>CAVYDY010000001.1:0-3558609 GCA_963767495.1 uncultured Chloroflexia bacterium
TGTCGTAATCCCCATTTATGACGCCGGAAAAGAATACAACGATACACCCCGAGGCTCAACGCGAGTTGGAGCTGGCCTGGATTGATCAGAACTCTCCTCTCTTCTCCACCAAGGCATCAGGGATATTTCGGCCTAGTCGGCCGTGGCGCCATCATCGTCGATGCAGCCACCAAACCCCTTTCAGAAGGTCCTCTCTTCACCTACTTCTCCAAAGAACAGATGGAACATATCGCGGATGTGGATATCAATGAAATGGTTGATGATTACAATCCAGAAGAAGAGTTCGTCGTCTTGCTTCTACTCCCTGAAAATCAGACGACGAGCATATCGAATCGACATACCAGAAAAAGAGGAGCTACTGGCTGGAGAAAGCGGCACCGTCGAATATGCTGGAACGTGAACGGAGCAAGGAAACAATCGGCCGTGGAGACCTTTTCTACCTAACTCATCCCAATGCAGATCCCATCTTTTCCGGCTACGGTCTGGCATTGGAACCTGGCAATAAACAGCACCTGGCCGGCGTCCTGATGGTCGACCGCCCTACTCCGGCAAACCCGGCCTGGCTGCACCAGATAGCTGCCACCTTTGGCGAGTGCCTATTGGTGCCGATGACCACCTCAGGCGAACGTGGCCTCGTTTGCCAGATGATTGTCGACGATGATTCGCTAGATCATCTACAACAGTCCCCTACTCCCCTTTCGAACGAAATCCAGCAGGCGTTGGATCCCCTTCTAGATTTTCCACCGGCACCACAACTGCGATTGAGCTGGGATGATGAGTCAAAGCTCTGGCGCAGCGAGCCGGCTTTGGAAAATGTGCTTCCGGCCGAGATCCGTGAGCTGTTTCGCAGAACCGGCTATGGCTGCCTCGCATTGGAGAGCGATATCGGCATTGTGCATATCTGTCACGCGCCAGATGCCGACATTTCCGGCTTCTTTGGTAAACCGGTCAACTACCAATGGCAGCTGATCAAAATGCCTACAGCAGCCCTTATAAGGCTGCAGGTGAACATTCTGGATGATCCCCTGCGTCCATTCGTTTTCGAATCCTTTCTCAATGTCGCCGAGGAAAGCCAGGCCAATGTGATCAATGAGCTCGCTGGGCAGGATAGGTTGTATCTGGCCTTCTATGGTGATGACTTGACCCATCGATTTACCATAACAGTCCCCCACGATGAACAGCAGTGGCAGCGATTGGATGATTTAGATGTTGAAGCATTCCATTATTGGGAGCAGCTGCCGGAGCATATGCGTGATTTTGATCTGGCGAAGGCGGCATTTCTCACTGGTCATTTCTAAACGAGGAAATGCCGATTGCTGTAACCGCATGACGATCTGAGATAAATGCAATTGATTGAAAGGAGGTGATGTTTATGACCGATACCAATAACAGCCGGACCATCAGAGCCGGTTCCAACACCTACTTCTTCGACCTCAAGGAAACGGATGACGGCAAACCATTCCTGGTCATCACCCAAAGTCGATTCAAGGGTGAAGGCAAAGGACATGATCGTGCCAGTCTGGCCATCTTTCCGGAAACATCCCAGGAGTTTCTGCAGACGGCGCAAGATATGCTCAGCAGATTGACTTAGGGTTGGTCCAGCATCATAGATTCTGGGTATTGAAATTGCATTCGGTCTATGCGAATAATAGTGTTGTCACCCAATTGTGCTGAAACACCCGTATCGGCTTTCGGCATGTTTAAGGAGCCCTATGAAAATCGCCATCGCCTCACAGAAAGGCGGCACCGGCAAAACCACTTCCAGCATTTCTCTGGCCGCCGGTCTGGGTCGACAAGGCAAGAAAGTGCTCCTCATCGACATCGATAGCCAGGCCAACTCCTCCAAAGTGCTCCTCCCCCATTATCAAGATGTTCCCACTGAAGAAACGCTTCATAGAACGATATTGGAGCGTGAGCCATTGGTTACCCATGGCAGTTCTGTACCAGGGGTAGATATCGTTCCCGCCCACATCTTGCTTTCAAATACAGATATGGAATTAACTATCGCCAAAGATCATCGAGAGGCACGGCTGGCTACACAGTTGGATAAGGTACAGGATCAGTATGATCACGTCATCATCGACTGCCCCCCGGCGCTATCCTGGTTGACGGTGAATGCTTTCACGGCCGCAGATGCCGTAATAATTACCATAGCGCCAGGTTATTTTGAACTCGACTCCATCACCCAGATCTTGAAGACCCTGGAGGAAACGCGCGACTACTACAATCCCTCTTTGCGACTGCTGGGTTTCTTGTTCACGATGAGCGACCCAACTGTTAACACTCGTACATCACTGAAGGTGCTGCGCCAGACCCATACGGACCGGGTATTCAATACAGTCATCCCCCGCAATACAGATATCCGCGATGCCCATTTTCAAAAACAGGACATCTTCTCCTACAAGCCCAATGCCAAGTCTGCCCTGGCCTACTTGCGCCTGATTGAGGAACTTCAGCTATGAAGAAGAAGTTGGACACAGACCAGATCACCAACGAGTTGAAGGGCCAATCTTTGTATTTTGAGGCCCAGAGCAAACGGCTTTCAAAGAAAAGTGCTCAAAAAGATGCGAACGCGCGAACGGGTGAACGCGACGAACGCGCGAACGGGTGAACGGGCGAACGCACGAACGGGTGAACGGCGCGAACGCGCGAACGGATGAACGGGCGAACGCGCGAACGGATGAACGAGCGAACGCGCGAACGGACGAACGCGTGAACGCACGAACGAGTGCTCGCAAGAATGCGCGGCGCATCATCAAGCGCCATAGTTATCAGTTCTATATCAGACCAGGTAGAGGATATGAAGAGCCTATGGCGCAGTTACCAGGCACGAGGGATAGACGTCGATCTTGCACATTTCGCAAGAGAGGCTTTTGATGAATACCTGACTCGTATCAAAGAAAAAGCGAATGAACCGCGAACGCGCGAACGGATGAACGAGCGAACGCACGAACGGGTGAACGGCACGAACGGGTGAACGACGCGAACACACGAACGCGAAAAAGAGCGACTTGACAAGGGAAAATGAATCTGTTTAGCTGTTAGCGCACATCGTGCAAAAGCCCTCTCAGTCAGTAGGGGATGTCCTCGGATAAATCCATTCCATCTGGAATGTGTGGGCTACGCAACCACCAGGACCCAGGCCTAAAGAATATAATGGCCGAGCCGAAAAAGCTAAGAGGCCGGCGTCGCTCAGAAGGAAAAGAATGAGCTGGAGAAGCAAAACACCCCGCAGGTGAATCCTCCGAGGCGTCGATAAAGAATCTATTGGTAAGTTTATCTCTCTGGCTTCCCTTTTTGTCCAGAGAAATAAATAAAACCGATTTTGCGTCAGCAAAATAAATATAGATTTTGGGAAGCTCGTGGTCAACCCCCAATTTGCCGATGTGGATAACTATGTGGAAAAGCTGAACACTTATTGGCGTCGTTCTTGCATTGCGGCGGCGTATTGAACACACTTCATCTGCAATCTGACTCCCATCAGCAACCCCAGCAGGACCCCCATTCCAGGAAGATGGGGTTTTCTCGGCGCAACGGGCATCGAGCCCGTTGCACCGAGTCCGGAAGATCTGCCTTGGCTCGGAGAGGCCTTGCACGCCGCTCACTTTTCCCCCATGGACGGGTACAAAGAGAGCATCGCTTAGGCCCCCCGCTCACCAAGCCAGGGCGTCTGGGCTCAACCACCCTCACGTTGTTCGTTTGGCCGACCCCGACTACCACCGCTGCGCCGTGTTTGTGCGGCTTTCAGCCCACAAGCCACGGTTCCCGCAGTCTGCTTCACTTCGCGTTGCGAAATAAGCAGCCGGCGGCGCTACGCTGCGGCGACCGAGCTTCGTGCTCTTGGACGGACTTCGACTGCGTCTCATCCCGCCTTGGCACGGCTCGGACACCTGGCTATCGCGGTGGTAGTCGGTCTCTTCGAGCCCGACGCCTGCGGCCCGTGACATCTTCCGGTCCATCTGTCACGGGCCTCCGAAATAGGAAGCGCCTGCGGCGCCTCTTTTTGAAATGGTTTCCTCGCTGCACCGCGTTTTTTGCCACTTCACAACACCTATGCCGTGTGCTAAATTGCGCCCATATGGTGGGGAAGGAGCAACAGCCCAATCCGGAACAACTCAGCAATCTGGCGAGAATTTTGGATGATGTCTTCATCCAGCGTCACGATCTCTATGCCAGGCAGTTGGATAACGGCCGATATGTCTGTGTCCGTGAGCAACTGACCCAAGCGCATCTCGAAGCACATCTGCGAGGAGACATCACGCTGGGCACCTACATGTTGGATGCCGAAAGTAACGGCCGATTTCTCGTGCTCGATGCCGATGATGATCCGGATTGGCGCCGGCTGCAGGCGGTTTCCAAGGTCCTGGAGAGTAAGGACACCGAGAGCTATCTGGAGCGCAGCCGGCGAGGTGGTCATCTGTGGCTGTTTTTCGAAGAGGCGCTTCCCGGCCGCGAGATTCGTGAATTCGGCCAGGGCTTGTTGACTCACTTCAACATCGATTCCGTCGAGCTTTTTCCGAAACAGAACCAGTTGAAGACTGGGCCAGGTTCGTTGGTCAGATTGCCGTTTGGCGTTCACCGACGCTCTGGGAAGCGGTATGGATTCTACGACACTCAGGGACGGCCGTTGGCGCCGGCATTGAGCTGGCAAATAATGGTGCTGGAAGACCGTGAAACAGTGCCTATGCCGGTTTTTGAGCGATTTCGGGAGTCGGTGCGAGAAAGCCGGAGCGAAGGGAATTTGATGGTGCTGAACGGCCGAATGCAAACAAGAATTGAAAAGGGGAATGGGCTTCTGCCATCGGAACGGATCAAGGCAGCCATTTCGGTAAAAGAGTTCGTTTCCCAATTTGTTGAGCTTTCACCTTCCGGTACCGGAATTTGCCCTTTTCATGATGATCATAATCCGAGCTTCAATGTCAATGACGACGAAGAGTATTGGTTCTGTTTTGCATGTGATAAAGGGGGAAGTGTCATTGATTTTTGGATGGCTCTAAAGGATTGCGATTTCAAGACTGCGATTCGTGAACTGTCAGGCCAAATAGCCCACATAAGACTTGGTTTTCAGGATTTCCCAACACGTTAAGAATATTCGTAAAGATCATGGTTTAGGCTGTTTGAGAGGATAGTTTAGGAGGGTCAAAATGAGTCGGAAAAGTGCCGGCGATCAAATGGCCGAAGATGCTGCGGCAGGCTGCATTTTCGTTATCTTTCTTGCCCTTTGGGCAGCCATTGCGGGTCTCGTCGTGGCAATTGTCAAAGGTTTGCAGACCAGCCCGGAAGACCAGTTGCGCAAAATGGGAACCCAACAGGCGTACGGTGCCCAGATTGTTGGGGAACCTTGTCCGACGTGCGAAGAGCCCAATGAGGAAACCGCCAGGCTTTGTTTTCATTGCGGCAGCAATATGACGCCCCCGCGTAAGCCGCCAGTTTCGCTTGATTCAGAGTCGATAGAACAATACAGAGTAGCATTGGGTAAATTCGCGGCACAACCATCTCGTATCCGTGAAGGCAAAACCTACATGGATGCCGAAATACCAATTGCAGTCGTGGTTGGCGTCGGTCTGCTCCTGTTCATTATTTTCATCCCTTTGTTCTTCTAACTCCAAATAAATCGCATCCTATATCGATAAAACCGGGAGGATTAGCATCACGATGGCGGAAAGAGACTCATATCTGCAAGTCCTATCGATCGAAGTACCAAAAACCACCGAATGGGAACCGGAGCGCGATGTCATGTTCGCTCTGTCGCTCTTCTCATTGCCGGATCCTCTTAGCTTGGCCATCGTTGCCGGCCATGACAATATAGGTTGGCGCGTCATCGTGCGACCAGATGTGGTCGAAACATTGACCGCCAGCATCTTTGCCAACCATCGCCTGGCCGACGTCACAGTTAAGCCGATGAAGAAGGCACCAATTGGCTACTACAACTTCCCCTTGCAAGCAGCAGCTCCCTTTTCGGCACCCATGGCCTATTTCGATGACTTCCGCAAGGTCGATCCATTGACGGGTGTACTAGGGGCCTTTACCAATCTGGGCGAGGGTGAGGCCCTCATATACCAGCTCTCAATGCAGCCGGCGACGCAGAAGCAGATTGAGCTCGGTTGGAAAACGATTAAGACATCGGCGGCAAAATGGTGGCAGTTCCTCACGCCATTTACTACCGGATACGCGTTAACCGGGATGGCGCTCGGCGCCAAAGAGTACCCCAAATATGTTCCCGAATTGCAGCGAGGCGCTGAAGATAAGCTGCGCGCCAATCTGATGCAGGTCTCGTTTGAAATAAAGATTAAGGCAGCAACTCCGCAGCGTGCTGACGAGATCCTGGCCACGCTTGCGCCTGGTCTCGCTGCATTTGAGCGAGAAGGAAACAACTATCTGGTTCCGATGCAGAAAGGGGCGTTTCCACTCATTCTAACAGCCAACGAGGTTGCAGCTCTGTGGCATCTGCCTAATGAGCGCTGCGATGTACCCGGGGTTCATTGGACACCAGCAGTCAGATCCCCGTTGACCGCCACGCAGAGCAAAAAAAAAGATGGCGTCAGGCTAGGCGTCAATCAGTATCAGGGTAAGGAAGCGCGATGTTTGGTTGGAATACCCGGATCGGGTTACGCATGTAAATATCATTGGCAAGACCAGGACCGGCAAGTCTACCCTGATGCACAATATGATCCACCAGGATATTGCTGCCGGGAAAGGGTGTCGGCGTCATTGATCCGCACGTGGCTCATTGGTTGACAACATACTGGCTACCAGCATACCTCCCGGAGCGAGAAAAGGATGTCATCCTGTTCGATATAAGTGATACGGAATATCCAATCGGACTGAACCTGCTTTCAGGACCGGAGAATCTGAAACAGGGGGTAGTTGCCGGTCAAGCTTTATCGGTTATCCGCAAGATGTTTGCTGAGAATTGGAGTTCTTCGCGAATGGAGGATGCGCTGCACTCCGCCTTGATGGCCGCCACGACAGTCGATGATGCAACCATCCAAACGATTTCAAAAATCTTCTACAATTCCGGCTACAGGGCGGAGGCATTGCAGAGAGTCGATGATCCGATAACGCTGGAATTCTGGTATTACGAGTACGAACCGACCTCGGCTGCACACCAACGGGAAATCGCTCGTCCCATCACCCATCGCCTGCGTAAGTTCTATCGCAACGATGCTATCCGTCCTGTTGTCTGCCAGCCCAACAGTCTGGATTTCCGTACAATGCTGGATGAGGGAAAAATCTTCCTGGCCAAGATTGGTGGGATCCCCGACATTGATGCGGAGACATTGGGGGCTTTGCTGATGTCCAAGTTCCAGATGGCAGCAATGAGCCGCAACGAACTCTCGCCTGACGACATCGCTGAATATTATCTCTATATCGATGAGGTCCAGAACTTCGTAATAACCAGCCTGTCGCAGATGTTGTCTGAGGCGGGCAAGTTTGGTCTGCGTCTCGTAGTGGCAAATCAGTTCTTGCGACAGTTGGAAGGCGTAACGTTGGAGGCGGTAATGGGTAATGTTGGCACTACCGTCATGTTTGGCCTTGGTCCGAAAGATGCATCTGCCTTGGCGCCCTTCGTAAAGCCTGTGCACACATCCGACGATCTGGTCAATCTGGATCGCTTCCAGGCCATCGTCAAGATGCAGACCTCTGGCAAGACATTGCCTGCCTTCAGCCTTTCTACCTTGCCTCCTGTGCAGCGCAGGGGAAGATTCCGTTGAGCAGATCAATCGAATCCGAGAAATGAGCCGCGAAAAGTATGGCCGTCCTTTTGCAGAAGTCGAGACAGAATTTGTGGAGAGGTTCCACGACGAGCGGTTGCGGCTGGCGCAAGAGAGCGGCGCTGAAGTAAGCTACCTTGGCTGAGCGTCGCTACTTACCTTCCTACAGGCGTGTCGACAGATCCGCCGCCGATGCGGGTCACGGAGCGTGACCAAGCCATAGTTCATGCCGTCTACGAATACCGATTGCTTTCTGCTCCACAGATCGAAGCACTGTTCTTCCAGATCCGATAAGCCACGAGGGCGTCAAACGTCTTGTCAACGCCGTTTACAACTGCTGTTTCACCATGGCTTTCTGGACCGCATCGGCCTGCCCATCGTTCTGGGTGAAGGGCGAGCGCCCTATGTGTATGCTCTGGATGAAATGGGGGCAACACTGGTGGCCTCGCAGTTGGACGTTGATAGAGATGAGGTAGATTGGCGGCCAAAACACAATCAGGTAGGGCATCAGTTTGTGACCCACACACTGGCCGTCAATGACTTCCGCATCGCAGTGACGCTATTAGCAGAGGCAGGCCATTTCACAGTTAACGAGTGGATTAGTGAGGCCGAGTTCAGCTCCGTGAAGATGCGGCAGCGGGTGCCGTTCCGTATGCGTGGAGCACGTGTTGTCCGCAACTATCCCGATGGTTATTTCAGGCTGGCTCTTGCGGGAGCTGAACAGGAAGCACACTTCTTTCTGGAAACAGACCAGGGCACGATGAGCAATACCAATTGGCAGGAGAAAGTGCAGGCTTATAAGGAATTCCGTTTGCGTGGTCTTTCGGAAACGCATTTCGGAACCCAAAATTTCAGGGTTCTCGCACCGACAACAGGCGAACGTCGGATGCGAAGTCTGAAGCGCACAACGGAGCGTGCCGGTGGGGATCGCTTTTTTTGGTTTACCTGCCAGGACCGTATTGATATCTGGAACCCTGCTGAGATCCTTGAGCCAATTTGGGAGATAGCGACGCAGGGCGGGGAACATTGTCTCCTTGACTGATGCAGCTGAACATGGTTGATTGCGTAACTGATACAATGGGCTCATATGCCCTTACGCAGACAACCGTACCGGCGATCACCCAATACTGTCCCCATCCGCCTGACATCCCGCGACAAACGCATTCTAGAAACCATCCATGCCTTCGATGGGCTGCTTAGTCTGCGACAGATTGATCGATTATTCTTCTCGGGCAGAGGACGCAGTCAGCCACGAGCTCGTATGCGTGCATTGTTTGACAACGGCTATGTGAAAATGCCGGATCCTGAGAGCCATCCACAAGGTGCCGCTTGGTGAAACAGTTTATTGGCTTGATCGCAAAGGCGCGGCTCTTGTCGCAGGATTTCAGGGTAAGTCGACAGCGCAGTTCAAGTGGCGCAGGAAACCACGTTTTTCACAGATTGAACATGATTTGAGAGTTAACGATTTTCGTATTGCCGTGCGGGAAGGCTGTCAGTTACGACCAGATCTTCAGCTCGAAATGTGGCTACCTGAAAGCGAATTCGCTGTACAACCTGATAGAATTTCATACGAGTCTTCAACAGGCAAGAAAACATCGCGAACGATTCGACCTGATGGCTACTTCACGATTAAACGCCAATCCCAATTTGGAAGCAACAAGCAATTTTCCTTTCTGCTCGAAATGGATATGGGAAGCGAAGACAATCCCCGGTTCGCGCGTGAGAAGGTCCGTCCAGGTGTTGCTTATCTCAAGAGCTCAAAGTATGCAGAACGCTTTGGTCAACCTCACGGCCGTTATTTGGTCGTGACATCCGGAGAACGTAGAATGCTCAATATGAAGGCACAGACTGAGCGAAACGGCGGCAAAGGACTGTTCTACTTTTCAACGTTTGCGGATCTCAATGCAGGATCGATACTGACCGATCCAATGTGGTTACTGGCTGGCCAAATGGAGCATCGTAGCATCATTCCCACGCGAACGCAGGTTCTCCTTGATTTCACGATCTCTCCCTGCTAGGATGGCCACGTGACAGCCTCATACTTCTTCCCTACCAGCCAGATAACACTCGGCCAAAGCAGGCAGCTGAATACAATTGAGCCAAACCTTGAGGATGCCAGTGTGCTCGTAAACCAGCTGCGCCGACGTCTAGCCAAGCAAGAAAACAAGCGGTTGTTCAACGCATTTACGGCACTCGCTGAAGGCGACCAGGCGGTTGGTCTTCTGGCCTTCTACTTATGGCGGAGAAAGAATCGCCACCGTACGTAGGGCCGGAGGCGGTCGGTGCGATATCCCTTCGAGCACAAGGTTTATTGTTACGTCGTGCGTGCCCGGTTCGACGTGAGACAGGGCGAATCCTTGGGCGTTTTTTGGCATTCCACCTTGTTTGCTGACCCCTTCAGCCCGGAAACAACATCGTAATAACCCGCAGTTTACCCTTGGGTTTTAAAACTGCGAGTTTGAAAGTCTGATTTTCGGCGCCCAGCTCGCGCCTACCTCTAGGAAACTACTATCAATTCTATACATTGTCTACTTCTCTATAACCACGACTATATTATGTGCCGCGTCCCCTCATCAGGAATCTCACGTCCGCGTCACATAATATAACGCGCGCACACAAAATTTACTCAAAACCACTCCCCTACTCCGGAAGCTGTCGATCCTTCGTGGAAATGATCATGAAAAGGATCGGCTCGTCGAGTCAGAAATCTGGCCAAAGATTTCGTCGAGTTCGATGACAGTAGCCGAGAGATCACTTTTTGTTGCCGGCCGGACGACCACGTTTTGCCTCGAGCAACTCCAGCGGCGCATCGCGATTTAGAAGAGCGGTTTTTGGATTGGGCCACATGATTGTAATCGGTGCGTTCTTCTATTTGCTCCGACTTTTCATACGCTGCTGGTGGACGGCCAATGTCACAAACAAGTCCTCGTTCGCGCAATTGCCTCAACCGCCGGCGCAGGCTTTCTTTGTGGGCATAACCAAAGTGATCTGCGGCAAGGTCTAGAGGTAGCCATTCGTTGTTTTGCATCTGCATGTAGATCCTCAAATTACTTATTGACATAAGTATATCGCAATGACATAATGTTCTCAATATACAACATTAATTAGTTCGGGGGAACTATGCCAAATTACTCAATTAATTCACTTTCTGTCACTGGAGACTCGGAAGATCTCCGACGCTTCAGGAAGAATGTCAGTAGCAAAGAAAACGATTTATCACTCGGTAAATTGTTCCCGATGCCGGAGGCATTGAAGGATACAGTGGCGCCTGATGACAGGCCAAATTGGTACGATTGGTGTGTCAAGAACTGGGGCACGAAATGGGACGTCGACGGGAAGCTCGTGCAGGAGTATGAAGATTGTCTGGAGTATTCTTTTAGAAGTGCCTGGTATCCGCCGATTGCTTGGTTGAAACAGGTTTCCACGGATTATCCAACGCTTCTCTTTAGGTTGCGATACTATGAAGAAGATGATGCGTTTACTGGCATCGCCAGAGTGCAGAATGGCCAGGTAGATGACAGGCGGCTGGATTTGAATGTAATCGAAGATGAATCATTTTTGGATTCGCTTCGCGAAGCCACGAGAGATGCTGTTCACGTGTGTGCTAAGATGACCCACCATATTTCTAGTCTGCTACCGGAAGGGAGGTGAGTCATGTGGAATTATTGCCAAAAGATGTTCGCGAAGTGTTGCCGGAATTGTATGCCAATGAGGAGATTGGCTTAGCCGCCCAGGCGCTGGTGAAGTTCTTCACGCCGGACAGCAGTTGGACTTTCTATGCGAGTGAGTTTAACGGCGATGATGTTTTTTTTGGCCTCGTAATTGGCTTTGAACCCGAATTTGGCTATTTCAGCTTGAGCGAGTTGGAGTCCGTGCGTGGGCCACTTGGGTTGCCGATTGAACGTGATCTTCATTTCAAACCAAAGTCACTTGAAGAATTGAGAGATCATTATCAGGATGAAGGGTATGCCATTTAGGCAGATATCTTTAGCCATTCTAGCACGCGAGGCACTCTGACTTCGTGTGCTATGATGGTTTCATATGTCAAAGGAAGTGCCGCTCCAGGTTGACATGTTCTCAGGGGAGCTGTTCGACACTAGAAGCAGAAAACAGAAGAAACGGGAAGCCGAACTCAAGAAGCCAGTTCAGGCCGAGATGTTTTCTCAGCGAGAAATGGCTCAGTTTGGCGTTCGTGCTCAACCCTCAAATTCCAATCTCACCAAAAACCAGAATTGAATTGGCGTTGCAGGACCTTCGTATCTGAAGAAGAAAAAGAAGAAGCAAGACGACTTGAAATCGAGAAGCGGAGTTACCGCTTGCCAGGTTTTGAAGATGAGCATGGCGCAGACACCCGCAGATGATGAGTTGGATGAGTAGGAATATGAAATCGTCCTATCTAGCATGACCAACAAGCAATCTCTATCAACCAGCAGAATCACAGAGATACTGATCAGTGTGTTTCTTGGATTGCCTTGGATTGATATATCTGGCCGAGGGTTGGAAACTTTTTCGCCACCTCTGGCAAGGATTGGCTGATGAAGGGATGTACGAGGTGCTCGAGTACGAATCAGTACTGGAGCTGAAGGACAAGAGAGGAAAGCGAGCCAGATTTCAGAAACGGGAGAAGGTACGTTATCGGCAAAACAACATTATTGCCTATCAGGATCATGCCTGGGGTGATGGTGAGATACTATCGATTATCGCTGCTCGCCTGGGATAGTGGTCGACCGATATCGCCCCGGCCAGAAGACATTTCTGCTCATTTCGCTGCGTGAACCCAAGCGCCGTGGCGAAGTTGATGAATTCAATATCGAATGGGAAATACAGGATGGGTTCGTTCGCACTGAGGAACTCTGGGAAACGGAGATTCGACACCGGACAAAACAGATGAAAATCAGGATCATATTCCCGAAATCGCGGCCACCTCAGGCGAGTCTCAATAGTGGAACAATCTACGTCGTCGAAAACAGACAACTCGGTCCGGAATCGATTCGGCGTTTGCCCGATGGTCGTTGGCTGGTCAGCTGGGAATCTAATCGGCCGAGACTCAACGAACGTTACCAGATTCATTGGGAGTGGTAGGCAAAAGAAAAGCGACAGGTCCGCGGTTCCTGTCGCCTATCATCACTTGTCCTACGTTCCAGATCCACCACTCATGACTTCGATCTCCTTATCAGGAAGGATGGCCATCACCAATCGACTTCCTGCACAGAACATTACCAGGCCAATATGAGGATTGTAGTGTAGAAGTTGGAGGTAATTATAATCGATATCGATTTACTATTGTCAAGCCCTATTCTGGATCAGGCCCTTTCTTCGGTTTTGGCCCTGGTCTTGTGTTCCTGGGCTAGATATTCGTCAACTGCCTTCTTGGTCGTGACCCAATTTCGACCCATCTTCCTGCCCCAAATCTCACTGTCTCCGAACTAGGAGACGTAAATGGCTGGCGGACAATCCGGTCTGTTTGGCAGCCTCACTGAGTGAAATTAGCTCATCTAACCCTGGCTGGTATTCATCCTCAGTTGGCCAGAGCCATTGTCTAGCTGTTCTTCTGGCATATGTTGCGATTCGTTCTATTTGCTTGTACAGGTTCTATGAGTCGACACATCAAAACAGGGAAATGTATCAATCATCTATATCGATTATATACCAAAAATAACCAGCGATTGTGATGGATTCTGAAGTTGCTCCCCCATCGAACTTCTCCCTATTGACATACACAATCTATATCGATTACAATACCGATATATGAATTGGCACAAACGTTCTAAACTCAATACAGAATATTCGTGGCTGCTCTGCACAGCCTGAACCGGCGACAGGAACTTCAGCGATTGATGGTCTGGGCACGGACCAAGCGCCTTGAAGGGCCGCTGAATCTGTACACAAGTCGTATGGTCGAAGAGGAACACAAGCTCATGAAAATAAGATCCGTTTCCCGAACGCAGATGCGTTGGGCCCGCCTCGCTCATGCTATCAGCAATCTTGTCAGCCCTAGGGCGCGTTATTTACCCAGAGGTTCTGCCAGCTCATACCGTTACAAATCACGCTGAATAATTCAGCACTTCTATCCAGTCGGATATGAAAGGAGTATATGCCTGATGAAAAGAACAAGTTGGAACAAGAAGGCTCGTTGGCAGCACCACGGTTTTTTGCGGCCCCTAACCTGGATTCGCTTAAGAGACCATCCAGTTGTAGGTCCGCGACGTTAACCCAAATTGGAAATCGAAGAAACGAAAGAAAAAGAGAGGTAAAAAGAAAATGCGTTATGCAGCATATGTACGGATTAGTTCGGAAGATCAGATTGGAAATTACTCTATTGATGCGCAGAAGAGAGCAATTGAGAGCATGGGTCGTTGCAAATGGCGGGATTCTCACTCAGGTGTATGTTGATGAAGGTCATTCGGGACGTACAGCCGAACGGCCGGCCTTCAAACGATTGCGCCGCGATGCTCAGGAATCGCAAGTTTGATGCCATCATCGTCCACAAGTTCGACCGATTCGCTCGCAACAGAACCGAATCGCTGGCCATCAAATCTCTACTGCGTCACGATTATGGTATCAAGGTCTTATCGGTGAGTGAGCCATCGGAGGACAGCGATGGTCCAATGGGCGCACTCATAGAAGGCATCATGGAATCAATAGCGGACTGGTACAGCCAGAACTTGAGTGCCGAAACGGCCAAAGGCAAGAAGGAGCGCAGTCATCAGGGCAAGCACAACAATCGTGCGCCGTTTGGCATGAAGAAGAACTCAGACAAAGATACTTGTTCCTGATGAAGAATGAATTACCTGGTCTTCTGATGGCCTATGAGCAGTATGCCACTGGTAAATACAGCGACACTAGACATCGCTAGATTGCTAAATGATGCTGGTTACATGAGCAAAACCGGGCGACGTTTCTCCAAGGAAACGGTGCGTGACATACTTCAGAATCGTACCTATCTTGGCAAAACCAAGTATCAGAAGTACAAGCGCCGTTCAGACGGAAGCCGTTCATACGAGGCACCCATAGAATGGTTTGATGGGCAACACAAACCCGTAATTGATGATGAGCTTTTTGAGTCTTGTCAGAAAGTCCGTGCAGGTCGCCGAGCCCATCGACAGGCAACCCCAAAGTACAATCCCTATCTGCTTGCGAAACCTGATTTACTGCTATCGTTGTTGCAGCAATCCCCCTGACGAGATAGAGCCGTTCCCGCAATATGGGAAAATGCGCCCAAAAGCAGTCGCAAAGGGTAAGCGTCGTTATTATCGATGCCGCGCCAAGGATTTGGATATGACCTGTGAACAAGGTGGCGTTCGCGTCGAGATTATTGATGACCAAGTCATTGAAATTCTCATGAATCTTAAGCCACCAGAAGATTGGCGAGAAGGCATCACTAATGCCATGAGCGAAATACTTGGCGAGAAAAATCTGGAGGAACGTATTCAGGAAATTAAAGACATTATCAAGCGCATGGACGCTCGATGGGACCACGGATTCATTGCCAGCGAAGATGAGTACGTTCAGCAACGGATAAGACTACAGATGGAACTCGAGCAACTTACGCCTGTGCCGCATGATGAACTGGAGCAAGCGGCAGATATGCTTGACCAATTTCAACACTCATTGGGAGCGGCTAGAAGGGGATGAAGAGGCAAGGCATGAATTGGTAAAGCTAATTGTTGAACGCGTCTACGTGCAGGATGAAAGGGTGGTGGCCATGACTTTGCGCTCAAACTACCACTTGGTTCTTGAACCATAAAACAAACGGGCCAACCGAGTTCTCAGTTGACCCATTACGTTCCACGTGCGGGAGCGACGGGGGTCGAACCCGCGATCTCCGGCTTGACAGGCCGGCGTGTTAACCACTACACCACGCCCCCATTTATTAAGGGACGAAAATCTTATCAGAAGTAACCCTGCGTGTCAATACTTCTAACACGGCCGTTTACTGAGTATGGCCATCGTCTGCGCACGATCGGCCGGCTGGCGCAAAATCCGGTCCGCTGCTTCCATCGCCTGCTCCGCGGTTACGCCAATATCCCACGTAAACGGCCGTTCCGCCGGTAGATCACGCAAGTCCCGCCACAGCGTATGTACATTGTCCACCGTGCTGTATGGCTTCGAAAAAGCAGGGTTTGTTGGTCCATAAATAACCAACGTCTGGCAGCCACCTGCCGCGGCGATATGGCTTGTGCCCGTATCATTGCCTATGTACAGATCAGTAACTTCACACAAGGCACCCAGTTCACCCAAACTCATCCGTCCGCAGTAGTTGGCCACCCGAACGGCCATCATACCGGCAATACCAGCGGCCAACTGTTTCTCCTCCGCCGCACCCACCAGCACGATACGCGCCTTATGCGCCTGCGCCAGAAAATTACCAAGCACCACAAAGCGTCCCTCCGGCCATCGAACAAGCGGGTTCGAACGCGTGGGATTCACACCCCCGCCCGGATGCATGACCACCAGGGGCACATCGCCAAGCCAATCCACCTCCTCTACGAGCCGCCGGGTAACGGCCGTGCGGTCACCATCAGGTGGTTTGTATTGCGAACTCACCTTCCCCATAATCGCCGGATCTACGCCTGCCGCCTCAGCCAGCAGCAGCCCCTGTGCCCCCCTGTTCTGGACATCCGCCGGCGGCGTCACCGGAATCGTGTGCGCAAACCCTCTGCCTTGTAGGTTCAGGCCAACACGCTGGTGAATTCCCACCTGCCAGGCAATATAGCTCAGCAATGCTGAGCCGCTGGGAATAAAGACCGTGTCATAATGCTCTTTCCTCAGGCGCAACACCAACTGGCTGATCTGACGCCAGCTGCGCCGCCGCAAGTCCATTTCCCCGATGGGGATAATCTCCGTCACATGCGGGTTGCTGGCTACCGCTGGTCTGGCCCAATCAACCAACGCCCAATCGAATCGCGCTTCCGGAAATGCTTCTCTGAGCGCGGCCAGGAGCGGCGTAGCCAACATCGCCTGACTGAGACAGCAGGTCTGCAAAATGAGCGCTTTGTGTGGGGGATGGAATGAATGGCGTCTTGACAAGGCAAAAGGCACGCGAGCCATTCGCGCGGCGGATGTGGTCAGAAAATTCTCACGCGGCATAAGATCAGATTCTATTGCCTAAACAAGCATCCGGCTACAATGAGCAGGACTGGAGAACCATTTTCTTCTGATCTCGATCCGCATACGACATGAACTACGCTGGTTAATAGCAGCCCATTTCTTGACTACACCGGCATCTCAACGCCGTCAATCGCCGTACTCTTGATAATGTCCAGCTGATCGCAAAATCAACTACCCGTAGTGATCAGATCTCGGATTTGCCGAAACTTCGCCTCACCAATGCCCGCAACCTCCAATATTGCCTCGATGGTGGCGAAAGAGCCGTTCGCTGTCCGATAATCGATGATTTTCTGCGCCGTGGCCGGCCCAACGCCGGGCAGTTTATCCAGTTCATCCATGCCGGCCGTGTTGATATTGATTAACAGGCCGCTGGCCAGATCAATTGTCCCGCCCCGCGACTGGCGGGTAGGTTCCGATACCACTGCCTGCGGGATCTCGGTTTCTGCTGCCTGATCCGGTATGTAGATATGCATACCATCGATCAACGGCTGCGCAAGATTAACAACTGTTCTATTCGCTTGATCGGTGAACCCGCCGGCTGCTTCAACAGCTTGCTTGATACGACTGTCAGGCGGCAGAATATATACATCTGGGAGTACAACGGCGCCATTAATAAAGACTTGAATTGGCTGCGCTGTCGCCGTAGGCAAAGGGGTCGCGGTCGGAACTGGCGTATTGATGATCACCGGCGCCGGCATAGATTGTTCACGCAGTGTCGACAGAACAGCATTCAGTGCAAATCCCACGACCAGGGCAACCAGCACCAGAAGTATCACCATGCGATTCCACATAGGCTCACCCCTTAATAACAGCTACCGGCACAATACGCGCCACCTTGCGGGCAATGCCTGCCCCATGCACAACCTCAATAACCCGGTCGACATCTTTATAGGCGACAGGCGCCTCTTCAGCGAAACCGCGCATGCTGCCCGCGCGCACACGAATGCCCCGCGCCTCCAATTCCTTGCGTAAATCACCGCCGTGAACTGTTTTCTTGGCCCGTGTACGGCTCATCATCCGTCCAGCGCCGTGGCAGGTCGAACCAAAACTCTGGGCCATCGAACCTTCCGTTCCCACCAGCACCCAGCTTGCCGTCCCCATCGAGCCGGGCACCAACACAGGCTGGCCGATGTCGCGATAACGATTGGGGATCTCTCGCGAGCCCGGGCCAAAGGCTCGCGTCGCACCTTTACGATGAACGCAAAGCTGGGCCGAACGGCCGGCGACTTCGTGCGTCTCAATCTTGGCCATATTATGCGCAATATCATATATCTGGTAGATGGTGTGATTATGCACTTTGCCGGCCAGGACCCGCTCAAAGCTTTCACGAATGAGATAAGTCAGCACCTGGCGATTGACAAAAGCGTAATTCGCCGCCGCTTTCATGGCGGCCAGGTAATCCTGACCTTCAGGGCTGCTTAATGGCGCACAGACCAGTTCGCGATCGGGCAGTTCAATGCCGTAGCGGTGAACGATGGGCTGGAAGCGTTTGACGTAGTCGCTGCAAATCTGATGCCCGAAACCGCGCGAACCGCAGTGAATCTGCACGACCACTCGTCCGGGGGACAGTCCCATCCTATTCGCCGCCTCCTCGTAGAAGATCTCCTCAACGACATCAACTTCAATGAAGTGGTTGCCCGCGCCGAGCGTGCCTACCTGATCTAGCCCTCGCTTCAATGCCCGCTCGCTTACCTTGCTGGCATCCGCTCCGGGAATACGGCCGTTTTCCTCGGTGTGATCCAGATCCATCTGCGTCGCGTACCCATTCTTCAACGCCCACCGGCCCCCTTCTTCAACGAGGTTAATTAGCTCATTGCGCTTCAGCCTGATATTGCCGCCGCGACCGACGCCATGCGGGCAGTTGCGCTGCAGCTGATTTGCCAGTTCATCAAGAAAAGGAGCTATCTCTTCGCCATCCAGATGCGTGCCCAATAGCCTGACACCACAGTTGATGTCATAACCTACACCACCCGGCGAAATCACCCCGTCCGGCAGTTCGGTCGCCACCACGCCGCCAATGGGAAATCCATACCCTTGATGGATATCCGGCATGGCCAGCGCGTATCTTACGGTACCGGGCAGCGTCGCAGTATTGACCAGCTGATCAAGGCTCTTGTCGCCCAATGCGGCTTCCAGCAATTGGTCATCTGCATAGAAGCGGGCAGGCACACGCATATCAGCCCTGAAGGCTTGCGGGATTTCATAGACATAGGGCGCCACACGCCTAAAATCATCCTGTTTCATCATCCCTTTTCCCTCTGGCGGCGCGCCACTGGTCCGCGTTAGACATCGAATACAATCGTCACTTCCAGGCCGGTATCTCGCCTCTCGACGGCCAAATTATGGTAGGTGACCGCCTTAATATGCTTGTCCAACCGGGGCGCCAGGCCGCCACTCACCGTCGCCGCCAGGCGAGTCTCACTGATCGCTTCGATTTCGACATCATTGAACACCAACTGCTCCATCTCTGCCCAAAAAGCCAGCTCGCCCAGCCAATCAACCAGTAGGCCCTCTACATCGTGTGCTTCCAGCACCAGCTTGCGCTCAATATCATGCGCCAAAGCTTGTGGATCTTCAACCATCAGCAGGGCCATACCTAGAGCAGCATGGGTGAACAGCTGCCCCAGATCCGCACCGCGAACACGTATAGACCAATCTGCGGTATGCTCCACAATCTCAATGGGTTCTTCGGGCATAACTCCCTGGGAAATCGCGCTTCTGCAAAAGGTAGCCGGCCACATTTTCCCGTCTGAATCCATTGTAACATGGCCCACCAACCCACTCAATCAATTCGCACAAGCGCAATAGTTGATTCAAGTTACTGTCCCTTGTTTTGCTGCCGCCATGCAGATTCCACATTGCGCCTCGCGTTGACACTATCGATGGGTGTTTCCCGAGTTTCAAGACAATCATCGAAACTATGGGGGTAACCCAGGCTTGATTGCGGCTGCCCTGCTGGCGCAAAGCGTTCGTACCGGGCGTTAGGCAGCTCTCTTCTGCGGTACCGTCAACGGCTCAATTGCCACCGGCAAAAACTTATAGTATCTTACGCCTTGTCGCGCCTGGCAATTGCCGCTCGGGCGCCCGTCAGACCGGCCCTGGCCGGCAAGCGAGGTCAGATAAAATGAGTGAACAAACGAACCAACCAATAGGGGATGGCAAACCGCAGCGCAAGCAGATCAAACTCAACGTACCAAAGGACCTAAAACCTGTCTATGCCAACGTAGCGCTGATCAGCCATGCTCCTGCGGAAATGGTTATTGAATTCGCCCAGGTTCTGCCACGCGTGCCCCACGGCACGATCCAGGCACGCGTGATCATGACCCCGATGCACGCCAAAATGCTGCAGATGGCACTGTCACACAATCTGGCCAAGTATGAGAAGAAATTCGGCGAGATTCGCTTGCCGCAGCCTGGCTCGACGCTTGCCGACAGTTTTTTTCGTTTTCCTCAAGAAGGATCTGGGGATGACGGGGATGAAAGCTGATCATTTTCACCAGGGATCTGGCACAAAAAACAGAGACGACTACCATTGAAGGACGTGGAATATTATGGAAGACCTCGATCAAACGGCCGAACTTATCCGCACAGATTTTGAACGCACCAGCGCCGCACGCGACAAAGCGTACCAGGGTTCGCGCAGCCTGATTCGCCAATGTGCACGAGCGATACGCGCCGTCCATCGTGACGAATGGGAAACGGCCGAAGCCTTAATCGCTGAAGCTGGCACAGCGAAAGATGAACTGGTTGCCGGCGTGCGCGATTATCCGGCTCTCTATTTCGCCGGGTACACGCAGGACGCGATCAAGGAGTTCGTGGAAGCTAATCTGACCTACGCGCTGGTTCGCAACTATTCCCTTCCCCGTCCCGCAGATCTGGGCGCCGAATATAACACCTGGCTGAACGGTCTCGCCGAAGCGGCCACCGAACTGCGCAGGCGCATTCTCGACATCATCCGCCACGGGCACAGCGAAGAAGCGGAGCGATTGCTAAATTCAATGGACCAGATCTACAGCGTTCTTGTGACTGTTGACTTCAACGACAGCATAACGGGCGGCTTGAGGCGGCGTACCGATACGGTCCGCGCGGTACTGGAACGCACACGTGGCGACGTCACCACTAGCCTGCGCCAGGCCGAGTTGGAAAAATCACTGCAGGCCCTGGAAACACGTCTGCGCGATCTCTCTGCAGACGATACGCGGAACTAGTCGAGCTCGGGTGTTCTGGCGATCAGCAGGAGGCCCAAGCCCAATCCACCTATCAGGCCTACCACGCCCCACAAGGGTATGTAGCGCCATATGGCGCTGATTTCGGTGAGGGTGAATTCCGGCCCATGCGCGTGCAGCCCTGTCTTGACGGCCATCAGAAAGATCGTCAGCAGCGCTGTGCCAGCTCCCAGCACCATACCCCACAGACTCATGATCAATAAGCCTCGCTTGGTCGAAAAGCGGCTGCCACACAAGAAGCGCTGAAACAAATAGGCCAGCCCGGTCAAGACAGTCAGGAAGCTGAAGAACAACACCCGCGACAAGTCGCCCTCCAGCAGGGACCAGATGACGGCCGTCACAACCCACACTACAGCCAGCCATTTAAAGCCAGGTATTTGATCAGGGATTTGCATATTCTGAGTAACTAATCTCTATCCAGGATCGAATTTGCTAAAATCATTGAACAACAGCACATAACCAATAGCGCAAGGAGATCCAACCATGTCAGACGACCCAATCAAAGACGCTCTAAACAGAATCCCGTATGGCTTTTACGGCCTCACATCCCGTTACGAGGAAGATGTCAATGCCATGGTCTTCAACTGGTTCACACAATCATCCTTTACGCCGCGCCTGGTTACCGTAGGCCTGGCGCGCAAAGCATATTCTCACGGCTTGATCGATAAGGGCAGCGTATTCGCCATCAACCTCTTCAACAAGGAAGATCGCGACATTCTAACCCAGTTTGCTAAACCACGCGCCAAGGCGCCTGACAAAATGGTGGGGGCTACCTATACCCTGGCCCCAGAAACAGGCTGCCCCATTATCGACGGTGCAGCTGCCTACCTGGAATGCCAGGTTGTACAGATGATAGATGTTGGGGGCGATCACGACCTGCTTGTCGGCGAAGTGATCAACGCCGCAATACTGAAGCCAGGTGAAGTTGGAGACACACTCACCCTACCAGACATCGGTTGGAGCTACGCGGGTTAAATCAAAAACGGCACAGTCGCCAGGATGGTGACTGTGCCGTCCGACTTCCGATCATTCCGGCGCTGCAGGCGTTATAGCAAATCCCTTGGGAATTTCCTGCACATAGGGCGGCGCCGGGTCCGGCGATTCGTCGGTAAAGACGATATTCTCAAATCCGAGACCACTCAAAAACCCAATCATATACTGCCGCGCATTATTGTCAGCCCGTTCAAGAATCTCAGTTTCATCGGCTGCCTCGCGAATTACTTTCTCCGCCTCCTGACGCACCTGCGTTTCCAGATTTGGATCTGCCCGCGTAAAAAGACCAGTATCTCGATCGGCAACATAGGAGCGTTCATTGTCCAGAATGGGGATATCTTCAAAGATCTCAGCTTTCGGCAGGTGCACATAGACGGTGTCTGGATCATAAACCTGCAGATCAGCTTCCGCCATTTTGGCGAAATCAACGCCGGCGAAAACCTTGCCATTGGCCACAAAGACCACTGACTCTCCCAAGAGGCCAAACAATAGATCTTGCTTGGTTTCGGCAGTGATGACCTTTTCGAATTCAAAGGAGGCTGTTTCCAGACGCTGCAAATCCTGTATCTCACGAATAATCGTGGTCGGGTTAGGCATAATTTCCGGCGTAACCGGCAGGAGCAGCTGCCGGACCAGATTAGATACCGGCTCAGTGATTTCGTTTTTCGCCTGGTTTGCACCTACAGCGAGCATGACTACGGCGCTCGTCGCCACGCAAAAGAACAGCATTATCGACAGCAGGGCCAGATTGCGCAGTTTGTTGCCGCCCCCTGCTGCCTGAGAACTGGAACCTGGCTGCTGTGTGATAGGAGATTCCGCCGCCTGCGTCTCAGCTCGCACAGGCTGTCCCAGAGGCGTGTCTTCCGCTTGCGCGCCAGTTGGCGCTTCTTTCTTCTCATCCATTACCCAATTTACTCCAGATTGCGGTGAATTGTACGTAATCTATCTGCTATACGTGGTTTGGCTGAAAAACTCTCAACTGAAAGTAGTAAACACGATAGAACCGGCACTGTTTCGCGCGACCAGGCACCGTTAAGTCAGCTATAATCTTAAGCTTAGGATTGCAGCTAACATCTGAGAGATGAACCTTATGAGTGTCCATATCGCAACATGCATCATTCAGCTAAATCTAACCGGGGTACGGTCGCTGAAAGAAAAGCGGCGCATCGTCAAGTCTATTCGTTCCCGGCTGCCCAGGCAGTTCAACGTTGCCGTGGCTGAAATCGACGAACATGATATCTGGCAAACGGCCGTCATTGGGTTGGTAACGATAGGCAATGACGCGGCGTATTTACACGGCCTTATGGAGAAATCTGTCGCCTGGCTAGAACGAACACGTCCCGACGTGCCGGTCGATGACTATATGATCGAATTCCGCTAACAGAGTTGTCCGGGCCCCCGCTCAAGGCTGCTTGGCCATCTCGAATTCCATCTCTATTTCCATCATCTTTTCATCACGCGCGCGATTTGCTTCTTCGACGGCCGCGTTCCATCGATTCTCAGCCCCTTCAATAAGATCCTCGCCCGATGCTGGTGTAAACAGAATCGTAATGACACCGCCAACTAACGCTCCAGACAACGCACCTGCGGTAAAGCTCCAAAATTTGCTCATTCCATATCCCTACTTTGACGTCAAGTTGACATTTATTATACCTAATCACGCACATCTTCCCTATAATGGGAAGAATAGAGCCAGCTGCACACTACCGTTTTGCTATGACGGTCGTCTGTAAACCACCGGCTGGATGACCAGAATGGATTTTTTCAAGCATGTCTGAATACATAGAGATCACAACGGAAGAAGCTGATGACAGCAACTCACTATATATCTATACCAACCTCCTTCTAACGGAAGGGTCTGCCGAGGAATACAATTCCCAGCACGCTCTAGAACTGGGATCCCCGGTCGCTCAAGCGTTGTCGGTGGTCGACGGGCTGCAGTTTGTTCGTCTGGAAGCGGGTGAAATCTTTCTGCGCCGCGAACCTGATATCGGCTGGCACGGAATCATCGAAGACATTTCGGCCGTTCTGAAGGATTTCTTTCTCTAGAAAAACTGGGCTCCTAGGCCTCGACCCGTCTGATTGCAGCTTGAGCTCCGACGGCTTGCAGCTGCCCTTCCACCGCCGATGCCGTGCTGTGATCGACCCCTTCTATCAGCAGAACCGGCGCCTTTTCCAACAGATCAACAACCTCTCGCAGCGTAATGCCGGGAATAAGGCTGCGCACCGTACTGATGAGAGCGATACGGCGTAGGCGGTCAAAACCGACAAGAATTACCTGGAATTCGCCTCTATTGAAATCTGGATTCTGCGCATGAATCGACGTTCCTAAACGGCGGCGCTCCTCATCGCTCTGAATGACGGCCGTGGCGCTCAACTGCGCCAATCTGATCCTGGCGATTTCGACTGTTTCCAACGAGACGCCCGTCAAGAGTTCAACAGGCGTTTCATCTAGCAAGCTCTTGACATCTTGAGGATCGAGTTCCGGCAGCAGCGCACGGATGAACCTTTCCATCTGCAATGTGAGCGGGCCGGGGTTATGGAGGACAAGCGTGTAACTACCGGTTCGACGGGGGATGTCTGATGCTGATGTATCGAGAAACACGCTGGGTTCTGAGTCTGGTAGGTCACACGAGGCGCCGGCTTCACGCAGCTGCTCGCAGAAGGCGATAGCCTCATCAATGCTTATCTTTTCGAGGAGCATCTTGGGCAGGTCATTGATCATGTGCGCCGCGACCTGCTCCGAAATGTCAAACCGTGACCGCAGAACACGCACCACCGCACGCTTGTTCTTGCCGCCATCAAGCAGTCTTACCCCAAAACGATGATGATCGTATCGCGGTTTGTCTTCGTCATCGATGTGGTAGAAGCTCGCGCCCGCGCCGAGCTCTTGCAGGTGGCTGCTGATCGCCCCGGCCGTTTTGCGCGAGAGGCCAATCAGCGACGGGTTGGCTCGTTTGATGTCTGATTCGATTTTGTAGCGAATGGCAGGCAGCGTCTGCAAGTCGGGCAGCCAATCGCGCATAAACGACAGTACCTGATCGGCACGACTACCCAGGTAGGTAATATAGAGTTGATACCGCCCAAATTCCTGATTATTAGACACAAACTTAGGGTCCGGCCATCGCCCTGATTATGCTGTCCTCAGCTAATCCGCAGTCTCCTTGGGAAGAGCCAACGCAATATGCAACTCATCCAGCTGGCGCGGTGCTACCTCAGACGGAGAGTCCGACATCAGATCTGTCGCCTGGTTAGTTTTGGGGAAAGCTATGACTTCTCGAATGTTGGGTTCACCGGTCATCAGGGCAACCAGACGATCGATGCCCGGAGCAATTCCACCATGCGGCGGAGCGCCATACTCGAAGGCCTCCAACAGATGGCCAAACTGATCGCGCGCTTCCTCGATAGAGAAACCGATTAGTTCCATAATCTTGCGCTGCAGCGGACGTTCATGAATTCTGATACTGCCACCAGCCACTTCATAGCCATTGCACACCAGGTCGTACTGCTCGCTCAAGACGGCCGACGGATCGCTGTCCAGCAGGGGGATATGCTCTCTTTTCGGCGCCGTAAACATATGATGGCTGGGCGCATAATGACCGTCTGCTAGTGTCTCTTCAAACAACGGGAAATCTACTACCCATACGAAAGCAAGTTCATTCTTATCGGCCAAACCAAGACGTTTTGCCAGTTCCGTACGCAGCGAACCCAACACACTGTTAACCATCATTCGTTCACCGCTGGCAATCAGAATCAAGTCGCCCGGTTCAGCTTTCATCCGTTCTGTAATCGCGATCAACTGTTCAACTGTAAAGAACTTGGCGATCGGTCCGCGAATTTCACCGGTCTCAGGGTGAATCGCCAGCCAAGCCAACCCTCGGGCACCTTCGCTCTTGGCCAGATCTTCCAAATCCGATAGTTGTTTGCGGCTGTAGCTCCCACAACCCGGGACACATATTGCTTTGACTGGCTGGCCAGCGGCTACATTTTCAGCGAACACTCGAAAAGCACTGTCAGCAACAAGATCAGCAATCGATACCAACTCCAGGCCAAAACGAATATCCGGCCGGTCAGTCCCGAATCGCTCCATCGCATCCGCATAGCTCAAACGCGGGAATGTGTCATAGGCAAGCGGCACCAGGCTGGCCTCTTCGACCATGCCTATCATCAATGCCTCGATCAGATCCAGAATGTCATCACGCTCGACAAAGCTCATTTCCAGGTCAAGCTGCGTAAACTCAGGCTGACGATCGGCGCGCAAATCCTCATCGCGGAAGCATCGCGCAATTTGGAAATAGCGTTCATAGCCGGCAACCATTAGCAGCTGCTTCAGCTGTTGAGGACTCTGCGGCAAAGCGTAGAATCTACCTGCATGTACGCGGCTGGGCACCAGATAATCGCGTGCGCCTTCCGGCGTGCTCTTGAAGAGAATTGGCGTCTCGATTTCCAAGAAACGACGCTCGCTCAAGAAGTCACGAATGAATTTCACTGCCTTATGGCGAATGGTCAAATTGCGCTGCATGCGCTCACGACGAAGATCGAGATAGCGATACTTGAGCCGCGAACTCTCATCGACCGTCTCATCACGATCAATAAGGAAAGGGGGCGTTTTGGCCGGATTAAGCACAACGAGTTCATCAACCAGTACTTCAATCTGGCCTGTCGGCAAATCAGGATTTGACATACCTTCTGGGCGCTCATGAACTTCACCGATCACCTGCAAGACATATTCTCCTCGAACCTGCTCAGCCGCCTCAAAGGCCTCAGCCGAGCGGCCGGAATTAACGACTACCTGGGTTTTGCCGTCCCGATCACGAAGATCGATAAAAATCACACCGCCCATATCGCGGCGCCGGTTTACCCAACCAGCCAATGTAACCTGCTCTCCAGCGTGTTCAGGACGTAGTTCCCCGCATGTATGTGTCTTAAGCATTATCCCTTTCCTCAAAAAATAAAGACGCATCAATCTGCGTCCTAAATCTCCACAGTTCTGCCATTTTCGACAGGTATTTCTCGTACGCAAAATTGTATCATGTAGACCAGGCAGCGACAATCAGCAGACCCGACAGTTAACTTTGTCATGTATTCACGATTGAGTAAACAATTATTCAGAATATCTTGATAGAAATTGACTTGGCATGGGCACTTTGCTAGAATCTTACAAATAGATTGGCATCAATATTAACAGCCATCGTTGTGAGGTAAGAAACAAATGTTGGAATCTCTTGAAGAAACGACCACTGAAACGACCATTGAAACCATCAATATAACTGATCAAGCCATCGAAACGGTACGCAGCCTTCTAGAAGAAAAGGATGTACCCGACTATGGTTTGCGGGTTTTTGTCGCTGGCGGTGGTTGCTCCGGTCTGCAATATGGCATGGCGCTGGAAGCCGAAGCGCGTCCATACGATCATGTTATTGAAAAAGGCGGCATCAAAGTGTTCATTGATCCGACCAGCATGATGTACCTGAATAATGCCACGATTGGCTACGAAGAAAGCTTGATGGGTGGTGGGTTCAAGATCGACAATCCCAACGCTGTATCCTCTTGTGGATGTGGCTCTTCCTTTAAGACGGAAGGCAGCCAAGATGCGGCAGCGGGCGCTGGAGGCTGTGGATCCTGCGGCTAAACCAGTAGAAAATCGATCCTGATAATTCTGATTTCTTAGCGAGGCGCTGCTATCTAAAAAAAGGCGCCTCGCTTTTTTATTGCCCAATGACCGTACGATATTTCTCCGCCGAAGAGGCAAATGCACTTTTGCCCACAATAGAACCCCTAATGGGCGAACTCCTTGAAAGGCGAGCGAAATGCGCCCAGGAAGGTCGTCAGATTGCCGGACTGCTGCGCCAACCTCATGTCGATATCGGCGGCCCCATTCTCAGCGACTTGACCGCCGAGTTCGTACGTATTGAACGTTTGCTTGCCAAGATAAAGGGTACCGGCTGCGTAGTCAAGAATCTGCAAGGGGGGCTGATCGATTTTCTATCCCAAATCGACGGCCGTGACGTCTACCTATGTTGGCGCTATGGGGAAGAGTCAGTCTCCCACTACCATGAACTGCACACTGGTTTTCGCGGAAGACAGCCACTCACATAGTCCCAACCACACAACCACATTTCTGAATGATCATTCCCCAGCAACGCTCGCAGATTGTGGCCGGATACCTTCCGACCGTGTTACGATAACTGCCTATGACAACGATCACCGATTGTCCAAATTGCGCCGCCGCGCTTGATCAAGACGCTTATTGTGCGCAGTGCGCGCAAAGCTATTGCCCCGCCTGCGGCACGCCCCTGTCCGAAGATGCCGACATCTGCCCCAGCTGCGGTGCCGAGTTCGCTTCATTTTGTTCCGAATGTGAGCAAGAGATCCCAGGCAGTGCGACGCTCTGCCCACACTGTGGCGCCCTACTAGACGAATCTGACCGCTCCGCAGAATCCGACATACAGCTAAACGGCATCGATCTGGTTCTGCCACCTCGATTCAGTGGTAAATGCCCATCATGTGATACACCGGTTTACCTGGAAGACGGCTTCTGTAGTCACTGCGGAGCTTCATTTTGTTCTACCTGCGGTAAATCTGTCGGGGAAGAAGATGACATATGCGCGCATTGTCACACGCCCCTGTACTTCGACTGCCCGCTGTGCGGTTTCGAACTCATGACAGGGACGGACCAATGCCCCAACTGCAATGCGCTGGTACCCAATTACTGCACCAATTGTACGGCAGCACTACCCCATGACGTCAAGCAGTGCCCGCGCTGTTCAGCAGCCGTTCGCGTGATTAAACGCCAGAGCGCCAGGGTTATTCATTCACTTCGCCTGGGAGACGGGATAGTACAAGTTGCTGCCTGTCCGGGATGCGGACGGCATCTCCATGTTCACGAGGGGGTGTGTGCCGCATGCGGATACCGCATTTGCTCCACCTGCCAGATCAGTCTCGAAGCGGACGAACGCATCTGTCCTCGCTGCGGGCCAGACAAACCACAGATCGTGCAGGCAGCAGATCACGCACGGAAGTGTTCAAATTGCGGAGAGCCGTTGACATTCCTGGATGATGAATGTCCACAGTGTGAACAGCTGTTTTGTCCCGACTGCCGCGCACCCATGGGAGAACGCGATCAGGTCTGTGCAAATTGCGGGCTCGAGTTTGACTTTGAATGCCCGCAATGTGGTCAAGCAGTCGGTGCTGCAGATGAATCTTGTACCTCTTGCGGCGCTGATCTATAAGATCAGTGGACGACACCCTGGTCTGGCTAGGACTGCTGCGCCTGCACGCTCTCGGCGAATCGCAGGGCTTGTTCACGCGTGATTATCTCCCCGGCAGCCTGGTTTTCCTCAATCAGGCGTAAGATCCTGCCGATTTCAGGACCCGGTGCCAGTTTGAGGTGTTCCATTAAATCACGGCCGTTGACCAGCATAGGTGGTTTCACCGTCTCTTCGTAACGCTCAAAGTAAAAATCAAACAAGGCGGAAACGAGCGATAGCAGCGTTTGCCAGGAGGAATCCTCCCCGGGGCCATCGTGCGTTGCCAAATGATCGGCCAAGGCCAGCAGGCCAACATCAAGGCCATTTGCCCCGCTCGCCTTGAAGTAGCGGAAAGCGGCGCGGCGCGAAGGCAGTGCACCCTGAGCCTGCGCCAGGAGCAGCGGTCGCATATGCTGCATGACAATTCGCCTTATTTGCGTGATGGCGTCATTGCTTAGTGAAAGCGCCCGAAGACGTGGCATTATCAGTTCCGCCCCCGCCTCCGCATGCCCAAAGAAACGGTAGCGGCCGTCTTCATCAACGGTCATCGTCATCTGTTTGCCAACGTCATGGAACAGGGCAGCCAAACGCAGAATGACCCGGCCATCCAGCCCGCCGTCAACGGCACGAGCACGATGACTGTTCAATGCTGCAAGGTGAGGAGATAGAACTGTTCGCGAGAGCCCTAGAGCCGGGTCCGTAATTGGATTCTCGGTGAACAATGCTGCTTCGAGCCGCTCCAACCAGCGCAGAACTGAAACTGTATGCTCCAGCACCGGTTCGTGATGGGGCAGTGATTGCGGCACGGGTGCCAGGGCCGCTGTTTCAGGAAGAACCACTACAAGCACTCCCAACGCATCCATTTGCTCCACAGCCTGATCGGCCGCCGGCGCCTGGACCATTTTAACAAGCTCATCACGGATACGTTCGGCAGAGATTTCCTGCAGACTGGATGCCGCCGCCCTCACAGCCACTTCTGTATCCGGCGTTAACGCAAAACCTAACTCCACCGACAAGCGAATGGCGCGCATTGCACGAACGGGATCGCGATTCAAAGCATCAGGATGGGCCAGCCGCACAAGACCCGATGCCAGGTCAACCAACCCATTGGTAGGATCGATGACTGAGGCTCTAGTTCGCCCGGTCGCTGGTATGGCCAATGCATTTATCGTGAAGTCCCGATCGCGCAAATCGGCAAAGAGGTCGGGCCCGCGATAACAAGCAAAATCTAGCATGGTTTTTTCGCCAGGCAAGACGATTCGCCCAGTATCACGTTGGGCATCAAGCACATAGGCCGGTGCACCGATCACATCTGCAAAGCGAAAAGTCTGCGAGACCGCGTCGCGGGGAACAACAAAATCCAAATCGTGACTCATGCGCCCTAAGAGGGCGTCGCGAACCGCTCCACCGACCAGGTAGATGGGTTCACCGTATCTATCGAGATGCGGTCGAATGTCGTTCAACAAGGGGGACAATGGCAGATCCACGCCCTCCCCACCCTCTACGTAGGATAGGTAAAATCCTTCGGACGGATCACGTTCTAGAGCCGCACGGTAGGCCTTTTCGGCCGTTTCGCCGGCAGCAACGATCTGGGATTCAGCTATCGCTACCCAGCTCCCCCTGTATGGAGATAGATTTATCACTAGCTAAATATGTGTTCGAAGACAGCAGGCTTCAGAACTGCGATATAGGGCAAATTGCGATATTCTTCGTCGAAATCGAGACCGTAGCCAACCACAAATTCATCCGGAATCTCGAACCCTTCATAATCAACAGCAACATCCACTTCCCGGCGCGAAGGTTTAGACAACAAGGTGCAAATGCGCAAGCTCGCCGGTCCGCGCGCCAGCAAATTCCGCCTCATATAATCCAGCGTTCGTCCACTATCAATAATATCCTCAACAATCAATACATGGCGGTCAGTTATGGGCGCTTTGAGATCCATGATGATCTGCACCGCCCCGCTGCTCGTCGTACCTGCCCCATAGCTGGAGATACCCATGAAATCCAGTTCGTGCGGCCGGCCAAGTCTGCGGCTCAGATCGGCCAAGAACATATAGCCGCCCTTCAATACACAGATCAGAAGCAGATCTTCTTTGTCGAGATAATCGGCTTCAACTTCGGCAGCCAGCTCACTAATACGCTCCCGCAGCTGCGTCTCATCTATCATTATTCGGGCCACATCATCTTCAAGATTGCGATAAACCTGAGAAGTCATCAGATTGTCTCCGTTCTTTCTGCCACTACTTCGTGGCACTCACGACAACGCGCCTCATAAACTTCTGCAGCGCCTACAAGCACAATCGGATCGTCATAGGCAGCTGGCCGGCCATCTATCAGGCGCTGTGTCCGGCTCGCTTCATCTCCGCAAATGACACAAATAGCATGTAGTTTGTCAACATCCTCCGCGCGAGCCATGATCTGCGGCATAGGCCCGAAAGGTTCGCCGCGAAAATCCATATCCAACCCCGCGCAGATAACACGTTTCCCTTGTTCAGCCAGGATTTCGCATATTTCGATGACACCTTCATCAAAAAACTGCACCTCGTCAATGGCAACAACCGTTGTTTGCGGGTGCAGCTGAGCCAGAATATCTGCCGAAACCGCAACTGGATGCGCTTCAACACCTAAGCCATTGTGGGAAGTGACTTTTTGTACATGAAAACGCTGGTCGATTGCAGGCTTAAATACCTGCACCTCCTGTTTTGCGATCACCGCCCGACGAATCCTGCGAATCAGCTCTTCTGTCTTACCGCTGAACATACTTCCACAGACGAGTTCAATACGGCCCTTTGTATGTCTGGACATAACACCTCCTTTAGATACGACTACCACATAACTCTATCGCCAATCGACTGCTTGAACAAGATTTTCCAGACCATAGACAATCGCGCCCAGGAGATATCGTGAAAGTGGAACAAAAAAAGGCAGACACGCAATTCGCACGTCTGCCTCTGAACCTACTAACAAGGATTGTGGCTTAGTCGATGAGATTTTCGCTTCGCAGGAAACGCTTGATGTCAATCAAAGCTTTCTGGCCGATTCCGGGCAATGCCAGTAACGCATCATCCCCTTTCTCCAGCAATGCCATCACATCACCAACTGTCGTTACCTCGGATTCGTTCAAAGCATTCGTCGCTCGTGTCCCAAGAGACATAGAATCAACTGTGAGCTTTGTGGGATCGCGTTTCTCGATCTCTTCCTCAGCAACAACGATCAGTTCCTCACGGCGTTGAAGACGGCGCATGAAGCGATCAACCTGTCCTTCTGTATCCAGAAGTCGTTGAGTACCCGTGTAGAATGGATGGGTGCCCGACCAGATTTCTACAGAAATCTCCGGCAGTGTGGAGCCAACAGTCATGACTACTTCGCCTTCGACAATGACCTTGGCGTCAGGATACCATTTTGGATGGATGCCTTCTTTCATAATTGTATCCCTCTAGCCCTCCACCGGATATACGCTAACAACCTTGCGACCGTGTTTAGTCTCAAACGTAACCTGGCCTTCAATTAGCGAATAAATAGTGTAGTCTTTACCTAACCCGACATGATTTCCGGGCTTGAACTTCGTTCCATTCTGGCGCACGATAATATTGCCTGGAATGACGTATTCGCCCCCGTATCGTTTAATTCCTAAACGCTTAGAGTTACTATCCCGGCCATTTCGCGTTGAGCCAGCACCTTTCTTATGTGCCATAATTAATGCTCCTTATATTTGGTCAGAAACTACCTAAGTCTAACCGGCGACAATCTCGTCTACACGAATCCGTGTATAACTCTGCCGGTGACCGGCGCGACGACGATAACGTTTCTTTGGCTTATACTTCCAAACAAATATCTTATTTCCACGATACTGTTCAACAATAGTGGCCTTTACGCTCACACCGGGGACAGTCGGCTGACCAACCTGCACCTCTGCATCATCAGCAAGAAGCAACACATTAGACAACTCAATCTGTTCACCAACTTCAAAGGGCAGTTTTTCAACAGAGAAACTCTGGCCCTCTTCGGCGCGGTATTGCCGGCCACCACTTTCCACAATCACGTACACGGTTACCTCCAAAAAGAACCGACATCTTAATAGATGTCGGGCAGGCTAATTATAAATTGTATGGGCAGTGGTAGATCCCCATACAATGCGACTTAGGATTATAGCCAGGGCGCGAAAATGTGTCAATAAGAGGGAATGCCTCTCATCTACAGCGGCGGGCCGGAATTGGGAATCTAATTGTTTTCGTTTGTGGCTGGCTCGCTCTGTTGTGTACCCAGATCATTCAGAAGAATCATATCCGCCGCCAGCGTCTTCTGATTGCTATTAGCAGTAGGAAACGGCCCGCCAATACGTACGCCAACCCAGGAACAATTGCGACACGCGTAACGCATGGTTGAGATTCCAAGATAATAGGCGGCTGCGCGATCCCTTCTACCGCGGCGCACCCGCACCAGATCGTGTTCCTGACACTGTGGGCATCCGGTATCGGCATAGAGCAGCGCACGCTTCGGCACCACGTATCGCAGCAGCAGGTAAGAGACAAGCCCCGTCACAGCGAGACCGACAGCCAGATACAAACCCTTCGATCCACGGCCAAGCCACTGGACGGAATCACCTGCCAATGGCACAGTGATGCCGAGCACGCTCTGCATCACGGCAAGCATCAGCAGAGCTAGCAGCGAGAGCATCGAGAACAAGCATAACAGCATTATCGCTGTAAGAATAAGCGCCGTCTTATCCTGCCGCCAGAACCGAATGCCCTGATTCTCACCATGACCGGTGTCATTCAACCGTGTTTCCACAAATTCGACGCTCTTAAGATCTTCTACTTGAGCCATATTTTTCAATCTCCACTTACCTTGAGGCACGACGCCAAAGGTTGAATGGTGTCAATAAGCGCGGACACAAAACGGACATCCAAGCCTACTCACCACGATATCAAATTAGGCCATTAACCTTACGGCCCCGCTTAACGTCGTTTCGGATTGAGTTACTGCTAAGGAGAAGAATGGAATGTGAACATGCGGAACTAGGCTTGGGACGCCGAGTCTGAGAGCGTAATCATTGTGCGGTGGATGCGCGCAGCCAGGGGATCAAGGCCAAGAGCGTCCAGCGCCTCGTCTGGACGACCAGACATTCCGGGCATGAGCAGAAGCGACATATTGAGAACCGTATTGTCCTGCTCATCGATGTCACTGGTGAGATCGAGGATCAAAGGCCTCAGATCATAGCGCTTCGTCTTCCCTTTGCCTCGTTTTCGTTCACGGATCAGACTGCTCTCGGCAAGCAAACGGTCTATGCGAGAATCCAACTCTCCCGGATCCTGGGCGTCCAAAGGAGTCACTACATAGTGGGCTGAAGCGGTCACAGACTGCAGAGATGGTGCATTCAATGGCACTTGTTCTGCAGCTGTAAGTTCAATTCCTGGGGCCATCTTCTGCATCATCTGCTCAACCGCTTCCTGGGGATCCATCTCTTCAGACAGCCAGATATCCGCCAATTCATACTCGCTGGTATAGCCCAATGGCAGGGCTGCAGCGAAAGCGAGCCGAGGGCGCTGGTTGAAACCCTGGGTATAGGCGATTGGGACTTGGGTACGATTTAGAGATCGCTCCAATGTACGCGCCAAGTCCAAATGACCGATATAGCGTGCTGGGCCGTTTTTGCTAAAGATCAACCGTAGTCGCTGAACGTAATTTGCTTGCATATACTCCCTCTACCCTATTCTCAAAGAATGTTGTATCTGACGGCACCATATCTCACTACTGAATTTGCCACATCATGGGTGGGATTGTAGCGTCTTTTTACGTCAGGCATTAGTCAGTTATAAGTAGGCAAATCAAAGGCGTTAAGGTCGGTGACCAGCGCGCCATCTTACTCTATAATGTAGAATATAGAAATACGCTTGTGTCAATCCTATTTCTGATTGCTTATCAATGCTCGGCGAACAAATGGCTTTTCCAACCGAGATTCGTCTCTTGGATGGCGATGCAGACAATCATAAAGTTGCTGTTGTAGAGATGCTCTTTAGCGCCGTTCTTACACATGATCGATGCAATATTCGAGTCACCTAACAGGCAGACAAGATGAAGAAGAAAACCTATAGTTATTTAACAATCTTAGTCGTTGTGATGGTCGCGGCGGTATTTCTATCGCTGCCAGTCGCCGCCCAGGACGCCTCCGTTACAGTCATCATTGATCCCGTGGATGGGGGAACAGTCAATGTTAGTGATCCGGCAGGCGCATCTTACGTAATCGGTGAACGAGTGACCCTGCAGGCGGTTCCGGCAGCGGGATTCGCGTTCAGCGGCTGGTCTGACACCCTGGGCGCTGTCACCGGCTCATCAGAATCCACCGATTTCGAAGTCGCCGGGCATCATGTGATTACTGCCCGTTTCACCCAGTTGGCACCTACTTGCTTCACTTTGACTGCCATACCCAACCCGCTAGACGGAGGTATGATTTCGTATCCATCAGGTGATGACGGCTGCCCTGGAGATGATCAGTATATTGACGGTGCGAACATTAGCTTGAGTGCGTCGGCCAGCAACGGATACCAGTTTGATCAGTGGACCGGGGATCTACCAGGCAGCGTCACCGCAACTGACCCGACAATCGAGATCCTGATGGATCAGAACCGTACTGTTAACGCGCTTTTTGTCAAGGCTTGCCAGCCGCTGATCTTGTCAAAAAACAACGAGAATGGCGCAGATCTTACTGCGTTGCCGACTCAGTCAACTGGCTGCGGGCTATCCTATTACAAAGCAGGTGAGTCGATCACGCTGACAGCCAACGCGGACGAAGGCTGGAAAGTCGCCAGCTGGGACGTCGGCGCAGCCAATGATCCCACATCTACCGAGACGTATCTCTTTGAGATGCCCCCGCTGCCGTCAGACAGCCTTGGCCTGACGATTCAGGTCAACTATGAGGAGAAGGCGACCTTTGGATTTACGACGACGTTGAGCAGCGCCGACGAAGATGCCGGCACGGCCGTCATAACGGTGGCTCGCAAGGCGGGCACGCTGCCTGATGCGGCAACTATCCAGTACACGACGATTGACGGTACAGCCAAATCCGGTCTTGATTACGAATTCCAAAGTGGCGACCTGTCCTTCGCGAAGAATCAAAACTCCAGGGACATCACCATTGACCTCATCGATGACAACATCGCCGAAGAGGCAGAATCCTTCCTTCTTGAACTGAGCAACACCGATCCCAATGTTAAGCTGGGCGACTCCAGCACTGAGATTGAGATAAACGATGATGAGGGAGAACCTACCGTACGTTTTGAAGAAAGCGTCTATACAATAAATGAGTCATCAACTTCTATCGTAGTCGCAGTTACTGTCTTTCCGCTCCCAAATTCTGGCGACGTCTTTGTTGATTTCAGTACTCAAAATGGAACGGCCACTGGCGAAGAAGATTATGCTCCCATATCTGGCAGGACTTTGCGCATCCCCAGCGGTGAATCAAGAAAGACTATCAGGATTACTCTATTGCCCGACGATCTGGATGAGCTGGATGAAGAAACCGTACTACTTAAGCTGAGTAATCCATCAAACGCTATCTTGCCCGAAGAACCGGATGCCGTTTTGAAAATCTTAGATGACGATCTTCCGCCAATGGTAGGCTTTAGCATGGAAGAATACTTCGTCAAGAAAACGGGCAACGACAGTGCGTCCATTCCTATTGAACTAAGTGAACTGTCGGGACGGGCAGTTATCGTCGACTACAAAGTGACTCTTGAGCGCACCGGGTCCAACATGGAAGGGAGTCTCACTTTAGACGGTGTGGAGACGCAAAATCTGGAAGTGCCCATTTCATCAGCAGTCGCCGACGATGTTTTTGCGCTACAACTAACCAACCCACAGAACGCTGAATTGGGAACAATAAATGCTGCACGTCTGTATGTCTTGAGCACCGACGTTAATGACTGCCACGATCTGCAGTTCACCTTCAGTGGCTATGGACAGGCGCCTGTAGCAGCCAACAAAACCAGCTCAGTTGGCTGCCCCAGCGGCCAATACGTGGCGGGCGAACTGATCGATATTGTGGCGCAGCCTGAATATGGCTGGCGAATCAGCGGTTGGCAGGGAACCATTGATGATGAAAGTACATCATCTCAGAATGCGGTTGAGATGCCGGACAGCGCATTTACAGTAGGCGCTGCCTACCGGATACCGATATTCTTTTCGATAGTGAATAAAGCCGAAAATCCATTCAATGGCCCCGATGAAGAAGAGCCGAATGGGTTGTTCAGCCAGGCCAATGGGCCGCTGCTGTTTGATAAGGATTACGAGGGAACTTTTGCTGATTCTTCCGACATTAACGATCTCTTCTTCTTTGTGTTGACTCAAGAAACCAACGTCACGATCACGCTGCAAGATATTCCGGCCGGCCGAGATTACGATCTGGTTCTTTATGATGAAACATGGATAGATGGCAAATCTATCGCGGTATCGCGAGAATTTGACAACGATCCAGAAAAGATAAGTAAAACGCTGCCGGGCGGCAGATACTTCATTCAAGTCTATGCAGGCGGCAGCGATCCCAGTACGTCAGAATACCGGCTGAAAGTGCAGATCAACAACTAACTGGTTCGATTCGGCAGTTGCGCTGATAACCGGTATTGCTTCAACGATGGCAGGCTCAAGAATATCGCCCCGGAATAGACGCCGGATGCGACTCCTATTGAGGCCTGCTTTTCTCTTTCTCCTGGCCGCGCTTACGCTAGGATGTGTTCGCCCTGGACCACGGGCTGCAGAGGCCGTACAGGACAATACACAAGGCGCAGCGCCTCTACCGCAAAGCGAGGCAGCAACAGGCAGTACAACACTGGCAAACCAAAACGACTTTGCACCATCTGAACAGGATAAGCGTGCCCCCGAAGCAAAGGAACATGTTGTGCTGCTAGGGGAAACTTTGAGCACCATTGCCGAACAGTATGGCACGAACAGCGAAACCTTGATCGCCATCAATAAGATCGAGGATGGCAATTCTTTACTGCCGGGTCGAGTGCTAATTCTTCCAGACGCCGGACAAGAAAGTACTGTGCCGGCAAACGCAGATCTTAGCGCTGACAATGACATCATCACCGATCAGGAACTCGTCTACGGCCCGACTGCAAAAGCATTTGACCTTGAACAGTTTCTGCAAGGGTACGACGGGTACCTTCTTGCTTACGAGGAAGAGGTTGAAGGCCGGCAAATGTCTGGGCCCGCCGTCGTGCAGCTGGTAGCCGATCGCCACAGCGTCAATCCACGTCTTTTGTTGGCGGTTCTGGAATACAATGCCGGTTGGCTCACTCAACAGGAGCCGCAAAATGTCGTTTATATGATGGGATATGAGAAAGAGGGGGTTGAAGGCCTCTATAAGCAGCTTAGCTGGGCGACGAACCTGCTGAATTGGGGCTTCTACGGCCGTGCGGATGGCGGCGTAAACACGTTTATGGTTGGCGACACGGAGGTATCGTTCTCGCCGGAAATTAGCGACGGTACCGCCGGCGCGCAGAACTACCTTGGCGCACGTGATGATATCACCTTCCAGGAGTGGCTTGTCGACGTAGGCCCAGACGGTCTTGCAGCGACCTACCGGCAGCTGTTTGGCGCCCCCTCTTCAAATGAAGCGCTTGCGCTGCTGCCAGACGATCTACAGCAGCCACTTCTCCTTCTGCCCTGGGCGAGCGGTGAAACATGGTATTTCACCGGCGGGCCGCATGGTGGGTGGAATACAGGATCCGCCTGGGCCGCGCTGGATTTTGTGCCCGATGACACTGAGTATGGCTGCACACCGTCTGACGCCTGGGCAACGGCCGTAGCCGACGGCGTCATAGCGCGCAGTGGCTCCGGCGCTGTCGTTCTCGATCTGGACGGCGACGGATACGCAGGCAGCGGTTGGGCAATCACCTACATGCATTTAGCTGACAATGAGCGAATAGCCGCTGGTACCCCTGTCACGGCTGGAGATCCAATCGGGCACCCCGGCTGCGAGGGTGGATTTGCCAACGGGACGCATTTGCACCTCGCACGTACCTATAATGGACGCTGGATTTCCGCCGACGGTTCAATACCCTTCAATCTGGACGGCTGGCTGTCAAGCGGCGTCGGCTATGAGTACAATGGCTGGCTCGAACGCGACGGTGTAACGAAAACGGCCGACGTCTACCATACAGAAGAAAACGCAATTGCTGCCAACTGATCGCTACATACGCTGGATCATCGGACCCAACGGACGTCCGCCAATCAAGTGCATATGCAGGTGGTATATCTCCTGCCCCCCATGTTGATTACAGTTAATGATCAACCGGTAACCATCCTCTGCAACACCCTCTTGCTCCGCCAACTTCTTAGCCACCAGGAGCATCCTTCCAGCAACCTGCTCATCATCTTCCGTAAGGTCATTGGCTGTCGGCACAAGCTTGTTGGGTACAATTAATACATGTGTAGACGCCGCGGGGTTGATATCACGAAAAGCAGTCACCAAATCATCCTGGTAAAGAATATCAGCAGGAAGATCACCACGTACTATCTTCGAAAACAGCGAGGTCATCAAACACCCCTATGATTCGACAAACTTACCTGAAGTCATGAATATGACGCGCTCAGCAATGTTAGTTGCACGATCCCCAATACGTTCGAGATCATGACCAACCCACAAAAGGAAGCTGGCGCGGCGAACATAATCTGGATCATCCTGCATCTCCGTCAATACTTCATGCCTCAGATTGTAGTAATGTTTGTCAAGCTTAGCGTCTTTAGCGATCAGTTTATACGCCTGCTTTTCATCACGATTGATAAAAGCCTCGATGGCTGCCTGCACCATGGCGCGTGCTCGATTCTCCATCTTTGGAAGCTTGTGAAGCGAATCAAAATCCCCTTCACCATCAAGACGTTCTGTGAGGCTGGCGATATCCTCCGCATGGTCCCCCATGCGCTCCAATTCAACAGCAATGTGAATCACCGCGATTAGGCGGCGCAGATCACTTGCTGCGGGCTGCTGGGTGGCAAACAAGAGGAGCGCCTGTTGCTCAATCTCATAGCGCAGATCATTGATCTCAAGATCACCCAAAATGACTTCTCGCGCCAAATCGACATTGCGCTCGCGAAGCGACTCCATACCCTTGGCGATGGCTTCATCTACCATGCTGCCCATCTTAAGGATTTTGTCGTCGAGTTCTTGTAATTCTCTATCAAAGCCTGTGCGTACAGGGAATGTCATAAGGATTCTCCACGTTTTTCCGGTTGGGCAACCAGCATTGAACATTAATGAATTCCATTTTAGACGCAGTGCCCTGGAATCGCAACTTCGTATGAATCCTGATTTGAAGAAACCTGAAGATCTGCAGGCAGCATCCAGAAAGACTCAACATTGCTCGACTCGATCAGCATACTTCTCGCCGTCTGACGTTCCAGTATGTTAAGATAGGTCTGGTCAAAAGCAAATTAGGTGGAAGCGGCAATGGTTAACAAGGCGAGTCAGGCAAACTATTCGTTCCGCCCAGCAGTAGATGCCGATTACGAATTCCTATACAAGCTCCATGCTGCGTCAATGCGAGCGTATGTGGAGAAGCTGTGGGGATGGGAAGAATCATGGCAGCAAGAATACTTCTCAAGGAAGTTTGACCCCCTTAAGCGTAAGATCATCCAAATTGAGGGTCAGGATGCTGGCGTTCTAGTAGTGGAGCATCGCGATCAGCAGCTGTATCTCTCCCTGATTGAACTCTTGCCAGAATACCAGGGGCGCGGCGTAGGGACAGCCATTATCACTGACTTGATCTATCAAGCTCGCCAAAGCAATCAGTTTGTGACACTTCACGTTCTCAAGTCAAACAAGGCGGCGCGCCGCCTTTACGAAAGGTTAGGGTTCGTCATTGCCGGTGAGGATGAATATCGGATAATGATGGTCAATCATCAAACAGAGCAATCCGGGAGCATCAAATGAACTTTGAGACAATAATTGAACCTTTTCGAATCAAGACAGTTGAACCAATTCAGCAAACTACCAGGGAACAGCGTCAGGCCGCCCTCGATAAGGCTGGCAACAACCTGTTCCTACTGCCGGCGGAAGACGTTCTCATCGATCTTCTAACTGATTCCGGAACAGGCGCCATGTCGTCAGGACAGTGGGCCGGGATGATGCGTGGTGATGAGTCATACGCTGGGGCACGATCCTTCTATGCTTTCAAAGAAGCTGTGCAGCTTATCACTGGCCTGGAACATGTCATACCCACCCACCAGGGTCGCGCGGCTGAACGTATCCTGTTCGGCTCAACACTACGTAGGGGCGATATTGTTCCAAACAACACTCATTTCGACACAACGAGAGCGAATGTTGAATATAGGGGCGCGACGGCACTCGACATACCAATCAGCGAAGGCAGACAGCCGGCTCTCATTCACCCATTCAAAGGGAACATCGATCTTGCGGCCCTTGAACAATTACTGGACGGGGAAGAGCATGTCCCTCTCGTGATGATTACCGTCACGAACAACTCAGGAGGCGGCCAACCCGTAAGCATGGTCAATATTCGCGCGGCCAGCGAACTCTGCCATCGGTATGATGTGCCGCTTTTCCTGGATGCCTGCCGGTTTGCGGAAAACGCGTGGTTCATCAAGCTGCGAGAAGACGGCTATGCGAACAATAGTCCGCTTCAGATTGCCCAAGAAATGTTCAGCTACGTCGATGGCTGCACAATGAGCGCCAAGAAAGATGGTCTGGCGAACATCGGCGGGTTCCTCGCTCTCAACGATGAGGAGCTGGCTCAGCGATGCAAAACCAACCTCATCTTGACCGAGGGATTCCCCACTTATGGTGGACTTGCCGGCTATGATTTGGAAGCGATCGCTGTTGGTCTAACCGAGGTCGTTGACGAGGACTATCTTCGCTACCGCATCAGATCTGTCGCCTATCTCGGCGACAAACTGACTGGCGCGGGAATTCCCATTGTTCAACCACCGGGCGGACATGCAATCTACATTGATGCCCTGGCGATGCTGCCTCATATTCCACAAAGTGAATACCCGGCTTGGGCTCTATCTCTGGTCCAATACCTGGAAGGCGGCATTCGCTCTGTCGAAATTGGTTCTGTCATGTTTGGCATGCAGCCGGACGGCAGCGAGAAAGCATCGGCAATGGAACTCGTGAGGCTGGCATTCCCGCGCCGAGTTTATACGCAGAGTCATGTAGACTACCTGGCCGAGGTTTTGATCTACATCAATGAAATCAAGGAGCGTATTCGCGGCGTGCGCATCGTTGAAGCGCCGCCGGTTCTGCGACACTTTTCAGCGCGCCTTGAACCGGCACATGGTACACTGCTGGTAGAATAACCGCGAGCGTTCAGGCGCGGCACCGAAACTGGGATCGGGAGTTTAGCCTGCGGCAGCGTTTTCCAGAACGGACAAGACAGCAGCGGCCGTTTTATTCCAATTAAATCGGCGCACGTTTGCATGGCCTTTGCTGATCAGCACCTGCCGCAAATCGTCATCAACGACGATTCGTCGCATTTCCGCGGCCATCTTCTCAATATCAAGCGGATCGACCAGCAGCGCGCTGCCTGCGCTGATTTCTGGCAAAGAACTGCTGTTGGCGGCCAATACGGGCGTTCCACAAACCTGGGCTTCTAATACAGGGAACCCAAAACCTTCATACAGCGAAGGATAGACCAATGCATCCGCGCCGGATAGCAGTGCCGCCTTATCACTTTCAGCCACATAACCGGGCAGATGTACGCGTTCGCGCAGCGGTCCTTTGAGGGCGGCAACTTCTGCGAGCAGCGCGTCTGTCTGCCAACCCATCTTGCCACCCAAGACAAGTTGATGGGGCATGCCCGAAACGGCAAACGCTTGCATAAGCCGCTGTAAATTCTTTCGCGGCTGCAGCGTACCGATGTAGAGAAGATATGGCACATCGATGCCATATTTCGAACAGGTATCCCCAATCAATTCGAGATCAGCAACTTGTTTGAGCTCCGGATCTAGCCCAGGGTAAATAACGTCGATCTTTTTTGGATCTGTTTGATAGAAACGGATCAGGTCAGCCTTAGTCGCGCCGGAATCAGCGATGATTGCTTTGCTGAGACGGCCGTTGGCCCGTGTACTCAGTTTCAAGTAGGCAACCTGGCTGGCAGTGTGGGCATCCGGATAATAATGGTAGCCCAAATCGTGGACGGTAGCGACGCTGGCACCACGAAATACAAAAGGGATCACATGCGCCGGAGTAAAAAAAACGTCCGGGGGATTTTGCTGCAGTTCATGGGCCAGACGAACATGCGTCCACATACGAGGAAAGGGAATATCGCGGAACTCTACATGTGCACGTTCAGGAAAGAGATCGCTTGGTGGAGGTTGGTTGAAGTAAAGGCGCAGCCGGTGCGGGCCGCCTTCTGTCTGCGCAATCAGTGCCCGGATTAGAAAGTACGCATACGCTTCAGTACCGGTACGTTGAAGCGAAACCGAACGACTGGCATCAATGCCTATCAGCATGCTTAATTACAGGGCGCACGGATGGTCAAGAAATCTTCGGCGACCCACCCTTCATCGCCCCCTACCAGACGGACTTTGCGCCAATTAAATCCACCAGATTCGACGGCCGCATCTTCCAACACGGTTAGTACTGAACCATCAGGAAGAATTGCCAATTCCTGACCGCCCGGCACATCACGTAAGGTCAATCCATTTCCGCTTGTACCATCGACAATGGCCCGGCAGATAATCGGTGTCGCCGTCGCCGTCGGCTCGATTATCGAGGACGTAGCGGTTACGGTAGGAGGAAACTGCTCAACAAAGACGGTGGGCGTGATTGTGGCCGACACGATGCCCTCTTCCCCAACCACAGGTTCCTCCAGCAAATCCTGCGTCTGCTGCTGCTGGAAAATGAGCACGCCCACCGCAGCAAGAAACAGCAAAACGGTAGCCAGCAGTGTCAGCATCGCGCGACGAAGCATCGCCTCTCGTTCAAGCGTGTAGTAGCGTGCACCGCCACGGCGAATGCCACGATAGGTCAGGAACGCCGCCACCAGGCCGCACATAGCTAGGAACAAGGGCAGCAAATACTCAGTCATGGCTAGTGGCGCTCCACGTCAAGCAGTTCTTCCTCACGAAGGGGGCCAGCACGCAGGATACGGAGCTTGTTTCCACGACAGTCAACCACTGTGGAAGCCACCTGTCCCCCACTAGGACCGTCATCAACTGCTACGGTCACAGAGCCGGATAATTCATACAATGCTTCATGCACATTCTGTGCCGGCGCATGTCCTGACAGATTGGCGCTGGTCGTGGCAAGCGCCCCGCCGGCAGCACGAACTATCTCGCGGCAGACATCATGGTCTGGCAGTCGCACAGCAACACCATCTGTATCCGATATTGCTTGCGGCAAATCCTTGCGCTTTGGCAGAACAAGCGTCAATGGACCGGGCCAAAAGCGCGCGATAAGTTTTTCTGCAAGCGGAGGTACATCGATGGCAACCTTTTCAAGATCAAGCATATCAGCAACAAGAATCGGAATTCCCTTTTCTCGAGGACGCTGCTTAGCTGCAAACAGACGGCGAATGGCCCAATCGTCACTGGCATTCGCTCCCACACCATAGACAGTATCTGTGGGTAAGATGATGAGTTCACTACATTGAATTGCCGCAATGACAGCCGGAATCGTAGCGGGATCGGATGATATCAGCAGCTGCGTTGTCACCGTCTCGCGCCTCGATCTGGAAGGTAGATACGCCTTTTCGTCAGTCGGAAACTCTCTACTGTTCATTCCGTTTGGCTAGTAAGAATCTGAATAATGCGATCCTGGCCGGCGAGGTCTGCAATAATACTTATCTCCGCGAGCGGGAAAGAGTCACCAGCCAACTGCCTGACAGCTTGGCCCTGTTGCCAGCCTATTTCCAAGAAAATGGCGCCCCCAGGACGAAGCTTCAGTGATGCCTGGCACAGTAATTCGCGGAGCAAATCCAGTCCATCTACACCCCCGGACAGGGCAACAGACGGTTCATACCATTTTACCCCATCGTCCACCAGCGTCCACTCGTCATCAGCAACATAAGGCAGATTAGCAACGATCAGATCGAATGGTCCGGCCAAAGGCGCAAGCAACTCCCCTTGCACAAAAGCAATAGGCTGCACAGCTTGTTCTTCAGCATTGCCGCGAGCAACTCTGAGCGCAGCAAATGATATATCGATGGCCGCCAGGCTAGGCGCTGTCAGGAATCTGGATAGAGCGATCGTGATACAACCACTGCCCGTTCCAACATCAACAACCTTTAGCTCCCTACGAGAACCTGCCCATGATAAGGCAAGGGAGACCAATTCTTCTGTCTCTGGTCGAGGGATAAGAACCGAATGGTTAACAGTCAAATCGATCCCATAAAACGTCGACTTTCCGGTCAGGTAGGGAATTGGTTCTTTCCTGGCGGCGCGCGCCAACAGCGCCTCATATTCAGCTGCTTGACGTGTCGTGAGCCGTTCGTCGTCGTGGGCGATCAGAAAACTATGCTCAACCTGCAGGATGTGCTGCAAGAGCAAACGAGCATCAAGTTCAGGTGAAAAGGAAGCCTGGGCAAGTTGGTCACAACCAAGTGCCCAGGCCTCACGAATCGTCTTATTTGACAATAAGAGCCTGCCGGGATGATTTCCCGGTCATTACCTATCCAGAAAGAATCAGGCAACTTCCGATACGGGGATATAACCCCGCGTCTCAAGTTCCACCAATATCTGATCGGCGCATTCCTCTACGGTACCTAGATCTGTACGCACATGAATGTCAGGCTTCTCCGGCGCCTCAAAAGGATCAGAAATTCCCGTGAAATTGGGGATTTCGCCAGCGATTGCCTTCGCATAAAGGCCCTTCACATCACGATCAATAACAACATCCAGTGGAGCATCAATGAAGACCTCCAGGAAGTTGGTCGTGTTCTCACGCACATGATCGCGAACTGACTGGTAGGGAGAAATGAAAGAGCAAACTGTTCCGACTCCGTTGCGAGACAGCAGTTTGGCTACAAAGGTGACCCGCTCAATGTTCTTGCGACGATCTTCGGCCGTGAAGCCAAGATCACGCGTCAGGCTTTCGCGCACTACATCACCATCAAGGCGTTCGACCTTCATGCCGCGCTCTAATAGTTTCTGTTCCAGATCTAGGGCGATCGTGGTCTTCCCCGCGCCCGACAAGCCAGTCATCCAAAGGACATAACCGGTTCCATTTTCGTTGTTTTCGATTGACATAATTTCCTCTCAAAAAGTGTTTTGTTCTAATTAGACAAACGGGATGGCAGCTCTAGGCCACGTCCGCGCTTTCTGTTTCAGGACGCAAGAAACCCGTTTCAACAAGGCGGAGAACAATAGAACGGGCATTTTCTTCGGCAGTCTGGTCTAACGTGTCCAGGCGAAGCTCCGGATTCTGCGGTGCTTCATAAGGATCGTCGATACCTGTAAAACCTGTGATGTCGCCACGCCGCGCACGCGCGTATAACCCTTTGGTATCTCTTTCCTCGCATACTTCAAGCGGTGTATCGACGAAGACTTCAACGTAATGATCACTGCCAATCATGCTGCGAACATCATTCCGTGTGGCGCGATAGGGGCTAACGGCCGCACATATGGCGATGCCGCCATGGCGAACAATCTCAGAGGCCACATAGCCCATACGCCGCACATGATCGTCACGATCATCTTTGCTAAAGCCTAGACCCTCTGAAAAATGAGTTCGCACGACATCTCCATCCAACAAGGTAACCGTTCGGCCGTATTCCTGGAGAAGCGCCGTCAGCACCGACGCTGTAGTCGATTTACCTGCATTATGAAGACCTGTAAACCAAATGCAAGCGCCCTGTCGAAAACGTGGTGGATACGTTTCGGCCAAGATCTCAGCAACTTCCGGCCGCGTAAACCAATCGGGGAGCTGCCGGCCACTCTGCAAGTACTCCTCACGCACCTGGGTGCCGGAAATCGAAGCTGTCCGCGTTTCTCCGTCGACCTTCGAAATCTCTTCGTAGCGCTCTTCGTCCGGCAAATAGACCATCATACGGAAAGGAACAACCTCGACGCCAAGTTCTTCACTTAGGCTCTCAACCAATTCCTGAGCATCATACGGTCCATAAAATGGTTCACCCTTGGAATCAACGCCGGGTCCGGCATGATCGCGACCAACAATCAAATGATTTGCCCCATAGTTGCGGCGAATCAGAGCATGCCAAACTGCTTCACGCGGACCTGCCATACGCATGGCCAAGGGCAGCAGCGACAAGAGGATGCGATCGGGATCATAATAGCGCTGGGCCAGTGCACGGTAGGTGCGCACCCGCGTATAGTGATCGACGTCTCCGGGACGGGTCATGCCGACAACCGGATGCAAGAGTAGAACGCCATCCTTCTCCTGCGTCGCGCGTTTGGTCAGCTCCTCATGTACACGATGGAGTGGGTTACGCGTCTGGAAGGCAACGACATTTTCATGGCCAAACGACTCAATTGTGTTTCTGGTTTCGGCCGGAGTCATCCGTAAATCTTTGAAATCATAGTGGGATGGCAGCCGCAGCACTTGAATGGGACCAGACAAATTGTACTTACCCCAGCGATACATCTCTGCAACGAGCGGGTGACGCAAGTCCAGCGTCCCGAACGCCTTCTGCGCCACTTCTTCGAGATCCCATTCGTAGATCTCTTCAACTTTCATAATGGCCAGAAGTTCATTGCTCGGGCTTCTCAGGGCGATATCCTGGCCCAATTCGATCAACGCTTTCTCATCCTCATCGACAGGCAGCGTAATCGGCAGTGGGAAAACATAGCCATTTTCCAGGCGCATATTATCTAACACACTCTGGTGATCAGCTTCTGACATGAAGCGATCCAGCGGCGAAAAAGCCCCGACAGCCATCAACTCAAGATCACATACTGCACGCTCTGACAGGCGAATAGAGGGCAAATTGCTTGCATAGGCCAGCGCTTCAGCCACATCCTCTTCTGGGATCCTCAAATCCACCAGACTGCCGCCATAGGGCTCGATTAATTTTGAATTCTCTTCAGTAACTAACAACATCAATTTCTCCTTTTCGCACCTTCCACATAGATCATGCATCGATGCATCGCGTCAGGAACGGGAATATTGTCCATACGTCAACAAACGCCAGGATCTATCCCTTCAGGGAAAATCTCTGGCGTCCCAAATCCTCTAATTAAGATCCTCAATCAGATGAGGAATCATCAACATGTAAAAACTTTGATCAACGAGATCGAGCCGAGCAAAATAGCCGCCCGTCCAACCGTCAGCCTAAGCGGCCAACCTTACGGTCAATATTAACAACGCCTATTCTTTAGGGCTCAATCAAGGTCGTGTCCAGCATCACGCCAACATTAGGCAGGTTCATGAACCCTTCACCACGATGCGGATAGTATTTCACAGACATTTCTGAAAGCGACAATCCAGGTTCCAATTCACCAAATGTCACTCCCAGGCGATTGCCTTCTAGAAGGCCTTGCGCATCGATCGTGAACCGGCCATCACTACCAGCCGTGCCAGTTCCCAACAGCGCGCCATTGTAGGTAACATCAACAAGGGCTAACACCAGGCCTGGAGGGGCCTGTCCGGTGACCATGCTGCTGCCGGCGCGGACCGGGAGATCCAGACGGATACGCGGCTCAGCAAACACCTCCGCAATCGTTGGTGCGGGGTAAACATCCGGTAACGATGTCGCTGTCGGCAGTGGCAACGTTTCAGCCGGGTAAGACTCTTGTACAGTTGGCAAGACAGGAGGCGGCGGTGGGTACCCTTGTTCCGCGGGGTTTCCATCCGTCTCCTCTTCAAGGGGGACAACGGTAGGAGTCAGTTCTGCAGCCTGCTCGGTTACAGATTCATCAGGAACCTGAACATCCGCTGGACCGCAAGCCGCCAAAACCAACAACAAGATGCTAAATAGGAGAACCGGGTAAGACCGCTTCGCCAATCGCAGAGAGAAAATCGTTTGAAACAAGTGCTGCATAATTAATCCATTTCAACCTTTTTCAAGCGGAAGATTATACCGGAACTCCCCATTAGATACAGAAAAAAGGAAGCCACCCCGAGAGGTGGCTTCCTCATCCTCAGTCTGTGCTAAGGTTTAAGGCTATTTATTTGAAACCTTCGTAGTTCTTGGTGTCCTGGTTGCTGGCTGCTGCCAGGTCGCCATTGCTGCTCTCATTGGCGATGACTGCCAAATCAGAAGCACCGGAAGCAACAACGCCATTCACTGTACCGACCATGTCGGCAGCCGTACCACTCGTAACAGTCCAGTCAGCATTGGGGTACTTGTAGATGCTAACTGCGGTGATGCTCGCACCAGGAGCCACGTTGTTCACGCTTTCGATGGTCAGCGATTTGCCATTGGTAGCCTTGTAGGCCAGCGTAACTTTCGTTGCTGCGCCACCAACATTCTGAACCTGGACGCCCGTGGTATTGCCACCGGCATGTTCCTTGGCCAATGGCACATTAACCGACGTAGCGCCGCCGCCGAAGCAAGCATAGGTCGTCACGCGATCCTGGCCATCAACATTGCCCTTATCATTTACTACAGCCACAACCTCACCTGAACTCTGGATCGTTGCCGATCCAACGGTTCCGGCCGGAATGGCGGGGCTAAGGTCTGGCGCAAAGAAAGTATGCGAGGCGCCGGGAGCGATGCTGGCATTGTAGGGGCCATAGCTCGTGCCGCCAGCAAGTACCGTAAATTGAACGTTAACTGCACTTGCGCTCACGTTCTGAACCTGGGCACCGGTTGTCTGTCCTTTCGAAGTATGCTGATTTCGATACAGGGGGCAGTATACCTGCGTTGCACCGTCGGCAGCCGTGAAGGCCTTCGAAGCCTGCAAGTTATTGCCAACTGGGGCGCTTGTCTGGTGCTCCAGCGAGGAGCCAGCTAGAGGCTGCGTGCCAGTTACAGTCAAGCTGCCTACATTGCCCTGACCAGCAGGAACACCGGCATCATTCGGGCTGATAATGACCATCGCATTCGCCGGCACGTTATTCTTGCTGAAATTGTAAGTCACGCCATTGACGGCGAAATCAGCCGAAATGTTGTTCGTGCTCTGGCTGGCATTCTGTACATAGAAAGTCGTTGTACGACCGCTATGATTATTCTTCACCAGGGGGTAAACAATCGTTGTCGCTACATCAGCACCATCAGTTCCCTGGTACTGGCCGGCAGCCAGGCCGGTGCCCTTGTTATTGACGTTGACGATAGCCGCAATCGGCTGGTCGGCGCTAACAACGGCCGATCCGATGAAACCAGACGGAACCGGGCAATCACTATCAGTCAGGTAAGTAACCGAAGCGCCTGGGGCAACGCTTTCCGTGCCACAGTCATAGGGGGTTCCGCTCTGATCATAAGCGGTCAATACGACCTGAGCCGTGGAATTACCAACATTCTGTACCTGCTGGCCGGATTTGTAGCCGGAACCTGGAGGGCCCGCTGCAAAGACGACACCAACAGCTACTAACAAAACTACTAGCACGACAATTGGGAATACTTTCTTCATGGATTGCTCCTTCACAAACTAAGACTTAAGAGTAAAAATTTCGTTCGATTTTGATTATAGCCTCTGCTTAAGGCTCTATTCAATAGCCCAAATGGGTTATTCAGGGGGTAATAACAGCAGATTACCCAAGATAACCCAGCTTTTTCAGCCGATCGCTGATCTCTTTTTCCGCGGCAGCATCCCAATCCGCTGGCAAATCATCGCGGGTCGCTATCGGCCGTTGCTCCATCTGTGGCTGGCGTTCATGCATCAATTCAGGCCGCATAAGCTCGGTTATGATGCGCCCATCCATATAGTTGGGGATCGGGCAATCCTGCAAATAGAGCAAAGTAGGCGCCAGATCCTGGATATCACTTTTCATCAAAGCCGGCTGTTCATTGATGTCTGGTCCGGCGGCAATAAGTATCCCTTCCAGGCGATGACTTCCTGTTTCCTCTGTATATGGCGCGCGAAAGATCTCACCGCGACGGGCGGCAAATTCATACCCCTTTCTGGTCATATAGCTAAATCCACGCATGATCGTCAATAGATCTGGCGCATCAGCCAGGAACTCTCCACTAAACAATTCCTCCTTGAAATAGACGCGATCCACAACCCGCTTGCCATCCTTGGGATCAGTAAGCTGCCCCAATCCTGCAGCGATTTGCTCGCGCAGCGCTTCGTATGTTTCTCCAGGTTCGACGATTCCGAACGGTTCGCGGCCCTTCAGATTGACAAATATCTGGCCGTAGTAACCAAAACTATAGGCGCGAGTTTGCGACCAATCAATAGAATTCAAAAACTCTGGACGATCATCGCGCGGCAATGCGTGTATTCGATCACCTAACACTTGCTTGATTAGAACCTCAAGACGGTGAAGATCGAAACGGGTTAGCGTATCAGAGATATTCTCCCGAGTCAGTCCCACACGACGCACGAATCTGAACCAGCTGTCCCGCGTCGCCGGCGCTTTCTTCATCGTCAGCAGGCCCTGTTCAATTAGCCATTCGTTTAGGAAGACATCCTGGTAGAGCGGCCCCGCGCCATGATCGGACATCACAACCACGTTAGTCTCTGGACCAGATGTTTCAACAAGTTCACCTATCCAGCCATCGATTTTCTTGTAAAGATCGAGAATAGCCGTTCTGTAACGAGGCGGAGCGGCGGGATCGTGTTCCGGGTGTGTGTCATCCATATGGTGCCAGTAGAAATGACATATTTCGTCACTATTACGGAATACAACCATGAAGAAATCCCACGGCTGCTCCTGCATAAGACGCACGGCCGTTTGGCCACGAATATCAGTGATGGTGTGGATGTCATCCAACCACTCATCCTGCCGGTCAGGCGTGAAGAAGAACTTCTTGTTGACACGATAACCTTGTGCATTCAATTTGTCGCTAAGCTCTGGCGGATAGCTGTAGCCTACATAATCTGGCGTTCCCAGGCCGCTCAACAGAAAGCCATTAACTTTTTCCGGCGGATAAGTCATCGGCACGTTCAGCACACCGACTTTCCGGCCCTGCTCACTCATAAGACGCCACAACGAAGCGCCGGCGATCTGATCGGCTCGAACCACTTTGAGCTGATAGCTGTCTGGTTCCCTGCGCACAAAATCAAACACGCCATGTTGGCCAGGGTTCAACCCAGTCAAGAACGATGCCCATGCTGTTGGTGAATGTACTGGCATCGTCGAACGCAAGACGCCGAAACTGCCCTGTTCGATCAAACGCGCCAGGTTTGGCAGGTCGCCGGAAGCGGTCCATTTCTTGATCAGCGGATAGGGCGCTCCATCCATGCCAATAACGAGGGTTTTTGTTTTCATCATAACGCTATTCTTCACTCCGGCAGCGGCTGTCCAAACTCCGACACATGAAGAGAATTAGTTCAATGAGAATTACTTTCGGCGTCGTAGTTCGATGGCCAGAGAACTCTGTCTCCTAAGGAAACATACATCGATTTGCGCAAGCGCTCCATCTCCCCGGTACTTCAAATCTGGAAAATCGTAGATCCCATAGCCATAGGCCTCCATAAACTCCACGACCCTATTGAAGCTGGGACGGTGATCCAAGGGATGAAAAAGGGAAGTTTCGATAACAAACATATCTGTCTCGCCAAAGCAACGCATACAGCCCTGAAGCACTTCCAATTCGTACCCCTGGACATCGATCTTCACCAGATCAGGAATGGGCAGATCTCCGCTGCTTATCAAATGGTCAATGGTGAATATTGGAACGCTGCGCTGGGACTGGTCGGGTACCATTGCTTCAACCGCCGGCGAAAGAAAAGCAGAACCCTGAAAATCTTTCCACACTGTCAGGTCACGCTGTCCAACCTCAGCTCCGGCGCCGCCCAAGAACCATTTTGAACCATTCGTCTGAGCGCAGAAATAATCAAGAAATGGCCGCATTTCCTCCTGTGGCTCTATCAAATAGAAGCATGCGGATCTGAAGATAGAAGAAACTTCCCAGCTCCATCCGCCGTGATTAGCTCCTATATCAACGACAACCTGCGGGTTGAATCCAAGCTGAGCTATGTCTTGAAAGTGCTTTTTTACAGATCTTGTGGAGCGGTCAAGACCAGATACCCGCAAGAATTTGTAGCCAAATCGACCAAAGGAAGGGTATTTAATGAAGAGCTGGTTAGCGCGCGCCCTAATCGTCGATCTCACAATCTGCGCTCCCACATTCGCGAACAGTTATCGCTTCGCACTGGACATTCTCTCCGTTGGCATTTTCTTCACATTGCTTGGGTGAACTACCGCTGTTCGCCTGACACCACCGGCTCAGCATGACAGGTCGTCCTACATGGTGCATGATACGCGTTGGATTGTATATTGCCGATACTAGCTGTCAAGGCACCGCCGGTTGTACCCAGACCATTTCTCCCACCCTGGCCAACTATGCGGCGGGCTTAAAATCAAATAGCTGCCGGAAATAGGCGCGATCTTCGGCCGTAATACCGCCAAGGACAATTAAGAGAATTCCATAGACCACGATACCGGCGACCATCGGTATCAGCAAGAAGGCGCCGCGCAGATACCATACAGCGGCAGTCATGAAAAGGGTGGCAACAGCTGGACGGATTGCCATTGGTATCAAGGGATCGCGCAGGAAGTGTCGCTGAACATAAAGATATAGCGAGAAGAAGAAAACGGCCGTTGCCAGAACCCTGGCGATAGCTGCACCATTGATTCCAAGCCTAGGAATCAACAGCAGATTCAGACCAACGCTGGCAACCGTTCCGACGCCGCGCAGCCAACTGGCAGGCGTCTGCCTCCCATAGACCAACATCAATCGAGCATTAGGGACAGTTATCAGCGCAAACACGATTGACCAGACGCTGATTTGCAGTGCCGGAATTGCCGGGGCGAAATCAGACCCGAAAAGCAGCAATATGATCGGCGCGGCCAAGACAGTTACGCCGGCAGCAATCGGCAGCCCGACCATAAGTGTGTACTGGCTCGCCTTATGATAAAGATGGTGCAGTTTGTCTTCATCCTCACTGCCAAATCGGGCCATCAAAGGGTAGAGCGCCATGCGGATAGCCACTGGAATCATTAAGACACCGGCGAGCACGGTCTGAGACGCACCATAATAGCCAATATCGGCCTCGGTCAAGAGAAACGAGATAATGAAGGTGTCGGCCTGATAATTGAGCGTCTGAAACAACTCGAGGAGAATGAAACCGGAAGTCATACCGAGCTGCTGCAGGCCAAACCGGTAGCTGATTCGAGGCGGCACACTTTGCGGAACGCGCCTCGCCAGGCCAAGTATGGCCGACGGAAAAACAAGCAGGCTGAGTGCGGAGCTGATGGGCATCACCCAGGCGACAGTGACAGCGCCCGCTCCATTTTGCAGCAAATACATACCAAGACCCAAACGAATCGTGGCGTTCACCAGTGCAGCGACTGTTGGTGTCGTCTGGCGTTCATGGGAAATGAAAAGCGCCTGGCAAAGACTGAAAATCGCATCGGGGAAGATGGCCAGCGACATGATGCGCAGGACGCTCTTCGCTTCTTCACTGTAGGGTAAGTTGAGCTGCAAGAATAGAAGCAGTCCTGCATAAAGGGCAGCAGAACTCATCAAACGAATGAGGGTGTAATTGATCAGGTAGTGACTGCCCTGATCCCGGCGAGGAGAGACTTCACGAATCAACAGCTCATGTAAGCCCAGCGTTGATAGCGCTAACAGAATGGTGTAATAAGTGACGCCTAGATTAAATATGCCCGCTTCTTCCGGACCAATCAGGCGACCGACAAAGATGAAGAGGATGCTGCCGCTAACTTTGGCTATCGCACTTGCGATAAAGGCCAAAATCGTATTACTTAGCAGCCTCTGAAGAGTATTCATGAGTTTCCAAGGACGAGTCACCGCCAACCTTCTCGGCGATACAGACCCAGCCCATTGTATGGTCTTTGACGGTGTCTATCCGATCTAGATAGAAAAGGATGAGTGGAAGGGTAATGAAGAATATCGCTTGAACGGCCAACTGGTAAGGGAGCTGTACCCACCACTGCCAATGTTTCTTGACAGGCGGGAACAACCAAAAATGGAGCATCTGCAAGTTGAAGGAAAGAAACCAGAAATAACCACCCATAGGCCGTATTTCCAGGATGCGCATGCCGCTCTGCTCCAACAGGTGATTGAATCCATAGGACGTGTAACGGAAGAAGTCATGCGGTTTCTGATGTTGGTGCCACGCCTGAGGTGCCGAGAGATAGAAACGGCCGCCAGGTTTTAGCACACGGCCAATCTCGCCAATCACTTGAAACGGATCATTAACATGTTCCAACGTTTGGACACACACGGCAGCATCAAAACTGCTGTCGGAGAAAGGCAGCTTGCGCAAGTTACCCACCGTATCCAGCCCAGTATAATCCCAGGTGTCATCCCCAACCGCGAGGTCCAAACCAACATAGTGCGTATGGTCGAAATATGCTTTGTACCGGCCCTCTCCGCTGCCGGCATCCAACAGCATTGCTCCGGCTGGAACCTGATCGCGCGCCTGCTCCAGGAGGCGTTGTGACTCGTACCAGTTCACTTCGATACGCGTGCGAAGCCATGTTGGCAGAGCACCTAGTTTTCGTCTGCGGGTAAATTTCGCCATAGATTAATCCAAACCGGCAAGGACTAGTCACGCACCAAATCTGCGCGCGCGGCACATCCTATCACTCATCGATACCATAATAAACAGAAGTTTGATTCTATCACAACCGGCATCGTATGTTCGACTATTATCCAATGTCTTGACAACGATGTTCAGCAATCGATCAGATGGGTTGGCATCCTTGCGGACAGCTTTGCCTAATGAAGAACCAGCGAATACTACATCCTTTTCAGATGAAATGATTATCTGCACATCAATAGGTTCGTTTGAGAAGATGCAGCCCATCTTCCAGCCAGTTTCAAGGAACTGCTCGACTCGTCAATTGTGGCTGTGGTAGGGAGATCTGCAAAATCACCAAAGAGAGCCCATGATTTCTTGGGCAGAATTTGCGGTTGACAGTTACCGGCTCTACGCTTATAGTACTATCCAACAATTGCATAGTTGTCACTTTTATCCAGAGAGGCGGAGGGACCGGCCCTTAGAAACCTCGGCAACCCGGTGATGGTTCAATACCAATCGCGCCAGGGTGCCAATTCCGGCAGAGTAATTCTGGAAGATGAGAGGAGACTTCGTGGCTGTCTTACTCCAAATGCGCTGAGTGCACCAGCACAGGGCAAATCTCCAGATTATTACTCCGCTCTCTGTCATTTTGACAGAGATTTTTGTTTTCGGTCCAACCTCTTGTCCCGGCAATCAGATTTACTTGCTGTTCGCGACGCCGGATCAGTACACCTACTCGTGGAAAAGAAACAAACCAAACTGTGCAGAGAAACAGCTGAGGAGAATAAACTATGACGAACCCAAGTGAAAATGACCGTAGCTTTGGATTTACAACCCGGCAGCTGCATGCGGGACAGGTGCCCGATGCGACAACAGGCAGCCGCGCAGTTCCCATCTACCAGACAACTAGCTATCAGTTTCAGAATACGCAACATGCCGCCGATCTTTTCGCCTTAAAAGAGTTTGGCAATATCTACACGCGGATAATGAATCCAACAACTGATGTGCTGGAGCAGCGAATCGCCGATCTTGAAGGCGGTGTCGGGGCAGTGGCCGCGAGCAGCGGGCATGGCGCTCAAACAATGGCGATTCTGACCTTGTGCGGAGCGGGCGATCATATCATCAGCAGCAGCAAGTTGTATGGTGGAACCTACAATCAGTTTAACTACACCTTCCCCCGCCTAGGCATTGAGGTCACGTTCGTTGATCCGGCCGATCCCGATGAGTTTGCCGCCGCTGTCAGGCCGAATACAAAACTCATTTACGGTGAGACGCTGGGCAATCCAGACATCACGGTGTTTCGCTTTGAGGAAGTAGCGGCTGTTGCGCAAGCGCATCATATTCCGCTCCTGATCGACAACACCTTTGCCACGCCTTATCTTTGCCGCCCCTTCGAATGGGGCGCCAATATCGTGACCCACAGTACAACAAAGTTTATCGGGGGACATGGAACAACGATCGGCGGCGCCATTGTGGATGGTGGAAACTTCGATTGGCGCAGCGGTCGCTTCGATAACTTTACCGAGCCTGACCCGTCCTACGGTGGGTTGGTCTATGCCGATCTTGGCCCGCTAGCATTTATACTCAAGGCGCGTGTGCAGGTCCTGCGCGACATTGGCGCCTGCCAGGCACCACTCAACAGCTGGACTACGCTGCAAGGGCTGGAAACGCTCAGCCTGCGCATGGATCGACATGTCAGTAACGCACAGGCTGTGGCTGAGTTCCTTGACGTGCATCCATCCGTGGCATGGGTCACCTATCCTGGATTGGAAGGCCATCCTGATCATGCACGGGCTAGGAAATATCTGCCTAAAGGGCCTGGCGCTATTCTTGGATTCGGTATCAGCGGAGGCAGGGAAGCGGGCCAGAACTTTATCAACAACCTGCAGCTGATTAGTCATGTCGCGAATGTAGGTGATGCGAAAACATTGGCGATTCATCCAGCCAGCACGACACACGGCCAGCTTACTGAAGAACAGCTAGCTACTGCCGGCGTCACAGCCGACTTCGTGCGGCTCAGCATTGGCATTGAAGATATCGACGATATTCTGTGGGACCTCGATCAGGGGTTGGCCCGTTCAGCTGACGCCTAATTCTGCAGCGCTCCCGTGGGCTGGTCGGTCGGCTCACGGGGGCGCCAGTTGGAGCCTGTACTATGTTTCCCGAAAACTCAGTTGGCCTTGTGCAGACAAATACGTTTCAATTCGCTCAGGATGAGCCGTTTCTCCTGGAAAGCGGCGAAACGCTCCAGCCAGTCACCCTGGCCTATGAAACGTATGGCAGATTGAATGCCGAGCGATCAAACGCCATCTTAATTCTGCACGCACTTAGCGGCAGTGCTCATGCCGCCGGGTATTACGGCATTGACGATAGCAAACCTGGTTGGTGGGACGAGTGCATCGGACCTGGTAAAGCTTTTGATACCAACAAGTTCTTCGTCATTTGCAGCAACGTCCTTGGAAGCTGCTACGGATCAAGTGGGCCTATGAGTATTGATCCGCAGACGGGCGAGCCCTACGGCCTCCATTTTCCGCTGGTGACTATCGGTGATATGGTCCGCGCCCAACTTGAGCTAATTGATTTTCTTGGCATCGATAAGCTACTGTGCGTCGCCGGTGGTTCTATGGGTGGGATGCAGGCTTTGGAATGGGCAGCTCACTATCCGGATCGTGTCAATGCGGCGATTCCTTTGGCCAGCACGGCGAGGCACAGCCCCATGTTGATTGCCTTTAGTGAAGTCGGCCGTCAAGCGATCTACGCCGATCCAGCATGGAACGGAGGAGATTACTATGGTCAAGAACAGAAACCAGATGCGGGCCTGGCCGTTGCGCGCATGGTCGGCCATATCACCTACTTGAGCGAAGAAGCGATGCAGCGAAAATTCGGCCGTCGTTTGCAGGACATCGAGCGCTACGGCTATGAATTCCAGACAGAATTCGCCATTGAGAGTTACCTGAAATACAACGGCAACAATTTCACCAGGCGTTTTGACGCCAACAGCTACCTCTATGTTACAAAAGCGCTGGATTACTTTGACCTCAGTTCCGAGACAGGTTCCCTGGCAGCTTCCTTTGCCAACTCTACGCGCATAAAATACCTTGTGGTTAGCTTTACAAGCGACTGGCTTTACCCGAGTTACCACAGCAAGGAAATGGTCAGTGCGCTGACGGCAGCCGGGGCTGATGTAACCTATCTTGATATCAAGAGCTCTTGGGGGCATGACGCCTTCTTGCTGGAAGTAGATACGATGACAAGACTGATCGATAGTTTCTTGGAACGCCTAGTGCGCGAAGAGCGCGTCTCGCTTCCTCTCGATTCGATGGACCGCGAGGCTTCTGTCACGCAATGAATCAACCGCACATACCTACAGCGGTCGAACTGCGGCCCGATCTATTGGCTATCGCGGAGTTGGCGCCTGAAGGAGCAAGAGTTCTCGATTTGGGTTGTGCTGATGGCGCGCTGCTGGCTTATCTGCAGCATGCCAAGAAAACGATCGGGCGCGGCGTAGAAATCAGTGAAAATGGCGTCATGACTTGTGTCCGACGCGGGCTAAGCGTACGCCAGGGAAACCTGCAGGAAGGCCTTGCCGATTATCCAGACAAAAGTTTTGACATTGTCATATTGAGCCAAACTCTGCGCTATCTGAACAATCCGCAAATGATCGTAGGAGAAATGCTGCGCGTAGGACAGCAAGCCATTGTCAGTTTTTCAAATTGGGGTTATTGGCGTTCGCGTCTCACGCTTCTCCTCGGTGGGCGTATTCCCGAAGCGCCGGACCACAATCAGCCATGGGATGAACCGCCGCGATGGCAGGCATTCACCATCACAGATTTCACCGATTTTTGCTACAAACATGAGTTTCAGATTCGTGATCAGGTCTTCTTGTCGGGTCACCGGCGAGGACATCTATTCAACAATCTTCTCGCCAAATCAGCCGTTTTCGTACTGGAAAAACCTTAGGCTGCCGGTGATCACCTGTGTTGGAAGATGCTTGTCAACCTTCAATCAGCCGCCTTCGCACTTGAGGCAGCCAATCTGCCAATTCGCCCGCCAGGAGGCCAGCATCCCCAATTGATTGAGATGCGAGCTGGGCCGCTGCTCCGTGCATGTAACCACCCAGCACGGCCGCTTCATAGGGCTGCAGACCTTGGGCAAGATACGCTGCTATGACTCCTGCCAACACATCACCGCTGCCGGCAACAGCCAGTAAGGGGTTGGCAAACGGCAATAAAGAACAACGGCCGTCTGCCGCAGCGATAATCGTATAAGCTCCCTTGAGAAGCACAATATGCCCCCATTCCTTGGCTGATTGCTGAGCCAGTTCAACCCTATCTTTGGTTCGTATCTCCGCCGGCGATTGGTTTAACAAGCGTGCCATCTCTCCAGGGTGCGGCGTCAGAATGGTGTTGACCGGCAGTTTCCTTGACCAATCTGGCGTGCGGGCCAAGATGTTCAAGCCATCCGCGTCAACAACCATAGGCGGCAGCGCATGTTCACCAGTCAACAGAAAATCGATGAAAGAATCCGCGGGTCCCAGTCCCGGACCTACCAACAAGGAATGACAGGCAAAATCTCCTGACATCAGGAATTCGCCGCTGTCAGCATCGAGCGTGAGCATGGCCGGAACTGGTGGATAGGTCGCCTCCGGCAGCTGGCTGGCTGCCGTGGCGCGAATAGCTTCAGGTACTGCCAACGCAACCAGGCCTGCACCTGCCCTATATGCGCTGCGGCCAGAAAGAACCGGCGCGCCCCAGTAGTGCCCGGAACCAGCAGCAATGAGGGTTGTTCCAAACGTCCCTTTGTGCCCTTGTATCGGCCGTTCAGGCAGCAGTGAACGCGCCAATTGCGGCGTAACAAGCGTCAAGGACACGTTGACAACCTCGGGGAGTGAGCCGCCAATGTCAATATCAGCGACAACCAGTTCACCGCATACTTCAGCACCCGGAAAACGGAAATGCCCGCGCTTAGGTCCAGCGAATGTGACCGTCAGATCAGCTGGAATAGCCAGCTTATCGAGCGCGCCACTGTCGCAATTCAGTCCGCTCGGACAATCAACCGCGACCAGCAGCAATGGTGATTCCCCGTTCGAGTCGTCAGCTAACGAAGGCAGGTCAGTGATGCTGATCAAAGAAACTGCTGAGCGTGAACTATGCCGGCGAAGTACAACCGCAGATTTCACCTGCTTCATCAGACCTGCGAGATTACCCTCAATCGGTCTGGTAACTCCCGTCCCAAGCAAAGCGTCAACCAGAATATCGGTGATAGACAGGCGCCCGCGTAATACGCGATAACGTTGATCATGTTCCGCCTCGATCACGAACAAACTCATTTCCTGTACCATCTGGAAATTCACGTCTGTTTCCGGATCGCGTGCCTTGTACAGGTAGAAAGCGACATTCGCTCCCGCTTCGGCCAAATAGCGACCCGCGACCAAACCATCACCACCATTGTTCCCAGGCCCCACCAAGACCAGCACATTCTTGCCGGATACAGTTGTACGCGCCATGATTGATTCAGCAACTCGCCGGCCAGCCGTTTCCATCATTTCAACATAGGAAACGCCAGATGCGTCGGCAGCACGCTCAGCGGCTACCATTTCGGCAACGGTGAAAATCTTTGTGGTCATCAACGCCTCATCAAATCCGGTAAACGCTCTGGATTTCTCTACGGCTGTGGGGATAGGCTCAGACGTATGCTCTTGGTACAGATGCCGTAGGAGCAAAACGAGGGCATAAGGAAACGTTATCCCCGCCCCCTCATACGGTGGAAATCACCATCTTTACCCTGAAGCCATGAACAAATACCCTCGGTAGGAATCGAACCTACAACCTTTGGTTTAGAAGACCACTGCTCTGTCCATTGAGCTACGAGGGCTAATCACACACATCAAAACCCTGTCGCTCTATCGGGCTGCCAGGGCTAGAATGATCTGTAAGCAAGAGCAATTCTAGTCAGCATCTTGAGGGGAGTCAACCACAGCCCGGCAACGCAGTATATCTGTAATATATCCACCTTCAATCATACCTATCAGCGTGTCCATATCGGTGATTATCTCATCAGCCGTAAAACGTATGGCCCAATGATGAACATGTGGTGTGACGGCGATTATGTAGGTACCAGACCGGTATGCTTCCCACATCTCCATTGCCGTGCCCATACTTACTGTTGGTAAATAGGCGATAAGTAGATCCGCCTTACCGGCCTGGGCCGTCATAGTATGAAACGTCTCACGCGCACGCTCTTCGCCATAATCAACACTATTCGGGTTGAGCGCCCAGGGATCGGTAATCTGCGCTTCCGGGATATGCTTTTCTATCGAATGTACTATGGTCAGTCGATAGTCTTGCTCTTGAATCTGCGCATCAAGCCGCGCGCCCTGCATCACCCCAGCAATAAATATATGCATCACTCATCAAAAACAGGTCTAATTCCTTGATAGACGTTTGGTCCACCGAGAGTACGGACGACAACATCTGCCGGGCGGTTCATGCGCTTAGCAATCTCACTCGCTATCATTGGCTGGTTCGCGTTTGACAACAAAATACAGAATGCTGCATCAACCAATGAAGCATTGGTCAAGAAATCATCGGGAAGCTGGTGGAAGTAGGCCTGAACAATGTACTGGAAACCGTCTACCTGGTGAACCTCGCCAGTTTGTGGATCAATGAGATCAACCTTATCAAATTCAGTGTCCAGTGACGCATCATCTCCCAACGAAAGGCGTGTCATCAAATAGGTTCTTAGATCCAGATTAGATTCTTCCCACCAATCTAGATCGATGTAGAAATATGTATCCGGCGTGGCGCGCTTAATCTTGTTCAGCTTTATCTTTGGACGCGGATTACTTGACAATTTCCACTCTCTCCTTACTTGCTGCCTTGCAAGCGAGATTCATCAAACTCCCAATAGTGATCGCCAACCGTTTGGAAAGCAGCGTTGTTAACCAGCTCTGCAAAAATCGGACCCGGTGGTGTACGTTGCAACATATTTAGGGCACTGTATAACGTCTTCGCGTGTACTGTATTCTGCGGAGTTAGCTCAGAAAGAGTTCGGAATAATTCGATAAGCAATGATACGATCGAACGTTGATTCGCTCCCGCACGCCGCCACAATGCGTCAATGGCGGCAACCACGTCAGTTCCCACTATCATAAGATCATCATAGCCACATCCGATTGAGCGGCGTTTGAGTTCAAAGTTAATACGATTATCAACCACCGTGGCTAGTCGGACCCATTCACGTTTCGGCTTTCGGCGTTCGTATCCGAGGGTAAAGACGCCGCTTTGAGACGTCGGCGATACATGAATGAACCCTCCCACAGGAACCTCATGCTCTTCATACCAACCGCTCAATCCAAATATGTAGCGGCCTTCAGGCACAATCCAGGCAACAATATTTTCCTCTGTCTCTTCATCTATGAACATGACACGCTGCCGCGGTGACCTGCCCGTCTCAAACATGGGATGAAGTCGTGAGTTCAATGGCAGGGTACCCGCCCAGCGGTGTGGGAAAGTCAGTGAAAGAATCGCCGGAGACGCACTGTCTATCGGATCGATTTGAGACCACTCATCATCCAATTCCTGTTCCAAAGAGAGGAGCTGCGGGCTGAGCGAAGCGCGATCATAATCTACGGGACGGTAAACAAGCCGAGCCGGAGTTTCCTGGACTTCTTTTGGTTCCAAACGACGTAAATACCAAGCAACCTTTTCCCTCCCACCCACGTCGTCAAAACGACTGTCAGCACTTAATGCATGGTTCAACGAGAAACTTTGTACAGACAAATCGATATTGGGATCAAGATCTAGATTGGGAAGAATCTCATCAACACCCAGGGGGCCGCCTTCACTTATCTCCAGCACAGCTTCAGATAAGTGCAGATGACCGACGTTAACCTCAGCCATCAAAGACTTAACAAACCAGAGTGAACCCAATTCAATGAAGTCCGCGTGATCCGTTAGCGACTGATACAGTTCTTCAGCAACAACATCACCGTACGTCTCGTAAAGACGATCCGTATCCAGATCTAGTAAATCAATGAGATTCTGTTCCTCATCAAACCTCAATTCATGCGGTTTGTCATATGCCGTCACAAACTCGCGCGTCTTACCAGCAATATCCACTGCCATTACCTGGAAGTCACCTTCCTGGGGATTGAAACCTGAGCGAAGAGATACAACAGTAGCCTGCGCAAAATCAAGCACCGGGAATACCAATTTGTCACCAACCTCATAACTCTCCTGCGGTTGGTACATATGACGACCCTTGACTGCACGTTCAAGCTTGCGAATCTCTTCAGCCACACGATGGGCCACAAGAACGGCCGCCAACTGCTTTATTGTCTGAGGCTTTTCCGTTTCTAGAAAGTGGTTATAGAGCTGCTCAATATCAGAGTCATTGAGCTGAAACTGTTTCTCCCAATACTCTGGTGTCTGCATTTGAGCCTTAATCACATTGAACTCCTAATAAGGAAGGGACTAAATCAACTGAACAAAAGTATTTGCCCAAACCGAAATTATATCCAATCCAGGCCACAACCGCCACCCAGACCACGTGACTCTTAGCAGGCGGACAAACGAATAAGTAAGCAGTTTTTGCACAAGGTGAACAGAACTTGATGACAACTACTCGTTGGAAAGGGCGCCCGGGAGGAATCTCACCCAATCCAGGACCGACGCTTTCAAGCGCTACTATTCTGCCTATCGCTCGTTCGATGGCAGGCGTCTACGGCGAACGCCGTTCTGGGAATGACTGCTGCGTCCAACGCATGCCATCAACTGCCACATCCATAATGCGCAATTCCCAGTGAAGGTGCGGCCCAGTCGATAGGCCTGTAGAGCCGCCTAATCCGATCGGCTGCCCTTTTTCGATCTCTTGTCCAGCTTCAACAAAGGATTCTGACAGATGATAATAGCCGGTCATGACTCCCCAACCGTGATCGACAATAACTGTATTGCCGCGCAGTTCAAGTTCTTCATTGAACACAACGGTACCATTAGCAGCGGCGAGTATCGGCGTACCGATAGTCCCGTTGAAATCAGTGCCGGTATGGAATATCGCGATTGGTCCATTATTATAGGAGCGACCTCCGCCATAGGGCGCGGTGACCAATGTATCTGTTACGGGCTCCTGAAACGCGCCATCCCATTTCTTCTCTTCAGAATAGGTGCGGTAAATAGTACTAAGAAATGAGTCTTCTGTAGATCTTATTGAGGGCTCTAGAAGACCACTCAACTCTTCAGGCACAGTTATCGCCTGATCAGGGAAACCCGAATCGGTAATCGTAATTTCCTGCCTAAAGGGATACCACGGCCGTTCGCCAGAGCCACCTAACTCGATGGGATATCGTCCAGCCGGCGTAAAAGCATCCACCCCGACTAATGCCACAAACCCATCCTCACTCGCTGCAAAACTTAGGTCTTGCCCGGCAAGTTGGCCGGAAGGTGCGCCTTCAAGCAGGTTTTCTACGTAAATAGTGACGGTATCTCCCTGCCTTATACCTTCGGGATAAATTTCGATATTAGTCCATTCTCCGGGGAGCTCGTGAAAAGGCTGCTCAGCCGGTATGCGCAGCCTTTGCCCGGGAAACAATCGCGCCGGATATGTCAGGCTGTTAATATAGATCAGGTGAGATACAGGCACATCATAACGAGCTGCCAGTTCAAGAATTGTCTCCCCTTCCTGAACAATGTGAGGGATTCCGGTCAATAGGTCAGTATCACTGTCACCAGATTCGATCTTGAGAGCCAGCGACTGTCCTACAGCGGGCACATAGTCACGGTTTATCGTCCTATTTGTCACAAGCGTATCATCCAGTGACAAATCGAAGCCATTCGCGATGCTTTGAATCGAATTTCCAGGCTGTACCGTGTAAATGATTACCGCTGGATAATCATCACCTCCTGGAATCACAAGTTCTCTACCAATCGTCAATATGTCGTCATTTCTGAGGTGATTGACCAGCTGAAGCTGCGCAATAGTCACCTCATATTCTTCGGCAATTGTCGTCAGGTTCTCGCCTTCGGTAACAGTATGAATTAGCGGACCGGCACCCGGCTGATTTGGCTCGTCCGTCTGCGCATATGCGGCAAATGCTGTTTGCGCCGCCAGCAGTAGGACTGCGGACAATAGCGCCATCCGGACAAGTACCCGTATTGGGCGTTCGAACTTCATAAGAAAAAGTATAATGCAAGCGCCCTCAACAGAAAACGGAACGGGCCCAAAGCGCGCATTTATTCTTGCAGCCTTAAGCTAGCCAATTCCTCGAATAATGCTCTGCTCTCCTCAAATTCGAATTCATACGCGTGATCCCAGAATTCAGACAACTGCCGGCTGCCGGTCTGCTTTTCATACATGAATGCCTGCAAGAACATATCTAGCTTGTCGCAATCATGGACCAGGCGCGCCTCAGCTGACTCATTCCTGTGCAGCTCTTCCCAATAAGTCAGCAAAAACTCCCTGAACGGAAGACCGCCAACGATGGCTTGCATGGCAGATCTCTCAACATCCACTTTGATCCCTGGCGGCAAGAATTTCCAGGCAGGTGTCGGGATATCAGTTGTGAGTCCTTCAGGCAGATCATGCAGCACTGCCATGGCAAGTACCGTCTGCATGTTCAACGGTTCCGCGATTACTTCGGTCATAACCATGGCAATAAAGGCTGCACCATAGCTGTGGGCGGCAACGCTTTCCGCATCGGTGATTCCGCGCTGTACCCATCCGGTACGAGGCGTCCGTTTGAGTTGGTTGCCATGGAACAACAATGCTAAGACATCAGATGCATCCATATGAATACTCCTTAAGATAACCTGTGACTAATTCTACTGTTCCGTGTTCCCTCATATATAGTCCGAACCTCTATTGCGGTTCATAAACCGTAATGAGCGCTGTTAAACAAATAATAGGACCCAATCCTGATGAAGGTATCGTTAATCTCCACCGTCAAAAATGAAGGGGAGAATATCCGCACTCTCCTAGATTCTATCCTTAACCAGACAATGCTTCCTGATGAAGTGGTCATTTGCGATGGCGGATCCACAGACAATACCTGCGCAATCCTGGAAGAGTACCAACAATGGCTGCCTCTTCAAATTGTCGTCGCTCCCGGGAGCAACATTAGCCAGGGACGAAATCGCGCGATCGCCGCCGCGTCCGGTCCAATCATAGCAGCGACAGATGCAGGCGTCGTCTTATCACCACGCTGGTTGGAAAACCTGGCCAGACCGCTGCAGTCTGGGGACACAACAGTTGTTGCCGGATGGTTCGAAGCCGATCCGTACTCTGACTTCGAAGTTGTTATGGGAGCGACTGTGCTGCCTGCCCGAAAAGATGTCAAACCTGATGAATTCCTGCCGTCGAGCCGATCTGTAGCCTATCTAAAAAGCGCGTGGGAGGCGGTAGGCGGCTATCCTGAATGGCTTGACTATGGTGAGGATCTTGTATTCGATAGAGCTCTCCGCGAGCGCTATGGATCGTTTACATTTACGGACCGCTCAACCGCCTATTTTCGGCCGCGCGGCAACCTGAGATCATTCTTTCGCCAGTATTACTACTACGCTCGCGGGGATGGCAAAGCGAACCTCTGGCCGTTGCGTCATGCGATTCGATATGCTACCTATCTTGTCGCTCTGCCGTTGATTGTCCGCCTGATTTGGACGGAGAAATGGCAGGGCTGGCTGCTGTTGTTTTTTGGCATTGGGGCCTATTCCCGGCGGCCTGCGGAACGACTCTGGGAAGGAACATGGGGTTGGCCACCGCCGGCCCGCGCGCGCGCATTTGGCCTCATACCGATTATTCGGATTGTGGGGGATGTGGCGAAAATGATTGGTTATCCCATCGGATTGGCCTGGCGTTTGCGCAACCGGAGATCAATTCCCAAGTAATCCGCCGCACCCGCTGCCAACGCCAGATTAAGGTTATGCTGATTATCAACTGGGGGCTCTTGACGGGCATTTGGCCGAATGCTATTATCCGCACACAAAACGCCGACCTCAGATGTCGGCGTTTTGTGATGATATGAAAGGACCTATCTGAATGGTCATACAGCGGAAGCCACCGCGTCACCCACGCCGAGGGCCATCGTGTCTACTTGTCCTCTTCGTTCTTTTCGGGATTTCCGTAAGTTTTTACGTCATCCAGAATCGAGACCAGGTACGCGAAATCATCATCCCAACGGCTACGCCTGAACCAACCCGCTCTGCCACTGAGTACGCTGTTCTCGCTGAGCTTAGCAAGGATGATTCAGAGTATGATGAGGCCGTGGCCTACTATGAACAGGCCATTGCCTTGGATGGTACGCGCCCGGAGTTCTATATTCGCCTGATAGATTTGTTGGTCAAGGAGGATCAGGCTGAACTGGCGGTTGAAAAAGCCGAACAAGCAACTGTGCTAGCGCCAGATAATGATGACGTATGGACGGCCGCCGCGACAGCCTATATCGCTAATGGTGACAGGCTCAGTGATCGTGGTGATTTCGGGGGCGCGAATATCCAATATGCGACTGCTTTTCAATCGGCTAGTAAGGCAATTGGCATTAACCCTGAAAATGCGACGGCCCATGCCTTGACGGCTGCCGGTTTGGTGCTGCAAGGTAACGCCGATCTCTATGCCCAGGCTCAAGAGCTGGCCGACACAGCAATATTTCTCGAACCGGATAATCCGATTGCCCGCCTGTATATGGCTACTGTTTTTACCTACCAAGGGCTGTACCCGGCCGCACTTGAGCAGTATCAATTCGGCCTGCAGGCCGAACCAACCAATCCCGACCTTCACATTGGTCTGGCCTACAACTACTATGGAGACGGCCGAATCTCCGACGCCATTATTAGTTTTGAGGATGCGCTGGCGGCCGATCCCGACAATGCAAGCGCATATGATGGACTAGCTCACATGTACATTCAGCTTGGTGACGCTCCGCTCGCCGAGCAAAATGCGTTGCTGGCCGTGGAACTAAATCCAGATATTGCGCGGGCGCAAGGCCGGCTGGGAGAGGCCTATTTCCGCCAGAACAACTATCTCAACGCCATCCCCCCGCTAGAAAGATCGATCGAGCTCTATGGAAAAGCATCGGAACTCAATGCGCGGTTTTTCAACATGCTGGCCACTGCCTATATCCGTAATTCTCTGGGTGACTGCTCAAAAGCCGTCCCCCTATTTCAGCAGGTGCTAAACGCCACAGTCAACCCGCTGATCTTGCAAAGTGCGCAAGAAGGGCTTGACGAATGTCGCCAGGCCGAACTAGAACGAAGCCCCTAATCACGCCGCAATTTTGCCTTGTATATGATCAACATAAGAATTTTGGCACTCAGGCTTACTGAGTGCCAAAATTGCTTGACAAGAGTCGAATCTATGTTAAAATCTTGAACGTAGATTTAGCACTCTACTGTTGCGAGTGCTAGACCGCACCTTTAACACCAGCAAACACCAAAAACTGGAAATCTTATTACATTCACAAGGAGACTGATTATGTCTGGAAATCTCAAACCGCTTGCTGATCGCTTGGTTGTTCGTCCACAGGAACAGCTGCAAACAACCCAATCAGGTCTTGTCTTACCTGAGACGGCCAAAGAAAAACCGCAGCAGGGTGAAGTAGTCGCGGTCGGCCCTGGCCGGCGTGATGACAACGGCAAACGCATCCCTATGGATGTTGCCGTAGGTGACATCGTTTTGTACGCAAAGTATGGTGGAACCGAAATAAAGCAGGATGACGATAAACTGCTCGTCCTGAAAGAATCAGACATTCTTGCAATCGTCGAATAGTAAACAATAGTCTAGTCCAAAGTAAACCCAAAGAACCTGAAACGGAGAACAAATAATGGCAAAGCAACTTATTTTTTCTGAAGACGCACGTCGTAAGCTAAAGACGGGCATTGACACAGTGGCCAATGCTGTGTCCACTACGCTCGGTCCCAAAGGCCGCAACGTAGCCATTGACAAGAAATTCGGCGCCCCAACCATCACGCACGATGGTGTGAGCGTTGCCAAAGAAATCGAACTCGAAGATCCATTCGAGAATATGGGCGCGCAGCTATTTAAAGAAGCGGCCATCAAGACCAACGACATCGCCGGTGACGGCACGACGACAGCCACTGTCCTGGCGCAGCACATGGTCCACGAAGGACTGAAGAATGTTGCGGCAGGGGCCAACCCAATGCAGTTGAAACTGGGTATCGAAGCCGGTACCGCCGCCCTATCCGCCGCGATTAGCGAAATGGCCGCCAGCATTGACAGCTTCGACGAAATCGCTTCTGTGGCTTCCATTTCCGCACAAGATCCGGAAATCGGCCGGCTGATTGCCGAAGTAATGGACAAGGTTGGCAAAGACGGCGTTATCACCGTTGAAGAGTCCCGTGGTCTGGAGTTCGAAACTGAGTACGTCGAGGGTATGCAGTTTGACCGTGGTTACATTAGCCCATACTTCGTCACCGACATGGATACAATGGAAGCCGTTGTCACTGATCCCTACATTCTGATTCATGACAAGAAAATCAGCTCAGCCCAAGAGATCGTACCGCTGCTGGAAAAACTCGTCCAGATCGGCCAGAAGAACCTGGTCATCATCGCTGAAGATATTGATGGCGAGGCACTGGCAACGCTGGTGCTCAATAAACTGCGCGGCATGATCAACGCTTTGGCCGTCAAGGCCCCAGGATTTGGCGATCGCCGCAAAGCTATGCTGCAAGATATCGCTGTATTGACCGGCGGCCAGGTAATCACGGAAGAGATGGGTCGCAAACTGGAAAGCGTTCAAGTAAGCGATCTCGGCCGTGCCGCGAAGGTAGTCTCCACAAAAGATGAGACCACCATCATTGATGGTCAGGGCGATGACGAACAGATTTCTGGTCGCGTCGAGCAAATCAAAGTAGAGATCGAACGCAGCACATCCGATTACGATCGCGAAAAACTGCAAGAGCGCCTGGCAAAACTGGCCGGTGGCGTGGCAGTCATCCGCGTTGGTGCAGCCACAGAAGTTGAATTGAAGGAAAAGAAGCATCGCGTCGAGGATGCCTTGAGCGCCACTCGCGCAGCCGTAGAGGAAGGTATTGTTCCTGGCGGCGGCGTTGCACTGCTCAATGCGCTGCCTGCTCTGGAAGACGTCGATGTTGCAGCTGGCGACCCGGCCACCGGCGTTGGTATTCTACGCCGCGCGTTGGAAGCTCCTATGCGCAAGATCGCAGAAAATGCGGGCATGAACGGTGATGTTATCATCCAGAATGTACGTCGCGCACAGGAAGAAGCTGGCGACACAAGAATTGGCTACAATGTCTTGAGCGGCGATTTCGTAAATATGCTCGAGGCCGGAATTATTGACCCCGCCAAAGTCACGCGTGGCGCGTTGGAAAATGCAGCCAGCATCGCGGCCATGATTCTGACCACCGAAGCGCTGATAACAGACATTCCGCAGCCTGAGGCTCCGATGCCTGCGGCCCCTGATATGGGCGGCATGGGCTTCTAGGCCCTTCGTTTTACTACGAAAAGAAATAGGAAAAGGGTCCCATCTTGGGGCCCTTTTTTGTACCTTCGAGAACGGTATGCTCTACAACGATGCCTGCCGCGCTTCCTGCCACGCGCTTATGAAATCCAGAACCGCCTGACGTACCTGGTCAGGGGTCAAGTCACTCGTTTCTAGATAGAAATCACAATTCTGGCGTGCGTGGCTGAGGCGTCTGTGCTGTTCGCTAAGACGCGCAGTGCCGCCGTCAATATAGGGACGACGAGACCTAGTGGCGGCATATGACACATCCAGAAAGATGAGGACATCCGGCCGTGTAATCCGCTGCCACATGTCAGGCACTAAGGAATGCTCCTGGGCAGGCTGCCTGGCTTCATAACCGGCATCTCTCAAGAATGGAGACAGCGTACTCTTCCCGGCGGAGCAAGGGCCTACAACAGCGATACGCAATGGCGCCTTCTGCTCACTAGTCACAGATTGTCGTCTCTCGCTCAAATAGGTATCTCGCCTCGCAAATGACGAACATCGCTCCCATTCTGGTTCGCCTGAACAGAAAGAGTCAACACACTTATGTCGTCCCGTGGACGGCCGTTGTCTCGTGCAACAGCTTCTTCCAACAACGTGTCAGCGACTACTTTGGCGCTGCTCTTACTCTCATTCAACAGCCGCTCAGTTGCTTCCAACGGATCGTAGGGCGGATTTCCCGACAAACTTCCCGCGTGCCGGAGCCCATCGGTAAAGACCACAATCAACATCCCCTCTTCAATTGGCAGCTCAGTAATCACTGGTTTCGTGTGGCGATATATACCGACGCTGCGTGACGGATCATCAAGCAGATAAAGACCATCTTTCGCGGTGTATACAATGACCGGTGATTCATTGTTGCGGGAGATAACAATTGTCTTGCTCTCCGTGTCAACTGACACAATATTCAGTGTAGCGCTTACTTTCCCCTTACGGTAGGCGTACAGATAATCATGAGCCGCCCGGGCGGCCGCGCCATCTCGAACGCCTTCGGCAAGTAGTTGTATCGCCTTGCGAGCCACCACGTTGCTGATATTCTTTGCCGATTTTCCACTCCGCTGGCCATCTACCAGCACCAATGAGATCCCACCATGCGGCCGTTCGATCATTTCCAACGTATCGCCGCTTTCGCTCGATGCATATTTGCCAATCTTGGCTACCGCAAAACTAAGTTCCATGCCGCAAGTATACCTTATTCTGACTCATTGTTGAGCGCGTGCGCGTACCGATTTCTTGCCCGTTGAAACAAAGACGCCAGCCATACTCTCCATTCCCCGCCCTATTTGGCTGTGGTATACTCTTTGCATCGGATAGCACTCTGTTTTTCTCAGAATGGATCACCGGTACATGTCGTGAAATTCACCTCATGTCTTCCATTTCATAACCCATCTTGAGTGCAAATCCAGTCGATACGCCGGAGTTAGGTTTGGAAGAAATACTCGCCACTTTGTCTCGTCTACAATTGAACGACCTGCTGGATATTGCGCTGGTAACAGGCGTCATATTTGTCTTTCTCACGCTCATACGAGGCACAAGAGCGGTCCAGGTGCTGCGCGGCGTCCTGATCATCAGTCTAATAGTCCTGTTGCTGATCAGCGTCTTCAATTTACCGGCTTTCACCTGGTTGGTTGAAAGAAGCCTACCCGCCCTCCTTGTGGCCATCCCTGTGATCTTCCAACCTGAACTGAGACGCGCCCTGGAGAGGCTTGGTGGAAGCACATGGCGATTCTTCAGTTTCTCCCGCGGTACGCGCAAGAACCCAGCTGTAGAAGCATTTACAGCGGCCAGCCTACGCCTTTCACAGAGGCGCCATGGCGCACTCGTTGTCTTTGAACAAGATACGGGTCTACAGGAATATGTTGATACCGGAATACTGCTCGATGCCGACCCTTCACCCGAACTCTTCCTAACCATTTTCAACAAAACAACGGAGCTTCACGACGGGGCTGTTATCGTTCGCGGTGACAGATTAGCGGCAGCGGCCTGCGTGCTCCCTTTGTCAACCAGCAGTCTTTCTGATCGTCAAATGGGCCTGCGTCACCGTGCGGCATTGGGAATCAGTGAAGTCAGCGATGCGGTAACTGTTGTCATATCCGAGGAAACCGGTCAGGTTTCAATCGCACACAACGGGCGCATTATCCGCGATCAGGACATTGCGCAGCTGGACAGAATCTTGCATGCCTTCTTGCAGCAGGGACCAGGACAAGTGGAGAACGAAGCCTAATGAAGTCGACCAACTCGCTTGTAGATAGTCTGGGCGGCCTCTTATTGGCTGCCGTGCTGGCATTGTTCATCTGGCTCACCGCAACACAAGATCAGGATCCAATTAGCGGCCAGTTTCTACAATTGGGAGTCGACTTCGTGGGCCAACCCGCCGACAGCATCCTTACCCAGCCTCAACGGTTTAGTGTACAGGTTCGCCTGGAAGGTCCCGAATCCGCACTGCGGCAGCTTTCCCCTGATGACTTTGAAGCCTTTGTCGATCTAAGCCAGATACCATTTGGAGAAAACACCCCGGCACCTATCCGCATTACCTCGTCCACGGAAGATCTCGAAGTGACGCTCATCATCCCTGAAGAAGTAGATGTTCTGCTTGAAGAACAGGTATCGCGTGAAATTCCCGTCGAGGTAGATATTCGAGGCAGCATCGCTCGCGGTCATACACAAGGAGAGCCGCTGCTTGAACCCGCCTATATCACAGTGTCCGGTCCCCGATCTGATATTGAAGATCTTGACTTTGCCCTGATTACAGTTTTTCTGAACAGCCCACGTGAAACAAGCCTCGGCCGGCACCGCCCCGTCTTTTATGATGCGCAAGGACGCGTTGCAAGTACGGTTGACTTGACCCTAGACACGCAGGATGTCCAGGTAACAATACCCGTCGAGCAGTCAGCCGGTTTCGCGGAAAAGCTCATTACAGTTGAGTGGATTGGCGATCCGGCATATGGGCATCGCCTATTGAATATCAGTGTAGAGCCGCCATCGGCCTTGGTTGAAGGCGCCCCGGAAGTAGTTAACGCACTCACGCGCCTGCAAACCGAGCCAATTGACATCACCGGCCTTACGGAGTCTTTTATTCAGCAGACAACGCTCGAACTACCAGACGGCATAACCCTCGATCAAAATCAGGAGATCTTCGTCAGCGTCGGTATCGAACCAATCTTGAGTACAGATACGCGCCGGCGCGAAGTAGAGATACTTGGCTTGGATGAGGATTTGGAAGCAACACTAACACCAGACCAGGTTGGAGTGGTACTCTTCGGTCCACTCCCGGTATTGGATTCATTGGTTGCGGAAGATGTCCGCGTTACAGTGGACCTTTTTGACTTTGATTCGGGTCGCTACAGTATTGAACCACAGGTTGACATACCTGATCGGGGTATTCAAGTCAGAAGCATACAACCAAGCGCTATATCCGTCTTTATTACGAAGACGCTTACCACCACTGTTGATCTGACAAGCACGCTGCCGCTCACCAGCACTGGCCAGTCACTAATAACGGGCACAACAGCGATCACTGAAACCAGTCAGAATCTACTAGCACCCTTTGCGCTTGCTGGCCTTAACGATTCCACAAGATCGAGGTACAGTATGGACTCTGCAGAGACCATTTCAGATAGCGACAAACGGCTGGATGAAACAAACGGGAGTCGGCCTTCTACCCTTGCCGACAAGACTTATGGCATGGCCGCGACAGTCGTGGAGTGGCTGCGCTTCGAAATCACACAGGTTTTTGGGGCATAATTCTCCCCACCGGATAATAAGTTATGAGCGATAAAGCGATCGTCGCCTTCGTAGGGCGACCAAACGTGGGCAAATCAACTCTATTCAACCGCATTGTCGGCCGTCGCCTGGCCGTCGTTTCCGAAGTTCCAGGCACAACGCGTGACCGACTCTATGCGGAAGGTGAATGGGGAGGCATTACATTCACGGCGGTAGATACAGGTGGCATAGAAATCACTGAAGGGCGCAACACAGCGCCTCTCTCTGAGGACTCAGAACGCTTCTTGCCCATGATTCGACAACAAGCCTCAATCGCCATGCAGGACGCGGATATTATTGTCCAGGTCGTCGATGGTCAAGCGGGTTTGACCGCTGCCGATGAAGAAGTCGCAGCTATTTTGCGCCAATCAAAAAAACCGGTGATTATCGCTGCCAACAAATTGGAATCAACAAAATTATGGGACACGGCCGTTGAATTCTACGAACTCGGCCTGGGAGAGGTGTTTCCGGTCTCGGCGCTCCACGGATCCGGCACAGGTGATTTACTCGATGCCATCGTGGCCTCTATTCCAGCATCGGATTATGACGAAGAAGAAGACGACTCGTTAAAAATAGCCATCATGGGGCGGCCAAACAGCGGCAAGTCTACGTTGCTCAACAAGCTAATCGGTGAAGAGCGAGCCATTGTCAGCCCTATTGCAGGTACAACGCGCGACGCAATCGATACAAAGATGACCTGGAATGGCGAGGAGATTACTCTCATTGACACGGCAGGTATCAGAAGACGCGGCAAGATTGAACGGGGCGTTGAGAAATATAGTGTGCTGCGTGCGATCAGAGCGCTGCAGCGTGCTGACGTCGCCATAATCATGATCGACGCTGAAGAAGGAGTGACCAGCCAGGACGCCCACATTGCCGGTATGCTGACTGAATCGAATGCCGGCATCATTATATTGGTGAACAAGTGGGATCTAGTTACCAAAGATACATACACTCTGCACGAATTTGAACGCCAGATTCGACACGACCTGAGTTTCTTGCCCTACGCTCCGATCATCTTTATCTCCGCAAAAAGTGGCCAACGCGTCAATCGGATTCTGCCGTTGGCCGTAGAGATCAATGAAACGCGGTTCCAACGCATTTCTACCGCAACACTCAACAAGTTCCTGCGCAATGTGACTACGCAGCATCCACCGCCGAGTAAAAGCGGCGTTCGCGTCAAATTCTTCTACCTTACGCAGCCAGGCGTAGCCCCTCCGACCTTTGTCTTTTTCGTTAACAAGCCTCAATGGGTCCATTTTGGGTACGAACGCTATCTGGAAAACCAGCTGCGCGAGACGTTCCCATTGACGGGAACACCTATCCGTATCGTACTTCGTGCGCGCAGTGAGGATCGTTTTACAGTGTAATCCTTCCGTAAGCCGGCGGGTCTACCGTTTCATTAATTGAATATGCAGCAAGAAAAACAATCAACGTATTACGTTCAGACCATGCCAGGTGTGGAAGAGATCGCCTGGCTGGAGATCCGCGAAAGATATCCGGGAGCCTCATTCGGCGAATATCTATACGCCAAGGATCAGAATGGAATTCTAGTTTTTGAGTATGCAGGAGATATGGGCGACCTGCTTCAATTGCGCACCGCTGAAGATGTATTCCTGTTAGCGCTAAGCAAAGAACGGATATCGCGTGGCAGAGAGAATCTGTCGCAAATAACAGGCATGTTTGCCAAAGGCGAGCCATTCGGACGGGCGGTCAATGAGCTTCTGCGCTGGCGCCGCTTCAGCGGCCCGCCAACTTATCGTGTTATTAGCCGCAAATATGGCCAGCACCAATACCGACGCAAAGATATGGAGTCAGCCGTCTACCAGGGCGTACAATCCCGATATCCTCGCTGGCGACCGGTTGAGGACGGCGGTCAGGTAGAGATATGGGTGAATCTACTCGGCTCACATCTGCTGGTAGGTCTGCGTCTGTCTGATCGCACCATGCGCCACCGCTTCAATAAGAAAGTTGAGTTGCCGGCTTCATTACGGCCGTCTATGGCGGCGGCGATGGTTCATCTCAGCGATCCCCAGCCCGATGATATTTTTCTTGATCCAATGTGCGGAAGCGGCACAATCTTGCTGGAGCGCATGCATGCCGGCCCCTACGAGAAAATCTTGGGCGGTGATATCGACGAAACACGTGTGTCAGCAACTGAAAAGAATCTACCAACCCGCAGAAAAGGGCGAAAGGGACAAAAGATTTCCATCCGCCAGTGGGACGCACGAAATTTACCCTTGGAGGATGCGGCAGTCGGCAAGCTGGTCACGAACCTACCTTTTGGCAAGCAGATCGGTTCCAAGAGCAAACTCGAGGCACTGTACGGCGATCTTTTCTCCGAGCTGGCCCGGGTTGTCGTTCCAGGCGGTCGCCTCATCCTACTTAGCAGTGAGTATGATCTGATCAAACAGCAGATGCGACAACAACCGCATCTTGAAATAATGACCGGCTATTCTGTAGCCACCTTGGGAACATGGGGGCGCATCTACGTCGTAAAGCGGTTGCCATAATCCGATGCGCAGCCATGTAATCACTTCTCAGTCGCGCCATTAAGCAAAATCGTTCTCGCCCGCGCCTTACGCTACAATCGTCCCATGAAGGTTTATCTCAGCAGCATCGGCTGCCGCCTTAACCAGAGTGAAATAGAAACCATCAGCCGTCAGCTAATGTCTCAGGGGCACGAGATCGTCTCAGATCCTGAACAGGCCGATAACGTCGTCATCAACACCTGTGCAGTCACCAACGGCGCCGCACGCGATGCACGCACACAAACCAGGCGCATCCAGCGCCAAAATCCAGATGCCAAGATATATCTCACCGGATGCTATGCCACGATCGCCCCGGCAGAACTGCAGAAACTAGGCGGGACCACCCAGATCGTCTCCAATCATGAAAAGGATCGCCTGATTCAAATCGTAGACCCTCAGGCAAACGGTCAAACATCGATCTTTGATCAGGAGCCGATTCTACGCGAGTTTCTTACCGGTCATATGGGCAATACCCGGGCGTTTATCAAGGTCCAGGACGGCTGCGACAACAAGTGCACTTTCTGCATCACCACGGTGGCCCGCGGCGCCGGTGAAAGCCGCCGGCTTGGCGATATCGTCACCGAAATTCAGGCTCTCGTATCAGCTGGCTATCAAGAGGCGGTTCTGACCGGTGTTCATATGGGCAGCTATGGGAAGGATCTCAACGGCCAGGCATCCTTAAAAGATCTAGTTGAGGCCATTCTGAATCACACGGACATTCCACGCCTGCGGTTGTCTTCCCTGGAGCCATGGGATATTGACCCTGACTTCTTCCTGCTGTGGCAAAACCGGCGCCTGCAGCCTCATCTCCACCTGCCCTTGCAATCAGGCAGCGATTCCGTTCTGCGCAGAATGGCGCGCCGTACCTCACGCGAAAGTTATCGCCGGCTTGCCGCCGCCGCACGGGCAGTGATTCCAGATCTCAGTTTAAGTACAGATATCATCCTCGGTTTTCCCGGCGAAACTGAACATGATTTTGCGCAGAGTATGGCTTTCGTTCGCGAGATAGATTTCGCCAGGCTGCACGCCTTCACTTACAGTGCACGCCCGGGAACAGCGGCAGCCAGGATGAACGATCAGATATCAAAGGATCAGAAAAAAGAGCGGACCAGGCGCATGATCGAACTGGGGAAAGCGCTGAGTCTGGAATTTCACCAGCGTTTCGAAGGCCAGATACGTCCAGTGTTGTGGGAGAGCAGCATTGGCGCGGACCAAGACGGCTTGCGCTGGGCCGGATACACGGACAATTACATCCGCGTAATGGCAAACGGTCCTGTCGATCTATTTAACCAGATAACGCCTGTAGAACTGCACACAGCGCGAGAAGAGAATATCGCCGGTAGGCTGGTGAAACACTACGACGAATAATCGGCAGATACTGCCCGGCATGGCGGATAGCCGCCCTCGGCATCGACCCAGGGCGCCGCATACCAATCCAGATAATCAGTCACATGGGCCGCCCAGTAGGCGTCTTCATGCAGCCCCTCATTCAGTATCCAGATATGTTCCCGGCCTGCCGCAGCCATCTGTTCATGCAGCTGCTGAACGTTGTAGATCAACCAATCGTTCTCACCAATATCTAGATAGATACGCAAATCATCCAGATCATTGTTCAGGCCAGTTTGCGACGGATTGATGGTGGGCCCGCCATTCAAATCCAACAGTGATGCACTGTGGCCACCGACACTGGCGAACTCATCAGCATGGCGAAATGCTATTTCCAACGCCCAATAGCCCCCGCGTGACATACCGCCAATAGAGCGCCCCTCTGCATCAGGGATCGCACAATAGGTTCGTTCAATATGGGGGATAAATTCATCCATGAAGAAGCTCTCGTACGAACCTGGGCCACCTGAGGTATTGTTGGCAAGCGAGCCGCCGGACACCATCACTATCAAGAAGGGCGGGAGGCGGTTCTCATGAATACCCACCTCTGCAGCCTCATCGAGGCCTAATTCATCCCAGATGCTGTCTGTGTGGATATTGCCCGGGAGCATGTAGAGTACCGGATATGTTCGTCCGGAGTCTGAGTAGCAAGGCGGCAAATAGACGCGATAGTTCACCCTGCCGGCAAGCGCACTGTCAAACTGCGCAGTCACAACCTGGCCAGGGGTTGAGCATGGCGTCGCCAAGGGAGTGGGAGTTGTCGTTGCGGTTGCTGTCACCGTCGCAGTCAGCGTGGGTTCAGGCGTATCAGTAGGGATTGCAACTGTCGGCGGTTCGACGCTCTCGCTTTCTAATTCCAAGTTGGCAGGCGTCGCAGGCTGCGGGACAGGAGTGGCAGGTGAAGTTGTTCGCGGGACAGGCGGCGAAGCACTAGCGTCAGGCAGCACAATCGGCGCGGCTACCACCGGGAATGTCGCTGTCGGGGGAAACGCGAAGCTCTTATCTTCGATATTTTGGGCACGGCCGTTACAGGCACAGGCAAGCATCGCAATGCCACCTAACAGCAGCAAAGCGCGAAGTCGACTAAACCCTGATTTCATCCTCTAATCTTGTTTTTCGCTGGCTAAAGCACTACCACGGCACATCACCAGGGGGCTGTGCCATAAGCCGCTGATACGCGCCGCGCCAAACATCAGGCTTGCGGGTCATACTCTTGATCTGCATATCGGCGTAGCGGGGGAATAGATCAGCCAGTAAGCCCGGCAGCAGATCCCAGGCATCATTACGAATCACGTCTTCCAGGTTGGCGGCCATTTCACCTGTCCATTCCCATTCGCGCAGAAAACGTTCAGCCTTCATCCAATAATCCCGTTTTTCCCAGGCAGTGACCGTCTGCTCAACCCCTTTGGAAATATCTTGCAGACAAAAGACCATCGTGGCGGCCATGTCTTTCGCATCTTCGTCAAGCGTAGTTTTCTGGGTTACCCGGCGCAGCAATTCCGCGATTGTTCGTTGGTTAGCGTTTCGTCGTTTTGAAGGACTATCGATATTAATGACACGACTCATGGTTCTGCTCCTACTTGGACATAGTTCCGCTTGGCAAGAACCACCAGCCCGAGAATATCAGCTGCCCGCTCTCGAATAAGTAAAATCATAGCGCGAAATCTTAACATGAGCACACGAACCTGCCAATGTTGGGATCACCTTCGCGCGAAAAGCTGGTTGGGAAAACTGTCGCCGGTCAATGGTCGAAACTCGCCGGGGCATGTATTATTAGCAATGGACAGACTGCTTCGATCTTGGCCTGTCTTACACCCGTACTTTAACCAATCAACGTAATTCAAGAATGAGGAATCCAAAATGAGCATGAAGGATGTCTTAGGTCTAATTCTAGGTGGCGGTCAGGGCAAAAGACTTTACCCACTAACTGTTGAACGCGCCAAACCAGCCGTGCCATTGGCGGGCAAATACCGGCTTATAGATATTCCTATGAGTAACTGCTTTCATGCCGATATTGAAAAAATCGCAATTCTGACGCAGTTCAACTCTGCCTCGCTGCACCGCCACATCTGGAACACGTACAATCGCGATGTGTTTACAAGAGGGTGGGTGCAGATACTGGCGGCTGAACAAACACCTCACAGCCGTGACTGGTACCAGGGAACGGCCGACGCTGTGCGCAAACAGATTGTTGAGATTCGGCAGGCAGGCGCCAAGTACATATTGGTCCTGGCCGGTGATCATCTCTATCGCATGGACTACAGCAAATTCGTTGATTTTCATATTGCCAATGATGCCGAGATATCTGTCGCCGTACATCCCGTGCCCTATGAGGACGTATCGGGCCTGGGTATCCTCAGATTGGATGATGAAAACACGATCACCAGCTTTGTAGAGAAACCGCAAACCGATGAAGCTCTCGCCGGATTTGAGAGCGGTAATGATCCTCAGAAACCGTACATGGCCTCTATGGGCATTTATGTCTTTAACGCTGATTTTCTATATGAATTATTGGACGAAGACGGGGATGATTTTGGCCATGATCTTATCCCTGGCGCAATAATGACTGATCATCGGGTATTCGGATACATTTTCGACGGCTACTGGGAAGACATTGGCACCATTCGGCGCTTCTATGAAGTAAACCTAGACATGGCAAGACCGGATGCACCGTTTGATTTCTATGACGCCGTGCGTCCGATCTATACACATGCACGTTTCCTACCAGGATCAGAAGTCTATAATGCACGCTTGCACAATGTGCTGCTGGCTGATGGCTGCCGGATCGATAACGCGACAGTCAGCGACAGCGTAGTCGGTTTGCGAAGCCTGATTGGCCAGGAAGCTAAAATCAAAGACTCAATCGTAATGGGCGGAGATTTCTACGAAACAGAGGAAAACAAAGAGGAAAATAAGAGACTCGGCCGGCCGAATATGGGAATCGGCGCACATGCCGTTATTAGCGGCGCAATCATTGACAAGAATGCGCGGATTGGTAACGATGTCACCATCCGTTACAAATCAGACCGCGAAGACGCTGACATGGGCAACTGGGTATCTGTTGACGGGATCGTTGTTGTTCCCAAGAATGCAATTCTCCCAGATGGCACCGTTATCTGATTTGCTGTCTTTCGCATGCACACATCTGGAGCAAATAGCTATCAGGATCCTTTCTTGCTGTTGTGAAAATACTCAGCCGCCTCTTCGGGGGTTGGGTAGCTCTTACCGGCATTCCCATACACCATAACGCGGCTCACGTCCGCCCGGATGACCGCAGGTATCCATGCCTGTTCGACAGCCGGCGGGCGCACTGCGCCTTGGTAGCCCTTATCCTGTGGCCGCGGGAACTGCCATATTACCCAACCAAACAATCTGTGCATTGCCACATTCGTGGGCTTGTCATTGCGCAGCTCTATCCCACCCACTTTGCTCTTGTTCTTGCTGCTCATTATCTCTCCTTACCCTAGCAGAACCTGCAACACAGCCTCTGTATCACTCAAGTCAGCAAAAAGATAATCTGGCTGATACAGTGACAGCGTGCTGGCCGAATGCCAACCGCTGGCGACAGCGACTGCCCTGGTTTTGCCCGCACGAGCGCACTGCACATCGGCCGGCGTGTCACCGATTACAACTGCATTATCGCTCGTAATGAGCTCGGTCGTCAATTCATTGGCGCGCCGTAATGCAATATTCGGCAGACTGTTGCGATCAAGATCTTCTGACCCGTAGGCGCCTACAACAAACTGACTAGGATCAATACCTGCGGCTTCCAGTTTTAAAGGAGCGGTCGAGCGCGCATTACCGGTCAATAAACCAACCATAGCGCTGTCCCGATCGCGCAGTTGTACTAACAAGGAAGCAATGCCCGGGCAGGCCATCATGTTTCGCGTCGGGTAAATCTCTTGTGCAAACTCAGCCATTAAGACAAAGAATTCTGGCAATCTACGTTGGATTTCCAGCGGGTCGACACCTACCTCGCCGAGCAGATCAGTCATGATGCGCATATCCGTCTTGCCGGCCATCTGATAGCTGTCCAAAGAGCCTTTCGTACCAAACATCTGCTCGAGAGCAGCACCCATGGCCAACCGGCCCGCCTGATCACCCTTAATCAGGGTGCCGTCAATATCAAAGAGCAGCAGCCTCACGCTTTCAGGATCTCCTCCAAGTCTATCCAGGAATGAGAACGCACTTCCGGCAACGGCAAGATGGGAGGTCCTACCGGGATGCCTCTCGCTTCCAGGAGCGCTTTCAAAGCCCCAATTCGCGCGCCGGAAGGTATGGTCGCCAGCAAACCGTTTATCAGTCGCTGTTGACGGCGCGCTTCTGAAAGATCTCCGGTATTGAAAGCGTCTATCATCGCCACGAACGGTTCCGGCACGGCCGTAGCCAGACCGCTGATCATGCCGTCGGCACCCAGGGCAAGCGATCCTAAAGCAATGCTCTCGTTGCCTGCCAGTAGAACGCGGCCGTCAGGAATCACCTCTATCAGACGGCGCAGCGCTTGAGCGTCCGGGCTGCTGCTCTTTAACCCCGCTAGCGAAGGAAGACCTGCAAACAGCCGTTCAGCCAATACTGGGGAAATGCCGTTCACCGCCATATGGCGAATGTCGTAAGCGAAAAGTGGGGTCTCAGGCGCAGCCTCAGCAACAGCCAAATAGTAGGCCGCCAATGCGTCGTCATTGATACCGTAGAAGATCGGTGTCACGGCCGCGATGGCATCTGCTCCGATACTAGCAGCGTGATGCGCCAATTCAACGGCCGAATCCGTTCGCAGCGAACCCACGTGCAACAGTACTGGGACGCGCCCCGCGACGGCCGTCATCGTGGCTTCATGCAGTATTCGACGCTGCTCGATCCCGAGCAAGACGCCCTCCCCTGTCGTGCCGCCAACAAACAGCCCGCTCACCCCTTTCGCAATCAAGAAATCAATAAGCTGCGCGACAGCATCAAGTTGAACCTGCCCTGTCTCGCCATCGATAGGGGTAGCCATTGCCGGCGTAATTCCGCCAAGAAGGCTCTGATTTAGCTCTTCAATTCTTTCTTCTACCATAAGTCACCAACGTCATTCCTCTTCAATAGGCGGCCACGGTTCATAAAGGACTTGGATGAAACCTGGGGCCTAGTCTTCTGGTTCTACTGTAAACATCAACGGGTATCCATCAAGACTGGCAGCGAAATGAGCCTTACCAACGCGCCTACGTGCTTCCGGGCAGGGCAAGGTGGTCACATGTGCAATGCCGCTCGTATGGGCTATGAAAGCAATTTGCTCTGCTTCAAGAGAAGTGCGCTGAAATATGCGCTGCAGGATAACAATAACGAATTCAAAGGGCGTTATATCATCATTGTGAATAATGACGCGACAATTCGGCTCGAGAGCATCTTCTAGATGTATCTCCAGCTTTTCCTCTGTATCGGCTTCCGTTAGGATCTCACTCATTGTCATAATGCCTGGGGTGTGGTGGGCAGAATGAACAGCCAGCAACGATGCTGCTGAAACCATTATTCTTCAGTTACCGGTTTCAGGGTAATTCGGCGAAAAGCCTCAGCATGGTCAAATCCCACCTTCTTGCCACTTTCAGAACTCCATTCCCTGACAAAATCTTCCGGATCCCATTCGCCCAACTGGCTCTTATGCTGGCGCAGTGCTTCGATCTTCAAATCAATCGTATCACTGATGTCAATGTACACGTTGTTTTCCTGTCCCCAATTGACATAGACGAAGTTAACTTTATGACCGTCCAATCCTTCATCGGTGAGATCAGGGTACAACATTGACATTTCTGAAGCCGGGAAAACCGCATCCAGCGCCAGCTGAGCAGCTGCACGATGGTCGGGATGGTTAATATATGTGTCACTGGGAAAATAGAGCGTGGGGTCACCACAAACGACGGCAACCGGGCGATACCGCCGGATCAGGCGCACCAATTCCTTGCGGATTTCCAGTGTCGGCTGCAAAAGGCCATCATCATACCCAAGGAAAATGCATCTCGCGCCCACGACCTCCGCGGCAGCCGTTTGTTCATCTCGTCGAATCTGGGCCAGTTCTTCCGGTGACATGCCATCTTGATGACTGCCCACATTCCCATCGGTCAATAATACATAGATTACTTCGCTGCCGGCCTTGACCCACTTGGCGGCCGTGCCCGCTACGCCAAATTCAATATCGTCGGGATGAGCATAGATAAACATTGCCCTTTCCGGAACATACATACTACTCATAAAAAATCATGCCTCCACTATTGGGATCTAAATGATTATAGTTAAAGAAAAGCATAGGGTCACGCATACTAATTCGTTCTGCAAGAATGTGCTAAACTTAAATCTTAGCTTCTGAACTGACAGTTCGACTGTCAGAAACCCTACTACTACGAGGTTACCTAGATGAGCGAATGGTATCAACTATCAACCAGCGAAGTGCTAGAGAAACTGGAAAGCGATCCTGAATATGGGCTGACGTCTGGGGAAGCAGCCAGACGTTTGGAGCAATTTGGCCCCAATGAGCTCGTTGAAAAGGGGTCTAAGAGTCCTTGGCTTATCCTGTGGGATCAAATGAAGGAACCTATGGTTATCGTGTTGATCGTAGCCGCTTTGGTTTCTCTAGTCCTACAGGAATTTGAGGATTCCTTCATCATCCTGGCCATCGTCGTGCTTAATGCTGTCATAGGGTTTTCACAAGAATATCGTGCGGAACAGGCGATCGCAGCCCTCAAGCAGCTATCTGTCCCCATCGTCAAAGTAAAACGCGACGGCCGCACCAAAGAAATATCCGCTCTCGAACTTGTCCCTGGGGATATCGTTGGCTTGGAAACCGGAGGTCTGGTACCAGCCGACGGTCGTCTTATCGAGGAAGCGAACCTCAAGATAGAAGAAGCTGCGCTCACCGGCGAGTCAGAAGCGGTTGAGAAAAACACCGAAGCGATTCCTGAAGACGATCTTGCGCTTGGTGACCGGCTCAATATGGTCTACATGGGGACCGTAGCCACTTATGGTCGGGGCACAACCGTTATCACCGATACCGGCATGAATACCGAGTTGGGCAATATCGCCGACCTCATTCAAGGCGTGGAGGAAGAACAAACACCACTGCAGCTGCGCCTGGCGCACCTAGGAAAGATTCTGGCCATCCTCGCTCTGGTAATTATCGCCATCGTTGTCATCTTGGGTCTGCTTCGCGGTGAACCTTTGAGTGAACTCTTCCTGGTAGGTATCAGTCTGGCTGTCGCTGCGGTTCCGGAAGGTTTGCCGGCCGTTGTATCTATCACCCTAGCGCTCGGCGCACAGCGCATGCTCAAGCGCAATGCCTTGATCAGGCGTCTCCCCGCTGTTGAAACACTTGGGTCTGTCACGGTCATCTGTTCTGACAAAACCGGCACATTGACCCAGAATCGCATGAGCGTCAAGATGCTGGATGTTGTCGGTCGCTCTCTAGAAATCGATACGCTGCTGAACAGCAAAGGCTTCGTCCTTGATGCTGAACTCGATCCGACGCTGCCACCCGAAGAACGCACTTTGAGTCTCCTGGTCAAGGCGGGTGCACTGTGTAACGATGCCTTCCTGGAAGTTGATGAGTCAGGGACAGAGCGCTATATCGGCGATCCGACTGAAGGCGCCTTGGTAAAGGCCGCCGCCGAGCTGGGCTACAGCAAAGCTGAACTGGAGAACCAGTTTCCACGTGTGGCTGAAGTACCGTTCACCTCAGAACGCAAGCGCATGACCACAATTCACGAAACAACCGTCGACCGCCATTTGCTTGAAGAAGAATGGCGCGAGGTCCCCTACGTAGTCTTTTCAAAAGGGGCTGTCGACAGCCTTCTCGATGTCTGCACGCAGATATGGACCGGGCAAGAGCTTTTGCCCATCGATGAAGAAATGGAAGCGCGCATTAATGACGCCAATCAGGCACATGCTCAGCAAGGACAGCGCGTCTTGGGCGTCGCATTTAAGAGCCTCGATGAACTGCCGGAAAAGATCAATGAAGAAACAATCGAACACGATATGATCTTTGTCGGCTTGCAGAGCATGATTGACCCGCCACGCCCCGAAGTCAAGGACGCGGTCCTTACTGCGCGGGAAGCAGGTATTCGCCCCGTAATGATCACGGGAGACCACCCATTAACAGCACAGAGCATCGCTCAGGATCTGACCATAGCGAACAATGACCAAGTGCTTACCGGTCGCGAGCTGACTCAGATGACAGTGAGCGACCTCGATTCTGTTGTCGAGGATGTCTCTGTCTATGCGCGCGTATCGCCCGAGCACAAACTAAACATTGTCAATTCTTTGCAAGACAATGGTGAGGTCGTGGCCATGACTGGTGACGGCGTGAACGATGCGCCGGCGCTTAAGAAAGCGGAAATCGGCGTTGCTATGGGCATTACCGGGACCGATGTCTCCAAAGAAGCGGCCGATATGGTGCTTCTGGATGACAATTTTGCCACAATTGTCGCCGCGATCGAAGAAGGGCGCACCATCTTCGACAATATCCGCAAATTCATCAAGTACACTCTTTCCAGCAACACGGGCGAATTATTCGTCATGCTCATCGCGCCGTTCCTGGGCATGCCGCTTCCCCTGCTGGCTGTGCAGATCCTGTGGATTAATCTGGTAACGGACGGCCTTCCTGGTCTTGCTCTAGCTGTGGAAGAATCTGAAGAAGGCATCATGAAACGGCCGCCCTGGAAACCCAGCGAGAGTATTTTTAGCCGCGGCATGGGCTGGCGCATCATTTGGATTGGCATATTGATGGGCCTTGTATCGCTGGGCGTGGGATATGTCTATTATCAGGCCGATCCCAACGGCGTATGGCAGACCATGGTCTTTACCACATTGGTTTTGGCGCAAATGGGCAATGCAATGGCTATCCGCTCGAATACAGAGTCCGTGTTCAAGATCGGGATATTCTCTAACCGCACAATGGTCATTGCTATCGCCGTCACATTTGTCTTGCAGCTGGCGCTGATTTATGTGCCCTTCCTGCAGAACTTCTTTGGGACGCAGGCGCTTGCACCGCGCGATCTAGCGATTGCGCTTGTGGTCAGCCTAGTAGTGTTTGTGGCAGTTGAACTTGAGAAGTGGGTCCGGCGCGTCATCAAACGCCGGCAATAGTGCCGGGAGCTAGCATTCAAGTTTCGCTGAAGAGAACGGGCGAAAAGAGGTCCCTGTCAAATTCGCTGATTCGATCAGGTCCGAGGCCGACAAGCGCCTTGTGCACAGCCGCCGCATCGCTGCGTAGCTGAGCAACATTGACGCCGCGACACGTATCGGGGAGCGGCTCAAGCCATTGGCGGACGCGCAGCAGCATCTTGACCGCACCGCGGTAATTCTCGTTTTCTATCTGATAATACGCAATACCAACCTGCAGAATACCGCGATATAGATCGCGCCCAGCGCTGTCGTCTTGACGCCATGCTCCTTCCAGATCATCGTGACTTGCGTAGTATTCCCCATGATTAAAAGCCTCAATGCCGCTGCAAGCCAGGGGGGATAGAGGCTCCTGGCAAACAGTGAGTATTGCCTCATAATCCGCGATACGAGCATATTTCTGCAGCAAGCTGGGCATATCGGCCGTAAAGCGCGAGCGCGCCAAGACAGCATCAGAGCCGACTCGTTTCGCCTCTCGCATCAGATCCACATTCGTATGGGGGCCGAAAGCCAGGATTGGGATTCGCCGTGTCGCCGGCGAAGATTTCAATTCCGGTATCCACTGCTGCCAGGGCACGGCTGTATTGGACAGATCGAAAAGCAGCAGGGCTGGCTGCCAGGAAGTGATCAATTCAAAAAGATGTCCCGTTTTGCCACTCAGACGCTCACCACGAGCAGCCGCTGCGCCGCTGTCCTCACCCTCGATGTCAGTCGCTTGGCCAATCCACTGCACGCGATAGTCGAGCCCACGAATGACGCTCTGAATCCTTGTTGTGAACATCAAGTCGGCCACGAAAGCGACGACGAGGGGCGTCTCTTCAAATTTTTCCATAGAATGATTGTAGCAAAGAAAGAGGAGGATACACTATATGACGAGACCGGAATCCGTCGTATCAGAATTCTGTCGAAGCCAGTTAACGCCATAGGGTGGAACTTCAACAATTAGTTGTTTATCAGCCGCAGCGAATTCTTGACCGGATAGAATGTCCACAAAAACCTGCCCGTCGCCTGGTGAAGGAGCCACCTTAACAATGGCCTTTGCCGGCTGATTAGACACATTCTGCAAGCAGAGCACGTCGCGTTTTCCATCAGGCGATCTTCGCCAGAGCGCAAACAACGCCGGGTGAATCTGCAGCAACTCTTGTTCACCAGCAGGATGAAAGGCTGGCTCAGCAGCTCTTTGCCGCAGCATCTCAATATATGGATAGAAGACCCGTGCTCGCAAAGAGGAGGGATCATCAAGCGCCGCAGCTAGCTCTACGCTTTCCAGCTTCTGCCGGTTGATTCGCCGTTTTTGGCCGCTCTGCTGCACACCCTCATGCCAGCTTCGTGAGCCGAATAAACTATGGAAATAGATACCGGGCACGCCGCGGAGCGCCAGCATAATCGCCTGCGCAGCCAGGAACCGCCTGGCGAGCAAATCTACACCCTCTTTCGTACCAGGCTTCCCCAGGGCATCAATAAAGCTGATGTTGAGCTCATAAGGGCTTTCACCACCATCAGGTTTGCTGCGATAGGAAACAAAACCACCAAGCGCCTCAACACGATTGGCGATTTCTTGAACCTCTGCCTGCGACAGCAGTCCCAACGCCGGCGTCAAGCCAATACCGTCGTGCGAAGCCAAAAAATTGAAGAAGCTGACTTCTGGCGACGGCAGCGTCAGTGTATCTGCCCACTCAGACAAGATCTGTGCGTCACCTTGATGAAAAGCGTGCAGCGCTAGCGGCGGCAAGGAGAAATTGTAAACCATCTGTGCTTCGTTAGTTCCATCTCCGAAGTAGGAAACATTATCTTCATGCGGCACATTTGTTTCAGTTATCAAGATGACATGAGGGGCGACGATATCTAGAACAGAGCGCATCAACTGAATGATGCGGTGTGTTTGCGGCAGATGAATACAAGACGTACCGATTTCCTTCCAAATATAGGCGATGGCGTCCAAGCGAATGAGGCTGGCGCCTTGTTCAACATAGAACAGCAGGATGTCTAACACAGCGAGTAATACATCGGGATTGGCAAAATTGAGATCGATCTGGTCAGCACTAAACGTGGTCCAAACAGGCTTCTCGCCGTCTACAGTTTGCACTTCGCTCAACAGCGGCAGCGATCGCGGCCTGAATACCTGAGAAAGGTTTGTGTCCTCGGGAATAACGATGAAGAACTGTCTGTACGGATCATCATCGTTCAAGAATCCTCTGAACCAGCTGCTCTGCGCCGACATGTGGTTGACGACGGCATCGAACATCAGGCGATATGAGAGATTGAGTGTTTCAATATCCGACCAATCACCCAGCTCAGGATCAACCTGTTGGTAGTCAACGATTGAAAATCCATCGTCGGATGAATAGGGGAAAAAGGGCAGAAGATGGACGGTATTGATGCTATCCTGGATCGTTTCGCGAAGAAACTCATGGAGCGTTTGCAGTGGTCGTTCGCCAAGATCCTGCACCATATCTCCATAGGTAATCAGCACAGCATCTTTCTCGCTAAAGTGGGAAGATTCAGCTGCTGCAGCGGCCACGGTCATGTCATATTCGGCGATCAATTCCTCAAGGCGCGGCAGTATCTTCACCGCAGTCTCGTCACCGTACAAAAACTGAAGGTGTGCTAGAAGAGTTTGCTTCATCAATGCCAACCACATTCCAAGTATGGACGTAGTTCAATCGCCGCTAAGCGCATAATCAAGCAGCTCAGTTAGAGGGCAGGTCGCCAGGCCGATCACATGGTCACCACCTCCATAGTAAACATGAACCATACCATCAACGACGGGGTTAGCATTAGAGAAGACCACTCTCGGTACATCACCCTTCAATTCCCACAACTCCTCTGGCCAAAACAGCGGCTCTTTTGGTCTTCGTATCACTTGGGTTGGATCTTCCAGATCAAGCAGGCATACGCCGAAACGGTATGTATTATCTTCGTCCGTACCATGGTAAATCATGAGCCATCCCTGCTCAGTTTCGATTGGCGGCCCGTTGGCGCCGACCTTTGCGCTATCCCATCCAATTCCAGGACGCGGCCCAAATACCGGGGCCATCTCTTCCTCGGGCCAGACAACCAAATCCTGGCTCTTCGCCAACCAAACATGCGGCCGGCGGCGATGCAGGGCAATGAATTGATCCCCGATATGGCGCGGAAACAGGACATGGTCTTTGTTATCTTCGCCACGCACGATTGGCCCAATGCGCTCCCAGGTAATCAGATTCCGGCTGCTGGCGATCATGGGCAGGATGCCACCTCCCTGGTATGGCGACTCGCCCTCCCCGTAGTAGGTGCTGCCATAAGCCGTGTAGGTCATATAGAAAATGCCATCTATCCTGGTAATCCGAGGATCTTCCACGCCACGAGATTCGTCCGCGTTGGCCGGCTCAAATACGGGTTCGCGCATGCGATTCCAATGAATACCGTCTTCGCTGACTGCATATCCGATACGGCTCACCCAGTCCAATCCTTGTGCGCGGTATAACATATGGAAAAGGCCGTTGTGGTGAATCACGCCCGGATTGAACACGTTGTAACACTCCCAGTCCGAGGTCGGATCAGGCAGCAACAAGGGTTGCGCATATCGTTTCAGCTTCATGGTGCTATAGACCTATACGCTCGCTCATTTGCTCAAATTGCTCGCGGAGCGTTGCAAGAGAATAGGATTCTCGAGCGATACGGAAATTATGATCAACCATTTCCTGACGAAACGCGCTGTCGCTCAGCAAATTAACTGCTTCATCAGCAGCTTCCTCAATTATCTCCTGCGCGACATGAGCCAACCCCCGCTGATCATAGACCAGAACCTCTGAACCTAAAGATACGGCGCGAAATCCCTTTTCTTTGATGTCCGTGACATAGACCGGATATTCGAACAGTATGAATGGCAGCTTTGCGCGCAGTGCCTCCAACAGTTGGTTGCCCCACCCTTCCCACAGACTCGGATAAGTGACAAAATCGGCGAAGACATAGGTGTCCCACAAGGAATATTTCTTATGTCCATTTTCTTGCTGTCTCTTTTCGTCAACCATCTCCTCGATGAAAAGCGCGTCGATACCGGTTTCAGCGATTTTTTCCTTCAGATGGCGAAGGTATTGGCCGGTCGAATCATCTTGCGCATATCCGGCAAGAACAAGAACAATGCGATCCTCGCTGTTGAATGGACGTCCGTCATAGAGACCACGTTCTTCCAGAATCGCCCTGCGCTGCGGGCTGCCGAGCGCCTCCACGAAATCAATGGCTAGCTCAATACCTTTGCGCGGCACGATTCGCGTTGCCTGTAGGACGCAAATATCATTCTCGCCCAAGCCTATTCTTCTGCGGAAATCCTGATTAAACTCATCGACAACCCAATCCGCCGCGGAGAAATCAAACACATTCGGAATAACGGCCGATGCAACCCCCTTGCGCGCTGCTAACTCATCCACAGCCAGGCTGTTTATTACCGTATGTGTAAACAGCGCATCGCGTGGTGGCAGATACTTATCTGCCAGTTCGACCGCCGCTGCGCAGGTAAGCGCTACGCCATCAACCCGTTCCCAGTAGAAGTCATGATTATGCGCCAGTGTATGCAGCCCAAACTCTCGTGCAACCCTGGCCATAGCCGGGGCAACGGCCGGATTGGCCGCCACCGACCAGATATTGTGGGGGATAAGAAAATCGATGGCTTCTTCAATAATGAAGCGACGTAGTTCACTCTCTATCTTGCCACTCAACTGTTCCATCTCCATCTTGTAGCGCACTTCGTCATAATCCGACAGAGCGATGAAGGTGTTACGATACAGCTGCTGCGCTTCAGGGGTATGGTGGTACATCTCTTCGATCAAGAAACCATCGGACATGCCCAGGTCGCCGCCACAGAAAATCACTTCATGGCCCATCTCTTCCAGCACATATTTCCATTTCTCCATTTCAAGGGATACACCATCCGTCGCGCCCACCTTGAAATGAAACATGCCAATTCTTGCCATCTGAACTCCTGTCCTGGGACCCTATGCAGTGGCCTCACATGGGGCAGGCTGCAATCGCAAAGTCATGATTTGATACGGTTCTATATAAGCATGCATGAGGTCACCGGCGACCTCCAACTTTTCCTGGTTTTCTTCCAATATGTTTGTGCGCCACGCCGCCGCCATTGGGAATGCGCTGCGCAGCGCAAACGAGCAGCGCCTTCGCTGGCTCTCATAGAGACGAACGATAATCCCGTCACTGTCTTCCGCCTGCTTGACTGTTTCAATCACCACATTGGGTGCGTCAACGGCAACCAATGACTGTACCCCCGACGGCATGCCCGCTTCAACCTGAGGCAAAACCACACTATTGGCTGCAACGATCAACGGGTCATTCAGGGCGTATGCTTCACGGATGGTGTGTTCATTCCAGCGTCCATGGTGAGGTAACAAGCTGTAGGTAAAACGATGGATACCGAAATCTGCTTCCGGATCCGGATTGGTCGGCCCTCGCAAGAGCGTCAGCCGCATGACTTTGTCACGAATGTCGTGTCCATATTTACAGTCATTGAGCAGACTCACGCCATAATTGCCCTCGCTGAGATCAACCCATTTTTGCGCACAGGTCTCAAAACGGGCCCAATCCCAGCTCGTATTGTGGTGTGTCGGCCGTTCTACATTGCCCCATTGAATCTCATAAGTGGCTGTCGGGGAGAGAACATCAACTGGGAAAGCTACCTTGAGTAGGATATGCCGCTCCTGCCAATCTACGATTGTCTCGAAGTCAAGTCTTGCACTGTTGCGGGCAAGCGAAATCCGCTGCGAGATCCGGCTGTTGAAGATTCGGCGCTCTATTTCGAGCACCGCTCTCAGTGGGCCATTTTCCAGGACGCGAACCGTCTGTGCCGGTTCAGCATACCAGACCCGGTCATCATAATAGATGTCGATCTCCCAGGCATCAGGCGTCCTAGGGCGATCTTCAAATGCCTGGAATTGGTTTCCCACCTCACCCGGAAGAAGCACATCACGGGCGTTTCGTTTATCAAGAATCCGTACGATATCGCCGTTTTCGTTTAGGTCCACACGCAATAACGAGTTTTCCAGACACTCCGGCGTGGCAGTTACCGAGCCAACATCCTTGCGACCAGCAAATGGATCGTGCAAAGACGTCACAGAGTAGGGCGGGAGTCCTCCCAAATCTACCAGGAAGCCATCGTCCACAGCTTGCGCATTTTCTGGGACAGCCTGCCCCTTTAGCAGCTCACCAGGAATCGTCACAAGATCATGGCGCACAAATGAAGTCGGGTTTACAACCAACAAATGGCCGTTGAGCATCTTCCCAATTGCTGCCAGTGCCGTTTCACGAACGTGTTTACACAAGCTGAATACTTCAGCATATTGCTGCAGTGACTCACCATATACGGCGCCAATACTGCTTCCCGGAATAATATCGTGGAATTGATTGAGGCAAACCAATTTCCATGCACGCCGCAGCGTCTCGTGCGGATATGAGTAGCCGGTATCTATCACAGCTGCCAGGGCCGCCAAAAACTCCGCGTCGTGCAGTAAGAACTCGCTTTTGCGATTAGCGCGTTTGTTTCGCGCCTGTGACGTATAGGTGCCGCGATGATATTCTAAATAGAGCTCACCGTTCCACGTAGGCAGCCGTTCCCCGGCGGTTTCTTCCAGACGCTGGAAGAAGTCAATAACCTTTCCCGGCTGAACCTGCGGCATTGAAGGAAATGCGGCCAACTGATCGATGTTTTCGATCATCTGTCGCGTTGGCCCACCACCCCCATCGCCATAGCCATAGGACATGAGCAGCGGCGGTATCTTTCCCGGCTCACCCCAATCCTTCTGCTGAAAATTCGTCCATGTACTGAGCACCTGCTCCGCTGTGGCCCGCGCATTATAGGTGCTCGCGAAAGCACTGCCGTGCTCTTTGGTTGGGCTGAAATGGGTGAGTACTTTGGTGCCGTCTAATCCCTGCCACCAAAAGGAATCGTAGGGGAAGCGATTATATTGACTCCATCCAATCTTGATCGTGAAGAAATACGACAGGCCGGCCTCTTTGATGAGCTGTGGCAGATTCCAGGCATAGCCGAATACATCAGGCAGCCATAAGACGTCAGACTCTGACCCTTCCCCAAATTGTTCGCGAAAGAACTGCCGGCCCAATAGAAACTGCCTAGCCAAAGACTCCGAACCCGATAGATTGCAGTCCGCCTCCACCCACATACCACCAATGGGCTCCCACTGACCGCTGCTAATCCGCCGGCCGATAGCCTGAAATAACTCCGGATAATCCTCGCGCACATAATCGTAGAGCTGCGGCTGGCTCTGCGTGAAGCGAAACTGCGGGTACTGCTCCATCAAACGAATGACATTGTGAAATGTACGTCCGGCCTTTCGCCGCGTTTGCCCCAAGGTCCACAACCAGGCGACATCAATGTGCGCATGGCCAACGGCCGTGACATCTACGCCGAGAGGGTTTCCTGCGGCATCAATGCCCTTCAAAAGGGTATCATGCGCCTCTGGCACACTGCTGTAGAAGCGCTGCCCCAGCGGCTCACGGGTATCCAGGACATTGAAGGCATCATTAAGTGCATTGAAGAGGTTGGCACGCGCCGGATCATTCGCCGGCAGCTGGTTAGCAGTGCCCAATGCTACACGCGCCACAGCCACAAAATCACGGGTTGGCTGATCAATTTGAACAACAGCGCACTCACCCATCAAGAAACGTTCGGCGCTACGGCGCACTCGATCTGTGGATTCCCCGCCCCAGCGCAGTAGATGCGTGCCACCTGTCCAGCCATGCAAATGAAGTGTATGCGGCTGAGCATCACAATATTGCAGCGGCACGAGAATCTCTTGATGGTGGCGGTCGCAGGATGCAGTTGGCACACCATCGATATACACCAACGCTTCAGGATGGCTGAAATCACCAGCCTCTCCGATAGGCAGGTATAGGGCAGTGTTCTGCTCTTCAATCCAATCCGCGGGAACACGAAACTGCGTTCTGAGAACAAAATCACGGTTTGGTCCCAACCAGTAACTGTTTGGCGCCACTGGCACCCAGCCAGCGCCGCCCACTTCAGGATCGGGCGAAAAACCGACATGAGGGCCCTCGAGTCCTAACAGGTCAAACGGCCGTAAAGGTTCCTCGCCACGGTAGACCAAAGATTCCACCAGGCGCAAGCGTTGGGCGATTTTTTCTGACGTCCAGCGGATGTCATGCAGCATCTTCGCCAGCCCTATTCTCTATCTTAGTATGTGATTGTCGTCCGCCTAGATCCGGACGCCAGTTTCCCGGTCAAAGAATGCTTCTGATCCCGGCTTAAAGGCCACATGCAGCATATCCCCAGGAGTCGTTCTTGGTTGTGGTGGAGCAACAATCTTGAAGAGATCATCGTTTATTTCGGCGACGACAATCTGATGAGAACCCTGAGGTTCCGCGACAAGACAGGGAACCGAAAGAACCGATGCCGCTTCATCAACGAGGTTGATATTCTCAGGTCTAATCCCAAGCGTGTAGAACTTCTTGCCATCCCTAACCAGAGAATCCGCCTGCTGATCATCAATCGGTAGATTCAGTTGATCGTTGCGTACGCAGTAGGATCCATTTGATTGGTGGAGCTCCACCTCCATAAAGTTTGTGGGCGGCGTACCGATGAAGCTAGCGACAAAGATCGACGCACTTTGGTCATATACTTCATCCGGCGTTCCAACCTGGATTATCTCACCGTCCCGCATCACCACAATCCGGTCCGCCATACTCATCGCTTCCGACTGGTCATGCGTTACAAACACTGTTGTCGCATCTGTCTTAGCGTGAATCGCTTTCAACTCGGTGCGCATTGAAACCCGCAGCATTGCGTCGAGATTGGAAAGCGGTTCATCCATCAAGAAAACTTTTGGTTTGACCGCGATCGCCCTGGCGACAGCAACCCGCTGCTGCTGCCCACCCGAAAGCTGTGAGGGGTAGCGCTTCAGCAAGTTTCCAATCCCGGTCATGTCAGCTACATCGGTAACTGTCTGCTCGATGGTTGCTTTGTCCATCTTCTTCAGTTTGAGTGCATAGGCAATATTGTCAAAGACCGTCATATGTGGCCAGACAGCATAGTTCTGAAAAATCATACTGACATTGCGTTTGCGGGGCGGAAGATCAGTCACGTCAACATCATCAATTGTGATTATGCCGTCGGTAACCTCTTCCAGGCCGGCAATCATACGCATCGCCGTTGTCTTTCCGCAGCCGGAGGGCCCCAGCAGCACAAGAAATTCGCCGTCATATACTTCCAGGGTTATATCATCGACAGCAGTCACATCTCCAAATTTCTTAGTAAGGTTGGTTAGTTTTAGTTCTGCCATGAAATTCTCCTTTAGACACTGACCCCACCCCACATCTGGTTGATGTAATTGCGAAGAATAAACGTAAAAATAACCGCGGGAATCGCCATAAGCATGCCGCCCGCAGCCGCCAAATTCACCTGCCCGACTGATCCCAACAGGAACTGATATACTACCACGCCAAACGTCGGATTAAACTGCGTCAAAATGATGGCCGACACCACTTCATTCCACGCACCGAGAAAAGCATACATAGCGCTCGCTGCCAACCCGGGAAGGGCCAACGGCAAGGTCATACGTGTAAATGCCTGGAATTTGGTGGCACCAAAGACTTGCGCTGCTTCCTCCAGCGATACAGGAATACCCATGAATATACTGGCCGTGATCCAGACCGTTAGTCCGATCGATCCGACCGCATAGACAAGGGATAGGCCCAGTGGCTTATCGTACAAGCCCATATTGGCCAGGATGAGGATCATCGGGATAGCGATAGCCACGGCCGGAAACATGCGCACAAATAAAACGCTAAACTTCAGGCCGTTGCGTCCTCTAAACCGGTAACGGGCGAAGGCATACCCGGCTGTCCCACCGATCGACAAGGAGAGGACAACTGTGATCGCTGCGATTTGTAGACTGCGGATGAGTGCCGGCACAGCATCTCGCGTTACGGTGAAAAAGACTCTGTAGTTCTGGAAAAAGTCCCGCCTATGGGTAAAGTAAACGATGCCATCTTCCTGCTCAACCTTGACTATTTGTTCTTCAAATTGCTCTTCATCAACAATTGTATTAAGGAATGTACGCGCGTAGGTAGACATCTTCGCCCGATCTGATGTATCAAGCACTGACTCGTACTCCCCTGTCTGATCATCATAAACATACAGTACATAACCGTCCGCTTTTTCACTTTTCGTAATCGCAAAGTCAGTGGTGAAATCCGGCACTAAGGGAAGTGGGAATTGATACGCCTCTCTTGTTGAGAGGAAAGATAAGGACACCAGAAAATAGATAGGTGTCAATATGATAAAAAGAAACCCGACGACGACAATGTAAATGACCGTTAGTCGGCCCGCCTTCTTGATGTTGGTCCCTCTTTTCTTCGTCATGACTCTTCCCCCGGCTCCGCCTTAAATGCACCTGTGATCTGTAGGAAAATAATCGCGGCGATGGAAACAATGACGGTGACAATAATGGTATACGAAGCTGCCAATTGATAGGCATTGTTGAGCCCCGGCACCACATCTGTGTAATAGACGACTCGCTCGACCAATACCGGCAAGCGATTAAAACCAAACAACACAACGATGATGAACCAGATTTGAATAGCCGCAATCAGGCGCAGAATCACCGCAGTCGTGATCGTCGGTTTCAACATGGGCACCGTTATCTGTCTGAATACTGTCCAGATGTTGCCCCCAAAAACATAGCCAGCCTCTTTTGCTGATTCTGGCAAATTCTGCAGTCCGGCTAGCAAAATGATCATCGTAAAAGGAATGACCGTCCAGGCATCAACCAGAATAATTAGTACGAGATTTTTCCAATCGGAGCCGGTCAGGTAATAGATCTTTTCACCCTCCGCCAATATGCCCATATAGTACAAGAGACTATTAATCCAGCCGTGCGCCGTTAAACCTGTCAGCCACATGGCGCCCAGCGCCGTAGCGGGCAGCGCCATGGGAATCATCGCCACGAAGAGAAAAGCGCTTGACCCTGGGAAATTGGCATTAATCAACATCGCCAAACCGAAGGCCAAGACGAACTCCAGAGCAACCGAGAAGATCACAATGATCGTTGTATTGCGTACCGCAGGCAGAAAGGAGGGATCTTGAGTTACGAGGGCAAAATTCTGCAAGGTAAAGCCGCCTTCCGCAGCGGTAAAGCTATCAAAAATCAGGCTAATTACGGGCCGTAACCAAAAGAGCGCGTAGTAAATGACTACCGGTGCGATGAGCAAATATGGCGTGGCGACACGCCAGAAATGGCCCCGCTCTTTCGCATTGGGAAGACGAAGCCTTCCCGCGGTCATCGTGGCGCCACCTTGAGGACCTCCTGTGCTGGCCATGTCAGTCTCCTTCTACCGGTTAATGGGATTAACGATCAGGACCGTTTGCCCTTCACAAACAGGAATCAATCAAACGACTGCAGAAATGAGACCGGGCAAGCTTGCGGATGCCCGGCTCATTTCTACAAATTCGTTACCGTACAATCAGGATAGTTCTATTCTTCTACTTCTAGCGCTACCAGTGCTTCCTGTGCAGCATCCAGCCGGGCCTGATCAACCGTGCCGTCACCATTCAAAACCATATCCACGAATACATCATCGTAGACCTGTTTTACAGCACCCCAATCCTGGTAGAGGCTGGACGGGACGCCGGAAACGACGCCATTGTTAAGCACGAGAACTGCCTTGTTGATGACTTCGTCAATAGCTTCATCGCCAAGGTAATCCCTCGCTTCTTCAACAGGTGGGATGAAACCGCCGGTGCCTTTGGCGATCTTCACCTGGATATCAGGCCGGGTCAGGTACTCGAGGAACTCAACCGCGAGATCGTAATTCTCCGAGCCCTTCATGATGCCGTAACCGCTTACACCAGCAATACTGCCGATGCCTGCCGGTCCCGAAGGCGCGGGCGCCAATGTGTACGCTGTTTCATTCGATGCATACACTTGTCCAGCGCGTGCATTATGGAAAACGGTCAGCCAGGATTCTTCGCGCATCATTGGATCCACACAGGACTCAACATTCAACACAGAGGGCACAAAGGCATCCCCCATAGAAGTCCAGATTTCCCATGCCTCAGCCGCTTCCGGCGAATTGATATCGGGGAAACCAGCGCCGTAGGAGAGTCCCGAACCACCGAACTGGTAGACCCACGATTTCTGCGGGATGCCGGTGATGCATACTTTGCCTTCGCCTTCACCCTCGGCTATCGCGTTGGCCCATTCAGCGTATTGTTCCCAGGTCAAAGCGTCGATATCAAATCCCTCGGGCAAGTAAGCCATGGCATTTTCATGCGCCAGCAGCAGATAGACATCGGCGCCGACCGGCAGAAAATACTGTCTTCCATCACGGTTTGTGTCCGTAACAAATGCTTCGCTGAAATGCCGGTCATCCCAACTAGCAACCACATCCGTGAGATCTTCTACATAGCCCGCATCAAGCCACACGGGCATCTTGCCGTTGTGAGATGCAATGACGTCCGTCGTGATGTTGCCAGATTCCTGCTGAATCACAGCGCGCTCAAATTGCGTATCATCATCCAGGATGCCAAAGTCTACAATTACGTTATGTTCTTCTTCAAATGGCTTGATAACCTCATTGATGAAGAACTCTTGCTCACGCGCAGGGGTGAAGAGACGCGATGTAAATACAAGCTTCCTGACTTCGCCAGGCACTTCAACCGGAACCTCTTTTTCCACCTCGACAACGCGGGTTACTTCTACCATTTCACCTTCAACTTCAACAGTTTCCGTCACCACTCTGGTAACTTCAACTTGCTCAGTCTCGGTAACCACACGGGTCACTTCTACCTGCACCTCTTGTGGAGCGCATCCAACTAAAACGAATAAGCCCACCAAAACAAAAACCAATATGTACAATGCTTTTTTACTCACAGCCAAATCCTCCTTTCGCAATGTGAGTCAGTCCAATAAAACCTGCGCAGCTGATCGGCGCATTCCGCACATTCTTACCAATAGCCCCCGTGCAGGCGGTACGGATCGATACCTGCGGGGATAAACTGCTATTGTCGTCATATCAGCTAGATTCATGCCATATTACCTCTCCTTGGTTCCAGCTCTGTCACTTCTGGAACAGTGGCAACCTCTGAACATGGCTGCTACACGTTCTGATCTGGCAAGTGCCAAGATTTAATGAGGCGCCAGGTCAATGAGTGCCACCATTCACCGGTCCAATCCTCACTGAAAAACTCCAGAAAATGAAATGTCCTCGCCACAAAGGGCTCCTGGTCCGCCGGAGCCTCTGCCAGATATGCCAGTAAATCATCGTACAAACTGATATGGATATCACGGAAAGCGAGCGTAATATGCGCTTCATAAGGATAGCCAAGATCGGAGGCCGCAAAATCACAGTCAGGGGCGATAAACGGCCGAACCGCCGCCACGACCTGTTCGCGAAAATCGGCCAACGCCTCATTCCGCCTCCCATCCAACAAAGAGCAGTCATAGCCAATACCAATTTCGTCCATACGATAACCGCTCAGCTGCACTGTAAATGGCTGTTGATCGGCAAAGACAGCATCAAGTGATTCCAACAATGGTTCAAGCGGACCCTCCACTTTCTTAAAGAAGCCCTTGACGGTCGCGTGAACCTGAAAACGGTCAGCCGCAGCGAGTCCAAACTGTTTGCGCAGCATCTGGTGAATCTGCATCACCTGTTGACTCAACAGGTAAGGTGGAATGAGATAAACCGCAAAACGGGAAGGATCATTCATCATAGCTAGAGTAGCTGCCCACTCGATGCCCGGACAACTAGAGATGGCGTCCAAAGTACATGTGGGTCTGCGGGCTGACGCCCGTTGACAAGATCAATCAGCATAGCGCAGGTGCGACGGCCGATATCGTAAATAGGCTGGTGCAGCGTGGTCAAAGGAGGGCTCACATAAGCAGCAAGGGGAATATCATCGAAACCACCTATGGCCACGTCCACACCGGGGAATAGGCCATGCTGCTGTATACGATTCATAGCGCCAATCGCCATAAGATCATTACTGCAAATTATCGCCGTCGGGCGCGGCACGAGCTGCAGTAGTCTTTCAACCGCTTCCGCACCGCCATGCTGCGTCATGTCACCAGGCACCACCCAGTTTGGATCAACGGCCAGTCCGTTTTGCTCCATAGTTTCAGAATAGCCATGCAGACGGTAGCGACCGAACATCAAACCAGTTGGGGGCGTGATGAACGCGATTCGCTGGTGACCCAGGTCGATGAAATGCTGGACCAACAATCTCATACCGGCGGCGCCGTCCTCATCCACATAGGGATAGTCAATCGCACAGTTCGTCCGACCGAAAGCGACGAATGGAAATCCATGCTCACAAAGCAGATTTATACGCTGATCATCTTCGCGGGTGCGCACGACAATCAAACCATCAACCCAGCCACCCCTTGCCGCTTGACTATAGGCCCTCAATTCACCTTCACTATCCGGGGCATGCGTAGAAACGAGCAGATCATACTCATACTCGGCCGCTTCTGTGCCGATGCCGGCGATAAATTCACTGAAAAATGGATCTGAAAATCGAGGGCCAAAGGTGGGCATGATAAAACCGAGGGTGTCGGTCCGTTGTTTTTGGAGACGGCGGGCGGCAAGGTTGGGATAGTAGCCAAGATTTGCAGCGACCTGCTGAATTCGCTGTCGCGTTTCCTCAGCCACGTCACTGTATCCAGCCAATCCCCGCGAAACAGTAGTAACGGATACTCCTAGTTCATCAGCGATGTCTCTAAGTGTGACGGCCATCTTCCCTTATACACTCCGCAGGCAGCCTGCATTGCACCGTCTATGAGGATTTGAGGTTGTCCAAAACGTTTCGGACATTAATCGCAGTATAATCCAAAACGTTTTGGATGTCAATCGTGAGGCGGGTTGACTTTTCTCTTCGCTGTTCTATAATCAGCGGCAGCTAGTTTAATCTTTGGACACTTAAACTTGCGATTTGAATGACAATATCTGGAATTTGCCCGAAGATTGGCGCAGCGATTTCGCGTTTTGGTTCAGTAGCCTGCAATAGATGTCAACCAAAAAACTAGACACGGAAAATATCACACCAGGACACCGGGGGATTCTGTAGCGGTGCCCGATACTACATCAGAACCTTCTGACCACCCCCCACCTACCATATTAGATACTTCCCAGACCCAGGGCGGTATCAGGCCATTTCCACTGTTAAACACAATAAACGTTCGATCCGCTGACCGGTATGTGCTGCTGCACTTGCTCGAAGTCCACCGCGTTTCATCCAGCTCATGTTAGATCTGCTCATCGTTGCAGCCACAATCGTCGTAATGATCTTCTTCAATGCCCTTTATGTGGCTGCTGAATTCGCGACGGTATCTGCCAGACGGACAAAAGTCAGTCAGATGGCTGGCTCTGGCGATCGCATGTCGCAGGTATTGCTGTCCTATTTAATGAATAGTAAGTCCCTGGATCGATATGTGGCGGCCTGCCAGATCGGCATTACGATTTCTTCGCTGGTGTTGGGCGCTTACGGGCAGAACGCCATCGCCCGTCAGCTGGTCGAGCCGATTGCTTCATTGCTCGATCAGTTCCCCTCTTTTGCAAGCCTACTTGGCGGCGATGGTGGCACGGCGACCTTTGTCCTGGCTAATACCATCGCTGTTACGGCCGTGCTTATTTTCATAACCACGCTGCAGGTCATATTCGGCGAGTTGCTCCCTAAATCAGTCGCCATCCAGTATCCGGAGCAAATAGCCAGAAGCGTCGTCTGGCCAATGCGCGTCTCTCTGAAATTATTCGCTCCTCTGATCTGGCTTTTCAATGGCAGCGCAGCGCTGATTCTGCGCCTGATGGGACATTCGCTGATGGACGGCCATGCGCATGCACACTCGCCCGAGGAAATCGAGCTCCTGGTAACTGAGAGTCATGAAGGCGGCTTACTCGACGATATAGAACGACAGCTGCTGCGCAACGCATTCCGCCTGCGTGACCTTACGGCGCGGCAGGTCATGCTGCACCGCACAAAAATCGCCGCTGTCCCGGAAGACAGCACCGTATTGGACGTACTCAATCTAGCGATAAGCGTGGGTTATTCACGCATTCCTATCCATCGTGAATCAATGGATGACATCATCGGATTCGTACATGTAAAAGATCTCTATAAGCTACATGTCCAGGGGGAAACAGACCTGCACACTGCCATCCGCGAAGCTGTATACATTCCAGAGACGATGCCGGTTAGTGACCTTTGGGAACAATTGAATGACCGGCGAAAATACCTGGCTATCGTGTTTGACGAATTTGGCGGCACGGCCGGCATGATTACTTTCGAAGACTTGATTGAAGAGATTTTTGGTGAGCTTCAAGATGAATTCGATGATGAAATGGCGCTGGTGGCCAGAGACAAAGAGGGTCGCATCTATTTGCGCGGTGATTTACTCGTCAGTGATGTAAACGAATACCTGGAGCTTGACTTGCCCGATGAAGCAGATACGTTGAGCGGCCTGGTGTTTAGCGAACTGGGACGGCCGCCCGAAGAAGGTGAAGAAGTCCTTATCGGTGACACCAGGATACGCGTTGAGGCGATGGAAGACCTCGGTGTACGTGAAGTCTCCTTGAAGCCGGCATCATCCGACTCAGTCGCACCGTTTTCGGAGTGGGAAGTCGTAGACCATGAGTAAACTACTCCTGCTCTCCCTGGCAGTTCCCGGCACGAGTTTTGCATTTCTGCTGTTTAGCGCCGCCGAAGAAGGGCTGCCCTCAATTACCGTACTCATCATTCCCTTCTTCATCATCACCCTGCTTATTTTGCTCAATGGCCTGTACGTGGCCGCTGAATTTGCCATTATCGGCGTGCGCCCAACACAACTTGAGCAAATGGCTAATGAAGGTGATGTCAAAGCTGGCAAAGTATTGGAGATTGTCGAGTCCCGGCCCAAGCAAGATCAATACATCGCTACGGCGCAGTTGGGTATCACGCTGGCATCATTGGGCCTGGCCATGTATGGGGAACCACGCATTTCACACTTCATCGAACCGTATCTCACCACCGTATTTGGCATAAGCGAAGCTGCTACCAGAACAATTGGCTACCTGGTAGCACTGGGATTGTTAACCTATATGCATGTTGTCATTGGTGAGATGGTTCCAAAGACGCTGGCCCTGGTTGACGCCTCAAACATGGTGATGCACGTCTATCGTCCGATGCAGTTTTCCCAGAAGCTATTGAGCATCCCCGTGCGCATCCTCAATGCGATCGGCAATGGACTGCTCAGGCTGTTTCGTATACCTCCCGCTCATGGCGAGTCAAGTCTATTCGCCGCAGAGGAGATTGAGCTGCTCGTATCCGAAAGCACGGAGGGTGGTCTGCTGCTGGAAGAGGAAGAAGCGATCATTCGCAATATCTTTGACTTCAGCGAGCGAACTGTCGGACAAGTCATGACGCCGCGCACAAAAGTACAGGCTTTCCCTCTCGACATATCAGAAGCAGAACTATTGAAGCTGGTAACCGAAAGCCGTCACAGTCGTTTCCCGGTCTATGAAGGCGATCTAGACCATATCGTCGGCATCCTGCATTTGAAGGACTTGATTCGCCAAACCATCAATCCAGGGGCAAAGCTTGATTTGAGGCTCATTCTGCGTGCCGCGCCATTGGTGCCGGAAGACCAGCAAATTGAAACATTGCTGGGCGCCATGAAACGCGCGAAGCTGCACATGGCCGTTGTGCTTGATGAGTTTGGCGGCATGGCCGGGGTGGTCACCCTAGAAGATCTGATAGAAGAAGTGGTCGGTGAAGTACGTGATGAATTTGACCTGGAGCCGGAACCCTACGTTGAATTGAGCCCGGGCGTGATCGAAATCTCTGGCGATTTTCTCGTCGACGCTCTCTCAGAGATTGTTTTTCTGGGTGATGAATCTGACCTACCCGATGTCGAAACGGTCGGGGGATTGGTAGTGGCTGAGTTAGGTCGCCCACCAAAGGCCAACGATGAAGTTGTCTACAACGACTCCGTTCGCCTGACAGTGCTTGATGTCGACCGCAGAGCCGTGTCTCGCGTTCGGGTGGAGTTTCCTGTGCCCGAAAGTGAAAACGGGGAAGACGAGAACGAAGAATAAGCGGCAGCAATATCGAACTGCTGCCTGGTCTACACAGAACCCCACTCGTCGCCTATTTTTCTATTACAAATCGTAGATGTCACTGAATTTGGCGGTCACGTAGCGCATGAATGGCTCGTGCTGAAGGGAGTGGCCGGTAACGCGCTGAACCAGTTCGCGCGGCGTATATTTTCGGCCGTGTTGGTGGATGTTCTCGCCCAGCCACGCCAATAGAGCATCCGTCTTGCCTTCGGCCATTTCAACCTCAATCTCCGGCACCTGCTCGACAGCCGCTTCATAGAACTGAGCCGAGTAAAGATTTCCAAGGGCATAAGTCGGGAAGTAGCCAAACATCGGCCGTGTCCAATGCACATCCTGCAGACAACCATCTGAATCATTCTGCGGCACAACGCCCAACAACTCATTCATCTTGTCATTCCAGGCCACAGGCAAGTCTTGCACCGCCAGATCTCCAGTCATCAGCGCCTGCTCCAACTCGAAGCGCAAAATGATATGGAAACTATAGGTAAGTTCGTCAGCCTCAACACGAATGTAAGAAGGCTGGACCTTGTTAATGGCCCGATAAAACTCTTCTAAGGAATAGTCGGAAAGCTGTTCGGGGAATGTACTCTGTAGTGGCAGGTAATAGGCCTGCCAAAAGCCCCGGCTGCGTCCGACGATATTTTCCATCATCCGCGACTGGGATTCGTGAATTCCCAGCGACGTACCGCGAGCCAGAGGTGTTCGCGCCAGATCGGGATGAGTGCCCTGCTCGTAGATGGCGTGCCCTGCTTCATGCAGCGTACCGAAGAGGAATGGGTTCAGGAAATCAGGGTACCAGCGGGTCGTGATCCGGGCATCATCGCGTCCGAAACTTGTGGCGAAGGGATGGATGACCGTCCCCAAATGACCACGAGAAAAATCATAACCAACCTTGGGCGCAATGAAGCGCGCGAACTGCTTCTGTTTGGCAATGTCGAAAGGTTGATGCAAGAAACTATCATCAACCTCACTGCCCCTTTCTTGTATTGCTTCGCGCAAGGGTATCAATTCCTGCTTGAGTGCGGCGAAGGTCTCTCGTACCTCGGCCGTCTTCATATCGAATTCATACTTGTCCAGGAGCGCATCATACATTTCGTCGCTGTAGCCATAATACCCGGCCATTTCCTGACCTAGGGCCACAACCTGTTCCAGCCAGGGCCGAAATGCCTCAAAATCACCGTCTTCCCTTGCCTGGGCCCAGGCGGTATGCGCGTGCCCACCAACTTCACTCACACGTGCGACAAACGCCAACGGCAGTTCTCGAGCATTGGCATACGTACGCCTCAGAAGTCTGATCAGGCTGGCTTCGTTGCTGTCGTAAGGAGCATCTTCCAACTCAACGGCCGCCGCTTCAATAAGCTCACCCATTTCATCGGCAGTAAACATCGTATGTGACAGGCGGCTCAGCGTGGTCATCTGCTGCACACGTGCGGTGATACCTGCTCTTGGCATATTGGTTTCACGATCCCAACCAAGCAAGGCGTTCGCCTTTTCAATATCGTTGATCTCGTAAACTTTTTCCAATAATTCGTCGTACTTTGTGGTCATATTCTGGTTTCCCGTTGTCGTTCCTCGACAACCCCATGGGCAAAGAACAGCTCTGGCTGCAGTTCAGGCAGCAAGCAACCAAAGATTATCGTGCGATTTCAGATGGTTACCGGGGCTAGTCTAGCACAAACGATCAAAACTCAAAGTAGGGCAATATGCTGCAAGGCACGCAAAGAGGCTGTCATCGTCGAAGGCGTAATCGAGCCCGAATAGGGTGCGCGGTATTGCCAGCCGAGGACTTCAATAAGGATATAATCAGCGACTGCCCAGAGGCCAAAACATCCAGCAGCGATAAGTACGATGGCTAGGGCAATCCCTATCACCAGGCATGATTGCGCACACCCCATACTGCTGCTGGGCATTGTCCGTACTTTAGAGAAACGGCCCAACGGCTTTCGCTCCGCGGTATCACGCGAATAGAATCGGGATCCAGCCCGCTGGCGATTCTCCACCACATCACCCTGTCCACCACATCCATAAGCGGTACAGTGGTTGCCGTTGGCTTCCCAACACGCCTGATGATGCCGGCTCCCGTCTTGTGGACAAATGACAAGCCTGTCATCCTCGACAAAAGATTCCTTACACAAAGCGCAGGCATCCCCAAGGAAAGGGGAGGACTCATTCACCAATACTGGTCTGATATAGGAAGGAGGGGGCATCTCAGTTCAGGGCGCAGCTAACGCGGGGGCTTTTGAACATATCTGAATTGACATCTTCACCCCTGGCACAGGTCAACCAATCTGGATCTGATCCAGCAGCCATTGGAAAAATCGCTGCAAGAGACCTGGCCGACGCATTGCCTCCACCTGACGCTTTTGCTCTTCTTTGAGGCGTCGCGAGCGGCGGCTCGAAGCGGGTGGGCCGCTGCCATTTGCTGATGGCCGAGCGATGTCATCATAATTCAACTTAAGTGCAGGACCTATATCGCGTCCATAAATGTGGTAGGCATCGTGCCCACAGCCCAAGATCGCACACTTCCCACCGCTTTGCTCCCAGCATGTCTTATGGTAGAGCGTTCCGCAGCTGGCGCAGACAATGGGAATCAGCGCCTCGCCATCTAGATTCTTCTCTACGGCGCCGGCGCAGATCGGACAGTGAAGGCTAAGTTGATTAGCTTCGACAATATCATTATCCGTAATGCGAATAAACGGATTCTCTTGCTCATCCATATCAGTTAAAGCGTAAAACGGTTTAGGCAAAAGGTCAAGATCTAGAAAACGGATCTTATCCTTCTAATACGCTTAGTTCAACTCGAGTTTACTTAGGTGCCTACCAGGAATGGGCCGCCCATGAGGGCCAGACAAAATCAGAACGGCTCACCCGTGTCTTCTGCCGGTCCCAGCAGAAAAACCCGCTGGTCCGTGCTCGTGGATCCAAGACCATGGCAACATGCCAAATCTGGGTGAAGAAGTTCTGGTGTATAAACAAATCCATCCCCGAAAGGAATATGCCAAATCCGGGGTGCGTATGGTACCAGCCGACCATAACAGCCGTCTCGTCAGGGTATCGCTCAGCCAACGTGTCATTAAGATAGCGCCAGCTTTCTGGCGTATAGGTAACACTGGCGCCTTGCATAACGGTGTGGCGGGCCACGATCGTGTCAAAGATATGAACAACGTAGCGGCCATCAGGCTGCTTCTCCGGTCGACCGCCCACCAAAACGCCGGCAACCTCGCGATTCATACTGCTCAGCGCATGAGCTTGAGCCGCCCTTAGTGCGGATTCGTCCATCAAGATGTCCACGGCAGCCCATGTCGGATCGTTCAGCGGGAGGCGCTCTCCGGCTACCCGGACCCGCGCCTGGCTGGGAATGATTTCAGGTGCTTGAACCTCCTCAATAATTTCTTCCTCTATCTCAGGATAGACCAACTCAGCCTCGGCAACCTCTACATCTGGCGCCGCCACCGTTTCAAGGGCGTTCTCCACCTCTTCTCCGGCTGCTGAACCGGCAGACGGGTCTTCCCCCTCAGTGGGCAGGTCTTCTACCGCTGTTTGTAGGTCTGCTTCACCTTCTTGGTTTTCCTGTGAGCTTTCCTGCAAAGCATCAAGGGGCAGCACCAGGTTCAACTCCTGCCAACTGGCATTCTGCGCCACCTCCTCACCGAGGAGCTTGACATCAACCTTTACCTGCTCATTCAAATCAAGTTCTGGCAGAACTATCGCCTGGTAAGTCTCCCAGACACCTTCCTCCAGGTCTTCCGCATATCGCTCCAGATCACCCAGTGTACACTCGCCAAGCGGCTTCATTACGCCATCCACATCGATCTCGTCAGCCGGGCGCAAGGTGACAGTCATCGTGACGGACTCGCCTGTATCAGGCAGTGAGATGGTTATCTGAGCAGCGTAAGTCAGGTCTGTTAAATCAGGCATACGGTTATCTCAAGCAGGGCTCGCCTCAAATGGATCACGGGGCTAGTTCAACGTCGATAGCACAATTCGGGCTGCCCGGCAGCTTAATATTACTATTGTCGACAGCCACCAATCGCAGTTCATAAGCGCCTGGCGGCCAGGATTCAGTCTCCCAGGTAGCTAATTCACCCAGCTTGGTTGACCCACGAAACGTATCAACCATCGTCCAACGGCCGTCCAGCCCGGCCGGCCGGGCATCCACCTGGTAGCGGGAGACCTCGGGTAGTATCGCTGTACCAGTCACTTCTACTTGAGAGCTGCCGGCTATCTTCTGGCTGGTCAATGGCGAAAGAATCCGCAGTCGCGGGTCAGGACACAGCGCAGCATTACTATCCGCGAGGGCAGAGTCGGCCAAGACGACAACCATATTTTGTAGGCGATCAACTTCTCTTGTTAGCGGCATAACCCAACCAAACAAGAGGAACAGGCTAAACAGCAACGCCAGGGCGGCCAACCCATAGCCAATATAGGATTTTAGCGCCGGCATTGCCGGCGGGCTGTTGGCCGGCAAATAAACGCCGCTTTCTCCATATCGGTCTCCCCCATTGTATTCGTAAGGATGATCCCACACGGCCGTCGGCACAACTTCCCACTCTAGAACGGATGATGGTTCGAGTTCCAAGCGCTCGTAGAATCCCGAGATCGGACCCAATATCTCTTGCTTCCATCCAAACAGCGCCGTTTCTTTACGCAGCGGATCGATCACTATACCAACATGCCAGGGCAGCGTAAAAGCAGCGCTGTGCACAATGACATCATCGCTGGAATAGAAGACACCGAGATCAGGGTGCGTGTGGAACCAGCCAACAATGTCGTAGTCAGGATAGCGCTGCATGCGATCCTTGTGTAGCTGCGCCCAGGCATCGGCTGTGAACGTAAAATGGACCGGTCCTTGATCGGCCGTAACGGCCGGAATCGCCGCGCGCACATCCAAGTAGATCTCATCATCAAATTGATAGGGGCGGCCAAGCAGCGCACCGCCGACCTCACAGTCCAGATTACTGTAGCTGTGTGTGGCGATCTGTTTCAGCGCCAGCTGAGACAGAAAGACGGTAGCCTCACCATCAACTGGCTCTTGTCCGTGGAGGACACACTCCTCCTCCAGATCAGGTAGTTGTCGCTCAGGCAGTGTCTCAATAGCTGCCTCCGGCTGCATAACAGTCGGTTGATCTTCGTCGGCGTCCGGGCTCGAAAGAGGCTCCTGCTCAGAGAATGTTGATGCCGAAGTCATCACTTTCCTCATCGCCAAGAACGATCATATCCGCGACCGACCGGCCTTTTAGATCCCGGTCATCTATGGGGAACATCTGCTTGTTGCGCAGCGCCCAGGTTGCCGCTCGTGAATTCATCGGATCGCGAGGGTCAAAATTCTTGTACTGAACCATTTCACCAAGCGTCAGCAATAATTCATCAAGGGTTTTTGCCGGCCACCATGCGCCGATGCATACCGCCCCGGTCACATGAATGTTCGGGTGATAAACAGGGGTCAACCATTTTAGCTGAGGTTGTTTAAGCGGGTATTCAGAATGCAAGTAGATACTCACATCATGGTTATCACGATAAACGGGTTTGCCAGATGGCGTCACTTTTTCCACGCCGCGACAGGAGAAGCGAATCAGGTACTTCTCTACTGGCTCACCTTCCGTTGCCACAATATGTATGAACGCACTGCGATCAACCAGATCTCGTATCCGATTATAATCATTTCGCAGTCGAGTCTCGCGAATATCAAATGCCATTGCTGCTTCCTCGCCTAAAACAGTACAGAGCAATAAAGGACAAAGACCTACCTCTGGCAGTCCTCATCCTTCGATTGAATCATGAACTTCGCAGGTGCACCTTCAAGGCCGCCTGCAAAGAGCCCAAACCAGATTGTTATTAGCCTGCGGTTACTTCAGGGAACAGGCTCAAGATATCGTCTTCTTTGACGCCGGCATCACTCAGAGATTCATCCTCTCCGAGGCGCTTGCCAGATGCCCGATGATCCAGGCGGTAGGTAATGGGATTCGCTCCCTGGCTCGTGGGCAAACCCATCTTGCTTACCAGCGCCGGAATCAACCGTCGCATCGGAACATCGTCCGGTAGTTCAACCGGTGTTTTCTTTGAACCTGTCGGATCATAAATAATTACTTTGGTACTAGCCATTTGAAAAAGCCTCCAGACTTTATTGTCATAGATATTACACTAACTATTACGTAAATCGTCAACTATAGTTGCGACCTGCTCAGGTTACTAAGGAGCCAGGCCGCAGACGGTTGGCTGACAGGATTATCAAACAAAGCGCAGAAATGTCTCTTTGTCTCCAGTCAATTCGAGATAGATATGATCCTCTGCGCTGCGGGCGCGGATTATATCGAGAGGCGGAACGTCAACCTCCGCAAGCGTGCGGTCAAGAAATGTTTCCTCACCGTTGATGCGGTGCGTGAGCACCATATCGCGAGGACTGCCGCAAATAGGGCAGTTAGAATCCTCTTCATAGAGACGCGACATTCGCTTGAAGACCGGGGTCTCCTCCTGGCAATGATTGCAGGTCATGGCCACCACAAGCTCGCCGCTAAACTCAAGCGTCGTATCTTCACCCAGCTGTTCGCGGGCAATCGCCAACAGCTCCGCTAATGTGGTCTTGTCAACCTGGACATCAGGCAGCTCTACAATGGGATCAAGACGAGAATGGCTCATACACATATCCTTTACGGGATATTCGGTTGTATATATGTCATTCGTCAGTCCATTGATTAGCAAGGCCTTCCCTGGATGAACTTCCATCTCATGGATCAGTTTTAGTGCCTCTTGCGTTTGAAACGCGGCGACAATTGAAGCGCTGGTCGGCGTTGTTGCCACCTTTCCCAAAAGCATATTATCACGCGCCAGCAAAGGACAAGAATAGCGCAAGCCGATCATTTGATAGTCATGGTCGGTCAGCGTGCACTCGTAGCATGCGCCCTCACCGGGCCAGAACACGCGCACGATGCCCATTAGCTCCTGAATCGCACCATCGACCCAGGGACGGCTGATCGCCCAACTGGCGCGGTTTATTGAAAGCCGCGCTTCGCGATTGTCCAGGCAGCCAACAATCGCATCAACATGGCGGAAGACGCCAAGTCCCATCTCAAAATTGATGTCCCCGTGCCATGCCTTCACATTGACATCAGGATTGAGCTCTTTTACGGCCGCTGCGGCAGCATCGACCTTGCGCAGGCCGTTATCTGATTCGCGGAAAAGAACAGAACGACTCAGATTGCTGTCCTCGATAGTATCAAAATCAGCGATAAGGATATTGCCGATACCCATCAAAGCGAGATTCTTTATGACTTCATTGCCCAGCGCGCCGGCGCCGACGACAAGGACTGTTGCGTTGCGCACAATGTCTTGCCGCCACCAGCTGATATAGCCAAAGGTATGGTAGCGATCAGAATCGGGATCGGTTATGACGATTGTTTCTTGTTCTTCTGCCATTCGTTGCACTCGTGATAGCGTCTGCTAAAACCTCAATTGTTATTACTCGTTGCTAATCGGATAGTGGACCCCGCCTAGCCATACTCAGCCTCACCCCACCTTGGAGATAAAGTTCTGTGTCAACACTAACGTGCCGCTCTCATCGTAAGCCGCCCCAATACCAACATGAGTCCATATCGGATTAAGTAGATTTCCGCGATGGTTGGTCAATCGACGCGGCTGGTTCATAAAGGCATTGTGAATTTCATAAACGCCCTGGTCGCTGTGACTTGCGGCGCCATAGACGATGCCAATATTTTCGCCGCAAGCGACATATCCAATGCCTTGCTGGTCAATTCGCTTTGCCACTTTGATGCCGTCGGGCGATGTGTGATCAACATATCCTCGTTTCAGCATATCCACGGAATGTCCACGCGCTACGGCCGCCAGCTCATCATTCCAACGCAAATTGGGTCCACCCAGCCATTTTGGCAGGTGAGCCTGCCGAGCACTATTCACCAAACCAAACATCAACGTCTCCAACTCAATAAGATTCGGGGCATTAGAGCGCTGGGGCGGTGCGGCGGTCAAATCATCGGCAGTAATGCGAATCAGTTGAGAGTTGACTCGAGGCGCTGAAGGCGAGACATCATCAAGACCAATGGTAAGCACCACCGGAGAGGGCGGGTCATCACGCACCTGCTCCAGAACGCGCTCTATGTCTTCATCAGTTAGCTTCATGCGTTTGTTCATAGCCGTCCCGCGTTTCTTCCGCCGCGACACATGGAGGTCTTGATGCCGAATTCTTCTTCAGAAGGACTACTTCAGCACCTGACTATCTGACTCATTGCTTAACTGATGAAAGAAGGGCAAGGTGAACTGCGTACGATCCGCGTTAAGTGTGATTGATTTGCGTTCTGTTTCACCACCCAAATCACGCGGCCAGCTAACATCGATATCATAGGTGAGTCCTGTCTGCTCCGGCACCGGCAGTTCACAGGTGAATTTACCTTCACGCGTGGTCGTCCCGGCTACATGACTCTTAATCCCCTTGCAACTCACGCGCACCTGAAGACCATAGAGACCTGGTCCATCCGGAAACTCCTGAACAAGCACATTGAGTTTTGTTGACTTCATCCCTTGCTTGCCACGGCCGAATTTCTTGCGCACAGAATCAGAAAACGCGGAACCAGTTGAGACGGAAGCGTCAGGCGTCACAATTCGCGTCGTAGATATCGGCGGCTGATCGACAGGTGTGACACGAATAGGCTCTCGATAAGGAGTCGCCTCAGCATCCGGTTCTATATCACTGGTCGTTATCCTAATCGGACTGCCACGCGTTACCCCTGTGGTTTCTTCACCACTCTCGGGATCAATCTGCAGCGTATCCGTCGAGACCTCCGGATAGTTGACCGGAATCGGCGGACGGTAATAAGGGGGCAGCGGTGCAATCGAACCATCTGCCTCCAGATCCTCCAATCCACGCTCGCCTGTCGACGTTCCAGAGTACGTCAGCTGGCGTCCCAGCTTATCGCGCTCTGTGGCGCTGCGCTGGACCTGACGCCGTACAAAGTAGGCGGCGCGTTTCAGAACCTGGCCCGCCGGACTGTATGGATCAGGTGGGGTAGCGGGGTCGAGCTGGAACAGCGGGTAGCCACTCTTCCAGGCAAACGAGGCCACGATAAATGACAACCATTCATCAAAGGCAACCATTTCGGTCGTCTGTTGCACCGCACTAGTCGCTGCCAGGGCAGCCACAGCCTCATTCTCCACCAGTTCGCTATCGCGCAGCAAATCGAAGAGCGTGATACGAACCGCCACCTCATTTTCCATCAAGCGGCCAAAGCTATGTCTAGTGGGATCATCAAGCAAATCCGCGGCGCGCAGAAGCGCCTTGGCCCGCGACTCCGTAAAGTCAGGAACCGCTTCTTCACTGCGATTAAGATCAGCGACCAACCACTGCCGCACGCGATCGGCAAACAACAGCAAATGATCATTGCCATCCAGACCCTTAACCAGGTTTCTGTCTGCATCCTGCATAGTATGTACCTTGCCTTAACTGTCAGAACTACATCTCCTGGCAGCGATCATGCCTATTCTTAGTAACGGATCGCTGCCAGGGCAACCATTCTTAGATTCCCAGACCTGTTTCCAACTCGTGCAGACCTTCCCAGGTGCGCATCAATGCTTCCAGGTCAGACACCGACTCCAGATCAATCTCCATCGCTGCCTGCAGTTCGGGATCGTGCAAATTGCGATCGTGCTGCTTGAGCATCGGCTTCACCAAATAGTTGATGAAGTCCCGCTCCGACTTGGTCGCTTCCAACCAGAAGAGACGTCGCAATCGGGGCAGCAGTTCGTCATCACTGAACAGATCCTGCACAATGTTGTCAAAGATGCGATTGACCTTGACAGCCACGTCGTCCAATTTGTCTGCGTAGCTCACTTCCAGATCTGCCCCTGCAGGCGGCACTGAACCCTCACCCAGGAAACTGATATCAAAGTCAGGCTGAGCCGGCTCGTCCAGAATATTGATCGTGAGTTCCGGTTCAGGCTCGGTCGCTTCTTCGGTTGCTCCCTGCGTGCTGTTCGCCGGGGCCGGCATCATCTCCGCGATCTCTTCACGAACATGGTCAGGACCATACAGCGCCACATCAAGCAGTCGCTCACTGGATGGCAGTGCCAGCTCTTTTTCCCCTTCCTCAAGGCGCGTATGCACCGAGCGATCAGAACTCATCAATTCATACATGGTCGCCTGCTGAACCATGTGGCGGAAGCTCTTTCCGACCCGGCCAAGTAGTTCTTCATAAGCCAATGCCAGATCGAGTGGTTCCTCGGACGAAATCCCTGGGAGTGTATAGGCATAGTCACGATCATATTCGGCGCGCTGTAACCGAGAGAAGATTTCGTGCGCTTCCAAGGTTCTCTGCAGCTCGTCGGCAATCACATCAGCCATTTCCGGCACAAATTGGGAAACGGATTCCTGCATCGCTAATTCAACCTGAAATAAGATACGCTTGATGGGGATTTCAATACCGCTAGTGCCCCAGATCAAGTTATCATAGGTCACATCACGATCATCCCAATATTCCGTACCATAGCTTTCCAGCAGGGTCTCAACCTCACGCTGAATCGCGTTCTGAACCATCCCTTCAATACCATTCAGGGTCGGACGCAGCAGCGTACGAAAACGTTCGTCGCTGTTGGTGCGTGCGCTCAACTCTAACAGAGCGTTATGGTAAGCGCGGGGCAAATCCTTCTGCTGTCGGGTGAGAACGTTCTCGTACCGCCGCTCCTGCAGTTGTTCCCAGCTGGTAGCGAACGGTGGTTGAACACCACGTGCGGCCAGCTGCCGTTCGTAATAGAAACGGAGGGCTTGCAGGGAATTCCGAATACGTGTCGAGGCCTCGCGTAATTGACCACGAACCCGCTCCGTCTTGATAAACTCAACCAAGCTGTCGCGCAGCAGCGGTACTTCGCTCAATGCGAGCAATGCTTCTTTGGTATCCGGCGCGAAGGGATCGTCGATATCGACCGGCCCCAATTGATCCTTAAAGACTTTCAAAATTCGTTCAGTTTCGCTGGCGAATTCATCTGGTGAGTTCTCCGGATCTTGCAGATACAAGGCCGGAGGCGCCATGACCAGGAAGTAAGGCCGGTTATGTCCACGACCCTGATAGCGTTCCCAATAGTTCGGCGCAATGTAACGGGTGACTTCCTTGACCTCAAGTTCAGCCTCAGGCAAGCCAGAATTCAGGCGATCAAAAGCCTGGCGCACATTGGCGCCGTTCACAGCCAGGAAGATCTTCGCTGCGGCTTCATCGAGATCGCCGCCCTTCAAACCAAAGAGGCGATTTTCCTTGATCCAGTTGACTGCCGCTAGCGATTTCATCTCATCGACACGTTGGCGTCCGGCGTCGGTCACCAGAACGATCATTGCATCCTCGCGCTTCATCTCTTCAAGCGTAATCTCTTCATGCAGCCTCATACCGGCGCCGAGACCGGGCACATCAACGATGCGCAAATACCCGTTCATGAGCAGGTTTGGTACACCGGGTTCTGGCTTGATGCGAAATGTCGCGGACTTGATCAAACGAATCTGGCGCTGATTGCTGCCTTTGAAGGAATCCTCACGCAGATGCTTGTATGAGTTCTCATCCTCCAATGAAAGGCTCATCGGAAGCGGCGTATCTGCTTTGTAAAGTTCCTTGTTGTTCTCATACGAATGGATGCAGTCGAGTAAGATCTCGAGATATTCGTCGCGCTCCGTCTTTGCCGTATCGGCGCCCTCTTCGACAATTGCCTTGATGTCCTCTTCCGCCTGTTCACGCTCGCCATCGTTCGTGATATCGAAGCCGTCGATCTCCGCCAACTGGCACAAACGACGCACGCGCTCGGCGAATTCATCTTTGCTCCAATAGGTCAATACCAACGATTCAGTTTCGTCATCGTCAGCTTGCTCAATGTAGACAATCGTCCCCGTTACGGCCGTTACGGCGCCGGTAGGCAGCAAATTACGGCCCAAGAGGCCGTTAATAAGCGTGCTCTTCCCAACCCCGGTTCCACCAAAGAAGACCAGCGTATAGGTGCGCTGGCCCAATATCTTCTGAGCTTCGTCGATATTAAACTGGGCATCGGGTACGGCCCGAATCAGATAATCACGGGAGCGATCAATAGACTGCTGTAGATCAACCCAGGTATCCACCTGAGCAGCGCTAATATGGGGCAACGCCTCAAGCGATGCGCGCAGTTCGGCGTACTTATCAACTTTTTTAGCACTCATCATAAACTTCCTTTGAAATTTTCTCTAATCGAATGGATTACATCTGAGATCAGCTTGCGAGACGAGACAAAACTCGGTCTCAGGACTACTATGACATACTATGGTCCCTCACTGCTGCGAATCGACCAATCTACACATGAAATAGAATTCCCAAGCCCGCCTCAGGTATATGATAGCAAACATGTCAATTCACTATCCACTACGCAGCACCTATCGAAAGGTTGCAACTCCCTTAGCGGCGTTTGATAAAAGCCACCCTTCGTGCTATGATCCTTTATGACGCAATGCGTCATAAGGAATAATAAAAATGCAGACTCCTCAGAACAATCATGATTTTCGGTCGAAGCAGGGTCAATTGGTTCACGTTCGCCAAATGGCAGCGGATGATGCTCCACTCCTTGTGGACATCTTCAATCATATGTCATCAGATAGTCGTTACAAACGTTTTAATCAAACGCTCGATAGTGTCGTTCCCAATCGTGTTTGGGAACAAGCGCTGCTTATTGCCCAGGCTGATCCAGATAAGTGTCAGGGCTTAATTGCACTCGTCGACATGCCAGGCCAGCCGGCAATGCCCATTGGCGCCGTTCGTTTCGTGGAAACTGCCCCGGGTGAAGCAGAGGTCGCCATCTCGCTTCGTGATGATTTTCAGAATATGGGTATTGGCACCCAATTGATGCGCCTGCTCGCTTTGAAGGCACGCGCCCGCGGTTACAGAATCTTGACCGCATCAATTCGCAACGATAATCCGGCTATCTGGAGAGTATTTAGCCGGCTTCCCTTTAAGGTTACTCGCACGCCGGAAAGCAGCTTTTCAGAAGTCACCATATACCTGGATATGCCACAGGATCCCGCACACAACGCTCAGAAACGCGCTGCCGCTACCGGCTAATCACCAGATTCCCGTAGGAGTCCACCTGAGCTTGCCAATTCTGTGGCAGCACGGTCGTCGTGTCGTACTGAAAAATGATGGCCGGTCCGTCAATTCTTTGCCCCTCAGATAGATGATCGCGCTGGAACAACAACGTGGGCTGCAGTTCCCCGGCAAACCAGACCCGTTTTCTCTCGAATGGTATCGGCTCGCCAGGATTCTCTGGAAGCGGCAAACGCTCCAAATCAAGAGGCTGGCTGTTGGCCACCGCCTTCAGACGGATGTTGACGATTTCCAGATCAGACGCCGGCCGTTTATACCCAAAGCGCCGCTCGTGGAATGCGTGAAAATCCGTCGCCAGATCTCGACGTCTATATGGCACGGTAAGTTCATGCGACTGTCCCCGGTAACGCATATCCAGCGCCGGCTCGAAGATCAAGGCTTCAGGATCTTGCCCTTCCCGCGCCATATCAGATACGGCCGTCTCAATCAACTGCTCAAACGCCGCTTCCAACCATGAGATCAATTCTGCTTCATCAACGAATTCACGCATGATTGTCCGCGAATAATCCTTCGCCGGCGCAGCTGCCAGCATGCCCAGCGCCGATAACACGCCGGGAACGGGGGGCACCAGGACACGCGGTATCTGCAGCTGTTCAGCAAGTTCACAAGCGTGAAGCGGACCCGCACCACCAAAAGCCACAAGCGTGAAGCGACGCGGATCATGGCCACGTTCAACTGAAATGCGCCTGATTGCACGTTCCATCGTTGCATTGGCAAGCTGAATGACATGCCATGCCGCCTCTTCTGGAGAATCGAGCTTCAGATCTTGGGCGAGATTCGAGAGAGCTTCTGCGGCGCTCGCCTTGTCCAGCGACATATGGCCGCCCAGAAAGTTTCGCGCATCAAGCCTGCCTAAGAGCAGATTGGCATCGGTAGTAGTTGCGCGAAACGGTACGCGCCGGCCTTGAACCTCCAGTCGCCACCCGCCATCCGGCCGCCCATAACAGGCAGGACCCGGCTGCGCGCCCGCACTTTGCGGGCCAACATGGAGCGCTCCTCCCAGGTCAAGATAGGCCAGACTGCCACCACCGGCGCCAACTGTGTGAATGTCAATAATGGGAAGATGCAGCGGCATTCCCGCGATAGCGCCGTTCGTCGTCGCCGGCAGCCGCCCCGGGCACAAGGCGACATCTGTACTTGTGCCGCCCATGTCAAATGTGATCAGATTGTCAAATCCTGCCAGTTCAGCGATGTACCGCGCACCGACAACACCGCCCGCCGGGCCGGACAAGACAGTGCGTGCAGCCTCTTTCCCCGCGCCATCCGCGCTGATAATACCGCCGTTGCTCTGCATGATAGATAGACGCCGTTTTCCCAGCCGAGCCGCCAGACGAGTAAGATAACGGCTCATCAATGGCGCTACGTATGCGTTGATGACGGTGGTAGATGTCCGTTCATATTCACGAAACTGGGGAAGAATCTCTGATGAAAGCGACACGTGGACCGCCTGGCCTTCTTTCGCTCGGCCGGCAATCGCCTGGCCTATCTGCCGTTCGTGATGAGGCCAAAGAAATGAGAAAAGCAGGCAGACGGCGACCGACTCTACGCCCTCGACCAACAGTCGATCAACAAGCTGATCCAGCTCCGCCTGGCGAAGCGGCGTTTGCACCGCACCCTCGGCCGTAATGCGCTCTGAGACCTCAAAACGCCACTGCCGGGGAACCAACGGTTCAGGTTTCTGGGGAACCAAAGCATAGAGATCAGGCCGGTTCTGACGTCCAATAGCCAGCACATCGCCAAATCCGGCGGTCGTTATCAGCGCCGTCCGTGCGCCGCGCCGTTCAAGCAAAGCATTTGTGGCCACTGTGCTGCCATGGACGACGCCGGCATCCTGCGGCAAGGGAATCTCTTCAATACCTTCCACAATCGCCTGCGAGGGATCTTCCGGTGTACTGAGCTGTTTGTAGATGCGAAATCGGCCGTGTTCATCCAACCAAACAAAATCGGTAAAAGTCCCCCCCGTATCTACCCCTAATCGTTCCATAAACAAAAAAGCAGGCCAGCGCGGCTGGCCTGCTTAGATCCTCTACTGTTATTCGGTGGCCGGCAGCTTCTTATCCGTGAACTCTTGGAAAGCCAAAGTAAAAGCTGAAGAACGGAATGCAGTATAAAACGATCGAATCGCGGCGACAACTACCGCCAACATGATCCCGCCCAAAACCATCAGGAAAACATCGAGACCGCTCAATGCCTCCCCTGAGATCAGCCGCATGGCACCCGGACCAAACGACAGAGCTCCCAGCGGGATGAAAATCACAGCGATGATCGCCCCCACAACAAAGCCCAACAACAGGAACAATATCAGAAGAATGATCACCTCTCCCAGGTTTGCCCGAATCACATCCCAACCACGGCGAATGCCATCAATAACGCCCCGGTCTTCGAGCACAATAGCCCGCTGGGCGAAGGTGTACAGAACGCCGACAAGTATGCTCACTATCGCCAATCCACATATGACGCAGCAGAGCAGCGCGACAAGCCCTGCGCCCAACGCCGCAAACACGCCTTGAGCATCGCTGCTGCTGCCCGCCGCGCCCGCAATGGTACCACCAATCACAAGCCCAAAGAGCAGCAAGAGAACCAGGATGAAGATCGCAACGGCGCCAAACAGTAAGAGGTTGAGGCCCAGCATACTCCAAATCTTGCTCCAACCAGTGGACATAGCTTCCCTGAAACCAACTTTTTGACCAGCGTCGAGCCGGCTCGCAGCATCAATCATGCCCGCCTCGGCGGTCAAGCGCAGTACCCATAGAGCAATGCCCAGGATGACAGCGAAACAGAGCGCTCCGGCCGCCATTGCCCCCAATACGGGCAGAATCTGGCCCGGATCCGGCGGCGTAAACGGCATATCCATGAACGGCAGATTCTGAAAATCGCCGCTGTCCGCCTGGTAGTTGAAATTGTTGCTGCTGCTCATCCCACTGCCGAGCGCCGCTAAGAAACCAAGGACGATCATGAACTTGTGGTTCCAAACCACATGCCACGATCTACTGAGCACATTACCGTAATTCATCATAACCCTCCAGTTGTAAGAAGCCTATTCCACGATAAATACAATAGGCAGTCTGATACCCAATAACAATACTCTAATAATCTATACGCGCGTCATTTCCCAGGGTTGTAAGCGATTCTAGTTTGGGGCCTATTCCCATTCGATTGTGCCGGGCGGCTTAGAAGTGATGTCATAGACAACACGATTGACGCCTTCCACCTCGTTGACAATCCGCCGGCTGACGTGAGCCAGGAAATCATACGGCAGTCGTGCCCAATCGGCCGTCATGAAATCCTCGGTCGTAACAGCACGCAGAGCAATCACTTCCTGGTACGTTCGGCCGTCGCCCATCACGCCCACGCTCCTGACCGGTAGGAGGACAGCGAACGCCTGCTGCGTACCCTGGCGCAGCATAGCTGCTTCACGCAGTTCATCAACAAAGATGGCGTCTGCCTTTCGCAGCGTCTGTAGGCGCTGCCAGGTGATTTCGCCCAGGCAGCGAATTGCCAAGCCAGGCCCCGGGAAAGGCTGCCGCCAAACGATCTCATCTGGCAGACCAAGCGCGGTGCCAATGCGCCTTACCTCATCTTTGAAGAGCAGACGCAGCGGCTCAACAAGCTCAAAGTCGATGTCATCCGGCAAGCCCCCAACGTTGTGATGCGTCTTGATCAGATGAGCATCTTTCTTGTCCTTTCCAGCGCTTTCAATGACATCTGGATAAATCGTTCCTTGTGCGAGGAAATCAATCTGTCCCAATTTACCCGCTTCGTGCTCGAAGATACGCACAAATTTCTCACCGATGATGGCCCGCTTCTTCTCGGGGTCTGTGATCCCAGCCAAAGACTCAAGGTATTCTTCAACGGCATTGACGGCGATTAACTGCATGCCCATCTCACGATCGAAAGTCTCTACAACCTGCAGCGCTTCCCCCTGGCGCAGCATACCATGATCAACGAAGATACAGGTAAGCTGATCGCCAACAGCACGATGAATCAGGGCGCCGGCCACCGCCGAATCGACGCCGCCGCTCAACCCCAACACGACACGGCCGTCACCCACCTGCTGCCTGATAGCATCCACCTGCTCATCAATGAAATTAGCGGGGGTCCAATCACTGCCACATCCACAGACAAGATGGACAAAATTACTGAGAATACGGCGTCCCTGTCGCGTATGCACAACCTCGGGGTGGAACTGCACCGCATAATACTGCTTATGCGGATCGGCCGATGCTGCAAATGGGGAATTAACCGTATGCGCCAGCGGCACAAAGCCGGGAGGCAGACTATCTACTTTGTCGCCATGGCTCATCCATACCTGCTGCGCATCGTCGATGTCACCTGTTTGCCAACCCTGAAACAGCGCGCATTCCATATCGTCAACAGTGAGCTGCGCCGACCCGTATTCATGTTTGTAGCTCGCCGCAACCTGTCCCCCAAACCGGTGAGCAAGCAGCTGCATGCCATAGCAGATACCCAAAATAGGCGCACCACTTTCCAGGACATAGTCCGGCAGCGCCGGCGCCCCCGTATCGAAAACGCTGTTCGGGCCACCGCTCAATACGAAGCCCTTGGGTTCATAACGCATGATGACTTCAGAAGGTGTGCTCCAAGAAAACAGCTCGCAGTAGACATTGGCCTCGCGTATACGACGGGCGATCAATTGCGAATACTGAGATCCATAATCGAGGATAATGATGGCGTCACGCATATGCCCTCCGTAAATTCGTGCTCAAGAACAACCGGCTTGAACCTATTGCAGATTACTCACCGCCGGCGACAATAATCTGTCCATCACTCATATCTGTAATGACAGCCATCGATTCAATTGGCACCTGCCAATGCGCCAACACCTCGCGTCCGCCCTCGAATTCTTTCTCGACAACCGCTGCGATACCTACGAGGACAGCGCCGGCATTACTGACGATTCGCGCCAGCGCATCGATTGTACGGCCGCTGGCCAAGAAATCGTCCACGATCAAGACGCGATCATGGGTTTGCAGGAACTCAGGTGAAACCATCAACAGAACCTCTCCGCCCTTGGTATGACTGGGCGCGCCATCGACATAGACGGGTTCCTGCATGGTGATGGGCTTGTGCTTGCGTGCATAAAGGACGGGTATATTGCCCATGGCCTTGCCCGTCATGACTGCCGGAATGATACCGCTGACCTCAGCTGTCAGTACGAGTGTCGGCTGCGTTTCCAAAAAACGCTCTGCGATCTCTTCACCAACACCCGCCATCAGCTCAGCATCCACCTGATGATTCAAGAAGCTATCGATCTTCAGAATACCGTTTCCGAGGTTTTGCCCTTCGTCCAGAATGCGTCGCCTGATCTTCTCCATTTGCCTTTCCTTTCCCATGCTATTACTGTCGCCGCTGAGCCGACGAAAACGAACTGACCACCCTATCCGCTTCAATGCAGAGAGGCATTAGAGCCATTGTAAAACTATAAATATACACTATCATGTTAGCATATCAGCAGCCACCTTATTATCTGCCAGCAAGAGCGAGCATACCAGCTTAGGGGATCGTTTGTAATTGCCGACAGAAATGGGGCTTACGTTGACTGGGCTATGGGACTCTCCTATAATTCGAACACAATTCGTTCAAAAAATATTGAAAGTTGCAAACAAGGCAAGATTCATGTCCACAGAACAGATAACAGAAGGACTAGCAGCGATCGATGATATGCTTGTCGCGGTTGTTGACAGTGAAGTCGAAACTTTGCGTGACGCTAGTGTACATATTCTGACGTCGGGTGGTAAGAGAATCCGGCCACAGATGGCACTTCTTTCCTACTTGGCCGCCGGCGGTGAAGCAATAAACAAGGTTATACCGGTAGCTTCCGCCGTTGAGATGGTCCATACGGCAACGCTTGTCCATGACGACATTAATGACCACAGTCTGACCAGGCGAGGAAAAGCGACCGTTCATTCCGTTTGGGGGCGCACCTTTGCGCTGCTGACTGGGGACTTCTTATTTACGAAAGTCTACGAATTGATGGCCCCGTACGGCGCAGAACTCAACGTGATCATGGCGGAAGCATGTTCTCGTCTTGTAGAAGGGGAAACGCTTCAAGCTGATGCCGCCAAGAAAGGGACGGTAGATCGCCAGACATATAAGCGAATTATTGGATTGAAGACAGCTAGTCTTTTCGACGCTGCGGCAAGAATGGGCGCGAAACTGGCGACTGATGATGATGTCATCATCAACAGTTTAGCCTCTTATGCGTACAACCTGGGCCTCACATTTCAGATTGTCGATGATATCCTGGATATTGTCGGTGATCCCGAAGATTTGGGAAAGCCGGTTGGCAACGATCTACTTCAAGGGCGCGGTGTTTTGGCAGTAAACAATGGTCTGGGAACAACTGAAGAAGATGGCAAGAGCGGAGCCATAGCTGACGTGGCCGTGCAAGAGAGACCTGATGTTATCGAGCAGATGATGGCCAGCCTTCGTACTTCAGGAGCACTTGAAATAGCAAAGATGCAGGCCGAAGAAAGCGGAGAACGAGCTCGCGCTGCCCTCCAGGCGCTGCCGCCCTCCACTGCACGTACCGAGCTGTTGGAATTGGTAGATCTGGTACTCAATCGGCAAAACTAGATCGCTTTCGATTAAACAAAGAAACAGCCCATACCCCTGACAACGCGTGGCGATTGTCAGGGGTATTTTTGTTCATGCTCAACAATATGAGAATGGTCATCGCTGAAGCACGCAGGAGACCAGGATTACGAAAGTGGACAAAACAGCCTTTGCTGCGTTACAATGCCCTAATCATTACCGCAGTACTACAACCGTCATATGGCTTACCTGAAGATCAACGGTTTCCACACAGCTACAACCGGTCGGTCCCAAGGCATTGGGCAGTTCTTGCTCGATGTTGATGCAGTAGGAGTCCCCTTCTTTGCATACTGTGTCGATGGGACGACATCGCTGCTCGACGCGCAACGAATCATGCGGCGCAGCCGAGTCGCGCACCATGCCGTCTACAGGCAGAGCTACTTCCCTCACAACCAGGGTGGCACCGACGTACCAGACTATACCGAAGACCCCCAAATAGCCGCGCAAAAACAGTGGGATTCACATCGTTCGCGCTGGCCGGTGGAATTGGATCCGGCGATCATCTACGGAGAGACAGTAAATGAACTGCGCAAAGAGGTCGAGTGGGCAGACTGGATCGGCGAGTTCTGTTTTCATACCGGGCTGCTTGCCCTGCGCGATGGCTTCAAATGGTGCGGACCAGGCTACAGCACAGGCACGCCGGATGAAGGCGCATGGGAAACGCCAGGCATATTGAAATACCTCGACCTCGTGCAGCGTCACCCGGACGATTTGGCGGTGGCCTTGCACGAATACAGCTTAACGACCGGCGATATATGGAATGGGGATGGCGGTCTGATGGGACGATTCCGCCAGCTAATCGACGCCTGTGACAAGAATGGCATTGAACGCCCGCCAATCTTCTTTACCGAATGGGGTTGGACGCACAACCGGGTTCCCGATCCCGATCAGGCCATGAAGGACATCTTGGAAGTGGGCGAGCTCTACGCCAAGTACCCGTCGATCAAAGGATCGGCGATTTGGGCGCTGGATGGCGGCTGGAACAGCCTGGCTACACAGACTGCCCGGCTGATGGAACCCCTCAAAGATTTGCTTATTCGAACACGCTATCCCGATCCGGAGAGACCTCCCATGAATGAAGAAGATCCCCAAGAAAAGGGGTTACCTCGCGAACAATACAGCCGGAAGTACATGGTGGCTCCACAAGATGCCAGCATGGATGAGTGGCTGGCAATCTGCCGGAAGGCGTACGACCTGAAGCAAACGGTTGGTTTCTCCTATGATGATGCCGGCATTGGAGCACTGGACCGTAAGTCGGCGATTCTGTATGATATCCCCTCAGAAAAGCGTGCGGAGTATCTGGCATGGTATGATAAACATTATCCAAATACCAATGTCTCCTTCCGCGACACACCAAGTTAAACCTTATCTTCTTCATGCCATTACGATGGCTGGGTGCAATACAGATCAATATGACAACAGAAACAACCGCAGAAAACGGCCGTTTGCAGATCGAAGCGGCGTTCAAGAAAGCCCAAGAACAACAGACGGCTGCACTGATGCCCTACTTCACCCTGGGTTATCCGGACATTGAATCTTCGCTGGATATTATCGAAGCCGTCGCCGCCGACAGCGATCTGCTGGAATTAGGTATCCCATTCAGCGATCCCCTGGCGGATGGGCCGACCATCCAGCACAGCACGCAAGTGGCGCTGGAAAACGGGGTTACCGTCGCCGGATGCCTTGACATGGTGCGGCGCTTACGCCAACGGGGGATCAGTACGCCTGCATGTTTTATGGGTTACTACAATCCCATCATAGCTTACGGGCTGGAGCGCTTTGTCAATGATGCCCGAACCGCCGGCATACAAGGATTGATCGTTCCCGATTTGCCTCCAGAAGAAGCGGCAGAACTCGTTCAATATGTTGCCGAAGCGGGATTAGCCTATATCTACTTTCTAGCGCCAACCAGCAACCAGGCAAGAATCGAACAGGTGACATCGCAAGCCACGGGCTTCATTTACCTGGTCAGCGTAACCGGGGTGACCGGGGCTCGCCGCTCTCTTCACAGCGACCTTGAAGCATTCATAGCGCGCGTTCGGGCGGAGACGGACATTCCTCTGGCGGTCGGGTTTGGCATCAGCACCCCTGATCAGGCGGCTTCTGTAGGCGCACTGGCCGACGGCGTTATTGTAGGCAGCGCCCTGGTCAACGCTGTCAACGAGGCCGCGGAAAAGCCGGCAGCTGCGGCAGCGTTCACAAAGACATTCCAGACAGCACTGAGCAAATAGGGCGCCGCTTCACCACCCTACGACACCGGGAGAATCTATGTCAAACAAACTCGCTGGGGAAACCAGCCCATACTTATTGCAGCATGCAGACAATCCAGTCAATTGGTACCCGTGGGGCGATGAGGCGCTTGCGCTGGCTCGCGAGCAAGACAAACCTATCTTGCTGAGCGTCGGTTATGCGGCCTGCCACTGGTGTCATGTAATGGCCCATGAATCATTTGAAGATGAGGCGACCGCGGCGATCATGAACCGCAACTTCGTCAATATCAAAGTGGATCGTGAGGAACGTCCAGACGTAGACAGCATCTATATGGGGGCGATCCAGGCGCTAAATGGCCAGGGTGGCTGGCCGTTAACCGCACTGTTGACATCGGAGGGAAAGCCCTTCTATGGGGGGACCTATTATCCTCCAGTCCCACGCTATGGAATGCCTAGTTTCACGCAAGTACTGGAGAGTGTGGCCAACGCATGGCAAACGAGACGCGAAGAAATTGAGCACAGTGCTGACGGCATTGCCGCACATTTAAGCGAAAGGCCAGGTCTGGGAGATAAATCCACCAGCCCCAATGAGGCATTATTCGATCAAGCGCTTGCAGGAATTTCGAGCCAGTTTGACAGTGAGGAAGGCGGCTTTAGTGCTGCGCCAAAATTCCCCCCATCGATGACCATCGAGTTTCTTCTACGTATGGCCGTTGAACGAGATGATCAGGCGGCGCTGCATATGGCTGAGTTCACCCTGACCAAAATGGCAAACAGCGGCATGTATGACCAGGTAGGGGGCGGTTTTGCCCGCTACGCCACCGATGTAAAATGGCTCATCCCCCATTTCGAGAAGATGCTTTACGACAATGCGCTGCTGGCACGCACTTATTTGCACGCCTTCCAGGTCACTCATGTCCCGCTCTACAAGCGTATTGTTGAAGAAACCCTCGATTTTGTCGCGCGGGAGATGCGCCATGAAGACGGGGGATTCTACAGCAGCTATGACGCTGACAGCGAAGGCGTTGAAGGGAAATTCTATGTCTGGCAGGCAGATGAAATCCGCCGGGTGCTGGGCGACGATGCCGAACTCTTCATGGCACGTTATGGCGTGACTGATGGCGGAAACTGGGAAGGACACAATATTCTACAGGTCGTCGAAGAAGTTCAGGATCTCGCGGTTCGCTTCGGTCTCGATGAAAAGGAAATCAACGACCGCCTGCAAGCGGCGAAAGAACGTCTGTATGAAGTGCGCGCGCAGCGTGTTTGGCCCGGCCTCGACGACAAGGTCTTGACTGCCTGGAACGGCTTGATGATGGCCGCATTTGCCGAAGCCGGCCTTGTCTTGGGCAGAGCAGATTTTGCGCAAATCGCTGAAGACAACGCGCGCTTTCTTGACCAATTCATGCGTGCTGATGACGGCCGTCTGCTGCGCGCCTGGAAAGCGAACTCAGCAGCCAAGTACAATGCCTATCTGGAAGATTATGCATATCTCGCTGATGGTCTCTTAGCACTTTACCAAACCACCTTCAATCCCTATTGGTTTGAGTGGTCACTGGCATTGTCGCAGCAGATGATCGCTCATTTCCGCGACGAGGATCAGGGCGGATTCTACGACACGTCTGACGACCATGAAGAACTGCTCTACCGGCCCAAAGATATTCAAGATAACGCAACGCCGAGCGGCAACGCGATGGCTGCCCACGTTCTGCTAAAGCACAACCTATATACCGCTGATGGCAGCTACTGGGATGTTGCACAGGATGCCTTGACCAGGATGACCGGGTTTATGGCTCGCTTCCCCACCGGCTTCGCACATTGGCTTTGCGCTGCGGCCTTCGCCCAAGGCAATCCTCGTGAGGTAGCCATTATTGGTCCCGTGGATGATGCGCTTACCATCTCATTAATTCGCGCTGTTCATAGCAGCTACCGGCCAAATCTTGTTCTCGCAGCAGGCAGCGGGGGAGGTGAAGTCCCTCTACTGGTTGATCGCCCGCAAATCGACGGTAGACCGACAGCCTATGTGTGCAAGAGGTTCATCTGTAGAGCGCCGGTTACCGATGTTGAAGGCCTTCTTGAGCAACTCGGCCATGCATAGGAGCGCGGGCTATTTACCCATTTGCTATCAACTTGAATTGTGCTAAACTTTTGCTGGCTCCCCCCAGAGATGTTTCCCGTAGGCGCCCGCCTGCGGGACATCTCATTTTTTTCGCGGGCCACCGCTATTCTTCCTCTTCTGAACTGATGCTGAAAAGCAGACCTTCTTCATTTGCATCAACAGCAATAGTCGACTGACCGGCCCCCCGCGGTTGGGAAAGCAAGAAATCAGCTAGCGGCTCGCGCAGAAATCGGCCGATGATCCGGCGCAGTGGTCTTGCCCCAAATTCCGGCTGGTCGTTCTGGGCCAACAACCACTCCTTGGCCGCTTCATTGACAGCAAGTTCGATGCCTTGATTTGCAGCCAGCCTGAATTCCTTCTTGAGCATCAGATCAAGAATCAGGGACAGCTGTTCAGGCGTCAGCTGGTGGAAGAAAATGATTTCATCCAAGCGGTTCAAGAATTCCGGCCTAAAGAAGCTGCGTACGTCAGCCAGCACCGATTCACGTTCTCGCTCGCCAATAAAAGGGACGAGCATATATCTGGCGCCCAGATTGCTGGTCATGATTACGACTGTCTCGCTGAAAGAGGTCTGCCGTCCCTGACCGTCAGTAAGACGCCCCTCATCCATCACCTGCAGGAGCACGTCAAGCACGCGCGGGTGCGCCTTTTCTACTTCGTCGATCAACACCACTGTATAAGGATTCTCGCGCACATGATCGGTCAACTGACCGCCGCCCTCAAAACCCACATATCCCGGTGGCGCGCCGATCAAGCGATTGATGCTCGCCTCTTCCTGGTATTCGCTCATATCAAGCGCCAACATCGATTCCTCAGAACCAAACATGAACTCAGCCAACGCTTTTGCCAATTCAGACTTGCCGACACCACTAGGCCCCAAGAACAGGAAAGAACCGATCGGGCGCTTAGGATCTCGCAAGCCGACACGGGCGGTCTTTACGGCGCGGCTTACCGCCATGACCGCTTCGTCCTGGCCGATGATGCGCTCGTGCAGGCGATCATTCATGCTGGCATATTTGCTCTGTTCATCTTCGCTCAGCCTGGAAATAGGGATCTTTGTCATGATGCTGGCGGCGACCATCACATCATCACTGCTCACCCGGCCGTCCGCGGCGATTTCTGGCAAGTTGGCCAGATGCTCCTGGGTCACCATATGGACGAGCGCGCAGGATCTATCGATCAACTGCACCGCTGCCGCCGGCAGAGCAACTGTCTTAATATACTGACCGGCAAGGGTAACGGCCGTTTCCAGAGCCTCGCGCGTCACTTCAACATCGTATTCCTGTTCAAGCCGCTGGCGATGAAACGAAAGCATAGCCAACGCTTCGCTTCTATCCGCCGCCGGCACATCCAGGCGATGTGTACGCTCACGAATCAATCCCTCCCGGCTGAGTGTTTGATAGTCGCCAGCGGTGGCGGTGCCTATGATCACCTGCTCATCATTGAGCAGCGCTTTCTGCAGCTCGCGGTTGACTTCTTGGGGGAACTGCGCGCGCAGGCGATCGCCGAAGAAACGGTTGATACCCGGCACCAACAGGATGCCGCCGCTTGACCGGCGCAGCGCAGCGCGCATCGTCGCCAAAGGGTTCTCTAACAATGCAGTTTCACTCATCTGCACGACAGAACGCAGGTCGGCGGCCCCTTTTCCTTCAGCCAATAATTGGGCCAGGCTGTATATAAGTGTCCTTTTTCCGGCTCCTTCCTCTCCAACCAGAATCACATGCCGGTTCCCCGACAAAGACAGCAGAGAAGCCAGGTCACGAAGGAGCTCCTCGCGCTGGTAAACGGCCGTCGCGCCTCCTTCTCTGGCTTCATCAACGAAATCGCGAATGATGCTCTCCGACTGCTCCGTGCCGACCTCATCCAACAGCGCGGTCACCGCTCCGGTACTGACACCGGCACGCTGCAGTACACCGGCAGTGGTCACGTTGGACTGGGTCATAGCAGCGAGGGCATGACCGCTGCCTGACTTCAATTCCTCACGCGCTTGAGCTATTGACATTCCCTCATCAAGCACCACCAGCATCTCTTCATCCAACGGCACATCGCGCCCAAAATCATCGGTGAAGTAGAACTTAGCATCGCGTCCCTTGTTGCTGTGAGCCATGATTTCGACACGGCGCAGCAAATCATCCAGATCCGCCCCGCGCTGTTCATGTAAACGCTGCAAGATCTGGAACGCTGACGAATCTTCTTCTACAAGAAATTCATGCAGCAGCAGCTGCGGTGTCAGTAGTTTGAGATCGAAATCGGCGCGGCGATCCGCAGCGCTGGTCATCAAGCGCGCGAGTTCGGCCGACGGGATATTAGGGTTAAGATTTCCCATTACTGCCTTTCACATTCCTTTACGGTTAGATTTTCAAACGTTCTGTGGTACGTACCCTTCTACGGCTATGGTTTCCAGAAACTTTTCCCATCCTGGCGGTTTATTCGTCCGGTATGCCGCGACTTCACGATCATAGTCAAACGAGACATATTTGTGTTCGAACGAGCAGTGGCGGTTGTCCAAGTCGAAGAGCCCATACTTCGCGCGCGGATCACCATCGCCCGGCATACTAACCGAGCTGATATTGACCAACTGTATTTGGCCCCAGGAGCGGGAAAAAGGGATATGCAGATGGCCAAAAACGATGGTCTTCGATTGAGCACCGGTCAAGAGAGCATCAAGGTCGCTGTCCGGCTGCCGCACACGGCCGTAGCGCACCACTTGTTCTTCCTCGGGAGGAAAAACAATCTGGTTGACATCTTTCGGGTTAGCATGAACGACCGACAAAGTATCGATGGCGCCCCCGAACGAAACAGATTGGGCAAACGGAAGGCCAGCCAGCCAGGCTCGCTGGCTTGAATCCAACTGCGCGTTTGTCCAATCAGACAGCTCAACCAGATGTGCAGGAGCCTGCTGTCTGCCCAGCAGCCAATCATCAGTATTGCCATACAACGCGGAACAACCCAGATCGCGAACCCGATCTACGCACTCGGCAGGGCGTGGCCCGACCAGGCAAAGATCCCCGGCAAATACGATCTCATCTACCGCCTCAGCGACGATATCCGCTAACACTGCCTCAAGGGCAGCCAGGTTGCCATGTACATCAGAAAACACCGCCAGGCGCATAATGCTCTCCTTGTCGACCAGTGGGTATCGATTAAGGTACCATAGGGCCAATAGGTGGGCAAGAAAGACAGCACGCAAATGATACTCGTTTGTAATGGGATGTCCGGCAAAGCTTTGAGATCGGATTTTCCTGCAACACCGCAAGAGACGATACGTAAAGGATAGTGACGCAATCGACCTTCTATTGCCTTGAACAGGTCGATGTCGAGCTATAGGAGAAAATCAATGAGTTTTATTGGAAATGTTATCTGGCTTATATTTGGTGGATTCTTGGCGGGGCTTGGCTACATCCTAGGTGGCCTACTGCTTTGCCTGACAATCATCGGCATTCCCTTTGGTCTAAAATCAATCCGCCTAGGCTTTGCTACAATGACGCCCTTCGGAGACCAAGTTGTTGATACAGGTTCTAGCGGCGGCTGCCTGCAGCTTATCTTTACCATTGTCTGGGTTGTACTTTTCGGATGGGAAATTGCGCTCGCTCACCTTCTGGGCGGTACGCTTCTGGCGATTACGATCATCGGCATTCCGTTTGCTAAACAGCATTTCAAGCTAATACCTGTTGCTCTATTCCCGTTTATCTACGACCTTGGCTAGCCGCATTCGACAGCAGCAGCTTGAAACTGGCCACTAGATCGTACCACCACGCATCGTCCGCGTACACGTGAAGCAGGTGCGTATTGCCAGGCCTGTCATGAGCGCCCAAACCCGGCGCGACAGGTTGGCATGACGCATCTGCCGCTAACAGACTCGCCAGCTGGTCCTCCATACGAACAGGAGATCGCAGCACACAGACCTGTTGTAATTGCACGGTATCTTCATCCAACAGATAGTCGATATTCCAGAAGAGTTTCTTGCCTACAGGCGGTCGCAGATCACTAGCCGCCAATCCGGAGCTGCCCAGCGCGTCAATAAGCGTTGGCCGCAAATGATGCGGGTCCTTCGGCGGGCGGCGTGTCGCATGGCGCAGCAAGCGCCGCGCGAGGGTCATCGAACCATTTCGCGCCATAGCGGAACCCACATAGACCACCGCCCCCTGCCCAAGCGCAATGGGTGAACCCTTTCGATACTGCCCGAAGCGGACGGCGATATCTTCACTGACCACCATGCGCAGAATATAAGTCCCACATGGATCATCGCTTCCCAATATCGTTACAGCGTTGGCTATAGAGTTGGCGTCATCAGCATTCATAATCACAAGATTATTCTACCAAGGCTTGTTTCACATTTCCCTTGAGTGTCTGAACTCAAACGTACCTGACCGTATAGAATCGATTTCGAAGCCGTTCCGGCGTGGCCGCGCCGGAACGGCCGTTGTCCTCCCCAAATAAGCTCGTATGACATCGCATCGATGAGTGGCTACAATCTCTCTATGATGTCTGATGCCAAGAGCGAAAAGATCAACCTTTATGATCTGACGCGTGATAATCTTGACGCGCTGCTCGCTGGATGGGGCTACAGTTCCTATCACGCCACAAGATTATGGCATGCACTCTACCGGCAGCAAATCCATTCGCTGCACGAGATAACGGATTTGCGCCCAGATCTGCTGTCGCAACTGCACGCGGAAACCGCCATCAAACAACTGCCTGTTCAAATCGCTACCAGCAGCAGCGATGGCTTCACACGAAAATTCCTACTTCGCCTGGATGACGGCGAAGAAATCGAGACAGTTCTGATGCTGTTCAAGGGCCGAGCAACGGCATGTGTCAGCACGCAGGCCGGCTGCGCGATGGGCTGCGTCTTTTGCGCCACCGGGCAAATGGGATTCACACGCCACCTGTCGCCAGGTGAGATCGTAAGCCAAATAATACACATCCTGCGCTTGCAGCAAGAGCAGGACAACCCGCTGCGCAATGTCGTATTTATGGGCATGGGTGAACCGCTGCACAATTATGAGGCGACGATGACGGCGTTGGATATCATCACTGACCATCATGGCCTTGCTCTGGCGCCAAAGCATCTGACAATCAGCACCGTCGGTATCGTACCAAGTATCAGGCGCCTTGCTGATGAAAGGCGGCCCTTTAATCTGGCCGTGAGTTTGCATGGCGCGACGGACGTGGAGAGACAGGCGCTGGTTCCTCCGGCACGCCGCTGGCCCCTGGCCGATCTGATAGATGCCTGCCGCTATTACTGCGAAGAAAGTGGTCGCCGCATCTTCTTTGAGTGGACGTTGATTGACGGGAAGAATGACACGGCCGAGCAGGCGCACGCACTAGGCAGGCTGCTGCAAGGAATGGACGCACACGTAAACCTTATTCCCTTGAATCCAACACCGGGGTACGCGGGTTCACCGGCAAATAGCGAACAGATAAAAACCTTTCAAACGATATTGTCCGGCTACGATCTCCCAAGTACAGTTCGCCAACGCCGCGGGATCGATATCGCGGCCGGCTGTGGGCAGTTAAAAGCCGCTGTGCTAGCCATGCCCGACGTCCCGGCAGCCCAGAACAACGCCTAGTCACTCACAAGCAGCCTGCCGGCTAGAGCATTGTTCGTAGTGCTCGTTCGGTCGTAGCACCGATCGCCGAAATGCTGTTTCCAGACAGGAAGCGCTCATACCCCTGGCGGGCAATGTGCTCCCGCAGCTCTGGGTTCTCTTTAAGCACAATGATCGCTTCAGCAAGCGCCTCAGGATTATCACGGGGGACAAGGTAAATGTGCTCCTCATGAACAAGCGACTCACGAACGACCGCTGAGTCACCTGAAATCACGGGGCGCGCCATGGCTAACCCTTCCCAAACCTTATTCTGAATTGTGTAGTGGGATTGTTTTGTCATGCCGAAAACGCCCAGGCTAATGTGCGAAGCGGCGATTGCATTCAACAACGCCTCCTGGCTGACGAATCCATGGAATGTTACGTTGTTGAGTTCTTCATCAATGGCCACCTGAACAATACGCGCTTTCTCTGGCCCGTCACCATAGAATTGAAACTCGATATTTTGCCTGCTGCCAAGTAGGACGGCGGCATTGATGATCGCATCCATCCCATGTGAGGGTAGATACGATCCGTGGTAGGTTATGCGAAATGGGAGATCGGGAACGGAAACGGGGCGCGGATAGAACGTCCGGTTATCGGCCCCATGAGGCACCTGGCGAAAGTGCAAAGGATCCAGGCCATACTGCCGGCAGTAGTAAGCCTCATAGGCGCCGTTCTCAGAAAAGAGCAGATCTGGCTGATGCAGGCCTCCTTTTTCCAGGAAATGGATGAGGCGGCCTGTCCAAGGACTCCGAATCGTGAGACCACGTTCCTCAGCCACGAGATACAAGGACATATGAACTTCCAAAGCCATCGGCCTGCGCCTCCACCATGTTAGCAGACGCGCAAGATAACTATCGAATTGACCTGGATAACCGATCAACATGACATCATATTCGGGCGTGCGGTTGTGCTCACGCAATAGATGCCAATACGTTTTGATGACCCTGCCCCAGAATTTCGGGCTGCGCCAGCCGCCGCTGGCTTGTTCAACACGATCCTCAATCCCGTGCCAGAGCTGGCTGTGACACTCCAGAACCTGCACATCATCTTGTGCGCGGAGTCCGGCCAACAGTATCTGGTTGCGGGTGAAATTCGCACGATAGGTGCCGAAGTAGCAAACCCTCAACAACTGCGTTCCGTTTTGATCATTTGTGCGCATTGTCAATGATTATAACCAAGGCAGGCGCGTTTGACTTGCAAAAAGGACACAGATAATAGATGATCTAGACGACTGAACCTTGGCAGCGACGGACTTCAGAACCATCATGTCAAGCCCACTATTTTTCCATTCTATTGAACGAGGAGCGTCTGATGTTAGTCAAAGAGCGTATGTCAACCCCAGTGATTACATTTGAACCTGATTTGCCCATTATGCAAGCCCTTGATCTCATGAAGAAGAATCGCATAAGGCGTGCGCCAGTGGTGAAGAATGGAAAAGTGATAGGGATCGTTTCCGAAAGGGACCTCCTGAACGCGGCACCCTCTGACGCGACATCACTCAGCGTCTGGGAACTCAATTACCTCCTGGCCAAAATCACCGTGAATGAAATCATGAGCAAGCATGTTGTCTCGATTGACGGTGATACACCAATCGAGGAAGCCGCTTACTTGATGGACGAGAACAAGATTGGCGGGCTGCCCGTCATGGCCGACGGTGATCTCGTGGGATTAATTACGGAAACGGACCTTTTTAGGATATTCCTGGAATTGATGAGCGCACGACAGGCTGGCGTTCGCGTTACCGCGCTTGTCCCTGACATCCACGGAGAGCTGGATGTGCTGACTCATGCAATATCTGAAGCCGGAGGAGAATTCCTTTCGCTGGGAACGTTCGCTGGAGATTCCAGCGCCAATCGGACTGTGACTTTTAAGGTTCAGAATCTTGATGAAGCCGCAGTAAGAGAGACTATCTCCCCCTATATTGAGGAACTGGTAGACATTCGTACATGCTGCCCATAGCTGCGCGCTAGAGCGCGTGGGAACGGCCGTACTGCTATCGTTTTCGTGCGACGGACGCCCTTATGATTCTAGTTACCGGCGCGACCGGTTTCATCGGCCGTTCCCTGACCAATAGATTAACGCTGGACGGCCTTGAATGGCGCCCATATGAAGGGCGGATCAATTCACCCACCTCTTTGCGCGAACAACTCGCCGGCATAGAGACAGTTTTTCATCTGGCAGGCGCCGAATCCCGGGGACGGGCACGGCTTCTGCGTCATGTCGATGCAGACGGCACCGAACGTCTGCTGGAAGAAGCACGGCGTGCCGGCGTCGAGCGCATTGTTGTCCCCAGCCGCATCGGCGCCAATGCCAATTCCCTACATAGCCTCTTGCGAGCCAAAGGTGAAGTTGAGCGTCTCGTACGCAGCGCCGGCATACCTTTTACGATCGTGCGCAGCAGCACCCTGTTCGGTCTGGGAGATCGTTTTACGGAGATCATATTGGGGCTGGCCATATGGAGCTGGCCTATTGCATGGCTTCCCGGCGGCGGCGAAATCGCCATGCAGCCGCTCTGGGTGGAGGACTATGCACGCGGCCTGGTTGCCTGCCTGGAACGAGACGATTTGCTTGGGAAAACGATAACCGTAGCCGGTGATGAACGTTTTCACTATCGCGATTTGGTTCGACAGATCTTGACCATGGAAGGAGTACGGCGCTTGTCTGTCAAGCTACCGTTGTTCCTATTACGGCCATTGGCCGCCCTGCTATTCGGCTGGTGGTATTGGCCACCCGTCAGCCGCTTCTTTGTAGACCGTTTCTTCGTGCCCGAAATTGCCGACCTCGACTCCGTCCGCCACTATTTTGGCTTTCGCCCGATGCGGCTGGGCGAGACGATGTCCTACCTGCATCGCCGCCGCATGCGTTGGCGCATTTTTCGTCGCTAGTCTGCCACGTAAAGCGCTTGCGGGGCGGCATGATGATCAATCCCTGAGACGGGCACCCAATCGCTGCTCCAACTGCTTAATAATACGCGCACGCTGCTTGGCAACATCCTTGTCGGTCAAAGTCTTGCTGGGCGACTGAAAGGTCAGGTGATAAGCAAGGCTCTTCTTACCACTTGGAATCTGCTGCCCTTCATATACATCAAACAGTTCGACATCTTTTAGAAGGAAACCGCCGGCTTTGGTTAAGGATTCAGCCACTTCAGCGGCAGAAACCCGCCGGTCCACGATAATCGCCAGGTCCTCACGAACCGCCGGGTAGGAGGATACCGGTTCAAAGACACTTCTTTGCTCAAAATGCGGATATAGCAGCTCGAGATCAATATCAGCCGCAAGAACTGGCTGCTTGCGCAGTGTGCGGAAATCATACGCTTCTACGACTTGCGGATGCAATGCCCCCATCGTCCCGACAGGTACATCCCCCAGGATCAAACGCGCCGTCTGGCCAGGTCTGAAGGTAGGATGGTTTACCGGCTCGTAGCTCACTGTCAGATGCAATGTGTCAAACAATCCCTGGAGCACGCCTTTCAGATCGAAGAAATCCATCGAATCTGTATTATCTGTGGCGCTCCAATGCTGGCCGGAGCGCAGGCCGCTGAGCACAATAGATAGACGGGCCGCTTCATCAGGTAATATGCCTGCCTCAGAGGTCAGGAACACGTTACCGACCTCGAATATAGCAATGCGATCCTTGTACCGGCTGTTTTGCGACGCGATTTCCAGGAGGGATGACAGCTGGCTGTGACGCATTACAGAACGGTTTGCAGAAATCGGATTGGTCAATGTCACATAGGGCCGGTCATCCGCACCCAGGTCACTGCTCGGAGGTATGAGCTTCGCCTCTTCTTCCTGGGAAGTAAGGCGGTACGTAATGACTTCCTGCAAGCCTAACTGCACCATGATATCGCGCAGGCTTTCCTCTTTTTCCAGCCTGGGATTACCCCGCTGCGGTGGCAGGGCATCGGCAATGATCGTCGACGGTATCTTGTCATACCCCACCATGCGGCATACTTCCTCGACAAGATCATGCGGTCCTTCGATATCCAGACGATGATCAGGAACCGTTACCATCAAGTGATCGCCGTAGGGTTCAACCCTAAAACCTAGCCGCTCTAGCAGGCCGGCCACCTCTTCCGACTCCAGCGACAAGCCGCTCAACCGCTTAACGTATTGGGGACTTAATTCAATACAGACCGGCTCCGGCGGGTTCGGGTAATAGTCGAATATGCCCTTCCAAACAGTGCCGCCGGCCAATCGTCGCATTAACTCGGCAGCACGTTTGGCGCCAAGAATCGCCTGGCTGGGGTGTACCCCACGACTGAAGCGAAAAGCGGCTTCACTGCTAATCCCTAGTTGTGTGGCACTGCGCCTGATGTTGATGAAATCCCATGCAGCCGCCTCCAAAAGGACATTGGTCGTGTCTGGCTTGATCTCACTGTCCTCGCCACCCATGATGCCACCAAGGCTCAGAGATCCGGCCGGATCAGTCACGAGAATTGTGTATTCTGGTAGTTTATGGTCTATCCCGTCCAGCGCCGTCAAATGCTCACCATCATGGGGAAGTCGCGTATCAATATGAACTGGGCCTTCCGCATTATATGCATCCGCACGGGATCGCAGATAATCATAATCGAACGTGTGGTTCGGCTGGCCTATCTCCAGCATCACGTAGTTGCTGATATCAACGACAACATTGATCGGCCGTTGTCCGGCAAGACGAAGGCGGTGCTGCATCCAAAACGGACTGTCTACCTGCACTACCCCCTTGATCAGTACAGCTACGAACCGCGGGTTCAGTTCAGGATGGCTGGTTGTAAGTTCAACCAATCCCTCCGCGTCCGGGCCTTCCATCACAAGGTCATAATCGGGATCACGTAGTTCCTGATCGGTGAGGGCGGCATATTCGCGGGCAACTCCCACAATGGATGCACAGCGGGCAATGTTAGGAATGATATCAATCTCCAGAACAACATCTCCCAGAACGTTCTGCAGCGGCGTACCGGCTTTATAATCTGGAGACCAGGCATCCTTGCGCATAAGGATGATACCCTCGTGCTCTTCACTGATGCCCAGCTCTTTTTCAGAGCAAAGCATGGCATCATTATAAATACCACGAAGCGCGCGACCTTTCAGCTTGCTCTTCTTGCGCCCTTCCTTGTGGCCATCATAGAGCGTCACCCCTTCCAAGGCGATCGGTGAATAGATAAAGCGTTCACTGATATCGCCTTGCCCTAGGTACGGAAAAAGATTGGGCGCGCCAGTCACCACGATCTTAGGCTGATCCGCACCATAGTCAACCGTTGCCAGAACCAGGCGTTCGGCATCAGGATGCTTTTCTACCTTCAACAGTCGGGCCAATACAACGAGCTCGCGATCCCATTCAAGATCCGCACCCTGCAGACCGATCACATGAATATGCTTAACTTCAAGCCCGGCGTTGGTCAGCAGTTCAGCAACAGCGTCGACCGGTATGTCAATATCTACAAAATCACGAAGCCAAGATAGCGGTACAAGCATGTGTAATCTCCAAGAAGTGTGTAGTCCTTAATGTGTCTTCGATCGTCCGAATTCTAAAACTGTTCCAGGAAGCGCAGATCGTTAGACCAGAACTGGCGTATGTCGTTAATGCCATATTTCAACATGGCGATGCGTTCAGGGCCTAATCCAAAAGCGAATCCATAATAGATCTCCGGATCATAGCCACCATTTCGCAATACATTTGGATGAACCATGCCGCAGCCAAGTATTTCCAACCACCCGGTATATTTGCAGACCTGACAACCTTCCCCATCACAAAGGAAACAAGTCACATCCATTTCGGCACTCGGCTCGGTGAATGGAAAATAGCTTGCACGGAAACGTGTCTGACGATTCTCACCAAACAGCCGTCGTGCAAATTCTGTCAATGTTCCTTTCAGATCGGAGAAAGTAATCGTATGTCCGACAGCCAGACCCTCTACCTGGGTGAATTGAATTTCACTCCGTGTCGTGATTTGCTCGTTGCGGTAGCACATGCCGGGAAGAATTACTCGAATGGGTTCCGGGTAATACTCGCGCATCGCGCGGACCTGGCCAGGGCTCGTGTGTGTTCGCAAGATAACATCCTTCTTGCTGGTATAGAAGCTGTCCTGCATTTCACGTGCTGGATGATGCGGAGGGAAGTTCAGCAGTTCAAAATTGTAGGCGTCCGTTTCAACATCGGGCGTACGGTATATCTGGAAGCCCATATCTCCAAAAATCCGGTAGATCTCGCGCAAAGTTTGGGTCACGATGTGCAGACCTCCCTGTGAGGGCACACGTCCCGGCATCGTGACATCAATCGCATCTTTAGAAAGAGAATCCGCCATTTCTGCCGATCTAACTGCTTCACTACGCAGTTCGTAGGCGGACTGTAGCTCTTCCTTGACCCGATTAAGGCGCTTCCCAAACACGGGACGCTCTTGAGGATCGAGCTGTCCGACCTGCCGCGTCAGAAGGTAAACCTGCCCTTTGCGACCGAGGATCTCCCGATACCAACCTTCGAGCTCATCCGCAGACGTCGCCTGCTGAAGATTCTCTAAGGCTTCCGAATAAATCCGTTCTAAATCCGTACTCATTTGCTTGGTTCCCTACTACTGCTCGGTACCATCATCGCTAAAAGGTAGTCCAAAATCAGAATTATACCTGTACCATCCTGATCAAAAAAAAGACGCGGCATCAACGCCGCGTCTTTACTGGTTGCTATTTCTGCTCTAGCTTAACTCAGGCAGAAGCAGCCTCCCCTGCACACACGGCGTCAGGATCAGTGCTAAAGCTAAAGCTAAAAAACAAGGGCAAAATATCAGTAATCATGCTGCTTCGCATGTTAGCACTTGCCTCTAGCTCTGTCAAGATTTCACACCTCCGGCAAAAGCTAGCGCTGCCACCCATGCAAGGCGTGGATGCACAGTAATGTGCCCGATCCAACGACGATGCTGGCAACGGGTTCGATCATTGCATTGCTGATGCCCAGAGCAGGTCCAACAGAGATAGTTTCATTCGAAAGCGGCCAGCGCAAACCAGACGTCTCCTTGACAAGCACATCGCCGCCAATGGGAATGAACGATACCTTGTCCCCAACTTCACCACGTATCTCTGTTCGTTCAGTAACCAGCCAGGCCTGCTGGTGGTGGGTCACTAACTCAATATGGCGATCTACCAAGGCCGGGTGGGCCAGTAGCATGATATTGGCCAGTGTCTGGTCAAGACGGCCGCCCATGGCACCAAGAATCTGTATATCGCTTTCATAATGAAAAATCGCGTACAGCAATGCCAGCTCTAGATCAGTTTCATTCTTGTCGCGGGGGTAAACGTATATCTCTACGCCCCCAGCCTCCAACCAATCCTGAGCCTCTTGTGGCAAAGAATCCAGATCGCCGATGACGACATCCGGCAGGTGGCCCAGCCGCAGTAGATGGCGTGACCCACCGTCCGCTGCGATTACGGCCGTCGATGCAGCCAGGTACGGCCGGATCCACTCGATTTCTTCGATGTCACCATTTGCAAATATAAGAACGGCCACGCTTTTAATATCCTTTGCCCACTGTCCGAACGAGGGAATATGATAAATCATGCCCATTTATTTGTCGATGTGCCATACCTTCCGTCCCGCATACTCACCCGCCGAAATATATCCCTGTTCAACCAGAATGAGCCATGGTCAAACCAAAGACATCGATATTTTGATATGCTAGAATAACAGGGGAGAATTAGCCTAAGGGCAGCAGCGATACCGTCAAGCCCATTCAGGAGAGAATATGAACCCGGAAGTGTTTCCTTTTGAGGTCACAATTGAAGTGGCATTTCGAGATATCGATGCCTTTGGGCATGTCAACAATGCTGTCTTCTTCAGCTATATGGAGTATGCGCGCGTCAAGTTTGCAATTGAGCTGTTTGAAGACACAGGTCTGGCGACGGAAAGCCTGCTGGATATACCCCTAATCCTGGTTGAAGCAAGCTGCACCTACCGTTCTCCGGCGCTGCTGGGCGAAAAACTAGATTTGGGCGTGGGCGTATCGCGATTCGGCACCTCGAGTTTTGACCTGATCTACCGTTTTTCCGGTGAAGACGGCCGCTTAGTAGCAACTGCAAAAACCATTCAGGTCATGTATGATTACAGTCTTGGCCGCGCGTTCCCAATTCCGGAAACAATCAAGCACAAAGTACGTGACATGCAGAAAGGGTGGCAGCCGCCTGTCCCTGGCCAATAGATTCGACGGCCGCAGAATGCATTTCTAGACGCTCGCACTAAATTCACGTAATCTTCACAACCAACTTGACATATTCCATGCCATGGTGTATCGTTACGTCAAGTTGAGAGGATTCAACCCTTACCGTAGTACCTAAACCAGATAGATGAGGGATCATTGGCCGCCAGTCGGGACCTTTGACCCATCCGAACAGAACCCCAAGCAGATTGGTTGCCGCTCGTTACAACGAGCAATACAAGGTTACTGATCACAACCTGCAGCCGGTGGTGTCTGATCTGGATAAATTCACTTAGATTTTTGGCGTTGTTTGTAACCCAGCAGCACAAAGGGGGAATGAATTATGCAAAGAGTATCCACATTAGAAAGCATGGCAGTTATTCGTATCGTCGGTGTCGGCGGAGGTGGCAGCAATGCTATCAACCGCATGATTACAGAAGGTATTACCGGCGTAGACTATGTTGTCGTGAATACGGATAATCAGTCGCTCCTCCTATCTGATGCACCAGTACGTGTACGCATTGGCGACAAGCTCACGCGCGGATTGGGCGCTGGAGGCAACCCTGAACGCGGTGAAAAAGCGGCCAGCGAATCACTTGATGAACTCTACCAGGTCCTTCAAGGGTCAGATATGGTATTCATCACGGCCGGAATGGGCGGAGGCACCGGCACAGGCGCAGCCCCCATTGTTGCCAAAGCAGCGCGTGAACAAGGCGCGCTTACGATTGGCGTCGTTACCCGACCCTTCTTGTTCGAAGGAAGCAAACGCGCCAACGCCGCAGAGCAAGGGATTGAGCAACTGCGTGAGTGTGTAGACACATTGATCGTTATCCCAAATGATCGTCTATTGGAACTGACTGACAAGCGAATGTCACTGACCGAGTCGTTCAGCATGGCTGATGACGTACTGCGGCAGGGCATCCAGGGAATCACAGAGCTAATCACAACACCTGGATTGATCAACCTGGACTTCGCCGACGTGCGCGCGGTTATGTCCGAAGGCGGCGCGGCGCTTATGGCAGTAGGTGTTGCCTCAGGTGAAAATCGGGCCCAAGATCGCCGCCGAGGAATCAGTCAGCTCTCAATTACTCGAGGTGACGATTGATGGCGCACGCGGCATCCTGTTCAATATCACTGGTGGACCAGGCATGACGCTGTTTGAGGTCAACCAGGCCGCAGCTATTATCCGCGAGCGCGCGCACCCCGATGCCAACATGATCTTTGGGGCCGTCGTTGATGAGGAGATGGGCGACAATATACGGATCACCGTAATCGCTACCGGTTTCGAGGCAAATCCCACACGACGCCAACTAATTTCATCAGTCGTGCGCACGGAGCCGCAGGCACGTGGCAAGACCGCCGCGTCACCAGCGGAAAAACCGATGCCTTCGCAGCCTAAACGTGAAAACAGAACCGCTGAACCGGTATCTGTTGCAGCCCAGCCAACCAACAGCGGCAGCAGCAAACCAAAAAGCGAGCAGGCAGAAGCGAAACCATCAAGAGAAAACCCGCCTGATGCGCCGCCTCGCTTCTCGCCAAACAATCTGGATATCCCCGCCTTTTTAAGACGGCGGTAAGGATATGAATGACTCTGTCATTCTTTCTTGACCATTAGCTTGGTCGCAGACATCCCCTTTGTCGACTCCCCCCGCTGCGCAGGACGGGGGGAGTTCTGTTTATTTACGGCTCATGGAAGCCAAACTTCAAAAGCAGGTGCCTGGTTCAGCCCATTAGCTAGCCGCAGCGTCTCACCCGATCTATTTGCACTTTGAATTTCCCATTGTTGATTCGCCGGCGCAGCAATGGCTATCAAGTAATCATCGCCAGACGCCCACCTGGCCTCGACAGCTCTTTGCCCGGCAGCCAGAAGCAGCTGTTTTGGCGGCGCCTGTGGCTGTCCGATAGCATAGAACCCAGTTCCGGCATACAGAAACTGAGTACCCTCAGGCTTCCAGGCGAAAAACACCGGGTTCGAGCCACCGGCATAGGGTATCGCGCCGGATCCGTCACTTTCAGAAATGACCATTCGAGAGGTCACCTGTTGGCTATCAACTGTGCGCTGGATGAAGGAGGCATGCCGACCATCTGACGACCAGACAACTGGATGGCCCAGGGTAACGTCTGCAACCGAACCTATTTCAATGGCCGAGCCGTTCGCCGGCACCTGCCACAGATTTGTTTCCGCTCCCGCCGCCCACGGATCAGAGGCAGGCACGGCGACATAAACCCCGCCGCCGGTGATTTGAGGCGACGGATAGTAGATAGTTTCACTTGCCGTATTGACTGGTTCATATTGCAAGATCACAGATTGCCCCTGAGTGCCTAAAGTCGCCCGCGAAAGCTCATTGGAGCGGCTCAACAAGATCTGGCCACTCGGCTCGAAGACAAAGGTCCCGCCACCTTCGCCGGCAGGGAAAACGTCAACCAATTCACCATCTAATGTTGCTTGCCACAAATCTTCCTGGCTGCGGCCAACTTGACCGGCCGGGCCAATCGTGCTGGTATTGAAGACCACACCGCTGGCGTCTGGTAACCATTGGATCTCATGAATGAGAACCTTCGACTGGGTTGGGGATTGTGCATCTTCGGCGGGCAGAATGCTTGAGGTTACCAGTGTACGATGGTCACCCCCGTCAACATTGACAGTATGCAAGCTGTTTGCATTCTCGGCTCCGGCTGTGTAGGCGATTCGACGGCCGTCTGCGGAGAAAGAAAAGCGCTGCACTCTGGCCACGCGGCTGACCCGCACGGCATCGGAAGCTAACTGCGGCGGGCTCTGTTCAAGGTTAAGACCCGCAACGTATAGTTCTCCATTATCTACGAAGGCGAGCCAACCCTGCCCGGTAATCATGGTAGGCGGTATGGTAGTTGGTGTTGCAGGTACAACAGCCGGTGACGCATCCTGGCCATTTTCCACTGATACATACTGCTTGCCGCCAGAAACCCAGCATTCATCGCCGCTCAAGGCTGCTGGACACACAATTTTCCACCAACCTGATTGTGTATCTACACCAACAGCAGCGACGGACGTTCCTTTCGACAAGAACCCAACGCGTTCATATTGCACGCCCGGGCCACTGCGCACATTGAGATCCACCAGCACTGACACGATCACCTCATTGCCGGAAACGATTTCGTCCAGCGTCGCCGTGGCAGCCATGACTGCCGGAGACAGTGTAGTCGCTGTAGGCTCAACGATTACCGGTGGATCTGGCAGCGGCTCAAGATTGCCGGCAAAGGCATTGCACGCCAAAGAGGTAAGGATCAACAAGAGAAATAGCAGCTTTGCAGCCCTGTGGTTCTCTCGCAACCGCATCTGTAAGGAATGAAGATTGCCTCTACGCATGAGAATCAGGATAATCAACTCCAGGCTGATTTGATTCGAGTCAGATTAATAAACGAAGGGTTGCCCAAGGTTATACGAGTCAAGCATCGCTTTTCTCGCCAATCCGCTGTCAGAACAATACGTAATGATCGCACAATTTTGGCAACTCTGCTAACAGGTCGCTGTGGTTACAGCCACCGGCAATGAGAGAACAGGATGAGTCTACGAAATGTAATCAGTCAAGCGCAGCAGAGTGGAGACCTAGTAACTATTGCCCGCCCGGTCGATCTGACTTTTGAGCTGGCGAATGTTGCTCACGCACTGGAAGGTTCGCTGACGCTGTTCGAGACCATAGAAGGATATCCAGAGTGGCAGGTACTTTCTGGCCAATGTGCTGACCGGCGCTACCTGAGCATGGATCTGGGCGTATCAGCAGACGCTCTGGTGCACCACCTGGCGCAGGCCATTGAGCGCGCCACCCCGCCGGAAATTGTCAAGTCAGGCCCTTGCCAGGAAGTAGTAGAAGATGAGGTAAATCTATATGCGCTGCCAATTCCACTACATCTTCCTGAAGACGCAGGCCACTATATCGCCAGTGCGGTAGTCATCGTAGAAGATCCTGAGTTGGGTCGCAACATGTGCTATCATCGCCTTTTGCGTCTGGACGACAAGCATTTTGCCGCGCGCATCATTGAAAACCGTGGCACCCATTCCGCTATGCAAAAAGTGGCGGGAGATCTCCCGGTGGCCATCTGCATAGGCGTATCTCAGGCGATTCATCTCGCTGCTTCCATGTCCCCGCCGGCAGGAATTGACGAGCTGTCCGTCGCCCAGGCACTGGGGCCAACCCCACTGGTGAAGTGCCTGACCGTCGATCTGGAGGTGCCGGCCGATGCTGAAATCGTGCTTGAAGGGCGTATCACACGACGTTTGGTAGAAGAAGGACCCTTCATGGACCTGACCGAAACGATGGACGTGGTGCGCGACCAACCGGTCATTGAAATCGACCTCATGACGCATAGACGCCATCCAATCTTCCACGCCCTGCTGCCCGGTGGTTTGGAACATAAAATGTTAATGGGCATGCCGCGTGAACCAACGATTTTTGCAGAAGTCAACAAGGTAACGACCTGTACGGGCGTTTCAATAACACCTGGCGGCGCGTCATGGCTGCATGCGGTAGTGCAGATAGACAAGCAAGAACCGGAGGACGGAGCCAAGGCGATCGAGGCCGCCTTTCGCGGCCATAAATCGCTCAAGCATGTCTGGATTGTCGATACCGATATCGACATCTTCGATCCACAAGATGTCGAGTGGGCTTTGGCCACACGCTTTCAGGCAGGCGACGACCTGTATATCTTCGAAGATCAGCCAGGAAGCTCCCTGGATCCGTCCGGTGTGCACGTACCGGGCGAGAAAGCTCGAACCGATAAAATGGGACTTGATTGCACGATTCCATGGGGAGCAGATCCCAACAAATTCCTCAAAGGAACATATGGAGCAGTTGATCTAGCCGACTACGTTGCCCCACCGGACGAGCTGAACTGATCAAGGAGTCTACTCATGGAATTTGCTTCAATATTGGCTGAAGACAGCGGTCTGATTCAATCGGAAGTCAGTCTCGTACTACTTCTCTCTCTGGCCGCTCTTGTCGCCATTGTCATCCGGCGCATCCGCATACCTTACACAGTCGCCCTGGTGCTGGTTGGCCTTTTCCTCTCCTTTTTCCCCAACCCACTACAATTCGACGTCAGCAGCGATTTCATCCTGGCCATCCTCGTACCGCCGCTGCTGTTTGAGGCGACGCTGCAGATCAAGTGGGAAAAGCTGCGCAATGATCTGGTGCCAATTCTTTTGCTGGCTGTACTAGGTACGCTCCTGAGCACAATCATTGTGGGCGAGATTATCACCTGGGTGCTGGACATACCATTGTTGGCAGCGCTGGCCTTCGGCGCATTGATATCAGCGACCGATCCGGTGGCTGTGATCGCTTTCTTCAGAAACCTGGGTGTTAGCAAACGACTGCAAATGCTGGTCGAAGGCGAGAGTCTATTCAATGACGGCGTGGCTATCGTGCTCTTCAATATGGCCATTGGCTTTGCCGTATCGGGCATTGATCCGGCTGCTCAAGGCGTGACTCTTCTGGCCAGCGGTGTGACAACATTTCTGCAAGTGTCATTAGGAGGGCTTGGCGTCGGGCTGGCACTCGGCTTCATTGCTTCCTATGTCATCCTTAAGAACGTTGACGATCCACTTATTGAGACAACAACGACCGTGGCCCTGGCACTCGGCGCTTACGTATTTGCAGAAACACTACACGTTAGCGGCATTCTGGCTGTCGTCGCCGCCGGGCTGATGGTCGGCAACATCGGCATGCAGAATACGTCGCCGACAACGCGATTGACTCTGGAGAATTTCTGGAGTTTCGCGGCCTTTCTCGCTAATTCACTGGTCTTTCTATTCATTGGCCTGGAAATCGAGATCAACCAGCTATGGCCGAATATTATTCCCATTATTGTCGCTGTGTTGGCAGTTCTGTTCAGCCGCGCAATCGTGGTATATGGCATCATTGGTGTCTATTCACGCTCTGTCGGTATTCAACAGAAGATTCCGATGCCCTATCGCCACGTCATGTTCTGGGGAGGACTGCGAGGCGCGATCAGTCTAGCGCTGGCATTGACTTTGACCGGCGAGGTTCTTGGCAAGACTTTTGCCAATGAAGTACGCGTAATGACATTCGGCGTCGTGCTGTTTACGCTGCTGGTACAGGGCACAACTATTGAAAATCTGATTATGCGGCTCGGATTGGCGCGAAAACCGGAACATCTCGTCGAATACCAACGACGGCAGGCACGACTTTATACGCAGCGCGCCGGCCAGCAGGAAATCAATCGTTTGCTCCAAGAGGGCATCCTGTTTCGCGATGTCTGGCAAGCTGTCAGCACCGTTTACGACGAGGAGATTGACAAGACGAAATTGACCATTCGCGATCAGCTGGAAGCTCACCCGGAAATCGAGCAGGATCTATTTCTTCAGGCACGAACTGACGCGCTGCGCGCGGAACGCACAGCGATTACTAGCGCAATGCAGCGCGATCTGATCTCCGAAGAAGTCCATGAAGAAATGGCCAAAGAAATCGATGAACATTTGGCAGCAATTACGCTGATAAATGAGCAGCGTAATATCGTGCCACCAGTTGTCAATGCAAACTCAGATGTGGCAACCCAGAAAGAGGACACTGATGAATGAGATCGTTTGTGCCACACGCGGCGGTGAAGCAAGCCGAGCCGTTCAGATGGCGGCCATCGAGCAAGCAAGAGCTACCGGCAATCAGCTGGTCTTCCTCTATGTCGTTTCCCCCAATACGGTCACAGATATTGAACCTGGGCTGGAGGAGACCGTTCTTGAGGAATTGGTCTGGGTGGGGAAGGCGATGTTGAATGTGGCTGAATATCGTGCCAGGAGCGAGGGCGTTACGGCAGAAAAGGTCGTTCGCGTGGGCGATGTTCGTAATGAAATCTGCGAATACTTGACCGAACGGCAGGCCGAGCTTCTGCTCTTAGGCGCACCTCGCGCGGCCACGATTTCTATTTTTGGTGATGATCCTGTCGAGCGGTTTGCCAGTTCGATCAATGAGAACACTGGCGTCGATGTCGCCGTGGTAAGACCCGATACAGACGATCCCGATTCCTATTACACATATCTGGTACCGGCAAAAACTGGCGCCGCCGGCGGAGAAAAGTCATGAAATCTCAAGTAATAATCAATGACGAACAGAAAGCGATGCTCGGCGGAGAACGCGGCAGGGCCAAACAAATGGCCATGCGCCTGCTGCTGGACATGGCTGCGGCGGCCGGCGCCACAGAGCTGGCTCCCATAACAAGCGCGCATCTTTCCGGTGTATCTCCGCTGACCGGTGGGCTTGGGCTGCGTCTCTTTTTGTCGCGCCTGGCCGATGATCCCGTCGCCGAAGTCGCCGTACCCACAACATTGAATTCTGCCGGCTGTGATGAAGCACAATTTGCTGAAATGTTCATAACGGCGCCAGATTTCTTGGAACACAACCAGGAAATCGTCGCCAATTACAGCCGTCTGGGTGTACGGCCGACCCAATCCTGTATTCCTTACGAATGGGAAGGCGTCGTCAGCGAAGGTATGGCAGCCTGGGCGGAATCAAACGCCATCTGTTTCGGAAATTCCTACTGTGACATGCAGACAAACAGGGAGTCGGGCCTCTCCGCGCTGGCCTGTGCGCTGACTGGGTATACGCCCTATTACGGCTTGCTTACAGAGGATGCGCGGCAGCCAAATCTCGAAGTAGCTGTCACTGCAACGCTGCACGATCCGGCCGATTTTTCCATTCTAGGCGACTGGATTGGCAAACAGCGCAAGAGCACCTGGCGAATGCCCTACGGTCCCATCCCCCTGATCAGCGGCCTTCCTGAAACCATTACCCATGAGCAGAAGAAAGCGCTCTCGGCGGCGGCGGCGAACTACGGCTGCCCGCTTCTCTACCTGGCCGGCGACGAGCACCCAACCGCCGACTTCCAGGATCATCTTTCCTTTGGGGCTGAAGAGCTTGCCCGGCGCTACGAGCAGCTGCACCCACAGTCGGCCGTATCCTTGATCACCATCGGATGCCCGCAGGCTTCGGTCGGTGAACTTCGCGCCGTGGCACAACTGTTGCGTGGGAAAAAGGTTAACAGCAAACCAGCCTCCGCCGGGGAAACGCCGCCGCTTTGGGTATTTACATCTGCCGCCAACAAGGCAATCGCCGAAAAGATCGGCCTGGCCGATGCCATCCAAGCAAGCGGTGCGCTTCTCTTAGAAAACACCTGCCCCGAAGTTGTACCCTATGACAAAAACTGGGTGAAGCATATCCTCACCAACTCCATGAAAGCGGAGCACTACATCACCTCCGGACTGAACAGCATACCAACGTCCGTCATGACTCTGGCCAACTGCATCGCCGTCGCTGCCGGCGACCTGAACATTGGGGAAAGCGACCGGCAGTCTGGCGATGCCGCAGAAACCCGCAAGTCTACTAAAGCAGCTCGGGCGGAGGAAATGATACCAGTCTCCGGGCCCTTCTCCGCAAACGGTCTTGGGCTGCCCTCGCAAGGAGATTTCGTGGTCCGAGGTGAGGCATTTGTCTCCGCGGCGCCGGTGACCTTCCTGGGCTACGTCAATCGTGAAACAGGAGTCATCGAAGAAGCTGGTCACCCGCGTGATGGGCAGAGCATGGCTGAGAAAATCGCTGTCTTCCCCAAGGGCAGCGGCTCATCAGTTGCACCTTACGTTCTACTGGAACTTTACTATCGAGGCATGGCCCCGCTGGCCATCCTCAACACAGACATCGACCAGCAGACTGCGCCCGCCTGTTCCTTGGAGAGTATTCCTTATGCCTTCAATTTTGACGCCGATATCATCGGCATGATCAATGACGGCGATCTTGTTGAATTGAGACGACAAGGAGAACACGTCATCATTGAAGTTTTGGAACGCAAGGATTAGACAAACAGAGTCACAATTGGCAGATGCACCGAGATCTGGTTCAGGCAAGCTGTGGATCTTTCTCGTTTCCCGGCTGCTTCTGAAGCAAATCAGCCAATGCGGCATTGAGTTCCGCAAACTGAAACGGAAAGCCCATTTCCAGCAACTGTTCTGGTATAGCCCGCTGCCCGTCCAAAACGGTAGATGCGACTTCTCCCAACGCGAGACGCAGGGCGAAGGCAGGAACAGGCATAACAGAGGGCCGGTTTAGCGTACGGCCAAGTACCTGTCCAAATTCTCTATTGGTCACCGGATTCGGCGCCACAACATTCAGCGGTCCCCTAGCTGTCTCATTGTCAATCATGAAACCTAGAGCAGCGACCACATCCGCGTTATGGATCCAGGGCCACCATTGGTCGCCGCTGCCAAACCAGCCCCCGGCAAATAAGCGAGAAGGAAGCAGTAGCCGCGGTAGTGCGCCATCCTCGGTAGAAAGCACAAGACCAATACGGGCAACGACACGACGTACGCCCATCGCCTCAACAGCCTCTGTCGATGCTTCCCAATCAATACATACCGCTGCCAGAAAATCCTCTCCGGGAGGGGAAGATTCTGTCACCAGGCGGTCATCAGTTGCCCCATAGTAACCAACAGCCGAAGCCTGAATAAACGACGTGGGTTTGTCTTCGGCGGCTTCTACCGCCTCAACCAGAACGCGGCCTGCCGCCAGCCGGCTGTCCAAAATCCGTTTTTTCTTATCTGCAGTCCAGCGCTCCGGGAGGAACGCAGATCCGGCTATGCTTTCACCGGCCAGATTGACAATGACATCGGCGCCGTCGACGGCGGAAAACCACTCCCCGGCGCTGCGGCCATCCCAGTAAACGAGCTGGACATTCTCACCAAATATTTGGCGATATTTCTTCGGCGAGCGACTTAAGATCGTTATGTGATGGCCATCAACGGACAGTTCCTGTGCCAATTCGCTGCCGATCAAGCCTGTTCCACCTGCAATAACTATTTTCACGACAACCTCTCCAGAATCGCGTTTCGAAAAACGCGCTTCAACAATGCATACTCTGCTGCAATTTGTGCCAACTAATGGGCAAATCAATGATATTACCTGGATATCTTACACACCACCATCACGTTTGTCAAGTATTTGTACAAGTTTTGCATCAACGACACCGGCAGCGCTTATGCGGCGGACGGATTTTGCGGCGGATGACTATCAGAAATACAATATTTCTACAAAACATTGACAGAAACCTCTACATTTTGTAGAATCGCTATACTCAGTTTGAAAACATTGTCGCCACGGTCGTAGAGGCCGTGCCGGCCGGGAACGACGCCAATGAATGCAACATCCGGAAACAACAGAGCCGATGCGCCGCTGTACAACCTGAAAGCGGTGGTCATGGAAACAGGCCTGAAGCCACCAACTATTCGCGCCTGGGAACGAAGGTACGGCATGCCGCAGCCGCAGCGCACGGAAGGGGGACATCGCCAGTATTCGCAGCGAGATATTGATTCCCTAAAATGGCTGATTGCCCGTCAGGCAGAGGGGGTATCTATTAGCCATGCCGTTGAGCTGTGGCGGGCACTCGAAGCAGAGGGCGAAGATCCCCTCCTTCAACAAGATGAGATTGCGTTTCCCGAGGCTCCCCGGGCAGATGCCCCTCAGTTGGGCACAGAAATGACTGACCTTCGCCATGCCTGGGTTACCGCTTGTCTGGCGTTCGATCGCGTAACGGCCGAACAGGTTCTGGCTCGCGCCTTTGCGCTCTTTCCCCCAGAAATTGTCAGTGTAGAACTGCTGCAGGCGAGCTTGGCGGAGATTGGCGAGCTCTGGTACGAAGGCGAGATATCCGTCCAACAAGAACATTTTACCTCAGCAATGAGTGTGCAGCGCCTGGAAATGCTCATCGCCGCCGCCCCACCCCCCATGCGTCCAGAACGAATTATTGTCGCCTCGGCGCAAGATGACTTCCATGTCTTTAGTCCTCTGTTATTGACCTACCTGCTGCGGCGGCGCGGTTGGGATGTTCTATACTTGGGCGCAGACGTGCCGGTGGCAGAGTTGGAGAAGACTGTCAGTCAGACAGAACCGCAGATGCTGATTATCTCAGCGCAGCTTCTGTCCACAGCGGCTTCGCTTGTCGACGTGGCTGCGGCCTTGTCTGGTCACGATACCGCCGTCGGCTACGGAGGCCTGGTCTTCAATTTAATGCCCCAACTACAGGAACGCATCCCTGCCCACTTCCTCGGCCCAACAATTGAAGGCGCCGTTGCGAAGGTTGAGCAACTGCTGCGCCAGCACCCGCCCCACCCGCCGGCTGCACAATCTGATCAGATCTACAGCCAGGCGCTGCAGCAATTTGACGAGCAACACTCTCTCCTTGAATCGCATCTTTGGGCCAGTTACGCTGCGTCCGGAGAGCAGACAGACCAGCTTGTAGAACTCAATCTCGAAATGGCCGGCATTATCAGAGCAGCGCTGATATTTGGCGGCAGCGACATCCTCAAACCCGACATGCAGTGGCTGCACTATCTCATGACCAGTTACCGGCTGTCGAAATCAGAGGCACAAGAGTACATTGATGCCTATTTCCGGGCAGCCAGCGTACATCTGGGGGAAACTGCCCAGATGATCGTCAATTGGCTTGCAGAACTGAGCTCCAACCAATAGGTGGCCCTGGACACTGTGTCCGCCACGAAAGGCGGCTATCGAAGAACCAATCATGAGGCGGAGAAAGCGCTAAGACCTCACACCCTCAGTCACCCTACAGCAGACAACATCTTGCACCCCATTTCAACTGCCAGGATCAGTGTCTGGTTGACGCGCACCTGAGGTGCTATCATAGTACGGTGACCACGATCAAACCCAGGAGGCATCCATGACCATTACACTTGACATGTTCAAAGACGCCAAAGATATCGAATCCTTTGACAGCGGAGATATGATATTCGAGCAAGGGGATCCCGGCGATTTCATGTATGTCGTAGTCGAAGGTGAAGTCGAGATCATTCATAGAGGGGAAGTGATCAATAAATTACTGCCGGGTGAAATCTTCGGGGAAATGGCGCTTATTGATAACAGGCCGCGCAGCGCATCGGCAAGAGCTTGCCAACCTACAAAACTCGCGCCGGTCAACCGTTTCAATTTCACCTACTACGTCCAGAATTCTCCATTTTTCGCCCTCGACGTCATGGAAATCATGGCCGAGCGTCTACGCGAACAGATGGAGAAGGAATAGCCGCCCGCTCAAGCTGGCAATCCATACACAATCTCAATTCGCAATCGCAGCGCAAAAATCACCGCGCTTCTCGTAGGGTGCGGGAATATACTTAACTGCCGGCCTGCTTGTAGGCAGCCAGTGCCCGCTTCCGGGCGGCGGCGTGATCCACGATCGGCCATGGATAGTCACGACCTAACTGGCAGCGGGCCCCCAGCTGATTGTCATCGGACATGCGCCACGGTTCATGAACGTACTTGTCGGACACGCCGCTCATTTCCGGTAGCCAATGACGGATATATTCGCCATACGGATCGAACTTTTTGCTCTGCAAAACAGGATTGAACACACGAAAATAGGGCGCCGCATCAGTCCCTGTACCAGCCGTCCACTGCCAACCACCATTGTTTGACGCCGGATCGCCGTCAAGCAAATGCTGCATGAACCAGCGCTCTCCCCAACGCCAATCAATGAGCAGATCTTTGACCAGGAAGGAGGCCACAATCATTCGCGCCCGGTTGTGCATCCATCCGCTTTGCAGAAGCTGGCGCATTGCGGCATCTACAATTGGGTAGCCTGTGCGACCCTGGCACCACGCCTCGAACATCTCTGGATCGTTCTGCCAATCTATGGCATCGTATTGCGGCCGGAAGCTCCCCTGGCGGACACGGGGAAAATGATACAGGATTGAGAAATAGAATTCGCGCCAGATCAGTTCATTCAACCACGTTTCCGCCCCTCTACGACTATCCAGATCTGGCGACAATTCGATCGCCTTGTCAGCGGCAACCACTGCCTGCCGCAAGGACAACATGCCAAAACGAATATAGGGGGAGAGGGCGGATGTACCGTTAACGTCAGGCCGGTTTCGCTTTTCATCATAATCATGAATCATCTGCTCGCCAGCGGAAGTGAAACGTTCCAGTCGATAGATGGCCTCTTCTTCCCCCGCAACAAACGGAATTTGAGTCGAGAGAATGGGCTCGCGGGGCACAGAGAGTGTGGGCAAACCAGCCGGTGTCTTCAGTGATGCTGGCTTTTCCAACAGATCTGTATGCACTGGCCGAGGCAGCATTTTCCACGCTTTGCCAAAGGGTGTATAGACAGTATAGGGTTGGCCATTCTGTTTGAGAACCAGGTCTGGTGGATGTACCGTCAGGCCTGCGGTCATTAGTAGGGGTACTGCCGCGCGCACGCGGGCGTCGCGCTCACGGGCATAAGGGGAGATGTCTTCTTCGGCAAAAACGGCCGTGGCGCCACTTTCCAGAACCAAAGCGGCCAGCGACTTGACCGGGTCTCCTTGACGGATTATTAGGCGGCTGCCCAACCGCCTCAAATCTCGATCCAGGACCCTCAATCCGGCGAACAGAAAGGCGATACGCTGCCGGCCAGCGTAAGGTGAGGACAACAAACGTGGATCCAGGATAAAGACCGGCACGACCCTGTCAGATACTGCCAGGGCAGCACTCAATGCCTGGTTGTCCACCAGACGCAGGTCACGCCGAATCCACCAGATCGCTGTCCTTGCTTTTTCCACTCTTCACACTCCAGTTTTGATTGATATCACGCACAGCATAACCCTTGTCCCCATACCGACGCTGTAGAAGCTTACCGTACCAAAATCACCAACGCGCTGCCAGCAATATTCATCCATTTTGAGAGAATCGGCCACGAGCCATCAATCGATGATATTTACGGCCTGCTCGCCGGCAGATCAGCCTAACACGTTGTAAACGTCAATTTTCGAAGGTGAGAAATACCTTATTTTGTATTATACTGGCACCTGTGTACGCAGTTTGGTCGGCCAAGTAGTTCGATCGTTCGTAACGAACAAGAATTGTCCGCTCGGTGAAAGAGCTGCAGCACAAATCAATAGGCACTTGTTAATAGGCACTTGTTAAGGAAAGGGAGCACAGTTATGAATAGCGATCGAGTTCGGCAGATATTGGTAGTAGCAGCCGTCGTGGCGATGATTGTGGTCAATATCATGGCCAATGCATTGCCCATAAATGGCCAGGATACCGGTGAGATCTCTGACCGTTTTCAAGTCTTTTTTGTGCCAGCCGGCTATGTCTTCTCTATCTGGGGATTGATCTATCTCGCCTTGCTGGCTTATGCCATTTATCAGGTGTTACCTGCCCAAGCTGAAAATCCAGACCTCCGGAGCATTGGCTATCTGTTTGTACTCACTTGCATTGCCAATATCTCCTGGATTCTTCTGTGGCACTATAACTTTGTCGGCTTATCTGTCATAGCCATGCTGGCTCTGCTGGGACTGTTGATCGCTATTTATCTGCGCCTTGATATTGGCGGTGCGCCGGTTCCATCGCCAATGAAATGGTTTGTCCATGTGCCGTTCAGCATCTATCTCGGCTGGATCACGGTAGCGACAATTGCCAACATCACCTCATGGCTTTACGCTATTGAATGGAGCGGCTGGGGAATAAGCGCCGAGATGTGGACTGTGATTATGCTTGCCATCGCCACAGTCGTTGGTGGCGTCATGAGTATAACCAGAGGCGACGTAGCTTATGCCGCCGTGCTGATCTGGGCTTTTATCGGCATCGCGCTCAAACATCAGGACACAGTGATTGTGTCAAATGCGGCCTGGATAGCTGCCGCAGCTACCGCGATTTTGATGATCATAGGCGCTCTTAGGAAGCGGCAAGACAAATCCGATCCGTCGCTGGCAACATAGATCCGCCGGCAGCTGTGAATCAAACGCAACGCGAAGGAAGCATAACTAGCAGATGAAGAGGATAGCGCCCGGCCCAGGCCAAGAATCAGTCTGGGATTATCCAAGACCGCCTAGATTGGAACAGACAAACAAACAGATCTCTGTGACCTTCAACGGCGAACTAATTGTTGACAGTCGAAACGCATGGCGGGTACTCGAGACAAGCCACCCGCCTGTTTACTACATCCCGCAGCAAGATATCAAGTTCGCGCACCTTCACCCGGCACAGGGAGGCTCCTGGTGCGAATGGAAAGGGCAAGCCGCCTATTTCGATATCGTGGTCGGTATGAAATCAGCTCATAAAGCGGCCTGGAGCTACCCTGGGCCAACACCATCCTTCGCGGCGATCAAGGATCATCTAGCATTCTATGCTGGATTGATGGATCGCTGTCTGGTAAATGGCGAAGTTGTTGTGCCGCAGCCTGGAGGATTCTATGGCGGCTGGATCACCAGCGACATAGTCGGACCTTTCAAAGGTGAAGTGGGTACATCCGGTTGGTAGGCTAAATAGGCAGGCGCTCCCCAACAGCTGCTGCTATTTGCGCCATAGATTAGCGCGAATGCTATCGGCCGCAAGGCGTGCCGTCTATTCCAACCGCTCTCTTCGCGTCGCGGGTCTTTTCGCGTTGGGCATCCATTCCAAAATACCACGGAACGCGGGAAAGCCTCAATGTTCTCTCGTGCAGAGGCATAAGAGTCAAACGCTTCACCAAGATCTGGCGGGATTATCAGCGCCATCCACCGCGTCTAGAGCGGTCCACGAGCCATCATCCTTGGCGGCATCTATCTTCTCTGCCCCAGCCGGCAACACCAACCCATCGTCTATCATCTTCTTCACGCGGGGCTTGTTTAGCGCCGACCAGTTGCTTCTCACCTTCCTTGGCGAAAAATAAAGCATAGTTCGCGCATCGTCCAATTTGGGTGGCAGGCTGTCAATGCAACCGAAGCAGCTAGCCTCTTCAACGGTTTCGTCCACGTCCACACGAGGGTTACCAGATGATTTCTTGCAGCGGACGAACCAAACCCCCTCGTCACGGCCGCAGTTTTGCTCCAACCAATTTCGCCATTCGGCGCCAGTTTCAGGGTGTACCGCATCGGTGGGAAGTTGTATTGCAATCGATGTTTCAGAATGGGGTCAATCAGATATCTAGGCTTCGGTTGTCTGCAAAATACATACCAACCCGCGACAACGCGCAGCTATCGCCAACCGTCTAGTAGTGGCAACCCTGCCTAGCCAGGGCAGATCTTGGCGGGCGGATTGACCAGAGAATCAGCCATGCGGTCTGCAAAATTCCAGACATAGATGTTTTGCGGCTCAAGTCGAATGGCTACTTCAGAGCCAGAGCGTCCCAGAAGCGCCTTTCCCAGCGGATTGTCCACGCCTCCAAGATAGCGAAAGAGTAATCGTTCGAGGATTTCCACACCGCGATCCCGCTCAATGGCTGCCACAGCCCGCCCCCGCACGCCACAATAAGGCGGCTGGTCCGCGGCCACCTCAAAAGAACATCGCGGTTCAGCACGCAAGTAAGCCACGACCCTGGCATGCTCTGGTGTTGCGCAGTAAAGCGAACCCTCCTCAAACAGAAACCACAACGACAATACTGCCGGCCAGCCCGTTTGTGCAACGCATGACAAACGCAATGGAATCTTTGATTCCAACAGGTAGGTTTCAATGGAGACTGCGCTATCCATCACTTCTCCCTCCTAAATCAAATCTACGCCCAACAGAACGACGCTCACTTGGCTAATCTAGGGCAGAGCATAACACAGATCATCTTGCTCGAGAATTCAGCAATAAATCAACTAGCCGTCAATTCTCCTGGGTCAAAGTTCGATTCCTCACCTCCCGGCAGAGGAAAAGTGAACAAATATTGAACAAACATTAGATTATCTTGTTGTTATTTATACAAAACCTTGACAATTGTTTGACATTGTCCTATCCTCTCTTTGTCGCAGGTAGAAATGTTTCTCTTAATGACGAATCGCCTGCAGCTTAGAATGATGTTTAAGCAACCAAGCCAAGCCGAACGGCAAGGAGTTTGATATGAGAGATAACCCGCAGAGATTACATCACCTAGCACTTTATCGCAGCCACCTGTCACATGAGTTGGATCAAATGGGATACAGCCGGAACCAGCTCACGGGACAGGGCGACACTTCACCGTCGCGCAGCCGATCTGCTGGCATCTGGGCAGTTGTCGCTTCCATGTTACTGGTCGCCGGCATGGCGCTCGCACAAACAGTTTAGGATTTTCACAGGTTTGTAATTAACCCACGTGCTTTCAAATGAACTTTGGAACAGCACGTGAAATCAATCATTTAAATCTAAAGGAGATTTGAAGAATGAAACGCATAACTTTGTTAATTGGTATCCTTGTTCTTAGTCTACTGCTGGTAGCCTGCTCAGGCGCCGCTGAATCAGTTGTTAGCCCGCAGGCCGAACCTGCCGAATCACAATCAGAAACGCCGGCGGAAGAGGCCGAAGAGATGATGGATGAGAAGTCCATCGTTGAAATCGCCATTGAAGACGGTCGTTTCACCACACTCGTAGCCGCTGTTGAGGCCGCCGGGTTGGCCGGGACGTTGAGTGGGGAAGGCGAATTCACTGTGTTCGCACCGACGGATGACGCCTTTGCCGCCCTGCCTGACGGGACTGTAGAAGCGCTGCTCGAAGACCCCGAAGGTGCACTGAAAAACATATTGCTCTATCACGTCGTTGAGGGCGCGGTTCCAGCCGAGGCAGTCGTAACGCTAGATTCTGCGACCACGATTGAGGGCGAGCCCGTAGCTATTTCTGTTATGGACGGTGCTGTTAAGTTGAACGACAGTGCAAATGTGATAATCACCGACATCATGGCCTCCAACGGCATCATCCACGTCATCGACGCTGTCATTCTCCCGCCGAGCATGAGCGAAGCAGCAGCTGAAGAGGCGATGGCTGAGGACGAGATGATGGACGCCAAGTCGATTGCTGAAATCGCCACGGAAGATGGGCGGTTCACGACACTTGTCGCCGCTGTCACTGCTGCCGGACTGGCTGAGACATTGAGCAGTGAAGGTGAATTCACCGTCTTTGCTCCCACGGATGATGCATTCGCGGCTTTACCTGAGGGCACCGTGGAATCCCTTCTGGAAGATCCCGAAGGCGCTTTGAAAGATATCTTGCTCTATCACGTAATTGGCCAGGTTGTTCCTGCTGAAACAGTAGTCACCTTAGACTCGGCCGACACGCTTGAAGGGGAACCTGTAGCGATCACCGTTGTCGATGGCGAGGTCATTCTGAATGACAGCGCCAAGGTAATCATTACAGATATCGCAGCCTCCAACGGCATCATTCACGTGATTGACGCAGTGATTCTGCCGCCGAGCATGAGTGAAGCAGCAGCTGAAGAGGCGATGTCCGAGGACGAGATGATGGGCGCCAAGTCGATTGCGGAAATCGCCACGGAAGACGGCCGTTTCACGACACTTGTAGCCGCTGTCACTGCTGCCGGACTGGCTGAGACGTTAAGCGGCGAGGGCGAGTTCACCGTCTTTGCTCCCACTGATGATGCATTCGCAGCCTTGCCGGAAGGTACCGTGGATTCCCTGCTCGAGGATCCGGAAGGCGCCTTGAAAGATATCTTGCTCTATCATGTGCTTGCCCAGGCTGTACCTGCCGCTGATGTCGTGAAGTACGAGGGTGCCGCAACTGTTCAAGGCGAAAACGTTTCCATCGCAGTTGTCGATGGCGAGGTTGTCCTCAACGACAGCGCAAAGGTCATCCTAACTGATATCGCCGCCTCCAATGGCATCATCCACGTCATTGACGCCGTGATTCTGCCGCCGAGCATGAGTGAAGCAGCAGCTGAAGAGGCGATGGCCGAGGACGAGATGATGGACGCCAAGTCTATTGCTGACATTGCTGTAGAAGACGGCCGTTTCACAACACTGGTCGCCGCACTGGATGCCGCTGGCCTGGTTGACACACTGGCCGGTGAAGGCGAATTCACCGTCTTTGCACCTGTAGACGAGGCGTTCGCAGCGCTGCCCGAAGGCACGGTCGAGACATTGCTGGAAGACCCTCAGGGCGCCTTGACTGACATCCTCCTCTACCACGTCGTCGATGGCGCGGTACCGGCGGAAACAGTTGTGACCCTGGAGTCGGCGCCAACATTGCAGGGAAGTGATGTACAGATCACCGTCACAGATGAGGGCGTCTTCCTTAACGATTCCGTCAAGGTAGTCATTACCGATGTACTCGCCTCCAACGGCATCATCCATGTGATTGATGGGGTGCTTATTCCCTCGAGTTGATCTGCGGCATAGTGCACCAGATCAGGCGCCTCTGATGTCTAGCGCTGGCGTCAATACCTGAAGAAAAGCACGCTTAACTTGTAGTTCTCCTCCTTGTGCGGTGAATGTGGGATTGGAAAGGGTAGTCACCTAACCGGTCTCACATTCACCAACCCTTTCGATTCTTGAAACACCCTTACTATTCAAAGAGTCGTGGAATGAATCTTATGAAAACACTTTCCTTTCTTCTTCTAGCCTGCTCCTTGCTACTAGCTTCCGCGATCAGCAGTGCGGATGGTTTATCAATTGGTCTGCCACGAGAAAACTCCGTGAACACAGACAAATCGAGTGATATCAAAGCAGAAAATCAGGTGGGCGCGAATCGGCAATTTGTTGTTGAAGACACCTTCGAAACAGAGGACCCGCGCCGATCTGGGAGCGATTCACTTGATGAGCGATCCAACCCAGACAGGCAAGGACCAGGATTGCCGCTGTTTACTTTTCGCGGCATGGAACCGTCCTGGTACACGGTTAATGACAATGTCATGGGTGGCATTTCCAGCAGCACGGTCGTTGTAGACACAAATCAGCAGAATCTCTCTTTTTCCGGTGAGGTTTCATTGGACAATAACGGCGGATTCGCTTCGACGCGCTCAGAATGGACCAGCTATGACTTAAGCGCTTTCGACGGGATAGCGCTACGTGTCCGCGGAGACGGCAACGCTTACCGTTTCCGTATCCGCACAGAAGCAACCGGTTTCGGAATCGCCTATACAGGATTATTCCAGACGAAAGCTGGCACGTGGCAAGACATATACCTCCCCTTTTCCGAGATGGTCCCCCTGTACCGTGGGTTCGTGGTAAACGCTGCAGGACCGCTTGATCCAGAATCTATTCGCTCCTTTGGCCTGATGGTGTCTGACAAACAGCAGGGCGAGTTTTCATTAGAGGTTGACTGGATAAATGCTGTTGCTGAACAGAAAAATGAGATAAGGTATGCCAGCAGCGATGCTGACAATAAGCAGTTCGCTGGAAACGGACGCGCATGAATGAAGATGAAGACATCAAGTCTATCCTGGTAACAGGCGTCACCGGATATGTTGGCGGCCGGCTGGTGCCACGTCTCTTGCAGGCCGGTTACCATGTTCGCGTTCTACTCAGAGGAAGCGCAGCGCGCCTGGACGGCCGTCCCTGGAAAGATCAGGTAGAAGTCGTGATAGGTGACGTGCTGGTTCCCGAAACCTTGGCCGCGGCGATGCACGGGATAGACGCTGCATACTATCTCATACATAGTATGGGCGGCCAGAACGGTTTTAGCGAACGTGACATACAAGCGGCGAAAAACTTTGCAGCTGCGGCTGCCGGCGCAGATGTGCAAAACATCATCTACCTAGGCGGGCTAGGTGACGCAGATAGCCAATTGTCTGAACATCTGCGATCACGCCAGCAAACGGGTGATGCTCTGCGCCAATTCACGGTCCCTGTTACAGAGTTTCGCGCCGGCATGGTCGTTGGTTCCGGCAGTCTTTCTTTTGAGATGATGCGCAATCTGACCGAACGCTTGCCAGTCATGATCGCCCCACGTTGGGTCTACACCAAAACGCAGCCCATTGCCATTCGTGATGTGCTCAGCTATCTAATCTCGGCGCTTGATACCCCGGCCAGCCAGGGCAAAGTCATCGAGATAGGCGCGCCGGATGTATTGACTTATGCAGACATGATGATGACCTACGCGCATATTCGTGGCCTGCGCCGTGTGATCATTCGCGTGCCTGTGTTAACACCGCGCCTCTCTTCCTATTGGGTGCATTGGATGACGCCTGTTTCGGCAAGCGTGGCTACACCGCTCATAGAAGGCCTGCGCAACGAGCTCATCGTCCGTGATCTCTCGGCCAAAAGCTTGTTCCCTGACATCAAACCTATTGACTTCGCAACAGCTGTGCGATTCGCTCTTGCACGCATTGAAGAGGGCGATATCGAGACTTTATGGAGTGACGCCCTGGCCTCCAGTAAGGGGGATATTAATCCAGTTACCTTCACCCAGGAACAAGGCATGCTGATCGAGCGGCGAGAGAAGCGGGTAGATGTATCACAGGCAGCAGCTTTTGACGCATTCAGCGGAATTGGTGGCGAACGTGGCTGGCCCCCATACAATTGGTTGTGGCAGGTAAGAGGCGCGCTCGATCGCCTGGTGGGTGGCGTCGGTATGCGCCGCGGCCGCCGCCACCCCGATACCGTACGGCCGGGTGACGCGCTGGATTTTTGGCGCGTGGAGATGGTGCAGCCCGACCAGCTGCTTCGCCTGCGCGCGGAAATGAAATTGCCGGGGGAAGGCTGGCTGCAATTCGAAGCGAACGAAAGTCCCGACGGCGGCACCGACTTAGTGCAAACGGCTTACTTCGCCCCTAAGGGTCTATCAGGGTTGCTCTACTGGTACGCAGTTTACCCCTTTCATATTCTTATCTTCTCGCGAATGCTTGATGCCATTGCCCAGCGCGCTGTTGAACACGCGGCTGGTTCCGCAGAGGCGAGTGTGCGCCCCAACAATATGCCCTATGAGGATGAAGAGAGAAACGTGCGATGAAATTACCGACCGTCAAGGGCAGCAATCTCATGCGCCAGAAGATGGTTTTTCCTGATGATTTTTCAGGGGAGATCAATCTGGTATTTATCGCCTTCTTACGCCGACATCAAGACTTAATAGATGAATGGGCACCTGTTGTTGAACAGTTGACCCAAGAATATCCGGGACTCAACTATTACGAGTTCCCCACCCTATCACGAAGGGGACCTATCTACCGCACTTTTCTGAATGAAGGAATGCGTGCAGGCATCCCTAATACAGCCACCCGCGAGCGCACAATCACCCTTTACCTGGACAAAACAGCTTTCAGAAAAGCGCTCAACATCGACAACGAGCAAAACATGTGGATTTATCTGTTCGACAAGACCGGTAACGTTCTGTGGCGTACCGACGGCCGACTGACAGATGAAAGAAGTGCGGCTATGCGAGATACCCTAAACCAACTAGGCAATTCATCATCCGTGACCAACCCACAGTGATTGCCGCACCTGGCTGTCAACAGGCATACAAGTCTGGCCTGCCAAGAAGGCAGAACAGCAGCCTCTGAATTCAGAAACATGCCGTGCGAGTAGCCCACCTCTCCGTAGATTGAAAGCCGTCCCGCTTGCCCACAATCAGCCCACGTACAAGAAATGCAAATGCTCGGCCAAACAGAAGAGCACGGGCATCCTTGATCTGCTGATGTAGAAATACAAGTCGAGATAGGGACGAGATTGCCATCGGCCGAATAGGGATAGCCGGAAACAATATCCTCCTCAAAAGACGCCCCATTCTGTATTGAAACAGAATTATGAGAAGCTGTTCATAATCTATACAATATCGTTACAATATCTACACATAACATGTACAATATTTTGGTGGTCGGCGATTGTTGGACAATTTTGATTGTCATCCCGACACCTGAAGATGTTTATTAATTTTGTGACAGTTTAGCAAGGAGATTAATGTCATGAACCGTGTAAGTAAAGTATTAGTTGTAGCAGTTTTGATGCTGGTCATGATCGTGCCGCTAGCCAGCGCGCAGGAACAAAGCATCGTCGATATCGCCGTAAAAGACGGCCGTTTCAATACGCTCGTGGCGGCGGTAGTCGCAGCCGAGCTGGATGGCGCTTTGTCAGGCGGCGAATTCACAGTATTCGCCCCAACCGATGATGCTTTCGCCAAGCTGGGCCTGGACGCCAGCAATGTCGCGGATGCCTTTAGTAAAGAAGAACTAACCGATATCCTTCTCTACCATGCGCTAACCACCAATGTTTCGTCTGGAGAGGCCAAAGGCATGTTGGGCGACATAACCATGGCCAATGGTAAGATCGCCGGCCTCAAGTACTTTGACGATTCCCTGTGGCTTAATGATGATTCACGCGTCATTATTCAGGACATTGCCGCCTCCAATGGCACCATCCACGTCGTTGATACCGTTGTGCTGCCACCATGGCCGCGCACTGCCGCAGAAGATGAGATGTCCTCTTCAATTGAGCCTGCTGTGACCGAGAGCGAATCAATGGCGGCCCCGGCCGAAACAACCGCTGTCGAAGCAATGCCGGTTGAAGCGCCAGCGCCAGCAGTTGCCGGCAATTCCATCGCCGCCATCGCCATTCGCGACGGCCGTTTTGACACCCTCGTCGCTGCTGTAGTTGCTGCCGACTTGGCCGATGCCCTTTCCAGCGGTGAGTGGACCGTGTTCGCCCCAACCGATGACGCATTCGCTAAGCTGGGCCTGGACGCCAGCAATGTCGCCGATGCCTTCAGCAAAGAAGAGCTGACCGACATCTTGCTCTACCACGTCTTGACGCAAAATGTTTCGTCAGCCGAAGCGAAGGGGCTGCTGGGCGATGTAACCATGGCTAATGGCGAACTCGCCGGCCTCAAATACTTTGATGATTCCCTGTGGGTCAATGATGATTCCCGCGTGATTATCGAGAATGTCATCGCCGACAATGGCACAATCCATGTCGTTGACAATGTTATCTTGGGCCCCTGGCCGCGGAACTAAGCTTTTGCAGCCAAGTATATGAGTGCTAGCAGCTGCCAGCAGAACAACTGGCAGCTGCTCTTTGCAATATCGAACAACACACTCTCTTTTGAAATCAACACGAGGACACGCCATGACAAATCGTGAAATTCTGATCGAAGATCTTGAAAAAGAATACCCTGGAGACGTGATGGCTGTAGATGGCGTTTCGCTCCATGTGGATGCGGGACAGATTTACGGCTTTTTAGGGCCAAACGGCGCAGGAAAGAGCACCACGGTGAAGATATTGACCACACTTGCTTTGCCCACGGCCGGAAAAGCGACAGTCGGCGGATTTGATGTTGTTGAAGAAGCGGATGAAGTGCGGCGCATTGCCGGCGTCGCTTTACAAGATGTCGGTCTGGACCCCCTCATGAAACCCCTGGAATTGCTTACCCTGCAGGGGCGCTTATTTGGGGAGCCCCGTCAAGATGCGCGCGTGCGGGCAGATGAACTGATACAGCTCGTACATTTGGAGGATGCGATGGATCGCCAGGTAGGCACATACAGCGGCGGTATGAAACGCCGCCTTGACCTGGCAATGGCGCTGGTACACGAGCCCGAAATCCTGTTCTTAGATGAACCGACAACAGGTCTGGACCCGGCCAGCCGGCGTGATGTATGGCATGAAGTCCGGCGGCTCAACGAACAGCTGGGCATGACGATATTTCTTACGACACAGTACCTGGAAGAGGCGGATGAACTCGCGGACATGATCTCAATCATCGATAACGGCAAGATCGTTGAGAGCGGCTCACCGGCGGCCTTAAAAGCTGCTTTGGGCAAGGAATCCCTTAACCTGATCTTCAGCGACAGAGGGGCAGCCGAGAGCGCTGATTCATTATTGCAGCCGCTCGCTGAACGAACGCAGGTGGATCGCGTGACCCTACGCGTCTATATGGAGGACGTAGCACATGCGATTCCCACGATAATTGAAAAGCTTCATGAAGCTGACCTGGATCCGGTTTCATTGACCTTGACACAGCCGACCCTGGACGATGTGTTCTTGCAGGTAACCGGGAGCACAATAGACACCAAAGCTGAGCTAGAAGAACCCGTGATTGCGTAATACTTGTGAGGGCAATGCCATGACAGCACAAACATCAACGGTCAAACCTTTTCCACCTGGCACCGAACTGCGGCTGCCCATCTTAGAACAGATCACATTAATCACCTGGCAAAGCTTGTTAACTATTTTCCGGCGCCCGGCAGCCTTAATACCACCTATCGCGATCAGTCTTTTCTTTCTAGTTATTTACAACTCAACCCTGGGTGGCGCAGCGAGTTTCATTCCCGATCTGGGAGCGAACAGCTACCTTGGTTTTATTCTACCCCTTTCAATCATCAGCGCTTCGCTCTCAGGTGCTGGCATCGCCGCTCAGAACCTGGTGCGGAATATTGAAAGCGGCTACTTCGACAAACTCCTATTGACACCAATTAAACGATCGGCGTTACTGACGGGTACAATTCTATCTGGAGCGGCGATCTTGGGACTGCAGGCAGCCCTGGTTTTGGCCGTGGCCATGTTGATGGGCCTGCGCATTGAGACCGGCCTATTAGGCGCCCTGGCCGTGATCGGAATGTCGGTCCTACTTGGTCTTGGCTTTGCTGGTTTCACCATGTCTGCTGCCCTGGGCAGCGGAAGTGCAGCCGTGACCCAAAGCGCCGGCTTCATCTTTTTTCCGTTGACTTTCCTGGCGCCGACTTTCGTACCGCTGGCGTTGTTGTCCGGCTGGCTGCGGTTTGCGGCGCTTCTGAACCCAATCACCTATGTGCTGCAAGCGATGCGGGCGATCATCAACGAAGGTTGGATATGGCCGGAGATTGTGGCCGGCGTACTTGCGTGTGTGATTCTAGGCGCTGCAATGTATCTACTGACACTGTTTGCCCTGCGACGCAGAACAGCGCGCAACTAGAGGTCTGAAAGAACTGATGTTTTCGCTGGCTGTCGCCGCTGGGCTATTTTTATTGACTGCTGTTACGCTTCTTTGGCTACTCAGCTTGCTGCTGAAGGATGCAGGTATCGTTGATGTTTTCTGGGGACTGGGTTTTGTCAGCGTCTACTGGTTTGGCTATCTGTTTGTCCAGGCAGGCAGAATCCCGCAGGAGCCGGCTGCTGCCCGCCATCTCTTAGTAGGTCTTCTGGTGACAGTCTGGGGGCTGCGTCTAGCCTACCATATTCTGCGTCGGAATTGGGGAAAAAGCGAAGATTTTCGCTATGCCCGCTGGCGACAAGAAGCGGGCCATGCCTGGTGGTGGCGCAGCTATTTCAAAGTTTTCCTGCTGCAAGGTTTGATATTATGGTTGGTGGCCTGGCCGCTGTTGGCGCTGCTGGTGGAAACCAACACCCGGCCGCTAGGTTTGCTGGATTTACTGGCGGTGATGGTGTGGGGTATCGGTATGTTTTTTGAGGTGGGCGGGGATTGGCAGCTACAGCGTTTCAAGAACGATCCGGCGAACGAAGGCCGCCTATTGAGCAGCGGGCTGTGGCGCTATACTCGCCACCCCAACTATTTCGGCGATGCGCTGGTGTGGTGGGGGTTCTATCTATTCGCCGCCGCCTCAGGCGCCTGGTGGACGATCTTCAGTCCACTGCTAATGACTTATTTGCTGCGCCGAGTTTCCGGAGTCGCCATGCTGGAGCGCACACTGCGCCAAACAAAACCGGGCTACAGCGCCTATGTGGCCCAGACAAACGCTTTTCTTCCGGGCCGGCCAAAGAGTATTATAGATAAGGAGCTAGAAATTGAAGTATCGGCATAGTTTTACGGTCAAAGCACCTTTGGCAGCTGTAGCTGAATTTCACAAAGACTCGCGCGCGCTGCGCCAACTGACACCGCCTCCGCTTATAGTACAGTTCAACAAGGTGGAGCCGTTGGCCGAGGGTTCTGTGGCGGATTTCACGATGTGGGCCGGTCCGATTCCGATTCGCTGGACGGCCGTGCACAGCCAGGTTACCGAAGAAAATGGTTTCATAGACACGCAGAATCGAGGTCCCTTCCGTACCTGGCGGCACCATCATCAATTTCGTGCGCTTGATGAACACACAACTGAGGTAGTCGACGAGATTGAAGCGGAGTATGGCAGCGTGATCAGCCGCCTGATGTGGTCCAATCTAGGCATGCTTTTTGCCTACCGTGCCCACCGTACCAAGGCGCTGCTGGAAAACGTGAAGAAAAACAGTGGCGAATGACGATCTATGGTCGCCAGCGGTATGATGATCCAGCACAAGATAGTAGGCGCAACAAGGACAGGCTATGAAATTATTGGTTAATGGCGAAGAACGACTGGTTAAGGATAATGCGGAGACGCCGCTTCTATGGGTGCTGCGCGATGAGCTTGAATTGACCGGCACGAAATTTGGCTGCGGCGTAGGCATTTGTGGCGCATGCACAGTGCATGTTGACGGCCAGGCGACGCGAGCATGCATCACGCCCCTGTCCGTGGTTGAGGGCAAAGAAGTACTCACAATTGAAGGACTTGCCGATTCGGGCGCCGAGTCAGCTGCGGATACAGCCGGCTCCCAACCGCTGCATGTCCTACAGCAGGCCTTCATTGACGAACAAGTACCGCAGTGCGGCTGGTGCATGAGCGGGCAAATCATGACCGCTGCTGCATTCCTGGCAGAAAATCCTGCGCCCAACAGCGAGGAGATCATCGCCGCGATGGGTCAAAATTACTGCCGGTGCGGCTGCTATGTACGTATTTTCACTGCCGTGGAGAAGGCGGCTGAAGAAACAGCGGCCCGGGAGCGTGCGCTATGACAGAACCGGAGCGCGCAGAAGAGACAAGTGAGCAAAATAGACGCAGTTGGCGCCCGTCCCGCAGACAGTTTCTGATCGGCGCGGGCCTGGCTGGCGGCGGGTTAGCCTTGGGTGTACTTTTTGGCGTCCCGGCAGCGCGCCTGCGTATCGCCGAAAGTACAGATCAAGGGGGCGGAGGTTTCTTTACGCAGAGCAACGACCCCCTGGCCTGGTTTGAGGTCATGCCGGACAGCAGCGTGAAGCTCTTTGTACCCAAAGTCGAAATGGGACAGGGTGTGCACACGGCATTGAAGCAAATTGCCGTTGAAGAGCTTGGTATACCATGGGACAGCCTGGCGGTTCTTCAGGGCACAACCTCAACTGGCCCACAAGACAGCAGCGGCACCAGCGGCAGCACTTCCGTTTCATCTTCTTTCACGCCGCTGCGAGAAGCGGCGGCAACGCTGCTTGCGATGCTGCGCAGTGAAGCAGCTGTTCAGCTCGGCGTACCGGCTGCTTCGCTGGCGGTACAGGGTACAGGCTTTGTCACCACAGGCGGCACAGCGATCACATTCGGCGAAATAGTAACCAACAAGGAAGGCGAGTGGGAGGTGCCTGAAGAGCCTGCACCATTGAAAGCAGCCAGCAGCTACAAGACGGTTGGCGAATCGGTACCCCGCGTGGACATTCCAGGCAAAGTGACTGGCGAAGTCGTTTATGGCTATGATGTCAAGCTGCCAGGCATGAAATTTGGTGCCGTGCTGCGCCCGCCAACCATCGAGGGGAAACTAAAGAGCGTGGACACCACGGCGGCGAGCCAGATGCCTGGCGTTGTCATGGTCGTCGTGGAAGATGATTTCGCCGGTGTCGTGGCGGAGTCGCGCGTGGAAGCTTGGGCAGCCGTTGACGCGATAGAAGCTGAATGGGATGAAGGCAAGCTGTGGCAGCAGGATGAACTGGAAGACCTGGTTACGGTTGGCGGTCCAGGCGGCGTGACCATCCAGAAAGAAGGCAGCCCCGACCGCGCATTGGGCGCTGAGAATGTGATCACGGCCGAATATCGCACGCCGCTTTTAGTGCAGACGCCGCTAGAAGCACAGGCGGCACTCGCTGACATTGGGGAAAACGGGGCGCGCATTTGGGCCTCGACTCAGGCGCAGTCACGGGTGCAGGAGCTGGTAGCCGATATGACAGGTCTTGACCAGGACTCAATCGAAGTTGTACCAACTTATCTGGGCGGCGGATTTGGACGCAAGCTGGGCGATGTAGCCGTAGAAGCGGCACGCCTATCAGCGGGGGCTGGTGTGCCCGTACATCTGGGATGGAACCGGCCAGAAGAATTGAGACATGGCTTCTTCGCGCCGCTGTCGCATCACCGTTTGCAGGCAGTTGTCGAGACCGACGGCCGCATCCAGGCCATGAAACATGAGGTAGGCAGCGGTGATATTCTCTTCGCCTTTTTTCCGAAGATGCTGGCCGCCGTATTCGGCGCCGACATAGGGGTGACACGCGGAGCACGCATCGAGTACAACAGCCCCCAGGTGGAGACGGTTGTATGGCGGCGGCAGCTGCCCCTGAATACGGGATCATGGCGTGGGCTCGGCTTCTTGCCCAATGTATTCGCCATCGAAAGCTTTATCGATGAATTGGCCTACTCAACAGGGTTGGATCCCTTGGAGTTCAGGCTGCTTAACCTGGCAGATACAGAACGCGGAAGCAAACTGCGTGCAGTACTTGGCGCAGCGGCGCAGGCGGCAAATTGGGACAGTCCGCCGCCCGCCGGTCGCGCCCGAGGGCTGGCCTGTGCCCATGACTACGGTACAACCGTAGCCGCCGTAGCCGAGGTATCAGTTGATGAAGAGATGAAACAGTTCCGCGTCCACCATATTACGTCAGCCATGGATTGCGGCCTTGTGATCAACCCGGACGGCGCAAAAGCGCAAATGGAAGGGAACGCGATGTGGGGCGTGAGTGCTGCACTCCAGGAAGAAGTTCGTGTTGTAGACGGCCGCGTAGCCCTGAACAATTTCGAGACCTACCCACTATTGACGATGAAACAAGCGCCAACTGTTGAAGCGATACTGGTAGACACAGGTGGGCAGGAGCCTACGGGCGTTGGCGAACCGCCGATTGGACCTATCGGCGCGGCGATCGCCAACGCACTATTTTTATTGACAGGCCAGAGGCTCAGGCGCATGCCGTTGAAGCTGGCCTAGAGCTTCTTCGGGTACCGGCCCTGTACCTGCAAGGGATATCTATTGGCTAAGCAAAAGAACCAGGTGGTGGTAATCGGAGCGGGTGTCGGGGGATTGACGGCCGCTTCATTGCTCCTCAAGGCGGGCTTCCCAGTAACCGTACTGGAGGCACATATTTATGCCGGGGGCAGCGCCGGCACCTTCTACCACAAGGGGTACCGCTTTGATGCCGGGGCGACATTGGCAGGCGGTTTTTCACCTGGTGGTCCACACGCGCGGCTGGCCGAAATACTTGACTTGACATGGCCGGTGCGCACAGTGGATCCCGCCTGGGTCGTTCATCTAGCGGATAAACAAATCTTGCAGTGGGCGAACCAGGCGCGCTGGCAGGCGGAGAGACAGGAAAAACTGCCAGGAAGCGAGGCATTCTGGCGCACACAGGAAAAACTGGCCGCGATTTCATGGGACATCTCAGCACGGCCGTTTCCCTGGCCGCCGCAGTCAGCCGCTGATCTATGGACACTGACGCGGGCCATGCGCCTTCCAACCTTGGGTGCGGCGCCTTATCTGTCAAGGACAATGGGCAGCCTCGCGCACTCACGCTACCCCGCAAACAGCATTACTTCACCTGAATACAGAGAATTCCGAACATTCCTGGATGCACAGCTCCTGATCTCCGCTCAAACAACAGCTGATCAGGCAAATGCGCTCTATGGCAGTGCGGCACTGGATCTGCCACGGCGGGGCGTAAATCATGTGCACGGCGGGATCGGCAATCTGGCTGGGACGCTGGCGGCATGGTTTCGCGAAAATGGCGGAGAGCTGCACTTTCGCCAGCGAGTAGAATCCCTTGCCCCGCGCAAGGACGGCGGCGCGGTTCTGCGGACGAGCAAGGGTATGACCGTCGAGGCGGATATGGTACTGGCCAATTTGACCCCGTGGGGATTGGCTGCACTGCTGCCGGAAAACTACCCAGCGGGCGTTCTGCGGCATACCGTGCAGGAAACGCCGGCGACCTGGGGTGCGTTCACCTTATACCTGGGATTGGATGCCGCACGACTGCCGGCCGGAATCGCCGATCACCACCAGGTGATTGTCGACCCGGATCTACCGTTGGGGGAGGGGAATTCTGTCTTTATTTCGCTTTCAGATGCAGATGATGAGACGCGTGCGCCGGCAGGCCACCGCGCGGCGACCTTGTCAACACACACAGCAGTCGAGCCATGGTGGCGTCTCAAGGAAAATGATTTCCAGGCCTACGAGGCGCGCCGAGCAGAGTACGCGGAGCAGTTATTGTCGGCAGCCGAACGGGCGATTCCCGAACTGCGCCAGGCAGTGCGACTTTGCCTACCAGGAACGCCGGTGACCTTTGAACGTTTTACAAGACGGCCGTTAGGAATGGTCGGCGGCTTTGCCCAGGAGTCACTCTTCGCTGCTCGCGGCCCGGCAACGGGCCTGCCGAACGTATGGTTAGTCGGTGACTCAATCTTTCCCGGACAGTCGACCGCTGGTGTTACGGTGGGCGCGATGCGGGTAGCAAATAAGGTAATTGAAGATGGGAATCGCTAGCGTTTGGGCAGACGCCGTTCATGGATTTGATCCTATCTTGAGAGTGATACACTAGATAGTCATTATTCAATGTGCACACCGGCACAGCAAGTTCTCGCCAGGACAGGATCATGAAACAACCTCTACGAGTCGCCATTATTGGCACAGCCAAACGATCGCAATATCTCTACGGGCCTCTGCTGAACGCTCTGCCGGATGAAGTAGAACTTGTCGCAGTTTGGGGACGAAGCTTGAAATCTGCGCGGAATCTGGGAGAGACGGTGGGAGCGCCCTACTTCACCAATCTTGATCAGCTTGTTCGCGAAACGGCGCCTGAGATCGGGATCGTCAGCGTTGCCTATCACGCCAACGGCGAAGTTGGATTGATGGCTGTCGAACAAGGCATGCACGTGCTCTTGGAAACGCCTATAGCACACAGACTGAGTGAAGCGGATGCGATCATTGCCACCGCCGCTGAGCGCGGACTAAAAATAGAGGTTGCCGAGCAGTTTCACAGACGGCCGTTAGAACAGATCAAATTGAAACTTATCGCTTCCGGCCTATTCGGCAAGGTTTATTCCAGCTACAACGATTTTGCCGGGCACGGGTATCATGGCGTGAGCGTCATGCGCAGTTACCTCGGATTTGATGCCCGACCGCTCCAAGTAACAGGCCTCGTTCAAGATCATGAACTGATGCCACACTGGTCACGGTTGCGCGGCAGCTCAGACTCGCGAACGGAAACGCAAGAAGTTGGTCTTATCACATTTGAACAGGAAAGAATGGGCGTCTTCAATTGGACAAATGTTGGATACGATTCCGCTTTGCGCTGGTGGCGCAGCAGCCGCTTCCTGGCAGAAAAAGGGATGGGAATCACTATTGGCGTCGGTCTGGATGTTCAAGAAAGGCTGTCATTATTGGCCCCGGGTGGCGAAATGCCCCGATTCATCACCCTTGAACGCCGCTGGGAGCGGGTCGACGGCGGCGCGTTACTGGCCATCGTGGCCCATACAGGGGATTCAGACCTGCCAATTGTGCGTTGGGACAATCCTTTTCGTCCGGCACAACCGGGACATGGGCCGCAGTGGCATGATGACGAGATCGGTGTGGCCGGCTGCCTGCTGTCTTTGGTAAATGCTGTTCGTAGTGGGAAGAAACCAACGTATGGCCCTTTGCAAGCGCGATTGGATCAGGAAATCATACTGGCTCTAAGAATGTCGTCCCTAGATGAAGGGCGGCCAGTAAAACTTCCTTTGGATCCAGAGTCGCAGGCTATCTAGCTCACATGAACAAAAAGCACCCCGGTCAGAAAACCAGGGTGTCAACTTTGGGCGTGTTTCAAAGAACCCGTGACTTCTCAATACGGCAGGTAGTTTAGCTATGTGGTGCAATTCGCGTCCAGCAATATGATATGCCGCCGCCCGAACGCTCATTACTTTGCTGGCGCCAGCACTTACCCTCTTTAACGCCGCTTCATCAAGGCTGCGTAAGAACGATAAGGTCGATCGTCGGATGGATGCAAGCTGTCGAGAATCGCTTCTAGTTTGCGGCTAATCGCGCCTGAGTAGGGCACGTATTCATCCTGAAAAATACCGGGCAGCTTGGTGACATCATTTCTGGTAAAACGCAGCGCGCGATAACAATATATCCGTTCATCATCAATGATATGGACGAGTATCTCTTCTACGGTCCATTCATTCTCCGCGTGCCGGCAGCGGCGCTGGTCAAGATGGTGACCGGTGTATCGTCATCGTCCCATTCGGCCGCTACGGTCATCCTCCCGGCCCACTCTATCCAGCTCTCATCGAGATGGCCCGGCACTTTGATTTGATAGGTTGCTGGCCGGTCCAGCGTAAGCTTATCTTCTGTTTCTACTGCTTCGGCCGATTTATCCATCATTCTCTACGACTTTGCCGTTTCCACTCTGCTTACCTTTCCAAAGCAAAGTTGCATACAGCCAACTCATTATGCACACTTGCAAAGCCAAAACGATGCCATCCGTAAGCCTGTACATCGCAGGCCAGAAATAAGCCAAACCATCACCTAAAAGTGGATACTGAATGATAAGAATCAAGGCCAAATACAGAAATAGACTCCTCTTACTGGAACTCCAGAAGATAACCAATGGCAAAGTTACCAATATGTAAATGAGGCTCCGGAATTGCGTGATCGCGAAAATCATGCCCATGCTAGGGACTACCATCCCTAGAGTATTAACAGAATCATCCAGATATTGTCCTGTGAAAGGTAGCGCCACGATACTGATGATCATTGTCACGATGTAAAACGAAATCCAGACCAGAAGAAACCGCCATACCCAGCTCAATGTTGAGCGGGAAGAGAAATGGGATTCAATTAGTTGGCCGGTTTTCGCTTCAGGATGATCTTCCTGTTTCCACAAATAGAATATCAGTGAAACAACCGCTATCGCCAGGATAAATCCGCTAATCATGACTGGATAAAACGGGAAATCGGGCAAGTATATTTTTCCTTCAAGCTCAGGCAAAAAAGAGACGATGAAGTAATGGAAAGCAAAGATAACTAAAAACGCTCCACGTTTACTGATGTAAAGGTTCTCTTTCATCTTGGCAAAGACTAAGGCAATTGCTGTGTAAATCAAGAATAGGGGGAAAAGATACAGTGTCGGCATACCGCCGCGAAATACTTCATAGGATATACCGACGAATTGGGCAATAAATTGCTCAAAAGGAATAGCGGTAATAACAACCGCCAGGATCCCTACCAGACTGCCCTTGAAAACATTGCTAATAGTCTTGTTAAACGTTCTTTCCCGTTGAGTCTCATTCGGTAGAAATTCCTTGCTCATGGCATCCTCCTCACGTTGCTTGCAGAACAACAAAAAATACAAACCCCAACTTTGTGCAATGCCGGGATAAAAAGTCTATGGGTCATCTCTGCCCATCAAATAAATTGCCAGCTTCTGGCCGATAATTGCCGGCCAATAATTTCAAGTCGCAAACCTGCAGTCATGTTGGTTTCTATTCAAACCCAGTCGCTCTCTACTCAGTCTCCGAAAGATAGGCGAGGGCCAGGGCAAGAAGGCCAATCGATAGCAACATCACGCTGGTTTCCAATGACGCTACATCCAGTACCAGTAGGATAATACTGGGAATAGCCATGCCAATGGCCAGCACCTTCAAGACGAGGTTGATGGTAGATTGAACTTTTGTCATCTCTAATTCTCCTTCTTGGATATTTGAGATTGATGAAATCTCGCACTCTCAGCATAACCTCGAGATGGTATTAGCGTCATACCCCATTCGTATTATTCGGGTGACTATTATTGGCTTGAAGCATTTAGGGATCTGCTTGGGAGTAACAAAAAAGCGAGCAGCTAGCCCGCTTGATTTCATTATCTTTGCGTGTTGCCTATGCCGGTTTCGGTCAGCCAAGTAGTCAAGTAGAGGACAGAATACCTAAAGCGCTTGCCTTGGCAACCGCTTGCATCCGGTTGTGGACATCAAGTTTACTGTAGATATTGCGAGAATGGACCTTGACTGTGTTCGGGGAAAGGTAAAGCCTGGAAGCGATTTCCGATTTGCTCAACCCTTCGGCGATGAACTCCAGCACTTCAATTTTGCGCTCGCTCAATGGCTCAATCAAAGGCTGACGGCTGGTGGATGAAGGATAGAATCCGTTATGTTTGAAGGCAGCAAGCAACTTGCGGATATATTCCTTCTTCTTTTCGTCTTCAACTTTCATCCTTGCCGGCAGCGCCTTCATCGGGATGCCTTCATCAACAAATATTCGTATGAAATTTTCGGACTCGCCTGGTTCCAACGCCTTGCCGAGGCAGCCTTCTCGGCACACACTGCCACCAATGCAACCGCGCCAACTTTAGCTCAAAGTCCTGACGTTTATTGTTTGGCCATGTTGTTGTTCTTCAGCAAGTGTTATGAGCTGAAAACGTCAGGATTCTCCTTTTTGTTTTTTCTCTCCTTTTTTTCTCTTTTGGCTTGCTTTTTTTCCTTTAGGGTTTTTGATGGTTTGTTGTTGCCCTTCTTCTGATAATTCTTGTCTTTGCCCATGATTACTTCTCCCTGCTGACTAAATCCAGTTCAATTGCCACATAGTTCAACTGGTCAATGCGGCGCCACCATCATCCTCCCATACCATCAATGCCTTTGAGGCCACGCGATCGAATTCAACGATCCTCTCTTCGACCACCTCTTTTTTGAGAGCATCTTGTGCCCTTCGCCAGCGCAAAACGTCGCCTGCGGTTTTGTAGATATAGTTAGCGGGGAGTGTTCGGCTCTTTGATTTATTGCCTGGCGTCATAGGGGGTTCACCTTCTTCGAAATGAGATCTCATATTTGCGCGACTTCATCATCCCGGACGCTGCTCTCATGCAGTCCTGTAGGACGTAACTTAGGTAAGAACTAGCGACTTTCAATACTCCTCATTACCCAAATCCCCATCCACCTACGAATTTAGCCATAGTGAGCTCTTGATCCTCGGCGCGCTGCAGGTCAATGGTCATGGCGCCAACTTCCTGATCAACATCCAGGACGGTGTTTATAGAGACAGAACGATTCTCGGCGATTGGCCCGGTCACATACGCATTACCTAGGGTGAAGCCCAACATGTTACCCTGTCCATCGACAAGCACATCACCGATTTTACCAACCTTGGTGCCTCCAGAAATGTCTACCGGCCATCCCTGCAATTCATCGCGTCTGAGCCATGTACCCTCTCTTTCCATAAAGTTCCCTTCTTCATGAATCACGTCGGCGTACTTGACTAGAAATGATTTGCGGCCGAAGATTCCTTCTGTGCCCAGAAAGATGCCCGCTACTGTTTGGCAATCAGCGCCGAGATAAATATCTTTCACTCGACCGATAGAGCAGCCTTCATTGACCGTAATTTCCGGGATACCGATAATATCTTTGCCTAAAGATATATTTGCTGTCCCTTGTGACCATCTTCTTCAAGTTAGGGATTAAGGCACCCTGTATGATGCTTTGTTGGCATATTGAGGCAGCCGAATGGGCTACCTCGATCGCCTAATGCGTCTACTGAGTGATGAGCATGAGCTGCTTGGTGCATGCGGATGCTACCTGGCGGTCAGCATCGGTCTCGCCAGGCATCGTGGCCCAGCCCTGATCCTTCACGAAGGCGATGCGGTTTGAAGAGGAACTGATTGCCTGTAACTCCTCCAGCTTCAACGCGTGTTGGGAGTCAGCACCAAATTGAGCGACGCAGATAGGGGCCAGGCGCTCTACAACCGCCGCCGCGGCCGATGTTTCTGCCATGTTTGAAGCGTTACCTCCTGTCGTCCACCCACCCCGGGTAAAGCCGAGAAAAAGGGTGAGAAGAACCGCACCGACAGCAATCCAAAAAACAACTGATTTCTTTAGTTTTGCCTTGTTCCACCTATGCCGATAATCTGTCAAGTTGGCTTGCATTGTATTTCTCCTTTTCAAGCATCTGCGCGTTGCGCGCGAAGCGTAAATAAACAGGATTTCATCGCGAATGAATATGGTCAGCCACCATCCGCAGGCGTTCAGCTACACGATCCGGCATTTCACCTTTACTAATAAAGGCGTCGGCCCCGACGGAGAGAGCGGCCTGTTGCCGGGCGTCTAGCTGGCTGATGAGAACTATGACGATGGAGTCTGGGCAGACTGCCCGCAGTTGCGAAAGTGTATTACCAGAGTCTAGCGGAATCAATTCCCAGTCGACCAACAGCATGTCCGGCCGAATTTCTGGGGCAAGGGCCAAAGTGGTGGACCAGTCGGCCGCTTCTCCGACGACTCCCAAATCTAGATCCAGCAGCAGCAAGCGGAGAGCTGCACGCACGTCAGGCTGGGGAGCGGCCAATAGCACAGTAGTCATGAGTTTATCGTACCTTCAATATACACCGGCGTCATCGGCCGATCAGGGGTTCTTTTTCTCCGCCAGTTGGGGGAGATTTGTAGGGGCGTGACGGTGTGGTGGATAGTTAATTTTGGAACGGCCGTTCTTAAGAAAACGAAATTAATCCAGGGAGTCGGCTGCTGCTTGCTTTGCCAGAGGAAATTCTTGCCAGGCATCGTTGAAGACAAGGATGTAACCTGGTTGAGGGATTTCGATGACAATATCGGCCCAGATATTGGGTATTTTTGCATATCCCCCCAAAAAGGTATATTTCAGAATTGCCCCCTTATATCTGGACGCAGGTTAGCAGCGTATGCACCCACCGAAACGAAGCCAGAGATCGAGGCAGAGTTACGACGCCTGATATGCGTGGGCATGCATCAAGATACCCCTACTGTGATAACCACATTCCCTATTTTTTGCCCAGTCTCAACATATCTGTGTGCCTCTGGTATTTGCTCTAGCGAATAGCGTCTATCTACAACAGATTTTATCTTTCCCGCCTCAATAAGCTCTTTTAGGAAAAGCAAATCTTCTTTCGTCTGGCCTGCTGATCCAAATATCACTTTCTTTTTGCTTGTCATCGAAGTCCATAGTCCGAGAACAACCTGTGACAGCCCGGCGTAAGCTAAGAAATAATACCCATTTCTTTTTAGCGATTTTAACCTGCGTGAAAACAGCTTCTTTCCTACTACGTCGATAATAACATCATAGGTCTCACCGTTTTGGGTAAAATCTTCTTGAGCGTAATCAATGACATGGTCAGCGCCAAGCGAACGCAGCATGTCCATTTTTCCCGCGCTGTCAACGGCGGTTATCTCAGCCCCAAAATATCTAGCAAGCTGTACCGAAAAAGTGCCGATACTTCCTCCCGCGCCAAAAATCAAAACCTTTTGCCCACGTTGAATTTCTGCTTGTCTAAGAAAATGCAGTGCTTCAAAACCCGCAGTAGGAACGGCGGCAGCTTCTTCATAAGTCATATTGGTTGGTTTAATTGCCAATGCCCCTTGCATTTCATTAGGGTCTCCATGCAGACAGATGTACTCAGCATAGGCGCCAAAACCAAAACCAGTCGTTCCAAAAACCTGATCGCCTTTTTCGAATAGTTCTACATCTTTGCCAACTTCCTCAACTTCTCCAGCCAATTCTTGTCCAAGGATGGTTATTCTTGTCGGTTTCCTGAGCCCCACATATAGTCGCACGGGAAACGATAGCATAAGCGGGAGCTTGAGCCTTCGCATTTCACAGTCTCCTGCTGTTACTGTTGTCGCATGTACTTTAATCAGAACTTCATCCTCTTTCGGGGTGGGTTTTTGCACCTCTTTAAGTTGAAGCCCATCTGGTGATCCGTATTTTGTCCATACAATTGCTTTCACGGCCACTCATCCTAAGGACCAAGGTGCACCTGTCGCTGCGCTTTATAGCAGCAGGTGCACCTTGCCATGTAAATTCTTACTTCCAAAACAACGAAATCCTTACCCGTTCGACATCGGCTACTTTAGGCAGATTCAAGAGCACGTTTATTCCACGCTTCGACATTTACACCTTTAATCAGAAGCCAAAAGGCTATCAACATTTCTCCGAGAAAGGTAAATGTGGTGAAGGTTATACCGAAGTCGGGAACAAAAAACGATATAAAAGAATCTATCAGATAACCAAAACCGGCGACGATCAATAAAGCCCCGATAATTTTGGGCAGGAAGCCAGATTTGAAAACTAAATAGCCCATGGGGAATAACCAAAGTCCCCAAAATATCTGAGCGATATAGAGCCCAGTTTGGCGTAAACCAAGGAACAGTGCTACGAGAGCTTCTATCTGATCTGCTGTGAAAAACGCCAAGAAGTCTACACCGAAGAACTCTGCACCGTTCAAAAGTAGCAGGACGGCGAATTGATTATTCTCGTTGAGCATTGCAATAGGCACAGCAAGCAAAATGAATACGACCATTAGCACCGCATAGTTTTTATTAACGGGCTTGAGTACTTTGTACAAGAAAAGAACCGCAAATATCTGAACTACCTGAGTGAGCAGAGCAGTCACAATACTGAGGCTGTATAGCGTCTGATTAGCCAAAATATTGCTAACTGTTGCGGTTATATCTCCGGGCACAAAAAGAGTGTTAGGAACATAAAGCATCCCGAATACTCCGAAGGGGATCAAAAGCACATACAGGAAGCCTGCAGTTCTTGCGGTCTTTTAGATTGAATCCGGTTGTTCGTTTAAAGTCATCGTTTTTCCTTTTTCAATGACAGCGATCAGTTCAATTGAATTGAACTTGACACATGTATTGTTTGTAGTTTCTCTTCATATTGCTATTGCAAATCAGCCTATCATTGAAGAATCTACATGTTCTAGACGGATTCTTGAAGCAGCCATTTTTGCGTCAAAAAGGGCGCGTGATTTCTTGGTTTACCGTATGCGATTGATGCAGGTAATTCTTCTCTCCTGAATCAGGAAGGGGGAGACAAATTGAAATCTTTAGCTTACCGCCTGCCCATATTTGGTTGCGTTGTATCATTCAACTATTCAAGCGATATTTTTCTATGAACTCAATGACTGCACTTTGCAGTATTTCTATGTCTCCATTCTCGGCTCCGTGACGCGATTGCTCTAGGATCAGCAATGTTTTGTCTGCCTCGTCTGTATCAATTTCGTTGTATATGAATTCTCCTACCCCAACCGGCGCCATCACATCTTTTCTTCCATAAACTAGCAATGTTGGAATATCAATCCTGTGAACAACCTCTGTCATGCTCGTATCTGATGCAATGAATGACATAAATTCTTCTGCTTGGTTGGTACGCCTGTTATTGGGATAGACAGAAAGTCCATTAAAAGGGGAAAAGAGTGATGCTTTTACTGAAGATGAGATGCGATCAGAGAGTGAAATAGAACTTCCCATCACACTAAACACATAATGCCCATGCTCTGCAAAGTCTGATGCAGTTGTCACGGTGGGACGCTCTTCGTAAAATGTTTTTGCTTCTTGCCAATGCTCTACATCCGTATTGTTGTTTATTTGTTGTTGCGCATGTTCTAGAATTTGTGGTTTTAAATTTCATAGGGCATTGCCATACCGTGATTTCCTTTGTAATTGATGTAACCATCAATTTTGCCCTGATTTTCGCGCCAATCATCCGCAGCGGTCAGATAATTCATGGCAACTGTATGTCCCCAACTTTGACCGACAACGAATATTTTTTGAACATCATATCGCTTTTCCAATTCATCAATGACGACGGCTAAATCCTGTCCAAAATCATCCGGTCTGCTGTCATTCGGGTCTGCACTCCCTTTAGACATGCAAGCATGCCTTTGATCCCAATACACCATTGCATACTTATCTTCTAGAACTTTGAATGGGGATTCATGATCCATACGGCCGTTTCCCGGATTGACCTCGATAATTGATTCTAAAGTGCCACAGCTGCCCGGGCCGCCATGGTTGAATATCACAAATACGTTGGACTCAATATTGCCCCGCACCCAAACAGGCATTGTGGCATTCTCTCTTTTAACCCAGAAATAATCCTGTGGCCACACAGTAACAACGATGGATAAATAGGCAAAGGCCATTAAAAGGATTAGAAGAGAAAGAACTTTGATAAAGAGTGGAATTCTTTTTATTTTTTCACGCAAGTTATTAAACATTGTACTAACACCTACCTAGTGGGATACCCGCCCCAATCATGTTTTGTTTGTGGTTTTTTATCATTCAACTATTCAATGGAATTCGGAAGGGGAAACTTTCGAACTCCTCCGGTTTGAGGACATTGTTCGAATACAGATTAGCACCCAGTCTCATAAAAATAATTACGGTGAATGCTATAAAGCCCGTGCTGTACTCCATTGGCGTAAAGAAGGGGAGCAAGAAGACCCAAAAGACGGCATTGAAAGCCCAAAAAACCATCCTGGCGAGTGGGTTGTTGAACCCTTGTTTGACTGAATCGCCAGCTGCAGAGTTTTTCCGAAGCCATACGAACCGCATAGCTGTATGATTTTCGACAACCAGTCAATAAAGTGCTCCAATAATCGCCAGGCCGATCATTCCATCCCGTCCCAACCAAATCGATGTGGATAAAGCAACGATTACATAAATCAGAGCGGGAAGTCCCAATCCCAGCGCAAGCAGATTGTTCCAACGTACGGTTAAGATTTTTTCCCTTGTCATAGTGTCTGTCCTTTCTGCATATCGATTTCCAATTTAGGCCACCTCCATGCATACCAGACAATCAGAGCAAGGAACACCATTTCTACAATGACCAAGAATGTCCTATAAACGTATTCGTAGTTAGGCAGTTCTCCAATTAAATTCAATCCAAAGAAGAGTATGGCCATAATGATGTTTGCCCAGCGATTCGCTTTATCCGGCAGCACCAGGGACAGATAAACCATAAAAACCGGAAGTACAAAAACTATTGCACCCACCAACAGAAACCCCCGAGTCAAGGCCATTCCATTTACCTCTCCGGCTAGTATTTGCTCCATCATTCCCGGTTCATAGAATTTCAGCACATCACCCACAAAACCAGTTAACATTCGAGCGACCCATAGTGCTGAAAGCATTATCCTCACATCTACTAGGTTTCTTGCGATTGTATTGGTTGTCATTTGCCATTCTGCTCCACGATAATGACCACTTTGCCTTTGGCATGTCCTCCTCCAATATAGTGATATGCTTCAGCAATTTCACTCAACGGGTAACGTCCATCGATGACGGGTACGACCTTGCCGGCTTCAAGAAGCTCCTTCATAAAAACCAGATCGTCTTGGTTTGGTTTCACCATCATGCCGCCCATTGTCTTGCTCCCGGTTTTTGAAATGAATGGTCCCATCATCGTAGCCTGCAGACTTTGAGTCATGGAACCTCCGGTCGCGACATAAATCCCCTCGGGACTTAATGCACGCCTATAATCTGATATGGGATGGTATCCGTTGGCAGCAAGAATCAGGTCATATTGCTGCCCATTTTGGGTGAAATCTTCTGCGGTGTAATCAATGACATAGTCCGCACCGAGCGAGCGCACCATGTCCAAATTCCTCGTGCTGCAGACGGCCGTGACTTCAGCCCCGAACGACTTGGCAATCTGCACTGCAAACGTCCCCACACCACCAGAGGCGCCATTTATCAGAACCTTTTTCCCTGGCTGAATCTTTCCTTTGTCGCGCAGAGCCTGGAGGGCGACAACGGCCGATTCAGGTACGGCCGCCGCTTGTTCGAATGTCAAATTGGCCGGTTTCAGCGCTACCGCATTTTCAGGAACTGATACATATTCGGCAAAAGCGCCCCAGTTAGCCACGGACAGGTCCCCATACACTTCATCACCTGGCTGAAACTGTGTTACGTTTCCGCCAACCGCTTCAACCGTCCCCGCCATCTCTTTGCCGGGAATCGTGTTTTTTGGTTTTTGAAGCCCGGTAACAAAGCGGGTCACGAACGGCTCACCTTTCAGGACGATCACGTCACCAGCAGTTATGGCCGCCGCATGGATTTTTATCAGGACTTCATCCTCCTTGGGAGCAGGTTTTTCTACCTCTTTTAGCTGCAGAACTTCCGGTGATCCGTATTTTGTATATACCATTGCTTTCATAGTTGAGGTCATTGTTGAAGTCATTGTTGAAGTCATTTTCTTTATCCTTTTTTCTCAGAAATTTTCTTATTCTGTTTACCTGCACCAATACCGATACAAAAATTATGTATCCGATAATGCCCCAAACTGACAATGGTCGTGGAATGAGCTTTGATTTGTATAAAACAGAAACAAACATCAACCCACCGAGACCCCATAAAGTCATTCCTAATTGGTAAGCATAAAACCCACCCTAGGCTGGCTTGAGCCGTTTCAGCAGTTGACATGGAGGCGATTGTGCAGGAATTGGTGGCTCGTGAAAGCTCAGCACACACGATAAGATAACGGCGGAATATACCTTTTTGGGGGATATGCAAAAACATCCATTTTGGAACAACCGTTCTTAAGAAAACGGAATCAATCCAGGGAGTCGGCTGCTGCTTGCTTTGCCAGAAGAAATTCTTGCCAGGCGTCGTTGAAGATAGGAATGTATCCTGGCTGAGAGATTCCGATGACGATATCGGCCCAGATATTGTGTTCGTTGGGCTTGCGCCTCAAGGATTTTTGATCACCATTCTGCATGATTGGCAGACGAGCAAGGTCGCCGATGAGATCTTCGCGATTTTGCTGGTCAACGAGCCATTCCCCGAATCTCATAAACACTTGCTGCACCTTTTTTCGCTGAATCTTTGACAACCGACTCGGACTACATGGGTGAATCAAGTGGGCTGTTGTCTTTAGCTACATTGATGGTGTAGCGGTTCTTATGTTGGCTCAGTGTAAAGTTGTTACCATCACTGTCCAGCTTGCGAGCAATTTCCCAACCGGTAGCACTGTTCTTGAAGAAGATATCAAAGCGCAATGACTTTGCCGGCAAGGCGCAAATTTCACCTGGGTCGACCACAGAGGTACTCACAAGCGTGCGTCCCGCGTATATTTGCGCCTGCACCCTCGTTTCTGTGTTATTGTTGAATGTTATCTTTGTCTCCACTATCTTGTCTTCCTTAACTTGCTGTTCATGACATGAGGGCCAACATGCTCCCACCCGAGGCACATCGGCGAGGCGTGACAGAGTTCCCGCGTAACTTTCTTTAACTAAAGCTGGTTCGTAGATTAATGATACAGCTGGCGCGTCCTTGCGACATCAGTCAGTTGGGGAGTTAATTACTCCGCCACTTGGGGGATATGTGAATAGCGTTGAGGAGGGGTTGCGAAGGCAGGCTAGTCAACAAGCTGCTGGCGCACAGCCAGCGCCGCGGCTTCCGTGCGGCTAGCAACATCCAGCTTGCGGAGGATGTGGCTGACATGGGATTTGATGGTCGATGGGCTGACGACCAATTCTTCGGCTATCTCGGTGTTATTCAATCCCTCGACCATCAAGGCCAATACGGTGCGCTCGCGCTCCGTCAGGTTGTAAGCAGGCGGCGGTTGGTTGGCAGCGTGGATTAGAGCTTGAGCAGCCTCTGGAGAAAGCGTACCGCGGCCGGCATGGGCAGCGCGAATCGCCTGGGCCAATTCATCAGCCGACACATCCTTTAGCAAATATCCGATGGCGCCCGCCTGAAGCGCGTTCTGAACTAGATGCTCTTCCTTAAAACTCGACAGGGCAATTATCTGCACGGTTGGGAACTGCTGGCGGATGAGGCGCGTCACCGTGGCCCCATCCATCCCTGGCATAACCATATCCATGAGCACGACATCGGGTAATAGGCGGGCACATAGTTCGAGAGCTTCGTCACCGTTGGCCGCCTGGCCGGCCAGTTCAAGATCGTCAAAGACCTCCAAAAAGGTCGCCAGTCCCCGGCGTACCATCGTATGATCATCAACGAGCATGATGCGAATAGGGACAGAGTGGTTCATAAGACTTTCTATTTTACCTTTGCCGCCCAGTGGATGGCTATTTCAGTACCGCGACCTGGCCGGCTGGCGACCGACAACACGATGCCGGCGGCTTCCGCGCGCTCACGCATCATACCCAGGCCATAATGGCCAGGCGGTATTTGCTGAAGCTCGAAGCCCCGGCCGTCGTCGCGGATCCGCAAATCGAGGGCGCCGGCCTCATACTCCAGGTGGACTGCTACTTGGGTAGCCTGAGCATGTTTCGCGATATTGTTGAATGCTTCTTGACACAGTCGGTAGAACGCCACCTGAACGTCGGCAGGCAAGTCACCTTGGCCCATCACGGTCAATGTGACCGGGACGTTGGTCCGGCCCGTGAAGGCGTTGCCCAATTGGCGTAACAGATCGCCCAAATCACTGTCAATCAAGACCTCAGGTCGCAATTCGGCCAACAGCCCACGCATCTCGGCCAAGGCACCGCGGGTCAAACGACGCAAGTCTCCCAGCGACTGCTGCCCCTTCGCGGGGTCTTTCTCCCATAAGCGCGGCAGCACTTCGGCAATCAGACCGGCTGAAAAGAGCGACTGGTTGACAGCATCGTGCAGGTTTTGTGCCAAGCGTTGGCGTTCCTGAAGAGTGGCCAGTGTTTGTGCCTGTTCATAGAGCTGTGCGTTGACCATCGTAATGGCCGCCTGGTTGGCCATCATCAGGGCCAGGTTGGCCTGGTGGATCGTGAAAGCGTCCGGTTCAGCGTGGGCTATGCCAATACCGCCAATAACCCTGTCTTTCACGGCCAAGGGGATCCACATCCACGCCTTTACGCCCTCTAATAGGAGATCCGCCTGATCGTTCAGAAGCAAGCGGAGCAGCTGCGCTGCCGGATCCTCGCTCCACACGTCAGCTATTTGCTGGGGCAGCTGGCCGTTTAACAGCGCCGTCCGGGTGTGCGGATCGTCCAGCCGGATACGGAAGGGCATGGCCTGTTCCAGCCGCTGCGGTCCGCGCACGGCCAGGGCGACCAGCTCCGACTCTTGCAGCACAAAGAGCACCGTGTGCGTGTATTCGATAATCACGCGCAACTGGTCAAGGATCAAACCCGGTTTAAGTTCCAGTGCGGAGGCGAGGGTTTGGGAGATCTCCAACAGGGTGGATTGCTCGCGCGTACGGGCCTCCACCTGCTCCCTGAGCAACCGCTCAGCCTGAACGCGCATGCTTACATCACGGACAACGGTAAGGAGGTGCAGCCGATCCCGATTAATACACCCGGTCCCGCGAACCTCGACGGTGAACGGTGAGCCATCGCGGTGGACGTGGGTCAGTGTCGCTTCAAAGGCGGTGGCGGACTGAACTACCTGTACCCAGGCGTTGAATTTGGTATAACTGTCAGGATGGATATAGGTGCTTGGGTGCAGGCCAATAAATTCCAGGCGCGAATAGCCGTGCATAGCGCAGGCCGCGGGATTAGCCTCAACCACGAGGCCCGTTGCGGGATCGTTAAGGATCAGTCCATCGCCGGCCGCTGCGAAGATGCGCTGATACGGCCGTTCCTCAGCTTTACTCTTCAAGTAGCACTCCTGAGTATTGAAGAATGATGGGAGGCAGCCATAAGCTGCGCGCTGCTTTGTGGCACAGGTGACCTAAGAACGCAACTAGATCAAAGGCAGTTAGCATGAAGTTAGTGTAGCCGAACACAGATTGCCTGTCACTCTTGTCGTACAATCAAACAGAGCAGCACATTGGCGCGTAGGCTCGCCGGAAGGTATGCTGGTGTCATTATTGATCGGTAATCTTCATCATGGAAAACGGACTATTTTGGAGCTTGCTTGCGCTGACAACTGTGAGAATGCCAAGAACAACGACCTCAAGCAACGCTGGAAATTGGGCGGGTAGTGTGTCGGCAAATGTTTGCTGAATCGGGTACGCTACTTCAAGAGGATCGTGTCTTCAAGATTGAAACATCCTTGTTGTAACTGATCCCGGCGCTTTCTTGGCGGTGGCTAGTACAGGTCGGAGATCCCCACAGTTGATAGGATGAACATGCTTATGGCGCAGGAATCGATAGGCGCTTGAGAGGTTTGATGGTAACGGCCGAGGAAGCGAAGTAGATGGCAAATCCGGCGCATCTAACGATCGTGGCGCAGGGCGTCGCGCTCTGGAATCACTGGCGTAAAGAAAATCCTGAAACGCGACCAGACCTCAGCGAAGCGACCCTGGGCGGGGTTGACCTTGGTAGGGCCAATCTGCGCGGGACGGACCTGCGAGGTGCCGACCTGTCTGAGGCCAATCTGTTCGAGGCCGACCTTAGTGGAGCCAATCTGGACGGGGCCAATCTACCAGGAGCCGACCTGCGCGAGGCCAACCTGGTCATGGCCAACCTGTTCGAGGCCAATCTGTTCGAGGCCAACCTACGCGGGGCCGAGCTACACGGGGCTAACCTGGTCAAGACCGATCTGCGCAGGGCCAACCTACAGAGGGCTGACCTGAGCAAGTCCAACCTGTTAGGGACCTACCTGCGTGGGGCCATTTCGACCGTTGATACGGCTTGGCCCGACGGCTTCATTTTCGACGAAGCCGGCATGATTCTTTTGGATGGCGAAGGAAAACCGGTAGAAGATTCGGAATAATCAACAGTACTGCTGCCAACGGACCTATGCTAGAGATTGCTGTGAACGCGCGGTGGACGGTAGAGTGGGCGCGGAGGGACTCGAACCCCCGACCTCACGGATGTGAACCGTGCGCTCTAACCAGCTGAGCTACGCGCCCGAAGGAGCAAAATTATAGCATTGCCCATATGGGCCAGCAAACATGATCATTTGCCGCCCAAGCGACCTCTGATGTTGGTTGGCCCGCTAGGCACTCCTACGCTTGGCCACGGCCGTCGCGATCTGCGCAGCCACATAACCATTGTTACACAAGAGCGCGACATTTGCCTTCAGGGAACGGCCGTCGGTCAATTCCACAACCCGGCGCAGCAGCCACGGCGTTGAACTCGAACCGTAAATACCCAGTTCATCCGCCTCCCGTGTTGCCTGCACAATGGCCGCTTCTGCTGCGTCAGCAGACATCCCTTCAGCCTCCGGCACTGGTACTGTAACCAGAATCCCATTGTTATACTGCAAGGCCGACCGCGCCTCGATTATCTGCGCTACTTCCTCGGGCGATTCGACACGCTGATCAATAGACAGATTGCTCGTTCGCGCATAGAAAGCAGGAAGTTCATCCGTGCGATAACCCAAGACTGACACGCCCTGCGTTTCTAATACCTCAAGGGTTGCCGCCAGATCGAGAATAGACTTGGCACCACTGCAAATGACGGTCACCGGCGTACGGCCAAGTTCAGTCAGATCCGCGCTGATATCAAAAGGATGGCCGCGATGAACCCCCCCAATGCCCCCCGTGGCAAAGAGTTCTATGCCGGCCAAATGAGCCAGGATCATAGTGCCGGCTACAGTGGTCGAACCATCACCCCCTGCGGCAAGGACCAGCGGCAGATCCCGGCGGCTGCATTTGCGGACAGCGTCGCTGCCCGCCAGCCTCCCGAGATAGTCCATCTGCTCTTCCGTCAGGCCAACAATGATTTCGCCGCCAATAATGCCGATCGTTACCGGCAGCGCACCGCCATCCCGGACAGCCGTTTCCATAAGCACGGCCGTTTCAACATTCTGCGGATATGGTAGGCCGTGCGTGATAACTGTACTCTCCAGAGCTACAACCGCTTCGCCTGCTTCCAGCGCCGCCTTTACTGCCGGGTTAAAGCTGAGTTCAAATGATGTCATAGGGTCACCAAACCTCGTAAACAAACTACCTTGTGACTGTCGCCAACAGATAATCGCTCAAATTGCACGAAAGACAAGCCCCAATGACGGGCAAATAGTGATAATCGCCAAGAGTTTGCGCTCTCATTCTGGCAACATGACTGTTGTGCTGCTTACAGCCGATTATATACACTGCTAACTGGAATGAAACCTTAGGCCCGTTTTAGCAGCCTAACCATATACCAAACCTAGGAGAATGAAAGATGCCAACAAAAAATTATTCGAAGACAGGTAAGATATGCCGGGTGACCTTCAGATTACCGGCCGAGATCGAGGCGGCACAGGCATCCTTGTGCGGAGATTTTAACCAGTGGGATGTAGAAGCTAATCCCATGAAGCAGCTGAAAGACGGCAGTTTCAGCACCATCATCTCTCTGCCTGCCGGCGAGTCATATAGGTATCGCTACCTACTGGATGGCGAGCGCTGGGAGAACGATTGGGATGCTGAAGCTTATGCCAGCAACGAGTTTGGCGGAGAGGATTCTATTGTTACAGTCTAGCAAGAACAAGGCGCTCAAACCGTTTTTTGCACCAACGCGTGCCGCGATATTGCCGGCACGCACAGTGTTTGTCATTACCCATTGTTTGAGTTTTTGACATACCCCAAAGACACATGTCATAATTGTCAGGCTATTTCTTGACGTCCAACTACCATGTCAGCCTGTTACGGCATTGGCGCCGTGACCGCTGAAGTTGACAGGGAACGGACAGCATCTCGACAAGGAGTGAGGAAATGAATAGAGGAAAACTGTCATTAATTGCATTTGTATTCCTGTTTAGTCTGCTTCTAGTTGCCTGTGGCGGTGAAGCGCAGCAGGCGATTCAGGAAGTTGCGCCTACTGTGGAGGCGGCCGTGGAAGAGCTGGCCCCAACCGTAGAGGCAGCAGTAGAAGAAGCTGTGGAAGAGGCAGAAAGCGGCGAATCAGCCAGCGGCTTGCCCGATCTAGGCGGTCGTGAAATTACAATCGCCGTTGAAAATGCGTATCTGCCTTTCAACTATATCGATCCCGATACCAGCGAACCGGCTGGCTGGGATTACGATGTATGGGATGAAGTATGCAGCCTTTTGAACTGCACCCCAGTCTACATTGAATCTGGCTGGGAAGGCATGATCCAGGCCGTGGCTGACGGCCAGTTCGACGCGGCGGCCGATGGCATCACCATCACTGAGGATCGGGCTGAAATCGTTGACTTCTCCGAGGGTTACATCAACATCGACCAGCGCCTGTTGGTTCGCCTTGATGAGGATCGTATTGAAAGCATCGAAGATATTGTCAATGACGATACGCTTGTCTTGGGTACACAGACTGGCACAACCAACTATGAAACAGCGACGACCTATCTTGCCGAAGATACGTATTCAGGCTTTCGAGCAGTTCCCTTTCGCCGTGCAGGCACTTATCGCCGGTGATATCGATGCTGTGATCATCGATGAAGTTGCCGGTCAAGGCTACCTGGGAGAGAACGCTGACGAGCTGAAGCTGGTTGGCCCATCCATGTCCAGTGACCAGTTGGGCTTCATCTATCCCCTGGGCAGCGACCTGGTTGATCCGATCGATTTGCCGCTCAATGAACTGAAGGCCAACGGCTTCCTGCAAGAGGTCAATGCGCAGTTCTTCGGCCCTGACTTTGATGTCACTTATGATGATCTCTTCCCTGCAGATGAGGGAGACAGCGAAGAGGCAGCCCTGCCTGACCTGGACGGCCGTGAAGTCACCATCGCCGTCGAGAACGCCTACCTGCCCTTCAACTACATCGACCCCGAAACCAGCGAACCTGCCGGTTGGGATTATGATGTCTGGGACGAGATTTGCAGCCTATTGAACTGCACCCCCGTCTACATTGAAGCCGGTTGGGAAGGCATGATCCAGGCCGTTGCTGACGGCCAGTTCGATGCTGCCGCCGATGGCATCACCATCACCGAAGATCGCGCTGAAATCGTTGACTTCTCCGATGGGCTACATCAACATCGACCAGCGCCTGTTGGTCCGCGTTGATGAGGATCGCATTGAAAGCATCGAAGACATTGCCGATGACGAAGCGTTGATCTTGGGCACCCAGACCGGCACAACCAACTACGAGACAGCGACCGAGTATCTTGATGAAGGCCGCATTCAAGCCTTCGAGCAGTTCCCCTTCGCCGTGCAGGCGCTCATCGCCGGTGACATCGATGCCGTAATCATCGATGAGGTGGCCGGTCAAGGCTACCTGGGTGAGAACGCTGACAAGCTGAAGCTGGTTGGCCCGTCTATGTCCAGCGATCAGTTAGGCTTCATCTACCCCCTGGGCAGCGATCTGGTCGAGCCTATCAATGGCGCTTATGGAACTGAAGGCCAACGGTTTCCTTCAAGAGGTCAACGCCCAATACTTTGGCCCTGGTTTTGATGTCACCTATGATGATCTCTTCCCGGAAGAAGAATCAGAACTGCCTGATCTGGACGGCCGTGAAGTCACCATCGCCGTTGAGAATGCTTACCTGCCCTTCAACTACATCGATCCCGAAACCAGCGAACCGGCTGGTTGGGATTATGCTGTCTGGGACGAGATATGCAGCCTCTTGAACTGCACCCCCGTCTATATCGAAGCTGGTTGGGAAGGCATGATCCAGGCCGTGGCTGATGGCCAGTTTGATGCTGCTGCTGATGGCATCACCATCACCGAAGATCGCGCTGAAATCGTTGATTTCTCCGAGGGTTATATCAACATCGACCAGCGTCTGTTGGTTCGCTTAGACGAGGATCGCATCGAGAGCATCGAAGACATTGCCAATGATGAAAGCCTCGTGCTGGGCACACAGACTGGCACAACCAACTATGAAACGGCGACGGAATATCTTGCCGAAGAGCGCATTCAGGCCTTCGAGCAGTTCCCCTTCGCCGTGCAGGCGCTTATCGCCGGTGATATCGACGCTGTAATCATTGATGAGGTTGCCGGTCAAGGCTACCTGGGCGAAAACGCTGACAAGTTGAAACTGGTTGGTCCATCCATGTCCAGTGATCAGTTGGGTTTCATCTATCCCCTGGGCAGCGATCTGGTCGAGCCCATCAATATGGCGCTCATGGAACTGAAAGCCAACGGCTTCCTTCAAGAGGTCAATGCGCAGTTCTTTGGCCCGGGATTCGACATCACGTATGAAGATCTAGAATAAACTGCAGAACAAGCGTATTGGTTGAGTTTCCCCGCTCGCTGATAGGATTTTGTGGTACAAGATGCGTCAGGTCATTCTGGCGCATCTTTTTGTTTTACATTGTTTCCCAGGTACTGTATTATCTGAACACGATAGCTCAGACAGGAGGCAGTATGACAGGTCCGGAGATACAGATTCAGCAAGATCCCAACTGGAGTGATAATTGGCGCGAGTTCCCCTGGTGGCTGGTGGCCATATTCGGATTCCTGGCCATCATGGCCATTTTGATTCTCACGCAGGAGAACTATAACGAAGCGTTTAAGTTCATCGTTCCCGGTATCCAGGTTACCCTTTACACCACATTCGTCGCCTTCAGCATCGCGCTGATTATCGGGCTGTTTGCCGGTCTGGGCAGCATCAGTCACAACACCGTCATCCGCAATATCGCCGTCACCTACGTCGAGTTCGTGCGCGGTGTTCCCACATTGGTGCTTATCTTCACACTGGCATTCGTCATTGTTCCGGCCGCTGCAGAGGCGCTTAATATCGACAACCGGTTCATATCTCAGAACTCACGGGCAATTATTGCGCTCTCTATCATCTATGGCGCTTTCCTGGCTGAAGTCTTTCGCGCCGGCATCCAATCTATTCCCAGTGGCCAGATGGAGGCGGCGCGTTCTGTTGGCATGTCCTACTACCAGTCAATGCGTCATATCATTCTACCGCAGGCGATTCGCAATATCTCTCCAGCACTTGGCAACGATTTCATCGCCATGTTAAAGGATTCATCATTGGTATCCGTGCTTGCCGTACGCGATATCACGCAGCGTGCACGGCTCCATGCCGGTAGTACGTTTCGCTTCCGCGAGTCCTACCTGGTCCTGACTTTTCTCTACTTGAGCATGACCATTAGCCTCAGTCTACTGCTGCGCTGGTATGAAAGACGTCTCGGAAAAACGAGGAGATAGTGCCATGAGCGATATGATCGTCATCAACAATCTACACAAGTACTTTGGTGAAATCGAAGCTGTCAAAGGCGTCAACATGACCGTAAAACAAGGCGAGGTGGTCATCATTGTTGGTCCCAGCGGTTCGGGCAAGAGCACTGTCTTGCGCTGCATCAATCATCTTGAGATACCGACCAGCGGGAGCGTCACCATTGACGGCATCAACCTGGAAGACAAAGAGACGGACTTAAATGCTGTGCGCGCCGAAGTGGGCATGGTTTTTCAACAGTTCAATCTTTTTGCCCATTTGAGCGTTCTCGACAACGTGACCCTTGCTCAGAGACTGGTACGCAAACGGAGCAAAGAAGAGGCGCGAGATATCGCCATGCAGCAGTTGAACCGGGTGGGCATCCCGGAAAAAGCAGACAGCTTTCCCCGCCAGTTGTCCGGCGGCCAGCAGCAGCGCGTGGCCATCGCTCGCTCACTGGCTATGAATCCTAAGATCATGTTGTTCGATGAACCAACCAGCGCCCTTGATCCAGAAATGATCAAAGAGGTTCTGGACGTTATGCTGGACCTGGCCGATGGGGGCATGACGATGGTCGTCGTTACGCATGAGATGGGTTTCGGCCGTGCAGCCGCCAACCGCGTGGTCTTCATGGACGAAGGTCAGGTAGTCGAGATTGACACGCCTGAGGTAATCTTCAGCACGCCAAGCCACGATCGCACGAAACTGTTCTTGAGCAAGATTCTGGCTCACTAAGAACCGTGCATTGTCCCGGGACAATGCGATTATAGAAAATGCGCACCCCCCTGCTCCTGGACCGCTCCGCACTTGCCGCATTTGAAATCTGCCCGCGTCGTTTTCAACTGCGCTACCTCACGAAGCTCCCCTGGCCGGCATCCCCGCTCGATCGCTCACAGAGCCAGGCTGTCGAGCGCGGCCGCCAGTTCCATCGCCTCATTGAGCGTCATTTTCTCGGGCTACCCATACAGGCGGCGGACATTGCTGACGAGGTCGTGCGTGATTGGTGGAGACGATTCACGCAGAGCGCCCTGGCCATCCCCGCCGGTGACCAGTGGCCGGAACATCGGCTGACTATTCCCGCCGGCGACAATTTCCTGACCGGCCGATTCGATCTCTTAGTGTTGGGAGAACGTGACGGTGAGCCATTTGTCCAGATCTTCGACTGGAAAACGAGCAGGCCGCGTTCTACAACCAACCTGGAAAAAGAATGGCAGACAAGGCTCTATATGGCGCTGGCGGCGGAAAGCGGAACGGTACTTTCCACGGGCAGGGAGCCCCTTTCGGCCGATCGCGTCTCGCTCACCTACTGGTACGCTGGAGAAGCGGATCAGCCACGTGAAGTGAATTACAGCAAAGCCAAGCACCGGGAGAATTGGTCACAGATTCAGGCATTGGTAACAAAGATAGACGCCCAAGATCCTGATGAAATCTGGCCGCTTACCGAGGATTGGCGCCAATGCCGTACTTGTAGTTACCAGACATACTGTGGGCGGCAGGAAGCGGGCACGGCGGCAATCATTTTGGCGGAAGAGGAAGCCCCGTATACTATTGAACCCGCCATACTCCTCGAACCACAAACACCGTAGGCCTACGTCCGCCAACCTTTTCGGGGACATCAATGGACCAAACACAACTTCAGTTCCTCCTTTCATCTGAGGGACAAAGATTATTGGCGCAAACGGCCGATCCGCCGCTCAAGGAAGAGAATCATTTGCAAATCGCCAGCCGATTGCGCCAACAGATCGACCCCCATTTCGCGCAAGCTGTCATTGAAACGGTATGGCTGCGGCAGCGCGCCTCTGCAAAATTCTCCAGGGCGAACGAAATGTACTTCACGCGCCCGGCGCTGGAACAAGCCTCATCAGAAATAGTCTCGAAGCATCGCGCGCGACGCTTCTTCCAGGCAGGATTTGCGCATGTGGCCGACCTCGGCTGCGGCATCGGCGGCGATGCTGCTGCTTTGGCAGAAGCGGTTGATGTCACCGGCATCGATTTGGATGAGATCAGGCTCTCCATGGCTCGCGAGAATGTCAGGGCATACCGCCGTGTCGCCCAGTTCTCTCCATTACAAGCGGATTTGAACTCTCTTCCACCGTTTCAAGTCGACGCTCTGTTCTTCGACCCGGCCCGACGCGACCGACGCGGCCGGCGCCTGAAATCCGTTCACTTATACAGGCCCCCTCTCGATCTCATCGACCGTTGGCGGGCCGTGACGCCTCATGCCGGGGTAAAGATCAGCCCCGGAGTTGATTACGCCGAACTGCCGGATGAAGCTGAAACGGAGTTCATATCAGTTGCCGGAAATGTGAAAGAATGTGTGCTTTGGTACGGGGATCTGAGGCTCGTCTACGGCCGCCAGGCTACATTACTACCAGCTGGACATACCTTCAATTCAGAACAATACCCGGGAGAAGATGTCGCGCCGCGAGCGCCCGGTGCCTATCTATACGAACCGGATGGCGCACTCATTCGCGCGCACCTGATCCAGCCGCTGGCCCGCCATTTAGGTGCGGCGCCGATTGATCCAACGATCGCCTACCTGACCGCTGATGAACGACTGCAAACACCCTTCGCTCGCCGTTTCGAACTAGAGGATTGGTTCCCTTTTCAGCTAAAGAGGCTGAGACACTACCTGCGTGATCGCGGCATCGGCCGCGTAACCATCAAGAAGCGTGGTTCCCCACTTGAGCCAGCCACCCTGCAGCGCCAGCTGCGCCTGCAGGGCGACAAAGAACGGATCATCTTCTTAACCCATGTCCTCGGCGAACCGGCCGTGCTCATTGGCCGCTGATTCCCGCGAAGCTAGGCATGATACCCCAAACAGCTAGTCTGGCCAGGTAGAGAGCTGTTCGACAAGCAGGCGATTTACCAAGGCCGGGTTGGCCTGGCCGCGCGTGGCGCGCATCACTTGCCCCACAAACCAGCCCTTCAATTTCTCATTGCCTGACCGGTAGGCCAATACCTCATCTTCATTCTCACGCAACAATTGGGCGATGATTTCACCCAACGCGGATTCATCCGAAATCTGGGCCAATCCGCGTTCGCTGACGATCTCCTGCGCTCCTTTCCCGGAGACAAACATGTCGACCAAGACCTCTTTGGCGGTGCTGCCGCTGATGGTTTGATCCGCGACCAATTGTCCCAATGCCACCAAAGCCTTCGGGGAAGTCTCAATCTGATCAATGCTCTGCTTATATTCATTCATCAGGGCGAACAAGTCATTGATCATCCAATTGGCTATTGTCTTGGGATCGCCGCCGGCGTCGATAGCTGCATCGTAGAATTCGGCCACCAGGCGATCTTCAGACAAAACCCCGGCATCATATGCCGACAAGCCAACCGTTTCCCGGTAACGGGCCAACTTGGCGTCTGGTAGTTCCGGCAGGGCCGCTTTGACGGATTCAATCCACGCCTCATCCAGCTGCAGCGGCGGCAGGTCCGGTTCGGCGAAATAGCGGTAATCGTCAGCTTCTTCTTTCACACGTTGGGAAAAAGTCACGCGGCGTGTATCGTGCCAGCCGCGCGTTTCCTGGACAACCAGCTCGCCGGCATCAAGAACGGCCGCTTGGCGCACGATCTCAAAGTCAGTGCCGTCAGCTAAGACGCGAAAGCTGTTTAGATTCTTCAGTTCGGTTCGCGTGCCCAAAACCTCACTACCTATTGGACGGATGCTGATATTAGGCTCCACGCGCAAAACACCCTTTTCCATATCCCCGGAATTCACCCCAAGGTAGCGCAAAAACTGCCGGATCTTGCTGGCAAAGATCCGGGCCTCTTCACCAGAGTGAATATCAGGTTCAGATACGATCTCCAGCAAAGGCACGCCGGAACGATTGTAATCCACCAGTGACCCACCACTCTCAAGATGGGTCAATTTTCCGGTGTCTTCTTCCATATGAACGCGGCGGATGCGGACGCGATTGACCGTCCCATCGGGCAGGTCAATATCCAGCCAGCCGTTTCGCGCCAGAGGCAGTTCGTACTGCGATATCTGGTATGCTTTCGGCAAGTCGGGATAGAAGTAGCTTTTGCGGGCAAAAATGTTTTGCGGCTGGATTTCACAATTGAGGGCCAGCGCAACACGAAGCGCGTATTCGATCGCCCGCGCGTTGATTACGGGCAGCATTCCAGGCATGCCCAGGCATACCGGACAAACGGCCGAATTAGGGGCCGCCTCCACGCTGTCGACGACGCGACAGCCGCAGAACATTTTGGATGCTGTCATCATCTCGGCATGGATCTCCAATCCAATGACCGGCTCATAACTTTCCATCTCGATCATCAACTTCTCCAATCAGGGCTATTCCGCAAGGGCCTGGCCATACAAATCAGCCATCTTCGTTACCTGGCTCGGCCAGCTGTAATCGTCCAATGCGTATTGGGCGGCAAAGCGCCCTTTCGTCTGTTTACTACCCGCTTCCACTTCCTGGATGATCGCCTGAGCAAGAGCGACATGATCGCCAACCGGCACCAGAGCACCAACCCGATCATTGATGAAGTCCGGCAGTCCACCCGCATTGGTAGCAACGACCGGCGTGCCGCAGGCCAACGCTTCAACCGCGACCAAACCAAAAGGCTCAATCCGCGAAGGCACGATAGAGACATCAGCGATATTGTAGACACGGGCTACGGTGGGCTGTGGTTGGTGTCCTAAGAAATGGACGCCAGTCAGGCCAAGCTCATCCCTGAGGTTATGCATCTCCTCCCACAGTTGGCCGTGACCCACCAACAAGGTTTGAACACCAGCCAGCTGCTCTTCATAGATCGCCGCCGCGCGGAGCAACACATCGATTCCCTTAAAATCAGTAAACTTGCCAACAAAGCTGACAACCGGAACATCCACCGCTGGCAAATCAAACTCCTCCAGCACCGAGGCTTTGTCAAGCTCCTCTTGCACACTAAATATGTTGGCGTCAAAGCCGTTGGCAATCAAATGAACTTTGTCTGCGGGCACGCCGTAGGAGGACAACGTATCGTCGCGAACTTGCTGTGAAATGGCGATCAACCCAAAAGCCTTCTCCGCCGCCGAAACGGCCAAATCACGGTAGCGCGGCCCGTTGCGAAAGCCCATCAGGTCCGTTCCGTGGACACTAATAACATAGGGCAAGCCGCTCTCTGCGGCAACAAACGGCGTCACCCAGACGTGATGGGCGTGAATAATATCAGGCTGGAACTCTTCAACGGCTTGCTGAATATGCTGCCGCCAAAGATCGACATACTCAGCGATCTGGTCGTCCGTTAATTCGTAGAAGGTTGTGACGCTGCGAGGGTGCGTAGTGAAACATGGGAAATTGAAATCTGCTTCAGCAATTTCCTCGTTTTCTCCATTTGAAAATATGATGGTGCGCGTGGGAAAGGGATAGACTTCGCTCGGTACCTGCGCATGGTCAGGGACAATAACCAGTACTTCATGTCCCAACTTAAGCAGTTCCTGCGCTACATTGAGCGTATAAATACCGCTCCCAGACCCCTGGAGTGGAAAATGATTTGGCATGAGAACTCGCATATTGTCTCCTTTATTCTGTAATTTCAGACGATTTCAAGTTTCGCTCAGTCGCCCCCCAACAGTAAACAACCGTCAATCAAGGTCCAATTCCGTTTCGTTGCCAATGATCACAGAATTTCGCGCAGCCTGGACACGCGCATGGTCACCGATCAATGATCCATCGAGAACGACATTCTCTATCGTTGATTGCTTGCCAACCAAGCTGTTACCAACAACACTGTTACGGATTCTGGCGCCAGCTTCGATATTGGCAAACGGGCCGATAACCGAATTCTCGATCACTGCCGTTTCATGCAAAAACACCGGCGGTATGACTGTAAAATCTTCAACATAACTGCGTTCTATCGCATCTTCCGATCCGTAACCCAGGCCAAGCAGGCGGCTGTTGGCGAAATGGAACCCCTCGATGCTGCTCGTATCCAGGCTCATCGTAGCCGGCTCCTTTTCGATTGACAGGCCGCGCGTTCGCAGATGTTCCAGGAGGGACCCTAAATTCATGGTCCCGGTCGCAATCATTTCGTCGAGAGCTGCGCGCAGAACGCTACCTCGCCGGAAAAAGAGTACGCCTGCCCAGGGCAGGCTATCTGCGGATTCGTCTTGCCCTGACGCAAGCGGACCAGATTCCGCGGGCGGCCGCGCAAAATATGTCACATCGGCCGTCCTCTGCCCGAGACTGCGATAATCAATCTCTGTAATGTAATTGCCGAATACAATGAGCGCAGATTTCTTGTCAAAATCTTCACGGCACGCAGCCAGCGCCTGCCAGGAGTTCAATCCGGAAGCAACCAGCTGAACGGCTATTGGAATTCCCCGGGACCGCTCTTCGATCCAGGCAGCAATTGCTGCCTCGTCACGATCCACGAGCAGCGTTAGGCCAGGCGATTCAACGCCCTTCATCTGGTTCAAGACATGACCCAGAATATTGCTGCCCGCCATGCGCTGCAGGGCCAATGAGCGCTTGTCGGGCCACCCTTGCAGCTCATCTTCTATTCCAGCATATACGATGAACAGTTTCACTCGCTAACCTTCCTGCCTAAACGACGCCGGCCAGCGGCGGCGCTTGATTGTGCCATGCTGTCGCCTGCTCATACGCGTAGGCGGCATTGAGAATTGTTGCTTCCTGCAAGGTATTGCCAATCAACTGCATCCCAATAGGTAATCCCTGTTCATCATATCCACAAGGCACCGAAAGTCCACAACTGGCACTCAGATTTACGGACAGAGTAAAGATGTCGGCCAGATACATGCTCAACGGGTCATCGGTGCGCTCACCGATCTTAAACGCTGTTGTAGGGCTGGTAGGACAGGCGATCACGTCGACGTCTTCAAATGCCTGCAAGAAATCTTCTTTGATCAGGGTGCGCACTTTGGATGCACGGCCGTAGTATTCATCATAATAGCCGGCACTTAAAGCATAGGTGCCCAGCATTATGCGCAGCTTGACCTCGGCGCCAAACAGAGCGCGGGTATTCTTGACCGAGTCAATGACATCGACGCCGTCTACGCGGGGGCCATAACGAATACCGTCATAGCGCGCCAGATTGGCACTGGCCTCGGCCGGAGCCAGTAGATAATACACCGGCAGCGCATAGCGCGTATGCGGCAGGCTGATTTCACGAAGCTCGGCCCCTTGTTCTTCGAGCACAGCGATCGCTTTGCGCACGGCCGACTCAACGGCCGGTTCGATCCCTTCAATAAAGTATTCTTTGGGCACGCCAATGCGCAAACCTTTGACATCACCGGTCAGCGCAGCCTTGTAGTCAGGGACCGGCACGTCTAGCGATGTGCTGTCACGCCGGTCATAGCCGGCGACGACCTGCAGCATGGCTGCACAATCGCTCACTGTACGCCCGAAGGTTCCTACCTGGTCAAGGCTTGAAGCGAAAGCGATGGCCCCCCAGCGGGAAACACGGCCATAGGTCGGCCGTATGCCCACCACGCCGCAGAAAGAGGCTGGCTGACGCACGCTGCCGCCCGTATCCGTTCCCAGCGCTCCCAGGGCCAGATCAGCGGCAACTGCCGCCGCGCTGCCGCCGCTGCTGCCGCCCGGCACCCGCGAACCATCCCAAGGGTTACGAGTGACGCCATAGGCCGAGTTTTCAGTGGAGGAACCCATTGCAAATTCATCTGTGTTGGTTTTCCCCAACAAGACCGCTCCAGCCTGCCGCAGCCGATCTGCAACGAAAGCATTGTAAGGTGGCACAAAGCCCGCCAAAATCTTACTTCCAGCGGTTGAGGGAACACCTTTGGTAGCAATGATGTCCTTCACGGCAACAGGAATTCCAAGCAGCGGCGTCTCGTCACCGGCGGCTATGCGCTTATCAGCCTCAGCCGCCTGTTCCATCGCCAGCTCATCGGAGACTGTCAAATAAGCGTTCAAACCATCATCCACGGATCGGATTCGCTTGAGCAGTGCGCGTGTTAAATCTTCACTGCTGAGTTCGCCCAGGCTCAGAAAACCCCTGGCGCTTTCTATGGTCATTCTGTTCAAATCAATTTGACGATTCATACGATTTCTTTTCATGGCGCCGGCAGCCGGAAACCTGGCTATTCAGCGAAATCTACATTGTGATCTACAAGGGGATCTTCTGGCTGGGCTATTGGTGAGGTCACTCAGGAAGAACCGATTGCACAAAGAACTGGTCCTGCTGATGCTGCTCAGCATTGCGGAGGGCATCTTCCAATGGCAGCGATGGCTCGACAATATCCTCCCGAAAGACATTCTGGCGCGGGATAGCATGTGCCGTAGGCTCGACATCACTCAAATCAAGTTCATTCAACATCTCGGCATAGTCCAGCACAGCCGAGAGCTGTTCCTGATACGCCGTGATCTGTTCATCAGTGAGGGCCAAGCGGGCCAAATGGGCGATCTTTTCTACTTCCTGACGCGTGAGCGACATAGGCGTCTCCTATTCCGTATCTGCTGCGACTTCTTCTTCCTCGGACTCCGCCTGCATTGCTTCAAATTCGGCTTCAGTCCAGAAATACTCCGGCGCGGTGAGCAGATCAATATACAGGACTCCGTTCAAGTGATCGATTTCATGTTGAAAAATGCGCGCTGTCCAACCGCTGGCCTTCACTTTTAGCGGCTTTCCATACCTATCTAACGCACGCACGCGGACATCCTCATGCCGCTCGACCTCTCCAACATAACCAGGGATAGAGAGACATCCCTCAATCCCATCAACCATTTTCCGTGATCGCGACATGATCTCAGGATTGACAATCACGTAGAGCTCGCGAGATTCTTCAATCTCATTCCCCTCATCATCCAGATCCGCCAGTGTCTCTACTACAGCAAGGCGTAGTGATTTTCCAATTTGGGGTGCGGCCAGCCCTACACCCGGCGCTACACGCATCGTCTCGATCATGTCATCGATTAGCTGTTGTAGATCTTCATCAAAACGCGTTACAGGACGCGCTTTTTGGCGCAGGATTTTGTCTGGCAAGGTTACTATGTCTAGAACTGTCATGGTAAGTTTACTTCAGATAGCATGGCGTCTACAGTTGGCAATACGACAATCTGCGAGCGCGATATGCCTATGGTGATTATTGCAGCATTGGGATGGTAAAACGAAATCAGCTATTCGTCAATTGGGGGCGTGCGGCGGGGAATACGGTCCCGTTCTAACTCCTGCTTATAAACGTCGAGCAGAACGGCATATTCCTCTCGTCGCGTCGCGCCTTCCAGGTGGCGTTCATGTTCACGATACTCTTCCAAACGCCGGAATATATCGCTCAGCACCTGACTTGGATGGGGAACGCGATCGAAGACAATATCTGAATCAGCGCCTGCCGTTTCGATATTTACATCACCATAGTCCAGGATGGTAGCAAAGAATCCCGGCCTTTCAGCCCTGACGTTTTGGATGTTGCGCAGAGGTGCCTGTTTTCGGCTTTCACCAAAACCAAACGGTTTGCGATCAATGTCGATAACGTCGCGATCTGTCAGCTGGAATATATCGTTTCGCCAATCCTCGTAGCGCCAAAGCAGCCACATCAAATCAACGAGAATAAAGATCACGATAAGCGCGTAGAACAGCGGTCCGGATAGGCTGAGATACGTGTAGGCGGCAACGCCTAGAAGTACGATTAACATTAAGGCGACCGAGGGGGGTATGATCTCCCAGAATAAGATCAGGTAGTTACGCCGGTAGGTGATCACATTCGAGTCTTCGAGGCGCCAGTTAAATAGGCGCGAGATGGAAGCCCCGAGTCCAGGTTGTGAACGAACGACCAGCAAATCTTCATCAGCAAACGCTTCATCTTCATCAGAGATTGGCTGCATATCCGAGCCTAGTTGAAAATGATCTGTAACGGATTGACGCATTCTCGTCTGGGCAACCGCCTGATCCATCGTCTGTACGCGTTTGCGCAGATCATTTAGCACACTCTCAACCTCTGCCGGGTCATCGATACCATTGAAGACAACCGTCCCCAGATTGGATGCGGTCGTAATTCGTACCGAACCGATGTTGAAGATATTAGCGGTCAGCGACGGCCTTTCTACCGTGACGCTTTGTACCATACTGATCGGCACTTTGTTTAGCTGCGTACGAAAAGAACGCAGGTCGAATTCTCTATGAGAAATGTGCTTATTGGTGATAACGAAGTAGTCATTACGCCAATCGAGTAATCGCAGCAAAATCAAGAAACCGAAGAGCAGGGCTGGAATGGCCATGGCTGCTGCGCGCACAATGCGTGTTGTTGCCGTATCCGCCGGCATCAGGAAGTAGACCAACATGGGAATCAGGATCAACCCTAACAGCGGCCAGAGCAGACTCTCCAGTAAGAAGATAGAGCTGCGGCGGGAATAATATTCGACTATTTCATCGGGCAGCAGCCGTATGGGTCCAATTTTCTGGCGGCGTTCAACCAGGGGCAGCTTCTCAGCTATTTCCCACGCATCCTCAGGAAGACCCCCATACCAGTTACCTTCCGAATCCAGCACAGGCATAAGGTGGCGGCTCGCCTGCGGGTAGGCCCTTAGAAACTGCCGGAAGTCATCCCCCTTGATGACAATCACATGCCCGCTGTCGGTTCCGCTCACCGTCGCCGGGTGACTACCTATTTCGAACAACCATTCCGCACCGAAGAAGTCATCCGTCGTGAATTGGCGCGTGTTATTGGCGCGAACTATGCCCTGGTCATCAATCTCCTTGGCGTATAGACGGCCGTCACGCACCAGATACATACTGTCAGCAACGTCTCGCTGGTAAGCAACTATAGAACCCGGCGCAAACGAATATTCCCGCGCAAGTTGGTTGAGCGCCAGCAATTCATCGTCCGACAAATCAGAAAAGATCGGATGTTCAGCCAAGAATTCCAGTTTAGTTGTCACACTTCACGTCCTTCAATCATTTTAACATAATCCTCTCACAGGGAAAAGACGCGGGTTGCCGCCTCTTCTACACTCATGTATAGTTTCGATGGAAGACGCTCTTCGGTTGATCTAACCTATGTATTCTAGTTGGCAATTGTCGGTGACTCTTGTCTCTTGAGGATTCGACCAGCAAATTATGGCCTCGATGTTCAGCCTATTTAATATTCTGGCTCTACTATACATATTTCGATCTGCCCAATTAAGTATCACAATCTGGCGAGAATGGTCTCAGATTAAGAGCGAACCCCTCACCCCTCATAAGAAATCGCTTGCCAATCAAGCCTCATTCTTCATTGCCGTTCCTATAGCTGTCCTGGTCCATGAGTCGGCTCATGCACTGGCCGTTTTGCTGACCGGTGGCGAGGTTGCGGAGTTCCATTACCGCGTGTTCTGGGGCTATGTGGTGCCGCAGGGCACCTTTACCGCCGGACAAATGTGGCTAATAGCGGTTGCCGGTACCCTCGGCTCCATCCTGTTTGGGCTGGTCCTATATCTGGTAACCCAACGTTCGCAGTGGTCGAGCATTCGCTATTTCGGATTGCGCGCCTTTCGTTTTCAGATCTTTTTCTCCCTGATCTATTATCCTGTTTTCACCCTTCTTGGCTTTGACGGAGATTGGAAAACGATCTACGATTTTTCAAGGACGCCGCTGCTGAGTGCGTCTACAGCCGCCGTTCATGTCATCGTCTTGCTTCTGTTTTTCTATGGAGATCGTCAGGGATGGTTTGAAGCACCCGCATTTGCATCTGTGGCAGACCAACGGCAATTTGAGCAGTTAGCTGCCGCGGCGGCGGCCAATCCGCAAGATGTAGCGCTCCAAATTCGGGTCATCGATACATTGCGCCGCGGAGGGGCGACCCATAGAGCAAAACATCAACTGGACCGACTATTGCAGCAGCATCCAGATTCGGGCGTCGCCTACTTGGAATTGGCCTCCTTGAAGAGCTCTGGAAAGGACACGGTATCCTCTGACGCCGCCGAAAGCGCACAGAAAGCGCTGAGTCTTGGCCTCTCGGCTCCCGGCCAAAACGCCTACGCCCATGAGTTGACCGGGCGATATCAGATGGAAAGAGGGCAGCTAGATGCGGCAAGAACAAGTTTTACCAAAGCAATAGACATCTTCAATACTTCCCAAGAAGTTGGATTCAGCCCGGTAATCATCGAGCTGCTCATTCTGCGAAGCCAGGTTTATCGTCGCCAGGAAAACTACAATGCCGCATACCAGGATCTGCAGCAAGCCTTGACTGTGGCCCAACGCAGCGGGAACCAATCGGCTGTCAACCGGGTTGGCGGAGAGCTGGAAATCCTGGCAAAACATGCTGGGCAGTCCCATATGGCAGCGCCGGCAGAACATTTGTCATAATTATTGGTGTCGAAAGATGTTTTCTACAAAATCTAGCGACGATTGTCACCCAAATTCTGGCAGAATGTCATTAGGCAAAGCTGTCGATTACGAGTATGCTGAAGAAACACGCAATTAACTTTCGCTAACCTTTGATATGAAGAAACAGCTCCAGGCTGATTGGCGATTTGAGATAAGGAGGTGATGCTATCAATTGAAAAGATGCGCACAGTTATGACCATCACCCAACGGGTTATTTCGGTCCCACCATTTGCGCAACTATCCAACGAACTGTTTCATACAGAAACACACGAGACAATATTGAATCAGAAGAAACCCGAAAAGGATTCTCAGAGGAGAATAAACATGATTTCTGAACGCCTTTTGAAACTATTACTAGTGACACTCATTCTTAGCCTGGTTCTCGTTGCCTGTGGTGGCACAGACAGCGCCCCGGCAGAAGAAGCACCTGCCGCCGAAGCGCCAGCGGAAGAGGCCCCAGCTGAAGAAGCGGCTGAACCGGAAGCGCCAGCTGAAGAATCTGGTGGTGCCTACCAGATTCCCGCTGTCCAAGAAGGCAAACATAACGTTGCCTTCGTCTATGTCGGTCCTCATGATGACGGCGGCTGGACACAGGCCCATGACGTCGGCCGTATGTACGTCGAAGAGAACGTAGACAATGTACACACGGCTTACGTTGAGAATGTCGCCGAGGGCGCAGACGCCGAGCAGGTTATTCGCTCGCTGGCCCGCAAGGGCTTCGACACGATCTTCACAACCTCCTTTGGCTTTATGGATGGTTCGGAGATTGTCGCCGATGAATTCCCCGATGTCGACATCATCCATATCAGTGGATTCAAATCCAATGAAGACAACTTCGGCAACCTGATGGGTGCGATGGAAGATATGAAATATCTTGCCGGTATGTTGGCCGGTTCACGCGCTATGGTCGACGGCAATCCGAAACTCGGCTATATCGCTACCTTCCCAATTCCAGAAGAACTACGCTTGGGCAATGCCTTTGCTCTGGGCGCGCAAGAGACCTGCCCTGAGTGCACTGTCGATGTCCGCTGGATCTTCACCTGGCATGATCCCATTCTTGAAAAGGAAGCTGCCTCATCGTTGTTTGATGGTGGCGCGCAAGTCGTTATGACCGGTGCCGACACACCCGCCCCGGCCGACGCTGCACCTGAAGGAAAGTGGGGTATCACCTACGACTATCGCGACAACTGTACCGTGGATGCCTGCCTCACCTCCATGTATTGGAACTGGGGACCCGTCTACGCCAACATCGTCGAGGAGTCCCGTGAAGGAAGTTGGGTTGGCGGCTGGGATTACTTTGACGCCGACGTCGATGGCATGGGCCTGTTAGGGTTCATGGAAGGCGACGAACCACGACCTGGTTTTGAAGGCCTACCCGAAGAGGACATGCAGCTAATCAGCGACACGCTGGACAAGATGCTTGCCGGAGAGTTTGATCGCTTTGATGTCTTCAGCGGACCGATCACTGACAATCAGGGCAACGTTGTCCTGGAAGAAGGTGAGAGTCTAGAGCAAATCGATTTGGATGGCTTCTCACAATTTGGAAGTCCATGTGAAACTTGTATGTACTGGTGGAATGAGAATATCACCGCCGAACTTCCCGAACTAGAATAGACAGGGATTCAAAGGCGTTTGGTGCTGTTACGCACCAAACGCCTTTTCTCTGTATTGACCCCAGACCAGTTACCTCCTTCTGAGCGACCAGCGCAAGGATTTAGCCATGGATAATAACTCAACACCCTATGCAGTGGAGATGGAACAAATCGTCATCCGATTTCCGGGTGTCTTGGCGAATGACCATGTCGATCTCACTTTGAAACAAGGTGAAATTCACGCCCTCCTGGGAGAAAATGGCGCCGGCAAGAGCACACTCATGAACGCGCTTGCCGGTCTTTACAGGCCAACCTCAGGGACGATCAAGGTCTTTGGCGAAGCGGTAGACTTTCATTCCCCTCGCGATGCCATCAACAAGGGCATCGGCATGGTGCACCAGCATTTTATGCTTGTCCCCACACAGACCGTTACGGAAAACATATTGCTTGGCTTGAAAGATCCACGCTTCTTCATGAATCTTACAGAGTACAACCAGAAGATTCTTGCGATCGAGGAACAGTATGGATTGCGCGTTGACCCCAGCGCCTTCATATGGCAGCTTTCTGTTGGCGAACAGCAGCGCGTAGAAATATTAAAGACGCTGTATCGAGGAGCGAACATCCTTATCTTAGATGAGCCGACGGCCGTACTGGCACCACAAGAAATCGACGAATTCATGGTCAACATGCGTTCGATGGTGGATCAGGGCAAATCGATTATCTTCATAAGCCATAAGCTACATGAGGTCAGCGAGGTCGCCGATCGCGTCACGGTCTTGCGCAAAGGAGTCGTCACTGCGGAAGGCGTCAGCATGGAAGGCCTCAGCAAGCGTGATCTGGCAGAACTGATGGTCGGGCGGACAGTGGTATTCGCAGTGAAGAAGAAGCCACAGAAACCGGGGGACATTGTTCTATCCGTCAATGATGTCTACGCTGAGAACAACAAAGGCATCTCCGCTCTCAATGGCGTTTCGCTTGATGTGCGCAGCGGCGAAATCCTCGGTGTCGCCGGCGTTTCCGGTAACGGGCAAAGCGAGTTAGCCGAGGTCATCACAGGGCTGCGAGAGTGTACCGGTAGCATCCTGGTACACGGTAAAGAGGTCGCCAATCAACCTCCTATCGTGGCCATAAACAGCGGCGTGTCGCATGTACCGGAAGATCGTACGCGTGTTGGGTCGGCACCAACAATGAGTATTACCGAAAATACGATCATGAAATGCTATCGCGTGCCACCTGTCGGTAGCAGGTTAAGCATTGACTTCGCCAAGGCAGAAGAGCTGGCGATCGGTCTCAAAGATGAATATGACATCCTGGCTCCCAGTGTCAATGTCGAAGCGCGCAAGCTTTCCGGTGGCAATTTACAGAAAGTGATCCTGGCTCGTGAGATTTCAGCCAACCCCCAACTAATGATTGCTGTACAGCCAACGCGTGGACTTGATGTTGGTGCAATCGAGTCCATCCAGAGCCTAATACTCGAACAGCGAGAAGAAGGAACGGCCGTTCTCCTGGTCTCCGAGGAATTGGAAGAGTTGATGGCCCTCAGCGACCGCATCGCGGTGATCTACGAGGGAGAGATCATGGGTATTGTCAACACCGAAGACGCTGATATAGACGAAATCGGCTTGATGATGACCGGTGCACACGCTGAAGATTTAGCCTAGTTCGCGAAGTTATCCGCTGCGAAGAGAGAGGGAATCCTATGGCAAGCATATCGATTGAAAAACGGGTTGAAGATGTACCGAAATGGATGCCGGCAGCAACATCGATATTTGCTGTTGTCGCAGCGTTCATTATCAGCGGTTTCATCTTATGGATAATGGGCGGACAGCCATTTACTGTTCTGAAGTTTTTCTATGAAGCCACGTTTGGCAGTTGGGCGACATTCTCGGATACGCTGGTGAAAGCAACCCCCCTGATCCTCGTTGGATTAGCCTGCACGGTCGCATTTACGATGAAGTTATGGAACATCGGTGCCGAAGGGCAGTTCTACATGGGCGCCTTCTTCGCCAGTCTGGTTATCTTAATTCCCATCGTCCCCCCGGACAGCCCGCGCGTTTTCGTCATCCTGGCAATGATCGTGATGGGGTTGATTGGCGGTGCACTGTGGGGTTTCATCCCCGGTTTCCTAAAAGCACGATTTGCAGTCAACGAGATCATCACGACTCTGATGCTCAACTATATCGCCATCCTTTGGAATAATTATTGGATATTTGACCGGTGGAGCGATGCTGGATTCCAGATGACGCCCACCTTCGCAAAATCAGCCTGGCTTCCAAGACTGGCCGACTATGCTCGGCAATTCTCGGCCTTGTCCGGTATGACGCTTCATTTCGGCTTTGTCATCGCGCTAGTGGCCACCGTCATTGTGTGGTGGATCCTCAAGTACAGCAAGTGGGGATATGAAATCAAACTCATCGGTGACAATAAGGAAGCTGCACGATATGCTGGAATCAACATTACGCGCAATATCATTCTGGTCTTTATGTTTTCCGGCGCGCTGGCCGGTCTGGCAGGCATGGCTGAGGTGACGGGTGTTGTCCATCGTCTCCAGGAGCGTATATCGCCAGGCTACGGCTTCACCGGCATCATTATTGCCTGGCTGGCCAAATTGAATCCGTTTGCAGTCGTCCTCGTTTCTATTCTTTTTGGTGCATTGATTGTTGCCGGTCGTGAAATCCAACCATCCGGCCTCACTCAGCTGCTGCAAGGGATCATCCTATTCATGGTCATCGGCAGCGAATTCTTCTTGCGCTACCAGGTAAAAATCGTTCGCGATAACCAGCCCCCAATGGAGGAGGTGCAAACCGCATGAACCCTGAAATTTTCCTGCATGCAGGACTTGCTACGGGCACCGTTCTTCTGTTTGCCACAATCGGAGAAATTTTTGCCGAACGTTCTGGCATTCTGAATCTAGGCGTTGAGGGTATGATGTTGATGGGCGCCGTTGCTGGCTTTGGCACCTCGCTGGCTTTGGGTAATCCCTGGATCGGCCTGGTCGTGGCCATGATTGCCGCCGGCATTCTCAGCCTCGCTCATGGATTCGTAACCATTCAACTACAAGCGGATCAAGTCGTCAGCGGTCTCGCGCTCACATTCCTGGGGACAGGACTCGCCCTGGTCTTGGGTGAAGGTCTTTCCGGGCAGAATCCGCCTACGATCCCTGAAATAGATATTCCCCTATTATCCAGCATCCCCTTCATCGGCCCGGTCTTCTTCCAGGACCATAGCCCACTTGTCTATATCGGCCTCATTTTCGGGCCCTTGGCCTGGTACTATATTTACCGTACTCGGCCTGGGATGCACCTGCGGGCCATCGGTGAGAAACCGGAAGCCGCGGACACTCTGGGAATCAGCGTCTACGGCCTGCGCTACTTCTACGTGTTCGTCGGTGGATGCCTGGCAGGGCTGGCTGGCGCTACAATCAGCCTCTCTATCTCACCCGGCTGGTACAGCGCGCTGACCACATCTGGTCAAGGTTGGATCGCCATCGGGCTCGTGATTTTCGCCCGCTGGAATCCATTGGGCGCAATGGTTGGGGCCTACTCATTCAGTGCACTGCAGCGCTTGATTCTCGACTTGCAGGGCGTACCAATGATACTCGGCGTGACCAACCCGCTCTTTGTTAACCCGAATTACGGCTTCTTTCTGAAGATGGCGCCCTATCTCTTAACGATAATCGCCGTGATTTATGGGTCGCGGGCAGCTACACGCAAGCATACTGGCGCGCCGGCCGCGCTCGGAGAGCCGTACATCCGAGGTGAACGCGGCCTGTAACAGCTGATCGTGTGTACTAGTATGCCGATCCGGTTAATATTGCCACGGACAGTGCGGGCGCTGTCCTGACGATCCTATTCGCGTCGCCTGGAAAAGAACCAGCCAAGCGTCATGATGCCTGCCGCAAGAAGGGCAGCCGCACCAAGTCGCTGTTCATATCGCCGCACCTGTGTCTGACGATCATTTTCGCTTGAGGCGATCCACTGCAACGTCTCCAGCATGCCGCCCTGCAGCGGTCGTGTCCCCCAACCTAATTTCTCTCTTGCTTTATCTGACCGGCTGATAAAGGTTGCACCGGCCACCTCAGCGCCTTCACGGCTGAATGCGCTGTACAAGCCTGTCGCCCGGCCAATCACGCTTAACGGGGAAGAGAACCGGCGCACAGCGGCAGCAGGTAGACGAACTTGTGGTGCCTTGATACCCGTCAAATAGGTCCAGAAATCCAGCATATCCCCTAATGGAACAGCCGGTCCGCTAAGAATGTAGGTTTCACCTATGGCCCCCTGTTCGGCAGCAAGAATATGCCCTTCGGCGATATCCTCAACATGGGCAAAAGTCAACACCGTATCAGTACCGGCAACTGCTGGATAACCACGATAGAAGATGCGCATCATATCGGTTATCAATCCACGCCCTCCTGGACCGTAGATGCCCCCCGGCATGACGACTATGATCGGGGCGCCCTTTTCTATCAGCGGCACGGCTATCTTGTAGTGGGCCAACCACTTCGTCCGCGCATGTTCAGTCTGAAGCAAGCCGCCGAATTGGTATGATTCATCAACCATCTCGCCTTTTGTGTCTCCAAAGACGGCAGTTGTGCTGGTATAGATGATCTTCGGGACTGCCAGCTCGTGGGCAAGATTCAATACTCTGCGGGTTCCACCGACATTAATCGTTTCCATCATGTCAGGATCCGGTTCGCCAGTTTCAACATATGCTGCGACGTGAAAAACAACATCGCACCACTGCATTGCTTCGCGCATGGACTCACTGTTCGTCACATCTCCAGGCACGACGTCAGCACCCGCGGCAGCCAAGATCTCTGCGCTCTGCGCTGATCGCGCAAGAACAGATACCTCATATCCGCGCTGCAATAGCTTACGCACTATGTGCCGGCCGACAAAGCCACTGCCACCTGTTACGAATGCTTTCATCAATTCCCCTATGCCGTTTCAGATACGCGTCAAGCGGACATTATACCTAATCAACCTACAAGTAGTATAATCCGCACCATGAACCAGAAACATCACCTACTGATTATTGCCCTCGTTGTCTTGCTGTTGACCACAGGATGCGATGTACTCAACCTGCTTGATAGTGGCAATGCGCCAGCAGACGGGAATTATGGTCCGCCTCCGAACGGCGACCGCGCCAAAGTCACCTGGGTATACGATGGGGACACTGTCGAGGTCGAAATGAATGGAAAAAAGTGGAAGGTCCGCTACATAGGCGTTGACACACCTGAAATCGACCAACCTTATTATGAAGAAGCATCAGAAGCAAATTTCGACATGGTCAAGAACCAAAACGTGATTCTCGTGCGTGATGTATCCAATACGGATCAGTACGATCGCTTGCTGCGCTATATATACCTAGCCGACGGGACATTTGTCAATGCTGAACTTCTGCGAAACGGGTACGGGCGAACCATCAATATTCCACCAGATGTGCGCAATGAGCGTTATTTTGGGCAGCTTCAGGAGGAAGCACGCCGTGAAGGTCGCGGGTTGTGGGGACTTGAGGAGAATAAGGCGTTGCCGTCCGGCTGTGTTACCTGCAACAAAAATGCGCATGATTGCAGTGATTTCAAATCACAAAGGCAAGCACAAGCCTGCTATGACACCTGTATGGACCTTACCGGAGACGATGTACACCATCTGGATGGAGGTGGTGATGGGATCGTATGCGAGTCACTACGTTAATCAAGGATGCCCCTGGCCATCTCAGGTTGAAACGAAAAGGAGTGCAAACCGATGGATTTGCACTCCTTCTGCTATTCTAGATACTCCGGCTGTCCGGATACTGCTCTAGTAACGCAGTATCGCGCCGATACGTCCAACCGACTCAAGATCAGGATTCTCGCTAATAACTTCCACATGCCCACCCTGGGTTAGCGTATAGGCAACGGCCGAATCAATCACATCCGGCACCTCTTGAAGTTCTTGATCGCTCAATGGGCTGCGGGCGATATTGGCGACCACAAAACTGCTTTCGTCCTCTACATACCCAGGAGCACGTAAGCCGTCACTGATTATCAATGTCTCCACGCGTTTGTCAGCGATGGCCTGAAGCGTATCATCAAGACCAACAACAGCATTTGCCCCCCTGGCATTTGCCGCGATCATGGTCTCTACCAATTTTCGCTCTCGCTCAGCATTATATTCGCGCAGCATACCCAGTGTCTGGTTGCGTACCTCATGCTCGCCGGCGGTCATATCCATAGCGAATGTACCGGCAATACAGCTTTGCAGCTGCTTGGTTAGCAACTCCCGGAACTGGGCCACGTTTTCTACGGTGCCGCCTATAAATAGACGGCGAATCGGCTTTTTCGCAAAGAATCTACCTGCGGCACTGGCCGCATCGCGTAAGTTTCTCTGCACGACTTCCTCTTCATGACGGCTGCCGCCCTGCGCACCACGCGCACCGCCGCGCGTGCCCACTGCGGAGGAACCACTCCCTTTCTTCAAGTGGCGGACATCTTCCCCCATGACGCCTTCGCTCGCCTGTAATTCACCGAGGTGATATTCAAAGAAACGCGCACCAACACGGTCAATAAGAATGACGCCATAATGTGCATAATAGTCTAAGAGATGGGCCAACGGCTTCACATATGGCTTCTGGCCAACACGCACACGATTGCGAAAAGACAGGCCGACGGGAAATGCGCGGAAGAATTCACTGCCTGCCGAAGAGAATATCGCAAGGCCAGGTTTGGACCAATCGTAGCTGTGGTCGAGATAGCGCTCAATGATTTCAGCGTCTTCCCCATGAACGCCGTTCAACTCCCGGAGCATGCCCCGCACCTGTAACCTAATAGTCTCGGCTGTTTGTTGGGAACAATCCGTATCCAGATACACGCTGACGATTCCCGCCCCATTGGCATTGAACTTTAACAGATCCTGCAGTTGATCCTGCGTAAACATGCATACCTCCTAACGCACCTTATTGAGAGCCGCGATAAAGAGACATCAGTTTTCTATTCTGACGTCTGAGAAAAGGCTCAGATTGTTAATATGTCTCCGGACGTCAAGGCCGTCCAGCGCAATAACCTGATGCTAGGAACAGCCTATGGCCGTTCTCCCAGCGTCAGAGGAACAATAAGTTCTTCGCCATCTCGCACGACAGTCAAATCCACCGTCTGCCCAACCTCAGCCTCAAACACGAGATGGGCGATTAAATCGTCCGAGCTAATTACCTCCGTGTCATCCACAGCGATGATCAAGTCACCTCCTGGACCATTGGCACCAATCAAGTCAGCTTCAGCAGCCGGCGAATTCTCGGTGATCTCTGTTATATACGCGCCGGTTGCTCGCGAAAGATTGAGCTGTTCCTGTAGTTCCAGGTTGAGGCTGAGCATTCGTATGCCGATGAACGGATAAACATAGGAGCCATCTGAAATGAGTCGTGGAACAATCTGTTTCACGGCATTCACAGGGATCGAGAATCCCACGCCAGAGTTAGTCCCTGTCCGTGTAGATATCGCGCTGTTAACGCCGACAACCTCTCCTTCAAGATCAAGCAGCGGTCCACCTGAATTACCGGGGTTAATCGCCGCATCGGTCTGTATCACTTCCGGTAAAGAGTATCGTCCGCCACCCTCTGCGATCCGCTGAGACTCGAGCGTTCGACCCAGCCCGCTTACAATGCCAACAGACATAGAACCCGCTTCTCCAAATGGATTTCCGATTGCGATAACAAATTGACCAACACGCAGATCGCGCGAATCGCTCAACGAGATTGGTTTGACATCATCAGGCAGTTCATCGACCTTAATCACTCCCAGATCACTGTCAACATCCGAACCGACTAAGACCGCGTTGCGGCGCGCGCCATTGACGAAAACAACTTCGAAGCGATCGCCTTCTGTAACAACATGATTGTTTGTAACAATATGGCCTTCCGCATCATATACGAAACCGCTTCCCGTACCCAAAGGCAAAGACGTGTCCTCAATCTCATCAAACACGAAAATATGTACGACGGAAGGATTTATTCGCATGTAAATGTCTACAAGTTTATCTTGCAAGTCCTGGTCAATAGGAGCCGGCCGCGTATTGGCAGCCGTGGGTGAAGGTTCCGCAGTCGCCGCTGACTCCAACTGAGGCGTCTGTGCCATAACTGTGGCCACAACCGATTCGACTATCGCTCCCTCGTCAACAATCGGTTCCTGGATGACAGCGCCAGGGGCTTCCTGGCAGGCGGTAGAGAAAAGAGTTACAAGAATAAGAATGAGTACAATCGGACTGTTTAGAATACGGCTCATAAGAAAAGAATTACTCCAACATCGCCAGTGAGAACATATCGCAAGCGTCGTACATCAGTGCACGAAAGGATTTACCGGCCGGCAAACCGGCACCAACCGTCCAAGATGAACTGTCCAGGTCGCCGATCAGGCGCAGGCTGTGCTCTTGGCTTACTATCAACTGACGGGTTCTATGGGCGTTCTTAACAGGGAGAGGTACGCGTGTCAACGAACAACGTGCAAACAGGCAGCGGGCACGTCTTTCCTTGTTGTCATCAGCGCTAATTGAAACGCACTGAACGATAAAGTCCCTCTGTCGCATCCGTGATGACATCAACATCATTAATCTGTTAACGGGTCGCCTGAAGCCACCGGTTTAGATAATTGTAGAATTGTCGTGCCATACCTGTCAAGCAGCAACAGGCATTATTATGCTTCGCTAACCGGATTCTGCCTTAAAAAATGAAGTGCAGAACACAATCGTTCCGCACTTCACAATTATCTTGATCCAGCTGACGCAAGATCAATAGAGGAACATAGGTTTTCCCAATACTGAACGCACTTTGGGAAGGTAGTGCTTGGCATCATACAACTCATCAACATCAACGCGTTTAATGCCGCTTGTAACCGTGCTCATGGGGATGTGCGTGTAGGTTCCATCTCTCAGGGCGACCATGCGTCCGCTGGAACCACTGGTGATCAAATCCATGGCCAGGTGAGCATAATTAGAGCCGACCATCAGATCCAACGCGTCTGGCGCCCCGGAACGCATGAGGTAAGCAACACGTTGAATAATGATATTCTGACCGGTAAGATCTTTCAGCGCCTGTCCGGTAATTTCACCGATGCCGCCCAGTTTACGATGACCATAGGCATCTGCCTCGCCATACTCGATAACTTTGCCCCCTACCATATGAGCACCTTCACTAATGGTTACCATACAGTAGTTGCTAGGGTTGCTGTTCTTATCCTGCATGACAAAGTCGGCCAAAAGCTCCGGATCGAATGGAACCTCGGAGATGAGCGCACGATCTACGCCGGCAAGGTACGAGCTGATCAGGCTGGTCTCGCCTGAATTACGGCCGAATAGTTCGACAACCGCAATCCGCTCGTGAGAACCCGCGCTTGTACGCAGTTGGTTGATGAGATGCACACTGCGAGTCACGGCCGTACTGAAACCGATACAGTAATCGGTACCGTACACATCGTTATCCATCGTCTTAGGAATTGCCACGACCGGCACGCCCTCACTATGCAAACGCTCACCATAACTAAGCGTGTCATCACCACCGATGGGTATTAAGACATCAACACCAAGATGTTCCAGATTCCGGATCACGTGGGGCGTGAAATCACGCATGCGATGGTCTTCCGCTTCCGCTTCGGGATGCTCTGGATCGCGCAAGAATTCCGGTACCTCATTGGGCCGAACGCGGCTCGGATTCGTACGACTTGTATGCAGAAAAGTACCGCCAGTTCGATCGACGGTACGCACACGTTGTTTGTCAAGGGGCATGACAAAATCATGCGTCTCGGGGTCGTCCGGGTTGTACCAGAAGAGCCCACCCCAACCTCGTCTTATACCAACGATCTCGTGTCCCTCATCAACAGCCCGGTTAACGACTGCCTTAATACAAGGGTTTAGGCCGGGCACATCACCACCGCCAGTTAGAATACCGATTTTCATAGACTGAATCCTCCAATATTAGTTATCACTCGCGCGGGATCGATGAGCGACACAGTGTGAAATAGTTTTGGGAAAACCAACTCGTCCGCACCCAATAGCGGTCTCAGGATTCGCTGGTCATAATAAACAAGGGCTTCATCTCAAAACTCTTGTAATGTGGACGCAATCGCTCTGTATTGTAATGCTTGGCAACATCGACTATTTTGCTTGTGCTCGTGACCACATCGATTGGCATATTATCATAACGACCGTTCTTCAGTACAACCAATCGACCATGCACACCATCCAGAATAAGGTCTAGAGCAAGGTTGCCATAAGCCATTGGAACGACGGAATCAATTGCATCCGGATCACCTGATCGTACCAGATAGCTGAGCTTTTGATAAATCGTATTAATACGGCGTCCGTTATTGTACTTTGGTGACAATTCCTTCAGTTTTGCAGATACAATTTCGCCAATGCCACCCAGTTTCATATGCCCATAGGCGTCACGCTCGGCATCCTGGAATATCATGTCACCGCCTTCGAACATGGCCCCTTCCGAGACCAAGACAACAGAATAACGGCTCGGGTTCTTGCTGCGATCTTCCGTAAGCAATTGCGTCAATCTATCAATATCAAACTCGTATTCCGGGATAACACAGCGATTGGCAGCGCCGGCCATTGTCGGCAGCATCGCCGTAAAGCCTGCATAACGACCAAATACCTCCAGCACGAGGAATCTCTCATGCGAACCGGCAGACGTACGCAAGCGGTTCGTCATTTCAATAATGCGCGTAACGCAGGTACTGAAGCCAATGCAATAATCCGTTCCGGGGACATCATTGTCCATGGTCTTTGGGATAGCAACAACCTTGACGCCTTCCTTGTAGAGACGCACACCGTAGCTCAAAGTGTCGTCACCACCAATGGGAATCAGGTAATCAACACCCAGCCAATCCAGATTCTTGAGCACCTCCGCAGTCAGATCATTGACCTCATCGGCATATTCATTTTGCAGATGAAATGGAACATCATCCTTGAGCACATGGCTGGGACGCGTTCGCGAGCTATGCAGAAAGGTGCCGCCGGTTCGCCCAGCTTTGTTCACCACTTCTTCCGAAAGTTCTACATAGCAGCTGGAATTATCTGCTTTCTTGTCACGGATAATCTCAATTGCCCCTGCCCATCCGCGGCGAATACCGAGCACACTGTATCCTTCGCGAAGCGCACGAATTGTGACGGCGCGAATCGCCGGATTAAGACCCGGCACATCACCCCCTCCAGTCAAAATAGCGATTACGCCTTTAGTTCGGTTTACGCTTGCCATCACTCTACCTCCTTAACGTATGCCAATATGCTTGAGTTCTTGCGGCACAGCCTGCGCCATGATAGACACAATATCGGTAAGTGACATCCACCATTGCCGTTTCGGCCGGGCATGCTGGACATCGAGCAGACGTGGGATATCTCTGAAGTCAGTAAATGTAATCTCGCCGCCAAGCTGGCCCACACAGGCGCTGACATAATCTCCATTGCCTATCTGGTTTTCCAGGAAATCGATACAGTCTGCCACGAGCCGCGTGGCATAGATGCGGTCAAACGGCGATGGATCACCACCCTGCTGCAAATGGCCAAGAATAGACTGTCGAACATCGAAGAGATCACCGCCCGCTTCTTCAAACAAGGCGGAAATGAAGGGTGTCGTATATATCTCGTTCGCCCACTCACTCCGGATCACCAGCCCCAAGCGCTTGCCGAGACCAAAACCAACAATGAGGCGTTCGACATCATACGCCAGATCCTGCAGCGTGACGCCTTGTTCATTGAGGTATGCGCGTTCAGCACCTGTTGCCATTGCCCCCATGAGCGCCAGGTAGCCACAGTAGTGGCCCATTACTTCGACAACGAATACGCGTTTTGAAGCAACGGCCGACTGCTTGATCCTATCCACTGCCCAAATAATGCTGTTCAGAGCCGTGTCAGCTCCAACACTCAATTCTGTAGCCGGGACATTGTTATTGATGGTTGCCGGAACACACACAATCGGTATATCGAAAGCGGGAAAATTCGTACGCTGTTCGTACAGATCCAAGGCAGAAATATAACCGGACCAGCCACCGATCAATATAAGGCCTTCGATCTGGTGTTCTTCCAGCGTCTTTGCGATGGCGTAGTAGTCGCTTCCTTCAGGCTGGTAGCGATTGGTACCGAGCTCGGCGCCGCCACTCGAAGCAAATCCAGCGACACTCATCCAGTCTAGCTCTTCCACTTCTCCGCCAATCAGGCCGCGATAGCCATTGTGCACGCCAAACATGATATGCCCACGATCGGTTCCCAGGCGTACAGCGGCGCGAACGGCCGTGTTCATGCCCGGTGAAGGCCCGCCACCATGCATAATCGCGATGCGTAATCGCCGTTGGCCGGGGACGGGATCGGTGGGAAACGTGCGCACCATCGTCCGCAAAATCTCAAAGGAATCCTTGAAACTGCTCCCTCTTAGGGTAATGGCGCGCTCATAGTCTTGCTCTTTGATCGCTTCGGCAACGGCCCATGTCTGCTTGAGACAAACACTGAGTGGGGTTCGTGTAATCCTGTTACCTTGAATTCCGATGACCATCGGTTCCACCTGGTCATCATCAGACAGCAGTTCATCCACAGCATCAGCCCCCAAAAGGGTGCTCATGTTTCGGTCGAAAGCGCTCGGTGAACCGCCGCGCTGCACGTGTCCCAGAACAGTCACCCGCGTGTCCTCACCCGTGATCTTCTCAATGATATCCTTAACTTGTTGGCTGGTGATCGGATTACCATCTTTGTCCTGCGCGCCTTCGGCGACAATAACGATACTATCACGGCGGCCCGCCTGTCTGCCCTTGAGCAGGACATTGCACATCGTTGCTTCCCAATCATCCACCATAGGCGGCGCCTCGGGAATAAGCACCCAGTCGGCGCCGGTTGCCAACGCGCTCATGAGCGCAAGGTAACCGCATCTGCGGCCCATCACCTCGACAACGAACGCCCGCTGGTGACTGGCTGCGGTGCTGGATATCGCGTCCACTGCCTCAACAATGCGCTGTAATGCCGAGTCGGCGCCTATAGTCATATCGGTGCCATGCATATCGTTGTCAATAGATCCGACCAGCCCGGCGACCGTTAAATGATGTGCCTCTTTGGCTTCCCCTTGCGTTAGTTCTCCTGATTCAACCAGCTCCGCAAGCAAACTTGTCCACTCTTGTTGCAGAATGTGAGCGCCAGTCAAGCTGCCATCCCCACCAATCACAGCCAGGGCAGTGATACCGTTCTTGACTAGATTGTATGCGGCCCGACGACGGCCGTCTCGTTCGCGAAATTCCTGGCAGCGCGCGGAACCAATAACCGTACCACCTAATTGCAGGATACCACCAACATCACTCCAGCTTATTGGGGTAATCTGGTCTCCACCATCTACCATCCCCTGGTACCCTTCGTATATTGCATATACCTCAGCGCCGCTGTTCAACGCCGATCGCACAACAGCCCGGACTGCAGCATTCATCCCGGGAGCGTCTCCGCCACTTGTTAACACACCTATTCGTTTCATCACAATATTTCCCGTGCTTAATAGTTAATCATAGCGTGGAAGTTGACGGGAATTCTGCCTTTGATAGTGACAGGCATCCATCATAGAGGCATGGAAGCCAGCCGTAGTTAGAAAAGATCTCTCAATGCTCCATATATTACTGTTTTCGGGCAGTGTGGCAAACGTATCGAGCGTCGGAATGGGTGCTGCTCAATTGAAAAAGCGAACCAATGTAATACAGGTCGAGCGTTGGTTTGCTCCCCATGCAGTTTCTGTGGCATTTGAGTTACAAACTCTATTCTGCCAGAACTGATCACGTATTGTGATCAGCAGCCGTGCAACCTTTTCCTACATGGCTAGGAAAAGGGTCAGCGGTCGCATGGCGATTCATGTTCTGCTATAATTTTTGCGCTCATTTTGGTAAGTAATAGTTAGCTATCATGCCCCCGTAGCTCAAAGGATAGAGCAATCGCCTCCTAAGCGATCGATGATGGTTCGAGTCCGTCCGGGGGTATCTTCATGCCAGCAAGATGGCAACCGCTAGAGAGTACTCATAGGATCAATGTCTACCATCCACGGGCGCGGAATAGTCATCTCTGCCAGAAAGGGTAGCGGATCTGGTGAACGAACGATGATCTGCCAGCGGTAGCGCCCGTCCACACGGCTGAAATAGGGAGGGACCGGGCCAACAATCTCGGTAGCACTCAGCCCTCTCTGCTGTACCTCCTGCCGCAACACTGCCGCCAGCACATCAGCCTGCTGCCTTCCACGATTGGCAACCGGGTCGGCCAGTTCTAGCTTCGCCATGCGCCGGAAAGGCGGCAGCATATGCTGCGTGCGAAAGCTCATTTCTTCCACAAAAAACGCTTTGAAATCATGATCTGCCGCGGTACGAATAGCATAATGATCCGGCTGGTAGGTTTGGAAGATCACCTTACCACCCAGCAGACCGCGTCCGGCACGACCCGCAACCTGCGCGAGGACCTGGAACGCGCGTTCACCCGTTCGATAATCAGGCAGGCCCAAGGCAACATCAGCCGAAATCACACCAACAAGCGTTACCAGGGGTAAATCGAGCCCCTTGGCGATCATCTGTGTACCGATCAGAATGTCAGATTCCCGGTTGATAAAACGCGTAAGCAGCAATTCGTGCGTGTCTTTACCGGCTGTCGTGTCGCGGTCCCAGCGGGTCGTACGCGCCTCAGGCCAGCGCTGCCGCACTTGCGCTTCAATTTCCTCGGTTCCCAATCCAAAATGCTTAATACGTTTTGAACCACACTGCGGACAGCTCTGATGGGGCGGTTCGCGATGGCCACACTGATGGCAAATCATGGCCAAGTGGGGGCGATGATACGTCAGCGGCAAGTCACATCTCGGGCAGCTCAGCACATGTCCACAATCACGGCATATCACAAACGAAGCTGTCCCCCGACGATTCATGAAAAGGATGGCCTGCTCGCCACGAGCAAGCGTTTCCGCCAGCGCGTTGGCCAGTGCGCGGCTGAAGATAGAACGGTTTCCGGCGCGAAGTTCCTGGCGGAGATCAACGATCTGGACCGGCGGCAAGGGAATCGTCAAAGCATCCTCTGGCGCACCGGAAAGGTGCTCGTAGCGACTGGCCGTCTGCAGACGATCTGATTGGCTGAGGATGCGCTGCCTGTGGCCCATCACACGTCTGGGAAGTTCCAACAGCTCCAAATGACCGCTGAGCGCGCGATGATAGATCGCGACATCAGGGGTGGCGCTGCCCATAACAACAATCGCGCCCGTGCGCCGGCCAATCTCAATCGCAGTCTCGCGAGCATGATAATAGGGAGGCGGGATCGGTGCGGTATGCTTGTAGCTGCCGTCATGTTCCTCATCAATGACAATCACGCCGATATTACTAAAAGGCGTGAACAAGGCGCTCCGCGGCCCTATGACGATGTCGAACAATCCCTGCCGTGCCCGCCGCCACGTGTCATAACGCTCGCCGTCACTAAGGCCGCTGTGCACAACCGCCACACGCCCAGGAAAACGAGAAGCAAAACGACGCACCGTCTGTGGCGTCAAGGCTATCTCCGGGACCAAGACTACAGCCTGTTGTCCGCGCTGTAAGGCAAGCTCAATAGCGTGCATGTAGATCTCCGTCTTGCCGCTGCCCGTGACTCCATGCAGCAGTACTGGCTTACGCAGCACACACTCCGGCTGCATCATCTGCCGCAGCCGGTCCCACACACGAACTTGATCGACCGTCAGCTCGGGCGCCTCCGATATGACAAAATCACGATCATACAAGGAATCACGCCATACCTCCTCCGCTCTGAGTTTGATTAGATCGAGCTTGGCCAGACGCTTCAGATGACTGAGTTTCGCTCCGGTCGCCGCATAAACATCACTGATTGGAATCGACTGCCCCTCCCGTGTTAGCATATCAAGTACTTCAAAGTAGACACTACCATGCCTAAGCGCCAGGATATTCTGCAAAACTGCCTCCTCGCCAATAGCGAGGCCAATCGCCGCTGGTTCGCTGTCCAGGCGCGCGAGGCCTGAAGCGACCAGTTCGTCCACCGGTCCATCAAAATCACTCAAGGCCGCCGGCAGTTGAGCCACATAAAGAGCAAGTCCATTGTCCGAGCCTTCAGAAACACCGGTGCCAACAAGAACTGCGTCTTCGGGAGAACGCCATATCAACCCAGCATCAACCAGCTCCTGCAAATGAGGCTGACTGGCTCCCGTCGCTTCTATCACTGCAGATTCCGCGGGAAACGGATCATCCGAATCTGCCAGATAGAGCAAGACATCAGCCTTCTTGCTCGCTCGGCCAAGCTCAGCCGCACTAGCCAGCTGCCGCTCGTAACCGGCCGTCAGATCGACCATGCGCACCTTCTTTGGCTGTGATCGCGGTGGATCAAGTACAGAAGCACGGCGAACAATCTTCCTGCGCAGCAGTTGCTCAACCAGCGGCTGCCATTCAGATTTCTTGCCAAATTGTCGCGAAAGTTGGCGACCTCTCAAGGATCCCTTGACACGAAGCAGAGCAATCAATTCGGCCTGCCTCTCGGGAAGCCGTTCATCACCCTCCCAATATGGGTTAATATCCACGGTGATATCCGCCCAGCGCGTCAAACCAGGCGGCAGCATCAACCGTAGACACCCGTTCACCGGCGCAAGATAGTTCTCACTAAGCCAAAACGCCAGGTCGATCTGCCACTGCGTCACGACTGGATCACTCTCAATCATGGCCACTATCGGCTTCGTATCCTCAACCGGCGATGATTCTGAAAAGCGCGTGATAATGCCCTGAGCCAGCCGGCGGCCGAACTCCACTTCGACCAGGTGCCCTATCTTCAGGTCCGACTCGAGGTCACGAGGCACGTGATAGTGAAATGTTCCCGTCAAAGGCGCTTCAATATTGATCACCAATTCAGCGTACATGGTTCAATTCTAGCAGGCATAGCGTTCGATCGCAGATCGGGTTTTCCATGAGCCAAGAAACAGTATTGACATATTAGAACATCTGTGCTATTTTACGAATCAGCACATGCGTTCTATTGTAGTTCAATGTATTTCCGCGTCAACGTGGACAATAGGTCATTTCCGAACTGGAGGCAGTAATGAGCAATCAAGTTTTTTCAGGATCATCGATGCACTTAAGGATGCCGCGTTTTGGCATGGACAAGCAGCGCAAGCTGTTTGTGGGCCTTATTCTCCTCGTGGCCTTATTGGCTTTTGAGGTCTTCAACTTCGACACGACACAGTTCGCCCTGCAAAGTCTCCTGGGTAATGTTCAATTCCTGGGCATTATGTGGGCCACCATTCTGGCGATTGCCTTTTGTGCCATCGACTTCGCCGGACTCATGCGCCTTTTCACGCCAGAAGGCACCTCCGGGTCTCATAAGGAAGGCTGGTATTTAATGGGAGCCTGGCTGCTCGGCGCCACGATGAACGCGGTGATGACCTGGTGGGCAGTCTCCGTAACGCTGCTCGGCAATGACTTTGGCAACGAAGTCTTGAGTCGCGAACAACTGCTGCGATACGTGCCGATTTTTGTGGCCGTCCTGGTCTGGCTGACGCGCATCTTGTTTATCGGCGCCTTTTCAATTGCGGGAGTTCAGCTATTCCAGAGTGCGGCCACCCATTCTAGGAGCAGTAGGAAGCAAAATGCGCCGGGATCGCCCTCTGCCGGTCGTGGTAGGAAGTCCTCACCGTCAAGATTGAAGGCAGCCCCCAAGCCCAAGCCAAGGAGCCGCCAGACGCAGCCCTCACCTGCCGCTGCAGTCCCAACTTCAGCGTCTCAGCCATCCTATGGAACCAACGACCCAGTACAATCCGAAACCCCGCAGAAGCGTACTTCACGAGTTCGTCAGCGTCCGCCCGTACCCAATGGTGGACTACGCAAGCCCGGCAGCAGCCTGCAAGCACGGCGTCGAAACTGACCAGGGGCACAGAATTTCGTAGCTTACCGCCAGCCAGTATATGATTGACAAGTAATAAGCGCGAACCAGGAGATGAGCAATGTCCCCTTACAATGAGTCCGTATCAATTATCAATACTCCTTTCAATGAAGAGAACAACGACCAGTGGGACGACGGCTATTACTATCTGGAACCACACGTGTCGATGCAGAAACGAATGTTTCTGATTCTGGCAGTTGTCTCCATGATTGTGGTCGGATTGAGTCTATTTGCGCTTCCGAAGAGCACAGGAGCGTTCTCGGCACCCACGGCGCCAGCTGCGGTTCAAGAGACTTTGCTTGAAGAAGTGGCTGTCACAGAAACACAGACGGATCCTGCCGCCGTCATTGCTGCAACCGGGGGAGGCATTTCGCCGATCTTCACAGCCGAAGTACGCTATTGGGAAAGCGACATCATTCGATGGGCCGCCGGCCAAAATCTCGATCCAAATATTGTTGCTACAATCATGCAGATCGAATCTTGCGGAGATCCTCAGGCGGTTTCCATTGCCGGTGCGCGCGGCCTTTTCCAGGTCATGCCGTTTCACTTCAGTGCTGATGAGGATATGCTTGATCCCGACACGAATGCGACGCGCGGCCTGAACTTCTACAATGAGCAGCTTCGCTACACAGGCAACGACAAACTCTTATCCTTCGCAGGTTATAATGGTGGGTATGCTGCATCTGGTGGAGATTATGCAGCCTGGCCTGATGAAACGAAGCGCTACCATACATGGGCAAAGGGCATTTACGAAGACGCGCAGTCCGGGGCAACGCAGAGCGCGACGCTTGATGCGTGGCTGGCTGCAGGTGGCGCAGCGGGTTGTCAGCGTGCGGCAGCTCAACTGAATATCAACTAGGTGCCGACTACTCAGTGCCTTATGGAACGGCCGCTTTTTCGCAAGCGGCCGTTTTCTGTTCATGGGTCATAACTGAATGGTGTCCACTTGTTTGGTATACTTGGTGTTGAAATTGTTTGAGATGTACATAGCTGCAATTTGCGATGGCCGCACCTGATCTGTGGTGGATTGCAAGAGAATTTGGAGGTTACGATGGGAATCAAGATTACGTGGCACGGTCATGCGACTTTTTCGCTCGCGATTGATGGCGTTGATGTGGTGGTTGATCCGTTTTTCGCGGACCACAACCCGGTTGCCGGGAAACGGGTTGAAGAGGTGGCCGCCGATTTCATTCTACAAACGCATGGCCATGGCGATCACATTACCGATACCGTTGCGCTTGCCCGGCGGACGGGTGCTCAGGTAATTGCTAACTTTGAGATTGCAAATTGGATTAATGCTCAGGGCCATGAAGACACATGGGCCATGAACACGGGGGGCAGCTTTCAGTTCCCGTTTGGCCGTGTCAAGATGACGCCGGCATTGCACAGTTCCGGACTGCCAGACGGATCATACGGCGGCGATCCGGCTGGATTCCTTATCTTCGCTGAGGAGCAGACGATCTATGTCGCTGGAGATACTGCGCTGTTTTCCGACATGTCGCTCATTGGTGCGTCTGGCGTTGACGTAGCAATTCTGCCAACCGGGGACAACTTCACAATGGGACCAGATGATGCGCTTGCGTCTCTCTCATATTTGTCGCCACAGGTCGTAATTCCGTGCCACTATAATACGTGGCCGCCCATCGCTCAGGATATGCACGCCTGGGCGGAACGCGTTGCGCATGAAACAGGCGTACGGGCGATCGTGTTGAACGTGGACGAGAGTTTTGAGTTGTAGACTTCGCTTGGCCGTGCTCTGTTGGGGCGCCCACCCTACAGCCCGACCTGTTTTCGTTCGCTGATAGGCACGCCCCTGCTCATTCCTTGGCTTCGGCTGAAAATACTGCGGCAAGGGGACCGAGGAGATCGATCGGTAGAGGGAACACGATAGTCGTATTGTTTTCGATGCCAATGTCTTTCAATGTCGTCAAATAGCGCAGGGTCATAGCGCCTGGTTCCGTGTTCATCTCTTTCGCTGCGGCTGCCAGGCGTTCGGCCGATTCGTAATCCCCCTGGGCGCTGATGATCTTGGCCCTGCGCGCGCGTTCCGCTTCTGCTTCTCGCGCCATTGCACGGATCATATTTTGATTGAGCTCAACATCTTTTACTTCAACGATGCTGACCTTGATACCCCACGGTTCGGTTGCCTCGTCAATGATATTTTGTAACCGCTCGTTGATCGCCTCCCGGTCCTGAAGCAGCCGGTCAAGCTCCGATTGGCCTATTACGTTCCGCAAACTGGTTTGGGCGATCTGCCACGTTGCGCGACGATAATCCTCAACTTGGATAATTGCGTCTACCGGATCGACTACCTTGAAATAGACAACCGCGTTCACCTTGACTGTAACATTGTCAGCGGTGATTGCTTCTTGCGTGGGCACATCTAAAGTTACCGTCCGCAAATCGACTTTGATCATCTTTTCGACGATAGGGATGATCAAGAAGAGACCTGGACCCCTTGGTCCCATGACACGTCCCAGGCGAAACACCACGCCACGCTCATACTCCTTGACAATCTTGACGGCTGCGATAATCAGAATTGCCGCAACAACGATTATGAATACACCTATGATGATTCCGGCCAAGTGATATCCTCCCGGCCGGTTACCCGACCTTCGGTATTGAACTTGACGTCTTGGCATGCCTGCCTGACGTCACCTACGATTCATTATACTCTATGGGAGCGGCACAGGTGAGGCTTTTTCAGAATTTGGGAATGGCAGCCACGTCGGGATTGAATTATTAGGGGGCTGCAGAAGCGATGCGTTTGAGCGGGCCGCTATCGTGAGCCAGGTGGGTTTGGGCTGACCAGTTGTTCCATGCTTTCAATCACCTGCATGTAATGTTCACTGCATTGTGGACAGACGGACAGATGTCTCCGGATGAGCAGCTGTAGATGATCCTGGCCGACGGCATTTTGGGCACCGATGTCGGCCAGGTATTCAAGCATACTGAAACATTCATCACAGGAGAATTCGCGTTCGGGCCGTTCATTCAGGAAAGAAAGCAGCAGTCGCCAGAGCGGCCGTCCAACTGTTGACGTCATGAGAGCCTCGCCTCCAAGACAGACCGTCTGCGCAGGGTTCGATCAGGATGGCCATTTTCCCTTGATTCTACGGCGGCATTTGCATCGCGGGACATAGCGCCACCTTATTGCAACTCGCGTGATCAGTTCTGTGATCAAGGTCACTATTTAATGCTTCTCACATTCTTGAGGCCAGTTCGTCTGCGTTGGGCAGCACATCATGCGACCTATTAGCGAAACGCGCATAAGATTTGACCGGAGAATCTGCTATCATCTGTTTGATCAATCCAAATCAGGAGATGCACTATGGAAACAGGCCAGGATATTGTCGAACGCTATAACTATGATGAATTTACTCGCGAAAAAGTCTTTCCGTGGTTGAATTTCAAGAACAGTCCAGAAGTTGGCGAGAAAGCGCCAGACTTTGCCCTTTGGCACCTTGACGGCCGTGAAACAAGTCTCAACGAAATCTGGTCAAGCAGCCTCTATACAGTCGTTGAATTTGGCAGTTTCACCTGACCATACTGTGGGATGGCGGCGCCATCCATGAATACCCTGGCGGAGAAATATGCTGGTCAGAATGTAGGCTCGCTCTTCCTTTACACAAATGAGGCACATCCCGGAGAGTATTACCCACACCTGACCTCGATGGAACAGAAGTTCGAACATGCACGAGCCTTGCGAGACGAATTCGATATACAACGGCCGATAATTGTTGACGCGCTTGATGGTGCCTGTCATCGCGCTTACGGCTCAATGCCCAATATGACCTGGATCTTTTCAAAGGCGGGCATCCCTCTGTACAAATCTGACTGGACCGATGTTAACAGCGTGGAAAATGCTCTCGACTACTTTCTTGACGTTACTGAACGAAGAAGAGGAGCAGGCAAAGAACGATTGGCCCCATTCCATGTACAAAGGATTGATTTTCGCACCAGCGACCACGAAGCATTCTACGAAGGGCTTGCGCGCAGTGGACCGAAAGCGGTAGCAGAATTTCGGGAAGCTGGTTTATAGGACGAGACGCGCCTGACCAACTATCAAGTCAAATTAGCCAGCTGCCTTCACGACGCAGCAGCCACGCTTTCGTCTCCAATCCCCCCGGCGCTGAATAGCCATGCAAACGGCCGTCCGCGCCAAGCACACGATGACAAGGGACAATGATTGCCATGGGATTGGTCGCGTTGGCCCGGCCTACCGCGCGCATGGCACCCGGTTTATCCAGGCTTTCGGCGATGTCACCATACGTACGTGTTCTTCCATAAGGGATTCTGTGTACTTCCTGCAAAACGTCCCGCTGAAACGGGCTCATTACCGACCAATCTATGGAAACATCGAACGTCTGTCTCTGGCCTTCCAGATACTCTGCAAGCTGGTCGAGCACCTCATCCAGATGCTCGGGTGCGTAAACCAACTCGCCGCTCTTCAGCTTCTTGACAATGCCCAGGAAACGATCCCTGTCTTCCCACAAATCGAGCGCAATCAACCCATCTTCGGCCGCTGCTGCCCAGATTTCGCCGAGCGGAGATTCCCGCAAACTACCGAACCAGATGATAGGCGAATCAGGGGGGCATCATTCGCGTGCTGTTTTCCGTCATGCCGATAGGCGTACATAGCGCAAATGATAGGCAATTATGCCGAAAACGACCGCAACATTGAGCGAGCGCTTGTGCCCAGCCATCGGCAGATAGAGCATACGGTCGCATAGAGATAGGATCCCAGGATCAATACCGGCTCGTTCATTGCCAACGACAATAGTGACATTTTCAAGGCCAATCTTTGTGTCGGCATCAAAAAATGATTCCGCCTCGTCCGTCGTCTCAATAGCCCACAACTGATGCCCCTGCTCCTTGAGCGCAAGCGCCAAATCGACGCCATTTAGTTCATAGGACCATTTCACAGACTCCTGGGCGCCCAGCGCAGCTTTGCCCAGTTTTGGGTGAGCCGGGGTAGCCGTTATCCCACACAAATAGAGCTGACGGAGCCCCGCACCGTCAGCTGTACGAAACATCGAGCCGACATTGTGAATGCTGCGGACATTATCAAGCAATGCAGAAAATGGTGCGCCAATAGGTTTCGTTATCGTATCATCGATGAGTGCCGCTGGAACACCTACAACGTAGGTAGCCGCACCACATCGCGGGCAGCGGCTGGCACGTGGGCCGTCAACCTCCATTGGGAAGCGGAAACGGCATTCTTCCCATTCACACTGGCGGAATTCGTAGTCAGCCACTAGCCTTCCAACGCACCCAGGATCACCGGCAGCAGCTGCTTCTTGCGAGACACGACACCCTGTGCCTTCAATGTACCATCCGGCAGGCGAGGATAAGGCAGCACATCAAGTGCCGGCACAACGTCGGTAATCAACAGCCGGCTGGAACGCCTGACTACATCTGTGACCATGAGCACAACGAATTCTAACCCTTTAGATTCACTCAACCCCAAAAGGGCACGCTTGAGTGCGTCGAGGTTCTCACCAAGCTGTGCAAAATTAGTCACCTCGGCCTGAGAGATACCAAAGCGCACACCTCCGACGTCATAAACTTTGAAGTCTGCGCTGACAATGTCATCTGGCTCGCGGGCAGTGAGACCGGCGCCCGATTCCAGTATTTGCGTGCCAAACGATTCAATAGTTTCCCCCTCCAGCGGCGCGCCAATCATAAATGCCCAACGCGCCAGGCGATCTGCGGCCTGATGATCGCGCTGAGTCGTCGTCGGTGAGGTCAGTATCAGTGTATCCGACAGAAGCCCGGCCAACAGCAAGCCGGCCAGTTCAGGGGGCGCGCTGAGGCCCGCCTGATCAATTCGTTCAGAAACCAACGTGCTTGTGCTGCCTACAACATCTACTGTGAAGCGTATTGGTTCGTGAGTAGTTGGGTTGTCAAGTCGATGATGATCGAGAATTTCCAGTAGATCCGCCTCGGCAAGCGCGATGACTGCCTGCTCCTCTTCATTGTGGTCCACGAGAATCAGTTTCAGCCGAGGTGGGTTTAATGCTTCGCGCTGTCGCGCAATGCCCACGTAGGTACCGTTTTCGTCAACAACCCAAAATTCGCTGCGTTCCTCACGCAGAATACGTGGCAGCGCATCTTTGATACGGCTGACATCATGAAACTGCGGCACGGCCGTGTCACACGCCTCTCTGCATGGCTTATCCAGCAGTTCGCCGATTCGCAGCTCTTCGCGGCGGCGATGAGACCCAACCGAACGGCTAAGATATTCGAATAGGCTCAGCACAGAGACTAGGCCAAAAGGTTTACCGTCTGGGTTGAGCACCGGTGCGACACCACCCGTCCGGTTTGCGATAGCCCATGCTTCCCGCAAAGGACGGTCAGGTGTTGTCGTATTCATGCGGTGAGCAATATCAGCGAATCGCGGCGAAGCGTCAGCCAGCAGCACGGGCGGCTCCAGACCAAGCCGTTGCAGGACCCAGGTCGTCTGTGGGTTCAACTGCCCGGCGCGTGCCGCCTGTACAGTTCCATCCATTTGGTCCTGCATCAGCCAGGCGTAGCCCATGGAAGAAGCAATAGCGTCTGTATCAGGGTTGACATGTCCAACCACATAGATGATGTCGGTACGCTTTTTTAATGAACCGGTCATCGTTTATCTCCTCTCGACGTCAGGTGGAATTGACTAGGTCGCTTGTGGACGATAGGTCATATAGCGCTGCGGGTCTTCTTCGGCATAAAACCCAAAACGCCGGTATAGCTCATGGGCATCTTTTGTATAAAGAGCCCAGCGCCGAATAGACCGCAGATCCGGGTGTTCAAAAACTATTGACAGCAGCCACTTGCCCAGACCCTGCCCCTGAAGTTCAGGCAGTACAAAAACATCTGACAAATAAGCATACGTTGAATAATCTGTAATAACACGCGCCAAGGCAACTTGTGACCACGGGGTGGTATCGTCACGATAGACGCCAAAGCACAATGAAAAGCGCAGCGACCGTTCGACTTGTTCGCGACCTATACCTCGTGCCCAATACGATTGTTCACTCAAATATTGATGAATCATAGCAACATCGAGCAGTTCCTGATCGGTACTGATCGTATAGCCCGCATTGGCATAGGAAACCGCGGCGATTGAGTTGGTCTCACACATGCTCATATCCTATATGAATCGGTAGAAGACCTGATTGCTAATGAACCATCCGCTGCTGGTCAACAACAATCTCGTTCCGTCACGCCGTAGAAGATCCCACATCTCTAGTTGACTGGCCACGCCTTCAAAAGCCTCATCAATCGTTTGCCCATGCTGGCTTTCAAACTGCGCTAAGTCTAGCCCTTCCTCAAGTAGGCGCAACTGGGTGATAACCTGGTCAGACATCGCTTCATGTCTGTCGAGTTTGTGCGCCTCGGCAGCGGCTGCCGACAGCGGATAGGCTTCGCTTTCACCCGAGACAATTCGCCTGATATATACTCGCGGCTGGCGAACCAGCGAATATCGATATCCTGCCGCCTTGCCGTGAGCGCCAGCGCCTAATCCAAGATACTCCTGATCGCGCCAATAGGCGAGATTATGACGGCATTCGTATCCAGGCAGGGCCCAATTGGAGATTTCATAGTGCCTGTAGCCGGCATCAACCAGAATCTGGCAAGCCAATTCGTACTGTTCGGCAGCCAGATCGGGATCCGGCGCCACGATACGGCCGTTGTGCAGCGATCGATGCAGCGGCGTCCCCTGCTCTATGGTCAAACAATAAAGACTCAGGTGGGGCGGCTGCAGGGTCAGGGCTGTTCGCAGACTGCGTTCCCACGTATCTAGATCCTGCGCGGGCAACCCGTAAATCAGGTCGAGATTGATATTCTCAATCCCCGCCGCCCGTGCCTGATGCACAGCTTCAACAACGGTGTCAACACCGTGTGTACGTCCAAGAAGTGCCAATTCACTGGCGTCAGCACTCTGCATGCCGAAACTCAGCCGGTTTATGCCGGCTTCACGTACAGCTAGAAGATACGCTTCGTCGACCGTTTCCGGGTTCGCTTCCATCGTAACTTCACTATCAGCTGTGAAACCGAAGCCACTTTGTACGGCATGCAGCAGCCGTCGTACTTGATTTTCACCTAGCAGCGTGGGGGTCCCGCCGCCAAAAAAAAGCGTATTGATCGGGCGCAGCTGCCCGCAGCTTGCGGCGCTCGCGGCAACCTGGAGGATTTCCTCCTCTAATGCGCCAACATATGCGCTCTGCAGGTCTCGAACGGAGGTGTATGTATTAAAATCGCAGTAAGAACAACGATGCTGGCAAAACGGTATATGCAGATACAGACTCAAGGGATCCATTGAGCCATTATACCCTCAAGATCTGAGTAGAGCGCACCGGCTCAGCAAAAGGGAATTTGCCGCTCTGACGATAAGGCGCCCCGGTGTCTGTCGCCGGCGACAGACACCGGAACCAGCCGAACAGGCGGATTCAAAGGTGAAACGAGGCATTGTTAGCAATGAGCAGATTCACCTTGCGCGTAGAGCACTTTGACAAATAAAATACGTTTGCGCAGGCAGCGTGAACAAAGACTTGTTCGCAGGCTACAATTCAAGAAGGTTCATTCATCAGCCAGCGCTTTCGCGTATCGTAGCAGCATAACCACGGCCCTGGTTGCAATATGTCCAATTTCAAACTGGAACTACAAGACCAACAAGAGGAATTCAACATCACGCGCCAGGGGTCTACTTATCGCGTCGAGTTGGACGGCCGTGCCGTCGAATGTACTGTACGATTCTTCGAAGATTCGCAGTTCGTATTGGAGGTGATCAGACCTGATGGCTCACACCAGCAGATTCATGCTGCAGGTTCGACAGACGGCGACCACCGACAGATCTGGGTAGATGGTCGAACGATAGGCTACAGGCGTATCCGCGGGCAGCGCGGAGCAGCAAATCATGAAGGCCTACTTGCAGCCACCATTCCGGCAGTTGTGACAAAGGTCTTGGTCGCACCTGGAGATTTCGTAGCCATAGGCACAAAGCTTATCCTCTTAGAATCCATGAAAATGATTATTCCTATCCACGCGCCCTATGACGGCATCGTTTCCGCCATTCACTGCCTGGAAGGTGAAGCAGTACAAGCAGGTATTCAACTAGTCGAGTTAACAAAGAAAGGCAAAGAATGAATGAAACAAGAGTAGATAAACTGCGTCAACAAATGGCGGCGAATCAGATGAATGGCATCGCGCTGGTTCCAGGACCAAATATGGTCTACTTCAGTGACGTCCATGCACATGTTAGCGAGCGCCCCATTCTATTATTCATACCCCTTGATGGTGAGCCCGCAATCATAATACCGTCTCTGGAAGCGATGAAAGCAAGAGCTGCCGGTATCAGCGAAGAACGCATTTTTGCTTGGACTGATGAAGTCGGGTTTGCAGCTGCATTCCAGGCCGCTGCCGAAAAGCTAGGGCTCGCCGGTTGGAAGCTGGGTGTGGAAACGCTCTACATGCGCGTTCTTGAATCGCAGCAGCTTCTCAAGACTTCACCTGATCTGGAACTTGTCTCTGCGGATGAACAGATCAACGCGATTCGCAGCATCAAGGGAGAAGATGAGATCTCCACAACAGAACGCGCCGTTGCCGCGGCTGAAAAAGCGATGAATGCGCTGCTGCCGCGCGTTCGAATAGGGATGAGCGAAAAACAGATCGCCTCACTGTTGACTCAAGAACTATTGGATGCCGGAGCCGACGCAGTCGCATTCGGCCCCATCGTCGCTTCCGGCCCCAACAGCGCCATTCCACATGCGGTGCCCACGGACAGGCAGTTGCAGGAAGGGGATCTGTTGATATTCGATTGGGGCGCACTGGTTGATGGCTATGCATCTGACATTACGCGCACTTTTGCGGTGGGCGCGTTGGAGCCAGATCTGCTGGAAATCTATGAGGCCGTACGCCTGGCCAACGAAGCGGGAAAATCGGCGATTCGGCCCGGAATAGCTGCGCAGGAGGTCGACCGCGCTGCACGGAAAGTGATCGATGAAGCCGGCTACAGTGCGCAGTTTCTCCATCGAACAGGTCACGGATTAGGGCTGGAAGTTCATGAAGAACCAAGCCTCGTAGAAGGCAATGCCACACTGTTACAGGCGGGAAATATGTTCACGGTTGAACCTGGCATCTATCTGGCTGGTCGCGGCGGCGTTCGGATCGAGGATGATTTACTGGTGACTGCAGATGGCAGCCGCTCGCTTACATCACTCCCACGCAATCTGATTTCTCTGGGTTTAGACAGCTAGCTCACACAGCCATGCCGGCCCAACCTGCTGCGCCCGAAAACAGCTGGCCACGCGCGATCTTACATCTGGACATGGACGCATTCTACGTCAATGTTCATGTCCAGGATCATCCGGAGGACGCCGGCATTCCGCTGGTCGTCGGCGGACAGCCCGATCAGCGAGGCGTTGTCGCCTCAGCGAGCTATGAAGCCAGGCAGTTGGGCATTCATTCCGCCATGCCGACCGCGCGCGCCCGACGGCTGTTCCCACAGCTCAAGATAGTGCCCGCAGACTGGACGCGCATTCGCGCCCGTTCGCGACAGGTGATGGATGTCTTGGAGGGGTACGGTCCCCTGGAGCAAATCAGTGTCGATGAAGCCTACCTGGACTTGAGCACACATGAAAACCCGGTTGCCGTTGCCGCCCTTATTAAGCAAGACGTGAATGAGACAACATCTCTTCCCTGTTCGCTCGGACTGGCCACCAGCAAGTTAGTAGCCAAGGTGGCTTCCGATCACGATAAGCCGGACGGCTTCACTGTCGTCCGGCCAGGCAAAGAGTCTGCTTTTCTGGTTCCTAGACCGACGCGTGCGATTTGGGGAATCGGTCCGCGATCGGCCGAACGCCTGGCTGCCATACAGATACACACGTGCGGCCAACTTGCTGAAGCTCAACCAGAGCGCATAAGGGCAGCCCTTGGCCGGCATGCCGTAGAGTTCATTCAACGGGCCCAGGGTATTGATTTACGGGAAGTCCATGTTGAACGGCGGCAAGCCAAGAGTATCAGCCAGGAGTGGACCTTTAGCCGCGATGTGAATGAGCCTGAACTACTGGATACGCGGCTGCGTGAAATGTGCGCATCAGTAACCAAGTCATTGCGCAAGAAAGGGTTGGTCGCTCACACAGTAGCCGTCAAGATCCGTTGGTCAGACTTCACCACCTTCACACGGCAAAAATCCTATGAAATCGGTTTTGATAACGAACAGGAACTACACCAACGGGCGGTCGCCATCTGGCGCGAAAATTGGTCGGCCGGTCAATTTATTCGCCTGTTAGGTGTCGGCGTCAGCAATCTAGAAACCCCGCAGGTCAGGCAACTGCGGCTGCCGCTTGAACCATCTGACCCACCAGAGTAGTCAGAGAACCAACGTCCCCGCCTAATCCGCACTGGCCGCCTGGGCTTCTTCGTAGCTTATGGAACGGCCATAATCGCGGGCAAAACCAATCACGTCGACATGCGACAGCAGGTAAATAGATAGGACAAGCCCTACTGCAGCCGCCGAAAAGACAAACCCGTAGCTGGTAGAAGCCGGAAGGTCCATACGAAGATAGAAGAAATCGCGCAGAGCACCACCAAGAAACGTTCCCAATCCCTTGAAAACCAGGATAGAAACCGTCCATAGTCCAAGATAGGCGCCCGCACTGCGATCGGCAGACATAACCGCCATCAGGCTCAATCCGCCAAACGTGTAGACGCCAAATCCTGCGCCAAACAGCAGGAGAGACAATTCGACCAGGTTTTGCCGCCCGCCAAAGGCGCTAAACGCCAACAAAGCCATGCCGATGGCCATCACCAACAATGCGAACCCGGCGATCTTTCCCTGTTGTTCAGGCGGCCGCTTGCGCCAGATGACCACACTGGCGATCAACGTTACCACAGTCGCCGCCTGCCAATAACTATTGAAGCGTGTAGTGCGACCGGCTGTGAACGAGAATACGTCCGCACCAAAAGGTTCAAGTATCGCGTCTTGCAGCCAGGCAGAAAGGGTTGCCATTGAAAGAAAAAAGAAGAAACCACGCGTACGTGGATCGCTCCAAATTTGACGTAGCGTAACCAGAAAGCGGCTGGTCGCTTCAGTTTGAACAAGCTCTGTCGAAACGCTGCCTGCTCGTTTCTCAACACCTACGATGGCAAAAAACCAGAAGAAACCACCAATCAGCATGGTAGCCAGCACAAGATGCCAGAACAACCGCTGGTCATAGATTTCCATCCATTCCGCAAACAGGATACCGCTTATCGCAAAGAAGATAATCAAAGCCGTTTCAACAATGCTTATAGCCAGACCCTGCTTCTCCGCTGGTGCAGAATCACGTACCAGAGCCAGATAGGGACTGCCGGAAATCAGAGTGCCTACGCCGTAGAGCAAGGATGAAATGACTGCCAGAAGCCACCCCATATTGTCAGATTGGTACGCCTCAAAACGCATCAAACTAAGACCCAATAACGGTAGGGAGACGATCATTATCGCGCGGCCTATCCAAATATAGGATGTGCGCTGGAATCCGAATAAGGGCTTATTGTCAGAGCGGTAACCTGCCCATAGACTGAGCGGGGAGATCAGATAGCGCAAAGCAATCAACAGGCTAACAGGCGCCGCAGGGATACCAAAATTGGAAATCATGACACGATTCCAGATGCTGGTCACCAGGATGTCGCCCATGGCCGAACCAATCTGAAAGCTGCTTAATTTTAACATCCGTCCATAGACGAATTTACTTGCTGGTTGATCTGCTGCCATCTTGCCAGTTCCGGCTTCCTATGTTTACAGGGATCTCGCTTTGCTGATCCAATCTTTCAGGTCGGGAAGCCAATGTATCTGCTGGCCATGCGGGTGGACCCAGGCGACATGCCAATGATATGCCCCACCGCGGTACCACAGGTCGATAGTCCAGGCCAACCAGCCAAATTCAGGCGCCTTTCCGTGTAATTCGTTCAAACTTGAAGATGGTTCCCATTGAATCCAGACAACAGGTCGCGCCTTATTCTGCGCCCATTCGATGAGCAGATGGCGCAGCGCGCTCCCTTTGTCGGGCAGGTACATCCTGACAAAGGTGTTATAGCATATCAGCGGGGCATTGTCGTCACTAATGTGTTGGTCCAGAAGATTCGGCAGGCCGTCCGGCAAATCGATGGCGTGAAGTTCAACGGGCGCGCTGCCTTTGTTAGTCTCCCGGAAAGCCGCGATCCCTTCTCGCAGCCGTGCCAATCGCTCACGCTGATCGGCCCATACGAATGCGGCTAATGTCGCCTCGTCCAAGGTTGTGCGCAGGAAGAAAGGATTGATATCACAACCGAGACGGCTAAGAATGAACGGCATTGCGCTGTCAGCGCCGTCGAAGTTATCAGCCGCGCCCTGCGTACGTACTTCAAACTGGACCGGGTCTCCATGACCTAAGCGGTAATAGGGGCGCCCGTTCTGTTCTTCGACAAAGCGGAAGTTTCGTCTGTTCGCAGCAAGATTCAGGCCTGCACTCGCACCCAGATCGAGCAGATGGATGCGCGCCCAACCCGCCAGGGAGATCGGAAGCAGCCAGGATATGCCCCTTCCGGTCTCATTGGTCTGCACATGGCTGGCTTGTATGAATTCTCGCAAATGCTCGCGGCGCGCCATAATCGAGCCTTGCAATGCCTGCTCATAATCCTGGTTGATAAACCAGCCGCTATCTCGAGGGTAACCTGCCTGTCGGGCTCCTCCTACAGAGGGATAGTATTCAGCCAGAGAAGCTAGCTGCGTCGTCCGCAGCAGAATGTCGCGATGCAGTCCCGCGGCCAGCAGGAGAGATACGTCTAGAGGCCGACGGCCGTTTGCCGCTTCCAGAAGCCAGGGTTTGACCGGATTATGCGCTCTCTCATCAAGCCAGCCCGCTACGGCGCCAAACAGCGATGCATAGAGCGAAGAGTAATCTCTGCTGAATAGATGTTGGTTCTGAAAAGTGGTCTCTAGCTGCGCGCGAGGCATTCAATTCCCGGCTCAAACATATCTCAGGACAGGCCAGTTGCTGGGAAAGGGAAATGCTTCAATACCCGGCGGCAGTTCTCCTTCATCTGGCTCTGGCGTGACGTCGTCGGGCTGCGGCGCAGCTTCTTCCGGCAGCGGGGTGGCTTCTTCAATATCGCCGTCGCTCTCACCTTCTATTTCCTCTTCCAGCGGTTCAGCTTCCTCGATCACACCCTCATCAGGCTCTGGTTCGCCAAAATAGGGCGCTTCGATGTTGAAATAGTTATAGACTGCGCGAGATATATTGCGCAGTATCGGAAAGCTAAAATCATGGACAAGCCAGTCCGTATGGGGCTGCGTCAGGTATTCGACAATGACATAGTCGCCTCCAGGTGAGAAAACGATCCCGGCATCGCCATGCGTATTCCCGGCCCACCCATGCTTATGGGACACAACCGTACCCTCCGGCACGCCAAATCGAATCAGATTGCCTTCTCTGTTTTCGCTAAGAGAATCTAAAATGAACTGGCATTCCAGCGGTGAAAGCTGTTCCGGATAGAGTGCCAGAAGTGTACCGCCTCCCTTGCTGCAGTGATAGATCATCGCCAACAGCGTGCCCATATCTTCGGCCGTTGTTTGCATCGTCGGATCGGGCGTAGTAACCAGGTCTACACGCGAATTGGACGGCGTGCTCAATGTCTCCTTTCCCGCGCGATTCGGTTCTTCATAAGGGGTCACGATGAATGTATTCTCTAAACCCAGCCGCTGCATGGACTCCGTCAATATATCAACGCCAAGGTAGGCATTGTCCTGGCCAGCGACGATATCCAGAAGGAGGTTGGCGCTGTAATTGCCGGAATGCTCGGCCGTCTCGGCAATAAGTTTCGCCTGATCGACCGTTGGTTCGAAATCCAATGCCCGAAAAGTCTCCAATAGAATTGCGATCTTCACCACGCTCAAGCCGGACAAAGCGATGTCCTCATTGATACCCAATTCCTCACCGCTCTCCAGATCGAGAACAAAAATACTGCCCAGACCATCAAAGCCCTGTGTTTCCCGTGCGATAGTTTCTTGGAGCATACGCATGTCGAAAGAGCGTGGTTCCTGGTCGACCAGCACAAGAGGTGCTTCTCTTTGCAGAGGATCGTAAAGGGCAGCTTCAACAACCGGTAAACTGGCCTCGATATCCGTCACGAAGCCCGCTTTACCCATCTCATAGGTCTCCGTCTCCTCAACCAATCGCGGCGCCGTCGCTGGACTGTCCATGAAGCTGGTCAGCATTTCCATCTGCGCCAGCAGGGCGGCTCGATCGTGCGTTGCTTTTAATTCAACCGCAACGGGCGACAGAGAACGCCCCACGACAAACTCGGCGAATCCCTGCCAAGGCTGTTCGGGCAAACTTACTTCTTCAGCTTCCACCAACATCGCTTCCATGTCGAGTCGAAAACCAACGTCCACCGGGTTCACTTCGACCCGTTCCGTTTCGTTGCTGATAAATATCGGGGAGAGGTAGCGGTCAGAGACAACTTGCTCGATTTCGTCGCGATTCAGTCCGCTCACGTCAATCCCGGCTACCTCCATTCCAGGAGGCATCCGATCACGGCTGCGGTAATAGAGAAACCCTTGATAGGCCAGATAGCCGGCGGCTACCATCACAAGGATAATCGTTAGAATTTTCTGCAATGATTTCAGCATGAAATTGGAGAATCGCCAGACTTAAGACAGCACGCTAACTTGTACTCGCTTCACCAAAATATGGATCATCAAAATTGAAGTAGTTGTACGTAGCTCGCGAGATTTCCTCCAGCAGCGGTGAACTTAGTTCCCACTCCAGCCAATCTGGCTTGTAAAGATATGTAACGATCACGTAATCACCACCAGGTGATGACACCATCGCCGCATCCCCATGTGTGTCGCTGATCCAGCCGTGACGGTGAGCCACATCGACATCGGGCGGCAGCCCTGCCTCAAAGAGACTGCCAATACGATTCTGTTTCATAAATTCCAGAATCTGCTGGCACTCATCTGGCGTAACCTCGTCTGGATACACGGCAAGCAGTGTTCCACCATTCCCTTGAGCACAGTAGTAGAGCATGGACAGAAGCATTCCCATATCTTCGGCCGTGGACTGGATTTCCGGATCAGGTCGCGAACGCGGATCTTCCACGCTGTTAGCCGGCGTTTCCGGGGGCAAAGTTCCAACCTTCAACGGAGCGTCATATGGCGCGGCGATAAATGTATTGGCAAGTCCCAATCTTTGCATGGATGCACTGACCGCTTCCGCGCCCTTATACATATCTTCCTCGCCAGCTATGACATTGAGCAGTTGGTTAACACTATCCGGTTCAGGATTAAGCACCAACGTGTCAGAAATCAATTTGCGCTGCGTCAGTGTAGGGAACTGATCCAGTGTGCGATACGCCTCCAGCGCAATCGGGATACGCACCAGGTCAATTCCAGACATAGCGACATTTTCATTGATAGGCACAACACGGCCGTTTTCCAGGTCCATGATAAAGACACTCGCCACGCCGCCCGTTTCCTGTTCAAAAACCTGAAGGCGGTTAACCAGAAGCCTTGTCAACAGGTTAATATCGGGGCGTTCCGCTTCCCGAGCCTCGATGATCAGCCGCGCCTCACGATTATTAGGCCGGTAGAGTGCCGCTTCAACATCCGCCAGACTCGCCTCTATATTGGTCGCCGTCCCTGATGCACCATACTGGAAACTGAGCGTAGAAGGAACCGGCTGTGGTGGTTGAGCAGGCTGATCGGCGAGGCTGGAGATTTCGCGCAAAGCACCACGCAGCACTTCACGATTATGTGTCGCCTGCAGTTCAACGGGTTCGACCTCAACAGGGCGCCCCCATAAAAAGCCCCAGAACCCCGACCAGAAATCCTGCTGAGTTCTCTGGTAGTCCGCATCGCTCAACATCGCATCGATATCCGGAGTGAATTCCGCTCGGGACGGTCCAATTTCAAACGACTCTTCACCATGGAACAAGGTAACAGGCGCTTCAAGATAGCGATTACTAATGATCTCACTGGCCTGTTCCTTAGTCATACCCCCGACATCAACACCAGCCACATCCAGGCCAACCGGGTAATAGCTGCGCGCCCCGGCATACTGGTAAAGCTTATAAAGCAGGAACAGTGAAACAGCCACCATTACCGTAACGGTGATCCACTGCCCCAGACCAGGCGAATTACTCCTATTCATAGTTAACTAGTCTACTCTGAAGTGAAAGAACTCGACATTACACCAATCAGTTTCTGAGGTGGTACCAGACTCCAGAAAAAACGGGTACAGTCGTTTATCAGGCCATTCTTCTTCAATTAATTTCTTTCTAGGTTGTTCGATCCGGCAGTATAGCAGAAACGAATGCTGTTTACAGGACACCTAATCCGCCATTCAACCATAAAACTCATCATATCGCTGCCCATTCTGAAGAGATGCAGCATCAACAGCAACTTTCACACTAGGGTCACGTATAGAGGTTAAGACTTGAGAACAATGGAGGTCTTGAAAATGTCCCAAGCACGGCTTACTCGCAGCAGCACCGATAGTATCGTTGCTGGTGTATGTGGAGGCTTAGCTGAATACCTGGAAATCGATCCGGTCTTTGTACGTCTGGCGTTTTTGGTGCTTGTCTTCGCCAGCGGCATCGGCATTCCTATTTACATAATACTATGGATCGTTATGCCGGATGGAGATAGTGAGGCAGCTGCCGACAGCGATATCATTCAGAAGAATATCAATGACTTCGGTGAAACGGTCCAATCGGGAGCCAGAAGCCTGGGCAAACCAGGCACAATTGGCGTCATCCTGGTTCTGCTTGGCGCTTATTTCCTATTGAGCGAAATCGGGGTATTCAACTGGGTCAGCGGCGCGCTGTTCTGGCCATTGGTCATTATTGGAGCAGGCATCTACTTACTCGTAAGACGCAGCAAGTAGACGTTCGGCGCCAATAAAGGAACCTGCAAGCAAGCATATCAGGTTCCGCGCCTGAAGTTCGTCCCCAGTCCGCGAAGACTGGGGCGCGTTCTTCCGGTATCCGGAATCTCCGCTGCAGCTTTTACCGGGACCGGTTCATAAAGCGGCAAGGTGACTGTAAATGTCGTTCCTTCACCAGGCTCACTCTTCACCTGAATTGCCCCACCATGCGCCGTGGCAATCCATTTAGCAATCGACAATCCCAGACCAGATCCACCCTGAGCCCTTGTACGTGCTTTGTCAACACGATAAAAGCGATCAAAGATATGCGGCAGGTTTTCAGGAGGGATGCCCATTCCTGAATCAGCTACCTCGAATTGGGCCCACCCAGACTTCTTTGACAGACTCAAGCGGACATTACCGCCGGACGGCGTGTATTTGATCGCGTTCTCTACCAGATTGATAAAGAGTTGTTTAATTTTGTCAGCATCACCCAGGACTGTCGCCTGATCAATCTCTACCAGGTTTACATCTACCGGAGGGTTAACTACTTGAACGTGTCGATAAATCTCGAAGAGCGTGTTATCTAGCTCAACCGGCTTGCGCTCAAGCGGCAGCCCGCCTGAATCCGCGCGAGCCAACAGCAACAAATCACCAACCAGGCGGGTCATTCGCTCAATTTCAATTTGAATGGCGCTTATCGATTCAGGATCAGCCTCCCCAATGCGTTCGATTAGGTCGAGGTTTCCACGGATCGCGGTCAGGGGTGTGCGTAATTCATGAGAGACATCAGCCAAGAGTCGCTGCTGCGTCCGGAAAAGGCGCTCCAGGCGCTCAAGCGTCTGATTAAATGCGCGGGCCAGATCACCAATTTCGTCCGGTCGGTTGGCGTAGGGAACACGGCGGCTCAGGTCATCAGCTCTTGTGATTTGCCGCGCGACCGTCGCGATATCCTCCAGCGGTTTGAAAAGCCCGGGGGTAAGCAGCACAGCCACAAACAGGGAGGCCGTGGCAGCAGCAAAACCCATAAGCAATGCCGTGATGGAGACCCTATTAAGATGTTCGTAAGTGTCAAGCAAACGGGCTACTTGCAGGTAGAAATGGGTACCCTGCCCCTCCGTGTCGGGAAGCGGCACTGTATAGACACGCAGCTGCGTATCGCCATGTTGAATAACCCCAAACGATTCTGTGAAGGGATCAGCGTTTGGGTTTAGCAGATCGTTGAAAGTGGTGAGATTGCGTGAGCGCGCCACAATCTCTCCGTTCTCGTCGGCCACGACAACCAATGTCGATGCTGTTTCAAAGGTTTCCAGAACTTCCGGCAGAGAGCCGGGCCGTACGACCTCTGTCGCCAAGGCTGCCAGGTCGCGATCTATCTCCGCCAAAATGCGGGCGCGAGGCAATTCGTAGACAATCACCGCGAAAATAATGAATGCTACTGAAAAGATAAGCGTATAGATTATGAGCAGGCGATTTTGAATCGACAAAGGCCAACCATCCGCTATGCAGCGGCTTCATCACGCAAAACATATCCGATGCCGCGTACAGTATGAATCAACCGTGGCAAGTCATCTTCCTCAGTCTTCTGACGAAGATAACGAACGTATACTTCAATTATGTTGCTCTCGCCACCGAAATCATAGTCCCATACGCGGTCAAAGATGATCTCACGCGTAAGAACTTGCCTGGGATGGCGCATGAACAGTTCCAGCAGCTCGTATTCTTTAGCCGTCAAATCAAATGTATGACCACCACGCCGTCCCTGACGTGTGCCGGTATCCAGCTCAAGATCGGCAAAACGGTAGACTTGTGGTTGAGCCGGCTGGGCACGGCGCAAGAGAGCACGAACACGAGCCATAAGCTCGTCGAAAGCAAACGGCTTAACCAAATAATCGTCCGCCCCGGCATCCAATCCAGCAACGCGATCTTCAACCTCTTCTTTGGCCGTCAGCATCAATATCGGCACATCACTTACCGCACGCAAACGACGGCAGACTTCAATACCATCAATTCCCGGCAGCATCAGGTCCAGCAAAACAAGGTCTGGTGGATTGTCACGAGCCAAATCCAGACCAATCTGACCATCTTCGGCCGTTTCGACCCGGTAACCCTCAAAACTTAATCCGCGCTGCAAGAACTGTCGAATACGTTCCTCATCTTCAATAACAAGAATCTTCGCTGACATAATTTCCCTCCGCTATACTAGGATCGGCTCGCTGCCTCTATGGTCGCCAAAGACATTTATCGCTGCAAGGAGCCTTACCAAACAGCATATCATGGACTGCTTCGATATATCTATTAAGGTATATTACTTACTTTGATTATATTCAGCCAAGAATGCGGTGCAATACAAGCTTAAATTGACGTAACAATGCATTTGGTCTTAGAATCTGCAGCATATAGCAGCCAAATCAAGCAGTTGAGAGCCAAAACAAATAATTCTCTGGGATTACTACCTTAGGAACGTGAATGGAAAACCTATATGAGATAAGTCTCGAGTTCACCCGCTGGTTGCAGGAAAACTATCCCCAGCTTGAAGGATTCTTTCAGACAATCTCTAATCTTGGTCGCGAAGAGGTATACCTCGCTGTACTTCCCCTGATCTATTGGTGCATCAACAAACGCGCGGGCAAACTGCTAGGCTACACGTTGTTTTCCGCCATGGCCATCAACACGACGCTTAAACATGCCCTTCGCATGCCACGGCCGTTTTGGATTGACCCGCAGGTTGGATTGGAGCAAACGGCCGGCTACGGCCTGCCGAGCGGCCACACGCAGTATGCGACGACTCTTTATCTACTCATCGCATCTCTTGTAGGGGGCGTCTGGGTATGGCTGGCTGCCGGATTCATGGTTTTCTTGATGGCCCTAAGCCGTGTCTATTTAGGCGCTCACTTCATTCAAGATGTTATCGGCGGCTTTCTGGTTGGCTTGCTCTTGCTCACCATAGTACTCATTTGGGAGCGTCGCTATGCCGCTCAATTTAACAAGCGTATCTTGGGCCGGCGAATGCTGGGGGCCATCGTCATCGTCCTATTCCTCACCGCAGTCTATATGATTCTGCAGTTTATCATTGGCCAGCCGGATCTCTCAGCTCCATGGGCAGCCCATATTCCTGAAGCTGAATTGGCAAGCAAAACCGAAATGGCGACCGCCATTGGCGCGCTCCTGGGCTTCAGCATCGGCATTCTGATGGAAAGCAGTCGTATACGTTTTCGAGCAGATGGGCCAATAGGGAAACGCGCTGCTCGCTACCTGATCGGAATCATCATTACGATCATCATCTGGCGAGGGCTGGGGCTTATCTTCCCTCGCGACCCACTCGCCATAGCGATACCCTTGCGACTTCTCCGCTATTTCCTGCTGACGCTTTGGGCTGCATACTACGCCCCGTGGTTGTTTGTGAAGTTGGGATTGGCCAATACAGATCCGGAACCAGAACTGAATCTCAGGCTGTAGCTATTCTGACAGGCGGGCCAGCATCAGCAGTCTTTCACTGGTTTCATCAAAGGACGATTCGTCATAATCGCCCCAAATCTCCATCAATTTGAACCCAGCCTGCTGCAATAACAGCTCAACCTGATGTGGATAATGATAGTGATAAACAATCTCCACATGCTGCGTCTCGGCTTCCCCATCCGGCGATCGAAATGTCCAGGCAACCATGAGTCTTTGCGCACTTTCATCCAGAGACGATACGCTCCACTGTTCCACTCGTTCGTTGTTACTCTCGTCAATGAAACTCGTTTCAAACAATGGATCCTGATCGTAAGAGGCACCGGCAACAAGAAACGGATTGGCGATGTCAATGAGAACCCATCCGCCCGGCTGCATCAACCCGGTAAGAATCCGCAGCAACCGGACGATTTCAACATCATTGAAATGAAGCAGCGTATTATAGGAGAGTAGAGCGATCGCAAATCTCTGATCGAACGTTTCGGGCCTCATGCTTAAGATATCTTCTTCCAACAGCGTAACTGACTGTTGGACAGCCGCCGGCATCTGGGCCAGGCGCCGACGTGCTATTTTCAACATCTCCGCTGAATTATCAACACCGGTCACCTGCACGCCGGCCTCCGCCAAGGGAATAAGCAAGCGCCCTGTGCCGCTTCCCACTTCTAGGAGCGGCCCTTCCTGCTCTCCCGCCATCTTCACAATGAACGGTAGATCGGCCGTCAGAGAAGCATGAATTTGATCATAATAACGCGCCAGAGTTTCGTACATAACTAGAACTGGTAAGGCAGTATCCTTCAATCTGTTAGCGTCTGGTTGAATATGGGATGGCGTTTTTCGTCAAAGGCCGCCAACGCCTCCAGATGATCAGGCGATGCCCACCGTTTCATGAACAACAGCGTCTCCATTGCCTGTATCTCATCAGGCGGCAGCACCACCGCCGCATACAGCAGTGCCTTTAGCGAAGCCAGAGATCCTGCAGGCAGTCTTGCCAGCTCTGCGGCCCACGCTACCGCGGCGGTCACAACATCATCTGATTCGGGAACCAGGCGATGCAGCAGGCCAATCTGATATGCCTCATGCGCATCAAATACCCGTCCGCTCAACAGGATCTCGCTGGCGCGGCTGAGTCCAATCAACTGTACCAGGCGAGCTGCACCACCCCACCCTGTGGTCAATCCATTCCGTACCTGGGCAAAGCTCAAGCGGCATTGTTCTCCAGCTATGCGCAGGTCACAAGCAGTAATGATCTCACAGCCTCCGCCAAACGCATTGCCGTTGATCGCTGCAATAACTGGAAACGGCAGCCTCCTAAGTTCGGAAAGCGCCTCGCCCATGACCCGGTTCAACCGCCGGCCAGACGCCTGATCGTGATCTCTATGGAGTTCTTTGAGGTCGCCCCCAGCCACAAAAGCATTGTTCCCGGCTCCCGTGATGATAAGCACTCGTATCCGGTCATCTGCCTTGGCGGCATTTACGCAAGCGGCAAAACTATCTTGGGCCTCCCAGTTGAGCGCATTGCGGGCTTGCGGGCGATTGACCTGCAGCACGGCTATCCCGTCTTGACCGGTGTGGCAGACAATGGCAGCTTCCTGACTATTCATAAGGCGGAGTTTATCAAATTCCCCTTGACAGGCGAGTTGACAGAAGCAAAGCAATGCTTGCAGATTATGCTAAAATCGAAGGCTATGAACGAACGATCTTACTATACAGATTCCTACACGACACAGTTTTCCGCTACGGTGACTGATACGCACCACGATGAACAGGGCTGTGTCGTAACACTGGACCGTACTTATTTCTACCCGACCTCCGGCGGACAACCGTTTGACACGGGTGTTATAGATGGTATTCCAGTCCTCGATGTGATGGTGCGTAAAGAAGATGGTGCCATCTTGCATGTACTGGATAGCGCGCCAAAAGCGAAAGAAGTCACGGCCGTCGTCAATTGGCAAAGGCGCTTTGATCATATGCAGCAGCACACAGGCCAACATATCCTCTCCCAGGCCTTTATTAGAACTGCAAATGCCCAAACAATTGGCTTTCACCTTAGCGACGAAACCGTAACCATCGACCTAGACTGTGAAACTGTCGATGAGGCGACGATTGACGCGGCTGAGAAACTGGCCAACCAGATCGTCTGGCAAAATCATCCTGTCGTCGTGCGTTGGGCGACTTTGCAAGAAGCACAATCTTTACCACTACGTAAAATACCGGCGAACGGCGGTGAAAAACTGCGGCTGGTTGACATCCTTGACTTTGACTTAACGGCCTGCGGCGGCACCCACGTAGCCAGAACAGGCGAAGTTGGTCTAATCAAAATAATAAAGAAAGAATCTCGCAATAAGAAAGCTCGCATTCTTTTTTGCTGCGGGCAGCGAGCTCTGGCTCACCATAGGTTGCTCAATGAGATCGTGCACCAGCTCTCCACTCAGCTTACTACGGGCGCCACAGATTTGACGGCATCCATCGCCAGGATGCAAGAAAATGATAAAGAGTCTCGCCGTCACGTAAAACGCCTTCAGGGTCAGCTGGATGAATTTGAGGCACACCGGCTATTCGATGAAGGGCAGAAGCTGGACGATGTCACACTGGTCATTCATGTTTTTGAAAATGACGCCGGTAGGGCGCGCGGTATCGCCAGCCGTTTATCAAAAATGGGGCGTACAGTCGCTTTGCTGGCATCAACCGGCGAGCGCTGTCATCTAATATTCAGCAGATCGGCCGACACACCGGGTGACATGAAGGATCTACTACAAATTGCACTGGAGCAGATGGGGTCGGGATCCGGTGGCGGCAATGAGTCCTTTGCCCAGGGCGCCGCTGGGGCAGCGGATGTTCAAACGGTTGAACGTGCACTTGGGCATGCAGCAGAGCAGTTATTGCTGAATATTGATCCTTCAGAATAACATGATCGGCCAGCGGCAGTCCTCCGCTGCTCAGCGGGGAGCTTCACTACGCAAGGCCTCGTTAGCGACTGCCCATTAGGTCATTCGGCGAATAGTCTCAGGTTGGTTACAATTTGGCCATGGTGCATGCTCACGGCGCTTCAATGGTCGACAACGCTTCAAGCGTGCCGTCCGTGTATAAAAGAAAGTGAAGAAGTAACTCGCTGCGGGTGTGACAGGCATCTATGACTGAACAAGACCAAGATCTGGCGACAACCGAAAGTTTGGTTGACCAGGATGCGGAACCTACCTCTACAGAGACACCTACAAGACGCCAGTTCAGCTGGGAGTCAGCTTCACTGTTTCTTCTTGTTCTTGTTCTGCTGATTGGCGCCTACTTTCGCTTTAGCGGTCTCAATTGGGATGAAAACTACCATCTCCATCCTGACGAACGATTTCTGACAATAGTCGCCAGTTCCCTGCAAACAGTCTCTGACCCGCTAAGCTATCTCCGTACCTCAGACTCACCGCTAAATCCCTACAATATCGGCCAGACCTTCTACGTATATGGCAATTTCCCGCTCACAGCTATTCGCTACATCGCCGAAGGCGCCAATACTGCTTGCGGCTATTTGGCCGGTCTGGAGTCGTCGCTGTGTGTGAATAATTACACGGCCTATGATGGGGTGCATCTGTTAGGCCGATTTATGTCTGGTCTATTGGATCTCCTGTCCATCCTTTTCGCATTCTTGATTGGAAAGCGCTTGTACGATTGGCGCGTGGGTTTGCTGGGCGCCCTGCTGTTGGCGATGGCTGTCATGCCCATACAGCAATCTCACTTCTTCACTATGGACAACTGGGCGGCCGGTATAACGACGATGACACTCTACACGGCCGTGCGCGCCTCTACTATCGGTGACCAAGCGAGTCGATGGCGCGCGCTGTGGTATCTCCTCTTCGGTCTCGGACTCGGCCTGGCAACTGCCTCACGGATCAATATCGCCCCGCTGGCACTCATGATCGTCGTGGGTGCTTTCCTCTGGCTGCTGCGACAGAACGACATAGAGATGCCCACGCTGGCTTCACTACGAGCACTCCCCAGCAGTGATATCAATCGCGCCATATTCGGCGTGGCATTAGCTGCCGTTACCTCGATTATTGTCTTCCGCCTGGCGCAGCCCTACGCGTTCAGCGACGCAGCGTTGGCCAGAGAGCAAGTTCTTGCCAATAGTGGGGAAGAAGCGAGTATGCTGAGCATCGCAGTTCGCTCTGTGGTTGGCTTCAACGAAATGTGGCTTTCCAATATGGAGGAAATCCAACGCCTGCAGGCACCGGAAGCCTCCTTCCCACCGGCGCTGCAGTGGACAAACCGCACGGCCCTACTGTTCCCAATCACCAACATGGTGCTCTATGGCATGGGCCTGACTGCCGGCATCGCCGCCCTTGTCGGATTATTCTGGGCTCTGTGGCGTATCGTTCGTTTTCGTGCCGATTGGATGAGCCATGCCATACCAGTTATCTGGTCGCTTGGCTATTTGCTCTTTATGGGCACGCGCTGGGTAAAATCGGTGCGCTATTTCCTGCCCATATATCCAACCCTATTGTTGTTGGCCGCCTGGGCCTTATTCGCGATTTGGGACAGCGCACGCCGTTCATCTTCACACAGACAGGTCAGACAGCTGGCAGCTGGTGGCCTGATGCTGCTTGTGCTCGTCCCCAGCTTTCTCTGGGCATTCGAATTCTCCGCAATCTATCGAGAACCAGTCACCCGTATCGCAGCTTCTGACTGGATATTCAACAATGTGCCCACCGGCGCGACCTTACTCTACGATGCTGGCGGCGAACAGCAAACACTTCAGCTGCCCCTGAAAGAGTACGGTTTCGAAGCGGGTAGCATGCCGTTGACCCTCGACTTCGCTCTGCCGGAAGACGGCACCTTAACTGCCGTCCGCCTGAATTATCTTTCTGGTACAGAGGACGCCGGTGCCACATCCGCATCCTTAAAGTTCAGCTTGAACGGCGCCGACGCAGGTGAAGTGACTTTGCAGGGCATAACGACTGAACGCCAACCCTATCTGATCGATCTCCCGGAAAGCGTGGCACGGGAAGGTGAGCCCAACCAATTGGCTATTGAATTGGTGGCGGGACAACCCATTCGCGTCGGTACCTCCCTGCTGGCTAATGAACATTGGGACGATCTACTGCCCGTGGGAACGGCCGGACGCAACGCTTACGGCGCCTATTACACGGAGGTAAGCGGCGGCCAACGACCAGTGACCCATCCTGACAATCCGGAAAAAGCACAGGAAGTGTTGAACTGGATTGATGAAGCGGACTACATCATGCTCAGCAGCCAGCGAGCGCTGTGGCATTTGCCAAGACTTCCACTCACCTACCCGCTCATGATGCGCTACTACGAAGGTCTGTTCAATGGTGAACTGGGCTTTGAACTAGTGCATCAGGAAAACGCAGACCTACAGATCGGACCGCTGGCCATCAGCGATACCACGGGCCAGGTACGATGGGGCGAGCAGCCAGATGTCGGCTGGCCGCCTCCGGGTATTCTTGCCGCCGAAGAGGCTTTTAGCGTCTATGATCATCCGCCCGTCTGGATATTCAAAAAGACGGAGACTTATGATCCCGAGAAAGTCAGGGCCGTCCTGGGCAGCGTGGATCTGAGCCAGGTTTCGGTCATGAACCCACTCGAAGCAACCCAGGCGCCAAACGGATTGATGCTGCCGGCCGAATCGCGCGCGGTGCAGCAGGCCAACGGGACCTTCAACGATGTTTTTGCCGTAGATGGCTTGCTCTCTAAAGAACCGGCACTGGCTGCTGTCGTTTGGTGGCTGGTCGTGATTCTCTTGGGTTGGCTGGCCTTTCCAATAACCTACGTCGTATTTCGCGGCCTTCCAGACCGGGGGTATGCGTTGGCGCGTATTCTAGCGCTCCTGGTGATTTCTTACTTAACCTGGCTGGCCGCCAGCCTGGGATGGCTGGCCCATTCGCAGTCGACAATCTTGCTGGCCATCCTTTTGATGGGGTTGGTAAGCCTGGCAATATTCTGGCGCCGACGTCAAGAAATGCTCGTATTCATCCGTCAGAATTGGCAACTGCTGCTTACCTTGGAGTTGATTGGCGTTTTACTCTATATGCTGCAAATGGGCATCCGTCTGGGTAATCCCGATGTATGGGATGTGATTTGGGGTGGAGAAAAGCCGATGGATCTGTCTTATTTCACGGCCGTCCTTAAATCGACAACATTTCCCCCCTATGATCCCTGGTACGCTGGCGGCTACATCAACTACTATTACTACGGTTTTGTCTATGCCGGCATTCTGGCCAAACTGCTGGGGATTGTGCCTACTGTGGCTTACAACCTCATTCTACCGATGTTGTACAGCTTCACAGGGCTGGGCGTATTCAGCATTGCTTACAACCTGGTCGTTCGCCGCGAGCAAGACAGGCCGGACAGCGACGGAGTCGAATCTCACGCGGTGATAAGCTCAAGAGGAGTTTGGGCCGGCCTAATTGGGCTGGTTCTGGCGGTCTTAGTTGGTAACCTGGCCGAGGTCGGCGTATTGCTTGACGCTTGGTTCCGCGCCGGCACAGAGTCATTGGCAACTATACCTCTTATCGGAAATGTGGCGCGGACGGCCGATGGCGCTGTCAAGGTTTTAGGTGGGGCACCGGCGCCAATCTACACTGGTGATTGGTTCTGGACAGCCACACGCGCGCTCAACTATTTGGAAGGAGAGGCCGCGCCAATCACCGAATTCCCCTTCTTCACTTTTCTTTACGGCGATTTGCACGCCCATATGATCAGTCTGCCGCTGCAGCTGTTAGCGCTTGGCTGGTCCGTGGCTCTCGTTCTTTCTGTCCCAGATTCCGGCTCAGAGACTTTGGCATCCACATCAAGAGCGCGTGAAACTCGCCCGATACTTTGGTGGGAACGCGCCCTACAGTGGCTAGTCGGAGGATTGGCCATTGGTGTCTTGAGAGCCACCAACACCTGGGATTGGCCAACCTACCTGGTCATTGGCGCGCTGGCGGTGACCTACTATGTCTACCGGCGCCGCGACCGCTTCGACCTGGGAACGATAGGGCAGGCGGCTGTCCTCACAGTACTGCTGGCCGGCCTATCTGTCATAACCTTCTGGCCATTTGCAGCTAACTATGGTGTCGGGTATACCTCTTTCTCCCTTTGGCCCGGCTCCTTCAGTCACGTCGCCAATTACCTGACAATTTACGGGCTATTCCTCTTCTTTGTCATCACCTTCCTGCTGATTGAGTTCCGCGATTGGACCCGTACCTGGACTTATGAAAAACTGCGCGGGGCAGAATCCATAGCGGTGCCGCTGGTCGTGTCGTTGGTTCTCTATTTGGTACTCATCATACTGCTCGCTTTTCGCGGGTACTGGATCGCGCCCCTTGTCTTGACCCTTGTCATTGCGACCGGCCTGCTGGGCTTGCGTCCAGGGATCAGCGATGCGCGGCGCATCGTGCTTGTGCTCATTTCATGCGCACTGGGCTTGACATTGATCGTCGAGATCGTAGTGCTTGACGGTGATATCGGCCGTATGAATACCGTCTTCAAATTCTATATGCAGGTTTGGCTCCTGCTCAGCGTGAGCAGTGGCGCCGCCGCGGTGTGGAGTTGGCAAGCCATTAAGGGTAAGAAGCCGGTCAGCCGCCTGTGGCAGGTCGCCCTGACGATTCTGTTAGTCGCAGCAGCCCTTTATCCCGTGCTTGCTACCAAGGCAAAATGGGACATTAGAATGAATCCCAACGCACCAAACAGTTTAAATGGCATGGACTTCATGCCTTATGTGTCTTATGGCGACACCGACTATGCCGGGAACAGCGTGACCATTGAGCTAGCGAATGACTATCAGGCGCTTCGTTGGATGCAGCGACATGTTGATGGTTCACCCGTGATCGCCGAGGCGCACAGTGGAAATCCCTATCGTTCGATCGGTAACCGCGTGGCCATGTATACTGGCCTGCCGGCAATTGTCGGCTGGGACTGGCATCAACGACAGCAGCGCGCCGTCCTGCCCGGAGAGCTCGTCAGCAATCGAATTCATGATGTAGGCACACTATATAACAGCGTCGATATCTCAGAAGCTAGCGCTGTTCTGGACAAGTATGATGTCTCATACATCTATATTGGCGACTTAGAACGTGCTTATTACCGGCCTGAAGGCATCGCCAAGTTTGAGCAAATGGCGATCGACGGCCAGTTAGAAATTGCTTACCAGGATAATGCAGTGACTATCTATCGCGTCAAGGAGGTTCCGCAGGCGGGATAAAGTCTCCCGCCAGCGATACCCATCATGACCCCTTCTGAACTTTTCGCAGCCTTCCGCTGGTGGCTGGTCTTACTGCTGCTGGGCAGTATAGTATTTCCGCTCGCCTTCACCATCTTCAAGAAGCTGCCAGATCGCGGCTACGCCTTCACGAAAATGTTTGGTCTACTGCTGGTCACCTACGTGTACTGGATCACAGGAAGCCTAGGGTTCTTGGGCAACAATGCAGGTGGGATCGTGGTCTCCATCGTCGCCGTCACGCTGCTTTCGCTTTGGTTGTACAGGCGCGACAGGCATACAGATTCGACGCCGGGCGCTGTCGATAAGACCGAGGCAGACGCCCATGACCCATCGCTCACTGAATGGCTGCGTAAGAGCCGGACACAATTACTACTGACCGAACTAGTTTTTGCCATGCTCTTTGCCCTATGGATATGGGTGCGTTCACAGAATCCTGCCATAGCCGCAACAGAAAAGCCGATGGAGTTCGCTTTCCTAAACGCCATTGGACGCAGCCCGACCTTCCCACCCCTCGATCCCTGGCTCTCCGGCTTCGCCATCAGTTATTACTATTTTGGCTACATCATGACCTCGCTGCTTGCTAAGTTGGCCGTCGTTCCGGAACAGATCGCATTCAATCTGGCAATAGCCTGGCTGGTAGCCGGAGCAGGCACCGGTGGATTCGGCCTCGTTTACAATCTCCTTCGCCTGCAGGGGGCAAAGAACAGCGCCCGCATTCTTGGTTTCGTGGCCGCGCTAGCCATTCCTGTGGCCGGCAATCTGACCATCGGGCTGGAAATAGCCCACGCAAACGGAGTGGGCAGCCCCGAACTATGGCAGTGGCTTGATGTGCGCGATCTAAACGAAGCGCCAATACCTGAGTCCATGCCGCGCTACGAAGGCAGCAGTTGGTGGTGGTGGCGCTCCTCGCGTCCGCTGCGCGAATATCATCTTTCAGGACAGCCTGAGGATGGTCTAGAACCGATCGCTGAATTTCCTGGGTTCAGTTTTGTCCTGGGTGATCTACATCCCCATGTGCTTGCGCTGCCCTTTGCGTTTCTAAGTCTGGCCACGGCCCTGATGTGGTGGCTGCCGCGCGGACCGGCGGCAGCCAAAGACGATGAGTTAGGAACGGAATGGCAAAATGACGGCTGGTCGCAGCGGGTTCGAAGTCTGGTGCATTTTATCGGGCTTCCTTTGTGGCTGTTTACTGCCTTGATGCTTGGCGGCCTGGCATTCTTGAACACCTGGGACGTGCTAATTCATCTGTTTGTGATCCTGGGTGCATTTCTCCTCGCTCGATGGCGTGATCAGGGTTGGAGTACGCGCGTTCTGACACAAACGTTCGTTATGGCCGGGCTGTTATTGGCGGCAGCTGTGGTGCTGTATTTACCATTCTTCTTGGGTTTCCGCTCTCAAGCTGGGGCTCCCTACTTACTGCCCATGCTCATGCAGCCGACGCGGCTGGTGCAGTATTTGATCATCTTTGGCATGCCATTGTGGGCGATTTCGATTCTTTTGATAGCACTTGTTGTCCGGCAGCGTCTTCGATTCTGGCAATCGGGGCTGCTGGCAGCGTCCGGATTGATCGCCACCCTGCTTCTTATCGCTTTTCTATTCAGCTTCATTGTCGCTGCCAGCGCCGAAGGCGCCATGCGTGTAACCGCTCTGGCCAACGAGCTAGGCATTTCGCTCAATGAGCGGCCAGATCAAACGCTCGCCGTCGGTTGGGCGCTGTCCAGTATAGCGGTCATATTACCCACCTACCTCAAAGCACGCATCAGTTATCCGGCGCTGACGCTGCTGCTGGCCACATTTGCGGGCATGATCATCATGATCTGGCGTGAGAGGTTGGGCAAAAAACAGGATGATGCGGGGAGTATGACTGAGAGCATCTCTGACGGCAGGCAAACCAACGATGTACTTGCCTTCGTGCTGCTGCTTATTGCCACGGGCATTTTGCTGACTATTGGCCCCGAGTTCGTATTTCTGCGCGACAATTTCGGTGCACGACTGAACACGATATTCAAGTTCTATTACCAGGCGTGGGTATTATTTGGCGTTTCGGCCTTATTTGCCATTGGCTACCTGTGGCTGGCCTGGCGCGGCAGCAGTCGAATCGTTCCTGTCATCGCCACGGCCGGCTATGCGCTGGCGCTCGTCGTAGCTCTATTGTTCCCGTTCTACGCAGTAAATTCCCGTTCTCTGGAATATCGCGGGGCAGCTACTGCTGAAGGACGGCAGCCGGCCACACTGGATGGCCTGGCACAAATGGCGCGGTTTGCACCAGGCGACTATGCGGCCGTGCAGTGGCTGCGGGAAAACGTTGACGGGACACCCGTTATCTTGGAGGCGGTTGGCGGTCAATACACAAATTACGGCCGAATCTCAGCAGGAAGCGGCCTGCCCACACTGTTGGGTTGGGCTGGACACGAATACCAGTGGCGCGGAAGCACGCCGGAACCAGCGATAAGAGAGCCGGTGGTACGAGACATCTATTCTGCGACGAACTTCCAAAACATCGCTGACCTCCTCGATGATTATGATGTTCAATACATCATCGTGGGCGGTCTTGAGCGAGATACATACGGTGCGGCAGGCATCGAGAAATTTGCCGAAAATCTGACTGTCGCCTTTGAAAACGACGGTGTGACCATCTATCGTTGGCAGCCTCAGTAATTCTATTATGCTTGATTGGTCAACGACTGCGAAAGGAAGTCAATGCAGATTGATGCACAGGTAGAACAAGGAACCATTCCCGATCCAGCAGATCTTGCAGCGGGTAAATCTCAGTCTGCCCGGATCCATTTTGCCAGCGGGCTGTATTTGCTGACTATGGCGGCTGCGGCGATTATGCGCCTTACTGAGCTGGGCAAGATTCCACTCTCGCCAGTAGAAGCAAGTGAAGCCCTGGCCGCATGGCAGCTCGCGCAGCCCGGATCAACTGCGCTCTCTATCGGCAGCCCGGCTTATTTCACACTAACCAGTTTACTCTTTCCACTGTTGGGCGTCAGCGACACCGTTGCGCGGCTGGTGCCGGCTCTGTTCGGGATTGCTCTGGTTTCTCTGCCGTGGCTCTTACGCCGCCAACTGGGAATTGCCGGCGCCCTGGTTTGCGCCGCTCTGCTGGCCGCTTCCCCGCTCAACAGCGCAGTTTCAAGAATGGCGGGGGGAGACGCGATTGCCCTGTTTGCAGCGCTCCTGATTGCCGTAGCCATCATTCGACTGCACAACCGTTCAACTGCCATTTGGGTCTACACCTTGGCCACAGCCGTGGGGTTAGGGCTGGCCAGCAGTCCGCTATTTTACAGCGGGATACTGACCCTCGCTGTCGCTCTGTTGATAGCAAGATTCATAACAAGAAAAGCTGTCTGGTTTGCCCGACCAGAAAGGGTGACTACCCTGAACGGGCTGATTCTGGGCGCCCTTGTATTTATTGGATTGAGCACACGCATCTTGACATACCCACCCGGAATCGGTGCCAGTGCACAACTGGTTGGCGAGTGGCTTGCCCAGTTCGGCTTCGACGGCGGCCTACAGAGCATGCTGGCGCCCTTCCTGGTCCTAATTCGCTATGAAATCGCGCTGCTTGTATTGGGCCTGGTTAGTATCACCTGGGTTTCCTGGCGAAACAATTCGCGAGGCACAATACTTGTGCTCTGGCTGTTGACAACATTTGGACTGATCCTGCTACAGAGCGGGGTCCTGTCAAACGCCTTGCTGGCGACTCTATCCGGTTACTTATTGATCGGTCTCGTCTCAGGATTTCTTCTGCGGCAGCGACCAAACATCTGGACATGGAGCCTAACCGCCGGGCTGCTGTTGATCGGCGCCATCCTGCTTGTCAATATCACGCGCTACCTTCGCGTGTCAACCTATGAACAGAACTTGAGTAATCTTTGGTTAGGCTTGCTCACCCTGGCTGCTGCTGCGCTTATCATCTACTATTTCTGGGCTATGACAAACGCTTCGCTAGAACAGGGCATATGGTTGGCAGCGCTCATACTGCTGCTCGCCTATCAATGGGGCACCGCCTGGCACCTGACTCACCACGCGGCGAACGATCCGCGCGAAAGCTGGGTTACTGAGGGAACTGATGATGATTTACCGCTGCTGCTTGACACATTGCAGGAAATTTCACGGCAGGCGACCAATTCTGATGCAGATTTGCTGCTGCTGAGCGCTGTCGATTCACCGCTCCTGCGCTGGTATCTGCGTGATTTCTGGCAGGGTGTGATTGGTCAAACGGTGCCACCAGACGCGCAGCATGAGGTGATATTGAGCCGGCTCGGGGAAAGTGATCCCCAATTTGGCGCTGATTACGTTGGTACCGATTTTGGGTTACTGCGCAGCGGCACTGTACCTGCGCCGGAAAGCACAACGCCCGTCAGCGATCTTTTGCGCTGGTGGTTGTTCCATGAATCAACCGTCGAAACGATTGAGGATCGCGTTGTCCTCTGGGTTCGCACTGACCTTGTGTTACCCCAACCATAGGACGTGAATCTGAGAAATATGAGTAAACAGAGCCTGACATGGGAATCAGCGCAAGCAGTCATTTCCTCTCGTGACGAGGAAATAACCCTGCTTATTCAACGTTGTCTCTCGGGCAGTGAGGCGGCTTACGCGCTCCTCTATGAAGGTCATGCCGCGCTGATCTACCGGTTAGCGTACAGCTTGCTCCAGAATCGCGAGGATGCCGAAGAGGTACTGCAGGATAGTTTTGAGTATGCCTTTCGCAAGTTGGCAAATTACGATGATCAGAAATCGGCGTTTACGACCTGGATGTATCGCATCACTGTTAGCCGCTGCCGAAACAAACGGCGGCGCAAGTGGCTGCCCACATCACCACTAGATCTACTTGCCCCACAGGGCATAAAAGATGAAGAGGCGGCAGCGCCGGATGAAGTGGTGGAACTCACTGAGCTGCAGCGCGATGTCTGGTTCGCCCTGAGCGAGCTGTCGCCCAAATTGAGGGAAACGGCCGTATTTCGCTATTACTATGGATTGCAGTACAAGGAGATAGGCGAGATTCTGGGCATTTCACCCAAGACGGCCGAATCCCGGATGCGCCTGGCTCACCGAAACCTGCGCCAGATCATCAACGACAGCAGATCGAAAGAAGAGGAATAAACAGCGCCTATTGCGCCTTGACGGCTGTTCACGTGTAAGAACTATTATGACGCACCATGAAATTCACCAACAGTTGCCAGACTATGTCTTGGGCCTGCTGACGCCAGGTCAGGCGGATGAAGTGACAGAACATCTAGCGGCATGTGCCGACTGCCGCGACTCGGTTCACGGCGAGCGAGAAATCGGCACACTCGTTCGCCATACCCTTGGGATCACGACACAGTCAGATCCGACCCGCTTGCGCCAACTAATGCCGGCGATCCCACAGCGATCCAGACAAGGCAAGATCGCCACAGCCTGGGCTGGTCGCCTCGCCCCGGCGCTTGTCTTGCTGTTGTTAATCGTCGGCGGCCTACTACTAAACGCTCCCGATTCCGAAAGACCATTGTCATTCTTTGCGGCTGCGACAGCAACAGCCACATCAACCAATACACCAACGGCGACAATTGCCCAGGAAGCCAGCAGTATGGACGCCCAGACACCTCTGCTTTCGCAAAGCAGTTCGGGGGCAATGGCCACCTATCAAGCGGGTTCGCCCGGTCCAACGATTGCCGTACCGGCCCCACCCCAGCCACCAACGCCCGTGGCGGCACTCAACCAGATGGCCACCAACTAAACCACGCTGACCAGAGAAGCTCTGTAATACCCAGTTACCAACGCCTGCGAAGAGGAAGATGACCGAAATTACTACCACACCTGAACGAGAGAGCAGCGACTTTCTAAGCCGACCCGTAATACCGGCGATTAATCTAGATTGGGAAAAAACGATCTATCTGATCTTCATTGTTGTGGCCATCATAACCCGTTTTTGGGCGCTTGGTGACCGTGTTATGAGTCATGACGAAAGCCTACATACACAGTTTTCTTACCAGTTCTATGATGGTCAGGGCTACAATCACACGCCGTTGATGCATGGCCCGTTTCTCTTTCATATCACGGCCGTATCCTATTGGTTGTTTGGCGACAGTGATTTTTCCGCCCGCATCCCCGTGGCCATCTTCGGTGTCTTGCTGGTCGTACTACCCTACTTCCTCCGCGATTGGCTAGGCCGCATAGGAAGCATCTTCACAAGTTTCATCTTCTTGATCTCCCCCTTTGTTGTCTACTATTCTAGATATATACGGCACGATGTATATATCATCGTCTGGGCAATGATCGTCTTCATCGCCATCTGGTACTACTTCCGCGAGCGCAAGGATATCTATCTGTGGTTTTTTGTCGCTGCTACGGCATTGATGTTCGCTACCAAGGAAGTTGCCTTCATCTATGTGGCCATCTTTGGCAGCTACCTGATCGTTAGACTGTTGGCTCAACTCGTTGGCGCATCCTGGATACGTGACTCACTTCCCAGGCTGCGTGTCCCGGTCCTGCTGATCATAGCCGGATTGCTGTTGGCTGGTGTAGGTTTTGTCGGCACAAGAACGGCCGGCAGCGCAACAGAAAGTACAGCGACCGTTGAACCAACGGAAGGGTTTGCCGCTGATCCAGACGCCGAACTAGAAATTTCTGAAGCGGACTCTACAGGGGGAATGAGCGGCCTTCTTCGTTGGGCCCAGGTATTGGGTATATTTATCGTAGGTGGTGGGCTGCTTCTTCTCGCGCGCGGGCTGCGACCTCAGATTGATGACTACGCAGAATTTGACCTGATCATTCTATTCTCAACGCTCTTGCTGCCCCTTGCTTCCCCATTCCTGACCAAAGTTGCCGGTTGGAATCCAACCGACTATACACTCAATACCTGTTATCTCGATGGGCAGGAGACCATGTCTACTCTGCAGGTGTTGTTTGGCCGGTTGGGCAACTCTGTCTGTTGGAGTTCATTCTTTGAATCCGGTGTCATTCGTTCAGGCGTATTCCTGATCATAACTCTGGCAATTGCCATCCTCGTCGGCTTGTGGTGGGACAAACGGCGTTGGATAGTTTCCGCGCTGATTTTCAATGGCATACTGCTCGTCCTCTTCACGTCACTTTTCACCAATCTGGGCGGCTGGACGACCGGCGTCATCGGCTCTCTGGGTTATTGGCTGGAGCAGCAGGCCGTACAACGAGGCAGCCAGCCTGTTTACTACTACATGTTTGTCGTACCCTTCTATGAGTTTTTGCCGCTCGTTTTCTCGCTGCTAGCTGTGCGTCTATGGACTTATAAACACAGGACAAACAGAGTTGTCGGCTTCTGGATCATCACGCTTCTGCTCACCCTGCTCGCCTACAGCTTTGTCAATTGGCTGTATGGTAACTACGCAGGAAACAACGCTGGCCTTGAGGAAGCGACGATCATTCCTGGCCTACTGGCAGGAGCAGTTGTGTTCATTTCTGCGGTACTTTTCTGGTTCCTACGCTACCGCCGCCGCTTGATAAAAGAAATGGGATTGGAGAACGGCATTGGAGAACTATTTGATCCCAAAGTGCTGCTTGAAATGGTGCCATTCCTGGTCTGGTGGCTTCTCCTCACCTGGGTCGCCTATAGCTATGCCGGCGAAAAAATGCCCTGGCTCAGTATTCATTTCGTGATTCCTATGGGGATGTTGACAGGCTGGTATTTCAACGAGAAGTTGTCGCCAATTAGGGCGCAAGATCTCTTTTCGCGCAGCGCCCTGATACTCATGGGGCTGACCATCCTTTTGCTAATCACGGCGATGCTGGTAATTGGCCCGCTGCTTTTGGGCTTGATCAATCTTGGAGACCAACAGCTTGAGGCACTGACTAATATCGGCCGTTTCATAGGAAGTCTCCTGCTGGTTGGCTTGGTTGCATTCTTTTGGCGGCGTAACTACCACAAAGTCCCCCAATCATTGCGTAACCCGATCTTCGTCCTTAGCGTATTTATCTTGCTCAGCTTGCTGACGATTCGATTCAGCTATATGGCCGCCATCACCAACGCCGATTACACGACAGAGTTTATGGTCTATGCTCACGGTGCACCGGCCACGAAAAGCGTCGTTTTGGAACAGGTAGAAGAATTGTCGATGCGCCTTAATGGTGACAAAAGCATCAAGGTTGCCTTTGATAGTGACGTTTCCTGGCCGCTGACCTGGTACCTGCGCGAGTACCCGCAGCGCGTCTTCTTCGGGGAGAATCCCAGCCAAAGTCTGAATGAATCGCCGGTGATCGTTGTGGGAGCGCAGAACTGGAACAGTGTCGAACCTTACCTGGGAGACAACTACGAATATACTGAGCATACATTCTTGTGGTGGCCGATGGAGGATTACCGCAACTTTTCCTGGAATGCACTTCTGGGTGATCCAAACACACCTGCTGAACAGCGGCGCGGCTTGGGTAACCCTGATGTTCGGCAGGCGCTTTGGGACATATTCTTCTACCGTGACTATGAGAAATACGGTCAGGTGTTCGGCGGGACCTATACTGCGGGCGAATGGCCCTTGCGCCACAATCTGCGCCTCTATGTTCGCAATGATGTAATGCCTACCATGTGGGACTATGGCGTAGGCGCGGTCGCCGTGGGCGATCTCGTTGATCCCTATGAAGAAGGTGAATTGACATTAGAGCCGCTGATGATCATTAATGAAGCCGGTATCGCCGGCACAGAGGCAGGTCAGTTGGCCCTGCCGCGCAATATGGATGTTGGCGCCGACGGCCGTATCTACGTGCTCGACTCGGGCAACCACCGCCTGCAGGTGTTTGAGCCGGACGGCGGTTTGGTCAACTCGTGGGGCGGCTTCGGTACTGACCCTGGACAGTTCAACGAACCCTGGGGTATTGCCGTTGGCGATGCGTACGTCTACGTTGCCGATACCTGGAATCACCGTATACAAAAGTTCACTTTGGACGGTGAATTCGTCGATGTATTTGGCGCCAGCGGATCGCCGGCAGCTGACTCAGAGGATGAAGGATTAGGCCTGTTCTTTGGACCACGTTCAATCGTACGGCTCGACGACGGCCGTTTGTTAGTCACTGACACCGGAAACCATCGCATGCAGCTGCTGGACACTGACGGCAACTTCCAATTTCAGGTGGGCAGCTTCGGCAACGATCTTGGTCAGATGAACGAACCCGTCGGTATCGGTCAGGGGCCTGACAAATACATTTACCTGGCTGACACATGGAACAGCCGCGTCCAGCAGTTCTCGCCCGAACTCTTTGCCGTCAGTGAGTGGCCTGTGAATGCCTGGGACGGCACATCCATCAACAACAAGCCCTACGTGGCTGTGGACAGCGCCGGCAGAGTGTATATTACCGATCCGGAAGAATATCGCGTGCTAATCTTCAACGCTGACGGCACTTATGTCGGCCGCTTTGGCTCATTTGGAGCCGCGGCTACCAATTTCGGCCTGCCCAATGGGATCGCTATTGACGATGCGGACAACATTTATGTTGCCGACTCAGGGAACAACCGCATTCTGAAGTTTGCCTCTCCATTCACTTCCGGCGTTTTGCCGGAAACCAACAACGTGCCGGCTGAAGACAATGAAAGTTACCCTGCCGAAAACGAGTAGCTGTCCTACAGGGGACATATTCTCGCGTTTGGGCAGGGTAGTAGGGAACGATCCTTACGCTATGCTTTGGCTGCCATCTCCTCGCCGAAGCTTAACAATGCGCTTACCCGTTCGTCATCTGGCGCTTCCGCATAAACGCGCAGTACCGGCTCAGTTCCGGACGGGCGGATGAGCAGCCAGCTGCCGTCATCGAGATAATATTTCACACCGTCTGTCGTCTGCACATCTTCAATCTGCACGCCCGAAATAGCGGCCGGAGCAAGATCAACCAACAGGCTCACCATATCTGCTTTGGCAACAGCACGCTTAAGCACCAGGTCGGTACGCGCGTATTGTGCCGGACCATATTCGGTAAGCAAATCGTCTACCATGACCTGCAAAGGCTGCCTTGCATGCGCCATGACTTCCAGCAAAAGCAGCCCCATCAGCACACCGTCACCCTCCGGAATGTGGCCCCTTATGGTGATGCCGCCCGATTCCTCCCCTCCCATCAGAACATCATCCAGTAAGATGTGATCGGCGATATGATTGAAGCCTACCGGAGTCTCGATGAGGGGAAGATCATACTGTTGGGCAAGGCGATCCAGCATTCTCGTCGTGGAAACGGTGCGCACCACGCTGCCTCGCCATCCTCGTTCAGCCAACAGGTAGCGCAAAACCAGGGCAAATATCCGATGTGGATCGACAAAGTTTCCATTCGCATCCACGGCGCCCAGACGATCCGCGTCACCATCAGTCGCCAGACCAACATCCCAATGTCCCGACTGCATGAAAGACATCAATTGGCCAAGATGCAGGGCGATTGGTTCTGGGTGAATACCGCCAAAACCCGGGTTCATCTCATGGCGAATGTCGTGAACCTTTGTACGCGTACGTGCCAGGACTTCACCAATTGACCGCCGGCCAGAGCCGTACATTCCATCAGCGACTACCCGCAGTTCACCTCCGGAAATTGTGTCCAGATCGACCAATGTCCCCAGGTGTTCGTAGTATGCCCACGCCGGGTCGAATTTGATGATCTGCTCCGCACGAACTGCATCTCCGAGATTGACGAGTTTTGGTTCACGTCCCATGTCCTGATTGCGCTGAAGTATCGCTTCAACACGCTTGTTTTGAGGCGGGCTGGCACTTCCTCCGTAACTCGCCTTAAGCTTCACGCCATTGTAGCGCGGGGCATTATGACTTGCCGTAATCATGATGCCGGCAGTCGCCCGCTTGTTAACCACGGCATAACTTATCGCCGGCGTGGGTGTATCGGCGCGAGCCAGCCAAGTCCTAATATTGTTTGCGGCCATGACGCGTGCAACGTCAGCCGCGTATCGGTCCGACAGAAATCGTGTATCAAAGCCAACGACGACGCTGGGATCATGGCTGTCTTCTTCGCGAACATGATCAGCAATGGCCTGCGCTACCAGCTGCAAGTTGGCGAACGTAAACTCATCACTTATTACAGCCCGCCATCCGTCGGTACCAAAGTGGATACTCATCTAACTACCTCATTTCTTTCGTTATTTGAAGCGAAAACTAAACTCGGTTACCCTCAGTGAAGTTGCTCTCCCGAACCATCATAAGTAAGTATAAACAGCAAATCATTCACGTTGGTCCCCGTGCTGTCGATCAGTATCAGACAGGGTGGGCGATAAACATCATTGTCCTGTTCAAACATATCGGTGAGCGCATCCAGTTTGCTGAAGAAACTGTAACTATCGTTTCGTTCCAGGTAATCCTGTGGCGGCAAACCCTCGTGTATCGCATAAGGTGCTGTCCAGCCGCTCACCACGGCGCCGGCAGCCGGTGTCGGGCCATCTTCTCCGTCCGTTGCCACGCTGGCTACAGCGACCCCCAGCCAATTATCCAGGGAGATCGCCGTGGCGAGCGCGGTCTCCAGATTGCGACCGCCCAGGCCATCACCCTGTATGGTCACCGTGGTTTCACCCCCAAATATCAGGCATTTTCCTGGTGGCGTGTCTTTAGCAATCGCGGCAGCCATACGGCCCACCTCGCGCGCCTCTCCTTCCAATCGGGCGCTAACTATTTGCGCATCAAAACCCAACGCTGTCGCTCTGGCCATCGCGGCCTCGGCCGCCATCTTTACGTCGCCAACGATGAAGATTTCGCTTCTGGCCAGCATAGACTCGCCGCCATCCTGCTGGAGCAGCGCAGCTGTGACGCGCCCATAGGCTGCGGCCCCCAACGCTTCCGCAATCTGATACCGGTCCAGGATTTTCAGCGCGTCTCCGGGTAATTCTGACAACAATACCGTGGGGCCGCTGCCTATCGCCTCCAACGGGTTACCGACCACATCACTCAATATCAGACTGATGCATTGAGCCGGTGCGGCAATGCGGGCAAGGCCGCCGCCCTTAACACGATCCAATTGACGACGAACCGTATTGAGCTCGTTAATCGTGCAGCCGCTGGCCAGCAGTGCCTCGTTGAGAAGCTGCCAGTCAGCCAGGGAAACTGCCGGCTGAGTCAATAACGCTGACGCGCCGCCGGAGATCAGGCAAAGCACCAGGTCATTTTCCGTCGTGTCACCAAGCTGTTCGATTACCTCGGCCGTCGCCGAAATGCTGTCCTCTCCAGAAACAGGGTGGCTGCCTTCCATAAGCTTGACCTTCGTTCGCGCTTCAAGCAGCGCTTCCTCCGGTCGTTTTCCGCCACGTTTGCTGATCACGCAGGCGGAGAATAAGGCATCACCCAGAATATCAAACGCAGCTCCAGCCATAGGATTCGCTGCCTTGCCAACACTAACCAGGAAGATTCGCCCGCGGCCAAGATCAAAGTCAAGATCACCAACCTGCAAAACACGATCCCTACAGGTCAGAGATTTCCTTACCGCGTTTCCAGGCTCTGCCGCTGCAAGCGCTGCCTGGAAGATCTCCTCGACATGCTGTCGATATGCCGCATACTCCAACACCTAGATTCTCTCCACCCGCTGAATTTCTGAATTCGACAATGTTTGGGTCTGGCAATCAAGTCTGCAGTGCGTTCACTGCGTCAACGGCCGCCTCTTGAGCAGTTCTACCGCCGGAAACCACCTGAAATACGGCATCGCTTAACACGGTCAACAGTTTGCTAGAGGGTGACAATGGAAGAGGTTGAGCGCGCTCTAATTCCTGACGGGCAAAGCCAACATAGGGGTCCTGATCAGGCCACGCTTCCAATGCGTCCCGCCGGGCAGGGAGAATATTACTGTCGCGGCTCCAGGAAGCGAGGCTAGGCGCAGAGATCAGCGCTTCTATCAAGCCAACTACCGGCGCTTGTTTGGCAGGATCATTCGTTGTGATCGCCCAGGCCCAACCATCGACCAACGGCGTCAACGGTCTATCGATACCCGGAATAATGGTATAGGCTATCGGCAATCCGGCGATATTCTGTCCGAGAAAATGATCGGAGGTCGTTTGGGCAATATTGCTGCCGCCGCTGAGAAAATTCTGCCAGGCCTGCTCCGTAGTATTCATTGCGCTGCTCTGTGGTACAAAGAAATCCTGCGCCTGACCATCTTCTAGATACTGCAAAGCCTCAACCAAAGGATCCAGCTGCAGTGTCGTCTGGCCGCTTTCGTCAAACAACTGTCCGCCGGCTTCGAGGTAGAACTGCAGCACCAGCAATGAACCATCAAGGCCATCTGCCGCGAAAGCATATCGATGTGTATCGTTCTCGATCAGCCGCTCCCACGTGAGCGGCAGGGTGCCTGTCAAGACATTATTGTTATAGGCCAAATGCGGCAGGCGACCGAGAGCAAAGGGATAGCCAAGAACCGCCGCTTCTGGGCGGGCTAACAGAAGTGCCGGTGGAAATAGCGCATCAATCGCGTCATCATCGATCTTGTCATCAAGCGGTTGGAGCAGGTTCTCCGTCGCCATGGTGGGCAGCAAATCGGTAGGAACGGCAACTAGATCAGGCAAGATCGAAGGAGCGACATCGCGTCCTGTGCGCAAATAGTTTAGTATGCCGCCTGGACCTCTGGCCTGTTTTTGTTCGACAACGACCATCACGTCCGGGTGTTCAACTCCATAAGCGAGCAGCTGCTCCGATAAAGTTGCCGCGCCGCTTTCCGTTCTTGCCGCAACTGATGGGGGAATCCATAGGCGCAATGTAGTCGATTCTTGGGTGGGCGTCACAGGCAGGGTAATATTAGGTAGGTTCGGCGCAGCAAGGGTCATCACTGCCAGGTCCACGGTTGCGGTGGGTTCAGGGATTGCCTCGGCACCCCCAGTATTCGAAAGTAGATCGCAAGCTGATAAAAGAAGCACAGCCGCGAAGAGAACGGCGATTGCCCAACTCGAGCGCATGATGCAGAGTATAATCAGGAATCTGTAAACAGTAAACTAATAGACCGCATTGGATGATGACAATGGCAAAGATACTTGTCAACCTCGACAACATCAGTATCAGCCTGGCAGGCAAGACGATATTTGAAAACCTAAGCTGGGAAATCCAACAATACCAGCGTATTGGCTTGGTCGGTCCCAACGGGGCAGGTAAATCCACCCTCCTGAAAATCCTGGCCCAGGAATGGACGGCCGATCAAGGTCAGATCTTCCGCATACCGGGGCTCACGTGGGGGCGTCTCGAGCAGGAGCCGGCACTGCCGCCTGGCCGCACCGTACTAGAAGAAGCGATGACGGCAAAACCAGAAATAGCTGCCCTAGAAGTCAAGATGGCCACAGCGGAAACGCAAATGGGAGATCCTGCCGTTTTCAGCGACCAGAAGAAATTAACCCGGGTACTTGCCCAACACGAAGAATTGGTCGCGCAGTATGAGCGCTATGATGGGTCTCGTTATGCAAGCCGCGTCCGCGAAACATTGGTGGCTCTGGGCTTTCACAAGAGCCAATGGACTCAGCTGACCGAACATCTCAGTGGTGGGCAAAAGAAGCTGATCATGTTGGCCAAACTCCTGGTTCAGGAACCACAGCTGTTGCTTCTGGATGAGCCCGACAACCATCTGGATCTAAAGGCAAAAGCGAACCTGGAGAAGGTCATCAATAGTTACAGCGGCTGCGTTGTGATCATATCCCACGATCGTTATCTTCTTGATGAAATCGCAACCAATATTGCCGAATTGGAGGCGGGAAAGCTGGTGCTGTACCAGGGCAATTACAGTGCCTACACAAATGAACGCGCCATTCGCCGGCTGCGTCAGCAGCAGCTGTATGCAGCGCAGCAAAAAGAAATCGCGCGAATTGAAGCATCCATCGCACGATTTGAACTATGGGCTTCTTTGGTCGTCAACGAACGTCACATCAAGCAGGCGCGCAGCCGCCGAAAAATGCTGGACAAAATGGACAAGGTAGAGAAAGTCAGCGATGACCGCCGCATGAAATTGAATATCGCCGGATGGCGCGGCAGCAAGAAGGTGGTCGAATTGGTAGATGTCGCCAAACAGTTTGACAATGGGCATCTTATCTTTCAAGACCTGAATCTAACCCTGTGGCACGGTGAACGGGTCGCCCTCGTCGGTCCAAACGGCGCCGGAAAGTCAGTGCTGATGAAACAACTGCTGGACCCGGAGGGCGTTTCGGCGGGTGAAATCAAAATTGGTCCAAGTATCAAAATCGGCTACTACGCTCAAGAACAGGAGACATTAGACGATAGTCTCGACTTGATATCTGAAATACGGCAAACTGCCCCGGTAAGCCGCGAGACGGCCGTGGCCTATCTGCTGCGTTTCCTCTTCACCTATGATCAGATGCAGCAGCCAATCGGTAAGCTTAGCGGTGGCGAACGCAGTCGACTACAGCTGGCCAAACTCGTTCTCGAACGGCCGAATCTGCTGCTGCTCGACGAACCAACTAACAATCTCGATATTCCATCAATCGAGGTCTTAGAAGAGGCGCTGGATGAATTTGTAGGAACCGTACTGCTGATCTCACACGATCGTTTCTTCATGGACAGGGTTGTCGATCGTGTCGTCGAACTGCAGGATGGCCAGTTCTCAGAATACTTGGGCGGCTACACGGACTATCTGGATAAGACAGATTGATCAAACTTTAACTAACCGGTTGGTGAATGAGCGGTTGATTATCATCAACTACAGCGGCGACCGTGCAGAATAGAATAGCCTCACACTATCAATTGCCGGTACGGCGCTGGAACAGACTTCAAACCCATGTCTAGCAAATTTGATTGGAGAACAGAAGACGACTTTGATTGGGACAGACTGGAAGAAACATCCCCATCTGAATTGCCGCCGGGGCGCCGCCGCTGGCTGGCTGTCCTAATTGGTGTCTTGCTGGTTGCTGGCCTCGCTGCCTTCCTGGTCCGTCAGGTGGATCAACGAATCGATGAGAATACACAGGCTATCAGCAGCGATGTCATTTCCAGCCATAATCTACTCCGCTTTGCGGAGAAAGAGCAGGACGACGAACTGTTCTTCTCGCTGCTTTCCGGCCGTGACAGCACCTGGACAGCCACACAGCACAAACTTTTTCAGTCGCGAACACTGCATGACAGGGCCCCATTCGGGCTGAAGGTCTTGCCGAGCAATCCTCTACCGCTCGAAGGGGACGAGACTCTTTCGGTTACATTTTCGCCAGACTTGATGACAGCGGACGTTACAACACTTCTCCCCTACGAGATTACGATCGGCAACCAGCTCACAGAAACGGTGACCCTACAAGAAACGAATCAGTACCGCCTTGGGCGCGAAAGATGGCTTCTATCGCCGCTTGATGAAGCATTTTGGGGAACCCAAGAGTCTCAAAAAGGAGCGCGTCTTGAATTGACTTTCCCGCAAAGAGACTCAGATTTAGCAGTACGGTTGCTCCCAGATCTAGAGAGAAAGCTGGAAGAATTGTGCAGCACGTTGGCTGATATTGACTGCAGTTCTGGATCACAGTTGAAGATTTTTCTCTCTACTGATCCGCAGACCCTGGTCGATTCGGCACAACCCCGCGCAGCCCAGGCAACGGATGACGGGCTAACAATTGTCTTACCAACACCGACACTCGTCGGAATTCCCCAAGACGAAGCGGGTTATCAGGCGATTTTTCGCGGTTACGCGGCGCAAATGGTAACGGCCGTGATATCGCACGATGTCGGCTACGAATGCTGTGAGCAACTACCCATTTATCGCGCCTTGGTGGATTATCAACTGAGTCAACTGGCACTCAAACCATGGCCTGTTGGCAGCGCGGCGTATGAACAGGCGCTAAGCAAGCAGGTTAGCTTTCAAGAGCTCTCTCCACTTTGGCCCAGTGATAATGCACAGGACATTGATGGCCCTGATGGTTGGCGCACCTACGTCCTTGTTGATTATCTGCTAGATCGCCTCCCTCAATATAGCCCGGCACTGCTGCAGCGTGAACTTATCAACAGAGAAAACTATCAAGAATGGTTGAACAGTTTGTTCACGGGAGAAAGCAATCTAAGTGATTCGGCCTTGATCAACGAACTGGCTCGTGGCTTCTGGCTGCGCAGTTATGCGCGTACTCTGAACAATACGGCAGATTGGGGTGCAGATGCCCCGGCACAGGATATCTATCTGACCTGCGCTGTCCCAGATCCGGAAGATCAAGACGCCCAGATTACCACCCTGTATCAATATGACATCGACCAAAACCGCTGGGATGGCGTCTATGAAACCTCCAGCATGCTGTGGACGCGATCTCTGCCTGGGGACGACATGCTTCTTCAGCAGGAATTTGATGCTGAAGGCCATCACTGGACAGCCGGTATCCGGCAGAATGCGCACCTGATAGATCTCGTGGCAGGCAGTCAAGATTCGACAGTAGCCTTTGGGCAGACAGATCCGGCGGCGACAGGTTTGGCCGCCTACTTGTTCCCACCTGGCGGCAATGAAGCGACCATCACCTGGTTTGATCTCCGCAACTGTCAGGAATCAGGCGGGTGCTCCAATCAAGAACTGCCTGGAATTCCCATATGGTCCGCGGATGGTGGGCGAGCACTTTTTACGGGCGATCCAAACAGCCAGCTTGATTTACTGCGAACAGAACTGCGCACAGTTCTATACGGCCGCCCAGAGAGAAATCGTGCCTTGCCATGGTATATCGGCACTCGGGCTGAATTCTCGGAAGGTGAGGCGCTGGCCAGCGCGGAGGAATTGCCTCAGGTGGCTAATGGACGGGCGCCAATCTGGCTTGACAACAACACGGTTGCCTTTGTAGCTGACGACAGTGATCCCATGTTGCAGCGCGGTTCGCGCGTCATGTCTACCGCTGTTGACCAGGACGATCCCCAATTGCTGTTTTCCCTGAGCGATTTATTGGCAGCGTTGGACATCGATATCGATGCGCAGCGGATGTTCTGGATTCAATACCTAATGCTGCACCCGGACAAACCGGAAATACTCTACGTCGTTGTATTGTCGGCTATGAACCAGCGCGCCTATGTCCTGTCGTTTGACCGGAGCTCAGACGATGTACGATATCTCATGTCGGCCGGCTGGCTTGCCAACCATTCTCTCGGGATTTCGCCCGACGGCCGTTACCTGATTTTAACCGGCATGGATGAAAGCGATCCGAACGCCGGTACAGAAAACACGTTGCTGCAGTTGTATGACCTTGCAAGGGAAGAGGTTATCCCGTTCTTTTCCCTGACCGGCGATTTCCCTCCATTCTCAATTTTTTACGACTGGTCGCAAGATGGAAGCTGGTTGGCGATCTTGCTAGATGACGACAAAGTCGGTTTCTATTCACCCGAGGCCAAGCAGCTGCAGATCGTTGAAACGCCGCCCGGAGCGTGTGGCGCCCCCTCATGGATAAACCAGCAGCGGTGATCGCCAGCCCAGAGAGTGTCCGTACAGGTGCGCCAAACGAATCTGTAGACAATCCGTTGACTCTCGAAACGTGGCTATCAGCGATACCACATCGCCGGGTTCTACTCCTCGCCCCTGGCAGCGCCGCTGCATCGGGCAAGATAGAGCGCCTGATTCAAGACATCAGGCAGCATGATTCGCAGGCACTCACAGGAAAAGACAGCGACCAGGATCTAATCTTGTTTAAGGTTGGTCCTGCGGATTCCGGGCCAGGTGAGGATTTTTCCCTACCCTACGAAACCGGCCAATTCGATTTGGCGATCTGCGCCTATACTTCGACAGCGATGGTAATAGAACGAGATACCCTGATTGAAATAAACAGAGTCGTTGAAGCCAATTGTCACTTGTTAGTTATCGACTATCTTGTGCCAGGCAGCCGGCTGCGCGGCAAGAAAGCCCGCCAGTCGCGAGAAGCGGGCGAATACGTTAATGCCTGGATGAGATTGAGAAATCCGCGACACATAAGCTGCTTGTCGCTAGACGCCTGGGCGCAGCAGCTAAAAGCGACACCGTGGAACATAGAGCAGACTGCAGAATACAACAATCTGCAAGCGTTCGATGCCTGGTCAGATGATTTCGCGCTCACAAGTCAGGATCGCATTCGTTTACGGGCGATGCTCATCCAGGCTCCTGAGAAGGTTGAGCGCTTCTTGACGCCGCTAGGCTCGGGCGATAGAATCGTTTTTCGCTTAACCGAACTCACCATACTGGCAGCGGCATAGCATATTGTGTAGAACAAACTGCACCAGAAGGTGCCCTTGTCTGCTATCCACTGATTCGACAAAAATTATGAGTAAGAAATACCATTTCTGGATCACCGGTTGTCAAATGAATTATGCAGACGCACGGCGTGTGGCCACGGAACTCGAGAAGCAGGGCTACGAGACGACGCCCAGGGCCGATGATGCCGATGTAGTCATCCTGCAAACGTGTACAGTTAGACAACAATCGGAAGACAAAGCCTACAACAAACTTCAAAATTTCCGGGCCATGAAGGAAAGACGTCCTGATCTCACGCTGGCCGTCATGGGCTGCATCGTTGGCGTACGGGGCAATGAACAGCTTGAAAAACAATTCCCATTCGTTGACGTGTTCATGGAACCCTCGGCTGATGGCGCCCAACTACTCTCCCACTTATATCAAGAAGAAGATTACGTTCTCGAGCAGCAGGAAACGGCCGTGCGTCACGCGCTGCAAGATAGTGAAGTCATCCTGCCGCAAGACCAGGTCGGACAATTGGTCTCTGCGCCAGTTGCGATAGTATACGGTTGTTCTCACGCCTGCACCTTCTGCATCATTCCTCAGAAACGAGGTAGGGAACGGTCCCGCCCAATCGGCGAGATCGCGTCAGAAGTACGCTCGCTGGTGCGACAGGGAGTCAAAGAAGTCGTTCTCTTAGGGCAAATCGTGGACCGTTATGGTTATGACGTTCCCGATGGACCGGACCTGGCGGATCTGTTAACTACAATCAACGGTATCGATGGACTAAGTCGGATCCGTTTCCTGACCAGCCACCCCAACTACATGACCCGGCGGATTCTACAGGCCGTCGCCGATCTGCCGAAGGTGATGCCACAGATCGAAATACCGATCCAGTCCGGCGATAACACAATTCTACGGAACATGCGCCGCGGATATACGCGAGAGCAGTATCGCGATCTGATCTACGAGGTACGCAACGTCATCCCTGATGCAGCTATTCACGGGGATATTATCGTCGGCTTCCCTGGCGAAACGGATGCTCAGTTCCAACAGACCTACGACATTCTCAGTGAACTTCGTCTGGACAAAATCCATTTGGCCCGCTACAGCGCCCGACCAGGAACGGTTAGCGCCCGAACCCTGCATGACGATGTGCCCGATAGCGAGAAGCGACGCCGCTTTCACTTGTTGGAAGATCTGCAAAAGGAAATCTCGCAAGAGAAAATGCAGAGCTATCTGAACTCGACGATCGAAGTGTTAGTGGAAAGCGAGCAAAAAGGGCGCTGGCGCGCCCGCAACCCGCAAAACAAACTTGTTTTCTTCGTTGATCCACGCGATCTGCGCGGCCAAGTGGTACAGGTGCAAATTGAACATACTGGCCCGTGGAGCATGTCTGGTCAGGCGGTTGATAAACCCGCAGCAGCGCAGCCTTCAGCAAACAACGCCATCCCCCTCGCTGTGCTGTAATCTTGAGTGGCCCTGCAATTGGGTTGACTATTTCTGGGCAGGCGATATCGAGTAAATCACCCGCTAGGTCGTAGTGAATTCCTGTCACGCCAGGGACGTTGTTTCAAACGCGCGTGAATTGTGGGGAGAGCGACTTCACGCCGCTAAACACGGCCGTCAGATCATCACCCGCGTTTACCTGGTAAGTGGCCAGATTGTTTGCCTGTAAGAGTGTCAGCAGCGCGTCCGACGAGAGCACGCCGCCAAACGAAGCGGGATTGACCAATATCGTTACTATCCGCAAGCCTCGCCGCTGCAGCTGTCTGGCTACCGTCGCCCAGGCACTATCCGTTTGTGGCGTGACGCATATCACAGTTGTTCCACGTGGGAACATATGCATCTCAGCCTGAAGCACATCAGATATAGGCACTTTGCCTTCCGCACGCAGTACCGCAAGCGTCTCCAAGATTCGGTTTAGCTGTCGTTCACTGCGATCCGCCTGCAAGATCTCATTGGACTGACCATAAGCCAACATCCCAACAGCACGATCCTGGCGCAGGAAGAATTGAGCCAATGAGGCGGCAACCGTCACCGTATATTCCTCGGTCGTTTCAGCCAGCTCAAACCTTTCCATCACCATCCATTCGGGCAGGTCGGTGTTTGGCGTCTCCGGCTCTGCATCCATCGCCACATGACTGTAAACAGCCATATCAGGCACAACCCAAATATCAGCAAGCGGATCCAGTTCAAACTCCTTTACGATCAACCGGTTCCGCCTGGCTGTGCTGCGCCAGTGAATGCGCCCAAAACTGTCCCCAGGCACGTAGTCCCGTACACCAGAAGCATTGGTAGTAATGTGATGCGTGCGCCTACGCAGCGCGTCTCCGCCGGAAAGGACACCGATGGGTAATGCGAAACGGTGTATATCAAACGTCATCGGATAGACGACCACATTGGAGGTCTGCGCTATGTTGCGAGTCATCGGAAACAAGCCGAATGGATCGCTGGTACGCAGCTGGAGAGGGCCCAGCCGGTAGCGACCACGTTGACGGCATATCGTAGTCGTGCGCCAGGAATAGGTTCTGCGTGGGCCCAGATTGTTGATGACCCGGCTGGAAAAGTGACCAGGTAGGTTGGATTCATCACGAACTTCAAGCCACAGTTTGGGAACGATGCTGGTGTTGCGGACCTCAAAGCGTTCCTCCAGCGGACGGCCGACCTGGGTACGGCGCGTACGTGTCAAACGGGAAAGGTGCAGCCAGTTGATGTTTATCCAGGCCCAGAGAAAGGAAATGATGAGCAGCAAGCCCAGCAGATAGGCGAGATTGAACCAAAGATCTCGTCCGGTAACCAACCCTCCAATAAGAGCCAGCAGAGCCATAATGAAGACGGCCGTGCGGCGTTGTCTTAGCATAATGCCTACCTGGGTCTAACCTGTGCGCCCGGAACCGGCACTCGATTCAGAATATCCTGAACAATTTCCTCTGGCTCAACATCCTTAATGCGCGCAGCCGGGCCAACGATAATCCTATGACTGAGGGCGGACGGCGCCAACTGCTTGATATCATCTGGCAGCACATAGTCCCGGGCGAACATCGCTGCCCGCGCCTGACCCAGGCGATACAAAGCCAGGGCGCCACGTGAGCTTGAACCAAGATAGACGTCGGGATGTTCGCGGGTTTCTCGAACCAGATCAACGATGTAGGATTTCACTAGATCGTCTACGTAGATTTGCTTAACCGCTTCTTGCGCAGCAAGTAACTGTTCAACCGAGACGACTTGAGAGATTCCTTCGATGGGGTGGACCTGCTGCTGCCGATCAAGCACTTCCATCTCTTCCTCTTTAGTAGCATAGCCTAATCGGATTCGCAGCAAGAAACGATCCAGCTGCGCTTCCGGCAAAGGGAAAGTCCCTTCATACTCAATCGGATTCTGGGTTGCCAGCACCATGAATGGCGGGCCAAGGGGGTAGGTAGCGCCATCTACAGTGACCTGGCGCTCCTCCATCGCTTCAAGCAGCGCCGACTGAGTCTTTGGAGTAGCACGGTTGATCTCGTCAACCAAAACTATCTGGGCGTGAATGGGTCCGGGCCTGAATTCAAACTCGAATGTTTTTTGATTGAAGATGGAAACACCGGTCACATCACTTGGCAGCATATCCGGTGTGAACTGGATGCGCTGAAAGTAACAGCCGACTGACTTCGACAGGGACTTTGCCAGGACAGTCTTGCCCACGCCGGGAACATCTTCAATCAAGATATGTCCCTGACAAAGCAACCCCAATACGGTCAACTGTACGGACTGCTTTTTGCCGACAATAACACGCTCTACGTTTTCAACAATCTGGTCAGCGATTGACTGTACATCAGTCATGAACAAAATCTCCTTACGTTGCGCGGATTGGACAGGTGTGTCTGCTGATTGAGTATACCAAGTTTGCCAATGTCAGGTAATCATTCGGTGACAATTCAGGGTCACATATTGACAACAGTCAACTTCTTGTCTGCGATTTCACGGGCAATACAACCTATATCACCGCCATTTTAGGCTAATATAATAGTTCCATAATTTATACCCATAAAGAGCTCATGCATTAGCTCAGATAGGCTGCTCATGGTAAAATTAAGCGGTTCATTGCTATGCAAGAAAAAGAACAAAACAGTACATCAACGGGCGTTTGGTCCGCACTAGCTGCCGGGTTTGATTTGACCGCCAAACATCCGTGGCTGTTACTCCTACCCATCCTGGTTGACATCTTTTTTTGGCTTGGGCCACGCTTGCGTTTCCAGGCGATCATAGAACAGCTGGTCGAGAATTTACCGGCAGAAGTCGCGGTGATGGATATCACCCAGCAGCTGGCAGAAGCAGGCCCGCTAACAAATCTGTTCACGATTATCTCGCTGCCTCTCATTGGTGTTCCGGCTTTGCTCGCCGGATTGACTCCGGAAAAGACCCCCATGGCCGCGAAGATTCTAGACATCAACAACGGCGTAGAATGGACGCTGTTCCTGTTCATCTTGAGCCTGGTAGGGCTGCTCTTGACCACCATTTATTATGTGACCATCTCAGCCGTGGTTAGCAAACGAGAGACAGCAGACGGTGGCCAGTCTGGAGATAACGGCTGGTCTGCTCATATTGGCAGCAGTTGGCTCCGCCTAATTGGCCTTGCCTTGCTGGTTTTTCTAGTGGCGATGTTTATCTACATCCCGATCAGTATTGTGGGCGCAATATTCTTCCTCTTGAATGCGACGCTTGGCACTGTGGTACTTCTATTGGCGCCGCTCATACTCATCTGGATCGTCATTTATTTGAGCTTTGCCCCACCAGGCGTCACGCTAAATGATCGCTCTCTCTCTCAGTCCGTCAGGGAAAGCGTCCGGCTGGTGCAGACCAATTTGCCGGCCGTCTTCTTGATGCTGCTGCTCATCCTAGTGTTAGGAACAGTATTAGATTGGCTTCTTCTTGCGGCAGAGAATGGCACCTGGCTCACCTTGTTCAATATCCTTATTCATGCATTTGTGAACACCGGCTTTGTAACCGCCTTTTTTATACTTTATCAAGATCGAGCATCTGTAGTGCCCAATGTCGAACGGGCACTCAATGATGGATCAATCTAGAACCCCGATAGCATTTCCTTAGTAGTGGAAGTAAGAATACCTATGGCTACAAAAACAGATACTCCAGCAAAGAAATATGATGCCAGTAGCATTCAGGTGCTGAAAGGCCTTGAAGCTGTGCGTCGCCGACCGGGCATGTACGTCGGCGGCACCGATGCGAAAGCTTTACATCATTTGGTTTTTGAAATCGTTGACAACTCAATTGACGAAGCGTTGGCCGGACGCTGCGATCGCATCGAAGTAACGATACATCCGAACGCCAGTGTTACCGTCGCCGACAACGGTATCGGCATCCCAGTAGATATCCATCCAACGGAGAAAATATCTGCACTGGAACTCATTCATACCAGCCTACATTCAGGTGGCAAATTCGATAATGACGCCTACAAGGTCTCTGGTGGATTGCATGGTGTAGGCGCGGCGGCTGTCAACGCACTTTCAGAATGGATGGAAGTAACCGTCAAGCGAGATGGCTATGTCTGGCAGCAGCGCTATGAACGTGGCATACCGCAAACCCCTGTGGAAAAGGTTCGCAAACTAAAACGAGGCGAACCCAAGGGCACCTCAACCATCTTCAAATTCGACGAGACGATTTTCGAAGGAGATGCTGAGTTTCGTTTCGAAACCCTGGTAAACCGTTTCCGCGAGATGGCTTTTGTCACCAGCGGTGTTCATTTGGGGCTGATTGATGAACGCTCAGACCCAGTTCAAGAAATGAACTTCTATTTCGACGGCGGGGTCATGTCTTTTGTTCGTTACTTGAATCGTAACCGCAAGGTGCTGCATTCACCCGTTTACGCTCACAAGGAACAAGACAATATTGATGTGGAAATGTCGCTGCAGTATACAGATGGCGTGGCAGTATCGGAATACGCCTTCGCCAATACGATTCACACACCTGATGGCGGGACGCACCTGACTGGGCTGCGAACAGCGCTGACACGCGTGCTGAACAGCTACGCACGAAAGAACAACTTTCTGAAAGAGAAGGATCGCAACTTCTCGAGCGACGACACCCGCGAAGGTGTAACGGCAGTTGTCAGTATCAAGCATCCCGACCCACAGTTTGAGAGCCAGACGAAGGTAAAACTGATGAACGCGGAAGTTAGCGGCGTCGTCGCTGCAATTTCAGCCGAGGCGCTCAACGCTTACCTGGAAGAGAATCCGCGTGATGCCAAGCGCATCATTGAGCGCTGTCTCACTTCCTCCCGTGCACGTGCTGCCGCACGCAAGGCGCGCGAATTGGTTATGCGCAAAAGCGCCCTTGAGAGTATGACGCTGCCCGGCAAGCTGGCCGATTGTACCGAGAGGAATCCAGAACGTTCTGAAATATATATTGTTGAGGGTGACTCAGCCGGTGGTACGGCGAAACAGGGCCGCGATCGCCATTTCCAGGCGATACTACCTCTGCGAGGAAAGATCCTCAATACGGAACGCGCCCGCCTGGACAAGATATTGGCCAACAATGAAGTCAAGGCGATTATCTCCGCGCTGGGTACCGGCGTAGGCGAGTCGATGGATATTGAAAACCTGCGTTATAACCGGGTCATTATCATGACTGATGCAGACGTCGACGGCAGCCATATTCGCACACTGCTCCTGACTTTCTTCTTCCGGTATATGACGGAACTAATCGAAGAAGGGCACCTCTTCATCGCCCAACCCCCCTTGTATGCAGTTAAAGAAGGCAAGAAAGTTAATTACACCTATACCGAGGCTGAAAACGCTGCCCTCCTGAAGAGCATACAAAACAAAAAATACTCTCTACAGCGGTACAAAGGTCTAGGTGAAATGAATGCCCAGCAGTTGTGGGAAACAACAATGGACCCCGCTGTTCGCACATTACTGCAAGTGAAGATTGAAGATGCCGTCATTGCTGATCGCACCTTTGATATGCTTATGGGCAGCGAAGTGCCGCCTCGCCGTCGTTTCATCACGACCCATGCCAGCGAGGTTCGCAACCTGGATGTTTAAGTGCCGGATTACGTAACTATCAAAAAGGGTCACCCACAGCGGGTGGCCTTTTTTCTTGTTGGCAGCGGCATATCGACCAGTCGTGATAGGTCAGGTTTCTACAATGCGAGTGGTAGATTCCCTCCGTTGAATGAAGGGCGTGTGAAGCTGCACCCTAAACATTTCTTCCGGGTAAATGCTATAATCCGTCAACATGAAGATCGCTGTCCTGTCCGATATCCACGGTAACTCCCCCGCCCTGCAAGCGGTGATCAACGACATAGATGCCTGGCACCCCGATCAGGTAATTGTCAATGGCGACATTGTCAACCGCGGCCCCTGTTCGCATACCGTCTTTGATTACCTACTGGAGCGACACTATAGGGATGACTGGCGCCTTCTACGCGGCAACCATGAGACTTATCTTCTCAACTTAGCCAGTTGGGAAGCTGTCAAAGATACGCCTTCATTTGAGGTCAATCGCTTCGCATACTGGGCATCCCAACAACTGAATGAAAGAATCTCATATTTGAAGCAGATGCCGGATCGGTATGACTACTTTGCCCCAGACGGCAGTGAATTTCGGACGGCTCACGCCTCAATGCACAGCAACCGGGAAGGCCTTTACGTAGAAGACAGCGATGAACTCCTTGCTCAGCGAATCACACCCGCACCCGCGGTGTTTGTAACCAGCCACACACACCAGGCGTTCGTACGCGAAGTGAATGGCTCCTTGGTCGTCAATGTCGGTTCGGCAGGCGCGCCGTTCGATCTCGATTGGCGACCCAGCTACGGATGCTTCACCTGGCACGTATCCTCAGGATGGCGAGCGGAAATAAGACGAGTGGTCTATGATCGCCGTTTGATCGAAGAGGATTATGTGCGCTCGGGTTTTCTGCAAGAGGCTGGTCCGCTGGCACAAATAATGTTAGTGGAACTGCGCCAGGCGCGCGGTCTGATGCACCTATGGGCAAAGCAATATGAAAACGCTGTTTTGGAAGGTGAAATCAGCGTCGAAGAGAGCGTGAAGAATATCTTGCTGGCCGAAAATATACGGCCGTTTCTTGGACCGCCCGGCTGGGAGCTGTAGGCTCATCTTACCACCCTGACAATGCAGCCAATGATTCCGCGGGGCAATTGCTGGATTACCAACAGTATGATAAAAATCATCAAGCATCGGGTGGGCTATAGCAATCAGCGAATCGCGTTTTTGAGCAGACGAAAAGGGAGAATAAATCATGACAGCTGACACGATCATTTCACGGTTGCACGAGCAAGGCCGGAACCGCCCCAGCGCCCCGGCTTATCACGAGAAGATTGGTGACGCTTGGGTTCCAACGACCTGGCGTGAATACGTCTCCCAAGTTCGTCAGGCGGGCCGCGCCTTAATTGCTCTCGGCGTAGAACAAGAAACAAATGTTGCCATCCTGGGCTTCAATCGCCCAGAGTGGTCTATCATGCTCCTGGCGACAATGACGGCCAACGCCGCCGGCGCAGGAGTCTACACGACCAATTCTCCACAGGAAGTCCAATATATCGTCAATCATGCCGGCTGCCGTGTTATTCTCCTGGAAAACGAGGAGCAGTGGGCCAAGATCACTCAAGTACGCGACGAACTGCCTGATCTGCGGCATGTGATTTTGATGCGCGGAACAGAAATTGACGATCCGCTCGCGATGAGTTGGGAAACCTTCATGGCCAGAGGGGATGAAGTCGAAGAATCAGCCCTCGACGAACGCATTGCAGCAATCCGCCTCGAACAGGAGGCAACGCTGATTTATACGTCAGGGACAACGGGCCCACCCAAAGCAGTCATGCTCTCCCATGAAAACCTCGCCTTCACGGCCAGAGAAGCAATAAACATGTTTGACCTTGACGCAAATGATCGGGAATTATCCTACCTGCCATTATCACATATTGCCGAACAAACCTTTACCGTCTACGGTGGCGTCACTGCCGGCTACCCGGTCTATTACGCCGAATCCCTCGAAAAACTACTCGACAATCTACAGGAAGTACGGCCGACTATCTTCTTTGGTGTGCCGCGTGTATGGGAACGTTTCTACAATGGCATTGTTGCACGCATGGCAGAAACCACAGGTCCCCGCGCAAAGATAGCAAACTGGGCAACCGGTATAGGCCGGCAGGTTTCAGATCTCAGGAATCGCGGAGAAGAACCCTCAGGACTATTGGCTGCACAGTACCGTTTGGCAGACAGGCTGGTTTTCAGCAAGGTGAAAGGTGCGCTTGGATTGGATGAAGTCACAGCGGCATTCGTTAGCGCAGCGCCGATTAATCCCGACATTCTCATCTTCTTTAGCGGACTCGATCTAATCATACATGAAATCTACGGTCAGTCGGAGGGGAGCGGGCCAACGACCGTCAATCGTCGGGGGGCAACGAAGTTCGGATCGGGTGGGCTTCCGTTCACGAATACAGAAGTCGCCCTGGCAGATGACGGCGAAGTCCTACTTAAAGGCAGCAACGTATTTATGGGTTACTATGAGGATCCCGAGGCAACGGCTGACACGCTAATCGACGGCTGGCTCCATTCGGGTGACCTTGGCCAATTTGATGACGACGGCTTCCTCTATATTGTCGGCCGGAAAAAAGAAATCATCATTACCTCCGGTGGCAAGAACATCGCACCCAAGAATATCGAATCCGCGCTGAAGACCTTGCCGTTGGTTTCTGATGCCGTGATCATCGGCGAACGCCGAAAATTCCTGTCAGCTCTCCTGACGTTAGATCCGGATGCGGCAGCTCAGTATGCAGCCGAGAACGGTCTGGAGGGACAGGTGCTTCATGATAACCCATTGGTCATTGCTGAAATACAGCGGGGCATTGACGACAAAGTGAATCCGCAGTTCGCCCGCGCCGAAAATGTGCGCAAGTTCGCCGTCCTTCCGCGCAACCTGACAGTTGAACATGGCGAGCTGACACCGACACTCAAGATCAAGCGCCGGGTTGTTTACGAACACTTCGAGGATGAGATCGAATCTATGTATGCCGGTCTCGACTGACCTGTGGTGGAGGCCGTGAAAACTGGCGATTGATGTCGACGCGCGCATCAAACCAGCTCAAACAATAATCGGGTCAACGCGATCAAGTCATGTACCAGCGAATTGTAATCAAACTCGGCACCAGTGTACTCACCGGTGGCACGCGCTATTTAGACAGGCCGCACATGGTAGAGCTGACACGCCAATGCTCAGTTCTGCACCAACAAGGGAAAGAGATCATTCTTTGCTCCTCAGGCGCGATCGCCTTTGGCCGCGAGCGTCTAGGGTTTCCAACACTCGCTTCCACACTAAGCAATAAACAAATGTTAGCCGCCGTTGGCCAGAGCCGGCTCATGCAGATGTGGGAGAGGTTCTTCGATATTTACGGCCTTCGGGTTGGCCAGATCCTGCTGACCCGCCAGGATGTGGAACACCGCGGCCGCTTTCTTAATGCACGCGACACCTTAAGCGCACTAATAGACGGGCGGATTGTGCCCATCGTCAATGAAAATGATGCGGTGACGACCGAGGAGATAAAGGTTGGCGACAACGACAACCTTTCAGCACTTGTGGCCATTTTGACCGATGCCGATTTATTGATCATGCTGAGCGACCAACCAGGCCTGTTCACGGCCGATCCGCGCACGAATCCTCACGCTCAATTGATCCCGGAAGTCAGAACCATCGACGAGACACTGCGCAAATTGGCTGGAGAGAGCGCCAGCGGGCTGGGCGTGGGTGGCATGATTACCAAGCTGCAAGCAGCTGACGTGGCTCGGCGCGCCGGCACAGATGTCATTATCGCCTCCGGTCAGGCGCCGGAAATCATCATTCGCGCCACGTCCGGAGAAAGGGTTGGAACGCACTTCCCTGCCTTGGAGAACCCTTTAGAGAGTCGCAAGCGGTGGATATTGGCCGGTCCCAAGACTTCAGGGACTGTATTTGTTGACGCCGGAGCGAAAAGAGCTTTGATCAGTCACGGCCGTTCTCTCTTACCCGCGGGTATCACTGAAGTTCAAGGTGAATTTCTGCGCGGCGACACAATCATGATCATGAACGAATCCGGCGGCTTGCTGGCGCGGGGCATAGCGCGCTACAGCGGCAGCGACCTGCGCCGTATCGCCGGCTGCCGTTCCGATGAAATCGAATCCCGGTTGGGCTACGAATACGGGCGGGTTGCTGTCCACCGAAACGACCTTATTCTCTTATGAGTTTTAGAGAAAGTAGCCGCAGAAAGGGACAGCGACCGCCGTACGCGCTATGCTCGTTGGCCGCTCAACATAGATCCCCCGATCAGGTTGAGGTGTGGTAAGGAGAAACAAACAGATGGTCGACTTACAGGAAATTGGCCGGGCGGCAAAAGCAGCAAGTTACGATCTGGCAGCCAGAACAACAACCGAGAAGAATGAAGCTCTTCTGGCAATTGCCGGCGAACTTGAAGCACAAAGCGCAAAGATACTAGGCGAAAATGAGCTGGATATAGCCGCGGCGCGCGAACAAGGTCTCAGCGAGGCATTGATCGATCGACTCTTGTTGACGCCGGCACGTATCGCCGCTCTGGCCGCGGACACGCGGCGCATTGTTGATCTTCCCGATCCTGTTGGCGGAGACATTGAGAGCCGAGTCCTCCCAAACGGCCTTCGTCTCAGCCGCAGACGTATCCCCATTGGTGTCTTAGGCGTTATCTACGAAGCGCGACCTAATGTAACCATAGATATTGCCACATTGAGCCTAAAAACCGGGAACGCGGCGATTTTACGCGGCGGTAAGGAAACCTTGCGCAGCAACCTCGCGCTCGTAAAGGTAATCCAATCTGCGCTCAAGATCGTCGGTTTTTCGGAGTCGGCCGTCCAATACATCGACGATCCAGACCGTGCGCTGGTTACTCAAATGCTCAGATTGGATACGTATATTGACATGATTATCCCTCGCGGCGGTGCCGGATTGCACCGCCTTTGCCGGGAAGAAAGCACGATCCCGGTCATCACCGGCGGCATTGGCATATGTCACATCTATGTTGATGAAAGCGCCGATCTTGAAGATGCCGTAGATATCATAGAGAATGCAAAGGTACAACGTCCAAGCGTCTGCAACGCCCTGGATACACTCCTGGTCCACCCTTCGATTGCCGCGGAGTTCTTGCCGCTGGTGGCACAACGTCTGGCAATCAATAAAGTCGAACTGCGCGCGTGTGGTTCGGCGTTGGCAATATTAAAGCGGAATGGCCATGGTGCAGCTGTCGTCACGGCGGGACCGGATGATTTTGATCAGGAATGGTTATCACTCATATTGGGCATTAAGGTTGTGGAAGGGCTAGATGACGCAATCGCGCATATTCGCGCTCACAGCACAGAGCACAGCGAAAGCATTTTGACCAACGATTGGCACAATGCCAACCGCTTTGTGGATGCGATTAACTCCTCGGCCGTATTCGTTAATGCCAGCACGCGATTTAATGATGGTGGCCAGTTTGGCTTAGGGGCTGAGGTGGCGGTCAGCACCCAGAAACTACACGCCAGAGGACCAATGGGCCTCGAAGAACTCACCACCTACAAATGGGTATGTCTTGGAGAGGGTCAAATTCGCAGGTAGCGCTCATCCATAAAACTATCCCCGCGCTGAGATGCAAAGATATGAACCTGTTGGAAAAAGCGATCGCCGTCGCACTACGGGCCCATGAAGGTGTTCTAGATAAATCAGGACGGCCCTATATCCTTCATCCCCTGCATCTGATGATGCAGATGGAAACGGAAGAGGCGCAAATCACAGCCATGCTCCATGACGTCGTAGAAGACAGCGACATCACGGTGGCTGACTTAGAGGAAATGGGCTTCCCTCCCATCGTCCTTGAGGCAGTTGCGCTGCTAACTCATGACAGCGAAACGGTCGGCTATGCGGACTATATCGAGGGCATAAACGGCAACAAGCTGGCCCAACAAGTCAAACTGGCCGACCTACAGCACAATATGGACGCTCGGCGGCTCCCTATTCCTTTGTCAGAACGTGATTGGAAACGACTACAGAAATATCGACTCGCCTGGGATGTCCTTAACGACTCCTAGGCATACGCTTTCCTACTGTGGGCCATAGAGCTGGCTGTAGATATCATAGCCGGCGTAGATGCGCTCCACGTAAGTCTTCGTTTCGTTAAAATCGATTGTGTCGACAAACAAATCGAGATCGCTGCCGGCCGTTTCATACCAGCGCGCAGCATTGCCGGGCCCAGCGTTGTAGGCGGCCAGCGCCGCATGCACATCCCCATCAAAATATTCAAGCTGCTGCCCCAGGTAGTAGGCGCCAAAATTTAGCCCGACGTATGGCTTGTAGAGATCATCGTTTTCATATTCCGGCCACTGCAGTCGTTCGGCGATCCAGGCGCCCGTATCTGGGATAACCTGACTTAACCCCTGCGCGGCTGCGCCTGAGCGCGCAAAACTCTCGTAAAGGCTCTCCTGCCTGACGAGGGAAAACTGCAAGAGCGGATCAAAACCATTTTGCTCAGAAAGGGGCACAATCAGATCCGCATAGTAGGTCGGGTAGGAAAGACGGCCGATATAAACCGGTGCATCAAGTTCGTGAGTCCCGGCCAGGTACAGCAGTGTGGAAGCAGCAATAATCGAGGAACGATACAGACCCAGGTCCCGGAAGAAGAGGGCTAACTGGTAGGTGGCCAGCGGATCTTCCGCATATGTCTGGCGCAGCGACTCAAGCTCGCGCTTGGCTTCTTCGTACATGCCAAGCTCCCATAAGCGTTTTCCGATCACTAACCGTTCATCTTGCTGCAATTCCTCAACAATCTCTCCATTGAGCGCGTCAGGGTCGAGTTCGAACTGTTCGACCAGCCAACTTTCGGCCGTTTCCTGTTCTTGGGAATCATCCTGGGGCAGCGAAAGTGGGACGCTGCTGTCAAAAGGCGCTTTCCCTTCGCTCAAGTCCCGCGCGCGCACTGCCTGATATGTGCTGTTGCCCGGCGATGCAGCAAGTGCTGCGGCCGATCGTGCTGAATCACCATTGCCTGTCTCGGATTCGGCCAGCAAGATATCCAGTAATGCTGCACTGCCAAACAGATTCGCCGGGTACTGTTCGGCCGCTCGCATCCACAGACCAACGGCCGTCTCCATATCCTCATTCGCTGCAGCCAGCTGGCCCGCACGATACAGCGCCTCCGGCGCATCCTCATGCTCTGCAAATGAATCTGCAATCCAGACAAAATGTTCGCTGGCTGATTCCGTGTCGCCGAGTTCTGCTGCCAGCGTCGCCAACTGCCAGGCGGCAAAGGGAGCATCTTCGCTGTCCGGGTATGCATCCACATATTGCTGGTAGAGATCAACTGCCGAAACAGCATCCCCGGAACGAGCGCGCATCTTCGCCTCTTCCATGAGCCCATCCGCCGCCTCAAATTCCGCATAATTCTCAAGTTCAGAAAAAGCTGATTCCAGATCGCCAAGCGCCTCATGCGACCAGGCCAGATACAAGTGAGCATCCGGCTTAAAGTCCTCTGGGGAAGCTTCAATATACGCCTGGAATGCTTCGATGCCGGGCGCATAAGCAGCCGCATTGAAATCAACTAGCCCTCGCTGATAATCATCCACAGGCACTTCCGCCTTGACTAATTCCACCAGCCCAAGATAGCTCTCATAGGCGCCGGGGTAATCATTCACGCCCTTCAAAAAGCGTTCGTATGCTGCTTCGGTGTCACCCGACGTCAGCTCCGCTGCCCCTGCCTGGAATGTCACCTGACCACGTGTCGCCTCAGTTTTTGCCATGTCATGAATGATATCGCACTGCTCTATGGCCAAATCGTACTCTCCGGCACCGAGATAGGCATCAGCAAGTAAGAAGCGCGTCTGAACCTCTTTTACAAGATAGGCAGGTGCCTCAGCAGCTGATTCGTACGCTGCGAGAACGGCCGCATCATCGCCGAGCGCTCTGTATGCCTCGGCGATGCGCAGAGAGACATAACCGGCCATTGCCGGCTCTTTAGTCAGGAAAGTCTCATAAGCCTCAACAGCGTCCTCGAATTCATCCTGACCAAAATAAGCCTGGCCCAGCAAGAAATGGGTTTCAGCGGGAACCTCATCGGCACCCTGCAGCGCGATCAACTGGTTGAAAATCGTGGCAGCATCCATGAACCGCTCGTCAGCCAGGTACGAGCGGCCCAGATTTTGAAGTGCGTCCGCCTGTTCATCTCCCTCCAGCGCCGGCTCCTGGCGCAATGCCTGGCCGAATTGTTCCGCCGCCAAACCATAATCACCCACCTCAAACGCCCTTTCGCCAATTTGCAGGCGTTCATCGATCTCTGGCGTAGCTGATGGAGTCAACGTCGGCCCGGACGGGGCGGGCGTTGCACTGCCGGCTGACGCTTGTGTCTGGCCTACAATTGACCGCGTGATTAGCGGCGTAGGCAGCGCACGGGTAGGTGCACTATTATCCAGCGTGGGTGTGGGATCTGGTTTGACCGTCTTGAGGGCGAGGGTCGGCAGTGGCGTCTGGGTGCTTGTAGGGACGACCGCCGCACTTGGCGTTTCCGTACATCCAGAAATGAATAGTGCGGCCAGTAACATGAGGGCAGCGCCCAAGAGGCACCGCCCTGTTAATGTTTCGAAGGAAGACATCAAGCGTAGGGAACTAAAATCATCGATTACTCTTCGTATTGAGCGCGACCAATTCAATCGCTCACCATACAAGATTCAAGAACCTGCCGCCTTTTGCTTACGATCAGGATCCTAAGCAAGTTTATCCTCAGTTTCTTCATCAGCAGCAGGTTCTTCAGGCTCCTTAATTTCGACATCGCTGTCTTTAGAATCATCTGGCTCGGGCTGCACTGCTACTTCGTTCTCATCGTCTTTCTTTTCTCCCCTGGCGGTTACCAGATCCCAACCCACTACCAGCGGAGCCAACTGCGTTAGCGCAAGGGCTATCGGCAGGATCGTTGCCACAGTCTTGATAGTCGAAAGATTGGCGGCAATCTGCACTTGTAGTTGTCCAATTGCTACAATCACCTGATCCAACAACACTAGATACTGATCAAGCAGAGGGATGAACTTCGCCAGTTCGGTATTGATCGCCGCAACATCACCTGATGCAGTTAGCAAATCATCACTAAGCGTGTCCAGATTGGCAGCTGACACTTCCAGCTGGCTCTGAAGTGATCGCAGTTCTTCAGGCAAGCCTTCAAGGCTGGTCCCTAACGTTTCCATCGAGTCGCCAAAAGGAACCTCAGGTTCATATTCAATACCGAGATCATATTGGAACTCTATTGGATTAAATGGAATTGGAATTGTCTGGTTAATCTCAAATTCGCTTAATCTCGTCAAGGCCTCATCTACCACCGTGGCGACTGCAGCAATATTCGGCACGGCCGTCTGTATCGCCTCGATATTCTCCGGCAGTTGGTCAGTCACGACAACAGAGACCTGATCCAGAAGGGGGATCGTGTCCTCGACGGTCTTGGATAGATTGGCTGTTGTTTCCGCAGCTGTGTCCAGAGAATCATTAACCGACACCAAAGTTGATTGCGTCTGTTCAAGCGTCGCCGACACGGTTTCCATTGATTCCACGGATAGAGTCAAGGCATCATCCAGACCTTCACCGACGCTGTCCAAAGCCGGCCCAATGTAAAAGGCGGTCGCCAGTAATGCTGCCAGCACTACCAGCGTGGAGAGCAGTATTATGATTCCCAATATGCGACGAAACATTGATTTTCTCCTTGCTGCTAACTGAAACTCAGTTCACTATTCGCCTATTTGTACAACGATTGTAATTTTTTGTGTAGTCTTGGATAGGAACGAAGATCACTGCTGTGGCTGAACTGATCAATACTACCGACAGCCGTTTGAATTCCAGCAACCTGCGGATCCTTAATCACTTCCCTGATCGCCGCCGAAAACCTGCCGGCATCGATGACTCTAAAAGGGCGATCATGGAAGTAACGAACGTGCCCATCCAGAGGGGCCGTTATGCCCAGAGCATTGTGCAGCCCGGCAATTTTCTCATACGCCGCGCACAAATAATCCTCGCGTTCGCGCCAATTCTGAGCGCCTAGAATATCGTGTAAGAGAGGACTCAAAGGTTGGGCACAAGCCAACCCAGCAAATGCTGAACCAAACCATTTTGGATATGGGAAATAACGCTTCTCCATGAGAAAACACAGCTGCATCATATCGTGGACCAATCTTGCTGCCAGCAGGCGTGAGCCTAATTCATCACCTACCTCGCCGGTGCGGCCGACGAAATGCTCTTCTTGCCCAATGCGGCTCCATTGTGCCGCCAACAAGTACAGCCATACATCATGGGGATAATAGTGGAGCCTGTCACGGATAGTTCGCAGGTCACCCAGATCGTCCCGAAACACGGCACCAGAGGTCACCCCGAGCAAATGCTGCTGAGGCCAAACCAGCCAAGCCAGTATTGATGGTTCTTCCCGAGGATCATAGGCCATGTAATCCTCGAAAAACCTACGGATCGTCCATATCTCCACGCGATGATCCACAGGGCCCTCACTGTCGACGAGAATTCGCGTACCTTCCTCATCAGCCACCCCGAAATGAGTGGAGTATCCAAGAACTCGCTTTGGAAGTTGAATCCGCAAAGTCTCATTCAGCGATTCCTTCGCCGCCTCATAATCGTCCGTCGCCAGAAACAGCTGCAAGCGCGGCCCCCAATCATGATCAATGGACCGGGGGGTGTCATAGCCCAGCACATCTGAGCCGGAACCGAGGCGAGCAGCGGCGTAAGACAGCTCTGGATACTCACGTGCCAGGATAGGCGCTACCGCTTCCTTGAAGAAAATGCGGCTTAATTCAAGTCCGGGTACGAAGCTCTGCTCTGAACCGGGCACAGTTCACTCCACTTCGCCAAACGTCTTGCGCACTGTTGCGCGCGTTATTTCGCCGTGTCGTTCCTGTGCGTCTACGAGCAGCCGCCACAAAGATTGATAGGCATCATAAGCCGGGCCGGCATAGGGTCCCGGCATTTCATCAAATGGCGTTACGGCCGTGTAAGCTGTCACAAACTCCGCGGACAATTGCTCCGGATCACTGGGCTGAAATGGTAGCTCACCCCCAGCCAAGAACAGCAGCCCAGCCTCAGCATATTGGCTCTCCGCCACAGCCGTGGTTTCCGGCAGCCAATGGCCTACGACAGCAACAATATCGGGATCGAAAATCAGAGAATCTGCCGTAGCAGAAGCGAATTCGGGGTTTCCACTGTCGTCTAAGGCCACTAGTGAAACACGCGTCCCGCCAATCCCACCGGCGGCATTCAGATCGCGCACGGCCAGTCGCGCGCTGTACAAAGCGTCATAGCCGACGGCGCGGTGGCGGCCCTCGAACGGTGCAACGAGCCCGACTTTGACCACTGGATCGACCCGCTGGCATCCGGCAAGAAGCGACATCAGGATCAAGGCCGGCAAGAGCCCCCAACAGCGCCGCATCATTCTATCGGCAGCGTTCCACATTGGCGAGGTGCTCTTCATAGGTTTTGCTGAAAACATGCCTCCCCGGTGGATCAGATTCACAATCTACCACAAAAAAGAGGAAATCGGTTTGTTCGGGTTCGGCGACTGCTTGAAGCGATGCCACACCTGGGTTGGCGATTGGCCCTGGCGGCAGTCCGGGTATGACATAGGTATTGTACGGATGGTCCACTTCTAAATCGGAGAAGTACAAGGGCGCCTTCCACCAGCTTTGGTTTTCCTCCTGATAGCCAATCGCATACTGGACGGTGGGATCCGCCTGTAAAGGCATGCCCGCGTACACACGGTTTGTATAGACACTGGCAATGCGCGGACGTTCTGCATCCACTGGTGTCTCCCGTTCCACGATAGATGCCAGAACAACCGCATCTGCCAAAGAAATATTTTGCGCGCCATAGGCCTGTCGCATCGCCGGCGTTACTTGACGATCGAAGTTACGCAGCATTTCTTCAATAAGGTATGCCGCGTCGGCATCGGCAGGGACCCCATACGTATCCGGGAAAAGATACCCTTCCAACGTCATGTCCACCCCTAGAGAATTGAGAAACGCATAAGGGCTGAGGTCTATGGGTTGTTCGCGCCTGGCTATTGCCAAGAATTCATCCGGGTCAATGGCCGCAGGAGACGTTACAGCCAGGTAGCTGGCCATCTCTTCCAGACGCATGCCGTTTAGAAAACTGACGGTCACATCTCGAGCCGAGCCTTTGCTGATTGCCTCGGCAAGTTGCGGAACAGTCAGGCGGCCGTTTAAGGTGTACTGACCAGCCTGAAGGCGAGAATCCAACCCGTAGAACTGCAGGTAATTGAGAAATAACTCAGGGTCGCTGAGCAAACCAGCGGCGGATAAATCCGCGGCCACCGAGTCGGCCGTTGCCCCGGCAGGAATGAGAAAAGCGCTATCAGCATTCATGCCAGCCGGGCCGCGCAAGGCTGCCTCATTCTGCGCGAGGTAGTTCTGAAGCATCAGGCGCCTGACCAGGCTCAAGTCAGGATCTGCATCAGCCACCCGTATACCTGAATCACGAATCGACGCCTGCCTGTTCACCGCCAGTGCCGCGATGGCTGCAGACAATACACAGATCATCAGGAAGACAAGGATAACGGCCTGCAAACAACTGTTGCGGCCGCCTGATGGCCTGCGAGTTAGTCCGGTGGAATCGCTCATACTGCCGTGAGTACTAAAGAACGCCAGACGTACTGGCATGCGCGTCTAGATAATCTTGCAGGATGAACGCAGCCGCGACAGCATCGACGCGTTCTGAGACACGTTTGCCGCGTTTGCCGCGAGCACGCAGGCTGGCTTCAGCCTGCTTGGTGGAGAATCGTTCATCCCAGAACTCGACCGATACCGTGATGTTTTGTGCTAACTCAGTCGCGTAATTTCGCACCCAGGTTGCCCTCTGCCCTTCCGCACCGTCCAGCGTTATGGGAAGTCCCATCACTACCAGTGTAATGGCTTGTTCATCGACAATCGCGGCATACCGGTTGAAATCTTCTCTGCGCGATTTTCGTAAGATCACGCCGTAGCTGCCGGCAATCGTACGCGTTTCATCACTGATCGCCAGACCGATGCGCTTTTCACCAAGATCGATTGCCAGAACCTTCCCCTGTTCTTCTATCACGGCATTAGGATAACAAAAAAGGGTCCTTTTGACCCTTCGTTTACCGAACTATTCTTCTGCCATTGGCCTAAGTCCTGGAAGCCAGCCATGTTTCGCGGTATACGTGGTACACATAGCTGTCAACAGGTCGTGCATAATCACGCATTTCCTCAGAGACCAGGAATGTTCGCTCTCCTACACGAACCCCGCCTACCGCCTCCTGCATTTTAATGGAAGCGATATTGGTGATATTTGGCGTTGCTTCCACGATGATACAATCGCTAAACTGGAATAAGTAGTCTACAAGTGCTCGTTTTATTTCTACACCGTACTTATGTCCCCAGAACTCTGGTAGAAGCTTTACATCGGTACTGCTCACACCATCAGCACCCACCGAGCCCAGTTTACACTCGCCAACAGCTTGTCCTGTGTTCTGCAAGACAACCACCAACCTTGCATCCAATATTTGCCCCTGCTGTTCTTGCAGCTGCGCAGCGATTTCCGCCTTCGTTACGGGCAAACCGCGCGGATATCCAACGTTGGCTATCACCCTGGGATTGGTCCACAGGCTGTAGAAGAAATCCACATCGGAAGCATCACCGACGACTGCAAAAAGTCGATCGGTTTCAAAAACGGGCTGACGTTGGTTATGCCGCGCAGGCTGCGCGTGGCTACTAGCCATCCTTGTCCAGTGCTTCTTCCACCAGGCCAGGCACAATAGCCAGAGCCTCCGGCAGTTTCTCAGCATCACGCCCGCCGGCCTGAGCCATATTCGGCCGTCCACCACCGCCGCCGCCAACGATGCGGGCAACCTCGCGAACCAGATCACCGGCCTTAATGCCGCGCGCGACCAGATCATCACTCACCCGGGCGATAATGACCGGTTTTCCATTACTCACCGTGGCCAATACAGCCACGCCGGAATCCAGTTTGTCCCGGAACCAATCAGTCATCTCGCGTAGATTATCTACGCTGCCTACTTCTACCTGGGCCACCAGGGTATTTACATCCCTTATCTGTTCGACCTGCGCCAATAAGGCACCAAATTGCGCGCGTGCAACCTTACTTTGCAGGGAGTTAACCTGCTTTTGCAGCGCCCTATTGTCTGAGAGGAGGGACTCAAGCCGTTCGGCAGCCTCAACATCCTGCACATTTAGCAGCCCGACCAGTCGATCCAACGTCTTAAGACGCGCAGACACAAGCTCTTGTGCAGCGCGTCCGGTTACCGCCTCCACGCGCCTTATCCCAGCGGCGACAGCGCCTTCGCTGACAAACTTGAACATGCCAATATCGTTGGTTTCCTCAACATGCAAACCACCGCACAATTCGTAGCTGTAGGCATTGGAGCCAATATCATCTCCGATACTGATTGTACGCACGACATCGCCATATTTCTCACCAAAAAGAGCCATAGCTCCCTGGCTGATCGCCTCCTGCTGATCCATATAATTGATCTTCACCGGATAATTAGTGGCAATGGCCTGATTGATACCTGCCTCAATAGTGGCCAACTCTTCTTCACTGAGCGCCTCACCATGCGTGAAATCGAAGCGTAAGCGATCGGGCGCCACCAGCGAGCCCGCCTGGGTGACATGCGAACCCAACAACGCCCGCAGTTCTCTGTGCAGAATATGCGTACTTGTATGGTTGCGCCGAATATCGCTGCGACGGGCATCGTCAACCTCAAGCAGGACCTCGTTCCCCAATACCAGCTTGCCGCTCAGCAGCTGTCCAACATGGACGACTAGACCCGGAATTGGTTGGTATACATCATCCACACGAAACAGTGCGTCGCCTTCCGCAAATCGGATGTAGCCCTGGTCGCTCACCTCACCACCTGCTTCAACATAAAAGGGCGTCGCGGCGGTAACAATTTCCACGCTCTCAGCACCAGGCGTGATTTCCTTTACCGGCTGTCCACTAGCAATCAATCCTACAATCTCAGAAATCAGACTTGGGCCGGCATATGGATCATAGTCAACACCATCCTCGATCTGTCCGGTAACCCGGAGTTCATTCAACAGGTCACCATAAACTGAACTCTCAGTATCATAGTTGCCGAAGGCGCCTGACCCGCTGGCCAGAGCATGCGCTTCTCTGGCGCGATTGTAGCCAACCTCATCAATGGTGAGGCCGCGTCCGTGGATCATATCGCGCGTTATCTCAACCGGCAGACCGAATGTCGCATAGAGGTTAAACGCCGTCTCACCCGAAATCTCGGTTTCGCCGCGCAGGCGCAGATCTTCAATAACCTCAAGGAGATGGACAACGGCCGTATCCAGAGTGCGCGCAAAACGCTCCTCTTCCTGCGTCAATGTATGGAGAATATGATCGCGACGGTTCTTGATTTCGGGATAGACATCTCCCATCTGTTCAATGTAGACGTCGGCAATCTCGGCCAGGAACGGTTGATGAAACCCTATCTGGCGGCCAAAACGTGCCGCCCTGCGAATGAGCATACGCAAAACATAGCCTGCTCCCGTGCTGCCAGGACGTACGCCATCGGCGATGAGGAATGTGGCGGCACGGCCGTGGTCGGCGATTACGCGATAACCAACGTATTCTTCGGCGCGCTCCTCATCTGGATCACCCAACAACTCCTGGACGCGATCCATTGCCGGCAAGAAGAGATCCGTTTCATAGTTGCTCTCTTTCTCCTGCATAATGCGCGCCAGGCGTTCAAAGCCCATCCCGGTATCGACCGAAGGACGTGGAAGCTCCGTCAGACTGCCATCTTCTTCACGATTGAACTGCATGAAGACAAGGTTCCAGAATTCCAGAAACTCTTCGTCATCATCCGCATTCAACCGCGAAGGGTCGCAGTTTTCCATGTCACCAATATAGTAAAAGATCTCAGAATTGGGGCCGCATGGCCCGACATCACCCATTTCCCAGAAATTGTCTTTCTTACCAAAACGCAGGATCTTCTCCGCAGGCAAATATCTTTGCCAGAGTTCGAAGGATTCATCATCATCGGTGTAAATGGTGGCCCACAATCGTTCCGGTTCAAGCTCCAACACACCGGTCACAAACTGCCAGGCAAAATCAATGGCCTCTCTCTTGAAATAATCGCCGAAGGAAAAATTACCCAGCATTTCGAAAAACGTGTGGTGGCGAGGAGAGGGGCCGACGTTTTCCAGATCGTTGTGTTTTCCCGTCACGCGCATACATTTCTGCGAGCTGGCGGCGCGTACATAGGGACGCTTCTCTTTGCCCAGAAAAACATCGGCAAACTGATTCATCCCGGCATTGGTAAACAATAGCGTCGGATTGTCATGTTGAGGCACTGGGGAGCTTGCCACCACCTCGTGTGAATGCTCTTCGAAAAAATCAAGGAACGCTTGCCTGATTTCATTACCTGTTGTCGGTTTCATTCTTCCACTCTCTCGCTTCAAATCCGTACGATTCTAGCCCAGCAACAAAAAACCGCCAGACTGGTTAACCCTGCCCGGCGGTTGTTGAAGCCTGTTTACTGATTTCTATCAGGAAGCACAACAAACCAGGGCAGGAGCCTGGCCGGCAGCAGCGGCAGCGGCTGCAAAGTCATCGTAATAACCGTGATTAATGTACTTCCCACTCATTACCGGCATAGTATCAAACTGCCATATGGCTGTCAAATAAACTGATGCCGGCTCGTTCGCTGTTCTTCAGATGGCCAAATACCCGATCCTGGCGTTTGAGTGCAGCTCAGTCGTCTACCGTTCAATCATCTCGGGCAGCAGAACACGACCGTCTGCGAACGGCTCCCCACTGCCAGGATCAACGGCCGTCAGCCGCTGTCCATTTTCATCACCCTGCCTGTAGAAACCAACCGCGATCTGGTACTTGCCTGGAGGCGCCAAGTCAAGTGACAGCGTCACCATATCGCTGACAACTTCACCTGCTGACCACTGGCTGACCGGATAACCGTTGTTGCGTGGATAGCCATCAATTTGATAGACGATCTCCTCACTCCGCGGATCAAATACGTGGATGAAGCGTACAGCCTCTTCCGGGCTCACTTCTGCGGCTTGCCAATAGAAAGTAAGCTGCCATTGATCATTTGCATCTCGCTCCAGATCATAGCCATGGAGGCGAATACGATCGTCGAACTGCGCCACCAACGGCGTCAACTTGTCAGGTAAAGTGAAGCTCGGCTGGTTATCCTCAAAAATAAGCGAATCGCCGCGCAGCAGAACCTCGCCCAACCTACGAGTCAACACAACCGTTCCACTATCTACTTCGTACAGACGGGCAACCAGCGCCAACGGACTCTCCTGGGGCAATTCTTCAGGGAGTTCCAGAACATACCAATCATTGATACTCACACCGGGCATCCACTCACTGCTAGGCAGGAATCCATAGCCGGGCTGCGTATCAAGCTGCGCCAGCCAACCACCCATTTCATCAACCAGAAGCAGGGAAGCATTGTAATTATGGCTGAGCGGCTCTTGCGTCATCCAGGCCAACTGTACATCCAACGCCTCCGAATCACGTAGCTGCACATCAACTGCCTCAACATCCAACGGCGCCCCGCCAGCCGCAGGCCGTTCCGCGTTCGAAATGTGCAGCGGCCGTAGGAACAGATCGCCGCGCAAACGACCGGAGGGCATCATTGGGCGTCCGGCATGCAGCGTAACCCGCGGGATGACCATTCCCGACGGCGCATTTGACGGTATTGGCAGTGAAATCGTCAATGATTCACTGTCCAGAACCTCACTCTGCGCGACGATAGGCGGCGCTTGCGGAGAAAACACGGGCCAGGTAAGCGCGGGTGTGCCTAAGGCAACGGTGACAACGTCACCATTCGCTTCCGAAAAATGAAGGGTTAAGGTCACAGGCTGACCGGCGGCAGCACTTTCACGATCGTATTCATAGCGTAAGAGCGTAGTACCGCTGCTGAACGGTATCCCAGATTCATCATGGTGCAGATAGGCCATCTGCGCAAAATCCCAGGTTAGCGTGCCGGCCGACAGCGCCTGCTGCGGCCAAAAACGAAAAAGCAGAAAGAAGGCCGCCAGCGAGATAAGCGCTGCAAGCGACGTACGCTCGAAGCGCAGCGGATGCCGGGCCTTGACCACTAAGAACACCGTTAGGAGCAGCGCTCCAAGCGAGAGCAGTTCGGCGACACGGCGCACCGCCGTATCCGCCAACGTCAGTGTCAATTCATGTTCCCCGGGCGGCAAACTGAGCATGAACTGCCCGGACCCAGGTGCCGGACGCAGTTCTACGGGCAGGCCATCCACAACTGCCCGCCAGCCCGGCCAGGCCATTGTCGGCATAATGATAGTTGCACCGTCATCACCCGTTTGCATATGCCAGTTCTGCCTCGTGGTCAAATGCTCTGTCTGCACCGCACTGACCAGATCACCTTCCAGGGCACGAACATTGGCACGCTGCCCTTCATTCAACCAGGCGCTGGTGAAGAAGCGCGGCTGCACGCTCTCAGGCAAGTATTCTGCGCTTACCGTACTACCAATGTTCCCCGTATACCATTCGTACGCCGCCAACGATTCGGCCGTAATATCATCATCGTTGAGCAGCAAATGATCCGTCTGCAATCCGGCAAAGCTGCTGGTAATCAGGATCACGGCCGTTCCAATTGTGACGACGCGGCAGTAGGGTAATAGGGCAAGCGCACCAATGGCCAGAGAGGCAGCAAACGCCTGAACAGACAGAAAACGCCAGGGGAACTGCGTGAAGGGTAAGAGAGGTATGACTTCCCACACCATTCGTGAAAGCGGCGTTACCATGAAGGTGGCCAGAGCCAGCGTCAATAGAATGAACAGCGCCGGCGCCAATGCCACAGCCTTTGTACGAAAACTGAACAAGATCAGAGCACCAGATCCAAGCAGGGCGGCCGCCGCCTGTACGAGACCCATGCGGAATGCATTTCCACCCGATACATCAAAATCGAATACCGCTGAACTCTGGACAAGATTCAAACTGCGAAAGTGATTGGTGAAGGAAAAATACCCTTCTGTGACCGGACCGAGCTGGGCGAAACGTTGTTCCACCAGGGCTGGCAAAAAGAACCACGCCGCCAGCGCCAGTCCCAGAAGCCCAGCAGCAAGCATGGGCAGCAATAAGCGAAGGCGCTGACCTGAGAAAATCGGGGGAACGGGATCCCCCATAGAACGGCGCCACAAGAGCCAGCGCAGAAGAATAAAGAGAAACAGGAACGGCGTAAAAATCAGCGCGGAGATATTATGGCTCAATATGAGCGCCGCGTAAACCAACGCCAGGGCGGCAACACGGCCGTATGGGAAGCCCTTATCATCTGCAACAAGCAGCCGATCCGCAGCCAGGATGACCCAGGGATACCAGGCCATAGCCCAGAACTCTGCCAGCGAATCCCCACGCACATAAACGTTAACCAGGTGAAAAGGGGCAACCGTATAGGCGACAGATGCCAGCAGCGCCGCCCATTCATCACGATACCAGCGCCGAGCAAGGAGAAAGATTCCCAAGGCCGCCAGGAGAAATCCCAGCAGCTGCGCCCCTTCAACAGAACGTACTAGGCTGAACCCCAGGAAGCGGAACAGCGCAGCAATATAGATTGACAGCGGCGCATAGTAGTTGAAGAAGGGGTACCCGAACCCATAGTTGGCGTCGCGCATCCAGCGGGCTGGGAAATGACCATCACGAAGCGCAATCTCCAACTGCTGTAGGCGCTGCAGAAGAAATGGGCTGTCTCCCCCGCCTCTTGTGTTCAAGAAACCGGGTTCGCTGATCAACGGCCAGGCAGCGAAGAAAGCCACCAGCAGAGCGGCAATCAAGACAAGGGAAAGCCCGGCATTGCGCTCTCTATCAGACAGGTCTTTGGGTTCGGTCAGCGCAGACATATATCTCAATGGGGAGCGAGATAAGTCAGTCTGCGCCTAAATACCGAGTTCTGTCCATCAATTTGCTTACTTGCGTTACAGCATAACGTCCTTGACGTCATCACCAATCGGACGCACATTGCACAAGGCTAACGGCGCAGCAGTAAGTACAGCAGCAGGCCCAACAACACGACACCAAGAAGAAGTATTCCCAGACCAATAAGGATCAAGGGATCTGTCCCTTCGCCGGCTGTATCGCCCTCATCTTGTCCAGGTTCCGTAGAATCCGCAGGGTCGGACGGTGTAGAAGCATCATCCTGCCGAATTCGACTGCCGAAAGCAACCAGAACCGTGTGATTATCCGTAGCGTTCACTACCGCATTGCTCGCCGTCGTCGGCTCAAGTCGTCCAGGAAGCTGCTGGGCGACTTGATAAGGTCCCGCCTGTAGGCTCTGGAAGCAGGTTGGCGTTGGTGACCCATCAGAGATAGCTTGGCCAGCAACGCCTGAATCGCCGGCGACCAGCATCGTTACACCAGCCATAAAGCCTTCATTGCCATCGATGAGACCATTCCCATTCTCATCATGAAAAGCGTTTACACAGACAGTGCCACCGTCTCCAGGGACGGGTTCCGCCGGCGCGTCAGGAATCTCAGTAGGCACGGCCTCAGGTGGCGGGGTGGCACCCTCTGCCGGAGGCTGCCCTGTGGCTATGAGTTCAGCACTGTCATACCAGGTGTCCAAATACTGACGGCACTGGTTAACACCTGGCACGCCAAGATCCGCCGATGTGAACACAGTGATCTGGTCGCCGGTGGCTGTCGCTTCGACACTGAAGGCCTGCCACGCATCATGCGGTGAAGCTGCAGCGCTCCAAATGACATCTGTATCATTCCACAGGCCGCTGCCATTGGGGTCAATCCCTGCTTCGACGTTCATATTGATGCTGGGCTGTGAAGGAGCGGGTGAAGGCTCATTAGTCGTGCGACCCTTGGCGTAGAAGGTGAACCGGTAGGTCTCGCCTGGCGTAACGGCAACCGTCTGCATGACCCCAGCTGACCAGGTGTCCCAATTGTTGCCGATATACTGCGAAGTCGCCCCGTCGTTGATGAACTCGCCGCCGGTTTCCATATTCCACTTGGGCAAGTAATGGTAACCGTCCAGACAGGTGTCGTCCTGTTTTTCTGTTTGTAGAGCCCACGTGACCCAACCTTCGGCAGCGCCGTTCACGAACGGCTGCTCAAATCCAGGATTCTGCAGCAGGTTTCCGTCCTGCTGCGGAGGTTCAGCATGAACCGGGCTGATCACCGCAAGCAATATCATTATTGCCGATAATATCAGGTATTTGGTAATTCGTTTCTTCTCCATATCCACACTTCCGCAAATGTATGATTATTCTGACTGTCGCCTTTTGGCGAATAAGAAGGTTAACACAGCCAGACCCGCTAGCAAAACAAAGACAGCGATAACTAAGCCAATCATCAGAGAGGTCGTACGGCTCACACCGCCGGCATCGTCCACAACAATGGTGGGCGTCACTGCCGGTGTCAAGGCAAAGCGCGTTCGCAGTTGTTCATCCGCGTCCGGGGTGGGTTCCGACGATTGTTGGCTGTCATAGCTTCCGAATGCTAGATTTAGCACGCTGCCCTCGGACAAAGTTATAGCCCAATCCCCCTCTGTAGTCAGCCGCTCATTCTGTGTCATCGAACGCGTAACGTGGTAGACCCCTGGTATCAGTTCTTCAAGACAATAGGGCTCAGCAATACCATCAGTAACGTAATTGGCGACAACCTCCTGCTCATTGTAGATCGTGAAGGCCACATTGGAACGAAGCATCTCACCTTCGTCCAGACGCCCATCTTGATTGAGATCATCATAGGCTAACATGCATACGGCCGTACGTGGTTTGACGGCCGTCGGTGTCAGAGTTGGTGGCGCCAGCGTTGGCGTAGGAATATCGGGCGTGGCTGTCGCCGGCGGCGTGACGCGAGCAACGACAAGTTGATCGCCAGGCCGCAGGACAACAGTCTCGTCCAAATCGTTCAGCTCCAGCAGTTCTGGGATAGTTATTCCTGCGCGCGCGGCAATACTCCACAGTGAATCATCAGGCTGCACCTCAACCGTGATAATACCGTCAGCATTTGGCGTGCTGGTGAGGATGTCCTGTGCCCTTACCGGTTGCATGACGAACAACAGCAGATAACAACCGGCCAGAACACCCGGCAAAAGCGCGGTACTGACCAACATCCGCCAACTGCCAGGCCTGTGACTTCGACGCTCCGTAGGTACACTTCCCTTCCCAGCCATTACTGCACCCTACTCAGCCTCAATGATCCAGGCTGTGCCTAACGCCTCGCCGCTGGATACATCAGAGATCGGCAGGCGCTCTCCGGTGGCTTTCCTGTATAGTCCCAGGCTGATCTGATGCCGGCGGCTGTCGAACGGCTCGCTCAACCTGATTGTATGTGACTCACGCAAGTACAATTCGGGCTGCCACCACCTGTTATGCCAACGGCCACCGCCCAATGGCCGATCATCTTGGCCAATCAAGCCTTCCACTGCTGACACATGAACAAAAGCTGACAACTCATCCTCAATGATACCGTCAGCCTCCCAGTATATATCAACTTGCACGCTGTTGGGGTCCAACTCAGTGACGTCTACCCCGTGCAGCGTGATTTGGTCCGCAAAAATAGCGTCCGGTTCGAGGTCAACCAGTGATGCTGGCTCGATGCCGAATCGAACGTATAGAGGATAAGGCGCATCTTCAAGATCGCCGCGCGTCAGGGCGCCCTCTGTCGCGGCAACCAAGACAGGCGGAGCCAACAGTCCGGGTATGAAATCAAGAGAGTCGTAGGGCCATGCATATATTGTCGATGGCTCCCGCACCCTGTCGGGCAAATCATCCACTGAAAGGTAGTGCACAACCTCTCGCTCATTGGGAACCAGGAAGGATAGGGAAGGCCAGCTTGTCCATAGACGATCGTCCAGATAGACGTTCGTATCAGCACCCTCTGATCGCAGTTCCCCGGCAAGGTCCGTTGCCGCCGCCTCAAACGCATAGGACACCTGCGAATCATGCGAATATGCCCGGTAGTCGTTGATCGTCCAGGCCAGGCTGCCGGCCAGTAGGCAGAAAACCAACAATCCGCCAAGCCAGTTTGGCAGCCGCGGCCACCGCCAAATCCAGGCAAGGCCGATCGCCGGCAGGATAACAGCTACAGGCAGCACACCCGCCGCACGCAAGAAGTGCGGGGCATCCGCCGCCAGAATGGTTGGCCCCAGCATCACGGCCAGCCACAGCACAACAATTGCCGGCGGGGGACGTCGCCAGTGACGCAGGCACCACAACAGACCGGCAATGAAGGGCATCACCATCAAGAGATCGAAGACCGGCCGGCCAGCAGGGTTGTGGCGAAGAATGGAATCACCCCGCCATAGAAACATCCCCAACGCCGCCCAGATATTGCCGGCAAGCGTCATCAAGACTGAATCTTCATAGACGTCCGGGTTTAGAATCGATACCTGTCCACTGCGGCCAATAAAGAGGTCTGGCTGCTGCCAGACCAGAACCACCAGGGGCAGCAACGTGAGCAGTGAACCGGCTGTAAACCACAACGCCCCCGGCCATAGCCGCCGTCCGCGCCCGGTCAAAACAAAATATAGGGCTACAGCCAGCAGTAACAGCGGCGTAAATCGAAACGCCAGGTATGTGTAGAAACCCATACCATAAATCAGTCCAGCCGCGCCCCACATCCAATTTTCCTGCCGGCGGTACGCTTCTGTTGCCAGCCAAAAAGTTAGAGCCATGACCGGAACGACAAGGATGGTGCGCAAGCCAATGCGGCTGAGATGGATCGGCCACAAAGTAATCGCCCAAATCAAGGCCGCCAGTACGCCAGTGCGCCAACCGAACCAACTCTTTCCCAGCACGTAAATGGTCAGCGTTGTCAAAGTGCCCACGAGAGCGGCGGCAGCCCTCACGGCAAATATCGTTTGCCCCCAAATTGCGACGGCGATTGACGTCAGATAAATATAGAGCGGTTCACGGCCGTTATTGGCTGGGAAAAACAACGTATGTTTGCCCTGCAGTACCTTCAGGGCGTCAAGCCCGTTAAATGCTTCATCTCGGTACAGGCCCGGGGGGAATTGGTCAAGCTGCCAGAAGCGCAGCATACCGGCAGCCAGCAAGGCCAATAGCAACAAAGCCCACTCCATGGTGGAGGGGCTTAGGAGTATAGTCGAGCCAGATTGCAATCGCTTTCGCAACATTGTCAAAGCGGGGCAAGTATAGCAAAATACCTACTTGCGTCAATGCGTTGAACGAGCCTACCACCCAGCTGACCGTTATCATGCTAGTTATTTCTTATGACCGCCAGGCCCGGCTGCAAGCCATATCAACGCAGGAGTTGAGGGTAAATATCTATCTATGCGTGTATTAATGCTTTCCAAGGCATGCCTCGTGGGAGCCTATCAGACCAAGTTGGAAATGATTGGGCAGTCCGAGGACGTCGATCTACTAGCAATCGTGCCACCCTATTGGGACGATCCAGCTGGGCGCATCGATCTAGAGCGCAGCCATACGCAGGGTTACACACTCCTGGCCGATCCGATCAGGTTCAACGGCAATTATCACCTGCACTACTATCCGAAACTAAAGCAAAGGCTCGATGAATTCAAGCCGGACATAGTACATATTGATGAAGAACCCTATAATCTGGCGACATGGTTGGCGTGGCGGCAGGCGCAGGCAAGAGGAGCGCAAACGCTCTTCTTTAGCTGGCAGAATCTGCAGCGCAGCTATCCTATACCCTTCCGCAATATGGAGCAGCAGGTTTTGGCAGGAGTAGACTATGCGATCATGGGGAACCAGGATTCTGTCGCAGTTTGGCAGAACAAGGGTTACAGGGGGCGCTGCCAGGTCATCCCTCAATTCGGCGTTGATCCGGATCAATTTCATCCCCCACAGCGAAGAGAGAGTGGGCGTGGATTCGTTATTGGCTCGGCCAATAGACGCCTGGTCGAAGAGAAAGGGGTCGACTTGCTCTTGCTCGCCGCGGCCAAACTGCCGGGCATATGGCGTCTCCATATTGCCGGAGACGGGCCGCAGAAACAACCGCTGCAAAAACTGGCGCGGGAGCTTGGCATAGACAGACAGGTACACTTCGACGGTGCGGTCTCTTCCGCGCAAATGCCCGGGTATTTGCGCCAGATGGACGTCCTTACAATGTGCTCCCGTACTTTGCCGAACTGGAAAGAACAGTTTGGCCGGATCATGGCAGAAGCAATGGCATGCGAAATACCTGTCATAGGCTCAGACAGCGGCGAGATTCCAAACGTTATTGGCTCAGCAGGCCTAGTGTTCCCCGAAGGGGATGTCGACGCGTTACGTGCATGTTTGTTAGAATTGATGCAGTCCGAAGAGAAACGCCGCAGTCTGGGCCGCGAAGGACGCCGGCGCGTACTAGAACACTATACGCAGGCTCAGATCGCCGCTCAGACCGTAGATGTCTATCGGGAGATGCATGGGTCGTGACTTACCAGCATGGCCGGTATGCGGGCAGCAAGACCAGGCACTGAACAAATAGATGGATAAGCAAGATCAGGAAGAGACAGACCTATCAGAGGAATTGAGCCGCTGGACCATTACCCGTGTCCTGGGCGTTCTCCTCGTCTTCGTGGCCGCCGTAGTTGCGCTATATCTCGTAGTAGGATACCTGGCCTGGCAGAACGGCCAGACACTGCGCGGTCAGCGCGAGCAGGAATTGAGGACGCAGCAATACGCACGTCAGGTGAGCCTCGCCCAGGAGGATATTGAACGCGGGGGGTATAATCTCGCGCTGCATCGTCTCGATTGGGTATTGGAGAGAGAACCCACAAATGAAGACGCCATCGCGTTGCGCCAGCAAGTTCAAGCCGCGTTGGAAACAACAGCCGTTCCGGCTGCGGTGCCCACAGCAACAATTGTTCCCGAACCAACGATACTCTTGCGTGAAGATGCTGATCCGGAAGAAACGTTGAAGCGCTTGCGTCGTCTTTACAGCCAGGAACAATGGGCGGAACTACTGCCTGAGGTCCAGGCTATGCAGAGACAGTTCCCCAATTTCGAACGCCTGGAAACTGATCGCTTTCTATATGAAGCCCATCTCAATCTTGGGCTGCAGCAGGTAAAGAGCGATCAAATTGAGCAAGGTATCAGCAATCTTTCCCAAGCAGAAATGCTGGGCGATCTTCCGCAAGAAGCACTGGATTATTGGCTTTGGTCAGAACTCTACCTGGAAGGCATCGCCTACTACGGCGTCAACTGGGGTGTATCGGCCAGCGTATTTCGTGACCTATGCCTCTCTGCACCCTTTTTCCAAAACGCGTGCGATAAGCTGTTCGAATCACTCGTCAATTATGGCGACCAATACCTTTTCAACAAGGATTACTGCCCGGCCGTAAGTCTTTTCCGTGAAGCAAGGCAGTATGGGAGCGACGGGACATTGGGCGAAAAATTGACGCGATCAACTGAAGGCTGCGCGTCAGCCACGCCAACGCCAGCAGCGATTACGGGTACACTGCCCATTACCGGAACTGAGCCATTTCCCCTGCCTTCAACGAATGAGTAGCTTTCGTCCGAAGACAGAGGCGTCGCTATAATCAGCACGATGGCAGAACCTGGCGAACCCCTAAGCGAACGTGAACTTGATGTCGTGCGATGTCTTGCACGCGGAGCATCAAACAAAGATATTGCCGCCGATCTGACGATCAGTGAAAACACTGTCAAAGTTCATTTGCGCAACATATATACCAAGCTGGAAGTCTCCTCGCGCACCGAGGCGACAACAGCCGCGATGCAGCAGGGCTACATCACGATACCAGGACAGGAATTTACGCGGACAGTTGAAGAAATGCCGGGGGCTGAAGCAGAAACAAGCCTCCCCACAGAGACGCCGAGCACGGCCGTTTCCGGCAGCGCTCCCGCACAAGCGGTTCCCCTGGAAAGTGTCTCTTTGCCTCGCAAAGGACGTCTCACACGATTGGTCCTGCTTGGCGCTGCCATTCTGCTGGCGCTGGCAGCGGCATTGTTCCTCGGCCAGCAGCTTGCTGACCCGCAGCCATCACCAACGGGTGAAGAAACGTTCACTGAAGTGCCAATTGGTAATTCCCACTGGCTGGAAAGCAAGCCTATGCCTGATGCACGAGCAAACATGGCCGTAGCCACGGTTGGGCTTGATCTTTATCAGATAGGCGGTGAAACAACCGCCGGCGTTGATGGCGTGGTTCGGGCCTTCAACAGTCTAGACTCCGCCTGGCGCACGGTGGCTGAAAAACCAACGGCTGTTGCCGACGCATCAGCCGCGCAGTTATTCGGCGAAATCTACGTGGCCGGCGGGCGTATGTCTGACGGCCAGCCCACGTCTACAGTGGAAGCGTACAGCCCGACACAGGACGCGTGGCGACCGGTAGCGCCCCTACCACATCCTGTAGCCGGCGGACTGACTCTGAGCGACGGCGCATTCCTCTACGTGATTGGTGGACACAACGGCGAATCGTATGTGGATGCGTCTTACGTCTACGATCCAGCTACAGACAGCTGGCGCCCACTGGCAGACATTCCCCATGCCGTTGCCTTCGCCTCTGGGGGTGCGCTAACGGGGAAACTGATCGTTGCCGGCGGGCAAAATGAAAACGGAGAAGTCGCTGCGTGTCATCTATACGATCCTGCAGAAGCGTCCTGGTCTGCCTGTCCAGACATGCTGCTGCCGCGCAAGCGCGCAGGTTCGGCCGTTCTGCTAAATAAGTTCTACGTGATTGGTGGAACAGATCAGAAAGAGGACGTCACCTACAGCGAAATGTTCGATCCCGACAGCGAAACATGGCAAGTCATAAACACACCGATGCTCGTTGAGTCAACCGGCTGGCCTGACCTTGGCGTGGGTCAGATAGAAACGCGGATTTTCGCTTTGGGGGGGCGCAGCGGCGAAACTTATCTCGATAACACCTATATATTCGCACCGCTGATCTACCAGACTTACATACCGGCGGCTTCGTCCGCCGATGGAGAATGAACAGTCTCCTCATCTAAATCGTCCATTCCCGACAGCAGATCTTCATTCTTCAAGTTGGGCCCGGCGCGCTTGACCACCTCTTCAAAAGTATCCGCAAAATACCAGGTGATAAGGCCGGCCTCCGCCCATCGTTCCAACGCCTGGATTAACTCTAATCCCGCATCTGAAACCATGGAGAGTTGAAAACTGGCCTGCGTTGCGAAATACAGCGAGTAAGCCATGTGGAATCGTGATTCTCCGCCCGGTCGCCCTGTAATCCGGCTAACTTCACTCTTAACCAGGCCAGGCAACTGCTCCGCCAACTGTAAATGCGTATTGGAGAAGAATGACTCCAATTTCTCCTCATCGTCAACACGATAATAAATCGTTGTGAACTGAAACACCTTTTCGCCCCTTTTAGCACCAACCTATCACTCAGATGAACCCCATACGGCAGCGAGTTGGTTCATCAATTCGGCCCGCCGTTCTCGATAAACGGACTCGTCCAAATTACCAGTCTCAAATGTCTCGTCCAAACCGGCAACAGCGTAAAGCAGTCTATCCACTTGATCCGCCTGTTCTGCGATCGCATCTTGCGCATCAGTTCGCCAACCATGAAGTGTATAGGCGGCCCCGCCGGCAACCAGTAGCAATACTGCGCCACCAATCAAGATACCGGTCGTATTATCGCCTACCGAAACGTCGCCACCAACACGCGCGGGCATTTCCGGGCGACCTTCCAGCGAAAAGCTTATTGCTTCGCCAGCGGCAAGGGCTGGTCGTGAATAGCTGTTTATCGATCCCACATTGCCCATTTGCTGCGAGCCCTCTGACATCCACGCTTCTCCCTCAATTGAGAGGCCGATATCCGGCACAACGACGGTCGCATTTCCGGTCTCATAGAACACAGGATGCCCAACAGTCATACCTTCTTCGAAGGGCAGTTCGTACGATACCAACAGGTTCATCGCGCCATCACCTGGCCGGATCGGCACCGTATCCGCATAGCCCTGTTCGGTGGCAATCACTTCCGTAGCCGGCAAGAAATTTTCAAAAGAACGGAAAGAGCGTTGGAATTCCACGTTCTCCGCACCGGCCGGAAGCGCCAACTTCAGCGTTCCTTCATCCGACACGCCGCTCTCACCGACGAAGACAGCCGGCTCGAGATTGCTCAGTACATAGATTTCGCTGATCTGTACCATATCATTCACAACATCCATGATCATATGCACCTGGTTGATATTGATCGCCGAGGGATCATTAGTCGTGTCAAAAACAACTATCGGCATTTCCAGCTGCGGGTCACTCATATCCAGGCGATCAGGGTTGCTGCTGAAGTTCAGATCGCCGTGATCAATACTGGCCATATATACCCAGTCCGCACCGGCGTCTGTGACATCAAATGCATAACGGCCGTCAGGTCCAACGACCGTCGTAAACGTGGCGGCTTCCTGTAAATCGGGAGTGAACGCGCGCAATGTGACCGCACCAGCGGTAACCAATTCGTCCGTGGTGCCGTTCATAACCTGACCGGCAATGGAGACAGAGGCGATCGGTTGAGCGGCGGCCTGAGGATCTGCAAAAACATAACTGAAGGAGCGCGCGTAATCCGTTACGTCCCAAAGCGCTGCCTCATCCAAAGCATAGGCGTGATCAACGATCTCAGTGTCCTGCAGATTCACAAAAACCATTTCATTGCTGCGGTTGTACCAGTAGCGCAGATCGGTCAGATCTGTTGGCGTAGCAGCGCTGTCAGCCGCTTGCGGACCATCTCCATCACCATTCTCGCCGTGGCAGGAGAGACAGTTCTCCTCATAAACAGCACGCCCCTCTTCCAGCGCTGCCGCCGGCGTTCCCAAGCTGTAAACAGCAGCAACCAGGTCCCAACGACCGGCCGTATCAATGGCGTTTGAGCTGGATGGGCCAAAGGGCGGCATGCCTCCCTCAAGACGCCCATCAGTAATTGTCTGGAACATCATCGAGGGCACGGCGGTCCTACGAAATTCCTCATCACTATAGTCACGAGGCGGTTTCGGAAGATTACCCGACATTTCGCCATCCCCTTTACCTTCAGGACCGTGACAATTGGCGCAGCGATTCGCATACAAGGGCAAGCCAGCGTGGGCGTCAGGGACATCCGCCGGTTCAAGCGGGTCCTGAGCGTTCGCCGGGTTCATCGTTCCTAGAAAAATGGCAAGCGAGAGAATCAGTAATACAAGGAGTGAAACGGCGCTGTGCCCAGCTAATTTGCGCCTGTCAGGGAAAGATAGATTTCGAATCATGAGGGGTCAGATCGGTAGGTATTAAGTTGAGGGTTGAACAGCATAGATCGGTTGGCCGCAATGGGCGCAAAAATTGTCATCGTTATCCAGGCGTTGACCACAATTGGCGCAGAATTGAGCAGGCGCTCCGGCGCTCTCTGTACGCCGCAGCCTTATACTGCTCACGGCCGTCTCGATTTGTGCATAGATGTCCTCGTCCGCAGGATCAGCCGGTAGGTCATCCAACGCCTTAAGGGTAACCGCCGCTTCACGCATCAGAGCAGAGCGCTGTTGGTCATACTCCTCATCAGGGAGTTTGCCCGTATCATGATCAAAGTCGAGCGCCCGAATAGCATCCAACAACGCCTCTTTTCGAAGCAGTAATTGTTCTCGTTGGCCATTAGAAAGCGTCCTCTGTGGCCGTACCTTGAAGAACGGGCGTACAAGAAAAAGCAGCAACAATATTAGCAGTGCCAGGGCAAGGAAGATTGAACCAATGGTCATAGGTAACATAGGTAAGTATCAATCACTCAAGCAGGGAAACGCGAGCGAGGTTTCCATGATCACTTCGTCAAGCGAGAGAATCAGGCTCCTCCCTCTGCCAAGAGTCTTTGAATCACGCCATCCATGGTTGCCTGATTCAGGGGACCAATCTGTACATGTTCGATCGTCCCATCTTTGCCGATGAAGAACGTCTCCGGCACACCAGTTATCTCGTACGTATCAGAAATATCTGTGCCAAGATCGGGCGCATTGGGGTATGTAATCGCGAATTCATTCAGATAAGAGATTGAGTTGGGCTCAACATCTGCATAAGCTACGCCCAGAAAAACGACGTCGTCATCTTCATAGCTGCGCCAGGTTTCCTCGATAAGATCTGCTTCCAAACGACATTCGACGCACCAGGATGCCCAGAAATTCAGGACAACAACCTTGCCACGCATATCTTCCAGGTCGGCAGAAGTTCTGTCTTCCCATTCATAGCCATTGAAGAACTGAACGTCAAACTCAGGCGCCGGTTGGCCCGCTTCCGGACGCGTGGCATTGGTCCGCACCAACCCCCAACCCAACAGGGCCAATAAGCTAATAACGGCCGTCCACAGCGCAATCGTTGTCCAACGGTTTTTCGCCGGCTGGCTTTCTTCAACCGGCGCAGGTGTTTGTGGTTGCTCACTCATTATTCGTATCTAACTCCTCTTCCACGCGAGCCAGATAATCATTTGCAGCTGGCTGCGGCGCCTTCGCGGCTGGTTCCGGATCCTGATCATAACCGCTAGAAGCAGCGACTTGTGGCTCGGCGCCGCGAAGTCCGCGCATGATACGGCCGAAAAACAGCAGTCCCAACAGAATCAAGACAATCGGCAGTACCCAAAGAATGACCAAGCTCGCGCCCCGTCTAGGGGGGTTAGCCAGGACGCCATCGCCGTATTGGAGCGCGAAGTAATTAAAGATTTCTTCCTCTGTCTGCCCGTCTGCCAGTTTAGTCCGGATGAGTTCACGCCAATCGGCGCACGCTTTCGTCTGGCAAACGTCAAGCGGCGTATTCTCACACACCGGGCAGTAGACATCCCTGGCAACTTCATTGACCTCATCATCAGTGACGGCGTCATCCTGCGCCGCGGCAGGCAAAACAAACAACAGCAAAGTCAAAGCGATCAAAAGAATTTGTAGCGTACGGTTATCTTTTAGCATAGTTAAGAGTGGTTTCTAGTCTGCGACGCCAAGCACATTCTGCGACGGACTAACGGCAGCAACGCGCTCCTCGCGCTTGTCCGGCCAGGCGGCGATGAGCGTACCAAGTGTAAAGATAACTGCACCGGCCCAAACCCAGTTGATCAGCGGGTTAAGATAAACACGGAAGGTCGCTTGATTTGGCGACAGTGGTTCCCAATCGACTAACAATACATAAAAATCTTCGGTGATGGTAGACCGTGCGTTAGGGATGGTCATCGGCTGCATCGTGCGCGTGTATAGTTCAGAACGTGGTTTCAGCGTTCTCACCAGCTCCCCGTTCTGAAACACATCCACAGTCGCTTCCGTAACAACCAGATCGTCTGGCCCAGGATAGCGCTCAACCTGATTAAACACCATTTCGTAATTACCAAGCGAAACGGATTCACCGCTTTGCAAGCGGATCTGCGTTTCCTGTTGAAACAGTTCGGTACCAATGATGCCGAACGCCATGACCAGAACACCAATATGGATCCAGTAGCCACCATAGCGACGCCTATTACGCGACATCAAGTGCGTATAAGCGGTCCAAGCATTCTCTCCGCGGCTCATCCGCGCTTTGGTACCCTTCCAGAACTCAAGCAGGGTCAAAATCCCTGCGAAGCCCACGATCCAGAAACCAAGCAGCGCTTTCCAATCATGAATGCCGAATGCAAACAACACGGCAACAAAGATCGTAGACACCAATGCGGGCCACCTCACCGACATCTCGATGCGCTTGAGACTTGAGCGATACCACATCGTCAGCGGTGCTACGCCCATCAGCAGGAGCAGCAGGGCAAACAGGGGCGCCAGCGCACGTTCATAAACCGGCGGCCCGACAAATCCTTTTTCGCCGGTAAACAGCTCAGATATGATCGGATAGTAGGTAAAGAGAAAGACGACACCCAAAATAGCGACAATTAAGAAATTGTTGTACAGAAATGCCGCCTCGCGTGAGAAGAACGATTTAATACTGTTTTCTGATGCCAGGGCCGAACGCCGTTTCGTTACCCAATAGGCGGAAAGGATGAACATGAAGGTGATGAAGCCAAAGAACAGCGGGCCAATAGCCGACTGGGCAAAGGAATGAACAGAGGATATGACGCCGCTGCGCACCACAAACGTGCCCAAGATCACCAGACTATAGGTCAATATGATGAGGAACATATTCCACGTCTTGAACATGTCCCGCTTTTCCTGAATCATCACTGAATGCAGAAACGCGGTACCAGCCAACCAGGGCATCAAGGAAGCGTTTTCAACCGGATCCCATCCCCAATAGCCGCCCCAGCCTAATACATCATAAGCCCAACGACCACCGAGGATTAGACCGAGGCTAAGAAACAACCAGGCCACAAGCGTCCAACGGCGTGTGATATGAATCCATGTGTCGTCCAATCTGTTTGCCATTAGCGCTGCCATGGCAAACGTATAAGGGATGGTAAAGCCAACAAATCCCAGGTAAAGCATTGGCGGGTGAATGATCATGCCCGGGTGTCGCAGCAGTGGATTCAGCCCGTTCCCATCAGGCGGGATAACGTCCAGACGTGCAAATGGGTTCTCAACAAAGACGGTGATAAACAGGAAGAATATCTGGGTCAGGCTGGCAACAATCAATGCATAGGGCATTAAGTCGCGCTGTCTTGACCAATTCCTGAACATGGAAGCGGCCGTAAATGCTGCCAGCGTCAGATTCCAAAACAGCAGGGAACCCGCCTGACCACCCCAGAGCGCAGTCACCTTGAGATAGGTAGGCATATCCCGGCTGCTGACGCGCCACACGTATTCGATTGAAAAATCACCCTGTACCAGGGCCACGACCAAGAGAGCGCAAGCCAGCAATATCAGAAAGAAGATCGCTATTGTTGCATTGCGTGCGCTTTCGACCCAGGCCGGCTGATCGGTCCGGTTGCCATACCAGGCCGCGACAGCCGCATAAATGGCCGCGAAGAAGGCGGCAATGAGTGCGAAATATCCGAGATCAGCCAACATTAGGCTTCTGGCTCCATTTCTTCATAACGCGTGGGGCATTTCAACATCAGCCCCCCAGGTATCGCCGTGAAAACGCCGTTTTCATCCGCCCGTCCTTCAACAAGCGCCTGTGCCTCATGCTGCAAGAGATCCGGTTTAGGCTCATTGAGCACCACGATGCGGAGCCTATTCCCAGGCGCGTCCAGATCGTCAACAATATCAAATTCCAGACGCGAATTCATGGCATCGATCTGTTCATAGTTGATTGAATCTCCCACAACCCAACCGGCGACGCGTAAATCGCGACCTACAAGTCGTGATTTATCACCATAGAATTCGTCTACGGTCTTATACAATTGTGTGTTCCCGCTCATGGCGTTAACCACAAGAAAAGCGATGGCTCCGACTAAGACAATGCCCCCAATGATAAATTTGAGACGGCCGCTTTGCGACTTTTCAGTTGTCTCAGATGTTTCTTCTTTGGTCCACGATGCTTGTGCCATTACGTGCTCCTCTAATGATTTTTCAACCGGACTGCTGCTTCAGCAGTCCAAACAGTTGTCTATTCAACGTCGTCAATCTCTTCTTCGTCAGCAAGAATCTCCAGCGCGCGCTCTTCGAATTCTTCCGGCACCATCACATGCCCGGCGCCAAGCAGGCCTATTACCAGGCCGGCTGCCTGACCTGCGCCCTCTTGCCAGGCAAAAGCAGGGATACCTTCAGCTTGAAGGCGACCGGCAAGGATCTGTGCTGAAGCAAGGCCGATTGTTTGAGCTACCTCGGTCAGACGGGTTTCCTTCTGTTCACCAGGCGACTTCTCCCGGTCTTCGTCAGAATTCTGTGGAATCGGCAAGGTTGGCGATTCATTCATGATACAGCCACGATACCTTTGGCCAAATACCCATTTGGCGCTCCATTATACTGATTTCTCAATTGCAGTTATAGGTGACTAATCAGGTGTTCAAAGTACGTCCATCTACCTGACTATCATGATTATAGACGGTATCAACTATTGATCCAAAGACGATAAGCACCCATTATGCATGACATTCGTCATGAAGAACGAGAAGGAGGCGCCCAAATCAACTCGATAAGCGTCTGCTCAAGCAGCTGAACTGCTCGATCTTCCTTAGGCGAAAGCATGCTATACTCTACTATTGAGAAGCACGACCTTCCCCTAGTATGTTAATGGAATCTTATTTACAGAGGATCAGAAACCAGGATGTCCACCGCTGAATTATTGCTCGACTCACTTGATGAGAGTAGAGAACGACTGCTAGTCGCCATAGAGCCGTTGGAGGATGAAGCTCTTCTGAGAAAGGGTGCCATTGATGACTGGTCTATCTCCGACATATTGACGAATATCACCGCCTGGGAATCAGAATTGGTCACAGGGTTGATGAAGCTTGATCAGAACAAGCGCCCCGCTAATCTCCAGGCAGCATTGGCAGATCCGGAGAAATACGATCAAACACATTATGCCGAAATGCAGGATCGCGACCTTGACCAGGTTTTCAACGACTTGCAGCAAGTTCGCGTCCAGGTCGAGGATTGGCTATCCGTTTTCTCGGAACGGGATCTGACGACTCCCCGGCGCTATCGCTGGCTCGACGGCCGAACGTTACGCAGCATCATTGCTGAGACGACTTACCAACGGGAGAGCAAGTTTTTGCCGGCCATAGAGGCTTTTACAGAATCCTGGCTTGGCGAAGAAACTTCGCCAGCCAACAACATAATCCCCTTAACGATGGTTGAACCCTTATTGAAGGAAGACAAAGATGACAGTACAGATTGATCCTTCTGTTTATGAAGCTGCGCATCAATCCGCCATTTTGGTCGATCGCAGCGATCTCGGCATGCTTAAGATCAATGGTGACACACGCTTGGATCTTATTCACCGCATGTCAACACAAGACGTCAAGAACCTGCAGCCGGGCGAAGGCGCAGCCACCATATTGACAACGGATATCGGCCGCATGATCGATCGCCTGATCCTTTATGCCGCGAACAACGCAGTCTATATGCTGACTGGCGAAAATAACAGTGACATGATCGCCCGCTACTTGATGCGCTTCGTCTTCTTCAACGATGATTTCCAGCTGGTCGATATCACGCCCACGACCACTATCTTCGCCGTTTATGGACCTTGGGCTGCACACATTCTTGGCGAGGAAGTAGGCTTCCCAGAGGTTGACATACCCCTTCATCATTGGCGTGAAGCGGAAATCGCGGGCGTATCAGCCTATTTACACCGCACCGACCCGTTAAACGGTGCCGGCTATTTCATCATGTGTGAAACGCCGGATCGTGAGACGCTCAGCGACGCACTGCTGACAGCCGGTCTGGTGCATGCAGATGAGTTCGCATTTGATTTCCTGCGCATTGAGGCAGGCCAACCGAGATTTGGTCACGAAATCACGCAGGAGTACATTCCGCTGGAAGCTGGTTTGTGGGACGACGTTTCGTTCAACAAAGGCTGTTATACAGGGCAAGAAATAATCGCTCGCATGGAGAGTCGTGGCCAGCTCGCAAAGAAGCTGGTGAGGTTGATTTCTAACGAAGACCTTGCTGAAGGTGAAGCGATCAATGCGGGCAGCAGAAGAGTGGGGTCCATCACTTCCGCCGCCATGGCCGAAGGAGGCACATTGGCCCTTGGGTATGTCAAGAGTTCGGTGCTGGCGGAAAATACTTCGTTGTTCGCTGCCGACCAGCCATTGGAAGTAGCGAGCGGCCAATTAGACGCCTAGTCAACAACGCCAACAACAAAGCTGTCATCCTAGAACAAAAAAAGCCAGTGCCCGAAGGCACTGGCCTGTTAAAACAGAGTGATCTACCTATGTTCGATTACTCCGCAGTTTCAATGATCGGCCGCGTCATGCCGGCAGTACTGCCGCCGATGTCGTTGAGCGAATCATAGAGAAGCTGCACGATATAGTCAGAATTATGCGCATAGGCTCCCGGATCCTTGGCTGCATACTGGTAGTTGTACGCGGCACGCAGCAAGTTGGGGGTCCAGGTGACATAGCGATTGCCAAAATTGGCTTCATCCGGTGTGGCCTCACCATCACCATTCAGATCGGTGAAGAAGTAAGGATAGCCAGACGCCGAGTAGACAATGTCGGCAGTATCAGGATTGTTCGTCGCATAGGCCTGAAGGGCTACCAACAGCGCTTCCTGCATAGTTGCGATCTCGCCGGCAACGCCCTCTTCGACATCACCATCACCATCATAATCAGGTGTTTCGCTGTCGCGGATGCTTGTCAGGTCTTCTGCGGTCTCTACATTCTCATGGCAATCAGCACAGTCGGCAACTTCAACTTCGAGCATGTGGACAGAGTGACATTCCACACAGGTGTTGTAAGCATTGACGTGTTCATTAAGACCCGCGTATTCCTGACCATCATACTCGTAGCCACCCTGAGTCTCGCCGCCAAAGAGTGTGGCGCCGGCCGCGAAGTAATGGACATTCTTGAAGCCTAAAGACTCCGCGAACTCATCACCAGGCAGGTCGCCGATAGCGCTGTTCATACTCGCTGTCGACTCACGACCCTGATGGCAGTTTAGACACAGGTTGCTGGCCGGCTCATCAAGCGTCACATTTGCGCCACTTGGGAACTGGACCGACTCAACTTCATAGATAGAGAAGGTGCTAACATCGTTGTGGCAGCTCTCACACATGAGGCCGTTGGACGGCTCCTGTGAAACCGAGACACCTTCCTGCAGATAGAAGGGCAACCCCTCGGCGGTATGGCACTTGCTGCACGATCCGGGGACCACACCTTCTTCGTCCCAGTGACGGAAGGCTTCTTCAGAACCGGCGAAGTGGCCGTGGTCGATGCGATGGGCACCGCTCAGATCTATTGGTTCGGCAATCGCTTCATTCAGGTCTTCAATCGAATCATAGAGCAGTTGGATGATGTATTTGCCACCGTGGGCGAACGTTCCAGGATCTTTGATCGAGGTCTGGTAATTGTAAGCTGCCTTGGCCAATCGAGGCGACCACGCATTGTAGCCATTTGGATAGACGGCTTCATCTTCACTGGCTTCACCATCCCCATTTGTATCAATGAAGAAATAGGGGTAGCTGCCTGCCCATACGATGGGCGTTCCGGTCACTTCGTTGGAGTAGGCCTGCATTGCTTGCTTCAACAGCTCGCGCATACCTTCGATTTCGAAGCTTATGCCTTCTTCCATATCGCCGTCGCCATCGTAATCAACGAGCGAACCGGCCATACGAATATTGGCAAAATCTTCAGGACTGCTCACATCTCTATGACACTCAGTACAATCTTCAATCTCTACCTCGAGCGTATGCGAATCATGACAAGAGTTGCAGGTGTTGTAGCCTTCCACATGTTCATATTGTGAATCATATACCTTGCCGTCATATTCGTAGCCACCCTTGGCCATAGTACCGTACTGCGTCGCTGCCGCGGCATAATAATGGATATTGGAAAAACCAAGATCCTCACTCACCTCGTCGGGAGAGTCGGTCAGACCGGCTTCTTCGATGCCGGCGTTGACGCTGACGGTCGAATGGCGTCCCTGGTGGCACTGCATGCAGCGTGACTCATCGCCCAATCCCATCAATTCAACACCAGATGGCATGACCACGCTGGTCATGCTTGTGGTACCTTCATTGTGGCAGGCTTCACAAGTGACAACAGTGCCGATTGGCGCAGCGCTGTCAACAACACCGGCCTCCGTTCCGTCCACGCCGACGAAATCAAGAAAACCAGGTGTACTGTGACATTTGGCACAATTCGCGGGCACTTCTGCCGGATCATCTTCATCCCAATGGATAAAGGCTTCCGCAGATGCGTCAGCATGCGGTGATGAGGCCCATTCTTCCTCAAAGGGGATCACGTCAACGGCCGTTTCCGGCTCGAGCATAACCTCGACAACGCGGGTCACCTCAACCTCGACTTCGGGGCCAGGTACTTCCACTTCTACCTCTGGGCCAGGCACTTCCACCTCTTCGGTGACTATGCGCGTGACCTCCACTGTCTCTGGTTCCTGGCTGCACGCCGCCACTAAGACCGTAAGCAGCAGCAATGTGCCCAGAAGCAACAGATAGCGCCTCTTAGGACAACATTTCATTGAATGACCTCCTCTTCTTAACAATAATGGTAACGGGTCTGGTCGCCATTTCCGTTACGTGAGCAATAAAACAAGCCTTTTACAACCTAATCTACGATTTAGGCACCTGCCTTGTTAGGAGCCCGCAGGCCCAAAGGGCCTTCCAAACCACAGCTATGAATCATGTATTGGACATCTACTGCCGCCATACTAGCTGCAATCTTGCTTAATAATACACGGCAGACGTTTTTGTTCAACAGTGACAATTGTCATGATCGACCTATGACAAAGCGTATTCATCGTTCGGAAAAGCTGGTAAATCTAACTAAAGCACGATATTAATACCCTGTACAAAGTGCAGCAGCGATTTCCTTTCGCCCGGGGTCCACTAACGTGGCAACAAAAAAAGGGCAGATCCTGTGATCTGCCCCTTTCCAATTTGCCGAATACAAGCAAACGAATCGTTACATTACCTATCTTTCTTCATGCCTACTCTTCAATCTCGCCGGTCTCTATACGCTTGTTGTAAATCGCTTCCAGATCATAGAGATCTTGCTGCAATTCGAAGAAGCCATGCCAGTGAGCATAGTCAGGCGCATTCATCATGGCACCCTGGCGGGCGCGGCGCCCTTCATGATGCCAGAGATAGTAGTAAATCTTCTGGAATTCATCAGTCCACGGATTCTCTTTGAGGAGATCTTTCTCTGCCAGTTCAACGCGCCACGCTTCGGCTGTATCAAAGTATGCCTCATTATAGAGATTCACAGCTTTGTCGCCTTGCGCGAAGAAACCCTCCGTGTGCAGCGAACTATGGCAGGAATTGCAGACAAGCTTCATCTTTTCGCGCCCAGCTTCGCCATCGCCCAGCAGAGGACTCATCACGTCATCCGAATTGCGCACCTCTGAGCGCTTGGCCCACAGATTCCAATAGAGACGTTCGGTGATGTTATGGGTAGTATTGAGCTCGCCGATACCGCTCATATGACAGGTGGCACAGGTCGGTGCGCGATAGTCGCCAGGCTCCCAGGTGTCGGGCGCGGAATCCCAGATCCAATCGTCACTATCCGTCAAATAGATATGACCATGTTTGCTGTTCTCATAAATCTCGATGTTAGGATGATCGGGGCCGAGATGACAGGATGCGCATGCATTGGGTTTGCGAGCCTCGACAATGCTAAATTTGTGCCGTGTGTGACATGTCGAACAGTTACCAGTGCTGCCGTCCGGATATACATTGCCCATACCCATATTTGGCCATGTCTCGGGTGTCGGCCGGTTATTCTCATCCAGCAGAATCTCCGTACCATGACACTGCATACAACCAGTTTCCCCAGACGCGCTGCCAAATTCAGGATGATTCTGCCCCTCGTGTACGTTGACCAGAGCATGCAGGCTATCTTTAGGGATGATCTGCTTGTAGGAGCGGTAATGGCCACTTTCGTCGAACTGCTGCATCTCTGCCGGATGGCAGCGCGCGCAGGTGCTGGGCGGCACAAGCACTGAAATGAACACATCGGTGCCCACCAGCGTTTCATGCTGCGTAGCCATTGGGGAATCGGCATTCACCTCGTGACAGTCGATACAGGTCACGCCAGCGTGCGCATGCCGGCTGTCCTTCCAATCATTGATGATTCCCGGGTTCTCCGTCTTGTGGCAGTCGACACACTCGCGGCCAACTTCCGTCATCCCACGATCAACGGCCAAATTATTGACAGTACTCAGGTCGCCAACTGTACGCTCCACCTGGACAATTACCGGCGTCGGTGCGACAGCATTTACAGTCGCCGGTGGCTGAGCCTGGACCTGACTTGCTGCTTCCGGCTCCGCTGCGCCAGGCAAACTGGAACAGGCAGCAACCATGACAATTATCACGAGAATGGCTATGATGCCAACAGTGCGATGAAACTTATTCATGCATTCTCCTTCCCACTAATAGATGCTTTACGGTTCAATTCCGGCAATATATTCACTGATGTTATGATGGCCAACGTTCTCATGACAGGACACACATTTGTCGTCCGTCTCGCCCAAGAAATAGGGCTTGTGCGCGATTAACGCCTTATTGGTGGCCATCGTGGCTTCTTCGAGGTTGGTGTGACACGTCAGGCAGCCTGAGTCATACGTATAGGATTCACGGTGCGCACGCTTTGCCTGCCAATCAATATTCTCCACATCGCCGAAAGTTTCTACATACAGATCATGGATGCCGGTGCGTCCTTTTGTGTACAAGTAGATGAACGAATTGTCATGGGGCAGATGGCAGTCGGCGCAGGTCGCCCTGACGCCATGCGCGTTTTTCCCACCATGAACATCCGCATCATGCGCCGCCTCAAACGGCTCCATCGAATGGCAGTTCACACAGAACTTCGCATCCGACGTCGCTGTCAAGCTTTCGTCGGTGATAATCCATGAAAGAAAAGGCAGTACCACGAGGGCAATCAGTAGACCGACCGCTACTATGATGAATACCTGCAATTTACTAAGTTTTCGATTCCCATCTGTCATCAGTTATTAGCCAACTTCGCTCTCGTTTTGTCTTGAGCACCTCAAAACGGCTGCTTCTTCAGCCGAGATGTTTGATATTATGAAGCGCACTTCAAAACATATTCGTGAAATATATCTCAATAAGGCGGGGCCGTCTTTGCGCCAGCGCAAAGATCGATACATTGAGAATCTTCGGGTTATTCGATTCCTGTTCTATGGGGATCGGACTCTGCAGTCTATGAATTCGGAAGATCGTTGGCGATTGTATCCAGATCTACTTTGTTGAGTAACGTAATCTGTTCACGCCCAGTCGACAAAATACCATGCTGTTCCCAGTCGCTGCAGATGCGGCTGACGGTGAAGAGGGTTGTACCGGTCATTTCGGCGAGATCCTGCCGTGATAGTGCCAGGGTAGGCGAACCATCACCGCCTGCTTGACCATTCATATGCGCAGCAAGACGTAATACTGCCCGTGCCAAACGCTGTTCAACGCGCTCCGTGGCCAATTCACGGTACCGGTTCTGTAGTTCCCAAAACCGACCGGCAACTAGCTCCATGCCGTTGATGGCCATCCGGGGATATTGCTCCATCAACTCAAATGCCGTTTGGCGATCCCAACCCAGCGCAATGGAATCACTGATCGCTTCCGCGGAAACAGGATAGGCAGCATTGGCCAGAACAACAACGACGCCCATCGCTTCGCCGGGGCCAAAATAGTGAAAGATCACCTGGCGACCATCTTCGGCAATTTGGGACAGGCGAGCTTTGCCATCGAGGAGAACAAAAAAAGAAGTCGCCGGTTCACCTTGGTGAAATAGGAATCCCCCGCGCTTAACGGTATGAAGGGTTGCGGCTTGCGCGACCGCCAAAAGCGCCGCTTTGTTAAGCTTTACCAGGATCGGTGACCCACCCAGTATCTCGAGCTCATCTGCAGTAGGGAAATAATCCATGGGGAATGTTAACATGGCTGGCCCAAAGTCCCAAGCTGGCCATGACAAACAAAAACACGGCCGTTTTTCAAACGGCCGTGTTAATCACTCATTTTTATCTGATAGCAGATCGACTGCGATCCGGCAGATTACTCAATGGAAATCATCCTCAACCTTAGGATACAGCGGCAAATGCCTGACGCCCAGGGTAAACATCAAGAATCCGTAGCCTATGATCCCGATGCTAACCGCGACCTCTATGAAAGAAGGCGAATACGTGTGGACAACAATATTGCCCAGCTCACCGGGAGACCAGATTGGCGGGACAACCAGCCCAGACAACGTGACGTTCCAACGATTGACAATCAACCCAACAACAGCCAGGCCCAAACCAATGATCAACGCACGATCATTGCGCCGCAATGGCGGGTATAGGAAGATGATCGCTGGAATCAAAGCGCCCAGCAGCACTTCAAACACCCAGAATGTACGCGAGTAGGGCGTCGTCAATTCCAGCCGCAGCAGCGCGTCGGCCGTTCCCGGCGCATGGCTGTAGTAGGAAGTTGCCGCCCAGTCCCACAATTTCAGATAGAGGTAGGCCAGCATGGTATAGCCCGAAAAACGGGCGATATGCAGCTTTAGCTCATCATTGATTAACTGCTGGTGCATGAATTTGCCGGCCACCAATGTCAGGAACAGCGTCAAAGCCGTTCCAGCGGCAACGGCCGAAATAATGAACATGACCGGCATCGAAGGTTTGAACCAGATCTCCCTTCCCGACAATACGCCGTACGTCGCCCCCAGAGATGATTGGTGTAAAAGAGACAGAGCAAGACCCATTACAGCAAAAAACGGCGTGAACCTGTGCAGGAAATCCCCGATAACACGCACCTGCGGCCAGCGATCAAAGAGCGAGCTCTCCAGAAACACCGGCAGGAATTCAAGGAAGAGGATCGTCGAATAAAGGATGACGCACCAGGTAATTTCCCACAAAACGGAATGCACGTTCCAATAGATCAGCGGGTGGTAGAAACGGTCAGGACGGCCGATATCCATGGCCAGGGCGATCATTGCGGATGTATATCCGATAAAGCCGATATAGACGGCCGCGCGCGATATCTCTTTGAACTGCGTAAAACGGAACAAGTAAGCGATAGCCGAAAAAGCAAACGCCCCTGCTCCCAGACCAATCGCCGACAAGTCATGTGTAATCCACAATCCCCAGGGAACCTGATCGGTCAAATTGGTGACCCCCAATCCGTAACGCAGCACATTGTATGCGCCCCACAAACCGATGGCGATCATAATCGCTATTAAGATGTACCAGAGCGTAAGCGTACTTATTCTCCGCGGTTGTTCTTCTACAGCTATCTGACCAGTAGCCATACTAAATCTCCTCTTCAATAGCCGGGCGCACGTAGTGAACCTTGGGTTCGGTACCAAAATCCTCGCGCAAGCGGAAAGTTTCGTTTTCCCTAAGGAAAACCGAAATTGGGCTCTCAGGATCATTGATATTGCCAAATACGCGTGCATCAACTGGGCAGATATTGATGCAGGCAGGTGTCACCTGAGCGTCGACGCCGGGCGTCAAACCAATTTCATAGGAACGGTCTATACGCTGCACACAGAATGTACACTTCTCAACCACACCACGATCGCGGCGCTCAACTTCGGGCACGCCCCAAGTGGACACATACGGATTTTCGGCCTTAACTTCTTTCCAATTAAAGCGACGTACATCATACGGACATGCCACTTCACAGTAGCGACAGCCTATGCAGCGATCGTAATCCATGGTCACGATCCCGTCTTCACGCCCCCACGTGGCGCCTACAGGGCAGACCTTGACGCAGGGGGCCTCTTCACAATGCAGACAGGGCCGCGTCATATAGAAGTCAGTTCCCTGGGCAGTTTTTTCGGGGAAACCAACATTCCAGCGCATCTCATCTAAGGGCACGTCATTGGTGGCCTGGCACGTCCAGATACAGTAGTTACAGCCTATACATTTTGAAAGGTCGATGCCCATATGCCAATCGAACTCAGCACTGGCTTCCGTTTCCCTGCTCAAGCCCTGGATGGCATCAGCTGACAGCGGGCCGGATGCGATCAACTGTGTAGCAAGCACGGCCGCCCCTGTTGCGCCGGCGATTTTCAGAACATCACGCCGGTTCAAGAGCGACGTAGAAGTCTGCTTCCCTTCATCATCCTTCTTCGTCTTCGTCATCGTCATTTTCCTCTTGCTGCCTAGAGCGCACATTATTTGCCACAATCCAGGCCGTTGTTCCGCCCAGCACCAAACCAACAACAGCACCCTGGAATAGGAGTGTAACGTTCTGACTGGCCAGCGCTGATTCCAAAGCCTGAATTTGCTGTTCGGGAGAAAGCATACTCGCTTCCATCACTTCGGTCGTCTCGTCAACAATCGTCTCTTCACCACCGGCCTCATCATTCACCTGCTGTACCTGCGCATTTTTGGCGCCATGTTCATAACCTGGGAGCGAAAAACCAGCGTGCAGCGCATCCGTATGGCAGGCAACGCAGGTCGCGGGCGTAATTGTGAAGGCATGACCGGTGGGAACAATGCCATCCTCTGGTATCGGATCGGGAGGAATCACCAGGGCATGGCAGTCTACACAGCCGATGCCTTCTTGATTGTGAATCCCTTCCAGGTAGTCGCCCATCGACTCTTCATGGCAGTTGATGCAGAGATCGTCAGGGTTCTCAAACAGAGATGATTGGCTGTGCGGATCATGGCAGTCGGTACAGCCAATATCTTGATTTGAGTGCCCGGTAACATGCCATTCACTAAGCGTGGTTGTATGGCAGCTACCACAATATTCTGTATCTGCCAGAATGGGCACAGGTGCCGACGGATGATCTTTGGCTACCTCGCCATGGCACGACTGGCAGCTGATACCTTCCACATCATATTCGCCAGTAGAAGGATTATAGTCCGTGGTATGGCAGGTTAGGCATTCACCAGGTTCTCCCATACCTACCCAACTCTCTTGAAAGGCCGGATCGGAATAGGCATTGGCATGTGGGCTTGGTTCCCAATGCTTGGTCACGTCAAGATGGCATTCCTGACATTCTTCCGCGGTGTAAAGCTCATCGCCCAACTCCATGGATTCGCCCTCTTGCGCCTCCGGCGCCGGTTCATCCTCTTGTTTAAGGCCGGATGCTGACACCATCTGTACGGTCAGCAAGAAGCCCATCAAACCAACGCCAAGCCCGGCAATTACCACAAGGACTAGCTGAAACGGATGTCTAAATTTCCTCATTTCTCTCTCGCTATGTGCGCAATGTTTCGCACCATCATAAAAAGATTATCCGGCCTGTAATGCCGCAACTTCTAATTCCGCCTGCCGGTGAGTAATCTCCTGCGCAATGAAATCCCAAAAAGCTTTCTGCGCCAATGTCGCCGGTTTGCGACTCTGGTGACCGATATGAATCTCTCTAACCATATCAAGCCCGCGAACGTGAACCGGCGCTACCTGCCCGTCAACGAGTCTAGTGTACACGATTTGAGACACGAAACCGACACCGATGCCTTCCTTGACGGAAAGGGCAATCGCTTCCGAGCTGCCCAACACCAGCAGCGTTTTCAGATCTTCAACTGCGATATCTAGATTGGCCAGGGCATTACGTACGGTTACTTCTGTGCCTGAACCCTCTTCACGAAAGATGAATTGGCCTTCAAAAAGATCTTTGGGTTCAATCTCACCACGCAGTGCCCACGGGTGATCCAGCGGCGCGATCAGAATAACAGGATCGGACATAAAACGGCGAGTATCCACAGTCCGGCTGGACATATATGGCTCGCTGACCATCGCCACATGCACCTCTCCATCACACAAGAGGTCAAAAGCACGTTCTTGCGGCGTCACCGTGCAAAGGACGCGCACCAGCGGGTACTCGTGATGAAAATTGGCCAGGAGCTGCGGCAGAATATATTTACCTGGGGTCGTGCTGCATCCGACCAACAGTCGGCCGTGCACTTCTCCCTCAAGTGATTTCATCGTCTCTTCAATTCGTACCGAACGCTCAACCATTTCTCGGGCCAGCGGAACTAGTGTGCGTCCAGCATCGGTCAACTCCATATGCCGGCCGGCGCGAACGAAGAGCGGCTGCCCCAAACTCTGCTCCAGAGATTGGATATGTTGGCTAACACTTGGCTGGCTCATATGCAGCAAGCGTGCCGCCTGGGTGAAATTGAGCGTTTCTGCTGCCACCAGAAAGACGTTCAATTGGTGAGTATCTAACATTGCGCTGGCCTCATTTGTGAATATTGTAACAAATTCTATTGTCAACTCAATAGGTTAAGCACTTATTGCCATTGTTTTTACTTATAGATTACCAGAAGTAAAAGCTATAAGTAAAACTTTGCTTACGGTTTGATTTGCCTACTGATTTGGTTATACTATTAGTGAAATATTTCACCGATAGTCATTTTCCTCAGCGGGACGTGGCTATCGACTATCTTGTTGGAGAAAGGAGAGCACATTGAAGCAAGCTAAGAATCGAAGAGCCGGTTTGCTTTCATACGTCGTCCTATTTAGTGCAATCATGGCGATGGTCTTTGCACTAGCCGGGTGTGGCCCAGAGGAATTACCTTCCGAAAGTGGCGAAGCTGTTGCCGAGGTTGTTTTGGAACCAACGGCCGCGCCGGCAACCCCCACGGATGAGGCGACTGTGACACCAGAGCCGGTGGCCGAAGTTGTTGAGCCGCCAGAACCTGACACCTGCCTTGACTGCCATACGGACAAAGACCTGCTAATCGACACGGCTGATCCCGAGGAAGAAGTCATTAACGAAAACGAAGGCGAGGGTTGAGGTGGCGAGGTGGCTCCGTTGGAGCCATGGGAAAAAGTACTCGTAGACTCCGAATTCTATCCTGAGACTGTACATGGTCAGATTCCCTGTGCAGAATGTCACGGTGGCGACAGCACAACCTCCGACAAGGCAATATCGCATGAAGGATTGATCCCCAATCCCAGCAATGACGCCGAAGGATCTTGTGGAGACTGCCATCCTGACGTCGTAGCCATGAATGAGTTCAGCCTGCACACCAACCTTGCCGGTTACCACAAAGTGTTGGATGCCCGCAGTGCGCCTCAAGATCACGAGGCGCTCGAAACAATGTTTGGCAATCACTGCAGTTCTTGCCACGCTAGCTGTGGCGAATGTCACGTTTCGCAGCCAAACCTGGTCGGCGGCGGCCTGATTGACGGCCATATGTTCAACGAGACGCCTTCAATGACACGCAACTGCACCGCCTGCCACGGCAGCCGCATCGGCAATGAATATCTAGGCAAACATGAGGGTTTGAAACCCGATGTCCATTTTCGCCAAGGGCGCATGACCTGTGTCGAGTGTCATTCCAGTCATGAAATGCACGGCCAGCCGGCTCAATGCGAAGAATGTCACACGGGTCCGGAAGCAAGCAGTATCCCTCCGGCTGACCATCGCTACAGCGGTGTGCAGCAGCCACGCTGCGAGACCTGTCACGTCAACGTCGCTCTGGGCGATGATGGCATCACAATGCATGAGACACATTCTGGGGATCTTTCCTGCCAGGTGTGCCATTCTATTGAATATAAGAACTGTGACGGCTGTCATGTGGCAATCAGCGAGACGACTGGCAATCCTTTCTATGCTACCGATGGTGATTACCTGCACTTTGTTATCGGTAAGAACCCGCTCAAGAGCTACGACCGGCCATATGACTATGTGACGCTGCGACACGTGCCTGTGGCTCACGACAGCTACGAATACTATGGCGAAGATTTGCTCAAGAATTTCGACGCGCTGCCCACCTGGACTTACACCACACCGCATAACATCCAGCGTATCACCCCGCAGGCGGAGTCCTGTTTATCCTGTCATGACAATCCTGATTTGTTCCTGACGGCCGACAAAGTCGCGCCGGAAGAACTGAAAGCCAACTTGCCGGTAATCGTTGACCGCATTCCATTGAAACAGGATCTAATCACCGATCCGAATCAGAAGAAGCTGGAGGCCATACAAAACGGCGAAATCGTCGGGTCGACTGCGGAGGACAGTGCGGAAGAACAATCAGATAGTGACGCAGAAAGTTCTGCGGAAGATCAATCAGGAGATAGTCCTGAAGATAGTCCGCCTGAACAAACAGAGAACAATTAGACGTATTGAGGAGAAAAATGTAATGAAGAAAACCGTATTGTTCACATTTCTTATCGTCCTGGGGCTGCTCCTAGTTGCCTGCGGCGGCGAGGCGCAGCAAGCTGTGGAAGAAGCGGCTCCGACGATAGCCGCGGCTGTAGAAGAAGTCGCTCCGACCGTAGAAGCTGCGGTTGAAGAAGCAGCTCCGACCATAGAAGCGGCCGTAGAAGAAGCTGTTGAAGAAGTACAAGAGGCTGTAGAAGAAGCTGGCGAGGCCGATCTCGACGGCGCATTCACCGTCTTCCTTGATGATATGGAAGCATACAACACTGTGGGTATCGATGCAGTAAACGAGCAGATCGCCGAAGGTAATGCGCCGTTCCTACTGGATGTCCGCGAACCTGGTGAACTGGAAGAAAAAGGCTGGATCGAAGGGGCAGTCAACATCCCGCTCCGCGACGTAGCCGCCAGCACCGAGTATTTTCCCAGCTTCGATACAGAGATCGTGAGTTACTGCGGCAGTGGTTGGCGCTGCACTATCGCCCTCACCGCCCTGGAAGCCATGGGCTGGGAGGACGTGAAGGGCCTCAAAGGCGGCAGTTTCGGTGGCTGGGTTGAAGCCGGCTATCCGATCGCCGAAGGCGAGATTCCCGCACTTGAAGCGCTGAACGAAGTCGATGTTGATCCGGCCATGATCGCGGCGATGGATGAAATGTTGAGCAGCGTCCCCGATGGCTTTGGCGGCATCTCCGCTGAAGATCTAAACACCGCGATTGGCGAAAACCCCGATCTGATCCTTATCGACGTACGCACGCCGGGCGAGGTTGAGGAGAAAGGTTACATCGACGCGCCCAATGTTCTTTTCATCCCGCTCGAAGATTTCATCGCCGACAAAGATCAATGGCCGGCAGATCTGGATGCACCGATCGTGATCTACTGCGGCAGCGGTCACCGTTCCACAATCGCCATGAGCATCCTTTGGTCTTATGGCTACACCGATGTCCACAGTCTGAAAGGTGGCTACGGCGGCTGGGTTGAATCTGGTTACGCCACTGTAGGCGCACCTGAGGGCGAAGAATCAATGTCTGAATCAGCGTCCGCAGAAGCAAGCGACCTTGATGCAGCCTTTGCTACTTTCCTGGCGGGAATGGAAGCGTATAACACAATTGGCCTTGATGACCTGAACCTTGCGCTGGCCGAGGATCCGCCCCCCTTCCTACTCGACGTACGTGAGCCAGGTGAACTCGAAGAGAAAGGCCACATAGAAGGCGCTGTGAATATCCCGCTGCGCGAGGTGGCCGACAATATTGCCTACCTACCCAGTTTTGACACCCCCATCGTCAGCTACTGCGGCAGCGGCTGGCGCTGCACCATCGCCCTCACCGCCCTGGAAGCCATGGGCTGGGAAGACGTGAAGGGTCTCAAAGGCGGCAGCCTGGGTGGCTGGATCGAAGCCGGCTATCCCGTTGTGGAAGGCGCGGCTGAAGAACCGCTGGAACTCAACGTAGCGGAACCCGATCCGGGAGCAGTCGCCGCCATGCAGGAAATGCTGCAGAACGTGCCTGAAGGATTCGGTGTTATCACCGCTGACGACTTGAATATCGCCATCGGCGAAAACCCCGACCTGATTCTCATCGACGTACGCACGCCAGGCGAGATTGAAGCTAAGGGTTACATCGATGCACCCAATGTCGTGTTCATTCCGCTCGAAGATTTTATCGCCGACAAAGACCAATGGCCGGCAGATCTTGATGCGCCGATCGTTGCTTACTGCGGCAGCGGTCACCGTTCCACGATCGCCATGAGCATCCTCTGGTCTTATGGCTACAGCGATGTCCTGAGTCTCAAAGGCGGCTTCAACGGCTGGGCGGAAGCGGGATACCCCATCGTTGAAGGGGAAGGCGTGGAAGAAAGCGCAGAGGCGCCCGCGGACGGCGAAGCCGATCTCAACGCCGCCTTCGCAGCTTTCCTGGCCGGCATGGAAAAATATGACACCATCGGTCTCGATGATTTGAATGTGGCCCTGCTTGAAGATCCGCCGCCCTTCATACTGGATGTTCGCGAACCCGCTGAACTCGAAGAAAAGGGCCATATCGAAGGGGCAGTCAATATCCCCTTGCGCGAGGTCGCCGACAATATCGCCTACCTGCCCAGCTTTGATACACCTATTGTCAGCTACTGCGGCAGCGGCTGGCGCTGCACCATCGCCATGGCTGCTTTGGAAGCAATGGGCTGGGAAAATGTAAAAAGCCTTAAGGGCGGCAGCTTCGGCGGTTGGGTCGAAGATGGCTATCCCATCATTGAAGGCCTGGCCGAGGAACCATTGGAACTGAACATCGCCGATCCCGATCCGGCGCTGGTAGCCAGCATGCAAGAAATGCTGCAAAATGTGCCCGAGGGTTTCGGTGTTATCACGGCTGATGACTTCAACCTGGAACTGACCGAGAATCCAGACCTGATCGTGATTGACGTTCGCACCGATGCGGAACTAGCCGAAAAAGGTGTCATTGAAGCCGAGAACTGGCTGCACATTCCGTTGGAAGAGTTTGTAGAACGCATGGATGAGTGGCCAGAAGATCTGGATGCGCCGATCGTCATTTACTGCGGCAGCGGTCATCGTTCCACCATCGCCATGGCAATCATGTGGTCCTATGACTACAGTGATGTTCGCAGCCTCAAAGGTGGATTCAGCGGTTGGGTTGAGGCCGGTTATCCGGTAGCGGAATTCGCCGCCGAGTAGAGCTTAAGCCGTAAAAACGTCTTTTCTATATGGAGGCCCTCTTGAATCCAGGAGGGCCTCTTTTTTTGCCGTTTGGCGGCGGCTCAGGACCCGTTCATAAACTCGCTGCCACCACCCATTTAAGGTATAATATAAAGGTTCGAGAGAGTTGTTTCACAATGTAAAAATACGCCCATCAAGGTAGTAAGATCCCACGCTAATTTTCTAACCGCACGAGGATAAAAACACCCATCGAGGATTTTCAGCGAAGGGGTATTCGCCAGCGAAAGCTGGGGAGGTTGTCTTGGAAATAGGCACTGTAAGTAATATCGATATTAACGAGGAAATGCGCAACTCCTACCTCGATTACGCGATGAGCGTCATCGTGGCCCGGGCGCTTCCAGACGCACGTGACGGACTGAAACCCGTTCATCGCCGCATTCTGTATGCCATGCATGATATGGGCATGCGCCATACCTCACCGCACCGCAAGAGCGCACGTATCGTCGGTGAAGTCCTGGGTAAATATCATCCTCACGGAGACAGCTCTGTTTATGACGCTATGGTACGTATGGCCCAGGATTTCTCCATGCGCTATATGTTGGTCGACGGGCAGGGGAACTTCGGCAGCGTTGATGGCGACAGCGCCGCGGCCATGCGTTATACCGAGGCACGTCTGGCACGAATCTCTGCCGAATTGCTAGAAGACATCGACAAGAACACGGTCGATTTTGTACCCAACTTTGACGACAGTTTAGAGGAACCGGTACTCTTGCCGGCGCGCCTGCCCAATCTACTGCTCAATGGGTCATCTGGTATCGCCGTAGGTATGGCAACCAATATCCCGCCACATAATCTAGGCGAAATTGTTGACGCGCTGATTTATCTGATTGACCGGCAGGATGACGCCTTTAACGTTACCCTCGATGATTTGATGGAATTTGTCAAAGGGCCGGACTTCCCCACCGGGGCACTTATTATCGGCACGGAAGGCATCCGCAATGCGTACGCGACGGGTCGTGGGCGCATAGTTATTCGTGGCGTGGCCACTATCGAGGATAACCCTCGCCGGCCGGAACGCCAGCAGATCAATATCACTGAAATACCCTACCAGGTGAACAAATCATTGCTCGTTGAGCGCATCGCGGATCTGGTGAACAAGGGCGTTATCACCGATATTTCTGACCTGCGTGATGCATCGGATAGGCGCGGTATTTCGATCATAGTGGAACTCAAGCGGGGCACGCAGCCGCTGAAGGTTCTCAACCAACTCTACAAGCACACATCTCTGCAAACCACCTTTGGTGTACAGATGCTGGCCCTGGTCGATCAGCAGCCACGCTTGCTTTCATTGAAGCGCGCGCTACAGATTCATATCGACCACCGGCTGGAAGTTATAACGCGCCGCACGCAATATGAGCTGGACAAAGCGGCCAAACGCCAGCATATCCTGGAAGGATATCTAATCGCGCTGCGTGATGTAGATGCCGTCATCCAGACCATTCGCGATTCGGCCGACGTTGACGAGGCGCGCGGCGCCTTGATGGCAAGTTTCGGCCTGAGCGAAGCACAAGCTACAGCTATTCTCGATTTACAGCTGCGACGTTTGGCTGCGCTAGAACAGCAGCGAATCGTCGACGAACATCGCGATATCACCGTCCACATTGAGTATTTGAGCGGTCTTCTTGCCGATAAGAAGAAAATCTTGGGGTTGATTAAGGAAGATCTGGCCCAGATCAAAGGAAGGTTCGGAGATGAAAGGCGAACTGAGATTGGCTATGGCATGGATTCTGAATTCAACATGGAAGACCTTATTCGCGAAGAGGATGTCTTTATTTCCATTACTCAACGCGGCTATGTGAAGCGCACACCGGTGACGGCTTATCGCAAGCAAGCGCGAGGTGGAAAGGGTCTCATAGGCATGAGCACGCGCGATGAGGATGAACTTGAGCATTTATTCACCGCCGGAACGCACAACAGTATTCTTTTCTTCTCTGATTACGGCAAGGTTTACTCTATCAAAGCCTATGAAATACCGGAGATGTTCCGCACGGCGAAAGGTACGTCGTTGATGAATATCTTGCCGCTCATGCCGGAAGAGAAGATCACGGCCGCTGTGCCGGTCCCCAACTTTGATGACGCAGAGTTCTTGACAATGATCACGCGCAAAGGACGTATCAAACGTATTGAAGTGCAGAGGTTTGCCAATGTGCGGCCGAGCGGTCTGCGTGCACTGACCCTGGATGAAGACGATCGCCTTGGGTGGGTGAAGCTGACCAACGGCGAACAGGACTTGATCCTGGTCAGTGAGCAGGGGAAAGGCATCCGTTTTTGTGAAGAAGATGTACGGCCGATGGGCAGAACCGCGGGCGGCGTCAATGCCATGCGGCTCGACACCTGGGACTATATTGCCGGTGCAGATGTAGTAACGGCAGGAGATGATTTACTGGTCATCACCGAGAAGGGGTATGGCAAACGCACCCCCTTGACTGATTATCGACAGCAAAATCGGTACGGCCAGGGCGTGAAAGCCATGGTGCTCGACCCGGAGCGCACCGGGAAAATCGTCGGCGCTCGCGTCGTCGCCAGTACAGACGAGGTCACCTGCATCTCTTCTAACGGCATCATCCTACGTACTTCGAGCGATTTCATCTCAAAGCAAGGCCGCACGACGCAAGGCGTCCGGATCATGGATCTGCGTGCTGGAGATACAGTGGCTTCAATGGCGGTTGTTCGCGAAGGCCTGCTTTCAAAAGCAAGCGAAGAGCCGGAAAACGGCCGAACTGAACCTGAAGATCTCGACCAGAGCGTCGAAGCGGAAGCATAACGCTCCAATCAAAGGCCCGGACAGAATCCGGGCCTTTTCTTTATCAATGACAGCTGGGGCTGGGTGAACCCAGCCAGGGGCGTTTTCTAGCGTGGTGCAGGCATGTAGGCGGCCTGACGGTCATTTCGACGGGCCAATTCATTGCTGTACTGCATACCTAGCGTACCGGCGTGTTCACGCGCCCATTCTGTCAGGCGCGTCTCTCCTGCCGGCAGCGCATCAACATACAGAAGGTCACCCATCAATCCTTCAATCTCCTCCCGCGTGATCAGAACATCCCCCATCATCCCGCCCAACACTTTGCCCGCCTGCAAGCCCAGCCAGGGTGGCATGGAAACGATCGGCCGTTCTACCCCAATCACCTGTCCAATCATCGCCACCAGTTCGCGGTAGGTGAAGGTCTCCGGACCAATCGCATTGATCATCACATTCTCTCTCGCAGCCCCCTGTTCAACCGCCAACAGCGCCAGGTCGTCAACGAATATCGGCTGCAGACGGTAGCGGCCGTCGCCGAAAACGCCGAAAATGGGCATCTTCCGCAGCAGCCAGGCGATGTTATTGATCAGGATATCTTCCTTGCCAAACAAGACGGTGGGGCGCAGAATAGCATAGGATATCCCTGTCGCCTTCAACGCATCTTCAAGCTCAGCTTTGCCGTGAAAATATTCCAACGGAGAATCCAACGAAGGGTTGGTAATGCTGACATGGACGATGCGCTCTACCCCCGCCTCCATTGCCGCGTCGAAAAGCTTCAGCGTATTCCCCACCGCCATATCGTGACTGAATGAGCCGTGATTAAAACGCACCCAATACGTGTTGTACAGCACCGCGACATCACGCAGCGATTCGACAAGGGCATCAGGATCGTCGAAATTAAACGGATAAGCCGCTATTTCTTGGCCGAAAGGGCTGGCTCGCTCAGTGGAATTGGTCAGGGTAATGATGGGCTGCCCTGCTTTGAGCAAACGCCGGGCGATATATTTCCCGGAGTAGCCAAAAGCGCCGGTCACGGCATGAATCTGTTTTTCCTTCACGAGCTTTTCTCCTCACTCTCGTCTGCTGCGCCGCCCGGCGACTTGTGGCCAAACAACTTGCTCACAGAATTGAGCCGCAGGTTATCCAGCGCCAGCAGCATACCCACAATATTGTCGAGTGAATCAAAGAATCGCTGCATGTTCTCCATGCGCTGCCTGTAGAAAGCGGCCAATTCGCGATCGCTCTCATCACCGGCAACCTGTTCAACCTTGTCCAGACTGCTGTTCACAGTGCGCAATGCGAGATCAAATTCCTGCTGCTCCCGTTCACGCAGCACCCCTTTGATGACTTTCCAAAAATCCTCTTCAGCCTCGTAATAATCCTTGCGATCGCCAAGTCGAATCTGCTTGTGAACCACGCCCAGACGCTCTAGCGAGCGCACATGTGTACTCACCGCGCCCTTTGTAACGCCGACTTGTTCAACAATCTCATCCAGAGAAAGCGGCGAAGGAGAAAGGTAAACAGCGCCATAAATCGCGCCCATTGCCTTCGGAAATCCCCAGAAATGACTAATGCGGCTCATGCCCTGAACAAATTCTTCGCGGGCAACAATCAGCTCCTGGTCCATACTGTTTTCCTTAAATTAGAACGTTTAGAACAATCTAAACATACTATACATCAAGGACCTGCGCGTGTCAAGAGCGTCGATCTTTTGCATGCGCGGATGCTGGACGTGGATCAAGAGTCAGTGTATCTTTGCAGCGATCATAACCTAGAAGAGAGAAGAGCAATGACAGTCGATATGAATTCCGCCATCTTTTTGGCAACCTTGTCTACAGGTCTGGTAATCGCAGGATTCTTCATCTACTTCGCCATTGTCTCTCACCGCGAGAATGAGCCCCGCGCCGCCAAGAGAGCGCTTGTGCTGGCACTTTTTCTTCCGACGCCCTACCTGGTGGTCGGCTTAGCCGGTCTCTTTTCGGCAGCAGCAACAGCTCTGATTATTATTGCCTCACTCCTCCTCTTGATCACCATCACGACCGTTGTCGTCCTGCTCCTGCCCATCGGCAATCATTTCGAGGAAGAACAGGACACGCCCCAGAATCGGATCGACGAACGCGACATCATGTTCTCGCGTAATCTTCTACAAGAGGGAACAGAGCGGTTTGACGCCTATTACGAAAGCAATCCAGACAAGAAACCGCTCGATGACAATTTCCGTAAACGGCCCGGGCTCATGCAAGAAGGGGGTCTTTACTACGATCACTTTTCAACAGCCGCGGCAAATGCCAGCTTCAAAACAGTGGCCACATTCCATTCCATCCTGGACGAAGAAGATCTGTCTGAAGATCAGATCGAAGTAGATCCGGTCAATATGTCGCGTTTCGTCAAACAATGGGCAAAGAAACTTGGCGCGCTTTCCGTCGGAATCACCACTCTCCAACCATATCACCTCTACTCTGTTATTGGGCGCGGCGAGCGATACGGCAATCCAGTTGATCTCGATCACAGATTCGCCCTGGCCTTGACCGTTGAAATGGAGAAAGAGCTGCTCGACCGGGCCCCGCTCGGGCCAACCGTTATGGAATCCGCCCAACAGTATCTCAATTCAGGCGCTATCGCGGTTCAATTGGCCGAGTTCATTCGTGACCTAGGATATTCGGCCCGGGCGCACATTGACGGCAGTTATCGCGTCGTATGCCCGCTGGTCGCCCGTGATGCGGGGCTGGGGGAAATCGGCCGTATGGGATTATTGATGACACCCGAGCTTGGCCCGCGGGTGCGCATCGCCGTGGTGACAACCAACCTACCCCTCGTCATCGACGAGCGATCGCGTGACTTGTCTGTCCTCGATTTCTGCACGCGGTGCAAGAAATGCGCTGATGTTTGCCCGAGCAACGCCATCTCGTTTGAGGATCGCCAGGAGATGGATGGCGCGTCGCGCTGGCAAATCAACTCCGAGGCATGCTTCACCTATTGGTGTACAGTCGGCACTGACTGCGCCGCCTGTATGCGAGTCTGCCCTTACTCCCATCCCGACAACCTGCTGCACAATACGGTGCGTGCCGGCCTAAAGCGCTCCGCACTCCTTCGAGAATTCTCGCTCAAGATGGATGATTTCTTTTACGGCAGGAAACCGAAGCCGGCCCCCATTCCCGCCTGGCTCAACCCCACAGCGGAAGAGCGGCTGCCGCATTAGTCTTCACAGACGCGATCTTGACCAGGGATGTTATTGACCTGAGGCTCGCAGAGGAATTGGTGAAAAGAGGGGTCTGTCAGGAATCTCAAGGAGTAAGTCAATACAGTGTCGGCGCGTGATGGTTATCTCACCGGTTGGGAGTTGAGCGACAAGTATCAACGGCCGTTCCGCCGCGAAGAAATTAAATCCCCAGCTGCAGGCGGCGAGGTTGGTGAAATTGCTGTGCACAGCCGTTTCATTGGCCGCGGCTATTAGAGCGACCCTGCGGTGACAAGGCAGGTTTTCCTGCCAGACCCTGAGAGTGGATCCAGCGAAGCGAAGTAACCTCCAGGTAGAGTTCCACCCCCAAAGCAAACAAAAAGCGGTTTGATTGGAAAACAACCAAACCGCTCGATTACTAATTCTCTGTTGAAAGGCTTATGAGATCTGCATTTCAACCTGGGGTCGGAATTCATAGCCGTATAGTTGATTTAACCGAAATCCTGATCTCTTTGTGATTGTTCGGCATCGTAGGGGGTACTATGCACATGTTTTAGCACAAACCCTCTATTTTCATATCGAGATTGGAGAAAGTCTAAAGGCAATGTCTTCAGTCATTCCTCGTTTCATTTCGGCTCAGTTATCGCAAGTGCTGATAATTTTCCCATCCCAAGTAGGTCGTAAAAGCTTCATCAAGCGCATCAGCCACACTGCCCATGGTCATGGCTACATGGTGCTCAAACCCATTCTTGCAGACATATTTCATCAAGGACTGCAAATTCGGCACTTGTGCCACTGCCCGGTGTCCAAAAGTGTCCAGGGGATCATCTGTCAATTGCCCCTCACCAGTGTAAGCGCGGATCACGCCATTTACATCATCCGTGCTGACACGGGCATAAGTCAATGGTCCAGCGCTGGCACGCCCAGCCATGGCACCATAAGTGTTCTCCTCGCCAAGTGTGGTCCCAAGGATCGGAGCGGTTTTGATTTCATTTTCGGGTACAAAACTATTGGCCCAGTTGCCGCAGTGGAACAGCACGCAGCGATCCGGATCATCCGCATAGTTGTTGTTCCAATCCACCAGCGCTCCTGGGAAGCCCGATGCAAGCTGCAATGCATACATTGAAACCACACCTGTAATATCTACCTCACATGCAGAAGGCATCATTTGGTCACTCATCATGCTCATCAGTGTACAGGCATTGACTCCGTAGTTTTCCTGGAGCGAAGTCCAGCATTGGAGGGCGCTGGCATCCAGATCATTGGCCTGCATCCAATCGGAAATGACAATTCCCAATTTCGCCATACGAACAACAAGAGGATTGGGCACCGAATCATGTTTGGCATAAGCTTTGATCGTAGACAATTTATCCTTTACTCGGGCATCATCATCAGCGAGCTTTCCGGCCGCGCCAAACACTTCTGAGAGGTCAATGGTAGATACAGTGATACCATAGGCTTGCAATAGCTTTTCGCTATAGCGCACGGTGTTGAAGGCAGTTGGCCTAGCTCCAATAGCTCCCAAGCGAGCACTTTTTAGACCTCTGACCACCCGGCAAACCCTGACAAATTTCTGAAGGTCGGCCTTGAAGCTATCGCTTTTCGGTAAGCTGGTGTGCAGTTCCGTAAGAGTGAACTTATAGCCGTATTGTCGCAAGTTGTTACAGACCGAGATCTTTCCACAGTATGCATCTCTCCGCCGAACAACATCAAAGGCATCAAGGTCATCCGGGTAGGCCTGAACCAGTATCGGCACATCTAACCCAGACAGTTTGACGGTGTCGGCCACACCTTTCTCATCACCAAAATTGGGCAAGACCACCAGGACCCCATCAATCTCATCTTGATGTTTCTTGAATAAATCGGCGCAGATTTTCGCGTGCTCGTAAGTTTCTACAGAACCCAATTTGGTATCAGCTTCCCCAACCATGACCGGAGTTATATCAAGCTCTTGGAATAGATCTTGAATATCCTGCCTGGCTTCAGTCACTAAATGATCTGGGAAAAAATCTCGATTGCCGAAAATAACTCCGAGAGTTGTTGTCATTTCAAACTCCTTCAAATGCATGGCTGCCAAATTACGGAAGCTCTTATGTATTAGCTAAACGTCAAATCCCCAGGCACCAGATACCAGGATAATGTTGGCGTAGGGAGTAAATTCTCCGGTGCGTATGATAGCTTTGGAATCGGCCGTTTGCTCCTTAAACGAAACATGGGGCACCAGTTCAACCGGCACATCATCGAGAATCTCGGATACAGCCTCAAACACCTTCGGACTGACTGATTTCATTTCCTCAGCCACGATCGCCTTTTCGACAAAAAGCTCTTCCAAAATCACCTGCAATGTCTGCAAAAACGAGGGCACACCTGTGGTTAGCGCCAGATCAATGCGCTCGGTACTCGCCGGGATGGGCAGCCCCGCATCGGCGATGGTTAAAGTGTCGGTGTGTCCCAAGTCCGCTGATGACAGCGGCGATGGGCTGGTTGATAACCCCGATCTTCTTCATGCTTTCTTCCACTTAATATTACAGCCAATACTCGGCCGTTGCTCTTCAGATACCGGCTCCCCGGCCAATATTGCATCTATTGCGCGCGCACGTCTTCCCCTGTCAATGGCACATCATTGCGCGGTCGAGACCCATCCAGCTGGCCACGATAAGCCAATTTCATTTGCCCATCGAAAACGTAAAAATCGGGTGTGCATGCGGCCTGGTACGCCCTGGCGACGATCTGGTCCTCGTCATAGAGATAGGGAAAGGGATATCCAAGCTGCGCGGCAACTTCTTTCATGCGTTCAGGTGAATCAGCGGGATAAGCCTCAACATCATTGGAACTAATAGCCACAAAGGCCACGCCTTGCGGCTGGTAATCATTTGCCAGGCGCACAAGCTCCTTGTTCACATGCTTAACATAGGGGCAATGATTGCAGATGAACATGATCACCGTTGCTAATTCTGACCGTATTGATTCCAGGCTTAACTCTTTCCCGGAAACAGTATCTGGCAAAACGAATTCAGGGGCATCGGTGCCCAAAGCAAGCATCGTAGATGGCACTGCAGCCATAAAGCAACTCCTTTAGCGCAACTATTCTTCAGCGAGATGAGCGGGCGGTTAATCAAACCGCCCGCCACCTTTCCTATTCTTACACCTTTACGGTAATACTTCAGCTATCAAGATACAAAACTACGCTACGGACAACTCGTTTCGCCATTAGGGGCAAACTGTGTGTACTGGCAGGCGTTTTCGGGGGTGAGCAAGACCATATCGATGGACTGCTTCTCAGGCTTGCCGGTGCTGCCGGTGCGGATAAACTCGTCAGCCTGGATCGCAGCCTGGATCGCCATTTCAGCAACGGGCTGTAGCGCTCCTGCGTCGATCTTGCCGGCGAGGATGGAATCGTTCACATCATCGGAGCCGTCAAAGCCGACCACGATCACATCGCTCATGCCGGCCGCATCCAACGCCGCCTGCACGCCCAAGGCCATCGTGTCATTGCCGTTGATCACACCCTTGACATCAGGGTTGGCCTGCAACAGGCTTTCCATCACATCAAAGGCTTCGGTCTGGCTCCAGTTGGCCGTCTGCTGCGCCACCATTTCCATGTCAGGTATTGCATCCAGCACATCATGGTAGCCCTGCGAGCGCACGTGGGCGTTGGTGTCGGTGTCACGACCGGTCAATTCGATGTACGTACCTTCTTCGCCCATCAGCCGCGCAAACTCTTCGGCCAGGATGGTCGCGCCCTGGTAGTTGTTGGACACGATCTGCGAAACGGCCACACCCTCTTCACTGATCTCGCGATCTACAAGGAAGGAAGGAATACCCGCATCTTTGGCCATCTGTACGGCCGCCACAGTGGCGTCAGCACCCGCGTTGTCAAGAATGATAGCCACCGCTTCCTGGGCAATACAGGTCTCGAAGAATTCCAGCTGCTTGTTGGCATCATCACCATGATCGAGCTTCAGCGTCTCATAACCGAGTTCTTCCGCTTTTGCTGCGGCAATTTCCTGCATCGAGCCAAAGAATGGATTCTCCACTCCAGGTACGATCACGCAGACCAAACCACCTTCTGCAGCCGCACGGATTCCGGCTCAGCGGCTACACAAGGCTCGGTGGAACCGGTGGGTGCAAAACCACTGTACTGGCAGGCGTTTTCGGCGGTGAGCAGGACCATATCGATGGACTGCTTCTCAGGCTTGCCGGTGCTGCCCGTGCGGATGAACTCGTCAGCCTGGATCGCAGCCTGGATCGCCATTTCAGCAACGGGCTGCAACGCTCCTGCGTCGATCTTGCCGGCGAGGATGGAATCGTTCACATCATCGGAGCCGTCAAAGCCGACCACGATCACATCGCTCATGCCGGCGGCATCTAATGCCGCCTGGACGCCCAAGGCCATCGTGTCGTTACCGTTGATCACACCCTTGACATCAGGGTTGGCCTGCAGCAGGCTTTCCATCACATCAAAGGCTTCGGTCTGGCTCCAGTTGGCCGTCTGCTGCGCCACCATTTCCATGCCGGGTATTGCGTCCAGCACATCATGGTAGCCCTGCGAGCGCACGTGGGCGTTGGTGTCGGTGTCGCGACCGGTCAATTCGATGTACGTACCTTCTTCGCCCATCAGCCGCGCAAACTCTTCGGCCAGGATGGTCGCGCCCTGGTAGTTGTTGGACACGATCTGCGAAACGGCCACACCCTCTTCGCTGATCTCGCGATCTACGAGGAAGGAAGGAATACCGGCATCTTTGGCTTTCTGTACGGCCGCCACAGTAGCGTCAGCGCCTGCGTTGTCAAGAATGATAGCCACCGCTTCTTGGGCAATACAGGTCTCGAAGAATTCCAGCTGCTTGTTGGCATCATCACCATGATCGAGCTTCAGAGTCTCGTAACCGAGTTCTTCGGCTTTCGCCGCGGCAATTTCCTGCATCGAGCCAAAGAATGGATTTTCCACTCCAGGCACGATCACGCAGATCAAACCACCTGCGGCGGCTTCAGCCTCTGCGGCAACACACGGTTCTGTGGAGCCGGTAGGCGCAAAACCTTTGTACTGGCAGGCATTTTCGGCGGTGAGCAGGACCATATCGATGGACTGCTTCTCAGGCTTGCCAGTGCTGCCCGTGCGGATGAACTCGTCAGCCTGGATCGCAGCCTGCATCGCCATTTCAGCAACGGGCTGCAGCGCTCCTGCGTCGATCTTGCCGGCGAGGATGGAATCGTTCACGTCATCGGAACCGTCAAAGCCAACCACGAACACATCGCTCATGCCGGCCGCATCCAACGCCGCCTGCACGCCCAAGGCCATCGTGTCATTGCCGTTGATCACACCCTTGACATCGGGGTTGGCCTGCAGCAGGCTTTCCATCACATCAAAGGCTTCGGTCTGGCTCCAGTTGGCCGTCTGCTGCGCTACCATTTCCATGCCAGGCAATTTGTCAAGCACATCATGGTAGCCCTGCGAGCGCACGTGGGCGTTGGTGTCGGTGTCGCGACCGGTCAATTCGATGTACGTACCTTCTTCGCCCATCAGCCGCGCAAACTCTTCGGCCAGGATCGTCGCGCCCTGATAGTTGTTGGACACGATCTGCGAAACGGCCACACCCTCTTCGCTGATCTCGCGATCTACGAGGAAGGAAGGAATACCGGCATCTTTGGCTTTCTGTACTGCCGCCACAGTGGCGTCAGCGCCTGCGTTGTCAAGAATGATAGCCACCGCTTCTTGGGCAATACAGGTCTCGAAGAATTCCAGCTGCTTGTTGGCATCATCACCATGATCGAGCTTCAGAGTCTCGTAGCCGAGTTCTTCGGCCTTCGCCGCGGCAATTTCCTGCATCGAGCCAAAGAATGGGTTTTCCACTCCAGGTACGATCACGCAGATCAAACCACCTTCTGCCTCAGCAGCGGGTTCTTCCATTTCTTCAGCTTCTGCGCCTTCTTCCGCCACCTCTGCGTCCGCAGGGGCCTCAACTACTGGGGCTTCTTCTGTGGTCCCTGCTCCGCAAGCACTCAATAGAAGGGCAAACATCAGCATCAGGCCGATAATCATTACAATTTTTTTGTCAGACATCTCTTGCTCCTTTACCTGGAATCGAAAAACGAAATAAGAAAGAAATCTTGTTGCTAGTGGATAAGGTCACCTCCTCTTGCGTATTGACCAATATCAATACGGCTACTCCAACTCTATTTCTAGTTCTTCTTGCTGCTTCTGCAATGTGATGTTCTCTTGCCACTCGCGCCTGAAGCTGGTCGATAATGACGGCAAACACAATGACAGAACCTTTGATCACCTGCTGCCAAAAAGTTGAAACGCCCATCCTGATCAGGCCGTCCGTCAGCACGCCGATGACGAAGGCGCCAATCAAGGTTCCACCGATGCCGCCACGCCCACCGGACAATGAAGTGCCACCCAGAACGACGGCGGCAATGGCATTCAGCTCGAACAAAAGGCCGGTCATCGGATGCGCGGCAACCAGCTGCGAAGCAATAATCAAACCAACCGTCGCTGCACAAAATCCGCTGATGCTGTAGACAGCAATTTTGGTGCGCGAGATGGGCACGCCCGAAAGCTCAGCAGCGCGCTCATTACCACCAACCGCGTACACATGGCGACCAAACGGCGTGCGCGTGGTCACTAAGTAAGCCACTATCGCGTAAATCACCATAATCCAGATGGAGTAGTTGACTCCCAAGAAGCTGCCTGCTCCCAGAAGTTCGAACCCGGTATTGCCATACTCGGGACGGCCGACCAGGTTGGGAAAGGTGTAGCCATTATTCAGCAAGCCGGCGACACCGCGTGCCGCAAAAAACATGCCCAACGTGGCAATAAATGGGGCGACATTGAAGCGCGCGATGATAAAACCACTGAGGGCGCCCGTCAGAGTTCCCAGCGCAAGTGAGATGAGTATAACCATCCAGGTGTGGGGATAGATGATAATGCCCATCTGCGGTATGTTGATGCCCTCGTTGATCAGCAGACCTGCGACCATAGCGATCATGCCTACAACCGAACCAACTGACAGATCAATGCCGCCGGTCAGGATGACAAAAGTCATCCCAATAGCAATGATCGCATTAATTGCCACATGCTTCATCATGATGACAATATTGCCCGCACTCAAAAACCCTGGCGACAGCAGCGTAAACACACTCGTAACCAGGATAAGAGCAATAAAAGCTCTCCCGTACAGCGCGAATTGCTGTACATCTGTTTTGGTAAAACTGCGCCTCGCCTTCGCTGGTGCCGGGTCTGTTTTAGTTTCCTGATCCATTATGATTGCCTCTACTATTTGATAGGCCGTGGCCAATGGCTGAAGCCGCGACCAGTTTTTCTTCAGTGCCCTCTTGGCGACTAAATTCTCCCGTAATTGCTCCCTTTGACATGACCAGAATACGGTCGGACAGTGCCAGAATTTCCTTCAATTCCGAAGATACGAATAAGATTCCATAGCCCTCGAGAGCCAGCTGGTTTACGATTTCAAATATTTCCGACTTCGCACCAACGTCGATCCCGCGCGTTGGTTCATCGAGCAGCAGGATTTTAGGCTGGGTCAACAACCCCTTTGCCACCACCACCTTTTGCTGGTTGCCACCACTCAAAGACGTAATCGGCTGCCGCGCATCTGCCACACGAATGGATAAATCCTCGATCCGCGAATCAGCGGCTGATTTTTCTAGTTTGGGGGAGAGGAAAATTCCCCTGAGATATTTACTCAGACTTGCAAGCAGCATGTTGCCCATTACCGAACCCGTTGGCACCAGGCCATCGCGTTGGCGGTCTTCGGGGACAAGGACAAATCCGGATTGGATACGCCCCGAAATGGTTGTCTCTGTCACCGGTTTACCATCCAACCAGACACTCCCGGTTGCTTGTGGGAGGTCTCCCGCCAGGCAGTCCACCAGATCGGAGCGACCGGCGCCCATCAAGCCGTAAAAGCCCAGCACCTCCCCTTTACGCAGTTCAAATGAAACATGGTCAAGCCGGTACCCGCCGCCGGCGCGCGGCAGGGTCAGGTCTTCCACTTTGAGATACACATCGCCAATCCGGCGCTCCTCGTGGGTGAACAAGGTGGCCGGGTCGTGTCCCACCATATTCTGGATCATCCAGGGGACATCCACGTTTTTGCTTTCCTCTTCGGCGACTTTGCGCCCATCCCGCAAGACGGTGATGTAGTCGCCGATCTGCAAAAGTTCCTCCAATTTGTGCGAAATGTAGACGATGGCAACCCCGCTTGATGTGAGTTCTCGAATGACACGAAACAACATCTCCACTTCGGTTTCACTGAGCGCGGAGGTCGGCTCATCCATGATTAGGATGCTTACATCTTGAGCCAGCGCCTTGGCAATTTCCACAATCTGCTGCTTCCCAATCCGCAGATCGCTTACAAGCTGATCGGGATCGATTTGCTGCTCAAGCTTGCCCACAAGTTCGCGGGCACGTTCCTTTTGTGCTCTACGCGCGATAAGGCCATTCTTACGGGTGATTTCATGGCCAAGGAAAATGTTTTCCACCACGCTCAAGTTGTCGCATAAATTAAGTTCCTGAAAGACCATGCCAATGCCCAACCGGGTCGCTTCAATTGGAGAACGCGGCTGGATTTCATCTCCGTCGAGCAAGATCCTGCCTTTGGTGGGTTGTTCCACCCCAGCCAGGATTTTCATCAACGTGGATTTGCCTGCGCCGTTTTCGCCGATGAGAACATTGACCTTGCCTTTTCGAACGTTAAAGGTTACGTCATCCAGTGCCACTGTCCCCGGATAGATCTTGGTAATGTTTTCGGCCGTGAGAATGATGTTTTCTGATTCTGCACTATCTGCAGCCTCAGCATCGAAAACTGGGGTTTGCTCAGGCATCGTTATTCTCCAAATTCGATTTCAACCGGCACAATGGGAATTTCACTCACATCAATATCAAGCAGATTGAATGTACGGATGGTGAACGCCCCCTTGAATGATACGGGCTTGCCGACCAGGTTCTCCCTATCGATGTCGCCAAGCGAAGTGCTGAGAACGCGTTTGTTGATTTCAGTTGCTGCCTTCCCGTACTCCGTCTGTTCCTTAAAATCGCCAAAAGTAATAAACCCAACTGCGTCGCGCACCGAGCTGTTATCACTGGGAATACGGGTGCCGATATAGAGCTGCGCCTTGATAGGCCCATCATAGCCATCAAGCTCCACTTCCGCTGTCCCTAAGCTGGTTTCGGCATTGACGTCTACTATCCTGCCGCTGCCTTCCACCATGTAAACATGCGCCTCGCCATCAGTAATCAACCCATATTGATTGGTAGTGTCGATCAAATTCTCCTTGGCGGCTTTCCCATTGGCATCCGGCTCCATTTCATTGAGAACTTCAGAAAGCTCTACTACCTCCTCATTGAATGTCGGCAACACTCTAGACTCCCATATCCCATCCACATAAGCAACGGGATCGAAGGCTTCATCCTGGACTGTTTGTTCCACATCTTCGATTGTGACAACCGTGAATCCAAATCGCCCCGCTAGCACTAGCAAAATGAGAACTGCCAAGGCAAGGATTATTGTGACTGTTCTACTCCTCATGCTTTTATCCTTATCTGGTTTGGTACAACGCTTGCTGTACGGCCGCCTGCCCTTCTCCTAACTAAAAATTGGTCAACACCTGATTAATAGCCAACAACCAATCCTGATAATCCCGATCTGCTTCAGCAGCATCAATGCCGGGCTTATAATCAACAAAAGGCTGTTTTAGCTGCCTAAGATCATTCAGCGACTCGTAGATGCCGGTACCCAACATCCCCGCCAATGCCGCCCCTTGCGCAGAGAGTTCCGCCAGGCGAGATGCTCGCACTGTCACCTGCACCATGTCAGCCACAAACTGCATCAGGAAGCTATTTTGTACGGCGCCGCCATCGGCATGGATATATTGCAGCGGGACGCCGGCATCCTGAACCATCAACAGGACAACATCGCGAACGCGAAAAGCGATACCTTCAAGAGCGGCGCGAACCACGTGATTCTTATTGCTCGCCGGTGAAAGACCAACGATTGCCGCCCGTGCCTGGGGCTGCCAGTAAGGGGCGCTCAAACCCACGAAAGCGGGGACGAAAAAAACGCCGCCATTGTCGTCAACGGCCGTGGCTAAATCCTCTGTTTGCTCCACCGACTCGATAAGCTCCAACTGGTCACGCAGCCAAGCAATTGTTGCCCCGGTAAAATTAGTGATCCCTTCAAAGGCATATGTTGGCTGACCAGCAATCACCCAGGCCACGGCCGTGACAATGCCCTTGTCAGAATTCGCTGGCTGTTCGCCGATATTGAGTAACACGGAAGATCCGGTGCCGAAAGTAACTTTTCCGCTGCCCGGCTCATAGCAATGTTGGGCAAAAAGCGCTGCCTGAGAATCCCCCATTACGCCGCTAATGGGCAGCGGTTTGTCCAACAGGCCGTTGAAATCTGTTTCACCAAAGACAGCGTCACTGTCATACACTTTGGGCAAGGCGGAGCGAGTCACACCGAACAACTCACATAGTTCGTCATCCCAGGCTAAATTGTTGATATCAAACAGAAGCGTACGCGAGGCATTCGTCTGGTCAGTAGCGAAAACACGACCCCCAGTGAGACGATAAATAAGGTAGGCGTCGATCGTGCCCACGTACGCTTCTCCAGCAGCCAGTTTTTTGGCGATGGCCGGTTGGTCGTTCAACAGCCAGCCTATCTTGGACGCCGGAAAATAAGTATCGATCCTTAGTCCGGTGCGTTCCTGCACCAGTGGTTCATGACCTGCCTCCACCAGTTGGCGGCAGATCTCTTCGCCACGGCGACACTGCCAGACGATGGCGTTGTAAAGCGGCTCACCGCTGGTCTTGTCAAAGACCACGAATGTCTCGCGCTGATTGGTAATGCTCACCCCAAACAGGTTCGATAGGTTCGCCTCATTGCGTGCCAACAGGTTGGCCACTGCCTCAAGCGTGTTGCGATATATTTTTTCCGCGTCATGCTCTACCCAGCCCGGTTGCGGATATATCTGTTCGTGAGAGACGGCCGTTTTGTCTAACAGCTCGCCCGTCTCAGTGAACAGAAGCGCTTTCGTCGCCGACGTGCTCTGGTCAATGGCTAGGATTGTCCTCATCAGGCAAGTTCACCTACGTTCAACAGCTTACGTGCTGTCTCCGCCAACCCCTCTGGCGAGATTCCATAATGTTCAAAGATCTCTTGCTGGCTGCCGGTGACCGTGTATTCGTCGGGAAATCCGACTATCTTGAACGGCCTACTGATACCGTTTTGCATAAGCAGGACAGCTACCGTGCTGCCCAGTCCCCCAAAGACGCTGTGTTCTTCAACGGTGATCACGGCCGTCGATCGACGCGCCGCTTCGAGAATGGCCGCTTCGTCTAGTGGTCTCAGCGAATGCAGGGAGATGATGCCCGCGTTTATGCCTTCTTCAGCGAGAAGTCGGCCGGCCATCACCGCACGAGAAACAGGTTCGCCGGTTGCAATAAATGTGACATCGCTTCCTTCAGCCACTGTGATCGCTTTGCCAATCTCAAACCGCGTACCAGATTCATGCAGGTCGTACATCGGCTTCTTACCGAAACGAATATAGAGTGGTCGCGGGTGATTGACAGCCGCTTCTATGGCTGACTGTGCTTCAAAATTGTCGGCCGGGACCACGATGTCGATGTTGTTAATTGCCTGCAGCACGGCCAGATCATGAAGCGAGTGGTGGGTTGTACCTAATGTGCCATAACTGACACCGGCGCTGATGCCTATCAGCTTCACAGGGTTATCCGAGTAGGCAGCATCATTCTTGATCTGCTCCAGCCCCCTGGCCGTCAAGAAACAAGCCGGGGAAACGGCAAAGACCTTCTTGCCGGCTGCGGTCAGGCCGGCCGAGATGCCTACCAGGTTCTGCTCGGCGATGCCTACTTCGACAATCTGTTCCGGTAAGGCTTTGCCGAATGGACCCAGCTTGCCCGAACCGCGCGAATCGCCGGTTACGGCCAAAATGTCGCCGTCTTGTCGTGCCAGCCCTAATAAGGTGTCCGCAAATACTTCCAGGTTGGGTCTACCGAGATCCATTGCGCTTCCACCATTCCTTTTCTGCGGCGTCCAGTTCGTTCATGGCTATGGTGTACTCTTCATCCGTCGGCACATGATGGTGCCAGCCAACCTGATTTTCAATGAAGCTGACTCCTTTGCCCTTGGTTGTGTGGGCCAGGATTAGGCTTGGCTTTCCAGGTTCAAAGGGGAGTTGTTCAAAACACGTTGCCAGGTCGGCAACATTGTTGCCATCTAATTCGCGCACAGCATAACCAAACGCTTCAAACTTCTGCTTCACGTTCTCAACGCCGGTCACCTCTTTAATGGGTCCGGTGATTTGCAGCTTGTTGTAATCCACAATAACGACCAGGTTGTCCAGTTGATAGTGAGCGGCACTCATAGATGCTTCCCAATTGGAACCCTCTTCCAACTCGCCATCGCCCAATAACGTGAAAACACGATAGCTACGGCCGTCTTTTTTTCCTGCCAGCGCCGTGCCCACCGCGATGGACAGTCCATGCCCCAAAGCGCCGGTGTTCTGTTCGACGCCATTTACTTTGCGCGTAGGATGGCCGATGAAGTGAGATTGGTACTGGTTCAATGTGTCGAGCTCACTCTCGGGGTAAAATCCCTTATCTGCCAGAACAACGTACAGCGCCTCTACCGAATGTCCTTTGCTCTGTATATAATGATCTCTATCCACTTCCTGGAAGTTCTGCGGCGTGATGTCCATCGCGCTGTTGTAAAGCACATTGAGAATATCTACAGCGGAAAGACTGCCCCCTGTATGTCCCGCGTTCGCAGCCTTGATGATCGACAGCACCTTCTTGCGGTATTGAATGGACTTCAGTTCAAGTTCCTGCACACTTTTCGGCATGATAAGCACCCTTCAACGCGATGGGAATCTTGGGATCCTGATTCTACGGCGTGAGTTCGATAACTTGGAACGCAAACAAACGCGCCCTATCAAGTCCAGCAAAGTTTAGAAGCTCAGGCATGAAACACTCAAAAATCGAAATTATCCGGGTCTGGTCCAACACGCTTTCCTTCATCGAGCGCATCCAACACGTTCATGTCCTCCTGGGAAAGCTCGAAGTCAAAAATCTGTGCGTTCTCAGCGATGCGGTTGGGGTTTACCGATTTGGGGATGGTCACCACCTCGTGCTGTAAATCCCAGCGAAGAACGATCTGCGCTATGGTCTTGTGATATTTTTCAGCCAGTTCTTGGACAGTTGGTTCAGCGAATATATCCCCCTGCATTAAAGGACTCCAGGCCTCTACTTGAATGCTGTGGCTTCGGCAGAATTCTAACAGTTCGGATTGGACAAGAAATGGGTGGAATTCGATCTGATTCACAGTTGGAACGATCTGGCCATCACCCAAGATATCTAGAAGATGATGTACTTGAAAATTACTGACGCCAATGGCTTTAGCACGGCCGCTTTGATAAATCTCCTCCATTACCATCCACGTCTCTTGATAGCTACCTTTCACTGGCCAATGGACCAGGTACAAATCTACGTATTCAGTTTCTAAGCGCTGCAGGCTTTCTTCAAATGCCGCCAGTGTTCGCTTCTCGCGTTGGGCATCATTCCACACCTTGGTCGTTAAGAAAATTTCCTCGCGCGGGATACCACTCTCGCGGATCGCCTTGCCGACGCCGCGTTCATTCCCATATACGGTCGCTGTATCAAGACTGCGATAGCCGGTTTCCAGAGCATTTATAACCGCCTCTTCCACTACATGACCATCCTCAATATTTAATACGCCAAACCCCAACCAGGGCATTTTGAGCCCATTATTTAACAACACATAATCCTCAATACTACTTATCATCCTGTCGGTTTCCTCTATCGTTTCCGTATAATATTTCCGCACTACTGGAGTAAGAAACAGAATGCGGTCCGCTAGCAAATCGCCGCTGTTGCATATTTATTCAGCAAGTGATATATTTTCACATATAGGCAGATTAGCTAATTCTTTCTGACCTGTCAAGGCAGAACGCATAAATATTCAACGATCCGGATATATTCATTGCGTATGTTTGACTTGTGGTCAGCATTTGCTGGATTGTTATCAGGTTCTGACAAGGCAGAACAAGGAGCTATCAACGGTGACTCGTCTTGATGAATTACGACTTATGACACGCGTGGCGCGTATGTACTATGAGCGCGGTATGCGCCAATCTGATGTTGCCAGACAGCTGGGCCTATCGCAGGCGACGATCTCTCGCCTACTCGGCCGCTCCAAAGATGAAGGTATCGTCCGCATTTCGGTGAATGTGCCGCAGGGCGTCTATTCACAACTGGAGGAAGACCTGATCGCGGCATACGATCTTCGTGATGCGATTGTTGTTGATTGTGATAGTGAAAATGAGCAAATAATACAGCGTGATTTAGGCGCAGCCGCCGCTTATTATGTGGAATCGACGATCAAGCCAAATGAAGTCATTGGAATTTCGTCATGGAGTTCTAACTTGTTAGCCCTAGTCGATGCCATGCACCAGGTGCCGCGCAAATCCGGCGTTGAGGTCGTACAAATTCTTGGCGGCGTCGGCAATCCCGGGGCCGAAGTGCACGCAACACGTCTCACCAGTCGCCTGGCCAGGCTGGTTGACGGAAAAGCGACTTTCCTGCCGGCGCCAGGCATTGTCGGTTCTAAAGCATCGCTAGGCGTGCTGTTAGCTGATCCTTATGTGGAAGAAGCGATGACGCTGTTCAACCAGGTTAGCCTGGCCCTCGTCGGCATTGGCGCGGTTGAACCCTCGGAACTTCTGGCAGACAGTGGGAATATTTTTTCCGAAGAAGAGCTGGATATCCTGCGCAACAAAGGGGCCGTCGGCGACATCCTTCTCCACTTCTACGATGAGAACGGTGAGCCGGTCGACACCTCGCTAAACAATCGCGTTGTTTCTATGTCCCTACCCCAGCTGCAAAAAGTAGACCGTTCCGTTGGCGTTGCCGGAGGTCGTCGAAAATTGAAAGCAATTCTTGGCGCATTGCGTGGAGACTTGATCAATGTGCTCATTACCGACTGCTTTACCGCCAGCCGCCTGATGGATACTGCATCTAGCTAATCTTCACACGTGCCCTGCAAATACTTCATCCAGGCAACATATTATTCCTTTTCGTTGTCCTTCCCTGTTCACTTTCAATTCTCGCAGCTTAATTTACACCTGAATATAGAATTGTTGATGCTCGAATCAAAGAATTTCCCAACGGCTATTGTGAAACTAATCGCTATAGATGCAGGATGGGAGCCAATACACGTCCGTGATGGCAATTATTTCACAGACGGCCGTATCCCATCAAAAAAATATTCGCTAAATATGGATCAAAAAACGGTCTGATTGTTTCCAACCAGACCGTTAAAAAAGCAATTTGAATTTCTATAAATCTAGGCGACCTGCATCTCAATTTGGGGTCTAAATTTATAGCCGTAAATGATAACCCCTTCTTCGCCGTCGCTGCGCAGCTTGCGCGTGACCATCTCGACGGGCATGCCGATATACACCTCGTCACGATCGACATCCGTTAACTGCGCCGTCAAGACAGGGCCCTCATCCAATTTCACCAGAGCTACGGTGTAAGGAGCGTTATGTTCGTATCCAGCTGGAGCATCGTAAATGGTGGTATAGGAGAAGACTTCGCCCACACCGGTGAACGTGAAAAGTTCCTGGGCGGGCGCTTCACATTCGAGACATACATCACGCGGCGGGAATAGCTTTACGCCGCAATTATCGCAAGTTTCGCCTACCAGGCTGTATCGTTGTCTGTTTAAGCGCCAATGACGTGATAGTTCCATTTTTTCTTTAGCCTCCCAGCTTCCACTGAGTAATTAGCATTACGCATTCAGATAGTAAGTTGTACGCAACCACCCTTAATTATGCATGGACAGGCTTTCATTCACTGCCAACACGCAGCGCAAAACTGTCAAAAGCTATCAAGGGGGTCAAAAATAGGGGCGAAATGGCCGTTACCAGGCCATTTCGCTTTAGTTAGCTCGCAAGACGTGTGTCACGGCCGTCGCGCCGGTTCCACCAAGATTCTGCGCCATTCCAATACGCGCATCAGCGATCTGGCATGCGCCAGCCTCGCCACGAAGCTGCTGTACAACCTCTACGATCTGGTAAACACCGGTCGCGCCCATTGGATTGCCGCGTGCTTTCAAGCCGCCAAGCGTGCTGATTGGGATACGGCCGTCACGTCCAATCTCACCATCACGCGCCAGCTGCCAGCCCTGGCCGCGCTCAGCAAAACCGCTCGCCTCCAGAGACAATGCCGCCATCACCGTAAAAGAATCATGCAGTTCAAAGACATCGATATCTTGCGGGGATACGCCTGCCTCCGCCATCGCTTTCCGGGCGCTCCTGGACGCGGCCGCCAGATGCAAAACGTCTTTGCGATCATGCACGCCAATCGTATCCGTGGCCAGCGCTGAACCGGCGACCTCAACCGGGTGCGGCACCATGTCCAACGCCCGCTCAGATCTGGTAACAATGACCGCTGCCGCGCCGTCGCCAATGGGCGCCGCATCAAACAAAGATACGGGCTCAGCAACCATAGGCGCCATAGCAAATCGCTCTGCCTTCAGTCGATTTCTGAACATAGCCAACGGATTTTCTGCCCCATTCGCATGGGCGTTGACACTAAAGCCCGCGAAATCCGAGACATCTAAACCGAATTCATGCATGTAACGACGCATCATCATCGCGCCTGCACCGGCCAGCGTTTGGCCGTGAACTGCTTCGTAATCAGCATCCAGGCCCGACGCCATCGCCGCTACGACCGGCGCACCAGTCTGGTCGGTCATCTTCTCCACACCAATAACCATCGCTGTTTCCACAAGCCCGCTCTTCACAGCCAATACGGCTTGCCGCATGGCAGCACCGCCAGAAGCGTTCGCCGCTTCCACGGTGACGGCCTCGATACCACGCATGCCTGCGAAATCAGCAATCAACGCGCCAAGATGATTCTGGTTGCTCAACTGCCCGGCCAACATATTGCCTACAAATAAGGCATCAACGCCGGAGGTATCGGCATCATCCATAGCCGACTCAATCGCATACCAAGCCAAGTGACGGATCGACGTTTCCCAATGCTCACGGACGTCAGTTTTTCCAATTCCAATTATTGAGACGTTGTTCATAGTAATTCGTCTGGCAGTCGTTAGTCGAACGGTCGATAGTTGGCAAGTCGGTCAAAGAAAGCCTAACCAGGGACCAAAGACTGGCGACCCATTATGACATCTTCAGTTTATCGCGGAATCGCGTATAGGTGGCGTAATCAATTTCCGTGCGCCGGGCAATATAATCCTCAGTCGATGGCGCCAATCCGCGCACCTCTACCAGGCGTTCCGTGGTGCGTATATCAAAGGCATCCGAGCCTGCTCCCGAACCATAGCTAACCATCAGAATACGGTCGCCCGGTTCAGCGACATCCAAAATGCCGGTCAGGCCAATCATCGCCGAGCCGGAGTAAGTGTTGCCGATGCGCGGGCTGAGCAGTCCAGGCGCGATCTTCTCTGCCGAGAAACCAAGCATTTTGGCCACGCGCTGCGGGAATTTGGCATTCGGTTGGTGGAAAACGGCCCACTGGTAATCTTCGGCCGTCGTTCCCAAGGCTTCCATGATCGCTTCCGCGGCCCCCATCACATGGCGGAAGTATGCCGGTTCCCCAGTAAAGCGATCGCCGTGCGATGGATAGTTCGCATGAGCACGGCGCCAGAAGTCCGGTGTATCCGTTACAAAAGAGTAAGAGCCATTGATGACCGCAACTGATTCGTCGGCGGGACCGATCATGATCGACGCGCCGCCGGCAGCAGCAGTGTATTCCAACGCATCACCAGGGCGCCCCTGGGCTGTATCCATACCAATGCTCAAGGCGTACTTGGCCATGCCGGAGCCAACAAAGCCCATCGCCGCCTGCATCGCTTCCGTACCCGCCTTGCAGGCGAATTCCCAATCCGCGGCCTGCGTATTGGGAACCGCGCCAATGGCCTCAGCAACAATTGTGCTGGTCGGCTTAACCGCGTACGGATGGCTTTCACTTCCGACCCATACGGCACGAATTTCACGCGGGTCAATTTGCGCGCGCGCGAGCGTGTCACGCGCAGCTTCAATGGACATGGTAACCACATCTTCATCGAGACCGCTCACCGCTTTTTCTTTGATCGGTGTTCCGCCGACGCCGCCTGTCCACATGCGAGAGACTTCAATCGCAGGCAGCCGATAGCGTGGCACATAGGCGCCGTAACCGACAATGCCCACCGGGCGATCGGATTTCATTAATCCATCTTGGGGAGAATATGCATTCATTCTATAAACCTCAGTTTTCTTCAGCCAGCAGTTCTTGTGCGCGGCTGATATGGATCTTCTTTTCGGCCACAAGCTGGTTGGCGATTCTCTGCACCTGATCATCGTCAGCGCCGGCGGCCATAGCCACCTGACGCGCATGCAGGCGCATGTGACCGCGTTGTATGCCAACAGTAGAGAGTGCCTTTATAGCGGCCAGGTTTTGCGCCAGGCCGACTGAAGCAATTACCTGGGCCAACTCAACGGCCGACTGCACGCCAAGGATCTTCATAGCTACCTTGGCTGTAGGATGCACTTTTGTTGCCCCACCCACCATACCAACGGCCATGGGCAGAACGATCTGGCCAAAAAGATCGCCATTTTCATCAACATGCCAATCTGTCAGCGACTGATAACGGCCGTCTCGAGCGGCATAGGCATGGGCTCCCGCTTCAATTGCCCGCCAATCATTTCCCGTTGCAATCACAACGGCATCAATGCCGTTCATGATCCCCTTATTATGAGTTGCCGCACGATAGGGATCTACGATTGCAAAAGCGTTGGCCTCTTCAATCAGCCGGGCAACATCTGCGCCGGGAATACCATGCGTTTCCAGCAGGTCAGCAGGAATGGTGCCTCTCGCCGTGGCGATACGTTGATCGGCCAGATTGGATAAGATACGCAAACTGGTTCGTCCACCAGTCAGGTCGGCAATCATCGGCGCCAACGCCTCAACGGCCGTATTCACCGAATTGGCGCCCATCGCATCCCTTGTGTCAAACAACAAATGCACGATGAGCATTGGCCCAACAGGGGTTTCCGGAAACGGCCGGGCGATAATGTCGCGAGCGCCACCACCCAGCTCAACGATGATCTGATCGCAGCAGTTCGCCTGTTCCAACAGCGCTTCTTTGTTCTCTTCTACCGCAGCGACAGCGGCAGCGAGATCAGGCACATCAAGCACCTGAATCTGGCCGATCATTACCGGATCCGTCGTGATCGCCTCAAAGCCACCTCCAGCCCGGAACAGTTTCGCTGCATGACTGACGGCAGCCAGCACGCTGGGTTCCTCAACAGCCATAGGCACCAGATAATCCTGGCCGTTGATCAAGAAGTTCACGGCCACGCCCAATGGCAGCTCAAAGGTGCCAAGGGCATTCTCGATCATCAGATCGGCTTGTTTTGCGTCAAGGCCGCGACCGGCCAAGATCTGCTTTTCGTTATCATCCAGATCGGCGAATTCAGCCACAATATCTAGACGTTCACTCATCGGCAGCCTAAAAAAACCGGCCAGACGCGACGTTCGTTCGTTGTTGTTTTCACTCATTAGACCTTCCTGTTGTCAGAATGACGCTGAAACTATATGCCAGATTTCCTGCCAAAACCTATCCAAAGCAATTCTTGCGCTTCGTCTGCCAGAATTTCTAGTTCTGCGAATCCATGTTACTTGTTATTATGAGCGAAAGATTGGCGACAGCATCGCCACGCTGCATTAATCCACATGGCCAAGAACTGTCATACTGCCACTACCCAGGGCAACATCCAACAGCGACACCCCGTCCGGCAAACTGTTCATCGCCTGGCTCAACCCGACATTTACGCCTGTTTCCAGCATAGCCAGCATCGAAGCGGGCAGCGGTAGCACACCAGCCGAAGCAGTAATGACCTCGAAATAAAGCTGGCCATCAACCACTGTCGGACGCAGCTCTGCTTTCAGCGGCAGGCTCATTGGGCTTGTCACATCCCCCCTAACAACGACGTTCTGCGGCGTCATGCTGATCTGAACGTTCTCGATCTGCGCCTCATCCGTGGCAAAGGTACCTCCCTGATTAGCCAGGTATTCCGCCATATCAGTGTCGGTAAATGTAATCGTGAAATTACCATTCGCATCCGGCGTAAAAGTTGACAGTTTCTGCTGCAAAGAGCCTACCGCCGCCCCGGCCGTACCAATACCGGGAAGACCTTCCCCGGCCACGGCCGTAGACAGAATATTGTCTCCCTGTAGGACGGCCGTCGCTGCGAGTTGACCCGCCTGATCGGCAATGGAAGCCGCCGTCGCTGCGGCGACAGCAGCCCGGGTCGCCGCAGCCGCTACTTCTTCAGGCGAGATATCAACATCAGGCGCGCTAACGTTCCAGGGCAGCTCAAGGCTGAAGCGACAAGCCAACGTAGTTAATGATAGGACAATCAACAGCAGCACGCCTTTTCTTTTCAAGTCAAGCATTTTCTATTCCTTTTCACTGGGATGTTTGAACTCATCTGGGCCCTCCAATCCACAGCGGGATCGGCATTTCAGCGACAAGCCAGCAATCTCAAATCAGGCGAGAAATCATGTACATCTTGTCACGAGACATGGCGATCACTGGCTACTTGACCGCCGATCTAACCTCGTGTAGCATTCATTACTGTTATCCAGACGTACATTATAACGGTTAGCACCATTTAGCCTTTTTTCCTTCTGAAACATTAGTAATGAAATCGACGACACTCACCGCGCTTTCCCTGACGCTCCTGATGTTCCTGCTAGTTCTGCTGGCGGCCTTCTTCTTTGTTTTCCAGGGTCAGCTTGCACTGCGTGATGATGTTGCGGGCGCCGCCTCGGAAGTCGAGAGTTTGCAGCAGGAGCAGGCGCAGCTGCAGCTTGAGCGATCGTCCCTTCAAGCAACAGCCACCAAGATGTACACCGTACAAGCAACGTCCGCTTCAGAAAACGTTGAACTTACAACACAGTTGGCTGACACGGATCGCAAGGTAGCCACATTGGAGGCACAATCCAAAGAACGGCTGCTGGACCTGGACTTGGCCGAAGCGACGCGTGATTTTCACGAATCAACGGGGCCGCTGGTAACTGTAGTGGAACCATTCCCTCCCGAATCTATCGTGGGTGAGGAAACGGAATTAGTTATCGTTGCCAGCGACGTAGTTGGTGTCAAGTCGGTAACTATCAGCGTAGATGACCGGCTAATAGATGTCCAAGTGACGCCAGGACAGAGCGTCACGGTGCGCCAAACCTGGATTCCTGATACCGCGGGCCAGGCGATAATTACGATCTCGGCTGTGAACAGCAACAATGTTACCAGCCAGCCTGCAGTACTGACTGTGCAGGTACAGAGCCCCTCTGTAACCGCCACACCTGTCTCGACGCTCACCCCACAGCCAACAAGCGAACCTTAGTCGAAACAGGTGAAACAACGCTGATTTATCAGTATAATGGAGTCGCAAATAGGTTATCTTGATGCTGCTGGACAAACTAATCTGGTGGCTCTATACATTAGAAAGGATTGCGAAGTGATCAGATGTCATTGAATCGTCAACCAGGTCCCATCAACGAAGATGCGCTGCAAATGCTGCGTGAGAAAGAACTCAAGAAAGGGGCTCAGGTGATGACGGCCGATGCGCAGCTGTTAGGCAAGTCCCTGGCTCTGCACCACCGCCCCGCGGAAGAGACCAACCCCGATCTCAAACTATACGCCTCCTACCTGGAAGTACCGAACCTGCTGGTTGGTTCACACTTCTTCGTGCCGGTCGAATTCATCTCTGGCTACGATCCGCTAGCACTTGTGGTAAATCTGTCTGTACCAATGTCAGCGGTAATGAACGAAACGTGGGATCGAGAACCTTCCTTCATTGCCGGAAGCCTCGATAAGGCAGAACTCCTCCCATCCTAGCAGGGACTGCCTCTTGCAGACATCTTGTGCTCGCTACTGGCTGCCGTCTACGGCAAGTAGTTTGCAATCAGCCGCCGCGGCCAACTGGCGTCCATTTTGGCCGTTGCTCAGTTACTGGTTTCTTGGCAAGCCCCCTGGACCGCTGATCCTTTGCTATCTCTTCCAACATAACCTGCATCATCAGCAAGAACTCCGGTTGATAGTTCACCCTACCACACATATCACACTTGCTAGCCGGAGCATTCGGCATCACGATCATATGCGTGCCAAACATCCGCAAATAGGGCAGTACAACCAGTCGGTTACGCCCTACCAAGCATTCATCACAGGAAACAGCTGACATATAACGTCCTCAAATTAGTTAGCAGCCTGGGCATAGTGTCCCACTTCACCCCAATCAGCCGGCGGCCAGTAGACATAGAATGCTTTGCCTAACAGATTATCTTCAGGGAGAAACCCCCAGGAATGCGAATCACTCGAATTGTTGCGGTTGTCACCCAGGACAAAGAACTCGTCAGCGGGAACTTCCCATTCACCACTATAATTGGGCGGAGCCGCAATATAGGGTTCATCGAGCACCTCGTCATTGACCCACACATTTCCGCTCTCAATCTTGATACTATCTCCCGGCAATCCCACAACACGTTTGATCAGATTGAGGTCATTACGTGGGTGGCGAAATACAACGATATCTCCCTGGCGAGGATCATCAAGCATGTAGGTGACGTTGTTGATGATCAGGTATTCACCATCCAACAGAGTCGGGTTCATGCTGCTGCCATCAATCCGGTAACGGCCGACCAGGCTGTGCACCAACCAGAAGATGAAAAAGGTTAACAGCAGCGTTTCCACAATTTCGCGTATGAAAACCTCTGGAGGCTGGCGAAATTCAGTCTGCTTTTTTTGCTCAGCGGCCGTATGGGATGACTGTTCTGGCTCTTGTTGCGAGAAATCGGCAGTTGCCATTAAGCGGTTACCCTTGTTCTGGTTTGGTTGAAGCCCACTCACGCTGACACTAAGCACAACTTCACCTATCTTTTGCGATTATAGACTAGCGAAATTAGCAGCGCAAACAGCTTTCACACATGGTTCAGTATGCGATTCTTGCACCCAAAAAGCGGCACTAAGCACCCGGCTAAGGAAATGATCGGCGTTTGTTGCATAAGCTCTGTCCATGCTATAATCCTTGCGTAGTCGGGCCATTAGCTCAGCTGGCAGAGCAGTTGACTTTTAATCAATTGGTCAGAGGTTCGAATCCTCTATGGCCCACCATATGATGGGTTTATCCCGCCCACTCCGTCCCATATCGCGCGATATGGGACTTTTGTTTCTACGAATGGTCTGGCACGTATTCAGCAGTCACCCCGCCTGCACGGCAGACAATACAAGCCGGGAATAATGCTGCTCATCAAGAACGCTTCACAAATCGGCCGCGCCCCGCCTCGCCGACAAACCGGCCACCCTCAACAACAACTTCGCCACGGCTGATCGTGATCTCTGGCCAACCCTGTAGAGAGATGCCCTCGTACGGTGTCCAATCCACCTGTTCGTGCAGAGACGTTGTCGATAGGGAGATTTCATGCTCAGGATCAAAGACAACAAGATCAGCATCATAACCGGGCAGGAGTCGGCCCTTTTTCTTGAAGCCGGCCAGTTCAGCCGGAGTCGAACAACAGGCAGCGACCCATTGATTCAGCGAGAGGCGTCCGCTACGTACACCGAAGTTATAAACGGCCGCGTAACGGCTTTCAACCGATGGCACACCCCCTGGTATCTTGCTAAAGTCACCGAGCCCGGTCGCTTTTTCAGCGCTGGTGAACGGACAATGATCCGTGGTTACGACCTGCAAATCACCTGCACCCAGGGAACGCCATAACGCCTCTTGCGCATTCCGATCACGAATAGGTGGCGAACAGACAGGCAGCGCTCCCGCTACACCTGGCGCATCATAGACATCTTGTGTCAGCAGCAAATATTGGGGACAAGTCTCCCCCGTTACTTGAATTCCCCGGCTGCGTCCCAAAGCAATCTGCTGCACCGCCTCCAGGCAAGTAACATGAAAGATATGCACCCTTGCTCCTGTGAAATCCGACAGCTGAACAACGCGCGCCACAGCCTCGCCCTCAAAGGGCGCCGGGCGACTGCGCGGATGCCAGTGAGGCGTCGAATTGCCGGCGGCAAGATTCCGTTTCACCAGGGTACTGATAACATCCCAGTTTTCAGCATGAACAACCGCCAGGCCGTCTACCTGGGCCACTGCTTCCAGAGCTTCCAGCAGCTGTCCATCGTCAAGTCGCAGACCATAAGCCATATACAGCTTGAAACTACCGCAGCCTGCTGCGTATGTTTCCGGCACCTGGTCAAGTTTACCGATCTCATTCGGGCCAATAGTCATGTGAAGACCATAGTCGACAACAACCCGTGGATCAGCCAATGCGCGCCGCTCGGCCAACGCTTCCAGCATTGACTGCTCTGCTCTTGGTTCCACAAAATCAACAATGGCTGTCGTACCACCTATTGCAGCAGCGCGGGTTCCACTGAAGAAATCATCAGAAGATACGAAATCACCGATGGGCATCTGCATATGCACATGAATGTCCACGGCTCCCGGCGTGACCAGCTTAGCTGACGCATCAATCACCCGTTTGCCGTTGAGATCATGGCCTACCGCGGCGATGGTTTCCCCCAGAACAGCGATATCGGCGGCGAAAGATGTCTCCCCGTTCACTAGTGTGCCGTTCTTAATGACTAAATCGTAAAGCATGGCTATCTCCCGGAAGAATCGTTGAGTGAACCAAGAAAACATCGTGCTGCCAAAAAGCAGCCCCGAAACGACAAGTAGATCCTTGCCGAATATTATAACCAGACGCAACGAAAAAGGCCCCGCAGTCGCGGGGCCTTTTCGGGAAGAGGAGAAAAAGGAGGACAAAATTATAGATTTTCAGGTCTGCGCAAACGAATGATGAATGCGCCCCTGCTAATAACAATAATATTATAAGCGCAGGGCATTAGTGGTGCCTAGTTCTTCTTATCTTCTACACATATTTGAACCTCAGTGTAAAATCACTCGGAAGGAATATGGCAAGAACGGGATCATTCATGCCGATCCAGGGACATTCAACATTCTACATACGACCTGAACGTGTTATGCTTAACGGGTCGTGATGGGCAACTGCTTCTTAACGTGCTCACATCGGCGATTTCTTCGGAGGTAATTGAAACAAATCAATGAACATTCAGGATGAGAAAAAGCGCTGGCAAGAAGAGACAGTTGATCCAGTTCTAGAGCGTTTTCCGGAACGCCAGGAACAGTTTGAGACTTCATCAGGCATACCGGTTGAGCGCCTTTACGTTCCCGAAGACAGCGATGCCGATTATCTTGAACAAGAAGGATTTCCCGGTGAATACCCGTTTACTCGCGGCATCCAACCAACAATGTACCGCGGCCGCCTCTGGACGATGCGCCAATATGCCGGATTCTCCTCTGCTGCGGAGTCCAATGAACGTTACAGATTCTTACTAAGTCAAGGCCAGACCGGTCTATCAGTCGCTTTCGACCTGCCCACACAGATCGGCTATGATGCCGACGATCCGCTGGCGGCCGGCGAAGTTGGCAGGGTCGGGGTCAGCATTCCCAGCCTGGATGATATGGCTATCCTGCTGAAGGATATACCCCTGGACAAGGTTAGTATCAGTATGACGATCAATGCCCCCGCGGCGATCCTTTTGGCCATGGTGATCGCTGTCGGCAAGCGACAGGGCGTCCCAATGAGCGCGCTTAGGGGCACAGTTCAGAATGACATCCTAAAGGAATATATCGCCCGCGGCACTTATATCTTCCCGCCCCAACCGTCAATGCGCTTGATCACGAATATCTTCGATTTTTGCAGCCGCGAAGTACCCCGCTGGAACACGATTTCAATCTCCGGTTATCACATTAGAGAGGCTGGAAGCACGGCTGCGCAAGAGATCGCCTTTACGTTGGCCGATGGAATCACCTATGTACAGGCGGCAATAGACAGTGGTCTGGATATCGATCGTTTTGCCAGGCAGCTTTCCTTTTTCTTCAATGCGCACAACAACTTCCTGGAAGAGATCGCCAAGTTCAGGGCCGCCAGGCGGCTATGGGCGCGCATTATGCGCCAGCGATTTGGTGCCAAAGAACCACGCAGCTGGACGCTGCGCTTCCACACGCAAACCGCAGGCAGCACGCTAACGGCCCAGCAGCCGGACAGCAACGTAGTGCGCGTCGCGCTGCAAGCGATGGCAGCCGTACTTGGCGGCACGCAGAGCCTGCATACAAACAGCCGGGATGAAGCATTGTCCTTACCAACGGCCGAAGCTGCACAATTGGCGCTGCGAACACAGCAGATCGTCGCCTATGAGAGCGGGGTTGCTGACGTTGTAGATCCATTGGGTGGTTCCTACTATCTCGAGCAGCTCACCAATGAATTGGAGGAGCGCGCAACAACCTATATTCAAGCGATCGACGAAATGGGCGGGATGTTGGCAGCCATTGAAAATGGCTACGTCCAGCGTGAAATTCAAGAAGCGGCTTATCAAGCTCAGCGCGATTTGGAAACGGGACACTCAACCACAGTTGGCGTAAATCGCTTCCTTGAGGAAGATGAAGAGCTGCTCATTCCGACGATGAAGCTCGATCCGGCGATTGAAGCTGACCAGCAAAGATGTCTCGCGGAACTGCGTTCGCGGCGTGACAATCTAAAGGTTGCTGAGTTAAGAACGCACCTTGAAACGGCCGCTGCGGCTGACGAAAATCTAATGCCGCTGTTCATCGAATGTGTTGAGAATGACATGACGTTGGGTGAAATATGCCACACACTGCGCCAGGTATGGGGCGAATATAGGCCAGGCTACGATCTCTAGCTGAATTCAACCTGCAAAGGTACACCCCTTCCACATGATTGAGAACGCGCAAGCCAGAAAAAACATAGGAAGAGAGACAAGAAAATGGTAACGAAAATAAATCACATCGCCATCGTGGTACCAGAATTGGAGGAAGGAACAACGTTCTGGGCAGACGCCCTTGGTCTCGAAGTCAGCAAGATAAAAAACGTGCCGGAGCAACACGTCCGCGTCGCTTTCCTTCCCGTCGGCGACAGCAACATCGAATTATTGGAACCAACAGATGACAGCAGCGGCGTGGCCCGCTATCTGCAAAAGAAAGGACCTGGGCTGCACCACATTTGTCTGGAAGTCGATGATCTCGAAGGCGCCTTACAACGCCTCAAACAGGCCAACGTGCAGCTGATTGACGACGAGCCAAGAAAGGGGCATGATGGCCTAAAACTGGCATTTGTTCATCCAAAAGCGACAGGCGGAACGCTCGTCGAACTGTACCAGCTGCCTCCCACAGACGAAACATAGTATTCCTGCACTTCCCGGAAGCCACCCCTGCTCATTCCCCCTTGCGGCACCCTTCTACTTTCGGCCAGATTCTATCATTCGAACCCATTGGAAATAAAAAACCGCCCCCGAGGGGGCGGTTCAGCGGCTATTGCACCAGGAGGGCAGTGCTTCAAGCCATCAGTTAGTACCCTGGTCGAGGGAGGGGTGGGTAATAACCTAGGCTCAGTCAGGGTTGTTCCAGTCGCGTTTCTCTCGTGCCAGTTTGGGGGGAGGAGTTCCTCTAACCTGACCAAGCTTGCTACAATCGTACAACACTTTTCAATGATTGTCTACCCGATCACAGCCCATTATTATTCTCTTTGACGGCACTAATACTGTTCACTCAAATGGTGATGATCATCCTGTTTTCATAGTGACATTAGTCACTATGAGGTCGATACGGGTGCAAGTTACCCTATCAATGGGAGTCGTGTCTGCCGCTGCTACCTCTGAAAAACGCACCAATATTGTGGTCGATTTGCTGCCGCATCGGGCAATACAAGAACCCTGGCGGTCTGTACGAACTGTCTGATAGGAGGCTGCGGCGTATTGGGTTGGGTCCTGCTATTTATCTTCTCCGTCGAACAAGTCAAGCCACATTTCCACTTCTACATCACTCAATTGTCGATCCATTGCAGGTGATGAATCATGAGCTTCACTGCCGCCATTGTCCGTTTCTTTAGTCTTGGCCAGCTTTGGCGCAAATTCTTCGGCCCTCAGCATCGGCATACCGCGCGCCCTGGCTTCGCGAATGATACGGTTGTCACTTGATACCAGCGTATACTCGCGCGGGTTTCTCGCGCTCATGATTCTGCCAATTAGAATCGAATCGGCCGTTTGCCCCCCCGAAGCAAAGATAACCTGTACCTTCCCTGTAGAAAGCCCTTTATCGACCCCACCTGGCAAACCGCGGTCGAATACGACAAGCACGCGCCGTTTACGCGAACGCGCCGACCAGCTTCGTAAGCGTAGAACAAGCGTGATCTCATCATCTGGGTCATCCAGTTCGATGTCCGGCATTTTGCCAATTAGATTGTGTCCATCGATGAGGTACTGCATGAGATTAGCGTCGTGACCATCAGGGAAGATAGTCCTTCTATTCTATCACCTCGAGTTTTGCGAAAGAAGCAGCCAATCGTTTTATCCCTTCTCCTGGAAATGCAACCGTAACCTCTTCATCATTGCCGGTAATTCTACTCTCGATAACCGTCCCTTCACCGAAACGCGCATGCCGGACACGCTGCCCGGTCTGGTATTTTGGCCCAGACGGCCGTTTGTCCCGCACGTCCTCTTGCTGATCATCCATTTCATATCGTGGCACCGGTAATGGCTTGCGAGAGGATCCGCCGCCGTTGACCTCTTTACGCTCAGTTGAAACACCACCTTTTGGCCGGGGCCGCTTTTTCCGATTGACGCCCGTCTTCGACCAGGTACTGGCCCGTGAGACACTTTCTCGCCGGCGCACAGACGTACTGGAACCTTCGGTCAATTCAGCAGGTATATCATTGAGAAATCGGGACGGCACGCTGACTGAGCTGTCTCCATAGAAAGATCTGCGGAAAGCGTGGCTGATAAAGACGCGGTCCTTGGCGCGGGTGATGCCCACGTAGAGCAGACGGCGCTCTTCGGCCAACTCTTCACCGTCATCCAGGGACCGGCTGTGCGGCAGCAGACCATCTTCCAGCCCGGTGAGAAAGACAATAGGAAACTCCAGGCCTTTAGCCGCGTGCAGCGTCAACAAGGTCGTCGCATTTGCCGTATCCTCAAGGTTGTCGGTCTCTGATACCAGGGCCACCTGTTCGAGGAATTCGGAAAGCGTAACATCCGGATCTTCCGCGGACGCCCCTCTCAATTCCATGACATTATCCCAGCGTTCCTCTCCTTCAGACGTCCCATCATCAAGGAAAGCTCGATAACCAACCTGATCCAGGATCGCATCGATAAGGTCGCTAACTGACACCCTATCGGCCAGCGTAATCCATGCATCGAGCATTAAGCCGACATGGCTGAGCGCCTTTAGCGCACGGCTGTTGAAAGGATGCTGCAGGTCGGGATCGAGGGCCAATCTCATAATAGCTTCAGTCGGCTGCCAATTCATGTCGGCCGCCCATGCTATCAAACTTTCTCTCGTCTTTGCCCCGATACCGCGGGCAGGCACATTCAGCACGCGATTAAAGCTGACCGAATCGGAAGGGTTATGCACAAGACGCAAATAAGCAATGACATCCTTCACTTCCCGCCGTTTGTAGAACTCGGTCGCGCCGACAAGGCGGTAAGGCAAACCCAGGCGCAAGAAATTCTCCTCCAGCACACGTGATTGGGCGTTTGTGCGATACATAACCGCGAAATCACCGCCTGAATATCCTTGCAGCATCAGCCGCTCTATGGTGTCCAGCACATATTCAGCTTCTTCATGTTCATTGTATGCTTCGCGAATTACGACAGGTACGCCCCCCGCACGCACGGTAAACAGCTCTTTGTGCACACGATTCGGATTGCGCTTAATCACCGCTTTCGCTACGTCAAGAATAATCTGTGTCGATCGATAGTTCTGTTCCAGCAATATCTGCTGCGCTTCAGGAAACTGCTCGCGAAAACGCTGTATATTGCGAAAGTCAGCGCCGCGCCACTTATAGATGGACTGATCGGAATCCCCGACAGCAAAAATATTGGAATGCGCGGCGGAGAGCATGCGCAGAAGGGTATACTGGGTCGTATTGGTATCTTGAAACTCATCGACCAGAATCTGCTGGTAACGTGATTGGTAGCGCTGCAAGATATCCTCTCGCTCGTCAAACAACAGGACAGTATTCATGAGGAGATCGTCAAAATCCATGGCATTGTTTGCCCGCAGCAGCGATTGGTATTGGGTATAGACACGCCGTGTCACTTCTGAAATGTAATTACCGGCCGCATAAAGTTCCGGCGTGACAAGTTCATTCTTCGCGTTGCTGATATTATGCAGCATCTTATTAGGGGGGAATTTCTTGTCGTCCAGATTCAAGTCTTTCAGCGACTGCTTGACCAACTGCAATTGATCGGCCGTATCAAAGATAACGAAATCACGGCCGTAATGAACCAGATTGTCCGTCTCACGACGTAGGATACGAACGCAGGTCGCATGGAATGTGCCCATAGAGAGGCCGCGCGGCTGGTCACCCAACAGCGCTTCCAGGCGCTGCCGCATTTCGCGAGCCGCCTTGTTGGTAAATGTAACCGCCATAATCTCCCACGGCGGCACCTTCAATTCTTCAATGAGATAAGCCACGCGATAAGTAAGCACGCGCGTCTTACCACTGCCGGGACCTGCCAAGACCAATACAGGTCCTGGCGGTGCCACTACGGCCGCTCTTTGCGCTTCGTTCAACCCTTCAATTAGACTCATATAGTAGTTTCTTCTCAGATGACTTTTGACCAGGTCGCAAGATCATGCCAATTGATAGGCCGATCTTCACTGCATACAAGGGGAGAGAATTATAGCACCTTCCGCAAGGAGAACGCAGTCCCTTCATCGAGCAAGATCGGCGTTTCGGCCCACCCGCTCGCAATTGACATTCCGAGACAGCACAGCCTGTCGATCCAGCCAACGTTTAGGCCGCCACTTGCACCGGTTGCTCCGTTCAGTCAAATGACATTCCATAAAGCTCATATGGTACGGTAATCCATTAGACCCGCACGCCCTTTTTTGACAGGGCTATAGCCGTTTGTTAGAATCTCGCTTACCTGGCCCCATTCGTCTAGCGGCCCAGGACGCGGCCCTCTCAAGGCCGAAACAGGGGTTCGAGTCCCCTATGGGGCATCATGAGAGGCTTCATCCATAAAAGGATGGAGCCTCATTTCTTTATAGGGTTGAAGCGTAACCGGCGCAGGGCGTTTTCGCCGATATTGCGTCGTGCTATGAAAACAACATTACCTGAGACTTCCCTTCTATTTCAAAACAGCCGCTACCGGCGCATTATCACTTTCTTTGCGACGCTGATCCTACACACCATTTGGTGGGACATCCTGATTGGCCGGCTGCCCCTACTAGGCTATTCCGCACGCCGGTCACGTTCAACTCGCCACCGGCGTTGGGCCGCACGATTCCGTCTCCTGGCCCTGGAAATGGGCGGGGTAATGATAAAACTCGGCCAGTTCCTTAGTTCCCGTGTAGACGTCCTGCCGGTGGAAATAACAGATGAGCTAAAGGGCCTGCAGGACGAAGTACCCGCCGTGCCCTGGCCTGAAATCAAACAGATTCTAGAAGAAGATTTGCGGGATCCCTCCCAATATTTCGCGCACATCGAGACGAAGCCTATCGCTGCTGCGTCTTTAGGGCAGGCACACCGCGCCTGGCTGCATCCAGAACAGGATAATGAGATTTACGGAGACGCCGTCATAGTTAAAGTTCAACGTCCAAATATCGAACAAATGGTGAGCACCGATCTGGCGGCACTGCAGGCGGTCGCACGCATCCTCATGCGCTATCCGCCGATCCGCCGGCGAGCAGACACACCCGCGCTTCTGGATGAGTTCTCGCGAACGCTTTGGGAGGAACTCGACTACGAGTCAGAAGCCGGCAATGCCGAGCGGTTCGCACGAATACATGCGGACGATGACCAGATCCATATCCCGGCACTGTACAGGGACTGTTCTACCAAGCGTATCCTCGTGCTGGAAAATGTTGAAACCTTGAAGATGGCCGATGTAGCAGCATTGATCAATCATGGCATCGACCCCGCCGCAGTGGCGGATGTTTTCCTCGACGCCTATTTCAAACAGATATTTGAAGAGGGATTTTTCCATGCTGACCCTCATCCGGGTAATCTTTTCGTACGCCCAGTGGAGCCTTGGGAAGGAGAGCCAGGCACACGGCCGTTTCGCATTGTCTTCGTCGATTTTGGTATGGTCGGCGAGATACCCAGTTTGATGGGGGACAATCTGCGCAAAGTAATGATCGCCATTATGCAGCGCGACGCGCGCCAGCTGGTTGAGACCTACCAGGACTTAGGTTTCTTGCTGCCCGGCGCCGATGTCAATCGCCTGATCGAGGCCCAATCTAAGGTGCTGAACCATATCTGGGGCAGAAAGCTACTCGATCTGTCGCGACCAGATCCCCGGGAAATACAGGAGTTGACCGACGAATTTCGAGACTTACTCTTTGATTTCCCCTTTCAAATACCCCAGGATTTCATCTATCTCGGGCGTGCATTTGGTATGGTTACGGGTCTGGTTTCGCAGCTTAATCCGGAAATCAACGCCTGGCACCAGGTAGAAAAATACGGACGGGAACTGCTGCAGCTGCAAAGATCCGAGCAGCTGCGTGAAGTAAGTACCGAAATGCTGCTGGAGGGCATTCGCCCCTATCTGGAGATGCCGCCACGTATTCTCAGGTTGCTGGAAATGACTGAAAACGGCCGTCTGGTCGTCCAAAAAAAGCCCGATCCCGCTGCACAGCGCCAACAGGAAAAACTCGCCCGCAGGCTGAATTTTCTGAGCTGGAGCATATTAGGGGCGGCAAGCATGGTGTCGGCGACGATCTGGTACCACCTGCGCCGGGGGGATAGAGAGTAATCCCGCCCCTTACGGTGAATGATTACCCGGTATCAATCACTTGATCATCGTCCACTGACCGGTGGGCAAACAGACTCCCACCTATGATCAGGAAGATTCCCAAATAAATAAACACATCAGCCACATTAAATATGCCTGGACGCAGCGGCGTCTCCAAGAAATCCAGAACCTGTCCCGCGGTAATGCGATCGATCAAGTTCCCCAAGGCTCCGCCAATCATCAATGCCAGGCCCATGCGCAGCATACGTTGCTCGCGCGGCACACGGTTCAGATAAAGAAACAGCCCGACAACGACAGCAATCGTCAGCCAGCCAACCGCTGGCCCGATCCCCTGAAACATCCCAAAAGCGATGCCCTCATTGTAAGTCTCACGTACTGTCAACAGTGGATGAATCTGTGTAGCACCGTTCTCATTGAGAAAAACGGCTGCCCACCGTTTTGACAGCTGATCGGCGAGGAGTGCTAGAAGAATAGGCAAGTAGGGCAGCATGACCATCGCGTCTATTTGCCTACAATGCTCTTCAATCGTTCCGCAAGGGTAGGCTGCTCAATATTCAACTTGGATCGCAGTTCTCCGCTAGATGGCTCAGTTAGCTGGGTCCCATCGGGGAAAATGAGTGTAGGCACGCTGGCATAACCTCGATTAAGGGACATCAGTTTCTCGCGCGCTTCGCTGTTGCCATCAATACTGATGATCTCAGCTGGAATCTCGTGCTTATTCAAGAATCGCACGACGCTCCGTGAATGCATACAGTAGCTGGACGTGTATACAACGAGTGGTTTAGGCATTGTGGGCATCTCCTCTGATTAAGTAAGACAGGCGATGGTCTGTGTCCTATTCACAGAGCTTAGCTGTTATCTTACTCTTCTTCAGACTCATCCTCTGTAACAGTTCTTACCTGAGTCTGATTAAATGCAAGAAAATCAGCTTCTGTCACATACTCGCCACCGCTGATTTCAGCTTCAACGATTTCGAAATCATTGCTCAAGACAACGACGGTAGGTATGCTGCGAAAACAGCGACTGTCCACAATAGTTTTGTGCCAGACATACCCATCTCCCTGGCGCGAAAGATCATATTCTTTATCCGCACGCACTTTCACAATTGTGCCGCAATTATCACAGCGCACATAGAAATAGATACCGCGGGTATCGACGTACTCGGATGATTTCTTGTCCCCACCACCAAAGAGTTTCTTGAAAAACCCCATTGTAATTTTCCTCCGCTGTTTTCGGCCGCAGTTCAGAAAGCTGCTTCAATACGCAATCTCCTGAGCTCGAGGCAACCCCTGATCTGAATTCAGCCTCTAGTATAGCAGAGCTTTATGCCAGGAGGAGACGGCTTAACAACAGGTTGTCGCCATGAATCATAAGCACATAGTTTGTAATTCCTCGTCGGCAACCGTACAATTCTATAATTGATTTTGAAAGGAGTACAACGTGGTTGATAGCGAGACAGTAGACAAGCGCGCAGAGCAACAAAAAGCCTTAGAAAATATCCGCAACGGGTTGGCAACCAAAGTGCGGATTCTTACTCACCGTGATTGCTGTCCATTCTGTGAAGCCATGGAAGGAGCCTACTCTTTCGACGATGTTCCTATGCTGCCCCATGATGAATGTTCGCATCCGGGCGGCTGCCGCTGCTTCTATGCACCGGTACTTGATCAATTTGGCCCGTGATCGCCCCCGGAATACAGCCTGGGCACCCTTGTATTAATATTGGTCAAGATTTCGTAAGGAATTGTTCCCGCCCAGTGGGCGAGATCTTCACAGCGAATGAGTGCCCCCGTCCTTCCATCCTCTCCCAGGAGAATAACCTCATCATTATTATAGGCCGTTTCCCAACCGATATTGACCATTAGCTGATCCATACAAATCCGTCCAACGACCGGATAACGTATTCCTCGAATAATCACTTCCGCACTCCCGGACATCGCTCGAAAGTAGCCGTCACCATAACCAACAGGAACAGTAACAACACGCGTCATACGATCGCTCTGCCAGGTAGATCCGTAGCTGACTGGATGGTCAGGCTTAACCACTTTGAAATAGACCACCCGTGACTTCCAAGACAGCGCCGGTTGAACAGTAATTGTGCGCGCCGCTTCTTCAGATGGATAGACGCCATAGACGAGAATACCCGGGCGTACCATGTCGAGGTGGCTCTCGGGCAGCTGCAGTATCGCCCCGGAATTGGCCATGTGTCGCAAAGGGGGATGTGGCAGCTTCCGGTCATCGTAGAAGGCCAATACCTGCATGAAACGCTCAAGCTGAATGCGTGCTGAGTCGAGATCCTGCGCATCAGAACTGGCAAAATGAGAGTAAATGCCCTCCACTTCTACATGCGAACAGGCCAACGATTTCTCCAGAAGCGGTTCGGCGCTGTAGTAGTGGACCCCGATACGCTCCATGCCTGTATCGATTTTGAGATGAACCCTTGCTTCTACGCCCCGTGCTCTTGCTGACTCGTCGATCTGCTCTAGTTTTTCTACAGATGAGGCAGTCAGCGTCAAATTGTACTCAAGGAATCTGGGAACTTGATTGCCAATGATCCCACCCAGCACAAGAATTGGCGCGTCAATTCCTGATTCGCGCAGCAGGATCCCCTCTTCGAGAACTGCCACGCCCAGATAGTTGGCGCCAATCGACACGAAATGATGGGCGACGGCCACCAATCCATGACCGTAAGCATTCGCTTTCAAAATGACCATCAGTTTCGCCGGCGAAACTGATGCGGCAATCGCCTTATAGTTTTCCGTCAGGCAATCCAGATTCACTTCGACGTTCGTAGGCCGGATAACACCATTCTGGCTGATCGTAGGGTGATTGATTGTCATAGGGTTATTCTAACGTATTAGGCCACTTAAACGGTAGATCTGTTTTCTATTCATTACTGTTCCTGTACTATGGCGTGAAATCAACTCTTATCTCCTTGCCATATGACGGGACAGGCTTTAGAATTGACCTGAGAGAATAGCTTACAAGAATAATAGAAACGGACGTTCGGGAGAGAATTCCTGCATTACGCTAGGAATCGCCGAAGGGGCAAGCCTGCAACACACAGGTGAATCTCTCAGGCAAAAGGACCGAATGGACAGGTGCTTTCTGGAAAGCGATGGCCTTGGATACAAGGTGCGCCGCACCGAAGGGGCAAGCCAGGTTACTCCCTGGTGAAACTCTCAGGTAAATGACAGAGGACGCTGGCAAAACCGAGTTTTGCTATGCGTCCTTTTTTTATTTGTAGGAACAGCTAGTTAAGGAGACTAACATGAGCACAAAGATCTTGCCCGATTTGTTGTATACCGAAGATGACGAATGGATTCGCGTTGAAGGAAATGAGGCTGTCATAGGCGTCACCGACTACGCCCAGGATTCACTTTCTGACATTGTATTTCTTGAACTGCCCAGTGCCGGAGATACATTCAGCCAGGGTGAGACCTTTGGTGTAGTTGAATCTGTCAAAGCCGCTGGCGATTTAATGATGCCTGTTGGTGGTGAGGTCACGGCCGTTAATGACGATCTACTCGATACGCCAGAGGCTGTCAATGAACAGCCATACGTGTCCTGGATGGTGAAGATCGCTGTAAGTGATCCCGCGGAACTTGAAGAACTAATGGACGCTGACGCCTACGCTGCCTATTGCAAAGAACGAGAATAAGCGCCATACCGCTGGCTATTTGTACCTGGAGAGAGGTATCACCTATGACTATTTCCACCACTTCCCAACTGCAGGCGTACGACATCATCGAAGCAAGCCAAAATGGAAATGATGGGCCGCCTGCAAACCACACACTACTACTTCCCGCCGATCGATTCGTCAAGCGTCATATCGGGCCACGGAGTCATGATGTAACCAAGATGTTGGCTGCACTTGATTTGTCATCTCTATCCGAACTGATGAATGAAGCAATCCCGGCGTCGATTCGTCTGGATAAGCCGCTCGATCTGGAGCCACCGCGCAGTGAATCGGCCGTTCTGGAAGAGATCAGAGAACTCGCCGCGCAGAATCAAGTTTTCCGCTCCTTCATTGGGATGGGCTATTACGGCACCATCACCCCACCGGTCATCCAGCGCAATATCTTGGAGAACCCGGGCTGGTATACGGCGTACACGCCCTATCAACCAGAGATCGCCCAGGGACGGATGGAAGCGCTGATCAATTTCCAGACAATGGTCTCCGATCTGACGGGCATGGAGATCTCCAACTCTTCTCTATTGGATGAAGGGACAGCAGCGGCTGAAGCGATGACCCTCTGCCAACGTTCCCAGCCAAGGAACTCCAAAGCCAACACCTTCTTCATCTCCGAACTGTGCCACCCACAAACCATCGCTGTTGTCCAGACGCGCGCAGAGCCATTAGGCATCCATGTTGTTGTAGGTGACCACGAGCAATACGCCGTTGACTCTGATACATTCGGTGCGCTGCTGCAATACCCAGCTGCCAATGGCGACGTGTTGGACTACGAAGAATTCGTCCTCAAGGCCCATGCTGCGGGTGCTCTGGTAACCGTCGCTGTCGACCTCCTCTCGCTTGTCCTACTGCGACCGCCCGGAGAATTCGGCGCTGATGTCGTAGTTGGCAACAGCCAGCGGTTCGGCGTGCCAATGGGTTTCGGTGGCCCGCATGCTGCTTTCCTGGCTACAAAGAACGCGTACAAGCGCACGATGCCTGGACGGCTCATTGGCGTCTCAGTAGATTCATCCGGCAAACCTGCCTATCGCCTGGCCCTACAAACACGCGAACAGCATATTCGCCGAGACAAGGCGACCAGCAATATTTGTACGGCACAGGTACTTCTCGCCATCATGGCTTCGATGTACGCGGTATACCATGGCCCAGAAGGGCTGCGTCGCATCGCTTCACGCGTGCGCCTGCTCACCGCAGTGTTGGCTTCGGCCCTGAAAGAGCTCGGCTACACAATCAATGACGCGCCGGTTTTTGACACCTTGACAATCTCTGGCGGGCCTCGCGGCCAGGAAACCGTCCGTACCGCCGCCCTCGCTGCCGGAATCAATCTAAAGTATGAAGCCGATGGTTCGATCGTTGTCGCACTTGATGAGCCGACGACAGTCTCTGAACTGCAGAGCCTGCTGGAGGTTTTTGGGGCCGAGCCCGAACAGTTTGATCTCAAGGCATTGGCCGACAGTGTTGATTTAGCCTACGCCGGCGTGCATCAACGCAGCAGTGATTTCTTGACGCATCCAGTCTTCAACAGCTATCTGTCAGAAACCGAAATGCTGCGCTATATTCATCGCTTACAGGAGCGCGATCTCTCGCTGACTCATTCCATGATTCCGTTGGGTTCATGCACAATGAAGCTAAACGCAACAGCAGAGATGCTGCTGATCACGCTGCCCGAGTTCGGTCAACTACATCCATTCGCTCCCCTGGATCAAAGCCAGGGCTACCAGGAACTGTTCCGCCGGCTGGAACGATGGTTGGCCGAGATCACAGGCTTTGCCGCCGTTTCTTTGCAGCCCAATTCGGGCGCCCAGGGCGAGTATACAGGTATGCTGGTCATTCGAGCCTATCACCTGACCAATGGTGACTCGCAGCGCCGGACGTGCCTAATTCCCAGTTCTGCGCATGGCACAAACCCGGCCAGCGCGGTATTGGCAGGCATGGATGTCGTTGTTGTGGAATGTGATGAAAATGGCAATATCGACATGGCCGACATGCGCGCGAAAGCTGAAAAATATAGTGATACGCTTGCCGCGACGATGATCACCTACCCTTCTACGCACGGCGTATTTGAAGAAAACATCAAGGAAATTTGCCAGATTATTCACGATAACGGTGGGCAAGTCTATCTTGACGGGGCAAACATGAATGCCCAGGTTGGATTCACCTCACCGGGAATCATCGGCGCCGATGTATGTCACTTAAATCTGCATAAAACGTTCGCTATCCCGCACGGCGGCGGTGGTCCTGGCGTTGGCCCGATCGGCGTCGCCAAACATCTGGCACCGTTCCTACCTGACCATCCCGTAATACCCGGCATCGGTGGCGATCAAGCGCTAGGAACGGTCTCTTCTGCACCCTGGGGAAGCGCCAGTGTTCTGCCCATCTCCTACGCTTACATCGCCATGATGGGCCGCTCCGGCCTGGATGCGGCAACGATGATTGCCATCCTCAACGCGAACTACATTGCTCATGTGCTAGAACCATACTTCCCTGTTCTATATCGTGGTATTAACGAGCGGGTGGCCCATGAGTGCATCATCGATCTGCGACATTTGAGAGACTTTGTCTCGGTTGATGACGTAGCGAAACGCCTCATGGACTTTGGGTTCCATGCCCCAACGATGTCGTTCCCCGTTCCCGGCACTTTGATGATCGAACCCACGGAAAGTGAATCTCTTGCTGAGCTGGATCGTTTCTGTGAAGCAATGATCATTATCCGCGAAGAGATTCGCGCCATCGAAAATGGTGAAGCGGATGCTGACAATAACCCGCTTCACAACGCACCACATACCGCGGAAGTGATCAGCAGCGATGAATGGGACCGGCCTTACTCAAGAGATCAGGCAGCTTATCCCGTGTCGTGGGTGCGTGAAAGCAAGTTCTGGCCCTTCGTCGGCCGTGTCGACAATGTCTACGGCGATCGCAATCTGTTCTGCAGCTGCGTGCCGATCGATGAATTCCGTTAGTTTGCCAAATCCCACTGGCCAATAAACAAGAAACGCCCGGCAGTTCCCACAGCCGGGCGTTTTCGTTTATGTTGCGCTTTCGTGAATGACAGCCGGTCAAGCCGCCGGCCGCTGATTACTCTCGATTAGGAATGTAATCACCGCTGCCAGCAGGCTGCATACGGATAGCATTCACAAAATCAACCGGAATCGGACCATTGGACCAGATAGCAATCGAATCGACCGGAATCGCCTCTAAACCTTCGACGAACTCCACACAATTGTCGAGGTCAGGGCAGCGCTCCTGCATGATCTGCACATGGAATGAGAAATCATCAAGACCGGCCTGTTGAGCCAATGCCAGATATCGGTTACGGGTGCGGTTTACTGCGGTCAGGCGTGCGCCAGCAGGTTGAGTTTCAATGAATTTCTGTTCTTGGATAGCCAGGCCGCTCACACCGGCCCCCATCATCGCCAGGACAGCGCGGTCATCCAGCTGATCAGTGACCGCGCGCACAGGTCCCCACAGAACGTCAAACCCTTCGGCAGTAGCCAGGCGTGCTGCGCGGGCGACAACATTCACATCAGGATCCGCGCTGTTTATCGTCTGCATCTCGTTTCCAGGCGTCATCCCGGCGCCATTCTCCGTATTGAAGCCGATTGTCGTAACACCAGACGCCTTCAGTTCATCAGCAAAACGCATCAGCCGGGTCACTTCATCATACGAAGTCACCATGATCATCTTTTCGAGTGGGCCATCCAGATTCAGCATACCGTTCAGGTCAGCCTCACGCGCATACACGAAAGCGGGACCAAATTCGGGACGCCAGTTTGACCAACGAACCATCAAAGGAAGGTGATCCTGAGAAACCCCGTTGCTAATGCCCGGATCAATCATGGACGGAGCCAGCGGCTCCGGAGCAGACGCGGCAACACGCACAGTCGGGCTTTCTCCTGACAGAGACCCCAGCGAGACTACCACCAGAGCCACGGCGATCAGGACAACGACGGCGAATGCTTTTGTATTAACCATTAAACCCCCTTGACGGGTTCGGAGGATAAAACAAGCGCATTATAGCACACATGTTCGCAGTCTTTCCGTAAGATTTCACACGCTACTCATCAGTGCCGGCATAACTAACGTTCGCGCGTCGTAAACTGAAGCATCAGTCTACCGTTTGCGTCGCTGATTGACAGGAACCCGGAAGATAAGCTGTAGGAAGTAGATGTCGGCAGCAAGGTCAGGTACTGCTGCTCCTGGTCCATGACGCCTTCTGGCGTCTGGCAGAACTGCTGCGATACTGAAGGCACACCTATGCTCAAACTGCTGCCGTCGGTGCTGTAACCCGCGCCATACGTGTTACACCCTGATGACCCTGTAAGGTTGCCATCCACACCAAACACGGCCGTGATCGACGTGCCATCCAGCGGCTGCCGCATAGCGCCAACGCCATCATAATATTGATCCAGGATCCAGGTAGTACCTTCCAACGGCGGTCCGGTCGGCGCGTCGATCACGGTCAAGGTCTGCTCCGAAAACTCCAGCTGCCCATTTTCCCCGCGAACGTCAATGCGGTAAACATAGGAGCCGCCGACATTCAAGCAATCTTGTTCACTGCCGGTATAGGACGCATTGTCCAGAAGCACATCGCCATTGCGCGAGATCTGGATGCGCACAACATCACCGCCTACCTGCCAGGACACCTGGGTACAGGCGTTTGTCTCGATCTCCGTCGGATTCAACGTGAAGGAAAGAATCACCGGGGGGATTGGCGTCGGCGTCTCAGGCACCGGTGGCGATGTCGGCGAAGCGACCGGCGTATTGGTCGCATTCGGCGGTGGAGCCACCACGTTGATGCTTCGCTGCAGGCGGCTCGTTCCGCCGGGGCCAGTTGCTTCAATAACATAATTGACCTGACCCACAACCTGCGGACAATCTTGCATCGTGCCACTTACAGGTGCACTATCCCAGAGCACAGTCTGATCTCGCAAGAGCTGAACCTTGCTGACATCACCTGAAACCTGCCAGGTAATATCGACACACTGGCCCGAATTGATTTCGTAAGGTGGGTCCACCGTGAAGCGCTCGATGATTGGCGCACCTGGTTTCGGCTGGACATAAATGGTGATCTGCCTAGTTTCAACCGTTCCGTCCCTCTTCGCCACGCGCAGTTCATAGGTAGTAGTGGTTGGCGGGCATTCCACACTGCTGCCTGTCGGAGACACCGGATACTGCTGCCACGGTTGACCCTGCTGGTAGAAGTACACGGCCTGCACATTCGTCACCGCCCACTTGAAAGTAACACATTCACCAGCGAATATCTGTGTACTGTCAACAGTAAAAGCTATGCCGGGCGAAGGAGTCTGGGTTGGGGGCGGCGTCGCTGTGGGCGGCGAGGGCACCTCAATGCCAACCCAAACACGATTACCGAACTTCAAGTCCACTTGATTGCGCATGACCCAGAAGCCCTGGTAAACGCCAGGTTTGAACGGAGCAACCAGGTCCACGTAAATATCGTAGACAGCGCCCGGAGGCACCATGCCCTGAATTGGCGTCGGCTGGCCGCCCATACTCGAAGCCGGGGTGTTTCCGCTGTCATAGGTGAGTCTGTAACGACTGTCCCAAGTGCAGGTGCCTGTATTCCTTATACGCCACCCTTTTCTAAACGGCTGCCCAGGTTTCATAGGCGGGGGCGTGGTCATATTGTTGTCATCAAGATTGAGATCGGCCACATACTCCATCCCATCAACACAAGTTGCCGGCGTCAAGGTGATACCTGGTGTAGAGGTCGGCTGGGTGGACGGTATCGTCGGCGTGACGGTGGGGAATGGTGGGGGCACCACGCCCATATACTGCTCAACCATTGCTGATAATGTGCCATCAGCCTTCATGCTGGCCAGCGCATTGTTCACCTGGGCCAGAAGCGTTGGTTCTTGCTTTGGTATGCCTATACCGAAATATTGAACATTGAGTCCCTGCCCCACCAATCTAACGCCGCCTTGATTCACAGCTACTTCCGCAGGCGGCAAATCAAGGACCACAATATCAATACGTCCTTCGCGCAGATCGCGCACGGCAAACGACATATCTTCGTACTCAATGAGTTGGCTGGGTGACATCAGGCCAGTATCGACCAGGCTTTCGTTAAGCCAGTTACTATAGACGGTCGCCCGCTGCACGCCAATCCGGAACGGGGCCATTTCAGTGACAGCGGCAAACTGCGGTATAGTTGAGCCTTCCCTAGCAAGAGCCGCATCTTCGCTAACGAAATAGACCTCCGAGAAATCAATCGCCTCTGATCGTTCAGGCGTAATAGACATAGCAGCGATAGCCACATCCACCTGCTCTAGCTGGAGAGCCCAACTGAGCCCTTCAAACGCCATATCGTCTATTTCAACATTGACGCCCATCCGGCGCCCAACCTCGCTTATGACTGCGATATCAAGTCCATCTAGGGTGAATTCGGCCGTGCGAAATGCGAAAGGAGGATAGTCGGCCGAAGTTCCGGCGCGCATCTTGCCAGTTGATTGAATTCGTTGCCATGCATCGTCAGGCACTGACGGGGTTGCCACCGCTGGAGTCGGGGGGGTGATTACAGGATCTTCTGTCGTCCCGCGATAAATCACGAAAAGCAATACGGCAGATATGATACAAGCGACCGTTACCAGGATAGCCAGAATGATATTGTAATTGCGGTTGGACATGGCAAGCCTCCTTGAAACTAAAGTTAGTTTACCATAATGACAGGGCGTGGGAAACGAGAAGATTATGGCAACCCATATCAGGGTTGTGTCGATGGCCGCTGCAGACGATAAGAGTCTGCACCATCAGCCAAAAGAAGGCGCTGGCCAGACTCAGGGTTGTAGACGCCAAGCCGCAGTTCAACTTCCTTCCCATTCAGCGCCGGCAGCAGATGTTCCTGCACCAGGAGATCGCCCATCTGCCACCACTGTGCGGGGGCATCCAGGCCATCGTGCTGCGCTATCAGATCATCACCGTCCAGGACATGCAAGAAGAAGCGGCGTGGCTCATCTGTGGCGGCTAAAATACGCCAATAAGTCAGAACTGTACATTGATCTCCCCTGCACTGCAGAGGATCATCGGGAAACTTGTAGGCGACCAGCTCTATTTGATCATCAAAACTCTCGCCCGTCATGACCAACTGCTGAATTCCGCCAGGCGCCGACAAACTGTATACCACAAAGGTGCCCATGTTTTGTGGTTCGCCGCCCCACTGAACAAGCTGCGCCTCAAGTCCCGGCGACAACTCGCGGGCCACCGGACGAAGCAGGCGCGCGCCGCTCCCTTCAGCTGCTGCCCCGGTGCGAATTGCGTCTCCCCATGCAGGGATAATCACCGTCGTAACCGCCTCGCTCATCGAATCAGACCCGAAGAAACGAGTCGCCAAATCTCGGCGCTGCATACTCAAATACATCGTCGGCGCATCCATCGTTGCCGGTGACCATCCGCCTATGGCTGCCGGGCTGTCTTCGATTGAATCATCCAAATAGCCGGCCATATCCGTCAATGCCGCCTGCCAGACAAATTGTACTTCCGCGTTCTGCGGCCACCTGTGGAAAACATTTCCAACAGTCCACCATATATGGGTAACAATCAAGAGCAAACCCAAGAGATAGGCCAATTTTGTGGAAAAAGCAGGCAAAAGTGTGGATAACTTGGCAAATGTGTTCATAACCAACACCGGGAAAATGGTTACGATCAGGAGTGCATTTATCATGCGAATAGAGCTGGGGGCATCTATCGTAGCCAGGCTGGGCAAGGCTGATGTCGCTAACCAGATGAGCAGGAAAGCATACCGTGCATCCTTTAAGCGCAAGATAGCCAACAGCACGCCACCATAGAAGAACAACGCCAGAAGGGGACCAAATACGGGACGGCCGGCCACATTTTGACGCCAGAGGGGATCTCCGGCAAAGCCAAACATCCCCCCAATTCTTAACAGATTCAACCATACCGGCTGCGGGTTTCCGGCCAAGAATGCCCTCAAAGGCACATCTACTTCAGAAATGCGGATTTCGGCGCCCGGGTTATTCCCGAGAAAAAGAACAAGGGGCAGCGCAAATAGAGCAAACATGCCCCAAAACAGGACCACACCTCGCCACTGACTCTTGAATTCGCCGCGCTGAAAAAGAACCAGGTAGAGAACAAAGAGTGCAAAAAAGATAGGGACAGCCCGCGCCGCCATATAGGTATAGAGGCTCAGCCCGGCCAAAACTCCCGCTAGTCCAAACCAGAGCGCGCTCCGGGCAGCCGGCAGTTGTCTGCCGGTCGGCCATGCTTTCCACCAGGCATAGAGTGACAACCCTGAAATCAAGGGGAGCGTGATTGCTCGCAATCCGAGACGGCTGTAGAACACTGGCCAGAACAATATCGCCAGGACAGCCGCGGAAATTAGCGCCGTAGTCGTGCCGAACAAGCGCCTGGTCAGCGCATAATGAACAGCGACGAGCAGGATCCCGGAAAATGCCGCCGGCAAACGCAAAGCCAGCGCATGATCACCCAGCAGGGCGACAGATAGAGCCTGCATATAGTGAAATCCCGCTTCATGGCCATATGCTTCCGTAAAATAGACGGCCAGCTTCCCGTTCAGGATCGCTTGATCAATTAACCAGTTGGCGACCTCATCATGTTCGAGACCGGGCGGGGAAATATTGTTGATGCCGTAAATGCGCAGAACGACCGCCGCCAGGAGAATTGCAGCGAGCCAGGCGAGCGGATGCCGGACTTGCGCCCATGCCGGCCAGCGGTCATCTTGCAGAAAAGAGATCATGTTTCTCATCGGGACCTAGATGACATGAAGCTTCGCCGCAATAGACTGCGGTAGAACAGCGCCGATCACCCGTTTCTCATCCTCACCTATGACGCGCAGAGCCAACAGTCCGGCCGGATAAACCACCACGCCAAGCAGCAGAGCCAATACTAGGTGCACCTGGCTGGCCGCTAACATAATCGCCACCATCACCAACGTCACCGCCCATGGCCGCCACATCATATCAAACCAGCGAACACCCCCCATGCGCTGTCGCAGATAATAGGCAAACACAACCATCAACACAATCTCCGAAAGAATTGTCGTCACCGCCGCGGCAACGTAGGAATAGCGAGGGATAAGGATCACATTGGCCACAATATTGAACCCTACGGCAACGGCAAACGCGCGCGGCTGCAGGCGCTCCAGCCCGAGCGCAATAAGCACGTAGTTGGTCACGCTGTTTAACCAACCGAACGGAATGGACCAGATGACAATCTGTAGGGCGATCGCGCCTTCGGGCAGATATTGCGGACCACCGAGTATACGCACCAGGAACGGAGCCAGGAACGTAGTAAAGGCAGCTATCGGCAGTGCAAGCAGCAGCATCAATTTCAATGACAGCGTATACATGCGGCGCGCTGAATCGATGGAATTGTTTATCTCCCGCGATATCACAGGGAACAGCGCCAGCGTAAAGAAGGCCGGAATTATTTGCAGGGCATTGAACCACTTGTACGCGCTCTGATACCAGCCAACAACTTCCTCACCATCAGTGAGCATAAGTCGCAGGAGCAGTATATCTATGGAAATGAAGATCGTCTGCAGCAGATGGATGAGCATCAACGGGAAGCCCTTGTGGATCAGCAGGCGCTGCAAGGTGCGATCAAACCGCCAGGGTCCATGAAGAGAGAAGCGGCTTATGGCCAGGAACAGCAGCACAATGAGGGTGACAATGTTGACAATGATCGAAACGGCCGCCAGGCCAACAAAGCTGTAGCCCAGGAGCAAAACGACAACGCCAAGCCCAACCTTTAGGATCGTCGTCCCCGTCGTCATTGCCGCCGGAATTTCAGCCTCCTCATGAACGTAGAACAAGCCAGTAACACCCTTGGACATTCCGGAAATGACCATACCTGCCATGATCAGCAGTACGGCAACCACTTCCGCCGGTGTCAGCGGGTTCTCTGTGAACTTTGTTCCAACCATGAACAGAATAATCGGAATGCTGGCCACCAGCGCTGCAAATAGACGCAGGATCGTGGTATTAAACAGATAATGATTAGCGCGGCTCTTGTCTTGGGAGACATCACGTATTAGCAAAATATCCAGACCATAATTGGCCAGAATCTCAAAGATGCCGGCCGTGGTTATAGCGGTTACATATCGCCCGGCGTCCGCTGGCCCCAGAATCCTCAAGTAGTACATGGCGAATACAAAGTCAATGAGGCGGTTAAAGAGATTTAGCCCCATGGGCAGCGCGCTGTTTTTGACAATACTGTGCGTCGTGGAGAGGGTCCCGTTGGGCCGGTATATGCGCTGCCAAAGCCATATACCTGTGGCAAACAGCAGAATGATCACGCCCATGGCCGACAGCAATCCACCCAATTGGAACGTGGCCGGGCTGTAGCGGAAGCGCACCGTCCAATCACCCGATGGCAGAGTCACACCGCGAAAGTTTCCATTGACGCGCGTGATAGACACTTCGCTTTCATCATCCTGGCTGGCTCCCAACGGCCGAACATAAGCCTTCCAACCAGGAAAGAAACTGTCGTTGAGGATCAGCCAGGACGCCTCGTCCACCGCGGCATCAATGACAACCTCGATATTTCTGTACCCGGCGATCTGCGCCGGATCGAGCGGAGCCGCTGCCGGGGCGAGCGTGTTGGCTGTGAACTGCGGAAAATCCTCCGGCACATCGGCCGTTTCAATAACCACATAATTGCGCGGGTCAAGCGTCGTCATCGCTTTTAGCGCGTCATCCACCACGGCCGTGGCGGTTTGCGGCAGGGCATAGGCTCTGGGCGCCACCGCCAGATTCTCATAAACACGTACGCCTTCCCCCTGCCAGACTTCATCAAGTTTAGGCAGTGAGATTTCCTCCGCGGAGATTACATAGCGCACACCCAAGACATCCAAGAGCGGCGAGTTTAGTGACTCCCAATTAGCAATGGGCTGTACACGGTTATAAGGTAGTTCGTTCTGCGGCTCAATAGCTGTCATGTAATCCGTGTACTGTTTGGTGATGATCGAATCGTAGCCACGAACGTCCTGCAGATCATAGAGCCATGCCGAATTGGCATTAAAGGGTTTATCGCCATGTGGGGTAAAACTAGTCAAACGCCACTGCCCCGGTTGGCTTTCCAGCCAGGACACCAGTTCCGGTTCGAATAGCAGAAGATCAGGATCGGTCGCGGCATTGAAATTCCGATTGGCCAAGAACAATTCTGTGACAATAAGCAGCGCGGTCAAGATGAGAAATAACTGCTTGCGACCTCTGGACCCCAGCCACAAGATCAGCGAGGTGGCCAGCAAGCTCAATCCGAGAATCAGAATCTGCCAGAACTCATAACTATAAAAGGCGCGGGAATCGGCGTAGGCGGTATCGGCAAGTGCGAAACCGTGGAAAAGCTTGTCGATATAGGGCGCCATCGATTCGAACGACAGCCAGGAAATAATCAGGCCAGCAATGATGGCTCCACCAGAAACGGCCGCACCCAAGACAAGACCATGCAGCAAATCAATGCTGCTCTTTTTCTGCGTTCTGGCTGACCGGTAGCGCAGCAAGTAATCCACGCCGAAACCGGCCAGTACCGCAACACCCAATGACAGCGGCCAGACCCAACGAAACGGCGTGTGTAACTGGTTGATAAACGGCAGGCCATAATACAAAAGGGCATAGAGCGGCGTACCAAAGATAAAGGCCAGTGAAAAAAAGCAGAGCAGAAGAAAGAAAATCGACTGTGACCGCCTGGGATCCTTGGTCCCCTTTCGCCAAGCGCCGGCAGCGCCAAACAGCGACAAGAACAAGGGTAAAACAGCCAGATAGATGCCACCTTCAACGTAATTCTTCAACCCCCAGACACTGCTGTTGGCGCCCTGCGGATTGAGCTCACCATAGCTGTTTGTCGTGAAGGCCACTCTCTGTCCCGTAAAAACATCAAGGTAGTCGTGATGGGCGGGGTTGCCGAAGAAATTTGGCAGCAGCAAGGTAATGATACGTCGCCATGGAAATGCCCAGCTGCGAACCTCGGCGAAAGAGGCCGCCCCTTCACGGAAGTTTGCTTGGCCAACTTCATAGAAGGGGATGATCTGCAATGCGCCCAGCATCAAGCCGATGCCAACAAGCCCAATCAACCAGGGAACAGGTCGCAGTGCGAACTGATACCATGGCTCTTGCGGCCGCTGCCCTGCCGGCGCACCGCGATACGCTGCCAAAGAAACGGAGATCAAGCGCCAGAGCGCATATACAGCCATGATGAGCAAGGTGTAGTAGGTGATTTCAATATGCCCGGCGAGTATTTGCAGGCCAAGCGCAATGGCTCCCATGACCATCCACAGCAAAGTCTTGGCGGATCGCGCAGCGGCCGAAGTGACGATCCTCTCAATCGCCGCCAGCAGCAGTGGTAGCCATGCGGCAGCACCAATGATCATGGGAAAGACAGCGGCACTGGTCAAGAGAAAGCCGCTGCCCTGGTAAATCAGCCCGGCAACGGCCGCACTTCCGCGCCGCATATGCAGCACACGCCCAAGAACGTACATGGAAGCGCCAGCCAACCACAACTGCATAATCGTATACCAACCATACGCTTTCGCCACCGGCACGAAGAAAAAGAGCCAGCTGAACGGATATAACATCCCATGCTGGCCATTAGCCAAGAATGGCGCGCCGGCGAACAAATACGGGTTCCAGAGCGGGATCTCGCCGGCCCGCAGACTGTTGACAGCGAACTGCTTCCAGGCGTAGTTTTCGATGATCAGATCGGTGAGCAGGCTGTTATGCGGTATGGTGGCGCCAAATTCGGCCGCGTATTGTTGCCACGGCGCCCACTGAAATAAATTGTCGACGGGCAGCATTGTCTTGCTGCCCACGGTTACGGCGCCATATAGCAAAAAAGGCAGGATCAAGAATCCCACCATTATTAGCAGATCAGCTCCGTACCGCCGCAATCGCATCATAAATCAATCAATCCGCATGGTTCAACAGCCTGACCAGAGGTGGCTAACCGCACCAATTTTCGGAAATGGAAGGGTAATCGAGACGTCCAGCCACGTCAACCTATGCTGCGCCATTGCTTGTGCTACGCAATCACACTGGTCAGAATATCTAATGGTAACCCTGCCGTCCACCAGTTCCAAACATCATGCTGACACCAGACGGGGATACCGCTATAATCAACGTACTATCTGTCTCAACAATGATACAGGCAATAGTAAGAAAGGGGTCCATGGAACCAAATTACCCAAACCGTGTGCGCTTTGCTCATTTGCCTACCCCGATAGAGTCGTTATCGCGCGTAAGCAAACATCTCGGTGGACCGGAGTTATTAATCAAGCGAGATGACCAGACCGGCCTGGCTACCGGGGGTAATAAAACCCGCAAGCTTGAATTCCTGGTCGCTGAAGCAATCGCTCAAGGCAAAGACCATCTGATCACAACTGGTGCGCCGCAAAGCAACCACTGCCGCCAGACGGCCGCTGCCGCCGCTCGCTGCGGACTTGGCTGCACCGTCGTTCTACGCGGCGATCCACCGGAGCAGGTGACCGGTAATTACCTATTGGATGAACTGCTTGGCGCACATATTTATTGGACCGGCGATCGCGGCAGCGCGGATGTCATTGCCGAAGTAGAAAGTCAACTCGAAGCAATGGGGCGAAGCACTTACCTCATCCCTCTTGGTGGTTCGAATGTAGTCGGCGCTACCGGTTATGTTCTGGCCATGCAGGAATTGACAGCCCAGTTAGCAGCCGAACAATTGAACATTGATTTCATTGTGTTCCCCAGCAGCAGCGGCGGAACACAAGCAGGATTGGTATTGGGCGCGCAAGTCTATGGCTACAAGGGAAACATACTCGGTATCAGCGTCGATCACCCATCTGACACACTGCGCACGCAGGTTGGCGCACTGGCGACGGCGACGGCAACTCACCTCGGACTAGAATCAGTCCAACTCCTGGAGCACGTAACCGTCAACGATGATTACCTCGGTCAAGGGTACGCCATGGTTGGCGAATTGGAGCGCGAAGCGATACGCTTGCTCGCCCAAAAAGAAGGAATACTGCTGGACCCGGTTTATACAGGGCGGGCAATGGGCGGGCTCATTGATCTAATACGCTGGGGGGCGTTTACCCGGGGCCAGAGGGTGCTGTTCTGGCATACCGGCGGCACGGCCGCTCTCCCCGCGTTCGCAAACAGCTTGCTATAACGAGCACTGCCAACTGTAGTTGATTGTGAATTGTCATATCCGCTATACTGTTGACGGGGTAGCTGTTTGTTTAGACTCTGTTGACAGGGCATTCAGGGCCGTCTCTTGTTCTTTGTAAGTTTATTACCCACTTTAATAACCATTGGGAAGCGGGACTATCCTCCAAGGAGTCAGGAATACTATGAAGAAGCTCACGTTTTCGATCGCCATTATGGGCACTATGATCATTTTGGTTCTATTGGCTGCCTGTGGAGGTGGCGAAACGCCCACTGAGGAAACAGCTGCCACTGCACCGCCACCTGCTCCTACTGAAGAATCCCTCCCGGAACCTACTAGACAAGCCGTAGAAGAGGCTCCCGTGGAAGCCGAACTACCTGCAGTGGAAGAAACCGGGGGAGCGATCAATTCCTATCAGGATGTCGAGGCAGCGGTCATCGAGATTCAGTCTCAGGGCAGCTTTGTCGACCCCGCTGAAGGATTACAACTGAATACAGCGGGGGGCGGATCCGGCTTCATCATCGATGATTCTGGCATTGCTGTGACCAACAATCACGTTGTTACAGGTGCGGCATTTCTTGAAGTATGGGTTGGCAGCGAAAACGAACCGCGCAATGCACAGATTCTGGGCGTATCTGAATGTTCCGATCTGGCGATCATCGACATCGAGGGGGAGGGCTTCCCTTATCTTGAATGGTACGATGGCGAAACGGAAGTCGGAACAGAAATCTACGTTGCCGGGTACCCTGTGGGAGATCCGCAGTTCACGCTGACGCGGGGCATTATCTCCAAGCGCGAAGCGGATGGCAGAACAAGCAGATCAGCCATCGAACATATTATTGAGTATGATGCCACCACTAATCCTGGCAATTCCGGCAGCCCAGTTGTCGACGAACATGGGAAAGTTGTCGCCATTCACTTCGCTTCATACCCTGAACTCCGCCAGGCGTTCGGTATAAGCCATGACGTCGCTAAAGGCATCGTTGATCAGCTAAGTCAGGGAGAAGATGTATTGGCCCTGGGCATTAATGGCACTGCCGTCAATGATGACGATGGCCTGTCTGGGATTTGGGTATCTTCAGTAGAATCTGGTTCACCTGCTGATGTCGCCGGAATAAAAGGGGGCGATATCGTGACGATGATGGAGGGCCTGGTTCTGGCCACTGACGGCACCATGTCCGACTACTGCAACATTTTGCGCAGCCACCAGCCCGGAGACACGCTTGGGATTGAAGTACTGCGTCTCGACACGGAAGAGCTCTTGGAAGGACAGATCAACGGCCGTCCCCTGGAGGCAACCTTCTCATTCGCTGAAGAAATCGCTGAGTCCGCCGGCGGCGATCAAGTCGAAAGCGACGCCGAGATCTATGATTACATCGCCATCACCGACGACAGTGAATCCATTGTCATGGAAGTCCCAGCTGAGTGGACGGATATCGATGGCAGCGTTTGGGTTGATGATGACGATGGATCAATTCTGGGCGGTTCGTTGAAAGCCTCCCCCAATTTGGTCGATTTCCAGGAAACCTTCGCAGTGCCTGGCGTCGAATTGATCGCATCCGTGGGTTTAGCCGAAGCCGACATTAGCGAGTTAATTGGTGCTTACGATTATTCGGATTATTGCACTTACGACGGCCGCTACGACTATGATGATTCAGTTTATACCGGGGCATACGATCTCTACATAGCATGTACCGACAGCGATTCGATCAATGTAATCCTGGCCGCAAAACCAGAAGACATGTCTCACGCGGTTGTACTCGAAGGGCAGGCAGTCACGGATGCCGATGTTGAGGCCCTCGATCAAGTGCTCAAAACATTTAATGTTGTGGACGCGCTGCCCGACTCGTAGAAAGCTCGAGCGAATACCGTCTATGCGTCTCTATCACGATTGAGCCAGCGCAGCGTGATCTCACCGATGCGGTTATTGCGCTGCCTGAGGATCGTAGCAGGAGACAGAACATCCAAAAACTGCTGGCCATAACGACGCGTTAAGACGCGTTTGTCGAGCACAATTACAACACCCTCATCACTCTTGCGGCGGATAAGACGGCCGGTCCCCTGGCGAAAGCGGAGCACCGCTTCGGGGATGGAGTATTCATAAAACGGGTTCTCAAATGTCTCCGATCGCGCCGCGAAAACAGGGTCCGAAGGCACGTCAAAAGGCAAGCGAGGAATAACGAGTGCTTGCAAAGCCGGCCCCGGCACATCAACCCCCTCCCAAAACGATCGTGTGCCCAAGAGGACGGCATTGCTGTTTGGATCCTTAAATCGCTTCAGAAGCTGCTGCCGCGATGCCCCCTGCAGCTGGGCCAACGTTTCAATACCTGACGAGCGCAGCACCCCTTCGACAGCCTGAGCAGTTTGCTTCAGCTGGGCGTAAGACGTAAACAACACCATTGTTCGCCCACCCAGCGCCGTGGCTACCTCGACAATGGCCTCCTCTACATACCGTTGGTAGCCAGGTTGATTTGGCTCAGGTACATCAGTGGAAAGATAAACGAGCGTCGAATTCTCATAATCGAACGGTGAACCAACCGCCAGTTCATTAGCGCTGGACGCATGCAGGCGCTGCCGTATGTAATCGAAGCTGGGTTCGCCATAGGATCCCGGATCCGCCGTTCGCAGCGTAGCTGATGTAAGCACAACAGATTCCTTTTCGGCGAAGATATGGCTTTCTACAAGAGGGCCGACATGCAGCGGCGCGGCATGCAGCGAAACACGATCTTTGAATACTTCGACCCAGTAGATCATCTCTTCTTGCGGAGCCGCAATAATCTGGTCCAGGTTCTTGCGCGCATCTTCGAGGGCGCGGCCGTTTGTCAGGAGAGTCGCCCGCAGCTCATCCTCATCTTCAAGCTCATGCTGGCTGCCAACGCGTTCTAGCACGTCAGCCAGCTTTTCAAAATCACGGCTGATGCCCTGAAGATATTTCTCGAGATTGTCCCAACTGATCGCCAATTCATCATAGCCTGGCTGGACACGCAGCGCCGTAGTCACTCGAATTTGCTGGGCGAACTGAGCACGTGTCTGCAAATACTCTTGCAGGAAATAATCAAGCGTGGCGAAGAACTCATCCACACGTGCCAAAGCCAACTGCGCCTCGTGGCGCATCTTGGCTACAAACTCATCTAGCTCGCGACGAACGTGGCCCGGAAGCGAACTATTCAAGCGCTTCAATACATCAGCCAGTAACCCGCTGCGTTCACTGATTATCTCTCGAAGAATAGTCTCTAGAAAACGCCGGTCTGCGCTGAAGGAAAGTCCGCTCGTCACGGCCGATTCAAGATGATGCGCCTCATCTATAACCAGATCTTCAAACGGGGGAAGCACCATATTTTCCAGCGAAACATCAGCCAGTAGGAGGGCGTGATTGACAATCAACAGATGCGCCTGTTCCGCCCGCTGCTTCGCCATATACAGCGGGCAGCGTTCCGCTGCACATTGATCAGGCGTACAGACCGCGTTCTCGCCATTCAGTCGTGACCAGGCCATTCGTTCACCAAGCGTACGCAAGTGGATCTCTGCCACATCTCCCGTTTCTGTATGGGGCAGCCACAGCAGCAGTCTCGCATAGACTATCATTTCATCGGCGCTGCTGGGCCCACGACGGCGCAGCTGCTGAAACAGACGCGTACAGATGTAATTACTTCGCCCTTTTCGTACAGCGGCGCGCACGTCAAATGGCAGCGATCGCTGCAGTTCCGGGATATCTTTGTGGATCAACTGATCCTGGAGATTGATCGTATTGGTGGAAATAACCACGCGACGGCCGTTGTTCACCGCCCAAAAGGCCGCCGGCAGTAGATAGCCAATACTCTTGCCGGTTCCCGTACCCGCTTCAACCAGCACGTGGTCGCCGCGGTTAAACGTATCAGCCACGGCTAGCATCATCTCTTCCTGCTGCGATCTGTACTCAAAACCCTCAAATACCTGGCTGAAATTACCACCCGGCCGCAGCATGCCGGCCAATAAGTCGACATCGAGCTGCAAAATCTCATCATTGGGTACAACCGCACGGCCGTCCAGTTTCGGCGGAGAGAATAAGCGAGGGATTCGGCCGCGCTTGCGCAGTTCAGCGCCCGTAAAGGCCTCGCGCGCCCGTTCCGCCAGCACATCTTCAAAGAATATCGTATTGGGCCACCCCAACTGCTGACCGGCGCGCACTATCTCGTCAAGCTGCGACAGCGGTATCTGCAAGGCGCGCTCGCGCAGAGCCAGGAAGAGCTCTACCGTCAAAATCGCATCCTCTCGTGCGCGATGTATCTGCCGGCCATCCGGCAGCGGCAGATAAAGAAAATCAGCCAGCGCCCCCAGGCCATAGCGGCCCGCCTCAGGAACCAGGATTGAAGCCAGCGTCAACGTATCGACGCGTTGGTTACCAATTCCCAGCCGCGCCTCGTTTAGGAAAGCAAGATCAAAATCAACGTTATGGCCAACGAGGGCGTTGCTGCCCAGGATCGGGCGCAATCGCGAGCGCACCGAAGTCATCGTAGGGGCATCTTCTACCATCTCATTGGTGATGCCCGTCAGGCGCGTGATCTCAGCGGGAATATCGCGCTGGGGGTAAATCAGGGTGCTGAACTCATCCAGGATATCTTGCCCGCGAAACGTAACGGCCGCCACTTCGATGATAGCCTCGCGTGAAGCATCAAAACCAGTTGTTTCGACATCAACTGCGACAAAAATAGTGGTAGACATCTATCTATTCTCTTCGTGACTGGTGACGCATCGTCGACTAGCGGGTATCGCCATCACCCTGGATCTGTCCCCGCTCCAAACGAGAGAATAATTTGACCAGGTTGGCTTCAGCTACATCTTGTAAGGAGAGATCGAGCTCCGTGCAGATCTGTGCCAGATACCACAGGACATCACCCAGCTCCTGTCTCAGCGCTTCTCGATCAGCATCCGAAATCTCCCCGGCGCGGTCACGAAAGATCTTCTTCACCTTTCCCGCGACTTCACCAGCCTCATTGACCAGGCCCATGGTGGGGTAAACAATGGCGTGCTCCATCGGGATATAGCTCCACGTCTTTCGTGATTCTTTTTGATAGGTATCGAAGTCGTCAATCTTCATGGTATGGCCCGTCGAAGTGGATAAAAGTGCGGCGAACATTATAGCACATTTATTCTACTTGGGCGGCACCAAAAAGCCCGGCGAACACAAATTGCTCGCCGGGCTTAGAGATAGCAGTTTCACAGCATGTTATCCCGATCAAAGACCTACGCGGACGGTAGATTCTCCCAGCCCTTCACCCACGCCCTTGGCGAATGCCTCAATCAATGTCGTCGCCCCGTGGCCCAGGAAGCCGGCAAGCTTCCCGAGAACTTGTTGGACATTCCGCTTCTCAGCCTGCGTTAGGATGCCTGACAATTCTTGCGATTCTAGCCACGCTTCCAATGATGCCTCATCTCTGATCTGCCGCTTGATCTCATCAGCTAACCACCAGAGCAGAGCGCGCTGCGAAACCTGCCACTTCCCTGGTTGGACTTCAACGATTGTGCCTGACTTCTCCAATCCTCGAATCTCAGGGCTGTAATCGGTGATATCCTCGATCAGATTGGCCCAATCAAAGTAATGATCTTCAGCAAGCATCGTCATTTGCGCCAGCGACACAGCCATGACCACTTTCCGTTCCGCGTTCGACCAGGATCGCCACGTATCGGCGAAATGACCTTCACTCTGAATCTGCAGTTCTTCAGCCACCTGCTGGTACTTCACGCTGTCGTCTACGCCTTCGACCTCCGCTTCCCACATGATGTCAGCGGAAAGCTGCAGAAGGTAAGGGTGCCGTCCAGAAGCGAGCGTAATAAACTGCCTGTCTTTGCTGTTAAACTGCTTACCCGCGTGCGATAACAACGTCGCTACGTCTCGTTTCGGCAGCGGGCCCAGCCGTAGTTCCGTAAAGACATTGAAGTAGGGAGAGCTGTGGGGATTGATTTCCTGCGTCTTGATGTTGAGCTGGTTTAGCGAGCGGCGCGTGGCAATGATGAGTGCCAGACTGGTAAATCGTGACGAGAGCGAGCGTAAACTTCCATAGAACTCGGCACTGTTCAAAATCGGGTGGCTGAGCAAGGCGTCAAATTCATCCAACATAACCACAATGCGTACACCGGCTCCATCAAGCGCAGTGAACAGCCGCATTAAGGTGAAGGCGCCGAAATCATTCTCCCGTGCTGTCTCGTACAGCATGCGCAGCTCCCCATCAGTGAAATAGACGGCTATTGGCTCCAATATATGTCCCCAGAAAGCCGACTGGTTAAAGGTCTTGCTGAGCATATGCGAATCGATGTCACGAAACCAGTATTGTTCTGTCTTGGCGCCGACAATGCTGTCACGTTTCACTTGATCCAACACATAGCGAAGCAAGGATGTTTTTCCTGTGTGGGGTTGGCCAACGACGGCCGTCGCTTGCCCTTTATCCAGGCGATTAAGCAGCCGTCGCAGCTCGCGTCGACGATTCAGAAAATCGGCCGGTGCAACCGGACCGCCATGAACAAACGGTGATTGACTCATACCAGTTCAGCTCCTAAGAACCCTGCGCCTTTGCGGTAGGCACTTTTCATTTTGACGAGAACCTCAAGAAACCGGGCAGGCGTGTGCGGAACGACCCCATGCCCATCTTGCGGCGCACGGCCGTGATGCCCGCTTCGTCCCCTAATTGTTCATAGGCGTTTAGGGCCCCTTGATAATCACCCGCCTCCATGGCCTGTTCCGCCCATGATCGCAAGATAACTGTCTGTTTCTGACGGACCAATGGTTGGTTCGGATCGATTCTCAGGGCCCTGTTCAGCGTGCGCCACTGTTCATCGGTATCGCTCTGGGCCTCGGCTAGAGCAAGCAGGGCGGTCAGCAGGTCCGCACGCGCCGCTGCCGGATCAGAAACATACGCGGATTGAGCCGCGGACACTGCCTCCGCAGGATTGCCATTTGCCAGGTGGATGCGGCACAGCAGCAGGCGTGCCCGCACATGGTTCGGATTGACCGCCAATGCATGACGGACCCTGATTTCAGCATCGTTCAAATCGCCCACGGCAAAGCTCGTCTTGCTTTCCCTGAACAAAGTCTCTGCCTTGGGCCTCATATTTTGCAGCTCGCTTCGTACACGCCCTACGGGCTTGTTCTCTAGGATCCAACGCTGCAGCAATGGAATAGCAAAACGATACCCTTCTCCCGAGCGGCGCAGTAGATCTCGTTTTAGCAAACTCTCCGGCGCCATTTCCAGCTCACGGCGGAATCTGCCCGCGCCGCTGTAGCGCAGCGCACTGCGGCTGATCGTCGATTTTCCCGTTGCCGCCATCGCAGCCAGAGCAAGTCTCTCCGCCGGCGTCAACCCATTCCAGATCCACTGGAAGGCGTTTGCTCCCTGTTCAAGAGCCGCCTCAATCGATAGATCCACGTCCTCCGCTGTCGCTGTCGGCGGCTGCTGCGGCGCTTCATCATAGAGCATCTCCCAAACCTCGCTGCTCAACAACTGCGTCAAGTAGGGGTGCCCTTGGGTCCAATAACAAATGCGATCGATGCCCGACTCTGACCAGTACAACGAATGGTTCTGTTCTGACTGGCGCACAATCGCCAGGCTTTCCGAAATGTCCATGAGTGAGACTTGCCGCGTCTGTGCTCGCTGAAAAGTGTTCAGCATCTGGGTCGACAGTTCATCCGGACGCCGGCCCATGGCCAGGACAAAATGAACATCGCAGGTGCGCGCGATCGAACGTCGAAGGTAGGGCAAAAATGTGGCGCCGACCTGGCCTTTGTACGGCCGATCCAGCACATCAAACTCATCGAATAGGAAAATCAGCTTCTTGTTAGTTGGGCAAACAGCGCCGGGGAGGAAATCATCGCGAAAGAAGCCCCCTTCACTGTCAAAATACGCGCGATCAACGACCGTCCCGTCTACATGACGCGAGATCTGTTCCGCGAGCCGGAAAAGTATTTCCGAAAGACTCAGATCGCTCTTGTCATGCAAATCGAAATAGACAGGCAAATACTCGCCCGATTCTGCAAGCTGCTGTTCCAGTTCAAATAGGATCGATGTCTTACCGATACGCCGTTGGCCGTAAAGAACAATCGCGTTGGCGTGGGGATTGCGCAAGAGTTTCAGCACCTCGCGCAAGATATCCGACCGGCCGACAAATAAACTATCTCCACGAACCGGGTTACCGGCTATATAGGGATTAGAAAGCACAACCATAAGTGCCCTGCCTCTATGTCGCTCAAGTTGACATATTCAGTTGACATACTACGAATGATGCCCGTATTGTAACAGAGGACGTACGTTTGTCCAACACCCCCTCGCGCTGCCGGTTGATCAGCTTCAAAGAAGTTGGCCAAATCTAAAGAGCGGTTTGCACTCGCCTAACTCTCTGCTATCTTTCGGGTCATCATGAGTACATATCTATTCATCTTCCTTATCACAACGTTGCCCGTGTTTCTGGAATCGCTGCTGCCGCAACAGCTGCTTGACGAATCAATGATTATCACCAACGAGGCGCTGGTCTCCTACCCCGAGAAAGTAACGTTTCACCTGGAAGTTGATCCCGACGCGGTGATTAGTGAGGCGACGCTCACTTATGGCCTTGAGCAGATCAGCTGCCTGGATGTAAGCACGCAGGTGCCGGTAAATGTGACCGGATCAACGCTTGAATGGGACTGGATCATGATTCGCTCCGGCAACCCCCCGCCAGGCGCTTCCCTGTGGTGGGAATGGACCCTGACAGACGACCAGGGACAAACCTATACAACACCGCGGCAAGAATTGACCTTCGAAGACGATCGTTTTGATTGGCGCACCGTAAGCGACGGAAATGTCACGCTGCACTGGTATGCTGGCGAAAGTGTTGGCCCGCTGCTCCTGGAAGCGGCCGTTGACGGCCTGCAGGTTTTGGAGGCGGATCTCGGTATTGAACTCCAGGAAAACGTAGAATTCTATATCTATGGCGATCCCAATGATATGAGAGACGCGGTACTCTACATCCAGGATTGGGCGGGAGGGGTCGCGTTCTCCGAATACAACACGATTCTCATGGGTGTCCAGCCAAGCATTGCCGAGGAGTGGGGGCGCGATACGGTGCGCCATGAACTCGCTCACCTGGTTGTCGGCCAATATGGCCGCAGTTGTGTGGGTGGCGCCCGGCCTTCATGGCTCGAAGAAGGATTAGCCATGTATGCGGAAGGTGATCCGTCTGCCCAAGTAACAGGTGACCTGGACGCTGCCTTGGACAACAATAGTTTTATCCCCTTGCGAAGTCTAAACGGCGCCTTTCCAGCGCATGGCGATTCAGCCAGCCTGGCCTACAGCCAGAGTTACAGCGTCATTCAGTTTCTGCGCGAAGAATACGGGCAAGAGATGATCCAATCGCTCATTCAGCTGCTGGCAACCGGAGAAAGCTATGATGACGCTTTAGAACAAGTCTATGGCTTCAATGTAGACGGCCTGGAACAGCAGTGGCGCAGTTGGTTGGGCGCTCCGATGAGGCCAGTGCCCCCCACCTCAACACCATTCACTGCCGCTGCCGTACCTACAATGCCCCCACTATCCGGACCCAGCAATTTACCCACGCCAGATCCGCCGGCTCAGGTTCCTGAATCACAGGAAAACGCGGGACTAGGGAGCGGATTGTGCGCATTTGGGCTCCTGCCCTTGATGATCCTCGGCGTATTCAGCTGGCAGTCACGAAGACCGCGATCCTGATGGCCAACCATATGATTCGACCTGTTTCGTTCATAGCTTTCATACTCCTCTTCTTGCTCAGTGGCTGTGCCTTTGCCGGAACAGACAGCACAGCTTCCGGGCGGAACTGGAGCGATGAGGGCGTCGATCCCCGTGATGCAATCATCCTCGTCGGCGGGCAGCCACGAACCATGGACCCGGCAAAGACGCTCGGCGGCCCGGACGGCGCTCTAGGCCATATATTCAGCGGCCTCGTGATGCTTGATCCCAATTTGCAGGTGCAGCCCGATCTGGCCGCCGGTTGGGAAGTAAGCGATGATGGCCTGCTCTACACCTTCTACCTGAATCCACAGGCACAATTTCACGACGGCCGTCCGCTCACCACCCACGATATCATCTATTCCTGGGAACGTGCCGCCGACCCACAAACTGGTTCAGACACGGTACTAACCTATATGGGCAATATCGCCGGGCTGAAGGAAAAGGTAGCGGGCACGGCAGCGCAGATAGCTGGCCTTCAGTCGATCGACGATCACACATTCTCAGTCCGCCTTAACGAGCCGGATGTCACATTTCTGGCGAAATTAGCCTACCCGGTCGCCTTCGTAGTCGACGAGGAAAATGTCGCCGCTGCAGATTGGGAGCACAAAGCGAACGGCAGTGGCCCCTTCAAACTTCAGAAATGGCAGGATGACGATCTGATCATTCTGGAACGCAGCGAGGCATATTACCGTGATCCCGCGCTGGTCTCACATGTCGTCTATGATCTTGGCGCAGGTTTGCCACTGGCCATGTACGAGACAGGGCAGATCGACATGGTCGGGATCAGCAGCAGCACCCTAGAAAGAGTGCAGGACCCAAACAACGCGCTTCATAATGATCTTCAGACAATGGTCACAATGTGTACATCTTCCGTCGGCTTGAATAATCAACTGGCTCCATTCGATGACGCGCGCGTACGCCAGGCCTTCAACTACGCGCTGGACAAAGAGCGACTGATTGAGACCTTTGCCGGAGGCAATGCCCTGGTGGCGAACGGTCCCTTGCCGCCGGGCATGCCGGGCTATGGGGGTCTGTACGATGAGAGTTACCCCTACGATATCGAGAAAGCGCAGAATCTACTGACCGAGGCAGGTTATGCCGATCCGGCGGACATGGGTACCTTGACTTTTACCACGCAGGGTTACGGAGACGTCGGGCCCTACATCACGGCCCTTATCACACTGTGGCAAGAAGAGTTGGGTGTAACAATCGAGCCGGTTTCGCTTGAGCCTTTCGCCTATTATGACGAACTGTATGCCGGCAATACGGGTCACTTTTTTTCTTCCGGTTGGTGCGCAGACTATCCGGATCCCCAGAATTTCCTGGAAGTTCTCTACCACTCTGATTCAGAACAGAATCTATCCCGTTTCAATGATCCGGCCATTGATGCACTGCTAGAACAGGCGCGCATTGAACAGGATGTTGCCGGCAGGTTGGCGATGTATCAGGAAGCGGAGCGACGCATCGTCGAAGCGGCACCGGTGGTATTTACCGACCATGACATAGCGGCCGTACTGATCAATCCCGATTTGGAAGGCTATCAGCTCACACCTATCGGTGTGCCCCAATGGCATCGCGTCACCAAGAAGCGAGACTCCTAAAACATGATAAACTTCTCCAGTTTTTCGAATACAAGCAATTCGGCAAGGACATGGTCGTAACCATAGGGTCACCACGCCACATCCGGTCGTGATCCAGCAGCCAGCGATCCCTGGTCCTCACAACGACTACAACACATGATAGCTGTCGCACTGATCATCTTCTTCGGCGCCTTTGTACAAAGCAGCATTGGCTTTGGCCTGGCCCTCGTTGCCATGCCGCTCCTGGTAGGCATACTGGGCATTCACACTGCCGCGCCATTGGTAGCAATAGTCGCCCTCGTTGTCGAAATACTCATTCTGATCCGCTATCACGAATCATTTGACTTCGATGTCGTCAAGCACCTCGTCATTGGCGCTGTCTTGGGAATTCCCATCGGCATCTTCGCCGTACGCACTATCGACGGTGAGATTGTCAACAAGTTGCTGGGCATTATCGTCATCGGCTATGCTCTATACGCTTTCTTGGCGCCAAAACTTCCAGATCTGGCCGGAAATGCATGGGCCTACACCTTCGGATTCGCCGCCGGCATTCTTGGCGGCGCCTACAATACCGGCGGCCCACCAGTCGTGATCTACGGAAACTGCCGGCGCTGGCCGCCAGATGAATTCAAGAGCAATCTACAGGGCTTCTTCCTCGTCAACGGCATCGTTATCATTGCCATACATGCTCTCAGCGGAAACTTGACAGGCGAAGTTTTGCAGAATTTCATCTATGCTGTGCCCGGCCTGGCCTTGGGACTGCTGGCCGGTTTCTATCTTTCGAAACGTATCAATCCAGACCTTTTTCGCAATGTCGTTCTCGTCGTATTGATCATCCTCGGCGTTAAACTACTCTTCTTCTAGAAGGCGAAACAAATCAACCTACAATCGCATGGGAACAATATCATGTCAACTCACTCAGAAAAACTGAACAAGGAAACTCGACCGGGCCTCCCGATCCCCGCTCCGATCAATAGCGAGGTGCCGGGAACATGGGCCCACAGTACGACCACCATACGTACGCCGGAAATCGCCCGGCGCACGTTGTCGGAGAACCACTTTTCGCCAGAAATAGCCGCGCGTATAGAAGCACTTGTCGCCGCCATACCGCGAGAACCGGTTCGCCTGTTGAGCCCAACAGCGCCTGATGCAGACGACTGGGAAAGCTACACGCGGCCCTATCTGGGTCAGGAATGGTTGACGCCACCCTGGTTCTTCATGGAAACCTATTTCTATCGCCGCCTCATTGAAGCGACCGGCTACTACGAACCGGGACCTGGTTTCGGCGTTGATCCATTTCATTATCAGAAACAACAGGGCCTGCTGACAACCACCTCCGCGATCGAGGCAATCGCCGCGCGTCTGCAAAAATGGATCGGCTCGGAGCAGCAGCACGAACATCTGGCCGCTCTGCTGGCTATTGATTTGTGGGGTAATCGCGCCGACCTTAGCTTGTGGCCGGCCGGCGAAAGCGAGGATCAACCAATGGATGTAGATTGGGAAGCGGCTCAAGCGTATACGCTGGCAGATGATACGGAATCTGTCCTGCGCCACCTACACGGCCGTCCGGACGCACGGATTGATATCATGGTTGATAATGCCGGCCTGGAGCTCGTCGCCGACCTCGCGCTGGCTGATTATCTTCTGTCAATTTCCGCAGCCAGAAATGTGATTCTACATCTCAAACCACACCCAACCTTTGTCTCAGATGCCATGGTGAAAGATGTTCACGAAACGGCCGTCTTCCTGGCTGAGCAAGTAGGTGGAGAAACGGCTGCTTTCGGCAAACGCCTGCAGGCGCATATCGGTGCCGGGCATCTACTGCTGAAAGATGACCCATTCTGGGTCTCTTCGCTCGCCTTCTGGGAAATGCCGGGGGACCTGCGTCAAGAGCTCTCGCAGTCTGACCTGATTATCAGCAAAGGAGACGCCAACTACCGCCGGCTGCTAGGCGACCGCCATTGGCCCTTCACCACACCCTTCGCTTCTATCCTCAGCTATACACCCGCCCCACTGCTCGCCCTGCGCGCACTAAAAGCGGAATTGGCCTGCGGGATAACAGCCGAACAGGTCACGAGGCTAAACGAGGACGATCCACAGTGGCTTGTCAACGGCCGTTGGGGAGTAATTCAATTTGCAATGCCCGAGGGCGCGGCAGAGTCAGGCACAGTGACGGGGCAATAGCGCTTGCAGAGCAGCCAGCAGCGCATCAATATCGGCCTGTGAATTATACCCCTGTACAGAAACACGAATGAAGTGCCGGCCGTTCCACTCGATCAGCGGTACTTCCACCCGATACAGATCAAAGAGTTCCGTCTTTAGCCCCGGCAAATCCTCTATCCGGGGCAGCGGCGCGACGGCCATCTGCCGAAAACACTCCTTGCCAGGATAGACACTCTCCAGCCCGGTCAGTGCACAGATACGATCAACCGCGCTGCAGAGCAGATCATGACACTCATCACGCACGGCCGTCCAATGATGCGCCTCCTGAAACTGGATGGCCGCCGGCACCGTCAGGTAAGCCGAGAAATCATCGGTGCCCAGGTACTGTAGATAGTCCAGGTAATCAGAGCCAAACGAAAACGATTTTTCTGACCCCCATCCCCAGCCAACGACCAGCGGTTCGACAAAGTGTTGGCAATCACGGCTGGTATAGAGGAAAGCGGAACCTTTCGGGCTGCACAGCCATTTGTGGGCGTTGCTGAAATAGAAATCAGCGCCAAGGGCCCGCAGATCGAGTGCTATCTGGCCCAACGTATGGGCGCCGTCAACAACCGTCAGAATACCCTCTTCTCTTGCCCGCGCACAAATCTCTGCCACAGGGAAATGTACCGCCGTGGCCGAGGTTATGTGACTGATGAAGATCACTTTGGTATCCGCTGTGACGCCGCTCCAAAACTGTTCGAGTACCGCTTGCGATGAATCATAGGGCAGCGGAATCGCTTGCGGGACAGTGCGAAACCCGCGCTTACCGCTCATAAACTCCCAAACATTGTTACACGCGCCATACGCGTGGTCCGTGGTCAGCGCCTCATCACCAGGGCCCAAATCCAGCGAACGCGCAATGATATTCAGCGCAAAGGTAGCGTTTGGGACGAACACCAGATCATCCGCGTCAGCGTTAACAAGATCGCCAAGCGCTGCCCGCGCTTGAGCCAAATATCCCGTCAGCTCATTGACCAGGAACTGCACCGGCTCCTGTTCCAGACGCTCCTGCCACGCCTGATAGGTCTCAAAAACAGGGCGCGGTGTGGCGCCAAATGAGCCATGATTGAGAAAGACAACGTCTGAGGACAGTAGAAAAAGATCCTTCAGACCATTCATATGAATTCAGTACCCTTCGCTCTCTTCTGCACAATGATCAACTATGTCCCAGAATCGGATGTGGCTGGTATGGTTCCTCGAGAAATGCCGTTTCTTCTTCTGACAGCTCAATCGCCACAGCGTCCACGGCTTCTTCAAGATGGGCCATTTTGCTGGCACCAACAACAGGTGCGCTGACGCCGGGCTTGTTCAGCAGCCAGGCAAGCGCAATTTGCGCCGGTTTTACACCGCGATGCTCCGCCACTTGAATGACACGATCGAGCACGTCAAAATCGCCGGGTTGGAAGTAATACGACTGGGCCAGCGTATCACTCTTCGCACGCGTCGTTGGTCCCCCTTTCTCGCGGGTGCGGTTTCCGGTCAAGAAACCACGGGCCAGCGGGCTCCAAGGAACAACACCAACGCCCTGATCGAGGCATAGAGGCATCATCTCTCTTTCTTCTTCTCGATAGGCGACATTCATATGGTTCTGCATAGCAACGAATCGCGTCCAACCGTGTAAGTCGGCCGTGTACTGCGCCTTAGAGAACTGCCAGGCGAACATGCTCGAAGCGCCAATATAGAGTGCCTTGCCTGCTTTGACGACGTCATGCAGCGCCTCCATTGTCTCTTCGATTGGCGTCTCATAATCCCAGCGATGGACATAGTAGAGGTCAACGTAATCCGTACCCAGGCGGCGCAAAGAATTGTCAATGGCCTGCATGATATGCTTGCGCGACAGGCCGTGGTCATTTACGTCCTTGCTCATGGGCCAATAGGTCTTGGTAGCCAAAACGACATCTTCACGGCGGGCGAAATCACGCAGCGCGCGACCAGTTAGCTCTTCGCTGATGCCCAGCGAGTACATATCAGCCGTGTCGAAGAAATTTATTCCTAATTCCACAGCGCGCCTAATGATTGGCCTGCTCTCTTCTTCACTCAATATGTAGTCCCGCCATTCCGGCGTACCGAAAGACATCATTCCCAGACAGATACGAGACACTTTCAACCCTGATCTTCCTAGATTTACGTACTCCATTTTGAACTCCCAGGTCCTTTAGCAGGCAAACCATGTGCTGCCGGCTGATTCTACGTGATTTACGAGAGCCATTCCACGAGCTTCTCAATCTAAATCGCGCTCATTCTAAGGAACATTATATTTCGGGAACTATATCATGATGCCCACCAATCTGACATCGCAGTTCGCATTTCTATTCAATATTACCTGGACGACAGTTGAATAGAAAAACAGAGGAAGCTCGAGCGATACCTGCCAACAGATCGCGAGCGTGGCATGCAGGTTGGTTGGCGGGGTGGTTTGTGGAAAGCCGGCAGGGAAGTAGCTGAACGCGCTATGTCAGCCGGCCAGCAAGATCTGCAAGTATTCGGCCGCGCCATCTGACATCAAGTCTTCCTGCAGTCGCGTATGGCTGCCAAATAAGGTGTTCGAGGTTTTTCGATCCACAATATGCCTGGCCAGTAGAGCGAGAGCAGCATCATTGTCATGAATATGCTCCGCATAAATGACACGGTTTTCGTAATTGGCGCCCGGTTCCTCGGTCTCATGCAGCAAACGCTGGAAATACTGCTTCGTCGTTTCCCGGTAGCGAGCCTGGTGGGCGGCGCATATAACGACGTAGATATTCTCCCAATTCTCTGCGCCAACCCGGTCTCGCCAACGGCCGATCACTTCATGAAGCGCATCCAGTTCAAGCCGCGCCGCCAATGCGGCATTCTCCAGGTAGAGCGGCGCACTGACTTCACCAAAAGCCGTCACACGCGTCTCATCCACAATTCCCGTCTGCAGCACATCACGGACAATATCAGCCGCCGTCGTCAAAGTATCGCGCTGCAAGGCCACAAATTCGGGCGGGATATCCAGCTTATCCAGGACAGCAAGTCCATTTTCAATAAGTTCCAATTGATAGACCAAGTCCGCATGCACATCGTCATCCAATACGCCATATCCATTATTGGCCAGGGTAACATAGATTCCAAATGAGAGGTGGCTGATCGATTTCACCTGCTGGTAAAGGTCGGGGATGATCAAAGCCATTTCCTGTTTGCTGTCATGAAACAGGGTCACGTGATCGCCGGAGACAACAATTGCCGGTGTATGTTTCCGGCCAAGCCGCTCACGACTTTTATGAATCGCCTTACGATAGCTGTGGTGGAACGCTTCATTCAGATCGTCGATGACGCGTGCATAGTAGTCAAAAACATCATCCTTACCGCCGGGCTCTGATGTGCCATGCTCATTATCGATCATTTCTTTTCTCCCAGTCCGCTGCTACATAGTTCCAGAGTGGCCAACAACGCATTCCGGCGTCAGGGCGGTTCATCATCAAGACAACCGGCATCTCTCACGGAATCGAATCATTCACTGCCAACAATACCCGGCGGTATACGGCATATTATAGCACAACTGATCTAGGTATTGGCCGCGAGAAATCAAGGCGCCTGAGAACAAGGCTGCTCTGGTAGGTCCAACGTGATGGCGGCGCTTATGCTGTCGCTAATTGCTGCAGCGCCGACAGGACGCCATCTACCTCGTCAACCGTGTTGTAGTGAACGAATCCAATTCGCACGAGCCCCCCCTGGTCAAGCAGCCCCAGCCGCTCCATAACAGCGACGGCATAGTAATGACCATGCCAGACGAAGATCCCCTGTTCACCCAAACGGGAAGCAACAGCTTCTGACGAATAGCCATTCAAACTAACAGCGAATGTGGGCGTGCGGCTTGCCAGGTTTTCGATGTCGGTCACACCGAAGACCTGCAATCCAGGCACCTGTGTCGCGCCGCGAAGAAAGCGCTCGCTCAACCCTTCTTCATATGCTTTGATCGCTGCCATACCGCTGACCAGGCGTTCGCGCCGCGAGCCGCCCTCGCCCGCAATGGATGCCAGGTAATCAACTGCCGCTGCGGATCCGGCCAGGCTTTCAAAACTCTGGGTGCCCGTTTCCCATTTTCCAGCCGGCTTGGCAGGCGCGGGTCGCACTTTGTAAGCCATCAGACCGTCAAGCAGTTCATACTTGCCGTAGAGAACCCCCTGATGCGGACCGAAGAATTTGTAGGTCGAGCAAACGAGAAAATCGCAATCCAGATCCTGCACGTCAAGCGGACCATGGGGAGCGTAGTGGACTGAATCAACATAGACAAGCGCACCCTGCTCATGAGCCATGCGCGTTATCTCTTTGATGTCACTGATGCTGCCAACCGCGTTTGAGGCATAGGAGACAGCCACCAATCGCGTCTTCTCATTCAGCAGGTCGGGCAGTGCATGCATCGTTAGCATGCAGTCGCTGGGATCGAAGTCCAACCAGCGTACAGTAACGCCGCGTTCTTCGGCCGCCAGAAGCCAGGGAGAAATATTGGCTTCATGATCCAGGCGCGTAACGATAATCTCATCACCCGGCTGCCAGTCGCGGCTTATGGCCCGGCTGACGGCGAAGGTGAGACTGGTCATGTTCTGACCGAAGGCGATTTCCGATGGACGACGCGCATTGAGCAAATCTCGTAGCGCCAGACGCGCCTGTTTTGTCACTTCAACCGCTTCACGGCTGGTAAGAAATGGCCCGCCCAGGTTGCTGCTGCCCTGAGATAGGTAGGTACTCATCGCATCAATAACGCTCTGCGGCACCTGCGTACCACCGGGGCCGTCGAGGAATGAAACGGGACGGCCGTTCAATTGGCGCTGCAGTGCGGGGAATTGTTGGCGTAATGAATCTGCATCGAAATAGTATTTATCTGGCATCAACTTATCGCATCCTGTTTCATATTTTCAAAAGGGGTATTTAACATCAAATCCCATTGTAAGAAATTTCCGCTGTAGAATGGTGTCACACGCTCCTTCATAATACAAGAAAGATAGTAACAAGCAAAACCCCGGCGTTGCTCACTTCTTCCCATCGCCTCAGCAGCGAATTCACTTCAATTACTCTACAGCGATCCGATTAGTCAATGACCCCCAATTCCTCGAGTATTTCAGTTATTGCCTTCCTCACTTGAGGCAGGACATCCACTTCATGCGGGTAACCCAAGGAGAAAATCGGCACCGAACTTACCACTTGGCTGCAGAAATCTAGATGGCGGACAAGCGAATCCTTATCCACCAGACGTACGGCCACAGTATTCTGTATGACGGTCAGGGTTGCAGCTTGAGCGGATGTCGCTTCAGTGCAAATTCCATCTTCGAAATGACCTTGGAGCGAAAATAAGGCAGCAACGGGTATGCGTCTCGCAAATCTGGGCCCAGGTTGTGCATCCGCGGCTAGTTTCAGCTGCGGATAGCGTGGCAATCCAATCAATCCCCGTCGTGTCAAGACGACGGGCAGCACATCATCCGCAAGATACTGATATCGAAACCGCGAAGTAGATGATAAGTATTTAGCCAGAGTCGATTTGCCAAATCCTGATTCACCAGCAAACAGAACCGCTTTACCATTTACTTCCACAGCACTGGCATGGATACACCAAGTATCCTGTAGCGCAAGAGCCAGAATAAACGCGGGTCCGAACACGCTCTCCACTAGAAGAGAGGATGAGCATTGCGGATCCAATACTAAGCACGCTATCTCCCGACCGTGGTTGCGCACGACAAATTGCCCAGCCCCTGAAATATCAATCCTATATCCATGCGGATATGCCCAGCAAGATACTGTCCGCCACGCATGGCCCAGCCACCCCGGTCCGTCATAAGTGAGCTGCGAATGCCCTCTATCAGAGTCCAACACAAATGGCTGCATACTGCCATAAAAACCCACCTCTTGGTAGGCCTCCAGTTCATCAAATTCTGTGTCGAGCGCAATCGTTCTCCCTGCCAGATGATATAGATAGCTTCTTGACGATCCCTCGCCTAAGTCTCTCTGCAACTGAATCTTAATATCCGGCGTCACGGATTTCCCCTCGGCAACATCTTGAAACAACATCGCTCACTCTATGATCTCTGCTCATCTTGGATGAAAGCGTTTTAACCACAGCTCCAGGGTGACACACCGCCACAGCGAAAAGCCCTCATCCGAGAAATTACAGCCATGAGGCAAAGCATATGTCAACCAGTCTGGATTCACAAAACCACGGCGCACGATCTCCGGTTCATGCAAAATACGTTCAACAGTGCCACGTTCTCTATCCATTAACCCGCGTAAGTAGAGAGCAGTGAAACTCGTCTTTTCGTGACGCAAGCGGACCGCATCCGGCAGCAAGCCATTCATCGCTACACGGAGGAGCCTCTTGTTGTTTCCCGGTCCGGGAAAGCCCAATTGATCCGCCGGAACCGACAGGACATACTCAACAAGTTGGCGATCGCGCATAGGCTCCAGGTGTTCAATTCCGTATTGGTTCCACATAGTCATGATCGCTGCCATCATTGGCGGCAAGATACCGAGCGTCAGATCACGATATCGATTCCAATGCGATGTCGCGCCGTATCCGTCAGGAGGACGCCTCTCCCAGAGCCGCTCGTGCAAGCGACTGTTGTTCGCCAGTTCCGGATGCATAGAATAATGATGCATCGTTTCGTTTCGAGGGCGGATCCTGCGATAGAGGTGTCGTGCCTGAAGCGGAATAAACTGGCGTAACCCATTATCAATAAGATGTTGGCGCGGGTCCATTCCTCCACTAGTTCGAATTGTGCGCCATAGCTCGCGAAATCGCAGATCACGCAGCATGTCAGCTGCCCAGTAGGCCGCCCCTTCAAACAGCCCATCACCAAAATGGCCAGTCAACATAACCCGCATCTTGTCTTGCTGGGCTGACTTCATAAGCCCTATGATCAGCCACCAATACGGGTCAATAGACACCGGGTCCGCGAGTACAGGCCAATTCAACAGGTCCCGCAGTGGCCATGCATCGTCACTAAGCACATTGTTTGCTTCCAGCCCATATCGTTGAACAACTGGCAAGATGAATTCACTTTCATCACAAGAAACTAGTTCTTGAAAAACGACCGAATAGCTGTGCAGCTTCGTATGATTTGCGCCTAATTCCTTTGCCGCTATTGCTGCCACAGAAGTGGAATCGAGGCCGCCGCTCAAGGAAACCCCAACCGGTCCAACACAGCGCAAACGTTCGTGAACAGCGTGCCGCAATAGCATCAGGAAGTGTTCGGTATACTCGCGCGAATCTTTGTACCGCACATGATAGGACGGGTCAATAGGCCAGTAGCGCCATTCTCGTTCAAGGTCCGTTGAAACGAGCAAGCAATGGGCCGGCGGACAGTAGTAGATGCCCTCAAAAAAGGTCTCTCTGTCATAATCCATTTGCAGAGCCAGGTATTCAGCCACGCGCTCGCGATTAACACATGAATCGACGGCCGGATGTGCCAACAGCGACTCAATCTCTGTTGCCACCAACAGCAAATTCTTATTCAGTATGTAGTAAATCTGACGCACACCCAGGGGATCTCGTGCCACATACAGGTGCTGTTCTGAAGCATCCCAGATTGCGAATGCAAAATCTCCGTCAAGATGATTAACGCAATCGACAGACCAACGCTGATAGGAGAGGAGTATCAGCATGCTGTCGCTCAATTTCATGACCGGATCCAGATTTAGGTCGGCAATAAGTTCGGTTCGATTGTCGAGACGCACATCAGCCGTAATCGCCAATCTTCCGTTACCCAAGACCAACGGCTGATTCTCATTCTGTTCTTCGGGGGTCACCCAAAAGTGGTGGTGTCCAAGAGCAACCGGACCGTTAGACCAATAGTTGGATCCGTCAACTGCCCGGCCATCAGCTGCCGCCAACATTGCCTCCCCCACCTTCCGGCCTACTTCCCGATCGCCACGCTCAAAGATTGCCAGGATACCGCTCATCGTTCTATATGTTACCTGCTCAGACAAGAAATAGGCGCAAGGAAACGAAATTTAGGAAAGACGTGCCTCATCTACGCTATGCCGGCGGAAATTGACGGGCAATTGAAGTGCGGTCACCAAACAAACAGATCAACAACGAAAGCGGGCTATTAGACATAGCCCGCCCAAGTGCAACCAGGCGCCACATTTCTCTTTTCAAATGAGCCAGCGCTTGTTTTTCAGCAGTAGGATCAATTTCCTAGGAGAATACGGGAACCATCTAGTGAAAGATTCTACTGCCGCCCTCTCCGACCACCGGAATCTTCCGCACCGCCTCTCGATTGTGGCTGCCCAAAATCCTCGTTGGCAAAAGGCGTAACAGAGCGATGCCCTGGACTTTCACCTGGGATAATTGAGGTGCCCAATGTTATGGTGCGAATATCGGCATAACAGGTCAAGATCGGTTTTCTATATAGTTTTCGTTGCCGCTCATTCATCGTAGTTTCCTGCCCTATCTTTATCCTCGCCAAGACAACGTTTCTTGATTTCAATCCTGCCCGCCAGCACACTGGTGCACGGCACCCGCAAAGGTGCAACACCCCAGCCTTGTATCATGGGCAAGCCAGTTTACTCAACCTCTAACCAGGGTACACCGAGAATGGTCCAACCAAGAAGGACATCAACCATTTCTGGATCTGTTTTCTCAAGCGCTGCTTTAGAATCCTGCATCGCCTGGCCAATGGTCGCGCCTGACGCCAGAGCAGGCATCATCAACTCGCCAAGCTTGGCTTCAGAGACCGCAGACGTCAGCGTTGTTGCGCCAGTCACGACAGCTGCGCCATTCTGATTCAGGAGCAGCTTGTGACCGAGCGTATTGGTGCTTGGGGACACGTAGTACGTATTCCAGCAGCCATATTGCGTTACCACCGTCGGTTTGCCGACGTTTGTAAGCGATAGGGCATCATCGAGGTCAAATAAGCCCTCATGTGACCATTTGTTATGGGCCGAGTGTCCAAAGTAACTGGCGAGTGCAACACCGTTATTGATGCTGCCGATAAGCGCCTGCCTCGCGTCAGTCACACCAACCTCACCAACATTAGCGCGAATAACAGACCAACCAGTCATCAACCCGGACAGTTCTTGGCTGTCACCCGTGAAGTTCGAGTCTGCGGCGAAAACCGCCGTTTTGTCATACCCGCTTTTGCCAATGTACTGCGTGGTCTTTTCGACTAGATTAGCCAATTCTGTACTGTTGCGGACAGGGAGACGTCCAATTGCCACGTCAGGTGCATTGTTTCCATCAACATCCACATAAAGCGGATCGACCGGCGCAAACTGTATTAGATCATCCGTCTGTGCATATAGGGAAGGCATGAAACTTATGCTGTTGCCGGTGTAGTTGCGATAGTCATAAGTATCAGCGCCAACCAACAAGACCATTTGCACATCCATTTCTTCAACCGCATGGGTTAAGTATTGTTTGATCGCCTGCGGGTCGAAGATACCGTCACTAAACTGGGCATATACTTGGGTGACGTCAACAATCTTGACGCTGTAACCCTGGGCTTGACGCGTAGCACCAAGCGTAGTCAAGTCTTCACCGATGAAGTCCGGATGGGCAATGATCAGGGTGTTGACCGAACCGCTCGTGATGTCTGTTAGCGGCGCCGCCAGCTGAATCGCTGCCGGGGATTTTATTGCCGATGCATCCGCCACAACATATTTCTTGGGAACCGACGTCCCGACGAAAGTGACCGCATAGCTGTCGCCCGTATCCCTCTTCTTGAGACGCGTCAAGCGCTCCGTCAAACCATCTCCGATCCGGTAAACGGTGACGCTGCTAGAATTCAGGTTTTCCACCGTAAATGCGTCGCCGTCCGTCGCGGAAAATGTCAACTCACCGGCACGTGCCACAAACGCTCGCGGGTAGGTAACACTTAACTTATCATAGACAATCAAGTCGACTCCAGCGACAGCGGAGGAAATACGCAATATGTTCTGACCATTCTGCAATGCACCTTCCGGCAGCGTTGTCGCGATCGTTTCCTGCGCAATACCCCTGAAACTTCGGTTTGCTAGCAATTCGCCGTTGAGTTCCGTGAACACATGGTGCTGTCCTTCATACCCTCCCCAAAGTTCGGCCGTGAATTCTACAGGCGCAGCTCCAGCGACATAGTTATCCACGCCAGCGAATGGAAAATCCCAACCCTGGTATGCTTTGCTGGCATAGAGATAGCCTGCAAACCAGGGATCCGCGCCCAGAAAATCAAAGAAGATATTGTTATCATCTACGATCAGCGACTCCATGTAATAACCAGCAGGAGTCGCTTTGCGAGGTGGCCTTGAGCTGTTCTTGACAACCTGCTCAGCCAACCCGGCGTTTGCTTGTACCGTGTATACATTGTCAGCCGTATAAAGCGTATTCAGCCCTTGACCATAGAACTCTATGTAATCACCACGGCCAAAAGGAGTTCGCCCACTCACGTAGACCGGCACGCTTTCGCCATGGTTTGTCAAGGCAATCTCTATGTTTGGTACACCCTTTAAATCCAATCCGCTATCGCGCAGTTGCTCATAGGTTACGCGGTACAAACCATCCTCATTGACGGTGAGATTGGCAGCCGTGGATGCTGAAACAACGCTCGTTGTCCTGCCCCCACGGGCACTCCTAACAGACAACGGTTGGCGAAAGATAGAATTGTTCAGACTGCGCAGCAGCGCCGTGGCTTCAGACTCAGCACGTACAGCGGCCCAATCAATCAGATCCGGCTCCAAACGCATGCCATTCACCTCACCAAGCTCAAAGGGTCCATGCTGCTCAACAAAACCACGCACATCGACACTCTGTATGATGAAACTATCAGCGCCCACATCATTCAACAAGACGCTGTAATCCTGCGCATCCATGCTGGAAATAACCTTCGATGGGATCAACGCCTCATTTAACTGCACCCTACCTTCTGGAATCACGGCGAAGATATTAAAACCCAAATTGCCGCTTTCCGTAGTTGTAGTCCAGTCAAATCGGACGGCACCTACTTCTTTGCTAGCCTCGAAATACGAAACAGTAACGGGGGTAGAACACGCCTCCGTAATTGAATTAGCATTAGGGTCAGGGTCCGGCTCCGGCGGCAGCTGTGCACTTGTTGACGCGCTGTTGGCAATAGCCGTACCCGGGGCTACACCCTCATTGATAGTTGTTTCCAACGTCACGATCCAATCGCTATTGGCATCCAGTGATGCCAGCTGACACTCCACGGTATCTGTCGTGCCGCCATCAAGCGCGCAAGTACCAGCATCAACCGCGCCCACCTTTGATGTATAAACGCCGGTCCATGTCAATTCGCTTGGTATGACGTCAACCATAGATACGCCTGTCGCGGAGCTAGGACCGTAATTATGAACGGTGATCGTAAAGCTGGCTTTGTCGGGATCACCGTCTTCACCGGCAGCGGTGAAATCCGCGCACTGCTTGGTGATTCCCAGATCGGCCTCAGGATCCTCTGTCGCAGCTCCTGAGAAGTTAATCGTTTTGTCGCCGGTGCCGCCAATGCGCGACTGAAATGTACCGTTAATTGAGCTCGCGCCTTTGCCCACCGGCACACTGCTTACGACCGGGTCGCCCACAGACGGAACCCCGGCTGGCAGCGGATCATAAGCCTGTGCTAAACGGCCGCCATAGACGAGCCAGGCACCATCGAAATTATCAGGATTATTGGCAGCAACAGCATCACTGTTAACAGTGAACGTGACTAGGTAGCCATAATAATTAGTATCACAATCGTTATTTACGTTGGTTCCTCTTTCAGGTCCGTCAACGTTGTTTACCGTCACCCGATATCCCCAGATATCCGCATGATTTGATCCCACTGCGCATCGTTGCCAGGCGGCGTGGTAATTGCCTTTGCCTGATTGGGCGCAGGAAGATGAGCCGGCTCTTCTGTTTCACTCCAGGGATTGTAATCCGAGAACGCGTACTTATAGGGAGAATTTGACCCTTCTTCGATCTGGATACATATGTACACCTGATAAGTGGTGCCGGGAATAACAGCCGCCGGATCTAGATGAACCGACATTGGCGCCGTTTGCCCTTCGGCCCATCCGTCAGGATTGCCGGTTTCCCATTTACCCTCCGGTTCAGGAGAAGTCTCCGTACTATCCCAAACCGCGGGCGAAATGCCCCCACTCGGAACCAACGGATAAGTCGGGGCTGGCAGGGCAGCATGGACAGTCAATACCACAAACAGCAGTGCGGCAAAACCCGCAAATAGTCCCATATAGTACCGGCTATTTCCGCCGGAAGCTCTGGCCGTAGATTCATCTGACCTGTTCGTTTTCTTCAACATGACCGAAGTACCTCCTACTGCTCATGGCTTTTCTAAAATACAAATTCCATCAAGCGCTGCATCATCAAAAACCAACACAAAATCAGACCTAATAGATCTTCCTAATGGGGCGCCTAGCCAAGTTGCTTTCACGGCTTCGTACTACCTACCTATTCAGTTTGCTTAAATGTGTTAACTGCGAGACACGCTGTAATCGGGTTTCCCTCAATCGTGAAAAAAGCTTCCACGATCCTCCAAATGCGAGTTTCCGAAAAATTGCGAATATATAAATGCACTTTTTTTATATTTTACGGCATTTTCACAAGATTCGCAAGAAGAAGCGTGCCGTGGGCAGGGCTTTTCCAAAGTCGAAAAAGATATAAAACGAAAGAACCTCAATCTGTTATTATGGGATTTGCTCAAAAACCAAATAACGAAAGAGGTTCTCATGCAAGATCATATCACATTGGAAGGCGTTTTGTCGGATGGGGTTGTCTTTGATATTCATGCATTCATGGAGCATTTGCAGCAGGTCAGCGACCAGCGGAGCCGGCGAGGGATACGATACTCGTTACCATATCTATTGAGCATCATCGTTTTGGCCAAGCTTTGCGGGCAGAATAAGCCCAGTGCAATTGCCGAGTGGGCGAAACTGCGGGAAAAACAGTTGGCAATCGCCTTTAGCGCCGAGCGGCAGACAGTGCCCTCACTCAACACCATACGGCGGACACTGGCAGAGACAGTCATAGCTGAAGAGTTACAGACAGTCTTCAATCGCTTCCTGCATCAAACCTATGGCGGTCAGCAAAGCATACTGGTCACCCTGGACGGCAAGACATTACGGGGGACGATTCCAAAAGGAGAATCCAGTGGCGTGCACTTACTGGTGGCCTATCTTCCCGAAGAAGGGATTGTCTTGATGCAGGTGGCAGTAGAGTGCAAAGAGAGTGAACTGACTGCAGCGCCACGCATCTTAACATCTTTGGACCTCAGGGGGCGTGTTGTGGTCGGTGATGCCCTGTTCACCCAACGCAACTTGTCGGCCCAGGTACTCTATGAAGGTGGCGATTACTTGTGGTTTGTGAAGGGCAATCAGCCGCGTCTGAAAGAAGATGTTGAACAGTTCTTCGCACCAGCAAGAAGAGCGCTCGGTTGGCATGCACCAGAACTAGTACGGGGCGAGGCACAGACAACAGAAAAGGGGCATGGACGTCTGGAGCAACGGACTCTGACAGTAATTGCGGATGACAGCGGATTTATTGACTGGCCTGGTCTGCAGCAGGTATTCAAGTTGGAGAGAAAAGTGACTGAGATGACGACTGGCGTCATTTCCATTGATGAGGTCGTTGGCATCACGAGCATGTCACCGGAGAAAGCATCTGCAAAACAACTATTAGAGTGGACGCGGAATCATTGGGGTATCGAAAATGGTTTGCACTATCGCCGCGATGTTACCTTGGATGAAGATGGGACTCGTATGTCCAACGATTATCTGGCCGAAGCAATGGCCGTCCTAAACAATTTCATCATCGGCCTAATGAGCAAGCTTGGTTTTCGCAATCTGGCATCAGCTCGGCGCAAATTCGATGCTAAGTTTACCCTTGCCCTATCGTCATATGGCTGACTTTGGAAAAACCGTGGTGCCGTGGGCGCGTCAGTTTTGTTGACGATATTTGCTCAAGCACAAAGACCCCTTTGTTGGTCACATGTTATTTCGACAAGGATGCTCTTCGGGATCCTTCTTCGGCTGCTCTGTCGTCAACGGCATTTCGTCCAGTTCTTGGGCCGAGGCTATGAGCCCAGCTGCCTTTGGAGCAGAAAAGCCAGCCGGCCAGATGGCTTTGACTGCTCTTGCGGGTTTCTCTGTCACAAGTTGCGGCGACGTTGCTGCCTGCGGCAGTCGACGGTAGCGTCCCAGCCTTCGCTCCAGCACTTACTGCAAATCAAGTCACAAAAAGCCAGCAGCGGGTCGACGTTTCAAGCAGGCGACCAGCACATGCCCGCCTGCTTGAAACGTCGTTGAACAACTTGCTGGTGTGCGCTCTCCACAGAGCCGGACCCAATTGGATAGCTGCGTCGCTGGAAGCAAGGGAAATCAATCATCTCTAGCCGTCGATGCAAGTAGTGTTGGGCAGCGTCAAGAACGGTAGCTTGCTCACGCCTTTTAGCCTTAGGGAGCAGCAAACATCAAGGCAACCTGCGCACGATCCGGCTCGACACGGTTGCAGAGGCGAGACATAGCTTCTACAATATTTCTTGAACAAGTTTGGTCATCTCTCGCTGCCGTTAAAGTCATCAAGGGGCTATTTTTGAATGAACCGAAGACTGATATTCAACGGCGCAACATTGGTCGTCTCCTGGTTACTCATTGGTGTATGGGTGATGAATGCCCAACAAATCGTTGGTCACGAAACACCGCTTAACCCAAATGGCCAGGTACACGAACTCTATTCCAGCACAAATGGTGAATTATGGATTAGTGACTACTTCGCCGGTGAGATTTGGCGCGTCGACCCTGTATCCAAGACTTACACTGTTTATGAGAATCTCTATGGAGCAAGCGACGGTCAATTGGACGATAGCGGCACTCTATGGTGGTCCGATTTCGATGAAAACAGGTTAGGGCAGCTGGTACCAGGTCAGAATACGGCTACGCTTTGGTCCTTGCCATCAGATGGTAACCTTCTAGGTTTGGCCATAGATGAGGCACAGCGTATCTGGGTAGCTAATGTATCTGAGTCCAACCTCTATCGCTTCGATCCTGCCGCAAACGAACTTTGTCAGTATTCAATCCCGCTTGGTGGAGGAGTCGACTATTTATTGTCACATGACGGCCTCATTTGGCTGGGCGACACGGTTCTGGGACGACTTTTGAGTCTTGACACCACCTCCAACATATTCAAGGCGTGGGACCTTGCTGCTGGTTCCTACCCACAGGGTTTGGCCATTGATGAGGACGGCCTTCTTTGGTGGGCAGACAATGGTCTGGGCGTACTTGGCTGCTTGGATGCTTCTGCCAATTCAGTCATCAGTTTCACACCTACAACAAGCAGCCCCAGGCCGCGAATGTTAGTTTACGCGGACGATCTGATCTGGTACACAGATGATGGGGGAATGGTAGGTGGACTTGAGCCGGGCAAAGCAATGGGTACGGCGACTACGATTGTGCCAAACGAAATCCTGGTGCAGCCTAGCTGCAGTTCCGTCGATGAGGGCAAACTTGTACCCAGTGGGAAACGCAGCGGGTCATTAGATTATGAGCAACAGAGTTACCCTCTCGTTACACATAGCGATGGCTGGCAAATCTATCAGCTCCCACAGGGAGCGCGACCGTGGGGTATAGCCGCCTCCGGCGCGAACTTGTGGTTCGCGGATCAAGGTAATAGTGAAAACCGGGAACAAGTACTTGGTTTTGTTCATTCACACAGTGATCTCCCGGATAGTTTCGTCACATTCATGCCAGCCATTTTTGGAGCCTGAGATTGTTCTATTCCCCTGTACGGTCGATAACCAATGACTAGCAATCAGCCTGGACTGTCGAGTCGCGCCTTATTCACCTGGCGCGAACAGATGCAGATCTCCCTTTCGCGCGTGATGCACGCTCTTGGCCGCGATCATTTCGCAGCATCTGATTTCGCCGTTGAGCCGCTGCAGGTCACGATGCCCAATCTGGCCCCTGAGTTCGACGGCTATCGCATCGCACAGATCTCCGATCTGCACATGGGGCACTGGATCAACGCCGAGCGGCTGGACGGCGTCGCCGCGCTGATTAACCAACAGGAGCCCGACCTGGTCGCCATAACAGGTGATTTCGTCTCTTATTCCTTGAAACAAGTTGAATCCGATATGGCGGCGGGCTTAAAGAAAATTAACGCTCGGGATGGGATCGTAGCTGTACTGGGGAATCATGATCATTGGTTCGACCCCGCCGGTGTACGCAGGGTATTGAACAAAGCAGGCGTGCGCGAGCTGGCGAATGATGTGTTGAGTGTGCAGCGCGGCTCCGCCACCCTGCACGTGGCCGGTGTCGATGACATTCTCGTCGGCGCCGACGATCTGGATAAAGTCCTGGAGATTCTGCCGGCCGAAGGGCCGGCCATATTACTGGCTCACGAACCTGATTTCGCTGAAAAGAGCGCCGCCAGCGGCCGTTTTGGCTTACAGCTGTCCGGTCATTCTCATGGCGGACAAATCCTCCTGCCAGGCAGGGGCCCAATCCGCGGGGAGATGTTTCGCAGCTATCCCCTGGGCCGCTACCAGGTGGGCGGCATGGTCCAGTACACAAACCGTGGTATCGGCACCCATGTTCTGCGACTGCGTATCAACTGTCCCCCGGAAATAACAATCGTGACCTTGCAGTCACCGTCATGAACCTGCGAGGTCTGGCTGCGGGCCATCTTGCCCATTGAAGCGCAAAGGCCGCGGCGGGTTAAGGTTCAGCGGCCTGCAGAAAACCGATTAACGGCCGTCAAACTGCGGTTTGCGTTTCTGCAAGAATGCGCTCACCCCTTCGCTGAAATCGGCGCTCTGATACGCCTTCTGCTGCATACTGGCCTCGTACTCAATCACTGCCGCCAGCTCATGTGTTTGTGCAAAGCGCAGCGCCTGCTTGGTCATCGCCAAAGCCAGCGTCGGGCGCTTGGCCATGTGCAGCGCCCAGGCCAGGGAAATATCGACTAGATCGGCCGTGGGAACCACCTTGTCCGCCAGGCCAAGTTCCAGGCACCGGCTGGCTGGCATCTGCTCTCCTTCGGCGGCGAATTCGAACGCGCGGCTGTAGCCAATCTGGCGCACCAGGAACCAGGTCGCGCCCGCGTCCGGGACAAGGCCAATATTGCTGAAGGCCATTAGCAAACTGGCGTCATGCGCCATCACGCGAAAATCACAGGCCAGGGCCAGGGAGGCGCCCGCGCCGGCGGCGACACCATTGACGGCAGCAATCACCGGTTTAGGCAGGGCCACGATCGTCGTAATCAACGGGCCTAGCCCATCAACAATGCTGTCGTACACTTCTTCGGGAGATGGCTGCGCCTGAAAAAGGGTCAAATCGGCGCCGGAACAGAACCCTTTGCCCGCGCCAGCGATCAACACGGCGCGGACACCGGCATCTGTTCCCGCCTGCTCTAAGGCGGCGAGCAGATCGCGATTGAGTTCACTGTTCAGAGCATTGCGGCGATCAGGACGATTGAGCGTAAGCAGGGCAACACCCTCCTGTACATCATATAGAACCGTTTGGAAATCAGGCATGTTGGGGTCTCCTTGTAAGAAGCTTGTCAGCTGACTCGCACAAATGCTTCCGTCGCTTTATTCCTGCCAGTTATAGACTGCGGCATCAATTCTGACAACGAGCGGCGCAACAAAAAAGCAGCGATGCTTTATCGCTGCTTCATTGCATTATTATCGTTCCGGCGGCACGGCCGTTTACGGACCGGCAAAGGTCTCTTGCGGGTCGAGACGGGTGAGAATATGACCGGGATCGGAGGTATGGACGTATACCCAGAGATCATTGGGCGCTTCCTCGGACCAATTGTAAACCCATTCGGCCGCCCGTAAGGGCATGTTTACACAACCATGACTATGCTTGTAGCCAAAGCGATCGTGCCAATAGGCGCCATGCAGGGCAATTTCATTGTCGAAGTACATCGTATTGGGCACATCTTCAATGAAGTAGTAATCGACCTTACCTTCCGCTCCCGACATCTTGGTAGCCGGTTGGCGATCCCAAACCTGGAAAATACCTTCGTTGGTCGGCCACTGGTTGAGCCCGCTGGAAACCAGGCCGGCGTACACCAGGCGATCCCCTTCGTAGGCAGCGAAAGTCTGTTCGTAGAGGTCAACTTCCACCCAATACTCATCCTCGCCAACTTCCTCAGGGCGAGGGGTCAGGTCAACAAGGCTGACATAGGTCTGGCGCATCCAACGGCCGTTGCCGATGTCATACCAGATCCAGCCATCATCCGCCTCCACCGCATCATACACCTCGAAAAACGTATAGCGCGGCAGTTTAAGCGACCCCGGCGCAGGCTCAGCGCCCGGTTCATTGCTGTACCAGTAATCGACGACCATCCAACCAAAAAGTCTCTCCGGCTGGGCCAATACCTCAAACCCGGTGAATTCAGATTTATCGACGAGAACGATATCTTCACCGCGCACCCATTCAGCAGGGTTGATCATGACCCATCTTTCACCGTTATGATCTTCTATCGCCTGCACCGTGGCAAAGAGAAAGCCATCGCCAACATTGCGCACTGGCGCGGCGGCCGCATTCGGCTCCGGATAAACATTGGTCATATCCGCCAGACGGCCGTAAGTCGCTCTCTCAATGCGACTGTCCACGAATGGCTGCGGCTCCACGAAGATATCCGGCTCCGGCGCTGAATCACAGACATATCCCACCCCGGCAGAATGATAGAAACAGTCAGCCGCGGCAGCGGAATCAACGAAAAGCAGCCAGGCGCTAAGCGCAGCCGCTGCGAAAATCATCAAAGATACTTTCCGCTTCATAGGGCGGATCTCCCATCTAGAAAGTAAGTTCTCGTAATGCATATTTCTTATTATATCCAATGCCATGACTGCCAGCATATACAACACACTTTCCTCATACCAGCGCAGCATGACAAGCCTATCCTACCACAGCCACCGCCGTTCATTGTAGTAAGCCAGCTTACGCAATTCAAGCGTCTGGCCTTCGATTCACCGGCAGGATCGATTAATTGTGCAATATGTCACGCAACCATCTATACTTCAATCCGATTTACAGGTAAGGCATACAAATGATCGGCACCATCCTTAATGTCATCACCGTACTCATTGGCGGCACAATTGGCACATTTCTAGGCCATCGCTTTCCAGCCCGCCTGCAGGAGACTGTCCTCTACGCACTTGGTCTATTTACCCTGGTTATCGCAATTGACAGCGCTCTACTCACTAACAACTCGCTCATCGTCCTGGGAAGCTTGCTGGTAGGCGCCTTTATCGGCGAAGGGCTGCACATCGAAAGCCGCCTGGAATCATTTGGTGAATGGCTGCGCGAGAAGCTGGTCCGAGGCAGTGAAGGCGGCAGCAGCGCGCTGTTTGTGGAGGGCTTCGTCACGGCCAGCCTCATCTTCTGCGTTGGCCCGCTCACTATTCAAGGTTCCATTGAAGACGGGCTGATGGGCGACTACACCAAGCTGGCCATCAAAGCTTTGATGGACGGCTTCGCCGCAATGGCCTTTGCCACCACCCTGGGGCCCGGCGTCATTGCTTCGGTGATCGTGATCTTCTTTTTCCAGGGCGGTATCTCACTGATTGCACGCATGAGCAGCAGCGTCTTTACCGAACCCATGATCATTGAGATGTCAGCTACGGGTGGCGTTGTGCTGCTGGCCATCGGCTTGCGGCTGCTTGATATAAAACAGATACGGGCGGGCAACCTGCTGCCGGCCATCTTCGTTGCGCCGGCCAGCATTGCCCTCATGGACGCTTTGGGCATCCCCTACTACCCGCCTATTTGACCTACCCAGGGACGTAGTTTCTGAGGATCAGCTGCACGGATGAGCGCACGCGCCAGGGCCAAAGTGCTGTCAACTAACGGCAGACCAAAGGCTTCTTTTCCTTCCAAGGCCAGGGGTAGTTCCGTACAACCAAGGATGATCGCTTGCGCGCCCCGGTCTCGCAGGTAGCCGGCAGCGAGCAAGATAGCATCACGCGCCTTATCAGTTGCCCAGCCGCACGCCTTGATGCCATATTGCTTATCGTAAATCGCCGAATGAAGCGTTTCCGTTAGCAGCTGCTCATCCAGATCGACGACCTCAAAACCAAACGGCTCAAGCACCTGGGGGTAAACGCGCGATTTGCTGGTACCCGTGGTAGACAGCACGCCAACTGTATGCACAGATGGATAATGCCGCTGCAGCAGGTGCCCCACTTCATGGATCATATGTAGCAGGCGCAAACGGCTGCCGGATGCGATCAAACCCTGTTCGATGACATCCATAATCGGCGGTGCATGCGCTGTGTTGCAAGGTACCCCAGCCACAGAAGCGCCGATCTTTTCAAGCAGCAGCAGCTGCTCCAGGATCGGTCGTGCCGGATTGAGTTCTGTTTCCCCCAATAAATAGGCGGTGCGATCTGGTATGGTTGATGGCTGCGAAAGGCTGGCCACTGTTAGATATCCCTGGTCAGTTTGCGCCACGGTCTGTGCCAACAGCTTCTTTTGTAGATCCAGGCCGGCAAACGGCCCAACGCCACCAACGACACCAATCATACAATCACTCCTGCGAACCAACTGCTCAGCTAATTGCGGATATGTTGACCCGCTGACTGCTGAACAGCTAATACTCTAAGATAAGCTGCACGGCCGTTTCCGGCGATTGATCAAGCGTGCGGTACGCCTCTGCCGCCTGAGCTGCGGGAAAGCGGTGCGTGATCAACGCCGAGGGCCGGTGACGATTGAGCATCGCCCAGGCCATTTGCAGCCGGCGCGCTTTGTCGAAACGGCCGCGCCAGCGCGGCGCGATGTGGCTGACCTGGCTGCTGACAAAGCTGATCTGATTGCGATGAAAATGGCCGCCAAGATCAACCGCCGACCGCTTACTGCCATACCAGGAGCCGACAAGCACACGGCCGTCAAAACCGGTGCACGCAATGGCTTGATCCAAAACCTGGGGACTGCCCGACAATTCGAAGACAAGATCAGCGCCGCGATAATCAGCGCCCCCCTGGTTGGCCAGGGCGAGCTGCTGATCGAAATCACGTGCGTCCGGATCAAGCGCCTGCGTCGCACCTGAGCGCACTGACCAATCACGCCGCAGCGCAATCGGATCCACGCTCACCAGGCCGGCCAGCGGAAAGCGGGAAAGGAGAGTTGTCACCAGTAAGCCAATGATGCCCTGCCCAAACACGACCACCTGTTCACCAATCATCGGCTGGCCATCCATCAAAAAAGATACGGCCGTTTCCATGAACGGCAGCAGGACGGCATCCTCCGCCGGCAGATCCTCGGGCACAATCAACAGATCCTCTGCCCGGCTGATGACATGGCTCTGATGCGGTGCAAAAACAAAGACCGTGCGTCCCAACCATGCGTCATCAACTTGGGGCCCGACGGCGGTTACATCTCCGACCAGCGCATAGCCATAAGCAAGAGGGTAGGCGACATCTCCGGACAGCGCCTGAATCGTATCGTCGACCGCCGTCCCCTCAGGAATCTGCCCGCGGTAAAACAACATCTCCGTTCCGGGACTAATCGCTGAGAGTTTCGCCGCGATCAGGACTTCACCAGGACCCGGGATGGGCAGGGTGGATTCCTCGACAACGATTTTATAGGGCGCCTGAAATATCACCGACAAACGTCTATTCATGAGTTCACATATGAGCGGAGCAACCTGAGAGATGAGCTCCTGAGATGTCTCCGATTCTATCACGGAATTCGCCGGATGTACTGCTGAAGCACAGCAGCTGTAAGCCCGCATGTGCATGGCAAGCGGCTGAAATTCTGTTAAAATTCGCCATGAGTAAAGAAGATCCGGCAAGCTGCTTTCAAGCCCGCACTTGACCGGAATCCCCATCTATTTCCAGGAGAATCCTATGTCATCAGATTTCATATTTCGAGGTTCTGTGTCCGACCTTGACCCCGGCCTGAAACAGGTATTGGACAAGGAAGATCAGCGGCAGGACGCTACCATCATCCTGATCGCTTCTGAAAGCCTTGCGCCCGATGCCGTGCGCGAGGCGTTGTCCAGTACGTTTGGCAATATCTACGCTGAAGGGTATCCGCGCGAAGAAAGCAGACAGCAGAACGAAGAATCCATCCTCGATATGGAGATGGAGCTGGCCATTTACCGCCGCTATGGTGATCCACGCTACTATAAAGGTGTGGAATACGCCGATGTTTTGGAAGCGTTGACACGCCGCCGGGCGGCTGAATTGTTTGCAGCCAACGGAATCACACCCGATCAGATGTTTGTGAACGTTCAACCGCTTAGCGGCGCACCGGCAAACAGCGCTGTCTACACGGCACTTCTCAAACCAGGCGATACGGTCATGGGACTGAATCTGAACGATGGCGGCCATCTGTCGCATGGATCGCGGGTAAACCGTTCAGGCAAGATTTATCATGCCGTACCCTATTTTGTGGATGTCGACACTGAGTTATTGGATTACGACGCCATTGAGGCGCTGGCCTTAGAGACGAAGCCGCAGATCATCGTTGCCGGCTATTCCGCTTACCCAAATATCGTCGACTGGCAGCGCTTCCGTGAAATCGCCGACAAAGTCGGCGCCTACTTACTGGCGGATATCGCTCACATCTCCGGGTTGGTGGCCAGCGGCCAGCATCCCAGCCCAATCGGTATCGCCGACATAGTCAGCACGACAACGCATAAGAGTCTCTGCGGCCCACGGGGCGCGATGCTGATGACCCACCGGCGCGATCTTTTCCGCAAGCTCGATCGCGCTGTCTTCCCGGGTGAACAAGGCGGACCACACCTGAACACAATTGGTGCGTTAGCCGTGGCCCTGAAGCTGGCAAAGACAGACCAGTTCCGCGCATTACAAGAAAGGATCGTGCACAATGCTTCGCGCCTGGCCCAGCAGCTGGAGGCGCGTGGATTACGCGTTGTAGGCGGTGGCTCTGAGACGCATCTCTTATTGGTCGATACGAAAAGCGTAACCCACGACGGTGTGCATTTGTCGGGCGATATCGCCGCGCGTATTCTCGATCTGGCGGGCATCGTACTCAATCGCAACACCATTCCGGGCGATGTTGGCGCCTTGAACCCGACCGGGCTGCGCATGGGTACAGTATGGGTCAGCCAGCTTGGCTTTGGCGATGAAGAAATCGATCTGTTGGCCGAGGCTATCGCCACCGTTCTACAAGGTTGCACCCCTTATGCCTATATGAGCACCGGACGCAAGCGCATGCTGCGCGCCAAAATTGATTATCAAGCGCTGCTGCGCGGACGGGCGCTTGTGCGCCAGCTGCGCGGGTTAGCCGGCGAGGAGCCGCAGGGTACGGCCGTTGCCATTCGTGGCCCTGAGGCCGCCAGCTTCCTCAACCACGCGCTGAGCAGCGACGTGTATGCCCTGGCCGATGGTGAGGCGCAGCCAACCCATCTATTTGGCGGAGGCGTGGATGTGGACGCTCTCTTGCTCCGTCAATCGGCCACACAGTTTTCCCTTCACCTGAAAGATGCGGCTGCAGCTGCGGTCGTGCAGGAGTGGCTGGCGGCACTTTCCGACGGCTTCGTCAAATTTGACGATCTGTATGCCAAACTGAATGGCCCGGTGGCGGTTACCGTGACCGATGACACGCTTGATGTTGTTCCTTCCGGCGAATCAGTCGTGGAAACAAAGCCCTATTTCATCGGGCAGGAGAAGCAATCCGGCGCCGATCCCCTCCCGGCATTTACCTGGGAAGAACCAGAAGATCCACCGTTGAAGCGGACCACGCTGTACGAAACCCACAAGGCGATGGGCGGGCGCATTATTCCTTTTGGCGGTTATGAACTGCCGGTCTGGTATACCTCGGTCAGTGAAGAGCATGCAGCTGTTCGTGATGCCGCCGGCCTGTTTGACGCCACGCACATGGGCGTCTTTGAAGTGAGCGGCCCCAATGCCCTGCCTTTCCTGGACACCGTGACCGCAAATGATGTTTCAACCCTAGAGATTGGAGAGTCCCATTACACCTATCTGCTCCTGCCGGATGGCAGTGTGATCGACGATCTAATGGTTTACCGACGCGCGGCGAATAACTATATGCTGGTCGTTAACGCCTCAAACAACGATAAGGATTGGGCCTGGCTAAATGCGGTCAATGACGGCCAAGTGCAAATCGACGAGCAGCGGCCGTCGGTCCGCATCCAGCATCCGGCGACTATTCGTGATCTACGCGATCCAGCCCATGGCGCTGACTGCCGGGTAGACATTCCCCTACAAGGGCCCATGTCGACAGAAATCCTCGTGGCGCTCTGTAATGATGACATGGCACAACGCGTCAAAGCATTGCCCTGGGCCGGTCTGACCGAAGGGAACGTGGGCGGGCTCGATGTTATCGTTTCGCGCACCGGGTATACCGGCGAACGCATTGCCTACGAACTATTTGTCCATCCGGAACAGGCGCCCCTGCTCTGGGAAAAACTGATCGAAGTAGGCGAACCACTTGGCCTGAAACCTTGCGGGCTGGCGGCGCGTGACAGCACACGCACGGAAGCCGGCTTGCCTCTGTACGGCCATGAACTAGCCGGAGACAACAACCTGAATCCCGCCGACGCTGGTTTTGGTGGTTACGTGAAGCTGTGGAAACCATTCTTTGTCGGCCGTGCGGCGTTCCTCAAACATGAACAGGATCGCGATCGTATCATTACGCGATTCCGCATGAATGATAAAGGGGTGCGACGGCCGGAGACAGGCGATCCTGTGCTGGACCGCCGCGGCAAGATCGTTGGCGTCGTCACGAGCTGTGCCATTGACTACGATGGCTACCTCTTGGGACAGGCCGTCCTTCCGGTAGAAATGGCCAAGGCTGATACACCGATCTACATATACCAGCTGGGCGGCGGAAAACGGGATATTCGCGCACCGAAGAGCATCAAGCAGGGGGCTCGCCTGCCAATGCCCGATGCCGCCACCGTCTTGACGCGGTTTCCATTGCGCAAGAAGCTTCGTTCCGTCGGAAAAGCCTAAGCGCTGCGAAGGAACGAACAGCGCATACACAGTTGACACCTGTCACGCGACAGGGTAGGATTTAATCTTATCAGTTGCTCGGGCCTCGATTAGGCCTGGCAGCTGGCCATTACCATAGCCAATTATGAAAGTGACTGTTTACACGACTCCCCTTGTGTGACAGTCACTTTACTTTATTTGTAAAGGATCAATCTCATGCGTCGCGAAGTATTGACCTGGTCTGACGTTGACAAACTAATCGATTACCTGGTTCCACAAATACACGGCCGATTTGACTCCATGCTGATTATTACGCGTGGCGGCATTATCCCTGGCGGTATGCTGGCCGAAGCGTTGAACATCACCTATATTCTCACCGCCTCGATTCGATTCCCGGCCGATTTCCCGGGCATCCAGCCGTCAGAACAAGCGAAATACGTCATTCCCGAATTCATCGAATTTCCGGCTGATGAATTATTGGAAGGACGGCGTGTCCTTGTCGTTGATGATGTATGGACAAAAGGACGCAACAGCGTAACCGTAGCCAACCGCGTCGATGCAGCCGGGGGTAATCCCGAAACCTGTGTCTTACACTACAAACCCGCCTCATCCCTCTACCCGGGCTATACACCAACGTATTATGCAGCAGTGACTGACGCCTATGTCATCTATCCATGGGAGTTAGATCGCGGACCGGAATCTTTAGGAGTCTGGAATTAAGGGGAGTTGCCCGCGTATAGCCATTCTGTTACGATCCAAATAGTACGATGTACCTAAACGGTCGGTGATGACTGGGTCCCTGGCGGCAGAAGCCGTTGAACCGCGTCAGGTCCGGAAGGAAGCAGCGCTAAGGCGTCACTTCTGGGTGCCCAGGATCATCTGGTCGTCGCCGGCCTTTTAGGTATATCTGGCGAACTGAGGACTGCACGTTGTGTCGAGGTAAAACCGGCGCCGCGATCAGTCCTCAATTCGTATTGACTGGATCCGCAACAATATGTCTCGCTCTACGCTCACATTGCTTCTGCTCGCTGCGCTGGGGATCGCCAGCCTGGGTGCCGCCACCTACTTGCTTCTCAGCAGAGGTGATGGCCGTAGCCAAGCCGCGCAGAGTGAGGCAGCAGCCGTCAGCCCGACACAGCCAGCGGCAGCCGATGCCACATTGACGCCGTTCCCAACAGCTGTCCCCCTCGCCACAGCAACAGAAACCACCGCGCTGGTCACGGTAACCATTCAAGACGGCGAAGAGACGCGCACCCTACAAACAGAAGCACCTACCGTCGGCGATCTGTTGGCCGAAGCCGGCATACCCCTGGGTGAAAATGACATAGTCACACCCCCTGCAGAAACACAGCTTGTAGAAAACATGCAGCTGCAGATCACACGGGTCATTCCCTTGACCATCCAGGTTGATGGCCAGACCTACGCTGTCTTCAGCGATGCGCGCACACCGAACCAGGTCCTGGCCAATGCCGGCATAACGCTGGGCGAACTAGACATCCTGAATACCGCCCCGGATCACGCATTGAACGCCGGGGATACCATCCAGGTCATTCGGGTTCGCGAAGAAACGATCGTCGTTGATGAAGAGGTTCCTTTCCAAACTCTCTACCAGCCGAGCGATGAATTGGATCTGGACAGCAAAGCCGTGATCAGCAGCGGCGCGCCGGGGATCAAACGGCAGAGCACGCGCATTCGTTACGAGGATGGCGTTGAAGTGAGCCGCGAATATGAAGGAGAATGGATGGAACGCGAGCCAGTAAACGAGGTCATCGGTTATGGCACGCGCATTACGACCAATATAATCGACACACCCGAAGGGCCGCGAGAGTATTGGCGCGTCGTCAATATGCGTGTCACCGCTTACACGGCCGCCAGTTCCGGCAAGCCGCCTGACCATCCTGCCTACGGCATCACCGCCAGCGGTCTGCCCGCCGGGACAGGCATCGTGGCCGTCGATCCCAATGTGATCCCCTTCCGTTCGGAAGTCTTTGTGCCTGGCTATGGCATCGGTTTTGCCGGCGATACGGGAGGCGGCGTGAAGGGTCGTTGGATCGATCTAGGATATGATGAAGACGAGCTACAGGCTTGGAGCAGCTATGTGGATGTTTATTATTTGACGCCCATACCGGCGGAAATCAACTACCTGATACCGGAAGTACTGCCATGACCGACCATCCGAAAACGATCCTGACCAGCTACGACCTGCAACCAAGAAAGGGACTTGGGCAAAATTTCCTTTTTGACGAGAATGTTCTAGCTCGTATTGTTGACGCGGCTGACATACAGCCAGGGGATGAGGTGCTGGAAATCGGGCCGGGGCTGGGGTCGTTGACGCGTCAGCTGGCGGCAAGCGCGCATCGCGTCGTTGCCGTTGAACTTGATGATCGTCTGATCCCGATCCTGGAAAATGAATTGGCCGGTCTGGACAATGTCCAGATCGTGCACGGGGATATCCTGGAACAGGATCCGGCAGCGCTCTTTAGGGGACCCTACAAAGTGGTGGCCAATGTGCCCTATTACATTACCGGCGCTATTTTGCGCTATCTGCTGAGCGGCGGGCACAAGCCATCGAGTATGGTACTTACCGTGCAGAAAGAGGTTGCCGAGCGGCTGACGGCTGTGCCGCCGAAGATGAGTCTACTGGCCGTAAGCGTTCAATATTACGGACAGGTAACACGGGTAGCAGCGCTCAAAGCGGGCGCTTTCTGGCCACGACCCGATGTCGATTCGGCTGTAATCAGGATAGCTGTGCGCCCGCAAGCGGGTTTCAGTGAGGAACAAGAACGCGCCTTCTTCAGAATAGTTCGCGCTGGTTTCAGCCAGAAGCGCAAGCAGCTGCAGAAGAACCTGCGCCAGCTAAATGGTGATCGCACGGCCGTTGCCGAAGCATTGCAGCGAGCAGATATCGACGGCGCAAGACGCGCCGAAACGCTGACCCTCGACGAATGGCTGACGTTATGCGCCGTTTTTCCGATAAATTGAGCCGGGCGGTTTTATACCGGTTCTAATGCCAGGTGCGGCTCCGGCGGTAGCTCAACGACAACAGGATCGCCGGGCTGAACGATCCCATCGCTCAGCACAACCCCCATGACGCCCGCTTTGCGAACCAACTCCCCATTTTCGTCGCGCTCTAGAGTCGCCGCCATCAGACCCGTTTGAAAATTATCCAACTGCGCGCACGGGTTGCGCAGGCCCGTTATTTCGACAACAGCTTCAGGGCCCAAATGCAGTTTCGTGCCCGTTGGCAGCCCAAGCAGATCGATGCCCCTCGTTGTAATGTTCTCACCCATCTGGCCGGCCGCCACATCAAACCCTCCAGATCGCAGTTCATCATGCAGTTCGGCGTGAATCAGATGCACCTGGCGTAAATTGGGCTTGGTTGGGTCCTGCCTAACGCGATAACGATGCTTCACCGTTTTTCCGGCATGTACATCCCCTTCCACACCATATCCGCTTACAAGGCGAATGGCCTCCTGATTGGGTTTACTAAAGCTGTATTCGGCATTGCTGCTGACGGCCGTGACTCGTTGGTCCATTGATGCACCCTCCATTTCATGCGCGCACATTGTCCAGTGCATCGTATGTGACGCCGGTAAGCTCCTCTGAGACTGCCCACAATCTCTCGGCAGTCGCTTGATCTTGCGAACGGTTGTTTGAGCTGACCTTCTTGGGATGGCCGCGCACTTCCAAAAACCCTTTCGGTCCATAGTAGTCGCCCCCTGCAACATCGGCTCCCGTCGCCGCATGCAGCGTCGGCAGAGCACCCATAGGGCCATCCTGGGCGATAAAGCGGTTGAAGAACCTTACGGAACCACTATGCTGCTGCAAGTTCGTTTCTGTCCAACCGGGATGGGCGGCGACAGAGAGTGTGTCCATTCCAGCAGCCTCCAGTTTGCGCTGCAGCTCGTAAGTAAAGAGCAGGTTGGCTAATTTGCTTTGGCCATAAGCCAGCGCAGCCTGGTACGCCTTTTCATCGCAGTTCAAGTCATCGAAGTCAATGTTCCCCGCGCGATGCATCATACTGCTGACCGTAACCACCCGCGATTTCGGCGTCAGCACGATCTGATCGATCAGCAGACCCGTCAAGGCAAAATGACCAAGATGGTTGACGCCGAACTGTTTCTCAAACCCTTGCGCTGTCTTGCCGTAGGGCGGCGTCATGACACCGGCATTATTGATCAATAGATCCAGGCGCTCATGGGTCTCCAGAAAATCGCCGGCAAACTGCAGTACTGAATCCAAATCAGCCAGGTCCAGCTGCATCACGCCCACGCTGCCCGTGGGGTTTTCACGACGGATCTGTTCTGCAGCGTCGTTTGCCTTCCTTAAATTGCGGCAGGCCATCACCACGTCTGCCCCCTTGTGCGCCAGCACGCGGGCGGTCTCATATCCGATACCACTGTTAGCTCCGGTGACAATAGCCACCCTACCACTCATATCGGGTATATCCTCTACATCCCACCGTTTCTTGCTCCTCATAGCAATTAGCTCCTAATGGACTCTGTATCTGCGCTACGGTACCTGCCTATCACCCATGATCTTGTTTCTGACTCGCCTTTCCAGCAATCAGGTGCTGCTTCGCAGCTAGCGATAATCATTGGCCTGGATAGCGCTTCAGCTGATGAAAGGTGTCATACATTGCCAACAGGTTTTCAACCGGCACATTGGCCACGACATTGTGAACCGTGTTGAAGATCCAGCCACCACCAGGCCGAAACTCTTCAATTCGCGCACGGACTTCCTGGCGGACCTCGTCCGGCGTACCAAAGGGTAGGGTCCCTTGCGTATCGACGCCACCTCCCCAGAATACCAGTTCCTCGCCAAATGCCCGCTTCAGCTCAACAGGTGACATATCTTTTGCGGTCCATTGAATCGGGTTGAGAATGTCAAACCCTGCTTCTATGAAGTGAGGGATCAGCGGCAGCAGCGAGCCATCGGTGTGCATAAACGTTTTCCAGGTAGAGTTTTCATGGATCCAATCGTTAAGCCGTTTGTGGAAGGGTTTGAACAGCCCCGAATAGCTGTTGACTGAAATCATCGGCGCGTTTTGCCCGCCAAAATCGGTGCCGGTTAAGAATACGACGTCCACGCGATTGCCGACGACATCAAAGATTTTTTGCAGATTACCCAATACAATTTCACACTGGCGCTCGAACACTTCGTAGACGTATGCTTTTCTGGTGAGTGTGCTGACATACCATTCCTCGATGTCGCGAATACCCTTGGGATGCTTGAGCCAGGTGGCAGGCACCAGAGCGATATCGCCAAACGCCGTGCCGCCAAAGTTTGCATAGACAGCTTTATCAGTCTCGCTATACAGCCGGTCAACTTCCCGCCCAAAATAGGCGAGATCTTCCTCAGAGATAGGCTCAAATTCCTCTAGGTTATCTTCGACATTCAGAGTCGCATCATCCAGCGGCGGCTGCCGGACAATGGCATCAAAGAAATAACCATTTTCTGGCATCACGCCACTTGGGGGCACCGATTTGTCACCGTCCGGCCACATCAAGATACTGCCGTTCGCTTCAGGCTCGGTGTTGTAGTGCTCGGGGATCAACACAGGCGTGCCGTCAAAATATTCCCACTCTTTCCAGTTCTCACACTTGTAGCCAAACATGGTACCGGGTGGATTGACGCCCACAACATCGCCGCCGATAGCTTCCAGCAAATCCGCTTTGATCTCGCCCAGGTTCTGGTATGGCTCAATGATCTTTACCGGCGTGCCGGGCGGGTCAAGCTTGAGCGCTTGACGCAGTTTGTAAACCATCTGCACATGCATGCCCGTTTGAAAACCTGCCCCCAGGTCAAGGGGGATCTGGTCTGGCTGTTGATGGTTCAATGTCAATTGAACACGCTCGCGTGAATTCATCTTGTCGACTCCCTTATTGACTCTATGCTCAGCAGCTGAAAATACACTTTTTATCTATCAATTCTCGAGACCTATGCGGGCCATTTTACGACGCTTCATTTCAATGTTCCAGCCAAATGAAGATGTTCACCACCTTGCAGACCAGGCGCTGTGCGTGGGCGCGCATGCCCACGGAGGTAGGATACGCTCATAGGGAACCTATCCGTTCATTACAGCAGTGAAGATCTTGACGGCCGTTACGAGTCAATGTACAATGACATCATGTCATCATATGACCTGATGAGATGATATCTAAATGGATCGCACAGTACAGCATATCAAACACGTCTACTTCCTTGTTCTGGCCCTCAATTGGCTGGCCGTGGCCCTGCCCTTGCCCATTTTCGTGCTTTTCATGCAGGCGCGCGGCACCGGTTTGATGCAGGTGGGCATCATCATGGGCGTCTACTCAGTCACCATCGTGCTGTTGGAACTACCCACCGGCGGCCTGGCTGATGCCGTCGGCCGCAAGAAAGTCGCCTTCCTGGCTAATACAATCAATATCGTGGCTGGTGTGGTGATTTTATTTTCCTTCTCTTTTTGGGGCTTCTTGACCGGCATGATCCTGATGGGCGCGGCCAGAGCGCTGAATTCCGGCGCCCTGGACGCCTGGTATATCGACAGCCTGCAAGCGGCCGATCCCGATATCGATCTACAGCCAGCGTTGGCCCAGGCCGGTACAGTCACGCTGCTAGCCCTGGGCGCCGGCACTCTTGCCGGAGGCGCACTGCCAACCCTGTTCAGCGATTTACCCGGCAGCGACGTCTCGCTGATATCGCCCCTCTCGACAACGCTGCTGGCATCCCTGCTCTTAAGACTTATCTTGCTGGCTGTTATCACCGCAGCCGTCCACGAACCGCCCAGCGCCGAAGCCGGCCAGGCGGATTGGCGTGAGGGCTTCAAATCCGTACCCGCAGCTGTCAGAGAAGCACTCGCACTGACGCGCCAAAACAGCAATCTACCGCTGCTCATGGGCGCGGCACTGATCGCCGGCTTTGCGCTTGCCGGCGTGGAAACCTTCTGGCAGCCAAGGTTCGCCCAGCTGCTGGGCGGAAGCAGCGAGCAGAGCTGGCTGTATGGCCTGGTTATGGCAGTCAGTTTTCTCGCCGGGGTCGGTGGTAATTTGCTCTCAATTCCGCTGAGCAAACGGCTGAATCATCGCTACGCAATTGTGGCCGGGCTGGCCGCTCTGCTGCAAAGCGTTGCCCTGCTGCTGATGGCACTGCTGCGCCAGACGATCGGCTTCGCCGCCGGTTTCTGGTCCTTCTATCTGGGCAGCGGTCTGCTTGGTTCGCCGCACGAAACGCTGGTTAACCAGGAAATCCCGGCCGAGCGTCGTTCATCAATGCTGTCCGTGCAGTCACTGGCCAGCTATATTGGCGGCTTTCTGGGCGGCATTCTCCTTGGCGCAATTGCAGAGTTCGGCACAATATCCGCCGCCTGGTTCTTAGCAGCCGTTGTTTCAATGGTATCATTACTCCTATATGCTCGCGTGGCCCGAAAACAACCACGCGGCGGAAGAAACGATGACGAAATCCCCCTTCTCGACGGCCGTTAAGAAACAGACCCTAGCCGAACAGGTCGCCAGCACCATAAAGGAAGCAATTCTTGACGGCCAATGGCAGCCTGGCGAAGCGCTGCCCACCGAGCCAGAACTCTCCGAAGCATTTGGCGTCAGCCGCGCCGTCGTACGCGATGCGACACGCATGCTGGCCGCACAGGGGTTGGTTGAAGCGCAGCATGGCCGCGGCGTCTTCGTGACCGAATCGCAGGTGGAGGCCTTTGGTGACGCGCTGCTGCTGGCGCTGCGCAGAGATGGGGCCACAGTCTGGGATGTCGAACAATTCGAACAGATGGTTTTCCCGGAGGTCTGCGCCCTGGCAGCGACCGCGGCTACGAAGGCAGATATTGAGCGCCTGCGAACGGCGGGCGCAAACTATCTCGAATTATTCGTCAATGTCTCTTCCACGCAGTGGGAAAGTGATGATCTGACCGCCCAGGTAGCGCGTGACACGGCCAGTGAGGCGTTCGCCGCCATGATTGAAACGGTATTTACAGCAACGCACAATGCCATGTGGCAGCTTCTAGCCCGTCCGATGCTTAGACTGCGCAGCATACGTTCCTGGGAAGTAGAAAATGACGACCCGCCGCCTGAACTGTTCATCACCTTAGAAAAGCGATTCGTCGATACGCTGATTGCTGCTGTGGTGGCGGGCGATCCACAGGCCGCGCGGGAGACCGTTGCCCAGTTGATGCGTCTGCCAGGAGAAGCAGAACATGCGATGCAGCGTACGCCGATCGGGGAAACGCCCCACATTCGCCTGGCTCACCTTCCACGGCTGGACGACTGACCTTCTATTGGCTCTGCACGTTACGCCAGGAAGGGAGATCGCTCCACGGGTCAGGCTGCACGCCCTCGCTGTCCGCTGAACTATCCTGGCTGCTCATGCCTTTTCCGCCGCCGTGTAACGCCTCGAATACCGCGGCGGCCAACAGCAGATCCTCATCAAGGGGAACGTCGGCCGTCCAGCCGTCCATATACTCGCTCAGATAATTAGTGGTCGTGTTTCCGGCAAGAAACTGCGCTTCGCTCAAGATGTCCAGCAGATAGGGGATATTGGTCGTCACACCCAACACCACCATATCGCGCAGCGCCCGCGCCATTTTGCGAATCGCCTCCGGCCGATCCTGCCCCCAGGTGATGACTTTGGCCAGCATTGGATCGTAATAGGGTGTGATCTGCGAGCCGCTTTCTACGCCATCATCAACGCGCACGCCCGGGCCGGCTGGTGACCGGTAAGTCGTCAGCGTCCCAATCGACGGCAAGAACCCTTGCGCGGGGTCTTCGGCATAGATGCGGCATTCCAGAGCATGCCCGTGACGGCTTATATCGCTCTGCTCAAAAGGCAGATGCTCGCCTGCGGCGATGCGAATCTGCCAGACGGCGAGATCGATGCCGCTGATCATCTCTGTGACCGGGTGCTCCACCTGCAGGCGAGTATTCATTTCCAGGAAGTAAAAATTCCCCGCACCATTGACGATAAACTCCACGGTTCCTGCATTTTTATAGTCGGCGGCCTTGGCCAGCTTGACAGCCGCTTTGGCCATCCGCTCTCGCAAATCATCGCTGATGACAGGTGAAGGGCTCTCCTCAATGATCTTCTGGTGGCGGCGCTGCACGGAGCAGTCGCGTTCGAACAGGTGCAGGACATTGCCACGCTGATCCCCCAGAATCTGGATTTCGACATGGTGGATTTCACTCAAATAGCGCTCAACGAGCAGCTGATCACTGCCGAAGGAGGAGAGCGCTTCACCCCGCGCAAGACGCAGAGCATCCTCAAAATCCGCCGCTTCAGTGACAATGCGCATCCCCTTTCCACCACCGCCGGCGCTGGCCTTGATCAGAATCGGGTAGCCAATAGTCTCAACAGCGACAGCAAGATCCGCATCAGCCATGCCGGCGCCGTCCAGGCCAGGCACCACCGGAACGCCGCACACTTCAGCCAGCTCACGAGCAGCCGACTTGCTGCCCATCAACTGGATCACCTTCGAACTTGGCCCGATGAAGACCAGATTATGCTCTGCGCAGGCGGCAGCAAACGCTGGATTCTCACTGAGGAAGCCGTAGCCGGGATGAACAGCATCGACGCCAGCGAGGCGGGCAATGCGAAAGATTGATTCTTGATTGAGGTATGTTTCCGTGGCTGTGGACCCGGTGAGCGGATAGCTCTCATCAGCCAGGCGCACCCAGGGCATGCCAGAATCCGCTTCAGAGTAAATAGCGATCGGCGAAACATCTAGCTCGCGGCAAGCGAGAATGATACGCTCAGCAATTTCGCCGCGGTTGGCAATGAGGATCTTCTTGAACATAGCCTTCCTTCGGACGCCTCCAAGGTATGGCTTGTGATGATTCTTACCAAAGAGCCTAAAGGCCTTCTACTCCATCACCCACTGATTCTAACGAGGTTCCACGAAAAAGCACCTCAAGCCCCCGACGTCCTTTTCCGGAAGGCATCAAACCAGCCGACAGCGAAATCAACGATGCTTCTTTGCGGCATCAGGCGACAGGTGGCGGCGGCAACTTGTCCTATCGTCACCTCTTTTTCATCTTCAAACGCTTTTCCTACATCACCAAGATATAGCTCCCGGAAATCCACATCGGGAAATGATACCCAGACGCGTTCCCCATTATCTAGCCAGGGGACACCACTTTTCGTCAATGGGGGATTGGGCGCCCGGTACTCTGCCAGATGGATTGAGGTGTTGTTATCGTAACCTACACCGATCAAGAGAACATCTCCGTCAAGATCATAGACACGGGCCAAAGGTGAAGTTTCCCCTAAGCCATAGGACAATTCATGCCCTTCGGTTACGTATCGCGCCTCTTCCCCCCAGGCGGCAAATGAATACTGCGGATGGTCGCTGCGCAACACATCGGGCCAGGTTCGGAACAGCTCTGCGATTCGACCCATGCCTCGCGATGGTGTGCGCCGCGGGTCATAGAGAGGCATCGTATCCCTGATCTCCTCTTGCCAATCTTTGGGAACCGGCGGGTTTAGCCAATCAGCCGGATCGGAGTAATCGCCGGTATGGGTTGGCATGACCAGCGTACCTTCGCTCGTGACCACATCCATCAATGCTTGAATCACCGCAGCTGCACCACCATTAATCCACCCCAATTTACTCATCGATGAATGGACCAGAACCGTCTGGCCCGCATATAATCCAAAGCGTCGGAAGTCGGCAGCCAGGCTACTGCGCGTTCCCGGCCTGTCAACGCTTCTTATCGCTCTCTGTTCGCCCATGTGATTCGCCTACCCTCTCTGCCAGTCCGGCCTGCGTTTTTCCAAAAATGCACTCATCCCCTCGCGCCCTTCATCTGAGGCGCGGCATTTGGCAAGAAGATCAGCCGTATGGCAGCGCAGTTCTTCTGCCGTCTGCGCTTGCAGCATGTCCTGCACAAGCCTTTTGGCCGCCGCCTGCGCGCCTGGTGCGCCTTGCAGAAATTCGTCAACTCGCTCGGCGACCAACGCATCCAGCTTCTCCTCAGAAGCAAGGTGGTGTACTAGTCCGATGCGCAAAGCCTTGGCGGCATCAAAACGCTCGCCGCTCAGGAACAACTCGCGCGCATTGCCCGCGCCAATCTTACTTACAACAAAGGGAGAAATCACGGCCGGCACCAATCCCAGGCGCACTTCACTGAATGCAAATCCGGCCCGTTCTACGGCGACCACGCTGTCACAACAGCTGACCAGACCAACGCCGCCGCCAAAGGCGGCGCCATTGATCCGGCCAACAACAGGTTTGGGACAGCGATCGACTGCCAGCATCAGGTCAAAGATCGCCTGACCGTCGGCGGCGTTTTGTTGAAAATCATAGTCGGCAGCGGCGCGCATCTCAGCAAGATCAGCGCCGGCACAGAAGGAACGGCCGTTTCCAGTCAAGATCACCACGCGCACATCCTCTCTTTCGCCGATTTCACCGAAAAGCCTGGTAACCTCTCTGATCAAGTGTGGATTCATGGCGTTGTGGACCTGAGGCCGGTTCAAAGCCACAGTGAGCACACGGCCGTTCAAGGTCGTACTTACAACATGCTGCGATAGGTCTTCGTTCATACCGCCTACCTCCTACAAAAAAACCCTCCCATCGCCAGGGACGAAGGGAGGGCATGACGTCTGCTTTATTCGCGGGAACCAAGTCGCTCCCGGCAGGCAGTTCCAACACATTGCCAGCCAGCGCCACCCGCCTTTAGATTATCATTTATGCGGCGGATCGAGATTGGAATCCTCCAACATGATCGCATCCAATTCCTCATCTTCTTCGGCGACAATTTCGCCCGGTGGCAGCTGTCCATTGGCGGGCATCGACTCATTCATGATTCTTTCGAAATCCGAGCGGTCGAGCGTTTCGACTTCCATCATCGTCTGTGCCAGGTGCACCATCCTATCTTTGTTTGTATGAATGATCGTCAGCGCTTTGTCATAGCTCTGGTCAAGGATTCGCTTGACCTCTTCATCAATGGATCTTGCCGCTTCTTCACTGTAGTCACGGGCACTACCACCCAGGTAGCCATATTCGCGGCCAAGGAACGGATTGCCCGATCCGCTGCCGTAGGTCGGCAAACCTAAAGTGTCTGACATGCCATATTCCATGACCATAGCGCGCGCCGTCTGCGTAGCCTGCTGCAAATCATTTGAAGCGCCGGTCGTAATACGCCCGAAAAACGTTTCTTCGGCAGCGCGTCCGCCCAAAGCCATCGCAATACGATCCATGAAGTATTCGCGGCTGACCACGAAACGATCTTCAGGCAGCGGCATCACATAGCCACCCGCACGCCCACGGGGAACAATGGTGATCTTTTGTATCGGATCTGTATTCGGCAAGAAGAAGCTTACCACAGCATGACCCGCCTCGTGGTAAGCGACTGTTTCTTTGTCTTCCTCGCTCATAACCCGACTCTTGCGTTCAGGTCCCATGACGATACGATCAAAAGCGTCCTGGAATTCCAGCAGCCCAATTGTTCGCTGGTCGCGGCGAGCAGCGAAAATGGCTGCTTCGTTAATCAAGTTTTCCAGATCAGCGCCAGAGAAACCGGCTGTCAGCTTGGAAATGTCCTGAAGGCTGACATCACCGGCGATCGGCTTGCCGCGAGCATGCACGGCCAGGATCTTCTCGCGGCCTGTCACATCAGGAAGATCAACAAAGACTTTACGGTCAAAACGACCAGGCCGCAGAAGAGCCGGATCCAGAATATCTGCGCGGTTGGTCGCCGCCATTACAATGACATTCGTCTCATTGTCGAAACCGTCCATTTCCACCAGAATCTGGTTCAATGTTTGCTCGCGCTCATCATGGCCACCGCCCAGGCCGGCCCCACGCTGACGGCCGACCGCATCAATTTCATCGACAAACACAATAGAAGGCGCGCTTTGTTTCGCTTTTTCGAAGAGATCTCGCACGCGGCTGGCGCCGACGCCAACAAACATCTCCACAAATTCAGAACCTGAAATATGGAAGAAAGGTACGCCGGCCTCGCCGGCCACGGCGCGGGCCAGCAGGGTCTTGCCGGTACCTGGCGGTCCAACCATCAAGACACCTCTAGGGATTCGCGCACCAACCTGTACAAATTTCTCCGGTTCGCGCAAGAACTGCACAACCTCTACCAGGTCTTGTTTTGCCTCCTCAACACCGGCAACATCATCAAAGGTCACCGTTGGCCGGTTGGCATCATTCAAGTTCTTCGCCTTGCTGCGGCCAAATCCAAAAATACTATTGCCGCCGCCGCCCTGCATTTGCCGAAAACCCCGGGTAAATATCCATATGATCAGCAGCACCGGTCCTACAGAGATGATAATTGTGAAAAGGGTGTTCCAGGTAGACTGATCGTTATTGATCCATTCCACGCCGTTTTCGGCAAGCACTTCCTCGCTGATGCCGAAGTATGTCAGGACTTCCTCCGGACTGCTGCGGGAATCAATCGTCGTATCGATCTCGCTGCCATCTTTCATGGTCAATGTAAAAGTACTGCCGGTCACCGTGATCGTTTCAACTTCACCTGCCTTAACCATGTCCATGGCTTCAGGCAAGCCGATCTGTTCTGGGCCGCTAAAACGGCCGCTCAACCAGAGTTGTAATCCTAAGATAACTGCAAATATCGCCAGAATCCACACCCAGGTGGGGATGGCAGGGCGATTGCCATTGGATTGATCATCCATAGCTAAACTACTCCTGAATCACTACAAAATTATCCGGTTCGGCAAGTGAGATCGCAGATTACGACTTGCGAACATTTTACGTCTAATGATGTAGTGCTTCAAACGCATAGGGGATAAGTCATTTTTCCGTTCTGAGTCCCACTCCCACGGCTCATCACAGCCAGCAAGAAAGGGCTCATATTAGGTTTTACCACTAGACGTAACAGAATCCACATTTCCTTTCCATTTCTTATACAAGTTTAACGCCAATCCTATAGACATGAGGGATATCTCGAGGGCCAACGGGCCGGTCATTTTCCCTGCGAAGTTGGTTGACATCGGCAAAGATTGGCGTAATATGACGCTATGCAGCCAAGCGCCTCTCCAGTAGATCAAAGAACGTTAACCAATATCTGGCGTACGTTCATGCAGACAGGGAAACTTGCACACGATCAAAAGAATCTACTTGATCCCATCGTTCTCCTTTCCTGGCAGCGTTGTACCCCGCGCCTCAACCCACGGGCAGCGCCGCGCAAAACGCCAGTAGGCAGCCAGGCATTTTCCTCTTTGCTGCGCACCCAGAATGACTTATTGACTATCGCGATGCCAATCATCGAGGATATTCACCAATTTATCAAAGGTTCAGGAAGCTCAGTTTTTGTAACAGATGGATCAGCCTGCAATCTATACGCAATTGGTGACGCGCGCGCAGAAGAATTAATCGATATCCATGGGCTCGGGCAGGGATCCTACTGGTCAGAGGGGCAGATGGGCACCAATGCAGCCGGGGTTGCTTTGGTCAACGCCATGCCCGCCTATATCGTCGGCGCCGAACATTATTTTGCGGCTTACCACAGCCTGTTCAGCAGCGCCGCGCCAATCCACGATTTACGCGGACGGCTCCTTGGCGTTATCGGCATCTGTGGCCCGCTCGAAACGGCGAATCCCTACACTTTGGCCCTGTCGATGTCGGCAGCAATGGCGATCAGCAACCAGATCCAGGCGAACTGGTCACTGCAAGAGGCCAATCATCGTCTGGGTGAAGTTAATATTATCCTGGGCACAATATCTGAGGGAATCTTGGCCTGGAACTGTGAGGGGGAGATCCACCACATCAATGAACAGGCAAGCTCCATGTTGGGATTGAATCCGGTGACAGCGCTCGGCCACCTGATTGGCGAGGTATTGGAACTGCCGGAACTAATAAGCCAAGCCACAACCAATGATGAGGAACTGCGTGACAGGGAAGTCAGTTTCCACATCAATAACCGTACAGTTCGTTCCCTGATTAGTTTGCGCGCAATCAAGGAAGCCTCGGGGCAATCCGTCGGCTACATCGCCCTACTTCGTCCAATTGAGCAAGTCCGCCAGCTAGTACAACAGCAGTCGGGCACCCGTGCCGCGCTGACAATCGATGATGTCCATGGCCAGACACCGGCTATGCGTAGAGTGCTTCGCCAATCACGGATAGCGGCGAAAGGCACCGCGCCGGTTCTGCTGCGCGGGGAAGGTGGCGTCGGCAAAAATCACCTGGCGCAAGCAATCCACAACGACGGCATTCGCGCTGCCAAACCTTTCCTGTCTATCAATTGCCGCGCCATTCCCCATGAATTGATGGTCGGTGAGCTCTTGGGCGAAGAAGAAAGCTCCCACATCCGGCCCAGTAAATTCGAATTGGCCGATGGCGGCACCCTTTTTCTGGATCAGGTGGACTCACTTTCCCTGGAAATGCAAGCGGCCGTTCTTCAAGTCATTGAAACAGGCCATGTGCTGCACCTGGGCGGCAACCAACCTATTCCCGTCAATGTCCGCATCATCGTCGCCACATCAAAAGATCTGGAACAATTGATTAGCGATGGCAGTTTTTTGTCGCACCTCTACTATCGTTTCGGCGTCTTCAATATAGCGATATCCCCCCTACGCCATCGCAGCGACGATATCCCCCTGTTGGCCGAACGATTCTTGGCTCGCATTACCCAGCGGGACAGCCGCGCGGTGTGGATCGATGATACAGCGCTTGAGGCGCTGCGACGGTACCCGTGGCCCGGCAATGTCCGCGAATTAGAGAGCGCACTGGAGCGGGCAGTCTACCAAAGCCGCGATGGGGTCATTCGACTGACCAATCTACCGGAAGCTATCCGCCAACGCAGGGTGATCACAGATCATACGCAACGAACACAGCCCGTCCTATCGGTCACGGAAGCGGAGCGAGAGGCGATCATTCGTGCCGGTTGGGCATGTCACGGCCGTGTCTCAGAAATGGCCCGGCATCTGCAAATCGGCCGCACAACCCTGTGGCGCAAAATGAAGCACCACAACATTTCCCCGGATCAATTTAAATAGGTGCGCCAGGTTCACCCAAACGGCTCCCTGGAAGAAACTGAAGAATCAAGCGACAGTACGCTGGCCAACTTGATCAGTCAGCCTGCTCCGGCTCCGCAGCGTACACACCTTCATAACGCGCGTGCGCCTCACGGAAACTGATCAATCGCTGCGCTTCTTCGTCCCACAAGCCCAAGGTCAATGTGCCAAAGCTCGAACGAACAGTCAATTCATTAACATCCTGAAAGAGCGGATCAGCTTCGTACGCCTCCTCAAGTTTGTAGTTGGGGATACGCGGGCTCAAATGATGGATGTGATGGAAACCAATATTGCCGCTGAACCACTGCAGGATACGCGGCAGCCTGTAGTAGGAGCTGCCTTTCAGCGCAGCATCGACATAGCTCCAATCCTCTTCATGGGCCCAATAGGCATCTTCGTACTGGTGCTGTACAAAAAAGAACCAGGCGCCGACTGTCGTTGCAATATAGGTGAGCGGGATCTGCACCAGGAGGAAATCCTTCAGCCCAACAGCCCAAATGGTTAATCCGGCCACGACCAGGATGCCGAGGTTCGTCCAATAAACACTCTGTCGTTCTTTCTTCCAACCCTTTTCCTTGGTCATCTTAAAGGGGAAGCGGTATCCAAACACGAAGGCGAAGAAGGGCACCAGGCCTATTAGGAAGAAGGTGTTGCGATAGAAGCGATAGCCGAACTGTCGCCACTTCGATGCATGGAAGTATTCATCCACAGTCATCGTATAAAAATCACCGACGCCGCGCATATCGTCCAGTTTACCCGCGTTGGCATGATGGATAGCGTGCATTTTACGCCAGTGGAAATAGGGCACAAGTGTAAAAATACCGCTTACGCTGCCCAGTCGATCATTCCACTTGCGTTCATTGAAAAAGGAACCATGACCACAGTCATGCTGAATAATGAACAGGCGCACGATGAATCCGGCCGTAGGGATGGCGATCAACAACGTCAGCCAATAACCAACGGAGAGGCTCAGATAAGCGAGGGTCCAGCCGGCAAACAGGAGCCCGAATGTAGTAACCGCCTGCCAGACGCTTTTACGTGTATCCGCCCTCTGGAATGGCTTTACAATCTGTTTCCAATCCGCCTGGCGGCTAATTTCATTTGCCGTCGCTTTAACATCCAGTGCCATTCCTATTCCTCCACACCACCAAATTCTGACGATTCTCTTCCTAAAACGGGATGATCCGCACACCTGACCATTCGCCAAGCTGAGAATACAATAACACTATTAACGAGAGGTGGCGAATACACAGCAAGGATTCTGTATTTAGATTAAGACACCCCCACGATCAAAAAGAGCGCATCACATTGATGCGCTCTCAGGTCATTCAATAAGGGCAGCAGCTAATTGAGGTACTGCCGTAGATGTCCGGCGAAGTTGGGGTGACGAAGCTTGCGCAACGCTTCCTTTTCCAGCTGGCGGATGCGCTCACGGGACAGACCAAACATCTCGCCCACTTCTTTTAGCGTTCGCGACTCACCATCCTGCAGGCCGTAACGCAAACGCAAGATCCGCGCTTCACGCGGCGTCAGTTGATCGAGAATGTCTCCGATCTCTTCGGTAAGCATTTTATTGGCGACCGATTCTGCCGGCGGCGGCGCTTCAATATCTTCAATGAAATCGCCCAGTTCCGCATCTGATTCATCACCAACAGGCCGTTCCAGATGTACAGGCTGGCGGCTGGTGCGCAGCATCCAGCGCACGCGCTCTGCGGGCAGTTCCATATGCTCGGCTATTTCCTCAGCCGTTGGCTGACGGCCGTATTCCTGTTCCAGCTCCTGCGCAACCTGGTACAGCTTGCTGATACGCCCGCCTAAATGGGCTGGAATTCGAATGGTTCGGCCGTGATTGGCCAACGCGCGGGTCACCGCTTGGCGAATCCACCAGGTAGCATAGGTGCTGAAGCGGTTGCCGCGCCGGTAATCATATTTCTCCACAGCCTTCATCAGGCCAACATTACCTTCCTGAATTAAGTCCAGGAACTGCAGGCCGCGGCCGCGATATTTCTTGGCGATACTGACCACGAGGCGTGTATTGGCGCGAATCAAGTGCGCGCGAGCGGCATCACCGATGGCACAAAGAACAGCCAACTGATCCTTCTCATCAAGCGTCAAAAACACGACGCCATCATAAAGCGTCAGTGTGGCTTCGCGTCCCGCTTCAATCTTCATAGCCAGCTGCACTTCCTCTTTCGCGGAAAGCAGCCCTTGCTGGCCCATCTCTCGAAAATAGAGACCCACTGAATCATCAATGGGAACGTTGCTTAAATCAAACAGCGGCGCCGCATGCGGTTTGCCCTCTAAATCAGACGTGTCACCGGTTCCCGCCGCGCTCATATCCAGGGCATCTTCCTCAGTCTCATAGACGGTAACGCCTACCGATTGAGCCTCTTCAAGCAAGCCTTCCAAAAGCGGTAAATTGTTTTCAATATCGGGTAAGACTTCTAGTATTTGGTCGTAGGTTAAATACCCCTGTTCCAGCCCGTCTTCAAGCAGTGTGCTGACAATTTCGTCGTCAGCAGTCAATTGGTTCGTCAAATCAGTCATAACTAAGCGTTAAACACCCTTTCTTCCTCTAGATTTTTCAGCGGTTGGGGTGACGGCTCGCCACCATCCTCTTCCGTTAAAATAGCATCGATGCAGTCTAGCATAGACGAGGATCAAAAGTCAAGGGGCAAACAATCAGCCATTATAGCGACTTTAATCTCAATTCAAAATATCTACGCGGCGTGCCAGGCTCAGACTCCACCAACGGAGAAGGATATGCCTGATGGCTAAGCTACGAGGGAAGCGAAGTACGCAGCAAGTTAAGCCAGTTTCCGCCCATGATACGGGCGATATCCTCTCCGCCGTAACCATACGCTTTCAGACGGTCGCTCAGAAGTGGTACATCAGCGATACTGTCTAACGGAGTGGGGATATCGTCAGCACCATAACCCCCGTCCATATCCGTGCCCAGGCCGACATGAGCAGCGTCGCCCAGCGTCTGGCAAATATGATCAATATGAGCAACGACATGATCAAGCGTTACCAGCTCTCTTGGATCGCCCATCTGCTGCTTGGCACGCAGAAATGGATTAAAGAGAGCAATACCAATAACACCGTTGTGCTCGCCAATCCGCTGTATCATGGCATCACTCAATTGTCGCTGGCCCGGCACCAGAGCCCGTACGTTGCTATGTGAAGCCACCAACGGGCCGTCGTAGCGATCAAGCGCTTCCAAAGAAGCCAGCTCATTCATATGCGTGATGTCAAGAATCAGATTGAAATCGGCCATAACTTCCAGCAGCGCCATTCCTTGGCTTGTTAGACCGTACCGACTTTCACGCCACGTTCCGGCAGCGTAATTCGTATCATCCCACGCCAGCCCGACAGCGCGCACTCCTTTTTCAGCCCACAATTCCACTTCCTCAGGCTCGCGAATTGGATCAGCACCTTCCATTGACAGCAAAATTCCCAGAAGTGGTTGGTCATCTTGCTGGGAATCAAGCACCTCATCCAGGACGCGCAGGTCGGTAACCAGGCGCAGACGATTCTCTTCTTCGTCTACGAGGCGTTGATAATAGTCTATCTGGTTCATGGCCTGGCGATGTGCCTCCTGCTCATCACGGTAGGTCAGCGTTGTGTCGCCGCCCAACAACGCTGCCGATCGCAAAGGCATGGTGAAAAGCGTGCCAAATACAAGCACGGCACCCGCTTCACGCAGCTGTGGAAAGGAGACCGTCGCGATCCCTTGATAGGGGCCCGGATCTTCTTCCTGTTCTCGAATCTCCTCTACATTCAACAACGAATCACGGCCGTATCTCAAGGCGTTGTAAGCGATATCCAGATGTGCATCTACGAATTGCATAGTTAATCGACCACAAGCGAGCGTAGCGCAGCGATATTAATCGGATCCATCTCCACCTCTTTACCCGCATCATTCTTCTCTTTCTTAGGCGTTTCAATATGTGCTGCGTAACCAGTCCAACGAGGATCGTTGATGAAATTGGCAAATCCTTGCAGGCCAATCTCCCCCTCACCAATATGTGCATGCCGATCTTTGTGCTCGCCCAAACCGAACTTACTGTCGTTGAAATGGAACACCTTGATCTGTTCCAGACCAATCACACGGTCAAATTCAGCCATAGTAGCCTCATACGCTTCCGGGCTGCGGATATCATACCCGGCAGCGAAAACATGACAGGTGTCAAGGCAGACACCCAGACGCGGATCATCGCCGCTTGCTTCCAGCAGTTGGGCCAGCTGCTCAAATCGAGACCCCAGATTAGTGCCCTGGCCGGCCATGGTCTCCAAGCAAATCGTAGTCTCAGGCGCAGATTCGGCCGTTTCTTCTAGAAGTCGGCGCAGTCCGCCGGCAATCGCAGCCAGGCCGCTCTGCTCATCGCTGCTCACATAGGACCCTGGATGGAACGTGATTAAGGGGATGCCAAGGGCGCCAGCCCGGTCCACTTCCACTTTTAGCGCCTGGTAAGATTTTTCCCATAAGGCACTATCCGGCGAAGCTATGTTGATCAGATAGCTGGCGTGAACGGCCACAGGAAAAATCGTCTCGTATTCAGCTGATGCAGCCTGAAAAGACGCGATGTCCTGCTCAGCCAATGGTTTTGCTTTCCATTGGCGGTTGCTCTTGGTAAAAACGAGCATCGTGTCAGCACCAACATCAGCGGCACGGGCAAAAGCCTTATAAACACCGCCGGCACTACTTATATGCGCACCCAATCTCATAGGACCTCCTGGTTCTATGCCAAGACAATAGACCTGTTCCGATATTCAATCTGTTTGTATGACAGGAGCGCGCTGTCAGAGCGCGTACTGGTCAGAAATTTCACCGCCTATATAGCCGATCGTATCGCTGCCATCCAGTGCATAGACGGCGTCACCTACGAGACGCCACATACGCTTCCCGGCCATATCCACGACAAACTCACCTTCGATACGTCCAGTCGCGACGTCATCCAGCGTATAGAGGACATCACCGACAAAGTACCCGAATTGTTCGCCTTTGCGGTCAATCAAGCCTCGCATGTCGCCCTCTCTTTGACGTGTCAGGCTACGGAATCAGGAACTCAGCCTGGACAGTGCCTGCGTCGTCATATAGAACAACTCTGTCACCACTATTCCAAAGCGTCTCTTCTAGCCCCCAAAACAGATCGGTTGCGCTGTCCAGTCCAGCGCCGGTGTGCAGCAAAATACCCGCACCGTCTCCAAAAAGAGTCAGCTGGCCAAATGTATAGGTATTGCCAAGTTGATCCGTTATTTTCCAATCACGCAGAGCCGCCTCGCGGCTACCATTGTTCACGATCTGGATCGCCTCCAGCGCCGGCTGTCCGGGTGAAACCACATCGGCGATTGCCAACAAGGCTTCCCCTTCAACCGCCGGTTCGGTAGGGATAGGCGTAGGGAGCTCGCTTCCTACAGAATCTTCTACTAGCGCTTCGCTATCTTCCGCTTCCTGCGGATCCGACAGAGGCACCCCCGCCTCTGGAATGATCAATTCCTGGCCCACCGATAGAAAATTCGGATTGTCCATACCGTTGGCATTCATAATCTCGTCTACTGGGACATCATATTTCAGGCTGATCTGGCCCAAGGTGTCACCGGCCTGCACAGTATGAGTCCCCGGACCTGGCTCCGCTGATGTTTCTAATCCCGGCTCTTCTACAGCAGCTTCATCGATCACGGCCGTGCCGCCGCTGTTCACAGGCAGCGGTTCTTCAAGGATCTCCTGTGGCAATTCAACCGCCATAGGCTCCGGTTCCGCTCCGCGTCCGTCCCACCACCACAAAATCGCCAGCATGACGGCAGCCGAAACAAGAACATTAAGAAGAAGAAAAGGCAACATGCGACGAAGGGACATTATTTACTCCGAGCTTCCGGCAATTGTATATCGATGATCGATCACTGCAAACGCCCCATCACGATTTGGACAACCCATTCAAATCAGAGACAATATTAACGACCATATATACCAATATCTTAACTCACGAATTGACCTAATTCAAAGGACTGGCTATGTCGCGTCCAATAAAGACACTTTTCGTTAGCGCAGAAGTTGCACCTTTCGCCAAGACCGGCGGCCTGGGTGATGTAGGTGGGTCCTTGCCCATAGCGCTGGCAGAACTCGGCCATGATGTGCGGGTTGTCATGCCGGCATACAAAAGTATTGAAGAAGGCTATCCTGGCGTCGAACCTGTAGAGGGCCAATTGAATGTGTCGACAGGGTACGGGATAATCCCCTGCGGGGTATTCAAGAGCACGCTGCCCGGCAGCGACGTCCCCATCTATTTCATCGCCGAAATGCATCTCTTTGGTCGCGATGACATTTATGGCTACTGGGACGATCCGTACCGCTTCGCCTTCTTCAGCATGGCGGCGCTGCAGCTGACCAAGGCGCTGGATTGGAAACCAGATTTGCTGCATGCGCACGATTGGCACACGGCGCCGGCGGTCACTTGGCTCTCCACAGCAGGGCAATCAGACGCATGGTTCCAGGGCATCGGCTCAGTCTTCACGATTCATAACTTAGCGCACCAAGGCAAATGTAACTGGCAGATTTTCGACTATATGGGCATTCAAACCCATTCGCTGGCAGAAGAAGCGTTCGGTGAAGTAAATTTCATGGCTCGCGGTATCTATCACGCCACGATGGTCAACACAGTCAGCCCCAGTTATGCGCGGGAGATAATGACTTCAGAAGGAGGCGCTGGCCTGGACGCCTTACTTCGCCATCGATCTTACGATGTGCACGGCATATTAAACGGCATTGATTACCAGCAGTGGGACCCTGCGGCGGACTCCCGCTTACCATATCATTTCAGCGTAGAGGATTTCGACGAACGTCTGAGCAATCGGCGCGCCTTGCAAGAATACGCCAATTTGCCAGTCAGGGATGACATACCGCTCTTGGCCATGGTTTCGCGCCTTGATTGGCAAAAGGGCCTCGATCTGATGGGCCATGTTATTCATTTGTTGATGAACGGATTCGCCGGCGAAGCGCAGTTCATTGTCCTGGGGACCGGCGAAGAACATTATGAGCAGATGTTCGCCCAACTGGCCGAATACCATCAGGACAAAATGACAGCCTTCCTTTCCTACAACGCCGGCCTTGCGCCCCTTATTTATGCGGGGAGCGACATGTTTCTGATGCCCTCGTTGTTCGAGCCCTGTGGTTTAGGACAGTTAATCGCAATGCATTATGGGAGCGTGCCCGTTGTGCGCGCTACCGGGGGGCTGGCAGACACGGTCCATGACAGCATTACCGGCTTCAGTTTCCACAATTTCGATGTGGAGTCTTTCTGGCATGCGGTGCAGCGAGCTATCTACATTTATGATGTAGACAAAGACAGCTGGGGAAAGATCCAGCTCAACGGCATGATGGCTGATTTTTCCTGGGAGCGCTCTGCACAGGGTTACCAACAACTATATGAATGGGCAATTGCCCGTACGCTAGGAGCTTAATCCATGGATTTTCCACGCGACGCCGGGGTTCTGGTCCACCCGACATCCTTTCCCAGCCGTTATGGCATTGGCGATTTGGGCGACCACGCTTACAACTTTATCAATTTCTTGATAAACGGCCGCCAATCATTGTGGCAGATTCTCCCGCTCGGCCCCACCAGCTATGGCGACTCTCCTTACCAGAGTTTTTCCGCGTTTGCTGGAAACCCGCTATTGATCAGCCCCGACAAACTGGTCGAGGAAGGCTATCTACCAGCTGAAGCTGTTGCCGATGTGCCAAGATTCCCTGAAGAGAAAGTCGACTACGGTTGGGTCATCGACTATAAGAACAGTTTGTTGCGGCAAGCATACGATCACTTCCAACAGTATGGACGTGACGACCAGCGCGAGGCCTTTGCAGCATTCTGCGCTGAACAAGCGTATTGGCTGGAAGATTTCGCCCTATTCATGGCCCTGAAGATTTATCACATGGAACAGGATGGCGGCGTCTGGAACACATGGCCCTACGATATTGCGCATCGCAAACCAGAGGCCATCGCCTGGTGGTCGGCGCACCTCGCTGATGACATTCACTATCATAGATTCTTGCAGTATCTTTTCTTCAAACAGTGGCTGGAACTGAAGAGCTACGCCAATGAGCGGGGCGTTCAGGTCATTGGCGATATCCCCATTTTCGTCGCCTTCGACAGCGCTGACGTGTGGGCCAATCCTGGGCTCTTTTTCTTGAATGAGGATGGCTCTCCAGCGCAGGTCGCCGGTGTGCCACCCGATTATTTCAGCGAGACCGGTCAACGGTGGGGCAATCCGCTTTACCGCTGGTACGAGATGAGCCAGGATAATTATGCCTGGTGGGCGGCGCGATTAAGAATGTCCTTCACTCAGGCCGATCTCGTACGCATCGACCATTTCCGCGGCTTTGACGCCTACTGGGAGATCCCGGCATCGGAACCAACAGCCGTGGTCGGCAAATGGATCAAGGGACCGGGCCAGGCATTTTTCGAGGCTATGGAAAACACGCTAGGCGAGCTACCACTCATCGCCGAGGACCTGGGGCTGATCACACCGGAGGTCATCGCCCTGCGTGATCGCTTCCACTTCCCCGGCATGAAAATACTGCAGTTCGCCTTCGGCGGAGAACGCAACAGCCAGTTCCTGCCACATACATTTAGCAAGAACTGCGTTGTCTATACCGGTACCCATGACAACGATACCGTAATCGGTTGGTTTGAAGATGCCAGCGAAAATGAACGGGCGCACGTACTCAACTATATGAATGTCCCTAACAGCGACAATATTGCCTGGGACATGGTTCGCCTCTCATTCTCAGCAGTTGCCAACACGGCCGTTGCCATGCTGCAAGACTTAATGAGTCTAGGCAACGAAGCACGTATGAACTTCCCTGGGAAACCAAGCGGCAATTGGCAGTGGCGCTACAAGCCCGACATGTTAACTGATGAAATTAGCTGGCGGCTGAAGGAATTGACCGAACTCTACGGCCGTGCACCTGAATCACCCCACGGAGAGCATTGGTAACAATTGCTAAATACGCATGAGGCGAGTCGCCATCGTTGGTACAGGCCAGGTGCCCGTAAAGAAGCAGTACGCGCGCGGATTGCGCGAACTGGGTGCGGCGGTGATCGCGCAGGCGCTTCAAGAAACAGACAAGCGCAAAGTCGACGCCCTATACCTCAGCAACATGCTCAGCGATGAGCTTCAATCACAGAAACATTTGGCCGCGTTGGTCGCTGATGAAGCCGGGCTAGACGGCATAGAAGCGCTGCAGGTGCGCGCCGCTACAGCGTCCGGCGCGGCAGCACTGCGCGTGGCCTTTCTTGCGGTCGCCTCCGGGGCAGTTGATCTGGCGCTTGCTGTGGGCGTCGAGAAGATGAGCGCCCAAATCCCCACCGCGGCACTGGCCAAGGCACTGGATGCCCGTATAGAGGTGCCGGACGGCAAAACGCTGCTCAGTCAAAATGCGCAATTGATGAACAGCTACCTGTCCCATTATCATCTCCCAGATAATGCGCTGGCCCATTTCTCGGTCAATGCCCATGACAATGCGCAGCACAATCCGAATGCGCTTTTCAAAGATCGCCAATACATCGCCGAAGAAGTGATGGCGTCACGCGTTATTTACCCCCCGCTGCGCCTGCTTGACTGCTCACCAGTTTGTGATGGCGCGGCTGCGGTGTTGTTGGCCCCCTTGTCAAAATCGGCTGCATATACGAGGACTCCAGTGGAGATAGTGGCTTCCAGCGCGGCCAGCGATCGTTTCAGAATCGCCGATCGCGCCGACCCACTCTCCTTGGCCGCGGCAACCATCTCCGCCGCACGCGCCATGCGACAAGCCGGCGTTTCACGCAGTGATATCGATTTTTTCGAGCTGCACGATGCGTTTTCGATTATCGCCTGTCTCTCCCTGGAAGCAGTTGGTTTTGCTGAACCAGGCAGAGGATGGCGCTTGGCAGACAGCGGCGAGATAAGGCCAACGGGATCAATCCCTATTGCCACTATGGGCGGGCTCAAAGCGCGAGGACATCCCATTGGCGCGACAGCCATCTACCAGACCTGTGAAATCGTACAGCAGCTCAGCGGGCAGGCGGGTGGCAATCAACTTGGAGGCGCTCACATTGCCATGCTGCAAAGTGTGGGCGGTCCAGGCTCTACAGTACTGACACATATCTTTAACAGCAGCCGTTGAACGCATTTGACATTTGTCCGCCGCTATGGAAAAATCCAGGTTCAGCAACACGCCCCCGTAGCTCAGAGGATAGAGCACCGGCCTCCGAAGCCGGGAGCCCAGGTTCGAGTCCTGGCGGGGGCATCAATCCAACTGCGCAGCGCAGCGGCCTCAGTTTTTTTTCGGCAACAATCCATAAAGCTCGAGAGTCATGACACACTGCATTATGCTTTTTGCATAGAAAACACGTGACATGTGTCACTCTTAGATACCCGATCACCTCGTTAGAATAGAAGGCAATTGAGTAGTTCGCTTCTTGTTTGCGAATTTGTACGCATATATCGAAAGGGTAGTGATAGGGGGTCACGTTGTGACGCCCTTTATTTCTGGAGGCAGGTATGGCCGGATTAGATCATGATACGCGGGAAATGGTGCTCGATACACTGCGTAGGTACGCGGAGGACAAATTGACCGATGAGTATCTACTGCAGCTCGATCATGATGATGAATTCCCACGGGGAGTACTAGACGAACTCTATGATCCAATGCAGCTGGGACTGCATCTGCTCTTTATTCCCGAAGCATATGATGGACTCGGCGGCGGCGCATACGATATCTATCGTGCTTCTGAACTGATGGCTTCGATCGATCTGGGCATCGCCACAGGCGTTCTGGCCACATTCTTGGGATCCGATCCGATTCGTGTGGGAGCGACAGAAGAACAGAAAAAGAACTGGTTTGGTCGCATCGCTGAGGGATCTTTATTGATGGCCTATGGAGCCACAGAGCCACAGGCGGGCAGTGATCTGGCCTCTATGACCACAAAAGCCGTGCCACTCCAGGAAAACGGCGAAATCACCGGCTACCATATCTCTGGCAGCAAACAATGGATCAGTAACGGTGGAGTAGCCGACCTGTATACCATTCTGGCCCTGGCGCCCGGCGGCCCGACATGGTTTATCGTTGAACGTGGGGCGCAGGGCTTTTCAACTGGGAAACCAGAAGACAAACACGGCATCCGCACCAGCAATACGGCAGCTCTGTTCCTTGAGGAAGTCTTTGTACCGGTCGAGAACCTGGTCGGTGAATCGGAAGGGCAGGGACTTCAACAGGCACAGGCAGTATTCGGTTATACGCGCCTGATGGTAGGCACTTTCGGGTTGGGCGCCGGCTGGACCGCGTTAAAGCGGGCCATACGGTACTCACACGACCGCGTGCAGGCCGGCGACACGCTTGATCACAAACAAGGCTATACGCACAAGCTGATCGTGCCCAATGCGGTACGACTGGAAGCCGCACGCGCATACATCGAGTGGGTAGCTGAAAGACTGGACAGCGATGAGCACGGGTTCCAGACAGAAGGAGCCATCGCCAAGTACCTGGGCACGGAAGCCGGCAACAAAGCCGCTGAAGATGCCATTCAGGCACTCGGCGGTTATGGCTACACTAAAGAGTATATGGTTGAAAAGATCAAACGTGATGTGCGCATCACCACGATTTATGAAGGCACGTCAGAAATCATGGAATGGACCATCGCCCGTGACCGCTGGCGCGAGCATCTGATATCGCGCGGTGAATTCTACGCCGTTTGGGCGGAGCGGCTGGAAGAGAAACAGCGACAAGAACCAGATAATGGGGCGGGTACGGCCGCTCTCACTTTGCGTGCGTTGGCCATCATACTGGAGCGCTGCCGGTTGGACCGCCTGACACGCAACCAACATATCCTGTTCCGCCTGGGCGAGTTGATCACGTACGCGGAGACGGCTGCCATATTCTCCGAACGCGTCGTGACCCATCCCACGGAGGCGATTGCTCTGGACATTCCTACTCGACAGGCATTGGCACGCATTCATGCCCGTGACGCTGCTTTGAAAGTAGCTGTCGATGGGTTACGTTGGACGATGGGCGCCGGGCAGAGCGATCCTGACCTGGCCAATAAACTGAACTTACCGGCGATCTATCAAGCACAAAACGGGCTCGTTCAAGATATGGATTATGCCCGCGATCGCCTGAACGAAGCATTTAGATAAGAGAGCGCCACAGAGATCAGCCGGGCAGCGCGGCTGAAGACAGAAGAGTTAACACTCTCAGAGGACAAACCCATGCAGTCAGAAGACAGAGCCATAGCGATTGTAGGGGTGGGGGCGATATTACCGGACGCACCAAGTGCGCCCGCTTTTTGGAATAATATTCTCGATAAGAAATACAGCATTACCGATGTGCCTCCTGAGCGCTGGCGTATCGAAGACTATTACGATCCTGATCCTGGCGCTCCCGACAAAACCTACTCCAAGATTGGCGGCTGGGTACGAGGCTTTGAATACGACTGGCGTCGCTTTCGTATGCCGCCCAAAGTAGCTGCCGCCATGGATGAAGGTCAGCAGTGGGCAGTGACCATCGCTGCCGAGGTACTTGAAGATTATGGCTACCCTGAACGGCCGCTGAACACTGAAAACACGGCCGTTATTCTGGGCACTGCTATGGGCGGCGAAATGCATTATATAACGCATCAGCGGATCGCCTTCCCGGAATTCGCCAACGCGCTGGCCGAAGGGAGTGAATTCGCCAGTCTGCCAGAGGATGTGCGCAGCGCCATCTTGCGCCAATGGCATGAACGTATCGGCGAGACAATGCCCCCGATCACCGAAGACACAATGCCTGGTGAATTACCGAATATCGTCTCCGGCCGCGTGGCCAATATGCTCAACTTACGTGGCCCTAATTTCATCACCGATGCGGCCTGCGCCTCGAGCTTTGCCGCTGTGAAAGCGGCCATGGAGCTGCTGCTCAAGAACGAAGTAGACGCTGTGATCACCGGCGGCGTTGACCGCAATATGGGCACTTCCCCGTTCGTCAAGTTCTGTAAAATCGGAGCCCTGAGCGCTACCGGCAGCCGGCCGTTTGCCGAAGGGGCTGACGGTTTCGTCATGGGCGAAGGCTCAGCCGCGTTCTTACTGAAGCGGCTTGAAGATGCTGAACGGAACGGTGACAAGATTTACGCTGTTATTCGCGGCGTTGCCGGCTCCAGCGACGGGAAAGGCAAAGGGATCACGGCGCCTAACCCGGTTGGGCAGGAGCTGGCAATCCAGCGTGCCTGGCAAAGTGCCGGGCTGGACCCGGCTACCGCCACTATGATTGAAGCACACGGCACCAGCACACCCGTTGGCGACGTAGTTGAGGTAGAGAGTCTAGCCAAAGTCTTTGCTGGGGCGGCGCGCAACAGCATCGGTCTGGGGTCAGCCAAGAGCAACATCGGCCATTTGAAAGCGGGCGCGGGCGCGGCTGGTTTACTAAAAGCGACGATGGCCCTGCATCACAAGATCCTACCGCCGACTTTAAACGCGGAACGGCCCAATCCCTATATCGATTTCGAACAAACGCCTTTCTATCTTCTGCATGAAGCGCAGGAATGGCAAAGTCAAAATGGCGTACCCCGCCGCTGTGGCGTCAGTGCCTATGGGTTTGGCGGCACCAACTTCCATATTGTCATGGAAGAATACATCCCCGGTCATCTGACCAACAAAGGGACGGCCGTGTCTGTGTCCGAGCCGGTGCAAACGCAGGAGGGTCAGGCCAAGCCGCTGCCCAGGCCCTTCCGGGGCATTCTGGCCATTGGCGCCGGTTCGCCGGCCGCGCTCCAAGACAGATTAGACGCCGTCATAGCGCGTGTTGAGAGCGGTTGGACACCGTCGAATGAACTGCCCAGCGCTGTCGATATTCAATCCGCTGAACGCCTCATCATCGACTTTGCTGACCATGATGAACTTGTCAACCGCCTTGCCAAAGCGCGCAAGGTAATGGGCTTTGACAACCCACAGGCCTGGGAAGCGATGCAGGCCCAGGGCATTTTCCGCGGCAGCGGCGCTGCGAAAGGAAAAATCGCCTTTATGTTCCCCGGCCAGGGCAGCCAATACGTCAATATGGGCCGTGAACTGGTGGCGCTCTCACCTGTGGTCGCAGAGGTGTTCGCCGAAGCGGACGAAGTCATGGCCCCGGTTCTGGGCAGGCCATTAACGTCCTATATTTTCATCGATGAGGATGATTCTGCAGCGATGATGCAGGCCCAGTTTGACCTGCTGCAAACTGAGATCACACAACCGGCGATGCTGGCCATGGACATTGCCATGATGAAGCTCCTGGCCGAATACGGCTTCGAGCCAGAGATGGTCGTCGGACATTCTCTGGGCGAATACGCTGCGCTAATCGCCGCCGGGGCCCTGCCCTTCGCCGATGCCCTGGAGGCGGTTGCCGCGCGCGGCAGCGAGATGTCTAAAGTGAGCTGGGAAGACAACGGCCGTATGGCTGCCGTACTGGCGCCTTATGACGCCGTAATGGATACCCTGGCCCGGGTTGATGGCTATGTCGTTCCCGCCAATATTAACAGCAGCAGCCAATCCGTCATAGGCGGCGCCAGCGATGCTGTTGAACAAGCCTCGACGTTGTTTGAAAAACAGGGATTCCGCGCCATTCAAATCCCGGTCAGCCACGCCTTCCATACAGAAATCGTCGCCCCTGCCAGCGGCCCATTACGTGAGGTGCTGGACCGTTTGCGATTCGCAGAACCACGCCTACCCGTTGTAGCCAACGTGACAGGCGACTACTATCCGCAAACCGTAGAAGAGATAAAGGAAATGCTGCAGGTGCAGGTGGCTTCCCCAGTACAGTGGGTAAAGGGAATGGAAACCCTATACGCCGCAGGCATGCGCACATTTGTCGAGGTTGGGCCCAAACGCGCCCTGCGTGGTTTCGCACGTGACATTTTCAAAGGAAAAGAGGATGTGCTCGCTCTGCTAACCAACCATCCAAAAACGGGTGAACTGCCCGCATTCAACCAGGCCCTATGCGGCCTCTACGCGGCCGGATATCTGGGAAACCTGCGGGCTGAATCCGAGGTCGCAACGGCACATCAGGAACCCCTTGCAGAAAACAGCAGCTGGATAGAAGAAAGAGACGGCAGCGAGGAAATAGATCTCTCAATGGATGTACTCTCCGCTGTGGTGACTAAAGCTGTACAAGATGCGTTGAGCGGCGCAGCCACCAACACCGCGCCATCCCAGGCGGCATACGACCGCAATCTACCGCCTACAGGATCTGTGGTAATCAGTGGTACCGGTCTCGGCCTCCCAGGTGCGGAAAAAGCGGTCATGGACCCAGACAACGTAATGCGTATCCTGCGCGGCGAGCAGTTTGTGGATCTGATCCCTGAACGATTCCGCAGCCTGATTGTCAAGAAACGTATCACGCGCGTAGTTAAGTCAGATGACGGCAGCGGCAGCTTTCAGACGATCAGCGATCCTGCTGAAGTCATCAAATTGGCCGGGCGACCCGGGCAATTTGATCTTGAAGAGGAATACGGGGTGCCCAGTAAATTGATCGAAGCACTGGATATCACCTCCCAACTGGCGATCGCCGCCGGGCTGGATGCCATGCGCGAAGCGGGGATCCCCCTGGTACAGACCTACAGGCGTACTACAACAGATAAGTACCTGCCCGATCGCTGGCTGCTGCCTGAGGCGCTGCGCGATGAAACTGGCATCATTTTTGCCAGTGCGTTTCCCGGCAACGATCGCTTTGCCAACGAATTCAAACGGTATTATGCATGGCAGAATCGCCTGGACCAGTTAGCCGCGCTGGAGGATCTACGCCGCTACACAACAGACACAGGAACGCTCGATGAGCTAGACAGACGAGCCGGCATACTCCGTGAAGAAATGGAAGCCGATCCCTACTCGTTTGACCGGCGCTTCTTGTTCCGAATCTTGAGCATGGGTCACAGCCAGTTCGCTCAATACATTGGCGCTCGTGGCCCAAACACACAATTGAACGCCGCTTGCGCCAGCACCGCGCAGGGCGTGGCCCTGGCAGAAGACTGGATTCGCAGCGGTCGCTGCCGCAGAGTCATCATCATCGGCGCCGATGCCGTGACCAGCGACGATCTCCTGGAATGGATGGGGGCAGGTTTCCTATCCATCGGCGCAACCACGACAAAAGATCGTGTCGATGAAGCCGCTCTACCTTTTGACGCGCGGCGTCACGGCACCATTATGGGCATGGGCGCCTGCGGTCTCGTCGTAGAGAGCGAGGATGCGCTGCGTGAACGCGGTATGCGCGGCATTGTTGAACTTCTGAGCAGCGAAACCTCTAACAGCGCCTTCCACGGAACACGCCTGGATTTGGATCATATTTCCATGATCATGGAAGAGCTGGTCGCCAGCGCCGAACACCGTTTTGGTCTTAATCGCTACGCCATGGCGCCTAATATGGTCTTCATGTCCCATGAAACCTACACGCCGGCCCGCGGCGGCAGCGCTGCAGCCGAAATCGTTGCTCTGCGAGAGACCTTCGGCCGAACGGCCGGAGACATTGTTATCGCCAATACCAAGGGCTTTACCGGACATCCGATGGGCGTTGGCGTCGAAGATGTGATTGCCGTCAAAATCCTGGAACATGGCATCGTACCGCCGGTTCCCAACTTTAAAGAAGTCGATCCTGCCTTAGGCGTACTCAATCTGAGTCGCGGCGGCCGTTACCCCGTACAATACGCCCTTCATCTGGCTGCCGGATTCGGCTCGCAAATTTCCATGACCTTGACCCGCCGCATTCCCGGTGGGCTGGATCGCATAGATGACCGTGGGCTCTACGAACGTTGGTTGGCAAATGTCAGCGGTAACAGCAATGCCCCGCTAGAAGTCAACAAGCGTGTACTACGCGTTGTTGATCAGGGCAAGTCACAAAACAAGCCGGCCGCCAGTACGTGGCGGCGCGGCACCGGCCCGATACGGCGCGCCGTAGAAACGGTAGGCAGCATGCCTGACACCCTTGTCATGCCAGCACCGGCACCAATGCCGCAGCCTGCGCCGCAGCCGATCAGCCCCATTCAACAGGAAACACCGCAGCCGGATCCTATCCCGGCGCCTCCACCATCGCCGAGCATCCCGGACGAAGCACCTTCTGATCCTTTGACCGATCGCATCATCAGCCTCGTCGCTGAACAAACCGGCTATCCGCCCGATATGCTGGATCTCTATCTCGACCTGGAAGCAGATCTGGGCATTGACACTGTTAAACAGGCTGAAACATTCACCGCAATTCAGGAGGAATTCGCCATATCTGCTCAAGAGAGCCTGAGTCTGCGCGACTACAATACATTGGAGAAGGTGATAGGCTTTGTCTATGAAATGCGGCCTGACCTGGCCAAAATCGACTCCGAGACGATAACCGACGCAGCGAGCCCGCAGCAATTCACTGTGCCCGCGGCCGAGCCAATTCAAACGGATCTCGCCATTGAGAATGAGAGCGACCCCACAGCCGAACGCGTTATCAGACTCGTTGCTGAACAGACGGGCTACCCCATTGACATGCTGGAATTGGACCTCGACCTGGAAGCAGACCTGGGCGTTGACACTGTCAAGCAAGCGGAGACATTCCTGGCCATTCGCGAGATGTTCGACATCCCGCAGCAGGACGACCTGAGCCTGCGCGACTACAACACCCTTGAAAAGGTCATCGGCTACGTGAAAGAGATGCGCCCCGATCTGGCGGATGCCCCGGGCAAGGCCGCGGAACCAATCCCAATCGCGGCCGTGACCGAACCAGAGGTACGCGAAACCACTCCTGCCGTCGCTGATGATACAGGCTTCGCAGGACAGGTGCTTTCGATTGTCGCCGAACAAACCGGCTATCCCATCGACATGCTGGAACTAGACCTTGACCTGGAAGCAGACCTGGGCGTTGACACTGTCAAGCAAGCGGAGACATTCCTGGCCATTCGCGAGATGTTCGACATCCCACAGCAGGATGACCTGAGCCTGCGTGACTATAACACCCTTGAAAAAGTCATCGGCTACGTGAAAGAAATGCGCCCCGATCTGGCGGGTATCGGGGATCGATTTGCGACGCCGGAAACGGCCGTGCCCTCAGTTAAACCAGACATGCCGCAAGCCTCGTCCGCGGATGCTGATGCAGGCGTAGCCGGTCAGGTGCTCATAATTGTCGCGGAACAGACCGGCTATCCCATCGACATGCTAGAATTGGACCTTGACCTGGAAGCAGATTTGGGCGTTGACACTGTCAAGCAAGCGGAGACATTCCTGGCCATTCGCGAAATGTTCGACATCCCGCAGCGGGATGACCTGAGCCTGCGCGACTATAACACCCTTGAAAAAGTCATTGGTTTTGTCCACGAAATGCGTCCTGATCTAGCTGTGGAAACGGCCGCTGTAATCCCGGCAGCAGAGCCCGTTCCTGCGACAGCGGCAGAAGACAGCGGCGAGTCCCCTGCAGATTCAATTGCAAGCCAGGTATTGAAGCTCGTTGCCGAACAGACTGGCTACCCGGAAGACATGCTGGAGCTAGACCTTGACCTGGAAGCAGACCTCGGTGTTGACACCGTCAAGCAGGCAGAGACATTCCTGGCCATTCGCGAAACCTTCGACATCCCACAACAGGATGAATTAAGCCTACGCGACTACAATACGCTGGAAAAGGTCATTGGCTACGTGCAGGAGATGCGCCCCGATCTAGTGGAGCATACGCCGTCGGAGCCACGGCCTGCACCGTCTGCAATCCCGCTGGAGACTGCGGAACAGCCAGAATCCTATGATCTGGCGGAGGCCGACAAAATGCCGCGGCGTATTCCAACGCCCGTACTACGTCCCGATCTAGATTTATGCAAACCTACCGGCGTCGTGCTCGCTGCGGGCAGTCGAATAGTGATCATGCCCGATCAAGGCGGCGTATCCAAAGCATTGGCCACACGGCTCAAGAAACTTGGTGCGCTCCCTTTACTCCTCGATCCCACAGCAGCGATCAGTGAAACAGTTGAGCAGATCGAATCCTGGCTGGACGAAGAACCTGTCCAGGGCGTCTATTGGCTGGCCGCGCTTGACGTAGAACCAGACCTTGAGTCGATGAGCCTGGATGAATGGCGCGTCAACGGTGAGCAGCGCGTCAAGAAACTCTATGCAGCGATGCGCACATTGTACGAAGCGATTAGCACACCCAACACCTTCCTGGTAGCGGCCACGCGTTTGGGTGGGCTGCATGGGTATGGGGAAGAAGGTGCGAGCGCACCTATGGGTGGCGCCGTAACCGGTTTTGCGAAGGCTTTCCACATCGAGCAGCGCTTGCGCCGTGAAGGGTCTGGACCATTGGTCAAGGTTGTTGATTTCGCCCTCAGCCGTAAAACGGCAGCCCTTGCCGAGCGGCTCATTACCGAAACACAAGCTGATCCTGGCGTTGTAGAAGTTGGAATCTACGAGGATCGGCGATATGGCATCGCCTTGAGGGAATGCCCGGCTGTCGACGGCCGTCCCGGCATGACCTTGGGGCCAGATACTGTCTTTCTGGTCAGCGGAGCGGCCGGCGGCATCACCAGTGAAATCGTGACAGACCTGGCGCTGAACAGCCAGGGCATCTTCTACCTGCTTGATCTTGTGGAAGCGCCCGATCCGGCTGACGCCGACGTGCAGCTCTTGCGCAGCGACAGGGAAGCGCTCAAGCAGAAGCTGATTGAGGATGCACGTGCAGCAGGTGAACGGCCGACACCAGTCGCCATCGAACAACAAATTGCGATCATAGAACGCGGCGAGGCCGCCCTGCGCGCCATAGAAACCGTGGAAGCGGCGGGCGGCACAGCCCGCTATGTCTCGCTGAATCTTCTGGACGCTGAGGCTGTCGCTGCCGTGGTAAAAGAGATCCGCGAACGATTCGGCCGTATTGATGTCCTGATTCATGCAGGCGGTTTGCTCATCGATCGCACGCTGCCCAAAAAAGAACCAAAGCAATTCAATCTCGTTTATGATGTCAAAGCGGATGGGTTTTTTAACATTCTGAAAGCGGCGACGGGCATGCCGCTCGGCGCATCCGTCGCTTTCAGTTCAGTAGCAGGACGCTTCGGCAACAACGGCCAGAGCGATTACAGCGCTGCTAATGATCTACTCTGCAAGATCATCAGCAGCATGCGGCGATGGCGGCCCGATACGAAAGCAATAGCGATCGATTGGACGGCCTGGGGCGAAATCGGCATGGCCGCTCGCGGCTCGGTGCCCACTATCATGAAGGCCCTGGGAATCGATATGCTGCCTCCAGCAAGCGGCGTGCCTACGGTTCGCCGGGAGCTGGTTGCCGGTGGATTCAGCGGTGAGGTTCTTGTGGCCGGCGAGCTGGGCGTCATGGTGGAGGAAATCGACGAAGATGGCGGACTTGACCTGACGAAAGCTAACGACTGGCTGGCCGAACAACTGAGTGACCTGAGCATGATAGGCGGTATCACGGGCGCGCCCTTGTATCGGGGAGTGGAACTACAAACGGCACTTGATCCCACCTTGCAACCCTTCCTGTTCGACCATATACCTGACGCTGACACACCTTGGCTGCCCGGTGTCATGGCTATTGAAAGCATGGCTGAGGCGGCAGTTGTTCTCGTTCCCGGTTTTCATGTCGCGGCTGTAACTAATGTTGAGATGTTGGGCGCTTTCAAATTCTTCCGAAACGAAACCCGCTCGCTGTATCTGGACGCCTTTGTAACACCGCGCAGTGATGGGATGCTTAAGGCGCAGATTACCTTGCGCTCGATCACACCGCCTGCGCGCGAAGGCCTGCCCACGCGTGCCCAAGATCATTTTCGCGCTTGCGTCTTGCTGTCTCCGGCATCAGTTTCAGCAGCCGACGTTGAATTCACGCCTCCTGATGATGACGGCCTGCCGGCAGGTGCGCAAGAGATATACAAGATCTTTTTTCACGGACCCGCCTATCAGGTCATTGACCGCGCCGGGGTGACCGAGAACAAGGCGATAGGCAGAATGTCCACTCAACTACCGCCAAACAGCGAGCCGTCCGGCGCGCACTTGCTAATGGCACCTCGTCTGGTGGAGCTTTGTTTCCAGACGGCCGCCCACTGGAGCGTGGTAAGCAAAGAAGCCATGGCCTTCCCGCTTGGACTGAGCTCGCTGACTGTTTATCATCAGGAAGAGGAAGCAAGCGGCAGCAGGTTGTTCGCCACAGTCATTACCCTCGATGACGGCGGCTCATTTGACGGCCAGGTCGTTGATGAAACCGGGCGTGTCTTCGTAGATCTGCAAGGTTACCGCACCGTGTCACGCCCCGGCTTACCGGCGTAACCATGGACTCTTATCCGTGATTGAATGGCTTATTCAACAAGCGACAGAGGATCCGTATCTGGCGGCAGGGTTGCCGCCAGAGGGTCTTTTGAGCGCGCCGGAAACGGCCGTTTACAACAGCCTACATACGATTAAACGGCGCAAAGATTGGCTACTGGGCCGCTGGACCGCCAAGAGATTAGTTCAGGCAGCCGCAGTAAATTCCGGCAAACGCCGCCTGACCAGCCTCGAGATCTCGATCCTGGCCGCTGGTGACGGCGCGCCGGAAGTGTGGCTGGATGAAGGCGGCCGCTTGAAACGCAGCGATTTCAATCTTTCAATCAGTCACTCGAACCACGTTGCTTTTTGCGCCATATCGGATTGGGAAGCCTATCTGGTGGGCGCCGACATAGAAGCCATTGAACCGCGATCGAACCGTTTCGTTGAAGATTACTTCACCACAGAGGAACAAGAGAGCGTACGCCAGGCATCTGCGGAGAACAAAGCGTGTCTAATCACCGCCATCTGGAGCGGCAAAGAAGCGGCACTAAAGGCAACGCGTCATGGTCTGCGCCTCGATACCCGGTCGGTCAGCTGCCGTTTCCTGCCTCCTTTTCAAAAACCACAGGATTGGACGTCTTTTGCCATCGAGTGGCAGGCTTCACAGGACAAGAGAGGCTGTCCACAACTCGCGGGTTGGTGGCGCGTCTGGCGAGATTTTGTTCTGTCCCTGGTTGTGATGGACAATCCCACGCACGCTGTGCCGCATGAAAGTCATGTGCAGCGTCATTGACAAGAAAAACAAAGAAGGAGCATACGATGGCTCGCGATATGCAATCGTACATCGAAGATTTACATGAAAGACAGGCCGCCGCACATGGCGGTGAAGAAGACATCGCCAGGCAGCACGCAAGAAATCGTTTGACCGCCCGTGAGCGCATTGAGCTACTCTTTGATCCTGGCACCTTCACAGAGATTGATACGTTGGTGCTGCCGCGCTATGAATCCTATCTAGGAGGAAAATCATCGCGTCTTGGCGACGGCGTCGTGACCGGATTTGGCTTGATTAACGGCCGTCGCGCGGTTGTTGCCTCGCAAGATGCCACTGTAATGGGCGGCTCGCTTGGCGAAATGCATGCGGACAAGATCGTTAAGGGAATGCGCATGGCGCTCAATTACGGCTGTCCCTTCATTGCCATCAATGACTCCGGCGGTGCGCGCATCCAGGAAGGCGTGGACAGCCTGGGTGGATATGCGCGCATTTTCGACCATAACTGCGAAGCGTCCGGCGTGATTCCGCAAATCTCCGTGATCATGGGCCCTTGCGCCGGCGGCGCCGTTTACTCCCCGGCCCTAACAGATTTCGTGTTCATGACCAGCAACAGCTATATGTTCATCACCGGACCTAACGTTGTCAAGGCAGTCATGCAGGAAAATGTCAGCTTTGAAGAGCTTGGCGGTGGCCTGATGCACAGTCAAGAGAGCGGGGTCTGCCACTTCCTCACCAACAACGATCATGAATGTCTGGATCGCGTGCGCACGCTGCTCAGCTATCTGCCCGGGAACAACCAGGATGATCCCCCCTATGTCGCTCCGGTAGATGATGCCGAACGGCTTGTCCCTGAACTGGAAAAGCTCGTTCCTACCGATCCTCACAAACCGTACGATGTACGCCAGGTGATCTCAGCCGTGTTCGACGACGGCCGTTTCTTCGAAGTACATCAATTATGGGCTGAAAACATTGTCGTCGGCTACGCCCGATTGAACGGCTATGTGGTCGGTATCGTTGCCAACCAGCCGCTTGTCCTGGCCGGCGTGATTGATATCAAAGCCTCTCTCAAGGCGACACACTTCATCCGCACTTGCGACGCGTACAACATACCGATTATTACCCTGCAAGATGTACCCGGCTTCTTGCCTGGAAAAGAACAAGAATTCGGCGGCATCATTCGCAACGGGGCGCGCATGATCTATGCCTACAGTGAAGCAACCGTACCCAAGCTAATGGTAATCTTGCGCAAGAGTTACGGCGGGGCGTACTGCGTAATGAGCAGCAAAGGGTTGCGCGGCGATCTGCTTTTTGCCTGGCCTAATGCTGAAATAGCCGTCATGGGCGCAGAAGGGGCTGTCAATATCCTGTTCCGACGTGAGGTTCAAGCAGCCGAAGACCCCGAAGGACGCCGTCAGGAATTGGTTGAAGATTACGAGAAAGAATTCAACAATCCTTACGTAGCAGCCGCACGTGGACTGATCGACGATGTCATCGAACCACGCGAAACACGGCGCATCCTAATCAAATCCTTGGAGCTAACCTTGTCCAAACGGGAGCGTCACACACCGCGCAAACATGGCATTTCGCCTATGTAGCCGCAGACAACCACCGTTCAAGATTGGAGCAAACGATGTTCAAGAAGATCCTTATCGCCAACCGTGGGGTTATCGCGGCGCGAATCATTCGTACCTGCCGTGAAATGGGTATTCCGACAGTCGCTCTATATACAGACACAGATCGCAGTTCTTTGCACGTCCGCCTTGCCGATGAATGTGTACAGATAGAAGCGGCGTCCGACCTGTTTGATATCGAGCTGATCCTCGACATCGCCAAACGGGTCAGAGCGGACGCCATCCATCCGGGCATCGGCTATCTTGCCGAAGAGGCGGATTTTATCCGCGCCTGTGATGCGTCCGGCATCCAGTTTATTGGGCCGCCGGCCGATGTGGTTGAACCGCTGCGCAATAAGATCGAGACGCAGGAAAGAGCGCAAGCTGCCGGCTTTCCAACACCCCGACATTCCACACGGTCTTACAGCGAGGAAGAGTTCGCCGCTGTCGAAGCCGCCTCCCTAGACATTGGATTTCCGATCATCATCAAATCCTGTAGAGGTGGGCGTGGGCGTGGGGAAAGATTGGCGACATCAGCGGGCCAGCTGCGAGAGGCCATGCGCCAGTCACAGGCAGTCAGCCACGCTGTCTATGGCAATCGCGACATCTATCTGGAAAAAGCTATTCTACCCGCCTACCAGGTAGGGGTGCAGATCTTGGCCGACCAACATGGCAATCTTATTCATCTAGGCGATCGCGAAGGGTCTGTGCTGTCCAGTGGCATGAAGATCGTTGAAGAGGCCCCGGCACGCTGCCTCACGTCGCTGCAGCGGCAGGAATTGCTCAACATGGCCCTTGACCTGGCACGCCTCTTCAATTATCAGGGGCTGGGTACGGTCGAGTTCCTGGTTGATGTAGACGGCCGCTTTTACTTCAGCGAAATAAAAGCGCGCATTCAGCTGGAGCATGCCTTGACCGAAATGATCACCCGGCTGGATCTGGTTTGCCAGCAGATTCGTATCGCCGCCGGTGAAACCATACCGCTCGCCCAGGAGGATGTCTGGTCAACAGGTTGGGCAATGATGGCGCGGGTTCGTGCCAATGATCCGTGGCGAGATAATATGCCCAGTCCCGGCACGCTAGAGCGCGTGCGCCTGCCGGGAGGACCTGAGGTGCGGGTCGATTCGTATGTGTACTGCCGCTGCCAGGTACCGGCAGAATATGATCCTTTGCTGGCTAACCTGACGGTGTGGGGGAAAACGCGCGAACGCTGCTTACCCAAACTGCAGCGTGCGCTTGAAGATTTTACGATAATTGGCACGGCAACGAACTTACCTCTGCTGCAGCGGATCGCTGCTCATTCGCAGTTCGTTGATGGCAGTTATTCTACGCAGCTGCAGGTGCAAATCAAGGATATCGAGACGAGACCTTATCCAGATGAACATCTGCGCGATCTTGCGGCAGCAGCGGCAATGCTTTATTTACGCAGGAATCAACTGGTTGATTCGGAAACCCCGCGGCGGCTGGCCGGTGGCTGGCATTCATCAAGCAGGCAGCTGCCACGATAGGAGTGTAAGATGAGTAAACTAGCGGTTACCATAGATGGACAGAGTTTTGAGATTGAAATGGTGCTGACGCCTGACTGTGACCAGGGCTGCGTTGTCAAGGTGAATGGGGAAGACATAACCATCACTATCCCTGAAACAGACGTTCCCGGCTCAAACATTGAATGGATGATCATCAACGGCCGTCCCTATGAATTGACCATAGATGACAATTTGCATTGGCTGCGCGCCTACAGCGGCATCCACGCGGTCGACATTCAGGATCGCGAGGCGCGCATCACCAGACCACGCAGCGGTGACGGCCGTATCAAAGCACCCATACCCGGTCTTGTAACCAGGGTCCTGGTAGAAGAAGGCGAAAATGTCGACGCCGAACAACCGCTGATTGTCTTAGAGGCCATGAAGATGGAAAATGAAATTCGTGCCCCTTTCGATGGCCGGGTACGCTCAATCGCCGTCGCGCCAGGAGAAACTGTTCTGCGCAACACAGTCCTTGCAGAAATCAGCTGACCAGGCTCAATCCCTGCGGCTTGCTGCCCGTACACGTGCCTGCAGCACATATTCAGTTCCAGTTTTTTTGGGAGTTTGTCGAGTGCTCACGCCGCTTAGGTGGCGTCAAGAAAGGGAAACAGCACAGCTTATCATCCCACTTGATAAGCTATACAACCATGAATGCTGACCTGAAGACATTCGCAAGCGCTCATCTGCGGTCACTAAAAAACAAAGAAAGCGATCAAGAACAGCACAAAACTGACAATGCCGCATGCCGCCATCAATGCCACGCCAATCATCAGTGAGATCAAAAGACCAGTTGAATCGTTTTCTTCCATAAATCCCTTCTTCCGTTCGCCGCGCGCTCACTCATCGTGCTGACAATTACGCCGGGTCACAAGCCCAAATCGCGCGCGATCCGACCCAATTTTATTCACAGAGCTTAATTTTAGCCTAAGCGAGCGTCTCAGGAAAGGCATCCTCGTCCAAAGATGCTACAATTTGTGGATATAAATAGCTTCATACGAATAATATTGAAATTGGGCGCCCCCCGCTTACACGAAATATGTAGTCAAAGGTAGGGTTTCTGTTTTGCTGAAAGTGATCATTGCCAGCTGCAGTGGGCAGCGTCTGAATTTTGGGAGAATCGTTAATGTCTGATAACCGCACACGCATGCTAAGTCTGGCGAAAGTATTGATTGCCGCCGCCTGGGCTGATGGCGAGATAACCACCGACGAGCAAAACTGCCTCAAAGACATCATTTTTCATCTTTCCGACACAGGCGTACAGCTCACTGCCCAGGAATGGGAACTGTTGGAAATGTATATCGAAGCTCCCGTTGGTGCCGACGAGCGCGCCCGACTGGTTGCCGACCTCGAAGATGCCATACAGACAGCAGACGAACGCCAATTCGTGCTCCAGGCGCTGCAGCAGATGATTCTTGCTGACGGCGTAACTGGCGGGGAAGAACAAATGGTCATTGATGAGATCACTCAGGCCGTGCAGTCCTCTGATACGGGTCTCTTAATGGGACTCAACCGTTTGCTGGGCCGCTCTATGAATCGCCGCTCGGAAGCAATAGCCAACGCCCCAAATCGGGACGTTTATTTCGATGACTATCTAAAAAACAAGGTCTACTACGAAACAAACCGGATTTTACGCGAAGAAGGACGCTCCCTGGAGATTTCTGATGAAGAAATGCGTAAGCTGGGGCTAGCCGGGGGACTCATGGCTCGCATTGCCAAGATAGACAACGTCGTCAGCGACAGCGAATTTGAAGCCATGGTCAACATTATGGCCGAATACTGGCAGTTGAGCCGTGACGCAGCCGTCTTTGTAGCCAATGTGGCCGTATCATCACTTGATTATTCCTATGATTACTTTCGCATGACGCGCGAATTTGCTACAGAAACCACCCGTGAAGAACGTCAACGATTCCTTGTGGCTCTGTTCCTAGTTGCCGACGCTGAAGATGGCGCGTCATTTGATGAGACTGAAGAAATACGCCTGGTAGCGCGGGGAATCAACGTCAGCCACGAAGATTTTATCGCTGCGAAGCTTGAGGCAAAAGAGCGTCAAGCATAGGTGTTTTGTTCTCACTCCTGATGCCTGCTACAATCTCAGCCGGCTAGCACAAATCCAGCGGGGGGATAGGAAAGCGCATGTCATTATCCAACATATCTGAACAACGGTCTGCTGACACAACGCCAACTGTTCAGAACAGTAAACCGCTGCAGGAAAAAAGTCGCTTGCGCGCATCCATGGACACAATCGTTGTCCTGTTCAAACTTCGCGTTGTGTTTTTGCTAGTTGTCGCAGCCACGGCGGGTGCGTTTGTGGCTTCCGGAGGGTGGCCTGGCATTGACGTTCTCATGCTTACCTGGGTGACAGGTGGCATGGCTGCCGCTGGAGCATCGGCACTGAACCAGTATTGGGAACGAAAATCTGATGCTTCGATGATAAGGACGAGTGACCGTCCCCTGGTTACGGGTGAAATCAGTAAGCCGCGCTGGGTGCCGGTTGTCGGGCTTCTTCTAATATTTATTCCAGCATTAGCTGTCTATTCCTTCAACCCGGCATTGACTTTTTGGCTCCTGGCCGGTGCATTCATCTATGTAATCATCTACACAATCTGGCTTAAACCGCGCACGCTGCTCAATGTTGTTATTGGCGGCGCAGCGGGCAGCGCAGCCGTATTGTGCGGCAGCGCCGCCGCCGGCATGTGGAATGCCACGGGCGCTGTTGTACTGGCGCTAATCCTCTTTCTGTGGTCTCCCTTTCATTTCTGGAGCCTGGCGCTGCTGTATCGCAACGACTATGCGCGAGCTGATTTCCCCATGCTGCCGGCGAAAACGTCACCCCGCGGCGCAGCGGCATGGGTCATGGTTCATGCTGTGCCGGCAGGGATCGCCGGAGTGGCATTGGCCGCCCTGCCTTTTCTCGGGTGGTCTTATCTGATTCCAGTCTTGTTGGTCACAATCGATCTTCTATGGCGAACCACAAAGCTGGTCATCGATCCATCACCTCGCAATGCTCGCAAAGTATTTATGTCTTCGAATATCTACTTGCTCGTCCTATTGGTCGCCATATGTGTTGGCAGCATGCTGCCTTTCTAAATAGAGGACATCGCTTTACCAACAATATGCACAGTCCTGGGCAGCCAAAAATATCGTCCATTTCTTACTAGTGGAGATTCAAACATGGTCAAGCGCCTCATTCTCGTCGCCGGCAATATCGGTACCGGCAAGACTTCAATCACTGAACGCGTTGGTGAACGCCTTGGATGGGAGACCAGCTTTGAATCAGTTTCCGATAATCCCTACCTCTCAGATTTCTACGGGGACATGAGAGAGTGGTCATTCCACCTTCAGGTTTTCTTCCTAGGACATCGCGCAGAACAGCACCTGGCCCTGGCAAACAGCCCGCGCTCAGCGATCGCCGATCGCAGCATTTATGAGGACGCCTATATTTTCGCCCGCGCGCTGCGCCATTTGAACAACATCAACGAGCGTGATTACCAATCCTACCGCACTCTGTTTAATCTTATCGTCGGTAATTTACCGCGCCCTGATCTGTTACTATTTCTGGATGCCCCGGTTCCTGTGCTCATGAATCGCATTCACCAACGAGGGCGGCAGATGGAAACCGGTATTACAAGCGACTACCTTTCGCTCCTGGAACTATTCTATAAGGAGTGGCTGGATACGTTTGACCTGTGCCCCGTATTGACAATCGCCTCAGCCGACCTCAATTTCGTTCACCATCCCCACCATCTTGATATCGTTGTCCAACGCATCGAGGATAAGCTGGCCGGCAAAGAAGTCGTACACTTCGGCAACCATGGGGATTCCACCTAGGCGTTGTCACTAGGATGGAGATGGCGTGCCGGCATAGCCGGTCATTTCCACATAGCCACGCGCGCCAACTGGTTCGCCAGCTAACGTCCCCAAGAAATCGGCGGCACCTTCCCAATAGACTGTTGAGACAGCGAGTTCCTGATCGGCCATAGCCGCTTGTCCTTCTAGATCCAAATCAAGATCAGGTATGCGAAGTCGCCAGCGCGCAGGGTACTCGGCGCCGCTGGTCGGACTGATCCATGTATCCAACACGTCAAGCTGCCAATCTTCATGCCCAAGATCTTGTACCGTTCCATCTCGTTCTATGAAACTTCCGCTGGAATACGGTTCGATTGACCCATCATCACGACGAATCTGAAACAGCATCAACGCCATACCGTTATCCAGCTGTAATGAAAACCAATCCCAACCAACTGAACCAGGGCTCAACGCACTGGTCGAGTACTCGTGATCTTTCCAACTGAGGCCGTCGACGGCAAAACTCTCTTCGCCTACAGCAAGATGCCCGGATGTTTCCTGCTGCACGATAGAATAGTAGTACGAAGCGTTTCCCGGTTCTGGGCCTTTCTGGCTGAGTCCTCCGTCGCCATGCAGCACGGGCGGCATCGTTTCACTGAGTATGATGTCCAGCGCAACTTGGTCACTGCTCGCTTGAATCCGCGTCTTGCCTGGTGCGATTTCGCTCGCCGACCAATCTTCCAGCCACACACGATACGGTTCAGACTGTGCGCCAGCCAGATTTGCTGCGCCGCGGCTGAATCTCTCTGATGCAAAGAATTGCTCATCTTCAATATCACTGATCGTAAAGTGCGCCAGATAGATCTGGTTGCTGCGCCAATCAGAAGGGTTTTCTACAGGGGCAATCTCAGATTCCGGTTCCAAGGAACGGCGAAAAATGGTGAATTGGTAGCCAAATCGACGGCCGTTTTCTGCTTCTAGATTACCGGTGTAATACCACCACTCTGTCTGATATGCTTCATGAGGCCCAAGATCACGCGGGAACTGAACAGCATTCGGGCTTGTCGCACGGGCAAAAGCATCCGAAGTCTGGCCATCATCAACGAGTAATGACTCCAGCGCCGCATTCGCCGGCACATCCGCCGGCGAGGAGCGCCAGAACCAGAAAGCGAGCGCTCCCGCGAGAAGGAGCAGAAAGAGGACAATCAAGCGTCGCATCATCATTCCTCACGAATCGCCATGGAGACGGGCATCTTGCCCAGCCGATAGGACGGATAAATACCGGCAAGCACAGCTGCCAACACAGCGACGGCAAACGCCTGTAGAAAATTAGCGGGATCAAGCTGCATCTGCAGCGTCCACCCAAAAGAACGCACATTAATGACATAGACCAGAATCCAGGCGAGAGCGAAGCCCACCGGCAGCGCAATCAAACCGGCTGTAGCGCCCATGAGCGATGTTTCCAACAACGTCAGGCCCCACATCTGCTGAATCGTCATCCCGGTAGCGCGCAAGACACCCAGCTCGCGAGCACGTTCCAACTGCAGGCTCATCAGCGCGCTGAGAACGCCGATAAAGGCCACAATGATTGCCAACAGACGCAGAGCGGCCGTAATGGCAAAGGTGCGGTCAAAAATCTCAAGCGATCCCTGGCGAAGGCTGCGATTGGATTGGATGAGCAGATCCTGCCTACCCTGGAAATGCTCACGCAGGTCAGCCACCGTTGCCTCAGCCGAAACACCGGGCTCAACGAACAGACCAATTGAAGCGATTCTGGGATCTTGCCAGAGATCGCGATACAGATCGTTATCGATGAACATAGTCCCCTGGTCGGATGCATAATCGTAAAAAACAGCCAGGACCGGGAAAGCTTGTTCACCTTCCACTGTCTCCATCACAATGGGCGGCGGTGGAATCGATAGATTCTCCTTGAGAACCAGCGCCTCGGAGATGATGATACCTTCCCCATTTTCCAGCTGGTTCCACGGGTTCGCTCCCTGATCACGAATCCAGGCGTAAGGCCGGTTGCCGCGCGACACATCACCATCAACGGCTACCAGATGCACCTTACGCGCCAACTGCGGGACAAAGACATCGCTGCCAATAGAGGTGACGATCTCCTCGATACCGGGCCATTCGCTAATTTCGGCAACGATTTCCGGGGGCAGAGTGCCGATCACCCGATTCGCTGTGATCGTGGGGGGAGAAATATAGACATCCGCCTGCAGGGTTTGATCAAGCCATTGAACGACCGTGTGGCGAAAAGAACCTATCATGATGGAGACGCCAACAATCACCGAGACGGCCGTCATTAGAGCAGCAATCGCCACCGATGTACGGCTCAACGAACGGTTAATGTCTCGCGGCGCCATACGTCCCAGCACACCGAACACACGGTAACCCAACGGCGCGACCAGGCGCATCAGAACCGCTGTCAGCGGCGGCGTGAGCAGCGCCGCCGCAACCAGTACCGCGAACAAACCGGCGAAAGTGATCACGAGGCTGCCGCGCAGCGAAAGAAACAGGACGCCTATCGCCGTCAGAACCAACCAGGCGAGCCAGAGCCAGGGCAGAGCCTGTTTGACACGACTCTCCAATGCAGACCGCTGCATAGTCGTCCGCGGCGCCGTACGGGCAGCTTCCAGCGCCGGTGGCAGCGCAGAAAGAACGGCGGCGAGTACACCAATCACAAGACCTTTAACAATGGTCGACTGCGGTACACTCAAACTCTGCACATTGATGACAAAGTAAAAGTCATTGATCGTTTGCGAGATAAGGCGCACAGCCCCGCGCCCTAGAAGAATCCCCAGGCCAACACCGAGAATCGCCCCAACGAGGCTGAAGAAGAATGCTTCACCAACGATCAGACGGAAGAGCTGGTCGCCGGTAACGCCCAGGCTGCGCAATATACCGAAGACCGGCCGGCGCTGGATGACGCTGAAGGTCACCGTGTTATAGATCAAGAACATACCAACAACCAGCGCCAACATACTCAAGGCGGAAAGATTGAGCCGGAAGGCGGCCGTCATCTGCTGAATAGCATTCTGCTGTGATGCGGCCGTTTCAATCATGACGCCGGTCGGCAGGACAGCCTCGATCTGTTCCAACTCTGCCTCATCATCGATGATCAGATCGATATGGCTCAACTGCCCTTGTTTGCCAAACAATTCCTGCGCCGAAGCGATATCAGTGAAGATGATACCTTCCAGGGCACGGCGCGTTACACTATCCTCAGGCTGCAGAAGGCCAACGAGAGGCGCAGCCTTCCGCTGGCCGGCATTGTCCAGAGTCACGCTTTGCCCGAGCGCTATGCCATAGCGTTCCGCGACCTCGTCAGACAAAACGATCGCGCCTGGTTCACTCATAAATGAAGCGATCGACTGCATGCTGCCGTCGCTGGCGAAGTAGCTGCGGAAAGGCGGCTCGGCAAAAGCGTCAATGCCAACCAGCCGCATTGGTTGGGCACCAAGCTCTTCAACCAGCACATACCCTTCGACGACCGGCGCAGAGCGTGTATAACCGAGCTCACGCCGCAGTTGCAAGTAGATCGCGTCCGGCAATGCATCTGCGCCAGCAGGCACGATACGATGGGTGGTACGGCCTGTAACTGCGTCAGTGGACAGCTCAAAAGCGCGCTGGGCCGATCCATTGGCCAGATCGATTGACACCATCATGGCCACGCCAATAGCAACACCAACGACAAGCAGGATGGTCTGCATGGGCCGGCGGCGCAGTCGTCGCCAGGACAATCGCCAAAGAGGCGCGTTTGATGCCGTCTGCGATATCTCAGACATGCTCAGCAAGATGAAGATGCGATTCATCTTCCAGATGCCCGTCATAAACACGAACAACGCGATCGGCCATTCTGGCGATTTCAGGGTTATGAGTTGCCATGATCAACGTCTTACCCCGCCGCCTGGTGAGCGAAAGCAGCAGATCCAGAACTTGTTCCCCTGTATGTTCATCCAGGTTGCCTGTCGGTTCATCAGCCAGGACCAGCATCGGGTCATGAACCAGCGCACGGGCAATCGCCACGCGCTGCTGCTCACCGCCTGAAAGCTTATCAGGGAACGTGTCGCAGCGGTCGTCCAAGCCAACGAGCTGCAGCAGTCGCATGGCGGCTGCCTCAACCTGGCGATCATCATCCCCGGCCAACTCGCGCGGCAAAGTCACATTCTCCAGGACCGTCAGCGTAGGGATAAGATTAAAGAACTGAAATACGAAACCGATATGATCCCGTCGAAACAGCGTGCGCTCCCGCTCGCTCAATTCGGTAATCGGTACATCGCGGATTGACACCAGTCCGGAACTCGGCCTTTCAATGCCGCTGATCAGATTGAGCAAGGTGCTCTTGCCGCTGCCGCTGTGCCCAAGCAGGGCCACAAACTTGCCGCCTTGAATACTCAGATCCACTTCATCGAGGACAACACGCGTCATATCAGCCTCAATAAAAGCTTTGCTCAAAGCGCTTAAGCAAACAACCGGCGCGTTTTCGCTAACGGCCGAACCGCCTGCTTCAATTGGGCGGCGAGAGGGAAAGTATTGGTTCAATTTTCGAGCGATCATACGGCTACCTCAAGTTGGTTTATATCAACGAAAGCGGGGAAATCTAAGCGATCGTCAGCGAAGGTTAATTATCAACAAGACCTCTGTTGACGGGCGTTCAAGAAGGTCTCAGGATGCTTGCCAACCCAATATGACTGTGCTAGTATCTGCATACCCTGCTGTGTGCGTGATGGGCTTCTCGCGTTGAGCCAACGCCACCTAAATGGGGTGCAATCTTCCGTTGAGGGGATGTAGTAGCCGTAACAGGCCAGGCAGTATCCTTGCGAAGCGTATCCCACCTGCGAATGCAGGTTCAAATGTCAGTTCTCACACGGCATAGCGGGGATTTTTCTTCTTAGCAAAACTGTATAGCGTCTTGCAAAAACGGGCATGACGCCCGTTTTTTTGGCTCTTGCCACCCCAACAGCCCACACACCAACGCTTCTTTCTACAACCTGCGCAAATACTCTATTCAGGGGACAGAAGTGTCACTTTGCCAGGTAGAATCTGATAGTTAATCCTGGACTCGGACGTCGAAAACACCTCACCGTCGGCATGAACCGGTGTGCCGGGATCACTTGTAACCGCTATTTCCGTCACGCGGGTATAGATAACGTCGTCGCGCTGGGTGTGCTTGCCTTGAAGCAGCTGCACGAGGGCCTGGATGAAAGCGATTTTGGGCACCTCGGGTAAAAGCACAAGATCCAGATAACCATCATCAACCTCGGCGCCCGGAGCCATGGTGAATCCGCCGGTTCGCTCACTATTGCACACGGAAAGCAAATAGGCTGGGCCTTGAAATTGATCATCGTCCCAGCGAACCTCCAGATGCCACGCCTTCAGGCGAGCCAGCGCTCTAACTAGGGCGACCATGTAACGTGATTCGCCGGAGATGCGTTTTATTTTCCAGCTCTCTATGGTTACTGTGGGCTCCATGGCGATGGCGCTGTTGTTGATGAAGTAACGATCGTTAACCTTTCCTGCATCGATCTGTCGCGTATGGCCAGCCTTGATCACATTGACTGCTTCTGCCACCGTCCCCGGTAGGCCAACTATCTTATTGAAGTCATTCGCGGAACCCAGGGGAAGAATGCCGAAGGGCAGTGTAGGGCCATGCGGCGTGGCGCGCAGCACCCCATTGATTACTTCATTGATCGTACCGTCACCACCGGCTGCAACGACGGCATCATATCCATCACGAACGGCCGATTCGGCAATATCAATCGCTTCACCCGGCGCCTGGGTGACTGTCATGTCACAAGCACAATCATCCGCGTCAAACATTGCCTGAAGCGCGTCTATTTGCGACTGAGCGCCCCAGCGGTTGGCGTATGGATTAAGGATAATCTTTATTCTCATCCCAGTTCCTCCTGAAAGGCAGCATGATTGTGGCCTGGCACCCTTCCTGCTTACTAAGCAAGCTGGTCAATCAGCAGGGCAGGTTCGTTGGTAATAATCCCATGAACCCCCAAGGTGACTAGTCTCCGGGCCTCTACAATGTCGTCTACCGTCCAGACAAAGATACAGCGCCCGCGCCTAGCAGCGCGCGTCATAAACGATTCATCAACCAGGGAATAGTGCGGGTTTTCAACAGCGGCATCAACGACATGGTTGGAATGGCGCAGCAGCCCGGGGCCGCGAATTAGCGCAACCGCAGCAGCGGGGGGAAACCACCGCTGCGCGCGACGCACCAGCAGCGGATTAAAAGAGGAGATAAGCGTTTGAGACTGCAGGCCAAAGGCGCTGACTTGTTCCACTACACGCGCCAGAAGACCTTGATCGCGCAAGCTGAAATCTTTAAGTTCAATATTGTACAGCGTGCTGTCTCCAAGAAGTTCGAAGAGTTCTTCGAGAAGAGCGACCGTCTGCCCCTCACCCAAATCCTCTTGTTTCAGTTGAGCAGCGGTCAACTCAGACACTTTTCTCGGATTGCCGCAAAGTCGTTCAAGGGTCGAATCGTGAACTATGACCGCTCGGCCGTCTTTCGACAGCTGTACATCCAATTCGATTCCATCGGCCCCCTGCTCCACGGCCAAGGCGAATGCCGCTAAGCTGTTCTCCGGCAGGGCCGCACTCGCACCACGATGCCCAATGATTAATGCCTTACTGGCAGACAGCCACGCATTATCCTTCATCAGCCTCGGCGTTCATTTTCATATCACTAATTTGATGCACCTGGATCATGTTCGTCCTGCCGCTGATCCCGAAAGGCACGCCCGACGTGATAACAACCGATTCCTCATCCGCAAGATCATACGGGCGTAAAACGCCCATGGTGGCGGTCAGCATCTCATCGGTATTTGCAAAAGGCGGCACAAGTAGACATTCAACTCCCCATACAAGCGCAAGGCGGCGCTGCGTTCTATCGAAAGGAGAGACAGCCATGATCGGAACATGCGGGCGGAATTTCGCTATTTGTCGCGCCGAATAGCCGGAGGTAGTAGTCGCCACAATCACCTTGGCTATGATCTGTTCGGCTACCGAGCAGCTGGCTGCGCTAATCGCTTCAGCAACGCTGAACGTTCCATCAACGGCAGACAATCGCCTGTTGCGCCAAACATCGTAAGGAAAGGCCTCTTCAATATTCTCAGCGATCTGCTTCATCATCAAGACAGATTCAACCGGATAACTGCCAGTTGCCGTCTCATTAGAGAGCATGACCGCATCGGTACCATCCAGGATCGCGTTCGCCACATCGCTGGCCTCTGCCCTGGTCGGCCGTGGGTGATCAACCATGGATTGCAGCATTTGCGTTGCCGTAATCACTGGCTTTCCAACATCATTGCAGGAACGAATGATGCGTTTCTGCAGCAGCGGCACTTCTTGAGCGGGCATATCAATGCCCAGATCACCACGAGCAACCATCATCCCATCGGCCGCATCTCGAATTTCTTCTAAGTGTAGAATCGCTTCACTCTTTTCGATCTTGGCAATAATCGGAATATCACACCCTTTTTCGTCAAGAAGCGCGCGAAGTTCCATCACATCATCGGCTGAACGAACAAATGAGAGGGCTACATAGTCAAAGTTGAGTTCACCTACCAGATCAAGATCAACGCGATCTTTTGGCGTCATACTAGATATGACAACATCCGCCCCTGGCGCGCTAACACCCTTCCTCGAGCCCAACAGACCAGCCACGGTAACGATACAACGCAGCGTATCCTTTTTCTTCTCAGCGACTGTGAATTCGACTTCGCCATCACCGATAACCAGACGGCCGCCCGGGGAAACAGCCTCAATTAAACCTGGGTGTGGCAAATGGATCATTGCCGGCTGTCCTGGATGAGGCGTCAAGACCACCTCATCGCCAAGGGCCAGCTGCATGCCACCCGCCTTAACGTGGCCAAGGCGCAGTTTGGGTCCTTGAAGATCGGCCAGCAAAGCAAGGACTTTGCCTTCTTCAGCCGATACTTGCCGGAGCATGCGTACTGTCTCAATGTGAGCCGAATGGTCACCGTGGGAGAAATTGATCCGGGCGACAGTCATACCGGCATGCAGCATACGCCGGATAGTTTCTGGCCTGGAAGAAGCGGGGCCAATTGTGGCCACAATTTTTGTGCGAGCCATGCTAAACCTGAGGAAAACGCAACTGGCGCGCTTTCATCCTATTTGTTTCTTTTAGTGATTTTTGTGTCTATTCAGCGTGTGAAGACTATACCTCAACTGAACAGACCATCAGCAATACATTATTATTCAGTAGTGTCGATTATAGACCTAACTTATGTCTGGACAAATTGCCCAGGCGTTAATCCTACGATTCACAAAAAAAGAGGATGCTGTTACCAACACCCTCTGCGAGGCTTATCAAGATCTTCATTTCAGCTGATTGACTCAAGAACGATCTGGATCTCCGAATCATCTACCCTGGTCACCACGAGTTGAATATAGCTGCCTGCAGCAAAATGGTCTTCCAACCAACGGTGAGCCTGTGGACCCAGGACGAGGCGTGCGAGATCAGTGGGCTGCAATCGCCACACTGCGCTCTCCTCATCACGGATATCATCAGCGATTACTACGACAGGGCGTGACTCCGTACGCGCGTTGATGGCAAAGAACGGCCAATACTCAGGAGTCATGTTAATGAAGCCGCGATCAATATGCAGCGGCCTAAGTTCGCTCACATAGGTGAACTCATCTTTCGAGAGAGGTCTGACCGGTTGGTCCAGAGCCTCGACCGGCACGACTGGCTCAGCTGCAGGTACTACCTCACTATCTGCGATAACCGGTGCAACAACCTGCTTCTTCGAATGCCCGCGTAGGACAGCGATAATCGGAGTCAGCAAGCTTAGTCGCTCCGTCATCACAGGAATGATTGATTTCTGCATTGCCGCCGCTTGATCGGCTGGAACGCGCATACTCAGATAGATAGGCGTAACCCATTGTACATCCCCATCAAGATAGGCCGCCTTTTCGAATATCTCCACAACGTTCTCTTCGTTCAAGTCGGAGATAGCACCCTTATAAATATCCTGGTAGTGGGCGCGTTCACCTGTCTCTTCATTGACCTGAACCTGCTGAAGTCGAAAAGTCCAGTCCGCATCGAGATGTCCAAGTAGTCTTCGGAAACCTTCCGGATTCTTCTTGATCAACCTTAGCGCCTTCACAAGTACAGCCTTATCAGCTAGGGCCAATTGGACCTCCAGGCTCACCGGACGCGCATTGAAAACGATATGCACATCGTCTTCGACGTTTTCCTCAGCAGCAAGGTAGACGCTCTGGTTCTCAGCGCTCAGCCCGTAGTAGGGCATCTCCGCTCTGAAACCCGCAGGCAGGTTCTCGTGAAGCAAAGCGACAAACTGCTCCAATTGCCCATAGGCGTAGTTCTGTGCTGTTTCTTCCCCGGCCCAGCCAAACGCGGTGAATACAGGCATACCAAGGCCAGTGAATTTTTCTGTTGGTTGCATGAGTAACAAACCTTTGTCTTATCTATCGACTTTTCAAAAAACGGTACATGGTGCTTCAAATATGAAGGTTGACGGTACCATCAAAGAGGCAAATTAAGGGCACCCAACATCTATTTATAGCCAAGATTTGACAGCCGTCAAGCTGGTACTTGTATCTTCATTATTCATTGGGCGCCCAACCACCTTCCCGGAAACCATTTCAGGAGCGCCTGGCTGTCATGCAACGACCTGGTCAATCCGGGAAAGCGCCAGGCAGAGCTTATCTGTTCTCAGATTCCTGAGGTGGAACAACATCAGCTTCAACCTGCCTGCCGGCGCGACGCCGGCGAAAGAAACGGATCAGAAGCCAGGCAGGAATGGCCAGGACAAGTGCAAGTGGCAGCACGTAGATGGTCAGCCAAATAGCGATGTCAGCCAGGGTTTGTAATGTGGCTATCAAGGTCTGCACCGCGCTGCGCGCAACACCCTGAGGCTGCCAGCCCCCGACTTCAATTGGTTGAGACAGCATATCAGGTGTCAAGTCTATTAATATGGATGAGAAAGCGGCCGACTGCTCCAGATACTGCAGCCTGCCTTTCAACGCCTCAATATCTCCCTCCAGGCGGCTTAATTCACGATTAACCGCAAGCGCTTCTTCGACGCTCTTCGTTTCATCGAGGAAAGAGCGCACGCGGTCGGCCGTCGCTTCCAGGTTCGCCAGACGGGCCGAAAGGTCTACATACTCTTCGGTAACATCCTGGCCCGACGTCGAAATATGGTTCACTTCGACAGAAAGATGGCGCACCGCTTCCAGAAAAGAATCAAACCCTTCAGACGGAATGCGAACGTTCATATTGCCGGTCATCGCATCATCCGAATATTGAAAAACGCTGCTTTGAACAACCCAGCCGCCATTCTCATTCACCATCTGACTGATAGTATCCATAGCCGCTTCCGTATCGACAACGACGATACTCATATCGGCCGTACGGATAATTATCCGCTCCTGGGCCGTATCCTGCGCGACAAGTACCGCCTCGTTGAACTGTGCATCATCACGGAAGGCAACACCCGCGGCGCTCTCTTCAGCGTACGCTTCCATTTCCACCATTTCGACGTCGGCCATTGGTGCCATCGCAGCTTCGTCCAAGGCCATTTCCGCGGCACCGCGGCCACAACCAACCAGCAGGATCCCCAATAACAAGAGGGCTGTCATTGTAGTTTTCAGGGTCATCATCTCACTCCTTCACTGATTTGCGGATCGTCATCATCTATTTGATAAAACGCTGCAGACGTCCAGGAGGTTCCCTTTTTCTCAGGTTTGGTTGGAAGAAACAGTGTATGGTGCGCTGATTTGAAAACGCTGGCTCTCGTCACCAGCCATAGGAAAGACGCCCGATCAAATCTTCTGGGAAACCCGCCTGGCGCAGCTGCTGCTGCGTCTCCGCGACAGGATAAGAAACACGACCGAACTGCCAGGTCAGGCGATCGGTATCCAACAAAGCATAGGCAGCCCGCGGATCATCATCTCGCGGCTGACCAACGCTGCCGGGATTCAACAAAAACCTTGCATCTTCAAGAGAGATAATTTCATCATTCCGCGGCTGAACAATAACCACTTCACCCAGCTCATCTTCCTCAACCTGCATGGGAATATGTGTATGACCAACCAGACAATAATCAGTGTCGAAATGCGCGAAGTTAGCGGCGGCCGTGTGGTAGTCAATGATATACTCCCAAATCGGATGGCGCGGACTGGCGTGGGCCAGCGTAAATCCAGCCTGCACGCGTTTCGCAGGCAGCGCGTTCAAAAACGTCGAGGACTCTTCATTCAACATCGAACGCGTCCGCAAGATCGCGTCGCGAGCATTACCATTAAAATCATCAATATCCAGCTTGCCAAGCGCCGCCCAATCATGATTGCCTGATAAACTCACATGATCAAGGTCCTGCAGCAAAGCCACACATTCATTCGGGTTCGGCCCGTAGCCAACCAGGTCTCCCAGAAACCAAAGCTGGTCCCACTGGCCATCTGTGGTTTCAAGTACCGCCTCAAAAGCGGGTAGATTGGCGTGGATATCGGAAAGGACAAGTATGCGCATAAACAACCACCAGGATGACTCCGCAACAATAATACCATGTTTGGCAGACAGCGGTATAATAGGTACGATTATTTAGCAGCAATCTGCCGGCAGTGGACTATGGCCATACTCACAGATCAATCCCTAGATTTCATCAGTAGCAGCGAACAGCAAACCATGCGCCTTGGCGTTCGCCTGGGCGAACTGCTTCAGCCCAATGATATTCTGTGCCTGTCCGGCGACCTCGGCGCGGGCAAGACAGTCCTGGCTAGAGGCGTTGGCAGAGGCTGGGGAACAGCAATCCGCGTGACCAGCCCGACCTTCATGCTGGTCAACCAGTATCCTAGAATGCATGACGATCGCGTACTTTACCATATCGACTGCTACCGGCTGGAGTCAGAAGAAGATGTCATCACCGCCGGATTGGAAGATGTGCTGCTCGCTGACGGTGCATTCATGATCGAATGGCCAGAGCGCATTGAGAACAACTTGCCGGCCGATCGCTTGTGGATTGAAATGAGCCACGTAAATGAGACAAGACGTAAGCTGCGCTTTGTCGCCACAGATGAGCGCTCCACGGAATTGCTAAAGGCATTCCGTCGCAGCGCATTCGGCGTATAGAGAACATGGCATACCTGTCGCTTATCGTTTCTGAAAGAAATCACCCATGATATTAGCTATTGACACCGCCACCCGCTGGACCGGCCTCGCCTTATTCGATGGAAAGACTGTCTTTGCCGAACAAGGCTGGCGCGGCACGAATACCCAGACAGTTGAACTCACCCCTGCTATCGGAACTTTGCTCGCCAAATCCGAGCTGGAAGCGGCCGATTTAAAGGCCATCTCGGTCGCCATCGGCCCCGGTTCGTATACGAGCTTGCGCGTCGGTCTTGCCGTAGCCAAAGGTCTATCATTAGCACACCAGATCCCCTTGATTGGTGTACCGACACTTGACATTATCGCGTCATCCATAGGTCTACGAACGGGTTCCCTATTAGTCGCGGTTGAAGCAGGTCGAACACGGGTCGTAGCCGGTCTATACCGCTGGCAGGAGAAGAAAGGGTGGCAGCCGAGCGAAAAGCCGGTCATTGAAACATGGGAAACCTTGCTTTTTCACCTGGAAAATCCCACGACCTTCGCCGGAGAAATCTCTCCTGAAGCTGCCAAAATGATCAGAGCCAGCAAGAAACCATTCTACTTGGTGCCCGCCGCGGCTTCTGTACGCCGTGCCGGCTATTTGGCCGAGGCCGGCTGGCAGCGTTGGCGCCAGGGATTGGTCGATGACGCGGCCTCGTTGGCTCCCGACTATTTGCGCGACGCATCCGGGAATTAGTCGAGAGCTCTTTTCTATTTCTGGTTCACATGCCGGGATGAAACAACCGCCTACCCCCTTCTGTCTACGGCAGCTAGAACCTGCCGACGTACCTGCTGTGCTGGTTATCGAAAAGCTCTCCTTTCCAACACCTCGCAATAAAGCGATCTATTTGTATGAACTAGCCCACAACAAGCTAGCGCATTATCAGGCATTGACACGACTTGAGGCATCCGGCAAGGAAACGCTTCTAGGCTATACGGGCTGTTGGACAATCGCTGATGAAATACACATCAGCACGATAGCGGTCGATCCCCGGCTCCGCGGGCAAGGATTCGGTCAATTGCTTCTTCTTAGTGTGCTGTTTATGGGATTAGAAAGCACGGCCGCTCTTGTTACGCTCGAGGTCAGAGAAAGCAATCATGCTGCTCAGAAGCTGTACAAGAAATATCGTTTCTCTGAGGTGGGGGAGCGCCCGGGTTACTATCGCGACACTGGAGAGGATGCCATCCTGATGACAGTGAATCTCGACTCACCAGCAGACTACAGAACGTTTCTGGAACAAGAACAGGATGCACTGTACGCGCGCCTGGCGCTTATCGCGTCTTGACATTCGTGGCAGTGTATAAAGAAGTGCCGGATCGGTGTGTGTAAAGCAGGCAGCAATCAATGACGCAGGAAGGCAGTTATCAGTAGAGGAATCCATCCACAGATGAACTACTTTATTACGGGCGGCGCAGGGTTTATCGGATCTAATTGTGTCGATCATTTTCTAAATCAAGGTCACTCAGTAACTATATTCGATAACTTCTCGCGCCCGGGTAGTCTTGCCAACGTTGCCTGGCTTCGCCAGCGACATAACAACAGCCAGCTACATATTGTCGAGGGTGATATACGTGATTATCAGGCACTGCTGGTAGCTGTCGACGGTGCAGACGTTGTTCTGCACCTGGCCAGCCAGGTGGCTGTGACGATTTCCGTCTTGAACCCGCGTGAGGATTTTGAGATTAATGCGCTGGGTACCTTCAACCTTCTGGAGGCGGTTCGTTTAGCCGCACCGGAAGCGGCCGTCCTTTACGCCTCGACGAACAAAGTATATGGTGGCATGGAAGATATCCTGATCAGTGAAGAAGCCACACGCTACACCTATACGGATCATATTTACGGCATACCAGAAACCTACCCGCTTGATTTCCATTCACCATACGGTTGTTCGAAAGGAGCAGGCGACCAGTATACGCGTGATTACGCGCGCATCTACGGCTTGCGAACCCTTACCTTTCGCCAATCCTGCATCTACGGCCGTCGTCAGTTCGGCGTCGAAGACCAAGGATGGGTTGCCCACTTCGCTATCGCTGCCGCCAAAGGCCGGCCGATCAGCATCTACGGTGACGGCAAACAGATTCGCGATCTACTGCATGTCAGCGATCTGATCCGCGCCTACGAGCAAGGGATCTCACGGATTGATGACCTACGCGGTGAAGTATTCAACCTAGGCGGCGGGCCAAAAAACACGTTGTCGATCTGGCTGGAATTCGGGCCGATGCTAGAAGAACTCAGCCGCCGGCCGGTTGCCATCAATCTCGGCGATTGGCGGCCGGGCGACCAGCGGGTATTTGTCGCCGACATTCGCAAAGCTCAAGCTCTTTTGGATTGGAAGCCGGCAATATCACCACAAGAAGGCATCCGCGATCTTTATTCCTGGATCAGCGACAATATCGAACTTTTCGATTGACAGCAGTACAAACGTCTGTATCTTCACAGATGGTGGCCAGACAAGATGACGCAGCTCTAAGGCTCCTTGCTAGCCCAATTGGGCAGTGTTAAACTAGCCGTAATGTCCCAGGCTCTATACCGCAAATGGCGTCCCAGCACCTTCGACGAAGTTGTAGGGCAAGAGCATATAACACGTACCTTGCAGAATAGCGTTGCTGCCGGGCGCGTTGGGCATGCCTATCTCTTCTGCGGCCCACGTGGCACCGGCAAAACGACGACTGCCCGCCTGCTGGCTAAAGCGGTCAACTGCCTGCATGACGATCCGAAACAGCGGCCGTGTAACCAATGCATCATCTGCAAATCAGTCAATGACGGCCGTTTTCTCGATCTTATTGAAATCGATGCCGCCTCCAATACCGGCGTAGATGATATTCGCGATCTGCGCGACAAGATCAATTTCGCTCCCAATCAAGGACGGCTCAAAGTTTATATCATCGATGAAGTGCACATGCTTTCGCAGGCTGCCTTCAACGCGCTTCTGAAAACGCTTGAAGAACCCCCCGCCCATGCCATGTTCATCCTGGCTACCACGGAGGAACACAAGGTTCCGCTGACCATCAAGTCCCGCTGCCAGCAGTTCAATTTCCGTCTGCTTTCCGTAGCCGAAATCAGCAAGCGCATAAAAGAGATGGCGGAGAAAGAAGAGATCATCCTTGAGCCATCAGTGATCGAATTGATAGCCCGGCAGGGAGCCGGCAGTTTGCGTGATGCAGAGAGCCTGCTTGATCAATTGGTGGTCGCCCCTGGCGATACAATAACCCTACTGCGAGCGCAGCAAGTATTGGGAACTGCTGCCAACCGATCGGTGATTGACTTGACCGACGCCTGGCTTAACGCCGACGGTGCTCAGGGTCTGCACATTATTTATCAAACAACATCTGCCGGCGCCGATGCACGGCAGTTTGCGCGGCAGATGGTCAGTCACCTTCGCGAGGTTCTGCTCATGCAGGCCAGTGGAGATGCATCCACTTTGGACGTTTCCGATGATCAGAAGGAAGCGATCATCAGCCAGGCGCAGCGCGCACCTCGCCCTGCGCTTATTGAAGCAATTCGTGGTTTTCATGAGGCTGCGCAACAACAGGCGGTCAGCTGGCAGCCGCAGCTGCCGCTTGAATTGGCTTTTGTGGACCTCCTGCCCAATGCCCCCGCTCCCCTTTACCAAAAAGCGCCGGTACGTGAAAAGGTAGTTACTCCGACCGCGCTGAAAGAGGCCCCCGTTGACGAATCAGCTGCCCCTGCGGACTACGCTGTGGTCGAGACCGTGAGCGAGGAATTTAAGACAGCAGCCGAGACAGACGTGGAAGCCGGGCCGCCGCCCATGGAAACGGCCGTGGTGGCCGCCGGTATCCCACTTAGCCTTGAATCCGCCAAAGTTCAATGGCGTAATATGGTCAGTCAGGCAGGCCAGGAAAACAAGAATCTTCCGCCGCTGCTGGCGATGTGTAAACCATTGGCGATTGAAGGCAGCACGATTGTCCTGGGCTTTGATTTCCCGATTTTTAAAGAGAAATTCGACAAAACAGAAAGCGCCGCCATCACTGTAAGCAAGGCGTTCTCACAAATCCTAGGCTCAAAGTGTGGGGTTCGCAGCGTCGTAACCAGCGAGTATGTTGTTCCCATTGCACAGAAAGAATTTCAGGCGCTTGCTGACGAATTAGGCGGCGTTGTCCCTGATGACAAATAGTAAAAAGTAGATTTTTCTAGGACTCTTGGCCAAGAATGCCCGCACAAAGGGCGTCACCAAGCGACTGGAAAAGCAATAAACTGGAGTGTCTTATGGCAAAAAAACCATTTCGTGGCGGAAAATCTAAGAAGAAAGCATCGCCGGGCAACATGATGGCCCAGATCCAACAGATGCAGCAGGATATGGCCGAGGCCCAGGCTGCACTGGAAAGTGAAACCGTGACCATATCAGCTGGTGGCGGCGCCATCACGATTGTCATTACCGGTCACCAGCGCATCCAATCCATTTCGATTATCCCAGAGTTACTTGACCCTGAAGAATCCGAGATGTTGGAAGATATGCTGGTAGCCGGCATTAATTCGGCCATTGAGCAATCACAGGCGCTTTCAGCCCAAAGGATGGAAGGCATCACCGGCAATATGGGCCTGAATGATATGCTCGGCGGCATGGGCCTGGGCTAAACGTGGCACGTTCCATTCTTCCCGAGACAGTTGATCGCCTGATTAATGAATTCGCACGCCTACCAGGCATCGGTCCCAAATCGGCATCACGGCTGACGTTTTACCTGCTGCGTGCGTCTGGTGATCAGGCGCTGGACCTGGCCGAGGCACTGCAGGATCTCAAGGAACACACACGCTTTTGTTCCGTCTGCTTCAATATCACCGAACAAGATCCCTGCCTTATCTGCCAGGACGATACGCGTGACGCACAGGTTTTGTGCGTCGTTGAAGAACCGTTGGACGTGCTGGCTATCGAACGTTCGCGCGCCTTCAACGGCCGTTATCACGTCCTTCATGGGGCGATTTCACCGGTGGAGGGTATTGGTCCCGAAGATCTAAGGGTAGAAGAGCTTGTAAGACGCGTAGAGGCTGATGATTTCAGCGAGATCATCATGGCTACCAACCCGACACTTGAAGGCGAGTCCACCGCTTTGTATTTGCAGAGACGGCTGGCCGGTTCCGGCGTGAGGCTGACGCGATTGGCCCGCGGGCTGCCAGTTGGCGGCGATCTGGAATACACCGATGAAATCACGCTTGGCCGCGCGGTAGAAGGGCGAGAAGAGCTATCCTAAGCACTCGCTGAGCCGTGATCACAAGGCATGCCGGCGAAGGCCGCATGGCAGTTGCTATTTGCAGGTCGTTGTGCTACGATTTTCGGGCTGTTGGGGCGTAGCCAAGTGGTAAGGCAGCGGACTTTGAATCCGCCATTCGAAGGTTCGAATCCTTCCGCCCCAGTTAATCGTAGGACTGAGCATGGTACGCCTCGGTCCTTTTTTATTGGTGCTGGAAACCTCTGAGATTGTGCAAGCAAGTCCAATTCAGGCAAATAATCTGACATCTCAGAGCTCTGAGTTGAGAGGGTAATTCTATGTCATTGGCCGTTGTTATCCTGGCTGCCGGCCAGGGGACGCGCATGAATTCCAAAACGCAAAAAATCCTGCACTTCGTGGGCGGCAAGCCCATGGTGCAGCATGTCTTCGAGGCGGCTGATGCGGTCGCCGATCTTCCACCTCTCCTGGTCGTTGGTCCCGGTGAAGATGGCGTCGGCGCTCTGTTTGGCGACAGGGCGACCTATGCGGTCCAACCACAGCAGTTGGGCACCGGCCACGCCGCGCAGATGGCGGAGCCGGTCCTGCGCGGCAAGTCGGGCCAGGTACTGGTTACCTATGGAGATATGCCCTTACTACGTGCGTCGACCATGCAGCGATTAGCCGAAGAACAGAAAGCCACTGGAGCTGCCATCGCTTTGCTCAGCGTGATTGGGGATGTCGACAGCACCTTTGGACGGGTGATTCGCGACGAATCAGGCAATGTAGTCGAGATTCTCGAGGTAGCCGAAGCGCGCCAACGACCGGACACAGCCGAACTCTTGGCCATAAGGGAATTGAATGCCGGCATCTATTGCTTTGACGCCGAATGGTTGTGGCAGCACATTGACGATCTGCCGCTGCGCCAGGCACGCAGCGGCCAAGAGTTCTACTTGACTGACACGGTTGGGCTGGCCGTTGGCCAGGGTCGTGATGTTGTCGCCCTATCCATCGAAGATGCGGATGAGTGCCTCGGCGCCGGCACACGGAGCGAGCTGGTCTTGGTAGAAAAGGCTTTCAGACAGCGCGCTAACCAGTATTGGCTTAACAACGGTGTCACGCTCGTTGATCCGGAAACGACGTTTATTGACCAGGATGTTATTATTGGGCAAGATACAATTATCTGGCCAAACACCTATCTTCAGGGGAAGACTACTGTTGGGGCTGCGTGCATTTTGGGCCCGAATACAATCATTCGCGAGTCGCATCTGGGGAATAATTGCGCCATTGAACAGGCACACGTAGAAAACGCGCATCTACCGGAAGACACGCACCTGCCACCGTTCAGCTGGATTAACGGCGACGAATAGCACCGGAAAATTTAACGCTTCTGATGACGATTAACCAAGAAAAGGAACGATCATGATTACAGAAGAACAAAAAACAAAACTGGTTGAAGCGGCCTGCGCCATTCGCGCCTTCGCCTATGCACCCTACTCTGACTATCGAGTTGGGGCCGCGATCTTACTGCCGGGCGGGCGTATCATCAGCGGAGTCAACGTAGAGAACGCATCTTATGGCCTATCGAATTGTGCGGAGCGAACGGCCGTATTTCAGGCCGTAACCGCAGGGGAACAAGAACTGCTGGCTGTTGCTGTCTGTACGGAAAATGGCGGATCACCGTGCGGGGCCTGCCGCCAGGTGCTCGTCGAATTCGCCGGCGACGTGCCCGTACTGCTTAGTGATGCCGCTGGAAACGTACGAGAAACGACACTCTACGCACTACTGCCCGACCACTTTGGCCCGCAGCATCTGCTTGACTAATGCGTCAATCAAAACCCGGCAGCTAGAACAGATCCTCTTCCAGCTGCTCATGTTCTTCCCGCAAACGCAGGTAGCTGTCATAGCGCTCCGCGGAGACGGTGCCGGCCTCAACCGCCGCACGAACCGCGCAGCCAGGTTCATGCCGGTGTGAACAATCGCTAAACTGACACTGCTCCACAAGGGGACCTATCTCACGAAAATAGGCGTCCAATTCGGCCGGTTCAACATCAAACAAGGCCAGTCCACGAATGCCCGGCGTGTCGACAACATAGCCGCCCTCGTCCAAGGGGAACATTTCCGCATGGCGTGTGGTATGCAGCCCCTTCTCTGTTGCTTCGCTGACTTCATTCACACGCAGCCCGAGGCCCGGTTGTATGGCGTTCAGCAAACTTGATTTTCCGACGCCAGATGATCCAGTCATGACTGAAATCTTGTCACGCAAAGCTCCGGCTAGCTCGTCAATGCCCTCTCCCGTCTCGGCGCTGGTATAGATGACCTGATAACCGATATCTTCATAGACCTGAAACATCTCTCGCGCTTCGTCGATCGAGTCAAACAGATCAATCTTGTTTGCATTGATGATCGCCGGCAGTTCGTTCAGCTCAGCAACGACAAGAAAGCGATCGAGCTTGCGCAAACTGGGCCGTGGTTTCTTCACAGCGAAAACTAGGACAACCTGATCGGGGTTGGCAACCAGAACCTGTTCGCGATCGGCAGCCATACGGCGGGCATCATGCGCACCCGGACGGGTACGCGAAAGTACTGATTTTCGCTCATCAACCGCTTCGATCGTCCCCGTTCCATCTTCATTGACCGAAACAGTAACCGAATCACCAACCGCGACAATGTCGGTATCCTGCCGTTCCTTCTTAAGCCGGCCCGGCAGTTTAGCCACGATCTCTCCTTCAGCGGAATCCACCGTGAAGAAGCCACTCAGCCCTTTAATGACACGGCCGTGAATTATGTCCCCTTCCTTAAATGCCTGTTGTTCTTGCTCTTCACTCATATGAATTTGCTGTCTCCATTTCCCAGGCTATTCAAATAATCATTGAAGCATTATAACAAAAAGCGCCCGACCAAAGGCGGTCGGACGCTAAGTCTGTCCATCAGATGACTGTTCTATCGGCTATGCGCATCAGTCCAGACGCTCGCCAAACGCTTCATTCAGAGCGGGCAGCACATCAAAAAGGTCGCCAACAATGCCATATTGGGCAAGCTTAAATATCGGTGCTTCCGGATCCTTGTTGACCGCCACAATAATCTTCGATGTACGCATGCCGGCCTGGTGCTGAATAGCGCCGCTGATACCACAGGCAATGTAGAGGTCAGGGCTTACCGTCTTCCCCGTCTGACCCACCTGATGTTCGTAGGGAATCCAGCCGGCATCTACAGCCGCGCGCGATGCGCCAACCGCGGCGCCCAAGACCTCGGCCAGTTCTCGCACCGGATCAAATCCTTCCGGACCACCGACGCCGCGACCACCGCTGACAATGATACTGGCATCGCTCAAACTGACGCCGCTGCCCTTCTCTTCAAAGCCAATTACCTTGCTGGCAATATCATCTTCATTCACGACAGGTTCGACCCAATCGGCCGTTCCGTTTCCGCCCGTAGACTCAGCCTGGGCAAAAGCGCGACCGCGCAAGCTGACGACCTGCGTACCGCTACTTACAAAGACCGTAGACAATAATTTACCCGCGTAGACTGGTCTCGTCACCTTAACCCTATCGCCGTCAACCTCTAGAGCGATACAATCTGAGACTAGACCGGCATCCAGGTCCGCAGCCACCCAGGATGTCAGATCACGGCCACGAGCTGAAGCGCCGGCGATGATCACTACCGGTTCGTTGTCTTGGGCCAATGCCACCACCAGGGGACCAACAGCCTCGACACGGCCGTCTTTCAAAGTGGCGTCATCAGCGCCAATTACCTCATCACAACCAAGGTCGAACGCGGCATCAGCGACATCGCCAACATCTTCGCCGAATACAAGCCCGGTCAGATCTTCGCCCAGCTCATCAGCTACCAGCCGCGCCGCGCCAATCGCTTCCCTGGCAATGGTGCTGATCTCACCATCTCGATTTTCCACAACTACCCAGACGCCGCTCATATCACTTTCTCCTCAAACAGCTTCTCGACCAGTATTTCCGCCTTCTCGTCGACGGAGTCAGCTTCGATGATTTGCACCTCACCTTCCCGCGCCGGAATGGCGTATACCTCTGACCAATCCACCTTGCTGGCTTCGCTGCCAAAAGCGCCGTCGACATCCAGGTCCGCGGCCGTCCATTGCGGTATGGTCGCCCGGCTCGCTTTGCGGATGCCCATGAAAGAAGGATAACGAGGCTCGTTGAGTTCCTTTACCGTTCCCAACACCACGGGAAGCGGCGCCTGCACAATCTCCTTGCCTTCATCAACAAGGCGCTCCACGGTAATACTGCCGTCAGCAACCTCCTTGATCGCCGACACAAACGTCAGCGGCGTCCAGCCCAGTTTGCGAGCAACCTGGACCACAGTCTGTCCGCTGTCGCCATCAATCGCCTGTTTGCCGAACAAGGCGATCTGCACATCTCCCACTTTGTTTATCGCTGCAGCGAGAACGCGCGCCGTTCCCAGCGAATCAGATCCGGAAAAAGCATCATCAGAGACCAGAACCGCTTCCGTACAGCCCATGGCCAGGCAGGTCTTTAATGCTTCAGAGCTCGATTCATCGCCCACACTTAGAGCAATCGCGTCGCTGGCCCCATGGTTTTCTTTGAGACGGATAGCTTCTTCAATCGCGTATTCATCCCAAGGGTTAACGATGTTGGGTTTGCCACCGGGATCATCCCAACTGACGCTGCCATTTTCTACACTAAAAACGGCCGTAGTGCTGGGCGTCTGTTTGACACAAACAACGACTTTCATACGTTACCTCCATTTCGCTCACAGCTGGCCCGAGAACCATTCTCCCGGGCCAGGCGATTATAATGCCGCAGTGCGTTATGAGCAAATACGCCCTACGGCCCAACGGCGAAAATATAGACGCCATCATGATCAAATAACAGCTCCATTTGCGGGTTCAAAACCAGCTTTGCCGGGTCAAAATAGCCCCCTCGTTTACCGACATAGATGTGGCTGACACCCTGCTCGCGCAGCCACGCCGCCTGCGCCGGCTCTGACCAATCAGGAACGGCTGATGCCACTTCATTGAACTCCCTAACCTGGCGGAACAAATCAGGATTATACGTATGATCGATCGGAGGGGTAGTAACCGAGCGCCCGGTGAGCGGCAAGATCCAGGCGCCCCCGTCCGCACCTGCCCAGGTTTCCCCCAACCAACGCCAGCTGTTCACAGCAATCAGCGCATCGTCAGGCAGATTTTCATCGAGCCAACGCAGGCCGGCTAGATCTTCATATTGGACCAGCAGCGTCTGCAAATTTAATATGGTGACCTGCCGGCGCACGCCGAAAACAAGCATCACGGCCAGCAGAGCGCCGGCTAAGGCGTAACCGGCCATACGCAGCGGCCAGCTTTGACCGCCCAGCCACTGCCATACCTGGTCGAAGACCAGCGCCAGAAATATAGCCAGTGGAATGAACAACGTGATATACATACTGTTTAGATTAACGAGCGACGGCACAGGTAAACCGAGCCGGTCTAGAGACAGCAAGGCGAACAAACTGGCTGCCCAACCGGCGAGAACCAGCGGCAGGACGACCCACACCTGCCGGCGAAACGCGGCAACAAGAGTAAGCAGCAAGGCAACGGCCGCAGCCGCCAGAAAGGCCCGTTCCCAACCTGTTGTCAGGTAGTTGATGGGAAAGTTGTTGTATTCGGGGATGGTTCGGCCAAGTCGCTGCACAGGATCAGTGTCGGCAAGCAATCCGAAAATACGCGGCAGGGCCAACATAAATGCCAGGACGGCCGAGGCGATCAGCCAACGCATACGGCGGAGTCTACTCACCAGTAGAACCAGAAGCGGGAAGGGCGTGTAATAGACCAGCACCCGAAAATGTATCAGGAAGAGACCGGCCGCCAATATTCCCACAAACCACCAGCGATCAATCCATGCCCTGTTACCCCTTATCAGCTGCCAGGTAAATGCCAGTAGAACCGGCAGCATCAGGACGGCCGTGAGCTGGGTAAGCCGCCCCCACGTTGCATAGTACGCGGGAAAGAAGAAAGGCAGCGCAACAAGAAAAGCCGCCAGATAGCCTGCACGCCGTTTTTGAATCATCAGCCAGACAGCAGCAAACATCGTTAACGGCACCAGGGCATTGAATAATTGGCCTACGGCAAGCAGCATCCTTTCTATGGGCCAATTACTGAGCAGGAGCAGCGAGCTCGACAGCGTGTGAAACCCAAAATGGTAGGGGAAACGGTCGACAGGAAGGTAGGGCGCATAATTGCTAATCGTTTGTCCATTCTGTGCCATAACCGCCGTAATGAGCCCATGCCGGCTGGCGTCTACCCAGGGCAAGACCGGTGTGTCGCGCACAGCTATCAAGCGTACGGCCAAACCAAGCAGGAGAATTGCCAAGAGCAGCAGGTGATCCCACTGCCATGGCGCAGCGATCGGCGGTCTGGCGTTCAGGTCACCGGCGGAATCAGCGTCACGGCGGCGCAGGTCTCTCTCCCGCCACCAATAAATGACAGCGCCAATCCAACCACCCAGGATAACAGCAGCCAACAGCCAGCGTGTCCAGTGAGCACCGACCAGGGTCATCCAGGTCCACAGCACCGGCCACGCGGCGACGCCCAGAGCAAGCGCGGCACCCCACCAGGCCGCGGGATCCCAGGAATTCAGGCGGCCGTCCACACCGCCATTGATCTGCCGACCCCTATAGGCATGCTCTGCCAACAGCAGCAGGACGCCAGGCAGCGGCACTACCAGTAGGGCAAGCAGCAAGACCAGACCTTCATAGAACAATGTTTCGCCCAAATTGCCTAGCGCGTCAGACCAGGTCAGGCTGTAGCGCGTTAAGAAACGCAGATCGGCGGCGGAGAGAGGATTTTGACCGGCGTCCTGCCCGCCAATCTGCAAAAGTTCGCCATCACCGTAGCTGTCAAGGCTGTATGCCCAGGCGGAAACCTGATTATCTGATGTGCCCGAGAGACGCAGCAGATACGCCTGCCCCTTGGAATCATTCTGCGGTGCAAAGAGCAGGCGCACGACTTGATTATGGCTGAGTGAGGCTGTTGGATAAGCTCGTTCTGCGATCAGCTCACCCTGCTCATTTGACAGCTGAATGGAGAGGTGTGCATCATCACCATCTACTGGCTCACCGTAATGCACCAACGTGATTTCGACTTCGCTTAATCCATTGTGACGTGGGATAAAACTCTGCGTGAGCGCTACTTCACCTTGGGGAGCGGGCAGCGCTGTGTCAATTCGTGATTGTTCAACATCTGTACTTTGCAGAGAATCAAATAGAGAGGTGAAGCTTTGCGGGACGGTCGTTGACCAGATAAAGAGCAGAAAGAGCGCCAGAAGAGCGCCTGCCACTAGTGGAGCCCAGGGGCGTCCTTGCATCAAGCGACGCATAGGTACTGTCCACGCTGCGCTGCTGTTTCCCACGTCCTCTTCCATAGCCCGTAAAACCTGTCACCGGAGAATTCTCCGGCAGAAGATAATAACGCAGCTAACACACAGCGTCCAACAGCCAACATGCCTCAAGAAAAAGCAGTTCGCGGCGCGGTGGTGGATGCATACGCCCAGAGACTCGACATACCCTCATTCAGAAAGCGCGGATGCGTTTCCTGGCCGACAGGACAGTGATTAACGCCTACGAGGATTTCTTCTTTTTTTCTTGTGATTGACGGAGTTGTTCTATTTCTAACTTCTGGCGCTCGATCTCATTGGCCAATTTCTCAACCTCCAATCTCGTCAGGGCAGACTGGCGGCGATCATTCCGCAGAGCGAAGTAGGTGGTTGCAATGAAGCCAGCAGCAGAGACAAAGGCTGATACAGTGGCCAGCACCAGACTCCACTGCGAACTTCCGTCATCCACAACAAGATCATCATCCGGTTTGTCAACCGGTATGCCGCTTTCCGTTTCCATGCCGTTCGGGGGCACTAGTGGAAACGGCGGGAGCAAACTGCCGCTTTCCTCACGGAAAGTCTGCAGGCTGATAAACATGATCAGCGCCGACACAAAGAATAGACCGCCCCAAAAGAGGAGCAAAAAACGGTACTTTCCAGACATACGGTACTCCTAGACGTGTTTGTACTCGTACCTTTGAAACGCTGCAACTCCCCGTAAGGTTCCCGGCAGCCGAAACGTTTACAGGTAACCCGGCGCTTCGCTCATCAGGTTCTGAATAACAGCGCCGATCAACGCCTGGTATTGTCTGTCATCACTCTCTATGTGCAGCCTCTGCAGTTCCTCGGCCAATCCTTCCAAATCGATACCCAGATCTGCCACCTGCGCCAGGTGATTGTCGCCATCGCCGCTTTCGCGTTCCAGAGATCTGGCAACACGTCCTTTTTCAAGGAAGATATCTAGCGTTTCCGGCGCAAATGTGATCACGCAGTCAGAGCCGATAAGGGAGTTCATATAGAATGTAGGCGAGCGCCGCTCATCCCAAACATCGAGGCGCGTCCACTTTGGACGCAGTGTCCGGGCGCCGCGCGAGGCAAGCGCATCCCAACGCGGGCCGGAAAAGATGTCTCGGTAGCGCGCATAAAGAAGCCGGGCCATAGACACGGCCGTTTTCCCCATCAGCTCGGGACGTTCCAACTCGGCCAGCCGCTCATCAACAACCCTATCAACAGGGCTGATGGAGATGGAAGCGACGGACGTGGGTTCCATACGCCAGACGCTATGTGTCTCAAAATAGGTTTCCAGCCCGCTTATATAGGCCTGGGCAGCGCGCTCATAAACGGTCACCGAGAAAATATGCGTGGCGTTGATGTTGATCCCATCCGCCGTGAGCGCCAGCACGGCCTCCAAACCCGCCGGCGTGGCCGGAATCTCAACCATCGCATTGCCCCGGTCAACACGCGCCAAAAGACGGCGCACCATGGCTACCGTGCACACACTGTCATTGGCCAGGGAGGGATCGATCTCAATACTCGCTACGCCGTTCAGCCCGGCACTCTCTTCGAATATCGGATGCAGCAAATCGGCCGCCCGCTGTACATCATCGACCATGAGCGTCTCATGGATTCGCGTCGGCGGCGTCCCGGCTACCATTTGAGCGTGGATATCCTTGTTGTAATCACTATCGTCACGAACGGTGTCTGTGAATGCGGCTGCATTTGCCGTAATACCCTGGATGCCCTGCTCGATTGATTCGCGCAGCCCCCCGGACATAATGAACCTCCGGCGCATATAATTCAGCCAGGGTGATTGACCCAGCCTGTGAAGCTCGTGTAATTTGGTCATGTTTACCCCCTTGAACCAACAAACGATCTGCCAGAGGGTGAAACCTTCCGCACAGGATGTGTTGTGAATCATGCTGCTGGCTGAATGGCTCACCCATCTACAGTATAACGGATCAGCAGTCCATTTTGAATAGGGAAACTTGAATAGACTGGCAATCCAGATCAAAAAAAACCGCTGCTGCCAGAGGTAACAGCAGGGCAACCAATCGATCGCAGATCACGCTTGTTTCCGCTCGAACAGGGGATCTCTTGTTGTCTCTACGCCTGCCCCGAAAACCTTCTTATCAATCAACTAACCTCAACGCCCTTCCAAAAGGCGACATGATCTTTGATGCGCTCAGCCGCATTGGACGGCTGTGGATAATACCAGGCAGCATTGGGATTCTGCTTGCCATCCACCTCAATTGTGTAATAGCTGGCCACCCCTTTCCATGGGCAGGTCGTATGCATCTCGCTTTCCTGAAAATAGGCCATATTCAGCGCCTTGCGTGGAAAATAATGGTTCCCTTCCACAACAACGGTATCATCACTTTCGGCCAATACGACATCATTCCAAACTGCCTTAATCATAAGTTTGTTTCTCCTATTTCAAATGAAACTGTTGGTTATTAAACGCCTGAGATTTCTTTGTTGATTGCTGCTCCGAGACCTCTCTCAAGACCCTAGCGAAGTTTGGAGTCATTCTGAACAGATGGGTCGCGACCACTTCTGCATGGCTCAGCCCCCAGATCAACATTCACTCACACTGACGGGGATTAGCACCGCCAGGCCACCTTCCGAAGTTTCCTTGTACTTCTCGTTCATATCTTGCGCCGTTTCCCACATCGTCCTGATGACCGCGTCAAGAGAAACTTTGGCATACTGCGGCGAACTTTCCAGCGCCAGGTTGACGACCGTAATCGCCTTCATCGCGCCCATCGCATTACGCTCTATGCAGGGGACCTGCACCAAACCGCCGACCGGATCACAGGTCAAGCCAAGGTGATGTTCCATAGCGATCTCCGCAGCCATCAAGGACTGCGCTACTGTTCCACCGGCACATTCACATAATGCCGCAGCGGCCATAGCCGACGAAACGCCAATCTCCGCCTGGCACCCACCCATCGCTGCCGAGATAGTGGCCCGCTTCTTGAACAGAATCCCGATCACGCCGGCAACGAGAAGGAAGCGGACGATCTCCTCTTCGCTCGTCTCATAGAAGCACACACGATACATCAAGACAGCAGGAATGACGCCGGCAGCGCCATTCGTCGGCGCGGTCACAACACGGCCGAAAGAAGCATTTTCTTCGTTCACAGCCAGCGCAAAACAGCTGACCCACTTCACGATCCGGTGAAATCTGTATCGATGGTCCTGGATGCAGCGGAGCCATTCCTGATGATTTGTGTATTGACTGCCCTCGTGCATGAGTTTGCGATGCATACCCGGCGCGCGTCGCACGACGTTAAGGCCGCCAGGCAGTATGCCCTCGGTATGGCAGCCACGATAGATAGATTCAGCCATCACCTCCCAAAGTTGAAGGAGGTCTGCCTTGATGTCAGCTTCACTGCGCCAGCGCTTCTCGTTTTCTAGCACCATCTCCGCTATCGAGAGACCCTGCTCCTGACAGTGACCCAGTACATCGTCCCCGCACTCAGAGGGGAAGGGCAAAGTAATCGTTGATGGCTCAAGGGTCTCCCCTTCTTCAACCACGAATCCACCACCGATAGAATAGTAGGTCGATTCCTCTATCCCGCCGTTGGCCAAGGATGCCCTGAAGCGCATGCCGTTTGGATGGTAGGGCAGTGTCGTATCGAAATGAAAAATCAAATCGGCGGCCGGATCAAATGGTATGGGTTTTTCGCCCAGGAGCCATATCTCACCTTCATCCCGAATCTGCTGCACTTTGATGTCAATCAAGGAAGTGTCACAAGTTGCGGGCTCTTCTCCGCGCAAGCCCATCAAGATGGCGATATCGGTGCCGTGACCACGACCTGTCTTGGCTAGGGATCCAAATAGTTCAACCTGCACACCTTGAATCTCAGCGAAGGTTCCACCCGAACACCGTTCTTCTAGAAAACGCTCAGCCGCTCGCCAGGGGCCCATCGTATGTGAGCTTGACGGCCCAACACCGATTTTCATCATGTCAAAAACACTGATGTGACTCATGTGGCGTCACTCTCCCGTTCCAACTCCAATAACTCAACTTTAGTGTAGGTGACCAGCCAACCACCAGCGGCAGTAATCGTGATACACTTGTACTCTCTTCGACGCTATGTCTGGAGACGATCTTACAACAGACCCGTAATAAGGCAGTGAATCTAATGGGACTATTCAGCTTCTTCAAGAAAGACAAGAAAGCACAGCGGAACTGGGCCGTGATTGATGTGACCGATGCCAACTTCAAGCGTCAAGTGATCCAGAGATCGCACAAGACAGCGGTGCTGGTCGATTTTTGGGCGGCCTGGTGTGGCCCCTGCCAGGTATTGGGACCTATCCTGGAAGATTTAGCCGCAGATCCGGACAGCGAATTCATCCTGGCCAAGTTGGACACAGAACATAACCGGCGTGCAGCGCAGCAGTATCAGATCCAGAGCATCCCGGCGGTGAAGCTGTTTCGCAACGGGCAGGTTGTGGATGAATTCACAGGTGCGCGGCCCGGCCCTTTGGTTAAACGTTTTGTCAACAAAGCGGTCGGTCAACCCTCACCCACCCCAAAGATCAGCGGCAGTTCCGAACCGGAAAAGCGGCTGGCGCAGGCGCGGCAGCATCTAAAGAAAGGGCGTGGTTTCGAAGCCTATGTTTTGCTTGACAACTTCCCCGACGGTGCGGGACAAGAGGAAGGGAAGCAGCTGCTCCCTGTGGCTCAGTTCTTATTCGACATGGACCTGGGGGACGTTGTGACCAGTGATGATGCGCTGAACAACGCCTATGAGCAGCTGGCCAGAAGCGTACGCAAGCGCAAGTACGACGCGGCTTTCGAGCAGCTATCAACAATCGAACCTTCAACTGAAGAGGAGGAGATCATCGATGTCGCGGCATTGGAGAAAGGGATCGTTGTTCTAAAAGACGACGATTAAACGCGCAATTTAGACAGATCAGGGTATCAGACAGCATGACCGCAGAGCGGTAACCTCAACACGAAGCCCAAAAAAGACGCCACAGCCAACGTCAGATCAGGTGGCACAGCAGAGTTGAAGCACGGTTCGGGCGATATCTCTTTCGGAAAGAAGGCGCTGCGCGATTCCTAATGCTTGATTGTCCGGTGACATATCAACCATATCGGGCTGGACAGCAAATACGCGAATACCATACTGAGCGTACTCGCGAGCACATTCGTTCGTGAAAGCCGCTAATCCCGCTTTGCTGGCGGCATAGGCGGCAAGGCCGGGGCCCAATACGTCGTCACCAACGGAATCGCCAATATTTATGATTGTCCCACCCCGCTCCTGATTTTCGTCAGCCATGACTCTCCCCACTAGCTGGCTCATGAAGAAGGCCCCTTTGAGATTCACGTCCAGGCAGCGCTGCCACGCCCACTCATCCATCTTGAGCACGGGGGCAGCAGGCTGAACAGAGGCATTGTTAATCAAGATATCGAGCCGGCACCACTGTTCACGCGCCGTCTCGATGAGATTGACACATTGGAAACGATTAGAGACATCGGCCGTTATGGCCACGGCTTCAGAGCCAGCCTGGCGAACGGCCGAGGCAGCCCGTTCGGCACGATCGGGATTGATATCATTGACGATCACGCGTGCGCCAGCTTCCGCCAGAACAGCCACAATCGAAGAACCAGTCTCTCCCCCAGCACCGGTGACAATGGCAACTCTATTTTCGAGCAGTGGATTCATACGCCGGGAGTATAGCGTAAAGATCAGGGGGTGGCTTCTGCCAACATGCTGTCCAGGGCAGCCGAGAATTGATCAAAGGGCAGCGCGCCGGCGAAGACAAATCCATTGGCATCAAAGACAGGTTGGGCGAAAACGCCGCGGTCGCGGCGGATACTATCCAGGGACATCACCTCTTCGAGGGTGTCGGGATCATCATAACAGGCCTCAAATGCAGCCTGGTCAAGACCAATGGAAACGGCCGTATTGACAAAATAATCCCTTGTCGCCGACCACAAGTCGCCCTGATTCTGAAACAGCATCTCATGCATCCGCCAGAACTGCGCCGGATCTTGCGCGCCGGCGCATTGCGCCGCTACAGTGCTGTAAACGCTGGGATTGCCATGATTAAGGACCGGCCAAAATATAAGCTTGACCTTGCCCTCCTGAACATAACTCTCGATAACCTGTGGCTCAGTACCTAGCACGTAGGCACGGCAGGTAGGTCACAGAAAGTCTGAATAATCGATCAACGTCAGCGGCGCAGCAGGATCGCCATAGAAATAGGCGCCTTCGACCGTTTGCCCACTGATCACCTGAGCAGCTGCCGGCTCTTCAACTTCCTCAGGGGGCTCATTCGTCGCCGTTGGTTCTGGCAGACTGGCCGGTTCTGTTGAGGGCGATTCAGCAGAGATTTCTTCCACCAGCGCGTCAACGGGCGCCTCCGTGGGAACGTCTGTTGGCGGCGCGGTTGTCTCGGTAGGTAGTGGCTCGGCCGTTGCTGTCGACGGTAGGGAAGCGGTCCCGACAGGCAGGGCAGTGCTCTCGACCGTCGGCGCGGCTTCCTGCCCGCCGCAGGCAGCGAGCAGAACAGTTACTAGGAGTATCAAGAAGGTTAAACGTTTCACAAGAATGATTATAGTGGGCCTGCCGCTAGGTCGTGTATGCACGCTTACAAAACGCTCAAATTAGGCATCTCTTGATTTTGATACCTGTGGCGCGGCTGACCTACTGGAACTATGCCGTTGGTTTTTGGCCCACGTGTACGGCGATCGTCCCAAACATGAACAATCTATAACCAACGGCCGTCAGGCCAATCTGGCGCATTACGTTCGCCAGATCGTCGGGGCTGCGAAACTGCTGCGTACTGTCCGGCAAATAACGGTAAGCGTCCGCCTGACCGGCCACCAATCTACCCAGAGTCGGAATCACAACATTTAGGTGCATCAAGATAAACGGCCGTAACAAATTGCGCTTCGGTGGGCTGGACTCAAGAACGACAATCCAGCCTCCTGGCTTGGTCACACGCAGTTGTTCACTGAAGGCATTCTGCACATCAATGACATTGCGCATCAAAAAACCGGAGGTGACGGCGTCAAAATAGTTATCGGGAAAGGGCAGCGCTAATGTATCAGCGCCGACCCAACGTATCAGCTGGCGAGCAGGGATACGCTTGCCCACCTGCATCATTTCCAGGGTGAAATCACCGCCGACAGCCTGCAAGTTGGGCACAAGCGCCTGGCCTTCCAGCGCGATCTCGCCGGTCCCGGTGGCGATATCGAGCAAACGACCGCCAACCGGCAGCTGCGCCTTGTCAATGACATAGCGCCGCCAGGTGACATCCTGCCCGAGCGTCATCACGCGGTTCATCAAATCGTAGCGTCCGGCAATGCGCGCAAACATATCTTGCACGTATAGGGCGCGTTCCTGTCCTTCTAAATGGGCCATCGTTAGTCAGCTCGATGTTTCTTCAGGGGGGATTTTGTGCCGGGAATCATCAGGCGCTTTCAGCAGGCTCCTCATCTTCGGCGACGGCCGTCTCTTCTGCGCCGCCCACAGGTGTCACGGTACGCGCCTTACTTGTCCCGGTCGGCGGACCGATAATGCCTTGTTCTTCCATAGCATCGATCATGCGTGCCGCTCGTGTATAACCGATACGGAAACGGCGCTGCAGCAGCGACGTTGATGCCTTGTTTAGTTTACGCACCATGGCGATCGCTTCCGGCATCAATTCATCATCATATTCTGGATTTTCCGCTTCTTCTTGCAGCGCCTCCCATAAGGGCTGCTGCGGCGGCGGTTCCGTCTTTTTGTTCGCTGCAGACTTGCTCGAACTAGGCTTCTTCTTTGTTGTTTTCTTCTTCGCCGTGGTCGTACGCTTCTTTGCTGCCGGTGCCGGATCGGCTGTCGTTTCACTGCTGGCAAGCGTGGGCGCACTGCCCGAAACACCATTTGTGCTGTCGGCAGCCGGTGTTTGGGCGGGCGTTGTCTTGGGCTGCGTCGCACGCTTTGGCGGCGTTGTCGCTGCCCTGACTGGCACGCTGGTCATATTCGGTTGCGCTGGCGCTGCCTTGGGCTGCGCTGCGTCCGCAGTAATCAAATTCTCGCGGCGTGCCCGCTGCCAGTAACCAATCAACCTTCCCAATTCTTCATCGCTCACATAACAACCCTGCAGACGCAAAGGAGCCGGTGAATCCGGTTTCTGAAAGAGCATATCCCCTTGCCCGAGCAAACGCTCAGCACCGGTCGAGTCGAGGATAACCCGGCTGTCCGTACCCGAAGCGACGGCAAAGGCGATACGCGCTGGGAAGTTTGCCTTGATTAATCCTGTAACAACATCAACCGACGGCCGCTGCGTGGCAATCACCATATGAATGCCCGTGGCGCGCGCCATCTGCGCCAGGCGCGTTACTGCCCGCTCGGTATCTTCCGGGGCCAACATCATCAGATCAGCCAGTTCATCAATGATAATGACAATATAGGGCATCTTCTGGCTGCCGCTGCGGCGGCGGATCTTCTTGTTGTATTCGTCGATCTGGCGCGCGCCGACGGTGGCGAACGCCTCGTAGCGACGGTCCATTTCGCGCAAAGCCCACTGCAGCGTGCTGATCACACGATCCATTTCTACGACAACCGGCGCCGCCAAATGAGGGATACCATTGTAACCAGTCAATTCCACACGCTTAGGGTCGATCATGACCAGCTTGAGATCATCGGGAGTGTTGTCGAGAAGTAAACAGGCAATGATGCTGTTGACACAAACAGATTTACCGGAACCGGTAGTACCAGCGATTAATAGGTGAGGCATCGTCGCCAGGTTGGCAACAATCGATTCACCGGAGACATTCTGCCCCAGGCCAAGACCCAACGTGGTTCTTATCTTGCCGTAAGCCGGTGACTCTATGACATCACGCAGAGAGACCATTGTCTTCGATGGGTTGGGAACTTCAATACCGACATAGCTCTTGCCGGGCACCGGCGCCTGAATGCGAATCGATTTCGCCGCCAGGGCCAGGGCAAGGTCGTCCGACAAACCAGCTATCTTGCCCACTTTTACCTTGGTCTGACGGCCGTTGCGCATCTGAATATAGTTTGGCTCCACACCAAACTGGGTCACCGTCGGTCCCTGATTGATCTCTACCACCGTGGCCGGTGCACCGAAACTCTCCAGGGTATGCTCAATAATCTCAACCTGTTCGCGAATTGCGGCGTTATTTACATCGAGGTCAGTTCCCGATTCCAGAATGTCAGGCACCCTGGGTAACGTCCAGGTGTAGCCGGCACCTGTGGCCGCAGTTGAGGCAGCAGTCGCCGGTTCGCGAGCAGGAGCGCCAGCCGGCGGCGACTGTTTTGCCTGCTTCTTCTTGCGCAGCTGGATACGCGTACTTGCCTTCTTTGCCGGTTTCTTGGTTGGTGTTGCCTTCGCTTTTTCATCACCATTATCAGGCACCAGCTTCAATTGAACCGCCTGCTGCGTCTGGCTGCGTCCTGGGTTGACGCGAATATCTCGCCTTGGCGCCGCCTCCGCAGACGATTCACTCTCGCCGCCGCTTATGGCCGTATTGAGATAGTGACTCAAATCATGTCGGTTGATGCCCGAAACCAGGATAGCACCCACAAAACCAAGCACCACCAGCACGAATATCGCTCCAATATTGCCCAACGATGTGGTCAGCGTATTGGCAACCAGACCACCAAAATAACCGCCGCCCTCTTGCGCCTGGGCCACCTCCCAGTAGTTGACCATTCTTTCCTGGCGCATCAAAGCAACCATGGATGCGAAGGCTACAAAGACCACAAGAAGGATCGCCGCCCCCAGAAGACGGTAGGTGGGCAGTTTTGGCGGCTGTTCCATACCCCACATAACGAGGTAGAGGCCAATTCCCACGGTGATCAGCGGCAAAAGATAGGCAGCCCAGCCAAACGCCTGCCCCATCGTACGTGACAACCAGTTGGTAAGCTGTCCCTGGTTGGGCGCGAAAAGGCTGAGCAACAATATAGCCGCCACAAATATGATAAAGATACCCAGAAGCAGCGCTTTCTGAGAAGTGCCCATACCTGCATCAGCGCTCTTGCGGGATGTCGAGCGCTTCTTGCTTGATGCGCTTGTCTTCTTGCGCGACGTGGCGCTTCTGCTCTTTGCCTTGCTGCTGGTATTTTTACGTGTCATAGCTCAAATGTTCCTGACCCGCGCATTATAGCATGATTATGGAAAGCCGTCAGGCGCCATGATAAGATAAGATAATTCGCACGTTGAGGGATAGAGACATCGTGAAATGTCTAAATCGGTCGATTCTTTGCGTCTTATGGCTGGCCGCACTTATCTGCTAAGATTACATGATATGATCACCCGTAAGACTGAGCAGCAACATGATTGAAAAGCGTAAAGACACACTCCCTTTTTTACAGTTCGAAAGCTTACCTAATTCCGGGAGCCTTCAACATGCGGTCTTTACCCGCCAGGGTGGCGTCAGTCCCGCGCCTTTTGATTCTCTTAATCTGAGCGTCTCTGTACCTGATGATCAGTCACGCGTCTATGCCAACCGCCGGCGCGCCTATGGTCTCTACGGCCGTGATACGGACAGCGTGGTCCACGCGCATCTCGTGCATGGCGCGGACGTGGCGCATGTGTCACCCGCAGACTACGGCACCTGGATCTCTCGTGTTGATGGAATCATCACCAATGATCCGGGCTGTGCGCTGACCATGAATTACGCCGATTGCACACCTATATTCCTCTATGATCCGCAGCATCATGCCATCGGCCTGGGCCATGCCGGCTGGCTTGGTACAACGCTCGATTTGCCCGGCGCGCTGGTAAAGGCAATGACAAATACCTTCACTTCTGATCCCGGAAAATTGATCGCCTGCATTGGCCCCTGCATCGGGCCCTGCTGTTATGAAGTTGGGGAGCCGGTAATCAGCAAGGTGCTGGCCGCCTTCGACGATGGAGAATCCTTGCTGCTGAATTCGCCGCAGGGCAAGCTTAATGGCGAACGACCGCATTTCGATCTACCGGAGGCCAACAAACGCAATCTGGCCAGAGCCGGCGTCAACTTTATCGAGACTTCAGGACTCTGTACCGCATGCCGCACGGATCTATTCTACTCACACCGCGCCGAGAGAGGGAAAACCGGCCGGTTTGGGACGATCCTGATTTTGAATCCTTGATCAATCGGGGTCAGACATACGCCCAGGCGGCCGCATGGGAAGCCGGCTGAAGTCGCATATCTAGCCAATAAACAGCGCAACCAGAATAAAGAGTATCCAGGCCGCGCTAATGTAGATGGCGGTCCAACCCAGGATTCGACCAATGCTGGCCTTCATACGTCCCGGTTGGTCAAAGAGAGCATTCAGGTTCTGGTACCAGGATGCCTGTTGTGACTGCGTCACCGCCCAATAGCCAAACAACATGGCAGGCAAGACACCCAACAGGGCACTGAGTACCAGACGCACCGGCGTCAAAGATTGTCCGATTTTTTCCAGAAAGGAAAGGGAAGCATCGGCGCCGATTAATTGGGGCAGTATCAAGATCAAAAAGGGAATCAACGAGGCCGCGAAAGCTATCAGGCCCGCCTGCAGGCTGGTGCGCGACGCTTTGTGGGCCGCACCCTGCAGCTCCGGCTGCACAGCCTCCAGCGTAATCGGCCGTCCGCAAGAACCGCAGTATTTGCTGCCGCGCATTACCGTCGCCGAACAAGCCTGGCACATTTCCAGGTAGGGCGTTCGGTCGGCGAAAACAACCGGGTCCACCTTGAGCTCGATCACTTTGTCCTGGTAATTCTTGACCAACACCCCCGGGTTATCGGGAATCGGCATCGGCATGGCGCCCGTTTCCTCTCCCACAGGAACTAGATCATTCCCCTGAGCATCGACCACAGCCGGCAGCGTTTCCTCGACAGCACTCTGTCCCGGAATGATTGATCGGGCCTTGTTCATCATGTCACGACGGCGCGCCTGCCCTTCCCGCTGGCGCGTGATATCAACCCACTGGATTGTCGCGTCCGCCTGCACGCGTCCGGCGCCGTCGGTGATATAGGATGAAATCTGGGTCAGTATTTGCTGGACTTTCTCTGCATCAGGTGCTTCTACTTCCAGGATCGAAGTCTGGTCAAAGCTGCGCACTTTGACAATCACCTCTTGTTTCTGCATGCCCATCCACCTGGAAACTGAGGCCACAATGACCCCGTTTTCTTCATTGTAAACTTGCAGCTTGGCATTGAGATTGGCCAGCGCGAAAAGCGCGCTGCGCATTACAACTTCTGAAGACACGGGAAACGGCCGTTTCTCTCTGATCGTCATTTAACTTCCTTGGGTGTTTAAAAGATTTCCCTAGTTTACCATAACTACCTGACCTTTGATGCTGCCACTGCGATTATTAACGATCCCTGCACGCATCTACCGCTGAAGCAAGGCGGTTCACTAGTCAGATATTGACACGCCGAAAGCAAGACTGTCGCGTCATAGCCATCTATCAGGGCGCAGATTCTTGCTTGCAACAGGACCGTTTCCCACTTCCCAGGGAAATCAGCCGCTCTTGTTGGCTTCCCTGGGTTGACTAATCTGCGCGCAAGGATTGGACGGCTTCGCGGGTGATCATATAATAACGAATCCCAAAGCCCGAACGGTGACCTGGGCGGTGAGAATCATTCTTGGAGAGGTATCATGTCAAGACCTGGGCGAAACGATCCATGCTACTGCGGTAGCGGTAAAAAATACAAACAATGTCATCTGCGCATTGACGCGGAAAAAGATCGTGAACAACGTGAACAAGTTGAAGCGGCCCGTGAACTGCGCCGTGAACTTCCCCGTTTTGCGCGAGATGAGCGCTTTGAATCAGATTTCAACCAGGCTCTGCCGCTCTACTGGAACAACTATTACGAACCGGAAAACATTGGCCAGATGAGCGAGTTTGAAGCATTGCGTTTTCTCGACTGGTTTGTATTCGATTACCAATTTGAAGACGGTTCAAGGATCCTCGATATCTACGGGGAAGAATTCGCCGAGACGATGTCCCCAATGCAGCTTTCTTTACTGAATAGCTGGCAAGAAGCGCCGCCTGCCGGTGCGTATGAAATGCTCAGTTATGACGGCCAGACGCTGCAGCTGCGCGACGTGTTCAGCGACGATACTTTTTCAATCTTTGAAGCCAGCGGTCGGGGCAATGTCGAAGTCGGGGAAGTGATCCTGAGCCGGCTTCTGCCGGTCTTTGATCGAACAGAGTTCAGCACAGTTGCCGCCTATTTGCCCGGTGATGAGAGTGATGGGCTGCTTGACTACATGAAGGCCGCTCAGGATACGGATCAGGACGCCGGCGCAGATATGACCACCGCCGAATTCGTCAATAAGAACAACCACCTGATCATTCATTACGCCCTGCAAAAAGCGGAGGAAGCAGGCAGGCCGCCCGTCGCCCGGTTGGACAAGAATCGCACCGACGCGCCAATCCAGCCTGGCGGACATGATTATGATGCCGAAATGGATCGTGTTCACCGGCAGCGCAGCTACGGAAGTACGACACCACACATACCGCAAACGCGGCGCAAAGCTGTCTAGGAATGAGCGCCCCACGACTGCGCGTAACGCCTCAGAAAAAGCCGCTGCGCGGGCGTATTCTTGTACCCGGCGATAAATCAATCAGCCACCGGGCCGTACTGCTGGCGTCTATCGCCGAAGGCGTGAGCATCATTCGCAACTGGCTCCCTGCCGGAGATACCCTGGCTACGCTTAATGTAGCGCGCGCCCTTGGCGTGCCCATTGAAGTAGACGAAAAGGAAACGTGGGCTTGGGACCTGCGCGTCGAAGGACAGGGCTTACACGGGCTAACTCGCCCCCAAGGTGCATTAGATTGCAGAAATGCGGGCACCGCAATGCGCCTTTTAGCCGGGATAATGGCCGGGCAGGAATTCCCAGTCATCATTGACGGCAGCGAGCAGCTGCGCAAACGGCCGATGCGCCGCATCATCGCTCCGCTCACCCATATGGGCGCCCGTATAGAGGGCAGCCATTCCTGTGCCCCGCTACAGATCGACCCGGCAGCGCTGCATGGAATCGACTATGAGATGGCCGTAGCCAGCGCCCAGGTTAAGAGCGCGATCCTGCTGGCCGGCCTCTATGCCGTCGGGGAGACAAGGGTTTTTCAGCCCGGTCCTGCCCGCGACCACACAGAACGTATGCTGGTCGCTATGGGCATCCCCATCAAGAGCAGCGGATCCTGGGTTACCCTGCCCACCCAGCGACCACATTCGCTGAAGCCGCTCGATCTAACGGTGCCGGGTGATATCTCGTCAGCAGCCTTTCCCCTGGTCGCTGCAGCGATCGTTCCCCACTCCGAGGTTACGTTGGTCAACATTGGCGCTAACGAAACGCGCACTGGATTGTTAGATATGCTGCAAGCGATGGGCGCGCAGTTTGCCCTGCAGAATGAGCGGCAGACTGGCGGCGAGCCAGCCGTTGATCTCGTCGTCCGCTTCGATGAACTACATGCCGCCGCAATCAGCGGCGACACGGTAGTCCGCGGAATCGACGAATTTCCGATCATGGCTGTCGCGGCGACGCAAGCAGCAGGAACCAGTACCGTGAGTGATGCCGGTGAGCTGCGCGTAAAAGAAGTTGATCGCATCGGCGTACTGGCCGGTGAATTGCGCAAGATGGGCGTCCCGATTGAGGAAAAAGAGGATGGCTTCATCATTCATGGTCCGCTCCGCCCGCACGGCGCTAACGTTGACAGCCACGACGATCACCGCCTGGCCATGTCATTAGCCATATGCGGATTGGTTTCCGACAGCCCAACCCGGGTTGACAATGCACAAAGCGCACACGACAGTTTCCCAGGTTTCGTGGAAGCGATGCAGGCTTTGGGCGCCGATATGACCTGGGAAAGCGGGGAGTAGTTCCCGACAATTCCTATGCTCTACCTGGTCGCCACCCCAATTGGTAATCTAGGCGATATCACGACACGCGCCCTTGAGACTTTGCGCACCGTTGACTACGTGGCCAGCGAAGATACGCGCCATACCGGCCGCCTGTTGAAGCATTTCGATATCAAGAAACCGCAAATCGCCTTCCACGAGCACAACGAGGACCGTGCGGCAAATCGTATCCTGGCATTGTTGGAGGAAGGGCTTGATGTCGCCCTGGTTAGTGACGCGGGCACGCCAGGCATTGCCGATCCTGGTTACACGCTCGTACGCAAAGCAATTGACAGTGACCTTTCTTATACCATGATCCCCGGCCCCTCGGCCGTCGTCATGGCCGTTGTACTCTCGGGTTTACCGGCTCACTCTTTCACCTATCGCGGATTCCCGCCTCGTAAAGCAGGTAAACGACGTCGCTTCCTGGAAATCGACAAGGAATCCCCACACACGTTGGTCTTCTACGAAAGCCCCTACCGCCTCAAGGCTTTCCTAAATGATGCTCTGGAGATTTTCGGCGACCGCCAGGCAGCTATTGCCAATGAAATGACCAAGCTCTATGAATCTGTAGCTCATGGCAGTCTAGCGGAGCTGCTAGCAGAACTCGATGAAAAGAGTATTCGTGGTGAATATGTGGTGGTGATTGCCGGCGCCGCAGATCAATAGCATACGCCGATGGCATTAGACAGTTTCCTGCGGCGGTTGAAGCGAACCTCCACGCCTTTGGTACAACCTAATATGCCAGGTGGCCAGACATAGAACTCCATGACCACAAGCGACTCTTGCGGTTCATGAACAATGATCCCTTCCCAATGTTTGACACGGTACAGCGCGCACGGCTCTCCACGGAAAGCGCCGGCGGGTCATCGCTGAGCTGCAGACACGCTGTGCCGCTCGCGGCCTGCCCATTTTCTAGTTGGCAGGACCGTCGTCAACACGGCTGGATCTCAGCCTCTTTGTGATAGCCGCAGATTTTGTGCCCGCCGCGAAAACGGCCGGCACGGCTATTAATAGAACATCCAGGCGACCGGCCGCAGCCTGATAATCTCGCGCTCGAAACAGCAGGCGATGGGGATTCCCTGATGACTTTCGCGCGCATATTTTGTTAGATATTTGTTCAGTACCGGGCCGCCAAGACAAATGATACAATAAGAGTTTAGTGCGCTGTTTATGCTTCACAAGATGGAACTGTGACAGTATTTGATTAGGTAAATGGAGGAAATGACGGTGGAAAGCAAAGATAGTATTCCGGTAATTATTGGGGCCGGTTTATCGGGAATGGCCATCAGCGACTGGCTCACCAGGGCAGAAATCGATCACATCATGATTGGCGCAGCGCCAACCAACCTTCCAAGACTTGGTGAATCAATCGACCCTGCGGGCACACTGGAGCTTCTTCGCTACTATCCCGAATACAGTGAGTTTTACTACCGCAAAAAATGGATTTCCGTCTTCCTCGGCGATTACGCCACCAGCTGCAACTTCGGGCAGAATTTCAACCGCGTCGTCGGGCTAAAACTCTTGGGATTCACTTCCCCTGAGGAATTTATCCACGTGGATCGCGTCGGCTTTGACAGCGCGTTCTATGATCGTGTTGTCGCCAGTCCGCACTGTGAACGTATCGAAGCGCTGGTGGATCATCTGCAATACAACAAGGCCACCGATATTATTGAGGAGATCCATCTGGACAGTGGTGAAATACTCAAGCCCCGCTATGTGTATGATTGCACCAATCATGTACGCTTGTTAGGCCGTACGCTAGATATTCCTCTGGAGACCATTAGTGAGCCGCAGCGTGTTGTTTTCGATCATTACCGTGCAGAAGCGGGCGAGGCGCCCTCCTGCGATTCAACGGAGATGGAATGGCTGCACGCGACGAATGTCTTGCGGCTCTATGAAAATGTCGACGGTATTAACGGTTTATCCTGGCTCATCCCCCTGGGATCCTATGTGTCCGCCGGCGTAAGTATGCCTATAGAAGACAACGAATGTCCCGATGCAGAGGTCATGGATCTCCTGGCAGCAGCCTATGCACGACGTGGTCTGCCATATCGCAAGTTCTTCCCCAACCCCACGAATATGATGTCGATTCCGTACCAGCAATACTTCTTCCATGATCGCGCTTATGGAAAGAACTGGCTTCTTGCAGGGCCCTCGTATGGCCAGGTGTGGTTCCCATCCGCCTCTGGCGTTGGCGCGGCGATGGTGGCCGGCAATATCGCTGCGGAGATCCTTGAATCACCGGATGAGGTCGGCCAACTCTACCAGGATTACATCATAGGCTTGCAGGAATCTCACTATATCTTCGACCGTATGATACAGAAGCACTACAGAGAGCTAACGCCGGAAATGGTTAAGCTGGAGGCTAATCGTATCGTCTCCGAAAATGTCAAGCGTGTAGCGCGACTAGCAACCATTCAGGGCAACCAGGCTAACGCTGTTATTGGTCGCGGGTTGATCAAGGCAGTGAGCCGGGATGGCGTTGGCAGCAGCAGCTGCATCGTCTATGAAGCTGAAAAAATGGATCAACAGACCGGAATGATCTTCGCCGAGCGCTAATGTCATCTGCGCAGATCCGGGGTGCAAATCCGGCGCCAGAACTTTCCGAGTCAGGCTCAATATACGCGCCCGATTTTCCCTACCACCCGAAGTTCATTCAGGTAAACGGCCGTCAAATCGCCTATTTCGACGAGGGCAAAGGGCCCAAGACGATTCTGATGGTGCATGGCAATCCGGTGTCCGGCTATGTCTACGTACCGCTGATGCGCCTTCTTCTGCCCAGCTACCGCTGCATCGTACCGGATTTGATGGGCTTCGGTATGTCCGACAAACCGGCCCAGGAAGAAGCGTACTCTCTTGCCGGTCACATCACCATGATGGCTGAGTTAGTGAGCCGCCTGAAGCTAAACAACCTGGTCGTCATTGGCCACGATTGGGGCGGGCCGATTGGCTTTGGCGCTGCCGTACAAGAACCTGAGCGCTGCACACACTTGATTATTCTTAATACGATGACCGAAGCGCCCGTGAAGATAATGCCCATCTACTGGCTGCCGTTCCATATTCTGCTGAGGATGAGGCGCCTGTTTTCCTATCTGGTGAAGGATCGCGGCCTATTCCAACAAATGGGTGTGGCAGTTATGGATCCAGAAGATCAAGCAGTCTACGGCCGTGCCAACCACGATTCGGCGACGCGCGCCGGTATCGCCGCCTTTCCGCGCATGATCCCGAACAGTGCCCGGCACCCCAACTACCCAGTTTTGAAGGAAATCCTGTCAAGGCTAAAATCCTGGGACATCCCGGCGCTGGTGATGTTTTCGGACCATGATTCTGTATTTACAGCCGGACAGGGGAAACGTTTCGCGGAGCAGCTGGTCAACGGGCGTTTCGAGCTGATTGCCGGACCGAAGCATTTCCTGCAATATGAACAACCCGAGCTCATTGCCCGCCTGATTCGAGACTTTCTAGAAAAATGATATCCTCACCAGGATACGCCAGCGACAAAACCTAGGAGAAGTAAGGGAGAGAAATGGAAGCAGCAGCCACGTACAGAACAAACCTTGAAAACCAGCGAGTATACAATCTTATCTGGTCACAGATGCCGGAGATGCAGAATCGCAACGCCTCTTCATGGTGGTTCTTCTTGATGTTCCCTAAAACCGACGAAGGGTATGGTCCCCGGCAGATAATGGTCGCGATCGCCACCCGGAAAGGCGAACGCATTCGCGTTAATGATATCTGGTTTCCGGGGCTCGATTTGAACCGCCCGATCGTGGACGGCGTGGATAAGTTCCACGCAATAAATGTGGCCTGGTATGGAGACGAAACGGGTGTCTATGACTATATGATAAATGAAGCAGCTCCCGTGGTCCTATCGGAACAGGATCAATTCATTCGCAGTTGGTCTAATTCAGACAATAGTCCAGGTCATGGCATTGAGATACGCAGTTCTACCAAACGACCGCTCGCCTTAGAAACCATTGTGCGCGGTCCAAATGGTTCGGCGCATTTTGAAGCATGGGGCGATCTAGATTCATTACATTCGTCGCCGCATGAATCTATCAACATTGACACACCGGCCGGAGGCTCCCATTTCATCGCCTGGCGCCGCATGAATTTTGAAGGTGATTTTGAACTACCGACCGGAACCGAGCATTTGTCGGGCATCTGCTACTTCCAACGTCCATGCCTGAACGTACCACTTTTTCCCTGGAAATGGATCTGGTCTGTGTTCCCTGATGGCGCTATGTTTTCCTCATTCATCCCCTACATGGGACTGAATCTACTGCGTAAAGGATATAAGTTTTTTGGCCGCGAACGGCTGGAACAGGTCACAATTCCTATCGGCGCCAACGCCTTTTGGGATTGGCCAGGCGCAAGTGATCAGATTCTTTTCAACAAGGCCAGTATCACGCCTCTTTTGGATGTGGGACCTTATCCACAGTTCATTGTCCGGGTAAGCAACAGTCTCGGCGATAACCTTGCTTTCCGCGCGGAGACCTATGGCCGCTCGCACTTCTATCTTGACCGGCCGGTACTGGGCAATCGTATGGAGATCCACTGGACCTACAATGAGTTTATGTTCCGCATGGCTGATTTACACGGCCGTGTTTCCGGCAGGGAAATCAGCTACGAAACGATGGGCCAGAACTATGGTAATCTCGAATATACCTGGGGGCTGGGCCTCTAACAGCCCGGGGGTCCCAGCAATTGTGCTTTCCCTGCGGCGCTCAGCAGCAGGCCGGGGCCAGCCTCCACTGAACTCCAGTTCGATGTTTTATTCAACACCGCTATGACCGGCAAAGTCGGCCTGGGCCCGGTCGAGCCTGCTCCAACCGCGCTCTTGCGAGCGGCAACCCATCCTGCACCAATGTTTCACTTGATGGCCAAGAGCAGCAGCAGTACGTCCTACATTGCTGGTAGACCGCCCTGTCTCGCACAGCCGCTGAACACATGCCCATGAATAAGAACAACCGCCCGGTAGAAATGAAAGCGCATGACCCGCAGTGGGTGACCGCTTTCCGGCAGGAAGCGACTCTTTTGCGCGCCATATTCGGCGAAGAAGTCGCTGCCATTCACCATATAGGCAGCACGTCAGTACCCGAACTTCCCGCCAAACCGATCATCGATATCTTATTGGAGGTTCGTGATATCGAAGCGGTCGATGATTTCAACCAGCAGATGCGCCATTCAGGTTACGATCCGCGCGGCGAATACGGCCTGCCACGACACCGTTACTTTCCAAGAATTGACGGGGAAAAACATTTAAGTCATGTGCACACCTGGCAGACCGGCGATCCCGAAATAGAACGGCACGTCAGCTTCCGCGACTACCTATTCTCCCACCCACAGACACGCCGAGCATACGGCCGACTTAAGCAGACCTTGGCAGCGCAGTTCGCCGATGATCGAGAACGCTACATTGACGGTAAACATGAATTCTGCCAGGAGACTGAGCGTGAGTCGGTTGCCTGGCAGCGAGGGATCACCCGCCATGCTCTTCAGACAGAACGTATGACGCTGCTGCCGCTCAACCCTGCGCAGCTGTGGCACTACCTGAAACGCCCCTCTCAGCTAGAGGCTGCATTCCATCTCACGCGTTTTCGACGCGTTCTGCCTGCCCCGGTAGCGCGGGCAATACGGACAAAACTGCGCACTACAACCGGCGCATCGCTGGACCAACTCTTGTGGAACACTTTCTGGCTGGTCATTAATAAGGAGGATTCATCCGAGGCTGGTCTAGTTGGCTTCAAAGGCGTTCCAGGCCAAGATGGCAGGAGTGAGATCGGCTACGGCATCGAACCCAATTTCCGCGGCCAGGGCTACGCAACCGAGGCCGTCAAAGCGCTGACGGCGTGGGCGCTGCTGCAGCCCGGCTGCGAAATAGTCACGGCCTATACAGAAAAGGGTAATTTTGCCTCGATTCGTGTTCTTGAGAAATCGGGATTCACCTTGTCAAGGGAATCAGATGAAGACCTTTGTTGGACCCTGGCCAGTGTAGGCATTAGCGATATTCATGATTTAGGCGGAAAATAAGTTTTCTGGCCGCCAGCCATGGTCCAGCACAGTGAACAAAAGCAATCGAGCATACCAGGAACCGATTGAAATATTGATAGTTTAGGAGAATCGTAAATGAGTAAATCAGAAAGCCACAAGCCAGAAAGAGGATGCGCGCTGGCCGGCGCTATCATTCTGGTCGGAATCAGTGGGCTGCTTTCACTTGTTGTTGCCCTAGGTGAAAATGGATTCAGAACGACGGGTATGCCCAACTGGTTTATCGCTGCGGCAGCAGTTGCAGCTATTGCCGATATTGTCGCTGCAGTTGGTCTCTGGGGCTGGAAGAAGTGGGCTTATTACCTCTATCTGGCCGCTACGCTTCTCGCCATTGTCCTCGGCCTACTGGCTACAGGATCGGCGATGTTCGCTTTTTCACGCATCATACTGTTTGCCATTGTCGGCTACATCGTTATGCCTAAATGGGAATTCTTTGACTAGCGCTAGTGGTGAATGCGCGCGCATTCACCGCGCACACCCTTTGGAAGATGGGACCTTTTCGTCTTGAACTCCCTACTGGTCTTCAGGTTGGCTCGGTAAACGCGTACTTGTTTGCGGAACCGGAACCTATCCTGGTCGATACCGGTATTATGCTTGATGAAGGCTGGCTGGCGCTGGAAGAGGGTCTGGCAAGCTATGGCCTGGCCGTGTCCGATATTTCGCGAGTCGTCATTACCCATGCCCATGTAGACCACTATGGCCAGGCCGGCGCCATCGCAGCCAACAGCGATGCTGATATCTGGATCTCTCAATTGGGCGCTCCCTGGCTAATAGGAAGCAGTGGCGTCAGAGATCGAAGACACACCTTCTACCGCGACTTCTTCCTCCCAGCAGTTGGTCTACCTGCAGATGCCTCGGAGATGGTGCTGTCAGGGCTGCGAGTCCTGGATGACCGGGCCCACCCAATTCCCGCGTCGCGCATTCACACATTTGGCCTTGATGGCACGCTGCAGATGGGTGGCCGGGCATGGAAGGTGCTGCATACGCCCGGGCATGCCAGCATGCAGACTTGTTTCTACGATTCACTGAATCATTTACTGCTGTCGGGCGATATGCTATTGGCCACAACACCAACACCGGTTGTGGAAAGCCCCCCTGACGGCTCATGGAACCGCGTACCGGCGCTGCCTTTGTACCTGCAGTCACTGGACAAGATTGAATCGTTAGAAATCGAGATGGTATTACCCGGGCACGGCCGTTCTATTAGCGATCACCAGGTGGTCATAGATCGCCAACGGGCACGGATTGCCCAACGAAAGGAGGAATGCCTGGACTGGATCGACAGGGGTTTTCATGCTCCGCTTGCACTCCTGGAAAAGATGTACGCGCATCAACCTGCCGGCTTTCGTCTTACCGGTCTCTGGATGTTGATCGGCTATCTGGACCTACTGGAAAACGAAGGATCGATCCGCCGCGAAACCACGAACAGCGTGTGGCACTATTACGCGACAGAATAATTACCACGGCATCACAGATGGGGTATTGCACGAAATTGGGTACAATAAGCGGGAGATAGCATCTCAATTGTAGACTGGCTATGTTGCTCGTACGGCATGGATCAGACTTTCGGCCAGAAGTAATTACATATTTTGTCAAAATGACGCCCTCACTAGTTGAGCAATCCGGTGCGTTTCTGCTGGCGACTAATGGGCTGAGGTTGTGTTCTACGATTTTCTTCAATGACTTGATAAGCGATAACGAAAGATTTACGGATTATCGAATTGCAAACCGTCACCCCGCTCCTAATCACTGGTTTAATAATTGGTCTCGTCATCGCCATCATCGGCGGAGCCATCGATTACCTACTAGGTAACCGTGTTAGCAACCCCCGCCAAACCCGCCAGCTGCCTGGTTGCATGTTGTATATTGCCGGCGCCCTGGGCTTTGTTGGGCTTATCGCTCTATTCATTTCGTTTATCTTGGAAGGCAGTATCGGACCAGCTATCATCTTGGGCGCTGGTATTTTAGGTGGCTTCTATGCCGGGTTTGCGGTGCTGATGTTCCTATATCTGCTGGTAAACCATTATTGGCCCGGCATGGGCGATTAAGGCGGTGAGGATAACAGCATGTCTAGACGTCTGATCGTTTCACTTCTTCTTTTTTTTCTAGGCATAGCTGTCGTTGTTATTGAACGGGGGCCTATTGGTGGAACATTAGGACCATTCTTCATTGTTCTCGCGCTGCTGCTGTGGGTTATACCGGCAAAAGTCTTTGAGGGAAACCCGTTCAAGAGCGACACGCTGGGAAACCCTATCATATTGACGGTCCTGGGAGTTGGCTTCGGGTTGATAGCGACCGTAGCGGCAGCAAATTTTTTGCCACCGCCACTATTCTCCTGGCTGTTGATTCTGGTTGGCGTCGCTTTAATCGCCTGGCTGTTCATTAGAAGGCGCCGAAACAGCATAGAATGATGGCGATAGGTATGCCTGGCTCCTGAAATAACCGTAGGCACGTTTCAAAGGACTAAGCTCAACAATGGCTGATATTACATTGCGTACATTTCAGGAGATTGTGGATCAATGGATTCAGACAATCGGCGTACGCTACTACTCCGAGTTGACGAACACGGCCGTGTTGATGGAAGAAGTGGGCGAAGTTGCACGTATCATGGCCCGCGTTTATGGCGAACAGAGCTTCAAAGACAGCGAACAAGATTATGATCTTGCCGACGAATTCGCGGACGTGTTGTTTGTTCTGATTTGCCTCGCCAACCAGACCGGGGTTGACCTAACAGATGCCCTTGAAAAGAATCTGGCTAAGAAAACCCACCGTGACAAAGATCGTCATGCCAACAACCCGAAATTGAAAGATTAGCGGAACAGGCAAATGCCCGTGGGAAACCAGAACAACACGCTGCTTGAGGCCATTGGCTACCAGTTTCAAGCTACGGAAAGCACTTATAATGAACAGGATGTCGCCCTATATGGGATATCCATCGGGGCATCCGAAGACCCACTCGATGCCGGCGATCTGCAGTATACCTACGAACTTTCTTCAACTGGCTTCAACTGTTTTCCGACGTTCGCGGCGACATTCCCGCTGCAAACAATGGAACAGATCGGTTCAATTCCAGGGCAGAAGCTGAATTTGATGGAAGTGCTTCACGGGGAGCATTATCTAGAATTGTTCCGGCCATTACCAACGAAAGGGACGCTGAGCAACCAGGCAGAAATCAGCCAGGTCTATGACAAAGGATCAGGTGCGCTGATCATCGTCGATATTACCAGCACTGATCAGGAAGGCCAGCGGATCGCCTTTAACCAGGCATCCATATTTGTTCGTGGACGCGGGAATTTCGGGGGTGACCGCGGTCCGTCCAGATCTGGCGACGCCCTGCCGGAACGGCCAGCAGACGAACGACTTCGCGAAAGAACGCAAGATAACCAGGCGCTTATATACCGGCTGGCTTCCGGCGATCGCAACCCGCTGCATGTAGACACCAGATTCGCCACACTGCTCGGTTTCCAGCGCCCAATCCTACACGGATTATGCACCTATGGTTATGCGGCGCGAGCGGTCCTCAAATCATGCGCCGGCAATAATCCGCATCGATTCAAGAGCATTCAGGCGCGATTCTCTCACCATATTTTCCCAGGCGAATCCCTTGAAACTGAAATGTGGTATGAATCTGCCACAAACATCAAGTTTCGCAGCCGGGTCGTCGAGCGAGATGAGATTGTCCTGTCAAATGGCCTGTTGATACTACAACCGGTCTGATTCGCTGAGATTCGTTTTGTCTTCTATCTTCTATTTGATTCCGTTTGAAACAACCTGTTAACGGACTGTTGCTTTCACAGACGTCGGGCGGCTGGAGGCAGGGGATATTCTGGTGCGTGAGGCTCAATAACCTGGTGATATCAGATCTTCGCCGTCACTCAGTCACTGTTTGTTGCCTCGGACTCGGCGGGTTCAAGGACCACTTCCTCGGATGCTTGCTGGGCATCATCGACCTGCAGATTGTGCAAGCCATTGCGCACAACAGCCAATGAACGCATCAGATCTTCTTCGAGCCGGTTTAATTCATTGATCACGTAGATATCGGCTTCCTGGCGCAGAGTTTGCGCGTCTCTGCGTGCTCGTTCCAGGATATGATCAGCACGCTGCTGAGCCGCGCTGGTAATCACCTCACGTTTGACAAGTTCGGCAGCTTCTTGTTTAGACAGCTCGCGAATTCTCTCGGCCTCTTCGTGAGCCTGCGCCAGAATCCGGTCTTTTTCGCTTTCGATACGATTTGCCCGCTTTATCTCATCCGGCACCGTAATGCGCAGCTGGTCGACGATGTTGTATATCTTGTCTTCGTTCACCATCAGGTAGGCGCTCATGGGTACGCGGGTACTGTCATTTAGTACCTGTTCCAGACGATCAACTAGATTCTGTATATCCATCTCTCTTCCCCGGATTATCTTTCAGCTCAACAAATCAGGTTCACGCCTAAACATAAGGATAGAAATCAATGTCAATTTATTATAACCCCAATTATAGGAAAGGGATCTTGAAATGCAACGAGCGCAGGGAATACCAGGTTCAGTCACGCAGCGGGGCCGGGGGATCATAGTCCAGGTTTTCTTCACCGATCAGGCGTGCATAGAGCGCCTTGGCAACATTTCCCGGCACCATACTTGAAACGTCACCACGCAAAGCCGCGATTTCCCGCACTGTCGTGCCACTCAGAAAGGTATGCTCTTCTCGAGCCATCAGGCTAACCGTTTCAATTTCTGACGCCAGTCGTTTGTTAGCCAACGCATTACGGAATTCAAATTCGAAATCAGAAAAAACCCGTAATCCACGGATGATAACCTGCGCATCAATTTCACGCATGAACCTCACCAGCAGACCACTAAACGGCTGCACAGTTATGCCTTCATGCGGACCAAGCGCGTCTTCTATCATCTGAATGCGCTCATCAACCGTAAATAACACTGATTTGGTCGGACGCACATGGTCATATACAGCGACAACTAGCTCATCAAAAAGAGCCGTTCCACGCGACATCAAATCCAGGTGACCATAATGGACGGGGTCAAATGTTCCAGGGTAAACAGCGCGTCTGGCCAATGGCATTTCCTCGATGAGTTTCTTTTTCTACCAAGTAGAATTAATGGGCACAGACGATCGAATGATCATCTGCCTAACTGGCGTCGCCCGCGTCTCTCCAAAACAGATTCAGCTGCTCTCTTAACAGATCATGCTCCGGCAGCGACAAATCAGGATCGTCGCCGAATAACTTTGAGGCCTCTAACTGCGACATCTTGAGCAGCGGCAGGTCAAGCAGCGATGCCATACGCAGCTCCGGAAGCCCGCTTTGCCGCCGGCCAAAGAATTCGCCTGGTCCCCGCAGTTCAAGGTCTTTTTCGGCCAACAAGAAGCCATCATTCGTGTCTTCAAGCGCGGTGAGACGCTTCTCAGCGTCTCCGGTGCTTTCATCAGCAATCAGAACGCAGTAGGATTGGTGTTCACCTCGCCCTACGCGACCCCTGAATTGGTGCAATTGCGCGAGGCCAAATCGATTCGCCCCTTCAATAATCATGATCGTACTGTTGGGAACATCAACTCCTACCTCTATCACCGAGGTGGCAACAAGAATGTCTAGTTCGCCCGCGTAGAAGGCGCGCATAACGTTTTCTTTCTGCTCGGATTTCAAACGGCCGTGCACGAGGCCCAGCCTCAGATCCGGAAATACACTATTCTTAAGTACGTCATACTCAGCCACGGCCGCCTTGGCATCGATTTTGTCTGACTCCTCCACCAGCGGAAAAATTAGATAAGCCTGCCTGCCTTCGACGACCTGTCGCCGGACGAAGGTATAGGCGCGCTCTCTCTCACTGGCCAGCAGCCAGCGAGTTTTTATTTCCTGCCGGCCAGGTGGCATTTCGTCCAAGATCGAAAAATCTAGATCACCATAAAGGGAGAGTGCCAGGGTACGCGGAATAGGCGTGGCAGACATGACCAGCAGGTGCGGATTGCTTTGACCATCGCGTTTGTTTCCCTTGTCACGCAGTTCGCCGCGTTGTTCAACGCCAAAACGATGCTGTTCATCTATCACTGCCAGGGCCAGATTACCGAAACTAACACCCTCCTGGATTAGTGCATGGGTGCCGATAATCATCTGGATACTGCCATCAGCCAGTCGATCATAAATCGCTGCCTTTTCAGCGGCCGGTGTGCTGCCTGTAAGCAAGCCGATTTCAAGCCCACTCCGTTCCAGCAAGCTGCTCAACCCCCGATAGTGCTGCTCGGCCAGGATCTCAGTCGGCGCCATGAGCGCCGCTTGAGCGCCGGATTTCACTGCGGCGAACATTGCCGCAGCGGCAACAACTGTCTTGCCAGAACCGACATCCCCTTGCAGCAAGCGGTTCATAGGGATATCCGCGGCCATATCACTCAGTATCTCTTCGATCACCCGGTCTTGTGCTCCGGTTAATGTATACGGCAAGAGATCGTAGAATTCAGCCAATTGAGCGGGTTCCACATTGACAGGCGCGGCTGAGCGTGACTGCCATTGACGGCGTTGGCTCTGCATACCCAGCTGCAACAGGAACAATTCATCAAATGAAAGTCGCTTCCGCGCCTCATGCAAAGATTGCTGATTGTCTGGCGAATGGATTTGCTGCAGCGCCTGAGCTAGAGAATATAGACCCAACCGCCGGCGCATCGGTTCAGGCAAAGCATCTGGAACTCGCAAACTCCAATAAGAAACGGCCTTGCTCACTATTTCGCGAATGCGGCTGCCTGCCAGACCCTCTGTAAGCGGGTAAACAGGAACAATACGCCTTGTTCGCAAAGGCTCTAGTTCAAGCGGTTCCCATTCCGGTGAATTAAAGACTGGACGACCTAAAAACTGGTCTACTTTGCCGCTTATCACGATTTGCTTGCCCGCAGGCAGCTGTTTTGTCAGCCACGGCTGATTAAACCAGGTTGCTTGAATAGAACCCGTACCATCGCTTATTACACACTGAATAAGGGTTTTATTCCCCTGCATGCGTTTGGCACGCGTCTGCCAGATGGTTCCGATCACAGTTACCTGTTCACCGTAGTCCAGGCGGTTGATCGGCTTCATCAAGGTGTAATCATCATAGCGACGAGGGAAAAAATAGAGCAACTCGTAAATCGTCTCAATGCCCAGCTTCTCGAGTTTTTGAGCGATTTTCGGACCAACTCCCTTGATGCTGCTGACTGGCTGCTTCAACCCCTCCGGATCCGCCGCCACTTGTATGGCGGGTTCAGTTACTCGCTCTTCGCGGGTGGGTTTGGGTGATTTGGACGCACCAAGATCCACTTTTTGCGATGGAGAGGGCGCTTTGGCCTTTCGCTCTGATACAGAAGCAGCGGCGCGTGTATCTTTGGCAGCTTTCGGTTTCGGGGCAACGGACGGCGCCGCTTTTTTCTCTGCTTCAATTCCCAGACGCTTCCTGCGAACATCCAGGCTTCTTACCAGCCCATCAACTGCTTTCTTCCGTGCCTCACCACCCGACAGTTTGCCGTAACCTGACAGAACTTCAGCAACCTGCTCTACCAGCACCTGATCGGCCTCATCAAGCGCTTCCTCGCGCGCCTGGCCCACCCAATAAGCTGCAAACTGACCGATGCCGCCGACAACAGCTTTATCCTGATAATTCTGCTGAGCTTCCAACTGCAGCACGCGTTCTAGACTGATAAAAGATCGTGACATAGATAATTACTTCGCGATAAATCCCAGGCCGACCACCCCAGGGCCCGCATGGGCACCTATGGCAGGTGTCAGCTCCATAAATGTTGTTTCAACGCCCGGCGGGAAGAGATGAGCCGCCTCTTGACGCAGGCGCTCAGCCGTTTCTATACTGCCGGCATACTGGATCGCAATTCTATCAACTGGACCATATGATTCGGCAAGCTCCACAAGACGAGGCAGCGCACGTTTGCTCGTACGAACCTTTTCAATGACGGACACTTCCCCGTCATACACTTGCACGATCGGCTTGATCCGCAGGAGCGTTCCCAGACCAAACTCAGGCCAACTGACCCGCCCGCTGCGCCGCAAGAATTCCAGTGTATCCAACATGGCAAAGATACGAGTCTTGTCTCTTTTCTCCTCCAACATAGCCACTATCTCCTGCATGGAACACCCGGCTGCAGCCGCTTCTGCGGCGGCAATTGCCTGCAGCCCTGAACCCAAAGCCAGCTGCTTCGTATCCCACATAGTAACCGTGGCGCCCTCGACATCTTCGGCACCAAGCGATGCCGCATTTAGCGTATTGCTAAGCTTAGCCGCGATATGCAGCGAAATAATTTCCGTTGCGCCATCATCGACAAGAACCTGATATGCAGCTGTGAACGCGCCTGGTGCCGGGGCGGCCGTTGTTGGGAAGGTATCGTAGTCGGGTAGGTTCTCATAGAACTCCTGGCGCGTCAAGTCAACCCCGTCCAGATAGCTATCAACGCCGACATTGATATACACGGGAACCACGGCGATGCCCAAACGCTCCGCTGCATCAGGCGGCACATCACAGGTACTATCAACAAGAACTCGAATAGTCATCAATAATCAGCAGGTGATTGAGTAAAGTATCGAAGGCCGGCGCTGCACCAGCTATTCCGCGCCCAAAATGAAGTAGTAGTGGGCCTGTCCACCGGGCAGCACTTCTACCTCAATATCTCTGTACATCTCTTCGATGCTGTTGGCCACATCGGAAGCCCTCTGTTCATCAACTTCCGATCCATAATAGATGGAAATTATCTCTCGCTCCGGCGCATCCAGACCCTTCAAGACCTCCGTTAGGACGCCCTCGATCTCAGGACCGGAAGCATAAAGACGGCCGTCCACTAGCCCGATGATTTGTCCTTCTTCCACCTCAACACCATCCAACGTAACGGAGCGGGTTGCGCGGGTAATCTCCCCCGTTGCTACTTCTTGCGAGGCCGCGTTCATCTCGTCGGCCACATCCGCCAGTTTCTTATTAGGATGGAAGGACATCATTGCACAAAAACCCTGCGGCGCCGTTCGCGTCGGCACCACAGAAACAGACTTTTGGCTCAATTCACCGGCCGCTTCGGCGGCCAGTTGAATGTTCTTGTTATTGGGCAAGACGATAACCTGGTCCGTAGGCAGTCCCTGGATCGCCTCGTATATCTCTTCGGTGCTGGGATTATTTGTTTGGCCGCCGCGAACGATTTTGGCCACACCAAGGCTCTTAAATACATCAGCCAGTCCGTCCCCGGCGGCAACAGCAACAACGCCAATTTGTCCTGGCTCAACGGCTGCTTCGCCTATGCGAGTCCCGCCATTGGCCTGTACCGGTCCATTGATAAACCCCTCCATTTGCAGCTGCATGTTTTCAACCACAACATCGGTGATTTTGCCCAGGGTGACACCATAGGCCAGCGGCTCTCCGGGATCCTTAACATGGATGTGGACCTTGATAGTACGTTCATCACCAACAACCACCGTAGAATCGCCCATTCTATCAATGCGATCTCGCACTTCATTAACGTCCAGATCGTCGCCGAGCAGAATAAACTGCACATCATAGGGGTTTTCGATTTGGCCATCTTCGGGGGCTGCACGCTCCTGGGCTGTATCCAGCAGCCCTATCTCCCTGGCATATTGCCCATCAATCTCAGCGAGATCATGCATCTGGCCATGGACGTAACGCAGCATTCCTTCGAATATATAAACAAGCCCCTGGCCCCCAGAATCAACGACGCCGGCCTGCTTCAACACCGGCAGCAGATCGGGTGTCCCCTGCAGTGATTGTTTGCAGCGATCAACAACCCGTTCCAGAACATAGCGCAGATCCCTGCTTTGCTTGGCCGCGACGACCGCCTCTTCCGCTCCTTCGCGGATAACTGTCAGAATCGTTCCTTCGACCGGTCTCATCACACCATTGTATGCTGTTTCCGATGCCAATTGAAACGCTTCCGCAAGATCGTGGGCGTCGAAAATATCTTTCCCTCTTAGACCTTTCGCCAATCCACGCCAAATCTGACTCAAGATGACGCCCGAATTACCGCGGGCCCCCATCAATGCGCCCTGAGAGATCTCAGCAGCAACATCGCCAGCGTGCATGTCGTCGCTGTCAGCAACCCGAGCTACCGCCGAACGCATGGTCAACAACATATTTGTTCCAGTATCACCATCAGGCACCGGAAACACATTCAAGGAATTTACGTATTCGTGGTTCTGTTCTAGCCAGACAAGCCCTGCATTGGTCAGTTTTTGAAGCTGCCAACCATTGCAGCGAAGCCATTTATCGCTTCTAGATGCGGCGCCAGAATAACTATGCTGTGTCAAATTCTTCACTCCTCAAGCGGAAAAGTATAGCAAATCTATCGTCTAACGTTCACCCTGCGCACGATTACTATTGCTCAAGCGCAAACCCTGGACATAAACATTTACCGCACGGACAGGCAGTCCCAACACTTTCTCAACATGAAACTTGGTCGTTTGCTGGATGCTCTCTGCGACCGCTCGAATCCGCACGCCATGCTCTATAATGACATACACATCAATAACGATCTCATCATCTTCCATAGTCACATCAATGCCGCGGTGACTATCTCGGGTAAGCAGGCGTGCGATGCCATCCACTATATTCTTACTGGCCATCCCTACCACACCATAGCTCTGATCGATCGCATGGCTTGCAATCGTAGCAATTGCTGTGGTTGAAATATCGACCTCCCCAAGGGTTTCATCTCTCGTAGGCATCTCTTCTCCAGTGACAACAAACATCTGTCGCCCATATCAAACTTAATTGTTTGCTATACATGGTTGCAAGGCAACCCAGTTCATGTATAATTTCATCTTGCTCACATCGAATCTGAGCGACCATTGTTCGGTCGCTTTTATTTTTGTCAGGATAAGGTGAAATTATGGCTAAATGTCAAGTATGCGGCAAGGGACCTATGTCCGGCCACAATGTTAGCTTCTCGCAGAAAAAGACTAAACGACAGTTTCGGCCGAACATTCAACGAGTGACCATCTTTGAAGACGGTCGTAAAGTTCGGAAAGTTATCTGCACGCGCTGTCTTAAAACATACGCAAAAAGTTAAAGTAGTTTTGTGGCAATTTATTATCATTAGGCCGGCCGCTTGGACGGCCTTTTTTCTTGCCTGCAATCATAACTCAAAGGGCGTTTCAGGGCATTTTCGGCTCATTTTCTGTGGCTGTCATTAATCTCGATAACGCTGCGCAGCACGCGCCTGGCGCCGGCAGACCTTAGCGCCGCACGCACCCTCACTTCACTGTCGGCCGTGACAAGTGCGATCATGTTGCCTCCACGGCCGCCGCCGCTCATTTTTGCGCCCAATGCACCGGCCGCCGTTGCCGCCGAAACCAACCTGTCCAGTTCCGGCGATGAGACGGTCATCTCCACAAGAAGGGCGTGGTTCTTGTTCATTAACCGGCCAATTTCTTCGTCGTCCCCGGCCTCAATCGCCGCTCGCGCCGCATCACTGAGTTCACCACATCCGTCAAACAAGGCATCGAAACGCCGTGGGTTTTCTTGCCAGGAACGCCGGACGTCGCCGACAACAGACTTTGTGCCGCTGCTGATTCCGGTATCACCGACAAGCAGTCGCATTGGCTTACGCATATCGAATGTTTCAACAAGATTTTGCGGCTCCTGGCGCACGAAATACACTGGCCGTTCATAGGCCACCACGGTGTTGTCGATTCCGCTCGGTGTCCCATGATGGATTTTCTCTACTTCATAAGTGAGATCTGACACCCATTTATCAGAAGCCAGGTTTTCCAGGTTCAGGAATCGTACCAGAGCGCGGATGGTTGCCGCAGTGATCGCGGCGCCGCTGCCCAGACCGGCAGCGATAGGTATCTCACTACTTACCGTGATCGTCATATCCGGCAGGCGCGGCAGGCCGCCAGCATCCTGCACCTGCTGCACGGTCAAGGAGAACGCATCGTCGGGTTCGAAGTCGGCCAGGTTACGCTCAATTCCCAGGTTCGGAGCGGAGATCACGATGCCGCCACTTCGCGCAGCGCGAATAGCAGCCGTCGCCCGTACTTGCGTCAGCGGTACAGCGATTGCTGGACGGCCGTAGACAACCGCGTGCTCACCAAACAAAATAATCTTACCGGGAGCAGTAGCGCTCACCGCCGGTATGTTTTTCATCTGATCGGCCATTCTTACTCTTAAGCCAACACATAGATGGCGATAAATACAACAACTACCCACATGGCAATGGACAGCTGCAAGGGCCGATCGCGGAGGACAATGTCCTCCGGCGCGCCGCCTTCATGACGAACATGGATCAAATAGAGCCACCGGAAGATTGCGTAAAGGACGAACGGTATGGTCAGCATCATGACATGGTTCGCCGGCAGCCCTTCCGCAAGGAACGTATAAAGACTGTAAGCTACGACCGTCCCCGTTGTCACAATGCCTAGCATACGATCAATCAAGTCGATATTGTATTCGCTGAGAATTGAGCGATGGCTTGCCCCATCCTCCCCCAGCAACACCAGTTCATGTCGCCGTTTGCCCAGCACCAGAAACAAGGCCAGGAAGAAACTGAAGACATAGAGCCAGGGGGAGAAACGCTCGACATCGATGACAGCGACCCCAGCAGCAATCCGTAAAACGAAACCGGAAGCCACAACCAATACATCCACCAGCACAATATTCTTTAACCACAGCGTATAAGCGATCTGCAACAACAAATAGATAAGCAGGATCAGGGCCAGGCTCGGCGCCAGGAAATAGCCGGCTACCAGGCTGCTCAGCGCCAGGAAAACAGCAGCCACAACAGCCACCGTCGGGCTCAGCTCACCAGCCGGCAGGGGGCGGCTCTTTTTGATTGGGTGCTGCTTATCTTTTTCTATGTCCACTAGATCGTTCATCAAGTAAACGGCACTGGACATGAGACACAACAGCACGAACGCACCGATCGTACGCAGCACACTCTCAGGATCGGTAAGCTTACGGTCAAAAAACAGCGGCACGAAAACGAAGACATTCTTTGTCCACTGGCGTGGCCGCATAGATTTAATCAGGGCAATTAACACAAGACACTCTCGGTATAATCTGTTTGTATGCGCTCCAATGGCGGCTGCCTAACGGCAAACTTCACCAACGAAGCCTTCTATTTTACCCCATCCTTGATTAAAGCCCGTCGTTTGATCAACGAGGAATAAACGCCTCGCCCATACTCGCTCGGAATAGACACTTCAAGAATGCCCTGGAAACAAAAATTCCCCAGCCAGGGCAAGCCGGCTGGGGAAAATCAAATCCTAAACTAAACGCTTCTATCAGGCATCATTGTCGGCCGTTTCGTCACCATTGCAAACAGCGGCATCGTTGTTATAGAACCAGTTGTAGGACAGGTAGGGGTACTGGTGTGCAGTACGCATCATGATCGAAATCTTGTATGTTCCGGCAAGTTCGGCCGGGATTTCAAAGGTTGCTTCCAACTGACCGCCTTCACCTGTCTCAAGCGTTCCGGCCTCATAATAGGGGATCCAAACTTTCTGTACCGGTTTCATCCACATGCCGCCAGGATGCGCCATCGGCGCACCCATGTTCTGCATATGAGGATTCATCGGGCCCTGCTTCTGGTAGGGCATTGGCTTCGGTGGCATTGGCTTTGGATGCATTGGCCTTGGATGCATAGGCATCGGGTTGTATGCCGGCGCCGGCCCCATCTTGACCGCAAACTCCTGATCAGCCGGGAAATTCTCAGTTACGACAGAAACGGTCGTGTCCCGGACAACTGTACAGATCTTGAATGAGGGAACGGTCGACTCTTCCATCTCTTCGCCATTCTCGCCGCCAGATGAGGCAGCAGCCTGTACCGGCGCCGCAGCGCTAATGGCTGCGAGCTTGGCAGTCGCCTGAGCCTCGACTTCTTCAGCAGCAGCAAATCGCAGCGTACCACTATCTACGGGCAAATCCAGTAGTAGATCGCCGCCATCAAAAAAGTAAATGGTAGCCGCATCCAGGTACTGGAGGAACTGGTCGTGTAGAGAATCCTCGGCACACATGGCAAGCGTTACCGCGCCAACCGTAATGTCAATACCGCCTTCCTCGTCAACAACATAAGATCCACTGCCGTTGTTGCAGTCAGCTTTGATCCCTACTGTGCCATCCTCCAAGAACTCGACGGTGTACTGTTCCGGATTCTCAATCGGAAGCACGCCTTGAACGGCATCGGAGAACTCAGTCCAGTTCCATACAACACCAGTCAAAGATGTTTCTTCTTCGGTTTCAGCATCACCCTCGGCAGGTGCTTCTGCTTCTTCGCCCTCAGCGGGCGCTTCTGCTTCTTCACCCTCGGCAGGCGCTTCTGCTTCTTCACCCTCGGCAGGCGCTTCCGCTTCTTCACCCTCGGCAGGCGCTTCCGCCTCAGGAGATGATACCGGAACAGTCATTATCTCCACATCCTCTGTGGGATTGTCTCTGGTAATAACCGGGATAGCGGTATCGCTGGTGAACAACAAGTTTCCTTCATTGTCTTCGATACGCGCGCGCACCGTGTACGTGTGATTGTCCTGGATTTCATCTGGGTTGTAGGCCACTTCGTAAGGAATAGGCACTTGTTGACCGGCAGTTTCAATGATCTGCTCGCCCATCACAACGGCTGGGGCATCGGCCAGGGATGTATCCTGAATCTGCACATTGACAACAGCATCATCCGGTAACGCTATACGCTGCACGTAGGTAACGGTCCCGGTCACGCTTGCTGCCGCTCCACTTTCCTCAGCCGCTTCCACTTCTTCACCTGCCGCAGGGGCCTCCGCTTCGCCTTCCGCGGCATCTTCCACCACGCCTTCTGCTGCGAAGCTTAGCGTACCGCCGTCAGCCGGCAGGTCCAACAAGAGAACACCAGCATCAACAGAATATGCTGCAACCTCATCGATATGCTGCAAGAACTGGTCAGACAATGATTCTGGCGCACATAGGGCAAGTGTGACGGGTCCAATGGCAATATCAATACCACCCTCATCGTCCACAATATACGTACCATTGCCGTTGTTGCAGTCAGCCTTGATACCTACCAGGCCTTCAGGCATGAACTGAATGGTGTATTGTTCCGGCGCATCGATAGCGAGATCGCCCTGCACGGGATCGCTTAATGCCGTCCACTGCCATACAACACCGGTCAGTTCTGATCCAGCAGCGTCATCTTCCGCAACTGCGGCTTGATCCGACTCCGCGCCACCTACACCTGTATCAGCGCTTTCCGTTTCAGCCGCTGTCTCGTCACTGCTTTCTGCTTCAGCCGGCACCTCTTCGGCCGTATCAGCCTCTGGCAAAGCTGCCGTCAATTCCGCTGCCACTGCCTGGAGCTCTTCGATGCTCGTAACAGCAGTCGCGTCAAGACCTGGTGCTATGGCTGTCGTATTGTAGAACCAATTGTAGGCAAAATACGGATGCTGGTGATCCGTTTGCGCGCGAATCGAAATACGATCTTTGCCATACAATTCTGCAGGCGTTGTGAAAACTAGATACTGGGTAGAACCGTCTCCGGAATTGAAGCTGCCAACTTCGATGCCGTTGACACCACGTGTGTATATCTTACCCATAGTAACAGTGAAATCCTCATTCTCAGGGAAATCCTGTGTCTCGACGGCGACGCCTACATCCTCTACGACCAGGAGAATTTTGAGCTTAGGGACCGGACCAGTTTGCATCCAGGGCATCCATGGACGCCAGTTTGGCATTTGCATGCCCCACATACCACCCTGCTGTGGTGGACGCGGCGGATGTGGCGGATGTGGTGGACGCATCGGTCCACTGGCCTGAACAGCACCAATAATCAACACCAACACCAGAGATGCAAATATCGCCGCGCTCCTGACACGGGACGACTTCATCGTCTGGAATATTCGGCTAAGCGACTTTGAGAGCATGATCTTCCTCCTTGGCCCGATCTACAGGCAAAGCTTTGTCGTGGCTATACCACTTTTCCTCACTATGCAATAAGGGCGGCCTGAGCGCTACACGCAACACCCGCACTCGCGACAAAGATTATGTCGTGTAGTGCAGTATACATAAGATAACCACATAACGCTATAGAACATGTGTTTCTTGTATGACGAAATTGCCACTATTTAGAGCAAAAATGGGAGACTAAGCAGATATTTCACGATTTATTACCGCCCAGTCACAAATCTACGGGCTGTTTCAGCCAAAATCGCGGCGCCTAACGGCAGCACGCTTTCGTCGATATCGAAGCCGGCTGTATGGTGGTTTCTATCTATTCCATCGGCAATCGCGGCGCCAAGCATGAACATGGCTCCTCTTGCCTGCTGCGCCATATAAGCGAAATCCTCGGCACCCATTCCAAACGAAGTGTCTTGAACAGCATCTGCACCTGCAAGATCAACAGCCACCGACCGGATCCATTGATTAACCTCCGGATCATTATACAGAGCCGGGTATCCCTTTGTGATATTCAGTTCGTAACTGCCACCCAATTCTTCACTCAGCTTAAATGCCCGCTCAACCTCGAGCCAGAGCTGTTCGCGGACATCTGGGTCAAAAGAGCGCATCGTGCCCTTAAGCTGCACTTCATTTGGGATCACATTGTGAATCTTTCCACCCTCGATCTGCCCCAGGCTAACGACAACTGGGGACAGCGGATTTATGCGCCGTGAAGGAATAGCATAGAGTGAACTCAATATCGGGGCCAGCATAGCTAGGGGATCGCTGCCGCTGTGCGGGTAGGCGCCGTGACCACCATCTCCACGCACCCAGGCATCGAAGGAATCTACGGCGGCCATGCTCATACCATCTTGCAAGTAGATTTCACCCGCCGGAGCTGTAGACCATACATGCAGGGCAATTACCGCGTCAACGTCAGTCAAAGCGCTGTCAGCGATCATCGCCGTGGCGCCACTGATTCCAAGATCATCAAATGCTTCCTCTGATGGCTGAAATAGGAAGCGAACACTGCCCTGCCATTCATTCTCCAGCATGTCCTGGCGAAGGAGTTGAGCCGCTCCGAGGAGAATCGCCGTATGGGCGTCATGGCCGCATGCATGCATGATGCCGTCATTCTGCGAACGATAGGGGACATCGCTCTGCTCATGGATAGGTAAGGCATCCATATCGGCGCGAATAGCAATTGTCGGGCCATCACTATTGCCCATTTCACCAACGACGCCGGTGACGCCAACGCCCGTTCTCAGCGCGATTCCGCCAATTTCATTTAGCGTATCGGCGACAAGAGCCGCAGTACGTATTTCTTGGAATCCTAGCTCCGGGTTGCGGTGAATGTCCCGGCGCAATCTAACAATCTCAGGTGCAAGCGCCTGAGCGCTGGTCAACAAGGAGGTGGCATCATCGTTCATGAGTCTCTCTACTTCAGGTTTTTTGGTGGCTGCGGTTCGTCTGTGAGGGGCAGAATGTCTCTAATAGATATTTCGCTGTCCCGAAAGTTCTCAAACGTTACATCTTGAAAGGGGAGATCATAACGCTCTGCCAGGATACCCATCATGGCCAGGTAGTTTGATAGGATCCTGTCCTGCCAGTCGAGACCAAGCAGCGCCGCCGTAGTTTTGATAGCTGCTTCATTCCCTTCCAGTTCGACAAATTGTCCATAGGGCATTTCATCGAGGACTATTTCAAGGTTGTTAAGACGAAATGCCTCGCGGTACTTCTCGTACGCTTGCTTGGGTTGATAGCCGACCCGCTCCAGAATCATAGCCAGGCGGTCGAAATCATCAACCTGAACCTCGATTTCCTCGCGCACTTTGGCCTCGCTTTCGCGATCAAATTCGGAAAGGCCCTTGAAAGTAAGGGTCACGGCCGTGTCCTGGCGAAGACGCAGCAGCTCCTCCTGCTCGAGTAGCGCATTGTCAACGGTATCAAAGCGTACATTACGCTCGTATACACGTGGTCGTATCAGCTCAGCTCCAGCATTAAGAAGCCGTTGTCGCAGAGAGTCTAGATCATCTATCAGAAATTTTACTTCAACTTCGAGGTTACTATCTGTGGTCATTCGAGGTGCTATGTATAGATAACAACACTTAACAGCGGCCTTGGCCCATCACACGACATCTAGTCGGTAATCACAACCAGAACCTGGTCCTTCTCAACGTTGGCACCCGCCTCTACCTTGATCTGACCGACTATTCCGTCGCGCGGGGAGCGAAGTTCATTCTCCATTTTCATGGATTCCAAAATCACTACCTTGTCTCCCTTACCCACCTGCTCACCCTCGGCGACAGAAACGGCAATGACAATACCCGGCATTGGCGAACGAATGATCGCATCACCGTCTGCTGTCGCAAGATCGCCGCGCGCACTGGCCAATCGTCGAGAACGCTCGTCATCTACGGCCACTTCATAGAGGTCCCCTTTGATAAGGACCTGCCAGGCACTATCCTTCTCTTCGACAACCGCCTCCAAAGAATGATTGCCGATAATCAGCGAAGTTACCCCACTACCAGGCATTTGCTGGAAGTCCATCTCATAAGGCTCGCCGTTTACAATGATCTGGTTGTCTTGACCGACCTCGATAACAAACTCTTGATCGTCTACCCTGGCATAATATTTCATAGTTCTTGCTTGCTAGCTAAAGGACTGCCATAAGTCGCAGGAATCCTACGAGGATTCACCGCGAACGGCCGTACCATTTCCAATTACTCGCATTACCGGCTGTTGTGCGTACTATCTGCGCCGCCCGCTCACTTTGTTCATGATAGGCAAGCGCCGCCAAGACAGCTGCTTCCATTGTGTTTGGCAACTCCCGGTCAGTCAAACTAAATCGCTTCTCAACGAATTCCGTATCAAATGCACCGGAAAGGAAACGGTGACTATCCATCATACGCTGATGAAATGGAATATTCGTTTTCACCCCAGTAATACGATACTCCTGCAGCGCCCGTCTCATGCGCAGCACCGCCTCAGCACGCGTTTTCCCATAACAAACGAGCTTGCTGATCATCGGATCGTAATACGGTGTAATCTCAAAGCCAGGGAAGACCCCCGTATCAACACGAACACCAGGCCCGGCTGGCAGCTGGCTCGTAGTAATAACGCCGGTCGAGGGCATATAGTTGTTATAGGGATCCTCAGCGTTAATGCGACACTCGATTGCCCATCCTGTCATGACAACATCTTCTTGGGAGAAGCTCAGACGTCTGCCCCGAGCAATACGAAGCTGCTCTTGCACGATATCGATGTCCGTCACCAATTCTGTCACAGGATGCTCAACCTGCAGCCGAGTGTTCATCTCCAAGAAATAGAAATTCTTGTTACGATCCATCAGGAATTCAATCGTTCCCGCATTAACATAGCCAACCGCCTCGGCCGCCGCCACAGCAACTTCGCCTATCTGCTTGCGCAATGCCTCATCAACGAAAACCGACGGCGCCTCTTCGATCAACTTCTGGTGGCGGCGCTGCAAGGAACATTCACGTTCTCCCAGCGAAACCACGTTACCATGAGCATCAGCGAGGAGCTGAATCTCAATATGTCGGCTCTCCGTTATCAACTTCTCCAAATAAACGGTGTCATCGCTAAAGGCAGCCAGCGCCTCCCGTTTTGCCGATTTGATCGCATCCGGCAGTTCCTCCAACGCGAAGACCGGCCGCATCCCTTTGCCGCCCCCACCGGCAGACGCCTTAACCAGGAGCGGGAATCCTATCTCCTTTCCTGCGGCGAGCAGTTCATCCTCGTCCAAGCCTGGCTCAGTGCCGGGCACCACCGGAACACCGGCCGCTGTAACCGTCGTGCGTGCCGTCAGCTTGTCACCCATGACCTCAATCGCCTGGGGAGGCGGGCCAACAAATACGAGCCCGGCTGCATAGCAAGCGCGCGCGAAGCCGGCGTTTTCGGCCAGAAAACCATAGCCAGGATGAACAGCATCCGCACCTGAACGCTCAGCAACATCTATTATCTTTTCAATCACGAGATAGCTTTCTCGAGCCGCTGAGGGTCCGATATGATACGCTTCGTCAGCAAAGCGCACATGCGGGGCATTGCGATCTGCATCAGAATAGATGGCAACTGTTGACAGTCCCAACTCATGGCAGGCACGCAAGATACGCATGGCGATTTCGCCACGATTGGCTATCAGAACCTTGTTAAATCGGCGGGTGTGTAACTCTGGTATATTCATTTGCTTCCAGTTTACCGGCTAAATGGAGTCAAAAACTCTCTGATACAGCACCTAAAGCGGGATATTCCCATGCTTCTTCGGGGGGTTCTGATCGCGCTTATTCTGTAGCGTATGCAGGGCATTGATCAGGCGCGGTCTAGTTTGGCTGGGTTCGATAACGCTGTCAACATAACCCATCTGCGCAGCAATATAGGGATTTGCAAAATGCTCCCGATATTCCTCGACAAGCTCTGCTCTCTTGGCTTCAGGATCTTCGGCTTCCGCCAATTCGCGCCGGTAAATGATATTCACAGCAGCAGACGGGCCCATGACAGCGATCTCGGCCGTCGGCCAGGCCAGATTCAGATCCGCACGAATATGCTTGCTGTTCATAACACAATAGGCGCCGCCATACGCTTTGCGGGTTACTACCGTTATTTTGGGTACCGTAGCTTCACAAAAAGCAAACAGCAGCTTGGCGCCTTTGCGGATGATTCCCCCGTGTTCCTGATCAACGCCAGGCAAGAAACCGGGAACATCCTCAAATACTATCAGCGGGATGTTAAAGCAATCGCAGAAACGAACGAAGCGCGCTGCTTTTTCGCTGGCATCATTGTCGAGTACGCCGGCCAAAACCATTGGTTGATTAGCCACAATCCCAATGCTGTACCCGCCTAGGCGCGCAAAGCCAACGACGATGTTTGGCGCAAAATACTCTTGCGTTTCGAAAAACTCACCTTCGTCTACTATTAGTTCGATCACTTCTCTAATATCATAGGGCTTATTGGCGCTGTCCGGCACAATACCATTGAGTGCTTCTTCTGTACGCAGATCATCATCATTACCGAGTACGAACGGCGGATCTTCCATATTATTCGACGGGAGATAGCTGAACAATTCACGAATTAGGAAAAGGCCATCAGCTTCAGATTCGGCGGCGATATGGGCAACGCCGCTCTTAGCATTATGCGTCATTGCCCCGCCCAACTCCTCGAATGTAACATCTTCTCCGGTCACAGCCTTAACGACATCGGGGCCGGTGATAAACATATGGCTGGTCTCTTTGACCATAACGATGAAGTCGGTCAGCGCCGGCGAATAAACGGCGCCACCAGCACATGGCCCCATGATCGCGCTGATTTGGGGCACTACACCTGAAGCCAACGTGTTGCGTAAGAAGATGTCCGCATAACCGCCCAGGCTAACAACGCCTTCCTGGATGCGCGCGCCGCCAGAATCATTGATACCGATGACAGGCGCGCCGTTGCGCATGGCCATGTCCATGATCTTGCATATTTTCTCGGAGTGAACGCCGCTCAAGCTCCCCCCGAATACCGTGAAGTCCTGGCTGAATATATAGACAAGTCGGCCGTCGATCGTTCCCCAACCGGTTACGACACTGTCACCAAGATACTTCTTCTTGTCCATGTCAAAATTATGTTCGCGGTGCGTGACAAAGCCGTCAACTTCGCGAAACGACCCCTTATCCAACAGCAGATCAATGCGTTCATAGGCGGTAAGCTTGCCCTTCGCACGCTGCTTTGCGATGCGTTCCTCCCCGCCTCCGGACTTCGATTCCTTCCTAAGTTGATGCAGTCTTTCAATTTTGGGATCCATCGTGATAGTGACCTGGCAGACAAGGCGTGCTCGTTATCCGTCTGACGGTCCATCCTCCAAATAATAGGCTTTCGCAGCGCTTATATTCAACGCCCAAAAGGCAAACAAAACGAGTGCTACAGCACAAACGCTATTCTGAATCCAGCGATCTCTACTGATAGGTACACGAACAAATATACCCAAGATAGCCAATTCGTAAAGAACGTAAACAGCAAGAAGTAGGGGTATCAACCAGCGGGTTAAGGCAATCCTGCGTGACAGAGCGAATGCCATACCCCAAAACAGCGCCATCCAAGCAGCGGCTATTAGCATTTGCAAGCGTGGATCAGGCTTAACCTGCAGTTCCAATAATAGTGCGGATTGCTGTGCAAGTGCAACTACCTTACCAGCCTGGACAATTCCCAGGAGTATCAAGACAAGCAAAACAAGGGTTATCGTTCGTGGACGCTTAGGCGAGGCACTCATTATGGCGGATTATATGCCACAGATGAACAGCAAGCATACACCAAATTGCAAGATGGCTTTGCAAAGAGAAGAATTTCCGTAGGATAATAGCGTAGACTGGAGGATGTGATTCGGTATGGAAGACAAGAACTGGGATGATGAATGGGTTGGCCTGGAACCTGAACAACCACAATCGGGACGATGCGGCTGTTGGCTTGGAGCAATGGTTTTGTTGGTTGCCCTCTTTGCCACCTGCCTCGGAACCGCTTACTTTGCCTGGCAGCAGCTGAACCTGCCGATTGATCCAGGCGCCGTCCTCTCTCCTCCCACCGTGCCGCCATTGGCCTCCTTACCGCCAATAGATGGCGGCGCAGTCAGCACGCCTGAACTCAGTCTCGCAACACAACCCCCACTAGCAGCCACTGTTACGCTGCCCAGTGCCAGTGCACCAGAAGATGAAACCAGACCTGGAGAAGATAAGGAGGCTGGCGAGGCGCTGCGGTTGGTAACCACGCCGTCAATTGATGGAAGCCTCAATGAATGGGCAGATGTCCCTGATTACGAATCCCTGTACCGTGTCTATAATGCTGAAGGGTGGGACGGCACAGATGACGTTCGCGCCATTTGGCGGCTGGGCTGGGATCAGAGCAATCTCTATGTGGCCGTTCAGGTCAGAGATGATATTCATGTGCAGACACAGCGTGGAAACACTATTTTCAAAGGGGATGGGATCAGTTTACAGCTCGATACACAGCTCGAAGCTGATTATGGCCCCCGTCTAAGCCCGGACGATTATCAGATCAATCTATCACCGGGAGACTTCGCAGGCAATCCTGCGGGGGCTTATCTTTTTCGTGGTGACAGCAGCGGCAATTTGGTCGATATGAACGGCCACCGCACCCAGATCGCAGCACTACCTACCGGTGACGGCTATACGGTGGAAGCTGCCATACCGTGGAGTGATTTGGGGACCTCACCGCAAGCCGGTTTGCGGTTAGGGATTGCCCTGAATGTCAACGACAATGATACGCCAGGCACGGCCGTTCAAGAAGTGATGAAATCTCACGTAGAGACGCGCTTGTTTAGTGATCCCAGTAGTTGGGGGGTCGTCGTATTACGCTAGCTCAGGCGCCGCGGCACGACTACTGGCTGACGCTGCATACAGGCAGCCAGTCTCGCGGCCTCTTATCCAGGCTGTCACCTAATTCAACATGGGCAGTGGAACGCTGTCTACGCGTAACGGTTCAGGTGCAGCAGTGTCTGCTCCTGAACGCTTTTTGACCGGCGGGCACTGCCATGCATCTGCTGGCGTTTCACGCCGCAAATCCTTGAGTTCTGGCAAGATACCACAAGCAAAGCATTGGTGGCGGCAATCTATGCGCGTTTCTTGCTCCAGGCTCATCAAGTAATCCCTGGACAAGAACTTTTTCGTTACTGCAACATCAATATGCTCCCAGGGGAACAGTTCATCAAGCGCGCGCTGGCGGTGTGTATAGAACCGTGGGTCGATCCCCTCTTCATCCATCGCCTTTTGCCAAGCATCCTGGTGAAAATGATCGGCCCAGGCATCAAATTTTGCGCCCTCGCGCCAGGCGTTTTCGACGACTTTCGCCAGGCGGCGATCGCCGCGGCTCAGTAAACCTTCAAAATTGGATTCCTCAGCATCATTCCAGCGTAAACGAAGACCCTGACCGCGCAGCTCGCGTTTCAGCAAGCCCAACTTCTGTTCAATATGTGCCACATCATCCATGGGCTCCCACTGGAACGGGGTATGGGGCTTGGGAATGAATGTACTCACCCCCACATTGACACTAGCCTTCTTGCCATGGACCTTTCTGCCTTCAGCCAATACCTGCCTGGCCAAATCTATGATAGCTTCTACATCAGCCATCTCTTCTGTAGGATGGCCAATCATGAAATAGAGCTTAATGGTGCGCCAATTACGACGATAGATCTCTCGGGCAGTTTCGAGCAGATCTTCATGAGTGACATACTTGTTGATAGTCTGGCGCATTTTCTCTGTGGCCGCTTCCGGGGCGAGGGTAAATCCCCCCCGGCGGCTGTCACCCAGATTGTCCATTAACTGTGTAGACACCGTCTCGATACGTAGTGAGGGCAAAGAGATATTGAGGCCCATGTGGCCAAATCGCTGGCCAATCTTCTCGGTGAGTTCCAGAACATGCGTATAGTCGCTGGATGAGAGGGACAGCAAGGCAATCTCCTCATAGCCAGTATTCTTGATGATCTCATCCATTGCAGCCAGCACTTCTTCGACTGGACGTTCACGTACTGGCCTTGTGACCATACCAGCATGGCAGAAACGGCAACCGCGCGTACAACCGCGCATGATTTCAACCGGCGCGCGGTTGTGGACTGTCTCAATGAACGGCACAATGAATTGTGTAACCGGCGGTGGCAGTTGGGGCACGATCGTCTTCAACACCCGTGGCGGCGCCTCTGGCATCGTCGGTGAGATCGCTTCTATCGTCCCATCTTCAAAATAGCTAACGTCATAGAAACGCGGCACATAACACCCTTCGACCTGGGCGACGTAGCGCAGTTGTGTTTCGCGATCAAGATGCTTTGCTGCGCGTATGACGCTGATAATCTTTAGAATCGCTTCTTCCCCTTCGCCGATGATGAATACATCGATGAATGGCGCCATCGGCTCCGGGTTATAACAAGCGTGTCCGCCGGCGATGATCAATGGGTAAGTCTCATCCCTATCGTCGCTGCGAACCGGCATACCGGCCAAGTCGATCAGGTTCAGCGCGTTTGTGAATAGTTGTTCATAAGGCAAACTGATGCCCACCAGATCGAAATCCCGGATCGGATGTTTTGTTTCTAGCGAATACAGAGGGAGTTCTTCCTGACGCATGATCGCTTCCATGTCAGTCCAGGGGCTGTAAACACGCTCTGCCAACAGGTTCTTATGTTTGTTGATGATGTCATAGAGAATCATCAAGCCCAAGTTAGACATGCCCAGATCATAGATATCTGGAAAAGCAAGGGCAACCTTGAAATCTATCGCCTCCCAATCTTTTACGATCTGATTGTATTCACCGCCCGTATAACGACCCGGCTTGGCTACTCGTGGCAGTATGCGCTCCAGCGCGATTTCAATTTCTTCAGCTTGTTTATGCATAGACGGGATCTTTGCAGTCCCTCATTCGGCCACTCGTTGAGCCGGACAAGAGATCCTTTTAAATTATTATTGTGATAACTATAACGGAAACTAGCGGTTTAGTCAGGCAAAGAAAACGGCCGTCTACCTGACGTTAAGGCAGACGGCCGTTGTTCGTAGGATTTTATATTACTCCGACACGCTCACATTTTGCTGCAGCCTGGCCGTACCGCGGGGCCCAGACGCCTCAATAACGTAGATTGCGAACCCGGCAGAGGGAGGACAATCATTGGTCGTGCCGGCGAGTGGGGCACCACCCCACAAGACGGTGTTGTCACGGGTGATGACTACGCTGCTGGCATTTCCTTCCACACGCCAGCTAATTTGCACACATTGTCCCACCTGTACCGATGCCGGAGTCACCGTAAAGGAGGAGATCTTGGGCGCGTCATTAGATGGCTCAACGAAAATCGTTATCTGGCGGATTTCTATCGATCCATCGGTATTCTGCACGCGCAAGTTGTATGTCGTCGTCGTGCGTGGACACTGCGTACTGCTGCCCTGCCCGGTCGTCGGGTACTTGGTGTAATCCTGGCCGTCCGGATAGAACCACACCGCCTGGATATTCTGCACATTCCACGAGAAGGTTACACACTCGCCTTCCGTGATCGTCGTGCGGTCAACAGTGAAGCTTATCGTTGGCGAAGGCGTTTGCGTTGGGACGGGAACAGGCGTGGGCGGCGCCGACACCTGAATGCCGACCCATATACGCTGACCGAAAGGTTCGCCTTGATCATTGCGCATTTCCCAGAAACCCTGGTAAACGCCAGGGAAAGTAGGGGCAACGAGATCCACCCAGAAGTCATACGTTTGCCCTGGAAGCACCTGGCCGACGACAGAAACGGCCGTACCGCCCATTTGCGCGGCCGAAACGTTGCCATGTACGTAACTCAAGCTGTAGCCATTATTCCAGGTACATGTACCGATATTCTTTACACGCCATCCCTTGCGGAAAGCCTGGCCCGGCGACATAACCGGCGGTGATGTCATATTGTTGTCATCGAGATTCAGGTCACCAATGAAGGCCATGGCATCGGCACAGCCAACAGGAATTACGCCTTCATCCGGCGGAACCGGCGTTACTTCCTCGATTGGCGGAAGCTCGTCCAGATCCAAATACTGCGTGGCCAAATCCGCCAGAACGCCTTTGTTCTGCAAATCGGTCAGCGCACTGTTTATTTCTCTGCGCAGCGTCTCTTCACCTTGGGGGAGCGCGATGGCGAAGCGTTGGCGATGAAAGGCAGAAGCGATGATATTTACATCAAAAAGCTGTTCGGCAACCTCGGCCGGCGCCTTGTCCAACATGACAAGGTCCAGGCGTCCAGCTACCAAGTCAGTCACAGCCTGATCGGCTGTGGCGTAAATAAAAAGATCCTCTTCACCCATCAATCCCGTATCAATGAGCTCCGTGCGTGCCCAATCTTCATAGACCGAGCTGGCCTGTACGCCAAGTCGATAAGGCGCAAGGTCCGCTACTTCGCCAATCTCGGCGATGTCCGAGCCTGCAGCGGCTAAAACCGCGTCTTCACCAATGTAATAGACGTTTGAAAAATCTACGATCGCTTCGCGTTCCGGCGTGATTGACAGCGCGGCTGCAGCCACATCAATCTGGTCTACCACTAGCGCATCGCCAAGGCCATCGAAAGCATAATCGGTAATGTCAACGATTAGTCCAAGTTCCTCACCAATTGCGCGCATCAAGGCTATATCAAAACCGTCCAGCTGGCGGTCGCGGTTATAAAACTCGAAGGGAGGATAGTCGGCGGCCGTCCCAACTGTGATCCTTCCCTCTGATTGGATGCGCGCCCACACCATATCTGGTTCCCTGTCTAACTCGCCGTCATCAGTGACGGGTCCCGCGGTGGCCGTCGCCTCAGCCTCCGGAGCCACGGACTCGGCGGTTGGCGGTTCGCTGGTTGGAGTTGCCTCCCCTGACGAACAAGCCGCAAGCATGACCAGAATACTCAGGAGTATCAACAGGACAGGGTAGTTTTTCATCTTCATTCCTCACCTCTTGCGTGTGTTCAATTATTGTTGGGCATTATTGTACCCCAGCAATGTAGCGAACGAAATGCACCTGAAATCAATCTCCGACGAAAACTCAAGCGCACAGCAGGCGTCTATTTCTGGGCGATATAGACAACCCACTCACCAGCATCATAAAGGTCAAGCTCGCCCCAACCCGGGTAAGTATCCACCTGGTTGAAGCCGGCCCGACCAAGCATTTCAACCATTTCAGGAACGGCATACGTTTGATCGCAGAGATTTACTTCGACCAATTCTTCGTCGTCCAGATTGATAATGTGGAAACGCTCTATGGATAATTGTTCGTCGGCAAGCCAAAAGCGCTCGCCCAGGTGCAAAAAAGGCGTATCTCCCCACAAACCCTGGTTATCGGTGAACCACCATGTACTTGCCTGCTTATCCACCCGATCCTGATCCAACAGTTCTATCACCAAGCGGGCGCCCGGTTTCAGACTGGCGGCGATTTTCGCCAGTAAATCAGACGCCTCTTCGCGTCGAAAAACTGCCAGCTGCCCATAAATGAACAGTGCCGCATCATACTTATCGGGAAGGAGGTCTGCCTTGCGAACATCTTCTTCTATGAACGCACAGCTGTTCTGAACACTGTTTCGCTTGGCGAGCTCGCGTGCATAGGCGATCGCGGCTGGACCGAAATCTATCCCGGTCACAGAGCAGCCACGAAGCGCAAGATCAACAGCATACAGGCCGGGACCGCAGGTGAAATCCAACACATGATCCCCTGCTTCGAGCGCCAGTATTTGCCACAACCATGCCAGCTGCTTTCCCCGCTCCTCTGTTGTCCGCGAAGCGGCGCCATGCGACTGCTCCAGATGCTCGGCCAACATACGTTCGGAAAACGCTGACTCATTCCAGGGAAGATTGCCATCCCCCTGCCAGGCGACAGGAGGATCGGCTCGACGGTATATTTGCCAGAGTATTTCTGCTGTTTTTGATAATTCCTGGGTCATTGTATCTCAGCCTAACGCTAATCTTTGTTGACAGTAGGGTTGGTTAGCATTATACCATTTCAATTGCAGCTGCCTCACGTCATACACTCTGCTGTGCGATGATATCAGGCGACATTTACCGCCGACTCGCGTTTCAGCTACAATAGAGCAGTCCCCAGACGAACACATGCCAATGAACGGTGTCTCTCCTTTTATAGGAGGCTAGGACGGCAGGTGCGAACGAGTCTCCGGACAGCATTTTATGCATATTGATGACAATACATTAATCATACTGGCCGGTTTCACCATTCTCGCCCTGGCGTCGAAACAGATCGGCAGCTGGTTGACGCGATTCAAACTCCCGCTAATCAGCGGGTTTCTGGTGGCCGGTATCTTGATCGGTCCCTATGGATTTGGCTTCATCGCAGCGGAAGATCTTGAGAGTCTAAAGATCATTGACGAAATTGCGCTCGCCTTCATTGCCTTTGCGGCGGGAAGCGAGCTTTATCTTCGTGAACTGCGCAGCCGTCTGAAAAGCATCCTATCGATTTCGACCGGCATTGTGCTGGCTGTCTCCATTCTCGTGTTTATCGCCCTGCTGCTGATGGCCGACTACGTCCCCTTCATGCAGCCCTTCCCCTTGACCGGTCGACTGGCGATAGCCTCTTTGGCCGCGGCTATTCTTGTCGCCCGATCACCTAGTTCAGCCATCGCCATCGTAAATGAACTTCGTGCCCGTGGTCCGTTTACGCAGACAGTATTGGGCGTCACCGTGGTCATGGATTTCGTCGTCATCGTGTTGTTCGCGATCAATATTGAGATGGCCGATGCCCTATTGTCAGGCATACCGTTGAGCATAGGATTTGCGGGTCTAATCCTCTTTGAACTCCTTGTCTCAGTCGCCTTGGCGCTCCTTCTTGCCGGCGTTTTGCGGTTTATCATGTCTACCCATGCGAGCAGCTGGATCAAAATCACACTCATATTGATGTCCGGCTACGGCATGTTTATTCTATCAGCTTCTGTTCGCGCCTACAGCCACGAGAACCTGCCAGTAGAATTATTCCTGGAACCGCTGCTCATTTGCCTTATTGCCAGCCTGGTGATTACTAATCGCAGTGCTTACCGCAACGAGTTCCTGAGTCTCTTGTCAAAAGTAGCGGCGCCGATCTATGTCATATTCTTTACCTTGACCGGTGCGTCGCTGGCCTTATCCGTACTGGCCGACACCTGGATGATCGCCCTGGCGCTCTTCATGGTGCGCCTGGTTGGCCTGTTTATTGGTTCTTTTCTCGGCGGGGCAGCAGCAAAAGAACCAATGAACTTTAATACAACACACTGGCTCACGGCCGTTACCATGGCCGGCGTTGGTCTAGGGTTGGCCAAGGAAGTGGATGTCGAGTTCGCGGGATGGGGCGGGCAGTTCGCAACGATGATTATCGCCGTCATCGTTTTGAGCCAACTTGTCGGGCCACCCCTGTTCAAATGGGCAATCAATCACGTTGGCGAAGCGCACGCCCGGCATGAGACACCTGAATTTGACGGCACAAACGATGCCATTATCTTCGGCGTCGACGGCCAGGCGGTCGCCCTGGCCAAACAGCTGCAAAATCATGGCTGGAATGTTCGCGTTGCCTGCCTGGACGAATCCCTCCTTAACGGCAGCGCCGCAGAACTTGATGTAAGCAGCATCAGTAAATTTTCTATCGCATCCTTACGCGAGCTCGGCGCCGAACAGGCGGATGCCATAGTCGCCTTACTGTCGGATGAAGAGAATTATCAGATCGCTGAACTGGCATACGAGCATTTTGGCACATCGTCGATCGTCGTACGCCTGAATGATCGTGCCTACTTCGAGGACTTCCATCGCCTGGATGCTTTGATCGTCGATCCGTCAACAGTCATGGTTGGTTTGCTTGACCACTTCGTCCGTTCGCCAAGCGCTGCCTCCTTGCTAGTAGGCATGGAAGAAGGACAAGATGTGGTAGAAATTGAGGTGCGGAATAAGGATCTGGATGGGATCTTGCTGCGGGAACTGCGCATGCCGTTAGACACCTTGATCCTCAGTGTTGAACGTGATGAACATGCACTCATCAGTCACGGCTATACGCGCCTACGCCGCGGAGATCGCCTTACAGTCGTGGGATCTGTGGAAGGGATCAGCGAGATAATGTTACGCTTTGACGCTCAGGATCTGTAGGGTACTATAAAGCGTCATGCCCTTACTTCCTGAGGAGATTCTCAACAAACGCTACCGCATCGTAGGCTTGTTAGGAAGCGGTCGATACGGAGCCACATACCGCGCATACGACATAGACGCGCAGCAAGAAGTCGCCATTAAAGAATACCTCGATCCTACGCTCGAAACGCAAAAACTTTTTCGCGAGGAGGCCCGGCGGCTCAGCGGGCTCAATCACCCCCAATTACCAAAGGTAGTCGATCATTTTGCCCTGGAGAATACAGGCCAGTATTTGGTAAGCCGTTACATTGGCGGCGTCGACTTGCAGCAGCTCCTCGATCAATACGGCGCGCTCCCTTCCGACATTGTCGTTGGCTATCTGCAAGCAGTATGCCAGCCGGTATCCTACTTGCATGAGAAGAATCTTCTCCACCTGGATATAAAGCCGGCGAATATCCGCGTCACGCCTGCGGGCGATATTTTCCTGGTTGACAGCGGGCTGCTGGGCCTCGGTGTTAGACCACATGAGGGCGGCTTTGGTTCACCTGAACAGCAGGCACAAAGTGAAGTAACGGCAGCCAGCGATATATACAGTATGGGGGCCTCGCTCTATGTCCTCCTTTGCGGCGAGACCCCGCCAAACGCACTCAGCCGCGAAAGCGGCCTGGTAGATATGTCCCCGGCTCGCGAAGTTAACCCGGATGTGGAGCCTTATCTTTCGCTGGTGGCCGCCCGCGCCATGTCTCTTCGCCCAGATGCTCGCTATGAAACGGTAAATGATTTTAGCCAGGCGCTAAACCGTCCAGCCGGCTTCCGCGAATCACAGATCAATGAACTACGACGCACACAGCAGCAGGTCACAGTTGCACCGCCGCCGCGCCTGCCGCAAAGCCGCCGGCGGCAGATGGAACGACGTACGATTTTTGGGCTCCTCGGACTACTATTGGCCATCATAGTCGCCGGCCTTGCCTTTGGCGTTCTGAACTTTGGCGGCGAGGGGGAGATCTCTGAGGCAGCAGCGACCGCAACACTAGAGTCGGCCGTTGTCGCCGCCTTGACGGCAATTGCCCCTACAGCCACGCCGATACCACTGCCAACAGACCCGCCCACTCCTACCCCGGAACCCCTTGTTACTAACACCGATTCACGCATGCTCTATATTCCTGAAGGCATCTTCAGCATGGGCGATGATGAAAGCGATGATCGTGACCAGCAGCCGGCGCATCTTGTACGCCTGGATGCCTACTACATTGACGAAACTGAGGTTACAAACGGCGCTTACGCCCAATGTGTGGAGGAAGGTGTTTGCGACCCGCCTGACAGCCCCAGCGCCACCTATCATAGTTCCTACTATGGCGATCCCGCTTTCGACGACTACCCGGTCATATTCGTCAGCTGGTACGACGCAGACGTATTCTGCACGTGGCGTGACGCGCGACTGCCGTCAGAGGCGGAATGGGAAAAAGCGGCCGGGCTCGAGCCGCTTGAGGGTCTGAAATACCGCTATCCCTGGGGGGATGCATTTGATGGACTGCGCCTCAACTTCTGTGACAAAAACTGCCCCCGCGATTACAAAGACAGTGCAGTTGACGACGGGCACCAAGATACAGCACCGGTGGGTAGTTATGAGAACGGTCGCTCACCCTTTGGCCTTTATGACATGTCCGGAAATGTTATGGAGTGGGTAAGTGATTGGTACAGCAGCAGGGCCTATCTCGAGTCAACTGACACCAATCCTCTTGGCCCGTTGGAAGGCGAATTCAAAGTGATTCGAGGCGGGTCATGGTTATCGCCCGCCACAGATGTTACTGTCCCTACCCGTGACTCTTTCGACCCGCTGGTGACCCGGGCCAATCTCGGTTTTCGCTGCGCTGTGTCCCCTTCATAGAGCTGCCCGAGAAACTATCCGTTGATGACATACAAAGGAGTGCGGCAATGGCAACCTCGGCAACCATAACCTTAGAAGCGCTAACGAGCGATCTGCGCAGCGGCGCGCTTTCCCTGCTGACCTATCTGGACCGGCTGGAATCCCGATTCGATGCCTACGAATCAAACGTACAGGCATTTGTTCCCGAGCCTCGCCGTTTCAAACGCCTGAGACAAGAAGCACAGCAGTTGCTGGACCGCTACCCAGACTCGGCGGAAAGACCTGTTCTCTTTGGCGCAGCGGTGGGAGTGAAGGATATCTTCCACGTTAATGGTTTTATCACCCACGCAGGCAGCCGGCTGGACAGCGGCCTGCTGCAGGGCGATGAATCTACGGCGATCACACGTCTCAAGGAAGCCGGCGCGCTTATTCTAGGCAAGACGGTAACGACAGAATTCGCCTATTTCGCACCCGGACCAACGCGCAACCCGCATAATTTGGCGCATACCCCAGGCGGATCAAGCAGCGGATCTGCCGCGGCCGTCGCTGCCGGGCTGTGCTCGCTCGCATTTGGCACGCAAACCATCGGATCGGTCAACCGCCCCGCCGCCTTCTGCGGCGTTGTTGGGTACAAACCAAGCCATGACCGGATCAGCAAAGAGGGCGTCATTCCAGTTTCTCCCTCAGCCGATCATGTTGGCTTCTTCGTGCTTCAGGCTGCCGACGCCCAAATCGTAGCCCCGCTGCTCTGCGCGGAGTGGCAGGCGGTCACGCCTGAAAATACGCCCGTTCTCGGAATACCGGATGGGCCCTATCTAATGCACGCTTCCGATGAAGGGCTGGCCCATTTCGACGCCACCTGCCGGCGCCTCATTACGGCGGGGCTCATTATCAAGCGGGTGCCGGCCATGCCAGATTTCGATCGCATCTATGCAAACCATAACCTGGTCGTCGCTGCCGAAGCTGCGCAAACTCACCAGGATTGGTATCCGGACAACAGCGACCTGTACCACCGCAAAACTGCCGAGCTCATCGAACGGGGGCTCCTCATTGACGACCAGACGCTGCAAGAGGCGCGTCTAGGGCAATCAGCGCTGCGCCAATCGCTTGCCGAAACCATGGATCTACATGGTCTGGACTTATGGTTGTCTCCCTCAGCCGTTGGGCCGGCACCGGAAGGTCTGCAAAGTACAGGTGATCCGGTCATGAACCTGCCGTGGAGCCATGCGGGCGTTCCAACGATCACGCTGCCCAGCGGCTTCAATGCCCATCGCCTGCCTTTGGGCCTGCAGCTTGCAGGCCGCTGGTATGAAGATGAACGCTTGCTGGCCTTTGCCCCCCTACTTGAAAACGCCCTAAACCGCTGACAACCGCATAATTAGCTCTTGACAGACAAGTTAAACTCACTAAAATTAACTTAGGTTAACTTTTAATTGTGACTGGCCTAAAAATGTTATTTCAGCGTCCAGAGTGTTCCTTATTGGAGAACATTGGTGAACGAAGCACACGAAGAAGATCATGATCAGAGTTGCCTAGAACTGCTGGATGATGCCGTTGCAGGGAAAGAAGGCATCGTGCATGTCGAACTAGACACACAAGCCGAGCAAGTCCGCTTTGATTTTGACGCCGACCTCATTGAGGAAACAGATATCAATCGCATCGCTCTGGAGATGGAGCCGACGCTCCAACAACGATGGAGCAACTGCACGATGCGCCTGGGAAAACGCGGCGGCCGGGCCTGTGAATCATGCGCGCTGTCGCTTGAGCGGCAGGTTCAGGGAATTCCAGGCGTAAGACGCGCTACAGCAAGTTACGCCGGCGGTGTGATGAGCATCCAATACGATGATGCCCTCGTCTCACCGGCCGAGCTCTCTCAAAGCGTTTCTGCCTGGGGCATTGATGTCACCCCTTCCGCCGCGGAACTACCGCTTGAGGCGCCGCCGATCCCACAAACAGGTCTGCGGCATGCCTGGGATTGGTCGACCGAGAATCTGCAGGCAGTCTTTACGGCCATCACCTTCGTAACCATGATGGCGGCGCTCATTGTAGAAAACACAGCCGCAGCGCCTCCTTACCTGGCAACGATCCTCTATACGATTGCCTACTTCACCGGCGGCGTCTTCGGCTTGAAGGCCGGCATCGAATCCTTGCAGGCGCGTACGATAGACGTGGATCTGCTCATGATCCTGGCGGCCGTCGGTGCTGCCCTCGTAGGCCAACCATTCGAAGGCGCGATGCTGCTCTTCCTCTTCTCACTTTCCAACGTTTTGCAGGATTATGCGCTTGACCGCACGCGTAATGCGATCCGCGCCATGATGGAATTACGGCCGTCACAGGCGACGATCAGGCGGGGAGGTGAAACGTTGACCCTACCCATCGAGCAAGTCAACGTTGGCGAAACTATTCTCGTCAAGCCAGGCGAACGAATCGCCCTGGATGGTGTAGTCTCAATCGGCGAGAGCGCTGTCGATCAAGCCTCAATCACCGGGGAATCAATGCCTGTACACAAAGAATCTGGCAGCCAGGTTTTCGCAGGGACGATCAACAAGAACGGGTACCTTGAAATAGAAGTAACCAAGCTGGCCCAAGATTCAACGATCGCGCGCCTAATCCAGATGGTGGAAGAGGCGCAGAGTGAGAAGGCGGAGACGCAGCGCTTCATCGACAAATACGAGCAGTATTACGCGATTTTTGTGATCGTCCTTACCGGGCTGGCTATCCTAGTGCCCCCTTTATTGCTGCAAGAGCCGCCGGGTGAAGCATTCTACCGGGCCATGACGATTCTGGTCGCTGCTTCTCCCTGCGCCATCGTGATCAGCACACCGGCCACAGTTCTCTCGGCGATCGGCAACGGCGCCCGCCGCGGTGTTTTGTTCAAAGGCGGCAGCTACGTAGAAAACGCAGCTACGATGAAGGTAATCGCCTTCGACAAGACTGGCACGCTGACCATCGGCGAGCCACAGGTTACTGATATCGTAGTCTGCAAGACCTGGACAGGGGATCAAGAAAGACTCCTCGCCCTTGCCGCAGCCGTAGAAACCAAATCAGAACACCCACTGGCCCAGGCGGTTGTGCAAGCTGCGGACCAACGCCGCTTGACAATACCGGCTGCTTCAGATTTTCAGGCCACTACAGGCAAAGGGGTACACGCGTCTGTTAATGGCCATACCATACACATTGGCAACAGGCGCTATTTCGCGAATATACCGGGCTCAGGATTGGAGGAAGCGGGCGACGTTGTACAGAGGTTGCAGAAACAAGGCAAGACCAGCGTTCTCGTAGCCCAGATGGACGAGGGCGCTGAACAGGCGGTCATTCTCGGCGTAATCGCCTTTGCAGACGTCTTGCGCGAAGACGCTGCCCAGGTAGTCAGCGATCTATATGAGAAAGGTATTGAGCACGTCGTCATGCTGACCGGCGACAATGAAGCGGTAGCCGCCCAAATCGCTGCAGAGGTTGGCGTAGACGATTATTATGCCGAACTGCTGCCGGAAGACAAAGTATCCGTGGTGGCGCAGGTGCGTGAAAAATACGGCCCCGTTGCCATGGTCGGCGATGGCGTTAACGACGCGCCGGCGCTGGCAAAAGCTGATTTGGGCATCGCTATGGGGGCCGCAGGAACCGACGTAGCCCTGGAAACGGCCGACATCGTTTTGATGTCCGACGATCTGCACAACATTCCCTATGTCATTGGTCTAAGTAAAAAGACTCGGCAGACACTGGTAGTCAATCTGGTATTTGCTCTGGGCATGATCGGACTCATGCTTGCCGCAATTTTCTATCGCGACCTTGGGCTGCCGGCGGCCGTCATTGGTCACGAAGGCGGCACCGTATTGGTCTCCCTAAATGGCCTGCGCATGCTAAAATACAATCCGGATTGATGATTAACAGAGTTAGAATGCCCATGAAGCACCATAGCCTCAAACCAAAGAGCACGGAGCAGTTATGTACGATCCATTAGCTGCCCTGCTTGTTGCCGCCCTTGTCACGATTATTCTGGTCGTCTTGTTTTGGCCGGGGCGTGGGTTGGTGCCCCGCTTAAAGCAGGGCAGGCGCATGACCAAACGCGTCCTTAGTGAAGATGCCCTGAAACATATCTATAACTACGAAATGGAGGGGCGCAGACCGTCAATCAATAGTACAGCCGGCACCTTGAACATCAGCCTGAATGAGGCTGCGGAACTACTCTCGCAGATGGAAGCAGATGGCTTGGTCCGCACCGCGCACGGCGAAATAAAACTGAGTGACAACGGCCGTGAATCAGCCTTACACATCATCCGCGCCCACCGTTTGTGGGAACGTTATCTCGCCGAGGAAACAGGATTCAACGAGCAGGCATGGCACGAAAGCGCTGAGCAGTGGGAGCATTCGCTGACGCCGGATGACGCCGATGCCCTATCCGCCCAGTTGGGACATCCCAACTACGACCCACATGGCGATCCAATTCCCACAGCCAGCGGCGACATTCGCGGGCATGGCGGAGAACCGCTTCCCAAGCTCAGTGCAGGCTTGTTGGGCCGAATCGTGCACCTGGAAGACGAACCGGCGGTGGTTTATGCGCAGCTGCTCGCCGAGGACTTGCATCTGGGGCAAGTTGTGCGCGTCACCGAGGTCTCAGCGGATCGCGTTCGCTTCTGGACCAATGGGGATGACCATCTCCTGGCACCGATAGTCGCTGCCAATATTTCAGTGCAGCCGTTGGAAATACAGGAAGAGGTCATTGAAGAAGTGGCTAACAGTGTCAGGCTGTCCTCCTTGAAACCAGGGGAAACAGCCGAAGTCCTGGCGATTTCCCCCGCATCTCGCGGTGCCGAACGCCGGCGATTCCTCGACCTCGGTATCTTGCCGGGCAGCAAGATAATGGCCGAATTTAACAGCCCCAGCGGCGATCCTGTAGCTTATAAGATTCGTGGGGCAACAATTGCCTTGCGAGAAAACCAGGCCCAACATATCAGAATTAGGTTATTAGAACCCGAAGCATGAAATCAGAAGAAACTATTCCACAGCAAACAGACCAGGCGAACAGCGCCTGCGCCACATGCCCCATGCACAACGCGGGCAATTTACTAAAACTGGGCGTAGACATGACTGACTGGGATTACGTCGTGGCTCTGGCGGGCAATCCCAATACAGGGAAAAGCACTGTGTTTAATGCCTTGACCGGTCTACGCCAGCATACGGGCAACTGGCCGGGCAAGACCGTTACCCGTGCGGAAGGGGGCTACAGTTATGCCGGCGACCGCTACAAGATCGTCGATCTGCCAGGCACCTATTCCTTGCTTTCAACCAGCCTGGACGAAGAAGTCGCACGGGATTTTATTCTCTTCGGCCAACCCGACGTAACGCTAATCGTGGTCGATGCGACCAGGTTAGAACGCAACCTCAATCTTGCTCTGCAGGTTCTGGAAATCACCGATCGTGCGGTGGTTTGCCTCAACTTGATGGATGAAGCGCGGCGTCACAACCTTGAGGTGGACCACCGCAGGCTGTCACGAGACCTGGGCGTGCCAGTTATTCCCTGCTCAGCAAGAACAGGGGAAGGTCTCGACGAACTGCTGGAGGCTGTCCACGATGTGGCAACCGGGAAGACGGTCTGCCGCCCATACCGCCTGAAGAATGAATCACCAGCAATTCGCCAGGCACTTAACGAACTTGTGCCTAAGATCGAAGCCGCCTTCCCTGATCTCCCCAATGCTCGCTGGGTAGCTTTACGCCTTCTCGACGGCGATCAGCGCATCATGGAAGCGATAAACTCGGGAGAACTGGGCGAGCTGAACCTGACGCCGCCGCTGGAAACTGACCAGCTAGAAGCGATACCGCTGGAGGTGATGTCGTGACCGCGGCGCCTTCACAGACGACCGACATCTTACAAACGGCCGACGCTTTGCGTTGGGAAGTGGGTCCGGCCTTCCATGAGCAGTTGATGGAAAACATCTATGCCGAGGCGGGACAATTGGCGGATCGCTCCGTCACCTGGCCCGACGAAGAGCCACGTTTCGACCTTGATCGCACCATAGATCGCGTAGTGACCAGCCGTCTATTCGGTTTTCCAATTATGATCATGCTCTTTGCCCTGGTGTTCTGGATCACGATCATCGGCGCGAACTACCCATCGCAGATCCTGGCAGAGCTGTTAATCGGCACGATCTATCCCCTCCTGCATGAGGGCGCCGCGGAGATCGGCATACCCTGGTGGCTTTCCGGCCTGCTGCTCGACGGCATTTATCTGGCAACCGCCTGGGTTGTTGCCGTGATGCTGCCGCCAATGGCTATTTTCTTCCCACTCTTCACCCTGCTGGAAGATTTCGGTTACCTGCCGCGCGTCGCCTTCAATCTGGACAATGCTTTTTCCAAATCAGGCGCACATGGCAAGCAATCCTTAAGCATGATGATGGGCTTTGGTTGCAATGCCGCCGGAGTCATTGCCACGCGCGTCATCGACAGCCCGCGTGAACGATTGATCGCTATTATCACCAACAACTTCGCCTTGTGTAACGGCCGTTGGCCCACACAAATATTGATTGCCACGCTCTTTATCGGCGTCTTGGCGCCCGTCTACCTGGCCGGATTTGTATCAGCGCTGGCCGTCGTGGGAATCGCCATGTTGGGTATCTTGCTGACCTTTGCCGTTTCCTGGGGGCTGTCACGCACAATGCTCAAGGGCCAGGTCTCCACCTTCAGCCTGGAATTACCTCCCTACCGCCCGCCACAAATAGTGCGCACGATCGGCACCTCTTTTGTCGACCGCACCCTACCCGTATTGTGGCGCGCAATTCTCTTCGCCATCCCGGCCGGCGCCGTCATCTGGTTGATTTCAAACGTAACCGTGGGCGGCACGAGCATCGCCGAATATATGATCGATTTCCTCAATCCTCTCGGCCTCTTAATAGGGTTGAACGGCATCATCCTTGTGGCCTATATTGTGGCTATCCCGGCCAACGAGATCGTGGTTCCCACAATCCTCATGCTGATTGTTCTGGTCACCGGGGTGAATGCGGGGGAGGGCGCCGGCGTCATGTTTGAATTGGATTCCTTGCAAGAGACCAAGGCGATCCTGGTTGCCGGCGGTTTTACTTTACTGACAGCGATCAACCTGATGCTCTTCTCGTTGATTCACAATCCCTGCTCGACAACGATATATACTATCTACAAAGAAACAGGCAGCAAGCGTTGGGCAGCGATATCGGCTCTCTTACCCTTGGCGATGGGATTCGCGGTCACTTTTGTCATCGCGCAGCTGTGGCGGATTTTTATCGGGCCAGGCTAGCACATGACGCCGGAGAGCTGACGAAACCAACAGTCACACACGCGCTTCCTCGCCGCCTCAGGGCACGCCTTTAGAAGTCGCGCAGCAGCTGCACATAGCCGCGCAGCGCATCCTCCATTTGGGCAATAGCGATACGTTCCCCCGCCGTGTGCGGTTGGTCCATCTCACCAGGAGCAAAACCGACAATTGGAATGCCATAAGGTACAAAGAGACGGCCGTCTGTGGCGAATTGATAACTGATCAGCTCAGGAAGGCGTCCCATACCAGCGCCTATGGCCTCTCGGGCACGGAGTACAACCGCGCTGCCGGCTGGGGTATCGAAGCCATAGATCGTTTCTTCATCCGCAGCCAGGGGCGTCGGTTCGCTGCACCAGGCATCTGTGACTGTATATTGCTGATCACCGGCAAGGCGTTCGATAAAAGCCAGCAAGTTCCGTTTGCTCTCACCAGCAGTACGGATATCAAGCAGAACACGCGTCCAGGCCGGAATCACGTTTGGGCTGGCAGTATCCACCTCGATAATCGTCGGTGACACAGTCGTTGGGCCCAGCAGCGGATGAGCCGCCAGCTCACTCATCGCGGACTGAATCTGCTCCAAGAAACCTGCCAGGGCGTAGTTCGGATTCACGCCCGTTTCCGGCACACTGGCATGCACCGAACGGCCGTGGAACGTCACCCAAATCTGCACGATGCCACGATGGCCGAGAGCGAGATCGTTCCCTGACGGTTCACCCAACACGATTAGAGCTACCGGGTAGTCGAGATTCTCAACCCAATAGAGCGCACCGCCGCCGCCGATCTCTTCCTGGACAACGCCGGTAAAAACCACGTCCCGCCGGGGGCGCTGCCCGGAACGACGCAGCGCTGCCAGAGCATAGACCTGTACGGCCAATGGCCCTTTGATATCGGTGGCTCCACGGCCAATGATGTTTCCGTCAACTATCGCCCCTGAATAAGCGGGTTGTGGCCAGAGCGTTGGGTCTCCGGGATCGACATGATCCAGATGTGTATTGAGGACTAATGCGGGCAGGTCGCGATCCTGTCCATAAATCCGACCGATCACGTTGCCGATTTCGTCTATGGACACCTCATCAAAAGCCAGGGTATGCAGCTCCGCCTCGATCAAGTGCGCGATTTGCGACTCCTGGTGCGACATACTCGGCGTCTGGATCAAGCGCTGCGTGAAATCAACACAATCAGCCAACAGCAAATTCCACTGCGCCAGCGTCATCAAACGACCATCTTCGAAAGCGCTGCTATTCATCCGCTTTCTGTTCCAGTAGGCGCAGGATAGCCATCGTGTTCAAGACAGCCTTGGGTACGAATGTGCTTACGACAGCATATTCTTGCTCCTTGCTGCCGTCTTCGGCGCGCTCCGAGCAGTGAGCATTACCGCCCGCCGGCCCTAAACCATCAAGCGTAGGCAGTTCCTGCCAAAAATAGTTGCCATCGCTCAAGCCGGCCCGTTCCTCGGCAACCGCGTCATACCCCAATGAGACGGCCGTTTCACGGAAAACCTGAAAAAGACGGTCCGTCTGCGGGTTCTGCGGCCAGGGAAACACTTTGTTCATCACTTCCGTGCGAACACGACAGGCAAAGGCGCCATCATTAGAAGTCACTGTCGATAGATCGTTGAGCGCCAGAATATCAGCGACGCCCTGGTCGAAAACTTCAATATCAAATGCGCGCATCTCTACGCTCGCCGCCGCGAAATGGGGCACGCGATTGATGACTGTTCCCCCGGCTACTGTACCAACATTGAAGGTCAGGTCCTGTTCGTAATCGGTCATCTTGCATATGCGGTCAATGACGTCGGCCATTTGCACGACAGCATTCGCGCCTTTCGCGTGGGAGCTTCCCGCATGAGCTGCCTTACCCTCCACTTCAATGCGATAGACAGCCATTCCTTTGCGAGCCACGACGAAATGTGGCCGGCCTTCAGACCATTTCCCCGGTTCAAAGACAAGACAACCCAGGCCGTTGTCACGCAGGCGTTCCACGCAGATCCGGCCAAAGTCCTGCCCCCCAACTTCTTCAGAAGCATCCAAGAGCACGACCCAGGTGACAGCTCCGAACTCGCGCGGGAAAATGGCTCGCAGCGCGGAAAGGATCATGAAGATCATGACCGTTCCACCCTTGATATCCACCACGCCAGGGCCATATATCCGGTCACCTTCTTCTCGCCAGTGGAAATCATTGCGCAGCTCTTCGTCCGCAGGAAATACAGTGTCGAGGTGAGAAACTAGACCGATTTTGGGCGCGGGACGGCCGTTGCTCTCCCACCCATCGCGCGCCAGGATCAGATGGCGGCCATAGAGTGGATTCAAAGACTGGACACTCTCAGCCACGAAGCCGAGTTCAGCGAACAGTTCAGTGGTCAGTGCACCAAGTTCATTTACACCTACCGCATTTGCCGTAAAGCTGTTGACGCCAACCATCTGCTCCAACAGAGCGAGGTACTGCGGCATGTTCTGCTGCAAATAGGTTGTCGTTCGACGGGCTTGCTCTTCAAATTCCATAGGTAGATGAGTGGCGGTTCGCACAAGGAATCAACCAGGACAAGCCTGGACTGCTACCTGACCAGGTGCATAATACTCAACGCATTCAACAATGCCTTGGAGACATAGGAAGCGGGAAGGATATACTCCTGATCTTTGCTGCCATCAGCTGCTCTTTCCGAACAATGGGCGTTGCCTCCATCAGGGCCCAATCCATCAATCGTTGGTATGTGCCGCCACGTCCAATTGCCATCGCTCAGACCGCCGCGTTCCTGAGGCAGGACACGAATACCCAATTCCCGGCCGTTCGCCTGCCATACAGCCAGCAGCGCATTGGATTTTTCATTCTGCGCCCACGGTTCCCATTCGCCCAAGACATCGACATGAACCTGGCACGGGTAACCGCCGTAGGAGCTGTGTACGCTGGAATACTCATTTAGGGCAACCACTTTCTGGGTCGTGGCCGAAAACACCTGCGGCTCGTAGGCGCGCATCTCCACGGAGGCGCTTGCCTGGTGCGGCACACGATTGATCACCGTTCCCCCGGCAATAGTGCCTACATTGAGCGTGACTTGCTTTTCATAATCGGTCAGGTCGGCAATGCGCTTGATGACGTCTGCCATCTGCAATATCGCGTTGGCCCCATGATCATGGGCGGTGCCGGCATGGGCGGCTCTACCCGCAACGCGCACATGGTAGCGTGCCATTCCCTTACGAGCGACAACGAGGCGCGTTTCATCATAGTTTACGCGACCTACCGCACCCCCCTCAAAGACCAGGGCAGCCAATGTGTCACCGGCCAGGCGATCAAGGCATAACTGGCCAAAATCAGCAACAAGCGCTTCTTCTGCGGCGTTGAGAAGGACAACCCAGGTCACGCTGTCAAAGAATGTGGGCGACGCAGCCTGCAGGGCAGCCAACATCATATAGATCATGACCGTGCCGCCTTTAATGTCATAGACACCCGGGCCGTAAATACGCTTACCGGAGACGCGCCAATGAAAATCGTTATCTCGTTCCTCAGCCGCTGGATACACAGTGTCCAGATGGGAAACCAAGCCAATCTTGGGCGAGCCATGGCCGTTTAGTGGATGCCCCGGACGGGTCAGTACCAGATGCTTTCCAAAGCTGAAGTCAGCGGCCTGTATTGTCTCGGCCTGGAAACCAAGTTCGGAGAAAGTTTCGGCCGTTAGCTTGCCCAACGCATTGACGCCGACCGGATTAGAGGTAAAGCTGTTGATGCTCACCATTTGCCGTAGTAAGTCAAGGTTTTCTGGCAGATGTTTCTGCAGATATAGTTGAAGATACTGGATCAGGTCAGATCGTTCCATTCGTGTCGTATAACCGTTTCAGAGATTCGTCGGGAGCTGTTGCAAGCTGGCAAAGCGTCCAGGCGTAGGCGGTAGTTATAACACCGACACAAATGCGCTTCAACTGTTAATCAAGACGCCCATCACGGCTCTACTCAGCCTCTCACGCGGCGGCCGCCGATAGCAGTTCTCAGCTGCGCTATGCAGTGATCAACAGCGAGGCCAGAAGCGCTGTCCGTTCGATCATCTTGTCGATAAAAATGAACTCGTGACTAGCATGGGCCCCGTCGCCAACTGCCCCTAATCCATCCAGCGTCGCCGTATGCAGACTGGTGTAGTTGCCGTCCGATCCGCCGCCGGCCATGCCTTGTTCAATCGTGATGCCGAGATCCCGTGCCACCCCTTCGGCTGTTCGCCACAAGGCCTGGTTGGCGGGGGTGCGTTCCAGGGGAGGTCGGTTGAACCCACCTGAAATATCCAGGCGAACACCCGCCATCGGCGAAGACAACCGCTGAATCGCTTCCTCCAGATGCCGAGCATCATCTCTTGCCGGCACACGAACATCAACAACGGCTCGCGCTTCAGGCGCAATCACGTTGGCTCGCAGGCCACCCTCTATCACGCCTACATTGACCGATATGCCCTTCTTACCGTCATTTAGGGCATAGAGGGCCTGCACAACATAAGACAGCCCCAGAACAGCGCTAACGCCTTTATCCGGATCAAGGCCGGCATGAGCGGCACGCCCATGAACCACGATTTCAAATCTGCCGACCCCCTTTCTCGCCGTTTTCAATCTTCCCGAAAGCCCAAGCGCCGGTTCCAAAACAAGGGCACGTTCCACCTGCTGCGCCAGTTGCAGGATTGTGGGCATAGACTCCACACTGCCGATCTCTTCATCCGTATTGATCAGCACGACCGGCGCAAAGACCGGCTTCGCACCAATTTCCTTCAGCGCCCGCAGCGCAAAGATCATCTGTGTGAGCCCGCTTTTCATATCGTAGACGCCGGGCCCGCGCACAACATTGTCCTCGACAACAAGCGGCATTTTGTCCAATGTCCCCAGCGGCCACACCGTATCACAATGCCCGAGCAGCAGCTGCTTTGGCAACGAACCATTTTCGCCCTGGACTTCTCTTGACGTCGCAAGCAGATGACCTCCCGTCTCATGTCCCGGTACTATCTGACTATCAAAATCGAGAGCGCCCAATGCTTCCGCCATGATCATCAACGGCAGCTCCTGCGCCTCAATATTCATTGACGGAGATTCCGCCAGAACGAGCTTGCACAATAGATCGACCATCGGCTGGCGGTTCTCAGCCAGATAATCGCGGATACGCTTGGATTGAGACATTCTTGTGGAATTCATCATAGGTCCTTAAATGAAATATCAGCGCTTAGGCTCAGACATAAACGGGAAAGCGTAGCTTGTATCGACCCGCGCAAAACGGCCCCAGTTGATATAGCCCAGCAAAGGCGTTTGCGCTAACGGATCATCGCCATCCTGACCCTCCTGACGCAATGAATCACTCGCGGCGTACGCGGCGACAATACGCCCGGCAATCAAGCTGTTAATATCGAATCCATCAACAATACGATCCGTTTCACATTCAAGAAACAAATAGGCATCCTCTACGAAGAGAGCGTCAACTATTTTCGCAGGCCAGGTAGGGAGAGCCGCCAGTCCTGGCTTGCTGCCATCATCCTCGCGGGGCGATGCCGTGAGGCTGGCCAGGACCGTCTGCGTAGGTCGCAAATAACTGACGGTGAATACGCCTTCTCGCTTGATATTGTGGTAGGTTTCGTGCTGCGGTGTGCAGACGAATCCGAAGTAGTTCGTCCAACTCAACGGCGTAACCATGTGTTTTGGAGCCAGATTGTAGTCGCCGTTCGCCTCGCGCGTGCCAATCACGACCAATGGAGCGATGGTAAAGACACGATCCCACACAGCTGAAGCGAGTGATAGCGGGACAAGCTGTTCTTCGAACGATTTTTCCGGTTCCAGCATAATTGATTACCCTTCTTTTTCCCTCAGAGATCAGGATGGAATGTCCGTCACACGTTGAGATTATGGTTCTTGTTGGCTGCTGTGTCTAGTTTTGTTGCCATCATTGTCAAATCGAACCTGCCAAAGACCGCGATCTTAGGTAAACTTATGCACTTTGAATCGGAGTTCAGCCAGCATGCTGGTGCTCGAGAGAGAAGGTTCGGTGTCTCGCTGGCCGTTGAAGTCGGAAAAAGGAAGCTTATGCGCGGAGTAATCGCGGCCGGTGGGCCGCAGACAGTAGCAGCCGGGACGGCTATGCTGAAACAAGGAGGCAATGCCGTTGATGCGGCGATTGCCGCGGCCTTCGCTTCCTTCATTGCCGAGATTGGTGTCGTGCATCTGGGAGGGAGTGGCGTAGCCCAAATCTATGACCCAGAGCAAAAACGCTCCGTCGTCTACGATTTCTTTAGCGATACACCTGGCCTTGGGATGCCCAAACGTGAAGCGGAGGATATGGACTTCGCCGAGGTTATCGTCGACTTCGGCGAGACAACCCAAAGTTTCCACCTTGGCCGCGCCTCCGTCGCCGTACCGGGCAACATTCACGGGCTGTGGCGGCTGGCGCAAGATTTTGCGCGGCTGCCCTGGCCTACTCTATTGCAGCCGGCCATTGAGCTGGCGCGCGATGGCGTCACCCTCGCCCCTTTTCAAGCACAGACCTGCACATTGTTGACCCCGTTGTATACCAACACGGCCGAAATGAGAGACATTTTCGTCCGCAACGGGCAAATGATTGAAGCAGGAGATAGGCTCTTCATCCCCAATCTGGCGGAAACGCTGACGGCTCTTGCCGAACAGGGGGAGGAACTTGCACGTACAGGCGCCCTCGCCCAGGCTTTGATCGCCGATCAAATAGCAAACCACGGATTATTGACCGCCAATGATCTGATCAATTACCGGGTGCAGAAACTCTCTTCCATCCATATACCATACCGTGAGTATGAAGTCCTGTTACCTCCACCAAGCTCAACAGGCGGCGTATTGACCGCGTTCAGCCTCAAATTACTTTCAGCATTTCAGGTTCGACATCTGCAGCACGGCAGCGTCGATCATTTGCGCTTACTTTATGAAGTAATGGCCGCCACAACGCGCGCCCGCCCGCTGTGGGAAAAATCAAGCGTGATCATGCCGCTGCCGGAAGCGATTGCCAGTTTCCTAAATGTCGATTTTGTGCAGCGCTACGTGGCAGAAATACGCGATGCGCTCAACAGCCGGTCGGCTTCCCAAGTTTTTTCGGAGGACGTTGGTCCATCGAACACCAGCCATCTTAGTGTCATAGATGAAGAAGGCATGTCAGTAAGCCTGACGACGACGGCGGGCGAATCTGCCGGATACGTCGTACCGAATACCGGGTTCATTCCCAACAATATCATGGGTGAAGAGGATCTCCACCCACATGGCTTCCACAGCCGGCCGGCCGGTAGGCGCATAGCCACGATGATGACACCGACAATCGTCCTCCATGAAGGTCAGCCTCGCGTTGTCTTGGGCAGTGGTGGGAGTATCCGTATTCGCAGCGCTATTCTGCAGGTACTGAGCAACTTGCTCGATTTTCAGATGAAGTTGGAAGAGGCTGTGGAAACAGCACGCGTCCATATCGAGAACGGCGTTTTGCAGTGCGAAGCAGGCTATGATCCCAATGCGGTTGATGAATTGGAAGCCTTGGGTTACGCCGTCAACCGTTGGGCCGGAAGAAGCATCTATTTCGGCGGGGCGCATAGTGTATCGCGCACGCTCAACGGCCGTCTTGTCGGTGCGGGTGACAGCCGCAGAGGCGGAACCGCATCCCCTGCGTAGCGTCCCTATCATGTTTCTATTCCTACCTTTCATGAAAATTGCGTGAAAATCTCCGTTCGCTGACACCTAAAGCTATTGCAACTGGACTGCTTTGCAGGCATTATGGTTGCCGAGGAAGGAAAAGGTTCTACGCTGTATTGGACAGGCAAGATGTCCGTTCGGGTATTTACCCGAAACCCCACATCCGAATATTTCCCGCGGATTAGAAGTAGAATCTTCAACAGACTATATGCATGATTTCTGCCTGACTGACTGTAGGAAGGCGGCCAGAATACCTATTCTGGTCGTGTTTATAGCAGTCGCTGCTGCCGCTTTTTTCGCGAGCAGCCGGTCGCCCATTCTAGCCGACGGCGACAAGAATCCTCCCCAACCATACTATCTGCCGGTCGTTGTCAATCCCAACACACCCTCAACCAAGAGCGAAGATGCTTTATCGCTCATCAATGAATTGCGCGCCGAGGCTGATGTCGCTCCCGTGAAAGAAAGCGGCGCCCTAACCAGGAATTGCTTTGAGCACGCACGATATATGGCGGAAAACAACATCCTCGCCCACGAGCAAGATCCAAAGTTACCCTTTGCTTCAGCAAGTGGACAAAGCTGCGCCGAGAAATCAAACGCGTGGCTGGGCAGCAATAAGGGAGATCCCGGATGGATGCCCGGCGATTCGGTCCATGTATGGATGTCATCTGTAGCGCATAGGCTATGGCTGCTCTACCCCACTACCCAAACCGTCGGCTATGGATTCTTCAGTAAGCAAGAAGAGAATCGCGCCGCAGCGGCAATCGACATCTTGTCCTACGCCGACTTTGGCGCTGATGAAACCTATGGTAGTTGGCCGGTACAATTCCCTAAGGACAGCTCGGACGTCCCCTCAACGCGATACCCCATTACATTGAATTGGCGCTATTTCGGGGCCAAGCCGACACTGCAAAGAACGCAGCTGCAAACGGCCGACGGCCGAAAACTTGCGCATGATGCCACCACAGATTTGCCGGCAGGACATAAAGGGATCCAGATAACCCCACGGCAGAACCTACCTGCTTACACCAAGATCCTGGTGACTGTCAGCGGCAGCTACGAAGGGAACCCCTTCAATTATACGTGGGCGTTTCATACCGGCGGCTAGGCAGCCAACCAAGCCAGGCAGATGACCTTCGTCAACATCCTGTAGCTAATCCGGCGACTTAATACCCGACAGTGCCCCATTATTAGGTTATGATCTGTCTATGCGCCGACATATCCCCCTCTTCCTGATCCTTCTTATTTACCTCCTTGTTGGCGCACTGTACATTCAGCTTACGCCGGCATGGCAGGCGCCTGATGAGCCGGCCCACTACAACTACGTGCGTCAATTGGCCCAGGGACAACTGCCGGTGATGGAGCCCGGCGACTATGATCAGGCCTACATTAATGAAGCCGTCTTTGAATCCGCTTTCGCGCCCGGCTATGCAGTAGACACAATCACCTACGAAGATTGGCAGCCTCCGCTTTACTACCTGCTGCAGACGCCGGTTTATATTGCTGCCGATGGCTCATTGGCCGCGATGCGGGCGCTTTCACTACTTCTGGGCGCGGGTGTGATCATAATGGCCTATATGATCGCGCTGCGTATCGCACCTGAAGAGCTTTGGCTGGCGCTGACAACAGCTGTCTTTGTGGCCTTCGTGCCCCAGCACATAGCCATGATGGCTTCCGTCAACAACGATACGCTTTCAGAATTCTTGATCGCCGCGATGCTGTTTCTCATCGTGGACATCGGCCTGCCAGATACGTCGTCCATGCGTCTCAAGCTCCTCCTGCTGGGTCTTCTCCTCGGCCTGGGATTCCTGACAAAGGGATCTGCTTATCTTCCCGCTGTCGTTGCCGGCCTGGTAATAGCCTGGCGTTTTTGGGGAGATTGGAAGCGAATGATTCGTGCCGGACTGCTGGTTTACGTGCCCGCGTTTCTGTTGGGCTTCTTATGGTGGGGACGGAACATGGCCGTTTATGGCGGGATCGATGTACTCGGAAAACAGCGGCACGACATGGTTGTCGTCGGCCAGCCGCGAACGGTCGAGTGGATCAATCAATTCGGCTTCGTGGGGACCATCGATCGCTTTGTAGAAACATCCTTTAACAGCTTTTGGGGACAATTCGGCTGGATGACCGTTCCCATGACACACCCATCCTGGCTCTACCCGTTATTGTGGGCTTTCACCGGCATCATTGCTGGCGGCATTATTGCCGCGATTATCGTTGAAAGGAAGTCGCTGAAGCATTATGGTGCGCCGCTGCTTGCTCTCGTGACTCTCTTTGTCCTGACTCTAGGGGTCTATGCTGCTTACAATGTCCAGTTTGTGCAGCATCAGGGCCGTTATCTCTTCCCGGCGCTGATTCCTATCGCTGTTGGGCTGGCGGTTGGGTTGGGGCTATTGAGCCAGCCACTGCGCCAACGATGGCCACAATTCGTCTATGCCATCCCGCTCGGGCTGGCCTGTTTTCTCATCGCACTGGATCTCTATGCGATCTTCTTTGTCATCATACCGGCGCTGGCATGAAGCATCTTGAGCAGTGTGCTATATGATTTGTGTGCTGTGACGCGGCGGCACTATTTCCCAGCACAAGGAACGCGCGGAAAGTAGGAGTTCTTCTACTTGGCCAGCGGGATGCATCACCAGCACATGACGGCCGTCTTCGTCCTGCCACTGCCGGCCTTGATCGATCACCAGCCACTTTTCGTCACGTTTGATTCTGCGGATCCAGACACGGCCGTTTCGACCGATCGTGCAATCCACAGCGATTTTCTCATTCATGGGCCTGGCACTCTCAAAGCTGCTTCTCAGCAAAGGATCCGTCGACAGCGTTTCTAACTGCTCACCTATTTGCGTTGAGGCTGCTGGCTTTTTCGCTGCCACATTCGTGCCAGTTTGCGATACTTGATCGCTTCATAGTACGCCATGTACGCGCTCAAGCGTACGCCATGCCAGCCATCCGAATACCCTTTCAAGGTCACGAAGCGCCACCAGAAATGACGCCAGGGCTGCAGCACATAATGATGCGGCTTCACATGAACCCCTTCCTGGTACAGAATGCCTGCGTCATAGGAGGTATAGGCAGCTTGCTTTTCCTGGAAATGCGCTCTGTCTACATAGTTGTAGTGGATCAACGGGTTCTGCAGATATCCTGATTCACCTTGTACCAGGGCCGTTTCATGTACCGGTCGTTCAAAGGTAACGAAACCGTGCCGCATTAGGCGTAGTTGATAATCCGGATACCAGCCGGCCCCCGTGGTCAATTCGCCGAAAATGATATTGTGCCGCGGGACAAACCAGGCGTTTTGAGAACCTTCACGCATCGCCTGCCGGACTTCAGCAGCCAGTTCCGGGGTGCCGCGTTCATCAGCATCCACGAAAAAAACCCACTCCGCCTCCACGGCGTCGAGCGCTGCGTTCCTCTGTTGGGAGTAATTCTCAAATGGGGATTGCAGGACCACAGCGCCGGCGGCCTCTGCCAGCGCAACAGTTCTGTCACTACTGAAGGAATCAAACACCAAAACTTCATCAGCCCAGTCAAGGCTGTGAACACAATCTGCAACGTGGTTTTCTTCGTTATAGGTCAGGATAACAGCCGTTAGCCCAGGGGACCTGCCGGCATCGTCTGTTTTCAGGGGCGACTGCGCGTCTACAGTCTGGGCCGCCACACCAACACTATTTTCTGCCATTTGAAGACCAGATGGTGGCCACCTGTTTGTACGCCTGGCTCAATTCGGGATCATTCGCCCCGTTCGCCTTTCGTTTCATCGCCCGTCCGACCAGCTGTGAGGCCAGGGCATAGCGGAGCCGGCCGTGATGCTTCTGGTACAATCGGGCACGGCTGCGCCACAGGTTCACTATTGAATCTGCCGGCACCTGGCTGGTACTTTCACCACTGTAATGGATCACTTCAGCAGAGGGTACAGAATAGATATCCCATCCCGCTTCACGGACACGCCAGCTCCAATCAATTTCCTCGCAGTACATATGGAAGGATTCATCAAAGCCGTGTGTCGATTCAGCTACATCGGCGCGCACCATCATGGTTGCTCCGAGCGGGTGATCCACTTTGAATGGGCTGCGTCGCGGCTGATAGCGCCGCCGCGCATAGCGCCCATTCAGCCGGCTTTCGTAAAGTCGAGATGGCATCGGCATGAGGTCAAACATCAGTTGGCCAAGGCCCGGGAAATAAAAGGCGCTGTGTTGAAAACGGCCGTCGCCATAGATGAGACGAGCACCGGCTATCCCGGCGTTAGGCCGGCTGTCCAGACAGGCCACCAGTTCACCAATCGCCCCAGGACGCACAAATGTATCTGGATTGAGTAAGAAATAATAGCGTGGTTTGGCTTCCGCTGCAGCGGCCATCCCCTGGTTATTGGCGGCTGCGAATCCAACATTCTTATCATTCGCAATCACTCGAACCTGCGGATATAGATCTTGAAGCAGTTCAACCGTACCATCCGTTGACGCATTATCAACCACCCAAGTCTCGCCCCAGATTTGGGACTTTGCCAGGTCATTGCACACGGATCGCAGACAGTCTGCAAGGTATTCCCTCACATTCCAGCTGACGATAACGATCGCCACATCAATCATTTCTGGGGGTTCTTTCTTACCGTTCATCGTCCCAGTTCAAGCATTTCGTCTACACTCAAGTCAAGCGTATCCTGCACAAAACGAATTGGATCATACATCTCGTCGCGAGCAACCGTGATGCCTTTCCAGCCGTAAAAGTCGCTGGAGCAAAGTGACACTTGGCATATCTCGTCTTCCGCAAAAGCAGCCAGATCACTCTCCACTTGCCTGGCCAACGCAAGTGGAAAATCGCGCCCGAAGACAATCGTCTCGTTAGGAATTGGTGCGCTCAGAGCCAGGATTTGCGTTTCATCGAATATTCCAGGGACCACATCAATGATCCGCGAACGTGCATCGCGAACACGGTATCCACCATTTTCAGGATTGCCATTAACGCGCACATAGCCTATAGGGCTGCGCTCAGGCGAATGTCCAAACTCAAGCCACGGTTCCGGATCATCATTTTCACGATCCCAAAGCGTTTCCTCGAAAGGCAAAATCGGCGGAATGAATTCGGCCGTCGCCAGATCGACATCCTCATCATAAACAGCCAGCATCGCCACACTTTCGCCGGCTACGGGAACTATTTCTTCGACTTCAATGCCTGACGCTTGCAGCAGTGCCAGGAAGTACAAGTAATCAGGCAGACTGTTTTGTTCAGCCACCGCCCAACGCTTGCCCTGCAGCGCCTCAAGCTCGTCGATATCGCTGTCAATCCGGGTCACAACCATACCGGTCTTGGTCGTCAGACCATCATTACCAACAGCCACGCCGCCCGCCTGAACACCACACTGCTCGGCGGCCACGACATAACCGGCTGGAGATAAGAAGCCGATAGTTTCTTCCGGCGCTGTACACATTAAATCGATCACCGCTTGCTCACTATCAAGGACGCCTACTCTAAATTGATATCCTGTTGCTTGGCTCAATGCCTCTACCAGGGGTACGCCTCGCTGGGCAATTGAATCCGCATCAAAAAGCGGGGGAAATAGCAATTGCACGGGACGGGCGAGCGTACCAAGCGGTTCCCTGGTAATTTCGACCACGACTTCAACTTCCTCGATGACGAGGCGAGTTGCTTCTTGTACAACTGTCTCTGAAATGACGCGGGTAACTTCTACTCGATCTTCTGTTACTACCAGGCGCGTGACTTCAACGACTTTTTCATTTGGCTGGCATGCAACCAGCAGTACCAGCGCAAGCAGCATGGCCAGAATTGTTCGTAGCATAGCTCATGCCATTCAGAAAACTGGCGCGCGACTTACCTACAAACACCAGCCCTCAGGTTGTTGAAATGAAACACAGCTAGTGTAACGTTGCCCCGCAGGCCAGCCAATGATATTTACTCCTGCTTAAGGATGGGGAGGTTTTAGAGGGACGGGAGACCTGTCTAGAGACAGGAAAGATGACTATATGATCCGGCGCCGGATGGACGAACTGGCATAGTCGAGCAAAATAACGACGATGGCGATAGCCAACATCATGACGCTGGCCTGCCGGTAACGAAGCTGCTGGATATTCTGGCTGAGCACAAAACCGATGCCGCCGCCGCCGACAAAACCGATGATGGTCGACATACGAACGTTGATATCCCAGCGATAAAGTGCAAAAGCAGTGAAGGGGGGAATTACCTGCGGGATCACGGCATAAGTGATCATTTGCAGCTGGTTGGCCCCGGTTGCGGTAACAGCCTCGACCGGGCCATCATCAATGCCCTCTATCTGCTCAGAGAACAGCTTGCCGAGTGCGGCAATGGAATGGAGGGTCATGGCCATGATCCCGGCAAAGGGCCCCAGGCTAACCCAGACGACAAAGACGATAGCCATGATCAGAGGTTCGATGGCGCGCAGAAAGTTAAGGATGCTGCGCGAAATTGTATAAACGAACTTACCGATTCCAAATGGCCGGTTTGGCGTCAACAATAAAGACAGCAAACCGGCAATCGCACCACCAATGATGGCGGGTCTAGTGGTCCAGTCTTCTGGGTTATTGAACTCGTACAGCCAGTTCAAGAATGAGCCGATGGCAAAGATGACTATACTGGTACCTAGCGCAGTTAACACGGCCGTTATGATCTTTGCCGGCACGGTGCCGAAATGCAGGACCGCTTCCTGCCCATAGCGGCTGCCGTATGAAGCGGCAAGCATGCCCACCAGAAAAGCTGTAAGCGGCGCCAGAAAGACTCGAAGGAAATCGGCACAAACGAAGATGAAGTTACCTACGAACCAAAAGATCCCGAGATTCTCTTCCAGCCAAGCGCCACCCGTTAGGCCAACCAAAGCAAGCAGCGCCAGACCCAACAACACCAGAAAAACCATGATTAGCACACGAACAGCTAATGCGATCTTCTGGCCAGTACTGGCCCCCGCCTCTACAGCCACGCTGGCTCCAGCGCGCCACAACAACCACAGAGCCGCGCTCGTCGCCAATAGCACACCGGCAGCTGCAGCCAGAGAGTAATCGCCAATAGTCAGAGCTAATTCAGATATAAGAGAAGTTCCCTGCAAGGCCACCCACGCGCCCAGCGGGAATGCGACAATACCGCCCATGATTGCCGCAAGGGGTGCCGTCACCGGTTCCATCAAATTGCGTGCTGCCAGGAACGACACTGGTACGGCAAGAATTGTACCCACCGTCGAGGCGAGCAGCGCCATGAAGATAGTTTCAATAATGCGCTCAATCGTGATGATTGTCGCTTCACTCAGACCCCAACGCCCAGTATCCGCATCGACAGAAACAATATCAGGGTCAGCCAGCAGACGCAGCACGCGCAGCACATTGTCCTGCCGGCCGGGATCCAGTGGTTTCTCCAGGTTGATTTGAGTTGCCTGCACGGCAAAAGCAAAAACCAACAAAACGGCGACAATGATCAATATTGTGCGCGCCAGGTCACGTCCAGTCTCTTGTTGCTTTGCTTCTTCCATCTATATAATCCGTTTTCTAACTTTGGAACTGGTATAGTCAAGCAATATTACGACGACGGCGATAGCAATAACCATCACGCTCGCCTGGCGATATTGAGTCAGATTAGTACTCCGGAAAAGCAGCAAGCCAATGCCGCCGCCACCAACAAAACCAATGATTGTAGACATGCGAACGTTGATATCCCACCGATAGAAGATAAACGCCAAGTACTGCGGTACGATCTGCGGTACGACGGCAAAATCGATTGTCTGTACTTTGTTGGCGCCTGTGGCGACCACAGCCTCTACAGGGCCTTCTTCGATATTTTCCACCTGTTCCGAAAATAACTTACCCAAGTCAGCAATGGAATGCAGCATAAGTGCCATCACACCGGCAAAGGGGCCAATCCCAACCCAGATAACAAGGACAAAGCCCATGATCACAGGCTCTATGGCACGTAGAACGTTCAAGATGGTGCGTGTAACCGTATAGATAGCCATCCCTGTAGGTACCTGGCGTTTTGGCGGCACACGCAGGGAAAATGCTCCGGCGACCAAACCCAGAATCAACGATGGCACAGCCAACACATAAAGTAAGGTGGGCATCTCCTGCCCTAGGGTCCGGCAAATACCCAGCAGGCAAATCCAGTTCGCGGCATAAGCGACGCCAAATACAAAGATCGATGTACCCAACGTCGTCAGCGCAGCGGTTAGCATGCGTGCCTGATCTTCCGGCATGTCCAAAATCTTCTCTTGTCCAAGGTTGCTAGCGTAAGCAGCTGCCACGCCAGCACCTAATAGGCCAAGGACCCAGGGCAGGAATACGCGGATAAAATCAGAGATAACATAAATGAAGTTGCCGATGAATGAAAAGAATCCAAGGATATCACGCAGCCAGGCGCCGAATACTAATCCTAATTGGGCCAGCAGTCCTACAGCCAAGAAGCCGAGTATGACCGCTAGGCCAACGCGCAGCCATGCGAGCCAGGCAGGTATATCGCTGCTTCTACCAGCCAACACCTTCCCTCCCATCCACCAAATCAACACCATTAGCAGAATGGTGGCAACGAAGCCGCCTAACCCAAGCAGAAGGGAACTGCCCACTGTTGCCGCAACGCTGGCGATGCCGCTGCCAATTAATCCGCCAATGAGTGCGCCTATTGGCAAGGCAATGATGGCTGACATCACGGCCGCCAAAGGTGAACCAACATCCTCCATAATATTTCTGGCGCCAAGGAAAGAAATAGGAATGGCCACAATGGTACCTAAGGTCGAAGCCATGAGGGCCATCAAGACCGTTTCCAGCATGCGCTGCAAGGTTTCGATGGTTGTGTCGCTGGGGCCAGTAATGCGCCGATCTAGAATTTCGGCGACCTCGATACGCTGCGGCTCAACCGTTTCACGTATATCCGGCATAGTGAAGGTAACGCGAAACTCGCCTTCATCATTTGCACGAAACTCACTCAGCCTGCGTATCGTCTGCGCGCCGACCGGATGCCACGCAATCACGCCGCGCGCATTGGCCGGATAACCCTCGCCAATCATGGTCAATGGTTCCTGGGTCGTGGATGCACAATTGGGAGACAACGTTAGCTGCCGCCCCTTGCTTTCAATCTGCGATGCCCTTACCTCTTCCGGACAGGGCATGCGGATGGACATGTCGATGCTCTGAGACTCCGTCTCATACTTGAAGAAATCGGGATGCGCCAGTTCGCGCAGCAATCCTACAAGGTTTTCCTGCCGTTTAGGGTCCAGGGGCTCTTCCAGGTTGACATTCGTGACGCTAACTGCATACGCAAAGAGAAGAAAAACAGCGGCTCCAATAGCGATATAACGCCACCTACTTCTTTGTTTGCTTTCCCCTTGCTCTTCGCTCATGAACCTCTTCCGTGATTACTTCTCGACAGTCGCCACAAGACAGTCATTTTGGACTAGCCAATTCGTTCCGCTTCCTGACCATAAATTTGAATAAATCGTGCGTCATCAATCTCATCCGGCGTGCCATCAAAAACCAGTTCGCCGTCATTAAGAGCTATGGCACGCGTGCTGTATTGCTGCACTAGATCCAGAAAGTGTAGACTGCACAAGACGGTAATGCCATCGTCCTGATTAATCTCCAACAGATAACGCATGATGCTGTGTGCCAGCGCCGGGTCCAGGCTCGCCACTGGTTCATCAGCCAGGATCATCTCTGGCTCTTGCATCAGGGCGCGGGCAATGCCCACACGCTGGCGCTGGCCACCACTGAGCTCATCGGCGCGATTCGTCGCTTTTGTGTCAAGACCAACGCGGTTCAGGTTGGCATGGGCACGATCGATATCTTCTTCTGGGAAACGATTGAGAATGCTGGCCAGGGGGTTAACGTAACCTAGCCGACCGCTAAGCACATTGGTGAGCACAGTGGACCTCTCAACCAGGTTGAAATGTTGGAAGATCATGCCGATCCGCCGCCGCGCCCGGCGTAGTTCCTCTCCAGTAATATGCGACAGCTGCGTATCGTTCCACCAGATCTCGCCCTCGGTGGGATCGATCAGACGGTTGATGCAGCGTAGAAGCGTGCTTTTTCCGGAGCCGCTTAGGCCGATTACAGCCACGAATTCGCCATCCGGCACTTCAAAGCTGACATCCTTTAAGGCAACTGTGCCATCGTCGTAGACTTTGGTGAGATTTTTTACGCGGAGCACGTTGACCCCCCTGCTGAAATAGAGAAACTACATTAAACGATCTACCAGATCACCAGCTTAAGACGGCGCCCGAATGGAAACGTACATTTCCGACAGGTCTTCCTTACCAATGACCGGTAACAAAAAAAGGAGCCGGGTGGACGACTGCCGTCTACCCGGCTTTTTCTGAATAGCTACAGGCCCTAGAACTTACTCTCCAAGGACCTCTTCGGCCGTGATGCCCATGAGGGACATGGCATTTCGTACCGGATCATATGAACTGTCAACTACTTCTGAAACACCCGTCCAGTTGTAGAACTCGTCTGAACAAATGGATTCCAGGCATGCCTCAGAGGCAGCGAATTCAGCCAGAGCCTCCACGATTGCACCTGCGGTAGCGAGTGGGAACTCGGGACCGAACGAAACGGTATCATTCGGTATCTTCGCCGTCAAATCAAGAATACGTGTCTTGTCGAAGATATCCGGCGCCGTGTCGGTAACCGCAGATCGTGCGTCAAGGATGCGATAGCCACCCTCATCCGGACCGCCGGCAACAAATGTGCGGCCTTCTTCAGTTCGCACTGGAGTCTCTCCAGCTTCACGCCAGATTTCGGGATCGTCGGCACCGTACGTCCATGCGCGCTCGTAATAGGGCAGCAGCGGCGGGCTGAAGTATCCAGTGGCGAAATCAACTTCGTCATTGTATACAGACAACATAGCGTTAGGATGGCCACCGGTTTCCACGATTTCTCCTGGTTCGATACCCATTTCTTTGAGCATAGCCAGGGGATAAAGATAACCGGAGGTTGAACCGAAATCAGGGATCGCCCAGGTCTTGCCCGCTAAATCCTCAAGCGACTGAACATCGCTGTCGGCAGGCACAACAAACTGCGCCAGGTAATGGTCCAGACCAAAGCGCACAGCTGCTGCGCCGACGGTGACGCCGCAGCGCTCGCTGGCCAACACATAACCCTGCGCTGGGATGAAGCCAATGGTATCATCCGGTGACGCGCACATCTCTTCGATGGTCGCTGCATAGCTGGTGGGCACACTTACTTCGAAAGTCAAACCCGTTGCCTCATTCAGCGCATCAGCCATAACTGCACCACCAGAAATGATGGCATCAGCTTCAACCGAAGGAACGAAGAGAACCTTGATTGGCCGTTCTTCTGAACCAAGCGGTGCCTGGTCAACTTCTTCGACCACGGTTTCGGTGACCGTCTCCGTCACAACACGCGTGACCTCGACCGGTACTTCCACCTCGACCGGCACTTCTACTTCTACCTCGACCGGCACTTCTACTTCTTCAGTCTGTGTCACAACGCGGGTAACTTCTACGGTTTGCGGCTGGCAAGCCACAAGTGCTACGGTAAGCACAAGAAGAATTACGGCTAGCCAACTAACTGAACGTTTGGACATGTTTCCTCCTTAATTCGGAAATCTTAGAGCGTGCCGGAACCATCCTTTCACTGCAGGTTCCTGGGCCACGCCACACCATTAATCAGGAGTATTCTCGCCCCCAGCCTCATCGCCAGGACTGCATATTCATACCCCGGCAGCAGTAGCTGCACTGATACTATAACCGCCTACAACATGATTTGGCAAATCTTAAGTACTGATAGTTTGTGCCGCCGTCCGGTGTGTGAAATCAGCTGTCCCGGAGGGCGATATTTGAGCGCTTCGGGTACGAATTCAGCTGCTTATTGGGAGAGGTTCTTAAGGGGTATTTCGCGAGGTGTGCACGCCTGCTGATTGGCTTCATCCGGCAGATCGACCAGTATTTGCTGCGGGTCGACACGGTTATTAAATTCTGAGATCTCGACGTCTTCATGAATGAGACCGGCCCACATCGGCTGCGGGTTTCGATCACCGAACGGGCCGACAACACGTATGCCGCCGGTGATAACGGCACGCTCGCCAGGCATCAGGTACATACGACCGTCGATTTCTTCTAGATCTTCCGGGTTGCCAACGGCCCAACGAAAAGGGTAGTTGGTCAATTCATTCTCAAAACCTATGGCCACACGCCACGCGCCGGACTCAGTGTGCCAGCCCAACGTATTGTAGTTCCAATCTGAATCATACTCAGTGCCCGGCGCCGGTCCCGTCGTACGAATCGGCGTGTTGCCGTAGTTTTCCACGGTCATGGTGAACTGTATGGTGTCACACAGGGCTACGGCCGTTGCCTCAAACTCCAGGGTGTCTCCGGCCGGCGGTGCGAAAATGTCAGCACGAGGCACCCCACCATACTGGATGGTCAGGATCTCTTCCACACGAATCTGCTGCCCTTCAAGATCGCGAGCGATGGCAACGAGCGGGTAAGTGCCGTCTGCGGGCGGCGTGGCCCCATTGTCGACACCGCCCTCGTAATCATAAACATGACGGCCAGGCATATTCGCCGGGATATCTCGTTCCAATTCCGAGATAGGCACTTCCGCCCCATCAGGCATTCGCAGAAAAACGCGGATATCATCCGCCTCTTTCGTCAAATAGAATTGGGCCTGCACACGATCGGAGATGCCATCCCGATTTGGTGTAAACACGGCTTTATCCAGGGAAAAGTCACGCAGTTCCGGCAGTTCTAGATCTGCGTCAGCGATAGCCAATTCCCCCTGTTGAATCTCGGTAGTGCCCTCATCATCCGTAGCCTCAATCGTCCAGGTGTAACGCCCATCTTGCAGCAGCCGGGACAAGATCTCACCTTCAAAAAGATCATCTGCCAGGCGATAGCCGTCTACGATGCCGCTGAACAGCACCTTGTAGTCGCCTGCCCCACGTGGTTTCTCTTCACGAAAGTAGAAGCGATCGCCAGCTTCATTCTCGAAGTAGATGGATACATCTGCATTGCGCGAGAGCGTGTAGCTAATCGCCGTCGCATCACTGATGCCGTCAGCATTGGGTGTGATCAGTTCGTCACCCACCTGAGCGTCACGCAGAAGAGTGCTGTCCCCGTTAAGGATGCGCCAGCCGAGGGCCACCGCCAAAATGACGAGAAGCAAGGCGATCAGGGCAACGAATAGCGGCGCTTGTTTCTTGTTGAGCATGAATAGAAGTTTACCAAGCTGCGCGCAGGGTGCGAAACGCGTTTTAGCGACGATTTATCTATGGTCACGTGATGACCAGCGTCAGCAGCCCTAAACGACCTTCCCCCGTTTGACGCGGCGGATTATCACGAGCGCGGCTGCCACAATGGCCACAACAATTGATACGAGCGTAGCCACGGCCATTCCTGAGTCCAGTCCGGCGATCGTCACGGTGCGGCTGTCCAGACGCACCATTTCCAGGAGCGAACGGCCGATCGCATATAGAATGAGATAAAGCGCTGTTAACTCCCCAGGGAGCAAGTCCTTCGCATAACGCCGGGTCAGATAGTAGAGCAGCAAGAAGGTTGAGAAGCTCCAAATTGATTCATACAAGAACGCAGGATGGAAGCGTTCGAACTCGGCATATGCCGGAAGCGGCCGGTCGATGCGAATCGCCCACGGCAAATTGGTAGGACGGCCGTACAGCTCCTGATTGAAGAAATTTCCCCATCGGCCAATCGCCTGGCCCAACGCCAACCCAACTACCGACAGGTCAGCCCAACCCAGCGTAGGAATCCGCGCACGACGCGTGTATAAGAAAAGGCCAAGCGCTCCTCCAGCTATACCGCCATAAATGCCCAACCCGCCTGAACGAATATTGATCAACTGATAAGGGCTGCGGAAATAATCCCACGCGGTTTCAATGCCTCTTAGGGCCATACTCGGTGATGGCGTCAAGACATGATACAAACGGGCGCCAATAATGCCAAAAAGCAGCGCCCAAATAATGCCGTTCCAAACATGCTCTGGGTTCCAGATCCGCCACGGAGCGTCATCGAGCCACAGACTGTCAACATGTGGCGCCGCCTGCAGCAACTCAGATACGGCGGGGATCTCCTTCTTCTTCGGGCCGATATTGCGTGGATCGTAGCCCCACAAAAAAAGGAATTCACCGGTATCTTCAATCCCTTTCTTGGCCACCTTCTCTTCAATCTCCTCGGGCAACCCAAGATACGAGAGTGGCTGCTGTTGAATGTCGGGGGGTACCGTCTGGTTGAATATCGCCTCAGCCCGTTCCGCAGCGAGCGCGGAGACCACCCAACATCCCAGGGCAATCCCGCTGACTATCCAGATGCCATACCAGTAAATATCAAAATCAAGCGCTTCGATATGAATGGCGACAGAACTTGGCGTGGTTCCACTTATCAGCTGATAGAGAAAGAGAGCCGCGGCAAAAAGCACAAATAGTATGATAGCGACCCAGTAAGGCGCGATGCGCGGCCGGCTGCGCTCAGTAGAAGCTGTCGAGGTCACGCTTCTGATTCATCCTGCCCATATTCTTGCTTCCAAACGCTGTACATACGTTGTGCCAGTGTGAAATAGGTAGCCACAGCAAGAATTATCAAGGCGATTTGCGGCAGATTGAGGATCAACAGGACGATCATCAACAGATAGCGCTCGACCCGGCTGGCAATACCAACTTTGTTTTCGTAGCCAAGTGACTCCGCCTTGGCGCGCGAATAACTGACCATCAACGATCCAGTTACCGCCACATAAGCCACGGCCAGCATCTGCAGATCTCCCTGGCTGTAGTAATAGTAGATAAAGCCGCCGAACAGGATCACTTCCGCGAGCCGGTCCAGAGTGGAATCAAGATAAGCGCCGAAACCGCCCTGCTTACGCCCAAGCTTGCGCGCTAGCGCACCGTCAAGGGCGTCAAGCGGTGCTAGAAGTATCATGGCGACCCCAGCCCAGCGAAATTCCCCGATAGCGATCAACCAAGCCAAAATGAAATGGGCGAGCATTCCCACTACCGTCAATACATCCGGCGACACCTTATAGTGGGCCAAGAATGACACAATTGGATCGATCAGCGGTGCAGTATATAGCCGCATCTGATCCGTAAATGTCGGCTTAGGTGGGGCGACAGGTTCAGATGAATTTTGTTCTTCCATAACTCCTCATGAGTATGAGTTTTGGGCAATTGGACACGAAAGGCAGGCGGCACGCAAACATACTAACGGGAAATGGCAAAAAAAAGGCCAGGGCAGCAGCCCTGGCCTAATAATGTCGGTGCAAAGTTGTACGACCAAACACGGTCGCAGCACCTTCGGCTTCTTCCTTCCTCAGCTTAACGAGAGCCTAGCAGCCTGGAGGCTGCTGCTCCTAATTCAATGATTCAGTGAGCGCGCTCATGCGGCTGGCGACACTATCATCGACCACCTGATCGCCTATGCGAACAATGACGCCTCCTAGAATCGTTGGATTAACCTTAAATACGACATCCGCGATATTGAGCTTCTTTTTGATATCAGCCTGTTCGCTATCAGTCAGCGGCAAAGCACTGGTAACTTCTGCCACATCTCCACTGGAGGCAAATGCAGCAACCTGTTCCGGCGCCTTGGCAAAGAAATCGGAAATCAGTTCGTGCTGGCGCTTCTCATCCAGCGATTCACCGACCAGTTTATTCGCGGCGGCGATAGAAATTGCCGCAACCTGCCCACGTAGATCGGCAAGAATGCGATTGCGTTCTTCCTCAGCATCTTCATTGGCCTTGGCGACGATCTGTTTCGCATCTTGATTCGCCTTCGCCTCAATCGCCTTGGCCGTCTCTTCAGCCTGGACGGCCGCATCCTGGCGAATGCGCACAGCTTCCTGGCGCGCTTCGTCCATGATTTTTTCAGCTTCAGCGTCCGCGTTATCCCGGGCAATAGCGGCCTGTCGCGAATCCTCCAGGCCCTTGGCGATACGCGCCTTTCGTTCTTCGAGTATGTTGATTATTGGCTTGTAGACCAGACCTTTTAGCAAGAGCATCATGACCGTGATGATCAAGATCTGCATTATCAGGTAGCCTAGATTAATGCCTAATGCTTCCATATCACTTTTCCTTAAACTGGTTGCTCACCTTGAGAGCCAAAGCTTGTCTGGCCTAAAGGACAAACAGAATAATGAGCGCAACGACCAGAGCATAAATAGCGATGGCCTCGGCAAACGCAATACCGAGGATCATGTTTGTCTGGATATCACCGCTGGCATCCGGATTCCGTGCGATACCCTGTACCGCGCCACCAACCAGAATACCAATACCGGCGCCGGCACCAATCGCGCCTAACATGGCCAGGCCTGCACCAATTGCTTTCAGACCGGTAACCAGAGCTAGTGCAGCTTGTTCATCCATGTGAAATTCCTCCAACTAAATCTTTTTTCTGCCAAATCTATTGTCTATAAACTATAAGAACCAAAGGCACTTTGTCTTAGTGTTCATCACCATGATGGCTTGTTGAAGCACTGGTCATAAATATCAGTGTCAATAGGCCAAACACAAGCGCCTGAATCAAACCAACAAAGAACTCCAATCCGAAAAAGGCGACATTGGCTACCGGTAACAGGAAAGCCATGACGAATAGAAGCACCATGCCAGCGAATATATTACCAAGTAAACGGAAGGCGAACGAGATGATCTTTGAAAACTCACTGATCAATTCCAGCAAACCTACCGCCGGATCAATCGCCTTGATTGGATTCTTGGCCACTTCAGCCCCAAATCCCGGTGCAATGAAGGGGAAGAACTTGGCGAGATAGCCTCGCGAACCTAGATACTTAAACCCATAGAATTGAACCATAACCATAGCGATCAGGGCGAAGGCAAGTGTGTAGTTCAGATCGGTCGCCCCGGGTCTTAAGAAGGGCACAATGGTCCAGTCTTTCGCTTGCGTATTAAACCCTACCTTCTGCCCCAGGCTATTATATTTTATTTCAGCGTCATCGCTGGCATTAACCTTGCTCAACAACAAGACGCTGCCGTTATTGAGATCACCCACGTTCAGATCATCATAAAACTCTTCCTGGTGATGCACGTACTCTTCAAGTTCATGCTCATCAATGGTCTCACCATTTGCTTCAGCCCGCGCTTCCCAATCCTTTGCGTCTTTTACAGCTAAGAAATGGGGCTTGTATTCCCATATACCAATGCTGTCCCAACCAGGAATCAAGGCGGTCCAATTCGTAAACAGGATGATCAACAAGATGCTCATAAAGTAGGGGAAGAAATCCTTAACCTTTGAGCCGGCGATATTCTCGGCGAAATTATAGGCACCTTCGATAATGCCTTCAAAAGCGTTATAGAAACCGGTGGGCACCTCATCCGCGGTACGCGATCTTGCTTTCAGGGCAAAAATGAGGATTAGTATCAACACATAGGCCACAACGGAAGCCATGAACGTGTTGGTCAACCCCTGATCGCCAAACAATTGGCCAACAACAGGCCAGTATTGAGAACCGGGATATGTCTCACCAGGCAACTGGATGTATGGCAAAGCTGGTTTTGTGAATTTGACAAACGATCCGAGGATGATGAGCAAAATAACACAGAGAATAACAATGTATCTCTTCTTAATCATGTTATCGTGTCGTCCTTCTTTTCATGCTTTTCTAGTTCAATCTGTTCTGCTTGTTCATTCGCCCTTCCTACAATGAAAAGGCTGATGCTGACCATAGCGAATAATGTTACCGGAAAACTCAGCAGCAATAAAGCCAAAGTTAGGAATCGCTTCTCGTTGCCGAGGTAATCATCAAGCATCCAACCAATCCCGAAGGCAAGGGCAATGATGATGATGGCCACTATCCCGGTGGCACAGCCTGCCTGGCCAACGGTATTAGCCAGCCTGGCTGCATTTTTAAGATTCGGGTCTTGTGACACAATCTATTTCTTCGCTATAAAAGGGCTGTTTGCGCATTATAGCACAAAGAACCTTCATCGCAATTACGCCTATCCTGTCCAGGGGAAGAATGAAGCCGCAGCTTCCAAAGTCCAGTTATAAGCCGGGCCGGCAAAAATTCCTAGGTACAAAACGAAGAAGATAGAGACAATCAAACCAAATCGCGCCGCCCTTGAAACGGGAATGGCGATCTCTTCATCGTCTGACCTGTACAAGTACATGTGCTTGATGATATTCAAGTAGTAGTAGAGGGCAACAAATGCGTTTAGTATGCCTATTCCAGCCAACCACCACAAATCAGCGTCGATGGCCGCGCGGAACAAGAAGAACTTGCCAAAGAAACCCGCTGTCGGCGGTATACCGCCCAAGGAGAGAATGGCAAACAGCATAATCAGGGCCAATATCGGTGCGCGGCGATTCAGCCCGTCCAAGTCACTGATCTTGTCCGAACCGGTAACATTTGTGACCATGATAATCACCCCGAAAGCGGCGATATTGGTGAAGATGTACATGAGCAAATAGAACATCGTCGCCCCGGAACCATCCTGCGTCAGAGTGACAACACCAATAAGCAAATAACCGGCCTGGGCAATGCTCGAATAAGCCAACATACGCTTAATATTCGTCTGGGAGATGGCCACAAAATTACCAAGGGTCATGGTGATGATGCTGATTGATACCAACATGGCCCACCATCCCGGGGCATTGGTTGGCGAAAAGCTGCTGATATCGCCAAAGGCGCCAGAGGCGAAGATGCGCAATACCACCGCAAACCCGGCAGCTTTAGATGCTGTGGAGACATACGCTGTGAAGGGAGTCGGCGATCCTTCATAAACATCTGGCGTCCAGAAGTGGTAGGGGACAGCCGCGATCTTGAAGCCGAAACCGACAAATGCCAAAGCCGCAGCCAGCAGGACAACCGCATTCACTTCAGTCAACAAGTTGCCGCTGGCAAACAGATTACCAATCACATAAATATTGGTTTCGCCAGTAACGCCATAGATCAAGCTGAGCCCATAAAGCATAACGCCTGTAGCAAAAGCACCAAAGATGAAGTATTTCATCCCCGCTTCAGCAGAACGCTTGCTTTTCGTGGCAAAGCCGGCCAGAACGTATGAAGAAACGCTGGCCAGTTCCAGGGCAACATAGATCATAATCAGATCGGCCGAAGCACCCATGAGACTAAAACCGATAGCGGCGGAAATAAGCAGCGCATAAAACTCGCTGCGCTGCAAATAGGGCACGTCCATGGAAATCAAGCTGGTCAAAATCAAGGTAATCAGCGTCAGAACCGAGAAGACCAGCGCGACGGAGTCAAAACGAAGCATGCCGCCCCACATAAGACTGTCTTCCAACGACGCCTGCGTGTTCGGATAATCAAAGAAAAACCACAGGCCAAGTACTACGAGGAGCGTAATAAACGCACCCCAGGCGGTCATCAATCCAACGCGCCGGCGATCTTCCGGTTTCAGGAAACGGTCATAGGCCAATACCAATAACAACAGAATAAGCAGGCCGATTTCAGGCGCCAGTGCTGCAACCCAAGAGAAGTCAAAGTCTGGGCTCACTTATGCACCTCCAAACAGTTGGAAAAAGTTGGTAGCTAACACTTGCACACTGTCCATTACAGTTACCACCTGCTGTGCATCTTGTACACGCGCGACAACGGGGAGCATGCCTGACTCAACGATGGGCGCGAGGACATTCGGCACCACACCGATGATTATCAAAAGGGCACTAAACATTATCAGGACTAATTTATCAATGCCTAACAAGGGGCGCATATCATGCCATTTGTCTTCATCATATTCACCAAAGAATACACGCTGCACGGCGCGCAAAATGTAAGCTGCGGTGATGATGATGCCCAATGCTGCAATGATAGCGATCCAATTATAGTAGCTGGATGGGTTAAGGCTGAACACGGCGTTGAGATCAATGCTTGTGCCGTCCCAGACGCCCATGAATATGGGGAACTCAGCGACAAATCCGGAGAGTCCGGGCATGCCCATGGATACAAGACCACCTATGATAAAGGGAATAACTAACCAGGGCAGCGCGCGGCGCATACCGCCCAGTTCATCCATATTCCTTGTATGGGCACGATCGTATATCATGCCGACAACAGAGAAGAAGAGCGCCGTCATAATGCCGTGACTGACCATCTGTATACCGGCCCCAAGGAACCCGTAGAGCGTCATAGCCGCAAAGCCCATAGAGACTAGGCCCATATGACTGACGCTGGAATACCCGATCAGGTACTTCATATCACTCTGGCGCATAGCCACAAAGGCGCCATAGACCACGTTGACGAGCGTTAAGATGATGATGAACGGCATCCAGTAGACCGCCCCTTCCGGAAGTGCTTGAATCCCAACGCGCATGGATGCGTAGGCGCCCAGCTTCATGAGCACGCCGGCGTGAATCATCGACACGGCCGTAGGCGCCGCCACATGACCATCAGGCGACCAGTTGTGGAGCGGCCAGATACCGGCAAGCACCGCAAATCCCAGGAACAACGGCATAAATAGTATCAGCTGGGTATCAAATGGGAACTGCGCCTCTGACCAGACCCGCAGATCAAATGTTTGCGGCAGTCCCTGTTCAGGAAGTTGAAAGTAGAGAATCAGGAACGCAATGAAAGAAATGAAGCTGCCGATCAGCAGATAGAGGGTCAGCTTCATAGCGGCATACTCTCGTCGTTCACGCCAGCCCCAGATGACAATCATCACATACATAGGCAGGACAGCGAGCTCATAGAAGAAGAAGAGCAAGAAGCCATCTACGGCGACGAATACGCCCTGCACCCCGGCAACCAGGAGCATAAAGAAGGCATAGAATTCGCGCGGCCGGTCATCGATGCTCCAGGAAATAAGCACACCGCCTAGACCAACAATCGAGGTCAGCAAGACCAATGTGGCGCTCAATCCATCAACACCAAGGATATAATTGATGCCGATACTGGGAACCCAGGCATGCTCCTCCATAAAGGCGAGAGTCCCTGCCCAAGGAGTGCCGGGTAAAGGGAGATTCTGATAGTACGAAATATACACGTATCCGGACAAAATCAGTCCCAAGACCATCGTTCCCAGGCCCAGCATGCGTGCATCTTCGCCCCGATCCTCCGGCAGCATCAGGATGACTATCGCCGCTACTATCGGCGACAAGGCTATGATTGATAAGAAAGGAAATTCCATCGAGTTTGCCCAGTTTGATAGTTACTTAAATAAAACAACACCTACGCGAGTTAGCTCAAGATTCTCGTTACTGTGTCATTAATGAATACCAGCACCCATTGCGGCCATACACCGAGGCTGAGCATCAGCAGCATCAGAGGCCAGATAACAAGGTGCTCGCGCATGGTCATTTCTGGCAGACCGCGCCACTCTTCTTTCATAGGACCATGCAGCGTATAGCCAATCGTCTTCAGAATATAGGCGCCAGTCATGATCAGACCGAGCATGGAGAGCACCAGTTGAACCGTGAAGACATTCCACGAGCCGGCGGCCACAAGGAATTCGCTTACGAAGCCATTGAGGCCCGGCAATCCGAGCGAAGCCATCGCTGTGAAGATCAAAACACCACCGTAGAACTGCAGGACTGACCAAATCCCGCCGTATTTCTGCAGATCGCGGGTATGTGTGCGCTCATAAAGAACACCGACAAGGAAGAACATAGCTGCCGCGGACAAACCGTGATTGAACATCTGGAATACGGCGCCGTTGGCGGCCTTTATCGCGTCCAACTGCATGCGTGGATCGGTGAACTGGTCGATTCGGCCGTATGCGTAAGCGTATACGGCAATACCCAACACAACAAAGCCCATGTGATTGACTGAGGAATAAGCCACAAGCCGCTTGAAATCCCACTGTCCAAAGGCAGCATAACCGCCAAGCACAATACTCAACATACCAAAAGTAGCCAGGATTCCCGCTGTCATATTCGCCTGCTGCGGGAACAAAGGAATCACCAGCCGCAAAAAGCCGTAAGCGCCCAGCTTCAAGAGCACGCCGGCTAGAATCATAGACCCTGCCGTCGGCGCCTGCGTATGGGCATCCGGCAGCCAGGTATGGAAAGGCCAAATAGGTACCTTAATAGCGAAGGCTATCACAAAAGCCCAGAAGGCAACTGCCTTCACCGTGTCAACGGACAGGCTCGTATTTGGCAATATGCCGCCGGCGGGGATATTCACCCACGTTTCCATCAACACAGGGATATCAAACGTCCCCATAGAAACGCCGATCACCTGAATCGCCAGTAGAAGCCCCAGGCTGCCAGCCATCGTGTAGATAAAGAACTTAAACGATGCATAATTCCTGTCAGCCCCGCCCCAAATCTTAATCAGGAAATACATCGGCACCAGACCGAACTCCCAGAACACGAAGAAGATCATCAGATCTAATGAGGAGAACAAGCCCAGCATCGCTGATTCCATCAGCAAGAAAAGCGCCATGTAGACATTGACGCGATGTTCAATGCTGAACGAGGCCAGAATCGCCAGCGGGGTAAGGATCGTGGTCAACAGCAGCATCGGTAAACTGATGCCGTCAATACCGATATGGTAGCTCGAGCCCAGGGCCGGGAACCATTCTGCGATATATTGAAACTGAATATCCCCAGCGAAACGATCGTAATTGAACCACATATAGAGGACGAACAGCAGCGGAACCAGGCTAAGCAATAAAGCAACGCGGCGCGTAGCAGCCTTCGCATCTTGCGGTATCAGAAAAACGATCAGCGCCGCGATGAGCGGAGAGAAGATAGCTAGATTTAGGACATTATTATCCAAAGCGAAATCCATGATTTCTCCTGCTAATTAGAAGAGTTGGCTCAACCAGCCGGCATTAATCAGCAAAACGACCGCGATCAGCGCGACAGCGATAAGTGTAGAAATGAGCGCATACTCTTGCACCCGACCAGTTTGAAGCTGTCGAAACTCACGTGCAAAACTCAAGAAGCCGTCTTTCAACCAGTCGACGCCGTCACTGATAACCACCTCTTCAAAGCGCTTGACGTAGTGACCAAAACCATAAAAAGCGCGCGCGATCAAATGCAAAATGCCGTCAATGATGCCCTTGTCAATAGTTTCATAAACCACTTTTTCAGACACATAGACTGTCGGGTCGATGATAACGCGCTGGTAAACTTCATCGATGTACCATTTGTTGCTCAAGAACGTCCAGATCGGGCCAAGCGGCTTTGCCACCGGATCGGAGTCACCTTCCTTCAGCGGCTTGCGGCCATAGATCCACCATCCTAAGAAAAGACCACCCAGGGCAACCACAAGCGACGTGATCAATGGTGTCCAGTTGAATGGCAGCGTTTCAATCGCATGATCAACAAGATGCAGCTCATAAAGCTCATCCATGAGCTTATAAATGGTCGAGCCTACAAAATGGTGGAAGTAGTTGTTATTAACAGCCTGTCCAACAACCGGGAATGACTCGGGAATGCCTGCCCAACCAGCAACAATGGCAAAGGCAGCAAGCAGCGCAAGAGGAATCGTCATAAAGGCATTGCTCTCATGAGCATGCTCGGCCAGCGGTGTTCGCGGTTTGCCAAAGAAGGTCATGCTAATTTGGCGCATCGTATAGTAGGCAGTGAGAAATGCTGCAAAAGCCAGCATGAAAAAGACAATCAACGGCAAGATTTCTCCGTCTTTGGTCCACAAATACCATGCTTCGGCAAAGATTTCATCCTTGGACCAGAATCCGGCGGTAATCAGCGGCAGACCCGACAGAGCCAATCCCCCGATGAGGAATGTCCAAAATGTAATGGGCATCTTCTTGCGCAGACCGCCCATATTACGCATATCCTGCGGATCTGTATGGTGATCATGTACCTCGTGAGCACCATGCTCCATGCCATGAATGACCGAACCAGAAGCCAGGAAAAGCAGCGCCTTGAAGAAGCCGTGTGTTATCAGATGGAATGCACCGGCTACATAGCCGCCAATGCCAATCGCCGCGACCATGAACCCTAACTGCGAAATCGTGGAATAAGCGAGTACGCCTTTTACATCATTTTGTGAAATCGCAATCGTCGCTGCCATCAGCGCCGTAAAAGCGCCAATTCCAGCAATGATGATGCCCACGGCATCCGATCCCATCGGCCCAGAGGCGACCGCGAGCAGGGGGAAGATACGCAAGAGAAAATAGACACCCGCCGAAACCATCGCCGCTGCGTGGATAACGGCGCTGACCGGCGTTGGGCCTTCCATCGCATCGGGCAGCCACACGTGGAGTGGAAACTGGGCCGACTTACCTACTGTACCAGTGAAGAGCATCAGAGCCATCAAGCCAAAAGCAAGCGGGCCTATTGCATTCAAGACATGCCCAAGACTCTCTGCCGTAAATGCTTCATTGAAGTTGAGCGTGCCGAATTGAAAATAGAAGAAAACAATACCCAGCAACATCACCACATCAGCGACGCGCGTCGTCATAAAGGCTTTTACAGCCGCCCTGCGTGGCGGAATATGCGGAATATCCTCGGGGCCAAGATGGTAATCGCGCGCGTACCAGAAACCGATGAGCGTGTACGAACAGAATCCCATCAACTCCCAGCCAATGAACAACAACAGAAGGTTATCGGCAATAACCAGGATAAGCATCGCCCCGGCAAAGAGACTCATGAAGGCGAAGAAACGGGACAGCAGCGGCTCTTCCTGCAAATGGTTTGGCACACCCAGTATCTTGCCCAGTGGTGCGCCCCAATTGTGATAGCCGACGCTGTAGATGAAGATCATGGTAATGGCAAACGTCACCATGATGAGCGTTACCGCTGTCAATGGATCGGCTGCGACTCCTATCTCCAGCCAGGTCCCCTCAAAGTAATCCCCGATTGGAATCCAGGGTATGGAACTCTCGACAACGCTGGGATGTTCCTCCAGATGGTGAATGCCCTCATCTGCAACTCCAAAAGCAACTATCCATCCCAGTACAAGAGCAGTAAATACACCGGCCCAGGCAATCATCCAGCTCAGTGTGCGGCTGCGATTCGTAAAAAGAACGATCAAGAAGAAGGCCAGCAGCGGACCGACAGGAATGAGCCAGGTTAGAATCGTCAATGTTTCGTGTGTCATTTCACTAAATCCAACCCATTAATGCTTTAACAAGTCCATATCATCAGCAATGACCGTATCACGACTGCGATAAATGGCAATTATCAGCGCCAGACCAACGGCCGCCTCGGCAGCGGCGACGGTCAAGACGAAAACCGCCCAGGCCATACCCGAAGATTTCTCCGGGGTTAAATAGCGCCAGAAGGCAACCAGGTTAATATTGACCGCATTGAGCATCAATTCCACAGACATCAAGATCGCAACAGCATTCCTGCGGGCGAAAACACCAAAAATGCCAATGCAGAATAAGGCGGCGGCCAGGAGCAAGTACCAGGATAATGGAATCACGATTGGTCCTCCGCTTTAGGCCAGGCAACAACAATAGCGCCAACGAGTGCTGCTAACAATAATACCGATGCAACCTCAAAGGGGATCACGTAAGCATCAGGATTAACAAAGCTGGCACCAAGTCTAGCCACGCTGCCATTCATAACCTCAGGATCTACGAAGGGAATGGAAGCCAGGAAATTGTCCGCACTTGGCTCGAGCGGCCAGTAACGGCCGATAACAACAGCCAGCAGCAAGAAAGTGGCGACGGCGCCAAAGAGGCCTAACCAACGCTGAGAATTGTAAGGCGGTTCCACAGCCTGCATCATGCGGCGAGTCATCATAATGGCGAAGATAATTAGAATCGAAATGGCGCCTATATAGACCAACAACTGCGCCATGGCCAGGAACCCTGCATCCAAGCTGATGTACAGACCGGCGACGCCCGCAAACGTCACCATCAAAGCAAGGGCAGCATGAAACAGGTTGCGATTTGTTACCACAACCAGTGCAGAGCCGAGCGTGATAACAGCCACAATAACAAAATAAATTTGCTCAGACATTCGTGTGATGACTCCTAAATTCGCTTAGTGTACAGAAGCCGCCTCGGCGACTTCTTGCGTGTTGGATTCAACAACTCTCGAATCGATTTCCATTTCACGGTGGCGCCGTGCGCTGCGCCGCATAATCTCCAGCGCCACAAAGGCGATCAATAGATTGCTGGCCAGATGTAGGCCTGAACGGATCAATTCATTCGTGCCTACAGGGATCAACTTATCTAAAAGCGCCGCCACGAGGATGAGGACCAGTGAAATCGGAACCAGAATCTTCCAGTTCAATGAAAGGATCTGATCCACACGCACGCGAGGCCACGTCGCGCGTACCCATAGAAAAACAAAGTAGATCAGAAATGTCTTTGCCAGAAAGACTAGCAGACCGATCACAGTTCCCGCAGCCCCCATCGCGGCCAGGTCAATCGGCTGGCCCCCGAAAATGGAAATAACCAGGTTAACGACCGGAATATTCCAGCCACCAAGAAACACCGTGGTAAAAAGGGCTGACATAAACAGGGCGCCTAAGAATTCGGCCAAAAAGAACATGGCAAACTTCATGCCACTATATTCGATGTGAAACCCAGCCACAATCTCTGATTCTGCTTCCAAAAGATCGAAAGGTGTCGTCCCCGTTTCCGCCAGCGCCGAGATAAAAAAGACTAGTGCCGCTAACGGAACAACAATAACATATGGAACCGTTTGTGCTTCAATGATTCCCACCGTTGACATCGTACGCGCCAATATAATAGGAACGAGCATGGCTAGAATAAACGGCACCTCGTAGCTAACCAGCTGAGCAACCGCACGAAACGCACCCAACAGCGCATACTTGTTGTTGGATCCCCAGCCGGCAAGAAGAAATGTAACAACAGAAACGGAGCTAACGGCCAGGATATAGAACAGGCCGATGTTGAGATCTACACCAATCAGACCCGGGGCGAAGGGCATCACCGCCCAAACAAGCAGCGAAGCCACCACTATCAGAAGCGGCGCCAATTCATATGCCCAGCGATCGGCGCCAGCCGGCGTGATTTGCTCTTTCGATAGAAGCTTCAAGACATCGGCTATTGGCTGAAGCAGTCCGTATCGCCCACCAACCCGGTTAGGACCGATGCGTTTTTGCATGCGAGCAATCACCTTGCGCATCAGCCAGATGAGCACAATGGCGATCAGCAGCAGCGAAGTTGAAATGACGAGTACGCCGATGATATCTCGTAACAGCGGCGGAACTGCCGGTAAGCCCGGAATTTGACTTGCATATTCGTACAGATTCATAAACGATGCTCTCAAAGCAGATAATTTGGGGAATTGATTTCGCTCAGCGGAGCCGGCGAATTCAGATGCATGCGCAGAAGTCAGCGCAGCTACGTAGAAATTCTCCCTAGACTCGCTCCTCTATCAAATCCATCTTGCCTAAACCCATTCAAGAACGCCCCGGCTCCATGCATAAGCAAGGCCAACAGCCAATAGGATCACGAAGAGAGCTACTTCAAATATGGCAAACAAACCGAGTTGGCCATATGCGGCAGCAATCGGGAACAGGAAGACAGCCTCCACGTCAAAAACAACAAAAATTAGCGCGTAAATGTAGTACTGGACCTTAAACTGCACCCAGGTATCGCCAACAGTCTCGATACCACATTCATACGTCTGCTGCTTGATGGGGTTTGGACGTGACGGACCAAGGAGTCGGTTCACTAAAACGGGCGCTAGTGGGAAAATGGGCGCAAGCAAGACAAATACGATGATGAATTGCCACTGAGAATTCACTTAGGTCCCTCTTTCTCATCACAACCAGGAATGATTGTGAAATTCGTTTCATTTATAGCACATGGCAAAACCATGGGCAAAGTAACAGGAGCCAGATTGTAACAGAAATGATATGCCTGACAAAGCAGCGAAAATTGCGCATTCAGCAGGGCGAAATGGCTCGTATTTGTCGTACAAGAGCCTCATGATAGGCGGTCGATTTAGTTACGCTTGTTGGGTATACTGGACCAGCAACGGACATCCTCTTGAGAAAACATGATGCTTGAATCACCATCTGATTTGCAGCGCATTCTAGTCGTCGACGACAATACATTTACGCTGCGTCTCGTTAAGCAGACACTCGAACAAGCTGGCTACCAGGTCTCAACGGCCGTCTCTGGTGAGGAGGCTCTGACACTCATTGATCGTTACGGGCTGCCGCATCTGGCGATTGTCGACCTGCACATGCCGGGCATGAGCGGCTTTGAGTTTTGCCGTTCAGTTCATGAATTCAGCGACATGCCAGTCATCATGCTGACGGCCGTCGGCAGCGAAGAAACGGTGATCGAAGGGCTGGAACAGCATGCCGAAGACTATATTGTCAAACCATTCAGCAGCCCGGAACTCATCGCCCGTGTCAGCCGCGTGCTGCGCCGCATGGGTGATTTTAGCTACACACTCGCGGCAACAACCAATATCGATGACCGCCTGCTCATCGATTTTCCACGTCGGGAGGCAATCGTTGATGGCCAGGCGATACCGCTCACGCCAACCGAATCAAAATTACTCTACATACTAGTCCGCAATGCCGGGCGCATCGTAACAACAGCCTTCTTACTGAGCCGCATCTGGCCTATGCAAGATGCCCACGAAGACCGGCTTCATGTGCACGTCCACAGATTGCGCCGCAAGATAGAACCAGATCATAATCAACCGAGCTATATCATTGCCGAACGAGGTACCGGTTATCGTTTTCGCCTCAAATAAGAAGGTCAAGGAAATCATACTATGCTGCACTTGCACTGTATTATAATGAAGGCACAGCGCAATGAAGCAAGACAAGATGGTGACAGAACGAACAAACGACGAATGGCTTGAAGCTCTGGAAACCCCCGGCTTCCCGCGCGATGATGCGCTGCTCGACCTGCGAGTGATCTTGGTTCGCGGCCTGCAGCGTGGATTACTTGGCCGCGTCGACACATCCGCTCCCGAATTCCACTCCCTGGCGGAAGATTTCGTTCAAGAAGCCTTGTTAAAAATCCTGGCCAACCGGCAAAGCTTCGCCGGCCGCAGCAAGTTCACAACCTGGGCGCACAAGATCACTGTACATATTGCCTTGACTGAGCTGCGCCGCAAGAGATGGCAGGATGCATCGCTAGAAGGACTTACAGAACGCGAAGATGGGGAGTATACGCCAAGCTATACGGCCGATCCCGCTCCAACGCCGGAAGTCGTCACCTCGCGCACTGAGATGCTTGCCCGTGTGAACCGTATCATTGAAGAAGATCTGACCGAAAAACAACGGCAGGTAATGCAGCTATCGATCATCCAGGGTCTGCCAGCCGCTGAGGTTGCCCGCAGAATGGACATGAAACCGAATGCTGTGTACAAATTGCTGCATGATGCGCGTCTGAAGATCAAGACACGGCTGACCGAAGATGGATTGAGTTCAGCGGAGGTTCTGGCCGTTTTTGCATAGACGCAATCTTTGAAGGCTGTGGCCGCGCTTCTTAATGTAAGAAACGAGGCTGTCACCAGGTCAATACTGATAGAATGAACACCTTAATTGAGCGACTCAGACGCCTGTTTGCCGGCGAACCGCAGGACCTATACGATGAGGAAACCCTCCGCGAGGTCAGCGCGAAAGAACCGTCCGCGGATAACTCCGAGGTGATTCTGGATGACAGTTCGCTTGCACGGCTGATGACTCTGATTGAACAGACCAAGGAAGGCGAGTATGCTTGTGAAGAGACGCTCGATCTACTCGATGAATATGCAGAATTAACGGTAAGCGACCAGGATGCCGAAACCATCATGCCTTTGGTTAAAGGGCATCTGGAACATTGTGTTGATTGCACAGAGCGTTACGAGACATTACTCAGAATCGTAGAAAGCCCGCAGCCATAGCAGTCATACGTTAACGTATGGCAGGCTTGTCATACGAGAGTTCGTGGAGGAAGTTAGGAGCCATGCTGTTAGCCGGTGATATTGGCGGCACGAAAACCGTGTTGGCCGTTTATGCAGAAGACGCCACAGATTTCGATCACAAACCGCTTATTGAGGCGGTTTTCCCAAGCAGCGAATTCAACTCACTAGAGGCGATCGTTCAGGAGTTTCTAAAAGATGGAACGACTGACCTGAGCGGCGCCTGTTTCGGCGTCGCCGGACCGGTCGTTGATAGACGCGCGGAGGTCACCAATCTTGAGTGGGTCATTGACGCAGACGCGATTTCCGAAAAGCTCGGTGTAAACACGCATCTGCTCAACGATCTAGAGGCCATTGCCAACGCTGTTCCCTACCTGGAAGCCAGCGATCTATTTGTCCTCAACGAGGGTAGGCCAAGCCCACAGGGCGCGATAGGCGTCATAGCCCCGGGCACAGGATTGGGTGAAGCATTCTTGGTTTGGGATGGCGAGCGTTATGAGTCATATCCATCCGAGGGCGGGCATGCTGCATTCGCACCCACCTATTCGCGCCAGGTAGATCTGCTCACATATTGGCTCAGCCGCATGAATCATGTTAGCTACGAGCGCTTGTGTTCCGGACTGGGAATCCCCAATATCTATCGATTTCTTCTGGACAGCGGAGACTATGAAGAACCTGCGTGGCTCACCGACGCCCTGGCTGCAGCAGCAGATCCGACGCCAGTGATCGTCAGAACGGCGGTGGAAGGGACGGCCGATATTTGCGTGGAAACGCTCAACCTATTCATGGAGATTCTAGGTGGTGAAGCGGCGAACCTGGCTCTGAAGGTCCTGGCTACGGGCGGCATCTACATCGGTGGCGGTATCCCGCCGCGCATTCTTGCGCAGCTTGAAGCAGGACGATTCATGGAAGTCTTCTGCAGCAAAGGACGTTTTAGCGAAATGATGGCCACCATGCCTGTCTACGTGATTCGCAATCCGAAAGTGGCGCTTTACGGCGCGGCCTACGAAGTACTTCGCGCCAAGAAAAATGGGTGATCCCACTCTCGAATCTTCCCTGCATGTCTTTGCAGACAGAACCTTACTGGCGCTTGCCGGCGCGGAAGCATTTGTAAACGCTGCCTCGGAAGCAGGTGCGGCACGCGGTAGGTTTCTTGTCGCCTTATCCGGTGGGAGCACGCCGCAAGCGCTGTTTTCCTTGCTCGCCACCCCTGAATTTAGTACGCGTATCGCCTGGCCGCAGGTACACCTATTTTGGGGCGACGAACGCCTGGTACCAGCTGATGAACCCGGCAGCAACTACTACCATGCGCAACGCCTTCTTCTAGCTCACGTTCCGATCCCTACGGCACAGGTTCACCGCGTTAAGGGAGAGCTGCCGGCGCAGGAGGCGGTCGAGGATTATGATCGCCAGCTGCGGGCTTTAGCGGACAATGACCACGCCTGGCCAAATTTCGACCTGGCGTTGATGGGACTTGGCGCCGACGGGCATACCGCGTCGTTGTTCCCCGAATCAACTGCCCTGCTAGAAAAAACCAGACCTGTCTTGGCCGTGACCGCCGAATATGACGGCCGTCCTGCCCAGCGCATCACCTTAACCCCACCTGTATTCAATGACGCCCGCCAGGCGCTATTCCTTGTCGCCGGGGCGGACAAAGCAACGGCCTTGGCTGCCGTATTGAGCGGCCCGCAGGATGTTCAGAAATGGCCGGCTCAGAGCATACAGCCCGCTTCTCAAAATCTGCATTGGTTTGTTGACCAGGAGGCCGCAGGCCTGCTGAATCCTTCCTGACGATGACCAGGTCAAGGAGCTTGCGCAGCGACAGACCTGCCGTCATCTAACCCTAGTAACCTTACTGAAGATAGGCCCTTTTCAGCTTCCCAAATAGCTGCCAGCTCAGCGGTATAAACACCCAGGCGACAACCCCAATTACCAAGACGCTTGTGACAACGTTTATCGGCCGCAGCCCCTGCCCGCTGCGAACCACCAATGCCCATTCCAGCATAAATGGGATGGCAAGCAAACTACCTGCAATGAGAACGAGGCGGTTTCTCCACGTCCAGGTTCTTAGCGCGAGAGGCGAAAGAAGAAACCCAACAGGCAGTAAGACGGCCGTATAGAAAAGCACCCGGTAGGCCCAATTGTAGACTGTCTCAGCCGGCACCTGACCGGCGAGCGGATTCTGGGGTACGATCGGATGTAGGAGCATGTAATAAAATGCTGCGCCGGGCACAATCTCCACAGTTTGAACTGTTTCCGAACGGGAATCTATGAGTTCGACCGACAATCCATCAAATGAAATCATGAGATCTACGGGCGCTAAGTCGGTGAAGAAATCGGAAAACAGAATCTCCGGTTCTGTCCCATTCTCTCCCGTCAACGAACTGCGATAACGTAAAATCAGATCGGTATCCTGCTGTCCTACAGTCAGGTTGCGCAGGAATGGATCCTCTGAGATAGACACAATGCGTGCCGGGCCAACCTGATCCAGCGAGGCTGTGGCCGCGGAGAGGCGAATGGAGAACTGCGACGTGTCTTGGAGGCGCTCAGAAAGATCCTTGACAGAAGACGCTGTTTCTAGCCAATTATCGCCACCCAATAAAGCGGCATGCTCCTCACCCTCTGCAGCAAGAGCCGGACGCCACACCAGATCCGGTTGATTGCCCGTCACATCGGGCTGGGTGACGCCTCCGGCCAGCGGATAGTAAGCCAGCAGGCCATCGCGATTCGCCAGAGCCAGTTCAGGATCACTAAGCAGCTCACGAGCCAAACCAGGTTCAAGAGACCAGTCATAGACGACTAAGTCACCTGCCGAACCAAACCACCTGCGACGACCTGACTGCTCATTGCCGATCATCATCCTGTAGTCTGTATCCCAGCCTCTGAGCTGGGCGTCGCCAGCCAGCCCATAGGCCATGATTAGCATGAACACCACGTAGATCGCGAGAGCCGCCAGGATCTTCTTGGGCACGTCTGCTGCTTCGCCTAACCATTCACTTACCGATTCGCGATTCTGCCAAAGGCGGTAACAGGCAAGCCCGACAATTGCCCCCAGAGTATTAGCGATCAGATCGCCCACAGAGGGTTGTCTGCGAGGCACAAACTGCTGCAAAGATTCGACAGCTAAGGTTAGGAGCAGCCCACAGAGCAGAACCGCGATTCGAATTCGGTTCTTTGACCATCCACGTTGATCCAGTATCGCTGCCAAACCAAAACCCAGCGGCATGAACAGCACGACATTGCGCAGGAAATCCGCCATTGAGCTGGAAGGCAAGACGAATCCGGCGATATAGTCGCTGGTCGTCAGCGTAAGAAGTTGAAAATTGAAAGGCCTGAGCGTTGTATAGAGTATTGTCAACACGCCGGCAGCGAGAATTGCCAAAGAAAGCCTGGTATGACGGATCCTCCGCCTAGAATCACCCATTGATCATACACCCAAAAAGTAGGCCTACATTCTGTGGGTTGGCGTAATCCTGGCCGGCCGTGACAATCAAGTCCAGGGAAGCTCGAGTTCGCGCGCCCGCGTCGAATAGGCATCAATCTGCCGGCGCGCAACTTCGTGCATATCTGTAGGCTCCAACAAAGAACGTTGGTAAGCCTTGAACCATGCGACGATGTCGGCCAAAGCCTCGTCCCATGCATAAACGGGCTGCCAGGACAGTCGTGCGACTGCCTTTTCCCAGCTAAGACGAAGCTGCCCGGTTTCCACCTTGGCGTAGCCAGGATCAGTATGGAGCCAACTGCCGCTCCCCCAGAGTTCTACCAACTTCTCCGCCAGTTGTTGTGCCGGGATGCCTTGCTGCTCGCGCGGGCCGAAATTCCAGGACTCACCAAATTCAGGCCCCTGCTCAAGTAACTTGCTGCCCAGCCAAAGATAGCCTGACAACGGCTCGAGCACGAGCTGCCAGGGACGAACACTCAGCGGGTTACGGATACCAATCGGTTCACCGGCCATGAGGGCCTTCATGCAGTCAGGAACAAGGCGAAAATCGGCAAAATCACCCCCGCCAATAACGTTTCCAGCGCGCACAGAGGCCAGGGCTAGACCATGCTCATCAAATCTGTCAGGGTGAAAGAACGAGTCACGGTATGCTGAAATAGCCATCTCAGCCATCGCCTTGCTGGCGCTGTAGGGATCGTGACCACCAAGGCGATCGGTCTCGCGATATCCCCATAACCATTCTTTGTTCTCATAGACCTTATCCGTTGTAATGCTCACCAATGCACGTACAGCGTCACTCTCACGAAGTGCCTCCAGAACATTGACCGTTCCCCCGGTATTCGTATCTATCGTCAGTTTCGGGTGGGTAATTGAATGCAAGACAATTGGTTGGGCCGCCAGGTGGAAAACAATCAGGGGGCGGTGATCCGCGATGACTTGTTTCAGGGCGCCATAATCGCGGATGTCGCCACGAATGTCGGTGATTTGATCGGACAGGCCCATGACAGAGAAATTACTGGGGGTCGTTGGCGGTTGGTCAAGGCTGTAGCCGACGACACTTGCCCCCAATTCTAACAGCCAGGCGGTTAGCCAGGAGCCCTTAAATCCAGTGTGCCCGGTGACGAGCACGGTCTGTCCATCGTAAGCGCCGGAGAATAAATCTTTCATCGATATCCCTGATAAAACCTTTTCTTGAAATTAGAAATGATCCACTTGCCCGGCAAACGGGCAACCGTGAGTTTAGCGGATGGACTTCTGTTTGCCCAAGACTTTCATGACGATGAGCTAACACGCCAGGCGAAAATACCGACCTGCTGATCAGAGTTACGCTATAATAGAGTAGATGAGCACAAACTTCTATGAGCAAGTTTATACGGTTGTTCGACACATTCCCTGTGGCAAGGTGACCAGCTACGGACGTATTGCGGAAATGCTGGGTCGGCCCCGAGCGGCGCGCGCCGTCGGCTTCGCCCTGAATGCTTTGAAAGACAAGAAAAACAAACATGCATATGAAGATATACCATGGCAGCGTGTGGTCAACAGCCAGGGGCGCATCAGCATCGTCAATCGAGAATACGGCGCGCAGCAGCAGGCTGATCTCTTGCGTTCAGAAGGCGTAGCCGTTAGCCACGATTTACGGATCGATTTAGAACAGTACCTGTGGGAAGGATTGCATTTGCTTGAGATTGACGACATTTTGGGCGGGCAATCATTACGAGATCATTAGGGGGCTGGCGGCCAAGAACTGCTTTCTACAATGAATTTTCTACATTATGTATAATCAGGTCGTTCCCAACGATATTAAGTCGCCATTATGATGCGAAACATATTACTACTCATCCCTTTTCTCCTCATTGCAACTGCATGTAGTGCATCCGTACTGCCGATGCCGCTGGATGAAACAAATCTCGCTACCGTCTCGCCGGACAGCGTGACCCCCGACCAGCAGCAAGTCATACCTACATCAGAGCCGGTTGAAGAAGATGCCGGAGGGTATGCGCGTGCTTTCTATCGCGCCTGGGAAAACAAAGATTACCTGGGAATGTACAGCCTACTTTCGCCAAAAAGCCAGGCGCTGGTTGACAGCGACTCATTCGTAGGGCGATACGAAGATGTCATGCAAACGGCAGGTGTTCAATTCATACATGCCCAGCCTCTATCGCTGGTGCAAGAGGGCAACCAGGCGACGTTTGGTGTGCGTGTATCCTGGGAAACAGGGATTGTCGGACCGATCACACGTGAGTACACAGTTCCCCTCGTCTATGAAGGCGGGAGGTGGGGGATCGCCTGGCAAGAGGGCTTGATTCTACCGGAGCTGGATGGCGGCAATCGTCTGCTCATGGATTACGAGATCCCATCTCGGGCCAGCATCTATGACGTTGACGGCTATGCCTTGGCCTATCAGGGCAGGGCCGTGAGCTTGGGAATAGTTCCCGGGCAGATCGTTGATGAGCCGGGATTACTGGCCACATTAAGCCCTCTCTTAGGCAAGACACCGGAAGCAATCAAAGCGCTCTATGCGACGGCGCAGCCAGACTGGTACGTACCGATCGGCGATATCTCTGAAGCGCTCATGCAGGAAAATATCCTCGCACTGCAGCCATATATTGATGCGGGGTTGGCTCGTCCGACAGCACGTGGTTCTCGCCTCTATACAAATAGTGGCATTGCCGCCCATTTGATTGGCTATACGGGCTTCATCCCCGCCGAAGAAATCGATGCGTATAGGGCGGAGGGTTATCGTGGCGACGAAATGATCGGGCGCGCCGGGCTGGAAAGTTGGGGCGAAGAGTACTTGAATGGCGAACGTGGCGGCGTATTGAGCGTCATCGGGCAAAATGGTGAGTTTGTTACGACAATTGCCGAACGTGAACCCAAGCAGTCTCGCAGCATTTATGCAACCATCAACCACGATTTTCAAGCCGCTGTAGAACGCGCGCTGGCGCAGGCAATCGAGACCCATCCCGCCGGGCATTCTGGCGCGATTGTCGTACTTGATGTCAATACCGGTGATATCAAGGCTATGGCCAGTTACCCAAGCTACGATCCTGTCATATTCGATGCTTTGCGCACGCAGTCGGACGGGGATCTAGTTTCTGTGCTGAACGATCCTGGACGACCGCTTGTCAATCGGGCGACGCAGGGCGCTTACCCTGCCGGCTCGACCTTCAAGATAATAACCCTGGCGGCGGCGCTCAACAGCGGCCAATATACACCAGATACAATGTATACCAGCACGGGTACCTGGAACCGGCTTGGCGATAACTATGCAAAAAAAGATTGGCGCGCTGGGGGGCACGGGACTATCAGCCTGAAGCAAGCCCTGGTTGTCTCCTGCAATACTTGTTTCTACGACGTGGGCTACAACATCGACGGGCAAGATAACACGCTGCTGCCCAATATCGCCCGTGAATTTGGCCTGGGCCAGCCAACCGGTATTCAAGGCGTATCTGAGAGTCCCGGCCTGATCCCTGATCCAGACTGGAAGATAAACTCTATCGGCGAAGGCTGGGTAACCGGCGATGCCGTCAATATGGCGATTGGCCAGGGGTATGTGCAGGTAACGCCTGTCCAGATGGCGACGCTTGTGGCCGCAATAGCGAATGGCGGCACGCTCAACCAGCCGAAACTAATCGATCGAATTGGGGCCGGCGGCGGTGCGCCAGAAGAAAAGTGGCCCGTGACAGTCACCGGTCAGATCCCATTGAGCGATGAGCAATTGGCCGTCATGCGGGCCAGTCTATGGGATGTGGCCAACGGTTCCTGGGGAACAGCAACCCATCGCTTCCAGGACCTTCCCGTTAAGGTCGCGGGGAAGACAGGCACGGCCGAAGCCCCTCCCAACCTTCCTCATGCCTGGTTTGCCGGCTATGCACCGGCAGCACCTTATACACGAGCGGACGGCACGGTCATTGACCAGCCGGAAATCGCGATTGCCATTATCGCTGAAAATGCCGGTGAAGGGTCTGAAGTTGCCGCCCCGCTTTTCCGGCGGATAGTTGAACTGTACTATGGCATCGAACCTCTCTACCCATTCCCCTGGGGTGGCTAAACCCATTGACTGAAGAACCATTCGTCTCACCCGAACTACCTGACTGGCGCCAGGCCGTGCAAGCTGTCATGTGTAAGGCAACGGAGGAGGAAATCCGCAACCGGTATGGCTCACTGGATGTCTCCTTTAATTACCGTTGGGAACATGTTACCTCCGTCGTTAACCTGGCCAAGAAGCTGGCACAATTGACCGGCGCCGATAGTGAAGTCGTTGAAGCTGCTGCCTGGCTCCATGATATTCGCAAAGAATCCGGGCATTTGCATGCCATTGAAGGCGCGGAGTTCGCCCGCGAGTTCCTAGCCCAAACAGATTTCCCAGCTGAGAAAGTCGAAGCTGTCGCCCAGGCCATTGAAGTACATATGGGCTTGTGGCGCGACGAGCCGCTTTCGAATCTCGAGGCGATGGTATTGTGGGATGCCGATAAGCTGGCCAAGATTGGCCTAACGGCCGTCTTTCATTGGACCGGCGGTTCGTTGGCCGGCAGCGAAATCAAGGATGTTCGTACGCTAATCGAAGAGTCACGGCAGACTGACTGGCAAGAAAAGACAGTCGCCAGCATGCACAGTGAACCAGCACAACGTGCCGCGCGCAAGCGCCTAGCCCACTACAAATGGTTGTGGCAGGCACTGGAAGAAGAGCTAAATGGAGATGACCTTCTCCCCCTTTAGGACACGATCAACGGTATAGATCTTTCTCCGGCGGTCTCACCAGATCGCTGGCCCGGCCGTCTTCGCCGGGCAGCTTGAGACCACGAATGAGCACCACCGGCAGCCCTTCGGCGCCTTGCCCCATCAACAAACCGGCGGCGGCCGCGATCTCATCACCCACCCCTACATCAGTATGCTGTAAGCTATACCCGTAAAGATCGTGCTCGCCGCGCCGGTTCCATAGCGCTGGAATACCCGCGACACCTATCGCAACCCCGGTTGTTCCCATGCGAAACGGCCGTCCGTGGCTATCACTGATAACAACCCCAACTTGCACATTAGCGCGATTCTGAACAGCGTGGCGAATTTCGGCCGCTGCTCGATCCGGATCGAGCGGCAGAAGCAAAACCCGACCATCCCCCTCATCCTGGACGACATTGGAGCGATCGATCCCCGCATTTGCCGATGTGAAGCCAAGCCGGTGGCGTACAATCAAGATTCCGGGCGCCATACGTGAAATCTCGTCGCTTTCCCCCAGAATCAATTCCACCAGCCGGGGATCCTTCCCGGTCACCAGCGCGACCTCTTCCGCCACTTTCCCCGGAGTTACCCCGGCCAGTTCAACCAGGCGCCCTTCTGCTTTGGAAATGATTTTCTGGGCGATCACCAGGACATCCCCATCGCGAAGAGTAACGCCTTCCGCGTTCACAGCATCCAGCAGCAGCAAGGCGACATCATCACCTGGTTGTACGGAGGGAATTCCAGGGAAGGCAATTAGGGTCAGTTCATGCGTCATAGTCGACGTCGTCCGGCCAATCAGATACCGGAAATACGTATACCGGCGCTCTTGACTTTGTTGATGATGTTGATGGCGACCAGCACAGAAGTCATCCCTTCTACAGCGCTCGCGTTCTGCAGCGCGCCGGCATTGACGCCGCGCAGACCAGCATCCTCGCACAATCCCATCGCTACTTTCTTGTCATCGCCCTTGTCGCCACAGACAAGCACATCGCAATCCATATCATGGTCGATATCCAGCAGATGATGGGCGCCGATGTTTTGGAAGGCGGCGACGACACGCGTCACATCTCCCACCTGCTGCTGAGCCTCTTCAGCCGCGCTGAGGCCGCTGGGCAGTCGCAAAACACGAGACTTCTTTTCGCCCGTCGGAGCCACAACGGTTAGCAGTAGTTTCCCGGCCAATGCCGGGAGTACGGCATCCAGGGTCGCCGCCTGGGCAGCATAAGGCACAGAAAGAACAACCAGTTCCGCTGCTGAAGCAGCGCTCAAATTGTCTGTGCCGCTGATCTGCCCATCGGGAACCAACTCGCGCATGTTTTCGGCCGCCTTGGCCCCTTTTTCGGCAAGACGCGAGCCGATGATAATTTCGTGACCGTTAGCAGCCCATCTGAAACCCAGACCAAATCCTTCGTTTCCGGTTCCGCCCAAAATTGCAATTTTCAATGTCTACTCCTTTCACTAAAGAACTACGATAGTCTCAAACCTGCTGCTTCTAGCAGCATCTTACGATTACCGGCTAAGTTCATCAAACCGCTGCCAAACTTCGGCGGCTAACTGCCGGCTCCGTGCCGTGATTTCTGCCTCATCCAGAGTCAACAACTGGCGATCGAGCATGAGCACCTTGCCTGCTGCAATCGTCGTCGTCACCATGCTGGACTCAAAGCCAAAAATGATATGCCAGGGCAAATTACCTGAGCTAAGCGGCGTAGTAGCGAAGTAATCCACAAAGATCACATCCGCCGCGGCGCCGATCTCTAGTTTTCCGATAGGGAGTTCAGGCCAGAACATGCCCGCGAGCGCGGCATTGTTGTCAATCGCCATTTGCTTGATAACCATGCCGTTGGCGCGCCGCGGATCGCGATGGGCGAGCTTGTGTAGGAAGTAAGCAGTTTTCCACTCGGCCCACATATTGTTGCTAAAACCATCATTTCCCAGGCAAACAGGAATCCCGAGGCGCAGCATCCCTTCAATATCCGCGGCGCCAACCGCATTATTCATGTTGCTGCGCGGCTGGTGTGTAACCCACGCCCCACTCGCTCGTAACAGATCCTTTTCTACGGGATCAACATGAATTGCATGGGCTACGATGCTCTTAGGCCCCAGTATGCCAGCCTCGGCCAGGCGGTCTACGACGCGCCGATCATGCTTGTACAGCGAATCATATTCATCCGCCAGATCTTCGGCGACATGAATGTGGAACCCTGTGTCAAGATCTCTGGCCGCCATCACGCAGTCAGCCAATGTCTCGTCACTCACTGTCAATGATGCATGCAGGCCAAATGATCCGGCCAAAAGGTTGGAATCCCGTTCACGCAGCGTACTGAGGAAGCGCACATTCTCGCTGATTCCTTCCTGTGCGCCGCTGGGGCCATTGCGGTCGGTCACCTCATAGCACAACGCGGCGCGCACCCCAGCCATTTCTACCGCGTCAGCAATTTGATCTAGCGAGCTGTCGATGGCATTTGGACTTGCATGATGATCAATCAGCGTGGTTGTGCCATGTTTGATAGCATCTACCAGGCAGACGAGGGCACTATATTCCACGTCAACATCAAGCAAAGCACGATCAAGACGCCACCAAAGACGCTCCAGAATGTCAGGAAAATCCTTCATCGGCGGGCCGGGTATTCCCATACCGCGCGAAAAGGCACCATAGAAATGCGTATGGGCACATATGTTGCCGGGCATGACCAGTTGGTCACGGGCATCCAGCTCTTTTACCTCAGGATACCGGGCGCGCAATGCAGCCGTATTGCCCATATCCGCAATACGCCCATCCTGCAGCAGCAGGGCGCCATCGCTGATAAGCTCGTTGGCCTCGCCCCATGTGACGAGCCGGCCATTCGTGATCAATAAACTTGTTGCTTCTTCCGAATTCTTGTTCACACTTCTAATGCTCCTTGCTCAAACTCAGACAGGGCACTTGGTGAAGACAGCAAATCCCGCCTGATGTTGGCTCAAGACAAAAATATGACCGTTGGCTAATTGGTAGACCGCTAATACGGAGATGTGAACGGTCTATGATTTCCACCATAGTCGTAGGGTGAATATCTTGACAGTGATTGTGCATTCGCTACACTCTTACGTGTATCTAATCCGTAGGCGTAAGAATACCACGATTGACAACATCTATTAAAATAGAGAATGAATGAGTTTGTTGAAGGAGTTTCAAAATGGCGGAACCGATTGCAGTAACTGATGATACTTTCCAAACCGATGTACTAGAGTCAGACATACCGGTGTTGGTTGATTTCTGGGCTGACTGGTGCGGCCCATGTCGCATGATTGCCCCATCCGTAAAGGAAATGGCAGAAGAATATGATGGTGTCTTACGTGTAGCTAAAGTTGACGTAGATGACAACCCGGCCGTTCCCGGTCGTTATGGGATCATTGGAATCCCGACGCTCATGTTATTCAAGGATGGGCAGGTTGTTGAACGCATCACGGGCGCATTGCCCAAGGATCGTATTGTGGCCCAGGTTCTACCGCATATCGAAGCGGAATCCGCCTAAAGCCTCCTGATTCTTCTTTTCTGCAGAGCTGCCCACCCTGGAATTTGTACAGGGTGGGCTTTTTGTTTTCTTTACTATCTGTGGATCTGCGCACCGCAAGGGACCAAATAAAAAAAGCACGGCCGTAAATCGACCGTGCCCATCCTACCTATAGTCACCTGTCGAAGCGAACTATGATTCGTCTTCAACCTCTTGTACTTCCAGGTCTTCCACGTCTTCCGGCGATTTTTCCGGCGGAGTGAGTTGTTCCGCCATTTTCGCCATTTCGACGCTCACCCAGGCCAGGCCTTGCGAAATTCCCTCGAGAGCCCGACGGCCGAAATCACTGCTCTCGACCATGCTCACCACATCGCCGGCCTCATTCATCATCTTTTCGCCGGCCGGGCTGTTCTTCGCTTCGCGAATAACCTTATCGACCTCGCTGGCAAATGATTCCACGCCTGCGCGAACCTCTTCCTCAACACGAATACGTTCTTCACTGTTCCAGGCAGCTTCAAACGCCTCTGCAAAGCTCCGCCCAAGGTTCTGAAATTCTTCTACCAGGTCAGGTCCCTGATTCGCCTTCTCATCACCCTTGATCTGATCAATATCATCTTCGTCAACCGGGATTTCGATTGTCGCTTTGATTTCTTCAATATCTGGGGTTTCTTCTTCACTCATGGTTGTTCTCCTTACCAAGGGATAGCCTTATATAGTTCTGATGGCCTCTTACTAAACCAATACGTCATAAGCCTGCGGAAAGTTGCATCCACCTGCCTGCAAATAGCGTACGACCGTGGGTGCTCCATGTCAACCCGCTGGCAGCTCAGTACAGCGCTTATTCAATCCGTCGAACGGAGAGATCATCGATGAACCAACCATTGTTGGCGATAGCATATTTCCCACGTAGACCAATCCCAATGGGAATCGTCTTGGTCTGATCGATTGTAAATGTGAAATTGTGCACGTTTATCTGACCATAATTCTGCGTTGACCAGACAGTTCCACCATCACCGACAAGAAAGCGAAACTCGGCCGCAGTCGGATCCAGCGCCCACTGCTTGGTGCGGCTCTCCCACTTCTCAACAATATCGGCGAACATCTTGGCCTCGACGACATAGGTGCCCGGTTCCAGGGTGATATCAGTCAGAAGGCGGAAATTGACCGCTCCGCTGCCTTTGAAGATCTTGACGGTGTGCTGGCCATTGTAGACATACAGCGGGTGTTCTTCAGGAGGCAGGAATGCGGTTGAGAGCACTCTGGCCTCCGGACGCACATAGTAATCCCACGCCTCAGTACCGAGTCCGGTCGGACCCTCATCCCATTCCAGACGCCATTTGTTCGGCAGCTGCAGTTCAGGGACGCCATTCTGATTGTAATGCCCTTCCTCAAAAGATGGGTTCGCCAGCAAGTTGACGCCCAGGACAGGCTCAGCCGGGGCGGCGGGCTCTGCCGTGGGTGGAGGCGGCGCCGTAGGCTGCGGCTCTGTTGGTTCCTGCACGGCCGGTTCCGGTGACGCAGTCGGAGGGAGCGGCTTGACAGGAAGGGGAGAAGCGGTCACGGTTGGCGGTTCAACTGTCGCTGTCGGTTCATCAGTTGCCGTTGGTTCAGGAACGTCCGTTGATGTCGCTGGTGGCGTTTCCGTGGGCAGCGCGACGGTACTCGTTGGCACGACCGTGCCAGTCGGCGGCGGGGGCTGCGTCGGCTCAGGTTCATTTTCTATGACAACCGGCAGCGGCGTCCAGGTTGCTGGAACGACAGCTGCACGTTCAACAGCAGTGGCCACCTGATCAGGGCCGGATACCTCACTCTCATTATCCACATCCTCTGGCCTACACGCGGACAAGAGAAGCAGAAGCGCTACAAACAACAAGGAGAACAAAACATGATTCCCATGAGTTCTACGGTAGTCTTCGATCACCAAAATCCTCCAGATTGTCACTTCCCAAAGAAGTGTGCGGAATTGTAGCGTTCCCGCTTCAACGATAGCAAGACGGATTAGGTAGCGTTCAGAAACAGCCAAAAGCTGAGGATACACAAGAAATAGCTGCAAACGGAGTAATGGCAGACTCGGATCGAACAGCCATGAGCGCAAAAAAGGGCCACATTCGCAAATGTGGCCCTATTGATCCGGCGCTGATAGCGATCTGATTCAGGGTCTGCGGCTGCTGGCCTGCATTCCGACCGGAACGGGCTGCTGTGGTCTTCGAGGCAAGCCTCCTGGCCGCGAGGCGGGCCGGTTGTTCCTGCTGGAAGAAGGTTTGTTACTGGCTGCTCCAGAAACGGGCACTGCAGCCTTCTGCCGGTTTGCTGACGCACTGTCGAACAGATGCGAACCAGCTATCGAAAACGCACCAATGAACAGGATTCTTGTCAGCCAGACCAGGACTGCGACGAATAAGGGGACGTAGCGGAGCAGCTCTTCACGGCTCAATACTTCATTGCCCAGATCATGGTTGAGCAGCGTCAGATTAACGGCCCACCAGGTCATAATCGCATTCATAGTCGCCCCAAGCAGCCAGGCGCCCATCAAGTACCAGGTCGAACGCAGTTCATGCGTACCCGATTCAGGCGAAAACAAGCTGGCCAGGCCGGCAAAATCGATTGCGCAGAAAGCGATTGCCAGAATGACCGCCCAGGATACACTCAGGAAGCTCACTTCACCAAGCAGGCTCTCCAAAGCGTAACGAGTCGTGTCGAAGTTAAAAATCTCAAAAGCTACCAGCGCCACAATCAATACGGCGCCGATGATCGCTTTTCGCGGCAGTGCCCTACCAAAAGAGAGCATCGCCGCTTGATTACTAATAGAATTGCCTGTAATCATTTCGTTCTCTCCAAGAAAGAGTCACATCAAACAAATTTGCTCCGTCTCTCCCAGCTTTGGAAGAGATGGAGCTGGCGAGAGTCGCGCTCGCCAGCTCCTACACACGAAGAGGTTTGGAAGGAGGGGATAGTTCATCGTGTATCTGATCTAGATATTAGCACATATGTTCTAGTCTGTCAAACATTTGATGCTGCGTTCTGAAGAGAGGAACGGCCGGTTGTGGCGGCGCTAGGAATCAGTTGGAAGCAGCGAATAATCGTAGGGTTCGACGTCAGGGCCGTAGTGATAGACATTGGGGTAGGGGATGTAGTTGCTGATCACCGTTTCATCGATGATGATTTCACCTTCCGCATTGCGCACCGTACGATCGATAGCTACGCGTGCGCCTTCTACGGCCGAATCAATCTGCACGACCGTACCTGGCGGCAGGTCAGGATCATATTCCCAGACATCCTCAGTAGGCGCAGGGACCACATCGCTGAAGACTGGCTCGGATTTCTCCACCTCACGTCCCATGCTTGTACTGTACAGCTTGAAAGTAAGGGCTTCGAATTCTTCATTATAGTAATTCTCGATCAGAAGATGGTGGGGTGTATTATTGATGAACTTCGTGTCAACGATTGGCGAATAGACGGTAGCATCCATACCGGGCCCTTCACCATCATCATAGTAGTGCAGCATATAACCATGTTCCCAACGTTCAGTGATCGGGAAACCGGCCAAAAAAGCGGATTGATAGAGTGTAGTACTCACCTGACACACGCCGCCGCCGACGCCTTCAATCGTGCGTCCGCCTACGATAATGAGCCCCTCTTCATACCCATCTGATTCGCTGACACTACCCAGGTAGTCATTGAATGAAAACTCTTCGCCTGGGGCGACGACTACGCCAAAGAAATTTGCCGCAGCGCGGGCGATATTATGCTTACGTGCGTCAGTCGAGCCATAGAACCAGGTTGTGGTTTCCGTGATCAGTTCTGTTATCCCTAGTTCCGATGCCGAAGCGTCTGAGCTGACCAGGGGCACTATTTCTTCCATCAAGAAAGGCACTGAGCGGCTGGATGTCCCTATCTGGGCGATGAATTGCTCCACCGTTGCCTCTAGATCTAGTTCGCGGCCGTTTACATGAGGCGCAACGAGCACAAGCTGCTTTGTCGCATCGTCAAAATAGTAACGTGCGTTGACCGGATCGCGATAAAGTTGGTCAGCGTAGGGGCGCAGCCAATGGCGAACGGCGTTTTCGTCAACGATAACTTCCTGCCTGAATCCGCCATTCGCCTCCTGGTGAACATCCACACGCAGCCAGCTGGCAAGCGTCTCTTGGGGCAGGACAATGGGTTCAAGATCTAGTTCATCCAATGGTTCTGACAGATAGAACGTGACCGGTCCGCTGAGAATCTGCTGAATCTCCTGCGCTGCCGCCGTATCATCATACAGCGTCGGGTTCGTCTCATGAATCAGCAATTCCAGATTCGCGTCGCGAAACTGGTTGAGCGGCTGCACCAGTCTGGTACGCAGGTCGCCCGTATCGAGAACACGCCCCGGCTGTCCTGGGTCATAGACAGCGGCGTTGTCCGTGTAACTTATCGCAGCATCTACGGCGGGCTGGTTGATGTCTGCCGCCAGATCCAAGACAGTCTGGTCGAGCTTGCTTTCATCAAAGACAATGACGGGGGACACTGAGCTGCCGTAATACCAACTCGCGAAAGAATCCTTCACGCGGTTCAAAGGACCGCCGCTGCGCCCGATATTCATGGCCGTAGCTAAAGTCTGCGCTTCGTCGACCGTTACGCCCAGTTCGGCGTAAGACCGCGACCATTGTTCGCTGCCGGCAGGGTCCAGGAAGGTCACATGGCCGCTGTCCACCTGCGGTGCGACACTGGCGAGAACGACTGCCGCTTCTTCGGCCGTCTTACCGCTGACGTCCACATCGCCAATCCTCACGCCAGTTAGAATGCGATCGTTATGTTGCTCACGATATTGCGCGCCCATGAATGCCAGCAGCAAGGTAAGCAAAGTCATCGTTACCAGCGGTGGTAAGAGAAAGAAGCCTAGCTTGCGGCTGAGACGAGAACTGCTCGCCGGATCTTGTGATCCCGTGATTTGCATAGATTGAACCAAACCTATCAATGGTGATAGCGCTGCTGATTATAGCAAGGGTTCCGACGGGCCAGCAGAAAGCTAACCCAGGATTCAGGCAAGTGTAGGCATGAAAAAGCCCCCACTCTGTGAGCAAGCTCACACAAGGAGGGCAATGATGCCTATTTACACATGATTCCCACGGCCGTCCCAGGGACCGCAGGAGATCGCTTCTGGTTCCTAACCGCCTATCTCGTATGCGGCTATCTCTACAAAGCGATCATTCACTTCCACGAGATAGTAAGGGAGCCAGGCCACGCCGAAAAATTCGATATCAATATCTTTCTTATAGGGCGCTACGGGAATCTCTACAAACTCTTCGGAAACAGCGATCCATTTCTCTTCGATCTCGTCCAATTCGTCCTCGAGTTCAGACTTGAGATCAGCGATATCTTCCTTAATTTCAGCGATTTCCTGCACAGATTCTTCAACATCTTCTTCCGCTTTCGAACGCATACCCCGCTTCGACATTGCTGACGAAATACTGCGCCTTCTGCCTTTGAAAAAGCTGAACAACGTTTCCGCATAGGAGGTGTATTCATCTTGCTTACGGCGCTGTACGTCAGCCATATCTTCGGCCAATTCACGCTCTTCGCGCTTCAGTTTCGTTTCCAGGCTGTCGAATTTTCGCTCGTACTTCTCTTCGAGCTCATCGATCTCTTCCTGGAGCTTGTCATTAGCTGCCTCTTCACAGCGCTTCTGAAATGTTTCCAGGTGCTCGGACGGTCCGGCGTATATGCCAAGCTCTTCATTAACTTTGACCATCACCGGCGCTTTGCGATACACCCAATCCGCCAGGTCGGCCTCGACATCATCCAGCAACCTCTTTTCCGACAAAGGTTTCTCAAGGGATGAGAAGCGTACCGATTTCTCCGGTTCTTGATCAAACCGGTTCAAATCCATAGGCTCGATTCGAAATGCCTCCCAGTCCACATTGCCGCGGGAGCCAATATCCTGTACCAGGAAAGCGATCTCCGCTTCGTGGGCGATGTCGTATTTCCGCGCATTGTAGAGGACGCTCACTTGAGCAAAAACAAGCGGTTTGTAAAGCACGCCTCTTTCCACCGCATTGAGCGGTACGCGTCGTCCAGCCTTCTCCACAGCTTCTTCCAGGTCCATGTTAGGAGAAATGAATAGTTCATCACTCCCCCTCGGAACAGGCGGTCGTGTGCGCGTTCCTGGCAGTTCCTCGGCCGGGCGAGCTTCCTCCGCGACTGCGGCAGCCACAGGAGCAACGCCCGCCGCAGGCTTATGCACTGGCGGTGCAACACTGCTCACCTCTGCCCCGGCCAATGCATTGAGCGCCGGTATCTGAATGCGCGTCATAGGGCCGGCCAGATAATTCATCGCCCATCTCGTTTGGAACAGCGTCGGGTCCTTTTCATGAACATTGCGCAGAACGAAAACGCGCTTCCCCAACGAGGATATGGCATCAGACAATGTCCGTCTATCCAGGCCATCACCTGCCGCACCGGCCAGGCCATCAAGCAGACGCTCCTTGTCGCGCGCCGTGGCCAGACGGCCGATGAACCAGGTGCCGGCATTGGACAGCGCCTTGTAGTCCACATCCACCGGGTTCTGCGTGGCCAGTATCAGGCCAACGCCAAACGCCCGCGCCTGTTTCAGCAAACGAAGCATAGGCTCCTTCGAAGGCGGATTACTGGTCGGCGGCAAATAGCCGAATATCTCATCGAAATATATCAAGCTGCGCAGCGAATTCGTACCACTTTGCGTGCGCATCCAGGTCTCAACCGCGCCAAAAAACAAGGTAACGAAGAACATACGCTCTTCATCCGCGAGGTGAGCAATATAGAATACCGAGTGTCGCGGCCGGCCATCTTTATCAAAGAGAAGTGTCTGAATATCCAATGGGTCACCTTCAATCCACGACTGGAAAGAAGGGGAAGCCACAAGATTGTTAAACTTCGCGGCCAGTGCAAAGCGATCTTTCGCCGGGAAAAACGCGTCCGTTTCCAGGTAGCCCACCTTTTCAAACGGGGGCGACTGGATCTGCATGATCAGTTCGCCGAGATCCAGATCCTTGCCTCTACTCCACGCATACTCAAAGATATTGGCCAGCAGGACATGCTCGCGCGAGGAAACGGGATCCACATTGCCCAGTCCAATCAGGCCCAGGAGCGCCGTAACCGTACTGGAAATCTGTTCGCGCAAGATTTCACGGTTCGTATCCCAGGGAATTTTCGGCGCCGCCAGAGTGGCCATGATGCTGATCGGTAAACCGGCATCTGAACCAGGCGTGTAAACAGCGAAGCTGGCACTGTCCTTCAGGGCTTGAATGCGATCACCGGCGATCTCCCAACCGGCCAGGCCATTGCGCCACAAATCGGCCGTACCTTTTGCCGCCTCATCAATCGTCTTGCCTGCTCTACGCACCTCATCAGCGTTGATCCACGGCGCAAAATCTTCCGGCAGCAGATCGGGGAAATGCAGCAGCGTGTTGGTGATATCTCCTTTGGGATCAATCATGAGGGCGGGGATGCCCTGCAGCGCGGCTTCCTCAAGCATATCGATACAAAGACCCGTCTTACCTGATCCGGTCATGCCCACCACAACCGCATGCGTTGTCAAATCATCCGGGTCATACAACAGCGCATCATCCTGCGTCTTGCGTGTTTCCAAATCCCACTGGCGTCCAATATAGAATTTTCCGTCGGTATCTATCATGATTTATTACCTGCCACCTGTTCTTTATTAAGTTGGCGCCTACGCTCCCGTTGACTGTCTGCGATTATTCAAAGTTTTAATGATTCCGTCAATGGCAGATCCCCCCTCATCAACGGGCCATTCCGCTCAATATGGCGCAGCGAGCGGCTTCTGAGCAAAGATCAGGTCATATTCAATCTGCCAGGGCAATCTTTCAACATTCTCCAGACCGATTTCCCGCAGGTGCGCTGCGAATTCTTCCGAACTACGGTAGCGGCCAAGGAACGCCTTGCCCTCCCAACCCCGCCGGCGAGTAACCATCAAGATGCCTCCAGGACACAAAACCCGCATCATGTCGCGCAGGGCGACTGTATCATTGGGCAAGAACTCCAGCGCCTCGAGACAGGCAACGGCAGCAAAGGCCTCATCAGGGAAAGGAAGGTCGCTGGCCGTCTGCTGCACCAGAGCTGACCGGTATCCGTACGGCCGTAATTTGCGGGCGGCAAAGGCCAGCATACGCGCCGAAGCGTCAAGGCCGACAACACGGCCGTTAAACGTAGGCTCGTCAAGCAAGAAAAGAGGAAATCTGCCCGTTCCGGTAGCGACATCAAGAACCAGCGGCGATGGATGCGCGTACAGTCTGGCCAGCAAAGGGCGTACAACAAAAAACTGTTCAGCTTCAGGATCAAACTGCTTGATGCCGTCATAGCGATCGGCCGTCACATCATACAGCCAGACAACCACACGCCGCCCCAGATACACCCCTTCCGTCACCACAAGCAGCCAATAAAGCAAGAGCCCCAGGGCGGCCAGCAGCAGAACGCCGAGCAAAAAACCAAGGCCTACATTCATTTCAAGTGGGCTTATTATCCAGGAGGAACTTCTCGCGCTGTCCTACCTCGGTTTTCTGCATACTGGCGTCAATATGAGGATACGTCAGCCAAACGAGAGAAAAACCAAACAACGCACCAGTCAGCGTACGCAGCAGCGGCGTACTCTCCCGCAGGGGCAGAAAGGTCACAGATTGCGGCGCCAGAATCGCAATGTACTGGCTAAACAACTGGCTAAACCCATCCAGGGCGATTGGCCCTAATCCGAGCAGTAGAAAGCCCCAAATAGGCAGTGGTTTAATCGTCATTCGCCGCCGCAGCAATCCGTAGAGCAGCCCGGTCAGCAGCACAGCCGCATAAATCGCCATATCACGTTCGCAGAGGGCCATCTTGTATCCCATTTGTTCATTGCCCACGAAACGACGTGCAGCCAGCAAGAATTCCGTCCAATCTCCCGGATCCGCGGAAGCACCGGCGAATTCCGCCACGGAAGGCATGTATGCTTCGATGGGCGTCAATGAGCTGCCTGAAACAGCGCGAGGATAGGCCACCTGCTCTCCAAACATGAAGAAGGAACGGGAAGCCATCTGGTGGCACAGCGGGCTGTAGATCGTGTAGATAACGCGCGCCGGGCCGGTCGCTCCAACATTCATCAGCACCGGCGCAAGCAGAGGAAGCCCAACGTAGATCGCGACCATCGTATTGAAGATCGCCAGCCAATGGCGTGAAATCCCGTATACCACACGATCGATGCCGCTGGCAAAACGGCTGGTTTCACCAGTTCCGGCTTGTTGTTCTTCTGTCATTCGCTTCACTAATCTCGCGGGCTTGTGCGGCGGGCAAAAGCAGGCACATTCAGGGAAGTATCTCTGCCACGTAGCTGTCGATCTGTTCACCGGTGAGGATTCCCCGATGCACAGCCGTAACTTCACCAGCGCCATCGATAAAATAGGTCGACGGAAGTCCAAGCGCGCCGTATGCGCGACCTACCTGCCCATCACTATCAAGAAGCGGCGTGAAGGACAGACCCAATTCATCAAAAAAGGCGCTGACTTGCTGCCCCTGCTCCTGGGCATTCACCGCCAGTATCACTAGACCTTCATTCTGGTAGCTCTCATAAGCGCTCTGCAATTCCGGCATCTCCAATCGACAGGGAGCGCACCATGTCGCCCAGAAATTAACAACTACTGGCTGTCCGGCATAGTCACCTAGGGACACGCTGTTTCCGTCCAAATCGTTCAGGGTGAAATCATATGCTTGGTCACCGGCTACCAGCGGGTTGACAGCCGCACTGCGCCCATCTGTTCCGCCCGAAGAAGACGTGGGAATCTGCGGCAGGTCAACAGGCTGTTCAGCGGAGAAGCTGGACAGAAGGGGGCCGCCAAACAGGAGCAGTGCCAGCGCCAGTCCCAACAGAAAGAATCCGCCCACCGCCAGGATGATATTGCGCCTTGAAGCGGACTGTAACTCCGCATCGGGACGCGCCTGCGCTACCTCTTCTGTTTCCCTCTCATCCATTATCCTGACCTGAAGACTGTATTCGTTGGCTTCCCGGCACAACCGATATCTGTGCCTTGATCCATGAGCTTACTTAATTGAAGAACAGCAGCAGCTTATCCTCCAGGTCGGCGAACCAGATAGCCAGATCCGGGGGGACGATAGAATTGAACGTTGCCAGACGGCCGCTTAACATGAGCAGTCCCAACATAATAAAAAGCAGCCCGCTGATCGCCTGCGTAGTGTGCATGTGCAGGGTCACCGTTTTTTCACCCGGGGAGGTAAACACCCAGAGCAAGGCCCCCGCGAGGGCGATAATCAGCAAACCGATCTCGTGAACCGACGTGAATGGTTGGCCGGCAAGAAAATCAAAGTTGTGGAACGCATATTCGGCAACAGCCACCAGAATGCGCCAGGCAACCAGGCCCCAAATCAGGCCGAGGACGATCCGGTTCACAACCCATTCCCATCCCTTGCCTCTCATCAGCCGCCAGAAGTAACTGTCACGAGGGACACGCCCCAAGAAAGTAGAGACAATAATCAGCGGCATTCCAAGACCAAGCGCATAGATGAAGAGCAGCATAGACCCTTGAGTAACCGACCCGGTCTGCGCGGCAAGGGTCAGCACCGCGCCGAGAATAGGCCCGACGCAGCTGGACCAACCCACGGCAAAGGTCAAGCCAAAGAGAAACGAGCCCCAGAGCGACCGGTTCTTAACAACTTTGTCGCTGGCCTGGGTCATGCCGGTGAACCCGATACCCAACAGGCTCATAACACCGAAGATCAGGATCATCGATCCGCCAAACAACAGGATAAGATCCTGATTGCGCAGCAGCACCCGGCCCAGAATAGATGCGCTGGCCCCCAGCATGGCGAACATCGCCGAGAGGCCCAACAAGAAACTCATCGTATTGGCTGCTATCTGCGAACGGCCGCTTTGAAAAGCAAAAGCGAAATAGGCCGGCAAAATCGGCAGCGTACACGGGGAAAGAAAACTCAGCAGACCGCCAACGACCGCCAGAAAAGCCAGCTGCGGGAATGGCTGGCTCTGCACACCAAAGACAGGCTGGTCGCCTGTGTTTGACTGCGTGAGCGTACCGATTATCAGAAATCCAACGACCAGGATAATCGTACCAATGGCAATCATCCGGCCAACCGGCCAGGCGCGTTCAGATGGCGTCGCTTTCATTTCAGACATAGGCAATGCTCCTCACAAGACTCAATAAGCTCGAGTATGCCAGATAAGTATGTGGGGAAAGTAAACCAACCTACTTAACCATCAACCTGATCATCTTCTTGTAAGATTTGCTCCATCAGATCAAGATCGCGGGTCAGGTTCCGCTGGCGAATCGCCAGGCTGACGATATAGATCATGCCAATCAACCACATCACCACATAACCAAGCAGCAGATAGTTGTTGAACTTGTTGGGATCCGTTGCCGATTGCAAAGCCGCTGACACCATCATGAACTCACTCATGAGCTCTCTCCTTGCAGATGAGCCGTTACGCGTGTCTTGTTCTGATCAACCTCATCGGTCAATCGCTGCAAGCGTATGCGATTAAGCAGCCAGGCGACGAACGTAAACGTAAAAGCAATAACTGACACATTGAGGGTAATCACCATCTTCATCGAATCAAGGCCGGCAAACTCTTGCAGCCCCTCTGCCGCTCCCTGCGCCGTTTCAGTGGCGCCGCCAAAGACCACGGGATGGATATCACGGAGAACACGAATACTGACGAAGGTCAGGATGACTGTAATAAAGGAGACAATGACATACACAGCGGAGAAGCGCGCCCTCTTTTCTTCGTCATCAACCGCGCCGCGCAGCATGAAGTAAGCGGCATAGGCGAGCCAGGCGATAGTTACCATGGTCAGGCGCGGGCTCCACAACCACCAGGTATTCCAGGCCGGCTTGCCCCATACTGACCCTGAGACAATGGCCATACTCAAAAACACCAGGCCAATCTCTACCGAGGCCATGGAGAGCGTGTCCCATTTCCGATCCGGGCGCAGCAAGAACATCACGCCGCCGACCAAAGCGACCAAGAATGCGAGCGAGCCTACCCAGGCTGAGCCGACGTGAAAGTAAAAGATGCGCTGCACATTGCCCATCGTCTGCTCCACGGGAGCGTAAAAAAATATCGTGCCCATGGCGATCAGCAATGAAATAAAGGCGACGATATTCAGAATACGTGTAGAACGGTCTAACCGTGTAAGTTGCATCGTATTACTCCAACAAAAATAGACGAGTTTTTCCCAGCCGTCTTCAACGCCTCTGGCAAGCTGTGCCGGCATGAAAACAGACGCTGGTAGATTATCAAGATTCTACTACATAATGATAGGAGAAAAGCCCCACCGTTACCATAAGCAGATCATAAAGAAGCACCAAGGAGATAGCGCTTTGAACTTCGCCCCACGGCGGCAGTTCGGGAAACATATAGGCGCCGACGGCAATAGCGGCCGGCAAAACGAGCGGCAGCGACAATGGCAGCAGAAGCACCGGCAGCAGGACATCTCGCGAGCGCGTCTGGATAGACATCGAAGCTATTAGAACGCCGGCGGCGATATATCCGAACGTGCCGCAAGCCAGGACAAACAGCACCTGCGGACGCCAGAAGGGTTTATCAAAGAACACCACAAACATAATCACCAGGATCGCTTCCAGCAAAAGGGAAAAGATCGTGATGCTGAACACCTTGCCTAGATAAATCGCATTCCGCTGGATAGGCGCGATCAGCAGGGCATCAAACGTTTGGTTCTCGTTCTCTATCGTCAGGGAACGATTCAGACCCAATGTCCCGGCCAGGAGAATCGTCGCCCAGAGCAGACCGGCGGAGATCTCACTCGCCCCGGTCGGGGTGGACCCCAATGCGAAATTGAACATGATCACGGTTACGAGGGAAAACATGAGCATGACACTGACTGTCTGCCGTGTGTGTCGCTCAATCCGTAAATCTTTGCGCGTGATTGTCCAGACCGCGGACCAGAATGAAGGTTCTTTCCTTTTATTCTGCGTCGCGCTCATTTGCTGGCCGTTTCCTGGTCACGTTTCTGTCTGCTGTTCTTTTGGGTCTGCCGCATATATAGATCGACAAAGGCAGATTGATCTATTGACGCGCTGTCCATATCAGAGACGATACGGCCGTTATTAAGGATGGCCACGCGATCACTCTGCACAAGCCCATGCACGAGATCATGCGTGATCATCAGGATGGTACGACCCTTCTGCGCTTCCTGTTCCAACAAACCATCCAACAGCAAAGACGCATCCTGATCCAGGCCGGTATAGGGCTCATCCATCAGCAGGACATCAGGTTCATGCAGCGTAGCGCGGGCAATGGTCAGCCGCTGTACCATCCCCCGTGAGAAGCTGCTCACCGGATCGCGCTGCCGGGCGAACAAACCCACTTTCTTCAAGGCCGTATTCACCCGTTCGTCGATATGATCAAGATGGTACAGCCGTGCGAAAAAAGTTAGATTTTCCGCCGCGGTCAGATCCTGATACAGCAGCGATTGGTGGGAAACAAGACCGATATGGCTGCGCACCTTGTCCGCGTTCTTCGGGAAAGCCCATCCGCCAACACTTACTGCGCCTTCTGTCGGCGTCAAAAGCGTGGCAACAATACGCATCAGCGTACTCTTGCCGGCCCCATTCGGACCGACCAGCGTGACGAATTCCCCTTCGTCCACTTGAAGATCAACGCCTCGCAGCGCGGTATTGAGTCCGTATCGTTTTACCAATCCTTGAATGCGAATCATGTCCGGTAATTGTAGACAGGAACCAGTGGTAAGCAAACTGACGGAGGCTGCCGCGATCAGCCGCGCTGAGATTCACGGATTAACAAGTGATGCGGCACCTACGACCAACAAACAGCGCCAGTCCACCCTTTTTTCACCAACGGCCGTCTTATTCCACCCTCATATTCAAGGGGCCGGACTAGACAAACACCCCCCATTTGTTTTATCATGTGTGCTTGTGTGAGTCGCCACACGAGTCAGGTTCCGGCGGCATTTAGGGACGAAAAAGCGACATTTCGGTGACATTGACCTGTATTTTCGGGTAGTCCTGCTAAGAGAAGTTGCCTTACTTACTTCGTTTACTTATAATTTGCGTCGGTTCCGGCTGGCATTAGTTTGCTGGCATTGAGAAGAGGATTTGGAAGAAATACTCACAAACTTGTCGGGAACAGTTTCACCCTGGTTAATGGGAACCTTCTTTGCGTTGGGTCTGGCGGCATCTATCGTTGCCGGCAAAAACTGGCGTGAAATGAAGCGTTCACCTTATTTTTTCCAGCGGTTGCAAGCAGGAAAGCGGCTTCAGACGTATATGTCAGCCAGCTTTGCTCTCTTTGCGATCACGATGATGGTCGGTTTCTATTCCTGGCAAGCCCCTGAAGACACTATCGTACGCAGTGCCATTATCTCCAACAGCAAACCAGTCACAGAAGTCGCCGTTCAAGTAGAACTGCCATCTCTATTGGAAACAATCGATGAATCTATATCGACGGACAGCGAATTCCCATTGGAACCCGCCAACAGCAGCAGCCAGTTGATCCCGGTAGCAGAGCAGCCGCTCATTGCCAGACAGCTCACACTGCCGGAAGCGTATGACAGCCTCGAGGCTCAGGTAGCGCTCAATGACGACAGCAACCTGAGTACGCTGAGTTTTTCCACCGAAGTGACTGACGAGTATGAGGCAGTAGCCCCACGCCAGCTCTTTGGCGAAGGGTCGTACACGCTCTACGCGACATTTGACTACGAAGCGCTTGATGACGGTATGGTCTGGTCATGGATATGGCGCCATGATGGCGAAGTCATTGAGGGCGGCAATGAAGTGTGGGCTTATGGACAGGAAGGTCCCGGCTATATTTTCTTCAATCCTGAAGAAGGTTTCCGCGCCGGTCAATACTCACTTGATATTTGGGTAAACGGCGAATTGATGGCCCAGTCGGCCGTCGTTATGAATAACGCTTCAATCTCCGCCAACAACTAGCTAGATACAGCAGCACGCGCCTTTTTGCTTGATCCGGCCCACTTGGCCGGTTTTTTGTTTCTAGCGGGAAAGCCTGTCACGGCCGATTGTTATCATCTGCTGCAATTCCCGCACACGCAGCAGCAAACAACCCAGCAGATAGACAGCGCCACCAACAAGCACGCCCAGAACCAACTGCAACCAGACGGCATCCTCATCAATTTGTGACAGCAGAATCCACAACGCACCGCCCATTACCGCGGCGGCCAGCACCATGCGCCAGGCGCCGGACATGAACTGCGCGCCATTGAGATGGCCCAACTTGCGCCTCAACAGCCACAAAAGCACCCCCACTTCCAGGTAGTTCGAAAGGCTGAACCCCAGTGCCAGAGCGCCAAGTGCCGGCCACCCCTGGGCGGCGAAGACAATGTCACGCAGCCAGAGGCTCAATATGGCCATCATCATCACCTGCAGGCCGCCGACCAGCACAGGCGTCAGTGTATCGCTCAACGCATAGAAACTGCGCGCGATAACCTCCAGGAACAGCAGCGCCAGCAGCCCCAGGGCCATCAGCTGCATGGCGGTTGATACAAGCTGCGTCGATTCAGCATCAAACATGCCGCGTTCGAAGAGAATCGTGATAATCGGCTCGGCCAAAAAGATCAGCCAGAGCGTCACCGGCAGACCCAGGAAGAGCAGCATACGCAGTGAATCATTGATGATCACCCGCATTTCGGCAAAGTTCTTGCGGGCCGCCAGCGTCGAAAGCGTGGGAAAGGCGGCGATGCCCAATGCCTGGCCGATGATGCCCTGCGGCAGGATGATCAACCGGAAAGCGGCATTCAGCGCGGGCAGGCTGCCCAGCATCATCGACCCCGTCATATAGAGCATGATGAACTTGTTGATCTCGCTGAAGGAGAGGCCCAGCACACGTGGGGCCATGAGCTTCAGCACCTGGATCACGCCGGGATCGCGCACCGTCACGATCGTTTCATAGCGCGCGCCCTCGCGGCGCAGCGCCGGCAGCTGAATAAGCAGATGTCCCAGGGCGCCGATCACTGTGCCGATGGCGAAGCCCATCGCCGGACTGACAACCGTTTGCCCAAGTATGACGCCCCCGGCAATGATACCCAGATTGTAAATAGTGGGCGCCAGCGCCGGCGTCAAGAAATGCTGTCGCGCGTTGAGCGCGCCCATGATGACGCCGCTGGCGCCGAAAATAATCGGCGACAACAACATCACGCGCATCAAGCTGACTGTCATATCCAGCAGTTCAGGATGCAGGGCAATGGTAGGCGCATAGAAGAAAGTGACTATCTCCTCGGCGAAGATCATAGCCACAACAGCCAGGATGGTTACGGCAATGGTGACCAGGTTGATAACGGCCGAAAATAAGCGCCAGGCCCCCGATTCATCATCCCGGGTGAGGTAAGCAGTAAATGTAGGGATAAAAGCTGAGCCGATAGCGCCGCCGGCAATGATCAAAAAGATAGATTCGGGGAAAATCTTGGCAATGTCATAGGCGGTCGCCTCGACCGTGGTAACGCCCAGCATGGAACGCGTCACCATTTCACGCACAAGGCCGACGATACGGCTCAGCAAGATCGCCGCACCAACCAACCCGGCAGCGCGCATTACCTGCGATCTATCGCTGTTCACCTGTTCCGCGGCCGTTTCATCGTCCGGTATCTGAGAATTCGCCATGGGTATTGATTATAGCGCTTGTTTGCAGGACCGCTTATTCATGAACCTATTGCCGTTTCTCATCTCGCCGGCTTGACATAGAGGACAGTCTAAAAGTACACTGATTTAGTAAGTCAACTGCTGAAACAACATGTGGGGGCACCACGGAGGTTGGTGGTGGATATCATCAAGGTTTCTTCCCAGTCGCGAACCTCAGCAGTCGCCGGTGCGATTGCCGGGGTGATGCGGGACGCCCAGCGAGCAGAGGTACAGGCCGTTGGCGCCGGCGCTGTCAACCAGGCCGTCAAAGCGATTATCATCGCCCACGTATTCCTGGTGGAGGAAGGGGTCGACATCGTCTGTACGCCATCCTTTGTGGAGATAACCATTGATGGCCAGGAAAGAACGGCCGTGCGCCTGCTCGTCGAACCCAGACCCTGATACAGGCCGTCCGCTGCAATTTTTCGGCTATGCTCGCCCCCTGAATACCCAATAAAGAATCAGGGCCAGACTGAGCGCCGCCGCTATGGCGAAGGGTACGGCCGCCGTCCAACCCCCGCCCTCGCGCTGTACCGGGGCACTCTCCTGCGGCGGCTGGATGCTGGGCGTCGCCGTCATTGGCTCGCTGCCGGCGGTCGCCTCAATGACCACGGTCGCCGCTTCATCCGTTTCCGTGGCTGTGGGCCTGCTCGTCGCCGCCGGCGGCGTATCGGCCGGTGCAGTTGTGGGCGCAGGCGTCAGCGAAGGCAGCGGCGTCGCACGCATCCTCGCCGTGGGCAGCGGCGGCGGTGTGATCATGTGCGGCGGCGCGACAGGAGGCGCGCCCTGCGGCGGCGGCCCGCCGTCACGCGCTTGGACCAGATACAAGACCGTGCCGCCAATCATACAGTAGTCGCCGATCGGCTGCGTGCACAGCGCCTGCTGCAGGTCGATGGTGTAAACCCCGTTCTCTGCCTGCGCGATCTCTTCCTGGCCCCACATATCCACCAGACGCGCTGTCCCCGCGATCGCCTCCACCTCGACCTGCTGTGGGTCCGGCAGCCGCGTAAAGAGCACCGTGGTAATGCGATCCGCCTGTTCCAGCCGGAACTGCCCCACGTCATCCCAACGCTCGCGCGTGGCGCTCGTCGTGCCGCGCATAAAGCGAATCGCCTCGCGATAGGTCGTAAAGGCGACCCGCCGCTCGCCGTCGAGGCGCAGCAGGCCGAACGGTTCCGGATTGGCGGCACGGTCCCCCACCGTATCGCGCAGCTTATAGATGCTGATCCGTTCCGCGCCGGCCGCCAGCGCCGCCGCCACCGCCTGGGGGATATAGGAGGCCTGCTCCGTGCTGCTCACCGCCAGCGCCGGTTCAGCCACCGGCCAATCAGGATCATCATAGGGCGGCGCGTTCGTTTCCACCAGCCAGATCGGCCGTGTCAACCCACGTTCGGCCATAATCCCCTGGAAAACGGCCAGCAGCTCCGTGATCTGATCAGGCTGGAAATAGAGATGCGCCGTGGCCACATCAAAGTAGTAGTTGTGTTCGGGCGCCGCTGGATCAGCCAGGATGCGGTCCAGCAGGCGCGCCATATACTGCTCGCGGCCCGCATTTTCGTCCGCCCAATAGGTGAAGGCGGGCAAATGAATCACCGCCTGCGGATTGACCTCTTTAGCCGCCAGGTAGGCGACGCGCTGCAGCTGGTAGAAATCGTCTACAGAGCCATCCCAGGAATGGGCGACTTCGCTGGCGTCGATATCCGGTTCATTCCAGATGATCCAATGGTCGATACGGCCGTCATAGCGGCCCACGATGTCGCGCACGAAAACGGCCCACAAATTGCCGGGATCATCATGATCCAGCCACAAGCCCTGCGGCAGATCATCTTCATCCCGCGCCCAATCGGGAATGCCGATCAGCAGGCCGGCAACCTCGCGCCCTTCCGCCAGCTGCTCATCAATCTGTTCATCAGACAGTTCCGGCGTCCACGTCTCCGGCCCGCCCGCCTGCACGTCCGCCCATTGGAAGCGCACCCGCGTCCAGCCTATCTTCAGCTCGCGCGCCGCGTTGCGCGCCGTATACGCCTCGACAATCCCAAACCGCCAATCCTTCTCCTCCTGCTCCTGCGCCTCTGAACGCGGGGCGGCAGCCAGGATAACGATCAGCAATCCGGCAGCAAGAAGCAGGCGGCGACCGTTCATCAACCATTCCACAAGTCGGTCAGTCATCATCAATTATTAGCCCCCGTCTTCCCAGGGCGTGAAATAATCAACCGCCGCCCACCCCTCATCGCCGCCCGGCGTGCGCACGCGCTGCCAGGTAAAGCCGTTGGCCTCGAGCGGCGCAGCGGGCAGCAGGGTCAGAATCGTGCCGTCGGGGATGATCACGATCTCCGCGCCGCCTGGCGTCTCGCGCACCGTCAGGCCAACGCCGCGCGTATTGCTGACCACGGCGTGAGGCAGATCGGGCGCCGGCGTCTGCGGCACGGCCGTCGGCAGCGGCGGCAGTTCTACGCCCTCATAGAGGCCCGGCTCGTTAAAATGCGCGTAAGCAAGCCGCGACACCGCTTCAAACAGCGGCGCACTCTCTTCCCATTCCAGCCATCCCTCGTCATACAAAGCCATGACCAGGAGATAATCCCCGCCCGGCGAGTAGACGATACCGCCGTCGCCATGCGTATCATCGATCCAGCCCACCTTGTGCGCGAACGGGGTCTTTTCGGGCAGGCCCACTTCCAGGAGCCTGGCCAGTTCATTCAACTGCATCTTCTCGACGAGATCCTGGCACTCCTCGGCCGTCAATTCCTGCGCATACTGTTCACGCAGCGGCCCGGCATCCGCTTCCGCGCATTCGTAGATCATGGCCAACAGCGCCGCCAGATCGCCGGTCGTCGTCTGCCGGAAAGGATCGGCATAGGTGGTGATGTCTGTACGCTGGTTGGCCGGGGTGAGCACCGTATTCAAACGATCCGGCTTGGGATCGGCGTCGATAGGCACGGCAATGAAGGTGTTAAAGACGCCCAGGTCGCGCATCGACTGGCTGACCATATCCGCCCCGGCGTAGGCGTCCTGCCTGCCGGCGATCATCTGCAAGAGCAGATTCGCCGCGAAATTGCTCGACTGCGCCGTCGTCTCGCTGATCAGCTTCGTCTCTTCGGCCGTCAGCGGTAGATCCAGGGCGGCATATGTATTGATCAAGATCGGCACCTTGACCAGGCTCATCCCGGCGATGGCCACGCCGTCATTGCGGGCGATACGGTCCCCCGTGGCCAGGTCGATCACGACGTAGCTGCTGAAGCCCTCAAACTCAGCCAGCGTCTCTTCAACGGCCGTCTGCAAATAACGCAGATCAGGCGGCCCAATCGTGGCCGCGGCCGCTGCCTGCGTCGTGGGTTGCGCGGTGACCGTCGGCGCCACGGCCGGCTCCGGCGTCGCGCTGGGGGAGGGTTGTGCTGTGCTGACGGCCGTGGCCGGCGTCTCTACAACAACCGGCGCAGCATTCTGGCCACAGGCAGAAAGCAGCAGCACCATCAGAAACAATGAGACAAGCAGTCGCAAAAACATAGCCGCTAACGTTAGCGGCATTGGCGGCATGGGGCAAGGCGCAGGACGGCTTGTTTCAGCGGCGGCTCATAGAGTATGCCCACAGCTTGAGATTTTCGGGAGTACGACCTGGCCCAAGACAGCTTTGCGCAGGCCAACCGTATTGCCATAGCGCGCATGGTTCACCCAGCCGCGCACGCTGGCATCCAGATCGGCCAGCGACAGCAACCCGCCGGCATACGCGGTGACCAGAGTGTGCAGATGACGCCGGAAGAAAATCACTTTGCGCCGTTTGAGCCGGCGCTGACCGGCGAAAACACGAAAGCCGAGGAAAGAGATGCCTTTGCTGCACCGGTGCGGCTGCGCCTGGGGATGAATGGTCAGGCGCAGCCGCGCCAGGCGATCGACGATGGCCGCGCGCCAGGCCCACAACTGCGCCTTGCTTTCACTGAACAGCATAAAGTCATCCACGAAACGCAGGTAGGCGCGGCAGCGCAGCTCCCGCTTCACAAAATGATCGAAGGGTGTGAAGTAACAGTTGGCCCAAAACTGGCTGGTCAGATTACCAATGGGCAGCCCGCGCGGCCGTATCGCGGCCAGTAGATCATCGCCCTGGAACCAGACCATCTCATACTCGTCGCTCAGGACGTTTTCTCCGCCGGCCAGGATCTGATCGATCAGCCGGCGCACCTGCGCGTCGCTCACCTTGCGCCACAGGATACCGCGCAGCAAGCCGTGATCGATGCTGGGAAAGCATTGGCGGATGTCGCACTGCAGCACGTAGGGGCAGCGCCGGGCGAACTGCTGGCAGCGATCCAGCGCGCGATGCGTCCCTTTGCCCGGGCGGTTGGCATAGGAATCCTCGATGAATCCCTGTTCAAAAATTGGTTCGATCAGGTTGCAGAGGGCGTGATGCACGACGCGATCACGGAAAGGAGCGGCGCTGATCAGACGCCGCTTCGGTTCGTGAATGAAGAAGCTGTAGTAGGGACCGGGCCGGTAGCGCTCGCTGCGCAGCTGCGCCTGCAAGTGGCAGAGATTGTCTTCCAGGCGGTATTCAAAGGTGGCCGCGGCCGCTTTGCCCCGTTTGCCTTTCGCCGCCTTGCGGTAGGCGAGCAGCAGGTTCGACCAGGAAGTCAGCTCCGCATACATTACAAAGGGTTGGGGCCAGGCCAGGGACGAACCGGGGGCCTGGCCCCGCTGCTATTTGTCCGGCCGCGAGCGGCGCGGAAGGGAGCATGGCGCGCCATTTCTCTTTGCTTTGCCTCGACCGGGAAGACAGCCCGCGGGCGGCCCGCCCGGCATTTCCGGCAGAAGCGTGACAAACGTGGACAGCGCCACCCGAAACCCGTTGTTGTTGTTCCTGTTGTTCGGGTTGTTCCTGTTGCGGGCCCCGCAGCGCTGTGCCGCCATACCCCGGTCACATTATATCATTTTCGGCTCACCGTCGCCCTGCGCCAGCCGCCTAGGAGACGGCCGATCTCGGCCACCATCGCCGCCGCGTGTTCATACTGTCCCGGCCCCAGCCAGTTCAGGCGCGCCGCCAGGCGCAGGTAATGGCGCAGCTTGTCCAGCGCTTCATCGGCGCGCGTCAGCCGCTCCAGGCGCGCCTCACCGTGGCGCAGATTCGCCTCCTGCAGGGTTTCGCTGAGATCAAAGGCGGCCTCCAACAGGCGCTGCGTGAAGCTGTGCCGGTAGGTGCGCGGAAAGCTGTTCGTAGCCGGCAAGAGCCAGGCCAACATATCGAAGGTACGGGTGAAAATAGGCATCTCCTGTCTGGGCATCGTGAGCTCCTCCATGGATTAAGCGACGGGCAGCGCGCTGCCCGTCCAGAGGCCGCCTGCGGCGGCTGCAGAGCCGCCATCGTCCAGAGGCGTCAGCGGCCAGAGTCGAATGGGGACAGCGCCACCCGAAACCCGCCGAAGCTGTCCCTGCGGCGCGGGATGGCCCAGTCGCGGGCCCCGCAGCGCAACCATCCTTCGTCATGCCACCACGAACCACCTCGCCATGCAGTGTCATCATAGGGTCCCCGCTGCAGCACCTCACGGCCGTCTTCGGGAGCATATGGATAATCCTTGTACAAACTGCGCGTCCACTCAAAAACATTACCGAGCATCTCTTCATTGCCATGGACGCTCACCGAGGTCTGGTAACAGCCCACTGCATTGCTGCGATTGATCTCGCTGTCCTCGTAGTTGGCCATCTCCGTGCTTATCTCGTCGCCCAGCCACGTATAGGGACGCCGCGGGCTAGGATTGTCTTCCAGGCTGGGGCGCGGTTCATTTTCATGAAAAATCGCCTGTACACCGCGCGGCAGCGCCTGCGCCGGTTTCTCAATGCCGCCGCGCGCCGCCTTCTCCCATTCCGCCTCGCTGGGCAGCATCACCTGCCAGTTGTGCGGCAGCCGGCCGTCGGCCTGCCAGCGCGCGCTCAACCAGCGACAAAAGGCCAGAGACTCAAACCAGCTCACACCGACAACAGGCTGGTTGTCCAGGGCAAAAGCCGGTCCCCAATCGTAAGGTCCTGTGCGGCCATCGTAGGCGCCTTCCTGCCACCGGCCGGCAGTGATCGCTTCCGCCCACCAATCAGGATTGGCGTAGCCGCCCTCCGCCACGAAGGCGCGGTATTGAGCCACGGTCACCGGGTAGCGGGCCAGCCAGTAATCCTCATTGAGAAAAGAAACCCGCTCCAACCGGTCACCATCACCCATCCAGAAATCACCGGCGGGAACGAGGCAGAACTGCATCCCGTCCACATCTGTCACCGCTGACCGCGGGTCGCCCAACTGCGCCAGGTGGCGGCCGGCCAGGGCGCGTTCCGTGGCCGGCAGCACCGGATCCTGCAGGACGTGAACCAGCCACTGTTTCACGCGGTCGAGGTGCCCCGTTTGGGCCGTTGTCAATTCGCTTAAATCGGCCGTCTCGCATAGGAGCTGCCCGGCCAGATGCGCCCCCCAATAGGCCCCCTCGCCCCCTTCGCCCGGCGCTTCACAGCACAGCTCTTCCACCAGGCCCCACAACGCATAGGGGCTGCCCCCCGCCGCCTTGGCCCCGGCCAGCAAAGCGACTTCGCGCCAGCGGTTGGGCGCGCTCCGCGCCAGCTCAGCGACGGTCACCGGGTAATTGGCCGCCGTGAGGTGGCAGGCGGCCAGATACTCCTGAAACGTGCGGTGGGGGAAAGTATATATGTCCTGCCCGCGCGGCATCAGCAGCCCGGCGCGGTTGCTGATGTACTCGACCAGCTGTCCCGGCTGCAAAGATTTGTCCTCGCTCAGCGCAAGTAATCCCATCACCAGGTCCGGACCAGGAATATCGGCCGTGCCCACTTCATCCGCCTGGCCGCTGTGCCCCTCATAAGCAAGACGGTTTAGGAGGCCGCGTACCTTGTCACGATCAGCTTTGAGCCACTGCTCCAGGCTGGGTTGGACCACCAACAGCGTGCCGTCAGCGGCGCGTACCATGCGCTGCTGCTCCCATTCATCCAACAGCAAATCCACGGCATCAGCATACAGCTCTTCCCGCTTCTCCGGCAGACTGCCGCCGCGCCACGCGTGCAGGCTGGCCATCAAGGTGAGCAGTAACGGCCGTTCGGCCAGTTCATAGAGACGCTTGCTGCTGAATACAGCGTTCTTCAACAGCGCCGCCCGCCCGCGCGCATCTTCCTCGCTAAAGCGGCTCAGCGCGGCCATCTGCTCATACCAGCGATCAACGAAGAATCCTATCTGCCCCTTGCTGAACGGCGCCAACACCGTCTCGGTGAACTCGGGCAAACGCCAATCCTGTTTCTGGTACGCATAGGTGCGGCTGGTGACCAGGACGCGGCTCTTCCCATAAGTCGCGGCGATATCCTCAACTACCTGCTTGATCTGCCGGCGATGCTGGTCGGCCGCCGGCACTTCGTCCAGGCCGTCAAACATAAAAATGCCGCCCTCTTCCAGCATCTCCTTCTTCAGCAGCGGCAGGTAATCGGCGAGAGCGGCCGCTTGCAATTCACGCTCAAGAAAGCGCCACAAATGATCGGCCGTGCCTTTCTGCCCTGCCGGCGGCAGGCCGCGCGCGGCGAACTCGCGCAGGGTAATGCACACCGGCAGCAGCGCCTGGTGGTTCCATGGCTGCGCTGCTGGCTCTTCATCCTCATCCCTTCGCCGTCCATCCTCCTCTTCGGGCAGGGGCGTCGTCAGTAGGGCCAGATTCAGTGCCTCGCTGCCCAGCGCTTCCCCGGCCAGGCAGACGGCGGCGAAGTTGACAAAGGTGCTCTTGCCGCTGCCTGGATCGCCCAGCAGCACCAGGCGCCCTTCTCGATTCAACAGCTCCACCGCGGAAAGGGAGCGCGCCTGTTTCTCTAATTCGGCACGACCCATCGCTTCCACAGCCGGATGTTCCCCTTCCCGGCTTTCAGTCAGCAGGGCGGTATAGACGGCGCTGAGACGCAGTCGTTCGCGATCGGCCGTGATCGCCTTAGGATCAATGCCGCCCAAGAGCAGCCGGTTATGTTCGGCCAGGACACGCGATAAATACGCCTCGCGCAGCGCAGCGGGATCAAGCTGCGCCGGATCAGGCGGCGTCTCATAATGGTGATCATCTCCGATACGGCCGATGTCTCTAATACTGCCGGCATTGACCTGGTGGCCATGGACTGTTTGACCCGGTTGGTTGAAGTTGTTCTCTGTGTAATCAACGACATTGCCCTCGCCCTGCACAAGAAGCCCATCACCCAACAGTGCGGCTTCATAACGTGATAAGTTGCCAAGCTCCTGCAAATTGGCCAGAAGTTGGTTGAAGAAGGGCTGCCAGTCGACCGCTGGAATAACCTCATGCGCCTGCGGAATGGCCTCCAGGCTCTCCAGCATCTGGTCGAGGGCCGGTTGAATCTCATCCTTCTGCAGCGCATTTGCCCCCAGCCAGGCCAGGACATCCGCCTCCGTAGGCGCACTGCCCTTCTTGCTGCGCTCGTACCAGGTCTGGATCTGCGAGGCGAGCAGGTTGCCGCCCACACCACCGGCGACGCTCCCCATCGTCAAGATCGCCTGCACAGGCAAAGGCTGGCCCGCCTGCGCGGCGGCGCTTACATATTCCACCAGCGGCCACAGCGTAAACGCGGTCAGGCCGCCATAAGCCATCACCCCCACGGCATCGCCCTGCGCTTTCAACCAGGTCGCCAATTCCGCGTACTTTTCTTTTGCTGCCGCTTTCCAAACTGCTACTGTGAAATCCATTGCCCATCTCCCGCCTTGCTGGATAGGGACATCATACCAGAAATGGACGGCCGTCTCTAGCCTCAGGATCAGTTATTCGCTGCCCGCCATTTCCCCGTGATACGCCTCAAGCTCCACGCCCAGCCCATCGGCCAGCCGGTTGACGAAGGCGTAGTAGCCGGTGACCTGGTTGATATCCAGGATCCCGGCGTCGCTGAAGCCGGCCTCGCGCAGAGCGACGACATCTTCTTCGACCATATCCCCCGGCCGTATGGTCAGTTTCTCGGCATACGCCAGCATCGCCCGGTCAGCATCGCTGATCGCCGCCTCGCGCCAATCCTCGATCAACTGCGCGACCAAGGCATCATCTTTCGTCAAGCGACGGAGACCCGCTCCGTGATGCACCACTCAGTAGCGGCACTTGTTAACGGCCGACACCACGACGGCGATCATCTCCCGCTGCACGCGGCTCAGCGCGGAACGGCCGCGCATCAAGTGAGCGTAGAGATCGTGATGGGTCTGCATTGACTTCACGTTCAAAGAGTGAATCTTGATAATATTGTCTACACCGCCCCAGGGTTCGCTGTACTTTTCGTAAAGTTCAGCCAACCTGCCGCTTGCTTCCTCTTCAGCGATCATCTTTATCCAGGCCACAATCTATCTCCTCATAGGGTTGTCATCATTGCAGCAGCTTGACCCGCCGGCGAGCCCAATCTACTGAGTCGGGGATCATTATAGTTCTCGTTCCACAATCCACCCATTCAAGCCGGCATCATTGGAGTTCGCGCTTCTTCTTGACGCACTCATCATAACGTCTATAATGTTATAACAAGGTGGCCACAGCTGAGTCTTGGCCTTGACACGATACAAGGGAGCGTTCATCCGTGAACAATCTATCTGACACAAACCCACTGCCCTATTACCAGCAGCTCTACGCCATCTTGCGCGACGAAATCATAAACGCCCGTTGGAAACCGGGGGACATGATGCCCTCAGAAACGGAGATGATTGAACAATTTGACGTCAGCCGCATCACGGTGCGCCAGGCGCTGGAACTGCTGGTCGAGGAAGGGCTCATCTACCGCCGGCGAGGGCGCGGCACGTTTGTGGCCGTCCCCGGCATTGAGCAAGGGTTAAACCGCATCATCAGCTTCACCGAAGACATGCGCCGTCGCGGCCTGCACCCAGGGACAGATGTGCTCTCCACGTCCGTCGTTCCGGCATCCGAAGAAATTGCCGGCAAGCTGAAAGTGCCTGTTGGCGAAGATCTGGCGCGCTATGAGCGCCTGCGCCTGGCTGACGGCGAGCCGCTGAGCGTGGAAATATCCCACCTGGTGCTGCGCTACTGTCCGGGCATTCTGGACAACAATTATGCCGAACGGCCGTTACGTGAGGAACTAGAGCGAAAATACAGCATTCATCTTACCCGCGCCCAACAAGTGATTCGCGCAACCGCCGCTGACCGCCGGCTGGCAAAACAGCTCTCAATTACGGAAGGTGCGCCCATTTTCTATATCGAGCGCGTTTCCTTTTCTCAGCTGGATGTCCCGGTCGAATTCCTGCAGCTTTATCATCGCGGCGATCGCTATGCACTGTATAACGAGCTGCGTGGATAAGCGCAAAGTGGTTCAGCAGTTCAGCTGACAGGCAGTTTAGGAGTTAAATCGATGGACATCATTTGTCTGGGTGAAATGTTAATGGATATGTTTCCGGCGGAGACCGGACGGCGATTGGCCGAAGTCTCCGCTTTCTTGCCGAAGCCGGGCGGCGCGCCGGCAAATGTCGCCGCCGCCGCGGCCCGTCTAGGCAGGCAAAGCGCCTTCATCGGCAAAGTAGGCGATGACGCTTTCGGTCATTTTCTGATCGACACGCTGCTCGCCGAAGGGGTGGAGACAAAAGGGATGCGCCTCGCCGCAGAGGCGCGCACGACGATGGCTTTCATCGCCAAACCGGACGCCTATTCGGCCGAATTTGTCTTTTACCGCAACCCTGGCGCCGATATGCTGCTCAGGGCGGACGAGCTGGACGGCGCGCTCCTGGTGCAAACGAAAGCGCTGCATATTGGATCGATCAGCCTGATCAGCGAGCCCAGCCGCAGCGCCACCTGGGAAGCGGTGCGCCTGGCCAAAGAGGCCGGCGCGCTGATCTCTTTTGATGTCAACTACCGCCCCAGCCTCTGGCCGCAGCCCGGCGAAGCGGTGGCGGTTATCGAGCAGATGCTGCCCCAGGCCAATTTGGTCAAGGTGAACGAGGAAGAGCTTCAGCTGCTGTCCGGCACAGATGATCTGAGCCAGGGCAGCGCGCAGCTTCTAGCCCGGGGGCCGGCGCTCTGCGTGGTCACCCTGGGCGCCGAAGGGAGTTACTTTCATTCGGCACTGGGCGAAGGGCGTGTGCCCCCGTTCAGAGTTGAGACCGTGGATGCAGTCGGCTGCGGCGACGCGTTTACCGCCGGCCTGCTGTGCCGGCTGACCGGCAGTGACGATTGGCGAGAAGCGCTGGCGCCGCAGCAGATGGCGGCGAACCTGCGCTACGCCAATGCCGTGGGCGCGCTGACCGCGCTCACGCCCGGTGTGATCCCGGCGCTGCCAACGGCGGCAGCAGTCGACAGTTTCCTACGAGAACAAGCAGTCTAAACGACCGTCTTGAACGGCCAAAGGAGTTAATGAAACAGCATGGAAGAAACGACAACAGAAAGCGTTGATACCCTCGCCCTGCGAGAAATCGCGCGCGACATGCGCCTGGATATCCTGGAGATGACCACAAAGGCAGGCTCAGGGCACGCCTCGAGTTCCTGGTCGGCGACAGATATCGTGACCGCGCTCTTTTTCGGCGGCGTCTTACGTTACCGTCCCGATGAGCCGGATTGGCCGGAACGGGACCGCTTCATCATGAGCAAGGGGCACGCCGCCCCCTTACTTTATGCCATCCTGGCGCGCGCCGGCTATTTCGATCGCGAAGAGATATGGCGGCTGCGCGAGATAGACAGCCCGGTCCAGGGCCATCCCATTCAGGGCAAGATGCCCGGCGTAGAAGCGACCACCGGCTCATTGGGCCAGGGGTTGTCGGTCGGTGTTGGCCATGTCTTGGGCGGCCGTATGAACGACCTGGATTACAACGTCTATGTACTGCTCGGCGACGGCGAATGTGAAGCCGGTCAGATCTGGGAAGCGGCCATGTCCGCCGCCCACTTCAAGGCGACCAATCTGATCGCCATACTCGACTACAACAAATACCAGGAAATGGGCCCGATCAGCCGTGAAATGGGTCTGGAACCGCTGGTCGAAAAATGGCAGAGCTTCGGCTGGCACGTATTCGAAGCGGACGGGCACGATATGGAAGACATATTGGCCAAACTGGAAGCAGCAAAAGCAGTTAACGATCAACCGGCCATCATCATCGCCCATACAGTCAAAGGCAAAGGCGTCTCATTTGTGGAAACTGACTACACGTGGCACGGCCGTGCACTCAATGAAGACCAGGCTGTACTGGCCAGGGAGGAACTCAATGGAAATTGGTAAACAGGCTGGTTTACAGCCATACGATCTACCCTTACGTAATGTTTTTGGCGACGCCTTACTAAACGTCGCTACTGAAAATCCCAGAGTCGTCGTCCTGGACGGCGATCTGGCCAATTCAACCAAGGCTGATACCGTGCGCAAAGCATATCCGGAGCGCTTCTACAATATCGGTATTGCCGAAAGCAACCTGGTTGGTATCGGCGCCGGCCTGGCCGCCTGTGATTATATTCCCTGGATCACCAGTTTTTCCTCATTCTTGCTGTGCAACGCCTACGACCAGATTCGTCTGGCCGTGGCCATGTCCAACATCAATGCCAAAATCCTGGGCAGCCACGGTGGGATCACGCTCGGCAAAGATGGCCCGACGCAGATGGGCATTGAGGACCTGGCCCTGGTAGGCGGACTGCCTACCTTTGTGATCTTGGTACCCAGCGATCCGGCATCGATGCATGCTGCGGTGAAAGCGGCTACCGACTGGGTGGGACCGGTATGGCTGCGTTCCAGCCGGGTAGCGCTGCCCGAGATCTACCCCATGGACGACTGCCCTTTCGAAATCGGCAAGGCCAATGTCGTGCGCGAGGGGGATGATCTAACCATCATCGGCTGCGGCATCATGGTCGCCTCGGCGCTGGATGCAGCGGCCGAACTGGCGGATGAAGGTATTGAGGCGCGTGTGCTGGATATGCACACCATCCGCCCCATGGATGAGGAGGCGATCACTGCCGCGGCGCGCGAGACCGGGGCCATCGTCACTGCCGAAGAGCATCTCCTGCAAGGCGGCATGGGCAGCAATATCGCCCGTGTCGTGGCCGCAAACCACGCTGTACCGATGCGTTTTGTTGGTCTTGACGACGTCTATACTGACTCCGCGGCGCCGGAAGATTTGCTGGTCAAATACAACCTCACATCCAGCGACATCGCCCAGGCTGCCCGGGAAGCCGTCGCCGCCAAGGGAGAGACGGCATGATAATCCGCCAGGCATTGCAGCAGCGACAAGCCGCTGGTAACCCAATTCGCGTGGGCGCCAGCGGTGCCGGGTGGATGGGCAGCGGTTTCGCAACCCAGATGCGCCTCGTTCCCGGCATGGAACTGGTTGTCCTGGCAGACAGCGACACCGCCGCCGCCCGCCAGACGTTCCTGGATACCGGCGTCAGCGCGGATGATATTGTTGAAACGTCATCCGTCGGCGCAGCGGCCGATGCGCTGCGTGCCGGCAAGCGCGTGATCAGCGGCTCCTATGCCCTGGCTGCCCAATTGGAAGACGTCGACATCGTCACCGACGTCACCTTTTCTCCGCTCACCGGCGCGGAAACGGCCGATGCCTGCATCACGCATGGCAAAGACATCGTCCTGATCAACATCGAAGCGGACGTCACCGTGGGGCACATCCTCAACAAGCGCGCCAAAGAAGCAGGCGTCCTCTATACCGTCTCCTCCGGCGACGAGCCAGGCTGTTTGATGGAACTCTACAATTTCGTCACCAGCCTGGGCTATGAGATCATGGTCATCGGCAAGGGCAAAAACAACCCGCTGAATCCGGCAGCGACGCCGGATACGGTGGCTGAATCAGCGCGGCGCGCTGACAAAGATCCCTACCAGGTCGCTTCTTACGTTGACGGCAGCAAGACCATGTTCGAGATGACCTGCGCCGCCAACGCCACCGGCTGCCTGCCGATGCAGCGCGGCATGATCGGGCCCGATGCGACGCTGGAAACAGTATCCGAGGTTTTCGCTCTGGAAGAGGACGGTGGGCTGACCAGGTTCCCCGGCGCGGTGGATTTTGTGCAGGGCAGCTCCATGGCCGGCGGCGTCTTCGTCACCGTTCGCATTGAGGATCAGCGTATTCGCGACGACCTGCAGTATCTCAAGGTAGGGAAGGGGAAGTACTTCACCTTCTTCCGGCCGTATCACCTGTGGTTTATGGAAGCGCCGATTTCTATCGCACGCGCTTTCTTGCTGAAGGAGCCGACACTGGTGCCCCTGGAACGGCCGTATGCCGACATCATGACCGTCGCCAAACGTGACTTGAAACCAGGAGAGAAATTGGATACCTTTGGTGGCTACACCTTCCATGGTGTCATGGATCGCGCTGAAATCGTCCGCGAACTCAACGCCGTGCCTGTCGGCCTGGCCATTGATGCGGCCGTCCGCCGGCCCGTGGCCAAAGGGGATGTCGTCACCTGGGATGATGTACAGCTTGATGAAACAACGGCTGTAGTAAAACTGCGACGAGAACAAGATCAATTATTCATGTAGTTTGCCGGCCAGCGAGTCCGCAAGGGGGCGCAGCGTCTGACTAGACCACCGGGGACAGCCAACTGCTGGTAAGGCAAAAGGAGATCATACCAATGCGCATTGGTGTTTTTACAGCTCTATTTCAAAACCTACCCTTTGAAGAAGCGCTGGACCGCGCTGTCGCCGCCGGCGTAACGGCCGTGGAAATCGGGGCCGGCGGCTATCCGGGCAGCCAGCACTGCCCGGTCGATGACTTGCTTGCGGATGCAGGCGCTCGCCAGGCCTACATGGAGGCGATTACATCGCGGGGGCTCATCCTGAGCGCCCTCAGCGTGCATAACAATCCTATCCATCCCGACGAGGCGACCGCACAGGAAGCGGATGAGGTCCTGTCCAAAGCGATTCGCCTGGCGCAGCTGCTGGAAATCCCTGTCGTCAATGGCTTTTCCGGGCTGCCGGCCGGGTCTCCGCAGGACACGATGCCCAATTGGGTCACTTGTCCCTGGCCACCTCATTTCGGGGAGATATTGGATTACCAATGGAACGAAGTAGCCATTCCCTACTGGAAAAAGATGGGCCAGTTTGCCGCCGACCACGGCGTCAGCATCGGTTTTGAAATGCATCCCGGCATGTTGGTCTACAACGTGGAGACGATGCTGCGGCTGCGCGAAGCCGGAGGACCCGCCCTAGGCTGCAACTTCGATCCCAGCCATCTCTTCTGGAACGGCGTCGATCCTGTCGCCGCTATCCGTGCCCTGGGAGATTCGATTGTCCACGTACACGGCAAAGATTCCTATGTAGACAACTTGAATATTGCCATCAATGGCTGCAATGACCATAAGCCCTACGACCAGATCGCGGACCGCGCCTGGACTTTCCGCAGCATCGGCTACGGGCATGATGCGGCCGTCTGGAAGGATATCATCAGCGCCCTGCGCCTCGTCGGTTATGACTATGTCCTATCGATTGAACACGAAGACGCGCTCATGTCCACCGACGAAGGCCTGGCCAAGGGCGTGGCCATGCTGCAGCAAGTGAATATCTTCGAAGAGCCCGGCGAGATGTTCTGGGCCTAACGATTGCGGATTCTTGACTGCGGATTGCGGAATTACCTGCCGCAATCCGCAGCTCTTCATAACACGACTTCTTACCCCTTACGATGAAATTTATCCAGGCGGATGAACGGGAGCCGGTGCAGGCAGAAGGATATACGAAACATATCCTTTTGAACGCAGCGGATCTGCAAAATGACGGCGCCCTCGTACAGATCGTGACCATTCAGCCCGGAGACACGATTGCCAATCATTATCATCGCCGTACCCGCGAGTTTTATATGGTGGTCCAGGGCAGCTGCCAGCTCACGGTGAACGGCGAGCAGTCGCTTCTACAGCCGGGCGACATGCTGCTCATCGAGCCAGGTGATGTCCACCGCCTGACCAACAACGGATCCGGCCCCTTTTCTCTACTCGTCTTCAAGACGAACGCCGACAATGACACCCATTGGCCTTCCCCTGAACAATAATTCTTAATGCGTCACGGTCACGATCGCCGCCTATGATGGCATTGGCAATCTGTGATCAACCGGCTTAGAAACCTGCGAATATCGAAATGCCTTGCTAGAATTAGCATGGTCTACCGGGCAGCTGTTTTCCCAATCAGTCCCATCGCTGCCCGGGAATGAATGTGAGCATCTTAGGGCGGCTGTCAATGAACGAGAGAGCAGGCCGCCAGGAGAGAATACCGTGGGCGTACAATTCGGCCTTTTTGAAGAGCGACCACATAATTATGCCACGCTTGATGAGCTGGTAACGGTTATGACGGAAATGGAAGATGATCCCTTGTTTTCTGCCGGAACATCTATGGTCATCTATCGCGGCAATCCTCAGGCGAAATTGATGATCATCGGTGAAGCACCGGGGACAGAAGAGGACCGCCAGGGCAAGCCGTTCGTCGGCAGATCGGGGCGGCTGCTCGACCAGATACTGCAGGCCGCCGATTTTGATCCCGAGGAAGATGTCTTCATCAGCAACGCTGTCTTTCGCCTGCCGCCCGGCGATGACGGCAAACCGCTGCGCAAACCGACCCCAGACGAAATTGAGTATTACAAACCCTATTTACTGGAAATCATCCGCCTGATTGATCCCAAGATCATGCTGCTCACCGGCAATGTGGCCACGCAGTCGCTGCTGGGGATGACGGGCATCACGAAACTGCGCGGCCAATGGTTTGACTGGAACGGTCGTGAGACCATGCCCATCTTCCACCCCGCCTATCTGCTGCGCAACCCAAGCCGCAAACCCGACGCCCCCAAAGCCTTGACCTGGAAAGACATCCAGGAAGTACGCCGCCGCTATGACGAACTAATGGGTGAAGCCTCCTCATGACACAGGGTCACTCACAACAAGCCGCGCTCCGCGGAGAACCGGGCTATGTCTGGCGCTCCGGCCAGGAGCGGCGCATGGACATGGTCCGCGAGTGGGTCGATTTACACGGCCGAATCCTGGACAATGGCTGCGGCCTGGGCACCTATCTCGCCGCATTCGAGCCATACAGCAGTCAGCGCTACGGCCTCGAAGTCGAGTTCGTTCGCGCGCACGATGCCCTGGCGTCATCTGAAGGCATCGTGCAGGGGGTCGGCGAACATATCCCTTTCGCCGATGAGACCTTCGATCTCGTATTCAGCAACGAAGTCATCGAACATGTTCAGAATGATGCCCTCTATGCAGCGGAGATGGCCCGCGTCACCCGCAGCGGCGGACGAATCCTGCTCTTCTGTCCCAATCGCTGGTATCCCGTTGAACAACACGGCATCTTCTGGCGCGGTCGCTATAAATTTGGCAACATCCCACTGGTCAATTATCTCCCTGACTTCCTGCGCAGCCGCCTGGCGCCGCACGTACGCACCTATACAAAAGGCAGTTTACTGGCGCTTTTTCGTCCGCTTCCGCTGCGCATCGTCCATCACGAACGCATCTTCGGCGGCTACGATAATATCACCTACCGCTGGCCAAACGCCGGACACTGGATCAAGAAATCGCTGTACGCAGCAGAAACGACTCCTTTCGCCGCCTTCGGTATTTCGCATCTGCTGGTGCTGGAAAAATCGGCGGCGCCAAACAATACCCGTTGATTCAAAGCGGTCCTACCGCACCCTCAGTTTGATATATAATAATAGACCCAATAAGCTTGAATCGCGCGCCTTCGGCAAATACAATCAAAGGTAGAAATCGAAAATTAATCTCGCACGCTTGGTGAGATGGAGGTCCACAAAATGAGCAATAACGGCAGAAATGACGGTAAAGAAGAAGGTGGCAGCTTCAGAGTAAAAGTTGGCCTGGCGCAAATGTTAAAAGGCGGCGTGATCATGGATGTGGTCACCCCTGATCAGGCGATCATCGCCGAAGAGGCCGGCGCCGTGGCCGTAATGGCTCTGGAACGCGTTCCGGCCGATATCCGCGTTGACGGCGGCGTGGCCCGTATGTCTGATCCGGGCATGATCAAAGAGATCATCAGCTCAGTCAGCATCCCGGTGATGGCCAAAGCGCGCATCGGCCATTTCGTCGAGGCGCAGATATTGCAGGCAGTAGGCGTAGACTATGTCGACGAGAGTGAAGTCCTGACTCCTGCTGACGAAACGTATCACATTTACAAGCATGATTTCAAGGTGCCCTTTGTTTGTGGCTGCCGCAATCTTGGCGAAGCGCTGCGCCGCATTGGCGAAGGCGCGGCGATGATTCGCACCAAGGGCGAAGCAGGAACGGGAGACGTCGTAGAAGCGGTACGCCATGCGCGTTCGGTTCTGGGAGAAGTTCGGCGGCTGCAGTTGATGCCTGAAGAGGAAATCATGACCTTCGCCAAAGAGATCGGCGCCCCTTACGATCTGCTGTTGGAAACCAGGGAGCTGGGCCGGCTGCCGGTGGTCAACTTCGCTGCCGGCGGGATTGCCACCCCTGCGGATGCAGCCTTGATGATGCAGATCGGCGTGGACGGCGTATTTGTCGGTTCCGGCATCTTCAAGAGCGGTGATCCGGCGCTGCGCGCACGGGCGATTGTCGAGGCGACCACCCATTACAATAATCCCGACATCCTGGCCAAAGTCAGCGAGAATCTCGGCGAGCCGATGGTCGGTATCAACGTCGGCAGCCTGGCTCCAGAAGAGCAGCTGGCCACACGCGGTTGGTAAACCCTTTATAGACGTCTACGAAGCGCGCCTTACCAGCGCGCTTCTTTATCCAGAGAAACTGACCATGAGAATCGGGGTGTTGGCTCTTCAAGGGGCCTTTATTGAACATATCAAGATCTTACGCAGTCTGGGGGCTGAAGCGGTTGAAGTACGCCTACCTGCCGACCTGGAGGGGCTTGACGGGCTCATAATCCCCGGTGGAGAAAGTACGACCATCGGCAAACTAGCCGAACTCTACGGGTTAATGGAACCGCTGCGCGCTTTTGCCCAGGAAAAACCTGTGTGGGGTACGTGCGCCGGCATGATATTCATGGCCAAAGATATCGGCCAGGATCAACCGCTGCTGGGCGTCATGGATATCGTTGTCGAACGCAATGCGTTTGGCCGCCAGATTGATAGTTTTGAGACAGACTTGGACGTCAATGTGTTTAAGAATGGTCTCAACGGCAGCCAGCCGTTTCCGGCAGTCTTTATTCGTGCGCCGCGGCTGCTTGCCGCGCAGGGCAGCGCCAAAGTTGTGAGCACGCTCGCCGACGGCACGGCCGTGGCCGCTCAAGAAGGGCACTGGCTGGTCACCGCCTTCCATCCTGAACTAACAGCAGACGATCGCTTCCACCAATACTTCCTACAGTTGGTCGCACGAAACAAAGCGGGCGAAATGTTACAGTGACAAGTTTAGGCAAACGGCCGTACCGGCAAGATAACAGTAACCAGGGCCCCCTTACCGGGGCCCTTACTATTTGATATGCGAATATCGCCGTTGTGCTGCCGGACAATTTCGCGCGCGATACTCAAACCCAGGCCGACGCCATGGCTTCCCGATCTGGTTGAGAAAAAGGGCTCGAAGAGATGCGGCTGCACGTCGGGCGAAATACCCGGCCCTTCATCAAGAATAGTAATTCTGACATGGTCACCCATATCTCCGTGACCATTTCCGATACCTGGCGAAGCACCCGCGCGGCCATGCTCAATTGGCTGAACCGTTACTTCGATCACCCCTCCCGAATCCTGCATCGAATCGCGCGCATTATTCAGCAGATTGACCAGCAGTTGGACAATGCGGTTATGATCACAAACGATGGAACGAGTATTTGCCGGCGCCATCACTTCGATCGCTATATCGCATTGCTCACGGAACTGCCGCTCGACGAGCACCAGCGTATCCCGCAAAATTGTGGCGATATCAGTGACCGCCGTTTGGTCGGATTTTAGCGCCCCGTACTCTTGAAGCAGCGAAACGATCTGGGCGCAGTGAAAAGCATTGCGCTCGATCAAGTTCATGTAATGCTGCGTCAACTCTCCGGGCGAACCATCTTGCAGCAGCAGTTCACGGCGCAAGCTGATGACAGCCGCCGTGACGACACTCAGCAGATCAGCCAATTCCTGAGCAATGCCGGTCGTTAATGTCCCAATACCGGCTAGGCGCTGTGCATTTGCCAGCATCAGGTCCACTTCCCTCGTCGTCACATTCCGCTCGCTTGTCGCCAACCGGTCCGCCAGGGCACTGTTCAATTGTAATGTAGGTTGATCCATCCTGTCTTCCAAGACAAACTGCCATCTGCATCCCTCCCCTTTTTGAGGAAGTCATCCTAGGATAGCGCCACTATCCTCTCTCGTCCGTATGCTGTTCGTAAATTGGCGGTGAAGGGTTCGTTAACACATTTCCGGCCTGAACATTATTAAGAGAGCACATCGCCTGTTGAGTGAATTGAGAAATCCATCTAAACTGGCTAAAATACCTGGCATCGGACTAACGAATCAAACGAGGCGTAGACAACGGAACCCTCGAGGAGAACAGGATGAACAGTGAAACTGAAACAGGGCGCTTGTCCATAATACCTGACCCGGTTTTTCCAGTTAAGGAGTACAAAGAAATCGGGCAGTACTTCTATTTGGAAGCAACCGACGAATTATTGCCAAATGGCCGTGTTCATGTGATAGGTCATGGGGAAATGATTATGCTGGGTGGATACTCCTACCTCGGGCTGATCGGACACCCCGCTATCGATGCCGCAGCCCACGCCGCGATCGAAAAATACGGCACCGGTACATACGGCGTACGACTGCTGGCCGGCACGCTGCAGATCCACAATGAATTGGAAGAACGTATTGCCGCGTTCAAGAAAGCCGACGACGCGATCACGATGTCCAGCGGCTATGTCACCAACCTGGCAACAATTTCTACCTTGCTGCGCAAAGGTGACACAGTGATCAGCGATAAATTGAACCATGCCAGCATCGTCGATGGCTGCATGCTTTCCTTCGCCAAATTCACGCGCTTCCGTCACAACGATATGGACCATTTCGAGCGCCGCCTGCGGGAAGCTAATCCCGACGGCCGCATCTTGGTAATCGCTGATGCCGTCTTCAGCATGGACGGTGACATCATCAACCTGCCGGAAATGTCCCGGCTCTGTAAGAAGTACGGCGCTTACTTGATGATTGACGAGGCGCACTCAGTCGGCGTCATTGGCAAAACGGGACACGGCATCGAAGAGCATTTTGATCTCCCGCCTGACACAGTCGATATCAAGATGGGTACGCTCAGCAAGACAATCCCCAGCGCAGGCGGCTATGTTGCCGGTAATGCGGAATTGATCAGCTTCCTCAAGCATGAAGCACGGGCATTTATCTATTCCGCGGCTATTCCACCAGGATCGGCCGGGGCAGCCAAAGCTGCTTTTGATGTCATCGAGGAAGAGCCATGGCGCGTAGAGAAGATCCAGACCAACTACAAGCGCTTTGCGAACAAGCTCAAGGATGTAGGATACAACCTCTTACACACAGAAACCGCAATCGTTCCCGTTGTCTGCGGCGCCACAAGAGACGCTGCTGCCTTAGCGAAATACTGCCAGGATCGCGGTATTTTCGTACAGGCGATCCCCTCACCGGTCGTTCCGGAAGGTCTGGCCCGCTTGCGCGCCTGTATTTCCGCGGCACATACCCTTGAAGACATTGATTATTGCGCCGACACGATCATAGAGGGTGGCCGGCAGTTGGGTATCATTGCCTGATAACGCCCACCGGCCGTCGCGGCCGGTGAGTGACAATCCAGCTCATTATAGGAACCTCCCGCCGCATTCAGCTAACGGGAGGTTTTTCCATTTGCTTAAAAAACTGGGGCTTTCTCTCAATAAGCTTTGTCTGCGCATTCGCCTATGGTAAAATGCAGAGAAATAATCAAATTTATTTGATTCATTGGATGATTTGGCGGGATGCAGCTAAACAAACTCGATTCTCCTTTTCTCAAATACCTGATTGATATCGAGGCGGTTCCCGGTGAGCGCGTCCCCGCGCTCAGCGAGATCAGCAGCGAGCTGGGAATCAGCGTCGGCAAGCTGCGCGAGCAGCTGGAAATTGCCAGGAGCCTCGGCCTGGTATCAGTTCGGCCGCGTCTTGGCATCCAACGCGAGTCGTTTGATTTCTCACAAACGATAAATAATGGCCTGCTTTTCAGCATGGCCATGGGCGAAGCAACCTTTGATCAGTACAGCCAACTCCGGCAGGTGGTTGAAGTAGGCTTCTGGGATCAAGCGGTGGCACAGCTCACTGCTGAAGACAAAATCAGATTGAGCAAGCTGGTAGCAGATGCGTGGCAGAAACTGCGCGGCGAGCCGATCCATATCCCCAACAGCGAGCATCGCGAACTCCATCTAACCATCTTCAAACGCCTCAACAACCCCTTTGTTCAGGGCATCCTGGCGGCGTATTGGGATGCATACGAGGCTAACGAACTCACCCGTTTTGTCAGTTATGCCTATTGGGTCGATGTATGGACCTATCACGAACGTATCGTGGAGGCATTGTGTAATAATGATTTTGCGCTGGGCCGCCAGCTGCTTGTCGAGCATTTTTCGCTGCTGCGATCTCTGCCGGCAGACGCAGTTGACTATTCGCCCGGTAGCGCCCAATCACTCTTAAGTAGCGAAGGAGAAATCAAATAATGGGCACAGTTGCAGCGGAAGCCGTCGATGATCGTCCAGCGGTGATCAACGATTTTTCAATCGTCGCCGCCACGGTTAACGGCACGGGCAGCCAGACGGCCAATCTAGCCCTACTAAGGGCAATCTTCAAGATGGGGATCCCGGTCAACGGAAAGAATATTTTCCCGTCTAATATCCAAGGTCTACCTACGTGGTATCTTATCCGGGCCAACCCAGAGGGTTATGTCGCTCGCAAGGAAGAGTCGGAGATTCTTGTCGCGTTTAATCTGTCCACGGTTCAAGATGATATCAACAAACTACCGCCGGGCGGTGTCTGCCTGTACAACGGCGATTGGCGTTCCATCCCGCATCGCGATGATATCACTTATTACGCCGTTCCAGTCAATCAGTTTGTAGTCAAAACAGGCATGAAAGGTAAATTGAGGGACTATGTCGCCAATATGGTGTATGTCGGCGCCTTAGCGCAGATATTGGGCATATCGCTGGAGTCCCTCGACGAAGCGCTGGATTTTCACTTTAACGGCCGTCGTAAGCTTGTCGAATCGAACATGTCCGTGATTGCAGAAGCGTACACTTGGGCGGCCGAAAACCTGACAAAGACAGACCCGTACCAGGTCGCGCCCATGAACGAGACCGAAGGGCTGATCATGATAACCGGCAATGAGGCCGCCGGGTTGGGTTCTGTCTACGGTGGCGTAACATTTGCCGCCTGGTATCCCATCACGCCTTCAACGAGTGTCATCGACGCTTTGAACACCTATCTACCTCGATTTCGCATCGATCCTGAGACTGGTCGCAAGACCTACGCCGTCGTTCAGGCCGAAGATGAACTGGCCGCTATCGGCATGCTCTTGGGCGCCGGTTGGGCCGGCGCGCGCGCGATGACAGCGACCTCGGGTCCTGGCATCTCCCTGATGGCTGAATTCTCCGGTCTGGGCTACTTTGCCGAAATCCCCGCCGTGATCTGGGACATCCAACGTGTTGGCCCCAGCACCGGCATGCCCACGCGTACCGGACAGGGAGACATTACATTCGTCTATACACTCGGTCACGGCGACACAAAAAATGTGATCCTGCTGCCAGCCTCAGTTAGGGAATGTTTTGAGTTCGGCACCATTTCGTTCAACCTCGCCGATCAGCTGCAGACGCCGATTTTTGTACTCAGCGATCTTGACCTGGGTATGAACAACTGGATGTCTGAACCTTTTGAGTATCCACAAGAACCCATTAACCGTGGCAAGGTGCTAACCGCCGAAGACGTGGCGGAAAAAGGATTCTCCCGCTACAAGGATATTGACGGCGATGGTATTGGCTACCGCACGCTGCCCGGAACAGATAATCCGCAAGCGGCTTACTTCACCCGTGGAACTGGGCACGATGAACGTGCCGTCTACAGCGAAAAGGGAGAAGACTGGGTCGCAAACATGGACCGCCTGGTGCGAAAACTGGAAACCGCCAGCAAGCTCGTACCAGCCCCACTGATTGATGACGTTGAAGCTGCTAAAATAGGCATAATCGCCTTTGGCACAACGGATTACGCCGTTCGCGAAGCCCGCGACCACCTGGCAGAGAACGGCATCCCGTCCAGCTATCTGCGCCTTCGTGCCTTACCTATCAATGATGAAGTGAAGGCGTTCATTGAACGCCATGAGCGCGTGTACGTGGTGGAACTAAATCGAGATGGTCAAATGCACAGTATCTTGATATCAGAAATACCCGAATATGCCACAAGAATGGCCTCTCTGGCCTATCTCGATGGTATGCCGTTGACAGCAAATCGTGTCATAGAAGCGATTGAGGCCAAGGAGCAAGAGTAAGATGACGACCAAAACGCGAGCACCCAAGGTTAACTTGATCGGTTTGTCCAAGAATGATTACAAGGCACAGCCAACTACGCTGTGCAAAGGCTGCGGGCACAATTCGATCGCCAGCCAGATCATCCAGGTGGCCTATGAACTGAGCATACGCCCACATGAAATCATCAAATTGAGCGGCATTGGCTGCTCCAGCAAATCGCCGGCCTATTTCCTTGGCATGTCTCATGGCTTCAATTCGCTTCATGGGCGGATGCCCTCCATAGGCACCGGCGCCTTGATGGCTAACCATACACTCAAGGCGCTCGGCGTGAGCGGCGACGGCGATACGGCCAGCATTGGCTTCGGTCAGTTCAAGCACCTTCTGCGCCGCAATGTGCGCATGGTCTATATCGTGGAGAATAACGGCGTCTATGGTCTGACCAAGGGCCAATTCTCAGCCACGGCCGATGAAGGCCAGGAACTAAAATATGCGGGCCGCAATGAACTGCCGCCTATCGACATCTGCATGGAAGCGATCATGGCCGGCGCCGGTTTCGTCGCCCGCTCTTTCTCTGGCGATGCTAAACAGGTCCGGGAACTGCTCAAAGCAGCTTTGAGCCACCGCGGCACGGCCGTTCTTGATATCATCAGCCCCTGCGTCGCCTTCAATAATGTCGATACATCTACCAAGAGCTACAGTTACGGTCGCGAGCACGAAGTCCAGATCCATGATTTTGGCTGGGTACCTCCGGCAGCGGAAATCGAGCTTGACGACCATGTGCCAGGCTCTGTGCGTGAAATTGAAATGCCCGACGGATCTGCGATCCGTCTGCGCAAGCTGGAATCCGATTACGATCCAACTGACAAGATGTCGGCACTGACCCTCCTGCAAAAAGGGGAGGATAATCAGGAACTGATCACCGGTTTGATCTACTTCGACAACACCCGCGAATCGCTTGCCGAAGCGAGCGATCTCCCTGAGACGCCGCTGGCGCACCTTTCCGATGAGCAGATCCGGCCATCTGAGGCATCTCTGCAAGAGATGATGGCCTCCCTACAGTAGATCCCCGTTACTTTGTATACGGCCGTTCTCTTCAAGGGAGAGCGGCCGTTTTTGCTTTCTATGCTACGCAGAACACATACGACAGCGTATGGACTGTTCTGTAGATTCCAGCGGCAACTCTGCTACAATACCGACCGGCATCAAAGAGTCTGGAGGCAGAAATATGAACACATACAGGCTGGCGCTTATCGGCTTCGGCAATGTAGGACAGGGTTTCGCTGAAATCCTCAGCGAAAACGGCGAGGAACTGGCGCAGCGCTATGGCGCACAATTTCAAATAGTAGCGGTCAGCGACCTATTGAAAGGCAGCGTTTACGATCCCCAGGGGATTGATCCGGCCGTACTGTTGGCAGCAGTGCGCGAGGAAGGGCACCTGGATAACGTTCCCGTCGCCCAGCGCGGATGGGACGCCATTGAAACGATACGCGGCAGCAGCGCTGATATCATCGTCGAGTTGAGCTACACCGACCTGGAAACAGGCCAACCGGCGTTGGATCATATCCGAACCGCTCTTGAACATGGCAAACATGTCGTAACCACCAACAAAGGCCCAATAGCGCTGAACTATCAGGAGTTAATGGCCCTGGCTGCAGAAAAGGATCTTCAGGTCGGCGTTGAAGGCACCGTGATGAGCGGCACGCCAGCCTTGATCATGGGCCGCGATCTCCTTGCCGGCGCCGGGGTCGAGCGCATCCAGGGTATCCTCAACGGCACAACCAACTACATCCTGACCCAAATGGAAGCAGGAGCGCCCTACGCCGAGGCTCTAGCTGACGCCCAGGAACGCGGCTTTGCCGAAGCGGATCCCGCCGGGGATGTTGAAGGACATGATGCCGCAGGGAAAGCTGTCATACTAGCCAATATGCTAATGGATGCAGGTCTGACGATGGCGGACGTGGAAACGCAGGGCATCACCAATCTGACGCCACAGGAAATCGCTGCGGCCGCCGCAGATGAAGAACGCTGGAAACTAATCGCCCTTATTGAACGGGTCGATGACGCTGTTCAAGCGAGCGTCCAGCCACGCCGTCTGCCAGCAAGTCACCCCCTGGCCATGGTTGGCGGCGCAACAAACGCCATCACCTATTCCACGGATCTACTGGGAGATGTGACATTGATTGGGCCGGGTGCCGGGCGCAGCGAAACCGGCTACGCCCTGATTGGAGACCTACTGGCCATCCACAACAATATCTAGATCAAGCAGATCTTACAATTTTGCGTTTACCCATGCTGCTGGAGCGGCGGTGCTTTCTAGAACGAGTTCTCGGTTAAACGCTTTTTCCATCAAGGGCGCAGCGTTCTTTTCCGCTTCCCAGAGCTCGACAGCTGGATATTCGTCGGCCACAACCGTCATGCGCAGATTTGTGTCATCCCAGGAGGCGGTCACGTCATCTACGTTGCCGTTGCGCCCGCGCTCCAAAAACTCCGCCATCCGCAGCAGCGCCGCCATGCGCATGAGCATGAGATCATCTCCCTCTTTCAATAGACTGGCATAAGGTTCTACACTGGGTTTCCCCTTACGATGATAGCGTGTGAGCAGTGCGATCAATGCTGTCTCCCGTGGTTTGTAACCGGCCAGCCCGCGGTTGGCTATCAGCATTTGCGAATGTTTATGATGGGCAGAATAGTCGATAATTGAACCGAGATCATGGAGCAGCGCAGCTGCATCCAACAGTCTCAGATCCCTGCGACCATAACCGTGCAAAGGTGACAATTGTTCAAAAAGCCGGCTGGCCAGATAGCGCACATGCTTGGCATGCTTCTTCTCGTAATTATAGACGCGAGCCATGTTGAGAACGCTAAAACGGCGCACATTGCCGGCCACAGGATACGACAGATGCTCCCAGAATCGTTCAAAGAATAATCCCTCGCGCAAGCCATTCACAGACACAGTCAGGCTGTCCTTCTTCAGCCGGTCCATAATCGAGGCGATAACCAGCGCGCCGGACAAGATGATATCTGCCCGATCGCTGTTCAGGCCGGGCAATTTCCTGCGCATGGACAGTGATAGGGTTTTCAACTGCCCGATGCTTTCGGCGAGGGAGGCGCGATATAGTACATATCCATGCAGAGTATCCAAAGGGTAATCCTCGCGCATCGCCTGCATATTGGCCAGGTTGCGGATTGTGCCGCCAATCCCCACCATCTCCATGCTCTCCCGGGCGGCTGCTTCGTCCAACCACGCGATGCTGTCCAACTCGCGATCGATCTCTTTCTGCACGGCCGTGCGCTCAGCCTTCTTCACCGGATCGCTGTTCACAAATCGTTCGGTGAGCGCCAGCGAGCCTAAGGGTACGGAGGCGCCTCGCTGGAAACGGCGATCTGCCACTTCGGATATTTGCGCGCTTCCGCCGCCGATATCAACGACAAACCCGTCAGAAACAGGCACCTCATTGAGCGCGCCAAGCGTACCATAATACGCCTCTCGTTCACCATCCAGTACCTGCAGCGAAAGCCCGATCTCTTTTTCTACATACTCGACAAAGAGCGCGCCGTTATAGGCGTCCCTCACGGCGCTGGTCGCCGTGGCTATGATTTCATCGACGCCGGCACTGTCACAAAACCCTTTGAACAAGCGCAAAGTGAAGAGAGCTCGCGCCGTAGCCTCTGCGCTCAATTCACCATCGATCATACCCTCACGCAGCCGCACAACCTCGCGGATCTCATCGTCAAGATTGTACGCATAGCCTGGTACTGTGCTCATCACGATCAGGCGCGCCGTATTCGAACCAAGATCAATAATCGCGACGCGTTTGGTCAGTTGGTGAAACAGCATGTTCGCCCCTATCTCCTTGCAACAACCGTCTGCACAGCACCCTCAATCAGAGCGGTGCGGAAGAGAGAGAAGTGCATTGAGTCTTGATTGTACTTGAGGGGCACACCCTTCGGCAAAAGGGACAGGGCATGATCAGGCTTTCAAAGGCAGCACATGATTGACTATATGTGCAGGGCAGGTAAAATAAAACGAACGTTCGTTCGTTGCAAATCATGGAACAAGAGGCCCTAAACAAAGGGGAGCGCACGCGCGCATCCATTATCGAAGCAGCCTACACTCTGTTTGTACAGCAAGGGTATCATGGCACGTCAATGCGCCAGATCGCCCAAACGGCGGGCCTCGCTTTGGGCGGCATCTACAATCATTTCGACAGCAAAGAGGGGATATTCAAAGCGGTAATCGTCGCCTACCACCCATTTGTCACCGTTGTGCCCAGACTTGAACATCTTGAGGAAGATTCAACTGAGCAGCTGCTGCGCCGTGCGGCGCGCTTAATGGTAGACGAAATGCAGCAGCAGAGCGGCCTGTTCAATCTCATGTTCATTGAGTTGATTGAGCTGGACGGCCGTCATATGCCGCAGCTGGTAGATATAGTCCTTCCCTCCGTCCTGCGTTTTCAACAGCGCGTGGCGGCGAGTAACCAGGGAACGCTTCGTACGCAGACGCCAATCAACTTCTTCCGCACCTTTGTTGGCACCATCGTTGCCTTCTATGTCATGAATGAACTGTTGGCGAGCACGGCCGTCATGCAGTTGGACTCGTTGTCCATAGACGACATGATGGACACTTATCTCCATGGCCTCATCGTGGACAATGATGCCTCCTGACCCGGCCGCATCAGCGGATTCCCCACCGGCACGAAGGAGAGTGAAACTGCCTACCTTCTCCGCTTTACGCTGGCGCAAGGCATGGCGCGATCTCTGGCTGCACAAACTGCGTTCAGTACTGGTCATTCTATCCATTGCCATTGGCATTTTTGCTTTTGGGCTAATTCTTGGCGCGCGCAGCACGATAACCAGCGAGCTTCCACGCCACTACATGTCCGTTGTGCCTGCCAGCGCAACCCTACATACCTCGCCAATAGACGATGGGACAATTGAGTCTATTCAGCGTCTGCCGGAAATCGCGGTTGCATCGGGCCGATTGAGCACAATCATCCGCTTTCTTGATGGCGATGATGAATGGCATGATCTGCAGCTCTATGCACTGGATGATTACGAAAACAGCCAGGTAAACATCATCCTTCCGTTCGCGGGCGCATGGCCGCCTGGCGACCATCAAATCCTCATCGAACGTAATTCCCTCTATCTGACCGGAGCCGGGCTGAATGAGACGCTGTTGATTGAGACCAGCGACGGGCACCAACGCTCACTTGCCATTGGCGGGCTGGTTCATGACATGAATCAGCTGCCCGCCCAGGTTACGGGAATTCCCTATGGCTATGTCAGCCGCGACACATTGGAATGGCTGGGATTGTCCCGTGACTTCAACGAACTTCAGATCCTGGTGGCGGATGAACCGCTCAACAAAGAACATATTACCCGCGTCGCCGAGGAAGTGCGCGACAAGGTGGAAAAGGCAGGGATCTTTGTCCACTGGACAGAAGTTCCTGAGCCGGGGGAGCATCTGGTGGAAGAATTTCTGCCGACCATCATCCTGCTCCTGACCTTCCTGGGTCTACTGGCCCTGGTTCTGAGCGCATTTCTGGTCGTCAATGTCATCACGGCCGTTGTAACCCAACAGCAGCGCCAGATCGGAATCATGAAGAGTATCGGCGCCAGAGCCAATCAAATCTTATCAGTCTACCTGCGCATGGTTCTACTGCTGGGTATAGTCGCTCTGTTCCTGGCCATACCGCTCAGTTTCATCGGCGCGCATCAATTTTCACGTTTCATCGCCGGCCAGTTGAATTTCGATCTGAACGAGTTCCGACCGGCAAGATCTGTGCTCGCCCTGGAGATCATTGCCGGGATTCTTATCCCCATCCTGGCCGCGCTATATCCCATTCGCAATGGAACGCGCGTAACAGTTCGCGAAGCGGTCCAGGACTACGGGGTGCCGCAGGGGGGCGTCCACCTTACGCCGCTCGACAAGGGACTGGCCAGGCTGCCTGTTTCCCGCCCGGTGCGCGTCTCGCTGCGCAACACATTTCGCCGCAAGGGGCGTCTTGCCCGTACCTTGATCACCTTAATGCTGGGCGGCGCCATTTTCATGAGCGTCCTTACCGTGCGCGGTTCTCTTTTCAACACCCTGGAGGAAACTTTGACCAGCCAGGGTTTTGACGTGCAGATTCAGTTAGATCAACCATATCGCCGCCAACGAATTGAACAGGAGGTACGTTACATCCCCGGCATAGAAGCTGTTGAAGCATGGCGGCTTCAGCAAGGTGTTCTGGTCCGTGAGGGCGAGACGGATGGCGACAACGTCATCGTCTATGCACTGCCGCCGGACACAGTCCTATTCCAGCCCGACATCATCGGTGGCCGCTGGCTGCAGCCTGACGACGAAGCCGCTATCATCGTACCGGTTGGCCTGGTTCGTCATGAAGCCGCGGTCGAATTGGATCAGGATATGACGCTGCGCATTGCCGGAGACGACACTGAATGGCGCGTCACCGGTGTCCTGGAAGCATTCCAGCCACCGATAGCGCCGGCGGGCGTCTATGTCAGCCAAACCTATTTCGAGCGACAGATCGGTGATTACGGCCGTGCCGATCTAGTCCGCATTCTCGTCGATCCCGCCGCTGGTCACAGCGACACAGAGGTCCGCCAGGCTGTAGAGAATCGATTGCAAACGGCAGGGATGGAAATCCGTTCCACGCATACGATCTCAGAAGATCGCGCTATCTTCGGTGAACGTTTCAATATCATCACAGTCATACTATTGATCATGGCTTTTCTCATGGCCCTTGTCGGCGCTCTGGGCCTGATGGGCACGATGAGCATCAATGTACTGGAACGGAAACGTGAGATCGGCGTCATGCGCGCCATCGGCGCTTCAGATGGCGCCATCTTGCGCATCTTTGTCGTCGAAGGACTAATCATTGGGCTGCTGTCCTGGTTTGGCGGACTCCTGATGTCGCTGCCAATGAGCCGCCTGATGAGCTACCAGGTGGGAATGGCATTCCTCGAGCTCCCTTTGCATTATCAATACAATTGGCTCGGCCCCTTGTACTGGCTGCTCATCGTGATTTTCATCGCCGCGCTGGCCAGTCTGCTGCCCGCCTACAATGCCGCGCGGCTCAGCGTTCGCGAGACGCTCGCCTACGAGTAAGAATTTCTGCATGCCTGGCCTATATGCCAGCAAAATACGCTATAATCACAATCTTTGTTGATCTGAAGGTGTCATCTTGAGCAAACGGGAATTCCGGCTGGAAAGCGAATACACGTACAACTACGACAGTCCGCTGCGCTGGATCATCTCGCACATGATGCGCTACCCGCTCATACCGCTCACCATCCTCCTCGGCGCCATTTTGAACAATCTCGCGGCTAGTTCAATACAGGTCATGATCGGCCGCGCCTTTGACCTGATCAACCAACCTGAATGGCCGGTCAACGCGCTGCTGCTCCTGGCAGTTGGCGTCTTTGTGGCGGCCGCCTCCCAGGCTGTATTTGGCCTCTTGCGCAATTACTCGACAGAGTTTATTGCCCAGAGAGTCGAGCGTGACGCCCGCAACGAACTGTATGTCGATCTACTGGGCAAGAGCCAAAGCTTCCACGGCCGTCAGCGTATTGGCGACATTATGGCCCGTGCAACCAATGACGTACGCCAGCTAAATTTCATGTTCAGCCCCGCGCTGATGCTGATCACCGACGCGCTGCTGGCGATCATCATCCCCATGATCTTGATCGCCCTGCTCGATGTTCGCCTGCTGCTTGTGCCCATCCTATTTCTCATCTTCTTCACGATCACAGTATGGGACTACGCGCGCCAGCTCAACCCCGTCAGCGCGGCCATGCGTGAGCAGTTTGGCGAAATGAACGCCGGCCTGGCAGAGACCATCGCCGGAATTGAAGTCGTCAAGAGCAATGCGCAGGAGAACTACGAAGAGAAGAGATTCGTAAGCAATGCCTCTCTTTTCAGAGACTATTTCGTTCGCCAGGGGGAGATTCAGGCGCGATATCTACCTATGCTCGTTTTCAGTGTCGCCTGGGGTGCAGCCTTCCTCCTGGGAGCCCTCCTCTGGCAGGCCGGAGAAATCAGCGCCGGCACAGTCGTAGCCTACATGGGTTTGGTGGGTACGCTGCGCTGGCCGACATTTATTTCTATTTTCTCCTTCAACCTGGTGCAGTTGGGTATTGCCAGCGCCAGGCGAATCTTGGAGCTAATCAACACAACCGGCGATCTGGATGAAAATCCGGACGGTGTTTCGGCGCCGATTCAGGGCGAGGTGACATTTGAAAACGTCAGCTTTGCTTACAACGGCACGGCCGTATTGGAGGATATCAGCTTCACCGCGCGCCCCGGGGAAACGGTCGCTATCGTCGGACAGACGGGCTCCGGAAAGACAACCCTAACGCGGCTGATCAATCGGATTTTTGATACCGGTGAAGGTCAGGTTACCGTCGACGGCGTGGATGTACGTGATTGGAATCTAGAATCGCTGCGCTCCCAAATATCAACCATTGAACAAGACGTATTTCTATTTTCCAACTCGCTGGCCGGTAATATCGCTTTCGGTCAGCCAGGCACCGATCACGCGAGCGTTGAACAGGCGGCACGGGAAGCGCAGGCGCACGAATTTATCAGCGGCTTCAAGGAGGGCTACGAAACCGAAGTTGGCGAACGCGGCGTTATGCTCTCCGGTGGGCAGCGCCAGCGCATCGCCATCGCTCGCGCGTTCTTGACCGATCCGCGCATCCTCATTCTCGACGACAGCACGAGCGCAATTGACAGCGCCACCGAAGATCAAATTCAGCGCGCCATGCGCCGCATCAGCAGCCAGCGAACGACCTTTCTGATCACCCATAGGCTCAGCCAGATTCGCTGGGCAGATCGTATTCTGGTGCTGAAGCAGGGAAGGCTGGTTGATCAGGGCAGCCATGAAGAGCTGTTGGCACGTAGTGAGGATTATCAGCGCATTTTTGCCCGCTACGATTAAGCAAACGGCAGCGTTGGAGAAAAGAGTATGGGCTTTGTTCTTGGCGGACTAGAAACTGAAGATTACGACCGGCAGTATACCGACCGCGAACTGATGGAACGTATTGTCAGTTATTTCCGCCCATATACAACTCAGATGATCCTGATAGCGGTGATGATTACACTCAACTCCGCTGCCAGCATCGGCGGGCCGATCCTGATAGCCAGAGCTATCGATATGCTGGCGATTGAATCGTCAACAAGAGCGATCGTCTTATTATCCCTGGGCGTGATCCTGCTTGGTGCCTCCGCCTGGGTTTTCAATTTCATCCGCCAATGGTTTTCTGCTCGCGTGACGGGAAACGTGGTACTGCAACTGCGCAAAGACGCGTTCTCGGCCACAGTTCGCCACGACATGTCTTTTTACGATGACCATCCGTCGGGCAAGATCGTCAGCCGCATCACCTCTGATACCCAGGATTTTTCGGAGACGGTTAACTTGACGTTGAACTTGCTCAGCCAGGTCCTGCTGGTCGTACTGCTGACTCTCTGGCTGTTCACGATCAGCATTCCCCTGACGATGATTCTCATTCTCATGACACCCGTGGCGGCATTGATCGCCCTCAGTTTTCGGCGCATCGCCCGCCGCGTCACCCAGAACGCAAAACGGGCGACAGCGACAATCAATGCTCAGATCCAGGAATCGATCAGCGGCATTGTCGTCGCCAAGAGTTTCCGCCAGGAGCAGGCAGTCTACAACACCTTTGACGAAAACAACCAGCAGGGCTACACAACGGGTTTGCAGCGCGGCCTGACCCTGGTGTCGATCTTCCCCTTCATGGCTTTCGCTTCGGGTCTGGGCACGGCCGTCCTATTGTTCTTTGGCGGTTTGGCGACCACGAATCCGGCCAGCGGCGTCTCGGTCGGCGATTGGTATTTGTACATGCAGGCGGTTGGTTTCTACTGGTGGCCGATGATGAGCGTCGCTTCCTTCTGGAGCCAGTTCCAGGATGGTCTTTCGGCGGCCGAGCGCGTGTTTTCCTTGATTGATCTGGAGCCGAAGGTCAAGCAGACGGGCGACGAACAGGTCAAGCAGTTTGCCGGAAATATCGACTTCGAGCATGTGAAATTCAGCTACACGGACAAAGAAACGGTGCTGCCCGATTTCTCTCTGTCCATTCAGCCGGGCGAAACAGTCGCCCTGGTGGGGCACACCGGCGCCGGCAAGAGCAGCATCGCCAAACTAGTCATGCGCTTCTACGAATTCCAGGATGGCCGGATCAATATCGATGATCATGACATACGCACGCTGGACCTCAATGACTATCGTCTGCAGACAGGCTTCGTGCCGCAAGAACCGTTCCTCTTCTCCGGCACACTGGGCGAAAACATCGCCTACGGCTGTCCCGGGGCATCGCCAGTAGAAATCGAGCGGGCCGCACAGCAAATTAGCGGCGGCGACTGGCTATCGACGCTGCCCAATGGCCTCGACACTGACGTTGGCGAGCGCGGCAGCAGCCTTTCCATGGGTCAGCGTCAGCTCGTCGCCCTGGCCAGAGTGGTGCTCAAGAATCCGGCCATCTTCATCCTCGATGAAGCGACGGCCAGTGTCGACCCCTTCACAGAGACACAGATTCAAGAAGGGCTCGACGAGATCATGGAAGAGCGCACAGCCATTGTCATCGCCCATCGCCTCTCCACTGTCAAACACGCCGACCGCATCATCGTCATGGACCAGGGCCGTATCATCGAAGAAGGCACTCATGACGGACTTCTTGCCCAGAGCGGCCACTATGCTGAGCTGTATAACACCTATTTCCGCCACCAGTCGCTGGAAGCCATAGAATCCCCAGATTGGCTGGATGAACCGGCTTCTGTCGTAAAACCATCGGTCGATTGATTGGCGACATTTCCCCATCCTGATTTCCCTCTAGCGGCCGAAAACGACACTTCCTGAGTGACCGGAGATCAGACCTACCCGACCAATCAGCGGACGGCGTATCGGTTCTATATTTTGCTGACGCTGTGTTAGAATTGTTGGTTAGATGTGCGCCGGGCAAAGAGGAAAAAGGAGATGGCTAAATGCACTATAGTATGAATCCGTTGGGCCCCAATTTTTGGTGGGTATGGGATATTATCGCTCTGATCATCACGTTTGTGGTGATTCAATCATTGGTTCTCGTAAACGGGTATCTTCAGAAACGGGAGCTGCTGCCAACCTACATCACGCGCAAGATCATCCATATCTTTGCCGCCCCCTTGTTTCTCATATGCTGGCTGCTGTACTCAGGCAGCGGCGCCAGCCGCTTCTTTGCCATGGTTGTGCCTCTAGCTTTCATCATCCAGTTTGCCGCGATCGGTTTGGGCAAGCGCCAGGATGAAGCGTTCGTCAATTCGATGTCGCGCAGCGGCAACCCCCGCGAACTCTTGGGCGGCACGATGCACTATGCCATTATCATGTTTGTCTGCACGATCCTGTTCTTTAATGCTGGCGGCGCCAGTGGAAACAGCAATCCGGTAGCGCTGTATATTTTGGGGGCATTGGCCGGTGGAGACGGCCTGGCAGACATCATTGGCCGCCGTTTTGGCGGGGACAAAAAATTTGGTTTTGGTGGCGCAGAAAAAACGGTTGCCGGTTCGCTGGGTATGTTCTTCGGTTCATTCCTTATGATCCTGGTCCTGACCGCCATTTTCGGCACGGGCATGATCCTGCCTACGATTATTATTCTGAGTCTGCTGGCCACGATTGTCGAAGTGATCACTCCCAAGGGATATGACAATTACACGATAGCCATCTCTGTTTTCCTTGGCATCCTCTTCTTGAGTGCCGTTGTCCCGAGCCTGTGGCCTTACACGCCGTTGATTACTCTATGAGCAGCAAACTGGTAGTCCTGAAGCTTGGTGGGGCACTGCTGACCGACAAGCAGCGGCCGTATACGCTCCGCCCATCCATCCTGCGTCAGGCTGCGGCGGAATTAAGAGCGTGTCTTGATGCCGGCCTCATTGAACAACTGCTGCTGGTGCACGGGGTCGGGTCGTTCGGCCATCCGCCGGTGGTAACATATCGCTTACACAAGGGTTTACAGTCACCGGACCAACTGATTCATCTGACCGAAACGCAGAATACAGTCATGCGGCTGCGTCAGGCGATTGCCGAGGAGTTCCATAAGGCCGGCATCGCAGTCGCGACGATTATGCCCAGCTCTTGTATGGCTGCCTCCACCATGACCCTCAAGAGCAGCTATCTTGATGCCGTCTCCGGGTTCTTGGATATCGGCATGACCCCATTATTGGGCGGCGACGTAGTCGTCGATGATCAGATGGGGTTCTGTGTGTTCGACGGCGATAGAATCGCCGTCGATCTGGCGCTTCATTTCAATGCTTCGCATCTCATCTTCGCCACAGACGTTGACGGGATCTACGACAAGGATCCACGCAGCTTTCCGCAAGCAGAACGTATTGATCGGTTCAGTCTCAGCAAATCATATGGTGATGCGGCGCAGCTGGACGATCACCACCAGGCTGATGCCAGCGGAGCGATGGCTGGAAAACTAACGGCCGTTCAACCAACTCGCAGCGCTATCGCATCCGGATTGCAGGTTCACATCCTTTCAATGATCGAAGAAGGCAACCTGCAGAACCTACTCGACAAGAAAGCTGCAGTCGGAACCAGAATTGTGCCGTAGAGCAATTCCTATGGCCTCACACCTGACAATGGTGCCGGATGGTCCTGGTGAGCAGGACCATCCGGCATGATTATTTTAAGCTCCGAGGCAGAAAAACGATTGCTTATCAGGGCTGAAGTACGTCATAATAGGTGCAGTGATTTCAACCCCAAGATATTCACAGCAGCCAATGAAGGGATCTTGTTGGACACAGCCAAGGAGGCATTAACATGAAGAACTGGTGGTTCACGCTTATACAGGGCATTATCGCCATCATATTGGGTTTCTATATCCTATTTGGCGGAGATGCAGCGGCCGGCAATGTTGCGCTGGTTGCCGCGCTGTACATGCTGATTTCCGGGATCATTTCCTTGTTCCGTGGCAATGATGATGCTATAGGTCGCTATCAGGGAATTGTCGCCATCATCGCGGGCGCTCTGGTTCTATTTCTTTACGCATTCAATATTCTGCCCACGTATTGGGACTTCACTGTCTTTGCCATCGGCGCCATAATCGTCGGCGCCATGGGACTCTACAACGCCTTTTTCGCGCGTGGGGGCCGGCAGTTTTCCTGGGGTCCAGTACTGGTCAATAGCCTGCTGGTATTGTGGGGGATTATGATTTTTTTCGCCCGCATCCAGGACTTTAATCTTCAGACGGTTACCGGTTGGATACTAGTTGCAATGGGTGCCGTAATTGCCCTATGGGCCTATTTCACCCGTGACAAAGATGATGCGCCCGTGGAGGATGTCTCTAAGAAAGCTGCTTCCGATGATGCCGCCGCCAAAATAGATGATGCCACGGATGAGGCAAGCTAATATTTCAGCGGCCAACGCCCGTACGGAAAAGCGGCGGGCGCCGGCCGTGCTAGGTCCGCCAACTGCCCCCTGGAACCGAACGAAGCCCTATGGTGAAATGAGCTACCGGCACCTTCATTGAATGCGAATTGGAGGAAATCATGTTCTTCTCTATAGATCCAACCTATTTCTGGTATGTCTTCATCCCCACGATGCTATTGTCAGTGGGCGTACAAATCTGGTTAAGCCGCAGCTTCAAGAAATGGAGCAAAGTTGAAAACAGCGCCGACTTGACCGGCGAAGAAGTTACAGAGGTGCTGTTCGACGATACGAGTTTGGATCCAATCCCTGTCAATCATATCAGGGGCAACCTCACCGATCATTACGATCCGGGCAAGAATGTCGTCAACCTTTCCGACGCCGTGTATGACGAAGACAGTGTGGCGGCGATGGCAGTTGCCGCGCATGAATTGGGACACGTACAACAGTACCAAACCGGTTCTGGCCTGATCAAAATGCGCAGCTTTCTCCTGCCGGCATTGACCTTCAGTCCCACGATTTCCTATATTTGTTTAGTCATGGGTCTGCTGTTCAATATGACCAATATGCTGTGGATCGGCATCTTCTTTTTCAGCCTGACGATACTCTTCTCACTGCTTACACTGCCTGTAGAGATTGATGCCAGCAAGCGGGCGCTGGCCATGTTGGACGAAACCGGTTTGCGAAAAACGGAAGCAGATATCGAAGGCTCGCGAAATGTACTGCGCGCGGCGGCGATGACCTACCTGGCAGCGGCCATAAGTTCGGTGATTACTTTGTTCTACTACGTGGTCAGGGTAAGGGAAGAAGCCCAGAAAGATAAGGCCCGAGAGGAACGACGTGAAGCCCGGCAGCAAGAGGATTCCCGGCAATCGAAATCTTCTCGAACAAGTAAACGGCCGAAACAGCAGCGAAAGTAGATAGCAGAAGAATAACGAAAGCCCATGCGCCGAGTAATACCTGTCTTGATCATTCCACTCATTTCGGCTGTACTGGCCCTATCCACTTACCAGGTGTTCGCCCAAAGCGATGAAGACAAGGAGCCAGTCAAAGTCGTTACCAAGGAAATCGAGCCTTTTGTCTTCGTTGACGGCGAAGACGTCAGCGGCTTCAGCATCGATTTGTGGAATGCGCTGGCCCTGGAAGCGGGAATCAATTATGAATATGAGATCGTGTCTACGGTTCAGGAGCAGATTGATGCCGTAGAAAGCGAGCGAGCGGAGGCAGCCATCGCCGCAATCAGTATTACAAACGAACGGGAAGAGCGTATTGATTTTTCGCACCGCTACTTCGAGACCGGTCTTGGAATTCTGACCCACACCGGCAGCACATCACCCCTGCTCGACACCTTCCGCATCGCACTTTCACCCAATATGCTGCGTCTCCTAGCTTTTCTGGTTATTACCATCCTCATCGCCGCTCACATCATTTGGCTCATGGAGCGGCGGCGTAATCCGGAATTCCCCCGTCCTTATTTTAGGGGTGTCTGGGAAGGCATTTGGTGGGCGGCGGCGACTGTCACCACCGTAGGCTACGGCGACAGAACGCCCATCGGCAAACTCGGCCGGCTCTTCGGTATGTTTTGGATGTTTACCGGTCTATTCATCATCGCCAATTTCACTGCCGGCGTCTCCTCCCAGTTAACCGTACAGCGCCTCCAGGGAATAATAACTGGGCCAGACGATCTGCGCGGTAAATCGGTCGTCACCGTTGGCGGTAGTACGGCCGACCAGTGGCTGATTGATAATCGCATCGGCCACCAGACAGTGGACACGGTCGAGGAAGCATACGCGTTGCTGGACGACGGTGCTGTACAGGCTGTCGTCTATGATCGTCCCGTTTTGCTCTATCATGCGCAGGTGAACGACGACAAGGGTTACTTCGTAACCGACAATTCGTTCAGCAAAGAACACTACGGCATCGTCTTTGCACAAGGCAGCCCCTTGCGCGAAGACATAAACCGCGCTCTACTGAAACTGACAGAGAATGGCACCTACGACCTAATTCATGACAAATGGTACGGCTTAGCTTTCGACCAATGAGCTATTCTCAAGTAATATGACCATCAACGACTACGCTTCTCATACCTTTCAAGCATTTATGGCACAGGTAGTGATCTAAGACGCTGCGAATCATCTCCTGTGCTGCAAGCGTTTTAGTCGGCATATTCATTACAGGCGCGCTGCGCCCGAGTCAACAAGGAGCTAAACAACATGGCAGCTTATTTACCGTGGCTTACATTCTTTATCGGCATATTTATTGGCGCATTGCTGAGCTGGCTGATCATGACCGGCAACAAGCGCGATCTGGAGGCAAGAGTCGCCCAACTGGAAGAGGAATTACTGAGCCGCGACGCCGAACTCGCTGCATGCCTGGAATCGAGCAAGAGCAAGGCAGCAGAGTTCAAAGCCGAGATCAAAGCGCTTAGGAGTGATCTCAAGACACGCACAGGTGAATTGGAAGTCGCCATCGCTGAACTGGAAACTCGCAGCGGCGAACTCGAAATCTGTGCCGCTGAGTTAGAATCACTCAACCGGCTCGCAGATGAACTGCGCGCAGCTTCGGAAGTGACAGCGTTCGCCTCGCGCAGCGCATCCATTGACATCGAAGAACCAGACGTGGACGACTTTACCCAAATCAAGGGTATAGGCCCCGCCCTGGCGGCACGTCTCACCGCCGCCGGCATCTATAGTTACGCTGGTCTTGCCGACGCAGACCCGGAAGAACTTCCCAACGCACTGGGGATAGAACCCTGGCAGAAGGTAGAACCCGACGTATGGGTCACCGAAGCGGCCATTTTGGCGAAAAAACCGGCATCGGTGCACGTTGGCAGCGATCTGACGCTTCTCGAAGGCATAGGCCCCAAATATGCCACCCACTTACGCGCCGCGGGCATCACAACGTTTGACCAGCTGGCCGGCAGTGACGAAGAAACCCTGGCTGTGATCATCGGCGCGCCTGCCTGGAGACAGGTTAGCTACGCTGACTGGATAGCCCAGGCCCGGCTGGCTGCCGCAGGTGACGACGCCGCACTGGAAGCGCTGCAAGATAGATTATTCAGCCGGCAGGGAGACAACCTCGGCCTTATTGGCGGCGTCGGCGCTCAATCATTAGAGGTACTCAACAACGGCGGCATAGATACCTACGCGGCCCTGGCCGCGGCGAACCCGCAAGATCTCGCCGCTCTATTCGCCAAGTCAGATGTGCGAGCCGGCGACTTTGAAGCCTGGATCGCCGAAGCAGAGCTGCGTGCAGCCGGTAAGCGCGTAAAGCGCACCCGCACGCGATCATCAGAACTAGAGATCCTGGAAACACGTTCTTGTCCGCAGGACCTGGAGCTCATCCATGGTGTCGGTACCGTTTATGAACAACGTCTGTATGAGGTCGGCGTAGGTTCCTTCTGGGAAGTGGGCATGCTGCCCGAGGCCGTACTCGGCGAAATTCTAGACGTTGAGGCATTCCAGGACGTCGATTTAGCGGCAATCAAAGCTGACGCCTTGCGTCTGGCCGAGGAAACGGCCAGTATGGGCCGCGTCTGGGACGGCGCAGAACCAGACAACTTCGAGCCCCTGGAAGGCATCGGGCCCGTTCTCGAGCGCCGTCTCTATGCGGCGGGCATATGCACCTTTGAACGGCTGGCGGCGGCGACTGTTGAATTGTTAGAAGAAGTCTGTCACGCGCCGGCTTTCCAGAAGGTCAACTATGCGCGCTGGATAGAACAGGCTAAAGAAATCCTGTCCTGATGCATCTCTTGCCTGGGCACACTCTGCGTTTCGCGCTGCACAGCACAATTGGCAGCAGTAGACAATTAGCGATCAGGCGTCATGTTTGCAGGGCGCCTGATCCTGTTAATGCACACACATAGGTCGGAGGGCATATGCGCGGCGTACGGCTACTTCTGATATTCTTCCCAATCGCCATTCTGGCTGAGCTATTGCACTGGGGCGACATCATTATATTCGGGGCGTCGGCACTGGCGATCATTCCTTTCGCCGGCATCCTGGGTGATGCAACTGAAGCCCTGGCAGAAAAGACGGGGCCGCGCGTTGGTGGCCTACTCAATGCCAGTCTGGGCAACCTTGCCGAACTAATCATCACCATCGTAGCCCTATCGGCCGGCCGGATCGAGCTTGTCAAGGCATCGATTATTGGTTCTATCCTGGGCAATCTGCTGGTAGTGCTCGGTTTAAGTCTCTTTCTCGGCGGGCTAAGAAACGGCACGCAGCGATTTAACCGCAATCGAGTATCAGTCGATGCCACTTTGGTAATCCTGGCCGCTATAGCCATCAGCGTACCTTCTCTTTTTAGCGAAGAAATTAGCGGCGATTTCCCGGCGGTAGAAGCATTGAGTCTGGCCACGGCCGTGGTCATGCTGTTGCTGTACGTGCTGTCCATCATTTACACCCTGCGCCAACCTGAAGAAGAAGTTCATCACGCACCGGCAGTCGAACTGACACATGATGGACCGGGTTGGTCAGTAGGAAAGGCCCTTGGCGTTATGGGCCTGGCTGTTATCGGGCTGGCGTTGATGAGTGAATTCCTGGTCAGCTCATTAGACATCGTCACCGAAACTTTCGGGTTGAGCGAGTTCTTTGTCGGCATAATTGTTGTGCCGCTCATCGGAAATGTAGCCGAGCACCTGGTCGCCGTGCAAGTCGCCATCAAGAACGAAATGGACCTCAGTCTTTCCATCGCATTGGGCTCTAGTCTACAAATCGCACTGCTGGTTGCTCCTTTGCTTGTTTTCATTTCGCTTTTCATGGGCAATCCAATGACTCTGGAGTTCAACCATCCAGAGATCATCGCTATGGTCGCGGCTTCGGTGATTGCCGCACTGGTGGCTATTGATGCGCGTTCCAACTGGTTTGAAGGGGCGATGCTGCTCGGCGTCTTCTTTATCCTGGCCATCGGTTTTTTCTTCCTACCTTCGGGGATATAACGAACGGGAACACCACTAACTTATTTTCACTGTCCCGGTCATTTGGGACTTGTCACTACGAGCCCTCTGGCGCAGCAGCTAGTTTCGTGATCTGATAGGCTGCCCTCAAATTGATGACGTCCGCCCATAGGGATCATAATGACGTAAAAAAGGCAACACCACGCTTGCTTGCATGGTGTTGCCAGGAGGAAGGAGGAGGAAGACAGTTGTTGGTTGCCTTCATGCTTCTTGACAACGCTAGCCGTATGTTTCTTACCTCGTCAATCCCAAGTTGATCGCAATGACTTCATATTGATTCGTTCCGGGTGTTTCTCAAGATTCGTAGATAATTGTGTCCGGTTTAAAAGCCGCCCAGGAAAACCAGAAATGATCGCCATGCACGACCGGCGCCAGCGATTCTCCCGCAAGGTCGCCATCAACCGCCTGGCCCAGAACATTCCATGTACTCCCAGTTTCGACATCAACAATACGATCCCCATCTTTCTCAAAAGTCAATTTACGGCCATCCACCACGGGATCAAAGACACCGGTTGCTCCAACATCTTCGCCTGCGGCAATAATGCCGCTGCCCAGCGCACTGCTAGTCCCTGAATCATGAAAGACAACCAGATCCCGATCACCCTGCGAATCATTGATGACGCCGGCTTCTGAAAGAACGCTCAATGGATATGCGATATCAATCGCTTCATCAACCAGAGATACAGTGACAACGCGTTCAACTGCGCTGAGCCGGCCATCTATCGCTCCACTGAAGAGGAAAGGGTTCGAGCCAATCGTATCGTATCCCTCGTAAGGATTACGGCCGTAATCCCGGCTGAATCCCGTCTCCCGCGCTAGCACCAGTCCTTCAGGAAACGCTTCACGAAAATCGGCGAAACTAACCAAAGAAGACGCCAGGAACGTTAGCTGGTCGCCCGCATGCTCACCAACAATACCTTCTCCAGTAAACTGCTGCCAAAGGGATTCAGTCGTGCGGTCATACATGATGAGATCAGAATTGCGCAGCAAGCCCGAGACGCCAAATTCATAGATTGCATCACCCACGCGGCGATCAAAAACGAGCGCGGAATTACAGAGCGGGCAAAACGTCACTACGACAGGAACTCCGCCAACTGTATCATTGGCGATCTCGTGCCAGGTCAGCACCTGCAGAGGATAGGCCCGCGCATCGCCATCGATCTCCAGGGCAATAACCGGTTCATTGTCAGCCAACCATGCCGAGGCTTCTTCCGAACTGGCAAACTGCGGTGCGTCGATTGAGGGTATGCCATCTCGCGGTGGGCCGCCGGATAACACCTCATCATACTCGATTGTGCGTCGTTCCCAATCTGTATTCCAACGGCTCGTGAGGGCGCGCAGCTGATCTGGTCGCGTGTCCCCTGTCAGTACAGTAGGGTCGGCCTGCAAAGCACCATCCTCCCTAATGGCCGTAGTCGCGCCGGCAGCCGGTTCCGCCACGGTCTCCGGCTCTCCCGCATCTGGATCTTCAACTGATTGAACGTCTTGCGCTGTCGGACTGCTGGCCGGCGCGACAGCAGGTGCGGAAGCTGCCGCCTCTCTGCCGCCGGAACCGGCAGCAGTACAGCCAGCCAGGAACAAAACGCCGGCGAGAAAGAAGAGCGCCACGCCGCCAGAAGACCAATTGCCCACTACATTCCATCGTCTAGTCATATTCGAGCCTCCTTGAAGGGTTACTTGCTAAATACTCGGATATGCTGATCCGCAAACCCGGTGTACCAGTCAGCCGGATTAGATACAATGAATGATCCGGATGACCACTGGTTACACCCACTCTGATGGTTTGAGCGAGTGAAATCTACTGCCGGTTAAGCTGGTCCTAATAATAGGGGGAGTTCACTTATGCGATATAGGGATCTTGCAGTGCCTGGATAAGGCGTCATTCTTCGGGCATACACCCGGAAGGGTGAGACAGGCTTTTTGCCAAGTGTGTCAATTCAGCCGTTCTTCAGTCTGACCTGCATTCTCTAGAAGCGGCGCCAATTGATGCAGCGATGAAATACGCTTGATGTTTTCAGGTAAGACGAGATCAACACCGTCACTCTTGCGATCTAGCCAGATACCGCCGCAATAACCGCCTACGGTAACCGCACCGACAGCATCCACCGCAAGATTGTCGCCCACCAACATGGCACAGCGCGACGGCGGTGTACGGGTACGCGCTGCCGCATACCGGTAGATTGTTTTGGCCGGTTTGTGCACGCCAATCTCTTCGCTGATCGTAATGTGGCGAGCCGGTATCAGGTCGCCGACCATGCGCTCCATAACTGGCCGTGCGGAAGCCGAATGATTGGAGATGATTCCCAACTTGTAGCCCTGTTCTTTGAGCAGGCTGAGTGCCGGCCGGCTGTCTTCATACAGATACATAGGCAGTAGTGCGTAGGTGCCGTACAGGCGTTCCATAGTCGGCCAACTTTTATCTTCTTCCCCCAGGTAGTCAAATAAGTGACCGTAGAACCCTGCGATTTCACGGCGCCTCTGCGGATTAATAAGGGCGGGCAGTTTACCGGAGGCCACATCTCTATCATAACAGGCAAGCGCGGCCTCAATTTCACTTTGACTATAGGGAAGATCAGCCAAAGCGAACATTTGCGCCAGCCGTTCGCCAAGCGTGTTATTTGGCGTACTCGTGTAGGCAAGCGTGTAATCCCAATCAAAAAAGATCGTATCTATCGGCCGTTCCATTATGCCCGCCTCGAAATCATACTTGTATTGATTATCATGGATATGGCGTTACGTCGGGAGTAGCTGTCTGTGGTGGCGCAACCGTGACAGCCGGCTCTTCTGGCGTCGCTGTCGGCGTCACCAGTTCCAATGTAGGCGCGAGCGTCGGCGTTGACGTTGGCTCAGGGGTAGGCTCCAACGTAGGCAGCGGCGTCTCTGTTAATGGCAGTGTTGCAGTTGGTGACGGTGTAGGCGTCGCCGTCGGTGTCTCTGTCGGGATAGGTGTAGGCGTCGACGTCGGCTGAAGCAGCGTAAGCAGAGTCCGTTGCTCAAGCGTGACCGGATCATCTTCCGGCGTGAAAGGGTTATCCGGCCCAAAAACGAGTAGGCGCAGAGTAACCGGTCCTTCACTGTTCACCAATGTTGTATCCCATTCAGTCAAGAAGCCATTTTCAACAACATACGGCTGGCGCCCACTAATACCACCCCAGCCACCCGGGCTATGACCAAGACCAAAATCAACCTGGTAGCCCGTGTAGTTTGGTCCTGTGGCCGTTCCAATCACAGCAATCGTGTTAACCACCTGCGCACCATTTGCCGGCTGCGCAATTTGCGCAACTGGCCGTGGTGTCGATCCGTCACACGCCTGTTGTGGGGGCAGCTGCAAGGGGGTTTGAATACCGCGCCTCTCCGTCCAATTGCGACCGGCCGGTGTCTGCTCCAACCACAGTTGAGCCTCATTTCGTTCCCGCTGCAAAACATCGTCGTTACCAAAAACAAGAATCGTGAAGAAATCAGCGGCATAGACAGATTCACGGCAAGAATCGGAGGCCAAGAGACGCGTCCACAGGTCAATGCTGTGTCTCTGAATAAAATCATGGCTGCTGTCCAGGGGTGGTTGGTGTACTGCGAACTGTTCTTGGCGCCGGCCCTGGCATTCTGGCCCGGGTTCTGTTCCCGAATCAGCGCAGATCTCAACATCGACAATGCCGGTCGGTCGCGAAAAATCCCGCGTCTGCCGGTTCGCCAGGAAAGTAGCCATAAAGGAGTTCCAAATAGGGGCGGCCAGCTGCAGGCCGGATTGTCCTTCTCCTATGGGCGAGTTGTCTGTGTTGCCTACCCAGACGCCCGTAACAACCTCAGGTGTGTAACCAATCGTCCACGCGTCCCGAACATCGAAACGACTGCTGCCCGAAGTGCCAGTCTTTGCGGATACCGTCTGGCCAGGAACAACCAGGCTGCTGTTACGGCCGAAGGATGGCTGCCGCGCATCATCATCAGCGAGAATATCACTGAGAATATGTGCATGTTCAGGACTGACCACCTGCGCCGCCGCGGCATCGGGCACTGTATGTTGGTAGACGATCTCGCCCTGGCTCGTTTCTATCCTCTGGATCGAAAAGGGCGGCATAAAACGCCCCTCATTGGCCAATGCGCCGAACGCACCTGTCATCTGCAATGGTGAGATTTCGCCGCCGCCAAGAGCCAAAGATAAGCCATGTTCGCGAGGCTGCCCCACCTCAGCGCACCCACTGTCGCTCAGATCACTCAGCCCCAACTTCTGAATATTATTGATGAAGCTGCATACGCCGACAAATTCCAGCGCCTTCACAGCCGGAATATTGTAGGAATTGCCCAGAGCCAGGCGTAGACGCAGAGGGCCATGAAATTGATCGTCGTAGTTCTTGGGTTCGTAAACCGAATTTGGCCCGTTGATAAACTTAGTGGCGACATCCCAGATAAGCGTCGAGGCGGTCCAACCGCGCTCTAGTGCCGACAGATAGACCAGGGGCTTTATCGAGGAACCGGGCTGTCGCGGCGCCAAGGCCATATTTACCTGCCCGCTGATAGATTCATCATGAAAATCAGCGCTGCCGACAAGAGCCAGGATGTCCCCAGCGTCAGGCTTCACAACAACCATAGCGGCGTTATTAGCGCCGCCGGCACGAACCCGGTCACGATTCGCGGCAACCGTCGCTTCAGCCAGCTGCTGAATCTCAGGATCCAAAGTTGTATGGATACGCAGCCCGCCGCGATAGATCGATTGGGCACCCAGGATATCTTCTGCTTGTTGCAGGACCGTCAGCGCAAAATGGGGGTGCTCGATGGTCACTTCAGGCGGCGTTATCGTCGTCAGCAGCCGGATCGCTTCGTCCTGGGCGGCGCGTGCCTGGTCGACAGAAACGAAGCCTTCAGCCATCATCAAGCTCAAGACTTCACTTTGTCTGCCCAATGCCTTATCCGGCGCGCTAAAAGGATCCCACAACGCCGGCGCCTGCGGCAGTCCGGCCAACAGAGACGCTTCAGCCAGGGTCAGGTCAGCGGCTGATTTATCAAAGTAGGTTTGAGCCGCAGCCTCAATACCATAGGCCAAGTTGCCGAAGTAGATTTCGTTTAGATATAGTTCCAGGATTTCATTCTTCTCGTAAGTTCGTGAAATCTCAGCGGCCAGGATGATTTCACGCACCTTGCGGCGAAACGTTCGTTCCGTACGTTCCTCTTCATCCAGCAGGACTGCACGAACCAGCTGCTGCGTGATCGTACTTGTCCCCGCCACCGGTTCCTGGTCGCGAGCCGCCTGCAGAACCGCACGCGCGATTCCAATCGTATCAAATCCGGGATTCTCAAAAAACCGTTTGTCCTCAGTTGCCAGGGTGGCCCGAATTAACTCCGGGGATATTTGTTCAAGCGGCACGTAAAGCCGGTTCCCCGTTTCGGGATCGGCTTGAGAATACAGTAGATTGCCATCACGATCATAAATGCGCACTGACTCAAATGCGCTCGCACGTGCACTCAGTTCACTGGGCGATGGCAAGGTACGGGCAACAGCTGTATAGCCCATCGCGCCGCCGGCAACAAACAACATGACGATGACCACACCGGCGATAACAGTAAACAGGATCAATCGTGCCAGACACCCACCCCAATCACGCGGGGTACCGGAACCAGAAATTGGACCAGGGACCATGATATTCTTGCCTGCCGGCTGCGCGGCTGTGGCCGCCGGAACAGCGCTGGTAGACGGAGTACCCGGTCTTGCTTCGGGTTGGTGAATCTCTGTGGGAACTTCTGCGGCAGAACTGGCTGGTCTACCTGGAAAAGCAATTCTCGGCCGAACTTCGGTTGCTTCAGGATCTCGCTCCAGGGGTCTTGCTGCCGGTGGTTGGGGCGTCGCCGGTACTATCGGCTGCGCCGGCACCGTGGACGATGGCCGGCTGGTGGCGCTTCCTCCGGCGATGGTAACGGTCGGTGAATCCTCATCGGGTGGGGGCGTCACGATCAACGGCGTCGGGATTTCTGCCGTCTCTTCCTCCCGGGCATCAGCAGGAGGTTCACCCGATGAGTCGCGCATGAGGTCCAGCAGCGATATGGTCTCATCACCCTCTTTTGCCTCAGGGGAGCGATCGCCGGCCTTCTGTTCCTCAGGTGGCAGTTGTTCCGATTCTTGCGGATCTTGTTCTGTGTCGTCGCGTTCACTCATGTAACATGAAACGTTAAACGGTAGGGAAAAGTTCCCCTAATCAGGATTGCAAATAGTCTACTGATGTTCATCCGGTTTGCTCTTAACGAGCATAATCCAAGTACCGCGCTGTACCGCTTTCCCCTCCTGGCTCAGCACGTTGTATTTCATATCAACCTGGCCGCCGCCCAATCGTGGCAGCGCCTTCATAGCGACTATTTCCAGACGCACATGAATCGTGTCGCCAATATAGATAGGCAGACTGAATTTACAGGACAGCTCTCGAAAGGCCAGCACAGTCCCTTCGATGAAGCCAGTTTGCACCGCCAGACCGCTGGCTATAGATTGCACAAGCAGCCCATGAGCAACGCGACGGCCGAACGGGCCCTCTTCGGCAAAAACAGCATCTGTATGTATCTGGTTGAAATCTCCTGACAATCCGGCAAAGGTGACGATGTCGCCTTCACTGATGGTCCGGCCAGCGGTTACAAGTTTCTGTCCAAGTTCGAACTCTTCAAAATACAACCCTTTCGGCTTATAAGTAGGCTCACTCATAATGCATATCACGTCCCATCCTCTTATCAGGTATTTTCTACAGCCGACAATTTCTCAGCCTCGTCAGCAACTGTTAGGGCGTCGACAAAGGGATCTAGGCCACCGTTCATTACTGCCGGCAAATTGTGGCTTGAGAATCCAATCCGGTGATCAGTAACACGTCCTTGTGGATAATTGTACGTGCGGATTTTTTCGCTGCGATCGCCGCTGCCGACCTGCGCTTTGCGATCAGCAGCTAATTCCGCATGCTGCTTACCTTCTTCCATTTCCTGCAAACGCGCCTGTATGATAGCCATCCCGAGCCGTTTATTCTGCGTCAAACTTCGCTCCGACTGAATCTTGACCATCAGGCCCGATGGCTTGTGAATGATACGCGCCGCCGTGGCGTTCTTCTGCATATGCTGTCCGCCAGGGCCAGACGAAAACTCGGGGGTAATCTCCAAATCACGTTCATCCAGAGTGATTTCAACGTCATCAACCTCGGGCATAACGGCTACGGTAGCAGTACTCGTATGAATCCGCCCCTGTGATTCAGTCACAGGAACGCGTTGTACACGATGAACGCCGCTCTCGAACTTAAAACGTGAATAAGCTCCCTTGCCCTTCACAAGCAGAACAACTTCCTTGTATCCACCTACACCTGTGCGGTTTTCACTCATTATCTGAGTCTTCCACTTGTGATCCTCCGCATAGCGCGTGTACATACGCAGTAAATCTGCGGCGAAAATACCAGCTTCATCCCCACCGGCACCCGCCCGAATTTCCAGGTACGTATTCTTCTTGTCGCGAGGATCCTTGGGCACTAACATGAAGCGCATGGACCGTTCCAATCTCTCCAGTTGTTTCGTCAGTCTAGCAACTTCCTCTTTGGCCATCGCCGACATCTCTGGATCATCCTCGATCGCGATCAGCTCTTCCGCATCGGTAAGCTCCTGGCTAAGCTTTTGGTACTCCTGGTATGCCTCGACAAGGGGGGTTAGATCAGCACGTTCCTGGGCCAAATCGGTCAGCCTAACGTGGTCGGCCAAAACCATGGGGTCGCCCATCTGCCGTTCCACATCTTCATAACGTGCCACAACTCTTTCAATTCGATTTAGCATAGTTTCAATTTCGTCCCGTTGTACCGCCGATCAAGAATCGCAATAACCGCCGAACCCCACTGTTCCCGGCCCGCCATGTGTACCGACAACCGGGCTTAACTCACCATAGATCAGTTCCACGGGATCAAGGAGTTCCTGTAATTCTGCACCGAGCTGGCGCGCCTGATCTGGACACACAGCATCTACTACAGCGAGGTGAATGTTGTTTTTTCCTTGATACTTCTCTGCGGCCAAATCAACCAGGTACTTGAGTGCTTTTTTCTTGGTACGAACCTTGGCCAAATCATCAATTTTGCCTTCATTTACCTGCAACACAGGTTTAATAGAGAGCGCAGAACCAACCAACCAGCTGGCTCCGCCAATTCGCCCGCCGCGATGCAAATATTCCAGCGTGTCTACGGCGAAATAGACGTCCATTTTCGGCACAAGGTCACGGGCTGTCTTCACTACTGTTTCATAATCGGCGCCGTCTTGCACGGCACGCGCCGCGGCAATCGCAATTAGGCCATGTCCTACTGAAACTGACCGGGAATCGACTACCGTCACGGGCAAATCATCCATCATATCTGCTGCGCCTATCGCGGATGTGTAGGTGCCGCTCAGATCACCAGATATCGTAACGCACACTATACTCTCGGCCGTTTCTGATACCTGACTGAAAAACTCATGGAAATCACCAATGGACGGCTGCGACGTTGTCGGCATATCACTGGAGTTGGCAAGTCGGCCGTAAAACTCATCGGTCGTGATATCAATGCCATCACGGTAGCTCTCACCGCCCCAAATAAGATTCAAAGGTATCGTCTCCAAATCATATTCGTCGAGCAGTTCCGGGGATAAATTGGCGGTGCTGTCCAATACAACGGCAATCTTACGCTTAGACATAATTCCTCGCTCCTCAATTTGCTATCTCATCCATTATCCCGATTTCCGCTTTTTCAGCCAATCGGGGATATCCTCGATAAGGGAAAAAACACCGTGCACCGTCCAAAGGTTGCGTTTGCCAGTTTACAGGCGTCTTACTTCTCATTTATGATACAATTTGTCCGGTTCTAGGCCACAATCAGCCCGGAATATCAGAGAGAATTCTTCTATGAATCGTGAGTATCACAAATGGTACAGTCCTACATTGGGACGGGACATGGAATTGCTGCTTTTTGGGCACGCTGGCGCTCGCGTCTTGGTCTTCCCTACCTCAAAGGGTCGCTATTATGAATGGGAAGACCGCGGGATGATGAATACGCTGGGTGAGCACCTCGAAAACGGCTGGCTGCAAATGATCTGCGTGGACAGCGTTGATGCGGAAAGCTGGTACGCGCGTTGGCAGCATCCCAGCGAGCGCGCGTGGCGCCACATGCAGTATGAACAATACCTACTGCAAGAAGTGCTTCCGCTCTCCTGGCAGAAGAATCAGAACCCCTTTCTGATAACCACCGGGGCCAGTTTCGGCGCCTATCATGCCGTTAATTTCGCGCTGCGTTACCCAAATCTAGTCGGCCGTACAATTGGCATGAGCGGTATCTACGAGCTAGATCGCTGGACCGACGGCTACTACGATGACAATATCTATTTTAGCAGCCCGTGTGACTATATTCCCAACGAGCATGACAGGGGACGCTTGGAGGCGCTGCGCAACATGGACATCATCCTCGCCGTCGGCCATGATGACAGTCTGCGCTATAGCAGCGACCGTCTCTCAACTGCCTTGTGGGACAAGGGCATCGGCAATGCGCTGCGCCTGTGGGATGGTTGGGCGCATGATTGGCCATGGTGGCACCAGATGTTATCCACGTATATTGGTGGACACGACTAAATTCACTTTGAACAGCTTCTTGAGTAGAAAGAAAGGAGAGGAAAGATCATGACTTTGAAAGTGGGATTGATGGTAGGCCGAGAGTGGTCATTTCCTCCAGCCTTTATCGAAGAAGTCAACCGGCGAAACGCCGGTGTAGAGGCCGAATTTGTCCGTCTTGGTGGTACGCGAATGGACGAACCCAACCCGTACGCCGTCATAGTGGACCGCATCTCGCATGAGGTGCCCTACTATCGCTCCTATTTGAAGAACGCGGTCCTGCAAGGAACCACCGTTGTCAACAACCCGTTCATGTGGACGGCCGATGACAAATTCTTCGAGGCATCGCTGGCCAACAAGCTGGGCGTTGCCAGCCCAAGAACCTTCGTTTTGCCCAACAAAGATTATGTTCCCGGTATCGTACACGGTGAGAGTTTGCGCAATCTCGTTTATCCGCTTGATTGGGACGAAATCCTCGATTACATCGGCCTGCCCTGCGTGCTCAAGGATGCCCACGGGGGTGGATGGAAAGAAGTCTACATTTGCCACACCAGGGAAGACGTTTGGAACAGCTATAACCAATCTGGCTTGCTGACCATGGTCTTGCAAGAGTTCATCCATTGGGATCACTACGTACGCTGCATGTGCCTGGGTCAAAATGATGTCCTACCGATGAAATATGATCCTCGCGAACGACGATACCATGTTGAGCACGCCCACATGGATCCGGAACTGGGCGCCCGGGTGGTTAATGACGCTCTGAAACTGGTCACTGCATTGGGATATGACATGAATTCGGTGGAGTTCGCCATTCGCGACGGTGTACCGTATGCAATTGACTTCATGAACCCTGCACCGGACATGGATATCAATTCATTGACTCCCGCCTACTTCGATTGGGTCGTTCAACACATGGCTGATATGGTGATCGATCTGTCGCTCAACCCCCGCCCACAAATGACCGAACTCAAGTGGCCCAAGTTGTTTACAAGTTAAGACACAGCGGCATGTAGAGTCCACAGTTAACTTGAACGACGGCAGTCTAGAGGAAAAGTCATGTCATTAAACGATGCAATAAGAACCTACCATGATCTCCTGACTGATGACATGGCGGCTGAGTCACAGGGGCAGTTGGATGATCAGCTGCAGCGACGGGGTCTCTACTTCGGCGATCGCCCACTATGCACCGTACTGCGCCCGCGATTCCTCACACGCGAGCAGTATACGTACATGCGCCGATCTATCCGCCCGCTGCTGGATGCCTTTCGCAAGATCTCAATTGCAGCCGTGGAAGACAGGGAGTTCCTCGAACAGTTCCACTTGCTGGACTGGGAACAAGAGCTGGTTCAAATCTCACCTGGGTACAGCAGCCATACACCGCTTTCGCGTCTCGATGCCTTTTTCCTGACCGACAGCGGTGAAATGCGTTTTACCGAATACAACGCCGAGGTCCCGGCAGCATCTGCCTATAACGACGTGCTGACAAAAGTATTCTTGGGCCTGCCTGTCATGGGCCGGTTCCTACATCAATACGCCGTCAACTCATTGATGACGCGCCACGATGTTCTGCACGTCCTTTTGCAGGCCTACAAAGAATGGGGAGGCACAGACCGGCCCAATATCGCCATCCTCGATTGGCGTGAAGTCCCCACTTACAGCGAGTTTGAACTGTTCATCCGCTTTTTCGAAGGTCAGGGTTACCCTTGCCGCATCGTTGATCCACGGGATGTCGAATACAAAAACGGCCGTCTGTTCGCCGGGGATTTCAACATCAACTTAATCTACAAGCGCGTATTAATAACTGAACTCATCGAACGCGGCGGCCTCAATCACCCGGTGGTTGAAGCGGTACGCGACCAAAATGTCTGCATGGTCAACCCATTCCGCTGCAAGATCCTCTATAAGAAAGCCAGCCTTGCCGTCCTAAGTGACGAGCAGAACAGGGAGTTGTTCTCAGCTGAAGAACTTGGCGTCATCCGGGACCACATACCGTGGACGCGTACAGTAGAAGAGCGCAAGACCACCTATGGTGACCTGCCGGTCGATCTCATCCCGTTCATCTTGAAGTATCAGGACCGCTTTGTACTCAAACCAAATGATGATTATGGTGGCCGCGGAATCATTTTAGGTTGGCAAACCAATGCAGGCGGCTGGGAACAGGCCGTTCAGCAAGCCCTTGAGAGTCCATATGTCGTGCAGGAGCGGGTGGAAATCCCCGCGGAACCATATCCCAGCATCATCGACGGCCGTCTACAGATATTCGACCGCATGCTCGACACCGCGCCCTTCATCTTCTATGGCGACTACGTAGATGGCTGCCTAACGCGTCTCTCCACCGATCCGCTGCTAAACGTCTCCGCGGGCGGCGGCTCCTCAGTACCGACTTTCCTGGTTGAAAAACGCTAGACAACGCAGCTGCCGGCGAGACATTTCTCTCCGCCCCTTGACATTGCGCCGGCAGCAGTTATACTATGCTAAACATATAGATATATGTCTATATGTTCAGGGACAGGTTAATGGATAGTATCACGTTTGCAAAAGCGATGTCTGACAAGACGCGACAGGAAATAATGCGCCTGTTGTGCTGTGAATGGCTGTGCGTCGGAGATGTCGTGGAAAAATTGGATAACATCAGCCAACCCACCGTTTCCCATCATCTGGCCGTGCTCCGAGAAGCGGAACTTGTGCATACGCGGCGCGAGGGGAAACAGGTTTTTTACTCGCTGAATCAGGATGCCGTGGCTATTTGCTGTGGCACGCTGATGCAAACGTTCGCCCCAGAAAAAGTTGTGATTCCGGTACAAAGTTTGAACCAGTCATGATATTTTTTTGCGTCGAAATATAGACAATCATCAATATGAGGTGGATAAATGAGTGAAGAAACAACTGTAGACGTTCACAGAACTGTGCAAGAGCATTACGGCCGTCTTGCCGAGCAGTCAGTGGAAGTGACCCCAGCTGATTGTTGTAGTGATTCTGCGGCATCCTGCTGCGAGAATATTACGCTCTATGAGCTGGATACCAGTTCACTGCCAACGGAAATGACCAGCTTTTCGATGGGCTGCGGCGATCCGATCACGCTGGCCGAACTGCGGCCCGGATTGACTGTGCTCGATCTCGGGTCAGGCGGCGGACTCGACTGCTTCCTGGCCGCGGAGAGAGTTGGCGAACGCGGCCGAGTGATCGGCATTGATATGACCCCGCAGATGATTGCCAAAGCCGAACAGAACAAAGAAAAGCTGGGGCTGCAAAATGTCGAATTCCGCCTGGGACAGATCGAAGCATTGCCGGTTGATTCCGCGTCTGTCGATGTCATCATCTCCAACTGCGTCATTAATCTTAGCCCGCAGAAACAAGCGGTGTTTGACGAGGCCTTCCGCGTGCTCAAACCAGGTGGCAGGCTGGCCGTCTCTGACATCGTTACTCAGGGCCGCTTTAGCGCGGAAGATCGCGCCAACATGGACGCTTGGGCCGGCTGTATCACCGGCGCCGAAGATATTGCTGACCTTGCTGCAGCCCTGGAAACAGCCGGATTTGTCAATATCTCGATACAAGATAAAGCGGCTCCCTCTTTGGAATTAGCGGGAACCGCTCGATCAAGTGGTCCTGCACGGCCGTTCAGCGCGCGCATTTCGGCCGGAAAACCCTTGTCGGAGGCATGACAATGACCGAATCACGCGACTACTTCGCGCAGGTGGCCAGCGAGTGGGATCAACTGCGCAGCGGCTTCTTTACCGAAGCGATGCGCGATGCCGCCATTGAGAAGGCCTGCCTGCCGCTAGATGCGGATGTAGCTGATGTGGGCACGGGTACTGGCTTTGTCCTACAGGGTCTCGTCGGCAAAACAGGCAGTCTCGTCGGCTTTGACGAGAGCCGGGAAATGCTGGAGGTAGCGCGCCAGCGCTTCGCGAACTATCCAATGGTGCATTTCCAACAAACAAATGGCCAGTCAATCCCGGCCGAAAGCCGCAGTTTCGATGCCGTATTCGCCAATATGTTTCTACACCATAGTCCCGACCCTAGAGCAGCCATCAGTGAGATGGTGCGCCTATTGAAGCCCGGCGGCAAACTAATCATTACCGATTTGGATTCCCACGATCAGGCGTGGATGCGCGAAGCGATGGCCGACCGCTGGTTGGGATTTGAAAGGGAAGATGTGCGGCGCTGGTATGAGGCAGCCGGGCTCGAGAAAATTGATATCGATTGTGCTGACGGCACCTGTGACTGCTCAGCGCCGGATGGAGACGCCATCGCCCTGAGCATCTTCGTCGCTATAGGGCAGAAACAATAGGCGCCCGTCCCCCCTCAATAAAAAAGCGTGGCAGCCTCCACACGGCTGCCACGCTCGATTTAGCAATTGACGCACGCTACTGGCTAGAATGGAATATCATCTTCTTCCTGCACCGGGGCGCCGCCGCCGAAGCTGTCACCACCACCGGAAGCACCAGATGTCTCATCACGACCGCCAAGAAATTGAACGGTAAAAGCCCGCAGTTCAAAAGATGAACCTGCAGTGCCGTCTTGGCGAGTAAAAATACGCGGCCCACCGGTCTGGGGATCTGGTGTGAGTCGACCTTCTACCAAAACCCGACGTCCTTTACTTAGATATTGATTGGCGCTCTCTGCTTGACGCCCCCAAACGCTTACGCGAAACCAGGTAGTTTCTTCAACTTGCTGGCCCGATCGTTGATCATTCCATTTACGGCTTGTGGCCACACTAAAATTGGTCACCGCGGTACCGTCAGGCATATAGCGCATTTCCGGATCACCGCCAAGATTCCCCACGATAATGGTTTTCTGATACATAGTGCATTTACTCCCTGTTAGACTTGTACAATGCTAAGTTTACTAAAATAGTTATAAAACAAGCCTCAATTGCCAACATCTATTTTAGCACATAGGTTCTAATAAGGCAACTATTTTTGGCCGTTTTCCACCGCTGTCTGCAAAGCTTGTTTACACCCAACCACGCAGGCGCACAGCTTCAGCCACACGATTGACTGCGACCAGGTAGGCAGCGACACGCGTGTCTACGTTACGCGCCTGGGCCATCTTGTACACCGCATGAAAAGCGGTGGTCATTTTGTTATCCAGGCGCTCGTGGACCAGCGCTTCATCCCAGTAATACTGGTACGCATTTTGCACCATCTCAAAATAGGAGACAGTAACGCCGCCAGCATTGCAAAGAAAATCAGGGATGATTGTGATCCCCTTATCGTTGAGAATATCATCCGCGTCAGGAGTTGTCGGTCCATTGGCCAGTTCAGCGACGATTTGAGCCTTGATATCGGGCGCATTCTTTCCTGTAAGCTGATTCTCTATCGCCGCCGGAATTAGAATATCGACATCTAGTTCAAGCAGCTCGGCGTTGCTGATCGGATCGCTTTCAGCACACCCTGCCACACGACCTGTACGTCGCAGATGCTTGGAGACAGCCGTCGGATCGAGCCCGTCTTCATTGTAAATACCGCCAAACTCATCGCTGACAGCCACAACCTTAAGACCAAAATGTTCTTCGCCGAGCTTGTGGGCAAAGGAGCCGACGTTCCCATACCCTTGAATGGCGCACGTCGCTCCTTCCAGGTCAAGCCCCTGCAGCTTGGCCGCTTCACGAATGGTGAACAGGCCGCCGAGAGCCGTGGCTGGGGCCCGACCGGCGGAGCCGCCTAACGGCAGTGGCTTGCCGGTGATAACCCCCGGTTCATGATGGCCCACCAACACTTCATATTCATCCAACATCCAGGCCATGATTTGTGGATTCGTATGCACGTCAGGCGCAGGAACATCCTTGGTCAGCCCCACGTATCGGGTCAGCGTCCGCATATAACCGCGGCTGAGACGCTCCAGTTCTCCCGACGACATCTCGCGCGGGTTGCAAATCACGCCTCCTTTGCCACCGCCAAGAGGCACGTCAGCCACGGCCGTTTTCCAGGTCATCCACGCCGCCAGGGCACGGACCGTGTCAATTGTTTCGTCGGGATGAAAACGAATCCCGCCCTTTGCCGGGCCACGTGCGTCATTATACTGCACGCGGAAACCCTTAAATGTTTGTACCCGGCCGTCATCCATACGCACGGGAATCGTAAAATGAAACTCACGCATTGGCTGACGCAGAAACGTATGCATGTCAGGATCAAGCTGTAAGACCGCCGCCGCCTCATCTAACTGAGCTTGTGCTATAGCGAACGGGTTCAAGTTTTCGCTCATGGGAAATTTACCTCAATTTTCAAAAGTTTGGGGATATGATCCACACCGCATGTGGGAACATGCTTGGCTATCTTATTCAGGTGCAAGCAAGTGCGTTGTGACACAGGATAAGCATAACAGAGTGCATGCAAATTGGCGAAAAAATGCGGCTGAGAATACCTCCTGGAATCAGGTTCTCAAAAACCCAGGATGCCCACCTTCTTCCCTTCTGTTTTCTGCTCTGGTAAACTAGCAGGCGCTCTGGAAACAGCTCTTTCAGGGACAGAGATAACCATGGACTTGATGCAACTCTTTTACGCTTTTGTCTTAAGCGCGATCGTCGTCTCCCTTGCTTATTGGCGCGGCTCACTTTCCGCGTCCGGCGCCCTAGGCGCATTGATTGTCGGCACCCTCACATTCGGTCTTGGCGGTTGGCAGTGGGGCGTTCTGCTAGGCATCTTTTTCGTTAGCTCCAGCTTATTGTCCCACTTCAAAGAGGCGGACAAGAAAGCGGCGGCCGAAAAGTTCGACAAAGGGCATCGTCGTGACATGGGTCAAGTATTGGCCAACGGCGGTCTGGGTGCGCTTGTGGCTGCGCTCAGCGTACTCGTGCCCGAAACAATGGTGCCTGCCGCTGCCTGGTTCTTTCTATTCCTCGGCGTGATGGCCACCGTAACGGCCGATACTTGGGCGACGGAACTGGGCACCCTCAGCAAACAGCCGCCGCGCCTGATCACAAACGGGCAGATTGTCGACGTGGGTACGTCAGGCGGCATCTCTCTACTGGGCACGGCCGTCTCGTTGCTCGGCGGCTTGTTGATCGGGCTTTCTGCGGGACTGATCACTGATTACAACCTGGGGATCACATCCCTGGCCGGCGCGTTGGGTGGGCTCGCCGGCTCCCTCGTTGATAGTCTGTTAGGGGCGACGATACAACAAATCTACTATAGCGATGCCCGCCAGAAAGAAACCGAAAAGAAAGTCGAACTGGACGGCACGCCTAACCGCCCATTGCGTGGCTATGCATGGATGAACAATGATATGGTCAATCTTCTGGCATCCCTAGTCGGCGGCATTGTCGCTGTTTTGACCGGCGCAGTAGTTGCCTGACACAGCGGCCTGCTGAGCAGATGAACAGCTTGCTTTTAGGAGAATCAATGAACAGCGAAAAACAGTTAATGACAGCCACTATACTGTACGATCTGCAAATCGTCTCCGATCCACAAATATCCCCGGACGGAGAGCACATCATATTTGCCGTACAGCGGATCGACCGCGATGAAGAGAAGAAATACCGCAATCTATGGGTTGTCCCCACAAATGGCGGCGATCCGAAGCAGTTCACCTATGGTGACCAGGTTGATCGCCACGCCCGTTGGTCGCCGGATGGGCGCGAAATCGCCTTCCTTTCCAATCGAAAAGTGGCAGAGCAGGAGCAGATCTATATCCTCCCCTTCCACGGTGGTGAAGGTCGTCCATTGACAGATCTGCAAGGCGCATTTGGCGGCTTTGAGTATGCTCCCGATGGCAGCAAGCTGCTCTTGCAGTTCCGCAAGAAAGATGCTGATGCGCAGGAACGAGAGGCAGATGAGCAAAAGAAGAAGCTCGGCGTCGTCGCCCGTCACATAACCAATTTGGAATACAAGCTGGATGGTGCCGGCTATCTCCCTCAGGAAAAATGGCATATCTGGACAGTGGATGCCCGCAGCGGGGAGGCGGTACAGATCACCGAAGGGGACTACGATGAACTCAATCCTCGCTGGTCACCGGACGGCTCACAAATTCTCTATGTGAGCAACCACAGCGAAGATCCGGCCCAGGAAGTTGACGCCACAGATCTTTTTCTTATACCGGCTGCCGGCGGTGAAGAAACGAAAATTGATACACGCTACGGCCGTAAGATGATGGCCACTTTCTCACCAGACGGACAATGGATCGCATTTATCGGCCGCGAGCAAGAAGGAAGATTCTATCAAAACAACAGCTTATTCATCGTGCCCACCACTAGGGGACCTTCTCAGAATCTCTCAATTGCTTATGATCTGCATATCGCCACAGCTACTATTACCGACGTAGGTAGCGGCACCCCACCAGCGCCGCCCATCTGGTCCAACGACGGACAGTTCATCTACGTACAGGCTACCTTAGGCGGTGATCAGCCATTATTGGCTATTCCCGTTACCGAAGATGCCGGCGCACTAAAACGCGCAATTGATGAGCCAGGCATCATTGAAGGTTTTTCACTCGATGCTTCCCAAGAGCATATCGCCGCACTCTGGGGTTTTCTGGGCAGCACCGGGCAGGTCGTGGTGAAGGGCCAGGACAAGAGTGAAATCGTTGTTCTGACAAATTTCAACCAGGCGCTGCTGGCAGAGATTGACCTGGGGGAAGTAGAGGAAATCAGCTTCACTGGACCAGGGGGAGATGATCTGCAGGGGTGGCTCCTCAAGCCCCCCAACTTCGACCCTAGCAAGGGTTACCCATCCATCCTCGAAATCCACGGCGGGCCACAGACGCAGTACGGCCGTGCCTTTATGCACGAATTCTATTATCTCGCTGCCCAGGGATACATCGTTTACTGGTGCAATCCGCGCGGCAGCCAAGGATACGGCGAGTCCTTTAGCGGCGCCATCTTCAACGACTGGGGCAATGTCGACTACGCCGACCTGATGGCCTGGACTGATTTCGTGGCCGAGCAGCCATATATCGATCCGGCGCGCATGGGCGTGGCCGGCGGCAGCTATGGCGGCTATATGAGCGCCCTGATCATCGGCCGCACCGATCGTTTCACAGCGGCCGTCGCCCAGCGCGCAGTTACCAATCTGATCAGCTTCTATGGTTCAAGCGACATGAATATCTACACGGAAGAACTCGTAGGCACAAAGACGGCGCCGTGGACAGACCTTGAAAACTATTGGCGCCAATCTCCGATCAGTGCCATCGGAAATGCCAAGACGCCAACACTGATTATCCACAGCGAACGAGACCTTCGCTGCGCCAGCGAACAGGGGGAGCAGCTTTTCACCGCCCTTCAGCGCCTTGGGGTCGATTCGGAACTGGTTCTATTCCCTGAGGAATCGCATGGCCTATCCAGAGACGGCCGGACCGACCGGCGCATTGCGCGTCTTCAGCATATGGCGCGATGGTTTGAGAAATATCTTAATCACGCATAAGGCGCCGCACAGTTGTGATATACTCTGTTCGCTTGACTCGTTCAAGTAAACTAGAGGAGATTATTGTTCACATGGCAAAAACAAAAAAACGGCGAGTACAGAAAACACGACCTCACCAGTCGATGAAATCCGGAGAGGGCAAGCAGGGTATCGATTGGACACGAATCTTAGTCATCGTCATCGGTGTCGTGATCGTCTTGAGTATGCTGCTTTCGCTGGTTAATTTCAATTTTTGATCCGGATACCTGAGGCGGGAGATCTCTAACCTTCAGGCTATTTCTTTGAGCGTTTTGTCTATCCAACCATGCACCTGTTCCACCGCTTTTGCTGCGTGTGGATAATCTAAACGCACGGCTAGTGCCTCCTCGTCCCAAACAAGGGATCCTTTCTTCAAGCTATCTATATGTCATGGGGTTGACGTCACGATCGCGTGTGCAGGTCAAGTGCGGATAGCCGCACGAACGGCCATCTCGAACTCCTGAAATTCCGGTGTGCGGATCACCTCAAAACGGCGCGGGCGCGGCAAATCGATCGCAAAGCGATCAGTAATCGTCGCTGGCGAGCCCTGCCCGTTCGACTTGCCCAACACCAACACCTTGTCGCTCAAGAAGACGGCCTCGCTGATACTGTGTGTCACCATGAAGACCGTTACAGGCATCGCCTGCCAGATGCGCAGCAATTCTTGCCCCATGCGCTCGCGAGTCAGCGCATCCAGCGCGCCGAAAGGCTCATCAAGAAGCAGCAGGGATGGGCGGTGTATCAGCGCGCGGGCGATAGCCACGCGCTGGGCCATGCCTCCCGATAGTTGTGCGGGATAGCTTTCTTCAGAACCGGTCAATCCCACCAGATCTATCATTTCATGCACACGCTGTTCGACCAACGGGCCATTTTCACCACGAAGTTCCAGTGGAAGGCGCACATTGTCATACGTTGTACGCCACGGCATCAGGTTGTCCCGTTGAAAAACGACGCCGCTGGTCAGCTCAGATTCTTGTGCCGGTCGTCCTTCATATAACACCACGCCGCTGCTTGGCTGCAACAGATCGCCCGCAATACGCAGCAAGGTAGATTTACCGATACCGGATGCTCCGACCAGGGCCACAAAATCACCCTGGCGCATGGACAGGGAAATATCGTTCAGCACATGTGTCCCGTCATCAGCGTACACATGACCAACATTTCTTAGCGCCACCAGAGGCATCTTCTGCGGGACAGTTCCCTGCGCCACCTGCACCGCTGTTCCTTCCGGGCCGGTATCGTCAATCATCAAGGTTGTATCTCCGAAATGAATTCGTTCGTGAACGCCTGGTCAAGATCGCTAACTGAACCGTCAAGTAAACCCATTTCAAGCAGGATTTCTTGAGTCCTCACCCAGGACTGCAGATCGGTAAGACCCAGCGTGTCCGCACGCCAGAAGTCAAGCGAAGCCTCAAGAACCTCGCGCCGGCTGTCATCAAGCCCTTCTACATACAGCTTGCTGATTTCATACGCCTCATCCGGATCCGCTAATGTATCCGACAATCCACGAAGCATGCCGCGCAAAAAACGCGTCACAAGCTGGGGATTATTGGCGAGCGTCTCTTCATTGGTAACAACGCCGTTGTGTACCAGGTCGATATAATCAGCGACTTGAATGACGTCGATCGCTTCCCCCATACGCTCCAATTGGACAGGCTCATTATTGGCAAAAACAACAACAGCATCCGCCTGATCTGACAGCAGGGTTTCTATCTGCGTAAAACCGATGTCGGTGGCCTCTACCTGGTCTTGGGTCAAGCCGTTGGCTGAAAGCAAACCCACATAGCCTACATAGCTGGTGCCGAAGAACCCCGGCAGCCCCACACTGCGCCCAACCAGATCCTCAGGCCCATCAATGCCCGCTTCTTCACGACTAACAATGGCGATGGGATATTTCTGGAACCACTCCATCACATAAACGACCGGCAGCTCCTGCGCGCGGGCCAAGATGACTTGATCACCGCCGACGAGCGCAAAGGGCACTTCGTTGGCGCCGACAAGGGCCATACCGTCTGTTTCAAAACTGTAATCAAACTCGATCTCCAATCCTTCTTCGGCGAAATACCCCTTTTCTGCGGCAACATACAAAGGCGCATATTGGGGATCGGGGATGTAGCCCATCGGTAGACGCAGGTGCAGCAGCTCGGCCGGATCACTGTCCTCTATCACGGCCGTTGCACGACAAGCTGTCGCCAGCACAAGACCTGACAACAATGCTAGGAGTACAATCGTTAAACGCTTCAAACTTCTTCCTCCACATATCTAATAGTCTCTGGTTCTCCCCCCTGGGAGGAGGCTCTCTGCCCATTAATCGTCGGAGCGGGGCTTTTCTCCGTGCGCAGCTGCCAATATAGAAGGCGTCTTTCCAGCACGACAACAAGGCCATAGAGCGTGAGCGCAATCGCTGCCAGCGTGATCAATACCACGAAGACCAGGTCCGTCTTGAACTGGTATCGTGCCGTAACCAGCAGGTAACCCAGCCCCTCACTGCGCGGCTGCACAAACTCGCCAACCAGCGCACCGATCACGGCCAATGTCGCCCCGACCTTCAGCCCAGCCAGCAGCACGGGCATGGCCGCCGGCAGTTCCAGCTTGCGAAAAACCTGGCCCCGCGTCGCATGCAGTGACTTCATCAATTCGTACATTTCAGGAGAAACGGAACGCATGCCGGTGATACTGTTAACCAGTATGGGGAAGAACACCACCAACACGGCCACGGTGACGCGAGACCAGTAGGTAGATGAAATCCAGATTGTCAGCAGCGGCGCAATGGCGATGACGGGTATCGCTTGTGAAGCGATTAGGTAGGGTGACAGCAGCCGTTCTGCCAAGGGCGACTTGGCCAACATATAGCCCAACGGAATAGCGATCAACACCCCTATCAAGAGGCCGGGGATTATCTCGCTGATCGTGACCAGGCTGTGGTGCGCCAAACGGCCGTCAGAAAGCACTATCAAGAACTGCTGCCATACATCGGCTGGGCCCGGCAAGATGAAAGCCGGATAGTCGCCCACGATCACCAACGCTTGCCAGGCCATCAGCAAGATAATCATTGATGCCAAAATGGTGACCCACGTCGGCTGTGAATCCAGGAATCGCAGTGTGCGTTGCATAATTTATTGTTGGAGCAAGGGGAGGGGAAAACGCGGCCGCTATCTGACACGCGTCACCAAACAGAAAAACCCCACAATGTGTGGGGCATGCACAAATGGTGACGCAAAAAGATTGCCTACCTTCTCCCATCCAGACTATAACTGTCGGCTCTGGAATCTCACCAGATCCACCGTGACGAACGTCATCAGGTCGCGGGCTCGGCCTGCGCTTGGCCTTACCGCCGGTCGGGAATTTCACCCTGCCCCGAAGGTACTTATTCTATTGTTCAAAGTTACTAGCATTATACAGAAGCAGGGGGGCAAGTCAATGATCCTAAAGCAAATGCACAGCCAGCCTGCTGGGGTGATCAACTACTGTCTGGTTCAATCGTCGCCAAGCCGGCCGCCCCGAAAGTAGCGCGGATCTCCTATGTGGCATCAGCACCAGCTGTGGTTTGGTTTGTTCTGCTCGGCCGTTACGTTTTTCAAGACCAATCACCATGACACAGCAGCGCTAGATGATCTAAAAGGTGTTGGTTGACGAAGCGTACCGCGCGGAACACACTACCTGATCCATGCATGGCTCTACAATAGTCCGCGATTGTCGTACTGTGGCCGCAAAATCCCTTTCGCGTTCTAGTATGGTCAGCAATACGCAATTGGGAAACTGCGGCTACAGAACCAACTTTTGAAAAACCCTGCTCATCCATGAATCCAGCTTGCCGTTACAGAGAATAAGGGTAACAATGAGTGGAATAGGCAATCGAATGCTTGTTCATTCTTTTGTTCGAGCGAAAGCGAGTGAGAATAATGTCCCCCCAGCCACTTATATTTAGAGATTTCCTGCGCCTGCTTTTTTTTAGCGTCGTTCTACTGCTGTTCGCCACGGGGTGCAGCGACGCAGCTGCGCCCCCTGAACCGACCCCTTTGCCGCAGGGCATGGCTATTGACGAAGCGAGCACAGTCTACGAACTCGTTCCCGGCTCCACCGAAGCGCGCTTCCTAATTGACGAACTTCTGCGGGGCGAACCGAAGACCGTGGTGGGCATAACGGATCAAGTCACGGGACGGATTGCCCTTGATCTTGACGATCCAGACTCGGCGGCGGTCGGACCTATTCAGGTCGACGTGCGCGCGCTGCTTACAGACAACGGCTTCCGCAACCGGGCGATCGAAACGCGCATCTTGCTCAGCCGCGTTTACCAGTTTGTTACTTTTACACCCACAAACATCTCAGGGTTACCTAACGTCATTGCCGTGGGCGAACCGGTTAAATTCCAGATCAGCGGAGATCTTACAATTATGGAAATCACGAAGCCAGTGGTTTTTGATGTAACGGCAGTCCCTGTTTCTAACACGCGCATCGAAGGAAAAGCAGCTACAACCATCCAGCGCGCGAACTTCGACCTCTTTGTTCCCAGCGCAACCGGCGTTGCCGGTGTCGAAGAAAATGTTACCTTAGAAATCAACTTCATCGCCGAGGCGTCGCCATGATACAACGTCGATTGAATCCTTATGAGTGATCTTATCTTTGCCGGGATGGCCGGCACAAAGGGCGCCGCACGTGAAGCGCTGCTTTGGGCACGCAGCATCCGCACATTTGCCGGACGCTTCGCCAGGGCGCCAATTTGGCTTCTGATACCTGACCAGAAGGAACGGCTGCCCGTTTCCATACGCGTCGAATTCGAACGGCTGACGGTACGCCTAATCTCGTTTGCCGCCGAGAACAAGGAGCTCAATTTTCCTTTTGCCGGCAAGACGGTTGCCGCCGGTGTCGCTGAAACGCTCGCCCAGGAGCGCGGTTCACTCCTGGTATGGATGGATCGCGACAGCCTTGTCTTGCAGGAACCTGTGCCGCTGCTGCTTCCGGCAAACAAAGTGCTCGGTTACCGGCCCGTCGACCATCAATTAATTGGCTCGCTGGTTTCCAAGCCAGTCGATCCTTTTTGGTCGCTTATCTACAACTATCTTGGCGTTGATGCACAGCAGGTCGCCCCAATGGTTACCACCGTTGATCAGGAAACCATCCGGGCTTATTTCAACGCCGGGATGCTGGTTGTACGGCCGGAACAGGCACTCCTGCGCACATGGTCAGACAACTTCATGAGACTATATGAGCAGCCAGCCTTCACCCCCTTCTACAAACGAGACATACTGTATCGCCTGTTCATGCACCAGGCTGTGCTCACCGGAACCATTCTCGACCACACGGATCATCGTCAACGAATAGAACTGCCGCATCTAGTCAATTACCCACTGCACATGCACACATCATACCCGCCGCCGCTGCGCGCCGATCGTCTGAATGATGTTGTAACCTGCCGCTACGACACCCTGGCAGCTGATCCGCATTGGGAAGAGATTATTTCCATTGATGACCCGCTGAGAAGCTGGCTTCGCGAACAGCGACACGCATAGGACCTAAGATAACTATGGAAAAACCATTGGAAGCCGATCTCTCAGCGCTTCTCCACCAACAGTTCAAGATCGACGCTTTTCGCCCTGGCCAACAAGAAGCTGTCGAAGCATTGCTCTCCACCGGGCGCGTTCTGTGTATTCAACCCACCGGGTACGGAAAATCGCTGATATACCAGCTCAGCTCACTGCTTGTAGACGGCATCACGCTGGTCATATCACCACTGCTGGCGCTTATGCGCGATCAGATCGAACAACTGAACAACCGCTTCCAGATTCCGGCGGCCAGCATCAATTCCGACCAATCTGATGCTGAAAACGGGGCGGCGATACGCGCCGCCATTAGTTCGGAGCTGCGCATTCTCTTCATCGCCCCGGAGAAGTTGGACAACATCGAGATCTTCACCTTCCTATCCGAGCTAAATATCAGCCTGGTCGTCGTAGACGAGGCACATTGTATCTCCACCTGGGGTCACGATTTCCGCCCCGCCTACCGGCAGATTATTCAAGCAATCAGAAAGTTCGAAAGGAGCAAAGCTGATTTGCGTGTGCTGGGTTTGACGGCGACCGCCAACGATCGTGTGGAGCAGGATATCGCCGGCCAGCTGCGCGGACCGGCCGGCCCCCCGCTAACTGTGCAGCGCATGTCCATGGACCGGCCAAACATCAGCCTCTCCACGTATCAGGTGAATGGTATGGCCGGAAAACTGGCGCTGCTGGCAGAGATGATGCCTCAGCTGGCGGGCAACGGCATTCTTTATTGCGCGACGCGGGAACATACGGAAATCGTCGCCGAATACCTCAGCCAACAGGGCAGCGATGTCGTCGCCTATCATGCCGGCTTTGACGCCGATCACAAGCGAGCGCTGCAAGCAGCTTTCATGGACGGCCGTCACAAAGCAATCGCCGCCACAAACGCCCTGGGGATGGGCATCGACAAAGCGGATATTCGCTTCATCATTCATGTCGATGTTCCCGGCTCTATCACCGCCTACTACCAGGAAGTAGGCCGTGCCGGTCGTGATGGACAGCCGGCACAAGGCATCCTGTTGTTTGACGTCCAGGACAGGCGCATACAGGAGCACTTCATTCGCTCGGCACAGCCGACAAGCGCCGATTTCAACGCTGTACTAGCGGAAATTCGCCAGGATGAAAGCGGCGCCTGGCCTGGTCAGGTCCAACTGCGAGCGCGCTCCGGCCTGCATCCAACCAAGGTCACGGTCATCCTCGCCGAACTGCAGGAACAAGCATTTGTAGAAAAACAGCTAATCGGAAGGCGACAAGTGTACGTGCGCACGGCGAAGCAGGGCAAGCCGGAATTAACCCGCTATGAACGCCAGCATACCGTTCGCAGCCAGGAATTAGCAAAGATACTCGCTTACGGGCTGGGCGAAACCGGCTGCCTGATGCAGACCCTGCGCCGTGCCCTGGGCGATGAGGAAGCCGGTCCCTGCGGCCACTGCAGCTGCTGCCTCGGAGAACCCCGCACCTCCCGTGAAACAAACCCGGGGGAAGCGCAAGCATGGTTGGACAACCGTACTGTTCCAATATCACCATCAAAACGCCCGCCGATGGAAGCCGGCGTCTCGCTGCTCAATGGGCAGCTTCGCCAACCACTATTTGTCAACTTCATGCGCCAGCGAACGACGCAACCAACGCTCGATCCGCAGCTGCTGGACCTATTAAGCGGCCTGCTTGAACGGTTATCCAGAAAATACCGCTTTGGCCTCGTTGTACCGATCCCCTCCAGAACGTGGCAGCAGCGCGAGAGCGCGGCGGCCGTTGCAGCCGAACAGTTGGGGGCAAGTACCGCACCACAGCTGCTCTCCTGGCGGGAACTGCCGCCAGGACGGCAGGGGGAACTGTTAAACAACGACCAGCGCCGCGAGAATGTGCAGGGACGTATGACTTTGGGTTCTTCTGGACACGAGCTAGACCAGCTGTCGGCGAACGAGGCCATCCTTTTGCTGGATGACTATATCGGCTCCGGAGCAACCATGAAGGAAGCGGTGCGCATCTTGCGGACGCAAAGCGACACACCGGCTGCCGTGGTGCCGGTAACGATCGCCCGCATTCGCTGGAAGCTAGGCGCGCGAGGTATGATCTAGGCAGCTAACGAAACAAGCCCGCAGCCTCCTCACCTTCAAATTACAATTGACGGCGGAGATCGGGTATTTGCGGAGGAGTCAATTCAATGAAACGAATCGTCATTACAGGAAGTACGCGCGGTATCGGCTATGCCATGGCTGATGCCTTTCTGGCAAAGGGGTGCCGGATCATCGTCAACGGCCGTCGCCAGGAGCGCGTCGAACAAGCATGTGTCGATCTGGCCATGGGCTACGGATCCGAAAATCTGTATGGCTATCCGGCAACCGTATCCCAACCCGAAGAAATAGCGGGGCTCTGGTCCTACGCAGTCGACCATTTGGGCGCAGTTGATATCTGGATTAATAACGCCGGGCTGGCTCATGACACGGAGATGGTGTGGGAACTCCCGGCAGGTACGGCAAAGGAAGTCATCGACGTCAACGTCTTGGGCCTCATTTACGGCTCGCAGGTAGCGATGAACGGCATGCTTGAACAGGGTTTTGGCCAGATATATAACATGGAAGGCTTTGGCTCCAACGGTCGTATTCGCGCGGGGATGGGCATCTACGGCACCTCCAAGGCGGCCGTTCACTACTTCACCCAGGCTATGATCCAGGAAGCGCAGGACACAGGCATTATCGTAGGCTCGCTTTCTCCTGGCATGGTGATGACCGACCTTCTGCTGGATCGCTACAAAGATGACCCAGAAGGGCTGGAAGAAGCAAAGTCGATTTTCAATATCCTGGCCGATACGACCGAAAATGTCGCGCCCTGGCTGGTTGAACAGATCTTGACAAACGACAAGAACGGCGCCAACATCGACTACATGCCCAGATCGAAAATGGTCGGCCGTTTTCTCAAGTCCCCCTTCAGCAAACGCGACCTTTTCACTGATGAAGATGGGGCAGACCGTAAAAGCTGAGGTTCGCAGGCAGTGAGCGAGAATCAAGCATTTCAGTCTCTCAGCGGGTCAGTTCCTTTGTTGACGGGCTGATCAGATGACACACATTCTTATGAAAATGACGATTCAACCTCTAACGCCCGATCAGATTCTCACCTTTCTCGCCTGGGAATACGAGGAACCTTATGCCGTCTACAATATGTCCGGCGAGGATCCACAGCAGGCGCTGGCTTTCTTCTTCGATCCCGGCAACGGCTATTTCGCCATCACGACACAGGGCGGTGAGTTCCTGGGCTTCTGCAACTTCGGTGCCGACGCGCGTGTGCCCGGCGGCGACTACACGGAGGAAGCGCTCGATATCGGTATGGGCATGCGCCCCGATCTGACCGGACAGGGACAGGGCGCGGCCTACGCCGCTGAAGTCTTCGCCTTTGCCCGGCGGCAGTTTCCAGAACAGAATCAGCGTGTAACTATCGCCGCCTTCAACACGCGCGCCCAACACCTCTGCGCAAATGCCGGTTTTCAGATCAGCGCTCGTTTCCAACATGCAAAGGATGGACGGCCGTTTGTCATTATGATGCGCCCCTCAGCCGATGAATAGGCTCACCGCTCTACTGATTCCGCCGCAGCGACCGTAGGTAGTTATGCAGTTAGAAACTGAACGCCTGACCTTGCGTGAATTCACGCAGTCCGATTGGACGGCGGTTCTGGCCTACCAGAACGATCCCCGCTATCTCCGCTACTATCACTGGACAGAACGAACGGCCGAAGATGTGCAGGCCTTCGTGCAGATGTTTCTGAATTATCAGGATGAACGGCCGCGCAGGGTTTATCAGTTTGCCGTCGTCAACAAGAATCAGGGACAGATCATCGGTAACTGCGGCATCCGTGTCAACGATCCAGACTTGCGCGAAGCTAATATCGGCTATGAGTTGGACCCATCCTATTGGGGCAAGGGATATGCAACCGAAGCCGCGGCTGAAATCTTGCGCTTTGGGTTCGTTGAATTGGGCATGCACCGGATCTGGGCCGAGACAATCGCAAACAATACCGGCTCGGTGCGTGTATTGGAAAAACTCGGAATGCGCCGGGAAGCGCACGAGCGTGAGAAAGAATGGATCAAGGACAGCTGGCATGATCGCCTCATCTATGCAATGCTTGACCATGAATGGTGACACGGCGGCAAACCTCTAAGGTCTTTCCGCCGGAGCCCACCCAAAAGCTAATCACCAGATCTCGAAGGCTTGAACTATGCGCGCCACCTGCCTCTCGTAACAACCGTTAACACGGACCCGCGCTACATTTGGCTCATGCCAAGCAAACTGATTCTTTATAGGCGGGCTCTTTCTCAGCGCATGCGCCGCGCAAACAGCATCCCTTACTCCGGTTTACACAGCGCTGTCCACGCTTACTGTGATGCCCGGCGCCCGCGTTCTCTCCATCAACACTGGTAATGAATTCTTCTGGCTCGCCTGGGCCGCGTTCAGACCGCAAACAGATCTATATGGCGAGCCCGCTGATTAGGCTCCAGCAGGTTGGATTCAAATCAGCCAAGTCAAGGGAGTCGAAGAGCGCGTAGTCGAACAGACCAAGGCATTTGCAGATCATAACAGCCCTTACGCTGAAAGAGCGCGGTTCCACAATAATAACCCCCGAGCAACATATCTGTGATCCCTGCTGTTTTCGCCATGCCCCATGAAAAAGATTATACTAATATGCGGATGATTCTAGACGCCTTCTGATCAACCGGGTTCGGTGGCCGCCGCAAGGATCTGTATCGCTTGCAGGTTTGGAGTCCACTGTCCATACCCCTTTTAAACTCATCTAGTGTGCAAGAAACTGGAGTAAAAACCGTGACTGAACGTGTTACGTGGCAAGCATATACCCTAAAATTACAGACTCCCTTTCGCGTTTCTTATGGTGCCAGCGTGACCAGGCAGGCCTTCCTGCTGCAGCTGGCAGGGAATGCGGGCTGGGGAGAAGGAACTATCCCACCCTATTATGGCGTAGAAACAGAGGCGATGACTGATCTCTGGGCATCAGCTGCCACATCTCAACTGCCTTTTCCTGATGATGCCGACGGGATCGCGGCGTGGGTAGGCGACAAAGGACCGGCGCCGGCGCGCGCAGCCCTGGACCTGGCCTTGCATGACCAGCTTGGCAAACAGAAAAACCAGCCGCTCTATGAACTCTTGGGACTTCCTAAACCGAAACCGATGGCTACCTCTTTCACCATTGGCATTGATACGCCGCAGGTCATGGCCGCTGCCGCGGCGGCCGTTCCTGATTTCCCGATTATCAAGATCAAACTTGGTAGTGATGACGACGCGGCGCGAATTGCCGCCATCCGGCAGGCGCGGCCCGACGTTAAGCTGTACGTTGATGCCAACGCTGCCTGGTCCGCGGAAGAAGCCATCGCACAGCTCACACGTATCTTGCCCTATGGCCTGGAGATGGTCGAGCAACCCGTCGCGCGTGACGATTTTGCAGGCATGGCCGCCGTTCAGGCCGCCTGTGCAGTGCCGGTTGTCGCCGACGAATCGGTACAAACGACAGAGGATCTCGAAAAACTGGCCGCCGGCGGCGTACAGGGTATCAATCTGAAGTTGATGAAAGTTGGCGGGTTGGGTCCGGCGGTAACTCTGTTACGTCGCGGCCGCGAATTGGGGCTGCGTATCATGCTCGGCTGCATGGTGGAAACGTCGCTTGGCGTGACTGCCATGGCCCACCTGGCGGGAGCGGCCGACTGGCTGGACCTGGACGCGCCGCTGTTGATCAGCAACGATCCGTTCGACGGCGTCATCATTGATGAACAAGCTCATCTGCATCTGCCGGACAGACCGGGCATCGGTGCAATCAAACGAACCGAAGAGGAATAGCACAATGACAAGGATTACAATTGATGATGCTTTAGGAAAGATCGCCGCGCGCTACGGTGATGGGCGGATGACGCTCTTTGATATGACCGCCGAACAACCTTCCCCGGATCAATGCCTTCTGTCGGGCACTGTTCTGGAAGCGGCAGATCTTGACAGCTGCTTACAGGAATTGGCTACCACATTTCCTGAGGTCACGTTTGAATCTGCCGCCGTGCAGGTGCTGCGCAAGACTCCCTCACAACAGATGGCAATCAGCACGAACCTGGCCGGATTCCACCGCCACCCGTCGCGAGCGACTGAGCTGATGAGCCAACTGCTCAATGGCGCAATCATCGAACTACTGCGTGAGGAAGATTACTGGGCTTTCGTGCGCCAGCAAGATGGCTACCTGGGTTGGGTGCAGCGCGCCTATATGACGGCTGACCTACCAGAATTGACACCGACACACAGGGTGACCTCTCCCGTCGCATTGATGGTTGCCGGGCCGCAGCAGCCGGAACTGGTAAGCCGGGTTTTTGCCGGTACGGCCGTGCCGGTCACCGATCTCTCCGGAGACTTGGCCAGGATCGAGCCGGTTGGCAGTCACAGCGGCTGGGTGCCCGTCGACTCCCTATGCCCACTGGATCATTTGCCACAAACAGCTGCTGAACAACGGCAGAAGATGGTTGATGCTGCGCGCCCCTTTACCGGCGTTCCTTACCGTTGGGGTGGCTGCACCATCTATGGCATCGACTGCTCCGGCCTGGTGCAGCTGATGCACCGCCTCGTCGGCATCACCCTTCCCCGGGACGCCGATATGCAGTTCGCAGCGCGTCCACTGCTGGAGCCACCATTTCAGGCAGGCGACTTACTCTACTTTGGCAGCAAAGGGGCAGCTCGAAAAATCACGCACGTCGGCATGAGTCTGGGCGGCTGGAAGATCATCCATTCCTCCGGACCGCGCAATGGCGTTTACGAGGATGATGTGCAGGCCGTCGGCTCACTGCGTGATTCCTTCATGGGCGCCAACAGTTTCCTCGATCCAGTTGGCGTAGAGTGAGCGCTTCTTGAGGCTGCGCCGGTACCGCCCGCCTACGGCATTACCTCTTCACAGTGATCGAGGCTCACCGGGCTCATTTTGTCAAAGAGACACTGGATGGCATAGTCGCCATCGCTGGCAGATAACTGTACAAGGACATATCCGCCCCACTGCGCCAGGCGCTCTATTTGCGGATCCGGGCCAAGCTGCGAAGTTCGATCCTGCAGCCAGGCCAACCATTCCTCATCCACAGCGGGTGGGCAGCCCTGGCAGACCTCGGGCATCGGCTCCCCGGCAATCAAACTGGCCAGGCCGGTTGAATAGGCGGGTGCGGCATCATAACAGAAGGACAGCTGGTCATTGATCGTCCGGCAGTTGATCCAGGTGCCGTCTTCAAATTCAGCCAGGATGAAGGTCTGGCTGGAGTCGGCGTCGATCTCGCCAATACGCAGGCTGTAGTTGCCCGTAAGCTGATCTCGCACAGGATTTAGGGCCGCGTAATTCGTGCCGCGTTGAATGCCTAACTGGAACAGATCTTCCTCGGTGCTGCCAGCAACCTCGATGCCGTCGTAGACTACGCTTGCTGCCTGCGCGGCAGGATTGACCTGCACACTGGCTGTGAAAAGAGCGACCAACATGACAATTGGCATGGGAAGTAGGAGGATGAACCAGGAACGCGCGCTGATACGGCCGTTATCCCCCAGCTCATTTACTGCCTGCTCCATGCGGTAAGATTGCAGCAGCGCCAAAATCGCTAGGGTAATAATAATCGTCAGGCCGCCCAGGATCAAGCCGCTGTTCGTCACGGTCTGCGAACTGTAAATGGGCAGCCCCCAAGATCGCGTGTCAGCCAGCCACTCTGCCGCCGTACGGCCGATATAGGGCTGGTATCCGATGATCAGCGCGCTCAACATTGACGTGAACAGCCACACGATCACCGTCGGCCAGATTTTTTCGAAGTAGCCAGTCAGCCAGCCGGCGAAACCGCCGAGAACGATCAGCGCCAGGCTGCCCAGAAGCAAACTGGAATACGCATTTTCTAGAGGTAGACCGGCGAGCCGCAATGCTTCCAGCCCCCAACTGCCAAGGGCCAGAGAGATGCCGATGAGTATGCCGTTCAGCAAATTCAGCTTGCGATAACCCGGCCGTTCATAAGGATCAAGCGATTCCTGGTCAGGACCTGTTATTGATGAAGTCGTCGCCATAATAGAATGCCTCCAAGAAGCGCTAGGCCGACAAACAGCCCGCCGGCCAGAATCACTACATTTACCGGAATTTGTCCCGCTGCTCCTTGGTCGCTCTCGAGCGCTTGTTTCACGAAACCATAGACAGTACTTGGCGGCGTGGGTGTTGGCAGCGGCTGCCAGCGAAACTCACTGATATTCTCCTCCGTTAAGCGCGTGGCATCCCATTTGCCATTTTCGCGCGCCAGGTATGCCGTTACAGCGAGTGCCTCTTCTTCGTTCAACGCGCCTGGAAATTCAAATGGCATCTTTACAAGTGTATACTCGTAGATCTCTTCCATCATCTGAAAACGGGCCATGCTTTGTCCGCCGATTATCGCCGGAATATGCTTGGGTAGGGTGAAACCATCTTCATACGGAATATTGCCGTGACACTGCCGGTTCCAGCAATATTGATCTTCTTCCGGATACTGCTCGCGCCACTCATCGGTAAGTCCCTGGCCCTGATCGCCATGGCAGGGCTGGCACCATACCCAGTAAAGATAGGCGCCGTTGTCCGCCTGTGTTGGCTGGAGGACTGGCGGTGGTGCTGCCAGCCGGTCGATGGTAGGGGTTGCTGCCGGACGCGCATCACTCACCGGCGTCTCGGCTAACGGCGTCTCCGCTGGCGGCGTCTCTTGTGCCAGGACAAGACCAACGCTCATCAACAGCAGCAGGGAAACAACTCCCACGCCAATGCTAAACCACGATCTACCTACCATTATTCCAATCAAAAAGGCGGGCCACACTAGGCAACCCGCCAGAATCACTTCTAATTACTTGAGAGAGAATTTCTGAACAGCCTACGAACTGCATTTGCAATTCAGCCATTCGAGAATTCAGCCATCAATTATGATCAATCTTGTTATTTCTTACCCCGCAGCTGCGGGTCAAGAATATCACGCAGGCCATCGCCAATGAGGTTCCAGGCCAACCCGTAGAGCAGCAGCGCTACGCCGGGGAAGACAATGATATACCAGTGCGTATCTAGCGAAAGAATCCAGGCGCGGGCAAAGCTGATGATCTGTCCCCAGTCAGCATATCCTTCCGGCACGCCAACGCCGAGGAAGCTCAGAGCGGCGAAGGAGAGCACAACCGCGCCAAAATCCAACGATAGGCGTACCATTGTCGGGAAAATCGCGTTAGGCAGCACATGACGCGTGATCAGATGCATATCATTGGCGCCGCTGGCGCGGGCAGCGGTCACATACTCGCGCTCCTTCGTCGCCAGGATATCGCCGCGGATAAGGCGTGCGTAGCCCGTCCATCCAAAGATGATCAGGGCGATCATCGTTGGCCAGATACTGCGCCCGAAAATCGGCGTCAATAACGAGGCAAGGATCAAAGCCCCAACCAGGAAGGGAAAGGCGATAAATATCTCCACGATACGCATCAACACTTCATCGACCCAGCCTCCGTAATACCCCGCTATGGCGCCGACTACGACGCCGATCGCCACCGACATGAGGGCCACAAAGCTGCCGGCAATCAATGCCGTGCGCGACCCCCAAATGATCCCATACCAGATATCGTACTGTCCGCTGGTCGTGCCCATAAGATGCGTCCACTCTTCATTACCAGTGACTATCTTGTACCAGGCCGGCACATAGGCTGGCGGGAACTTCTTCCACTCGGAGCCGGGCGGCTGAGGCTCCGCCGAAAACCCATCCCGAGGAATCAGATAGGGGTCCCAGCGTTCATTCGGCGCCGGCACCAGAACAGGGGCGAAGAGGGCCATCAGAACAAACATGAACACCAGGAGCAGCCCGGCCACGGTCAGCGGATTGGTAACCAGGCCTTTGAGCAGGTTGTACCATTCCGGGCCAACAAGTTTCTCCAGACGTGATTGATCGCGTAGATAGCCTTGATCTAGGATAGCGGGAGAGGCATCAGGGGTCGTAGCAGCCATTTCTTATCTCCTAATTGAGTCGCACGCGTGGATCAAGGACGCCGTACAGCACATCCACAATCAGATTGGCAAAAACAAATATGAACGCCGTGAAGAGCGTCAAGCCCAACATCGTCAACACATCCAGGCTTAAAGCGGCGGCCGCCGCCGCCGAACCAAGACCGGGGTAATTGAAGATCACTTCCGTCGTCACTGCGCCGTTCAGCAGGCCGGCCAACGTCGTCCCGGCTACGGTAATCACCGGGATGAGCGCATTGCGGCGTACGTGGCGATTAACGACAACTTTTTCCTTAAGCCCTTTGGCCCGCGCCGTGGTCACATAATCCTGGCGCAGAACCTCGAGCATCGAGGAACGCGTAATTTTCATCATCAGGGCGATGATTACCACCGAAAGAGTCAACACCGGCATAAATAGGTGATTCAACGCATCGAAGAAGATATCAAAGCGCAAATTAAGAATCGAGTCAACCGTGTTCATCCCCGTATAGCGCGTAAAGGTTGGCTGCATGACCTCTTGGGCATACTCAAGTGATAAACGGCCCGGTTCAAACCAACCCAACCACGCGTACAGCACAAGAATCAACAACAGGCCGAAAACGAACGTAGGGAATGACCAGCCGATGATCGCAAAGACGCGTGTTATTTGATCAATCGGCTTATTATGATTCAAGGCGGCAAGAATGCCGAAATAGATTCCGAAGCCAATGATCGGGACCATACTCCAAAGCGCCAATTCCAACGTGGCCGGGAAGCGGCGCTTGATCATCTCCACAACATCCTCGCGGCCGGTACGTGAATATCCCAAATCACCACGCAAGATTCCGCCTACGGTTTCTCCGGTGACCTGGTCTTCCGTGCCCACAAGCCAGTTCCAATACTGCACGGGGAACGGCTTGTCCAGGCCGTAACGTCTGATGATGGCATTAACCTGCTGTTCGTTCTTGGGAATGTCGCGCACGTAGAGCGCCGAACGCTCTACCGGGCCAAGCACCTGCATCATAGCGAAGATAAGCATGGTCACACCGAGGAGGATGATGGGCAAGATCAAAAGACGACGAATTACATAGGCGGTCATAATGTCTCCTTATCTTTGTATTCTTACGTAGATCGCTTTCCGTATGTTGCTGCTTTCCGCTGCATCTGCTTCCTACCCCGCAAACCAGTGCGGAGTGATTCGTCCCATATGGGTCAGCCTTGAATGTTAACAGACACGACACCGGCTTCTCCGTTGAGTTTGGCCCGAAAAACCAGTGTACTGGCTGCTAACATGCACGAGCCTGGTGGGCCACCTCTCGAAAAAGGTGACCCACCAGTTTAGCTATCCGAAGGATAGCATTCGCTCATAGAGTCCGTCGTTTACTCCACGGTAAGGGAGTAAGCGTCGGCATCACCACTGCGCGCCGGGTTGTTGTACCAACCTTGCACGAAGGGGTTCTGATAACGATTCGAGGTTTGCTGTGACAGCGTAACCTGCGGTGCCGCATCATGATGCAGCTGCTGCAGTTCAAAGTAGATCTGCTCGCGCTCGGCCGGATCGGCGGCAAGCACGCCTGCGGTTACCAGTTCGTTGAATTGATCCAACAGATCCTGGGGCATATTCTGACGTCCGGCGTAGGTGCCGACCGTGAAGGGCTGCACCCAGTTATGCGGGTCATGAATATCTTCTTGCCAACCGCTGATGGCCACAGGGAGCTGGGCCGCGCGGAAGGAGCGCAAGAATGTGGGCCACGGGATACCAACGATCTCAACCTGATAGAGCGGGTTGATCGCCGCCAGCTCTTGCTGGAAGATCGCCGCCGCTGTCTGGCGCACTGAGTTGCCGGTGTTGAAAGCGATCTGGAAGCGGAAGCCGGTCTCCGGCAGCGCGCCGCCATGGGCCTCTTCTAACAGAGCCGCACATTGTTCCGGATCATAGTCGTACATGGGGCCATCTTCATTGTAGCCAAGCATGTCTTTGATGATCGGGCCGTTGTTACGGAAACCAAGGCCAACCTGCGCTTCGTTGATATAGGTCTCGTAATCGAAGCAGTAGTTCATCGCCTTACGAACGTTGATATCGTCGAAGAAGTTCGGCGGAATACCATTGCCGTCCAACTGGCCGCTGCCAATGTAGGGCGAATCGGCGGAGATATCAAAGTTCAGGAAGACATCGGTACGGCTGGTGCTGGGCAGATTGTCGTATTTGACCAGGACCGCGCCATCATTGCCAGTCGGCGTACATTCGTCGGTTTTCCAATCACAGACTTGGCCCACAAGGGGATCGACCTGGGCATAGGAATCAGCATTAACTGCTACCGAACCAGCATCGCCGGCCTGCAAAGCAGCAAAACGTGTACCCCATTCATCAACGACCTGGACAACAATTCTTTCCAGAGCCGCGGGGCCGGAAGGTCCGCCTTCCCACTTGGGATCGGCATCGGTTCGCCAGTAATCGTCAAAACGCACGGCCGACCAACCTTCGCCAGGTGTCCAGTAATCCAGCATGAAGGGGCCGGTACCGTTGACAACCGGGGTCAGTTTGGAATTCTCAGAACCGGGTGCATAGAAATTCTGCCAGGTGGCGCAGTCGCCGTCCCAGTCACCTTGTTCGGCAACCCATTCCGCGTCTAGGATGCTGCCCCAATAACCGGCCAATGTGGAGATGAAGGGGCCCCACGGAACAGCCAGGTTAAAGGTCACGGTGCCGGCGTCATCATCGGCAACGATAGCGGCTTTTACTTTCTCACAGACCGCTACCAGCTCTTCGGGGGAAGCGTTGGCCAGCAAGCCTTCGGGGTCACCCGCATAGGCGCCTTCGGCGATCTCTTCGGTGATGTCGTAGGTAGCCGAGTAACCCATGATCGGTTCGACCAACAGCCACTGCGGGCCGTTAGGATCGGACTGCAGCAGACCGCGCTGGAAGGTGTACGCAACATCACTGGGGGTCAAATCGCCACCTTCGTGGAATTTGACGCCTTCGCGGATGTTAAAGGTGTAGGTCAGGCCATCTTCGGAGATCAAACCATTCTCTGCACTGGGCACTTCCTTGGCCAGAACAGGCACGAAAGTCGTCGGGTCTGTATGATTATAGAAGACAAGCCCTTCCGTTACCGTTTCCAAAAGATAGCCACTGGCAGTGTCGTAAGCCAACGCTGGATCCATCGTGTCAATATCACCAAAGGTCATACGCACGTAGGTGCCAGGATTTGGTGCCGCTACGGGGCCCATTTCTTCGGGCACGGCCGTGACTTCCACAACCGTCTCAACGGGAACTTCAACTTCCTCGGTGACGACGCGGGTGACCTCAACGGTCTCGCCTTCGACAACCTCAGTCTCAGTCACCACGCGGGTAACCACAACTTCTTTTACAGTTTCTACTGTTTGCGGCTGGCAAGCTACCAGAGCCAGCGCCAAAACCAACAGTCCGGCCAACAATAGGCCATATTTCTGTTTTCCTAACATGTTTAGAGTCTCCTCCGTTCTAAAGGAATATTTTGTTTCGGACAGCAATACTAACAACTTAAAACCACGCGCTTCTTCTCTAGGCATCACCTCCTCAAGGCGATTATTTTCCCGGTTCACTACGCCCGAGAACATCTAAGTCAACAGTCTACAATTTCGTCAAAAATCAGTTTCTGGGAAATTGCGCCGACTAGCGCGATTTCCCAAAAAAGCTATCTACACAAATTGATCCGCATGGTGGCAGGCCACCATATGCACCGTTCCCTCTGTACCAAAATCACGTGGTTCAGGATCATCCGTCTTGCATATATCCGTCGCATAACCACAGCGCGGGTGGAAGTGGCAGCCAGGTGGCGGTGACGCCGGACTGGGTACATCACCCTCCAGAATAATCCGGTTGCGATCCGACTCAGAGTCGGGATCGGGCACCGGAATCGCCGATAGCAGCGCCTGTGTGTAAGGGTGAATCGGGCGATCGTATACATCATCCCGCTCGCCTAACTCGACAATTCGACCCAGGTACATGACCGCCACACGGTCGCTGATATAGCGCACCATCGACAGGTCATGGGCAATAAACAGATAAGTCAACCCGAGATCTTTCTTCAAGTCATCCAACAGATTAACGACCTGGGCCTGGATAGAAACATCCAGGGCGGAAATCGGTTCGTCGGCGACGATAAACGCTGGGTTAGTCGCCAGGGACCGGGCAACGCCAATCCGCTGCCGCTGCCCACCTGAGAATTCATGCGGGTAACGGGTAATAAAGTATGGGTTGAGCCCCACGAGTTTTAAGAGTTCTTCCGTACGCTTTTTGCGACTGGCGGAATTGCCAATACCATGGATCTTGAGCGGCTCGGCGATAATATTGCCAACTGTCATACGCGGGTTGAGGCTGGCATAAGGATCCTGGAAAATCATCTGCATATTCCGCCGCGCTTTGCGTAAATCCTTACTGCTGAGGCCGGTGAGGTCCTCGCCGTCCATGTAAACATCACCATCAGTCGGTTCGTAAAGCTGCAAGATCGTGCGCCCGGCCGTAGATTTGCCACAGCCACTTTCGCCCACCAACCCCAAGGTCTCTCCCCTGTAAATATCGAAAGTAATCCCGTCCACGGCCTTAACATAGCCTACGGTACGTTTCATAACGCCCCGTTTAATTGGGAAATACTTCTTTAGCTTGTCGACCTTAACAAGAACTTCTTTGCTGCCTGTCCCGTTGTTCCCCGTTCTATCGTTTACCTCGCTCATGATGCCACCTCCTGCGCATCCGCATATTCCGTGATGCGTAGGCCCTCAAAAATCTCTTGCGCTCGCCAGCAGGCCGAGTAATGCTCAGCGGCGACAGCGCTCAGGGGCGGGTTCTCCTCATAACAGCGATCGATGGCATACCGGCAGCGCGGTGCAAAGGGACAGTATTTTGGCTCCATGAGCAAATCAGGAGGCAGACCCTCAATAGGAATCAGGCGTTCGTTATCGCTCATATTAATCTTGGGCAGCGATTCCAGCAGCCCTAGGGTGTAGGGGTGAGCCGTCTGGTGATAAATGCCGTGTACTGGCGACATCTCAACGATGAATCCGGAGTACATCACGGCCATCTTCTCCACCATACCGGCGATAACACCAAGATCATGGGTAATCCAAATAATGGCCATGCCCAACTGATCTTTCAGTTTGAGTACAAGGTCCACGATCTGTGCCTGAATTGTCACGTCAAGGGCAGTGGTCGGCTCGTCGGCGATTAACAAAGACGGGTTACAGGCAAGCGCCATAGCGATGCCAATGCGCTGTCGCTGGCCGCCGGAGAATTGATGCGGGTAATCTTTGAGCCGCGCGCGTGCATCAGGAATACCGACGAGCGCCATCATCTCAACCGCGCGATTTTCCGCCTGCTCCGCGTTCATACCCAGATGGAGTTCCAGCCCTTCGGTCATCTGCAAGCCAATGGTCAAAACGGGATTGAGCGAGGTCATCGGATCCTGGAAAATCATGGCGATTTCGCGGCCACGGATCCGCCTCATTTCATCATCAGAAAGCTTGAGTAGATCGCGACCGTTAAAAATCACCTCTCCATCTTCAATGCGTCCGGGAGGGCTGGGAATCAAGCGCATGATTGACTTCACACCAACCGATTTGCCCGAACCGCTCTCACCGACAATTCCCAGGGACTCCCCTTCGTCCAAAGTATAGGAAATGCCGCTAACTGCGTGAACGACGCCATCCTCCGTATAAAACCTGGTAGTGAGATTATTAACTTCAAGCAATTGTGTCATACGCTGGCCACCTTACTAAGCATCTGATTAAAATTCTGTTTTTGGGGTGCGGTTTACTTCCATAACCGGTACCAACTATAACTGAAATCAGTGTAATGACACAAATATTCCGCGAATCCAACCTGATATATTGCCTATCAGACCCAGTCAGAGCTTGTTTTGTGACCCTAAAGTGTATTATACATGACATTCAGCGACACACGCTACCGTTTCGGTGACAATTCGGTGACAACAATGTTTACAGCCCCCTATTATCGGTCGGCGCGCTCACAGATATAGAGAGGTATACTTGAGAATCGGCGCTCATGACAAGTGGGGCGCTGCTGCAACCGACGGCTCTCTAACTTCCGCCGTACCAGCAGCAGTGAGGTCTTCCGGCAAGGAGTTTACTCGGATATGAAGCAGATACTGGTTATCCACCTCAATGAAGAAACGACATCGCAAACGGTCTCTTTTTTGGGAAATGAGATCGAGATACTGCGGGTGGGATGTAACGGCGATGCCGCAGCAGCCCGGCAGTTGATTGGCGCGTATGACGGGCGGGTGGCAGCAATTGGACTAGAAGGACTGCCGGCCACACTAGAATTAGGAACACAGCAACGTGCGCACGCGGAAGGGCAACTGCTGCCAGGCATCGCCCAACAGACGCCGGTGGTAGACGGCCTTGGCATTCGTGCTGGCCTGGAACGCTGGGGGATCACCCTTGCCGATCGCGCCGAGCCTGGCATATTCAGCGAAAAGCGCATCCTCATGGTCCCCGGCCTCAACCATAACGGCCTGGCCCAGGCGCTTGGCCGGCATAGTTCCAATGTCCGCTATGCTGATCCAGTTATCTACTTCGCCCTTCCTGACTTTCCCGGTGTAGGCAGCAGGTTTACCCTAGAACAGGCTGCCAGGCCGACGCTTGAACAGCTGCATAACGCCCCCTTTCGCCGCATCACGCCCCAGCCCGGCCTCCCAGGCACGGCAAGAAACCAGGATTCCTTCAACTGGGCGGATGTCATCGCCGGCGATATTGGTGCGATTCGCCGCTATGCGCCGCAAACACTACGGCATAAGACCATCGTCGTTAATCAGGCAGATGAAGAGGATCTAGAAGATTTGCGTTGCCGGGGCGCATCCATTGCCATCACGCTCATGCCCTCGCTCGCCGAAACTGGAAGGCTCGGCCGTTGGTCCGCAGCGACCATTGAAGCCGCACTCGTCGCCCTACGCCTCGATCCAGCTGCCCCACTGACTGAGGACACCTATTTAGATTTACTGGCAGATATCGAATGGTCTCCCGCCATACGCTACTTGCAGCCGGAAGAAGCCAATATCAACCGCTTCGCCTTTGTCATTCACCCGCTCAACGTCAGCTTTATTCACAATCACAAGCTGTTTCGCTGGACCCGCTACTTGCCAGACGAGTTGGTGGAACGGGTCGCCGCCTATTTCCCGCCCATCTATCTCTCACGCATCACCGGCGGCCAATCGCCAACAACCGGACAGCGCATCGAAGGCTCTCTCATTTCCCTGGCAGCCACGCCGCGTCAAATGATGTCACACGGCGAACGTTTCACGTATGACCGTCTGAACAAAGCCGTCAAAATGTCCGAAAGACGTGGCGCGCGCATCATGGGCCTTGGCGCTTTTACCAGTGTGGTAGGCGACGCGGGCGCCACGGTAGCCCACGAAGCAGCCATCGCCATCACCAGCGGCAACAGTCTCACCGTAGCAGCCACATTGGAGGCCGCCAAACTGGCAGTGGTCAAGATGGGCGCGACCGACCTGACCAGGGGCAAAGTGATGATCATCGGCGCGACAGGTTCTATCGGATCTGTCTGCGCCCGCTTGATCGCCCAGGCCATCTATGACGTCGTGCTGGTATCCATCGAGCCGGAACGGCTTATCGAACTAAAACGCACAATTCAGGAAGAAACACCGGGGGCAAAAGTATCCATCGCCACCCGCCCCGGCGAGCATCTGGCCGAATGCGATCTGATCATCACCGCCACGTCTGCTTTCGGCCAGCGGATCATTGATATCAGCAGATGCAAGGCGGGCGCTGTCATCTGCGATGTCGCTCGTCCCCCGGACATCAATGCCGTCGAGGCGGCCCTGCGGCCCGACGTCCTAGTCATTGAAAGCGGCGAGGTGCTCATACCTGGAGATATCGACTTCGGCTATGATATCGGGCTGCCGCCCAAGACAGCTTACGCCTGCCTGGCGGAAACCGCCCTGTTGGCTATGGAAGGGCGTTTCGAAGATTACACCTTGGGTCGCAATATCAGCATGGATCGCGTGAAGGAGATTTACCGCCTTTTTAAGAAACATGAATTTCAGATTGCCGGGCTGCGATCCTTTGATGAATTTCTGACCGATGAAGATCTCGCCGAAAAACGCTCGCTAGCCGAAGCATACCGGCAGGACCAGGCGCTCTTTGAGCGCGTGCGCAGCGATGCTGAATCAGAAATCGCTGCCATGCCGGTGATGGCGAAAGGTGTCAAAGCCGCCAACAGATTTCCCCTGGCAAGAGTAGTAGGCGCTGCCGCCGGTGTTGGCGTACTGGGCATCCTCCTTGCCCGTAGCCGGCGGAAATAGTGCGCGGTTGTTTAGCGCTGTATCTCGACGATGACGCCTTCTTCGGCCCAATCATAGAGCGTCTGGGCATTTTCGGAACTCAGCAAGACACAACCATAGGTGACGGGATTGCCGAGGTCGCCGGTCCACAACAGGTTGAATCCATCACGCGTGGGAAAGCCATGAAAACCGTTCATGAAATCTGACGAAGGCACCGGCCGGTAGATGCCCATGAAATTGGGCATATTGAGATCCCAGTTGCTGGCATACGCCTCGCTTTCATGACTCTGAATCTGAAATATACCCGGCGAGGTAGGACTGTTGCTGATGCCGGTGCTTGCCGGCCAATCCCACTTCAATTGACCGTTCTCAAATACCTTCGCACGCTGTTGGCTGAGGCTGACGACGACTCGCTTATCAGGCACGACGGGCAGGGGCAGCATTTCGTCAGGAGATGGGATCGTGACCACATCACCAACTGCCAGGGAATCGATGCCGGGATTGGCCTGCTGGATCCAGGGATAGGGAATGCCAAAACTGTAGCCGATGCTGGAAAAGGATTCACCAGGGCGTACGGTATACTGCAGGGGTTGGTAATAAACGCGTGCATCCAAGCCAGTTCGACCAGAAGTTATCACATCGATCATGCCCGGTACGACTTCGCCGGCATCCAGGTAGCGTTGTTCACCCAACCAGGGCCAGCCCGTTGCCAGAAAATTCTGTGCGCCAGCTTCATCCACGACCCAGGAATACGGGTCGCTTGCACCGGGGCTCACCACCAGTGACAGCCAGGGTTGCCAGGCGCTGGGGCGGATCTCCCACTCGGCCGTTTCGTTACCTACCGGATCATAGGCGCGGATGGCAACTTGTTTGGACAGATAACGCTGCGCTTCCGAGACAAACAGTTCAGCGTCCGTTATTTCGGCCGCGACCGGCCGCGTAGCCAGCGGCAGGCGCCCAGCACTTACGACCTCTGTAGGATTCTCCATCAGATAGTTGAGGGTCATATCTAGATCAAGAACGACCCCGTCTTGCGCCGGAACTTCGCGCGCCTCACCCGCTTCAATAACAACCTGTGCGTTTACCGGCTGTACCCCCACGTCAGATGCCAGGCGGTCAAGTACTGCGCTTGTTTGCGCCACATCTAAGGACCAATAGGGCTCAACATCTAACTTCCCCGAACTAATACTCTGCAGCCCACCAAGTGTTCGACCCAGTTCATATGCTTGCGCGACAGTTGTCTCTGCATCCATTATCAGGCCCAGATCGGCGACCGACACCGGCCAGGCGCCAGTGCTGTGTACCAACAAGATCTCTCGCTGCGGTATCTGTTCGGCCAGCTGTGCTGCTGCTGCGCTTGTCGTTTGTGAACCAACGACGGTATTGGCTACGCGCACCCCGGGAAATATCAAGTCACTGTAAGAGAACATCAGCGTCATCGAAATTAGCCCAAGAAGCGCGGCCAGGAAAAAGAGGATCAGCAAGGTAGATGCCAGTAGAAATCTGCCTCTTGCCGGCCATTTCCGCTGGTGGTTCCTGGCGTGCGCGGCGGGAATCCAGATCTCCTGTCGAACGATAGGAGGGGGCTGGTTTCTATTCCGTCTATTTGACTGTGACTGCTGGGCCATAAGTTATCAATACAGAACAAAATAAATTGCAGCATTCCTGTCTTCTATGGACGGTGCCACAAATGCTCTTACAACTTCTTTCATTCTAACATAACGGGAGGCGGCCGGCGCGACTATAGGCCAATTTTTACTTAACTATTGGCAGATATTCCTGTCTTCTTTACGGGCGGAGCGATTCTTCAGGCAATATCGGGCCGTTATGCACAGGTCAGGGCTCGGCGCGCTCAACCCACGCGAGATGCCCATGTCTATCTCGGAGAGAAATGCCGCAAACATGCAGCAGGCGGCAGGGGATCTACCTTCCCCTGCGCCAACGTTTATCTACCAGGTTGTGATTCCGCATTGGAAACGATCACGATTAGTTGCGGCACTGCACGCCGTCGTGGAGAAGAAGGTTAGCGAATAGCACTAAAGGGGCTGTACAAAGAAACGAGCCATTCTACGGGTCGCAGAATGGCTCATACGATTGGAAGAAGCGCTAGTTGCCCCTGCTATTTTGTTGCCAGGGAACGCCTGACTCGCCAATTGTTTACTCTCTGGCGCCAGTGCAGAATCATCATCTTAATTGGTTTCACGCGTGTTAGCAGCAAGAAAGCCAGAATTATCGCGAAGATAAGCGGTTCCGTGTAGGAGTTCTTCACCAGCAGGAAATAATGCATGACGGCCAGAACGCCGGCTACGTATACCCACTTGTGCAGGGTTTTCCATTTCTTGCCCAATTTACGCATGGCTGCGCGTGTCGAGGTCACGGCCAGGGGCAGCAGAATTAGGAAGGAGGCGAATCCAACCAACGCATAGCGCCTGGTGAAGAGACCTTCTATGATGTACTGTAGATTAAGCGAATAGTCCAGCCAGACAAAAATTGTCAGGTGCAGCGCCACGTATAGAAAAGCGTATAAGCCGAGCAGGCGCCGCAGCGGGATGATCTGCCGCCACCCAAACCAGATATGCGCCGGCGTGATCGCCAGGGCCAACATCAGCAAGACGATCGCCGTCTTACCCGTACGCAGGGTTATTTCACGTATAGGGTCAGCGCCCAGACCACCCTGTGTGTAGTCCCAGATCATCACGGCCAATGGAATCAGTGCCCCGATATGAACAGCTGCTTTGAGAGAACGTTGCAATGTTTTTTTGTCTAGTCGTCGCATGATGTTTTGCGTCTCTTTTAGAGTTTCGTGATGCTGGACGGATTGTCGCACTGTCTAGTAATTCGTGGTCAAGCTCATGCCATCGTATAGATGGGCAACCTGTTCTTCGTAACCGTTGAACATCAGTGTCTCGCGGCGGCCGAGCTCTCCAATACGCCGTTCGTTCGCTTGCGACCAACGGGGATGAGGAACATTTGGATTGACATTGGCGTAAAACCCATATTCGTTGGGTGCGGCTGACATCCACAGAGATACTGGCATCTCATCCACCAGGCTCATCTTGACGATTGACTTAATACTCTTGAAGCCATACTTCCAGGGCACGACCATGCGGATTGGCGCGCCATTCTGCGGCAGCAGTTCCTCTCCGTAGAGCCCGGTAGAGAGGATCGTCAAATCATGCATCGCTTCGTCAAGCCGGAGCCCTTCAATATAGGGCCATTCATACCACGGGCTCTTTTGGCCGGGCATCTGTTCTGGATCATATAGCGTTTCGAAACGAACATACTTGGCGTCAGCCGTGGGCTCAACCTTTTGCAGCAGTTTCGAAAGAGGGAAGCCCAGCCACGGGATAACCATCGACCACCCTTCAACACAGCGCATGCGATAGATACGTTCTTCCTGGTCAAAAAGGCCGCGCAGATCATTGACGTCGTAAACACCAGGGTTGCGGACCATGCCGTCAATTTCTATTTGCCAGGGCGAGGTCTGAAAACCAGCTGATTTCTCCACGACCCCTTCTTTGTCGATCGTAAACTCATAAAAGTTATTGTAGCTGGTCACGTCACGATATGACGTCAAGGGATCGCCCAATTCATCGGTCGGGCCTTCAGCCACGGCCGTGGCAGGAGCTTCACCACCGCTCTCGACGGTAGCGTTTGATTCGGCAGGCGCAGGCGGCGCTCCACAAGCAACGAGGGCAGCCGTTGCCGCCAGAGCAGCCGCGCCGGTCATAAAAGTACGGCGCGACAGATAAGTATCTTTTGGTGTAATTTCCGATGACGGTATTTCGATTCCGGTTGGTTTCTTAATCAACATCTCTTCTTCTCACTACAAACAGGGTTAATCAACTTTCAATATAGAGTATATATAGTTAATCTGAACTATCTGTGAAGAAAAGATTATGAAAGAATTACGTAGGGTGAATTAAGGGCAGCCTTGCAGCGAAGAACAGCTGTCTTGTTCCTCTTCCTCTTCTACCGGCGGAACAGCTTCCTCAGCGGGGGGCGGATTCACAACTTTAGAGACGTCGACGATTCTGCTGGCTTCTTCAGAAGTGCTGTCCGGCAGTTGAACAGCTTGAACACCACCGACCAGGAAAGAGACGACGTAGGGATCACCTAAAGACCGGCCGTTTTGGGTAACCGAAAGGCGAAGGTAGTAATCGCCAGGAACCAACGTGCTTGCATCAAGGACAGCTAATTGTCCATTGACAATGGGTGAAGAACGACGGCCGCCTACGGGCACCCAGCGCACATCATCTCCTTCTTCACTTGGAATACCAAGTTCTACCTGATATGAGCCTTGCGTACCGGTCTGGAAATTAGCTGTGCCGGAAACAGTCACTGCGCCATTGACCAACTGGCCTGACCGTGGGCTGGCAATGCGCCATACTGTCGCCTGTTCCTGAGTGTTGGGCGTGGAGCCGCCGGCGATTAGGTCACCCCCGGTACACGGCCGTGCGGGCAACACCACAAGACCATGATTCTGCGCCCAAATATGCGCTTCAACCAAACTCTCGATGTTCCGCGGTGGGGTAATGAATATCTGAGACACAGTGTCTGTTGTCAGCTGGGAGATATCCGCACCCTCATCATAGCGGCAGTATTGGGATGTCGCAGCACTCTGGGTACCAACATTTTGGCTTGTATCAGTTAACCTGAGCGCCGGGACACGTACGACAGCCGGGTCGACTTCCTCCCAACGAACTGTGCCAGCAATCGTTTCCTCAACTGCAAGCTGTGGCGCATCCAGGAACCATTCCGATTGGTTAACACGGCAGTCAGATGCACCTGGCGTAACGGAGGATAGAGCGCACAATAAGCGACGTGTAATCCCTTCCGGGCGCTCGAATTCTGCTGGTGGCAGCTTGCCATCAAAAGCCAATGTCCTCTGCATTTCTTCGCTGTCATAGACATGCTGCATAAAAGATGACCACAACGGCGCTGCGCCTGAACGGCCGCTGATATTCTTCATCACGCTGTTGTCTGTATTCCCCGCCCAAACAGATACGACGAGGCCTGGTGTGTAACCAACTGTCCAGACATCACGGTTATCAGTTGTCGTGCCCATCTTGGCGGCGGCGGGAAAAGGCAGTACCAACGGATTGTCACCGCCCATCGTCGGTATGCGCGCCGGATCATCATCCAGAATATCGCTAATTAGGAAAGCTATCCGCTCATCCAAAACCCGTTCGCTAACCTCAGGTTGGTGTTCATACAACACTGCGCCAGCTCTATCCGTGACGCGCAATATAGAAACAGGAGGCACCCGGCGCCCACCATTGGCGAACGCCGCGTAGGCTGTTGTCAATTCCAGGGGGGTCACTTCCGCGCTGCCAAGAGCAAGGGAAAGGCCATAATCACTCGCACGCTGCTCCCATGTCGTGATCCCCAACTTTTGGGCGAAACTCATCAGGTTGGCAACCCCGATATCTTGCAGGAGCAAGATGGCAGGCACGTTATAGCTGTTGGCTAGCGCGCTGCGCAAGCGAACCGGGCCACGGAATTTTTCGTCATAGTTAACCGGTGAGTAGGTCGGTCCCTGTGGGTCCAGGCCATAATCGACTTCCACATCCCACAAGATGTCGGCGGCGGTCCAATCCGTCGAACCATCTTCATTGGGCGAGAGCGCCGCGGCGTAGGTAAGCGGTTTTATTGTGCTGGCAGGCTGTTGTGGTGAGAGAGCGATATTGACGCGGCCGTTTATCGCATCATTATCGTAGTCCACGCTGCCCAACATTGCGATTATTTCACCCGTCGCCGGCTTTAAGGCGACAAGTGAAGCATTGTTCATATCATGTTCCGGTTCCAATTTGGCAACATGATCCTTCGCCAGTTGTTCAGCGAGACGCTGGTATTCAAGATCTAGGGTCGTTGTTACCTGCAGACCCCCCTCGGCTACCATTTCTGGACCGAACATCTCTTCGATCTGCCGGCGGACGTATACTGAAAAATGGGGAGCCAGCAGGCTGACATCCCGCCATTCAAACTGCAGTGGTTCCTGGTAAGCGACTTCCGCTTCAAAACGCGTGATATATCCTTCACCTACCATCAGATTTAAGACAAGCCACTGCCGCGCTTTGGCGCCTTCTAGATTGTTATATGGGTCAAGGCCATAGGGACTCTGCGGCAGGGCGGCAAGCAGACTCGCCTCCGGCAGCGTTAGTTCAGTGGCAGGTTTTCCAAAATACACATTGGCCGCCGCTTCAATCCCATAAGCAAGATTGCCAAAGTTGACCTCGTTGAGGTACATCTCCAGGATCTCATCCTTGCTGTAGTTGCGATCCATAATCCAGGCAAGAATGATCTCCTTTATCTTGCGGTCAAGGGAAACGGCCGTCCGTTCTTCATAAGCAAAGACGAGATGGCGCACCAGCTGCTGCGTGATCGTGCTGCCGCCGGCGGGCCTGCCCGACGGATCGCGCACAACACCGTAAATTGCTCCCAGGAGTGAAGGAATGTCTACGCCCGCGTTTTCATAAAAAGTGTCATCTTCGACGGCAACCACGGCCTGAGTGATATGATCTGGCATCTGCTCTATAGGAACACGCGTACGCTTCCCTTCGCCAAAGATTTCCCACAACAGATTCCCTTTGCGGTCGAGGATACGGCTGGTTTCGAATATTTCGCGCTCCGGCACATCATCGAGTGCAAGAACGCGGTCATCAAGTTCCTTAGTCCAGTCCGCATAAAGTACCGTTCCCCCAACTAGCGTGCCGCCAACCAGCACGAGGGAAATGAGAATGAACAAGCCGAGGAAAAGACGTACAAGGCAGCCTCCCAGGCCCGGCCCTCCGGGCGGCTGAGAGAAAGGTACGTATTGTACAGGCTGCGATTTACGTTTTGACATGATCACAATATCCTATTAGCAGGATAATATATAAAACTTACCGCAATTATTACAGTATAGTGTAATCCAGATGCTTCAAGAATGGTGTGAAAATAGTGCGAAACATTGGACCGAGCCGGCAGTCAACGGTAAGCCGTAGATGGCTCCAACAGTACCAGAATTTCAAGATGCTAGGGCGGCGGGCTCTTACCCGGGGATAACTTGCAGTCTGAACACCTGCCGGCACAAAAAACGCGCTCTGTGCCGGCGAAGCAGACGTTTGCGGGGGCGGGTTATAGCTGGTTTAGGCACCGCCTACGGTAAAGGCGATTGTGTGCGGTTCGCCGACATAGTTGCTGTCTTTGACGACAATGAGGCGCAGGAAGTAATTGCCGGGCGGCAGCGCATCAGCATGCAGCATCTCCAGCGTACCGTTAACGACAGGGCTGCTGTGCGTCTCGCCCAATGTAACCCATTGGATACTGCTCCCGTCCGGACTGCCTAGTTCAATTTTGTAGAACTGTACAATGTTGGGGTCAAAATCGGCGGTACCGACAATAGGTATCACACCGCTCACATTTTCACCCTCTTTGGGTTCACTGATACGCCAGACAGCCTCGCGATTAGGATCGCGCGCTAAAGCTAGAAGCGCTTCATTGCACAGTTCGGAAGGAAGGATCGCCAGGTTGGCTGCTTGCGCCCATTCATGCGCAGCCTTCACGCTCTCTTCGTTTCGCGGCGGTGACAAAAAGATTTGAAGTTGGCTTTCCGGGGGCAAACTTGCCGCGTCTGTTCCCTGCGCAAAATGGCAGAACAACTGTGCAGGCGGGGCGTCATCGTCAATCTGATCAGCGATCAGTTCCACTGGCAGCGGCGGCAGCAGCAGCGCAGGCATGCGCGCTACCGCAGGTTCAATCTCTTCCCAGGTAACCGGTCCGCTCACATCCGGGAATGTCTCAGCAGCTTTGTCCGGCGTCTGCAGCGCCCACTCCGACCCAGCCGGTGCACAGTCGACAGCGCCAACTACGACGGAAGACAAAGCACAAAGCGCTGCTTGCTCGAGGCCCGCCGGAGGCACGAATTCACTCGGGGGAGCTTGTCCATTAACGACCAAGGTATCCAACAGGGCAGGTTCGCCGTAGATCGACTGCATATAGTCCGACCACAGAGGCGCCGCGCCGGTCAGCCCACTGACGTCGATCATTTCGCTGTTGTCAGTATTACCAGTCCAGACGCCCACCGCCAAGCCAGGGGTATAACCAACGGTCCAATTGTCACGAAAATCGTTTGTAGTACCGGTTTTGGCGGCAGCCGGGAAGGGCAAATCCAATGGGTTTTCGCGACCCATTGCCGGAACACGCGCATCATCATCGTCCAGGATGTCGCTGACGACATAAGCGACGCGCTCGTCCAACACACGCTCTGTTTGCGTAAACGGGTGCTCATAAAGCACATCACCGCTGCTTTTCTCTACCTTCAGGATTGACACCGGTGGTACCTGATATCCTCCATTGGCGAAAGTGGAGAAAGCGCCGGTCAACTCCAGGGGCGTCACTTCCGCGCCACCAAGGGTAAGCGACAAACCATACTGGCTGGAGTCATCTTGCCAGCTCTCAATGCCGAGCATGCGCGCAAACGCCAGAAATTGAGGCAGACCTATATCCTGCAGTAGTAGTACGGCTGGTATATTGTAGCTGTTGGCCAACGCATCCCTCAGACGCACAGGGCCGTGGAAACGGCCGTCGTAGTTCACCGGCGAATAGGTCCGTCCATCAACTTGCGGATATTCAGCCTTCACATCCCACAGAATATCGGCGGGAGTCCACGAAACCATGCCTTGTTCATCCGGCGATATCGCCGCCGCATAAGTTAGCGGCTTAATTGCGCTGCCCGGCTGTTGTGGAGACAGCGCAACATTCACATGACCATCGATAGCCTCATCATCATAATCGACACTACCAAGCATCGCCAGAATTTCCCCGGTCTGCGGCTTCATCGCCACCAGGGAGGCATTCGTCAGGTTATGCTGAGGGCCGACCGCGGCGACATGGCGGCGCGCCAATTCTTCAGCCAGGTTCTGGTAATCCATGTCCAGCGTCGTCGCTACTCGCAATCCGCCATTAGCAACGACTTCTGCACCAAACATTTCCTCCAACTGCTGACGCACATAAACTGAAAAATGCGGCGCAGCGAGGCTAACTTCTTGGACCGCGAAGTTCAGTGGTTCCAAATACGCTTGTTCGGCCTCTGATTGGCTGACAAATCCTTCACTTACCATCAAATTGAGGACCAACCATTGGCGGCTCTTCGCTCCTTCAAAATTAGTCAAAGGGTCCAGTTCCACCGGGCTCTGCGGCAGCGCAGCCAGCATCGTCGCTTCTCCAAGGGTCAGGTCGGTCGCTGATTTACCAAAATAGGTATTCGCCGCGGCCTCAATTCCATAGGCCAGATTCCCGTAATAGATTTCATTCAGGTACAGCTCCAAGATTTCATCTTTGCTGAAATTCTGCGTCATGATCCAGGCCAGGAAGACCTCCTTGATTTTGCGTTCGTAGGAAACAGATGTCCGTTCCTCATAATCAAAGGCCACATGGCGAACCAGCTGTTGGGTAATAGTACTGCCGCCAACCGGCCGGCCTTCCGGGTTTCGCACATTTGCGATCAGGGCCGCCACCAAAGAAGGCGCGTCAAGGCCGTTATTGGTATAGAAGGTGTCATCTTCAACAGAAATAGTGGCCTGCAGAAGGTGCTCAGGCATCTCCGAAGAAGGAATGCGCGTGCGTTTCCCTTCACCAAATATCTCCCAAAGAAGATTGCCGTCTCGATCCAAGATCTGCGATGTCTCAAAGGTCTCGCGCTGACGTGCGTTGTCCAGGGTCACTATCTCTGCCTCAATCTGGCGTGACCAGCCGGCATAGACCAGTGCGCTCGCGCCGGCCCCCGCAGCTATCACAACGAGCACCAGCAGCAGGAGCCCGCTAATCAGCGCCCAGCTGAGACAGCCGCTGCAACCTTTGCGCTGCGGCACAGTTGCCGGTTGATGACTCACCGGGTGTCGATATCTATTGTCATTCATAGGTCTATTATTCTTGGTCTTTCCTAGTCGTTGGAGAATTCATCTGCTTACCCCGACAGGTCTTCCCTAGCGATACTTTGGAGCAATCGACGCTCGGGTCTTGACGGGCCTGCCTTTCATGGGCGTCTCCACCCTTTTACTATATCGAACACAGGATCGTCTAGCTGTGCGCCATGGTGACGCTTAATGAACGCTTGTGCAACGAAAAAGAGCGTCTCTAATAGGACGCTCTTCCATTCAAATTGGTTCCATTGTAACTATCGGCTTATCCGCGGCGAAGCAAATAAACTCCCGCGCCCGCTACTAAGACCAAGAGAGCCGCTATGCCGAGCACAATATAGGTCATATTGCTGCTCGCGTCATTTTGAACGGCCTCGGCGGTGGCACTATCGTCAGCAGTCGCATCTTCCGTTGTTCCGGCATCTGCCACAGTATCAGCAGCAGCGCGCAGGCCAAAGGAGACAGGAATCATGACGCCTTCGGCCATAGCAACAGCCCATCTATCGTCACCGATGACCTCGTAATCAGACGTTGACTGAATCTGCACCTGGTACGTGGCCGCTTCAAGGCTCTCAAAACAATACAGTTCGCCGGTATCATCAGTTACATAGGTTGAAATAGTGCTGCCCGCCAGGCGTAAAGTGACAGCCTGGTCAGGTACTGGATTTTCGCCAACATCCGCACGTATGCCATCCCCATTTACATCTTCGTAGACCTGGACGCAAATTGAGCTTGGGGAAACTTGCAGCAGTGCCTGGGAAAGCGCAGAGCTTCCACCCTGTTCAGTTTCAGCAGCATTCTCCCCCTCTGCCTCTCCACTGTCTTCAGATGATTCCCCTTCTGCGGGTGTTTCGCCTTCTGGCGCCGCTTCTGCGTCAGGCGTTGCTTCACCGTCTGCCGGCTCTACGCCACCTGCTATGGCCGCGGCACGTTCCGCAGACGGCGGCAAAATGATCAATTCGTCACCGGTAGTGATTACCTGGGGATTATCGTTAAGCGCAGGAATCTCCAAGAGAGCCTCTTCCGCCGTAATTCCCATGGTTGCAGCGTATCTAACAGCCAGGGACCAGAATGAATCTCCCGATTGAACGATGTGTACAACAGAACCATCGGCGCGAGGCGTTGCCGTCGGCACAGGTGCGGCCGGTGCTGCGGCTGGTGCCTCCCCGGCCGGCTGATCACCGGCAGGTGCGGCCGCAGCCGGTTGCGCCTGCGTTATGGCGCCGGTTTCATCCAAAGCATAGAGACCAACCGTATCTATGAAAAAGCCGTTTTGGGGATGGGGATAATTGGATGCCATCTCAATCCAGACCGTCATTTCCGGCGCAGTTGCCGTAAATTCATGGACAAAGGTTGGGTAAGCCAGGTAGAAAGGGTTGACGCTGTCAGCAGTCCACCAGCCGCTGTACCCAATACTGGCCTCATCACGCCACGCGGATCCGACTGGACTGGCGCCAAGGCGTACCCGGCCATGACGATTATCCGACGGCGGGACTTTTTGCCCTTGATCGTAATCGGCGACAATATCGATATACACGGGGGCAACCAGACGATAGCGGCGACCTACTTCCAGGCCACCGACATCCTGAGACATTGCCGCCCACAATGGCGCCCAGCCCTTAAAAATCTTGACTGTGTAGATACCATCTTTCCAAAAAACATCCGCCTCGTGGGCAGGGGCTCCGGCAATATTCCACACGACTGTCTCCGGTCGTGCGGTTTCAGCATAACCGTCAAAGATTTTGGACTCCTGATTGGACCAGTGCATACGCCAACCGTTCGGCACGGTAATCTCAGCGATACCGTCCTGGTTATAGTGACCCTCCTCAAAACCGGGATTTGTAAGCAGGTTTGGGCCCTGTGCCCCGACTTGATCAGGGCTTAATGCGAGGGTTGTAAGCATCAGCCCGGTAACCAATAGCAGGGCTACCTGTATGCCTTTGTTCATTTTCATTCCTCCGACGATCTGCCGCAACCCTCAATGAATTGGCGCCGCAGCCGAATCTGTCTGAATTTCAATCACAAGCAGTTCACAAAAAAATGTGGCGCAATGCAACATTGCGCCATTCTAGATCGGTCGGCATTGTAACATAGTTCATGGGCTTATCCAGATTTCACGGCCAGAAAGGGGGTCTGAAGTGAATTAGCTTAGAGCGAAATTAGCCGGAGCCATTTCTAGCCTTACTTGCAGCGTTATGTAATATATACGCAGTGCCGATCAGTACGATAAAGCCCGTTATCTCCAGCAGCCACAGAAGGGGCAGGTTACCCGTATTGCGGAAGATCTGGCCAAGGAGAAGAATCCCATTCCCTGGCTGGCTCAGCATTCCTTCAAGCAAGCCCTGGTCGAGATCATAATTGTACGAACCGCCGATATGCACGAAGATATTGCCCATCGAAAGAAGGAATAGACCAAAGGCAGCGCCAAGCAGGGCCAGGCGTAACAGCGGCCGCGCTCGAAGAGAGTAGATCCACTGCATTGTATAGGCCAAGGGAACTGCCAGAAGGCTCAGAAACGGGGTCAGATAACGGCCGTCAGCCGTGAACCCATGATATGTCCGGTGTCTGGCAAATAGGAGCAAGTAGACAAGGAACAGGACGGCCGTAAGCAAACACTCGCGCCGGGCCTTTCTGTAAAAGAGATACCAGCCCGGTAGGGCAAACATCAAGATAGGCGATAGAGCAAAGAGGCCCCTATTGGGACAAGGGCCATCGCACCAGCCATCACCCGTACCGCCAAGCAATAACCCCTTCAATCCCGCTGCCAGAGGGAAATTGAACGTAGTCGTAAACGAAGCGGCCCACGGGTAGTTGATGGCATAACTGTAAGAAAGGCGCAGGGGATCGCCAAAGTTCGTCGTGTTGTAGAACGCCAGGAAAAGCGCGGAAAAGAGGCCGCCAAGCAACAGGACACCAAAGGAAGTCAGTAAATTCCGCGTTTCAATCGGTCGGCTGTTGAGTAGAAGGTAACCAATCAAGATGACGATCAGCAACGCGTTAGAATATTCGGTAAGGACGGAAAAACCTAGCAGCAGACCCAATAGGCCGTAGGTAAGCACGCTTCCGCGCCCCAGGCGCACAATGCGCATGACAAGATAAACGGTGAGAATGACCAGGAATGATGACAGTGCGTGTGAAAAAAGAACGGAGCTATACTTCCACTGTACCGTGCCCAGGCCAAACATCAAGACAGCCGTAGCCGATGCACCCTGGCTGATGCCCAACATGCGCAGCAGCACATATAGGACAACGGCACTACCGGCTCCCGCTAAGGCCGGTAAGAGAAGGGCATAAGCGAGACGCGGGTTCTGATCGTCATGCCGGGATGGCAGCTTCTGCGGCGGCTCGGGGAATGCTCCGCCGGCCAGATAGAACAAGGTTCCGGCCAGCGCTGTGCCGGGAGGGCGGTCACTAAATAGACGGCCGTCCTCGCTAATAGCAATGTCATTCCCTTCCGCGTAATCATCGAATTGCTCCAAAGCAAAGGAGCGATTCTCAACAATGGTGCGTACAAGCGCGTAATGGCTGCCATCGTTGCTGCTTGTGATGCCCGAGGCTGTGGCGTAGTAAACAGAAGACAAGAGGAAAAACAATAGGAACGCGATCAACCAATCGGTCCAATTCCTCTTCTGTGCGTCGAGCCAGCCAACCATCTTCTCTCTATGTGCGTCCACTACAGCCGGTAGAGTGCGTCCAGCCGTCCAGCCAGGTGATCCCAGGAGAAATGGGTCGTATACCGCCTCTGTGCCGCCCGTGCGAGCTTATCGCGTCTTTTCTCGTCTTGCAGGAGCTGCGAAATACCTGCGATCATGCCGTCAACATCCCCGGGCGACCGCAAGAGGCCCGTACCACCATTGATCACATATTCAGCCACCTGGCCAACATCCTCAGCAGCGACAGGAACACCGGCAGCTAGCAAATCGGCCAGTTTCACAGGGCACTTGCTGCGGTTAATGAGCGAATCATCCATCAGGTAGATCGCGACATCAGCTGTGCGCAGCAGCAGGGGGAGATCCTCTTCATCAACCCAGCCAAGATCAATAACCGCCGGAAGAACGCCGCTCTTCTCTAGTAACATTTGCACACGCTGCGCACCTTCATCATAAAGACTCTCGCCGATAAACAGTACGGCCAGATCGGGTAGATTCTCTTTCACACCGGCCAGAATGCGGGTCAATCGCTGCGGCTCAAACTCAAAGAAACGGCTGTACACCAGGAGTGTTGGCCGCTGATAGAGTCCTAGTTCTTCTCTCTTGCCCGCAATTTGCTCGCTGGGCATTGATGATCCCGCAAGGGCCAACCCTGAACCATTCGGCAGATAGTGAACGATTTCGGCCGGCACACCGTTGCTCCACACAATGGTTTGAAGCGCCCGGCTGGCAACCGTAAGCGCATGTGCATGGCCCATTCCCCACTGCTCCTGCCAGGCGAAAAAACGCTTTTGCATGGCCGAATAGGGCGCCAGATCATTCCAGCCCCCCGCTCCTTCCCAGTCATCCATATCAACAATCAGTCGGAAGGACCGGCGATGGAAGTGCCAAAGCCACCACAAGGCGAGCCCGCTATACGCTTTTGGCTTGAACCCATGAATGACATCTGGTTTCCACGCGGAGACGTCGTTCACTAGATTACGACTGGTAGCGGCTGGTTGAGCTCCCAGGGCCGTATAGCGCAGCCTGACCCCATCCTCGTCCCACCAGCGATCCGCTTCCTCCGGTGTTTGCCATGGCGGCATGAACAGCGCTATCTCGTGATTGTATGCCTGAAGAGCGCGCGCCAGACCAAGCGCACGGCTGCTCATCGTCTTGTTGGGGTGAAGCCCAAACGGGCCAATCATGGCAATGCGCATTGGGATATCTTGTGATAACAGCTTAAACCTGCAGGCGCTGTTGTTCTGCCACGAGCTCGCTCACACGGGGATAGTCGGCATAAACGCCGCGGTACTCGGGCGGCAGCAGCGCTGCTATCTGGCACATAATCTCATCCGTGCACTGCTCCAGAAATTCGTCTCTATCATGGCGCGGTAGGGGAGGCAGCATAAAGGGTTTGCCTATGTTGATCCCTATATCAAGCCGCTGCAGACGCTTCAATCGCTGCTTGACCACGCGATCCTCTGTTCCGGCCACACCGACTGGAATCAACGGAACCTTGCTGCGTGAAGCCAGATAGGCAGCGCCCGGCTTTCCCGGCATCAAGGCTTCAGTTTTGCTGCGCGTCCCTTCAGGTGCAATTCCCAGGATGCCGCCGCCCTTCAATCGCCTGAATACCTCGCGTAAGGCGTGAAAATCCGCTTCTTCACGATCGAGCCAAATAGCATCCAGGTTATCACCGGCCCAGCGCCAGAGGGGAACACCCTGATACTTGTCAGCTATCATAAGAATGATGTCATCCCGGTTGGAGAGAATCACCCCCAACATGGCGTCTAGTCGGCCAATATGATTGGTAACAACAATCGCACCACCTTCACGCGGGATATTCTCATACCCGGTCATGGATACGCGTGCGCCGGCGTTGAGGACTACGCGAAACGTAGTGCGTAACGTCCGCAAGAACATACATGGACCTCATGGCAGCAGATCCCTGATTATTGACTGGCAGAGGGCCGTCTTGCCACCGCCTGAGCACAGGTAATCTGCTGATTTATTTGATAGAACTTCCTCAATTGTATAGGAGAGTGTGCGCGGCAACTACAATAGCCGCCCTGCTATTGCTCTACCCCCTGTCTTGGCCTGACAGGAGGGGCAAGGTGCAGGATCGTCTCAGTGGCATCTTCAATGAGCCTTCGTGAATAGAGGAGCGGATGATAGCGACCACTGCGCCAATCGGCAAGTCCGTCCTCGTAGTGCGAACTGGCCGGGTTCCCAGACTGCCCCCCGGGAAGAACGGCCAGGCTGTTGTCCCATTCACCCACATCCATTATCAGACGGCAGCTGGCGATAATCTCAACCGGTTTTGGAGGAAAATTGGGTGCGATCTCCGCTTGATTGACGGTCTGACCATCGCCGCCCACCGGGATGGCCGCTGTCTTCCAGGAACGACCCAATCCAGGGAGGCGCGTGAGCGGGTGCTCGTGCAGGATCTGGTGCATATTACCCCACAACCAGTTGGCTGGATCCTTTCCAAACTCGCGCTGCAGCAGCAGAATTGTCTTGCGCAGGCTGGGTAGAAGGAGCGGCCGTATGTCACCGACCCAGCCAGGGCTTCCTTTTCCCAGCCACTGTATCGATAGATCGAGGGCGATCTCTAAGAAAGGATCGGCCTGAAATGTCTCCGGCGGGCTCCTCTTGAACAACTCACCTGCTAGCTCAATTCCGACTGCCTGCCGGATGACCAGCTGCGAGAAATTGATTAGCCAACCTGTATACAAACTGGGAGCGGCCAGGTCGGCGCGCATATCGCCATCCCACTGAGACAACAGAGCCAAGGCATTTTGCATCACCGCGTCACGCGTGTTCCCTTTTTGTAGCTCCGGCAGTGCGCGAGCCAGAAACACCGCCGCCTGGAGGGAATGCGTGTCCGCCTGAATGCGGGCATGACTGCCCAACGTCTGGCGCGCGTCCTGCGCAAGCAGCTGGCGAATCCGCCGGGCTCGATTGTCCGGCAGCCATTCCCCTGTCAACAAGTAGGGATACGCGTCACCATGCACACGATTATTGGCCGTCACGATCATGCCTTCCGGCGGGTTATACAGAGAGGGAAGCTCTGCGAAGGGGATCCATCCCGCCCACCCATATTCGTCATGCCACCCGGGAACCGGAGCCAAGCCCGAACCCTTGCGGCGCTGCGGCACTTTGCCGGGCATCACATATCCGACGTTCCCCTGCACATCAGCATAGACGATGTTCTGACTTGGAAAACCAAAGTGTTGTAGTCCGTCCCGGAATTCTTGCCAATTACTGGCAAGATTTACATCCAGGACTGAACGGAGATGATTGTGCTCTCTGTATGATGCCCAACTAAGAGCCAGTGCACGACCCTCATTGGGCAAGATGTCTGAGAAGACAGGACCATGCCGCGTACTGCGCACGCGCTCTACAACCGGCTTACGGCCGCGAACCTGGATGACTTCTTCATGGATGCCCGCGGAGACCCACTGCCCGTTCACCTCGTACAGGGTAGGATCTGTTTCGTGGAATCGCTCAATATAGACATCTTGAATATCAGGAAAGGCATTAGTGAAGCCCCAGGCGATATGTTTGTTGTGGCCAATGACAACGCCAGGCACGCCGGGCATTGTGAACCCGGTGACATCATACGCCCCACCAACCAGATGATTCTCGTACCAGAGCGCGGGGTACGTTGGTGGTAGGTGGGGATCATTGGCCAGTATCGGCCGTCCACTGGCCGTATGCCCGCCGTTGACGACCCAGCTGTTACTACCAACCCCCTTACCGGAAGCTGCGGCCTTCAAAGGCAAGGTGGTCATTGCCCGGCGATACGTGTCAATCAATTCACGGGCGAATTGTTCATCTACGCCCGCATCCGGCATAATCGCAGCATACTGGTCGTCAGCCAGCGGCGTCAGATCAAACGCCTTTTCAGGACCCAGCGCTTCAAGCAGGACCATACGCAGAAGCTCTGTCTCCCAGTTGACAGAAAGGCCCCAGGCGAGAATCGCGCCGATTGCCGCCGTACTGGACAACCCCCACGGCTCCGGTTTATAGCGCAGCAGAGCGAACTCCAGCGGCAGCGGCTGGGTATCAATATAGGCATTTACACCAGCCGAATAGGCAGCCATGGCATCCCGAACCAGCGTATCGGCGCCATCCACCATCGCCTTGGCGGCTGTCCCCCAGCCAAAATGGCGTGCAACACGGTCCGTTAGCAGCCCCGCAGGGCCGATGATTTCACTGATCCTCCCCGAACCCGCCCGGCGATTGATATCCATCTGGAAAAGGCGATCCTGCGCATGGACAAATCCCTGCGCAAAAAACAGATCCGGTTCACGGTGCGCATAGATATGGGGGACACCCCACGTGTCGCGCAGTATCTCCACCGGATGCTCTATCCCCGGCAAGGCGATCTGTTCGTATTTTGGCGGCAGCCCGCGCCGCATCAAGCGCCGCCAGATCAGCCGGCCGCCAAGCGCACCCGCGGCAAGCGCTGCCGCAGGGAGATAATAGCGGGCCTTTGCATATCTCTTCTCGCTTGACTTCATCAGTTCCTCAGCTGTAAAAGCACGAGAGCAGGCAATTGGCGCGCCTTGTGGTGACATCGATCAAGAAAGCGGCTCCTTGAAATCGTAGAGACCATCCACAACCGGCCAGCGCAAGCCGCAGCCCGCACAGGCGAGCGCTCCATCTCGCGGCTCCCCCAAGGCTGTTCCGCATTCCGGGCAGGCAAAGAAGTGCGGATCATCGGCGACAGCACGGTCGGCAGCACCGTGATTCAAGACGAACACACTGGGCGTCAACTGCCACCAGCTGCCCGTAAACTGCACGCTACTGTCCATTGCAACCAGGGCACTTGTAGGCACCAGCTTCTTTATTATGGGGACCCGGAAATGGGACACTGTCAACATCCGTTCAGGCTCAAACCCGGCCGACTGCAGCTGCTGGCGTATCCACTGTGGGTGAAAATCGAAGTTCAGATCCACAAATTCAACCGGCTCTTGCGAAAAAGGAGACCACTCTTGACGACGGCTCGCATAGCGCAGAATCGCCTTCAGATTCTTTTTGCTGGCGAATTCCAGCACATAAGTGGCCCGCGGGCGGGCGATGCGCGCCAACTGCTCAAAGACGGCCGGCACATCCGCCGCATGATGCAGCGTGCGTATCTGGACCAGCGTCTCGAACAGACCCGGCACAAAGGGCATACTGTACCAGTTCCCGGCCACATAAATAAAGCGCGGATCGTTACCGAGCATCTCCTGCGCCTCACGCAGCAGCGTACGCGAATAGTCAAAAAGAACAACACGCTCGTAACCGCGGTATTCATCGGCGAGACGACCAAACCCTGCACCGACTTCGATCAAGGTGTCTCCCTTGGCCGGCATCAGACGCCGCAGGGCTACGCGCTCTACCTGATCTTCATAATCCCGCTCACCACTCTCCCAGAAACGGGCACGGTAGTCAGAACCTTCGTAATCACACACTGGCGGTAAATCCGGACTGTTCGCCAATTCACCATCTCCTCCCCACCACTTTCAATGAGCGGCAGGCACGCTTATGCTAACAAACTTGCCCGGCCACGCCAAAAACATGGCGCTTCCATAAATGTTTCCCGGGAAACATGCTTACGCCTCAATCCTGTGCTGGATGTTTCCCGGGAAACATCCAGCGCGTTGCGAGAACGGGCGAATTCGCTAAAATTAACGTAGCCTGGTCAGCTGTCTTTTCCGCCGTTACCAGCAGAGTCTTACCATGTCCAATGATGTTGCCATTTTTCTAGACCTCGATAATCTTGTCATCGGGGCGAAACAAGTCAATCTCTCGTTCGATATCAACCTTGTCCTTGATCATATCAAGAAGATCACCGATGGGCGTATTGTCCTAAGGCAGGCCTACGGCGCCGGCAGACAAAGCCAGAAACTGCTGCAAGAACTGGCTCAGGCGGGGTTCACCGTGCAGTCGGCGACACGCGTCAATAGTTTCAGCAAGAATCTGGCGGATATGCAAATCGCCGTCAATGCCATGGACACGCTCGTTGATGGGCACCAATACAACACCTACGTATTGATGAGTGGTGATCGCGATTTTACGCCGCTCGTGCAATCGTTGCGCAAACGCGGCAAGCATGTCATCGGCGTAGGCATCAGGCACACCAGCAGCGGGAGCCTGGTGGAATTGTGCGACGAGTATGTTTTCTATGAAGATCTGCTTCCAACATCCGATCTGACGGAAAAAGAGCTCGAATCTCTCGTCGCAGCCGGGCGCGACGATCTGCTAGCCAATGAACACCGCGTCCGCGCCAGCGCATTCAAGGAGCATTTGACTACGTTGAGCACTGGCCGCTTCAGCAGCAGTTCGTACACTCACGGCAGTTTCAGCAAGTTCCTACAAGGCTACCCGCACCTGGTAAGTATCAAACAGGAAGAAAGCACGACCTATGTCGTAGCACCAAACGCTCAAGAAGTCTCTGACCCGCTCCATTTACGCTATCGCACCGCCCTTAAAAAGCAGCGGATGCGCGTGATTCCTCCACAGCAGCGATTCGCCATACTGCGCGCTTTGATCGATCTTGTGGAAGACGGCAGAGACATGGTCTGGCACGAAGTCTTGAATCAACTGCATACAAAGCTGGCAGAAAATGACGATCTTGCTGTGTCAAAAAACCAGATCAACGACATGCTCCTCGTTGCTCGTCAGGCAGACGTCATTCGCACGCTCAAGGGAAAATCGCTTTCGACAGCGCCAATTGTGCCGGAAATCAGCGGGGCCCGTGCCTTTCAAGATGCGGTCATCTGCGTGGACAAAGCCTATCTACAGGCAATCTTAGATCTGCCCGAGCCCTTTGATTTTTCCGAAGCCTCTCTAGCCCTTTACGACAGCGTGGGCTTCGCCTCCTATTTGCGTCGAATTGCAAAAACTTGACCGCTGCTTTCCTGCATACGGCCGTTACGAAGACAGGGGCACATCATCACGATGGCCAAATCCCTTGCTGTTATCTATAAGGTAAAGCCGGCTGGGCGAAACCTCGTACCAGTTGACGCCCAATAGGGCGGTCGCAATTGACCCCTTGGCCATGCCAACAAAGGGGTATTTCTCGCCATACAGCGCAATAGCCCGCTTTCGCTCGTCCCCGGACAGCAACCGTACCGGCCCCTCCAGCTGAATGCCCTTTATCTTGCGCCACTCGCTGTAATCTTCCTGCACTGTCGCCGCCACCCAGGGGTTCGCTGCAATGTCCCGCGCATGACGCGTATGCCCCGAGGAGAGGAAGTACAGCGAAAACTCCAGGTTGACATAAAATACAGCAGCGGCCCAAATCTTCCCGCCGGCGCTGGTGGCCAGCGTCATTACTTGATGCTGCTGCAAATAGCTGAGCGCTTCTGAGCGGATATCAGGCACGGGCAGCAGCCTCGCCCCCTTGCCACCGTCTGAACAAATCTGTCTCTAGTTCAATTCCAACCAGATCCAGGATACGATTTACCGTCTGGTTAACGATATCATCCAGGGTCAGCGGAAGATGGTAAAACGCGGGCATGGGAGGCGCTACAATCGCTCCCATTTCTGTCACCTGAACCAGCATGCGCAGATGCCCCAGGTGTAGAGGCGTTTCGCGAGGGGCAACAATCAGCCGGCGGCGATCTTTCAAAACAACATCAGCAGCGCGCAGCAGCAGGTTTTCGCTAAAGGAATAGGTAATTCCAGCGAGTGTTTTCATGGAGCATGGTAGCACAATCATGCCATCCGTCTTGAACGAACCTGAGGAAATAGGCGCGGCAATATCGTTGAATCGATAATTGACATCAGCCAGCGCCCTGACTTCCTCAATGGTCATGTTTGTTTCCAACCCAACAGTGATTGCAGTTGCATCGCTGGCTACCAAATGTGTTTCGACGTCCTCAACTTCCTTGAGAACCTCGAGGAGGCGAATTCCATAGATTGCACCGCTTGCCCCAGACATACCGACTATTATCTTCTTCATTCTTTGCTCCTCACCGGCAGAACGCGCGACCAGTTGTGTCAGCGAACGGCTGGCGTCGCCTTGGCGGAAATTGCGAGTATAATCTGGATTTTAGGGTAAGAAGAGGTATTTGTGAAATCAATCTATGTAGACCAATTAAATCCGGGCGACGAGCTCATAAACGAAACTTTGCTGCTAAGCGATGTCGTGCGACGTAAAACGCGTGACGGTCGGCCGTTTGTTCTCTGCACCCTGCGTGATCGGTCCGGTCAGATAAATGGTGTATATTGGGATATACCTGACTATGTGAATGACCTATTGCGTCCTGGCATGGCTGTGTTGGTTAGCGGGCAGATAAACAGTTACAAAAACGCGCTGCAGGTCAATATGACCGATGTGAATGTTGCTGAAAATGTGGAGGCCAGCGAGCTCTTGCCGGCAAGCCAACGGCCGATTGAGGAAATGGTTGTCCAGCTGCGCACCTTCGTAGACGGATTGAGCGAGCCCTGGAAGACGCTGGTGTCCACATTGATTCTAGATCAGGAATTCCTGACCAAATACGCCAATGCGCCAGCAGCCCGTGTCATGCACCACGCCTATATCGGCGGCTTGTTAGAACATACGCTTTCCATGGCAACGATAGCAGATTTCCTGGCCGACCTCTACCCATTCGTCGATCGCGATCTCCTCATCTCCGGCGCACTGCTTCACGATATGGGAAAAACCAAAGAGTACGCGTTCGATGATGAATTCGGGTTCACTGAAGACGGCCGCATGGTTGGTCACATCATACGTGCAATAGTCACGATAGAGTTAGCCGCGGCTGAATTAGATTTCCCGGAAGACAAACTTCGTGACCTGGTCCACTTGATTGCCTCACACCATGGCACACTTGAATGGGGCTCTCCAGTCACACCGAAAACGATCGAGGCCGTCCTCCTCCATCAAGTAGATCTCCTCGATAGTCGTGTTCAGGGCTTTTATGATCATTTGCGAAACGATTCTGGAGAAGGTCCCTGGACCAACAAGAGCAGCTACATGCACGGCGCCGAACTGAAGCGCCCTCCTGATTTCAATCTTGACTAGCGCGCTGCCGTGACTAAATACAGTATGCGACCCGAAAACTTGAAAAGATCAGCGGTTCTAGGCTTAGAACAAAGGATCGAACACAAATTCGATTCAGTGCTGACAGGATGTATTCACAAGCTCCTGCTCCCTAAACAGCCCTTGAAATGATACCAAGGCGAAAGAATAGACCGGCTTTGTCAGCCATCAAAAAAAACTGCTACAATCTGCCACCATGCAATCTGATATTCACGAATTGGTTCAGGCGATTCATGATTCCCCAGCGCTGACGGTTCTGGTCACAGCTGGCGCTGGAACAGAGGCGCTTGCGGATCTCCTGGGTGTCGCCGGCGCCACACGAACTTTATTGGAAGCGCTTGTCCCGTACAGCACCGCCTCATTTGACGAATTCCTGGGCCAACATCCAGCACAATACGTCGCCGACGAAACCTCACGTTTGCTGGCCGGCAGATCGTACACACGTGCCAGGTGGCTGCATACGGGAGAAGAGAGCCTGGTTGGCACCGCTTGCACAGCGACCATTGTCACTGACCGACCCAAACGCGGACAGCACCGCGCCCACATATCTACCTGGCAGCCATCGCAGCTAACTTGCTATCGCCTCTATCTCTCCAAAGGCGCCCGTGATCGTGAAGGGGAAGAGGATATGGTTAGTCGTGTCCTACTCAACGCCCTGGCCCAGGCATCCGGCATTCCACAACGCGTGGACGTTCCTTACGTAGCCGATGACGATATAACTGTCTATGTAACCGATTTCTCCGAAATGGTGATGCAGCTGCTTCAAGGAGATCAAACGCACTTCGGCATCGAAGATGACGGCGATATCTTGGATACGAACGCCAGGCCGGCGGCGCTGCTCTCCGGCTCCTTCAATCCCCTACACGATGGTCATCTGGATCTGGCGCGCACAGCAAGCGAACTATTAGGGGAGGAAGTTCACTTTGAACTCGCCGTGCATAATGCAGACAAACCATCTTTGTTGCTGCCGGTCGCGCTAAGACGCATTGCGCAGTTTGCCGGTCGCTACACAATCTTTGCCAGCACCGCGCCCACCTTCATTGAGAAAGCGCGTCTATTCCCAGGCACCACCTTTGTGGTTGGCTATGACACGGCAGCTAGAATCCTATTCCCGCGATACTACAATGACAGCCATGAAGCATTACGCGCGGCGCTGCAAGAGATTAGCGACCTGGGATGCAGCTTTCTCGTCGCCGGGCGTATGGATGATTATGGGCGCTTCTCCCAGGTCGGGGACCTACCCATCCCCCAGCGATTCCAACGGCTGTTCGCCGGAATACCTGACAGTTCCTTTCGCCGCGATATTTCCTCAACAGAATTGAGGATGAGCGGCCGTAAGGGCAGCCGCTAGACAATCGCGAACAGCTTGGCCGCCCTGCCTAGCGCTTGCGCTCAATACGCCGGATGTTCTGCCGCAGCTTGATGATACTGTCTCCTGGATGAAATCCTTTTCGCAAACTGAGGTTGGCATAGATCAATGTTCGCGGCCCCACCAGACAGCCGGGGTTCAGCACACTGTTACACCCAGTTTGCACGTTGTCTCCCAGAATAGCACCCAACTTAGCCAATCCGGTATCATACGTCTCGCCATCCACATTCAGAACAATCGACGGCCGTTTACCTGAAAGACGATCTTTTTCACTCATTATCCCCAGGTTGCTCAGCTTTGTCCCCGCGCCGAGATTTGAATGATGCCCAAGTATCGAATCCCCCACGTAGTTGAAATGCGGAGCATGCGCGCCAGGGAGAAAAAGACTATTCTTCGCTTCGCTGCTGTGTCCAAGTCCGCTCCCCGCCAAAAGGATCACGTTTTCCCGCACATAGGCGCCGTGCCTGACAACAACGCCATCCCCGATATAGGCAGGACCCAGGACATAGGCGCCTGGCTCAATGATCGCGTTGCGTCCAATATAGATCGGTCGCTCACTGAGATATGCGCCGGGCAAAACATCACCCAACACAACTCTTTTGGCCTCTGTTAGGCGGGCAACATGGCGGCCGATATGCGGGATGGCATCCCACACATAATCATAATCCGCAAAAAAAGAGGCTACGAACTCATCGCTCAAATCGAAAAAATCAGCTGGACGCAACATAGACCAATTCACACTCCCATCAAGGCGGCTTCAATAGACGGTGTCAGAAGCACAAGAAAATCATGTACCAATTCCAACGCCAGTCCGATTACGGCCCAAACAATAAAATAATCCCAACGAATATAGGGATTGATGGCAAAACGTTTACCTGCTGCAACGTAATCCCAGGGGCAGCGCCCTATCAAGCGGGCGATCAGCCAGCCAGTAATCAATTCAACGGCAGTGAATCCCAATGACCAGACGACTGCCCGCACCCACCATGGATAATCGCGGATCAGATTGTGTACCGGCTCGTAGAGGAAAACCATTGACCCATAAATAGGAAACATCCATAAGTAGGTTGTTCCCGGCAGCCGCCAGTCCCGCTCCGGCAGGCTTTCTGTCAGGGCGGTATACAAGACTTCTCCGCACCAACCGCCCAGGCCATAAAGAACAAACCGGATCCACATGCCGCCAATAATACCTTATCTTTAGCAATTGGTTCATCAATGACCCCAAATAGAAAAGGGCGGCCATCCCCTAAAGCCGCCCTACAACTATAATGCTCTGCCGCTTACGGACACTACCCGGTGACCGCCTCAAACTGCTCTTCCTCTGTCGACCCTTTCAGGGCCACCGTCGAAGATTCCCCGCCGGAAATGGTCAATTGAATCTCATCAAAATAGCCGGCGCCAACAAAACTCTGATGTTTGATTGCCCGGAAACCAGCCTGCCGCTGCATATCAAATTCATGCTCCTGGAATCTGGAGTAGGCTGCCATACCTTCTTCCTTGTACCCTTTGGCCAACTCAAACATGCCGGCGTTCAAGGAGTGGAAACCGGCCAGGGTCACAAATTGATACTTATAACCCATCTTACCCAATTCCTGTTGAAAAGTAGCGATCTCTTTTTCACTCAAATTCGCCCGCCAATTGAAGGACGGTGAACAATTATAGGCAAGCAGTTTCCCCGGGAATTTCTCATGAACACCTTCGGCAAATCTCCTTGCTTCTTCCAGATCAGGATGCGCCGTCTCGCACCAGATCACATCAGCATACGGTGCATAGGAAATCGCTCGACTGATCGCTTGTTCCAGGCCGCCCACCATGCGGTAGAAACCTTCAGCGGTACGCTCACCCGTTACAAACGGTTGATCGCGGGGATCGATGTCACTGGTAATCAACTGCGCCGCCTCTGCATCAGTCCGCGCAATGAGAACAGTAGGCACACCCATGATATCGGCGGCCAGACGTGCGGCTACCAGTTTTTGAATGAATTCACGGGTTGGAACCAGCACCTTGCCGCCCATATGCCCGCATTTCTTTGCCGAGGAAAGCTGATCTTCGAAATGGATTCCGGCTGCGCCCGCCTCAATCATAGCTCTTGTTAGTTCAAACGCATTGAGCGTGCCACCAAAACCAGACTCCGCATCGGCGACGATGGGCGCAAACCAGGAAATCCCGTCCTGATTATCTAAATGCCATATCTGGTCCGCTCGCCTCAGGGCGTTGTTGATGCGCTGGATCAATCTCGGGGCACTGTCAGCCGGATACAGACTTTGATCCGGATAGGTTTGGCCGGCCAGGTTGGCATCAGCGGCGACCTGCCAGCCGCTAAGATAAATAGATTTCAGTCCCGCCTGGACCATTTGCACGGCCTGATTGCCGCTCAATGCCCCCAGGGCATTAACGTAATCCTCCTGGTGCATCAGCAACCACAGCCGCTCGGCGCCCATGCGCGCCAATGTATACTCGATTTGGACGCTGCCGCGCAGGCGCACAACATCTTCTGCTGTATAGGGCCGCTTGATACCTAGCCATCGCTTATTCAATTCCCACTCATCCCTCATTTTTCCAACATTATATGGCTTGAACATTATTGATTTCTCCTCGAGGCTGTCCTCTCTATGCCAATCCAAATAACCTGTTGCTAGACCAACTAAATTCTTCACAGCAGATATGTGTACGCTTTGAGCGTTAGAAAATCGGTAAATTCATCCTCCAGACTGATCTCCGAAAATAACTGCGCGGCCAGCTCATAATTGTGCGACTCGAAATACGCCTCTCCGACCTTCTCCCTGAGTTCCTCCAAAACTTCGTCAACCGTCGCTATAAATAGGGCCTCAGTTATCGGCCGTCCATCGTCTAGGAAAGCCTGTGGGTTGTGAAGCCACTGCCATACCTGGGATCGCGAAATCTCGGCAGTTGCCGCATCTTCCATCAAATTGTAGATCGGCACACAGCCGCTGCCGCTCAACCAGGCTGCCATATATTGAATGCCCACATCCACATTGAGACGTAATCCCTGCTCTGTTATGGTTCCTTCGGGTACTGTCAATAAATCTTGTGCCGTAACCTGCAAATCAGCCAACTTACGAAAGATCTGATTAGGAGTAGGCATATATTTATCGAATTCTTCCTTGGCGATCTGCACCAGGCCAGGGTGAGCAACCCAGGTGCCGTCATGTCCATCGATAGCCTCACGCGTCTTATCAGCACGAACTTTCTCAAGCGCCATACGATTTGCTTCCGGATCTGACCTGATTGGTATCTGTGCCGCCATACCGCCCATGGCATGAATCTCACGTTCATGGCAGACCTTAATCACATAGAGCGAGTAGGTATGCATCATATGCGTCGTCATGGTCACTTGAGCGCGATCAGGAAGGAAAAACTGCGGATGCTTCTGAAATTTGCGAATGGCGCTAAAGATATAGTCCCAGCGCCCGCAGTTCAGCCCGGCGGAATGATCTCGCAGCTCGTAGAGGATCTCATCTGCTTCAAACGTGGCCAGGATATTCTCGATGAGTACCGTGGCGCGTATCGAACCCTGCGGGATATTCAGCCTGTCTTGAGCGAACACAAAGACATCATTCCAAAGCCTCGCCTCAAGATGGCTTTCCAACTTCGGCAAATAGAAATAGGGGCCGCTGCCCTTATCGAGTAACCCCTGAGCGTTGTGGTAGAAGAAAAGGCCAAAATCAAAGAGAGCGGCGGACAGAGGACGCCCGTCCAGAAGCACATGCTTCTCTTCAAGGTGCCACCCACGTGGGCGCACCATTAAGGTAGCGATCGTTTCATTCAGTTCATAAAACTTACCGGTTGGCGCTGCATAGGTGATCCCACCGGCAACCGCGTCACGCAAATTGATCTGTCCTTCGATAGTTGCCGCCCAGGTAGGTGCATGTGAATCCTCAAAATCAGCCATGAAAACGTTCGCGCCTGAATTGAGCGCGTTAATGACCATCTTGCGATCCACTGGCCCCGTTATCTCAACGCGTCGATCAGTTAGATCGGGAGGGATAGGAGCGACCGTCCAATCCGACTCACGGATATACGCCGTTTCCGGCAAGAAATCCGGCATCTTGCCGTCATTTATCTCCAACTGACGCAGATCTCGTAGTTCAAGTAGTTCGCGCCGGCGATTCCCAAATGCCTGTTCTAACATGACAACAAAGGCCAGGGCACCCTCCGTTAGAATCTCGGAAAACTCGGAAGTTATTTCCCCGGTGATTTCCAACCCATCAATTGCAGCAAGATCCAATGAAGCCATCACCCATTCTCCTTGAAAAGCTCACTATTTGTAAAGCATGCTCCATCAGCCAAAACTCACCGAGTCTGGCAGGCAGTAGCAAAAGGATATGACGCGCTGCGTTACAGTATACCTCACTAATTCGCTATTTGGACAGAAAGGTTACAAATAGGGCCTCAGCGGCCGCTTCTACTCGTCTACGCGAAATCACCCCTGTGTAACCAGAAGCTGCAGTGCTGTTCAAGAGAGAGCTCCCAAGCCCGCTTAGGTGAGAACCATCCTCTCTGACTTCCGAAAGATCCCCTTGCAGCAGGCCGCTATATCTAGGCTGCAGCGCGAAAAGTAGCATAATCAGTCACGAAGACTTACCATAACCGCCACTGATAGGCGGAAGATCAGCCCGTTGGAAGACCAATTTCTGGGGATAAATGAACAGAAACTGTGGATAACTCTGACGCACTGGGGATAAGTTGTGAAAAGGATAACGGCTAGTACGGCACCGAAATGCCATATATGGCATTGAACATGTGTTCCCTGCCATATATATAAGATCAGGGCAAGAAAGGTCGCGGAGCAGAAATAAGATGACATAACATTAACGAGAGCTTTCCATACATGAATCCACAAAAAGCAATTAGGGGGACAGTAGATGGCAAGCTACAAATTGCGGTGTACGCGGAAACGTCCCCCGTATATGTGGTCAGGGTAGCAGTTCTCCACAAATCCACAGGCCCTACTACATACTACTATTATTAACTATAATGAATGAAAATAAGTGTATAACTTTATTACTATCCTAAATGCACCGTCATTCAACCCCTATATGCTATTGGTGAATCACCATCTATGAACGTTTTAGATATCTTAGCGGCATTGCGGCGCAATCGGCCGTTCATGGAGCAGGTTGTTGCCTGGGAGAGCTTTCCGGAACGCGTGGCGAAAACCTCTCCGTTTCCTGCGACGCTCCCGCCGCGACTGGGTAGCTCCTTGCGCCATCGCGGCGTCACCGAGCTTTACACGCACCAGGAGCAGGCAATCTCAGCGGTTACTGCTGGATCCGATGTCATCATCGCGACGGCCACTGCGTCCGGTAAATCCCTTTGCTATTCGGTTCCGGTGATGTCGCATCTATTAGCTGATCCCACCGGGCGCGCCTTGTATCTATTTCCTACGAAAGCGCTGGCCCATGATCAGCTGGCAGAAACAAACGCCTTGATCGCGGCCGGTGATCTGCCCTTGAGTGCCTACAGTTACGATGGTGATACCCCGCAGAGCAAGCGCCGGCAGGTGCGCCAATCCCCGGGCATCATTCTTTCCAATCCGGACATGCTGCATTCGGGTATCTTGCCCTACCATCCCAGCTGGCGTGATTTCTTCGGCAATCTACGCTTTGTCGTTCTCGATGAAATCCACACTTACCGGGGCGTTTTCGGCAGTCACGTGACCAATGTTGTGCGCCGGCTGCAGCGCCTATGCCAGTTTTATGGCAGTTCGCCGCTGTTCATATGTTGTTCGGCAACGATAGCCAACCCTCGAGAGCATGCGGAACGTATGGTTGAACGGCCGTTCGTCCTGATTAGCGAAGACCAAAATGGCGCTCCCAGCGGGGAGAAACAGTTTGTTCTGTACAACCCCCCGATAGTTAACGAGGAATTGGGCATGCGCGCCAGCACCATCCTTGCGGCAAAGGATGCTGCGCTGACGTTTCTAACCAAGGGGGTCCAGACCATCGTCTTCGCCCGGGCGCGGCAAACCGTTGAACTGCTGCTTACCTATCTCAGAGACGATCTTGCGTTTGAAGGAAATGAGGCGACGGTTGCCGGTTACCGCGGGGGGTATCTGCCGAACGAGCGACGTGAAATTGAAGCGGGCCTGCGCGATGGCTCTGTGAGCGGTGTCGTGGCCACGAACGCGTTGGAATTAGGCATTGATATCGGCCAGCTTGATGTTGCCGTGCTAACTGGCTACCCCGGATCGATCGCCTCCACCTGGCAGCAAGCCGGTCGCGCCGGCCGCCGTGCCGAGCAATCTGTTGCGATCCTGGTTGCCGGCAATAGTGCGCTGGATCAGTATATCTGCAATCATCCGCGCTATCTGTTCGGGCGTTCTCCTGAACATGCGCTAATTAACCCCGATAACCTGCGCATATTGGTCAAACATCTTCTCTGCGCCGCTTTTGAACTACCCTTCAAGGAAGGGGAACATTTCGGCTCTTTTGACCAGGTGCAGCCCGTTCTAGAAATCCTTACCAGCGAGGGTTCTTTGCACCGTACACGTGAGCAATATCACTGGATTGGCGATGGCGCTCCCGCTTCGGCCGTTTCATTGAGGACCAGCGGTGCCGAGACAGTGGTTATCCAGGATATCAGCCAGGTGACCCCACTTGTCATTGGCGAGGTTGATTTGGAAAGTGCTCCGCTGCTTGTCTATGAAGGGGCTGTCTATATGCACCAGGCCTCGACTTATCTGGTCGAATCGCTGGATTGGGACGGGCGTATCGCCCATGTCCGGCCCGTCGATGTCGACTACTATACGCGTTCCAGCATGGGCAGCACGATTCGCGATCTGCGCCCTGAAGCAGAATCCACCAACTACGGTCTGCAAGTCGCTCATGGAGAGGTGTCCGTGGTCACAAGTGCGACCGGTTATCGAAAGATAAAGCGGTATTCCCATGAAACGCTTGGCTATGGTGAAATAGATTTGCCGGACATTCACCTGGAGACGACCGGCTATTGGATTATTTTTTCGGAGGAACTAGCGGAAACACTATGGCAGGAAGGGATTCTAACCCGCCCCAATGATTACGGTCCGAACTGGCGTCAGCAGCGGCGTAGGGCTCTGGAACATGATGGTTATTGCTGTCGCACCTGCGGCGCAAAGGGCAGCCGTGACCTGCCCGGTGAGGAAGATGGTATCTCTCTGCATGTTCACCATATACGGCCGTATCGCGATTACGGTTATCTTCCTGGCGTCAACGAAAATTACCGTCAGGCCAATCAGTTGGAGAACTTGGTCGCCTTGTGTCCTTCTTGCCACCGCCGCGCGGAGGCCGGCCAACAGACGCGTTCGGCCCTAGGCGGCCTTGCTTACGTGATGCAAAACCTGGCCCCTCTTTTCCTGATGTGCGATGTGACGGATATTCAGGTCAATGCAGAATCGTTGAACCCATTAACCAAGTCGCCAACCCTGGTTATCTATGAACGCGTTGCCGCCGGTGTCGGTTTCAGCCAGCGACTCTACGAACTACATGACCAACTCCTTAACGCTGCCCTTGAATTGGTAAGCGACTGCCGCTGCCGCGATGGCTGTCCCGCCTGCGTTGGACCGCCGGGGGAAATCGGACCGCAAACAAAGGTGGTAACAAAAAAACTACTGCGTCTTCTGATTCAAGAAGAAAAGATTGACGTGCCACGGTCCGACTAAACAGCTATGACTGATTCCATCTACTTCGAAGATTTCGGCGGACAGGGTCCCTTGCTGCACTTCGCCCACCCCAACGCTTATCCCCCGGCCTGTTTTACGGCAATTCTGGAACCGCTGACGGCCGATTACCACGTTATCGCCATGTATCACCGTCCTCTATGGCCAGACCACGATCCGGATGAGTTTGAAGATTGGCAGCTCATCGCCGATGACCTCTATCATTTCCTGAGCCAGCAAGGCTGTGACGGCTTGATCGGCGTTGGCCACTCGATGGGGGCAGTAGCGACAATGAAAGTCGCCTGGCAGCATCCTAGGCTGTTCAGGGCACTCATTCTAATTGAGCCTGTCTTTTTCGAACCGCAGATTCTGCGCATGATTGCAGATAACCCGCGAATTACGGAGGAATCGCCAATGGTGCGCATGACACGAAAGAGGCGCACACATTGGCCTGATCGGCAGACTGCTTTTGACCATTTCCGCCCCAAACCTGTTTTTAATCGATGGTCGGATGACGCGCTTTGGTCTTACATCAACGGTGCATTGGTGGACACGGATGCGGGGGATGTAACGCTGGCCTACAGCCGCGAATGGGAAGCTCAGTTCTACAGCCGGTTCCCCCAGAATGTCTGGGATGAGATTCCCCGCGTAACCCAGCCAACATTAGCCATACGTGGAGAGGAGTCAGATACGCTCACCGCAGCAGCATGGCAGCTGTGGCAGGAGCTTCAGCCGCAGGCTTCATTTGCGGAAATCGCCGGTGCCGGCCATATGGTACCTTTGGAGAACCCAGCCGAAGTTGTGGCAGTAATCAACAGATTTCTGGCAGGAATGACGACAGCGTAAATAAGTGGAGAAGCGCATATCCTAGCCTGCGCGCGCGTTAGGGTAGGACAGCGGAAATCACTGCTGTTGGTCCCATGATCCAACCTGCTCCTATCGTAGGGTAAAAGCGGGGTAGTTGTCGTGCCTTAAATCGGGTAGATTTGTGGGTATTTCTTGTGGTGCGACTATGTCACATGGTTGATCAAACCATGGCGGTGAGGATCTGAATATCTGTCAAAATTGTTCCTGATGCCGGGCAGCTGAAATTTCGGCCTGCCAAAAGAATTCTCCTAAGCCTGTGCGGCATAGTACCTACCAAACGCAAGAATAGTCTGCACGCCGTAGAAAAAGGCCAGGACGCCGATCACGATAGCGATGCCGGCCACGGCCCGTTTTGCACGGCCGACGCTTTCCACATCGGTGAGAACAACATAGGCGCCGGCCAGTGCATGCATCAAGACAAAAAACAGGAACGCAATATCGATCGCCTGCCACAGCGGATCAGCCATACGCACCGCGATGCGGCTGAAATCGATATGAAACGGCGGATAATGCACGACGATCATATGAATTGTCAAGAAAAAAATGAGGGCTATGGCGCTAATACGCTGCATCGTAAATACACGCATGATTGATCTCCTGGTAATATGTCAGTTTGCTGTATAAGAGAGTGACAGGCTCATTCGTTCGATTATCCCAGTTCTTCAAGCATGAAGACGATCATCGGTATTCCGCCGGCAATTACCAGCAGTACAGACAGGGCTAGAACTGCATAGAACAGACTCTTGCGATACTCCGTCACGCCGAACCAATTCACCATGAGCAGACGGATGCCGTCCAGCCCGTGATATATTACGGCCGCCAACAGGGCAACTTCTCCCAACTTGAAAAGTGGCTGCTGCACAATACTCAGGCGTGCATTGAAAACGTCGGGACCTTGATTGACTGAGCCAACTACCCACATATGCATGAATAGGTAGAGAACCAGGACCACGCCGGTAAAGCGGCGTAGTACGAAACTTATGAATCCTGTTGTTTTATACATAACTCACTCCTTGCGACCTGACGACTGCTTCGAAATGGTGGATCAGCACGGTCATGTGACCGGCGGATACAATGCCTGCTGATTCTTACGCCTTTGTTCGTCCAGAGATTTGCGCTTCCTGGATAAGTTGCGCAGCGTCTCGATCGCTTTGGTCGGATCCAATCCTTTTGGACAGGCATCAATGCAGTTGAAAATCGTGTGACAGCGCGCGACGCCATAGGCGCCGGAGACAAGCTCCAGCCGCTCGCCCGGAATTGTGTCGCGCGGGTCCATAACGCGCATGAAGTTTTTCAGTAATGCGTGCGGACCGATATACTCTTTGGTCATTCCGACCACCGTACAGGCGGAATAGCAGGCGCCGCACATGATGCAGTGCTCTGCGTCCGCCAGATCGCTGACCTCCTGCGGCGTCATCCGGAACTCTTTTTCTGGTAAATCTTCCGGCGGCACGAGCCACGGCTTAACGAGCAGGTACTGCTTCCAGAACGAGGACCGATCAACGACCAGATCTTTGATGATCGGCAGGTAGGCCAATGGCTTGATAGTCACCCGTCCGCTGCTGTCTAAATGTTTTTTCAAGGGTTCATGGCAAACAAGAATATTGCGACCATTGACATTCATGGCGCAGCTGCCGCAAATGGCGTGCCGGCAGGAGCGCCTGAAGGTAACACTTCCGTCAATTGACGTTTTTATCAACTGCAGCGCATCCAACAGCGTAGGGTCCCCGGTCGTCGGCACTTGAAAATCCTGGATATAGGGTTTCTTGTCCGTATCAGGGTTGAAGCGTTGGATGCGAACGGTTGCTAGCTTCGTATCATTATTCATAGCCTGCTCCAATTTCAAGAACCCCGGAACCTTGTTCGCGACAACCTGTATCGCTCACCAATAACCGGGATTCACATGCTTAATACTGGCGTTTTTGTGGCGGAAAACGATCTTCGAAAATGGTCACCGGTTTGTAACTGAACCGGGGGCCCGCGTTCTCTTTATGAGCCACGGTATGCTTCAACCAGTTTTCATCGTCGCGCTCCGGGAAATCTGTGCGCGAATGTGCGCCGCGGCTTTCGTTGCGGGCTAATGCCCCGGCCACAACGACTTCACTGAACGTCACCAGGTGATCCGTTTCCAGACCAGCCAGCAAATCGGTGTTGTACCGTTGACTTTTGTCCATGACTCTGGCTGTCTTCAGGCGCTCCTTCAACTGCTGGATATTGGCGAGGGCAGCCTCCAGTTTTGTTTTATCACGAAAAATGCCGCAGTTTTGGGTCATCGTCTCTTTTAGTTCCTGGGCGATCTGATCGACCAGTTCGGGACCATCTTGATCGAGTTGTTGTTTGATTTTCTGGCGATTTCGCGAAGCAGGATCCCCGCTGACAGGGTAGAGCTGCGCGCCATCCTGTATGAATTGGGCTATAGCGCTGCCGGCGCGGCGGCCGAAAACGGAAGCTTCAAGCAAGCTGTTAGACCCCAGGCGATTGGCGCCGTGGACGCTGACGCAGGAGACTTCACCGGCGGCGAAAAAACCGGTCAGTGGCGTTCCCGAGGCATCGGCAATAACCTGCCCATCGGCCGTAGTGGGTATGCCGCCCATGCTGTAATGAGCCGTGGGCTGTATTGGTACCGGGGCGTCAATTGGATCAGTACCGGTGAAATCGATGGCGATCTCTCGCACTTGCGGTAGGCGCGTCATGATCTTTTCCCGGCCAAGATGGCGTAGGTCTAGATAGATGCCCTGCTTGTCAGCACCGACGCCGCGACCTTCATCAATCTCCGTCTGTTCTGAACGGCTTACCAGATCGCGCGGCGCCAGCTCCATTTTCTCCGGAGCGTACCGTTCCATAAAACGCTCCCCGTCACTGTTGGTCAGATAACCACCTTCCCCGCGGCAAGCTTCGCTCATCAGGATTCCGTGCCCGTAGATACCGGTCGGATGGAACTGCACGAATTCCATATCCATCAGGGGAACGCCCGCATCATAGGCGATAGCGACACCGTCCCCGGTGTTGGCGAATGCGTTCGACGTGATCTTGAAGGCACGGCCGTAGCCGCCTGTCGCGAACATGACCGCTTTGGCACGCAGCGTATGAATCGAACCATCCAGGATGTTCATTGCCACGATACCACGGCAAATATTGTCTTCTATGATAAGGTCGAGCAAATACCATTCACTGTAGAACTTGACGCCATGGCGCAGAGCCTGTTCATGGATCGTGTGTAGCAGGACATGGCCGGTCCAGTCGGATGAATAATTGGCGCGGGGAGCACTGTGTCCGCCAAAACGGCGCTGGGCGATTCGGCCGTCCGCTGTGCGGCTGAATATGCACCCCATATGCTCATAGGCATAAAGGATATCGATTGCTTCCTTGACCATGATTTCTATGGCATCTTGATCGCCCAGCCAGTCCGATCCCTTAATCGTATCGAACATATGCAGTTCCCAACTGTCGATCGGCGGATCACCGGGTGGTATTTCCTGCAAAGGACCGCGTGGTCCCGTGTCGGCCACGGGGCGCACATTATTCAAGGCGGCAGCGATGCCACCCTGCGCAGCGCCGCTGTGCGATCGCAGCGGATGAAGCTTGGAGAGGACGCCAATATCCTTTACACCCTGCTGCGTTGCCGATAATGCAGCCCATGTTCCGGCCAACCCGGCGCCAACGATTATCACATCATGCGTCAAAACGTTTTCTTCAGCCATATCTTTCTTTTCACTTTCGATCAACAATGAAGGGTATCCATTCGCTGATTTTGCGCCCGGCCAACAGTGTGAGAATGCATCTCCCTTAGCATAAGAGGTCTTTTCATCTATTTGAAGTGATCAATGTCATGGTTGCGGGTGACGAAATACACCATCTGACGCTTTCAAGGGAGCCGACTTGACACGCAACTCCCACGCCATACAATTTGCCTTGTGAAACTAATCATTCAAGTGCCTTGTTACAATGAAGCGCAAACATTGCCGCAAACGTTTGCCGAACTACCGACGCAGATTCCAGGCATAACGTGCATCGAGACCCTGGTTATTGATGATGGCAGCCAGGATGAAACCGTTGCGGTTGCCGAAGCGCTCGGCGTTAATCATGTCGTGCGTCACAAGAAGAACCTCGGTCTTGCCATGACTTTTCAGGATGGGTTGGAAGCCAGTTTGAAATGTGGCGCTGATATCATTGTAAATACTGACGCCGATAATCAATATCCGGGACGCTTTATTCAGGATCTCGTAGCGCCTGTTGTAGCTGGACAAGCTGATATGGTTATTGGTGATCGTCAAATAGACAAGATAGAACACTTTTCGCTGTTGAAGAAGAGTTTACAGAAGTTCGGCAGTTGGCTGGTACGCACAGCCAGCGGTACGACTGTCCCGGATGCAACCAGCGGATTTCGCGCCTATTCTAAAGAAACGGCCTTACACCTCAATATTCTTACGCGTTACAGCTATACACTTGAAACCATTATTCAGACGGGTAAGTTGGGGATGACGATCTTGACCGTCCCCGTGGACACAAACCCCCCGGAACGGCCGTCGCGCCTGCAGCGCAACATGTGGCATTTCATCAAGGCGCAGGCGGGAACGATCATGCGTCTCTATGCTTTTTACGAGCCGCTACGAACATTTTCCTACCTGGCCGTACCATTCTTGCTGTTGGGCTTGGGCTCCTGGATACGATTCCTTTCCTTCTATGTTCAAGGTATCGGCGGCCATATTCAATCTCTGACAATCGGCACGGGCTTGTTCCTTGTCGGTATCCTCATTTTCCTGTTTGGTGTTCAAGCCGATATCTCCAGCAAGCATAGACAGCTTACCCAGGAAGCGCTCTACCGGCTGAAGAAGATGGAGCTAGAAGAAGTACTGGATGGCGTGGACCCTTGCCCGGAATAATAGCCGGCTAATCCAGACAATCCTTCTCACGCACTTTGCTGCAGCCGGAGCGAACCTGCGGCCCCCGAAATTTTAAGAATGACTACGCTAAGGTGCAGCGATCTGCCGCCTTCGATGTGCTATACTCGGACCCGCAGCGAAACAAGACAACTTACCACTGTTCCATCTTTTTCCGCGGGTCATAAAGGGCATTCATGAGCGAACAACAACCTTTTGTGCATCTTCATGTGCACAGCGAATTCTCACTCTTAGATGGTTTGAGTCGAATTGATAACCTCGTTTCTCGGGCAGTTGAACTAAACCAGCCGGCCATCGCTTTGACCGATCATGGCGCCATGTATGGCACAATGCCGTTCTACCGGGCCGCGAAGAAGGCGGGCATAAAGCCGATCATCGGTATCGAAGCCTACATGGCCAAGAGAGGCATGCAGCAGCGGGACCCTCAGAAAGATAAAGAGCGCTTTCACATGCTGCTGCTGGCCCAGAATCAGACTGGCTACAGCAACCTCCTGCAGATCGCCTCCGCCGCCCAACTGGACGGCTATTACTACAAGCCACGTATCGATAGAGCTTTTATGGCTCAATACAGCGAAGGGATTGTGGCTACAACCGGCTGTATGTCAGGAGAGATTCCTCGAGCGATCGGCCAGGGGAATATGAAACTGGCGCACAGTATGCTCGGGGAATATGTTGATATTTTCGGCCGTGATCGCCTATTTGTTGAGCTTCAAGAGCACCATATTCCGGAATTGCGCGAGATTAACAAGAAGCTGCTAGAAATGGCTCCCAAGTATGGCCTTGAAAACAATTTCCTGGCCACGAATGACGTTCACTATACGCGTGCGGAAGATGCCAGACCACATGAAGTCTTACTTTGTATTCAGACTGCCTCGACAGTTGCGAACCCGAAGCTCTCCCTGTCTGATGCAGAATACTATCTGAAGTCTCATGACGAGATGGCGGCGATGTTCTCTGAAGTGCCTGGTGCGCTAAGCAACAGTCTGCGCATTGCCGAAATGTGCGATGTCAGCCTGGATTGGCAGGGGTACCATCTTCCCGAATTTGAAGTTCCGGGAGATCTTGATGCCCCTGCATATTTACGCCACCTATGCGAAGGTGGTTTGGTTAGACGCTATGGGGAAGAAAGAGCCAGAAGTGACACCCTGCTTCGCGGACGTCTAGACCATGAACTGCAGATCATCAACTCTATGGGTTTTGATACCTATTTCCTGATTGTTTGGGATCTATGTGAATGGGCGGCGCGCAGCGATACATGGTGGGAAGAGCACCAGGATCCCTATCCATACGAGAGCTATCAGGAATGGAAAGATAACGATATTTGGTGGAATGTTCGCGGATCGGGAGCTGGTTCAGTGGTTGCCTATACATTGGGAATCACAAGCATCGACCCATTGGAGAACGACCTGATTTTCGAGCGTTTTCTTAATCCCGGTCGCGTATCGATGCCTGACATTGACCTCGATTACCCAGATGATGCGCGCCATTGGATGGTGGGCTATACAATGCGCCGTTACGGCCGTGAAAAGGTGGCTCAAATCATCACCTTTGGGACGCTGGGCGCTCGCGCAGCGATTCGCGATGTCGGCCGGGCGATGGATATGCCTTTGCCAGAGGTAGACGTTCTTGCGCGCATGATACCGGCCATCCCAGGCAAGCCGGCGAAAATCGCAGATGTACTCGAAGTTAGTAATGAGTTCCATTCGAAAGAGTTGGCGGCGCAGTACAAAGGCAGCAGCACTGTACGCACATTATTAGATACCGCCCGCAATTTAGAAGGCGTCTCCCGTCACGCCTCCAGTCACGCGGCCGGCGTCATTGTCTCCGATCGGCCGTTACAAGAATATGTCCCCTTGAACCGTCCCACCGGCGGTGAGGTCGGATTGGGAGGAATCGATCGGGTGACCCAATGGCCGATGGAGATCGTGGAATCCATTGGTTTACTCAAGGTGGATTTTCTAGGCCTGAGTACATTAACAGTCATGCGCCGGGCTTCCCGTCTGATAGAGCAGCGTTACGGCACCGTCTATACCATGGACAACATTCCCTATGATGCCGGCCATGTAGGGCCCGATCCTGGCAAAGATCCTGAGGATCTGTTTGAGATGCTTGGTCAAGGGCAGGTCGCCGGGGTGTTTCAGGTAGAAGGGGCAGGAATGCGCCGCCTGATGATGGAAATGAAACCGCAGCGTTTCAGTCACATCACCGCTGCTGTCGCGCTTTACCGCCCAGGGCCGATGGACAATATCCCTGAATATATCAAGCGTATGCATGCTGCCATCTATGAAGACAAGGACATTGTCAAATACCACACGCCGGAATTAGAACCCATCCTGCGTGACACTTATGGCATTCTGGTATATCAGGAGCAGATCATCCGCATCGCAGCCGAACTTGCCGGCTACGCACCCGGCGAAGCTGACATGATTCGTAAAGCGGTGTCAAAGAAGAAGCGCAAGCTCATGGATGAGCATCGCCAGAAATTTACCGACGGGGCGATGGCTCGTGGCTTCAGCCAGGAAGTTTGCGATGCGATATGGGGTGATATCGAGTTTTTTGCACGATACGGATTCAACAAGGCCCACGCCGCTGATTATGCTAAGGTTACTTGCCAGACCGCCTTTCTGAAGGCGCACTATCCCGTCGAATACCTGACCTCGATGCTTAGTGTTGAACGGGACAATACTGAAAAAGTGAGACGCTATTTTTCGGAGGCGCGCAGTCTGGGGATTGCTATCGCTCCTCCCGATATCAATAAATCGGGCCTTGACTTCACGATTGAAGATTCAGAAGAGGGTTCGGTGATACGTTTTGGCCTGGCGGCCATCAAGAACGCCGGCGTCCCATCGCTGAAATTGATAATCGATGAACGGGATGAAAATGGCGCGTATAGGGATCTGCAAGATCTCTGTGACCGGGTTGATCTCCGCCGCGTGGGTAAACGAACGCTGGAATATATGATCAAGGCAAAAGTGTTTGAATCGTGGGGTTCTGTTCCACAGTTTCTAGAAGCGATAGATCGCATAGTTGGTGAAAGCAGCAGTACCCATGAAGCTGCTGCCGTAGGACAATTGAGTCTGTTTGGTGGGCCAGCCAGTGCAGACGGCACGCGTATCGAGGCGGATCTGCTTAGGCCGGCCTCCGAATTGAAGGCAATGGATAATCGCCAGCTGTTGGACTGGGAAAAGGATGCGCTGGGCGTACATGTTTCGGAGCATCCGTTGGAACGGCCGCTTGCTCTACTCAAAGAGCGCACAAATGCCGTGCTCTCTGAGCTGCATGATATCAATTATTCAGGAAAGTTCGTTCGTGTTGCTGGCGTCGTTAGTCATATTCGAACCTTGACCACACGAAAGGGTGACCCGATGGCCTTTGCTACCCTTGAAGATCTAGACGACAAGATCGATCTTGTGCTGTTTCCGAAAACCTGGCAATTGGTGCGTGACGAAGTGCAAATCGATCAGGTCATGCTGGTCACCGGCACCGTGAAGATGAAAGACGAGCAAGCGAATCTCATCGTTGAAAAAGTGATCACCAAGCTGGAGTCAGCCTGGGCAGCGGATGATGGCAGGGACGTCACCCACAAAGCTTCTCTCGTACCTCAACCTGTGGCTATGCCGGCCCGCACGGAAGTGCAAAACCGTGCACCGGCTGCCGCGAAGGGTATCAGCGAGCCGGTGCAGCAGCCAGGGGTCCAGGGCTTTCCCCCGCCTCCGCCCAATTTTGATGAGAGTTGGCAGGGTAGCGAAGCGGTGCCTGCCAATAACAATGAGAAACCGGTTGAACAGCCGATAATTCAACCTGCCCCACCATTCGTGCCGGAACAAACTGTGCTGACGCAAGGAGGCAAGGAAGTCGTGGTGCCAGGCAATGGTACCCAACTAGCGCGAACGGTTGTTGTGGAGATTAAGGCGGTTGGTAATTGGCGAGATGCATGCCGGCTAACTTTGCAGACGGCGAAGACCCATGCTGGTGAAGATCTCTTGAGTCTGCATATTGCGGGGCAGGACTTGACTATGGACTTTCCCGATTGTGGCACAAGTTTCAGCAACGATTTGGTGCAGGCATTGGAGCGCATTCCCGGCATTGTTCGCGTTTATGATCGCTAATGTTGCCGGGAGACACGAATCATCAAGCGTTCGTGTCTGGCTCTGTTTTTTCTTGGCGATAGCTGATGTATTCGCGCTGCGCCGCGCCTAACCAGGCCGCCAGTGACGCTTCATTTTCTTCTGCGAGAAGCTGGGTGATTGCTTCCAGTTCCTGCCTGTATCCTTCCAATTGCTCCAAAACGGCCGATCGATTGGTCAGCAAGATATCTAGAAGCATTTGTGGATCGGATCCAGCGAGACGGGATACGTCGCGAAAACCTGACGCGCTGGTTGGCCACAAATAGGCATCCTCTTGAGCAGATGCATAACGCATTAGCGTCGCCGATAGAAGATATGGTAAATGACTGACTGCTGCCGCCAACTGGTCGTGATGCTCTGCGGAAAGGAAAAGCGGTCTTGCGCCAAGCAGATTGATCATGGTCAGTGCCGTCGTTTCCACAGCCGGCGTCGTTCTCTTGTTGCGTGTCAGAATAAAACTCTTGTCCTGGAAAAGCGTGGGATCGGCTGCACGAAAACCAGCCGTTTCTTTGCCACACATGGGATGTCCGCCCAAAGCTGCGAATGATTCGGGCAGGTCAGACATCGCCGCGTTAATCGCGCGTTTTGTGCTCCCGAAATCAAGAATTAGACAACCATCGGGTCTAAGCGCCGGCAGTTTACGAAGGGTCTGCAAGATGGCCCGGACCGGTGTCGCCAGGATTACGAGATCTGCCTGCTTCACGCCAACGGCGAGGCTCTCGGTGGCGAAATCAACTGCGCCGTCAGCTAGTGCCTGCTGTCTGGTTGCGGCATGTCGGTCAACGCCAATCGTCCGCCCGACTTTTTCCCTCAATGCCAGGGCAAGCGATCCGCCCATGAGTCCCAGACCGACGATACATACGTTCTGATCATTCATTTTGCATCACCGCCTGTACAGTAACGTACCGGCGTTGGATAAGATAGGAAATGATCAGGGCCACGACGAGATTGAGCGCAGCCAGGGCGGCAAGTGTACGCGTGGATTGGTCCAAAGCGGCGAAATAGAGTTCGAATCCAGTGAGGAAGGAGAGCACACCCATACCTGAAGGCAGGGGATCGCGACCGGTGATCAAGCCGGCCATCCCGAAAGAAATGAGCAGTAAGATCGCCAGATTGATATACCCTAAATCATCCGGTAGTCCAGGTAAATAAACTGTAAAGCCCCATTCCATCAGTCCGACGACGAGCAAGACAACCAATATTGCCGCAATACGCTCAGCCAGAGTACGCGGAATTGACAAACTGCCCAAATGAAGCTGTGTTGCTGATCGTGGAGACCATGTGCGGGGATATGAACTGCTGGATCGGCCGTAGTTGACTTGGCGGGCGCTCCAATAAAGAATCAGACACACGAACATGCCTACGAACAGCTTGATAATCGCCAACTGCGGGTTGAGTAAATCGAAGAAGAGTAAACTGGCAATAAGATACTGGACGATCAACGCCAGTAGAGAAAGCCGCCAATCGAGAAACAGGACGATCAGTATGCCGGTGCCCAGGAGTATCCACGTTGCCGGATAGCCGCGCAGAGGGGAAAAAAGCTCTAGCCAATCAAAGATTGTGGGAAAACTCATAGGGTTTCGACGCGATCTTCCAGGGCCGCGTTAATCGTGGGGAGCATTTCTTGAGCGGCCTTGCGCCCGGCTTCAATCAAATCAGCAGATTTGGACAGGCGAATGTAGCTCTTCCCGACCAGATCAGGGACGATCATGCAGTCGGAGGATTGAGCGCCGCCGCCCGCATTCTGAACCAGCGTTTCCACCGCCGCCATGGTTACGCCAATCGGCCCCAGGAAACTGCGATAGACAGGAGCGAACACATCAACGCCAATTACATAATCAGCGCCCAATAGCCTGGCTGCGCTATCCGGCAGGTTGTCTGAAACGCCGCCATCGCAAAGCAAACGGCCGTCGAACTCCACGGGCGCCACGACACCTGGCACAGAACAGCTGATCCGTACTGCCCTGGCCACCGGGCCTTCCCTCAAGATCAAGCGTTCACCCGTTTCAATGTCCGTTGCCATTGCAGCGAAAGGAATGACCAGATCGCGCATATCGACATCACCAATCGTATCGATGATCCAATCTTCCATCTTCTGGAAACTGAGCAGCCCTTGGTGTGGCCAGGTAAACCCGCTAATGTGTCGCCAACCCGTCTTCTGGGCGATTTCCAGTAATTCCGGGATCTCTATCCCGGCACAGTAGGCGGCACCAATCATGGCGCCCATGCTGGTGCCGGCGACAAAATCAATGGGGATGTTGCCCTCTTCGAGGACGGCGAGTACGCCGATATGGGCCAACCCGCGAGCTGCTCCGCCCCCAAGTGCCAAGCCCACACGTTTTCGTTCAGCAATGCTGCGCATAGAAGAAAAGCTGCTTATTCAGGCCAGGTGGTGTCAACGCTCGCTGCGCATTCGACCAGTTCTGTGGCCGCTTTCGGCGACTTCATGATTTTCATCATGTTGCCCTTAAGCTTAAGCTGTCGGGTCATTATGCCGCGGATAGGATCGATCTTCTTGTTCAATACGCCTTTCCAGACGTCAAGCGGGGCGCTCAATTCAAAGGCGGTCTTTTTGCTGGCAGGATCATCTTGCAGATATGCCTGCCTGGCTTCACCGTGCCACAGATCCAAATAGAGGTAAATATCCTCGTCAATCACCGGGCCTTTTTCTACGATGAAGTAGAAATCCCCTTCCCACTTTTCGGCGGCCTTACGATAAGCCTCGCTGCTGTTAAGTTCGTCTTGTAAAGCTCTTACCCACTCATCTGTGGCGAATTCATAAGCCATGACATATCTCCCTTCTCATCCTGCACACGATGCTTGTCGAATTGCGCCTAAGATAGCACAGCGGGCTTGCATTTGACAAGCAAGGTCATTCAACGCAAACGGACCATCGCCGCCAACAAACCGAAGAGCGCCCAAAGCAAAACCGCCGGCTTTGATCCCATCGCCAGGGTATCGGCCAGGCCGAAGATGTGAAATGCCGCCAACGAGGCCAGCAATCCACTGCCATAAGCGCGAAACACGCGCGTTCCTTTCGCTATTTGCCAGGCAGCCCCGATGCATACCAGCAGGATTGCCCCGTAGGCAATCAATCCTGGAACGCCCAGGTCCAATGTCACCTGCAAAAAAACGTTGTGTGCATGGGCAAAATCATATTCCGTGGCAATTGGTACGGGATAAAGACGCCTTGCTGCTTCCCGGAATGCGCCTAGACCTATGCCGGTGAAGGGGAAATCGTTTATCGCCTGCACAGCCAACGGCCACAGAACCTGGCGAAAACTGAGCGTCGAGAATGATCCTACGGCAGTTTGCTGGGGCGGATCCAACCACAGCTGCTGCAATCTTTGCGGGCCCAGCATGACGAGCAGCAGCAAGGCAGCTGTAATCAAGATCGCGGCGCTGACCCGCACAAGCCGTCTTCTTGGCGAGGGTTTCATCGTGAGGCCCCACATTACAAGGAGAACCAGCAACCCTCCCAGTGCCCCTACCCACCCACTGCGTGACTGCGTTAGTAAGAGGGCGACGCCGCAGAATATGGCAGCTAGTAGGATAGCCCAGCGCAGCGACTTTTGTTGGTTGCTACCGCCAAAGGATTCGATAAATAGGGCCACCAGCAGCGGCAGAACCAACATGATGGTTCCGGCGACTTGATTGGGGTGAATGCCGATGGTCCATGAGCCAAACGGCAATGCTGTCAAGCGTTCCGAAAACAAGGGTCCCAAAACGGGGACTTGCGATGTTGTCTTTTGCAGCCAGTCGGCATTTAGCAGGCCGAATGCTACGAGGCCCAGGCCAAATAAGAGGTACCCGGCAACGGCCCATCGGGCCTGCGATTGCTGTTTGACTGCGAGGACAAGAAAGCGCCAAACGCCCAGGCCGAGAATTAGACCGGTGGCTTTTGATAGTGCCAGAATCGGGTCTGCCGTGACGAAGATAGCAAGACATAGGGCCAGGCAGAAAAGAATGAGGGCGGCGTTGAATGGTGTCGCTGGTATGAGCGGGCGGTGGATAATAACCAGCGGAGCGATCCAGAGACCGGCCAGCAGAACTAAGAAGAGCGCAGTAATGAGGACAAATCGTTCAGGAAAAAGCAGAAATGGCGTCCCAGCGACTAAGACGAAGACCTCTCCCCATTTCACTCGCTGCCAGTAGGCTAATGAGCGTTCAGAAGGCACCCTTGCCTCGTATGACCACCCAGGGGGTTTTCAGCAGGATGTAGATATCCATCCACAACGAGTAGTTCTGGATATAGTAGATATCGTCGTCGGTGTGAAGATGTAGAGGCCTATCCGCACGGCCGTTTATTTGCCACCAACCGGTCATCCCTTGGGGCACGTCGAAGCGTTTGTGCTGCCACGGTTCATAATGATCGATCATGAAGGGTAATTCGGGGCGCGGACCTACAAGGCTCATATCCCCCTTGAGAACATTTAGCAGCTGCGGCAGTTCATCAAGACTGGTGCGGCGGATGATTCGGCCAGTACGCGTTACCCGCGGATCATCTGCTTTCTTATAGACGATCTGGCCATCCGTATCGACCTCGATAAACTCATCTTGCATTTTCTCCGCACCGACGACCATCGATCGGAATTTGTACATGTTGAATAGGTGACCATTTTCGCCAACACGTTTTTGGCGGAAGATGATCGGCCCAGGACTATCAATCTTGATGGCCAGAGCGACCAGCCCCAATAGAGGCAAGATAATCAGGGCAGCGATACCACCAACAAAAAGGTCAAAAACGCGCTTCATCAACCGCTGTACTTCATTCAGTGCCGGGTCACGCAAATTGATCATGGGGACGCCGGCGAAATCTTCGACTTTCGCCTGGTAAACGGCCAGGCTGTAGTAGTCGGGTACGACGCGTACGAGCAAGGGGAGATCATGCATATCGAGCACTAGATCGTTCACCTTGCCAAAGGCATACTGCGGAAGGGCTATGACGACATCACTGATATCATGCTGTTGAACAACGTGTCGAGCCTCTTCAACCGTGCCCAGCCAGGAGATATTGCTGCGAATCTGTGTATCGGGAGCATCATCTAGATAGCCAATAAGGGAGATCCCGGTCCAGCCATATTCTCTGACCATCTCACCAACTCGCAGACCCAGTTCGCCTGCACCTATGATAAGAACCCTCTTTTCGGCTGCCGGAAAGCGTACTACCTGCCACACAACGCGAGCAAGAACACGCCAGCCCAGCAGAAAGATGATGTTCAGAGCAACAAAGCTGATAAATAGATAACGCGAGAATTCGCGAAAGAAGAGATAGAAGAGGCCGGCGCAGATTAAAGCAGCAAGAAGCGAAGCCAAACTCACTGTCTGTAGTTCATCTACGAGCCGGTAGGTTCCTTCTGGATCGTAGACGGACATAACCAGAAAGACCAGCACCCAAAGAAGAGGGATGAGCACGTAGACCCAAATGGATATACTCAGTTCTTCGACCGGGACCAGATAGGGTACCTGAGGAAAGTTGGGGCGCAGAGTGACCGCAATGACAAGCGCAAATAGTGTCAATGCGCCGTCAAGCAGCATAGAAAAAACGGCGTAGTTCACGCTGAACCGCCGAAGCATAACCACTCTCCTCCGATAGTGTACCCTAGACAATACTAATTATACGACGAATTATAGCTCTGATTATGGGCTATGCAATGCAGGTCAGGTGGGGCTAAAGCTTGCACAGACGGACATGGCTACGGACAAATTGCGCCCGACAGAATGCCGCTAGGAATCAAGGCCATGTCTCTTTCGCCAAGCAGTAATACGCTGCCCGGCGCTCAGCCAGGGCATCAACTTTTCTGGCTCAATGCGCCGTTGTGCAAGAGACTTGCGTATTCCTTGAAGAAATTGAAAACGCACCTGTTTCCATGATATGGGGCCTTCAAGCTGCCAATATGCCTTAATCAACAGTTTCGCCAACTCCTGTTCGGCGAAATTCGACTCTTGCATGATGCGCTGCATATACTCAGCATGTTGACTTGCGAAGGCATATCCTGCCTCATTTCGACTGAATTTGATGACGGTTAGAAATGGTGCAATGGCAAACGACATACCTGCGAACTGTGCTTGCCTGAAAAAGTCTACGCGCGGGAACGCGTATGTCTCATAGGGTGCCTTCCAATAGCCGATTCGATCCACGACATCACGACGATGGACAGTAGCTGATGCTTCTGGCGGGCGAGGTGCATCCGGATAGTTAGGAATATCGGCAACACTGTTGTCTTTTCTTACCCACTCCATGATGGAAAAGGCGAAGTCAGCTCGATTCTGCTGGATTGAATCTAGCAATATCTGCAAATGGTTTGGCAACCAGATGTCGTCATGGTTGAGATAAGCGACGTATTCCCCTTTTGCCCGACGCAAGCCTTCATTATTGGGCGCCGATTGGTATCCTGAATTCTTGGGCAGGTTATACCAATGCAGACGAGGATCCTCGAAACTAGCCACCACGGATTCACTGTCGTCCGTGCAGGCATCGCCCACGATCCAGCACTCGAAATCAGAGAATGTCTGCCATAACACGCTCTCTATTGCATATTGGAGGGTTTCTTCCTTGTTGTAAGTAGCAATAATGACTGTGACTTTAGGTGCCAGTGAACCGGACATTTCTAGAAAGATCCCCGAACTAGATAAAGCGCCAATTGATTTGCGTTCATCCTAAAGCGCGGTTTCATATCGCCAGCGCTTCTGCATATAGGCGAAATTTAGGATTGTTCGAATCATAGCTTATGTCTTGAAAGGCTATGCGCTCGTCCTTTTTCATATCACGACGGAGAACTGTTTCATCAGCCAGACAGATCGGCAGCCCTGGGAAGAGGTTGTCTTCTCCGAGATTTTCAATCAACCCGTAGCTGGTGTACCCACCTAGACCATCGAGAGTTTCTCCTCTTGCTAGATCCTTGCGTGCATAGGCAATTACGTTGGTCTTGAGGCCATGGTCCGGTTTGAGAAGTGAGCGTCCATCTAGGACAGCGTCCACCGCGGTGGCCAGCGCCTCAATATGACCCAGGTGATAAGGGCGGTAGAACAGATAATAGGGTCCAGGGCCCATATCTGGCGGAAACCAATCCAGTGTGAATTGCTGAAACACCTCATCTGTGTGCGCGATCACGAAGACGCCGCCTTTCGGTTCAGCACCCAACACATAGTCGACCAACGGCCGTCGATCGCGGCCCCACAAGGCATCAAAATCGAACAGATCGAAAACCTCTGATATATGATTCGCGCGCGGGCCAATCATGCCCGGCACGGCCGTACGTAAACCAAGAGCGTTGGCCAGAACCGCCATCTCCACGCCGAGTTTCGTACCATCAGTGTAAGCGGTACACATTTTGTAGTCTAGATTTCGCTTGTCAGCTTCTGGAATAATCGCAGTTGGGTTGGTGTAGCGGTCAAGATAGCCTTTAATGTTGCCGGACATCACCAGGTCAAATCCCCAAAAGCGTATGTCATCAACCATATGTTTGAGGACGGCCGGCTGATCGCCGTCGCAGCTGCTGTAGACAAGACCCTCTCGTTCAGCAATTGACAGGACCAGCGGACCATACATCAGATCTGCTTCGTAGTTCATCATTATTGCATGCAGTCCATGTCTCAGTGCCTCAATTGCATGCAGCGCACCATAGAAAGCAGCGTTACTTGCTTCAATGAGCGCATCGGCCGTTTCGCATTGAGCGAGTAGCTGGCCATCATCTGTGATTGCCAGGACGCCTGCGTCTACAGTTGCCAACAGATCTCCTCGTGTCTCTACAATCTGGTATGGGCGCCCCAACCATTCGGCACAAGATATCGCCTTTTCGATATTGATGTCGGCTATACCAATGCACTGAATTCGTGGTGTGATCTGCGACTGAAATACAAGCCCCTTGCCGATTGATCCGATGCCGACAATGACGATCCTTATATCACGATCAAGTCGGCCCAATCTTTGTAACATCGACAACGGATTCCCTATTACTAGAAGAAACAACAAAAGTCTGGAGTTGATAAGGTGTGATGATACTAAAGCAAGCATAATTAGCAAGTTAAACAGGCCCTAGGGTAGCCATGACCCGCGAGCTGTCTTGCCGCTTGGGAAGTTTGTAGTGAAAAGCTGGAGCAACGTAAGCAGCGGGCTAGACTATCTCGTGTTTCCGCAGCCCTAATTTCTGCTCAATGATGCTTAGAATAAACAATGGATTGTGAACCAAATAGCGATACCATAAGCGACTTGGTTCCTGGGAGAAGCGAAACAACCATTCCAGGCCTGAACGCTGCATCCACGCGGGCGCCTGCGGAATTCGTTTGGTGTGAAAGTCAAAGGCGGCCCCCACGGCTATTATGACCGGGGCATTTAGATTGGGGCGATGTTTTGCCATCCAAAGATCTTGCTTTGGAGTACCTAACCCTACCCAAATAATGTCGGGTTCGGCTTCATTTATCATGGCGATGATTTCTTCCTCTTCCGCTTCAGTTAATGCGCGGAAAGGTGGTGAATATTCACCTACAATCTGTATTCCCGGAAACTGGTTCTTCAATTCCGAGGCCAGTAAGCCCGGGACCCCGTCTGCTCCGCCATACAAGAAATGCTTGTAACCACGTTCTACCGAACGGGCACAGACCGCAAGCATCAAGTCTGGCCCGTATACGCGCTCGACAGGCTGTTCGCTGTCCCGACTGGCCAGCCATACGAGGGGCATACCATCAGGAGTTGCCATACCCGCGCCGTTAATGGCCTGTCGCATAGCCGTATCTTTCTGGCACTCCATGACCGTGTTGACTGTGCAGACGGCTACGTATTGTCTATCATTATTTTCGATCCAGGTATCAATCTTTCGAAGAGCGAAATCCTCTTTGATTGCGCTAATTCCGACCCCCAAAATGTTGACCCTAGAGGCTTGTGAAACCTCAGCTTGCTCCATCTTCTACTCTTCCATGCTTACTGTTTGCCAATGTATCATCATAAATGGTACTCAATATCCGGTAATTCTGCGAAGGTGTGAACTGCTGCTCATAAGTTGTGCGGGCGGCGAAACGCATCTGTCTTAGCGCTTCCGGGTTTTCTACCAGCCAAGCTGCCTGTGAAGCCAGATCTTCAGCATCGCCAGGTTCAAAGTGAAGACCTGTCTGTCCTGATTGAATAAGATTCGCCGTGTTGCCCAGATTGCTTGCTAAGACTGGCAGTCCTGTTGCGAAGGCCTCAACGATAGTCATTGGGAAATTCTCGAACCAAAGACTTGGGAACACTAAGAACTGCGCATTCTGCATCAAGTTCAGGACTTGTTCGTTATCAATTCGACCCAGGTATTCCACATCCGGCAGGACTGCCGCCGCGGCGGCTGCCGTATCACTCAACGGGCCGTCACCAATGATCTTCAAGGGGATTGTGTCGCCCAATAGACGCCAGGCGGCCAACATCGTTTCGACCCCCTTTTCTGGTGACAAGCGGCCCACAAAAACCGCATAATCTCCCTGCCCACTTCCCTGACCGGGATCTCGAGAAATGAAGTTTGGCTTGATAACGATCTTGTCTGCTGGTAGACCGCCCTCAATGTACTTTTTTCGGCTGAAGTCGGTGAGCGCAATGTAGGTGTTGACCATTCTGCGCCAGGTCCCTATTGTGCGATGGAAGGAGAGCATCGCTGCCACGGTTGCGCTGCCACTGCGACTATCTCTGTAGCAGTTGTGCAGGAGGCCTGACCAGGGAACAGACTGCCCGACACAATCTTCACAAACTGCGCCATCGCGAAACAAGAATCCGTTCAGGCAAAACAGTCGGAAATTGTGCAGCGTCTGGACGACAGGAATTTGCTCAGCCTGAGCGGCATAATAGATAGAAGGCGAAATAAGTGGAAAAAAATTATGTACATGGACAATATCAATATGGCCCTGGCTCAACTTATTTCTTACCCGTTGGTAGGTTTCTGTTGACCAGATGGTTCGAATTGCAGTCTGTGCGTTCCCCAGGCTGGCAATGCGCTGGTTATCCTCGACATAGGTTGTTACCTGGTGCCCATTGTTGCGCAGCAAAGCTAGTTCTGCTTCAAAGACCTGTCTTTCACCGCCCCTGATTAAGTAGCGGTTATGGGTAAGCAAAACTCTCAATGGGTCAGATCGGTTTCCCGCAAAGTTTTTCATAAAGTGGGATTAATTGTTCATCAACAATATGCTGCCAGTCTCGATTGCGTACTGTGTCCTGTGCTTTCGTTGTTATTTGCAAGAATGACGCTTGATTACTAGGTTTCAATAGATCCAAAGAGCGCTGCAACCCAACAGCAATCTCTTCTTCTGTTTCATCGAACAGAATGCCGTCAACACCGTCTGTTATCAGCCCGTCAACTGCTGGTATTCGATTGCTGGCAGCGACCATACCTGCCATCATGTATTCGATCAGTTTTGTAGGGGGTTGGAATTGGTGAGGCGTTCCCAGCGGCATATAGGATACGCCTACGTCTGACGCGGCAAAATACGACGGAGTGTCAGAATATGGGACCCGGCCTGTGAATAGGACATTTGAAGATATGCCCAATCGTTGGGCCAGTTCCGACAATGGTCTAATCAGCGGATCCGTGGCACTGCTGTGCCCTAACTGGCCGCCTACCAACAACAGGATTGCGGTCGGAAAGTGTTCTACTATCAGTGAAAAACCCGTGACTATCTTATCCATTTGCCTCGTTGGGCTGAGAGATCCCGCATATAGAATCACGGGAGAGGCTGCTGGTATATTCAGTTGTTCGCGGATTTTAGCCCGCAGTATTTCCTTGTTTGAAGGGTTCAACCTGTCATAGCTGGCACCCAATGGAATTATCTGTATTGGGCGTATCGAAGGCTTCAATTTCCCTTGGATTGTCTTGGTTAAAGCAAGGACATAGTTATATGCTTGCGTCTCGAGCCAGGTGAGCCGGTCCCTCAGCCAGAAATCTGAGGATATCTTCAAATCGCGTGTTTCGACATGAATTGTCCGAACATCAATGATCCATTTCCTTGCCGAGTTTCTTGCCAGCAGTGGCAAAGCGCCACAGCCTCGGAAATGGAAGGAATGCACAATATCAGGTTGGATTGTAGCTATCTGCTGACCGGCAAAACGGATGAAGTCCTTGTTTTGCACGTTCTTTTCTGGGTACTCTAAAACATAGGGAGTCCTTGCCGAAGCATTCTGCTCGGGCTGGATTCCAACATAGTACGCGTCGATACCACGTGCCCTGAGCAGGGTGACGTATTCATAAATATCTGGAAAATAGCCAAAAGCCCGTGGGTATGGAAATAGAACTCGCATAAATATCTAGACTAGTAGTCCAACAAACAGAATTTGCCGGGTGAAATAAAAAGTGGCATCCTTCCATCAAAAACAAAGAAGGAAGAGATGCCGGCAAAAATATACAAAGTTACCTTAACAAATGAAGAACGGGCTGAGTTAACGGCCTTGGTTAGCAAAGGCAAAGGGAACGCCCGTCGCCTACGACGGGCCAATATGCTGCTCCTGGCTGATGAAAACCGGTCAGAGGGTGCCTGGAAAGATGCTGATATCGCCAACGCACTCAGTGCCCATATTCGAACGGTGGAACGAACGCGGGAAAAGTGCGTCCAGGAAGGGCTTGAAGCCGCCCTCAACCATACCCGTCCCAAAAAGAAACGGTCTAAAGTTTTTGATGGTGACGCCGAAGCGCGATTGGTCCAATTAGCCTGTACAGAACCACCAGATGGCCGTGAAAGCTGGACCCTGCAAATGTTGACTGACAAGCTCATTGAATTGGAAGTCGTGGAAACCGTCTCACGCGAGACGGTACGAACGACGCTCAAAAAAATGAACTTAAGCCTTGGCTGAAAGAGCAATGGTGCATTCCTGAAGAAGCCAGTGCCAGCTTTGTTTGTGCCATGGAAGATGTACTGGAAGTTTACCATCGACCACACGACCCGAACCGACCGCTTGTTTGTTTTGACGAGGGCAGCAAACAGCAGACGAAAGAGACACGCCGGTCGTTGCCGGCACGAGCAGGCGATGTGGCAAAGTATGATTATGAGTATGAGCGCAATGGAACCAGTAACTTGTTCATCTTTTTCGCCCCTTTGGAAGCGTGGCGGCACCTGAAAGTGACCGACCAACGCACCATGGTTGACTTTGCTCACTGTATGCGTGATCTGGTTGATATTCATTTCCCCGAGGCCGAGAAAGTTGTTTTGGTGATGGACAATTTGAATACGCATAAGTTGGCTTCACTTTATGAAGCTTTTCCACCTGCTGAAGCGCGACGGATCATTGAAAAGCTAGAAATCCACTACACACCTAAGCATGGCAGTTGGCTAAACATGGCTGAAATTGAGTTAAGCGTTCTTCATCGACAATGTCTCAAAGCACGGATACCGGACCAAGTCACTTTAATTGAAAAGGTAGCGGCCTGGGAAAATCGGCGCAATGTACAAGGCTCTTCTGTTAGTTCGCAATTTACAACTGCGGATGCTCGCATCAAATTGCACCGACTCTATCCGACAATAAATGTTTGTTAAACCACTAGCTTGTAGCGTGTTTTGGGGTTCATCAGTACTGCGTACTGCGTTTTAAGCATCATTAGCCCGACAAGTATTGCCTGAGGTACTTCCCAGTAGTTTTCCTGTATACCCAGGAAGAGGATCAGCAATATCGCTGTGCCGAAAGATGATGCCAGAACGCGTTGAGGATAGTTATGAACAACTAGTCTTACTCGGATTAGAAGGTACAGGGTGAATAGAAACACGGCTGCTAAAGCCAAAATCCCCCACTCAGTATATACGCTTAACCAGGAAAGAAAAGGTTGGTGGGTTGAGCCGCTGCCTGAGCTTTTGGCGATCAACCGCGCATAGGCCACCCAAAGATCGAGCGTGTTTTCCTCAAGTGCTTTGGACATACCTTGGGGAACAAACGGCAGCGGACGGGGATAAACTGGCCCACCAAAGTATAACCCTGTTCCAATTAATCCCGCTCGGCTAGAGAATTGGCCCGGGCCAAGCCCCACGAGTGGAAATAGCGGATAATCATCAGGCATTTCTACAACAGCGCGTCTAACGGCTTTGGTTCGATAAGAATCGCCAGTCAGCAGCTGCCTGGTAAAGGCATTAGCTGTGCCAAAATTCCCACGCAAAGCAATGAAGGCCATAACCAGAGCCACTACTAAACCTGCGCCTGCCACATAAGTCATGCGGCGGCGTAACGAGATTGGCCAGTAAATCAGAATCGCTATCGCTGCTGCTGCCGCCAACATCAGTAGGACATGTAGAACCGAAGCCAGGATTAGTGATAGTCCGCCCAATAATACCGCGATGATCCCTTTGCGGCGCAGAATTAGATCAGGGAAGAGTGCTACAAGCAAGAGTGCCATGTTAATGGCAAACATAGGGTTGGACAACGCAAGTTCGGGAGCCAGTGCTGGATGGATTGTTCCTTCAACAAAATCACCATTCGCTCCATCAAATGTCCCTGTTCGCGAAAACCCATACAAGCCTTGGGCGATGCCAACCACCGCTTCGATGATGACGAAACCGCGGGTCCATACGAGCATGCGATCGAGTAGATCCAGACTGGCGATGAATCTGCTGGGAATGACAAGGACTACGAGAAAAGAACTGTAAGTTAAGATTGAGAAAAGGGCACTGTGGATAACGAATCCGGGTGTCAGGACGATGTATAAGCTGATAATGATGCCCCAGGCCAGAAACCAAAGGATTACATTGCGTACGACCGTATGGCTTCCCGACAGCAGTACAAATATCGCAACAGAAATAAGTGGAGCCAGGTAGGCCAATAGATTCGAGGGCGACCAGCACAGGACAAGTGCACTGATAAATGCCCAAAAATAGGCTCTGTCATAACCATGCGTAGACATCATCTAGTAGAGCTTCTTGAGATAGTTTTCGACATCAATCCTGGATAATTTCCAACCGTATGTCATCGAACCACACGGAGCCTTCACCGCTGAAAAGCACAGGGTAAAAATCGACGGCGAGCCGGGTGTTCTCCGGAACGCGGAAAGTTCTTTCGAAAGTGGTCCATTCCATTTTCTCGCTGACCTGTTCGCCGTGGTTGCCTTGTGCCGTTCCATCCTCTTTCTGCCAGCCGATATACAGAATTCTTGCTGTTAGATTTTCTTCTCCGGAAAGCTTGAAACGGCCGCTGAAATGCACGGTATCGTACGGGGACAGCGTCAGGCGTTGGAAAAGACCGAAATGATTACTCTCATCCAGCCCGTCCAGGCGAACAGCATATTCGCCGGAATCGGCATCATGTTCGACCGCAAGACGGGCCGCGTTCTTGCCGATGAAGAAGTGCTCGCCTGCCCACCCGGCCAGTATACCGGTAGAAAAATCACCGTTGACGATGAGATTGCCGCCATTTGCTTCAAAGAAATCAGCGCAGTACCCAACATTAGATGGGCTCAATACATGCTCCATCGCAAAAGCGCGTTGGCAGATTGTGCCGGCAAGATGAAGACCGGCTTTTGCACCAGAAATCTCAACTGCGTCCGCAGCACGGAACTGCGCGAGCGCGATATCCAGATCTCCATTGCCACGAGCGTTCAGCCCATAATTGATCAAGGTGACCGGATCTACATCACTACCGCGCCAACTCTCAACAGCTTGGTCGATCTGCTGCTGTATCGCATAACTCATACCAAGCCCGAACCCGGCGGACCTGTTCTCCGCGTCAATCCCGAGGGCCTGCGAAAATGAATACAATGCCTCATCTAGGTTTTCTGGGTTCGCTATGTTTTCGCTCATATGTGCATTGAGATTGACCCAGCCGACATTGCTGCGCAAGGCACTTGCACTCGACTGGCCATAAATAATCAGGACAGCTCCGCAAATTATTAACAGAATCAGGAACGGCATTGAGCGTGCGAGTCTGTTCAATTACCACCTCTGAGTTGATCGTACGTGTGACCAACAAGACGTTTCAACGGGTTGTCTCGGAACCGCCCTGCTATTTCTTTTGTTTCGCTGACCAAAGCCGGCGTGGAAACGGAGGTAAGGCCTTCCTTGGAAAAGACCGAGATAACACGTGGAAAATAAACGGGCGCATACCCTTGAGCACATAGACGTTCGAACAAGTCATAGTCCATCGCCGTCTTGAAACGAGTTTCAAATCCGCCAACTTCTAGGAGCGTCTCGCGTTTCAGGAATACAGATTGATGCCCAATCCGATTGCGTAACATCAGGCTCCAGCAGGAAGGCGGATAGCGCCTCTGGGGAATCGTATAGACATCGTTTTTGGCTTCCGCCACATCGCCGACAATCCAGTCGGGCACTCGGTGGGAGTTGATGAAGTTCATAACATCGACGAGTACCGTGTTGTCATAGAGATAGTCGTCAGCATTGAGGTACAGGGTGTATTCACCTCTGGCCAGATGTATGCCCTTATTGAAAGCATCTGAAATGCCCTCATCTGGTTCTGAAAGCCAGCGAACAGCAGGGTATCGCTTCACAATTTCGAGCGTATCATCTTCCGATACACCATCAACCACAACCTGCTCTACGTGCCCCTGCACATTTTCCTGCATAGCAACACTTTGCAGCGTTGCTTCAATCGTTTCTTGCGCATTTCGGCATACGGTAATTACCGAGATAAGGATGTCCGATGCCTTCGAAGATGTATCCATTTCTGATTCCATAAGTACTTGTGTTTTGGCCATAGTCAAAAGAGACTATACCCCTCGAATGAAAGCTACCAGTCTCCATCATCGTAGAAATGGCTGCAAACAAAACTTGTTCCTTCTCTTATGCGATCGATCTCGTCATTCGTAAGTCTATTCTTCCAGCCCCAGATGTTTGCTTTGCTGTCTCGTTCGATAGATAGGGGATCATTAAGCTTGGCGGAAGAGCTCGATCGTGAAAACTCTAGAATATCATCTTGAATTGATTGTGGATAATCTAAGCCGAGAAACCGATATATGGTGCGGAACTCGCCTAAGGGATTAGCTGAAAGATCCTCATGCCGCACAAAATACCATTCCTTATGAGCGTTCATATACTGGAGTATTGTTGAATGAATTATATTCCATAAGAGGATTGCCTGATCAACAATGTCTTTTTCGTCGGCTGAGAACGCTTCGATTTCAGCTGTATACTCTGAGAGATAATCTCTCAGCAGCAAAGGCTGGTTTAGAAAATGATCGAAAGGAAATGGCCAGTCAGCTTGCTTCAAGCTTCCGGCGAAAGCTGCCGGGTGTCGAATCAGTATGACAACATCCATTTGAAATGTTTGGGCAAGCCAGTCAGCTGAGAAAAACGCAAGAGGATCTTTGACGAGAGGTCGCTTCTTTGAGACTCTGTCGGCCGTGAAGTAGCCATAGTCTCGGAATAGACGAGCGACATTCTTGGGATTCTTGATTTTTGCGAGCTCCTTTGCCAGCGGGTATTTGAATTCAATACAGTTTCTTAGATGATCAACGTACAGTGATGCATTGCTTTCACAGATATATGTGAACCAGTGGTCAAACGCACCGCCACAAATACCAGATTGGTCGATGACACTGAAAGGCTCGTGAATATATCCTACGGAAGGTGACCTAGCTATCATTCGGCCGACCCACGTTGATCCAGAGCGGTGAGATCCTGTAACCAGTATGGGCGATCTGTTGTTGTTCATAGTTCTGCGTTCGTATATCCGCGTTAGCCAACGATCGGGACCCCCTGAGCCATGACCGATGTTGAACGAGAAGCCAAGATTTCGCGGGTCAAATCTGGAAATTCTGGATCAAGGAGACCTCTGAAACCCCTTGGACAGCTACCTCGCTCGAATTGGCTGGAGCCAATGTGTTTTCGCCGCAGCTGCTGCAATTTGAATGTTGTTAGCGAAGATAGTGCGCAGGCATCGAGCGAAGCGTTTCCAGGTTAGTTACCTAACAGTTTGATTCTCTTGCCGCACTGAATATTTGATACATTGCATCAACATGCTTTTCTACAGTGAAGGTTGTTGACGCATAACAATAACCATTTTCTCCCATTTCTTGCGCTCTCTGTGGGTGATCAAGTAAGTAGGCGATTGCATCCGCCAATTGATCCGAATCTCCAGGATCGTACAGGAGTCCGTTTACATTTTCTGATACAAGCTCTGAGCTCGCGCCAGCGCGAGCAGCAATGACCGGTTTCTTGTGCAGCATCCCTTCAACGGTGACTCGCCCAAATGCCTCAGAGCGAGAACAGACTAGCAATATGTCGGCCATTTGCAGGATCGATCCAGGATCATCAAGGTAGCCGAGGAAAGACACATGATCCTCGGCATTATTCTGAATGACTAACTCTCTTAACGAATCTACATAAGTGGGGGCTCCATCGCCAACAAGATTCAATTCTATCTGCCTGCCCCGCTTAAGTAATTCGATTACTGCTAAGATAGCGTCTTCGTTGCCCTTCCCCGGGTGCAGATAGCCAAGCGTAACGACCAGGGGGATAGATTCTTCTCGGGCAGCAGCCTGCACGACAATTGGCTCATCTATAGCGATTGGATTGCCCACGATCGTATACTTCTGCGGACTAACATATGGCGTATACTTCTTTGCCAGAGCTTCTGAGATGATAACCATTCGATATGAAAGACTGGCCATCATTTGAGCGCTCTTGGCGAAGCCATAATCGTAGGTTAAGCCATAGTCTTCCTCGCCATATTCCCTGATGTGCCAAATATGCGGTATTTTTGCTTTGCGAGCTGCCATCGCACCTACGGGTGTCACGCTTCCGTTCGTATGAATCATTTCGGCTCCCCATTTCTGGGCTATGTTGGCAATACGGGAGGCCGTGCCCTGGTGAGATAGTGTGCGCAGCGTTCGCTTCAACGGGTTCGACTGGTTGGATACCCACCACTTGAAACGTACAACAGTATTGTCGATTCCTCTGATGTCAAGTTCTGCCGCCAACGGGCCTTTTTGATGCATAACAACATGGCAGGAAACGCCTTTCTTTGTTAGACCATCAACCATGGCAAGTAACGATCTGCCAGCGCCGTATTTATGAGCCGTGTGTGTAACGAAGAGTATTTTCATGAGTAGATATCAGCTGGCGGTTAGAACGTCAGTCACACTCTGCCACATTTCCTGATTAGCGGCAGACATATGTGCTAGCCTGCTGCCAATTTGTTTTCGACATGTCTCATTGACATCTTCTTGTGCAAGTTCTTCAACAATGCCCACTGCGTCCTCAGTAGAGATATCTGGTAGAAGGAGATATCTGTTGAGACCAAAATCTTCCATTAGCAGCTTGTATTTATGTGCCCAACCCAGCGCGATCGCCGGCACAGTTGTAGATAGGGCGGCTACTAGACTATGGTACCGTGAGCCAATAATCAGGTGGTATTCGCTGATTCGTTGCTTAATAATGAATGGATCTGATGCACTGAATATTGGCAAGTATGGTGATCCTGCTCTCTCCCGAATTTCTTCAGCAAGCGCCATGTCTTGCCCGGAAGCGTCATGAACAAGGATTTCAGCCGGTGTGCCGCTCTGTCGAAGGTAAGAGATGATCGCAAGCAGGACGTCATAATAGTTACTGCCCCACAAGTTTTTCCCTTGATCAAGCATTCTTGCATTCGGGACGATACCCACCGAACCACTTTTCTCTTTCAGTTTGCTAGCTGGCTCTCTGGGATAAAACAGTGTGATGTCTGGAGATTGCCTGATAGAGTCAGAAGCTGGTGCTAAGCCCTGAAGATGCTTGTAGGATTCTTCGTCACGTGCGAATATCAGGGAGGCATTGCCTATTACTTCCCGCATCGCGGAACGAATCTCGGGCGTTTCAAAAGGGCCAAATGCTTGTGGTAGGAGAATGACCGGATTCTGCTGTTTGTTGAAGTATGCAGTCAGTTGGGCTAGATCTTGTGTTGGTTTATCGCCCCATTGAGATGTATAGGCAAACCCGGCAATATCAATGAAACCCTGAATTTCAGATAAGGTGATGCATCCATAATCGGCCGCTTTGCCACCGCCGAAGATACGAAAAGCGCTGCTGCCTGGCAGTGAAGCCAGTAATTTCTGGTGTCTGAAGTGCCAGGAAAAACGCGGGCTGCCAACATGTGTGCGCTTTGGAAGCGTTTGACGCAATCCCATCGCCGCCCGCTGCTCAAAATGACCATATGAGGGATCAATGACCGGCACAATTTCTGGCAACCGTTCTCTTAACTCGCTGGTTGCCGTGCGCAGCATCATCTCTGCTCCCTTGTTGCTAAAACCTGCGCCATGTATTTCTAAAATCATTGCTGCGCCGATATTGTGACATCTTGAGGGGCATCCTTAATTCTGGCGTTGCAGGAAAGGAGCGCGTCAACTTGGTTTTTTGCAGAGAACGGGATCTTGCCAGCGGGGTCCGCGTAGCCGATGCCGATCAACATGATGACAAATTCGTCTTCATTGAGATGGATTAACTGCCGTAACCGTTTGTCCCGATCTGGCAAATTGGGCCAATTGATGCAGACCGTGGAAAGCCCCAGGGTTTCGCATGCGAATAAGAAGCTCATAGCGGACAAACTCGCGTCAATGACAGGAACGGCCGCGTCTCTTTCGTTGAAGAATGCTCTATAGCGCCCGACAAGAACGAGCACAGCGGGTGGAGTGAATCCGGCGGCGCCGCCTGGAATGCGTACGATTTCTTGAACGATATTCTCGTCATCGTAATATAAGTAAAGAAAGGGTTGGCGATTGCAGGCACTTGGCGAAAGGGCTGCTACTGCCATTGCCTTCTCTACTAACTCATATTCTACCGGCTGATCGAGATAGCTGCGCACACTTCTGCGTCTCTGTCCAAGCTGCAGAAGATCTTCGTAGGTTACACTCAAACCAGGTCTATTGGCCTCATTGTATGGAAACCAATCGGGACATTGATTCACCGGATCAATAGCGAGATATTTCTTGAATGCTTCGCTGATTATCGGTGTATGTGTCGTCACCTGGAAATACTTATCCAGGACCGCCGTGCTCCAGTGAAGTAGGGTTTCATCTTTCGGGTTCTGGTGATTCGCTTCCTCCACATAATTAATGGTTTCCAGGATATAGTCTTCAGCAAAATATGCCTTTGTTGAACTGTGACTCAAGCCCTTTTCCAGGCGGTGTATATTTCGACGAAGATTAAAGTCATCCGCTTGCCCGCTCCGATTCATGCGTGTTCCAGCTTGCAATGCCCCCAGCCTGTATTTCAAACGGTACTCAGCGACATTGACCAGCCACCACAAACGGCCGTGTATTATCAGATCGAATAACCCTTCGATCGTCAAGAGTGATTTCTTGGCCCTGCCTAGCAATAAGGAAATAGCACGCTTCACAAAGCACCTCGTTATCTAAACTTGCCTCTAGTAGTTATATGGCATGTTTTACCACAACAAACGCTGCCACCGCTGCGGTTTGGGCCTGGGTCGATTTCAAACAGAATAAGATCTAGCGTACACATAGCCATGATTGTGCAGTCTGAATTTTGCTTGTGTTCAACCGGTGCTAGGAAAAACCTGCCTGTACAGTAACACTGGTATCCTTATGGGTAATAAAAGGGCTATAGTCAACTGGCGGAATAGCGGACGCAGACGCGGCAGGAATAAGCAGATAAGATACCCGGAAACCGCACTCGAAATGACCATTGTCCAGGCTGCACCCATAAGGCCGAATCTTGGTACCAACAGCAAATTCAGCACAACATTGACGACGGCTCCAGAAATAGCTGTCCAAAGACTATATACCGTCAGATCCTCGACAGCCAGCCACCTCCGCAATCCAAAACCTAATCCAATGAAGATCAGTGCCCATATATGGACGGAGAGGACATCACCGGTTTGGGCATATGCCTCGCCATACAGCACGTTCACCACCAGCGGAGCCAACAATGCTGAGGGTATGGCTATCAAATACCCAACCGCTGTCAGGCTATCAAAAAACTGCTGGTCTCGCTTTTTTTGCTGCCCGATCGGTAGATCTCTGTGGGCGCGGACAAGTGCTGGATAGGCAGATGTGGAGATCGCAAGCGGTACAAAAAACCAGAGTTGTGATAGACGTGCCGCTTCCCCATATATGCCGACAGATTCAACATCCAGCATCTGCCCCAACATAACGGAATCAATTTTAAGGTTGATGGTTACGGCTAGCAATGCCAGAGCAAGCGGCCAACCATCTCGCAGCAGGCTCTTCGCTCGCTCCAAATTGAAGCGCCAGATGCGGAACCTTTCACCGCTACGCAAGTAGAAAAATGCTTGCCCGGCAAAACCGAGGAGATTTTGCACAACCGAAACCAATACAAATGCATAGAGGGAAGCTGTGGAGAGAATCAAGATGACCTTCAGGCCAGCTGCAATCAAATCGACGCTTCGGAGTGCTATGACGGTATATCTTGACTGTAATTGTGAATCGAACCAAAAAGTGAATGTACGTGAGATAGAAAACATACTACCAAACACGGCGATTATGACGACCCACTGGGCCGTGGGATCGGTTGGTCGCAGGATCATGATGGTACCGATCATGATCGGCATCAGCAGTAGATAGGCAACAGCTTGCATAACGAAAGCTGTGCCCATCAGTTCTCCCTTTGCTTTCGGCGTCCGAACCAAATCCCTGATCAAGATTCCGCCCAAGCCCAGTGCCGCCAGGGGCATGAATAGGGCCACAAAAGACCCAGCGTAGTTCATGTAACCGCGCTCTCCTGGACCCAAGTAGCGCGCAACCCAAGTTCCTACAAGTAAGCCACTGACGATCTGTATGATGTTGTTGGCAAGCAGCCAACTTACATTAGACAGGATCGGTCGAAGCTCCTGCCTTTTTGACAGCTGCTGGCGAACCGAAGCAATAAATCGCTTTGGGCTGGTTAGATCAATATTTTCCATCGCAGTTTATCCAGACCCGAAGGAATAAAGCGTTCGCCAAATTGTTTTCGTTCAAGAAAATGGGTGCCGGATTGTAGGCACGGCGCTGGGATCTCGTAACATGGCCTGAATCTTGAACTATGAAGTGCCTGGAAAATAGGCAGTTGAAGACCGCGGAATCAATGTTGTTCAACCAGTCGCCCTTGGAATTCTTGTAGAGTTGAAGATTCAATCTGTGCGCCACCATGTGACCAAGATTATGATCAGAGCGGCGAACAGGGTAGCCCCTGCTACGGCAGCGAGAACGCTGATTAACTGCCGGTCAGCAAGTGGGAATGCAGGCACTGCCGAACGGCTCACAAGGCTTACGCCAGTATCAGCATCTTGCGACGTGATACGTTTCTCTTCAACCGTTCGTGCCAGCGCCGTTTGTGTATCTTCTGCCAACTCAACTTGTCTTAGCATGAGTGATTCGGTGGCGTTTGCCTCTTGTTTTTCTCTTTGAACTGCCAGAATCTTTGGCTCAATTTCTGTCAGGGCAGCGCTTGTCTGCTCTACTTGAACAGCGAGTGAACCTTGTAGGTTCAGCAACTGTTCTTGCAGATCATCTTCATCGTTGGCAAACGAGTCCGTATTGACCTGCAGATGCCATGGGAACGTCACTTCGCCATCTCCTGGAGGTCCGCCAAATGCGCGCAGTTTCAAGATCAATGTGCTAAATTGATCCCCGGCGGCATTTGGGTTTTCTCCCGAGTGCGCTAGCAGACTCTCGATATCCTGGGAAATCAAACGGATTTCTCCTTCTTTGGCTAGGAGATCGGCATGAGTTTTTGCTAAGGCTTGAAGCTCATTGTCCAATATCGCTGAAAGATTCTCGGCCTGGTACTCAACAAGGGATTCTTCGGCTTTTTGTAGGTCTGCTGAGGCATCTTCGAGCCGTTGTTCAAAGAAGACCAATTGTTCTTCACTCGAGTCTCCGTAGGTGCTGTTTGCCCAGACAACAAAAAGCTCGGCCCACCCATTAGCAATAATTGACGCTGTTTCGGGGTCCTCATTTCTTGCGGTGAGTCTCAACAAGCTTGGATCACTGCCGGGAGACGCTTTCAGTATCGACCGCAGCCGCGATAAACTGAGCGCACCGGCTTCCGGCAGCTGCGCCTGCAATGTGGCCAGGAGCTCATCACTGACGGCGATTTCAGGGTACGCTTTCAGGGGCTGGTTTTCTTCGACCGAGACGATTCGCGGATCAAATTGCACACGCTGGCGAGGTTCTGTAATGGACACTAGCGCGGTGGCCTCGTACACTGGTGTGGCCAAGAGCGAGGTGGCGACAAAAGCTAGAATGCCGGCAAGCAAGCCCAACCCAACTATCCAATACCACTTACTAAACACGGCCGTAATATACGGCCGTAAATCAATCTCTTGATCGCTGTGTTCCGACATAGATAACTCGTTTCCTCAAACTAATCTTTGTACCTTCGTTAGACAGAAGTAATCCCCAATTCTAACACGCCACCATCAATTCGCAGTATACGCATGAGACAAAGATAAAAAAGACAACGGCCGGCACGGCCGTTGCCCGTAAATCCACGTGTAGAAGACGCGACAGAGTCTCACACCATTTGCCCGGTCACCTTTGTGACGATTTTGGACTGCTACTCCTCCTCATCTGCAGCAGGAGTCTCAACACCGAGACGCTGCTTCATCTGGTCCGCCTGAAACTGCAAGGAGTAGTTCAGCATATACCATACGCCTTTCCATGTCTCCGGATCGAGCAAATCTTCCCTGGTGGCTCCTTCAAAACTAGCCAGAATTTCTTTTGCTGCGTCGGGCGTAATGCGGTTGACGCCGCCCATAAACAGTCCGAAAAGCGTATCGGGTTTCAGTGGATCAGGCAGCTGTTCATTGAGCATATCTCTCGCCTGACCTGCCTGAAATTGTGTGGAATAGGCCAGCATATAGGCCATTCCCTTCCAGGTTTCTGGGTCAAGTAGATCTTCCCGAGATGCTCCCTCGAGATTTGCAGCCATATCCTTGGCTACATCTGGGGTAATCCGGTTCAACCCCCCGCGAACTATTTGATATATCGTATCCGGCCTTACAGGTTCCGGCAGGCGATCGTTCAAAACGTCCCGGGCCTGCACCGCCTGGAACTGTGCGGAATAGGCAATCATGTAGGCAATCCCTTTCCATGTCTCAGGATCGACCAGATCTTCTCTGGTCATTTCCTCAAATGGTTCGAGGAGACTGATTTGTAAGTCAGGCGTGTAGCGGGCTGCCGTATCGCGAACAAGCGTCAGCATCATCAGCGGAGAATATGGATACTGCCCTGCATCAGGTAGGCTGGCTCGCAGTTCTTTCACCAATTCATCCACTTCTCCCAGTAGATAATTCAACCGGGATGGGTCTACTTCGGGAACTTCTTCCTCTTCTACAGATATCAGTTGTGGGCCATCTTCCGCAGGAAGCAGGCCGATGGCATCGGGAAATGCAAGCAGTCTGTCCGTTCGGAACTTCTTCACTATATACCGCACCTGATTGACAGAAAGCGCTGCTTCATCCGCGGCCTCTGCCTGCGTTTTCCCTTCATCCAGAGCCAATAATGCGGCCGCTCGCTGCCCTTCGATATCTGGCTGTCGGGACAATTGCTCTAATGCGATTCGTTCCTCGGCCCTTAGTAGATTATCTTCACCGACCATGCACTTTCTCCTTTTCCACAGATTTGGGCAATTCTAGCCTATTTCTCGATTTGCGTGAAACTGCATGTCTGGGATAACTTCAGTTAATCTAAGAAGTGTCTCTGCGAAAAAGCGGGACGGCCGTTGTTCCCCGCGATAGAGCCGCAAGAGATTCGCCCGATACGGCCCTGAGCGAATTGATTCCCTGCCGGCTGATTGTTGACTTGACTAAAAGCGCATGCTATATTGACGATAATGCAGCGCGTCATTTCTTGCATGCAAGTTTGGCGCAATATGATGGGTAAGTGAGGTTATGGAAGACAACAACGAAAGCAGTTCTGGAATTCGTGAGAATAGTAATTTGATGTTGGCCAGCTTGCAGCGCGTTCTACTGGCAGGCGTCGGGGTGGTTGTGTTGGCTCAAGAAGAAGTCGAAGAGTTTGTTCGTCGACTGGTCGATCGCGGCGATATCGCCGAAGATGAAGGGCGTACACTGGTCGAGGAAGTTATGGAACAGCGTAATAGGCGGCTGCAAGGCGTCAAATCAAGCTTGGAAGGGACGCTAGATCGCAGTACTGAGGAGGTCTACAAAATCCTCAATATTCCCACACGTACCGAAATTGTAAGTTTGAGTGAGCAGATAGACAAACTAAGCAAAAAGGTAGATGAACTGGTAGACAGTAATCAATAAAAAGTGCTTTGACCAGATAAGGTTGATTGTCGGGGAGAGAAAACGCAAATTCTCTCCCCTTTTGGCATCATGCAGGATCTCCTGATGCGGTGTTATTGAGAGGAGTCAAATTATGCCCATAATCAAGCGTTACCCGAACCGCAAACTGTATGATACAGAGGCCAAGCGATATATTACGCTGGACGGTATCGCTGCATTGATCCGCGCGGGTGAGGAAGTAGCGATCATAGACTTCAAGAGCGATGAAGACTTGACTGCCGTTACCCTGACCCAAATCATATTCGAACAGGAGAAAAAACAGGGTGGGTTTCTCCCTAAGGCTGTGTTGACCGGTTTAGTTCGCACGGGAGGGGACACGATAAACAGTCTCCGGCGTGGCCTTTCTGTTCCGCTCGATTTGGTGAAGCAGGTTGACAGCGAGATCGAGCGCCGTTTGCAGGTCCTCATCAGCAAGGGCGAGCTAGCCAGAGACGAAGGCGTGCGCTTGCGCAGCAAGCTGCTCTCCTTCAGTAGCCAGCAATCTGAAGAGATCCTGGAGGGTGAGGACCTGCAGATTTTACTCAGCCAGCGTGATATCCCTACGCGGGATGAAATCGACCACCTGAACAAGCAGGTCCAAGCGTTGACCGCGCAGCTTGACGGCCTCCTAGACCCGGCCGCTGCGGAAGACAGGCAGTGAAGCCGACATCGGCAAATCTAGAAAGGACACACCATTATTTAGGAATCTTCTAGGCTACTGGATGCTCAGTTCATGATCAAACTCAACGGTGCGGCGCAGAGAGAGTTTCAATTCGCAACTGATGTGAATACGGCAATGCAATTTTTTGGGGTGCTGAGCCAAATGGTCCACTATCTGCCGCATATTGAACTCCTGGAAGAGTACAATGCTAGCCAGGTACGCGTCCGCTATTCTAGTCTCGAACTCGGCGCCTACAAAATCAACATTATCACCGATCTTGAATGTGTCGTTGATACCGGAAACAACACTATCCTTATCCGGCCGTTGAAGGGCAAAGAACCGGTGAAAGGGGAAGCAAGCCTTAACTCGACGGTTGGCTATGGATATTTCACCAGCTCCGCTTATCTGGAAGACATCGAGGGCAGCACTTACATTGATTTTCGTTTGAAGATGGCGGCCAACTTACCTCGCCCGCGAGGGCTGCGCATGATGCCCGGCCGCGTAGTTAGCCGCATTGCCAGCAGTATTTCGCAAGGGCGGGTTAATGAAATCATGGACGGATTCATGGCTGATGCTATTGAATCATTCCCGGCATGGCTGGCGGAACAGGAACAGGTCACCTAAATCGCGCAAGACGGTCGCTTGGTGTTGGCCGGCAGCGATGAGCTGAACTGCTATGTCAAAGAGAGGAGCCTCCGGTGAGAATTGAGGGGAATTACACATTTGCCGCGCCAAGCGAGCTTGTCTGGTCGCTTCTGAATGACCCTGTCGCCCTCCGGCGCGCCATTCCTGGATGTGAACAACTGCACGAGCGAGATGACGGCCAGTTTGGCCTTGCCCTAAACTTGCCGACCGGTCCCCTGCGCGGGCGCTATGTTGCCACGATTAATCCTTCCGAAGCGCAGCCACATGAGTTCCTCGCTCTCTCACTGATCGGCAGCGGACCTGAAAGTGTCTTTAGCGGTCAGGGCACATTGACTCTTGTTGATAATCAAACACAGACGGAGCTACGTTATGAAGGTGATGTAGACGTAGCGGGCCAACTTCCAGCACAATCCCCGCGGTTAGTAAGAACGACTGCCAACTACTTGATCCGCATCTTTCTAGAATCGCTTGACCAGCAAATATGCCAGATAACGGGAACAGCAGGGCAGATTGGTTTTCCTACAGCAGACGGCATCCCTATTGAGCGCAGCACGCCCACAATCGGCATGCAGGATTTTCTTGCTGAAGTAAGGCGTGATCGCTGGATAGCCGCTGTTGTTCTCGTCCTGGTACTGCTGGCGACGCTGTCGCTGCTGGGCGCGGTTTTCGTGGGGTTATTGGCTGTGCGCTGGGTGAAGCGCTCGCGCACCAACCGCACATCATCAACATCTACTGAACAAACGACGGGTGAACCACCCGCAGTGGAACGCTAACCGGTCCCCAATTCTGACAGCAAGCGCTGTGGCTTTCCGGCGAACGCCTGCCGGTCCAGCTCGCCGTTGGTCAGCTTAAGCAGCGTGTCGTTCAGAACACGATTCACAGGCACTGCCACCTGGGACATTTCCCCCTCCATGGCAATCGCCCCATTATGGTAGACAACTTCGCTCTTGCCGCGCCCCGACACCAGGTCAATGTAGAAGGACGGCATCTTTTCTCCTCGCCCGCCAGCGACAAGTCGCGACAGTACTGGCTTCAACAGGAACCGCGGCGCGAATTGTACAGCGCGAGCCAGGCTGCGAGCCGGGGAGCCTGGAAGATCCACCATTTGTAGGTTCCGCTTTCTCATCACCGCCACCGTTTCACGCAGCATGCGCACTTCCAGGTCAAATAGATCCGGATCGCTGTAAACAGCGCCTGGCGTCATGTCGAGTATGGCTGATGTCGCATTGCTGACGATGTTTAGGAAAGCCTTCGACCATTTCATTGACTTGAAATCCGCCAGACCAACACTCTTAATGCCTGCCTCGTTGAACAGACGGATCCAGTGGTCAATGCTGAGATCGAGTCTGGCAGGGGCCAGACCCAATCCGCGGTCACTGCGTTCAACAACAAGGTGAAACGAATCTTTCTTGCTTACCGGCGTCGTTAGCGATCCGGCGAGTACACGGCCGTCGCCAAATGCCTTAATAAAGGGCTGTTCAATACCGATGCCATTCTGAACGGTGAAGATCGTCGCCTTTGCCGGCTGGTGAGCGACAAGGTCACTCAACGCGACGGGTAAATCGTAGGATTTCAGCCCTAAGACGATCAGGTCGTAAGCGTCGTATCTAGCATATGCCTCACTTAGCGATGAAACAGCCGGTGGTCTTACATGAATCTCTTCGCCCGCTTCTTCAACAACAATGCCCTTTTGGTTAATCTCTTCAGCCATAGAGGGCCGGTCAAGCATGACAACCTGGTTCCCGCCGTCCAGAAGACGCGAACCCAAATAGCCGCCAATTGCGCCGGCACCGTATACAAGTATCTGCATGATTATCTTCTTGCCACCGTCATGAATTGGGAACGCAAGATCCGTCTACGGGTCTAGCGGCGCACCGATAAACTGCGCTCTGCCGCGTACGAATTCATCCGCGCTCAGCGCCTTTTTCCCAGCCAACTGCACCTGTTCCAGGACCAGTATGCCATCGCCCGTCTGTACAAAGACCTTCTTGTCATGCCGGGCGACTGTCCCTGGCTGTGCGTCCGAGGATATATCTGCATCCAAATGCGCACGCAAAATCTTCAGGTTTTTATCTTCCCATTGGCTGAATGCACCCGGCCAGGGCGTCATCGCTCGAATCAGTTGGTCAATGGCGACAGCGCTTTGCGTCCAATCTATGCGCCCCGCTTCTTTTCTGATCATGGGCGCGTAAGTTACCAGGTCATCATCCTGCGCCTGGGCATGAAGACGATCCTCCAAGATAGCCTCCAAATGCTGGGCCAACATCTCCGCACCCATTGCCGCGAGGCGATCGTGCAGTGTAGCGCTGGTATCATCGCCAGATATTGGCGTTGATTCCTGTACATAGATAGGCCCGGTGTCTAGGCCCTCATCCATTTTCATCAGAGTGATTCCGGACTGTGTATCGCCGGCTAGTATGGCGTGTTGGATGGGAGATGCGCCGCGCCAGCGCGGCAGCAAGGACGCGTGGACATTGATGCAGCCGCTTGGCGGCAGTTCAAGTACATGCGGCTTGAGAATCTGACCGAAAGCAGCCACCACAATCACGTCTGGCTGCCATTCACGCAGCGGCACGGCCGATTCCTCAGACCGCAAGGATCGGGGTTGGTACAGCGCAATATTCGCTTCCTGGGCGACAACTTTGACTGGCGAAGGTTTCAACTGGCGGCCGCGTCCTGCAGGACGATCTGGCTGGGTAACAACGCCCACCACATTCTGCGTATCGATCAGGCTGCGAAGACTCGATACAGCGAACTCAGGGGTGCCCATAAATACAACTCTGCTCATGGGCGGCATTCTAGCACGCGCCTACGGCCGTTCCAAATATGTTACCAGGTCGGCGCTGCTGGGACTCTAACTCTGATGTTCACCAGATTCAACGAAGAATGGAACGCCTAAGGTACGGACTTCCTGGCGCATTTGTACTTATTGGCCGCCTGCCATCGCACTTCGCAGTGCCGCATTTAACTGTTCAGCGAGGTCGGAAACAGCCGGATTTGTAAGCAGCCCGATGTGTGTACTGTTGACGGTGCGGATTGTCACGCCACCTTTGGCCAGCTTGCCCCATCCTCTGTAAGGATCTATGGGGCCAAACAGGGCATGGCGCACGCCTAATTGCTGCGCTCGAAACAAGGTGACTTCACCACCATAGGACAGCGGTACATATGCCTCCACAGCGCGCTCGTTGATCTTCGTAAGCTGCTGTTGGACCTCTCGACCGGCGGCGACGTAGCCACCTGAGATCATCAAACGCTGCGCTCGGCATGGTATCGCTCTTTCCATCGCGACGCGATTCCGGGCCTGATGCAGAAAAGATCCTTTCCCTGAGGCGCAAGCGTCCAAAACCTCTACGATCTCGAATCCACTGTGGAGCGCTCTGCCGGACAATCTGCAGACGCCGGGGATCGAAAAAGGCTCGCTTTTCGTCGATTACCTGCGGCGGGAACCCATCAATAATGGCCAGCAACGCGGTGCTTTGCCCAAGCAGTTCCAGTTGTCTTGCAATCTCGTAAGCTAGGACGCCGCCAAAACAGAAACCGCCAAGATAATATGGGCCGGCCGGCTGGACATGGCGCAGTGCCTCTACATAGCGTGCGGCCATAGCTTCGAATGTGTAATCGGGTTCGGAATCTGGCTGCAATCCCACCGCCTGCAATCCGTAGGCTGGTTGATCTGGCGCCAGCAACGGTGCCAGGTTCTTTAGCCACAATAGGCCGCCATAGACACCATGGGTAAAGAATATTGGTGGCCGTGTTCCTTCCTGGTTGATCGGTACGAGAACCGGATTTCTTGTGACTCTCACGTCATCCTTACCGATCGCGGCTGCCATTTGAGCAATCGATGGATCGCCAAAAAGTAGGCTGATAGGCACATCTTTGCCCATACGCTGCTCGATGAGCGTCATTAGCTGCAGCGCTTTAATCGAATCGCCGCCCAGATCATAGAATTTGTCTTCGACGCCAACTCGCGGTAGGCCCAGTAATTCGGCCCATATCTGAGCCAGTTCCTGCTCTGTGTTCGTTCGAGAGGCAACAAACGGCTGTTTTCCCCGTTTTACCTCGTCAGGAACATAGGCGGTTTCTGGCTGTGGGACATCAATTCCTGCCTGGGTGATTAGATCATGCAGCGGCACTTGTTCGGCCGTCATTGCCGGTAAGACGCGCCGCAAGGCATCTGTCATTTGCTCGATCATCTCCTGCGCAGCTCGCCGGCGATCATACGTCAACGTCAGGCGGAGGCTGTCCTGGCCGGGCACCGCGCCCAGGCTGATCGCGTAACCCGTCTGCATGCCGCCGCCAATGTAATTCATTGTCAAACCGGTTGGTTCGGCCGTCTGCACCGGCGCCTGCAGCACCAACAGGGTTTCAAATAGTGCGCCCTTCGTCTTTAATCCGCTCCAGCTCTGAATCTGAGCGAGCGAAGCGTAGTCGAGGGATTGCTGGCTCAACTGCTGATCCTGAATTTGCTGCAGCCAGGGCACCAGCAGATGATCTCCTTCCAGTGTTACGCGCAGCGGCACGTTGTTGATGAAGCACCCTACCGTCCGATTCACCTCAGCTAGATCGGGTGGGCGACCAGAGACAGTCAATCCGAAAAGTACATCGTCCGCGCCCGCTGCCGAGGCAAGGACAATCGCCCAGGCGGCCGCCACCAGGGTGCTCGGCGTCACATTGCTTTCAATTGCGAATTGGCGCAGCGCGGCCCAAACGTTCCCTTCCAGACTCAACTTTATGACGTCCAGGTCGGCCGTTTCGTCGGGGTTGGCTGGCTTCAAGGGCAGCGGGTTCACCTGCACGCCGCGTAACGCTTCCCGCCAGTAGGCCCGCGCCTCATCCTCATCTTGCCTCGCCAGCCAGGCGATGAAGTCGCGGTAGCGCGGCGCCGGCGCCAGGGAAGGAAACGTGCTGGCGGCATAGGCTTCATACGTACTCGTGAGCTCTTCAAGGATAATTCCAATACACCAGCGATCAATGATCAGATGATGGGAGCTCCAGACGAGCCGGTAATCCTGGCTGCCCATGCGGATCAGGCTGATGCGCGTCAGCGGCGCTTGAAGTAGATCGAAGCCCGTGGCGCGATCGGCGTCAAGGAGAAGGTCGAGTTCCTGTTCCTGTTCAGGCGCAGTTAGCGTTCGCCAATCCAGCGCGTTCCAGGGTAATGTTGCCTGTTCGCGCACTACTTGTACCGGATCCTTGCCGTCTTGCCACACGAAGATTGTGCGCAGTGCCGGATGCCGGTCAACGACCAACTGCCAGGCGCGATGGTAGGCGTCGACATCCAGGGCGCCGTTGATCGCGTATACGATCTGGTTGAATAAGACATCGTTCGTGCCTTCGGCCGTTCTGGCATGAAGCAGCATCAACTGCTGCATTGGCGACAGGGCATAAATATCAGCGACATTCTTCATCGTGCAGCTTTTTGTGGGTTACTCCAGATCTGCCAACAGGTCAGACAATGAATCCAGGTCGTCTTGCTGCAGATTTGCCAGGGGGAAATCAGACGGAGTGTGCTGTCCTTGCTCTATCTCCATACAATGATCAATGATCTTTGCCAGCTCCTCTGTGAAAGTGCCGGCCACGGTTTCGATGGTGGATTTCTGGAAATAGGCAGGTGCAAACTGCCAGCGAGCTGTCAGACGACCCGCTGTCACCCGCGCATTTACGTCAATCAGGTGCACTCGTTCATTCTGCGGTCCGTATAACTGGCCGATGTTAGCTGCAATTGGTTGAATCGGTACAGATTCTCGTTCATCATGGCGCGCCACGCCAAGATAATTAAACAGGATTTCCGGCTGTGGTTGTGCCGCCAATTGCTGTCGTATCTCGTCGTCACCCAGATAACGCAGCATGCCGTATCCGACACCGTTTTGTGGAATGGCGCGTAGCTGTTCTTTCACCGCGCGAATCGTGGCGCCTTCATCCCCTTCATCCGGCAGCGTCAGCGTCAAGGGGAAAAGACTGGTGAACCAGCCCACCGTCCGTGATATATCAAGCCGCGGGTCAATTTCCTCTCGCCCATGTCGCTCCACAGTCAACAGTAATGTTCGCTTGCCGCGCCAGACGCCGGCGGCCCGCATCAGCGCCGCCAACAGTAGGTCGTCGATGCGCGTGTGGTAGGCGCCGTGCACCTCGCGTAGTAATTGTTCTGTGCGTGCGCTGTCCAACGACACTTCCACCAGATCCGCTTTCCCTTCAGTATTATAGTCATGGCCCAGCCCATCCCTGGGCAGCGGTATGGCCTGCTGGTCTATCTCGCGCCAATAGGCTGCTTCACGCTGCATCGCTTCACTGCGCGCCAGCCTTGCCTGCGTTTCAGCCCACTGCGCGTAGCTCGTGCTGGCAGGGGGCAGTACCGCCGGTTTGCCTGCAGCGATCTGGGTGTAGGCCGCCAATAAGTCCGGCACAAGGATGCCCCAAGAGACCGCATCGACAACGAGGTGGTGAATAGTCAGCAGAAGTCGCGGTTGTCGATCCGGGCCCAAATCAAACCACGCCGCACGCAGCAGCGGTCCGTCTGTCAAATTGAGTCCGGCGTGCAGCTCATTCGCGTTGGAGAGCAGCGCCGTTTCCTGCGCCGCGGGCGCCAGCCCGGAAAGTGCGAATTGTTCAATCTTCGTGGGCGGTGCTCTGTCGACCACCTCTTGCTGCCAATGACTGTCTGCCTGGCGGAATCGAGCGCGCAGCATAGGGTGCAGTTCTACGAGCTTGCCCAACGCCTGCTGCAGCGCTTCTAGATTCAGATCAGCATCCGTTTCAAACCAGGCGGCCTGGTTCCAGTGCGCCGGGTTGCTTAGCTGCTGCGTGAAGAACCACTGCTGGATAGATGTCAGCGGCACGATCCCGGTTGTCTCGGTCGGTGCAGCCGGTATCTGTTCCACCTCCGCTGCTGCATCCGCCAGCCGTGCAATCGTTTGCTCCTGGAACAACTGGCGCGGCGTCAGCACCAACCCTTCCTGACGGGCGCGGGCGATAACCTGAATACTCATGATCGAATCTCCGCCCAGCTCAAAGAACTTGTCCTCGACGCTCACCTGCGGCAGGCGTAGGATGTCGCGCCAGATGCGTGCCAGGGTTTCTTCAGCCGCGCTGCGCGGTGCGATATATGGCCGCTGGCCGTCCCGCTCGAAATTCGGCTGTGGCAGACGGCTGCGATTAATCTTTCCGTTTGGCGTATGCGGCATTGCCGGCAGATAAATCACCTGTCGCGGTACCATATATTCGGGCAGTAGTCTGCTGAGGTATGCGCGCAGCTTCGCGCCATCATCGACTTGTTCACCGGTCACATAGGCCACCAGACGCTTGTCCGCGTTCACGGTCGCGCCTGGCTGCTCCCATACGGTCACGACAGCTTCCGTCACGTCCGGATGGCGAAGCAGCAGGGCCTCGATCTCGCCCAACTCAATGCGGAAACCGCGAAGCTTAACCTGATCATCGACGCGTCCCAGGAATTCGATTTGACCATCTGCTCGCCAGCGCGCCAAATCGCCTGTGCGGTACACGCGGCCGCTTTTCTTCTGCGCCAACAGATCGACCGTTGGAAACCGCTGCGCCGTCAAATCCGGCTTCTGCCAGTAGCCGGGTGTCACGCCCGCACCACCAACGTACAGTTCGCCAGGTACACCGATTGGTACTGGCTGTAGGCGGTTGTCCAGAATGTACAGCTGGCTGTTGCTTATCGGATGGCCTATCGGCACGGAGCCACCGTCGCTGTCTTTTGGCAGACGGTATACGCTGCACCAGACGGTCGCTTCCGTCGGCCCATACTCGTTATAAAGCGCGCTTTCGGGCAGCATGGCGTAATGCTTCTCGCCCATATCGTCGGGGCACGCTTCCCCGGCAACGATCACCAGCTGCAGGCTGTCCAGGCTGCCTGGTGGAGCATAGGTCAAAAGCAGTCGATACAGCGTGGGCAGCGCCAGGGTATGGGTCACCTGTTCGCTGGCAATGAGCCTGGCTAACTTCTGCACATCCTTCTCGTCATCCGGCGCGGGCAGTACCAGGGTCCCGCCGCTGGCCAGTGTCCAGAAAATACCGGCTACGGAACTGTCGAAGGCGAACGAAGAGAGCAGTAAGTAGCGTCCAACTGGTTTTTCGTAAGTCTCCTTGCGTGCCATGGTAGAGGCCAGTAGATTGCCATGGGTAACCATTACCCCTTTTGGCGTGCCGGTCGAGCCAGAGGTATAGATGATGTAGGCCAGATCGTTGAGCGAGACGGCCGTTTCAGGTGCTCCTTCCGGTTCATCAGTAATATCTGCAGCATCGTCGATGATGACCACAGCCGCATTTGTTGGCGGTAGGTCATCCACGAGGTGCGCTTGCGCCACGATGACCGGGGCGCCCGTATCCGCCAACGAAAAAGCGATACGCTCCGCCGGGTAGGCCGGTTCCAGAGGAACGTAGGCGCCACTGGCTTTGAGAATGCCCAGAATGCCCACCACCATGTCCGCAGCTCGCTCGCTAAATAATCCGACGGGCGTTCCAGGCGTGATTCCGTGCCTGGTCAGGGTATGGGCAAGCTGGTTGGCGCGGTCCTCTAATTCGCGGTAGGCCAGACGTTCTTCCCCGCTGATAACGGCCGCAGCCTCTGGCGTGTGTACCGCTTGCGCACTGATCAATTCATGCAGGCAGCGCGTTTCCGGCAATGGGGCGTCCGTATTGTTCCACGTATTGAGAACTAACTCACGTTCGTTCCCACTAAGCAGCGGAAGTAGGCCTACTGGCGTTTCAGGATCGGCGACAATGGATTCGAGCAGCACCTGCCAATGGTCAAGCATGCGAGCCGCCGTTGCTCTATCAAAGAGATCGGCACTGAATTCCAATGCCGACATCAGACGGCCGTCTTCTTCTCCGGCGAACAGCGTCAAGTCAAATTTGGAGACGCCGCGGTCGACCTTGATCGGTTCGAAGTTCAGACCTGTCAGAGTTCGTTCCACATTGTCGGAGCGGAAGACAAACATGGTCTGAAACAACGGGTTGTAGCTCAAGTCGCGTTCCGGATGTAGAGCCTGTACCAACAAGTCAAAGGGGAGATCCTGGTTGGCCAGCGCATCTATGACTGTTTGCTGAACCTGGTCCAAAAGTTGCCGGAAAGTCATATCAGCTGACACATTGGCGCGCATGACGGCCGTGTTGATGAACATACCGATGACATCCGCTGTTTCCGCGCGTTGACGGTTGGCGATAGGCGTGCCGACCAGAACATCTTCCTGGCCGCTGTAACGATACAGAAGTGTCTGAAAAGCAGCCAACAGCGTCGGATAGAGCGTCGTTCCAGCCTCTTGGCTGATCGTCTTCAATCCCTGAAGAAGTTCGGCCGGCAGCGTGTGCCTGACAATTCCACCGCGCAGCGATTGCTGCGCAGCGCGCGGCCGATCGGCCGGCAGCTGCAGCAATTGCAGAGCGCCGCTGAGTTGGTCCTGCCAGTAGCGCATCTGTTGGTCAAGCGCACCAGATTCCACCTGGTTGCGCTGCCAGCGAGCGTAATCACTATATTGAATCGTGTCTTGGGGAAACACCTCATCTGTGGATTCTGCCAGCGCGGCCGTATACGAGGCGGCCAGCTCCCGCCATATAATGTCGTTCGACCATTCATCGGTAATTATGTGATGCAGTACTAGCTGCAAAACATGATCATCGCTGTCGAGACGAATGAGCGATGCGCGCAACAGCGGCGCCCGACTGAGGTCAAATGCATGATTCCCCTCCGCCAATACCATTTGCAGCAACGTTTCTTCACGCTCTGCAGGTGACAGGTGGCTGATATCGGTCATGTTTAGGGATAAGGAGACTTCAGTGGCAACCTGCTGCATTGGCAGATTATCCGGAGCGACAAAATGCGTGCGCAGTGAGGCGTGCCGGCGAACAACTTCCTGCAGAGCATGCTGCATGGCGGCTGTGTCTAGCGTTCCAAGCAGTCGCCACGCCTCACTCATATTGTAAGCGCGGTTATTAGGAAATAGCTGCTGCAAGAACCATACGCGCTGCTGGGTATAGGAAAGGGTCAGCGGACCGTCTTGCGGCTGTCTTGTGATGCCACCAGTTGGCTCATTCGCGCGTTTGCCCTGCAAGCGCTTCAACAGCAGTGCTCGCTTCGCTTCTGATAGCCCGGCCTTCCGTTTGTTCAGATCATCCGATGTCGTCAAAACTTACTCATCCATTGACGCCAGAAGTCTCTCGATTTCCTCGTCACTCATGGCGTCAATCTGATCTACCAGCAGTTCCTCAAGAATTTCACTCTGCCCCGCGACCGTGGGATGCTCGAAAAAACTCCTCGCCGGAAAGTCCACATGATATTGTTCGCTGATCTTGGCTACAACCTGGACGGCTGGAATGGAAGCGCCGCCCAATTCGAAGAAGTTGTCGTGGACGCCCACGCGCTTGACGCCAAGTGTCTGAGACCAAATTTCCGCCAAAGCCATTTCCAGCTGAGACTCCGGCGCGACGAAGGCCGCATTCATTTCTGGTCGCTTCTCAGCCGGATTCGGCAGTTCCTGGCGGTTAATTTTCCCGTTAGGCGTCAGCGGCATCGCTTCAAGTCGAACTAGATAAGCAGGGATCATGTAAGCAGGGAGCTGTTGGCCCAGGTAGTCACGTAGTTTGGCGATAGTCAGTGAGTCATCATCGGTCACGAAATAGGCAGCCAGCCGCCTTTCTGACTGATCGGCATACCACTCCTTCACCGAATAACCCACTTCATCAAGCATCTGCCGCACCATGGGCAGGCGCATTTCATCGTCCAGATCTTCGAGGGCTTCTTCGCGCGTCTTATGGCCCAGGCGCACATCCCAACTATAAGGCAGGGCATAATTATGATAGCCACGTTCAGTCTGGTGTACGTAGATGCCGGCCTCATTTATCAGGCAGTTTGTTGATCTACCGGTATCCTTTGGGCGAATCCAGGGAACACGAGTGGAGAGGAATCCGTAAAGATCATCGAGCTCAACATCGGTATAGCGAAAATAGTCAATGAACTGGATGTCCTCAAAGATTCGTTCATTGCGAAACATCGATACATCGAGCAGGCGCTGCACCGCATCATCCACGCCATGATAAACCTTGCGTGCAGCGAGCACCGCGTCATCCATGCGCTCAACATCAAATATCCGGTTACGGAATAACTCGTCGAGACGAGTCTCAAAGAGCTGCCCGCGAGAAAGCCCGGTGAAGATGTACTTGATTCCTTTTTCGCGCGCCAATTTCATGCTCAGGGTGTAAATTGCTTTATAGCATCCCTGGCAAACATTACTGAAGCGCTCTAGGCTGTCAGCAAAAATGGCATTCATGTGTGGTGTCTTGCCAAAAACGAGATCGACGCCAAGATGGTCAGTGATACGGCGGACATTCTCGATCGCTTCCGGAGAGATATATCCATTGTCCAGACTGAAGGCGAGCACCTTCAAGTCCATTTCGATCAATTGACTAAGCACGTACGTGCTGTCCTTGCCGCCGCTGTACAGCATCATGCAGTCATACTCACCCTTGCGCCCTTCTTTGGCGTCGGCCACAATGACCTGCAGGTCGTCCAAAGTCTTGAAATAGTGGAAGACCTCGTCACGAAAGAGATCGAAATCAGTACAGAGACTGCAAACCCCCGCTTCATTGAAGGAGACATCCGGGTAGTTGGAGGGCAGGCCACAGGTGATACAATGCGCTATCTCACTGTCTTCCAGATGGCGTTCAAACTGGACGACGGAAGCAATCGCGTCTCGGATGGACGGATGCGCGCGCAGCATGGTTTCGATTTCGCCCAATTCAATGCGCGCGCCGCTGATCTTGACCTGGTGATCTCGGCGACCCAGAAAAACCATGCTGTTCTGTTCATTCCAGCGCGCGATGTCACCGGTACGGTAGATGCGTGCGTCTGCCCGAAATGGATCTTCACCAAATCGTTCTTCTGTGAGTTCAGGTCTGTTGTAATAGCCGCGTGCTACCCCATCGCTGCTTATCGTCATTTCACCGATGACGCCCGGAGGCACCGGCTGATCATACCGGTCCAGTAGATAAATGCGTGCATTGGCGGCGGGTTCGCCAATGGGGACTGAAACGGCCGTGTCTTGTGCGGGATCAAAGCGGTGAATCATGCAGCCGACCACTGCCTCGGTTGGGCCGTACTCGTTATAGATTTCAACTCTCCCACCAAATAGTTCGTGAATTGATTGAGCTAGATCTGTTTTGAAATCTTCGCCGCCGACAATAAGCTTGCGAATGCGCGAGGGCGAAAGATCGAGTTCGCGAAGCAATTCTAGATGAGCGGGCGTCAATTTGACGAGATCCACCGCGTCATCGGTAAACACGGAAATAATTTCTAGTCCTGGTGTCTCAGCGGACGTTTCATAGATGACGACTTTCCCGCCCGACAGCAGCGGGACAAAAATCGAGGTCACTGTCAAATCAAAAGCGAGAGAGGAGTAGAGCGGGAAATCGAGCACCTCGTTGTTGTGCTGGTAAGTTCTGCGCGCCCAATAAGCGTAATTTAGCAGCCCTTGATGGGTAAGCATTGTACCCTTTGGCTTGCCTGTAGAGCCCGAGGTATAAATCATGTAGACGAGATTCTGGCGATGGGCCTGTGCTGGTGGATTCACCGTTGGAAAATCAGACAGGTCAAGCGCAGCCAAGTTGATGATCGTCCATGAAGCCGGCCCTGATCCGGCAGGTAAAGGCAGATCGCCGGTGGTGAGTACGACTGCGGGATCAGCGTCCTCCAGCATATAGGCGATTCGCTCGCGGGGATAGGCAGGATCAATTGGGATATAGGCGCCGCCTGCCTTGAGAATGCCCCAGATGGCGATCAGGACCTCGATCGAGCGATCCATACAGATGGCGACCGGCACTTCAGGACCCACACCTTCTTGTTGCAAGAAATGGGCCAATTGGTTTGCCTGTTCATTGAGCGCTGCGTAAGAGACATCTCTGCCATCCTGAACGGCTGCGATTCTGTCAGGTGTCCTTTCGGTTTGTTGTTCGAACAATTGCACCACGGTCTCGGCAGCAGGATAGGGTGTGTCTGTGGCATTGTAATCAACCAGCAGCTGTTTTCGCTTGGGCTCGCTGAGCAGTGAAAAGTCACCCAATAAACAGCCGTGGTCGGCAATAAAAGCATCGACAACGCGCAAGAAATGCTCAACCAGCCAGCCGCGCTCAGCTGCACCGAACAGGTCTGTTTTCATATCAAAAAGCAGGATGAATTGCCCGGAAGCGTCATAATCGACTATCTGCAAGCGTAGATTGTGGTCGGCGTCAATAAAACCAGTGTGGACGGGTTCTTTGCTGACCGCCAGGCCGGCGAATTCGTTGAAGCTGGCCTGGATGAAATTGAGGATCACGTCGTAAGCGCGGTTCGTATCGGCGCTGCTCATACCTGGCTGAACATGGGCCAGGCCCTCCAGCGTCTCAGCCATGACTTTTTCACCCAAGGAGACAAATGTTTCGCCTTCCTCAATATCGACCTGCATCACGCCCATCTCGATAAAGAGACCAATGATGTCGAGTGAATCCACGTTCGGACGGCCGTGGAAGGGCGTACCCAGACGCAGCGTTTCCTGCCCGTTAAGCCTGTGAATGGTTGCCAATAGCAGCGTCGCGAAGATGGTAAAAAGAGACATGTCCTGGCTGGGTGACGCGAAGCTGTCAAGTCCGGCAATCTCTCGCAGCCTGGCCGATCGCTGCGCGCCCAGATCGTAGACAACACGCTCGGCATGCATCGTCGCATCTGGTGAAGTCCGGCCATAGAGCTCGATTGGTGGCAGTGCCTCGCTGTATTTATCACGCCAATAGCTGAGCGATTGCTGGAATTCGGCCGTTTCGCGAAAGGCCCTCTCGTAGCGCACGAACGCTGCATACTGCGGCGGCTCAGGTATATCGCCAAGCCGGTCATCCAGGGCCAGCTGATAATAGAAAGACATGCGTTCGAAGATCAATTCCGCCGACACAGCATCGGTCATGATATGGTGCTGGCACAGGTACCAGACGATGCGGTCGCTGTCCAATATGACCAAGGCCGCATCAAACAGCGGTTTATCCAACGGAAGCCGCCGCATCTTGCGTTCCTCAAGGTACGTTTGATAAGCGGCATCGGGGTCCGCCTCGTCAGAGAAGTCGAAGAGCGAAAGGGTTGCGGCCACATCCGCTATGATTTCCTGGCGCGGCACACCGTTCTCAGCAACGAAAATGGTTCTAAATGCGTCATTATGATCGACAAGGGCTTGAAATGCGCGGCCAAAAGCATCGATGTCCAACATACCATGAATCGTGAACGTATGGACGACGTTGTAAAGGGGCACATCGGGATTCATCTGCTGACCCAGCCACATCAGGAATTGATTCTGGGTCAGATTAGACTGCCGCAATAGATCATCTGAACTGGCGGCGACCATCCCTTTGCTGTCCGGTTCATGTGACTCGATTGAATCTTTGGCGGAAAAGGTGCCTTCACGCTGTTGAGCAGCGATAACCTCACAGAAGCCGGCCACATCAGGATAGGCAAGGAATTCACGCATGGTCGCGTTAGCATGGAAAATATCTTGTGCTTGATAGAGTAGACGCGCCGCCAGGAGCGAGTTGCCGCCCAATTCAAAGAAACTGTCATGAATGCCGACGCGTTCCAGGCTAAGCGTCTCGGCGAACAGGCCGGCCATTTTCTTTTCTAACGCATTTCGAGGAGCTACATAGTCAGAGACGAGTTCTTTGGCCTGGCGATCAGGCGCTGGTAGGGCAAGACGGTCAATTTTGCCGTTTGGGGATACCGGGAATCTCTCCAGGATCACGAAGCGCGAGGGTACCATGTAGTCTGGTAAGTTTTGGCGCAGGAATCGTCTTAGTTCGCGGGCATCCGGTGTATTTCGGTCACGCTCAGGGATCAGGTAGGCAATCAGACGGAGATCTCCAGGCGTGTCTTCACGAGCCAGGACCAGATTCTGGGCAATGGCCGGATGGCGGCGAATTGCTGCTTCCACATCCCCTAACTCAATACGACGGCCGTGAATCTTTACTTGAGAATCGTTGCGGCCTACGAATAAGATCTTTCCATCAGGCAGGAATCGGGCCAGGTCGCCCGTGCGGTACATCAGCGGGCGTGGACCTTCCCCATTGTCGGTGAAGGGGTTGGGGACGAAGCGTTCGGCCGTCAACTCTGGGCGATTGAGGTATCCGCGGCCTACGCCCTCTCCGCCCACGTACAATTCACCTGTGACGCCTACCGGTACCGGTTCTTGCTGCCTGTTGAGAATATATATCTGGATATTGTCGTGCGGCCGTCCTATGGTGATCTGCTGGGACTCCGGCGAGATTATGCCCATGGTGCAAAATACAGCTGCTTCAGCCGGGCCATATGTATGCCACAACACAGCACTGCGCTGCTGTAGTTCTTGGGCGAGGTCCAGGGTCAACGTTTCCCCGCCTGATAACACTTTGAGGTCCTTTCCCCCCTGCCAGCCCGTCTCCAAATAGAGGCGCCATCCGGTCGGCGTGCTGCGTAAGAAAGTGATGCCGTTGTCATCAATAATGCGCTGCAGCTTCACACCATCTACCATCGCTGCGCGCGGAGCGACCGTCAGCTGGGCGCCCGCGGTCAAGGGGAGAAATACCTCCCAGACGGACGGATCAAATGAAAGCGTTGTTGTCGAGAGAATGTGGTCTTCACTCGTGATACCAATGCGACGGCTCATCGAACTGACCAGATTTATGATGGACCGGTGAACGTTCATCGCCCCCTTTGGTTTCCCGGTGGAGCCAGAAGTGTAAACGACATAAGCCAGATTCTCTGAGCTCATGGCGACAGTCGGTTGACTGGTCGATTCTTTGGCGATGAGAGGCCAATCTCTGTCCAGGCAGATGATAGGATTGGCGCCGGTGTCCACATTTGGCAGTAGATCTACTTGCGTGATGATGACAGCAGGATTGGCATCTTCCAGCATCATTTGGATGCGCCCAGCGGGTAGGTCTGGGTCGATCGGGACATAGGCCCCGCCTGCCTTGAGAATGCCTACGATACCGACGATCATTTCAAGCGATCGCTCAATATACAGACCCACAAGTGATTCGACGCCCACGCCCTGGCCCATCAAGTGGTGCGCCAACTGATTGCTGCGCCGCTCCAGTTCATCGTAGGTCAGCCTCTGTTGTTCGTAGGTTACGGCGATACGCTCTGGCGTATGCCTCGCATGGAAAGAAATCAGCTCATGCAGGGTGCGCGCGCGTGGATATGTAACCTGCGTTTCATTCCAGGTATAGAGTATTCTTTCGCGATCTGCTGGGGAAAGCTGTGTCTTGTCTTCTGCGATCATTTTTTTACATGTTCCGGACTATGATTCAAGTTGAGCGGCTACGGTATGTCGCAGCCGGCGTCGGACGGTACTGTCTGAGCAAAGAAGCATTGGTAGACTGCTTCCGCTGCGAATTCATGGCCCGCTGGGGTGAAGCGGCCACGGCCGTTGTCGAAATAGAGCTCCTGAACTTCTGCTGGGGTCATACCGCTGGCAGCCATATAGGTGCCCAGGCCCAGGAAGGGAATGCCGTAATGACCGGCAGCTTCGCGCAGCTGCTGCTCAGGCAAGAGCAAATCAGAATCACCAAAAACAGTGTTCCACGTCTCTTGCTCATAAAAAGCCTCCGTAAAGGCCGGATTGGTTATCAGCTTGATATCTACGTCTGCGCGGTCCAGTTGTTCTCTCGCCATATTGATTTGCGCAGAGGCAATCCGGATGGCATCCTCATTTGTTCGTTCATTGAACACAAATCCGTTAGGCAAGTCGATTTCGTAATTGCGTGAGGCGGGTATTTCACTGGCCGCGGCGTCACTGCCTTCAACAAAGCTGCGCACGTATTCCCCTAGTAAACGGGGCGTCAGGTAGTTGCTTTTCAAGACCAGCACCGGTTGGAACCCTTCATAGCCACGGTGCACATAATGCTCAGCTCTGTGCAAGTCAATCCAGAAGCTGCTAGTATCTATTTGCGCTGTTCCCTGCCCCTCATAGACAAAATAGGGATACCCTGTGCCGGCGCTTTCCACAGTCTGAAAGTCGCTGCCCAAGTCAAAGAATACAATCGCCTCATCCGGATCGAGTTCTCTGATCATCGCGGCTAACATCCAATTGCTCAGGTACATTCCGGGCCCCTGATCTGGATAGCCAAGAGAAAGAACCTCACGAACAGAACCCTCTGGATCGTCAGTGGCCAGCTGCTCCTCGATGAGGGCGCCAAAATTCTGGTCTTTTTGAACCTGCAGCCCCTCGACGAAGCTGTCTCCCAGCACAGCGATGCGGTACGATTCCGGCAGCAGCTCGAATGGAGGCGCGTATCGCCCATAATTATTCGCCAGTCCGCTGCCAAGCCCCTCTTCGGAGTAGTAGATTCGACTATACGGCGAGTAATCGTCGAACGACTCCGTCGTAGACAGATTGCCAGGTAAGAGACCAAGAAAAGCAAGCGCCTGCAAGAGCAGTTCAACAGCCAGGATAACGCCGAGTCCGGCCACGATAATCTTACGCCATCGCTGCGGCCGAGACTCATCATCCCATTTGTAGAATAGAATGAGTCCTGAGAACAGCAGTATGACCACGATGATGGTCACCTGGAAAGCAGGCAGGGTTAAGATCGTGGCCTCAATCGTGTTCCCGGCATTGATCATGGCCAACATGACCACTCCCATCAAAGCTAGCACACCAATCGCTAGCACGGGGCGCATCTGGATAAAATCCAACGGGATGGTGAGTGGCCTATTATCATTCGGTCGTAAGAGCAGCGATGCCCAGGCCAGCGTGAACAGTATGTAGCCGATCAGCACCACGAAGTAGCGGAGCGTATAACGGCCGAAAATAACTGGATCCCTGTCAATGTAGTCGATCAGGTCAACGAGCCCAACGATCAGAAACAGCAAGACCACCACGAGGAGGAGTAAATACCCTGGCTTCTGAATCCGATCTTCTAACGAATCGAGACTATTGCTGCTCATAGATTATTCTTTTGCCCCGTGACACAGCTAGATATTGAGAATTAGAAAGACGCCCATTAAGGCGATCGCCAAGCCGCCAAGGCGCATCAGCATCTGGCCCCGATTGAGACGGCCGACCAACATTCCTATCAAGGCGCCAACAACATGCAGCCCGGCAGTAGCGATCAGGAAGCCCAAAATATAGGCAATCAGCAAGCCGACCGTATCGGTGATAGCTGGGATTTCCGTGCCATGAGCGTTACCATGAAAGAGCGCAAAAATAGCGACGACAATCAATGCTGCCCATTCTGGAATCTTGCTGCCGAAAAAGATTGCCAGACCCAGAATAAGCACAGAGAAAGTGATCCCGTACTCAACAAAGGGCAGGGCTACACCCGCGATTCCCAGTAATGCACCGACAGCCATTGTGCCCACAAAGGCCGCCGGAACAGTCCATAATGCGCGGCCGCCGATTTGAGCGCTCAGAACTCCCACAGCCAACATGGCCAGCAAGTGATCGAGGCCTAGCAGCGGATGTAGGAATCCGGACAAAATACCACCGCCCCCGTAGGAATGAAAGAAGACTGCAGCCGAGTAACCTATCAAGTCGCCAATTTCCATATCAACACCTTCCCCGTAAATTGTGATGGGTTTACCTTCACGCCATAAAGGTCAACACACGCCAGTTGTAAGCCGCCTCAGAAGATTCTATTACGCATAACGTCGTATAAAGAATTGGACGTACCCCCGCTAGATGAGGCGAACTCTCTCACCATTCTACAAACCCTTGAGACTGCTGCCAAGTAACAGACGATTATTCCTAAAGTAGGGTGGGAGCCCCGCAACGTCTATGGCTTGTTGCCCTATGAAAAAGTCTTTTCCAATGGCTGACAAACCAGTTGGAAAAACTGTATCGGGTGATGAACTGACTGTTCCGGGCTGTTCCAATTTGATGTTGAGCAGCAGCCGTGAGCAAATAGCAGCCCACAGCACAAATTCGGAAAAACGGCGGGGTGCCGGCGGCGTTACTTGGAAATCTGTCAAGAAAGTGCTACGCTATCTTAGTAATTTCATAATACAAACACGGTAAACCAAAAAGAGGTGTGTGATGTTCATCAGAAGAGTTCCTGGCTATTTTTTCGCTGCCTTCATCGCTCTTGCTGCCCTGGTTGCAGTCCTGGGCTCCCTGCAAGCGCAAGTTGTTGAGACAGTCGTCGAATTTGAGGTAATTGCCGGCAGTCTGTCCAACCCCCGTGGGCTGGCGTTTAGTCCCGACGGCTCGCTGTATATTGCTGAGGCAGGGACAGGAGGCAATGGCGCTTGTATTCCCGGCCCGGATGGCGAACAATGCTACGGTACCAGCGGCGCTGTGACCAAAGTGACTTTTGACGCTGAGGGAAATGTCGAAACGCAGCAGCAGGTGGCCACCGGATTCGCTTCACTGGGCGCGAAGGATACCGGCGACAATGCCACCGGTCCGAACGATATCACCTTCACGAGTACGGGGGATATGTACGTATTGATGGGCCTTGGCGCTGATCCAGCTGTGCGCGATCCCAGCGGCCCTTTGGGATCCGACGGCATCAATTTCGGGCAGCTTGTGGGTGTGGATAGTGGAGGGAGCTGGAGCAACGAAGTTGATGTCGCTGCATTTGAGGCTTCAGACAATCCTGACGGGGCGCAGATAGACAGTAACCCGTTTGCGCTGCTTGCGGTGGGAGAGACTTTCAAAGTGGTTGACGCCGGGGGGAACAGCCTCCTAAATGTTGACATGACCGGCAGTGACGGTTTCAAGGCTGCCACGGCCGATATCTCAACGATAGCTGTCTTTCCGGCCACGCCCGTCGAATTCCCGCCTGGGAGCGGGCAGATGATCCCGCTTGACGCGGTGCCATCGGCGGTCGAAATCGGCCCCGACGGTGCCTATTATGTCAGCCAGCTAACTGGCTTCCCCTTTCCGTTGGGCGGAGCAAGTATCTTCCGCGTCGTCCCAGGTGAGGATCCGCAAATATACTTGAGTGGGTTCACCAATGTGCTTGATCTCGCTTGGGGTCCTGACGGCAGTCTGTTTGTGTTGGAAATGGCCCGGGACAGCTTAGGTGGCGACCCACCGCCCGTTGGTCAGATTATTCAAGTTACCCCTTATGGAGCGCGTTCCGTAATCGCTAGCGACGGGTTGATCGCTCCCGTAGACATGGAAATTGGCCCCGATCATGCCCTTTACGTGATCAATTTTGGACCAATGGGCAACAGCGGCCAGGTTTTGCGTATCCCATTGCCATCCTCAACGGCCGTTCTGCCCGCTTCAAAAGACAATACCCTCTACGAAAGTGAGACAGGTATGCTCAGTAACGGCGTGGGGCAGCATGTTTTCGCCGGAGTCACTGGCGGCAAGGTTGGGAATCTTCAACGACGCGGGCTTGTTGCCTTTGATCTGCAATCGACACTGCCCGATGGTGCCACCATCATCTCCGCTACGCTTGATCTCAACATGTCACGTACCGCAGTTGGTGAAAAATCGATATCACTTCATAAAGTCGACAAGAGCTGGGGGGAGGGTGCATCTGATGCCGCAGGAGAAGAAGGGGCCGGTGCGACAGCAGCAGAAGGGGATGCCACCTGGATGTACACCTATTTCAATACCGGCATGTGGGATACGGCCGGCGGTGATTTTGACGCCGCGCCAAGTGCTGCTACGACCGTCGGTGCGGTAGGTCAATACAGCTGGTCTTCGGCGAAAATGACGGCCGATCTTCAGGGTTGGTTGGACGATTCGGAATCTAGCCATGGTTGGCTTTTAAAGGGTGACGAAAGTGGCGGTGCTTCCGCGAAGCGTTTTGACTCACGTGAGCATTCGGACGCCGCTAACCATCCCAATCTCACCGTTACCTATATCGTACCGCTGCCCAAATACGCTGTGTTTGCACCTTTGGTGAGTGCGGCTGATTGAGCGGGCTCAAGCTGTTGAAGCCGTTGGGGTCAGATCCTGCAGTATCTCTGATTCCAACACAAGCCCCCAGCAGCAGATTCAGGATAATAGGAAGAAAAAAAGCGGAACCGGGCTTTCCCGGTTCCGCTTACGTGTGCTATATCAACAGAACTATTGACCTTTCAAAGGCGGATCATCTTCTTCAGACGGCAGCGTCTCTAGGACAGATGTGATCTTGACGTCATCTTCGTTAAACTCGACTGGCGCTCCCTCTACAGAAGATGCAGGCGGGTACGGCTTGCGTCCGAATTGAGTCAAAGCCACGGCGCCAAGACCGACTGCGCCGATGATCGCTACCACTAGGCCTTCACCCCAGACGAAAGGCAGTAAACCGAACATGCCGATGCCGAAAGTAAGGGCCATTGTTCCCAAGGCCGCTTTCATGGCCAGGCTGCGCTTCTCACTCCTGAACAGTTTTTCCCCAAGCCAGGTGCCAACCGCGATCCAGCCCATGACCGCGCCGGCAACTAGGGCCAGCAGCATTAGCAAGACAATGGGAAAACCAAGTAGGCCAATGCATACGATAATCAGAGCGGTCGAAATCAGAGCTACTAGCACAGCCAATGCCGGAACTGCTATTGCTGTTAGGACGCCAACCGCGCCGCTGGCAAATGGTTTCTTGCGCGCCGTCGCTTTAACCTGCTGTAGGTGATTCGGGAATATGGAGCCGGTAACAAACGCCAGGAACCCAAACAACAATGTGCTGCTAATCACCCCTACGAAGTCAATACCCGCATTGGATCCCCGCGAATGGCGCGGAACGTCAGGTGCAGTTGGGGCATCCGGTACAGCCGGGACATCGGGAACAGCCGGAATATCTGGGACATCGGGTACCGATTTAGGGTCAACCATCGCAGGCGGAATGCCCTGTACCAGTCCTGACAGCGCGCCGCCCTCGATATTCGTGCAGCTGATGCCTCCCGTCGAATCATCCTCGACGCTGCCGTTCAGAAGAACACAATCACCATTGACAGCGGCATTCTCTTCAGCCTCAAGATCCCCGTTAAAGATAACCAGATCGCCGTTAATGGTTCCATCGCTTTCTACATCCCCATTAAAGACAACAACATCGCCATTAATGACGGCACCAGTTTCAAGCGTCAGATCGCCGTCAAAAACAATAACATCATTGTTGACCGTCTCGTTCTCCTCGACGGTTGTGTCAAAAAGAGGCTCAGCAAAGGCCGTACTTATCGGAACAGCCAGTACCAGCACCAGCACAATTAGTAGAATTACTCGTTTCATTCTTCCATAACTCCCTTGTCGAACCTGGGCCAAAAGTCTCAGAATGCGCAGGTCCGCGAATAGCTAAAAAAGCGGGTGACGCGGCTTAAGCTCCCACTACCACCAACCGCTTGTACACTCCGCCCCAGAGGAAAATTACACCGGCGGCGACCAGCATCCAGCCAATATAGATAGGCTGCTGCACAAGCGCTTGACCGGCGCCGTTACCCAGCGCCGACATGACCGTGCCCAGCGTACGATAGGTTGTTTGCAGCGATTCAAGAACGCTCTCCACTAGAGAAGGCTGGCTCAGAATGGGCAGCAGTCTGCTTGCCAGCAATCCCAATATGGCCAGTGGTACCAGCCCGCCGAGCAAGATCGCACCATAAATGGTACCCATGGCCCAGATGCGCATCCGGCGACTTGGGAGACGGGCAAGCGTGTTCTCTACAAAATTAGCGGCAGGGCTTAGTGCCGGTGTCTGCCGAAACAGTGTGTCGATGGCGACAAGCGCCCGCCACTCACGGTCGCATTCAGGACATGCGCGAAGGTGAGTCTCCAAATACTGTGCCTCGTTTTCCGAAGCCTCACCATCGAGCATGTCCATCATCAGTGCGAAAACATCATCGTGATTCATAATACATTTCCTTCATTCTTCTTCTCTGACCCCAATCATGCGATTTCTCGTTTCACTGCCGGGACAATACCTTGTTCAAGTCCTATCTCGGCCAATTGGCGGCGTGCCCGAAACAGACGAGACTTAATCGCGCTAACCGATGTTTCCATGATCTCGGCGATCTCTTCATAAGAGAGCTCGTACCAGTAGCGTAAGACAACAGCCTCCCGGTATTCGGGTTGTAATTCTGATAACAACATCTGCACCATCGCTTGTTGTTCGCTTAATACAGCCTGCGCTTCGGGACCTTTTGCCCCATCGCTGTGAAGTGCGGGATGGGGTGGAAGAGGTTCGTCGATGGACAATAATAAAGCTCGTCGCTTGCGCAGCTGGTCAATGCAGTAATTTGAGGTGATCGATAACAGCCAGGTGCTGAATTTGTGTGCCGGATCGTAACTTTCGAGTCTCGTATAGGCACGCACAAACGCTTCCTGAGCTGCTTCTTCAGCCTCGCCAGAATTGTTAAGCATTCTATACGCCAGGTTGTAGACTGGCGTCTGATATGCTTCCACCAATTTTCCAAAGGCAAATTGGTCACCTTTAATGGCCTGTTCGAGCCAGACCTGCTCTTCGTTCAACGCTCCAATCTCCTTGGGCTCATTCAACTTTACGCACGTTCGCGGGAAAAGTTTCAGCGAAGCAGCTTCGCTGCTGCGCGAGGGGTATAAGGGAGGATTAAGTAGTGCTGTGTCATTTGCAACTTGATTCCTGCACTTCTATAATGCCCTATCTTCATCAAAAGAGTATTAGAAATCAGATGACTCATAACCAAAAGAAATCGTTGCCATCAACACTATATACGGAAGAGTATTTCCTGACAGCTTGTGAAGGATATGATGAATTCCTGGAATCAGAGGGTCAGCATCTCTCGAGGCGGCTTAGAGATGCGTTTGCTATGGCTGGTGTTGAATCTGGTATGCGTCTCTTGGATGTTGGCTGTGGCCGGGGTGAGATTATCCGTCACTGTATGAGTCTTGGCATTGATGCCTACGGTATTGATTATGCCGAAGTGGCGACGCTGATGACGCGTGATGTCATTTCGTCGGAGCGTGAAGGCGCGGATGGGGATTATCTGGCTGCCGGTGGCGTATGTCGCTCTGATGCGAAAGTGCTTCCTTTTCCAAGTGATTTCTTTGATCGTGTGTTGCTGTTTGATGTCGTTGAACATCTGTATCCATGGGAGTTGGAGAGCTCGCTCAGGGAAATTCTTCGGGTGCTCAAACAAGATGGCCGTCTTGTTGTCCATACGGCGCCCAATCGCTGGTACGATGCTTATGCTTATCCTTGGGTGCGTCGTATGCGGGCATTGATGGGTCAGGGAACACTGTATCCCGCCGACCCGCGGGCCATTACGCCGGTGAACCAGGATGTGCACGTCAACGAACAAGATATCCTGAGCATGCGGCGCGTTCTGAAGAAGACTGGCTATGCAGACATTCAAGTATGGCTTGATTCCCCGCCCCAGAACAGGCAGGAGAACTTCATGCTGGCCAGCATGAGGCGTATCGCCTTTGATGTCCCCCCTTTTCGCTGGTTCTTTGAGCGTGAGCTCTTCGCCGTCGCTCAGCATCCTTGACCACGCGCCTTCGCCGGAGCGCCGGCGAAATAACCATGCGTAAAACCTTGCTAGTAATAATCGTCATTCTGCTGGTTGCCCTGGCTTTCCGCCTTTTTCGGCTTACTGAGATACCCCCCGGATTGACGCATGACGAGGCGAATCACGGCCGTGAGGCCGTGGAGATACTCGACGGTGTCTTGCGTTACTACTTTCCACTGAATTATGGCAGCGAGCCGCTGTACAGCTACACGGTCGCGGCCAGTATGGCTTTGCTTGGTGAGAACCTGTTTGCCTTGCGATTGGTAAACGTCCTGTTTGGACTGGCCGCGATCGCTGTCACGGCCGTCTGGGCAAGGCAGGCCTTTGATAGAGCAACTGCCCTGATTGGCGCGGGCTTACTCGCCGTCTCTTTTTGGCCGCTTGCCTCAAGCCGAGAGGCTTTGCGCGCTGGGATGCTGCCTTTCTTCATGGTCTTGGCGGTCTGGTTTTTCTGGCAGATCGTCTGTAATCCCTGCGCAGAAAATGATGATACGGTGACCGAGCCACCCAGCAGTTGGCGGATGACCGGTCTCGTCGTCGGCTTTGCACTTTCTCTTGTCGCTACATTTCATATCTACTTGGCGGCGCGCGTGGCCTGGCTACTCTTCCCCCTATTTCTCCTCTATCTGGCACTGATTTACAGAAGCGATTTTCGACGTTCGTGGCGCCCCGCCCTGGCCGGACTGCTGCTCGCCGGGCTGCTGCTTGTGCCCATGTTCCTCTATTTGTCGAACAATCCTTACGCACAAACGCGTCTTTCCATGCTGAGCGGCACATTGTCCCAGGTGGCCACCGGGGATTTGCTGCCGATCTTCACCAATGCCGGTGCAGCATTGCTGGCTTTCTTTTGGCCGGGGTATGGTGACCAGTTCCTGGCTTACAATATGCCTGGCCGGCCTGTATTTGACCTCGTTTCGGCCATTTTCTTCATTGGTGGTGTATTGGTGGCGTTCTGGCGCTGGCGGCAGCCCGCCTATGCTTTCCTGCTGTTGTGGTTTGCGACGGGCATAATCCCTTCGCTGGTGACCGGGCCGACGGCGAATACAACCCGCAACCTGGCTGCCTTACCCGCTGTGTATCTGCTTGCCGCAGTCGGTTTTGTCACTGCCGGCTGTTACCTGGCCAAACGCCTTGATCTATCACAGCGCAAGGTGCTTGCCTATGGGGCTCTCGCCTGGCTTCTTTTTGTTGCCGTTGTCAGCGCTCGCGACTATTTCCTCTTCTGGGGCAGCTCGGCCGAAGTGCGCGGCGCGTACCAGCACACGCTCGCAGCAGAACTCGCTCATCTGCAAGAACAGGGATTCGCTGAACAGGCGGTTGTTGTCTCTACCGTCTATCCAGGTCCGGCGCACGACGCCTCGATCGCCCTTGTACTCTCCGGTGAAGACTCAGCCGCCTACCGCTGGGTCGATGCGAGGACCGCCTTACTTCTGCCGGATGCGGCTGAAGCATATGCGATTGTGCCTTCTTCAACACCACCCCATCCGGCATTCTCTGACTACTTGCAGCCGTTGGATACAGTGACGCTGCGGGCTGATGATCTCGACCCGCAGTTTTCAACCTATGTAATCAACGACGACCAGCCGCGCGGCGATCCACAGCAATCGTTGGCCAATTTTGGATCGGCCGTGCAGCTGGTCGAAGCGCACTGGCTGACTCAGCCGGTTAACCCCGGTGAACCCGCCGAACTGTTTACAACGTGGGAAGTTACCAACCCGCAGAACATCGGTCCTGTACACGCGCCCGCATTTCAGCCGGAAACTGTCTTCTTTACGCACCTGCTTGACCAGGAAGGTAATCTTGTCAGCCAGCGAGATGCCCTGGACGCGCCATCTTGGAGTTGGCAGACCGGCGACACAATCCTACAGATTCACCGCCTAGATATACCGGCTCATCTGGCAGAGGGATCTTATCAACCAATGCTGGGAATCTATGATCGTCAGACCGGAAATCGCCTGCCATTGCATGATAGCGCAGGCCCAACCAATCAGACCTTGTTTCCGGCCCCGCTCCTTGAGGTTGCACGATCCTGAAATTGGACGCACAATCGAATGCGTATGAATGAGGACAAGATAAATGGCTAAGAAAGTTCGCCGTGTAAAGAAGAAAAAACAGTCTGCTCCCACTACCGAAAACGCGGTTGAGAAGCAGGCAGCTGAATCAGTTTTGACGAAGATCACCTCGGCCGAAGCGTATCGGCAAGAATATGCCTATGTGATCAAGGACTTGCGGCGCCTCCTGGTTCTATCCGCCGCCATGTTTATCCTGTTGATCGTGCTGAATTTGATTCTTCAGGTATGATATTTTGACCCTGGCTCATCCCTTTCTCAGGCTCTTCGCATAAGAATGCTCAGATCTTCGAAAAAACAGAGTGGAAATTGACGCCCATTCGGGCTTGTGTTATCATTTTTTAGCCTGCGGACCCTGTGTCAGTGGGCTGTTTGTTGTCTATATAGACAGCGAAATTGGTTTAGTGACCTGCATAGTTATAGAATAGCGAGGTACCATTAAAAGAAGTAGACGCAAAATCAGTAGACCGCCGTCGACGCCGGATTATCGGATCAATAATCGCATTCGAGTGCGGGAAGTACGACTCATTGATGATACCGGGACAAATCGTGGTGTTGTGCCGATAGATGAGGCGCGTGATCTGGCAAATGCGGCTGAGTTAGATTTGGTTGAGGTTGCTCCAAATGCTAAGCCGCCGGTGTGCCGGATTATGGATTATGGCAAGTTTGCTTACGAGCAAACTAGAAAAGAGCGAGAGGCGCGTAAACGTCAGAAAAAGATTGAGATTAAGACAATCCGTCTGACGCCAAGAACAGATGATTTCCACCTTGGTATTGGTGTGAAGAACGCACGCAGATGGCTCGAAGAAGGCAAGAAGGTTAAGTTTATGGTTCGTTTTCGGGCGCGTGAGATAACATACCCGGAAATTGGGCAAAAGATGCTGCAGCGCGTCGCTGAAGAACTAAGCGATATCGCTGTGATTGAACAAAGACCGTCTCTAGAAGGCTGGCGCATGACGATGATGCTCGTGAACGAAAATAGTGCGTCGTAGGAAGATGTAACAGGCAGGTTGCAGTAAGTTGCCATTTATATTGGAGCCCGATCAGGGCTCTTTATTTTGAGGGAAATAATGCCAAAAGCGAAGAAGAAGAAATATAAGTTGAAGACATATAAGGCTGCCGCCAAGCGTTTCCGTGTTACGGGAACCGGCAAAATCATGCGCACAAAAGGTGGAAAAAGCCATTTGCGCCGCCGCACGCCAAAACGTACGAAAGCGCAGTTCAGCAGAATGCTTGAAGTTACGTCCCCTGGAGAGCGCAAACGTATCAAACGATTGGCCCCGTACTTGCACAAGTATAAAGCCAATCCGCCGGCATAAACAGCCTGTAGAACTATTAACAACCGCTGCCTGGCCTTGGTGGTGATCATCTAAGTGTCCAGGCTCTAAAAATGCGAGGTAAGTAAAATGAGAGTAAAACGCGGTACAGTAAACCGGCGTCGTCATAAAAAAATAATTAACATGACAAAAGGCCAGTGGGGCACGCGTAGTAAGTTGTTCCGCCGCGCCAATGAATCCATGATGAAATCCTATTGGTACGCATATCGCGACCGGCGTGTGCGCCGCCGTGACTTCCGCCGCCTTTGGATTACTCGTATCAATGCCGGAACAAGGGCCAATGGTATGAGCTACAGCCAATTCATTCATGGGTTAAAGAAAGCAGACGTACAGTTGGACCGCAAGGTCCTGGCCGACTTGGCGGTTCGTGATGCAGCTGCCTTTTCGCAGGTCGTCGATTTAGCGAAGAAGGCCTTGGCCTGATTTTTGGTGACCCTCACTTTTTATAGCGCCGCGCTTGATTGCAAGCGTGGCGCTTTTCTTTTTTAAAATATTTTCTCTAGTGGAACCACTCGTCATTAGAAAGACTGAGTTTGTCCTGATAACCGGGAGCGGCAACACGGATTACCCGTGATAGAGGTCTTTCGACTACTTAAAACCCATTTAGCGTAGTTGTTGGTCACGCATCCTTCTTATATGATGCGTTTGCTGTTATGAGAAGTCGTGAATTATGGTCCTGGGTTGAGCGCTATGGATGGCCGTTGCTAATTCTGCTGTTGGCGGCCGTTTTGCGCTTTCACGACCTGGCCAATATCCCTCCTGGTCTGACACATGATGAAGCCGACCACGGTCTGACAGCGTGGCAAATTGTCACGGGAAACCTTCGTGAGATCTATTTCACGATTGGTTACGGCCGGGAACCTCTATATGACTACATTGTGGCGGCGGTGATGGCATTCCTTGGCCCATCAATCCTCGCTGGGCGCCTGGTCTCTGTTTTTGCCAGCCTGATCATGATCGCAGCGATGATGGCCTGGGTGAAGCATGCCTTTGGCCGGTCTACGGCTCTGATGACCGGCGCCGGGCTGGCGGTTGGCTTCTGGCCGCTCATGTCCGGGCGTCAGGCATTACGTTCGATCCTGCTGCCGGCACTCTTTGTGCTCGCCGTACTCCTTTTCTGGCTGGCCCTGAAAAATGTGGTTGCTGCGCATTCGTCGCGAACCGGGGAGGGAAGCTCGTTTTGGCACCGCTTTCACGAGCTTCTACCGTTTGCGACCGCCGGCATCCTTCTGGGACTGACTTTCTACACGTATATCCCCGCGCGCGCGCTATGGATCATCTTTCCCGCGTTGCTCCTCTTTTGGTTCGTCAGGGAGCGCAACTTTATCCAACCGATGTGGTGGCGTATCGCGATCATGCTGCTTGTGATGATCGCTGTGGCGGCCCCGCTGCTGGTCTATCTGGGGCGCAATCCCTCTGCGGAAGCGCGTATTGACCAATTAGCAGAGCCTCTCTATTTGGCACAACAGGGTGATTGGAGCGTGGTCGCCGGCCAGTCTCTGGCCAGTATGCGTTTGTTCTTCGTCGAAGGGGATCCGGCATGGCGCTATAATATCGCCGGACGGCCGTTTTTGACTCCGGTCTTCGCTGTCCTGTTCTTGTTGGGTATCGCCCAAACCATCGGATGGCTGTTTACCGGCAAGGATTCCTCGTCGAAACTGCTCGGGTCAGTCTCATTTCTCGCGCTGGCCTGGCTCGTTGTCGGTTTCGTCCCCGTCCTGATTACTGGACCGGCGCTGAGCATGACCCAGGCGATCGCGGTTCAACCCCTGATCTACCTCTTTCCCGCAGTTGCGCTGGCCGCCGGCGGAAAACTGCTGGCTGCCCGGACCGCCGGGGTTCCCCGTTTCATCTATATAGGGGGAGTTGTTCTTCTTTATGCGGCGCTGGCGTTGTTTACTTGGCGCGATTATTTCCAGATCTGGGCAAATAATCCTGAGGTCCGCGTCCAATATGAAACGACATTGGCCACGGCAATCGACTATCTCAATACGGACGGACGCGGTGAAATCGCCATCTCAACCATTACGCCTGGCCGCTACCACAGCCCTGCTCTGGCGGAAATGACATTGACCAATCGGGATGTGACGCTTCGTTGGTTCGACGGTCGGGGAAGCTTGCTGCTTCCGCGCACGGAAACAGCCATGGTAGTTGTTCCCGGCTTCACGCCTCTCCCCCCGCTGCTGTTCGAATACTTCGCAACGGCCGAGCTTATTGAGGACATGCCGCTCCGTGAGACTGACCACGATCGTCCGCTGCGAATCTATGAAGCCAGCCGGGCGGACATGGTCGATGACTGGCGCAGCCGGCTGACACCGGCGCAGGCTCGCTTCGGCGACACGATTACCCTCACCGGTTTTGATTTGCAGTCCCAGGAAGTGAAACCGGGAGAACAGGTAAGCCTGATCACGCAGTGGCAGGCGCTGCAGCCTTTGGAGGAAGCTGTGCTGTTTACGCACCTGCTGGGGCCTGATGGTGTCCCGCTGGCCCAAAATGATCGACTTGACGTGCCTGGCTACAGTTGGACGACTGGTGATAGCTTCTTGCAGTTACATCAATTTACGCTTCCCGATGATCTGGATCCGGGAAGCTATTCGCTGGCTGTTGGTCTCTATTCCCTCACGGACGGCCGTCGAATCCCGTTGGCCGATGCCGGCGGCGGCGCTGATTTATTCCCTGTCACATCGGTGGTTTTTTCCCCATGATCGGAAATAGAAACCATGCCCTCTCCAAAACCTGGATTGTCTGGCTGCTGTTGGCGGTTATCCTGCTCTCAGCCATGTTCCTGCGCCTGTGGCGCTTGGATACAGCGCCGCCAGGCTGGCGCGATGATGAACTGATAAACTCGCTCGTTATTTCGCAGCATGTTTTGGACGGCGACCTGGCCGTCTACTATGCGGACGCATCTGGCCATGAAGCGCTCTACCATGCACTCAACGCAATCATGCTCGATGTTTTTGGGCCCGGCGTCGCCGGTATTCGCTGGCTTTCAGTGTTGTTGGGTGGGCTATCGGTCTTGCTTACGTTTCTACTGGGCCGCAGACTCTTTGGATCACTTGTTGGTCTTGTAGCGTCGGCGGCATTGGCGGTCAGTTTCTGGTCGCTCATGTATTCCCGTGTGGGCATCCGCCACATTCTGCTTCCCGTCCTGGCGCTGCTGACCTATTTCTTCTTCATCCGCGGAATTGGTGTCGGGGACAGGACCGTGCGCGCTTACCGTGAACACCTGCTGGACTTCCTTTTGGCCGGTTTCTTCATGGGACTCAGCTTTTACTCCTATTTTGCCAGCCGCGGCGTGCCCCTGATTTTGCTTGCGTTCCTGGGTTACGCATTTCTATTTGAACGATCCTTGATAAAGCGTTGTTGGAAACAGCTGCTGCTCATGTTTGGACTGGCCTTCCTGATGGCTATTCCTTTGCTCATTACGTTATCACGCCAGCCGGAATCAGAGGCGCGCGTTTCTGAACTGGCGGTGCCTCTCGTCGAAGCACAGGACGGTAATTTTGAGCCGCTGCAGGAACATATCATTACCACCTTGAGCATGTTTCATGGCGCCGGCGATGATGAATGGTTGTATAACATCCCTGACCGGCCGGTGTTCGGCCCGCTTGGCGCTTTGTTTTTCTGGTCAGGCATCCTTATTGCCGTCGTCTATGCGCTGCTGCCCGCTTATGATTGGCTTTTACGAAGGCTGAAGCGAGCGTCCAATAGGCCGAACAGCGAAATAGTCCATGAAACCAGCCTTTCTTCCGCCTTCCTGTTGGTCTGGTGGTTGGCCGGGATTTCGCCCGCGTTTGTCAGCGTGCCGCCGGCCAGCCTCGGGCACACTATTCTGGCCCAACCGGCCGTCTATCTAATTGTCGCCCTGCCCGTCCTATGGTTGTCCCAGGTTCTGCCTAGGGAACGTGCCTGGGCAGCCTATCTCGCTGCTTTGATTCTATTGGTATCCATAGCGGCGCGCGATCTCCCCGACTATTTTTATGAGTGGCCGCAGCGAGGCATGACCCGCTTCCTGTACCGCGCCGATATTGATGAAGTGGCGCAGTATCTGAACGCAGAGCCTGATCTGGAAGATTTTGCGATCAGCGGCCTTTTGGCTGGGCCCTGGGACAAAATCGCCCTCACTATCGGCCTGGAAGATGAACGGGCGCAGACAGTCAATGCGCGCTGGTATGATCCGCAGCGCGCCCTGATGTTGTCTCCGGCGGTTAGTTTCGCTGGATTTCCCGAGGTTGATACCCCCTATTCTGAAGAACAGGTGCGTATACCGGACGTCCCTGGAATTGGCGGTTACCATCTGATGCAAATAGACTCAGATCTACCGGCAGAAATGCCCGCGTCCGGAGAAACCATCTGTTTTGAAAACGGGCTCTGCTGGATGGGCGCAGATTTCGATCCGCAAAATGGTTTATTGGATCTGCAGTGGTCTGTTAGCGAAGAGCTCAACCTGCCGTCGATCCCGCTGATAAGCAACCCGCCGCCTCCGGGGATCTATGCCGGGCCGCGGCTGTTGGTTTTTGCCCAACTGCAGGATGCTGATGGTAGTTTTCTGGTTGGCGATGATGGATTCTGGGTCGATCCACAAACGTTACGAAGCGGCGATAGTTTTATACAGCAGCATCGTCTGCTGTTTGAGGGAAACATGGATGATGTTACGGTCGTTTTCGGTTTGTACGACCCATTGACAAACGAGCGAATTATGACTATTGATGGCCGGGATTATATCCGCCTGAGTTTAGGAGAATAGGGTTTGTCCCCGAAGCGTCTGAACATGGCAATTGGAGCCATTGTGCTGGCATTTATCGCCTTGAGCCTGGCCTACAGTGTGGTCAGTCCGCTGCATGAGGCGACTGATGAACTGCGCCACTATCGCTTTGTGCAGCATATTGTCCAGCGCGGCGCCCTGCCTGTACAGGGTGAAGTCGGCTGCAGCGCGCAGGGGCATCATCCCCCTCTGTACTATGCCGCGGCGGCTCTGGCCACTGGCTGGATTGATACCGGTCGTGATGTCTGTCATGAACCGCCGACCAATCCCTTCTGGGCCCATCGCTATTGGGATGTCGGCGTAGATAATAAGAACCAATATTTGCATGGTGAAGACGAGGCATTTCCCTGGTCGGGCGAAGCGTTGGCGGCGCATCTGGCGCGCATGGTGAATATCCTCATCGGCGCGGCTGTGGTTCTTATCACCTATCTTATCGGCCGTGCTATCTGGCCGAAAAGGCCCTATCTTGCGCTGGGCGGGGCGGCGATCGTGGCCTTTAATCCCATGTTCTTGTACATGGCCGGAGCGATTAATAACGATGTCATTGCCGCTCTAGCTGGCGCGGCGATTACGCTGGCCGCCGTGCGCCTGATGCGCGACCAGGATGGTTTGCATTGGCGTTGGGGTTTTGTCTTCGGTCTATTATATGGGCTGGCGCTGCTGAGTAAATTCAATCTGGCGGCGATTATTGTTATCATAGAGCTTGCCGTAACCTGGGTCGCCTGGCGTAAGAAACAGTGGCGGCAGTGGCTGCAGGTGAATTTGCTCATCGGCTTGGTGGCGCTGCTGGTTGCCGGCTGGTGGTTCGTACGGAACCAGATGCTGTACGGTGAACCCACCGGAATCGAGCGGCTGACCGAATTATGGGGCGTGCGTGATCCCGCCGACAGCCTGGGCCTGGCACTTGTCGAACTACCCTATGTGTGGACAAGCCTGTGGGGGCGTTTTGGCTATGGCCAGATACCCCTGCCCTCGATCATCTACAATTTATTGGGTGCCGTTGGCATTCTTTCCCTGATCGGCCTGCTTATTCCTCTGCTGCGGCGGAACAAGGTGGAATTGGGAGATTCCGGCCCGTACCTGATATTACTAATGGTGAATGTCGGTCTATTTTTTGCGGTTATCTTCAACTATTTGCTCGTTAGCCCGGCCGGGCCCATGGGGCGTTTCTTCTTCCCTGCTCTGCCTTCGTTGGCGCTGCTCATGATATACGGTCTGGCCTGTTGGCTCTCTTTATTGCCTGCCCGGCAAACGAACACGCCTTCATCTCGCAGCGGCTTCATCCTGACGTTGCTGGTTGGTGGTGGATTATTAGGCATCTCTTTGATCGCCTTGTTTGGCTATCTTTCTCCCGCGTACGCGCGCCCACCTGAGTATGACCTGGCCAGGCTGCCCAACGAAAGCGATGCTTCGTTTGGCGGGCTGATCACTTTGCGTGGTTATGAGATTGACCAAGATGCTGTTTCGCCCGGCGATGAGCTGGCGGTCACGCTTTATTGGGAAGTCACGGCCGAACCGCCGGGAGATTACCTTCAGTTTGTCCATCTGATCGATGAACAAGGCTTGATGATTGCTCAGCGCGATACGCATCCTGGCCTCGGTCGTTTTCCGGCGAGCCAATGGAAACCAGGCGATCTGTTTGAAGAAACGATCGCGATCCGGATCCCCGAGGTGGCCTACACTCCGGCGGAAGGCATGCTCAGCATCGGCTACTACGCACCGCAGGAAGGATACCGCCTGGGCGTCTATGCGCCGGATGGCGCGCTGCTGTCCGACGCAATGGAATTGGGTGCGGTCTCCCTGCTGCCCGTGTCTGGCTCAGGATCGGAACCAATAGAGATTCCCAATGCGCAGCAGCAGAACTTTGGCGGCGACCTTATGCTGCTCGGTTATACGTACGACCAGCGGCAGATAAAGATCGGACAATCTCTTGGCGTGACCTTCTATTGGCAGGCGCTCAAGGATGGGATACCGGATTATGAAGTGCAGCTGCGTCTCTTGGACGCAACTGGTTGGATCTTTGAAGAACTGCAAGAACGGCCGTTGGCCGGCGAATCATCAACCAGCAGTTGGACGGCGGGTGAGATAATCGTGGATCATCACGAACTGCCCATTAATCAGGCAGGCAAGCCGGGTGTTTATCGCTTACAGGTGGCACTGAAGCGGGTAGATGATAATGAACGGCCGATGATTATCGATGAAGAAGGTCGTTGGATTAGCGACAAGCTGCGTTTAGCTGAATTGCGCGTAGTCCCCTAATATATGCGGGAATTCCCCCTAGCTTTTAAGGATCACTGATTGACACAGTAAATCCCACGGGCTATACTCTTCCCATGGAGGCAGTAACCTCACATCGTTACAAACTAAGGGTCCGGTGACGCACGCAGCTTTGCGTGCGTTTTTGCGTTAATGAGGCGCCCGGTGTCCACTATCGAGGAGTGTAATATATGGACTATGGCATGATCGGTAAGATTGAAAAATCAAAATTCTATGCTGAAGAGCGTGAGCGTATTCGGTTTGAATCCCTAAATGTGACTCTCCGCGGTGATAATGACGCTGTCCACGAAGTTTCTTACAAAGAAGGCGTCTGGAATTGTGATTGCTCATTTTTTTCTTCACGCGGAGTTTGCAGCCACACCATGGCCTTGGAGCGCGTCCTGGCCGATATGGTCGAAATGGGCTAAATCGGCTGGCAGACAGCCTGATAGGTAAGTAAAATAGGTTTTGTTAACTACGTGCCTGGCTCTTGAGCTGGGCACGTTTTTGTCTTTATCCCCTGTGCAGCAGTGAAAGAGGGGGAAATCTAATTCTCAGCAGATGCAGGCCGCTTTCTAAGGTTGAAGAAATAGGCTTCTTTGGCTGGCCAATGAGATAACTATGCAGTTGATAAAAGCAGTTAGCGATCACCTGGGAACTCGTGATGACAAATTCTACAAGGCGACGCTTTTTCGCAGTGATACCCTGCTGCTGGGCGTGAATTGCCTGGAACCGGGGCAAACCCAGAAGCCGCACGATCACACCGATCAGGACAAGTTTTACTACGTTATTGAAGGTGAAGGGCAGTTCCGTATCGGCGATGATGTGAAGTCAGCCGCGGCTGGAGATGTTGTCTGGGCGCCGGCTGGTGTCGTTCACGGGGTCAGCAATGAAGCGGACAGCCGGCTGTCGTTGTTAGTAGGCATCGCACCAGCACCTTGAGGCACGGCATGATTACGATAGGTGGGGTCGAATTTGACCTCAAACTCACTTTCCTGATTGTCTACAGTACTGTCGTGCCTATGCTCGACTACTATAACCACCGCATTACGGGCACCAAGGCATACGATCGCTTCTTGCTCTACTTTGTCATTCCCATGTTGATTATCATTCTTATTTTTCGCGAGCCACCGAAAGAGTACGGTTTCCAACTTGGTGATTGGCGTACCGGCATGCTTTGGGTGCTGGTCGGCTGTGTGAGCATGGCGATCGTTCTCTGGTTTGTCGGCCGTACGCCGGGTATGCAGCAGTATTACGCATCACGCGCCCCCGATAATACGGGACGGCTGATATTTCTTAACGCTGTTGATCTATTCGGTTGGGAATTCATCTGGCGCGGCGTGATGTTGTTTACCTATGCACGTTATTTCGGACCAGGCCCCGCTATTCTCTTGCAGGCTATCCCCTTTGCTTTTATGCATCTGGGTAAGCCGGAAATAGAAACCCTCAGTACGTTGTTTGGCGGCGCAGCCTTTGGCTTCATCGCCTGGCAGTCGCAATCTTTTATCTATCCCTGGCTGATCCACTGGTTCATCGCCACATTCACTATGTTTATTGCCACAGGACGCATCTAAAACCTGCGCGCTTTCTACTTCTTACTCCAGGCAGCCTGGGGTCGAAAAAACCTCTCAAATTTAGCGGAATAGAGCCAATGACCGAACTCGAACTAAATACAATGAACTATGCCTATGGTGGGTCGGTTGTTGCTCGTGATGACAACGGCCGTCCTATCTTTGTCCAGGGTGCGCTGCCAGGAGAAACTGTGCGCGCCGCCTTGACCGTGGACAAGGAACGCTTCGCCCATGCCTATGTCACCGCTGTGATTAAGGCCTCCCCGGAACGCGTTATGCCGCGCTGTCCCCATCATGGTCCCTGCGGCGGCTGTCATTACCAGCACATCAGCTATGAGGAGCAACTCTTAGCGTTGCGCCTGGTCGTGGGCGATCAAATGCAGCGTATCGGCAGTCTCAAAGGTATTGATATCCTACCGGTTATTGCCAGCCCTGATCCCTGGGAATACGCATATGAAGCTGTCTTCAGTCCAACGGACGGCGGTGGTCTTGGCTACTGGTCTCCCCGGCTGCGTGAAATAATGCCCATTGAGTCCTGCCCTATCACTCAGCCGCGTATCATGACGCTCTACAATGATGTCGATCTCGATCTGCCGGATCTGCGTAAACTGACGCTGCGTCTGGACAGTCAGGAAGAAATGCTTGCTGCCCTGGAGGTCGAAGATGTGGAAGCGCCGCTGTTGGAAGTGGATTTCCCCGTCTCTGTATCAATTGTCTTGCCCGACAAAACGGCCGCTTCCCTAATTGGCGATCCCCACTTAATTTATGAGATAAATGGCCGTGATTTCCGCGTGTCGCCCGGCTGCTTCTTTCAGTCCAACCTGCCCATGGCTGCACAGCTCGTGCAGACCGTGATTGATTTTGCCGCGCTTAGCGGAGCCGAGCAGGTGCTTGAGCTGTACAGCGGCGTTGGCCTGCTGACCGCCTTTCTGGCGGAAAAAGCTCGCGAAGTAATGGCTGTGGAATTCAACCGCGATGCCGTTGCCGACATGGTAATTAACCTGGCCGACCTGGACAATGTGTCGCTGTATCATGGACTCGTTGAGGAGGTGCTGCCTTCAATTGAGAGCCAGCCCGAGCTCATCGTGGTTGATCCTGGCGACAATGGGTTGGCGAAACCGGTCGTCGCCCAAATCGGGGTCCTGGCCCCCCAGCGCCTTATCTATGTGGGCACAGATCTCGCGAGAACAGCCCGCGACAGCAAAGAGTTAACCAACGCCGGTTTTACACTCGTCCAGATGCAGCCCCTTGATATGCGCCCGCAGACGTATCATATCGATACGGTCAGTCTGTGGAATAGGACGTCATGAATAAGAAAACGGAAAACCTGCTGACCGGCTAAAATGATGTCAGGCAAATGGGCTTTGGTCCGCTGAACATCTGATCTAGACGGGCGAGATAAGCACGGTCAGAAATCTCAGCCAGCCCATAATCCGCCAGTTTGCGCAGCGTAACTGCTCCGACCACGAGTGAAGAAAACTCGGCGACATCCATGGACAGCGTGACTTCGCGGCTCGCTTCCGGTGCGAAGCGCGCCCTACCATCAATAACCTCAACTATGTAACTCCCTGTATTTTCGGGAAAGAAAGAATCGCTCAGCATGATCTGCAGACGGCAGCTAATCCCGCCAAAATCATGGTTTTCCAGCACTTCGAACAAACGGGGTATGTTGATGACGCGATACATGATGCCCAATCCCTGCGTGCTGCTTTCATGATAGAGTACAGCGGGCAGCATCTTGCCGGTCGATCTACGTGGATCCTGCAGTAGATAATAGAAGGAATCATCCTGTGTGTTGTATATGATCTCTTCTATCTGATCGGCCTGCGTCTGTAGAAAGGTCAGAAGCTTGCTCAGATCCTCGGCCGTTTCATAGACGAGTTCACTAATGGTCAGGTTGTTGCTCAAGAAGTTGTCCTTCCCGCCCTTCTCAAAGCTGAAAATGAGGTAGCCGGACAAACGATCGCCCCTGTTTACGCCAATAATCTGCTTGCCGGGATCGCGCATTATCGCCTGCCAAAACTGCAGCCGTCGCGCCATGATTCCGTGTGTTCTTTGGCGGTAACAATCGTAACAATCGTGGATTCTTTCGATATCGCTGCTGTTCAAGAACTGCAGGTCTTCTTTCGGACCGCTTTTAGGTAAGCTTGCCGGCAGGAAGCGATAATTGTTCATTAGGGTGCCATATCCGTAGCCCATGCGCCGGTAGAAATCGGGGCGGAAAGGGTATAACGCGGTCAAGCAGGCGCCGGCATTCTTGTAGTGCCACAGAAATGCCTGTACCATTTCGGCGGCAATCTTTTCTTTCTTATGCAGCAAATCGACGGCGACACCGCCAAGTCCGCCGACGAGCGTCTGCACCCCGAAGAAATTCATCGTGAAATCATGCCAGCGCATAACGCCGCGCATCTGCTCCTCTTCGAATAGGGCGTAGAAACTGGTGCTTGGATCGAGATCCAACTGACTCAACCGTTCTCTAAATCGCTCGCGGTTGGTGTGATTGGCCAGTTCAAGGCCAGGATACGCATTTGCCGTGATGGCGATTGTATCTTCTAGTAGTTCAGTCGGAGTCACTTGACGTACTTGACGCATTATTTGCCTCGTTAATTACAGGTTCAGACACGCCTCAGCGGCCAGGGTGAAGAGTTTCTCTCGCGTGGAAGTCTGGTTTTGCCAGTCGCGATGGTCCCATGCTTCGCCAGATAGATCGTCGCCACCGTAGAGCAGCTGGCCAAAGGACACGCCGCGAAAGCGGGCGACAGCGCAGAGAGCGGCCGTTTCCATTTCCACGGTAATGCAGCCCTCCTCGCGGCGCAGGGCCACTTTGCCTGCTGTCTCCCGATAGACGCCATCGGTGGTCCATGTCTTGCCCAGAACGTAGTCGACACGATGCTTTTCCAGCGTGGAGGTGATTGCTTCAACAGCCTCTGCCGATGGTTCAACCACGCGCGCCGGCGGCAGGTAGTGAAAGGAGGTTCCCTCGTCGCGCACAGCGGCCGTAGGCACGATCACATGTCCCAGGCCAACGTTCTCATCAAGCACGCCGCAGCCGCCGCAGGCGATGAACTTGCGGCAGCCCAGGGCAATCAGCTCCTCCATGAAAGCGGCTGACAGAGGGGCACCGACGCCCGCGTGGATCACGGCCAGGCGACGACCGTCAAAGGTCATTTCGTAGAGTGCGTTGATACCGATCTCGGATCCAAGGCGATAAACTTGTTTGAGCTGCCCTGCTTCTCGGTAGGTGCTGATGACATCCTGGAAGAAGCACATCACGCACTGCTCAGCTACATCGATGGGATCCAGCAGCTGAGATGGTTCCAGTACAGCCGGAATGGCGGCATCATAGTCAAGAAGAGCAAAATCGTGTCTGTTCAAGCTAGATAAATCTCCTGTCAATGCGTCCGTAAACGTGGTGTCCTGACCTCGCAAAATGTGCGGGGCGGTGCGCGGCTGCCAGATTGGATTCGCCTATGGCGGATCCCCCAATTCTGACGGCAAGACAAAGCTGCCGTCGTCTTGTGGCGCGAACGTGATCACGCCACTAACTGCTTCAACATTCAGAGGTCCGTAAATATGTGGGAACGCCTGGCCTGATTCATAACAATCCTCATAGAGGATAGGCGCCGTAACCTTTTCAGGGTCGATACAAACCAAAATCAATCCTGACTGCCCGTGAAACCGTTCATTTGCCGGGCCCAACACCTGTTCGACGGTCGAGCAGTGGATAAAACCTTCCGTGATCAGTGACTCGATGCGATAGACGCCGGAAGCCACAGCGGTTTGCCAATCACTCTTGTTGGCAATATGTAAGATCATGGGCCTGATTATGACCCACACCTTCATAGGTGCAAGCCTAATCGACGGGAGCGGCACAAAAAAACGAGCCGGTCAGATGACCGGCTCGTGTCGTTTTTTGGAGAGTCAGGAACGCCGAAACCTGACTCTCGTTAAAAGGAGGAGAAGAAGAAGAGATTTTTTACCCTTCGATATATAGTTTATGCAAAGTTCTTGACTTAGACTGTACGCGGACACTACGTCGATCCTACGCAAAATATACGCTTGTGAAAAATATCACGTATACTACCGCAATACCGGCTTATGACACTACAGGATCGAGCTTCGCCACGAGGCTGCTTGCCCAATCGCGGATCGCCGTCCAGTCCCGAATATCGGTCGCAAGCGCGCTGCCGGCAAGTTTGTTGATTGGAAAACGCAGCTTCTCCGGGTCAAACTTCCCGCCAAACATTTCAAGGGCGACTGGATCAAGCCAGGGAAACTTCGCCAACCCTTTTTCGAGTTGAGCCCAAGAATCCTGCCACTCCTGCTCATCATAAGGATCATGGGTTGGACCAAGCGCGAAAACTGCCACTGATCGGTCCATAAGCGCCGCACGATACCGCGATAGAAAACGGAGCGCATCCTTGTGCCAACGGAACATATAGAGCGGCGCCCCCAGTACGACCGCGCTGTATCCATCAAGCGTTCGGACTTCCCGCAGCGGCCGAACGTCTACCGCAAACCCAGTATCACGCAGCGTCGCCCCAATTACCTCAGCAACTTCTTGCGTTGAGTTGTAACGTGTCGCATACCCTACCAAGATTGAAGCCGGCATGGTTAACTCCTTTATGAAATTATGCACAGTATAGCAGAGCGGACGGCCCTGGTAGCAACAGTCGATCGATCAGTGCGCAATCGTTCCTCCCGTCAGTGAAACGCAAGATTCAGCGTCATCTGCAGTTTAAACTATGACCTCTTTCGACTAAGGAAACCGGCAGGGCTACAATCAGGCGCATGACTGCTCGTACTGCCCGGTATTCCCTGGCCCTGATGGTCTTGTGCCTGCTGGTTGCGGCAGCCCTGCGCTTTCCTGAGCTGCAGAACGCGCCGCCTGGTCTGCATTATGACGAAGCGGCGAACGGCATTCTATCTGCCGATATTGGGCTGCGTGGCGAGCTGCCGGTTTTCATCAGCAGCTACACCGGTAAGGAGGTCGCCTTCTTTTACTTGGCGGGTGGCCTGATGCGCTTGCTCGGTGAATCTGTCTTTTCCCTGCGCCTCACGGCTGCGTACGTGGGTATACTGACTGTCGCCGCGACCTATTGGCTGGGCCGCGAAATGCTCGCTGACAGGCGGCAGGCGCTGCTGGCTGCTGCTCTACTCGCCATCGGCTTCTGGCATGTCCTCTTCAGCCGCCTTGGTTTTCGCGCCATTACCGAACCCTTGCTGCAGGCGCTGGCTCTTGCCGCGCTGTTTCGTGGGCTGCGCCGCAATGACAATCGCTGGCTGGCCGCCGCCGGCGTGCTGCTTGGCTTGACTGCCTATACTTACCTGGCCGCTCGTGTCTTTCCCATTCTCGTCGCCCTGGGTCTGCTGCCCTTGCTGATTGGCAGCGAACAATGGCGCCTGCGTTTGCGGCAGCTAGGACTTTTTCTGGGCGCTGCCCTACTTACCCTACTGCCGCTGCTCGCCTATTTTTGGACCCACCCCGATGCCTTTTGGGTGCGCATCGGCCAGGTCGCGCCCTCCACGACATCCAGTTCCGCCACGCTTACGATCTGGCAGGGATTGCTTGACTCCTGGGGTATGTTCTTCTTGCAGGGTGATTCATTCTGGCGCTTCAATCTCCCGGGACGGCCGTTGTTTGGTTGGATCGTCGGCGGTTTGCTGGTAGTCGGCTGGCTTGTCTGTCTCTGGCGCTGGCGTCGTTTCCCCTATGACTGGCAGCGCGCGGCCATTTCTATACTCCTCTTCGCACCGATCATCATGATCCTGCCTACGGCGCTGGCTACCAATGAACTGCTGCCCAGCAACCTGCGCGCCATCGGTCTGATTCCCTTTATCTACTACTTGCCCGCAATCGGCTTCGTGATTCTCTTCGCCGACCTGGAGAAACGCTTTGGTTTCCCCCCACTGCAAGCGGCCGTGATCGTTGCTGTCCTGTTGATCCTGCTTTCCGGCGGATTGGCCACCAGCCAGGCATATTTCATAGATTGGGCGAAGGAACCACAGCTGCTCTATGAATCTGACGGTGACCTGGTGGCCGTCTCTGAATTCTTAAATCAGCAGGAGCTGGATGGGCAGACCGTCTATGTCGCCGCGCCCCATTACCGGCACCCGACAGTGGCCTTCCTCAGCGACAAGTATGAACTTATCAAATGGCTGCCTGAAAGTAACGCGTTCGTGCTTCCTGCTGCAGGATCGAGCCTCTATATTTACCCACACAACAGCCCCCAACCGTCCTGGGCGGCAGAGTTTCTGTCGTCCGCGTCACCGGTAGCGATGCCGGAGATGTCTTTTCCTGGCGACGCCTTTTCCGCGTATCTTCTGCAGAGCCCGCCTCCTGTAGACATCGATAATCCTATCAATGCTAATTTCGACGGGACGGCGACCTTGCTGGGCTATGAGATTGCCAGCGCCAGCCCAGCCGGTTCGAGCCTGCCGGTGACACTCTACTGGCAGGTCACCGGCGTCCCCGCGGCGGATTACCAGCCATTTATTCACTTGGAGGATTCCCAGGGTTACCGCTGGAGCCAGGTTGAGGCTTTTGCCTACCCGGCCGAACAATGGCAGCCAGGCGAGACGATCATCCACCAGGTAGAGGTACCAATTCCCTCCGGCGCGCCGCCTGCTGATTACCAGCTGCGCGTTGGTCTCTTTGATCAGGCGACGGCCGAACGCGCGCCGCGGCTAGATCAGGATGGTAACTATGCCGGGGATGCCGTCCTTCTATCTGGCGTGCCCGTACTGGCGGGCCCCGTGCCGCAAGAGTTACCGGCGCCACGATTCGCACTCGATGATGCTGCTGCGGAGAATCTGAAACTGCTCGGTTATGAGCGCGGTCCCCATACCGTCTTCACGGGTGATTCGTGGGGCCTGGCGCTGTGGTGGCTCGCTTCCGCTGATCTGCAGCCGTATACCATTGCCCTGGAACTTGTTAGTGAATCAGGCAGTTCTTACCTACTGGGAGAGACACAGCCGGTCTACGACACCTATCCATTTGGCGACTGGGTTGTGCCGCAGTTTGTAATTGACCGTCAGCTAATGACGATCCCGTCAGACACGCCTGCCGCCGACTATCGTCTGCACTTGCGGCTGCTTGATGCGCGTGAGGATCCGGTCTACACGGCCGATTTGGGGCCACTGCAAGTAGAAGCTACGGAACGGACCTTCTCTCCGCCGCCTCTCGCGCATGAGGCTAGTGCCTTCTTTGGTGAAGAAATCAGCCTGCTTGGCTATGATCTCAGTTCACTTGAGAATGGAAAGAGCGATCTGTCGTTGATCTGGCAGGCGCAGCAAACGCCATCAACCGACTACACAATATTTGTGCACGTGCTCTTCCCGGATGGATCGTGTTGTGCCTGGCAGGAAGACAGTATGCCTCTGTCAGGGACCTATGCGACGAGCCGCTGGCTGCCCGGAGAGATCGTTGTCGACGACTATGAGATCCTGCTGCCCGCCGATCTACCATCCGGCGACTACGCGATTGAAGTAGGGCTCTATATCGCCGAAACGGGGCAGAGATTAGGCGTAGAAACTGTGGATGGAACTGCCGCAGATGCGATCTTGCTGCAGCCGCTGAGAGTTCCTTAGCCCGTTTCCGTTCGTGCTGCGGGATAGGAGCCCAAGACTTTCAAAAAAGACGCCTGCTTCAAAATGCCGAGCAGCGCCTGCTGCACATCAAGGTCTTCTTCATGTCCTTCGAAGTCAATATAGAAAAGATAGTGCCAGGGAAGGTTGCGTCGTGGGCGGGACTCGATCTTGGTCAAATTGATGTTGCGGTCTGCCAGCTCCGCCAGAACCTGGGAAAGGGCGCCAGGACTGTGGCGGGTGGTCAGCAGCAAGGATGTTTTGCTCGGGTCCTGCCGCTCGGGCAGTTCATTTCCCAGGACGAAGAAGCGCGTGTAATTGAAGTCCAGATCTTCCAGGTTTTTCACCAGGATTTCCAGGCCATAGGTCTCCGCGGCCAAAGCACTGGCAATGGCCGCTGTTTCCGCTTCAGGATTGTTTGCCAAGTCGCGCGCCGCGCCGGCCGTGTCGTAATGGGTTATCGGTTCGATATCCATGCGCCTCAAGGTCTGTTCGCATTGACCAAGCGCCTGGTAATGGGACTTGGCCCGTTTGATGGCAGCCAGTGGCGTGTCGGGAGCGGCCATAAGACAGTGCTCGACGCGCACGATTACTTCTGCCTGGACTTGCAGATCGTTATCGACTAATAGATCGTAAGCAGGGATAACGGTGCCGGCCAGCGAGTTTTCAACAGCCAGCATACCATGCGTAGCACGGCCGTCCTGGATAGCCTGAAATATCTCCAGGAAACTGCGACATGGCAGTGTGTCTACCTCAGCCCCAAAATGCTGCCTGACCGCTTGTTCGGAATAAGCGCCGTTTTCACCTTGAAATGCGATGATCATATCGTTCTCACTCAAGCCCTTTCACAACATAGTTGATAAATGTTACCCTATTTGTGAAAAATGCAACTTCCATACCCGCTAATTATTGGGTATTATATCTAATAGGGAAAGAATTGAGAGTACATTATCCGAATTGGGTCATTCTTAGTTACATAGCTCTGTTGCCTCTAGGTCCGTAATCAATGGAGGATTGCGGCGTCTTCTAGCAGAAGGAGGAATGTATGAATCTCACGTACGCTGATAAGCCTTGGGTAAAGCATTACGATGAAGGCATTGTCGAGACAGTGCCCCTGCCGGAGCATCCGTTGGATTGGTATTTGGAGCAGGCTGCCGAGAATGAACCTGATCAAGTAGCGATGGTGTTCCAGGGGAGCGAGATTACCTATCGTGAATTCAACGAAGCCAGCGATGCCGTAGCTGCTGCTCTGGTCGCAAACGGTTTCAAGAAAGGGGATCGGGCGGTTATTTATATGCCGAATACGCCCCAGTTCATGATCATCTATTTCGGCATCATGCGTGTAGGCGGTGTTGTTATCGCCACAAATCCGCTGTATACAGAAAGGGAGCTGGAGCACCAGCTGCAAGATTGCGGCGCCGAAACCGTTTTTGTTATGAGCCGTTATTATCCGACCCTAAAAAACGTACAGCGTAGGGGCCAGACACAAGTAAAGCGGATCATTGTTACGCAGCTCAAGAATTACCTTCCTGCGGTCAAACGCATCCTCTTTGGCTTGCTCAAAGAAAGCAAGACCGGCGACAGGGTTACGCTAGAACCTGGCGATACTTGGTTCAAAGATTTTCTGACGTTCGGCCGCAGCGCCGCCAGGCCCGATGTTGAGGTATCCAATGAGGACATGGCCCTCTTGCAGTATACCGGCGGCACCACTGGTCTATCGAAAGGGGCCATTGCTTTGCAGCGAACCCTGGCAGCAAACGCGCGCCAGGTACAGGAATGGGTGCCAGGTTTGCGCTACGGCGAAGAGGTTTGGATCACGGCCGTCCCCCTTTTTCACTCCTATGGCATGGTAACCTCTATGATCCTGCCTATCTCCGTTGCTGCGAAGATGATAATCATACCCGATCCGCGCAACCTCCCTGATGTTATCGGCAGTATTCAGAACTATGGCGCCTCCTTCTTCCCTGGTGTCCCGGCAATGTACGTGGCGATCAACAATCATCCAGACGTAATCGCTGGAAAATACGACCTCACTTCGATACGCGCCTGCCTCTCCGGTTCCGCCCCGCTGCTCATCGATACCAAGACACGATTTGAGGAGCTTACCGGAGGTAGATTGGTTGAGGGATATGGTCTGACGGAATCCCATGTCGTATCTCATGCCAATCCAATCGACGGGCCTAATCGCACCGGTTCTATCGGGCTGCCCATTCCCAATGTCGAATGCCGGATTATGGACCCCGTAGAAGGGGATAAAGAGCTGCCGGTTGGCGCCATTGGCGAACTCGTACTTAAAGGCCCCAACATCATGGAAGGATATTGGAATATGCCTGAAGAGACCGAGAGTGCGCTGCGTGATGGCTGGTTATACACCGGTGACATAGCGCGCATGGACGAAGATGGCTTCTTCTATATTGAGGATCGCAAGAAAGATTTGATCATAGCTGGAGGTTTCAACATCTACCCGCGCGAAGTGGAGGAGGTCTTGATGACCCATCCGGCGGTAGTGGAAGTGGCGGTGGCCGGCGTTAAAGATCCAAAGCGCGGCGAAACGGTAAAGGCGTGGGTTGTGAAAGTCGAGGGAGATCCCACGACCGAGCAGGAAATGATCGATTGGAGCAAAACCCAACTCGCCAAATATAAGTACCCTCGCAAGATTGAATTCCGTGATGAACTTCCAAAGACGACAGTTGGCAAAGTATTGAAGCGGGAATTGGTTGCTGAAGAAGAAGAGGCGCAGCCGGCTTAGCTTAGGTCCGGTTATCCAGCAACGAAGGCTTGTCCCCGTTGGCTCAAGAAACAGGGTTTTATATAGCAGATGAATTCTACCCGCAGCACAGCCGTGCTGCGGGTTCTTTATTTGGGGCCTACGCTGATTCTGGCGTTGATTTGTCCGGCAGAATCGGCTGCAGTGCGCGCCACAAGGGGCCTTCCTGGCGTGCCCCTCTGCGGTCTAGTTCGCTGTTGGCGATGATGATCCCCTTGCCGGCGCGGCCGGTCAATCCGCGGATAATGCGGCTCAGAAGCTCATTTCGCATTGCAAAATCATCAGCCGTTGTCCAGGGGGCCTGCGGGTCGCGGTATCCAGTCAGAACAAACCCATTACTCAGTGGCTGCCGCGGGATATCCCACCAGCCGTTGGCGGCTGTTTCCAGCCAAACCTGCACTTGCACAGGTATACCTGCCAGTAAGTAGCCATAGATAGTGGAGATGATGATCCCATTGGGATCGGGCGGTTCACCTAGATCCGGTGGATTTGCGCTAACCAGACCCTGATAGATGCCGTCGATAAATGTCGTTCCAATATCTAGATTCGTTGTCAAGCCCATGGGGTGTGCGGCCGTTCGCAGGCGGGTCGCTGTTTGTATCAGCCAATCGCAGACGGCCGCCGCCGTTACATCGGGCTGAGGCTGGTAGCGAGGCTGCGCGAGCAGTTCTGCAAACAAGTCATGCAGAAAAATATCCAGAGGCTTTTCCGCTTCTGTGGCCGCCAGCCAGAGGCGCAGTTCCTCAACTCTAGTCAAGAACTCGCTGCCGATGCGCGTTTCCAGTTTGTCCGAGAGCGTATCGATAGGCAGTAGCTGCGGACCACCTGCATCATAAAGAGCACCGGCGATCAGCTGCGCGCGCGCCGGATCGAGCCCATGAATACTTAAGGCCAGGGCTTCTGCAACGTCATAGGTCGATGGGCTGATCTTCCACTGCGGGAACGCCAGGGACAGCCAGGTCAGCCATGCTCTAATGTGCGGTTCTTCACGCGGACTGCTCCGTCGTCGCAGCAGCCGGTATGGAATTCCTGTTTCGCCAAGTGCCTGGGAAAGCATGTAGCGCATCGAGCCGTCGAGGTAAGGCACAATAATCGCGATTTCATCAGCTGGAACGCCGTCGTCAAGCTGCGCCTGCAGCAGCGGGATAAGGGACTCAACCATTTCACGTCTATAGCGGCCGCCGGCCAGTGACAATATCGCCTCACTTGCACCGCCAATCGGCCCGCTGCTTTGCCGTAATTTGTTATCAACCTGGTTGGCCAAGTGCTCCAATTCTAGAGATGTGTGGAAACGCTCGTCGAAATGAAAAACTAACTCGCACTGCGTCTGAAAACGACTCGCCCCGGCGGGATCGGCGGCCATAAAGCGCTTGTAGCCGCCCCCTTCGTCATAAACAATCGCTGCCGACTGCGTCAGATGAATCAGACTGCTGACGAAATGCTGTCCCGCAGGCGTTTGCTCCTCGACGTTATCAACCAAAAGATGCCGGTACCGTTCGCTGAAATATCGATGAAATTCCCGATCGTCGACAAGCTGCGTATTGAAGACCTCGCTGCTTAGAGAAAGGTCCAGTAGGCTGTTCTGCTGGCAGAAATCGCGGAATGATCGCGCGACTTGGCCGGCATCATGAAGATGACGCAGGCGCTCCTTTTCTCCGGTCCAAGTTACCGTCTGCCGTTCGATCGCTTCGTCCAGCGTTAAGCCATTAAGGGCAGCGCGATTGAGTGTGTCCAGCAGCTGACTGATGATCTGCTGCGGGCGCAGGCGAAGATCGGCAAACGCGCCTCCGTCCAGGTCAGGTTTGACCAGGCGCCACATGAGCAGCTGCGCCATATCGTAAGTTAGCAGTGTCGGCGGGAGATAGGGCTGCGCAAATCCTGATCGGCCGGCCACCAAGGGCCAGAACAGGGTGACCATGTCCAGCGCCAGCCGGTTGAAAGTCGTTATTGTCAGATCGGCATAAGGTCCAAGGTCGGATGCTTGCACGGCCGACTCGTAATCCTGCCGCCGTTCCGGTTCGGCAATCAGCACCATGATTGTGTACGCCGGTTCGCCAGTTTCCAACAGCCGAATGAGGCGCTGCTGCAAAGCCAGGCTCTTGCCGGTGCCCACAGGACCGCGCCAGAAGCTGCTGCCCGATGCTGATATCGCAGCCATCTGCGTGTCGGTCAATGGTATCATGAGGCTGTTACTGGGATCCCTTGAGTCTTATGCGCTGCGGGCGGCTCCCCGGTACACGTTCCAATAAGTCGCGCGCTTCTAAATCTAGCTTGACGGTAGTTACGTACCAGGAGAGCGATCCCTCGAATGGTTTCTCAAGCGCTGCCTCTACTGCTGCGGGAAGATCTTTGAAGCGTATTTCGCCCTGATTGCCAGCGGCGCTGAGCAGCGCTGCTCGGATCGCATCGTACTTGGCACGGCTGATATTGACGCCTTGTTTGCCGTCCGGGTGCAGCGTCATGATCTTTTCTTCCATTGACAATCGACGGTTTCTGACTGGCCTCTGAAGTCGTGGAATTGCACACGACCTCAGAGAATTAAGTTGAACTACTTTCTACCTGAATCTATTCGCGGTCTATATTTGACGGTAAACCAGGTGCACGGCGCCGAGATGCATCTCGTCACCATCAGCGAGTTCGATACCATAATCCGGTACCTGACGCCCATTGACCCACGTTCCACTGGTGCTGTTCTCATCAAACAAACGATAATGATGTCCTTCTAGCATCAGCACGGCGTGTTGTCGCGAAACGGTCAAGTCGTCCTTGAAGGCGATGTCGCACATGGACGGTGAACGGCCGATTCGAACCATCGCGCCTGTAAGCTCCAGGCTTGACGGCATTTCGGACACCGCTTCCACGACATCCAGATGGGCATAGAACGGGGGCGCGCTCTGTTCGATGCCGCCGCTCATGCCAGTCACAGCGGCAGGGTCATCAGTATAAGAATAAGTAATACTCTGATCTGGCCGTCTAGAACGCCCTTTCCGGGTAAACCGCGAGAAGAAGCCGCTGCGCCTCAGCCAAAAAAACAATCCCACCAATACGCTCAATACGACGATCGCAAGGAAGACATTCAGGACAATGCTGCCTATTTCAGGGCCCGGCTGCAGCTCCTGCGGAACAACTGTCTGGTCACCTTGTGTGACGGAGATTGTGGCCGGAAGATTTGATGCCCGCAGTCCCTGTTCGTCAATGACGAGCAGTTCCAATTCATTGGGGCCAAACTGCAGATTGCTCACTTCGACGGTGAAATCATCCAGCTGATCAACTGGAATATCGGCGATATCCAGACCATTTACTCTAATACGCGCTTCACTGATTTCTCGCTCAAGATTGTCGAGCCAGCTCACCGTCGCCCCAAGACGAAGTAAAATCGGTTCATCCAGCGACTCCATAACAAGCTCATCACTTCCCGGCGGCAAGTTGAGGGAAACCTGAGGTTGGTTTTCAGGTATATCGACGACCATCGAATCGCTGACGAGCGGATCTGATGCCAGACTCAGGACAACATCATAGGAACCGCCGCCCAAGCTATCCATCTGGAAAGCCACGCGGGCCTGATCGCGGAAGGCGGCAATGCGGTTCCATAGGTCATTGACGCTCGCGCTGTCATCGAGGAGCGCAGCAAAGCCGCGCGTTCCCTGTGCTCCTTCTCGCAGATACGTCTGTCCCTGCTCTTGCTGGCCGGCGGTCAGTCCGGCACCAGCCACCCAGATCGTATGCACAGGAATATGCTGCTCATTCGCCCGCGTAATAATCTCTTGTGGCTCGTACTGCGTGCTGACCACGTCCGTGCCGTCGGACATTACGACCACAGAGGTAACCATATCGGGCCTTGGTTTAAGCGTTTCTACTTCGTCCAGCAGAATCGCCAGGCTATCTCGCAGTGCGGTGGCCCCTGTCTCCGGGGTCAGATCATCCACAAAGAAATTCTGCACTTCATTATAGAAGGTTGTCGGTGGTAGAAGCTCTTTGGGTTCCGTCGCGCCCACCTGATAGATGGCAATACTATCTACTTGTTCATTCATGCCGCCGCCGGGTCCCGCGAACTGCTGGATGGCCTGCTGAATTGCTGGCAGTTGCTCCTCAATACCGATGGGCAGATCAATCAGGAAAACGGTCAACGTCCCTGCGGGGTGCGTGCCGGAAACAACGGTCTCTATCGCTGTTCCTTCACTTGTCAGGACAAGGGGATCGGCTGCGAAATCAATTGCATTGCCTTGTGCATCACGGCCGTAGACATGCAGCACAGAGTTTGGAGGCGTGGTGATGTCGTTCCCGGTAATGAAGATCTCCGGCAACGGTTCCTGACCGCGCAGCGGCAGCGCCAGGCCCGTAAACAGCAGGACGGCTACGCTAAGTGTTAAAATCTTGAACAATGGACGAGTATTCCCCCACATATTGCCTTCCCTCTTGCTAAATTTACCATGCTATAATAGCAAACCAGACCGAGATTGTAAACATAATGTTAGAAAGAGTGCTTTCCGATATACTATCTGGCAAAGCGTATGAAACGACACTCGATGGGTATGTGGTGCCTCGTGGTCATGTTTTTCGCCCTGGCCGGCGCCCTACCAGTAACTGCACAGGACGAATTTCGTCTTCAAATAACGGACGTGGACGCGTCAGAGTTTCCGCTTGTTCGCGTTACGCTGTTGACGGCGGATGAACAGAGCGCTCCTATTTCCGATCTGTCGCCATTGACCCTGCGCGAGAACAGCACACTGGTCACGGATCTTTCCTTTGAGAAGATTCCCACCGGCGTTGATGTCACTTTTGTGATTGATGCGAACCCGGACATTGCGGGGGTCGATGACGAGACGGGCCTGTCGAGACGAGAGAAAGTACAGGATAGTATCCGTCGGTTTGCCGAATCCTACATGAACCCCGATGGTCTCGATCGCGTTTCCATTATTGTGCCCGGCGCTGACGGGCAAAGCGGTCAGTTCCTTCTGCAGGATGAAACCTCGCCTGCAGGTGTTGTGGCGGCGATTGAAGCCTATGACCCCGTATCCCTGCGCCCGACGCCGCTGAATGCCATGCTTACGCAGGCGTTAGATCAAGTTCAGGAGCGCGCCGAAAGTGACCGTGTGCATTCGCTGCTGTTGTTTAGCGACGGCCGCCGGCTGTCAGAGCAACTTTCCTATCCCCTGCTTACCACGCAGGCGAATGATAGCGGCACCCCAATTTATGCCGCCATTTTAGGCGCAGTTGCTGATGAAACTGAGATTGACAATGTGCGCCGTCTATACGAGCCGACGCGGGCAGCCTATGTGCATATGCCCGCAGCCTCAGACACTGATCCGATCTATGAGATTTTGCAGCAGCAAGGGGAGCAGGTGCAGCTGTCTTATCGCTCAGGTCAGCGACAGAATGGTCAGAGTCAGGTTGACATCAACCTTGGATCTGCGTCGGCCAGCGGAAGCTTCGAACTTGAGCTGCAGCCTCCCGAGGTCCGGTTGGGGGGAGAAGACTTTCAGATAAACCGTGTCGGTTCGGCGCCTGACTCGGCGCTGGATACGCTGCAGCCGGCGGTTCAGCCGATGACGGCAACCATAACCTGGCCTGACGGTTTCCCCCGTTTGTTGAGTGGGGCAACGCTTCTCGTCAACGGCCAGCCACAACCCCTGACAGACGTGCTGCCGGACGAGTCCTTGAATACGTTTCTTTTTGATTGGGACATCAGCGATCTCGTGGAAGGGCAGTTTGATCTCGTGTTGACAGTCACGGACGAGTTGGGTTTTCAAGGCACGAGTGCCGCTGTTTCCGCGCAGATTAGCTCGGAAAGGCCGCTGGTTCCGACGGCCGTGCCAACGCCTAGATCGGAAGTGCAGGAAGGAATACTGGAATCGCTGCCCCTGCCGTCAATCCCATGGGAGAGACCTTCCTGGCTCAGTGGTGACGTGGCTGCCGGCATCGCCGCTGTATTCCTATTCCTTCTCGTAGCCATCTTTTGGCGGAACCGCGACCAGAATGAAGCTGACAACCTGCTGCAAAGACCCATGAGGACCGCGCCGGTGATTCCGGTCGCTGAGCCAGAAAGCAAAGTAGAACGGGAGAACCTGGTCGCCAGGCTGGAGCCTTTCGCCGGCGCGCCAACTGAGAGCATCGAATTCTTTGGCGACAACCTGACAATCGGGCGAGATGAAGGAACGGCCGATATTATCCTGCCCCACAAAAGCCTCGCCTTCCTACATGCTCGCATCCGGCATCAAGAAGAAGAGTACTGGCTCTTTGACGAAGGGAGTGCCGAAGGAACCTATCTGAACTATGAGCGTCTTGGCCTGGCGCCGCGCATGCTCCAGGATGGCGACATAGTCCAATTTGGGACCGTAAGTTACCGCTTTCGCCTGCGTCCGCAAGGTTATCAAGATGGCGACGACTACCTGCTCATTGATGAAGTCGTTATTCTGGATATGGATGGCCTCATGGTGGATTCAGAGCCGTTATCTCGACGGGCCTGGGATCAGGTCCTGGCGGAATTGGGCTGTGAACCGCTTGACGATGCCTTCTACAACACGCTGATTGGCCACCGGATCTGGGAAACATCCGAGATGTTGGTGGCACATTACCAGCTTGCTATTGAGCCAAGTGAATTGGCCTGGAGAAAAGAAGTTCTTTCTGCCGAGATACGTAGCGCGGAAATGCCGGTCATGCCCGGGTTATATGACTTGTTGGACGCATTGCAGCGACGTGGCATTCAATGGGGCGTTGCCACCTCTTCCCCCCGCCATATTGCTGAGGAAGTCCTGGTGAAGCTGAATGTCTTTAACAGATGCCAGGCGATTGCAGGTGGCGACGAGGTCGCCAATGGAAAACCCTATCCAGATGTCTATTTGCTGGCTGCCGAGCGGCTCAATAAGGAGCCGCGAAAATGCCTCGCCTTTGAAGATTCGACCACTGGCTGCCGGGCAGCCCATGCGGCGGGAATGATGGTGATCGCGATTCCTAATGACAAAGATATGCAGGAAGCGTTCGAAAGTGCGGACCGCATAATGACCTCCCTATTGGACGTTCCCGGCCATCTTGATGAACTAATAGATGAGCTAAGGCAGCGATAAGTAACGATTGCCCGGCAAATCTGCTTGTGTTATACTTTTTATACAAGTTCCGATATACTCAGTCGCTGCACCGGAAAGTGGGAAACCCCCACTTTTTTTGTTGTATGGTGACGAAAAAGGGACATGAAAAATAATCGGAAAAGGCCGTCGTTACAGCCGGAAATTGAAGAGATATTCTTCCTGATCGGTTGGACGTTAGGACGGCAATTTGTAAGGTGAGAAGGTTTTATGAAAAGCGAATTTCTTTTAGCCTTTAATGAAATCTGCGAATCTCGTGGCCTGCCAAAGGAAGATGTTCTGGAGGCGCTCAAGACCGCATTGGTTTCTGCATACCGGCGTGACACGAACGTTAGTAACACGCAAGAGGTAGTTGCTGAAATTGATCGGCTGACAGGTGAGCCAACGATCTTCGCTGAAAAAGAGGTTGTCGACAGCATTTTCGATAGCCGTACCGAGGTATTATTTGAGGAAGCCAAAAAAACTCATCCCGATGTACAGATGGGTGATTTAGTGCTGGTTGATAGTACCACGGAAAAATTCGGTCGAATTGCTGCGCAGACGGCCAAGCAGGTGCTGCTGCAACGCGTCCGTGAGGCTGAGAGAGAGCATCTTTTTGAAGATTTCTCTGGTCGAGAAGGCGAACTGGTTAACGGAACGGTGCAGAGTATCAGCGGCCAGCATATTACCATTGGCCTTGGTCGCACGGAAGCGATTCTGCCAAAGAGCCAGCAGGTTTCTCGCGAGCGGTATCGTGCACACGACAAGATCCGCGTTTACGTGTTGGAGGTCCGCCGCACCAGCCGTGGGCCACAAATCGTTGTGAGTCGCAATCACCGAAACTTGCTTCGCCGCCTGCTGGAACTTGAAGTTCCCGAGATATATAATGGACAGGTTGAAGTCAAGAGCATTGCTCGCGAAGCCGGCCAACGTTCGAAAGTAGCTGTTTTCGCTTTGCAGCCTGGCGTTGATCCTGTTGGGGCTTGTGTTGGCATGCGCGGTGTGCGTATTCAAAGCATTGTTCGCGAACTAAACGACGAAAAAATCGATGTTATCGAGTGGGATCCTGGCCAAGAATCCTTTATTTCTAAAGCACTTAGCCCGGCTCGGGTATCGCATGTGTTTCTGGAAGAACATCCGGATGAAGGGCGTACGGCCATTGTCATCGTACCAGATGACCAGCTGTCTCTTGCAATTGGCCGTGAAGGTCAGAATGCGCGCCTGGCGGCTAAATTGACCGGCTGGCGTATTGATATCAAGAGCTTGACCGAAGCTGCCATAGATGCTCTGAATAATTTGGATAATCCGGCCGTTGATTCGGAATTGAAAAGCGATGAACAGCTTCTTGAAAAAGTGACCCTTGTTCTCGAGAAGAAGGAGATGGGTCGTCCGATCACCTCTGAAGATTATCTTGTCCTTGACCGTCTGGTTCGTGGCGTTGAAGGGCGCATCATTGCGCAGCGATCTGAATCGTATGCCGAGGTACGTCGCCAACGCGCTGAGCTGCGTAGGCAGATTCCGGCTGCTGCCTGGCACTTGGATCTAGAAGAGCTCGATTTACCTGGACGTATTCACAATTTGCTGCTTGACAATGAAGTTGAACTAGTTGGTGATCTCTTATTGATTCTTGAAATTGATGAGCTGAGGCTCCTGGAATTCCGCGGTTTTGGTGACAAGATGCTGGAAACCGTGAAGGAATACGTTGCCGCGTTCGAAATGCCGGAGTTGGAAATCATCGTTGAGGCAGGTGAACTCGATGCCGATTCCGAGGGCGAGATTGAAGATGCCGCTGCAGCTGAGGGAACAGTCGCCGAAGTTGCTGCTGAAGAAGAGGTTGTGGAAGACACAGCTGAACCGGTACCCGAACTGGCAGAGAGCGAAGAGCTTGTCACAGACGACGTAGAGCTTCTTGAGGGCGAACAAGAGACACTTGAGGAAGAAGAGAAAGACCCGCTGGCAGATCTTGATGATCTGTCTAAGTCTATCGTTGATCGTCAGGTTCAGGAACCGCCTCAAGAAAAGAAGAAGGGCAAGGTTGTTATTGTAAAAACCGTTGCCGAACAAGAAGAAGAAAAGAGCGCGGCAAAGCGCGGCCGCAGCTATGTTTATGATGAGAAGGTCGGTGAAGTCGTTGTCAAGCGTAAGCGTAAGGGTAGTCGCCGGCGTGAAGATTGGGAAGACTTCGACGGTGAAGATTTGGACTAGGTGTTGTGGCCAAGAAGGCGTCACAAAAACAGAGACATATTCCGCAGCGGATGTGTATCGCCTGTAGACAGCGATATGATAAGCGCCGGCTGACGCGTATTGTGAGCTCGCCGGAAGACGGCGTGGTTGTGGATTTGTCTGGCAAGAAGAACGGCCGCGGAGCTTACCTGTGTGATCAGGTTGTCTGCTGGGATAAAGCGATTAGCAATACGAAACTGATCAATCAAGCGCTTATGTGTGAGGTCTCGCTCGCAGAACGAGAGAGCCTCGCCGAGCATAAACCTGTTGCGCACGGGGAATTGGAGTGAAAGTATGACAGAGACACAAACACTCATTGAAGTACCTGACTATATAACCGTACGAGATCTGGCCACGGAGATGGGCGTCAGCCCCATTGAGGTCATCAAAGAGTTGATGAGCAACGGCATCATGGCCAACATCAACCAGCAAATAGACTTTGACACAGCGTCTATTGTTGCTGAGGAGATGGGCTATGAAGTTGTTTCGCCAACGGTCGAAGTTGAAGAAGACCTCGTTGAGGAAACCGTTGGCTGGCGCAAAGTCTTGGCCGAAGAAGAGGAACAAGATCTGGAGTCAAGGCCGCCTGTTGTGACTATGCTGGGTCATGTTGATCACGGCAAAACCTCACTGCTGGATGTCATCCGTCAGACAAGCGTTCAGGAAGGTGAAGCCGGTGGGATCACCCAACATATCGCCGCGTACCAGGTTAATCAGGAAGGTCAGAAGATCTCTTTTCTGGACACACCGGGCCATGAAGCTTTCACGGCAATGCGCGCGCGCGGCGCCCAGGCGACCGATATCGCCATCCTGGTTGTCGCTGCCGATGATGGCGTAATGCCGCAGACGCGTGAGGCGATTGATCATGCGCGTGCAGCACGAGTACCGATTGTTGTCGCCCTGAACAAAATAGACCTTGAGTCCAGCCAACCCGATCGCGTTAAGCAGCAGTTGGCGGAAGCGGGACTGATTCCCGACGAGTGGGACGGCGATACTATGGTCATTCCGGTTTCTGCTAAAGAGAAACTAGGGATTGAGGATTTGCTGGAAGCTGTTCTGCTCATCGCCGAAGACATTGAACCACGCGCCAATCCCGCTGCTTCTGCGACCGGGACGGTGTTGGAAGCGCGCAAAGAAAAAGGGCGCGGGATCATGAGTACGCTGCTTGTGCAGAATGGTACGCTGAAGCTGGGTGACACCCTGTTGGCCGGTGAAAATTACGGCCGCATAAAAGCCATGTTTGATTTTAATGGCAAGCCAATCAAGGAGGCGGGCCCGTCCACGCCAATTTCGGCGGCCGGACTGAACGGTATTCCGGAAGCTGGCGAGCAATTTCGCGTTGTGGACAGCGAAAAGGCTGCTCGCAAAGCGATTGCCGACGAGGGCCTGGAACGGCGTCAGGTTACGGAGATCCAATCATCGCCTGTGAGTCTGGAGGAATTCTTCAGCCGCATGCAGGAAGGGGAGTCCAAGACGCTTTACTTGGTCGTTAAAGCGGACGTGCAGGGCTCATTGGAGCCGATAGTCAACTCTCTCCAGCAGCTGGCGAATGACGAGGTCGAAATCGAAATTCTTCGTGCTTCAACAGGCAACATTACTGAAAGCGATATTATGCTGGCCTCCGCTTCAGATGCGATTATCCTGGGCTTCAATGTGAACATCGATCCCATTGCAAAAGCGGCGGGCACCAGCGAACAGGTTGATATCCGCAACTATGCGATCATCTACAAACTGATAGAAGATGTAGAGAAAGCCCTCAAAGGTATGTTGGCGCCTGTATACCAGGATGTCGTTATCGGCCGTGCTGAGGTCAGGGAAGTGTTCCGCATCCGCAGCGTCGGAGCCGTTGCCGGTTGTTACATGCGCACTGGTGAAGCGCGCCGCAACGCCAACGCTCATGTGGTTCGCAACTCCTCGTTGCTGCATACCGGCCCTGTGAGCAGCTTGAAGCATTTGCAGGAAAATGTACGCGAAGTAAAAACCGGTTTTGAGTTTGGTGTAAGCGTTGATGGGTGGAGCGATTTTAGACCTGGCGACATCATTGAATTCTTTGTTTCGGAACGGGTCGAGGCCTAGGCTAATGAGTAGAATTCGCAGGGAGAGAACTGCCGAACAAATCCACATGATCTTGAGCGATTTGCTCAATCGTGAAGTAAGTGATCCCCGTTTGCAGGATGTCACCGTGACGCGCGTCGGCGTCGATCGCGAACTGCAGGTCGCCACGGTTCACCTGAATGCATTGGGTGATGACTCGCGCCAGGAAGATGTCATGAAAGCGTTGGACAAAGCCGCTGGATTTTTACGCTATGAATTAGCCCAGCGTATTGACGTACGTGTCGTGCCTGAGCTGCGCTTTCATTGGGATCCGACGCTGGCTTACAGTGCGGAAGTTGACCAGATTCTCAGTGAGTTAGATATTCCGTCCGACGAAGAAAGTGACGGGCAGACGCCACCGCTTGAAGAATCCTCGTAAATAAGCGACTCGTTGATTGTGAAGCAAACGTCAAGCAAACACAAGCAACGAATCATTGAAAAGCATTAAATTGACTTCTCTTCTCCTGCACACTCTGGAAAAAGCTGATCGTGTCCTGGTGATCACGCATGTTGATCCTGATGGCGACGCCATTGGTTCTTTGACGGCCACCGGCCAGGCGCTCAAGCAGATGGGGCTGCGCGTCACGCTTGTTTGCGACGACAACGTCCCTGCGCGTTTCCGGGATTTGCCGATGGCCGGTGATGTGCAAAGAGAGCCGGATGATCATGTCCCGTACGACCTGCTGGTCGCCGTGGATTGTGGCGATGAGCTGCGCATGGGGTATGCCTATGCCGAACTCCCCGATCCTAAGCCGTTCATTGTCAATATTGATCATCATGTGACCAATACGCGTTTTGGCGATATTGATATTGTGGAACCGGCAGCAACCTCCACAACAGAGATCCTGCACGGCCTGTTTTTGGCGTTGGATATCGCGATCACGCCTGACATTGCAGAGAGTCTGCTCACTGGATTGGTGACCGATACCTTAGGTTTTCGTACCGTGGGTGTTACTGCAAATACGCTGCGCACCGCCGCCGACCTGGTTGACGCCGGCGCTGACCTCGGCCTCATTTCCATGAAGGCGCTTAACCTGCGTGCTTACTCCACCATGCAGGTGTGGCGCATGGGAATGAACAAGATGCAGTTCGATGACGGTTTGATCTGGACTTCCATTAATTATCAAGAACGCCAGCAAGCAGGGTATCGCAGCAGCAGCAGCGTTGGCTTGACTAATCTGCTTGCCGATGTAGAAGAAGCAGTCATGGCGGCCGTTCTGATGGAATCTGATGGCGGTACTGTAAAAGTGAGCTTGCGCTGTCGCCCCCCCTATGATGTGTCTGAAGTAGCCGTTGAACTTGGCGGTGGGGGCCATCCGTTGGCTTCGGGCTGTACCTTGCCCGGGCCCCTGGAAGAGGCGGAAGAGACGCTCGTCCGCAGCTGCAAAGCAGCCATTGAGCGTCAGTCGCAAGCGGCGCGCCTTGCACCTGTTTGATGCCCCTGACAATAAGAGCTGCAGAAGACAACCATGGCGCTTGAAGGCCTCCTGCTAATTGATAAACCGGCAGGCCCGACCTCCCACGATATAATCAGTCAACTGCGCCGTCTGACCGGCATTCGCCGTATCGGGCATGCGGGCACACTCGATCCGCTGGCCACCGGGCTTCTGTTGGTCTGCATTGGACGGCCGACGCGATTACTCGAATATCTTCTTGAGCAGCCGAAACGGTATGAAGCGGCCGTTCGCCTGGGTCAAAGTACTGACACGTTTGATGCCGAGGGACATGTGGTTGCCGAAATGCCTGTGAATGCTGCCGCCTCTGATATTGAACAGGCACTCGAACAATTCCGTGGGCCGATCCTGCAGTATGCACCCGCTTATTCGGCCGTTAAGCGAAATGGCGTCCCCCTTTACAAACTGGCGCGCCAGGGGCTGGACGTGGAACGGCCTTCGCGAACGGTGACGATCTACGACCTGCAAATGCTCTCCTGGGAAAAACCAACCGTCCAACTCGATATCACTTGTTCCGCCGGGACCTACATTCGTACCATTGCCGACGATCTGGGAAATGCGCTGGGTTGCGGCGGCCATATCAGTGCCTTGAGGCGCACAACTATCGGCGACTTCTCCGTCGAGCAGGCTGTTTCTCCGGCCGATCTTAACAGTGATAATTGGTCTTCGTATCTGCTGCCTGCGGATACCGCTGTGCAGCATTTGCCCAGCGTGACGTTTTCTGAGGAAGATTCCCGACGCCTGCTCCTTGGGCAGCGCGTCCCTGCCGCCGGTGAGTCGGTTGATGGCACCCCGGTCCGCGCCTATGAGCAAGACGGCCGCTTCCTTGGCATCATTGTCGCTGCGCAGCAGGCGTGGCAGCCGCACAAAATGTTCCTTGCGCAGTAGTCGACAAGTGGCGATCACGACGGACGGGCGCCTGCTCACAAACTACAAGAGTCCCCGACTAGCTGGTACAATTATCCCCGAAACAGGAAACGGCAAACTGTTCCTATGACCCAACAACTACTGCGTGTCAACACCCTGGCGGAAACCGACAACCCCCGGCCCACATATCTCGCACTGGGATCCTTTGATGGTGTGCATCTTGGCCACCAGACCGTGATCCGGCAGATGGTGGAAGAGGCGCAGATGGCGGGCGTTCGTTCGGCCGTTTTGACCTTTTTTCCCCACCCCAAGCGCGTATTATCCGGCGAACACGGCCGTTACTATATCAACACGATTTCTGACCGCGTCAACTTACTGGCTGGTTTAGGCGTTGATTTGGTAATCACCCACTTGTTTGATGAGCGTGTGCGCCTGACCAGCGCCGTTGACTTCGTTGATCAGCTGGTTACGAGAATAGGCATGCGCCAAATATGGGGTGGCGACTTCGCATTCGGCTACCAGCGCGAGGGGGATGTTGAATTTCTGCGACGTGAGGGACTACAGCGCGGCTTTGAAGTGCGCACCGTGGACAGCCTGCTCACCTTTGAGGGCAGCCTGATTAGCAGCAGCCGCGTGCGGCGTAGTCTCGACGCCGGCGACTTCTTTGACGTGAACGGCTGTCTGGGTAGGCGCCATGCCGTTAGCGGCGTTGTCGTCCAGGGCGATCAGCGTGGACGGATCATCGGGTTCCCCACGGCCAACCTGGCTGTATGGGATGAACTGCTGCTGCCTGCCGATGGCGTCTACGCCGCCTATGCCTGGATTGGCGACCGCCGCCATGCGGCAGCGGCTAATGTCGGTGTGCGGCCGACGGTGAACGGCCGTGACCGTACTGTAGAAGCCTACATCCTGGATTTCAACGAAGAGATTTACGGGCAGACACTGCGCCTCAAGTTCGACCGGCGCATTCGTCCCGAGCAGCGTTTTGCCAACCTGGATGACCTGCGGGCGCAAATACAGAAGGATGTTGATGACGTCCGGGAAAATCTGTTGTAGGCTCCCATTGAGAGTAGGCACGGTCACGGGCCGCCGGGGGAAACAGTTGGCCGCCCATGACCATCGTGTGCCAAAAGAGGAAGGAAGTACTGTCAGGATAGGCGACTAATCTTACGAAACAGATTACGTGGCCTGCCTGATATGAAGCGCGATTTTTGGCCGGGTTGATGAGTCCGGCGAAGAAGGAGGATGGCAGACTATGCTGGCCAAGGTGTTGAGCTGTGCCATTGTCGGTCTGGATGCCGAGCTTGTTGAGGTAGAGGTCGATGTTATCCGCGGCCAGCCCAATTTTATGCTCGTTGGATTGCCCGATGCCGCCGTGCGTGAGAGCCGTGACCGGGTACATGCAGCGATAAAGAACAGCGGCCTGACGTTCCCCTATAAGCGCATTACTGTAAACCTGGCGCCGGCCGACCTGCGTAAGGAAGGTCCCGCCTACGACCTGCCTATTGCCGTAGGCGTCCTCGCCGCCACCCAACAGGTGTGGCCTGACAAGCTGGAAGACGCCCTCTTTATTGGCGAGCTTTCTCTGGAGGGCACAACGCGCCATACGAAGGGTATCCTGTCACTGGCGGCGCTGGCCAGGAACCAGGGAATCTCCCGTATATTTGTGCCGGAAGTAGATGTGGCAGAAGCCGCCCTTATGCCCGGCATCGAGGTCATCCCCGTGAGCGGGCTGGCCGATCTCGTAGGGCATCTGAGCGGCTTGTCACCTATCACCCCTTACGCCGTGGACATCGAAGACGCGTTTGATGGTGAGGCTGCTTATGCGGCTGATTTTGCCGACATAATGGGCCAGGAGCATGTCAAGCGGGCCATGGAGGTAGCGGCCGCCGGCGCACATAACGCGCTGCTCACCGGACCGCCCGGTTCCGGCAAGACCTTGATCTCCAAATCCTTGCCCAGCATCCTGCCCCGTCTGAGCGTGGATGAGGCGCTGGAAGTGACCAAGATCTACTCGGTGGCCGGCCTGCTGCCCTCCGACACACCGCTCATCCGTACACGGCCGTTTCGCGCGCCGCACCATACGATTAGTTATGCCGGCCTGGTCGGCGGTGGCGCCTGGCCGCGGCCGGGCGAGATTTCGCTGGCCCATCGCGGCGTGCTGTTTCTTGACGAACTGCCTGAATTTGGCGAGCGTTTGTTGGAAGTACTGCGCCAACCGTTGGAAGGCACCCCGCGCGAGGTTTCCATTTCTCGTGCATCAGGCACGATCACCTTTCCCGCCAACTTCATGCTCATTGCCGCGCAGAACCCCTGCCCCTGTGGCTACTATGGTGACCCGGCGCATCCCTGCACCTGTTCCAACGCCATGATCACCCGCTATCAGAAGCGCATATCAGGCCCGTTGATGGATCGCATCGATCTCCATGTGGAAGTGCCTCGCGTGGAATACGAGAAATTAACGGCCAAAACGCGGGGCGAGCCGTCGGCGGACATTCGCGCCCGGGTTGAAGCGGCGCGTGCCAGGCAGGCGGAACGTTTTGCTGATCTGCCGATCTATACGAATGCCGAGATGGGCCCTGGCGAAGTGCGCACCTTCTGCCCGCTTGACGAAACCAGCAGCCGCCTCATGCGCAGCGCCATGTCGCAAATGAATCTCAGTGCGCGTGCCTTTCACCGCGTGCTCAAGATCGCGCGCACTATTGCCGATCTCGCCGGTGAAGAACTCATCCCGCCCGCCCACCTGGCCGAAGCGCTGCAGTACCGCCCGCGGCAGGAGTAACCTGCAAGCCAGTCTGGGGATCACGGGCCAACGCGGAGCGTTAATTGATGAAACGGGTGCTAGTGGGTACTGCCGAATAGAAGCGGCAGTGCGATGTGGTGCGTTAGCTGCGGCGGCACAGTTCCCGGATCACGTGTTGGATCAGGCGTGGCTGTTGACACCGGCGCAGGAGTAGAGGTTGGCGTAGGTACGTCACCGGTCGTCGTGCACACGGCCGTGCTCCATTCGCTTGCCGTCTCCGCATTGATTGCCCGGACGCGATAACAGTATGGCCCGTCCGGCATATTGTTCCGGTTGACACTTAATAACGGCCCTCTATAGATTGACTGCCAGGTCGTGTCGTTGAAGTTCTCACTTACTCGGTACACTTCAGCGTTGTCTACAGCCGTCCAAGAAACGACAAAATCACCATCATGATCGTCATTTTCGATTGCGGTGATAACCGGTGCAGCCAGTTCACCCGGCGCGAGCGTGCTCGTTGCGGAGGGGCTGGGCGTGTTCGTCGGCGCTGTGGTTGCTGTGGCAGTCGGCGTTTCGGTTGGCGTTGATGTGGCTGTAGCGTCTGGTGTTTTTGTTGGCGCTGAAGTAGCTGTGGCCCTTGGCGTATCTGTCAGCTCCGGTGTCGCTGTGTTCGTTGGTGTTGTCGTAGGCGGCGCCGTGCAGTTCTGCCGGAAATTGGCTACATAGTAGGCCATCTGGCTCATGGAACGCGCGTTGTCGGCCGAGCTGCCGGGGATTTGATCATGATCGATACCCGTTGCTTCTCCCGCGTAGCTCCTGTCCGGGTTTGACCAGCGGTTGATCCGTGGACAATTACCGTCGGCGCATTGATACGCCATAATTGTGCGGAAGGTCTTGCTGGGAGATTGAAAGCCATAGGCATAGGGATAGTATGGGCTGTTCGAGGAATGATCGCGATCGTGCTGATTGCCCATGCTGTGCCCGAATTCATGCGCCATGGTCAACGGGCTGCACGTATATGGTCCGGCGTAGTCAAGCGCGCTGACATTGACGGCATAGTTGGCAAAGCTGGTTGACGGCCTGGACATCACGTAACCGATCCCACAGCTGTTATTCTTTGTTGATTGGGCAATTATCAGAGACGTCATGTCTGCTAGATGCCGGGTGCGTTCGGTGAGTACGTCATCCAGATAGCCGTCTACACCATTTACCAACCGGTTGATGTCTAAGGCGACATCGCCTGTTTCTGCGTAATTGGTTTGCATGAGATGCACCAATCTGTACTGGAAGGAAAGTCCGCTCTGCACATTGGCGGTATTCATGTCGGCGACACGCTGGTTGAGAAGAGCTTGAATGGCGGCGGTGCCTCCTTCCTGATCGCGGGCGGCGGGAGTGTAAGCCACCAGCAAATCGATGCGCGATCCATCCTCGCACATCGTCGCACTGGCGGCCTGCGCGGACATTGGCGGCGGTGGCAGTGTGTCCGGCCCTTCGACCTCTGCCGCGCCATTCTGGTCGATTTGCTGCAAAAGCTGCCGCTGGCCGTCGTAGCGAATATCGTACTGTACATTCCCCTCAAGAATAATGCTGCCAATGAGAATATCGTCAACAACGGATAGGGTGACTGCGCTGTTCTCTTGCCCCTGCACGCGGCCGGACCATACGAAGCCCTCTTCAGCTGAAGACGGGTAAGTTTGCTCATGCACGGCTGTGACAATCTCGCCGTCAAAGAGATTGATTGTGATCTGTCCGATCTGCGGCCCCTCAAGAACATGCCAGTTGATCGCAACCCGCTTGGCCCGCGAAACAGCCGTGCTCTGCACTGTGACCGGACCAGGTTGGTCGAGAAACAATGTCTCATCATCCGCCGCCGCCAGTCGAAGCCCAACCAGAAATAGGCCGGCTGCGGCCAAGAGGAAAAAGAAAGGTTTCCAGACTGTTGAGAATTTAGGTCCGTTCATCATCATTGCTGGCTGCGGATGTCTTGACCACCCATCGCCCTGCTTCTCCAGATGGCGCGCCAAATAAGCGGCCTGCGTGCATAGGGTTTGCTGTCTTCGCAGTGCGCCAACTGATCAACGGTGCAATCCTATGCCGCCTTGTCGCGTAAGACAAGATATTTTCACGACTATGCCATAGATTCTAACGAGCCGGGGCGCGCCGATCTTCATTTGCTTGGAGCTGTAGCCCCATCATCTGCGCCTGACTGAAAAGGACGCACCTCGCTCGCTGTAGTGCTCAATAATTACCATTATTTGACCAAAAGTATGTGTGCGGTTTGAAGTAATCAAATAGTACCAAAGTTTGACATATTGCCCGCAATGTTGTACATTTTACAGTATTCATAATACAAAAAACTACTCAATATAGTAGCGAGAAGGAACGAGAAAATGGTGCTTCATTATAGTCTGCGCGAACAAGTCTTACATGCCATCGGCATCCGTATCATCAGCGGGGAATTACAGCCCGGCGATGTGCTGCCGAAGGAAGATACATTGAGTAAAGAATATGGCGTCAGCCGCACGGTAATCCGTGAAGCAGTGAAAGGGCTGGCGGCGCGCGGACTGGTCGAATCGCGGCCGAAGGTGGGAACGATCATCCGTCCCCGCAATGATTGGCAGATGTTGGATCCTGCCGTATTGGAATGGGTGGCTGCTTCGGAAACCAGCGGCGAATTCATGTACCACCTGGCGGAAGTGCGCACGGCGATTGAGCCGGCAACGGCCGAACTGGCGGCGCGCAACGCGACCCCCGAAGATATCGTCCGTATGCGTGAAGCATTCGCACTGTTAGAAAACTCGATCAACGACAATGACGCCTGGGCGATTGCTGACCTGGCGTTTCATGAGAGTATCGTAGCCGCGGCGCACAATGAGTTCCTCGCCTATATCGTGCGCGCCCTGCGCAGGCCGCTGCAGAGTAAACGGCTCATCAATATCGCCCTGGTCGATCTGCTTGCAGACAGCGTGGTTGCCGAGCCATATACATCTGCGGAGAACGAAGTGCTATCACGTCACCGGGAAGTATTGGATGCGATTGAGGCGGGAGATGAAGCTGGTGCACGTGCCGCATCCTACCGCCTGCTGCAGCGAGTGACAAACCTCATGGAAGAACTGAGTGAGGAGTAGTAAGTAACCGCTTCCGAGCTGCGGCCCAGAATTAATAGCGGGTGGCGTCCTGTTGAGCAAGACAGACGCTGCCCGTTTGCTGTTTCCAGCCCGCTTGCGAGGCACCCACTCTACCCCCACGCCCAACGGTTATTTTCGGAATCTTGGTATATCCGACACGCCTTATCGTTTCATCAGGGAGCAGACGACATGAAGAACGGTGTGGCCACATTGGCCGACATCAAAGCAATAGAACGGAAGTCGTTGGCTAAACGAAATTTGCCGCGAAATACGTATCAGGCACTGCAGCGCGGCGCGAGCATCAATCCTAATAAGATCGGGCTGCGTTTCTTCTTGCAGGGCGAGGCTTACGCCGACCAGATGTTTTATACCTACCAGGACCTGGTTGACCTGGTGAACCAGGCGGCCAATATGTTTAATGATCTGGGCGTCAGTCAGAACGACGTAGTTTCCATGATCTTGCCTAACATTCCCCAATCCTTGTTTACTATTTGGGGTGCAGAAGTGGCCGGAATCGTTAATCCAATTGACCCGCGGCTGGAGGCGGCAGAAATGGCAGCGATCATGAATGCCGCCGGTACGAAGGTGCTGGTGACGATGGCCCCTTTCCCGGGCAACGATCTGTGGGAAAAGGTAGCCTTGGTCTCGGCAGATGTGCCCAGCCTGCAGACGATCTTGCGCGTCGATATGGCCCATTACCTGTCCACGCTCCAAAGGTGGACGGCACGGTATATTCGCTTCCGTGGTCAGAAGGCGCCGGATGCGCAGGCGGAGGTGCTGGATTTCGGCGAGGTGGCTGTCCGCTTTCCAGCGGAAAGATTGGTGTCTGACCGTGACATCAAGCCGCAGGACATCGCTTCACTGCATTACGTTGCTGATCTGCCAGGTTCATCTGGACTAGTTCGGCATACGCATCGCAACAAGGTCTTTACTGCCTGGGCTCTGTCAGAGCTAATCGGTATGTCTCCCGATAAAGTTGTGTTTTGTGGACGGCAGCTATATGACCTGCGTGAGGCAGTTGCAGCTGGGCTCATGCCGTTCATGCATGGCGCATGTCTGGTTCTGGGCACGCCGCAGGGGTACAGCGGCAGCATCGTGCCCAACTTCTGGCCCATCGTCGAACTGTATAAGATCAATATGTTCACTGCCGAAGCGGACGTTCTGCGCTCGTTCCTGGATGAGCCTGAGACGGACGCGGATATCAGTTCGCTGGCCTTCGCGATCAGCAGTGTGGGGCTTTTGCCAGAGGATGAGGTTCGCCGAATTGAAGAACAGACGCCGCTGCGCATTCTGGAAGGGTATGGTGTGACCGGCGGCACCTGTTTCAGTTCGCTCAATCCGCCCTCTGGGGTGCGGAGAAATGGATCAGCTGGTCTGCGCCTGCCGTTTCAGGAAATGAAGGTGGTTCACCTTGATGACGATGGTTTTTATCAGCGAGATTGTGCTGCCAATGAAACCGGCACGATTATCATCCGTGGACCAAATGTCTTCTCAGGCTACGTCGAAGAGACAGTCAATCGCCAGTTCTGGCTGGACACGCGGGATGGAAATGGCCCCTGGCTGAACACGTGTGACCAGGGGCGCCGGGACGCTGACGGCTATTTCTGGATTTCCGCGTAAGACGCCTATGATTTTCCGCGCCCGGCTCGTGGGTTCTCCAGGCGAACGGCACTGATCTTATACTCCGGAATTTTGGCGATAGGATCAAGGGCGAAATCATGGGTCAATCTGTTCGCCGGGGCTTCTCGCCAATGGAAGGCCAGAAAAATGGTTCCAGGAGGCACGCCTTCGCTGATCTTTAGACGTGTGCGTACGCTGCCGCGCCGGCTCTTAATCACAACCGCATGGTTATCCTTGATGCCGGCAGCTTCGGCATCCGCGATGTTTACCTCAACGTAGCCGCGCGGTTCACGCCAGGCCAGCGGTCCGCTGCGCCGCGTCATTGTGCCCGAGTGATAATGATAGAGTACGCGCCCCGTGCTCAAGATCAACGGGTATTCATCATCAACTGCTTCGGCCGGATCATTGGCCGCTACTGGGCTGAACTTGCCGAGCCCGCGCGCGAATTTTCCCACGTGTAAGATCGGTGTGCCTGGATGCTCATCGTCAGGGCAAGGCCATTGAAGCCCGTCCCCCTGCAGGCGCTCATAGCTCATACCGGCATAGATTGGGGTAACAACCGTTGACTCGGCGAAGATCTCCGCTGGTGAGTCATAAGTCCAGTAGCCGGCTTCACGGTCGACGCCCATTTTCTGATCAAAGCGCGCGGCGATCTCGGCCGTGATCGCCCAATCCTGCCTCGCCTCGCCGGGAGCCGGCAGCACTGGCTGAATCAACTGGACGCGCCGTTCTGTATTGGTGAAGGTTCCCGTTTTTTCCAGAGAAGAGGCTGCTGGAAGAACCACATGAGCGAGCTGCGCCGTATCACAGAGGAAAATATCCTGCACGACCAGGAAATCAAGGCTGCGCAGCGCCTGTTCCACATGGTTGGTGTCCGGGTCTGACATCATCGGGTTTTCGCCCATGACGTATTGAGCCTTTATTTTTCCTTCGCCGATAGCGTGCATCGCTTCAACGATGGTCAGGCCAACTTCGCCCGGCAAACTATCTACGTGCCATTCCCGCGCGATCTTGCCGCGCTTCTCATCGTCCGTGACGTGTTGGTAGCCGGGATAAACATTGACCAGGCCGCCAAAATCGCAGGCGCCCTGGACGTTCGCCTGTCCGCGCAGTGGGTTTACGCCGGTGGAGCGTTTGCCTATCTGCCCGCACAGCATCGCCAGATTGGCCAGGGTCTTGACCATGTCGGTACCGTTGCTGCGCTGGGTGATGCCCATGGCGTAGAAGATGGCGCTGCGACCGCGTTCGCCGTCGTAGATGGAACGGCCGGCGGCTCGCTCACCAAAAGCGTATATGCGCGCCGCTTGCTCGATCTTCTCTATAGGAACGCCGGATTTCAGCGCTGCATGTTCCGGCGTATATTCCTGAACAACAGCCTGAAATGCTTCATACCCCTCGGTTCTTTCGGCGATAAAGGCCTCATCCGCCCATCCCTCGCGGATGATGATGTGCATTATGGCCAGGAAGATGTAGATATCAGTACCCGGTTTGATTTGTAGGAACAGGGTTGCATTATCTACCAGCGGAATACGGCGTGGGTCGACAATAATCACATGGGCGCCTCGCTTGGCAGCGCGAACGACTTCATAGCTGATTACCGGGTGAGATTCGGCCGTGTTCGAGCCGGTGATAAAAATACAATCGCCATCACGTATTTCGCGAATCGAGTTGGTCATTGCCCCACTTCCGAAGGCCTGCACGAGGCCTGTCACGGTTGAGCTGTGTCACAGACGGGCGCAGTGGTCCAGGTTATTCGTACCGATCGCTGCGCGCATGAACTTCTGGTAGATGTAATTGTCTTCGTTCGTGCAGCGCGCTGAGGTCAGGCCCATGATCGCATTGGGCCCATATGCTTTCACCGTATCTGCCAGCCGTTCCGCAACCAGATCCAGCGCCGTATCCCAATCCGCTTCAATGAAACTATCTGTGATTTTTGGTTTTCGCACAGCCAAAGGAGAACCTTCCGGCAGATCCCACGGTTCATCGGTCAAGCCAATGTCGTAAGCCACATCGCGGCGAATTAATGGGCGCGTCAGGCGGTCGCGGTTGGTGGAAAAATCCCAGCCATACCGCCCCTTGCTGCACAAAAGTTCGCCATTGACTCTGTTATTGCCTGCGCCGTTGGCGTAGAGAATCTCACCATCCTTTAGTGCATAGTCAATGTGGCAGCCGACGCCGCAGTACCCGCATACTGTCTCAACGCGGTCAAGTTCCCATTCGCGACCGCGTCCCATGCGCGATGCCGGCATCAAGGCTGCCGTTGGGCAGACCTGCACACAGCTGCCGCAGTAAATACAGCTGGAGTCAATCATTGGCCCGTCAAAGGGCGTTGCTACGTGACTTTCGAACCCACGGCCGACGATCTCGATCGCATTCGCGCCCACAACTTCCTTGCAAACCCGCACACAGCGGCTGCAAAGGATACAGTACTGGTGATCGCGGATGAAAAACGGATTGTCGTTCTGGTACAGCGTGCGCGAAAGTTCGAAATCATGGCTGGTTTCGGAAATGCCATATTCGTAAGCGTATTTTTGCAGCAGGCAGTCTCCAGCCTTGTCGCATGTTACGCAGTCCAACGGGTGGTCGGAAATAAATAGGTCGATAATGTCGCGCCGCATCTCGCTGAGCTGTTCGCTCTGGGTGCGCACGATCATACCCTCCTGACAGGAGAGCCCACAGCTGGCCATGGGCGCTGATTGCCCTTCTACTTCTACCACACAGAGCCGGCAGCCACCCGAGACGGACAGCTCGGGATGGTAACAGAGATGGGGAATCTCTATGCCGTTTGCCCAGGCCGCCTCTATTACCGATTTACCCTCTTCAGTCTGGATTGTCTGGTCATCGATTTTTAGTTCGATCATCATCATACTCTTTGAGAGAAACCAACGATTTGCATGCTGGCGCCTCTGGTTTTATTGAACTAACTCTTCATATTCATGTCTGAAATATTTCAAGGTACTCAATACAGGGTTAGGCGCGGACTGTCCCAGACCGCACAGGCTGGTTGTCTTCACCAAAGTACAAACCTTCTCCAGCTTGTCCAGGTCCTCGGGTACACTGTCTCCAGCGATGATTTTATCCAGCATATTGCGTATCTTGACAGTGCCTACACGGCAAGGTACGCATTTCCCACAGCTTTCATCTACGCAGAAATCCATGAAGAAACGGGAAAAATCAGGCATGCGGGTTGTATCGTCTATGACGACCAGCCCACCTGAACCCATGATAGAACCAAGCTTTCCCAGGTTTTCGTAATCTACCGGCGTATCAAGGAACTCCTCCGGTATGCAGCCGCCGCTCGGCCCACCCGTTTGCGCTGCCTTGAACGCACCACCTCCGGGAATACCGCCGCCAATCTCAAAGACTATCTCGCGCAGGGTGATGCCCATAGGCACTTCAATCAAGCCCGTATTACGCAGCTGCCCGGCCAGGGCAAAGACTTTTGTCCCCTTGCTGTCCTCTGTCCCGATGCCGGCAAACCAGGCCGCGCCATTGTTGATAATTGAGGGCACATTGGCCATTGTCTCGACATTGTTGATACCTGTGGGCATTCCCCACAGACCTGAAGCGGAGGGATACGGCGGCCGTATGCGCGGTATACCCCGTTTTCCCTCAACGGAATGTATCAGCGCGGTTTCCTCGCCGCAGACGAAGGCCCCGGCCCCAATCCGGACTTCAGCGCTGAAGCTGAAATCGGTTCCCATGACTGATTTGCCCAGGATGCCGCGTCTCTTCGCGGCGCGGATAGCTCGCTTTATACGCTGAATGGCAATCGGATATTCGCCGCGAATATAGAGATACCCTTTCGTCGCGCCGACGGCGTAGGCGTTGATGATCATGCCTTCCAGGACGCGGTGTGGATCATCTTCCATTACCGTGCGATCCATATAGGCGCCTGGGTCACCTTCGTCGCCGTTAACAATCACGTATTTTTGCGGCGCATCCGCCTGGCGTACAAAGTTCCATTTCATCCCCGTGGGGAATCCCGCACCACCGCGCCCACGAAGCCCACTGCGCAGAATTTCGCCGCAAACTTCCGCGGGCGACATTTTGTCCAACGCATGAGCCAATGCTGAATAGCCCCCATGAGCAAGGGAGTCCTCAAGCTTCTCGGGATTGATGTGGCCGGATGTACTCAGGACGACATTGACTTGTTTGCTGAAGAATGGCAGGTCGAGTGGAATGACATGCTTCTCCAGAAGCTGCTTCGCATCCGCCCGCCGCTGACTGGCCCTGAGGTGTAGAAAATTGAAGGGAGATAGATCTTCTTCGAGAACATCTTGATCAAGATCAGCCACTTTTGTCACGACGGGGAGGTGGCGGGCGACGATCTGCTGCGCTACTTCGGCGGTTACATCGCCATAGAGTACGGAATCTTTCTCTTTTGTATCCACACGCACCAACGGCCCGCGGCTGCATAAACCCATACATCCAGTCTGCACCACTTCCGTTTCATCTTTGCCGTTTTCAGATGCGGCTACCCCTTGCTGCACTGCCGTATGCGTGAGCCCGGCGCCGGCGGAAAGACAGGCGGTGCTGGTGCAGCAGAATATCCGGCGCTGGAACTGTGCTTGCCTGGCACGTTCTTTTTCTGCCAGGTCTACAAGCTTCTCATTATTCATCCCGCCTCCTGCTGCATAGATTCCCTGGAAAATGAGACAATCTCTTTGACGCTTTTCAACACCGCATCCGGCGTTGCCTTGGCGCTCACTTTCCCGTTCAAGACGACAACTGGTGCCAGTCCACAACTGCCCAGGCAGCGTGCACTACGCAGACTAAATAAACCATCCGGCGTCGTATCCCCGTCGGCGATAGCGAATTCGTTGGCCAGCGCCTGCACGATCTGATCAGATCCTTTTACATGACAGGCTGTGCCGGTGCAGATAATGCAGTTGTTTTCACCCAGCGGTTCAAACGTGAACATGTGGTAGAACGTTGCCACGCCATATACCTGGACCAAAGGAACGCTTAGTTGGCGTGAGACATAGATCAGTACATCCTCAGATAGGTAGCCCATGGTTTCCTGAGCAGAATTCAGCACTTCCAAGAGCGCATCCTGCTCATAATCGAAAAGCTTAATCGTGCGATCGATGGTCTTGTACCGCTCGTCGCCACTGGGGTGTGGTTCTGATTTAGTTCTTGATGTTGAGGTCATAGGCACCTGCTTTGTTCGTTGAGTAATGCCCGCAATCTTGATATGGCGTTCCCATTGTTAACATGAGGACCGGGGAAACGAATGATATTTCGGCCCAGTTCTTCCCCACGGCTAATGGGGAATAGGGTGCCAATTATAACCTGATTTTGAAAGAAATAACGAGGAAGGCGTCATCGATATTCTCGAAACTAGTGTGCCTGTGCGGTTGACGAAGCGGTAATAGTTAACGAGAATAGCCGGGTTAATAATGATATGAATTGGCTGTTGTGCGATTCTAGCTTCGCACAATGTTTATCAGCATTATTCTACATACCATCATAATGTAGTAGAATGAAGAGAGGCTCGCAGCCAAGATTGATTTACTGCGCTTGTGGGACAGCATCGGTACAACTATTCCACTGTGACACATCATCAGAAAGGTTACACAATGACCCACTCGATCCAGTCGGTAGATTTAGCACTTTTGGACCCGATACTAGAGAAATACAAAAACCGCAGGCGGGAGGCGCTTCTGCCAATGCTGCACGAGGCGCAGGCGCTATATGGTTGGCTGCCCCGTGAAGTGCAGGAAGCGGTTGGCTACACACTACGTGTGCCGCTGGCTGATATTCATGGCGTCATCGAGTTTTACACGATGTTCTATAACGAGCCGACGGCCAAGCGTGTCATTCGTGTCTGTCAGGATTCCGCCTGTTATCTGGCGGGGGCGGGCGCGGTGAGCGCGGCGATTGAACAGCAGTTGGGTCTGCAGGATGGGCAAACGAGCGACGATGGCCTCGTGACCTATGAACAGGTTCCCTGCCTGGGCATGTGTGAACACGCGCCCAATGCTCTGAATGGCGATAGGCCGGGCGGCAATCTGACGGTAGAGACGGTTGATGATTTTCTGGCTGGTTCTTACCCGCAACCGGAACCGCGTATCTACGGCGCTCCTTTGATCAAGGTCGCCCGTGTGGGACAGGTTGATCCTTACAGCTTGAAAGATTACGAAGCGCACGATGGATATGCTGGTTTGCGCAAAGTGCTGACCATGACGCCAGAAGCAGTTATGGCCAAGTTGAAGTCAAGCGCTGTTCTTGGCCGCGGCGGAGCGATGTTCCCTGTTAACCTGAAATGGGAATTTACGCGCAACGCGCCCGGCTCCCCGGCTAAAAAGCACATCGTGGCAAATGTAGATGAAAGCGAACCCGGTACATTCAAAGATCGCGCCTTGATTGATGGCGATCCCTTCAGTTTGATTGAGGCGATGACGATTGCCGCCTATACGGTGGGCGCGGAAAATGGCTGGATCTTTGTGCGCGGCGAGTATCCGCGCAGTTTCGAACGCTTGAGCAATGCCGTGAAAAAGGCCCGAGCGGCAGGCTATCTTGGCCGTGATATTTTGGGAGAAGAAGGTTTCCATTTTGATATTGAAATGCGCAAAGGCGCCGGGGCCTATATTTGTGGTGAAGAAACAGCGCTGATCGAGGCGATTGAGGGCAAGCGCGGGTTCCCGCGTATCAAGCCGCCATTCCCGGTGACTAATGGACTGTTTGACCAGCCGACGGCGCTCAACAATGTAGAGACGCTGGTCGCGGCGATGGCCGTGCTCACTGTTGGCTTGGAAGAGTGGCAGCGCTATGGCACCGAGAATTCACCGGGGACAAAATGGTTTTGTCTCAGCGGGCATATCGAACGACCTGGCCTTTATGAAGTACCTTTTGGTTTGACAATCCGCGAACTAATAGAGATGGCGGGTAATGCGCCGGGAGATAAGCGGATCCAGGCTGTGCTGCTGGGGGGTGCGGCGGGTGTCTTTATTGGTCCCGATGGATTAGATATGCCGCTTACTTATGAAGATGCTCGCGCCTACGGCGTGCCGCTGGGATCTGGTGTGATCCAAGTTTATGATGAAACGGTTGATTTGCGGGAGATACTCTACCGCCTGAGCCGTTTTTTCGCCCATGAAAGCTGCGGCAAATGTTTCCCCTGCCAGATTGGTACACAGCGGCAGATGGAGATCCTGGACCGCATTGCCCATGATGGCGGCTCGCACAATGAAGACCGGCAGATATTGTTCGACGTTGGGTTTGCAATGACCGAGACTTCCCTTTGCGGTCTCGGTCAGATGGCGTCTACGGCGATTCAGAGTGCCGTGGCATTGTGGCCGGATTTGTTGGATTGAAGAATTTGCTAGTTGACTTGAAGGGCTGTGTGTTCAAGCGCGCGGCGCTGCTAGACCTATGAAATCTAAACCAGTTACGTCACCTGTTCGTTACCTTAGTGTCGATGGCAATGTGCCGCGTGAAATTGAAGGCGATATCGTTGAAGAGGGCCTGGTCTGTATCTCGGTTAATGGTGAAGAATTGGCGACGTTCATGTGTACGCCTTCTAACCTGGAAGAATTAGCATTAGGCTTTCTCTATAACGAACGAATCATCCAGGGGCTTGAGGATGTTCGCCAGATTCACGTATCAAAAGCCACGACCTGCGTCGACGTCTGGCTGCGCGATATCGATTTCAAACGGCCGCCACGCGCCATCGTGACATCCGGCTGCGGCGGCGGTGTGACCTTTGATGATCTTTCCGGCAAGCATGATCCCCTGCAGTCAACGCTGTTGGCGGAACCGGAGCAGTTGGCGGACCTGATGCAGGCAATGATTCTGGGCGCCGCATCCTATAAAAAGGCGCGCGGTATTCATACGGCCGCCCTGGCCGGCGGCGATCAGATATTGCTGCAGGTGGAAGATGTCGGCCGTCACAACTGTCTCGACAAATTGTGTGGAGCCGCTCTGCAGGCCGGCATACCAACCAGAGATCGCATTTTACTCAGCAGCGGTCGTATCAGCAGCGAGATGATCAACAAGGCCCGGCGGCTGCAAACCCCTATTGTCTGTTCGCGCACATCGCCCACCAGTCTCTCGGTAGGCCTGGCGGAAGCGTGGAATATGACCATTGTGGCCTACCTCCGCCAGCAGCGGATGCGCATATACACCCAACCGCAGCGGGTGTTCGCTGCGAGCTTTGCCCCCACCGGATCAGCCAATGGAGACATGCATGAGTGATACTGTAACAGTTACGATTGACGGCCGTGAGATCACGGTTGCTGCGGGTACGACAATCCTGGATGCCGCGGCTGAATTAGGTATTGATATCCCCGTGATTTGCTACCATCCGCACCTTACGGGCAATGGTCTCTGCCGCATCTGTTCCGTGGATGCTGGGGGCAGGCTGCAGTCTGCCGCCTGTGTTACCGTATGCACCGAGGGCATGGTCGTCGAGACGCAGAGTGAGGCCGTTATTCGCGGGCGCCGTACAAATCTCGAACTGCTGGCCTCAACCGCTGATCTTTCCGAGGCACCGGATATCCTGGACATGATTGCTGGCTATGATGCTGATGTGGATCGTTTTGCCGGGAGTGAACGACGTACGACGCCCATCTACGACGACAATCCCTTTTTTCTGCGCGATTACAACCAATGTATTGATTGCTGGCGCTGTGTGCAGGTTTGCGCCGAAGATGCGCAGTTCGCTTTCGCCCTCAGCTTCGACGGCCGTGGATTCCATACAACCATCGGCACGTTTATGGGTGACGGCATGATGGATACCACTTGTGTCTTCTGCGGCCAATGCGTCGGCGCCTGCCCCACTGGTGCGCTCAAGCCGAAACGCCAGGCGCTCCTCGAAGAAGGTATTGATCCTGATGACATCTTCGGGCAAACAAGGGGCGGTCGTAAACGGCGCAAATAGACCAATCATTGAGTGATGCAGTGTGGAACCACAAAGCTACGCGATTGACGAGAGCAAGAGACCGGTTGACTTGACAAGAGTTGGTCGGGAGGTGACGAATGATTTCTGCTGATAGAGCTGTACGCACGACCTGCCCCTACTGCGGCGTGGGCTGCCAGATCGATTTGAGCATTAAGGATGAATACATCTATCGTGTTGATGCCCCGTTTGATGCCGCGCCAAACTATGGCATGCTGTGCGTGAAAGGACGCTTTGGCACCGACTATGTGAAGCACCCCAGAAGGGTCAAAACGCCTTTGATCCGCGTCAATCGCGACGAAGGGCGCAGCGCAGAACCTGTCTGGCGTGAAGCAACCTGGGACGAGGCGTTAAACTACGTGGCCGATGAACTGGTGCGCATCAAGACGCAGTATGGCGGCGAGGCGATTGGCAGCTACGCCAGCGCCAAAGCTACCAATGAAGACACTTACCTGTTTCAAAAATTCATTCGCTCGCTTATCGGCACGAACAATGTCGATCACTGCGCCCGATTATGTCACGCCGGATCAGTTGCTGGCTTGCAGCTGGCCCTTGGATCATCAGCGATGTCGAACTCCATCGCCGAGATGGAGAATCTGGATGTCTTCATTATTACCGGCTCTAACACGGCCGAAACGCATCCCGTCATTGCCAACTACCTCAAACGCGCCGTGCGTAAAAATGGCGCTAAACTGATCGCCATCGATCCGCGCCAGGTAGAGATGGTTGATTTTTCTCACCTCTGGCTGCAGCAAAATCCGGGCACTGATGTGGCATTGTTCCAGTCCATGGCCCATGTTGTGGTTAAGGAAGGGTTATACGATGAGGAGTTCATTGCCCAGCGAACAGAAGGTTTCCAAGAGTATATCGAATCCCTGGAAAGCTTCACGCCTGAGTGGGCTGAAGAAATAACCGGCGTTCCTGCTGAAAAGATCATTGAAGCGGCGCGTTTGTATGCCACGGCCGATCGTGCCGCCATCTATTGGGGCATGGGCATTAGCCAGAGCACGCATGGTACGGACAATACGATCTCGCTCACCAATCTCGCTCTGATGTGCGGGCAAATTGGCAAGCCGGGCACTGGGCTCAACCCGCTCCGCGGGCAGAACAATGTTCAAGGCTGCTCCGACAGCGGTGGTTTGCCCAATGTCTATACCGCTTACCAGTTGGTGACTGCGCCTGAAGTCAGGGAAAAGTTTGAGCGCGTCTGGGGCACAGCACTGAACGATCAGCCGGGCCTTACCGCCACGGAGATGATCGATGGCACCCTAACCGGCGCCGTGCGCGGCCTGTTTGTCGTCGGCGAGAACCCGATGCTCAGTGAGCCAAACCAGCACCATACGCGAAAGGCATTGGAGCAGGCTGAATTTCTCGTATGCCAGGATATCTTCATTAATGAGACAGGTGAAATGGCTGATGTGATCCTACCCGCCACAAGTTTTGCCGAGAAAGATGGCACGTTCACCAACACCGACCGGCGCGTACAGCGCTGCCGTAAAGCGGTTGAACCGGTAGGCCAATCACGCCCTGACTGGCAGATCACCAGTGATCTCGGTCGACGGGTAGAAAAACGGCTCGGCGTGTCGCTTTCCGCCGGCTTTAATTATGAACATCCTTCCGAGATCTGGGAGGAGATGCGGCGGTTGACGCCTGAATTTGGCGGCATCACCTATGAACGCCTCGAGCGCGAGGGGGGCGTCCATTGGCCCTGTCCTGACCTGGAGCATCCGGGAACGCCTTATCTTTTCGCTGATAATTTCCCGCGCGGCGCCGGCAAATTCTGGGAACTGGACTATGGCACAGAATCGGAGCAGCCGGATGAAGCATACCCCTACAATCTCAGCACCGGGCGCGTGCTCTATCATTGGCACGGCAGCACAATGACCGGAAACTCACGTCTTGAGGAGATTTTCCCGGAAGCGATTTGTGAAATCCACCCGGATGATGCTGAAGCGATGGATATCGAGACGGGTGATTGGTTGGAGGTCAGTTCGCGGCGCGGTTCCATTACCCTACGTGCCCTGGTCACCGGACGTTCCCCGCGTAAGACGGTGTTCATTCCTTTCCATTTCGCTGAAGCGGCGGCCAATAAGCTGACCCTGGACCGTATTGATGCGCGGGCCAAAATACCGGACTATAAGAACACGGCCGTACGTATCGCCAAGACAGAGCCCCCGCAGGGCTGGGATGAAGGATACGACCAACCGCTCCTGGAACGAGGCGCTATTAAAGATCCACTGCAAATTCACTGATAAACCCGCTTGTGTTGAACCGCACGCTCAGATGCAGTTTGCGCCATTGTTTCCGCAAACTGTTCTAAAGACGCGCCGTCATTTTCTGCTAAAATTAGCTGACAACCTCCCGCTGCGATTGTGACGGGCATAGACAACAGGAGCTCACCATGCAGATTAATCGCGTCATTCTCATTGTGCTGGACAGTGTAGGTATCGGCGAGGCGCCAGATGCCGCCGCCTATGGTGATGTCGGCAGCCATACACTAGGCAATATGGCCGTCGCTGTCGGTGGACTCCAGGTGCCCAATATGGAACGCATGGGCTTGGGCAATATCGCCATTGTCGAAGGCATCGAGCCGCAAGTATCGCCAACGGCCGTCTACGGCAAAATGGCCGAGGTTTCCGCGGGCAAGGATACGACAACCGGGCATTGGGAACTGACCGGCCTGCACCTGCACCAACCATTCCCCCTCTATCCGGATGGCTTCCCGCCAGAACTGATGGACGCCTTCGAAGCGCAAATCGGACGCGGCACGCTGGGTAACTACCCGGCTTCAGGGACGGAGATCATCAAAGAATTGGGCGAGGAGCATGTTCGAACTGGCAAACCGATCGTTTACACCTCCGGTGACAGCGTCTTCCAGATCGCGGCTCATGAAGAGGTCATCCCGATCGACGAGCTGTATGATATCTGCCGTACGGCAAGAGAACTGCTGCGGGGCGAGCATGAGGTCAGCCGTATTATCGCCAGACCTTTTGTTGGCGAACCAGGAAACTTCACCCGCACTGCCAACCGTCATGACTATTCAGTTGTGCCGCCGCAGCCAACGCTGCTTGATAATCTAGAGAAGGCGGGACAGATGGTCCACGCTGTCGGTAAGATCAATGATATCTTTGTCGGGCAAGGCATTACCAGCTACGTGACGACCAGTGACAATATGGACGGCGTGGACAAAACGATCGCCGCCATGCAGGAGCGGCGCGAATGGGGTCTGATCTTCACCAACCTCGTTGATTTTGATGCCAAGTTTGGCCACCGTAATAATCCACAAGGATATGCGGATGCGCTGGCTGAATTCGACAAGCGCTTACCGGAAATCCTTGAGGCACTTTCTGATGACGATGTGCTGGTGCTCACGGCCGATCATGGCAATGACCCGGTAACCCCCAGCACCGATCATTCGCGAGAGTATGTGCCTGTCCTTATGGTCGGCAAAGATTTGAAGCAGGGCGTGAACATCGGCGTGCGTGAAAGCTTTGCTGATCTAGCGGCGACGATCGCTGACATTTTGCAGGCTGCTCCGCCGCCGAACGGCCGCAGCTTCAAAGAAGAAATTCTACTTACCGCTGAAAGCGCCCCCCAGGAAGAGCTTAAGGCGATGATTGACGAGAACCCGGCGCTCATAGCCGGATTGATCGACCATACGCTGCTGCGCGCCGATGCCCGGTCTGAAGAGATTGACCAATGGTGCGCCGAAGCGCGGCAGTATGGCTTTGCCTCCGTCTGCGTCAATCCGACCCACGTGGCCCAGGTGGCTGCGAAACTGGCCGGTTCGACAGTCAAAACCTGTGCCGTTGTCGGATTCCCGCTGGGAGCGACAACGACGAGGCAGAAAGCATTTGAGACGGAACAGGTCATTCAAGATGGCGCCCGCGAAATCGATATGGTCATCAATATCGGTGCGCTCAAAGAGGGGAACCTGGCGCTGGTCGAGGAGGATATCGCCGTTGTTGTTCAGACAGCGCACGCCGGCGCTTCGTTAGTCAAGGTGATCATTGAAACTGCGCTCCTGACCGAGGCCGAGAAGATTCAGGCGTGTGAATCGGCGATGCGCGCCGGGGCTGATTTTGTCAAGACCTCGACCGGAATGAGCCATGCCGGCGCGACAGCAGAAGATGTGAAGCTGATGCGGGATATCGTTGGTGCAAAACTTGGTGTTAAAGCATCGGGCGGCGTGCGCAGCGGAGCCGACGCCCTGGTTATGGTTCGCTCGGGCGCCAATCGTATCGGCAGCACTAAGAGCGTGAAGATCGTGCAAGAAATAGAGGCAATGGGAAGTTAGGAGAGATTATGAACAGCGCGAAAATCGTATGGACAGGTGAGGGATTAGATTTCCAGGGGGCCCTAAGCTCAGGATATGAGCTGGATGTTTGCGGCGGCAGCAAGAAAACTGGCGCCGGGCCTATGGATCTTATCTTGGCTGGTGTAGCGGGATGCACGGCTATTGATGTCGTGATGATTCTGCAGAAGCAGCGACAGGATGTAACCGGCGTTGAGGTAGAGGCCTCAGGCATTCGCGCTGACGAGCATCCCAAGGTTTATACCGTCGTGACGTTGAACTATACGATCCGCGGGAAAGATATTGATCCCACGGCCGTCGAGCGCGCAATTCGCTTATCGGAAGAAAAATACTGCTCAGCCAGCGCCATGATCGTTAGTTCCGGAGCCAGGATGGAAACAACCTTCCAGATTGAAGAGGAAGCGCAGTAGATCTAATTGGGGGTTAAGGGGAAGTGGGGAACGCGGGCACCGTACAAAAAGTAACCCCGAACTGGGTGAGGGTAGTAAGTTTCGGTTAACAGTGAAGCAGAGATATGTTGGTGAATCCCATCGCGGCCGATTACATTTGTTGGCTTCGACCCCGTATTGAAACTTGTCGAAACGTGTGGGCGCGCCAGTGGGGATCTCGATTTCCGCTCAGTTGTTAACTCTACCCCCTCATTGTTCGGGGTAATATGGTGAATTTGTAAATTCATTATAGCGGTTGGCGTTTCTGCGAGTCAACCCCCGAATACTTAAAGATTCAATGGGATCCCTGCTGCTGTTCAAGCACTTTGTCTACGCCAGGCAGCGGCGTTTGCAACACATCCCTTGCTCGACTCAGGTCATAGGTGCAGTCTACAGGCCATCTTTCAGGATCAGAAAGCCCAATAGAAAGAGCTTGTCGATCCTCAATTTTCCACCAGTCCAGCATACGTGCCCCGAATTCTGCGCGCGTCAGGATCTGGTTTCCGGCTACGTTTAGAATCCCTTGATACTCGTTGGTTGCTAGTTCCAGGCAGGCATGACACAGTGTATCGACCCATACTGGGTTTCGCCGTTGGTCGCTGAACAAAGTGACCGGCTGCTGGGCCTGTAATTTTTCCACGATCCATGCCGTGCCCCGATCCATTTTCCGCAGACCATAAATCAACGACGTGCGCACAATGGCATGGTCAGGATGTTTGCTGGCGCTGATTTCCGCCGCCGCTTTGGCACGGCCGTAGGCGTGGATAGGTGTCGGTGGCGCATCCTCGTCATAGGGCGCATCCTGGCCGTTAAAAACAACATCGGTCGAGACATGTATCAGACGAGACCCGGCCAGTCGGGCCGCTTCCGCGACATGCTTTGTGCCGCTAATGATGACATCGGCCATAGCTGCAGAACGATTGGAGCCCACGGTATGGATGATGATCTCTGGCTGAATCCGGTGTACCAGCGTGTGCACGGCCCTGCTGTCGCGGACATCAAGCTTAAAGGCTGACGGAGAAAGGGCGGGATCCTTTGTGAAATAGGTATAGCTTGTCTGGTGAATAGATGAGGCCAGCGGTACCAAATGCTGTCCAAGATAACTACTTCCGCCGGTGATCAGTAATCGTCTCATCGCTGTTTCAACTCACGCTCTGCAGCGGCTCAGTTTTCGCAAGACAGCGATCAACCAGAGATGTCCGGCAAATCGTCGTTCGTCTCGATTTGCTCAAGCGCTTCACCGGCCGCCGCCTGAGCTGCTGCCTGTTTGCTTGAACCACGCCCTGATCCCCATTTGGTACGGCCGACCAGCACCTGCACAGTAAACGTCTTTGCATGATCGGGGCCAGATTCCTCGATGACCTCGTAATGTGGGGTTGTGTTGAACTTCGACTGCGCCCAGACCTGAAACTCGCTCTTGGCATCTTTATGCAGCGACTTCTCGCGAATATCCATGAGTTTCGGAGTTATCAATGGCTCCACCAGGCGCTGAACCGCCTGCAGCCCCTGGTCTAGGTAAATCGCGCCGATCACCGCTTCGAACGCCGCGCATAAGAGCGGCGCGCGCTCACGACCGCCATTCTCTTCTTCTCCATAACCTAAGCGCAAAAAATGATTGACCTCAAGCTCCCGTGAAAAATCGGCCAGGGTGCTGGATCTTACCAGCGCTGCGCGCAAACTCGTCAACTCACCTTCTTCCATTTCCGGGAAACGATTGTAGAGATAGGCGCCGACAACAAAGTCCAGTACAGCATCGCCAAGGAATTCCAAACGCTCGTTATCTTCCTGGGCGCTGTCCGGATTCTCATTGAGATAGGAACTGTGGGTCAGCGCGCGTTCGAGCAGAGAGTGATCCTGGAAACTGATATTCAGATTCTTCTCTAATGGTTCTATATCAGGCAAGATTCAATTCCCGGCAGTCATTAATCAGGTGGATGAGCGACACGATACCAATTGTCCCCACCAGTCTATTCTGCGAACGCCCTGATGACCAGTGTAGCGTTGTGGCCGCCAAAGCCAAATGCGTTATTGAGACATACGTCCACTTCAGCCGGCCGTGCGACGTTAGGGATGTAGTCAAGGTCGCACAACGGATCAGGCGTTTCGTAGTTGATGGTCGGTGGCATGATTTGATCTCTTATTGCCAATACGCAAAATATGCTCTCGATCGCTCCTGTGGCGCCCATGATATGCCCGGTCATTGACTTGGTGGAACTCACCCCAACATTGTAGGCGTGGTCGCCAAGAGTCGCTTTAATGGCGGCGGTCTCTGATTGGTCGTTCAATGGCGTCGCCGTGCCGTGAGCGCTGATATAGTCAACATCAGCCGGCTGCAGGCCGGCATCGAGGAGTGCCTGTCGGATAGCGCGTGCCGCTCCCGCGCCGCCTTCCGCCGGCGCGGTAATGTGATGGGCATCTGTGGATTGTCCATAGCCGACGATCTCAGCCAGGATCGTCGCCTCACGTGCCATGGCATGGTCCAGACTTTCCAACACCAACATGCCGGCCCCTTCACCGACTACCAGGCCGTCGCGATCGTTGTCAAATGGGCGAGGCGTATTGCTGCTGCTCGTTGACGTAGCCCTCGCTCGTTCAAATCCGGCGACGGAGACATCTGTGATAATTGCTTCACTGCCCCCGGTTAACACCGCGTCAAGTTCGCCATAGCGGATTGCCCTGAAAGCGTGCCCGATAGCGTCATTACCCGAAGCACAGGCCGTGGCGACGGTGTTCGAGGGTCCGTGGATGCCATAATCAATGGCCAGCATGCCGGCTGCACCATTAGGCATAATCATTGTGATCGCAAATGGGCTAACCCGGCGCACACCCTGTTCAAGAAAGACATGTTCTTGGTTAACAAGCGTTTGAATGCCGCCCACGCCGGTGCCCAGAGATAGACCAATGCGCTCCCGATTGTCATCCGTGATCGGCAGCTGGGCCTGTGCCATCGCTTCTTGGGCAGCGACGGTGGCGAATTGCTGATAGCGGTCGCGACGTCGCGCTTCACGTCTGCCCAATGCTTCATCTGGGTTGAAATCTTTCACCTCGCAAAGCCCGCTGGAGGTATGTTCTCCCTTCTCAATTACTGTAAAAGGTCCAAAGCCTGATTGACCGGCCAGAATCCCCTTCCATGTGTCATCAACAGAGTGTCCTAGAGGTGTGATCATCCCCATGCCTGTTATGACCACGCGTTGCTGCTTCAACTGTTCATTGCCCATAATTCTTTCCGTACCTTGTCTATTTATTGTCGGCTGCCGTGGGCCTGTAGCTTCCCTCTATCCAAGCGCTTTGATCTAGCCCAATTTCTTTTTTCCAAACTGGAACGATTTCTTTTAGCCGGTCAATGCCGTATCGCGCCGCTTCAAATGCGCCCTGGTCGCGATGTCCTGCTGCACAGGCCACGAAAGTCGTCATGTCGCCGATATCGAGGCGTCCAATTCGTTGTACAATGGCCACTCCTTTGACTAACGGCCAACGCTGCCATATTTCCCTAGCGATCTGCGCCATTTTTTCATCCGCCATAGCGCTGTAAGCTTCGTATTCGAGATAGAGAGTTTGTGGCGGAAGCCCATCACGCTCTGTTTGACCGCGTACGAATCCTGTGAAACTGATTATTGCCCCGATATCTGGCCCGCCGATTTGCTCATGAATGGCCTCGATATCCACTTCGTCGGGAGATAGGGCGAAATAAGTGGGGTGAGGCATGTCACCTCCGCTCACTGGTGGGAAGAGCGCAACTTCGTCGCCAGCTTCCAAGGGCGTATCAGGAAAGGCGAACTGTTTATTTACGGCGACCAGCGCTGTCGGCAGTGCGGGCGCCAACTCCATATAATTGTGTGATAGGTTGTCCAAAAGGTCTTGCACTGAGGCGGGCTCGTCCAAGGCAATCTGTATCATGTTGTGACCCATACGATCACGCAGGGTCGCAAAAAGCTTTATCTCTAAGTTCATAGCATTTGTTTCAGGAAGCGGCGCAGCGTGACAGGCTAGGGCGTTACTTCTTCCTGGTAGGTGCCGCTCTGCCCGCCTGATTTGAAGGCCACGCGAATCTCAGATAGGCGCATTGCACGATCAACTGCCTTGGCCATATCGTAAATCGTCAAGGCAGCTGCGGAAACGGCCGTTAAGGCTTCCATTTCTACGCCCGTTTGCCCATGCGTCTTAACCATCGCTTCAATATCCACTCTTGAAGCTGCTCTATTGATTGTACAGGTGACGTCCACTTTGGATAATTGCAGCGGATGGCAGAGGGGGATCAAGTCGCTGGTCCGTTTTGCGGCCATAATGCCGGCCAGCTCGGCGACGGTCAACACGTCCCCCTTCTTCAAGCTACCGTCAATGATGAGCTGCAAGGTATCCGGGGCCATCGTCACCGCACCACGTGCTACAGCAATCCGCTCTGTTTCCGGTTTATGACCGACATCTACCATTGTGACCCGGCCGCTTTCATCCAAATGCGTCAATTGTTTGTCCATGTACGTGGTATTATAGTAAGCAATCGCCAATTGAAGCAATGGTACACATGATATTGTGTGCTGACAGGTATCTGACAGTATGAAGCATCCTTACGAGACGATTTATCTTTCGCCACATTTGGACGACATTGCCCTATCGTCCGGCGGGCAAGTCTACATGCAGAGCACCGGCGGCAGTTCGGTCCTCATCGTCACGGTGATGGCCGGCGATCCGCCGGATCAGGCAAAGTCTGATTTCATTGAAGCGCTGCATAATCGTTGGCGGCTTCAGGTAGATGTCGCAGCGATGCGCCGGGCTGAAGACGCAGAAGCCTGCCGCATCCTTGGTGCGGATTATCTACATTTGGGTGTCCCTGACTGCATCTATCGTTCGCACGCTCAGACAAACGAGGTGCTCTACAATTCAAATGAAGATATCTTTGGCAGTATTCATCCCTCGGAGTTGGAACTGGCCGATGCTATTTCCGAACGCCTTCGGCGCCTGCCGCCACATAAGCGCCTCGTTGCGCCGCTCGGCGTGGGCAACCATGTCGATCACCAGATAACGCGTCTGGCTGCTGAGCGGCTCAACAATGGTGAGCTGCTCTACTATGAGGAATACCCATATGTCCTACTGCCGGATGCCCTCGAGGCGGTTACTGATGTAGCGGATGATCACTGGCAGCCAACGATCATCCCCCTTTCTGCGGCTGCGCTGGAAGCTAAGATCAAGGCAGTCGCCGCCTACGAGTCACAATTGAGCAGCTTCTTTCGTGATCAAGACGACATGGCGGAAGCAGTGCGACAATACAGCCAATCAATTGGTGGTGAACGGCTCTGGCGCCCTGTTGAGACGCATTGATTATCTTGCAAATAGATGCGCTGGAAAGGTGCCTGCGCGCCAGGGATGACAGCGCCGATCTTATTGACCTTGATTATTGAGGTGATGACCCTCTATAATTGTCGACATTAGGGAAGGTCGATAGACCATATGACGCAATTGACAACGCAACAGCTTTCGGCAGAAAACGGCAACCAGGAGCGCGACTCGATTACCGGCACCCTGCAGCCCGGCACGGTCCTTCAGAAAAGGTACCGCGTTGTAACTACGCTTGGGATCGGGGGATTCAGTACCGTTTACCGGGCCCGAGACCTTCGTTTCCCAGCCGTAGATAAATCATGCGCCGTCAAAGAGATGGTGATCTTTACGGCCGATCCCCAGCTTCGTGCACAGACGATCCAATCTTTTGAGCAAGAAGCGAGTATGCTCGCTGTCCTTAACCATCCGGCGATTCCTCTTGTATCAGACTACTTCACAGAAGGGGATCGCAGTTATCTGATCCTGGAATTGGTTGAAGGCAAGAATCTGGAACAGTGGCTCGATAGTTCGACAGAGCCTCTGGAGCAGGTCCACGCCTTAGGGTGGTCGCTTCAGATTTGTGAAGCCCTCGTCCATCTACATAGTCAGAAACCACAACCGGTCATTTTTCGCGATTTGAAGCCTTCCAATATCATGTTGGACAATGATAAGCGCATCCGGCTTATTGACTTTGGCATTGCTAAATTGTTTGAAGCCGACCAGGTACGTGGCACCATGATCGGAACAGAGGGGTATACGCCTCCGGAACAATATCGCGGGGAAGCGACGCCGGCCGCCGATATTTACGCATTCGGTGCGACGCTTCATCATCTTCTGACCCGGCAAGATCCCCGGCAAGAAACACCGTTCACTTTTGATGAGCGGCCGATTCGCGCTGTAAACCCGACGGTATCTGTGGCGTTTGAGAGCATCATCATGCGCTGCCTGGCCTATGATGCGAAAGATCGCTTTCCCGATGCTATGGTGCTCAAAGAAGAGCTGCTCTCTATCACCGCGATGGATGCGGAAGACAAACCGGAGCGCTTTGACCGGGAAGATCGCGAATCCCTCCCTGTGATTAGGGTGGGTACCAGCCAGGTCAGCCCCTTATGGCTGTTCCAATGTGAAGATGAAATCCGATCCAAAGTGGCGGTCGCCAAAGGTATCGTTTTCGCTGCCGCCTATGATAACAATCTTTATGCGATTTCGGCTGACCGCGGCGAGTTTCTTTGGAAATTCCCTACGGGAAACAGCATCGGCGCTTCGCCCTATGTCTATGAAGACGCCGTATTCATCGGTTCGGCCGACAATAATCTCTATTCCCTACAGCTGCGCAGCGGCCGTGAAAACTGGCGTTTCAGTGCGGAAGGCCCCATCTATTCCTCGCCAACGGGCCGCTTTGACAATATCTTCTTTGGAGCCGATGATGGCTATGTTTATGCCGTCAATGCCCTGAGGGGTGCGATGTCTTGGCGCGCCAACGCCTACGGCGCCGTGCGCTCTACCCCTCTGATTTCAGAAGAAGGCGTGATTTTTGGGACAGAAGAAGGCGAGATTTACAGCAAGGATCTCAGCAAAGGCAAAACCCAATGGCAGGTACAGACGGGCAGACCGGTCACTTCTTCACCAACGTTGGCTGAAGATATCGTGGTTGTTGGCTCTCTTGATGGCGCCGTATATGCTTTGGATGTCAGCTCAGGTTGGCGCATCTGGCGATATCGTACCCACGGGGCGGTTGTTTCTTCCCCCGTAATCCACCAGGGGGTCGTTTATATTGGTTCCGCAAACGGATACCTGCATGCGATAGATATGGATTCTGGTTCAAGTCTTTGGCGATACCAGACAAATGGTCAGATTGCCTCCTCTCCTGCCATATGGAATGACGCGGTCTATTTTGGCTCGACTGATGGTGCCATCTATGGCCTAACCCTTGAACGCGGCGATTTGCAGTGGCGATTTGAAACGGGCAGCCAGGTTGTTGCGTCGCCCTTAATCGAAGATGGCGTCATGTATATCGGTACAACCGATGCAAAGCTATATGCGCTGCCGGTCTGAATCTGTGGCCGAAAATGACGCAATGGACAAGCCAGGCATGGATCAGGCGCCTGAATTTGATGGAAATAGATGAGTGAAAAGCCCCCGTATCCTGTGAATGTAGACACAAAAATCGAGAAGCTACGGGATAGTGAATCAGAAGATGCGCTTGATGACGTGCAGGCGGCGGCGAAGGCTGCCGGAAACCTTCTGCTTGATGGGGCACTGCGCTGCGATATCGGCGTCGTGCGGCAGCGAAACGAAGATTCCTGCCTTCTCTACAGCTTTGATTCTGGCGGTCATACAGTGCTGCCACCATTTGGCCTCTATATCGTTGCTGATGGGATGGGCGGCTATGATGGAGGCGACCGGGCGAGCAAGATAGCTTCACGCGTTGCTGCTGAGTACCTGCTGCAGCGAATCTATCTACCATTACTCAATGCCGACGCGCAGCCCAGCCAGGTTATTGTCGAACAGATCATGCGAGAGTCTGTGTTGGCCGCTCATGGTGCTGTTAACCCGGTAGATTATTCAGGAAACGGAGGAACAACATTAACCATCGCTCTCGTAATGGGCCGCCGGCTCTACCTCGCTCATGTGGGTGATTCACGTGCGTACTGGCTCGTAGATGGAGATCTGCAGGCGCTTTCCAGGGATCATTCTCTAGTCCAACGTTTGCAGGATTCAGGCAGGTTGACTGCCGAAGAAGCGGAGAATTTCCAGTACCGCAACATTCTGCTGCGCGCGTTGGGTCAGGAAGAAGAGCTGGAGGTGGATGTTGACACCCGCATGCTGCCTCCGTTCGGAAAGCTGCTGCTCTGCAGCGATGGGCTCTGTGGGCAGATCTCGGACTCGGAAATTTCGCAGATAATGCAGCAACCAGCGGCGCCCGATCAGATCGCCGATGATCTGGTCGCGGCAGCCATGGCAGCGGGCGGGTTGGATAATATCTCGGCCATTGTCGTTGAATTCAAGACTTGAAGTATTCGGGTTTGGGGCTAATTGTCGTTCCGGCACCCGTGAATAATGCACCCCCCTGCTGCCCCTACTATCGCTCTCTATTATGAAACAGGACAAGCGTGACTATTACCAGATTCTAGGTCTGCCCCGAAATGCGGCTGCGGGGGACATTGAAGCTGCGTTTCAACATATGCATGGCCTCTATTCCCCGGGGGGCAGTCAAGCCGATTCCGCTGTCTACGAGGATATTCGCCATGCTTATGACGGTCTGCGCGATCCGCAGCGTCGTGGACGATACGACGCGCTGCTGGCAGAAGTGTATAAGCCGATTGAAGCCAATCTCCAGGTCAGCAAGCAGCAGCTGGCTATCATCGATAAACCGCAAATGGTCTATTTGTTGGCAGAACTGCGCCCTCGTGATGCAGGTGATCACAAGGTCTTGCCGCTGAATATCTGCCTTGTTGTCGATCGCAGCACTTCAATGCGCGGGGAGCGCTTGCAGCGAGTTAAGCAGGCTCTGAATCTGTTGTTGTCCAAGCTTTCTTCGGGAGATATGCTGTCGATCGTGAGTTTTAGTGACCGGGCTGCTGTCGTCCTCCCTCCGAAACCGGTTGGGGAGCATCAGAAGACGGCAGCGTGGCTGGATGGCATTGAGGCATCAGGAGGGACTGAGATATATCAGGGATTGTTGAGCGGCGTAAGACAGCTGCGCAAAGTTTCAATGAGCGAGCATAATAATCAGCTTGTTCTGCTGACGGACGGCCGTACCTATGGCGACGAGACCGATTGTTTGCAGCTGGCTGGAAAAGCAGCCGAACAGGATATCTCCATCCACGCCTTTGGTATTGGCGCTGACTGGGATGATCAGTTTCTTGATGCGCTGGTGGCTCCATCGCATGGCCTGGTGGAATACATTGATTCGTCGCAAAAAATCGTTTCTTCTCTACAGAAGAGACTGATAAACCTGGGGGAAACGCATGCGCACCGGGTAACCCTAGCCGCCGGCTGGCCACAAAGCGTAGAGCTGCTCGACAGTTTCCGCCTGACCCCTTACGCGCAGCCGCTGCATACTAATGGCAAAGAGATTGTGCTGGGTGACATTGAGGGTGGCGCGCCTCTTTCCTTTGTATTAGCTTTCGGCGTCAAGCCACAACCTATCGCCACACGTATCCGGATCCCGCTGCAGTTCTCGGCAGAAATACCGGGCAGCGGCGCCCAGACATTCCGCGAGCAGATTCAACTATCAATAGTCGCCGAGCCGCCCGCAGCGCAGCTGCCACAAGATATCATCCGTGCGGTTCGTTTGATGACCCTGTACCATCTGCATCAACGCGCCTGGCAGGATGCTGAATCGGGGCAAGTAGTTCGGGCTGCAGAGCGCATGCGTTATTTGTCTACGCGCCTGCTGGAAGCTGGGGAAACAGGTCTGGCTCTACAAGCTGACCTTGAAGCGCGGCAGTTGGTCCAAACAGGAAATCTCTCGGCGTCTGGGCACAAGAGACTCAAATATGGAACACGCGCGCTGACGCGAAAGGCGATACAATTGGAGTGGAATGATTAAGTGTGAGACTTGTGAGGTCACCTTTATCCTCGGTACCTTATTCTGCACAGAATGCGGTGCTGCCCTGTATGATGCGAAAGAAAGTAGCACCGGTAAACGCTGGAATCACGCCCATTTCTTGATCCTTGATAGTGGTCGCAAGCTGCGGATCCCTCTCTCCAAATCAGACCCTATTGCAATCGGACGCGCGGATCCGGAAGCTGGCTATTGGCCGCAGCTTGATTTGACTGACGACGGAGGTGTTGAAAAAGGAGTGTCTAGACACCATGCGCTTGTTCATTCAACATCAGATGAAACAGTACTTGTTGATCAGGGCAGCGTCAACGGCACGTGGATCGGCGAGGTCAAGCTAGATGCGCAGCAGGCATACCATCTACCCGCCTCCAGCCGGCTACGCTTCGGCAGACTAGATGTTCACATATTCCTGGAGTGAGGTTTGATATGCGGCAGTCCATTGCAATTCATATGGTTAATCAGGAGATCATTACGGGAGAAGTGGAGACATTGCCCAATCAGTCCGATCGGTTTATTATCCTCCATAATCCTTTGCAGCCGGATGGAAAAAGACTGGGTTTTGTAGAGGAAGGTGTCAACACCTTGTTGGTGTCCTGGCACCAGGTGTTATTCATTCAACTCTTGCCAGGCACCGGCGGCAATATGCCCATAAGCTTTGTACGTGAGTAAAGATGGTTGAAAAAATTCCCGAATCATTAGAATCAACAGCGCCGCAGATTATATTGGTTGTTGATGATGAAGCACGCATGCGACGGTTTATTCGCATGAATCTCGAGTTGGAAGGATACCAGGTAGTCGAAGCTGAGAATGGGATTCAGGCGCTTGATCAGATCAGAAAATACGCACCTGATCTGGTTATCATGGATGTTATGATGCCTGAAATGGACGGCTTTGAAACACTTGGTATGCTGCGTGAAATCTCAACAGTTCCTGTCGTGCTGCTGACGGTTCGCAGTGAGGAAGAAGATATCACGCGTGGTTTAAACCTGGGCGCAGATGACTATATCACCAAGCCTTTCAGCCCGCGCGAGTTGAACAGTCGCGTTGCCGCCGTTCTGCGCCGCGCGAGTTGGCCTTCGGCGCCACCCAGAACTGTCCTCAAGATTGACGATCGCCTTTCGGTCGACTTCAACCGCCACCAGGTAATAGTTGATGGCGAACGCATCGATTTAAGGCCGACAGAATACCGCTTGCTTTATGTACTCCTGCAAAATGCTGGTTGGGTAGTCCCTCATGAAACGCTGCTGGCCAAAGTTTGGGGTTATGAATACCGAGATGAGACTCACTACCTGCGCCTCTATATTAATTACCTGCGCAAGAAGATAGAAGAGGATCCAGCCAACCCTAAGTATATCCTGACTGAAAGGGGCGTTGGTTACCGTTTCGCGGATTACAAGAAGAAACAGTTATGACCCCCGTCGTAGCGGCTACGCGCGAACAGTTCTTTGCGTGTATCGAGACTTACCTCGACCATGAGGATTGTCTGCGTGTGGAACAAGCCTACGATTTCGCTGAACAGAAACATTCTGAACAGTACCGGCGTTCCGGCGAGCCCTTTGTCACGCACCCCCTGACAGTCGCATATTACCTGGCACAATACCGGTTAGATGCAGATGCGCTGATGGCGGCACTCTTACATGATGTTGCCGAAGATGTCAGTGTTCCTATTTCTGAAATCGCGGCCCTGTTTGGTGAAGAGGTGGCTTACCTCGTTGATGGTGTGACCAAGCTGAAAGATGTTTCCGAAGGCGTCGCCAAAGGGCGCCATCTTTCCAGGCAAGAGATTCAGGATCTGAGTACCCAAAAGCTGTTTCGCGAGATGGGTAGTGACGTGCGCGTGGTTATCATCAAGCTCTTCGATCGGCTGCATAATATGCGCACGATCAAACACATGTCGAGAGAAGGGCAGGAGCGTAAGGCTCGTGAAACACTCTATATTTTCGCGCCTTTGGCCAACCGCCTGGGTATCTGGACGCTAAAAAGCGAACTGGAATCCCTTTCGTTGGAAGTGCTGGATAACCGCGCTTATGAGGTTATCAGTCAAGGCATGGAAGAGCTGCACGATGAACAGCAGGAGATGTTCCAATTGGTCAGCGGTCAAATCATGGACCATCTTTTGGAAGCAAATCTTGATGTACGAAAAGTAGCTCTGGCTCCCGAGAGTACCTATACGGTTTACAGTGACCTGACATCTCATAACGCTTCCTACCATGACTTTGATAGAACATTGCGCCTGGTGGTATTGCTGGATGACTGGATGTCCTGCTACACAGCGCTTGGTTGTCTGCATCAAGTCTGGCAGGCGGTTCCTGATCGTTTTGACGATTATATTTCTGTGCCGCGCGATAATCTGTACCGTTCCCTCCATACAACAGTCGTTACCGGAAACGGGCAGCATATCAAGATTCGTCTACGCACTGAAGCGATGGATAAGGTGTCTCAGATCGGCGTTCTTGCCCGATGGCTGTACGCTGGTACACCGCTGTGGGAAAAAGGGGTCGCCGAGAAGATCGATGTACTTTCTGAAAATATCCGTGAGACGGTGTCGGCTGATTACCTGGATGCAGGCGCGACCGTAAGGAGTGTCGTCGAAGATCTCTTCAGCGCGCAGATTCGGGTCTATACGCCGCGTGGCGATGCGATTATGTTGGCTAAGGGCTCGACACCGATCGATTTCGCTTACGCTATCCATACAGGTTTAGGCGATCAGTGTCAGGCCGCCTATGTGGATGAAATGCTCAGCCCACTTAACCGCCAGCTTCGAGACGGAGATATGGTGCGTATCATTAAGAGCTTTCGGGCGGAGCCACAACGAGAATGGTTGGACGAAGATCTCGGTTATTTGAGCACTAATTACGCGCGTTCGCGCGCCCGCCGTTGGTTTCGTCGCTTATCTCGTGATTTGGCGATCTCTCAAGGGAGGAACTTGCTGCAGACTGAACTGCGCATGCTGGGCGTTTCACACTTCGATCATGGACAAGCAGCACGCCTTCTCGGATTTGAAACGACAAACGAGCTCTATTATGCCCTTGGACGAGCAGAGATACTCCCTACTGTCGTCGCCACAAGTGTCCTCGATGCCAAATGGGCTGATGAACCTATCCGCAACCTGGACAACATGGTGACCGGTCGCAGCGGCGAGAAGTACATCATCACCCATGCCGACGGCCGTCGCCTGCACCTTTGTGCGACATGCGAACCTCACCCGCGCGATTCTGTTGTGGGGTTCCTACGTAAGAATGGAGAGGTAACCGTCCATAAAGAAGGATGTCACAGTCTGCGTGCTAACCGCGCTCCCGGGCGCTTGCTCAAATTGGGATGGGGTGAAGCCTCGCAGCGCAAAGCCCGCCTGATCACAGTGCAAGTCGATGTTTTTGATCGCGCCGGATTGCTGTACGATATTACACGCCCTCTGCAAGATGAACAGATCAGTATTCCCTTTATCTATACACCGCCGCCAAACCGGGCGGGTGAACTGCGAATCATTATGAGCCTGGAGGTAGTCCGTCCTCGCCAGGCTGTTCGCATCTTGCACCAGATTCGCGCTCTAGTAAATGTTTACGATGTACGCTGTATCCCCGGACAAACTATCGCTCGCCTCGAAAGCACAACTAACCCCTTCTACAAACCTGAATAGCAGATGATTCCTTTTTTCGTGAAGTACTTGCTCCTTTATAATTATTGATTAGTCAAGTTTATATCGCTATTTTGTACTAGCTCGCTAATGATACTGCTTGCTAGTAAAGGAATGTAGGAGCTCAAAAGAATGATTACGAAGAAATTCTTCAAAACGAAAGATGAGTGTGAAGTAACGTTTGTGTATGACAACGAGAGTGCCTCGGAAGTCGCCCTGGTGGCTGAATTCAATGCTTGGGAACCGGTAGCTATGAAACAGGCGAAGAAGGCTGGTAGCCCGTTTCGCGTGAAAGCGCGCATGCCCAAGAATGGCGAATTTCAGTTCCGTTACCTTGTCGATGGCAGTTATTGGGCAAATGATGATGGCGCTGATGCCTACTGGCCCAATGAATTTGGCGATACCAACAGCGTCGTCAATACGATCGAATAATTTACATTTGTTTGACAGAGTTTATTAGCGACCTCATGGAGGTCGCTTTTTTGTTTTTGGCGTGTGTTACATATCTATTACGGGAAGGTCACAAGTCGCTTAAATCCAGTTTCTGTTTGGTTTACAACTGCTATACTGACGGTAGCTATTTTACCGGCACAATGGTCTTCTGGATTAGGTCCCATGACTCGAAATAGAGATTTGTCCTACGCCTTCACCCTAATGTTTCTGGTCGCCGGTATTCTGGCTGCCGGATGTCGTGATACGACAGCAGGTTCCTCTGCGGGAGCAGTGACCGGCAGTGCGACTAATATTCCGGCTGGCGAAGCTCCTCAAGAAAAGTCGCCGGATGTGGTTGATACGGCGACTGCTGCCCCAACCAGCGCTGCTCCAGCAACGGCCGAACCCACGCCAGAGGAGCCAGGAAGCGCTGATGCAGCGCCGGAGACAATCCGCACGCCTGCCGTCGAACCCCCTACTATCGGTGATGAAGAAGCTGTCAGGCTTATGAGCAATCTGCCGTTCAGTGCTGAAGAAGCGCCGGCAGCATTAGCGCGGATTCTGCAGGCGGATGACAAGAGGTTCACGGCCGTGCTGATCGAGCTGATCCGTGCGGATCAGATAGGGCTTATGCGAAGCGGCCTAAATCAAGCGAATCTGCAGCATGCGATTGAGCAGTTGAATGGGCAAACAACCGGTGATAATTGGTTTGACTTGATCGAGTGGTATGGAAAAACGGATCTTGAGCCGCCTCCCGGTTTCACCAGATGGAAGGGACAAATGCTCTCCCTGATCGATCCGCGTTTCGCTGGGTTCCTGCAGGACAAATATCCTTCCAAGATCCGTGTTGAGGAAATTCAGTGGGGCGGTGTGCCCGTCGACGGTATTCCTGCTCTAGATCAGCCAGTCATGCTGACGGCCGGTGAAGCGGATTACCTTGAGCCAGAAAACGTCGTTTTCGGCATTGTGCAAAACGGTGAGGCGCGCGCCTACCCTAAACGTATTTTAGACTGGCATGAGATGGCCAATGATGTTGTGGGGGATGTGCCCGTGTCATTGGCGTACTGCACACTTTGTGGAGCGGCCGTCGCTTTTGACGGCCGTGCCTCTGATGGCAAAACATATGATTTTGGCTCATCCGGGTTCCTGTACCGTAGCAATAAGCTCATGTATGATCGTCAAACCAATACGCTCTGGAACCAACTAACCGGCGAGCCGGTCCTGGGAGAACTGGCCGACAGCGGTATTCAGCTTGATATCCTGCCCGTTGTGCTCACCACTTGGGAGGCGTGGCGCTCGGCGCATCCGGACACCCTGGTGGTGGATGTTGATACCGGGTTTAATCGCGATTACCGGCCCGGCGCCGCTTACGGGGACTACTTTGCCTACGAGGATACGATGTTCCCCGTCTGGCAGCGCAGCGATTTGCTCCAGTCTAAAGATCAGATCTACGCGGTGCGCGTTAACGATGTGCCTAAAGCCTACCCCATAGAGGTGCTGGTCGAAGAGAAAGTTGTGAATGACGATCTGGGAGGAGAAGCCATCGTTCTCGTTGCTCCTGGCGAAATCATCCAGATAGAAGGCGAGAGTTTACGTACAGGCGAGGTTACCTATGATGCCGGCAGCGCTGTGCGCGCCTATGAGCGAGGAGAGCAGACGTTTGCGCCAGGAGTCGATGCAGCGACCTTGCTGGATGAAATGGGGCTCACCTGGCGTGTCACAGAAGAAGCGCTCGTTGGTCCTAACGGCGAGAAATTGGAGCGTCTTGGCGGCCACCTGGCCTACTGGTTTGGTTGGTTCGCCTTCTTTCCCAATACGAGCGTCTATGGTGAATAATGGCCTCGATATGTTGGCCTAGGGCGGCAGAATGGTGAAAATGCCTTCCTGCTGCAAATCATCATTGAGATAGAGCTGTAGCCTGTACTCGGCAGGCTGCAGACCACTCCCTTCGAAATCAAAGATGGATAGATCGCGGACGGTACCGGTCTCTCCATATGTATCCCAATCCCATGTTTCCTCGCGAGTCAACCAGATCAGATTGTCGCGGATCCATATCCGTCTGATTCTGTCTTCTGGGGTCATCTTTGTGTAGTCCCAAATTGCATAGACGATTTCTGTGCCGCTCGGGAACGTTTCAGCTGCCTGGCCGGTTGGACCGCCGGCGAAGTGCAGGCAGCAGAAACCGTCCGCAGAGGAAGCGGTGGGCACGAGCGTGGGGGGTGTCGATTCCGGTTCTTTCTGTGTGGGCAGTGGTTCAGGCGTGAATGTAGGCGACGGAAGCGGTACTGGCGAGGGGAGAACTGCCGGACGGGTGGCCAATACGTTGCGTACAGCTGTTGGTGACGGAGTCGCTTCCGAAAACAGAGGGCCCGATACGACATCGCAGCCTGCTGCGCACGCTAACACGGCTAGAGTGACAAAAAGCGCCATCGTATGTTTCAACATGATTATTTCCCAAGTTTATCCCAAATTTCATTTGGGATAAGTTTTGGGTTATACGTAGCGCGGCAGCAGTAGAAATGAGAATCAAGAAATCCGGTCACAAGATGATGGATTACAGATTGCGAACGTGATAGAATTAAGGGTCCTTTTGGTACAAATGAGCTAATTTTGGTAGAGCTTAGTTCGCCTCCTCTCTGGGGGAATGCAGTGGCCACCGGCAAAGCAGGATTCCAATATGTCTCTCGACAAAATCATTGTGCGCGGCGCGCGCGAACATAACCTAAAAAATATCGATGTAGAAATCCCTCGCGATAAGATGGTCGTTATCACGGGGCTATCCGGTTCTGGAAAATCTTCATTGGCTTTTGATACCATATTTGCCGAAGGGCAGCGTCGATATGTTGAATCGCTCTCGGCGTATGCCCGCCAGTTCTTGGGGCAGATGGAAAAGCCGGATGTGGACCAGATCGAAGGACTGAGCCCGGCGGTTTCCATCGATCAGAAGGGTGTTAGCCATAACCCGCGTTCTACGGTGGGTACGGTTACAGAGGTATATGATTATTTGCGCCTGCTGTTTGCGCGGGCCGGTGTTCCGCACTGCCCACAATGCGGCCGTCCGGTCATGCCCCAATCGGCCGAGCAGATCGTCTCTGATGTGCTCCACATGCCGCAGGGCAGCCGTATCCAGATACTTGCGCCGCTGGTTCAGGGCCGCAAGGGACATCATCAAGGCGTCATTGATGATGTTCGCAAGGCAGGTTTCGTTCGCGTGCGTGTTAATGGGGAAGTTTTCAACGTTGACGACGAGATCGAACTGGACCGCTATAAGAACCATGACATTGAAGCTGTTGTCGACCGCCTGATAATCCGTCATGATCCGCATGATGAAAGTGAGGATGCGAAGTCAGATCGATCGCGATTGACCGACTCGATTGAGACGGCGCTGCGGCTTGGGGCGGGTATTGTTATTGTCAACGATGTCACCGATCCTGAACAGCTTTCTGATCATCTCTATTCCGAGCATCTGTACTGCCCGTATGACGGCACGAGCATCCCGCCCATTGAACCTAGAACGTTTAGCTTTAACAGCCCGCATGGTGCCTGCGTGGAATGCCAGGGATTGGGAACAAAAAAGGAGCTCGATCCGGACCTCATCGTTCCCAACAAGGATCTAACGCTGGCCGATGGCGCTATCATCGGTTGGCCGACTGATGATAAAGCGGGTTACTATTGGCAGCTGCTCAAAGCAACGGCCGATCATTTTCAGATTCCAGTCGACGCTCCCTTTAGTGATCTCTCGCCGGCGCAAGTACGTATCCTGCTGTATGGCAGTGGTCAGGAACAGGTCGTGGTAACTTACATCAATCGCGAAGGGCACGAGCGCAACTATAAGACGCGCTATGAGGGTGTAATCCCTAATCTGTGGCGGCGCTATAACGAATCGACCTCCGACTATGTGCGCAATAAACTAGAGAGCTTCATGCTCGACCAGCCGTGCCGCGCTTGCGAAGGATCCCGTTTACAGCCGGTCGCGCTGGCCGTAAAAATCGGTGACTGTAATATCGCCGAAATTACACGAGACCCGGTGAGCACCAGCTTGCTCTGGGTTGGCAATCTCGATGATCCCAAACGGACACCTTTCACCGAACGCCAGAAAATGATCGCCAAACCAATTCTTAAGGAAATTCGTGAACGTCTCTCCTTTATGATCAATGTTGGCCTGGACTATTTGACGCTGGATCGCTCGGCCGGGTCATTAAGTGGTGGTGAAGCCCAGCGTATCCGCCTAGCGACGCAGATCGGCAGCCAGTTGATGGGTGTTCTTTATGTGCTGGACGAACCGAGTATTGGCCTGCACCAGCGTGACAACGGCCGTCTCATTGACACCTTGAAAGGTATGCGCGATCTCGGTAATACCGTTCTGGTTGTGGAGCATGACGAAGATACGATGCGTGCTGCCGACTGGATAATCGATCTGGGTCCTGGCGCAGGCAAGCATGGCGGTGAGTTAGTGGCCGAAGGAACGCCGAAAGCAATCGTTAAACATGAATCATCGCTCACAGGCGCTTACTTGAGTGGGCGCATGCAGATCCCGGTGCCGAAGAAGCGACGTAAGGGAACCGGTGAGCAGTTGGTTACGTTTGGCGCTCAGGAAAACAACTTGAAGGGTTTGGACCTACGCATACCGCTTGGCAAATTCGTCTGCATCACTGGTGTCAGCGGAAGCGGCAAGAGCTCGTTCCTGATCGAAATCCTCAGCAAGCGCCTCAACCAGCATTTCTATGGTTCTAAAGCGGTTCCCGGCAAGTATGATCGCATGGAGGGGCTGGAACATCTAGACAAAGTGATTGAGATTGATCAGAGTCCCATCGGCCGTACACCGCGTTCTAACCCGGCTACCTATACCAACCTGTTTAATCCAATTCGTGAGCTGTTCGCCAACATGCCTGAAAGCAAAGTTCGTGGCTATAAGCCAGGGCGTTTCAGCTTCAATGTTAAGGGCGGGCGTTGTGAGGCATGCCAGGGTCAGGGACAGAACCGTATTGAGATGCAGTTCCTTCCCGATATCTATGTGCCTTGTGATGTCTGTGGCGGCGCACGTTACAATCGTGAGACATTGCAGATCACTTACAAGGATCTCAATATTGCCGAGGTGCTCGATCTGACCATTGACGAAGCGCTGGAGTTTTTTGCCAATGTTCCATCGATTCGGCGTAAATTGCAGACAATGGCCGATGTTGGCCTGGGGTATATCCACCTGGGACAGCCTGCGCCCACGCTGAGCGGCGGTGAGGCCCAACGGGTTAAGCTCAGCCGCGAGCTGTCTAAGATCGCCACCGGCCGCACCATCTATATCCTTGATGAACCTTCTGTCGGCCTGCATTCACATGATGTGGCCAAGTTGATTCAAGCATTGAATCGCCTGGTTGATAAAGGGAATACCGTGGTTATCATTGAGCACAATCTGGATATCATCAAGGTTGCCGACCACATAATCGACCTGGGTCCTGAAGGCGGCGATCGCGGTGGTGAAATCGTAGCCGAAGGGTCACCGGAGATTGTTGCTGCTGTCCCAGGTTCCTATACGGGGCAATATCTCGGCGAGCTGCTTAACGGTCGGACGGCGTAGCGTGTAAGCTTTGTCGCTGCTGCTTCCCAAGAAAAACAAAGCGCCCGTTTCCATCTGGAAACGGGCGCTTGCGAATAAGGAGAAGAGAAGTCGTTATGACACGCTTCGACTAAGCCCGGCAGCTTCCGCCGCATAGGCGCAGTCAGTTACGCAGCTTCAAATTCCCCTTCAATCACATCCTCATCCGCTGGGGTATCCGCAGAGTGCGGGGCGGCGCCGTTGTTGGCGGCGTCGTACTGAGCTGCGGCCTGGCCAAGTGTCATGGCTATTTGCTGCAGTTCAGAGGTCAGCTGCTTGATGCGGGTCACATCTTCACTGTTGACAGCCTCTTTCAAGGAACTAGTTTGTGACTCAACCCGTTCACGGTCTGCCGGTGAGACTTGACCGTTCATGCTTTGCAGGCTCTTCTCAATCTGGTAGATAACCTGGTCAGCCATATTGCGGGCCTCAATCAGTTCGCGGCGCTTGCTGTCTTGTGACGCATTCTGCTCCGCTTCACTAACCATACGGTCGATATCTGATTCGTTCAGATTGGTGCTGGCCGTAATGGTAATCGCCTGGCTTTGTCCGGTTGCCCGATCTTGCGCCGTTACATTGAGGATGCCGTTGGCATCGATGTCGAACGTAACTTCGATCTGCGGAATACCGCGTGGTGCCATGGGAATACCTTCCAGGCGGAATACACCGAGCGTGTTGTTGTCCGTAGCCATCGGCCGTTCACCTTGCAAAACATGTACGTCTACCGCTGTTTGGCTGTCCTCGGCCGTACTGAATACCTCAGATTTGCGGGTCGGGATGGTTGTGTTACGCGGGATAAGCGTGGTCATGACCCCGCCTAACGTCTCCAGACCAAGGCTCAGGGGAGTTACATCCAGTAGCAGAACGTCGTTCACATCACCGGCAAGTACGCCGCCCTGTAAAGCTGCGCCCATGGATACAACCTCGTCCGGGTTTACGGTCTTGTTGGGTTCTTTCCCGGTCAGCTCTGCGACCAGTTCCTGAACCATGGGCATCCGCGTAGAGCCGCCTACCAAGACGACCTCATCCAGCGCACCCAATTCAAGCTTCGCATCTTGTAGGACGCGGTTGACAGGCTCTTTGACCCGCGCCAGGAGCTCTTCAGTTAGCTGCTCGAACTTGGCGCGAGAAAGCGTCATCTGCAGATGCTTCGGCCCATCGGCGTTAGCGGTGATGAATGGCAGGTTGATTTCGGTTTCCATGACGCTGGACAACTCGATTTTCGCTTTTTCTGCCGCTTCGCGCACGCGCTGCAGTGCCTGGCGATCGCCCTTCAGGTCGATACCCTGGTCGCGCAGGTACTCGCTGGTGACCCAGTCAACGATGGCCAGATCCCAGTCGTCACCGCCCAGGTGCGTGTCGCCATTGGTGGCGACTACTTCGATCAGCCCTTCGCTTACATCAAGAACGGACACGTCAAATGTGCCGCCGCCCAGGTCGAAGACCAGGATGGTCTCGTCACTCTGCTTGTCCATTCCGTATGCTAGTGCGGCTGCGGTTGGTTCGTTGATGATGCGCAGTACTTCCAGCCCGGCGATACGCCCGGCGTCCTTGGTGGCCTGGCGCTGGCTGTCGTTGAAGTAAGCCGGTACCGTGATGACTACCTTATCTACGGACTCGCCGAGGTAATCTTCGGCATCTTTCTTGAGTTTGCCCAAGATCATCGCCGAGATCTCTTGCGGTGTGTAAGTGCGATTCTTGACGGGTACGTTTACGAGTATGTCGTTCTGCGGCCCGCGCTCAATCGTATAGGGTAAGCGCTGGCGATCTTCGGTCGTTTCCTCATCGTCAAAATGACGGCCGATAAACCGCTTGACTGAAAATATCGTGTTCTCCGGGTTGATCGTGGCCTGTCGTTTGGCTGTCTGGCCCACGAGTCGTTCTCCGTTCTTGTTGAAAGCAACCACGGACGGCGTCAGCCGGCCACCCTCTGAGGTACTGATAACCGTCGCTTCGCCACCTTCGATCACAGCAAGCACTGAGTTGGTGGTTCCGAGGTCTATTCCTACGATTTTGCTCATTCCGAATTCTCTCCTAATGTCAGCAAACCGATTGTTCGCTGAAGAATTTTGTAATATTGTGTTTAATTGGTTTGGGAATTGGCCACCCTTTTAGCAGGCGACCTATGATAGAATACACTGAATATGTTAGAAATGTGTATACATTATGTATATGTTACGTAAGTAACGCGCTTCCTTTTTAGAAAGCAGGATTTCGTTGGTTTGTGTAGTAAGGATTGAAGGCAATGAGCGATGAGTGGCAGCCTCCAGAGCGCTGGCAGAGCATAAGGACCATAGAGATGCATACGGCCGGTGAGCCTTTGCGTGTCATCAGCGGCGGGTTCCCTGAGCTGCCGGGAGACACGATACTTGCTAAACGGCGATTCGCCAGGGAAAACCTTGATGGATTGCGTACGGCATTGATGTGGGAACCGCGCGGCCACGCGGACATGTATGGCTGCATTGTAACCGAGCCGGTGACCGAGGATGGCGATGTCGGCGTTCTTTTTATCCACAATGAAGGGTTCAGTACCATGTGTGGTCATGGCATTATCGGTCTGGCCAAGGCGGCCCTGGAAACGGGGATGATCGAAAAAGTTGGAGAGCGACCTGTGATCAAGATGGATACGCCTGCCGGTCGTGTCACAGCGTATGCGCAGCGTGAAAACGGCCGTGTCGTTTCCGTCTCTTTTCATAATGTACCTTCCTTTGTCTATGTGTTGGATCAGGTGGTCGACGTTCCGGAAATCGGTCCCGTTCGCTATGATGTCGCCTATGGCGGTGCATTTTACGCCTTTTGCCGTGCTGAGGATCTGAGTGTGGATCTTGTTCCCTCCGATTTTAGGAAACTTATCGATATTGGTACGCGCGTCAAACAGGCTGTGGTAGACAGTTTGCCATTGGTGCATCCATTTGAAGAAGACCTGGGCTTTCTCTATGGAACGATCATTGTTGGCGGCGCCAAAGAGCCTGGGCACCACAGCCGCAACGTTTGTATCTTCGCTAATGGTGAAGTCGATCGCTGCCCGACGGGGACAGGCGTCAGCGCGCGCGCGGCGATTGGTTATGCACGTGGAGACCTGCAGCAGGGCCAACCATTTATCGTGGAAAGCATTCTGGGAACGACATTCACCGGCAAAGTCGTTGATGAAGTTCAGTTTGGCCCATACAGTGCGGTGGTGCCTGAAGTAACGGGCTCCGCACACATAGTCGGTCGCGCCGAGTGGCTGATCGACCCTGACGATCCCCTATGGCAGGGTTTCATACTACGTTGATGAATTGATGTTGACGATTCGGCATAAGTTTCAGACAATAAGCGTAGTAATAGTCGTACAAATGATCTGTGTACGTTAAGTCTTAGCGAAAGCCCATTAATCTTTAGTAACAGGAAGGTGTATCATGAAGGTAACGAAACTGATTAAGAACGTATTTCCCGCTCAAGAGGTTGTAGAAGCGCATTGTGATGGTCCCTGTGGTGTCTATGACCCGGCATCGGCGCGCATTGCTGCCGAAGCCGCCCTATCGATGACGAAGAAGATCCTGGCGCTGCCGCATCCGGATCATGGTGACACACAAGCGTCAGCCGAGTATCATAATTCCACCGGCCGCTACATTGCTATCAAAGAAGAACAGGCGCACCTGGCGAAGAGTGAAGTATTGGTCTTGTGGACCGATTATTTCAAGCCTGTTCACCTGGAAGCCTACCCTGACCTGCACAATCTCATCTGGGAAACAACGAAACTGTGTTCAACTGTCAAACAGCATGTTGATGTTGATGCCGCCAATCAGCTTATGGCGAACATTGAGCAGATTCACAATATCTTCTGGGCGACCAAGGGTCGTGACGTTGCCTGGTATGTAGCCAGTTAACTGCTGGCGAGCAGAATGCTTGCTGATCCACTGCCCGATAGCAGCGCTTACGAGCTGTTGCTTTGGCTGTTGAGGCTCCGGCGACGTGTAGGCGTTACCGGAGCCTCAATGATCCCCACGCTTGCCGCCGGGGATGAAGTTCTCGTCGATACACGTGTATACGCGCGGCGTTCGCCGGCAGTCGGCGAAATTGTCGTTGCTCACCGCCCGGACCGTCAGGAAATTGTGCTGATCAAACGCGTCACTGGCTTGCTTCCTGACGGCCGTCTCATCCTCCATGGCGACAATCCCGCTTTTAGCACCGACAGCCATGACTTTGGTCCCGTTTCGACCGGGCAGTTGGTTGGTAAAGTAACCAGCCGTTTTGCCTGATTATCCCTGGTCGCGGCTCGCTAGAAAGACACCAGCCAGGATTATGGCGCTGCCCAGGATTGCCAGCGGCCCCGGAAACTCCCTGAATATCACCATCGCCAGGATCGTCGCGCCTACCGGTTCGCTGACTGCCACGATAGCGACATAAGCAGCCGGAAGGAAGCTGAGCGCCCAATTTAGTGATGAATGGCCAATTAACTGGGGAACCACCGCGATCACAACAAATAGACCAAAGACGGCGGGTGCATACCCAAGGATCGCCGTCCTGCTGACCATGTTGAAAAGCAGCAGTGTCAGACCGGCCACGCCATAGACAATCGTCGTATAGCTGAGCAGCGATAGATGCGGCCGCAGCCTCCGCCCTATGAGCAGATAGCCGGCCGCGGACATCCCGCCAATGAGCGCCAATGCATTGCCGAGCAGAGGATTGCTGCCCCTGTTTGTTTCCGTAAGGGCACTGAGACTGATCACGATCGTACCGGCGACGGCCAGGGCGATACCCTGTTTTACACCCCGCGATATCGGTTCCTTTAGAACTACCGGTGATGCCAGCGCAACCCAGATCGGAACGGTAGAGACGAGAACCGTGGAACTGATGATCGATGTATAAGCGAGCGAGCTGATCCAGGTAGCGAAATGGACGCCCAAGAAAACCCCAGAGAATATCGCCAGCAGCCAACTTGGCCCAGGCAGCGCCTTGATCTCACCACGCTTGCTGGCCAGCGTGAAGGGTAGAACAAACAGTGCGGACAGCATCGTGCGCCAGAAGGCGATAGCCAGCGATGCGGCCCCCTCTTCTTGCGCCAGTCGAATCAGAATCGAACCGGTAGAGATAGCAAGAATACCCACCCCGAGTATCAGATACTGCGTTCCTCGCGACGGTGCGCCGCTGGTCGATATTCGCTTCATGCCTTCTTCCTTCAAGTGCGTCCCGTCATGGCGCTGGGCGTCATGGTGTGGTCGAAATTCACGGCGGTGACCGCTGATTTTTACTGTACTATTTCCAACAAACTGTCTATAATGGTAGCGGATTTGGTGACATTAGCATCTTTGGGTTGCGCATTCATAGCATGATCGGGGAATATCGATGATACTCCCTGTTGCGGCCGGAGACGCTTGAATTATCATGAGATAAAGGAGTAACCTTATGACCCATATCGTTACGAGACTGTGCTTACGTGACACGGCCTGTGTCGAGGTTTGCCCGGTCGAGTGTATGGTCCTTGGTGTACCGGAGCAAGAGTGGCCCTGGCTTTACATCGACCCCGATACTTGCATTGACTGTGGTGCCTGTGTGCCGGAATGCCCGTACGAAGCCATTTTCCCTGAAGAGGAAGTACCCTTCGATTATGAGGCCCCGGCTGGTGTCTGGATCGCCAATACAAAAGAACTTCTTGCCGACGGCGCACCGTTCGAAGGTGAAATCGACGGACATGACGTGAAGTTGTTGAACGCCAAACAGTTGGCGGGCGGCGAGGTCTTAGATCTGACCGAAGATATCCCACCGAATTACGATTTCTTCTCTGAAGGACCCGGGTACGACGCGATGTAGTGAGGCTCCGCCTCAATAGAGTTGCGGCCATGTCCTGCATCTGGGATGCGGCCCCGGTGGTAACAATCGATCCGGCTAACCCATCCACAGGAGTGGTTAGCCGGATTTGCTTTTTTATATGGAATGTACGCTGGCCGAAGCCGGCTTCTAAGAGGAAAAAATGACAGAATACCGTATTGAAAAAGATTCCTTAGGAGAAGTACAGGTCCCATCTGCTGCCTATTGGGGCGCACAAACACAGCGAGCTATCCTGAACTTCCCCATTTCGGGGTTAAAACCCTATCCCGCTTTTGTCTGGTCAATGGCCATGATCAAGCGTGCAGCAGCAGAAGTCAATTTAGATCTCGGCTTGTTCAAAGATCGTCAGGTTGGCGACCGGGTGATTTCGGGTCCTGAGATCGCCGCAGCGATCATTGAGGCCGCCGATGAGGTGATTGAAGGTAAATTCAACGATCAATTTGTGGTCGATCCCATTCAGGCTGGCGCTGGCACCAGCCACAATATGAACGTAAACGAGGTCATCGCCAACCGCGCCAATGAGATCCTTGGCTATGGATTGGATGTGAAAGACAAGCCGGTTCATCCTAATGACCACGTCAACATGGCCCAGTCAACCAACGATACAATCCCCACCGCGATACGTCTTGGCTGCCTGTGGCGCATGAACGAACTTTATACAGCGCTGGACACGCTTATGGCTGCATTTTATGCCAAAGCGGCCGAATTTGATCACATTGTAAAAAGCGGCCGAACACATCTACAGGATGCCGTTCCCGTGCGTTTAGGCCAGGAATTCAGCGCTTATGCCCGCGCAGTCGAACGGGACGCACAAAAGATTTGTTTAGCTGCGGACGGTCTGAAACGCCTGGGCATCGGTGGCACGGCGACCGGCAGTGGTCTAAATGCCCATCCTGAATACCACAGCCGTATGATAACGGTGCTCAGCAGTTTGACCGGCATGGAACTGCAAGAGTCGGATAATCTGTTTGAGAGCATGCAGAGTATGGGCGACGCGGTTCATTTTAGTGGATCGCTGCGTACTTTGGCGCAGGATCTGGTGCGTATCGCCAACGATCTGCGCTTGCTTTCCTCTGGCCCGGCCACCGGTCTTGATGAGATTCATTTGCCGGCTGTTCAGCCTGGTTCCTCGATCATGCCCGGTAAGGTTAATCCGGTCCTGGCAGAAATGATGGACATGGCTATGTTCCAGGTGATCGGCAATGATCTGACGGTCATGCTGGGCGGGCAGGCCGGTCAGCTTGAACTGAACGTGATGATGCCCATCATCGCCTATAACCTTTTCCAAAGCATGGATATCATCATCAATTCCAGCAACGCATTTACTGAAAAATGCATCGTTGGCATCGAGGCCAATGCGGAAAAGGCGACTGGCTGGTTAGCCAAGAACGCAATTTTGGTCACAGCGCTCAACCCGGTCATTGGTTACTCGAAAGGCGCAGAAGTTGCTAAAGAGGCGATGGCCAGCGGCCGAACTGTTCGCGAGGTTGTGCTGGAGAAAGGTTATCTAACGGCTGAACAGGCGGACGAATTGTTAGATGTACGTATATTAACCGAAGGGGGTATTCGGAGTTAGCGTTACTATTCAACCCGCCGGAGTCCGCTTAGCAAAGACCTCGGCGGGTTTTTCTATCGTGGGGGCCAATCCATGACTCAAAAGATTTCACGCCGTATGTTCCTGAAAATGACAGGGCTAAGCGGGGCTGCATTCTTGCTGACGAGCTGTGATTTTGGTGATCGCCTGCTGGGTGTACCGCAAACCCACCTGCCCCAAATAGATGGGGCCTGGACCTATGCTGATGGGACGCTTACCCTGGACCTGGCAAAGCTGCCGGAACTGGAAATGCTGGGGGGCGCTGTGCGTATCGAGGGAGATGTGCTTTCTGAGCCGATTCTGGTGGTGCTTGGTGAGGATGGCAATTACTACGCCTTTGAGAACGCCTGCACCCATGCGGGCCGTATGATAGATCCACTGGCCGGAACCATGACACTGGAGTGTTCCAGCGTGAGCAGTTCCACCTTTGATTATCAGGGTAACGTTCTTTCCGGCCCGGCCAAAGAGCCGCTGACGAGTTTTCCGCTCGTGGTAGAAGGCGATCAACTGCAGGTTACGCTCTAGCGAGACGGCAGCGGTAGGATTCTTCTAGTGCCACGCATGTTCGTAAGCTCGGGGGCCTTCAAGCCGCTCCAACAGGGCGCCCGTAATGGCCGCGGTGCCTGCCGCCAGGTCGACATTTGAGGAGAGCAGATCGAAGACAGCCATTTCTATACGGTCGGCGGCCTGTTTGTCTTTCCAAACCAGACGCGCCAGCAGGGCACCGCTTAGTATCGCTGCAAGAGGATTGGCAAGACCCTTGCCGGCAATGTCCGGGGCCGAGCCGTGGACGGGCTCAGCGACTGCAGCGTCATCTCCCCAATTGAGTGACGGCGCCATGCCCAAGCCTCCTCCCCAATAGGCGGCCGCATCGGAAAGAATGTCACCAAATAAGTTGGTGGTCACAATCATATCGAATCTGTGCGGGTCTGAAAGAAGTTTGAGTGCCGCGACATCGACCAACAGCTGATCGATCTCAAGCAGCGAATCATCGCCGGTCACAGATCCTTTCGCGACGTCCCGTACACTGTCGCGAAAGAGGCCGTCACTCAGCGGCAGGACGTTCGCTTTATGTACGATTGTCATCCGGCGTCTACCAAGTATTCCTGCCAATTCAACCGCGCGTTGAGCAATGCGACGTGATGCGGATCGGGTGATTACGCGTTCGGCCACGGCCGTTTCGCCATCGCTGCGCTCAATGCCGCTGTACAATCCTTCCGTGTTCTCGCGAATGATGATCATGTCCACATCCTCGCGCGGGGAGATGCCCGGCCAGCAGCGAACCGGGCGGATGTTGGCATACAGGCCCAGCGCCTGACGCATCATGAGGATGGCGCTGCGGTATCCTTCTACCTTGTGACTGGGTGAAGAAACAGCGCCGAACAATCCCGCGCCGCAGCGCTGAATGGTTCGTAATGACTCTTCGGGAACTGACGTGCCATGCTTAAGGAAGCATTCCCAACCGGCTTCCGCCTCTATGGTCTCTAGATCTGGGATGACTGCCTGAAGCACAGCGACGGCAGAGGGTACGACCTCTTGACCAATGCCATCGCCGGGCAGGACGCATAATTTGGGCATAGTTTCCTCTCGAGATTGTTTCTTGTGCTGCAGGGCCGTGTGGCTGGCTGGCCTTACAAGGACCTGCGTTCCTGCTGCAGACGATCGGTCATCTGTTCGCCGGGAAAACGGCCGTATTGGCGGACATAGCTGGTGATTCCGCCGGCAGATACTATCGCCGCTGCAAAATCGGGCAGTGCCGGCAGTTGGTAGAGCGTTTCGCCAACCGCAATCTGCGACCGTTCGATATCGAATCGGACCACCTGACCATCTTCCAGCGCCTGCGCCGCGGCGGTCGATTCGTAAAGGGGAATGCCCAGATTGATGGCGTTGCGATAGAAGATGCGCGCAAAACTGGGGGCGATGATGGCCGCGATTTCCCGACGTCGCAGCGCTTCCGGTGCGTATTCACGTGAGGATCCACAGCCGAAGTTCTGCCCGGCGACAATGATATCGCCGGCTTCGGCATCAGAAGCGAAATCAGGTCGCGCTTCAATAAAGGCATAATCTTTAACGTCCTCGTCTTCTTTTAACATATAAGGGGCATAGCGGCCGGGGACTATCTGGTCTGTGTCCACATCCGCGCCGAATTTCCATACGCGTGTCATTGTTGTCTCTCCAATAGTAGGGTTGTTGGTCATGAAACTTTCCCGGCTGCAGTGCCTTCCTGGTGGTGCAGCGAACCGTTTGCAGGCAAGGATGCCGCTATTCCTGGCAGTTCGCGTGGATCGGTAATCCTTCCGCTGACCGCGGTGGCTGCGGCCACACCGGGTGAAGCCAGGTAGATGTGCGACGTTGGGTGTCCCATACGGCCGCGGAAGTTGCGATTTCCCGTGGATAGGCAGGTATCGTTTGTGCCTAGAGTTCCCTGGTGCCGCCCCATGCAGGGACCGCAGCCAGGTGTGGTCAACGTTGCTCCTGCATCCAGGAGTACGGACATGGTGTCGTCAGTGATCGCCCGCTGCAGCTCCTGGCGCGAGGCCGGGGTGACGATCAACCGCGTCTGGGGCGCGATGCGACGGCCGCGCAGGATGTCTGCTGCCTGGCGCATATCTTCATAACGACCGTTGGTACAGGTTCCTAGAAAAACGACATCGATTTCTTGGCCGGCGGCCGTGGAAAGATCGACTACGTGGTCCACGCTGTGCGGTAGCGCTATTTGTGGCTCCAGACGTGCGAGATCAATCTCGATTCGCCGGGCAGCTGCCGCCTGCGGATCAAATGCCAGCCAGTCGGGAACAGTAAATAGATCGGCCACTTCCCCGGTTGGTGGAAAGATGCCCGCTTTGGCGCCTAGTTCAATGGCCATGCTGGCCAAAGTCTGCCGCCCTTCAAGCGGCAGCCACGCCACTCCCAGGTATTCTATGGCCATATAGGTCGCGCCATCGATACCCAATACGCGCGCCAAGTAAAGCGCCAGGTCTTTCGCTTCGACGCCTGGATTAAATCGGCCGCTAACGTTCACTTGCAGCGTTTGCGGTACTTTGAACCACACCTTCCCCGTGCCCATAGCCAGGGCGATATCGGTGGATCCCATTCCCGCGCCAAAAGCGCCGACGGCGCCGTAGCTGGTGGAATGGGAATCAGAACCGATGACGATAGCTCCGGGCCTGGCGATACGTTCCTCGATCAGGACCTGATGGCAAATGCCACGGCCGACTTCGAAGAGACGTATGCCTTCTTCCCTGGCAAACGCGCGTACCAGGTTCTGGTTGTTGGCGACGCCCACGGTTGATGCCGGCGCCACGTGATCCATGACCAATACGCATTGCTGCGGGTCGTTAACCTGCTGCAAACCCAGGCGATTGCGCAGAATAGAAATGACCGATGGCGCCAGGGAATCGTGGGCCATGATCACATCCGGGCGCAGAGTCACCAATTCGCCGGGTGTTACCGGCCGCCCGACAGCATGCGATAAGATTTGTTCAGCTATTGTTTGTGCCATTACTGGGATACTCCTTGCTATTGGCTGCCGCATAGAGCAGCGTATCGACGTCATCTAATGTGAGGCGCCCTGAATCGGCTGCCGCCTTAATGTCCTTTGTCAGCCTTTTTATCTGTTGGTCATCCATCTGCAAGTCAAGCTGTTGAGCACGGTCTTTGATCGCGTTCCAGCCGGTCAAACGATGGGCCACGTGAATATAGCGGGTCAGCCCAAAATCCTCCGGGTTTAGGATCTCATAGGTTGAAGGATTGTTGAGAACTGCTTTGGCGTGTATGCCGGCCTTGTGCGTAAAGCTCGAAAAACCGGTGATGTAATTGTTAAAGGGAATGTCCACATCAACCATCTGCGCCACACAAGCATCCAGATTGCGAATCAACGGCAATTGGTATTTAGTTACCAGGGACGGATCGGTCGCGTACAGCCGGGCGATCAATCCGCCTAAGGGGGTGATACCGTTACGCTCGCCGATGCCCAACACCGATGTGTCGATGTGCGTTGCTCCCGCCTCCAGCGCAGCGTATGCATTGGCTATGGCGCAGCCCGAATCGTTGTGCCCGTGGAATTCAATATCGGCCTCAATTTCTCCACGTAGATGATCCACCAGTCGGTAAATCTGTTGTGGCGTGCCGATCCCAACCGTGTCCGCGATCCCAACACGATGGACGCCCAAAGCGTCCATTGCCTTGTACACATGAATGATATCTTCAACGTCGCTGCGTAAACTGTCCTCGGTGCTGAAGCGGGTCTCCACCCCCTGACTGAGTAAGTAGACGATCACTTCCGAGGCCAGATCGATGATCTGTTCGATGTCCTTACCATGGCTGAAGTCGCGCAAATAGGAGGAAGTGCCGATGACCACGTCAACACCATCGACGCCGGTATCCACGGCGACGCGTGCATCTTCAAGGGAGCAGCGGGTGTGCGTCAATACCCGCGCATTGAGATTCAGTCCGGCGATGGCCTGGCAGTCGGCAAGGCTCTGCGGCGACGCCAGGGGCGAAGTCAGCTCGAGGTATTCAACGCCGAAGGCGTCCAGTAATGTGGCTATCTGAATCTTTTCTTCGCGCGAGAAGAAGGCATTCACGAATTGTTCCCCTTCGCGAAGTGTCGACTCAATAATGGCGAATTCAGTTATGCCCATCGTTCACTATCTCCTTGACAGTTACCATATGCCCATCTCCGGAAACTGAAAACGGGCTTACCTGGTATCTGGTAAGCCCGCCTATGTGTAAAACTCTCACGACCGTTAGCTGCAGTGGCAGCATATCAGATACCCTCCCCTAATTGCGGTTTGCTTATGCTTCTTCAATTGGTTTATTGATGGGACCGTCATCTTGTTCATTCGAAATCCTTCTCCGGGCTGCAGAAATAAAAAAAGCCCCGCCATGTTCTGGCGGGGCTTCTTGCTAACCTTATTGTTTCGGGCAAGCGTCAATGGCCAGAGCACCTTTTGGTGTTCAGCTTCGTCTTCTTGCCCTTCCTAAGATTGAGATTGTCTGCAAACGTCTTCATTACGGTGCGCATTGTAGTCAAAGAGCCTTCATCTGTCAATGAGCGAAATTAACCAAAAAAGAGGCGGCGTGGTAAGAGACTTCACCAAATCCTACGTGGCAGCCGTTTTCTGAAGTCCACCGAAAAAACGCATGGTTGACATCCAATGATCATTTGCTACAATCCTCCCCAATGTTCGCGCAAATTACAGCACCTCGCCGTTTTCGCCGTCGCCGCCCGACCTTCAGGTCTGGTGTTTGAGGTTTTCTGTAGAGCGAATACGCTTGAGACTAAACAAACCGCCAGGCCAACGTTGGTCCTGGCGGTTTTTTGTTGGCAGCTGCCGGAATAGGAAAGGCAAATAACTATGGTAAAAGTAGGTATTTTTGGGGCGACAGGGTATACCGGCTGTGAATTGGCGACTATTCTATACCGCCATCCACAGGCTGATATTGTGTTTGCGACATCACAGAGTTATGCTGGTCAATCATTAGCAGATATTTATCCGGCCGGACCGGATCTACCCTTGGTTTCAGCAGATGAAGGTGGTCTGGAAGATGTAGATATCGTTTTTCTCTGCCTGCCGCATGCCGCTTCGGCGGCCACGGCCGTTACTGCCCTGGAAGCTGGGGCAAAGGTGATCGACCTCAGCGCTGATTTTCGTTTCGAGGATGTGGATGTTTATGAGGCGTGGTACAAAGTCACCCACCCGGCACCGCATCTGTTGGAGGAAGCAGTCTACGGGCTGACCGAGTTTGCGCGTGATGAACTTCGCGGGGCCCGTCTGGTGGCCAATCCCGGCTGTTACACAACGACGACGCTGCTGGCTTTGCAGCCGATAATGCAGGCGGGGGTGGAGGTGGCCGGCGATATTATTGTGGATGCCAAGTCGGGTGTCTCCGGCGCGGGGCGAGCTCCCAAAGCTCACACATCGTTTGTTGCTGTGGCCGACAATTTTTCGCCCTACGCAATTGGCCGCAGCCACCGCCACCTGCCGGAGATGGAACAGGTGATTGGCTGGTGGCATGATCAGCCACCGAAACTCATCTTCAGCCCCCATTTGCTACCAGTGCCGCGCGGCATCCTGGCCAACAACTATGTGACCGGTACAAAAGAATGGTCAGAGGATGAGGTGCGTGAACTCTATGCGGCAGCCTATGATGACGAGCCATTTGTAAATGTACTGCCTCCAGGAGAGTTGGCGACGTTGGCGCATGTGGTCCATACCAATAAGTGCGCCATATCACTTACTTTTGCCGGGCCAACGCTGATTATCACTTCCGCGCTCGATAATCTTGTCAAAGGCGCTGCCGGCCAGGCCGTGCAGAATATGAATGCCATGCTTGGCTTACCGGAAGCGCTGGGCTTGCTGTAGCGCAACGAATGAAGGTGCAATGATGCGAGTATTAAAGATAGGTGGTAACGAGCTAAGCGATCCCGCATTTGTGGAGATGCTGGGGCGCAGCGCCGCCCAACTGCAAGATGAAACAGACTCGCCACTGGTCATCGTGCATGGCGGCGGCCGGGCGATTGCCGGGCTGCAAGCGAAGCTCGGGCTGCAGACGGTTAAAGTAGACGGGCTGCGTGTAACCGACCAGGAGTCTCTGGACGTGGCGCAGATGGTTCTGTCTGGACAAAGCAATAAGATCGTCGTCAAGGCATTATTGGCGGCTGGTGTGGATGCGCTTGGTCTCAGCGGTGTGGACGGCGGTCTTTTGCGTTGCCATAAGAAACAGCATCCAACGGCCGACCTCGGTTACGTAGGCGAGATCGTGGAAGTCCGGTGTGACCTGCTGCAACAACTTATGGAGATGGGGGTTGCCGTTGTCCTTTCGCCGATTTCATTGGGCCTGGATGGGTTGACTTACAATGTCAACGCTGACGAGGCCGCGGCTGCAACGGCGCTCGCATGTCGAGCAGAGGAGCTCCTCTTTGTTTCCAATGTGCCTGGCGTATTAGATGATGACGGCGTGATTCCGTCGCTGACGGCCGCACAGGTGGAGACGCATATCGCCGGCGGCATCATCAGTGCCGGCATGATTCCCAAGGTGCGCGCCGCACTGCAAGCGGTAGAAAGCGGCGTGACCAGGGTGCGGATCGTGGATCTGGCCGGTCTGTTGGACAATGGCGGCACAACCATCGTCGCCAGTGCAAACAGGGATATGTGAGATGCTGCCTCATATCGCGATCGCCCCCCTATTTATTGAACGCTACGACCAGGTGTTGGCGCTCTGGCAGCGATCTTCCGGCGTGGGGCTAAGCAGCGCGGACGCGCGCGAGAACATCGCCGCGTATCTTGAAAGAAACCCTGGCATGAGTTTCATCGCCTGCGCTGGTGAGGACGTGGTTGGCGCGATCCTGGGCGGACATGACGGCCGTCGCGGCTATATTCATCATCTGGCTGTTGACGACGATTACCGCCGTCGCGGAATTGGAGCCCGGTTGGTAGACATCTGCCTGGCGGCGTTGGAAGAGGTGGGTATTCAGAAGTGCCATCTTTTTGTCTTCCATGAGAACTTGGATGGGATTGCTTTTTGGCAGGCCAAGTCCTGGACCTTGCGCGAGGATATTTTGGTCATGTCTCATTATTTAGAGAGCGGAGAAATGTAGAGATGGAAACAGATGAGATTATCAAGCTGGAGTCTGACTACGTCCTGCAGACTTATGTGAGGCCAGAAATGGTTCTTACTCACGGTGAGGGGGCGAATCTGTATGACAGTACGGGCAAACGGTACCTTGATTTTACATCAGGTATCGCTGTGACAGCGCTGGGTCATAGTGATCCCGAATGGGCGGCTGCCGTCTGCGATCAGGCGACAAAGCTGGTGCATGTCAGCAATCTTTATCATACGGTTCCTCACGCACAGTTGGCCCAACGCCTGGTAACCAGCTCATTTGCCGACAAAGTTTACTTCTGCAATTCCGGGACGGAAGCGAATGAGGCAGCTTTCAAGTTTGCCCGTAAATATGCGCGGGAAATCCTACCGGGCAAAGAAAAGACAAAGATAGTCGCTTTCAGCGGCAGTTTTCACGGCCGTACAATGGGCTCACTGGCCGCCACCTATAAGGAGCACTACCGTGAACCGTTTCTGCCCTTGATGCCTGGTGTGATTTTTGCTCCTTACAACGATGTTGGGGCCGCCGCCCAGGTTATCGACGACGAGGTTTGCGCTGTCATTGTCGAGCCGGTTCAAGGAGAAGGTGGGGTCAAGCCGGCGACGACGGAATTCTTGCGGACACTGCGCATTCTTTGCGATCAACATCAAGCGTTGTTGATTTTCGACGAGGTACAGTGTGGCCTGGGACGAACGGGAACGTTGTGGGCGCACGAGGCAGCGGGAATCATCCCGGATATGATGACGCTGGCCAAGCCGCTGGCCGGAGGGCTGCCTATCGGGGCCACGTTGGTTACGCAGGCCGTTGCTGATGTGATGAAGCCTGGGGACCACGCCAGTACGTTTGCCGCTGGACCGCTGGTTTGCCGCGCGGCTGAAGTTGTCTTCGATCGTTTGAGTACCCCTGAATTCCTGGCGAATGTGCGTGCACAGGCGGCCTATTTGGAGTACAGGCTGCAGTCCCTGGAATCGGATTTGATCAGCGAAGTGCGCGCGGCCGGGCTGCTGGTTGGCGTGGAAATGACAATTCCTGTCATGCCGCTGATCGCCGCGGCTCGCCAGGAAGGGTTGTTGATCATCAATGCCGGTGAGAATGTCTTGCGCCTGGCCCCACCGTTGATTATCGGCCGTGAAGAAATTGATGAGGCGATGCAGATTATTGACCGCGTGCTGAGCGGTCTGGATCAGCAGGTCTGAGCCGGCTATGGCCCAGCATACTGCAGCATAGCATACTGCCATGAATATCCGCGCCGCAAGAGAAACAGATGTCCCAGCCATCCTTGATCTGGTTGAACAGCATGTCCGGCAGGGGAATCTGCTGCCACGGTCGATCGAGTCGATACAGTCAACGATTGCTGATTGGTTGGTTGGCGTGGATGCTGAGGGAGACATTGTGGCTTGTGTTTCCCTGTTTCGCTATACGCCGGAGTTGGCTGAGGTGCGTTCTCTGGCTGTGGCCGACAAAGTCAAAGGACAAGGCTATGGTAGAACGATAGTTAAGGCGCTGATTGCGCAGGCGCGGCTGAGACAGGTTCCGGTCTTGTTCGCCCTGACGCGTGTTGCGCCCTTCTTTCACAAACTTGGGTTTCAAAATAGTCATAAAGAACGGTTCCCGGAGAAAGTCTGGCGAGACTGCCGCATGTGCCCTTTGTTTCATGAGTGTGATGAAACGGCCGTTGTCATGCACCTGGCGCCAATTCAACCTGCGCGTTCGATACCTATTCCCATGAGGCAGCGCATTCCTGCGCTCAGCGGCCCGTCTCAACGAGTAGATCAGAAAACATTTGAAATAGAAAAAGGAGTAATACCCATGTCAAAGTCATCAGTAGAAAAAGTTGTACTCGCCTATTCCGGCGGGCTTGACACGTCGGTTATCGTGCCCTGGCTAAAAGAGAACTACGGGTGTGAAGTGATTTGCTTCTGCGCCGATATCGGGCAGGGTGACGTTGAACTGGCTGGGTTGGAAGAAAAAGCCCTGGCCAGCGGCGCCAGCAAAGTTTACGTAGAGGACTTGCGCCATGAATTCGCCAAAGATTTCCTCTTTCCCATGATGCAGGCCGGCGCGGTTTATGAACGCCGTTACCTGTTGGGAACGTCTGTCGCACGCCCACTTATCGCCAAGTGGCAGGTAGCAATTGCTGAGGCAGAAGGCGCCGATGCCGTGGCGCATGGCGCCACCGGGAAGGGCAACGACCAGGTTCGTTTTGAACTAACCTACAAGGCATTGAATCCTACGTTGAAAGTAATTGCTCCCTGGCGTGAGTGGGATATCCGCTCGCGAGAGGACGCGCTTGTTTACGCCAAGAAACACAACGTGCCGGTAGTTCACACGGAAAAATCGATCTACAGCCGTGACGCCAATCTATGGCACATCTCGCACGAAGGCGGCATCTTAGAAGACCCGGCCAACGAGCCTGAAGAATCAATGTATCTGTGGACTACCTCCCCGGAGCAAGCGCCAGACGAGCCGGAAGAGATAACGATTGAGTTTGAAGCAGGCATTCCGGTTGCCCTTAATGATGTGCAGCTGCCGCCGGCAACTTTGATTGAGACGCTTAATGACCTTGGCGCTAAACATGGTATCGGCCGAATTGATCTGGTAGAAAATCGCCTGGTTGGGATGAAGTCACGCGGCGTCTACGAGACGCCGGGCGGCTCCCTCCTCTATGCAGCCCATCGCGAGCTTGAGTCGCTGGCCCTGGATCGGGACACCAGCCATTACAAAGAACAGATCGCCCTTCGTTATGCGGAACTAGTCTATTTCGGTAAATGGTATCATTCGCTGCGCGAAGGTCTGCAGTCATTCATAGAGCAGACGCAGGAAACGGTAACCGGCTGGGTGAAATTGAAACTATATAAAGGCAACATAATTGTGGCCGGTCGTTACAGCCCCAACAGCCTCTATCGTGAAGATTTCGCCACCTTTGGTCAGGAAGATGTCTATGACCAGGAGGATGCGGTGGGTTTCATCACCCTCTTCGGTTTGCAGATGAAAGTCAAGGCGATGATGGACGTCAGCGATGGTGGCAAGAGCCGCTACGCTGCGCCAGATTATTCAAAGTTCAAGCGCGACTAATAGGAAGAACCTCCGATGTCTTCTTGATAGACATCGGAGGTTCATAGAGAGAGCCCTATGGAATACATAACGGAAGGCAGTGTTACCAGCCCGGCTGGATTCGTCGCTGGTGCGGCAGCGTGCGGTATCAAGAATGGAAATACAGATGGCCTTGATATAGCGCTGCTCTATTCAGAGCTGCGCTGTCATGCTGCTGCGGTCTTTACGCGCAATCAGGTTGTAGCTGCACCAGTTATCGTTGATAGGAAGACCCTTGCGGCCAATGAAGACGGTATCCACGCGGTCGTCGCAAACTCCGGCAATGCCAATGCTTGTACCGGCCGGCAAGGTCTGGACAATGCCGCACTGATGCAAGCGGCCGCGGCCAATGCATTGGGCTGCGAGGCCAGGCAGGTGCTGGTCTTGTCGACGGGCGTGATTGGTGTGCAGCTGCCTATGGATCGGGTTGACGTTGGAATCACCCTCGCTGCGAGCGCTCTCTCGGCGGATTTTGGCCCGCAGGCAGCAGAAGCGATCATGACGACCGACACCGTGCCCAAATACTGCGCTGTGCGCGTCGATTTGCCCGGCGGACCGGTTACGATCGGCGGGATGGCCAAGGGATCGGGGATGATTCATCCTGACATGGCGACCCTGCTTGGTGTACATACCACGGATGCGGCCATAGATTCTGGGCTGCTTCGGGAGCTTCTGCGCACGGCCGTTGACCAGAGTTACAACCGCATCTCTGTTGATGGCGACACCAGCACCAATGACACCATACTCCTCCTGGCAAACGGCGCCAGCGGTGTTGCCGTGAGCGACGCTGAAAGCATCGCCTTATTCCGGGAGGGCCTGCATCTGTTGACACGCACTCTGGCGCAGCAAGTTGTCCGTGATGGGGAAGGGGCAAGCAAGTTTGTAGAAATAAACGTCTGCGGTGGGGTCGATGATTCGTCTGCTCACAAAGTGGCTAACACGATCGCCACATCTGCTCTGGTGAAGACTGCATTCGCGGGCAGTGACGCCAATTGGGGTCGTATCCTCGCCGCAGCCGGTCGAGCCGGTGTGCCCTTTGACCAGGCAAAGACAGCGCTTTGGGTCGGACTTGCCGAGCCCCGCGAACTGCAGCTGCTGGACGGCGGTACCCCAACCGCTTATCTTGAGGAACATGCTGCTGCTATTTTCGCTGAACCTGAATTCAAAATATTGTTCGACATCCAGCAGGGCCAGGGAGCGGCGACTGTATGGACCAGCGACCTCACGCACGAGTATGTCGCGATCAATGCTGACTACCGCACATGAGTCGAGCACGTCGCATCGAAGAGGCCTCCTTGAATGCTTGGCCGGCGCTTAATTTCCTGTTCTACGATGGCTGGCTGCTGCGGTTTGCGGATGGCTATACTAAACGCGCGAATTCCGTGACCCCCTTGTACGAAAGTGAACTAGATACGGACGGGAGAGTTGAGTTCTGTGAGGATCTATATCGACAACAAAACCTGCCGCCGATATTTCGGCTGCCTTCAATCATTGATCTTGACGCGCTAGATTCAGAATTGGCCCGGCGCGCTTACCGGCAAGTTGATAGAACCAGCGTTCAGGGTCGCGCACTCTCCGGCAAGGAGTTCGCGATGTCTGCGCGAACGAATCGGCTCACGGGGCGCGATGGCTTGTCGGCATGGCTGCAGACTTTTCATGCGCTTAGTCCAGGCCGTCGTGATATGGAGACGCACGAAGCGATTCTGCGCCGTATTATCGGCACTCTCTGCCCACTGGTGCTGCAGCAGGATGGCGATGTCATCGCTTGTGGATTGGGTGTATTACAAGGGGCCTACCTTGGTCTGTTCGACATTGTGACTGCGCAGTCCCAGCGGCGAAAGGGATACGGCCGTGAATTGACGGAATCCGTTTTGGCCTGGGGTAAGAGTCGGGGCGCGCACTATGCCTACCTGCAAGTAATGGCCAGCAACAGCCCCGCGCAGGCACTTTACAGTCAACTGGGATTTAGCGAACAATATCAATATTGGTATCGTGTGGCGCCAACCGCGTGATAGGGGCGATGCTTAAGAGGAGAAAGCAAGAATGAGCAAACTTTGGGGAGGCAGATTTGCCTCAGATACTGACGCCCTGGTCCATCAGTTCAACGCCAGCATAAACTTTGATAAGCGCCTCTATGGTGAAGATATTGAGGCGAGCATTGCTTGGGCTAAAGCGCTGGCAAAAGCGGATCTGCTGACAAAGGAAGAGACGGAGACGATCATTGGTGGTTTGCAGGCGGTGCGCGCGGAATTTGCCGGCGGAGCATTTGTCTATGAAATCGCCGATGAAGACATTCACACGGCCGTTGAACGCCGGCTCACTGAATTGATTGGTCCCCTTGGCGGCAAACTGCACACGGGCCGGAGTCGTAATGATCAGGTGGCTACGGACTTCCGGTTGTGGGTGATGGGTGCTTGCGCGGAAGTTGAGCGCTGGATCGTTGACTTACAGAGTGCGTTGATTGACAGCGCCGCTGAGAATATCGCGGTTGCCATGCCAGGATATACACACTTGCAGCATGCGCAGCCAGTTACCTGGGGACATTGGGCACTTTCCTATTTTTGGCCCCTAGCTCGTGACCGGCAACGTTTTATGGAAACGCGTGCACGTGCGGCAGTACTACCTCTTGGTTCTGCGGCGCTGGCGGGAACAGCCTATCCGATTGATCGTCAATTTCTGGCGGATGAACTGGGGTTTGACAAGGTAAGCGCCAACAGTATGGATGCGGTTTCTGATCGTGATTTCGTGGCCGATTTTCTCTACGCGGCAGCGATGCTTGGCCTTCACTTGAGCCGCCTATCTGAACAGCTGATCATATTCAGCAGTGCCGAGTTTGCTTTCGTACGCCTACATGATGCTTACAGCACGGGATCCAGCATCATGCCGCAAAAGAAAAACCCGGACACCCTGGAATTGACGCGCGGCAAGAGCGGCCGTCTAATTGGCGATCTCACTGGACTGCTGGCCACTCTTAAGGGGCTGCCTTCGACCTATGACAAGGATCTGCAGGAGGATAAGGAGCCGCTGTTTGATGCCTTCGACACGCTGTCCATGATCGTTCCCATTATGGCCGGTCTCCTGCGCACGTTGGAGATTAGGGCTGGAGGAATGACCGCTCAATTGGAGCCAGGTCTCCTAGCAACTGAACTAGCGGACTATTTAGTCAAGAAGGGGGTCGCTTTTCGCGAGGCGCACGGGATAGTTGGCCAGGTTGTGCGCGCGGCTGAAGAACAAAATAAGCCGCTGACAGCCCTGACCTTGTCTGAACTGGCTGCCATTAGCCCGTTGTTTTCAGAGGATGTTGAACAGGTGCTGCGCATCGAGTTTGCTCTGGCACAGCGAGAAGTGACCGGCGGAACTGGACCCGAAGCGCTGCAGGAACAACTGGTGGACGCACGAAATCAGCTGCAGCGAACCGGGTATTCTGCCTGATCCTGCTCTGGGAAAAGCAGCGTCGAAACAGCTTATGTTTCTTCGGACGCGGGCGGTTCAGATGAAGCATCCTCTGCAGGGCGACGGGCGAGGATAGTTAGATGCCGCACAAGTGTGTTGATTTCAACCGGCGCGCTTCGCTCAGAGAAGCATACGGTATGTTCAACGTCACCGCTGACTACTTTCACCTCATAGGAAAAACGATCTGCTTCTCTGCCCTGATCTAGAGCGGAAGGCAGTTCAAAAAAATTGACCGCGTCCAGCATCTGTTCGATTGTTTCTGCCTCATCCGCGGGTAGCAATGCTGTGTCGAGATCCGCACGTACCGGTATCCCTGAAAATCCACCGCTTCTCTTGAAGTAAATATGCATGTTGGCTTTTCTCTTGGCTAAGATAGCGCTCGTGGTCTGTTAGGAACGGCCGAAAAGCTGACGTATGAGTCCTGCGCCAAATAACGAGTCGGCACATCCGGCCTTGCTGCCCCCTGCAGGAATTTTCGGCTCTTCGTCTTTTCCATTGTTACTGCCGCTGCTGTCACCATTACTGTCCCCATCACCGTTGTCGCCGTTGCCGCCGCCGTTATCGTTATCGCCTCCACTATTTACAACGCCAACAGACAGCCCGACTTCATTCCATCCCGTGCGCACTGCCTTCTGTTCCAAGCTGCCTTTGCCATACAGTTCGCCGGCGGTTTCGTAAGTCAAACGTGCGGCATCATCGAATTGTGCACTGGCAAACAGCTTGTCTCTCATCGCAACGTACCATATCTGGCCCGCTTTTTCCCAAGCATTTCCCCCAATTTCCAATGAAGTCACATAGAATGCACGGTTGAGAATGCCAGAATTGATATGGACGCCGCCAGCATCTTCAGATGTGACCACATAATCATCCATGTGTCCTGGCTGCGGATCGGTGCCGAGAACCGGGTCGTTGTAGGCAGTGCCCGGCTCCTTCATGGAGCGAATGCCGGCGCCGTTGACATTCGCTGTAAACAGGCCCTCGCCGATTAGCCAATCTGATTCGCTGGCGGCCAGATTCATCATGCGCTGCTTGACCAGGATGCCGAAGATATCAGAGAGAGACTCATTTAGTGCGCCCGATTGGCCACTGTAAAGAAGACCCGTTTCATACTGCGTGACCCCGTGAGTGAGCTCGTGTCCCATGATATCGATCGATACGGTAAAGCGATTAAACAACCGTTGATCTACCGGTAGATCCTCATCGCCGTCGCCATAAACCATCTGCCGGCCATTCCAGAAGGCGTTGTCGTAGCCGATCCCGTAATGAACGGTGGAACTGATGGGCATGCCTCGGTCATCGATAGAATTACGCCCATAAACTTGCTTGAAGAGTTCATAGGTTGCCCCCGCCCCTTCATAGGCTTCGTTGACACTCTTGTCGCCGGATGGTGGATCCCCTTCACCCATGACGAGTCTGCCGGGCAATATGCTGCCATGCTGAGCATCATAGACCAGCCGCTCCAACACAGTTGACACGGCGATGTCATCCGCTTCAAGTACGGTTAGCGCGCCAGTGGTGGCGGCGCGCGAAACTCGGAACTGCCAGGAATTGGCCATATTTTGACGTGCATGTTCTTGCTGGGCCGCCGAACCATTTTGCGAGATCTCGTGCAAGATGAATGGCGGCACGAAACAGTTATGAGGGATACGGTTGATACACATCCAAGAACCTCCTGGTATGTTGCTCGTTCAGGTGATTGGAGCGAACGGCAGTTCCATCTGCTGTTGCTGCCCCACCTATATTGGCTATTGTACTGGAAATCATTGTTTCTTCGAATACTGTATTTCTGTACGATAGTCGGCCGCTGAAAAACGGTGGCTTTATGGACGATGATTGGACCGGCTATCCACCTCCTGTTATCCTTGACGATGAATTGTCGACTGATGCGGACTCGCTGCCGGCGAGCGGCACCGCCTACCCTGAATGGCAGCACTGCTTTCCATACGGCCGTAATCTGCACGGTGCCGAAAATACTCGAGTTATTGTGTAGAGGAACCATCGGCAGAACAATCTCATTCTAAGCTGCCGAAATTGATATTCTATTATGCTGACGATTACGAATGCTGCTTATTCAATCATGCTGTCTCATTGTCAGGTGGCATACCCACTGGAAGCATGTGGATTCCTAGGCGGCAAGAACGGGACAGCTTTTGTTGTGACCATCATCGAAAACATTTTGAGCAGTTCTACAGCTTACGAAATGGATCCGCGACAGCAGATTGAAGCGATGTTGGCATTTGAAGAGGACGGGCTTGATCTATTGGCGGCCTATCATTCTCATCCGAAGGGCCCTTCAAGACCGTCGCCAACCGACATGGCTCTAGCCTTTTACCCGGAATTAGCGCAGGTCATTGTTTCGTTACGTGAACGTTCTCACCCGACGGCGCGCGCTTATCTCCTGGCGTCCGACAAGGTTCATGAGCTAGAATTGCAAGTGGTGTAACCTATACGCTTGTTTTGGGTTCTACATTGTACAAAAGATAAGAGGAGGCTCTTAGTTTGCATAATTTGTATTTATTACTGGCTGGCCTGATTGGCTACATATGTGGCGCTGTTCCTTTTGGATACCTGTACGTTAAGGCGACAAAAGGAATCAACATTCTAGAGGTCGGCAGCGGGCGCACCGGCGGCACGAATTCTTATCGAGCGGCTGGCATGGGCACCGGCATCATAACTGCTCTGAGCGATGTGCTAAAGGGTTTTGCAGCTGTCTGGTTGGTACGCACTTTTCTCGCTCCGCAGTTAAGTGACGATTGGTTTCCCTGGCTGTCGGTTGTGGCCGGCGTCATGGCTGTGGTTGGCCATAACTGGTCCATCTTCCTAGGCTGGCGCGGCGGCGCCGGGACCGGACCCAACGTGGGTTGGGCCACGGCCATTTGGCTGCCTATGTTCCCCATCAGCTGGATTGTCATGTTTGTTTGTCTGATAGGCATTGGGATGGCGTCAGTTGCATCGCTGGCTATGGCAGCGGTGATTCCGGTGGCTTTTCTGATCCTTTTCGTGACCGCAGCGCCGGGTTACTATGACTCCATCGCCTATATGGTCGGCGGTATGGCATCAGCCGCGGTAGTTGTCTGGGCGTTGAGACCTAATATTAAACTTCTGCTGGAAGGGAAGGAACGCGTTGTCGGGCCGCGCGCGCGTGCGCTTGAGCGTAAACAGTAGCTGAATCTAGAAACGGTTCTTTGAATGAAAGGAACGCCAGGCGTGCAGCACACGCCTGGCGCTTTTTGTTTATTCGCCGCTCTTGACCAAATATTCGTAGTGCATCAGACCAAGGGCGTCTATCATGACATTGTCGACTTTATCGAGAGACAGCGCGCGCCTCGGTTCCTGGGTGATGTCGAGCGTCGGTAGTTCCTCCGCCCAGAGTTCCTGGATCTGGGCATAAATGCCGGCACGAGCGTCTACATCTAGTTCTTCGCGAGCGGACTGTACGAGCGTGTCCATGGCGTCGCTTTGGTAATTCGAACAAATAATGCTGTCAGTTTCCTGAACGAAGAAATCAGTCCAACTGCTGGGATCAAGATAGTTCACGGGTCGTCCGGGAGTTGGCCAGCCCAATAGGAAAGCGGGATAGCCACATTGGGCGACCTGAACGCGGAACTGGTCCCAGGGAGCGCCGCTGACTTCGACCTGGAACAGGCCGGTCGCTTCGAGTTGATTGCTGATGGCGCCGATGTATTGTTCTTCGACATCGCTGTATCTGCCGTCATTTACGAACCAGAGGGTGATCGCCAATGGATTCTCGCGCGTATAACCCACTTCCAACATTAGTGATTCCACACGTTCTAAATCGGGCTCGGGCAGTGTTGCCAGTGCGCCGGGAACCTCGTCAGGGATCGGGCTAAAAAGCGTTCGCCGTTGATCTGTAAATACCTCGTCGACAACTGCCTGGCGATCCAAGACGTAGGAGACAGCCTGGCGTACTTTCTTGTTGTCCCATGGGGGAGTTGTTTGTTCGAAAATCAAGTAGCTCTTAAAGGTAGATGGCCCATCCCAGGGGATAAAGTCTGCTTCCCCATCGCCATCCGTATCCTGATTCTGTAGTTCGATATAGTCGTTATAGGGCAGCCCCGTCCAGGCGAGATCGATCGATTGGAACTCGGCCAAAGATCTGCGCAGCCCTTCCATATCATCGTAGTAGCGCACCGTAATGCTTGTCGACCTTGGCTGGGGTTCACCCGGCCAATTCGGGTTTGCCTCCAGGCGAATGCGATCTCCGCCGTCCCAACTGGAGATAGTATAGGGACCCAATCCGCCGCAAGCACTGCCCGGATCGGCCGTTTCAGCATAACAGTCGCTGCTAACCGGATAAAATGGCGGCGTGGCCAACAAGCTAGGGAAGTAAGCGGTTGGTTCGTCTATGACAAATTTGATTGTCGTATCATCGATAACCTGAACAGCATCTACATCAGCGAAGCTGTCGTCATTTGCATCTTTCAGGTAGCCGTTGACCAAGAAATTGCCCAGCCGCGATGAGCGAATGATTGACCAGCGCACATCTTCGGCGGTCAAACTGTTCCCATCGGCAAACTGCAGGCCTTCTTTGAGACGAATCGTATATTCGAGCTTGTCCTCGGAAATTTCTGGAAACTCTGCGGCCAACAGCGGCTGCAGTTCATTCTGTGCGTTGAACATGTACAAGCCGCTCATCGTATTGCGCATGATTTCCCAGTTGATGAAATCAGCGTTAAGTGTGGCAGGGTCTAGATCTTTCAACTGGCCAATGATGCCAATGAAAAACTCCTCTTCTGGTGTTCCAACACGGGACTCACCCGGTTCAATACCCTCTGCTCGTGCGTCATCAAGCACCAACCAGGATATAGTGATCTCTTGAAGAACCTGGCTTTCTTTCAGTGCGGCAACAGCATCATTGATTCTAGTGAGCAGCTCCGTGTCATTCTCATTCACCGCTATGCCGTAGGATTTGGCGCTGATCCAAGCGTCTCGCCCATCCCCGCCGACGATCCTCAGCTGTTGGGGAAAGGCTGCTGTAAAGTATTCGGCGCTTTCGCTGTCAATCACAATGGCGCGCACCGTTTCATCGATCAATGCCTGGATAACCTGGTTTGGCTTCTCATAAGCATTAAACAGGTTGTTCTCTTGAATCTGCAGGATTTCTCTGGCGGTGATCTCCGCCTGGCTGCCGTTCTGCACGCCTATGGTTACACCATCCGGTATGCTGTCTGGGACCTGTAATTCATTTTCGTCAGCAAGAACTACCAATACCTGTCCGATTTCAAGATACGGGTCGGAAAAAGCGATCCCTTCTTGCGGCGAGCCGGTTACGAGCAAAGATGACATGGCGGCATCAAAATCATTGCTCGCTGCTGTGCCCAGGAGGTCGAGGATGCCCTGGGAAGGAGTCACTACAAATTCGTACTCAAATCCGGCGAGTTCAGAAATATTGTCCATCACCTCTTTGTCAAACCCTTCAATAGCGCCGAATTGATCGAAGTTGGTGAAAGGGGGGAGCGGTGCGTCGGTAGCGATAACTACGAAATTTGGATCGCGCGTAGGGATGGCGGCAACTGTTGGTTCCAGGCTCTGAGGTGAGGATGTGGGATTTACCGGTGACCCGCCCAGATCTGTCTGTTGGCACGCCACCGTAACAAGTATGAGCAGCCCAACTAGCCAGATTTTCCGTCTTTGCTTAACAAACGATTTCATAGACCCTGTCCTTTTGCTCCCCAGCAGGGGTAGGCAAGTATAGCAAGCCGGTAGCGGCGGGCAAGGTAGGTCATCATGAACTTATCGTTTGAATAAGTGGTGATATAAGTGAAATGTTGCGGAGAGGCTGCTTTAGGGCCCGCCTCTAGACGACATTGTATTCCTGTTTCAGGCTGCCCTGGTCAAAACGGCCGTAATCAAGCGCGCTTATATCCAGGGTATGGGCCCCGCCATCTAGGATGATTTCCGCTGTCAGTAAGCCGGCAACCGGGCCATGCATGAATCCATGACCAGAAAAACCGGTTACTACAACGTAACCCGCCAGACTCGGCACGCTGCTTATGATCGGATGGGCATCTGGTGTTACTTCGTAAAGGCCTGCCCAGTGGGCAACGAGCCCTGCCTCTTCAAGAAGCGGTAAACGCGTGAAGGCCGCTTCCATATGCACTTCTTCCCATGCGTCATCAACAGATTCATCAAACCCTGGGGCTTGGTCGGGATTGGACATTCCGGTCAGGATGCCCTGACTTTCACGATGGAAGTAGAGACTTTTGGCGAAATCAATGATGAAGGGGAAGTCTTCGGCAAGTGATGGCAGTGGGGTGGTGGTCAGCATTTGGCGTCGAATCGGCACGACCGGTAAGGGGATCCCAGCCATTTGGCTGACGACGGCCGACCATGGACCGGCCGCATTGACAACTGTGCTGCAAGAAATCGTGCCTTTGCTGGTCTCCACGCCGGTTACACGCCCCTGGTCAGTGTGAATGCCAGTAACGGCCGTGTCCGTATATGCGCTCACACCCAGCCGGCGAGCAGCCGCAATATAGCCGGCCACAACGCCGTTAGGATCAGCAAGACCGTCCCCGGCATGAAACGTGCCCGCGAGCACATCATCTGCGGCGAGTTGGGGAACCCGGCTGCGAATCTCGTCGCCGGTAAGCCACTCCGTAGGTACGCCAAGGCGATGTTGGAGGGCGATGTTTTCTCTGAAAGTCGCAATATCATTGTCGTTCGTCAGCAGAAAAAGGTAGCCGCAGTACTGCAGGTCGATTGGCTGTCCCGTCTCCTCTTCGAAGCGATCCAGCATCGGGAGGCTCAGCAGAGAAAGTCGAACATTGATTTCGGTGCTGAACTGATAGCGAATGCCGCCTGCGCATTTGCCGGTAGCACCAAGTCCGAAGAAGGGCTGTTTTTCCAGCAGAACGACATTCTGGCAGCCACGTAAGGCAAGATGATAGGCGGTGCTGGCGCCCATGACGCCCCCGCCGATAACAACGACCTCTGCAGTCTGTGTAAAGTCAGACATTATCTACTATCCTTTAGTGGGAGAATCCTTACAGTGTAATGCTGCTGCCTAATCCATTGTTGAGGGAATTGCTGATGGCGATACTGGCCGCGGCCGCATCCTGTACAGCGACACCCACCGACTTAAAAAAGGTGATTTGCGCGGCATCTGTGCGCCCGGGGTGAATTCCGACGATTACTTCACCAAGCTCGGCGACAATATGATCATGGTTGATATCGCTGTTCTCCAAGGGAATGATCAAATCGCCCGCTTCAGCCAGGGCTGCCGCCCGCGAGTCGACGACAACCAGTGAACGCTGGATCGTCAGCGCATCGATTTCCTGCATGGTCGGCATAAAGGATCCTACGCCATTGACATGAACGCCGGGCTTCAACTGGCTCCCGTCAAAGACCGGCGTGGATGACGTTGTCGCCGTGCAAACAATATCCGCACCTTGGACAGCTTCATTGGCATCTTTCATGATCGAAATAGACGACGGTATTGGTCCCTTACCGGCCAATTCTTGCACAAACTGCTCGGCCTGAGCTGGGTTCAGGCTGTAAACGCGCACTTCTTCAATATGGCGGACCGTGCATATGGCCTCCAACTGCGTGCGTGCCTGCACGCCGCTGCCTATGATCGCGGCGACCGCTGCATCGGGGCGTGCCAGTAAATCTGTGGCCGCTCCAGACACGGCCCCTGTGCGAATTGCCGTGAGGGCTCCACCCTCCAACAAAGCCACGGGTTTGCCCGTGGCTGTATCAATAGCCAGGACGATTGCATGGATCGTGGGCAGCGCCAGCTGCGGGTTCTGTGGAAACACAGATACAATCTTTATTGCCAGATCATCGCTGTCGATAAGGTAAGCGGGCATTACGAGCGTTGTACCGCTGCTGCCGACCTCCAAATGTGCGCGCAAGGGAACATCCGCACGCCCGGTCGATAGCTGGGCGAAGGCATATTTCATACCGCCAATTGCCTCCGCCATAGGGAGGGCGGCGGCAACATCTGCGGCGGAGAGTATGTGTAGGTCCATTGGGTTTCCGTTAGGTTAAATAAGACAGGCCCATTCATGTGAATGGACCTGTGGCCGGTAAAATATTGAGACGGAGTTCGTTAGTCGATACCCAGATACACCTTTTGCACCATTTCGTTGTTGCGTAAGACTTCGGCTGAATCTTGCAGCACGATTTCCCCAGTCTGCAGTACATACCCACGATTGGCGATTTGTAAGGCCATGTGCGCGTTCTGCTCAACAAGCAAGATGGTTGTGCCAGTCTTGTTAATTTCTACAATCGTCGAGAAAATCAAATCAACCAGCACCGGCGCCAGCCCCATTGATGGTTCGTCCATCAACAACAGCCGTGGGCGCGACATCAGCGCACGCGCTGTGGCCAGCATTTGCTGCTCACCACCGCTCAATGTACCAGCCACCTGTGACTTGCGCTCCTCCAGGCGGGGGAATATTTCGTACGCCTGCTGCAGGTCCTGGGCGATGCCGTCCTTATCTTTGCGATGATAGGCGCCCATTTCCAGGTTTTCCAAAACGGTCAATCTGGCGAAAACGCCGCGCCCTTCAGGAACCATGGCAATGCCATGCGACACCAACTCATGCGCTTTATAGCCGCTTAGATTTTCATTTTCAAAAACTATACTGCCCCCACGAAGTGGCATCAAACCGCTTATTGACCGCAACGTCGTTGTCTTGCCGGCGCCGTTGCCGCCGATCAAGGAGACGATCTCCCCTTCTTCTACTTTGATTGACAGGCCCTTCAGGGCATGAATATTGCCGTAGTATGCTTGAATATCATTGACTTCCAGCATAGCCATAAGATTCTTTCCTCTCCAAATACAGGTCAAACATGATCGACATCAGTGCATCCGTAGTATCTATCAGGTAGGTACTTCAATTGTACTGCTTGCTGCTGCACCGCTGCCAAGGTAGGCCTCGATGACATGCGGATCATTTTGAATTTCTTCCGGCTTGCCTTCGGCGATCTTCTTGCCGTAGTCCAAAACAGTGATGTCCTCGGATATACCCATCACGACGCGCATATCGTGCTCGATGAGCAGTATAGTGATGCCTGTTTCATCACGTAGTAGGCGGATGAATTCGGTCGTCTGTGCCGTCTCACGCGGATTCATCCCAGCGGTTGGCTCATCCAGCAGCAGTAGTGCCGGATTGCCGGCCAAGGCTCTCCCGATCTCAAGCCGGCGCTGGTCGCCATATGGCAGGTTGTCCGCCAGTGTGTCTCCCTGGCCTTTTAGACCAACAAAATTCAAGATCTCGTTGGCGCGGGTGTGCGCCTCTTCTTCCTCTTTCCGGCTGCCGCGTGTGCCCAATAGTGAACTTATCCAGCCACGATGCAGCAAGGGTTCCATACCCACCAGAATGTTTTCAATAGTGGTCATATTACCAAACAAACGGATGTTTTGGTACGTACGCATGATGCCTTGCCGGGCGATCGCATCGGGGGATTTGCCCTTGATAGATTGACCTTTAAAAAGAATATCCCCTTCATCAATCGCATAGAAGCCAGAGATACAGTTGAAGAAGGTCGTTTTCCCAGCACCATTCGGGCCGATAATGCTGACGATGGAACCTTCCGGTATGGAAACTGAAAGATCGTTAACTGCCACCAATCCACCGAAGCGCTTGGTAACATTGTTTGTTTCAAGAAGTGTCGAAGACATAGCCATTACCTCGTTAGTGGATGAACATCTTCATGGTGAATTCCCTCACGTGTCGCTTCTTCGCCTTCGGCATGGAGTTCACGCTTTCGAATCTGTGAGGGCCACAGACCTTCTGGACGTACGAGCATGGTCACGATGAGCAGTGCGCCGTAGAGCAGCAGACGATATTCGGCGAATTCCCGCAGCAATTCAGGTAAGCCGACGAGGACGAAGGCACCCAATACAACACCGGGCAAGCTGCCCAGCCCGCCGACGATGATCAGACAGAGGACGTTGATTGAGATCAATAGGTTGAAGCTGTGCGGGAAGATGGAACTCAGGCGTGATGCAAATATTGCTCCTGCCAGTCCGGAGAAGGCCGCGCCCAAAGCGAAAGCGAGTAGTTTTGTGTTGACCAGGCGAATACCTTGCGCCTCGGCCACATCTTCGTCTTCGCGCATGGCCATCCACTGCCGCCCCAATCGCGCGTCACGAAGCCTGGCAGATACAAACCAGGCCAGGGCGACGCCGGCCAGGATAAGATAGTAGAAATGCTGCGGCTGGACAAAAACAAAGTCGAGGACTTCTGGCTTGCCGATCTTTAGAATACCTTGCGCACCGCCGATGGCTCCCTTCAGTAAATCGGAAGCGGCCAGGACACGGATGATTTCGCCGAAGGCCAGGGTAACAATGGCTAGATAGTCACCGCGCATGCGTAGGACGGGGATGCCCAATATGACCCCGGCCGTCATTGCGGCAAGAACGCTAAGGGGCAGGGCAGCCCAGAATGGCATACCGGCAACGCCCAGATCCCCTGTAGATGTCAATAGACCCATCATATAGGCGCCAATCGCAAAAAAGGCGACGTATCCCAGGTCTAGTAACCCGGCGAAGCCTACAACGATGTTTAGTCCCAGCCCCATGATGATAAATATGCCGACAACATCCATCACCTCGGTTAAATACAGTCCGAGAACCCAGGGCGCAATCAAGATCATGATGGCGCTGACGATCAACGCGATGCGGCGGTTTCGTTTCTTGTCTTCTTCAGTCCTGGATGCCCGCCGGGATGCATAGCTTTGTCCACCGCGTGCTTCCCACCATATGGTAACCAGTACGGCGACTATGAAGATGATCACGGCGACCGGCAGCGTAATCCCTTTTGTACCGAATGCGATTCGTACTATCTGTCGGGGAAACGGCCGTAGGATATTGATCAAGATCTCCGAAAACAAGCCGATACCTAAGGTCCATAGAACACCATTCAGTAGCGGTTTTTCGACTTTTTCGGGTAAGAGATGGAACGCTGCGCCGGAGAGGCCCAATAGCGAAAAAACAACCGCCAGAATCATGCTGCCAACAACGGGGCCCTGACCGAACGTCAGACCGTTTATCATTGCAGGCGATACATTAACCAGCGCGTCACGAATATTCGGGAGGGCCACCGTCAAGACAACCAGGCAAATGACCGGTATAGAAGTGACAAAGCCGGCGATTAGCCCACTTGCCAGAGCCGGCCCGGTACCCAGTTGTCCTTCGTCTTCCGTCCTGATTACAAGATAGCCGGCGATGATCGCTGTGCTGTAGAGGAGAACCTGGCCAAGCGTCAGAATGCCGGTGATAATGTCTCGTTCATTGAAGGTTTCTACCATGCCGATAGCGCTTACGCTCGCTGCCACGACACCGGCGACTAACCCATAACGAACCGCTTTACCAATTATTGATTGGGTCATAGCTTTCTCCCTTAAGCCTTCTCTTCAGATAGAGGTTCGCCAACAATACCCTGCGGCCTGAATAGTAGTACCAGGATGAGTAGGGTAAAAGCGGTGACGTCTTTCAGCTGATGGGCGCCGGGTACATTGAGCCCTTCCAGGACCAGCGGCGGCGCCACCGCCTCGATAACACCCAGGAGCAGTCCACCGATAGCGGCGCCAGGAATACTGCCAATACCACCCAGGACGGCGGCTGTAAACGCCTTGATGCCAGGCACAAAACCCATGAAGAAATGGACCTGGCGAAATACAAGTGCCCACAAAACGGCCGCAATACCAGCCATCAGCGCGCCGATAGCAAAAGTCATCGTGATTGTGCGATCGACATCGATACCCATCAAGGTTGCCACGTCCTTATCCTCGGCGACGGCACGAATTGCCTTGCCGGTTTTAGTTCGCATGACAAACAAATACAGGATTATTAGACTGATAATGGCCACGCCCATAACAACCAGGCGGGTTTTGAGAAAATCAAAGCCTAGGATAGTAACCCGCCCGTCGAATATCTCGGGCACTGGAAACGGGATAATTGCGGAGCCAAATAACCCTCGGAAGAAATACTGCCAGAAGAATGATGCACCGATAGCTGTGATTAGAGGGACTAATCGTGGTGCTTTGCGTAAGGGGCGGTAGGCGATGCGCTCGGTGAGCAAGGAAATCCCCACGGCCGTGGCCATTGAGAGTATCGTTACCACGATCATGTAGAGGATCGGCTGGTCGTTCATAAAGCCCGCAGCAGCAAGGGGAGTTGCTACAAGCACCGTGGCTGTCATACCGCCAGCCATGAAAAACTCGCCATGGGCGAAATTGATCATGAAGAGGATGCCGTAGACCATCGTATAACCAAGGGCGATGAGGGCATAGAGACTCCCTTGTGAAAGCCCCGAACCGACAAAATCGACCCAATCACTTGCTGTGTAATCGGTGCCGTATCCTCTGATAACTTTGTTGAAGATACCAAAGACGACCAAGAGTATGATTGCCGCTCTGAATATCCATAGGATGACGCCAATATAATCAATGTCTTTCAAGCGTTCCGACATAATGCTGCTCCGTCGACAATTCTAGATTGATATGACAAATGCAATTCAGGTTCTTGATAGGATTATCGACTTATGAAACAGGCTCCAGTAGATTGCCACCGGAGCCTGTTTGCTCTAACTTGAGCTGTTCAGGCTATTGTGCCCGTCCAGTTACCGAAATTGCATCAGACTGCCTAGGGCCAAACTGTTACAAAGTCCCCGTCCTGCACTTCGTTCACCGCAATCTTTGGATCGGCGCAGTCGCCATTCGCGTCACAAGTAATTGTTCCTGTAATGCCTTCCATGCCTTCTGTGGCACTCAAGGCGTCGCGCAATGCTTGACGGCCGATCAGCAGTGTTCCATCACTGCCCTGAATGGCAACCTTCTCGATGGCATCCAAGATCATATTCGTCGCGTCCCACGCATGCGCATGGAAAGGAGCTGTTGGTTCAGAGCCGAATTTCTCGATAAAGGCTGGCAAGAACTCTGCCTGATAGAAGCTGCCGGCGAAATTCAGATCGGGGCCGGAGACATACATGCCATCAGATGTACCAACCGTGTTTTCAAGGAAGCTTGGTGATTGAATACCATCCGCACCGGACAGAATGACGCCTTCAAGTGCCGGGATCGTTTTCGCCGTGTTGGTGAGCAAGGATCCTAGTGGAATGAATACCGGGTAGTAAATCATCTCTGGACCGGCGGCTGCGACAGTAGTCAAGAGAGGCTCGACATTGCTGGCATCGGGGGCTTCGGCCTCGAAGGCTACGATTTCACCACCCAATTCCGCAAACGAATCGGCGAATACGCTGGCTAGACCTTCAGTATACGGATCGCCATCATGAATGGCCGCGGCCTTTGTGACGCCCAATTCGTTGATGGCGAATTCGGCCATCGCACGTCCTTGAACTTCGTCATTGTGTGCCGTGCGATAATATCCCGGTTGTCCTGCTTGTTCAGGATCCGTGAGTGCCGGCGATGTGTTTGATGGGGACACCATTGCGTAGCCAGCATCCGCGACGATCTTGGCAGCCGGAACACCAGCGCCGGAGCAGCTGGTGCCAACCATGGCTACGATCTGCGGGTTGGAAACGATCTTGGTTGCTGAAGTCTGGCCACCTTCCGCATTACAGCCATCATCTTCAGCCTGCAGTGCCAGGCCATGGCCCAATACTTCCTCGCGGAAGTCCATGGCCAATTCAACGCCCCACTGTGAGTCGAGACCCAATTCAGTGTTCGGGCCGGAAATGACCAGCGACGAGGCTAACAAGATATCTTCATCGGGAGCAACTTCTACGCAGCCAAGTTCATCTTCGCACTCGAGCGTTTCACCACCGCAAGCGACCAATACAAGACCTGCTGCCAACAATATCAATAACAAAAGTGCTTTGTATTTCATACCAACTATTCCTCCTCAAGAATGGGGGTACTGTGCTAAGCAATAACGAAAATGAATATGGGGGAATCTCCCCCTTGGGGTAGGTGCGGATTTTTCTGTATCGGGATGCTCACCTCCTTCTCCTCAAGCAAGTGTAGATGATGTTTCCGAGCCAGTTACTGAAGTGCTTCTAAGTTGACTAGTGGGTGTCTAAGCTTAAGATTTTATTAGATATATGCGTCTTGTCAACTTACGGGGAATTATCGCGCAAATGATTGAATAATATCATCAGATCATCGGATTTATGATCGGCCATTGGCTGGCCGTGACCACACGCGAAAACGGCTGGTGTCAGCTCGAGTAATCTGATCGCCGAGGCATTGGCCGCCTCCTGATCCGCCGTGATCCGTCTAGGGGATCGTTGTAAGCGGTCGCCGCCTACCTTCAGAGCGTCGCCGGCAAACAGAACGCCTGAGCCCGGACAGTAGAAAGAGAAGTGATCAAGTGTATGCCCCGGCGTGGCCAGCGCTAGCAAGCTGCCAAGTACCGGAATCGTATCGCCGTCTGTGATTGTTTGCAGATTGGACGTGTTGACGGGGCGGTAGTTGAAAAACCGGTTGGAGAACCATTGCAGCGGCCCTGGAAGATGCTCGGGTGACTTGCCGATCTTTAGAAACTGAATGGTGAGGGCGCCGCCGAATACCGTCGCACCTGTCATTTCCTGTAGTGCGGCCAGGCTCCCGGCATGATCGATGTCAGCGTGCGTAATAAGGATGCGTGTCAGCTGCTCGGGCCGGTAGCCGAGTCGCTCTATCTCAGCTAGCACCAGTTTTTGATCTCCAGGCATGCCGGCGTCAATAAGCGCCAGACCCTGGTCATCAACGCACAAGTATAGATTGCTGGCTTTGCCCTTGATGAGATAGACCTCAGGCCGTATCTGCATCCTCTTCCTCTATTACGCTGGCCACCTTCTTATCAAAGGCGGCGCGCAGTGCTTCATACTCTTCTTCTGGCATCGGAGGCAGCTTATCTTTCTGTTGGCGCAGGAAGCCTTTGAGTTTGCTGGCATGCATGGCCGGGATACGCGAGTTCTTGACATCAAGACTATCGATATTTTTTGATGTAAAAACAATGATTGGTGCCATGGGTACTTCTTCAACGTTGGGGGCATTTTTACGGATGTAGTTGGCCATCGAACTTATGAGCCGCTCCGATTCTTTGGTGGGATTGCCCAGGCCTTCCTGACCGAAATACTTGCGTAGACCGACCCCTTTCTGCGTCCAATTATCGCCGTCGGCATAAATTTCACCTTTCTGATACTTCGTGTGCAGAATGATTACGCCGGTTGGAAGCAAGAGAACATGTGGTGCGGGAAGCGCGAAATGATATATACGACCGTCTCGGGCGACATGCTTGAGTGCCTCATCCAGCACTTTGTCTGATCGTGGTTCGCGCACGTAACGATGCTGCATGTAGAGGCCGACTTGCGACAGGCCCCAGCCAACAGCCAGCGCGATCAATTGCAAGATTATGGCGTTTTCATTGCCCAGGAATATGAGCGCCAGGCCACCAAGGAGAACGGCCATACTGATAAAACTTATGTACTGGCCAATCTTGGCCATGCGTGCAACACGCGCATCGTCGCGTAGTATAACCATCGCTTACTCTTCTCCAGGCTTATCTATTGTTGTTTCAGATGTCTGAGCCGGAGGGGCTGCTGATGGCCCACGGCCGTTTGGAAACTGTGCCAGGACCAGACAGGCATTCTGTCCGCCCAGGCCAAAGGAATTGGAAAGCGCCGTCCGCAGTGTCGTCTGACGTGGCGCATTCGGTACATAGTCAAGATCGCATTCGGGATCTGGTGTTTCGTAGTTCCAGGTAGGTGGCGCATTTTGTTCGGCAAGCGCATACGCACAAAAAATCGCTTCCAGCGCGCCGGCGGCGCCCATGGCATGGCCAAGAACGGATTTGCTGCTGCTAACCGGGATGCTGTACGCCCGTTCTCCAAAAAGCTTCTTGATGGCGAGAGTTTCGCTGACGTCGTTCACCTGGGTTGCTGTGCCGTGGGCATTAATATAGTCAATATCCGCAGTCTCTAAGCCGGCGTCATCGGTAGCCCATTGCATCGCGCGTACCTTGCCTGCCGCGTCAGGGTCGGGTGTCGCCACATGAAATGAGTCGGATGATGAGGCGTGCCCTGCTACTTCGGCATAGATACGCGCGCCACGCGCCAGGGCAAGGTCCATGCGTTCAAGGACCATGATGCCCGCGCCTTCACTGAGGACAAAGCCATCGCGCTCCTTGTCAAAAGGCCTGCTTGCATGTTCAGGGTCGTCATTGTGTGTGGTTGTAAGAACGCGCATTCTGGAGAAGCCGGCGACGGCTGCTAAGTGAATCAAACCTTCGACGCCACCGGCAATAACCGTGTCGGCGGCGCCGCGGCGGATCATTTCTGCTGCCTCACCGATGGCCTGTGTGCCTGTGGCGCAGGCAGCGACTACCGTGTTGATCGGCCCTAGTGAACCAGATACCAGGCTGACATGGTGACTTGGCATATTGGCAAGATAGCCGGTCATGGCGAAAGGGCTTACGCGATTATAGCCTTTTGTACGATAGACAGTCAGGCTTTCGTCGGCGATCTCAAACCCACCGACGCCTGTGCCAACCAGTACACCTACGCGTTCTCTGTTAGGGAGTGGTTCAGGTAGACCCGCGTCAGCAATTGCCATGCGCGCCGCAGCTACAGCCAATTGAGAAGCCCGCGACATGCGCCGCGCTTCCTTGAAGTCCATGTACTCTTTGGGGATGAAATCTTTGACTTCCCCGGCAATGGTAACCGGTAGGTCTGTGGGGTCAAACTGGGTAATTGGACCAATACCCGAACGCCCTTCCAGCAGACTCTGCCAGCTCTCATAAGCTGTGTGGCCCATAGGGCTAATGGCGCCCATGCCGGTGATGACAATTCGGGGTCGGCCACGACTATCTGTGTAGTTTTCCATAAAGCTTTATTTCCAAATAATGATAAGGATTGCTGCGGGCCCTAGGCCTCGCCTTCCTGCTGAATGATGTCGCCGATGGCCTCTACGATGTTATTTTGGACGACCAGATGTGCCTGACCAATCGCATGTTTGATGGCAACGGCGTTGGAACGGCCGTGACCGATAATTATGGGGCCATTGACGCCCAGAAGGGGAGCGCCGCCGACTTCGTCTGGATCTAGGTGTGCTTTTACGCGGCTGAAGACGCTCCGCGAGAGCAATCCTCCAACAGCTGTCACCGGGCTGGCTTTCATATAGGTACGAATCAGGTCGCCCATATAGCTGGAAACAGCTTCGGCCGTCTTCATCAGGATGTTTCCAGTAAAACCATCGGCTACCGCTACATCGGCCACGCCGCGCATAAATTCTTTTGGTTCAATGTTGCCGATGTAATTCAACCGGCTGTTTGCCAGGAGGGGGGCTGCCTCTTGAATCAACGCGTTTCCCTTGCCCTCTTCTTCGCCATTAGAAATCAGCGCCACACGTGGATTGTCTATACCCAGAACACGTTCCACATAGATGCTTCCCATCAAACCAAATTGAAGCAGGTATTCGGGCTTGCAGTCCGCGTTAGCGCCATTGTCTATAAGGAATGGGCGCTCGGGGGTGGGGAAATTTACTCCCAGTGCGGGGCGTTTGATTCCAGGAATGCGGCCAAGGCCGATATTCCTCAGCATTGCGATACCCAAGACCGCACCAGTATTGCCGGCGGTGACAAACGCGTCGGCAGCGCCACTCTTGACCAGATTGATTCCCACGTGCATTGAGGAATCTTTCTTCTCTCGAATAACCAGTGATGGCTTGTCATCCATTGTGATTGTCTGTTCGGCATGTACAATATCTATCGACAATCCAGCTGTATCTTGGGCGGACAACTCAGAACGAATCAGTTCCTGATCGCCAACCAGAATGATTGTGCCTCCATATTCACGGGCAGCCATAACGGCGCCGGCGACATCCGGCGTCGGGTTATTGTCACTGCCCATGGCATCTACAGCTATTCGCATTCCATTTGCCCTGCTATAACTTGTCTTCCTAATTACTAGTAGAAGTGTGACCGCTGATTCTATCGGTGCGACTATACCATGTCAAACAGCCGCACACACGCTATATTGCTGTTTATAGAGCGTTGTGTTACGATCTTGTATTCATTTAGCGTAGCGATCATTATCCAGGCTTCTTAGCACATTTATCTCGTTAATAATGCTCTTCATCATTCATTTCGCTCTTGGAAATTCTCGAGTTACAGCACCTGTTTAGTGTGCAGTCGCATTATCTGTTGCTGTGATTTCGGATGTTATCCACATTTCATCCGATGCCCACGTAGTTAACGAATATAGCGCAGGCGCCAAAGTCCTGGGAAGTGAACGCACTGTAGTGAATTCACCTCATCATACGAGGTGGATTACTAGGACTTATTATGCATCTGAGCACGGAGTCATTGTTTCGGATTCTCGGAACGATCCTGGGCGCATTTTTGCTTGGCTCTATTGGCTACAGCCTGGCTACACATTTTGACTTCCCCCTAGGTATCGGCACAATTGTTGGCGGCCTTCTTGGTGCGGTTCTCGGCTTCTTTGTTGCCCCATACTTGACCACAAAACCGATGCGTGCCATACGTAACAGCCTGGCCGTTATGCCTGCTGAACGGCTGGTGGCTCTATTGGTAGGCCTCTTTCTTGGACTTGTGGCAGCCGCGCTTTTCTCGCTGCCGCTGTCGCTGCTTCCGTCACCTTTTCGCGAAATTCTGCCGCTGCTAGCGGCCATTGCATTCTGTTATGTTGGCGTTACTGTGTTGATGTTGCGTTATAAGGATTTGCAGACTGTCGCACGCAGTGTACGCTTGACTGGTGGGGCTGAGTCCGCGACCAAACAACAAGATGCCGGGATTCTGTTGGATACCAGTGTGGTTATTGATGGCCGGATTACTGACATCAGCAAGAGCGGCTTTATCCGATCTACGCTTCTTGTCCCTGGCTTCATTCTTGCGGAGCTTCAACATATCGCAGATAGCGCGGACAGCCTGCGACGAAATCGTGGCCGCCGGGGACTGGAAGTGTTGAGTATTTTGCAGAACGAGACGTCAATCCCTGTGCTCATCACAGATATGGATGTTTCCGAGGTGCGCGACGCAGATAGTAAACTTGTTGCTTTGGCGCGACATTTACGCTGCCCGATAATGACCAATGATTACAATCTGAACCGTGTTGCCGAACTCCAGGGTGTGACAGTGTTAAACATCAACGATTTGGCCAATGCGGTTAAGGCGCTCTACCTTCCCGGTGAAGAAATGGAAGTGAAGATCATTCAAGAAGGGAAGGAGTATGGCCAGGGCGTGGGCTATTTAGAAGACGGGACGATGGTAGTTGTTGAAGACGGCCGGGGCTACATTAATCGCACGCAGCAGGTGACCGTCACAAAAGTACTTCAGACCACCGCTGGCCGTATGATCTTTGCTCGTATTTGAGGGTAGTTTGGTAGGCAGTGCGTTGATAGGTACGGGGTGAGCCAAGCGACGTGATCTTTTGCGCATGTTACCCAAAGCAACAAACAGCAACCTCCTCGGGGAAATTGGGTATAATTGCGCTCACTTACTCTATCGAAAATTCGCATGGGTTGACGTATCGACGGCAACTCCTCACTCAATTCCGGACTGACTATATTATGACGATACAAATCTACAATGTATTGACCAGGACAAAAGAGCCCTTTGTGCCCGTGACAGAAGGGAAGGTAAATATGTATGTCTGCGGGCCGACGGTTTATGATGATTCCCATATCGGACATGCCAAGACGTATATCAGCTTCGATGTCATCGCCCGCTATTTGCGTTTCGGCGGCTACGACGTGCTCTATGTGCAAAACATCACTGATGTAGGCCACATGCTTGATACGGGAGAAGATCGCGTTTTGCGGCGAGCGCGACAGCTCTCTGCCGAGCCTATGCAGGTTGTTGAAACGTATATGCGAGGTTACTTCGCCGACATGGATGCGCTGAACGTGATTCGACCTGACATCAGCCCGCGGGCGAGCGGCCATGTTCCTGAACAGATCTCCATGGTAGAAACTTTGCTTGAAAAAGGGAACGCCTATGAGATCAATGGATCTGTTTATTTTGATGTCACCTCTTTCCCGGAATATGGCAAGTTAAGCGGACGCCGGCTTGATGAGCAGGAAGTGGGAACCCGCGAATCCGTACGCACAGAAAAACGACGCCCGGCTGATTTTGCCCTTTGGAAAAAGGCTGAACCCGAGCACATACTGCGCTGGCCGAGTCCGTGGGGCGAGGGCTTTCCGGGTTGGCATGTGGAATGCTCGGCCATGGCGGCGAAATACCTGGGCGAGACTTTCGACATACATGGCGGCGGCCTTGACAATATCTTCCCGCACAATGAATGTGAGATTGCACAAAGTGAAGCGGCTCATGATGAACCTTTCGCACGCTACTGGATGTTGGCAGGCACGTTGACACTGGATGGCGTCAAGATGAGCAAGAGCCTGGGCAATACGTTGACGCTCAAAGAAGCGCTGGGGCGGTGGCGCCCGGAGGCGATCCGTACCTTTATATTGTCCAGTCATTACACCAATCCGATCGATTTTTCAGATGAGGCAGTTGAGGCTGCTTATAAAGGATGGCTGCGTATTTGGGGCGCTGCAAGCCTGGTGCGCGAGCAGCTCAAGAACGCGCCGGATGGCCCGTTGGACGAAGCGGTTCAGGAAATGCTTTCGCAGATACGGACATCTTTCTGTGAACGTATGGATGACGACTTCAATGCTCCTGCGGCCCTGGCTGTCCTCCAGGACTTGACTCGCAAGGTCAATTCATTGATCAATGAATCAGCTCCATTGTCGCGGGGTTCTCTAGAAGCCATTGACCAGACGTTTCGGGAACTTGGTGGCGATGTTCTGGGCATTATCCCTGACCAGCTTGACCAAAGAAGCGATATGACGCGCGAAGATGGTCTTGTTCGAATATTGATCGAGTTGCGCGCCGAAGCCAGAGAACGCAAAGATTGGCTGACGGCCGATCAGATTCGACAGGAACTCGCTGAACTGGGGGTGACCTTGGAAGACCGCTCAGATGGCACCATATGGAAACTGGAATAGTCGCGTTTACAACGCCGATCTCTTGATGTTAGTTGGCGCGTCTTGGTGAGCGCTCATTGCTGTTCCTCATTTTGAAAGAACTATGAGTAATGATTGGTACGCCTTACGGGTAAAGCCGCACAAAGAGGAATCTGTTCACGAGTGGCTCGAAAAAGAAGCGATCGAGAGCTACTTACCTCTGGTTCGCGTACAACCCAAAAACCCGCGGGCTGCAACACAGAAACCTTATTTCCCCGGCTACTTGTTTATCTCTACTGATTTAGTACAAACTGGAACCAACAAGTTCAATTGGATACCGGGAACTATCGGGTTGGTAGAATTTGGAGGAATACCTGCGGCCGTTCCGCGAAACTTAATCAGCGATTTGCAGAAACTTCTGGTGAAAATTGAAGACGAAGGTGGCTTGGCCAAGTTTGAATTCAGGGCGGGTGACAGCGTACGCATTACTGAGGGGCCGTTTTCAGGTTACGAGGCGATTTTTGATTTGCACCTGCCTGGAAAGGATCGGGCACAGGTGCTGCTCGCCTTCTTGAGCCAATCACCTCAACCTGTCCAGCTAGATACGGCCGACATCAAGAAGATCAAAAAGTGAAGCCCCATGATAACCGTTAAAGAAAGATTGTTAGATCGAATCGCGGAGCGAACCTTGCAGGTAGCTGTCATTGGCGTTGGTTATGTTGGCCTGCCTCTTGTGGTCGCATTTGCAGAAGCTGGTTTTCGCGTTACCGGTATTGACGTCTCACCGGTGAAAGTAGACTCCCTAAATCGGGGGCAAAGCTATGTTGAGGACGTGCCCTCTGATACTGTGCGCAAGATAGTCGATCTTGGCCGCTTTCGAGCCAGCACAGATTACGCTGCTGCTGCTGATGCTGATGCCATTATCATTTGTGTGCCCACGCCGCTGCGTAAAACAAAAGATCCGGACATCACCTATATCATTAGCGCGACCGAGGAAATTGAACGGCATGGTGGCTCTGGAAAGGTGATTGTCTTGGAATCGACTACTTACCCTGGCACAACCGAAGAAGTCGTTCTGCCGCGTCTGACCAGCAATGGCGACACTGTGGGTAGGGATTTCTTCCTGGCCTTTTCTCCCGAGCGCGTTGATCCTGGGCGTACTGATTATGTCATGGCCAACACGCCCAAGGTCGTGGGCGGTGTAACAGAGGATTGTCTAGATGTGGCTGTTGCGCTTTATGGCAGCATTGTCGACGAACCTGTGCCTGTTTCCAGTACAGCTACGGCGGAGATGGTGAAACTTCTTGAGAATACATTTCGAGCTGTCAATATTGGCCTTGTCAATGAATTGGCCTTGATGTGTGATAGGCTCGGCCTGGATGTGTGGGAAGTTGTCGCAGCGGCAGCGACAAAGCCGTATGGTTTCATGCCGTTTTACCCTGGACCTGGGCTGGGCGGGCACTGTATCCCCATTGATCCTCACTACTTGAGCTGGAAGCTGCGGACATTGAACTATACGGCCCGCTTCATTGAGCTGGCATCAGAAGTCAATAGTCACATGCCGGAATATGTCGTGGGTAAGGTGTCGGAAGCGCTTAACAGTGAATCTAAGCCGGTGAAGGGAAGTAAGATTCTGATCATCGGTGTTGCCTATAAGCCGGATGTGGGGGATGTACGAGAGAGCCCCGCCTTGGATGTGATTCATTTGCTCCAGGAACGCGGAGCCGAGGTGCTTTATCATGATCCTTTGGTCACTGATTTGGACGCAGCTAGAGTGCCGGGAAAATCTGTTGATTTGACGGCCGAAAGTGTTCAATCCGCGGATTGTGTAGTTGTCATAACGAATCACGCTGGGTATGATTGGCCGTGGATTGTTGACAAGGCTTGCCTGATCGTAGACACGCGCAACGCATTACAGGGATTGGATCAGAAGCATATTGTGCGCCTGTAGTCATTGTCAGGGGGCGAGGTCTCAACCTGATGCTTTCCTGATCCCAGATTTCGTATTTAGTAGTATAGACAACGCAACATTCACGGTTCATCAACACCGAATCGAGCTAGCAGTGCTACAATGACCGCTGAGGATAATTGTTGGTAATTGGGTATTGTGCTTGCTTGCGCGTGACTATGATCAGCTATTGTCTCGACAATTCCGCATGTCGGAATGGGCGGAGCGCGTCAGCTGAAGTTAGCGAGTCTAGATAAGGGGAGATTCATGAAAGTATTGGTGACAGGTGCCGCGGGTTTTATCGGCAGCAATTTGGCGGAGAAACTAGCCCGGCGTGGTGATGATGTGGTTGGATTAGATAATTTCAATGATTATTACGATCCAGCGAAAAAACGGCGCAATGCAGAGCGGTTGGCTGCTTACCCTAACTTCAGGATGCTTGAGATGGATGTGCGCGATCGCGATCGTTTATTCTCTTTTTTTGAAGAAGAGCGGTTTGAGACGGTAGCTCATCTGGCAGCGATGGCCGGTGTGCGTAATGCGGTAAAGTTTCCTGCACTTTATGTGGAGGTTGATCTCAACGGAACGCAGAATTTGATGGATGCTGCGCTTGCCGCAGGCGGTTTGAGTAATTTTGTTTTCGCTTCGACGTCGTCCGTCTATGGCAATACTGATCAGATTCCGTTTGTAGAAACTGATCCTTGCGACCGGCCGCTGCAGCCCTATGCTGCGGCAAAGCGAGCGGCCGAAATTCTTGGCTATTCCTACCATTATCTTTTTGATTTTAATTTTACAGTGCTGCGCTTTTTTACTGTCTATGGACCGAACGGCCGTCCTGATATGATGGCATATCTATTGGCAGAAAGCGCGACCAAGGGCACTCAGATTCCTTTGTACAACAACGGTGAAATGTACCGCGACTGGACATTTGTTGAAGACATCACAGATGGGGTCGTGGCGGCCCTGGATCGGCCGTTGGGGTACGAGATCATCAATATCGGCCGTGGTGAGCCAACGCTGCTCAAAGATTTCGTGGAGATGATCGAAACCCTAGCCGGCAGCGAAGCCAATGTGGTGAACAAGCCCAAACTCGCCGCCGACTTCGTGCGCAATGAAGCCGACATCAGCAAAGCGCGCCGCCTTCTCGACTATGATCCTCAAGTGTCTGTAGAAGAAGGCGTGCGGCGATTCTGGGAGTGGTATAGTGGGCAAGAAGCCTAGACCTGCCACATCAAGGGTCAGTCATTCTGGCTAGAATATTGGTAGAGTCGACCAAGCCACTATTGAGAAATCATGAAAGTGCTAATTATTACTGCTGCGAAATATGGTCCGCCGTGGGACGAAGGTGTGAACAATATTGTGCGACGTCTTGTGGAACACCTTGCAAATCGTGGCAATGAAGTAAATGTAATTGCATCTGGCGCCCATTCGGAATCCGAAGTCGGCGAATATGGAGAAATCATCCATCGCGTGGCGCCCGCAACATCTAGCAGCCTAGTTAGCCGCACAATCCGCTGGTTAAAGGCCACAAAAGAACTAAACAGAGTTGCAAAAGAATATAGTCCAGACGTTTCTCTCGCATTCTACGGAGGGTCCCTCTTTCTTGGTTTTCGAGCAAGGTTCCTCAAGTACTTACTTGGTTCACGCTTCGCGATCTATATCCCTGGACTAAACAACCCTTTATGGGGAATCAGTTGGTTCACCAGAGATCTAAATCTCATGATTGGTAGCCCATTCTTGTATCGATGGTATGGTGATGCAACACTCGCGTACCCGGTGACGCCAGTACACCTGAAGCCGGTAGTGACCCCTCCGACCAAGGAGAACAGTGATGATGCCTTCTCCATTCTTTTCCTTGGAACAGCACAGAAGGAGAGGGGCGTGGAATTCCTACTCGAAGGCGTTGCTCTAGCCAATCAGACTTGTACCCGTCCAATACATCTTACGCTTGCATTCAATGGCTTTGCCGGCAGAGATGTGATGCGGGTAATGGAAAAGATAGATGAACTGAACCTGTCTGAATCCGTTTCACTTCTCGGCCATGTCAATATCAATGATGCGTACCAGGATTGTGATGTTGTGGTAATCCCTCGCCAGGAACCCATTCGAATGTCATTCCCTGTGCGAATCCTAGAAGCCCTTTCATACAACAAGCCACTTATCGTGTCCTCTATGTGTGAAATGGGACAACTCATCGAAGGCTGCGGAATGGAAGTCGATCCCACCGATCCTGTTGATCTAGCGCAGGCAATTATCACTATGGCTGAGGATAGTGAGACTTACCAGACATACGTTGATAACTGTCCTGCTCTACTAGAAACGTACGACTCAAACAAAACACTAGAAATAATCACTGCCGAATTGGAGAGGTTGGCCGATGAATGAAATCGAACATAAGACAACGGACTCCGAGCAGTCGGCAGAAGACTTTTATGACACGATTGCTAGAAAATACGACCGTCTGCGTTTCTCGAGCCGTTACCTGAGGACAGTAGCTGAAAATGAACAATCATTTGTGTGGGACCATATTAAGGTGGGAAGTTCCGTGCTGGAAATTGGGCCTGGAGCAGGTCGCTTCACAGCTGGTATAGCAGAGAAGGCCGAAAAAGTTACAGCTATTGATATCTCTGAAAATATGCTTGAGCAACTCCGTACCAATGTCCCCAGTTCCAAGCTTTCGACCATAAAAAAAAGCGTTTATGAACTGCAGTCATTGTCGGATTTCGGTTCATTCGACACTGTCGTTTGTATGCGGGTATTGCCGCATCTGGATGATCCTGCCGGTGCTCTAAAGTTGATGGCATTCGCGGTCAAGCAAGGCGGCAACGTTATTATCGATTTTTGGAATCTTCGTTCCTTCGGTGGCCTGAAACGATCACTCTCCCAAGTATTCTTGGGTCGTCATGCCAACGTCCTGACGAATTTTCACACGCACTCACGCGCTTTGGAGATGGTTGAACAATCAGGATTGAGCGTTACGGATACCGTGACCTGGGGCTATCCGCGCATTGGCGCTTTCTCATTGGACAGATTTGGCAATAGATTTATGCAGCCTCTGGGATATGCCCTTATTTTCAACGCGGTTAGTCTGAGAAACGAGAAAGAATGACCGTGTGTTCTTCAGGAGCCCCTTGATAATAGCCTGTGGCAACTGCTTCGAGAAAACGGGAACTTGGCCTACTCGGTGTTTTTTCAGGGACGGTAGCCTAGAATCTCCGTCAGCTCAGGATAAGATGGCCTTTGCTAAGCAATAAACGCCTTACCAACTCTCTGTTTCTGGTTACTTTCGGGTCATTCCTTATTCTCCTGCTGGTATTGCGCACAGGCGTCTTGGGAAGGTTGGCACAAGCCAATTCTTCGCATGCTGCTTATCTGGGTGCCATGATGCCAACTGGTGATACCACTAGCTGCCCGAAAGTGATGGCTAGATTAGATGGTACGGTGCAGGATAACCCGCCGGTTACATTTAGCGGTCCGCTACAATTGATCCATCAGTTGAGAAGTGCTTGGGAACGGCAAGATGTAGAGCAAATGGGTGCGCTGATAAGATTGTACGGGGAACAGGAATTGCCAGCGTATTTGTATGCCAATTGTGGGGGTGATCTTTCACTCGATGATCAAGAGCAACTATTGGTGTTGATCAATGAAACGGCGACACCGTATTCAGCCCGGCTGGTACTTCAACGATATGGGGCACCAAATCGAAAGATAGGTAACGGTCCGGATATGTCGATAAGGTTCTATGAGCATCTCCTTGATACTGTGCCGGATGACCAGATAGGAAACCTGCGTCTGGCACAACTGTATCTAAAGAGTCAGCCTGAACTAGCAGCGCAGCATGCGCAGCGGGCTATCGAAGGTGACCAACCACTTACCCGCTATGCATTGTTTGCTTACGGTGTTTTGGTTCGGACGCAACTTTCCGAAGACCGCTGCGAGATAGCGCGTGAATTGGTCCGAGACGTAGATGCCCGGTTTGTTCGAGACTCTTCCGACGAGCGTCTCGCCAACGAGGCGCTAGGGATTCTACAAGAATGGAAACGCAGATTTGCAGGTGTTGAATGCGGTTGGCCCAACTTGTAACAGCTGCTCCTGAGCTATCAGGGTCGGCTTGTGCCGCATCCCATTGTATCCCGGGAGCGGTCACCATATGTAGCTATGACGTTAGCAAGTAAAGAAAAACTGAAGGAAGCAGAGTCAGCGACCTCGCAAGCGGTTGATAAAATGGATGGACGAAGCTCCGGTACGCGAATCTTCAAGAATGTGGCAACGCAAGGGCTTACCTACGGAATACGTGCTGCATCGGGGTTCCTTATTATCGTCTTCATTGCACGCTTGGCTGGTGCTGAAAGTCTGGGACTATACTCATTTACCATCACTTTTACCATGGCGGCGGCCTTCTTGACGGACTTGGGAATTGGCCTGCTGCTGATTCGAGAGATCGCCCGCGATCGTACAAAAGCGTCGAAATACATCAATAACACGTTTACTTTGATGTTTTTGCTAGCCCCTGTTGTCCTCTTGCTGTTAATAACTGCGGTCAATTTTTTGGATTATCCTTCAGACAGAGCCCAGGCGGTGTATTTGGCGGCTATTGCCCTGGTTCTGTTCGGTTTCACTACTGTGTTCAAGGGCGCTTTCTTTGCCAGAGAGAGAATGGAATTCTGGACAGCAACCATTGCGGCACAAGAATCTGTACTTCTTGTCGTGGGTTTAGTTGTCCTGTATCTCGGTTTGCCTTTCCTTACAGTCTTTGTCGTATATGCACTATCGCGATTGGTGGGTTTGCTGGTGGCATGGGCCATATATCGATGGAGCGTAGGGTCAATACACCTGGAATTCGACAAAGCGTTTACTCGACGCCTTATACGATTATCGTTTCCTTTTGCGGCAGCGATGGTTCTGAACTTGCTTTATGCGCGCTCTGCCATTCTGTTGCTTACACGATTCCAAGGAGATGAGGCAACAGGTTATTATGAGGCGGCATATAACTTGTCAATTCGCCTCGTCTTGCTGTCTACAATGATTAATATAGCAATATTGCCTTCATTGGCCCGCTTCCATCGGAGTCAGCATGGTAAATTTATTACCTACGTTAATCAAGCGACGAGGTATACATTCGTAATTGGTATCCCGCTTGTGCTATGCCTCTTCTTGCTCGCCGAGCAGATCATACCATTCTTGTATTCGGCGGAGTTCATGCCAAGCATACCTGCTCTCAGAGTACTCCTAGTCGCCGTCTTGTTTAAGATGTTGGGACATACTTATGCCACGTCATTAACCGCAACTGACAAGCAGGGACTGCGCGCAACCGCGGTTGGCCTGGTAGCCGCTCTCAATATTGCGCTGAATCTGTTTCTTATACCAAGAATCAGCTTTGTAGGGGCTGCAATTGCCGCAGTATTGACAGAAGTATCACTCTTTCTGCTGTTTCTGTTTTTTTCAAGGAAATTCGCTGGCACCCAAATCAGATTGTCGCTGGCCTGGAAACCGGTGCTCGCTACAATCCCAATGATAGGTGTCATATTCTTATCGAAGGATCTTCCACTACTGGCAACGCTTGGACTGGCTTTGACCGTTTATGGCCTATTCTTTATCTTAATGCGTGGCCTCGCCCCGCACGAGGTGGCCGCGGTTCGTCAATTGTTCCAGGTAAGTTTCTCCAAAGATTCTTAGGGCTTTGTATGTTTATTGAGAACAAGATACTGTGCTTTCGCGAAATCATTGTAGACCAGCTGAATGAATGTGTATCTGGTCTGAAGTATTCTGTTCATATCCGGATTATGCTATCGACCGGAACTCTGCGACATAGATCTGCTGCAATTAGCAGGGAGGAATGTCATGAATAGTCTGTGGTTAATCAGTGCCGCCGCCCTTGGTTTTTTGATCTGGTACTTTCTTAAGGTACTCGATGATCCTTTCAAAGGGTTTTTGATCATGCTGCCATTCATGATAGTCACGCGTTCAGTTGAACTTCCTGTTCTTGGCGAGCGTTTGATCTTTTTTGACATTCTATTGGTTGTCTGGTGGCTTGGGATATTTATCCGGGCTGGTCAAGGTTACCGTGATTTGAGGCTGCCAAGGTCTCTTTTCTGGCTGGCATTCATCTATTACCTTGCTTTGGTGGCCGCTTTTGCATCGTTGCTCAACGGCCAATTTATCCTTCGTGGTATGAATGAGTTGCTCATTTACCTATTTCTTGGATTGTTTGGACTTGCTACCATTGCCATTACCCATAGTAAAGAGCGCTTGGTCGCAGTGGCAAAATGGAGTGTTGGGGCGCTGACCTTGGCTACAGTGTATGCGATTTGGGAAGTCGCTTCTCTGCGCTTTGATCTACCGGTTCTCTTTGATATTGAAAGTACGCGTCGATTGTCAGGTTCCTTTCGTCAAACTAACCAATTGGCTGGGTTTCTAAGAACATTATTGCCATTGGCATGGGCGATGCTATTTATGGCTGAAGAAACCTGGCGAACGCGGGTGATGTTGTCGCTGGTTGTGGTGGGTAGTATTTACGCTTTGCTGCTTACATCAAGTCGTTCAAATCTACTTGCCGCAATGATCGAGGTTGTTCTCCTGTCTGTCGCTGTAATATGGTTCATATTGAGTAAACGTGGAGCATCGCCTGTCGTGCCATTGATTTTATCAATTCTGTTGCTGGCGGGGGCTTTTGTTATTGTTCCTCAAGTAGCTGGATCATTTTGGAGAACATTTCTATTGCGCACTCTTCCATTCTATCAAAATGTCGTGCAGGTAGCGTCTCCATCAGACTTGGGCCAGTTTCTTATGGCGAGGGGAAGTTTTCTGGAAGGAAACTGGGGGACCGCTTGGCAGGCATTTAGGGATCATCCTTTCTTGGGTATAGGAATCGGCAACTTTGGGTCAACTTATCAATCGTTCAATGGAGAACACTATGAGGTGCATAGCGGCTTTCTAAATCTCTTGACCGAGCGGGGCATTTTGGGCACGATTCCAATGTTTATCTTCCTCGCAATGAGTCTGTGGTATGCCATAGCTGGTCTATTGAGCAAGAATACGATTTATTGGTTGGCTATCGCCCTATTGATATCATATCTTGGGTCCGGATTTGCAGGCGTCTACGTGGTCTTCTTGCGTCGCCGAGAATTCTGGTTGGTCTTAGGACTTATCGTGACTAGTTGGTATATCTATGAGCAATCAAGGGAAGAGGTCTTTGAGGTTGAAGCAAAAGGTGCCATAGCCAATGAGCATGCCTGAGATTTTCTCCCATAATGGTTTGCCGAAAAATCTATCCCCTGGAGAGGGGAGATCATTTGGCGATGTGTATTGTCAAGCTTCTGTCATTCATTTTGTACTCTGTGTTTAACACGGTAACTTTACGATCTCATCATGACTAGCCAGGGATCTGCACAATCACTCAAGGTGGCGCACATTACAACTATTGATGTGTCGCTGCATATGCTGCTGTTGAATCAGTTATTGAGCATAGAGGAACAGGGTTATGAGGTGTCGGGCATCTCCTCTCCAGGTACGCATGTACCAGTGATAGAGGCGGCTGGAATTCAACACATTGCGGTGCCTATGACGCGGAGTTTCACGCCTTTCGCAGATATGGTTTCCTTTTGGCGGCTTTTCACGACGTTACGCCGATCGGATTTCACAATTGTCCATACGCATACACCCAAACCAGGCTTGCTTGGTCAAATTGCAGCACGCCTGGCGGGGATCCCGATTGTTGTCAATACGCTGCATGGATTCTATTTCCATGATGAAACTCCTTCTTTCTGGCGAAGATTCTATATTATGACGGAGAAGATTGCCGCGCTGTGTTCGGATATCATTTTGTCACAAAATAGCGAGGATATAGCAACGGCGATTGATGAAGGAATCTGTTCCCCGTCGAAAATAAAACTTCTTGGCAATGGGATTGATATTGAGTGGTTTGATCGTGAGCATATCGACTTCGATGTCGTCGACGAGAAACGACGTGAACTTGGTCTTGACAAAAAAAGACCTGTTGTTGGTTTCGTTGGGCGGCTGGTCGTTGAGAAAGGTTTGCTGGAACTACTGCAAGCAGCCCAACAGATCTTGCTGGAAAAGCCAGAAACTCAGTTTCTCTTTGTCGGTCCGCTGGCTGTCGAGAAAGCAGATGCTTTGTCGACTTCAGTTGCCGAAGAATATGGGCTTTCTGATGCTTGCACGTTTGCCGGAAGACGATACGACATGCCGGAGATGTACGCACTTATGGATGTGTTTGTGCTGCCTTCTCACCGAGAGGGTTTTCCCCGTTCCGCAATGGAAGCATCGGCAATGAAGGTCCCGAGCGTCGTGACGGATATCCGCGGTTGCCGCGAAGCAATACGTGATCGGCAGAATGGGCTCCTGGTGCCTCTGGGAGATATTGAGGCGTTGTCAGGAGCTGTCTTAGAGCTTCTTGAAGATAGCGAATTGGCGACGCAGCTAGGCGAAAATGGCCGGCGCATTGCTGAGGAGTCCTTCGATGAACGAGATGTGTTCACGCGAGTGACAGCGGAGTATGCGAGATTGCTGAAGGAAAAGGGGTTTCAGGTACCAACTGGAAAGGACATTTCGGGAGCTGCAGGTTGAATTTTCCTACTGGCTTCGCAAGTGGCGGGAGTTACTACAAGTGTAACCGGGCTGGCGGTAACGCCTATTTGATTCATGGTCTGGATTTAGTCTTGATAGACGAAATATTCATGGTCGTCATTTGCCCAGGTGCTGTCGATGGAACAATCACTAGTACGTAAATTTGCGCGCACGATCCGCGGGTATGATTTTGTTGTTCCTACATGGATTGAAGGGATCCTGCTACCCGAATCTCAGGGTGTGAGTAGTCGTATCGATCTACCTCTGGTTGCGATTTTGGGCCCACCAAGAGTTGGATCAACGTTGATGTACCAGATCCTGGTCTCCAATACGCAGTGTTACTTCTTTGACAACCTTCAACATGCATTACTTCGGTATCCCTATCTCGGGTTTCTATTGTCTAGGAATTTGTTCTCGAAAAGCGACGGAGGGTTGAAGTCAGATCATGGATTCGTAAATGGATTTGGCGGCATATCTGAAGGCAATTTCTTCTGGCCATATTGGTTTGATATGGAACTCGAACAGACTTCACCACAGGCTGATAGTAAGCGCTTACGTTATGTGCAGCGTGTTCTAGACAGTATCTATGCACAGACCGAACTGCCGATGGTGAGTTCCTATAATGCACATGCATTCTATCTATCCGAACTCGCAACCTATTTTCCGAAGTTGCTGATTGTAAACCTGCGGCGTGAACCTGTCGCCAATGCTGTCTCGCTGCTGCGCGGCCGGCGCGAATTGAGAGGTGACATAGACACATGGTGGTCTGTGCGCCCGGCAGCATGTGTCGAGTCACAGTATTCAGATCCGTTCGCACAAATCCGTTGTCAAATAGTTGAGATTTACAGAAGTGTACGGAAGCAGCGACAATTGATTCCTGACGTTCCCATTGTGGATGTGAACTACACTGATTTATGCCAGGATCCTCACGGTGTGCTGGATCAAATCTTGACAAAGTGTGGAGCTGCGGGAATTGATCTGTCATTGCGACCCGATGCCCCTGGCATTCCCGAACTGATCGAAAGTGGGCCACGACCAAATGAAATGTCGGCTGTCGAGAAGTTCCGCGACTTGTTCGAAACGGTCGATTGGGATGAGCTGTGGTCATGATGGCGCTCTATGAATTGGTATGATCTTGTGGGCAAGCGAGTCCTAGATCTGATTCTTGTGGTTCCCTTGCTTCTGGTTACGATTCCGATTTTGATTCTCTTGGCGATATTAGTTCGCGTCAAACTGGGGACATCTGCTTTCTTTCTACAGATGCGACCAGGGCTCAATGGTAAGCCGTTTTCTATAGTCAAGCTGCGAACTATGACGGATAAGCGAGATCATGATGGCATGCTCTTGCCGGATGCCGAACGACTCACAGGTTTCGGCCGTTTTCTACGTAGCACAAGTTTGGACGAACTGCCGGAGTTATTCAACGTATTGATGGGTGATATGAGTTTCGTCGGTCCACGACCGTTGTTGATGGAGTATCTGGATCTATATACGCCGGAGCAGATGCGCCGGCATGAGGTGAAACCTGGTATAACTGGCTGGGCCCAGATCAATGGACGAAACGCGCTCAGTTGGGAGGAAAAGTTCGATTTAGATATTTGGTATGTTGATCACGTTACCGGCTCGCTTGACCTAACAATACTCTGGCGCACGATCACGGCCGTTCTAATGCGAAAAGGTATCAATCATCCGGGTCAGTCAACCATGACCGCGTTCAAAGGTACTAAGCAGCTCGACTGACTAGCGCATACCCTATTCAGAGGAATCTTGTGATCATGCTGCCGAACAAGCTAAAGGATCGAAGATGAAAATAGCAATTTATGGAGCTGGAGGTTTCGCACGCGAGGTTGCCTGGCTGGCTGAGTCTTGCGATGGTGTCAATGGATCCTATGAAGTCGTATGTTTTATCGACGACAACGAGTCCCTCTGGGGTCAGAAGATGAACGGAGTGTCGGTGATTGGTATAGATGCCGCGCGCCAGCAATTTTCCGATGCAATGGTTGTCAGCGGTATCGGGGCCCCAAGTGTACGTCAAACGACAATGGAAGCGGCGAAGGCAGTTGGTTTTACGTTCGCCACTTTGATCCACCCCCGGACTGAATATTCACGATTCGTTGACTTCGAACAAGGCGTAGTGATATGTGCGGGCAGCATCCTAACCACAAATATCTCATTGGGGAAACACGTGCAGATCAATCTGGATTGTACAATCGGCCATGATGTTGTTCTAGGAGACTATACGACCTTGTCGCCCGGTGTACACGTTTCAGGCTGGGTACATGTTGGGGAACGTGTCTATATTGGAACAGGGGCCGTTATTATCAACGGAACACAAGACAAACCACTCGTAATTGGCGATAATGCAATAGTCGGTGCAGGCGCTTGCGTTACCAAACCGGTAGAACCTGGATCTACCGTGGTAGGCATACCTGCCGTCCCCATCAAACGGCGCAATTAGAGAGGATGGACACTAACAGAACTATGAAAACACCAATGTCGTCTCCAGATCTCACTGCTTCGGAAAAAGCGGCCGTACAAGAGGTTCTTGGAGACGAGACATCTCAGCATTGGCCCTAAGCTACGCGATTTCGAAGAAGTGCTGGCTGCGAATATTGGCCAGACGTACGGCATAGGCGTCAATTCCGGCACCAGCGGACTGCATCTTTGTGTTATCGCTGCCGGCATCGGTGAAGGGGATCTGGTCCTTACCACGCCCTTTTCATTTGTGGCTTCTGCGAACAGCATTCTTTATGAGCGCGCCGTTCCCATCTTTGTGGATGTTGACCCGGAAACGGGCAATATCGATCCCCGTCTTGTTGCCGAAGCCAGCCGCGATTTGTCTCAAGGGGGCGAAGCGGCTCGCCGTTGGCTTCCGCCGGCGCTGCGAGATAGCGAGACCGCATCAGGCAGCCGCGGTCGTTTGAAAGGCCTGCTGCCTGTACACGCGTTTGGCCAACCGGCGGATATGGACCCCCTCCTCGATAGCGCGCGAACCTATGATCTCGTCGTTATTGAAGACGCTTGTGAGGCCCTGGGTGCTACGTATAAAGGTCGTCAGGCGGGCACACTCAGCGATGCGGCCGTTTTTGCCTTTTATCCAAACAAGCAAATCACCACCGGTGAAGGTGGTATGATAGTCACGAACAGTGAAGAGTGGGCGAATCTGTTTCGTTCGCTGCGCAATCAGGGCAGGGATGTTTTTGATGCCTGGCTGAACCATACGCGCCTCGGCTACAACTACCGCCTCGACGAAATGAGCGCGGCGCTGGGCCTGATTCAAATCGGCCGTCTGGAAGAACTGCTGGCCAAGCGGGCACAGGTTGCTGCCTGGTACAATGAAAGACTGGCTGGTCTGGAACTTGTGCAGCGACCGGTCATAGTGCCAACAACAACGCGGATGTCCTGGTTTGTTTATGTCGTGCGCATATTGCCCCCGGCGGATCGCAACACGATCATGGAAAAGCTCGCCGAAGAAGCTGTTCCCAGCCGTCCCTACTTCACGCCAATTCACCTGCAGCCTTTTTATCGCGACACGTTTGGCTATAGGCGTGGTGATTTCCCAGTCACTGAATACCTGGGTGACGTATCACTTGCGCTGCCGTTTTCCAGTGTGATGACGGAAGCACAGGTAGATAGAGTATGCGAAGTTTTGATGTCGGTACTAAACTAAGCGCAAGATCGATATTGAAAAGAAAGTAACGAGCAAACATGTTCTTACTAAACCTGCGTAATCGACATTTCCTCTTTATAGATCTCGCTATCCTGCTGGTGTCACCGACACTGGCGCTCATGCTGCGTCTGGACACGGTGCGCATTGACCAGCAGTTCTGGTTGGGGCTCACGGTCTATACGCTGGTTGCGCTTGTGATCCGGCTTGTCATCTTCCATCGCTTCGGGCTCTATTCCCGCTTCTGGCGCTACGCGAGTATTGACGAGCTGGTGCAAATCGGCACGGCCGTATTGGTTTCTACGTTCTTACTTGTCGTGATTATCCTTGATTCTACGTGCCTTTTTGCCGGGCACGCGTGGCGCGTTCTATCGTGATCATTGATAGTTTGCTCGTCTTTCTCGCTGTTGGCGGCGTCCGATTTAGCGCGCGTTTTATGGGGAATCGTACGCAAGCGATATTGCCTGGCAGCCGGCGCGCGCTGATTGTCGGCGCCGGTGATGCAGGCGAAATGATCGCTCGTGAACTGCTCAAGAATCCTGCGTTGGGCGTTGTTCCATTGGGATTCCTTGATGACGATCAACAGAAACACAACGTCCATATACATGGCCTGCCTGTGATCGGCAGCCGCACAGCTATCCCGCGTGTAGTCGCGGAGCGGGAGATCGATCTATTGATCCTGGCTATGCCAACGGCATCTGGTGAAGTGATCCGCGAAGTGACCGGTACCTGCGATCTCATCGGAATTGATGCACAGATTATCCCGTCCATCCATGAAATAATGGACGGCCGTGTAAGCGCCGATCAATTGCGCGACGTTGACATCGAGGACTTGCTGCGGCGCGATCCCGTGCAAACAGACATCCAGGCCGTGCGCCGCCTTGTTGCCGGTAGGCGTGTGCTGGTTACCGGCGGTGGCGGCTCAATCGGCCGTGAATTATGCCGCCAGCTGCTGTACTGTGGTCCCCTGGAGCTCATTATTCTTGGGCATGGTGAGAACTCTGTTTTTGAATCCTATCATGAGTTGAAGCGTATGGGCCTAAATGGTCCCAGACTGACGCCGCTCATTGCTGACACACGTTTTTCCCAACGCATCCTGGACTTGTTCAAGAAGCATAAACCGGAGATCGTTTTTCATGCTGCGGCGCATAAGCACGTGCCGATGATGGAGCGCAATCCGGCGGAAGCTATCACCAACAATATTATCGGGACACAGAATATCCTCGCAGCATCAAGGGCCGTCGATGTCCAACGCTTTGTGATGATCTCCACCGACAAGGCTGTCAACCCAACGAGTGTCATGGGCGCCAGCAAACGTTCCGCAGAATACCTGGTTCTGCAGGCTGCCCAGAAAAGCAATAAACCCTATGTCGCCGTGCGCTTTGGCAATGTTCTGGGCAGTCGTGGAAGCGTCATATTTACCTTCAAGAACCAGATTGCAGCCGGCGGTCCGGTCACGGTTACGCATCCGGAGATCCGGCGCTACTTTATGACAATTCCCGAGGCGGTGCAGCTGGTTCTGCAGGCGGGAACCTTAGGCACGGGTGGGGAAGTGTTCGTTCTGGACATGGGCGAACCGATTAAGATCCTGGATCTGGCGCAGGATATGATAAAGCTGTCTGGGTTTGATGTTGGGCGGGAGATTGATATCCAGTTTGTTGGCCTTCGACCGGGCGAAAAATTGTATGAAGAGCTTTTTATAGAAGGCGAGGAATACGATCGTACAAAACATGAAAAGATCTTCATTGCCAGAAATGCCAGTCGTTTGATTCCCAGAGATCTGGAAAAATCGGTCGGTGCGTTGGCTGTTGCGGCAGAAAGGAACGATGATGAGGCGATTATTTTGGGGCTGCAGTTCCTCGTGCCGGAATATGAGCCCCCGGTGCCGGAAAGCGATAGCGCTCCGTCAGAAAATGATGTGGTGAAGCCACCCCTCTCAATAGGCCCCATTTCTCCCAGTGCAAATACATGAGTCACACACAGCATATGGTCAATGGCAGCGCGCCACCCGCATTCGTCCCTGACCGGGAGACCGCGCGCGCTGTTCTGTCATTCCTGGCTGGTTTGCAGCCCGCAGGCGGCCAATACGAAGCCGATCTTCTGGCCGGCTGGCTGGCTGCTAACGAACTTGGATCCCTTGCACAGGCAGCATATCGAGAAAGCTGCCCGGAGCTGGCTGCGCGACTGCAGTCAGAGGTGTTTACAAACGCAGCCCAGAACGCACTCCACTGGCGCGACCTCCACAAAATAGATTTGCAGCTTGACCATATCAATGTTCCTGCGGTGCTGCTCAAGGGTGCAGCCCTGGCCGGGACGGTATATCCGAGCCCGGAACAGCGTTCGATGACCGATGTTGATCTCTGGTTCAGAGGGCAGGACATGGGTCAGGCGTGCCATGTCATGGTGGAGCAAGGCTTCACAAACTTCGCGAAAACTGAGCGCCCACTTGCCCTACAGGCGCTTTCTGATGGGGAGATACAGTATTTTAGTGGTGACCAGCCACCGACGCTTGTGGAACTGCACCTCTCTCCTTTTCAAGGCTGGTGGCTGCAGCGAACGGCCGTGATAGATAAAGAAGGCCTCTGGTCACGAATAGAAGCGGTTGAGGGTTGGCACTCGTTCTTCCAGTTGGCAGCTGAGGACGCAGTGATTCACACGGCCGTTCATCTGGCTGTGAACCACCAGTTTGGCCGGGCGTCTCTTCGCGGGCTGATGGATATTGCGCTGACAGCGCGTGTGCGGGGGGTTGATTGGCATATCGTAGGTGATCGCGCAGAAGCGTGGCGTGTAGCTACGGCCGTATGGCTGGTATTACATTGCCTGCAAGCCTTGACCGGTACTCCCGGGCTCGACGGGGTGCTGGAACAACTTCAGCCATCCCCATGGCGCCGCCGCCAACTACAGCGCTATGTCTCTCCTGAGTCTGTCCTGGCCGGCCAAGATATGCGCAGCGAGCAGCAGCGGTATCTCTTCCTTCTGCTCCTTGTCGACCGTCCGCAGGATGCGGCCCGGTTGATGTACCGGACAGTTTGGCCGGAAGATGCCTGGCTTGATGCGCGCTATGGTGGGGACGTCGATCGTTGGCAGCATATACAGCGCGTCGTTATTCAAAGGGATGTCTAGGGCCATCACTTACAGCAGTTGCCGGCGGAACGTGGAAACGATCATGCCCTAAATGAAGTCGCTTGGCTGGCGACCTCGTGTTTAGCGAGCGGCGCCGGTACTTGCTCCGTCGAATACGAATACTTCTTGACCCCTTGGGCATCTTTAGCTCAGGGGGTTTTGTTTTCTACTGCCGTACTGCGCCGATGATCGCTGGGCCTGTTGTTGGCGCGTTCGTAGGGGTCTCTGTTTGTGGGTCGAAAGCGAGAACGGTGAAATCCTGCTAAAATCGATGGCAGTTACACGAAGGGATCAATGCTCGAATCATTACATTTAGCACACGGAACTCTGCAGCTGCCCGCTTTCCTGCCAGACGGAACGCAAGGTGTGGTTCGCGCTGTTGACGCGCAGGATTTACTGGATATTGAGATTCAGGCGGTCCAGATGAATGTGTATCACCTGATGCAGCGGCCCGGATCATCTACGATCCAGGCGCTTGGTGGTCTGCATAGCATGGCGGCATGGCCGCGGCCGATCTTCACTGACTCTGGCGGGTTTCAAATATATTCACTCATTCGCCAGAATGCCAAATATGGCAGTATCAGTGATCGCGGGGCTACGTTTCAGCCGTCAGGCTCCGGGCGCAAGTACAAGTTGACGCCGGAGAAGAGCGTTCAACTGCAGATGAGTTATGGGTCTGATGTCGTCATATGCCTCGATGATTGTACCCATGTTGATGATGTCCCTGCGGAGCAGCAGATATCCATCGCTAGAACGATCCAGTGGGCACGGCGATGCAAGGATGAATACCTGCGCCAGATCGAGGGCAGGCGTATTGAAGCGGCACAGAGGCCGCTGTTGATAGCCGTGATCCAAGGTGGAAATGAGCGCGATCTGCGCCGCAGATGCGCGGAAGAGCTGCTGGCTGTCGGTTTCGACGGTTATGGCTATGGAGGCTGGCCCTTGGATGGTGAAGGTAACTTGCTTATTGATACGCTGGCTTACACAAGGGAATTAGTCCCGGAACAGTTCACGCTGCACGCGCTAGGTGTTGGCCATCCGGCGAATGTCTTGTTGTGCGCGCGCCTGGGTTATGAATTGTTTGACAGCATCATGCCGACCCGTGATGCGCGCAACGGCCGTCTCTATTCATTTAAGGTCGATCCACAGCAAACGCGATTGAACGGCAGTGCATGGTTCAAATTCATCTATGTGGAAGATAAGAAACACATCAAGCAAAATGCTCCCGTATCAGCCTATTGTGACTGCCAGACCTGCCGCCATTATTCGCTTGGTTACCTGCACCATCTGCAGAAGATAAATGATCATCTTTATGCACGCCTGGCCACCATTCATAACCTACGTTTCATGACCCAACTTATGGCCAGTTTGCGAACAATGCAATGAGCGAAAACGACAAAGCATTGGATTCGCTGGCCGCGTCGATCGCCACCACGGTCAAGTACAAGAGCGTTAGCTCTGAGTTGGTGCGAGCTATTGGCGCTCAGGAATTGGCAAAAGGCCTCTCTCTGAAGGCGGCCGTGAAGGCCACAAAGAATAAGCTCCATCAGGTGGGCGGCGCCTACCAGGCTCAACGAGTTGACTATGAGTGGGCTTTGCAGCTGCTGCAGTCGGCTGAAACAGCGGTTGATCGGCAGGCGTCCTGCCGCGAAATAATGCGCCTGCATGCATCAACCCGTGAGCGGCTGCCAATTCTGGACGACTTCTACCAGATGACGCTGGCTGAGATCGCGCCGCCGCGCAGCGTCTTGGATGTGGCCTGCGGCCTTAATCCGCTTGCCACTTCCTGGATGCCATTGGCTGGGGATGTGACTTACGTCGCCTATGATATTTATGGTGATATGCTGCATTTTCTGCGGGAATACATGCAGCTGGCGGAACTAGATGGACGTGCGGAGGTGCGCGACGTTGTCCACAATCCGCCGGAGGAAATAGTTGATCTGGCGATCTTGCTCAAGACATTACCCTGCCTCGAGCAAATGGAGAAAGGCGCTTCTGTTCGCCTGCTCGACGCGATTCAAGCGCGCCATTTGTTAATCTCTTATCCAGTGTCCAGCCTGGGTGGCCGTCAAAAAGGAATGGTCGCTACGTTTGATGCCCAATTCGCGGCGCTGGCGGATGGCAGAAATTGGGTGACGCGCCGCTACCTTTTCAGCTCAGAGCTGGCTTTCCTTGTGGATACACAAGGGGGATGAAGAAATAATGTCGCAAGATACTAACCTGGAGGAAGTGGTCGCCGCAGTCAAGGAGTCACGCAAATATCGTGACACAAGCGAGGAGACTATTCGCCAGTTGGCCGCCGAAGCGGTTAAACAGCATAAACGGCCGAAGGCGGCGATAAAGGCGGTGCGCAAACGCCTGCACAGTATCATGGCTCCCTATCTTGGCGATCCTGATTATGAGGCCACAGCAGAGGCGTTAAACAGGGCTTTTGCCGCTGATGATGAGGCTGCAATAAAGCAAATCTGTCTTTCCGCGCTAGATGGCCATCTCTCCACGCGGGAGCGCCTGCCGATCATGGAAGATTTCTACGAGCAGATCTTCCGAATAACGGGCAAGCCGCAGCGGCTTTTGGACATCGCCTGTGGATTGAACCCCATGGCTTTTCCCTGGATGGGTTTGCCGGACCGGATAGAGTACTTTGCCTATGATATTCACGAGCCGCGCATAGAGTTTCTCAATCATTACTTTCGTCTTCAAGGTCTATCTCCGCTTGCTCGTGTACAGGACGTCGCGCTAACATATCCCAAGGAAGAGGCAGACGTGGCTCTCTTCTTGAAAGAAATGCCCCGCTTCGAGCGCAATTACCCTGGTTCCGGGCGCGATTTTCTCTTGGCGCTGCCCGTTAGGTATCTTGTCGTGTCTTTCCCGACGATCAGCACCCATGGTGGACGCAGCCTGGTGAAGCGTTATCGACAGTTCTTCGCGGAACTCGTAGCTGGCGAAGAATGGCCTGTGGAAGAGCTCATGTTTGAGGGGGAAATGGTCTTTATTGCTCAAAAATAAAGCGGATGATTTTTGGCTAACGCTAGTTTCATCAATATGAATCGACATCACTTCTTCATTTCGCCTGATCAAATACATGGTGGCAAGGTAACGCTTGTCGGCGCCCAGGCGCGCCAGATCTACAGCGTGCTGAGAATGCGCGAGTCACAGCAAATTGTGGTGCTTGACAATCAAGGCTGGCAGTATGCGGTGCGCCTTGATACCGTCGCATCTGATTTGGTTTCCGGGGAAATTGTCGCCAGGAATCAAGCCTCTGGAGAACCGCAGACGCATCTGACGCTCTACCAGGCAATGCTTAAGAAAGACAACTTCGAGTGGATTCTGCAGAAGGGGACAGAGATAGGCGTGTCGAGATTCGTGCCTATGATTACGCAGCGATGCGTGGTGCGACAAGAAACGCTCAAACCATCCAAGATGCAGCGCTGGCAGCGCATTATCAGCGAAGCTGCCGAACAAAGCGGACGCGGCCGTTTACCGGTTCTTTCTGCGCCACTTACCCTGGGCGAGGCGCTCGATGATGTCGCTGTATTCGATCATGCCCTGGTACCCTGGGAAGGGGAAATGGAAAATGGGTTCGTGAAATCTATGAGTGACTATGTTGAACAACAGCCAGCCCAGCTGGCGCGCATCTCGCTTTTCATTGGGCCGGAAGGGGGTCTTGCTGACGACGAGGTTCAATCGGCGGCTATAGCCGGTGTGCAGCCGGTCACCTTAGGGCCACGCATCCTACGCGCGGAGACAGCGGCAATCGTCGCTTCGACGCTTGCACTGGCAGCGATGGGTGACCTCGATCGTTAGCAAGATCGCGATTTATTTCTTGGAATAGCAGATGATAGAAAAACAAGAAGTGGCAGAGCTGGCCAAAGAACTGCGGGCTATCGCCGCATTTGGCCTCAATTTTGCAGCCAACCCTTTTGATGAAGAAAGATATCAGGCGGTGCTGTCTGTCAGCGCTCGCCTTGAGGCGCTTGCCCTGGGAAAGGAGTCCGCCTCGCTTTTACATGAATACGATCAAGATGGTTTCGCACTCAGCGCCATGCCCAGCGTCGAAGCGGTTGTCTTCAACAATGATGAAATCCTGCTGGTTCACCGCAAAGATGATGGGTTGTGGTGCCTCCCAGGCGGCATCACTGATCCGGGAGAAACATTGGCCGAGTCTGTGTTGAGAGAATTACAGGAGGAAACCGGCATTCGCGGCACAGTACAGCAGCTGCTTGGCATATTTGATTCACGCCTGTGGCACAGTGACAAAAAGATCCACTTCTACCATTTTCTATTTTTGATCGAAGCTGCTGACCTGACGCTGAAACCGAGCGACGAAGTGTCGGATGCGGCTTGCTTTGCGGAGGACAGGCTGCCGCCTCTTTCCAGCGGGCATCATCTGCGCGTGCCCTTTGTGTTTGAACAGTTACGCGGCGAGGCGCCGCTTCCCTATTTTGATGATCCGTCTGCGGAATAGGGCGGTCAATATGTGCAGCATACTGTGCTGCTGAGCTGGATTCAAGTGATGATGATCAACGGCAAGACACAACTCGTGGGGCTGCTAGGATGGCCCGTTTCCCATAGTTTGAGTCCGGCGATGCACAATGCGGCGTTGGCTGCGCTGGGCTTGAACTGGGTTTATGTGCCTCTTCCAGTATCTCCTGACAGGGTTGGCGACGCAGTGCGTGGTTTGCCCGGATTAGGTTTTCGCGGCGCGAACGTCACTGTTCCCCACAAGCAGGCAGTCATACCTTTCCTTGATGAGATTTCGCCGGCAGCCGCGACTATTGGCGCCGTAAACACTATTCTTGTTGAACAAACGTCCGCCCGTTTGCTGGGGTCAAATACAGATTGGCGTGGATTTCTTGCTGATCTTGCAGCAAAAAAAGCAACGATCAGTGGGCGTGACTGCCTTGTATTGGGCGCCGGTGGTTCGGCGCGCGCCGTCGTATATGGGTTGAACCAGGCAGGTGGGATCGTGACGCTGATCGCGCGCCGCGTTGAACAGGCGCAGCAATTGGCTGTTGATCTGGGTGATGATTCCGTTCATGAGATTGTGCCGTTGGCCGCGCTGGGTGGGATTGTGTCAGAGTTAGATGCCCCGTTGATTATTAATACCACGCCGCTGGGTATGTCTCCTCATGTCGAAGCATCCCCCTGGCCTGCTGAGCTGCCGCTTCCTCAGGGCGCGTTTGTCTATGACCTGGTATACAACCCGGCGGAGACCAGGTTCATGCGCCAGGCGGCGGATTCTGGCTGTCGTACATGCAATGGCTTGGGTATGCTGCTGCGCCAGGGCGCGGAAGCCTTTGCTCTATGGACCGGACAGCAGCCAGACCTGGCCATCATGAAATATACACTTGAGCTTGCCAAGGGGTGATGTCGTGATTGTCGGCATGGATTTTGGTACCACTAACTCGGGCATGGCGGTCTATGACGGTGCTGTAGTTAATGTGCTGCCGTTGGACCCTTCGAATGCCAATCCTAGAATTTTGCGCACGGCTCTTTACGTCACCAATGAGCAGGCGCTGCATATCGGGCGGACGGCCGTAGACCGTTATTATGAACAGAACATCGGCCGGATTGTAAAGACGCGGAAGGTCTGGATAGGCGAGATTGAGGTTTACGCCGAGGACATGTACTATGTCACCGATGCCTATGCCTGGATAGATGTGTCTGAACCTGGGCGCCTACTGCTGTCAATCAAAAGCCGGCTGCGTGAAGAGGATCACCCCGGGGCTGTGATCGGTCAGCATTACTACAGCCTGGAAGACCTGATAGCACTCTACTTGACCACAACTCGCATTCGTGCGGAACAATATCTTGGACAAGAACTAAAAGAAGTTGTTCTCGGCCGTCCCGTTCACTTCTCCACAGATGATGAACATGATCGCCTGGCGCAAGGGCGGCTGCTACAGGCTGCTTTCCGCGCTGGCTATGAAAAAGTCTATTTCCAGTTGGAACCGGTTGCTGCGGCGCTCAGCTATGAAAGGACGATCAGCCAGCCGCAAAATGTGCTGGTGTTCGATTTTGGCGGCGGTACCCTGGATATCACCGTCATGCGTCTTGGCGATACAGCTGAACGCCAAGTTCTGTCGATTGGCGGCCTGTCGGTCGCCGGGGACGTTTTCGACCGCAAACTGACCAGGGCGAAACTTCCAAGTCATTTCGGCGAGGGAAGTCTCTATGGTCCCCGCCACAAGGCAAAACCGGTACCGCGCTGGATCTATGATGATTTCTCCAATTGGCAGACATTCATCGAGCTGCAGAGCCAGGAAAACCGGCGCATTCTAGATGAGATAGCGCGCACGGCGCAGCGTCGATATCAGATCGAGGATCTGATCAGTCTCGTAACCAGCAATTACGGTCTGCAAATGTTTGACCAGGTGGAGCTGGCCAAGCGCACGTTGTCTGAGAAACATGGTGCGGAGATTCGTTTGGACGGCCCCGATTTCAAGGTGCGTGAATTCGTCACCCGCATCGAGCTTGAGCGCATTATTCAGACTGAGATACAGGCCGTTGAAACAGAGCTGCTGCGCACGCTGCTCGCTTCCGGCTTGACCGCCCAGGATATCAATGCGGTTGTCCGTACTGGCGGATCGGCGCAAATACCGGCTTTCTATGACTTGTTATGCCGGTATTTTGGGGCAGAGAAGGTGCAAAGTGTCGATACATTTAGCAGCGTCACTTCCGGCTTGGGTATCTATGCCCATCAAATTGAGACGGGTGCTGTCGAGGCGCGCGCCTACACTCCTGCTGATGTGATCAAGCCCCCGCAGGCGCGTGGGTCGCGCCCACAGATTGCGCCGGTGAACCTGGAGTTGATGCAAAAACGCATCTTGATTGATGAAGGGGCCATAGAGCCGCCCATAGAAAGCGAACAGGTCCTTGTTTTATTAGGGGAGGGACGTTCGCTGCAAGCGTCCGTTGTGCGCAGAGAACCGATCGAGGCCTCCACGCCGCATGTGGCTCTCTCTTTTGAGGCTGTGATAAACCAGGCAATGGTTGCCGGTCTGGACGAGCAGCTGCTGCTGATTACCTCGCGTTATCGTTTCCTGTTGGTGACGCCGCGCCAGCTGCTGGACCTGCAAGAAATTGGCATGCAGTTAGATGATCTGCATCGATTGGATAGGGAAGAGGTGTTTTGCGCTGTCTCTTCCTGGTCGCGTACGCGAAAGATGGAGCGACTGCTCATCGTTACCACACGCGGGTTTGCCCGCGCTTATCCGCTGCAAATCCTTCGTGAAAGCATCGAGGCGCCGGTGCCCTTGCGTCTCGACGATCCTTTGCCGGGGCTGCCAGTATCGCTGTTTGGCGTGCGCAACGATGATCAGTTCCTGATAATGACGCGAGCGGCAAGGGGGGCGCGATGGCTGGTGCGTTCCCTGGACAGCAGAGGAACGCAGGTCGTCAACTGCGGCAAGGATGATCAGGTTGCGGTTGCGTTGGCAGCGAAACATGGTGACGAGGTCGTTTTGATCACAGAAGACGGCTACGGCCGGTGCCTGCTCGCTGAATGGCTGCCTATTCCTCAACAGCCGAATCAAAAAGCGCGTTCGCTCATTGCCCGGCGCAGCAGCCTGGCCGGCGCCAGTAAGGATCCTGCCCTGGTCATCACCACAGATAGAATCTTGCCTGTCCTTGCTGGCGGCCTGCCATTAGCCGACTCAACCAAAACAGAAAAGGCCATCTCCCTCACCTCTGACCAGTCCGTGCAAACGCTGTTTCACCTGCCGGATTAGCCCGCTCCCTCCTGTTGATACGCCTTGACATCATTGATAGAACACGTATAATCTAAGACAAAGATATTTAGGTTTGCCTAATTATACAATTAGCTGAATTTACAAAGAAGAGAAGAAGGATTGTTATGGATACAACCATATCATCGGCGTCCCAAGATTATTTGAAGGCTATTTATGATCTCACCGAACGGCATGGGCGCGCTTCTACTTCACAAATCGCTGAACAGCTGCACATCAAACCTGCCTCAGTCACGGGCATGCTGCAGAAAATGGCACAAGATGAGCCCCCGCTGGTCACCTACATGAAGCATCAAGGGGTGACATTGACCGCAGAAGGGGAAAGAGCGGCTCTGGAGATCATGCGTCACCATCGCCTGGTTGAGCTTTTCTTGCACGAGATTCTTGGATATTCCTGGGATGAGGTCCATGAAGAGGCGGAGCGGTTGGAGCATGTCATATCCGAAGATATGGAGCGGCGAATGGCGGCTGTTCTCGGCAACCCGAAACGTGATCCGCATGGCCATCCGATTCCCACCCAGGAACTAACCATCGCACCAACAACCGATATGCCAATGAGCGAACTGCGTCCTGGTCAGACAGCTGTTGTGCAGCGCGTCTACGATGGCGATTCCGAGCTCCTGCGCTATCTAGACAGCCTTGATTTGCGTCCGCAAGTGGGGATAAGGGTTGTCAACTATGTGCCTTTTGATCAAACGCTGCATGTGCGCATAGATAACCGGCCCGAAACAGTCGTCCTGGGCCCGCGCATAACGCAGGAGATTTTTGTCGAGTTAGTAGATGGTTTTCAGGCATATGCATAGTTGTTTCTTGAGCCAGGGAGGTGACTCATGTCTCAGGCAGTAGCCTCACAGCCAAAGCTAGAAAAATCAGGTTACCTGCGCCTCGTACAGGTGCTGCTTATCCTGGTCATTGATGCCGCAATCTTACTCGCTGCCGCCGGAACAGTGAGCTGGCCCGCAGCCTGGGTTTACCTGGGCATACGTGTCTGCTCTTTCCTCGTTGCTGGCGTGGTTATCATCCGTAAAAATCCGGAGATCATTAATGAACGCGGCCGGATGCCGAGCAATACGAAGGGATTCGATAAGATTTTCGGCCTCATCTTTACACCGCTTATGCTTGTTCTGCCCCTCGTAGCCGGGCTAGATTACCGCTTTGATTGGTCAGAAATGCCTGCCTGGTTGAGCGTGATCGGGATAATTGGATACATCCCGGCGGTAATACTGCCTTATTGGGCAATGCTGGTTAACAATTACCTGACCACAACTGTGCGCATTCAGGAAGAGCGCGGGCACCGCGTGGTTACAGACGGCCCTTATCGTTATGTGCGCCACCCAATGTATGTGGGGCTGATCTTGGGCGCAATCTGTATGCCGCTGCTTCTTGGCTCCTGGTGGGCGTTGATTCCCGGCCTGAGCACAGTTCTGGTCACCCTGGGGCGAACCAGCCTCGAGGACCAGGTGCTGCGAGCCGAACTCCCTGGCTACGCCGACTATGTACAGCGGACCCGCTACCGCATCGTACCCGGCATTTGGTAGCGGCGATCACTCCACGAGGGGCGCGCTTCATCTCAGGCAGAACTGCAGCGCGATTCGGTGAATTGCGGATCGATTTACCAAAGCGATCTGTAGATTGGGGTCGCTTCAACTCATTTGGAACACATCCCTTGACAAGTCGCCCCCCGTCATCCAAACTAGGCAAAATATCCCACGCACCTTAAGGAGCTGCAATGTCACATATCAATCGCGCCGGGCGCTATCAGCGCGCCGGCGGTGCCGACTTTTTTGATCGTTCCGTTCCTCCTCAATACCCGCCCGATCTTGTCCTTGAACCAGTTCACTTGGATATCGATCTATTTGTTGATGTTTCCGCGGAACAAGCTGTGGGCCGGGTGACTACGACCGTTTTGGCAAACAGCCCGTACGGACAATCGTTGGTATTAGATGCCGTTCATCTTGAAGATGTCGCTGTTCAAGATAGCGACGGCCGTGAACTGGAATGGCGCTACGATGGCCAGAAGCTGACTGTTCTTTGGGCGGAACCTTTTGAAACCGGTGAGCGGCGTCAAGTTGAGGTGGCCTACAAAGCCATCAAACCAGTTGACGGCCTTGTGTTTTCGCAGCCGGATGATGCCTATCCCGAACAGGCGTGGTATGCCGTCACCGACCACGAGACGGAACGGGCGCGCTATTGGCTGCCCTGTATTGACCTGCCCAATGTGCGCACCACGCTGGATTTTCACCTGCGCGCGGAGTCTCGATTCACGATCCTGGCCAATGGCGCCCTTGTTGAAGAAGTTGAGCACGAAGACGGGACAAAAACGGCGCATTGGCGACTGGACCAACTATGTCCCAGCTATCTGATCTGTTTTGCCATTGGCGATTTTGTTTCCTTTGATGACGGCGACTTCGATGATGGTCAGCAGCGGGTTTCTCTGGCCTATTTCTGCACACATGAGCATTCGGCTGAAGATCTGCAGCGTACGTTCGGTCCCACGCGGGAGATGATGGCCTGGATAACCAGGAAATTGGATATGCCGTTTCCCTATCCAAAATATTACCAGTTTTCCGTTCCAGGCGTGTTTGGAGCGATGGAAAACATATCCCTCACCAGTTGGAACGATCGAGCTATGCAGGATCAGACGCTGGCCTTGGAAGCCAAACCTCGTGTGGATTCGGTCAACTTGCATGAAATGACCCACAGCTACTTTGGCGATGCCATTGTTTGTCGTGACTTTGCGCACACCTGGCTGAAAGAATCTTGGGCCGTTTATATGGAGCAATGCTGGCTTGAGGATACCTCCACACGTGAAGAACGAGATTATACTTACTACGATGATGCGCAGCGTTACTTTCGTGAAGCGGACACGCGTTATCAACGTCCGATAGTCAACCGTCACTTCAAGTCGTCATGGGAAATGTTCGACGCACACACTTACCCCGGCGGCGCCTGCCGGCTGCATACATTACGCAAAGAGATAGGCGATGAAGTATTTTGGACGGCCGTGCGTGACTATTTGAAGCGTTACAAAGAGAAGGTCGTAGAGACAGAGCATTTCCGGCTTGTTTTGGAGGAACACAGCGGGCGATCCCTGGGGCAGTTCTTTGACCAGTGGTTCTACACCGCCGGCTATCCAAACTTAGACGTTTCATTCAGCTATGACGACAAGAAGCGGCAAGGCACATTTTCAATTAAGCAGCTGCAGGTGAATCCCGAGAAACATATACCGCCCTTTGTGCTCAATACCGAAGTGGGGTGGACCAGTGACGGCACGGATTACCGCATGCCAGTTCGCCTGGAACGAGCGCAGCAGGCATTCGTCGTAGCTATGCCGGAGGCGCCCGACCAGGTGCGTTTTGATCCGGACGGTGATGTCTTGCACAAACTTGCTTTTAATCCTGGCGATCCCCTGCTGCGTGCGCAGTTAACAGATGCGCCGGACATCATCGGCCGCATACTTGCTGCCCAGGAACTGGTTAAGACGAGCAAGCATGCCAATATTCAAGCCGTAGTCGACGCTTATGCCAGTGAACCATTCTGGGGCGTCCGTAATGAGATGGCCGCGGCGCTGGCCGCGGCGAATCACGAAACGGCCGTTGCCGGCCTGGCGTCCCTCGTCGCTGTTGAACAAGATCCGAAAGTCATGGCGTCTGTTTTTCGCGCCGCCGGTTCTTATCGCGACGGCCGTGTCCTGGACGCTCTACTAGATCGCTTGCAGGGCGGCTTGCCGTATATGGCCAGGCAGGCTGCCCTGGAAGGGGTCGGTAACCAACGCCAGGCGGCGCCGCTCGATGTCCTGTTGGCGGCAAGCGAACAGGATGGATTCAATGGTATCGTGCAGTCTGGCGCATTACGCGGGCTTGCTTCAACCCGGCAAGCTGAGGCGGTTGACAAGCTGCTGGAACGCGTACCTTATGGGGCAACGCCGATCCGGGCGCGCGCCGCTGCCGTTGTCGGGCTGGGCGACATTGGCCAGGGGCAGGAGAAGGCGCGCAGAGAAGAAATCATCGAGACTCTGAGCGATTTACTGCGTGATCCCTGGTACCCGGTGCACCGCATGGCCGCGCAGAGTCTGCAGAAAATGAACGCTGTTGAAGCCATTCCTGCGCTGCAGGCCTACGCAAAACGCCTCAGCTTTCAGGATCAGGTCTCCATTGAGAAGCTTATTGCTTCTATGCGCGACGCCGATAAGGTAGATGGCTCAGCGCTGCAGAAACAGGTGGAAGATCTGCAAGAAAAGCTGAGGAAGTTACAAGATCGGGTGGAAACCCTGGCCGCCCAGGCGAAGCCCGGAAATGCAGAGGTGCATGAAAATAGCTGAGCGAGGTGTTTTCGCTGGGGTGCATGTGTTACTATAATTTGGCTGGCAGTTCGCAGTGGGCTGCCAGCTTTACTGTTTAGACCATGGTGATTGAATGAAGAAGTTATTCAAGAGTTTGTTCAAATCGGATGATGAAAGCCAGGCGGTCGTTATTGTCTCGGGACTACCACGGTCCGGCACCTCGATGTTGATGAAAATGCTGGATGCGGGAGGTATACCACCCATAACTGACAATATCCGCACGGCAGATGAGGACAACCCCAAGGGATACTACGAGTTTGAGCGTGTAAAGGCTCTAGACAAGGGTGACACGGCCTGGGTCGCCGATGCCCAGGGAAAATCGGTGAAGGTGATCTCGGCTCTGCTAAAACATCTACCTGCCGACTATCAGTATCGCGTCGTCTACATACGTCGCAATATGCCCGAAATTCTGGCTTCCCAACATAAGATGTTGGTACGCCGGGGTGAGGATCCCACTAAGATTGACGATGAGCAGATGACCGCGTTGTTCGCGAGGCATGTCCAGCAGGTAGAAAAATGGCTGCGTGAGCAGGCCAATATGCAAGTTCTCTATGTTCATTACAGCGATATACTGGCCGATCCGGAAAGTGAAGCCAAACGCATAGACGAATTTCTTGGCGGTAATCTACAGATTGAAAGCATGGCCGAAGTTGTCGATCCTGAACTGTACCGCAACCGGCAAGACAAACAGGAAACGAACTAGGGCCACTTGACAATGATGCGCCGGCCGTATGGTTACGTGCTCTATCTGTGTGCAGGCCTGTTGGCGCTCGCCATCTTGCCAGCGTTTCAAAGCGACGATATTGTCACTCACACGATCGTCCTGTACGATGGCCAGTTAGGGGGCACACCTGATCAACAGGGTTTTAGTTTCATAGCCTTTGGTGAAACGGCAAACCAGCAGTTCAGCGATGGCGTGACGCTGCTGGATACTGCGGGTGACCCGAGTGAACAGGCGGGCTATTTCAGCCAAGAATCGTTCGCGTTAGACCGCCGGCTTGGCTACAAGCTGCGATTTGTTGGCCAGATATCAGATGAGGAACACAGCGGCCCGCACCGCTCTGGTTTCAGTATTCTGATAATGAGCGATGACCTGCTGGGACTGGAGTTGGCCTTCTGGGAAGATGAAGTCTGGGCACAAGAAGGGGGATCGAGCGACACGCTGTTCAGGCACGCTGAAGGCGCTTCGTTTGACACCACTGCCGGGCTCGTTGCCTATGAACTGAATGTATTTGGTGACTCGTACACACTTTTTGCTGATGGTTCGATGCTGCTCAGCGGCCCTTTGCGCGACTATACCGCCTTTGACGGGTTCCCTGATGTCTATGAAACGCCAGGCCTACTTTTCCTTGGTGACAATACCAGGCGCGGTGCGGCTGAGTCAGCAATCGCTTATGTGGCCGTAGAAACGGAATCTCTGGCAACTGCAACGTCGGCAGCAACAGAGACAGCTGAGCCAAGTGCTACACCTACAATACAGTCGACAGCGACGTCGACGATGACATTTACCCCGGAGCCAACACAGACAAATACGCCAACATCAACCATGACTGTAACGCCACGTGCAATCGCGACGGTGCAGCCGCCTGCTACCAAGACGCCAAGTCCGGCAGAAAGACTCTATATGTGGCTGCCCTGCCTTAAGGGCGTGTCCGCAGAAGTACAGGAATAGCAGCTATTCGCTCAGAGGCAGGTCTGCGGCATCGCCCTCAGCGGTTAGCAGACGCTGCCCGCTGGATGGATCGTACAGTCCTACACGTAAGCGCAGGTCATTGAGATCGCTGCCAGAAGGGATAGTCAAGGTATGCTGATCAAAGATGTATTCGCCGGGGGCCCAGCCGCTCGTTGGCCTGGTCCAGCCCGCAGGTTCGGCATCTGACTGGGCAATAATCATGCCCTGTTCGTTGAACAGGTGCACAAATACACGGTAAGCCGCGCTCATCTCCTGCGCAGCAAGCCACACGAGATCTACTCCTAACCGGCCGTCTTCTTCATCCACACTGTAGCCAGTCAACACAGCCTCTTCTCCGAAGGGGATAGCGACAGCTACGCTTGATTCAGGCGGTGTAAACAAACGCTGCGGTGCTGCCACCGCCAATTCCGCCAGGGCTATCTGGTCTTGCAGCAAGAATTGGTAGTTGCCGCTGTCCAATCCGGCGGGCAGGCGCAGCAGGTGCTGCGCTCTTAGCCGCTGGCCAGGTTCCCACGATGATTCCTCGAAATCGCCGCTGATCAGGGGGAGCTGCCAGGACTGCCTGACAGCGCCGTTGGCATCGAGCAGTTGAAGCTCGCTGTTCTCTGCTAGCGGGCCGCCTGTTCTCTCCCAGAATAGCGTCAAGAGAACTAAATCGCCAGGCGCCGCTTCCTGCCGATCCTGGTTGAAGCCAAGCAAGGTTAGCCCGAAATCCTCCAGAGGGGTCGCCAATGGATATTGCGGCCTGAAGGACGGGGGTTCGCCGGGTGTCGTTACGTTCATTTGACCAATAACGGCCGTTGGTCCGATCACTTTCCCCATTTCGTCAACCAATGTGACTGGCTGTAGGGTGTCGCGGTCAAAAAGAGTCATGACAACATCGTATTGGCCGGGAGGCGTGCCAGGAAGAACCAGTACTTCGCGACTATCCCACGCCCATTGCCCTGGTTCCCGTTCCCAGGTAGCAGGCCCGTCCTCATACAGGCGCGGCCTCTGGGTTTCCTTATCACTCCAGAGCACACCTTGTCCATCTGCCAGCCAGACATTCGACTGGTAGGTTCTCAAGGTGGGGGCGATTGACTCCCAGGCCAGGTCGATATCAAATGTGCTGGCGGCAGTGACTGATTCCTTACTCAGGGTATGTCCGGCGAACTGTAAGTCGCCCGCTTGTATGGCGGCTGGCGCGGCAGCAGTGGGTTTTCCTGGCTGGCGCAGGGGCGTCAGCTCCTTGTCAACCAACAGGAATTTGAAGGCGAGCAGGCCAACAGCGATGAGGATCAGGCCGATCAGCAGGGAGCGATCGATCACCGAGAAATTGGATGGCCGCTTGTTCGCCGCCTCTTGTGATCTACTGTAGAAGAACAGTAAGATAACTCCCGCTAGCGCCAGGATGCTCAAGAAGGTCAAGGCTGAACGCAGCGGCGTAGACTGCCAGCTTACCGTTACGGTGTGTTCACCTTCCGGCACTGGAAAAGTGATCAATCCTTCCGGATCGCTTGGTGTGATGGTCACAGCCTGCCCATCAACGGCAGCCGCCCAGCCGGGAAAGAAGAAACTAAGATAGCGAGCGGTAAATGGTTCCGGGGAATTCAGTGCCACGGTCGCTCCCAACCCCTGATATGCGACCTCGGCCGTTGCTCCTTCGGGAAGAACAGAGCGATCGAATCGCTGCGGCGTCTTTCCTTGCTGGTAATCAGTTTCCAAAGGCGAGCCCTGTGGGCGTTTTTGTACCGTACGTGGAAAATAGCTGCCTTCAGGATCGACACCTACCAAACCGGTGACTGACTCGTAGCCATGCACATCAACGATGGTCGGGAAAGCATCCTCTTCACAGTAGCGCGGGTAGAGGGCCGGAATCGCTTCTAGGATAAGCAGGGCGACTGCCGCACCCGTGACGACGTTGAGAATGCGGCGCCGCTGCATATCCCTTTTCTCTGCAGGCGCGAGCATGAACGGCATGCCGGCCAGAAAAGAAATGGGTAGCGCGGCGCGGCCGACAAAGCGCCAGGGGAACTGCACGAAATCAATCAGCGGAAGATTTTCCCACAGCGGCAGCGAAATAGGCATGGCCATGAAGAGGTAGATCGCGGCCCCGAAGGTCATCAAGACCACGTGCCAGCGCTGTTCGTTGTTGATCCACCGTTTCCAAAACGGCGTTGTGACTCCGATCAAGGCCAGGATAAATGGCGCCCAGCCAAGTCGAATGGGCAAAGGCGGATTGACCAGATTTGGGTCCTCACTGGCTGCCGGGGAAAGAATCTCATTCAGGGATGCAAAATTGAAGTGGAAGTCGTTATTGCGCGTCACCGTAGATTGGCTGAGCGTGACCTGATCCATTTCTAGCAAAGCGCCGCCCGTGTAGAAGAAGGCCGCGCCCAGACCCAGACCAAAAAGCAGCACAAGGCGACCCAGAAGTGATTTCCAGGACAGCTGATTGATCAAGCCGATGGCCGTCAGGTAGACCAACAGCGTGGGCACAAATATCAGGATAGAGATATTGTGACTTAACGAGAGCAGCGCCAGACCCAGCGCGCCCAAGAGAAAGGGCACCGGCGACCCATTGATTATCCAGCGTCGACCCATCCACAGTAGGAAAGGGAAGAGCGGTAGGGCCATGCTCTCCGGCGCATTACCGCGCACGAGCGCATCCATCAGGAGATAGGGAGCAGCCATATAGGCTGCTGCCGAAACCAGTCCGGCGCGCGTTCCGGCAATATCCCTGACCCAAAGGAACATGAACCAGCCGGCGGCCAGGATTGTCAAGGCATAGAAGAGATTTGATGCGGCCGGCATTGGGAAACCCAACAAGTGCGGGAAGAGGACCGCATAGAGCGGGCCGGGCTCGCGATAGACGAAGAACGGGTAGCCGTAGCCAAAGGCCAGGTCGGGCACCCAACGCGAGAAGTGGATCCCATTTTCCCAGGCATAGCGCAGTGCAGCGACGCGGCGGACATGCAGGTGCCCGTCATGGGTGCAGGGAACAGCTGTCCAGCGCAGCAAGGGCGTTATCAGAGGCAGCCCCAGCAGGGTGACAAGCAGAAGCTGTCCTAAAGTCGCTAAAGTGTTCCGCCGGGTATTCATAGGTCGCCAATCAATAATTGAGAATCAGCAGTTCGTTGATCGGGCCACGTCTTGCGGCGTTTGTGTTAATTCGCCGGCGAGCGCGCACTCGTTCGATCCGAAAACCTGCATAAGCGGATTCCAGAAAGTCATCGGTGGGGTCGATGTTCTTGGGATCTGAGTTGCTCAGGAGTAAGGACGCGCCCCGCCTGTCAAGCCGGCGGTAGAACTGCGCCAGTTCGAGCTGGTGGGCGTCATCAAAACTGTACGATGAATAGGCGGTGAAATTTGCGGTGGCGCTGAGCGGACGATACGGGGGATCGAAATAGACGAGCGTGGCGTCATCAACTTCTTCGGCGCAGTCACTGTAAGGTCCGTAATGAATTTCAGTGCGCTGCAGTATCGCACTGACTGCCCGTAGGTTGAAAGGATCGCCAATAGTGGGGTTCTTATAACGGCCGAATGGCACATTGTATTCCCCGCGCGAATTGACGCGAAACAGTCCATTGTAGCAAGTCTTGTTGAAGAAGATCATTTGCGCGGTACGTTTGATCCACGCTTCTTGAAAAGCAGTATAGTCAATGTCCGCTCTGTTACCATTGTACAGATCGCGCTGCGCGTAGTAGAACGCCTTACGCTTTGCTTCGCTCATCAACGAATAGCGCTCCTGTATGTCCGACAATTCGACGATAAGTGCTTCGACGTCCTGTTGGATAGTACGATAGGCTAGAATGAGCTCAGCGTTTATATCGGCAATGAACAATTCTTCAATGGGGTATGTCTGGACGATATGGAAGAAGACGGCGCCGCTGCCCACAAAGGGTTCCACATATCGTTTCATTTTCCCGGATTTTAGCGCCGCCGGGAGATAGTGATCTATTTGCGAAAGGAGCTGGCGCTTTCCGCCGGCCCACTTCAAGAAAGGACGCGCCTTTTTGGTTCGCAGTTGGGTCATCGATCGCTGTCCTTATTTCCCGACAGTACTGCTGCGCCATTCCAGCAACAATGTGTTGCGCCACGTGCCATAATGTTTGCCAATGCGCTTGCGATATCCGACAGTCCGAAAGCCGCATGCCTTGAATAAACCCCTACTGGCCTTGTTTTCCGGGAAAACGGATGCCTGCAGCGTCCAAATTCCTGCCTGTTCGGCTGTCTCGATAAGAGCCTCTAGTAGAGCGCATCCCACACCGTGACCACGTTCTTCTTGTGCTACGTAGATGCTGACCTCAGCGACACCAGCATAAACAGCGCGGCGGGATACCGCGTCCAGAGCGGCCCATCCGATCAGCTGGTCGCCACGATGAGCTACCAGCCGGCAATCGGCTCGTTTAGCAGCGTCCCATATCGGCCAAGTCGGCGCAGTTTCTTCAAAGGTTGCCTGTCTTGTCTCGATGCCTTCCTGGTAGATTGCACGGACAGCGCCCCAATCTTTCGGGGACATTGGACTGATCGCCAGGTTCTCCGCCACCTATAAATATCCAAGACCTCGCAGACGGTCCTCCACTTGGGCTGCTTCGTCCAGACTATACGCTTGTTCGGGTCCAACGCCTTCACCGTCGTCTTGTTCATCAAATATCACCGGCTGCGGTTGTTCAAAAACCTCGGACAGCACACGGCCGTCCATGACCGTGGGGACTGGTTCACCGAGAAGATGCATGATTGTCGGGGCCAGATCGCTGATCTGGTTTTCGGGGAGAGCGACACCCGTCTTGATACCAGGTCCTTGGGCCAGGAAAATACCCTCGCTGCGATGGCAGCCGGAATCGCCTCTGATCTGAGAGGTGAGCACCTTGCCCTCCGTGGCGAAGAGCGGGCAGGCAATCATGTTGTAATCATCCAGCACCAGGTGAAGATCCGGTCCTTTGGACTCATATGGGCCGTGGTATGCATCTTCGCCGAGTATGACTTGACTGAGGATCGACCGGCCGTTTCCATCCATGAGTTCTCCGAGGGCATCGATGACCAATTGCCGCTTCTCGTTGTAGTCCTCTGGCTTCACAATGCCGTGAGGCTCACGGCCAGCCATGTTCATATAGACTTGGCCTACGTGCCCCATGCTGTAGGCAATCGTGCGGTTCCAGTCCACGCTGTCGAAACTTAGGAATTTGCCGATGACGCCATTTCGCGTCTTCTTGGAAACGCGCGTTGTCATGTTCTGCATACCCAGTTTGACAATCAACTGGTAAGCTGCCGAGGGCGTAATGCCCCAGTGGAAAGCCTGGGCCTTTAGCTGCGTCCATGGATCCCGCTTTAGCTTCATCAATCCCTTGTCCATGAAGAAGACATTTAGATTGACCATATTTAGCAAAGGGCCGAAACCGTGATCAGACATGACGATGGTCGATGCGCCGGTAGGAAGCGCATCCATCAAACGGCCGATGTAGTTGTCAACCAATTGATACCCATCGCGGATCGCATCTTCATACGGCCCTGGCTCGTAACGAGGATGATCATGATCCATAAATCGCCACAGCGCATGCTTCATGACATCCATAGAAATAAAATGAACCATCATCACATCCGGCGCCTCATGCGCCATCAGATGCTGAGCCCATCTACCGCGTGTATGGATCAGGTCGGTCAGATCGGCGATGAATTCAGCTTCTAAACCTGGCCGGTACTGCACATTCGGAGCGACGCGATAGGGGCCAAGTTCTTGTTCGTAGTGCTCTATCAGGTCTGCGGGTTGGCTGATCTGTCCCGTCTTCGGGCTGAGCAAGCCGCTGATCAGAAAACCGTTAACCTCTGATGGCGGATAGGTGACCGGGACATTCATGACCCCGACCTTGTAACCGGCTTCTGACAGCCGCTGCCACAGCGTGGGCTGGCGGATGCGTGTCGCGTTGACCAGCGTGAAGTTGTCGCCGTGAGGCTGAATAAAATCGAAGACCCCATGTTTGCCGGGATTACAGCCGGTCATAAAGGTGGGCCAGGCCGGACTGGTCACTGGCGGCAGGGTAGACATTAGGTCGCCATGCACACCACCATTCATGATCCGATAAAGATTCGGTAAATGACCTGCTTCCGCCCAGGGCTTAATCAGGTTGAATGTCGCGCCATCAAATCCGATAATCAATAGTTTCATGTTGTCGTGGGGTCCTAATACAGCCTGGTCCGATCTGTTCAATCCGCTTCACTGTGTGAAGCGGCCGGCAAAGACGCAGGTTGCTCCTCGCTGCTGGGGACATACTTGCGGACACGGTAGACGCGCTTACCCTGCGATTCATAGTAGGTACGCACCATTAGTTCGGCCAACAGGCCCATGGCTACAAATTGCACGCCAAGGATGATCAAAAGAATGCCCAATAGAAGCAGCGGTCGTTCGCCAATCTGGTAGGCATGGAAGCCTGGCCAGCCGCCGCTCAAACCGGCCCAGATCTTATTTGCGCCCAGAATGAAAACAATGAAGGCGCCAATCAGACCCATGGGAATGCCGATATTGCCAAAGAGATGCATCGGCCGGTCGCTGTACTTCTGCAGAAAGAGAATTGTAAAAAGATCAACGATTACCCGGAAAGTCCGTGAAATGCCATACTTTGACTCTCCGGCAACCCGTGCACGATGGTTGACCGGCACTTCCGCTAGCGTGAAGCCATTGAAGGAACACAACTCAGGTATGAAGCGGTGCATTTCGCCATACAGGTTGAGTTCTTTTACGACTTCCCTGCGAAACAGGCGCAGCGAACAACCACGGTCGTGCAAATGAACACCGGTGGTTGTAGCTATCAGCCCATTGGCGATTTTTGAGGGTACTTTGCGCATGAGCCAAGGATCCTGACGATCCGCTCGCCAGCCGTTTACGACATCACAATCACCAACTTGAATGCGGGCCATTAATTGCGGTATGTCAGCGGGATCGTTTTGTCCATCAGCATCCATCGTGGTGATGTAGTTCCCGCGCGCATAATCGAATCCGGCGGCAAAAGCGGCCGTTTGACCATAATTGCGCCGAAAGCGCACAATAGCGATGTGGTCGTCTTTTTCTCGCAATGTTTCCAGCAGTTCAAAGCTGCCGTCGCTGCTTCCATCATCGACGAAAATGACCTCGTATTCGAAATTCTCGTTGTCCAGCGCCGCCGAGATCTCGTCCATCAAAGGAGGTAGACTCTCGACTTCGTTATAGACTGGGACGACCAGGCTTAAATCCATAGTTTTTGTGGTTAGCTATGAGGGGCCCAAAATGCACATACAGAACCTGGGCCAACCTCAGAAAATGATTGCAATTCGCGAAAATTGGATGGTTACTTCGGTAAGATTGTAACATGCCGCAGCGGGTCTCCGTAATGATGCGGCTGTGCTCTTAAGCGACATAACCTAAATCGCGCAGTTTCTCCATAACCAGCGCTTCTTCTTCGTCGCTGACGCCGCCGTCAAGCGCGCTGTCTTCTAAATCAATGGCTTTGAATCTCGGTGGGTTCGATTCGTTGAAATCTTCTGTGAACGCCTCTGTCAATATACGGCCGTCCATGTAGTTGGGGACGGGCAGGCCCATATAGTGCAAGATCGTCGGCGCCAGATCTAGTAAGCTGGCCTCTGCCAATTTAAGATCCTCATTGACGCCCGGGCCCTTTAAGCCCGTAATGCCCACCATGTGATGGTGGCCTGTCTGGCCGGTGCTGGGCTCAATGATCTTATTCGATCCAAAATCAGCATGTCCAAAAGAGACGTATTTGGCGCGATCCGTGTGCAGGATCAGATCTGGCAGGCGGCCAGCACTAACGCCGTGGAAAACATCTTCCCGATTGTACACCGTAGGTACGACCTGGCTTCCATCTTCAGGATCGCGATACGCTTTGGCGGCCCTGGCGATATCTTCGCGCAGTTGTTCATACTCCGCAGGCTGGATGCTGCCCTCTTCCCTTTCTCCGCTGACGTTGAGGTAGACCTGCCCAAAATTGCCGACAGAAAAGGCTTTCGTGCGCGCCCAATCAACATCGTTGAAAGACAAGAACACCCGGCGCAGCATGCCGCCGCCGCGGCCACGCTTGACATTCTTGCGCATACCGCCTAACTGCAGCCGTGTGATCCATTTGAGGGCGTTAATTGGCGTTACACCAAGTTTGAAGGCCAGGCGTTTGATCTGGCTGACTGGTGTTCGCTTAAACTCCAACCAACCCTGCTCCTCCAGCCAATTGTTAATGTGGAAGAATTTATGGAACGGTCCAAAGCCATGGTCTGATAGAATGACCACCAGGACATCGTCAGGCAGCAGGGCCACCATCTCACCTAGCAATCGGTCCACGGTTTCATAGTAGTCGAGTATTTTGGGCACAACCTGTTTTGCCATCTGCGGGTCATGCATGGGGTGCGATTCATCCAGCAGATGCCATACTTCATGCTGTAGATTGTCGGTGGTTTCAAATACGTACAGAAATAGATCCCATGGGCGGTTCTGTAACAAATAGCGGACCGCTTTGGCCCGGTCGATTTCCATTTGCTTGACCGCTTCTACAAAAACGGTTGGATCCTGGCCGCGGCCCTTTTCTGACATATGCAGCGGGAAGGGACCGGCAGCCTCTGTGATCTCTGACTTGAGCGACGCCGGATAGGTATAGGTACTGTCGGCGCTGGGTGTCAAGAAGGAGCAGAGCATAAAACCGTTTAGAGGTTGCGGTGGGTAGGTCATGGGCATGCTTACCACGCCCGCCTGTCCTCCAGCAGCATTTACAAGTTCCCATAGGCTGGGAACCGCGCGCGTATTTCCATTGGTGATCTGGATGTCATAACCAGTTTCGGCCGGATATGTAAAATCGACCAGACCATGCTGTCCCGGATTGGTACCTGTGACAAAGGATGCCCAAGCGGAAGCGGAAACGGGTGGAATTGTTGAGCGCAGACAACCGTGAGCTCCCTCTTGCAGTAAACGGGCGAGGTTCGGTAGTCGCCCTTCATCAAGCCATGGCTGGATCAGGTCGAAGGTGACACCGTCCAGGCCAAATACGGCTACTTTGCGCTTAATTTCAGTTGAATTGTTCATATAGTTCGATAAACGATTTGTCCATAGACTAAGATTGTTTCCGCGTAATATTGTCGCTCTGTGATGAACCGAGTAGATGGGAAATGCTGGACCAGGCATAGAGCACGCCGCCAACTAGCCCGGCGCCAAACCGCAGGAAATAGAACGCCAGCGACATGGCCACGGCTTCCTCTGGAGCTACCCCTACGGGCACGAATAAGAATAGATAAACACCTTCACGCACGCCCAAACCATTGAAGGCAAAAGGCAGCAGGTTGATGAGGGCGATGATGGGCACAAATAAGGGGAAGATCGACAATGGTAAATCGACACCCAGGGCCCGGGCGATACTGTATTGGATCAAGACAAGGATCAAGGTGAAGGGTATGCTGATCGCCAGCGCGCGCAGCAGCACGGGCCAGGGGTATCTCTTCACGGTCTCGGCCAGTTCTTCGAATTTGCCATATAGTGGAATCCGGCCAATTTTTGGAAAGTGCTCTTCAAGAAAGTAGAAGGGATTGGTCCATCGCAATAGGATGAAGCCGGCAGGGATGCCGATACTGATTGCTGCAATCGCCAGCCATAAGGCTTCTGGTAGGTCAATTTGCGCTGAATTCTTGGATGTATTCCAGAACATGGCCACAATGGCGATCAGTGACGAACCCAACAGCCCGGTGACGCGATCCATGACGACTGAACTGAGCGCCTCTGTGCCACGGCCGTACTGTTGGCGCAGGCTCACTACTTTGACCACGTCACCACCAAAGCCGGTGGGAATGAAATTGTTGGCGAAGAAGCCTACAAAATAGAGATATACTAGACGGCCGAAGGAAGGGCGATCGTTCAGTGAATGCAGCAGTATGTACCAGCGGTAGGCGCGAATGACTATGTTTAGCAGGAAGAGTAGGAAGGCGGGTATATACCACGCCAGATTGAGGCGTGACAAAACAGCGAGGACTTCCTGCAGCCCAACCTGATTGAGCAGCAGCGCCAACAGGGTCAGGCTCAGAAGCACCTGTAATACACCACGAACCTTCTTGTTTTTCAGCATAACTGGTGGATTATAGCATATGTAACTGGCGCAAGAAGCGCGGCTTTCCCACGACTTATCTATCATGACTATTTGCTGAATTTGCTCACCTGGCTATAATGTTTAAGCAGAAACTCAAGTATTAGAGAGAAATCCAAGGGATCTTCTTCACTCACTCGATGTCAATGTTGCCTGTTTTGCAGACATGGCCATACATTTAGGGCCCCATGATTGCCTTGCCTAACGTCCAACCGCATGATTGCATACACTGATTCCCCACTGTCGTTAAAGGCTATTCAATTGATTATTCTCTGGTTAGCAAATAAACAAGAAGCAGGCCGGATCTCCGCGATGGAAAGCGGCTAGCCGGCGCGCATTTCCGTAGCCGATAATTCAAACCTGTTGTGAGTGACCTGTGAGGCCCACAGTTGCACTCCATTTGATATGAGGAGGTGATGCGTAGAGACGGATACCGCCAATATTATCCCGGAAAATTATTTGGTATAGAACTATCTAATTAGAGTTACTCTTCGAGGAGAAGTGGGAATATGTACAAGAAATCTATTTTGCTTTCGCTCTTGGCTATCATGGCCCTTGTCTTGGTCGCTTGTGGCGGCTCTACAGAGACGGTCGAAGTAACACGTGTAGTGGAAGTGGAAGTCACCCGTGTTGTTGAGGTAGCGGCCGAGGGCGGTGAAACGGCTGCTCCAGTTATAATGGATGAAGGGGATACTTTGGGCGCCGTCCGTGACCGCGGTGTGCTCAAGTGCGGGGGCAATCAAAATGTACCTGGCTTTGGTTATATCAATCCCGATACTACAGAATTCGAAGGGTTTGATATTGACTACTGTAAGGCGATTGCGGTTGCTGTTTTGGGTGACCCAGAAGCGGTTGAAGTCCGCCATTTGACAGGCAACGAGCGTTTTCCAGTCCTACAGTCTGGCGAAATCGATCTGATCAGCCGTAACACAACTTGGACGATTACGCGTGATACGCAGTTGGGTGCCGACTTCCAGCCGACAACCTTCTATGATGGGCAAGGGATGATGGTACGCAAGGCAAGCGGCATCACAGAGCTGGAAGGATTGGCCGGCGGTACCGTCTGTGTACAGTCCGGTACGACGACGGAAAGGAACCTGGCTGATGTCTTCCGTGCCCGCGGTATTGATTTTGAAGCTGTCGTTTTCGAGGATGCTGTTGCTGCTCGCGAAGCGTATGATTCCGGCGGCTGTGATGGTTTCACGACCGATAAATCCGGCCTTGTATCGCAGCTGCCCTTGTTGTCCGATCCATCTGAACATTTCATCCTGGAAGAAACCATGTCCAAAGAACCGCTCGGTCCTTTGACGCGCCATGGTGACAATAACTGGGGCGACATCGTTATGTGGACGATTAACTGCACCATCCAGGCTGAAGAGCTTGGCATCAACCAGGCCAACGTGGATGATTTCCTCGGCGGCGAAGATCCTGTAATCCAGAACTTGCTTGGCGAGACAGGAGAACTGGGCACCTTTATGGGCCTTGATGCTGACTTCTGCTACCAGGTAATCAAGCAGGTTGGTAATTATGAAGATATCTATAATCGCAATCTTGGGCCAGACACGCCCTTTGATCTGGAACGTGGATTGAATTCACAATGGACGGATGGCGGCTTGCTTTACTCCCCGCCGTTCCGCTAGATCTGCGGCCGGTTTTTGATGTAGATAACTAGATAGACACAGCCCGGTAGCAGTGCCGGGCTGTGTTTAGGCCATTTCGTGGGAGGAACTAATGGCTGAATTGAGCCCCAAGGCGCCACTTCAAGAGGAAGAGCGGATACCTTTTTGGCGAGATGCGCGTGTAATCGGTGTCTTGGCTCAAATCGCTTTTGTCATTTTTCTTGTGCTGGGGATGGCTTGGCTTTTTGGCAATATCAACGACAATATCGGCGCTCTGGGATCCTTCCGCTGTGCTGATGGGTCGGAAAGCTTCGCCTGTGGCTTCAACTTTCTAGGCATTGAATCCCAATTTGAAATATCAGAATCGGTGATTGACTACGATCCCAGTGATACCTATGCCAGGGCGCTGCTGGTCGGTGCCCTCAACACGATCAAGGTTTCCGTCATCGGGATTATTTTCGCCACGCTGATAGGTACAGTGGCCGGTATTGCGCGGCTCTCCGACAACTGGTTGGTTAACAATCTGGCTAAATGGTACGTTGATTTCTTCCGCAACACGCCGCTGCTCTTGCAGCTGTTTTTTATCTTCTTCGGCGTTATTCTGCTCTTTCCACCGATCAAGGCGGCCATACAGCCTTTTGGGCTGCCTATCTTCTTCAGCCAGCGAGGCATAAATATCCCCGGGCCAGTGTTTTTGCCTTCTTTCGCCATCTGGCTCGCCTTTCTGGTGCTTGGCGTCATCCAGGCACAGGTCGTGTGGTTGTTGCTGGGCAAACGGGAAGAACGTACGGGTAAATCCAGCAATCGTGGCTTATGGGCCGTGATCGCTTTTCTTGTCATCGCCGGATTGGGTTGGTTTGTGAGCGGGCGCAGCATGGGCAATCAAGGTATTCTGGTTCCTAAAGCAGCCCGTGTTCAGTCCGTAAACGACTTGGCGACCTTTGTTGAAAAGCGACTGCCTATTGATGATTTGTCCGGCATTGATGAGGCTCTAGAAAGCGGTGAGTTGACCCCAGAAGCGCTTGTAGAGTCTTCGCTTAAACTATGCGCCGTTAAGGAAGATCCATCTGAAGTCAACTTGACGACACAACTTCGCGGCGCCGATATCCCTTATGTTGTGAAGCGCAGCGATCGTATTGATCTGGCTGCGGCAGCTTACAATGAAGGCGCGTGTGATTTGTTGGTTTCCAACCGCACATCACTAACGGCTGAGCGCAACTTGATGGAGAACGGAGCCAATCAACTTATTGTGCCTGTAGCTGAAGCGCCGCTGCGCATTTCCATGCCGCGCGTTGAGGGGTTGAACTTTGTTGGCGGAATAAAGTTGACGCCCAGTTTTGCGGCATTGCTCATTGGTCTGGTGCTATATACCGGGGCTTTCATCGCCGAAATCGTGCGCGCCGGCATCCAGTCCGTATCCAAGGGTCAATCAGAGGCGGCCTATGCCTTAGGATTGAATGACTCACAGCGTTTGCGTCTGGTCGTGCTGCCTCAGGCACTGCGGGTGATTATTCCTCCTTTAACGAGCCAATACTTGAACCTCGCTAAGAACTCTTCACTGGCCATCGCCGTCGGATTCGCTGATCTTTGGGCTGTGGCCTATACGACCCTAAATCAGTCTGGGCGTGCGGTACAGGTATTTATAATCGTCATGCTCGCTTATTTGACCCTCAGCCTAGCAATTTCTGCGCTATTGAACTGGTATAACAAGCGCATCACGTTGGTGGAGAGATAAATCATGAGTGCCTGGATTCAGAATCTACAGACACGTGTCAGCGGCGAACGTGATATCCATGTTGACTTCTCCCAGTTCGTTCATGAGAACATTACGAGCAGCTGGCTGCAGACATTGTGGTTGTTGTTTCTCACCTATTTGACGCTCCGCGTAGCGCTGGATCAGTTTGCCGCTGCGCCGCTGAGCACAGGCATTGTTGCGATCCTGTGGGCGGTCAGCGTAGCGATCACGGTCTTTAATGAGATCACCCGCAATCACTCGTCTTTGACCCATTGGCTTAAGGATAATCTTTACAATTCTATCTCCAATGTAGAAATCACCCTGCTCCTGGTACTGCTGATCATCGCTGCCATACGCGGATTCATCGGCTACGCTTTCCTAAGAGCCAGTTTTACAACTGATTCGGTGGCCGCCGCCGCCAGGTTGGATCAGTTTGAGAATCCAGGTGCGAATTGGGGAGCGGTCATCGCCAACTTGCGTAATATGGCCGTCTTTCGCTATCCGCAAGAAGAGATGTGGCGCATTTGGGCCACTATCGTCTACCTGGGTGTGCTGATCGTAGTTTCAGCGTTTATCCTCTCTCAACAGCGTTTTCGCGGGACATGGACGCGCAGGATTTTGACCATTGTGTGGGTCCTGACACCCTTTATTACATTTGGTTTGCTCCTCGGTAGAGACATGAATCCAGATGTGGCTTGGGGCGGGTTGTTGTTTACGCTCATCCTTGCTGTATTTGGCATCATCGCTTCATTCCCAATCGGGGTCTTATTGGCATTGGGCCGGCGCAGCGAAATTCCGGGTATTCCTGCCTGGCTGACCTATGGCGCAGCCATTGTAATCACCGCCTATTTCCTCCTAACACGCACGATGCCACAGCTGCAGGAAGATGCGGGTTTCTTTCGACAGCTGCTGGCTCTGTGGCCGCTGCTCATCCTGCTGATCGCGTATGGATTTCAGAAGACGTTCGCTGGCAATGTTGTTGCCGCGTCTTGCACACTGTATATCGAGGTTTGGCGCGGTGTGCCCATGATCACCGTACTCTTCATGTCGATCGTTTTGTTTCCTATCTTGCTGCCTTCAGGGGTTGAAGTGCTGGGGACGTGGCGGGTCATGGTAGCGGTGGCTTTATTCGCCTCGGCCTACCTGGCCGAGAATGTGCGCGGCGGTCTGCAAGCGATACCTAATGGTCAGTATGAGGCGGCCGATGCTCTCGGCTTCAAGACCTTTGGCAAATACCGCCTGATCATTCTGCCACAGGCGCTGCGTATTGTAATCCCGGCCATCGTGGGCCAGTTTATTGGTCTCTTCAAAGATACCACCCTGATTGCTATCGTTGGTTTGACTGAACTGTTGGGTGTGGCAAATCTGATATCCTCGCAGCCGGACTGGTTGGGTGTGCGGCGCGAACCTTATATTTTCTTGATGTTAATTTACTTCCTCGGTAGCTGGGTCATGGTCAGTTCCAGCCGGCGCATGGAACAAAATCTTGGCGTCGGAGAACGCTAGTCAGGTTGGGAGAAAGTGGATATGTCAACGATTGACGAAAAATCTTTGGAGAACGCGGAACCGGTCATCATTTGTGATAACGTGCATAAGTGGTATGGTGATTTTGAAGCGCTAAGAGGCATTAGCCTGACTGTTGGGAAAGGGGAGGTGATCGTGATCATCGGCCCTTCCGGATCAGGTAAATCGACCTTTATTCGCTGCATCAATCGCCTGGAAGAACACCAGGAAGGCACCATTGTCGTTGATGGTACGACGCTCAACTATGACGTGCGCAATATCGCTGAAATCCGCCGTGAAGTGGGCATGGTATTTCAGCAGTTCAACCTTTTCCCGCACTTAACTGTTATGGAAAATATCACACTGGCACCGATGCATGTGCGCAAGTGGTCACGTGATCACGCGGAGGCATCAGCTATGCAGTGGCTGACGCGGGTGGGTATTCCTGAGCAGGCGGAGAAGTATCCGGGTCAGTTATCCGGCGGCCAACAGCAGCGCGTAGCGATTGCCCGGGCGCTGACCATGGAACCGGAGATCATGCTTTTCGATGAGCCGACTTCCGCCCTGGATCCGGAGATGATTTCTGAGGTGTTGGATGTGATGCGTGATCTCGCTGAAGCGGGCTATACAATCCTGGCTGTAACGCACGAAATGGGTTTCGCGCGGACCGTAGCAGACCGCATCATATTTATGGATAATGGGTTGATTGTGGAACAAAACACACCGGATCAGTTCTTTGCCAACCCGACTCATGAAAGGACGAAGTTGTTCCTTTCCCAGATATTGGCTCACTAGGCACGCAGGCATACCGTCGGAAACCATAATGTTGATGGGCTTTCTTTGAGCGAAGACAGGTTTCTGGGATACATAGTACATCGGCCGTCCGCGAACTCGCAGGCGGCCGTTTTCGTTATTACAACCAGGAAGATCACGCCCACTGCTGAGCAATATCGGTTGAACCAATGACGGTGCAGCGCGTGCCGGCCTGTCAGTAAGGGCGAAGAATGGCGGGAAAAAAAGATTGGCCCACTCTCCAAGGAGTGGACCAATCCAGGGGATTAATTACAGGTTGGGGGCGACTTTGGCGAGGCGTTCTACAGCACGCTCCAGTTCACTTGGCGCGGTGGCGATGGAAAAGCGTAGATGGCCTTCACCGCTGCTGCCGAAGGCAATACCAGGTGTTGCGGCGATACCCGCCTGTTCAATCAGCGCTTCGGCCAATTCCAGGCTGTTCTTTGTGCTGTTGGGGAAGCTTGGGAACAGATAAAATGCGCCTTCAATACTGCGGCATTCAATGCCTTCGATTTCATTGAGAGCCGGCACCATAAAATCGCGGCGCGCCTGGTAAGAGGCCCGCATCTTATCCACGCAATCCTGCGATCCATTGAGCGCGGCAACGGCCGCATGCATGGTGAAGTTGGCGGCGGAGGATACCGTCTGACTGTTTAGAGTAGCGGCCAATTTGAGAACCGGCGTTGGTCCGGCGATCCAGCCCAGACGCCAGCCGGTCATTGCGTAGGCTTTCGATAGGCCGTTGGTTGTAATTGTTCGCTCGGCCATGCCCGGCTGTCCGGCCAGTGCAATATGGGGCAGGCCATCGAAGATAAGCTGTTCATACATCTCGTCGGTAATGACGTAGAGATCAGATTCGGTGGCAACTTCAACGATGGCATCAACTTCTTCCTGGGTCAAGACGCGGCCGGTTGGATTGTTGGGTGAGGTCACCATGATCGCTTTCGTTTTTGCGGTCACTTTTTCGCGAAGCAGATCGGCCGTGATGCGGAAATTGTCTTCACTGGGTAGGCTGACCGGGACCGGGGTGCCGCCGGCGAGCATGATCATTGGTGGGTAGGAGACCCACACCGGTTCAAAATAAATAACTTCATCACCGGGGTTCACAATGGCGGATAAAGCGAGATTCAACGCCCATTTACCACCCGGTGTGACAACGACGTCACTTTTGGGATTAATGGTGACATTGTTTTCGCGTTCCATTTTTTCCGCAATCGCCTCCAGCAGCGGGGCAATCCCTTTCATTGGGCCAGGATAGTGAGTCGCGCCATTCTCAATGGCCGTAAATGCGGCTGTGGTGATGTGATCAGGCGTGGCGAAATCGGGATCGCCACCGGCCAGGGCGATAATGTCTTCCCCGGCCGCTTTTAGGGCATTGGCTTTGTCGCTAACAGCCAATGTTACGGATGCTGGAATGCTGGTTGCTAAGCTGGATAACGATTTCATAACGGTCTCCTCTAGGGTCACGGTGATTGAACTCCACGGTAACATATTTAGCCTAATATTCTACGCTTAGCTGCTGTACTTGTCTATAGTTAAAAACGCCACAATCCTGGCAGTGAACCTTGTCAAAACCAGACAGGATGTTTACCCTTGGCAGTATGGAACTCGAGGAATCAGGCGTGTCGGCGGTTGTGTTGGGTACGATGCAGGATGGCGGACTGCCTCATATCGGTTGTAGCTGCTTTCGTTGTCATGCGGCATACGAGAATCCGCTGCTTGCCAGATTCGCAGCCAGTCTGGCTCTGATCGACCGGCGCGGCCAGCGAACGGCCGTTTGGATTATTGACGCCACGCCGGATATCAAGTGGCAGCTGGCAATGCTCTCCACAGAATTGGGTGCCGACCCCCTGCGATTCGACCGCTTGCGCCAGCCGGATGGCTTGTTTCTCACGCATGCTCATATGGGACACATTGGCGGCATCCCGCAGCTTGGGCCGGAAGCGATGGCCGTGAGTGATCTGCCGGTTTATGCACTGCCTGGACTCCTGACGCTGCTGCAAGGCACGACCTTGTGGCATCCTGTGAATTCGCGGCTTTCGCCGGAGCCGCTCTTTCCCGGCAAGCCGTTGGCCCTGGCGCCGGAACTGACTGTTACGGCGATTGCCGTGCCCCATCGTGATGAATGGGGCATAGGTACTGTGGCCTACCGCATCGAAGGCCCACAACGAACGCTGTTCTACTGTCCTGATATTGATGATTGGGACTTGTGGCCAGAGGCGTCCGCCAATCTGGACGGTGTGGATGTGGCTATGGTTGACGCCACTTTCTACGGCCCCCATGAACTGGGCGGTCGTATGCCGGTGGCGCATCCGCCGGTGCCGGACACGCTGGCACGCTTCGCCTCAATATCAGGGCAGTTGGTGTTGACGCATATCAATCACACGAACCCTATCCTGGATGACGGCAGTTCTGAACAACAATCTGTTTTTCAAGCTGGCGCCCACATTGCTTCCCGTGGACTCGCGTTCGATCTGTAGCGTGGCCCTTTCTGTACGCCTATATCGTATTGCGTGCCTCCTGCTCCTTTCCCGGGAGATGGTGCAGAAAATCCCGCGCGAAGCGTTCGTTGTAGGAACCAAGGAGCGATTCAATGCGTGTGGCATCCGGAGAAACGATCAGTAAGCCGGCATGATGGGGCTTGTCCAGGCGCCAGATGATTTCCGGATCCTGATAGGGCGAGAGATCGGGATATTCCTGGCGCGACAGGCAGATGATCAGACCGGCGTTCTCGCTGCGGTAATCAGTGAGCTGGTACGGTTCATTGGTGATGCTGGCCATTTCAATGCGCGCCGCTTCAGCCCACAGTTCGATGCCTGAGGCTGCTTTGACCATCTTGTCGATATTCGCCCCGGCAACTCGTGCGGCGGTTTCCAGGAAATAGAAACGGCCGTCGGCATAAGCGCGAATGAATTCGGTATGGGCAACACCGTTATGATGTCCGAGCGCGGTCAAAACCTGCCGGTTGGCAGCCACAAGGGCTTGATGTTCCTCTGAATCGCGATCCAATGTGCGTGTCACGAAAGTGCCCCCGCCTTGCGTTACCGCAAGCGGCGGAGCGCCATATTTACTGGCTATCGCGAACAGCGGCACGCCTTCCCAAATAACTGAGTCTACGTGGTAAACATCACCGGGCAAGAACTGCTCCAGCACGTAGTTCGACTGCTGATCGCCCAGGCGATCGAGTGTGCGCCACAACGCCTCACTTTCGACTATCTTTTGGATGCCGATTGCGCCTGCTGAGAAGCGCGGCTTCAACACCCACGGCGGCGCGACACGAGCCATAAAGTCGCGCAAGTCATCGTAGTTGAAGACTTTTGTAAAATCAGGCACGGACAATCCCGCTTGCTTTGCCCTGACGCGCATCGCCAGCTTATCGCGAAAATGGCGGGCTGTTGATTCATTCATTCCGGGCAGGCGCATGTGTTCGCGCAGGGAAGCGGCCGTGGCTACATCGAAATCATCCAGAGCTACGATGCGATCGATCCGCTGTGAGCGTGCCAGGTAGCTGATCGCATAGGTAATATTCGGCTGCGTATGAAGATCAGGCATTGTGAAAAAGGTATCGACGCTGTCATGGGGCCATGCTTCAGCGGCGTCTTCTTCCTTGACTACAAGAATGATATTGCTGCCGAGCCTTTTTGCTTCCTCGATAAAAGGCAGGCCTTTGAATTCACTCGCCAAACATAGAATTGTGGGTGGACCGTAGTCGGACATATTGATCTCCAGACGATAAGTGGGATGTCTTCATTGGTATTGTAGCCAACAACAATCTTGTGGAAAAGAAGACGCTTCCAGATAGATGGAATGGACGCCTGTACAGGTCGAAATCAGGTGATTGCTCATCACTCGGGCCCTGTTTTCTGAAAGGATTAAGATCCTCATAAATTATGATACAATTAATCGTGGATTCTGCTGAGTAATTACCTCTCACTATGACCAGTAATGAGTGCCGGCAATAAGCGAACCTCAGGCCGCCGAAGCGTGCCAGTTTTCAAGGAAAGGAGTGCCCATGTCTTACTTACAGCAGCGCGGACGACCTGATCGCTATACACGACGCAGATGGTTCATGTTAGCTGTCCCCGCCATCTTGGGGCTTCTGCTGCTGTCTTCCGTGTATGTGACGCTTGAAGCGGCCTCCAGGGATGATACGGCGCCGGCAGAGACTGTGCTGGAAGATCTGCAGCTCATGCTTGCCGAGGTCCCCGCTGCCCAAACGACTCAAAATCAGAATCGTTTTGAAGTCCGTTACCGCAGCGAAGACGCCCGGCACACGATGGGCACGGCCTGGGGGGATGTTGACGGGGATGGCGATCTCGATCTGGCTGTTGGCAACGGCCGATACAATGTCAGCCGTTCCTACGATCAAACCAACCAGCTCTATAGAAATGATGGCTACCGGGATGGAAAATACCGCTTCACTGAGATTGATCTCGGAGATGTCGCTCGCGAATCTCGCGCCGTGGCCTGGGGAGATATGGATGGCGATGGTGATCTCGATCTATCCGTCGCTAATTACGATCAAAGAAATCAAATATACGAAAATATCGCCGGGCAGTTGATTTTTGACACGGACGAGGGGCATGGGTGGCAGTCCCCTGACGCTGTGGCATCAACAAGTCTGGCGCTTGGCGATTACGACAGCGACGGCGATCTTGATCTGGCCGTTGGTAATGAAGGCTCACCCAACCAACTATTCCGCAATATCAGCGGTACATTACGGCTGCGTTGGCAGTCTCCTGTGAGCGGTGCTCTGCAAACACGTGCGTTGGCTTGGGGGGATGTTGACGGGGATGGAGATCTTGATCTTGCCGTCGGAAATTATGATGGCGTCGACAGAATCTATGTGAATGAGGATGAACGGCTGAAATTCGATCTGGCGGACGGAAAAGGGTGGCAGTCAGAGAGTCGAGCTGAGCTTTCTGTAGTCAGTGAACCGTGTGAAAGAGCGGTTGCGACGCCCGGATTTGTGGAACAACACTACGCTACGCGTACACGCAGCCTCGCCTGGGGCGATTGGGATGGGGACGGCGATCTTGACCTGGCAACTGGTGGTGGCAGTGATCAGGGCAGCCAATGCGGCGCCTTTTTGAAAGTATACGAGAATGTTGATGGCGTCCTGTACCTTGACGCGGATAACGGTTGGCAGTGGACAGACAAAGCGAGTGTTGATAAGCCATCCAGCTTGGCCTGGGGCGATTGGGATGGGGACGGCGATCTTGATCTCTTTGTCGGTATCAATGCCGGTAGTGGCATTGGTAGACGGAATCGGGTCTATGAAAATATGGGTGGGACGTTGGCTTTTGACCCCGGTCTGGGTATCGGCTGGCAATCTACCCTGGATGTAGGGTTAGATTCAGAAACCACCTACAGCATTGCCTTGGGTGATGCCGACGGGGATGGCGATCTCGATCTTGCTGTCGGAAACGGTGGGGCTCGGAACGGCGGGCAGAAGAATCTTGTCATGAGAAATGATGCGCCGGTGATAGCTCTTGTTCCTAAACCCCAGCGTTCCCCCGCAGATGATGTCAGGAAAAGCAGCAGCACAGCCTGGGGTGATTGGGATGGGGACGGTGATCTTGACCTGGCCATCGGCAATATGAGGGAAGCCAACCAGGTGTACGAGAATGACGAAGGGATCCTGAAGTTCGACCCTCAGAATGATCTGGGGTGGGAATCGACAGTCTTGACGGATGATTTGACTACCAGCGTGGCCTGGGGTGATTGGGATGGCGACGGCGATCTTGACCTGGCGGTTGGCAATAGAGGGCAGCAAGACGTCGTGTATGAAAACACGGGTGCAACGCTTGCCTTGGAGCCCGCATCCGCTGTTGGGTGGGCCTCTCCTGTGATCTCCGAGACGCAGAGTGTGGCCTGGGGCGATTGGGATCGGGATGGTGATCTCGATCTGGCGGTCGGACATTGCGGCGAAAACGACGACGGACCCGTTCCCCAAGCGGCCATCGTCTACGAGAATAATGGGGGAACTTTGGGTCTGGATCCTGATGTAGACCCAAGGGTCGGTTGGCAGTCGCCGGAACCCATTTGTGCGAACAGCGTTGCCTGGGGGGATTGGGATAATGATGCGGATCTCGATCTCGCATTAGGAGCACGCGTCTATGAGAACATTGCTACGCGGCTTATATTAAATGAAAATGCCAGTACCGGATGGGATGGTCACATCGAAGCCACCAGCGTTGCCTGGGGAGACATTAATGGTGACGGCTATCTTGACCTTGCTGTCGGCACAAAAAACGAGAATCGAGTCTACAGGAATGCTCGCGGTGAGCGGGGTATCAACTTCAGTCAGGAGCCCAGCTGGGAATCTCGCGATATTAAACAGACAACGGATCTGGCCTGGGGTGATGTGGACGGTGATAAAGATCTCGATCTCGCTGTTGCCAATTCCGCGGATTGGCGATTCCAGCCCAACCAGGTATTTGAGAACGTCGATGGTCAATTATCGTCTGCTGCGGCGTGGGAAACGGCTAGTGCCGGTGTTAGAGATAGTCAATTGATGCGGTCGCAGAGCGTCGCCTGGGGTGATATGGACGGTGATGGCGATCTTGACCTGGCTGTCGCCAATTTCTGTAGTGGGCGCGGGTGTGACAGTGGAGAACGGGTGAACCAGGTCTTCATCAATGAACTGCAGGGCAGTAACAATATCGTTGGCGGTTTGCCGCGCCTGAGTATAGAAGAACCTTATGGGACAGCTTCTGCTGATTTCTATGCTTCTCCAGAAGTTCTGTCAACAAACACGATCACCTTACCGTTTGTCCTTCGCGATCCACAAGAAGCGTCGGTGGGGCGAATTGAAGTTTTCTATTCGCTTGATGGCGGCGACAATTGGCAGCCGGCTGCGGCCACAACCAACACACTTACAACGAATCTGGCCACCAGCGCTGCAGGGACTCGTCATGAATTTGTCTGGGATACCTTCAAAAGTGGATTTTTCGGCAAGTCGGATAATGTTGCTGTGCGTATGATCGCCTATGATGCGCCGCCGGCCAATCAAGAAGTGATCAGCGGTACATATCGCTACTATAATGGCGTTGCTGGTTCTTTCCAGCGGCCGTTTATTACCGCTACTTCGTTTCCTTTCCGTGTACAAAGCACACAGATCCAGGTTGTTGATGCAGACAATGACAATAAGCCCGTACCCGGCGCCTTGGTCTTTCGTTTACCAGATGGACAAGCCACCGGCGCGGAATTGATGCCCTCAGCGGAAAACCCGTTGGCTACGGATAATGAGGGTTTCCTGCCCGGCGGTGGAGAGTTGGAGAAAGGCGACCGTCTGGTAGCCTTGATGCCAGTTGATGTCAGCGATCAAATCACATTCACGGACAAGGTGAGTCTTTTTCATACCAGCGGCAGGCCGACAGAGAATGGCTTGTCGATGCGCGAGTTTAGAGGCCCGGGTGAGATTGTGCTTTCCGTTTCAAAAGATAACCCGCTTCTTCTATTCCATGTCAACATGGTGCTGGAATGGGATGCGCGTGATGATGAATTGTTCCGCACAGAGTTAAGTGACGGGATCCAGCGCGCCTCAGAACTGCTATATGATGTGACTAACGGCCAGGCCGCTTTGGGAAAGGTGAATATTCTCCAGTCGAAGGAACTATGGCCGGCTGCTGATGTGATCGTCCAGGCGAACAACGCTATGCGGCCATCTGCAGCGATAGGCGGTATAACCCAGATCCCGCTCTCGGAAACGGTTCGCGTCAATGTTACCAGCGACAACTTAACGGAAACCAGGGAAATCCCGAACGGCTATACCAATAACCAGATCCGAATGGGTACAGTATGGGATCCTTTTGGTGAATACACAGCCGACCTGGGTCCTGATTGGTGGCAGGCTCTGGCGCATGAATTTGCCCACTATCTATTCTTTTTGCCCGATAATTATCTTGGTTTCAAAGATGGCGATACCGTGGGCAAAATCAACTGCCAGGGCAGTTTCATGACCTCTACCTTTGATCCCGAATACAGCGAATTCCTGACCGAAGAAGATTGGCAAGGCGCGTGCGAAACGAGTCTGGCCGAAAGAACGACTGGGCGCACAGATTGGGAAACCATCACGACATTTTACCCTATGTTGATCTCGCCTGATGGAGAGCTGGATGGGCCCAGTAATTTGCCGCTGGAAGTGACTAAAATTCAATTCTTCGATCCTAGTGACGAACGCACAATATTACGGTCGCGCAATTTTGAGGTACGTAACGCTGATAATGAACGCTGGCGTCTGCCTGCCGCTCAGGCGTATTTGTTGCAAAGCCAGGGTACTGCTGACCTGACGGACGATGTTCTTATACAGCTGGGCACGCCAACCGGCGGCGGCGACCGGCTCAAGGTTCGCGGTGCTTATCCTGGCGATCGGCTTTGTCTTTTTGATCGCAACGGCGAGCAAGCCTATGCCGGTTGTGTAGAGCGTCTTACCTCAGCGGATGTGTCTATCAGGGTACAAGAAGCAGACAATGCATGGCAGCCGCAGATCGATATTCACCCGGTGACAAGCCGTACGATGCAGATTTCAGTAACACAGAGGATCAGCGATGAAAAACCGATCAATGTGCAGTTGTTCCCGCTGCATTACTGGTCGAAACCTGGCTTCGTCGGCTTGGCGCCGACGGCCGCTATGACTGCCGACGGCGACCTGCATACACAGCAGCTTGTCTTCCGACTTCCCGCTTATGAAGTGGCAGCCCGGGTATGGGTAGAAGATGATCCCGGACGGGAAACAATAGAGACTTTCCGGCTCAACCCGCCATGGCCCATTGCTGATGCCGGCGCAGCAGGGATAGCGGACCCTGGGGCGAAGAGCCTGGCTGGCCCCAGCCTCAGCGGCATCGGTGGTCCCAGCTTGAGCGGCATCGGCGGACCAAGTCTGAGCGGCATCGGTGGTCCCAGCTTGAGCGGCATCGGCGGTCCCAGCCTCAGCGGCATCGGTGGTCCCAGCTTGAGCGGCATCGGTGGTCCAAGTCTGAGCGGCATCGGCGGACCAAGTCTGAGCGGCATCGGTGGTCCCAGCTTGAGCGGCATCGGCGGACCCAGCCTGAGCGGCATCGGCGGCGCACCGATCTTGTCTGCGGATGCCCAGGTTGTCATTTACAGCAAGAATGGTTTCTTCGAGGACAATGGCGTTGAAACGATGCAGATTCGCTCTAGTGTGCCTGAATTGGCCGGCCATCCCTGGCTGCTGCCGGTTGGCCAGGCCTACCAGGTAGCCCTGGATCCCGAGGTTCAGGATGAGCGGATTATCGCGCTTACCTATTTGCAGCGAGATGTCCCGGAAGGCTTTGAACATACCCTGGCCGTCTACTTCTTGCCGGAAGGCGAAAACGAATGGCAGCGTTTGGCGGATACCAGGCAATATGTTGAGAACCTGGTCGTGGCCGATCTGAAGGCGGTGGATGGCACCTACGCGGTAATGTCCTCGATAGAAATGCCAGGTATGCAGCCTGGACGAAACTTGTTCAACTACCCCCTGGCGGTCGCGCAGACAGTGACCAATGCCCTGCGCTCGATTAGCGGCCAGTACAGTGACGTTTTCGTGGCGCCGGGCGAAGATCAGGCGCTGGAGCGGGCGAATGAATTTGAATTTGGCAAAGCGTATTGGGTGGATATTACGGCCGGTGAGACTATTACACCCTATCTCGCCCCGCCGGTACGCCTGCCTGACGGTTCAATGGGTTTCAGGTAATCAGGTCTTCTGAGGACGTCTCAGGTCACGCAGCTGGCGATTATAGGGCGGGTTCTGTAAAAACCGCTGTCTCGTATCTTCGTCAGGTAGTCGCTGCAGGCGTTCATCCAGCAACACATTCCCGGTTTCCAGGACTTGCTCGGCTCGTTTCTGCAGATCGGGATCTTGTTTGCTTCCTTCAATCAATACCTGGTAGCAAATGAGGTGAACTAGAATAGGTAGTTCAATGCCATCAATTCCACTTTCGTCGATGTGGGCGAGGATCTCTTGGGTGATGGATACCGCTTGATCGATGCGACCGGTGGCGAGTGCCAGACGCGCTATGCCGGCTAGTGTGTCTATTTGCAGAGCAATCGCCCCGATCTCTTGACGCACAAGCAGTGCTTGACGGAGATATGCTTCAGCCTGATCGAATCGAGCTAGATCGATCAATGCGTAGCCCGCATGGGTCAATACAAAGCCCAGCTCGCGCTGATTGTTTAGCGACTGCAGGTTACTGATGGCCCGTTCGTAGTAAGTCGAAACTGCTTCTCCCGGTTGACCGCTGTAATGTGCAATTAGTCCCAGCGTATCCAAGCTGTTCGCTTCGGAACGCAAATCTCCCGTTTCCTCGGCAAGGTGCAACGCTTGATTTAGGTAATCGCTGCTTTTTGCGAAATCCCCAAGTTCAAACTGTGTACCGCCCATATTGGCGAATATATAGGTTTCAGCGAAACGCCAACCCGTTTCGTGAGAGAGATTTAGCGCCCGCAGATAGCTCGCTTCGGAATCGGCGAAAAAGCCTAGATCTGTATCCAATACGCCAACAAGGGTTTGACATCGAATAACGCCTTGCGCGTCCTTGAGTTGGTCGAAGATTTCTGTGGCCTCCTTGAGAATGCGTCGTGCCCTGTTGAAGTGACCTTGAAGGCGCAGTACATTGGCCAAATCAACCAGACATTCTGCGGCGAGCGATTGATCATGGGCGCGTCGGGCAGACTTCAACGCTTTCTCAAGATGTGTTCGTGCTTCGTCACTTTGTCCCTGCTGCCAGAGCGTGCGGCCCCAGCGATGGTAAGCTCTCGCTTCGGTTAACGTGTCTTGAGCTGCCTCCGCGTGGGCTAGCGCTTCGCGAACATGGCTTACTGAAACTTCATAGCCGCTGCGAATGAGGTCAAAAGAGGATTTTCGCAGGGCGAGATCGGCCAACGCCAGATTGTCAGGGTTGGCGACAAGCAGTTCGCTCAGCTGGGCTAGATCGTGCTCTTGCCGGTCACGTTGTCCTAGCCATTGATAGATCGTTTCACGTGTGGCCAGGTATTGGTAGCGAGCAGAATGGTCCGTCTCATCAGCGAGCTCCAGTGCACGGCTGAGGAAGGTCACCGCATCTTCATTGCGGTATTCATCCTTGGCGAATTCACCGGCGGAACCGTAATAACGTTGAGCCTCTGGGGCCCTTTCTGCACGGTCGAAGTGAAAGGCGATTTCCGCGAAGTGGGGCGCGCGCACCGGATCAGGATAGACTGTTTCATGGGCGTAGGCCGCCTGGCTGTGTAGTTGGCGCAGGCGCGATCCCACCTGCATATCGTAGGCCGCGTCTCGCAGCAAAGCGTGGCGAAAAACATAGCTGGCCGGGCCCGAATTGAGCCAGACTTTTTCAGCTTCTCCGGCGGCCAGGAACAAGTCTAGATTAAGGTCACGGTCGACCATTGCGGCTAGAATCGGGATTTCAAACTCATGGCCCAATATGGATGCTTTCTGCGCCAAGTCTTTGATCTCGACGGGCAGGCGATCCAGGCGAGCCGTCAGGACTGCGCGCACATCCGTAGGGATATGGACAGTACCGGATAATGCTTGCTCCGTTTCTGCTTCAGCGGCGTCTAGGAGATCATGTTCTTGTAAGTACAACAAGATCTGTTCTACGAAAAAAGGGTTACCCTCAGTGCGGTCTACCAATAGTTTTAGCAGGGGCGGTGATGCTGTACGGTTGAGCATATCTTTCGCCAGTTCGCCAACCTCGCTTTGCCCGAGTGTTTGCAGTTGGATCTGTTGCTGAGGAACGGTTGGTTCGAATATTCCTTCCGGCAGATCCTGCCGGCTCGTGACAAGCAGAACAAAGGGGTACTTCTTTACGTTGCGTGTTAACCTTGTCAGAAAAGTCTGTGAATCTTGATCCCACCAATGTGCGTCTTCCAGATGGATGATCACAGGGCGGCGCATACTCTCCGCTTTGAACAGTGCCTTCAATCCTTCCAGGGCGTTCTCGAAGCGCAATTCCGGATCGAGTTGTTCATAAAGTGAATCTTTCCAGCTCAGGTCAATGAGGTTGCCCAAGAAGGAGTGAGTTCGTTCCAATTCCTCTTTCAATGCTGATTCGGGTGTCGCATCCAGCAGTTCTCTAAATTTCGCAAAGAAACGCTCTTTGTTTGTTTTTTCGCTGTTCAGCGGAGATTGATTAAAATAGCGCGCTAGAAAGTAGCGAAACGGGTTTAGTGATTGGCGTAAAAGTTCGTCTGCCTGGCACAAGAATACGGCTGCCTGATCTTGTTGAATATACGGGGTGTACAGCGCATCGACGAGACGGCTCTTGCCGACGCCGGCTTCGCCAATGATCGCTACACTCCCCGCGAAGCGTCCATTGAAGATGGGGCCAACAGCTTTCACTAATGTTTCTAGTTCCCGTTGACGGCCGATCAGCGGCTTATCTTCAAAACGGGATCTGCGTTTTGCGAGATGTCCCTCAAGTTGGTAAACGTTTTGTGGTTCAGCGAATCCTTTGAATGCTTTTGGACCAACAGACTTGACTTCAAAATCAGCTGACGCTCGCTGAGCGGTTTCCCCGTCCAGCCAGATATCGCCCCAGGCGGCGGAAGTCATTTGACGCGCGGCCAGGTTAACACCACGGCCGTAACACGTATATTCCTCAGCGAGCTCTGAGCCGATATAGCCGGCGTGGGCGATGCGATAAGTGATGCCGGCGCGCAGGGAAATGTCCGTAGCACGATCGAGTGCCAGGATGAAATCAAGCACATGGGTCAGGTCATTCTCCCGACTTATTGGCGCGCCCCAAAATAGAAGTAAGTGGCATCCTTTGTCGCCAAAGTCAATGCGATTGAGAAAACCACCGAACTGTTCTTGCAGGCGGAACACATGCTGCATAAAGATGACCAGTTCATCTTGTGAGGGTGTGCCCTTCAAGCCGATGAACAGATTCAAGATCTGACGGAACTCTCCTTCAATCCCCTGCTTGACAAGAAAAAGAGGGACAAAATGTGCTGCCAGATCAGCATCGACCGCCGGGACAATGACTGGTTTCGGATTAGGAAGCACCCCGCTTATTTGCCTGATACGCCAATGATCATTGACGGCGCTGGCGCTGGCCATAGGCTGAATGACTTCATAGAAAGCGTTTCCGGCAATGATTTCGCCAGATGAAGCGTGGCTTTCAGAACGCGCACAGCCATCGATCGCTGAGCCGCTGAAGTAATAGGTAGCCTGATCGCCATTTTCTGATGACACGATGCCCCAATCAGCTGTTCCGGAAGCCAGACCGACTTTGGCAGAGAACTCAAATATCCCGAAGCGTGTTTCTTGCCGGGAATTGCTAATCATTTCATGTTGTATATGCCAGGCGGTGGCCAGCGCATGCAGCTGTGGCGGGCTTTCATTGATACCGGTAGGAAAAACGGCCGTGAATGCATCGCCGGCAAAGCCGGTAACGAAGCCACCCTGTTCATAGACGCTGTGCACCAATGGCGTGAAGACCGTTCGCATGACAACGGCAAGTACCTCGGCGCCATATTGTCCATGTTTCATCAGCGCTTCCGTCACGCTTGTGAAGCCGCTGATATCTACAAACAGGGCCGCACATGAAAACGACCCGGACAAATCATTCTGCCGGTATTTTTCGATGATGAATGGCGGAACAAGATGGTGCATAGATAATAGATATCTAGCTAGGCGAAGGCTGCCAGCAGATTATCAATGAGAGTGTTCATATTCGTGCTAGATTCAACGTTCAGGTTGATGTCAGCCAGTTCCCGGGCATGTGCCTTGCCAATTTCTTCAAGTAACGAACCAGCTTGCTTGCGGCTCTTCCGATTGGCGGCGGGATGATCCCGGATAATTACAGCGATTCTAGCAGATTCCAGTGGATTATCTTCAACTAATAGTCCTGCCAGGCTCACGATCGCATCCAATACTCTAGGCGTTGTAGCCGCCTGCCTGGCGACCTGTAACGCTTCCACGAAATAGCGTTGTGCTGACTTGCGTTCACCCTGGTCGAGGGCCAGGTATCCCAGGCTGTTAAGCGTCGCCGACGTTTCATCCTGACTGCCTATGCCGCGGAATAGATCGAGCCCTGCCTCAAGATCCTGTTTCGCCAGGTCCATGTCGCCTCGCGCCCGCGCAGTTTCGCCCAAATAGCGCAGGCAGAGCGCCTGCCCGCGAGTGTCCTTCAGCGATTGCCGGATGGCTAGACTTTCCTGAAAATTATTGTAGGCCTCTTCGTAGTTCCGCAGAGCAAAGGAGACACGGCCCAGGTTGGCCAATGAAAAACCAATGCTCCAGCGATTGCCGATAGCCCGTTCAAGTTGCAGGCTTACCTCACTGTGTCGTTTGGCTGCGCGATAATCTGCTTGTTGGTAAGCGAGTTGGCTAAGAATATTGTTGGAAATGGCGCAACCGTAAGCATCCTGGAGTTTTTCATTGATGGCAAGTGCTTCATCGGCGGTACGTTTCGCCGCTTCATAATCGCCCAAGACGGTCAGCGCAGCGGCGGAGAAGCTGAGCGAATAGGCCAGATCGACTGGATCTCCATCGATGCGCAGGACTTCAATGCTTTCCAGCAATTGATCAAGGCCCTCTTTCTGTTTTCCCAACAGAAACGTGAACCAGCCCTGACGCGCTCTTAGCTTCGCCCAGACAACATTTACCTGCGTCTTCTCCCGTTCTGCTGCTAACGTTCCCGTGGCAAATCCGAACAGTTCCGCGCCTTCAGCAAACCAGCTGCGCATGTAACAGAACAATGCCAGCGTGTCTAGTGCATCAGCCAATCCTGAGATATCTTGATGCTGGACGGCCCATCGCCACGCCGAGCGAAGTTCTCTGATATTCTGCGAAATGGCGGTCAAGGCTTGCTGTTGATTGCTGCTTTTTACTACTTTCTGTTGTTGATTTAGGAATTGAAGATAGAAGGTGGCATGTCTTTCCCGAGTCTTTTCCGCCTCCTCAGCGTGGTCTTCCAGCTGCTCCATCGCGTACTGGCGCAAAACGTCAAGGACCTCATAATTGCCTACGTGTTGATCAGAGATGTCTTGGTCCTGCCGGTGGAGCATGGAGTGGTCGACGAGAGCGCTCAAAGTGGCCAATGATGCTTCACTAACGGCAGTAGCCGCTTTGCGGTCGAAAGGCCCATTGAAAACTGAAAGCCGGCGGAGCGTCTGCTGTTCCTCGCCGTCCAATAGCTGCCATGATGAATCGAATACCGCACGAAGGCTTTGGTGTCTGGAAGGCAGACCATGCATCGTGCTGCTCAGAAAATCGAGACTGTTTTCGATCTCGGCCGCAATTTCTCTGCAATTCAACGTCCTGAGCCAGCTGGCTGCCAGCTCGATGCCCAACGGTAATCCCTGAACCAATTGGACGATGCCTTGGACGACAATGACTGGGCAGTCGCCGTTGATCGCGTCCCTCTCGTCGCTCAAACTAAAACCAGGCACCAGCCGTTTGCCAAAATGTTCAAATAGGGCAACCGCCTGATACTGCGCCGGCACGGCAGTGGGATCGAGCTGCTGCCCGGCTGCGGCATCGCCTGCATGGCCGCTGCCGGGATAGGGGAGGCCTTCTATGTCCACGACCCATTCCTCATTCAGGCCAAGCCGTTCTCGTGATGTGATCAGTAGTTTAATACCCGGCGCCCGCTGCAGTAGATCGATAAGGAGTGGGCGGGTTTCGTTGATCACATGTTCGATATTATCGATAATCAACAGAAGCGATTTGTCCTGCAAATAGCGTGACAATTGCTCGCGGGGCCGCCGCGGGCCTGAGAATGAAAAACCAACTGCCTCAGCGACGGCCGTTACAAAAGAATCGAATTCTACTGAATCCGCCAGCGTCTCGATGCCTTCCCTATTGTGAATACCGGCCAGGGGAACAAAGAAAACACCGTGAAAGAATGGACCGAGAAAACGCCTGGCCACACGCCAGCCGGTTTCAGTGGCCGTTGCTGTCTTTCCGCTGCCGCCGGGCCCGGTCAGCGTAACCATGCGTTTATCTGGATCAGTGAGGTACTCGTTCAACACCGCCAGCTCCTTTTCACGGCCGACAAAAATGTCCTTACGAGGGGGCAGACGGTATGGGCGATTATCCTCGACCGTGCGAATACTGTCGTTCAAGGCGCGTGTTTCGGCAAGCGGTTCAACGCCCAATTCATCTTCAAGCATTCTCTTCAGCATGAGATACTGCTGAAGCGCGGCAGACCGCTGTCCCTGGTAGGCCAATAGGCGCATCAACTGTCGGTGCGCCTCTTCCTTCCAGGGTTCGAGTCGCAGTTGATGGCGCACAAAGCCGGCAGCCACTGCATAGGAGCCACGCCATTCATGATAATCCGCCAGCTGCTGCAGCGCGGTCAACGCTGCACTATGGTATTGCTCTCTCCTGTTTAGAATCCACTCTTCATATGCTGAGCTATCATCCAGGGAGAATCCCTCTAGAAATGGGCCGCGATAGAGTTCAACCGCACCAGACAATTTGTGGATACAATCCTGGCAGTTTTGCTCTCTTTCCAGCCGATGTGCTTGGCAGCCGCTGAGCGCTTCTTCGAAGCTGACCACGTCCAGGAAATGGGCGCTTGCCAGATTGAACTGTGTTGACTCCCGAGTGACCAGCAAGTATGGAGGGTCCGATTCCTTGTCACTGATTGCCCGCCGCAATCGGGTTAAGGTTTGCCGCAGATTGGTTCTCGCCTGATCATCAGGCATTTCTGGGAAGAGCAGTCCGACCAGACGTTCGCGGCGATGCGCGCGATCAGATTCTGTGGCCAGAAAGGCGAGCAGCGCCTCGATTTTCTTAGCGCGCGATTCGCTTACTGCACTGCCATCAATCTGTGCTTCAAAAGAACCCAGAAATCGTAATGAAAGATACATGTCTACTGCCGCATAAGGTTGTGCCGGGGATCCCGTATTGGGGTGCTTGTAAAGCTCCAAATATTGTATCGTATTAGGAATGCCGTGTCACGCGCTTGAGCGGCGGCCGTGGGCATCATGCGAATTACAGTTGGCCTGCTGTAGGGCTCCAGCTTGTGAGCAACTTGCGGTACGCGGGGTCTTCATAGCGAGCCAAATCGAACGCCTTGGCGTAAGTGGGAAGATCGGTCTGAACGATGTGCGCTGATAATAATTCGGCGGCGGCGGGCGCGCCCATAATGCCATAGCCTGATAGGGCGCCGATGACGTAGGCGCCTGAGATGGGCAGCGGGCAAATCAAAGGGCGATTTTCTATGGTTTTTGTATAGTATCCGCCATCGATCGTGGGTCTTCCCATACGTTCCAGATAGATGCTCAGACCCGGGATCATACGTGACAGTCCGCGCATCACTACTTCGACAAATTCGTCGTCAAGTTGTAGCGGCCAGACTGGTTGTTCTGTGGTCATGATGTGATAGGGCCACAGAGCCAGAACGGTTTGACTACCGGGGCCGCCCTCAGGGCGGAAATGCAGCCCTGGGGGAAATTCGTCCAGCAGCCAGGATGTGTCCTGGTATGCCGCGAGCTCCTCCCTTTCAGCATCACTCCAGGGAAGGCGTATGGGATCGTTCCAGATCATTAGCGGTGCATCCCGGTCAATGATGCCTTCCCTATCTTCAAAGGCGATCTTACTGTGCGGCTCGTTGTAGATAGGGAGGTTAACGTCCATTAGATTGGCGACTTCTTGTAACAGCGGGCCGGCGGCGATTACGAATGCCTTGGTATCAATGCTTCTTTGGGTGCTGCCGGATTGAATACGAACGGCTTGAAGGTGATTGCTGTGTACAGCGACCCCGGTTACGCGCCCGTTGATCAGATAAGCGCCGGCTGCGCGTGCCTCTTCTAGTAGATACATGCCCAGCTGCTGCGCGCTTAACCAGCCGCAGCGACGAGCGTGCAGCATAGCCAGCGTGTCGTTGGTAAGGAAGGGGAAGGCTGCCCGTATGCGGCCAGGATCTTGTAGAAAGTCGGCGCCATGCACCTTGGAATCGTAGGTTTCTGTGGCCGAGTAAGTGTAATCACCGTTGGTGCGCAGGGGGCCCGCGCCCAGCTGCGCGATTTCTATGGCCTGCCGGCGCATTTCTTCTGCACGTTTGGGATCGGCCGTTAAATAGACATAGCCACGCTTGTTCAGGTGGAAACGATTGTTACTTTCTGCGGCCATTTTTTCCAGCAGGTCAATGCTGCGACTCATCAGGCGAATCATCGCATCCCCGGGCCCCGGCCACCAATTGCGGTAGCCTTCGCTGGACTTATCGCTTGTTAGACTAAGGGGAGGGCGGTTGTCGACAATTGCCACATTGCGAATATCGTGGCGCTGTGTCAGGAAATATGCTGTGGCAATACCGGCGATACCGGCCCCGCAGATCACGACATCTGCGCTCTCACCATTTTGCCTCATCCACGTTTCTTTTTTTGCAGAAATGCGCCGTCACGATTGATGATGAAATGATCCAGATCACGCGCGACAAACGTATTGGGGAAAATGGCACGCGCTTCATTGCGTACATCTTTTTCCCGATAACGGCGTGAAAGATGAGTCAGGATCAGCGTCTTGACGCCCGCCTCTCGAGCCAGGTATGCGGCTTTCGCGGCGGTCATGTGCCCAAATTGTCTGGCCATATCTTCTTCTTCTTCGAGATATGTGGACTCAATCACCAGCGTCGAGGCATCGCGGCAGATTGCCAGCAAATCATCTGTACGGCCGACATCGCCGATATGTACGTACTTGGTCCCGGGTTCGGATGGCCCCAATACTTCATCGGGATCTATATAGCGGCCATCGGGCAGGACGACAGCTTCGCCACGCACCAACTGCTTGCGTTCCGGTCCAAATGGAACGCCAAGTTCTAAGGCTCGATCAGCCAGGAAAGGACGATGAGCGCGCTCTTCAAAAAGGAAGCCGAAACAGTCGGGTCCGCGGTGATCAACAGGAAAAGCCGACAGCCGGAATGTGTCATCTTCTACGATGACCTGTCCTGGCTCCAGCGTGTGGAGATTGATGGCCAGAGGTGGCGCCTTTCCAGGGAAGACAACCCGATAGAGCAGATTATGAACGCGTGACAGGGCCGCGCGACCGCCGTAAATATCCATTCTCTCCAGGTTTTCCCACCTGCTCAGCGTGGAAGCCAGGCCGGCCAAACCTAGAATGTGATCAAGATGGCTGTGGGTAAGGAGTACGGTATTGAGGCGTTTGAACCCCAACCCACTTCTCAGAATCTGTCGTTGAGATCCTTCGCCGGCATCTAGGAGAAAACGGTAGTGACGGTGCATGATGACATGCCCGGATAACCCACGATTTACTGATGGAGCGGATGAAGATGTACCTAGGAATACGAGCTCAAACATAATGTTCTTTACTGAATGCCCTTCAATGGAATGGACTAGAGGGTGGTTAGATTGACGCGCCCTATTGTCGTTGATTTCAGCAGAGGTCCTATTCTCTATGAAAGCCAGGCAATCAGCAACAGCCGATTCGGCAGCTTCATTCGCGGTCCTGCGGATACTGGCCCCAGGCATCAAGTGATATGGGTGGCTAAAGAGGTGTCCCTATAGAAAAACAAAAACCCTCGGCACCGGCGGTGTGAGGGTCTTTGTTTTCGGCTGTGAAACCGAACGGCCTAGAGGATGTTGCCCTCCCTAACTGCGGTGAAGGTCTCCAGCAAAATCCGTATGTCGGTCAATAAAGACCAATCGCGGACATAATCAAGTTCAAGGTTATCGCGTTCGCTCTTTGTTGTGCGGAAGGCACGAATTTGCCACAGGCCGGTTAATCCGGGATTGACCGAAGTAAGGGTCTCAACCTGTCGCATGCCTAAGCGCCCCATATCATTTTGGTTCAATAAGTGTGGACCAACCAATGACATCTGCCTATTTAGAATATTGAATAGTCGGGGCAAATCTTCCAGGCCCAGGCGGCGTAGATAGTAGCCAACTTTTGTAACGCGGGGATCGGACACTTGCTTCCCATTGCTATTCAGAATCGCTACCCACTTGTCGCGATCGTGAATGAGCCGGGCATTCCCATCCACATATGTTGTGCGAAAATTGTAGGCTTCGAAGAAACGACCGCGTTTTCCGATGACACGCTGTTTGTGCAGAATCGGACCTGGGGATTCAAGTTTGATCAGCAGAGAAATTATTAGGAAGAGCGGCAGCAATAGGAATATGGTGGGGGCAACGAATAGATAATCAAAGGCTGCCTTATACGCCCGGCGCAGCCGCGCATCATGGCGCCCTGACAGCGCTGTTTGATTGGAGAGTGTCGCTTTGCTTGTCGTTGGTGCTCGTAACATACCTGCTTATGCCTTCGCCTAACCAATAGTCTGGTCATACAGGCGCGAAAATCACGCCATGTTTAGCATAAGATGGCTCCCTTACGAATAATCTTACAGTTATTCTGTGGAAGGTGAACTGGTGGGAAAAAGTTAGACTACAGCAGTTAGACGGCCGTGGCCAGGGCTGTGAAGAGCAAAACAATCACGGCACTAATCAAGTTGATGCGCAGCAGGCGAATTTCATTTCTCTTGGCCTTGTCGTTTTGCGCGGCTGCAATATCCGGCTTTCGTTCTGCAAGCAAGGAAGCGCGTGACATGGCCGGGTAAAGAACCGCCTGCATGTAAACAGTGATGACGATCATTGCCAGAAATGCGATATGTTTCAACAAGATCGCTACTGCCCATTGGCTGTCCATGTTCAGGAAACCGGAGTAATTGCTATCAGTTGTCATTTGATAGAACCCGGTCACCAAGAGGGTAATCATGCTGGCGTTTGCCCAGGGGACGAACTTGCGCTGAATAGTCCACCATTGATTGGTTTCCAGCGTCCCGCTCTGCAGTGCCGGCCAGGCAAAGAGCGTGATCAGGGTGATGCCGCCAAGCCAGACAATGGTGGCCAGTAGATGAATCCAGTAGGAAACTGCCAAAATCCAGGACATAAATCTTCAATCGTTAGGCAATCAATACTGTGTGATGGCCTTGTTTGTGGACGGCGAGTTCTTGCCATACCAGGCGGATGCCGGTAACCAGGGTACTTGATTCTGGCCAACTATTCAATAGCGGGTTGATTTTTCGGCATGTCACGCAGCGCGTAGTAAGCTTCACGGGGTGTGCCGTCGGGCAGCACAATCGACCACCACCATTGTTCGTTCTCTTCAGCCGTCCAATCGTAGTCAGGGATATAGATCGTCGTCATCAGCCCGATCCACGGCTGCCAGTTTTCAGCCGCGTATTGGTAGGCACGTACCAGGTAATCAGCCTGGGTGCTCTCATCAACGGCAAACCATGTGTAATCTGGATTCACTTGATCGAGCGTCCAACCCATCTCCAGGATCGCAACCTGCTTGGCGCCGTCTCCGTTCGCCACCATGATCTGGCGAATGTCTTCAACGTGACGAAACGCGAACCAACGCCCCCCACCATATTCCGCTTGCTCAGCTTCTTCGGGTGGCAACTCGGGTGGTGCCTTATAGCCTGGCGCATTAACGCCAAGGACATCAAAATAGGCGCCGGCGCCGGCATCATACATGCCTTGAAGAAAATCGGTGTCCGGCATTGCTTGATCGTTTGTTGTTCCAGTTGGCGCCAATCCTGCTGAGACCACAATGGCCTGCGGATCTGCCGCTTTGATAGCCAAATAGCAGGCCTTCAACAACTCGGTATAGTGCACTGGATCGGGGGGAAGTTCGCCCCATTCACGACCCAGATTAGGTTCATTCCATATCTGGTAGGCAGCGATGCGTCCTTGGTAGCGGTCCGCGACTGCCCCACAAAAATCGGCGAAATCCTGTAGGTCGCCGGGCGCCTGATTTTCATGCCATAGATTCTCTTGCGGTTCCGACCAGAATGGCTGGCGGTCCAGACGAATTAACAGATTCAGCCCCTCCGCCTCTGCCGTGTCCACGATGCGATCGGGACGGTACCAATCGTACTGCCCTTTTTCAATCCCCTCGATTTCACGCCAGGGGAACTTCTGCTTCACCCAGCCGAATCCCATCTCCTCCACCAGGGCAAGATCTTGTTCTATCAGATCAGGCTTCCACCACATATTTGTGTGAATGGCATAGGCTGGCGAAGCAAAAAGCTGCTGCACCGCTGTTTCTACCGGCTCAGGCGGGGCGTCGGTTGCGTCCGCCTGGCTGCAGCCAGAAAGTCCGAGACCGAAGACGAACAATGCAATGAAGAACAGAGAATGGCGCATGGGACAAAGGCATCGAAAAACTCCCGGTAGGAGTTATCCTGCCGGGAGAAATTCTCTTAGCGTGGCTTCTCCATGTTGGCCAACGCTTCATAGGCGGGTCTGGGAATGCCCTGTAAATCGATGATGCTGTAGGGAACAGGATCATCTGTCGGGCCGCTGCCCTTATTGCCGAAGTCATAATTGAATAGATAGGCAATCCAGACGTCATCTGAAGCATGCATCTGCTGGAACGCCTGCGTTATGAACTCAGCTTGCTCTTGTACTGTGTTATCTTGAGCAAATTCAAAGCCGGTAGGATAAGTATCGTATCCTTCGCTGCTGGCCCAACCAAACTCAGTCACACACAGCTTCTTGTTGGGATCAATCGCCTGAACTTTTTCCGCATACGTGTCCAATGTCGTCTTGAAACTCCAACTGTGGTGGGGGTTGTCGAAAGGACCACGGAATATGGCTGTAGCAGCCTCGGGATCAGAGGGCGCCGCATCATAGGTGACATCAGGACCGATATTGTAGCCATTGTGATGTGCACCAACGCAGTCAGCATGGTCCAACAAGCCCGCGGCTAGAGCGCGGTCCAGCCACTGGAAATCATCAATCCAGCTGATCCAGTCGCCATCGCCGGTTGGGGCTAGTGCGCCGCTGATGACGATGATGTTTGGATCGTGCGCTTTGATCGCATCGTTAGCAACCTGCAGGAATCGTACGTAATCTTCCGGATTAACGCCGTTAGCTGTTGCCCATTCGCGGTCTAGATTCTGTTCATTCCATACTTCTATCGCATCAATTTTGCCGTCGTAACGCTCCAGCATTTCCGTTAGGAAGGCCGCATATTGATTGTAGTCATCAGGCGGGCCATTTTCAGTGCCGTCAGCCCTGGTCCATGCAGGCGCACCGACTACGCTTACCATTAGCCGTACGCCGTTTCTATGCGCCTCGTCAACAACGCCATCATAGAAAAACCACTGGTCGACATCTGGATCGGGGTGAACCAGCCACCATTGAATTTGCATCTTTGCCCAATCCATTCCCAGGCTTTCATTTATTGTACGCATCGTATCGGCCGGATTGCCAACGGTAGCATTACCGTGCACCTGAACGCCATAGCCAAAATCGTCGGGAGACCAGGGCGCCTCTGTTTCGACTACCTCCTCAGTCGTCCCTTCATCAGGTTCGGTTTGTTCAGAACCCTCAGCCGGAGGTGGTTCTTGATCAGCAGCACCTTCGTTGACCGGAGGGTTACCAACCACGTTGCCCTCTGTCTCGGTTATGACCGGCGGGGGTAACATTGTTGGTTCCTCAACGATTTCTGCGGTTGGATCTGGTTGATCCTGACCGGTATCGGCAGACTCCGTGTCGGATTCTCCGCCACAGGCCACCGAGATGACAAGAATAATCGCCATCAGCATGATTAAATAGAACCATCGTTTCATTGATGTGCGCTCCTTTTAGAAAAAAGGCGCATCCTTGCTTGATGGGATGCGCCTGCTCTCACAAATACTACCTACTCTAGCCTAGCGGCCCATTACCTGCCTGAGAGTCTCACACGATGGACAGCTGCCGTCGGGCCGGATCATTGCATAACCGGCCTGCGGATCATCTCCAAACTGCGTGAAGTCTACATTGAATATGATAGCCATTCTGGTCTTGCCGCTGTTTGCGGCCAGGCTCACTGCCTCGGCCAGCCATTGTGCATGTTGGCTGACGCTGGTGTTGCCCGCCCACGAGAAACGGGACGGTACGCCACCGAAATCTGAGCCAGACAAATAGCCCAGTTCTGTGAAGCATACCGGTTTGCCCATAGAATTGTAATAGAGATCCAACATTGGTTGGAAATACCAGCTGTAATGTTCACTGCCGGCAGGGTGTCCGGAGGACTGCCCCGGAGATGTAGCGCCGGCGTTAAAATGCGCGCCAACGCAGTCCATGTAGTTGGATGCTCCCGCAGCGGCCATGCCCGCCAGGTAGGCGCTGTCATCACAGCCGCTGGCGCCGCATCCACCGCCAAAGTAGCCGGTTGGGGCTGGGGCGCCGCTGATTACCATGACGTTTGGATTGGCACCTTTGATGGCATTGTAGGCTGGGGCCAACATGTTGTTCACGTATGAAGCGGGATCAATTGAGCCGGCGGGCCATTCGAAATCGATGTTTTCTTCATTCCATACTTCGATGGCGTCCGGGCCCAGGGCGGCGACTCCGCGCAAGAATTCCACATAGGCGTTGAAATCGATGCTGTCTGGATAGGTGTTTTGGCCGGGAATACTCAGCAAGACCTTGAACCCATTGGCATGGGCTTGTTGGATGCGCCCGGCAACTGCGCTGGGATCATCACCCGATCCCCATTTATGCTGGAATTTTATCCAGTTCATGCCCGCATAATCCATCAGCTGCGGATTGCCGAAGCTGTGGCTCTGCCCACCGAGTTCGAAACCGGGGTTGCTTACCGGCGCGGCTGCGACTGGAGGCGGGGCCGCGGCGGCCGCTGGCGGCGCTGCCTCAGCAGCATCATTGTCTCCTGCATCACCGTCCGTACTGCTGGCGGCCGCAACGGCGGGAGCTGCAACTTCTACTACTTCTAGGGTGTTGACGTCGGTCGCCGCGTTCAGAGTCAACAAAGAGGAGAATATCCAACCTTCACGGCCGTCCGGCAAAATAATATTGAGCCACGAACTGTCCGAATTACGGCCGATAACATCGACCTCTGTGCCTGGATCTGCGCCATCAGACAAGGTGCCATAGGTCAAACCAGGGCCGGTACGGATATTCGCACCGACAGTGACAACGGCGTCGCCACTACCCGAGTATGCGGCGGTTGGTTCTGTCTCTTCAGCAGGCGGCTCCTCAGACGCCGTCTCTTCAGCTTCGGCAGCTTCTTCCGTTTCAGCGGTTTCTGTTTCGACTGGTTCTTCAGCTTCGGCCGTTTCTTCTGTCGCAGCCGCCACAGCAACGGGCACTGAGTCAAGGCCGGCCACGTTTTCGCCAAGGGCAAAGTCAGCATTGATGGTGTAATCACCTTCTGTGTCGCCAACATTCCAGGTAAATGTGAGCTCACTACCACTTTCGCTGGCCAGTACACTGTCATTCGCGTTGCGAACGGTCCAGACAATTGCCGCACCGGTAGGCTGCGGCGCTTCACCGGCGTCGTGTAAGCTGCCCAGAACAGCTGCATAGCCATTGCTGTCCTCGATGTGCTCCAGATCGCGGATACCTAATCCTGCTAGATTATTTGTGTTGGCTTGCTGAATACGATGGTTCAGAGCCGCTTCATTTCCCAACCAGATATCATGTACCTGGCCGTTCTTCTCGTAGCTGTACTTATAAGTCAGACTGTCGCCATCCCATTCCAACGGGTTGGCTGATCCGGATAGGGCGACTTCAACGACGGTATTTGGGGTGACTTCTTCGCCACCTTGAACAAACTGCAGTTCCCCGAAATTGGAGAGCGCTTCACTGTTGGTTAACGAAGCAAAGATATCTCCAAACCGGCTGACCGCCGCCGCATTGAACAAAGCGCTTAACTTATTGCGATCGATCTGGCGAGTCACGTAATAAAGAAGCTGCGCTGCTTCGTCATCCTGATCGTACTGGGTGGGATCCAGTGGTAATGCGATACTGACCGCATCCGCAAGTGCACCCAACGTCGCCAGATCTTGACCGCCGCTGTTCCAGGCGCTGCCCGTATAAGTCAACGCACCGAGAGTGATTGCGAGTCGTAGATCTTGTTCGTGAAGCGCATCGGCGAGGTTGCTGGAGAATGTGGTGAAGGCAGCACCCTGGTTTTCTGGTACTTGCTGGTAATCTAGAACAACGCCGGCGTATTCGCCTGCACTGCCAAGTGCTACCAGCTGTTCAATCTGGGCCTCTTGCAGCGCGGGGTCTCCTAGCAGCGTCGATAAGGCTGCCTGATCGATGACCGGGCCCACATTTGTGACCTGCAGCCATTGGTCATAGGCGCCATCGGGCTGGCGTTCAACACTTCCATCCAGAGCGCCCATCGCGTTCAGTTTTAGCCCGCTGATCACTACATCAGTCAGCACGGGAAGCACAGCTTTGGGGAGCGTACCCCCGGAGCTTACGTAGCCAGCGATGGCGACCTCTTCAGGCGCAAACGTCTGCATTACCGCGTATGCTTCGGGCAGTGGGCCTTCAGCACTAATAATCTGCCCGCTTGCGGTATCTATCTGGCTGGGAAGGAAAGACCAATTGCTGTCTTCCCACCCATAGAGATCTAAAGTGGTAACGTCTGCGGCTCCTACAGGAACGGGTAGGGCGACCTGACCGTACGGATCTCCCGCTACTGTTGAAACCTCGTAGATATCACCGCTGATTTCCATGTTTTCTGGCACAGCTGCATCGTTTGTGGCAGCGAATTCTTCTTGATCGACGGTGGTAATTGCGGCTGAACCACTGCTGAGAGCCAGGACAACCCCTTCCGGCTGTGTGGCTGATTCGGCTGCGAATTCGTTTGCTTCGGACTCGGTAGTTGTCTCGGCCGGCTCACTTGCGCCTAAACCTAGGCGTTCTCCCAAAGAAACGGGAGGTAAAAAAAGCCCGACTAGAAGCAGCACACCGACGATGGCAAAGCCACCAATGATAATAGCGCGTGATCGACCTGCGCTATTGGTATCGTTTTGATCCATTTTCCTCTCCCAAAAGGTTAACTGGTGTGAACAGCTGCCCGGTTAACCATTTTCGCCAGATATAAAAAAGCGGCTGTTTTCAAGCCGCTGGTTTCATTCTATTCTTATGGCGAACATTCTACACTAAGGAGAATGGGGCTGCCAAGCGCTAACAAGCTGTGGCTGTTCTATATAGGGTAATCATTGAGGAAACGTTAATTTAGGTCAGTCGTTTTGACGATTATTCATTTGCGTCTTGATCAAGGCCGTAGACGAGGGTGTCGGGATGAAAATCGACCCAACCAAACCAAAATGAAGCGACGCTCTTAACGGGTTCTAGTTCAGTTCCGGCAAGTGGACCATCTATCGCCCGACCGTCCAAAATGTCCCAGGTGCTGCCGCTTTCGACATCACTCATGGTGCCCTGATCGCCGTTTTGACTGAAGGTTAAGGGCCTGCCGCCCACGGCGCGATCGAAAACAGCGCTGGCGCCACCCCGTTTATCAAGCGCGATAAGCAGTTCTTTTCCGGCAACTGAATCGTTGATCAGTGGTTCTACATTGAGGGCGCTGAATGGGTAGGCAACGGCCGTGTCCTCCAACTCCACACCGACAACGAACTCTTTTGTGCCCAATCGTGTATCGAGATTGGATCGTCCGATAACGCCTGCGCTGTCTGATGCATAGTATGAGCTGTAGGTATCACGACTTCCGCGACGGCCGTTCTTGTCCAGGGCGATTGTGTCTGGGTGCGCTTCTTTCCATTGTTCCCAGGTCATGAGCCAGGACGGTAAGTAGGTCAATTTGGCGCCCACCATTTCGCCATCTACTGCTTCGCCTAATAATTGGCTCCAATAGCTCTCAGTTTGCCGATCATACATAACCAGGACATTGCGAATGAGCTTGCCGGAGACGCCAAACGTAAATTCACGATCTTCAACTTCTCGGGCATACACGATGCCCGTAAAACAAAGCGGTCACCAGGTAACGGCGAGCTTCACACCGCCTACCGTATCATTGACGATTTCATGGCCGCTCAGGAAAGGTGCGGAATATGCGCGCGAGTCGCCATTGAACGATACACCCAAAACCAATTCATCCGGATCATAGAACGCATTCGCTTCATCGACTGATAGAAATTGCGGGTTATCAATGGCCGGAATTGCGTCTGGCGGCAGCAGCGTAATAACTTCCAGATCCGCGTAGGTTGACGCAGGTTTGCGCGTTGGAATAACCTGCTCGATTGCAGAAGTTGGGTTTGCCGTAGATGCCGCCCTAGGCAGAAGCGCGTTATCCTGGGAAGTGGCCGCTGCGGCGTCCGTTGTTGGGACCGGGGTCGCCGGGGCGGGCGTGCCGGAACATGCGGCAAGAAGTAAGCTGGCGCCAAGCAGAATGAAGAACAGGTAGTTGTCTGGTTTGATAATGGTTTTCATAAATGAATCATGATCCTGGTGTCTGGTTAATAGCGTTAACACAATAATAGAAATGACGCGCCATGTCATCTGTAAGCTTGACACCAAAAAACAGGAATTGCTATACTTGCCCATTGACGAATAAGAAGCCTTCCATGAAGGGATTTGAGTCTTACAAGGAGAACCTCAAAGAGATGACCGATTTACAACCGATATTCAATGCGATGTCTGATCGTTTCCAGGCTGATAAGGCTGGAGACCTTGATCTGACTGTGCAGTTTGATCTCAGCGGCGACGGTGGGGGCGAGTGGTATGCGCGTATTAAAGATGGCGCCGTGAACGTGGAAAAAGGTACGGCCGCTGATCCTCAAGCGACATTGAAGATGGATGCAGATGATTTTGCCAAGATGTCCAATGGCGATTTGAATCCGATGATGGCCTTTATGTCTGGCAAAATCAAGGTTGACGGGGATTTGAACTCCGTTATGAAATTCCAATCTCTGGTCGGGCTATAGTCTTGTCCAAAATTGATTAGAACAAGAATGGGCCGCGCGAAGCGGCCCTTTTTATTTCTCAAGTTCGGTCACGATCTTTGCATATTCACGGCGTTCGGCCGTTTCCGGCTTGACTCCGAATAACTCAAGCAGTTGCAGAATCAGCACAACTTTGCGTTCGGCATCTTTGCGTGACCAGGTGCGCGATTTAATCTCCAGGAAGTACTCAGGCAGGTCGGGTTTGGTAACCTGATCCAGGTTGATAGCGAAATCTGTTCCCTGATAGACGATTCGCCAGCGCAGACGATCCTTGTTAATCGATATTTCGGAGCTTGGCTGAAAATACTCCTCGTAGAAACGCAGACTGTTGCTGGCATCAGCCAAAAAACGAGAACGCGAGAGCATGATCGCGTTATCGAATTCATGCCGCTCTTCCTCCCCAATCAATGTTAGCCGCGTCCGAACCTGCGCGACCTCGCCGTCGGGATTGACAAATTCGTCTTCGCGGTAACGTAGCGAGGCGACATCCTGATCGGTATCGCTGAAGAAGAAGTACGTATCGTACTGCCGGTAATGAACGTGCTTATCGATCTCCACCTGATCGCTTTCCATTGCCGCGATGATCGGTGCGTCATCACTGATCGGCACCTTGATCTGCACTTCAAAGCTTTCCTGCCGTTCGACGCCGGCCAGAAAGACAAGTTTGTTGTAAGGACTGGATTCTCGCTCGGCAACAAAGGCATCGATTTCTTTGGCGACCTCGGCCGCTTCCGCCTTGGTTGAGGCCTCGTCAATTGTCAGCAAGAGGTTATTGCGCATCAGCCAACGTCCGCTGCACATTACATCTTGTACATCATTCGCCTTTGCTGAATAGATTAGCTGCGAATAGACAAATTCTGGATTGTGGTGGAAATGCGGGTGGTTGTGCATGCCGTCGACTGACACGACAGCGATATCAGCTTGCTTGCCCGCTTCCAGGCTGCCGGTCACATCCGCCATATGTAGGGCTCGCGCGCCGCCAATGGTTGCCGCTTCAAGCGCTTGTTTTGCCGGCAGTACGGTCGGATCACTGCTGGCGGTCTTTGCCAGGAGCGCCGCCAATCGTGTTTCTTCGAACATGTCCAGGTCGTTATTACTGGCCGGCCCATCAGTCCCGACACCCACATTGAGACCCAGATCAAGCATCATGCCGACCTGAGCGATGCCGCTGGCTAACTTAAGATTGCTGGTTGGGCAATGAGCAACGCCAGCGCCCGCATCCTTTAGCATAAACATTTCAGAACGATCGAGATGAACGCAGTGCGCGGCCAGCAGCTTTGTGCTTAGGATGCCGTGGCGATCCAGCCAGGATACGACATCGGTATGGTTGGCGCTGCGGCAGTTCTCTACTTCCAGGCCGGTTTCGCTCACGTGTGTATGCAGCGGAACATTAAAAGCCATGGCCAGATCAGTGCATGCGCGCAGAAGTTCAGGTGTGGCGGTGTACCAGGCGTGTGGGGCGACGGCCGGTTGCACGCGCGGATGGCCCTGCCATTTTTCAATAAAACGCCGGCACCGTATGAGCCCTTCTTCATAGGTCGATGCATCTGGAGCGGGAAAAATCAGGATCGTTTGCCCCAGCAACGCGCGCATACCGATCAAGTCCGTCTCTTCGGCAATGGCGTCTTCGAAATAGTACATATCGGCAAACGAGGTGATGCCGGAGCGGATCATTTCGGCGCATGCAATCCGGGTTCCCAAGCGAACAAAATCAGGCGTGACGAACTCGCGTTCCAGGGGCATCAAATAGCCCAGCCAGACATCAAGGCGCAGATCGTCATGCAGGCCACGAAAGAGCGTCATGGGAATATGGGTATGGGCATTGATGAGCCCAGGAATGATCACCTTTCCCCGACAGTCGATCTCTTCGTTCGCCGTGTAGGCCTGCGCTATCTCATCCGACGGACCGACAGCCGTGATTGTGTCGCTGCTGATGGCTATCGTGCCGTCTGTGTAAACAGCGAAATTGTCATTCATAGTGACGACCGTGCCGCCGGTTAGTAGAAAGTCAACTTTTGTAGTCATAGCAGATTGTCCTGTTGCCTTGAATTATCAACGTAGATTATCGAGCATTATACCGATAGCTGTTATAATGTCACAAGTGAGTACACGTATTAAGATGAAGGGTTCAATAAATCAACAATTCGTCTAATCTTCTTGTTTAGCAACCCTACTCCTATATTGTACCGAAGATTGGGCTGATCTTGAGAAGAGAATTACCATGAATATGATTGATGTGATCTCACAGAAGCGTGATGATGGCGAACTGAGCAGCGAACAGATCGCCTATTTCATCGAAGGTTACACGAGCGGCGAGATCCCGGATTATCAGGCCGCCGCCCTGCTTATGGCGATCTATATTAATGGCATGAACCGTCGCGAGACGGTTGACCTGACGATGGCGATGGTGCGCTCTGGCGAACAGCTTGATCTTCATGACGTAGCGCCGTTTGTAGTCGATAAACACTCTTCTGGCGGGGTTGGCGATAAGACGACGCTCGTCGTCCTGCCGCTCGTCGCCGCCCTTGACGTGCCGGTCGGGAAAATGAGCGGTCGTGGGCTGGGTTCCAGTGGGGGCACGCTTGATAAAATGGAATCAATCGATGGGTGGTCCTTTCAACTACCGCTGCCCCAATTTGAACAGCAGTTAGGCGATATTGGCCTAGTGCTTGCCGGACAATCTGCTGATCTGGCGCCGGCAGATGGCTTGCTGTACGCTTTGCGCGATGTGACTGGGACGGTCGCCAATAAATCATTGATAGCCGCTTCAATCATGTCCAAGAAACTTGCCGGAGGAGCGGATGGCATAGTCCTTGATGTCAAGACCGGCAGCGGCGCATTTATGCATAATGTAGAGGATGCCCGGGAACTGGCACAGATCATGGTGGACATCGGAGAGGATGCCGGAAGGCGTACCGTTGCTTTGCTTTCCGATATGAACCAGCCGTTGGGAAAAGCGGTTGGCAACGCTTTGGAAGTAAGGGAAGCATTGGATACTCTGCGAGGTCATGGTCCGCAAGATTTTTGGGAGCATTCATTGAAGGTAGCGGGCTATATGCTGCTGCTCGCGGGCAAGGCCGAGACCATAGAAGAGGCGGAACAGCTGGCTACGGCCGCACGAGATGATGGGCGTGCACTGGCGAAATTCCGAGAAATGGTCGCGGCGCAAGGTGGTAATGTGGCCCAAATTGATGATCCGGATTTGCTTCCCCAGGCCCGTTTTGTTGAGGATATTGTGATCGAGCACGATGGCTATGTGGCTGCCATGGATACGTCTGAGTTGGGCTGGGCCAGCGTTAATCTTGGCGGAGGGCGTTTAGTGAAGAGTGATGTGATAGACCATGCGGTTGGATTTGTGCTCACCCCAGCGATTGGTGACCATGTTTCTGCAGGGCAAGTCATTGGTACTGTACATGCCAATGACCTCGATGCGCTTGAAGAAGCGCGTGCGGCGATCCTTGAGGCGATTAAGCTTTCCGATACGCGAGTTGAAGCGCTGCCCAATTTTTATGGTTTTGTAACTTAGGACGCGGCGGCAGCAATGCGACGATAGTCTGTCAGCAGCCGGCGTTTTTCGGCAATAGGGTTGGGAAAAGAGTGATGAAAGCATTAGGAATTGATATTGGCGGCAGTGGAATTAAGGGCGCACTGGTGGATACAAAGCGGGGCAAGATGATTACCGACAGGTATCGGATTCCAACGCCGCGCCCCGCTACCCCTGATGCCGTCATTGCCACGGTAGAAAAGATTAGACGTCATTTCAAGTTCAAGGGTGCCTTAGGCGTGGGGTTCCCTGGTATTGTGATTGAAGGCACCACTCATTCGGCCGTCAATATCCATGACGAGTGGTACAGATTTGCTGCAGAAAAGGCGATCGCTAAGGCGACAGGGTGTGATGTCCTGGTACGCAATGATGCTGATGTCGCTGGATTTGCCGAGATGCGCTTTGGGGCTGGAAAGAAGGCGAAGGGCGAAACCATGATTTTTACATTGGGCACCGGTATCGGGAGTTCGATGTTCGTTAAGAATCAATGCGTCCCAAATTTGGAACTGGGTCATGTTTATTTGCCGGGACATCGTGAGGATGCTGAGTGTTACGCATCCGACCGGACACGAAAGGAACAGAAGTTGAGTTGGAAGGAATGGGGAAAACGGCTCGATGAATACTTCAAACACATGGAGTTCCTGTTCTCTCCGCAATTGATAATTATTGGCGGTGGCGTGAGCAAACACAGCAACAAGTTCCTTAAATATATCAAGGTAGATGCCGACGTCGTGCCTGCTAAACTGCTGAATGAGGCAGGGATCATCGGCGCGGCTGCCGCTGCCGCTTCCCAGGGTGATTGCTCACTTTAGACTGGGAGCCGCGAATTGGCGATTGGAATAATCCTTGTGTTGTTGCCCGCCAAACGGCTCGCTCAAGTTTCAGTTTGGAGATTCTGATGATCAATAAACTGCCCGGACCCCGCCTGGCTTTCCTGCTCGATGCGAGCGCAGAGACGCTGGCGGAGTGTATGGTGGCAATGGCCAACAGCGATGGCGGGCTTGTCGTATTTGGTGTTGACGATGATGGCCGGCCAACGCAAAAGATTTGGGAAGAAGAAGCGGAGGGTGCCTTGCGTGAGGCTGCAGGGCTCTGCCGTCCTCCCGTGCCAAGCAGCTGGCAGGCGGTGGAAACAGCAGCGGGCACATTGATAGGTGTGCAGATTGCTCGAAGCCTGGATCTTCACAGCCTTAATGATGGTCGTGTTTTGATTCGCAGCGGCAGTCAGAACCGCGCACTTTCGGGTGATGAGATAAGGGATCTGGCTGCAAACCGGCATACAGGGGAGTTTGAAATGGAAGTCGTTCCCGGAGCACACGCGGATGACCTCGATCCAGAGATTATTGAGGAATACTTGGGCAATCGCGAGGTGCGCAGCGGCGCCCGGGTTGGCACTACAGCCGAGTTGTTATTCGAGATTGGCGCAACTGATCGTCTGGGAAATCCGACGACGGCCGGCATACTCCTTTTTGGCAAGAACCCGCAAATGTTTCTTCCCCAAAGCGGCATCGTTTTTGTGAAATTTCCCGGAACCGAGCCGCGAGGCGAAGATGGCGGCATTGGTTACGGCCGTCGTGATGAGTTAACTGGCCCGTTGGCGCGGCTGGTCGCTCGTGCCTGGAATGTCGTATTTGAAGAAATGCGTGTTGGGGCTACTGTTAATGGTCTGGAAAGAGAAGAATTGACGGAGTACCCACGTTTTGCAGTCCGTGAAGCGCTGGTCAATGCCGTAGCTCACCGTAACTATCGCATTCAGGGACGGCGCATCGAGATTAGGATGTATACCGATCGCCTGGAAATCCTCAGCCCCGGCGGATTGCCCGGCTATATCACGCTTGATAATCTGGTCGATGAACATTTTTCGCGCAATCCGCGCTTGGTAAGTGGCCTTTATCAATGGGGCTTCATCGAGGAGCTTGGTTTGGGGATTGATCGCATGATCGAGGAAATGGTTGATGCCGGCCATGCGCCGCCGAAATTCAACGCTACACCCCATTCATTTGGTGTGACGCTCTCCAACAGGCGCGAACGCCCATCGACGCCAAAATGGACCCGCAACATGAACGAGCGCCAGATGCAGGCGCTTGCCTTCGTTCGCGAAAATGGCAGTATCACCAACTCCGACTATCGCAGACTCTGCCCGCAGGTTTCGGCCGAAACATTGCGCTTGGACCTGGTAGACCTGGTGGAAAAGGGCCTCCTCTTGAAAATCGGCTCCAAGAAAGGGACTCACTACATTCTGAAGTAACAAAAGAGGCTGCTCATCATATGTATGGCAGCCTCTTGATCACCCCAGACGTGTCAGCACTTCGTGCTAAATCTCAAGCGACTTCTCATCGATTAATTCAACGACCTGGTTCCTAAACAGCTCCGGAGCTACGGGACCGCGGTCTTCACCAGTGCGCGTACGCACGGCTATGGTGCCGTCTTCAAGCTCTTTATCACCGACAACCAGCATGTACGGGATCTTTTGCAGCTGAGCACTGCGAATCATCTTGTTCATGCGTTCACCGGACGTATCTACTTCAACTCGCAGACCTGCGGCGCGAAGTTCCGTGGCCACTTGCTTGGCATACTCGACGTGACGGTCCGCAATCGGGATCATGATCGCCTGTACCGGGGCCAACCACACAGGAAAAGCACCGTTAAAGTGCTCAATCAGGATGCCCGTGAAGCGTTCCAAACTGCCAAAAGGCGCACGGTGAATCATAACAGGACGATGCTTCAGGCCATCTTCGCCTGTGTATTCCAAATCGAATCGCTCCGGCAGCAGGAAGTCAACCTGGACCGTGCCCAACTGCCATTCCCGCTTCAATACATCACGAACAATGAAATCCAGTTTCGGCCCATAAAAAGCCGCTTCACCGACCTCGACGCTGTAGTTCATGCCTACTTTGTCGGCCGCCTGCTTAATAAGCCTGACCGCCTCATCCCACATTTCCGGAGGCCCGGCGTATTTGTCGCTTTCCGGATCGTTTGTTCCGAGACGTGCGCGGAAATCGCTGAAGCCCAGGGAAGTAAATACATACTGGATTAACTCAACAACGCCAATGAACTCTTCCTCGAGCTGCTCCGGTGTCACGAAAAGGTGCGAATCATCGATTGTGAAGCCACGTACACGCGTCAGGCCGGATAGTTCGCCGCTCCGTTCATAGCGATAGACTGTGCCGAATTCTGCCAGGCGCAGGGGTAGATCCCGATAGCTTCGTGGTTCGCTGCTGTATATCTCGATGTGATGCGGGCAGTTCATTGGCCGAAGCAAGAACTGCTCATCATCAATCTCAATGGGCGCGTATTGGCTGTCCTTGTAGTATGGATAATGCCCGCTGGTGATATACAGGTCTAAATTGCCAATATGCGGCGTGATTACCGGCAGATAGCCTCTCGAAACCTGTGCCTGGCGTAAGAAACTCTCCAGTTCATCGCGCAGGATCGTGCCTTTTGGCAGCCAGAGCGGTAGGCCGCTGCCGACCAGCTGAGAAATGTGGAATAGACCCAGCTGTTTACCCAGGCGCCGGTGGTCTCTTTCCTTTGCTTCTTCCAGGCGCTTCAGATAATCCTCCAATTCAAGACGGTTATCCCAGGCTGTGCCGTAGATACGCTGCAGCTGCGGTCTGTTTTCGTCGCCGCGCCAATAGGCCCCGCTGCTGCGCAGCACTTTTACAGCATTGGCCTTCACTTGTTTTGTAAAGCTAACATGCGGGCCGCGGCATAAGTCCACAAAGTCGCGCTGGCGATAGATGCCGACCTCTGAAACTGGCTCGGTGATTGGATCACCGTTTTCATCTACCTTACCCGCCTCTAGTTCGTCGATCAGTTCCAACTTGTAGGGCTGTTCGGCAAAAAACGCGCGCGCCTCATCGATAGACATGCTTGACTGTTCAAATGGCGCATTTTTCTTGAGCAATGACTTCATCACCTGCTCGATTTCTTCCAGATCCTCGGGTGTGAAAGTCAGTGGTTTGCCATCTTCATCTTTGCCAAGATCGAAGTCATAATAGAATCCATCTTCAATAGGTGGACCTATAGCAAGTTTCACATCAGGGAAAAGTGTGACGACTGCTTCAGCCAATACGTGTGCAGCTGAATGTCGCTTCCTATACAACTGTGAATCCTCGTAAGGGATATCTCCGTTTTCAGACATAATAGACCTCCAGAAAATAAAAAAATCGCCACGGCCCAGATTGGGACGATGGCGATCGCGATTCCACCCAAATTCTGCAAGCGAGTCATCACTTGCGCTCATTGTGGCCTGTAACGGGGCCGCCCGTCCTATCTTACTTAGCCTCCAATCAGCAGGCTGTTCAAATAGTCACTCCTGGGGGGTATTGGCTGCTTTCCGACCGGTGAGGGCTTTCAGCCTTTGGCCGCTCACTCTCTAATTCTGGAAATGCAACTACTCGTCCCAATCAACGCGTTGCTATGCTATAATTCGTAATCCTGATTATAAAGACAAGGTCTTACTTGTCAAGCCCACGGGGAATCGCTAAGATCAAATGTGCTTTTGTGAATTCGGGTGCGCAACCTGTGAGTGAAATCTGTAACGAATATGGCATCAGATCCAAATAATCGACGCGCTCCTGCGCGAATAATACTGCCTCCGTGGGCCCTGATACTCCTTGCTCTGATATTGTTGATCGCTGTCTTGGGCAGCGCCGCTTGGTTGTTCACCACGGTGCGTGATATCGCTTCGGATTCATCTAATAATAACGAGCTGGTGGAGTTCATGCCCACTGAAGGGGCGGCTATGGAACAGCCGTTTGAAATTGAGGTGGAGCAGGCCGCAGACGAGAGTGAACCGCTGCCGGTCATTGTGGCGGATGAACTTGAGCCCTGGTCAGGAGATGATCGTGTTAATATTCTGTTCTTGGGCACCGATCAGCGTTGTGATGAGACCGGCCCCAACCACAGTGACACGCTTATGCTGGCTACTATCGATCCGGAAAGCATGTCGGCCGCGCTGTTCTCTTTACCGCGTGATCTTTGGGTGGAGATCCCAGGGTTCGGTGTGGACCGGATTAATCAGGCTTACTATTTTGGTCAGATATATGAATATCCAGGTGGCGGCCCGGCTCTCGCCCAGGAAACTGTAGAAGCATTTCTAGGTGTTCCTGTCGACTACTATGTGACGGTCGATTTCCAGAGTTTTGAAGATGCGGTTGACCTGATCGGTGGTATTGTCGTTGACGTGCCGGAACCTATTGACGACACAAATTATCCCGATAACTGCTATGGCTATGATCCATTTTCCATACAGGCGGGTAAGCAGCGTTTAGATGGCACCGCTGCACTCAAATATGCGCGAACGCGGGCGACACTTGGCGGCGATGTGGATCGCGCAGGTCGCCAGCAGGCTGTCATTATGTCGGTGCGCGACCAGGTGCTGCGGCTTAATCAACTACCACAGTTGATCGCGCAGTCGCCGCTGTTGTGGCGCACCTTTCAAGAGAACGTGAAGACCAATCTGCCGCTTGAAGATGCGTTGCAGCTTGCCCTGCTCATGCAGGATATTGAAGATGAAAATATAAGCACAGCTGTGCTTGATTACAACCATGTCTATATTGAGACGACGCCTGACGGCCGTCAAGTCTTGGTCCCACGAAGAGAAGAGATTCGCGCCTTGCGTGATGATCTGTTTTCAGCGCCCGCAATCCCGACGCCGGTTATCGAAAACCTGCAGCAGTTGATGGAGGAAGAGGGCGCGCGGGTGGCCGTTTACAACGGAACGGCCGAGTTTGGTTTGGCAGCTGAAACACAAAGCTATCTACTGGATCTGGGTGTGGACGTTACGGAAATTGGAAACGCTGATTCGGCAGCCTACAGCAAGACGAAAATGATCGACTACGGTTCGCATCCACAGACAACGCGCTATCTCATTCAGGAGATGCAGATTCTGCCGCTGAACCTCAGCAGCGAAAGCGATGCCGAAGTGGACTACGATATCCTCATCATCATAGGCGATGATTGGGCGGCTCAACTGGTTGATCTACCATCATAAGTGTCGAAACAGCTCATGCATCCAACAAATAGATGACAGTAGCATTTGACCACTGTTCATCTAACCATGAATCAAATCTTTCTTGCAGCATCTGGTAGCGCAAGTTCGTGTTCAATGGACGAGCCTCGTCCTTTTCCGTTACCGTAACGATATAGTGGATCACCCTGCCGTTTTCAGGATCGGTTACAGATATTACCTCGCTGACCTCGTCTATCTGTAGTTGATAAGCTGCATCTTCTACTTCGGGGACAAGAAGCGAACCACGCGCAAAATAACCCAGGTCACCGCCAGCCGGCCCTGTAACTGAATCTCGAGAATAACGAGCTGCCAGATCGGCAAAATCGGCTCCTTCCTTGATCTGCGACAAAAGGGATTCTGCGAGCGCTGCATCATCTAGTTGAATGTAACTGGCTCGTACCTGCTCGACCGTGTATGGCACATCGGCCGTTATGTTTGCAATCATTGCTTCAACCATCATTTCCGAAGTCAAAGCGGTAGTAAAGGCTTCCAGGCTCCATTGATTGGCCGCCAGCCATTCATCAAAACTACCGGACTCGCTGGCGCTCTGGCGCAGGTCAGCAAGTTTCGCCGCTACCAACTCAGGTGATATCGAGACACCGGCAGCAGCTGCTGCCTGGTTGATCAATGTTTGTTCAATAAGCGCGTCCAGTACAAGCCGCCGGTGGTCCTGTCCATCTGCCCCCGGCGCAATGCCTAGTTCGGCCTGCGCCATTTCATAGCGCGCCAGTTCTTTTTCGAAACTCTCCAGTAGAATCGGCTGGCCGTTGACCAATGCCGCCAATTGTGGCGTGGGCGATGGTGGTGGCGGTGTCGGTGAAGCTTCTAGCGCGGCAGTAGCTTCCACGACCTGCACATCGGCGGTATCGGCCGGTAGCGTGGGCTCGGGAGAGGTTGAAGCGTCTTCCGGATCACTGTCGCCGCAAGCCGTGCTGCTGATAAGTGCAATCAGGATGATCCATGTAAAACGCAGCAGAATGGAAGATGTGTTTGCAGCCTTCTTCAGTGAGCCCGCCGACTCTTGATGTGGGGTCCATTTCATGGCGCGAACATTATACCTTTGCCCTTTGACCATGCAAGCATGGTTAGGCAACTGCTATTTTTTGCCCGCTGCGCCACATCAGCCTATCATATCGGACACCAGAAACCTAATACGATAAGGAGGTGCGTTTGTGACGCAAGGTGACGATAAACTGGCTCAGGATGTGCGCGTTCTTTCGGCTATGACGGATGAGATGGAAGCCTACTTGAACAGCGATGTGTTGTTCTGGCATATGTCTGGTGCGGGGCTGCCTGTATTGACCTTGGGTGGATACCTGATGCGCCAGCATCGTCTGCTCGCCCTCTATGATTCATTGAGCGAGGAACAGCAGGCGGAAGTAGACAGCGCTGTCGCCCAGTTCAATCAGGCGCTGGAAGAAAGAACAGTTCGCTTCGAACAGAAAGCCAATCGTGAACTGGATGCAAGGCTTCGCCAGTGGGAAGAGTATTTGAAGGACGTGGAACGTGGACAGGCGAGTTCGAAGAGCAACTACGGCACGGCAGTTGAAGCGCGAGCGATGGTTGCCGCCCTCGCTGATTACTTGCAGATGGCTCCCTATCAACTGGACGATCGCGTTTTGAACAAGACTACTATGCTGGACGGCCGTTTGCGGTCGCGATGGCAGTCCGGCGATTTTGTATGGCCAGAAGGTTGGCAAGGGGCCTACCCGAAGTCAGAATATTGGTGGCTCTATGGGACGCCTCGAGACGGATCTTAACTGAAGTGCAGAGATGTGCGCGGCGTTCCGGCGCGTCATGAACGCCGCTGAGGTGCCATCCAAGGACCGGTTGAGGACGCTGTCGTGAGCATGTTGAATCGCCCTGTTCCGCTGCTGCGGTAACTTTACGTAAAGCCACCGGCATGCTATATTAGCATCGTACGTATTTGGTGAAGCCGGACTAGCAGCCGGCGCCAAATATGATTGTCTGATTAGGCAAATGGATGGAGGTGAAGAAATGAAGGCTCGCCAGAATTGGTTAGTTCTTGTAGTTTTTCTGGTGATTGTAAGTTTATTCCTGGTGGCATGTGAGCGACCGCTGCCGGGAGGTTACAATGATCCAGACGCCGGCTCAGATACAACTGCGCCGGATGTACCAGAAAGTGTCCCCGAAGTGGTTCCCGAAGCATACCCGGCAGGAAGTGAGCCACCTGCACCAGTAGAATCCCAATCCGTGGATGAGGAGGCTTATCCGGCGGCTGACGCAGTGCCTGTCGAAGGAGATACTGCCGGTGAAGAAGCTGCTGTAGACCCAGGATTGACGGCGGATGGTGAAGCCGCAGTTGAAGAGGCTGTTCCAGAGGCTGGAGAGGCTGCGGATGCTGCACCGGCAGAAGAGGCGCCTGTGACCGGCGAGGCCGCTGCCGACGAGGAAGCGTCCACAGTGGAAAGTGACGCTGATGAAGCGGACGAGACGCCCGGCTCTCACACGGTCGCTGCGGGAGAAAATCTCTATCGCATTGGCCTGCTCTATGGCATCAGCTGGCTTGATCTGGCGGAAGCAAATGGCATCGTCGATCCGGCAGGCTTAAGTGTTGGACAGGTGCTTGTTATTCCTGGCGCTGAAAGTGCGGCGGAAGAAACTGCTGATGTGGCAGAAACTGAAGCGCCGGCCGAGGCTGTCGAAGTACCTGCGCCAGAAGAATCCGCGCCGGCTGAGGATGCTGCACCGGCAGAAGAAGCTGCGCCGGAGGAGGAGACGGCCGACACGACGGAAGAGGAAGATGCTGGCAGACCTGCGGTCTATGTAGTCCAGCAGGGCGATAGTTTGTACAGTATTGGCCTCGCGCTGGGCATCAATTGGGCAGAGATTGTCGCCGCCAACGGCATTATTGGCGAGCAGATTTACCCCGGCCAGGAATTGATTATCCCGGCTTTGACAGAAGACGAAGCCGCTGAAGCGGAGGTAGTTGACGCGCCAGTGGAACAGGCGGCGTATGTGGTTCAAGAAGGCGATTCAGTTTACAGCGTCGCTTTCGAACACAGCATTCCCTGGACGGCACTGATCGAGGCGAACGGTATTGAAGCACCGTTCACCCTTGAGGTCGGGCAATCGTTGGTTATACCCGCGGGAGAGTAGCGGGCTATCAGGCGGAATCCTAGTAACCTTATTTTTGATTATTGACCTAACGAAGGGTGCGGCATCGCCGCGCCCTTCTATTTATGTACAAACCTATGGAAAAATGGCAAGGTGTTATCCGGCAATACAGCGAGTATTTACCGTTTGATGACGACACAACTATCGTAACGCTTGATGAAGGCAATACGCCGCTGATCGAGGCGCCTCGCCTGGCGGAACGCTTTGCGCCGGGCGCCGGCCTGAAGATCTACCTCAAGTATGAAGGGCTGAATCCTACGGGCTCGTTTAAGGATCGCGGAATGACCGCAGCGATCACGCAGGCGGTTAGAGAAGGTTCGCGGACCGTTATTTGTGCCAGTACCGGCAATACGGCAGCCAGTGCCGCCGCTTATGCGGCACGCGCCGGGCTGCGTTGTATTGTTCTGGTGCCGGAAGGCAAGATAGCCATCGGCAAGCTGGCGGCCAGCCTCGCCTACGGGGCGGAGGTCATTAGTATTGATGGCTCTTTTGATGAAGCGCTGGATATTGTTCGCCAGATAGTGGAACGCCAGCCTATTGCCCTGGTCAATTCGATTAACCCCTGGCGACTTGAAGGTCAAAAGACCGGTGCTTTTGAAATCTGTGATCAGCTGGGAGGGAGGGCGCCAGATTGGCATTGTCTTCCGGTGGGGAATGCCGGCAATATCACGGCATATTGGATGGGGTACAAGCAATATGACAAAGGCTCACCGCGTATCCTGGGTGGGCAGGCGGCCGGATCGGCACCTATTGTAGATGGGCGCATCGTGGAAAAACCAGAGACGATTGCTACGGCAATCCGCATCGGAAATCCGGCACGCTGGCGGCAGGCATTGGAAGCGCTCGATGAATCGGATGGGTTGATTACGGCTGTATCAGATGAAAAAATCCTGGAAAGCTGGCAGTTACTTGCCGGCGAAGAAGGGGTTTTTGTCGAGCCGGCTTCGGCCACAGGCGTGGCCGCGCTCAAACAACAGATTGAACTTGGTGCCCTTGATCCGGCAGGCAAGATCGCGGTTTGTGTGCTGACCGGTCATGGGTTAAAGGATCCGGGAACGGCGGTCGATATGGCTAAAGCTCCCGCGTCACTGCCGGCCAATTTGACGGCTCTGGAAGCCTACCTGGCGGACTAATCTACTTGCTTGCCTGACGTACGCTGCAAAGCACGCCGCCAACTCTCTTTCTCTTCTGTGCTGATCTTCTCGTCGCGGAAGCGATGATCATTCTTGCGAATGAACTCATCGAGATCATTGATGAGTGAAGTTAGCTGCGTCCTGGTTATCTCTACAAGGGTGTCAAAGGCTTGCTGGCTGTGTGCGGCATCTAGCGCCTGACGAAGGTGGGGAATACAAAGACCCTCCGAGGATTCTAGGGCGGCCTGCATTGGTTGATCATTCTTGTCGAGCGCTTCCAGCAAAGAGGCGAATGCCAAATGCTCAGCCTCCTGCTGCTGCGCGCAGGCGGGGCAAGGGGCTTTGGGAGGCAGGTGCTGATTCGCTTGTGCTCCGCTGGTGGCCCCAGGACTGAAAGCGTCAGCAACGGCCGCTCTGAGCGAAGTTCTTTGAGATTTGCTGAAATTCTCCTGCCCAAGACGAGCACGAAGCGTATTCAGCATATCACGGTGAACGATAGCGATTCCTAATGGCGCGCTTTCGCCGGAATCGGGCAGCAGCCAGGCATGTTCATGACAGTAGCCGTAAGAGTCCCGCAGGGTGGCGCGCAGCGGGATATCATTGACCCCGTCATAGATAAGACTGGTCAGGTGCCGCTGGGCAGAGCGCTGCCCTAGACGGCAAATTACGCAGCCCGGCTCCGTGCAAGCATCCAATATTTCGAAATAGCTGAAAGTGGTGGGGCGCTTAGTTAGCTTCACTATCGCCCTCTGTTTGTATTGCAAGATAAGATTCCGGTACCCAACCTATTGTGCCGTCTACTGTGCTTATCTCCCGCCAGAGAGCGCCGCCGACATTGGCATGACCGGGTAGTAAGACGACGATATCGCTGCCCTTCAGCAGTGTGAGATCGCGTCCACCCGGCGTGCGTTTGACCCACAGCGTACTCGTTCCGGTATTGATTACGGCCGTTTCCTCGAAAATTGGTGTTGGTGTCAACGTTGGCGTTGGCGTTACTGTTGCTGTTGGGCTGGGCGTTGGTGTTGCCGACGCTGTTTGAGTCGGCGTGGGAGTGGTGGAGGGCAGCGGTGTGGCTGTTTCAGTAGGGGCGCCTTCATCTGCCCCGGCTGCCGCGACAACTTCGGCCGTCGCTGTCTGGGCCGCGGGCGGCGGGCCTGCAAAAGCACCGGTGGAAGGCTCTTGTTCGCTGCTGGTCTCTTCTTCTGCCTCAACTAGCGCATTATCAGCCAATGGAGTGGCCGTTGAAGCAAGCACCATGGCGCCTGATTCATTTGTGTCGACGATTGCTGTCGCGACCGCTACTTCTTCTTCCGGCTCCGGCGTTCGAGCGCCCAGGGGAACTCCGGCAACAAAGAATCCGAAAGCCAGGAGAAGCAGCGCCAACGCATAGCCGGTGAAGGTGCGTGCCCGTAGATCCAGTCGCGAACTGGACAAACCCAGGCGCTTCAACAATCGCGGTGACTGGGCGATATAGGCGATTACCAGCGTGATAAGCGCGCCGGCAGAGGTCAGAGCCATGCCAAATAAAGTCCAAAGAGGGAATCCCATTCCGCCAATTATATCCAAATAGTGTGCGAAGGTGATAATCGGCGGCAACAACGGTATAATCGTTGGCGTCGGGCAGCATGTTTAGGTAACTCCATTTACCCACATTTCCTGGCTAGATTTGCATAAATCCTCACAGCTTACTACGGAGAGAAAGATGGCTGATCAGTATGATGTTGTTGTTCTGGGCGCTGGTCCAGGTGGTTATGTGGCTGCTATTCGAGCTGCTCAATTGGGACAGAAAGTCGCAGTCATTGAAAAAGAGTTCATGGGCGGCGTGTGCCTGAATATTGGCTGTATTCCCACCAAATCATTATTAAAGAATGCTGAGGTGGCGCATACATTGCAGCATCGCGGCAAAGAATTCGGATTCAGTTTCAAAGATCTCGAAATTGATTATGACGTCGCTTTCAAGCGCAGCCGCCAGGTATCTGGCCGCCTTGTTAAGGGTGTTGGATTCTTGATGCGCAAGAACAACATTGACGTGTACGAAGGCGCCGGTCAATTGACAGGCTCAAACTCAATTAATGTGACGCTCAATGAGGGTGGCGAAAAGACATTAGCGGCGGGTTCGATCATTATCGCCACCGGCGCACGACCGCGCACGCTGCCCGGCGTGGACTTTGACGGCGAACGGATCATCTCCTACATAGAAGCGATCACTTCTGACACACTGCCGCAAAGCATTATCGTCATCGGCGGTGGCGCGATCGGCGTTGAATTCGCTTATATTTGGGCCAACTATGGCGTGGATGTGACGATCCTGGAAATGATGCCTCATCTGCTGCCCAACGAAGATCCTGAGGTTTCCCAGGTCTTGGAAAAGGCTTATAAGAAACTGGGCGTTAACTTCCAGACAGACGCCCGCGTCGAGAGTGTGGCCAAGAGCGATGAAGGGGTCAAGGTGACCTTGCAGGACGGCTCTTCGTTGGAGGCAGATCAGGTGATGTTGGCCATCAACTTCCAGCCAAACGTGGAAAATATTGGCCTGGAAGCGGCTGGGGTTGAGCTGACCGATCGTGGAAATCTAGCAATTGATGAACATATGCGCACCAATGTGCCCAACATTTATGCTGTTGGTGACGTAGCGACCGATTACCGCCTGGCGCATATTGCCTCCGCTATGGGCATTGTGGCGGCTGAGACGATTGCCGGACATGAGACTGCCGCCCTGGACTTCAGGATGATGCCGCGCTGTACCTATTCCGTGCCACAAGTGGCCAGCTTCGGTTACACAGAAGCACAAGCGAAGGAGGCGGGCTATGAGATAAACGTAAGCCAGTTCCCCTTTGTCGCCAATGGAAAAGCGCTGGGGCTTGGCGAGCGGGAAGGCTTTGTGAAAATTGTGGCGGATGCCAAGTACGGTGAAATACTGGGTGCGCACATGGTGGGGCCTGATGTTACCGAACTGCTGCCCGAGCTTACCCTCGCACACAATGCCGAGTTAACGGCCGAAGAAATCGCGCGTAATGTGCACGCCCATCCCACGTTGAGTGAAGTGTTGATGGAAACTGCACACGGTGTGGAGGGCGAGCCCATCCACATCTAGATATGTCCGGCTGTCAATCTACGACACGATAAATCTGGCGTCTCTGTTTGCCGCTGTATCGATGGTTTCCCTAAAGAGTTGTGATGAACTGCTCTCTTCCAGGGCCAACGCTGATGTGGCTGACCGGGACGCCTGTTTTGTTGGCGATGAAATCCACGTATTGACGCGCGCTGACCGGTAGATCGCTCAGTTGGCGTGCGCCCATGATATCTTTTTCCCAACCCGGTAAAACCTCGTAGATTGGCTGGCAGCGTGCGAGCGTCTGCAGGTCCGACGGGATGTGTTCGATACGCTGACCCTGCAAATCGTAGGCCACACAGACGGGTATCTCTTTAAGGCCGCTAAGAATATCCAGCTTGGTTACTACAAGGTCGGTCAGGCTGTTTATGCGGCGCGCGTGATACAGGATAACCAGATCCAGCCAACCTACCCGCCGCGGACGACCGGTTGTTGTGCCGTATTCATCCCACGGATTTCCCCCGGTTCCGCGAAGACGTGTGGCCGCATCACCGTCCAATTCTGTTGGAAACGGACCGCTGCCCACGCGGGACGTGAAGGCTTTGGCCACGCCTACGATGCGATCAACCTGTTTTGGTCCTACCCCGAGCCCTGTCAGGGCGCCGCCGGCGGTGGGGGACGAACTGGTGACAAATGGGTAGGTGCCATGATCGATGTCCAGCAGCGTGGCTTGTGCCCCCTCGGCCAGGACAGAGTGTCCGGCCTGCAGCGCTTCATCAAGCAGTAGATCGCCATTTACAAGATAGGGCGCCAGGCGATCAGCGTATTCGATAAATCTATCGGCGATTTCAGCGGAATCCAGCGCGTCCGCTCCGTAAATGCTGACCAGCGTTTGATTGTGTTGGGCAATGTGTTCATTAATCGCATTGGCAAGCTCAGTTTTGTTACTCATTTGCCCGGCGCGCAAGCCGGTGCGCCGCGCTTTGTCGGTATAGGCGGGACCGATCCCGCGCTGCGTTGTGCCTATGGCGTCGCTGCCACGATTGATCTCCTGCGCTTTATCTATAGCGATATGCGACGGGGTGATCAGATGAGCCTTGTCACTGATCTTGAGTCGCTGTGGGCCAACATCAACACCCCGGTCTGCCAATGCATCCATCTCGCGCAGGAATACCGCTGGATTCAGCACGGTGCCGTTGCCAACGAGGCAAACAACGTTTTCATGGATTATCCCTGACGGGATAAGGTGCAGTTTATAGGTTTCATCACCGATGGCTACAGTATGACCGGCGTTGTCCCCGCCGCTGAAACGGGCAACCACATCGGCTTCTGCCGCCAACAGATCGGTAATGTGACCTTTTCCTTCATCTCCCCATTGACAGCCGACAATAATGTTAAGTGGCATGAGTTATCTCTCCCGAATTGCTCCCTATACCGTGAGGAAAAATTGATTAATGGTGTACTTTGACGACGGTACCTATTGGCGCCCAGTTGAACAGCCATTCAGCGTCTAGTGGGGTCACATTGACGCAGCCGTGGCTCATTGGTGTACCAAAGTTATTATGCCAGTAGGCACCGTGAATGGCATAGTCTTCAAAGAAGTACATGACATATGGTACATCATCCAGTCTGTAGTTGTAACCCAGGTGGTAACCAGTCATGTCCTGACTTTCGTATTTCATCCAGGTGCGAAACTCGCCGGTCACTGTTGGAAACTGCCACATGCCGCTGGAGATAAGTGACTGCATCACGGGGGTTTCCCCTTCATAGGCGACCAGGGTTTGTGTCGTGAGGTTGACATCTATCCAACGGCCGTCGGCAGGGTCAGAGGCGACTGGCTCGTTGGCCGCAGTACTCTCCGCATCAGCGGCTTCTCGATCAAGTCTTGCCAGGTCCTGCTTTTCTGCGATAAGTTCTTCGTCTTGATCAGCAATCGTGTCAACTGCGATATCTTCAAGTTCACTGTTGTAGACGATTGTTGATTCGCTGCCAACTTCTGTGCCAGCTGCTTCCTCATCGTCGACTGCAGATGTTTCGGTTTCAATACCAGCCAATATCGCCGAGGGCAGGGCCTGGTTGGGATCAGTGATTACAACTGGCTCGAAGCTCGCCTCCCCCTTATCTCGCGAATCTTCGCCCGATGCATGAATGTTCTCGAGTTCATTTGGCCTGTCAGCCGTCGCGATGGCTGACGGAGACCTGGGCTCATCAACAGACCCGGGAACGGCCGAGTGGTCAGAATCTGAGAGCACCCTATCTGTGGTATCGGGCACCGACTGTGAAACTGTTTGTTGTTCAGCCGGAATTGATTCCAGAGGGGCCGCGGCAGCACGATCTCCCGCTTCATTTTGCCAGGCAACAACCTGTTCCCATGCGCCGCCGTTAAACATCGCGACCACCAGACCTACGAACAACACCGTGCCCACTGCCAGTAACATGGGTCGCCAAGCAAAGCCGCGTCTGGAAGAAACAGGTTCATCCTTCGCCAGGAGATCGTCGCGAGCACGTTGCACCAGGGGGCTGTCCGGCCGAAGGAGATGCGCGCGTTCGATATACTGTGCGGAGAGATTGGCGTCCGGGGTGGCCCTGGCGAGAAGCAGCCAGGCAGCGTGATTGTGCGGTTCTTCACGGATAACCTGACGCAGCAGACGACGCGCCTCGACCAAGCGTCCCTCACGGATAGCTGTTCTGGCTTGTTGCATTAATGCTGCTGCCATGTTGTTCGGTCCTTGATCGAACTGGGTAAGGCTCAAGATGTTCTGGTCAGCGCGTTCGTTACGTCGCCGCGTACCGCGTTGATGTAACAGAGAATCCCTTCAGTAATGGCGCCGGCCGGGATTTCAGAGCCGGTGGTAAGCAGTTCGCGATCCAGGTTCATAAACCCTGTCTCAAGTATAATCGCTGGTGTACCGATGCTAATCTCCTGGAAGGCATGATAATCAGTCATATCAACCGTCATCGTGTTCGCATGGTACGGCAGCTGCGTTCCTTCGCCATATGCATTGTTCATACAGTCTAGCAGAAGCGTAGAGTCAGTCATATAGGAACCGGCGATCTTGTAGCCGGTCGCGTCATCATTGTAGTACTCGCAGGAGTCGGCATGGATCGAAACGAGCGCGGTGCCGCTGAAACCATACAGTTTATCGTCGAATTCATTGAGTAGTTCTGTACGGACGCCCAAGCCGTGCAAAGCTGAAACGACCTGCTGCGCAATATTGTAATTGACCTCCGCTTCCGTCAGGCCATCTTCGCAGACAGCTCCGGAATCGCTGGCGCGATGACCGGATATGACAGCGATGCGCAGGGGCGCCGGGCTCTGTACCATGCGCTGCGTGACTGGTCTGGGAGGGACCGACTTGTAGAAAGGGGCGGACAGACCCGCGCTTCTCACCGCGGCGACAACTTCAGCCTGTCCATCGGCTGGGCTAAAGAAGAGATAAACGGCCGCTAAACCACCAATCCCCAAAACTAGAAACAGCAGAAATGGGATGGCGCTGCCAAATGCGACCAGCCAGGATGCATCAGACGATTCCCAATCATCGTTGTCATAATGTGAATTCATTATGTCTATATTCTACATCATAAGTTGCCATATCAAAACAGGGGAATGTGTCCATGCACGCGAAGAGGCTGCGGATAGCAAGTAGATCTGCCCGTAAATAGTGTGGAGCAGAAAGTGTTCGCTGATCAGACGCCTGCGGACGACAGGTAGTCGTTAACCGCTTCCGCCGAGTCGAGCTGCAGAACTGCTTCCGCTTGTTGGCGAGCTTCCGCCACATTCAGCTTGCGAACCGCCGCTTTTACAGCCGGTATTGACGGCGCGCTCATACTCAGTTCGTCCAGGCCCAGCCCGACCAGAAGCGGGGCTGCCGCGGCGTTTCCTGCGAGCTCTCCGCACATACCCACCCAGATGCCGGCAGCATGGCCTGCTTTGACGGTTTGCTCAACTAATCTCAGCACAGCCGGATTGAGAGCCTGGGCAAGGTCGGCGACATTGCTGTTGCCGCGGTCGGCGGCCATCGTGTATTGGGTCAGATCATTTGTGCCAATGCTGAAGAAATCGACCTCGGTCGCCAGAATGTCAGCAACAGCCACGGCCGATGGGACCTCAATCATAATCCCTACGTCCATGCTGTCATCGAATGGGATCCCATCCGCGGTCAAATTCTCTTTGGCATCCGCCAACATACGCTTGGCCGCTCGAACTTCGTCTGCCGTACCGATCATGGGGAACATTATCTTGACATTGCGCCCGGCGCCGGCGCGTAGAATCGCTCGCAGCTGCGGCATGAATATTTCGGGCTTGTCGAGACAGAAACGAATGCCCCGCCACCCTAGAAAGGGATTGTCTTCCTGGCCTAAATCGAGATATGGCAAGGGTTTGTCACCGCCGACGTCCAGCGTGCGGATTATCAGCGGTCGTTCTCCCATCTGATCGGCAGCTTCTCGATAAGCGCTGTACTGTTCTTCTTCCGTCGGCGCTGTTTCACGATCGAAGAACAAGAATTCGGTACGGAAGAGACCTACGCCTTCAGCCCCAAAATCCAGGGCAAGTGGCACGTCATTCGGACCACCAATGTTGGCAGCGATTTCAATGATCTGGCCATCTATTGTAACGGCCGGTTGGCTGCTGTAGAGAAGTGCTTTCTCTTTTGCTTCCTGCCACGCTGCCTGCTGGTCGCGCAAGGCGGTCAATTCAGTCTCAGTTGGCTGCAGCCATAATTGTCCGGCTGACCCGTCGACGGCAACTAATTGATGGCCGTTTACTGTCCAGATCGCGGTGCCCATACCAACTATCGCTGGAATGCCCAGGCCGCGGGCCAGGATCGCACTGTGTGAAGTCGCGCCCCCGAGCTCGGTGCAGAGTCCGAGCACCTGGCTGGGATCCAGCCTGGCCGTATCCGAAGGAGAGAGATCAGCAGCGATAAGGATTGATGGTTCGTCGAATGTCAGCGAAGGAGGCTCCAAGGCCATCAGCTTGCGCAGTACGCGCTGGCCGATATCCTCAACATCCGCGGCGCGTGCCCGCATATAGGCACTGTCTAAAGCTCTGAACTCTTCAGCCATCGCGATGATAGTCTGCTGCCAGGCCGCCTCAGCATTGATCTGTTCGGAAAACAGCGTCTGGCCTGACGTTTGAACCAGTGCAGGATCTTGAAGCATCATTGCATGCGCCTCGAAAATCGCCGCTTCTGCGGGGCCGACCTGCGTAATCGCCTGGCGCCTGATCGTTTCCAATTCCTGCACCGCTTCATTGACGGCCGTTTTCAATCGTGTCCATTCTCCAGCCGGATCATCTACTTGATACGTTTCGACTGGCGGCAAACTTGGCTTGTACAATACCGCTGGTCCTATGGCAATGCCCGGGGATGCAGCGATACCATTCACCAAGCCGTCCTGTGCCGCCGCTGTTTCTGTAGGATCAGGGGAGATTTCTTCGAGGTCATCGCTGTCACCGAAGTTGTCGTCTGCCAGATCACGAAGAGCGGCCAACGCGGCGGCGGCATCTTCGCCCGCAGCCACAATGCGTATTTCTTCTCCCTGCCGCGCACCTAACAAAGCAACCTGATTGATGCTTTTCGCATTCGCCTGTTTGTTCGCTTTGTAGACACGGACATCAGCCTGAAATTCGCCGGCTTTGGCTACGAATCGGGCGGCGGGTCGCGCATGCAGACCCAGCTTATTGGGGATGAACAGGGTTATCTCCTCTGCCTCGTCAGAGATTGCCGGCACGGTTGGATCGGCGGCTTCTTCGGCGGCCGGCGGAGCCAGGCCGAGCTGGTCGGCCTTTATTAGCAGAGCGCCGCCTGCCTCTTCTATGATCTGTTCAGGTGTGCCGCCGATTGATGCCTGTACCGCTGCTGCCATTGTGCCTTCGACAAGGGGTGCGGCTGATAGATGTATATTATTCCGTTGTTCCGGGTCCAGAAACTCGAGGGCCAATTCTGCGCTCAAGAGCGCGCTGCCTAGATCCATGAGAATGACGACGCCATCATCACTGTAGACGGAAAGAATAGCCTCCATTACCTTCATCGCATCTGTGCCGATAGGTTGTTCCGGATCGTCAATGCCACCGGCGACAGCCATGGGGACCTTCCCCTGAACCATCTGATCTGCCAGTTCTCGGACGCCCTCTGCTAGTTTGGCGCTGTGCGAAACAATGACGATACCTACCATGACAACTCCCCTGTGGGTATGAACAAAATAATGCTACTGATTATGTCGTCAATCAAATGCTTGAGAACCACTGCAATCTGGGCAGGAATCGACTTCCCAGACCACCTCCGCGGTCGTCTCTGTTAATGCGTCAGGCGAGCCCGGCTTGAAACCACGATTTCCACAACAACAGGCATACCAGCCAAGGTCCAAGCCCCGATAACTGCGGCGCGGCGCGTCCAGGGTGATGATTTCCACATGCATGCCCCAACGTGCATTGGTAATTAGCCGCCGGCAGCTACCTGCCCGCAGTCTGTCGAAATACAGGGCAAAATGCGTGCAGTGGCGCATGAGCAAGACCGCTGTTGTGATATCCTCCGGAAAGGTTACTACTCGTGCATCACCACTGATAATTTGTAGATTGCCGGGGAGATCACTGCTTGAACATTCGAGAAGCGGCTGATTTAGCTCGAGGGCATATACTCTCTCTACTCGTGCCGCCATTTGACGACTCAAGCGCAGATCGCCGGCGCCAATGTCTAGAACGATGTCATTATTTTGGAGTTGAGCAAGCACGAATTCGTACGCGGGATCGTCATATGGGGCCCACATCCATTCCCATGCCCCGACTGGCATAACTGGCGTTTCAATCATCTTAATACTGCACTAAACGGCAGATCAGCCTTTACCGAGCCTCCATGTCTCCATATCAGGCTGATTCCCTAGACTTACAAACAATCACAAAGCCTTCCGGGATCATGTGTGAATCCTCTGAAAGGAGCGTCCGTTCTAGGCTACTCATTCGTAAGTTCTCTCTTCTCCAGATCGTAAAGGCCATAGGCGGTGGCAAGAATCTCGATCGGGTGGCGTGAAGGCAGCTGGGTGCCGTTCTCGATCTGCCAGCGGCAAGTTTCTGTATCACATGCGGTCATTTGGACATCCGGTCCCTGTTCTACAACAAAATCGAAGAGTTCCTGACCGACCGCCATAGCGATCTTATATTTCTCTTTCTTATACACATAAGTCCCGGCACTTCCACAGCAGCGGGCATGACTTTCGCGGACATCCAGGCCGGGAATCATTGGCAGGATGTCCATGGGGGGCTTGCCGATACCATGGGCGCGATACTGGCACGGTGCATGGTAGGGCAGCACCATATCAATCCGCTGAAAATCCGTCTTTAGCTGTCCCTGGGCGTGCAGTTCGCGCAGCCACTCGAAAATATCCCACACCGCCGCGCCCAATGCTTTGGCGTCATCATCATGACGATCTAAAAGTTCCGGCGCTTCATCCTTGAGCGTCAGTGTACAGCTTGGTGTTGTGCCTACGATGGGTAGATTACGTCGCGCGCAGTCAGACAGCTTGCAAATGTTATCGTTGAAGAGCTCAGCGGCGCCGTCAAACTCACCATTGTTGAGCATCGGCAGCCCACAGCAGTTCTGATCGGGGACAATTACTTCATACCCATTGTGCTCAAATACCGCTACAGCGGCCATGCCGATGAAGGGCTCGTAATACATCGTGCCACAGCCATGGAAATAGACGACCTGCTTGTCTGATTTTAGCCGATTTGCTTTTGAACGATCGAACCAGCGCCGGAAAGAACGTTCTTTGCTCCATCGCGGCAGGGGAGCCCCATCGGCAACATTGAAAACGTTATCGGCTACTGCCCGGCTGAGTCCATTATGCAGACCGAAATTGGCCAGCCCAGGGAATATGCTGCCTACCTTGCCTAGAAGCTCGTTGCGACCCAGCAGGCGGTTGCGCAGGGGGATGCCGTTCTCCTTGGACATTCTGGCGCGTGCTCTGGCGTTTATCTCGGCTATCTTGACCCCGGTGGGGCATACTTCGTTGCAAACGCGGCAGCCGGAGCAATAATCGACTGAATGATCCGGCGATGGCTGCATCTCCTGGCGGAAACGGCCCGCCTGTGGGGCCTCATATTTAGGACCAGGAAAGAGATCGGTGACCGCGGCGACGGGACAGGCAGAAACACAAATGTTGCATTTTATGCAGTTCTCTAGAGTCAGTTCAGGGTACAAAGTCGGGTCAGTAGACATATGATTTTCCCAGCCAGTTTTGCTTACATGTGCTGCGAGTTGATTGGTTTGTTTTAAGCTACAACATCTGGGCGGCAGCGTATCCCGTCGCAATCGCTACACCCTCAAATGACCGTTCTCGAATGACTTCTGAGTGGGCCAATGACGTTCCCACGCAGCGCAAGTTATCATATACCGGCTTGTTATCGCTGTTAAGCGGCCGGAATTCACGGTCGACCATGATGCCGGAGCGGTAAATCGGATGGCCGCGGCGGTCCAAGAAATCGAGATGGAACCAGCCGGTATGGTTATCGGGGGCAGTTACCGGGAGATCGAAAATGATTTCGCGGATGTGTCCCTGATAGTCCGTGGTGATCCCACCACCGAGAATGCCGCCGGTGGCCAGGAGGTATTGATCGGCGCGATGAGGCACCTCGCGAACCGGCGTTTGAGAATAAACGGCCGTTACCGTTCGGCCGTCGCTGGTGGCTCTAACCGCTTCAATACCGGGCGTCACGCGCCCGCCAAGACCACGAATGGCGTCCACTAGAAGCTGCTGTAGACGCATGCCGGCTACAGAAGGAGTCAATGCTGGGATCTCGAAAATGGGACGCCCTAAACGCGTTTCCAGACTTTCCTTCACTTGCAAGTTTGGTTTTTGGCCCAGGACTGCCGGGAATCCGATCCTGGCCGCATCGCCAAGATGCTTGACCAGGAGGCTTGCCAGCTCGGCCTGGAAGGAATCCTCTTCCATGAGCATCGCCAGCATAACTGGCGTCGTGCTGTGCCGTTGTCTCAACGACGGCATGTCCAGGGTCACATACGAGGCTGTCTTACCGGCTTCGACAAGATTATCAGCTATCAGTCCTGGGTAAAAATCGCCAAGCTGCTTGAAGCCAACGATCAACATAGGATCGTCGCTGCTTAGATCACCGGCGATCATCGTCTCCGGAGCCAGACAGGTCGGCCTAGCTGTCCCCACGCCGGAGGGCAGCAGCCAGTTGCGGTTGAGCTCGCCGCGCAGCGGATAGCCTGCTGCGGAACAAAGTTCTTGCAGAGATTCAAGCGCTGCAGCCAAACTTTCGCTGCCTATCAGGTCATATGGGTGATTGGCGTAGTCAGCAGTTAGGAGGTCAATAGATTCGGCAGGGGAAGCGAGAGGCTGTGCGGCATCGAATGGGTAGTAACCCATAACATCAACACAGCCGGAAAGCCAATGCGTTGCGCCCCAGCCTTTGGTGATGACCTGCACGGAACACCCTTTCTCTGCCGCTTGCCAGGCGGCGGTCAGTCCTGCGAATCCGGCGCCGATGATCAGTACGTCACTCATGTTTTTGCTGTCTCCGGTCTTTCGAGTTCTGTGCCTTGTTCATACAGTTTGGGCCCCAGGCGCGAGGCGTATTCGCCAGGCAAATGATCAGCATTGAGTACCGAGAGATAGATCAGTTCATCAAGCCGTTCCTGTTTTAACTGCGCACCCCATAGAATCGGTGTTAACCCCTTCCATCGTTCGCGCAGAAAGTCACGTATGGTAACATTTGTTTCTTCAATCGAAGGTAGGGCCAGCTCATGGATAATCCCGGCCGCGCGATAAGTACAGAATCCACCCTGGCAAGGGCCCATGCCCAGGCGTGTGTCGCGGCGAATGTCATCAATCGTCTTCGCCTCGCCCTTCTTAAGGGAGTTTTCGACCTCATCCCGCGTAACAAGTTCACATTCGCATACCAGTTGACCATAAGCTTTTTCTTTCTCGATATGCGCCAGGCGGGAACCGAGCCAATAGTTGCCGGCGCTGTTGCGCGGCTCATCAAATGGATCGGGCAGCACCTCCGAATGTGTGCGACAAGGTCGCTGCGTGCCTAGTTTTTCACAGACGCGATCGACCACGACTTCAGCCATTTGCCGGTAAGTTGTCCATTTACCGCCGGTGATCGTGATGAATCCGTCGATGCCGTCACGCGTGCTGTGATCGAGCAAGGTATAGGCGCGGGTGACATCGCGCGTATCCGCTGCGGCCGTTTCTTGATAGAGCGGCCTGACGCCGGCCCAGGCGCGCAGCATGCGCATCTCATTGAAGCCGGGCATCAGCTTATTTCCTTCGTCGAGCATCAACTGCACTTCCCAGGGTTCGATGGCGAAATGATCCGGATCGGCGACCCTTACATCAGTTGTGCCGATAATGGCCACCGTGTGCACAGGGACGAGGATGTCGCCATCGGCCGGCATTTTGCAGCGATTGACAACCGTATTGAGCACACGATTGGCTACGGCGACCATGGTTCCCTTGCCCGGCACGACATTCACTTCCAGATCAATCGTCTTGGCGATTTTTCCGACCCAGGCGCCCGACGCGTTGACGACGATATCCGCGTAAATGGTGACTTCGTCGTTCCGTACTAGGTCATGGCAAACAGCGCCAATAACCTTCTGCCCTTCTACGAGCAGCTGCGTAACTTCATGATAATTGAGGATTTGCGCCCCATACTGCCTGGCGGAGAGAATATTGCTTTCCCCGGCCAGGAATGAATCGGCCGATCCGTCCGGTACACGGAAACAGCGGGCGATGTCGGGATTGAGCAGTGGTTCTTCCTTCAACATCTGGGCGATGGAAATCTCCTCGCAGGGGATTCCGGTGTCATGACAGCCCTGTAGGAACGTATCGCCGAAGGCTGGATCATCCCAGGGCGTAACGACAAAGAAGCCACCTGTATCTTCCAAACAGTGGGGCATGATGTGGCGTAGAATCTTGTTTTCTTCGATACACTCGCGGGCCGCTTCCTGATCCTTGACCGCGTAGCGGCCGCCGCTGTGCAGCAGCCCGTGATAACGGCCGGTTGTGCCTGTGGACCAATCGCTGCGCTCAACGATGGCTGTTTTGAAACCGCGCAGGGCGGCATCGCGTACGACACCGGCGCCGGTTGCTCCGCCACCAATCACAAGTACTTCGGTCTCAAGTTTTCGCATAGAGCAACCCCTGTTGTTTGAATACCTACGGCCGTTCAATAACAAGAAAAGTGTATCAACACCATCTGCCGTTCAAATCAGGCTTCGCTATTCCCCGAAAAAAAACCAGACCTGGAAGGTTGGCTTCCCCTCCAGGTCTGAACCTACTCACACTTAATCGTTTTCAACCCAATCGAATGTGCGCGTTACCGCTTTCTTCCACATCCGGAATTTCTCTGTACGGGCATCGCTTTCTGGATCGGGTTCCCAGACTTTGTCGATGCCCCAGTTCAGGCGGATATCTTCCTGGTTCTTCCAGAAACCGACTGCCAGGCCGGCCGCGTAGGCAGCGCCAAGGGCAGTTGTTTCAGCAACCTTGGGACGGATGACCGGAACACCCAGAACATCGGCCTGGAACTGCATCAACGTGTCGTTGTACACCATGCCGCCGTCTACCTTGAGCGCGGTCAACTCTACGCCGGAATCCTGCTCCATGGCATCCAGCACTTCTCTCGTCTGGTATGCTGTGGCTTCAAGCGCAGCACGAGCGATGTGGCCCTTATTGACATAGCGGGTCAATCCGACCATAGCGCCGCGCGCGTCAGACTTCCAGTAAGGTGCAAACAAGCCGGAGAAGGCAGGCACAATGTAGACGCCGCCGTTATCTTCCACCGTCTTGGCATAATCTTCAATGTGCGGCGCAAAGTCAAACATATTGAGATTGTCGCGCAGCCACTGCACCAAGGCGCCGGTAATAGCGATCGAGCCTTCGAGGGCATAGACGGCCGGTCGGTCACCGAATTTGTAGCATAAGGTGGTCAGAAGGCCGTGTTTGGAAGGTACTATCTCCGTGCCGGTGTTCATGATCATGAAACAACCGGTACCGTAGGTGTTTTTTGCCTCTCCGGCGCTGAGGCATGCTTGTCCGACGGTGGCCGCCTGCTGGTCACCTAGATCGCCACAAACTGGAATTTCGCCTCCGAACGGCCCATCGGCCAGCGTGTTGCCCCAGGTGTTGGGATCGCTGGAGGGGACGATCTTGGGCAGCATTGAGCGCGGAATACCCATGATTTCCAGGATTTCATCATCCCAGTCCAACGTTTCCAGGTTCATAAGCATCGTGCGGCTGGCATTGGTCACGTCAGTCACATGACTGCCGCCGGTCAGATTCCAGATGACCCAGGTGTCGATATTGCCGAAAATCGCGTCGCCGGCCTCCGCTGCTTCGCGCAGCCCTTCTACGTTGTCCAGCAACCATTTCACTTTGGGGCCGGAGAAATAAGTGGCCAGCGGAAGGCCCACTTTGGCGCGGAAACGATCCTGCCCTTCATCTCCCTCGAGATCCCTGATGATTCTGTCAGTACGCGTATCTTGCCAGACTATGGCGTTGAAGTAGGGTTTGCCTGTGTTTTTGTCCCAAACGAGGGTTGTCTCGCGCTGATTGGTGATGCCAACAGCGGCGATATCTTCGGCGGTCGCGCCAGCATCTTTCAAAGCGCCTTTTACCACATCTTGCGTCCGCGCCCAGATTTCCAGGGCATCATGTTCGACCCACCCAGCCTGCGGGTAGATCTGCTCGTGTTCCATCTGGCTAACGCCGACCGGCTCACCGGAATGATTGAAAATCATACAACGGGTACTGGTAGTACCCTGATCAATTGCTGCTACATATTTTGACATCTAACTTTTCTCCTTTTGCATTAGGGAAATAGTGTTTGGGCAGCGTTATGTTCTGCTGCTTAACTAATCTTCTAATACCTCTAAGAACGTGTTCAGAACGAGATAAGAGGATGTGGCGCCAGGATCTTGATGGCCGATGCTTCGTTCGCCCAGGTAACTGGCGCGCCCCTTCTTAGCCTGCAGAGGAATTGTATCCAGCATTCCCTGCTCCGCTGCTGCAACTGCCAGGCGTAGAGCTGCAACCAGATCGTCGCCATTTTCCAACGATCCATTGAGAGCGACCATTGCCGGCGCCCAGGCGTCGAACATGGTCTTGTCCTCAAGCTGCGCGCGCCCCCGTTGTAAGATGCCGTCGACGCCGGCCTGCAGCATCTTGACGACGTCGTCATTGGCTAACTCTTCTTTGGCGGCCACGGCCATCCCGGCACGCATGTAAAAAGTGCCGTAGAGCGGTCCGGCGGCGCCGCCGACGCTGGAAATGAGCGTCATGCCGGTGGTCTTTAATATGTTGCCGATGTCTTTGTCGGCGACTGTGGGTAGTTTTTCCATCACTTTGCGGAAGCCGCGATCCATGTTGATACCGTGGTCGGCATCCCCTATGGCAGCATCCAGCTCTGTGAGATACTCCTTGTTCTCGCTGAGAACAACGGCCGTATCTTCCAACCACTGCACAATCTGGTTTTTGCTTACAGTCATTGTTTAAGGGCCTCGTAAAGATAAAGAAACCGGTAATCAACTTGATTACCGGTTTCATACTCGATCACTTAAGCTCCCCAGCGTAAACCAGGGGTGTTCACAGGCGCATCCCAGAATTTCAAGATCTCATCATCTGCCTTGAGTAAGGTGATTGACATGCCCTGCATTTCCAGCGAAGTGATGTACGGGCCGATTAGATTCCGGGCGATTTCAACGCCGAAATCCTTGCAGACCTCGTTGACCTTGCGGTAAACAGCGTAGAGTTCGGAAACCGGCGTGCCGCCCATGCTGTTAACAAAGGCGATTACCTTGTCTCCTTTCTCGAATACTGGATCGACAAGTTCAACATCTATCCACGCGCCATTTTCACGATCGAATTCGCGGACAGTGCGTGTGTAGGCGATGTCGTTGAGGATCTCGAGCGTCATTCGTTCTGTGATCTCGTCAGCTGTAGCCATTTTCTCGCGCACCTGACCAGGTTCGCCGTGGATGCCGATACCGATTTCCATTTCGTCCTCGGGCAGGTCGAATGTAGGTTTGCCGGCTGCGGGGACGGTGCAGGAGGTAATGGCCATGCCCATGGAGCGGCCGTTCATATTGACCTTGCGGCAGAGATCGGCGCATTGATCCAGATCGTAGCCCGCTTCGGCGGCCGCACCGACGATTTTTTCCGCCAGCACGGTGACGCCAACTCCGCGGCGCCCGGCCGTATAAAGGCTATCTTTCACAGCGACATCGTCGTCCATCAGGATATTCTGGACCTTAATGCCCTCGCCGTTGGCCATCTCCGCAGCCATTTCGAAGTTCATCACGTCGCCCGTATAGTTCTTGACAATGAACAATACACCTGCGCCGCTGTCGACCGCGGTAGCGCACTCGAACATCTGATCCGGTGTCGGTGAGGTGAATACTTCACCGGGGCATGCGCCGTCGAGCATACCCATGCCTACAAATCCGCCATGCATCGGTTCATGTCCGCTGCCGCCGCCGGAGACGATGGCCACTTTGCCCGCTACTGGCGCATCGGCGCGGTAGACATAGTAGGGATCAAAATTGACCTTCAAGTATTCCGGATGTGCTGCGGCCATACCTTCTAATTGTTCTTTGACGACATCGTCAACAGCATTGATTAGTTTTTTCATTTGCGTTCTTCCTTAAAAACCACGCTCTCGCGTGTAATATTGCCTGTCGTCGAACGCCGCTGCCATCGGCGACCGACATTGATGCCGAAATTACGTGAACGTCAATTGCAGGACATCTGTTCCAGGCAATTAACGTCTTGACTGCTAGAACCACATGTTCCAGAGGAATGCGCCGATCACACCACCGACCAACGGCGCGACGACTGGAATCCAACCGTAGCCCCAGTCGGAGCCGCCCTTGCCGGGGATTGGCAGAATCTGGTGCGCAATACGCGGGCCAAGGTCACGCGCAGGATTGATGGCGTATCCTGTCGGGCCACCGAGGGAAAGGCCGATGCCCCAGACCAGCATGCCGACCAGGTAGGGCCCTAATCCAGCTGCTGGGCCGTCGGGAGCGGTCGCTCCAGAGAAAATAGCGCCGACACCCACCAAGAGGACGATGGTGCCAACCACTTCCGTGACGAAGTTCCAGGCTGTGTTGCGAATCGCCGGGCCGGTGGAGAAGACGGCCAACTTGAGGCCGGGATCTTCCGTTGGCTCCCAATGTTTGAAATAGGTCAACCAGACGATGATAGCGCCAAGAAATGCGCCAACTACCTGGGCGCCCATAGTAGCCAACGCCTGCGTTGGTGTGTAAACACCCAGAGCCAACCACTTTCCGGCGGTGACGGCCGGATTGATGTCGCCTTGTGGCGCGCCGGCGGAAATACAAACAAATACGCCAACCATAACAGCCATGGCCCAACCGGTTGTAATAACGATCCAGCCGGAGTCGTTACCCTTTGATTTTGCCAACAAGACATTGGCTACAACGCCATCGCCAAGGATGATCAGGAACATTGTGCCTAGAAGTTCACCAAGTAAGTTATCGTACATTTGTTGCCTCCTAATAATTGATGCGAACTCCAGAGTGTTACGAATAACAATCAATGAAGTTCTCCACGGGAATTCAAAAATCAACAAGAAAACTTTTCTGGATAGTTCAACGAACGAAACCACGGATTGTTGATTTAATCGATAGACACACTCCTTTCCACATACTAGCAATTGAGATTTGCCGGGCGCGTTGTCCCTGCATAGGTGATTGCAGGAACAACGCCAAGCATCTCAGGCGGAAAATTGACGCTTTTGGCCGCTGCATTTGTATACAAAAGCCAATAAACCAAGCTCTTCCCTGTGTGTTTTGCACACTCCCACAGCATACAATACCAATCTCATTGCTGGCAATAAGAACTGAAGATATGTTTCTTTATGAAACCATGTGCGACAACAAGTGTTCCGTTATGGAACTTGTCGTTGCATGATGGATACTGGGTGCGGCCCATATACCTGTTTCGTTGCAGCGCCGCGTGTTTTGGCTTTGTAAGCCAAAGAACCGGCAGATCGGGATGATCGTGCGCGAGATGCGCTGCTGCCGAAAAAACACCGCGATCTTCTCATGCGCCCGCAAGTCTCCAATGTGTGGAGACGATGCAGGTTATTTAGCGCTGCGACGAAACGAATGATGATTTTCCTGTAGAATTGTGACATACTTCTCGATATCAGTCGGCCGAAGAGGGCAGGCTTTGTGAAGAATATTGGTAGGATTGCATCAGCCGCTGCTGGTGTGAAAGGAACGATGCTATGCCGCTTTTTGTAACAGGTCTCGTTTTGATCTTGATATATGCGCTGGCCTATCTGGGACCGCGTTTCTTGGATTTTACGCTCGTATACGACGCGCTTGCGCAAATAGCTGCTGTCCTGGGAATGGCCCCCGATACTTTCATACGCATTTTTCCCCTGGTTGGGGCAATCTTGATGGTGGTAGGAAACCGGATGCATCTGATGGCCCAGGTGACCTGTGACAACTGTGGTTGGGTGGGCCCGAAACGTAGATTCATACAGGGTTGCAAACAGTGCGGAGGGCATCATTATCATTAGGCGGTTCCATGTGGTAATGGGGAAAATTGAAGTGATCGTGGCTGTTTAGAGGCCAGCACAAAACGGGAATCCCTCAAAGAGGAAATGCAGCCTGGTTGGACTCCCCTCGTGGGAGCAGCCAGAGGAGTAGACAGCGTGCAATAGGCATAGACATTGCTCCCGCAAGAAGTAAGAGGCAGTCATGGGTTGCTCAGCTATCACTATTCTTCGGCAGGTACAATTGGGCGCCCATTGCTTTGAAGGGTATTATACGATTGTCGAACCTGCGGCGGCTTGTATTTCCTCAAAAGCCTTGCAAAGGCGAATCAGGTTGAAACGCAGCTCTTAAAGATGTTTTTGAAAACAGATGTAACAGTGGAGGTATATGGCAATGAAAAGTAAACAGAGTCAACTGCTTCAGCGCGGCAAGGTGCGGTGGATCCCACTGCTTCTGCTGCTGTTGCTGAGCATCATGGTCACCGGCGTCATGGCCCAGGAAGACAGTGGTGCAGAAGATCCGGGTCTGACATTTTTGGAAAACGATGACGTTGTCTCACCGGAAAATGCCAACGCGGCTGATGGAGAAGTCTGGGTACCAGTCGCAAAGGATGCTTATGTTGCATCAAAGGACCCCGGTCAAAATTATGGTATCGTCGATCCGATCAAATTTGGCTACATGGAAAGCGGCTTAGGCGCGACGCGCCCGCTGTTCAAATACAAGGTGGAAGCGTATATCCCCAGCGATGCGATAATCTCCAAAGCTGAACTCCACATCTATATGGCCAGCATCAGTGACAGCGACACGAGCCGCGGCTATGCTGCTCACGAAATCAATGTGGCCTGGGATGAAGGCTCTGTGACCTGGGCTACCATGCCTTCCTATGGCGGCGAGATTGGTCGTGGTACATTGGGCAATTCTCCCGGATGGCAGATAACAAACATCACGAATGAGGTCAAGGATTGGCTGAAGAATCCACAAAATAACAAAGGTATCATTCTTGTGGGTGACGAACGGCCTGGCCAAAACTTTGAACGAGACTATTTCTCCAAAGAAAACACGGCCGGCCTTCAGCCGCGTCTCTATGTTGAATTTGAAACAAACAATGACACCGTGCCACCGGTGGCTAATGTTTACCAGCCCTCTGCGGGCGCCTGGTCGCCGGCAGATTTTGTTGTCAAATGGGATGGATACGATCCGCCCAATACCGACGGTTCCCCGGGCAGCGGTATTCGCTGGTATGATGTTTTCTACACGACCAATGGGGGCACCAACTGGGATGTCGGCCGTGCCCAGGTGACGGGCACCGAAACCAACGTGACCGGCGCAGGGCATTTGACGCACATTGGACTTTATGCGAGAGCCCAAGACAACGCCGGCAATCAAGGGGCCTCCCCCTCCGGTTCTGGTTCCATCCAGACGTGGACGCAAATTGATGCCGAACCGCCGCAGGCTACTGTAAATTCACTGCCGGAAGTCTCCCCGAGTGTCTTTACCGTCAGCTGGTATGACACCAAGGAACAGAGCGAATCTGGTATCCGCTACTATGATGTGGAATACCGCGAACTCAATGGGTCGTGGAACCACCTGATTTATGGTACGACCGCAACTTCGACACAATTCACGCAGGGCCGCAATGGCATCACCTATGAATTCCGTGCCCGTGGCGTTGACAATGTAGGCAATATACAGCAGTGGGGTAATCCCCAGGCGACTACGACGGTCTTCACTGAGCCTCTGGCCAATGTGATCATACCGTTCTCGCCGCCCATCTATCCGGATGGCTCACCGCCGCCGCATAATGACAGCTTCCCAGTGGAGTGGGTCGGAATTGCACCGCCAAACACAAGTATTGTCTCGTTTGATGTAGAGTACCAGCGTCCCGGCAACACGACCTGGCTGCTCTTCTACTCCGGGTCGAATACGGCGAAGCAGTTTGAATTAGTGCCAAGTGATCCAGATGGCTGGTATGTCTTCCGTGCACGCGCAACGGATTCGTCAGGTCAGCAGGGTGATTGGCCTCAGAGCGGCGACCATCTGGGCTATGTGCTGGTTAATCGTGATGGGTCCTTCTCCCCCGCGTGGATGCCGCTGGTTTTGAAGAATTAGCTCAGTCAGTGCATTCCTGTAGCTTCCAGGCGGTGAATGGCTTGTTCTTGCCATTCACCGCCTTTTTTTGTTTGACAAAACGGAGGTTTTGTTTACATAATATATGGTACCGAAACGCAGTAACGGCTGGCAAGCATTCAATTAGTTTAACGTCGAATTCACATTTGGTTCACGCATTTTCCATTGGGTTTTGCGTTTACCCATACTATGCTTAATGTGACGCCCGTCCCTGCACGGCATTATTTGAGTCGGAAATTGAGGCTGTGTTGAGAAAACGTAAAGGAGCGATGACGTGGAGCAAGAGCAAAACAAGTCGCCAATAGAAGCTTTCGATCCCCTGGGCATGAGCAATGTCTTTGTTGAGGGATGTCCTTTTCTTGGCCTTAATGAAGATCCCCTCACGTCACTGGCTTATCCGAGCGGCGCCAATCGCTGCCATAGGCTGGAAATATCTGTTAACGTTGATCTAGCTCATCAGAGTGGGTTCTGCCTTTCCGATAATTATGCCAAATGTGATGTTTATCAGCAGACGGAAATACTGCCTGATGTTGAAGAGCACGGCTGGAATGGAGCCGGCCTCGCGTCACTGGGGCTTGTCCTTCCCTGGCTGCAGGGTAACTTTTCATCGATGAAACAGAGCCTACCCCCGCTTGAACAAGGGCTGCCCACCGTGAAACTAAGTCTGTCAAGGTTTGAGCAGAAATTGCTGGCGCTGAAACAACGTTGGCTGCCGCAAGACTTCTCGGCGATGAGACAAAGCCTGCCCTCCCTGGAACAGCGGCTGCCTGCCGCGAAACAACGTCTATCATCGTTGGAGCAGAAACTGCCGGCATTTAGACAATATGTTCCTTCATCCGAATCACTGCTTCCGGCGCTGAAACAAAAATGGCTGGCGTTGAAAGAGAGCGTTCCGGCAGCAGGGACTGTGTTTGCACGGCTGAAAAAGAATGTGCCATCATGGCCGGACAGCCTGCCATCATCCACGATCACGATTGGTTCGTTTGAGCTTGGTGCCGCTTCTTTGAATCGGCGCAATCTCGGGCTGGTTGCGATGCCGATAATGCTACTGATGATTCTGTTGGCCGCCATTGTCTGGTGGCCGCCGCCCGGAGAGTCGACGCAAGCGGTTACTGTTCTCGGTGCCGCGATGTCTGAAGAGACGGCGAGTTCTCTAGAGATGCCTTCAGAAGCCGCCTCGTCAGTTGGGCAGGACTGGCTGCAAGCAGAGCCGAGCACGGCCCTGTTTGATGAACCGGCAGCCCTGGATGCGAATCCGCTTGACAATGAGGCCGGCGAGCCTCCAGCGCAGGTGACCAGCCGGGAAAACAGTACGGCAGCGCTTGAAACGGCCGTTGCCGATGCGGATATCAGCATTGAGGATGAAGCTGATAGCGTAGAAGACGACGAGCCAGCAAGCGCAGCAGAGCCTGTCGCTCCTGAGCAGCTTGAACAGATTGAAATGCAGAGTATGGATGCTGTGGAAGCGGATCTGCGCGCATCGTCCGGCAGTGCAATCAGCGCCGCAGCGCCGCCGTCTGCATTGTCAGAACCGCTGCCCGTCGTGGCGATAGTTGCCATAGGACCGCAAGCCACTGCCTCCATTGTTTCACCAACCGTATCCGAACCCCCGCCACCGCTTGTCTTGCTGCGTACGCCCGTTAATGGAGGGGAAATGCTGGACCTGGTAAGCGACCGGCAGTCAGTCTCCGTCCTTGGCCGCAGCAGCAGTAGTGATTGGATCCTGGTGCGCTTGGCCAGCGGCGTCGAAGGGTGGGTGAATGCTGTGGAGAGCGGTGCGGCCGTTATCGTCTCCAACCTGCCCGCAGTTGACGATGGAAGTACGGATCCTCCTGAAAACGTGCTGCCCTTTCCCATAACGGCGCCTGCCGCAGCATCTGAAAGCCCAGCCATTGAATCTAACAGCGTGCCTGGTGCTGCTACAGCGGTGGTCAACACAGGGGCTCTGAATATGCGTTCGGGACCCGGTCTCGATTTTGAGACAATTGGTGTCGTCTACAACCGGCAGGAAGTGTCATTAATTGAACAACCAGCGGACACAGTTTGGGTGCGTGTTCGTCTTTCTGACGGCCAGGAAGGTTGGCTAAACAGCAACTATCTGATTCTATCGGGCTAGGATAAAACCCGGGGATCATCGATCTGAATGCGCAGCCAGCTGCGCAAGAAACCCTCGAAGACGGAAATCCAAACGCGATACCTCGACCAGGTATCGCGTTTTTCTTGGAACTACTACGCAACTTTCCGCCCGTTCACTATAATTGCCCCCTATGTCTGTGTTAACTGCAACAAATGTTGGCCAATCATTCGGCGCTTATGATGTATTTACCGGCGTGAGCGCAAGCGTACCCGACGGTGGAAGGATCGGCCTGGTCGGTCCTAACGGGGTAGGTAAAACGACCCTGCTTATGATCCTGGCCGGCTTGAGCAGTCCTTCGGTAGGAAGCGTACACATTGCGCGTGGCATTCGCCTTGGTTATCTGTCGCAAGAATCGGCCGACGCATTCTCCGGTCGTACGCATACCGTCTACGATGAAATGCTCGTCGCCTTTTCCGACATGCGTGAGATGGAAGCAGAGATGCAGCAGTTGGAATCAGAGATGAGCCGCAGCGACGCCTCAGAACAGCTTCTCGAGCAATACAGCGCTCTACAGGAACGATTCGAACTCGCTGGCGGCTATGACTACGAACTGCGAATCAAACGCGTTTTAACGGGCTTGGGTTTCAGCGAAGATAACTGGGGTCAAACGCTCGATCAGTTGAGCGGTGGCCAGAAAACCAGGGTGCTTCTGGCGCGTCTGCTGTTGGAAGCGCCAGATCTCTTGATCCTGGATGAGCCGACCAATCATCTCGATGTTGAAGCCATTGAATGGCTGGAAGAGATGCTGCGCACCTGGCCTGGCGCGGTCCTGCTTGTAAGCCATGATCGCTACTTCCTGGATCGGGTGGTGAATAATATCTGGGAGATGGATAAGGAAGGCGTTGAGGCCTATCGTGGAAACTACAGCGCCTATTTGCAGCAGCGAGGCGAACGCTGGCAGCTCAAGAATAAACAATTCGACGCCCTGAAGGAACGAATCGACAAGGAGATGGATTTCATCCGTCGCAATATTGCTGGCCAGCGTACGCAAATGGCGCAGGGAAAGCTGAGCAGGCTGGCGCGAGAAGTTGAAGTGATTCATGCAGGCGGGCTGGAAGTCCTATCGACCTTGAAGAGCAAGGGGTGGCTGCAGGTTCAGAATGAGGTTGGCCTGGCTATGCGCCCTGCATCTACTGTTAGCCAGCTGCAGCAGCGTATTAATGAATTACGCCGTCCTGCCCGGCCGGTGGAATTGCAGATGCGCATTAGAGCATCACACCGCAGCGGGAACATTGTACTGCGCACAAAGGATCTGCATGTTGGTTATCCGGATAACCCGCTCTTTGTTTCCGAAGATATAGAACTACACCGTCAAGAGTGCGCCGGGTTGATCGGCCCAAATGGTGTGGGCAAGACCACGTTCCTGCGCACAATCCTGGAAAAAATACCGCCGCTGGGTGGAACAGTCGACTTAGGCGCGAGTCTGAAGGTGGGGTATTTCGCGCAAACACGTGAGGCGCTGCTGCCGGACAACACTGTCCTGGACGAATTTCTTCGTCACCAACCAATGCCCATTAGCGAAGCGCGCAGTTTCTTGGCGCAGTACCTTTTCCGTGGGGATGAGGTATTCAACCAGGTGGGAACATTGAGCGGCGGAGAGCAAGCGCGCCTCGCTCTGGCGATACTGTCCTTGCAGGAAGCTAACTTCCTCTTGCTTGATGAGCCAACGAATCATCTGGATATCCCGGCGCAGGAGACGCTGCAGCTAGCGCTCGAGTTGTTCAGCGGGACTATTCTGTTGGTCTCACATGATCGTTATCTTATCAACCGCCTGGCCAGCCAGATCTGGGATTTGCGTGATGGACAGTTGAAGGTCTACCAGGGTGGCTACAAGGCGTATCTCGAGCGGCGTGACCATGATTCGGAAGTCATGAAAGAAAACGCAGCCGGGCAAATAGCCACGGCGTCAAATGGCGTGTCTGCGCGGGCTGACAAAGGGCTGAGCAAGAACGAGAAACGCTTGCAGGCGGAGCGCCTCCAGGCATTGGAAGATAAGATTCATGAAAAGGAAACTCTCCTGGCGGAATTGACTGTTGCGCTGCAGGATGCAAGCGACCGGCAAGATGTGGATGATATCCGGCGGCTGGGCGAAGAATATGCGAGGGCAGAGGCCCAGCTGACGGAGTTGATGTCCCTTTGGGAAACAGCGGCCGAGTAGCGGTGTCTGTGCATAGGGTTTTTGCATGGCTAATTTGAATGAAAAAGTGACTACGGCAGGTAAAATAGTCATTGGGTTGACCGGCAATATCGCCACGGGAAAATCGGCCGTTATGCGCATGGCCGGCGAGCAGGGTGCTTTGACCATCGACGCCGATCGTGTTGTACATGAGGTGCTTGATACGGATATGGCCGTGCAGAAGGCTGTGGAAATGGCATTCGGACCATCCGTACGGCTGGCAGACGGCCGGATAGACCGCGCGGTTCTGGGTAGTATCGTCTTTCATGATGCACAGGCATTAGCTCAATTAGAGCAGATAGTGCACCCGAGGGTATCGCAGCGGATCATGGCCCTTATCCAGGAAAGCGCGATGAACGTGGTGATGATAGAAGCCATCAAGTTATTGGAAGGCAACTTGTGGAGGCTCTGCCAGGAAATCTGGGTGACGACCTGCAGCTACGAGCGGCAGCTGGAGCGGCTGCAAGTGTGTCGCGGAATGGAAGAAGCCGCTGCCGAGGTTCGCATTCGGGCACAGAGTCCTGCAGCGCAAAAAATCGCGCGTGCTGATGTGGTCATCGATACGGATGGGCTTATGCGTGAAACTGAACGCCAATTCTCAGAAGCATGGTCCCGGTTGTTGGCGCAGCAAACAGAAACATCTTGAGATTAGAACTTCTTAGCAAATACGGGCGGTCAATCCGCGCGACATTGTGAATGGGGGTATAGTAAGATTATGGAATCATTGAAGCAGTGGATAAGTAAGCACCCTAACCTGACGGCCTGGTTTGTGCTGGGGTTGGGTATGGTCATCTTGTTACTGATCGAAGCGCGTGATGTTGGCTTGGAAACCAGCCAGTGGTTTTGGCTTGTCGTGATTACCATCTTGGTCGCCGGGGCGGCGATCTGGATTATTAGTTGGGGTGACGATGAAGAAACAGTCGTTGTGGAGGATGACAACCACGCCGAGATCTCTTCATGAACATCGCTCCTTCCGGCCAGTTAGTATCGCTGGATGATGTACAGGGATTGCGCAGCGCGATCGCTGATCTATTCCAGGTATCGGATACAACCCTGGACAACCCGGATCCTGGTTACGTACGGTTTAGAGGCCAGTTTCTAAAAGATCCCGCTAATTGTTTTGACGAGCTGCGCACGCGGTTCGAACTGTATGGCTTCACCCCTATGACGCGTCCCCAAGGGGAACAGACCGCACTTTTCGCTGTCCCGGCGGTTTTTAGGCCGACTCCAACTAATCACTTAATCAATCTTGGTCTATTCATCGCTACAATTATCTCTACCCTATATGTGGGTGCCGCCTATGCTGGTGAGGAGAGCTTCTCCATCTGGAGCGGTTGGCCTTTTTGCCTGAGCATCATGCTGATCCTGGGCGCTCACGAAATGGGGCATTATTTCGCTGCGCGCTATCATAATGTTCCCGTCACGCTGCCCTATTTCATCCCACTGCCGTTTAGCTTTATCGGGACGATGGGCGCGGTAATCCGCATCAAGGGGCCGGTCATCAACAAGCGCGCCCTACTTGACGTTGGTGCGTCCGGGCCATGGGCGGGACTCTTCTTTGCGGTGCCTATTTTGTTTTATGGTCTGGCCACCTCAACTGTCTCTCAACTGCCTGCAGAAATGTATGTGGCCGAAGGTAACTCACTTCTTTATGCGGCAATGAAGATCATTGTATTCGGCCGTTTCCTGCCTGCTGACGGCCTGGACGTACATCTGAATCAGATCGCCTGGGCAGGTTGGGCCGGGCTGTTGGTTACCAGCATCAATTTGATTCCGTTGGGGCAATTGGATGGGGGACATGTCGCTTCTGTTCTTTTTGGAGAAAAGGCTAAACTGCTCTATTGGCCGATCATTATCAGCATGGCGGCTCTGATGCTTATTACGTTCACGCCAACCTGGGTACTGCTTCTGCTGCTGCTTTTCTTCTTTGGCCGGAATTATGCGGAACCGCTCGACCAGGTCACGGAACTGGACCTGAAAAGGAAGATCATAGCCGTATCAACGCTGCTGCTTTTCGTGCTGCTTTTTATTCCGGTACCGCTGATTTACGTGACGCCTTGATACCATACTCACATGAGCTAGACTTGGCAGGTAAACGCCTCTTAGTTATAATTTCATTCGCTTTGGCGCCATAGCTCAGTTGGTCAGAGCGGGGGACTCATAAGCCCTAGGTCGTTGGTTCAAATCCAACTGGCGCCATCAATAAGAAAGCCGCTCCGGAAATTGACTGGAGCGGCTCTTGTTTTTATGACAGGCTGAGTAGCTGATAGGAGTATGTGTATGTATACCGTAGCTGTCAAACGTGATTTTGTAGCCCAACATTTTCTGTTTGGTGGGGATTGGGGGGCCGAAAATGAGAAGCATTCTCATCATTACGTCGTGGAACTTCAACTCGAAGGCCCCACCCTGGATCAACATGGCTACCTGGTAGATATTGTCGATATCGAACACAATCTGGACGCGTTGGTCGCGTACTATCGCGACCGTACGCTCAACGATCTTGAACAGTTCGCCGGCCTCAATCCAAGCATTGAACATTTCACGCGAATCATGGCCGAAGCGCTGGCCAGCCGTATCCAGGCGCCAACCTTGAGTGCGCTGACTATCGTGATCTGGGAAAATGAAATCGCCTGGGCCAGTTATCGAATGAGTATCTGAGCGCGACAGCGGCCGTGATTCATATGGCCGGTACCTGGCAGAGAAAATGCGCATAGGCCTGGTCATCTACAACTCATTGGATACTGTTTCCGGGGGGTATCTGTATGACCGTCAATTGGTTCGCACACTGAGGGAAGCCGGGGACGAGGTAGAAATAATCTCTCTACCTTGGAGCAGCTACGAGCGCCACATACTGCATAATGCCCGGCCGTCGCTGGTACGTCGTCTGCGATACGGCCGTTACGACCTGATCCTGCAGGATGAACTTAATCATCCATCGCTTTATCTCATCAACGAACGTCTGAACGGACGAATTTCTGCGCCAATAGTCAGCATCGTCCACCATCTACGTGCCAGCGAACGCCATCCGGCGCGGCAGATGGCGGGCTATCGCCGCCTGGAGCGCCGCTATCTGCGTTCCGTGGATGGATTCGTCTATAACAGCGAGACTACTCGATTCACGGCGGAAGCCCTTTCCGGGAAGTCCCAACCCTATATCGTCGCCCACCCTGCGGCCGATCATATCATGGGGGCGCTCAGCGAGAGAGAGATTTCCGGACGGTCGCAAGCTAATAGGCCCTTACATCTGATCTTCGTCGGCAACATCATTCCGCGTAAGGGGCTTCACACCCTGCTCGCTGCGCTGGCCCTATTACCCTCTGACGCCTGGAAATTATCGATCGTTGGCAGTACATCGGTGGACGATGCCTATGTTGGACGCGTACGAAAACAGATTTCCGGATCGATGGCGCCTCGGATTACTTGGCACGGTCGCCTAGCCGATGAAGCCTTATGGAAACGCATGGCCGGCGCTGATGTGCTTGTGGTTCCATCCAGCTATGAAGGCTTTGGCATTGTCTATCTTGAGGGGATGGCGTTCGGTTTGCCAGCGATCGCGACTACGGCGGGCGCGGCCAGGGAAGTGATAACGGACGGTGTGAACGGCTTTCTTATCGCGCCGGACGAGGTGCGGCAGCTGGCCCAGCGAGTAGTTCTGCTGCAGACGAACCGCCAGATCCTGAGCCGGATGAGCGTGGCCGCCATGACTCGTTTCCGGTCTTCTCCAACATGGTCTCAGACTATGTCAGCAGTACGCCGCTTTCTCCAGGAAATGACGTTCTGGCGGGATGCCCACTTCATGTGATAATCCGAATGAGAATGGCGAGCAGAAAGTGTTATGAGGAGAAGCGATGAATGTGGATTATTCTTTCACGCGGTACCTGGCAGCCAAGAAATCTCTTGACGATCGTGCCCTCAACGCGCATGTCAACAAGACGTTGGCCGATGCGTTAGCTGGCGAGGAAGGACTATCGGTTTTGGAGATCGGCGCCGGTATCGGCACAATGGTCGAACGGCTGCATAACCAGCGTCTGTTCGCGCCAGGTACCGACTACACGCTGCTTGATGCTCAGCAGGAAAATATCAAGCTGGCGCAGCAGCGCTTGCGGACGCTGCAAGAAGCTTACTCTTTGCAGTTTGAAGCGATCGATGTGTTTGATTTCATCGCCCGTGAACAGGGTGGGCGTCAATGGGATCTGCTTATTGCTCACGCTTTTCTCGATCTGCTCGATCTCGAAAGCGCTCTGCCGCAGCTGCTGGCGCTCTTGAAACCGGACGGACTGTTTTACTTCACGATCAATTTTGATGGTGAAACCATCTTGCAGCCGGTCATCGATCGTGAATTCGACGAACAGATCATGAGGCTCTACCACCAGACAATGGACACAAGAGTGGTCAATGGGCGCCTTTCGGGGGACAGCCGGACTGGACGCAAACTGTTTTCTCACTTGCCGGCGGCCGGCGCTGAGATATTGGATGCGGGTAGTTCAGATTGGGTTGTCTACGCGAGAGACGGCGCTTACCAGGCGGATGAAGCATATTTCTTGCACTTCATTGTGAATACGATCGCTACTGCCCTGGGCGGTAATCCTGGCCTGGAGCGCCATTACTTTGATGCCTGGATTGCCCAGCGACACGCTCAGATCGAGGCGGGAACATTGGTCTATATCGCTCACCAGTTGGATTTCTGCGGGCGCAGGCTGCATTCAGCGGCTGGATGACGGGCGCCGTATACGGCAGATCATCTGAAGGTCATGGCAAAGGCGGCTCAGGATTCACATTCCGGCTGTGATTCTTTTGTCAGATAATTAGCGGACAGTTTCTTGCTTCCCCACCATAAACCAGTGCCCCCAACGAAAACGTCTCGCGCCCTGATCAATAAGCTGATGCTGATCCCTAAGGCAGGGTTCAGCCCAACTGCGCCAAAGGCGATAACCTGACTGACCTCGAGAGCGCCGAGACCGGCCGGCAGGAAGAGGAGGATCGCCACACGCGCCGCCGTCATCGTCATGATCAGTTCGATAGGCGACAGAGATGCGCCTAAGAAGGAGGCCATGAGCCAGAATTCGACGATCATCAGCATCCAGGCAGCGATCGAGATCAACACCGCAAAAATCAATGTTCCGGGCGAGCGGTGCAGCAAGCTGCTTATCTCGCTTTCGCTCTGGCGAACGGTATTTCCACCGACCTCAAATCGTTCTTGCCAGGCCGGTCTATCCTGTAAGAAGGCCATATTCCCCAGCCGGCCGGCGGTCCAACTGAGTGGTGAACGGCCGTTGGCGATAGCCGCCAGGTAGCTGCCTGGAACAAGCAGGATGAGTACAATAATGAGGATCGCCGCCACGGCAGCGGCGCCATTTAAGAGCTGCTGCTGCATGATCAGGATCACGCCGGTCAACAGAAATAGAAAATTGACGAGCAGTTCGAGAGACTTATCGAGCGTGAGTGCCGCCACAGCCGTAGAACGCGGCGTTTGCTGCTCTTTTTCGACCAATAGAACCTGCAGTGGTTCACCGCCGAACTGCGGCCCCGGGGTGAAATAGCTCACGCCAAACGTCGCCAACCGGTAGCCGAATAAAGCGTGGAACGGCAGCCTGTATCCGTAGCCGCGTAAAATCGCCCACCAGCGAGCATTGAACAACGCCAGCACCAATAGGTTTATGGCGATCAGCAGCAAGACCCGCTGCCATGTGAGAAGACGCAGGGCGTCCAGAGTATCTGCCAGCGGTACACTGAGCAGAACCGTGAGCAGGAGACCCAGAGCCAGAAGCCAGAAGAGAATCTTAAGCAGCTGCCGCCGGTTCATCTATTCACCGGGTCACTGCCGCGCACAACTTCATCATCGTCCGCATGGCCGTGCTGTACCATGAGCGCTTCTTCCGGGCGCCAGAGCGAAAAGGGTCCGCTTCCACAGAGCGTGATCAACAGGGCGCATACCAGCGCCACGCCGTTTGGCCAGGTCAACCCTGCCGTGCTGATGTCAAAGCCAATGGGGAGCAGCAGCAAAATGGCCCATAAACGGCCGAGAATTCCCAGCCCAACCATTATCGCACCGATCACGGCCGTCAGCGCCAGGAAAGAAGCTAACAGCGAGGCGCCTGGCAAGCCCCAGGATCGCAGCAGAGCTTCCCAGGCGGCGGGCCGGACCCACGGTTTGGCGGCGTTTAGCATGACGAATATGGCGACCGCTAACGAGAGACGCCACAGCGGCGGCAGCCAGCGCGTTAGTAGGAGGTAGGCAAGCCGCCGCAGGCGTTGATAGGCGGCATTTTGATCATTGAGACGCCCGCAGGCGAAAAGCCAATCGCGCAGGAACCCGAGAAGCACCGGAATTCCGATCACTGCGCCGGCGATATGAGACATGGCTGCCGGAACAATCGGCCATAAGACCACTGTCATCATGCCCATCAGCATGCCGGCAAGAATTCGCCGATGAATGCTGCCCGGCATGGCATAGTTGGTCGCACCAATTCGCTCCCGCCACCATAGCCCGCCCACAAACAAATAGCGCGCAAAGCCGACAAGCAGAAACCAGGCGGGAAGCTGGCCGTAACCCACAGCGAGAAGGCTGACAATTGCCACGCCAAGCCCGTCGAGTTCCATGTCCAGCAGCTGCCCTAATCTTGTTGTCTGATTGCTGCGACGAGCCGCGTAACCGTCAAATCCGTCGGCAAGACTGGCCAGCGTATAAATGCCGGCAATGAGCCAGGCTATGCCTCCCTGCGGCCAGGGCGAGAAGACGAAGCCTGCCAGGAGGCCAAGCAGCAGCCCACGAAAAACGGTAATCTGGTTGCCCGGCCCTAGTGTGGGCAGCACGTGATCGTCGTCAGGGAGAGTATTCAGGCTTAGATTTTGCCTAATTCGCCACCATAGGAAGGCCAATGTGACGCCGGACAGGAGCAGCCACCGTTCTGCGTACGCCCATTCACGATAGAGCAAACGAAACGTGATCAGCCAGACTACCAGCCAGAACAAAGCCATCCACTGCCAGCGGCGGCGTAGTTGAGCGAGTGCTGAGGCGCTTATTGAAACTGTCTTGCTAATGGTTCCGGGTCCTTTGATGTCCTAAGTCTACACGAATGAGCGTCTACATGAATTAGCGTGAAAGCCGGATGGGTATGATAGCAATCACGCTGAGTGCTTTGCAAACAGGCCAATGTGAGCACGTGATTCTTGTACAAAAATCGATTGTGCGCAATACTTTGTGACGGCAGAAAGGTTGTATTTCCGTTGAGCATGACTGTTTGGGGGTGACAGATGAGCAGTGGAATTTCAGCGGCGGATTCAAAGAGTTTTTCATACCGAAAGACAGCTGTTGTCGGTTTTGGTTTTCTGGGTATCAGCGTTATCTGGCCCATTTTCAATCAGTTTGTCCCGATCTTTTTGCAGGCCGGGAATCCCGCATTTGAACAGCAGCTAGTCGAAGCAGGACGTGAGATCCCGGAGGTCATCGGCTTTGGTTTGACACCGGCCGTCGCTCTCTTTGTCATGACCTGGGATAATATCGTCAATGTCTTCTTTCAGCCGTGGGTGGGTGCGCGCAGCGACAGTACTTGGAACCGCTTCGGCCGTCGCAAGCCCTGGATCCTTGTAGGTGTACCCATTGCTGTGGTTGGCTTTGTGCTCATCCCTTTTGCACAGACCGCGCTGGCTATCGCCGTTTTCATACTAATCACCAATTTCGGCATGGCGTTGTTCCGCTCGCCAACGGTATCCTGGTTAGGTGACCTGTTTCTGCCTGATGATCGTAGTAAAGCCAACGGCATGATCAACCTGATGGGCGGGCTCGGCGGGCTCCTGGCCTTCTTCGGCGGCGGTTACCTTTTCAATAATTTCGGGCGTGCGGCGCCCTTCATCGGCGGCGCGGTTCTTATGGTCGCTGCTGTCTCAGTGGCTCTGATCGGCGTCAAGGAGCCGGAACAGGTCGAGGAGGAAGAGAAACCGGAGAATGAAGGGTTAAAGAGCAGCCTGCAAACCGTTTGGGAACAGCCACATAAGAGTGGCGTGTATGTCTTGCTGGCGATCTTATTGTGGTTCATGGCTTTTAATGCTCTTGAGGCAGGCCTTTCTTCATTCGCTGTTTTCGCGCTGGGGATCCCTCCAGGAACGGCCTCTATTTACGCTGGATTCGTCACGATAACGTTCATTCTAATGGCTGTGCCTGCTGGGCTGCTTGGCACGCGCTACGGCCGTAAGCCGGTCATTCAGATTGGACTGGCTATCCTGGCAGTTCTGTTCCTGGCCGGTTATTTCTTTATCCAAGATGCGGCTACTTTTGTCATCGTCCTGGTGATAACCGGCATATTTTGGGCATTCGTCAATGTCAACAGCCTGCCGCTTGTTTACGACCATGGGGACGAGCGGCGGATCGGAGCCTTTACCGGACTCTATTATTTTTCGTCTCAGGCGGCGGCCGTTCTGGGGCCTACCTTAGGCGGCATCATGGTAGACTCGCTGTCCGATCAATACCGCTGGCTCTTTGTATTTAGTTCGTTCTTCATGGTGCTGGCGTTGCTGACGATGACGCGCGTCCGGTCATGAGAACGTTTCAGTATTTCCGCGATTAGTGAATCAGCTGCGCTGCAGCCGGTCAGCGTGGCTGACGGAGTGACCAGCCAGCAAGGAGCATGGAATGAGTGATTTGGTAAGAACAGAGGTGCGTGGCTCAATTGTAGAGATCGTGCTGAACCGCCCCGACAAACGCAATGCGATCAGCGGTGAGCTTTACGCGGCTTTTGATACGGCCGTCAACGCCGCGGCGAGAAAAAGTGATAGTCGCGTTATTCTCGTGCGTGGCGAGGGACAAGCATTCTCGGCCGGCATCGACTACACTGACTTCTTGCGCCTACCAGAAGAATATGGGCCGCAGTGGCAGCAAAAGGCGCGCAAGATCACAGACGACTATCAGCGCGTGTTAACAAACCTCGAGCGTCTGGAACTGCCGACCATCGCCCTGCTGCATGGGTACTGTCTGGGTCTGGCGATGGAACTCGCCCTGGCCTGCGACATACGTATCGCTGCCGAAGGTACGATTCTCGGCCTTCCAGAGACGCGTCTGGGACTCATCCCGGATGTGGGTGGCACGACACGTCTTGTGCGCCTAGTTGGCCCCGCCAAGGCCAAAGAACTGATCTTTACGGGCCGGCAAATAGATGCGGAATTGGCGGAGCGCTGGGGCATTGTCAATCATGTTGTGCCCGCTGATGAACTGCTCGCTGCCGGAGAATTGCTAGCGGAAGAGATTAACCAGGCAGCGCCGCTCGCCGTAGGTATGGCAAAACGTGTCATAGATGGGCTGGCGGATATTGACCGCGGCCTAATGCTCGAAGGGTGGGCGCAGAGCCAGCTTCTGGCCACTGAGGACTTCATGGAAGGGGTGCAAAGCAAGATGATGCGTCGCGACCCCGAATTCAAAGGGCGTTAGCTGCCGGGCGCGCTCATGTGTTGTAGCCCTGCGGATTTTGCGACTGCCAGCGCCAGGTGTCGACGCACATCTGGTCAAGATCGCGCACCGCTTCCCACCCCAATTCATCAAGCGCCTTTGTGGGGTCGGCATAGGAAATGGCGACATCGCCAGGCCGGCGCTCTTGAAACTTGATCGGTATCTCACCGCCGCTGGCCTTTTCGAAGGCTGAAACAACTTCTAACACAGACTTGCCTTCGCCTGTAGCAAGATTATAAACGACGTATCCGGGGTTCGTTTCCAGTTTTTGCAGCGCCTTGATGTGCGCGATGGCCAGGTCGACGACGTGAATATAGTCTCGGATTCCGGTGCCGTCCGGTGTGGGATAATCATCGCCGAAAACACGCAAATAGGGGAGCCTGCCGACCGCTACCTGGGCCACATAAGGGACGAGATTGTTAGGGACGCCGTACGGGTCTTCGCCAATGCGGCCGCTTTCGTGTGCGCCAATTGGATTGAAGTAGCGTAGTATAGCGATGTTCGCGCTGACGTCTGCATGGCTCAAATCCTTCAGCACATATTCCATCATCTGTTTGCTGCGACCGTACGGATTTTCAGCAGGCAGCATCGGGAAGCTTTCCAACAATGGCATTTCTTTCGCATCCCCGTAGACAGTTGCTGAAGAACTGAAGACCAGATTGTGGACGCCGAACTCCTGCATGACTTCACAGAGAGTAATGGTACCTGTGACATTATTGCGGTAATAGCGGAGTGGCTGGGCGACCGATTCGCCGACCGCTTTCAACGCGGCAAAGTGGATGACTGCATCAATTGGCGCCGCAGCGAACACGTCGCTGAGCGCATTTCTATCAAGTATACCGATCTCATGAAAGGTAAGCGTCTTTCCCGCTAATTCTTGAACGCGTCTCAATGATTCGCGGCTGCTGTTGCTAAGGTTATCAACTACGACGACTTCATACCCTGTGTTAAGCAGTTCCAATGCGGTGTGGCTGCCAATAAAGCCGGCTCCGCCAGTTACTAATACACGCATAGCTCTTACCACCTTTCCTAGCCTAATCAGAATTAACAAATATGGCTTCCTGCCATAGTCTTACTGAGTTTATAAGATGTACCTTTCGACAATGATGAAGGTCATCTGATGTAAGGCGCCTCTCATGGATTTGCCCAGTCTCAAGCAGGTGCCGGCGGAAAGTACCATTCAACAGCCCGCTGCTGATTGGTGGCGTAACCAGCCGGCCGTCCAGATCTAAGACAAGATTGGACATGGTTGCTTCCGTCAGCTCGCCCGCTTCATTCCATAAGATCACCTCGTCGGCGCTGGGTTGAGCGGTACGGGCAGTTTCATAGAAGCCTCTATTTGTAGTCTTATGAAAAAGCCAGACATTATCTGTTGACACCGGTTCTACGGCCAGTTCGACCCTAAGCGGCCGTCGCTTCAGCGGTAAATGTAGCGGGAAGGTTTGCACGGTAACCTCACCCTTCTTGCCTACAAGCAGCCGTACTCTTGCCGGCTCCTCAAAGTCTGCCGCGAGCAAGGCCAGCTGTTCTTTGATGTCGGCCAGGTTGAGCGGATAGTCGAAGTATTCGGCCGACTGTGCAAGCCGCTGCAGATGCAGTTCACCTAAGAAGTAACCCGCTTCTCTTGTCCAGCGTATCGTTTCCAGCAGTTCGAACGACGGTTGCCGCTGCACAAGTACTTTCGCTTTCAAGAGACACTCCTGATACTCTTGTTCCGCTTCTGAGTCCCAGACGATCCCACCGCCGACGCCGTAAGTTGCCTGGTTATTGTGGCGGTCAATGACCACGGTGCGGATCGCAACGTTAAAACTGCTCTGCCGGTTCGGCGCCATGTAGCCGATGCTGCCGGTATAAATGCCGCGCGCCTGGGGTTCGAGCTCCTTGATTATCTCCATGGTGCGCACTTTTGGCGCGCCGGTGATAGAGGCGCAAGGATACATGGCGCGCATGATTTCCGGCAGAGACGCTTGGGATCGTGCACATACGGTTGATGTCATTTGTAATAGGGTCGGGTAGCGCTCTACGGTGAATAACTCGGGAACGTCGACGCTGCCAATCTCGGCGATACGGCCGAAATCATTGCGGATCATGTCAACGATCATGACATTTTCGGCTCTGTTCTTCTCAGAATTTCGCAGCCAATCCATTTGCGATCTATCTTCAGCAAGCGTTCGGCCCCGTTTCGCAGTCCCTTTCATGGGCCTCGAATTAAGCTGGTCGCCGTCGCGCTGAAAGAACAGTTCAGGAGAAGAAGAGCAGACGACAAAACGACCGAGGTCCAGGTAAGCCATATACTGTGCCTGTTGTGATTGGGTAAGATCGCGGTAGAGTGCCCAGGGATCCCCGCTGAACGATGCCGACAAGGGCATCGTGTAATTCACCTGGTAGGTGTGTCCCTGAGCGATATATGATTTGATGGCCGCGATAGCTTCGTAATAAGCTGGACGATCGACGGCGGCCTGCCATTCGCCCACCTGATACTCGCCGTACGGCATCACCATTACCTCTAATTCTTCCGGTTCATCGTAAATACCAAACCATAACAAGGGGAGGGTATCGGGTGGCGTTTGGTGGGTGGCCAAATTGTAAGTCGCTGCTGCCTCGTAGGTCAGGAAGCCTGCCGCATAAAGTCCCTGCTCATTGACGCAGGAACTGATATAGCGCAGTGCGTTTTCCACTTCGTCTGCTCTTTCAACGACCACAATTTGCAGAGGATCTTGAAAAAGAAGGGAACGATTCCCATCTTGAAGCACAACACGACCGTATGTCCACCCGGTTTGCGGAATGGCTGAGTCAATAATCGGCTTATTCACTTTGTTTCCAGGCTATGCGGCTGCTAAGCGCCAGGACCTTTTACATCTTCTCCCTGACCAAGTTCCACTGAGCGTTGGTAGGCCGCCCAAATGCCGCGAGATATGACGGTGCGCAGCCCCCCTTTTTCCATATGGTAAAGAGCTGCAGCGGTGGTTCCACCCGGCGAAGTGACCTGGTTGCGCAGTTCAGCAATATGTTTGCCTGATTGTTCAGCATATTCAATAGAACCGAGCATTGTTTGAGTAACCAGGCGGCGCGCGATATGACGCGAGAAACCCAAATGCACGCCGGCGTCTATCAACGCTTCCATCATCATGAAAACGTAACCGGGGCCAGAACCACTCAGCGCTGTCGCCATGTCGAGGTAACTTTCTTGCTCGACGAAAATCTCTTCGCCCAGGGATCCCAGAATCGCCTGGGCTTGTAGTTTGTGCGCATCACCGACTTCCTCAGTGGCTGTCCATACAGTGATCCCCATGCCGATTTGCGCAGGCGTATTGGGCATGGCGCGCACAACAGAGGCGTGGGCGGCGCCGTCGGCCAATTTACGAATGGGGGTGCCGGCTATGATCGACATCAGGAGATCCCCGCGCCGCAGATGACCGCGAATTTCCGGCAAGACATAAGGGATGCTTTGCGGCTTGATTGACAGCACCACAACCTGACCTTCTTCGGCCAATTCGCGGTTGTCACCAGTTGCGTAAATGCCGTAAGTTTCCGTCAAGTAGGCTCTGCGTTCATTCCAGGGATCGGCGACCAGCACTTGTTTGGCCGGGACTATATCCTGGCTGAGCAAGCCGCGAATCATCGCTTCGCCCATGACGCCGCCGCCGATAAAGGCGATTTTTTGATTAGTAAACATAGGTTCCTCTTCTGGTTACGCGTACAGGATGGCTGCCGCGAGTTTCATGATGAAGTCTAGTGAAACGTTTCGCGCTGCAAGGTTACCGCAGCCAGCCGGTCAAAATCAATCTCTATTCCCAGGCCCGGCCCACTCGGTACAGTGATCGTGCCATCCTCAGCATTGAGGGTAAATGGGGGGACGATGTCGGGAACATAGTAGCGTTCTGAGGCTGAAATATCGCCGGGTAAATTGAAGCCGGGCAGCGACGCCAATGCTAGTTGGGCGGCACGACCGACGCCGGTTTCCAACATACCCCCTACCCACAGGCCCATTCCGGCTTCTACGCCCAGATTGTGAATTTGGCGCGCTGCCGTCCAGCCACCGACGCGCGACGGCTTGATATTGATGATGTCACAGGCGCCAATCTCTACTGCAAAACGGGCAAGCTCCAGGGAGACGATGCTTTCATCCAGACAGAGTGGCGTCTCCAGATACGGCCGTAGTTTGCTGTGGTCATAAATATCATCATAGCCCAGCGGCTGCTCTAACATCAGGAGATCATAGGCGTCCAATGCTTGCAGAGTGGGCGTATCATCCAGCGTAAAAGCAGAATTCGCGTCCACCATGAAACTTAACGTGGGGAATTCTTCGCGCACCGCGCGCGCCAGCTGGACATCATAGCCAGGTTTGATCTTGAGCTTGATACGTTGGTACCCTTTATCGATATGTTCCTGGATAAGCTCCAATGTTTCCGCGATACTTGGTTGGATGCCGATACTAACGCCGACGGGAACGCGGTCTCGGGGACCCTCATCATAGGGCGCCGCTAATTTTTGGGCGAACGAGAGACCGTCTCGCTGCGCGGTGAGATCCCATGCAGCCTGATCGAGCGCTGCTTTAGCCAATGGATGGCCGCGAACGAACCGCATCCAGGGCTGTAAATCTTCCGGTTCCTGAACTTCTTGTCCTAGGGTCGCCGAGATCAAGAAATCGCTCAGGATATGCCAGGCGGTCTTTGCTGTTTCATAGCTGTATCCAGGATCGTTTGTGGCGACGCATTCGCCCCAACCGACCATTCCCTCACTATGCATCCCAACCAGCAGGCAATCTCGATCCAGTTGAGGACCGAAGCTGGTTACAAACGGCCGGATCAGGGGCTGGCTAATATAATAGAGATCGATCGCTTCAATTTTCATTCTTCACCGGTCCCATTATACGCTATGCATCCTGATAGGTAAGCAAGTAGAAGCTGCGATCATGGCCATCGTCGTCTGTTTGCCGCACAAAGTCGGTTACCATGAAGCCGCTTTCAAACAAGTTCTCGAAGAGTACGCGTGTATGTTCCCGCCAGCGTACAGCCAGCGGGAAATCCTCTCGTTTGATAGCTTGAAAATCGGCCGGGATTTCTACCAGTATCAGGTTGCTCGGGTGGCTGACATAGTTGGGCGGGGGCACGGGCAGTCCGCTGCTGTTAAAAGTCGACTCATTCGTCAGGACAGCGCCGCCGCCAAGCAACGATTCGAGAGAAAGCGCCTTTCGTTCTTTATTGGCGCGACCTTTTGCGCGGTTGCTGGTTATCCACCACTCCACATCAAAGCGATCGCTTTCCAAGCCGGCGTTAAGGCCCGTCATCTTGCCATGGAAATCGCGGACATACGTGCGGCATACGGCGCCCAGTTTGCCGATATTGAAGCGCCCATTACGGCTTTCAAGCGGATCAAATGTCCAGGATATCAGGCGGACGCCAATGCGCAGGGAGAAATCTCTTTGCGCCACTTTTAGCCGGTATCCAATATCGGAGTCACGATATCCAGGCAGGACGCCGGCTATAACAGAGAACATCTTCAGCCTGGCAGCGGCCACCTGGTCAATACGGTGGTTTAGTCCTTCTACGGTCGCCAGGGTAGCAAGCGTGAATCCGACCATTTCCGCACCATCAAATGCACCGAAGAGTGCGGCGCCATTGTACTGTAGGGCATGGAACACATGGGCCGGCATCACTTCACGCTCATCCCTTGTCCAGATGATGCGCTGAATTTCCTCTATTTCCATAAGTTCATCCCAGCCTTGCACGGGCCGGATCTCGATTTCGTTCATAACAATCCCCACTTATGTCCGTCGCCAACCGGTGATTGCACCAGTTCTCCTACTCAACCTAAAGGTTCGTCCATACCAGCGCGATGATGCCGGCTGCAGCCAGAAATGCGCCGTACGGCAGGGTGCTCTGCTTACTTCCGCGCCTGGTGACCAGGAGAATAATACCGGTGAACCCTGCGAGAAGCATACCCAGCGAAAGGACAATCAAGGCCTGTTGTATACCAAGTATTGCGCCAAGCAACATGGCCAGTTTCACATCGCCAAAACCCAGGGCGTTGTAACCGTAGACTGTTCTACCGACCCAATACAGTGTGTAGAAGAATAGAAATCCTGCCGCCGCTCCTGTTAAGGCAGCCAGGAATTCGGAACGGCCGCTAACCAGACCGGCCAATAGCGCTACGAGGGTCCCCGGCAGCGCTAATGCGTTCAAGATGCGCCGTTCGTGGATATCAACGAGCAGGATCAAGAATAGAATGATGATATAAAAGAGTGCTAATTGCATTGCCGCTGATCCATCTCCTATTGTTGATTATAACTTTGAATTGACTTGCCGGAAAAGAAGCGCTATTTTGCGGTGGGATTTGTTAAGATATCATTATCAGCTACGGCCTGCACAATTGAATCGATGGCCCGCACGCCAGCGCACAGGTTTGTCTACCTGCCGTGATCTGTGCTGACCGGAAGGCATCTTACTAGATCTGGGGAGAATTCAGAATGAGTGAACAATTATTTGAGGAATTCGGCGCGTTTATCCAGGAGCGTATGGCGCATTATCGTGTGCCCGGCGTTGCCGTAGGGGTTCTATATCAGGGAGAGGAGTATACAGAAGGTTTTGGGATGACCAATGTAGACCATCCACTGCCTGTCAGCAGCCATACGTTGTTTCAGATCGGGTCCATAACTAAGACAGTCACTGGAACGGCCGTCATGAGGCTCGTAGAAATGGGTAAACTTGACCTGGATACGCCGGTTCGCCAATACCTGCCGGAGTTCACAATGACCGACGAGGATGCTGCCGAGCGCGTAACCTTGCGCCATCTGCTCAATCATACCGGCGGATGGGCTGGCGATTACTTCTCTGAGACAGGCATGGGCGATGACGCCCTGGCCATCTATGTGCGCGAGATGGCTGTGCTCCCGCAGCTTACTCCCTTGGGGTCATTGTGGACTTACAATAATTCTGGCTTCAGCCTGGCCGGCCGGATCATCGAAGTCGTCACCGGGCAGACGTATGAAGAGGCGATCACGGAACTGGTTCTGAAACCGCTTGGCATGCATGAATCTTTCTTTTTCCCCCAGGATGTGATGACCTACAGCTTTGTTGCCGGACATTTCAGTGAGGAAGAAGATCCGGCGCCGCAAGTGGCGCGTCCGTGGGCGCTTACTCGCTCCGCGCACAGCGCCGGTGGCATCACATCCAGTGTGAATGACCAGCTTCGATATGCGCGTTTTCATATGGGAGATGGCACGGCCGAAGATGGGGCGCGCCTACTGCAAGCGTCGGCTCTGGCTGAGATGAAAACCCCCGCCACGCAAGCAAACCTGGGTAACCAGTTCGGTATCACCTGGTTCATTAAGGATGTGGATGGCGTGCGCATTGTGCGTCACGGAGGCGCTACCAGGGGGCAGCAAGCCGCCTTTCTTATGGTCCCGGACCAGGCATTTGCGCTTACAATATTGACCAACAGCGATCAGGGGGGGTATTTACACAACGAAGCGACTAAGTGGGCGTTAGAGCACTATCTTGACCTGCACGAGCCCGAACCCGAAGCGCAGGCGTACAGCCCTGAAGAGCTGGCGACTTACGTTGGTGAGTATGACGCTCAACTAGGACTCATCACGCTGGTCATGGAGGATTACGAATTGGTGATGCACTATGCGCCGAAGGGAGGGTTTCCTGACAAGGATTCGCCGCCCTCACCGGCGCCGCCGCCAACGCGAGTCGCCTTCACTGCCCCGGATCAGATCATTGATCTGGACCCACCCCATACCGGGAACCGGGCCGAATTCCTGCGCGATGCGGATGGCCAGATTCGCTGGCTGCGCACCAGCCGGCTTCATAGACGCATCAACTGATCGAGAGGGCAAGGAAGCGAGAGGTTAGGAGGTGTTCTCCGTCGCGGCCGGCTCTTTGTCGAAGAAGGCGCTGCGCGTTTTCGCTTGAAAAAGATAGATCAGGACGATGGCGCCGATTATCATCGCCAGAAAATCGATGGGGCCGCCTGCAAACCAATCATATAACGCATAACCGATGGCGCCGATTTGCAGGAGGACTGTGCCTACCCAGGCCCACGACCACAGCTGCCACATGCCTGCGCTTAGCACAATCGCCACGGCACCGAGCAGCATTACGTAGACGTAACCCGGCGCTTGAAAGAGGTACCCGTAGATTATGTCAAGGAAACCGTTTAGAAGTAGAAGTGCGGCGATGATGGATACGACGACTGGACGCTGGTTCATATGTTTCCTCTAATCAGTGGTTATTGTGTGCTGACCGGTCCCATCCTACGACGGGACAGGAGCAGTAACAAGAAAATAGCGATCAGCAGCGTAAGTGTAACAACGAATCCACCCTCTGGTCCAAAGAGCCCGCCTGTTATCCAGTCTGGCCCAGCTTCCATCAGGTCAATGAGAATGCTGGATTGGATATCTATGCCGCTGACGGAGAAGCCGAATAGGTTGCCCTGCGCCCAGTTCCAGATGGCGTGAATGGCAAAGACGCCCCACAACTGGCCTTCAAACAACGCATACATCGCTGTGAATAGTCCGAAGAGGAACAGGTTGAGAAGGCTGATTGCAGTGAGGTTGGGATTCTCCAGGTGAAGAATGCTGAAGAAAAGAGATGAGACGATGACGCCGGCAGCTGGTCCCCAGCGTATACCCAGGATTGGCATCAGGAAACCGCGTGCCAGGATTTCTTCGGCGGCGCCCTGTATGACCCATCCCAACAGAACCAGGAACGTTCCGCCAAGGGCTATCCACCATCCTTGCCCCTGACCCGTGTTTTCGACGTCCAGGAACCCGAATAAGCCTAGTAGAAGCACAGCGCTGCCAAAAATCAGCATCCCTACACCGAGTCCGCGTAGATAAGGCTTGGCCACCGGCCGCGTCATGCCTGTCGTCCACAACGGCCGTTTTTCGACAACACGCAGCCAGAGCCAGACGAGAAAGAAGAGCGGCAAGAAACTACCGATCAGGATGAAAGTAAAGCCTATGTCATCACCAACATTGAAACCCCACATGACCATCGGCAGCCCAATGATGGCTGAGAACTGCGGCGCCAGAAATGCGAAGAGCAGCACGGCGATTGGATAGAGTATCTTATTGATCAAGACCGGGTGCTTTTCGAGCCAGGTTTTCGGTAGGCGAAGTTGTCCGGTCCGGGCAAGCTCAAACAGCCGGTTTTGCGGCGAAAGCAGCTGGCCTTGTTCTGATTGTATTGATTGGTTTTCCGCGTACATATAGGCAATAAAAACTGGGCCAATCAGCGATTGGCCCAGTTGAACTCCTGCCGGTAATTGCGCAGGCAATCTATCCGGACGGCGTCACATTCAAGTTGTTGAAGTCCAGATAACTGCTGCTTACCCAGCCGACGAGGCCGGACGGTTCGCGTACCTGTACCCAATAGTCGCTGACCTGTCCGGTCAATACGACTTGCGTACCCCGCTGTAGTACGGTCACAATAGCGTACTGCGTCCCTGGGCCCTCACGCATATTCAGATAACTGGTGTCAACCGTTGCTGTCAAACCCGCGCCGCTGCCGCCGCCGGTTCCACCACCGGTACCACCGCCGCTGCCGCCAATCTGGTAGGCACTGATCAAAATGCTCGCCGGACCCGTCGCGTTGTAATAAGTGGCGATCAAGTGTGTAATACCGCCGGGTAAATCGATGTCGATAGAAGCCGTATGACTGGTTGGCGGGCTCCACTTGTCCAGAACGAGCTGCCCGTTTACCCACAGACGCATACCGCTTTGCGCTTGTGCTGATATGCGATAGCGACCTGGGTTCGCGTCAATGGTGTAGGTATAGCGTGCGGAGAAATTGTCGCTAGGAATAACTCCTTGCGCCGGGGATCCGCTCCCCCAATTATGTGAAAGTGGCGTACTCTCATAACGCACCAATGAAGGTTGGCCCAGGAGATCGGCGTTCGAGAAGTACTCCGCCTTGATAGGGCCTGTGGTGGAGATATCTCCATCTATGCGTTCCCAGCTTACGTTGATTGAAGCCAGGCCAGTGTTTTCGTAGTACTCGATGATCACCGGCTGTGATGCCGGGCTTACGAAATCCATTTCCGCTGTATACGTTACGCCAGAACTATCATGCCATTGATCAATCAGCAGCTTACCGGCTACCCACATCCTGACGCCGTCATCGGACGTGGCATTGAAGCGGTAGCGACCAGCATCAAAGTGAACGTCAGCGCGCCATTGCGCTGAAAAATAGTCGGAACTGATGACGCCCGGCACGGGCGACCCGCTGCCCCAGTTATAACTTGGCGGACCTGATTCCGCGCGCTGGTACGCTGGCGCTCCGCTGAGAGATGTATTGTTCCAGTAACTGGCAGTCCAGCTCTGCTGCGCAAAGGCGGGTCCGCTAAAGATCAAGGCCAGCATAAATACGGCGATGATGATGAACGCGAACTTTAGGCGAGGGCCAAGACTTTGTGCTTTCTGTCTGATCATTCTTGTTGCCTCCTAATGGATATAGGCGACCTGCTCCTGCAACAGGTCACCTTACTATGATACGCGGAATTGCTGGAAATCCAACAGCAAATCTACTAACCTGCTGGAGTAATTTCCCCTACGGGCATCTGGTAATCTAGGTATTGCGCGCTAACCCAGCCGGCAAAGTTATCCTGTGTAGTGACATGAACCCAATAACCTTCATAAAGACCGGTCAGCGTTACAATGTCACCCTCGTACAATACACGGATTGGTTCAAATTCCGGACCTGGTCCCGAGCGCATATTCAGCGCGGTAGTATTGACTACGCCTATGGTGCTCGCCGGAGGTAGTGAACTACCACCGCCGTAACCGCCGCCGGAGCCGCCGCTGCTGTCACCGATCTTCGTCATAGACAATCCGACCATGGCCCCGCCAACATTTTCATAATATTGGACCATGAAATTGAGTATGCCACCAGGCAGTTCGACATCTACGATGTAGGGTTTGCCAGTAGCATCGTGCCACTCGTCAATTAACAGATGGTTGTTTATCCAGAAGCGAATACCATCATCTGCCCGGGCGGTGAACCGGTACCAGCCAGGAGCAAGATCTAGGGCTTGCGTGTATCGCGCAGAGAATTGGTCATTGTTGACAATGCCGGGAGCTGGTGAGCCGTTGCCCCAGTTGTGATACAATCCGGGCCCCTCGTTACGTACCAGTACCGGATCGCCTGACAGGCTGGTGTTGTTGTAATAAAGTGCCCGGATTGGTCCTGTCGACACTGAATTTCCAAGGCGTTCCCACGTTAAGTGGACGCCGGCGTTCCCTTTCTCTTCCCAGTAATCCAGCCGGATCGGTATTTTCCCCGCAGTTGCCACATTGACATCTGAGGTAAAAACAACACCAGTTTCGTCTATGTCGAGGATCTTCTGGTTGTTGACCCACAAGCGCGCGCCATCGTCTGTACGTAAGGAAAACCGGTATTGGCCCGGTTCGAAGTATTCATCCGCGGTCCATCTGGCTGAAAAATCATCGGGTTGGATCCCTGGTGCAGGTGACCCTTCACCCCAACCAAGGTCTGGTGCTTTGTTCTCGATTCGTTGAACAGCAGGTGCTCCGCTAAGGTCTTTGTTGTTCCAATAGCTGGCGTACCAGGTGGTTTGTTGGGCCAGTGCTGGGCCCGCCAAAACCAGCAGTGCCAACAGGACCAGAACCAGCAAGCCAAGCGATTTGCTTATTGATGTAATGGATGTTCTCATGTTGATTCCTCCCAAAATCCTAAATGGAGATTCATTACCATTAAGAATCTGCCAAAAATGTTCCTGATTTTATCCTACTATAAGCCGAGCTGACCTTAAAAGATTGCTGTGTTGTAGACTCGCCCTATCATCCGCCGCCGTAGCGGCTCTCTATCGTGGGTCCAGATATGCGCGCAGTGTCACGTCTCCGGCCGCAATGGGATGGATGTGCCCATCGTCATAACGAACGAGGAGTCGACCTTCCTCGTCTGTGCCGACGGCCGTGCCGCTTATATCGGCCTGCTGGCCAAACCGGCTGACCACCACGCGCTTGTTCATGAAGATGAGACGTTCCTGCCACATTTCGTGCGGGGAATGTCCTTTTTCTGTCAGTTCATAATGGTGTTCAAGACGGGAGAGTATGTTGCTAAACAGGCGCAGGCGGGAGAGTGGACGGCCGTTGGCTACCTGAAGGCTCGTTGCCGGAAATTTCGTTTCCGGCAGCTGCTCTTGAGGGATATTGACATTGACGCCGATGCCAATCACGGCATATTCCAATAGATTGTTTGGCGCGATATGCCCTTCCAGCAAAATGCCACAATATTTCAGCCAGATGCCGTCGCCAGCGATCACGCCATCGTTGGGCCATTTCAAGCGAACTGTGCAGTTGCTTTGTTGTTCGACGGCTTCGCTAACCGCCAGGCCGCTGATCATCGTCAGCCAGGAAAGGCGTTCCGCCGGCCAGCCTGGCCGTAGGAGTATGGAGAAGAGTAATGACGAGTAGGCAGGTGCTACCCAACTACGCGACATGCGCCCGCGTCCTTGTTCCTGATATTCGCTGAGCAGCACAGTACCGGCTGGATTCGACGAGTTCACGCCTGCGGACGCTTGCTCTTTGAGCAGGTCGTTCGTTGACGTGACGGTTTGGAAATAATGGTAGGGTCGGCCCAACCAGGTTGTGTCTAATACTTCTTTAACTTGTGGTGGCGTCAATGATTCTTGCATATCCTCTTCCAGAGTAGAATTGTGGGTTGTTTCTCGCAAATGGCCGGTTCGACAGTCTGAGAGTGCGGCGAAGAATGCTGACCGTCGAAGCATGATTGAGCCGCCCGTACCCTGTCATTATAACAGGTAGTTTGACAAGAAAGAATGTCCCTCTATAATATTAGCAACGAGGAAATTCACGCCTTTTTCACGCTAAAGTCTCAAAGGTAGTATGCAATCATGAGTAGTTCGCAGCATGAAGATACTGTTTTCGAAGAGAAAGTAGAGGAGACATTCTGGTCTACTCTATTTAGACAGGATAAGCCGCCGCAGCCTGCGGCAAGGAAAGAGCAAGCCTGGCCCGTAGCCGGCACGATTCCTGTATTCAATGATCCCGGTCCGGAAAATTCGACGTCATGGCGCCTGGCTGAAGAAGCCTTTAGATCCGATCGCGTATTAGAACTACGCGTAATGGGCTTCAATAAAGGGGGGCTGCTGGTCTACTGGCAGGACCTCCAGGGCTTTGTGCCGGCTTCCCAGCTTGTGAACTTCCCGCTGCTGCATATAGAGGCGGAACGTATGGGTGCGCTGGCTGGTCTGCAAGGCAAAACGCTGCGTCTGAAAATTATCGAGCTGAACCCCGGCAAGAACCGCCTGGTTCTTTCAGAGCGTGCGGCACAAGTGAATACAGAACAGCGGGTGGGCTTGTTGTTTAAACTGCGTCCGGGGGATATCGTTGCCGGCCTGGTAACAAACCTGAGCGACTTTGGCGCTTTTGTGGATTTAGGCGGCATCGAGGGCTTGATCCATATTTCTGAACTTTCCTGGAGCCGGGTAGTTCATCCCAGCCGCGTTGTTCAGCCTGGACAGCACGTCAGAGTAAGAGTTCTGCGGGTTGATCGGGAACGTGAGCGAATCGCGCTTAGCTATAAGCAAATGCGCGCGAATCCCTGGCATACGGCCGAATCCCGCTACCAGTCTGGAGAGATGGTCGAAGGCATCGTCAGCAATGTCACCCCCTTTGGTGTGTTTGTGCTCCTGGAAGAGGAATTGGAAGGGTTGGTCCATAGTTCCGAATTGCCGGATATCCCCTTTGTTCACCCGCGCGACGTCGTTCAGGAAGGAGAGCGCATCACGGTGCGCGTGCTGCAGGTGAGCGGCGCCGATAAGCGTCTGGCACTAAGTATGCGCAAAGAATCTCCACCCGATCAATTAGCCACAGAGTGAACGCCTGCGCAGGCGTAATTGCGCCCAAATCGGGGAGCTGTCTGAGCTCTCCATAGTGGCTCAAAAGTCAAATCTCACGGGCAGTCATTGATTACGAACAAGTGAGCGAGTACAATGGGGGTGAAAACGTCCCTTTTCTACTCGTTATCTTTATCGTTCATGGCTCGCTCAAAATCATCAACCAGCCGCTCGCGGAAAAAATCTCCACCCCCAGTAACCTGGGATGAGAAACTAATCAGTGGCGTCATGCCCTACCGGGTAGAGATGGCCGGCATCGTCGTATTCCTTTTATCGGTGATCACGCTTCTGGCTCTATTAGGCTACACAAATTCAAGCTGGTTGGGCTGGTGGACGAGTCTCTTGCAGCAAACATTTGGTTGGGGCACCATCGCCTTGTGCGTGATGCTCGCCGCCACCGCAGTCCATATTACGCTGCGTAAAGTAGATCTGCCGTACACAGTACGTCCGGCGCAGGTGATTGGCCTGGAACTGATTTTGCTGACCGCATTGGCGTTGAGTCATCAATGGTCAGGAGCTGATCTGGTTGCTGCCTATCAAGGTGAAGGTGGCGGATTGGTCGGCTGGGCGCTGTCAGAACCACCCATTGATTTCCTGGGGCCGTTTCTGACGGGAATACTCTATCTGGCATTTTTCTTGTGGGGAATTGCCCTCCTATTGGGATTGCGTTGGCATGATGTGCACCGGGTTCTAGACCGTATATCGGCAGGATTGGGAAGTTGGGCGACGCGGGTTGCCCCAACCGAACAGCAAAGAACACCCGTTCCGCAGCCTCCTCCCTTGCCGCCCGCCCCCGCCCCTCCTCCGGTGACGATTGTGGAAGTGTCAGATGGGCCACCGCCAAGACCAAAACGACGTTCTGGCCGGCTGCCGTCGCCCGATCTCCTGGAGCCTGGTGCGGCCATTGGCGTAAATGAGACTGAAGTCAAGGCAAACAAAGAAACGATTGAAAAAGCTTTAGCCGATTTTGGCATTCCTGCCGAGGTTACCCAAATTCGCCGCGGCCCGGCTGTTACGCAGTATGGGGTACTGCCCGGATATATTGAGCGTACCGGCCCGGAAGGCGAAATCCGGATGCATAAGGTGCGTATCGGCCAGATCGCATCGCTTCGTCGTGACCTGGCTCTTGCATTAGCTGCTCCTCGCCTGCGCATCCAGGCGCCTGTGCCTGGACGCGGCGTGGTCGGTGTAGAAGTGCCAAATGAGCAGGTATATCTTGTACGCCTGCGAGATATTGTGGAATCGAACACGTTTGCCAAGCAGAAGGCGCCACTGACTTTGGCGCTGGGGCGTGATGTGTCCGGGACGCCGGTCGCTGTTGATCTGGGCAAGCTGCCGCATCTGCTTATTGCCGGGACCACCGGGTCTGGCAAATCGATCTGCATCAATTCCTTTATTTCTTGTCTCGTATTCAACAATACGCCCGAACAGTTACGCCTGATCATGATTGATCCTAAGAAGGTGGAACTGATCCGCTTTAACGGGCTGCCGCATCTAATCGGCAAGGTAGAAGTGGAAGCAGATCGCGCCGTAGGTGTGCTGCGTTGGTTGACGGCCGAAATGGATCGCCGCTATGAGCTCTTCTCAACAGTTGGGGCGCGCAACTTGAATGGCTACAACAGACGTGTGCGCAAGCAAGATGATAACAGCGAACCGCTGCCCTTTATTGCTGTCTTCATCGATGAACTCGCTGACCTGATGTATACGTATCCCGGGGATGTGGAACGCACGCTCTGCCGGCTGGCGCAAATGGCGCGGGCAACGGGTATCCATCTGGTCGTGGCGACCCAACGACCCTCGACAGACGTTATCACCGGGCTTATCAAGGCGAATTTTCCCGCCCGACTTTCTTTCTCAGTGGCCTCCGGTACCGATTCACGCGTTATTCTAGATACGGTTGGCGCAGAACATCTCCTGGGCAAGGGGGACATGCTGTATCTCGCGCCTGATGCAAGTGGGCCTGCGCGTATTCAAGGCGTGTTTGTCAGCGACAAAGAAGTCGAACAGCTGGTATCCTACTGGCAGACAATGCGCCCAGATTACAAACCGGGACCTCCTCCCTGGGAAACGCTCATCGCAAAGTATGCGCTCCTTGATGAAACAGACACGCTGCTGGAATCGGCTATTGAACTGGCACAGAAGAACGATTCGATTTCAGCCTCGTACTTGCAGCGTCGTTTGCGACTGGGATATCCCCGGGCGGCGCGTCTCATGGAGCACCTGTATGAAATGGGACTTGTCGAAGACCCTAAGGTAGGGGGCAAGACGCGCAAGACATTAACTGATGAAGATGATGATCCCATGGATCGCATGCTTTCGGAGCGCTAGGCGAAGATCCTGCTTGGCAAGGAAGTAGTACACTGGCTGAATGGTTCCTGGGTACGATGGGGTTTGGTTACAGGCAGTGGGTCGGCCCATTTTATCCTGATGGCTTGAGCCCTCGTCACCACCTGGCCTACTATGCGGCACGATTTTCTGCTCTGGAAATCGATTCAACATTTTATGGAACGCCGAAAGCCTCCACGGTACAACGCTGGCATGATGTAACCCCAAGTAGTTTCAGAATCTGTCCTAAGATGCCGCGGTCCGTTACTCATGAGGCGCGGCTGCGGGATGCTGCCGAGCTTACAGAGGAATTCCTGGGAAGGATGCGTCTCTTGAGGGAGAAATTGGGACCCATCTTAATACAGCTCCCACCCGATTTCACGCGGGCTGAAGTAAGTAATCTGATTCATTACCTACCTCTCTTGGCGGACGACCTGCGATTCGCGGTTGAGTTTCGACATCCATCCTGGAATAGGCCGGAGACGGCCGTGCTGCTGCAGGCACATAATATCTGTTGGGCCAGCACTGATTCCGTCTATATGCCGCGCCAAATCATACCTACAACCGATTTCCTTTACTTGCGATTCATCGGGCCGCACGGCCGTTTCCCGACGAAAGATCGTGTGATGATAGAGCGCAGTGCCGAGCTGGAAGCGTGGTGGCAAGAACTACAGAAGCCGCTCCAGACTGCCAGAGCCGCCTATGCCTTCTTCAATTGTGATTACGAGGGCTTTTCACCGGCAACCTGCAATCGGTTCAAACAAATAATCGGCCTGGAACCGAATGAGATTCGGCCGATGCAGCAGGGTCGTCTCTTCTGAGATAAGATGCCGATCAAAAAAGACTGCCCCGCGTCTCGGAACAGTCTTCTCTATTTTACTAACCCCTATGAATGGAATCGCATCAGCCGCCGGCTACAACCAGTGCTTGTACACTCTGGAAGACCGCTTCCGCGGCAAAATCATATCCCCAGGCCGGTAGAATACCGAAGAGGAACGTGACCAGAGCGGTGATGACCATGGCTGTCACGAGGGCCGGACGTTTCATCAACTGTACTTCGCCGTCATACATAAACATCAGATAGACGACACGCAAATAGTAATAGGCAGATATGACGCTGGTGATGATGCCGATGATGGCCAGCCAAAACAATTCCGCTTCAATGGCAGCTCTAAATACATAGAACTTGGCCGCGAAACCGGCCGTAGGTGGTATACCAGCCAAAGAAAACATAAAAATAGTCATTGCTACGGCTATCCAGGGATATTCTTTCGCCAGCCCCTTATAGTCATCCAGCATTACGCCTTCACCCAGTTTTCGTTCCATAGCGATCACGATTGCGAAGGCACCCAGGTTTGTGAACAGGTAGGTGAACATGTAGAAAAGAGTCGCGCTGAGACCACTGTCGCTGTTGGCGCTGGCCGCCACGGCGATCAGGATAAAGCCGGCATGGGCGATACTGGAATACCCCAACAGGCGTTTGATATTCTGTTGTTTGATAGCGGCAACGTTACCAATGATCAGTGTTAATGCCGACATAGCCGCAATCGCTGGGACCCACGCATCACCGAGGTCAGGCATCGCGACCAAGAGAATTCGCAGCATCGCAGCAAAACCGCCAACCTTCGCGCCAACAGACATGAAGGCGGTCACCGACGTTGGCGCTCCTTCATAGACATCAGGCGTCCACATCTGGAAGGGAACGGCGGCAATTTTGAACCCGAATCCAACCAGCAGGAATGCTAAGCCGGCCATTGCCAGCGGCGTTGCTTCGCCGAGCGCCTCTACCATTGCCGGCAGGGCCGTCGTGCCTGTCGCTCCGTATAATAGGGCGATGCCGAAAACAAAGATCGCAGAGGAAAATGCGCCAAGCAAAAAATACTTCATGGCCGCTTCTTCCGAATCGGGACGCGGCCAGGCTAGGGCAGCCATGATATACAGGGGAATCGACAAGAGTTCCAGGGCCAGGAAGACCAATATCAGATCGTTGCTCATGCCCATGAGCATCATACCAGATATGGAAAACAGCATCAGCATGTAGTATTCCGGCTTATCCAGCCCGGTCCAGTCGAGAAAATCAATGGAAATCAGCACCGTAATCATGCCGGTCAGAATAAAGATGATATTCAAGAAGGTTGCATAGTTGTCGGCCACCAGCATGGGTGTACCACCCTGTGGTGTGAACGTGGCCCCGGGGTTGAACCAGGCGCTGATAGTGAAGGCTAAGGCGACGCCCAAACCGATCAGCGAAAGCCACGCTGCCCATCTCTTTGTGAAGTTTGGGGCGAATAATTCGAGGAACATCAGCAGCATTGCCGTGACGGATACGACGATCACGGGAGCTGCCACAAATAGGTTGATTTCGGGGATCTCAAACGCCATTGCGTTGACCTTTCTTGCTTGATCTAACTTTCACAATAATACCACAATAAACCGTCTATGCTATTCGCAGCACGCTGGTGGACTGCTAGCCGGCGTCCGCGATTTCTTTCCTACGCATCCAAACACGATTGCTATGAAAAGTGCTCTGACCGGCCATGTCACCCAGACTGTCCGGCGTCGTCCAATTGATATTGCGCCCGCCGCTGAGCTTGCTCCACCGTCCTTTGGGGGAAGCCAGAACGCCCGGGCGCACAGCATCGGTGACCACGGCGCGTAGTTCGCACCAGCCACGGCCGTTCTCTACGATAACCTGATCGCCGGCAGCTATCCTTCTGGCGGCCGCATCCTGTGGGTGAATTTCCACGAATGGCTCGCCTTCGCGGCTCAGCAGTCCCGGTTGGTTAGCCAGGCTGCTGGTAACAAAGTGGTGAGCCGCACTGCTGATGAGTTGGAATGAATCGGCCGCGGAAAAACGCCTTTGCGCCATTTCGCCGCCGCTGTAGCCATCGTCATCCAGATCTGACCAGCCAGGCAGCGGATCAAGTCCCAGTTCCGCCAGCGCGCTGCTGTACAATTCAACTTTGCCGCTGGGCGTTGGAAAATTGAAATCAGCAAAGGGCACATCGGTCGCTGGCGTCAACGGCAGATAACCATCGTCTTTCAGCGTTTCCAGGGTAACAGCGCCTAGAGCCGGATTATCAACGGCCGTCGCTGCCCACACCTCTGCGATCACTTCGTCGACATCCTGCTGTAACCAAGGATCGGTCAGCCCCATTTCTTGCGCCAACAAGCGCATGACTTCCCAATTGCTCTTGGCTTCGCCAAGGGGAGGAATCGCCTGTTGATTATAGGCGAGAACCATATGGCCATATGCTTTGTGCAAATCAGTTTGTTCCAATTGTGATGTGGCCGGGAGAACGATATTAGCATAATCGGCCGTATCGGTCAGGAATAGCTCATGCACAACAGTAAACAGATCTTCGCGTTTCAAGCCGGCTGCTACCCGTGCCGCATTTGGGGCGATAGCTGCCGGATTTGAGCCGAAGACGAATAGCGACTTGATCGGTGGATCATTCACTTCACCGAGCAGAGCCGCGCCCAGGCGGTTCATATTCACTTCACGCCCAGGTGGGGGGCATTCAGCCCAGTGATTGACGGCGGCGCTGTTCCAGCTCAGAACGCCGCTGACACTGTAGGCTAATCCGCCGCCCAGGACGCCATATTGGCCTGTAAGCGCCGGAAGCGTGCAGATCGCTCTCACACTCTGTCCGCCGCCTAAATTGCGCTGCAGGCCATCGGCGATCTTTATCATGCCCGGCCGCACGTCTGCATAGAGGTGGGCCAGTTCAACAATTATTTCTTCGGTCAAGCCGCAGATCGCTGCCACGCGAGCGGGTGGATACGCTTGCAGCCGTTCACGCAGCGCCGGCCAGCCAGCCGTGTGCTCCCTCAGCCACGCCTCATCATGCAATTCATCGCGGATGATGACATGGGCCATGCCCAGGGCGAGCGCGCCATCGCTCCCTGGTTTTGGCGCGATGTGCCAATCTGCACCGACTGCGGTTCGCGTGCGGCGCGGATCGATGACGACTAACTTACAGCCGTTCTTTTGTGCGCTGCGCAGGAATGGCATGAAATGTGGCGCTGTGGATACCGGATTGTGGCCCCAGATGATGATCAGGCGGCTGTGGGTCACTTGTTCATAGGCCGGGCTCTGGCGAATGCCTAACGTGGCATTGACGGCGAATTCGGCTGCGGCCCCACAAATGGATCGTTCTAGGCGGCTGGCGCCCAGCCGGTTCCACAGGCGCGCGCTGGAAACACCCATTTGTACCAGTCCCAGCGTGCCGCTGTAGCTGTAAGGGAGAATCGCTTCCGCGCCGTAGGTCGCAATAATCTCCCGCCAGCGGCGGCCGATTTCGGACAGCGCTTCTTGCCAGCTAATCTCCTGCCATTCGCCGCTTCCTTTGCGGCCGATACGACGCAACGGTCTCTGTAGGCGATCTGGATGGTACACATGATCGAGATACGGCCGTACTTTGGCGCAGAGCCACCCCTGCGTGACCGGATGGTCTCCGGCGGCCGAAAAGCACACCGCGCGTCCGTTTTCGACCTCAGTCACAACGGCGCATGTATCTGGGCAATCATGCGGGCATGCACCAACGATATGCTGCGTTTCTCTCGCTTTAATCTCGTTCATTTCGAATACACGTTCATACTGGGCATTCGCTAGGGTCGTGGAAAGCGATGCTGGCGTATCATCGTCTGCCCGGGCATCAGGCGCACGAAGTTAAAGGCCGGCGGCTCATCATCTATATGCTGCACGTCGTCATCAGATGGCCAGGATGCGAATTGGTTAGCGCTGCTCCCGGCCGCCACGTAGAGAATGCCATCTCTAACCGTTTGCGTAGACTGGTGAATATGGCCGAAGAATACGCCGCGCAGTCTTTCTCGTGCTGGCAATAAAGCGTTGTGCACCTCTTCGCCGTTCATAATCAACATATTGGCATCCATCCACGGCGAATCCATGACCAACACTGGATGGTGCAGGAAAATGGTCAACGGTGGACCATCGGCAGTCGCTTCTTTTTGCAACAGGTTCATTTGCGTTTCCGAAAGATATCCTTGCGGTGCGTGCTCTGGAGGGCCCAAGGTATCAAGAACCAGAAAACGGTGCCCCTTCACTTCAAAAGCGTAAGTCAGCTGATCTTGAACGGCGCTGAGATCCTCCTTGGATCCCATAGACATGAATTCCTTGATATCTGCAGCCGCATCATGGTTGCCCCGCACATAATAGACTGGCATGCGTAGTACGGAAAAAGTTTCTCTGGCCGCCGCATATGACGCCGGGTGTGGGTCGGCCGTGATGTCACCCGTATGGATGACAAAATCCGGCCTGAACGGCAGCTGATTTAACCTGTCTACCAGACGCTGGGCGGCCGGCAAAGCGAATGTGCCGTGGGTCGTATGTCCCGGAGTTGGGCCAAGATGCGTATCGCTGATATGTGCAAAATACACGGTCTTGTTCATTGTGCCGTCGCTGTTCTTAGCTTGAAATGATTCAACTGCCCTGAAAAAGAAAGAGCGGCTTACGTTGCTTCTTTAGTTGACAACCCAAGCCGCTCTATTTCAGTTTCCAATTGCCGTCACATATTTAGGGCATGGCGATGACGCTGGCGCTCAGATCGGCGACGAGCGCTGTTACAGAAGCGTCGATGAGTGCGAAAAACCCGGTTGGCGCGATACCTATCCAGAAAATGAACAGTATGAAGGCCAGCATAATCACTAATTCGCGCCGGTTGAGATCGCGCAGATTCAGGTTCGCCTTGTTGTTCAGAGGTCCCATAAAGACATTCTGGAACATCCACAGCAGGTAAACCGCGGCCAGAATCACGCCTGATGTAGCAAATGCTGTGTAAATCCAGGGCTGCGGCGTTAGAGCATCGGAGCCCATGGACCCAAGCAAGATGGTGAATTCTCCCACGAAGCCATTCAGCCCGGGCAAAGCCATACTGGATAAAACCACGATTAGAGACAAGATAGTGAATACCGGCATGATCTTCCAGATGCCGCCATATTCTGACATCTTTCGTGTGTGTCGCTGTTCGTACAGGATTCCGACCATGAAGAATAAAGCGCCGGTGCTGATACCGTGATTCACGCCCTGCAAGATGCCGCCTTGGATACCTGCATCGTTCAAGGCAAAGATGCCCAAGGTTACAAAGCCAAGGTGACTGATACTGGAATAAGCGACAAGCTTCTTCACATCCTTTTGCGGGAAGGCGACGAGCGCCCCATAGATAATCCCGATGATCGCCAGCACAGCAATGAATGGCGCGAATTGATTAGCCGCTCCCGGGAAAAGGGGTAGATTGAAACGGGTGAATCCATAGGTTCCCATCTTCAGCAATACGCCGGCCAGGATGATTGATCCCGCGGTAGGCGCCTCGGTGTGTGCATCGGGCAGCCAGGAATGGAAGGGGAAAATGGGGACCTTGATAGCGAAGGCGATGAAGAATCCTATGAAGAGCAGGTTTTGGACATTGGCAAAGGCGGCTCGCCCTTCGATTAGTTCGGGAAGGGCAAAGGTGTCGTTGGTGGTGCCCATGTAGAGAATAGCCAGCAGCATCAACAGTGAACCAGCCATCGTGTAGAGAAAGAATTTGATAGAGGCGTAGACACGCTTTTCGCCGCCCCAGATGCCGATTAGGAAATACATCGGAATCAGGGTGAATTCCCAGAATACGTAGAATAAGAAGAGATCCTGGGCCAGGAACACGCCCATCATGCCGATTTCGAGCAGCAGCATGAAGATGTAATAACCCTTCACCTGGTTCGTGATGGCACTGAAGGAGGCATAGACTGCCAGCATCATGATAAAGCTGGTGAGCAGAACGAACAGGATGCTCAAACCGTCGACGCCCATGTAATAGGATATGCCCCATGAAGGGATCCAGGCGACGCGGTTCACCAACTGCAGGCTTGCCTTACCAGGATCATAGGCGAGTAGAATGAGCAGGGTGCCTATGAAGGTGGCAACAGCCGTAGCCATGGCAATGCGCCTGACGACCGTGTCGGACTCTCTTCGCAAAGGTTTGAGCAGCAGGATAGCTGCCACACCAATCAGCGGTAAAAACGTAACAATAGATAGAAGTGGAAGATTCATAATCCCAAATCCCATTTATCTTGCTAAGAACAAGAAATAGATGATTAAAGCTACTGCGCCAAGGAAGACGCTCAGAGCGTAAGTGCGCACATAACCGGTCTGCAAGACACCGAATGCATTCGATAATCTGCGCGTCACTTTTCCCGTCCCGTTGACAACGCCGTCAACGCCCTTGAGATCAATGATGTAGGCGAGGAAGGTGGAAAAAGCAACGAACGTATCGCGGATGACCCTGTTGTGGACGAAATCATGCCAGAAGTCCCATTCCACCGGAAATGCCAGCCACTGGGCGAAACGATTGAACGCGGGCACTATAGTTTTTATGTAGAAGGTTTCCAGGGGCAGGACGCTGAACCACCAGATTGGTGTCTTCTGCAGCGGGTCTGGATCATCGGCTGTCTTCGGTTTTCTGCGATAGACAAAGAAACCGAGCGCCAAAGCGGTGATTGCCAGGAGCGTCGAAACACCGGCCACAACGGGTGAAATAACAACTGGCGTTTTCGGCAGCTCAACGATCCCTTCAACCGCGTACTCGAAGGAAGCTATCGAATGTTCTAGCCAGGATTCCAGCGCCAACCATATCCCTTCTGGGTGACCATGATTGGCTTCACTGATGTCGTTGGTGAAGAATGGCAGATTCATGAGTCCGCCAATCGTCGTGAAGAACGCCAGAATGATAAGCGGAACGGTCATGATCCAGGGGCTTTCATGCGCATGTTCAGCGGCTTCACTGCGCGGCTTACCGAAGAAGGTCAGCTGAAGTTGCCGTGCTACGTAAAAAGCGGTTCCAAAGGCGGCAATGATCAAAATGAAGAAAATAAGCTGCACGTGCTGTTGGCTGTGTGCGAGAATCTCATCTTTCGACCAGAAACCGGCGAAAGGGACGATGCCGGCCAGGGCGAGAGCGCCAATCATATAGACGACAAACGTGACCCGCATGCGCTTTCGCAACCCGCCCATGGTGCGCATATCCTGTGGATCAAACCCATCATCGTCATGGCCGTGCGCGACCTCATGGTGACCATGCTCCATGCCATGAATGACCGAACCAGAGCCAAGAAAGAGAAGCGCTTTGAAGAAGGCGTGAGCGATCAGGTGATACATCGCAGCGACATAAGCGCCCATACCCGCTGCCGCCACCATGAAGCCTAACTGGCTGATGGTTGAATAGGCGAGAACTTTCTTGATGTCCCACTGGGTAAAGGCGATAAGCGCCGCCACAAGCGCTGTAAACGCGCCGGTATAGGCCACAAGTTCCGGCGAGCTGATCTGTCCGAAAAATTGAACATCGCTCACGCGAGCTAGCTCATAAAGCACATTGCTGCGGACAATGAGAAATACGCCGGCGGTGACCATGGTAGCCGCATGGATGAGTGCGGAGACCGGTGTCGGACCAGCCATAGCGTCTGGCAGCCAGATATACAGCGGAATCTGTGCCGACTTACCGGCGACGCCCAAGAGGAAGAGGGCAGTAACGGCCGTAATCACCATATCGATTGACATCGTTGCCGCACCGATAGATACCACATGCCCTTCAACAAAATACTCGACGGCCTTTTCAAAGAGCGGCTCATAATTGAGTGTGCCGAAAGTCCAGAAGAGCATCGTCATGGCGATGATCACGGCAAAGTCGCCGATCCGGTTGACGATAAACGCCTTGCGGCCGGCGTTGGCATTCATGGGTTCGCCGTTCTCATCGACGCGATCCCACCAGAAGCTAATCAATAGATAGGAACAAAGACCAACTCCCTCCCAACCAACAAAGGTCATCAGGTAATTGTTGGCGCTGACCAGGATCAGCATGAAAAAGATGAACAGGTTGAAATATGCGAAGAATCGCGAGTAGTTTGGATCGCCATGCATGTAACCGATGGCATAAATGTGGATGAGCGCGCCCACACCGGTTACTACCAGCATCATGGTTACAGACAGCGTATCTATTTGCATGGCCCAGGGCACATAGAAATTGGCCGCCGGAATACTAATCCATGTGAACAGCGGCACAATCACGGCATGAAAGCCATTCGTTACCTCGCTGGCAAACAGCGACAGGGAAATGAGAAGCGCTGCTAGAACCATGCCTGTAGCAAACCACCCTGACCATCTTTCGCCTGTTTTCCTGTTTGCGGCGACAAATCGACGGCCGACAAGGCCGTTGAAAAGAACGCCGATGATCGGGAAAACAAGAATGAGGGGCGCCAGGGAAAAAGTATTCATATGTGATGCTGCGACCGGCGCGACTTAGCCGGCCACGTCCTCCTTCTCCAATTCCTATCCCTTGAGCAGATTAATCTCGTCGATGTTAATGCTGCGCTTTGTACGGAAAATAATAACTATTAACGCCAGACCAACCGCAACCTCCGCCGCCGCTACTGTAATCACGAAGAAGACCAGTACCTGACCGTTCAGGTCACTCAGGTAGCGTGCAAAAGATACGAAAAGCAGATTGGCTGAATTGAGCATCAACTCTACCGACATAAAAATAATGATCGCATTGCGGCGCAGTAATACGCCCAAAGCGCCAAGAGTGAAAAGAATGACGCTTAGCGCCAGATACCAGTCGATCGTCACAGTGCTAGGCATTGTCACTCCCTTTCTCTTTTCTTGATCTACCAAGAACGGCCACACCAATAATGGCCGTCAGCAGTAGTACACCGGTTACTTCAAAAGGTAACACGTAGTTTTCAAATAAGATCAGGCCCAGATTGGCCGGATCAGAATCAATCATAGGAATCTCGCCGCTCGCCGCGCTGCCTTCAGTGAACAGCAGATAGACGAATACAGCTATCAGCGCCACTGCAAGTCCAATAGCGAGAAAACGCTGCCAGCGAGCACTGCCCGCCCCATCGCCGATACCGCGCAGTTGTTCTGCCCCTAGAAGCATAATAACGAAGAGGAACAACACTACAATTGCACCGGCATAAACCGTTACCTGAACCATAGCAATGAAAGGCGCGTTGAGCACGACATAGAACATCGCGATCGTGACGAAGTTCAGCACCAGGAACAATGCACTATGAACGGCATTGCGGCTAAGCAGCATGCCCAACGCAGCCGCGATGGCGATTATCGCCAGAATAATAAAAATGAATGGACTACCCATATTGTTCGTCGCCTATCTAACAATTTGTTCCTAATAACCCAGTTTAGAGTCGCCGGCTATTTTGGATCCTCCATGTCTGGAATCGCACGTTCAAAACTGCCCGGATCGACCTCTTGAGGGGTTGGCTGCCCATTGATTGGCACGTCTACGATCAACATTTGCTTGGTATAGATCGCGCCGGTCCGGTCATAAAAGCTCAACTCGTAATTGTGTTCGAGTACGATTGCTTCTGTCGGGCAGGCGTCCTCACAGTAGCCGCAGTAGATGCAGCGGAGCATGTTGATCTCGTAGGTGCTGGCATACCGTTCGCCGGGCGAATATCGTTCTTCATCGCTGTTTTCAGATGCTTCCACGAATATCGCGTCTGCCGGACAGGCCGCCGCGCACAGCGCACAGCCGATACATTTTTCCAGACCGTTGTCGTAGCGCTTGAGTTCATGCCGCCCCTTGAAGCGGTTTCTAACCGGCCGTTCTATTTCCGGATATGTAATCGTAACAGGCGGCTTCACCAATACTTTCAGGGTAGTCGCCATACCTTTTAGCAGTTCACCAATCATAAAACTCTCCGTTTTTGGGTATTTCCGTCGCTACGCTCCACCAGTGATGGCGCTGACGACGGATTGAAAATAGCCCTCCTCGTAGAGCACAATAAAAATAGAAGTCACGATGAAATTTAAAACGGCCAGAGGCAGCAGTACCTTCCAGCCAAAGCTCATAAGTTGATCGTAGCGGAAGCGCGGCCAGGAAGCGCGAATCCAGATCATTATCACCAATGCGCCAATGATCTTGAGGGTGATATAAACAAATCCGAGTGCCGGAACTTGATCGACAAACGGTCCTAGATAGCCGCCAAAGAAAAACACGGCCGCAATGGCGCTCAAAGAAATCATTTTCATGTACTCGGCCATGAAGAACATACCAAAGCGCATGCCGCCATACTCCACATTAAAACCAGCCGATAATTCCTGCTCCGCTTCCAGTAGATCAAAAGGATGGCGCTGCAGTTCAGCCATCACGGCTATACAAAACACGACAGCGGCAATCGGCTGCAAGAATACATACCAGCTGCCTTTTTGCGCTTCGGTAATGATGCCTAGATCCATTGAATAGGCGAGCATGATCGGCGTAAGTACCGCCAGACCCATGGCCAATTCATAGCTAATCATCTGTGCAGAAGCACGAATGCCACCCAGCACAGCATATTTACTGTTGGATGCCCATCCGGCCAGGACAATGCCATAGACGCCAATTGACGTCACCGCCAGGAAGAATAGTACGCCTACATTTACGCCAGGGGCGATTGCGAAATAGGGTTCAAACTCGATGCCAAAGATGGTCATGGCTGGAGCCCAGGGAATAACAGCCAGAATGAGAATCGCCGGGATAATAGCCAGCATTGGCGCCAGGTTGTAAACGGGACGATCAACTCTTGCCGGCGTCGGATCTTCTTTGAAGAACAGCTTTACGGCGTCCGCGGCAGGCTGCAAGAATCCCGACAGCAAGCGGTAAGATCCGCCGCCTCGGCGTGGGATCGGAATATGACCGGTTCGGTTTGGCCCAACGCGTGCCTGCAAGCGGGCCAATACTTTTCTTTCCAGCAATGTTGTGTAAGCAAAGCCGGTGATAATAACCATGGATATTACGAAGCCCATGATTAAGGCTTTTAATGCGATCTGGCCTGCCGTCATACGACCATTTCCTTTTCTACAATCGTTATTTTTTCGATTTTCGCCTCAACCAACCCTGGGAAATAGCGAACGCCACGCAGTAGGGCTAGACCGGAATCTACCATGTCAACAACGGCAACAGCGACCTTGAATTCCTGGTTGGCTGCTGTTACCAATGCGTGGTCACCCTCAACGAGCCCGAGATCATTGGCGTCATCAAAATTGAGGATGAGGGTTGGCCGGGCAATTCTTGAGGTGATAACGTCGGAACGAGCTATTAGAGTTCCTGAGGTAAATAAGGCCGCAATTCTAGTGACCCGGAGGCCGTCAGCATCCGCCGGCGATATTTGTTCGCCAACTTCAAATGGCTCAACCGTGCCCGGATCGGCGGCCGGCCACTGTTGGCCGATACCTGATTGATTGGAAACAACATTGCCACTATAGTAAGCATCATCCCCGCCAACAATTGGCCACTGTGGTTCTGATTTCGCCAACAAGCGGTAGTTCATGCCCTTGTACTGCGGCACAGACTTCGCTAATTCACTGAACAGCTGACCGGCGGCAATGGGTGCCTTGCCTGTTCCGAGGCGATCACCGATTTGGCCCAGAATTTGCCAGTCAGGACGGCTGCTGCCCACCGGCTGGATCGCCGCGTAGTATCGTTGAACGCGACGTTCGCCGCTGGTGAAAGTGCCGTCTCGTTCTGCCCAACTTTGTGCCGGCAGAACAACATCCGCTTCCGCGGCCGTTTCTGTTAGAAAAAGATCTTGAACCACCAAGAAATCCAGCTTGCCGCGACCGGCCATAAGCCCATCGCCTATGGGATCGGCGCCTATCACATAAAGTGCACTGAGATCGCCATTCTGGCTGGCTTCACTTATTGCTCTTGCATTCAGGCCCGGCTCCTTAGCCGGCTTGTAACCAGGCAAAAGGGCGGGATGAATACCCATATCCCAGGCGCCCTGCGTGTTATTATGTGGCCAGACTGCGATCAGGCCGTTGTTTTCACGGCCGTAATGATCTTCACCGGCGCCATTCTTGACCAACAGCAGGTTGCCGAGAAGCCGCGCTAGGGTCTCGGTTTCATCATAGTTCAGACCTTCGTAGCCATAGAAAGCGACCAGGTTGTTGGCTTCAATAAGTGAATTCGCGGCGACTACCAAAGCTTCACTGGAATCTGCCTCAACTTTCGCTGCTGACAACAACTTCTGTACCGTGCTCAATGCCTGGCCAGGTTGGTGATGAATGCAAACAGTGGCATATTCATCCAGGCGGGTTGGGCGTAGATTGATAATTACTAACTTCGCCCCTCTTTCGACCGCCTGTTTGATCCGCAGCCACCAAATCGGTTCCTCTTCATGCAAATCAGTGGCTACGACAAGCACAGCATCGCCGGCGCCGAGACGTGCTGGTGGCATAAGCTCTTCACCGCTGGTAATGCCAACCTTAGCGATGACTTCGCCGCCGCCCAAACGGCGGTTTGCCAAATCAATATGATTGCTCTTTAGCCCTTTGCGGAAGAGTTTTTGGAACTGGAAGAGATCCTCGTTGCTCAGGCGATCGCCGGCTAATCCGGCAACAGCATCTTTATGCGCTTCGAGCTTTGAAGCTACTAAATCGAGGGCGTCGTCCCAGCTTGCCGGCGTTAGTGTGCCATTCTGTCGAATCAATGGAGTTTGTAGTCTGTCTTCCGCCTCGGCGAAATGATACGCGAAGCGATCACGGTCAGAAATCCATAACTCGTTAACCAGTTCGTTCTGACGGGGCAGCACACGCTTGATCACGCTGCGCCCACCAGACTTCGCTTCCCGGCGCGTGCTGAATGTCATATTGCTGCCTGCCGGACCATGCACTGAAATCGAAGATACGGCATTTAGTTCCCACGGTCGTGCGCCAAAGCGGAAATCGGCCGTGGTCAATGCGCCTACAGGGCAAATATCTGTCGTGTTGCCGCTCCAGTAGCTGTCAAATCCCGGGTCAGACATCGTGACGATTTCCAGCCGGCGGCCACGATTGTGGAATGCCAATACGGGATCGCCGACAATTTCATCCTGGAAACGTACACAACGGCCACACTGGATGCATCGCTCCCGATCGAGATATATCAAGTCGCCAAGCGGCACATTCTTTTCCAGTTTAAGTTTGTCACTAAAGACCATGCGGCTGTGGCCATCGCCGTATTCCATGGTCAAATTCTGCAAAGGACATTCGCCACCCTTATCACAAATAGGGCAGTCTAACGGATGGCTTGCCAGAAGGAACTCGATAATTGACTCTCGCGCCTCTTCAACCGGCTCGGAGTTGGTCACAACAACCATTCCCTCACTTACCGGCACGGTGCAGCCCGTCTGCAAACCTGGGCCAAAGTTGATTTTTGTGGATCCATCTTCTTCAAGGACCAACTCGCCGGTCGCGCGATCGCGAACAGGACGGCCGATACCCACGAGGCACATGCGACACATGCCAACCGGTTCCATTTTCGGGTGGTAGCAGAAAACTGGGATTTCAATCCCTATAGTCATTGCGGCATCGACCACCAATGTGCCGCTGGGGACGGTTACTTCATTACCGTCAATTGTCAATGTAACGAGATCGCTCATCAATAGCCTCTCAGCGGGTCAGAAATCGAGTTATACACACTAGCCGGCTGGCTGTGCCTCGGGCAAACTGACTTTCGCTTTGTATTCGTCCAAGAAATGCGCAATCGTAGAGAGCACCGGACTGACCGCAAACTCTCCCAACGCGCATAAACATTTGCCTTGCATTTGCTTCGCGACATCTTCTAGCGTCGCGATATCTTCCGCGGTTCCCTGGCCGTGAGTGATGCGTTCCAAAATGCGCTCCATCCAGAAGGTGCCTTCACGGCAGGGTGTGCACTTCCCGCACGATTCATGGCGGAAGAAATGAATCATCTTCGCCGCAGCCCATACCATATCGGTATCTTCGTCCATTACGATAACAGAGGCTGAGCCCATAACTGACCCATAGTCCGTTAAACCCTCGAAGGTTAATGGGGCATCCAGTGCGTCAGCAGTGATCACCGGACCGGAACCACCACTTGGCAAAAGTGCTTTGAATCCTTTTCCATCACGCATGCCGCCGGCCAATTCGATCAACTCGCGATAAGTCGTGCCCATGGGCACTTCGTAATTGCCTGGATTCTGCACATGTCCGCTCATACAGACGATTTTTATGCCGGGACTCTTGTCAGTACCCATGGCAGTATACCAGCCGGCGCCATTAACGAGAATTGGCGGTATATTGGCCATTGTTTCCGTATTATTCACCACGGTTGGCTTACTATATAGACCCTCTACGGCTGGGAAGGGCGGTTTAGACCATGGCTGGCCGAGATCCCCGGCAAGAGAGTTGATCAACGCCGTTTCCTCGCCACATATATAGGCGCCGGCGCCATAGTGGCAGTAGAAATCGCAGTCAAAATCAGCGTCTAAAATGCCTTCTCCAAGGAGCCCATTGGCATAGCATTCCTTCAGCGCCTCTTCGAAATGATAGGCGGCATCCATATACTCACCGCGAAAATAGTTGAAAATGAGATTCGAACCAACAGAATAGGCGGCGATGAGCGCGCCCTCAATCACCTGGTGGGGGTTCTTCTCAACCAGTTCTCGATCCTTGAACGTGCCGGTTTCTGATTCGTCTGTATTAATAATGATGTACTTGGGAGAGATTGCTTTGGGGATGAAGCCCCATTTGATACCTGCCGGGAAGCCGGCGCCGCCGCGACCACGTACATTCGCGGCTCGCACTTCGGCCGTTACTTCATCAGGCGTCATACCAAGCGCCTTCTTCAAACCCTCGTAGCCACCATTCGCCAGATAGACATCTAGCTTATGGATATTGGGGACATCTCGGTGACGTAACAATATGTTGGTCATAATGAAATGTTGAATCGCGAATCGACGGCCACTCACCTAACGATAAGAGGCCGCGATTCTAGCTATCTTGCTTGGCGTAAGCCGCGATTTTTTCTACAACAGAAGGGCCAGAAGCTCCATCTTCTGCATCTGCCCGCAGCCGGGCAATTAGTTCGACAAATTTCTCTTCGTCTAGGTTTTCCTCGAACTTCAGGTTGCACTGAAGCATTGGCGCTCTGTCACAAGCGCCGAGACACATGACAGTTTTGATGGTGAAAAGTCCATCCTCTGTAGTGCCTTCCACCGGGACGCCCAATTTTTGCGTGACCATATCGACAAATTCGTCGGCCCCACGTAATGCACAGGCGAGATCGTTGCATATTTCCAGGACATAGGTGCCCGTCGGCTCTTCGTAATACAACGAATAAAATCCGGAAAGCGACAGCACATGTGTTGGATCGAGATCAAGAATGCTCGCCACTTCGCGCATCGCTTCACTACTCATATAGCCATATTCTTGCTGTGCCAAATGCATCAAAGCTAGTACGGCCGATTTCCTATTCTTTTCTGGATAGCGGGCGAGTATTCCCTCTATCTCGGCAGCATATGTTTCACTTATCAAAAGAATCTCCAAAAACCATCAAAACGCGGCCAAAAATAAGACGGCCGCGACCATTGCTCTAGCGATCGATTTCACCCAGAACAATATCGATCGAGCCGATTACGGCGACCAAATCAGCCACAAATCGACCCCTGGCCATCTTAGGCAATGAAGCCAGGTTGACGTATGAAGGCGCACGGAAATGAACACGTGCCGGATTGGGGCCGCCATCACCCCTGAGATAGCAGCCGAATTCACCACGAGGTGACTCGACGCTCTGATAGACATACCCTTCAGGGGCACTAAACCCTTCGGTCCAAATCTTGAAGTGGTGAATTACCGCCTCCATGCTGCTTCCCAATTCTGAGCGAGGTGGGGGTACAATCTTGCGGTCATCAATATTGACGGGGCCGTCCGGAAGCTTATCAAGCGCCTGCTCGATAATACGCAGACTCTGCCACAGTTCGGCCACACGGCAGCGATACCGCGCATAAATGTCGCCAACCGTACTGACAGGCACATCAAACTCATATTGTTCGTAGCCAGAATAGGGTTGTGCCTTGCGAATATCCCAATTGACGCCCGAGCCGCGAAGGCTTGGTCCGGTCAATCCCCAGGCGACGGCATCTTCGGCAGAGACATAGCCCACACCTTTGGTACGTCGCATGAAGATCGGATTTTCTTTGAGCAGTGCTTCATAGTCGGCGATACGGCCGGGAAAGAAATCCAGGAACTGGCGTACGGCCGGTTCGAATTCTTCCGGCACATCTCGCCACAGGCCACCCGGACGAAAGAAACTGCTCATCATTCGTTGGCCGGAGCACATCTCAAACAAATCCAGGATATATTCTCGTTCGCGAAAGCAGTATAAGAAAACAGTCATTGCCGCAAGGTCCAAAGCTGATGTTCCCAACCAGACCAGGTGACTGGCAACGCGCGTCAACTCGGTGAGAATGACTCGTATCGCTTGTGCACGCGGCGTCGCTTCCACACCGAGCAGCTTCTCCACCGCCAGGATATAGCCCAGATTGTTGGACATTGGAGAGAGGTAATCCATGCGATCCGTCATGACCAACGCCTTCGTATAGGTCTTGGTCTCCATGGTTTTCTCAATACCCGTATGCAGGAATCCAATGTCCGGCGCTACATTGACGACCGTCTCACCATCTAGTTCAAGGAGCAGTCGCAGCACACCATGGGTGCTTGGATGCTGCGGGCCCATGCTGAGCAGCATGTGCTCTTCTTCATCAAGGATATCCATCCCTGTGCCGACTTTCGCCCGCAGCTCTTCCACGGTTATTTCTTGGACTGTATCGCTCCGAGGAGTAGGCATATCAGTCATAACTCACCTCACTCCTTTGCAAACGGTTTTCGTGCATTAATTTCTTCCCAATTAAAGGAAAACTGGACTTCTTCATATCCCACTGGATAATCTTTGCGCAGCGGGTGCCCTTGCCAATCTTCCGGCAGGAACAAACGACGCAAGCTCGTGTTTCCGGCGAAACGCACGCCCATGAGATCCCAAACTTCCATCTCCAGCCAGGTAGCAATAGGCCATATATCGCCCATTGTTGGCGGTCCCTGGTCGGGATCCTCAACAAACACGCGCAGGCGCAGCCGGTGATTGTTAGGGATGGAATAGAGGTGGTAATTCACCGCAAACCGCGGAAACTCCGGGAGTAAATCATCAGCGCAGATGTCCGATAAGAAGTTGTAATCTAATGTCTGATTAGATTTCAACAACTGGCAGACCTGTTTGACACGGCCAGGCGCGATAATAAGTGTAAGTTCACCGCGAAAATCAATGATTTCTTCGATAGCGTCGGGTACGGCCTCGCCAATTAATCCAATAACAACTTGATCGCGTTCCATCAGGACCAATCCTTCAGCTTTTCACCACGTACTTTTTCGTGCAGAGCCATGATTCCGTCAATCAAGGCTTCTGGACGTGGCGGGCAGCCGCCGACGTAAACATCAACCGGAACGATTTCGTCAACCCCTTGGACAATAGCGTAGTTATTGAAGATACCTCCGCAGGACGCGCAGTCTCCCATGGAGATGACCCACTTGGGGGCCGGCATCTGGTCATAAAGGCGGCGGACAACCGGCGCCATCTTGCGCGACACACGGCCGGAAACGATCATGAGATCGGATTGGCGGGGTGAGGGACGATTTAGTTCCATGCCATAGCGTGATAAATCATAATGTGCGGCCTGGGCGCTCATCATTTCAATAGCGCAGCAGGCAAGGCCAAATAAAATGGGCCACATGGCGTTGCTGCGACCCCAGTTGACGAGATCTTCGAAACGATAGGTGACTACACCCATATTGCCTAGTTTTTGTTCTATTCCCATTCGAGAACTCCTTTTTTCCAGACCCAGACGTCACCCAATATGAACATGGCCATGAAAATCAACATGATTACCAGACCATACATGCCTAGTTCGCGAAAGGACACAGCCCAGGGAACAAGGAGGATGATATCCACGTCAAAGAGAATGAAAAGAACGGCAATACGGTAGAATTTTACAGGCAACCGTCGCTGAGCTTCACCGATAGCCGTCATGCCGGATTCGTATGGTGCTAGATCGCGGCCTTTTGCTCGTTTCGGACCCAAATTCACCGATAAAATCGGTAGCAAAATGGCGAAGAAGAGGGCGATTCCTAACAGGACAGCTATAGGTAAATAAGTGATTGCTATCTGATTCATAGTTCAAATATTCATGAGGCGCAGTGACTATTCACTTGCGAGTGTGCATTCTATCACAAGCAAAATATGCCAGCAAAACCGCGCATGCCATTCGATTACAATACTGCCGTGAGATTACTATAGTGCGGGAAAGATTGCGCGCCTTGTGCCTTTAAGCATGAGCCAATCAAAGTGTGACAGTGCGCGCGCAGCGTTTAGCTAGCTAAGATAGTCTCTTAAAGATTTACTGCGGCTTGGATGGCGCAGTTTCCGCAGCGCTTTTGCTTCAATTTGACGAATACGCTCGCGCGTAACGCCAAAACTCTGGCCTACCTCTTCCAGTGTGTGGTCTTTGCCGTCATTCAACCCGAAGCGCATTTCCAAAACCTCTCGCTCACGATCGGTCAGGAAAGCCAAAACATCACGAATCTGTTCGCGAAGTAGTTCCTTGGACGCCGCATCTCCGGGCTCCAAGACAGAATCGTCGGGAAGGAAATCGCCGAGTTCTGTAGAGTCATCCTGATTGCCGACCGGCGTTTCAAGCGACATCGGATCCATGGCGATACGCAAAATATCGCGAATTTTGCTGACGGCCGTGCGCCATTTGCGATTGAGCGCCGGATCAATATCTTCCCCACTCTCCAGTGCTTTCTTAATCGCAGCCGACTCTTCCGGCGTCAAGTAATCCAGCTCCAGAGCCAATTCCTCCACGCTTGGTTCGTGACTGAGTTTCTGGACCAGGTCTCTCTGCACCTTGACGATCTTATTGATCGTTTCGTACATATGAACTGGAATGCGAATCGTTCTTGCTTGATCGGCGATAGCACGGCTCACTGCCTGGCGAATCCACCAGGTCGCGTAGGTGCTGAATTTGTATCCTTTCGTATGGTCAAACTTCTCCACTGCGCGCAAGAGTCCCACATTACCTTCTTGCACCAGGTCCAATAGGTGGATACCCCGGCCCATATACCGTTTGGCGACGCTAACTACCAGCCGCAGGTTAGCGCGGGTCAGGTTAGACTTCGCTTCCTCCGCCAGGTGATAGACCATAAAGGCATTGTATTCCAGTGCAATCTCATTCTCATCCATCCAATCTTGGAAAACATCGCGACTGGGTAATTCGCTTTCGGCAACATAGTATTTGGTGAGGCGCTGCACAAGCTCATTGGGCAACAAATAGGCACTTGTGAACATGTTAAATACGCATCCGGCTAGATCAGTCCATACCTCATCCTGGCCCCAATGGCCGCCATTCAAGTATTGACGAACATAGGATCCTTTGCTGTTGCGCCAATCCTGCCGCAACAAACGCGCCTCATCGATCAAGGCTATCAAATCGGGAGGGGCCACATCGATTATGCTGCTGGCTTCCTGCGCGCAGCTCCAGTTCTCCAGGAAGTTCGCGTAATTCGTAGCCATTGTACGGGCGCGCACCTGATCTTGATCATCTGCATGAAGCTCGTCTATTGCATCACGGTTCAATCGATCAAGAACGCGAGCGGCGGCCATCTGTGTAGCCAACCAAATCTCTTGTTCAACTGATAAGAGCGGCACCTGTCCGATCTCTTTCAGATACGTATGAACCGGATCATCCTCGACGACATAGTCGCTGAGATCGTCCGCTTCGCTTTCCGCAGTGAGGTCATTATCTACTATGGACATCAGACCCGTGGACTCGCCGGGATCATCCAATGTATCACCGTTTTCAGCTACAACGCGAATATTCAATTTTTGTAGGCGCTCGTAGAGTAGTTCTGCTTCGTCATCACTGGCGGTAGCCAGGATAGCCTGTACATCCGCCTCGTCAATTTTGCGAGAACGGCGGGCACGCTTTACAAGGGCTTCAAAATCGAGGTTCTCAGATTCCATCTGCGATTGCTTCTTCCTGTGTTGATCAAACCGGCAAGATGTATTTCAAAACAACGGGATACGATACAAAAGCATCATCAAAAAAGAGGCGTGCGGCAGTGATTGGTCTAAGAGCCACCTGCCTGTTCTGCGCGTCTTTGACCGCTTCCTGTCATCGCGTCCTTTGCCTTGCTCATGCCTTGTCGGGACGCGTGCAACTCATTGATGCGGAGGAACAACTGTGTGCGGCGCTCAGCATTTTCTGGCTGTGCGGGCAATTCGATCAAAAGCTGCTGCAGTTCGGTCACTTGCCTATGTATCTTGTCAGCTCTCCAATCCAGAACGGATTTGGCCAACTGTTCAGGTAGGCGCGACATTTCTGATTCCGGTGCATGCGGTAGAGCAGCCAGCTGCTCAACTCGCCTGGCAAGCACCTCGTCAAGACTATCGCACAATTCGTCTATCGTGACAACCGGCGCCCGGTCAGTGCGCTCGTAGATCAAAGACAGAATTTGCCTATCTTCCACAGAGCCAAAATCTTCATTTTTGATCGCTGGCTGTTCATAACGAATAAGTTGTTGGTTGACCTGCATGATAAGGTGCGGGTATTGTAGACATTGACGCAGCAGATTTGATTCTCGCGACCCATTCGATGCGGTCGCCGAAATCTTCGGTGGTCTTCTTGTTGAACTGTTTGGCGGGTCCGCGAATTCCGGCGGGGGAATAGCTATAGGTTGCTGCCGTGGGCTTTGTTTCGGCGGTGGCCGAGGAACAAATCTCAACGTTCGTTCATCGGTCTGCAATGCGCGCGCTAACATCAGGCGATATTGTTCTTGTTCTAGTTCCGTCGGCAGTTCTCTGATCAGTGCCATCACCTGTTCGGCGACGTTTTCTTTCGCCTTGATATCATTCATATCCAGGTTGCGCGTCATTTCATCAATGATGTAGTTGACCAGCGGTTTCGCCGTGCTGATGAGTGTCTGCCAATCCTCTGGATTGCCGCGTATTATCTGATCGGGATCGTTTCCTTCAGGGAGAACTACGATTCTTACATCTGCCAGGAATCTGCTGGTATCTAGCCGCTTACCGGTGCCGGTAAATGTTGATTTCGTAGTTCTTTCCAAAGTCTGTCGTGCAATCTCCAACCCGCGCGATGTCGCTTTTTGGCCGGCAGGATCAGCATCAAGGGAAAGAATGATGCGTGGAACTGAACTGCCTGTTGAACTCCTACTGAAGCGATTGACCGACTGGAGCTGTTCGCCGCTTAAGGCGGTGCCCATCTGGGCGACCATATTGCGAAACCCCGCCTGCCAGCCCTGCATGACATCCATGTACCCTTCTACAATCACCGCTTCCCGGGCTTCGCGAATGTAACGCTTGGCCAGGTCAAGTCCGAACAACAAACGGCCTTTATCGAATACTTCTGTCTGCGGCGAGTTCAGATATTTGGGGATGCCGTCTTTTTCCAGGGTGCGTGCACCAAAGCCGACAACACGGCCGTCGAGATCGCGAATGGGGATCATTAGCCGGTTGCGGAAGCGATCATAACGCGTGCCCTTGTCCGGGTTCTCGGTCAAGAGGCCGGCGGCCAACAATTCAGCATCCGAATAACCCTGATCCGTGAAATGAGTGCGGCAAGCGTCCCAGGAATTCAGCGCATAGCCAACATGGTATGTGGCTATCGTTTCCTCATTCAACTGCCTGCCCGCGATATAGTTCCGCGCGTTCTGGGCCTGTGGCGCGTGAAGAAAAAGTTGGTGGAAATACTCGGCCGCCATCGTCAATAAGTCCACGACCTTGTTCTCAGCCTGGCGACGCTTCTTCGCCAGCGGATCGGTTTCTTCGAGCGTGACGCCGGCGCGCTGGGCCAATACTTTAAGCGCCTCCTTGAAGTCGTATCCTTCCTTCTTCATCACGTATTCAAATACGTCACCGCCCGTGGCGCACTCGCCAAAGCATCGCCAGGTCTGGGTATCGGGAAAAACAACAAAGGCTGGGGTGCGTGTATTGCTGTGAAAAGGGCAGAAACCAGTGTAACTACGTCCAGAGCGACGCAGTGAGACATGCTCGGAGACAATGTCTACGAGATCAAGACGGTTCTTAATTTCTTCCGTAACACTCATCGCCGATAGATTCTGCCTGACTATTGCCCCTCGTCGAGATGGCGCTTAGACAGGTACAAATCAAGCCTCCCGTGGTTCGCCGATTATACTGCATGAAGCGGTAAGATTCTATGGCTATCATAGTGATTGTTGTAGAGATGTTCGACACTGCTCATTTCCGCCAATAGAAAAGACCCTGCCACAATTTCTATGGCAGGGTCCTGTCTACATTTCAATGTGAAATTATCCGGCAGCGAACTTCTAGAATCCTTCCAGCTGGGATAAGTCAGCCAGGCCGCCGGGCAGACCGGCGATGCGCTGCAGGAGCGCCAGACGGTTTTCTCGAACAGCCTCATCCTCCGCCATCACCAAGATATCCTCAAAGAAGTGACTGATTGCAGGCATCATATCACGCAACGATTCTACCAGCGTTGGTAGTGTGCCGTCGGAGGCGGCCATTGCTTCCTGGTATGCTGACCACAGTTCTAGCTCGACCGGTTCACTCAAAGCTTCCGCATTTAGCGCGTACTCGCGGTCCAGGCTGCGCGTAATACGCACGCAACGGGCGTAGGCGTTGAGCACATTCTGCCAATCTTCTGCCAGAACCGCCTGGCTCAGGTCAGCTGCGGTGCGCCAGGCGAGGTAAGGATCGTGACTCGTTTCAGCAACAACCGCTTTGATGATTGACGATGCATACCCGTTTTCACGAAGAACTACACTCAGCCGTCCGGCGATAAAGCGCAGCACGTTTTCGCGCACCGCTTCATCGGCAGTTACCGGCAAAAGGGGCGCGGCCGCATCGAGCCCGGCCCGCAGATCGAAAAACTGTTCATTGGCGACCAGGTTCTCAATGATCTGAATAGCTGCACGTCGCAAGGCAAACGGATCATTCGAGCCTTTCGGCTCCAGTCCCGCCGCAAAGAGGGCTAGTAAACTATCAAAACGATCGGCCAAAGCCAGTGCAAGACCGGGCTCTGTCTCGCTGACCGCATCGTATTGTTCGGCAATCGCGGCGATAACCGCTTCATCTTCGCCGCTCAGGCCGGCGTAATGGCCGCCCACGATCCCCTGAAGGGAAGTCATTTCAACAACCATGCTGCTGGCGAGGTCAGCCTTGGCCAACGCCGCCGCACGGGCCGCCGTTTCGATATCCCTATCCTGCAACCCCAACAAGCCGGCGACTTCAGGCACCAGGCTTTCAAGGCGCTTTGTTTTGTCCAACATGGAGCCCAGCTTCGCCTGGAAGGTCAGCTTGTCCAACTCAGGAATGAAATCGGTCAGCTTTCTCTCAATATCTTTGGAATAGAAAAATTCCGCATCAGCAAAACGGGCGCGGATGACATGTTCATTGCCGTCTCTGACAATATCCAAATGCTCCTCGTCCCCATTACGCACGGCGATGAAATAGGGCAGTAGCTGCCCATCTTCACTATAGACCGGGAAATAACGTTGGTGTTTGCGCATGACGGCTACCAATACTTCTTCCGGAAGTGCCAGAAAGCGCTCTTCGAAACGACCCAGCAGCGGCGTTGGATACTCGACCAGATTGGTAACTTCCTCCAGTAAGCCTGGATTGTCGGGAATGAACCCCGACACTTCTGCCGCCAACGCTGCGACAGCTTGGGAGATCGTCCCACGCCGTTCATCGGTGTCTAGGAGAATCTTATGTTCGCGCATCATCGCCGCAAAAGCAGCCGCATTGTTGATCTCAATGGGGGGTGAATCGTAGGGGCGTAAACCGCGGCTGACTCGTCCGGAGACCACCCCGGCATAGCTAAATGGGATGAGGTCCGTCCCATAAAGGGCGAGCAGCCAGCGCAGAGGGCGGCTGAAATTGATGTTGCTCTCATTCCAGCGCATGCTTTTTTCAAACTTAATGCCTGCTACCAGCTCGGCCAAATTCTCGGCCAACACATCAACCGCTGCTCGACCTGTTTCATGTACCACGGCCGTAACATAGCGCCGCCCCTTTTCTTCAACAACCTCGAGCGCATCAATGGAAACGCCGCGACTGCGTGCGAAACCTTCGGCCGCTTTAGTCGGCCGTCCTTCCGAATCAAACGCTCGATCGGCCGGCGGTCCCTTGGCAACAGTTTCCAAATCATCCTGTCGCGGGTCCAGGCCGCTGACGATAACGGCAAGGCGGCGCGGCGTTCCGTCGACGATTATCTCATCATATCCCAGGCGAAGTTTGTCCAGGAACTCCGGCACGGTTACGCGAAGCTGGCGGATTGCAGACCTTAAATCAGTTGCCGGTAGTTCTTCGCTGCCGATTTCCAGGACAAAGGTCTGCGGAGTTTCAAAAGGCGTCCAGACAGATTTGACGGCCTGAATTTCTTCGCTGGACGTTTGCCAGCCAGGTACATCAAAAAAAGGATACTCAAGGCGCTGCCGCTGTTCAACGTAGGCTTCTGATACACGCCGGGCGATACTGCGCATGCGCTGAAAATATTTGGCCCGTTCAGTCACACCAATGGCGCCGCGCGTGTCCAGGACATTGAAGAGGTGAGAACACTTTAAGTTATAGTCGTGCGCCGGGACAATGAGATTCGCGTCAAGACAGCGCTGCGCCTCTTGTTCGTACGTGTCATAGATGGTCTTAAGTGCATCAACATCGGCGACATTGAAATAATAGTTACAGTGTTCGATCTCTGCCTGCAGCAGCACGTCGCCGTAACCAACACCGGCCCCAAAATCCATTTCCCAAACGCTGTTCTTCTCCTGCAGAGCGAGGGCGATGCGGTCTAAACCATAGGTGATTTCGACGGAGTTAGGATCCAGTTCCAGCCCGCCGGCCTGTTGGAAATAAGTGAACTGAGTGATCTCCTGGCCATCAAGCCACACTTCCCACCCTAAACCCCAGGCGCCTAAAGCTGGACTTTCCCAGTTGTCTTCTACAAAGCGAATATCATGCTCACGTTGGTTGAAGCCAATGGCCTCAAGGCTCTTGAGATAGATTTCTTGTGGGTTGCCCGGATCAGGTTTCAGAATCACCTGTAGTTGGAAATGCATTTGCATACGGTTTGGGTTATCGCCAAAACGGCCGTCGTCGGGGCGTATGCTGGGTTCAACGTAAACAACATTCCACGGTTCCGGCCCCAGTACACGCAGCGATGTCGCCGGGTTCATTGTCCCCGCGCCCACCTGGACGTTATATGGCTGCTGGATCAAACAGCCCTGCTCTTCCCAGAAACTAAGCAGGCGCATAATCATCTGTTGAAAACTAAGTGGTTTACTCATATAGATACCTATCTCATTCTAGACTTCTTGGAAACGGTGAATTTTGAAGGTTGACGCCTGATTTGTCAACGAATAGTCACCCGCCTTCAGTTGAAACAGCCGTTTTCGCGTGTTAATTAAAAATTGCCCGTCGATGACGGTACATCATTCTCCAGCTGGTGCAAAAAATCGACAGACTTCAGCTCGCGTTCCAGCGTGTGCAGAATATATTTACGCATGATTCGTTCCAACTCCCTCTGGCGCTCCGCCCGCAGGTGAAGGTGCTTAACCGTATCCCATTTGCGCGTCTGCAAATAGCGCAGCACTTTTACAGCAGAAGCGGATACCGGCACTGCCCGGCGATCGACATCCCGGCAGTTGGGACATAAGAACCCACCCATATCCGGGCTGAAGTATTGATCCTCTTCAACGATTGCCTCTGTGCAGGAAACACATTGATACAGCTGTGGCCGAAAACCGACCAGGGAGAGCAAATGCAGCTCGAAATAGCGCGTCGTCAACCCCAAATTATCAAGCGCCGCCAAACGACTCAGTGTGTTGGCCAATAGATCGTAGATTCCTGTGTGCCGGTCCTCCTCTACGGTGAAACGGTCGAGCAGCTCTACGGCATAGGAAGCATAGGAAACGCGCATGAGATCGGCGCGTATGCCAGCGTAAGAATCAATCATTTCCGCCTGAGTGACGATATCCAAATTACGTCCCTTGGCGACGAAGAACTTGCTGCGCATAAACAATTCAACATGCCCGGTCTTGCGGCTCTGTGGTTTGCGAGCCCCTTTCGCGATGGCCGAAATCTTGCCGAATTCTTTGGAATACAGCGTAAGCATGCGATCCGCTTCGCCAAAATCGGACCGCCTAATGACTATCGCCTCCGTACGGAATGTGCGCTCTCTACCCATAAACCAAGTGTATCATGCACGACTACCAGCGGCAGGGTTACACCCGCCAAAGCTTAATGTACGCAATGGCTGCTGAAAGTCAACCGGCGTCAATAACTATTTCTTCGATGACCGCCGCTTGCGGACTAATGATCCTGACATATGTCTTGAGGTCATCCAGATGACCCACCAACTGCTGCCGCTGAATGCCGGCTGGCGCGTAAACAGTAAAAAGCACCCGCTGTGTGTTGGCCGTGATCCTTGTGCGGTGGTCAGGCCCGTAAATGATGCTGGAGATGATTCCAACATCATCTGTGATCATCATGTCCTTTGCCTTAGTCCGGATATCACGAGACCCCATACCGGCATATGTTTCGTCTCCCGCGGCCACCGTGACACCCACTGGCTGCTGCAGAACATCAAGATCATGCCCGGCCGTTAGAAGCTGGCTTTTTAGCTCGGCCATAAACATTGCTTCTACCAGAGCGGCCGTCCGTGGGATAGGCTTGCCCTTCAAGGCAATAGATTCCAGCTGGTGCAGCACATGGTAGCTCTTCTTGAAGCGTTTGTAATAAGCTGCATACGGTTCAATCGAGGGCAGGGCGCGCAACTCTTGGCGGCTGTATCCGGCAAACCGGCCCCGCAGCTCACTTTCCAAGGCTTCTTTTTGATTGTCAAGTTCAGCGTGGTCTGCAGGATTGGTCACATTATCCAGCGCAAGCACGCCAACCGCGGCTTGTGGATACATCGCTTTCCAACTGGCGGAAGCTTCAAACATGGTTCCCTGTTCCTCCTTACGACAAATCCATCGGAGAGTTGGTCAGACGGAAATCGTTGGTTATCCTTAGAGCGTGCTTCGTCTGTGACTATGCATAAGGATACGCCGGGGAATAAACCCGGGCCAGTAATCACAAGATTGATGACAATTGGTCTGCCACACTGTCCAAGCATCATTGATCATTAGCGAAGGAGGTCGAGGCGTATGGAATCCAAAGGTGATTTGCTCAATGTAGGGTTTGCGCAGATCGCGCCAGTATGGCTGGATCGCGAGTGCACGCTGGAAAAAATCGTGACCGCGGCCGAAGACGCCGCCGCACAAGGCTGCCAGCTGCTGGCCTTTGGTGAATCCCTGGCGCCGGGATATCCATTCTGGATCGAACGCACTGACGGCGCGCGTTTTAACGACGCGCGGCAGAAGGAACTGCATGCCCACTACATGCAAGAAGCCGTTCAGATCGAATCAGGACATCTCGATCCCTTATGCGCCGTGGCCGCGGCGAATGACATGGTCATCATCGTAGGCGTTATTGATCGGCCGTTAGATCGCGGCGGGCACAGCCTCTACTGCACGCTGGTCCATATCTCAGGGGAGGGCGAAATTATCAACACTCATCGCAAACTGATGCCCACTTATGAAGAGCGTCTAACCTGGGCGCCCGGCGACGGGTACGGCTTGCGCGTAAACAAAGTTGGCGCATTCACTGTGGGCGGCCTGAACTGTTGGGAAAACTGGATGCCCTTACCACGCGCCGCGCTCTATGCCCAGGGAGAGGATTTTCACGTGGCGATATGGCCTGGTAATCTGCGAAATACAGAGGACATAACCCGCTTCATTGCCAAAGAAGCGCGCTCGTACGTCTTGTCCGTTTCCGGGTTAATGAGGCCCATTGATTTTCCCGAGAATACACCCTTCCTGGCCGAAATCCTCGAGGAGAGCCCGCCTTTCCTGGCTGACGGTGGATCGTGTCTGGCGGCGCCTGACGGATCCTGGGTAATCGAACCTGTTGTGGAACAAGAAGCGATCAGAATGGCCGCTGTTGATCAGCGCCGTGTGCGTGAGGAACGCCAGAACTTCGATGCCGCCGGGCATTACTCGCGCCCGGATGTAACAAAATTGATCCTCAATCGTGAACGGCAAAGCACGCTGAGCATCAAGGAGTAAGCGCTCATGGCCGGACGTTATCCTATCCCTGCCGAAGAGACACGAACAGAAATCCGCGTTTCCAATTCGCGGTTTATCGCTACTGCTGCGCCGGTATTTACCGTGGACGCGGCCAAGACCTTTATCAAAAAGATCAAGCATGAATTCAGCGATGCTTCGCATAATGTGCCCGCTTTCTTAATCGGGCATGGCTCGTCGGTGACCGCTCACTGCAATGATGACGGTGAACCGTCGGGTACGGCAGGACGGCCGATGCTGGCGGTCATACAAGGCAGTGGGTTGGGAGATATCGTTGTCGTCGTCACGCGCTACTTCGGCGGAACAAAACTGGGGACAGGCGGGTTGGTTCGCGCTTATGGCGATGCGGTGAAAGCAGTGCTTGAGCAGCTGCCCCTGGCGGAAAAAGTGCCCACGCACACGGTCATGATGGCAATCCCTTATCCACTTTACGAACAGGTGAAGCTGTTAGTGCAGGCGCAGAACGGTCTGGTACTGGATGAAGAGTTCGCCGCAGACGTGACCATCACCGCCCAGTTCGCCGTTAATCAACTCGCTGACTTTCAGAATGCTTTGCGAGAGTTATCACACGGCCGTCTAGAGGCGGAAATCATTACCACCAACCAGGAGACGATCATGCCTCTGGGATCATTCGCTGCCGGCAGCGATCAACCGGCGTGACCAAGACGCTGTCCGGCGCACAAGTGCGCTATAAGCTCCGCCTATAGGCTAAATACCCAGCACGCGCCCCAGGGCATCCAGAAGCAGCATCGCATTCTCTCGCCGGCTGTTGAAGCCCATCAAGCCAATGCGCCACACTTTGCCCGCTAACTGGCTGAAGCCGCCGGCAACCTCAATGTTGTAATCCAGCAGCAATGCCCGCGCCACTGCACCCGCATCAACGCCATCAGGCACACGCACCGTTGTCAGGGCAGGCAAGCGCAGTTCACGCGGCGCATGGCACGATAGGCCAAGCTCGTCAAGACCATCCCAGAAGAACTCGGCGATTTCCTGATGCCTGGCCCAACGCGGCTGCAGCCCTTCTTCAGCGACCAGCCGCAATCCTTCTCGCAGTGCGTAATTCATGTTAATCGGCGCCGTATGGTGATATCGCCGAGTGTCTCCTTCCCAATAGTCCGTCAGAAGAGAGACGTCCAGGTACCAGCTTCTTACCTTGCTCTCGCGGGCCGCCATTTTCTCCAACGCACGCGGGCCGAAGGCGATGGGGCTGAGGCCAGGCGGGCAGCTCAACCCTTTTTGAGAACAGCTGTAAGCGGCATCAATTTGCCATTCGTCGAAGAAGAGCGGGGCCGTAGCCAGGCTGGTAACGGCATCCACGAGGAGCAGGCAGTCAAAGTCGCGGCAGAGGGCGCCGATGTCATCAAGCGGCTGCATCACACCGGTTGATGTTTCACCATGGACAAGTCCCAAAACAGCGGGCTTGTATTTTTCAACAGCACTGCGTAGTTCGGCCGTTGTGAAAGCCTCGCCCCATGGTTTTTCGATAACATGCACTTCAGCGCCGTAACGACCGGCTATCTCTACCATCCGTTCGCCAAAATAGCCTATAACGGCCACCAGAACGATATCGCCCGGCTCAACAATGTTGGCGATGGCCGCTTCCATGGCCGCGCTGCCGGTACCACTGATAGCCAGAGGGAAGCCATCAGCAATTTGCCAGGTGTAGCGCAATAAATTTTGTACATCATCCATCACAGCGATGAACGAAGGATCGAGGTGCCCGACCTGGCGCATGGCGAGCGCTTGTAGGACGCGAGGATGCGCATTTGAAGGACCAGGGCCCAGTAGCAGGCGTGGCGGCATATCCAGCTGTCCCACATTTACCCACAAATCTTCATTTACAACGTCTGTCTGGTCACTCATCTTACCCAATCTCCTCTCTGTGCTTGTGAAAACTGTTGCAAAGGAATCATATGTCCGCCCGCCCAATTATTCAAATTCTCGTGTTTATAGACTCTGTATAAAAGTGATAATGGCATCAAAAAGAGACTCTGGGGTCCAGGGCAGTTCTCCCGCCAGGAAATTGTTAATGAGTATGCCCAAGCCTATGATGAGGAACAGAATGAAGAAGATTAGCCAGATGGAAATGACCGGCCTAACTTTAACGGCGCCGGTCAGTACATCCCAATCCTGTTTTTCGGTGCTGACATGCATCGTGAATGGGTAACTGTGGCGCTGGCCGATAAAAGGACGCTGTCCTTCAAAGTAGAAATCAACAACGCCCTTCTGGTTGGAACCAATCGTCACCTGCTTGGTCGGCGCATCTACCATTAAATGGCCACTTGGATCACCAGCAGCCACCGTGACAGCCGTTGTCGCATGTCCATTATTCACGAGTAGAACACGGCAAATGCCCATGCGTTTTAGCTCAGCGGGTCGCAGATCAGCGACGATCAGTTCTGCGGGCGGCGCAAACGGTACGTTGGGTGGTGGCAGGGTGTCGACATACGCACCATCAACAAACGTCGCGTCGGTTTCAGGAAGAACGATCTCCCTGGCCCCTGTTCCAGGCTGCAAATAGAGATCAAAAGAGCCGACATGCACAACCTGGCCCCAGCGCCACGGGTAAGCCTTTTCGGGAATCAGTTGAGTTTTATCTAGGAACGTTCCGTTGGTGCTGGCGGTGTCGATGATATGCCAGCTCTCATTCAAATATTCCAAACGCGCGTGCCATCGCGAAACATTGCTGCCCACAAGAACGATGTCATTGCCTTCGCTGCGCCCGATGGTGAAACTTCTTTTCTGAAGGCCGTACCATTCCGGCTCTTCGCCCTCTTGAACGACACGTAATACGTCATAGAGAGGGGGGACCGCTTGATCATCGCCAATCCAACGCGATGTATCCGCGAGATTTGGGTTTTGATCTAGGGCCACCACCATGCTCGCCACACTGCTCTGATCGAGATCGCCGGCTACCTCTGAATTCGTGTCAGACAGACCCGCCGTAATCTGGTGCAGTGCCCGGGCCATTTCGTCGCCTGTCTGGTAGCGGTCAGCAGGATCTTTAGCCATCGCTTTCAAGATCACCTGGCTCAAAGAATCCGGCACACCAGGGTAAATCTGGCTTGGAACCGGCGGCGCATCGTTGACATGGCTGCGGATGGCATCAGTCAATGTTTCGATCTGGAAAGGGAGTTGGCCAGTCGCCAGCTGAAACAGAACCACGCCCAGCGAGTAGATATCTGAACGGCCGTCCACCGGCTGTCCCAAGAGTTGTTCCGGCGACATATAGTCCAGTGTGCCCAGTACGTCGCCTTCATTAAGCACAAAGTCGCCCCGCGATAATCTGGCGAGACCAAAATCAGTAACCACTGCGCGCAGCGGCGGTTCATCCGGTCGTTCTACCTGGTCCAGTTCTTTAACCAGGATGTTATCCGGCTTGATATCTTGATGGACGACGTCCTTGCGGTGGGCGTAGCCCAATGCCTCGGCAACCTGCGCGGAAAGGAGCAATGTTTCATCCAGGCGAATGACCTGGTCGCTGTCGGCCAGCTGTTTGAGGTAGATTCCCAGGCTGAGGCCAGGTATCAGCTCCATGACAATATACTGCTGTCCCTGATCATGGCCGAAATGGTAAATGTGTACGATAGAAGGGTGATCAAGGCGTGCCGCAGCCTGCGCTTCTTGCTGAAATCGTTCTTCGAAATCAGGTTGGGACGTAAGATCCTCGTGCATGACCTTGACGGCGACCGGACGCGCCAGGTTAAGATCGACGGTGCGATAAACAGAACCCATACCCCCCTGGCCGATTAATTCTTCCAGGCGGTAATGTTCAAGCGTCTGATCCGTTAAGTCTGCTGCCATTTAAAGCATATCCCGTCTATCACAATCCTGTGGCAAGCATAGCTTGAACCCGTGATTTTTCCAATGAAGGTATGGTAAAAATCTTTAAGAAACAGAGAAGTCGTTGAGAAAGCGACAGACAAAGTTAATCATGCACCAATTGGCTGTCACAGGCGTCAACCACGCTAGCCGCTAATAATCAAATCACCCCTTTCGGAAACCGCGATCCACATACCGGTCCTCAGCCGGCTGTAATCTGGTTCTTCTAAGACAAGCACGGGCGGTGCTTTTTCGTACATCTCACGCGCTACAGCGGCCCCCAAGGCTAAAATAGCATCCTTTTCTGCTGTGATAATCGCCGCCGGCGCCGTTCCGGCACGCACCGTTTCCAGGAGAATGCTGCTGGCGCTGCTTGAACCGCGCCCGATAGGTAATACCAATACCTGTCCCGTTACATTCGCGCCCAAGGTGGGGTGGCGCTGGTCGATAATCTCACCGGTTTGTGGATCAAGCCCTCCCCAGAAACTAAGCGGCTCGGGCAGCACAAGTGCTTCGCCTTCTCCCTGGCCAGGCACCAGCACAAGTGCCTGCAAAATTAATTCTGCCATAAGTCTTTATCTCGCCATACTTTACCCAGGGCTCCTGAGCGTACACATTCTGCCAGGCTGCCAAATACGACCTGCAGCCCGATATTGCCCGGAGAGTAATGAGCGAACTTCCCTGAATTGGTCATTAATACGCCATTTTTGGCGCGAACGATGGGCGTTACCACAACACAGGTGTCGACCACGACCTGCACGCCGGCCTCGCGCAGTTTCTTCAGCCAGCCGCGCTGTTGTAGACCTGCCAATACCAGGCGGTTTGTACAGACAATAAACTCAACTTCAGGGCTCGGTGGATGTGTTTCGAGTAGGGGCATTAATTGAGCGAACTCTTCCGGCGAAAAGTGGGGGCTGCCCAGGGCCACTACGTTGATATGCCCGTCAGGAGCCGTGCTTAAGTTTGCCAATGTAGCGCGCAGGTCGGCCAGGGTAACCGTAATTGTTTCTTCTGGCGCCTGGTCATGGCATGCCGCTGAAAGGGTGGGCGCTTCCGGTGTGATCCCCACGGCGTGGAACAGAGCCACAGCGCCGGATGAAGCAGTTGCTGCGCCAAGCGCCTTGAGTTGGTCCTCTGTCGTTTGTGGTAATAACCCTTCAATAACTGGAATCTTGGTGCCGCTGCGGGCGCCGATCAGATAACCAAGGACGGGAAAAAGTACATCTTCGTTTAGAAGTCTTTCGGGTATGTTCTCTAAGCGGTAAAGCAGCTGGCCGCCGCGGTTTTCCTCTAGATGCAGGCCGATCGCAGGCGCACGGCCGGTAATGGCTGCACATATGTCAATGAAATCGCCATACCGATTGGTTCGCGCGCCCAATACGGAGTTTGCGAAAACGATGGCGTTGCTTTCAGCCCAGGCGATCTGTGCGCCAAATGATGGGCGTTGGCTGTTCTGGTATGGGGCACAGGTGAAGATGGGACGGCACCCCATTTGTTCGTACGCCAGCATCATCTCTTTGGCATGGCTCCCAACTTCCGGTGTTCCTCTAAAATACTCAGGGTGTAGTAAATCAACGGCGCCCACATTAAGGGTGGTGGGCACGCATACTTGGGCCCCGCCTTCAACCAGGCGCCGGGCGAACTCAAGGCCGGAGTATCCATGATACAAGCAGCCATCAATGTGCGCTGATTCGATATCCAGCAGGTGGGTCGCCCCATAAACGCCGGCCATTGTTGCTAAGATACGCATCGCCATTTGAGTGGCTTGACCGTAATCGCCGGCCAGCATTGCTTGGTCGCGTTCTGTCAAAATAAGGTTCATGATACTAATGCTATCCTGCCTGACAGTTGGTGCAAGCTGGAAGAATTAACGCTTCTTTTACGGATACGAGCACTCCTCAACTCTATTCTCGGAATAGAACATTAGTTCTTTTGGCGATCTGCAAACCTCGAAGATTTATGCACTGTTTTTGCGGCCAACTGTTTTTCAGAGACCTTCGAGGTTTTTTAGACGGCCGTGGTGACAACCCATGCAGCGTGACAGAAAAGAAAAATTGGAGGAGGTGATTGCATCCATTCAGAAACGATGGGGCACACGGGCCATCGGCCGTTCTTCAGAGCAGCTGGGGGCCAGCGTCCCACATATCATCAGTGGTTTCCCAGATCTAGATGTCGCGATAGGCGCCGGTGGCATACCGCGCGGCCGTATTAGCGAGTTGATGGGGGTGCCTACCTCCGGCATGACGACTGTGGCGCTAAAGATCATAGCTGAAGCGCAGGCATCAGAAGGTATGGTTGCTTATCTTGATCTGGAACGTAACTTTGATCCAGCTTATGCCAGGCGCTGTGGCGTTTTGCTTGAACAGCTAACCCTTGTTCATCCCTATAACGCCGGGGAGGCTTTGAATATGCTGCCCGACTTTGTTTATAACAACGGCTTTGATCTACTTGTTTGTGATATGCCGGCGCATGCCCAGGGGGAGGCGCGCACAGGGCGTAAGCTCACATCTACTTTGGGACGTATGCTGGCTCCTTTAAGCAAGAGCAATATCACCTTGTTATTTTTAACCACCCTCTTTGCTAATAAGAGAGACATGAAAAACGATTTGCTTGATTATCCTCAACAGGCGACGCTGCCCCACTTCGCTACCCTGCGTTTGCTACTGAAAAAAGAACGTTGGCTGTACCGGCAGCGGGATATTTACGGTTACGAAGTACGGGTAATCGTCGTCAAGAATAAGTTGTCCGCTCCGGGCAAAGAGGTGCGGCTCGATATCTTTTTCAACAGCCCGGCTGAAGGGGTTAACCTGTGATTGCTTGTATCACCATCCCCTATTTCGCCGCCGCGGTGGAGCGCCGTGGAGAAAGCGCCCTGGCTGAGGTGCCGCTGGCTATTGGCGGACAGCCATGGGAAGCGCGGCCGGTTTATGCCTTTTCGCAAGAAGTGGCGCGCCTGGGCGTGCAGATAGGGATGTCCCTGCGCCTTGTGCAGGTGCTATCGCCCCATTCTCACTTCATGCCCGCAGCTGAGACGCGTTACAGCAAGGCATCCGGAGAGGTGATTGACCGTCTGATGGATTTTTCGTCTTTGATCGAACCGCAGGAATGGTGGCACCCGTTCCGAGATAAAAAACCGGTTACGGTTGCTGCACGTTTTTTGCCTGTACGGTACTGCCTCGATTTAGAAGGTTTGCCGCAGCGGGAGGCGTTACCGTTTGTGAAGGAACTTGGCCGGACGCTGCGTGACGGGACTCAATTCTCGGCGGCTATTGGTTTGGCCGCGAATAAATTTACGGCCGAGGTAGCGGCAACTGTTTGCCGGACCGAGCATACCTTACCGGTAGAGGCGGGGAAAGATGCGCAGTTTCTCGCATCACGTTCGCTGGACTTTTTACCGCTAGAGCGAGATATCGCCCGCCGCCTGCGTCTTCTGGGCATTTATAGGTTAGGCCAGTTGGCTGGCCTTCCGCTGCCGGCATTGCAAGAACAATTCGGCCCGCCAATTGTGTCTTATTATCGCCTGGCGCGAGGCGAAGCGGGAGAGCGGCTGGCCGCCATACCTCCAGAACGGGTAGAGACGGTACAGATACGATTTGATGGCCCGGTGAATAATTCCCAGGTAATGGCCGCAGCCGGTAATCGCCTGGTTGAGGAACTCGCACATCGGTTGCGAAAGGATGGTCTGTTGGGACGTGCGCTCACGCTGCTGTTGGAAAGGGAGGATGGTGAGGTACAACGACAAAAGTTGACCCTGAGCCGGCCTACCTCCGAGCCTGTTCGTCTGGCTGCGGCCGTTAATGAAATGTTGGCTAAGGAATTATTTAATGGCGAAGCTATCTCTTGTGGGGTTTGCCGTATGGAAATCACGTTGGTGGATATCAGCCCGGCCCAGGGGAGGCAGTTGACCCTGTTTGATGCTGCAGGCCGCGCCACGCGCCAGGTAGGTTGGGCGGGGAACGCCGTAGAGAGCTTGCGAAATATGATCGTTAAATATCGACAAAGCAATTTCTTCCAGCCACAACTCGCCGATGTTGCCCACCCGCTTCCGGAGCGCCGTTTTTTTCTGCAGCCTCTGTCTCATGACGCGCTTGTGGCCTGATGGCGTCCTGGTCCAGGTTTTGGATAACAGTATGGGGGAACCAGAGCGAATTACCTGGCAAGGGAGACGGCACACAGTTGTCGAAGTTCTCCGGCGCTGGCGGGTGAAATCTGATTGGTGGCGTGAAGCGGTATGGCGCGATTACTTCAAACTGACAACGGAAACAGGATTGCTGCTCATTATTTATCACGACTTGAAAAGTGAGCAATGGTATATACAGCGCTTATATGATTGATCAACGCCCGGCATTCGGGCTGGTGCGTCATGGCCATGGCATGATCGCCCAGGCAGGCTGGTTATGATGCCGCAAGGCGAGCCCTTTCCTTACGCGGAGCTGCACTGTCATTCCAATTTCAGCCTGTTGGATGGGGCAAGTCATCCTGAAGATTTGGTGATGCGGGCAGCTTCTTTAGGGTTGCCGGCGCTGGCTCTGACCGACCATGATGCGGTCTATGGTGCGATCCGGTTTGTGCGCGCCGCCAGAGAACGTGGGATCCGGCCGATTCTCGGCGCCGAATTGACCATTGACAGCGGCCCGATCAGCGGACATCATCACCTGACGCTGCTGGTTGAAAACCAGACCGGTTGGCATAATCTTTGTTATCTGATCAGCCGCGCACGCCATGCTGCCCCAAAAGGGCAGGCGTGGCTTGATTTCGAAGAATTGGTGGGTTGTACGGATGGCCTGATCGCGCTCTCCGGATGTCGCCAGGGTGCTATCTCCCAGTCGCTGCTTGCCGAGAACGGTCGCGACACGGCCGTGGCCGTCGCCCGTAGATATCTGGAGTTATTTGGACGCGAGCATTTCTGGATTGAACTGCAGCGCCACTATCTACCGCGAGACGAACTAATAGTCCCTCGTCTGACAGCGTTGGCCGATTACCTTGACCTTGGTTGTGTGGCCACCAATAACGTGCACTATGCTGTGCCGGAAAAGCACCAACTTCAGGATGTGCTGGTCTGCATCCGTAATCTGGCCACGTTGGATGAGGCCACACATCTGCGGCGCTTAAACTCTGAATATCACCTGAAATCAGGGAGGGAAATGGCGAAGCTGTTCGGCGATATTCCCCAGGCGATAACCAATACCCTGGCCATCGCCGAACGCTGCCGCTTCGAATTGAGCTATGGTCTGCAGGATCTACCGTACTTCCCAACCCGGCATGGTATGAGCAGTAGTGCTTACTTGCGGCGCTTATGCCAGGAAGCTGTCCCAAAACGGTATGGCACAGAACCGCCTCAAAATGTGGGGCGGCAGTTACAGCATGAGCTGCGCATCATTGAGCAAGCGGGGTTAGCCAACTATTTTCTCATTGTCTGGGACATTGTCCGTTTCGCCCGGGAGAATGGGATTCGCTGTCAGGGGAGAGGGTCGGCCGCTAATTCCCTGGTCGCTTACCTGCTCTTCATCAGCCCCATTGATCCCCTGCTTCACGATTTAGTATTTGAACGGTTCTTATCCGCTGAACGGCAGGTCGTGCCTGATATTGATATTGATTTTGACGCCCAACGGCGCGAGGAAGTGATCCAATATGTTTACACAACATATGGCGCTGAACACACGGCAATGGCCTGCACGTTTGTTACCTTCCGCAAACGAAGCGCCATTCGCGATATCGGTAAGGCGCTGGCCCTGGCGCCGGAGGTTGTCGCCACGGCCGTGCGCGCACTTGATAACCAGGATGCTTTACAATCGGCGGCGCTTGCCGACCGCGCGCCGTTGGCCTTGTTGCTCGATTTGAGCGAACAGATCGCTGGGTTTCCTCGCCATCTGGGCATCCATTCCGGGGGCATGATCATCACCGGTGCGCCGCTTATGGGGCGTGTACCCACGGAGCCGGCGACCATGCCCGATCGCGTAGTTGTGCAGTGGGACAAAGAGGCCCTGGAAGAGATTGGCCTGGTGAAGATCGATATCCTGGGCTTACGAATGTTATCGGCTGTTGGTGAAGCTGCGGCGTTGGTCGCCGAGACGACAGGCGTTCTGCCCGATCTAGACGCACTCACCTTCGACGATCCGGCCGTGTACCAGATGATCGGCCGGGCGGACACCATCGGCGTTTTCCAGGTTGAGTCGCGGGCTCAGGCGCAGATGCTGCCGCGTCTTAAACCGCAGGCGTTTGGCGATTTAGTTGTTGGTATTTCTTTGATCCGCCCGGGTCCCATCCAGGGCAACATGGTGCATCCCTACTTGCGCCGCCGGCAGGGCCTGGAAACGGTCACCTATTTACACCCCTTGTTAAAACCGGCTTTAGCGGAAACCCTTGGGGTGATTCTGTTCCAGGAGCAGGTACTTAAAGTCGCGCGTGATCTGGCTGGTTTTTCAGCGGGACAGGGGGAAAGATTGCGCCGGGCCCTTGGCGCCAAGCGGGCCATGGAGGAGATTGCTCGCTTCCACGATGCTTTCCTCGCCGGTGCCAAAGAGGCTGGCGTACCCAGTGATGTGGCCGGCACAGTCTTTGAGCAGCTTCTCGCTTTTGGCGGTTACTCTTTTGCTAAGAGCCATGCTGCCGCTTTCGCTGTGCTGGTATACCAGTCGGCATGGCTCAAGAAATATCATCCCGCACCTTTTTATGCCGCTTTATTGAATAATCAGCCGATGGGGTTTTGGAATGCGGCCGTTTTAGTCAATGAGATTCGCCGCCTGGATATGACCGTTTGGCCTGTAGATATTCATCACAGCCGCGCCTGGTGCTGCGTTGAAGAAAATGGCATCCGCCTGGGGCTGCATTACGTGAAAGGGCTGCGCGAAGAGCAGGTGACGCGTGTCCTGCTTGAGCGAAAGGAACGGCCGTATGATTCGCTGCTGGATTTTTGCCTGCGCACACGCATTGGACAGGGCAGTGTGGAAAATCTGATCATGGCTGGTGGCATGAATGGCTGGGGAATTCCGCGCCGGCAGTTGATGTGGGAATTGGGTACATTGAATCTGGATGAGGAGATGCTCGACCTGGTTTACAAGCCTCAGGAGGTCGAACTGCCCCCACAGACGCTGGCTGAATCGATGTTAGCCGAACAAGAGATCATGGGACTTTCGCCAGGCGAGCATATCATGACCTTGTATCGCGCACGTCTCGAAAAGCAAGGTGTCCAGGGCAGTGATAGTTTAACAGCATGTGGCAGCGGACAGCAGGTTAAAGCGGCTGGATTGCTGGTCGTTCATCAGTCGCCGCCGACGGCAAAGGGGTTTCACTTTCTGACTTTGGAAGACGAAGCGGGGATGATCAATGTCATCGTACGGCCGAAGGTATACGGCCGTTATCAAAATATCATTCGTGGCGCTCACTTACTGCTTGTGGCCGGGATGGTGCAGCGGGAAGGAGACGTGATCAACCTGCTGGCTGATACGATTGCCCCATTGATTCAATAGCTCAGAGTGTATCTAGATTCAGACTTGCGTACTCTTTCAGACAACGCCACATCAGTCCGGACCGCTAAGAAGTGAGCATCATTTCTTCAGGTGCGGCAGGTACTGGACGACCTGTGGATTTATTGACATGACATACGTTGTATGCCATAATGCTTCTGTCATACAATTTATCTGCAGCATTGCTGCGCAGCCATCCTAAAAAAAGAGGAGGTGGTGCTTATGGATAGTTATTATGCCAAACGCACCGTAGTACTACCTTCTCGTGAGAATAAGTAGTACTACGGTGCAAAAAAGGAGCCCTGTGAAATTTCACAGGGCTTCTTGCTTTAAGTGGTAAGTTATCTGGAAACTCGATTTAGCGTGCCGCCGGAGGGTGTAGCCGGTGGCGGGGGTGGCGGGGGTGGCGGGGATGGGCTGGCTGCCGGCGGAGGTACAGGCGTTGCACTCGCTGCCGGCGATGGCTCAGGTGTGGCTTTAACCGGCGCCGCTGGCGGAGCAGTGGTTGCCGTTGAAACTGGCTGCCCATCTCTCGGTGGGACATTTATAACCTGGCCCGTTTGGATATAATTGGGGTCCTTGATTTGCGGGTTCACCTTTACAAGGTCCCAGTAAGAAACACCCAACGTCCGCGCGATCTTTATTAAGTAGTCACATGCCCCGACAACATAAGTGTCGCCAAGATCCTCACCTGGATATCTATCGCAGTTGAAAGAAACAGGGGCTACAGAACTCGTGCCATCTTCAGCCGCGGCCGGCTCTTCTGTTGGAGCTTCTGTAGGTGCTTCAGTCGCCGTCGGTTCGACAGTGGCCGTCGCTGTGGGCTCTTTCGTTGCTGTCGCTGTCGGTTCCTCAGTCGCCGTAGGCTCCATCGTAGCTGTCGCTGTCGGCTCTTCCGTGACAGTAGGTTCTGTTGTCGCTGTTGCCGTGGGCTTTTTCGTAGCCGTTGGTTCAACGGTTGCTTCAACAGTTGCTTCTTCGGTTGCTTCAACAGTTGCTTCTTCCGTTGGCTCAACAGTTGCTGTCGCCGTCGGTTCAACGGTTGCTTCTGGCGTTTCTGAATCAGCCGCTTCTGAACTTTCCCCGGGCCCTATCATCGCAGATTCATCAACCTCGTCGGAAGCGCAGCGGAAACCAATGCTGTCACCTGACTCGCTCGGCGGTGCGGGGAAACGCACGGCCGTGTTGGTGAAATTGCCCGTATCAAACCATGATCCGCCACGAACGACCTTGTTATCGCCCGTCTTGGGACCAGCCGGGTTATCTTCGGGCGAATCGCCATAGTAATCGGGATCATACCAATCGTCTACCCACTCCCATAGGTTGCCGGCCACATCATAAAGACCGGCAGGACTGCGACCATCTTCGTAACTGCCAACAGGCGCCGTCACTTCATACCCATCGTCATAGTCGCTGTCGGCTTGCTGCTCAGGGCAATTTACATCGCAGAAATTCGTTACTGTCCCATCAAACTCATCACCCCAGGGGTAGAAGAGTTTTGCATCATTTGCGAAATCCCATGAGGCTGCCAATTCCCACTCCGCTTCAGTCGGCAGCCGGTCGCCACGTGCTTCGCAATAGGCGCTTGCGCCATACCAGGTTACGCCGGATACAGGGTGGGTTAACAGATCTTCGTCCACGACAAACAGGTCATCAACCAATTCAATGGCACTATCATCAATAGTAAGACAGCCTTCATCATTGCAAGTGTCCTCTATTGAACCTAGTTCATTGATGAATTCAAGGAAAGATTCATTGGTTACTTCGTACAGATCAATTGAAAAAGGATCTACTTGAACTGTATGAATTGGCTGTGAAGCACTAAACCAACTCAATTCACACCCAGTTCGAAAAAGATCACATTCGGCCAGCATCACATCGGCTGTCTGGCCCATTTCAAATGTTGTGGCGTCGATCGACACCATTTCGACCGAGTCGTTGCCATCTTTGTCCGGAGACGGGCTGTCATCTTGTGCATATACTGCACCTGCTCCCGCCATAAACAAAGCTGCTGCCATGATGAGTAGGAGCCACTTGTTGCTATTCTTGAGTACTGCCATGATAACTTACTCCCTTTTAGGGAAAGAGGGTGTTTGCGGGCCGGTAGGATGATAAACCGGCCCGCATTATTATTGAGATGAAACGGTACTTCTAGCGCGGAGCGCGCCGATCCCAGAAGATATCGCCGTCATCTGTGAAACCAGTGACATCTACTTCAATACCGTCACTGAAATCAGAGATCGAGATATCATCAACGCCAAACACAGTCCAGGCGCCCATATCCGGGAACTTCATACCCATCCAAACGTGCAGATAACTGCCGGCCTCGATGTTAACCGTCTCTTTGCGGCCGAGATGATTACAACGTTCGGCATCGTTCGAACAGACGAAGGCATCCGGGAACAATTCCCGCCACTGCGTTACGCTGGAAGGATCATCCGATTCGCCAAATCCATACCAGGCGACGCTGTTGAATTCGCTCTTAACATTATGTTCCCAGGCGGAGACGTGAACCTGCACCCAATAGTCACCGGTAACCAGGTCGTCGCCAACCTGCTGAGACATACCCGCGAACTGTGAACCGGAGGAGCCTGTGCGGAAGAAATAGCCAACGGCTGGATTCAGGCCGTCACTGCTGCCGCTCCTGGTATAGTCCATGCTTGCGAAATGAACTGACCAACCAGGACTTAATGCCGGCGTCGGCACATTCCAGCCATCTGGATAGCCATTATTCCATACGGAAAAATCCCCATTATAGATGTACTGAGGCGTTGTTACTGTCTTGGCCGGTTGCTTGATTCTTGCTGATGTGTCGTCATATGAGACAACCGCAAATCCTCCAGCAAACGCTGCGACGGAAACGACAATGCCGAGCAGCACAGTAAGGGCGATAGCGATTTTTAGCTTGCTCATGCGTATTTGCACTCCTTTTCGTTTACCAACAATCAATAAATTCCAATTACCTTTCAATGTACCCTTTTCATCCGGCCTCATCTCATAGTGCCCTCCACAAAAATGCGCTGTCCCAAGAACGACAAGGAATGGAACATAGAACGCATAAACACAGCCAACGATTGTGACGATAAAAATTCACGTATCGAAATCTTGCCACAAGTGTGCGGAATGCGACATGAATGCCCCGTGAAATGAAAGCACGCGGCCCATAAAATCTTCGTGAATTCTGATCAATCGACGGATGAGGGGACGGTTTAGGGCAATATCGACGACCTGGCGCCAATTCTCTATGAAACTAGTTCGGCTGTTTTAGGGGTTGAAGCCTGCCGACTCAACATACTCCTGAAGCAAGAAAGGTGAAAGAATGATCTGGCGATTGCGCTGTAGGGGTAGGTCATCACCGTCGGGATAATCGAATTCTCGTGGATTCTGACCATCTTGATGCAGTACTGCCAGCAAAGGTTTGCCCGCCATTCCGGAGGGTATGGCGATGCGGCTGTTGCGATTCACGCCCGCCGGGAGCCACGCTTGCCCGATTATTTCATCTGGCTGACCGTCTGCGGTTTGTGTGTATATGACCAACCAGGTGTCCAGGTCAGCGACAACGAGGGGGACGATAACTTCGTTCTTCTCGCCCAGGCTCTGATCTTGGGTGATGAGATAGTTGCCTGGATTCGTGTTTACTGTGACCGGTGGTATTACTTCACCATCATAAGTTGCCGGGGGATCGGCGATGGGATAGTTGAATTCTGCAGGATTATCGGTTTCTTCGTGCAGTGCAAGCAGTAGTTGGGGTGTTGTCGCCGTTTCCACGATTTCTGTTTCCAGTAGTTGATTGATTCCCTTGGAGACGCCGACAAAGCCAATGATGCGATCTGGCTGCCCTTCGTTGATGTTGAAGATAACTAACCAACCTGGCTGCTCACTGATTACCTTTTCTAGATATAGTTTGCCATCTACGATGGGCTGATCGTAGACGAATATATCAGGGGGTAGTTGTACTGTAAACTGCGCGGTTACCGGTGACCCGCCTGATAATACGGGGAGATCATTGACTGCATTGTAGCCACCGGGACGCTCCTTGTCTTCATGCAGGACGGCTGCCAATTCGGCCGTAGCATCACGCCAGCGTACCGGCAGTACGATATCCTTACTCTCGCCCTCATCCAAAGTCGTTTGGCCAATTGCCGGACCTATGACGCCATCTTCCATCGTGTGAATCACCAACCAGTTGGGCGCCAGCGTGAACGCTTCATCAATACGTATTAGACCGTCGGTGGTGATGACTTGATCGGCGATCTGGATGAATGGTACAGGCAGGTCAATGTCGACAACAAATGATTCCAGCACTTCTTGCGACCCGAATTCAACCGGCATATCAGAACCTGGATACTCAAACTCACCGCTGCTGCCGGCATCGATATGCAATCTGGCATGGAGTGTAGAAGTAGCGGCATAGGGATCGATAGTTACGGTGGCAGATTCTCCTTCTCCTGCTGTGATTGCCTCGTGACCCAGGATGCTGCCCAAGCTGCCGTCGTCATCGGCATAGAGGACCAGCCAGCCAGGGCCGGCGCTGGTTACGGACTCAATGACGATTGTCCCTTCTTCAGATAGGCGCTGATCCTCGACGGAAATCGCAGGCGTGATTGGGGTTGGCTCGGCAGTGACCGTGGCTAACTCGACGGCCGTAGCGGTAGGGGATGGTACATTGGTCGCCACAGGCTTTGTGGGGGCGGCGGTTGCCTGCACCGCAGCTGCCGTGGTCGCGGTAACAGCCGGTGGCGCAGAATCTTGAGCGCAGCCGACTAGAAGCAGCAACAGCAGCGGCCACAGGATGGCGATCTTCCTCATAGTCATCAGGTCAGTGTGCATTTAACTCCATGACTTTCTGATTGTAAACACACAGTTCCGTTTTCTCAAACCAGGACATTGTTGTCTCATGTCAGATGCGCCCAAATTAGGCACGCCACTAAGGGATTGGGACAGCTTCGTTCTTGATATTGCTCCATATCTGTCTGCCGTCGCTTACCAGCTCAATCGTACCTGCTTCATCGGTTCGCCATACAGCGGCCCCGGTCTCCATGAGGCGCTGTAGTGTTTCCTGGTGAGGGTGCCCGAAACGATTTGCCTTCCCGGCAGAAATGATCACGACTTGTGGGGCCACGGCTCGTAGAAACGGGCGACTGCTCGCTGAGCGGGATCCGTGATGGCCGGCTTTCAGGACAGTAGATCGCAAATCTTTTTCGCTCTTGAGCAGCGCTTGTTCAGCGATCTGTTCAGCATCACCGGTCAACAGCAGCGAGAAATCTTTGTATACAAGGCGTAGAATCACAGAATCATTGTTGTCATGAAGGCTTGTGGATGTTGTTCCTGAATGCAGTATTTCGACGGTGACTTGTGATCCCAATTCGATTACTTCACCGCTGATGCCGCCCCTTACTGGCGTTTGGCTGTCTGCCGCGGCCTGCAGGAAGGCTCGATAAATAGCGGTGTTTTCGCTGTCCGCCCCATTGGTTATTACTTGTCCCACCGTGTAGTTGGCAAAAAGGTCAGCCAGGCCGGCTACATGGTCGGTATCGGGGTGCGTCGCTACAACTAGATCGATCTGTTTGTCCCAAAACGGTAGTTGTTCGCCGACTCTGCTGAGCAGCAGGCTTGGATATTCGCCGCCGTCGACGAGCATCTGGTTGCCGTCCGGCGACTGGATTAGAATGGCATCCCCTTGCCCGACATCCAGGAAAACTACATGCAGTTTGCCGTCGGGTCGCTGCCCGGCCCAGACTACAGCAAGAATCGCACCGAGTAGGAGGCCAAGGAGTATAGTTTTTTGGACACGGCCGTCCAGACGTGTCGTTGTCCGATTTTCCTCATCATTGCTTTCGCTGCTGACCAGCCAGGAAATCGCAAAGACGAAGCCATAGAACGCGATTAGGCCGAACGGGGACAGTGTGACAGGGACAGCCGCCAGGGGGATGGTGCTGAAGAATGTCACCAATTCGATGGTGTAGCTCAGTAGAAGCCAGGCGATCCAGGCCGGAGGCTGCCCCAGCACGGGAGAAGCCATGCCTGCCAGAGTGGCCGCGCCTCCCCAGGTCATGATACCGGGTTGGACCGGCAGAATGAACAAGTTGGCGATGGGGGAAACCAGGGAGACGGAACCGAAATGATAGATCAGAAGCGGTAGGGTCATGACGATCGCTGCCGCAGTAGTTAAGGCAATCTCGGAGACAAAGCGTGTCGACATATTGCCGGCGTCAACACCCAAACGAGGTTGGAGTCGCCTGCGAACGGCCGAACTCCACGGCCCGACGTAGAGCATCAGCCCCAGAGTCGCCGCGAAGCTGAGTTGGAAACCGACATCCCATAGGATAGCAGGGTTGAGCAGCGTCATGAAGAAGGCCGCCGCAAAGAGCGCCGCGGCGGTGAAGGTGGGACGGCCGAGAAGGCTTGAGGCGATGACAAAGAGCGTGCCCATAACGGCGGCGCGGACAACCGAAGCATCGGCGCCGACAAAGAGAGTATAGGCGGCGATGCCGGCCAGTGCGATCCAGGCTGCCATACGACGGCCGACAATATGGCGGCCGCCATTCAACAAGGCGCCGGCGATGACAGCAATATTGAATCCTGAAATAGCGATGATATGGGTCATGCCTGTATCACGGAAATCCTTCTTCAAATCGGCCGGGATCGCGTGGTCATCCCCCAGCAGAATCCCCGATAGGAGAGCAGCCTGCGGCTGCGGAAGCAGGCGATTGATGCTTTCCTGTGCGCGTGCATGGACGGTCGTCAGCGCATGCATAAGCGGGCTGCCCGCTTGAGTCGCTGCTATCGTAATCGACGGCCGGTTCATTATCGAAACTATGCCGCGGTTGGCGAGATAAGCACGATAGTCGAAGGTACCGAAATTGGCCGGTTCTTCAAGCGCCCCCGCTGCCTCAATGCGCGTTCCATAGGTAATAACCGGCCATCGCTGCGCACGTACGAGGATCAGCCCATGGGTCGGCAGTTGGCTTCCCTCGATAGGCGCTATGCTTTCTGATTTGACCGTAAGGACCTGGGTCGTTTCGCGAATGTCTGGGGGCTTAACAACCAGCCCTCTGACCACAACCTCTTCCTGGCCGTTGAAGCTGCTGATATGGTTCTGCTCAAAGAGTGGCCTGCCTAGATTGTAACGAGCTGCGCCCAGGGCGACGGCCGATAAGGTGAGGAACAGGGCAAAAGGTACAAGCCGGCGGCGCAGCAAAACAGCCATAAACAGGCCCAACATACCCACCACGCTGCACAATGGCGTGGGCAGGGCCAGGACAGAACCAAGCCAAATGCCGATAAGCCAGCCGCACGCCCAATAAACAATGGTCACGACCCGCATGCCCCCAGGGCCTGACGTGCTTCAGAACAGAGCTGCCGCTTACAGTGCTACTGCCGTCCTCTCCGTCAGGACAATCGCTACACCGGTAACGCTACCCTACTGTATCAGAGGTTTAGGCCGGCGAAAAGAGAAATCGACGGGAAGTTCAGGGACGGCCGGTCACGTAGTGACCCAATCCCTGCCGGCTGCACTTGCAGCTTTTGACGCTGCATAGGGTTTAGCAGATGGTTGATGGGTTTTGATTATTTTGGAATGGACGGAAGCGGATTTAACCTTGCCGGCCAGTGATATACGACTCGGTCAGTTCCTCTTTGGGATTGGTGAAAAGTTCGTTCGTCTGACTGAATTCAATCAAGCGGCCGAGCCAGAAAAGGCCGGTCCAATCAGACGCACGCGCCGCCTGCTGCATATTATGGGTGACGATGACAATGGTGTAATCCTCAGCCAGTTCGCGCATTAATCTTTCAACGGCTAGTGTGGCCGCTGGATCGAGCGCGGAACAAGGTTCATCCATTAGAATGACTTCCGGTTTGACGGCAATAGCGCGAGCAATACAGAGACGCTGCTGCTGGCCGGGATTGAGGCTCAGTGCATCATCACCAAGGCGGTGGCCTACTTCATCCCATAACGATGCGCCATGCAGGCTCTCCTCTACAATGCCATCAAGGATCTCTCGTTTGTCTGTGCCTAATATCCGCGGGCCATAGGCGACATTATTGTAGATCGACTGCGGGAAAGGATTCGGTCGTTGAAATACCATGCCGATCCGCTGCCGCAAATCTACGACATCGACATCGGGGTCGTATACATTCTTCCCATCAAGCAGGACTTCTCCCTCAGCACGGGTATTGCTGATCGTGTCGTTCATGCGGTTGAGCGACCGTAGGAATGTTGATTTGCCGCAGCCGGAGGGCCCAATCAAGGCTGTGATCTGATTCTCAGGGATCGGCATATTGAGATCAATGAGTGCCTGGAAATCCCCATAATAGAAATTGAAATCGCGTACCGTTATTTTGTCGCCCATATCGAACCTATCCAAACCGCCCAGTTACGTAATCATTGGTGCGTTCGTCCTGTGGGTCCACAAACATCTGGAGTCGATCGCCGCATTCGACCAGTTCTCCGCCCAGTAGAAAAGCGGCTTGGTCGGCAACACGCGCTGCTTGCTGCACACTGTGCGGGACCATCACGATGGTGTATTGTTCCTTCAATTCTTGGAGCGAGCTTTCCACAGTAGCGGTCGAGATCGGGTCCAGACCTGAAGTTGGATTGTCCAAAAGGATGACTTCCGGTTCCATGGCCAGGCTGCGAGCCAGGCAAAGGCGCTGTTTTTGTCCGCCTGACAGGGCAAAAGCGGAACTGTTGAGGCGATCCTTGACTTCATCCCACAGGGCGGCCTGCCGGAGGGCGCGCTCCACACGTTCATCGAGCATGGCACGGTCTTTCATGCCGGCCATCTTCAGACCGTAGGTCATGTTATCGTCAATCGTGCCCGGCAAGGGGGTGGGGATAGCGAAGACCATGCTGATTGAACGCCGAAGTTGGATGACATCCGTTTCACGTGAAAAAATACTCTGTCCATCGAACGCGATATTGCCCGATCTCTGTGATCCTTCATATAGATCCGAGAGACGGTTGAGCATCCGCAGTAGCGTCGTTTTTCCGCTGCGCGACGGCCCGAAAATTACAAAAAGCTCGTTCGGCGGAATATCAAGCGTGACATTGCGCAGCGCTTGCGTGCGGTCGGGATAGGTGAAGCTTATATCTTCTATGGATAGTTTACTCATTGTCATAAGCTTACCATTGGCGTCGGCGGCGCATGATTGTCCGTAAGATGGATGCAGCTAGAGTTAATGAAAGCACGAACAGCAGTAGAACAAGCGCCGTGGCGTACTGGATATCCAGCGGCATGCCCGGAACCTGGGTCGAGATTACATATAGGTGATATGGCAGCGCCATTGTCTGGTCGAAAATCGACTGCGGCAGTTGTGGCAAATAGAATGCGGCAACTGTGAACAGGATGGGAGCCGTTTCACCAGCGGCGCGTCCGAGACCAAGGATGACGCCGGTGATGATGCCGGGCAGCGCTTGCGGCATAACCTGGTTGCGGATAGTTTGCCAGCGTGTCGCCCCCAGACTTAGGCTTACAAGGCGAAATTCTTGTGGCACCGCCAGGATGGCTTCTTCGGAGGTGCTGATCACAACAGGGAGTGTCATCAGGCCAAGGGTCAGGGAACCTGCCAGAATCGAAGTGCCAAATTCCAAGAAGAGCACGAATACTCCCAGCCCAAACAGACCATAGACAATCGATGGAATACCGGCGAGGTTTACAATGGCCAGGCGAATGGCCCGTGTGAACTTCGTATCTTTGGCATATTCTGCCAGGTAGATGGCGGCACCAACGCCGAGAGGTATGGCGGCAATGGCCGTTCCTAGGGTGAGCATGATGGTCCCCAGGATAGCGGGCATGATGCCACCTTCGGTCATGCCATTGGTTGGCGGCTGGGTCAAGAATTCCCAACTAATCGCCTGTAAGCCGTTGATCACTAGAAATCCGATGACGATAATAATCGGAATGACGGCGATGGCGGCCGCAATCGTTATGAGAACACGTGCCAAACGCTGCGATTGCTGCCGGCTCATAACTGGCTTCCCCTTCGCCGCTTGCCGCCGCCTACCAGGCGTGTGGCCAGGGTGTTAATGAGAAAGGTAATGATGAACAAGATGATGCCAATGGCGAACAATACGCTGTAGTGCAGACTGCCTTGGGCGACCTCTCCCATTTCGGCGGCGATGGTTGCTGTCATGGTGCGTACTGGCTGGAACAGCATGCCGGCGCCAAACTCGGGAATGTTGGCGGCGTTACCGGTAACCAAGAGCACCAGCATCGTCTCGCCGATCGCCCGTCCAAGACCGAGCATGACGGCGATAACGATACCTGAACGTGCGGCAGGGATGACAACGCGCCAGATGGTCTGCCACTGGGTTGCTCCGATGGCCAGCGAGCCGTCACGATATTCTTTGGGCACGGCGTACAGCGCATCTTCGGTAATGCTGATGATAGTTGGTAGGGTCATGTAGGCGAGGATTAGCGCCCCCGTGAAGGCAGTGAGGCCGCTGGGCGCTCCCATACTCTGGATCAGCGGGGCGACGACGAGCCAACCGAAAAAGCCAAGCACAATGGATGGGATGCCGGCCAGTACTTCGATGAGCGGTTTGAGTATTTCGCGCAGCCAGGCGGGTGCGATCTCGCCTAGATAGATGGCCGTTGCCAGACCAAGGGGAACAGCGATGATGATGGCCACGGCCGTTACCAGCAGCGAACCGACCAGCAATGAGCGCAGGCCGTATAGACCCTCAATCGGATACCAGCGTGGGCCAAGAAGCTCGAATATGGAGAGCTGCCTGAAAGCCGCGGCCCCTTCCCTGATCAGGAAGAAGAAAATCAGCGTAATGATGAGTACGGCCGAAAACCCGCAGAGACGTATTAGAAACTCAATAGCACGTTCCGACCAACTCCGCGATGGGGCCTTGCCTTCAGAGACAACCGTTATCTGGTTCTCCGTCGGTGGAGATCCTTCACTCATAGATCAACCTCTTGTCAAAATAATAGCCGCTTGCCGCCTTAATATGCCTGCCAATTGTCGAGCGCGGTTTACTCATCTGTCAAAGGCACGAAGCCGAGTGACGCAACAATCCCCTGGCCCTCTGCACCCAAAATCCAGGCGAGATAATCGGCCAGTGCTCCGGACGGCTCACCGGCCGTGTACATAAACAAATTACGTGCCAGCGGGTAGATCCCTGCGGACGCGCTTTCTACGGTTGGTGGGATATATTCAGATTCGCTGTCAGCCGCTATGGAAATTATCTTTTCATGCTCCGCATCGACATACCCTAACCCGTCATAGCCAATCGCATTGGGGTTGCGGCGCACCTCGCTGGTAATGCCGACAGATGAAGGCATTAGCAGTGTTTGCGGAGCGAAAATATCCTCGTTTTCCTTTTCGCCCTTGCGTACAACTTCCTCCAGGAAATAGACGTGCGTCCCAGAATTTGTTTCGCGAGAGAGCAGTATGATCGGCGCGTCGTTGCCGCCAACATCCTTCCAATTCGTGATTCGCCCGGTATACATGTCGGACATCTGTTGGATTGTGAGCTCGCTGACTGGATTCGCGAGATTGGTGATGATGGCCAAAGCATCGATAGCTACCACGTGTTCCAGCGGTTCGATGCCGTTGGCGCGGGCTTCCTCTATCTCATTCTCTTTCATAGAGCGTGATGCATTGGCGATATCAACGGTGCCGTTGATGAGGGCGGCAATGCCAGTTCCTGACCCACCGCCAGTTACGGCTATCGGTACATCTGGTTCGATCTCTTGGTAGGCTTCAGCCCAGGCAAGAGCTACATTGACAAGCGTGTCGGACCCTTTGTTCTGCAAAGTACGCTGTTGGCCGCCTGAAGATTGTGACGAACCGTCACCGTCGTCTCTGCAAGCGGTCAAGAGCAGCCCGGCGACCAGTAGAAGCAGTACTAGCAAACTGGTGCGTTTCGGTTTACGATACCCTGGGAAGGGCCTATTAGTACTATGTTTCATTGTTGGAGCGATTCCTCGCCATACCGTATCTAACCTGAACAATCTCTTGGATTGCCTACCGGCAGTGCCCAGGCGTACTTCGATGGGGTGGGTATCCGGGAATTATCGTTATGAAGTTCACATACCTAACAGTATGCATCGACTCCCCGGCCGGCCTATGCCCGACGATTTTCTTGAGCAAAGCATCTAGTAAGGTGCAATCGCTGTAGAAGGCTCCCTGCCCATAACCGCTGCTCGCTAAATGGGAACCTTGACGCTTATGAATACCTAAGTATAAGCGTCGAGCCTTTCGTGTGCAATCTCGATCGCGTTTGGTCAACCTGCGGGACGCCGGCTGAGTGTTATTGAGCTGTTCTCTCCGCTCTGCTAGAATTAGCCATCGCGCTGCTGCCAGGGTCTCGGTTACGATATCGGGCAATATGGGCGGCGCGCTGGAATGACCAAATGACAGCACAGACGAGTAGACAGCCCTTTATTCTGGCTGTGGATGACAACGCTTATACCCTGCGTATTGTTGAGCATACATTGCGCGAAGCGAATTACAGAACGGACACGGCCGTTTCCGGCGAAGAGGCTCTGGAAATCATTGCCCATAAGGGCATGCCAGATCTGGCAATTGTTGATCTGCATATGCCGGGCGGCATGAGTGGATTTGAGTTCTGTCATTCCATCCACCAGTTCAGCGATCTGCCGGTGATTATGCTCACAGCCGTTGGCGATGAAGGGACGGTTCTGGAGGGACTCGAACGGCATGCTGAAGATTATATCGTCAAGCCCTTCAATTCGGGTGAACTATTGGCCAGGGTTAGCGGTATCCTGCAGCGCATGGGGTGGCTGGATTTTCCTTCGTCACCCCTGATCTCTGTTGACGACAGCCTGCAGATTGATTTTTCCAACCGCAAAGCGATAGTCAATGGCCGGCCGGTCTCCTTAACGCCTACAGAGGCAAAGCTGCTCTATGTGCTGATGCGCCAGTCGGGTGAAGTGGTTATTACTGATTACATTCTGCGCCGGCTGTGGCCGGGCGAGGCAGCCTATGAAGATCGCCTGCATGTCCATCTCCATCGGTTGCGCCGCAAATTGGAGAATGATCAGGCTGAGCCGCATCATGAATATATCGCATCAGAGCGAGGAAAAGGGTATATGTTCTTACCCTCACCTTCCGACCGGCCAGAGGACAACAGCTAACTGTTGGCTAGATGCCCCCAATAACGATTATGCCGGCAACTATTCAGCAGATTCAACAGGCGCTCAGCCTGAACAGTTTTGACACCGCGAATGCGCATAGAAAGATGATGCCCGACTCCCGTGCCGTCGTCCGGCCGGAAGGCGTTGATGGGATAGCGCGCCTCGGCGGTGTGCTGCTGCTCCTCTACCGTAGAAATGGATCGCTGCACATTGTGCTGACCAGGCGTCGCGATGACCTGCCCTCCCACGCCGGGCAGATCTCTTTTCCGGGAGGAAGGCACGAGGCGCCGGAAACTTTGCTGGAGACGGCTCTGCGCGAGACGGAGGAAGAAGTCGGCGTCGCCGCCGCAGATTTGCAGATATTGGGCGCCCTGACGCCAATCTATATCCCCCCATCAGATTATAAAGTTTATCCGTTCGTTGCCTGGGCGAGCAGCGGAACGCCTCCGGTCTTTAGGGCGGCGCCGCGGGAAGTCGCCAAAATCATCGAGGCGCCGCTTCCCACGTTGTTAGACCCCGCTTCCAGAGTGGAGGAAACCTGGAAAATGGGTGGGAAGCAGGTAACCGTCCCATATTACGCGGTGCAGGAACACAAGGTTTGGGGCGCTACGGCCGTTATGCTCAGCGAGTTTATCGAGCGGCTGCGGGCGATTCTAGCCTAGTGCCGTCTACTTGGATGGGTAAGACGGCATTTGCCTGCTGGGCTGAATCTCATATGACATGGTGCGTCAAAGGTGCTTTGCCCGCCATGCAACTCGTACTATAATTCATATGTGTACCCACACGATAGACTGACCGATCCCGATCCCTCAAAGATGGGCGCGCAGTCGGCAAAGGAGAATAAAGCATGCGACCAGGCAAAGACCTCGACAATAAGCCTATTGTTAGCGTGTCGGATGGGCAGATTCTCGGGCGCACCAAAGATGTCTATGTAAATCAGGATTTGACGGAACTTGCCGGCTTGTTCATCGGCACAGAAGGCGTGATCCGGCGCACTGAGCGTATTATCCCTAATGACAGCATTGTCCTGTTTGGTATCGACGTTATTCTGGTTCAGGATTCCGAAGTTATTACTACCACAAAGGCAGTGCCGGAAAGCGACAAGTGGCACCGTCTGTCTCACCTGCGTGGACAGGAAGTGCGTACCCCAGGTGGCACCAAATTGGCCACGATTGGTGATCTCATTCTCGACGAACAGGGCGCTGTCTCTGACTTTTCGCTCGACCGTGTTTTTGTTACGGGCCCATTGGCTGAACAGCCGATGATTCCGCGAGACGTCATTATTGATCCGTTTCAGACCAGTGATGGGCTCATTGTTGATTTCCCTAAACTAGAAGCGATGTTCACCGAACCGCAGAAGGAAAAGGAAGCGGCAGATTCTGATGAACCTGCCCAGGATGCCGATGATAAGCGTGAAACAGGGGAAGGAGAGAGCTCGCAGGAGGTATAATCTCCAACGTATGTTGGCCTGTACGCCAGTAAGAATGATCGTTGAGTTCTGTTGCTAATCAGTGCGGCTTAAAGGTGCGATACGTTTTATCTGATGAGTATATAGGAGCCTAAGAAAATGAGTACAAATGGAAGTGATGGTTCGGTTAGCTTTGCGCTGACCGAAGAGCAGCAGATGATTCAGGATCTGGCGCGTGATTTTGCCCGCAATGAGATCGCCCCGATGGCCGAGCATTACGACAGGACGCACGAATACCCGTGGCCGATCATCAGAAAGGCGCAAGAGATGGGCCTGACCATGATGAATACGCCCGAGAAATATGGTGGTCTTGGCTTAAGCATGCTGGACGAATGTCTGGTCACCGAAGAGTTGGCCTGGGGGTGTTCCGGCATCAGCACAGCGATTGGTGTCAATGGGCTGGGTATGCTGCCTATCCTGATTGCCGGTAGTGAAGAGCAAAAAACCAAGTACGGCAACCGCATGGCAGATGGTGAGTTGTGCGCCTACTGTGTAACTGAGCCCGAAGCCGGCTCTGATGTGGCCGGTATCCTGACCACGGCCGTTAAGGATGGTGACGCCTATATTCTCACCGGGAACAAGACCTTTATTACCGGGGCGACAAATGCCAACTTCTACACTGTCCTGGCTTATACGGACCCCGAACTGCGCGCGACCAAGAGCCGCCACAAGGGAATGAGCTTTTTCGTTGTCGACCGTAATTTGCCTGGCGTTAGCGTTGGCAAGCCGTTCGACAAAATGGGCCAGCACGCGTCCGACACTGCTGAAGTTATCTTTGATCAGGTTAGGGTGCCTGCTTCGCACCTGCTTGGTGAAGAAGGGAAAGGTTTCTACTATGCCATGGGTGTCTTTGATCACAGCCGGCCGTCGGTAGCTTCCGGGGCGGTTGGTGTCGCCCAGCGGGCCATCGATGAGGCGATTCTCTATGCTAAGGAACGGACGTCCATGGGACGGCCGATCTGGCAGTACCAGGCGATCGGGCACATGGTCGCCGATATGGCGATGCGCGTGGAGGCTGCCCGCCTGCTGGTGTGGAAGGCGGCATGGGCCGTCGACAGCGGCAGTACGAACACGACCGCCGCCGCCTATGCCAAAGCGTTTGCGGCCGATATGGCTATGAAAGTCTGCACCGATGCCGTCCAGGTGTTTGGCGGCTACGGCTATATGTCCGAATATCCGGTTGAGAAACTCATGCGCGACGTAAAGATTTACCAGATTTATGAAGGGACAAGCCAGATTCAGCGCGAGATTATTGTGCGTGCATTGTTCCGCTAAACCGCGTCTGTTTCTATTTGTTTGATGAGAGCGTTTCCCCTGGGAGGCGCTCTTTTTGATCTCTGCCGCTTCCATCGTCCAACATCATGAAGTGAAGAGCCAGACGCCTCGCCTTGTCTCCGCATACCGGCAAATGCGCAGCTGTCACAGACGGATAGCTGTTGGTCCCCATCCTTGACTGCACTATAATTGTGAAGCAATGTACAAACCGCTGGTTATACTGGCGATGGTCATGGTCGTCGCACTGGGGAGTGGCTGTGGCCGGGAAAGCCGCCGCGCTTCTTCGTCGAATGCCCAGATTAGTCTGACAGCCATCCCGTTCCCCGCTGCCGTAGGTGACACGCGGCTGGTCATTCAAGTTTCGGACCTATCCGGGCAGCCGATCGATGATGCTTCGCTGTCTATTAAGGGAGACATGACCCATGCCGGCATGGTCCCGGTGCTGGCGGAAGTTCAGGGCGGAGGCGAAGCGGGCGTCTATAATGTGCCCTTTGAATGGACCATGGCCGGAGATTGGGTCGTAACCGTTGAGGCACTGCTCGCCGATGGGTCACGTACCAGACAGCGCTTTGATCTTTCTGTCCTAAGCGAAGATGACGCGGTATGCACTGATGACGACCCACAAGGATAATCCCTACCAGCCCGCTCCGCGGACGGATGTGCTGCAGTGGCCGGGGATCGGAAGCCTGCTGCGCTGGCGTTACGGCCGTCTCCTGGGTCAGACACTCCTTTTGCTTGTGGCGCTGCTCATAATTTATGATGGCTTCACCGGCCCGCAGTTCGCGCCTGAAAACATGGCCACCAATATTGTCTGGCTGCAATATCGCGGCTTTGTGATGCTGGCTTTGCTCCTGGCCGGCAATCTGTTCTGTATGAACTGCCCTTTCACGATACCGCGCTCTCTGGCCCGTCGCTGGAGTATCAGCGGGCGGCGCTGGCCGCGATCGCTGCGCAATAAATGGCTCGCCCTGGCCGTGCTTTTCTTCTACTTCTTCCTTTACGAATGGCTTGATCTTTGGTCCAGCCCCTGGTTGACGGCGTGGATCGTCGTCGCCTATTTTGTCAGTGCGTTTGTCCTGGAGATGTTCTTCAGCGAGTCGCCGTTCTGCAAATATGTCTGTCCCTTGGGCACGTTCAATTACGTTGGCAGTACCATCTCACCCTTGCAGATAACGGTCACCAGCCAGGACGTTTGCCGCACCTGTGAAGGGCGTGAATGTGTTAACGGCTGTCAGAATGATACCGGTGGTTGGCAGATGTTGGGCTGTGGCACAGAACTGTTTCCGCCGCAGGTGGCCAGCAACCTGGACTGCACCTTCTGCCTGGACTGCGCCCGCGCCTGCCCCTATGAAAATGTCGCCCTGGCGCCGCGCCCGCCGCTGCACGAATTGCGACAGCCGCATGCCTGGCCGCGCCGCTGGGATTTGAGCCTCTTGATCTGGTTCTTCACCTTTGCCTCGTTGAGCAATGCGTTTGGCATGACGCCGCCCGTTTATGCCACCGCTGCCTGGCTGGCCGGTTTGCTCAATACGACGAATGACGGGCTGCTGCTGTTGATCATCTTCACCGTGCTTAATGTCCTGCTGCCCCTTGTGTTGGGTCTCTTAGTGGCCTGGCTGAGTCGTTCATTGGCTCAATTGCGTGAACCTCTTCGCGTCAGTTTCAGTAAGTTCACGCCCATTCTGGTGCCGGTAGGTTTCGCTGTCTGGTTTGCCCATTACGGTTTTCATTTTGTCACCGGCGCCCTGGCTATCATCCCGGCGACGCAAAGTTTCTTACTCGATCACCGCGTCATGCTGTTTGGTGACGCGCCAAACTGGCAGATGAGCAGTATCCTGCCCTTTTCCTGGCTGCTGCCTATGCAGGTACTCTGTGTCGTGGCCGGTTTCGCCGGCAGTTATTTCGTGCTCACTGATATTGGCCGGTATGAGAAAACTTCTTTTCCGGCCCAGCTTCCCTGGCTGCTTCTCCTGCTGGGTATAGCTGTGGCCGCCATCTACTTGTTCACGCTGCCCATGGAAATGCGCGGCACTGGCTTTATGCATTAACCTTAGCGCATGAGAAAACAACTATGACCCGATCTCATCAAGAAATTTCTTGTTCCCATTATTCCTCCTCCTTGTCCTGGCCGCCTGTGGCAGTCAGGAGGTGGACCCGTCCCAGTTCAAGGGGACAGTGCTGCCGACGCCGATTCCAGCGCCGGACTTCACGCTGACGAATGTCAATGGCGACACCGTCAATTTGAGCGACTATAAAGGCGAGATCGTTCTGCTCTACTTTGGATACACATTCTGTCCCGACATTTGCCCGACAACGCTTTCCGAATTCCAAGGTGCAGCACGAGCTTGACGATACCGGGGAAAAGATCCAGGTACTGATGGTCACTGTTGACCGGCAGCGGGACACGCCCGAGAAACTGGATCAATATGTCAGCCATTTTCACCCTGATTTCGCGGGTTTTCGGGGACAAAGGAAGAGATCGACGAAGCGGGTGAGGGGTACGGTATTTACTACGAGCGGCACGAAGGTTCGGAAGCCACGGGGTATCTGGTTGATCACACCGCGCGCGTTTTTGTCGTCGATCCCGAAGGAAATTACCAGCTTTCCTTTAGCTACGGAACGCCGGTAGAGGATATTGTCCACGACCTGCGTTTGATCATGCGCGGCATGTAGGCAGGCGTTCTGACCTGTGCTTTCTTCAAGAAGAACCTACTGAATTGCCGAACGCAGTTGAGCGTTCGACAATTCAGGGGGACATTTTTGCCTGCTATTCGCCATTGATCGTGAACAGCATGCCGTCAGAACGGCCGAATATATCCGGGAAGAAATCTTGATAACCTACGGCCGGCATGACCTGGTATTCGCCAGGGATGATCGGCTGCAGATAATAAGTGTATTGGTATGTGCCTGCGGGCAGAAAATCAGCTAGGAAAACCACCTTTTCATCCCGGTATTCGATGCGGTTAAAGTACCACCAACCCCAGTAACCATAGAGGTAAGGCGCGTCCTCGCGAACTGCGCCGCCCTCGAACCCTGAACCGCTGGTATCCAACCCGGGATCGATGCCTTCGGCACCGGCGGGTAGCGGGTCCTCGATTACGGCATAGAGCAAATCATTGGGCGCGACAACCGTAAGCTCAACGCGAACCTGCTGGCCTACTTCGGATCTCGTCGATTGGCTCGCAGGTTTCTTCTTCAGGATCACATGACGCATCGTAGTAGGTACGTTCTACAGTCACGCCCCGGCTTGTCGCCTCTACCGTGTCGGCGCTGATGAAACTATTCAGATACATGGTGTAGTAGAGCGGTCCGGTCCCTTCACCCCGTTGGTAGTCGAAGAAATTACTTTCCTCCAGGTCCAGCGTGTTGATCGGCACTGCCAAAGCATCACTGCCGGCGATATTGTCTGCATTGAACGTACCGTTGGCGAAGGGCGTGCCGTTGACATTGATCTGGTAGTCATAATCGGCTTCCAGCTCGTCTGATGCGGCCATCCACTCACTGAGCCCCGCTATACTCCACGCTGTCTCGTGCGGCGTCGACCAGGTTTCGGCCGTACGTGCCAGCATCAACCAGCGAACGGCCGGGGGCGCCAGAGCGCTGTCCGGTTGGACGCGCGCCAGGGCATTGATGACCATCGCTGTGCCGCGTATGTCGCTGCTCAGATTGAAGAAATCTTGTTCAACATCTTCCCAATGGGCGCCGCCGGCGCTGACCACCGCCTGATCATTGATATCCGCCAGCAGCGTGTCCAGATTTTCGCTCTGTACGCCCAACGTATCGTAGGCCAATACCAGAAGCGCCTTGGCGTATGGATCGAGCAATCCGCGATGATCTTCAATCAGCTCATCTACCTCCGTCCCGATCATGCTGCCCGCTTCAGCGAGGACGTAAAGGAAGAAGGCCTGGCGGTTGGCTTCGCTGCGGTCGGCGATATCTTCCAGATCCTCCAGCTGGCGATCTACGTATGATCGGCCGCTTTCCAGCACCTTGGCATCAACCGCATACCCGTTGTCGCCGGCTTTTGCCAGGGCCAGCAATGCATAAGCGGAGAGCCAGGGATCGCTGTCATCGCTGTAGCACCAACCCCAGCCGCCGCCGCGCTGCTGTGTTTCTTCCAGCGTGGCGATATCGAGGGGAATGATTTCGGCCAATGGTGCGGCCAGGTCGGGCCGGTCAAGGTTGAGCTGCTTGAGCGCCTGGTCGGTGGCCACATTGGACAGCAGCCGGTTTGTCGAGTCTGAGGCACACGCCGGTACGATTTCCTGCTTCTCAACGACTTCCAGCGCCTCTAAGAGCGCCGCTGCCAGCGATGCATTCAGTGTGATATCGACCGACCCACGCAGGGGATCGACATTGGGCGGCAGCAGCACCGCTTCCACGATGCGGCCCGCTTCATCCAACTCGCCGGCTGTTCCCGCGAAGTCCTGTGCATCATAGCGATAGACGGGAATCATATTGTCCGGTCCAACGCCCAGCGTTGGCTTGGTGGCGTCGCTGTAATCCCCGCCCTGGACGCGGAACGTGAGGTCGGCGATGGGCACGTCATCAACGGTCACTTCCCAACGCACCAGTTCGCTGCCGCCGGCCGGTATGGAAACGACATGTTCGGCATCGCTGTTCAAGGACAGACCCTCTGTCTCCAGGCTGACCGTGGCTTCAATGGCTGAGTCGCTGTTGTTGTTCACTGCCGCGCCAAGCTGCACAATATCACCAACGGTGAAGAAGCGCGGCGTGACCGGCCTGATCAACAGGGGCAGGGTGACGATTACATCTGTTTCTCCCTGGCCTACCTGTGTGTCATTTGTGACCGCCTTGCTTGAGAGCCGCCAGGTGGTCAGGCTGTCGGGGAGAGGGATCTCGACGGTGGCCCGGCCATCGGCGCCGGTTTGCACGCTGGCTTCCCAATAGGCTGTGTCAGGAAAATCGCTGCGTGTCTCGTCTTCCTCTTCGTCCAGTTTGGCCACGGCCGCTTCGGCGAAATCACCGCCGCCACCGCCGCCGCGCCCACCGATGTCCAGCGGTACTTCCGCTTCCAGCCCCTCGCCGGAGACAAAGAGGCCGCTGCCAACCTGGCTGCGATAAGCCTGCGGGCTGTAGAAAGCCTCCAGGATCGGCGGCGCGTTGTCGTCTTTTAGTGTTAATACGGCCAGGTCGACCATGGCCAGGGAGAAATCAGCGCTGGCCGGGCTGCCCTGCTTATCTGTGACCAGGACGTCATAAACGGCCGTTTCGCCAGGCTCAAAGAACAATTCCTTGGGCGTCAGTTCCACTTGCAGGTCGAATTGGTCCGGAGCCACCGGCAGCTCGATGATGCCCAGGCGGATATCGGCATACGGGTTTTCTTCATCATCCCGTGTGACCGGTTTGATGGCCACGACAGAGGCGAACACATTGGGCGCGTACTCAGCTTTCATGGGCAGATCCAGCACCGTGCTGCCGCCGTCCAGGGTGATGATCCGCTGCTCGATAAGATTGCCGCGCTCGATGATCAGCCACGCCTTCACCGCGCCGGCGAACGGCGACTGCACCAGAATCTTCGCCGTATCTCCGGCCTGGTATGTCGTTTGATCGGCCTGCAGATCCATGGTGCGTTGGTGTGGATCGGTACGCCAAGCGGCGAAATCCGCATCAATCACCCATAGATTAGTGGAACTGCTCTGAGTGCGTCCAGCGCCATCGGTGAGCGTGGCCACGACGACATAGCTGCCGCCTTCTTCAGGGACAAAACTCGCCGTGCTTTTGCCGTTCGCCCCGCTGGTTGTGGACATGCGGGCGACTTCCGTGTCAACCGGCTCCCATATGGTTGCGTACGAGCCATACTGCTCACCGCGTGATTGTTCCCACTCGCGCTGGTAGAAAACCACTTCGAGGTTCTGGCTGCCCACTGGTTTTCCTTCCCAATCAACAGTCAGTAGATCAACGGCCGTTTCTGTGCCCGCTGCCGGTGCAAAGTCGGCCGGTCGAATACCGACGTAGCTGTCGGCGGCGTGGAAAACGATCTTGCCGTTGGAGGTGACTGGGAAATCAGTGATATCCAACACCTGCGCCTCAACAGTCACTGTTCGGCTGCCCGCTTCTGCTTCACTAAGTAGATCGGCCGGCAGGGGGATCATCAGTCTGCCATTTTCATCCGTCCTCCCACTGCCATCGCTCACATAGCTGCCGAAGGCGCCGCCTGACGGGCCGAAGATTCCATCATTAGCGTAGTAGAAATCGCCCCAATCGTTGAAGGCGTAGTGAGGGCCCGGTACGTTCGGTGTGTAAGCGTCTTCGTAGATAGTCCATTGGACATCCAGCCCCGCCGCCGAACCGCCGAAGAAGTAAACAGCTTCCAGCAGCATCTCGGCTGCCTCGCCGCGCAGCGTTTCTTCCTTGTCTGGCGTCAAGGTGACCTGAAATTCCGGTTTCCGGTATTCAGCCACGGTAAAGGTGCGCGAAAGATCGATTTCCTGATCTCGAACAAAGATGCTGTAGGAGCCGAGCGGCGCATCTTCCGGGAGCACAAACTCGCCCCAGAAGATACCGTCCGCATTGACGTCGACGTCAATGCTTTCCTCCAGACTGTCTTCCGGTGAGGAATAGGAGTAGGCGTTGATCTCCAGCTGCAAGGTTTGTTCTGCCGGCAGCGCGTATCGGCCGTAATCACTCTCGCGCAGGATACCTTTGAAATACACCGTATCGCCGGGCCGGTAGATTGGCCGGTCGGTGTACAGATAGCTGTAAAGCGGCGGTGGCGAGCCATAACCGGAATTGATCCCCAACTGCCACACATTTGTCTCACCTACCCAATTGCTGGAACTCATGCCGAATTGGGGTTGGCCGGGGACGCCGCTGATCGCCATGACCCCACGCCGGTAATCCTCGCCCGGTTGGTAATCGAACCCGGCGAAACCATTGTTGTCGCTGGTAGTCGATCCTATTTCAGTTCCCTCCGCGTCAAACAAGGTGACGGTTCTATTCGCTGCTGGTTCGCCGCTCTCTAGATCGGTTACCCATACATGAACCTCATCCGGCATCTCGTTGACAACGATATTGCTGTCGGCGACGATCAAAACGGCGAGCTGGTTTTGCCAGTAGCGGAAGTCGGGATCCATTTCCGGTGCTGACAGGGACAGCAAGTAAGCGCCTGTTGGCAGGGCGCCGCCGTCGGCCAGTGAAACAGTCGCCAGGCCAACCACATCTTCCGCGTTGTCGACCGGTATCGTCCAGGTGCGTATGGGCGCAGGAAGCACAACGTCGTCACGGTAACGGTACAGGTCATATAGCTCTGTCAGGGAGGTGTCCGGTTGGTGCAGGCCAACGGTCAACTGCGACACATTGCGGTGAATGATCTCCACATCGCTGGGGAAACTGGTGCTGATCTGACTCAACTGGGAAGGCAGATTGAACGAGGCCACCGGTGAAGCACTGGGCGTCGTGAAACGCCAAACGAAATCTTCGCCCAATGTGTTGCCATAGATATCGGCGACATCGCCGGGAATCGTGATCTCGTAAGCCGAGTTACCCTCTAAATCGAAGTCCAGACTCAAACTGAAGCTGGAGCTGCTGGGATCAAATTCGTCGATCCACTCATAATAGTAGTAGTCGACTTCTTCTGGAGCGGGCGTGATCACAATACGGTCTTGGATCGTGTCCATGTCCATCGGCGAGGCAAAATCAATGTTGACGCCGTGCTGCCAGTAATTGGCCTCTTCGCCGTTGGCAGGGTAAGTTCGTAGAATGGCCGGGAAGGGAACGGTCGTGAAGCGGCTGTTGGTCGCCGCATCCAGGCTCGCCTGGCCGCTGGCTGAAAGCGCCGGCTGCCCGATATTCAACTCATACGTTGTTTCCAGCGCCAGCTGCTCTTGCGGCGTGGCTGCCAAGAAGCGATCATCCTCTTGCCATTCGAACGTCAGGCCGGCCGCCGGATTAAGGGTGATCGCGCTTTCTGTGCTTGCCCGGTCCATCGGCATATTGAAGGTGATTGAGATCGGCCGTGTAGGTGATACAAGTGTGGACTCATGCGGTGGTGACACCAACAGCACTGCCGGGTTCTGGGTCGTGAATCGCCAGGAAACAGTATCCGGCAGAACAGCGCCGGTCACGTCACTCAGACCCTCTTCAATAGTCACCTGATAAGTTGTGCCACCGGCAAAGCCCTCCGGCCCCGGTTCGAAGCGATAAATGCTGGTCGATACCCAAGTGCCCTCGCCTTCAACGGCGGGGTCAATGATCAGCGGTTGGGGGAGATTTGCCTGCTGGCCGGAACTGGTCAAAGGTACCACCGGGCGATTGAAGACAACGGTAACGGCGCCGTCAGTTTGTACATTACTGGTCCCGTCTTCCGGGATGATCTGGTCGACCAAAAGATCGCCAATAGTGGTCGACGTGGTTTCAAAAGGTTCGACCAGCGTCAGCCCATTCTCGGCCGCTGCGCTGTTGTCAATCAGTACCCTATATTGGGCGCTGCGCTGCAGCTCTTTTTGTGGGGTGAAGAGGACGGTATCCGGACGCGGCCACTCAAATTGACCATCGACCGCCGGATCTATCCCCCAGGCAGCTTCGACTGAGTCCTGGTCCATCGGCTGGTCAAAGCGGATGGTGAACGCACTGTCCAGTGCAATTTCTTCGCCTGAAGCGGGAGCGCTGGTCACGACTTGTGGCGGCCAGTCGACTTCAAGAGGCGCGGCGGGCTCGGCCGTTGCCGTTGCCGTGGGTTTCGCCGCTGATGGTTCAGAGCTTTCCTCTTCGACAGGTTCGGTCGGTTCGGCCGTTGCTGTGGGCTGCTCTACTGTCTCGACGGTTGGATCCTCTGCGTCAGCCACCGGTGCTGCCTCTTCCTGGCGTTGGCAGGCGGCCAGCACGATCAAGATGGCGGCGGCAGCAGTCACAATTCGAAATAGGGTACTCTTGCTCATTGTCAATGTCTCCTGCAAGTGCATCAAGAACGGTGCGCGGCCGCTGTTTTTGCCGCCCACTGCCCTGCACTGTGACTAAAAAATCCAGCTATGATCACTATACATAAAATGTAAACTCAACACAAGTGCCATAGGCCAGTTAGTGGGTAAACGCTCACCAGTCAACCAAAAAAGGAGCTGGTGATCCTTCTCTATCAATAATAACTTGACGAAGAATCCTGCCTTCTGGTTCCCAGGATGCTATACTTCGCGGCAAATAAGCCTGCGAGGTCTATTGAGCTGTTTTCGCTCGGTGCTTGACGGCCAAGACCTTGCAGGTTTCAAGCGAGCGTGCGGAAACAACGATGGAAAAACAAACGGGTGAACCACCGGCCAACCGCGAAATTGAAGATATCATCTGGATGCGCCTTGCCCTAGAGCAGGCGGGGCAGGCGCACGAAATTGGCGAAGTACCGGTTGGCGCCATCGCGGTTTACGACGGCCGGATTGTTGGCCAAGGCTACAATCGCAAGGAGAGCGATCAGGACCCCACAGCTCATGCGGAGATGATTGCCTTACGTCAAGCGGCCCAATATTTGAGCAATTGGCGGCTCATTGGAGTTACGTTATACTGTACGCTTGAGCCCTGTCCGATGTGTGCCGGGGCGATGATTCAGGCGCGTTTACAGCGTCTCGTCTATGGTGCGCCGGACACGCGATTTGGCGCTGACGGCACGGTTGTTGAAGTGCTCAGCGAGCCCGCTTTTAATCATCATGTACAGGTCACATCTGGTATTCTGGCCGAAGAAGCGGGTGAGCTGCTGCAGCGGTTTTTCCGGCGTCTACGAGGCGAATAGCGGCGAAGAATCATTGAATATGGAGAGGTGCCGGAGTGGTTGATCGGGGTGCTCTCGAAAAGCATTGTGGCCTCGCGGTCACCGTGGGTTCGAATCCCACCCTCTCCGTCTCCAAAGGACATCCGCCTGGATGTCCTTTTTCATTGCTTACACGTCACTCAGCCGCGCAGTCATTCCTCATGCCGCCTTCTGAAATCCGCATTGGTAAGACTTCGGCCGTTCAAGACGTCTTACAGGTCAATGACGGTGGACCAACATGCGTGAGAAACAGGCGAACGGGGCAAAGATCAGCAAGCGGGAACAGCGACGGCAGGATCAGGCGAAGGCTCAGCGCCTCAAGTGGGTGCGTATCCTGGGCATTGCCGCCCTAGTCCTTGCTGCCGGATTATTGATCGTTTTCTGGCGAAATGCGGGCCGCACAACGGCCGATGAAGCAGCCGCTCTGGCGCCGCCAAACCGCATCGGCGCGGCCAATGCGCCGGTGCAGGTTGTGGAGTTCGGCGACTTTGGCTGCCATGCCTGCCGTGATTGGCACGAAAGAGGCATCAAACAGCAGCTGCTGGCTGAGTACGGAGAGCAAATCAGCTTCGAATTCCGCCACTTTCCTGTGATCACCCAGCAGTCGCCGCACGCCGCCGAAGCGGCGCAGTGTGCAGCGGAGCAAGATGCCTTCTGGCCTTATCACGATTATATATACGAGCAGACAGCACAAGGGGCGTTAAGTGACAGCGATCTAAAGGCGTACGCCGCTGCCATCGGACTGGATCAGGAAGCATTCGACGGCTGCCTCGCCTCCGGCCGTTTCGAGGATCTCGTGCGCCGCGACTTGCGAGACGCCCAAAATGCCGGCGCGCGCGGCACCCCGACGTTCCTGATCAATGGCAAACAGGTCTTCCCAACCTACAACGCCATGAGCGAAGCCATCGATGATATACTAGGGACCGGCTAACCACAGGATGATAGAAGCAATGAGTGATCTAAGTGATTTCCGCAGCGAAGTTGACGATTTCCTCCAATTCCACCCGCAGTCCCCGCTCGATGACGCGCAGCGTGACGCCTTCCAAGGGCTTGCCTATTTTGAGGAGAACGGGGAACTGATCCTGGAGGTTGACGTAGAGCGCTTCGCGGACGATGAACCGTTGATCGAAATGAGCACCAGCACAGGTGATAAACAGCTCTACCGGCGCTGGGGCCGCTTCACTTTCCAGGTCTACGGCGAAGACGCGGCGCTGACTGTCTACAGCGATACCCACGGCCACGACTTGTTCATGCCATTTCGCGACGCCACCAGCGGACCGCAAAGCTACGGCGCCGGCCGTTATATGGACAGCCATCGTCCCGGACTGCGCCAACTGCCCGGCGGCAGGTTGGAGGTCGACTTCAACTATGCCTACAATCCGTACTGTGCTTATAATTTGGCATACAGTTGTCCTCTCCCTCCTGCGGAGAACTGGTTAACTGTTCCGATTCGTGCCGGTGAGAAGAAGTACAAGTAGTTGTGGACTTGCCATTTCGTGATAGACGCCTATCATGATCGGGACCTAACTCAAAGTGAACATACGCAACCTGCTTCCCATCTTCAACTAACAGATTTACTGTAATTCCGAGGTAATCCAACACACGTTGCTTCGTGGTAAGATCATCATTGGTAGCTGAAATGCCGATAGTGTAACGTTGTTTCTGTATTTTCTGGCTAGGTAGGCCATGGAGTATCCTAGAAGTTACCCATAACAAACTAGGAGAAACCCATGACCTACCAAACCGATTGTACCTTACCAGAAGAATTACTTGAACAGATTGCCCAACAAGGGTTGGATGTGCTGCCGGACATCATCCGCACAGTCATCAATACAGCCATGCAGATCGAGCGGCAGAATTTCCTGGGCGTCGGCCCCTACGAGCGTTCACCGGAACGTCGGGACCACGCCAACAGCTACAAATCGAAGACGGTGGCCACTCGGGTAGGCAAGATCGCCTTCGATGTACCCCAGGTACGGGACGGCACCTTCTATCTGCAATCTCTAGAGAAGGGGCTGCGCAGTGAGCGGGCCCTAAAGCTGGCTCTGGCTGAAATGTACGTTCAGGGTGGCTCAACCCGCAAGATCGCTGCCATCACTGAGCAACTGTGCGGTGTCGAAGTGTCTTCCACTCAGGTCCGCCAAGACGGCCAGGTGCGTGAAGCGGCTGCATTGAAGGCAGATGGTCCCAATGAAGAAGGCAAGCGGATGGTGCTAGGTGTCTCAGTCTCGCTGAGCGAGCAAGAGGTGTATTGGTGCACGTTCCTGCAAAGCCTGGTTGACCGAGGCCTCAGCGGTGTCGAGATCATCACTAGTGACGCTCATACTGGCCTGAAACAGGCCCGGCGAGCGATCTTTGGCGGCGTACCCTGGCAACGGTGTCAGTACCAAGATTGGGTATGGTATAGTAGTGATGTCGTCCTTGAAGAGATTGAACAAACGCCAGACTCAAAAAGGCGCGAACGCGTAATGCAGTTAAACACGCACACGAGTGTTGTTTATCAAATTTCAGAGACAAACATCGTCAGAGCAGGAGAGTTGGCCGGCCTTGGCTTTTCAAGTATGGATGCTTTGCATATAGCTTGTGCCGAGAGCTGCGGTGCCGATGCCTTTCTGACACCAGACGATAGACTATTCCGTCGTGCTACACGTTTAGTGGAACAGCTACAAGTGGTAGTTGAAAACCCATTAAACTGGCTAGTGCGGCAACAAGAAAGTGAATCATGATAACTGAAAACATGACCTTAAACGAAGTCCAACAAGCCGGACTAGCCGCCCTCTCTCGCGAATTAGGACCGGTTGGTTTTGTGCGCTTCCTGCAAATGTTTGAAAGAGGCTACGGTGACTATTCTCAAGAGTGTTCCAATTGGATTGAGGAGCAGTCTATCGAAGATATCGTCAAAAGAATCCAGGAAAAACGATCTGAGCAAAACTCGAATTAGTTTCCCGGTAGCTTGAGAGATAGCGTATTCATGATCACCAGTTTGATGAATGCAGGATATCGAGCTATCATGGTTTTTTAGGTCTTAAAGCTGATTTGCAATAACGTTGCAGATCAGCCCTCACGGTTCTTGGAAAAAACGCTCAACCTTAAAGAATCCTACCTCTAGTAAAACGACATTAGAAACGCCATTTTGACGTTTTGCTGTTTGTACGGTTCACATCCGTGAGGTCATGGGTTCCGGTCTGTACGTGCCATCTTAGACCTTCTCCAATCTCGATACGAACTTAATCGGTTTTTGCCAAAGTATGTGCATACTACCCCTTTTGCGCTTATTCCTCATCATTTAGCTGCCCGCTCCCCCCGCGCGAAAACTGGCTCACGGTTCCCATTCGGGCTGGAGAGAAGAAATATCGGTAGCAGTGGGCTTGCCATTTCCCAATACAATCCGATCATAATTGGGTCCCAACTCGAACTGAAAACACGCAACCTATAATACATCTTCAACCAAGCAATTTTCGTAACTCCGAGGTAGCCTTACCCCTCATCTCTAACCTTTATTCCAAAACGCTTCATTGCGGGTGCAAACAGCAAGTGACTTTTGTCACTTGCTGGCGAGACGCGGCCTATGTTACCCTGTGAACAAGTTTGCACACTCTGGGGCAGTGGAGAGATGCTGCACAACTTCGCAGAATAATGCCATATTTCCGCAAAGCTAATCATGATATGCTATATGAGCTGAAGGGGGTAATCCATGACGGTGCAACAACAAGGCTGGAATTACACGCTGTTTGGTTTGATTTTCCTAGTGTTTCTGCTGATCACGATTCTGCTGTCGCCAGCGCAGACAGCGTTTACGAGTGAAGAAGACAATATCGATGATCGACCGTATTCTAGTACAAGTCTATCCATTGAATTAACTGATTTCAACGGTAATCCCCAGCAGGCCGTTGTATCCACCTCTTCATCATTAAGCAGTTCAGCAAACGTGGGCTTTGCTGGTCAGATCGGCGGCACTATTTCTGGGATTACCTTTAATGGAAACCATGCCTATGTCGGTGTGGGCCCGCGACTCGTTGTTTTCGATATCACAAATGTGGCGGCGCCAGTCGTGGTCGGCGAATCGACGCCGCTTCCCGCCAATGTACAAGATATAGCGATCGATGGAAACTATGCCTACGTAACGGCCGGCTATTATGGACTACGCATTTTCGACATATCCAATCCTACTACCCCAGTCGAAATCGGTTTCTACGATACGTATTCGCCAGAGTTCGCCAAGGGCGTGACTGTAAACGGAGATTATGCTTATGTCGCCGCTGGTTCTGAAGGTCTGCGTATCTACAACATCGCTGACCCAACCTCTCCGTTCTTCGCCAGTTTTCACGCGACACCGGGTAGAGCCGTTGATGTGGTTCTGGCGGCGAACTATGCCTATGTGGCTGATAGTGTAGGCGGGATGCGCATCTTCAATGTAGCTAATCCCGATACACCATCCGAAATCAGTTCCGTTGATACATCGGCAAGCGCCGGAAGTGTTGCTGTTTCCAGCGATTTCGCCTATATTGCCGACGGGACAAATGGCCTGCTAATTATCGATGTATCCGACCCCGCCGCACCTGTCACTAGAGGCCACCTTGACACGCCTGGCATTTCCGTAGATATAGTTGTATCCGGCAATATAGCCTATGTGGCCGACCTTGGGGGTGGGCTGCGCATCATCAATGTCGTTGATGCCGATTTGCCAGTGGAGCTCGGCGTTTATACCGACTGTGGCGCGCGTGAGGTGGCCGTAACCGGAGATTATGCTTACGTCGGCGATGAAAACATCGGGCTGCACGTCATCAATACGGCTGTTCCCTCCGCTCCCGGCGAATCCTTTATTTACGAATCAACGGGGTCGATAAACGATCTCGCTGTCGCTGGTGGCTACGCCTATGCAGCCGACGGCTATTACGGCCTGCGCATCTTCGACGTTGCTGCACCAACCAATCCCACGTTTGCAGGCTCTGATGACAATGGTGGATCTGCCACGGACGTGGACATGTCAGGTGGCCAAGCCTTTGTGGCAAGCTACGATCAAGGCCTGCGAATTTTCGACGTTTCCGATCCTGCTAATCCGACTCTGACCGGATCCTACGCCATGCCGGGTCTTGCCCACGGCGTGGTCGTGCAAGGCGATTTTGCCTATGTCGCTAACGGGAAAACAGGTGTGCCAGGGAGTACAAGCGGGCTGTATATTATCGACATTACCAACCTGAATTCGCCTTCCGAAAAAGGCTTCATCAGTACGCCTGGCGGCGCCTGGGAAGTGGCCGTCGATGGGAACTATGCTTATGTCGCCGACGGTGTTGATGGGGGACTGCGTATTATCAATATCTCCGATCCGACCGCGCCATCCGAGGAGGGGTCTTATGACACAGGGGGCCAGGCCCTGGACGTCGCGGTTGTCGCCGGCAAAGCCTATGTCGCCGTACCAAGCAGAGGGCTGATTATTATTGATGTGACTGATCCTGGAGCTCCAGACGAACTCGGGAGCTTCTATCCACCCGGAGGCGCATGGGGCGTCGCCATTAGCGGTAACCTTGCTTTCGTTGGCGCTGCTCGGGGCGGTCTGCGCATCATTGATATAACAACACCAACCGCTCTCTTTGAGACGGGATTTCACGATTCTCCAGGAATCGCTAATGGCGTGGCCATCGATGGAAAGGAAGTCTATATCGCTGATGGACGCAGCGGGCTGTTTATTGTTTCACTCTTGCCGCTATTGGAAGTAGCTCCCCACCAGCTCGATCTCATTGGCGATCCAGGCGAGACGATTTCAGCTGTGCTAAAGGTCGCTGAAGAAGGCAACCTTGCAAACATAGAGGGCATAAGCTTCGTCGCTTCTGACCTGAACAATGGCGCCGGAGACATCATCGGCGGAAATGGTATCAGTTTTGAACCCGCAATAACAGCATTATCTGCCGGGGGAAGCCAGGCGGTTTCAGTTTCTATACCGCTGCCGGGAGACTTGCCGGCCGGTGTTTATGATGGCACGATAACTGTTGATTCGGTAAACGCCGGGAAGAAAACTATCCCTGTTACAGTGAAAGTATTTGGTTCGATTACAATCGGAAAACAAACAGACTCTCAGGTGACAACAAAATTCAAGTTTGAGGGGACCCTCGGAAGCTTTGACCTCCAGGGCGGGCAGAGCAGGGAATTTAGCAAGCTTTTGGCAGATGATTTCATCGTCGAGGAGCTAGATACGCTAGGCTGGTCATTGCAGCAAATTGATTGCAACAGCACGAACGTAACCAAAGCGAGCAGTTCTATTACAATCCACCTCACGGCCGCCGAAGACATCGTCTGTACGTTCGTGAATAAGCGTCTCGAGGTCATGCCTGATGCCGGCGGACCTTACGTCGGAGACGAAGGCTCGCCTATCACGCTTGACGCCAGTGGAAGCACGAATCCTGAGATTATCAAGCGTTATCGCTGGGACTGCACCGCCGACGGATCGATTGATCATGTATCCAGCAATCCCAATAATCGAGCCTGCACCTATAGTGACAACGGCGAATACACGCTTGAGCTGCAAACGGTTGATATTTTTGATCAGCGCGCCATGGATAAAGCGAAGGTTTCCATAAACAATGTGGCTCCTGACGTAAACGCCGGAAAGGATCAAACTGTTGTGGCCGGAAGTAGTGTGTCGTTTACCGGTGCTTTTTCCGACCCGGGAACGTCCGACACTCATACGATCAAGTGGGATTTCGGCGATGGCGATATGGTGAAAAACAATCTGTCGCCAAAGCATATTTATAAGGTCGAAGGCACTTATACCGCAACGCTGACCGTAACAGATGATGACGGTGCTTCTTCATCAGATGAACTGCTTGTCAAGGTGGTAAACAGTGCGCCTGTGATCAGCAACGTAGAAGTCACTCCCGCCGAGATAGATGAAGGTGGCAGTTTTACCCTATCTGGGCTTCTGTCAGACAGTAATCCAAACAGCGCGCTTACCCTGGATATAGATTGGGGAGATGGCCACACATCAACTGAGGAATTCGCGGCCGGTATTTCGAGCTTTTCCATTGACCATATGTGTGCGGACGACAACCCGTCTGTTACGGAGAGCGATCCTTACATCATCCACCTGAAACTGACCGACAATGCAGGCGCATTCTCGACCAATTCGGCTCTTGTCAGGGTATTTAATGTAGAGCCCAAGGTCGATGCCGGTCCGGACAAAAGCGTCAAGATAGGAGAGGTTGTAAAGTTCTTCGCGCTCATTTCGGATCCAGGCCTATCTGACGACCAATTAGTTACTTGGGACTTTGGCGACGGAACTGCCCAGGTATTGGGGTCTGATGTGTACCATATTTACTCGAAATCGGGTGCCTATACAGTAAAGGTGATGGTTGAAGATGATGACAGCGGCGTAGGGCAGGATAGTGTAAATGTGAACGTAAGCGAGGCAGCGCACATTGTCGTATTGCCAATGGTAATGGGACCGTAATAAGGTGACGATCAATTCCTGTATGGTGCACAAACTATCGTACCGGCCGTAAACGGCAGCACTTATTTGTGGATTGCTGTCCCAAGATTTCACATCTGTGCGGTCAAGGGCCTGAGTCCGCATTTGTTGTCTTTATACTTTCACCAGTCTCGATACGAACTTAATAGCTTTTTGCCAAAATATGGGCACACTATCCGTACTGCGCCTATTCAGAGGCGTACAGCTGCCCACTCCCGCCGGCGGAGAACTGGCTGACTGTTCCCATTAAGGCCGGCGAAAAGATGTACAAATAGGATGGGCTGCTGTTCCTGTCAGCGGTTTCTCCACCTGCAAATCAGGCGTTATCCGACCTTCACCTTGCCACCGGAATCACCCGGATCGCGCCGGCGTAATTTAGTAGGCACAGGGTCAGCTGCGGAACTACCCCAAGTAACTGCTCAACAGCACGGCCGTACTGCTGCAGCTGAGCAATGTAATCGTTTTCGATCAGCGAGCGCTGATAGGCGGCATCATCCTGTATTCTGTCCGTCTTGAAATCGACCACAGTCCATACGTCGTTGGTTCGAAAGAGCGCATCGATGTACCCGGTTTCCGCCTTTCCGTTCACCTGGCAGCTGTAGGGAACTTCATGCAGTCTTCTCGGGGCATTGTCCATCGCTTGATACAGTTCACTTCGCTGGAAGCGCGTTAACAGCCGGGCCGTGGCAATTTGGGCGTCGTGCAGCTGCTGCTGGTCAGTAATGCCATATCCCCTGGCGCGCGCTGCGATCCAGGCGTCGAAACCAGCGGCGCTCGGAAAACGCCAAAGGGATAAGGCTTCGTGGACAAGCGAGCCGATTACCCAGGCGGGGGCCGTTGGCCGTTTAGTCGCTGGGACAACCTGCCAGATGCGCTGCGGTGTTTCGCCGCCGGCTGTGCCGCCTGCTGTCTCCTTAATGATCGGGTCTTGCAGCGCCGCGGCAGACGGCCGTTCCGCGGCGGGTTCTTCAGTTTCGTCCGCGGGCGACGATTTCTGAACGGTGTACTCAGGTTCATAGATCGCGGCGCGCACGGCAGAGCCTTCCACAGAAAAATCGAAGGTGTGCTGCCCGCTGCCTGTTTCGTCATAGGCGCTTAAGTCGGCGTCTTTCAGGCCGGTGATATCAGCTAATGCGTCCAGCCACCCTTTCCAGGAACGCGTGCCAGATTTGTTCTGCTGTATATAGCCGTTGATGAGAAGCATTTGCTCAGCTCTGGTCAGCGCTACGTAAAGTAAGCGCGCCGTTTCCGCTTCGTTTTGCAGCTTGTCCAGGGCAGCCCACATCACATAGCTGGTCGCTCTCACTTCGCCATCATGCTTGTAAGGAAACAGAATACCTGCTTGCGGATCAACAGCAATGCCGTTCCCGCCCGATCCACCGCTGCTTACATCACCCAGAACAATGACCGGGAATTCCAGCCCTTTGGCGGCATGGATGCTCATGATCTGCACTGCGCCGCCGGATGTCGCGCGTGCCTCTCCTTCCCTGGTTCCGCTGCTGCGCAGTGTCTGCGCATATGCCAGAAAATCGTCTACGCTCACCAGACCGCTGTTGTGAATGTCATTCAGCAGTTTGGCGACGTTCCTCAGGGCGCGGGGCTGGCCGGCTCTGCGCAAAATGGCGCGGTAATATGTCCTGACCAGGAACTGTTTGAGGAGATCGGCGACAGAGATACGGCCGACTTGCTGGTTGAGATCGCGTACGAGAAGAATCGCGGCTTGCAGACGGCTTGTCTCAAGCGGGTCAACCAGTGAGACATCTGTCTGAACCGTGTCCCAGAGTGTGCGATCAGCGGCTCTGCCTTGCGCAAGTCGATAGAGCGCGACGTCAGACATCTCACAGGCCGGCGAACGCAGCAGGCCTGTCAGGGCAATGTCGTCATGAGGATCGGCAACTGCCTGCAGTGCATTGAGTAGATCGCGGATTTCCGGCCGGTCATAGAATCCCTTTCCGGCAACGGTCAGATAAGGAATGCCAATGGCGTCAAACGCGTTTTCGTAATATTGAAAAGAACCGGAGGCGCGGCAGAGGATGGCCATCTCCCCAAAATCAAGACCGTCAGCATTGAGCCGCGCCAATCTTTCTGCAAGAGCTTCGGCCGACCTCGGCATAGCTTCTGGTTTCGTACCCAGCGTGAGATGGAACTCAATATAGGGCGGGCGCAGATCCTGCGCGACAGCCTTTGTTCCTGGCTCTAGGGGCGTGAACGGCGCCACCCATGACCGCCGTCCGGCCGCGTCATCACCAAGAACAGGACGCAGCAAATTGTTCATTCCCACTAGTAGAGGTTCGTGGGCGCGGTATGACGTGTCCAGATCAATGAGAACACCACCCTGGCGTCCAATCTCCTCTTTCTCTCGGGCAAATACCGTAACATCAGCGCCGCGGAAACGGTAAATCGACTGCTTGGCATCGCCAACGATGAACAGTTTTCCTGGGTCCGGGCAGAGAAGGCGGATAAGGTGACACTGTTGTTCATTTGTATCCTGAAACTCGTCGACCAGCAGCGCCTGCACCTGGCTTTGCCAATAGTGACGAACGGCCGTGTGATTTTCAAGCAGTTGAATCGCCAACGCTTCCAGATCGTCGAAATCAAGACCTTCCCGTTCTTCTTTCAGCCGCTGGTAGGCTGCGTGGGCCTGCTGCCACAGCGCATAAACTGCCGGCATCGCCGCGGCAATACGCTCATCCTGCTCGTTCAAGGTTTTTTTCAACAGCGGCTCTGCGCGATACATTTCCCGCAAACGCTTCAGAGCCTCTTTTACCTCGCTCAGCTGCTCTTTGCCTCCCGGCCAACTTTTTTGACTGCCAACGCCTAGTCTGATGCCGTCTAATGCTGAGATGTTACGCAGCTTTCCGGCGAGCGATTCATTGACGAGCGTGGCCAAAGCGTCCAAGACCAGATGTCGCTGAACCTCGGCTTTGTCAGTACTGTTGTCAGCCTGGTTCTGGCGCAAAGTGCGTTTGGCGGCGATGAATGCTTCATTGGCAAGCAGGCGTTCAACAGCCTCTTCCTGGAATTCTTGTAGTTTGCTTTGCCAATGGACCAAAATGGTCTCCGCGGCGTGCTCGCCGATCAACTGTGAGACCGCCAGCCGTTTCTTTAACAGGGTAGCAATGAGATCCTGCAGCTGCTGTTCACTCAACAGATCAAAGAGAGGCGCTGCCGAGTCGGCATTGACAGCCCAGGCCAGCGCGGATTCTCTCGCTTCAATCGCCAACAGAGCGGATTGGGTTTCATCTAGAACGATGAACCGCGGGTCGATGCCAATTTCTGCAGGATGCGTGCGCAAGATTTCCGCGCACAGATTGTGGATAGTTCCGATACGCGCAGCGTCAAGTTCGTTGTAATAGACCTGCCACGCTTGTTTCTCCTCGACGTTCAGGCCGGGTGAGCTGAGATAGGTCCCGATCTCCTGACGCACACGATTGCGCATCTCGCGCGCCGCCTTGCGCGTGAAAGTCACGGCCACGATCTGGCGTAAGGGAAGACCGTCTGCCAAGAGCGCCAGAAAACGGGCGACCAATGTACGCGTCTTGCCAGTACCGGCGCCCGCGGTTACGGCCACATCGCTGTCACGCGCCAATGCTGCCGCTAGCTGCGGCGCGCTCAGAGGAAAATTGCCCAATATCGGTGGCTTTTCATTCACAAGGACGTTTCTCTCAATAGTTCCTGGGCGCGAACTGCCAGCAGAAGTTAGCCGCCGGACAGTATGCTGGACAGCCTCCGTCAGGCGGCCGGGGGGTGAAGTGACCGTCGCGGATCTGGTGAACCGCTTCCCATGCATGGGTGACGGCCGTTTCTATGGCTCCTGCCACGCCGCCGGCCGCTTTTGCCAGATGGAAAGAACTGCTTTCCGCCCTCTGGTAATGCCAGTAGAAGCCGTCCGCCACGGGAGCCAACCCTAACGCTTCCTGCACGGCCAAGGCATACAGCGGCAGCTGCAGCTTTTTTCCTTCGGCGAAAGCTGGCGATGTGTATGCGGTGGGGCCACCCAATTTGTAGTCAATGATCCGAAACTGTCTACCGTCGCTACTGCGGTCAACACGATCAATAAAACCGCGCAGCTGCAGTTTGTCACTGCCCTCCCGGATGATCAGCGGTGTGTTCTTAATGCCAAAGGACATCTCTGAGCGAAAAAATTTGTACTCCTCGGCGCCCAAAGCCATAACAGAAACGATCACGTTGTCTGTTATCTCCTGGCGCGTTTGAGCCCACCAAGGGGTTTCGCGGAAGCCTTCCTTTTCCGGCGCAGCATCCAGAATTGGTGTGGATACGGCCGTGACTGCCTTTCGCACCTCAGGCTCGTTCGCCGGATCAAGCCCCTCGACCCGCGTGACCTGTTCAAAGATCTTGTGATAAATGGAGCCAAGTTGGCGGGCGTCCAACCCTTCGGCCGGTTCAGGGCGAGGCGCTAGCTTTAGAACATACTGCAGATAGAACAAGAAGCCGCAGGTCTGGTAGGTTTCCAGCCGGCTGGCGCTAAAGACGGTGTCCGGACCATGTTCGACCGTCAGTTCTGCCGACACAGCGCGCAAATCCCCGTCCCAAATTGAGCTATCTGCCGCCAGCCGCGCCTGCCAGATTTCCACGGCCGTTAGAATTCGCTGCCACGTTGCCGAACTTCTCTCCTCTGCCAGCGCCGCGCCATTCGCGCAGCCGGCCGTCGTTTCCCACCATTCGGCCCAGGACGCGGTTTCGGCAAGAGGCGGCATCGCCTCACTGGCGATCAGTTCTGGGACGCTGCTGCTCAGCTTCTGTACCGCTTCCCAGAATGGGGAGGCAACCCATTCGGCGCCATTCTCGGCCAAGACCGGGCGTGTCAGGAGCAGTTTTCGCCGCGGCCGGGTGATCGCTTCGTAGAAAAACTCGCGCTCAGCGCTCTGGGTGCTCGGCTGTAAAAGCATATTGAATTCCTGGCGTAGGCGCTCGCGATCAATATCACGCAAGAATGGATCTTCGCCAATTGTGGCTGGAAACGATCCTTCACTGAGCCCCATAACGGCCACCGAATCAAAACTCAACCCACGTACCTGCGTTACGTTGGCCAACAATATCTCCGATTGAGCGCCGTGGGCCGGGAGCATGAAGCGGGTCGCCAGAATCGCCCCGCTCAATTCATCGAAAAAAGAAATGAAATTCACCGCGGCTGTTTGCGGGACAGATTCTTCCGCCCAGACTAAGCCGCGCAAAATATCCTTGAGTGCGCGTAATGCAGCGACATCCGCTTCGGCCGTTTCCGGGTTGTTCCGCGCCTGGGCCACGATCTGCAGCGATCCTTGAGGCACTGTTTTGCTGCCGGGTTCCTCTGGATCTGGGCCGATCATTCTTTCGAGCCAGCCAACAAACTCACGCATACGCCGCGCCGCAGCCGGCGGTTGGGTGACAGCAAGGAAATAGTCAAACTTCTCCGGCAGCTGCCGCACGATCGTTTCGTCGAGGTCGTGTCTCTCGCCCTCATCTGCCAGGTTTTCTTCTTTATTCAGCGGGATGACTGAGAATGCTGCCTGCCATTGATCCAATCCGCGAATTACGCGCTGCGCGCGGGCAAGTTTGTCCAGCGCATCGGCATCAACTGGCGTGATTGCCAGTTCGCCGTTGTTCCATCTGAAATATGGGGAACGCCAGGCGGAAATGACCTGCCGGCGGGAAAGGTCTGGCCCGCCATCAGGAGCCATGGGAAGCTGCAGCCGCAGTAGTTCCATGAGCGCGGTAATGATCGGGCTTTGCAGCAGCGGACGGCCGTTTACCAGGCGAATCCGCAGCCCAAATTCTTTGGCGATCTGTTGGATATAGGATCGGTAAGGCGCTGTTTCTCGCGCCAAAAGGGCCGTCTGATCTGCTGATACCTTATCCCAAACAATACGTTGTTTGAGCCAGCGCAGGGCCGTGCGAACTTCGGCCGTGCGATCTGGCGCTTCGCGCAGTGTGATTGATTCATTGGCCGGCAGAGAGTGGGTGGTTGAAAGCGCAAATAGATGACCGGACAGATCACGAAACAGAGCTTCACCGCTTGGGAGATCAGGCAGCGTTTCAGCCTTGACCCCCAGTGCCTCTTCGATATTCTGCCGGGTTGAAGCATAGCGGGGGTAATCAACAAATGTAGCTTGTGGCAACGTGATCAGGCAATCATCCACGCGATCTGCCAGAAGCTGTAGGAGCGCCATCTGGGTGGGTGTGAAGTTATCGAAGCCGTCCACGATGAGCAGCGGCCACTCTCGACACGAATCGACTGCCCGGTCCCTGAGCGCTTCGACAGCCAGCCACTGCAGACCAACCCGGTCTGCCCAATCTTGCTCCTGCAATTGGGCCTGGTACGCCTCGTAGATATCGGCGAGCTCCCGCAGTCGCAGTTCATTCCCCAGATTAACGATCGCTTGCCGGAACTCTAGTGGGAAAATGAGCGCTGACTTGAGCTCCGCAATGGTTTGCTGGGCCACCTGGATGAAGCCGGGTTTGGCCTTTAACGGCGCATACTGCTTGAGTGGGAGCTGTTCGATAACCGCTTTCAGGAGACGGTACTGGACAGGTTCGCTGAGTGGCGTATAGGATTCACCGGCGACATTGAGACAGGCTGCCCCCAATCCATCAAACGTGAACACGTGAACGCCGATGGCTCCGCCGTCATCCGCCAGGCGGTCGCGCCAGGCGCGTGCCTGCAAGCTGGTTGGTACGCAGACGCGTACCTCAGCCTGAAGCAGGCTCGCTGACTGCCGGGCCAAGGCGACAGCATAGGCGGTCTTGCCGCCTGCTGCTGGGGAAACAATTAACTTCTTGGACATCCTAATCGTTACTATCGGCCAACTGCGCTTGATTATAGGCGTTGTTCTTCTTCTTGGCTTGCCAAATGGATCCCAGATCCATTGAATAGACGCTGTTCTTTTAGGGCGATGTCCGCAAACAAACTGAACTTGCCGCCTGGCTTGAGCGAGGCTTGCGCAGTTGTGTATAATTTATCAATGCCAGCTGCGCTTACTGAGGAGTACATTCAATCCATCATCGAGCGAGATAACCTCGTTGTTCGCAACCTGCAGGTAACCCAGGGCTATTATCGTTTGTCGCAGGGGATGAAGCGCTATATGAGCGGCACGAATGTGAACTGGTGCGCATTTGCGACGCATGCATCAAAGACGGCAGGGCAAGCGCTGCGACATGAATTGATGCCCGGCCTATTGAAGTCGGCGATGATCCGGATGGCAGGCTATGACAACACATTCGTATTTTTTGGTGAGGAGCTTGGGAACCCGGATCAACTGCTGACTGGAGAATCAAACAGCCGGTTGGGCAAGGCCTTGCGCCAGGTAAGCTTGCTCATCTCAGATGGCAATATTACGGTCTTTAGGGAATTGGCCCTGCCATTCGCGAGTTTCATCAATACGTTCAAACGAGATTGGATTTATGATGAAGGCAAACTTCTGGCGTTTTTGGATGAGAACCTCCAGGCGGGACCGCTCAGCGAGGGCGGGCAAGACTACCTGATTGAAGCCTTTGCCGCATATTACAGCGCACGCTTTGAAACTGACGTCAAAAAGAAGAGTGAATATGTTCTCCAGGGGAACCTTCTGGTTGGATTGCACGAGCAGACTCGCCTCCAGCCCCAGATCGAACAGTCAATGAGCGTCCCGCTTGAAATGTTCTCGGATTCCTCTAGGGGCTCTGATGCACGTAAAAGAGCCTTGGATAGGCAGTCAACCGCAACACGCAAGCTCATAGCAAGAGCGATTACACAAATGATGATGTCGATTACGCTGCCAAGTAGGGAATTGAAGCTGAGCCAAAACATCATCGCCCCTACCGGCGTCATATCCTATCCCAAAGACCTTCTCCAAATTAGCAGTCCAAGATGCCTGGAATTAGTCCGCATGTTTGAGACTGGACAGGATACGCTCTCCGGCAGCGGCGCTGAGAACTGGGCCAGCCTGAGTGACCGGATGAGTTTCGTCGTCGATTTTTTCCGCAGCCACCAACAATATGACCGTATGTGGGAGGCCCCTTTCCTGCCGCAGCAGGTCCCTGTGATTGAGTCAGGACAGTTCCCCGCTGGGCCGTTGTAGCATGATACCGGGTTGAGTGGTGTGCAGATGTTTAGCTGGAATCTTTCGAGCCGTGGATAGTCTGCTCGCATAACAGATAGTAGAATAGTGCAATCCTTCGCGGAGCCGCTGGTTGGCTGAATAGGATTGAAGAGATCCCCGATGAAACAGGGCCTTGTTTTTGACATCAAAGAGTTTGCTGTCCATGATGGACCAGGCATCCGCACGACTGTTTTCTTGAAGGGGTGCCCCCTGAAATGCAGCTGGTGTCATAATCCTGAAGGCCTTTCCCCAATACCACAGGTATTGCACAGCCGTGCGGGCGATCGCATGGCCGGGGAGTTGTATTCCTCTATGAGACTGGCTGATTTGCTCAATCAGCAGGCGGCCGTTCTGTCAGAGAATGAAGGCGGTGTCACCTTCTCAGGGGGCGAACCCCTGTTCCAGGCGCAGTTTGTCGCGGAGACTATCGACCAGCTGCACGGTTTGCATGTCCTGCTTGATACGTCTGGATACGGGCCTCCGGAAGCCTTCGAAACAGTGGCAAAAAGAGTTGATCTGATCTACTTCGATATCAAGAGCGTCAATGCACAGATCTTCAAGAAGTACTGTGGTGGCGAACTGGATGTTGTGCTGGCCAATCTGAACCAGCTGCGTGAGCTGGGCGTGCCTGTTGTCGTTCGTGTTCCTCTGATTCCCGGCGTCACTGATCATCCCTCAAACCTTGCCGCAGTCGCGCGAACCATCGTCGATCTTCCTGGCCTTTTAAGAGTTGATTTGTTGCCGTATAATTTCCTGGCTGGCGCCAAGTATCAGCAGGCTGGGCGTGATTATAGACCGGGATTCGATGAAAATCGCGAGCCGCGTGTTTCCGGCTCTTGTTTTGAGGAGATGGGCATCCCATGGAGAGCGGTATGAATGGGCGTTTGCAGGAAATGCGCGATGGTGTGAGACGTCGAGAGCATGTACAATTTCGCTTGGCCGCGATTCCTGACTTGATCGCAGAATGTGATGCCGAAAACCTGAGCTGGATGCAGCGTTCTGCGCGGCTGACGCGGCGGATGTGTGAGGCCGAAATCCCACTCGTTCTAGCTGATGAGCAAATTCTCTTCACGCGCACTACCCGCGAAGTCCCGGCGATCTATTCGGCTGAAGAGTATGAGCAGTTGACGCGCGGTTTTACCATCCACGAGTTGGGACCGATCAGCAACATTTGTGCAGATTGGGGAAATGTTCTTGCTGATGGGCTGTTGGCACGCCGGGAAAAAGCGTTGGCTGCGCGCCGGCGATGGATCTCAGACCCCCAGAAGACTAGCTTCTTCGACTGCGCCGTCGAGACGATTGATGCTGTGCTGGATCTGGCATCTCGCTATTCACAGGCCGCTTTCGCCGCTGGTCGACCCGATCTGGGCGAGATCCTCATGCATGTGCCCGGACAGCCTCCCCGTACCTTTCACGAGGCGCTGCAATCCTTGCGCTTGCAGCACGCAGTAGTCTGGATGAGCGGTCATTACCATGTAGGCCTGGGACGGTTTGATCAATACCTGTATCCCTATCTCAAAGCTGATTTTGAAGCGGGATTGCTGGACATCGCTGCAGCCAAAACCCTGCTTGCCGAATTCTTTATCGCTCTTAACAAAGACAGCGATCTGTATCCCGGCGTTCAGCAGGGTGACAATGGCCAGACTTTGACTTTGGGCGGCGTGACCGGCCAGGGGCGCGATGGCGTCAATGAACTCACCTGGATGGTTCTGCGGGTTGCCCGTGATGTCAATATGATCGACCCCAAAATCAACTTGCGCATTTCATCTCGAACGAGCCTGGCGCTGCTGGAACTCGCTTCGCAGTTGACCCGCAAGGGGCTGGGGTTCCCGCAGTACTCGAACGATGATCTTGTCATCCCGGCGCTGGCAGCCCATGGTTATGAGCTGCAGGATGCGCGCAATTACACTGTTGCCGCCTGTTGGGAGTTTATCATTCCTGGTAAAGGGATGGAGGTTGTCAATATTGGCGCCGTCTCTTTTCCTTATGCGGTCGATCAGGCAATTCACGGCGGCCTGCCGGAAGGGGAAGATCTCGACACGATCAAGCAGCGTGTGAAAACTGATATTCAAGAGCAGGTTGATGCGTTGGTGGATGCTTACAGCGGTCTGTTTTTGCCGCCGGCGCCGTATTATTCCGTCTTGATGGATGATTGTCTTGAGAACGGGCGCGATCTATCTGCCGGGCTGAAGTACAACAATTTCGGTATCCACGGGGCCGCTTCCGCCAATGCAGCCGATGCGCTGGCCGCCGTTGGGCAGTATGCGTTTGATGAGCAGTCTGTCGCCGCCGAAACGTTGCTGGAAGCGATGGATATGGATTATGCCGGTGCGGAAGAACTGCGCCTGAAACTGTTCAATCAGGGGCCAAAGGTCGGCTCGCGCAGCCAGATTGCTGATGAGATGCTGGTTTTTCTTTTTGATGCGCTGGCTGAAGCGTGTGAGCGCCATCAGGGGAACGGCCGCGGCGGGATTGTTCGCCCCGGGACAGGCTCGGCGATGTACTATATCTGGCTGGCCCGCGGACATGAGGGTATGCGCGAACCAACAGTAGGGGCTACCGCCGATGGGCGCCGACGTGGGGATCACTTCAGCGCCAATTTGGCGCCCTCTCCAGGGCTGCATAACGACAGCCCAATAGCTGCATTTGAATCCTTCTGCAAGCTTGATTACCAGCGCATATTCAACGGCGGCCCGGTGACTGTGGAACTATCTGATTCCGTATTTCGCAATCAGGAAGGTTTGCGAAAAGTCGCCATGCTTGTGCGAACTTTCGTGAAGCTCGGGGGTCAGCAGCTGCAGATCAACAGTTTGAATGCGGCGACACTGCTCGATGCTCGGGAGCACCCCGACCGGTACCCAAATCTGATCGTTCGCGTTTGGGGCTGGAGCGGCTATTTCTGTGAACTGGCGCCTGAATACCAGGACCATGTGATTGAACGCTGCCTCTATATGTCCACAAGGTAGGTAGCCGGTCAAAAAGGCCCCGTAGGAACCTGTCTCCTAACAGATAGGTTGTAAGAGTAACCCATCAATTTTCCACCGCCGCCGTGCAACCATCTTTTTGCTGGACGTCAATTGACACTTCATTCCCGGCGATTTACACTAAATGGCAGCAGTCTGTTGGCTGTTGACTTGTTCTTGACGGGCAGATCATGGGGTGACCGTGCGTGAGCCAGAATTGCTAAATCCAGGCCGCGGAATCCAAACAGAAAATATCGAGGGCGCGGGAATCGCCATCGGTCATGGGGCGAGCGTACGCATCTATGGCAATGTCTATTATCATCCGGTCAAACTGCGCGCAGCCTTAAGTCGCCAGTTCGATCCTCTCCTCCGCGAATATCGCAGGCTTTTCGCCGGCCGCGAAAAAGAGCTGGCCTTTATTGCTGAGCGCGTTGTCAACTCGCAGAGCGGGTACCTTGTTGTCAGCGGCCCAGCCGGTTTTGGCAAGACAGCCCTCATGGCTGCTTTGATCCAGGCCACGCCCGAGGCTTTCGCTTATCACTTCTTCAACCCGGCCAATGTGCCGTACAGTATTCATGAGATCCATTTTCTGCGCAATGTCGTTCAGCAGATATCCCAATGGCGTGAGCATCATGGTGAGCTGGTGCCCGATCGTCTGGATGAATTGAACGCGCTCTACAACCAGATGATGTCTATGGAAATGGAAGGAACCCGTATCCTTGTACTGGATGGCATAGACGAGGTTTCTGCCTGGCCGATTCAGAATTACCTTCCGCACCCGCTGCCACGCGGCCTGCACGTCATCGTCACGCTGCGCGATGTTGGACAGAATTGGCGAGAGGAATATGGCTTCCGGCCTGAGGAGACAGACCACCTTGCCCTTGATGGGCTCTCCAGCGAGGATATCGTTGAGCTGCTTAGGACCGCCGGTGGCGCTGCGGCGAAAACGGCCGAAAATAAGACCTCGTTGGCGGAACTGCTGCGCGTCGCTGCCTACCCGGCCAGAGAGAGCCTGGGCGCAGACCCCTTCTATGTGCGGCTTCTGGCCGAGGATCTGGCCGCCGGCCGGCTGCGGCCCGCGGACATCGGCAAACAATCCCGAGGATTGAACCGCTATCTTGACGGTTGGTGGAAAGCGATCAAGCGCCTGGCAGGCGATCAACCGGCAAAAGATCTTTTTGGCACCCTTGCCGCCGCTCAGGGCCCCATTTTCCGTGCTGACCTGGAAGCGATCAACAGCAGCCTGGTCGACGACTGGGAAGTGGATTTCTTCGACGAGGTAATTGTCGGCGTGCGCCGTTTTGTTTCCACTGATGAGCAGTCCGGCTACACGCTGGCGCACCCACGACTGCAGCGCTATCTTCGCTGGCGGCTCAAAGTCGACCGCTATGAAGACAAGCTGCTCGCCTACTGTACAGATTGGCCAGAACATCGCAGTCCATATGCCTTGGCCAACTTTGCGCGCCATCTGGCTGAATCAGGCCAGAAAACCGCCCTATTTGCTCTGGTTGATCCTTCGTGGATGGCCGCGAAGCAGGAAGCCTTCCATTCCCACCGTTCATTTGCTGAGGATTTGAAGCTTATTGCCGAACAGGCGGCCGCAGAGCCCCGATTGGATGTCGTGCCTCATCTGCTGCACGCCTGCCTGGTTTACAATGAATTAGTAATTGATGTTCCTGTGGCAACCCTGGAACTGCTTGCCCAGATCGGGCAGGGGCAGCGAGCCCTTGATTATGCCGCATTGATTGCGGATATCGCTGACCGGGCGGAGGCGTACCGGTTGATCGGCCGTGCCTTAGCGGCCAATGGTGAATCAAATAAGGCCAAAATGGCCTTTCAGTTCGCCTACCGGGCCTTGCAGAAAGTCTCGCCTGAGATTGAATCCAGGGAACTGCTACTGCGCCTGAATTCAGATGTCGATACGGTCGGTTTCGCCGTATACGGCGCTGTTGAACCTCTGCCCGTTTCTGAGGAGAAGGCATATCACGAGGAAAACACACTTCTTGACTATTTTCCAGCCGAGCTGCAAGCAGCCGATCCTGGTGTTGATCTCATCATTGATAAGCTGGCAGTTTCCATAGATTGGCGCTACCCGGCCGGGCAAGAGTCGATCTTGCATGATCTGTCCCGGCTCGCTGTCCAGGCGGGCGAGACGGATTACCTGTGGACGCTTCCCGAGAGTGCGCCAGGCGGCATAATTCGCGCCTGGATGTTCGCGCAATTGGCTGTGGGAGCCGCGCGCGCGGGCGATGACATCGCTGCAGCATATGGAGCGCAGAACGCCCTACGCATACTCAAGGAAGGCAGCGCTTCTGCTGAGGCTGGCGCTGCTGTATCGGCAGAAGCGCATTGGCTGACGACGCCGGCAATGATCGCCGTCGCCCAATCCCTCGCCCTGGCCGGAGAGAAAGAGCCGGCCGGCGAATTGGCTGACGAGGTATTGGCCGCCACCAAGGCGGCAGGCTACGAGGTTGGAAAGACAAGCGCCCTGACCGCGATCTCCTGGGCCTTGTGGCGTGTGAAGCAGCAGGAAAAGGCCGCCGCGGCTGCTGATGCTGCCCTATCAACCGCTGAAACGTTTCTGCAAGAAGAAGACCTAGCCCTGGCTTGTTACGAACTGCTGCACCTGTTCATAACTCTCAATAAGCTGCAGCCTGCTGCCAGGGCCGCTGCCTTGATACTGCCCTATGTTGGCTTTCTGGATGAGCAGCAGTTGGTGAGCGGTCTCTCTCGCAGCGCGCAGGCCCTGGCAGCGACCAGTAGTCCGCAGGAGACAGCGCCGATCATTCGTGACGCCGCTGAATGGGATTATGACATGGACAGCGCTGAGATCGCCGAGTTGGTTGGTTCAGTCGCTCTGTGGCTGGCCGAAAATGGTGAGGCGGATTTGGCTGTCGCCCTGGCTTCCAAGGAGATAACCCCCTGGCGCGACACGCAGCTGCTCAATGAAATTGTGCTTGCTCTTACGCGTAGAGGCCATAGGACGGATGCTGAAGCCATTGTTCGTAATCTCGCTTGCCGAGACCTCGAGAAATCTCTGCTAGATGATGAGGAAAGTAGCTTTGTTCTCCGGAACCTCGTTGAAGCGCTTGTCGCAGAAGGTGAGCCGGCTCTCGCCCGCAGCGCCGCCGAGGCGATTGCGTTTACCGAAGAGCGAGCGCAAGCGCTGGCGCTTGTCAGGGAAACTGCCCATTCGAGCGAAGAAGAGTTGGATCAGGAAACGTATGGTGGAGCGCAGGCAGAAGATGAGACGCCGCTCCACGCGCAAGATGAGGCCGCAATTCTGCTTTGTTTTAATGAACAGTTGATGGGGAATGGGATGCCTGACCGGCCCCTGCTCTTCGAGACCATAGAAGCATCGGCCAATGATCTGGCCGGCCTGGATCAAGGTGTGATGCTAGGCCACCTTGTCGACATTATTCAGTCAGTAGATCAATGGTGGGGCCGAACGTGATAGCGCAGTCTTCCACAGGCACAGTAATCAATACGTCAAATAGAGTGAGCGGCACCTCATTCACGTGCAGTTTGCCGTGAATTGCCAGGCAGGACTCAGCTTTCTTTCTCAGATGCCGCTCGGCCAGCCAGTTGTGATTCGATGCCTTCCAGCATTCTGTATGTCTCATCGATCGCTTGCTGCAAAGCTCTAATTTTCCAGGTCAGCTCCCGCTGCTGTTCTTCCCGATTCATCCAGCTATCTCGCAGGTCTGCCAGCCGGCCTTCAATGTCACGCAGCTCATCGACAGCGGCCCGGTTGAATTCGTTCTGCTGTGTATTCAGGGCGTTTATATATCCCTTGGCGGAAACACCCGCCCACAAATCCCGCATCCGTGCAAATAAAGGTGCTAGAACGGGTGCTGTCGACGAAAAAGGTTCCGGCTTGACCTGGGCAGTTTTCGCCAGATCCTCCCAGATGGCAGGATCGGCGGGCCACAGCATCGCCGCCCGGCGCATCTCCAGGAGCTTGCTGCTGATTGTCGCTTGGCTTGATGCGGCAATTTCTACAGCCCCATCAGCCAGGCGTGCTGCCATGATCGCCGGGAAATCAGTGGCCGTGTCGCGATAGGCCCATCCTAAGGCGCGCCGTTCGTCGCCTTCAATTTCCTCCAACCACGCCGCTTCCGCCGGCAGGCTCTCTTCTACGATTTCATCAGCGTCGAAATGCTTGAGCAGATAGCGCCAGCGACCCGTGTGGAAGTAGCGCAGGTAAGAAGGGCTGCCGCGACCAGCGATAGCTGATTCATCGTGAACGGCCGTAGCCTGCGGCACATAGAGCACACGATATCCTTCGCGCAGCGCCCGCGTACACCAGTCGGCGTCTTCAAAGTACATGAAGAAACCCTCGTCCAGAAGACCGGCTGCCTCCATCATTTCGCGCCGCACTGCGACAGCGGCACCGGTCACAAAATCAACATCTGCCGGCGTGTCCATCTGGCCGTCATCCTGAGTATACATGCCGCGGTGTCCGGGCATTGCTCGTGGATGGGTGATCACGCCGCCGGCATGCTGCAGCTGCTGTCCGCCGGGAAAAAGGAGCTTGCAGCCGGCGACGCCGACAGCCGCGTCTTGCTCAAACGGCAGCAAGATCTGTTCCAGCCAACCATCTTTGACGACAATGTCCGGGTTAACGAGGATACTTACGTCACTCCGTACACGGCGCAGGGCGCTGTTGTTGCCGCCCGCATACCCGAGATTTATCTCGTTCTCGAGGAGTTCCACAGTGGGAAAGTGTTGCTGAACCAGCGCGACTGAGTCGTCGGTGGAACCGTTGTCAACGAGGATAATCCGTTCGGGGTGAATCGTCTGCTCTAGAAGCGCACTGAGGCAGGCCTGTAGGTAGGAACGGCCGTTCCAGTTCAGGACAATAATAGAGACACTTGGAAATTCGCTCATACTACCTGGAAGTTGTTTTCATACATTTATCGTCTACAGTATACCCATCAACACGCTCTGACCAATATCCTGCGCGCATTAGGCTTGTTTGTGCGTGTTGGACATGGTCACCGATTTATGTATCATAGCCGGGAAATAGCAAGAATAGGAAAGGTATAAAATATGCTCAAATCTAGGTCAACACGATTAGCGATATTTCTTCTACTAGGTCTTGTCCTCTTTGTAGGTCTAATCTCCTCCGGACCGACTGGTCATGCTGCACCTGCGTCAATTGACAGCACAGGGCAAGCGAAGTACCAGACGTATATGCCGGTCGTATCGACTCAGCAGTGGTTAACAAACTGTCGCTACGGCGTGGGCAACACGTCCAATCAGCAGTCGAAGCAGTGGATGGATTATGTTGGCGCCGGACATTACATTAACTTTGAAGCGAGAGTCTACGGTCGACCCCTGCCTGATAGTATTGAGTTGTTGTCTCAAATACGGGTGAAGCAGGATCGGAAAGATGGGGAATTCCTCCCCACCTATAAGGTCAAACCACCCCTTACCATGGATGCAAATGGTTTAGGACCGATTATATTGGCAAATCCGGGCGCTCTTTGGTTAATAGGCAACGAACCGGACGTGGATAATGACGTGCAGGATCGCACGATGCCTGAAGTGTACGCACATGCCTATCATGAGGTTGTCACTTTCATCAAGCAGATCGATCCCGGCGCACAGGTAGCTGTTGCCGGATTATCGATGATGACCCCTGGGCGCCTTCAGTATCTGGATATCGTCTGGGATACTTACCAGAAGGATTTTGGCCAGCCTATGCCCGTCGACGTTTGGAACACCCATCTTTATATTCTGCCTGAGATCGATCCCGTGACCGGAAATTATAGCGACGGCAAGGTCGCTCTGGGCACTGATCCCAATCTGGCCAAGAAATCAGGGCTGAAACCATACGAAAAGGATTGCCCCAGAGATGATGTGTACTGTCGCGCCGAACATGATGATGCCGGCATATTTGTGGACCAAATTATGGCGCTGCGCACCTGGATGAAGGCGCATGGTCAGCAGAACAAGCCGTTGATTCTTTCAGAATACTCGTTGCTTTACCCATACGTCATAGACTATGATGACAATGGCAATCAGATCGGCTGCTACCTTAGCGATGAATTCGGCAATTGCTTTACCCAGCCGCGTGTCAGCAACTACCTGAACAAAACCGCGGACTTCCTGGAATCGGCAAAAGACTTGAAGCTGGGATATCCCGCGGATGATTACCGCCTGGTGCAGCAGTGGACCTGGTACAGCATGATCGTGCCTAACAGTCTCACGGGCCAGTCGAGCGATTTGCTGCAGCCGAACTACAACAACTTTCCTCCGGGGACTGATGCTGGTTTGACGCAGGTCGGGCGCGCCTTCCGTGACCGGGCGAGAAGCAGTGAGCGAACGGTTAACCTTGTCGCCGGAGATGCGCCAACTGTCACAAAGACAGCGACGGGGGCGGCGACTGATGTCGACCTGCAGGTTGGCTACTATAACAATGGCTCAACCGGTGTTGATGACTCGTTCAAGGTCACCTTCTATAAGGATGCCGCGCTGAAGCAGGTGATTGGCCAGGCAGAGATATCGCCCGGGATCGATGGCATGATCAATGGTTGTTCCTGGGGACGGACAACAGATTGGGCGTCTGTTCAATGGACAGGCTTGCCGGTTGGCACCCATACTTTCTGGGCCAAGATCGACAGTCACAACCAAATTAAGGGTGAGACGAATGAAAAGGACAATGTGACCAGCGGTCAGGTAGTAATTAAGTCCTAGGAAGTCAAACGACGAACTAAGTGACTGAATAGCCCCGGCGGTGCCAATCAACTTCCACTATTATTCGGAAGTAAGGCACTTTCGGGGCTTCTTGTTTTTCGGGGGCAGTTTCTTCGCGAGCAGCCAGGTTATTCAGGAGCGGTCGCTTGCAGAGGAGCTGGTAGATTGGCGCGCCGCAGACGGTTAAACGTCCACCCAAGCACCACAATCCATACCGGTAGAGATGAGATTCGAATCAATGCTGTAGCTATTTCCGGCCCCAACAGCTCTCTGCCCCAGGGATAGAGGTGAAGCCCATAGAGGTGAATGAACATCATCCCTGTGCCCATTATCGTATACCACTTGAGCCACTGTTTCTCTCTCGACACGATGGCAAAGGCGATCGGCCACAGCAGCCACTGAATTCCCATCCCAAACGTAATTGAAAATATTGAAAGCATTATCGTTAGCAGCGCGTCTTGTGCGCTTTGACGTCGCGTCCACCAGAGCGCGAAAAGAGCAGCGGCGAGCAAGACAATGCGCTGCACAGGCAGCAGCAGATTGATGACTTGTTCGGGATCAATCCATCTGCCGCCGGGAACGTAGAGCAGGGCTGAGACGCCCCAGTAGCCGGGCACGCCGGAATGGGTCAGCGCTCTCCGCAGCATGGGCACCGGGTTGGATGAATAGAAGAGGACATACGCTGCGGTAAAGAGGATCGGGATGCCGGCAGAGATCAACGCGTAAATAAGTCGACGACGATTATCGGGCAGGCGGATAAATACAACGGGCAAAAAAATTATCGGCCATGTCTTGTCCAATATGGCGAATCCCAACAATGTGGCCGAGCCCTTGACATGTCTCCCAAAATTCCAGACGAACCATGACAGCAGCAGCAGCAGCACTGGCACTGAATCGAACTGCCCGTGGTATGCCGAGACCATGACGCTGATTGGGTTCAAGGCATACAGTAATGCCCAGAAGACGGCCGCCGATTCCGAGTCTCCCCATCGGCGGAATGTTTTGTATATGACTGCTGTAACGAGGACATCGGCTGCTACTGCTGGCAGCTTGATCCAGGTGACAAATGGTAACGGCATGATCGATGATAGATAGGTTGTCGCGCCAATAACATACATTTGCAGCGGGAAATAGGGGTGGCGTCCCTTGGCGGCCGACGTATAGACCTCTTCACCGTTTAGAAAGGCATCACCAACCAGACGAAATGAGTCGATATCATAGCCGGCCCCTACGGGCAGTAATAGCACAGGAAGTAGGCGCACGAACAGGGCTGCCACAACGAGAAACAACAGGGGATAGGTCAGGCTGCCCAGGACACGAGATACGCGCGTCTCGTTTAACAGCATGAATAGGATCGTTGCGCCCAGCAGCCAGAGCAGAGCCGCATTCAGGGCGGGGATAACATCTGTCCACATGATTAGCTGCGCGCTGGCGTCAATTCCCAGGTAGCCGGGAGTGCCAGCAGCCCGTCAGTTTCTTTGGTTCCCCCGGTAACGACGCGAAATGAGTAGGCTGTTTCGTGATAATCATATGCCTGGGTCAATTGTGTGTTGTGGATGGCCGCGGTAACCTGATAAAGTGCGGGCAGCAGCGGCAGCTGCTCAATATGGTAGCGTATGGTGCCGGCGCCTTCAATCGTGTTCGTTTCCAGTCCTGCCAACTGGCTGTTTGGACCGTTTACCTGCAGTCCGTCCTGGCGGAAGATAGCGAGGCCGAATTCCGGTTTCGGGATGGGCTTGTGAGCCAGGTAGGCGATCTCAATGGTCATTGCGTCGCCTGTTTGATAGTAGGATTGTTCAATATCCTCCGCATTCAGGAACTTCACAGCCGTGATTTCGATTTCCCCGCTGCCAAAACGGTTGAACGCGCGTGCATCGTTTTCGTTTTCCAGCTGGCGGCCGGCGGTTGTGTCAGACTGGTACTTGTATTGATTGGCCACTTCTTCGGTGGGACCGCTGGCCCGCATATGGCCGTTCTCAAGCCAGATGAGGCGGGAACACATGCGCTGTACGATACTCAAATTATGGCTGATAAAGATGATGGAAACACCGGCCTGGTGCATTTCATGAATGCGATCGATACATTTCGTTTGAAACGCCTGATCGCCGACGGCCAGAATCTCGTCGATGATCAAAATATCCGGGTCGACGTGAATAGCCACACTGAACCCCAGCCGCATATACATTCCGGAAGAATAATGCTTGACCGGCATGTCAATGAAATCACCTAATTCCGAGAACTCAACAATGGCGTCATAGTTCTTCGCCACGTCCTGCTGCGAAAGGCCTAACACCGATGCGTTGAGAGCGATATTTTCTCGTCCAGTGAGATCGGGATGAAAGCCGGCGCCAAGCTCCAGGAGTGCACTGACCCGTCCGCGAACCGCTACCTGACCACTTGTCGGCCGTAATATACGCGCGACTAATTTCAACACTGTGCTCTTACCGCTTCCGTTACGGCCGATAATGCCCAGTGACTGGCCGGGATAGAGATCAAAGCTTAAATCGTTCACCGCCCACAGTTCTTGCTTGGGCTGTCGCTGGCTGCGTCTGAAAACCGAGCTCACGGTTTCCTGGATAGACTGCGGCTGTTCGCGAGAGTAGGTGAAGCGTTTGCTGACGTTGTTGAAGCTGATAGCTGGCTGAGCGTTACTGCTCATATTGAGCACTCTCCCCGCGTAAAGGGTATTGTCGCATTGTAACGTAAAAGGGATACTGGTCCAACTGCACACACAGCTTCTTGGGAGTGACTAATGGGGCTGCCGTGTGTATAACAGAGTGTTGAATCGTCGCCCGAGTTGTCCAACAGTCAGGCGACGAAAGATTATGGACGGCTTGATCTATCCTTGAGAAAAAGCCGTGCGCGGAATCAGTGCGCGTAAAAACATTTAACGTTTAAGCTCCATATAGATAGGAGAGATTGGGAAGATGTCGGAATCGGCCGCGGATCGGAAAGAAGTCATACAGCGCGAACTATTGTGGCATGAACAAGAAAGCCATCGCCGGTACCGCTTGGATGCCCTGCTCTATGACTCTCCAGCGTTTGATGCGGTTGTCCAGCAATCCATCGATTTTCTGCAAGGAGGCAGCGGCGAGCTTGTGCTTGATATGGGATGTGGCGAAGGTAAAGAGACGCTTCAATTGGCGTCACGCGGCCTGCATGTTATTGGTACCGACCTCTCTCTTACGCAGCTGGTACGCGCTCGCGAGTTAATAGAAGAGGAACTGCCAGACGCTAGGTTTTCCCTGATTCAAGCGAACGCGGAGCAGCTTCCTTTTGCCGATGACAGTTTTCGCCTCATTTACGGCAAAGCCATTCTGCACCATTTGGATCTTGAGGGCTCGTCAAACGAGACACATCGTCTTCTGCGCTCGGCTGGACGGGCGACGTTTGCTGAACCGCTGGCCAGGCATTTCATAATCTGGCTTGGCAGGCGGCTAACCCCGAAAATGAGAACGGACGACGAACGGCCAATGGAGTTGGAGGATCTTGAACAGTTTGGCCGGACCTTTGCGGAACAGAACTTGCAGACTTATTATCTCCTTGCGCCTCTTGCCTATCTATTCAGATTGCTCCCCGGCGGCGAGAAGCCATTCGCCGAGATCTATGCGATGCTGTCTACTCTCGACCAACAATTGTTAACCCGTTTCAGTTTTTTGCGTCAGTTCGCATGGTATGGAGCGCAGAGAGTTCAAGTCGATGGCGAGAAGCATAAGCTGACCTGAGCGAATTTCCGCACTTTCCGCTTACCTGATTTCCGCTATACTAAAGTGTCGCCTGCCTGCTGCCCCATTGAGAGGTTGCCGGCTGCGGTTGTTGATCACATGGACGAAAAATCACTACTAACTCTGGAATTCCATAAAGTAAAAGAGATTCTGGTACGCTATACCAGCTTCAGCGCCGGTGAGGATCTCGCTCGTCGGCTGGAACCAACCAATGATTTGGCTGAAGCGCGGCGCTGGCAGGCGGAAACCCGGGAAACGATCAAACTGTTTGAAACGCATACCAATATCACTATTGGCGGCGCGCGTGATGTCCGCCAGGCGGCAGACAATGCGGACCGTGGGTTTATCTTGCGCGCTGAAGATTTCCAGGCGATTCAAGCGACAATCAGTTCCGCGCGCGACCTGAAGCGACAACTGCTGAAGTTGGAAGATGAAGCGCCGAATTTGGCTGATATTGCCGTGTTGATCGAAGAGTGCCCCGGCATTGTTTCCGCCATAAGCCGTACAATCGACGAACGCGGCGAAGTGTTGGACAGCGCCAGTACAAAGCTGGCCAAAATCCGCCAGGGACAGCAGGTTGTTTACGGCCGAATTCAGGATAAGCTGCAGCGTTTGCTCAACAGCAGCATGAGCCAATACTTGCAGGAACCCATTATCACCATGCGTGGCGGCCGTTACGTGATCCCACTTCGTGCAGATGCCAAGGGACGTGTAAAGGGGATCGTGCACGATCACAGCGGTAGCGGGGCGACGCTCTGGGTCGAGCCCATGAATACCGTGGAACTGAATAATGAGTACCGCGAACTGCATCTGCAAGAACAAGACGAGATAACACGCATCCTGCGCGAGCTGTCAATGCTTGTGGGCGAGCAAGGGGCATCGATCAAGCGCGTTGTTGAACGCCTGGCCGAACTCGATTTGATTTTCGCCAGAGCCAACTACGCTTCAGCGACGGATGCCATCGAACCCCAATTTGAGACCTGGCGATCCTTTCCTCAGGCGAAACCGCCAAAGCACGCCAATGAGCGCGCCAAGTGGACATTGCCACCCCGTAATCTTCATCCCGGATCAACTATCTGGATAAAAGGGGCCAGGCATCCACTGCTGGATCCCAATGATGTTGTGCCCACAGACTTAACCTTGGGTGATGACATTTTTACTGTGCTGATTACGGGACCCAATACTGGTGGTAAGACGGTCAGTCTCAAAACCCTCGGCTTGATGGTCGTGATGGCCCAATCAGGTTTGCACGTTCCCGCAGTTGATGCCCGGCTTACCGTATTTGAAGATGTATTCGCCGACATCGGAGATGAGCAATCCATCGAACAGAGCCTTTCAACCTTCTCCGGGCACTTGACCAATATCGTGCGCATCCTGTGGCAGGTGACCGATCGTTCGCTGGTTCTGCTAGATGAGCTGGGGTCAGGGACCGACCCGGCTGAAGGTGCGGCCCTGGCACAGGCCGTGGTCAGCTATCTGCGGGATAAAGGGGCAACGACATTTGTGGCTACGCATTATCCGGAATTGAAGGTCTATGCCAGCCAGATGCCTGGGGCGACAAATGCCTCCCTCCTTTTTGATCTGGAAACGTTGTCCCCAACTTACGAAATGACCATTGGTCTTCCTGGACGTTCAAATGCGTTCGCTATCGCCCGGCGGCTTGGACTTGATGAAACTGTTCTCGACGACGCCATGCGCCTGGTAGGGGCGGACAGCCACGAAGCCGAAGATATGTTGGACTCGATTTACGCGCTCCGCGAGAAGATGGAGAGCGAGGAAGCAGGCACGCGTCTGGCTTTGCAGGACGCTGCAAAAACGCGTGACCGGCTGCAAAAACGCTTGGATGAAATAGAGGCGGAGCGGGCCAGCATCATGGAATTGGCGCGCGAACAGGCCGAAGAAGAGTTGGCGGAAGTGCGTAATGAGCTGCGCCGTGCGCGGCGTGGCATCCGAGATGCCGCCTCCCTGAATGCGTTAAAGAAAGTCAACAAAGAGATTGAAAAGGTAGAAGAAGAACAGGTTGAGCCCATCGTGCCCCGCATTAAGGTTGCCAATGATGGCCGCGCGAAGAAAAAAGTGCAGCAGACGCGGCGAGCCCTACAAGTTGGTGACACAGTGATGGTGAAATCTCTGGATACCAGGGGCGAAGTGATGGAGCTTGGAAAACGAGATGCCTTGGTCGCTATCGGCCGTATGCAAATGCGCGCCAAATATGACGATCTGGAATTTAAAGGCCGCCCGGTTGAAGCTGAGCAGGAGAGCGAAGCCCCGGCGTTGATTCTCGCTTCATCGCCCGGTATGCAGCTTGATATTCGCGGGCGGCGCGTGGAAGATGGGCTTGAGGCCTTGGACCGCTACCTCGATTCCGCTTTCCTGGCTCGAATGCCCTGGGTGCGAATCATTCATGGTAAAGGGACAGGCAAGCTGCGCGAGGCTGTTCGCGACGCTCTTTCGGCCAATAATTATGTGCGCACCTGGGAAGAGGGCAAGGATGGTGAAGGTGGAGCAGGCGTCACTGTCGCAAAACTAGTGGAGCAAGATTAGAGCATGGAGAACCAGATACAGACCGTCATCTTTGATCTTGGCGGCACCCTTCTAGAATATGCAGGCCCCTATCTATATTGGCCGGAACTCGAAACGCCAGGGCTGCAGGCTGCCTATAGTTACCTGGAAGACAAAGGAGTTGATCTGCCGTCATTTGATGTTTTCAGAGATTCCGCCTTTGCCATCTTGCCTGACCGCTGGCAGAGAGCGACGGAAGGAGAACGGAATCTCCGCCTTGCTGACTTTCTGATGGAAGTGCTGCAGGCTAGTCGAGTCAGCGATGTCCCTTCCCAATGGATTGGCGAAGCTGCCCATCAATACCAATCGACAATTTGCAGTCAGGCGACGATGATTGCCGGTGCACGTGAGACTCTAAGGACCCTGAAGAATCAGGGTTACAAGATCGGGCTGTTATCCAACACCATGTTTGAAGGGGCGATTCATGTGGACGATTTGCAGCGCTTCGATTTAGACACCTATTTTGATGCCAAGTTGTTCTCTGCCGATATGAATATGTGGAAGCCGAGCGCCGCGCCCTACCTATATCTGCTGGAGGAACTGCAGGCCGCTCCGCAAAACACGGTTTTTATCGGTGATTCGCCGGGTCATGATATTGTCGGCGGCAAAGCGGCTGGGTTGCACACCATATATTTCCGCTCGACCGACCGTTTTGGCGATCCTGATGGCGTGCAGCCCGACGCCACGATCTACCATCTGAATGAGCTGCCACAGCTGTTGTCTGGCTGGCTCGTGGGAAGTTGATGTGAACGACGAAGAAACGATCAGGAAAGAGGCCGAAACATTGCGCCAACAGGGTCATACGCACCATATGGCTGGGGAGTTGGCTGACGCTATTCTCTATTACAAGAAGTCAATAGCCACCTATCCCTTGGCGGAGACCTACACACAGTTGGGATGGGCTTACAGCATGATTGACCTCTACGACGAGGCGCTGGCCATGTGTAAGAAGGCGATTGAACTCGATCCTGACCTGGGAAATCCTTACAACGATATTGGCGCTTATCTGATTGAGCAGAACCGTTGGGAAGAGGCCATCCCCTGGTTGGAAGAGGCAACAACAGCGTCAAAATATGCGTCGCCAGAGTATGCTTATACCAACCTGGGCCGAGTCTACGAAAAGTTAGGTGATTATTACCAGGCGCTTAACTATTTCAATCGGGCGCTGGCTGCTGCGCCGCTCTACATGCCGGCCGAATGGGCGAGAAACAAACTGCTTTGCAAATTGAATTGAGTGGGCTCCGGCTGTTCGCAGAAAGGTTGGCAGGATGAGCAATGGAAAAACAGGCCAGATCATTGTGGCCGCCGTTGGGCGTTTGAAGCATCCGCAGTGGCAGGCTGTCCAGACTGATTACCTGAATCGGCTGGGACGATATACTGCGGCCTCCGTGGTGGAAGTGAAGGACTCCGTCGGCCGCGGCTTTCCGGATGGTGTCGCCATGCAGCGTGAAGGGCAAGCGCTGTTGAAGGCGACTTCCCAGGCGCGAAGACTCATTCTCTTAACTCCTGGTGGTCGTGAATTCAGCAGCAAGAAGTTTTCTGCCCAACTGCTGCGGCAGATCGAGCTTTATGGTCATCTGGCATTTCTCCTGGGGGGACCGTTAGGCTTTGCGAAAGAAGTTGAATCTACGGCAGACGAACGCCTCTCGTTGTCGCAATTGACCTTTCCCCACGAATTGGCCCGTATTATCTTCCTCGAACAGCTCTACCGCGCGTTTACCATCATGCGCGGCGAACCGTATCATAAGTAATGGCCGTTTGTCCTGTGGCTTCCAGGATATGCGCGGGAAAGCTCTTTCCTCAGGTGCCAGCTGTCATGAGGTGCTGCAGTTCCTCCGGCAGCCTGAATGCCTGCTTCCGCTCCAACTTTGCTGGATGACGACCGGCATATTCTTGCCGGGCGTTGCCGATTTGCCAGGCGTCATCTAGCCATGTACGATCCCTGAAAGGTACGACATTGAAGGTTGGTTGAGCAGGTGGTTTGTCCCCCTTCAACAAGCAAACGAGAGTTATGAAACGAAACATCTATTTAGAAGATATCGCATTGGACGAGGCTCATCGCGTTTTTCGGGAGGCGCTGCAAGAGGCAGGTTTGTGGGGCCCGTTGCCCGCTGAAGAAATACCGGTATCCGAGGCGAACGGCCGTGTCACCGCCGCCGCCGTCTTCGCTCGCATCTCTTCGCCCCATTATCATGCCAGTGCAATGGATGGGTATGCTGTCCGCGCTTCGGACACCGTCGGCGCGACCGAAACTGCTGCCTTGCAGCTACGGCTGGTTGATACCGCTGCACTGATAGAGGAAGTGGTGCGCCCGGCACAGGCGGTAAATACTGGCCATCCCCTGCCTGATTGGGCCAATGCCGTGATTATGATCGAACACGCCCCGCAAATCACCTTGGGCGATGGCAGTCCCGGTATCGAGATACGAGCTGCGGTACCTCCCTGGCATCATGTTCGCCCCATGGGTGAAGATATGGTCACCAGCGAGCTTGTGCTGGCGGCCAACCACAAGCTGCGCCCTGTCGATCTGGGCGCCCTGGCCGGTTCCGGATATGCAACTGTCTCTGTCTACCGTCGTCCACGTGTGGCAATCATTCCTACCGGGAGTGAGTTGGTATCACTCGAGGAACTGAACCGCGCAGATAATGCAGCGGCGCCGGTAGCGCCCGGGCAGATCATTGAGTACAACAGCATCGTTCTCGCCGCGCAAATAGAGAGTTGGGGCGGAACTGCGAACCGCTCTGAAATCGTTCCCGATAATCTTGCCGATATACGCGATGCCGTACGTGCGGCCGCTTGCGACAACGATCTTGTCCTCGTTAATGCCGGTTCGTCTGCCGGCAGCGAAGATTATACGGCTCATATAGTAGGCGAACTCGGCCGTCTCCTTGTTCACGGCATTGCTGTTCGTCCTGGCCATCCGGTCATTCTTGGCATGCTGCCATGTGGTGGTGATGCGGATGAAGCTGATGGCGCGCCAATGCGCGAACTACCCGTGATCGGGGTTCCCGGTTACCCGGTAAGCGCCGCTTTGACTGGAGAGGTTCTGATCGAGCCGTTGATGGCCTTGTGGCAAGGGCAGCCCCCTCTCGAGCCGCCTACGCTGCAAGGGACGCTGACGCGCAAAATTGTTTCTCATACCGGGGACGATGACTATGTGCGCGTTTCTGTCGGCAAAGTAGGGGAGAAAGTCATGGTTACCCCGATTAGCCGTGGCGCTGGCGTCATCACCTCTCTCGTACGCGCTGATGGCATCCTGCGCATTCCGCGATTCAGCGAAGGGCAAAACGCCGGCGATAATGTTGCCGTTCATCTATACCGCACGCCGCGAGAGATAGAGCGTACGATTGTGGCCATCGGCAGCCACGATCTCACGCTCGATGTGCTGGCCCAATTCCTGGCTGAAAGGTCCGCTGGATTGCGCTTGATGTCGGCCAACGTTGGCAGCATGGGCGGTCTGGTCGCCCTGCGCCGGGGCGAAGCGCATCTGGCGGGCGCCCATCTACTGGACTCAGAGACGGGTATTTACAATGAAAGCTATGTCCATCGTTATCTGCCGGATCAGGATGTCATGCTAGTAAAGCTGGTCGGGCGCGAGCAAGGCTGGATAGTCCCCAGAGGGAACCCGCTTTCATTGCTCGATTGGCCGGATATCGTCCATCCCGATCTGCGCTTTGTCAACCGTCAGCGCGGCGCCGGCACACGTTTGCTGCTTGACTACGAACTGGCCAGACGAACCCTGGACCCCTCACGTGTCGACGGTTATGAGCGTGAGGAATACACGCACCTCGCGGTCGCTGCCGCAGTAGCTTCCAGCGCCGCCAATGCCGGCTTGGGCATACGCGCGGCGGCTGAGGCGCTGGATCTTGATTTCGTACCCCTGTCGCACGAGCAGTATGAGCTTGTGATTCCCGCGGCATTCTACGAGAGCGAACTGCTGCGGCCCTTGCTTGACCTGCTCCATGATCCTGAGTTTCACAGAGCGGTAGAGTCGCTTCCAGGATACGATGTCACAGGGATGGGCGAAGCACGACCTGCTTAGCAGCACACTTGTTTCGAAAATCGGTCAAGCTGCAGGGTATCTTAAGTTTCTTTGACACTTTGCCACGCTAAGCTACTGTCTGCTTTTTACAGAAATTATCACATAGGTGCTTTATGACATTATCATTTGTTGCAGATTTGCATAACCATACGATCGCCTCTGATGGCGAATACACGCCCACCGAATTGGTGTTCGCAGCGCGTGACCTGGGGCTGACGGCTGTTGGCGTCACCGATCACGACACCCTGAACGGCCTGGACGAAGCATTAGCCGCCGGCGACGAAGCTGGTATTCTGGTGATGCCCGGTGTAGAAGTCTCCTTACGCTTTCGCCGCCCGTACTTTGTCGGCACGCTGCACTACTTGCTCTACATCCCACGTGAACTCCTTCAGGATGAGGCGTTTCGCCTGATGGCTGGCGAGATTTTCAGTCATGGACGCGGCGGTGGCCTGGTCCGCGCCCGTGTACAGGCCATCAATGAAGAATTCGGGCCGCAGGGCAGGAACCCCCTGTTGGAATGCGATCTCACCGCCGAAGAAATTGAGGCCTTATCCCCTAACGTAACTCGCCGCCATTTTGCCGGGGCTCTCAAGGAAAACCACGGTCTTGACAAAGAACAGATCACGATGTTGATCGGCAATGACAGCGTTTCCTATGTCCCTTCAGGTATTGAGCCATCGCAGTTGACGCCGCTGCTGCAAAAATACCCGCAGCTTGTGCGCGTATTCGCCCATCCGGCTGCCGGTTCCTATCCGGGAGAAAGCCTTTACCGTGAAGTACTTCCCCCTGTAGAAATCGTGGATACGCTCATGCCGGAATTCCTGGATGATGATCTCCTAGGGTTGGACGGACTGGAAGTATACTATCCGGGACATGTGCAGGAATACCGTGATCTAATGTCCCAATGGGCAGCCGAATATGAACTGATCGAAACAGGCGGATCCGACTGCCACGATCGTGTCGATCGGCCTCTGGGCGTAGATGGGGTAGACGCCGATCGACTTGCTGTTCTGCTCGATCGCCTGGGTGAATCCCCCACCGCTCTCTGATTCCTCGATGGGTCCAATCTGAATAGTGACTAAGTACCGGTTACTACCGGCAGATTGGTCCTGTACATTTCTCCCTTTGTCTGCGAACATATGTTCGTATATAATTGCCTCAATGATTCCAGAAACTATCGTTCTTACGGCGGAAGAAGCTCGCCGCCTGGCAATTGGCAGTCAACTGCTGCATAAGCCGCCCCGGCAGCCAGATGAAGAGACGATGCTGGCCATCTTTCGACAGATTGGTTGTGTTCAAATTGATCCCATCAGCGTTGTCGCCCGCAGCCCACTTCTGGTATTGTGGAGCCGCATGGGCAGTTATGATCAAGCGCTTCTCGATCATCTGATGTGGGAAGAGCGGCTGCTCTTCGAATATTGGGCCCACGCTGCCTCGATAGTGATGGTAGAGGATTATCCCATTCACCAATTACAGATGGTGAACTTCAGCCGCGGCGATGGTGCCTGGGCGCGGCGCGTGCGGGAATGGATGGCTGTCAATGAGCCGTTTCGTCAGTTTATTCTCAGTGAATTTCAGCTGCGCGGCCCCTTGTTCGCCAGTGAGATCGAGGATCGCTCGCTCGAACCCTGGCAGTCATCCGGTTGGAGCAATACCAGGAATGTCAGTACGATGCTGGGTCTGATGTGGGAACAGGGGGACATCACCGTGACTCGCCGCAAGGGCAGCGGTTTTGGCTTGAAGAAGCAATGGGGGCTGCTGGAGCAGCACATGCCTCAATGGGCGGATCATGCGGCGCTGCCACGCTCGGAGGTGGTTCATCTGGCAGCGCAGCGTTCATTGAAGGCGTTGGGCGTAGGAACAGAAGGGCATATACGCAGCCATTTCATCCGTAACAGCTATCCTGGCCTGGGTAAGATATTGGCGGAGCTTGAGCTAAACGGCCGTGTCCTGCGTGTTCAGATTCAAGAGGCGGGAAAGAACTGGCCGGGTACGTGGTATATGCATGTGGATACCCTGTCTGATCTGGTGAACATTCGTGAAGAAGCGTGGCAAGAACGCACGATCTTGCTTTCACCATTTGATAACTTGATCGCCGATCGTGAACGTACGGAGACCCTCTTTGATTTCTATTATCGCAGCGAGATATATACCCCTAAGGCCAAGCGCCAATATGGTTACTATGTACTGCCAGTGCTGCATGGCGATCGCCTGATCGGTCGTATTGACCCCAAAATGGATCGCAAGACGGGAACGCTGCATGTACACGCGGTTCACCAGGAACCAGGCGCGCAGGATTCGTCCGCTGTCGCCGCTGAACTTGATGAAGCTGTGCATGGTCTCGGCTGTTTCTTGGGTGCGGAACGAATCCAATATGGTGAAAATCTGGCACGGGCCTGGGCCAGCTCCCTGCGGGATGGCCCCTGCTGATCTGTTTCTCCAGACGGCTCATTGACCTTAAGCCGTTTCGGCACCGGGCTGATCGCTGTTACAATCTGATTATGCTTGCTGCAGAACCCATAACAAGCCTGCAAAACCCTCGCGTCAAGAATGTTGTTCGCCTGAGTAATCGCCGCCACCGTGATCAACTGCAGCAGACAGTTGTCGAAGGGGTCCGCGAGAGTTCGCTGGCCTTGCAGAGCGGCATACTCCCTATTGAAGCCTTCATTTGTCCAGAGTATCTTCCAGATGCCGGCGGGCAGGAGGTCATGAAACAGCTTCTGCAGCTTGCCGCAGAAGTGCAAACCAGGTTGTTTGAAGTGTCGCCGGCGGTTTTCGACAAGATGGCTTACCGCAGCGGCAGCGGCGGTGTTTTGCTGGTTATCCCATTTTTCGCCCGTGGGTTGGATGATTTGCCCACTGCTGATCGGCCGTTGTTCGTGGTGGTAGATGGTGCTGAGAAACCAGGCAACCTGGGCGCAATCCTGCGTACAGCCGATGCTGTCGGGTTGGATGCACTGCTGCTCACCGATGCAGAGGCTGCCGGTACCGATATCCACAACCCCAATGTCATCCGTGCCAGTCTGGGTGCCTTTTTTACCGTACCCGTAGTCGTCACGACCCGGGAGGATGCGCTGGACTGGTTTCAGGAGCATGGCATCATAACCGTGGCGGCGACGCCTCAGGCAGAGATATCGTATACGACCGCAGCCTATTTGGGCCCGACGGCGATCATAATGGGCAGTGAATCATCAGGTTTAGATCGTGAATGGTTGGATGCAGCCAGTGTGTTGGTACGCATTCCCATGGCCGGCGTCGTTGATAGTCTCAATTTATCGGTATCGACAGCGCTCATGCTTTACGAAGCGCTCCGCCAGCGCACCTTGAACCTTACTGTTAGCGCATTGTCTGGAAATGACGCATAATAAATGCCTACCCATTCGACGATATTACCAATCTGGTTGTCTTCCCGCGAGGTCGAACATTGATCCGGCTGCTTCTGACTGGGCTGTTTAACCTACGGGTTCTTCGAACCAATTCAATTCAATACAAGGAGAATAAACGATGTCAAAGACTGTGAAAGTTGCTGTGACCGGCGCGGCCGGCCAAATCGGTTATGCCTTGCTGCCCTGTCTTGTCAGGGGAGCGATATTTGGTCCTGAAGTTACCGTTGACCTTCATCTGCTGGAGGTTACGCCTGCATTACCAGCCCTGGAAGGGGTTGTCATGGAGATGGATGATTCCGCCTTCCCGTACATGGGGAATGTCGTTGTTACCGACGATCCGAAAGCGGCCTTTGACGGCGCCAACTGGGTAATCATGGTCGGCGCAAAACCTCGTGGCAAGGGTATGCTGCGCGGTGACTTGATTCGTGAAAACGGCCCTATTTTTGTTGGTCAGGGCCAGGCGGTTAATGATCGAGCAGCTGACGACGTCCGTATCGTCGTTGTCGGCAACCCGGCGAACACCAATTGCCTGATTGCCATGAATAATGCGCCAGACGTACCTAGAGAGCGGTTCAGTGCTTTGACGAGGCTAGATCAGAACCGCGCCTACGCCCAATTAGCGCAAAAAGCTGGCGTTACGGTCAATGACATTAGTAACGTCACCATCTGGGGCAACCACAGCGCGACCCAGTATCCCGATGCTGAAAATGCAAGAATCAATGGGCAGCCCGCTTTTGACGTGATCAGCGATCACGAATGGCTGCGCGGCGACTTCATCACAACGGTGCAAAAGCGTGGCGCGGCCATTATCGCTGCGCGCGGCAAATCTTCGGCCATGTCCGCCGGTGGTGCAGTAGTCGACCAGGTGAACAGTTTCATAGACAAGACAGAACCGGGTGACTGGTTCTCCGCGGCCGTCGTTTCCGACGGCAGCTATGGCATCGATGAAGGATTGATCTTCTCCTTCCCCCTTTCCAATGATGGCCGTGGTAGCTACGGCATAGTCCAGGACGTGCCGCTCAGCGACTTCGCTCAAGAAAAGATCCAGGCTACGCTGCAAGAACTGCGCGATGAGCGGGATGCTGTCGCCGATTTGCTGCAGTAGGCAGATGGTCTAGGCGACAAAAGCGAGGCGCAAGAACCAATGATGACAGCTTGCGCCTCTTTTCAATACTTAACATGACCCCTTCCCTCCGGCCATACAAGGCCATTCTATTTGACTTCGACGGCACGCTGCTTGACTCCTTTCCTGCTCATTACCGGGCATACGAGGTCATGCTGGACCACTTCGGCATGGCGTTGACGCCGGAGTACTTTAAGCAAATCTATTCGCCTAATTGGTTTGCCATGTATGATGCGTTGAATATTCCGCGCGAGCGGTGGGATGAAGCCGATGAAATCTGGTTGGCAGAGGCGAGAGCGCACAGACCGCAGCTTTTTGCGGGGGCACGGACGCTGCTTGAAACGCTGCGCCGGGAGTGCTCGATTGGCCTGGTGACAGCTGGCAACAAAGAACGGGTGCTGCGCGACCTGGCGCGGGTGGATATTGCCGATCTATTCCAAGTCCTGGTTACCGGTGATGACGTTACCAGGCCGAAACCCAACCCGGAAGGTTTGCTGATCGCGTTAGAGCAGCTGGGGATTCGACCGGCAGATGCGCTTTTTGTTGGTGACGCCAAGGAAGATTGCTGGATGGCGCAGGCCGCTGCAGTCCGGTTTGTGGGTATTGCCCGTGAATTCGCCACCGTAAGCGGCGCTGAAGGCTGTGCTCAGCTGGCGGACTTAACTGAATTAGGCCCTTATATTAAGCAAAGTGAGTTGAGGTGACCAATGGCTTATTCTCAAGATTACGTGGACTATATTCTCGGCCAACTTGCTCTGTTTGGTGATGTCCAAGCAAAGAAAATGTTTGGCGGCATTGGCCTGTTTCACAATGGCTTGATGTTTGGCATGATCGGCGATGACACATTTCGCCTCAAAGTAGATGACAGCAATATTGGCGACTATGAATCAAGAGGCATGCAGCAGTTCTCTTCCGGAACCAAGAAGAAAGGGATGCCCTATTGGGAGGTTCCCGCTGAAGTTATTGAAGATCCGGAGACGCTCAAAGATTGGGCCGATAGATCATACCAGGCGGCTGTAAACGCCAAGAAATAGCGCCGGGCTATGCTTCCTCTCGCGTGAGCAAGAAACGATGTAGTTCCGGCAGCGGGACCTGGTGACGCTCCGCCTGGCTGCGTCGTTTTACCTCCACAACGCCCTCGGCCAGACCACGCGAGCCGACGGTAATCCGCCAGGGAAGGCCGATCAGGTCGGCATCCTTGAATTTCACACCGGCACTCAACGAGCGGTCATCGTAGAGTGCTTCAAATCCCGCTTCTTGTAGTTCTGAATAGAGCAATTCTGCGGCTTCCAGAACATCTTCTCCTTTGCCGACATGCATCAGGTGAACCTGGTAGGGAGCCACGCTGTCCGGCCAAATGATGCCATCTTGATCGTGGTGCAGTTCGACAATGGTGGCTATCAGTCGATCCAGGCCGATACCGTAGGAGCCCATGAAGATGAACTGCTGGTTCCCGTTTTCGTCCAGGTAGGTGGCGTTAACTGCTTCGCTGTAGCGTGTGCCGAGTTTGAAACAATGCCCCGCCTCAATGGCTCGTTTCGCCTCCAGCTTTCCGCCGCATAAGGTGCATTGGTGTCCGGAGGCTGCCTGGGCGATATCGACGATCTGCGTCACGGTGAAATCTCGCGGATAGTTGGCGCCTGTGTAATGGAACCCTGCGTCATTGGCGCCGACGACGAAGTCGCTGCCGTTTCGGATAGAGGGGTCGGCGATCACCAGGATGTCCGGCTCCCCAAGTCCCTGGGCTACTGGCAGCCCGGCAGGAGAGGCGTAACCCGGTACGGCGCCGGCGTTCGCGATCTCGTCATTGGTCGCCGCTCGCAGGTCGCCGCCGCCTAGACTATTGACTAGTTTCACTTCGCTCACGTCCAAATCGCCGCGTACCAATCCGAAAACCAGACGGCCGTCTGATTCTGCCGCTCCCCACGGCTGCCACCAATAAAAGACCGCCTTGATCGCTTGTGCTATGGGGACGCCAACATAGGCTGCGACATCGACGATGGTCTCGCAGTCCGGGGTAGCTACTTTCTCTAAATCTTGCAGTTCCTGATCTGCTTCACCTTCTCGAACGAACGCAGCTGCTTCCACATTGGCTGCATAATCACAGGTCGTGCAGCTGATAAACATATCCTCGCCCTGCTCAAAAGGCACGACAAATTCTTGTGAAGCCTTGCCACCCATTGCGCCCACATCAGCATTGACGGCCACCACATCTACGCTGCACCGCGAGAAAATATTGAAGTAAGCCTGCACCATATTGGGATAAAAGAGGTCCAATGTCTCGGCGTTGGTGTCAAGACTGTAGGCATCCTTCATGATGAATTCACGTAACCGCAGCAGACCGCCGCGGGCCCGTGACTCATCGCGAAACTTCTTGTTGATGTGGTAGACGACCTGCGGTAGGTCACGATAACTCTCGATGGAATTCAATGCCAAATCGACCACAATCTCTTCATGTGTCGGAGAGAGGCAGTATGGACGCCCGCCGGTGCCTTCCAGTTTCATTAAAACGTCGACGCTATCCCATCTCCCCGTCGCCTGCCACAGTTCGGCCGGATGCAAGTTGGGCATCAGCATTTCCTGACCGCCTATCGCATCCATTTCTTCCTCCATGATTCGCTGGATCTTCTTGAGCACGCGATAGCCCAGGGGCATGAAGGTGTAGATGCCCGCACCAGCCGGGCGTATGAAGTTGGCACGGAGCAATAGTTGATGGCTGATCATCTCCGCATCCGCCGGAGCTTCACGAAGCGTTTTACCAAAAGCACGCGAAAGTCGCATAATGATTCCTATTCGTTTGTCATTTCTTCTTTTTGAAGAAAAGTCCGTAGACAAGTAGCGCTATGGCCACAGTAATGGCCAACATCACCAACAGTGTCAGAAATATAAATAGCAGGTCAACCAAGGGGGTGCCCACATCTTCCATCTGATTCTCCCACCTATGATGGGGGCATCGGGCTGCCTAATAGGCACGGCCGAAAATCGCCACTTGCGATGCCGGCTTGCCGGTATAGAAGCAGGTACCGGAGCCGCCAGGCTGATCAAAGGGGATGCAGCGCATGGTGGCTTTGGTCTCTTCCTTGAGCCGAAGCTCATCATCGTTGTCGCCGGCCCACCAGGCCCGTGCGAAACCCGTCTTTATCGCTTCCTTGAACTCCTCGGAATTGGTGACCTCATGTGTATTCTCATCACGGAATTTGGTCGCCTTCTCCAGTAGGCCCTGCTGAATCTCATCCAGCAGATCGACGACCGTCTGGCTAAGCCCTTCTTGCGAAACAAACTGCTTCCCGTCACGTCCAGGGACATCGCGGCGCGCCAAGGCGACGGAATTCTTAGCCACGTCACGTGGCCCGATTTCGATGCGTGTGGGAACGCCGCGCAGTTCCCAATCATTGAATTTGAAACCGGGAGAAAGATTCTCGCGGTCGTCTATCTTGACGCGCACGCCGGCGTCTTCCAGCTGCCCACTCACCCGATCGACCGCTTCCATAACCGACGCTTTTTCCTGTTCTTTACGGAAAATGGGCACGATGACAGTCTGTATTGGCGCCAATCGCGGTGGTAATACCAGTCCCTGGTCATCGCCATGGACCATGATGATCGCGCCGATGAAACGCGTGCTTAACCCAAACGAGGTAGTCCAACAGTACTGCAGCTCGTTGTTATCATCCAGATATTGGATATCGAATGCACGGGCGAAATTGTCGCCCAGGTTGTGAGATGTGCCAGACTGCAGCGATTTACCGTCTCCCATCATCGCCTCGATAGTTTGCGTATCATTGGCGCCCGGAAAACGTTCCATTTCAGATTTTGTGCCGCGAATAACGGGAATGGCGGCTTCATTGATCGCAAAATCGGCATAGACATCAAGCATCATGCGCGTTCGTTCGGCTGCTTCTTCGGCCGTTGCGTGGGCGGTATGTCCCTCTTGCCAGTAGAATTCGAGTGTGCGCAAGAACAGCTTTGTACGCATTTCCCAACGTACCACGCTGTTCCAAAGATTAATCAGGATAGGCAGATCACGATAGCTCTGGATCCACTCCGCGTAAGCGTGGCCGATGATGGTCTCTGATGTAGGACGCACGACCAGAGGCTCAGCCAGCTCCTTTCCGCCACCATGCGTCACCACGGCAAGCTCCGGTGCGAAGCCCTCTACATGCGCGGCTTCTTTTTGCAGAAAACTCATGGGGATAAACATCGGGAACCCAGCATTCTCTACGCCCGTAGCTTTGAAGCGCCGGTCCAGGGCAGCTTGGCAGTTTTCCCACAGGCGCCAGCCGTACGGTTTGACGATCATCGTCCCCCGCACCGGCCCGTAGGTTGCCAGATCTGCCTTGAGAACCAGGGTGTTATACCATTCGTTGAAGTCTTCTTCTTGTGTTACTAGCTTATCTTTCTCTGCCATGCTTCTGTGTAGTCCTTAGCGAGTAGTGACCCACCTGCGTTATTGAAATTGGTTGCCAAGTGTGCCAGCTTGATGAAATCGAGCAAACTATGAGTATAACAGTGCCAAAATAGGGCGTCAAAGGACGGGGCGCTCATATCAGACTTATATTGAGGGCAAAAACCTTGCCCAAGACAATCAAATGTTCTAGTATCGCTGCAGTATTTTGTTGGACAGTTGCGCCTGATCCCGGGGTAGTTGGCAAAAATAACCGGCTTGGGGATCAGGTATTATCAAGGAGAACAACATGGCTTACAGTCATACGAATTCGAAGGGAAAAACTTATTATCTGCATGGCCGTACTACCACCACCAAGAGTGGTTCCACCCGTACGCTCTATTACTTCGGCAAAGAGGCCAAGGATGGCGCACTTGACGAGGTGCCGGAAGGGTATGTGGTCAGCGAGAGCAAGAACGGCCTGCCCGTTTTGAAACGCGCCGAGTAATCAGTCTATTGTTGACCAAGTATTGTAGATGGGCTCCGGTTTAACCGGGGCTTTTTTCATTCATTTACGTGGTCTTGCGGCACGCACATTAGGCTGGTTCCCTTCTAGTTGTCATCTCACGCTGTGCGGCTGATTTACCCCATTGTGGGTTTGCTGAGAATCTTGCGACACGCCGCCGAATATTGTTGCCTGGAGAGGGGTTGCATGCTATAGTTCTGATTCGTGCCCGCTGTGCGGGCTCTCTTTTTGCATGAGCGATTAACAGGCTTGCCAGTTTCCCGGTTAGAACCGTGGACAAACTGGTTAGATCATTCAGTAATTACTGGTTTTAGGGTTAGCGGGTTGCGGTTTCCCGCATGTGGAGAATTAGTCATGTCGGATGTGTTGTTAAAGTCATTTGATAACGAAGAAAATGCGGATTTACCCGCGTTACATGTCGGTGATAATGTAACGATCTATTTGCGTATTAATGTTGGTGAACGAAACGAGCGTGTGCAAATGGTTCGCGGCGTTGTGATTCGCTTGCGAAATGGTGGTAACAACCGCAATTTCACTGTGCGTCGTATCGCTTCCAATGGTATTGGGGTTGAGCGTACTTTCTTGCTGCGTTCACCGCGAATCGAGAAAATTGAGGTTCATCGCCATGCCCACGTGCGGCGCGCTACGCTCTATTATTTGCGCGGCCGTACTGGAAAATCGGCCCGTCTGCGAGAAAAGCGTATCTACGGTAACTAAACGACAAGTTTCACGACAGCATAAGCTGATTGTGCCAATCAGGCCACGGGTCTGATCGAAAAAGTACTCAGGGTGATAAGCGGCAGCTTTCACCCTTTTTTCTTTTCCGAGCATAATAGGCTGCTTGAAGGTAGACTAGGTACACCTAGGAACCCCGCATTTATTGGATAGGAATAATTTGCACGAGAGAGTCTCATGTCATTTGCATATGCACCAATCGAACATGGTAAAAAACGGCCGCTCATTGGCCTAACAACCTATCGTAAAGTCAGCCAGGATTCAGGCGCGCTTCTTTACGGCCTGATGCGCTCCTATGTTGAAGCTGTGGCAGCTGCCGGAGGTATTCCACTATTGATTCCCCTTGGCCTTGACGATGATGATTTGTCCAGCATTCTCCAGCGGTTGGATGGTCTTGTTCTGCCTGGCGGGGGTGATATCGACCCGGTGGCATACAGCGGCGAGCCTCACGAGAGGCTTCGTGGTATTGATAAGGATCGTGATCGTGTCGAAATCAAGCTCGCTCGTGAAGCTGTACAGAGCGAAAAACCATTCCTGGCTATTTGCCGCGGCCATCAGGTTCTCAATGTGGCACTTGGCGGCACGATGTGGGAAGACTTAGCTGCGCAAATGCCGGACAATATCCGTCATGACTATTATGGTGACGGGGCACGCACCGATCGACCGCATACAGTCCAGGTGCGACAAGGGTCACTACTGGCGCAGATTCTGAACAGCGAGGAAGTCCCTGTGAACAGCCTGCATCACCAGGGATTGCGTGATCTGGCGCCGGATCTCGTTGTTTCGGCTACTGCGCCCGACGGACTTGTCGAGGGTGTTGAGATAGAGGGCCACCCATTTGCTGTTGGCGTACAATGGCATCCGGAAAATCTGGTTCAGATCGATCGAGCCATGCATAATCTTTTTGCTTCTCTGATAGAAGTGTCTGCTAACGGTCATCACTGATTGGCCGCGACTGGGAGCAGGCGATAGTAGTTTAGAATGGTGGAGTCAAGCTTTGACATCAGCGAACCAGGCAGTCGGTATATTTGATTCCGGTGTTGGTGGCCTGTCAGTGCTGCGCCACATTAGAACCGCGTATCCCAACGAAGATATTCTCTATCTTGCTGATCAGGCGCACGTTCCCTATGGTTCGCGAAGTGTTCAGGAAATCCGGCACTACAGCGCGGAGATAACGCGCTTCCTGCTTGGGCAGGGGGCCAAAATAATTGTTGTGGCCTGCAACACGGCGTCTGCGGCAGCACTGAGCTTTTTGCGCGATACATTTCCCGATGTACCAGTTGTCGGGATGGAACCGGCAGTCAAGCCGGCGGCAGCAATGACCAGGAACGGTAAGGTGGGTGTCCTGGCCACACCGGCGACTTTTGCCAGCCCGCGTTATGGTGCACTCATGAATCGCTTTGCCGAAAAGGTCACTGTATTTGAAGATCCCTGCGTAGGATTGGTGAGCCTGATTGAGGATGGGAAACTGGCAGCGCCGGAAACAGCCCAATTGTTGAGCGATATCCTACGACCCATGCTCCATGATGGCGTTGATACCTTGGTTTTGGGTTGTACCCATTACCCTTTGGTCTTACCACTTATTGAAGCCGTGGTCGCACAGAATAGTGATGGTACACCTGTGACAATCATCGATCCAGCACCGGCCGTCGCCCGGCGCGTCGGTGATGTCTTGGGCCGGGCCGGGCTGCGGACTTCCGCGGCAAGTTCAGGTTCGATCCATTTGTTCACGACCGCCGATCCTGGCTCGCTGGAGCGGCTGGCAGCGGTTGCGCTAGGCGAGAAGATCTTGGTCGAAGAGCTTCGCTGGCATGATTCGACGCTAGACACTGCATGATTCGACAGCCTCTAGTATAATGACATAATGATGCTGCATCCCCAATCCTGGAACCACTGCGTCGCCAGGGATGATGCATAATGCTATGAGACGACGTAACCCGGCGCGCTGGCGGGCCCTGGAGGCCCGGCTTGGAAGAGAAACGGAGATTTGGCTGGCCACGGTACGTTACGACGGCCGTCCTCACCTTGCGCCGCTTTGGTTCGTCTGGCTCGATGAAAAAATCTACGTGTGCACTGCTTCGCGGACACAAAAATTCGTCAATATGCGTAGCAACCAGAGTGTTTCACTCTCCCTGACCGATCCCCTCAAAGTCATCATCATTGAAGGAGAGGCGCATGTTGCGGCGCGCGACATGATCGACAAACTGGCCGATTACTTTTTCAACAAATATGAGTGGGATTTTCGCCACGACGACAGCGCGCGTTGGCAGTTGATCGAGATTACACCGCTCAAGATATTGGCCTGGGGAGACGGGTTTGATGAGCGCGAGGGTACGCGCCTATTATGAGAACACTTTGTTCTCGGCGTCATCTGGGGATTGATTCTTACGTGAATCCAATCATTGTTGGCTAAAGTATTAGCTGTTACTTTGGATGAAAAGCTCTCCTGGATGTATAGGGAAAGCTGTTACCCAATAAGGATAAATGAAATATGCGATTTGATCGATTTACAGAACGCGCCCAAGATGCAGCAGCGCGTGCCTATGAGATTGTGCAGCGCTACGGCCATTCGCAGGTTGACACAGAGCATCTGTTTTTGGCTATCTTGGAACAGGATGATGGCGCTGTCAACCAGATTCTTGAAGAACTCTCCATTGATGCGGTGGAGATGCGAGAACGTCTAGATGAAGATTTGCAGGCCAGTCCAAAAGTCTCTGTCTATGGAGGCGGCGTTGGACAGATATTCTATACGCCGCGGATACGGACTGTTCTAGAACTGGCCCAGCGTGAAGCGAATGCCCTGAATGATGAGTTCATCTCCACCGAACACATCTTCCTGGCCATACTAGGCGAACGAAATACAACTTCGTCGCGCATCTTGCAGGAGTTCGGCGTGACCAGAGACCTCGTGCTCAATGCCATACAGGGCTTGCGTGGTGGACAAAAGGTCACCGACCGCCAGGCGGAGAGCCGCTATCGTACGCTGGATAAATACAGCCGTGACCTGACGCAAATGGCGCGTGAGGGGCGGCTCGACCCGGTCATTGGCCGTGACGACGAGATCCTGCGAGTTATACAGGTCTTGAGCCGGCGAACGAAGAACAACCCGGTATTGATTGGCGAGGCCGGCGTGGGTAAAACGGCGATTGTTGAAGGCCTGGCGATAAAGATAACCACCAATGATGTGCCTGAGAACCTGCTCAACAAGCGCGTGGTCGCTCTGGACCTGGGCGCCATGATTGCCGGCAGCCGTTTTCGCGGCGAATTTGAAGAGCGCCTGAAAGCTTCAATGGAGGAGATTCAACGCGCGCAGGGCGAGATCATTCTCTTCATTGATGAACTACATACTGTCGTAGGCGCCGGATCAGCCCAGGGAGCTATGGACGCCAGCAATATGCTCAAGCCTGCTCTCTCTCGTGGTGAACTGCAGGCTGTCGGTGCGACAACTTTGGATGAGTACCGCCAATACATCGAGCGAGACAGCGCGTTGGAGCGGCGCTTTGCCCCCGTATTCGTCGAGGAGCCTTCTGTTGAAGATACCATCGAGATGCTGCGCGGTCTGAGCAAGCGGTATGAGGCGCATCATAACGTCACTTATTCAGATGAGGCTTTGGTAGCGGCGGCGAAATTGTCGAACCGTTATGTCGCTGATCGCCAGCTGCCTGATAAGGCGATTGACTTGATGGATGAAGCGGCGGCTAAGCTGCGCGTTGCGCTCTACACACTTCCACCCGAACTCAAGAAGATGAAACAAGAGATTGATCAGCTTACTCTTGATGAGGAAGAGGCGCATACGGTTCGTGATTATGAACGTGCGGCTCAGTATCGGGCTGAACGACTGCGTCTGGATACAGAATTTGCCGAACGCCATGCGAAATGGCAGGCAGATCAAGAACTTGATGAGACCGTTGATCCTGATGACATCGCCGAGGTGGTCTCCAGTTGGACCGGGATTCCCTTGACGCAGATGTTGGAAACGGAAGCGGACAAACTGCTCAACATGGAAGATCGACTTCATGAACGCATTGTCGGCCAGAATAGGGCGATTGAAGTGTTGTCCGATGCGATTCGACGCAGCCGCTCCGGTCTGAGCGATCCGCGACGGCCGATCGGCTCCTTTATCTTCTTAGGAAGCTCCGGTGTTGGTAAGACCGAACTGGCGAAGGCAATGGCCGAGTTCCTCTTTGATGACGAAGAAGCCTTGATCCGCGTCGATATGAGTGAGTTTAGAGAGCAGCACACGGTGAGCCGTCTTTTCGGAGCGCCTCCCGGATACATTGGCTATGAACAGGGCGGCCAGTTGACCGAACAGGTTCGCCGCCGGCCTTATTCGGTTGTGCTCTTTGACGAGATTGAAAAGGCGCATCCAGATGTCTGGAACGCTTTGCTGCAGCTGCTCGATGACGGCCGTCTCACGGATGGGCAGGGGCGTGTTGTCAATTTCCGCAACACGGTCATTGTCATGACCAGCAACGTGGGCACCTCCTTTGTCAAGCGCGCCGGCGCCCTTGGTTTCACCGGCGGTCATGATAAAGACGAAGCGGCTGACCACAAGCGCATTGACGACGCCTTGAAGAAGACGTTCCGTCCCGAATTCATCAACCGTATCGATGAGATCATCATCTTTGAACCGCTGAGTGAGCAGGACGTCGTTGAAATTGTTAATCTACAAATGCACGATGTCCAGTCCCGTCTTGCCGAGCAAGGTGAATTGACGATTCAGCTGACTGATGAGGCAAAGCATTGGCTTGCGCGGCAGGGATATGATGAGGACTTTGGTGCCCGCCCGCTCAAACGTGCCATCCAGCGGTTCATCGAAAGCCCGCTTTCCGTACGGTTGCTCAAGGGTGAGTTTTCGGCCGGCGATCGCGTGTCCATTGACGTAGAAGAGGATCAGTTGGTTTTTACTCTTCTGGAAACCATGCCCGTCCCGGTTGACCCGGTTGAGGAAAACGTCGACAGCGTCTAACTGAACGCTGAAACTATTCGAACTTTCAGACCCCACGAAAGTGGGGTCTTTTCTTATATTTCAAGAATGGTCAAAACAGTCTCTTTGATAGATCGCCGATTCTGCCGCGCCTGCTGCTGGATGGCCAGGTACGCTTCCTCTTCGCCAAGACCCTCACGCATAAGCTTGCTCTTGGCACGCTCGATGAGCTGGCGTGTCTCCAGCTGCTGTTCCAGCCGATCTTTTTCCATCGTCAGGCTCTGCATTTCCAGGAAGCGCTTATTGGCAACGATAATCGCCGCAGCCAATTCTTCAGGTTTGATCGGTTTAACCAGATACCCTTGTATGGGAAGTTCCGCCGCTTCTTCAACCAGATCCTGTTGGCTGAAAGCGGTCAGCAGCAAGATAGGCATCGGCTGCGTGCGCGATAAGACCTTCGCTGCCTGCAGGCCGTCTGTATAAGGCATCTTGATGTCCAGGATCGCCATATCGGGATTGTGGTTGCGGGCCATCTCCAACGCCTCGCGCCCGTTGGTCGCTGCAAGGACTTCATACCCCAGCGTCTGCAGCATTGATTTTAGCCCAAGGCGGATGATTGACTCATCGTCGGCAATCAGAATTCTCATAGCGGTGCCTTTTCTTGGCCGCTTTGTCAGCCAAAGATTAGGCGCTTGTTTATCAGAGTCATCATGCCCTGTCAAATGAGGTGAAGAATGTTTGTGCGGGCCGGTTGGCTGAGTTGAGTCTACAGCTAGGCGTCCTGGCTATCTGGCTCAACGATACGGGGGAAGCGAAGTGATATCTCGCTGCCAAGGGGCGTCGGATTATGTTTCATTCGGCCTTGGAGATCCTCACGCACCAGCGTCTCCGCGATTTCCAGGCCCAAACCACGTGTGAACTCTTCGCTGAAGCCGAGACCATTGTCGCGCACAAGGACAATATACTCATCTGGTGAATGGCCCAGCGAGATAGTGATCAACCCGTCAGGACGGTCGATGAATGCATGTTCGATCGCGTTCTGCACCAATTCGTTGCAGACCAACGCCAGTGCTGTTGCCGTGCGGCTGGGCAGCGCCAGCGCCTCGCCGTGAACAGCAATCTGGATATCCTGTCCAGGGCCTACCATTGCAACGGCCGTTGCCAGCGAGATTCGTTCGAGAACGTCTTTCACGTTGACGAGCTGGAACCCTCGCTCAGAGAGGACTTCGTGAACCGAGGCGATGCTGTGGATACGATGGATATTAGTCTCTAGCGCTTGGCGCGTGGCAGACGAGTCGGACTCATAGACCTGCAGCTGCATGAGCATGGCTACCGTCTGCAGATTGTTCTTAATGCGATGGTGCATCTCGCGTACAACGGCCGTGTTGGTGATCAGCTGCGCGTTTTCAATGGCCAATGCTGTTTGGTTGGCCAGGGTGAGCAGCAGCGTGCGCTCTTCTTCTGTGAAAATGCGTTTACTGCTGGAGAAGCAGTTCAAGACGCCGATGACCCGGTCGCGCACGCTCAGTGGAACCGCAAGCAAGGACACCAGCCCTGCACTAAGCGCCAGGTCCCCGTCTTCTAAATCAGGTTCTTCATTGATGTTGGGGACATAAGCCGCTTCCCCGCTGGCGGCGACCCGGCCGATGATGCCGCGCCCAACTGGATAGTGGCGGCTTACCGCCGTTTGACTCGTCTTCCCCGTATGGCGCTGAAGCGTTTCTGGCGAGTCATCTAGTAAATAAACCTGGCAAGCTGTGACATCCATGATCTGCGCCGCCATTTCGCTGACGATATCCAAGATATCATCAATATACAGGGGCGACGTGACCATCTCGCTGACCTGGGCAAGGGTCCGTAATTCTTCGATCTGCCGGCGCTGCCTGTCATAAAGTTGTGCCCTGGCCAGGCTGCTGGCCGCCAGGTCGCCGATTAGCGAAAGCAATTCCACTTCGTCCGCCGTGAATTCGTGGCTGCTGATCGTTTGCACGTTAAGCGCCCCCATCGGCGTGCCTTCTATGACCAGGGGAACGGCAAGCAAAGATTTAAAGCCGCGTTCTTCCGCCTCCTCGACCCACTTAAAATGGGGATTTCGGCGAGCATCCTCGGCGAAGATCGGCTGGTTATTTGCCACGGCGAAGCCGGTCATCCCCTCGCCAACACGCAGCGTTGAACGCCCCAGGGCGCGCTTGGCCAGCCCGGTTGATGCTTTCAAGCGCAGCGACTCACCTTCGGGATCGAGCAGGTAAATGGTACAGCTGTCCACACGCATCACTTCCGTCGTCTTGCGGGCGATCAAATCCAGGGTGGTATCCAGATCCCAGGCCGCGCTTAGCGCCCGGACGATCTCGCGCAGGGCGGCCAATGCGTGCGGTCGCGTAAATGTGCTCGGCTTGCTTTCCATATCGCTATCGTTCAATAGTTGACATTATAACAGAGGCTGATTCAACTACCGCAGTGAAGAGGCATAAAGGAAATACAGGTGATCTGTGCTTCCTCGAAACTGCCGCTCAGCTAACTGGCTGCAAAGCAAAAGACCCTCCCACTGGTGGGAAGGTCTTTTGCCTTAACTTGACACATTTTCTTTAACAGCCGTAGTAGAGTAGATATTCGTATGGGTGGGGGCGCAGGCTTACCGGGCCAACTTCTTCCGCTCGCTTATAGTCGATATAAGCTTCCAGCAGGTCGGGCGTGAAGACGCCACCTTCGAGTAAGTAATCGTGGTCTGCTTCCAGCGAGTCCAGCGCTTCGTTCAGCTTGCCGACTGTCATCGTAACCTTGCCCATATTTTCTTCGTCGAAAAGGTCGGCTTCTGCGGCTTCACCCGGATCGATTTTGTTCTTAATGCCATCGAGGCCGGCCATTAACATCGCTGCAAAGGCCAGATAGGGGTTGGCCGCCGGATCGGGGCAGCGGAACTCAATACGCTTGGCTTGCGGCGTCTGCGAATACATGGGAATGCGCACGGCCGCGGAACGGTTACGCGCTGAATAGGCGATAACGACCGGCGCTTCGTAGCCGGGCACCAGGCGGCGATATGAGTTGGTCGTAGGCGCTACGATGGCCAGCAGAGAGTTGATATGCTTCAAGATCCCGCCGATGTAGTAAAGGGCCATCTGGCTGATGCCGGCATATTCATCGCCGGCGAAAAGCGGCTCGCCATCTTTCCATAGGCTCTGATGTGTATGCATCCCGGATCCGTTGTCGGCGTAAATCGGTTTGGGCATGAAAGTAACTGTCTTGCCGGCTGCTTTGGCGACGTTCTTGACGATGTACTTATACATCTGCATGTGGTCCGCCATCTGTATCATAGAGCCGTATTTTAAGTCGATTTCGCACTGGCCGGCTGTGCCGACTTCGTGATGGTGGACTTCGACGTTCAGGCCGGTATCGATCATGGTGCGCACCATTTCCGAACGCAGATCCTGCAGTGTGTCAAATGGCGCCACCGGGAAATAGCCGCGCTTATGGGGGACGGAATGGCCAAAGCCGAAGATCCCGGAGTTCCATGGGCCTTCTGAACTATCTACCTGGTAGGCCGCCGAGTATTCACCGGCGGAGTATTTGACCTGGTCAAAGATGAAAAACTCAGCTTCGGGGCCAAAGTAGGCTGCGTCTGCAATGCCGAGGCTTTCTAGATATTCGACCGCTTTCTTTGCTACATGGCGTGGATCGCGCGAATAGGGCTCGTGTGTGATCGGATCAAAGATGCTGCAAACAAGACTCAAGGTTGGCATCTCGCAAATGGGATCGATAACGGCCGTTTCCGGATCAGCGAGCAGAATCATGTCACTGTCTTCAATGCTCTGGAAACCACGGATCGAAGAGCCGTCGAAACCCATACCGTCTACAAAAGCCGTTTCTTCGCTAAACTGTTCTACTGGCATAGAAAAGTGCTGCCACTGCCCAAACAAGTCCGTGAACTTGACATCAACCATCTTGATGTCGTTTTCATCAATAAAAGCCATTACATCTTTCGAAGTCTTCATTTCTACCATTTTCTCCTTGTTCTTGGTTTCCCTAGTTTTCAAAATTGAGTGGGATAAGCCAATAAGAATTGGTTTGTCCCGATCGCCATGACTTCTCCGTCTTGTCTCCTGGAAAAGAAAAGACGCCTTCCGCCCCTGTCATACGACAGGTGCAGGAGGCGTCTTGGCCTTTTAAGATATTTTATTGGCGAATACTCACCTACATTAACGCCTAAATGGTGCATGGTCAAGACACAAAAGTTAACAAAACTTCGGGCTAATGCTTTGTAGAATATGTATGATCTGCCCGGTTTTCCCAATGATTCGCCCGGGCCAGAGCGTCAGATCAGGTACGAAAGGACCAGATCTGGAAGCGTAGAACAAAAATCAAGTCCATCAGGAGCGGTTCAATAGTGCGGGTGATTGATCCGGAAACGACGTGTTTCATTTACTGCGCCGGCATTGATCAGGTGAACTGATGGCTCCCGCTTCACTTGTTGCCCCGCAGGCAACGCAAGAAGCGTGTGTTCGAAGCGAGAAGTTCAAGGCTGTGCATTTTGTACAAGTCGTACCATATAAAGTCTGTAAATGTGACTGTACCCTGATATACCCTCTTTTCCTTATACTGGAAGGTACGAATTATGCAGATTACGAGATGTGTTTTAGGATGCACCACCTCGCTATAGAGGTGCTTCCTGGATAGCCGACTCGTTGCCGATTGTTTTGTACGGGGAGCCTCCCGCGGACTTTACCATCTGGAATATAGGAGAAGAGAATGGACCAACAGCATCAGCTACAGCAACCGCAAGGGCCGGTCTCAAAGCAAGGCCTCTATGACCCGCGCTTTGAACATGATGCCTGTGGTACCGGTTTCGTGGCCGATATGAAAGGCCGCCGGTCTCATAAGATTGTGCGTCTTGCGCTGACCGCCTTGGAGAATATGAATCATCGCGGCGCTGCGGGAAGTGAGCCTAATACCGGCGACGGCGCAGGGATTCTCGTTCAGATGCCTCATGAATTCCTGGTCAAGGCATGCGCGACCGCAGGGTTCAGCTTGCCGGCGCCCGGTCATTATGGTGTAGGCATGGTCTATTTGCCCCAGGATGAGGCGCAGCGCCAGCGATGCGAGCAGCATTTTGCGGAAATCGTTGCTGAAGAAGGATTGACCCTCCTTGGATGGCGAACCGTTCCTACCGATAATGGTTCTCTAGGCGCGACGGCCGTAATCAGCCAGCCGTTCATGCGCCAGGTATTCATTCAGCGCAGCGCTGACCTCACCGATGAAATGGCTTTCGAGCGTAAACTCTATGTTGTCCGCAAGCTGGCCGAAAAGGCGATTCGTTACAACCAGACATTTGACGGTTGCAAGAATTTCTATGTCGCCAGCCTCTCCTACAAGACCATCGTTTATAAGGGTATGCTGCTTGCTGACCAGGTCGATCAGTTTTACCCGGATCTCTCTGATCCAGATTTCACGTCATCCATCGCCCTTCTCCATTCCCGATTTTCAACCAATACATTCCCCAGTTGGGAACGTGCTCACCCCAACCGATACATCAACCATAATGGCGAGATTAATACCATTCGCGGAAACAAGAATTGGATGCTGGCTCGCGAGGCGTCGCTGCAGTCTGATCTGTTTGGCGAAGATTTGCAGCGAATTTTGCCCGTAATCCCGGATGATGGCAGCGACTCGTCTGACTTTGACAATGCGCTGGAATTCTTGACGTTGGCTGGACGGCCGCTGCCTCTGGTGGTCATGATGATGATCCCTGAACCCTGGTCGCGTCACACGACCATGTCCGACGAAAAGCGCGCCTTTTACGAATTCTACAGCTCCCTCATGGAGCCCTGGGACGGCCCGGCGTCTATCGCTTTCACAGATGGCAACGTCGTTGGTGCGGTGCTCGATCGCAACGGTTTGCGCCCATCACGCTACTACGTCACAAAAGACGATCTGGTTGTCATGGCTTCCGAAGTGGGGGTGCTGGACATCCCGCCGAAAGACATCCTCCTTAAGGGACGTCTTCAACCCGGCCGCATGTTTCTCGTTGATACCGTCCAGGGTCGTATTATCAGCGACGAAGAGCTGAAGCATGAAATGGCCACTGCGTATCCCTACGACACCTGGTTGGACGAGAACATGGTCCACTTGGAAGACTTACCAGTCCTACGGAAGGAACCGCTGCCTTCTCCCGAGACGGTCATGCAGCGCCAACTGGCCTTCGGCTATACATTTGAGGATCTGCGCATGATCTTAGCGCCCATGGCTATGAATGGCGTCGAGCCTTTGGGATCGATGGGCGACGACACACCGCTCGCTGCGCTGTCAAACAGGCCGCAGCCGCTCTACAGCTATTTCCGCCAGCTTTTTGCCCAGGTTACCAACCCACCAATAGATGCCATACGAGAAGAAATAGTAACTGGGACGGAAACGTGGCTCGGTTCCGAGAGCAATTTATTAGACACCCTGCCTATAGATGCCAATCAGATCAAGGTGCCTATCCCAATCCTGAGCAATGATGATATTGCTCGCCTGCGCGATATTGAACTAGATGGCTTCCAGAGCATCACTCTGCCTACGCTGTATCCGGCAGAAGAAGGTGCGCCTGGCCTGGAGCGCAGCCTGGAGAATTTATGCCATGAGGCCAGCAAAGCTGTCGCCGAGGGCGTCAATCTGATCATCCTCTCCGATCGCGGTATTGATCGCGAAAATGCGGCTATACCCGCGCTGTTGTCCCTGGCTGCCCTGCATCATCATCTGATTCGCGAGGGCACGCGCACGCGCGTAAGTTTGATTGTCGAGTCTGGCGATCCACGGGAGACGCACCATTTCGCGGTGCTGCTTGGCTATGGGGCGTCCGCAATCAACCCCTATCTTGCTTTCGAAACGATTGGCGACATCGTCAATCGCGGCTTGATCAACGAAACGACAATCGAAGAGGCCACTAGTAAATATGTCAAGGCGAGTGTCAAGGGGATCATCAAGATTCTCTCCAAGATGGGGATTTCTACCATTCACAGCTACCGGGGGGCGCAGATCTTTGAGGCACTCGGTCTCAGCAGTGAGGTGGTTGATAAATACTTTGTCGGCACGCCCTCGCGAATTGAGGGCGTTGGCCTTGATATCATTGCCGAGGAAGTCTATATTCGCCATGAATCCGCCTTTCCGGAACGGCAGGTAAACGGTCACACGCTTGATGTCGGCGGCCGTTTTCAATATCGAGATGGGGGTGAATACCATCTCTTCAATCCGGAAACCATTCATCATTTGCAGGAAGCGGTACGCAACAATGATTACGAAGCCTACAAGGTCTATGCCGCCGCCGTCAATCTTCACGATAAAGAGTATGCTACCCTACGTGGTTTATTGAAGCTGCGATTAGACGAAAGTGAACCGGTTCCCCTGGAAGAAGTTGAATCTGAAGCGGCTATTTTGGCGCGCTTCAAGACCGGCGCCATGTCCTTCGGCTCTATCAGCAAAGAAGCGCATGAAGCGCTGGCCATCGCTATGAATCGTATTGGCGGAAGCAGCAACACGGGTGAGGGTGGTGAAGATCCGGACCGTTTTCTGTCCGACGCCAACGGCGATTCGCGCAAAAGCAAGATCAAACAAGTCGCCTCAGGTCGTTTTGGCGTGACCAGCGAATATCTTGTTAATGCCGATGAGATCCAGATCAAGATGGCCCAGGGCGCCAAGCCTGGCGAAGGTGGGCAGCTGCCGGGGCCAAAAGTATACCCCTGGGTTGCCAAGGTGCGTTACTCGACACCCGGTGTGGGGCTCATTTCACCGCCGCCGCATCATGATATCTATTCAATCGAGGATTTGGCACAGCTTATTTTCGATCTCAAGAACGCCAACCCGCGGGCGCGTATTAATGTCAAGCTCGTTTCAGAAGTAGGCGTGGGTACAATCGCTGCTGGCGTAGCCAAAGGACATGCCGATGTTATCCTGATAAGCGGTCACGACGGCGGCACTGGAGCCTCACCGCAGTCCAGCATCAAATATGCTGGTTCTCCCTGGGAAATGGGCCTTGCCGAAACGCACCAGACGCTGGTGCTCAATAAGCTGCGCAGCCGTGTACGCCTTGAGACGGATGGCCAATTGAAGACTGGTCGCGATGTGGTTATTGCCGCTTTGCTCGGTGCGGAGGAGTTTGGCTTTGCCACGGCGCCTCTGGTTTCCTTGGGCTGCATCATGATGCGCGTTTGCCAGCTTAATACCTGCCCGGTCGGCATTGCTACACAGGATCCCGAACTGCGCAAACGGTTCACCGGCGATCCGCAGTATGTTGTCAATTTCATGCGTTTCCTGGCGCGCGATGCGCGCGAGATGATGGCCGCGCTTGGTTTCCGTACGCTGAACGAGATGGTCGGCCGTACTGATAAGCTTGACGCTGTCGAAGTCGATGATCATTGGAAAGCAGCGGGAATCGATCTCTCAGCCATTCTATACCAGCCTGACATGCCGCAGGAAGTCGGCCGTTACCAGACAGACACACAGGATCATGGCCTTGACGAGACATTGGACAATCAACTGCTGCTCGATATTTGCCGCCCAGCTCTGGAAGAGCAAAGTCATGTAGAAGCGACGGTTGAAGTTCGTAACATTCACCGCGCGGTGGGTACAATGGTGGGCAGCGAACTCTCTCGCCGTTATGGCGCCAAAGGATTGGCGGAAGACACCATCAAACTGCATTTCTTTGGCTCAGCTGGACAAAGCTTCGGCGCCTTCATGCCGCATGGCATGACTTTCTATCTTGACGGTGACGCCAACGACTATATCGGCAAAGGGCTTTCCGGTGGCAAGATAATCGTCCGCCCACCTGAAACAGCGACCTTTGTCCCTGAGGAGAATGTCATTATCGGCAACGTCGCTTTCTATGGAGCGACATCGGGCCACGCCTTCATTCGCGGCGTCGCCGGCGAACGCTTCTGCGTACGCAACAGCGGCGTCTCAGCCGTCGTTGAAGGCGTCGGTGATCATGGCTGCGAATATATGACCGGCGGCCGTGTTGCCGTTCTGGGCCCGACAGGTAGGAATTTCGCCGCCGGTATGTCCGGGGGCGCCGCCTATGTACTCGACAGTGATGGCGATTTCCACACGCGCTGCAATCTACAGATGGTTGACCTGGAGCCGCTGGCTGACGACGCGGATATTCGTGAACTTAATGACATGATCTGGCAGCACGCTTTTCACACCGGCAGCAAAGTGGCGTGGGGCATTCTGAATGATTGGGACGAAATGCGCAGCCGATTTGTCAAAGTTTTCCCTAAAGATTACCGGCGCATGCTGGAGAAAATCGCCCAGGCCGAAGAAGATGGCCTCAGCGGTGACGAAGCGATCATGTCCGCCTTTGAAGCCAATGCCCGAGACCTTGCCCGTGTCTCCGGCAACTAATGATTATCAGACGAAAGAGTAAAGAATAACCAACTAACTATGAGTAAAGCTAAAGCGAGGGGTTTCTTAGACCACAGTAGGGAAACGGCCGCGGAACGACCGGTTGATGAGCGCATCCAGGATTGGGAGCCGCTTCAACTGCGCTTCTCCGACGAGAAATTGCGAGATCAGGCGACGCGCTGCATGGACTGCGGCACGCCTTTCTGTCACAAGGGCAATATATTGAACGGCATGACTTCGGGATGCCCGATCAATAATCTGATTCCCGAATGGAACGATCTGATCTACCGCGGCCAATGGCAGCAGGCCTATGAGCGCCTGCACAAAACAAACAACTTCCCCGAATTCACCGGGCTTGTCTGTCCCGCGCCCTGCGAAGCAGCCTGCACGCTGGGCATTAGCGACCCGCCAGTGACTATCAAGAGTATTGAATACGCGATCATTGATAGAGCCTTTGAAGAAGGCTGGATCCGGCCCGCTTCCCCGGGGCTCCGCACAGGGAAACGGATTGCGGTGATTGGTTCCGGTCCTGCCGGCCTCGCCTGTGCCGATCAGCTAAACACAGCTGGCCATGCCGTAACCATCTATGAACGTGATGACCGCGCGGGCGGATTGCTCATGTATGGTATCCCCAACATGAAGCTGGAAAAGGCGATTGTTGAGCGGCGGATCAATCTCATGGTTGAGTCTGGTGTAGAAATCATCACCGGGACCGAAATCGGCCGTGATCTGGCTGCTGAGACCCTGCAGGAAGAATTCGATGCCGTTGTCATCTGCACCGGCGCGGCAAAGCCGCGCGACTTGCCGGTAACGGGCCGCGAGTTGAAAGGAATCCACTTTGCCATGGATTACCTTGGACCCAATACGAGGAGCTTGTTGGATTCTAATCATAGTGATGGGCAGTTCATCAATGCCGAGGGTCTGGATGTGGTTGTCATCGGCGGCGGGGATACCGGCACAGATTGCGTGGCGACAGCTTTGCGCCAGGAATGCCGCTCTCTGACCCAATTTGAGATCATGAACAAACCGCCATTGTCGCGAGCACCTGACAACCCCTGGCCGCAGTGGCCCAAAGTGTACAAGCTCGATTATGGGCAGGAAGAGGCGCTGCAGGTTTACGGCACCGATCCGCGCACCTATGCAATCATGACCACAGAATTTCTGGGTGATGACGAGGGTCGTGTCGAGGCGATTCGCACGATTCGCGTAGCATGGCACAAGAACGGCAGCAGCCGGCCGCGCCTCGAAGAGCTTCCGGGCAGCGAGAAAATCTGGCCAGCGCAGCTAGTTCTGCTTTCAATGGGTTTCCTTGGCCCGCAGCAGACGCTTCTCGATCAATTTGGCGTCGACCGTGACGCCAGATCAAACGCCTGGGCGGAGTATGGCAAATTCCACACCAATGTACAGGGTATTTTTGCCGCCGGCGATGCTCGCCGTGGCCAGAGCCTGGTAGTTTGGGCCATCAATGAAGGGCGCGGCGCTGCGCGTGAAGTCGACCGCTGGTTGATGGGCGAAACGTCACTGCCCTAGGTGGGCGCATAGAAGAACGCGGCCTGCTGTGAGCGTCCGAAAGCGGGAAACAAGCAGGCGGGCTGCGCACCGTTTGAACCAACAAATAGCCTGCTTCTGAGAAGCAATTGACCGCCACGTCCCCTTGTACTACGCTGTATGAAACGCAAAGCAAAAGGGGTTCAATATGACGCAAGAAAATTCGAAGTTGGAAGTTGCCGACCTGGGCGGCGGTTGTTTTTGGTGTTTAGAGGCTGTCTATGCGGAGCTGGAAGGTGTGCAGACGGTGATCTCCGGCTATGAAGGCGGGCACGTACTGAATCCTACTTACAAGCAGATATGTACCGGAAAAACCGGTCATGCCGAGATTGTCCAGGTTACATTTGAACCGGCTGTCGTTTCCTTCGACGAAATCCTGCGTGTGTTCTTCACTATTCACGATCCGACTACGCTGAACCGCCAGGGGGCCGATGTAGGGACACAATACCGTTCTGTCATCTTCTACCAAGACCATTCCCAGAAAGAAACGGCCGAAAAGATGATCGCCGAACTCAATGCCGCCGGCATCTGGCCCAATCCGATTGTTACCGAAGTGACACCCGGAGAGACGTTCTATCCGGCTGAGGACTACCACCAGGATTACTACCAGAACAACAGCTACCAGCCGTACTGCCAGGTGGTTATCAACCCTAAGCTGGCGAAGTTCCGCAAAAAATACGCGGCGCGGCTAAAGACACCACAGTCCTGACCAACGACCGGCGTGATCAGGCTGTAGGGGCAGCCAGGTTGGGAACCGGCCAGGACAAAGCGCAGAGTTTATTCTCCCGGCCCCATTCGCCGCGTTTGTTCATTCACCAGTATGCTCCTAAAATCTATGCAAACCTGCGTAATCCTTGGCACTGGTTCCAGCGACAAGATGGTTGTGCCGGGCTGTCATAGGCGAACCTACAAACGCTCTCTTTTCATCTGGAGTGAAAATGAACAGCTTGATCGAAAATCAATACCCGACCTTTGAACTATATCAGGCTTTGCGCATGCAGCTGATGGGGATCTTGACTGACGAAGATCTGCTGTTTGAAGTGGGTGGTGAAAATATGACCCTGGGCGCCCTTTGTCGCCAGATGGGCGAAACTGAGAATAGCTATATTGAATCCTTCATCAATTTCACGCAGGATTTTTCATATCGTCATGATGCGCCCGGCCTTGCGCAGAGCGTTGATAGATTAACGGTCTGGTATGCGGATTTGGATCGTGAGTTGAAGAGCGTCGTTTCCGCCTTGTCCGAAGAGGATCTGGCCAATCGAACTATTGATCGCGGTGGTGGGTTCGCTGTTTCGCCGGCCATTCAGCTGGAGATTTATAAGGAAGCGCTGCTAATTTTCTATGGCAAGGTGGATGTATATCTGAAGGCGATGGGCACAGCACGTCCTGAGCAATGGGCGGCCTGGATCGATTAAACGCGGTTCACAGTTACGGCCGTAACGCCTTCGTCATGTACAAACCACTGAGTTCAAAACCCAGTTTCGCATAATACTTTCGGGTGCCGATCGCGCTGATCACTGCCAGGTGGTCATAGCCCGCCTCCAGCGCCATATCCTTGGCCAGATTCACCAGCTCCGTACCCAATCCCAGGTGCTGCGCTTCGCCATGGCTTTCCTTACCCAGATCGAGCACAGGGCCATAAACATGAACCTCGCGAATCATGGCGTGATTCGTTAGCTCAGGAAGTGGATGTGGCTGCTCGCGATCGGGGAACGAGAGCCGCAAGAATCCGGCGATGCGCTCCTCGGCTGTTTCGAAGCTCAGAAAATGCTCCTGTGTGCCATCTGTCTCGTAGCTGTCGATGCGCAGCTGGAGATCTTCGCGGCTGACACGCTGGCGGCGAATTTCCCGATAGCGGATATCGTGCAGAGGTAGGCCCTCTTTTTTCATCTTGTCCTGCGCAATCTGGCGCATATTAGCTTTCTTGTTGCCCGCTATGACATTCGTCGTTGGAAAATCACGGATGACGCGATTCAAACGTACCCAGCGTGGTGTCTGCGCCATGCAGGCCATCAATACATCGCGCACCTCATCTTCGCTGTAGGGTACATACTCGCCACGCTGCCAATATTCATACAGCTCCGCATTTTCTACCAAAATACAGGGATAGATCTTTAATTCATCGGGACGAATGGCCGGATCGCTCCACAGACGGCCGAAATCTTCCACATCACTTTGCGGTGCGGCGCCGAGAAGGTTGGCCATCCAATGACCGTGAATCTTGAAGCCGGCCAGGCGCAGCAGGCGAAATGCGTCGCGCGTGGCCTGCACATCATGCCCGCGGTTGTTCAAGGCCAGGATGCGCTCATCCAGGCTCTGGATGCCCACCTGAACCTTGGTCACGCCTAAAGTCCGCAGCCAGCGCAGTTCCTCTTCATCGATACGGTCCTGGCGCGTTTCTACGACCAGGCCAACATTGCGCCTTTTTCCCGTGCTGTTAATCAGCTGCGCTTCAGCCAGCGTTTCTGATTCCATATCGTTCATGGCGTCGAAACAACGCTTGACGAACCATTCCTGGTATTCGCGCGTGTAGCTGGACCAAGTGCCGCCCAGGATCAATAACTCAATCTTCTCCACGGGATGGCCGATCTGTTCCAGCGCCCGAATACGCACTGTCGTCTGGGCAAACGGGTCAAAGCCATGCCGTTCCGCCCGCTGCGCGCCCGGTTCGTCGTGCAGGTAACTCTTAGGCATGCGTATATCGGTGGGACAAAAGATACATTCACCGGGGCAGGGATACGGCTTAGTCAGCACAGTGACCACGGTCACGCCGGCCTGTGAGCGGGTCGGCTTCATTTGCAGCGCAACGCGCATTTCCGGGTCAAAGGTTATCACGCCGGCGGCGCACAGTTGTTCATAGACGCTTAGTGTCTGTGCCTTATTGATCCAGGGCAGGCCCATCTTTACATACTTGCGCATCGTGCGGTTGTACGTCTGGCCGGTCAGCGGTCGTTCTGACGAGAGCGCTTCGATAAATTTAAGATAAAGCGATTCACGGCCGTCGATCGATACCGGCACACGCTGCGCGTACCAATCGCCATCTTCGATATCATTCAGAGGGATAATTGAGCGGTCGCTTTCCATTTCTTTCAGGGGATACGGCCGAATCAGGCTGCACCATGCTGCAGGGCAAGAGCCACGATGCTCATCCAGGGCAGCAGCTTGAATTGACCCGCCATCAGCGCCTGTGAGAGTTCATCCTTGCTGATCAACAATAGCTCTTGCTCCTCAAGATCATCCGCGTCAACAGCCGCAGTGGGCTGCGCGTCCGAGGCCAGATAGAAATACGCCTCGCCGGCGCCGCGATTGCCATCCACCGGGAAACGGCCCAACGAGATCCAGTTCTCGGCGGCGTAGCCCGTTTCCTCCAGCAGTTCCCGTTTGGCGGCCACCAAAGGATCTTCTTCCGGTTCAATATAGCCGCCGACCGGGGCCAGCGAAGGGCCATCGATGCTGTACTTGGTTTGCCGAAAAATGAGGTAGTCACCCTGCGGCGTGGCTGCCAGCACATTGACGAAGTCTGGCGTAATGACCCACGGCCAATCGTCGATAACACGGCCGTCAGGCAGTTCCACAGAATGATTCTCAACGCGAAGGAACTTCCCTTGGTCCAGGATTGTCTCTCGCGACAATGTCTTCCACTCTTGCATAATTGTTCTCAACTACTCAATCAGGACAGGTCGCCCATAAGCCCGATCACGGTGCGCAAACTGTCCACATCAAATACGGTCAGGTTCATCGTCGTTACCGGGCTGTCGAGCCATGGCTGCAGTCGTTCGCGAACGCGCTCTCTTGGACCGACAAGCGCAACTTCATCGATCAGCGCTTCCGGCACTTTCATCATCGCTCCGCCGACATTTCTGTCCAGGTAAAGCTCCTGTATTTCTGCGGCGGCTTCCTCGTAGCCATAACGAACCGCCAGATCGTAATAGAAATTCTTGCCCTTGGCGCCCATGCCGCCTATATAGAGGGCCAGCAGCGGCCGTAGCATATTGTAGCCTTCACTGAGGTTATCCGTGATCACCACCGACACTGTGGGCGCGATGTCCAGATCGGCGATGCTTTTTCCCGCTTTTGCCAAACCCGCCTCAATTGACGGGCCATAGATCGCTTCGAATTTCTGCGGAGAGAAGAAGATGGGCAGCCAGCCGTCAGCGATTTCCGCTGTCAGCTCGACGTTCTTAGGGCCGATAGCGGCCAGGTATATGGGAATGTCCGCCGCGGCATTCAGGGTGCTGCGCAGCGGCTTGCCGAGGCCGGTGGCACCTTCCCCCATATAGGGGATCTGGTAGAGCCGGCCGTCATAAGTCAGTTTTTCTTTGCGCTCGAAGATCTTGCGTACGATGTCCACATATTCGCGGCTGCGCGTCAATGGCATTTTATAGCTGACACCATGCCATCCTTCAACGACCTGCGGCCCGGAGAGGCCGAGTCCCATCAGGAAGCGACCGCCTGAAAGCTGGTTGAGCGTCATCGCTGTCATTGCCGCATTGGCGGGCGTACGCCCCGGCATCTGCATAATCGCCGTGCCCAACTTAATGTTCCTGGTCAATGCGCCCAACCAGGCCAGGGGAGTTACGGCGTCGGAGCCGTACGCTTCGGCCGTCCATATGGCATAAACACCCATTTCGTCCGCTGCCTGTACAAGTTCCACCGGCAAATCAATCTTTCCGGCGGCGTAACCCAACATCAATCCCAGACGCATGAAAGCCCTCTCCTTAAATCGATATCCGAACGACCATCACAACTAGATCACTCCCGACTGTATCCACAACCGTGATATGAACGTCCCGATTGTAGGTGATCAGCTGCGAATCCCCAAGCATCGCAGCGCAACATTAACGCGGATGAGTTGGCTGCGAAAGCGCTGGAATGCTGAATATTGGTTTGTACGGAATTAGTTGCTGGAAGGGGGATCTGCTTCCGCCATGAGCGCCTGGATATACTTTTCAGTTTCCTCGTAGGCGCCTTCGCCGATGTGCGTGAAACGGATATTGCCCTGCTTGTCGATCAGGTATCTCGTGGGCCAATAGCGCTGGTGGTAGGCGCGCCAGGTAGCGCCATCGTTGTCCAGAGCTACGGGGTAGGCGACTCCCAGATCTTTCGTGGCCTGCAGGACATTGCTGTATTCTTCTTCGTAGCCAAACTCGGGGTAATGCATACCGATGACTGTAAAGTCATCTCCTTCATACTTCTCGTTCCATTCCCTGACCCAGGGAATTACTCGCTGGCAGTTAATTCAACCAAAGGTCCAGAACTTCAGTAGGATCACCTTGCCGCGCAAATCTTCGAGCGGCAGCGGCGTCTCCGTATTGATCCATACATCGTTGTCCCAGGAGGGCGCAGGGCCAATGATTGGTAGCACGGCGGCAGCGGGTTCCGCTGTCGCCGTGGGCGGTTGTGGCTCAGCTGTGAGTGTTGGCAGCGCGGCCGGTGTACTCGACGCCTGCTCCGTGGGCACGGCCGTTTCCTCGATAGGCGATTGGGCCGTGACCAGCGCAGTACCTTCCGGTTCTGCGACGACGGCCGTATCCTGGACAGCATCCGCTGTGCATGCCGTGGCCGCGAGCGCTAGTAACATCATCGAAAGCAGGTGAAGTGTTTTCATCTTGACTTAGTATACAGGAAGGAAAGGGTGTCGAGATTACAGAATAATTACAAAAAGCCGCAGCCCGGACATGGTGTACCAGACTGCGGCCCTGAGTGTAGTGACGATCTATTCGGACAGCCGCTGCTTAGTCGGCCGTTGTCGGAGCAGTTTGTGCCGTTACCTGAGACTCTGCTTCGTCCAGCGCGTCTTCCTGCCGGTCGCTGCGTCCGACCGCCCAGATGATCAGGCCGATACAGACAACTATGACTAATAAGATGGGCAGCGATAAACCTGTGTACTGAACCACGACAGGCGCTACGATGAGCGCGACCAGGTTCATAACCTTGATCATCGGGTTCAGCGCCGGGCCGGCCGTATCTTTCAGTGGGTCGCCGACAGTATCGCCGACAACTGCCGCTTTATGGTTTTCACTGTTCTTGCCGCCATAGTAACCGTCCTCGATATACTTCTTGGCGTTATCCCACGCCCCACCGGAGTTGGCCATGAAGACAGCTTGCAGCAGACCGGAGAGTATGACGCCGGCTAAGAAACCACCTAGCGCTTGCTCCTTCAGCAGCAGGCCGACGGCAATGGGAGTCAAGACGGCGATTAGCCCCAGCGGAATCAATTCAGTTTGCGCAGATTTCGTGGAAATGGTGACGGCCGTCGCATAGTCCGGCGTTTGTGTTCCATCCATGATCTCCGGGATAGCCAGCTGGCGTCGAACCTCGGCCATGATATAGCCTGCCGCGCGGTTCACGGCTTTGATCAGCAGGCCGCCGAACAGCAGCGGCAGAGTGCCGCCAATGAGCAGCCCCACGAAGACGGTGGGATTGGCCAGGTTGATCACCCGTTCAAAATCATCGAAGCGCTCCGCCGGTATAACGCGCTCAATATCGGCGAAGAAAGCCCCGAATAGCGATAGGGCGGCAATAACGGCCGAGCCGATGGCAATACCCTTGGTGATTGCTTTTGTTGTGTTGCCGGAAGCATCTAGATCGGCCAGGATTTGGCGCGATTCCGGTGTGAAATCCTGGCTGGCCAGTTCGGCGATACCATTCGCATTGTCAGAGATGGGACCGAACGTATCCATGCTGACATTGTTGCCCGTGTGTGACAGCATCCCCACGCCAATCAAAGAAATACCGAAAAGAACATAGAGGAAGGGATCCCCGGAAGCGATACCCTCGCCCTGCATGCTGATCAGGAACAGCGCGCCAACCATCGTCCACATGGCGTAAAAACAGCCGTTGACGATGTCTTTCTTCATAACTCCGCGCACGATAAAGAAGAGCGCGATCAGGCCGCCGAGAATCAGTGCCGGCACATATAGGGCTGTCGGGAAGACCACCGTATACACCAAGATGGCAGCGGTGATGCTGGCAGCGATGATAAGCGCGGACCAGACGCTCGACATATAGCCCAATGAAAGCCCTTCCAAGATGACCAGGGCGGGCCCGAAATAGGTCGCTTTGGCGATATTGCGAACACGCTGGCTGTTTGTACTTGTCGCCAGGGCAGTTAAGGGATTAAAAGCCACGGCCAGGGCGACGCCGACCGCGACCAACGCGCCCAGTGAAAGATGTGAAATCATGCTGCTCGTAGGGTCTTGCGCGCTGGCGTAGAAGACGGACAGCAAGAAAGTCGCCACGATTGTGATCCCGCTGCTCAATTCATAACTCTTGTACATCGCTTCTTCAGCATCATCAACATTCCAAAAAGAAACCGCATAGGTGCCGAAGATTGAGCTGACGACACCGATACCACGCACCAGCAGCGGTAGAATGATCCAGAACAGGTCGCCGGTTAAGGCGGTGAGCGCCAGACCGAGGATTAGGCTGGAAACGATGGTCACTTCGTATGATTCGAAGATGTCGGCTGCCATGCCGGCGCAGTCGCCTACATTGTCGCCGACCAGGTCAGCGATCACAGCCGCGTTACGCGGGTCATCCTCATCCATGCCTGCCTCAACTTTGCCGACAAGGTCAGCGCCGACATCGGCCGCCTTGGTGTAAATGCCGCCGCCGACGCGCATGAACAGAGCGATCAAGGTCGCCCCGAAACCAAAACCGAGCAAGACGTCAGGCGCCGCTTTTACAAACAAGATGAAGATTATCGTGCCGCCCAGGAGCCCCAGCCCGTCGGTCAACATACCGGTGATTGTGCCTGAACGGTAAGCGATGGTCAGCGCTTCTTTGAAGCTCCTGCGTGAGGCGGATGCCACACGCACATTGCCCTGGACTGCCATATTCATACCAATGAAACCGACCGCGGCTGAGAAAGTCGCGCCCATGACGAAAGCGAAAGCGCGCGCCGTGGCGATGCCCCAGACGGCCGTCGGGCAGGAGACTGTAGCTGCGACGCGTTCAGGATGGAAATTAGTGTACCCGTTGGCCAACGCTATCTTCCTCGCCGTCTGAGTTTGCAGCATTGAGGCGGCTTCCCCTTCGCTCAAAGAGGTGTTAGCTGCAATCTGTTGGGCGAGCTGTCTTTCAACGGCCTGGCCACAAAACAGTTCGTTCGCTTCACCTGTCGGCCGTACCAGCGCGACGCTGGCGAACATGGCAATGGTAAGGACAACAATTAAGATGCCTATCGTACGCATCTGCGTACGCAGGTAAGCGTTCGCGCCATCCCGAATATAGCCCCAGATTTCCTGCATTGCGGGCGTGCCCTTGTCGGCAGCGAACGTCTTGCGCGCCAGCCAATAAGCGTAGCCCAATGCCAGGAATGCTGTTGCCAGAACAAAATAGATCATGGCTTGTTCAAATGTTGAGATCCCCTTCATCGACGTATTCTCCTGGTCAACTGACCGTAAAATAACCACAGATAAGCGTGAGTAACCGTCCTAATTTGCGGTACTCAGCCTGTACCCTCGGCAGCGCCGAAGTGGGAGGTGATTGTAGTGGCTCCAAACTAGCTTACATGTCTGTGGGAGTTGACATGAAGTAGCCAAATCACACGGATTCTCTCATATGCCGGGGCGGCGGTATGTGACAAATGTCATATTCAGGATATGACCTTTGTCATATTCGATTGGTCTTGATTTGCTTGGATATGTCCAGAGGATTGTTGTGTGAAGGTCGCGGTAAGAGGTGGCTCCCCTTTGCGCGCAGCGCCCTTGCATCAGGTGCTGCAAATCATTGATCTCCGTCCATCGACATCTCCGTCCCAGCGGTGTGGACAGTGGTTCGACAAGTCGCTGGTAGACAGGCGGCTATTTGGTTTGGAAATGGGCGCGACCTAAGCCACGAAATCGTAGACGAGTACGTTTTGCCACTTATCCATATTCTTGTCCAAGAAGCGCATATGAGCCGGGCCCTCTTGATAACGATCGTGAGCCGCCATGTCTTCGAAGATCAGTACCAGCGCATAAGAATAGCTGCTGTCAATCACCTCGCGATCCGTGCCGGCCGGTTTCCCAAAATAGCCTGATTCAACGCTCGGATCATTTACGAGCCAACCGAGCCCTTCTTCGAACTCCGATTTCGATGTGCCGTCTTGATCGTCCGTCAACCAAAAATATACATTGTGAATGTGCATCATTACTCCTCTTGTTCATTACTTGGGTGGGATTCTATCGCTACTTGTGGGAAGGCCCAATTTTGGCTAGCCATCCGATCTGCCCAGGTAACGCGTTTCCGGAAACCCCAGGGCGAGATCGCCCCAGAATTGATCCTTTATTATTTCCGGATAGACAACCATATCGGCCAAATCATCTTTGTGGATCCACTGCGCATCCTTGATGTAATGTTCATCAAGACCGTTTCCCTGTACATGGCGGATAGTAAGTGCTCCTGAATGGCTGCTGCTGCTGATAAACAGCTCGAGATGGTAGGTGTCCGTGTCTGTATCGGCAAACTCACGGATATAGACAATTCGCTGTAATCCAACGTCAAGCCCGGTCTCCTCGAATGTTTCACGAATCGCGCAGTCGAATACGGAAGCATCGGCCGTTTCCACACCACCGCCTGGCGGTACCCACCAGACTTCGCCGCTGTCGGGATGGATATGCTGCACCAGCAAGATGCTGTCGTTCTCGACGATAAGAGCCGCGGCTCTGACACGATGGCGCATTACCATACTCCCAGGAAATCAGGTGGTTTCCCTTGAATATCATTCGACTTTGTTGAAATATTCATATTCATGCCGGTGTGTTCGACTAGAGAGTATAAAGCCTCTAACCACATTCGCACACCTTGAACAGTGTTGATTTCGCACCTCATCTGCATTGCGTTTCTTGAAGGATCGCGTGTATTCAATATGGATGGTGGCAAAATGCCACCATCCGGATGACAGTAAGATAGTATGATGAATAAATCCGTTAACCGCTATGTGTCAGTTTGTGTCCTTGCACATCTTTCATGCAACGAAATCTGCAGATCCTGACACGAACAACTAGATACCTTGAGGAGGTAGATATGAAAAAAACGATCTTATTGTCAACCGTTGCCACAATCCTAGTTATGTTTGTCGCTCTGTTTACGCAGGTGGGTGCCGAACCTGGCAAGCTCGACCCGACATTTGGCGAAAACGGCGTATCGTTTGTCGATTTTGGCGAGCTCAATGACAATGCTCATTCAATGTTCCTCCAACCAGATGGGAAACTTCTCGTCTCCGGGTGGGCGGATATCTGGCCCGGCGACTTTGGCACGGTTCGTTTGCTGCGCGACGGCAACCCCGATCCGTCATTTGGCCAGGGCGGCATCGTGACGACCGCCTATAGCGACAATCCCGCCAATGTCGATGCGGCCTGGAGCGTTACAGCGGCGCCCGACGGCCGAATTTATGTCTCCGGCGAAATCTGCGACGAAGATTACATCATCTGTGATTTTGGCACGGTCGCCTATCATGAAGGCGGTACGATAGACGAAAGTTTCGCCAGCGATGGCAAGACGGCCGTCAATCCGGGAGCGGATACGGTCTATGCTTGGCCGCGGCGCGACATTTTGCAGGACGATGGAAAGCTGATCGTCGGTGGCATCGCCTATAGCGATGGCGAGACGGTCGACATCGTCTTACGCCGGCACAATCCTGATGGGTCATTGGATGAGATGTTTGGAACGGATGGCTTTGTCGTGCAGGATTTCGACAATGAAAACAATTATCCGCAGGATATTCTGACTGTACCCGGGGGGAAAATCTTGGTCGTGGGCGGCTTTGGTGAACCAACCGATGACCCCTTCTTCTATAAATCAGGTATCGCCTACATGGCGCAATATAATAGTGATGGTACGCTCGATACTACCTTTGGCGGCGGTGATGGGCTGGTAACCTGGGACCATAAGGGTGACGAAGCCATCGGTAAAGGCGGCCTTTATGGCAGCGACGGTATGATTTACGTCCTGGGTGAAGCCCTATATGGATCGACGGGGGACTGTACACTGCGCCGTTTCACGAGCGAGGGTGTCCCGGACCCGGATTTTGGCGTGAATAGTTGGGTGACCATCGAAATGGAGAGGGATGATGAATGTTGGGATCTGCGTGAAACGCCGGACCACAAACTCGCGTTCAGTGGAACATCGTACCCTCCGGCGCCCGAGGAACATCTGCAGCGTGTTGGTCGTACCGCGAGCGGACGGCGCAGCATGACGCGCAGCGCGCTGCAGGAAGAGAGTGCGGTCATGACCATAATCGGGCGTTACAACATGGATGGATCCCCCGACGAGACCTTTGGTCCTGATGGTCTCTCGCTGACCCAAGCATACCCTACAGGCAGCGGCGGGTTTAGCTTGGTTGTCCAACCGGACGGCAAGTTGATTACTCACTCGCGAGAATACAGTCTGGCAGAAGGTACAGATCGCGATTTCGGCATCATACGTTTCCTGGGTGATGGACCGGCGGCGCAAGTCTTTACCCCAGCTGTGATGGCGCCTCAGCAGTAATGGCCTGATTCGATTGCCAGGCGTCCAGCCTGATTAATAAATACAGTGGCTGCCGGACCTGCCCATGTCCGGCAGCCATGTTTACGTTTCTGTTTACGACCTGGTTAGTCGTGCGCTGTGGCTTCCTGAGGCAGGGCGCAGAGCAGTTCCTTAAGCGCCTCTTCGAATGGCATTTGATCGCCTTCAGCCCATACCTGAGTAAATTCTTCTTTGCCAAGAGAAGCTTCCATATCTTCTGTGGTTCTGGCGTATATGGCGAGTTCGTGAGGGAGTCGTAATTGGCCGGAAGCCTCCAACCGAGCCTTTGCGGAGGCATTCCATCGTATCGCGTTTAGGTTCTGTTTATCGCAGTACCATACCAAGCGCGACATGGCCTCCATGGTTAAGGCAATTCTTGTTTCATTGCCTATTTCCTGCACCAGGAAGATCGCTTCGCGCAGGAAGGGCAGTGCTTCTGTGTAGGCGCTTTTGGCCATCAATATATCGGCCATATTGAAATCCAGGCTGGCCAATGAAGGGCGATCATTCGTTTCCCGGGCGAGAGCAATCGCATCGATTGTATACGCTTCGGCCTGATCAAAATCGCCGTCTGCACAGGCGATCCAACCCAGTTGATCCAACGCGGTAATCTCCTCCATCAGCATACCCAGTGGGCGTGATTCCGCCAGGTGTTCTTCAGCCAGCCGCCGTGCTTCAGCTTGTTTGCCTAAACTCTCTGCAAAAAACGACATACGTCCTAAGAATGCGTTGGCCCCCATGCGATCGTTTCTCTCTAAGCACAATTGGTGCCCCTGATCGAGCCTGGATTCTGCTTCCTGAATACGACCGCTGCGTGCCAAAGAATCGCCCAGCGAACTAAGTAGACGTGTTTCGTAGTAAGCGTTCGATCCCGGGGTTTGTGCATATCCCAGCCCCGTCTCAGCGTATTGGATGGAGACGTCGATAAACTCATGGTCGCGCGCCCTAAGTGACCGCAGTAGATAGATAAAGGCCGTGCCAGCATCGTTTCCTTGTTCAAGGAATAAAGGTAGCGCTTTCTCCTGTAGTGCTATCGACTCCTGTGTGCGCCCGAGGGTATTTATCGTCTCGGCATAGGCTGCAAAAAGCCACGGCCTAGTCTCTGCTGACAAACGCTCCTGGTGGGGCATGAGCCGCTCATATTGTTGCGCAGCCTCTTGGATTCGGCCTGTTGTGAACCAGAAGAGGTGTTGAGAAATCGCCAAACGCGCGACCGCCTCGACATCATTGGCAGAAGCCCAATCCAAGGCCCTGTGGATATTACTCTGCTCAAGCTCCAGCCGCGCCATCCATTCCTGTTGATCACCACCGCGCATCGTCGCTCCACCACGTTGGGCCAGATCGTTGTAGTAGGCGAAATGTCGCCTTGTTATGTCCTGCTCAAATTCTGGCATACCGGCCATCTTCTCGGCGGAGAACTGTCGCAGAATCTCATGCAGCTGGTAGCGATCCGTTTCGCGATCATGTTGGAGGAGCGAATGTGCGACCAGCTGTGATAGATAGTTGGGGGTCATCCCGATTACTTCCCGCGCCGCTTCGGGCGAAAAAGAGCCGCGGAAGGCGGACATGGCGGCAAAAACCGGGCCCATTTGCGGCGGCAGACGCCGCCAGGTCGATTCAAGAACGGCGCGCAGGCTGCGATGGCGGGGTGGCATATCGTATAGTTCAGCGGCCAGGAAATCTAGACTTTCTTCAATGTCGGCGACAATTGCAGCTACTGGCCTTGTATCGAGCCAGGATGCGGCCAGTTCCAGCGCCAATGGCAAACCGCCCACTATGTGGCAAAGTTGGTTAGCCTGGGAGGTGCTGGACTCATCAAACGTAAGGTCCGGGTTGACGCGCTGTGCGGCTCCCTGAAATAACAACCCTGCCGGATGATCGAGCCGGTCCCCATCATAAGGCAGTCCTCGCAGCGGGAAAAGATGTTCTGCACGCAGGCGCAGTCGATCGCGCGAGGTGGCCAGGATCTGGACCTGCGGTGCGGCCCGCAGAATATCGACGACCATAGCCATCCCTTGCAGTAAGTGTTCGCAGTTATCGAGGACGAGCAGCGTCTGTTTGGGTTTAAGGTAGTTCAGCAGATGTTCCAGGGCAGGATTTTCGTCACGGACTGAGAGGGGCAGGTGCAGTGCCTCTGCAATAGCCGGTACCAGTTGCTCGATGGAGTCTAGTGCTGCCAGCTGCACGAATGCCACCCCATCGCGAAACTGCCCCGCGGTATGTTGCCAGGCAACATCTAGGGCCAGGCGCGTCTTTCCTATACCGCCGAGGCCGGTTATGGTCACGAGCCTCACATCCGGATTGGCCAATAGGTTCGCAAGCGTTTCCAACTCCTGCTGACGACCGATCAGCGGCGTAATGATGGCGGGAATATTGTCGCGCGAGAAATGGGCTGTACGTCTGATGCGTTTATAAAGGGCCAAGGTTTCCCCTGAAGGTTCCACGCCCAATTCATCTCGCAGCGCCTGTCTGCAAATCTCAAACTGTTTGAGTGCTTCGCTGCGACGGCCGTTCAAGGCAAGGAGTTCCATCACCTCCCGGTGGACTTCTTCATTCCAGGGCATTTGTCGCAGCAGCTGCTGCGCATGCTGCAATGCGGAATTCTTCTGCCCTCTTTGGCTGTCTGGCGGCAGCTGCCAGTCGAGGAGAATATCCGGCGGCAGCTGTCTGTTTTGTCTTAAGCGGGTGAGCGTAGGGTAGTTGGCTGCGAGCAACAGTCTATCCGTATCCATGGCGGGAAGCTGCAGCGCACGGGCAATGTGCAGGATGGGATCTATATAGCGCGGAAGTGCCGAATGCCTGTAGAGCCAGTTTTCAAGGGTCCGCCTGGAAACTCCTGAGAGCCGGGACAGCCGGCGCACGCTGGTGTCAGATTCAACCAGGATGTGCTCGAATTCCTCGGCGAATGTTTTCTGGACTGCGCGCATGGTTTACCCGGCTGTTTCCCTTCTGACTTAACGGTCTGGTTTTTTTGGTTCAATTTTAACAGAAAACGACGGGTCATCTACAGGGTAATAAAACGAATAGGACACAGACAAGAACGGATGAACACGGATGATATTCTTCCGGCTGAGTAAATGCGCATTAATCCACATCCAATAATCCAAACTTCAAACGGCCGTTGAAAGTGCGGCGAAAACCTCTTCTTCCAAACCGGCGCTCTCGTGCAGCAGCTCGGCCGCTTGCACGATCTTGACATCCAGTTCTCCGCCTTCCAGGATATCTTCGAAGAGGCGGGCTGCCTGGGACAAGCGCGCGCCTGATTTGTAGATTGGTGTCGCGGCCTGGCACAGTAAATCGTTGCCGGTTGTGGCTGCTGCCTCATCCAGGAAACGGCCGTACATCGGCCGGAAAATGCCGCCGCCGGTGCCGCCAATTTCCACCATGATGTAGAACATGAAAAGGTTCGCGCGCAGATCGGCGTCGCTAAAGCGATTGGGCCAGCGCACGATTTCCTCGGCCGCGCGGCGGATTCCTTTGACCCCGAAGTTGCGGATCGGTGGATTGAGCATGGCGTCGCTGTTCTGGCGAATGGCGGAGAGAATATCATCGTTGTTTGGCGGGCGGCAGTTGTCGAAGTCGAATTCCAAATAGGTATTCTTGGGTGGGAATGGTTTATAGGTGGATCCTCTGGCTTTGCCAATCTGCGCCAGGGTCATCGGCGCGTAAAAGCCTGCCTTAAGCCCAGATGCTTGCTGATCCATATCCGAAATCAAGACTTGATCTTGCCCGTCATAGCCGCAGACAACGATGGTGTGGCTCCCGAAGTGGTATTCCTCGTCGCCAAAATCGAAATAGGGCAAAAAGCCCATGTCAACCCGAACCATCAGCGGCTCTTCTTTTTCCATTTGTTGAAGGAGAACCTTCTGCGCCTTGCGTTCGCTTGTCGTTGATTTCTCAGCCAGGCGTACGCCTGTCCGTTCCCCTATATCCTGCGCAAATTGTTTGATGTTTCCCCGACCGCCAATGAACGGTGGGCTTCCTTTCTGTTCCCAATACATGAATCCCAGGCCTGCGCCAAGCCCGAAGAGTAGTTCTTCAGAGAGGGGGAGACCGTAATGATGGTAAATCTTGGCGAGTGAATTCGACCAGCAGTGGTACCCTGCCAGGGCGGGGCAGTTGGTGAAGGCGGTTAGCTCAGTTGATACTCCTGATGAATTCACAATGACCCCCTTTAGGCATCACTCTTGACGGTATTCTTAATAAATAGTATTCTAAGTATAGAATAGTAGGCGTGAGGAGTCAAGTATGAAGAATGTTGATCTGGCTATCCTGGGGTTGATCATGGAAAAGCCGCGTTATGGTTATGAAATCGAACAGGTTATTGAAGAACGTACCATGCGCAATTGGACAGAAATCGGCTTTTCATCGATCTACTATGTTCTGGGCCGCCTGGAAAAGAACGGTTATGTAGCTGCACGTCTCGAGGACTCCGCGGGCACCGGTCCGGCAAGAAAGGTGTATGAGATGACTGCGGACGGCTGTACCGCTTGGTATGAAGCGACCCTTGATGCCCTATCAACGCCGGCCAGGTGTGATCAGACCTTTTTTCTAGGGTTGACCGGACTGCCCGCCATACCCCGCGACCAGGCGCTGCATGCGCTGGACCAATACCAGCAGCAGCTCCGCAAACGGCGCGAACGAGAAAGCGCACGCTGGCAGGAGATAGGCGACCAATCTTCATTCATCATCGATGCCATGTTTGAGTACAGTCTTCATCTTATTGCCGCGGAAAGCGAATGGATTGACGCATTCAGGCAGCGGCTGGCCGTCATGGATCTGACAGAGTTCAACGGGTAGAACAAAATCTGGTAGAATCCATGATACGATAACATCACTATTAGATCCGTAAGCTGACAACTCCAAGGAAAAGAATATGGCATCGCACAATAATCGTAATCCCGGAACCCCACTTGATCTCGATTGGGTATACGATACGCGTGTTAACCGCAGCGCGGTGGAACGCCGAACGGCCACGCTTCCCGGTCGTCGTTCAATCAAGAAAGAGTGGCAGGCCGCCTGGTTATTACGGGCCGTTACCTGCATTGACTTAACGACATTGGCCGGCGACGACACGCCTGGCCGCGTTAAACGCCTGTGTGCCAAAGCGAAACAGCCTGTACGTCCTGACATGTTGGCCGCGCTGGGCGTCGCCGACCAGAATATTACCGTGGGCGCCGTCTGTGTCTACCCCAGCCGTGTGCGTGATGCTGTCGAAGCGCTGCAAGGCACCGATATTCCTGTCGCTTCCGTGGCCACGGGGTTTCCCGCCGGCCAAACGCCGCTGCCGCAGCGCGTCGCCGAAATCGAACAGGCTATCGAAGCTGGTGCCGCCGAGATCGACATTGTCATCACGCGTACCCATGTCCTAACCGGAAATTGGAACGCACTCTACGATGAAATAAAGCTCTTTCGCGACATCTGCGGCGAATCGGCGCATATGAAGACGATTCTGGCCACTGGCGATCTGGGTACGCTTAAGCAGGTTTATCAGGCGAGCCTGGTGGCCATGATGGCCGGCTCAGATTTCATCAAGACATCCACCGGCAAAGAGAGCGTTAATGCCACCCTTGAATTTGGCCTGGTGATGGCCCGTGCGATACGCGATTATCTGGAACGCACCGGCCATAAGGTTGGCTTCAAGCCGGCTGGTGGCATCAGCAAGGCAAAGCAGGCGCTCGTCTGGCAATCCTTGATGAAAGAGGAGTTGGGTGTGGAATGGATGATGCCTGACCTGTTCCGCTTTGGTGCCAGCAGTCTACTTACTGATTTAGAACGCCAGCTTTATCATCAGATTACCGGTCATTATGCCGCGCGGCACCACATGCCGATGGGTTGATCAAACAAGAGATGCGAGGTTTTTTCAATACGTGTTGAACGTGTTGGCCGTAATCTCTAAACCTCGCAGCGCTATCAGGAGCAGAACATGAGCCTCACAGAAAAATTCGAAACGATGGCATATGGTCCGGCGCCGGAATCGCCGGCAGCGGTAAACGCCTGGCTGGACGAACATAGCCGTCGCTTTGGTCTGTTCATTAACAACCAGTGGGTCGTGCCTGAAGAGGCCGACACTTATGCTAGCTTTAATCCCGCGTCGTCGGAGAAACTTGCCGATACGACACAGGCGGGCCAGGAAGAGGTCGACACGGCCGTTGCCGCTGCCCGCAAAGCCTTTAAGTCCTGGAGCAAAACTCCGGGCAGCGAACGGGCGCGCTATCTTTATGCCGTCGCCCGCAATATTCAGAAACACGATCGTCTGCTGGCCGTGCTGGAGTCCATGGACAATGGCAAACCAATCCGCGAATCGCGAGATATCGATGTGCCGCTGTTGGCCCGCCATTTCTACTACCATGCCGGCTGGGCGCAGTTGATGGACACAGAATTGGCCGACTACCAGCCGGTTGGCGTTGTCGGCCAGATCATACCCTGGAATTTCCCGCTGTTGATGCTGGCCTGGAAGATCGCCCCGGCTATTGCTATGGGCAATACCGTCGTGCTCAAGCCCGCTTCCTATACCCGTTTGTCCGCTTTGCTCTTCGCAGAGATTGTTGCCGAGGCCGGGCTGCCGCCCGGGGTGGTCAATGTGGTCACTGGCAGCAGCCGGGCGGGTTCGATGATCGTGGGCCATCCCGACATCGACAAAATCGCTTTTACCGGATCCACCGAAGTCGGCCGGATCCTGCGTCGGCAGACGGCCGGATCGGGCAAGCGGCTCTCGCTGGAATTGGGCGGCAAGTCCCCCTTCGTCGTCTTTGATGATGCCGACCTGGACAGTGCTGTGGAAGGTGTAATCGATGCTATCTGGTTCAACCAGGGTCAGGTTTGCTGCGCCGGTTCGCGTCTATTGCTTCAGGAAGATATCGCCGGCCGTTTCACCGCTAAACTTAAAGAGCGCATGGGGCATTTGCGCGTTGGCGAACCGCTGGACAAGGCGATCGACATGGGCGCTATTGTCGATCAATCACAATGGGATACCGTGGACAACTGGGTCAAGATCGGTGTCAGCGAAGGCGGCGAACTCTTCCAGCCCGACATTGAGCTGCCGGAGAAAGGTCTCTTCTACAAGCCGACCCTGCTTTCCAATCTCGATCCCGCCTGTGAAGTGGTGCAGGAAGAGATTTTTGGCCCGGTGCTCGTTTCCATGACTTTCCGCACGCCTAAAGAGGCTGTCGCATTGGCAAACAATACGCGTTTTGGTCTGGCGGCCAGTGTCTGGAGTGAAAATATCAGCTTGGCTCTGGACGTAGCCAGCAAGATCAAAGCGGGATCGCTGTGGGTCAACTGCACTAATCTATTTGATGCCGCCTCTGGATTCGGCGGCTATCGTGAAAGTGGTTTTGGTCGTGAAGGCGGCAGGGAAGGGTTGTTCGAATATTTGCGTCCCGCCTGGCAAGAACGCCCCCGCCCCGATCTGGATCTGGAGACTGTGATAGAAGGTGGCGCTTCATGGGCGGCGCCCACAGCCGCCTTGCCGCTGATGCCCGACGGTAAGACGAACGGCCGCGCGTTGAAGGTAGACCGCACGCCCAAGATGTATATCGGTGGCAAACAGGCGCGTCCCGACGGCCACTACACCAACACCATTGTGGGACCCAAAGGAGATGTCGTCGGCCAGGTTGGCGACGGCAATCGTAAGGATATTCGCAACGCGGTCGAAGCGGCCCATGCTGCGCATACGGCCAAGCCCGGGTGGGCGATGCGCCATGGTTACAATCGCTCGCAAGTTCTTTACTTCATCGCCGAGAATTTGGATGCGCGCGCCGACGAATTCGCCCACCGTATCGTGGCCATGACTGGCTGTACATTGAAGGTTGCCCAGGCCGAAGTCAGTGCTTCTGTCGATCGCCTGTTCACCTATGCCGCCTGGGCGGATAAGTATGGCGGCACCGTGCAGGAGACGACGCTGCGCGGTATCACGGTGGGGGTTAATGAACCTGTCGGTGTTTTAGGCATTGCCTGCCCGGATGAGTACCCGCTTCTCGGGTTTGTTTCTCTGATGGCGCCCGCTATCGCTCGCGGCAACACGGCTGTGATTATCCCCAGCCAGAAATTTCCGCTCAGCGCTACCGATTTTTACCAGGTGCTCGATACATCTGATGTACCGGGCGGCGTGGTCAATATCGTCACCGGCGATCGCGATCACCTGACCAAGACTCTGATCGAGCATGAGGACGTGGATGGCGTCTGGTATTTCGGAACGGCCGAAGGCAGCTGCCACGTTGAATTCGAATCAGCGGCCAATATGAAGCGCACCTGGGTTAACTATGGCATCGCCCGCGATTGGCTCAGCCAGGAGGAGGGCGCCGGCCATGAATTCCTGCATGAGAGCACGCAGGTGAAGAATATCTGGGTGCCCACAGGGGAGTGATTTGGGAATTCAAATTGCGGAAATAACTATCTTCGCCCCTGGCTTCGAATCCGTGGCAGTTGGATAGTCAACAGGGAACAGTTTGCGTGAATCCGGGCAATCTTTGATTTTTTCATCACAGATTGCCCGGATTCGCGCAGATTGTTGATTAGGCTGGAGAGTTTGATAGCTCGTTTCGTGCGCCGGTGACGTACCAGACATCCATGGCCCCTTTGCCCTTCACAATGATGCTGTCTTGTGGTTTGCAGATGAAATCATTTTTTGCATGTTCGATTTCCAGCTGGGCTTCGAGCTGGTCGGCCGTTCCAGTCCCATAGAGCGTCATTGCGGCACACAAAAAGAAAGCCAGGGATATGACGACTATATTGACGAGGTCAAGTTGGGTTAGATTGACAACTACTTGGGGCGCGTTGCCCAGGACGTAGTAGTAGAAGAGAATTGAAGAGTGCCAACAGCGGTATGCGCCAATATGTAAATAGGAAGATGAAAAAGAAGTGCGCTAGCCATGCTGCCGGCATACCAATTGCGGCAATATAGTAGATGCGGCGTACCTGAGGCGTCGCGTGATCGGGAACGGGTGCAACCCAGCCCATGAACTAGAAAAGCTTGGAGGCTGCCCTGGTAACGACGTCCATATCAGCTGCTTCATTAATCACGAATTCCTCCTGATTTACACCCTAGCGAAACTGTGGATTGGCGTCGAGAAATTCCTGCAGCAGACCGGGCAAAGCGCCTGCATATGTGTCTCTCATTCCCTCAACAAGCGCCATCTGTGTCTTGTATTTTACGGCTGAACTAAGTGACCATAACTGCCTGGCCAGTTTGTATGCGGCCCACAGAATTTCTTCTGTTCCGTATCGCAGCCACGGCCGTAAATAGGCCCTGGCGATCTCGTCATAGACCGGACTATCTTCCTCTAGACCAAAGCTGTTTTCGATGCTCACAAAGACGGTGCGCAGCGAAAAGAATGGATGGGCGATGGAACTGTCCCCCCAATCGAAGAAGCGCGTGGCCCCGTTGTTGTAGAAAACATTGGCATCGTGCAGATCGTTGTGGTGCAGAGATGCCGGGACGGCGTAGGCAGCCAGCTGCCGGCACATTGTCTCGACCTCGGGGACAGCGTCGAGCAATCGACTGTACTCCTGCGAAGTCAGACCGTCTGCCTGATCGATCAACAGCCATGCCTGATCCGTCAATAGATCCTCGTAGAGTGCGGGCAGGACAGCAAGGCGCCGGTCGCGTGTTCCCAGCGCGAGCAATTCATCAATATACCCGACCAGATCGATTTGCAGCGCAGCGTACCGGGTGAGGACCTCGTCCCATGCCCGCAGGTCCGGACCATCGCGGAATGCCTGGCGAAGCGTTTGACCCCCATCAGCCGCCAGCATCCAACACTGCTCTGCGTCTATGGCGTAGACCTGGGGGACGCTGCCGGGCCGCCAGTGATGAACCGCGGAAGTGACCGGCGGTTCGAAGGCAAAGGCCGGGGCCAGCGCTTTGAAATAGACATTCCCGGCAGTGGTGGGTACGCGTTTGACGGTTGACCACGGCCGAGCGTGTATCGCCGCGATCTCTCCCGTTCGTGTGATCCCCTCTCTTTCAAGAGAATGATCTATCCATCTCTTTTCATTCAACAGCAATAACTAGCCAGGCTCGCCTTACGACTGGGCATTTGTCTCTTTCATATGCTGCACCGACTTATCAACCAGGTCGCGCAGCACGTCGAGATCGATGTCCTCGAGCTTGCTGATGTAGAGACAGGATTTGCCCGTGCTGTGTTTGCCCAGGTTGTCCAGCAGGTCGTCATATTCATCAAATCCGGACATGATGTAAAGTGTCAGGTTCTTCTTGCGCGGCGCAAAACCAACCAACATCCACTCCGCATCACGGCCGCTGGCGTACTTGTACTGGTAGTGTCCGAAGCCGACGATGCTGTCACCCCACATCCTGGCCTCTTCGCCGGTTACCTCTTCCATCAGTGTCTTGATAACGAAAGCGGCCTCTCGCTTCTGCTCGTCTTCTACGCTGTTCAAATAATCATCAACGCTGCCATCATTTTCCTTTGTCTTCAATTCGGCCATCTTCTCTCCTTGTTGTTATGCTTTATTGCACCAGGGTGTGCGGCTAGCTGCGTTATTGGTGTTATGATATCACGGCAGCGATATTTCTCAACCTAGCGGAACTTGAAGCTCCCGTTTATCATCACCAAAAGAGGAAACGGTGGCCAACGCTGAAAATGCCCTGCAAAGAAGGAGGCCGGGAAGGTCTCGCCCTCAGTATCTTACTTTGCGGACCGGTCATACGCCGAAACCTGCTATACTTCGAAGCGATTCGGATCTGGGTATCCTCATGCGTTTGGCGTGTCGCAGCGGCGCTTCGTTCTCCGCGATCTTCGCCACCGGCGGCCAGCATACTTGAATCCAATCGCGGCGCTGTTATCAGACAGAGGGAGAACTTGTGACTCCGCGCATTTCCTTTGGCATGATTGTGCTCAATGGCGAGCCTTTCTTGCGCTACAATTTGCGAGCGCTATATCCTTTCGCGCATGAGATTATCGTTGTGGAAGGGGCCGTGTCCACGGCCGCATCAATCGCTGCCGCCGATGGCCACTCCACGGATACAACTCTGGATACGCTGCGCCGCTTCAAGGAAGAAGAAGACCCGGATGGGAAGCTGATCATCGTGACACGCGATGGTTTCTGGGCTGAGAAAGATGAACAATCCCAGGCGTATGCAGCGCGGGCCAGCGGAGATTACTTGTGGCAGATAGATGCCGACGAATTTTACCAGCCGTCCGATATGCAAGAGACTATGGATCTGTTGGCATCCGGTCAAGGGATATCAAGCATCTCCTTTCGGCAGCTTGCTTTCTGGGGCAGTTTCGATTATCTGGTCGATGGCTGGTATTTGCGCAAGGTTGCCAACAACGTGAACCGCGTTTTTCGCTGGGGACGCGATTATCGATACGTTTCCCACAGACCGGTGGCTGTACAGGATGAGCAGGGACGCGATATGCGCGACCTGCATCGGATTCAGGGGGATGAAATGGCGCGGCGTGACATCTGGCTCTACCATTATTCGCTGCTTTTTCCGCAGCAAGTCCAGGAAAAGAGCCGCTATTACGACGCGGCTGACTGGACGACGCGTAGTGCGATGCGAAAATGGGCTGAGGAAGATTACCTGCAGTTGAAGCGGCCGTATCATGTCCATAATGTATGCCACTACCTAAGTTGGCTGGAACGTTTTTCGGGCCAACATCCCCCACAAATTATGGCCTTAAGAGCAGACATTGCTTCCGGACAGGTGGATGTGCAGTTGCGACAAACTGGCGACATCGAGCGCTTGCTGCATTCCCCTGCTTATCGCCTGGGACGAAGCGGGCTAAAGGCGCTTACCCCCTTGGTCCCAGCCGGACTGCGGTTGAGAAGTCTGGCCAGGCAGCGGCTGTAAACGGGGATATGTTGGATTCATTGGCGATACTGCAGGTCAACGATCGTGATGTGGGCGGCGGCGCGGCGACGATGGCCACTGCACTGCATCACGCCTATTGTGAACAGGGTCAAGATGCCTGGATGGCGGTCGGGAATAAACTGGGTAGCGATCCACGCACTCTGCCTATTCGCCATGACCTGGCGAGTTCCTGGTGGCAGCGTCCATTTTGGCGAGCGGAAGCCGCGGTCACTCATCGCCGCTCCCCTGCCTCTCGCGGACTGCGCTATGCTTTGCTGGCGGCCGCCGAACCACGTCGTGTCCCTGCTTGGCTGAACGGCCGTGAGGATTTCTACTTCCCCAATACGTCCCATATTCTTGACCTGCCCGGCTCGGCCGTTGATATTTTGCACCTCCATAATTTGCACGGCAGGTATTTTGATCTACGCCAGCTTCCGCGATTGACGGGAATGGCCCCGACCGTCTTGTCGCTCCATGACGCCTGGCTGTTTAGCGGTCATTGTGCTCATTCGCTAAACTGCGAACGCTGGCGGGAAGGTTGTGGGCAATGCCCTGACCTTTCCTTATATCCTGCCATTCTGCGCGATGCTACAGCCGAAAATTGGCAGCGCAAACAGGAGATTTACGCGGGCAGCCGCTATCACATCATCTCACCATGCCACTGGCTGGCGGACAGGATTGCAGACTCGCCATTGGCGGCTGGTCTGGTAAGTAGTCGTGTGATACCACATGGTGTAGACCTGTCTCGCTTTCACCCCGGGGACCGGGCAGGCGCCAGACGTGATCTGTCGCTGCCGGAAAACGCCCAGATCGTTTTGATGGCAGCCAATGGCATGCGCAGCAATCCATGGAAAGGATTTGCAGCAGCGCAGCAAGCCTTTTCTCTGCTTTCAGCACAGGATCGCCGGCCCCCGCTGCTTGTGTTGGTGCTTGGCGATTCCTCCCCTGAAGAGAGGGACGGAAACGTGACAATACGTTATGTGCCCTTTATCAGTGATCGGGCATCCCTGGCCGCTTATTATCAGGCCGCAGATCTCTTCGTGAGTTCATCAATAGCAGAAGTGTGGGGGCTGACGATTACGGAGGCAATGGCTTGCGGCATTCCAGTTGTGGCGACGGCCGTGGGCGGGGTCCCCGAACAAGTGCTGTCATGGCCAGAGAGAACAGCAAATGGCGCGAATGGCATATTGGTTCAGCCTGGTGACGCGCCGGCCTTGGCAGACGCTGTCGCACGGTTATTGGATGATACGCTTCTGAGACAGCAGCTAGGGAGCAACGCGGCCCAACATGCAAAAGAGACGTTCGACTTCAACCAGCAAGTTGCCCGGTACCTGGCCTATTACCGTGAGATAGCGGCTGCCTGGCATGGCTAAGGAATCTGGTCACGATTCACCAGGTTCGTTTTTGCTTCAACCGGTCGCGCCGCAGCCGTACCGCAGCTTGTTTACGATAGACCCACCAGAGAGCATTCATTGCCGCTGGTCTAGAAGACCAGAAAGATTGGCCGTACTTGGCGATCACCGCTGCTCGTTCCCGGTGTGAGACAGCCTGCAGGTTCGCTGTTTTCGAGGCAGGATGAACGCGAAAATTGGCGGTGGGTCTACCCGGCAGGCGGCACCCTTTCCCATACTTTACCAGGCGCGTGAACAGATCAAGGTCCATACTGAATTGGAAATCAGCATTGATGCCGCCCGCTGTTTCATAGGCGCTGCGCCGCCAGAAGCAGCCTGGCTGAGGCCAACCATGCTGGCCCATATTCGCCGCGAAGAAGAAGCTGGGGCGCATGGCGTACAGCCGGCGAATGAACCGGCTGTCTTCGTCCACCAGATTGACATCGCTGTTGGCAAAGACACAGTCCGGATGTCGAGCGAAGAATCCGGCGATCCTCCTGAAGGCATACGGCTCGTAATAGTCGTCGGAATTTATCCAGGCCAGAATGCTGCCGCTCGCCATCTGAAACCCTTGTTGGATGGCGTCCGCTTGGCCGCCGTCTGGCTTGCTCTGGCAGTAGCTCAAGAAGCCGCCATATTGCTGCAGCAGTGAAGCGGTTTCATCCTCACTGCCGCCATCGATCACGATGTACTCGAGATTGGGATAATCCTGCAGTAGGACCGAGCGTAAAGTCTGTTCGATGAAGCGACCCTGGTTGTAGGAGGGCGTCACAATGGAAATCCGCGGCCAAGATTCCGAACCCTGTGCTCCGGCAGCTTGATCAGCGCTCGTCCACGGCCAGCCAACCTTTCCCTCTGGCGGGGCCGGCAAGTCCGTGGGTGCTGCTCTTGGTAACAGGTTCATATGCTTCGCTGGTGTTGGCATTGGTTCAACCCATGTGCCCAATCTGTGATAGGAAGCCTAGGCGATCAAATGCCTGGGAGTGACCAATCAGTTTGTTTCCCTCAAAGTAATAAATCGTCATGCCCGATATCGAGAACGGCTGTCCGCTGGCCGGAAGCTGCGGCAGATCGCCCTCGTGGGTGCCGGACATGATCCAGCTGGCGGCTACTCTACCATCTTCCTCAATCATCTCCTGAATCGCAAAATTCAGGTCGGGGAAGGCATTGCGTGAATAAAGCACTCTCTCTACGAAAGCGTCATTGTTGAGACGCTGCCCATCCCAGGGGTCTCCCGGGTCATGTCTTATCTCATAGCATGGCGCAACATACGCCTCGATTCGCCCGAAATCCCCCTTATTCCACACTTGATCCATGAAGGCGCTGAGAATCCTTTTTAGGGAGCTGTTCATGGCGAGGGTTTCACCATCTTCGGGCACGAGAACCCGTGAGGCTACTCCCGCTTCGGCCAGCGCTGCTTTCAATTCAGCGCGACTCATCAGACAGTGATTGATCGCTTCCATATGCACGGCAATCACGGCTGCTTCTGGTTGGGCATTGGCCACAGTGATGACATCATCGGCGGTCATCGTAATAGGCCCACCCTCAATGAATTGAGCGGCGCCGGCATTGAGGACGATGACTTCAGGTTCATAGTGCTCAACAGCCTGCGCTACCTCGGTACACCACAGGGTGTCGCCGGCAATATAGATGCCTGGCTTGCCGGCGGCCTGCAGGATGAAGCCTGAAACGGGGGCCATCAATTCGCCGATTTTTCCATGACCGTGTTGGCCGCCTGTGCGAATCAACTGCATGCCCTGCCATTCAATCGTCGACAAGACCGGGTAGACGGCTTCAAATCCAGCCTCCTCGATCCGTGTGCTGTCTTCGGGTTGGCAGAATATGGGCACTGATTTGGGCAGCAGTTCCCTGGCGCGTGCGTCCCAATGATCATTATGTAGGTGGGTGACGATGACGCTGTCGATTGTCCCGATGAGTTCGCCGAGCATTTCTTCGTCAAGAGGCAGGTCCACCAATGGATTGCGTAGGGCATTCCCACTATTCGTTATCGGATCGGCCGTTCGCGCGGCCGCAAACATGGGATCGACCAGTATTTTCAAGCCGGCGATGTTGATGATAATGGTTGAATGACGCAGCAGGTGAACGTTCAAGTGATACCTCATGTTGGTTCGCTGATCGGCAGTCCGCTCAGCGAATAGAAATAGTAAGATCACGATTCAAGGAATTGAAATAGTATACAACAGAACAGGCGTAGGAGAAGCGCGCCGCTTTGCCGGGCTGATTTTCGTTCCGGCGTGGGGATCGCGGGTAGTTCGGCAAAGCTATCAAGAGTGGTCTCGAAGCGGCTGTTTGGCACATCTGTATCATTTAAGCGTTCTTTTTCATTGGCTATCAGTTGCCCTCTGCCCATCGAGGAACTATTTGTGCCGGCGGATAATCATAGGTTGTCCTGCATGCGAAGGTTGTCGCCTGTTTTGGCATCTGGTTCAATAATCACCTGGCATCAGGTTAGAATAGAAATAGGTGATTCAGTAGGCCGGGCAATAGTTTGGCCGGATAGCAGGAGAAGTGGCGCCAATGATTCTCGTGACAGGCGGGGCAGGTAAGACAGGGCGGGCGATTATCCAGCGGCTGCTGGCCAGGGATCAGCCGCTGCGCGCATTGGTGCGCCGGCAGGAGCAGGCAATGATGCTGGAACAGCTGGGTGTTCGCGAGACGTTCATCGGTGATATGAGCGACCAGGTGGTGATCAATCATGCTGCTGTGGGAGCCAGTGCCATTTATCACATATGCCCCAATATGCATCCCCAGGAGACGGTCATAGGAGCGATCGTCATTCGCGCCGCGCTGTCGGCGGGTGTCGAACGTTTTGTCTATCATTCTGTGCTGCATCCCCAGATTGAGGCGATGGCCCATCATTGGCAGAAGCTGCGAGTGGAAGAAAAGCTGCTTGAATCCGGCCTGGCCTTCACGATCTTGCAGCCTGCCGCCTATATGCAGAATGTGCTGGCCAATTGGGAGCGGATTAGCAGTGAGGGGCTCTACGCCGTTCCCTATGCGCCGGAAACCCGCTTGAGCATGGTCGATCTGCAGGATGTGGCCGCAGCGGCGGCTGTGGTGTTGACGGAAGCGGGCCACGAGGGATCTGTTTATGAGTTGAGTGGGGCGGAGTTCCTTTCACAGACAGAGATTGCCATGATCCTGGCGGAGACTCTGGGACGGCCCGTATCAGGTGAGACTACTGCTCGCGAGGTATGGGAACGACAGGCAAGAGCAGCGGGTTTAAATGACTACGCGGTTGAGACGCTGCTGGCTATGTTTTTGCACTATGAGCAGTATGGTTTCCGCGGCAATCCGCTGGTCCTGGGATGTCTGCTCGGCCGTTCGCCAACATCCTTCGCCCAATTTCTGAGGCGCACCCTGGCTGAGACAAAATCTGGGGGATAGACAATCGTTAGTCTACTGAAGCCCGGCGACAATCGCATCCACGTTGGCGCGGATCATGTCGATATAGCTGTCGATGCCGCTGCCGGCAAGCCCAATCGTGCCCGTATTGAGCGGTACGACCTTTACGTCGTCGCAGTTTTTTAGTTCGGCGGCCACCGTTTGGGCCACCGAGTCATTGATCGTGGTTTCTGTGAAGAGGGTGCAGACGTTGTTTTCTTCCATCTTGCTTATTAGCCCTGCCAGTTCGCTGGCCGAAGGTTCAGCCAACGTGCTCAGGCCGGGAAGGACTGTTCCCAAGATCGTGAAGCCGTACGCGTCGGCAAAATAGCCAAAGGCATCATGGTTTGTAACCAGGAAGCGCTGCTCTTCTGGAACCTGTGCCAGCTGCGCGCGTGCATACGCATCCAGTTCGCCCAGCTGAACCAGGTACTCGGCCGCGTTGTTCTGGTAGGTCTGGGCATTGGCCGGGTCCAGGTCACTGAGAATGGCTGCCACATTCTTTGTCCACTGTTCTGTGTTTCGAACATTGAACCAGACATGCGGATCGGCGTTGCCGTGTCCATGCTCGTCATCGCCAAAGGCCAGGGGGCTGATGTTGGCGGATACAGCGACGATCGGGACATCTTCCGCGATGGCTTCCAGATTGCGAACTAATCCTTCTTCTAAATCCCAGCCATTGACAAAGATGGCGTCTGCTTCGGCAGCGGCCGTCAATTCTCTGGCCCCGGGCTCATAAGAATGGGGGTCTTGCCCTGGCGCCATGAGCGTCGTGACCTCGACAACATCGCCGCCTACCTGCGATATGACATCACCTATGATATTGGTCGTCGCAACGATCTTCAGCGGTTCGCTGCCCAGGTTGACAGCTTCTAGCTCGGGAAGCGTGAGCATTTCAATTTCGGCAGCATGCTCATCTGCATGATTGTCTGTTTCTTCCGCTTCCTCTACAGCAGTTTGTGGGGCAGGTACGGCCGTATCTGCACGAGAGCAGCCAGTCCCAAAGACAGCGGCGGATAGAAGCGTAATGCCGGCTGCCGCTGCCCAGAACTTTTTCCGTTTTTCAATCATCGTTCACACTATAGTTCGCATCATCAGGGTAGTGATATTTTGTATCAATTGTAGCCTGGAATTATGATATAGCAAGGCTTGACAGTCGACTTCTCGACTTACGCTAGAAATGGGATCCAGATCAAAAAAAGCGAGTTTCGGGCTGAAACTCGCTTCTTTTATTGTCACTGGCAGTCCAATCAATCGGTCGCCATAACTGCTTCTTTGGCCGTCTGTTTCTGTGTCATCAGTGAGACGACGATCAAGACCAGGAAGCTGATCGGAATTGATATCAAGCCGGGCTGGCTGAAACTAATCGGCGCGCTGGCCGGGTCCAACCCATAGCGCGTGAACATGTCCGGGGAGAGCAGGATGATCCCCAGGGCGACGGCCGTGCCCGCAAAAATTGAAGCGACCACGCCTGCCGGGGTTGTCTTCTCCCAGAACAAGACCATGATGATCGACGGCAAGTTTGCCGAAGCCGCGACCGCGAAGGCCCAACCAACCAGGAAAGACACATTCATGCCTTCAAACAGGATGCCCAGACCAATGGCGATAATACCGACGACGATGGCCGTTATCTTTCCCGCCCGCACCTTTTGTTTCTCGGTCATCTGGATATGGAGGAACATATCCATGACATCATGGGCAACCGCACCAGATGCGGCGACGATCAGTCCGCTGACCGTGCCCAAGACGGTGGCAAAGGCAATGGCTGAGATTATCGCGAAAAGAAAGACGCCAAAAGATTTAGCCAGCAGCGGAGCTGACATATTACCGTCCGCCGGGTTGATTACCCCGTTGGCCATGGCGCCCAGCCCCAAATAGAGCGTCAGGATATAGAAGAAACCGATAGCCACAATGGCCACGATGGTAGATTTGCGGGCCGAGGCCGCGTCAGGAACCGTGTAGTAGCGAATCAGCACATGCGGCAGGGCGGCCGTGCCCAGGAACAAGGCCAGCATCAGTGAAACGAAGTCGATTCTATCGGTGAAGCTGCCCTCGACCTTGAACTTAAGACCCGGGCGCATAAACAGGTTCCCGCTCATTGCTGTCGGATAGTAGATCGTCAAATCCTCGCCGTTTTCAGAGACGGATGTTTTTTGCCACATCTGTATCGTACTATCTTCCGCGCTGATCAATGCCAGGAATTTGAAAGGGCCAACGCTGCCGGTATCAACGCCCGCGCCGCTCTCGCCGGCAATCTCACTCATATTCCCCACCTGGATCAAGGTGTTCTCGTCCGAGGCCGGGGCGCCATTGATCCATTTGGAGCCGTCCGCTTGAACGGCCGAGTATTGGGATTCATACAGAGTCACTGCGCCATCTTCGCCGGCATCAGCTTTCCACCAGCTGATCGTCCCGGCAGGGTCCGCCAAGGATACAAAGGTGATTCCACCGCTTTCAAGCTGGCTGACATACGCATAGTCGCCGCCCTGAATTATTACCTGGCCTTCCTCGACCTGCGCTTCCAATGTTTGAAATTCGTGGAATGGTTGGTTGCCACCTTGATCCGGCGTCGTCGAAAGCCCTCGCATGAGTACCGCGCCAACCAGAATTGCTGAGAAAACTATCAGCAGCCCGCCCTTGATAAACTGCACATAGGTAGTCGAGGTCATACCGGCCGTGGCCACGATAATGATCACCAGGGTGCCGACCAGGATCACGCCAACGGCATGGGGCAGCCCAAACAGGGGGGTCACCAACACGCCAGCGCCAACCATCTGCGGGATCAGGTAGAAGAGGGAAACGACCAGTGTGCTGAAAGCCGCTGCAAAACGAATGCCACGCGACTTGAATTTGGAATCCAGGGCATCGGCAAAAGTGTATTTGCCCAGCCGTTTCATTGGCTCCGAAACCACAAATAAAGCGACAACCCAACCCGCCAGATAGCCGATCGAGTAGAGGAAACCGTCATAACCCAGGGTGGCAATCATCCCGGCGATTCCCAGGAATGACGCGGCGGAGAGGTAGTCACCGGCGAAGGCGACCCCATTCACGCTCCAATGAATCTTGCCCCCGGCTGCGAAATAGCCGCTTTCCGATTTTGCTTTGCGTCCTAGATAGAACGACAAGCCCAGCACGATGCCGACAAAGAATAAGAACAGAACGACGGTGACAACTTGCATTCTAACTGCCCTCTCCCTGCGCTTCTTCGCTGTTCAACGCCTTTTCTTTCTTAACACACAAGGTGTTGTAAATCAGGGCCATGATGATCGATAGGATAATCAGGCCAAAACCGTACACCACTGCCAGGTTCAGGCCGAGAATAATCTGTTCTTCCATCAATTGAGGCTTGAAGATATTGATCAAGATAAACCCGAGATAGACAAGTGCATAGACAATAAACATCCAGACCCCCAACCGCGTTTTGTAGCTTATGGCATGGTCCTTTTCGCTTACAGTTTCTGCTGGTTCATGAAGCATGCGTTCCTCCTTGTGGAATTCAACGATACAGCTCTGCAAATGCTAACGTGCTTTGTGCCCGCACCTTTTGTGCCAAATTTCACAAATATATCAGTATAGATGTCGGGGGGCAATACCGTTCGATCTGTCGACAGGCGAGCTGCAAATGAGTCGGAACAATTCTTGTCTTAAGCGTGATTTGCCGAATCACGCTGCAATTTCATCTGAAATGGAACACAACCTCGTCAGCTTGCACAGACGAAAAAACCGCCTGACGTTGCTGCCAGGCGGTTTCATTCCGTGCACTATCTGAACCAGGGAGTCTCGCTTAACACGCTGCTAGGCCGGTTTGATCGTACGCATCATGGTGGACACATCCTGTTCGCCCCAAGCGGAACTGCCAAAGCGTGTGATGCCCTTCTACTTCTGAAACCTGCGAGGCTGCTTCCACAAAGCCCAGAAAATGTGTCGGGGGCGTCTGTTTCTTGGCACGGATTCAAAGGAGACGAAGGGGTTGGCTATTCTTATCCATCTGAAGCCGGGCTTCATTATTACATGTGGCGGCAGGAAAAGTGAAGAGCGCCCAAGCGAGACGCTTGCTGTATCGCGCACCGCAGGCAAAGGACTCTGCTTGCAGTGCCCACTACTCCATGATGGGCCGTGTCTTCTGCGCCAACCACGCCCGCTCCTCTATGTTGAGATAGGGTGCCAACCGATCATAAACGATTTGGTGGTATTGATTTAGCCAACTTCTCTCGATTGAATTGAGGTATGCCGGGTCAATGAGTTCAGGGTCAAATGGGCACAGGGTCACGGTCTCGAATTGATAGAACTCGCCAAATGCCGTTTCCCTGGCTGGTTGGACGATCATGATATTCTCCAGACGCACGCCAAATGCTCCCTCGAAATAGACCCCGGGTTCATTTGTCAGAACCATTCCGGGTACAAGCGGTACATTGTTGTGGGGAGACAGGCGTTGTGGACCTTCATGGACATTCAAGTAGTGGCCAACGCCATGACCGATGCCGTGCCGGCAGTTCCAACCGTGATGCCAAAGCGGCTGCCGGGCCAGAGTATCAAGCTGCCCGCCGGTTGTGCCGCTGGGGAACAAGGTGGTCGAAAGGCGGATGAGGCATTGCAGCACCGTCGAATAAGCAAGTCTTTCAGCTGCTGCGGGATCGCCCAAGGTTATCGTCCGTGTGATATCAGTTGTTCCATCCAGATAATGTGCGCCGCTGTCTATGAGCAGGATGCCTGACGGCCGTATTACCGGGGTTGTCTCAGGCTGGGGGCTGTAATGTCCAACGGCTGAATTAGCGCCAAAGCCCACGATATTGCCAAAGCTCAAACCTGCATAATGCTCACCAATCTGCCGGAACTCGGTAAGTTTGCTGCCAAGCGTGAGCTCAGTTTGCTTCTCCGCGAAACCATATCTGTCGAGCCAATACAACCACTTAACCATCGCTGTGCCATCACGACCATGTGCCTGGCGAAAACCTTCGATTTCGGTGTCATTCTTAACCGCTTTTAGATTCCGGGGGATGCTGGGGAGCGGCTGAACTCGGCCGTTGGCAGCGATGATTTCTTTAATCTCGAAATTTGTTTGCGCAGGATCAAGAAGTACTGTGGTGTTGGCGGTAGTTCGAGCCAAGAAGTCAAAGACGGATTCATAGTCAGCGAGAAAAACCCCATCCCTTGCCAAATCGGCGGCGATAATTGTTGAGACTTTGACCGGATCAATAAAGAGATGAGCTTCCTCGGCGCCAATATAGGCATAGCAAATGGCCACAGGATTGCTATCAATATCGCGACCGCGCAGATTGAACGTCCAGGCAATGTCGTCCAATCTTGTCAGCAGAAGCGCTTGCGCTCCCTGTTCATTAAGTTCGTCACGAATTCTCTCTAGTTTTGCTCCGCGAGATTCGCCGCAATATGCCTCATCGAGCAAAGTGATAGGCTGGTCGGGGAGCGATGGACGGTCCGTCCAGAGCTGGTCAACCAGATTTTCCGTACGCGTGATGGCAACACCTTTTTTCCTCAAGGTGGCCGCTAGCTGTTCAACCTGTGATACGGAAAAGAGCAATCCATCGAAGCTGACGACCGCTCCTCGGGGTAGTTCGTGAGCCAACCATTCCTGATACGTTGGCACGCCGGGCGCCCCCATTCTGAACAGGTCAATCCCCGACCCCGCCAGCTCCTGCTGAGCACGGATATGGTAACGTGGATCCGTCCACAGGCCGGCCATATGCTGTGTTACCACCAGCGTTCCGGCTGAGCCGCTGAACCCGGATAACCAGGCGCGTGCCTGCCAATGATCAGCCGTATATTCGCTTTGGTGGGGATCGGCGCTTGGGATAATCCAGGCGTCGATCTGGCGTTGGTGCATGAGGTGGCGCAGCTGCCGGAGCTTTTCCTGCGTGGACACAGTTCTTTTTCCGCCTATTCGATGAGGGGACATTCTTCGTCCAGAAGCACGGCATAGTGCGATCGCAACTGCTGTGTCACTGGTCCCATGCGCCCGTCTCCTATAAGACGGCCGTCTACCTCTGAAACATAAGCCACGCCCCCAAACGTCCCCGTAACGAATGCTTCGTCGGCGCTGTAGACATCAATCAAAGAGAAGTTCTTCTCAAAGACCTCTATACCATGTCGCCGGCAAAGATCGATGATATTACCCCGGGTAATGCCCTGCAAGCAGTATTGGCCGGTCGACGTCCAAACCTCGTTGTTGCGCACGATGAAGAAGTTGGTGGAATTACATGTGCTGACAAACCCTTGGGGATCAAGCATCAGCGCTTCGTCCACGCCTGCTTTTGTGGCTTGAATGCAGCTGAGGACGCAGTTGAGTTTACTATGGGGATGCAGTCGTGGATCCTGTACATCCGGACGGCCGCGCCGGATATGGACCGTGAACAAGCGAATCCCCTCATTTTCGGCACGGACAGGTTGTTTGTATTCGGCAATGATCACAATGGTAGGGTCTCCGACCGCCGCACGCGGGTCCTGGGTCGGCGATCGTTTCGGCCCCCTGGTAATCATAAGCCGGATATGCACATCATTGGTGACCATCCTATTGGCCTCAACAGTCCTGTACACCTCATCAATAACCGCCTCGGGCGTCATGTGTAGGTTGTAATCTAAAGCCTTGGTATTGGCGTTCAGACGGGCGAGATGCTGCTCAATGAAGGCGAGCTGCCTGTTGTGCAGGCGAAAGCTCTCCCAGAAGCCATCGCCCACCAGAAAAGCACTGTCAAAAACAGATATCTTCGCCTCGTGGCGAGGCAGCAGCTCACCGTTTACGTAGATGAGAACATCCTCGTTGCGACTATCTTCTAGAAATTCGTGAGTCCCGCTCATATAGTTGCTCCTCATGCTCACTGGTTTTCACTTGAATCTTGATGAACCGTATGCCAGTTATACAACGCGACCGAAAATCAAGTCGCTGCTTCAAGCTGCGGTTCCCTTGCGGCCGTTTCAGACTTGCCGCCCATGATCCGTGGCGCACGCATAAAGAATATCGAAATCCAAACACAAATGGTGAAGTAGGCAGAGTGCCACAGCAGAAAGCCAAAACCCCAATCGCTGTATTCTTTCGATTCATTCACTATCAAAAAGGCATCCGACACCGCGCTTGCGCCGCTCTTGATAACGGGGAGCCCCGTTTCAATCTGTTCGATTGCACCGGCCCAGGTTTCCAATGGCAAATGATAGAACAAGCCGTAACTGCAATAAACTATGCACCAGGCGGCAACGATTACAGTCGATTGCCTCAGCATCTTCAACCTCGCGGCTTTCTCCTCATCCTTTACCGCATGAATACGGCGCAGCTGAATAATGGCAAGCGGCAGTACAGCCAGGAACCCGAGTGTCCACAAGGTCTCTTCGATTGCAAAGAGCGTTTGATTCTTGGTAATCAAGCCGCTTGTGGCGAAAAACTGTGCCAGAAAGATACATGCGACCAGGACATACGGGGTCTTTGTGGTCATGAATGATTTGAATCGGTTCGTATGTGCATCACTGGAGGGCGGTAGGTCAGAATTGACTCGCAGCATCGCCAGCGCAAACAGCCCGCTGAATGACAGCTCAGCGGCTATGGCGAACGTGCGAATCAGGAGCGAGCTGTTGGCAAGGCTGTCAAACCAGGCGAGCTGCGGGGTATACCGCGACACAAAAACCGCTCGATAGGCGGCAACCAGCGCAAAGACAACCCCCATGATTCGCATCCATTTCCGATATGACGAGTCACTACCATCTTTTGGATTCAGCGATCGTTTGTAGACAACCGCGCACACCAGTAGGTTTACCGCGTTAATAACCACGACTGCTGTCCACCAGGGCCACGCCCAGGCTGTGTAGGAGCTATTCATATCTTCGTCCATCCTCGCATCTAGCCCGCTCAGCCATCTTCAAGCCAGAACTGTACCATGGTCAGCATGATGGCTAAAATCGTGAAGAGTCTTTCAGGGTAGTGTGCCGTTGTTTCTGTGATTTTAGGTCGGTAGGCCAGGGAGTATCCTATAGGTTGCCAAACCAAAAATAGGAGAAAACCATGACCCACGAGACCGATTGTACTTTACCATATGGGTTTCTAGAACAGATTGCCCAACAGGGTTTGGATGCGCTGCCGGATTACGCTCCTTGAGATGAAACGGCCTGTGTCGTATGATTCTTGTGGCGGGTTCCACAAAATGCAACAATTGCCAAGAGGGTGCTGTGAAAGAAAAAGATGATCTGGTTGTCGATATGAAAACAGTGGAGTCAACTGCGTATTCAGTTGGTTTCTACTCGGCCGTACTGACGGTGATCTTAACGATTGTGACATTCGGTCTTGCGCTGACAGCCGTGCCTATATCGGGCGCAAACTGCCCCGCAGATTGTATTACGTACCCTTACCTGGACACGCTGACACGATTCCCAAAGGATTATCTGTGGATGTATCCAGCGATAATCCTCATACTTGTCTATGTTGTTTTAATGGCAGCTATTCACGCCTATGCTGCAAGAGAAAAAAAGATCTTTAGCCAGATCGGGTTCTCCTTTGCCATAATCACCGCCGTCATATTAGTGGTTGACTATTTCATCCAGTTCTCGGTAGTCCCGGTCAGTCTGGCAAATGGAGAAACTGACGGGATCGCGCTGCTGACACAGTACAATCCACACGGTATCTTTATCGCCCTGGAAGAATTAGGGTATCTGATGATGGCTCTTTCTTTCCTGTTTATGGCCCCCGTATTTGCCAAGAGAGGACGTTTGGAGACTGCCATCCGCTGGATCTATATCCTCAGTTTTGCGATCGTATTCATTTCTCTGGTGATTACGTCATTCGCCTATGGGTTAGAACGGCAGGATCGCTTTGAAGTGGTCGCCATATCCATTTGTTGGTTAGTGCTGATCATAAACGGCGTTCTCTTGAGCATCGTTTTTCGAAGGCAATTAAAGCCGGCATAAGCATTCAACCATGGGGTGGTATTGTGTTCCGCGGATGAATCTCCGGAAGCACGCGATATATTGGTGTGGAGAATAGCCAAGAAAAACTGAGAGCATGAAGCGATTCCTTGTTAGATTTACTGTCGTAGGCAGCGTATTAGCCCTGGCCCTCAAATTGATCGTAAGGACCATATCGTTCAGAAATGAACCTTGCAGCGACATTTATGGTGAGGTGGATGATTGCGTACAACGCCAAATGGATCGTCTTCATATCCCAGGCGTATCTCTTGCGATTGTCGAAGGAGACAAGATTGTACACCTGCGCGGCTTTGGCCTTGCCCGCCTGAGAGGGGGAGTATCCAATATTCTGGTTCTTGCGCATCTTTAGTGCTGTTTTGCCGACTTGGCGCGGACCAGCAAGAGCCAAACCCGTTCTGTTCGAGGGGAGTATCGACAGTCTAGCGAAGTTTCTGTAGGAAATCGCTCGCGAGCACGAAACTTGCGGAAGAACCAATATTCTGGACACCCTCCCGGAAATTGAACAAAGCATTCGGTTTCAACCCTTCCACAGCTTCCAAGAGATGAGCTCCAAAAACAAAAAAAACCGCCTGACAAAGCTGTCAAGCGGTCTGTTTCTGCCTTCTGTCCCTATGGAGACTCATGTCGAACTTCATAATATTACAGAATTGTCTGGACTGATACGTTCAGAGTCATAATGGAGTTTCCAGAATAGCCCGATTGGCCGGCACCTGCTCTAAGAACATCTTCCGCCCATTTTCATCAGGGATTAGTTCACAGCGCTTCTGCAGTAAGTCGTGGGCTTTTTCCCACAAATTCTTGGCTCTGCTGTCCCCTAAGCCATCCCAAACCATGCCCAACCGCCAATATATTTTGAGGTCTGCTCTTTCAGCCATTTCCGGAGACTCCTGCCAGGTTTGCCACAAATGCTCAGCATGGGCGGCGGCCGTTTCGGTCATGCCTTGTTGGTAAGTCGCATAAGCCAAACCTGCCAAAGAAGACGTTGCATTTTCAATTCGTCCCGCTCCCTGCCGATAATCATACGCCTTTTGAAATATTAGCGCGGCATTGGTCCAGTCCGCCTGGCTGAGCAGCACATTGCCCCAATCATCTTGGACCGCCGACTTGAAATTATCATATTGGAAATGTTCGGCCGTTTGCAGGGCTTCTGTAATATAAGGAAGAGCTATGTCCGGCTTCCCCCGCTCATTGTACAGCGCCCCCAGCCGCAGCTTGACCCAGGCTTGCCAAAACAGATCCTTGAGCTTTGTGGCAATCGCCAATGCCTCGGACAGAAACTGTTCGGCTTTAGCATAATCGCCTAACTGGATCGCCGTATAGCCCAACTGTCCCAAAATCCATCCCTCACTTTCAGGCATGTTCAGCCGGCGAAAGGTGGCTAAGGCTGCTTCGTGGCTGTTACGCGAACCAACAGTATCGCCCAGCGCTGTCAACCCAACGCCTAAGCTCCCAAGAGCTTCCGCTTCTTTAGCCACGTCTCCCATAAGACGGCTTAATTGTAAAGTCTGCCGGAAATAATCAACGGAAAGCTCAAATGCGCCTTGGCGTATCGTCAAATCCCCTAACAAGATCAAAGTTTGCGCTTCACCCGTCTTGTATTGCACTGTTCGGCAAAGGTCCAACGCCGTCTGCAGCGATTTCTCTGTTGATTTCAGATCTCTAATCCATAGCGATTGTTCACCAACCCCGATCCAGCCGTCCGCTTCGAGAATTTGATTTTGGGCAGTCTTGGCCAGGTCAACCACTTGTTCAAATTGGACCAATGCCGGCTCACGTTTCTGCTGCTTGGAAAGGATTCGCGCCCAGGCCAGCCGCGCCTGCCCCTCGAGGTTGCTGTCTCCCAACCCGCGGGCAATTTCGCAGGCTTGTTCTGCCTTCTCTATCCCCTCATCAAAATGGGCGCTGTTCATATGATCTCTGGCGCGAATGGTTAGTAGGCGGCTGAGCAGAGCAGTCATAAAGCGGTCGCCGGGTTCCAACGCGGCCTGCACGGCCGTAATGGCGCCGTCTACAAGCGCCGTTTCATCGCTGAAAAGCCCCATGCGCTGGTAGAAATGGTGGGTGCCGTCCAAACCATGGGCGATCATCTGCCACTGTCCCACCTGCACAGCATGCTGCCAGGCGGCGCGCAGATTGGCTTGTTCGGGTAGGATTATTTGGAGTGCCTCTTGACCACCTCCGCGCTGCAAGTCATCTGCAAAAGATTGCACGAAACTGGCGTAGTATATACTGTGACGATTCAAAGCTTGCTCCGCCAATCCAATCAAGTCCGGATCGCTCAGTTTTTCGCGTGCCAATTGACGCAAAAGCGGGTGCGGTCGGAAGCGTCCCCCTTCATCCCGATTGAGCAGGGCGTGATACTGCAAATTATATAAGCCCGAGGTTGTGTCATTTAAAACCGCGCCGGCCGCCTGGCGTGTAAAGCCGCCGCGAAAAATCGATATTTGGGCCAGAAATGCCTGTTCACGAGAGTCGAGCAGGTGCCAACTGTATTCAAATACCGCCTGGAACGACCGTTGGCGGGCGGGCAGTTCGGGCCGGTTCGTGTTGAGGCGCTGCAGGTTGCCGGTCAAGGCCGGTATAATCTCATCTACCATCAAGCGTCCCAAAGAAGCGGCCGTCAACTCTATAGCCAGGGGCATGCCCTGTACGAATTGGCAGATGGACACTACTTCCGCTAGATGTTTTTCCAAATCGAAAGACGCCGGCATCCGCGCCGCGCGTTCGGCGAACAGGCGCACACTTTCATTGTTCAATGCCTCGGGTCCTAGCCGCAGCGGGGTTTCCAGACCCGCAAGCGGAAACGCGATACCGGCCGGCAAAGCCAGGTTTGTACGTGAAGTGACCAACAAGTGAATATCGTCTCCCGACTCTAGCAAATCAATGATGAGGTCGCCGGCACTGTTTAAGAACTGCTCTACATTGTCGAATATGAGCAGTAGATTTCTCGCGTTCAACTGCGCCAACAGCTGCGACCAGAGATCGCTTTCGCCGTGAAAATACAAACCCATTGCCAGCCCGACCAAGGAGGCAACTTCTTCCTTGATATTCCCCGGGGTGTCCTTTTCTACCGCCTCAAGGGAAACGAACCAAATACCGTCTTTGAAGGGATGTTGTTTATTTTCCGCTATGCGTCGCCCGGCGGCCAGGGCCAGAGTGGTCTTGCCCATCCCGCCGGCGCCGGTGATGGAGACCAACGGATAAGCCGGGTCCAAGAGGGTGGTCGTGATCTTTTCGATTTCCTTGGTACGTCCAATAAGCGGCGTCAGGGTACGGGGAAGATTATGAAGCACGATAGGGGCGATATCAGGAACTCGTAGAGAACCAGACTCAATGCTTTTGTACAATGCCGTGGTAGCCGGGGCCGGAGGAACGCCAAGTTCTGTCTGCAGCAGATGGCGGCAATGTTTGTAAACCCGCAATGCCTCCATAACCCGCCCATCGTAGGCCAATAAACGCATAAGCTGCTGCTGGGCGGATTCGTCCAGCGGATCCCAGGACACCCACTTCTGGGCAGTGGCAGCGCCTGCGGCGAACTGCCCCTGTTCTTCCTGCCAACCCGCTAACTGCCGGTAGCCGCGCAAGACCATCTGGTTTAGGCGTTCCTGCTCAACCACCAACCAATCATTGAAACGTGGGGCATTTGCAAGAGAAAATCCGGCCATGAACTCTCCGCTGTATAATGCCAGCCCCTGGGCCAATAGATTGCTGCCGGTTACGGACATTTCCCTGCCGGCGCCGGCCAACATCGCTTGCATGCGCACACTATCAGTTTGTTCATGAACATCAGGAGGTAGTGACACGTTACTGCGTGTGACGATTAACTGATCCCCCACTTGTTTGCGCAGCCTGGCTAAAGCGGTGCGCAAATTAGACAGCGACTGTTTGGTAGAACGTGCCTCCCAGAGTAAATCGGCGAGCATCTCACGGCCGTAGGTTTGCCCCGTGTGCGCCAGATAGGCCAACAGCGCAATCTCCTTCTGTCCGCGAATATGCGTGCCCGGCTCTCCGTCCAGTAAGATAGCAATTTCACCCAGCAAAGTTATCTCCAGCATCCGCTCTCCAAAGGATTTGAATCGCACCCTAATCAAAATGGATTATACGTCAATTTCACTTGGAAACGCCCTTGAAGCGCTCTTGAAGCGCTTGGTTGATATGATAATACTAATTCTCAGAAGAGAGGAGCTGAATATGAGGCAGGCCACTAGAGCAAAACTCATCAACTTGGTTGCAGAATTACGTATTTTATCGATGTATGAATTAACAAGGAAAAATGAAATGAAAAAGAATACAGGGTCCTCAATACTTATCCTCGGTGTACTCTTCACAACTCTGTTTCTGCTAACCGCCTTCCGGCCTGATGCGAAAAGGGCGCCGGCTGTAGGAATTGTCGCAAATCACCTACCGGTCGTTGTGGACGCGGCTGACCGGAAGTTCTCCTACGCAGCATACCACCTACCGGTCGTTGTGGATGCGGCTGACCGGAAGTTCTCTTACGCAGCATACCACGTGACGGCCGATGTGGAAGCGGCCGATCTGTCGGCCGCCCGTTGGCAGGCGATGGGTGCGTTCTATGAAGGGCAGGGCATGTTGACCCGCGACAACTTTGATTACGAACTGGCCGCTGATCTGTCGGCCGCCCGCTGGCAGGCGATGGGTGAATTCTATGAAGGGCAGGGCATGTTGACCCGCGACAGCTTTGATTTCGAACAGGCCGCCGATCTGTCGGCTGCTCGCTGGCAGGCGATGGGTGCGTTCTATGAAGGGCAGGGCATGTTGACCCGCGACAACTTTGATTACGAACAGGCCGCCGATCTGTCGGCCGCCCGCTGGCAGGCGATGGGTGCGTTTTATGAAGCGCAGGGCATGTTGACTCGCGACAGCTTCGATTACGAATACTCAGCCGATTTCTCCGCCGCTCACTGGCAGGCGATGGGCGAGTTCTATGAAGCGCAGGGCATGCTGACCCGCGACAACTTTGATTACGAATACTCAGCCGATTTCTCCGCCGCCTACTGGCAAGCGATGGGTGAGTTCTATGAAGCGCAAGTTTCAGGCATCAACCATGCGATGGATACGGATGACCTGAAGCTCTTCGACTCCGCAGAAGTTTCCCCCAGCACAGTGGCGGCCAAATGATTGGTCCAATCAACGAGGTGCCAGGGACTAGGAAGCCGATCTTTCGAGAATGACATCCGCAAAGTGCCTGGCATCAGAGTTAATGACTTGGCGAGAAGAGCAGAGAGCAGCGTTATTGGAAAAGCAAAATGACGGAACAAGCAGATCAAATCTACCAGTCTTTTCTGGTTCGCTGCTGGCTGGTTTCGCCGGCCACGGCCGATGAACCGCCAGCGTGGCGTTTTGAGCTGCGCGAGGTTTCGGCCGATCCGAAGAAGCATCGCTTCAGCGACCTTGAGCAGTTGAAAGCGCTTATGATGGCGAAACTGGCGACCATCACTGTACGCAGAAATCGAGAGGGTGGCAAAGAGGAAGCCGAATAGGAGACGAGCCATGATAGGAAAAATAAATGACTCCCTTATACCTTCCGCATCCACATCTGGGGCGATACAGGGATCATTTACGATATTGGTTCGCTGAAGGATCTGGGCGGCGGCAGTATCAAGGTCCACAGCAAGTAAGCGCTGGCATTGAAGCGCTGCGCTAATTAGAAAAGGACGTTCCGTGGCTATGGAACGTCCTTTTTGTTCTATTGTGCGGGCCAAGTTGGTGCACCACTCTTCAGTGAGGGTACAGCGTAGACCGGATATCGGCCGTTGCCACCCAAGGAGATTCGAACTCCCATTACCCTAATAACCATGAATTCAGCCCCCGGATAACACCTTCGTAGTATGACACGATATCACTGTCGATTATGCTTTAAGTAAATATGGAATCAGAATAAAAACAGGGGATCGGTCGTGAACTTACCCTAGGCCATCGGCAACTTTGATGATAACGCATGGTGAGATGCTGCAGGCCCTAGCATCATCAGTAGTTATAGAGATGTTTATGAACACAACCCATACGGAGGCGAATAGATCATGGTTGATGTCAGGATCATCCTTGCAGCATTATGGATAGCTTTAGAATTTCTGTATCAACACGGGGATGTGCAGCGGTTGAATAGCGGCGACTTTAAGCCAGGAGAAGTTGAATTGGGGGGCGTGATGTCACCGGAAACATTGTGGATGATATCTACAATCACGATGGCCATACCAGTCGTTATGATTATCTAGTCCCAAACGCTGCCGCACAACGCGGATCGCTGGGCAAGAATTATCATAGCCGTTTGCTTTCGGAATCCGCTACAATCTTGCCAGGGGATGCCGTACTGGCGTTCCCCACAACCGCCAATACTCAAGACAAACCCCCAAATGAACTTGAGCAGTTGAGTACAGGATTGAGTCTGGGGATTGAAAACGATCCCTGTTTCTAGGAAGGTCAGAAAGCGATGCAAAAGCAATACGACGGTTACAAAGTAGTCCCGTTTTCAGAAGGGCGGCAGATTGTCAGCGCAATCAACAAGTTAGGAAAAAAAACATATCATTCATGGTCTGGTAGAGATTGATGTGACCATGGTCCGCCAGTTTATTCGTGAGTACGAAGCGGCAACCGGAACAGACGTCTCATTTACGGCATTCATTGCCACCTGCCTGGGAAAAGCCGTGACAATGAATGAACGCGTCAACGCGTAGCGGAACGGAGGGGGCCAACTGGTTCTGTTCGATGACGTGGACGTCAATATCGTTATCGAGCGCGAAGTGAACGGCGAAAAGGTGCCCCTCACCTATATCATTAGAGCCGCGAACAAAAAAGAATATCACCACATTAACCAGGAAATTCAAGAGGCTCAGGCGAAAGTACCAGAGAGTAAAACCGCCGCCACAGAGAACCCCAATTTTATTTGGAAATTGCCCTCCTTTATCAAGCGGTTCGTGATCGGGTGGGGGTTCCGCAATCCTTGTAGGATAAAAGCAAATGCTGGTACAGTCTTAATCACGGCCGTCGGCATGTTTGGCGAAGGCGGTGGCTGGAGGATTCCCTGCCCCGCTCCCACGCTGACCGTTACCCTCGGCGGTATCGCCGAAAAGCCGGTCGTTGTTGATGGTAAAATTGAAATACGTGAGATGTTGAGCGTCACGGTCAGTTTTGATCACGATATCGTTGACGGTGCGCCGGCGGCGCGTTTTACCAGCCAGCTTATAAGCCTAATTGAAAGCGGTTATGGGCTTGTGGAGCAAGAGGCCGCGACAGAACAAGTCGACTGGCCTGCGTAGAAGACTCTGAAATGATTACTGCGCAAGATCCAGAATTACATGATAGTCTGGAGATTTTCTAGAAACGCGGAAGCGATCACCCAAGGAGATTCGAACACCTTAATTCTCATCTTGACATTTAGCGCTAATTTAGTACACTTGTTCTAAAATTCCAGCTTCCACAACGGAGAAAACCCCATGCGATTATTCCCTTATCTCAGCTTCAATGGCAACTGTCGTGAGGCCCTCACCTTCTATGCCGAGTTGTTCAATGGTACAGTTGACAGTTTTATACCATGGAATGAGGAAGCAATTGAAAACATTTCAGGAGCCACTGTGGAACACATTATGCACGGCTCCATCAACATCAACGGTTTTACAATCGCTGGGTCAGATCAGTTTGGCGATATGTATCAACCAGCTGGCAATGTATCGTTGATGATTGACGTAGATGACCTGGCTGATGCACATGCTAAGTTCACTGAACTTGCCGAAGCTGGGCAAATCATCATGCCGTTTTCCGAAACATTCTGGGCGGATGGGTACGGTTTTTGCAATGATCGCTTTGGCATCTTGTGGCAGATCAACTGCACGGGCAGTAAGGCGATGTAACAATGTCTTCATTTCGGCAGCCCCAAAAAGCAGTAATATCAGCCGGTGCAAATTGAGTGGTAATTGTGTCACTGGTGTCATTTGTCATGTTTTGATGTGGTTATGCATTTAGTTATCTCAACACTTAATTCATTTTGGTGAGTGAAGGTGTTCTGGAGATGATTCGGCCGTACCACCCAAGGAGATTCGAACTCTTTCAGCCGAATAAAATCACGAAATCGGCCCCCATCCTTTCATTTCTTTCAAGTTTCCAGCTGATACAAACAAAAAAACCGCTCGACAGAGATGTCAAGCGGTCTAATTTTGCAGAATGCCCCTAAGGAGACTCATGTCGAACTTTATAATATTAGAATTGGTGTTCGTATATTAGTAATTTTAAGTAAACATCAAGTCTCATTGGCTTCGATGCCATGCTACCGTCGACATCTTTACCAATCACCCCGGTACACATCTTTGCGATGACCGATCTTAACGACGTATACAACCAAAGCATCGTCCTCAATCGCGTAGATGATTCGATAAGATCCCTGTCTTAATCTGAAGCGATCTTTTCCCGAGAGCTTTTTCGAACCATGCGGTCTAGGATCATCAGCCAATGCCCTAATTCGTTCAACGATTCGTTGCCGATCTTTCTTACGTGGGATACTTTCGAGTTCTTTTACGGCCGACGGCTTAATTAGAACCCTATATTTTCCCACGTTGCTTTAAATCCTTGACAACATCCTCGAATAATAAGTCTGGTTCGTGAGCACGTTCTTCAAAAGCCGCCAAATCCTCCGCATCTTCAGCAAGGCTCAACCTAACGGCTTCATTGACCAATTCTGATACACTCCTGTCAAGTTCGGCCGATTTAATGCGTAAGGCGCGATGAATGGTCGGATCGAAATAAATGGTTGTTCGTTTTTGCAAATCACTCATAGTAAACACATTATAACGTCATGACGCTATAACGTCAATTCAACCTGAATTCAGAATTCAGAAAGCGCTTCGTAGCAGATTTCTCACTTGTTTTTTCTGGCAATACAAGCAATCGTCGAAGAGATCTATAGAAACAGACAATTCAACATCAAGAGGATGTGTTCAATACAACAGCTCAAGGGAAGGCACAAAGCAAAAAATTCGGCCGTTACGCCGTTTTTGGTTGTAAAAAACACGGCACAATAGATTGCTCGTAACTTCGGTACAGACTGGACACAAATACCCTAAACACACGGTTCTCCCTTATAATGTGCATATGCCTGGGACCCTGTTGTGCACGAAGCTATATGTACCGCCGCTGCGACCGAATCTTGTTCCCCGCTCCCAACTCATCGAACGCCTCAACCGGGGACTTCCTCTAGGTCACAAACTCACCCTAATATCCGCCCCGGCCGGCTTCGGCAAAACGACACTTGTCAGCGAATGGGTTGCTGGCAGCGAGCGAACGGCCGCCTGGCTCTCTCTAGACGAAGGGGATAGCGACCCCACGCGTTTTCTAACTTACCTCGTCGCTGCTTTGCAGACGATTGGGGAGGATATTGGAGAAAGGGTGTTGGGAATGCTCCAATCCCCTCAGCCACCGCCAATCAAATCAATTCTGACAGCCCTGCTCAATGAAATCTCCACCATCCCGCATAGTTTCATCCTCGTCCTTGACGACTACCACTTTGTTGATGCCCAACCGGTTGACTCATTACTCACCGTCGATGCGCCAACATCCGTTGACGGAATCCTTACCTTTTTGCTCGAGCACCTACCGCCACAGATGCACCTGGTTATCGCCACCCGCGAGGATCCATCGTTACCCCTGGCCCGCTTACGAGTTCGGGGCCAATTGACCGATCTGCGTGCCACCGATTTGCGTTTTACCCCCCCTGAAGCCGCAGAATTTCTCAACCAGGTGATGGGCCTAGGTCTCTCGGTTGAGGACATCCTCGCATTGGAGACCCGAACCGAAGGTTGGATTGCGGGGCTACAGCTGGCGGCACTTTCGATGCGGGGGCGAGAGGACATTCCCACGTTCATAAAGACTTTCGCAGGAGACAACCGGTACATTGTAGACTATCTGGTCGAAGAGGTTCTGCAGCGCCAGCATGAACGAGTCCGCAGCTTCTTGCTGCAAACTTCTATTCTCGACCGGTTAAGTGGTCCTCTTTGTGATGCTGTCACCGGGCAGGAAGATGGCAGAGGGATGTTGGAAGCCCTAGAGCGAGGCAACCTGTTTGTCATACCGCTCGATGACAGGCGCCAGTGGTATCGTTATCACCGACTCTTCGCCGATGTCCTGCAAGCGCATTCGCTGGAGGAGCTGCCCAATCAGGCGCCTACCTTGCATCAGCGGGCAAGCGGTTGGTATGAGCGCAATGGTTCGCCTACCGATGCGGTCCGCCATGCGCTTGCCGCCAATGATTACGAGCGCGTAGCGGTCCTGGCGGAGCGTTCATGGCAGGACATGGAAAACAGTTTCCAGACTGCCACATGGCTCGGCTGGGTGGAAGCACTGCCGGACGAACTTATTCGCGTCAGACCGGTGCTCAGTACTCAGTATGCCGAGGCGCTGTGGATGGCTGGAGAGCTAGAGGCTTGCGAGGCCCGGCTGCGAGATGCGGAACGGTGGTTGGATCCCAGCGAAGAGCTGGGCACTCGGCCGGAAGGTCTAGTGGACGAAATGGTTGTGGTTGATGAAGAGCAGTTTCGAAGGCTGCCGGCAAGAATCGCGGTTGCCCGTACCCTAAGTGCTCAGTCTCTCGGCGATTTGCACGGTACGGTGAAGTATGCTGAACGCGCCCTTAAACTCCTGCCCGAAGAAGACCTCCTTGGGCGAGCCGAGGTATATGTGACCCTGGGGTTCACAAACTGGGCGAGTGGAGATCTGGAGGCAGCCCGCATAGCCATTGCCGGTTGGATAAACAGCATGCAGAGCGTGGGCAATATCGCTTACGTCGTTGCAGGCTCCTCTGCCCTCGGCGACGTATTAGCTGCACAAGGGCGTCTCCAAGAAGCAGTTAGAGCACATAAGGATTCTTTGCAGCTCGCATCAGCGTATGGCGAGGAGGTACAGCCGTTAACGGCACATCTATACTTGGGTCTGGCGATGTTATATCAAGAGATGGGCGATCAAGAAGCTGCTGCCCAGCACCTGCTGATAAGCAAGGAGTTGGGTGAACAGTCTGAGTTAGTTGATTGGCCCTTCCGCTGGCGCCTCGCCAGGGCACGCGTAGAGGAGTCCTGGGGGAAGCTGGAAGCTTCCATTGATCTATTGGATGAGGCGAAACGCCATTATGTTAGGAATCTCATACCAGATATCCGACCGATAGAGGCATTGAAAGCGAAGATGTATGTCCGGCAGGGCAGGCTGGCTGAAGCCCTGGGTTGGGCACGTGAGCAGGGCTTGTCCGTTGACGATGATCTCAGCTATCTGCGTGAGTTCGAGCACATCACCCTGGCGAGGATACTCATCGCCGGATACAAGAGCAGCCGGGTAGATGGCTCCATTCACGAGGCCATGGGACTATTGGCTCGACTCCTGCAAGCGGCGGAAGAAGGGGGGAGGAAGGGTAGCGTGATCGAAATCCTGGTTTTGCAGGCGCTTGCTCACCAAGCAGAGGGTGACCATCCCCGTGCCCGGGTACCGTTGGACCGTGCCCTGACATTAGCTGAGTCTGAAGGCTATGTCCGAATCTTTGTGGACGAAGGCGCCCCGATGGCCCAACTGCTTCTAGAAGCTGCGGCTCACGGGCTCAAGCCAGACTATGCTGCTAAGCTGTTGGCTTCATTTGAGGCCGGCGAGCAAGTACGCGTAGACAATTCCCATCCCCCTACCTCTCTGTCCTCCCAGCCACTTGCCGATCCGCTGAGCAAGCGTGAGCTTGAAGTTCTGCGACTGCTCAATACTGAGCTTTCTGGGCCGGAGATCGCCCGCGAACTCGTGATTGCCTTGAGCACCGTCCGCACACATACCAAGAGCATCTATAGCAAACTCAACGTCAATGGTCGTCGAGCGGCCGTCAAACGGGCAGCAGAGTTGGATCTGATATAACCACGCAGCATCATTGCCCGGGTACATGTCCAGGTATCACTGCCAGATCTGCCGGCATCTCATTTCCCCTATTGCTGGGAATTCTGTCCAATGGGCACTCTTCCTGACATATCCCCACATAAATCCCTATATATGGGGAGGACACCTCCCCACGTAAATCTGTATATTCTGAGATATGAACGTAAGCAGCGAAGCTGAGTTTTATCCACGAAGAAGGAGCCGAATGAGTGAGACACACGCATCTATGGAGGATCGTCCCGAGCCAGGGCTTTACGCAATTCGCATCAAGGGACATCTTGCTGACCGGTGGGTCCACTGGTTTGAGGGCTTGACCATCACGCTGGAAGAGAACGGTGATACGCTTCTAACCGGTCCCGTAGTCGATCAGTCTGCGTTGTACGGTTTACTAAGAAAAGTGCGTGATTTAGGCATGCCATTGCTCTTGGTCTGTGCCACTGAACCCGGTAGGGATGATACGTCGGACATCAAATAGCAGGAAGGAAAACAAACGATGATGAAAGCAATTGTATGCACCGAATATGGACCACCGGATGTTCTTCAGCTCAAAGAGGTAAAAAAACCTGTCCACAAGGACGACGAGGTACTGGTAAAAATTCATGCAGCATCCGTGAATTCCTCTGATGTGAGTATGTCGAGCGGAGAGCCGTTCCTGGGCCGCCTATGGTCCGGATTCCGCAAACCGAATTATCCGATACTCGGATCGGACATCGCAGGGCAGGTTGAGGCGGTGGGCGAAAATGTTAAACAGCTTAAGCCAGGCGACGAGGTGTTCGGCGACATATCCGGCTGTGGTTGGGGTGGTTTCGCCGAATATGCATCGGTTCCTGAAAATACATTAGCGTTGAAGCCGGCCAATTTGACATTCGAGGAAGCAGCGACCGTACCCCAGGCGGCCATAGTCGCCTTGCAAGGGCTTCGCGACAAAGGGCAGATCAAATCAGGACAGAAGATTTTGATCAATGGTGCGTCTGGTGGTATCGGTACGTTTGCGGTGCAGATTGCCAAATCGTTCGGGGCCGAGGTGACAGGCGTGTGCAGCACCAGGAATCTGGACATGGTGCGCGCGATCGGGGCAGACCATGTCATCGATTACACTCAAGCTGATTTCACCCGGAATGGCCACCAGTACGACCTGATTCTTACCGTTGTGGGCTATCATTCGATTTTCGATTTCAGTCGTGCATTGACTCCCAGAGGGATCTATGTTGGTTCAGTAAACGCTACAGCTCTGATATTCCAGACAATGTTGCTGGGACCAATTATTTCAATGACCGGGAATAAAAAATTCGTAAGTCTGATGGCGCAAACAAACAAAGATGACCTGGTTCTTCTGAGAGAGCTTCTTGAAGCAGGCAAGGTTGTACCCGTTATCGATAGATGTTACCCGTTAGGTGAGGTTCCCGATGCTGTTCGTTATTATGGAGAAGGACATGCACAAGGAAAAGTAGTCATCACTATTGCCGATAATTTTCATAGCGGCCTACAGCGGAGGTCTATCACGTGTCAAACACACTCGTAGTCTATTATTCACTGACCGGCCACACCCTGCAGATAGCCGAAGCCATCGCCGCCGCGCTTGACGCCGATCTTGACGTTATTGAAGATACCTTTGATCGGGACACAGGTCTGGGACGGCCTCGCTCAGCAATTGAAGGTCTTTTGGGCCTGCGCGGCAGCATCACCCCGCCCAAGCATGATCCCAGCGAATACGATTTGGTCGTGGTGGGTACGCCCGTCTGGGCGGCCCGACTATCCTCGCCGGTGCGTGCGTATTTGAGCCAACAGCGCGCCTCCCTTGAGCGCGTAGCGTTTTTCTGCACGCAGGGCGGCTTTGGTGGGAAGTGGGCACTGCAAAACATGGCCAAGGTTAGCGGTCAGCGGCCCATCGCACGTATGATCATCGCGGAGAGCCAACTGAATACCCCAGCTGCGGAAGAGAAGATCGCACAGTTTGTGAGCGAAATCGGTATGGGCTGAATCGGAAAAAATAACGATCACCCTTTTGGTATATCTAACTATGTTGGTTGCCCAGGTAGCCGGAGCCATCATTATAGCTGTGATCACCAGGTGCAAGCTTGGCCAGACAGCCGTGAAAAAGGGCTGGGAATTAATTCCTGTAACTTCGTAACAGATTTGTATACTGACCAGCTGATCGGCTGACCAGATTATTAGCTGACTACTTCTTCAACAGGAGATCAAATTATGATAGATACTAGAATAGTCCTCTCTGGGATATGGGTATCCCTCATGTTGACCTATCTTTTGGGCGACGTGCTGCGGATATTCGCAGGCGATTTTAACCCGGGAGAAATGATGGGAGGTGTGCAAGCATCGCAGGCGATGTATCTTGGCGCTGCCGTACTCATGTTGATTCCGATTGTGATGGTTGTCCTTTCCTTGACGATGCAATATCCTGTGATTCGCTGGGTAAGCATCGTCGCCGCCATACTCCTCTTTGGCTTTAATCTCGTTGGATTGCCTACGTACCCCTCAGCATACGACAAGTTCTTGATCGCCGTAGGACTCGTGTTTAACGTAATCACTGTTTGGTACGCATGGAAGTGGGTGGCCTGAGATTGGGAGATCAACTGTCTTGGTCTGGCGATATCGTCACCGCTAGAAGAACTATCAGAAATTCAGGTCGATAACAAGCTCGTCCATCAGGATGCGTTTCTAATAGCGCAATCCGTCCAGAAATGTCTCCATCGGCCGTTGCCGCCCAAGGAGATTCGAACGCCGCAATATAACAAATTACAGGAATCCAGCCCCAATTCCCCTGTTTCCCCCATTTCCGGGCAGAATAAATGAAAAAACCGCCTGACAATCAAGTCAAGCGGTGCACTTATGCGAAATGACCCCAAGGAGATTCGCGTCGAATTTTATGATGCTATTGATTTGATGGCCATGTTCGAGACAATGGGCTGTTTCACAATCCAATTCTCGAGACTGAACCTGGGCACTCGAGAGAACCCCCGTTCGTTGTTTGTTGCCAATGTTACACCCTAATGAGCTACTCCCCTACTCTCACCACTGCTGGACGAGGGATGCCCGCTTCGACCAGCAGTTCCTCAATCCCGTTGACAACGGCGGTGTCACTGCCAGATCTGGCAAATGCGTCGGCAATGCGTGCGGCGCCTGCTTGCATGGAACGCGCTTGTCGGGCGGCCCTAGCCAGTGTTTCTGCGTTGAGATCCTTCGGCAGCAATCGGACGCCCGCCTCTGCATATTCGACGCGGCGGGCCACGTCGGGTTGATCACGGCCGAATGGGACCACGACGACCGGGACGCCGTGCGCGAGGGCACGTTGTGTAATCCCCATGCCGCCATGACAGACGACGACCGCTGCCCGGTCGAGGATGGGGCCGTGCGGCACAAAGCGCTCCACCCGATAATCAGAATGCCCGTTGCCTCCGAATTTGTCCGGCTCATGGGCCGCCGTCGTGGCTACCACAAAGTATCCTTGTTCTGGTAATGTCTGCAGCGCCGTATCAATCAAATCACGATCACCCTGCCGCTCGGTAGAAATAGTCACCAGGGCGATCGGCCGTTCGATTTCGGCCAACCACTCTGGCACCTCTGCGGGCTGCTCCCGCTGTGTTGGCCCAACAAACTGGAAGCTGTCAGGCCAATGTTCGCGTGGATATTCAAGTTCCTCCACTGTAAAATAGAACACTCTCGGCGGACGCTGCAGCAGCTCGAAGTAATTTCCCAGCGGCTCAAGCCCCAGTCGCGTACGTGTCATGTTGATTGACGGCAGTGCGTACTGGCTCATCTTTGAGAAGATGACCTTACCCATCAGCGCGTCGCGTGCACGGCCGATTAAGCTTGTCGAACGCTGCAGACCGGGACCAAATGGGGGGACGCCGGTAGCAGGCCAAGGGGTGAAATAGGGTTGAAATGTGGCCCACGGCAATCCAGAAGCTTCGGCCACAGCCTGGGCGCCCCAGCTGTTGGTATCGACCAAAAGTACGTCGGCCGCACTCTCTGCTATTGCTTCCTGCACATCATCGACCTCCAGCAGAGCTCGATCCCCGAATGTTCGCATCGCGAGTTCAAGTACCTGCATTGTATTGCTTCCCCGCCAATCATCCAGTTCGCGCGTTTCTATCTCCATTGCAATCGGCGACGCTGATAAGCCTAGCGCATGCAAACCGTCGACCTCATTGGCAAGGGTTCGTACGTGGACGCTGTGTCCTCGGGCCTGAAGTCCCAGCATCGTGCCTACCAGTGGGTAGAGATGGCCGCGGGCCGGTGACGTGTAGATCAGAATGGACGCCATTATTTGTCTCCTTGCAGTGCGTTGAGTATTTTGCTTAAGACCGCCATAACCTCAGCCTGCTCAAGGCCAAGATCACGACGGAGTAACTTCCATGTGCTCAGGTCGGTAGCTACAATGGCGGCATGCAGCAAGCGCTGCCGCTCAGCACCGGTCGTACCCGCGAGTAGATCGTGACAATAGCGCTCTACCCATTCACGGTGCACGCGGCGGCCTTCTTCAACAACGGCCGTGACGCTATCAATGAGGTGCTCCTGGGCAACAAAATTGAGAACCATGTCACCATCCTGTTCGTAGTGGTTTAGAAGCGCTTCGAGAGCAGCCGGTAAGCCGGCATCCTCGTTGGCGGCACGTGTGGCCAATACCCGTGGCGTCTCGCTCGCGACCAAGGCCTGGAACAGCCCTTCCTTGGAACCAAAGCGCCGGATCACCGTCTGCACCGTGACGCCGCTGGCAGCCGCAATGCTCTGTAAGGTCACGCGATCGAATGACGCGTGACCGAACTCAACCAGGGCAGCATCCAAGATCGCCTTGTACGTGGCCTCTTCGGCCCTGGCACGCTGGGATTTATGATATTTGCGTTTCTGCCGTGGACTGCCCGCGGGATCGCCTGACTTGACGTTATTTTCATCAGCGTCTGATTTCATATTAATGATACTAACATGAAATAGAATTGGTGTCAAACGACTAATACAGAGCTTTTGCGAAGCAGGCTAGCAGCCGCGCTCTGTCATTCCCCTCAAGAGTCTGCCCCCGCGAAGGCGATAAAGCAACATCCTTTCTGTAAAAAGAGTATCCAGAAATTACCTGAACGTTAAAAACTAAAGATCGTCCAGCCGGATGTAAGTCCGGCCGGTTTGCCACTCATCGCTAATCTCCATCACGACCGCGGTAACGAGTCGCAAACAAGATGCCTCGTTGGGAAACAGCATGGCTACCCGCGAGCGGCGACGAATCTCACGGTTAAGACGTTCCAAGCTGTTGGTCGTGCGGATCCGGCGCTGGTGCTCGGATGGAAAGGAGAAAATGGTCAATACCTCAGGGATGTTCTTCTCCATCCAGTCCGCTAATGTAGAAGCCTTCGGCGAATATTTTCGTACTGCTTGAGCCAGCAGCACTTCTGCGTCGTGACGGGTAGCAGCGTTGAAAATGGCGCGAATATCAGCGGCCACTTCTCGCTTCATAATCCGCCTAGGTACATAAGCCTGGGCGTTGCGCTGGAGATTACATTGACATCGCTGCCAGGGAACACCGCCAAAGACAGCCATGCGCGCTTTCTGCAGGCCGCTGTGGTCATCGGAGATGACCAACTGCACGCCGGCCAAGCCGCGCTACGCAGCCCTTTCTCAAGCGATTGCGGACAGAAACCACCTTCGCGGACCTGTGGTACATCAAAGGTGACTTGGCCGACACGCGTCGTTACCGTTTTGGGCTTGTATCCATTGGCACGCCCACGCCGTTCCGCGGTCCGCTCGTATGGCGCTGCGTTTAAGTGGTACTGCCGTTCAATCTGCATCGCCGTGTTGATAACCGTGCGGTTGACATCCGGCAGCACATCTAAACCCTGCTGGGCGATCTGTTCAAGCAATTCTTCTGGTAAGGTACAATCGGCTTCGTAGGTCATGGTATTCTCCTATCGGTTAGAGGTGACTTCTAGGATACTCCATGGCCTACCTAGCCAGAAAATACAGAAACAACGTTACACTATCGAGAAACAAACCGGTAAACTGAATAAAATCTTGATTCATTATTCTTCAGGGGTAAATATCATCGTGCCACCATCGGCCATCAGGTCAATATACAGATTACCATCCTCAAAGTAGGCCATGGCGGCACTGCCGAGCAAGTTAATAAACTGCTCGCTGCGAGATCCCTCTTCGCAAGCGGCCAACGTCATCGGGCCAAGCTCGATGGTCAGGTTGCTGCCATTAAATGTATAGCTGCCACTGGCACTATTACAGTCAGCGCCGATGTTGATGGTACCCGCTTCATTAAAGAAGATCAGATAATCTTCTGGCCCTTCGACATCGAACGACTCTTCGGGGCTGGAAAACGAGGTCCATAACCAGAACTCAGAGGTTAACATGCTGAGGTCATTTGCTGCGTCAGATTCTGCCGGCAGCACAAATTGCAGTGGGAGCGTATCGGTAATACAACTGCTGTCTGGCTCGGTCGTCGGGTCGTCGATAAACGCCTTGACCATGTCTTGCGCACATGGATTGCCACTCAGGAATTGGACGTGACCCCCATAAGGGAAGTTGAAGGAGAAGCTGTTGGGCAGGGCAGCCATCATAGCATCAGACGCAAAAGCGGGAGTGATGGGATCAAGCGCACCACTCAGCCGCAGCACGGGCACGTCGCTGGCAATAACCGCATCGGTCTCCTCTGGCAGCACCGGCAAGTCCAGATAAGCACACAATTCAAGATACTCTTCTGTGTCAGCTTCAATTAAGTCGGGAATCACACTAAAGGCTGGATCAGCCAACGAAAAGCCATCTTCTACGGCCGTCGGCGGATCTTCGGAGCAGACCACCGCATAATGCATGAAGAAGTTAACGGCTTGGCTGGGCGCAATCGCGAATTGAAGCACGCGATTGATCTGGGGGTCAGGTGTGCCGGACAGCAGGCTTTCTACCGTGAGCGGAACAAGGGCAGCGAGAATGGGAGAATAGAGGGCGTCATAAATAGCGGCCGATAACACGCTTGGCTCGATCGGGATGGTGTAGACGTCAAAAAAGTTGACATCTACAGGATCGGTGCCTAGCTGCTGGTAGACCGCCTCGATATCGTCTGCCAGACTGGGGTAAGCCGTATTGCAAGCTTCGTCTGCGGCGCACAGGTCAAGCAAATTCGTCAATGATTGTTGGTATTTGACATCGAGGTCTGTTTGCCATATTGGCGCACTAGTGGGTACGGTGCCGTCTAAAATAACGGCTGTTAGTGTCTCGGGGAAATCACGCATAATATGCTGTCCCAGCAATGTGCCATAAGACTCACCATAGTAGATGATTTGATCGTAGCCCAATGTCTCCCGAATGGTGTTGACATCTGCCGCATTCTGCACGCTGGTATACGCCGTAAGATCGATCCCGGCCTCTCTTAGCTCATCATAGCAACCTTTATAGGTCTCTATAAGAGTTTCCTGCCGCTCTTCTGCGGTCCCGCCAGCTGCGAGAACTTCATCGAAAGGTTCAAATGTATCATCGCCGCAAGTCAACGCAGGTTCTGTATACGCGGTGCCACGTTGGGAAAAGAAAACTAAATCTCGGTCTTTCAGTAATTGGGCGTAAACTGAGGAATCATCTTCAACAATTGACTCTGCTGTAGTTGCCGCGGTATTTATGAGTGACCCACCAGGGCCACCGGCGCCAAAGAAGATCGGCTCAGCGGGAGCTTCGGCTGGTGAGAGTAAGCGTACAACACCTAGTGTCATCGTACGGCCGTTATCTACATCGTGGAATTCAGGCACGGTGACATTGCCGCATTCATAATCAAGACCTTCTGGCATTTCGACGAAGCATTCATCCAACAGTTCGAAGCCGGGCGATGACTCCTGCTCTCTCGAGTCCGTTTCTGAAACCATTTCAGTTGGTTCAGCGGTAGGTTCTTGTGATTCCTCTGTGGCTGGAACGGCCTGTTCCGTCGGTGCAGCTGGTTCTGGGGTGGCCGTTGTATCGGGCTCCTGCGCCTGGCAGGCTGCCAATAACAACATGATCACTAAGAACAACATAATGGTAATGGGTTTGCTATTCATTTTTGTTTCTCCAAGCGGATTTCCGATGTATCTCTCACTCTTAAAAATTGTCGGTTCTGGTTCCTGCGCAAATCCTCAATAGTTAACTCGAATAGTTAGTTCTAACGATGCGCCCATTCCGTCAATAATTTATCATGTGAGCAAGTCAATTGTAATTGTATAGGAAGGCAACTTCAATATTGTCTTCACAACAATCGTTATAGCTTATGTTGTCATATCAAATCAAATTCACTAAGGAGAAGAATTATGTCAACTGAACAGAACAAAGCTTTTGCCCGCACCGTGAGAGAAGAATACGATAAGGGGAATCGGGTTCTCATTGATGAAGCTTATGCTCCGGACGTTATTATACACTTTGCGGGAAATCCCGAACCTCTAGGGAGTGACTAATTCTAAGGGCATGGTATAACTTCATGATGAATCAATGTCCACACTGTTCCAGTAGTGAAAACCAAGTTAAGAATGGCAAGACAGCGGCCGGCAGTCAGCTGTACAAATGTAAGCGTTGTGGACGTAAGTATACGCCCTCGCCCCAGGCAATAGGTTATGACCTGACCATCCGCGAACAGGCCCTTCGCCTGGTGTTGGACGGGAATAGTCAAAGACAGGCCGCGCGGCATGTGGGCGTCAGCCACGGGACTGTAGCCAACTGGATTAAGGCATACGCCGACAGCCTACCGGCGGAATTACCTGCGCCAGATATGCCGGTTGAGGTCGCCGAACAGGATGAACTGTTCACCTTCATAGGCGCCAAAAAAACGAAGCATACATCATGACCATCGTTGACCGGCAAACCCGTTGTTTTCTGGTTATTGAAGCGGTCGAGAACCGGACTCAGGCGACAGCTCAGCAGATGGTCATGCAGGCAACGTCTGTGCAATGGATCCGGTTGACGTGAAGCTCTTCAATTCCGCGGAAACTGCTCCCATCACTGTGGCGGCCAAATGATTGGTCCAATCAACGAGGCGCCAGGGAGTAAGAAGGCCGATTTCTAGAGAAAGACGTCCGCAAAGTGCCTGGTATCAAAGTTAATAACCTGGCGAGAATAGCAGAGAGCAGCGTTATTGGAAAAGCAATATGACGGAACAAGCAGATCAAATCTACCAATCTTTTCTGGTTCGCTGCTGGCTGGTTTCGCCGGCCACGGCCGATGAACCTCCAGCGTGGCGTTTTGAGCTGCGCGAGGTTTCGGCCGATCCGCAGAAGCATCGCTTCAGCGACCTTGAGCAGTTGAAAGCGTTTATAATGGCGAAACTAGCGGCCATCACTGTCCGCAGAAACCGAGAGGGTGACAAAGAGGAAAGCCGAATAGGAGACGAGCCATGATAGGAAAAATAAATGACTCCCTTATACCTTCCGCATCCACATCTGGGGCGATACAGGGATCATGTACGATATTGGTTCGCTGAAGGATCTGGGCGGCGGCGGTATCAAGGTCCACAGTAAGTAAGCGCTGGCATTGCTGCGCTAATTAGAAAAGGACGTTCCGTGGCTATGGAACGTCCTTTTTGTTCTATTGTGCGGGCCAAGTTGGTGCACCACTCTTCAGTGAGGGTGCAGCGTAGACCGGATATCGGCCGTTACCACCCAAGGAGATTCGAACGGTTGTCCCCTGTCGTTGACCGCTCATTGATTTTCAGGATATACCTTACTCGAGCAACAAAGGCGGTCCAAGCAGCTCCATGTTATGGGCACGCCACAACTCAGGATCCTGCGCAGGCATGGCGTTGGCTCTTGTCACCTCACAAAAGAAAGATTCCATTTTTCCAGCAGGCGTAAAGACAATCAGGATCTTGCCGCCAGTTTCTCCTGTACAAGCCCACACATGAGGCACTTTTCGCGGTGCAAATAAAGAATCTCCAGGTTTTAGTCTGTACTTCTCGAGCCCTACTTCGAATATGAACTCGCCTTCAACAGCGTAGAACCACTCGTCCTGCATCGTATGCAAATGTCGTGCAGGGCCACCTTTCTCCCGAAATTTGTTTTCAATGATCAGGACGCCAGTGCCGTCCTCTGCAGTCAATTTAAAGTCAATAGAACTTATACCAAGCCCCCTCTGCTCGCCGTAGCGGTCTTCACCAGCGACAACCAAGAGAGAAGCTTGTAGATTGGGTAGCTTGCGCATAGATGTGTCCATAGATCCTACCTATTGGGGTGGTCCTGGTAAGAGACCAAGCTGAACGATGAGATGAAAACGATCTGGAACACCCCAGTGCTCCACAATTCGCCCATCTTCAAAGCGGCAAATGTCAACCACATTCATCGAAAATGACTTTCCTGTCGGCGGGCGCCCCATAAACGGTTGGCTGTTTGTTCCGCGCCCCGTCATGCGCGCCCAAACCATATCTTCCCCGGAAATAGTATCTTCAATTGTCAGGGAGAAATCCTTGAAGGTGTGACGAAGATAACGAATAGAATCCTTAAAACCTTCGACCGTGGGTGGCAAATCAAATTGATGTTCTATATAAGTCGGGGAAAAGCAATCATCAAAGGCGTCTAAATTTCCCTTATTAAAACCTTCCTCTATAACGCGACGAAAAGTAGCAATGTTCACGTTTTCTGACATCAGATATTCTTTCCTTGTTCTCTTTTCTTAAATAGCCTCTAAAACTACGAATCTTCGATTCTGCTGTCCAAATGGGCGAACGCGCATTCAGATCATCAAGGGCTGCAAAATGGTTCAATTGATATCCAATCGATCCAATCGCATCACGTGGGGACAACATCCCTGCACACGGAAACAGCTTGCACAGCCAGCGAGCATAGACTGCTCAAAACGAATAATTCAACTTTCTAGATTGCGTATGTGCCTTTGGGCTTCCCCACCCAAAATCAGAGTCTCTTTGTACACCCAGCATTTTTGAACATACAAAAATATTATACTTCTTTTACGGCGTATTGCAAATGGTGTACTGTAGTAATTTTGGCTTTTACCACACTGATCGGCGACCACGGCCTCGTCGTGCCACCCAATGAGATTCGAACTCTATTTGCCGAAATGAAAATAGATTTTGGCCCTTGTTCCTCCATTTCTTCCAAATTCCGAGCTGAATCAAACAAAAAACCGCCTGACTTTGTTGTCAAGCGGTTTCTTTTTGCGCAATGCCCCTTGGGAGACTCATTTCGAACTTTATAATACGACTATTTCATGGGTATCGTAGCAGTACATTGCCAATCATTTCTTTTGCGTGGCCTAGATTTTCTCTCGTTATTCGAACTGTTCAACACAACTAAATCAAGAATTCAGCCCCAATTTTCGACGGTGAGTTTGGACACCCTAGAGAAATCTCATTCGCTAGTAGTATATTTTATCTTGACATCTGTTCAAAATTATGCAATAATGTAAGTAAGTACTTGCATGCACTAGAGATTGCTTATGAATGAAATTGGTTCTTCCTCCACTCCAAATCAAACGCGTGCTCGCATCATACAAGCTGCTTCCTTACTCTTTACTGAGAAAGGATTCGCAGGGTCCTCCACGCGTGCCATTGCTGAATTAGCTGGCGTCAATGAGGTTACTCTTTTTCGTCACTTTGGCACCAAGGAGAAGCTTGCAAAGGCGATCATGGATAAATTCGGTGGTTTGTCTATAGCTGAAGACTTGGAACCGCATTTCAGCGGGAATTACAGTCAAGATCTTACCCTCATCGGGGAAACGATGATGAAAGTGATGACCGAACGTGGTGATGTCATCCGCATGGCGATCTGTGAGGCAGGTAACTTCCCGGAATTTCAGCAGATAGTGGCGGAAAACCCCCGTCAGTTGCGGCGCATGCTGGCGCGTTATTTTGAGCGTCAGATGGATGCGGGGTTGATCCATTCAGGGCACTCCGAGGTACTGGCTCAGGCTTTTTTGGGGATGTTCTTTTCCTATACTGTGCTGCAAAGCTTTCTATTGGATTCTTTGCAACCAGAAATATCTGCAGAAGATATGGTTGAGCAGTCTGTGGCCTTATTTGTTCGTGGCACACTTATCGAACAGGAGTAGAGCATGGAAAACCAGGTCGCCATCGAGGTAAGTTCTGTTACACGGCGGTTTGGCAATTTGACGGCCGTGGATGATCTATCTTTTGAGGTTAAAAAAGGAGAAATATTTGGATTGCTAGGTCCAAATGGCGCCGGCAAAACGACGATCATTAACATGATCCTTGGTTTGCTGAAGACCAATCAGGGAAAAATCCGGGTACTAGGCTACAATGTAGCCTCTCAAACCCGCCAGGTCTACCGCTGGGTCGGGTATGTTCCCCAAGAGACAAATTTATACCTCGACCTAAGTGCTGAAGACAACCTCTGGCATCATGCGGCCCTATACTGCCAGGATCTCAATAATGCCAGAGATCGGATGGCAGATTTGCTGAACTTCACGAACCTATGGCAGCGGAGAAAAGATCGTGTGCAAACATTCTCCGGGGGGATGAAACGGCGTTTGGCATTGGCGCGCGCGCTGTTACATGATCCCTCGGTCATCTTTTTTGATGAACCCACACTGGGGGTCGATGTACAGGGTCGTTTTGCGTTATGGGAGCATATCCAGCAGCAGCGTGAAGAAGGCAAAACCTTTGTCATATCAACCAACAACATGGTGGAGGCGGATACACTCTGCGATAGAGTGTTGATCATCGATCACGGAATGGCAATTGCCCTCGATTCTCCAGAAAGCCTTAAGGCGCAGACACGCTATGACGTGGTTTCCATCCGCACTTCCCCACCCATAGATGCGCCAGAACTCCTGTTAGCTAACTACGCTGTCAAGAACTTCTCGCGCCCCCAACTGGGAGAAATACGTTTTGAAATGCAGAATGCAGAAGCAAAAGCTGCATCCTTAATTGCTGAGATCAGTGAGTTTCACCGACTTGACTCTATCCTGATCTCCCGTCCATCCTTAGATGATGTCTTTCTGTCTCACACCGGTCGGGCACTGCGGGAGTAAAGTTGTGAGGCGTTACCTTCTACTCCTTCTTAACGAATTTAAATCATCACGCACCGCTTTGGTCGTGATTCTGATTGCCGTCTTCCAGCCAACGCTGATGTATATACTCATGTCGACTATTATGGTTGTCCCAACATTTGATATGCGAGTCGTGCAGCCAAAAACAGAACTGGGACGAGATTTGTTAACCGCAATGGAAGAAGTTGGTTCTCCAATTGGGCCCGCATACATAAACCCGATATTGATTGCTGAGGCTGACCTTGGGCAAAGGCAGGTGATTGAAGTTGTCCAACTTGATGCGATTCCCACAGCCTTGCAGCGTTACGGATATATTGACAGCAACTTGGTCAAGAACCTACGCAACCGGCTGACTGCGGCGTCGCTGGTGTTGTGGAACCAGGAGCTTGGGAATCGTGCAGTGTTGATTAATGAGTATCCCTGGCTGCCTCAGGATGTGCCTTACACGGTTTATTTCGGGATGGCGATGATCCCGCTGGCGGCATATCTGGCAGCGGCAATGATCGGCGGATACATCATGGCCCAAGAATTCGAACAAGGTACTATTTTGGAATACCGGCTTAGCCCTATTCCATTTCAATTATTGTTGGCAGCTAAGATCACCCGACTGCTGATTACCGGGCTAGGGGCAGCGGCTATCTTATACACAGCCGTCGGGGTCATAACAGGGGTTTGGGCAAGTTCAACCGTGGCGGTGTTTGTCATTCTTCTACCGCTTACGTTGATAGCAGCCTGTATTGGATTGTTAGCTGGGTTATTAACACGCAGCAGCTTGCCCTCCTTTCTAATTGCGCTGGCCAGCGCTTTTGCCTTTTGGCTAATAGGCAGCGGATTTGGACTAGCCGCTGGCTTTTCACCAGTTTTCGAACGCGTCAGCCGCCTGATTCCCAATACTCCGATTATTGAAATGCTGTTCCCTTATTTCTACTTTGGCCGGGAAGTTGCCGCCAATCCAGCCACAGCGCAAATTCAACTGGCGGGATATTGCCTACTGCTTCTTGTATTGGTCGCGGCGGTTTACCGTCAGCGTGTATTGAGAATGGAGAGGTAAGTTATGAGGCGCTTATGGATACTATTCAAAACTGAGTTCAACGCATGGAAGCATGACCCGATCACGGCTTTGGGTGGTGTCATCCCTTGCCTTTTCATCTTGATCGCTTTTGCCCTGCTATTTGGTGGGCGGTTGAGCTTTAAAGTTGCTGTCGTCAATTATGATCAAGGAGAATATGGCCAGATTTTGGTTGATACTTTCGATGAAGTGATTTCTCCATTGGATCAAGCGCCATACTACACCATCCAAAAGATGGATGAGGTGCAGGCCTGGCAAGCTTTTGAAGAATACCGTATTGAAGGTATCTGGGTGATACCGGAAGATTTCTCGAATAGGCTCGAAGCGGGGGATCATCCTGAGCTTGACATGTACTTCATGAATTACAACGATGACCGGGCTAAGAACCACCGAATCTACTCCGCGGAGGTGCTTTGGCAGTTCTATCACAATATCGACCAGCCTGGTCCACCGCTGGCAATGTCAGAAGAATATCCATTGCCAGAGATGGTTGATTGGGTATCAATCATTTCGATTGGCATAGTGCTTTTGTCGGTCACATTAGGTGGCATGTTTAATATGTTCATTCTGACCTATAAAGAGCAGTTAAATAAGATCACCCTTGAGTATGGGCTCTCGCCACGTTCTTTGGCGTGGGTACTGCTCCCGAAAACGTTTCTGGCCCTATTATTTGGCCTGGTGACAGGCACATTCTTCTTGATCATCATTCGGGTATGGTTGGGTTTTTGGCCGGGTGGATATTTGTGGACTGTATGGCTCTTGGCCGGGTTGGTCGCCTTATTTTGGATTCAGGTGGCGCTGGTTTTTGGGCTTGTCGCAAGCAGTTATATGGCCGGAGCAGTTGGGGCTGTCTTAGGCGCTATGATCATATTCTTCATTGGGGGTGGTCTTTCAATGGTACGTGCTCACAAAGATGCTGTTATCTGGATTGCCTGGCTGTTCCCGAATACGTATGCCGTCGATCCTATCCGCGATTTGGTGTTATTCAATACCTGGCCGGTGGATTTCTGGCAAGTATTGATTACGCTGATAGCTTTTGCCGGTGCAGCTTTACTAATTGGGAGTGCTTTCTCCGTTCGCAAATTGCGGCGTTTAAGTTAAGGGAGAAAATTTGTAGCCCTACGAGCTTCCTCGGTTGATCAAAACGCAAACCAGCCAGAAACTCCTTTATGGTCTCGAGTTCCTGACTGGTTCTGTCTAGTATCTATGCCCCCAGGGAGATTCGAACTCCCGTTTTGGGCTTGAAAGGCCCACGTCCTAGTCCCCTAGACGATGGGGGCGAATTGGACGAAAATTCTATCATTGGCCAGCAATCAGGTCAAGCTTGAGCAACAACCTGATTGACTCTTGCCATAGATCGCTCATATTGCAGCCTTGCTTCACTTGGGACACCCTCTATGTTCGCCTATAATGGTGACCATGATTCGTCCGTATCGTGAAGGGGATGCCGGGTTCTTGGCTCCGATACACACGGCCGCATTCCCCGATGATCCCCTTTCCGCCGCCGCCTTTGGCAGCTATGTGGCCTCTATGATCGCATACGGCGCGACGGCCTGGGTCATTGCTCAGGGATCACCGTTTGGCTATGCGCTGTCTGTGCCGGTACCCGGCCTGCCGCATATCGCTGATTTGAAAGGATGCATCGCGCCTTCCCGGCAGGGCAACGGGTTTGGCAGCCGGCTCTTGCGGCGGGTGCTGGCTGAACTGCAGCCGACGGCCGTGCGCCAGGTGGCCTATCAGGTGAGCAAACTAGAGAGCCCTGCCGCCCAGTTTTTGCTCAAGAATGGTTTCTACGTTGAGCATGAAGAATGGATGATGTTCTGCGACGACCTGCGCCGGCTGCCGCAGCTGCATGACAAAGATGAGGTGAGGATCATCACCCAGCCACGCTCCGACGCTGTTAGCGGTTTCCTTCGCCTATTTGCCGCTGCTTTCTCCGGCCTACCCTGGGATCAGCCATTTTCGTCGCCAGAGGTGGCGGAAATGCTGGATGATCCCGCCGATATGCTTTTTCTCATGGCTGATTCCCGGATTGTAGGTTTCGCCTGGCTTCACCTGCAAGCGGATGGTCTCGGCGTCATTGAGCCGCTGGGCATCTTGCCCGATTACCAGCAGCAGGGGCACGGCCGTTACCTACTTCTTTCCGCCTTGCACGAACTGGTGCGGCGCGGCGCATCCCGGGCGCGGATAGGCGCCTGGCGTACAAACCGGCCGGCTGTCCACCTCTACCAGTCGGTTGGTTTCGTGCACCGCGAGACGATAACCTTCCTGGCTTACGACCTCAACAGCTGATTCCTGTCCGGCGGTTCCGCAGCTGCGCAGTTAACCATTAAAGCTTCTTTTCGCATCCGGGTGATGCTCCTACAATGTCTTTATTCATATGGGCGCCCTGCCCAACTGCAGATTAATAACTGGAGATAACCAGCATGTTTGAAGACACAGTTGACGTCCGCCATCGATTAGGAACGCAGCAGTATATCGCCTCCGAAGAAATCGGCACCGTCCTCTACCTGGCGCAGTCCCTCGGCAAGCCGATTCTGGCGGAAGGGCCGGCCGGCGTGGGCAAGACTGAGTTGGCCAAAGCATGGGCGGGCGCACTCGACGCCCCCCTGGTGCGCCTGCAGTGTTACGAAGGCCTGGATGAAAGCAAGGCGCTTTATGAGTGGGAATACGCCAAGCAAATGCTCTACACACAGCTCCTGCGCGATACCTTGCACGACATGTTGGAAGATGTCAGCACGCTCGGAGAAGCGGCGCAGCGCCTGGCCCAGGAGGAAGACGTCTTCTTCTCCGAACATTTTCTGCTTCCCCGGCCGCTAATGACCGCTCTAACGTCGGAGGAACCCGTCGTTCTGCTCATTGATGAAATCGATCGTGCTGACGTTGAATTCGAGGCTTTCTTGCTGGAGGTCTTGAGCGATTTTCAGGTCAGCGTGCCTGAACTGGGCACTGTCTCTGCCCTGCACCAGCCGATGGTCCTCCTGACCAGTAACAATACGCGCGAATTGAGCGAGGCGTTGAAGCGCCGCTGCCTCTACCTGTATGTAGACTATCCAACGGCTGAAGACGAACTGAATATCGTGAACTTGAAGGTGCCCGAACTGAGTGATGATCTGGCGCGACAGGCTGTGGGCGTTGTCCAACAGCTGCGCAATATGGATTTGCGTAAACTTCCCAGCATCAGCGAGACATTGGACTGGGCGCGCGCTTTGGTTGCGCTTAATGCAGATGCTATCGACGCGAAAACCTTGACCAATACGTTGACGGTCCTCTTGAAGTATGAGGCGGATGTACAGAAGGCGAAGCGGATGATGCAAGGAGGCGGCAGCCGAGGTCCAGACCGCGGCTGGTAGCAGGGACAGCTCAATGGAAAAAAGAGTCATCGATTTCATACGAGGATTGCGCGCTGCCGGTGTGCGCATCTCCTTGGCCGAATCTATTGACGCCATGCAGGCCGTCAGCGTGCTGGGCATCCAAGATAAGCAAGTTTTTCGCGAATCACTGCGCGCGACGCTCGTGAAAGACAGCGACGATAGGCCCGTGTTTGAAGAGCTTTTCCCGCTCTATTTCGGCAGCGGCGGGCCCGCCCTTCAGGATGCAATGGAAGCGTTGAATCCTGATGAACAGGAGTTGCTGCGTGCCGCTTTGGAAGCGCTCAGCGGCCGCATGCAGGCGCTCATGGATTGGCTGACCAGCGGAGAGGGCCCCACAAAGGAAGAGCTGGAAGAGTTGGCGCGCCAATCTGGCGCCCAATGGGCTGATTCACAGGAGGAAGGGCGTTGGGTGACGCGCCGTATGCTGCAGCGCATGGGGTTCGCGCGCCTGGAGGAGCAGTTGCAGGAAATGGTGCAAAAGCTGCAGGAAATGGGCATGAGCCAGGAAGCGATTGAAAAGCTTCTTGGTGTCGTGGAAGCGAATCGCGAAGCGTTAGCCGAAAAGGTGGCCCAACAGGTCGGCAAACAGATTGCTGAAGAACGCGCGAATCGCCCCAAAGATATTCACGGGTCTGACCTGATGCAGAAACCCTTCTATGCTCTAAGCGAGGAAGAAGCGAATATCTTGCGTCGTGAGGTGCAGCGCCTGGTGACGCAGCTGCGCAGCCGCGCCGCTCTGCGCCGCAAACGAGGTAAACAGGGCCGCTTTGATTCCAAGGGCACCATTCGCGCCAACCAGCGTTATGGCGGTGTGCCGATCGAGCTGAAATATAAGAAGCGCAAGTTGAAACCGAGCCTTGTGCTCATCTGTGATATGTCCCGGTCTATGCTCTCTGTGGCTGAGTTTATGCTGCGCCTGACTTATGAACTGCAGGACCAGGTGGCCAAGACGCGCAGCTTTGGCTTCTATTCCGACATGGAGGAGATCAGCATCGTTCTGGTTGGCAACCGGCCGTCAGAAGCGGTGGATGCCGTCCTCGATAATTTCTACGGCCGTATGCCGCAGCATTATGCCACGGACTTCGGCAACAGCCTGGACACTTTCTTCAAGAGCTGGCTGGACAGCGTCGACGGCCGTACAACGGTTGTTGTCCTCGGCGATGGTCGCAATAACTACAATTCACCGCGCGTCGACCTCATGAAACAGCTGCAGCGCCGCGCGCGCCGTCTCGTCTGGTTCAATCCTGAACACCCCGGCCAATGGGGTACCGGTGATAGTGACATGTACGACTATGTTCCCGTTTGTGACTCCGTGCATATCGTGCGCAATTTGGCCCAACTGGCCGCTGCCGTAGACAGTCTGATGGCCGGCGGTTAAAGCTTGACGCACACTCTACCCTTTGTTACCATGGATACGTGATGAATTGGCACACAGGAGACGGTAGCACTTATTATTATGGTCAGACGAAACGACGCGGTCGCGTGGTGTTTTGGCCTGCTTGATGCCCTTTATACCAGAATCTGTTAAATACACAGGACGCGGCCTGGCCCGCGTCTTTTTTATTGCGCGGATGGCCTGGTCGCGGCGTTGGCAATCAATCCGTCAGCTGTAAAGAGGAGTTTATTGTGACGAATATATTTGATGAATTCAAATGGCGAGGTTTACTCTTTGACCATACTGAGGGTGTCCGTGACCTGGTGAACGAGCAGAAGATCACTGTCTACAATGGGTTCGATCCCACAGGGGACAGCCTGCATATTGGGCACCTTGTACCCATGATGGGCCTGGCCCGCTGGCAGCGATTTGGTCATGTACCCATCGCCGTCGCCGGCGGCGGCACGGCGATGATCGGCGATCCCAGCGGCAAGTCAGCTGAGCGCAACCTGCTCACTCATGAAGAGATTGAGCACAATCTGAACAGCATAAAAGGGCAGTTGGCCGGCCTGCTTGATTTCGAAGTCAAGAGCAACCCGGCGATCATCGTCAATAACTACGACTGGCTGTCTGAACTGTCCCTCATGGCGTTCCTGCGCGACATCGGCAAGCATTTCACCCTGAACTATATGCTGGCCAAAGATTCCGTCAAGTCGCGTTTGGAGCGTGAAGGCGAGGGCATCTCCTACACGGAATTCAGCTACATGTTGATGCAGTCTTACGACTTTCTGCATCTATTTGATAATTACAACTGCCTGGTGCAGGCGGGCGGTAGCGATCAGTGGGGCAACATTACGGCGGGTATTGAACTGATCCGGCGTATGCGTGGTGCGAAGGTCGATGGTGTCGCCTACCCGCTGATCACCAATGCCAGCGGCAGTAAATTTGGCAAAACAGCCGGCGGCGATAATGCCTGGCTCGATCCGCAGCGGACGTCACCCTACCGTTTCTACCAGTTTTGGCTGAATACCGATGACGCCGATGTGATCAACTACCTCAAGTACTTCACCTGGCTGACACGGCCGGAAATTACCGAGTTGGAACATACCGTCGATGAACATCCCGAACGCAGGGAGGCGCAGCGCAGGCTGGCCCGCGAGATGACGCGTATGATTCATGGGGAGAGCGCCTTGGACAAGGCTGAGCAGGCGGCCAGTGTTCTCTTTGGCGGCGATCTGGCTGGCCTGGGAGCGGATGACATTCAAGATATCTTTGCCGAGGTGCCTTCCAGTGAAATCTCACGCCAAGCGCTGGCCGTTGAAGGCGTCTCTGTTGTCGACCTGCTTCTGGACAGCGATCTGGCCTCGGGCAAAGGGGACGCGCGGCGCTCAATTAGTGGAGGCGGCATCTACCTGAACAACCAGCGTGTGAGTGACACGGCACAGATGGCGACGACTGCCGACGCCATCGATGGGCAGTTCCTTGTCCTGCGCAAGGGTCGCAAGCGCTACCATCTGGTTCAGGTCGTTGGCTGATCGGCCGCTTTAGCTTCCAGCATTGACTTCTGCGTTCGCAGCCGGTCTAGGGTCAGGTTGGTATGCATGCGTAGTTCATAATACTCATCCAGTTTCGATGCCGGCACGAGTGTTTTCTCGTGCAGGTCGTCCTGAAAACCTTCCAGGGCGGTGATTGCTTCATTCAGCTCGTCGAGATCGTAGGATCTGTATTGTTCTTCTACGTTGCGCAAATATTGGTAACGACGCTTGACTCGAAATTGATAAAAATAGGCCAGAATTGTCGGCACGCCGCGCAGCAGGGGATACAAAATCAAGGCGATTGGCAGTATCAGGAAAACAATCCGCTCAAGGCGGGATGCCATCCATAATGGCAGTACACGCTCCAGTCCAGTCGATCCTTTCTCCAAGAAAAGCTCAGCGTCCCGATTCATCGGAATGCCACTATAAACGGGCGCAGGGAACTCACCAGATTTCTCTAGAAGGCCGCCCGGCGTGTGAATCTCTGTGGCGATGACCAGCAGGAGACGTGCTAGATCTGGATGCAGCTCCTGGTTGGCAACCAACGTTGCCGTTGCAGCCAGGAGCTTCTTATCCTCGGACGGAATATTCTTGTTGAGATTTATCGCTCCTTCTCCCAGCTCTACCTCGAAGATATTTTTCATGCGGCTGGTATAAGCCTTTGTTCGTATCGCCGGCATTAGATCAATCCCGGGGGTTAGCAGTAATTTGTTCACGAGCGAGGATGACGCGCCAGCCACCATAATCATGACGTCGATCTCTCCGGCTTGCAGCATCTCCGCTGCTTCGCTAGATGGCGCGACAATGAAGGTGCTGTTTTCCTCGTTGATGCCATTTGCGTTTAGTAGGGTTAGTGATGATGTATAAGTGCCGCTGCCGATTTCACCAACGCCGATGCGCAGCCCTTCCAGGCTAGCGATCCGTCCCTGCGTCTGCTGTAGATCCTCGCGGTAGAATATCCACACCGCTTCATAATAGATGCTGGCCAATGAACTTAGCCTGGAGATATCACGTTCTGCGTACGCTGTATTCTGAATGAACCCGGCGTCGACCTCGCCGGTGTTGAGCAGGTCTATCGTCTCATGCGATCCGGCCGTCGGCACAATATGCAGCGTGTAGCCTTCTTCAGCAAAACGCTCCTGATACTGCCTGGCAAAGGCGAAATAGGCGCCATCCTCACGACCGGTAGCGATGCTGAATTCTTTCGGCGGCTGAATACCAAGAATATTGATCAACAGGGCGATGACGGCAATGGCCAAGATGGCCAGGGCAACCCAACGCAGTAATGGTTTTGTGAAATCCCAAACTTTATCCATCAGTTGTTTCTCCCCAACTTGTCGCAGCTAAGACCTGTTCTGGCGACGTTTTCTTGGGACTCGCTTCTCTTGTAGGTGGATTCCCTCAACTGTCTAGTGGAAATTCGGCCGCATCGATATATGGGTTACCTGCTTCATCTAGGAGCGGCACATTTTCCAGGGAAGGGTAGCGGTACATTCCAACACGCATGGCCATCGGGCCGTTTGCCGTTTGTGGCCAGGGCATCAGGAAACGGCCGATCAGCGTATCGCCTGCCCGCCACTGTGCGGGATCAAATGCCGCCGCATCAACCTGGCTGATACGCGTGCCGCTGCTGTCTACCAGGTGATTGAAAAACTGGTAATCGGCCGGATCGGGATTGTCACCCGTGCGCCAATGGACCTGCCATACGGCCGTTTCGTCGTCCACATGCTGCGGCAGATCATGGCCCAGTAAGTTGACCCAATTGGCCAGCAATAGGGGAGGTTCTATGATGATTTCTGGCGCCGGGCGTGCTGCACCGGGAAGCATCAGCACAGAGAAACTGCCTTCGGCTGGTCTGAGTGGTATCTCGGTGACGGCTGCTGCTGCTTCCAGGTATAGATCGCCTGTTGATTGGGGTGGTTCGATTCGACTGTCAAGCAGCACGATCACATCCTCAGCTGGAAACAGGGCATGCTGGGTCACATCAACAAAGCGGTGCGGTACGTCGCGCAGCAGCACATCCCATTCCGCCGGGAACTCATCCATGAGCGGCGCTTCCCCTTCGCCGGCTATCAACAGTTCTCCTGCGCCGGTTTCCAGCATCAGCGTTTCCACACGGTTCACCGCATCCATCTTCATTGCCAGGGGAATGCCATAGCCGCCGGGTGTCGCTGTGCTATAGACGAACTGCTGCAGCGTGAGTAAGACCCCAACTTGGGTGACGGCCGCCACAATTAAGATCAACCATCCGCCGCCGGCGGCCAGACGCTGGGCCCTGCTTGATGCGCCAGGCCACAGGCGTTTCAGCAAGTCCGGGAGCCGGCAAAAAACAGCGCCGGCAGCGATATAGGGGGCGGGCAAGACAGCGATGAAATAATGGAGAAAGACGGGCGTCCACTGCCACAAAAAGATTAGTGCTGGCATCAGCGACCAGATCAAGACAATCAGCCCTACCTGCGCCGGCGGACGCGGCCATCGTTTCCATGCCGCCCAGGCCAAATAGAAAAGGCCGGCCAGAATCAGCAACCCCCATAGCAAATGAACGATCGTCAGGTCGGGAACCAGAGCAAGATACTGCTGGAACGCTTCACCTCCGGTGAGCGCGTGAGTTTCCATGCCTAGGCTGATCATGATCGTGTAGCGCAGCGAATCGAGGGATAATCCCCCGCTTGCTTCCGTTCCGGCAGCGCCGGCCAACAAGTCAGCCGGATTCTGATTGCGCAGCAGATAAAGGGCGAATGGGACCACAGTCAGTGCAGCCAAGAATGCCCCGATCAGCAGGTCGCGCCAGCGGACGCTGCGCCGGAAAATAACCAGAAATAGGAGGGTTGCCGGAACCAGCGCGATGGCGGCCAGGTGAACCTGCACCGCCAGAGCCAGGCAAACAAAATGCAGCCAAATATATCGCGGCCGTTTTTCGACGAGCGCCAGCGCGGCGCCTATGGCCCAGCCCATCACAAGAAGCGGCAGTAGATTCTGCGCCCATATCTTGCGCGAGAAAATGATCGCCCACGGGCTTACAGCATAGAGTAAGGTAGCCGTAAAAGCGGCCGTTATGCCCCAATACCGGCGCACAAGCCAGTAGCAAAGGGCGACAGTCAATGTACTCAACAGGCCGGTGAAAACGGTGGCCGCATATGGGTGGGGCCAGATCGATACAGGCAGCGCATAAAGCCATACGCTTGCCGGGAAATTCGGCACGCCTACAGAACTGCTGATGCCTCGTAGGGCAAGCTCCCCCTGGGCCATATCATAGGCCAGTGAAAGCAGACGCGCTTCGTCTGCCTTAAACTCAGTCAGGCCGGGAGCCGCCATGCGCAGGACGCCGGCAAGCAGCAGGATTGCCGCCAGCAAGATCGGTTCGAGCCACCGCGACACGCTGCTTTCCTGCTGCTTGCCGGTGCTGGAGGTTATCTCAGGTGTGGAACCGTCCGAAGAATCCTTCATACAGGGTCTTCCCAGAATAATGATCGTTACTTTACAGCTATTGCCGGAAACGAGCCAACCACTATCTTGTCATGAAACCAACCGCCGAAGCTTGCGCCTGCTCGCAGGATAATCAGCAGATTGCCCTGTCCGTGGACAGCAATAGGTGCAATAAAAAAAGCCGCCCATGAGGCGGCCTTGGCATGCTGTTTGACCGGCTGGAAATCAGCTGATCGATTTGATCGCAAATTCGATGGCGCCGCCTGGCGTCTGAACCTGTACAACATCACCGGCCCGTGCGCCAAGCAGTGCTCGTCCGATTGGCGATTCGTTCGAGATCCGTCCTTCGACCGGGTTCGCTTCTGTCGCCCCCACGATATCGTAGGTCTCCTCTTCGTCATATCCCTCTTCGCTCACCGTAACCGTACTGCCGATACGAACGACGTCGGAAGGACCATTGTCATCAATGATTTGGGCCCGGCGTAGAGAATCTTCAATATCACGCACGCGTGCTTCGGAGAACCCTTGCTCTTCTTTGGCGTCATGATAATCAGCGTTTTCTTTCAGGTCACCCTGAGCAATAGCGGTTTGTAGCTTTAGCGCAAGTTCTTCACGTTTCACCGTTGTCAAATAGGCGAGTTCTTCCTCTAACTGCCGTAGACCCTCGGGGGTCAAATAGACAACGTCATTTTTCTTATTCATACTACAGCTCCGTGCTACGGTCGTTTGGTAGCTTTACACCTATTGTTTTCGCAGAAGGATCTCTCTGTGGAGAAGTATTCTACAATCTTCGCAAAACCCAGATCGAGCGATAAACAGCCTCTCATGCAGTGATGTGATCCCTAAACCTTCAGTTGTCTGTCTGCTCTCTGGACGGGCTCAATTATAGCTGAGGCGGGATTTTCTGTCTAGAAGCCTTAAGTTTGTCAGCAGGCGCTGAATTTGCTGGCTGTATGTGGGAAATGCGTTCAGAACCCCACCTGATACGGCGACCATTTTGCCGTTAATCGGCAAGAGTGGATCTATCTAGGAATCATTCGATCCACTCTTGCGGAGTCCTCTACGGATTGAGAATATCAGGCATCCTCGACTTGTGAGCCGGCCATGAGCAGGCCAACTTTTTCTCTACTGGCTTCTTCAATGGGCAGGACATCGACGACACGGCCGTCAAACATAACTGCCACGTAATCAGCCAGGCTCAAAACTTCGTCCAATTCGGCGGAGACAACCAGCACTGCTGCCCCTGCATCCCGCTGCTCGACTATCTGGTTATGAATGAATTCAATGGAACCGACATCGATGCCGCGCGTTGGCTGGGCTGCAATGAGCAGAACAATCGGGCGTGAAAACTCGCGGGCCACGATCACTTTCTGTTTATTGCCCCCGGAAAGATTGCGTGCCGGCGTACCGATACTCGGTGTGCGGACATCATATTCTTCCACAAGCCGCGTGGCCTGTTCGTCGATCTGATCCTGGTGCATGATCAAACCGGAAGCAAACGGCGTTTGGTAATAATTGTTCAGAACCATATTGTCGGCGACCGAATAGGCCATTACCAGCCCATGTTTTTCCCGATCTTCCGGGATATGGGCCACGCCTTGTTCGGTTATTTCGCGTGGCTTCAGCTGCGTGCTGTCTTGCCCGACGATCGAGAAACTGCCGCCGACAACCGGCCGCAAACCGGTCAAGGCTTCCACCAACTCTCGCTGGCCATTACCCTGTACACCGGCCACACCAACGATCTCGCCAGCGCGTACTTCCAAATCAACCCCTTTGACGGCCAATTGCCCGCGATCGTCCTTCACCTGCATATTGCTAACGCTGAGGACGAGATCGCCAGGCGAAGGCGGTTTCTTCTCTACGGTCAAAATGACTTCGCGACCTACCATCATTTCGGCCAGGCTGGCCTGGGTTGAATCTTCTGGCGAAACCATGCCCACCATACGGCCGCGATGCAGTACGCCGATCGTATCGGCAATGGCCAGCACCTCTTTGAGCTTATGCGTGATAAAGATGATCGAAGCGCCGCGCGCCGTGAAATCCTTCATGATCCGGAAGAGGTCTTCCGCTTCCTGCGGCGTCAGCACGGCTGTCGGCTCGTCCAGGATAAGGATATCCGCATCCCGGTACAAGGCCTTAATGATTTCCACGCGCTGCTGGCTGCCGACCGGCAAATCTTCTACAGTCGCTGTGGGATCCACTTCTAGGTCATACTGTTTGGACAGTTCAGTGACTCTCTTGTCCGCTTCCTTCAAATCGAGAACGCCGGCGGAGCGCGTGATTTCATTGCCCAAAATGACGTTCTCAGCAACCGTCATCACCGGCACAAGTTGAAAATGCTGGTGAACCATGCCTACGCCGCGGGCAATGGCATCGCTGGGATCCTTCAGATGTACCTGCTCCCCCTTAATCCAGATCTCACCTTCGTCAGGATGGTAAAGACCATAAAGCATATTCATCAACGTGCTCTTCCCGGCGCCATTTTCGCCGAGTAGGGCCAGGATCTCACCCTGGTGTAAGGTCAGATCAACATCATCATTGGCCAGTACACCGGGGAAGCGTTTCGTCAGGCCACGTGCTTCCAGAACAACTGGTGAATCTTTCTTGTTCATTCGCTAATAACCTCGCTATTCCGGATCATATACTTCGCCAACTGCCGCCGGCGGACGCGCCCGGCCACCGAAACCAGCCAGGACGACGATGGTCAAAACATAAGGCAGCATGCCAATAAACTGCGGAGGAATATCAAATGTGCCACTCAACTGCAGCTGCGTCTGAAACGCCGTGAAGAAGCCAAACAGCAGCGCCGCACCCCAGGCGCCGAGCGGCGTCCACCGGCCGAAAATCATAACCGCCAGAGCGATAAACCCTCGCCCGTTCGTCATGCTTCGTTCAAATGACCCCACAGCCTCCAGGGTTAAGTAAGCGCCTGCCAGGCCGGCGAATGCGCCGGCCAGCGCTACGTTGATATACTGCGTGCGGTGCACATTGATGCCTACCGAATCTGCGGCGCTGGGATGTTCGCCAACTGAACGTGTGCGCAGACCCCAAACTGTGCGGAACAAACCAAACTGCACCACAAATACAAGGATGATTGTGATATAGGTGATCGGCGGGTTACTAAACAATACCGGACCAACCAGCGGAATATCGGCCAACGGGCCCAGGGGGATGGGCTGCAATTTCCCCATCGTGGTCAGGCCCGTGACATAGAAGTAGCCGGTTAATCCCAAGGCCAGGGTGTTGATCACTGTCCCGCCAATAATCTGGTCCATCTTTAGTGTGACTGACATCCAGGCGAGGAATACTCCGATCAGGGCCCCGGTCAGAACGCCGACTAATACTGCCAGCGGTAGTGTAATCCCCAGGGGAAGCAAGCGGCCGAGATATACGTTGGCCAGGAAGGCGAGGAAAGCCGCCATAAGCATCTGGCCCTCGATGCCGATATTGATGATGCCTGATCGTTCACCGATTAGCCCACACAGCGCGCCAAGAATTAAGGGTGTTGACTGGCGAAGTGTAGAATTGTAGACGGCTACCGCTTGCTGCGGGCGAAGAATGTAGTAGGCGATCGCGATGATCAGCAGGACAACGCCGGCGATGATCCACTTTGTGCGTGTACTCATGCCGGTGCTTTGTTCTTGAACGGCTGTTGTTGTTGCCATATGCTTATCTCCCTAACTGCCCCAGCCCGAACTTAGGGTAATTTTTTCTTCGTCCACCAACTGAGCGGGCAGCAGCTTGCGTGCTATCACATCAGCGGAAACGAAGAACAGGATAAGACCTTCAATAATGTCGATTATTTGGAAACGAACACCGGCATCAAACTGCATTTGGCTGGCGCCGGCGTCCATTGCCCCGATCAACAATGCCGCGGGAATCGTGCCCAGCGGGTTCGTCTTGGCCAACAGCGCGATGGTGATGCCGTCAAAGCCCAGGCCAACATTGAAGCCTGGTTGGTAGCGACCAACGATGCCCAATGTCTCGATTGCGCCGCCCATACCGGCCAAGAAACCGCTGAAGGCCATCGTAAGGATAATAATCTGGCTGACCTGGATACCCGCGTAAAGCGCCGCGTTGGCGTTCAGACCAGTTGTGCGAATCGCGTACCCCCAGGTTGTGCGGTAGAGCAGATACCAGGTGACAAAAGCCATCAGTACGGCAATCAAGAAGCCCGCCGGCAGCGCGCCCCACTTGGGGATAGCGGCCGTTTCCAATATTTTCGGTGTGCGGGCGATAATGCCCTCATCTTTCCAGGGGCCATTAGACAAATAGTCCGTGATGTTGATGGCAATATAGTTGAGCATGATCGTCGTGATCACTTCATGCGCGCCCGTATACGCCTTCAAGGCACCGGCGATAGCCGCATAGGCGGCGCCGGCAAGGCTGCCACCGAGCAAAGCCAGCGGCATGTGGATAATGAAGGGCAGTCCATCCACTGCAAAGCCGATGTAGGCGGCAACAATAGCGCCCATGAGCAGCTGTCCCTGGCCGCCGATATTAAACAGGCCTGCTTTGAACGCAAAGGCCACGGCCAGACCGCCGAAAATCAAGGGCGTGGCTTTTTCCAATGTGCGTCCAATCGCTTCCGGACTGCCCAGCGCTCCCGTGAATAACGCTGCATAAGCTTCAAATGGGTTGGAGCCCGATATCCAGATAATGATCGCGCCGATGAGCAATGCCAGGATGACGGATAAGACGGGGACGGCAGACGCACGTAAAATGCGTTGGAATATGCCTCCCCCTTCTTGTTCAATCTGTGTGTCTGCTGTCATTTTACGTTCCGATTTCTGGCTAATGGAGCTTGGCCAGTTTCACACGTTGGCTGGCCGCAGCCTGGGCAAATTGCCCTCCGCTATCCGCTGTTAAGAAAAAGTGCGACGCGTTTGAGGCGCGTCGCACTTTGTTGCTTCATTCGATTACCAATTATCCGCCTGGATTGTAACCGGTTTCAAGTGAGCCGTCTTGTAGAGCAGCATCAATCTCTGCCAGCTTATCCTTGACATCCTGCGGGATCTCACTGTCGAAGTCGTGGAACGGCGCCAGGCCGACGGGGCCGACATAGTTGCCACCGGGCATTGAGCCATCTTTTGCCTGGCTGATGAGGTCAAAGACGCCGGGCGTGATCAGCTTCATAGCGCTGGATACGAGGCAGGGGTGCGCTTCGGGAACAGTTAACCACTGGTCGGTATCAACACCGATGCAGAAAGCGCCCTCTTTGCCGGCGACCTCAATCAGGGCACCGTTGCCGGTCTTACCGCCGGCACCAAAGATCACGTCTGCGCCTTGGTCCAGAGCCTGCTTGGCTGTGCTGGCGCCCCATTCCGGATCCGTAAAGGCAACATCCATGCCACCGGGATGGTAGGTGGAGATCAAGTTGACATCAGGATTGATATACTTCGCACCACCGTCAAACCCTTCCTTAAAGGCGACGACCGGGGGTACGAGGTCGGTGCCCAGCACCTGGCCAACGGTACCGGTTTCGCTCAACATGGCCGCTAGTGCGCCGGCTAGGAAGCCCGACTTATCTTCGCTGAAGATCAGGCCAGACAGGTTGTCAATCGGTGCGCCCTGGAATTGGTCAACACCAATAAAGCTGATGTCCGGATATTTTTCTGCTGCTTCAGCTGTTGCCTCGCCCATGGCAAATCCGACAGTAACAATCGCATTGTAGCCGTTATCGGCGAACTTGCTGATATTGGCTGCATAATCCTTAGCGTCCTGCGTTTCAATGAAATCGATCTGCGCGCCTAGCTCAGATTCGGCCAATTTTACGCCTTCCCAGGCTGACTGGTTGAATGATTTATCATCGATTTCGCCAACGTCGGTTACAACGCCCACGCAGAAGACGCCTTCGTCACCGCATTCTCCTGCTGCTTCAGCCGGCGCGCTGCCTGCTGCTTCTTCAGCCGGGGCGCTCGAGTCACCGCCACAGGCAGCGAGCATCAAGACCAAAACCATAAGAATTGCCATCAAAATGCCGATACGTTTGTTGAACATGTGAATCTTTCTCCTCTAAGATAGAGCTAGTGTACATCACAAGTGTTATGCGATTGTATCAGGCGCAGCACACGAGTGAAGACGCAATATTATCTCTGATTATACTGTTTTTCTGGGGCAGTTCAACAGGGAAGTTTCAAGATTGCCTTGCCGGTCGCCAGGCTTGTGCGCGGAAATTCGGCGGCGTGAGCTTGATTCGCGAGGTGCTACAAGTCGTTCTTTTGGGTGAGCAAGGAGGGGGCGTTTAGGGCCGTAGGGAGTTTCTGGCCGATTTCGGCATGGTCCTCAATGAATTCGAAGCTCTTGTTCCACACCTTTACATGGATAGGTTCGACGGGGCGCATCAGTTCGTGCCCAACCTGAGGGAAGAATTTCATCTCTTTGTCGGCCGTTGATAGTGATTGGAATAGTTTCTCCGTATTACCGGGACTGACCGCGGGATCGTTCCCTCCCTGGAAGATCAACACGGGCTGGTGTACTTGTGGCCAAAGACCACGGCCGATTTTGGCCATTTTGCTCATTTCGTCCAATCCATCAACCGGTATGCGCGATGCTTCGATAAGCCAATCTTGCAGCGCAGGATCGGTTACGTCAATGGTAGGATCATAGTCCAGGACCCGTCCCAAAAAGATGTCGCGGTCCATCATCTTGTATCTGAGCGGGTAAACATAGTCTATGAAATAACGGCCGACCGCCGATACCTTGAGGCGCCTATCAGGAATTTCATAAAGGGGCGCCATTAGCACTAATCCGCAAACATCGCGGTGTTTTGTCGCCAGAGATGCGCCGAGCACCGCCCCCATCGAATGGCCAACAATAAAAACCTGGTCGCACTGCTGGCGCAAACGCAAATACGCTTCTTCCGTTTCAGCCAGCCACTGCTGGTGATTACTGCCGTGAATCTGGTATGGCAGGTTGCCATGTCCCGGCAACAATGGGCAGTCGACAGTGATTCCTTGTTCCCTCAAGAAGTGAGAAAAATCCCGGGTACTGGCCGGGCTGCCCATAAACCCATGCAGCATCAATACGGCGATATTTTCCCAACCATCACGTGGTTGACCCGGAAAAGCATAGGCCCGGCGCATTTCCGGGACTTCATAATCTGGTTGAAATGGCATAATAATCTTCCCAAGTCCAATTCAGGAATAGTATAATAGGGGAAACGTTGCTTGCCAATTACCACTCATACCCAAACGACTGCAAGATTACGATAAGTAGATCCATTCAGTTGGTTCTACAGAGCTGCCACACTGATACTCTGCTTCTGTGTCACCTTCTCACTCCGCATTCCCCACTCTTTGGTACAATAGCGCCATGAGTATTCGAGTCTTAAGCGCACAACTTGCCTCTCAGATTGCCGCGGGCGAAGTCGTAGAACGACCGTCGTCTGTCGTCAAGGAATTGATCGAAAACGCCCTCGACGCCGGTGCTTCCTCTATCAACGTTACAATTCGCGGCGGCGGCCGTGAGCTAATTCAGGTGGCCGACAACGGCTCCGGCATCGAGCCACAAGAAATTGAAACTGCCTTCCTGCGTCATGCCACCTCCAAGCTGAGCACGGCAGATGACCTCGCCGCTATCAGCACGCTGGGCTTTCGCGGTGAGGCGCTGGCTGCCATAGCATCCGTGAGCCGCCTGACCGTTGTCAGCCGCACCGCGGACGAGCAGGCCGGCACGCGCCTACAGTTAGAAGCGGGTACGAAAACAGCCCGCGAAAAGGTTGGTGCGCCTAAAGGGACTGTCATTGCGGTGGAGGATCTTTTCTACAATACCCCGGCGCGTTTGAAATTCCTGAAAAGCATCACGACTGAGCGCCGACTTATTGATGATTACGTCACCCGCTATGCCCTGGCTTATCCTGCCGTTCGTTTTCGTCTGACCCATGAAAACCGTATCACTATTCAGACAACGGGCAATGGCAATATTCAGGAGGTCCTTGGCGAGATTTATGGCGCTGAGACAGCCAGGCAGCTCCTGCCTGCTTCCTCTGTAAAGGAGGGTGACGCAGTGCCATCCGGCGAACAACATGCGATTCGAGTGGATGGGTTCGTGGGACCGCCCAGTTTGAATTGGGCAAATCGCAGCCGTATTACTCTGTTCGTCAACGGCCGTTGGATAAAAGACGCCAGCTTGATTTATGCCGTAATCCAGGCTTACCACACGCTGCTGCCCTCCGGTCGGTTTCCGCTGGGCATTATATTTATTACGATGCCGGTCGAAGATGTCGATGTCAATGTCCATCCGGCGAAGAGCGAAGTCAGGTTTCAACGGCCGAATTCTGTCTTTGGCGCGGTGCAGCGCACTGTCCGTGAAACCTTGATCGCCGAAAGCCCGGTGCCCGCTGTAGGCGGCTGGAGTACGGGAACATCTGACAGCTCAAGTTGGTCAGGTTCCGCGAATCGACATGATTTCACCTGGCCGGGGAGCCCCGATCAAGGCGCGCTGCAGTTGGATTGGTCCCGGCGTACATCGCCAACCGAGCTGCCGGCGCCGCTGGAAGATAGCCAGCGGACGGACCAGAACGGCCCGCAGGAGGTGTCAGCAACCGGTGGGAGCCTGCCGATCATGCGTGTAATCGGCCAGGTCGGCCAGGCATATATCATCAGTGAAGGGCCGCAGGGACTCTATCTAATTGACCAGCATGCAGCCCACGAACGCATTCTCTATGAAAAATTCATGGCCGAATGGGAACAACATGCTGTTCCCTCGCAGGGATTGGTCGCGCCGGTTACGGTGACGCTCACCTCCTCACAGGCCAGCTTGATTGAGGAGAATCTATCTGTGCTGCAGAGCCTCGGATTTCGAATTGAACCATTTGGCCCGCATACGTTTCAACTGCGCGCCGTCCCCGCCATCGTGACCAGAATTGATCCTGCTCGTGCACTGCAGGCCGTGGTAGAGGACCTTGAACAGGGAGACGCACCTTTGCAAGGGAAAATCGAAGCGCGCATCGTCCTAAGAGTCTGCAAGTCTGCGGCGATCAAAGCGGGCCAGACGCTTTCTCATACAGAAATGGAAGCTTTGATTCAGCAGCTCGAAGCCACCCAGAACCCACATACCTGCCCGCATGGACGGCCGACAATGATCCACCTGTCGGCTGCCCAGCTTGCGCGTGAATTCGGTCGAACATGAGATCAAAAAAGGCTTCTCCGTGGCGTATCGGGAAGCCTTGTCCTGCTTGCCCCCCACATGGGCGGGGCATATAATCCACCTGAAAGGGTTGGACTAATTGATGCCGAAGGTGGGAATCGAACCCACACTCCCGAAGGAACACGAGTTTGAGTCGTGCGCGTCTGCCAGTTCCGCCACTTCGGCCAATGTCATCTTGATTGAGATGACACGATCGCGAGTATAAAACAAGGGCTTTTTTCTGTCAAAAATGGACGAGGCAGCTCTCATCAAGAAAGCACAAAAAGGTGATGTAGCCGCTTTCAACAGCCTGGTGCTGCAATATCAGGAGGTTGTCTACAATGTCGCCTATCGTATCATGGGTGAGCCGCAGTCGGCCGAAGATGCGACCCAGGAAGCTTTTATTTCCGCCTACAAATCGCTCAGGAGCTTTCGTGGCGGTAGTTTTAAGTCCTGGCTGATGCGCATCGTCACCAACGCGTGTTACGATGAGCTGCGCCGCCGCAAGCGCCGCCCCCAGACGTCTCTGGATAAATTGACTGACGAAAATGAATCATTTGTTTTTTTGCGCAGCCCTGACGATGGGCCCGAAAAGGCGCAGCAGCGATTGGAAATGATGCATGCTATCGAAGATTGTCTGCAAATGCTGCCAGACGATCAACGGATCACGGCCGTGCTCGGCGATGTTGAAGGATACGATTATCAGGAAATCGCCGGTATCACCGGCGTTTCTCTGGGAACTGTCAAGTCGCGCATGAGCCGTGCACGGGCGAAATTGCGAAATTGCTTGCAGGGCTTTAAGGAACTTTTGCCGGCTGCCTACCGTCTAAGTAGTAGCACGTGAGGTGGGGAGTTTTCCGCGCATTGATGAGTGCTGATAGTTGAAACAGGTTAGGCGACAGCATCTTGGCGGAAAAGGGATGCATGTCGTTCGATTGTTATGTTTGAATTTTTGAGAAACCTAGGTCAATCTAAGAACGATAAACAGCAGGAAGTGTTGAGCGCCTATCTGGACAATCAGCTCGCGCCTGCTGAGCGTGATGACCTTGAGAAGCAGCTGACTCTCAACAGCGATTTGCAGAATGAGTTGGCGGAAATGCGGGCGTGGCAGCAGCAGATGCGCGATCTTCCGCTGCGCCGCGCCCCGCGAAACTTCACGCTTGATCCATCTCTTTACAACCGTGCGCAGCGCCAATCGATTTCCCGAGCCTACCCAATGCTGCGTACAGCCACCGTATTCACCGCGCTTCTTTTAGTAATTTCTTTGGCGGCTAATGTCTACCTCGGCGATGTCTCGACAAACATGGCTCAGGAATCAGCAGCGAGCCCCGTGTTGGATATGGATGGTGAAGCTGCACCTGCCGGTGCCGCTCAGGACGAAATGGAAATGGCTGCCGAAGCCCCCGCGGAGACCTTCATGCTGGAAGAATCCGTTGATATGGAAGCGGACGAGGTGCCGGTGGAGATTGCTGAAGCGGAGGCGGCGCTGCCAGATCCTGTGGAAGAAGAACTATCTATGGAAACGGAGGCTGTTGGCAGAGAGGAACTACTAACTGAAAAAGAACTGCCGTTGTCCCCGGCCCTGGAACTAATCGAGGGAACTTCCCAACCTTCAATTGCACGTGATATGGCTGCGGCACCGCCAACGGCGGAGGAAGCGGCGACTGAACCATCGATGGCCGGCGAATCGCCGCCAACCGCGCCCAGCGCCGTACCGGCCAGCAGTCAGGATTCGGTTCAGTCTTCAGCTGACGGCATCGCTCCCGCGGATCTGTCATCCGCCATTGGTGGTCTGAGTCTGCTTATCCTGGGTCTCGGGCTGCTTTTTGTTGTTCTCGTCATCTTGACCTTGATCGCGCGCGCAAGAAGATAGGCGTGGCGAGTCAACAATTCGAAAGCGCGCCGTCGCGTATCGCTTACTGCCCTTTGTGCGGCCATGACATGATCACCCGCCAGGCAGGTGACCGGCCGCGGAGGGCCTGCCCTTCTTGCCACTATGTTCACTATACAGATCCCAAAGTGGGTGTGGGCGCGCTGGTAACGCAGGCGCAGAAAGTGCTGCTCGTCAAACGCAGCGTGGAACCGGAGCGTGGCAAGTGGAGTATTCCAGCCGGATTCTTGGATCAGGGGGAAGATCCGCGTGAAACGGCTGAGCGTGAAGTATACGAAGAGACTGGTTTGGAAGTCCGTGCCCTTGAATTGATTGACGTGTTTACCAATCCAGCCCAGCAGGGCGGAGCGTCCATCTTTATCCTGTATCGCGCCACCCTGCTGGGCGGCGAAATGGCTGCCGGGGATGATGCCGGTGATGTTGGTTTTTTCAGCGTGGATGATTTACCTGATCTTGCTTTTTCCAGCACACAAATCGCCATTCGCTCGCTGCTTTGAGGGGGTTAGAGCAACTGACGACGCTTTACAGTTGGAACGTCAATGGACTCCGGGCGGCAGCCCGTAAGGGATTTCTTGACTGGTTGGGCGAGACTCGGCCGGCTATCCTGGGCATTCAGGAAACGAAATGCCACCCTGACCAACTGGATTCGCAGGTGCGGCAGCCCGAGGGATATTTTTCCTATTTTGCTTCTGCTGAGCGTAAGGGTTACAGCGGCGTGGCATTGTATACGCGGATTGAGCCGCTCAACGTACAGATCGGATTAGGTCTGCCGGACTATGATGTTGAAGGCCGGACCATTGTTGCCGAATACGCTGAATTTGTGCTGATCATCGCCTATTTTCCAAATGGCAGCCGCGATCACAAGCGTGTGCCTTACAAAATGGCCTACAAGAGGGATTTCCTGGCTTACTGCAATAACCTGCGCCGGCAGGGAAAACCGGTAGTATTTTGCGGGGATGTCAATACGGCTCACAATGAGATCGATCTGGCCCGTCCGCGGCAGAACCGCAAGGCAACGGGATTCCTGCCTGAAGAGCGCGCGTGGATTAACCAGATTGTTGAGGAAGGTTACGTTGATTCCTTTCGAGATCTCTATCCTGACCGTTCTGGCGCCTATTCCTGGTGGAGTTATATTGGGGGAGCGCGATCGCGCAATGTGGGTTGGCGGCTTGACTATTTCTTCGTCAGCGAGGATTTGCGGCCACACGTGATTGATGCGGCGATCCATGCCGCTGTGGAAGGGTCCGACCACTGCCCGGTCAGCCTGACCCTGGACCTGCCCTTAAACGGCCGTTCGCTCGACTAGCCTGATATCTGGAATGGGATTTGGTCGTTCTGGCTTCAATGCAGAATGCGTGCGATATCGCTTATCCGACGAAATCTTGCCGTGTACGCTCTATTTCTATGCCCACCGATTTTGCGAACCGCACTGCGCCAGGCTTTTCAACGCGTACCTGCGCCTTTTCAACCGGGAACTCCGTCAGAATAATACGCGCAATGTCGCTGGCCAACTTCTCGACCAGCAGGTCAGAGGAGTCTTCAACATGTTGGAAGACACGGTCTGTGACTGATTGATAATTTACCGCGGCGTTGATATCGTCATGCTCCGCCGCGGCTCTGATATCCGCGAAGAGAACCATGTTGATCAAGATATCCTGTTTGTTGATGCGTTCATCGGGATGGATGCCAACAATAGAACGCACCAGGAGATCTCGAACGATAATCTTATCCATCTACTGAATCCTGCTGCTCTGGCTGCTGCGCGGCGAGCAATATCTGCGCCTCGATCCACTGGGTGACTTCAATGACCACGCGTTCGTAATGAATGTCGTTGTGGTTTTCGTGATGGCCGCCATCGTAGATCAGGATGGACTTGTTGTTGTTGACGACGTTGTCGTAAAAACGTTGGCTGTCCGCCGGGTTCGTGATGCGGTCGTCAGACCCGAAATAGATGAAGAGAGGCGGCTTTAGGCTATGTGCATTGGCCTGCGTCTCAGCGACAGCTGCTTGCATTTCTGTCGATAGGCGAGCGGTGCCTATGCCGTGTACCAGGGGATCGTCGCGATAAGCCTGTACGATCGCCTCGTCTCGAGAGAGGCCGCTGTCATCCAGACCGGCCTGCATACTGAACGAAGGCCACAGGCGAGATAGAACGCGGCTGGCCATCAGCTTTGCCGGTGCTACCGGCGGGGTTCCCAGATGTGGCGCGGAGGCGATGACGCCGCTCATCCCTTCCGGATAATGGAGCGCCTGGTCAAGGGCGATCAAACCGCCCATGCTGTGACCGAAAAGAAACAGGGGTAGGGTAGGGTGCTGTTCGCGGACAAGGCCGGTGAAAATGCGCGTGTCTTGCCGGTAATCATCAAAATGGTCTACATAGCCTGGCTTGCCTGATGATTGGCCGTGGCCACGTAAATCATAGCTGTAAACAGCCATGTGATGACTGACCAAAACCTCGACCAGGTTGTCGTAGCGCCCGCAGTGGTCGCTGAAGCCATGGACAATAATCACTGCCGCGCACGGCGCGGCGTCTGGCAGCCAGCTTTGATAATACAGCCCAAGATCAGCCACCCCGTTGAAAAGACCTTCTTTGTTTCGCATTATCCGACCAGCTCCTCTGAGTTGATTCAGTGCCTCAAATCATCGCCATCTATGTACACTTTAACGATGAAAGGCGGTGATTGCAAGCCAACCGCCCCGGTCGCTGTGGCAAGTCTTAAGACCACACGGCTGCTGTTGACAAATAGCGCTTGAGGTGTGATCGTGCCCGCTTCCTATTATATCCTCCCTGGACTTTTCATAGGCAAAGAGTTCAGCTGTCAGCGGAAGGTTTGCCGGACACAGTATCCGCCGGATTCACCATGCCGGCGAATTCCTGCAAAGTTGTCGTATCACGCATGCGTATGCGCGACCATTCAAAGCGATCTTTGAAGCCGTGCCATCTGCCGTCAGCCGTGGTCACAGCTCCCCAAAAGCCTAATTCATCCAGTATTGACATCGTCTCTTCATTGTAACGGCCGCCCGGATAGCAGAAATAGCGTGGTGTGTAGCCGATGTGCGCGGCAATCGTTTCTTGCGAGCCCAATACCTCATAGATCACGTAGTCACGTTCCGCAGTGCTCAAATCGGGGTGAGTTTTTGAATGGGGCTCAATACGCATGCCGGCCCCAGCCATTTCTTCCACCATGTCCCAGTTCAAATAGCCAGCCCGACCTTCGTCAATGAATTCGGTTACCACAAAAAAGGTTGCCTTCATGCCATGGTCTTGCAGGATCTCAAAGGCGTTCTCGTAGTTGTCCACATACCCATCATCGAGTGTGATCACCACCGGCTTTTCAGGCAGGTCTCTCTTGGCGGTTATGGCCAAGGAGAGATCGTAAAGATCGACGGACTCATAGCCGTTTTTCGCCAGGTAGGCCATTTGCTGTTCAAAATCTGCTGGCGTTACTGATAAATCCCGCCGGTATTTGTCGGCGTCCTCGGGCGGCTCGCTGATGTAATGATACATGAGGACGGGTACCTTGAGCGTCCAACTATAAACACCCGATGGGGTAGGCAGCGGCGGCAGCTTGGTGGGAGTCGGCGGCTCGCCGGGTACAGTTGGCAGGATCACGGCCGTTTCCGTCGGCGCTGCTGTTGGCGTCAGCGTGGGCTGTGACGTGGCTGTCGCAGTTGCTTCAGCTGTCAGCGTGGGGCTTGTCGTTGGGATCGCCGTTGGCAGCGTAGTGCTGGTTACTTGCTCTGCAGTCTGCAGGGCGCCGGCGCTTATCTGCTCTCCAGCTTCCAGGGCGGGATCGCTCTGCATCATATTCTTGTCTTTTGGCGTTACTTCCGTGGCCGGTTGGGCATCCGCGCCGCAGCCCGTCATGACCATGGCGAAGAAGCCTGCAAGCAGCAGCAGCGGCAGAGTACGGCTGATCTTCGCCCGAAGGTGGTTATAGTTTTGGCGTCTTCTACTGTCCATTTTCATCGATTAACTCAGGGTCTTGGCGGAGCATAGCGCAGCCCCCAGGCACCGTCAAAAAAACTTATCCTCAATTCTCTGCGGCGGCTCCTGAATCAACAAGCTCCCCCATCTGCTCTTTCCCGCCGCTTTGCTTACGCTCTCATTCGTTGAGGCTGTTACGCTAGAATCCTGTTTCGGTTGCGTCGTTGTTCTGCTATACTGCGCATCGTAGGCGTTTCATCCAGGTTGGCGCACGGCCGCTCGAAGATGTCACGTTAAGCACTATGCGTGGAAAGACGACAGATGTTTCGGAAGAATCGGCGTTGATTCAGCGTGCCAAAGCGGACAAAGAAGCGTTTGGGCTGCTGTACGAACGTTACGTCGATCGCATCTACAAATATGTCTATTATCGCACCAGTAATGTGGCTGATGCCGAAGACCTGACCGCGCGCATATTCGAACGGGCGATGAACCACATCGGCACTTACGAGGATAAGGGACTACCCTTTTCGGCGTGGTTGTATCGCATCGCCCACAATCTGGTGGCAAACTATCACCGCGATCGCAGCCGCCGGACCTTCATTGCGCTTGAAGATGTCTCCCAGTGGACGGTCACCGATCACGGGCCCGAATTTTCCGCGCAGTTGATGGAAGACAAGGAAGCCTTGGGCGAGGCGATCAGCCGTTTACCGGCCGAGCGCCAGGAACTGCTGATGCTGAAATTCTTGGAGCGCCTTTCAAATGCTGAAATCGGCGAGATCATGGGTAGAAGTGAGGGTGCTGTAAAATCATTATACCATCGCACGCTCCTATCGCTGCGTGAAGAATTGGTTGGTTCTGAAACAGAAATACCCAGTACGAGGCGTACGTTCTTTAGGCGCCCATTCGGCCGCAAATGAGTGGACCCGCTTGTTATTACCTGGTCTCTACCGACGACCGATATTTTAGTGGCAAGATCGCCGCGTATTGACATCGATAAGTTGATGCATCGATACATTGTGTTAGAATATTCGCCATTCAGCACCATATTCAACACCATTGTCCGCAGGTAGAATTCGGAGAGGATATTTTGAGTCGAACAGAATCTTGGAAAGCATGGCTGGGACTTTTTGCGATCCTGATCTTCAGTGGCTTGATGGCTGCTTTCTGGCCGGCCATTAGTGAGAATCTTTTTTCTGCCATTGGATCAACTGGATTGCCTGGTGGCGGCACGCCCGTCCCTGCTGAGACGGTCACGTTCCCCCCGTTACCTGTCCCTGGTCTTCAGGATGGGTTAACGCTTACTAGTGTGCAGATCTTGTTAGGCCTTGCGTTCCTGACAGTTGGTGCAGTAGTTGTAACGGGTATCATTATCGCTATCGTTAACGTTATCCTTTCGCGTTGGATAACTAACGTTGAAACGAGTGACAAGTACGAGGAAGGAACGGCCGCCCTGGCTCAGCGAGAGAAAGCGGAGCTGGCGAAGAAACATGAGGCACAGCCCGCCGATAAGACCCAACAGCATGATTATTCCCGTTGGGCCGTTCTGGCGACCTCAATGGCGATTCTCTTCTTTGCAGTTGTACTTGGATACCTTGTTGCTTTTACGCTTTTCCCCTCCGGACAGATTGTAGCTAACGAAGATCAGATCGTTAATATTACGGCCGTCATCAGCGGTGTGTTCTTCTTGCTTACACTGCTCTATTTGGTGCTGCGTATGAACAGCGAGCGGCTGGAGGAAGTAAATGCCAAGGCGGATGCCGGAGTTCCGTGGGATGCGGTCGTGGTAATCTTGTTGGGCGTCCTGGTATTGGGACTGGGAGTTGGTCTCGTCATATACCTGAACCTTCCCCTATGATCTGGTTATTGATTGGGGGAGGCCCGGCCTCAAACTTGGCAGCGCGCTGAACTTGTTGGCAGCTTTGATACGATAATTTGATAGTAGCAACACGATGCTGTTGTGGCAGGGCGCATGGGCGACAAAACGAACACTCCTGAAGAGAATTAGGACAGGCAGATGAAAAAGGCAAAACACATAATCGTAGTTGCGGTTCTGGTACTTATATCAACCGTGTTCTTGCGCTGGGTTTTTACCTGGCTATTTGCTTTGCCCCAGGCGGCAAGCGCTCAGGCGGCACCCATCGATGTCATGTTCAACGTGCATTTCTGGTTGATCGCTTTCTTCTTCTCTCTGATCATGGTGATCATGCTCTATTCAGCGTTTGTCTTCAGACGCCAGCCGGGAGATGAAGAGGACGGGCCGCATGTACATGGTAATACAGCTTTAGAGATTGCCTGGACCATCGTTCCCTTGATTATCGTTATTGCGCTCGGCGTATGGGGTGCGTTTGTACTACGGGATATCACAACGGCGGCTGACGACGCGCTGCAAATTGACGTGACCGGCCGCCAATGGTCCTGGAGTTTTGAATACCCTACAGAGGGCACTTTCCAATCTGCGGAACTGGTTGTCCCAGTTGGCCAACCGATTACGCTAAATATGCACTCTGAAGATGTCCTGCATAATTTCTGGGTGCCTGAATTCCGCGTCAAGCAGGACCTGGTGCCAGGCCGCACGACCATACTAAACATCACCCCTACCCAGACCGGTGAGTACAAGGTGCGCTGTGCCGAAATCTGCGGCACGGATCATTCCAAGATGTTGGCGCCTGTCCTGGTGGTTTCCGAAGCGGAGTATCAGGCCTGGCTTGACGAAAAGAATGCGGCGCCGCAGTATGCTGAATTGACGCCTGAAGAGCGCGGCGCCATCTGGTACAGCGCTGAAGGTTTTGGCTGTGTTAGCTGTCACAGCATCGATGGAACACCAGGCGTCGGCCCGACATGGCAGGGTGTCTACGGCCGTCAAGAAATGCTCGACGATGGCACGTCGGTCACAGTAGATGACGCTTATATCCGCACCTCCATCTATGATCCAAACAGCCAATTAGTTGAGGGCTTCGCGGCGGCTATGCCCCAGAACTACGAAGAGCTCTTTGCTGAGAGGGAAGCGGAAATACTGAGTTCGCAAGGCGTGGAAATCGATATTGTTGAAGATTTGATCGCCTTTATGAAAACGCTTGAGTAACTCCGATGGGTTTAGATAGCTGTCTTGATCTAAACGTTGATTGAGGAGAGGTGAAATGCAGTTTATTCTGAAGATTGTGAGATCGAAACCATTTGACGCTTTGATGGGCGCTCTGTTCGGCATCCTCGTCGGCGCGCTGGTCTACGGCATCATTTGGCTTCTTCAAGATCTGATTCTTGTACAGCTGTTTGGCATGACGCCGCCGCCAATAGTCACCAATCTGGTGCTGCCCGCTCTGGCATTCTTGCTGATTGCCTTCCATGCGGCCGTAGGCTTTGCATCTGGCTTTGGCATGTTTCGCGGCACAAGCCTTGGGAAGTTTCTTTACTACGGCTCCTCTACCGCCCTGTTTCGTGGTGTCGTCGGCATGGCTGTTGCCTTCGCCCTCGCTCTTGCTTTTTTCAACTTGCTCGCGCGCAATGCGCTGTTTGATTTGACCGAAGGTGGTCTCGTATTCGCGGCCATTATCAGTGTTATCGGCTTCATGCTTGGTTCCGGCGCCCTAACCGATTGGCTATTGTGGATCGGCGGACATAATACACCGCTGCGCCATGGTTCTCCACCAGGAAAGCCTGAATGGTTCCGCTATTTTACCGCTGACGTAAATCACAAAGTGATCGGCATCCAATATGGCGTCACCAGCTTGATCGTACTCCTCGTTGGTGGTCTATTTGCGATTATCTTCCGTATTGAGCTGGCCCAGCCAGGGATGCAGTGGTTATCCAATGACCAATACAATACGCTTTTCAGCGCTCACGGTATCGTCATGATCGCCAGTATGCTGTTGGGTGTGGGCGCAATGGTCAACTACCTGGTTCCGATAATGATTGGCGCCTCCGATATGGCATTTCCGCGCCTCAACGCTTTCAGCTTCTGGATCGCGGTTCCCTCCGTGCTGCTGATCTTGGCTGGTATGGCCATGGGTGGTTGGGACACCGGGTGGGTTGGTTATCCGACATTGAGCCTCGTAACCCCCAGGGTTGGCGTACTGCTTTTCTTATTGGGATTCTGGATCAATGGCTTCTCCTCGATCGCCAGCGCCATCAACATGATCGTCACTGTGGTAACAATGCGCGCGCCGGGGATGACACCGTTCCGTATGCCAATCTTCATATGGGGTGCGCTGGGCGCGGCTCTGATCCAGTTTACGGCAACACAGACGGTTGGTGTGGCCTTGACCTCGACCATTCTCGAACGCGCTTATGGCCTGACGTTCTACAACCCGGCATATGGCGGCAATCCAATCCTTTACCAGCATTTATTCTGGTTCTATTCACATCCCGTTGTCTACCTCTTTGTCCTGCCCGGTTTGGGTGTCATCAGTGAACTGCTGCCGGTATTTACCCGCAAGCCGCTATTCGGCTATAAGTGGGTGGCCTTGTCCAGCCTGGCGATCGCATTTGTCGGTTTTCTTGTTTGGGCGCACCATATGTTTGTCTCTGGCATGGATGACGCACTGCGCATCCCCTTCATGATGGCCACTATGTTGGTCGCTGTGCCTACCGGCATCAAGTTCTTTAGCTGGGTGGCGACGCTGTGGGGCGGTAAGCTTTCGTTTGAGACGCCCATGTTGTTTGTCCTAGGTGCGATTTCTGTCTTCCTGATTGGCGGCGTAACCGGCCCGATCCTGGGCACGGTACCTACCGACATGCATCTGCACGACAGCTATTGGATCGTCGGTCATTTTCACGCTACGATGTTTGGTGGATTTGTTTTCCCCTTCTTCGCAGCGATCTACTATTGGTATCCCAAAGTGACCGGGCATATGTACAACGAAAAATTGGGCAAGATTCATTTCTGGCTTATGGTGCCTGGTTTCTGGGTGATGAGTTTTGGTCAGATGAGCATTGGCATCGTCGGCATGCGACGCCGTATTGCTGACTACGATCCCGCTCTTGGGGTTGAACCGGGACAAATTCTGATTACGTTGGCCGCACTTGTGATTGGTTGGTCTGTCTTGATCAGCATTTATAACCTTATTTCCAGCGTGCGAACGCAACCCGTTGCCGGGCGCAATCCATGGCGTTCCCGTTCCCCGGAATGGCATACGTCGAGCCCGCCACCCGAATTCAATTATGATACACCCATCGAGGTCATCGGCGATCCGTATGATTACGGTCTCAAAGATGCGCCTTATACGAGAAAAATGGCGCCTGTACCAACCGGCGATTAGGCATACGAGCATTTGAAGCCGGTTTGTAGCAAGGAGAAGTTACTGGTGAGTGAAAGTAAATCCAAAGCATTCCGTCGCGGCATGTGGACCTTTGTGGCCCTGATGGTTCTCACAATAATCGAGTATATCGTCGCTGTTGGTTTTGGCGCCTCGATTATTCTGTTGTTCCTGATTTCTTTGGTCAAAGCAGCCTTGATCGTCTGGGTGTTTATGCACATATCCCGTCTTTGGCGTGAGGAGAGTCACTAATGAGTATGGTAAAGGCAAGCACGCACGACCATGATGCTGAAGACCATAGTCATGAAGTGCCGTGGTCGGTCCAACTGCGCAGCAATCGCCTCGGCCTCTGGCTGTTCATGTTCTCAGAGATCTTTCTATTTGGCGCCCTACTTGTCGCCCGCTTTGTCCTCTGGGGTGAACATCGCCCGGAGCTCAGCCAGGTAATCGGACTCATTGCGACAGTGACTTTGCTCGTCAGCAGCTGGTTCGTCTATCGAGGTCAGACGGCCATGGAGTTTGGCGATCGCAAGAAATTTACGACCAATTTTCTCCTGGCTGCGCTGTTGGGTGTTGTGTTCTTCATCGGTGTTGTCTTTTTCGAATGGAATATTTTTGGATTGGAAGGGACTATTGGTGGCGTTGAACTATTTGGACATCTCAAACCATCTGATGGTGTCGAGGCCGGTGTTTTCTTTGCAATGACCGGCTGGCACGCGCTTCATGTCATTACTGGTGTCTTCTTGCTGCTGATTATGTGGAACAAGGGACGCCGCGGGGAGTTCACGCCTGATAGGAGCTTTGGCGTGGAAGGCGCCGGACTCTACTGGCACTTTGTTGATGTCGTATGGGTTTTCTATTACCCGGCCCTGTACTTAATGGGGACGGTCATGTAGACGGCCGCACCTGCGGTTTGTGCGGCGGGATTGTAGTTTGCCGTGCAGCATCTTGACTATTAGAAATCGGGAGCCACTATCATAATGAACATGCTGGCAGCGGCTCATCATCGAGCAGCTGCCAGGCTTTCATTTTCCACGATTTTACATCTTTCATGGATCCTATAACCAGAGCAGTTCTCCTGAGTTGGAACTGGCGGCTAGTTGTTATCATACCGCTGCTTGTATTGGGTTACCTGTACACGGTTGGCTGGTGGCGCCTGCGCAAACGCACGGCTGTTTCCCGGCGCACGCGCAGAAAGAGGGACCACCGTCCATTGACGGCCTGGTGGCGCCTGGCTAGTTATCTCACCGGGCTCTTTCTTATCGGCCTGTCTCTTCTTTCCCCGATAGATTCACTCGGCCAGCAGTTGTTCTTCATGCATATGATCCAGCATGTACTGCTGATTATGGTTGCCCCACCGCTGCTGCTGATAGCTAACCCGATGCCGGTGCTGTTGTGGGGCCTGCCGCATAAATGGCGCTTAAGGGTCGGTCACGCGATTGGCCACTTGCTGCATCGTGATGGAAAGATGCGCGATTTACTGCGCACGATTACCGCGCCCGGCATAATCTGGCTGGTGTGGGTTATTTCTCTCTTCGGCTGGCATGATCCAGCCATGTACAATGCGGCGCTGCGTTACGAGTTCATTCACGATTTGGAGCATCTATCCTTTTTCCTGGCCAGCATGCTGTTCTGGTGGCATGTGACCGGCGCCGGCCCGCGGATTCATAAGCAGTTTGGCTACATCGGCAGCATCGCTTTTGTCTTGATAGCTGTGCCGCCCAATATGGCGCTTGGTGTTTGGTTGGCATTCAACAGCAATGTTATTTACTCGTATTACGAAGCTGTGCCTCGCTTGTGGGGTATTGATGCGGTCACCGATCAACGCATCGGCGGCGTCATCATGTGGATTCCAGGGAGTATGATGTTCATGCTCGCCGCCCTAATCCTGGCTGCACAGTATTTGGGGAGTGAGTCTGCTAAGCCGCCGCTGCCCGTGAAAGAATGGACGGCCGAAGAGAAATTGGCCGCCCCCGGCATGGAGCAATAAGGCCGCCTATGCAGCTTATCAAGAACCTGTTCAGCCGTCGTTGGCTGTGGGTTACTCTTCTGGTTCTGGTCTTGATGGCTGTACTGGCGCGCCTTGGCTTCTGGCAGCTTGATCGCCTGGAACAACGACGCGCCGCCAATGCCATCTTGATCGCGGCGCTGGAAACGGCCCCATTTGATCTCAATGAAGCGGACGTTCCGCAGGATATTGCCCAGTGGGAAGATCGTCTCGTTCTGGCAAATGGGACCTTTGATCATGACCAGGAAGTGCTGCTCAAGGTGCAGAACTGGGGCTATCGCGCCGGTGTGAATCTGATCACGCCGCTTGTCCTCGACGATGGTACAACGGCAGTGCTTGTAGACCGCGGCTGGATTCCCGATACCGAAAGCGGATTGCAGGCCATAGCTGCTTTTGCCGTACCCGGCGAGGTAGACATCGAGGGCCATATCGCCCTTTCTCAAGAATTGTCGCGGGCGCCGTCCGCGACGCCGGAAGGGCCGCAGTCTGCGTTCTACCGGGTTGACATTAAGGCGATTCAGCCGCAGATGCCCTATGAACTGCTGCCGTTCTACATTGTCCAGGGACCGGCGACTGACCAGGAACTCCCTTACCGGGTGGCGCGCCAAATCGATATCTCCGAGGGTTCGCATTTAGGTTATGCGGCACAATGGTTTATCTTTTCCCTGGGGCTTGGCATAGCGTATCTCGCTTTCGTCAACAAGAGCTCCCAGCAACCCGAGTGACCCATGAAACGACTGGCGATACTGCTGGTTATCCCCTTCCTTTTTCTGGCGCCGAGATTCATTGTTGAGGCGCATGGCGGCGGCCAGTTAATCGCCGGCCCGCAACAAACAGGTCCCTACAGCGTCTCGGTTTGGGTCAATCCTCCGCAGCCACGGGCGGAAGAAACGCTGCACTACACCGTTGGCGTTGCCGCTCCTGGCGATGGTGCGCCGGTCCTTGATGCCGAGATCATGATTGTCATGGAACCTCTGTCAGGTGATGGGCCCGCCGTTTCTGCACAGGCAACCACCGACCAATCGATTAATAAACTCTTCTATGAAACGGATATGCTGGTCGACACGCCTGGACGTTATCTGGCGACCTTTGAAGTCTCCGGCTCCGAAGGTGCGGGCCAATTGACGCTTGAGCTTGAGGTATTGTCGCCGTCGCCGTTCAACTGGTTCCTGCTCGGCCTCGCGGGACTGCTGCTGGTCTTGGTCCTGGGCTGGTGGCGAACGCGCAGCGCCAGGCGCGCCTGATCGTGTGGCCGTAAATGAGGTATCACTGAAACAAATTGTCTCGTGCGGGCAATCCGGTCACACTACGCTATACTAAAATTGCAGCGTTTTTGGGGGACGTAAGCTGAATACCTGAGAATCAACGGTAGGTATGCTACAAATAGATATCTGCATACACACGGTTAGCAAGAGGTCTTGAATCCATGAGTATTCCCTCTAGACTACGTTTGAAGGAAGGTTGGTCAACCCTATTTATACTCTGGGCCATGCTGTTAGTAGCGTCTACGGCCATTGCGCAGACAGATCTCATTGAAGGTCTGCATGTTGTATCCGTAGCCGCCACCGCCGGTATGTTCACCGGCCTGGCGCTCGCCAAGAGTGAATTCAAGGGTCGCACCGCCTTCTTCTATGCCCTTATATTTGGTCTTTTCACTGTCGCCTACCTGATCGGCACCATATTGCCTGGCGAACTCCCTTGGCGGGAGCGCGTCCTGGAAATTGGCGTGCGCCAGGGAGAATGGCTGCAGAAAGCTGTTGAGGGCGGTACCAGTCGTGACGGGTTGATTTTTGTTATTCAAACGACGGCCGTTTACTGGATTCTAGGATATACGGCCGCCTGGTATACATTTCGTCTTCCACGATTGTGGCGTGTCGTCCTGCCCACCGGCCTGGTGCTCTTGAGCGTCGTCTATTACTACAGCGGCCCGCGCCCGCTGCCCCTTTATCTGGCTGCCTATGTCGTTCTCGCCTTACTTTTCACGGTACGCACAAACTATAATGAACAGGAACAGCATTGGCGGGCGGCGCTGGTTCGCTATAACAAAGGCAGTTGGCTCGGGTTCTTGCGCGCCGGACTATTGGCCTCTCTGCTGGCAATCTTGCTGTCCTGGAGCCTGCCGGCCATGTCAGCCAGCAATTCGGTTGGCGACGCCTTGAGTGGTACGCAGGGCCCCTGGCGTGAATTCCAGGACAATTGGACGCGGTTGTTCTCTTCCCTGCGCACGTATGGCGTAGCGACCGTCGATCCCTACCAGGACAGCCTGGTATTGGGTGGCCCTCGTACCGTGGGCAGTACCCTGATCATGGACGTTGTTGTGCCGGAACAACTGCGCTCTGTCTATTGGCAGGCTGTCGTCTACGACACCTATGAGGACGGCGGTTGGCAGATCGCTGAAGACCTTGAATCGCGCCTTCACTACCCCGATGACGGGCCGCTCCCGATACCACAAACGCAAGCGCGTGAGGTAGTCAGCTACGACGTCTACAACTATATTCCCAATTCCAGCTTCATATACTCTGCGCCGGAGGTGATCGCCAGCGACAAGCAGATGTTTATAGACAGCACCCTGGATGCTCAGGAGCAGGAGTTGATCACGTCTACGCGATCGCGCTACGTCTTGCGTCAGGGTGATGTCTACAATGTGACCTCGCGCGTTTCCACGGCCGATGCGGAAAGCTTGCGACGTGCCACCCTGGCCTATCCACCATGGGTCAGAGAACGTTATTTACAAGTGCCGGAGAGCGTGACCGAAGAAACCAAAGAACTGGCTGCACAGCTTACCGCACCACACGATAATCCTTTTGACAAGACTTTGGCTGTTAGAGATTATCTGCGCAGCAACATTACCTATAACGATCAGATAGATGCGCCGCCTGAAAGCGCCGAGCCGATTCATTACACGCTGTTTGAAACGCAGGAGGGTTACTGCAACTATTATGCCTCGGCTATGGCCATCATGCTGCGTTCGCAGGGGGTCCCTTCCCGCGTCGTGAGCGGCTATGCCCAGGGAGAGTTCGATGAGGCCAGTACCTCTTATCGTGTGCGCGCCAGTAATGCGCATACCTGGGTAGAGGTTTACTTTCCCCGCTACGGCTGGATACAATTTGAGCCTACGGTTTCCATACCTACCGTCGACCGCCCCGAATCAGCCGGTGGTGGTGATGCCTTCGCTTCGCCCGTTCTCCCCGTTGATCCAGACATCCCGGAGCCGTTCGACCCGCGCGATCTACTCGAAGATGAATTGAGGAACGACCTGGGAGCGGAACCGGATACGGCCGCCGCCTCTTTCTGGTCGGATTTTCCGGTCTGGCAGACAGCGCTGGCGATGATCATTTTGCTCGCTGCCGCTGCTGTTACATTCGTGGCTTACGAAATGAATAAACGCGCCGAAAGTAACGTTGACAGTAGCTACCATCGCCTTGGCTTCTGGGCTACGCTTCTGGGTATCTTCTATGGGCCGTCAGAGACGCCTTACGAAAGGGCTGAAAAAATGACCGCTGTCGTCCCTGAAGGGCGATCTCCGATTCGAAATCTGACACATGAATATGTGCGCAAACAGTTTAGCGGAGATTACGCGGACGACGGAGAGTTTAATCCGCGCAAAGAGTGGCGCAAATTACGACCGATGCTCATCAAACAGAGCGTTACGACGCGCATTCGTAAATGGCAAAATCGCAACAAGAAGCCGCTGTGATCCCGGTTTGGTAATGTCTCAGAACGGGTGAGGGGTGCCGGTCAGGTGGCCTAGGGAACTGGCTCCGCATCGGCGATCAATTCTTCAGTCATTGAGAATAGCTCGCTAATCTCCGGCGGCTGTTCGGATGTATCGGTCATGACCAGAGACCACTCCTCATCTCCGGACACAAATGTCAGGGTATACGTGAATTGGTCGCAGCACGCATCCGGCGTTGCTGCATCGGGCGCTAACGACTCGATTTCCGAATCTATGCTCGTTTCAACAAGCGCCATAACTTCTTCTGAGGGCACAGTCAGTTGTTGTTCTCCCGGGCCGTCAATGGTTCCATCCAGATGGATCACCCATTCCTGGCCAATGCCGGCAAAGCCGCCTTCGCGCTCATAAATAATGATGGCGTCGACAGCGATGCTTGCCTGGCGCCCCCCGCGATTTCCCAGCGTACAGCCGGCGAGCAGCGTTAGCAGGATCAGCGCTGCCGGCAGCCATACCTCAGGTTTGATAACGTCTTTTCTATTGCTACTGCGCAATCGGTCCACATACTTCATGACGTCTATTCGCCCCATTTGGTTCCGCGACTGCCTGGATTAGGGCTCCACGGTAACACGGCCGAGTATGAAACGATCCCCCGCCAGATTACCCGCCTCATCAGAGATATGCAAGCGTCGCTGGCCCACCATATCGTACATCCCCACTTCTATCAGATAGTTTCCCGGCGCCAGGTCCTGCGGGATAGTCAACTGATAGGGATCCTTAAAACGTTGGCCAGGCAGCCACTTTGGGAACCACAGATGCGTCGGTGCGGCGCCGCCAAGCGGTGTGTAGTCAAGGGCCACAACCGGCCGGTTTGATTCATCAATTAGGTGTACGAATATCGTATAACTCTCCTCGGCATAATCGAGGGCTTGCCAATCGAGCGTGAGATGAATTGTTTCGCCGGGCTGCGCGCGCAGCGGTTCAGCCCAGGGCGCGCTGACAGCGCTGCCGCCACTTGCCGCCGTGGCGTTGTCAAGAGCAACCCGCTGCCGGAAATTTGCCAGAAAATCACCACTTGGCGCGGCGTTGGGTGGCTCGACTACTTGCAATGAGCCTAAGGAGTGGCCGGTCCCTACAGCGGTGTCTTTGCTCAGGTTTTTCAGCCCGACCGTAAGCGGATAATCTCCAGCGGGCAGATCGTGCGGCAGAGCGAAGTCAAAGCGTTCGACAATGATTTCTCCCGGCAGCCATTCCGGCGACACCAGATGGCTGTCTGTGGTGAAGGGGAATGAAAGGTCGCCGGCGGTCAGGACAGGCACATAGAAATCGGCGGTCCCTGTCGCGGTGCGCATGGCCAGCGCAAACGGCACATACTGCCCGGCCGCTACCTCGCCTGGGGGCAGCGAATAGCCGACAACGTCGATCTCAGCGCCCGAGGTCTCGAGCGGTGTCAGTTCCGCCGGCAAGGTCGTATCACCCGGTTCGACAACCTGGTAGAAGGGACCAGACGGCCGCAGACGAAAACCAGCGTCAACGATCTCGCGCCGGTAGTTACTAAGGTATACCGGTCCGCCGGGCAAGAAATCAAAGACATTCTCCAGCCACGTTTTGGCCGTGGAAACATATTCAGGGCGCACATCTTGTGCATCGGGCCAGCGTTTATCCACCAGCTGTGTATACCAGAGTGGCGTCATGTGTTCCCAATCGTTGAGTAGCACCGCGCTCGCCCCCTGACCCGCGAATTCTGAAAAAACCGCTTCCACATAGGCGTTCCCCTCGTTGTAATTCTGCAAAGAGATACGCTGGAAATTGCGCACGATCTGCACGAAGGGCCCAAGTAGAAAGAGTGCCCCGGCGAGCAGGAGCAGCGGTGTCTTGCCCGGCTGCAGCGCGCGCTGCGTGCTCAGCAGCAGATACGTGAGGCCAATGCCGGCCAGCAGCCCTATCACGAGCAGCGGGCCCAACAAATAGGCCATGATGTCCTGCGCTTTCAGACTGATCACGAAGGCGTAATTGCACAGAAAAGCCAGGACGTACAACAATAACGGCATACCGGCCGTAGGAAAGGTGTCCATCCTGCCATAACGCCTGGCTGCCCAGTTGATCAGCGGCCAAAACAGGGCCAGCCCGGCCAGAAAGATCACGGGCAACGTGTACTGCAAACGCAAGATCGACCAGAAGACCTGGGCGCGATCCGCCTGTTCATGCAGGGCGTAGTAGGGCAGCGCCTCTGTAATTCCCCGTCCCAGGACGTGATCCAGGAAACCATTCACTGTATTCATACTGGTTGGTCCAACGGGTGGGCCCGTGGCGCTGCGTATGGGGAAATAGAGCCAGACGCTGAGGCCGAGCAGCGCTAGAGCGAACATCTTCATCAGCAGGCGCCAATCTCGCCAGATGCCCGGCCTGACCACGAGGATGAATATCGCATAAGCGGGAAATGAAAATACCGTCAGTGGGTGGTGTGTGACGCCTAGACCAGCCGTGAACGCGAAGGGCAGCAGCCAACGATCGGCCCTGCTGCTATCCGTCTCGTTTTCTTGCCTGCCGGCCCACCATCGTGTCAGGAAGAAGAGATTGGCTGCCAGAAAAGTCGCCGTGATGATATGTGGATTGGCGTGAATGGCATGCTGCCAGAAGTCGGCGCCGAAGGCGATGGCCAGGGCGGCGAATACGCCGGCAAGCGACCCGATGGAAATCGCGGAAAGATGAATCTGGTTGTCCTGGCTGCGCCCGTAAGCGCGCACTGTGCCGTAAACGAATAAGACGGCCGCCGTCGCCGATACGGCTGATAGGAGGTGCATACGCCAGGGGATGCTGCCAATCGGTACGATTGTCTGTATCAGCTTACCCAGCAGCGTGATGAATGCATATCCTGGTGGATGGGCAATGCCGAGTACATTGGCGACGAGCGTGTATTCTGTCGGATCGCCCAGTACCAGGCTTTGTGCCAGCGTGCTTATGTATAGGAGCGGTACGAGCAGCAGCAGAAGCTCGGGTTTCAGGACTCTACGCATTCTTGATTAGCTCACCAATAGCCGGTCGTAGACTGCTCTCGTTTCGCTGGCTGTTCGCTGCCAGCTAAACTTGCTTGCCTGGACAAGACCCAACTCGCGGCGACGCGCGTACGCATGTTTATCCTGCAGCAGGTGGCGTATGACGGCCGTCATTTCGCCGACATCTGTCGGGTCAAAATAAGCTGCAGCTTCCCCGCCGACTTCAGGGTGGCTGGCCACATTGCTGGCCGCTACTACTTGCCCGCTGGCCATATGCTCCAGGATCGGCAGACCGAACCCTTCATAAAGACTGGGCTGCACTGCCAGATCGGCTGCGGCCAAAACGGCCGGCAAGTCTTCGTCTGGCACCCATCCAAGTGGGCGAACAATGCCTTGCTAATCCCTGGGACGCGATACGGGCGAAGAAATCATCATACAGCCATCCTTTGCTGCCCGCCAATACCAAATGCAGATTGGGAATAACCTGGCGCAGGGCCAGGAATGCATCCAGCAGGCGGTCCAGGTTCTTGCGCGGCTCGATTGTGCTCAGATGAATAAGAAAGCGCTGCGGCAAGTCATAGGCCCGGCGCACCGCCTGGATTTTGGCCGGTTCAGGTGGCGTGAAATGCTCGGCGGCCGCTTCATACACGACCTGGATTTTGGCCGGGTCAATGTTGTAGCTGTTCACAATATCTCGTTTCGTCGCTTCTGATACGGCAATAATCGCCCGTGCCCGCCGGCAGTAGAGCGGCATAGCCTGGTTGAGATACCAAAGATTTAACCGTTTGTGATAGTCAGGATAAAGTCTGAAAATGAGGTCGTGAACTGTTAGCACGGTCGGTGTATTCTTCAATGGAAAAAGCAAATGTTCCGTGCTGTGAAAGAGGGTGGCGTCAGGAACCAGGGGTTTGAAGGAAAGGCGGCTCTTCTGGGCAGCCAGGACAGCCATGCGCCACGGTTTATAGCCCATGCCGACGCTTACTTGCGGGACATTGTCCGGCAGCCCGGTCGGGAAACGGCCGTCACTGCCGCGATTGTAGAAAAGGGCGTAGTCCTGCGGCTGCTCCGCCAGCAGGGTCGCGGCGAGACGTTCACTGTAGCGCCCCAAGCCTGCTCGCGAATGCACCGCCGCCGAGATATCAATATAGATCATTGCTCCTCACCAGTCGTGCGTCGCTGCCATTCTTGATTCCAGGCGACTGCCTTGAAAATCCCCTCACGGAGAGGTACCTGTGGTTGATAATTGAGTAGCGCGCGCGCCTTCCCCACATCAGCCACATAGTGGGTTACTTCCCCCACGCGTGAGGGCCCGAAGACGATATCTGGTTCAACACCGAGTGCCTCACCAATATACCCGGCCATCGCAGCCAGGGTATTGCCCTGTCCATAGGCCAGGTTTATCGTTTGATTGGCCGCCTTGCCACCGGCCAATAGATTGATACCGCTGATCACCCCGGCGATGCAATCATCAATATAGGTAAAATCGAGGATCTTGTCTTCGCCGTAGATAATGATTTGTTCTTGTAGCCCAATCTTTTTAATGAACTTGGGAATGACGCGTTCCATGCGCGCCAGATCATTATCATACCGGCCGTAAACATTACTGAAGCGAAATGCCAGGTAGCGCAGCTCATAACACTGCGCATAAGCATAGATCAAGGCCTCGCCCGATATTTTGCTCGCTGAGTAGGGGCTTTCCGTATAAGCAAAATCGGCGTAGGATTCTTCGGTGAAGTAGCGGTGGATGTCGCCATAGACTTCGCGGGAACTGCTGAAGATGATTGGCGCCTCGTTCTGCCGGCAGAATTCCAGGATGTTGAAAGTCATGTTGATGTTTTCTAGTGCGCGATGGGGCTGTTCGACCAGTTCATGCACCTTGGCATGGGCTGCGAAGTGGACCACAGCGTCCAGGTCTCGCGGATAAGGAACGTGCCCCAGACCCCCATGAAAATCGGAATAGGAGACACTCAGGTCTTGGAGCAGGGTCGGGATGCTGTCGGTCCACGGATTCGGCCGCACGTCGACGCCAAACACCTCGTGCCCTAAAGCCTGAAGCTGCAGCCCTAAATTGGTGCCGATCTGGCCGCTTGAGCCAGTAATTAAGACGCGCATCCTATGTTTCTCCATGATCTCTGCACGACAGATTCCTCTCCCCATTGTAGGAGCTTGGCCCCGTATCTACTCGGGGTGCGCACGGTTAGCATAAACCAGTCGTCATGATCTGTCTCGTGGCGTGAACAGCACTTTCGCGGCGAACTGGGGCAGGGCGAGCATACGGCGCCAGCGCCACGGCTCTTTGACTAGGCGATGCAGCCATTCCAGCCCTATCTTCTGCACCCACCGCGGCGCGCGCTGGGACCGCCCGGTCACAAAATCAAGTGAGCCGCCAACGCCCATTGCTAAGCGTACCGAGGTCAGCTTCTCCTGGTTGCGGGCGATCCACTTATCCTGCTTGGGCGCTCCATAGGCGACAAACAGCAGATCAGCTTGGCTGTCGTTGATCATGTTGACAATCGTCTCGTTTTCCGCCTCATCTGGTGAACCCGCATATGTACCGGCGATGACCAACTCCGCATAGCGTGAACGGAAGACATCGGCAGCTTCTTCCGCTACGCCGGGCGCTGCACCCAGTAGGAACAGCCGCCATCCGTGCACGGATGCGCCCTCTGCCAACCGGTAAACAAGCTCCGAGCCCGGTACCCGTTCCGGAAGCGGTGAGTTCATCCAGCGCGAGGCGATCACCAGGCCGATGCCGTCAGCAATACAAAGATCCGCTCCCTGGAGTACGCCCATGAATTGGGCATCCTGCTGAGCAGTCATAATGAATTCCGGGTTCACGGTGGCTATTTGCCGGCAGCCGGACTGCGTCATAAACGCGCGTGTGAAGTCCACTGTCTGCTCCATGGTCACCATATGAACCGGAACATCCAGGATTGTGATCGATTCGGGAGATCCCACCGGCGTTTGACTCATCGACTATTGCCTGCTCCTGATCCTTGCTGCTTGTGTCCTCTCAAAATATGTTTAATGATCGGTATATGGCAACGAAGGATACTTTTGTTGCCGATTTATGCAACAGAGCAACGTCAACTTAACCCGGTATCGGTGGCAGAGCGTAGGGTAGGAATGTCGAACGGTCATCTGATTCTCAAGTACCAAGTGCGTGGGCCGGTGGCTGAGCGGTAAGGAAGCAGCGAGCCCAGCCAACGCTGGCCCGGCGCAAACAATGATCATAACCCGAATATTAAGATGCACAGCCATAATGGATTGTGTCAGCGATACTTAGCGACGAGATATGGACGATATGCCGGCAAAGGATTTAGCGGAGGATTCTGCAGCTGATGCTCCTCAAGGGGAGGGAGCCGCTTTCTCACGCCGCGACTTCGTGAAAGCGGCTGCCCTGATGACCGGCGGCCTGCTCCTGACGCTAAGCCGCTGCCATCTGCCCAGTGATCCCGATTTACTGCAAATCCCACCCAATTTCAAACGATTCATCCTGATCGAGCAGTCGCCTACGGTGGCCACAGAGGGCATTATTGTAGCGTTGGGCTCACAATGCCCTGACTTGAAATGCACCCTTTGGGGAGTGGACGATCAGGAGTTTCAGTTCTTTGAATCAGTGGATCAGATCATCGACCTCTACGTTCAGGACGGCCGTAGCGAACTGATCTGGCTCGATTAAGTCTGCTTTTGTTCAAGCTCGGCTGTTAACCGGTCGAGTTCGCTGTCGCTCAAGAATCCCGCGGACGCCCCGATTTCACCTATCTTATATGAAGCGAACACCACCGCTTTCTTGATCGCCTGGTAAGGATCGCTGCCGCAGTTGTAGACATGAACGAAACTGGAAAAGAGCGCGTCTCCGGCGCCGATCGTATTGACTACCGGCCTTGTTCTGACCGCCGGTATGCGTTCCATGAAGTTGTCGTCCCGTACGGCCAGCAGTGCCCCCTTATCTCCCAAACCGATCACAATAACGGCCGTGCCATACCGGTCCCACATGCGCCGCACAAATTCCTCCGGGCTGCATGGCAGGTGTTCATCGCTCAAAAACAAAAGATGGGCCGCGGCCATGAAGTCCGCGTTGTACTTGTCGTCGGACGCGGCGATAGTGTGTATGTCCGTGGCCACCGGAACGCCGGCTTTGTTGGCCCGTGCCAGGAAAGAGCGGTTATAGTTGACATTGCAAAGAACCGCCAGGGAGGCATGGGCCAGGGCCGCCTCAAAATGCTCCGCCGGGTAAACGCGATCCTGGATATCCTTCAGGTCGGTGTGAATCTGCCGCTTTCCCTGCCGATCATAGATGATCACCGACTGCGCCGTGGCCGGCATAGCGCAGAGCACCAGCGCATCATCGATCCCGTCTCTTTGCAGCGAATGCCGCACCTGCCCTCCTGCCAGGTCATTGCCGATGAGTGAGAGAAAGGTCACCTGGTCGCCCAGAGTGGTTAAGGCTTTGGCGACGTTATAGCCGACGCCGGACACGGTGCTGTTAACGCTGAAAAAGGGGTATCGCACCGGTTCGTATTGCAAGGGAAAGGAATCCACTTGCAGCGTCGTTTCAATATTGATCAGTCCGGAGACAAGGGTCTTGTTCATAGCCTACATCAACCTATGATGCGATCTTAGCGCACTCTCCCAGTCCGGCAAAACGTGCTATGATTTCCAGGCATTTGGAGAAGCAGCCGCGCGGAAAATAGGCCATCTGCCTTGCCGCCGGCTATCAGAAGTGAGAAGCAAGATGCATATCGTCCCATTCGCCATCGAACAGTTTTTTGCCCTTTATGAATTCAATACGCCCTACCTGCTTTGCTCTTCAGACTGTGAGTCAATGTCTGTTGAAGAACTCCTGGCCCTATCCGGCCAGCAGTTGGATGGGCTCGCCCGCCTGCATCTCGGTTATACGGAATCGCAAGGTGATCCGCGGCTGCGCAGTGCTGTCGCTGCCGCTTATGAAACGGCTGCTGAGCAGGATGTGATTATTCTCGGTTCGCCGGAAGAAGGGATCTATCTGACAATGCGCGCGCTGCTCGATCCCGGCGATCACGTCGTTGTCCTCACGCCCGCCTATGATTCCTTGCTCAATCTGGCCCAGCATATCAGCGGTAATGTCAGCGAGTGGGAGATCCAGCCCAGGGACGGCCGTTGGCAGATCGATCTCGAACAGCTGGCTTCTCTCGCAAATGATGAGACGAAACTGATCGTGGTTAATTTCCCCCACAACCCGACTGGGTTTCTTCCCGATGAGGAGCAGCTCGGGGCCATCGTCGAAATTGCGCGCCGCCATGGCGCCTGGCTCCTTTGTGATGAAATGTACCGGGGGCTGGAGATTCATGGGCGCGAAACGCTGCCGTCGGCCGTCGATCTCTATGAACGGGGCCTGGTTCTGGCCGGACTTTCCAAAGTGCATGGTCTGCCTGGCCTGCGTGCCGGTTGGTTGGTCGTCCGCGATCCCGCGCTGCGTGAGCAGCTGATCAACTGGAAATTCTACACAAGCATTTGTCCTCCCGCGCCGACAGAATTCCTGGCTCTTGCGGCACTGCAGGCACGTGACAATCTGGTTGCCCGCAACCGGGCCCTGATTGAAGCGAATCTGGAGGTTGCCGCGCCTTTCTTTGATCGCTGGCCTGATCTATTCACCTGGCGGCTGCCGGCTGCCGGCTCAATAGCCCTGGTTGGCCTGAACCAGCCTTCTGCGACAGAATATTGTCATTGGCTGGCCAGAGAGGCGGGTGTATTGCTGCTGCCCAGCAGCTGCCTGGGTTACGGGGATGGCCATGTGCGTATGGGCTTCGGGCGTCACAATTTCGGTCAGGGCTTGGCTCACTATGAAACGTTTCTTGATGCGCGCGGCAGGTAGTCCGGCGCGCTGCGTTGTGTGCGCAACACGTAGAGCACAGCCGCCAGCCAACGAGCTGCCGAAAAAGCGGAGATAAGTGTGCAGATATTTGACAGCGAACGGGCGATGGAAGCATGGCTTGCCGGACGCGCAATTGATACGGCGAGCTGGGGGAGCGCTGGAGCCAAGACGACAGCTAACCTGTGGCACGAGTATGAGCAGGGCGAGATCATCTTTCGTGATCATCCGCCGCAGCGCCTGGTGCGGGTGGTGCGTATCATGCTGCGGCGGAATGGGTACGTGCTCTACGAGATCGCTCAGGAATTAAGTGACGGCCGTCTGCGCCAACGCCGGCAGCCCCCATCCGAGAAGATTATCGCCGAAGAATCGCAGGCCGCCGCTGCCGAACGCTGCCTGCGTGAAGAATTAGGCCTTGATCCGCGCCACATTCACCTGCTTGATTCTCCGGCCGAGAGAACGGAGAGCGTCGCTGAATCCCCTTCCTATCCTGGATTACAGACGCATTACATACTCTTCACAATTGAAGCAACGGTTGACGGCCTGCCTGAAGCAGACTTCTGGCGTGAGAATGAGGCGGCCGGCGCAGGTGATCCGGTGAAACGACATTTATGGGGATGGCGTCGAACTTCCTGACGTTTCCTCAGGGCGAAATAAGTCGCCGATCTCTCGTAAACTGATCTTGGTCGCCAATAACCCCCAGGTGGCCAGGATGATCAGCCAGATCATTTCTAGGATGTGCAGCAGTACAGCATAGGCGGTCAATAGTTCCGTAGCGAAGCCCACGGCGGCAAGCGGGCCAACGACTGAAGCGTGAAATAGGCCGGGCTGCGTTGCCGCTGAGGGGGGTGAAACGGCGAGCGCTCCCAGGGAGACAGCTATCTGATCCTGCAGTGTCAGCCCTGTATTCAGCGCTCTCAGCGTGATGAAAAAGAAAAGCCAGAACAGGCCCCAGGAAACGAAGGACCAGCCGAGGACGATGGCGAAGCGGCGTGGTTGGGCGATGCCGCTGAGATTCTCCAGGAAATCGGCCGTCGCCTGATGGGCACGTTCTTCGCTGACGCGAGGTATTGCGGAAATCAATCTTGTACCCTTCTGCAGGGTGAAATTGGGATGGTTGGCCAGCCAGAGAACGGTTGTGAAACCAACAATGACGAATATGACGCCGCCAATCAGAGCTCCGCTCGATGTTTCCAACCCGACGCCAATCAGTACCGCGCCCATGACAGCCATTATACGCATCGACTGCTCGAAAAGACGCTCGACCACAAAGCTGGAGGTTGACTCGGCCAACGATACCTCTTCATCCGTGCCCATGACCAGGACGCGAACCGCCTCCCCAAAGCGAAAGGGTAGTAGAATGTTGCCTGCATGACCCAGATTGCTGGCGTGGAAGGTGAACATCAGGCCAGGTTCATAGCCCAGTATTGCCCGCCAACGGGCGGCAAAGGCTGCCAGGCCGGCAATAAAAGCGACCGAGGCCAGCAGCAGCATAAGCGGATCGGCCGATTGCAGCTGCGCCAGCACTGCCTCCAGATCCACCAGCAGTAGGAAGATGGCAATGATCACGGCGATAACTACGATCACACCAAAGATCCGCCTTGTACTGAGTTGGGAGGTTTGGTTCACTGGCAGCTGCTGGCTAATAGGAAGGGGCGGGGCAGACGCGTTCGTCTGCCCGCTTGATGCCAATCAATTTAAGATGCTTCACGATTTCGATGGCCATCACGGAGAGCAAGATGACTTCCTTCCTTACGGTTGGCCAAATCGCCAACTAAGGGGTCATACGGTTCAGTGTGCGTGGGTAGGGGCTCGTCTCGCGTATATGATCGATTCCGCAGAGCCAGGCAACCGTACGCTCTAGACCCAAACCGAAACCGCTGTGTGGCACACTGCCATAGCGGCGCAAATCGATATACCATTCGTAATTCTCTGGCGGCAAATCGTGTCGCTCAACAGCCGCGATCAAAGTGTCCACATCACTCATGCGCTCGCTGCCGCCGATGATCTCGCCATACCCTTCCGGCGCCAGTAGATCGACTGATTTGCAGACTTCGGGCCGTCCTGGCCACGGCTCCATATAGAAAGCTTTCACCTGCGTTGGATACCCGTAGACAAATACCGGCCGGTCAAACTGCTTGGTTAATACTGTTTCATGTGGAGAGCCGAAGTCACTACCCCATTCAATTTCCAATGTCTTCTTCAATTCCGGATCCGTAGTTTCTTCGCGTATGGCATCCAATCTTTCTATGGCTTCATCATAGCTGATGCGTGGGAAGGATGGCTGCACGTTTTCTAGTGGGGCTAGGTCACGTTCTAGAAGCTCCAATTCCGGCCGTCGCTCTTTCAATGTCGTCTGCACGATATAGGTGATGAACTCCTCTTCGAAATCCATCAAATCATCCAGATCATAATAGGCCATTTCAGGTTCCACCATCCAGAACTCAGTCAGGTGGCGGCGAGTCTTTGATTTTTCCGCCCGGAACGTGGGACCAAAGCAGTAGACTTTGCCGAAGGCAGCGATATTTGCCTCATTGTACAGCTGGCCTGTCTGTGCCAGATACGCTTTCTCCTCAAAGTAATCGACCGGGAAAAGCGTACTTGTGCCCTCCGCGGCCGAGGGGGTGATGATCGGCGTGTCGATGTTCAAGAAGCCGTTACTGTCCAAATAATCGATGATCGCCTTTTTCACTGTCGAGCGAATGCGCATGATCGCCCACTGGCGGCTGGAACGCAGCCAGAGGTGCCGGCGATCCAGCAAGAACTCTACCCCATGATCCTTGGGTGTAATAGGATAATTCTGCGTATCCTGGATGACGACAACTTCATCAATGCCGATTTCGTAGCCCCCGGGAACGCCCGGCGCACGTTCATTGGCACGCACTTCGCCGCTGACGATCACCGAAGATTCTTGCCCCAGGCGTTTGAGCGTTTCAAACAACTCGTCGCCGACCTCGGGGCGGTAAGCAACCCCTTGAATCATGCCCGTTCCATCGCGCAGGCGGATAAACATTAGTTTACCTTTGCGCGTACTGGCGTACATCCAACCCTGTAGGGTGACCCGTTTACCCTCGTAGTCAGCAACGTTTTCAATCGTAAATTGTCTGCTCATCTGTTTCTCCATCATTTTCTAGGATGCCGAGTATAGCAAAAAAAGCATGGATTGCTTACCAGCGCAGCTGGAAGCGCCTGCAAATTCTTGTTATGAGAGCGCAGCTTCAATGAGCGAGCGCCGCAGAAAAACAGCTCGAAAAAGGTCAGGTATCCTAACGTGATTCACAAGAGAGGTGGTCTGTGCAGCAGGGAATAAGTACCCATTTTGAGCCGCGTTTGCACTGTATTAGTCTATTGGCATTCGTTACGTTCTATCTTACAATTGGGCATTATGTCCAAAAATGGACATGCTCGTTCAGACTGTTTGTGGAGGTGATGCCATAAGAACAGATTGACAAAGTCTCGATCAACGCCGTTTACCCGCATTTACTATAGTACAAATTATGAGGAGATAGATGAAACACAACAAGTGGTTTTTACTCGTAATCGCCCTGCTTTTGGGCGTCATGGTCCTGACCGCCTGTGGCGGCTCAGAGGAACCAGCGGCGCCTGCTGAAGAAGCAGCACCTGCTGAAGAAGCTGTAGAAGAAGCAGCACCGGTAGAAGAAGAAGCGGCGCCTGCTGAAGAAGAAGTAGCAGAAGAGCCCGCTGAAGAAGAAATGATGGATTCCAAGTCTATTGCTGAGATCGCTACAGAAGATGGTCGCTTCACAACACTCGTGGCTGCCGTTGGAGCCGCCGGATTGGCGGAGACATTAAGCAATGAAGGTGAATTCACGGTCTTCGCACCAACGGATGACGCCTTTGCCGCCCTTCCTGAAGGCACCGTGGAATCGCTGCTCGAAGATCCTGAAGGCGCATTGAAGGACATCCTGCTTTACCACGTGGTTGGCAGCGTTGTACCGGCTGAAACCGTTGTAACCCTCGATTCGGCTGACACTCTTCAAGGCGAGTCAGTAGCTATTGCTGTTGAAGATGGCGAGGTTGTCCTCAATGACACCGCCAAGGTTATCATCACCGACATCGCAGCCTCCAACGGCATCATCCATGTCATTGACGCCGTGATTCTGCCCCCGAGCATGAGCGAGGCGGCTGCTGAAGACGCGATGGCCGAAGAAGAGTCTGCGCCGGCCGAAACTTCGGCTACGTTGGTCATTCTGGCTGACGAGACGCTTGGTCCGGTTTTGGAAACCTTTGTCCCTGAATATGCAGCCCAGGCTGGTATTGAAGTTATCATTGAGAATGTCGCTTTTGGTGATATTGGCGAGCGCGTGCGCAACGCCATTCCGGCGGGCGAGGGCCCTGACATCTTTGTCTCAGCCCACGACCAGATCGGTAACTACATTGAGGGTGGTCTGATTACACCGGTAGATCTTGGCAGCAAGGCTGACAATATTCTACCGAGTGCCATCAATGCTTTCACATACGGCAGCGAAGTATACGCTCTGCCCTATGCCACCGAGAATGTGGCTCTATTCCGCAATGTTGACCTCGTACCGGAACCAGTAGAAAGCTGGGAAGAGATGATGGAAGTTGGCGCCGCGTTGATGGATGCGGGCACTGTTGAGAATGTAACCATCTTCCCCAACACCAATTACCACATCTATGGCCTTCACACCGCTTTTGGTGGCTATATCTTTGGCCAGGATGAAGACGGCAACTTCGTAGCAGAAGAGGTTGGTTTGGACAGCCCAGGATTCATCGCCTCTGGCGAATTCATCCAGGAAGCTGTGAATGCCGGCTATGTGCCGTCTACGGCTGATGGCGCTGCTGCTGATGCGCTCTTTGGCGAAGGCGGCATCCCGTTCGTTATCAACGGTCCCTGGGGACTGAATACCTATCGCGAAGCTGGCGTCAATTATGCAGTTGACCCGCTGCCGGCCGGTGATGCCGGCCCCGGCGCGCCGTTCCTTGGCGCTCGCGGATTCATGGTCAATGCTCAGAGCGAAAACCAGCTGCTGGCCCAGGCTTTCCTGACCGAACTGCTGGCTACGGATGAGTTCATGGCCGAAATCCAGGCGAAAGATCCGCGCATTCCAGCATGGATTCCTGTGCTGGAAGCGGAAGAAGATCCAGACATCGCTGCCTTTGGCGTAATCACGCCTTATGCCAGCCCGATGCCGAATATCCCGCAGATGGGCGCCGTATGGGGCTCCTGGGGTGATGCTGTGCAGTTGATCTTGAATGGCGAAGACGTAACGGAATCGCTGACCAACGGCGCGGAACAGATTCGCGAAGCTATTGCGAGTGAATAACAAAGTTTGATATGCTAGCTAGCAATATGAACTAAGTTTTGAAAGCCGGAGTTGGACAAAGTCCTTCTCCGGCTTTTGTCTATTTGGAGGGAACAGCAATGAGTAGTACAGCAGCGGCGGTAGCGCCCGAGGAGCCGGGCAAGAGCCAGCCTTCTGCCTCGATAGGTGGGATGATTATTCGTCTCATCTTGCTAGGCATTTTTGATGTGCTGGCCATATGGGTGATAGTCAACCTGTTAGGGGATGGTTACTGGCCCCTGGCAGGTATGCTCACTTTGATCACCATTTTTGTTAATGTTGTCTTGCTGCGTCAGGGGATGTATCCCTTGCGCTGGATGGTCGTCGGGCTGTCGCTCATGGCTCTCCTATCGGTATACCCCATTCTGTATACGTTTTGGATTGCCTTTACTAATTATGGTGACGGCCATCTATTGACAAAGCAGCAGTCGATTGAGACATTGGAGCGGCAAACATACCTTCCGGAGGGAGGCGCCGCCTTCAGTTGGACCGCCTTTCAGACGCCTGATGGTGACTATGCATTGTGGCTGATGAATGATGCCGGGGAAACAGTCCTGGCCAAGCCGGGCATAGAGCCAGAAGTGATCGCCGATCCCTCACAGTTTGGTTCGCTCGATGCTGATGGCATTCCTGAGGAATTGGAGGGATATACGCGTCTGACCCGCTTCCAGACCTTACCCATTCTCGACCAGTTGGCGGCCGTTGAATTCGGCGTGGGCGAGGATATTGTGCGTGTCACCAGCCTCGACAGCGCGGCGACGAATGAGCAGCGCTATGTGTATAACGAGGAAAATGATACGATGGAGGACTTGGCGACCGGTGCTGTTTATGATGATGTGAAAGGCACCTGGACCGCCGCAGACGGCTCAACAGTTCCGCCTGGTTTCTGGGTCAGTGTTGGCCTCGAAAACTTCAGCCGTTTCTTCAGCAGTGGCGCGCTTGGCGGTCCGCTGTTCCTGGTGATCATCTGGAATTTCGTCTTTCCCCTTATAACCGTCGTGACCACCTTCTTCCTGGGCCTTTTTACGGCCATGCTCTTTACCGACCTGCCTGGCAATAAGGTTATCCGCTCTCTGCTAATTATTCCCTACACCATCCCCAGTTTGGTGACTATTCTCATCTGGCGGGGCATGTTTATTGAACCGATAGGGATCATCTATTCGACTCTGGTGAACGTCTTCGGCAGTTCGCCGGCCTGGTTTCAGAGCCCTTTCTGGGCCAAGGTCGGTATTCTGATTGTTAATCTCTGGTTGGGATATCCTTACTTCATGCTTGTTTGCAGCGGTGCTTTGCAGGGTATTCCGCAGGATATCTATAGTGCGGCTGACGTCGATGGGGCCAATGCCTGGCAGAAGTTTTGGAACCTGACCATGCCTCTCTTGCTGATCGCAGTGGGACCGCTGTTAGTCGCTTCGTACGTCTTCAATTTCAACAATTTTAACGTCATATTCTTGTACAATCAGGGTGGCCCACCGATCGCTGGTGCGACGACGCCTATCGGCCACACAGACATTCTTATCAGCTATGTCTTTAAGCTGGCCTTCCAGGGTGCGCGCGGCGCCGACTTCGGCTTTGCCGCGGCGATCAGCATAATTATCTTTGCCGTTGTTCTTTTGATTACTATGTTCCAATTCCGCTACACAAATATGTGGGAGGGAAATGAATAAAATGAGTGCCGTAACAGTAGACAAAAAATATTCAAGCGCCAAACGCAGCCGTCGAATCAGCAAAATCATCCGCATGATTATTGCCATCGTGATGATCTTCTTTGCGCTGTTCCCGGTCGCCTGGGCCATTTCCGCTTCCATTAATCCCACCGGCAATCTCGCTTCACAGACATTGATTCCCGCCAACGCCGGTCTGGATAACTATCGTACGTTATTCAGCGATTACAAGTTCACGACCTGGATGTGGAATTCCATGAAAGTGTCAGTGACCGTGACGCTGCTATCCTTGTTTATTACGACGACAACGGCGTTTGGCTTCTCACGTTTTCGCTTTTACGGCCGCAGCGCGCTGCTCAAGAGCATCCTCCTGATTCAAGTTTTCCCTGCCATTCTGGCTATGGTGGCTATCTTTGCCCTGGTGCAGCAGTTGGGATCGATCATTCCGTTCATGGGCCTCAACACGCTCACCGGCCTTGGTTTCATCTACCTTGGCGGCGCGATGGGCATCAATATCTGGCTGATGAAAGGCTTCTTCGACACGGTGCCAATGGATATCGATGAGTCGGCCATGGTCGACGGCGCCACCCATTGGCAAACATTCTACATGTTGATCTTCCCTTTGGTGCGGCCTGTGGTCATTGTTGTCGGCTTGCTGACTTTCATCGGCGTTTACGGCGAGTTCCTGCTTGCCCGAATTTTACTGACCAGCAGCGATAATTTCACCGCGATGTTGGGGCTTTACCAGATGCAGGCGAACCAGTTCTCGACTAATTGGGGTGTTTTCTGTGCCGGGGCTATCCTGGCGGCCGTTCCTGTTGTGATCCTCTACCTTTTCTTGCAGGATTACATTGTTGGAGGACTGACGGCTGGATCAGTGAAAGGATAAGAATTGTACTCAGTAATTGGTTTCTTCTTTTCTGAGCAGCTAGATAAAGCTAGTTTGATCTCGCCTAGTTCTGGTATCGCCGAATCGCAGTGCATTAAGACTGGGCCAATCTTCTGACGATGTCACCGGTACATTCAGATGCCAGCGTCAAAATTGGTCCAGTCTGTTCAAGACCCGCAGATTGCTCAAAGAACCTTCAATAGACACAAAGACACAATAGACGGCCGATGACTGCCAACCGGCTCAAAATCTCCGCGCAGTGGATTTCCCCCAAAGGCAAGAACAGGTGCGCTATGAACACGCTAACAAAGTCACATGGCATTATTACTGTGACAATCTTTCTGCTCTCGGCATTGCTTCTCGCTGCTTGTGCCCGGGATGAAGCTCCCGCTCCAACTGCCGAAGCCAAAACGGCCGTCCCGCCAACCGCCCCGGCGGAAGAACCGGTCCCGGCGGCAGCTGCTGAAGCGGCAGAAGAGCCGGCGCCCGTTGAAACCGTACAGGAACCGCAGCCGGCGGCGACTGATGAAGAACCCATCTACCTTTCCATCATCTGGCACCAGCACCAGCCTGTTTACCACAAGGATCCGGCGACCAATGTGTACGAACGGCCGTGGGTGCGCATGCACGCCGCCAAAGATTATGTGGACATGGCTGCCATGTTGGAATCCTATCCCGACATCCAGGCCACCTTCAATCTCACGCCCAGCCTGATACAACAGTTGGACGACCTTGCTTCCGGCGCCACGGACAGCTACTGGCTGCATACAGAGATCCCTGCCGCGGAGCTAACCGACGCCGAAAAGCAGTTCATCCTCGATCGTTTCTTCGATACCAATCGGCGCATCATCGATCGCTTTCCGCGCTATGCTGACCTGCTGGCCAAACGGGACGCAAGCACCGATCCACGCAATGAATTCACGACCGATGAGTTCCGTGACCTGCAGGTGCTCTTCAATCTGGCCTGGACCGATCCTGACTGGCTGGCCGAAGAACCTCTGGCTGGCCTCGTGGCCAAAGGGGCCGGGTTCGACGAAGCGGACAAGCTGACGATCCTTGATGAGCATTTGCGCCTGATCGAACAGGTCGTGCCCGTGCATAAAGCGCTGCAGGATGCCGGGCAAATAGAGATAACCACGACGCCATTCGCTCATCCTATCCTGCCTCTACTTGTCAATACCGATTTGGCGCGCGAAGCGCTGCCAGATATTGAACTACCCGCCCGCCAGTTCATCTACGGCCAGGATGCTGTGGCTCAGGTGGAGAAGGGCGTCGAACAGTATACGGATCATTTCGGCCGTGCACCGCGCGGCATGTGGCCCGCGGAAGGAGCGGTAGCCGAGGAAACCATCACCATGGTGTCGCGAAACGGCATCCAATGGATGGCCAGCGATGAAGGCGTTCTGGCCAACAGCCTGGGCAGCGACAGCTTCACCCGCGACAGTGCCGAAACCGTCGTCGAAGCTGATACACTCTACCGTCCCTATATGGTTCAGGGCGCGCGTGGTGAACCGGTGGCCATCCTATTTCGCGACGTGAATATTTCCGATAGGGTCGGCTTCACCTATTCCGGTATGAACGGTGAAGATGCGGCTGCCGATTTCATGACCCGCATGCACAATATCCGCGACCAGCTGAGCGAAAGCGGCGCCGAGGGCCCTCATCTCGTTTCCGTGATTCTCGACGGTGAAAATGCCTGGGAACATTACGAGAATGACGGCAAAGCATTCCTGCAGACGTTGTACCAGATGCTCAGTGATGACCCGTTGATCGAGACGGTGACGCCCAGCGATTACCTCGCTTTTGCGCCCGATTCGCCGCAGATTGATGACCTGCATGCCGGTTCTTGGATCAACGCTGACTTCTCTACCTGGATTGGTGAAGAAGAGGAAAACCTCGCCTGGGACTATCTGGCCACGACTCGCGACTTTTTGCAGCAGTATATCACCGGCTCACGTCAGGACGTGGTCAGCGAAGAAGCGCTGGATGCGGCCATGGCGGCGATGATGATTGCCGAAGGCTCAGACTGGTTCTGGTGGTATGGCGCTGACCAAAACTCCGGCAACGACCGCTCTTTTGACGAGCAGTATCGCAGCTCATTGAAGCAGGTCTATCTGGCGCTGGGCGAACAACCGCCCGCACTGCTGGATGTGCCGATTATTCCCGAACAGGCCGCAGCGGCCGATCGCCCCCAAAGTGGCCTAATTAGCCCGCAGATTGATGGAATAGTCAATTCCGGTGAATGGGACGCCGGCGGCCAGTATCTCGCTTCTGGCGGCGCTATGGCGGCAGCCAATGCGCTTTGTGAGAATCTGACTTATGGCTTTGATGGCCAAAATCTCTACGTCAATGTGGGCACGGAGCCCACAGTTTGGTCAGAGGCGCCGGAAATCATCACGCTCTATTTCCAGGCGCCGGGTGCAGGAGAGTCTACCAATTTTGCCCGTGGCGGATCCTCTCTGGGGTTTGCGGCTACGAGCATGCTTGAGCTGTGGTTTGAAGGAAAAGAGCTGGCTTCAGCAAGCTATTTTACACCTCTGGAAGGTAAGTGGACGGCCGTCGTTGAATCCAGCGCCGCTGATCTGCCGCTGCTCGTCTATCCGGACGGCAGTGAAGGGTTCATCGCCGCCGCAAACGGTCAGATTGAAGCGGCGGTTCCCCTGGCTGCTTTGGGCAGCATAGATGAAGGATCCAATATTGCTCTGCGCGTGCTGCACCAGATCGCGATGGGCGGCAGCGTAGCTGAGTTGGAGCGGCTCCCTGTCAGCGGGCCGGCAGCAATCGTCGCCCCGGACCTGGGCACTACCACGCTGGTGATTGACCTCGCAGATCCTGAGAATGATGACTATGGGCCGGGTACCTATATCTATCCAGAGGACAGCGTATTTAACAGCGGCAATTTTGACATCAACACCTTCCAGGTTGGCTACAGCGACGAAGAAATCATCTTCAAGTTCTATCTTCGCGGGCCAATTGATAATGCTTGGGATTCGCCCAATGGTCTTTCCTTGCAGACGCTGGACGTTTACATCGATACAGATGGCGACGGGCAGGGAGGCGAGGTGATGCTGCCCGGACGCAACTTGGCCTTTGAGGAGGGAATCCGCTGGGATTATGCAATTACCGCTGAAGGATGGACATCGGGCATTTACGTGCCGGCGGATGAAGGACCACAGCAGATAGCTTCTTCGGCCGAGTTTCAAACACTGGTTGATCCTGACTTGCGTAAAGTTACCCTGCGCGTGCCCAAATCCATCCTGGGTGACGATCCGGAAGCGTGGCGCTTTGCCGCTGCAGCGATGAGCCAGGAGGGATTCCCCAGCAGCGGTGTGATGCGCGTGCGCGATGCCGTTCCCGAGGCGGAACAATGGCGGATCGGCGGCGCACCGCTAGGAACGACAAATCATACGCGAGTGATCGACCTCGTCTGGCCCGAGCAAGGGGTTCAGGAAAGCCGGCTGTCTGACTTCCCACCATCTGATGCCCGGCAAGAGGATTTGACGGCCGCTGATTATGCCCGCGTGCCCATGTTTGGTGCGCAGTGATACCCGGGGGAGCTGCCCTTTTGTGAATTCGTTTGCCTAATTGTTAATTCGCAATACGCTATACGCTCGTATGCTGTTGAATCGGGGTTCTCTAACGCGCCACTATGGCCCGCTGGCCGTCCTACTCCTGGCCGCCTTATTTCGGCTCTATCGCCTGGCATCTGTGCCCTTTGGCTGGCACCCTGATGAAGCTACAAAAGCGCTGTTAGCCCGTGATGTGTTGGCCGGCAAGTTTTTTCCTGCCTTCTTCTCTGCGTTCACCGGTCGCGAGGCGCTCTTTGTTTACCTGGAGGCGCTGCTTTTCCCCCTACTCGGGGAGGGTGTCTTCACCGGGCGGTTGTTGTCCGCTTTTGTCGGTATCTTGACCGTCGCTCTCACATATGCGACCGGACGGCAGATGTTCAGCCGTCGCATTGGGCTGCTCACCGCTGCTTTCCTGGCAGCTTCCCTCTGGCACCTGATCGCCAGCCGCAACGGATACCGCGCTGTGATCCAGCCAATGATCCAGCTCTTTGCTGTTTTCTTTCTCTTCTACGGCCTGAAAAGGGCGACTGCTGAGAGCGCCGGCCGTTCGCCTTTGCCCGAACGGCGAGCCTGGTGGCCGTTTCTTTTGGCCGGCTTCTTTCTTGGCCTATCACTGTATACGTACACGGCCGTACGTCTCTTTCCCTTTATGATCCTGGCCATCCTTTTGCTGCTCCTGATCTTTGATCGCCGCGCGATTATCGACAGCTGGCAGCCGCTGCTGGCAATGGGGGCAGTGGCTTTCCTCGTTTTTCTGCCGCTCGGCGCTCATTTCTGGCAGAACCCGGGGGATTTCTTTGGCCGCGCCGCCCAAATCTCCATCTTTTCACCCGAATGGTCGGGAGGTGACAGCAGCGCGCGTCTCTGGCAAAGCACCAAGGAGACAGCGCGCATGTGGACCATATGGGGCGACATCAACTACCGCTTCAATATCTCGGGCCAGCCCGTATTTGACTGGTTTACCGGCGTCCTCTTCTTCATCGGCATTCCCCTGGCGTTGTGGCGTGCTTTTAAGTCAGATTGGCTGCTGCGTGTCGCTTACCTGACCCTGCCGCTCTGGCTGCTCATCATGCTCATGCCGATGATGCTTTCAGCCGAATCTTTGCCCTATTACCAGCGCGCCATTGGCGTATTGCCCGCTATCTACATATTCCCGGCGTTGACGCTTGACGCCGCGGATGAGGCTGTCGGCCGCCTGGCTGGGCGGCGATGGCAGCCCCTCTTCGCGTTGTTCTTGCTGCTCTTCTTCGCCTGGCTGGCCGCACAAACGTACCAGGACTATTTTCAGCGCTGGCATGGCGTGCCGCGCAATGACGACGACCGGCGCGTGGCCATGGTTTACGTCGCTGACTATCTGCGTGAAAATCCGCCTACCGGCGATCTCTACCTTTCTACGCAGTACATGCAGCACCCGACTTTGGCTCTGTTAACACCGGAGCAGTATGACGGTATCCATTGGTTTGACGCCCGTCAGAGCCTGCCGCTGCCGCCCCCCGGTCAGGAGGCTGCCTATATACTGCTGGCGGAAAACGCGCCGCAAGAGTGGCTGTTGGAACGCACCGGAGGGCTGCAAACAATCGATGCGATAGACGATCGTTTTGATAGACCCGTCTTCGATATCCTTTATTGGCAGAGTGAACAGTATCCGCAGCCGGAAGAACTCGCGCCGCCCACCTGGTCCTGGGCGACCACCTTTGATGAGCAAACGCTCGACGAGTCAAGCAATCAGATCGCATTGCCGGTTCAATTTGGTGATGTCATGCAGTTTCTGGGCCATGATCGCAGGACGTCGACGCTGGTTTCAAATAAAACAGTAGAACTGATCTTGCACTGGCAGCTTCTCGAAAAACCGTCGCGCCAATATACGATCTTTGCCCATCTGCTGGATGTTGACGGCCAGGTGGTGGCTGGTTTCGACGCCAACGAATACCCGACCAGTTTCTGGCGTGAAGAGGGGGGCGAGCGCCTGCTGAGTTACAGCCGCCTGCCAATCAGCGGGGACCTTGCGTCGGGAGAATACCAGCTGGAAATTGGCGTCTACAACCAGGCCAGCGGCGAAAGATTGCCCGTACTTGAGCAGGGGCAATCGGTGGGTGACCGGCTGCTGCTGGCGCCGCTGGTGATCGAATAGAGGGTAACTGATGGAAATCCGTGAAGAAATCGAACAGGACATACCGCTGATATTCGAGATCAACGATGCGGCATTCGGCCGTTCCGATGAGGCATTGTTGGTTGATAGGCTCCGGGCCGTCAAAGCGATAATCTGCTCCCTAATTGCCATCCGTGATGGGCAGCCGCTTGGCCATGCGTTGTTCACGCCTTTGCTGCTGCACAATGAGAGCGGCGTGGTTGCCGTGCTTGCCGCGTTAGGTCCAGTCGCCGTTCTACCCGCCTACCAGCGCCAGGGGATTGGCCAGGCATTGATCGACCAAGGCATTCGCATGTGCCGCGACTCCCGGTACCGCGCCATGCTCGTCCTTGGCCATCCGAGTTACTATCCCCGTTTTGGGTTCCGGCCCGCGAGCCGTTTCAATATCTTCTCTGCCTATGAAGATGTGCCGGACGATGCGTTTATGGCGCTTGAATTGGAGGAAGGCGCTCTGGAAACGCTCAGCGGCGTAGCCCACTATCATCCGCAGTTTGATGGCGTTTAGAAACGCCAGGCGTGTCAGACCGCGCAATTCGACGCTTGGGAGTATTGGGTCGCAGTAGGGAGCAGACTTCTTTTACGGCCGAAACTGTGCTGGATCGACCGGTTGTTGTCCGCCCGGTGTCACCGAGTAATATTTTCTGAGGCTGAGTTCCGTCAGCGGATCGATGATTTCCTGAACCTGTTCGGAAATGTCGCCAAAGCAGCAGCCAACGCCTAAGTTCCAGATCGCAGCCCCTTTTACTTGCGGGTAAGCCGCGTACAGCTTGGAAACCCATTTCAAGTCTTCTATGGCTTGCTCAACGCCGGGGATGTCCGCGTATTCCCAACCCCATTCCGTGATTAGGACCGTCGGTCTTGGTATGCCCAGCTCATCTGTGATTTCGTAAAGCGCTTGAAAACGGCCGATTTTGTATGGATATTCATGCCCGATCTCATTCTTGAGATAGCTGTATTCATGCACGGCAATGGCTAATTGGTCTGGATTCTCTCCGGCGAGGCGTAAGAACGCCTGCATCGAGGGCCCTCGCCAATGTTCTGTTTCAGGCTCGCCGGATGCCCATCCAAAGGCCGCCCAGCGGAAGCCGTCAGCCACAGCTAGTTTTGCCGTCTCCAGAGCGAACTGCGCCAGCCATTCAGACTGCGTGCGGTCCGGCTCATTCAGTGTTTCTATCCACACCAGGCTAGGATCCAATTCCGGCGGGAACAAGTCGCGATGTGCAGTCCAATGGTGCAGGGCCGCCTCCTGCGGGGGCAATTCGTAATGTGGCACGCTGCCCGTTGAGCGGTAGACCAACGTATGGGGAACTCCGCTTTCGCGCATAAGTTTCTGCGCTTTGAACAGCGGTTCAGCATTATCTACGGTTTTTAGAAAGAATGGCACGCCCGCTTCATCAAGGCGTTTCATCCAATTGTCGAGGATTTCGCGGTCCTCCGGCAGTGTGACATGAAAGCCTGTTTTTACAAAGCCAATTTCCTGTCCCTGAGCCTGTAGTTCCTCTTGAACGGCCGTGAAATCAACAGTTGGTACCGGTGATGGCGTCTCCGTAGGCATCGCTGAGGGTATCATGGCGGAGCCTTCGCTGAAGGGCAGGTAGACATCGTAGTCTCTGGTTACTGCATCGCTGCTCGCCGGTGTGGCGCTGGCATCATGGGCCGGGTAAGCCGGTGGATAAGGCAGCGGCAGCGGCGTCGTTGGCGCATCAATTGCTGGCCCTGGGTATGGAGGAGAAGCCACAGCTTCGATCTCTGCAGCGGTCGGGGAAACGCCGGCGGTTGGCAGCGCGCCTTCGGCCACGACAGCCTCCGTAGGCGGCGGCATAAACGTGCTTGTCGGCTCATCGACAGAGGTCGAAGAACAGGCGGCCAAGAGAAAGAGAAGCGCGATCAGCGCAGGAAAAATGGTAACGTATCTGGGCATTGGTTTCACAGTCTACGGTCGGTGGCGGACGCAGCGGCTCCGCTCCGATGGGTCCCTTCACGGGCGCTGCATGTCCGGCATCTTATGGTTTCTGGATGTGTGGGTCAATGGCTGGGGCGTATCTTCACTGCAAATGCTTAAGAAGGTCACACGCCTGCCTAACCCCCGAAAATCAGCTAGAATGCTGTTGAAATGACCCTGAATGAGTGCTGTTGGAGTGTGTAAAAGCGTATGAGCTGGTTTCAAAAAGAGATTGTAATGAGCCCAAAGCGTCGTGGATTTCATCTGGTGACGGGGGAAATTGTCAGCCAATTGCCGGAACTGCGTGAGTTGTCTGTGGGCGTGGCCCATATCTTTATCCAGCATTCCTCTGCCTCGCTAGCCCTAAATGAGAACGCTGATCCCACAGTCCGTCACGACATGGAAGCCCACTTCAATGTGATGGTTCCTGAAAATGCGCCCTATTACATCCATACCTATGAAGGGCCTGATGACATGCCCGCGCACATCAAGGCGGTGCTTCTGGGCAGCAGTTTGACGATCCCGATCAGCAGCGGCCGTCTTAACCTTGGCACCTGGCAGGGGATCTATCTGTGCGAACACCGTGATCGCGCGCGGGGAAGGCGGCTGGTACTCACCGTTCACGGTGAGTAGCCGGTAAACCGCCATTCATATGCTTTGTGCTTTATGTGATGGTGCTTCTCCCCGCCCACAGCAGGCCGCGCCTTACGATTTCACGCGCTTCCGGCACATCGAAATCCGCGGCAGCATGGCCCAGTGAACAGTAGAATACGCGCCCCTTTCCCCAGCGGCGCTTCCATACCACCGGAATGGTAACCCCGTCTATCCAATCAAGGTGGGCTCCGTCAAAAGTTGTCGTGGCCAGCACCTCATTAGAAGGGTCAACGTGCAGGTAATACTGCTCGGAGTGCATCTTGAAGTCATCAAGGCCGGCTGTGATCGGATCGTCGTGATTGCTGATCTGTACTGTATAATCGATGATATTGCCGGGATGAGCCACCCACTGTCCGCCGACCATAAACTGGTATTCGACGCTCTCACGAAAGGCATCAGCCATGCCCCCATGCCAGCCGCCAAAACCCGTTCCCTGCTGTACGGCATCCAGTAGACCTTGCAGCTGCTCAGACGTAATGCTGCTCATCGTGACCGTTTGTGATATCAGATCGTAGGTGCGCAACTCGTCCCGATTAAGATAGGCATCCAGAGTATCAGAAACTGTCACGTTGAACCCCGCTGCTTCCAACATCGGCGCGAAAACATCGACACATTGTTTGGGCTCATGCCCTTCCCATCCGCCCCATACCATCAGCGCTTTTTTCATTAAGTCCATGCTCCCTTTTTGCTGTTGTACAAGCGGCCGTTCTCTCTGGCTAATGGTGGCCTGTACCGCCGCCGTTGGCGCCTATCCTGCCAGAATTTCTTCCATGATCTGTATGTCATTTTCGCTCACATGATAGTGAGTTGGCAAGGTCAAAAGCCGCCGTGCGTAATCTTCTGCTCCTGGAAAGGCATGCTGATTCTTTGGATCAAAGATAGCCGGCAGCGTCTTTTCATACATACGGCCGGCGCCAATGCCTGCTGCCCACAGTTTCGCAAATAATGCTTCCCGCTGTCCCTCGCTTTGTGCCAGGATCGGCAGCCGCAAGAAAATCGGTTCTGCCTCATGCGCGTAGGTCATGCTTTGCAGAGAGGTCGATTCATTGACTGCCCTGATCAATCTTAGAGCTACCGCGCGGCGCCGGTCGTTGATTTCATCGAGCCGGGGCAGTAGTGCCCGTCCTATCTCCGCCTGGGCGCTGCTCAAATCGCGTATCTTGTAGCCCCAGCTATCTTCATGGTTGCCCAGCCGCTGCAGACCCAGCCGAGTCGCTGCCCACCAGCCCCGCGGGTGAAACGCCAGGCGGAAAGAAGCTTGTCGCATCCAGGCCTGGGTTGAGTTGAGTCCTGATGCCGGCGGGAGCTCTGCCCACCAACGCGCCAGCGCAGCGGCCTCTGCTGGTTGCCCGCTGATCACGATGCCGCCGCCGCCCGTTGACAGTGGTTTGCCTGGGCCGAGACTGAATAGGCCAAAGTCACCGGCCAGACCGACCGGCTGGTTCGCCCATCGCGCTCCCATCGACTGCGCCGCGTCCTCGATGACCGCCGCGCCCGCTTGCCGGGCGCTTTTCAGTACATCGTCTGCCGGCAGCGGGATGCCAAAGGGATGAACGAGGAAGACGGCCAATGTTTGTGCGCTGATCGCTTCCCCTAATAGTGCTTGCTTGTAACGCGTTGTTTCTGGCCAGATGTCCACGTAGACTGGCTCTAGGTCCAGGTCCAGAGCGACCTTGGGCAGCACCGGACAGGTGTAGGCCGGCATGACAACCTGCCGCCTTCCTCTATGGTCCGCGGCGAGGCCCTTCAGCAGGGTATAAAGGACGGTGCGGCCGGATGAGGCTAAATAGCATGCGTTGACACTGATGGCGTAATGGGCGGCTATCTCTGCCCGAAAAGCGTCGTTCGCCTGTGGCGAAGCGCCCAGTCCCGCCTGCAAATCTGCCATTGTGATTGGAACGGCCGAAGGGGGCAGGTGTCTTAAACTCTGTTTACCTCTGCTCATAGTTATGGCATGCGTCGAATGTCAGGCAGCAAGAAGTTTGTCACGCTGCCAAACAGCAGCGCGATCACGCTTCCCACCGCTAACGCCAGTGACAAGCCCAGTGACACGGCCAGCGTGCCGATGACAAGGTTGCCGCCCGTATCGGAACCCGCGTGCAGCATGCTGTAGATAGTCATCACCCGGCCGCGAACTCGATCCGGCGTATGAAGCTGCACGATCGTCACCGCCAGACTTTGCAGAATCAATAGCATGAAGCCGACGCCCACCAGCAGAAAGCAGGCGGCGATCATAGTGGGCGCTGCTGCCACGCCGATGACCATCAGCGGCAGTAATAATGAGGCGATGATCAGGTTGCGTCCGCGTTTATGCACGCCTAAACGCGCCGCACCGAACGTGCCCAATACCGATCCCAGAGCTACCGCCGAAAGCAGAATGCCCAAACCAACGGCATCGACACCCATAATGTCCTTCGCATAGGCCGGCATAAGTCCGATCACGGGGTAAGCTAGGCCGCCGACAACGGCCGTGATCGCGATCACGCCCAGGATCGTCGGCTGCCGCCACAGGGTCACGAACCCTTCAGTCATCGCTACGCCAAAAGCTTTCCCTTCTCTATCCTGGCCAATGTCAGGGACACGGATTAGGGCAAGGGCGGCGATGGGAAATAGATAGCTTATAGAATTGAGCATCATTGTCGGGCCGACCCCGAGTGCAGCGATGAGTACGCCGCCTAGAGCAAAGCCGATGACGCTGGAAATGTTGAATATCGTGGCATTGAGCGCGACAGCATTTGCCAGGTCATCCCGTTCGACGAGATCCACCAGGAATGCCCGCCGGGCTGGGTTGTCAATTGCCAGAAGAGCACCAAAAATGAAGTAAAGCAGAATCACGTTCCACAGGGCGATACGGTCAGTCATGGCCAGGAAAGCGAATATCGCCGCTTGCAGCATCAATCCGGTCTGCGTGAACATGATCAGTTTGCGACGCGGTAGGCGGTCAATCAAGACCCCGCCGGCCAGGGATATTGGAATCACGGGCAGTAGGGCGATGAAACCTACTGCTCCCAACCAAAACGTAGAGTCTGTGAGGTCGTAAATCAGGTACCCTTCAGCGATAACCTGCAGCGAGGTGCCGATTGTAGAAACGATTTGCGCCAGCCAGAATAGGCGGAAATTACGAGAGCGTAAGGCCGGCGCCAGGGCTGCCCAGGTCACGATCCCGTCCTGTGGCTGATATAGCCGGCGCCGATCGCAAAGCCAACCACAATTGCAATGACGACAAACAGGATCGTGGATCCGGTACGTTCGTTAGCTTCAGCAGCGGAAGGGACCTCCGTAACCGCAGCAAGCGGCGATTCTCCTGAGAGAGATTCTTCATTTTCTGTCACAATAGACGTTTCATCCCTGGCCGCCGGATCAATAGGAGGCTCGGCGGTTAGGACGGACTGACTGATGTCCACCTCATCTGGCAGAGGCTCCGACTCCGGTTCCGGAAGCCGTGCCTGCGGCCGAAGAGATTTTATGATCTCCTCGGTCACAGGCAGGGTTTCTTCGCTGGTCAGAACGGAGATGCCTTGAATCTCATGTTGTAGGGGTGACAGCAGGGCAATTAACTGATCAACATCGCCCTCGGTACGTATTTGCAGGCTGATTTCAATGTCCGGATTGGCCTGGCGTATTTGCTTGATCAGTGGTTCCACAAATTCATAAACGGTATCCGGTTCCGTTTGTACTTTCTGCACCTGTAGAATGAAATAGTCGGCATAGGGCGCCATGGCCACGCCGTCGCTTTGCGCGAACCGCCGGTCTGGCCCCAGGGCTAGTTCCAGGTCGTAAGTATCTGCCGCTTCACGCAGCCGCTGCAAGCTCTCTAGTGGATTCTCTTGCTCGAAAAGCGGGTTGGCTGGCCCATGTTCGATGTTGTAACCAACGATATCTATTTCTTCGTGGATATGGGGCAGCAGCCGTATCGCATCGGCCGCCGACTTGAAGACAACCAGCTTCTTCCCTGCGCTGACGCCCTCGAGTAGATCCAACTGTGAAATATGTTCGACGCGTGCAATATCATCGGGCCTTGCCCGTTCGTTGAAGAGATCGATCAACGGCGCGCCCATGCTCAAGTCAACCCAAAGGTCAGGCAGTTCACCATTATCAGTGGCGAAAACCTGCCCGACAGAGGATAGGCAGACGAAGAGTAGAAGGATCAATAGGGGCTTTTTCAAGGCGTGAACTGAGGCTATGGTATCGATGTTTCTTAAGATTTTGAACGGCTCCCGTTCATTATTCACTACTCTCTGGGGTATTGTCAGGCGAATCTGTGGCGCTGGCTGGCGCACCTTCTATGTCTTCCACTGACGGCCGTAGCAGGCCACCAGGTTGCGCCTGACGTGCCAGGTCATTCCAGTAAACGACCGCATCACGGTTCTCATCTTCACGCGCGATCGTGGCCATGCGCAGGTACCCGGTGGGCACACCTGGCATCATTTCCGCCGCCATAGTGTAGTAGGTTTCGGCGGTGTCCCGATCTCCATCCGCCTTATACAGATCACCAAGATTAATCAGTGCTTCTATTGCTGACGGTTCGATAGCGAGGCTTGCCAGTAGGTCCGCTTTGGCATTTTCCGTGTCGCCCAATTCGGTAAAGATCGATGCACGCTGAATCAAGGTGCCCGCTGTTGGGGAAATCTCAACCGCCTGATTAGCAAGGGCCAGCGCTTCATCTTTTTTCCCTTGTGCGAGCTTCAGTGTCGCATATTGAATCAACAGCGCGCCAGAGGCGGGCGACATCTTCAGGCCTTGCTGCAAGGTTTCTTCTGCAGCTTCCAGATTAGCTGCAGACTGGTAGAGAATACCTAGCCGCAGGTAGGCGTCAGCCAATGTTGGCGCGGCGACCAATGCCTGCCGGTAGGCAGTTTCTGCCTGGTTGATATCGCCGGCAACCTCAAAGGCATTGCCCAAAGCGATATAGTGGCCCGGCGTGGCCGGATCGAGTGTGATCGCTTCCCGGTACTGCAGGACAGCTTCGTCCAGACTTTCGGTCAATAGATAGAGATCTCCGAGTGCGATATGTACATCGGCGACGTCAGGTTGTGATTCCAATGCCTGGTTATAGCGCTCAAGCACCTGTTCAAAATTGCCACGATTCTCGTAGTAATGGCCCATGGCAAGCAGCATATCGGTTGTTTCGCCCAGTTCGCCCAGACCATCCTGCAGGGTTTGCAGAGCTTTTTCCGACTGGCCTTTCTGAAGCTGCAGTGTCGACACTGCCCCATACAGCAGCGCCGGATCAGAGACCTTGCGGAACCCTTGTGACAGCAGCGCGACGGCATCATCTGAGCGACCCAGCGCGGCAAGCCACTGGCTGCCGGCTATGTAGTTTGGCGTATCGGTAGGATCCAGCGAGATCGCTTGTTCGTTAGCGGCAACTGCTTCCTGAACCATGCCTTGTGCCGCATACAGGTTTGCCAGCTCAACATAGACACGGCCGTAGGCCGGGTCAGCCGCCTGCGCGCTCGTATAAGATTGCAGCGCCTCGTCGTAATGCCCGAAGACTTGTTCAATGCGGCCGCGCCGCATCAGGAGTTCAACATCCTCTGCGCGTTGCGCGAGTGCCTGGTCGGTATAATCAAGCGCCGTCTCGTAATCGCCATAGCGAATCAGGGAGTCGATGAGGGTTAGATTAAGCGATTGATCGGCTGCCGGCAGCGTTGCCGCTTCCTGGAACCAGGCCAGCGCTTCGGTGCTGTTGCCGCGTCTCTGCTCCAGTTCGCCCAGGCGGATATAGCTGCTGACGTTGTTGTGGTCGATCCGGCGTGCCTGGGTAAGAAGATCTTGCGCCTCTTCATAATCGCCCTTGTCCATGCGCAGTTCAGCCAGACCGACATAGGCATCGGCTCTGCCGGGATTGGTCGCGATCGTATCGCGGAAGCTGTTTTCAGCCCGGTCACTGCGGCTGCGATCTTGCCAGGCGCGCGCCAGGGCCAGCGTAGCGCGCTCGCTTCCCGGGTGTTTATCGGCCGTATTGTAATAGATCGTCATGGCCTCGGTCTGTTTTTCCTGTTCATCCAACGTGTTGGCCAGGGCTATCTGGGCTTCCACCGAGCCGGGCGACAGTGAAACGGTCGTGCGCAGCTGCGCCAGTTGTTCCTTTCGATTTCCTTGAAGACCCAGCGCCTCGGCCAATCCAAGGCGTGCCGACGGGGTCCAACTGTCGAGTTCAATCGACTGTTGATAGGCGATTTCAGCCAATTCCAGGTCATAGCGTGCCAGATATAGATCGCCTAATTCCTTATAATAGCGCGCCAATATCGCCTGGGACTCTTCTGACGCTTCGCCCTGTCGTATGCGCTGCAGATAGAGTTCTATCGCCTTGTCCCCCTGGTTACGGCCCTGGTAGAGCCGCGCAAGCGCTGATACATCCCCGAATTCACTCACATAAACGAGGTCGTCGACAGGCCAATCATTATTGACCTGTCGCTTATAGCCGGAAACGGCCGTGTTCGTGAGCGTCTCATCGGAGGCGAACAAGGCATCCGACCCTTGAATCGGGTCCGCCAGGCTGACCAGCGTTATTCCCGGATCCTGCTGGGCCAGGTTAGTCGTCGTCAGGTCGATCGCACGCTGCAAGATACTTGCGGCGCTCTCCCCGTCCCCGCTTGCCGAATAGAGATTTGCCAGGCGAATATACGTTTCAGCATCATCATTATCCAGGGAAAGGGCTGTTTCGTAGGCGGTCATCGCCTGATCGACATCATCCTGCCGGCGCATGGCATCCCCATAAAGAAGATGTGTCCAGGCTGCTTCCGGGGCGGCCACGATCGCCGACTGGTAGTAATTCAACGCCGCCTCGATATCTCCCTGGTCTTCATAGGCGGAGGCGATGCGTGCAAAGGCGAATGCGCGGCTGTTTCCTATGGTTTGCGGTTGTGGACGCACCCCGATGTTGTAGGGTGCGAGCTGTTCCACTGCGGCCTGATAAGCATCGATAGCCGCATCTGTCTCACCCAGCCGCTGCCATTGATCGCCAAAGGCGAGCTGCAAGGTTGCCTCGTCAGAGCCCTCACGCAGCGCGATCTGCAGCAGGACCATTACGTCGTTGGGTGTGCCCCCTTTTTGACGCAGCTCGCTGCTCAGCGCGACGTAGACGCCGACTTGAGACGGGTCTAGTTCAAATGCGCGCTGGTAGGCACGAATCGCCCCGTCGTGATCATTCCTGGTTACAGATAGGTCGCCGCGCAGCGAGTGTCCCGTTGCGCTGTAACTATTTTGACTCAGTGCGTAGGAAATCTCATCGGCTGCTTCTCCTGTGTTGCCGGTCGCCAAAAGCACTTCGGCCAGGGCCAGATGTGTGTTAGTTGACTCTTCTGTTTGCAGTTCCTGCAGCAAGATCGCATAACGAAGCAGGTCGGCGGATTCCTCAAATCTTCCCTGGGCGGCCATCAAGTCAGCTTGAATGGAAACGACTTCAGGGGAGAGCGGATAGAGCATGCGCATCGACTGCGCCAGGTCCATCGCCTCCGTAAACATACCCAGTTCGCGATAGACGCTGACCAGGACAAATAAGTTGTATTCATTGGATTGTTCCAATGCCGCCTGCTCATAGAGCGGGAGCGCGCGCTCCGTTTCTCCTCTCTGGCGCCACATATCCGCCTCGGCAATTAGGCGCGATGCACTGTCCGGCCAACTTTGAAGATCGGCCGCAGAGCTGAAAAGCGTTTCGGCGCACTGTTCGCGCCCATCGCTCAAACATACATCGCCAAGAGCGACATGAAAGCGAGCTACGAGCGGCGCGCCGCGGCGCGCAATATCAAATTCGGCAATGCTTTCATCCAATAAACCCTGCTGCGCATAAAGACGGCCGAGCCGGTAGTGCAGAACCGGCAAATCATGTTCAGCGATAGTTTGACGCAGTGTCTTCTCGGCCAGGGCGAATTGTCCTTCACGCTGCGCGATTTCGGAAAGACCGATCGTGGCCAGTAGATCATCACTGTCCCGTCCCAGCGCATCTTCAAAATGATCCTGTGCTTCCTGCCATGCTTGATTGTCCATAGCAGTATTGCCCTGAATCGCAGCTGTGACAGCCGGCTCGCCGCTTACCGCGTAAAGGGAATGGGCTTCATCATCAAGCAGCCAGGTAAACCACTGCGGAGCCAGCCGTAGTTGAGCATCGAGGCTGCTGCCGCTTTCGGCAATGACGTAGCTGGCGTCATACTTGTTCAAAGCTTCTATTGAGTGCTCGATGAGATAGGGTGAATTGAAGAACTTGTCTTGATCCAACAGCCGCTGCATTGCTTCATGCTGCCGGTCGGCAGGGAACACCTCGCTGGTGGTTGGCGTGCGGTGAGCCAGAACCTCCGCGTGTGCAACGAAAGCGGGCAGGGCCACACTCATATCCTGGCTGGCCAGCACCATGCTCGGCCCCGCCTGCGCCAGTTCAGCGTTCAAGCGGTCGAAGATACGATCGGGTGTTGGGTAGGCGTAGGCGAATGCTAGACGGCCGTCCAGGTTCTTGATATTGCGCACGATCCCTGGGCTTAGGATCAGCGTAGCCAAGATGATGACAATCAACGCACCATACGTAGTCAAGCGCTGCGTTGTCCGCTCCGCGTTCCCGACATGGATTGCTTCTTGCAGACGGCCGATAATGCTGATCACAGCCCCCATGATCATCTGTGCCGCCATTGCAAAAATCAGCGCGTAAGGCAAAATCCACACAAACCGCCACAGAATCCACGGCATCACAAAGGAACCAATCAAGGGCGTTATCAGCGGGTTGAACATCACAAAGACAACACCCAGGCTGACGCTCACCACAAACTGTGCGGAAATATCCCGCCGCAGTCGAAAGAGGAACATGGGCAGAAGCAGCAGTGCCAGGAAATAAGGAGGCTCCATGATCAGGCTGGGATCGGAAATGTAACTGTCCAGATCAAAAAGGATGAGGCGCCGGCGATCCATGTTCAACGCGAAGCGCCAGACAAGGAAAGGGTTATCGCTGGCATAGGCGTCTTCGGCCGTGAGATCCTGCATTTTCGGCAGCGGGCCGTAATAATCCAGACTTGGCACATGCAAGAAAGGTAGGGCGGGCACTTGCTTCACGCCGACGTCCCACCCCTCAAATGAGGAGGGGTATGAAGAAGCCAACGGAGATTCACCACGAGACAACACGAGCTGCACCATCGGCAAGAACAGAACGATAGCTATCAAACCGCCCAGAGCGGCGGAGCGCAGCCACGCTGTACGCTGTCGCAGATTAAGGAGCAGGTGCAGCAGCGCAAAAGAACCCAACGCCAGCGCCAACATAGCGGCGATCAAGGGATGGATCGTGGACACGGCGAAGGTTGCCACGGCAGCGGCTGTCCAGGCTCGCCATGGACCATCACGCACAAAGCGTATGGCGAAGGCGAATATCACCGGCAGCATGGTGACCGGCACCATGAACTTGTCTGCATTTATGCGTTCGAAGAAGAAGATGCTGACATTATCGCCGCGAATGAATGGAGCCGCCGCGTAGATCAACAGCTGAATGCCCGCTGTCAATAAACCAAATCGCCGGCTCTCGTTTCCAGCGGACTTGCCTAGGGTATACATGGCGAAAATAGACCAGAGTGCGAGCATCGCCTTGGATCCGGTTGCCAGGAGTGCGTTGGGCTCAACAACTGAGAAGTAGGACCAAAGGTAATTCAGCGTCAACGATTGGTTGAACACCATGCGCACGCCAGGTCCCAAGCCCGAGCCGAAGATCGGCTCCTGCAGATTGAGCGGCAGTCCGGCCAGGGCGTCGGCCGAAAATGAATTGACCGCGTAGGCGTCGCCGTCAATTTTGTAGAGATTGAGAGTAGGCAGCAATAGAACAAACGCGCCCAAGATCAACCCCAGTAGGATCAACTCGTCGGTTTTCCAGGGCGTTGATTCCGGTCTTTTTCCACGGGCGAACTTGGCTTCATTGAACAGCCAGGCCAGGATAACAAGTCCACCTAGAATAGACCAACCAAGCGCCAGCTGGTGGATATTGAGGTGCATCAGCAGCGCAATTGAACCCGGTATGGCCAGGACAGCCACGCCCATGGGCAAAGCGAGCGCCAGACGCTCTATCCCGTCCAAGTTCAGACGCCAGGTAATGATATCGCCAAGCAGGTAGCCCGGTGCGATTAACAGGGCAAGGAAGGTCAGCCAACTGGCCAGATGCAGCGGCAGAAAGGCGGGTAACGCTGCCAGTGCCAGCGCCCAGATGAGAACTAGAGCGGCGACGGTGATATAGTGTGGCGTGATTATTAATGATCGAAATCGTTGCATCTTTTACACTTAAGCAAATGGGACATGCCAGCGAAGTTTCGGCCCCAGGCGCCTTGTCACCGATAAGGGTAACTTCGGCCACAAGTGGACGAACAACTGGAATTTTTGGTCAGATTGTACCTGATTCGTTACGGTTTCTTCGCCGCGCTGCCCGTTTTCACGGTTGGTTAACTGGTACACTGGTGAAGAGACGCCTCCCCACTGCCCCTTGAACTTCGAAGCATTAGAGCCGGCCGGGCTGCGGCCCATGTCCAGATTGGCGTACCCATGATTAACAGCGTCGCTCATGATCTCCCACAATGCCAGGTAAGCTGAGCGCTTTTTCAATGATTCGGGCAGTGCCGCACCCCACATGCCATACATCGTATCGTTCATTTCAAGCTGGAAATAGCCGGCGATCGCTTTCTCATCATCCCAGACCAGGGCGATATTGAAACCTTTCGGGAAGGTCTGGATCACGTGTTCCAGAAATTGATAGCTAAATACCGGCGTACCGGCGCGGTGTGTAAAGCGGCTAAACATCTCATAAAAAGCGGGGAGTAGGGTTCCGCGGCGATCGACTTCGGCGCGCAGCCCATTCTTACGCGCTTTTCTTACCTGGCGGCGGATATTGCCGTCGAGCTGCGACCACAAGGCTTCTTCTGTGTCAGGCAAGGGTAAGAGCCAAGAAACGTGGGCGCTTTCTGCAGGCCATGTTTCTGACCATTGTTGGCGAGAGTCTTGTAGGATGACGCTGCCCAGTCCTTCAGCTTCCGCTAATTGTGCGGCATTAGCGAGGAGTACTTCAGCCGCCTCTTGATTCACGGCGCAGAGTCCGCCTGGCATAGTCATCATGCGCTTGCCGGTAAGGTGACTGGGGACGATGAATGATGGCAGAACGGCGAGGATATCATCGCCATCCTGGGCCATCCTATAGTGCGTCTGGTAGCCATATGTTGCTTGCATGACCTGACGCCACCCGCTGAGATGCAGCGGCAAGCCACCCGGCGCGCGGCGTACGAAAGCATCCCATTCCGCGCTCCGCGATTGGTCCAGTTCCTGCACTGCTATTGTGCTGCCTGCCGCTGTTCTTGCCCTCACCGTCATGCTCTAACCACTGCTGATTCTTGATTGCTGTGCGCTGCTATGCCATCGGGTGCCGGTAGATCGCGCATTGGCGCGAATTGAAATTCTGAAAAGAGTTTTTCCAGTTTCGCCCTGAGGCCGCCACGGCCATGATAATGGGTGATTCGTTCCCTGAAGGTCACCTGGTTGTATGTCTGTCCGGTGTCCAGTTCCCAGGGATGGACATACAAGATCGCCGGTTGGCCAAGCTGATTTACCTGGCGAATGCCGCGGCTGATTAAATCATAGGGCAGCGTGCGGGTATAGAAGCCGCCGGCGACAGGCCATTTTCGTCCGGCAAAGAGAGCGGTCGTGGCTGGAAATTCAATGATCCTGAGCCCTTCGATCCGGTACGGAAATCGGGGCGCGTTTGGGTAGCCGTAGAGCATGTTACGCGTGGGAAAGACGCTGCTGTCATACTGAAAACCACGCGATTCAAGGACGTCAAAAGCCCACAATGTATCGCCGTTGATCGAGAAATAGGGCGCCCGGTGCCCCAGCGGCTGTTGGGCGGTCACTTTGAAGAGAGCGGCCGTCGCCCGGTCCAGTTCTTCCGCGAACTCATCGCGCGTCATCCGTGAGACATAACGATGCCAATAGCCGTGTACCGCGATCTCGTGTCCCGCATCGGCAACTTCTGCAACCAGATCGGGATGGTGATCGGCGACATAGCCCAGCGTGAAGAAGGTCGCCTGCACCTCGTATTCGTGCAGAAGCGCCAGAAGCGTTTTCGTGGCTTCCACCACCCGGCTTTCCAGTTCCGGCCAGAGATTAGGCTGCGTATTGGTGCTGGTGAGGCCCTGAAACCAATCTTCAAGGTCGACGCTGAATGCATTCAGCATCTGCGTTTTCTCAATCATTCGTTTTCGTTGGTGCCGCTGCGTGATTAGCCGACATAGCCAAGCCCTCGCAGCCGTTCAGCTACTATCTGCTTCTGTTCTTCGGTCAGCCCATTGCCAGGATCAAAATCATCATCAGTATCCGGCCATACGGCATCCGCTTGTCCATCCAGGGGGGTGAAGCTGGGCGAAATCAATTCCTGTAAGATACGACCGTCCATATGCTCCGGAACTGGAACGCTCATCAGGTGCAGGATCGTCGGCGCCAGATCAACGAGTGAGGCGTCCGTCACCTCGACGCCCTGCCTGACCGCTGCGCCATAGGCAAGCAATACCCCGTTCATACGATGCGTTCCCGAAATACCACGTTCCATCGCTTCAATGATCTTGTGGCTGCCGAATTCATACTCGCCAAAGCCGAAATACTCGAGGCGCGTCGGCATAAAGATGATGTCCGGCGCCAACCCTACATAATCGCCGGCATAAATATCTTCACGGCGATACACCGCTTCAACGACCTGTTCATTCGTGTCAGGATCGCGCAGCTCAAGCAGGCGCTCCATAATCTCCGTGCGCGTGCGCTCGTATTCTTCACCGGGCCGTACAATGCCGGATGGCTCGCGACCGGCGACATTCAAATACACCTGCCCCACATTGCCCAATGAATAAGCGACAGTACGCTCCCAGTCGACATCTTCAAACGACAGGAACAAAGTCTTCATCATGCCCTGGCCCTGGCCGCGCACAACTTCCTTCTTGAGACGGCCGAAGCCCAACTGCATCAACGTGTTATACACGTTCATGGGAGAAAACCCGGCCTGGAAACTGGTCCGTTTCAGGCGTGACATCGCTCCCGACTTAATCGACATGAACCCTTCCTGAATCAGCCAATTGTTGACATGGATGAATTTGTGAAATGGTCCAAACCCATGATCAGACATGACGACAAGGGTCGTGTCCTCATCCAGGTTTTCGACAATATCACCCAACAGGCCGTCTACATATTGGTAGTAGTCACGGATCGTGTTGCCGTATTTGGCGTATTTGGCCGGATCATGCAGCGGGTGTGACGAATCCATGTACTTCCACATGGCGTGACTCACCGTATCTGTGCCGTTGAAGACCATCATTGCGAAATCCGGATCTTCCCGCTCGCGCAAGAAATTGAATGTTTGCATACGTAAATCGGCGCTGCGGTACAGCCGTTCGAGAAAAGCATCAACGCCTTGATCGGAATACGCCTCGCCAGGGTCGGGGTACAAGACGTAATCGCCAACCGCATCCAGAATCTCCTGATAGGTTCCTTCCGGATAGGTGAATCGCACATCCGTGCTTGGCGTCGGCATGCCGGAGACCATCACGCCGTTCACGGGCGTGGGGGGATAGGTCATCGGCACATTTAGCGATACAACCTTACGGCCGTAACCACTCAACAGGCTGTAGATCGTCGGCGCCTTGCCGTCCAGTGCCGTGACCGGAGTGAAGCGGTAGCTGTCCGGCTCGCGTGCGATCCAGTCGTACAACCGGTGCTTGCCTGGATTAACGCCGGTCGCATAAGAAGTCCAGGCGGGCGCGGTCATTGGCGGTAGGGTGCTGCCCAATTCGCCGTGCGCGCCATCCTGCATCATCTTGTTCAAGACGGGCAGATATCCTTCGTCCGCCCATGGCTTAATAAGATCAAAGGTTGCGCCGTCAAGGCCAACTACGATTGTTTTACCTGGCGAGTCAACGCTCATAAGAATCTCTTCACAATTACATGTCCTGAGTGGCCGCCGGCAGGGCGCCTGCCCTACCCTCATCTTCCAGTTCTCTCAGCCGGTACTCCAACAAGGCCATTTGCTGCGCCATGTCACGACTCTGATCGGCCTGATTAGACAGAGCGACGCTTTGTGTCAGCAGCACCATCAGCGCGAACAGCAGCCCGGCGACAAGCGGCAGCGTCGGTGAATATGAGACATTGAAGAAGTTGGCTAGGGCACCGACGATACCGCCAAAAATCGATAATACTAAGATGGCGACGGTGGCGATCAGCCACAGCAGTGCATACTGTTCACGTAGCTTGTGCTTCCGTATCAGATGAATGGTCACCGCCAACAGAATAAGGCTGACCCCGATAGCGACCAGCCGTTGGATTAATGGTATGGCTGTCATAATCAAGCTCCTTTTGGACGACGGGAACATCCTTCATCGCCCCTATCAAAGCGGCGATCGAGACCTTTACTGCGTAGTAAATCGAACGCCAACTGTTGATAGAACTAATGCCCGCCATCCGCGACCGCATATGAGCGGGCAGCTCCAGGGTCGTCAGACCCGCTTTGTGCAAAATGATGCGTCCTTCAACTTCAGGATAATCCTGCGGCAGATAGTCGGCCAGGACGCTGATCGCATACTTATTGGCGCCCATGAAGCCGGACGTTGTATCCGTTGCCTTTTGCCCGGTTAGCACCGTCACCAACAATGCAAAAGTCTTGATGCCGATACGGCGGCTGAACGGTATGGTCATCGCGCTCTCTTTGCCGATAAAGCGCGAACCGAAAACGGCATCAGCCTTTCCAGTCTTGACCGCTGCAAAAAGCATGGGTATCTCTTCGGGATCGTGTTGGCCGTCCCCATCAAGCCGGATAACCAGATCATAGTTATGCGCGCGGGCGAACTTGAGACCTGTCTGCACGGCGCCGCCTATGCCCAGATTCGCCGGAAGACGCAGCACAACAGCACCCACCGCATGAGCGACGGCCGACGTGCGATCGCTGGAGCAATCATCGATAACCACGATGTCCGCCTGTGGCAGCACCTGACGCACGCCTTTCACGACATAGGCGATGGCTCCTTCCTCATTATAGGCGGGGATCAGCGCCATGATGCGTTCTGCTCTTATTGCCACTGGTGCCATAATCGCCTCCAGGTTAAGCCATGGTTCGAGGAGTGTTCGCAAAGAACGGGCAAAAAGCGGCCAATACTGAACCGCTTCTCATGTCGCTCGGCAGTGCCCGCGACATTATCGTCTTGTTCTGAAGTTGATCTCATTATCTAACTGCGACAGAAACTGCCGCATAAATGTTGTCCGTCTTATCGCTTCCTGTCTGCCTGCCTCTGTGTTCATCTGTTCGGCAAGTCTCAATAACTTCACAAAAAAATGATCGACGACATAGGCGCTGTCGTCGGCCGGCCGTGCCTCTGGAAACGGTTCGTCCAGATCGTAGAATTCTGTGTCCAAAGCACCGCCGAGCGCGAAGCAGCGAGCAATACCGATAGCGCCGACAGCGTCCAGCCGGTCAGCATCCTGAACGACCTGCGCCTCCAGCGTCTCCGGCGTGATTTTCGCCGAAAAGCTGTGTGCCGCTATTGCATGCTCTATGGCCGGTGTCTCGTCTGCAGGAAAACCGCTTTCCAACAGAAATTCGCGGGCGCGTTTGGCTGCCAGCCGTGATGCCGACCGGCGCTGCGCTGAATTCTTGGGCACGATGACGCAGTCGTGCAGCCAAGCGGCAGGAACAACGACATCCAACCGGGCGCCTTCTTCTGCGGCAAGTTCTTTGGCGTTGGCAACCACGCGCAAAATATGGCCGCGATCATGTGCGGGATCCTGGCCGGTTTCTTCTTCAAGAAACTGGGCGAAACGCTCCTCCCAGATTACCCAGTCTAGCTGTTGTCCAGCCTGCATCCGCTCTACCTACCACTCTAACTTTCCATAATCTACTAAGAATCATAGTCTAGAAGCTTACATAATGCAAACGGCAAACGTGAATAATCTGTATATTATATTAAATTGAACCGGGCGGCTTTGTAGTCTGTGCGAGAGGTGTTTTTCTCCGTTTTACCTATCAAGCGAGCCTCTTCCGCCTAGGGGGAATCCTTTCCTCCAAGCGGCCGCCTGCCCAACCACATCAGCAGCAAGAAGACGGCGGCGCCTATTGCCAGCCATAGGAGTAGTTTGAAGAGCCCTGACGGGGCGAAGATGGCGACCGTGCCAAATGCTATTGCCACCAGGTAGTAGCCGATGACTATCCAACGTGTGGGCAGTCCACCATCGGAGAGGCGAAAGTGAAGGTGACCGCGGTCACCTTGCAGCGGGTTTTGCCCTCGGCGCAGGCGATCGATGATCTGCCAGGCGACATCTAGGATTGGCACGGCCATTACCAACAGCGCGGTCGAGAGTTTGGCAGGCGAAAGAATGGACAATGTTGCCATCTGGTAGCCTAAGAAATAGGCGCCGGCGGAGCCTATGAAGATACGCGCGGGAGAAAAATTGAAGGGCAGAAAACCGAGCAGCGCGCCGGCGAGGGCCAGAGGAAATAGGGCGACCGTTGTTTGCCCCAGCACATTGCTGTGCCAGGCGAACAACAAAGCGGCGATGGTGCAGACACCGGCTGCTAGGCCGTCCAGGCCGTCCAGCCAGTTGACAGCGTTGATCATGCCGATTACCCAGAAGATAGTGAAAAGAATCGCCAGCGGCCGCCAGATCCAGACCAGATCCCCCTCCACGGTGAAGAACCAGGAAAGCACCGGCAGATCCCAAAAAGCAGCGCCGACGGGGTTGGTGAAGACTTCGATGAAAATCAGGTGGCTGACGGCAACGGCCGCACCGGCGAATTGAATCGCAAACTGCGCCCAGGGTTTGAGCTCGAACCAGTCGTCTAGCAGCCCGCCGGCGGCGACGATAAGGCTGCCCAAAAGAAGACCGCGCAGACGGGTCGCATCATCCGGCTCGACGGGCGGAAGATAGCGGTAGATCAGTGCGACGCCGATCAACCAGGCAATGACTATCGCCAGACCGCCAAGTTTTGGTATTTTTCCTTTGTGGCGCCGCCGGCCTCCCGGTTCGGCCACGATGCCCCACCGCAGAGACAGCCGTCGCACCAGCGGCGTAAGCAGCAAGGCGGCAACGAGTGTGACGGCGAAAACAAGTACATACGTCGACGCGTTCGAATCGTTCAACTGCTTATGCCCGGCCTTCCCTCAAACATCTGTATCTGGCCGGGATGATCAGCCCGTGCCGAACTGCCGGTCTCCCGCATCACCCAGTCCAGGTACAATGTAGCCGATATCGTTGAGTTGTTGATCGATTTCGCCGATATGGATCGGGACATCCGGATGGTTTTCCTGCAACGCGGCAATACCCTCCGGTGCAGCCAGAATGCCCACAAACTTTATGCGTTCCGCGCCCCAGTTCTTGAGTATGTCAATCGTGGCCGAGGCGGAGCCGCCGGTGGCCAGCATGGGATCCAATACCAGACAAACCTGCACGGTAGGGCTGGTTGGCAGCTTGTTATAATAGGACACTGGTTTTAGTGTTTGTTCATCCCGGTAGAGACCGATATGCCATACTTCTGCTGAGGGCATCATTTCCCATATGCCTTCAACCATGCCCAGCCCGGCGCGCAATACCGGGACAAGCCCGATTTTGTCCACGAGGTTGCTGCCTTCGGCCGTTCCCAAAGGCGTTTGGACAGTGACTGGAGTCAGCCCCAGGTCGGCTGTCGCTTCATAGCACAGCAGCATCGCCACCTCTCGGATCAATTCACGAAACTTTTTTGGTTCCGTATTGACATCACGCAAAAGGGTGAGTTTGTGCTTCACCAGGGGATGTTCTGATTCGTAGATCATATTCTTTCCTCCAACATTATCGTCACAGCGACCTACAGGGCTGTACACCCGACAATTCTACCTGAGGTTAGGCGGAATGGGCAGCACGAAAAGCATACGGCTTGCTGACTCTATGCTGTGCCGTTCGACACGCCCTATTCGACTGTGACTGATTGAGGAGATTGGTCCAGACCTGCAGCCTATGTATAATTCCAGGACGAGACCAAACCTATGACTGAGGAACAGAACAGAACAACTCGGGATATTTCGCCGCAGCAGAGGCCGGAGGAAAAACAGTTGGATGGCCTTATTAGGCCGCAGCGGTTAGATGATTTCACTGGCCAGGACCGGCTTAAGGCAAATCTGACCATTCTCATCGAGGCGGCGCGGGCGCGCCAGGAGCCGTTGGACCACGTGCTTTTTCATGGCCCTCCGGGCCTGGGTAAAACAACGCTGGCGCAGGTCGTGGCCAATGAAATGCAAGGCAATATCCGCAATACGGCTGGTCCGGCGGTTGAGCGTGCCGGCGATTTATTGGCCATTCTGACCAATATGCGCGCCGGTGATATCCTGTTCATCGATGAAGTGCACCGGTTGGGACGCGCTGTCGAAGAGGTGCTGTACCCGGCGATGGAGGATTTTGTCGTCGATTTCGTGGTCGGCAAAGGTCCGGGCGCGAAAAATGTGCGCCTGAAACTGCCCCGTTTCACCGTCATCGGAGCGACAACGCGGCTGGCTTTGCTGACCGCCCCCCTGCGTGCCCGCTTTGGCGCTGCCTACCGCATGGATTTCTATGACCTCGAGGCTATCGAGTCGATCGTCGTCCGCGGCGCGCGCATTTTGAATGTGCCCATTGACGAACTGGGGGCAAAGGAGATTTCGCTCCGGGCACGCGGGACACCACGCGTAGCTTTGCGCCTTTTGCGACGGGTGCGCGATTATGCTGAGGTCCGCGCACAGGGGAAGATCACGGGAGAAACGGCCGTTGCCGCGCTGGATTTGCTGGAGATTGATGAGTTGGGTCTGGATGACCTCGATAGGCAGGTCTTGAGCACAATCATCGTCAAATTCGGGGGCGGCCCTGTGGGTTTGGACACGATCGCGGCCTCGATCAGTGAAGAATCCGATACGATTATGGACGTGGTCGAACCCTATTTGCTGCAGTTGGGTTTCCTAGAGCGCACTTCTCGTGGTCGTGTGGCCACGCCGCATGCTTATGAGCATTTGAATGTCCCGCTGCCAAAAGAGACGCCGGATCGGTCTGCAGCTCAGCCCAGTCTATTTGATCCGCCGCAGGAATGAGCCTGCTGCCTCATTCACTGGCAAGCACGGCGCATGCAATTTTGAAATGATCGCCTTTGGACGCCTTCTCCTGATTATCGGATTAGCCATGGCTTTGATTGGGGGCATCTTGTTGATCGCCGGGCGGTATTTCCCCTGGCTGGGCAACTTGCCCGGTGATATTCGTTACGAAAATGAAAACGTCAAGATCTACATACCGTTGGCGACGATGATCTTGATCAGTATCTTGGCCACTATCCTGTTGAATATCTTTTTCCGCTTTTTCCGCCGCTAGCGCTAACGCCACGGCACGTTCACTCCGGGACACACCATGAAGACAGACGCTTTTGACTACACTCTGCCACCTGAATTGATTGCGCAGCGCCCCTTGGCGCAGCGCGATGAGTCGCGCCTGCTCGTGCTGCACCGTGAGAGCGACCGCATCGAACATCGGCGGTTCAAGGACCTGGGCGATTATCTGCGTCCCGGAGATATCTTGTTGGCCAATGACAGCAGGGTCTTTCCAGCGCGGCTGTTCGGCCGTAAAGACAGCGGTGGCAAAGTGGAACTGCTGCTGCTAGAGCAGCTCGACGATTACAATTGGAAGGCGCTGGTCGGCGGCAAACGACTGGATCCCGGCCGGCAAATAATCATTGACGATCACGACGGGAACCCCTCGGGGATCAGGGCTACTGTGGTTGAACTTCTCACTGGGCCCCAGCGCATCATTCGCTTCGAGCAGCCGGTTGAGGATGATCTGGACGCCCTGGGCCATACGCCGCTGCCGCCCTACATTCATGAAACGCTCGAAGATGCTGACCGGTACCAGACTGTCTATGCGCGTCCACTTGGATCGGCCGCTGCGCCAACAGCCGGTCTGCATTTCACCGGAGATATCCTATTCGAACTGCGCGATCAGGGCGTGCTTTTCGATACGTGCACGCTGCATGTCGGTCTGGACACTTTCAAACCTGTTGAAGCGGAAGAGATAGAGGATCACAAGATTCACAGTGAAAAAGCACGTCTGTCCGCTGACACTGCGCGGCGGATAAATGAAGCCAAGTTGGCCGGCGGCCGGCTCATCGCCGTGGGTACAACGGCCGTGCGCGCGTTGGAAACCGGCGCGCTGCGCTCTGCTGGGATTAACGGCCCTCTCAATGATATAAGTCAGCGGGACGCCGCAGGTGAGACAAGTAATCTGTGTCCCTGGAAGCCGGTGGCCGCTTTTGAGGGAGCGACCGATCTATTCCTCGCTCCTGGCTATCGTTTCCGCGCTGTGGATATGATCCTCACCAATTTCCATTTGCCGAAATCAAGCCTACTGATGCTGGTGTCTGCATTTGCTGATCGGGAACAGATTCTGGCAGCATACGATGCGGCTGTTCAGGAACAGTACCGCTTCTACTCCTTCGGCGATGCTATGCTCATCATCTAGCGCTGTAGTTCGCAGCGTCGTCATGAGTCACTTATGAGCCGCACATTGCCGGATGCGGCTGTCTGTTACAGATTTCTTACGATTGCATAGCTTGCGTCGTTCCTTGGATATAGTTGATGAAAGATTCTAGCGCAGCGCGATTCCAGATCAGGGGGTGGCCGCATGGTATTAGGTGAACACAATTTAGGCGCATTTGGTGACATTCTCGTCGTTGACGATGAGGAGGCTGTTGTTGAGGTTGTTGCCCTCTACTTGCGGCGCGACGGTTTCGATGTACGTGTCGCGCACGATGGATTGGCCGCGCAAGATGCGATTGCGGAAAAACTGCCCGCGCTGGTCGTTCTTGATGTCATGTTGCCAGAGCTGGATGGCTTGGCTTTAATGCGCCAGCTGCGCGCTGATCCCGACGGGGACGTTCCCGTAATCCTGCTGACCGCCCGCAGCCAGGAGGCTGACCGTATTTACGGGCTTGAACTTGGTGCGGATGATTATGTGACCAAACCTTTTTCCCCTGCTGAACTTGTCTCCCGCGTCAAGGCTGTCCTGCGCCGGACGCACAAGGGGGAGGATCTTGACGTTGGATCTCCTTCACTGGATTACGGCATGATTATGATCGATCCGCAGACGCGCCTGGTCACTGTACGTGGATCGGAAGTGGAACTGACCGCCACTGAATTCGACCTCCTCTGGTTCCTGGCTGGCAACCCGCGCCATGTATTCAGCCGCGACCAGTTATTGGAAGAAGTCTGGGGCTTCTCGGACTATTTGGACCCGGGGACGGTGACTGTGCACATGCGGCGCTTGCGCGAAAAGCTGGAGAGCAACCCCAGCGAACCCGTTTGGCTTAAAACGGTTTGGGGAGTGGGCTACAAGTTCGAGCCGCCTCTGGGCGCTGAGGAGGCGTAATCAACATGTCCACAATTGATCTGAACCCTTCGCTCCAACAATCGACATGGTTCCGGCGAGCACCATGGCTGATACTCGTGGTCGGCACGATATTTGCCCTGGTCGTGACCGCCTTCCTTTTCCTGGTAGTCATGAATCCGCCCACTTCGGAGATGCGGGCTTTGATTTCGACTTTGGGTATTACCTCGTTGATTTCCCTGGGCATCGGTTTTCTGCTCTACCGCCGCGGTTGGGCGCGCTCTGCCTCGCTGATGCGCACGCTGACAATCACTTACGTCTGGGCCGCCCTATTAACGCTGTTTAACGTCGGCATCATGCAGCGACAGATGTTCGTCAGCGAACATGACCTGCTGCTCAGCGGCGTCCTCCTGCTGTTCGCTGCGATCATTGCCACTACATTTGGCCTGTTCGTTTCCGCCAGCGTTACTGACGATCTGCAGAAACTGGCAGCGACCGCCCAGGAGCTGGCCGAAGGAGATTTGAGCGCGCGTGTGGAAGTATCCGGGCGTGATGAGGTCGCACAGGTCGGTATGGCTTTTAATGAGATGGCCCGGCAGCTGCAGCAGGTGGACCAACAGCGCACCGAATTGGAGAATCTACGCCGCGACCTTATCGCCTGGGCCTCCCATGACTTACGCACGCCGCTGACCAGCATTCGTGTTCGAGTCGAGGCGCTCAATGATGGTGTGCTCGATGACCTCGAAACGCAGCAGCGATATTACCAGTCGATACTCAATGATGTTATGGCCCTTAATGTGCTGTACGACGATATGTTTGAATTGGCTCAACTAGATCGCGTTGATGCCTCTTTGGAGAAAAGCTCAACATTGTTGACTGAGCTTATCAACGAAAGCGTGGAACGTTTCGAGGCGCAAAGCCAGGAACAAGGCGTACTATTGTCGGCGCACCTCGGCGCTAATGTCGACCCAGTGCTGCTCAATGCCGCTAAGACCAGCCGTGTGCTCGATAATCTCTTGTCGAATGCGCTTCGCTATACGCCGGAAGGCGGCGAGATTCTGGTCAGCGCGAACCGCACGGCCGATCTGGTCACTGTTACGGTGGAGGATTCCGGACCCGGCTTCAGTGAGGATGACATACCACGCCTGTTTGAGCAGTTCTATCGCGGCGAACATGCTCGCACTAGGGCGACGGGTGGGGCGGGGCTCGGCCTGGCGATTGCCCGTGGTGTGGTCGAGGCGCATGACGGCCGTATATGGGCTGAGAATCTCCCCGGCGGCGGCGCGCGTGTGGGCTTTGAACTGCCTGCCTAGCGAAACTGCCGGATCAAGCAGCTTCTTCTTTGTGTAACGGCCGTTACGACAATGGCCATTGTGCCATGTTACTATCCCCCGCATGGTAACATTAAAGATCTTCATTGAAGGGGATTGTTGGAGCTGTGCCGAGTCGCGCCGTATAGTGGAAGAAATCGCCCCCCAATTTCCCCAGGTGGCGATGGAACTGGTAGATCTCTCCACCCAGCAGCGTCCCGAAAACATCTTCGCCGTGCCTACCTACACCTTGAACGGAAAAGTCATCTCACTTGGCAACCCCTATCCCAGGGAGTTAAGACAGAAGCTGCAGAGCGCGCTGAGCGATACGTAAGAATAGACATATAGGTCACGTCTATTTAGCAGACCGCAAACGAGGTGTGATCATTAGATGGAAGCCCAAAAACTCTCCTACCTTTCCCATATTCAAGTATTTCGAGATCTGAGCCAAAGCGAGCTCATGCAGATGGACCGCCAGTTGACCATGTCCACCTGCGAGTCTGGAAAAATATTCTACATGCCCGAAGACAGTGGGGAGATTCTCTTCCTGCTCAAGAAGGGCCAGGTTCAGATTTACCGGTTGGCACCCAGCGGCAAGAAGCTTGTCGTCGCGACAGTTGGCCCGGGCGCGATCTTTGGTGAGATGTCGCTCGTCGGGCAGGGCATGCATAATACCTTTGCCGAGGCGGTGGATGACTGCCTCTTATGCGTGATGAGCCGCGCCGATGTTGAACGACTTATTCGCGAGAAACCTGATGTCGCCTTTCGTTTTCTAGAAACGATGGGCAATCGTGTCTCCTCGCTAGAGACCTATTTAGAGGATATCGCTTTCAAGAGCATCCCGGCCCGCCTTGCCGGTCTGCTACTGCGACTGGCTGAGGAGCAGGGCAGTGATGATCTGCGCGGGTATACTCACCAGGACTTGAGTGAGATGCTGGGCACCTACCGCGAAACCATTACGCAGACACTCAATGAGTTCAAAGCCCAGGGCTTAATCAGCATCGGTCGCAAGCGGATTTCGCTAAAGGAGAAGCCGCGCCTCGAGATGCTGGCGCTCGACTGAGTGCCAGGGATGGTTACATTTCTTCCTGGAAACTGAGCCCCTGATCGCGACGTGCCTGGCGAATAGCGCGCCGCAAGATTTCGTAAACTTCCTCCGGTGCCGGCACGTTCTCCAGCACCACAAGGGGGCTGTGTGGATCGTGGCTGCGCACTTCGATATCGCCGCGATTGAGCATGCGTTCGCCAAACGACTGCTTGTGGTCGATATCTTGGATGCGCACCAGTTCGATATTCTGAAATGTGCGGTTCAAAATACCATTCGTGATGCGAATACGTTGGTCTGTAACCAGGTAATGAACGGCTATGCTAAGAAATGGACGCCCTTCCCAGAGGATCTGCTCTTCATCTTCCAGCAGGATTGCACTGTCGCCGGCCAAGGTTTCCAGACTCTGCTGGTTTTCCTCCAAAAAGCCGCCTAATTCCTTGTCTACACCATCCAATGCGGCAAGGCTTACTAACCTGACCAGCGCTGAACGTGTTTCTCTATCTAAACTACTCAAATCCAGATCGTTCTCGGCAATGGCTTGCCATACTTGCGATTCAATTCTTGCTTGAGCTTCACCGGGAATCATCTTTACACCACCTCGTTTATTAACGCTCTTCCCAATTTGCCTGGAATTCGCTAACTGTTAACGGAAAACTAACAGTTGCTTTTTAACATACTATAGTTGTTTGTCAAATGGTCCTGCGCTCGTTACAATAACACCTTGCTCGTGGGATACACTAGGAACAGGTCTCGGATAAAGACAGAATGCCAACATATAGTTACAAATGTACGAAATGCGGCCATCAGTTTGATGCTAGGCAACGCATGACTGATGATGCTTTGACGGAGTGCCCCGTCTGTGGTGGCCCAATTCGCCGCGTTGTAGGTTCTGTCGGGATCGTTTTTAAGGGGAAGGGCTTCTACGTGACTGACCACCGCAACTCAAATGGGCGTGTCCAAACGTCTGAAAAATCTTCGGATAAGGCAGATAAACCAAAGGATCAACCGAAGAAAACAGATAAGGGCGGTGACGCCGCCAAATCAAAAGCTCCCGCCGCGGCCAGCTAGCATGGCGCCGTGATGGCTGAATACAAAACAAATGCGGGCCGGCAAGATTTCTTGCAGGCCCGCTTTTTCTTTGTCGCTGTGTGGGAAGCCCTAGATTTGGAAACCCTTACTCGCCGGGATTGCCTTTACCTCAAAGTCGGTCACATAGGTCTGCAGCTTGTCGGTAATGATGATCCAATCCTCACTCTCAAGGACCTCGTGCAGTTTCTCTTCAGAGGGAACGACGCCCTCCGTCAATTTCTGTTCCACATCGCCATAGGCCGTATACCAGACGAGCACATCTTCAATCCCCAGGCGGTTCAGCGCTGGGATAAACTCATGAACCAGAAACTCAAAGTACTCCGACTCTTTTTCAGGAAGGATGTCCCAACGCATAAGCAGTTTTATTGCCATGTCTTATACCTTGGGCTTAAGCAGCACCGTTTCGGTCTCTTCCGGTAAACCGCTTGCCGTGAATTTTAGTGTCGCCTCTTCTCTGGCCTCGGTGACGCCCATTTCGTTGAGGAATCTATCAACACCCTCAAGTTCCAGTTTTTGGCCGGGCAGTTGATAATGCATAGGAACAACGATATTCGGTTCAAGAAGTGAAACGAGCTCGGCTGCCTGAGTCGCATTGAGGCTGTTTCCACCGCCTACCGGTACAAGCAGTACATTGACCTCGCCAAGCGCTTCCATCTCTTTTTGCGCCGGTACGTGCTGCAGATCGCCCAGGTGAGCCACGGCTAGACCGCCCAACTCAAAGACGAACAGCACATTGCGGGACTTCTTGTCTTTGCTGAAGGTCGCAATACCGTTGATGAAGACGTCCCCGATCTCATACTCCCCAGGTCCGTCAAGAACGTGGCTGCTGCCGCTCACAGCCGATAAATGGCTGTGTCCTCTTGCTTTGTGACTGACCGTTACAATGTCAGCCCGCAGCTTCAATTCCGGCAAGCCGACTGTCTTGCCATAAGGATCGGTGACGACGGTCGCGTGCTTCCGCTCTACCAGTCGAAAGCAGCTTAATCCATACCAGGTTAGTTCCATAGATTTGTCTCCAAATGAGTGTGCAATTATACCCGATTGTCACATAATTGAAACATGGAGCTAAGGTATCTGGAACTCAATGGCGGACAGGTCAGCGGTGTCGATGTGCTGCAGCTGTCACTGCCGCCAACCGGGCAGGGATATGCCGATGCGCAGATCGATGATTATGGTCTGGCGGCCGGACGCACCAAATACCCCTGGGGTCCGGGCACAAGGCTCACCTTGCGTGCGCGGTTTTCACACGGCCGTGATGAGCTTGTAGGTACGGCCGGCTTTGGTTTTTGGAACGCTCCATTCGGTGATCCCACCATTCGCTGGCCGGCACTGCCTCAGGCTGCCTGGTTCTTCTATGCTTCTCAACCATCCGATCTACCGTTTGCGGCCAGTGGGCCGGGTCGTGGGTGGTTCGCGGCCACGATCGATGCCGGGACCTCCCGTGCTTTGCTCACTGCGCCCCTGGCGCCGGCTGTCCTGCTCATGAACCAGTCACGGAAAATGCGCATCCGACTGTGGCCATGGCTTCGCCGCCAGCTCCAGATAAGCTTCGCTCCAATTGAGCTGCCCATGGATCGATGGCACGTGTATGAGCTGCTCTGGACGTCTGATGGCTGCACTTTTTCCATCGATGAATCGCTCGTCCTGCAAACGGCATACAGCCCGCATGGCCCACTGGGGTTTGTCTGTTGGCTAGACAATCAATATATGGTGGCCACAGCGCACGGCCGTTTCCGCTGGGGCACCCTGGCGACGACCTATGCCCAGAGTTTACAGATCACCGATCTTCAGCTTGCACGAATCTGACTGAACCGACGCTCAGCCGCTTTGACATCGCTATTGGCGCATGCTATACTGGCCGTTGCTTAATTTTAGAGACCCTCTAGATTGGTTTGGAGGGATGGCAGAGTGGACGATTGCGACGGTCTTGAAAACCGTAGTGGGTGCAAGCTCACCGGGGGTTCGAATCCCTCTCCCTCCGCTCGCAGGCTTCTCTGCTGGGAGCCTACATTAACATCACTGACCTTCAGAGGCACCGTTATAGGGGAGGTGCCAGAGTGGACGATTGGGGCCGCCTGCTAAGCGGTTAACGGTTTCAAAGCCGTTCAAGGGTTCGAATCCCTTCCTCCCCGCCTTAGTATCCCTGGCAAATTCTTGCCGGTCGGTATCAGTTGAGATATCGTTGGGGTCATCAAATGAAAAGCGCCCTTAGCTCAGTGGATTAGAGCACCACGCTACGAACGTGGGGGTCGGAGGTTCGAGTCCTTCAGGGCGTACAGACATCCGAATAATCGACCGAATTGGCAATAATCGAGACACCTGCAAAATCCAGTGTCTCGGGTGAAACCCGATTTGTGAATGAATCGTTATTCGGTTCGTAAAGTGCATTACTTAGCCCATTTTGCTTTCAGGCTAGGGACAAGTGAGAAAACAAAAGGTCGTCACGATTGTGGCGGCCTCTTTTTTTGCAGAGCCACCACACGGCCGTATCAACCATCCAAAACTACATCGCCGGGCGCAACACGCAGCTCATCGGCCACCTTCTCAACGGACTCCAGCGGAATCAGGTGAGTACTATGTATACTCAATCCCATCCTATGCACGCCATCGAAATGGCCTGCCCGAATCCATCTCCAGACAGTAATACGACTCACGCCCGGTCGCTCTGCCGCGTCCGCAGCCGTGACATATTCAGTCATCGCGGAGCCTCCATTCCAACCCTGAAAGAGTACAAACGCACCTTACCTCGATCGAGGGTGTCCGAACTAATGGTTCTTCCGCATCTTTAGTGCTCGGCTGACGAATAAAGGGTCCGAGTTCGCAATAAATCGAGACCAGCTTGTCCATACATTTGGCGATTCAACCTATAAAGCCGATTGACTTGACCCTAGGCACGAAACTACCTGTATCCGGATACGCTTCATCAAAGATACCTGTCGCTACCAGAACATCCTCTCTTGGCAATTCATTCAATTTGCCATCCTAGGGGCAGCCCAGGTCGCTGCTATTCCCGGCTTGCAGAACCCACTTCACCCGACCTGCGTCGCCCGCCCAGTTCCTCCACATACGAGCAGTTCGAACCTCTCTGGACCCAAGGTAGCGGAACAAGTGCACTCCGTAGTAGAATATTCCCTGGAGTTCATACGTACAAGACGGCTTCGCCAGAGTCACCGTACGCTTGTACTGAGTTGAATGCGCTTCGATCACACTTTCCACACCAGATTGCCTAATGATCTCAGCAAGACAAGGAGATAAACAATGAGTGCAGAAGACACAATTCAACGATCCATACTTCCCATTCCGGAGGTGGAGCACGTAGGTCTGACCACCTATGACGCCAGGGATCCGGAGACCAAGTTCCCACCGATTCGTGATATTCGACCCCCGTCGGGCGCGCCAAACGTGCTGATTATCCTGCTTGACGACGTCGGATTTGGCGCGAGCAGCGCCTTTGGCGGTCCCGTCAACACCCCGGCGGCCGAGCGGTTGGCAAACAACGGCCTGAAGCTCAATCGATTCCATACCACCGCGCTGTGTTCACCCACGCGGCAGGCGCTGCTAACCGGACGCAACCACCATTCAGTGAATATGGGCGGCATTTGCGAAATGGCAACCTCGGCGCCTGGTTACACCTCGGTGCTGCCAAAGGACAAAGCGCCGCTCGCCATGACGCTCAAACTTAACGGCTACGCCACGGCACAATTCGGCAAATGCCACGAGGTGCCGGTCTGGCAGACCAGCCCATTGGGACCGTTCGATTCCTGGCCCAGCGGCGGCGGCGGGTTCGAGTATTTCTACGGCTTTATCGGTGGAGAGGCTGACCAATACTATCCGGGCATTTACGAGGGCACGATACCGGTGGAACCGGATAAAACCCCCGAAGAAGGCTACCATTTCACCGAGGATATGACCAATAAAGCGATAGCGTGGGTACGCCAACAGAAGGCGCTCATGGCTGACAAGCCTTTCTTCATGTATTACGCGCCCGGCGCCACCCATGCCCCGCACCACGTACCCAAGGAATGGATCGAAAAGTACAAGGGTGAATTCGACGGTGGCTGGGATAAGCTGCGCGAAGAAACTTTCGAACGCCAGAAAAAGCTGGGCGTGATCCCCGCCGACGCCATCCTCACTAAAAGACCCGACGAAATTACCGCCTACGATGATATGCCGGAGGAGCTCAAACCTATTCTTGTACGCGAAATGGAAACCTATGCCGGGTTCCTCGAGCATACCGACCACCATATCGGCCGGCTGATCGATACCCTGGAGGACCTGGAAGTCCTCGACGACACGCTGATCTATTACATCATCGGTGACAACGGCGCCTCCGCTGAAGGTACGCCAAACGGTTGCTTCAACGAGATTGCTGTGCTCAACGGTATGGGCACCATCGAGACGCCTGAATTCCTGATGAGCAAAATCGACGATTTCGGCGGGCCTGAAGCATCCAACCACTACGCGGTGGGCTGGGCGCACGCTATGGATACGCCCTACCAATGGACCAAGCAGGTAGCTTCACATTGGGGCGGCACCCGCAACGGCACGATCGTGCACTGGCCGAAAGGCATCCAGGCCAAGGGCGAGATCCGATCGCAGTTTAGCCATGTGATCGATGTTGCGCCGACGGTCCTCGAGGCTGCGGGAATCCCTGCACCGACGATCGTTAATAGCATTCAACAGGCACCACTAGAGGGTGTGAGCATGCTGTATGCCTTCGACGACGCCAATGCGGCCGAACGGCACGAGACCCAGTATTTCGAGATGTTCTGCAACCGCGGTATCTATCACAAGGGTTGGACAGCGGTGACCCGGCACGGCGTGCCCTGGGTTGGTCCCTACGATCGCGCCTTTGACAAAGATATTTGGGAGTTGTACGACACCAACACTGACTGGACGCAGTCGAAGGATCTGGCCAAAGATAACCCGCAAAAACTCGCTGAACTGCAGCGGTTGTTCCTGATCGAGGCGGTCAAGTACAATGTTCTCCCACTCGATGATCGCTCGTTTGAGCGTTTTAATTCTGACATTGCAGGCCGGCCGCAGTTAATCAAGGGTAAGACGCAAATGCTGTTCGGCGGCATGCATCGACTGCAGGAACATGTGATTCTCCAGACGCATAATAAATCCTATTCGTTGACCGCTGAGATCGAGGTGCCGGAATCCGGCGCTAACGGCGTCATCGTTTCCATGGGCGCCGGAATCGGCGGCTGGAGCCTCTACGCCAAGGACGGCAAGCTCAAGCACTGCTACAACTTCTTCGGCATCGAGAATTACTTTGCTGAGGGCCGGCAGGAAATCCCTGTTGGAAAGCATCAAGTACGGATGGAATTCGCCTACGACGGCGGTGGCCTGGCCAAAGGCGGCAGCGTCTCGTTATATGTCGACGGCCAGAAAGACGGCGAGGGCCGCGTGGAGATGACGGTGCCCATGCTTTTCGGCACGGATACCTGTGACGTTGGCAGTGATGCCGGTTCGCCCGTCTCTCAAGACTATGGTCCGCAAGACAACGCCTTCAGCGGCACAGTGAATTGGGTGCAGATTGACATTGATGAGAACGCCGAGGATCTCGACCACTTGATTACGCCGGAAGAGCGCTTCAAGGTTGCGATGGCGCGCCAATAGCTTGGCGCGGCAGTGAAGAGGGGTTCAAAGAGATTAGCTCATAAGTAGCAGTATAGAAAGCTGTGGCGGCGGCGGATGAATACCGCCGCCGCTGCAGCAGGTTACGCTTGCCACCGCCAATTAAGGAGAATTTGGATGACCGATTCATTGCCAGAACAACTAATTCGCCCACGCAGCGAGCGCCGCTCACTCGGCAAGCAGCTGCGCAAAGAAACGCCGCGCAGCAGCCATGCCGCTTGGCAGCCCGCCGCCGATCGACCCGATCCTCTTGACCTTCTACAGGCACAGGATGAGGGGCGCATTCAGGAGCTGCTGCCCATCAAATACGGCCGTATGGCCGCCTCCCCCTTCGCCTTTTTGCCGGTTCACCACTCATGCACTCCCCTTCTACCTGGGCAAAAGCGATGTCTTAGATAATGCCATCGCCGGCTTTGCCCTGTCTTACGCTGACCAGACCGAAAAGGACCATGCTGCCTTATTAGAGGCCATCGCCGACGGCCGTATTGAAGCGCAGGAAGGGATCTAAATAGGTTGCAGAGTAGGCGGGTCGGAAGATAATTCCAAGCGGAACGCGAGATCGAATTGCTGGACGAGCACGCGGAAGAATTGATCGAAGCCAAGCGGCGCAGCATCGAAAACGCGTGACACCCTTGTTTCGTCGATGAGCTAGACCTGAGGGGAAAGCGCTTTGGCAGAGATGTGAATAAGCCGCATTAACTTCTTGATCATCTTGGAAACTTGGTTAAGCATGCATCTAATTTCCTATCTTCCCCAAGATCTATTGCGACTCACGGTTGGACAGACAGAAACTTGTTAAGGAGATCCAAATGGTACTTATTGTTCGCGGCATCCTCTGGTATGGACTTTACTTGTTCTTGATATTGTTGCCGCTGGCAACGGCAGCAGTATCGGATCCGGCACGAAATTCGCAGAGCATGATCGTCGAAATCGCTGTTGGCTCCGGGTTCGTGGGGTTTGCGCTTATGAGCATGGAGTTTGCGCTAATCTCACGCATCCAACCCGCGGCGCAGCCCTTTGGCGAAGACTCACTGCAGCTGTTTCATAACTTGATGGGCATTGTTGCTCTTGGCTTCGTTCTCGCTCATCCAATCCTTCTACTGCTTTCGGGTTACCCGGCAAGCTGTTGGCTCAATCCGTTTTCTTCCTGCGCCAATCTGGCGACTCGCACCGCCTTTCTTTCGGTATTGGTTTTGCTGTTGTTGATAGGCTCTTCTTTGTGGCGCAAACAGTTGAAGATCAAGTACGAAGTATGGAATGCTCTGCACGGACTGTTCTCCCTATTCGTTATTTTCGCAGCTCTTTTCCACATGTTTATTATGGGCCGTTATACCTCTACGCCCGTTATGAAAATCGTCTGGCTGCTCTATGGCGTGCTCGTCCTGGGACTGATCTTGTGGTTTAAGATCGTCAAACCAATCTACTACTGGAATTATAAATGGGAGGTCGTTGAAAATAGGAATGAGTTGGGAGACAGCCATACCCTGTTCATGAAACCTATCGATCATAAAGGCTTCGATTTTCAACCTGGCCAGTTTACCTGGATCAAGACCGGCCGTACCCCCTTCGGTATTGGGCAGCACCCGATATCAATTTCGTCGAAGGCAGATATTGAGCCGGGTGGAACCGTATCTGTAACAATCAAAAATCTCGGAGATTGGTCGGGGGAAGAAGTACCCGCAATCAAGGCCGGCGATGAAGTCTGGCTTGACGGCCCATACGGCGTCTTTTCCATGGATCGTGAGCAGGCGATGGGCTACGTCTTTGTGGGCGGCGGTGTGGGCATAACGCCGCTCTACTCCATGATTCAGACCATGGAAGGTCGGGATGACGTACGGCCGGTTCTGCTCTTCTATGGCGCAAATACGCCCGATGACTTCATCTTTCGCGAAGAACTGAGAGAACTGGTGGGGCGGATGCCCAATTTGCAGGTGATCCCGGTCATGAGTGATCCGCCGCAGGATTGGCAAGGCGAGACGGGATACATTACCGCCGAAATTATGGAGAAGTATTTGCCCGCTCAATATCGTCGCTTCAAGTACTTGATCTGTGGCCCAAAGCCGTTGATGGACGCTATGGAAGAGGCCTTGCCCGCGTTAGGCGTGCCGCCGCAGAGCGTGTTGACGGAACGATTCGATATGGTTTAGGCGGAGAGGAGTAAAACATGCACCATCTTATAGTTAAATGGTTTGCCGCTTTGCTAACGCTCTTGTTATTCGCGGCCATCATTATATTTGCCCTTGTTGTCACCTAAACAGACATGCCGTTGCCGGTAGACAAGCAACCATCTATACGCCAATAGGCGATTATTGAGGAATCAAATATGCCACCATTCGCAAACAGCTTCATGGCACTTCTTGGACCATTGGCTATCGTTGTCCTGCTCCTTTCTAGCTGTCAATCCGCGCCGACCGAAGAGGAGGCGGAGGCGCTTTGGGCTGCGTCCGCTCATGCCGACGCCGAAGCGCGTGCCTTTACACGCTGGAATGAAGAAGATCCTGCTGAAATTCCCGTGAACTGTGCTAAATGCCACAGCACAATCGGCTACCATGACTTCTTAGGGGTAGATGGTTCAACGCCAGGACAAGTAGACACGCCGTCGCCAGTTGGCACGACAGTTGAATGTGAAGCGTGCCACAATGAAGTAAGCAGCGATAAAGATAGTGTGCAGATGCCATCCGCCATAGAATTGTTCAATCTTAGCCCCAATAGTGATTGCATGGAATGTCACCAGGGTCGGGCCTCCGGCGTTCAGGTAGCAGAGGCAATCGCGGGTTTACCGGCTGACACTGTCAACACCGAGATAAGCGCACCCAGCATCCATAACAGCCCTGCAGGGCCAATGCTCTACGGTTCAGAAGCGCGTGGTGGATACGAGTATGAAGGCAAAGACTACGCAAAACGGTACAGTCACGTGGCGGATTTTGATACGTGCCTCGACTGCCATGATGCGCATGATCTCTCTGTCGATGCCAGGCAGTGTAATGCCTGTCATATCGAAGCGGTTGATATGCCAAATGTTCGAAATATCCGCACTAGCAGCATTGATTACGACGGAGATGGCGACACAACAGAGGGCATCTTACGCGAAATCGAGACCTTAGAAGGGAGACTGTTGATCGCCATGGAGCGTTATACGGCCGAAACCGAAGGTGTGGAACCTATTGTATTTAACGGCCGAATAACTAATGCAGCGGGTGAGCCCTACTCAACTTGGACCCCGCGACTACTGCGCGCTGCACACAACTATCAGTTCAGCAAGTTGAGCAGCGGCGGCTATGTTCACCATCCTCACTATGTCATACAACTGCTTCACGATAGCATTGATGATCTGGGCGGCATCCTGGGCGGCATGAATCGTCCAGAATAGAATAGTCTCCGCTATCATGTCGACGGCGCGCACCTGACCACAACACAAAACGACCGCTCACACACAATTATCAATTGCACGCAGCGGCCATACGCAATCATACAACCCGCTGTATTAGCAAACCAGTTGTCAGAATTACCCCTCGTTTCCCATCTGCTCTAAAGTCTCGGCCGCACTCCGGCGTACATCTTCATTTTCATCCTCAAGGGCCGCGATGAGAGGCTCGACCGCCCGCGCGTCACCCGCCTTTCCCAACGCCCTAACCACCTCACAGCGCACGACCGCATCTTTGTCCTTCAGGAGAATGGCTAGATCACCTTCCGGCGACAGGCCACGACTACATGTTCGTCACCATAGACGGCAAAAACAAAGGACAACCCATGAAGCCCGTCTCAGTCTGTAAGATGTTCGACCGCATCGCCAAACGCGCCGGAATGAACGGCCGGATCAACCCCCATTCATTTCACCATGCGTGCGCTCGCGAGTGGCTCCGCGCTGGTGCAGACCTGCAAACCGAATCGCAGTTGCTAGGCCATTCCGACATCCGGACCCCATCCAAATACTACGCCCGCTGGAGCGACACCGAACGCCGCGACAGCCGCAGTTGTGCAGACTGGACCGAAAGCGACTAAAATAGGCCCCAGTATGTCCCCAGCAGTGCAAACAACACCCTCACCAGAAGCACGCATGTCGAGTCCTTCAGGGCGTACAGATTGATGGGGCATTTCTCCCCAAAAGAACCCTAAGGGTTTTTGGATCAGGCGCCGCCATGAACAAAGGCTCACCGGTCGGATGAGTTGTCTATCGGTCCTGGTATTTGTGTTGACCCAGGAGTGCCGGAACAGCTGATCCACCGTGCACAAGCCGGAATGATCTGGTGCCGGCACGAGCATATCTACGGAAGACCAAACCCGATAATGACCTCTACAAAGCCGTCTTTTTCCAGCACTATCTGACCGGGGCTGTTTCCAGTTGTTGGCACCAAAAAGTATTTCACGTACTGCTCATAGGGTGCGAACCAGAATTCATAATTACCTGTCAGCATATCTACCGGAATCTGGAAGACAACGAAATCCTCGGCAGGTTTGACGCGTAGTTCATAACTGCCTGGCGGCAGATTGCAGAACTCATAGACGCCGAGATCCTGGGTCATTTGATGGGCCTGCAGTCGATATGGTCCCGTCTCATTTTCAAAGGGGGCCATTCCCAGCAGCGTCACGCTCGCTCCATTCATCGGATCTTCGCTGTCTACGTCTATCTCACCATTTCGATTGCCGTCGTACCAGACTATGCCGGCAATGCAATTGGCCAGTTCAGGAATCGGAGGCGCTTCGGACGTGATTGGTGAAGCGGCGTCAGAATCCTGGGCCTGCGCCGCGGCGCTGAACATCACCATTAAGAGTAGAGCCATAAGCAAAAACGAAACACGGATCAACACATTTCTCTTAAACATCTGCAATGATTGCCTCCTATTGCTAAAATGTCGTCAGATACGCGCGGTGCTAAACCAAAGGATCGATTTTCTAAAGCCTTCTATTCATCTCTGGGTAGAGTGGTCAAACGAAAGAACAACTACTGTAGCTTCAGTATAAATGGCCTGGCGCTCCCCGTATATATCCAGCAGCCCGGATTCACCCCTGATTCATAATTGAGGTCCACTATTGCAGGGTCACTTCTTGGTTCTTCATCATAGCTTTTGACGCCGCTACCAACTTTCCTTATCATTCCTACCACTTACCAGGAAAAAACTATGATCAATCCAGCCGGGCAAGAATGCCGTTTCTACTATCAAGATTATCACCGGGGTCGCAATGAACAGACCTGCCGTCTTATCGACGGTAATCCCAGCTCACATAAGTGGCAGCCCAAAGATTGCACGAACTGCCCCGTACCGGGTATTCTCATGGCCAACAGCAGTCCCGATCTTGTATTGCAGGCCGCTGTGAAGAAGGGGGTTTTGGGCTTCAATAGGCATATTGAAGTGACTGCTTTCTGCAGCCGGCATTTGATCGACGTGCCCAAACCGCATGTCGGCTGTCCAGAGTGCGCCAAAGAGAAACCAGGGCTGCAGGAACTCTTTGGGAACCAGCCATAGATTGCGCCGCCGGCGCGACTGGGGAACCTTTTCAGAACCTGACTGTTTTCAAGACTGTTGTCATGCCATGATAAAAACTATTCTCTTTGATCTTGATAACACGCTCCTCGGAAATGACATGGATGATTTCATTCCTCGTTATTTCCAGTTGTGCGGGCAGTTTGCGCAGCGGCACATGCCGCAGGATGAATTCCTACAATCGCTGATGCTTGCTTCGCGCTCAATGATCAAGAATACCGATCCAGAGCTCACCAACAACGAGGTCTTTTGGAAAGACTTTGGTGCGCTGACGGGCCTTGACGGTGACGCTATTTACGCAGATTTCGATCACTTTTACCGCAGTGATTTCGAACAGCTGCAAGAGGTGACGGTGTATAAGCCGGTCGCTGCCCAATTGATGGACAATTGTTTTCAACAGGGCTTGAAAGTCGTCATTGCCACGAATCCGATGTTTCCGCGGATTGCGGTTGAGGCGCGGCTTTCCTGGGCCGGCGTGCCGGTTGCTGACTATCCTTATGACCTGGTGACGACGATGGAAAATATGCACGCCACGAAACCCCATGAGGCATATTATCGTGAGATCCTGGAAGAAATCGATTGTCTCCCCTCTGAGGCGCTGATGGTCGGCGATGATGGCACTCGCGATATTGAACCGGCTTCGAAGCTTGGACTCTATACGTACTGGATTGAACTCCCGGGTGCTGAACTGCCGCAGGGGATCATACCAACTGCCCAGGGTACGCTGGAAGAGCTTGCCGAGCGTATCAACGATGGCTGGTTGTCAACGCTTGAAGGAGCCTAGATAGTGTCTTCCGATGCGATGCATACGTCGCCACCTGTGCCGCAGCTGCTGCAGGCGCTTGAGGCGTTTGCAGTACGGCTGTCTGAGGTCCTGTCCGACCCCGCCATTGACTGGCAGTATCGGCCGGATGAATCATCCTGGTCGCTTGCCGAGGTAATGTGCCATATGCGTGATGTCGAACGCGACGTGCACCTACCGCGTTTCGAAGCGGTCATTGCTGAGGAGAACCCTTTTCTTTCCGGGGTGGCTTCAGATGACTGGGCGGAGACGCGCGCTTACCATAGGCAGGACGGCCGTGAGGCGGCCGAGACCTTCTTCTCACTGCGCCGGCACAGCCTCGATAGACTTCGCAGCCTCGACTACGCGCATTGGGAACGCACCGGAACCCATGCTTTCTTTGGCAAGACAAGCCTGCAAGAACTAATCAACCTGGCGGTGCAGCATGATCAGGCTCACTGGCAGCAAGTTCAAGAACTACTCTCAGCCGCAGAATAGTTGTCCCCGTTGTCGTCTCCAACCGCAGATTCCGCCAGGCAGTAAGGCCACGGGTCCTCGCCGGCCAAAAGCGCTTTCAAGGCAGGTCTATCGCGGTAAACGCCATGATACCGTTCCGGCAGTAGAGCGGCGATGTGGACCATGATCAACTGCGTATAAGCCTCAAGATCGGCGCTTCTGGCGCGCCGTCCCAGATCCGGTAAATAGTAGGGCTCCCCGATAATTGCGCTGTGCCTTGGTGCGTCTTAAGCGTCGTACATTGGCAAAAAGAACGTCCGAATTGATGATGCCCACTGGTAGAATCGGCACCTGGCCGCGGCTGGCCAGGTAGGCTGCACCCGCTTTGGCCTCCTGCATTTCGCCGACTTTGCTGCGCGTACCTTCCGGCGCCAGACCAAATACTTCTCCCCGATTCAGCGCAGTTACAGCTTCCTGTATCGCCCGGCGATCGACTTCCCCGCGCTTGATGTAAATGGCGCCCAATGAGCCCATCATCGGCCCCCAAAGCCAATGATCCTGCCACTTTTCCCCGGCGAAAAAACGCCACGCCTGGGTAGGGAAAGACACGAAAAGCAGCGGTGTATCGGCTGCGCTCATATGATTGACGGTTACCAGGTAGGGGCCCTCGGGCGGTATATTTTCTTTACCGACCACTGCCAGGTCTGCCAGTAGTACCTGGACTATTTTCCAGCCGGCGTGGGCGATTCTATGTCGAAGTTTGATCTCCATAGGCTTTATGCTTTGAATGATTTCCAGGATGTTCGCCAACCAACCGGCAAGAAGGGAGCGCAGAATTATTCTTGTTCGGCAAACGACGTGCTGTCGGTCAATTCCTCTAGTTGCTCACTAACTCTGGGCATGGTTATTGGCTGCTCGCGCAGTCCATTATGATCTTCGTTGCCTTCCACGTGATGGCTGTAATACTCTGCCAGGGTAATCGCCTCGCTGCGCGGAATGATGCCGCTGCCATAACGAATGGCAAAAATCTTAGTGAACTCTGCGCCGTACAGCAATATCTGAGCCGAGTAATATATCCAGACCAGGACGACAATTAGCGATCCTGCGGCGCCATAGACGGACCCAACATTGCTGATGCTCAAGTAGACACCTATGAAGAAATTGCCAAGTAGGAAGAGTAATGTGGTTACGCCGGCGCCCAACCAGACATCACGCCAGGCAACACGTGCCTCAGGCAACGTTTTGAAAATAATGCCAAAGAGAAAGAACATGATCCCTGGGGCAATGAACCTGGTTACAATCGCATTCAGCTCGGCCAGTTCGGGGAAGTAGGCGACGAGAAAACTGCCCATCGCCGTTGCTACGGCATTTAGGGTTAGAGAGAGCAGAAGCAGTACGCCCATAAGTATGACCATTGCAAATGAAAAAAAGCGGGTACGCACGGCGTGAAAAACACCTTTAGTCGGCGCCATTGGCCGGCGTATGACACCATATATGATATCTAAAGCGCGTTTGAGGTGATTAAAGACCCCGGAAGCTGCCCATAACAGAATCAAGGCGCTGATGATCGTGAAGCTTGACGATCCCAGGCTAGCATTGGCCAGCAGATTCTGAACTAGAATGGCTGCTTCTGGCCCGATGAAGGCCTCGATCTGAGATACAAGCTGGCCCTCTATCGCTGCCTGGCTAAATATGCGCCCGGCAATGGCGATGGCCAGAACTAACATCGGCGCTATGGAGAAGGTCATGTAATAGGCGATTGACGCAGCATACAGCGAGGCCTTATCGCGGCTCCACGCTGTGCCTGCATCGACGAATAAATCAACTACTGCCTTCAAAATACGCATATTGTTTGCTGTTACATTTGTTGGTTCATATGACCAACTGTTGGCCCATCTACGTTCATTCTACCAGGTACGACAAAGAAACATCATCTGTTTACTCTGCTGTATGAGCTGTCTAGATTCCCCTATGAGCTGCAATTTGCCACTTCGGATTGTATTGAGCTTTTCACCGACGCGCCAAAATAAGACGATTTTCCCACGATAAGTGAACGAAGGGCATCGTACATCTTGTTTCCCCTGCTGAGGAGGTACAATTGGCGCCATATGTCTGAATTTAAGGCTTATCGCGGCGCTCACAGAATAGATCAGCTGGGTGCCGCCCTGCTGTTTGTCATCGCCGGTCTGGCCGCCAGCCGCCTGATTTATGAAGGGGTGTTCCCGCGCCTGTTGTGGCTCGGCCGTCCGCTGCCGGTCTTTATATTCACGGCCACTTTTGCTGCCGCAGCCTGGCTCGCCTTGCGAGGGATTTACGGGCGGTTGGGGCCGAAAGAAGGACAGCAGCTTTTCCCTGCCTCGGCTGTTCTTTCACCGCTGCTTCTAAACCTGCTCTATCTTTTTGATCCAGCGGTCAACCTGGCTGAGAGCCGTTTTGTTTTCGCCGGCAGCCTATGGCTGTCGGCCGTTTTCCTGGCCCGGTATCTGGCCCCTATGCGCAGCTGGCGTTGGCTTGGCATCCTGTTCATCTGGCTTGCCCTGGTTCCTCTCTACCTGCTGACCATGCCCCACGTCGCCGGTCGCGCCGACACATTTGAATTTCAAGTCGTGATTCCCCAGTTGGGAATAGCCCATCCTACCGGCTACCCCTTATATATCCTGCTCGGACGCCTCTTCGCTGCTTTGCCGTTCGGTTCCATCGCCTGGCGCATCAATCTCGCCTCCGCCGTATTCGCTGCACTGGCCGCAGCTTTCCTCTTCCTGGCCGGCCGCCGCTTCTGGAAAGAGCCCCTTGCCGCGCTCCTTGCCGCCGTGTTGTTTGGGCTGGCGCCAACGCTCTGGAGTCAGGCTATTGTGGCTGAGGTTTACGCGCTGCATGCCCTTTTCGTTGCCGCCATCTTATGGTTGATGGCGGGCATGCTTGCGCATGGCGCCGGCGCAGAGAGCTGCACAACGCCGGTGTTTAACTGGCCAGTCCACAGCGGCTGGCAGCGTCCCGTTTGGCTGCTGGCTCTGCTTGTCGGTCTGGGCCTGACCAACCACCTGACTTCGATCATCATGATCCCAGCAGCCCTGCTGACTGTCTGGCTGGCCTACGGCCGTTGCTTGCGTTCGCAGGGATGGAAGGAAAACGGCTTGCTCTTGCTGAAGAGTGGGTTGGCCTTCTTGCTGCCATTACTGCTGTATGCTTACCTGCCGCTGCGCTGGCAGGCGCTGCAAAATGAGCCGATGGGCTGGGCTCGATTCGTGGATTGGGTGATAGGCGGCCGTTTCCAGGGCGCCCTGCAGCTGACTGCCTGGCTCAACGACATGACCCGCTATGAGATTGTCTGGCGTTTGCTGCTTGCCGAATGGGGCTGGTTCAGCCTGCTGCTGGCGCTGATCGGCATGATCTACGCGGCAAACCGCAGCTGGCGCGTACTCCTGGTGCTACTGCTGATCTGCAGCGGCTACATCTTCTACGCGTTGAATTACCACGTACCCGACCTAGCCGTATTTCTGATTCCCGCCCACGCGATAATCGCCCTCTTCTGGGGAGCCGGGCTCGCCGCTGTCCTGGCCGGCATCGCCGTCCTGCTCGACCGTCAGGGTTGGCCGGCTTGGCGTTTGCCGCTGAGCGCCGCACTCACGCTGCTTCTTGTTTTGCCCGCGTTGATGCGCACTGTTCAAAACTGGCCCGACACCGCTTTTCAGAATCAGGTCGCCCTACAGGCGTGGGGGCAGGGGGTCTTGTCGATGCCTCTCGTACCCGATGCGGCCATTCTGGCTGACAGTGAAAAGATCGCCCCCCTCTACTATTTGCAGCAGGCGGAAGGATACCGCCCCGATCTGGATATCATGGTTTTGCCCGATGAGGCAGCCTATCGCGCTGAGCTTGACGCGCGCGTGGCCGCGGGCCAGACGCTCTATCTGGCCCGTTTTCTGCCTGGGTTGGAGGGTGTATATCACCTGCGTTCCCAGGGCCCGCTGATCGAAGTGAGCAGGGACCCCATGCAGGAGCTGCCCGCCGACGCCGCTTCATCCGAACTGCAGTTTGAGGACCTACGATTGCTTGGCTATGACATCAAAGAGCCCGCCGCGGTTGACGCAGCCGCCACTGCCGTTACCCTCTACTGGCAGATGGATGAACCCGCCGCGCAGCCGCACTATATCTATGTGCGCTGGTCTGCGGACGGGTTTGAAGGTCTACCCGCCGTCCCGGGCGGAACGCATCCGGCCGGCAACACCTACCCAACCGTTGCTTTTCACCCACATGAGGTCGTGCCGGACTATCATCTACTTCCCAGGCCGGCCACCGGTGAACAACAAGTTTTCGATCTGCAGGTGGCTGTTGGACCGCAGTTTGCCACTTCAGAAGCGTTGGCATGGCAGACGGTGACGAGCGTGGCCCTCTCACCGGCAGAGTCGGCGGGGCCATCCACAAGCTACCGCGCCCAAAACGGCCAGATGCTGCTGACTCAGGCCAGTTTCCCGGCCGAAATCCGCCCGGGAACGCCGCTGCCGCTGATCGTGGCTGGGTATGCGCCCTCCGCGGACTTGCTTGAATTCACGCTGTCGCCGGCGGACGCAGAGATCAAGAGACAGCCCACGCCAGGGATGCAGATCGCGTCCCACACGATGCCTGAGCCGCTGCTTTATGGGGAAGAAGTGGACACAAATCTGCCCAACGGCCGTTACCACCTTTTCAGCAGGGACCCCATGGCGGCAGCGATCTGCGGATGGCTGGCTTCTCCGACCGCCGGCTGTATTCTCGGTGAGGTGGTGATCAGCGGTGTACCTTTGGCGAAAGACGCTGCCAATTTCGACGACAAGCTGGCCCTGCTGGCTGTTGACTTACCCGCTGAGCCGCTGCAGCCAGGCGGCATGCTGCCCGTCCACCTGCGCTGGCAAAGCATCGCCGCCTTGAGCGAAGATTACACCGTGTTCTTGCAAGTGCTCAATGATCAGGATCAAATTGTTGGCCAGGTTGACGCCTGGCCGCTGCAGGGCACCTATCCGACCAGCCAGTGGCCCGTAGGTGAAATCGTCGATGATCCCTATGAGATTCAATTGGCCGCTGATTTGCCGCCGGGCGACTATCGCTTGCAGGTTGGCCTCTACCTGCTGGCCACGCTGCGCCGCCTACCACTGCTCGATGCGCAGGGACAGCCCATCGATGACAAGGTGATCATCCACGGGTTGACTGTCCAATAGCGAGTCTCCCGGCGCCGCCGTACGAAGCCGCCGGATCGTCGTGAAGGCACGGCCATTTCGCCGTATAATCAGTTCGTGAACGACAATGCCCTCAGGAAGGTGAATGACATGGAGAATCTGGCGTACTTGGAGCTGCTGGCGAAACAATACCCCTCAATCCAGGCTGCCGCCACTGAGATTGTTGCTTTACAAGCCGGCCTCTATTTGCCAAAGGAGACTGAACACTTCCTTTCCGATTTGCATGGGGAATATGAGGCATTTCTGCACTTGCTAAAGAGCGGTTCCGGATCACTGCGCCGCCGGATTGACGAGTTGTTTAAGGATGAACTAACCGAGCAGGAACGGCGCTCATTGGCCGCCCTCATTTATTATCCGGAACAAAAACTGCCGTTGGTTTTGCAGCAAGTAGAGGATCAGCCGGATTGGTATCGCCGGACATTGCCAATCATGATTCGACTCGGCCGTGCCGTAGCGTCGAAATACACGCGCACGCATGTCCGCCGCCTGCTGCCCACCGATTTTGCCGGTATTATTGAGAGTCTACTCGCCCCACAGGAAGCTCAACCAGATCGGGAACAGTATTACGAAGCCCTCATTGATTCGATCATAGCCGTTGATCAAGGGGATGAGCTTGTAGTTGCCCTGGCCGAGTTGATCCAGCGGCTGTCTATTACCCACCTTCATATCATCGGCGACGTATTCGATCGCGGGCCGGGCGCCCATATCATCCTCGATGAGTTGATGACCTATCATTCGCTGGATATTCAATGGGGAAATCACGATATCGTCTGGATGGGCGCCGCCGCCGGAAGCCTCGCCTGTATCGCCAATGTCGTACGAATCTCGCTGCGTTATAACAACATGGAGACATTGGAAAATGGCTACGGCATCAATCTGATGCCGCTGGTCTCATTTGCTCTGGATGTCTATGGCGACGACCCTTGCCGGCAGTTCCTGCCCAAACTGCAGGACGATCCCATGCGTTTTGACAAGATGGATGAGACAGAGCTGCTGCTGCTGGCACGTATGCAAAAAGCGATCACGCTCGTCCAGTTTAAGTTGGAGGGGCAGATTATCAGACGGCGCCACCATTACAATATGGATGACCGGCTGCTCCTCGACAAAATAGATCGTGATCGCGCCGTCGTGCGTATCGGCGATCGCGAGTATGACCTGATCGACAATGATTTCCCGACGCTTGATCCGGACGATCCCTACGCCCTGACCGACCGCGAACAACATCTGATGGACAGATTGGCATTGTCTTTTCAGACGAGCGCCTCATTGCAGAAGCACGCGCGTTTTCTCTTCTCAAAAGGGGGCATGTACCGTGTTTACAATAACAATCTGCTCTATCATGGCTGCATCTCGCTGAAGCCCGACGGTTCATTCACTGAGATTGTCATGGATGGCCAGACGTACAGCGGTAAGTCCTACATGGATCGGGTCGAGCGGTTGGCGCGGCAGGGGTATTTCGCCTCCGATCCCGCGGAGCGCCAGTACGGCCAGGATGTCATGTGGTATCTATGGAGCGGCGCTCGCTCACCACTCTATGGCAAGAGCAAAATGTCCACATTTGAGCGCTATTTCGTGCGTGACGAAGAAACCCACAAGGAATTCCAGAATCCGTACTATTCATTTCGTGATGACGAATCTGTTCTGTGCGCCATCTTGTCTGAATTCGGCATCGATCCTGATGCGGGCTGCATCATCAACGGGCATGTCCCCGTTAGGGTCATTAAGGGACAAAGCCCCATCAAGGCCAACGGCAAACTGATTATCATTGATGGCGGTCTGGCCAAAGCGTATCAGAAGGTTACCGGGATCGCCGGCTTCACGCTGATCGCTAACTCCTACGGCCTCTTGCTGGCTGAGCACAAGCCCTTTGAGTCAGCGCAAAAGGCGGTTGAAGAGGATGTGGATATGGAATCAAACACAACAAGCATCTACTCCTATCCGCGGCGTATGGCCGTCAAAGATACCGATCGAGGGGCGGCCATCCAACAACGCATCTTCGCCCTGCAGGATCTTCTTGAAGCATATAGGACGGGTTTGATCAAGGAACTGTAGGGCCCTTGCTGCGCGTGCTTGATCGCTAGACTAGATTAGGGGATGTGCCGTACCTGTGCTGCAGGGGTGCGGCACGCTTGGCAGGGTTGGGGAAACGTACTGCGGGCGCCTATTCAATGACCTTCATCAGGACAGGATCTTCACTGCCCGGAAATAGAGCGCTTGAATGGTGGGGAACTAAACGCAATAGTGCTTCGAACCCTGACTGATCAACATGATCGAGGACGCATGGGCACAGCGCGACGACCGGCAAATCGTGAAACGCTTTGTGAAGCTCAGTTTCGAACGTAATCAGGGCGTCCTGGTTGCCCTGCCAATCAGTCAGTGTGTGTGAGCCTGTTCCCCACAATCTCTGATCTGCCGCGGCTACTGCATGTTGTTTCCATATGTTGATTACTGCGCCTGGGCCGCCTTCAATATAGGCTTCTGTGAAATCGGCGGTAGCCAAACGGCCGTCAGCGACCAAGGCATCAAATGGCACGCCGGCTGCCATCAGTTTCTCGCGAAAAATCTCCCGTGACTGCCACCACAGCCCGATAAAAAGCGGATAACCAGCTTGATAACCGATCGTCAAGAACTTGACCTGCAGATCATAGATCTCTTCTGGGTCGTGGCTCATCACCAGAATATGTTCCGGTGGTGTCAATTCTTGTAGAAGTAGTTTATCAAGGGGGCGTTGTGGCAATCCCACGGCACGCTTGCTGAGGAAAGCGTCCAGAGAGGACTGCGAAATGCGCCACTCTTTGCCGATCTTGCTGCCGTCCAATTTCCCACCGCGGCACCAACGATAGACAGTATTGGGCGCAACGCGCAAATAGGCGGCGACTTCTTCAACTGTGTAAAGCTCAGCTAATGTCAAAACCTACTCCATCAACTCATTGTCTGGAAATGCTGGCACGTCTACTCGCGCGCTCAGTATTCATGTAGTTTCATAGTAATTGTAGCGCATCGACTGTCAATTCCCGAATTCGCACCGATTGTTTGCCCTATCAACCAAAGTTACTATACAATATTGTACAATAGCATACAGTATCATTCAATCACTGCTCATGGCGATAGCCTGCCCACGACCTGATGAAGTCGGGCGTGAGGTAGAAATGAGAAGCTGTCCACCCAACTGATAACTTGATTGCATAGAGATAGTACGAGGAAGCTGGTGTAAATCCAGCGCTGTCCCGCAACTGTGACCCGGTTCTTGACCGGGAAGCCAGAGACTTGTAACTGGTGCATTTCTCGCGTGAAGAACACACCGTAGCCCGATAGGGTTATGGTGTTTTTTTGTTTCCGTTACTTGTTTATTGTTGTTCTAACCCATATTGTGAAGGAGGTACTCATGCCCAAGGTTCGCATTCCTGCCCCATGGCAGTCCCTTACCGGAGGCAAGGCATCTGTAGAAGTGTCCGGCGAGACGGTGGGCGCTGCCCTCGAAGATCTGGCCGGTCGTTATCCCGAGCTGGCCAGTGAAATGTTTGATGATGGACAGCTGCGCGCAGGCACCAGCGAGTCCGTAAATGTATTACTGGGGAAATTCGATTATCGTGAATTGGATGGTCCGGAGACGGCCGTTGGTCCGTCAGACACGCTGCTGGTGCTGCGCACCTGGCCGGCGGCCATGAGCGGCCCGCAGGCAGGCTAGCCAATAGATCCGTATGGAAGAAAGGTTAAGTGATTATGGCAACCTATCAAATTCTTTCCTGGCACGGCATCCCTACTGGTGTACGGGCCAGGGGTGATGGTGAGGACAAACGCGAGAACTTACCAATCCGTTTCCAGGCCGCAGTAGACGCGGTGGCGACCAACACCGGCAATATCGGCACGAAGGCGTATCTTGCCGGATGGCAGTGGAGCAAACCTGTTCCTCGCGAAGGAACGGCTGCTGACGTTGCCAGCGCCGTGGTCATCGAACTCGAAACGGAGTATACGCCCGAGAAAGTCAAGCAAATTCGTCAAGAAATTGAAGCGCGCCTTAGTGAAAGCGCTGCTGAATGAAGCCCGTAGCAGACGCGTCGGACAGATTTCTGTTCTGACCAACCCATTGAACGAGATTTTTAACTTATAAGGAGAAAACCCTATGTCCGAGAATGAGATTTATGCCAAACTTTCCGAGGCTATTGAATGGGGCGAGGAGGAAGATGCCGCCGAAATCGCGCAGGCGGCACTCGATGCCGGCTTTGATCCGGCCGATATCATCAAATCATCCATGGCTGTTGGCGTCCGCCGTGCCGGTGAGCGCTTCAACGAGGGTGAATTCTTTTTGCCTGAGCTAATGCTGGCCGGTGAGGCGATGAAGGCGGGCTTGGCCGTCGTTATGCCTACGATCCTGGAATCAATGGATGGGCTCGACGCCAAGGGTAAGATTATGATGGGCACTGTCGAGGGAGACGTTCATGATATCGGCAAAAACATTTGCATTTCCATGCTTAATGCCCAGGGTTACGAAGTGATTGACCTCGGCGTGGACAATGATGATGATTGGATCGTTGAACAGGTGCGGAAGGTGCAGCCGGATGTCCTGGGGTTGGGATCATATATGACCACCACCATGATCAATATTCCGCCTGTATTTGAACGACTGCGTGCTGAAGGGTTGGCCGAGAATATGAAACTTCTGGCGGGTGGTGTGGCCGTGAACGAGCGCTGGGCTATGGAAGTAGCCAAGGCGGATGGCTACTCCGATGACGCCTGGGGATTGGTTGACCTGGTGAACGAGATCATGGGCGTCGAGCCTGATGATGATGTGGATGATTTAGATTTCGGCCGTGGCGGTCGCGTAAAGGTTGTCTAGAAGACAGTATGCCCCTCTGAGGGGAAATGGAGAATAAACAATGGCACGTCCTGAAAGTACTTCACTAGTTGATTGGCCGGTCGAAACGATCCGTGTCCATGAACCTTTTGTCGATCCGCTAACAGGGTTCCCCCCGCCAGAAGCCCAGGCTCAAGGCCTGATGGATATGGCGCAGGGCATCCTTGAAAAACGTGATCGTGGCGAAAAACTGAACCGTATGGAACGCACGATCATGGCTGGCACCAACAACAACAGTGATCGCATTCCTACCTATTCTTTCTTCACCGATGGCCCGGCCATCTATTACGGCTATACCGTGCGCGAAGTGGAGCAGAACCCTAAGCTGCATGCCGAGATCGTCACCCGCTGGACGGAAGAGTTTGGCTTCGAAGCGCTGGGCGAAGGTATCGACACCATGAACTCGGAGATCGAGGCCATGGGGCTGGTGCGTATGAAGTTCCCCGAAAACGCGCCCGGTGACGTCAAGATTCGCCTCATGGATGATATGTCTGATGAAGAGGCGCTCGCCTTTTGGGAAGAGGCGGCCGAAAAATTCAACCCCTTCACCGACGGCCGTTTGCCGCGTCGTGTCGAACTCTACGGTCACCTTGTCGAAATGCTGACGCAGGAGCGCGGCTGGCCAGTCCTCGCCGCTCCCTCGTCCACTTTCGCGCAGACAATCAATGCTATCGGCTTCAAGCGCGCCTTCAACTGGATGCGCCGCAAGCCGGAGAATTTCCACCGCGCCATCCAGACGCAGCTGTCGGCAAACCTCAAATGGTACCAGGCGCTCAAATCTCTCGGTGTTACCTTCTTTATCACCATTGACGCCTGGAACTCTGTACCCAATTTCAGCCCAAAGCAGCTCTATGAGTTTGAAAAGCCTTATATCAAGCCGCTCATGGAAGCGATGTGGCCAACTCCTGTCATCTACTTTTACTGGGGCCTGCGCCTTGCCGGGGACACCGATGAGAATGGGCAGGGTGGTTGGATTGAGTTCCTGGAGAAAAGTGCCGACACCGGCAGCTTCATCCTTACCAATCTAGCTCCCGACTATTACACACCACCGTCGAGTGACCTGCAGCTTTTCCGCGAGACGGCGAACCGTCTAGGTAGGAGTTACATCGTGGGCATCAAGGATGAAGTACTGCTTTCCGGTACTGAGGCCGAAGTCCGCGCCGAGGTCAAGAACGTGATCAAGGGACTCTATCCATGCAGCGGCGGCTGCATCATTGTTCCCAACATGATCCCTATGGGTACGCCGCCGAAAAACATCCACGCCTTCACGCAGGCGCTGGAGGATTTTGGCACCTATCCGATCGACCTTGATCGTCTTAACTCGGACGATTAACTAACGCCGGGGGCGCCGCAGCCCAGGCGGCTGGTGTGAATTCCAGTGGTTAAAGGTTTCGGCGCTCCCCGATAATGCCGGTAAAAGCACGAGGGAACCATGTTTGTATTTGAAGCAGAGCAGAAAGCCTACGATATCGGTGGCGTGATGTTTGGCGGTCAACCCGGCGAATATCCTACCGTTCTGGCGGCCAGCATCTTTTATCTGGGTGACCGGTTGATCCTGGACGAACAGGCGGGTGAGTTTGACAAAGAAAAAGCATATGAGGCAGTTGAAGCGATGGCTGAAACCTGCAAAATGGCCAAGGTGCCGCTGCTGATCGATATGATCGGCGGCAGCCCCAAAGCGATGGCTAATTATGTGGAGTGGATCGCGCCCACAGGACTGCCCTTTTTTGTAGACGGCACAACGGCTAAGGTACGTCTGGCCGGGGCGCGTAAGGTTGTGGAATTAGGCCTGCAGGATCGCTGCGTTTTCAACTCCATCGGACCGGAGACGGGAGAACCGGAAATAGAAGCGCTGCAAGAGCTGGGGATTGAGACCTGCGTTGTCATGACGCACAACGCCCGCAAGCCGACGTTCCAGGGAAAACTGGCTATTGCCGATGAGGTGCTGGAAACGGCTCAACGCGCCGGTTTTACGCAGTTTATGTTTGATACGGCCGTGCTCGATCTGGTAGAGCCCGGACCCGCCAGCAAGACGATCTGGCTGTTAAAGGACAAATACGGCTACCCCGCTGGTTGTTCACCGACGCATATCGTGCGCGATCGCTGGCCGCACGGTAAGCAGCAGTACGGCAATTTAGGCTATGTATCGGCCAAGGTCAGCCTGGCCACCAGCATCATGATGATGGGCGCTGATTTCTTCATGTACGGTATCAAGCAGCTGGAGATCGTACCTGCCATGGCCATGGTCGATGCTTCGATCACCTACACGGCGCGCCAGCAGAAAATCCGTCCCAAGACGAAGGAAATGCCGCTGTTCGCGCTGATGAAACCTGCACAATCATAGGGGTGCCCCGGCACCTCATTGGAGTTTAATTCTATGGCTGAGACCGTAATAATTGCCTGTGCTGCTTTGGGTCGTGAAGTTAGGGCAATCATCAAGAAATATGGATGGGATGCCGACTTTCAGACCGTCAATGCCCGGCTGCACATGCAGCCGCAGTTGATCGGCCGAGCTGTGGAAGAGCGATTGCAAAGTGTTGACGGCAAATATGAGCGCAAGGTGGTCGTCTACGGCCACTGCGGCGCCTTCGACCTGGACGAAATCCTGGAACGCTACGGCGCGGTACGGCCCCTGGGACCTCACTGTTTTGAGATGTATGGCTCCGAAGAATTCGCCGAGGCGCTGCAGGAAGAGCCCGGCTCCTACCTGTTGACCGACTTTCTGGTGAAGACCTGGGACAGCCTGGTCGTCAAAGGATTCAAGTGGGAGACGCACCCCAAACTCAAAAAGTTGATGTTTAACCATTACCATCGCTTTGTCTACTTCAGCCAGGAAGAAGATGAGGAACTTATCGCCAAGGCAGAGGAAATCGCCAAAGAGATGGCGTTGCCTCTGATTGTCAAACACGTCGGCTATGGTGACCTCGAGCGCAGACTGGTGGCCATTATGGCCGGTGAGGAGCAGCCTGTGGCCGGCATGACCCATGACGGCTACAGCATGCCCTATCCTGCGAGCGCGCCAGGCAGCGATCCGGTCACCGGCAAGTAGGCGACGCTTGTGAGAACTCACGAGACATCGGTCGACGGCAAACAGAAAACATGCCGCGTGACCTTCCAGCCGCTGGGCACGTCGTATGATGTGCCGTTCGGTGACACACTTTTCGAAACGGCCGTGCAGGCTGGCGTCGAGGTGGATACCGTTTGTGGCGGCAATGGCTCCTGCGGCAAATGCAAAGTCAAATTCCTAAGCGATGCCCCACCGGCATCACCCCTTGACCACGTGCACCTGGCCGGCGCCGAAGTCCAAGACGGGTTTCGTCTTTCATGTCAGGTGATCACCCAGGGTGATATGGTTGTTGACGTGCCACGGGCTGGAGGGCGCCTCGGCGTCCAGATATTGCACGAAGGCATCCAGCGTGATGTCGAACTGCGTCCCAATGTCAAAAAGATCTTTATCCCATACACACATCCACGCCGGCGGGATGGTATCGCCGATTGGGATGCTGTGAAGGATACGCTGCCGCGCTGGTTCCGCGGTGTGACCGTGCCCCTGCATTGGCTGCGCCAGCTGCCCATCTTTATCCGCGACGAAGCAGGGATGACTATTACCGTGGCTGGCCGCGAATTAACGCGTATTGAGAGGGGGGATACGACTTGGGGAAACTACGGCGTCGCTTTTGATATCGGTTCAACGACAGTCGTTGGTTACCTGATCGATCTCAACTCCGGCGGCGAAGTTTCTGCTGCTTCTGATCTGAACTACCAGGCACGCTTTGGCGACGATCTGATCGCCCGGCTGAGTCGTGCGCAGCATGACCCTGAAGGCCTGCGGCAGATGCACCAGTTGATTGTCGCCCAGCTGAACGATCTTCTGGCGCGGTTGGCGGATGACGCTGGGATTCCGCTCACAGAAATCAACGAGGTGACTGTCGTCGGCAATATGGCGATGCATCATTTCCTGCTGGGGCTTGACTCTACCTACCTCGGTCTCTCACCATACGCGCCTGTCACGCGCGATGCGATGACCATAACCGCTGGCGAGCTGGGCCTGGCGCTGCACCCAGATAGTTGTGTGTACGTGCTGCCCAATATCGCAGGTTTCGTCGGTTCCGATACCGTGGGCGTGATCTTGGCCGGCGGCCTGCATCAGCATGACGGCGTCTGTTTGGCCGCCGACGTGGGCACCAATGGCGAAATCGCTATGTCTGCCAACGGTAAACTCGTCGCTTGTTCATCACCGGCCGGCCCCGCCTTTGAAGGAGCGCGGATCAAGATGGGCATGCGCGCCGCACAAGGGGCTGTTGATCATGTGCGGCTGGATGGAGGCGATCTGGCATATTCAGTGATTGGCAGCGGTCCGCCTGCCGGTATATGTGGATCGGCACTGATTGACCTGACGGCAGTTCTTCTTCAATCAGGAATGCTTAGTTGGCGGGGTCATCTCGTGGGGAAGGATCTGCTGCCGGACCGTGTGCCTGCTAGCTTACGTGATCGTTTGTTTGAAGCGCAGAAGTCCCGTGACAATTATTTTGTTGTCGCCTGGGCAGGTGAGAATGGCGCTGAGCGCGATATCATCTTCACGCAGCAAGATATTCGTGAATTCCAGATGGCCAAGGGTGCCATCCGTGCAGGCGAAATGGTCCTGCAGCAGCAGATGGATTGCCGCGATGAGGATCTGGATACGGTCATGCTGGCCGGCGCATTCGGAACCTATATCGATTTAGAAAATGCCAGGGAAGTGAACCTGGTGCCTGATATTCCGCTGGAGCGGCTGCAGTCGGTCGGAAATGCGGCTGGCGTAGGCGCGCGCCTGGCACTCATTTCCACCAAGGAACGTATCTCTGCCGAACGCATCGGCCGTAATACCGAGCACATCCAGCTCAGTGGGCTGGCCAACTTTCAAAAAGCGTTTGTACACGCTATGAGATTTCCCAGAGCAAAAAATAGGAGTGAATAATGGACTCAAATGAACGTGTTTATGCAGCTTTAGAGGGCCGGCCAGTTGACCGTCCGCCAGTATTCCCGCAAATCGGTGACCACGCCGGGATCATTAATGGTCTGACTTACAACGTTATGTACGAAGATCCGATTCTGGCTGCTGAAGCACACCTGAAGGCGCAGGAACTGTACGGCTATGATATTACGGCCATTCAAGTGGAGCCGAGCTGGCCGGTGGCCGAAGCGTGTGGGGCGACTGTCACCTATCCGCCCAATAAATACCCCTGGATCACGGAATATCTGATTCAGGACGATGAAGACTTGGCCAAACTGGAAGTGCCGGACTTCATGGCGACGCAGAGTTCGCGAACGATGATAGAGGGTACGCGTATTTTGGCTGAAAGGTCAGGTGTCCCCGTAGCCGGTTTTATGACCGGCCCCGTCACATTCGCCTTGCAGCTCATGCCCTACGAGAAAGTAATCAAGAAATTTATCAAGCAGCCGGAATTCGTACACGAGTTAATTGGTAAATCAGTGGAAGTGATCAAAGCATACGGGCAGGCGCTGCAAGATGCGGGGGCAACTATTTTTGTTATCTGCGAACATGACGTGCAGATGCTGTCACCCAAGCATGTGCGTGAGTTCTGTATCGATTATCTGCCCGACGTTTGTACTGTCTACCCGTACAATGTCTTGCACATGTGCGGCAAGATCACACCCCATTTGCAGGCGAGTGCAGAATTCTTGCGCGAGGTTCCCGGCTTGGCCACAATCAATGTCGGGCCGCATGTGGATATCGCCGACACCCAGGAACTGCTGCAGCACAAGATTGGTGTCGCCGGCAATATTGATCACATAGAACTGCTGCCCATGGGTGTGCCTGCTGATGTAGAGACGGCCGTCCATGCGGCGATAAAGGCCAGCGGCAGCGACAATCGCTTTATGGTTGCACCAGGCTGTGAAATAACCTCTGATACGCCAATTGAGAATATCAAAGCTTTTGTCGATGCCGTCAAAACCTACAGCGCTTGATTTGCGGTGTGCTTCAAATGAGTTGGAACATTCTCCATCTGCAGCTTGATCTGTTCCAGGAAGATGTGAAGAGCTAAGGTAGGGTAGGTATAGGTCTCTCCGCAGGAGATCCGTAATCCATGTTGATCATCGGTGAGAAAATCAATGGGACGCGACCGGAAGTGGCGCAGGCCGTCGCCGATCGTGATACCGCGGTTATTCAAGACTTGGCGCGGCGGCAAACTGAAGCCGGCTCGCACTGGCTGGATGTGAACGCCGGTACACCTCCGGACCAGGAGCCGGATGATCTGGTGTGGCTGGTCGAGACGATTCAATCGGCTGTAGACACGCCGCTTTGTCTGGACAGCGCAAATTCGCAGGCCTTGGCAGCAGCAATGAGCGCTGCTGCTGTCACGCCGATGATCAACTCAGTTTCCGGCAGTCAGGAAAGCCTGCAGCAGATCCTGCCTTTGGTTGCGCGGTATGGTGGTTCGGTTATCGCATTGCTGTTGGACGAGAATGGGATTCCCATGGCAGTCAACGAGCGCGTCGCTGTTGCCAGGAGAATCATCCAGACCACACGCGCGCAGGGTATCCCCGATGAGAATGTCTATTTTGATCCCATCACGCTGACTATCGCGTCCACGCTCTCTGGGGCGCGAACGACGTTGGATACAATGCGCTTTATCAAACAGGAGATACCGAGAGCAAAGCTATCTGTTGGCTTGAGTAATGTTTCCTTTGGCCTACCTAACCGTCACTTCATTAATCGCACATATCTTTCAATGGCGCTCTGTTCTGGTCTGGATGCGGCGATTCTTGATCCGCTGGATCAAGAACTTCAAATGACCATCATGGCGGCGCAAGCCCTTCTGGGACAAGACAAATATGGTGTCAAGTATATTCGTTCATTTCGTTCTATTTCACGATAGACGAGCGGATATCGAAGTCCTGAAGCGCAGCCTGGATTGGTTCTGCTCAAGCCACGGTTGTGCCCATCGACCATCTCCTACTCAAACACAAAGGCCCCGTAGCCAACCACGCGGCCTCGCGAGCCGGCGGTATCGCCGGAATTGCGTAGATCGACCAGACGACCGTTCATCCCCCGTTTCTTCGCAGTTTTGAGCAAGCCACGAATGGCGTTGCGCCCGCACGCGCTTTCCTGCTGCAGTGCTGCGCCGTCAAGCCTGACAATCGCCTGGGCCGTCGCCTGGTCAAGACGCTGTGCCGTTTCATAATCATGAAAATGACTCAGGTCGGAGCTGATCACCACCGCTGTTTCCCGCCCGCCCCACAGCAGATCCAACAGTTCCGCCACCTCTTCCGCGCTTGCCTGTCCCACAACAAAGGGCACGATGCTGATCTGAGGATAGAGACGCTGTAAGAAGGGCAGATGCACCTCCAATCCATGTTCAGGAGCATGCGCTTCATCCCACAGCTGAACCTGCGGCAGAGCCAGCGCTTCAACCACCGCTGCCTGGTCCACAGGCACATCCCCCAGCGGCGTGGCAAACGCCTGCGCACTGCTGGCTGCCAGTCCCCGCACGGGAACATGATGCGCGGGTCCCAGGAGCAGTACCCGCCGCACCGGCGCGCCGCCACCTACCAGGTGCGCGTAGGCCGAGGCGGCGATCTCACCAGAGTAAATATAGCCGGCGTGCGGCGCGATGATCACCTTAGGCGTGCCGCCACTCCCCTTGGCACCGCCCATAAATTCGTCGACCGCCGCCGCCAATTCAGCAGCATCTCTCGGATAAAACGTGCCCGCTACGGCCGCCTTTCTAATTGTGCTCATAATTTGCTCCCGACTCTTGTGCAAGATCAAGTCGTTCAAAACACCTTTTCTACCCTATAGTATAATGGATACAGCATTATTCTTGGCGGACATTTCCCTGGAGATTTGTCGGCAGCGAAAAGCTGCCCCCAAGAACTTTCCGGGGAAATATGGGAAAAGGCCATGGCGACATCGACTATCGTACCTACCAGATATTGGCATGCTTTGACCGACGGCCGTGTGCAGTGTGACCTTTGTCCGCGATACTGTAAGCTTAACGAAGGGCAGCGCGGCATGTGCTTCGTGCGCGCCCGGCAGGATGACCAGATCGTATTGACCACCTACGGCCGTTCCAGTGGTTTCTGCGTCGATCCCATCGAAAAAAAGCCGCTCAATCATTTCTATCCCGGCACCGCTGTGCTTTCCTTCGGTACCGCCGGCTGCAACCTTTTTTGCCGCTTCTGCCAGAATTGGGACATCAGTAAATCGCGCGAGATCGACACCCTGGCCGACGCCGCCTCTCCACGGACTATCGCCCGCGCCGCGCAGGAACTGGGCTGCCAGAGCGTCGCCTTTACCTACAACGACCCTGTCATCTTCATGGAGTACGCCATCGACGTAGCCCAGGCTTGCCATGAATTGGGCATAAAGTCCGTGGCTGTGACCGCCGCGTACATTAACGAGGAACCACGCCGCGAATTCTACAGCTATATGGATGCCGCCAATGTTGATCTCAAAGGCTTTAGTGAAGCGTTCTACGAAAAGCTCTGCGCCGGCCAACTGCTGCCCGTATTGGATACGCTGCGCTATGTGAAGCATAAGACTGACACCTGGCTCGAGATCACCAATCTGCTTATCCCTGGCCAGAACGACTCTGACAAAGAGTTGGAGGCGCTGACGCGCTGGGTGGTCGCCGAATTGGGCCCAGATGTCCCTATCCATTTCACAGCCTTCCACCCTGACTACAAAATGCGCGATATTCCGCGTACACCTTCCTCAACCTTGACCCGTGCCCGAGATATCGCCATCAAGAACGGCGTGCACTACGCCTATACGGGCAATGTTCATGATGCCGGCGGCGGCTCAACCTACTGCCACAATTGCGGCAAGCGTCTCATCTATCGCGATTGGTATGTCCTCGGCGATTGGCAGCTGACGGCTGATGGTGCCTGCCCTCAATGCGCTGCTCCTTGCGCGGGACACTTTTCGGCCGAACCCGGCACATGGGGCCCCCGTCGCAAACCCGTGCGTCTGGCCAACTTTGTCGATTAATCAGGACCGCCGGCATCTTGCCGGCAGCGCTTATTTGATGAAGAATCAGTAGGAAACGTCCCCAAAACTCTGAATTTCACTTAGAATCGCGCTGATGCTTACGAAACCATCACCCTGGCGAAACTTTGATTTCTGGCTCCTGGCGGCCGTTATTCTGCTGACCGGTTACGGGATCTTGATGATCCGCAGCGCTGTGACCGGTGCGCCTGCCTTCGAAGGCTACCCGCTCCAGCAGTTTGTTTTCGCTATCGTTGGCCTGATTGTGCTCTTTGCCGTGGCTGCTATCGATTACCGCTATTTGACTTCAGCCCAATGGTATATTTATGTCGGTGTTGTTGCCTCGTTGATCCTGGTGATTGTCGCCGGGCAGCTGGGTAACGAAGCGCGGCGCTGGATCCAGATCACGCCTTCATTCCGTATCCAGCCGTCTGAGTTCGGCCGTATTCTAATCGCCGTTACTTTCGCTGCATTTCTGGCCACGCGCCAGCAGTACATCAACCGCTTTTCTAACACACTGCTTTCACTCGTCTACATCGGCATTCCCGTCGCTTTGATCTTCCTGCAGCCCGATCTTGGCATGTCCATCCTCTTCATGTTTGTCTGGTTCGTTATGATATGGGCGGCTGGTCTGCCTGTGTCTCACTTCGCTGTGCTGGCGGCCGTCGGTATCTTTGGCATGGCCCTGATCTATCCGTCCCTGGCCGATTACCAGCAAGAGCGCGTGGCGACTTTCCTCAATCCGGCCGAGGCGAGCGAGGATGACATATTCAATATCGAGCAGGCGGAGATCAGTATCGGTTCCGGCGGACTATGGGGCAAAGGGTACATGCAGGGTACGCAGAGCCAGCTAGGTTTCTTGCGCGTACAGCACACCGACTTCATCTTCAGCATGCTCACCGAGGAGATGGGTCTTATCTTCGGCTCTCTATTGGTCATCGGTCTGTTGGCTTTCATCTTGATGCGTATTTTGCGTGCCGCCGCGCTGAGCACCGATTTTGCCGGCAAACTGATTTGTATTGGCATCGCCGGTATTCTCTTTTTCCAGACCGTTGTCAGCGTAGGTATGAATGTCCGTATATTACCTGTGACTGGGTTGACTTTGCCTTTCGTCAGCTATGGCGGCAGCTCGCTGGTCACCCTTTTTCTGGCTATCGGCATCGTAGAATCGGTGCTTATGCGCCAGCACAAGCAGGAATTCGGTTAGTTCACAGCCGCTGAATCCTGTATACTCACCGCGTCAACATTCCCAAAAAGGTAGGAACCAAAAATGACCGTTCGTGTTCGTTTTGCCCCCAGTCCGACGGGGTATTTGCATATTGGTGGCGCGCGTACTGCGCTGTTTAACTGGCTTTTCGCTCGTCATAACGACGGCCAATTCATTCTGCGCATTGAAGATACCGATCGCAAGCGCTATGTTGAAGGTGCTGAACAAGCGATCATCGATGGTTTGCACTGGATGGGCATTGATTGGGATGAGGGCCCCGATATTGGCGGTCCTTACGGCCCTTATGTGCAGAGCCAGCGCACCGCGTTGTACCAGAAATGGTCTGACTGGTTGATTGAACATGATTTCGCCTACAAGTGCTACTGTACATCGGAAGAGCTGACCGCAATGCGCCAGGAACAGATGGCCAATAAGCAGCCGGTTGGCTACGATCGCCGCTGCCGCAGGCTGGCGCCGGCGGAGCGCGCTGAAAAGGAAGCCGCCGGCAGTGCGCCTGTTGTCCGTTTCAAGATGCCACTTGATGGAGAAACGGTTGTCCATGATCTCATTCGCGGCGATATCACGGTCCAGAACAGCCAGATTCAAGATCCCGTCTTGCTCAAATCAGACGGACTGCCTACTTACCATCTGGCCAATGTCGTCGATGATCACTTCATGGAGATCACACATATTTTGCGTGCTGATGAGTGGATCAGCACGGCCCCGCTGCACGTCAACCTGTACAATGCGTTCGGTTGGAATCAGCCTGTCTATGCTCATTTGCCCCTTGTCCTTAACCCTAGTGGGCAAGGGAAGCTGAGTAAGCGCAGCCAATCCTTTGAGGAGAGCGGTCGTGAAGTCCTGGTCAAGGTTGATGAATTTCAAACGGCCGGCATTCTGCCGCAGGCCCTGCTGAATTTCCTGGCCAATGTCGGCTGGGCATACGGTGAAGACCGCGAGATTTTTACCATGGATGAGGCGGTCCCGCGCTTTGATCTGGCCGATGTGAACCCGGCACCGTCGCGCCTGCCCTATGACAAGCTGGATTGGCTCAACGGCCAGTACATTCAACAGATGACGCCTATGGAGTTATCCCTGGCCATGCGACCCTATTTGGACGAGGCGGGTTACGAGGTGAACCCGGAAGCCCTGCTCCTGGTCATGCCGGCAATGAGTGTGCGGCTGAAGCGGCTGCCTGACGCCCTGCCGTTCTTGCAGTTCCTGTTTGACGATGCGCCGCTGCAAGAAACGGCCGAATCACTTACCCACAAGAAGATGCCTCGCGAGAACGCCAAAGAAGGTTTCACGCTCGCCCGCGACTTCGTACGTGACGTCGAACTGTACGATCTGGAACACATCCAGGAAGGGCTGTTCGCCATCGGTGAGCGCGTCACTCTCAACGGCAAAGCCGGCCCCTTCCTGGGAACCATGCGCAAAGCGGTGACCGGCCAGGATGTATCGCCGCCATTGTTCGAATCGATGCTGGCTCTTGGTCGCGAGCGCACGCTGGCCCGCCTTGATGATGTCGTGGAACTCTTTTCCTGACTGTCAGACTTGAGCCTATCCGGCCAAAGAAAAGCGAAATAGAAGTTGTTTGCCGCGTCTGCACGGCTCTGGTAAAATTCCAGGCTGATTTGGGGTGAACGATCAGGACAGTTTCTGGTTGTTACCCATAGTGCGGGCTAGCTCAATTGGCAGAGCGCGTGACTCTGAATCACGAGGTTCCAGGTTCGATCCCTGGGCCCGCAGCCTAAGGAACCGGCAGAATGCCTCGATAGCCCCCGATTAAGGGGGCTTTTCGATCCTGGTGGGCATCACTGATGGCCCAGGTTGCGGGTGAGCTCACGTCTCTCGACACGTGTATCGCCAATGACAAAGTAACGCTTTTTGCTCCCTGCTGCTTAACACGGCAGCTATTTAAGAGGAAGCTTTACAATGCCCTAAAGGAATCCAACATAGCAGAGACATTGTCCATAGGTATGTCGCTCATCATGCGATGAGAAGGGGCGATGAGCAGCCCTGTCCCTTGTGGAGACAGTTCTTCTATACAGTCGGACACTGCTTGCTGAACATCCTGTGGCGACCCATGGGGCAGCACAGTTTGCGAGGAAATGCCGCCGTAGAAAGCGAGGTCTCCCCCAAAATTCTCGCGCAGCCAGCGATGATCCAGTACCTCAGGCTGCACAGGATTGAGCGTTGTCAGGCCGATCTCCACAAGATCAGGAAGAATCTTCTGAATCTGGCCATCTGAGTGCATCAGGACAGGCAAGCCTCTTTCACGGAATGGTGCGAACAGCTTCGCCAGGCGTGGCTTCATGTACTTGCGCCACATGGAGGGCGAAAACAGCAAATTCTTTTGCGCGCCATAGTCGTCGCCAAAGTATCCACCGTCCACACCTAGGTCGAGATAGCGGTCAATCAATCTCAATTGAATTTCGGTGATGCGGTCTAGTAGGTCGCTGGTGAAATCCGGGTCTATGGCCATATCCATGAAGAACTGCTCAAAACCTCGCATAGACCAGGCTCGCTCAAACAAAGCGAAACCGAAGTTGGGGGTGATGAAATACTCATCCCCATATTTCTCGATGGTTTGTTCAGCGCCGGTCAGAAGCTCTGGGTCATTTGGATCCGGCCACGGATAGATGGTGAGATCGTCACGCTCTTGAATAGGGCTTTCAGCAGCGAAGTAACCCTCTTCCTTGGTGTCAAAGCCCACACCCCACCAATCATATGTTACTTCGCCGTCCATACTGAGGTGTTGCGGATAATTCATATCTACCCGGATCATGTGATTGCCCAGAAATACGGGCAATTCGTTCACGGAAACATTGAAGTACGCAGCCATCTTCTGGCCCATGCCTGCAGTGTAATTCACCTGCGTAGGGATGCGGTCCACCGCTTCATAGCTGATGGCCCGCCGCATTCGTTCTTTATGTGTGATGTTCATAGCGCTTCGTTATTTCTCCAAGAAACTGTAATGTGTCGCAAATGTGTTCTTTAGGCTCGCTGGAACAGCTTAACTATGACTAGGTTCGAACGAGTTTGAACTCTTTGTGTGCTGTCTCTCTATTCAGTACTTCGTGGACGAAATTTGGCCACCAATTCTCCTGCTCGCCAAGCTCCTCAAAATCGTCCAGAACACCAACCGTAGAAGCACGAATTTCCCAACCTTTCTTCACAGCCTCGCCCGACGGCAGCCCGGTCTTTGGCAGCAGCCATTTTCGACCGGTATGCACATGTAGGACTTCATCCGCCCAGTCATAATCTTGAATCTGGGCTGCCAGAGGATCTTGAGCGTTTACACTGATTTCATACTCCAATCTCTTACCGGTCTTTGCCGGCATCAAGTTCTGTTCAATCGCATACAGAACATTATGTGCGTCCTGAATATCCAGTTTTCCCAGCCGGATAGACATACCGGGGTGGATAGCAATCAGGTTTTTCCAATCGACGCCGTGATTTTCGAAATAGATCGTGCCCATACTGGCATGCCGCACTTCGTCCCACAATTGGCGCGACATTTCGACATAATACTCCCATGGTTCATTCTTGGATTCAGCAATGATGCGACTCATATACTCAGGAACATCCATCTCCACAATGCGCCGGCACATGAGTGCCAATGTACGTTCATCCAGTGGAACGTCCTCATTCATAGATACTTGACGCTGCGGGTTGACAAAGTTCCAGCGCATTGAGAAGCGATCGTCGCGCTGCGGAAAGAAATCCGGCTCAAACGGAGCGGTGACCCGTGTGGGCGGCACCTCCTTCGGCCTGGTCAGTTCACCCGTTATACCGCCCATGTCGCGAAGATACGCTTCCAGGTGAGCCTGCCACTGATCGGCGTGAGCCTGGGCTGCCGGCGAGTCTGTCACTGCCGCAACCGCAGCTTCGCCCCAGGCCATCATCTCTTCTTCATCAATCAGAATGTGCTTGATCATGCGCCGCGTGGGGTAGTCGATCACAGGGTTGCTGTAGTCGTAATGTGTGCGGTAGGCTTCCAATAGCGCGGGTCGTAACACGCCGTATAGCCCGACGATCTTTTCAATTGTATTCTCAGCACTCAGTAATTCCGCAAAAAATCGATCGATTGCCGGGTCCGGGCTGATATCCATACGCGGAGCTGGATTACGCATTTCACTTACACGGACCCGAATATCAGCAGCATGGTCGGCATCCAGACTTAGTTGCAATCCCAGTGCTTCTTTCACCTCCCATTGTGGCGTGGAAGCCAACCAATATAACCCAACGTCCATTGCCCGTTTTTCTATCCAGGCGTACCGTAAGAATCGCCTGACGTTATCTTCAACACTGTAACCAGGAATGGCAGCGCGTTCATAGGAAGCCAATCCGGCAAGGGGTGGTATTGTTGACATGTTGATTTCTCCCGTTAAAATCTTATTTGGGCGCTGATGTCGTGGACTCACGTATGATCAGGGATGACGCTACCTGGCGATGGTCAGGCGTAGGGGAGGGGTCTGCAGAAGGATCCATAAGATCAAACAGCATCTGCATAGCTAATTGGCCAATTTCATAGCGTGGCAAGGAGACCGTTGTCAGGGGTGGATCCACCTGCTCCGCGAGCCAGATGTCATCCAATCCAACAACAGATAGGTCTTCCGGCACAGAAAGCCCGTTGGCGCGCGCTCCAGCGACCACTCCTATGGCCATCAAATCGTTGGCTGCGAAGACGGCAGAAGGCGCCTGCTGCAGCTCCATGATTTGCTCCACTGCTTTCTTGCCACCATCAATCTGCAGATTGCCCTCAATGACATGAACAGCCCTTTCAGGGATTCCATGTCGCGCCAATCCGCTAAGAAAAGCGTCGCGACGATTTCGCGAGGTCCTGAGTTCCAAGGGGCCGCTCACGTGTACAAAGCTGCGATGTCCCAGCGCCACCAGATGATCGGCCGCTCGCTGTATACCCGACATGAAGTCAACGCCGATTGTACTGACTACACTTCCGGGAGCATTGACCTCCCAATCGACAATTACCACAGGGACATTATTTTGACGCATCTCTTGCAGCCAAACATCTGACATGCTGCTGGACATCACCATGATGCCATCTACCCGCTTGTCAATGAGCGAGCGAACGAACGTCAAGCCCCGCTCCGTATCGTATTTGGTGTTGCACAAGAAAACATCATAGTTGCCATCAAAGGCGACATCCTCAACGCCATGGATGACGTCTGCATAGAAAGGGTTCCCTACATCAGAGATCAAGATTGCCGCCGTATTCGTGCGGTTTGATGTCAGGCTCCGCGCAATACTGTTGGGGCGGTAGTCTAGTTTTGCGATCGCCTCTTCCACCTTTGTCCGTGTATCGTCGCGCATGTAATCGTAATGCCCACTGAGTACGCGGCTCACAGTCGCTTTGGAAACACCGGCAACCTTCGCAACATCTGCAATTGTGGTACGGGCCATAGCTCTAGTCCTCTTAAGGAATGGTGTTAGATCGTTTCGGAAACCGATTTCAGAAACCCGTAGGAGACTAACATGTAGTGGCCAATCCTGTCAAGGCTTACCTACAGATGTGTATGTCAGATCTTCCAGCTCAACCGAGGGTATGGTCAGCTCCTGGCTAGTTGCTCAAGAGCGGCCATATTCACCCGTATTTTCTGAATCTACAGGGAAAAACGGACGGCTCGATCGGGCTTTTTGCTTTCACTGCAGCTATCGGATGCTGCTGATGCAAGAGTTCATTTTCGCCCGATCTTTAGCAAGTGCTTGCAAATAGCTGTGGCTTTGTGACACGCTGCTTCTAGATTCGGAAACCGATTTCAGAAACCGGCAATATGATCGTTCGCTTCGTCGGCCGGCCGATATACCGTTGAAGGCGTTAGCGTATCCGGTATAAAACGGGATGGGGTCGCGCCGCCGGGGCTTTCTGGCCGTGACTGCGCTAGAGTGGTTCCTTGTTTCAAGGATCTATGCGCAGTCGATCTAGAGATGCCCGCTAACCCGGGCATTACTTGTGTTGCATGTTTCTCGCGGAAATGGATTCAGGGGATGGCATTCTCGTGACAGGTATATAAAAAGCGAGCGTCCCTGGCCAGGAGGGGAAACCAGGGACGCTCACTTTTTGGCGACTTCAACAATATTCTAAGATCCCTATCTGAGCGTAGGCTGAGTCTAAGATAAGTAGACGGTGAGTGCGCTTGGTCTGCGTAGTGAATTTGTAGTGCAGCAGCAGGGTAGGCGGGGCTTTAGGGCAGCGTTACATGTCCTAGGACGAGGGCATTGTCCGCCAGCGGGACTCCGTCAGTCCTGCTACTAAATCGCTCACCGGTCAGTGGATCATACAGGCCGGCGACAACGGTGTAGCTGCCTGGTTCCAGATCGGCGGGAAGTTCGATACGGTGCCTATCGATGATCGCGTCTTCAGTCTGCCACCAGGCGAACGGCACATAGTTGCTGCCCGGCGGGCCGTCATGCTGGGCAACTAGCTGGCCGCTTGCATCGTAGATGTGTACAAAGACGACCGGGGTGACACCATCCGCTTCCTCCCCATGCTTTTGCCAGGTCAGGCTAATAGATACTTCATCCGCTCCGGCACGCGCCACAACGGCCGTGTTAAGCTGTATGAAGTCACCAAACAGCGCCAGCGGATCTGTTTCGGCTGCTCCATCCGGCAGCCACGCTGCGGACAGATCGAAAAAATCACCCGTATTGAGGTCGTAAATGTAGACGGCCGCTTCGTGCATCTGCTCACGCAGTTCGGCCGGAGAGAGTGTGCTGCCATAGGTATTCCAGCCAGGTGCGTAGGCGTCGATCGTCACGGCTGCTGCCGCCTGATCGCTGCCTTCATTGAAGCGAACAAAATCCCGCGCACTGGCATAAGCAGGCATGATCACCGCTCCAACCGGCGTCCATGGATAGGGATTCGGGCAGCCCTCTGGATGTTCGCTGTAGGAGCTGAAGAATTGCGGCACATTCACAAACAGCAGGCTGCGGTCCGCGCTTTCTTCGCCCCGTGCTCCCATCTGGCGCACGATACGGCTTGTCTCATCATAGAAATCCAGTTCACAACGGATGAAATCCATTGGCGGAAAGAGTATGGCCAGGATGTAAGCGATACCGGCAGCGCCAGCTGCCAGCTGTTTCCATGTTTCGTCGGGCATGCGCCGCGCCAGAGTCAGCAGCGGCATGCCCCACAGCATAGCCACGCCGGCCGACGGCAGGTAGTGGAGGCGTGGGCTGCCATAGAGATAGGCTGGCGACAGGAATAGTACTGCCGGTAAAGAGCTGAAGACAAACCAACTCAGCCCAAAAAGCCACAGACCGCGCGCCCGCGCCAACCAGGCGGCCAGAAATGTGATCGCCAGCGTCAGAACCGCCAGGATGAGCAGGGCAGGGATGTCATCGGCTGTAAGCCGCAGCAGCGGCAGCAGCGGATAAACAAGCGTCTGCAGGAAAGGGACGAGATTGCTGAACCATTCCGCAAGCGAGGGCAAGGTCTGTTCGCCGCTTTTGGGAATCGACCACCAGAGGAACAGAAAGATGGGCGTCACCAGCAGGTATGGCAAGAACGGGCGGCGCAGGGCGTCAGTGAGACTATGCGGCGGGCGTTCCACCCATTCGATGCCAACTAGGGCCAGTGGAATGAACAGGCCGTTTTCATGCGTCAGCAGCCCCAAGAGAAGCGTTATCATGGCCGCGCCATAGCATAGGAACCGCCTGTTCTTTTCACCGGCCCCGTAGAGGCGCCGCGCCTGCTGGTAAAGAAGCATTGTCAGCAGCAGCCAGAAAAGCAAGAGCGGATGGGTTAGAGAAGCGACATAGGCCACCGCCTCATAGCTAAACGGGGAAAAGGCGAAGATCAATGAAGTAGCCCAGGCATAGACGTCACTTCCGCTGAGCCGCCGGATGAGGAGCCACAGCAGCGCCACGTTGGCCGCATGCAGACCCAACAGCAGGGCGTGAAATGGGGCGGCGTTGTAGCCAGCGGTATCTACCAGGGCGCGCAGCAGCACAAAGACCACCGGTCGGTAGTAGCCATAGTCGGCCGAACTGCGAAAGAAATCAATGTATCCGCGCGATTCCATCCAGGCGAAGTGCCCTGTGGGATCGTCATTGAAGAAGCCGAAATCGAGCGCACGGCTGTAGAGCAGAAAAGAGATGGCGGCCACCGTCAGCATGGAAAGCGGTGTGATCCACCATGAGCGTTCGCGGGCCGGTGTTGGGGCTAAGGAGGACATGATTTTCCGCTTCCGGCGCCCCGATCCGGCCGTCTAGCCTTATTGATCCGCTGCCCAGGCCAGCGTATTGAGAACATGCTCGCGTACTTTGCCATTACCAAAGCGCATCGCGCCAACATGAGTAACCGGCAGCGTAACCAGTGACTCCTCATCATAAATCGCCGCATGATTTTCGAATCGGAAGAAGAGATCATGTTCGCCCATGACCGGAAAAACGAGGCGCTGATCGATGCGCTGGTATATCGGAGTAAAATCCAGCAAGGCGTCCAGGTCTTCGCGCGATACGGGCAGGTCACGGCCGAACATCTGAGCGGCATCCCAGATCACCTGCGATAATTTTGGTGAGGCGAACAGTGGAAAAACAGCCCTTGTGCTGCCAAAAAGACCTTCGTAGAGGAGGCTGGTGATGCCACCCCAGCTTACGCCGCCGGCCACGGTAAACGCCGCCCCTTGCTGCGCGAACTGTTCCTGAACGTATTGCATAATTCGCAGCGAACCGGCAAACATCTGGTAGAGATTCTCCGTCGTAGCAAAGCCGATACGCATCGGGTCCGATAGATTGCTGTGAAAAGGCGCCTGCACGGCGACCGTGTGCGCAGGTAAAGGAGGGTCGCTGGGCAAGAGGCGCCGCCACGTACTTGTGTAGGGGAATTCTGCTAGGCCATGATGGTAAAGCATCAGCGGCGCATGCACGTCCGCTGCCGGACGCACCATAACACGGCAGGCGATGTCACCTATCCCTGTCGTCAGCCGGATAACATGTTCGCCAGGCGCCGTGATCTGGTAAGATGGCATCCGCTCTTTCTGGACCTGCGTCCGTGCAAGCACTTCCTCGAGCGTGACCGGGCATGAAAAGTGCGCCGCGCCATTTTCGGGGATACGCCGGTTGAGTGCGTACAGAATCATCCGGTCGATCTGCTGGCCAATTTTTGTCCTTGCCGATATCGCTAACATCTGCTTCCGATTCGCTTGTTAACCTTGTCGTTCTTCAAGTTGCCCGGCATTCACTGCGGCGGTTCATGCCAGGATTGAAACTCTTCAATAGGCAAACATCTTCGTTTCCGTCTCTGCGTTGACAACGATAACACGGAAGGATAATGGAGTCTATCACGCGTAATCGCTTCATACCTGACCCTTAGTATACGTCAGATCAATGCTGTCAACGTGCGATGCGATTGTGCAATCGCTTGACAACGGATGCCCTCGCTTTCTATAATTCACCCCAATCATTGATTAAAGCGATGAACAGGACGAGTAGTTACCGGACCGTTGCCAGAGAGTAGGCGGCCATAGGCTGGAAGCCCCTATCAAACGACGGTGATGAATACCCCCTGTGAGCGACTTCGCGGAACGTGGGTTGTCCCATCAGTATGGAGGTCCGGTAGGCCCCGTTAACGGCCGTCATGAGGGTGGCTGATTACAGAAGTTGTTAGCCGCTGAATTTGGGTGGAATCGCGATGCCATCGCCCCAAAAAGGGGCGGTGGTTTTTTTGTTAATCCAGCCTGGAAAACAGATCCAGGCTTCTTGATTTGGAGGATATAATGAGTAAGAAAATACCGGTCGGTATTCTGGCAGCGACGGGCGCCGTCGGCCAACGCTTTGTTCAACATCTGGTAGATCATCCCTGGTTTGAGATCACCGTTGTCACCGGCTCCTCCCGTACGGCGGGACGGCCGTATGGCGAGGGCGTCAACTGGCTGTTGGAAGGGGATCCCCCGCAGAAAATCGCGGATATGATCGTCCAGCCGACCGATCCGAACCTGGATGTGCAGGTGCTCTTCTCAGCGCTGCCTACCGCTGAGGCGCGTGAGCTGGAGCCGCAGTTTGCTGCCGCCGGCTACAAGGTGCTCACCAATGCATCCCCCTTCCGCATGGATCCCTACGTTCCCCTGTTGATCCCGGAAGTGAACCCTGATCATTCCGCCTTGATTCCGCACCAACAAGCGGCGTATGGATGGTCCGGATTCATCGTAGCCAATGCCAACTGCTCCACGACCAGCATTGTTCTGCCGCTAAAAGTGCTGCAAGAAGCGTATGGCCTGCAATCGGCCGTTGTCGTCACCATGCAGGCCATCTCCGGCGCCGGTTATCCCGGAGTACCCTCCCTGGATATCATGGACAACATCATCCCGCACATTGGCGGTGAGGATGGCAAGCTGGAAACCGAGCCGCTTAAGCTGTGCGGTACCTTTATGGAAGACGGCCGTGTCGAGATGGCTGATTTTGTGGTCAGTGCCCATGCGAACCGCGTGCCGGTAATCGATGGTCATCTGGGCAGCGTCTCGGTGAAACTCGAACAGCCGGTTTCAGCCGCGGAGGCAGTCCAGCTATTCAAGACCTGGCAGCCGCCAAACATCTGCCAGGAACTGCCGACGATGCCTGATCCCGTCTTGATCTACCGCTCTGAAGAGGATCGCCCGCAGCCGCGTCTTGATCGCAATGCGGGTCATGGCCTGGCATGGACCGTGGGAAAGGTGCGCGAATGCCCGGTCAACGACCTGCGTTTCCTGGCGATCACCCACAACACGCTGCGCGGCGCAGCCAGCGGCTCCGTGCTAAACGGTGAACTGCTTGTCTTGCAGGGCTATATCAGCTGACTAATGCGCCGGTGTGATACCGGATGCCATAGACGATCGTATCCTGGCTGGCTGGCCCGCTATTCAATCACCGTCACCGGGTTATCTAGCCAGGTAGGCACGACCTGTACCCAGCTGTTGCCTATCTTCAAGGGGAAGGGGTTTCCTTCACTGTCCTTGAAGGTTAGTGAATCGGTGCGCCCCAATCGTTCCCAGGTCACGTCGTAACGCTGCCCATCACGGAATACGGAGGCGGGACCGCTGCCCCACAACTGCACTTCCACTGAAAGTGCGGCACAGGTGCCATCCGCGTTTGCCTGTTCGCAGATAGTGGCATCGTAAGCATGGAAGGGGGAGATGACAATCACGTTTGCCGCCGAGACCTGTTCGCTGGTGTTGCCGTCAAGATGCGGAATGCCGTCGGTCCAGCGCATGTAACGGCCGCTTGCGCGGTCATAGCGCCAATTAACCAGGGTCCAGTTATAGTCGATGTTGACGGCGCTGGCCGGCGTGCCCCCCGCAGGCGGCGTATTACTGAACACATTCGTCGTTGAAAATGCGGGTGGATTATTCAAACCCTTTTCGGACAGCGCTTCCCAGAGCAGTTCTGGCGTTACGTAGAGCGTATGTTCAACAGGTTTATCCTCTCCCGTGCGGTAATATCCTTTCTCCCATGCATTGAGAATACGATCTGTGAAATCGGAACTTCGCAGCAGCTCTCCCACGCCGTTGCTTGATCCCGAATAGCCAAGAGCGGCGCTGTACATGGCCGGCAGTTCCAGGTCGATCAGGCGCGCGCTGCGAACAGGTCCCAGGCGAGGTGGCGTTTCGCCATAGACAATGGCGGTAAACCGCGTCAGATTACCTTCCGTCGTATGTTCCCACACCAGATCGGCGTCATTGAGTCCCGATTGCGGCCGGGTGTAGGAAGCAGGTGCATTAGAAAGTTTCACCGCCAAAGGTCGCCGCTGCAGGTTAGCCGGATCTGAAACGAGTTCGCCAGTCAAAGGATTACGATCGCTGCCGAAGTTGCTGATGATTGCCGCTTCTTCCGCCACGTTTTCATCCACCGCAATGGTACTGGTAGGAATTGGCGCAATAGTTGGCGGCGGCTGCGGCGTCGGCGGAAGCGTTGGTGAGACCGCAGGCTGCGGAGCGGCCGACGTGACTTGCAGTTCCGCCGAGTCGCCAGCATCTTCGCCGCCAGCAGACACTTCCGGCGCAAAAGTAGGCGGCGGCGGCAAAGAATCATCTCCCCCGTCTCCGTCGCCGCAGGCGACCCCTGCCATCATCACCGAAATTAATAAAAGGAATATCGAAATCTTGCGCACAGAATTCTCCTCAAATCAATAACAGACCCTCAGACCATAAGACGGTCCAAGGGTCTGGAATGTTCCCAATTGCTGCCCGGCTTTCGCTCAGAATCAATCTTGAAGATATTGTCCTCTCTGAGAAAGGAATGTCAAATTGACTAAAGTATTGCAAGTTGCTTTGCAAAATTGACAGCTAAAGGCCAGAAGCTATAATTACCGTTCTCTAGCCCAGGTGGCGGAATTGGCATACGCAGCAGGTTGAGGGCCTGTGTCCTTACGGACGTGGAGGTTCGAGTCCTCTCCTGGGCATGGAGCCGTGGTTGAAATACCACGGCTCTTTCTTTTTCTGAGATATTTGTCGTTGTTCTCTCTATAAAGGGGACGGTGAAATGAACGGCAGAAACCGCGGATCCTTCTCCATTGTCAAGCGCAAGCCATCTTGAAGTGTCATCAGCGGCTGGAAATCCAGTAGTTCCTGCGCACGGGCAATATCAGCGACCAGGCGCGGCACGCCCCCCGCTTTGGAAGGGTTGTTTATCAGGTTGATCTTGCGCCCCGTTACCTGGGCAATCTGGTCGACCAGATCTTGAATGGCGGTTTCGCGTCCGCTTCCGATATTGATAATTCCGCGGTTAACCGCATCGGCCGTTGCGCTGCGTACCAATGCCTCTAAAACATCATCTACATAGACAAAATCTCGCGTTTGCTCACCGTGGCCGAAGAGCACAATCGACCCACCGGTCAACGCCTGCTGCAAGAAACGCGGGATGACCGGCGCGTGTGACATGGGCAGGCTCTGGTTAGGGCCATATGCGTTGAAGATGCGCAGGGCGACTGTCTCCAGCCCCCACAGCTCGCCGATGGTGTGAATATATTGTTCGGCCGACCATTTGCTCACCGCATAGGGTGAGTCCGGGTGCGGCTGGTCGATCTCTCTTATCGGCAAATGGCTTTGAACCCCGTATACCGATCCGGAAGAGGTGAAGACGACCCGGCGCACGCCCGTATCTCGCATCGCTTCCATCAAACTCACTGTACCGCCAACGTTCACACGGTTGTAATTTCGTGGGTGTAAAATAGACTGGGCGACCGAAACTCGGGCGGCCAGGTGATATACGCAGTCTACATCATGCAGCAGTGACCAGAGCAGAGGGATATTGTCAATGTCACCCTGTGTGAACTGTATATCAGGATGCAGACGTTCCTGTTCTCCGTTACTGAGATCGTCCAACACGGAGACGCGATGGCCATCCTCTTGCAGGCGATTGGCCAGCGCTGATCCTAAGAACCCGGCCCCGCCGGTTACCAGAAAGTGCATAATTGCCTACCAGTTGGAGACTGGAATGAACCGTACATCATCGTTATCAAGATTGACAATACAAACTGTGCGCGGTTCATAACGCGCGCCGCCCAACGCACCCGGATTGATGACCCGTGTTTTGCCGATCATTTGATCCCGCCTCCTGTGTGTATGGCCGTGAAAAACATATTTGTAAAGCCGCGAGCGAATCAGCTTATCAAGTTTCCCGCTGAGGTGGCCATGAGTCGCCGCGATTCTTACGCCGCCCAACATCCCCTCGTAAACATCACCAGGGATATCATTTCGCGGATTTAGGGTCCAAAGCGTGTGGCTGACCGCCTCGGCCGAGTTATCCGAATTGCCGTTGACATAGATGACATCGAACCCTGTCATTTGGCGTGCGGTGAGCATATCCGCCATATCTCCGCAGTGCAACAGCAGATCGACACCCTCCTCAGCAAAGAGTTTAAGCGCCCTCAACAGGTTGGCGATATTGTTATGCATATCCGCAAGTAGTCCGATCTTCATGATCCAGGAGCTGCTAAGCTGCAGAACTGCCTGTTACTTGTAGGCCAGGTTCGGGGCCAGCCAGCGCTCGGCCGTTTCCAGATCGAACCCCTTGCGCTGCGCATAATCTTCCACCTGATCACGATCTAGACGGCCGATGCCGAAATATGCCGCCTGTGGGTGGGAAAAATAGTAACCGCTGACCGATGCCGCGGGCTTCATGGCGAAGCTTTCTGTGAGCGACATATTTGCCGTCTGCTCGGCATTCAGCAGTTCAAACAGTTTCCTCTTTTCCGTGTGATCGGGGCAGGCCGGATAACCGGGTGCGGGCCGGATGCCCCGGTAAGCTTCGCGGATCAGCGCCTCGCTATCAAGCGAATCTGGCTGCTCATAGGCCCAGTACGTTTCACGGACCTGTTTATGCATATATTCGGCCAGCGCCTCAGCCAGGCGGTCGGCTAATGCTTTGGCCATGATCGCCTGGTAATCATCATGATCCGCTTCGAAGTGGGATACGATATCCTCCAGTCCCAAACCTGCCGTGACGGCGAAGAGACCGATGAAATCCTGTTTGCCACTTTCCTGCGGGGCGATGAAATCGGCCAGTGAGAGATTCGGTCGTCCCGGTGGTTTTTCCATCTGCTGGCGTAGGAAATGCAGTCTCTGGGGGGCTGACTGTCCATCCTCAATCAGGACATCGTCTCCATCACGCCTGGCGGGGAAAATGCCAATGGTCGCTCTTGCTTGCAGCGCTCTTTTCTCAATGATCTCATTCAGCATCGCACTGGCGTCTTCAAACAGCTGTTGAGCCGTTTCGCCCACATGCGCATCGTCCAACAGCGCCGGATATTTACCAGCCAATTCCCAGACGGCGAAGAAAGGCGTCCAGTCAATATACGGCCACAGCTCTGCCAGATCAACTGCTTCAAATGTCTTGATTCCGCTGAACGCCGGCGTAGGCGGTGAATAGGCGTCCCAATCCGTCTGAAACCCATTGGCCCGCGCTTCGTCAAGCGCACGCAAACGCTTCCGCGATTTTTTGCCCGCGTGCTTGGCGCGCATTGATGTATAGTCTTCTGCTATTGTGGCGGCAAAGGCTTCCCGTTGATCGGAGTTCAACAACTGTGAGGCCACGCCCACGGCCCGCGAGGCATCGACGACATGAATGACCTGCCCGCGGTTGTATTCGGGATCGATCTTGACTGCCGTGTGCACCTTGGATGTTGTCGCTCCACCGATCAGCAGCGGTAAATCAAAACCCTGCCGTTCCATTTCGCTGGCCACGTGGCGCATCTCTTCTAGAGAAGGCGTGATCAGCCCGCTCAGCCCGATGATGTCCACCTGCTCTTCACGCGCTGTGCTCAGGATTTTGTCCACAGGAACCATCACACCCAGGTCAATGACCTCGTAATTATTGCAGCCGAGGACAACGCCAACGATATTCTTGCCGATATCATGGACATCTCCCTTGACTGTGGCCATCAGGATTCTGCCGTTGCTGTTCGTCTTGCCCAGGGCGGCCTGCTCCTTCTCGATAAACGGCACCAGATGAGCGACCGCTTTCTTCATCACGCGAGCGCTCTTCACCACCTGCGGTAAGAACATCTTGCCCGCGCCAAATAAATCGCCGACGACGTTCATGCCGTCCATCAGCGGCCCTTCGATAATGCTTAGCGACTGATCATATTGCTGTCGCGCTTCTTCGACGTCATCGACCACATAATCGCCGATACCTTTGACCAGCGCGTGGCGCAGCCGCTCTTCGACCGGCGCTTCGCGCCAGCTCAGGTCGACCGTCTGGGATTTGTGCGTATCCTTGACATTCTCCGCATACGTTACCAGGTGGTCCGTAGCCTCAGCGCGCCGGTTGAACAAGACATCTTCGACCAGCTCCAGCAGTTTTGGTTCGACCTCAGCATAGACTTCCAGCTGGCCCGCATTGACAATGCCCATATCCAGGCCCGCCTGAATCGCGTGGTACAGGAACGCGGCGTGGATCGCCTCGCGCACCGTGTTATTGCCGCGGAATGAAAAGGAAATATTGCTGACGCCGCCGCTTATCAGAGCGTGCGGCAAGTTCTCTTTGATCCAGCGTGTCGCCTCGATATATGCCTTGCCATATTCGTTGTGTTCTTCAATCCCCGTCGCGATGGCAAAGATATTGGGATCGAGAATAATATCTTCGGGTGGGAAATTGACCTGTTCAGTCAAGATTTGATAGGCGCGCGCTGAAATGGCGGTCTTACGCTCCAGGGAATCCGCCTGACCCTCTTCGTCAAAGGCCATGACGATGACCGCCGCGCCATACTTGCGTGCCAACCGCGCCTGGCGGATGAACTCCGCTTCTCCTTCTTTCATGCTGATCGAATTGACGATCGATTTACCTTGAACGCGCCTCAGCCCTTCTTCAATGACCGACCATTTGGAGGAGTCGAGGACAATGGGTACTTTGGCGATATCCGGTTCGGTGGCGATGAGACTCAGGAAACGCGCCATGGCCGCTTCGGCGTCCAGCATCCCTTCATCCATATTGATGTCGATCATCTGCGCGCCGTTTTCGACCTGCTGCCGGGCGACCGTGAGCGCTTCTTCGTAATTCGCTTCAAGGATCAGGCGGGCGAATCGTCGCGAGCCGGTGACGTTGGTGCGTTCGCCGATGTTGACGAAGTTTAATTCAGGAGTGATGACCAGCGGCTCAAGCCCGCTCAGGCGTGCATAGCGCGGCTGTTCGGGAATTTGCCGCGGTGGCAGCCCCTCTACGGCCGTCGCAAACATCTTGATATGGGCCGGCGTTGTGCCGCAGCAGCCGCCGACGATATTGAGCAGCCCTTCCTCAGCAAACTGCTTCAGAACCGGCGTCATCAGCTCGGGCGTTTCATCGAACTCACCAAACTCATTGGGCAGCCCGGCGTTCGGATAAATGCTGACATAGGTATCAGCCAGCCTCGAAACAGTCGTGATATACGGCCGCAGCGCCTCCGGGCCCAAAGAACAGTTCAGACCAACGATCAACGGCTCAGCGTGGCGGATCGAGTAATAAAACGCCTCCATCGTTTGCCCGGACAATGTACGGCCGCTGGCATCTGTGATCGTGCCCGAAATCATCAGCGGCAGCTCAACGCCCAACTCCTCGAAAAGTGTCTTGACCGCGAAGATAGCGCCCTTGGCGTTCAGCGTATCGAAGATGGTTTCGATCAAAATGATGTCGGCGCCCCCTTCTATCAACCCGCGGGCGGCATCTTCGTAGGCGGAGACAACTTCTTCCCAGGTGACGTTGCGGTAACCGGGATCGCTCACGTCAGGCGACAGTGACAGTGTACGGTTGAGCGGCCCCAGTGAGCCGACCACAAAGCGTGGCTTTTCCGGATCGTGCTTGCTTACCTGGTCTGCCGCTTCGCGCGCCAGGCGGGCGGCATTCAGATTCATTTCGTAGGCGAACTCCGATAAGTGATAATCACCTTGCGAGATCGCATTGGCGTTAAAGGTGTTCGTCGTGATCAGGTCAGCCCCGGCATCCAGATAGGCCAAATGAATAGCGCGGATGATCTCGGGTTGGGTTAGGTTCAGTAGATCATTGTTGCCCTGGACGTCGTGAGCATTCTCGCTGAAGCGTTCGCCCCGAAAACCTGCTTCATCCAACATATAGGTCTGGATCAGCGAACCCATCGCCCCATCCAGGACCAGAACGCGCTTGTCGAGTAGCTGTCTCAGTTTGTTTTCCGTTCTCATAAGTCGATCCCTTCTGTGCCTAGCAGTTCATGCTGCCGGCAAACCATTTCCGCTCATTGTGCCCGTCTTTGCGTAAAAAAACCTCTCAGATGAGAGGCAGGGTTCTGTGTAGAGTACTCCTCTCATCTTTCAAGCTGTGCAGCCTGTCGGACTTAGCACTTGTCCCGCGAAACGGCCGAGTTTTTTGAAATACCGTCGCTCGCAGAAGGTTGCTGAGGCTTCGTCGGGCCGATCCCTCCGCCTCTCACGATGAGTTTTATCCTATTATTGTCGGATACACCGTTAGGGGCAAATCTTCATTCATTGGCCTACCGATATCAAATCGTGGGAAAGCTGTTTCTTCGATAACTCGAGGAACAGTTGAGTTCAGACCACGAGGTGTTCTACCGTCTCAAGTTATGGAATGGTACAATCGGCCGCTCGAGAGTGGACTCAGCGTGACGATGCTGCCGGAAGTTGTCTGCCGCAGATGGATTCACTACACTAATCTCAAAGTCGGAAACCCGGATGCCATGCTGGTCTGTTTGCGTTCCCTGAAATGATCTTTGCTCGCCGCCGGCTCGCTGAAGGTTGGCCAACGAGCGTCTGATTTACCTGTAGGAATGTCTTTGCCGGAGCTGAGATGGGAAGCGAAACAACCGGTTTCACTGTTGTAAACTCATGATTCTTGACGATAAGATCCTTTGCTTATGTGCGCGCCAGAATTTCGATGATGCCTATCAGCGGCGTTTATTGGCCCTATGCGAGGGAGAATCCATAGACTGGGCAGCTGTTTTCAAAACGGCCGAAACACATTGCGTGTCGCCACTCATCCATGTCAACCTGGAGAAAGCAGGGGTAGAGACGCTCGCCATACCGGAAGACGTGCGCGCACAATTCAAGACAGCTTACATTCACAACGTTCTGCTGGTAAAGGGCTCGCGGAAAGCACTTAGGCAGGCGCTGGCCCTCTTTGGCGAAGCCGGTGACAGAGTTATGTTGGTCAAAGGCGCCGCCTACAACATAGCGGTATATGATCATCCCTGGTACATGATTTCGGGAGACATCGATCTCATCGTCAAGGGCCAGAAAGAAGCTTACATGACCGGCGGCACCCGGCATGTCATTGAACAGCTCGATGCCATAAACAGCCGTCGAAACCAGTTTCAGATACTTATTGAATATGATTTTGATGTGCACCACGACATTGATATGAACGGTATGCTGGCCGTCGATGCAGGCCAGTTTTGGGAACGGGCGTACAGAATACAGTTGCTCGATCAAGATGTATGGATTTTACCGCCTGAAGAATTATTGTTGACAGCAGCGATTAACAGCTGCCGCAAGCGATTCCTACGGTTGAAATCCCTGTGCGATATTGCCTCTATCATTGAGAAGTATCCCGATCTTGATTGGGATAGGGTGCTGGCAACGGCAACAGAATGGCGTATGCAGATAATCCTTTTCACTGCTCTGATGATTACGCAGAGGACTGTTGGATGCACCGTACCGGGTTCTTTTGCTGCCTCGCTCGGCGTAAGCCCGCGCCGCCAGCGTCTCATCCTGAACCTGATCGATAGGTTATTGCAGAAGCCGTTGAATTCAACGGCGACCGGTTTCGGCCCAGATTTTTCCGGCCGAAGATTCAGTTGGTCTGTACCGCTAACCTACGCAGCCTTTCCGAGCGGACTGTTGGCCAAGCGAGCGCGTCTGCTCTGGCTCTCCTGGCGCAATTCGTCGCAAGCTCGACCAACTGGCTGATGTCGGTCGACCAGTTTAGATGTCCCGCATTGCAGCGCAGAAAATCTCGAAAAAAACATTGGCGGCTGATCTGAGATCGCGCAGACTTCGCCACCCTCGCGCGATTTAGAACTCCATGAATGACGAGTGATGCCCGGTTCTGCAGATGTGCTTCCCGTCAAAGATAGAAGGATAGGCGGAAATGAGCAGATGTAAGTCATGTAAACTGGGAGGAACATTGGCAAGTTGATGCGCGTGCAACAGATTGTGATATTCTGCGTAGAGGTTAGTAGAAATCCAAATTGAGGGTAGGACTGTAATATGAGTGAAGAAGAAATCCTAAAGATCGAAATCCCGATTGAAGAAGAACCGCCGTTGAAGGTGGAACAGCCATCATCCGGCAGCAAAGCTGACGCTTCTGATGCGGGCCGCAAAGTTGCCGGCATGGCCAAAAGTGCGGCGCAGCGCGCGGCGCAAAGTGATGCGGGCCGCAAAGCAGCCGGCAAGTTTCAAGAAGTGACCGATCGCGGCGTGCGTTATGTTGGCACGCGCATGGCCGACACGGCCGAACAACAGGCCAAGCAGACCGTAGAATCCATGCAGGATCGCCTCAAAGAGACTGACTGGGAGAAAGAAGCCAAGGACGGCATCGCTTCCGGGCTGACCTGGCTGAGCGGCAGGCTCAATGAAATGGCCGATCGCTTCAATGAACCGGAAGGGCAAGAAAAAAGCCCGGCTGATCTCGATCAACCGGACAGTAAATAAAGACGAGGGACGCACCCTAGGGCGCGTCCTTTTCATTCATTAACTCTGCAATTTCGCCCGCTATTTATCGTCCAATGCGGCGATCCCCGGCAGCTCCTTGCCTTCCAATAATTCTAGACTGGCGCCGCCGCCCGTGCTGACATGGGACATCTTGTCGCTTAAGTCCGCCTTTTTTACCGCTGCGGAAGAGTCACCGCCGCCGATTACTACTTCTGTGCCATCTTCTACCAGATCGGCCAGCACATAGGCCAGGCCATTGGTTCCCGCGGCGAAGGTCTCGAATTCGAAGACGCCCATCGGCCCATTCCAGACCACCAGTTTGGCGCCCTGAAGTTCATCTTTGAACAGTTCTAGCGTCACTGGACCGATATCCAAGGCCATTTCATCACCCGTGATCTCCATGACCGGCTTGTCCGTGCGCGCAGCATCCGCGGAGAATTCACTGGCCACACCGACATCGACGGGAAGAATGAGTTGGTCGGGCGCTTCTTCTAGCAGACGCTTCGCTTCCGGCAGCGCGTCCGCTTCAACGAGCGATTTACCCAGGTCATATCCCTGAGCGGCGAGGAAGGTGTTGGCCATGCCGCCGCCGATCACGATCTTGTCTGCCTTTTGCAGCAAGTTATCAATCAGCTTGATCTTGTCCGAAATCTTGGCCCCGCCCATGATGGCAACATACGGGTGGGGTGGGTTGGTAACGGCCGTGCCCAATGCCTCAAGTTCTTTGCCCATCAAGAAGCCGGCGACCGCCTCACCGCCCTTGGCCCGCATCGCCTGCGCGGCGCCTTCTGTACTGGCGTGCGCCCGGTGTGCGGAACCGAAGGCGTCATTGACGTAAATGTCGGCCATATCCGCCATCTGTGCGGCCAACTCGGGATCGTTATTCTTTTCTCCCGCTTCAAATCGTGTATTTTCCAATAGAAGGACATCGCCTGGCTCCAGGCTTGCTGCTGCGGCGGCTGCCGTGTCGCCCACAACCTCATCTACCTTGATGACCGGGCGTCCCAGGAGATCGCTGAGACGTGCGGCCACCGGGCCCATGGCGAACTGTGTGTCCGCTGCTGAAGAAGGACGGCCGAGATGAGAAGCGAGAATCAACGCCGCGCCATTGTCAAGTAGGTAATTGAGGGTAGGTAGCGCCGCGCGGATGCGTGTGTCATCCGTTACAAAGATATCGTCGTTGGGATCCTTGCTGCTCAACGGAACGTTGAAATCAACGCGAACGAACGCTTTTTTGCCATTAGGATCGATATCGGTGACCGTTTTCTTGTTCATACTAAACTCCTTACTCTATCGTCATGACCAGAAGGAAAACATGGCGTCATGGCGAAACTATCAGTTTGAAAATTGTGGTTTATTTGCCAGATATGCCACCACAAATTATACGCCGGAATGCGGGCGGCGTCATCGTTTATCACGCTTGGCATGGTAATGAACGATGCGTACTTTCTCCATCGTCACCATGCCCTCTTCGACGACTTCATCCAGGAAGGGCAGCAGGCGTTCGATATACGCCTCGCTGTCCACGATTTCGATCACCAGCGGCAGATCCCCGGACATGCGTAGCAGCTTGCGCGTATGAACGCGGCTTGCTGCGCCAAAGCCCATGATCCCGCGCGTCACGGTTGCCCCGGCAAGGTCGAGTTCCTTTGCCTTATTCACAATGGCCTCGTACAGCGGCCTGTGCCCATACCGATCTGATTCGCCGATAAAAATGCGCAGCAATACACCATCTTCCGGTAAATTCATAGGATTACTCCATCCCTTCAACCAATGCTCACGTTTACTAACAAACTAACCATTCAGCGGTCCCGCAGCTACTCATTGGTACCGTACCAGCGAACCGACCAGCCGGCCGGCCACGACGCCCAAAAAGACCACAGCGATGCCCAGAAAATCGCTGACGATAATATTGGCCATGCCCAGTTCGATATCTCCTTCGCGAAAGTAATTGACGCTTTCCAGGGCAAATGTTGAAAAAGTCGTAAAGGCACCAAGACCGCCGGTCATAATCAGGTGGCGTATGTTGGGTGAGACCGTACTGGTGGCGAAAATCTGCCAGAAGAACCCGATCAGGAATGAACCGATGAGATTAACTACCAGCGTTCCCCAGGGAAAGCCGGTGCCCAGGAGGGCATAAGCCCAGCCGGAAACGAGATAGCGCAGGGCCGCGCCGGCCGCGCCACCGACCGCAATGTATAGATAGTGCAAGTGAACCCTCCTAATATGTCGTTCATTGCTAGATTTTCAATAGTATGTGTGGAGTTGCCCGAACCATGATGCCCCGTTGGGCAGCGGCTGCAATTCTTAACCCTGCGGCTGAGGCGGTATGCACATGACATTCGTTTCATCAAGCCGGTAAACATCGCCGAACCCGTTGAGCTGTTTGAGGTTGTCCACCGTCGTGCCGCATTTAACGGCGATGGAGGACAGGGTATCCCCTTCGCGAATGACATAGGCCTGGCTGCCGGAGCAGCATCCCTCGTTGGCTACAGGTAGGCTGACTTTTGTGCCGGGCACAATGTCCGTGGCGTCGACGCCGAAACGGGCCATCAAGGCGATTGTCGTATTGTATTTGTTACTGATTGAATACAGGGTGTCCCCGGCCTGCACCGTGTAATCAACGAATTTGATGCACAGTTGTGGTGTAGGCGTTGGAACCAGGGTAGGGACTTCGACCGGAGTTGGTTCCGGCGCCAGGGTCGGCACCTCCACGGGGGTGGGTTCGGCTGCCTGGCCACCCTGGCCGGCTGTTTCATCGCCGCCGCCAACCACCTGCTGTTCTGGCGGTGTACTGATTATCTGCACAGCCATTTTGGGGTTAGATCGCACCAGTACCTTGGTGTCCTTGACGTCGGTGATGTAGGTTCCAGGGGGGAATTCCGGGCGACCTTGCAAATAGTAAAAAGACAGCGCCCCACCCAGGGCCAGAATAATGGCCATGAGCATTATCAGAATTAGGACCTTGCCGTCAGTACGTGCGAACATAAGTTTAGGGCATATCTCTTACAGACAAGTGAGTTCAAGGTGCGACTTCGTTACTGAATATGTTACACTTGCCATTAGGTTATGGCAAGTAGGACGTAATTACGATCAGGGACCATGCCATAACCGGCCCGCCTGTTATTGATACTGCTAGCTTGCCCTGAATAGGTGCCACGATGTTATTTGATCGCCAGAAACGAGAAGAACTTGAAACAGTGACGCAGGCGTCCTACGCGTTGAAGAGCGCCGCTTCGCTTGGCCGGGTTTACCCCGAAGCCGAGTCACTCACACGAACTGCCTTCGAACGTGATCGTGACCGCATAATTCACACGACGGCATTTCGCCGCCTGGAATACAAGACACAGGTTTTCGTCAATTACGAGGGCGATCATTACCGGACGCGGCTGACCCATACTCTGGAGGTAGCGCAGCTTGGCCGCGCACTGGCAAGAGGATTGGGAGTGAATGTTTTGCTGACGGAGGCCATCTGCCTGGCGCACGATCTGGGCCATGCGCCCTTCGGTCATGCGGGTGAACATATCCTCAACGAGTTGATGCATGGATATGGCGGCTTCAATCACAATACGCAAAGCTATCGGGTAGTGACCGAACTGGAAAACCGCTATCCGGAGTTCCCTGGTCTTAACCTCACGTATGAGACGCGTGAGGGTATGTTGAAGCATGAGACGGATTATGACCAGAGTGAAGCCATTGGCTATGAACCGGATAAGCGCGCTTCATTGGAAGCGCAGATAGCAAATCTCGCCGACGAGACAGCTTATAACGCCCATGATCTCGATGACGGATTACGAAGCGGTCTACTATCCCCCAATGATTTGCAGGAACTTGTTATCTGGCAGGAGCTGTGCGCGATGGTGGGCTGGCAGAGCGATAAACCCTTCACGCCGATGATGCGCCACGAGATCATTCGTGAGCTTATCGGCCTTTCCGTGGTGGATATCCTGCTGACAACCGACAAAAAGTTAGAATCCGCCAGTCTCGATACGCCGGAGAAAATCCAGTTGTACGAGCAGAACGTCGTCGACTATTCGGTTGAATTCGGCGCAAAGGTCACCGAGTTGAAACGCTATCTATATCAGAACATGTATCGTCACTACCGGCTTGTTCGGATGCAGCAGAAGGCAGAGCGGATTCTGAGGGATTTGTTCAACGCTTACCTCCAGGAACCGGCAATGCTGCCTACTGAGGTGCAAAAACGGCTGGACGATGCCCCATTGCATCGTGTTGTCGCCGATTACCTGGCCGGTATGACTGACCGCTATGCTATGGACGAATGGAACAAGCTGTTCGATCCCTACGCCCTCGCCTGACCAAAACAAAAAAGCCCCGGCCAGAATGCCGGGGCTTGTTAATGGTCGAATGCCTAAGCGCGGCTAGAAATCCATCAAGTCATCTACATCAGCGGACGAAGCTGAACCAGCGTCGCCTTCTTCTTTTGCCCAGGCTGACAGCGCAACCGTGATCCTATCGAAGTAGCTCTGTGGTGGTTGGTCGCGGTCGCTTCCATACTGCATTTCAGTGATTTCCGCATTGATGATCAGGGAGGCTGTTTCTAGCACAATCGTCTCACCTTCCCGCGCCAGGACAGGCTCTCCCTTGGGAGCCAATTTCGCCTTCAGCGCGTCGTCGAAGAACGCATGATCGCTCATGGCGACTTTGGTAATGGTGCGGATGTCGCGCTTGTCAAACAGCCAGATTTCCAATGCGGTCACTTTCTTTGGCACATCACCGCCTATTGTTTCCGCGATGCCGACGCCACACTCGCCCAAGAATTCGCCATTGGCATTCTCAATGCTGAAGGAATCGTCATAGGCATCATTGCCGAATGTATAGGTGGTGTGGAAACGAGCGATGGGCACCGTAGTGACGCCCTCATCATCCTGAACTGCCACCGCAGCGGCTGCCGCCGGTGGTATCCTGTTTACATCCGCATCGTCGTCATAGTAAACGGGTTCCACAGATACAGGTGGTGCGCTTTTCTTATTGCGTTGATTCAGAATCCACAATATCGCCGCGACAACCAGACCGAGCAGCATAAGCAGCAGCAACGCAGGGAAGAGCCAACTGGGCAAACCGCCTCCTTCATCGCCGCCAGCGGCACCGCCAACTTCGCTGTCCATTTCGCCGCCCTCAACAGGCGGCAGAGCAGCACCTCCGCTGCAGCCAACACCATTGACAACGCCGGCCACGGCTTCAAGACGGGCTTGTTCGGACGGATCTGTAGCAGTGGCGGCCATGCTGCAGGCCACCTCATCTCCGCTTACATCGCCGGCCCAGCCACCCAACGCTTGCTGCACCATTTCCGCGTTACCGGTAAAGGCGTACAGCTCCGAGACCATTTTGACATAGCCCTGCTGGTACTGGGGCGAGAGCTGCCCCGGCGTGGCGTCTGTCCATTCAACAGGAAATAGTCCCCAGCCCAAAACGACTAGGCCAATGAGCAGGCCGACTATGAATGCTGCTAACATTGACCAGGCGGGATACTTGCGTACTACGTTCATTTGTCACCTACCTTAAAGAAATCTATAGAATACAAACGGTATTCAGTGACATCCCCTCTGTCGCGAGTTATCTTACCATAACTAAGTGATGCGAACAAGACATAAGATCAACAATGTCTGCGGATTTGCCTGGCTAACGGCTGTTTCCGCTCAGCGAACAATCCGCGGAATGACCCCGATGTCGGCTGTTTCTTGGTTACACTGTTATGGCTTCGTCTCTAGCGGTGCTGCAGGCGGTAATCGAGCGCGGTATGCCGCTCGGCGACCTGGTTGTTACTGACGGCGATGGCCAGCGCTTTGCGCGTACCCACCAGGATGACCAATTTCTTAGCGCGCGTCACGGCCGTATAAAGCAGGTTTCGCTGTAGCATCATATAGTGCTGCGTGGCCACCGGCATAACAACACAGGGATATTCCGCGCCCTGGCTCTTATGCACACTGATCGCAAACGCATGGACCAACTCGTCCGTTTCCAGGAAGTCATAAATCACCGGCGCGCCATCAATATTCACCGTGATCGTCTGCTGAACGGTGTCAATGGAACTGATCCGCCCAATGTCTCCATTGTAAACATTCTTGTCATAGTTGTTGACGGTCTGCATGACCTTGTCACCGGCGCGAAATACACGGCCGCTGATGCGCCGCTCGATTTTCTTTCCCGGTGGGTTCAACTTTGCCTGTAACTCTAGGTTCAACTGGTGCACGCCGACACGGCCGTTGTACATCGGCGCCAGGACCTGAACATCATCGAGGGGATCGAGGCCGAATTTCGAAGGGATCCGCCGGGCGACGATATCGATCAACAGTTCGGCCGCTTCTTCCGGTTCCTGTTTCACAAAGAGGAAGAAATCCCGCGCATCTTTTGGCGTTTCTGGTACCTGGCCCTCGTTGATGCGGTGTGCGTTGCGAATGATAAGCGAACCTGAAGCCTGGCGGAAAATGACCTCCAAGCGCACGACGGCCGTCACCCCCGAGGCGATCAAGTCGCGCAGAATATCCCCCGCACCAACCGACGGCAGCTGGTCAACATCGCCGACCAGCAAGACGTGACTGTCATGCGGAATCGCCTTGAACAAACTGTTGGCCAGGCTCAAATCCAGCATCGACGCTTCGTCAATGATCACCATGTCGACTTCGAGGGGATTCTCTTCATTGCGCTGAAACCCCTGCCCCGGTTTAATTTCCAACAGGCGATGGATCGTTTTCGCTTCACGATCCGTCGTTTCTGTCAACCGTTTAGCCGCCCGCCCTGTCGGTGAGGCCAGGACATAGGTGCGCCCGTGACGATCCAGCAGATCAAGCAGAGCGCGCAGAGTCGTCGTCTTGCCCGTTCCCGGCCCGCCGGTGAGGATAGAGACCTTGTTGGATACAGCTGTTCTGATAGCCGCAAGCTGCTGTTCGTTAAGGCGCAGTTCGCCTGGCCGCCCCGCCTCATTGCCCCTGGAGATCTCAGCGCTGCTCACCCGGCGCAGCGTTCTCAGGCGGCTGCCTGGCGTTTCAACTAGCTGGCGTACGCGGTTTGTTACCCCGATTTCCGAATAGTAGAGCGGGGTAAGGTAGACCGCCCTTTCCTCACGAACTTGAGACTGCGCCGTTTCTCCGGCTTTCGGCGAGCCGCTTGCCGGCGAAGCAGTATCGCCCATCTTGTAGACCAGCGTTTCACGTTTGATAAAATCGCTGCTTTCAAGCTGGTCGATTACCTGCGTAACTGTTGCCAATGGTACGCTCAAAATCTCGGCCGCTTCCGGTTCCAGGGATTCCTGTGGCATATACACATGACCATCTTCAGCCATGCGATTGAGCGTATAGGCGATGCCTGCCTCGACGCGTCCCGGATCGTCGTGGGCAAGGCCCAGCGCCTGGGCTATCTTGTCCGCCGTCTTGAATCCGATGCCGTGAACATCCTTCACCAATCGATACGGTGTCTGCTGCACTACCTGCATCGCTTCATCGCCGTACGTCTTGTATATCTTCACCGCCAGATTCGTCGATACGCCGTGCGACTGTAGGAAGAGCATGACTTCCTTGATCGCACGCTGTTCCTCCCAAGACTTGACGATGCTCAGAATGCGTTTCTGCCCGATGCCGATGACTTCACGCAGTCGTTCTGGATGGCTGTCGATTACTTCCAGCGTGTCTGCACCGAACTGATTGACAATGCGCTCAGCCATCACCGGCCCGATTCCGCGAATCATGCCTGATCCCAAATAGCGGCGGATACCGTCCGTAGTGGCCGGAACTGATTTTTCGCAAATATCCACCTGGAATTGACGGCCGTGGCGCGCATGGGTGGCCCACTGGCCGGTCAATCTCAACCATTCGCCAGGGTTCATTTCCGGCAGATTACCGACGACTGTGATCAATTCTTCCTTGCCGCCGGCGTACTTGAACGGCAGCATGCCGCGTGAATCTGGCTTGAGGCGAATGACAGAATAGCCGTTTTCTTCGTTGTAATACGTGATCCGTTCCACGGAACCGCTGATCTGCACCTGATCATTCATCATCTTATTCTAGCCTACAATGCGCGTGCCCGTTATTCAACCTTGGCGCATAATTAGGGCGTCCGCCGGCTAACAGACGGACCAGACTTATGCTTACTTCGTTTGATCACCCTGCACAGCGCCTCTGGCTGCTTTTCCTGCTCATACTTTGGGCGGCGCTTCTGTTTGGCGGCTTTCTATTTGGGCCGGCCGGCAGAGAGGCGGGGCGGCGCATGCCCAGGTGGACGCGCCTTTCCTCATCGGCCGTATTGGTCCTTGCCGGTTGGAGTTGGTTCTTTATTGCACATGATGGCCCCGTCAACATCTATGCGCTGCTCATCGCCCTGGGTATGACCCTCGGTTTTATTGGTGATCTCTTCCTCGCCGGTATGTTGGTCAGTTCCGGCGGCAAAATTGGCGGCATCGCCGGTTTTGCCCTGGGACACGTTTGTTACATCGTGGCCATATTCTGGCTTGGCCGGCTGCTTGGCCTCAGTGCAGGCGGTCCCGTTCTCGGTGGGCTGCTGCTCTGGTGGCTCATCGCCCTTGTCGGCTGGTATGTCATTGTCTATCGCGGCGCTGCTGTGACGCGCCTGCACTGGCTCGTTTTGCCCTATGGGTTGCTTCTGTCCACGACGACCGGCGCCGCATTTGGCCTTACCTTGCAGGATCCCGCTTTCTGGCCGCTGCTCCTTGGCGCTGCCCTATTTCTGCTCAGTGATATGATCCTCGGCGGGGAATGGTTCAATGATCTGCGCCTGCCGCTCATTCATGACATCATCTGGTTAACCTACGGACCAGGGCAGATGCTGATTGTCTATTCGGTTGGTATCGCCATCGGCGCCGCCGCTGTTTGGGATGCGCCAGGGCTCACCAAGTATGCCGTATCCTATGATGCTGCTGCGCTGTTCCTTCGCCTCTCATGAATTGTCTTGACACTTGCCCCGAAAACAATACCATATTTCTATACAGTCAGAGGTGTAATGACGCTCCTCACCTCAGGCACGGTTGGTTTTTTGATCTCTCATCGACGCGCACCTGGTAGGACGGGTGAACCCGCAGTTTCCCGCGCGGCCCGCGTCCCAAAAAAAGGAGAACGATATGAACAAGGCAAACGCTCGATTGGTTACTGGCTTATTGGCCTTCGTGATGGCCGTACTGCTCCTGGTCGCCCTGGGTGGCCCGGCTAATGCTGCGGACGACGTCTGGACGGCCAAGTTCTGGAACAATAAAGGTCTTTCTGGCGAGCCTGTGCTTGTCCGTTACGACAAAACGATTGACTTTGATTGGGGGCACGGTTCACCCGGCGGCGGCGTCAGCAGCGATGATTTCTCCGCGCAGTGGACCCGAAATGTCTATTTCCCGGCGGGAACCTATCGTTTCAATGCCACGATGGATGACGCCATGCGCGTCTGGATAGATGGGAACCTGATCATCGATTCCTGGACTGACAGCCAGGAACACACCATGAGCCGCGATCTCACCCTTTCGCAGGGCGATCACAGCATCAAGGTTGACTATTACGAAGCCGGGGGTGTGGCCATTGCCAAGTTCAACTGGCAGCAAATCGGCGGATCCGGCGGTGGCACGGGTGGTGGCACAGGCGGCGGTTACTATCCAAACTGGCGTGGCGAGTATTTCAATAATACGACGCTGGCCGGCGCACCGGCCCTGGTGCGCGATGATCGTTACTTACAGTTCGATTGGGGCTACGGCTCACCGCAGCCCGGCGTCATTAATGAGGATTTCTTCTCCGTGCGCTGGACACGAACCTTGACTGCGAATCCCGGGCAATATCGTATCTGGGTAACCAGCGACGATGGCGCACGCGTTTACATGAATAACCAGCTGCTTATCGACAATTGGGGCGTACAGGCGCCGACGACTGTAGCGGCCGATTATTACCATCCCGGCGGCTCCGTACAGATTCGCGTGGAGTATTTCGAGAACCAGGAACGAGCCAGTATCTTCACCGGTGTGGCCTTAATAACCGGTTATCAGGAATCACTGACGAACAAACCTGGCCAGTAGTGGTGGTCAGGTCTGCTTAGACTCAGTTTACCTACTGACAGACCGAATCCGCTGAGGCAGCAGGCACCTGCTTCAATCTAGGTGAATAGCCTGCAGCCCATTGAGATTACTGCAAAGGCTGAGCACGCCAGGCCATTTCCCAACGGGAAATGGCCTGGCTTTCTGTTATAGTCATCCGCTTTGGCGAGCTTCCTGCACGTAAGAATTCAACCACCCGTCACATCAAATATCATGAAGCGCGCTTGACACCAGGATATGCTTTGCTAGAATGTTAGCGAAACGGGTAAATTGTCATATTTATTGAGCAAGAAGCTACAGATTGATCTGATGAATATTCGGCAAGATTGCAGGTGTATGAAGCGAGGAGCTGACATCCTTGGCCTGACCTGATTGAAAAGGAACAGCCGGGCGGAATAACGGCCCGGCGCAGCCAGAACGGTGGCAGCGACCCTCGCGACGCAACGAAAAATTGCTCGCCCGCGCTATATAGCGCGGTGCTGCGACCGTTTTTTGCTGTCTAGGGACAAGCGTTCCTTACTATTCAGGAGACAATACTGCATCATGCTGCTAACTGTTGAAAAACCCAGCCAATCTTATTTTGGCTTTAACCCCCACAATCTAGAAGAACAAATCGGAAATACGCCGCTGCTGCGTCTTGAGCGTACGGCGCGAGATCACAACTTGGCGCCCGGCGTTACCCTCTTCGCCAAGGCGGAGTGGTTCAATCCTGGTGGATCGGTGAAAGATCGTGCCGCGCTGAATATCATACGGACGGCCGAAGAACGGGGTCTGCTGCAATCCGGTATGACCATCCTCGATTCCACCTCTGGTAACACCGGCATCGGCCTGGCCATGTTGGGCGCTGCGCGTGGTTACCGGGTGAAGCTGGTCGCTCCGGAAAACATCACCCCTGAACGTAAGCTAATCTTGCAGGCATACGGCGCCGAGCTGCTGTTCACGGATCCGCTGGAAGGGGTTGACGGCGCTCTGCTGGAAGCCCAACGGCTTGCGGCCCAGAATCCCGATCTGTTTTACGCTGACCAATACAATAACGATGCTAACTGGCAGGCTCATTACCTTTCCACCGCCAATGAAATCTGGCGCCAGACCGATGGGCAGATCACTCATTTCGTTGCCGGCGTAGGCACCGGCGGCACCTTTACAGGGACGACGCGCCGCTTGAAGGAGCTCAATTCGCAAGTGCTCTGCTATGCGGCCCAACCCTCCAGCCCGCTCAATGGGCTGGAAGGATGGAAGCATATGGCTACAGCGATCAGACCTGAAATCTATGATGAGTCGCTGGCTGATGGCCTATTGACTGCGCAAACAGAAGATGCCTACCGCATGGCCCGCTACCTAGCCCGCACTGAAGGTCTATTTGTGGGTGTCTCCGCCGCCGCGGCCGTTTTTGTGGCTGTCCAATTGGCGCAAACATTGGCGGAGGGTGTGGTTACCACCATTCTTCCTGATGGCGGTATGAAATATATGAGCGAGCCTTTTTGGGCCGTGGAGGAATAGGCAGGCTTAGCGACCGGCCTAAACCAAGAATATGCTGCGTCTACCAGTAGAATTACACGAAGCAATCAAGGAACATGGGGTTCACGCTTACCCTTATGAAGGGTGCGGCCTGCTGCTTGGCCAGGTAGTGGACGGCGTCAATGTAGTATCGGCCGTCCGCCCGATGCCCAATGTATGGCCCAATGAAGAAGAAAAGCCGGAGCGTTTTCGCATTGCCGAAGATGCATGGCGCGATGCGGAGATTGAGGCCATGATGGACGGCCTGGATGTGCTCGGCGTTTTTCATAGTCACCCCGATCATCCGCCGGTCGCCTCGCCGCGCGACCTCGAATGGGCCGCATGGCCCGGCTACTCCTATCTGATCACTCGCATCGCCGCCGGTGTGCCTGGCCACAGCCGCTCCTGGCAGCTGCTTGACGACCGTTCAGGTTTCATAGAAGAACCCGTGCAGGAAACTGCATAGGGAGGCGGTCGCCAATTGGTTATTCCTTGCCCACGGCGAACCCCTGTCCCGCAATCAATTGAGGGAAGACGGCTCGTCTAGTGGACGGTCCGCCATGAATGATCACTATGCTGTCTTGACTACGCAGCGTGTTACAGAGCGCTTTTCTGCCCGACTGGGCAACATTTTTGAAGGAGAAACAAATGACAACCATCCGTATACCAACGCCCTTGCGACCCTATACTGCCAATCAGAGCAGCGTGGCCGTATCCGGCGACAGCGTAGGCATCGCACTGGCTGATCTGACGCGACAGTATCCTGATCTGCAGCAGCATCTGTTTGACGGAGATGAGCTGCGCAGTTTCGTCAACATATATTTGAATAAGGAAGATGTCCGCCATCTTGACGGCAAAGATACGGCCGTTTCTGAAGATGATACGCTGATGATCATCCCCTCCATTGCCGGCGGTCAGCCGGATAGGCGATAAGTGCCCTCATGCCTCTCAAAGAATTGATTGACCCGGCAGCCATCGAACTGTCTAACGAAGAAGTCCAGCGTTACAGCCGCCATCTAATCATGCCGGAGGTCGGCGTATCCGGTCAGAAGAAACTGAAGGCGGCCAGCATCCTGCTCATTGGCGCGGGCGGACTTGGTTCACCGCTGGCCATGTATCTCGCCGCCGCCGGTATCGGCCGTATTGGCCTGGTTGATTATGATATCGTCGACTACACCAACCTGCAGCGGCAAATCATTCATGGTACCAGCGATGTCGGCCGTCCCAAGTTGGACAGCGCCCGCGATCGTATGCTCGATATCAACCCCCATGTGCAGGTTGATGCTTATGAACAGCCGCTGACCTCGGCCAATGCCCTGGAGATTCTCGCGCCCTATGACATTGTCATTGACGGCACGGACAACTTCCCCACGCGTTACCTGACCAATGATGCCTGTGTCCTGCTGGGCAAACCCAATGTCTATGGCAGTATCTTCCGTTTTGAAGGGCAGGCCTCCGTCTTTTATGCGGAAGAGGGACCCTGTTATCGCTGCTTGTTCCCTGAACCGCCGCCGCCCGGGCTCGTCCCCAGCTGCGCAGAAGGGGGTGTCCTCGGTGTGCTCCCGGGCACAATCGGCGCGATCCAGGCCACGGAAGCTATCAAGCTGGTCATCGGCCAGGGGAAATCCCTTATCGGCCGTTTGCTGCTCTATGATGCCCTGGACATGAGCTTTGATGAGGTTCGCCTGCGCAAGAACCCCAACTGCCCGATCTGCGGTCCTGATGCCACCATGACCGAACTGATTGATTATGAGCAGTTCTGCGGAATGCCGGCGCATGATCACAGCCTGTATGTAACCGCCGCTGATGACGGCACAGAAGTCCCTCAGATTTCACCGCAAGAAATGAAGGCACGTCTTGAAGCAGGAGACATGATCCAGATTGTAGATGTCCGCGAACCGCACGAGTGGGAGATATCAAACCTGGAAAACCTGGGCGCGTTCCTGGTGCCGCAGAATGAGATATTGGACCATATGGGCGAGCTGGACATGACGCGCGATGTCGTAGTCATGTGTCGGTCCGGCGTGCGCAGTGCCAACGTAATCCGCGAGCTGCAAAAACATGGGTTCCAGCGCTTGCTGAACCTGGGCGGCGGGATCAATGAGTGGGCGCGCGAAATAGACGACAGATTGCCGATCTATTAGCGCCGTTGGTCAAGTACCCTTTTGGTTCTGCGGCCTTGTGCTGCCTCTTTCCTAGATAGCGCCCGCCGGCTGCCCAGCTTGCCGGTCAGATATTCCGAAGACTGCCACGATCCGGTGGCAGTCTTTTTCGTCTCCTATGGCCACGACGGCCGTATGCGCCTATTGTGCGGGGTAGACGCACGATGCGTTTCTTCTGGTATAATTGCCTATTGATGAACCTCCTGCAGAGCAAATGGCTGAAAAGAACCACGCAGTAACATCACCCCATCCAAGAGTTGTCTGCCTGGCCGGCGGCGTTGGCGGCGCAAAGCTTGCCGAAGGACTGGCGCAGATTCTGCCGCCCGAGCAGCTAACGATTGTTGTCAATACCGGAGATGATTTCCAACATCTCGGGCTAACGATCTGTCCGGACCTCGATACGGTTATGTACACGCTGGGCGGCGTGGCAAACCCGCAAACCGGTTGGGGACGCGAGGGTGAATCTTGGATCACGATTGAAGAAGTGGCGCGGCTGGGTGGACCTTCCTGGTTTAGTCTCGGCGATCTCGATCTGGCCACCCATCTGGTGCGCTCACGTATATTGGCCGAAGGTCGCAATCTGACAGACGCCACTCGTCATCTATGTGCCCAGTTTGATATTCAGCCGCCGGTCCTGCCGATGACGAATATGCCAGCGCCCACCATCATCCTCACTGACAACGGCCCAATGCCCTTTCAAGAGTGGTTTGTCCGGGAGCGATGGCGGCCGGTCGCTCGCGCCGTCCAACTGCCGGAGGACGTTGTCGCCACGCCGCAGGTGACACATGCCCTGCAAAATGCGGACCTGGTGCTGATCGCCCCGTCAAACCCATTTGTCAGCATCGATCCCATTCTCAACGTTTACCCGATTCGTGAAATGATCGCAGATTTGCCGCGTGCGGTCGTAGCGGTCAGCCCCATCGTCGGCGGTGATGCCCTCAAGGGCCCGGCAGCTAAAATGATGGCCGAAAGAGGCATGCCTGTTTCGGCTGTGGCTGTGTCCGGCTACTATGGTGAGCTAATTGACGGGTTTGTTTATGATATTCAGGACAAAGAGCACGCTGGCGAGCTGGCCTGTGCTGCTCTGATTACCGACACAGTTATGATAGACCGGCATGACCGCGGACGCCTCGCACAGGAGATGCTGGATTTCGCCGTCAGCATTGCCTGGCCGGCGCCCACCAGGTCGTAGACATTAGCATGGACACTTGGGCTATTATTCCAGTAAAATCATTACAACAGAGCAAGGGACGACTCGCGCACCTGCTCCCCCCCGGCTCGCGCGCTCAATTGGTGCGTAACTTGCTGAACTATGTATTAGCGACGGTGCTGGAATCGCCTGGGATAACACGGGTATTGGTGATTAGCAGCGATCCCGAGGTAAGGGAGATCGCTGCGGCCAGCGGTGCGACGGCGATAGTCGAGCGGCCGCCCTATGACTTGAATAATGCGGTAGCCTATGCCTATGCGCTTGCTGAGCGGGGCGGTGCAGAGGCTGCATTGATCCTGCCGGCGGATCTGCCGCTTGTGACGACGGCCGATATTGAACTCATGATCGCTGCCGGCCTGACTGAAGGCAGTGGAAACGGGTCAAACGCCCGGATGGCGATGGGACCCGCTGTGTCTGCGCTCGGACCCGCGCCGCCGGTGATGGCCATCTGTTCCGACAGGTGCGGTGACGGCACAAACGCCTTGTTCATACGACCGGCGCTCGATTTTGATTTTCATTACGGGCCGAGCAGCTTGCAGCAGCATATTCGTGAAGCGATCGACCGTGATTTTTTGGTACGTCTTGTTAATGCTCCTGGTCTTCAGTTTGACCTGGACACAGAGCAAGATTGGCAGACATTTCAAGAGGATGTTCAAGACGAACTCGTCAAGCGTTCACCACTTTATCCAATTATCAATTAGCCATTAGATAGGAGGTTCCCATGTCCCCTGATCGTGTAGCCCTATATTTGCAGGATGCCCACTCTCTGCAGGAAGGTATCGATCTTGTCCAATACGCAGAATCCAAAGGGTTCGAAGCTGTGTGGCAGGCCGAGAGTCGCCTGGTACGCGATGCGATCGTACCCATGGCCGCGTTTGCGGCTACGACTGATAAGATAAAGGTTGCCAGCGGTGTCACTAATAACTGGACGCGCAATATTGGTCTTTTGGCGGCGACTTTCTTGACCCTGGATGATCTGGCGCCGGATCGCATTATATGTGGCATAGGCGCTTGGTGGGATCCCTTGGCCAGCAAAGTAGGTATCAACCGGCGTAAACCAATGAAGGCAATGCGTGAAACTGTGGAAGTACTGCGCCGCTTGCTGAACATGGAAAACGTCACCTATCATGGCGAGTTTTGCTATGTAGATGGCATTCAACTGGATGTTGTTCACGGGAACACGGAGCCGCGAAATGTGCCCATCTACATTGGAGCTACCGGCATGAAGATGATGGAGATGACCGGGGAAATCGCTGATGGCGCCTGCCTCAATTATCTCGTAAATCCCGAATACAACCTGCGTGCCATGGAAGCGCTTGAGCGCGGCGCGAAGAAAGCGGGCCGCTCCATTGACGACATCGATCGCCCGCAGTTGATGATCTGTTCCGTTGGCGACGACCGCACGGAAGCGCTCAATGCGGCGCGCAAAATGATCACCCAATATCTGGGCCAGCAGCCGCACTTGATGAAAGCCAGCGGCGTCAGCCAGGAATTGTTGGATGATATCCACCAGGTTTTGACCTGGCCAGCCACGGAAGAACAGATTGAGAACGCCATGCATCTCGTGCCTGATGACGTCGTGCAGATGTGTACGGCAAGCGGCTCTCCGGACGAGGTACGGGCCAAAGTGCGCGAGTATGTTGATTCTGGCGCAACCTGCCCCATTCTTTACCCGCTTGGCGATGCCAAATTGATGATTGACATCTTCAGTGAAGGCTACATGTAGGAATTGGGGAGCGTGGTAGGTCTGGCGTGAACGTCATTCGTCACGCCGGGCCCTACGCTCTGCGGTGAGATGCGTCGACTCCTGACATGGGGACTTTGGCTCTTATTGATCGCGGCCGTAATTGGCGTGGGGTATGCTGCCTGGCGTTATCTGACCAATGACTCGCCTCCCGCCGGTGAACAGGTGATCGTGATCTGTTCTACCGAATGCGCAGAACGGGGACAATGCGGAAGGACGATGGATGAACGCCAACTGCCGGTAGTCCTCGGTGGCAAGGACAGTCCGATCGTCGAGCCCAAGCAGCATGATGTCTTCTTCCTCTCGGGCACGGGCGTGGAGATCAAGGGCAATATGGAAGCGACGCTGAAAGAAGAAAATGGGCGGGAATTTCAAGAGACGTTTTCGCGAATCGAGTTTGTTAACCCTATTGGCGACATCGCCGAGACGGGCTGGGTAGCTGAATGGTGCATTGAACGACCATGAGTAACGAACACAACAAGAACCTCCTTTCCGAATTATTAGAGGCCCAAGAATCGGGTGAAGCAGTCGTCCTGGCTACGATTATTAGTACCAGCGGGTCTGTACCCCGTCAGAGCGGCGCAAAGATGCTGGTCTTCGCAGACAGCCGTATCAGTGGAACGATTGGTGGCGGTGAATTGGAAGCGCGCATCATTGATGAAGCGCTGCAATGTCTGGATGATGGGCAGACGCGTATCGTGCCATTTTCACTCGTTGATCCCTCGCGGGGCGATCCCGGCGTTTGCGGTGGAGAGGTGCAGGTTTATCTCGAACCGTATGCATCGCCGGCCACGCTGCTGGTGATCGGCTGCGGGCATGTTGGCAAAGCAGTCGCTGCGTTGGGGCATTGGCTCGGCTATCACGTGCTGGTCAGTGATGATCGTGAAGAACTGGCCTCGCCTGATCATATTCCTGATGCCGACCTCTACCTGCCTGGCCCAGTTGTCGATATTCTGACCCAGGCGCGCGTGCACAAGAATACCTTCATCACGGTGCTTACACGTAATGTGCTCCTCGATCGCGAGATTCTCCCCTTGCTGGCCAGGACTGAAGCGCCCTACATCGGCGTTATCGGCAGCCGCCGCCGCTGGCAGGAGACAAAAAAACTACTGCTGGCTGATGGGATGTCGCCAGAGGACCTGGCGCGCTTCCATTCACCGATTGGTTTGAAGTTGAACGCGGAATCCCCTGAAGAGATCGCTGTCAGCATCCTGTCCGAAATACTGATGCTGCGCCATGGCGGAACCGGCGAACGCCTGACCGCCCCAGAAAAAGCGTTAGGAAACGCAGTTGAAAGAAAAAATGATGAGTAAACGAACTGTAACCCGTTATGAGACCCCGGCGAGCATTGATGATGCCCTGGCATTGTTGAAAAAACATGGGCGCACAGCGCGCATTATTGCTGGTGGTACCGATCTGCTATTGGAACTTGAACGTGGTGGGCGACCGGATATCAAGGTGCTTATCGATATTACGCGCGTGCCCGGATTGAGCGAGATCAGGCAGTCTGCATCAGGGGCTATTCACCTCGGACCCTGCGTGACGCATAACCAAGTTGTCGCCTCGGATCTGCTGGTAGCGCATGCCCTGCCGCTGGCGCAGGCTTGTTGGGAAGTCGCCTCGCCGCAGCTGCGCAACCGGGCAACGGTGGCCGGCAATCTGATCACTGCCAGCCCGGCCAATGATACGATTTCGCCGCTGCGCGCGCTGGATGCGCAGGTGACGCTGGAATCGGTCGATCGCGGCCGGCGCTTTGTGCGGCTCTCCGAGTTTTACGAAGGTGTGCGCAAGACGGTGATGCGCGACGATGAGATGATGGTGGACATCACTTTTAGACCGCTGCCGCCAGGTGCGCGCGGTGTGTTCGTCAAACTGGGCTTGCGCGGATCGCAGGCCATATCCGTGGTTAATACCACGGTGATCCTACAGTTTGATGAAGACGGCCGTACTGTTCGTTCGGCGCGCATTACCCAGGGCAGCGTCGCGCCCACGATCATCGATTCAGCAGAGGCCGAAGCATATTTACGCGGCAAACAGCTGACCGATGAGGTGATTGAACGGGCGGCACTGCTGACCGCGTCCGCGGCTACGCCCATTGATGATATTCGTGGCCCGGCCTCATATCGCCAGGAAATGGTGCGCATCATGACCAAGCGCGCTCTGGAAAATCTGCGAGATGGCCGGGAAAGAGATCAATGGCCGCAAAATCCGGCGATGCTCTGGGGCGATACGGCGGGACTATACCCCAGCGGTGAATCGTTCGCCGCCGCCTTCAATGCCGGATCGCCGGTAACTACGGTGGTTAACGGCGCGCCTTTAACCGCCGCTGTAGAACCACAGCAGACGCTCCTGCGCTGGCTGCGCGAACAGGGATTGCTTACCGGTACCAAAGAGGGGTGCTCCGAGGGTGAATGCGGCGCCTGCACCGTCTTCCTCGATGGCATGGCCGTTATGTCCTGCCTCGTTCCGGCTGCGCGGGCCGACGGCGCAGAAATCACCACCATTGAAGGGCTGGCGAGATGGCACAGGGGCGGCGATTTGCACCCCTTGCAGCGCACCTTCATAGAAGCAGATGCGGTGCAGTGCGGTTACTGTATACCCGGATTCCTGATGTCCGGCGCCAAATTGCTGGAAGAAAAAGATCAGCCAGATTTGGCCCAGATCCAACAAGCCTTCGCCGGGAATCTCTGCCGCTGCACCGGCTATTATAAAATCGTCGAAGCAGTCGAACGCGCGGCTGCTCCGGCCGATTCAGAGTGAGCCAGAATGATGAGTAAAGAAGCTTATAACCCGCAATCTACCTATCGTGTCGATGCCCTGGGCAAAGTGACCGGCTCCGTGCCTTATCCTGGCGATGTGACGCCGCCGGATCTGCTGCATGCCAAAACCTTGTTCAGCGGCCAGCCCCATGCCCGTATGTTGGCCATGGATACCAGTAAGGCGGAGGCGCTCCCCGGGGTCGTCGCTGTTCTCACGGCAAAGGATGTCCCGCAAAACGAGTACGGCCTGATTATGCCCGACCAGCCCGTTCTTGTCGGGCTTGGCAGTTCGAATCCTTATGCCGATGTCAGTTGTTGGGAAGGGGATCAGGTGGCTGTTGTTGTGGCTGAAAGCGAAGCAGTCGCTGAGGAAGCATGCGCGCTGATTGAAATCGAATGGCAGCAGCTTCCCATCATCACCGACATGTTCGAAGCGCGAAAGGACGAGGTCATCATTCATCCCGCGCAGGGCAGCAATGTGCTCAAGCATCTGCGTATTCGCAAAGGAGATATGGCTGCCGGTTGGGCGGCGGCCGATGTTGTCGTTGAGGGCACCTATCATTTGCCCTATCAGGAACACGCCTACTTGCAGCCGGAAGCCGGCGTGGGTTGGCTTGATGAAGAGGGGCGTATCACTATCAATGTTGGTGGGCAGTGGGCGCATGAAGAGCGTGAACAGGTTGCCCATTCGCTGGCCTTGGATGAAGAGCAGATTCGCGTGCAGTATGTGGCTATCGGCGGCGCTTTTGGCGGGCGAGAGGATATGTCGATCCAGATTGTGCTCGCCCTAGCCGTCAAGTGGCTGCAAGAGATGGGCATCGATCGCCCGGTTCGCATTATCTGGTCCCGTGAAGAGAGCATCATCGGCCATCACAAGCGCCATCCGGCAGTGATTACGACGCGCTGGGGGGCGACGATGGAGGGGGTGCTGACAGCAGTGGAGGCGGAAGTAGTCTTCAACAGCGGCGCCTACGCCTATACCAGTACCAAAGTTCTGGGCAACGCTCATGTGATGGTTACCGGCCCTTACGTGATTCCCAATGTGCATGTTGACAGCCTAACGATTACCACCAACAATGTCCCCGGCGGCGCTTTTCGTGGATTCGGCGGCCCGCAGGGCGCGTTTGCCGGCGAAAGCCAGATGAACAAGCTGGCCGAGGTCCTGGGTCTGAACCCCGTCGAGATTCGTCTGCGCAATGTCTTGCGGGAAGGAAGTATCACGACTACCCAGACTCCCATTGTGCCGGGCGTCAGTATCTCGCAGGTGGTGGAGAAGTGCGCTGCTGAAGCGAACTGGTCACAGCCTCTGGAAGGTAAGTCGAAACAGCGTGGTTTCTCGAGCTTGCGCTCGTTAGTCACCAGCCCGCAGTCGCTGCGGCGCGGGCGAGGATTCGCCGCTGGCTTCAAGAATGTCGGGTTTTCCTTTGGCGCTCCTGAATCTTGTGAAGCGATCATTGAACTGCATGGCAAGGCGGAGATTGAAAAAGTGATCCTGCGCCATGCGCTTGCCGAAGTGGGGCAGGGATCGCATACGGCCGCTCGCCAAATGGCTGCTGCCGCAGTCGGCGTTCCCTTGAATAGAGTTGAGCTTGATCTCAGCGATACAGCCAGCAGCGGTAATTCCGGCTCGGTGTCCGCTTCACGCATGACCTGGATGGCCGGCAACTCCATTCGCAAGGCTGCTGAGGAGGCTCTGGCTGCCTGGGAGAACGAAGATCGACCGGCCGTGGCCCATGCCGTCTTCCGCCCACCGCCGACGACGATGCTGGACGATGAGACGGGGGAAGCAACGCCTAACTTCGCCTATGGCTACATGGCTCAGGCTGTGGAGCTTCAGGTTGACGTCGATACGGGACATATTCAGATTGAGCGTGTTATCAGCACCCATGATGTTGGCACCGCGATTAATCGTGGCTTGATCGAAGGTCAGATTGAAGGTGCGGTGGTCCAGGCTGCCGGCTATACCTTGATGGAGAACCTGCAGCTGAAAGACGGCCGAATTCTCAATCCCTACCTCAGCCAATATCTAATTCCTGGTATCAGCGATATTCCGGTTCAGGTCGATTCAGTGATCATGGAGATTCCCGATCCGATTGGCCCCTGGGGCGCGCGGGGTATGGCCGAAATGCCGTTTATCACCCTTGCGCCGGCCGTTGTCGCCGCCCTACATGACGCCACCGGCATCTGGTTCGATGAAATACCGCTTACGCCCGATCGGGTCGTCGCTCGCCTGCGCGAAGCCGGCCTCGGTGGATAGAGCGATAGAGACTTCGGAGGTCTCGACAAGAACGTTACAGCGAATATGAAATGTTAGACCTCCGAAGTCTAGCAGAAAGTGCCGGCTTCCAACGAGATGAATGCCAGGTCTGTCAATCAGACCTGGCATTTTTGATCACCCCGGAGCTAATAGAACGCTTTATGAGCCCTTTTGACGGGAGAATAACGGTATGAGAGTATGCCGCGCTGAAGCAGCGGCTTTCGCATGGGAGCTGCAATCCTGTGATTACGAGGAGAAGCGCCATGAAAACGACTCGTCTCTTTCACATCTCTCCTATTCTGATTATCCTCCTTTTGGGCAGTCTGCGCGGCACCGCCGGCGCTGATCCGCAGGTGACTGAAGGGCGCAGCTACTTGCCCATGGTTACCCGGAGAACGGAAAACGCCTCAAGCTGTGACCTTCCCAGAAAGAATTATGGCTCCCTTTCTGTTCAGGGGTCTCCTCAAAAGGGCGATCCTGAAACAGATGAGAATATGAACCTTGCTTACCGCGGCTACGAGCAGGAGCAGGCGGCGCGCAAGCTGGTGAAGCTGGGGCCGGTCTGGGATAAGAAAGCGCCGCAGTTCCCTGGTATGTTCGCTGACCGGCGCACAGCGAGGATGAGTAATACCTACCAACGCTATCGCTGGGACAGTGACTGCGACTGTCGTAAGGATACCTACTCGCCCTATGATGCGACCGTATTGGGATTGGCCGTCAAGCCGGGAGAGACGATCTATACGCCCGATTCAGGGTACGATATCGGCAGTGGCTATGAATACCAGGTGATGTACGCCGGCGATACAGGTATTACGCTCTACATCGGCCGAGACGATGATTTTCACGGCTATGTGGTCCATATCGAGAACATCTGTGTCGATCCTGACTTGTTGAAACTCTACCGCAAGCTGCATCAAGCCGGGCGCAAGAGTTTGCCAGTATTACGTGGCCGCCAGCCGTTTGGCGTCGCCTTCGACGACGAAATCACGGTAGCTGTCCGTGATTCCGGTCATTTTCTCGATCCGCGCTCGCGCAACGATTGGTGGCAGGGACGATAATCCCGCCGGTCGTATTCGTCACAAATCAGCTCAGCGCTTGTTCCGCTTCAGGATCAACTGTTTGCTGTTGGATTGGACGCAACAAACTGAAGAACCAGGGCGCGCCAAGGCTGATCCACAGGCCAAGCGCGCCGTATCTCAGAAAGCGCAGGGCATAAAACAGCGTATCTGAGATCTCCTCTTTGGCGGGCGTGACGAACGAAAGCCCGATATATAAGGCCAGCAGACCACCCAGGCCGATGGCTGTGCGCAGTACACGCTGCCACCACAGACCGCCGGCCGAAAAGGGAACATAGCGGCGCATGAGCGCAAATCCGCTGCCGAATCCACACATGACCGCCGCTGAAGCGACTGTATCGTTGTGTGGGTAGGCCAGCGCCATTAGCAGCGGAACACCTGTGGCTGTGGCCAACTGCTGCCCCAGGGACCGGCCCGTTATCCACGCTTCAAAATAGGGATCGAGAACTAGGAACAGGGCCAGGAGGATCGTGCCGGCGATCCAACCGGCCACCACCTGGTGCGGAAAGTGTACACCCAGATAGACGCGTGAGAAGCCGACCAGGAACATCCACAGGATGGCCGCGCCCCAGAACCATTTTCGGCCGAACTGCGCTGCCAACACGCCCCAGAAAAAGACACTTGACTGCGCATGGCCGCTGGGCATTCCGGAACCCGGCACGGTATGGTCGCTGACTTCGGGATTAATCTGATAGGGTCTCGGCTGTTGGAAAAGATCTTTCAGAATTGGATTCACATAGGCGGATATCAAGAATGCAAAGCCTATCCGCGCCCCGATACGTTCATCTACCGCCCAGAAAACGATAGGGACGAAGAGAAGATAGAACATTTCCTCGCCGGTAAAAGTTACAATTTCGAAGAATGTCTTGGCAAACGGGCCGCCCAATGCCTGCAAGGCGATTATCCACTCCATACCCCAGACAAATGCGTCTTCCATTGCCCACCTCCTGCCAGAACGGGGCGGCTTTCAGAAAATCAGCAGCCAGCATATTCCGGACCGCTTCTACTCAATCTTGATTGGAATCCGGCAGCCAGTAATTGACCAGAGCCCCGCGCGCCTGCGGGGAGGCTTCAATAATGCCCTCGTCGGTGAAGAGGATCGTGTGGCCATGACTGGTCAAATCCCAGATACTGCCGCGGAAAAAGACATGTATACCCGTTTTCGCGCCCGTGTTCTGCATACGGCCGTCCAGCGTATATTTCAACCGCGCTTCCCCTTCCGTAATGCGGCCGATGTCTGTCATATCGACATCCACCGGTTCCGGACCGGGATCGTAGCCCTTCCAGACGGCATCCCAACCAATATCATTGATATAGTTGTTGGGTACAACGATTATTTTCGGTTCCTGAACAGACAACGTCTCATAAGGTTCCAGATACCAGGAATCGGCGCAGATCAATACAGCGAGTTCGCCGGCCGGTGTTTCAAAAGTTGATAGTTGATTTTCGCTGCCACTGCTGGCAAAAGCAGCTTCATCGCCCATTATAAAGATCTTGCGAATCAGATCCGGGTACAGCGTGCCGTCAGGGCGAAATACCGGAGCGACATTTTGCAAATCGCCTGAGCTCGGTATGAGATTGCCATCCTCAACATATGGATCAGGTAAATAAAGCGAGCCGGCGACAATGGTCACGCCATACGCCTCTGCAAGATCAGCAAACGTGTCTTGATGTATTTGGGCCATGGTTTTAGCCTTCATGCGGAACAAGCCGTCGCGAATCTTGTCTTCCCCCAAGGCCTCCGTATAGGACGCTACGAAGCGGGGAAGATTGCTGAGAACCATCAGCTGGATTGCCGCTTCCAACGTTTCCGCCTCATAGACGTCTTCCTTTTCGTCGGCTAAGACCAGCCAAGTGCCAATCCACTCGGCAAAGACGACAATGGAATCAGGCTGCAGCCAACCTTGGCTTTCTGCTTCGGCCATATAACCGTCCAACTTGGCACGGTACGCTTCAGCTGAAGCGTAGTCGGCGGGCTCCATATAGGCTTGTACACCGACCAAATTGCCGCTGCCGCTGTCGACGCCGAAGCTGCTGGTGTCGTCGAGATATAACGCCGGCTCTGCGGCGGTGGCCGTACGGTCGAGTGCGCTCCATAAGAAATACAAACCGATTATCGATACGAGTATGGCGACAAATACGGCGATGAACTTTTTCATTTGGCTGCCCCCTAAACTCTAAATAACCAGTAACCTCCCAGTATCAACGATCGATAGCCCCTGGCAGCACGTATGGATACGATCTACCAAGGAAACGCTGCAAGCGGCGATCCAGGCGGCGAGCTGACAGGTAGATAGACCAGATGCGAGCATCCTCACGATAATAGCCGGCGACTTCCTTTCGCGTTATCGGCTGGAACGACTCGTCTCTCGGTGACTGCGCCAGGAAGCTATTGGCCATCCTGATTAGGTCAGGAATGACATCTTCTCGTTTTTCTTTGTATAGGTTTCCCAACACATCGATGACTATCTGCCTGTGGTCGTAATAGCGGTTCACAATATCATCCACAAACAAGAAGCGCAGGATCGGACGCAAGAAGGATGGCGCGCTGCGCAGGAAAAGTTCGGGATCAAGTTGATCAATACCATGCACACGGAAGAGCGGTGAACTAGTATCGATGTAGGTCAATTGTACCTGATCGGCGAGCTGTCCCTGATCAGGATCGTAATTGGTGACGGCCCAATTAGACATCTGCGCGTCAAGCCCGAGATCCAGGGCATCTCCCTGATCATCGTTGTAAGCGAAAACATGGCCCACGCGATCCAGGATGGCGGCGAAGACCCGCCCCACATCCGCTGCGGGCAGCGTATGGATCGCTTGATTGGCCAGGGTACGGCCGTCTAATTTCCTCTGAATGATATAGACGACAATATGACCGCTCTGTGGCGTAATGGAGGTGATGGCCGCAGGTACCACATTGATGCCCGCGGCGCCGACATATGCCAGGTACTCTTCGTATTGGGCCAGGAAACGCTCCAGCTCCGCCTTGCTGTGGAACATGGGCATGCGTTTATACACCAAGTCGGGATTGCCGCCGCTGATCGTCAGCACCGTGCTCATCTCACCGTAGCCCAACACCTGGGCCGGAATCTTGCTGTGCTCCGGGTTCAAGGGGTCGATTCCCGCTTCAAAATTGACCAGGAGATCGTAATCGAATTCGACTGCCGTATTGTCCGTCATACTCTTTATCGCTCGATCGAATGGCTTACCTGTGGCGCTGAAACTGCTGCTGTCTCCTTTTCAGACGCCGGATGATTGCCAACCGCTGCTTGTTAGGATAACACAGGAATTGTGCGCTGGTTGTGCAGAAGTGTGCGATAGTGCCGCGTGAGAACATTTCTGCGAACATGATTTGCACAGTTTATCCGCTCCCCTGTATGATTCGTCTATGTTATTTCCAAACCATCTTGTCATCCTTCGTGGCGGAGGCGATCTTGGAACTGGCGTAGTCTATCGCTTACACAAAGCGGGCTTCCCGGTCCTGGTAATGGAGCTGCCCCAGCCGCTTGTCGTTCGCCGGCAGGTGTCCCTGGCCACGGCCGTTTCCGAGGGTGAAATCCACATAGAAGATATCATCGGTCGCCGGGTCGATGATCCGGCTGATGCCCGCAGCGCAGTTAGCCAGGGTGTCATCCCAGTATTGGTCTCGCCTGATCTCCCTGTGCTTGCCGGCAGCCCCTTTGGCCAGCCGACGGCGGTCATTGATGCCCGCCTGGCGAAACGTAATATCGATACACGTATCGACCAGGCGCCATTGGTTGTCGGGCTGGGACCTGGTTTTGCCGCCGGACAAGATTGCCACGCTGTTATTGAGACCATGCGCGGCCACACGTTGGGTCGTGTCATCTGGCAGGGCAGCGCCATCCCAAATACCGGAACGCCGGGCATTGTTGCCGGCAAAGGTGCGGAACGTGTTTTGCGTGCGCCGCAGGATGGTTTCATAAGCTGGCAAGTTGTGATTGGTGACCAGGTTTTGTCAGAGCGGGTGCTGGGCGCCGTCAACGGCGCGCCGGTCAAAGCGCCTTTTGCCGGTGTGGTGCGCGGTCTGATCGCGCCGGGCACGGCCGTGACCAAGCGGCTGAAAATCGGCGATGTCGACCCCCGCGCTAATCGAGACGCCTGCTTTACGATTTCGGACAAAGCATTGGCTGTTGGCGGCGGCGTTTTGGAGGCGCTCCTCACCCATCTGAATGCCGCCCAGCCATCAGCTGCGTCCTTATGATGCGTCATTGACCAGTCAGCAGCCCAAGCAATCATCGATCAACTATTCCTATGTCCTACACGCTTCCCCAGGCCCTTGATCTGGCCCACACAAACAGTCCGCAGCTGGTAGCCTTCACAGGCGCCGGCGGCAAAACGTCGCTCATGTTCGCGCTGGCCGGGGCGCTGCCGGGTAAGATAGTCCTGACGACCACCACGCGCATGGCGCGTGAACAGATTCAATTTGCTGCGGAATCCATACCCGCAGCAATATCCCGCTATCCAAGTATCTCGTCGATTGCCTGCACGCGTATCACCGCCATCATTGGCCCCGATGTAGAAGAAGACAAAGTTGCCGGGGTTGGTTTGGAAGTGCCGGGCCAACTGCTGGCCCAGCCGGATGTTTCTTTCGTTCTCGTCGAAGCCGACGGCGCGCGCTACCTGCCGTTGAAGGCGCCCGCAGATCACGAGCCCGCCTTGCCTGCGGGGGCCAATCTGGTCGTGCCGGTCAGCGGTATTGATGCGCTCGGTAAGCCGATCGCAGCGACAGCCCACCGGCCGCAGCTGGCTGCCGCCTTGCTGGGAAAGGATGAGAACGATCTGGTTGAGGCGTTGGACCTGGCCACGCTTACAACGCATGCACAGGGTGGGCTAAAGTCTGTGCCCCCTACGGCGCGCGTTATCCCGACGATAAACAAGGTGGAAAACAAGGCGCAGCTAGAGGCGGCAAGAAGTACGGCGCGGGCGATGTTGGGCGAATCCCGGATCCAGCAGGTGTTGATTGCTGCCGCCGAACGGCCGGATCCAGTTGTTGAAGTTCATAAGCGCGTCACCGCCGTCATTCTCGCCGCCGGGCAATCGACGCGCATGGGCCGCTCAAAAATGCTGCTGCCCTGGGGCGAGACAACAGTCCTGGGCCGGACGATTGAGAACAGCCAGCAGTCGGCCGTTTTTGACACGCTGTTGATCAGCGGCGCCCAGGCGGCAGACGTTGCTGAAATCGCCGGCGCTGCGGCTGTGCCGGTTCTGTTCAACGAGAATTATGTCGCCGGTGAAATGCTCTCTTCTCTGAACACGGCCGTGCGCCATCTTTCGCCTCAGATCGCGGCCGTATTGGTCATCCTCGGTGATCAACCGCTGGTAGAAGCGGGTACAATCAACCAGATCCTGGCCGCCTTCTGGCGTGGAGAAGGGGAGATCATCGCGCCGCAATTCGCCGGACGCCGTGGTAATCCGGTGCTGATCGGCCGCCGTTTCTTTGACGAGCTTTTGGCTCTGCCGGCTGGTGCTGCGCCGCGTGACTTGTTGAGAAAGCACCCACCGTTGTTGCTGCCTACTGCGTCGGAGTCGGTTCTTCTAGACATCGATGATCCCCAAGAGTACGAACGTCTGCGCCCACGGTAGGAGCGTGCATGAATCATGGCGACGGCCGATTGCCGAATTTGGGAAACGGGTTACGCTACGGTTGCTAGAAGCTTGAGGTAATATGATGGAAGGAAAACGCGTTGACGATTCACGGGTTGTCTTGACCCAATTGATGAATGTGACCGATGCCAATACCTTGGGAAATGTTCACGGTGGGCTGATTATGAAACTTTGTGACGAGGCGGGGGGCATGGCCGCCTCTAAGCACAGCCGCCGCCCGGTAGTTACCGTCGCCGTCGATTCGATGAATTTCCATTCACCGGTCAGGATAGGCGATCTGCTCACTGTGGTCGCGGAGGTGACCTGGTCCGGCCGTACGTCCTTGGAAACACGGGTTTTCGGAACAGCCGAGAATGTACTGACCGGAGAGGTTGCCCACAGCAATACCGCCTTCTTTGTTTACGTGGCTCTGGACCAGCATGGCCTTCCCACACCGGTGCCGCCCTTGATTCCAGAAACTGTGACTGAGAGACGGCGTTATGCGGATGCCCAGAAGAGGCGAAAACAGCGGCTGGCAGGGCGCGATTGATTCACGGAAGTTCACCATGCGCAAATATTCGCAGACGTTGTTGATCCTCGGCTTCACCGCCATATTCGTCGGCTACCTGTCTGTCTGGCTGCGCGGACCCGGCGCGGGTCTCAGCTTTCTAGGTATTGAAATGGGTGAGTGGTTCAAATTCCTCGGCCTGGGGCCACGACGTGACCTGTTCTATCTGCCGCCGATTTCGCTTGGCTTGATGTTGGCGGTTTGGACCATGACCTGGCCGGTTGGGGCGTCAGGAACGGGGGTCGATTGGCGGGCCTGGGCAGTTCGTGCCCTGGCTGTCCTGATCAGCCTGCTTGCTTTCCCGGCGATCGAAGATATCAGTGGGCCTGCCCGTGATCAATACACGCTGCGCGTTGCTCTGATTGGGGTGGTGATCGTCGTTGCTCTGGCCGCCGGTTTCTGGCATCTCAAAGGAGCATGGCGTCTTCTGCCTTGGATTGCGCTCACCGGGCTCGGCGTGTTGGGCGCGATCTTACCGACCTGGCTCTTCTTGCAAGTGCAGCCTTTTCTCACCGGCATTCTGGGTGTGCCTGTGGATGCTGGTATGGGATTTTGGCTTAATCTGCTGGGAAATATCATGGTGGTGGCGATCGCTCTTTTTCAGATTTCAATGATCCGGCGCGCCGGATCTTTGGCGATCGCAACCACAGAAGGCGCGGCCCTTTAGGGAACGGCCACGCCCTATCTATGAGTCGCTGTTAGGCGCGCATACGTTCGTCGATGTAGGTCACGGCTTCACCAACCGTTGTGATCGATTGCGCTTCCTCATCGGAAATCTCGCCTTCAAATTCTTCTTCAAAGGCCATGATAAGTTCCACCAGGTCCAGTGAATCCGCTTCTAGATCTTCGCGGAAGCGTGCAGTCGGTACCACCTGATCTCCATCAACACCGAGTAAATCGACGATTATTGCAGTTACGCGCACTTGTGTATCGCTGTTCTGTTCTTGTGCATCACTCATTGGAACTCTTCTCCTTGGTGTATAAAATGTTATGATTGCCCGAGTATTTTAGGTGCAATAGATAGATTGTCAAGCCACACTGCGGTTCCCACCATCAAGTAAAACGAAAATGCCAGATCGACCAGAAAAAAGCTGTGATCGACCATGCCGTGCACCAGCATAGTGGCCAGACTTCCGCTAAAACCGGCTGCGATCGGCAGCCATCTCGCCGGGACCGACGAGAGATCACGATTAAGGACCCTTGCGAGACTGAAAATAAGCCAGGCGCCGGCAAGCAACCCAAAGATTCCTAGACGCGTGGTGAAGTCCAGGACAATATTATGAGGGTGATTAAGATTTGGCTCCTGCCATGCCGCATCCAGGATATAGCGCCCACGATATGCATAGAGGAAATTGTCCAGGCCAACGCCGAACAGGGGGTGTTCGCGGATCATTTCCAGGCTTGCTCGCCAGAGGTTCATGCGAAAAACGCCCGTGGCGCCGCTCAGATCGAGACGGCCGGCCAGCTGTGGCGCTTGCTGGGCCAGGGCCAGCCCGAGCGCGGCCAGTAGAGCAAAACCAATCACCCAGGGCCAGGGGGAGCGCCCGTGCCTTCGCTGCCAGATCCAGAATACGACGAGAAGACCGGCAGGGATACCGAGCAGCAAACCACCCCGGCTGAATGTCAAAAGAAGCGCTAATCCTAGGGGAACGATGGCCGCTGCATACGCCCAGCGCCGTCGTTGTGCCGCGCTGCCGCCAAGCAGCAGCATGGCCACCAGGAGCGGCATCATTCGCCCTAGATAGAGCGCCACGTTGTTCGGCGAGCCGTAAATCGACCGCAGGCGCATCAGGCCGCCTTCGGCGGCGATCAGGTTTTGTCCGGTCGCATACTGCCACAAGCCTATCAAGGCCACTGCCAGCCCGCCAAGGACAAAAGCATCCAGGATAACCCACATCTCCTTTTCCCGCGGATTCAGGGCGCGCAATACTAGATAAAAAAGCGCCGGTTCTATGATGACCAGCCGCCACTCGTTGGTGGCCACACTCAGCCGCTCTGTGAATAACAGCGACAGAGTTGCTGCGATCGTGAAAGCCAGGACTGCATAATCTGCCTGCTGCCAGGAACGGCCTGCTTCTTGCCGGGGACTGCTGTCGCGGCGGCGGGCAGCCCAGGCGATCAACCAGCGCAAGGTGAAGGCGCCGAATGTGAGCAGCATGAAAAGCTCAACGGGTGAAAAACGATAGGTGAGGATTGGTTTTGTTAACTGCGGTACATAGAAGGGAAAGGTGAAGGCGACCAGGGCCAGGCCCCATGCCGGACGCAGGTAGATAAGGACAAAGAGGAGCATGACCGCCAGGAAGTAGAGAAAGAAGATGGGTGTCACGTAAAAAACCGACGCTGCGGCAGCGGTTAGCGCCAGCTGACCGCCGTCTCCCAGGCGCCTGTACATACCGGCAATCTGTTCGCCCCAGGTGAGCCATCCGGTCAGGGCGACAATGATCGCCGCTAGGCCGGTCAAGAGCAGTTGCCCGCCATCGGTCAAGGCGGCATAGCTGGCGCCTACCTGCTGGCCCGCTGCCGCCCAATCCGCTCGCCAACCGATATAGATGCCCAGGCCCAACGATAGGGCGCTCCCCAGCAGCAGCGCAGTGGTAATCCGGCCTGCCGCTGAGCCCAAGGGAGAATAGCCCACTGAGAAACCGCTCAGGGCCCACTGGTCCCACCCACGGGAGGTTACAATCTCCATCCTGTGTGCGCCGGGTTCGAGGTTCTCGGCAACCTGTTCTATCGTGATGAAATCTTCCGCTGGGTCTGGAGAAGTAAGCACCAGGACCGCCCCATGCTCATCCCTGGGTAAGGCATTGGCTGGCTGGCCGTCGATGGTGACATAGAGGCGCGCTCGATAGTTGGCGCGGCGCACACGCAAACCGGCATCGGTTCCCCAAAATGTGAAACTGACGCGATCCGCCGCCTGTCCATCTACCGGGATGCTGATGTCGGCGCCAAATTCCGGCGAGAAGCGCCAGCCGCCCTCGTACTGCTGTGTCGGGTCGTCTGCCCGCGCTGCGTGGAACCCCGGATAGGCCATCGTGGGATCGGCTGTCTGCAAGTATTCCTGGATCGCCTCTGCGACCGGACGGCCGGCGATGCTGAATCCCCAGCGCGGATCATTGGGGCCGGTATCAGGCTGCCAATTCTCCAGGAACATCATACCCATCCAAGGCCATTCTCGACGCGCCCGTTCCATAGCCGCTGTCGTATAGACCGCCTGATCTTCTTCGCTGACCTGCCCCCAAATTGAAGGCTCTCCGCGCCATCCGCCGGGCAGGCTGTTCCAGCCCCAGTTGCCGGCCCAGAGTGCTTTATGCCCGTCCCCATACCGTTCCATTGTTTCCCGAACCTGGATGATGCGGCTGAAATTCAGGTGGGTCTGATCGACCCGCCGGTTATCCGGCCCGTCGGAAAAGCCGTATGGTTTTGCGGCGAGCACATCGAATGAGCCGGCCGCTCCCGCTTCATATAGTTCTTGCAAATAGAGTGTCTCGTTGAGATTTTCTGGACCGGTCTCCCCGGTTGGCGCCAGTGGGGCACTGACGATGATCGCATCGCTGTCGACAGCGCGGATAGCTTCGGCCGCCGCGCTGAGCAGTGCGCCATATTCATTGGGGTTGACGTCTTGCCCGCCCCAGTGGCTGGACAGATTAGGCTCATCCCAGATGACATAATATTGGACATCGTCGCCGTACCTTTCTGCAAATTCTGTCGCCCAGACCGCGAACTGCGCGGGATCGGCCGGCGGCGCGAACTGCTGGTCGGGGTTGCCGTCCAACAGCGGCACCAGCGAGAGCTGTTGGTCGGCCGCTGCCGCTACCAGGCGATCGGCCGTATGCCACTCATAGTTCTCACTGTAATAAAAGGGGTGCTTGACATGTTGGATGCCCAATGCACGAATCTGTGCCAGAGATGCTTCGAGCTCTGCCTCTGTTGCTTCATTCAGGTAGACATTGACACCTAACTGTGGTCCTGCATGCGCTGTTGGTTCCGGCAAGCTGCCGGGAATGCCGCGTGTTAAGAATGCCTGTCGCCGCAGAAAGGCGCCGGCGCTCAAAAACAGCAGGCCGGCCACGACCAGCAGAATCAGAGATAATGCTGGTTTCCGGAACCTGCTCGACAAGTCAGAACTCTCTTGTGATGAAGCAGGGGGCGTCGCTTGTTCTGCGGTCAATTTGTTCAGAAGGTATGCGCTGGCGACGATGCCGCCTCAACGGTCACCTAAGCTTGCTGCCAGAGCTCGCTGATTGCCGGTGCGAGCGAATCGGCTACGTCGCTGCTAACCTCTTCGCCTGCGTACCCTTTAAGCTCGTGGAAGACAGCCAGCGTAGGTGTCTTGGCGAATTGGGCATCGGTGTTGCCGCTCATGCGAGCGACCTCTTTGAGGAACGCCTCTTGCGTCTTGTTGCTGTCGCGAATGTGCAGCAGAATAAACTTGCGTTTTAGATCAAATGCGAGTTCATCCGGCAAAGTCTTGGCCAGCTGCTTCTTGGTGCCCCCGCTCAGGTTCGTGCCGAGCGCCCGCAGGACGCCCGTGCTCCATTGTTGGGCGATCTCCTCCGTTCGTAAGTTGCCGTTTTTTTCCACATTTTGATAATAGGCGGCCAGATCAGTACCGTTGCTTTGCGACATCTGAGGATTTTCTCCGCTAAGTTGATCTCTTGATACGATAAGTCTAAAATAAGCAATCGTCTCGGCGCACTCGCAAAACAATTGACGTTTGCGCCTGAAACGCTATACTTTTGTGTCCTTTTTTGAAAAGCGACCAAATTATAACCGAAATAGGTTCTGCCATAAAGTTCCCCTCATGAGAAAGGGGTTTAGAGTTTAAGGATAGTGAGATGTCAGATCGAGTGATGATCGTTGCTGAGTCGCGAACGGTAACGGGAAAGAAAGTGAAGAAGCTGCGCCGTGATGGGTTTATCCCTGGTGTGATATATGGTCAGTCGGAACCGGTAAATATCCAGATGGATGTCAAGCCGCTGCGTCGTGCTTTGCGAGTTGCCGGAACAACCCAGTTGGCCACTATTGATGTGGATGGTAAAGAATATACGGTTCTTGCGCGTCAGATTCAGCAGCATGTTACCCGCCGCGACATTGTGCATGTTGATTTCTTGGAAGTAGATATGGCTGTGACCATTCGTTCCGAGGCTGAGATTGTCGCTGTGGGTGAATCAGCTCTTTCTGAATCAGGCGAGGGTATGATCTCGATCGCCTTGTACAGCATTGAGATTGAATGTTTGCCCGATGCGCTTATTTCAGAGATTGAGGTTGACCTTTCCACAATCGAAAATGTTGACGACACGATTGTCGTTGGCGATCTCGATATTCCGGATGGTGTTACCGTCCTTAACGATCCCGACACACTTATTGCCCGCTTCACTTATGCGCGTGCCGACGTCGAGGAAGAAGAAGAGGAACTGGAAGATCTGGAAGCGGGAGACGTCGAGGTTATTGGCCGCGACGAGGACGAAGAAGACCTGGACGAAGAGTAAGCGATTCGTCTTTTTCCATAATTGGTGAAATTGTAGGCCGGTGCGACAGCGCCGGCCTTTTTTGTTCGTTGGCTGTGTGCCCTGCGACTGGTGCGCGCGCTGACGCTCCTTTTGTCTGCTGTCATCCAACCAGCGGACCGATTCCCAATTGTCCGCCCTGCAGACCACATCAATCCGGATCACAATTCAGCAAAACGCCGCACGCTGCTGAACGGAATGCACAGACCCTGTGTCAGCTTTCCCGCCACGCGTTACAATTCAGGGTATGCAAAGCTGGAAACAGTGGATCGTGTTGGCGCTGATTATGCTCGTGGCCCTGGCCTTTCGTTGGACGGGAATCGATTGGGACGGCTACCATCATTATCATCCAGACGAGCGATACATCACCTGGGTGGCGACAACGATTGAATGGCCTAGAGCTCTGAATGAGGCGTTTGACCCAACGCAATCCCCACTTAACCCATTTTACTGGCACCCGCAGGCAGCGAGTGCCGGCATCGAAGTGCCGCAAGACGAACCCCGTGACTTCGCCTACGGGCACGTGCCGCTTTATCTGGGCGTAGCGGCAACGCGGTTCATAGAACGTGTGGCTGCGACCGGTCAGGCGCTACTGCCCGTTGGCTGGTTGGTCACGGCCGACATTTTCAACGACCGTTCCGCCATCGAGTTTCGTCACCTGACGGCCGTTACGCGTGCCCTGACCGGCCTGATCGACGCGGCCACCATCCTAATGCTCTTCTTGCTCGGCCGCCGGCTCTTCGGCGCTGCCGCAGGTCTGCTCGCCGCAGCCTTTCTGGCCCTAAACGTCATGCACATTCAGCTCGCCCATTTCTTCACCGTCGATCCCTATCTCACCTTCTTTGGCCTGACGGCGCTCTATTTCATGGTGCGCAGCCTCTACGCCGCCAAGTTGATCCGTGAAAAAGGGGCCGAGTCCGGCGGTCAGCGCTGTTCCCCAACGTGCAGTCTGTTGATTGCCGCCCTCTTTGTCGGGCTGGCGGTTGGCGCCAAGTTTTCAGCGCTGCTTCTCCTGCTGCCCCTGGTCGCGGCCGCCTGGCTGGCGCTGCCTAGCCCTCGCCTGGGGCGGTTCCTTGCCGTCCTGGCGGTCGCCTTGTTGACCTTTGTGATCAGCAACCCCTTTGCCATTCTCGACAACAGCTGTGAGGTTCTCTCTCCTGCCATAGCCCTAGGTTCACTGCAGATTCCGGAGCTAAACTGGGGATCTTGCTATCTTTCCAACATCGTCACCCAGGGCGCGATGGTGCGCGGGCAGGCAGATCTCGGTTTCACGCGGCAGTACGACGGCACCCTGCCCTATCTCTATCCGATTGAAATGCAGCTCCGCTGGGGCATGGGCTGGCCTCTGGGGCTGTTCGCTTTCGCCGCGCTTATCTGGGCGATCTGGTTTACCGCACGGCCGATCTGGCGGCGTCTGGGTACGAGCAATAAGGATATACCCGGCCCGCTGCCCACGGTGACCATCGCGCTCCTACTGCTGCTCATTTGGGCGCTGCCTTTCTTCACTGTCACCGGCGGTTTCTACGTCAAGTTCATGCGCTACTTGCAGCCGTTGACGCCGCTGCTGATGCTCTTTGTCGCGGCGATGCTCCTCTCCCTCAAAGACCGGCGCCTGCGGCTGGCTGCGCTGCTGGTCGTACTCATTCCCACCGCCGTATACGCGTTGAGTTTCATGAACATATATCGCGTTGACCACCCGTGGGACGAAGCCTCGCGCTGGATTTATGCCAATGTACTGCCCGGGACGCTGCTGGCCAGCGAGCAGTGGGATGATTCGCTGCCCACCACGATGGTGGTTGACGGCCGTTTCCGGCGCCGTGCCGAATATGAGGATGAGCAGCTGACCTGGCTGACCGGTCCTGACCAGGCGGATAACGAAGCCAAGCTGCAGAAGAACCTGGCCAGATTGGAAGAGGCGGAATACGTGACCTTGCTCTCAAATCGTGTTTATGGTGTCGTACCACGTTTGCAGGATCGCTACGATCTTTCGCATGTTTACCATCAGCTGCTGTTTGATGGCACGCTGGGCTTTGAAGCGGTCTATGTCAATACGCGCATGCCCGGCCTGTTTGGCGTCAATTTGCGCCCTGACTCCTTCGTCTGGCCCGCCTTGCTGCCGCCGCCAGAAGTCAGCGACTATCTGTCTGCTTTTCCAGGCCTCAGCGGCGGCCGTTTTGATGAAAGCTTCACCGTTTACGACCAGCCGTTGGCCATGATCTTCAAGAAAGTGGAGCAGAAATCGGCCGCGGAAATGCGGGCGTATTTTCCCGATCCTTAGCCGCCTTCCTCTGACGCGCTATAATCACACATGATTGGGCGATTTTGCCCGCCAATGAATTTATCTATTCCGTAGCAAGTACACCATCACTATCTAATGCAGCAAACCCAGGGAATATCCCGCACCTATCTTTTTGTCACCGTATTCATCGCCGGTATGAGCACCCTGGCAGTTGAGTTCACAACCAGCCGCATGATGCAGACGGTCTACGGCACCTCCAATATCGTTTGGGCCAACGTAATTGGTCTGGTGCTCTTGTTCCTCACAGTAGGCTATTTTTTGGGCGGCTGGTTAGCGGACCGCTGGCCAAGCCTAACCATCTTCTATGCGCTGGTGACCCTGGCCGGTTTCTGCTGCGTCTTCTTCCTGCTCCTGACCAGCGTCATATTACGCAGCGCTTCGTCGGCCATGGCTGCTCTGGAAGTGGGCGCGATCGCCGGTTCCTTGGCGGGCGTATTCTTCACCCTAGCAGTTCCAATGACCCTGTTGGGCTGCATCTCCCCATTTGCCATCCGTCTCTCTGTACGGGATGTTGGCGAAGCGGGGCGCATCAGCGGTCGTGTCTATGCCATCTCCACCTGGGGCAGTTTGCTGGGCACTTATTTGCCGGTGCTGCTGGTCATCCCGCTGGCCGGATCGCGGCTTACCTCTGTTGTTTTTGGCGGTATTCTACTGATCACTGGTTTGATAGGGCTGTGGCAGAGCAGCCGCCGCGCGGCGGCTGTAGGCTCCCTGTCGATCCTGATCCTGTTACCCTTTGTCTGGTATTGGGCGCAGGGCAATATCAAGAACTATGAGGGGCAGCTCTTTGAAACGGAGTCCGCCTACAATTATGTGCAGGTTGTCCGACAGGACGACTGCAACTATCTGCTGCTAAACGAGGGGCAGGCCTATCACTCCTTCTACTGCGATGGTGGGCGCGTGCCGCGTGTTTCCGTATGGAGCATCATGCTTGCCGCGCCTTTCTTCAACAGCGGCCCGATCAGTCTGGACAGAATGGGCGTCGTCGGTCTGGCTGCAGGCACAATCCCCAAACAATATACGCGGGTGTTTGGCGCGCTGCCTATCGACGGCATCGAGCTCGATCCCGCGATTGTTCAGGCGGGGCGGGACTATTTCGCGCTTGACGAGGAGAACATCAATGTGCTGGTAGGCGACGGCCGTTACGAATTGAATCGTTTACCGGGCGGCTACGACGTGATCACCATTGATGCCTATAAGGTGCCCTACATACCGTGGCACATGACCACCCGCGAATACTTCAGCGAGGTCCATGAACAGTTGACGGCCGATGGTGTGGTAGCTATGAATGTTGGCCGCGCGCCTGGTGACCGCCGGCTGGTGGAAGCCATTACGGCTACCTTGCTGCAGGTATTCCCGACGGTCCATGCGGTTGACGTGCCCGGCGCCTTGAATACGATCCTGGTGGCCACTGTTCAGCCGACATCAGCTGAGGATCTGCGCCGCAACCTCGCCGCGCTCGATCCGGCGGCTGATCCCTTGCTGCGCGTGGCCTTGGAAACAGCCGCGGCGAACCTGGTGCCGGCCACGCCTGGCGACGTGATTTTTACCGATCAACGCGCACCCGTGGAGACGATGATAGACTCTCTGGTGCTGCGCTTCTTATTGCAGCAAGGTCCGGCTGGGCTTCCGGGCCTTGGTACCTGAATCCTCCCCGATATTAATCCCGAAAGAGTGGCGAGAAAAGGATGATCCAGATTCTGGGAAAACACCCTATAATTGAATGCTACGGAATAGATCGCTAGCGATGATCACTCATCCACCGTCGATACTTGTAGAACAGCTGAGAAAGTTGTTTCACGCCTGAAGAGTGCGGACGCGACATGGGCCGTCGAGCTACATCAGAGTCAGAACCGGTAACGCTGGTGATCGACTGCCGGTTTGAATTGGCTACATTGATCAATTGGAGACAACCTTGGAAATCACAACATTGGACAAAATAATCCGCTGGCTGATTATTCTGGCTACCCCGGTCCTGCTCACCGTGGGCACCGTTCGCTTCCTCATTGCCTGGGACAGTCCCAGCTATCCGGAGTTTGAGTACGCCCGTATCGCGCCAGATTCCTTTGGCTTCTCAGATGAAGAGCGTCTTGAACTGGCTCTGGGAACCATGGCTTATTTGCGCCGTTCGGAGCCGGCGGAAGACGTCATCTTCATGCTCGAAGATCTGCGCATCCCCGGTACAGATCAGCCGCTCTACAACCCGGCTGAAATCGGGCATATGCTTGATGTGAAATCGGTAGCCGACGCTTTCGTGCCTGCATTCTGGATTTCGGCGATTATCGTCGTTGGCGGACTCATCTACCTGATCGTGCGGGAGCAGACGCGCTTCTTTGGGGCCAGAACGATGATGTACGGTGGCTTGTTCACGGTTAGCCTGGTGCTCGCCGTGATGCTCTTTATGTTCGTGGCCTGGAATTCCGCATTTACCGTTTTTCACAATATCTTCTTCGATTCCGGTACGTGGACCTTCCTCTATACAGACTCACTGATTCGCCTTTTCCCGGAACAATTCTGGTTTGATTTCGGCACTATTTGGACCGTGAGCATCCTTGCCGGCGGCGGCCTGCTGGCCCTGGTTGGCTATATCTTGGGCAAGAACTGGTCATAAGTTGATGAAAGTGATCCTGATCACGGGTGTCTCTTCTGGCATCGGCTATGCAGCGACGAAAGCCCTGCTGGCAAAAGGATATCGCGTCTTTGGCAGTGTTCGCCGCCAGGAAGATGCCGATCGCCTGCAGGAGGAAATGGGTGCGCAGTTCACGCCCCTACGCTTCGACGTCACCGATTCTGAAGCGATCAAGACGGCCGTGCCGCAGGTGGCCGCCGCAGCCGCTGATCAGGGTCTCTATGCCCTGATCAACAATGCGGGCATTGTCGTTCCCGGACCGCTGAAATACACATCACTAGATGAGTTTCGCCAGCATTTTGAGGTGAACCTATTTGGTTTGCTTGCCGTGACGCAGGAGTTCCTGCCCCTTCTTGGCGCAGAACCGGGCTCGCCATACCCACCCGGCCGCATCATCAATATCAGTTCGACCAGCGGCAGCGTCGCCTATCCTTTCATGGGCGCTTATGCAGGCACCAAACATGCTCTGGAGGCGTTATCCGACAGCCTGCGCCGCGAGATGATGATCTTCGGTGTTGAGGTCGTTGTCATCCAGCCCGGTACGACCAACACGCCGATCAAGCACAAGTTCGGCAACCAGATACGCAAATATGATGAGACAGAGTACGGTCCGATGCTCGCCGGCGTGGAGGAGCAGATGGCGGAACGTGAAGTGACTGGTCTACCCGTGGAGAAGGTCGTTGAGGCCATCGTAACGGCCGTGGACAGCCCCCATCCCAAAACGCGCTACGCCGTGCCCCGCAAATGGTTGACCAGCTGGATCATACCCCGCCTGCTGCCCGATCGTTGGTTGGATCGCCTGGTAGGCAGCCAATTGGGCGTTGAGAAACGGGACGATTCATCCTGATCTGACGGTTATCAGGGCACCTGCCCGGCCTGCTGTCGGATAGCCAGGACGATGAACTCCGCCGGTTTCAGCGGCGCAAAGCCCACCAGGACATTGACAAAACCGCGCTCAATGTCAATAGGTATTGTGGTGGTTGTATCGCACTTGACAAAGTAAGCAGCTCGAGGTGACTGGCCTTGGAATGCGCCCTGACGATATAGACCATTCATGAAGTGCCCCACGCTGTCACGAATCTGCGCCCACAATGGCTCATCATTTGGCTCGAAGACACCCCATGACAGGCCGCGATCGAGGCTTGATTCAATATGCAGCGCCAGCCGGCGCACAGGGATATATTTCCATTCCGAGTTGAACCCATTAGCCCCCGCCATCGTTCGCGCTCCCCAAATAACATGCGTTTTGCCGGGCATCGCACGCAAGCAGTTGACGGCGCCGGCGCTCAATCCATCGATCTCATCTGCAGTGAGCTCGCATGCCAATGCTCTCACGCCTTTCAGCGCCGCTTCAAGCCCTGCCGGCGCCTTCCAAACGCCGCGCTCTGTGTCACAGCGTGCAATCACGCCCGCTGCAGCGCCGCTCGGCGCGAAAAGTTCGAGGCGATCGTCGTTCAATGGGTTGCGCATCTTCACCCAGGGATAGTAGAGGGCGGCATGACTGTCCCTGATCTGAAAGAGACCGCGGCCGTTCTCAGAATCATCAATCACCTCGGCCGGCGTGTTCCAGCCTAGTGTTGGGTGAGGCGGGTCTATCAGCAGCACAGCTCGCCGGCGCTTCACATAGTCAAGCGCCGTCTGCCACGTTTGTAGATCAACTGCCGTCGTGAACTCAAAGGGGGGGATGCATAGTAGATTGAACAGCGTGCCGTTCAGCGCCCACAGACCTCGCTGCTCCGCTGCCAATGCGGGCGCAGCGATTTGCTCAAGACCGATCGCTGCCTCTTCTGTGCCACCAGCCACCCGCACGACAATCGCCCGCTGCCCGCCATTCGAGAAGTAATGCATTACGGCGAAACTCATCGTGCTATCCATCGACAAGCCGCCGAAAGTATCTTCATACTCTGCAAAGCTGCGCAGAGGCACTGCTTCGTCAACTGGCCCACTTAAGGAACGGCCGATAAAGGCGGTGACTGATGTGGGGGCGGCGGAAATCGTGCGACTATGGCTGGGAACCTCTTCAACATAAACGCCAGGCGTATTCACAGAAGGCATAGAAATCTCCCGCATTCGTGGAATCCGATGCTTGAGATCAGCCCTAATAAACGCGCGCAAGCATCGTTATTTCATTATTGATCGGACAGCCTATACTGATTCTATCATGAAGCGGGCAGTAATTGGCGCTCAATCTTGACGCCGCGCCCATCCTTGCTTTAGAATATTAAATAACTTTGTAATATTTTTCGCCGTACCTTGCCAGCCTTGCGAAATCAACAGCGCCCTGCAATCAAATAGTGTAACGAACACATGGAGGTCAAAAGATGACGCAGAAAAGTGAGCCAACGAATGTTGAAGCGGGCCGAGCGATCTCGCTTGATGACAGCGAGCCTGGTGTTGAAGCGAAGCGGCCGCCAACAATGAAAACCGCGGACTTCCAATTCCCGATTGGCGATCAAATCCCCTTGCCTGATGCCCTGGATGATCCCGCCTCGACATTCGAGAGAATCATCGACGAGAGTGATTTCTTGCCTGTCTGGTTTTTGGAACGAGGCGCCATCATTCAGCGCGCCATCGCCAGGGTCGTGCTGACAAAGCCATACACTACCGATGGCTACACCTTCCAGCAAGGGACTGGCTGGGCGACTGGTTTCATGGTTTCGCCGACGCTGTTTCTGACCAACAATCATGTAATCCCTGATGAAGCGTTCGCTAATCAAGTGCGCGCGCAGTTCAACTACCAGCTGGGATCAGATGGAACTGATCTGGCGACCGAATCCTATTATCCCGATCCCGATGATGTGTTTCACACGAATCCGGCGCTTGACTACACGTTGGTTCGCTTGCGGCCGAGTCAGGATTTGAGCGGGGCGGTCTGGCCCGGCGATCGCTGGGGCTATGTTGCGCTCATTGATGCGCCCGTATACCGCAATGAGCAGCATTTCAATATTGTGCAGCACCCCAGTGGGCGCCGCAAAGAAGTTGCTCTGCAGGACAACGAGATTGACACACTGTATAGTAATGTCGTGCGCTACAGGGCGGATACGGAGCCAGGTTCTTCAGGTTCACCGGTGTTTGATAACTTGTGGCAGTTAGTTGCGCTGCATCACGCCGGCGGCGATCAGGATTCTTCCGGAAAGTGGCTTAACAATGAAGGCATTCGCGTTGACGCCATAGTCAACGATCTTCGCCAGCATTTCACAGGTATCGGCCGTCAGGACATCCTTGACGAATTGGGCATCTAACTGGCCCGGACTACCTGCCGGGCATGGCTGAACGCGTTTCCGGCGACACCTCAGAGGGAGGATTGATGAGCGATCCAGAACTGTTCGAACATGGCTACGCGCTTGTAATAGGCGTAGATGAAAACGCACTGTCGGGGGCGGAACTGCCCACGGTAGCCAAAGATGTCATCGCGATAAATAAGGTGTTAGTCCATCCCCAACGCTGCGCCTACCTGCCGGAAAACGTGCAGTTCTTGCACGGCAAGAAATCGACCAGGAACAATATCCTTGCCGCCCTGGATTGGTTGCAGGCGAAGGCAGATGCCGATCCGCAGGCCACGGTCGTCTTCTATTATTCAGGGCACGGCCATGTGGATGAGGGTGGCAGCTACTATCTCATTCCCTACGATTTTCAGGGGCTGCATTTCCTTGATCAGTCAGCGATCAGGGCGGAAACATTCGCCGCCAGACTCGCGGCTGTTCAGGCGCCGCGCACACTGATCATCCTGGACTGCTGCCATGCTGAGGGCATGGACGCCAAGGCGCTGGACAATGACGCTCTCGTACAAAGGGCGCCATTCCCCGTCGACATGGCACAGATGAAGAGCATTCCTGACTATACGGCCGAACCAGGCGGCAAAGCGCTTGATGATCTTGTGGACGGGCAGGGACGGGCGGTGCTCAATTCCTCGACCGAGGATCAACTCTCCTGGATACGTAAAGATAACGCAATGAGCCTCTTCACCTATCACTTGATCGAAGGGCTGACCGGTCATGCTACTGATCCTGAGGAGACGGTGGTACTGGTGACTGATGTGATGAGCTGGGTGCAGCGCAATGTCAAGAAATCGGCCGACCATGAAAACCGGCCCGCGCAGACGCCCGTCATGCGTACGGACGGCGTTTTTCCCGTGGCGCAGTCGATCGGTGGTCAGGGTGTGGCTAAGGGGCTGGACGGTGCATTGCCCGATCCATTGGCGCCTCTGCCGGCGTTGGTTATCGCAGTAGGCGAAGCTGAAAGCAGCATTATTGCCGCTGAGGTTGACAGCGGCGGCGGGGACATTGCCGCTGGTGATATAGACAAATCGAAAACCACTTTCAATCAGGGCGTCCAAACAATTGGTGGCAGCCAGGTCAATATCGGCGAAATGAGTGGGGATATTGACCATATTGGTGACGAAACGCATGGAGACCATATCAGCGTTGACAGTATCGGCGATAATCCTGTCGGCATAGCCATCGGCAGCGGCAGCCACGTCACAGTGTCGACAGGCGAAGAGCCGCGCCAGGTTCATGTCGATCCAGACGCACTCTTCACCCTTCCTGCTGCCCTCGCTGCCGCGTTTGACCCCGCTCTGGTCGACAAGGTTGACGAGATCAAAGCGCAGGCTGCCCTGGGGTCAGGCGCCGATGACGATGTGTTGGCCAACCTCATCCTGGACCTGGCGGAAGCTTCGCCCGAACTCAGAGGGACGATCCTCGCTCTCTTCAGCCTCCCGCAAGTTTCAAGGGCCACCGGCCCGGCCACAAGATTCGCACTGGGAAGATTGGATTAGGGAGCCTAGCCAAGCAGCTATGTCGCCGGAAATCGACCAGAAAAATCAGACCATTCACGGGTCCCAGTTCAATATCGGCGTCATGCATGGCGATATTGTCTTCCGGCGCATCGAGCTGCAGGCGCCGCTACGCGAGGCTTTCGATTTCCTGATAGAAGATCGCCGCGGCTCCTTTGGCGGTCGCAAGAAGGAATTGGCGCAGATTAACGACTTCTTGCGCCAGGAGGCTGGCGGCTTTCTGGCTGTCACCGCTAACGCCGGTTTTGGCAAGACCAGCCTGATGGCTGAACTGGCCGGCGCCCAGCCTGATGCCTTCGCTTACCATTTCTTCACCCCGCTTTACGAACGCAGTCTGAGAGAGGATGTATTTCTGCGAAATGTGGTGCAGCAGATGGCTGCCTGGCATGGCGAAGCAGGCGATCTGCCGCTGGAACTGGATAAATTGACCGCCCTCTATCACAAATATCTGGATCAGGAACTGGCTGAGACGCGTATCTTGCTGTTCGACGGGCTCGATGAAGTGACCCGTTGGCCGTTGGTACCTTATCTACAGCGCCGCCTCCCAGATAAGCTGCATATCATTGTTACCATACGTGATGTCGGTCAGGATTGGCGGCAGCAGTATCAGTTCCCGGCCGGCCAGCTGACACATTTGCACATGGGCGGCCTGAGCACAGCCGATATACGTGAGGTGCTCCTCGCTGCCGGTGGTGAAGCCGGGGATCTTGCGCATGACGAGACGCTTATCACCGAGATCAACCGCATCGCCGCCTACGATGAAGCGCAAAGCGACCTGGGCGCCGACCCCTTCTACGTCGCCTTCCTCGCCGAGGACCTCGCCGCGGGCGATATCACGCCCCAAGAACTGGCGCACACCCCCAGTGGTCTGCAGGCTTACCTGGATCGTTGGTGGCAGGCGATTCGCGCTGAAGCGGGGGATGAAGCGACGCGCGATCTCTTTGGTACGCTGGCCGCCGCCCTGGGGCGGCTCACGAGATCTGACCTCGAAGCACTCAACCCTTCCCTGGTCGATGAATGGGCTGGCGACTACTTTGATGAGGTGCTTGCCGGGGTGCGCCGCTTTGTGACCGGCGACGAGGCGGCCGGCTATACGTTCGTCCACCCGCGGCTGCGAACCTATTTGCGCGACCCGCAGCGCATCAAGGCTGTCCCCGCCTACACGGTGAAGCTGCTAGCCTACTGCGCCAACTGGCAGCAGAATCGCAGCGCCTATGTGATGCGCTACGCTGTTGAACATCTCGCGGCCGAACAGGCCTACGACGCCTTGATCGACATGATCATCGATCCCGCCTTTCGCGAAGCGCAGCAGCAGGTACTGGGCGCCAGCCAGGTGACGATGGCTGATCTTCGTCAAGCGCTGGAGATTGCGCTTGAACGGGATGAGCCGCTGTGCGTACTCAAGATCGTCGCCGCCTATCGTGACACCCGGCGCCAACGGCCGTTGACGCGGGCGCTCTTTGATGCCGTGAACATGGGTTTCCTCGACCAGGCGCTGCTCATCGCCGGTCACTACCTGCCGGCCTCCGATTGGCCGCGCATGCTCTATCTCTACCTCGCCTTCGAATTGGCCGCTGCCGGCGATCACAGCCAAAGCCGCCGCGCGGCCCGCAAAGGCTTGCAGCTGCCCGCAGGCCGCATGCATGCCCTGTCTGACGCCTTTGTGTGCGCCCTGGCTCGCCTGCTGGCCTGGCAAACGGGAGAAGAGCCGCAAACCGTTGCCAGCGAACTGCTTCCTGACGCCGATGCCGCCAAACTGCTTGCACTTTATACCCCCGCGCCGCCGCTTGACATGCTCGAACGGGATCAACTGATTGCTGCCCTGGAACCCCAATTGGCGCATTTCGAGCAGCTGGCCGCCGACGGAGAATCGGAAGCAGTGATGTCAGTGATTCCGATGTTGGAAGAAGAAGCGCGCTCTGACTGGTTCTATGCGGATGACATGCGTCTTCTGCTGCGTAAACTGGCTGCTGATTCCATGAGCTGGGACTACATCATGCGCGCACTGTTCATCATTTTGCCTAACCCCTACAGTGTGTATCGTGATATCGGTCTGGAAGCGATCGGCCGAGCGGCGCTCGCCGCTCCGCTGGAAGATCCCCTCGCCCAATCCTGGCTGCGCACCCTGTGGCAGGAGATGCTGTTGACTACCCTGGACGCTGAGGGCGTGAGCTTCACCTTTGACCTGCCTATACTGGTGGTCAATGAGGCTGAGCGGCGCGGAGTGCCGCAGGACCCAATGCTGTTGGACTATGTCGATCGCGGAATGAGCGCCTTCGATAAATGGGGCACGCGCATGCGCGCCCACAGCGGCTATGCCGCCGATCGCTTCTTCGCTGGAGATCCAGATGGTGCGGATGATTTGCTGGGAACCCTGGCGTCCGAAGCGCATGGGTATGCCGGCTTTGCCACCAGCCATCTGATCGCGATCGCCAATCGTTGGCTTGAAATTGGCCGCCCGCAGCGGGTCGAAACGCCGCCGCTCACTCCCTGGGACGACAGGACGCTCGAGGATCAGCTGGATAACCAGGTTTCCTATGTGCGTGACGCCGCTTTTCGTGACCGTTTGATCGTCCTGATCGCGCAGTACCACGCCTGGCGCGGCGAGCCGAATCTGCCTGATCCTGCGCACAGCTTGACCCAACTGCGATCTCTGCAAGATGAATATGCGCGCGATTTCTATCTCGATTTTCTGGCGGCGCGATGGTCCTGGCCGCCGCATGCACCTTTGATCGATGGCCTGAAGGCGCTGCTGCCGCTAGTGCTCGACAAGGGAACGCTTGTTGATCTGCTGCTGGCGCGTCTCCTACGCGCTTATCTGGCGAATGATCCCCAGGCGCTGGATGACGCTGCGTTGGCCGAGGCGCAGCTGATTGTGAATGCGTCGTTGGCCACGGGACGGCCGTGGGAGCAAATTCACGGCGCGCAAATTGGTTGAAACCGCGAATAGTCGGTTTATTGGAAGTGATGACGATGAATGATAGGTCCGGAGATCCCATGTTCAGTTACAGTGATACGCTGGCTGGTCTGGGCGGCGAACTGGGCGATGCTCCCATTTCCGCCATAGACATGATTAATCTCTTGTTGGCGCGGCGGCCTGATTATGGCGCTGGTCTCGCTGCTGACAGCCAGTTGAGTGATGGTCAAGATCAAGAGCGACGGCCGTTTGACGACTGGCTGGCCGCGATCAGTGCGCTGTACGATCCGGAGCAGAGGGTCTTGCTCGACGGCCGTCTTGCCATCATTGGCCTGGCGCTGCTGGAACCGGCCATCCAGGAGATGCTCGAAAAAAGCGGGTTCTACCGCGCACTATGGCGTGAAATCGAGCCGCCAGTCGAATCGATGCTTTCGACAACCGGATGGGATCTCATCACAGATTTGACCTGGAGCGGGGTCGATGTCGGCTTCGGCGGAGAGCCGCAGTCCATTGGCGGAGATATTGGCGACAGCGATTCCAGTAGTGAATCGGACGATAAGGATCCCGTTTCTATTGGCGATCTGGGCGATACTCCCAAGACTGCGGGCAGAGATAAGTTGTCTGCGCCCGGGGTGGGTGATGACGAAGTCGATATTGACTTTGATGAACTGATTGTTGGCGGCCTGCCTATACCCCAAGAGCTTCCTGAATTCGCCGGTTCCGAGCCCCCGATCCCCCAACTTGAAGAAGCTGGCCTGCCGCCGGATTGGCCCGCCGAGTCGGAGAGTATCGACGCGCCGCAAAGCGCTGAAGTGGAACCACTCAAGCAGGCCCGCCGCCTGGAAGCGGCCCTGCCCGAGTCTGTGCGCGTGAACGAAACCACGGAACTGCTGGTGATGCTGCCGCGAAGCGAAAGCCAGGGTCTACGTGCAGAACTGCCCATTGAAACCATTGCCGGCGAAATTATCGACCGCGAGGATGTAACTGACCGCGACACTGAACTTCGTTTCCCTGCGCCGGATGTTCCCCTTGTTGTCTATATGCATATTAATGTATCCGCGCACGATTTCGAGGTTGAAGATCCCTTCCGAGGTGTTCTGGTTTATCCAGATCGTGATGGCGATTTTGAGACGTTCTATCTGACTCCTTTACGCACATTGGACAGGGCGCCCCTGACGGTCAGGCTCTATGAAGATGAAGGGCGCAGCAAGCCGCTGAGTACTGTGCGTCTTGCGACGCGCATTGAGCCCCATGAGCATTCAGTCGAAGCAGATCCGCAGTTGATGCGTTTCCGATCGGCCGTGGCCTATGCAGCAGCCAGCGGACCGGTGACCATCAACTATAGTTATGTGGGCGGCGACCAGATTAGCGCCGATATCACCCACGCCACTGGTGTCGCCCTGGGCGGTGGCGCCAGCGTCGAGGTAAGCGGACAGCCTACCACAAGCGCTATTCACATCGTGCGCCTCTTTACGCCGCTTCTGACGCTCGTGGTTCGAGAGGCACCGGGAGACTGCCAGGTGGCGCTGATCAGCGATGTGCAGCTGCTGCAGGAAGAGGTGGAACGTGGTCGCGCCGCCGACGATAATCATGTCGCCAATTTGATTCAGAATATCGTTGATGCGCTGCCGGCTGCCATACCCAGCATAATCGACCTGTTTGGCCAGCCCCAAACAGCGGCGGCCGCCGGCACGGCGACTCGTTTCGTGTTGAGCCGTCTAGAATCACCATAATGGAAATCAGGTTCTTGAAGAAAACAGTCTGGCAAATTAAAGAACAAGAGCTGGATTTCCAATACCCGTAGCAGGAGACAATATGCTCTTTGATCTTGCATTTGAAGGCGGCGGCGTGCGCGGTGTCGCATTTCTCGGCGCGCTGGAGGCCCTGGCTGACAATGGACACGAATTTGACCGGCTGATGGGCACCTCCGTAGGCGGGCTGACGGCTGCGCTGCTGGCGACCGGCCACGATGTCGGTTCTCTGCGCGAGCAGATGTTTGACGCGCAGTCCGGACGCCTGGCAATTGCCGGCGCGCTGGCCCCCTATCCTCCCTTCAAACAGGACGAGATCAGCGAAAGCGCAACGCGCGAGCTGCTGCGCGAGCTGGATTTCCCGTTTATTCCCAATCTACTTGAAGGCGCCTCTGATGAGGTGTTAGCCCAGGTGCTGCTGAGCCGTGACCGTCTGCACGATCTTTTTTCGGTGGTAGAGCATATGGGCGTCCGGCAGGATGCTGGCTACGTGACTTGGTTGAGTGATCTGTTCAATACGCACGCGGCGGGCGAGGATTGGGCGGCGATGGGCCTGGCCGATCTCTTTCGCAGAACCGGCCGTTCATTAACCGTTGTTGCCTCAGATATCACCACGCGATCGATGCTTGTGCTTAATCACAGCACCGCTCCCGATTTGCCGCTCAAGTGGGCGGTGCGCATGAGTACCAGCGTGCCCTTTCTCTTCCCTCCGGTGATCTGGCAGGCAGAATGGGGCCACTACCGGAAGAGGCGCCTACACGGCCACTACATCGTGGATGGCGCGCTGCTGTCCCAATTTCCACTGGAGTTCTTCCTCTCCACGCAGACGGAACTCCTGGAGATTATGGGCGAGCGCAAGGCAGGTAACAATGTGCTGGGTTTGTTGCTCGATGAGTCCAGACCCGCGGCTGGCATCAACCCTGCCGAGTCTGCGAACAAACGACTGTTCGACAGCGTCCCGGGCATTAAGCTGAGCCGCATGCTTTACAACACGCTGCTCAGTAACAGCAGCCGTTCAGCTGTCAGCCCGCTGGAATCGCACATCATCCGTCTGCCCGTGATGGGCGTTGACCCCTATGCTTTTGAGGCGACGCAGGAGGAGCTGCTTCCCGTGATCAACGCTGCGTACAATGCAGCCCAGGACCTGCTACATGGCTGGGAGAAAGATCCGCGCACGCTGCTGTCTCCCTTTGAGCAGCAGTATGCGCATATCGTGGCCGAGAAATTTGTGGTTGGTGGTGATTACTACAGCATTGGCGATATTGTAGGCAGTGAGGGGATCGCCATCGGTGAAGACGCCGCGGTAGAGATCAAGCGGGTGACTGGCCAATGACCGCCTGGTCATGCCATCAGGGTTCACCACACACCTTATTTATGTTATCATAGAATTGTATGTTTGCGGGTCTGCGGCGAGTCGCTGTGTTTATAGTTTTCGGAGTGGGTCATTATGGCTGTGATTGAAAAAGTACTTGAACTAACGAAAGAGGTTGAAAATAGGTATGCGTCCCGTTCCGGTGCGCGCGCGGCGGCTGAGGAGCAGATCGCTGCCGGGAATATGCTGGATGCTCAGGACGCGCGCGTGCGCGCGCGGCTTGAACGTCTGAACATCGATCCAGACACCTATGATCTGCTGGTCGAACCTGCGGAGGATGGGGCCAAGGGGCTTGTCGCCGTTCCGGCGGAGGATGTCAACCTGCTTGAACGGATCCTCGGCTTCAACGACCTCATATCCGTGCATTTTCTCGAGCAGGGGTGGCGGGCCGCTAGAGCAGTCGGCCGTATTCATATCTCCAACGGCCTCGGTTTTGGCACCGGTTTCATGGTCTCGCCGCGCTTGATGCTCACCAATAATCATGTATTGCCGGATAGCGCCACGGCTGTGCGCAGCTCTGTTGAGTTTGATTACCAGCTGGGCGTCGATGGCCGCCGGCTGCGCACAGGAGAATTCGACTTCGCCCCCGACGAACTGTTCCTCACCGATGCCGGCCTCGACTTCACACTCGTTGCTGTAAAACCCGTCAATGAACGCGGGCAGAAACTGGCCGATTATGGGTGGCTGCCCCTGATCGCCAATGAGAATAAAGTGATCGTTGGCGAGAAACTGAATATCATCCAGCATCCCGGTGGCGAACGGAAACAGCTTGCCCTGCGTGAAAACCAGCTGCAGGATATCCTGGACGATTTCCTGCATTACAAGACAGACACAGCGCCAGGTTCATCCGGCGCCCCCGTCTTCAATGACCAGTGGGAGGTCGTTGCGCTTCACCATGCCGGCGTGCCCAAGACGGATGATGACGACAACTTCCTGACCTTGGGCGGCAAGATCTGGGATGATTCGATGCCGGCGACAGAATTGGCTTGGAAGGCCAACGAGGGCGTACGCATCAGCCGCATCATCCAGTTCATTGGTGACCAGGTCCTGTCTGAATCAGGGGCCGCGTTGTGGGCGGAAACGCGGGAAAATCCGCTGGCCCCGGCTGACCCTGTTCTGCCACCAGTGGGCGTCCGGACACGAACGGTTGGCCCGCAGGCGACAACAGACCCGGCGCTGATCGCGGTTTCCGGCGATCTCCCCGGCGAATTGACGGCACCTCTTGCGGAGCTGTCACAATTCAACGAGCGCGTTTACTATGATGAGAAGCAAGATGGCCAGGATCGGGACGCCTATTACGGATCGCTTGCCCCCGCTGCCGGCAGCAGCCCGGCCTTCGATATGACAACGGCCGACGGTTGGCGCATTATCGTGACCATGGCGTATGCGGATGCGGACACTGATGGCGCCGGCGCACCTACCTTTGACCAACTGCACAACCTGCTTGTCGAGACGCACACGGACCAGCCAAAGTACAAGCCGCTGGAACATGTATATCCCTGGGTTGATCTGCACCCTGACGGCAAGATTCGCAGCATTTATTCGGGCAAAATCTATAACCCGGCCGATTTCATCACCGAGGACCTGCTCATTGAACGGCAGCGTGCGCAGCAGCTTCAATCTTTCCTGGCGCGCGAGTCTGCCGTTTCAGAAACGGCGGTCGCCGGATTCGAGACATTGCTCGAGGCGCAGCTGCCATATAACTGCGAACATGTTGTGCCTCAATCTTGGTTTTCACATAAGGAACCGATGCGTGGCGATCTACACCATCTTTTCGCCTGCGAGAGCGGCTGCAATAGTTTCCGCAGCAATATCCCTTATTTCGACTTTACGGATTTTGGTGAAGCGACGCGCAGCGACTGTGGCAAGCGCCTGGGCAATAAGTTTGAGCCAGATGCCGGCAAGGGCATCATCGCCCGCGCCGTATTTTACTTCCTGGTGCGCTATCCCGGCCTGATCGAGGATCAGGAAAATGAATTCAAACGGGAACGACTGCCCTTCTTGCTGGCCTGGCATGAGAGACACCCGGTGACGGCTTATGAACGGCACCGCAACGAGACGATATTCGCCCGGCAGGGTAACCGCAACCCGTTTATTGATTTCCCACAGTGGGTAGGGCGGATCGACCTCGCCAAAGGGTTGGGCTAACGAATCCCCCCAAAGAATAGACCAGAGTCCGCAAAGAAAGCCCAGGAGAAGCGAACGGGCGCGAACCACCAGTCTGTTCTCATCCGGTGATCTCTGACGTATTATGGAGGATAAGATGAGCGATTCACTGCGGGACGCCCTGGCTAATCCACACTTTGACGCCTTAACGATCCAGTTGGCCGGATCCCTTGACTCCGACCCGCCAACTGCGGCCAGGGATGCGCTGGACACGGCCGTCGCCCAGGTGCTGGGTACTGCGGCCGGTGCGTGGACGATCACGGCCGTTCATGAGCGCGTTCCAGGGGCCTATGATCTCTTCCCTCCTTCTGACCTGGAGATAAGCATAGCCGACGCTTTTGATCTACAGTATGCTCTGCAAGAGCAGGCGGCTGTTGCCACCGCCGAAGCGCTATTTGAGACCAATCTAGATAATGTGCCTGAACCACTTGCTGCTCCCGCCGGTCCACCCGGATTAGAGAGTCTGGAGGTCGATTGGTTTGCCGGTTTGAAAGAGGTGGAGCGCAGCCCCTTGTGGAGTTTGCGGCTCATCAAGGCACAGGAGGTCTGGTCGTTGACTGAAGGGGAGGGTGTCACCATCGGTCACCCGGACAGCGGTTATATTCCCCATCCTGAGCTGGATGACAGCCGTATCATGCATGACAAAGAGCGTGATTTCTATGATGGGGATGACAATGCGCAGAACCCGCAGGACCGCGGCGGTAACCATGGATTGAGCACTTCCAGTGTCATTCTCAGCGGTCATGAGCATCTAGATGACGAGCGCTTCGTCATTGGTGTAGCGCCCAAAGCCGCGATCATACCGATGCGGATCACGAAGAAGGGCCCGCCGATTTTTCTCTTTCGATCGGGGCCGCGGCGTGTGCGCGACGCGGTCTATTATGCGATCGACAGCGGCTGCGATGTCATCTCCATGAGCCTGGGCGGTATTGGCGAAAGCTCTTTGCGGCGGGCCATTCAGGAAGCGGTGAAGGAGAACATCATTGTCTTGGCTGCCGCGGGTAACAATGTGCCTTTCGTAGTCTGGCCGGCGCGCTATCCAGAAACCATCGCTGTCGCTGCTTGCGACGCCAATCGCGACCGCTGGAGCAAGTCCAGCCGCGGGGCGACCGTTGACATCACCGCACCGGGCCATAATGTGTGGCGAGCCTACATTGATGAAGATGGCCGGCAGGCGGCGAGGCCAAGCAGCGGTACCTCTTATGCCACGGCCGCCCTGGGTGGTGTTGCCGCCCTTTGGCTCTCTTTCCACGGTCGCGAAAAAATCCTACAGAAATATGCTGGTAAGAATATCAAGATCAATGACCTGTTTCGCCAGCTGTTGGCAGAGTCTGCTGACAAACCTCCATTGGATCATGGCGGTCAGTTCGGCGCCGGTATCGTTAATGTCAAACGCCTGCTGGAAACGCCGCTGCCGGAGGTGGGCGGCTCCTCTCCGGCACTGATGGAAAACATTGATGCGGGCGCGCTGTCACCTGACGGGGCAGCGGCCGTCGATGCTGTGGCCGCCGTTTTTGACACAGTGCCACAGTTTTCTGTGCAGGAGCGGCTGACCACAATCACCGCCTTGCCCGGGCAGGAGCTCGATACCGCCCTGGATGGCGTCGAGGCGGAACTCTTATTCCACCTGGTCACCAATCCCGCCCTTCGTGAGGCGATGAGCGCCGGCCCGCGGCCTGCATTTGCGGCGGAGAGTATGCAGTCGTTTGCTGCATCACCTGGCCTGACGGACGTGGCAGGCCTATCAGCCACCCTGCGAGATCGTCTCGATGGAGATGCGGTCGACAGCGACGGGCAGCAGTCGAATGAGTTATCAACGTAAAACAAAAACAATATCAGGGAGAAATCGAATGGCAAGCTGTTTTGAAGTAGCAATGGCCTTAGCGGACGCTGGTTATATCAAAGGGGGAGACCTCGAGCCGGTGACCACAATCCTGGTCGAAACGTTGTTGGCCACGGGCGCCATAAAGGAGCGTTCCCGGGCCGTTGAAGACAAGTCTGTAGATGAGGAGATCTACACCGCCGCCCAATACACGGCCGCGGCTGACGAAGCGATGGGCGAATTCGAGGATCAAATCGAGCAGGCAGAAATAATGCTCGAGGCCAAGGAGCGACAGATATCCCATGAAGAGGTCATCATGGAAGCTGATGAGTTGATCAGTGAAAACGCGCGTCTGGCCACGACGACTCTGCTGCAGAAGGGCATGGTGGACAGCGAAAAAAGCGGCCAGGTAAGCCGTCTGATAACCCAGGCATGGGCCTCAAAATAAGGATAGAATAGGCACTGTTCTTGCTCGGAATATGTCTCGAACCGCGCCAGGAATGCGCAGCGGCAAACAGCAGAATCGGGAAAGGGAGCCTATGACCACATATGATCCGCCGCTTTTAGAAAAATACGCAGAACTCGCTGTCAGAGTAGGCGTTAACCTCGAGCCGGGCCAGCGACTGTTGATAACCGGGGTCCCGCTGCAATTGGCGCCGCTTGCCCGTCTCGTCGCAAAGCATGCTTATCTGGCTGGCGCCAGGTTTGTTGATGTCGAGTGGCTGGATGAGCGGATCGATCGAATCCGCGTACAGTTTGCTCCGGCGGAATCGCTTCATGAATTCGCCGACTGGAGTGTCCAGCTAAATACCAGTTATTTTGCGGGAGGCGATGCCGTGCTGGCCATCGTCGGTGAAGATCCTGACTTGATGGCCGGGCAGGATCCCGATGCGCTAGAGACTGTCAACAAAGTTCGGGCCGAAAAAATGGCGCCGATGCTGGCCCATGTTTCCGCCGGATCGAGTAATTGGTCGATGATTGCTGGTGCTACGGCCGGCTGGTCGCGGCGTGTGCTGCCGCAGTTGGACAGTGAAGCGGCAGAGGCGAGGCTGTGGGAGGTGATTTTCGACGTTTGTCGCGTGCGATCCACTGATGTGGTTGCCACCTGGCAGCAGCATATCTGCGATCTTGGGGCGCGTGAAGCCTATCTCAATGCCAGAGCTTACAGAAAGCTGCACTTCAAAGGGCCGGGCACTGATTTAACGATGGGCTTGCCCGCTGGTCACTGTTGGCGGTCTGCCGGCATGGTGGCCAAGAACGGCATCCGTGCGGTGGTTAATATCCCCACCGAGGAAGTCTTTACGATGCCGCATCGTGACCAGATCGATGGCGTCGTTTCCTCAACAAAGCCGCTCAGCTACGCCGGCAGTATCATAGAAGATTTCCGGTTGATTTTCGAAAATGGCCGCGTCACGAAAGCCGTGGCTGAAAAAGGGGAATCTTTGCTGCATAACCTCCTGGATGTCGATTATGGAGCCCGTTCGCTCGGTGAGGTTGCGCTTGTGCCGCAGAGTTCTCCAATTGCGCGATCCAAGCTGCTATTCTACAACACGCTCTTTGACGAGAATGCCTCCAGCCATCTCGCCCTTGGTGCCGCTTACAAATATAGCTTGCGAGATGGTGAGACGATGTCCGCTGATTCTTTTGGCCGCGCCGGTGGCAATGAGAGTTTGATCCATGTGGATTTCATGGTTGGCTCAGCTGAACTGGATATCGATGGTGTCGTGGAGAATTGCACGGCCGAACCGATTATGCGCGGCGGTGAATGGGCTTTCGAAGTATAATTCACTATTGCTATCATCAAGGAGTTGAGCAAAATGGAAAAGAATAAGGTGGCCGTCATCACGGCCGCGGGAAAAGGCATGGGTGCTGCTGTCGCATGCGATCTGGCCGGCAATGGCTATCACGTGGCCCTGATGTCTAACGGCGGCGGTGCTGAGGCGCTTGCCGCCGAATTAGGCGGTATCAGTCGAACCGGGTCGGTAACAAACACGGCCGATCTCGAGGCGCTTGTCGCCCAAACGATGGAAACCTACGGCCGTATTGACGCTGTGGTCAACAATACCGGTCACCCGGCCAAAGGGGATCTGCTGCTGATCCCGGATGAGGAGTGGTACAACGGCGTCGATCTCGTGCTCTTGAACGTCGTCCGCATGGCCCGCCTGGTCACCCCGGTTATGCAGGCGCAGGGGGGAGGCGCAATTGTCAATATCTCCACTTTTGCCGCCTTCGAGCCCGAGCTCGGATTTCCCGTCTCCAGTGCTCTGCGCGCTGCGCTGGCTGGTTTCACCAAGCTCTACGCCGACCGCTATGCGGCTTCCGGGCTGCGTATGAATAACGTCCTGCCGGGTTTCGTTGAGAACTATCCACCTACCGAAGAGAACCTGGCCCGTATCCCGGCCGGTCGCTATGCCGGGCTTGTCGAAATCGCTGAGACGGTGCGTTTCCTGCTCTCCGACGGCGCGGGCTACATCACTGGCCAAAACCTGCGCGTTGACGGCGGCATCACCCGATCTGTCTGATTCGTCCGCCACGTGAAGTGACTATCCGGAAAGGGACGCTGAGCAGATCTAGACTTGGCGCCCCTTCTGTTTAATCTTCAGCGTCTGCCTGCTGTCTTCCACCTATTACCAGTTCCACAAAACTCGTGCGGTAGGGGTAAATCCACACCTCTTCGCGGAACTTCTCGCTGCCCTGGCGCGCCTCGACTTCATAATAACCGGCAGCCACATCATCGAAGCTGAAATTTTCTGACCAGCCGTCGTCCCCGTTTAATTCCCCGTCCTCGTTAGCGTAGGAGGTCGTCTCCGCGTATTTTGAGGGTGCGTCGACGCGTCTAAGGAACAACTGCTGCCCGTGTATCAGCTCGCCTCCCGGCCCTACGACCCGGCCGGCCAATGTGCCATGCTCGGGAAAGGGGTAGAGCCAGAGCAGTGGGTTGCGCGTGCTGTCGTACGCGTTTTGTCCCAGCCGTACTTCGAAATGCAAATGGGCGCCGTCGGCGACGCCGGTCGCGCCGCTGAGCGCGATGACTTCCTGGGCGTCAACATGCTCCCCCTCAGTCACCAACAGCTCGGAAAGATGAGCGTAGACATTGTAGACTGGCCGGCCAATGGAGGAAGTATCCATCTTGATGATGATCACGTTCCCGTAAAAATCTGCATGCGGGCCATAGACGGTTTCGGCGTCCGTTCCAGCGACGACAACGGTGCCGCTGGCCGCCGCCAGAACCTCGGTTCCCGCCGGCACATAGAACTCCACGCCATGGTGCGGTCGCAGGGTGCCGCCGCGCGTGCCGCCATACGGGTAGGATTTATCGGTCCACACCGTGCCCCCTTCGGCAATAGGACGGCGCAGCCAATAATGCTCGTTGGGTGAGGTAAACGGCAGCGCCGGAGGCGTAAATGTGGGCTGTGGCGTCGGTGATGGTTCGGCCGTCGCCGTCACGGTTGCTGCAATTGTCGCTGTTCCAGTGGGCAGCGTCTTTGCCTCAATCACCATTTCGTTTTTCTGCTGAGCCGCCGTTGGTTCAACGTCTACCAGCGAAAAGGAGGGTAAGGTGGTAGGAACGGCCGTGGGGATTATTTCGGTTGATTGAACCGGGCTGGGCAGTGTCGCTGTTGGTGGCAGCAGCGTTTCCGTCACCGACGGGCCCTCCACCACTGCCTGTTCAGCTTCCGCTGCCGGTTGGCATGCTGCAAGCAGGATCGTCGCCAGCACGAGCAAAATCATCGCAGGACGAACTGTCTGCACAACGCGCGAAAAGGTAGTTCGCAATCCGCAGTCCGAATTCCGCACTTCCTAATATCCTCCGCGCTCCGCAGCGATCTGCTGAGCTGTCTCAACTACTTCCGCGACGCGCTGCTCAAGCTGGTTGATCTGTTCACGGAGTTCAGTAGCCCGCGCCTTATCTTGCAGATCAACGACGTTAACCTTCACATTGAGTGCCGCGGTAGCAACAGCGGCCCGGGCCATCAAGGCGCCTGCAGCGGCATCGGTTGCCGCGTTCATGTTGCCGATGCGCGCTATTTCAGCGGACAATTCAGCGGCTTCCAGGCTCAGCTCGGCTACTTCCAGCGGCACAAGGGCTGCTGCCAGGGTCGCCTTTTCAATGGCCGCGCTCTTCTGCTCCTCACTCAGATTTTTCTGGCGATACGCATCCATCACAGCCTCAAATGCGGCGGCATCTTCGGCGATGGTTTCTGTCAGGCGGCGGCGTAGTTGACCGGCGCGCAGGTTTATCGCCGCTGCCTGCTCCGAGACCTCCGCGTATTTCTTACGGCCCGTGGTCAATCCGGCCACCATTTGGGCAAGCGCGGCGGCCAGCGCACCAGCCAACGCGGCAGCGGAACCCCCGCCGGGCGTCGGCGAGGCGCCGGCTGTGGCCTCGATGAACGCCTCGGGGGCCGTCTCTTCTTGCGCAGCTTCGTGAAGACGGTTCTCGAGGACCTGGCTGTCCTGCATGTCGGCAAGCTGCAGGTACCAGCGGGCGGCATCCAGCAACGCCTGCTGCGGCGTCAGACCAATGAGTTCTGCTTTGGTTATGGTCAAACCGTACTGGGCGGCTTCCCTGCGCACCATTTCTTGCACGCGGAAAATGGGCGTCTTCTTGAAGTTGGTGAGGTTCATACTCACCTGTGCTTGCCCTTCTACCAGGAACCCTTTTGCCTGTACAAAGCGCAGTCCACCGCTGCTGTAGCGTACATTGCGCGCGATCTGGTCGGCGATATTCGCATCATCCGAATTAAGATAGAGGTTATAAGCGATGAGAAACGGCCGTGCGCCAATTACCGTTGCGCCCCACGGTTTCGCCTCAGCTGGACCATAATCGGGCAGTCTGCCTGGCTTGCTGGCGACTTCAAGCTTCCACAATTCGTACTCACCTTTTCGTATGGTCGCCAATCGTTCCCGTTCCGGGCGTGTTGCCGCCGCGCCGTAGAGATAAACGGCGATGCCGAGTTCTTCGCCCACACGTTTGCCCAGCCTCTTGGCCAATTCAACGCACTCCTCTACTGTCACATTCTTGACGGGGATGAATGGACAGACGTCTGTGGCGCCAATTCGTGGATGTTCCCCTTCCTGAAAATCAAGATCAATAAGCGCCGCAGCAGTCTTGATCGCTTCGAAAGCAGCCTTCTCGACCGCGGCTGGCGCGCCTACAAAGCTGATGACGGTCCGATTGTGGTCTGCATCGGCGCTGACATCGAGAACGGTTACACCTCGTACGCCGCCGATTGCCCGGGCTATGCGATCATAGACGTCCGGATCACGGCCGTTGCTGAAATTGGGAACACACTCAACGAGTTGCTGCATGGTACTTGCTCCTAATGTTTGAGAACAGTGGTTCGTTGGCCAGGGAAAGGCGCAACCGTCGAATTTTTACACAAAGTGTACACAGTGACGAACTTACTAAAATCCTTCTTTGGTCACTATCTCATTTTGCTCAGCCTGCTGATTCATCACCTGCATCTGATTGATCACTGTCTGCCTGCCGCGGTTTTTGTCGCAGTTCGCGGCGCACCTCTTTCCAGCTGTTTTTCACAGGCGGGATATCCTCCTTGCCAATCGTTTTGTCGCTGTAGCGCGCTTTGAGAAACGCTTCCGTCAGATCCTGCAGTTCCTCGTCCGCTTCAGGCCAGTTTTGTTTGAGCGCATCGACATACTCCAGCGGCGTGCCCGCCGCCGGGCGGTCAACACCCCGCTCGCCAGCGCGGCGCACGGTCGAAAGGTAGAAATAGCGAATCTGATCGCGTGGCGATAGACCCCTCACCCGTAAGAAACGCCATGGCGACCGCTTGCTCTCGGGCTGTTCCGATTCAACCGCTGCCTGTCTCAAGAGCAGCAAGGATTCCTGCAGAGATCGCGCCTGACCGCGCAGCATCGCCCATTTTGACTTGAGCCAATCAAGAATCTGTTCCCACAATTGTGGCAGGCCTATTCCCGCCCCGGTCGACCGGCGCTCTCGCAAAAAGAAGAGCAGCGCCACAGCGACGGTGACAAGTAGGACAGCCCAGAAACCGGAACTGAACATCATGGCTATTGTTTCCGCAAACGGGGATGGCCCTGCGTCTGGCGGCGGGAGCATCGGCGGCTGCGTTACCCCGGAAAGAGGCCCGAGTTCTTCCGGCGAACGGCCGAAAAGCAGCGCCAGGAGCAGCGCAATAGGCAGCACAATCAAGAAGATGATCACGTTGGCCAGGAACAGCAGCCAGTAAAGAACAGTCCCCACAATCTGGCTCACGGCTGATGTTGAACCGATGGGCAGAAAGGCGGCAACCACGAAGACCAGGATCAAGATCAGTAGGCTGGTGCGCTGCCATTTTTGTCGCGCATCCACATCCGCATCTACATTATTGACCAGCCAGTGCGCATGTAGATGCATGAGCCTGGCCTGGCTGAGCAGCCACAAGCCGACAATGAAGTAGAGCAGAATGGCGCCCAGCATTAACGGGTCAAGGTTTGCCCGCCCGGCTGCCAGCGGTGCCATTAAACGCTCGATTGATTGTTGTTCCAGCGTGCTGATGCCTACCGCGATGACTAACAGCATACCGCCCAGCAGCCAGAAGCGTGCAAACGCTTCGACAAGCATTTTGCGCCCGGCCTGGATTGGCTGGTCATCGACGCGCTCCTTGCGCTGCGCCAGCGGCAGGCTGTGAAACTGCAATTCGTAATCACTGACTTCCAACTGCGAGAAGATCTGCCCTAGAGCAACAGCCATGCGCCAGATGATGAATGCCATAAGGAGCGTTAGCAGAAACGGTGCATTCAAAAACATGGCCTGCGGGTTGCGTAAGTAGTTGATCAACACCGTCGAGTCGGGAATCCCCTCGCCGAAGATGATCCAACTGGCGAGACGCACAATGACAAGAAGCAGGAGCAGCTCAGCGGCGCGATAGGCCACGCGATCGAGCGGGAACTGCCTGGGGTGGTTCAACCAGTTCGTCGTATAGATCGCTTCCAGGGCGATGAAGAACAGCAAAAAAGCGATGGCAAGCCAGCGGCCGTCCCCGGTTGCCTCGACCACAACTGCCAGCAGGGTTACCATCAGGGCTGTCACCAGTAGGGCCATTAGCAGCGGCCGTACAACCTGGCGCATCAACCTGCTTGCCCGGAATCTCTTCTGCAGCTGCTGCAGTCTTTCGGTGTCGACTGGCGTCTCTGAGCGCGCCAGATTCGAGCTGTGCAGTTTGGTCATCGTGACAGATGTCCTTGAGGTTGTCGCCACAGATCAAGATTGTCCGCGTGCAGGACATGATAGGCGCGAAACCCCAGTTTTCGCGCGCGTTCCCGCGTACGACTAAACTGCGCATCTGGCTCTACCGCAATCAAGATAGGATTGAAGCCGGAGCGCACCAGGTGATGCAGAGCCTGGCAGGTTCGTTCGTCACCGCTGGCGGTGATGGCCATGACCGTAACTCCCCAACTCAGGGGCGCACAGGCGGTTGCCGCCCATTGATGCAGCGGAGCCGTTCTATCGCTTTCGATTCGCGCCAGCACTTCCAGTACCTTCATCAAGTGCGCCCGGCCGCTGTGCGGCAGCAAAGGAGACGGACTCAGGCTGGCTCGTTCGTCTGTTGAAAGTCGCCCACTTTCTTTGTCGAAAACAAGCGCCGCGCCGGTTTTCGCCATGAGGGGATCGATGCCGTTACTGATCAGACCCACCGGTTGTCTGCGCTCGGCCAGATGCGCAGCCAGTGACGCGGCGACGCTGATCGCCCATTCCGTATGGTAGCGCCAGTCTTTTTTCTCATAGTCCTCGATGTGCAGATCCAGCAAGATCGCTGTTTCCAATGAGATAGCGGGCTGGTAGCGTCTCACCAACAGTTGGCTGGCATGTGCGCTCGCTTTCCAGTTGATCTGGCGCTGGGAATCCCCGGACCGATACTGACGAATGCCGGCCGGACGGGCGGGATCTTCGAAAAGGCGCTGCTGGCTGGCGATGGTGCCAAATGGCAGCCGCGAGGGCAGCCCTAATTCAACAAGGGGAACGATGCGCGGGTAAACTGTCAGGTAGTCAGGCGCCAAGGTTCCCGTCGACGGCCGAACCAGGCCAAATAGATCGCCGCTGGTTAATCTCGCTGGGCCAAGTTGATAATAACCGCGTTTGCCGGCCCTTACCTGATAGCGCAGTTTACGCGTTTGCCGGCTGCCCAGCCCAATTGCCCAGCTACCTGTTTCGCCGCGCCGCAGTTCGGGTGGAATACTCTCGCTGAACTCCAGCCAGGGGAGGGGCAGCAGGCTCTTGTTTTCCCAAACGATCTCGACATCAACTGTTTCTCCGGCGAAAGCATGGTCGTTGAAATGTCTGCTTACCTGCAGCTGGCGAATGACATGCGGAACAAGCCAGCGACCCAGAAAATAGATTGCGACGCAGACATAGACGATGTAATAGATGAAGTCTATCCGCAGCAGAAAGGCGATGGCCAGGAGAATGACAATTAAGACGATGAAGGTCATCTATTCCGCACTCCACACTGCGCGTCCCGCATCTAGAACTCCCCGATTTCCAAAGGAACTTCCTCCAAAATGTCAGCCACTATCTTTCCGTTAGTGACGCCTCGCAGCGCGCTCTCCGGATGCAGCAGGCAGCGATGTTCGAGAATTGCGGGAGCCAGTTGTTTGACGTCATCGGGCAGTGTGTAGTCACGGCCGTTCAGCGCCGCATAGGCTTGAATACCCCGGTAGAGGGCATGGCTGCCGCGCGGGCTGGCACCCAGGATCAGGTCCTTGTTGTTCCGCGTTGCGAACACAATACGCACAATATAGTCGCGAACCGTTTCATCGACATGCACCGCCCACACCTGGCGTGTCAGCGCAGGTATTTCGTACCCGTCCACTACCGCCTGCAGGTTATCGATGGGGTGTTCGTGCCCCAGGTTGATCAGCATTTGCCCTTCAGCGGCGGGGTCCAGATATCCAAGGCTCAACTTCATGAAGAAGCGGTCCAGCTGCGCTTCAGGCAGTGGGAAGGTGCCTTCATACTCAATGGGGTTTTGTGTGGCCATGACAAAAAACGGCCGTTCCAGTTTTCGTGTCACACCGTCAACCGTCACCTGCCCTTCGCCCATCGCCTCCAACAGCGCCGATTGGGTACGCGGCGTAGCCCGGTTGATCTCGTCGGCCAGTAGAACATTGCAGAAGGCGGGGCCCGGGATAAACGTAAAAGACTGGGACTGCTGGTTGTAGATGGAAACGCCGGTAACGTCATTTGGCAGTAGGTCGGGTGTGCATTGCAGGCGCTTGTAATCAACGCCCAGCGTAGCTGCCAGCGCCCGCGCCAACATTGTCTTGCCTGTGCCTGGCGCATCTTCCAGCAAGACATGTCCTTCACACAGCAGTGAGACGACCAGCATCTCCAGCACCGCGCGCTTGCCGATGATCACCTGCTCAACGTTATCCATTACCTGTGCAGCGAATTCTTGAATAGTGCTCATGGCAACCGTATTGTGACAATAGCTTAGCTGATGGCCCGTAGCGTCAGGATCTCATGATACCATAAGCCCATTTCAGGGACGAGGCGGGCAAAGCGCCAATGGGGACAGGGTGTTACAATACAGCCGATGAGCGCAGAAGCCCCGGTCGTTACCTATCCCATCGACGCGACCTTCGATGTTGATCTGGCGGATCAACTTGCCCGTCTGGAAAGCTTCAACAAGCATTATTATCGGCCCAATACCTACCTGCACAAATGGTGGGCGCGGCGCTGTGGCACGACCTTTCGCCAGATTCTCAAGCACCTGGTCACCGACGACGATGCGCAGGATTATTACGCGCCCGGCGGCCTGGCTGGCCGGATCATACTCGATCCCATGATCGGCGGCGGTACGACCTTGCACGAAGCGCTGCGTATGGGGGCCAACGTCATCGGCGTTGATCTGGATCCCATTCCTGTCCTGCAGGCACGGGCCACGCTAACAGATATCCCGCTTGCGCAGTTGGAAGCAGCGTTTGACGCCCTGATATCAGATCTCCGTGGCGAACTGGCTCATCACTACCTTACGGCCTGTCCCCACTGTGCCCAGGAAACGGAAAGCTGGTATCTCCTATACGGCGCGCGCCGTTTCTGCACCTGCGGATCGATTCTTGTCGTCGATTCCCTTGTGCTTCGCCAGGAATCTGACGGATCGCTGATCCGGCTCTGCCCTCACTGCGTGCAAGTCGTCCACGGCGCCCAATCCTGCCCTTGTGGTGAACAGGGAGCGGCCCAGATCGTCGAGCGTGGAAACGATCGTTGTCCCGCCTGTGATGGGCTCTATGTTGAAGACATTGAGACGCCCTATTATGCGCGATTTGAACCGCTGGCTGTTACCGGCCATTGTCCGCAGCACAAATTCTTCATCCGCTCGCCCGACGAGTCACTGCGCCGCGCACTGGTTGAAGCAGATGCAGCCCGCGAAGGAGTGCTGCTCCCGGAAGAGGATTTCGTCGTCGAACCGGGACGCAAATCCATCCAATTGATCCGGCGCGGCATCCATAGTTATCTGGACCTGTTTTCCAGCCGCCAGCTGCTGCTGCTTACCCGTGCCATCGCTATGCTGCCCCGCTTTACGCTCTTAGAGCGGCTTAGCCTCGCCCTGCTGATCTCCACGTCGTTGGAGTTTAACTCGCTGCTCAGCGGGTATAAGGGCAGGGGCAAGCGCCGTTCCGGCGCCATTCGCCATACGTTCTCCCACCACGCCTATACCTTTCCGACCACGGCCGTTGAGAACAATCCGCTTTACAGCCGGCGGGCATCGGGTACCTGGCAGAAGCTGTTCCACATGCGCATACGCCGCGCGCGCCAGTGGGCGGCGGAACCGCGCGAACGCGACCTTGAGCAGGAAAAAGCGACGTTCATACGGATCGCCGGCGAAATCGACGGCGGCACAGAGGTCGCTGATTACGCGGGGCTGAATGACGGCGAGCGTCGTTTCCTGCTGCGGCAGGGATCGGCAATACAGCTCGACCTGCCGGACCAGAGCGTTGACAGCATTGTTACGGACCCCCCTTATTACGACAGCGTGCAGTACAGCGATCTTTCCGCTTTCTTCCGCGTCTGGCTGCGCCAACTGCTGCCGGTTGAGGCTGGCTGGCGCTATGATGTGGGCGAGTCGGCCGTTGATCCGCATAAGAATGATCGAGACAGCCGCTACGCTGAACTAATGAGCGGCATTTTCCAAGAATGCGCCCGGGTGCTGCGCAGGCCGCACGGCCGTCTTGTTTTCACCTTTCACCATTGGAACCCCAAAGGGTGGGCCGCATTGACATTAGCCCTCAAAGCAGGCGGCTTTCATCTGTTGAATTATGCGGTCGTCCATGCCGAGCACCCCATTTCCGTGCACATCGCCAATATGAACGCGCTCATGCATGACGCTATCCTGGTTCTCGCCCCCAATGGCGACGTCGCGTCCCGCGGCTGGAACCCGCCCGCAGAAGTGGACAAGAGCGACAGCGCCGCTTTTTGCGCCGGCTGCGCGCAGCATCTTGGCTGGGTTCTAGCAGCGGATTTAACCGCTGAGCAGATAGACGATCATTGGCAAAAGATGTTGTCCTGAAGCACGCAAACAATCATTCCGTGTCTGCCGCCGTTTTCTCAAGCCAACGGATGGCCTTCAGGCAAATCCCAGGCGTCCGTGATCTCGAAGAAGATTCTCAACTAGGTTGCGGACTAACTCAAGGTGCCTGTCTGCGCAGGTGCTCGCGAGATGATCCGGAAGACAACGGCCGCCCCGACAGCGATTCCCAGCGCGCTGCCCAGCAGCGGCTGCTGCAAAGCGAACCCGAGGCCGAAACCAGTGGCTACGATGCCCGTTAGGATTCCGGCGGCTCTTGCCCTTGGCTCGCGCCAGAGCTCGAACGAAGCTGTTCCGGCCTCTGAGCCAGGCATACGTTCTGCGCGCCTGCTGGCGGCCAGGGCGCCGATCAACAGCGCCGGCTTCAGTAAATTGCCAACATTCTGCAAGGTGTTACCTGGAGCCAGGTTTCCCGTGGCGGCGATGTCCATCAGGTGAACAACTGTCGCGCCCAGAGAGAAGACGGTCACCGCCAGAACGGTCGCCTCACGGGCGCCATCCCGCCTGGACATAGACAAGATTCCCAGGGCACCGATGGCCAGGTTGGTGAACGCGATTTCTAACTGAAAGGGACTGCCGGCTGGCCAACCGATCGATTCAGCTACGATGTCGGATAGGAAGAAGTGAGCGAAGAAGCTGCCGATGCCGCTGCCGGCGACGCCCAACGCAAAAAGGTAGAGTAACAGCACTTCCAGCCGCCGGTCACGGCTGTTCGTGCTCTTGTCAAGCCAAATCTGAACGGCCGCGAATATCAACGGCAGCAGCGTGAATAGAAAGATGCGCAGGGCGGTGATGTTCATGTGGGCTATTCCCTAGGCACTTAGCTGTGCGCCGTTACTCTGAAAATGAGATAGTTGTAGTGCAGCGGCTCGTCCCCATTCTCCTTGTTTACGACCGTTCCACTGTTGCGGTCGAAGTGATAATCGCGCCAGTCGATTTCCGCGGGCGTAGGGACTTGCGCCACAATGAAGTGCCCGGCCACGAGCGGGACGCCCGCCGGTGAGTGTGTTGTGTCCAGGCCGAGATAGTGTTTCTGAACCGCAACATTTTTGCTGCGGCCGGCCAACAGCTTCGTCGTCTCGGTTGCCATCTTCGTCAGGGGAACGATTGCTGGCTGTAACGTATTCAATAGGCCAAGGCCGCCCCTAAACTCGTCGGAATCCAACATCTTGAGCAGCGCCTCGTCTTCGCTGTTCTTGATGTTGACCGTCTCAATCTCAAAAGAAGCGCCTGTACTGCCCACGTTGAGGCCGATGAAAACTGGATAGCCCATCACCCCCGCCTCATCCCCGTCGAAGGCGACATAGGTCTGCGACAAAGCGACTGTTTCAGGCGTTGTTAGCTGGTTGCTAGCCTTGAAACTGACCAGGATATGGTGTTCCCCGTGACCGAAAAGGGAGCCTGGATACGCTTCAACATAGAGCCGGTCCAGGTAAATATTGATCCGGCTGTTCAGCAGGCTGGGATCGGGGGCTATGACGCCAACGCCGCTGACGGGAATGGGCTCGGCGGATCCTGCTTGACCGAATGGGAAATAGCCTACCTGCTGCGTGCGGTAAAGATAGGGCTTGCGAGGTCGCTGGCCGAAGACGCCTTCCAAACCTTTGGCGTCCTGCGCAGCGGTTATTTCAGCGGCCGTTTCCTCATCCCCCATCTCGCGCAGTTTGGCCGCCATCTCTTCGGGATCCATATCCGCGATTGGTTTCGTGTTCTCAAAGGGCAGTTCAACATCTTGAGAAGCCATTATCCAAACTCCTTTGTCCGGACGGAATCTATCGTAAATCATGCCCAGACCTTGTAGAAGACAGGTGCAAGTTGACTTGAAAGACTGTTCTGAAGAAGAACTAGACTGGCGGTTTGACCCAGCCTGCCGAAGCAGGAGCGAAAATCTCTCTGAGCACGACGGACGCCCGTCAATACGCAGAAAAAATCATACAATACTAATCTACTTGTGGCAAGGGTTATCTTTTCTACGAGCTGTCAATCCGCAGCGTCGCGCTATGAAAAGGCATCGGAAAGAGCCTGGTGCATCACATCGACCGGCGCTTCCATGCCCGTCCACATCTTGAAGCCGATTGCGCCCTGGTATACCAGCATGCCCAGGCCATCAATGGTTCTCGCGCCCTGATCCTCGGCCGCCTGTAGAAAAGGCGTATGTGGTGGGTTGGGAATGACATCACAGACGAGCATACCGGCATGCAGGCTGTCGTAATCTACTGCCGGCTGGGCTGAAATGTCAGGATACAGCCCAATTGACGTGGCATTGATCAGTATGTCCGTGTCCTGCGGGACAGCATAGTCACCGTCCCACGGAACAAAGCGTGCTGCCGCATCCGTTCTAGCGTTGAGGTGCTCGGCAAGCGGCTGTCCGCGTTCCACGGTGCGATTCACAATCGTGAGTTTGCCTGCGCCGGCCAGCGCCAATTCCACACCAATGGCCCGCGCTGCGCCTCCGGCGCCCAGGATCACCACGTTCTTACCCGACGGGTCGACATTGGCATCCTGCCGCAGTGCTCTCAAGAACCCTTTGCCGTCCGTATTTTCTCCGATCAACCGTTCACCATCACGACGCACTGTGTTCACCGCGCCGATCAGGGCCGCGTCGGGCGCGATTTCATCGAGATACTGGAGGACGGCTACCTTATGTGGAATAGTCAGGTTGATACCGCGCATATTCATGGCCCGCAGACCGCGTATCGCATCGGCAAGAGCCTCAGGACGCACTTCGATGGTGAGATACCGCCAATTCAACCCCTCAGCTCTGAATGCGGCTTCCTGCATCACGATGGTTGGATTCTCAGCGACGGGGTAACCAAAGACGCCGACTAGTTCAGACAGGTAGCTGGTCGATTGAGCCATCTCATTAATCCTTTTCGTAAGGGATAGGCGGTCGGTGACCGCCGGTCGATTGGCAGACTAGAACGGCAGCATCGGCCGGAACCAGGGAATGGCGGCCAGAATGAGCAAGAGCGCTATCGTATAGAAGATTGCGGCCTGCTTAAACTTACCGACGTCGGTGTCCGCTTTTTTGGCTCGCGAACGGCCGATGTGGGCGACAATGATCGCGATCAACATCATCAAGCTGTGTTCGACCAGAAAGTATCGTGTCCCTGAATCGGACATCGCCGCGCCGAAGTTGGCGAACGCATTGGTCGTGATCGGGCTGAGGAAGAAGTAGAGCAGCAAACCAAGCAGGAACTGCACATCAATACTGATTGTGAAGCCCAGGCCCAGCTTATCATCCAGATCTGACCATTCCTTTTTTCCAAACCAGCCAATATAGGCGCGAACAACAGCGACGATACCAAGAATCAGGACAAGCCAGCGAAGAATATTGTGGATAGTTAATCCGAAAGGATACATTGCAACTCCTGTTATTGTTTATGAGAGGCCTGTGCTGCCGCCAAAGCAATGGTAGCCAAAGGCTCATGTTCTCTACACGTGGATTATAGTAATACCGATATCTGCGTCAATGAATCAGATAAATCAATCGATATAATCCCAGCCAAAGTCGAGATCCAGAATCTGTTCACCGGGATCAAGCAGGATGGTATATTGACCGACGCCAGTTGCCGGCCATGTCCAGTTGCCGGGAATGAGCAGATCGACCATCTCTTCATGCAGCGCGTCCATGAACAGGCAGTAGGTCCCTTCCGCCAGACCTTCAAAGCGGTGCCGGCCATCCTCGCCGGTCAGTGTCGTGTCCAGCAGCGAGCCTTCATCAGGGAACGTGCCATCTGTCGGGCATGCGCCCTCAGCCAGACCGATACGCACGCCGTTCAGCGCGAATTCTCCGGGGCCATAGGTGCCGTCACCGATGAAGAGGCCGCTGTTATTGGCATTTTCCACGCAGCCGAGGCCGGGATCACTGTTGATGCAGAAATCGTCCCAAACCACGCCGCCCAATGCTGCCGAGTTTGGAGCAGGTGTCGCCGTTGGCGCCACATCTTCGAGGGCGATGATCTGCAGCCAGAAACTATCGTCAATATTGCCATCTACGCCAAACGCTTCACCGCTTGCATCAGCCAACTGCCATTCGCCCAGATAGCTGCCTGGTTCTTCAGGAGCGACCATATCAATGGCGACCTCTAGATCGTCGCCTGGGGCCACGGTGCGTTCCAGGGCAATCGTTTCCTCGGCTGACATCGCATCGCCTGCCACGAAGACGATGCTGTATCCGGCCGTCCAGGAGCATGTCCCATTATTACGCAGCAGCCATTCCTTGGTGAATGCTTCGCCGGCAGTGAAAGAAGTGTCGTCGGGCACGTTCAAGTCGGCCACGAATTCGATGCTGTTCGTGCAGTCCACCAGTTCGCTGTCAGCGATCGGGAGATCGAGATAGTCCCAGCCGAAATTGATAGTTTCCTGGATGTCTCCGGGTTCAAGCGTGACGGTGATTTCTGGCGTCCCGTCCTGGGGTGATGTCCAGGAACCGGCGCCCAGGACACTTTGATTCTGTATACGCGTCATGTCAACAAATAGACAATAGGTTCCGGGTTCAAGATCATCGAACGTGAACGCCCCCTCATTTCCAGTGAGTGTGCTGGCCGTGGACTCTGCCGGGCAGGCGCCTTCGCCGATACTCAGCTCAACTCCGGCAATCCCCTCCTCACCCTGCGGCAGTCCGTCGGCCAGGTAAGTATCGTCCGCGGTCAGGATACAGCCGGCAGGGAGATTGCCCGTGTCCGCCGTATTGACACATGAATCATGCCACACAAGACCGGAAACGGAGGCGGCCGCGGGTGGCGTATCCGTTGCCGGTACCGCGGTTTCTTCAACCGTTTCCGCTGCCGGTTCCTCCCCCGCTAGTTCAAACGACACGTGAATGTCCCCGGTATTGACGCTGTACGATCCGGCCTCAAGCCCCACGACATCGAGAACGATCATTTCCTCAAAGGGAACCGTTTCCGCTGCGCAGGCTTCCCCTGGTTCTTGAGTGGTGCGGAGGGTGAGATTGAATTCATTGCCATCCCGTGTCGAGACGATTTCTTCAAGCTGCGTACAGTTGTTAGAGAGGATGCCGCGCACGCGAACTGCCGTCTGGCCATCGCTCTGATCCTCCGCCAGGATCTGCAAGCTTTCAATAGCGGCCGGTTCAAGCGGCGCTTCGCTGAGGGGCGATGATTCTTCCGCTACGTTTGTGGGTGGGACTTCCGCGGTCGGTTCGGTGACTGCGGTCGTTTCCGGCTGAGCTTCTTCTCCCACCAGCTGACCGCACGCACTCAATGCCGCTGCCATGAGAACCAGAAGGGCTAAAATTACTATATTCGTCAACTTCATGATCGTGCTCCATTGACATCATGCTGGCTGCCCGTGAAGAGGGTATTGTCCAGCTTGGGAAACTGATGTTTAGAGTATTGGCCGCTGCTGCGGCTCATACAATTTCTATTATGTGCTGCTTACGTAGCGAGCCGGCGCGGATTCTAATTGTGACAGGCGGGTGCATTTGATTTCGCAGCGCGCTGCTAGCGGTAGAAGTCGATCCAATTGATTGTGAATTCCGCATGATCCCCGGCGAGAAAATCAGCCGGCGCCTGAACCTCAATAACGCCGCCGGCGGCAGGGGTGTCAACGGCCGTGCCGCCCCTGTCTTCAAACGTGACCGGCATCCAATAGTCGCTCTGCTCGTAGACCGCTTCTTCCGCAGCCCCGGCGACGGAGGCGCTTTGCAGAATCATGTTCTGTGTGGTGACGGACAGCCTGACGATTGTCTCGCCGTAGACAAACTGCAGATCTTCCAATCCTTGTAGGTGAAAGCGCAAGAGGACGGGCTCCGGCCAGGCGCCGCTGACCAGGGTGACTGTTGCACTGCCGATACCATTGTCGCTGTAGACATCAACCTTGGAGCTTTCCCCTTCATTGCTCACCGTCACCTGTGCCGACGGCCGTGAGCTGGCCACATGATATTCCGCTTCATCTGCGCCGCCCGGCATGATCTTTCCTGTGCAGGCTACGAGGCCTACAGCCGTACACAGCAGTGCAAACATCGCACGACGTGAAAGAGTGGGTGAGCTGAATCTGTTCATTCTTTGCATACCTGCCACCTCAAGATTGGTTGGACGCTGCTCTATTCCTCGAGTGCGCGAACAGCCGTAGGAACGACGCGCTCACAACACGCGTTCCGGACTATTATCCAATAAAGCGGTGCAATCGTCACTGGCGCTCGCGTGGTGATGGCATGCGGCCCTACTAGCTGCCGCACCCAGCATCTGCAACGCGCCCGTGAAGGTCCGGCGCTCTATGGCAAGACATAGACTGGTACATAGACGCGCACCGGCAGGATCTCCACCGGCGCGCTGGTCACGGCCGTTTCCCCCCAAACCGTCTCCACCGTCAGGGTCACTATATAGCGCCCAACACGCGTGTAGCTGTGCTGCGGGTTCTCGCCATCATCCAGGGGTGTGCCGTCGCCAAAATCCCAGGTGTAGGTGAGTGGTTTCGAGCCTTGGCTGACATTTGTGAACTGTACGGGCGTCCCGATCCATGTCGGGCTGCTGCTGGTAAATCCGGCGCTCACGTTGGTCAATGGTTTGCCGGTCGAGAACTGCCAGCTGAAATCATCGCCCAACCGGTCCGCGTGGCCGTCAAGATCATAGACTTTGCTCCCCGCTATCTCAGCTGTGCAGGTGTCGAACGGCGCCAGAGCGCCTGCTTCGACGGTAAAGAGCTCCGGCCCTCCGCTGGTAGTCAGTTCGATATCCCCCTGACGCCCACAGGACAGCTTGATCCAGGTGTCTCCCGTCTGCACAGGCTCATCGAAATGGACGACCAGCCTGCTGTCCAGCGGCACATCCACCGCCCCCTCCGCAGGGAACACGCTGAGTACGGTTGGTGGCTTATCAACCGTGCAGTTGTTCGCCGCCCCCGGCGTTGGTGGATTTTGAATATAGCCCGAGCTCACCCGCTGCCCTCCCTCGCCGTTAGGGCAGCGCTGGTTGGAATCTACGGCCGGATCGTGCCATTGACCTTCATTGACCTGCGGCTCATCGGCCAGCAGCAAGAAATCAAGTCCGGGATCCGCTTCATCATTGGTGTGGTAAACCAGCGCATCCAGCAAACCCTGCTGACCCGGTCTGCCCGGATCGTCAAAATCAGATTCGGCACGTACATAGAGGGCAGCCGCATCCGGGCCATTTTGAATCGCGCCATTTGCTATGACCAGGTCAACGCCGCTGACGGCCGAACTGCCGGCGACGAAATAGCCGTCGATGTCTGTCTGGTAGCCGGTCAGATCGATTCGCCGGTACACACGATCGTCGGCGCCGTTGAAGAATACCAGCTCTAGTCCATCTAGAGCGGTACCGCCCTCCCCGCCGTCATACAGTTCGATGAACTCCGCTTTATCCGCCCCCGGGGTATCCGCATCCAGTTCGTTGATTAGGAGATGTCGTGCCGCTGGATGAGCAGCCGTCTCGAACGACCAGGAATAATCGCCGCTCATCTGATCGGGCGGATCGTTGTCGTCGCGATCGGAAACCGCGCTGCCGGACACAGTGATCGTACATAGTTCTTGCGGCGAGAGCCGCCCATCCGGTCTTATTGAAAAGCTGACCGGCCCGCCAGCTATCGCCACAGCATGGCTGCCGCTGCTGCTGCACTGTAGGTGAATGCCATCGCTGTGAAGCGAGACCGCTTCGTCAAAGTTGACCGAGATGCCGGCATCCAGCGCTACATTCCGCGCACCGTCGAGCGGTTGGTGCGCGCTGACACGCGGCGCGCTGTCGACCACGCAGAAATTCGCTGATTTTGGTGTCGGCGTGTTTGGTAAATAAGCGCTGCTGCGCCGCTGGCCACCCGTGCCGTTGGGGCAGCGCTGGTTGGCGTGCAGCTCCCTGGCATCACGGCCGTCTTCGTCGACAACGCCCTCACCGCCAAGCAGTAGGGGCAGCAGTCCCGGCGCGCTGTCGACGCCGCTGCCGTAGACAAGTGCGTCAAGAAGATCGCCGGTTGCGACGGCCGTTCCAGCGGGGAAATCGGCAGCGTCTGCAGCATACAGCGCGGCGGCGTCCGGCCCATTTTGCAGCCTGCCATTTGCAAAGACGAGATCCACGCTGGGGACCGCCGAGTTGCCCAGCAGAAAGTATCCCGCCCCATCTGTCCTATAGCCGTCCAGATCAAATGCCGCATACGAGCGATCACCGCTGCCGTTAAACAAGACAACCACCAGCCCATCCAGCGCTGTACCGCCGGCGCCGCCGTCATATAGTTCGATGAATTCCGCCTTGTCCATCCCCGGCGTATCCGCATCCAGTTCGTTGATCAAGACAAAATCTGCGGCCAGCGGCGCGGCTGTGTGGAAGCGAAGGGTGAAGTCTGCCGTCATCTTGTCCGGCGGGTCGTCGGCGTCGCTGTCGCGTACATGCTCACTGAATACTGCCAGCGTACAGGCATCACCCTGCACAAGGTCGCGCTGCGGTTTCAGAACCACCTGATCACCGCTGTGCCTGATGCTGAGTTCAGGCACACCTGCCTTTTCGCAGACAAAGGAGAACCACCCATCCTCCAGCGTAACCGCTTCACTAAAAGTGATCGTGATTGGCGTATCCACGGCGACGGCTTCTTCGTCAAGCTCGGGCGTCGTATGCAGCAGTTCGGGGGCTGCGTCATAGATGCACTTATTGGCCTCTCCCGGTGTGGCTAGATTTTGCACAAAGGAAGCGCTTCGACGCTGTCCGCCGCCGCCGTCAGGGCAGCGCTGGTTTGAGTCAACATCCTTGGCCTTTCGGCTGTCTTCATCAAGCTGCTGTTCTCCGGGGACCAACAGAGCCAGAAGTACCGCATCCGGATCATCGGCGGTGCCGTACACAACCGCATCCAGTAGATTGTCTAACCTGACCGCGGAGCCGTTGGTGATAGATTCTCCATTGGCCGCATAGAGAGCTGCCGCATCAGCGCCGTTCTGAATGACGCTGTCGGGCAGGGCCAGGTCGACATTGGCCGCCCCCTTACTGCCGATCACAAACCATCCTGCCTCATCCGTCTGCCACCCGTCCAGGTTGATCGTCCGGTAGGAAAGGTCATCCGTCCCGTTGTACAGGACCAGCAGCAGCCCATCGAGCGGTGTGCCGCCCTGGCCGCCGTCGTAAAGCTCGATGAATTCGGCCGTATCCAGCCCCGCTGTGTCCGCGTCCACTTCATTGATCAGTACATGCCCGGCCGGCTCCGTGGTGAATGACCACACGTAGTCCGCTGCGGGGTGGTCCGGCGGGTCGTTGGCGTCCAGATCGCTTATAGATTCTGCGAAGAGAGTTACCTGGCATTGTTCGGCGAAAGCAAACGGCTCGGCCGGCTGCAACGTGTACTGCCGGCCATTGCCGCTGAAAAGAGCTGCATGGCCTCCGCTCCGCTCGCAGCTGATCTCGAACCATGCCCCATGAACAGCAGTTTCTTCGCTGAATGTCAGCGTCAACGCGCCGTCCAGGGGTACGTTGGCTGCCCCATCTGCTGGCGTCGTGGCGCTGATCCGCGGCGGGTCATCCCTTACGCAGCGATTAGCCTCCTTCGGCGTCGGCCAGTCGGGCCAGTAGGCTGCTGTTGTACGCTGCCCACCGGCCCCGTTCGGGCAGCGCTGCAGCGAGTGGAAATCATCCAGATCGCGGCCATCCTCATCTACCTGCGTTTCCCCCGCAAGCAGCAAAGGCAGTAAGCCCTCATCGACCGGCGCGCTGCCATAGACCAGAGCATCGAGCAGCCTCTGCGTAGTCACGGCCGTGCCCGGCGGCATGCCGCTTGCCGCGGTCTGGTACAGGGCGACTGCATCAGGACCATTCTGCAGACGCGTGTCATCCATCGTTAGGTCAACACCGGCGACGCCCTCACTGGCCAACAGAAAATAGCCATGCGCATCGGTTTGCTCTCCGGCCAGATCAAACGTGGCGTAGACGCTGTCATCATGACCGCTGAACAGCACAATGCTCAGCCCATCCAATTGGGTCCCGCCGCGCCCGCCGTCAAAAAGCTCGATGAACTCGGCGTCGTCAACGCCTGCTGAGTTCGCATCCACTTCGTTGATCAGGACGAAATCCGCCGTTTCAATGCTGAATCTGGCCTGCCAATCGTCCGCCAACTGGTCCGGCGGATCGTTTGCGTCCAGATCGCTCACGCCCCCCTTGTCGACAGCCAGGGTGCACTGCTCTCCCCTCCCCAGATCGATTTGAGGGTCCGCATAGTACCGTAGCGGGCCGCCGCTCAGGAGCAGTGGTACTTGCCCGCTGGAACCGCACGTCAGCCCGACGGCCGTTGTCAGGAGATTCACAGGTTCGGAGAAAGTGATAACCGGCGTTACCGACAGCGATACGCCCTCCGCTCCGTCTGCCGGGCTGCTGCCGCTTATTCCCGGTGGGTTGTCCGGATTGGTTTCAGCTTCCGTCGTGAACTGCCACTGGGCGTCCGCTCCCATTATTTGTCCACCGGGATCATTGATCGCCGCGCCAAACAGCGTGACCAGGCAGCTCTCGTCATAGGCAAAGGGAGTTTCTGGCGTTAAGATGACCACATCCTCCGCGCCGCTCCTTGAAGCTGTATGGCTGCCGCTCTGTGTGCAGGCGATCTCATACCAGCTTTCACCTAACGTAACCGGTTCGCTGAAATCGATGGCGATTACGGCGTCAATCGCCACCGCTGAGGCGCCGTCTGCAGGCTGTGTTTCCAGGACGACCGGCGGTGCGTCATAAGCGGGACAGCCCTGGAAAACGGTCCCATCCACGCGCGTGCCCGGCGAAAAACGGCTGTTCAATGGATCACTGGCCAGCAAATGCAGCTGCCACACGCCGCTGATATCGGGGGAACGGGCCAGCGACTGCTCTTCGTCTCCCTCCAGGACATAGCTCATGCTTTCAATGGTGGTGAGTCCGTCACTTAACGTGACCGTATCGCCGCTGTTGTTCAGCGCCAGGCCGCCGCTGCTGGCAGTTTGCACCTCGGCGCTGCCGAAGCTGCCGGTGAGCACGCCGCCGCCAAAGATGACGATGGCGCATTGGTCGGGTACGGTTGTCCCTTCGGGAAATACATGGCGCAGTTCCTGCGCATCCGACAGCGTCCAGCCGGAAATATCGGCCGCGCCGCCGCTGTTGTTGATCAGCTCGATGAACTCATCCTGTTGGGCATCGCGCAGGCCATCTCCATTGGCATCTCCCGCCAGGTCGTCGGCCGGATCGGCATGTACTTCATTGATCACCCAACCACTATCTTCTGTTGTAGAGGCTTCTTTCAGTGGGGCGAAGGCTGCCGCGGAAACGGCCGTGTGCAATAGGAAAGCGCCCAAAACAGCCGCCATGCAGCCAGAGACCAGGAAGGCCGGAAGTCTGGCATGAGGCGCGGCGCGTGACACAACCCCCTCCTAAGAAACAGTAACCTGCCTATCATCGCCCTGTCTGCGCCGGATTGCCGGCTGCAGGCAAACGACACAACGATGAAGAAACTAAACCGATTGTGAAAATATTAACGAATAAACGGCCCGTTGGCAAGCTTATTTGGCTGCCCACTCAGGCGAAAACATCGAGGTACAAAAAATGCCATACCGGATCTGCATGGGCCGGTATGGCATCTCTTTCTTGGCGCCTTGGGAAATCGTTACGATCTTGGCGCTATTGGTTTCAACTTATAACGTCCATAAGCCACAAAGGCCAGCAGTGCGGCGAGAAGAAGATTCATAAAGATATTCTGCATTTCGCCGCGCATCAGGTGCCAGATCATCGCTCCAATCATCACCGCCACCAATCCCAGCGCTGCCCAGACAGTTAACTGCGGTTTTATGCGAAAGATGCTGGGTAAAATCAGGCCGATGCCGCCCAAGATTTCAGCGATGCCGCTTACCCAATGCAGCCACGGTTCCAATTCGTACATCCAGGCCATCTGCGGTGGCAGCCCCGGCGGGATGGCAAAATGCAGCGACCCGATCACAATGAAATAAAGTCCCAAAATGATCTGTAGAACCCACAGAATGATATTCATACACATACCTCCAATATATTTGAAAACTGATAATAGTTGACAAATGATATCATACAACCACTCAGGAAAGAAGAGCGACCGCCGCCAATTCGTGAAGCGGCCCTAATCAAGAAGACCACTGTCCAGACAGTCACCGTTTGTGATTTCGATGACGCTTTCTAGCGCTGGCTGCCAGACATAGGCTGCTCTCTCGGGGAAAGCCAACTGCAGGCAGGCATTTCGCAGTGGGCCTCGATCGCGCGCGTAGATGATACGGCCGTCCAGCGAGGGGGTATTGCCGCTGAAAAACTGGCCGTAGTCCCACCAATCCGTCGTAGGAACAATGATCAACGCAGGCCCTTCCACAGATCCTTCCACCAGATTGCGTTCTTCGCCGCTGATGAAGTTGTAATCACGCAGGGACCCCAGCGCATGCGGCCAATAGAGGGTCAGAGCCAGGAGCACCAGCGTGATAAAAACGGCGGCCGTGGGCAGGGCACCATAGCGCCGCGCAAGCGTCTGCAGCCCGCGCGCCGTCAGCAGCAGCAGCGCCGGCAGAGCAGCGTAATAGTAGCGCGGCCCATACATAATCCCTGTCGTCCAGTAGGCAACATAGGCGGCAACCACGGCCAGGAAAACGCCCAGCAGTACCCAGTCGTGAAGGCGTGGTCTATCGAGGAGGAAAGGCAGCCAACAGAATGCCAGAGCGAACAGCGGGTAGAAGCCAGACAGGTGACCGGCCAATGCCTCCAGATTCTTCTCGGTGTTGAAAAGGCCGCGCGCCAGAGAATGGCCGCGCGGCGGCTGTGAGGGATCGTTGAACCAGTTAACTTCCAGGCCACTCTGCGTTCGGTTGAGCGTGAAAGCATTTTCGCTCTCGCCGATATGGGGGCCGAATCCAGGTTTATCAAACGGCCGTCCCAGCAGCCGCGGATCCTGCCACGGCGATCCCGTCAGCGCCGCCTGGTAGCCTAAGAGCAGCAGGAGAAATGGCAGGGCGGCGAGCAGCAGCCCGAGGGACTGCTTCCCCATGACCCTTGTCGATGGTTCTTGCACAGCCGCTCTTCCTGCCCACCACGCGGCAAGCAGCATGAGGGCCACGAAGGTGCCGCCCGCGGCCACGGCCGTGATCTGGCGCGTGAGCAGCAGCATGCCCAACCCGCCGCCGGCCAGCAGCGGCCAGCGCAGACGGTCCGGTTTGCGCATCGCCAGCGTCCAACTGACCATGAGCAGCAGCGTCCAAAACGATTCCGCGGCGTGCACCATTAAACTGCCCGACAGGAAAATGAAAAAGGGGGACAGCAGCGCCAGCCCGCCGGCAAGCAGGCCCATTGACGACCGGTAAAGCAGCGACCCCAGCTTGACCAACAGCGCGACCGACAAGGCCGCCAGCCAGGGATTCACGAGCCAGTGCCCACCGGCAAGCACACCCAGGGCCAAGACGGCCGGGTAGCCCGGCGGATACTGCCCGAACCACTTGTCATGCCGGGCGATTAAGAACTCCTGGCCGAACGCCTCGGACATCGGCGGCACCGGCGCCCACAGGGCGCCCTCCGCCATTGTCTGCGCCTGAAACAAATAGGTAATTGAATCCTGGACATGGGGAATCATTTCCAATAAATCGACGGCCGTCCACAACGCGAAGCCGAAGACAGCCAGGACAATGGGCAGCGCAATAGCCGGAACGTGGAATGCGGAACGCGATATGCTGCGCCGGTTGAACGGCCGACCGACTAAACGGCCGAAACGTTGAACCAGCAGGGTGAACGTGATTATCAGCAGTGCCCCCACAAACGTGGCGATTATCTTGCGCAGCAGCGATTGAGACTGGGCCAACAATGGCTTCTGGTAGGGGACGCCGGCTATGGGTTCCGCCGGTTGGCCGCCGCGCCAATGACGCCAGATGCCCTGACGGTTCAGGCTGTCGACCATAAACAGCAGGCCATTCTCGTCTCCTGGTTTCTGGAGCAGAATGCCTACGTGTTCACCGTCAGGCCGTTGGACACGCGCTTCGGCCAAATAGGCATTTGTGCCGGCCAGCGGCTGGCCGTCGTTCTTTCGCGCAGCTGTTTCATTCCCGGTTTCCAGGACGATCGCTTCTCCCGTGGCGACATCAGGGATCAGGATCACATCTTTCCAGGCCGTACCGGGGGTGAGCGCTTCCAACGGCCGGTACCAGACTCTTTGCAGTTGGGAGGATTTGGTAGCATAGGCTGCTACCTCTGCCCCAGCCAGGTCAGGGCAGGGGATGCTGCTGCTGCGATCAGCCAGAACAGCCGTGCACTGGCCATTGTCCACCTCGACACGTAGGGGGACCGTCTCCGTAAGCGTCCAGCTATAGAGAAGGAGGAGCACGGCCGTTGTTAGCCAGAAGGGAATAGAGACTGATCGAAACCTGGACAGGAAGCGCGTCAACATGTCAGCGGTTCATCGTCATGAAAGATCAGCCGTCAGAATTCAGAGATTCTCCCCGGAAATCCTGCGGGCCGTTACCACCCTCTACCATTGGTTTCGTGTAAATGAGTGGCCAGGAAGCGGGCTGCCTGCCGTTCGGCCCAATAGCGGAATTTGCGCGGGTGGTTGCCCTCGGCGAAGGCCACATGCCCGCCGTAGGGCGTTAGTGCCGGTGTGATATGCGCGTTGCCTGCCAACGCGGCATGGGGGATATCGCTGGCGAAGAAAGGATCATCCATAGAACGCATTACGAGCGTGTCCACGGCGATATCCTGTACGTAGTGGATGCAGCTGTTCAGCGCGTAATACTCGGCCGCATCCCGATAACCGTGCAGCGGCGCCGTGAAGGCATCGTCGAACTCGCGCATGCTTTTCACATTGAGGATGCGCTGCACATCAACCGCATTGCCATTCTGCCGCGCGTGCCGCACTGCCTTGCTCTGCAAATCGCGCAAGAAGCGCGTGGCGTAGCGGCGCCCTTCTCCCCTGTCGAAGGTTTCCGACACGCGGCCCAGGTCGAATGGCGGCGAGACAACGGCGGCGGCCTCGACGGCCGTGTCCGTGCCCTTCTCACCCAGGTACTTGAGCAGCGTATTCGCGCCCAGCGAAAAGCCGACCGCGCCCAGGCGCACACCGGGCTGGCGACCCGTCAGCCAGTTGACGACCAGATCCACATCATCCGTTTTGCCCGCATGGTAGAGATACTGTGTGCGATTCATCTCCCCGCTGCATGAGCGAAAATTCAAGCCCACGGCGCGTATGCCGCGCTGCGCCAGCTGGCGATATACTTCGCAGGCATAGCTGCGCCGCGCCGACCCTTCCAGGCCATGCAGCAGCAAAACCAGCGGCGCGCTGCTGGGCAGTTTCAAGCCGTTCACCGAGGCGAAATCAAGGTCCACGAAATCACCATCATTCGTATCCAGGCGCAGGCGGTGGAAAGTCACGCCGCCGGTAGAGCGCAGCGAATTGGCCAGGATCGTCTGCGCATGCGCGTTCAACCACAGCGGTGACGGGTTAAAAGATTCCAGTTTGAAGTCCGTTCGCATGACGATTTCACTCAGCTAATCACGTCAATTGGCCTAATTCTAAGCCGCACGGCCGTGTTTGCAAACGACCGCAAACTTAAGCCTCATTAATACAAGCCGCCTGTCCCTTGACAAGCGCTCCGGCATGGCTATAATGCTGATTCGATATTGCGGGGTAGAGCAGAGGCAGCTCGTCGGGCTCATAACCCGGAGGTCATCAGTTCGAATCTGATCCCCGCTACTCTTCAGAATCCTAGCCCTGTGGGCTGGGATTTTTGTTTTACCTGGCGTTCTGTGGTTCAGAAAAATGGAGAAATCTGATGAACCGGAGAACGCAAGGCTTATTATTGTCCGAGGCCATTGATGGCTTCACCAAGTATAAGGTTGTCGAAGGGCTGAGCCCACGAACGCTGGAATCTTACATCAACCAGTTGGCCCGATTTCTGGAATTTCTGGACAACCCACCCCTGACTGATATCACGGCCGAACACATCAACGATTTCCTGTTCTGGTTGCGCAGTGATTACGAGCCGCAGCGGCTAACAGGAAACGGCGACCCACTATCGCCCAAGACAATTTACAACTTCTGGGTCACACTGAAATCATTCTTCACCTGGGCCATGAAAAGCGGTTTTCTGGATGATGACCTGATGGCCACAGTGCCACGGCCGAAATTCACAGTAGAACCGATTTCTCCATTCACGCGTGAAGAAATTGAGCAGCTGTTGCAAGCCTGTAAATACAGCCGCGTGTCCAACACAAACGGCCGGCTGCCGTTCAAGATGGAAAGACCCACCTACCGGCGTGATGAAGCACTATGCTTGTTCCTGCTAGATACCGGTTTACGAGCATCGGAACTGTGTGCGTTGCGCATCGCCGATGTAAACATGAAAACTGGCGAGGTTACCGTAAGACACGGCCGTGCTGGCGGAGCCAAGGGTGGGAAAGGGCGCACGGTGTACATTGGCAAGGTGACTCGCAAGGCACTCTGGCGCTATCTAGTTGAGAGAGAAGACCAGGAAGACGAGCAAGCTCTTCTATTTCTCTCGGCCAGAGAAGACCCGATGAACAAGGACAGTTTACGATTGTTGATGCGTAGGCTGGGCAAAAAGGTTGGTATCAAGAAATGCTACCCACACAAATTCCGGCACACATTCGCAATCAACTATCTGCGCTCGAATGGCGATGTATTTACGCTTCAAGAACTATTAGGGCACTCAAGCCTTGAAATGGTCCGGCGCTATGCACGTATCGCCAAGATTGATTTGCAGCGTATGCACGGCCGTGCCAGCCCAGTGGATAATTGGGGTTTATGAATAGGTATGACACTCCTGATGTTCCACAAGGATATTACCAATCCGGCTACAACACATGACTTTTGTCACTAGTGAAAAGCCGATGTAACGGATAGTTTAGGCAAATATCTTTTGTTCCACATTTCTAGGGGTCAGTTATATGGTTCGTTTAAAGGCTCTAGTAGTTTTTTTCTTAGCACTAATTATGCTCCTTGCTGCAACATTGCTCGGTGCATCATCGCTTACTCCAGGCAGTTATCTGCCAGTAGTAGTTGGTAAAGGGAATGGACCTTCTCCACAACCAACTCCTTTAAGTACAGCAACATTTTCCCCTACTGAGTCGCCGTCATACACGCCAACCCCGACAAGTACGGTGACAGATGCAACACCTACCCCAACCAACACTTCAACTAGCACCCCTTCTCCGACCGCAAGCAACACACCAACACAGACCCCTACGTCAACTCCGACGCCATGTGCAACGCTGGCTGGCATCATCGATACAAATACTGTGTTGACAAGTGGTTGTTATTACGTCGTGACGGCAAATGTGCTCGTTGAAGAAAGCATCACACTAACTATACCAGAAGACGTCACTCTAAAATTTGACGAAGCGGTATACATGCAAGTTGATGGCACATTACTTGTGAATGGCACTTCCATCCTGCCTGTTCTCTTTTCAAAAAACAGTTCTGCTTATTGGGCTGGCCTAAGAATCACCTCAAAAAGCAGCTCTTCATCGGCGCTCTACAATCTTCATCTTGAATACGCAGATGGAGTAAGTGACAGAAAGTCTGCACTTCACGTTGATGAAGCCCAACCGATTATGGAGGGTATTAAGTTAAGCCACAATGTTGCACCGCTGGGTCTGAATGCAGGGACAGGTAAATCTTTGACCTTTTCTAACGGAGAGGTTACTCAGAATTCCGAATCTGTGGATTTAATATTTGGTACCAACATACTTGAAAACACCGTTATTTCTGGAAACAATTCACCAAGGGCTGTCGCAGCAATCCGAACCTGTGAAGGTAACGAGATAAGAAACAATTCCATTACCAATAATGAATCTCTGGGTATCCTACTGAGAGGGTGTGCGCAAGAGGGCACGACGATAATTTCTGACAACACTATTACTGGCAATAGAGGAGCCATTTCAAATGACGTGGCCAGCACGAATTTTTCAGCCCAGATTCAATCAAACCATATTGAAAACAACTCTCAAGTGTCAATATGGCCGTCCGAGTGGACTAACACACAAGCCGCAATTATCGTGAACTGCAAAGTGAGCTTCTCTCAAAACAACATTGCAAACAACAATTCAATTTATGAGGTTAGAGTAGTGGGCAATAGTGAATGCGATATTTCCGGTATGAATAACTGGTGGGGCACAACCCAGAAAGACGAAATAGATGCATTGATATTTGACTATTATGATGACTTTGAGCTAGGAAAAATCATATATGAACCTTTCGCGATGGAGCCTTATGAGCTCCCTTAAATGCCATATGAGGCAGCCTTAAGCAATTGGTTCATTCTTCTTCGTCCTCCCAGACTAGGCAATCAGGCTTGGTGGCCAGCCATTCTTCCAGGGATGGTCCATCTAGATATGGATGCGCCTGTTTACGCATTCCTCCGGTTATTTTACTCTCAAGAATTTTAGCTGATTCAGGCGACATCTTTTTCCCCACAAGATTGTAAATCATACTGATTACACCTTCTGAATCATGCAATTTAACTCCGTCAGGCATGGTTGCCCTAGCAACAGTTTTGGCCATTCGAAGCTGTTTGCCACTTAACTTCTCTGCTCCATTCAAGTTAGCGCCATATTGAAACGTCCCTCTCAAGTTAGCATCCTTTAGAAATGCCTTTTCTAAGTTAGCATCCCATAAAACTGCCTTATCTAGGTCAGCATCCTGAAAGTCGGCCCCTGCAATGTTAGCATCGAGAAATATGGTCCCTTTCATATTTGCATACCAGAAGTCTGCCCGATTTAGGTTAGCGGCTATCAGGACGGTGCTCTCCAGGTTTGCTTTTGTTAAATCAGCCCCCTCCAAGTTTGCATTTATTAAATCCGCTCCACTCAAGTTAGCCTCTGAAAGGTCAGCGCCTTTCAGAGAGCCATCATATAGCCAGCCATGATGGTCCAATTCTCTAGAAGCCGGAACTGCCACATCTCTAATTGGGCTCCCCATTTGTCGAATTAGCTGAGCTTTCAATTGTTGGGTTTGTCTCCAATTATTCAAGGCATCAATGACCACAACACCAATGACAATGCCTGCAAGCTCAGGACCTAAGTTAATCAGAAAATACTCTAACCTGCTTACCTCGAGTAAGTTCGTTCCGCGATATTCCCAGCCTAACTTTAGCCCCCGATATGCCAGGATAATCATGGTAATCACTATTAGAGTTCTTAGTAAATTACCCCATGTAAAATATCGCTTTCTCCATAATTCGAGTCGTTGTTTTACCGTCATTACAAAATGCTATTCCTCTGTCTGGCTGAAAGCACACACTTTACACTAATCTTCCATTGAGGTCTACTAAAAATTTGCGGTTTACTGATGATTGTGATTCCGAAAGTTGGAATGTAAACCATGCCGGTTATTATGCTGAAATGGATGTGACAAATGTCACTTCGCGACGGCTGTGCCATCTGTTATTATAGGGACGTCGAGTACGATGTCAGCCAATGTAAATTTGGAAGGTGCTGAGGAACCATTATAGGGGTACTCCAAACAACCCTTATCCGAAAAGGATTATTTTCCAAATCTAAAAGGCACAATTGTTCAAGCATTAGTCATTTTGCCTGTTTTTGATACTCTAAATCGGCGTCACTTTGAATGAGGATGATCACGAAAAACAGCGTCAGTAAGCTGTTAATCCGCTAAGGTTGGGAATCCCACTTTAGCGGAGAAGGAAATGATCACTGTGATAGACCGAGAGAGAATTAGACGCGCCTACTTCATCGAAGGCAAAACGATGCGCCAGATAGAACGAGAAATGCATCATGGCTATTGGACGATACGTAAGGCCTTGGCATCGGCTGAGCACCAACCCTACACGCTAAGTCAGCCGAAAGCGGCGCCGAAATTAGGTCCGTACAAAGAGAAGATAGATAAACTGCTGGAACAGGAGCGCAGCCTCCCCCGCAAACAGCGCTTTACGACGCACAAGCTATATGAACTGATGGAAGCGGAAGGGTATAGTGGCAGCGAATCCAATCTGCGCCGTTATGTGGGCAAAAAACGGGGCGAACTGAAACGACCCCCGATCTTTATTCCCCTGCAGTATGAGCCTGGTCAAGATGCGCAGGTCGATTGGGGAGAAGCTGTCGTGATCATGAAGGGGGAAAAGGTGAAGGCACAATTGTTTGTGATGCGCTTGTGCTATTCACGGCGCACCTTCGTGATGGCCTTTCCCACTCAGAAACAAGAAGCTTTTTTCAGTGCCCATATGGCCGCCTTTGACTTCTTTGGCGGTGTGCCGCACACGATTACCTATGACAACTTGAAGGCAGCCGTGGACCGGATCCTAAAAGGACGGAACCGTCAGGAGCAAAAGCGCTTCATAACATTTCGCAGCCATTATCTTTTTGAAAGCCGCTTCTGTACGCCCGGAGAAGGGCATGAGAAAGGGAGTGTGGAGCATGGGGTCAAGTATGCGCGGCAGAATTATCTCGTCCCCCTACCTGAGGTGCGCGATTATGCCCAGTTGAATGCCTGGCTGCGAGAACGATGTCTGCAGGACGACCAGCGCCAGGTCAGTCGCCAACCGCAGTCGATAGGTGCCATGTGGGCCGAAGAGCAACCCCATTTACGGTCGTTGCCGGCCACCGACTACGCCGGTTACATCAGTCGGGAAGTGAAGCTGAATCCCTATGGACAAGTTACCTTTGAAACCAATCGCTACTCCGTTCCCGCGGACAAAGCACAAAAGCAACTGACCTTGCGCGCTTATCCCTTCCGCATCGAGATCGTCAAGGGGACGGAAATTATTGCCACACATCAGCGCAGTTACGAGCGCAAACAGGATATTCTCAACCCCCTTCACTATCTACCCTTGTTAGCCGAGCGGCCAGGCGCCTTCAACCACGCCCAGCCTTTGCAGCAGTGGCGGAATAGTTGGCCGCCCCTCTATGACGAATTGCTGCTGCAACTGAAGGAGAGTCAGAATGAGCACAAAGCGATACGCGAGTTTATTCAAATCCTACAACTCCATCTCGACTATGATGCTTCTGTGGTACAAAATGCCATTGAGAAAGCACTGACAGAGAAAGTGCCCCATCTGAACGGGGTGCTATTTTGTCTCAATCGGTTGCTCGATCCAACGCCAACTTTCAAGGCGTTAGACTCACTGCCCCAGCCTCATCTATCACAGGTGGGACAAGCCCCCTTAACGTTGCCCCAATATGACCAACTGCTGCGACAGGTAGACTCATGAGTTACGCACAATTAGAACAACAACTCACAGACCTGCATCTGGCTTCTATTCGCAAGCAGTACCAGACGTTAGCTCAGCAGGCAGCTCAGGCCAACTGGTCTTTTGAAACCTATTTGGCGCAGCTGATTGACCAGGAATTCCAACGACGGACGATGAACCGCCGCCGGCGACGCATCAAGGAAGCGAAGTTCCCGCTCTTGAAAGAGCTAGCTGATTTTGATTACACGGCCATTCCGCAATTAAGTAAACAACGCGTTCTATCCTTGGCGGAAGGGGCCTATCTGGAACAGGCGGAGCCGGTGATCTTGGTCGGTAATCCTGGTTTGGGTAAGACACACATTGCTACTGGTTTGGCCTTAATTGCCTGTCGCCAGAATCATCGTGTCCGCTTCTACACCGTGACCCAGTTGGTCAATGAGTTAGCTTTAGCCCAACAGGAACACCAACTGCCCAAACTCCTGGAAAAACTGGGCAGGCACAAATTGCTGGTCCTAGATGAATTTGGCTATGTCCCTTTTTCACCAACTGGGGCGCAACTCTTGTTCCAATGTTGCAGCCATTTGTCTGAGCGTACCTCGCTCATTATTACCACCAATCTCCCCTTTGGTGAATGGGTTTCGGTGCTGGGTGATGAACGTTTGACCAATGGCCTTTTGGACCGTCTAACTTTTCGCAGTCATATCTTGGAGTTTGTGGGGCAGTCTTATCGTCTGCGACAACAACTCAATCTTCAAGGTGTAGACAAGGAGGCGAACCTATCGACTGACGAACCGCTACTCCCTACTTTTGACTCGCCAAAAGTAGCAAAAGCGAGGCTCCCCAACCCTTCGTGACGCTGTTTTTGATGCACAAGTGACGCTGTTTTTGGCGATCATCATTTTTTGTATTTATTGGAGTGACGCTGTTTTTAATGATCTTTTGACGCCGTTTTTGGTTGTCAAAAACATAGATGGCCAGGCAGACGAAGATGAACAGTATGTATTCGAGGGGAGTTGGATTGAACTTCATGAGCTGAACGGGTAAGATTGGCAATAGAAGGGCACAATTCTACCCAATCAGCTGAATTACATCACTGAATCTGGCCCAAGCTCAATAGATACGATTTATCCATCATGTTGCAGAGTACCACCCAGTATCCTCATCGCCATAGCTCTTACAGTGTTTCCGGCGAACAGTATGGATGTGAACTCCGTTAGCAGTCAAGTTAACACTTCTTCAACCAGTAAATACGCTTGGCTTTTCATTGCAGTTGCTTCCGTGATTTGGTTACCATTTTCGGCGTGGCTGACCAAAATGATGAGGCAAGCAGCAAACGGCGAGCTTGGGGACGTATTAGACGAAGAATTCACTCTTCCTGAGGAGCAAATTACACAAGATAGCTAGGCAATAATTCATGTCATAACAATATGACCGGACCAACTGAAGCAACGACGAGACGAGAACTGATTGACCCAAAACTGAAGAAAGTGGGATGGGATGTCAATGACCCAACACAAGTGGGCATTGAGATTCCTGTTGATGGCTTCGACCCGGATGAATGGCAGCGACAGGAAAGAAAGCTGCGCGAATTAGGGGGAAGCTACACGACCGATTTACCCAGCGGCATCAGCGATTATGTACTTAAACAGCCCAATGGCGAAATTGTTGCCGTTGTAGAAGCAAAGCGCACCAGCGTAAACCCTGCCCTAGCCCAGGCGCAAACGGAATTCTACATTGAAGAAATTGAGAAGATGCAGGGCTTTCGGCCGTTTGGCTTCATGACAAACGGCTACGAAATCTACTTCTGGGATGTCGGCCAGGCTAATAAACGGCTGGTGCACGGCTTCTTCACCCCTCGGGACCTGGAAGACATGCGCTACATGCGCGAGAATGCGACGTCGCTGCTGGAAGCGCCGATTGACCCCGTGATTACAGACCGCCTCTATCAGCAAGAGTCCATACGACGCGTGTGTGAAGCCTTTGAAGTACAGAAGAAGCGTGCGGCCCTGCTGGTCATGGCTACCGGCACAGGTAAGACGCGTACGGCGATGTCGATTATTGACGTGTTTATGAAGTCGAACCAGGCGCGGAAGATTTTGTTTGTGGCCGACCGCGATGCATTGGTGAAACAGGCGTTGGACGATGGCTTCAAAGTTTTCCTGCCCGATGAGCCGTGCATGCGTATTTACAGCCACAACATCGACTATACCCAACGGCTCTATGCAGCCACGTTGCAGACGCTGAGCAACTGCTTCGAGCAGTTTTCGCCGGGATTCTTCGACCTGATAATCTTCGACGAGGTTCACCGTTCTATCTTCAATAAGTGGAATGAAGTCCTGGAGTATTTCGACGGCCGTATGATTGGTCTGACCGCCACCCCGGCCGGATTCATCGACCGCAACACCTTCCTCGCTTTTGATTGTGACGGCGAACTGCCGACTTCGCTTTACCCCTATGAGCAGGCGGTTGAAGAAGGTTTCTTGGTAGATTACACACCATACCAGGCGCAAACGCGTTTCCAGCGGCGCGGCATTCGTGGCGTGGACCTGGATGAAGAAGCGCGCAACCAGTTGATTGAGCAGGGGCTTGACCCGGATGCGATTGACTACGACGGTACAGAACTGGAAAAAACGGTCAGCAATACGGACACGCTGCGCAAGCAGTGGCAGGAAATTTTGAATGTCTGCAACATGGATGAGTCTGGGCAGCTGCCGGGCAAGACAATCGTCTTTGCATTGACACAGGAGCATGCCGTGCGCCTGGCCGAGGTCTTTGAAGAGATGTACCCGCAGTGGCCGGACATGGTGCGCGTCATTACTCATAAGTCAGAATACAAGGGCACGCTCATCAAAAGATTCAAAAAGGAGAGTTTGCCGCGCATCGCCATCTCCGTGGACATGCTGGATACCGGCGTGGACATCCCCGAAGTGACCAACCTGGTTTTCATGAAACCGGTGCATTCCTACATCAAGCTGATGCAGATGATTGGCCGGGGCACTCGCAGCCAGGAAACGTGTAAGCATTTGGAATGGCTGCCCAAAGGCGAGAAAAACGAATTCTTGATAATAGACTTCTGGCAGAATGACTTCGCCAAAGACCCGAAGGAAGAACGCGAGGCGCAGAACGTTCCCGTTCTGGTCAAGCTGTTCAATACACGGCTGGCGATTCTTGAAGAGCTACTTGCCGACCGTGGTACGGCCGATTACGAGCAAGTGATTGCCGACCTGCGCGAACAAATCGCCGAGATTCCACTGGACGCCTTCAGTGTGCGCCAGGTGTACCATGAGATTGAGCAGGCATGGCAGGACAGCTACTGGACCTACCTGACACGAGATAAACTGAATTTCCTGCGCCTGCGCGTGGGACCCCTATTGCGCTATGTATCCGGCGTGGATGTGCAAGGAGCGACTTTTGCCAGCAAGGTGGAGCGGCTGAAGCTGCAACGGCTGCTCGGCCGTGACATGACGGCAACAGCGCGGGCGATTCTTGAAGATGTGAGCCGCCTGCCGGACTTTGTGTCGCAGTCGCCGCAGCGCAAACAGGCCGTTGATTTGGTCTTGTCGGATGCCTTGCTGCAAGCCTCGCCGGCCGAATTGACACAGGTCATCACCCAGCTATCTGGACAGATGCGCTTTCGACGCGAGCGTGAGAATCCCTTTATCACGCTGGACCTGCCTGACTTCATGGAGACGCAGACCTATATCTTCCTCTATGACCGTGGGCAGCCGGTTTATGTAGATGAATACCGGCGACGAGTGGAGGATAAGATTCTAGAAGTGGTTGCCACCCATCCGGTTATTGCGGCAATAGAGCGGGGCGAGGCTGTAGACGATGACCAGCTACTGGCACTAGAACGCACTCTGCGTAACGAATTAAGTGGCGAAGGCATCGAGCTAAATGAGGAGCGCATTCGTCGCGCTTATGGCGTTAAGGTGGATAGCTTCATGGCCTTTGTGCGCCATCTGTTGGATTTGGACGGCATCCCTGATTACGCCGATGTCGTGGAGCACAAATTTCAGGAATACGTCACGGAGAACAGCTTTAACGCCTCCCAGATTCGCTTCCTGCGCGCCATTCAGAGCGTCTTCCTGCAAAAACGTCGCCTGGTGCGGCCCGACCTGTACGAAGAACCCTTCACTAATTTCGGCGCGGATGCCGTGGAGCAGTTCTTCAGTGAAGCGGAAATCGCCGATGTATTGGTGTTTACAGAAACACTGACGACCGACTAAATAGATAAGGAACTCAATGCTTACTGACCCCAAACTAAAATCACAAGTTGACCGGCTGTGGGATATGCTGTGGACCGGCGGCCTGACCAACCCGATGGATGCTATCGAGCAGCTGTCTTTTCTGCTATTCATGAAGCGGCTGGATGATGAGGAAAACCGGCGCGAGGCACAGGCCAGGCGGCGTGGCCAACCATATGAACCACAGATGGACCCGGAACTACGCTGGAGCACCTGGACCAAGTACCGGGCGGAGGATGCTCTGCAACACGTGCGCGATGTGGTGTTTCCGGCGCTGCGCACGCTTGGACCAGAAGACAGCTCCTACCGCCGCTATATGGGCAAGGCGGAGTTCAAAATTAACAAGCCCTCGCTGCTGATTAACGCCTGCAATGTGATTGACGAGATTAATCTCTCCGGCCAGCAGCAGGATGCGCAGGGAGACCTGTACGAATACCTGCTCAGCAATTTGAACGTGGCCGGGCGCAACGGCCAGTTTCGCACGCCACGACACATCATTCGCATGATGGTGCAGATGGTAGACCCCAAACCGTACGAACGCATCGGCGATTTGGCGGCCGGCACCTGCGGTTTCATCGTCAACGGTTACCAGCACATTCTGGAGACCCATACTTCGCCGGAAATCCTGGAATATGACGAGGACGGCTGGCCGCACGGTCTGGTTGGCGACCTACTGGAGCCAGAGGCGCGTGCATTCCTCAATGATGGAGGGTTACGCGCCTTTGACAACGACTCCGGCATGGCGATGCTGCGCATCGGCTCGATGAACCTGATGCTGCACGGCGTCGACAATCCTAAATATTTCTATGCGGATACGCTGTCCAAGAGGTTTAACGAAACGGCCGAATATGACGTCATCCTCATGAATCCCCCCTTCAAGGGTGCAGTGGACAAGAGCGACGTAAACGAGACACTGCCCGACAATACCAAGAAATCAGAACTGCTCTTCATGCACCTGATACTGAGGGCGCTGGATATGGGCGGGCGCTGCGCGGTGATTGTGCCCGATGGCGTACTGTTCGGCTCCAGCCGGGCGCATGTTGAGATACGCAAGAAACTGATTGAGGAGAACCAGCTGCAAGGTGTGGTCAGTATGCCCAGCGGCGTCTTTAAACCTTACGCTGGCGTTAGCACGGCCGTTTTGTTCTTCACCAAGGGAGGAACCACCGACCGCATCTGGTTCTACGATATGGGCCACGATGGTTTGTCTTTGGATGACAAGCGGCAGCGGGTAGCGGAGAACGATATCCCCGACATTCTCAAAAACTGGCAGCATCGCTTCGATGAAGCGTACCAGGCAGAACAGCAAGCGGAGATGGAGCGATTAAGAGCTGAACTGGAACCGCTACAGGCTGAACGCTTGCGGCTGGAAGCAGAAATGAACCGTCTGCAATTCGAGCAGGTTATCGCCGAAGATGGCGATGAAGCGGCGGCCGAAGCCCTGGAAGCCGTCAAGGAAAAACTGGAAGTCCTGCAAGCCCATATGGCTCCTCTCAAAGCACAGCTTGCCCAACTCGGCCGTCAGTTCTGGGTAACCAAGGAGCAAGTCAAGGCAAACAAATACGACTTATCCGCTGGCCGGTATCGGGAAGCGTTTCAAGACGATGTTTATTTTGAAGAGCCAGAGGTAACGCTAGAACGTTTAATGCTGCTTGAGCAAGTTGCTACAAACGAGATTAATCGGCTTCAAGAACTGGTCAAATGAGACGAATTCCTCTGAAACAGGTCGCAAAGATAGACCGCTCTCCAGCAAGTGATACTGAGACCAGCAACCTGCCTTATGTTGGCCTTGAACATATCGAGAAAGAAACTGGGCGGCTGGCTGCAAGTTACGACCTAAAGCCAGCAAATCTTAAAGCAACGAAGTTTAGATTTACCCCTAACCATGTGTTGTACGGTAAGTTGCGACCATATCTAAACAAAGTCATTGTTCCAGATTTCGATGGGGTTTGTACAACAGAGCTACTCCCGATACTTCCAAATGAAACTGAACTTGATAGAACTTATTTGTGGGCATATTTGCTTTCCCCAAGTTTTGTAGATTGGGCAAGTCAAAGCGTTTCGGGTGCGAATTTACCACGACTTTCTCCAAGAGATTTGGGGAATCATGCGATTCCCTGTCCCCATCTGTCTGAACAGAAGCGCATTGCAGCCGTCATCAACACGGCCGACCGCCTGCGCCGCCTGCGCCGCTACGCCCTGGAATTGAGCGAGGGCTTCTTGCAGTCGGTGTTCCTGGAGATGTTCGGCGACCCGGTGACGAATCCGATGGGGTGGGCTGAAGAGGAACTTGGTATCCTACTAGAAACAATAATCGACTATCGGGGCAAAACTCCTCCTAAGTCGTCTAAAGGCATACCGTTGCTTAGTGCAGCGAATATCAAGCGTGGGAGGGTGGATTTTTCGCACGCTCAGTTTATTAGACCAGATGTGTATCAAGAATGGACTACAAGAGGGTTTACGCAACCTGGAGACGTATTAATAACGACGGAAGCACCCGTAGGCGAAGTGGCAGCCTATCCCGAAAATGGTGTGTTCCAGATAAGCAGACGGGTGATGGCACTTCGGCCTAATTTGAAACTTGTGCTCTCTCCCTATTTATTACATGTGATGCTTTTTCCAACCTGGCACAAACGGCTAACTTCTGTAACTAGGGGCTCAACAGTTCCAAGAGTGCTAAAACCGGATATCACAACGCAGCCTATCCCCCTTCCGCCCCTCGAACTACAAAGACGATTTGGGAACTCGGTAAGACGATTCGAACAAATGAGGGCACAACAGCACGAGGCCATCCGCCAAGTCGACCACCTCTTTGACACGCTGCTGCACAGCGCCTTTCGCGGGGAGTTGTAGATATGTACGTTAATTCAGTGCTGAGCTTTCTTGGGGCGTGGGAGAAACTTCAGAATCAACGTCCCACACCTTTTGCGGAACTAATGTTCTTTGGTCAATCTCCGGATTTCGATTTCGAAATACCCTTCAAGAATTGGCAGAATTTCAACGACTTTATCAAGAAGACGACATTCGCGTTATGGGACAGTAATGTGAGCCAGGCGTATGTTCCAATCGGCCGGGATGAGCGAGCATTTGCCAGGATTGGTCTCTTGCGTGACCGCATAGGCTTGGAAATATTCCCGCCCAGTTTCAGGGATGTTGAAAGTAAACTGCTTGTTGATTTCCCGGAATTTTTTCGCGCCAATCGGATTGACATTGCTGTAATCCTCGTTCCTATGGAATCTGTTGCAGCTAAAAAAGGCCCACCTGTTGCCAGCTTCGAGCAGCTATATGACAGACTAACATCTTTGCCGCCATCAGTCCTGCGCTATCCATTTGCTCTGATTGGCTATTCCGCCGAGGAAGCCGACCTGTCAATTACAGAGTTGACCACGGAACTGGACCGGTATTTATTGGGGCACATTGGTGTTACGCTTGCTGAAGCACGCCTTACAAATGAAACAAAGCAACTTGAATTCAAGGTTGATTTGCCCAAACGAATGAAGGACCTTGCTAAGGAGGTCTGCGCATTCGCAAATGCCACTGGGGGAGGGCTGATTCTAATCGGCATAGATAAGGACGGCAATATTCAGGGATTGCCGCCTGGCAAGGAACTGGACGATAAGCGCCTGCAAATTACAAACGTCATTCAGGAAAGCTGCAGCCCGGCACCTGAGTTTGAAATACAAGCATTCAGGGCTCCGGACCAGGAAAACAGGATGATTTTGGCGATACGAGTCAATGAATTGCCCGAAAAGCCGTGCATGAGCAGCTATATTGTCTACGTTCGGGTAGACGCCTCTGCGCGGCCAGCCGGGCCAGAAGAAATCAGGCGGCTCATCGTGAGGTGAAAAAGATTCAGCCGGGGCCATCTCTTTAGCAAGCTCGTGTAATTGTCCATTAAACCCCAGCTATAAGGAGACATTGGTGGAGAAAGAAGGAAGTATTGACCTAAAACTTGTGGCCGACAATCGCAATGAAGCATATGCGGCTTACGAGAAAAACTACCGAATGCGCACGTTCGGTGGAAGCTGGACAAACAGAAATTTGCATGGTGGCGAGAATACCTGGGCTCATCTGGGTATCTTCTGCCGCCAGCAATTTGATGAACCAGACGATGGAAATTGGACTAGTCACGAAAAACGACTCGTTTTCCTGGGGCTAATCGTAGGCTATGTCAATAGCGACAAATGCGATTGGGAGCCCGAAGATAGAAAAGAGGCACTTGAAACTGCCTGGGATTATATCAGACGCAACCGACCAAGCATTCAGGAGTGAACTTGTACACTTGTTCTGTGTCAGCTACAATTTCCGCATGATTTGACATAGAAAAAGCCAGCGAGTGTTCGCAGCACTCCTGGCCTTGGCCTAGCCGATGCGAACGGCTGGCAACACTATTATACTGTAGTTTTACGGCCGTTCGCGTTATGTGGACGGCCGTTTTCTTTTGTTATTGATGTATTTGACAACCAAAAACGGTGTCATTAGACCATCAAAAACGGCGTCACTTGCACAATTCATCATGTGCCGCAGCGCCTGACAGGCTGCTGTGCGGAAGCTCATGAGGCCCTGATACCCTATCTTCCACGCCCCAACCAGGCGCTCACTCGCTATCGACGGCAAATCTTAGCCGTTGGGTACACGGGCAGTTCTGAGGTAATTTGCGGCCAGGCTAAATGCACGAACCATCTCATCATGCAGAACGGCCAACGTCGTCAACAGCAGCCATCACATCGTGAAGAAAAAGCCAGAACTTAGGACTGCTGCAAACTGTCACTTGACAAGCAGTTCAACTTGTTGTATTTTACTAATCAGTTAATTAACTGATTAGCTAAATAAGGCAATTCATAATCATGAGCAGTGATGACGACAGGCTGAGCCAGACCTTTGCGGCATTGGCAAACACGACGCGGCGGGCGATTCTGGCGCGGTTGGCAGAAGGAGAAGCGACCGTTAACGAACTCGCCGAGCCGTTCGATATGAGCCTGCCGGCCATTTCTAAACATATCAAGGTATTGGAACGCGCAGGTCTGATCATTCAGGGGCAGAAAGCGCAGTACCGGCCCTGTACCATTGACGCTGCGCCCCTAGAAGAGATTTCCGAGTGGACGGAGCAGTACCGCCATATTTGGGAGGAACGCTTTGACCGCATGGACGACTATATTAAACAGCTCAATAGCAAGGAGATTAGTAATGAGTAGCAGCACTGGTTCCGAGAATGCAGTTGTCATTGAACGTACTTTCGATGCGTCCGTAGACCTAATCTGGCAAATGTGGACACAGCCCGAGGATTTTAAGAAGTGGTACGGGCCACAAGGCTTCACGGTGCCCGTTGCCGACATGGATCTGCAGGTTGGTGGCAAACGCCTGATTTGCATGGCGTCACCTGATGGCAGCATGAAAATGTGGACGACAGGGGAATTCACAGAAATTGCGCCGGTCGAGCGCCTTTCCTATACCGAGAGTCCGGCTGATGAAGATGGCAATGTTGTTTCACCAGCTGCTATGGGAATGCCCGAGGGCTATCCGGCGAAGACTGAGGTTACCGTGCTGTTGGAAGATGTTGGCGGCCGCACAAAAATGGTTATGACCCATGCCGGTGTACCGGCAAGCTCAGGTGCTGGCGGCGGTTGGAACCAGGCCTTTGATAAGCTGGCGGACCTCATCGCGACGGTCCACAACTAATCAATAGTCGGCCAGGCCCGTCCCAACAGTCACTTTGATGGTCCAATCGAATAAGATCCTTATTGAAAACCCTGTGCGCTGCATGGGGTTTTTGATGTAACTACAGGTGGTCGAACCCTACTGCCCCGCGCGTGCGTACACTGTTACATGGCTCTTGCTGGCGGCGGTGAAGGGCGAACGATCCCACCACGCCCATCGTTCGCGGCGCTCCAGTCCGGCTAACTGGGCCATGAGGTCAAGCTCGGAGGGCCAGGCATAGCGCATGAAGTGCGGCGTCATCTGTGTGCCCTCCTCACTGATCACGATGCGCTGGAAGGCGACGGTCTGCAGGACCCGATCGTGAATTGCGATTTCGAACCGCCCGGACTCCATCCTGGCCCACGATCCCTTCATGCGCTGCCCGTCCACATAGTCGGAGAAATCGGGCACCACCGTCTCCACGACAAACAAGCCGCCGGGCTTCAGGTGTCGTGCGGCATTCCGGAAGCAGCGCACCTGCGCGTCCTGGGTCGTCAAGTTGAAGATGGTATTGAACACCAGGTAGATCAGATCGAAGCGCTCATTCAGGTGGACCTCAGCCATATCGCCAATCTCTACAGGGATGTCGCTGCCGCCCGGCTTCTCTCGGAGCCTGGCCACCATCGCTTCAGAGGCCTCGATGCCCTGCACGGACAGGCCACATGCGGCAAGCGGCAGAGCCACCCGCCCGGTTCCGATCGCTAGTTCAAGGACAGTTCCGCCTCCGGCGAGTTCAGCAAGTGTTTTCACTGAATCGCGCGTCTCCTCGCGCATCATTTCCTCGTACATCGCGTCGTACCGTCCGGCATTCAAGTCGCCGAATGTTCTGGTTCCATATGCTTTCATGGTTGTCCTCTCGCCAGCATGTAGGTCGGATTGCCAATCCGACCTACAGTGTACATAAAAGGAGACTCCGGCCAATCGACCGGAGTCTTCCCGTTTGCTTCTTTTCGAGCGATCACACAGCAGCGACCGCCCTTGATACCTTTTCAGAATCCAGTCAGCCAAGCGCGTCGCGCTTTGCATTCCGAATTCCAAATCTCAAATTATCCTTCCAGGAACGCTTCCAGATTCGCCTTGCTGATCCGGTACGCATTTCCGATCTTGCGCGCCTTCAGGTCACCCGAGTCGATGGCCGCCATCACATCTTCCGGCGATACCTGCAAAATCTCTGCTGCCTGATCCGGCGTCATCACATCCGGCATGCCAGATGGGCCAGGTACTTCCGTTGCCGGAGCGCCAGGGGAGGTGTGTGGCTGCTGCTGCGGTGCGGGCTGCATGCCCTGCAAGGCGCCAATGCCCATAGCGCCGATGCCGATCTCGGCGATACTGCTGCCTTCTGGATTGTCGGCCGCGGCCAGCAGCGCGTCCGCCTGCTGTTTCTGCACATAGCTGGTGCCGTAGCCCATGTTGGTCACAAGTGCCAGCGAGTCGGGATGCAGGCCCATGACGATATTGAAATCGACCAACTCCATGCCCAGGGCGTCAAATTCCTCTTGCAGCAGACCCTGCAGCAGGTCATTCAATTCTTTGCTGAACGACTGCAGCTCCGCCGGACCCAGGTTCTTGGCCTGCGCCAGTTCGCTCAACTTGTCCTGCATCATCACGCCCACGATGGGATCGAGGCGTGTCTTCAACTGCGTCAGATTGACACTGTCACGGAAAGCATCCATGGCGTTCAGGAAGCGCCAGGGGTCCTTAACGCGCACGATATAGGAGCCGTTGCCGCGCATAGCGCTGGCGCCGGGCCCGCGCTGGGGATGTTCGACAATGATCGGGTCCTTCGTGCCCCAACGCATCGGCATGTCCGTTGTCTTAACGAAGTAGACATCGGCCGTAAATACATTGTCACCGCCAAAAAGCCCCCACTCGAATAAATCGGTGAGCATGGGAATGCTTTCCGTGGTCAGCGTATGCCGTCCGGGCACGAAGGTACCCATCGGCTCGCCTCCGCGCACAAAAACGGCCGTTTCATAGGGATTGACGATGAGCTGCGAACCCAGCTTAATATCGCCCAGCCCGCCGCGCGGGAACTTTTGAACAATCTCATCCCTGAGCCAGGAATCAATGGCAACACGATCAAATACTTGGGGCATAATTCATTCTCCTGAATAGTGTCTTTCCCGTTTCCCCGGCACAACGTCCAGGGGCAGGGATGTCCAGCAAAAATAGTTGCGGGGAAATCCGAAAATTTCTAGCCAATCCCGCGCAGCACCTCTGTGCGTCCAGCGAAGGTCTCGTTAGCCACGGCCAGGTCGTCGTTCAGCTGCACGATAGCCGCCTCAATCTGCGCGCCATGATTCACGGCACTTTGCAGCGTATCTACATCAGCAGCTATCAGGTCCACATGACCAAGCATCTCGCTGTCAAAGAGATAGAGCCGGGCTAGATCTTCTTCTTTTACCTTGATTGCATCGAAATAGCCCGCGTAACCCTGCGGCGCATCCTTAATCTTGCCAATCAAACCCATCAGGCGTGTTTCTGCGCGGCCCAACGCCTCGGCATGCTCCATGGCCAAAACGATATCGCGGCTCAAGGAATGATGCACATCACTTAGCTGCAGCCGCACCTGCTCCAAACGGCCGACAATCGTCTCGCGCAGTAGTTGGTCCGCTTCACGGCGTCTTCCGCGCTCCATGTAGCCCGACAATCCGGGCAGCCGGGCCAGCAGTTCGCCCAGGCCGGTCGCTTCCTCCCCGGAAATCTGCTCGTACAGGTCGCCAACATTATCCTTCACATCATCTTTCATAATGAATTTTCTCCTTGTGAAAAGCGCATAAATGATTCAGTATTTCAGCCGAGCGTGCTGCTGCGCAGCCTCTAATCCAAGAAATATTCCGTACCACAGTAAGGGCAGCGCAGTACGCCCTTCCCGGCGAATTTCACTTCGCCTCCGCAGTGATAACAGTTGCTAAGTTCACGTATCTGACTGGCTTCTTTCGAGTACAACATACCCTCATCCCAGTTGATATAACCGGAGTAGAGTCCCATGCCCACCAGCTGGTGCAGCATTTCATGCACTTCATCCATAGGCACCCTCATCTCGATGGCCACGTCGCCAATATCGACCTGGCCGCGCGATTTGATGATGTCCAGCAGCTCGCGTTGTTTTTCGGCCGTTGCCGCCGCTGCGGCATCCTTGTTCCCTTGCCACAACAGATAGGCGCCGAACCCCCATTGGGGCAGCACCAGCACCAGGAACCCCAGAGTGAATCCCAACACGGACGCTCCGGAAGTCAGGCTCCCTTCGCGGCTGTAGGTCATCATCAACACGCCAAGAATAATGGCCACGATGGTACCGCCGATAAGCAAAATGATTCCCAATGTTCGACCCATAGATTTCCTTCCTTCTGAAAGCTGTCTGTTGTTCCGCTGTTAGCCAAATCCTGCGCTGCCGCCACCGCCGGAGAACCCACCGCCGGAGAACCCACCGCTGAACCCGCCGCTAAAACCACCACCGCTACCAGACTTGGGCGGCGGTGTGCTTTTCATGATCGATGATGTCGAATTAAGCATGCCTGTCAGCCCGGCTGACATGCCGGCCAATCCACCCGTCAGGCTGCCGGACATCCCTTCCAAACTCGGCCGTGGCATGCCAGCCGATCCACCCCCTGAAGACACTGTGCCCCCGCTGCCAATATGGCCGGCATAATACGGGTAGGGAAAATACCAGGTGGGAACCGGCGTCGTCGGCACCGCTGAGAATTTGTGTATCCATGATTGTTCCAGGCCAAATGCGGTTGCATAAGCCAGGTATTCCTCGAAAATCTCACCGCCTTCCTCAAGATCGGTGAACTTCTCAATGTTCTGAAGATAGTTCTTGAAAGCGTTCCACTTAGCCGCAGCCTCGGCGCCTTTGGCCGTCTTCTGCGGCATATGCCGCGCGGCGTAGACCAGCGCCAGGCCGGTAACCACCAGGGCTAGGGATGGGCAAATGATTGTTGCCACCGTATCGCCAAACAGCGTAGTCATGGAAACGAAAAAGGCCAGCGCCGCGAAAAATAGAAATATGGCCAGGCAGCCGTAGTTCTTGCGTACGGCGCTGGGCGATCGCTCTACCAGTCCTTCATTCACCAGTTCCTGGTAGATGTCACTGCGCAGCCCCGGCAAGTTGTCGGCGAACTTGTAGCGCATGCTGTTTAACGTTCGTTCGCTGTCCCCCTCGAAGACATCCTTGAGAAAAGTTTGCTCAAAACGACGCAGGCCCCCCATCGGTTTGTCCGTACGCACGAAGAGGTAATCATTCTTTTTGTCAACCATCGTCAGATAGCCGCGGTGACCCAGATCCAGCAGTGTGGAGATGATATCCTCCATATCGACTTTTTCGTCGACCAACGTGCCTACGACGGCCGGCGGCAAATCGTCCGGTGGTTCGCTGATGTATTCAGGTACGACGATGGGCAGCTCCGGATCGCGCCCGCGCAGATACCAGAGCAGTAGGACCGCCAGGGGACCGCCGACCAGGATTAGCAGCCCCAGGGCCAGCACACCCAGGCTGACCGCATCGCCGCGCTCCATTTCTTGCTGCCACTGCGACATCGGGATGGGGAGGAGTCCGTGCGGGAACTGCACGCGGACATCGAATGAGCCGCCGGGCAGCAGGGCGCTGTCGGAACTATAGGTGATCGTTCGGCCGTCTTTGCTGACTTCAATATCTACACTGGGGTCGATGACTTCATTGTTGTATGCCTCAACGAGGAAATCTGTTGTGCCCGTGTACTGCTGTGGATTAACCCCTTCCGGAAGATAGATCGTGGCGCTGCGCTGGTTAATAATGCCGTTGGGATGATCGTCGGGAATGACGCTCCAGAAGATCTGGTCGCCATCACCTTGCTCCGATGTACCGACGTTAACGCCGCCTTCAATGGTGTAGCTAAAGGTGTAGCTGTGTTCACCGAGCGCGGGGTCGAAGTACCAGTTGACGGTAATTTCATCACCATCCCGCGATACACGATAGGTGCCGGGCTGCTGGCTGGTGCTCAGCTGATAGGGTCTGCCGTTTTCACTGACCGAAATATTACTGATCGCGTCATTGCCCCCGGCCCTGCCGGTCCGTATGGTGCGGTAGCCGAAGGTAAAGGGTGCGCCGGCGAAATTCAAGGTCTGCGTTTCGACGACATCCATGTCGCCGTTTTCCTGCAGCGTGATTTCCGTGCTCCAATCTTCCCAATTGAATGACTTGGTCTGTGCCGAAGCGACCTGTGCAACCAGTAATAGCGTGAAGAATAGCGATATTGAGGCGAATGTGAGCCGTTGGCGGTGGAGATTCATAGCTGTTCAGGTAAGGCCTTACTCGAAAACGACGATAAACACATGTTCATTATAAAACGAACGGCCGTAAAAATGAAGTAACCCGCGATGGGCCGGCTGCGCTACGGCCCCAGCCACTGTCCAACCAGCCGTTCTAGGTCGCCGCTGGCCGTTAGAGAAGACAATGCTTCATCCAGTTTAGCCAACAGCGTCTCATCTTCTATACGCACGACCATCGCGTAAGGTTCCACTGTAACCGGCTGGCCGGTTCGTGCCAGGGGAGAAGCGGATTGGTCCTTTAAAAAGAGCCGGCCGCTCACGCCGTCAACCAGCGCTGACTCGGCATCGCCAGCGGCCACAGCCGCCAATGCCTCCTCGGCGCTGGCATAGGGTATCACGCTCAGATCAGGCAGCCGCTTGGCCCACTGTGTCGCTTCCACATGTCCCTGCGCACCGAGTTCGACCGCCAACCGCTTGCCGTCCAAATCGCTCATTTCCGCGATCGCTGAACCGGCAGGCGCAACCAGGATCTCACCAGCGTTGAAATACGGCTCGCTGTACGCAAAATCGCGCGTGCGGCCGGGCACAATTACCAACGCGGAAATGAGCACATCCACCTGCTCCGTGCTCAGCGCATCATACAGACCATCGTAACCGAAATGCACGAATACAACGTCAAGGCCCATTTCTGCGGCCAGAGCGCGAGCCAGGTCAACATCAAATCCAACCACGTCCTGCTCGGCCGTAACCTCAAACGGCGGGAAGGTCGGGTCCAGCCCCACACGCAGTACACCCTCTCGTTCGATGCGCGGCCATGCGCCGTCTTTCACGCTGCAAGCAGCCAGCAGGCTGCCGGCGGCGAGTAAGACCAGCGCCGTGAGCAAGAGTCGAAAGCTACTGCGGGGGAAAACTATCATCGTTTCCCGTATACGCCCTGAGCGCATCATAGATGGGCTTGGTCACAAATTCAGGCGTGACCAGCGTGAAATAGTCAGTATAGCTTTTTGTCGGCGCGGGGTAGCGGAAAGCCCACAGTGCAAGCGTTTCCACGTAGGGCCAGTTTTCCTCCGCGTAGCGCAGCGCGTCGAGTGTGTATTGAATGCGTTGGCCGGGTCGTACGGCCATAGTCCAGCGTGGGTGATCATTCCAACCCGTTTCCGTTACAAAGATCGATTTGTCGCCATCGCCCGCATCTACCATTACCTGGCGCACTAGTTCAATGCGACGAAAATTGAGGACATTCGGGTCAGGTTCGGAGTCGGCTGGAAAAGTCAATCCGTAGGCATGCGCCGCCAGGCCATCGAAATATGGCGCAGCGCCAGCTTCGTACATCTCGGTCAAATACTGCAGGTCATTCAACCCCCAGGGAGATCCTTCCGGTTCCAGGGTCGGCGCCAGCGCGCCGGCCAGAATCTGTATATCGGGATTGGCCGCCTTGACCGCCGGATAGACGACCTTCAACAAGTTCACGTAATCGACTGCCGTTGTTGGCCGGTAGCCCCACTCATAACTTAGATTCGGCTCGTTGCCAATGATCAAGGAGTCGACCTTCCCCGCGTAACGTTCAGCGAAAGCGGCGGCGAAGGCGGCAAAATCATCATATGCCTCGTCGTCCAGATAGGTCAGCGGCGTATCCGGCGGGCGTGCCCAATCTGGCGTCAGCCCCAGCCGGGCGATGATCGTCAACCCCTGCGCGTGGGCGTGGTTGACCACCTGGTCAGGATGCTGCCAGGCTATGTCGCCGTCGGAACCCTGGTAATATGCCCAGGGGAAGAACTCCACAATCGAGGGTGCGCCCATCTCGCGCACCAGCTCCAGGCTGCGCTTGATTTTCCACTCTTCCACCTCGTCCGTCAGCCGCGTGTGGGCACCGAGGATGGGGTGCGCGCTGACGACGGTTTGCTGGGGGCCGGGCGTGATCAGAAGCGGGGCGGGCAAGAGTAGTTTCAGCAGGATAGCGAAGAGCAGCAGCCGGTTGAGCAGGCCGGCAAAACGGGCGCTGTTCGCCAACAACCAGGACCAGCCGCTTTGCTGCGCAGCCACACCGCCGGTTTCCATCGAAAAGCTGGGCGCCGCCTTGGGATCGCTCATGAGCTGATTATACGGCTGCTCTGCTTCGCGGCGAACCGTCTCAGGAATCAGCCGGGATCGCGGCAGCGCAAACTCAGATGCTCCGCCGGATCGATTCTGCAAGATTGGTCCACTCTATCCGACGCGTTTATAATCATTCACATCGAAACAACTCTGGAGATGCAATGCGCATACTTATAACCGGGGGCACGGGCTTTGCCGGTTCCCACCTTGTTGACCAACTCCTTGACGCTGGTCATGATCTGTTTGCCCTGGTGCATGGAGACAGCAGCCACCAGGAATTGATACAACATCCGCGTCTCAGCCAGATCCCTGGTGATCTGTTACGTGTAGACTCGCTGAAAGAGGCGATCAACACGGCGCAGCCCGATATCATATTTCACCTGGCCGGACAGGCATCTCCAGGTGTCTCCTGGCAAGATCCGGCACTTACCATGGCTATCAATGCCGGCGGCACAGCAAATCTCTTGCAGGCGTCAGTGGCTTATGGCCGTCCGCGGGTTGTCGTCGTTACCAGCGCCGAGATATATGGCCAGATCACAGCCGATATGCTGCCCTTGACTGAAGAAACAGAGGCCCAGCCTCGCCACCCCTACGGCGTCAGCAAGCTGGCTGCCAGCCAACTCGTCGACGTCTACTGGCAGCGCTACGCTTTGCCGGTTATCGAGGCACGGCCATTTAATCACATCGGTCCCAGGCAGACGCCAGGCTTCGTCGTTCCTGATTTCGCCGGCCAGCTGGCGGCGATCAAACTAGATCTGCAGGAAGCGATCATCTCCGTGGGTAACCTCGATGCGCAGCGCGACTTCACCGACGTGCGTGATGTGGCTAAAGCCTACATTGCCCTGGCCGAAAACGGGCAGCCAGGCCGCCCCTACTTCATTTGTTCTGGAAAACCTGTCTCCATTCGCTATCTCTTGCAGACCTTGATCGACCTGGCCGGCGTCGATGTTCAGGTCAACTACGATCCGGCGCGTATGCGGCCGTCTGATACGCCGGTGCTCTATGGCAGCAACGCTCGAATCGCCGCCGATACCGGCTGGCAGCCTATCATAGCGATCGAGCAGTCGCTCTCCAATGCCCTGGATGATTGGCTCACGCGTTTGCAGTAGGTCTATCTCGACATGTAGTTGCGGCTCTATACCCGAATAGTGGTTCCCGCCGCGACTGCGCGCTTCGTCCTTTAATCATTAACCTGTGGCCCTATGGCAAAAAACAAAGAACGTCTGGACATCCTACTGGTCGAACGAGGCCTGATTAGCACACGCAGCCGCGCAAAGGCGGTGATCATGGCCGGAGAGGTGCTGGTCAACGGCCAGCGCGCCGATAAGCCGGGTACCAGAGTCGCCCGCGACGTCCAACTGGAACTGATTGCGCCCATGCCCTATGTTGGCCGCGGCGGCTACAAGCTGGCCGGCGCGCTGGATCTCTTCCAGATCGATGTCGCCGGTGAGATCTGCGCCGATGTTGGCGCCTGCACGGGTGGTTTCACCGATGTTCTACTGCAGCGCGGTGCTGCCCGAGTCTACGCCATCGATGTTGGCTACGGCCAGCTCGATTGGAAGCTGCGCCAGGATGATCGCGTCCAGGTCATGGAACGCACCAATGTGCGCTACCTTGAAGAACTGCCCGAAACAATCGATTTCGTTTCCGTAGATGTCTCCTTCATCTCGCTCAAGCTGGTACTGCCGGCGGTCAAGAAATGGTTGGCGGCGGATGGGCATATCGTGATCCTCATTAAGCCACAGTTCGAAGCGGGACCAAAACAGGTGGGCAAGGGGGGTGTGATCAAGGACACGGCCGTCCATCGCCAGGTCCTGGAAGATATTCTCGGTTGGGCTCTAGAAAACGATCTGCCCCCGCAGGCGCTGATCCGCTCGCCCATCCAGGGCGCCGACGGCAATGTCGAATTCCTCGCTCACCTGCGGCGCGGCACACGCGGAGTACCTTCGATCGACGAGACCATCACGGCTGTTCTGGATTAGCCGATTTCCCGTTTTCTGTTTTTCATTAGCTGTTGACCGTTATCCGCTCGATCCACTTCACCTGCCGCAGCGCGTCATCCACTTCCGACGGCACAATCAAGCGCACCAACCCTTCCAGGCGCGACATCGGTCGGCCGTTGACATGTGTCGCCAGCAGGATCGGCCGTTCAGCAGAGCCCTCCACAACTTCTTCGGCAAGAACCCGGTTACCGAAGCCGTCAGCGCTCACGATCTCAGCCTCACGCCACGGCCCGCCACAATAGGCGGCTATCAAATCGTGGAGCGTCACGCCGCCGAAGGTAAATGGGCCGGACGTGCCATGCCCGGTGCTGACGATCAAACAGTCCGAGACGGCCGTTTGTGGCAGCGTCGCCAGGTCCGCCGGCGTGATAAGCCACGCCGGCTCACCGTTGGCCGCCAGGTGCAGGGCTGGATCAGCAGAAGGAGGCGCTGGATTAGGCTCGTGACTGACCGGCTGCAGAGGATCGTGATCGCTTACCATAGGTGACATTATAGCGCACAGCGCCCTGAATGGTCAGCGGTGCCTCTTGTTTGCCCCTGGTGTCGATTCCCGGGTTATCCAAGATGAAAGAAGAGCAAATAAAGCCCGTGAATTGGGGGACCAAACAGTATTTTTGTGCTAGAATATAGAACTTTCGTTCTGTTTGCTTCGCTTGGTAATTCTCTGTGCGTATGCACAAAATAAAGGAGCAGGTATGCTTGATTTTGAGCTTCACTCTGATTTTCAACCGATGGGCGATCAGCCGCATGCTATCGCCGGTTTAGTGGAAGGGTTAAACCGTGGTGATCGTTACCAGACGCTGCTGGGCGCTACGGGTACGGGCAAGACCTACAGCATTGCCAATGTAATCCAGGAAACACAACGACCGACGCTGGTTCTAGCCCACAATAAGACCCTCGCCGCACAGCTGTACAGCGAGTTTCGCGAATTCTTTCCCAATAACCTCGTTTCGTATTTCGTCAGCTACTACGACTATTACCAGCCGGAGGCATATGTGCCGCGGCATGATCTCTTCATCGAAAAAGAGACACAGATCAATGATGAGATCGACCGCCTGCGCCTGCTGGCCACGGCCAATCTGCTCAGCCGCCGGGATGTGATCATCGTCGCTTCCGTCTCCTGCATCTATGGCATCGGCAATCCCGAAGCATGGGGCAAAGTGACTGTGCCAATTGAACGAGGCAAATCTTACCGGCGCAATACACTGCTGCGTCATCTGGTAGACATCCAGTATGATCGCAATGATCTGGAGCTGCGGCGCGGCGTATTCCGCGTGCGCGGCGACACCTTGCAGATCTTTCCAGCCTACGCGGAAACAGCATTCGGCGTTGAGTTCTGGGGCGATGATGTAGAGCGCATTACCGAGTTTGATCCGCTCACTGGTGAGATCATTCTCGACCATACCAAGATCGAAATCTTCCCGGCGACGCAGTTCATCACTGATGAGGATAAGGTACAGGCCGCGATCCAGGATATTGAGGAAGAGCTGCAGGAGCGCATCGCTTACTTCAAGCAGCGCAATATGCTGCTGGAAGCGCAGCGCATCGAACAACGTACGATGTACGATCTGGAGATGCTGCGTGAACTCGGTTACACGAGCGGCATCGAGAATTACAGCCGCCATCTCGATCAGCGGCCCGCCGGATCACGGCCGTGGACTTTGATCGACTACTTCCCGCCTGACTTCCTGATGGTCATCGACGAGAGCCATATGACGCTGCCCCAGGTGCGCGGCATGTATGCCGGCGACCAGAGCCGCAAACAGACTCTGGTCGACTACGGCTTCCGTCTTCCCAGCGCGATGGATAACCGGCCCTTGAATTTTGATGAAGTGCAGACCTTGATTGGCCAGACGATCTTCACCAGCGCCACGCCCAGCACCTTTGAGCTGGAGCATTCGGCGCAAATCGTGCGTCAGGAGATCCGGCCGACCGGCGTGCTTGATCCGGAAGTCGAAGTACGTCCTGTACGCGGGCAGGTGGACGATCTCCTTGGCGAGATCAATAAGCGCACACAGCAGGGACAGCGCGTCCTGGTGACGACCCTGACCAAGCGCATGGCTGAAGACCTGAGCGACTACCTGCTGGAGATGGGCGTCAAGGTACATTATCTACACTCCGAGGTCCATACTATCGAACGTACCGAGATCCTGCGCGATCTGCGTATGGGTGTCTTTGATGTCGTGGTCGGTATTAACCTGCTGCGCGAAGGTCTGGACCTGCCCGAGGTATCGCTGGTGGCCATCCTGGACGCAGACAAAGAAGGATTCTTGCGTTCGGAGACGGCGCTGACGCAAACCATCGGCCGTGCCGCGCGGCACGTGGACGGCAAGGTAATCATGTACGCCGATAAGATCACGCGCTCGATGCAGGGAGCGCTCGACACTACCAACGCGCGCCGTGACCGGCAGCGCGCTTACAACGAGGCGCACGGCATCGAGCCGCGCAGCATTATCAAGGCAGTTCACGACTTGACCGATGACATTATGGAGTCACGTGAACTGGCTCTGGCCGAAGAGGGCGCCACCTATACAACTGTCGCTGACCTGCCCAAACCGGAAATGAGCAAGATGATCATCGAGCTGGAGAAGCAAATGAAGCAGGCGGCTCAGTCTCTAGAATTCGAAAAAGCGGCTGTTTTGCGTGACCAGGTGATGGAGATGCGCCGGATGCTGGCCCTCAAAGAAGCGGGATCCGATACCGATATGCCTGAATGGGAGCGCATGCGCGTCCTCGACGAAGCCGGAATCTCATACGATCCAGAGTAGGAGCCACAGGTCAGCCGATCTGCGCCGTGTCGCCGCCCGTTCATTGAGAATTGGGAATTCGCACCCTGATTCGGCAAGAAGAACCCCAATAAACTTGCGTGTGTCATGACCCAGAGGAGCGTCGCCCGCCCGGCGCTCTTTTCACGTACATTTATTCCTCGAATCCCTGCAAAACGCAGGCTGAATTCCGCACTTGTTTTCGGGCATGATATACTTGCCACGCGAAGAGAGTAATCATTATGGAACTGGTACTGAATAACGAGCAGGAAGAACTGCTGCGCCAAACAAGGGGCACGCTGGGCCGGCTGCGCGAAACTCTCGCCGAGACGGCGACAGAGCCGGCAGCGCGCAAAGCATTGGCCGATTCAATTGGCCAGTTGGATGAACTGTTCCTGCTGGTTGTGGCCGGCGAATTTAACTCCGGCAAGTCCGCCTTTATCAACGCGCTGCTCGGTGAAAGGCTTCAGGAGGAAGGGGTTACGCCGACAACGGACCAGATCTACTGGCTCAAATACGGCGAGGGCGGGGAGAAAGTTCCCGGTGAAAAAGGTATCTGGATCCGGCGCGCGCCGATGGAACTGCTGCGCAAGATCAGCATCGTCGATACACCGGGCACCAATGCCATCATGCGCGACCATGAGGCGCTGACGTCGGAGTTTATTCCTCGCAGCGACCTGGTGCTTTTCATTACCTCGGCCGACCGGCCGTTCACCGAAAGCGAGCGCAGTTTCCTGACCCAGATCAAGGATTGGGGCAAGAAGATCGTTCTGGTTGTCAACAAAATCGATATTCTGGATAACGCGCAGGATGTGGAGAAGGTGGTCACTTTTGTGAGCGATGCAGCGCAGCAGCTGACCGGCAGCGCCCCCACGGTCTTTGCTGTATCCGCACGACAGGCGCAGCAAGCGGATGATGGCGGTGGGTTCGCGCCGCTTGAAGCCTATATTCAGGAGACGCTGGACGACGACGGCCGTTTTCGGCTCAAACTACTCAACCCCCTCGGTGTTGGCAGCCGCCTCCTAGCGGGCGAGTTAGCCGCCATTCAAGCCGATCTTGATGTGTTGGCTGAGGACAGAGCGCTGCTCGATGATATTCAGCGTCAGATGCTCTACTACAATGAAGATATGCAGCGCAATTTCCAGGCGCGCCTGGCCGAGATCGACAGCCTGCTCTTTGAAATGGAGAAGCGCGGCAACGAATTTTTCGATGACCGCATGCGTCTGGCGCGTATTCCCGATTTGCTGCGTTCCAAGCAGCTGGAATCCGACTTTGAAAAGGAAGTCGTGGCTGATACCCCTGATCAGATCGAGCGCCTCGTCAGTGAGCTGGTTGATTGGATGGTAGAACAGGATTTACGTCAGTGGACGGCCGTTTCCGATCATTTGACCGAGCGCAGCGCGGAACATCAAGGTCGCATCGTCGGCGGCTCCGGGCCACGGGAAGGTACGCTGGCCTATGATAGGCAGCGCCTCATCGATTCGATTGGCGCTTCGACGCGGCAGGCCGTAGACAGTTTCGACAAAGAAAAGGAGGCCGAAGAGCTGGCCCAGTCAGCGCGCACGGCCGTGGTCGGTACCGGTCTCGCTGGCGTCGGTGTAGGGCTTGGCGTCGCCGTTGCCGTGGCTACGCATGCTGTCTTCCTCGATTTCACCGGTATCGCCGCTGGCGTTGCTGCCGCCACATTGGGACTGTTGATCATCCCCGCGCGCAAGCGCAAGGCGAAGCGCCAGTATGCGCAAAAGCTTACCGATCTACGCACTTCGCTCGTAGACAGCCTGACCACGCAGTTTGGCCGCGAAATGCGCCGCAGCACGCAGCGCCTCGAAGATACTATCGCCCCCTTTACACGTTTTGTGCGCGCCGAAGATGAAAAACTTGCCGGACAACGGGACCGCCTATTGGCACTCGACGCGCAGATCGCCGGCCTGCAAGCCATTCTTAGCGGCGAAGCGGCGTGAAAGAACTGACCGTTTACAAATTAGACGAATACGGGAGGCAAGTCTGGCAGTATCCGGCGCGCGAACTGGCGCGCGGCACCCATTTTGTTCGTCTGGAAGCGTTTTTCAATCGAGAGGATACCGATCTTGGATTCGCCACCTTCGCCCGTGGTGATCGCTTTGTTGAGTATTTCTACGACGACCATTGGTACAATATTTTCGCTGTGCACCAGGGGAACAGCGATCTGTTGAAGGGCTGGTACTGTAACGTATGCCGGCCGGCGGTGCTGGGGGAAACAACCATCCGCTGCCAGGATATGGCGCTCGATCTCTGGGTAACGCCTGATGGAAAAACGCTGATCCTGGATGAAGATGAATTCGCAGAGCTGGACATAGCGGCCGAAGAGCGATCAATCTGCCTGGATGCTCTGGCCGACCTGCTGCGCCAGGCGGAAAGCAGCACCTTGCCACGCTAAGTGGCACGTATTGAGGGGACGTCCTAGATTACTGAAACACCGCCATTCGACTGTGGTTGACATGGCCATTTTCCTCATCTATTCTATAGAGAGTTCGGGTCTAAAATTGCTGTTCCAGTGATAGGGAAATGAGGCGAGCCGCTCATTTCCAGGGGGGCAACAATCGTGCACTCTTTGATTCACAAGCCACTGTTGATTCTTCTCATGTTGAGCCTTGCATTGTTACTCCTATCAGGGTGCGTTGGGAGTCCTGGTTCATCGTCGTCTATCTCAGAACTTATCGACAATGTTCCTGAAATGCCGGGAGGGGTGGATGTCACCATGACCTATACACCGCCCTATGTGCCAGTCACTTTCTATCGTTCTTTGACCACGGGAAAGTGGGGGATCGCCACTGGTGTCCAGTACCATACTGCTATCGGAACATTTGGTCTTTCTGTTTCGTATGATGAGCAAGTAGCGCTTGTGCGTGAACTGGAGGCGTTGGATTCTAGTCCTTCGGATCTTCTGTTGGTCTTTGAGGATCGCAATCGAAATGAGGCTACGGTTTACCATGTGCGTCATGGTCATGACGCCACGGTAGTAATGGACGGCCGTGTCATTCTCAATGTGAAGTCCACGCAGTACGGAACAATTGTCTCTCTTGACGTGACGAATGCGGATGTTGTCGAGCTCTATCCCCGTGACGCACTTGAAGAGCGACCTTCCGGAAGTTCGTCAGGCGGTTCCGCTGACAAAGGCACGCAGATAGATGTGGTTCCAGACGTTCCAGAGGCACCTGATGCGGTGGGTTGTGTTCGGCCCAACATAGAAGACTTCTACTCGGTTCCTTCAGAAAAATATGGGGAGTTTACGTTTCATTGGCGAGTTAACGGAGCAGATCGCGTTGAGATGTGGGGTGAGAGCTATCCGCACGTTTATTCCAAAGTATTCATTATCAAAGAGCCGAGCTGGTGGACCTTATGGGCCAAAGTCGATGGCACTGCAGATAGCTGTTACGCAGAAAAGACAATCTTTGTCGATCCGTAACAGTAGACATCTTTCCGCAGTGCAAGGACTGTTTGAGCCACTGTAGTGGCGAGTATTATGGATGCTGAATGCGGCGTGATTACTGTCTTCAGGATAATCTGAGAACAACCACGCTAGAAGACCCGGCCGCTGCTGTGAGTCTGAACTGGCGGACCTTTAGGCTGGTTCAGGTTTCTGTACGACCTTCCAAAAAATGCCGCCGATTGCGCCCAAAATAGCCCCAATAGCGCCGAAGATGCCGCCGACCACCAGACTTGTACCGATACCGCTGGCTATCGATCCGAGGAAAGATGTGGCGGTGCTCATCACAACGGCGTTCAGGCCAAATGCCAGGCCCAGAATAATGCCGACCACCAGGCCGGACAATGCGCCGCCAACCACGCTTTGGAACATCGTTTCCTCACCCGGAGCCAGGTAGCCATAGTACATTCCCGTGCCGATGGGAATCAATATAATCCCCGCCACAAGAAGCACCATCAGTACATTGTCAAAGAACGGCGTCAGGGCCATTAAGTAGAGAAGCCCGGCAACCACGGCGCCCAAGGTGCCTGCTCTGAAAAGACTCGGACCACTAATATTTAACATGAATTCTCTCCTCCAATTGATCCATTGGGTTTCTAGATCTCGCCTATATCTGCGCACCCTGTTTTCGTTTTCTGATGCGGCGTATGATCATGATGATAGCAATCACACTGATAATGACAAGAATGCCGGCTACGACCGGTAAGAAGATCGCCAGCAGCGACATACCCACAGCCATGAAATCCTCGGTGAGACTCACCGCCCAATTGCCTGTGCCGGCGGTTGATGCGGTAACCACGGGCCGGACGAGACCCTTTGTCGCGTGTACCCCGCCTGCAACCAGGACACCGGCCAGAATGGCCAAAATGGGGTTCATATCATTGATTGCACTTGAACTACCCGCGAAGAGGATCGCCCCGGCAACGGGACGCACAAACGTCTGGATACCGTCGTTGAGCGTGTCCACAGCCGGGATCTTGTCCACCAGCATCTCGATGGCCAGTAGGATGACCAGCAGGCCAATAACCCACCCGCTGGAAAGTAAGTTGTACGGGGAAGCGAGTTCGATCAAAGGGTCGTTGGTCGGGAAACGGCCGGCCAGGGCTACGACCAGTAAGGGGATGTATGCATTTAGCCCGGCGCTGCCGGACAGTCCGAAGGCAGTTCCTATGCCTGCAACAGCTTCTATCATTTTTTCTTTACTCCTATAGACCCGGAAATCCAGTCAAGGTTCCTGTCATCGTCAAGCGAAGGGCGCTGATTGTGCTGAGCTCCAGGATGGCCAATATGAAACCGGCCAGAAGCGGCAGAACTGCCTGTGACCAGGTTTCCGCCTTGCCGTCTCTGCGTAGGAGGACAAGCACAACGGCGGTGTTCAGCGCCGTAACAACAAAAAGCAAGCCGCCTGTGCTTGCCAGTGCCAATACGTAAAGTAATGCCGGTTTGTTGCTAAACACCAGGCCGGCGGCGACCAGGGCGAGCAGAAGCAGCCCGGCTAATTCACGCCAATTCCTGATCAGCGGTGAAAAACGCGGATTTCGCCACAGCGCTTGTGCTACCGCTGCAAATACAATAACGCCCAGGGTAATGCCTGTACCCATCCCCGTGACCAGGCGCAGCCAGTTTTGCGGTTCGTAGAGGTGTGGGGCATTGGGGAAGAAGTGACTGTAAGAATTGATGCCGTCGATACCCATCAGGGCGATGAGTGCCAAAAGAACCAGGAACAACGTGCGCCGCGGCAGCAGGACCCAACGCGACCGGCCGGCCAAGAATAGGGCCAGGATCGTCAATGCCGCACCCAGATACATCCCTGTACAGCGAGCACAGAGGGGGAATTGACGGCCGTTGATCGTGAACGAGCGCGCTGTAATGCGATGACAAAGTGCGTAGCCACTCCAATCGCCTGCTGCCAGCAGCGGATCATGATCAAGATGCGCACCATCAGTCAGCGCATAGAAGCCCATCAGCAGCAGCACAGTGATGCTCACAGCCAGCAGAAACCAGCGTCGATTCGCTGGCTGGAAACCGGCAATTAGCTCATTTGTAGCGGGGTGCTGTTCCTGCAAAGACATCGTTTCCGTCAATTAGCAGCGACTATGGACAGTTTTATCAGAATAGGCTTTGCAAGTCGCGCAGAATTAGGTACAGTGGGCGGAAATAATGTAACGATAGCATCGTTTAGTTGCCATGGCAATCTAGTGAGGAGGCGACATGCCAAAGAAACCGGGAGCATATTACCGTCCGGAAAACATGAGCGAAGCGCTCCAACTGCTGAGCAGACCAGACAGCGTGCCTCTAGCCGGCGGCACAAAACTCTTGGCCGGAGAGGCAGGTTTGACCGTGGATCATGTCGTTGATCTGCAGGCGCTTGGTCTAAATCAGATTGAAAGTGGGCAAGAACTGCTTACGGTTGGCGCTACCTGTACGCTGGCTGATTTTTCAGCCGCGCTTGCCCGCGAGTTCCCATCAGACCCGGCGAGCCTGTTCTTACAGGAGGTCATTCAGCGTGAAGGGCCCAATACCTACCGCAATTCGGCAACCATAGGTGGCAGCATAGCTGCCCGTTTGGCTGACAGTGAACTATTGGCCGCGCTGCTCGTGCTGGGTGCCCGCCTGAATTTTGCTTCTCTGTCTGCAGCCGAACAGCTCAGTCTAGAAGCATACTTAGGGGCCGCGGAGCCGGAACCAGGCCTGATAGCCACGATAGAGATACCCTGGGTTGGTGGCCAGGGCGTGACGGAACGCGTGGCGCGTACGCCTGCTGATTATCCGATTGTTTCTGTTGTGGCCTGGCGGCCGTCCGGCGGGTCAATTCGTTTGGCGGCTACGGGCGTTAGCCCGCGGCCGGTAGGGTTGTCCGCTGCTGAAGCAAATGTCTCGGCAGAGTTGAGCGAAGACAGCATTGTCGCTGCGGCAAGTGCCGCTGCTGTCGTTGATCATCCTGGCGATTTTCGTGGAGACGCTGCCTATCGAGCGGAGATGGCAAGCGTATTGACAAGGCGCGTTTTGCAGGCGCTGGACTGATTGAAGCACAGGTCGTTCCGCAGGGGCCGACCCACCTGAAAACGAGTTTCTTGCGTAAGTTACGTGAAGCTACTTGCAATCCGCCATCTATCAGTGATACGATCAGGTGATCAAGTCGGCCGGGCGATTGCGGCTCCATTAGTGTGGAGCTGAGGAAAGTCCGCACTCCTTAGGGCGCGGTGCCGGCTAACGGCCGGGCGGGGTAACCCGGCGGCAAGTGCTACAGAGAGGAATATTGCCTGCCGGATTCAACCGGTAGGCGAGGGTGAAACGGCGGTGTAAGAGACCACCGGCAGTGGCAGTAATGTCACTGGCCACGCAAACCCCACCGGGAGCAAGGCCAAGCAGGGCGAAGGTCCAGGGACGGTCCGTAAGGATTGCGCCTGGCCACGGAGCTGCTCGTTCCGTCTGACGTCCGGGTAGGTTGCAGGAGGCTGCCAGTAATGGCAGCCCCAGATAGATGATCGCCATGTGCGCCGCAGCTCGTCTGTTGCGCGCATACAGAATGCGGCTTATAGGCCGGCTTGATCGCGAATAAATCGTAAAGTGAAGGCTATGGAACCGGGTTGTTCCATGCCTTTTTTTTCCGGAGTTTTATGGCCATTAGAGTGCTTTTCGTTTGTTTAGGTAACATATGCCGGTCGCCTATGGCAGAGGCGGTCTTTCAGAAAATGGTCGACGATGCCGGTCTAAGCGATAAAATCGAGGTCGATTCGGCGGGCACAAGCAGTTGGCATGTTGGCGAACCCGCCTATGCCGGTACCAGACGTGTGCTTGCGCAAAATGGAATCAGCTATGAAGGGCGGGCGCGCCTGGTCAACAAGAGCGATATGGATGATCCGGCTGCCTATATAGTTTGCATGGACGAGGACAATTTGCGTGATGTGCGGCGTCGTTATGGCGATAGCCCGCATCTATACCTGCTTCTCGATTTTGCACAAGAGAGTGATGAACGGAATGTGCCCGATCCTTACTATGAGGGCAATTTTGAGTACGTCTACGAATTGGTCGCAGACGGCTGTCATGGTTTGCTGGCGGAAATTATTGATAAGGAAGATTTGGAAGTCTGAAGCAGCGGCGCCTAATTGCGCCGCCTGCCAAAAGATTCTCGAGGAGTAGTTTGTCTATGGCGCAGGAAGAACGTGACGTTATTATTGTGGGTGCGGGGCCGGCCGGGGCAACAATGGCCACTATCCTGGCTCAGCAAGGAATCGACGTCTTGCTCCTAGATCGTTCCGATTTCCCGCGTGACAAAACATGTGGGGACGGCGTGCCCGCGGGCGTGTGGCGCAAATTATTGGGCCTGGGCATGGATGACAAGATCAATGGCGCGATTGAGCGCGGTGAAATGTATCCGATCACGGGAATGCGCCTGATATCACCGCGAGGCAATGTCGTTGAAGCTGAGTTCAACGAGGTAGATGATCAGGTTTCCTATGTCGTACCCCGCGTCTATTTCGACGCGATGATCCAGGAACATGCCGTCGACTCGGGCGCCGAGTTTCGCGCGGCAGCGGTCAAAGAACCATTGATCGATGACGGCCGAGTCGTGGGTGTTAGCGCCCAACTCAATGGTTCTGTAGAGCCCATTCGCAGCAAGGTTGTCGTTGGTGCGGATGGCGTAACTTCTGCGATCGCACGCGGCCTTCGTCCAAAGAACGCGCAGCATGAAGATAACCACCGTGCCATCGCATTGCGCGCCTACATTCATGATCTCGAGGTTTATCCTGGCCAGGTCGAGTTTTTTCTCTATGAGGAAATCCTGCCGGGCTATGCCTGGATCTTTCCCACCGGAACTGAGCAGGCGAACATCGGCTTAGGCATGCGTCTCGACATATACCGTAACACACAAAGTGACTTGAAAGAGATGCTGCAGCAGTTCCTGGAACTGCCTATGATCAGGGAACGGATCAAACGTGGTGGCGTAGTCGAAGGGATCAGCACCTGGCCGCTCAATTTTGGATCGCAGAGAAACCTGCAGCATGTTTTTGACGGTGCCCTGCTCGTCGGCGATGCGGCTGGTTTCATTAATCCCATAACAGGGGGTGGCATTCACAACGCCTTGATTTCTTCTGAGCTGGCGGCGCAAACTGTTGTGGACGCGCTTGCCGCCGGTGATACCTCCCGCGCGCAGATGCAGATCTTTGAAAAGAAGGCGCAAGATACCATGGGAGGCAGTATGCGCCGTTCCCACATGATGCAGCGTGTCCTGCGTTACCCTACCCTGGCTGAGTTTCTTATGAATACCGCGCAAACTAATCGCGGCCTCATTCAGACCTTCCTGGACAAACTATAGAACTGACGCCAATCACGAGATCAAAAAAAGAAGCCCGCAATAATCGCGGGCTTCTTTCTTGATACGCTGACTACCTGTACAAAACAACGCTACGATACCAATACTGGGCTACCTTACTTTTACCTAATGAAAAGCGCCGCCATGGTCAATTGTGGCGGGCGATAACCTTTTGTGCTTGAGGTCCTTTTCCGAGATCGGCCATTTCGAATTCAACACGGTCTCCCTCATATAGGTTACGATACCCATCTCCCTCAATAGCTGAATAATGAACGAATACTTCTTGCCCACCATCATCTGGATTGATGAAACCATATCCCTTTAGACGGCTGAACCACTTAACGACACCTGTCTCTTTACTCATCTCGGCACCTCCACTGCTGTGCTGCGAATGAAACAATACTTGTGGTCTTATGACCACAATAGTCCTGTATTCAGCGAGCCTAAAGCACCTTGCGCGAACATACGAGAAGGCGCTTTGGCCGCTGCGCTACCAATACAAACCGTTATTTCGAATTCCGATACAACAAAAGAAATTTATTGGTATCAAGTTATCATGGAGGAGAGTAAAGTTCAATCGGCAAAGCGGATATTTCACGGCAACTTCACAGCGCGTTCACGCTATCTTCACGCCGCTTGTGGAGTTGACGAGATGTCTTACATGGGTGTGGGGGCTTGGCTGCTCATTTGGCCGCGCACAGCCTGCAGAAGCAGGCGGCGGATGCCGAGGTCAACAAATCCGCTGCTTTCGGCGAGCTGCAGCGACGCCCGGTTTGTTTCGCCAACGGCATAGAGCGGCGTACGGCCGTTGTCCATGATGTGCTGGCACAGCGCTGCAACGACGCTTCTGCCCCATCCCAGCCGTCTCTGGTCTGTTTCTGTGAAGACTGAAATCTCAGCGAAATTCGGCGTTTGCCAGTTGATGCCTGCCGCGGCGACGACACGCTTCTCACCCTGTCTGGCGCGGATAACAAATCTTGCCAAGCCGTCGGCCGTCGTTTCCTGCGTGACCAGGATGTTAATGACCGGTTGGTAGCGACCGCGATCGAGGACCAGAACACGCAGGCGTTCTTCGGACTGTATATCAAAAAAGGCCTTGAGCAGCGGCGCGTGGTCTTCAGGCGCATAGAGAACAGCCGGCGCTTCCGCAGGGAGCGCTCTTTGTACCAGTTCAGCCGCAGCCGGGTGATCGTCCAGCGGTAGACGCATAGTCAACAGGGGTCGAAACAGATCGAAGCCTGTTCGTGAAAGTGCGATATACCCCTCCGCCTTTCGCGCAGAATCCGGCTGCAGGACGAGATTGGTTTTGCGGTCAGGATGGTAGAACGCGTAATAGGAGGCCAGCGCATCCGCCGCCTTTACTTCGTCGAGCAGCGGCCGAACGGCATTTCGCTGTGAATTTATATCCATGGGGACTCTACTTTGCCTTCATCGCGGCAGGCGTCCATACAGCATGCTTGCTGCAATGCACACCTGCCTAGCTGTTAGTCTCGCAGCGCACGCGCCGCGATCTGGATCGCACTATCCACCGCTCGTGTTACCGCGTCTCGATGGGGGCTGTATGTTTCTACGGTCTCGCCACCGTCCAGCACATTGCCATCTACGGTAAGGATGGCTGCTGTTTGTACGCCGCGCAGCAAGCCAACTGTGAACAATGCCGCACACTCCATTTCTACTGCCAGGACGTTGGCCTCCGACATGGTCGTATAGTCAGGCAGCCGCGGCGCCTGCACGCCGCCATAGAAGGCATCGCGCGTCAGCACCAGACCCGAATGGACGTTCTGTTCGCTTCCGGTCGCTGCGCGCTGTAAGGCAATGGTCATGTGCGGATCGGCAACGGCCGGATAGCCTGCTGGGGCCACCTCCTGAACATAGCCGGTATTTTGCACAGCAGCCACGGCAATTACCAGATCGCCGTCATGAACATTGGGCTGCAGGCCACCGCAGGTGCCGACGCGCAGGATGCGCCTGGCGCCGGCAGCGATAATCTCCTCAAAGGCGACGGCTGCGCCCGGGGCGCCCACGCCATGTGAACAGACGGTAATAGGCAATCCGTCATACGTGCCCGCATAGCTGCGATATTCTCTTTGTTCGGCGAGCATCGCGGCGCCCTTCAGCATCGCCGCGATCTTCGTGGCCCGCCCGGGATCGCCGCAGACAATGACATCTCGACTGATGCCGCCAATCCTCAACCCAGTGATGGGTAACAATTCATTGTTCATAATTTGGCGCTATTCTGATCACTTCTATTGAAATTCCAGCGGTTCTGGCCTGCTGTCCAGGACTTCCTCGATTTCAGCCATCACATCATCGGTCAGCATTTCCACCACTTCCAGCGCCTGGAGATTGTCATAGACTTGTTCCACACGCGAAGCGCCGGTTATGACTGTACTCACGTTGGGGTTCTTCAGACACCAGGCGATGGCCAGGCGAGCCATATTGGTGCCCATCTCGTCTGCAATCTTGGTCAGCACGCGCACCTTCTCCAGCCGCGCCTGCCACTCTTCAGAGGCGAACATTTCGCGCAGCCAATCATAACCGGGAAGGGACAGCCGTGTGTCGTCCGGGGTGTTTTCATTATATTTGCCAGTCAGCAGCCCGGACGCGAGCGGCGACCAGATGGTGGTCCCCAGGCCAATCGCATCATAGAGTCGGCCGTATTCCACCTCGAAACGCTGGCGGTGGAACATGTGATACTGCGGCTGTTCCATCGTAGGCGGTATCAAGCCGTACTGTCGAGCGATGCTGTAGGCCTCCATGATTTGCTGCGCAGACCATTCCGAGGTTCCCCAGTACAGGACCTTGCCCTGCTGGATCAAATCATTCATCGCGCGAACCGTTTCTTCGATAGGCGTTTCCGGATCAGGCCGGTGGCAAAAATAGAGATCCAGGTAATCCACCTGCAGGCGTATCATTGCCTGGTGGCAAGCTTCAACGACATGCTTGCGATTGAGGCCGCGCTGGGTAGGTGCAGGATCGTTCACTGAACCGAACATGACCTTGCTGGAAACAATATAACTGTCGCGCGGCCACTGCATCTTGTTCAGCACCTCGCCCATGATCAGTTCCGACTGGCCAGCCGCGTATACTTCAGCATTGTCGAAGAAATTGACACCGGCATTATAGGCGGCGATCATGCATTCTTCCGCGGCTGGCACACCCATCTGGTTCGAGAAGCTCACCCAGGACCCGAAGGACAACGCACTGACTTTCAAGCCCGATTTACCAAGACGACGATATTCCATATTCATTACTGTAATTAGCTCCTTGTGGCGAACAATATCGAGCTGTTCGCTAACCTTAATCTCTTGATGTTGCGGCGCATCTTGCCCGACCGAGCACAGGGCAGCATCCTTATTCTAGGCGCGCCTTATGTCACAATCTCATTGGTTGGCTGTAGATTCGCAGCAGCAGCCCTCACTAACCACTGCGCAATCGCAAGTCCGGCGCATACGGGAATATATGTGTCATTTCACCCTGTTCCGTTCGTTCCTGCACATCCCGCCAAAACGGGACATCAAAAAGGTCTTCGTGGCACTCTTCAAAAACCTCGCGAAACTCGCCGCTTAAGCCCAGAAAACTCTCGAATTCGGCGGGAAATATATCACCCGGATTGACATGGAACCACGGTTCTGCGGCAAGTTCATCTTCATAAGCGAGGGCCGGCGGCATACGCCGGAATTTACACTCTTCCAGTAAACATAATTCATCGTAGTCATAGAACACAACACGGCCGTGGCGCGTGACCCCGAAATTTTTCAGCAGCATATCGCCGGGGAAAATATTGCTGTTGGCCAGATCCTTGATCGTATTGCCATAATCGATGACTGCAGACCGCGCTGCACTGCTCGCCGCCTCGTTGACATAGATGTCAAGGGGAATGACCCGCCTTTCGACATAGCAGTGCTTGATGATCACAAAGTCCCCTTCGAGGACCACCGTTTGAGCCGCCACTTCCAGCAGATTGCGCAGCAGCGGCTCCGTGAAGCGGCTGCGATGAAACTGAAGATATTCAAAGGATTGTGCATCGACCAGGCGCCCAGCGCGATCATGCCGGTAAACCAGATCATACTTCCCCATAACATCTCCACGGGTCGCGTCTTTCGGGTAATTGAAATGATCCTTGATCAGCTTGAACACCATATCGTAGTCGGGCATAGTGAAAACGACCATGACCATGCCTTCTTGTCCCCGTGCTCTTTCGAAGCGATCGTTGGAGTAGGTCAGATAGCGCAGCAGATCTCGATAGAGCTCTGTCTTGCCATGCTTATTGTAACCCAGCGAAATATAAAGTTCGGCCTCGCGTTTGCGAGGCATGATGCTGCGTAAGAACTGCACCAAGTCATAGGGGCGATCCACTTCGACATGAAAATAGGAGCGCGCGAAGCTAAACAATATGCTGGCAGCATCTTCATCAAGCAAGACAGCATCGACGACAAGGCCATCCTCATCATGAATCACCGATATTACAAAAGGGATGAGATGGGAAGCGCTGAACAAACGGCCGACGAGATAGGCGCCCATACCGCGAAAGAAAGGATACTTCACCATTTCAGCCCGTTCGACCGTGCGCAGCGCGCCAAGGCTCAACAACTGCTCTTCGATACGCGCTGCAACTAGTTGAGCGTCTTCTTGCATGTTGGCAAACGCGCCTGCCAGTTCAAAATCGAGCAGAATAGTCGTCACCAGGTCTGTCGTGGAGGGCGCTCTCTTGTAGCTGCGGAACACTGGACGTTGCGATGATGTTGGCGGCGTCTCGAAGTCCGTAGCCACGAACTCGATTTGCGGATCGACGCCAACCGTTGTGAAAATGCGGCGAGTTACCGAATTGAAAAACGTCTCGGCAAGCTCCCAGGTATCATAATCAGCGATCATGCCGGAATAAACTGCCTTCATACTCGCCCAAATCAGCTTATTGTGAATCCTATCGTCGAGGAGTTCGCGGACGGCCGCTTCGAGCAGATCAACAATGCGGTTGTAGAGGCCCAGGCGCTCAGACGCGTCCCTCTGCAGGCCGCGCCAATCTTGCTGTTCGAAGCGCCCTTGGGCGCGCGCTGTAATCGCCTCGAATTGTTCGTGGTAAGTGGTGTACGCCTGGTGAATTGACCTGGCGCCAACATTGGCCAGGCGGCTGTCCGTCAGGCGGTGGGTTATTCCTTGTCGCCGGTCAGCCAACGCCACAAGCCGATAAATACCAGTGCTCCGAGTGCCAGACCACCGGCGAGGACCAGTGGGTGAATCCCTCCTGAGCTGCTGTCGGTAACATACAGGTCCGTTTGTGTGGCTGCCGCCTCCAGCGGCTCAGCCGATTCTGGCGGCATGGGCAGCTCTTCAATGGGGGTATCTTGCCAACGCGCGCCCTCTTCGACGAGCATGATCGGAATGCCGTCCTTGATTGGGTATTTATAGCCGGTATCTTCCGAGACCAGCCACGCATTATTCACCAGTACCAGCCGCCCGGGGTCATCTCCGTATTTCTCGGGCTCCTGAACGGCCGCCGGGTCTCGCAAGATTTCTAGCAAGTCTTCGCTGATAGGTAACTCTTGAGTTTCATCGCTCATAATATTTCTCCATGGCTTACTTCTTGTAGTATACACACTCAGGCGCTGTTTTAGTAGCTTGAGTGGCGAATTCGAAGGGGGAACGAATGGTTATTAATATCGAGGCAGGCCCAGGCGGCTTGTTCATCAGCAAACGTTGCATATGGTAGGGTGTGGTCGCATAATTGTCACTGAGTTGCTCTGGCATACCGGCGGAGAAAACCGGCATGCGCTGTGAAAACAGATTCGCCAAAAGGATTGATAGGCAAGCCGTATGAATTTTGATGCAAATGAACACCCGCACCGGCGGCTTAATCTGCTCACTGGTGAATATGTGCTGGTATCGCCGCACCGCGCAAAACGGCCGTGGCAGGGACAGGTAGAGGGACTGCCCCCCGATGATCGACCTGCCTACGAGCCGCGATGCTATCTTTGCCCCGGCAATACGCGCACCAGCGGCGAGACAAATCCACAGTATGCGCACACCTATGTGTTCACCAATGATTTTCCGGCGCTGCTGACCGATACGCCTGAAGCCGATTCAGCCGAAACCGGCCTACTGCAGACTGAAAGTGTGCGCGGAACCTGCCGTGTGATCTGTTTTTCGCCGCGACACGATCTCACGCTGCCCGAGATGGGTATGCCTGAAATTCGCCGGGTCATCGACACCTGGGCTGACCAGATAGTTGACCTGGGCAGGTCCTTTCAATGGGTACAGATATTCGAGAACAAGGGGTCGGTCATGGGCAGTTCCATGCCGCATCCACATGGCCAGATATGGGCGTTGGATACCTTACCAAATGAGCCTTTTAAGGAAGATGTGCAGCAGAAGATCTATTGGCAGGAAACTGGCCGTTCGCTGCTCGTTGATTATGCCGCGGTGGAAGCGGAGAAGCGCGAACGCATTGTGGTCGAAAACGACCATTGGCTTGCCGTTGTTCCTTATTGGGCTCTGTGGCCTTTTGAGACAATACTGCTTCCCCGCCGCCATGTTCTGCGACTGCCCGATTTGGATGATGGCGAACGTAATGCCCTGTCTGAGATACTGAAACGTTTGCTGACGAAATACGACAACCTCTTCGAGACATCGTTTCCGTATTCTATGGGCTGGCATGGGGCTCCTTATGGCAGCTATGATTATTGGCAGCTCCACGCCCATTTCTACCCGCCTTTGCTGCGTTCGGCGGCGGTGAAAAAATTCATGGTAGGCTTTGAAATGATGGCGGAAGCACAGCGCGATCTGACAGCAGAGCAGGCGGCGGAACGGCTGCAAGGGCTTTCAGATACGCATTATAAGAACAGGGAGTAACGTGGATCTTCAAGAACGAGTAGAAAACGCATTTCGGGAACAGTTTGGTTCCCGTCCAACCTTCATTGTTCGCGCGCCCGGTCGCGTCAATATTATTGGCGAGCATACGGATTACAATGACGGCTTTGTCCTGCCGATGGCGATTGATCGTGCCGTCTGGATCGCCTTGCGGCCCCGCGACGACGGCCGTGTCTACGTCTGTTCCCTTGAACAAGCACAGCCAACAGATTTCGCGCTGGCAGAAATCCAGCATACGAATGATGGTTGGTCCGAGTATGTCAAGGGTATGGCCTCTATGCTCCAGAACGCCGGACATGCGTTGACCGGCTGGGAAGGCGTATTGAGCAGCGATGTCCCCGTTGGGTCAGGCCTTTCATCATCTGCCGCGCTGGAGATGGCTGTGGGCAGCGCCTTTTCCGTGGTTTCCGGCTTTCCCTTTGATGGGGTAGAGATGGCGCTGTTGGGCCAGAAGACGGAAAACGAGTGGGTCGGCGCAAAGACGGGCATCATGGACCAGATGATCTCAGCCAACGGCCAAGCGGGTTATGCGCTGCTGATTGACTGCCGCGATCTATCGGTGCAGTCAGAACCGCTTCCCCAGGAGACAGCCGTTTTGATCATGGATACGATGACCCGCCACAGCCATACCGATTCCGGTTATAACGATCGGCGCGAGAGCTGCGAGCAAGCGGCAGCCTATTTCGACGTTTCCCACCTGCGTGATGTGAACATTCAGCAGCTCGAAGAGGCTGAATCAGCGCTGGACGAGGTAACCTATCGCCGGGCGCGCCATATTGTCACCGAAAACCAGCGCGTATTGGATGCCGTTGAGGCGATGCAAGCGGGAGATGCCTTGACTTTGGGCTTGTTGATGAATGCCAGCCATGCCAGTCTGCGTGATGACTTCGAGGTGACGAATGACGCGCTGGACGTGATGGCCTCTATCGCTCAGGAACAGCCCGCCTGTTATGGCGCGCGCATGACTGGCGGCGGTTTTGGTGGCTGCGCGGTGGCCCTCGTGCAGGCAGACAGGGCGGGAGAAGTTGCCACGGCCGTTGCCCGACAGTACGAAGCGGCCACCGGCCTGAGCCCTGAAATCTACATCACGACAGCCAGCGATGGCACGGCCGTCCAGCGAATACTCTGAGTCCATCCGCAGCATGACCCTCGCCATGCGTTGGACGGCAGCTGTTACTCGCCGCTGTATACGTGGCGGGTGACGTCTTGGGCCGCCTCCTCGAGTGCAGCCCGATCGCTCGTCTCTGCGATGGATGCCATGATATAGTCACGAACCTCTTCCGCCGAGTCGGTCACCAGCAGTAAATCCAAATCCGCTTCCCCGATTTTACCTTCCGCCTGCATGGTGCCACGCAGCCAGTCAAGCAGGCCCTGCCAGTAACTTGAACCAAATAGCACAACCGGGAAATTGCGGATCTTGCCCGTCTGGATCAGTGTCAAGGATTCGAATAATTCATCCATCGTACCGAACCCCCCGGGAAAAATAACAAAGGCCTGCGCGTATTTGACCAGCATCGTTTTACGCACGAAGAAATAGCGGTGATTTAGAGAAAGATCGACATAAGGATTGACATGCTGTTCAAACGGCAGCTCGATATTCAAGCCGACGGACAATGCGCCGGCCTGGCGCGCGCCTTTGTTGGCAGCTTCCATAATGCCTGGCCCGCCGCCCGTTATGATGGCGCAGCCCGCTTCACCAAGTAGATAGGCCGTCTCCACGGCCGCTTCGTAAAGAGGGTCGCCAGGTCGTGTACGGGCTGAGCCGAAGATGGTCACCGCCTGCGAAAGTTCGGCCAGGGCATCAAAGCCTTGGACAAACTCGCTCATGATGCGCATCACACGCCATGGATCCGTTTCCGTGAAGGGCACTTTTTTATCTGGCGCTAGAAGAAGCTGCTCGTCCTCAGTCGGTTTGCCTGACGCAGCCTGTTCGATGAAGGGTTTTACCTGAACCGTTTGTTTCTCAATTGGTTGGTTACTCATTCCATATTCCTTTGAAGTACAACCATCGTCACGTCGTCAAATTGTGGGGTGTCTCCCGTATGCACGTGCATGCTTTCTGTAATTGCCTGCACGATCGCGTGCGGTGTTTGTTTATGTGTTGATTGCAGCGTCCACTTCAACCTGTCCGTTCCGTACTCGTCCAGATCGACGTTGACCGCTTCGGTGACGCCGTCTGTGTAGAGCATAAGCGTATCGCCAGGATCGAGCACTATCTCACTGCTTGGTATCTCAATTTCGGGCACGATACCCAGGGCGATTCCCGGTGCCCGCAGCCACCTGTTCGTGCCATTCGCTTCTATCAGCAGCGGCGGATTGTGACCCCCATTTGCATAGGTGAGCGTGCTGGTGTCAGGATCCCAAACTGCGTAGAAGACTGTGACAAAGAGATCGGATTCAGCGTCAATGTTGATGATCTCGTTGACGCGCATCAGCACTTCCCCCGGATCGCGCCGGTTGATGCCTACTGTGCGCAGGATGGTGCGGCTCAGCGCCATGAACAGCGCGGCAGGCACCCCTTTGTCGGCCACATCAGCCACAAGGATGCCCCAGCTGCCGTCGTCGCGTGGCAAGAAGTCATAGAAGTCGCCGCTTACCTGGCGGGCTGCTTCCCAATAGCTGGCGACTGTCAGACCGCGAATCTCGGGACTGCCGGAGGGTAAGAAGCTCTCCTGAATCTCTCGCGCTACATCGAGTTCCTGCTGCAAGCGCACGCGCTCGGCCGATTCGCGGTACAGTTGATTGTTGACAACGGCCGTTGCCGCCTGCTGGGCGATTCCGTTCAGGATGTTGAGCCGCCGGGTCGAGAGGCGGCGCCTATCTTCCTCCGAAATACCAACCAGCATGCTGCCCACGAGCCGGCCCTGAGCATTGAGCGAAATTGCCAGAATTGACGGCGCCGCCAGCACTGTCTTTAACCAACCTGTCGCCCGTACCACATGAACGGAGTCCGTCGCCAGATGTGGGCTCTCCACGGTGGCGATCATAGCCCCGTATTCATTGTCATTTATTTCCAACGTTTCCAGCAGACCAAGCCCCATGGTCTCCACGCCGAAGCTGGGCCCGGGCACGAAGTTCTTGTTTTCATCATCACGCATGAGAATGATTACCGACTCAACGCCGACCAGCATCGGCACCAGGCGCACGATTGTGTCCAGAATCTCATTCAGGTCAATGAGGCTGTTCACAGCTTCCGCAACCTGAAGCAGCGCTGTATTGACCCACGCCTCCTCCTGCTGCGCCGCGCGAAGGCGTTCACTCTCCACGGCCGTGCCGGTCTGCCGGGCAATATTGTCTAAGAGATCATGCCGCCTCTGGCCGGTCAGATTGCGGTCATCGAGCATTGGCGAGACGGCACATTGATCGACGATCATAACGCCCTGTGCCTGCGGCCAGCCGCCCGTGTACAGGGGCAGGAGGTGCACACCCTGCAAAGGGAAATTCAGGTCAGCACTTATTCGCCGCAGCCAGTCAGGTATCTTCTCTGTATCCAAGCCATGCTGCCCGACATGAACAGCATCTAGTGCGCCCCATTGACCGATTGGGATGGCGATATCGGCGAAATTCTCTACCGCGCCGCCGTCCGCGCCCTGCAGACTCGTGCCGTAATAGCAGTGCAGATCTTCGTCCCACAACAGAATACCGCAAAAGGAAACCCCGGTGAGCATCGGTGTCAGGCGTGAGACCGCTTCGATGATCTCTTCCAGATCATCACTGCGCGAGATGGCTTCTGCCACCTGCAGCTGGGCGGTGGAAATCCACGCCTCCCGCTGCTGCCACGCCAACTGCTGCGCCTTGTGAATGGCGGAGGCCACTTCTGCGGCCAATGCCTCCAGAACGGTTTTCTCGCTCTCGCTAAAGGCTCCGAGCGTTTCACTTTGGACGTCCAGGACGCCCAGAACGCGGTTGTCCACGATGAGCGGGATAGCGATCTCAGACAATGAGTCATGGGCGACTAGAAAATGGGAGGCATCCAGTGAGCGCACATAACGGGCGTCATCAGCCGTATTGTTAGAGACGATGGTCTCCCTGTTCGCCGCCGCCGCGCCGACGATCCCCTGTTCTGGTCCGATGCGTGCGCTGTTTGCCGGCACATCCCGATCGCTGCTGGCCTGCAGCACAGCTTCCCCGCTTTGCGGATCGATATCAAATATGGAGACCGGATGGAATCCGAACGTGCTCTGCGTCAGCGACACAACCTGGTCAAATATCTCTTCACGGTCTTGAACTGCGTTAACCTGCCGGGCAATCTGGCCGACCAGTTCCAGGTGGGCCGCGCGCATTCTTTCCTGCTCGTAAAGGCGGGCGTTGGCGATGGCGGCGGCGGACTGGTTGGCCAGAATCATCAGCCGCCGCATGTCTTCTTCTTCAAAGCAGTTCGGCTCCTGGCTCTGTGCGGCAACGATGCCTATCGTTTGTTCGCCGCTGACCAGCGGGATGAATAGGCCCGAACGCGGCGGTGATTGGCTGATATAGCGCGGCTTGGCCGGCAGGGCCGCCATCTCTCGCGCAAAATCCTTAATGAGCAGGGGCTGCTGCGTTTTGCGCATCCAGTTGATCAAGCCCCGCCCATCGCTGACATCAAACGACCGCGGCGTCTCCTGCCGTTCACCGTCAATGGTCCAAAACAGGATCCGGTAGACCTCTTCGTCAAATAGACCGACCTGAAAGGTGCCGGTCTCGATGATCTTTGCTGACTCGCTGGCGATCAAGGCTGCCAGGGCATTCACGTCGAGTTCCGAGGCTACAAGCGCTCGCCCGGCAGCACTGAGCGCTTCCAATTCCGCGACGCGCCGCATCAAGATTCGCCGCGAAAAATACCGGCGCCAGATAATCAGCGTCGTCGACAGGATGGCCAGCACAAGAATTAGTAGTGAAAGCGACGACCATAAACTATTCGCGCCTGCCGCTTGCATTATCCATTGGCCGTATCCTTGCTGGAGCAGCACTACCATCATTGTTCGCTCCCCCTGGGAATATACTTGACCAGGGTCAGACGATTGCCCGCATCACCGCCAAAGCTGTAATGGACTTCGTCCATGAGGCTGCGCATGAAGTGGATGCCCAGCCCCCCAATCTGAAGGTTATCAAGAAACTCGCTGAGGGCCGGTTCCTTGGTCTCGTTGCTGAGACTGAAGGATGCGGGTGCGGGAACGTCTTTGGGGTTGAATGGACGGCCGTGATCGATCAGTGTCACACTGAATGCGCGGCTGCTGCTTTTGTAGAAAACGGTAATATTGCCCAACGCTTCAGCGCCGTAGGCGTGTTCAATGATATTTGTTGATGCTTCATCGCAGCACAATTCGAAGTGGAAGACGGTGTCTTCGTCAAGACCGGCGGCTTCCGCGGCGGAAGTGACAAATTGGGTGATCGTCCTGATCTGATCGTAGCGACCCGGCACCGTCAGGACATCTTCTTCGTCCATTGGTCGCGTCGCTCAGCTGCCCAATTCAGATGGCTGCCTGATCACGAGTCGGTTAGAAGCTCCCGACGGCCGCCGCATCGTTTTCATAGACAGTGAATAGAGGGGTGGGACCGGTAGTCAGCCCGGCCAAATCGAGGACCTCTGAAACACGGGGTGAAGGGTTGCTGATGCCCAGATCGCCGCGTTTCTTCTTGCACTCGCGCAGAGCGGAAACTAGGGCACGCAAGCCGGCGCTGCTCATATAGTCGACGTCGCTCAGGTTCACAACGACATTGTACTGTCCTTCACTCATCGTCTGCTTGAGTGCGTTGTCCAATTCAGACGCATTGGTGCTGTCAATACGGCCGTCCACGGTCACTAATGCGACACGCTTCAACTTTTCAACATTGATTGCCAGATCCGATGTGCTCATGCGTCTTGCCTCCTACTGCTAGATACGAACTGCCGGAGATTATACCACAAAGCATCTAATGGGAATGGCAAATGTTTCCGTCTCAGCCGCCTAGGCGGGGCGCTTGTCCTGCGCCTGTATCCGGTATAATCAGTTCGTATGGACGAAACCTTTCTCGAATTACAGAAACGTGCTTACGATCTCGGCTTTGACAGCATTGGCGTTTCTTTTGGCGCGCCGGCGCGCCGCCTGCATGCCTACATGCAGTGGATTGGCGACGGCCGTCATGGGGAGATGGGTTATATGGCCCGGCCGGACCGCATTGTTCGTCGCCAGGACCCGCAGATTATTTTGCCTGGCCTGCGTACTATCATCTCCGTCGGGCTGTCTTACCTGACAGGGCGCGTTCCTTCCCATGCAGCCGCCGATCCCTCGCGCGGCCGTATTTCCAACTATGCCTGGGGCGTCGATTATCATGACCTCATGGCGCCGCGGCTGGAGGAGTTGGCAGCCTGGCTGCGCGAAGTGGATCCTGGCGCTCGCAGCCGGGTCTACGTGGACACCGGGGCGATCCTTGAACGCGATCATGCAGAGACAGCCGGGCTGGGATTTACAGGCAAGAACACCATGCTCATCGCTCCGCAAAACGGCTCTTGGTTCTTTCTGGGAGAGCTGCTGACCACGCTGCCGCTGCCGCCAACGCCGCCCGTCGTGATGCCCTCGTGTGGCTCCTGCCATCGCTGCCTCGACGCCTGCCCAACGGGCGCTTTTCCGGCTGCCTATCAGCTAGATGCCCGGCGCTGCATTTCGTACTTGACGATTGAATTGAAAGGTTGGATTCCACATGATCTGCGCCCGTTAATGGGGAACTGGCTCTATGGCTGCGATATCTGCCAGGATGTCTGCCCCTTCAATCGTTTCGCCACGCCGACTGAAGAGAGCGCATTCGCCGCGGCTGATCTGGATACTGTCGCGCCGTCATTGTTGGATATCCTCGCCCTTGACGATGAGGCGTTTAAACAGCGATTTGCGCGCAGCCCGATCAAACGAATCAAACGCGCCCGTCTGCTGCGCAATGCCTGTGTTGCCGCTGGCAATTGGGGGGACGAAGCGGCTGTGCCGCCGCTGCTCAACTTACTGCGGGAGCCTGAACCGCTTATCCGCGGCCACGCGGCCTGGGCGCTGCATCAAATTGGCGGGCCGCAGGCGCTCGCCGCTGTAGCTGATGCCTTGCAGAATGAGCAGGAGGAAGCGGTGCTGCAGGAACTGCGCGGCCAGAGCTTGTGAAGCCGGCGTATCAACCAACTAGGACCCTTGCGGCCAGGCTAAATCACGGCCGTTTCCGCAAATTCGCGCAGGGTGCGCAGATTGCGAAGAGGGGTCGTCGCCATAACAACACATCCCGTTCCCAGCATAAGGCGACGGCCGCCCGTCTGTTCAGCGGCCTCCCGCGCCTCAGCCAGCGTTTGTTCCGGCCCTTCCTGGTGGATCGTCCAATGATCGATGCCGCCGCTGGCCGCACCATTGATTTGCGCTAATCCCTCACGCAAGCTGACCCCCGATTCACGGTCGTGCCAGTTGACCAGCTGCGTCGGATAGTCGGCGACGAGATCGAACATCAGATCCGTACTGTGAATATGGAGCATATTGAACGGCAGATCGCGCACAGCTTCCAGCACACGCAGGTCATACTGACGGCCAAATGTTGTGAACTCATCACGGCTCACAAGCGGGTAGCGCGCATGCTGAACGGCATAGAAAATGCCATCAATGCCGGTTTCTTTGGCCGCCTCAACAAAGCGCATAGTGCTCTCGGTGATAGCTTCCAGCCCCTGGTGGAATAAATCGGGATGGCTGCGCAAGTGGCTGGCGATCGTCTGTTTGCCGGCTAGATGCTTTGCCTGCGAAAGCGGTGAAAACACGGTGGCTAGAATCGGCACGTCCGCCCCGACTCCCTGCCGGACCAGCGAGAGCGTTTCGATCTGTCTGGCCAGCTTGCCCTGGCCGGGGTCCAGAACCTGTAAGATCGCCCAATCTTCCACGGTTTGTACCGGCCAATAGGTCGTTTCTCGTATGCCCTCGATATGCCCCACCCAACGATCTTCAACGCCCCAGTCAGCAACGGAGTAATTGCTGTCCGGACCCACCTTGAGCAGATCCCAATCATAATCCTGCTGCCACTTGAGATGGGCTGCCGCCAGCGACATGGCGTCCTGGTCGTCTCCTGGCCAATGCCGCCACAAGGCAACCGGCAGGCGGTCTGCTTTCTCGCCGGCGATCACAGTTTCAAGACGGCGTCGCTTGCTCCATTTTGTCATTTTGCATACCCTCGCTTTAAGATGGCGCTTTGTGATAGCCGCTGCTTTTCAGTGGCGTTACGTGCCCTCAATTGAAGATTATTTACTTTTCGGTTGCAGCAGCGCCCCGCCGACCGGCAGGTAGGCGTAGCCACTGTCCACCAATGCATCGTAATCGGGAATCATGCGACGGCCGTCGACGACCAGATAAGGTGGCTCGACCGTTGTCTCAATGGTGCGTGACAATCCTCGGAACTCTTCCCAATCAGTGGATATATAAAGCGCGTCGCTGCCCTCAATCGCTTCTTGGGCGGATTTATGGTAGGTGATCCGCTCGAACAGATGATTATCCGCCGGGTTGAACCAGAACCGCTGGGCATCATCCATCGCCAGCGGATCATAGGCGCGTATCTCCTTCACGCCGCGCACAAGCAGCGATTCTACAACTTTGAGAGCGGCTGAATCACGCATGTCGTTGGTGCGCTTCTTGAAGGCCAGGCCCAATAAAGCAACGCGCTTCTGATTGAAGCTGAAACCAGCTTCGTGTACGGCCCGGTCAATCAAGTAGACTTTCTGGAATTCATTGATGTTGTGCACAGCCTGCAGCAAATCAGTTGAGCGACCGGAGCTGTTCAACTGATAGATCAAGGATTGAATATCTTTGCCGAAGCAGCTGCCGCCGGCGCCATTGCTGACATAGGATCCCCACGTGCTGATCCGGTCATCCGATGTAACGCCCACCTTAAGATCCTCCATACGGATATTCGGGAATGCCTCACCTAGGCGTGCACCGACGCCGTTCCAAAAAGAGATGTAGGTGAGCAGCAGCGTATTGGCCATGTACTTAATTGCTTCGGCCGTTTCCGGTGTCGTTTCAAGGTAGCGTATGCGCACATGGTTGACGAACTGTGAGTAAACCCGGCGCAGGATTGCAAAATCCTCCTCGCTGTCGGCGCCAATCGCTACGCGATCCGGTCGGCGCGAACCGTTGATCGCGTTGCCCTGCGCCAGAAACTCGGGATTAGAGGCGACACCGAAGTTCTCGACGCCAAACTCTTTCAACGTATTTTCCAGCAGCCGCGCGGTTCCCACAGGGACTGTGCTCTTGTTGACAAGAACGACGCGCTTGGAGGAATCGCGCTTGGCCAACAATTCCGCCAGGTGATGGACAGCCCCCAGATAGTAGCTCAGGTCGGAGGCGCCATCCCGCTTGGGCGGGGTGTTTAGGCAAAGAAACACAACATCGACGCCGTCAACCTTATCGGTAATATCCGTGGTAAAGAATAGATAGCGATCGATATTCTCAGCGATTGACGCAGCGAGCCCTGGCTCGTTAACGTATCGTTCTATTTCTTCACGCTTGCCCGACTGATAGGCATTGATGCGGGCTTCGTCAATGTCGTAGGCGTGTACTTCATGGCCGTATTCCGACAGTACCGCGGCATGCGGCAAGCCGACAAATCCAGTTCCGACGACTATGATCTTCATAACAGTTTCTCCAGTATTAGCGAGCCGCGCATTGTGCTTTCTGGCGCGAACTCCGGAATCTACAAGTTGTCTTCTTTAAGGTATAGGAGCCGGCAATAGCCTTGTGCCTTGACCGATTTGTCTGGCCTTTACTATACATAGACTCAACCATGCATATTATCATGATTCCTGCCCGATAGATCATGGCTCACGATGGGCGTTTGCCCTATGGCGAACCTACGCGGGGCAGCGGCTGGCTAATCCATATCCTCTAACATCAGGCCGGCCGCGCGGCGGCCGATCTCGACGGCGAAGTTCGTACCCCGGTCCCACGGGTACACCTGGCTCATGCTGGCCAGGTAGAGCCCCTTCATCGGCGTGCGCAGATCGGGGATATTCTCCGACTGGTTTATCACCGGAACTGGCTGTGCATAAGGTTCGCGGAACAGCCAGCTCTTGCGCACCCAATCCGGCCGAAAATCGGGGTTGATCTTATGTAGTACACTCGTAAACAGCTCTTCCAGCTCCGCCTGGCTCATCGTGAAATAAACATGGTCAGCCGGCACATAATCGCCGCAGTAAATGATCGTTTCCCCGCCATAATGCTCTCTGTCAATATAGTTAGTATGTTCGACGAGCGCCAGGAACGGCAGGTCATTCTGGCTCTTGTCCGTTGAATGGGCCGGAATGTTCAGCCAATAGGTGCCCGTTTCACTCATCAAAGGGTGCTTGAGTGCCATGGTCATGACCACGGCGCCCATGCTCTTCAGGCTGCGCAAACGGCCGGTATAGTCGTCGGGCAGGCCGCTGACAATCTTGCTCATTAGCCCCGGTGATGTCGTTACCAGGATGCGATCATAAACATCTTCGCCGCCGGCAGCTTTCACTGACAGCCTATCGTGATCGTCATCCGCTATTTCATTCACCGGCGACTGCAGGCGGATATCACCACCGCGCGCTTCGACCGCGCCGGCTAATCTGTCGACAAAGTTTTGGAACCCGCCAACAAAATAGCCCAGTTTCGGGGAGCGCACGTGCAGTCTGGCCCACATCCAGGCCATGTTCGCTTCCTGATAATACGGGCCGAATTTACCGATGAGCATTGGCCGCCAGGTCATTTCATAAATCTTGTCGCCATACCAGCGGCGCAGCCAGCTGTCGGCCGTTTCCTTTTCCAGAGAACGCCACGGATTGCTGAAACGCAGATAAGCGCTCACAAGCCCGAATCGAGCGACGTCGAAAAGGTTGAATCCGGGGAAAGTGATCCAGCGCTGCGGCGAATCAAAGGGAACGATCTTGCCGTCATAAATAACCGACGTCGTCGGACGTGGAAAAAAGAGTGCATCTTCCATGCCCAACTCTTTTACCAGGGAGATGATGTATTTATCCGATGTGAAGAGATGATGGTAGAACTTCTCTAGCGGCCACTCCCAGCGATCCTCATGAAACCCGGCGGCCAACCCGCCAGGCTGTTGGGCAGCCTCGTAGACAGTCACTTCGTGACCCGCGCCCAGTAGATCGTAGGCGGCGCAAAGGCCGGCTAGCCCGGCTCCGACAATAGCGATTCTCATACGGTGGCCTCTTCCTCCGATCCTTTCATGGCTTGGCTGAGTTCCGACCAGCTCATGCCGTCGCGCATCATATAGTAGAAGCCCAGCAGCGTGATGGGCAGCCACAACGCGGCATGAAGCACAAGCGTATAGGCCGCGGCAGTATTGCCGTTTACGCCATAGAGCTTCAAGATTTCAATGCCCGGTTCGTCAAACGTGCCGACATATCCCGGCGCCGAGGGTAGCGTGGTGGCCAGGTTAACCACGCCATTCATCAGCATCAGCGCGAAGAAGCTTACTTCGAAGTTAAATGCATGCATGACGAACCAATATTTGACCGTCTCCAGCAGCCAGATCAGCACAGACGTAAAGAAAATCATGATCACGTTACGGAAACTGCGCAGCGAAGCAAGGCCTTCAAGAAACTGGTTCAGGAATCCTAGCAGCGGCTCAGCGATGCGCTGCGGTAGAAGACGTTCGCTGAACCATGTGGCTAGATTCATGAAGCGATCGGGAAATGCAGCCAGCATGAAGAAAACAATCATGGCCCCAAAAAAGGCGATGCTGGCCAGGTTAACCATGATGCTGACACGGCCGTCTGCGTCTCCTGGAATCGGCGTGAGTGGTAAGGCGATAAATACAAAGGCCAGCATTACCAGGCCATCAAAGACGCGTTCCACGACAACAGTTGCTAGACTGGAACTGATTGGCACATCTTCCCGCTGGCGCAGCACGTAAGATCGCAGCAGCTCGCCCGCGCGAAAGGGGAAGATATTATTGCCCATGTAGCCGATCACGACGACGGGGAACAGCCGCGGCACCGATATGCGCTTCAAAGGGCGCAGCATGAAGGCCCAGCGCCAGGTGCGGACCACAACGGCCGCAAAATAAACCAATACAGCCGGCACAAGCCATATGAAATTCGCGTTGCGAATATTATCCCATACCTGGTCCAATCTTAATCCACGCAGCGCCAGGACGACAAAGACGGTGCTGATAAAGACTCCCAACCAGATTTGCCATTTTCTCAAGAAGTTTTCCCTTCCAGACTGCTTGTTGTCTACGGATGATACACGGATTCCGAGTTTGTGGCGCGGTAAAGCGTCCGGCTCACCTGAATCCGCGGCAGACTTCACCGGCAGTCAGTCGCTCATATTGTATCAAAGCGCCATCAGGCGTCATGCACAGACCGCCGAGGTCTAAGTCCTCTATTATGTCTGCCAGGCAATCCTAGATCTCGGCGGTCTCAATCCTAAGCTGCAACTGAGAATAGATCCCAGGACTGATGAGCTCTGCCCCCTTTGTTGCAATCTATCCAGCATTCTTTATAATCTTTGCTGTTCGGGGTGTGGCGCAGCCCGGTAGCGCGCTTCGTTCGGGTCGAAGAGGTCGCCGGTTCGAGTCCGGCCACCCCGACAGGTAGGTCACGTTCGTTTCGGATGTGACCTTTTTTATTTCCACCGTAGGTTGGCAGCCGCGGATTCTTTCGCGTATGCTTGACGTCGCAGTGATATTGGCGAGTGTGTTATAGGAAGCGGTGAGCGTGATAAGTGGCTTTCAGCCAGGGCGAACAGTGAATGAGTGCTAGGCAACCATGGCGCGGATCTGTTGAGATGGTCAGGCGAGCGGCGACGGCCCGAGGGCGTGAGCGCAGCGGCTATTTCTCCATTGAAGGTATTCGCCTGCATGAACGCGCCTTACGTGCCGGTTGGCGGGTAGAGACGGCCATTCATGGCCATTCATTCCGCCAGGCCGCGTCACCGCGCGTTCAAACGCTGCTTCATGATCTGGAAGCGTCAGGGACCGGTTTGGTCGATATCCCGGATGAGGTCATGATCGAGTTAACAGACGGCCGTGATCTTGGGGCGATTATCGGTCTCTTGCCACAGCCTAATCCAGCGGCATTGGTCGATGTCATCTCTGCTGGCAGCGCCGGACCGCTGCTGTTGTTGGTGGCCGATGGCATAAAAGATCCCGGCAACACAGGCGCGCTGATGCGGACAGCCCTAGCCGCCGGCGCCACCGCCTTCATTGCCTGCGGAATCAGCGATCCCTATCACCCTAAAGCGGTGCGCACCAGCATGGGCAGCTTGTTCAAGCTGCCGGTGTTGACGAAGCCCAGTACGCTGGCCCTGCTGGCCGAACTGTCCGCGCTGAACTTTCAGCTTCTTGGCCTTGCCGTGGATGCCGATCTCTCAATTACGCAGGTTGACTGCTCTGAGCGAGGCGCGGCGATCCTGGTCGGCAGCGAAGCATGGGGATTGGCGCCCGAGACACAACAGGCGCTTGACTCCCTGGTTTCAATACCCATGCGTGATGGGGTAGATTCCTACTCCGTAAACGCAGCGGCCGCGATCGCTCTGTATGAACTCGGCCGTCGCCGGACAGATAATCCGCAAGGACCTGATTTGTCCACGATGGACTCAAGATGAAGCAGCGCACAAAGTAAGGAATGAGAATCAAGCTGACAGGCTGGCCAGCTTTCTAGAAGGAGCATGACGTGTTTGATGTCTTGATACGCAATGGATTGATACTTGATGGCAGTGGGGGCGCGCCGTTCACCGCCGACATCGCCCTGAATGGGGACTACATTGTAGAAATCGGTGAGATCAGCGGCGGCGCGCGTCTCGAACTCGACGCTTCTGGCCTGGCGGTGGCTCCCGGTTTCATCAATATGATGTGCTGGGGCAATGAATCGCTGATTGAAGACGGCTGTTCGCAGAGCGATATTCGCCAGGGCGTCACCCTGGAAGTGCTAGGTGAGGGGTGGTCGATGGGCCCGCTTAACGAGGAACTCAAAGCCTACAAGCGCTCTCGCCAGGGAGATATTCGCTACGATATCAGCTGGACCACATTAGATGAGTACCTGACCTTTCTGACCGAACGCGGCGTTTCACCCAATGTGGCTTCTTTTGTCGGAGCGGGCATCGTGCGTACCATTGTTTTGGGCTTCGAGGACCGCCGGCCATCTGCGGAAGAACTTGCGCAGATGGAAGCGTTGACCGCACAGGCGATGGCCGAAGGCGCCCTTGGCGTTTCCTCGGCCTTGATCTATGCACCGGACAGCTATGCTGACACGGCCGAACTGTTGGCTTTGGCCCGCGTCTCCGCCGCCTATGACGGCATTTACATCACCCATCTGCGCAGTGAAAGTGACTTCTTCTTCGAGGCGTTGGATGAGTTCATGAGTATCGTGCGTGGCTCCGGTGTGCGCGGCGAGATCTACCACCTGAAAGCATCCGGGCGGGAGAACTGGCCGAAGATAGACGAAGTAATCAAGCGTATTGAAGCGGCGCGGGCCGAGGGCCTGTCCATAACGGCCGATATGTATACCTATAACGCCTCTTCTACCGGCCTGGATGCTATGATGCCAGGCTGGGTGGAGGAAGGCGGGCAGGAAGCGTGGATTGAGCGACTGCGGGATCCCGAAATTCGCCGGAGACTGATTCAAGAGATAACGGCGCCAAACTGCGGGTACGATAACTCTTACCAGCAGGCAGGGTCGCCGGAGCGCGTCCTATTGGTCAGCTTCAAAAGCGAGGCGCTAAAACCGCTGACCGGCAAGTCGCTGGCGGAGGTGGCTGCAATGCGCGGCACGCCGCCGTTGGAGACAGCCTTCGATCTGATCATCGAGGACAACAGCCGCGTGGGTACGATCTTCTTCACCATGTCCGAGGAAAATGTGCGCAAGGAAATCGCTTTACCCTGGGTCAGTTTCTGTTCCGACTCGGCGACCGTGGCCCCTGAAGGCGTCTTCCTGAAGTCGAATCCACATCCCCGCGCTTACGGCAGTTTCGCGCGTCTTCTCGGCAAATACGTGCGCGACGAGCAAATCATCACCCTCCCGGAAGCGATCCGGCGCCTGTCAGCCCTGCCTGCTGATACCTTGAAACTTGACCGCCGCGGCCGTTTGCGTCCGGGCTATTTCGCCGATGTCGTCTTATTTGATCCCGAGACGATTCGTGACAACGCTACCTTCGCCGAGCCCCACCAGTACGCGACCGGCATGCAGTATGTATTTGTCAACGGTGTGGCCGTCCTGCAAGATGGTGAGCACACTGGCGCGCTGCCCGGGCAGGTCGTCCGCGGACCGGGTTACCGGGGAGGCTGACGTGGCGATGCGGCAGAACACCGAGTAGGCGGCAGAAACGATGGTTAAATCTCCATTTATCTGGTTAGGAGCCGGCAGGGCGCAAAAACGTGGTGTGGCCCGGCGCGGCGCGCTGCTTGACAAAGTCGCCCGTGCCGGTCTGCCGGTGCCCGAAGGTGCCATACTGCTTGATGAGCTGTTTCGCATATACCTGCGAGCGGGTGTCGTGGAACGGGCGGGCGACAAACTGCTTGTGCCCGATCCCGTATGGTTGTTGGAAGTGCTCTACCGCGATGTACGGTTCCCACGCCTGCAAACCACGGCCGACCTAAGCCTGATTCCTGGCGATGATTTTAGCGGCCCGCTGCCGCCGCTCGCCGCTGTCAGTGACGTAGATCTCGAGGATGCCGGCGAATTCGCCGCCGCTCTAAGCCAATTGTACAGCGTTCCCCCGGCGCAAGATGACATTCGGCGTGACATACTGCTTGTTAGGCAGGTGGCGGCTCAGGTCAGCGGTTGGGCATGCGTTTCTGAGGGCCAAGACGGTGACCGCGTAGAAACCTTCACAGATGGGGAACCGCTGTCTTTTTCCATGGCGCGGCTTGGCTCCTTTCAACGGCCGTCTTCCGATCTGCCCGCGCATGTCCGCCGCCTGCAAATGCTGCTGCGCGGTGTGCGGCGCACGCTGGGCAAGGGGGAATGGGCGTTCAATTGGGTTGATGACGGTGAGATCTGCTGGATTGCGGAAATCTGCTAATCCTCGCAGATCTAGTCTCACGAAAATGGCCGCTAAACGGCCGGCAAAAACTGCGAGGTTTTCAAACTTCGGCGGATCAGAGGCGTCTTGATTCACGCCCGGCATGGGCGATTATGTAGCTAAGCCAACCGCCAATCGTCAGATCGCCCATATCATTATGAGGGACAGTCTGGCTGAGCGGCACGGCGGCTTTTTCTAGTAGTTGGGCGATCATGACCGTGTCAGCGCGTGCGTCTGCGAAGGCATTGGAAAGGGCCGGCATGTCCAGATCTTCAGCAGGTTGGTAACCATCATATTCGTCCTGCTGGTATGGATTTCCCAGGGCGACGCGCAGTCGACTTTGCGCCCAGTTTTCGATTCCGATGATGTGCCGGCCAGCCCCGCGATGGCCGGGTGTGTCGCTGGCAGTCTCGAAACGGCCATGTATGGTATCACCAGTTTTTGTCAAGGCGCGCTGGAAGTCAGCATAGCTTTTGCCACGCGCGTTTCGTTCACTAATGCTGCGTACGATCCTGCCGATAATGGACATAAAAACTCCCTATTCATTCCTAGCTAAACATTGAAGCGGAAATAGATCACATCGCCATCATGGACGATGTATTCTCTGCCTTCGACGCGAAGCTGGCCGGCGGCCCTTGCTTGGGCCGTACTGCCTTGTTTTGAGAACGTGTCAAAATCGACGACCTCAGCGCGAATAAAGCCACGTTCGAAATCAGTATGAATGACCCCTGCCGCCTGCGGCGCGGTCCAGCCATCTTGAATGGTCCAGGCGCGAACTTCCTTATCGTTCATCGTGAAATAGCTGATCAGATTGAGCAGGCGGTAGCTCTTGCGGATCAACTGCTCCAGGCCGCTCTCTTCCGTCCCAACGAGAGCGAGATACTCCAGCCGTTCTTCATCACTGAGACCGATTAGCTCCGCTTCCATCTCTGCACTGAGCACTATGACCTCGGCGTTCTGTTCCGCGGCCACACGATGCACTTCTTCGATGCAGTCACTGCCCGCGACGAGGCTGTCCTCATCCACGTTGACCGCGAAAATGACCGGCTTAGCTGTCAAGAAACGCATCTCCTTATTCAGCTCGAAGAAGATCGTCTGTTTGCGATCTGGATAGGTGGCGATCGGCCGTCCACTTTCCAGATGTGCCTTGAGCTGACCGGCCAGCTCAAGAATCGGTCCGAAAACTTTGCGGTCCCCTTTCACCTGGCCCTCTAGCCGCTCCATCTTGCCCTCTAGCTGTTGTAGGTCGGCCAGGATCAGCTCCATATTGACGATCTCGATGTCCACGCGTGGTTCCGGTTGGGCGCTGATGTGTACCACATTCGGATCTTCAAAACAGCGCACGACATGCACGATCGCCTCGGCATCACGAATATTGCCCAGAAACTGGTTTCCCAGCCCTTCACCCTGACTCGCCCCCTGCACCAGCCCGGCGATGTCTACGAATTCTATCGTCGTGTAAATCTTGTTCGGTACGCCCACCAATTCATGCAACCGATCAAGCCGGGGATCAGGCACGGGCACAATCGCCTTGTTAGGTTGGATGGTGCAAAAAGGATAGTTGGCTACCTCTGCATTCTGCGCTCGGGTCAGGGCGTTAAAGGTTGTACTTTTGCCTACATTGGGCAGACCGATGATACCGATATTGAGGGACATGTTGTTTTGACCTCGTTTGAAGCACTACAAGAGCAAACGCCTGTGTCATTTATTCCGCAAAGTAATCGAGATCGACACGCTTGAGTGAGTAATTTGCCACCGGGCTAACACCAAGATCGAAATCAATTAATAGATTGGCCAGTGTTTCACCGTCAATCAAGACGATTTTGCTATCAATTGTTGAAACATACTCTTGTGCGGCCCGGCTGTAGTTTGATGTTGTGATAAAGACACCTTTTCTTGCTTGCTGGCCCAATAGGGCACCGGCAAACTTCTGGATCTCGGGACGCCCTACGGTGTCAGACCAGCGTTTAGCTTGGACATAGACCACATCTAGTCCCAAACGGTCCTCTTTGATGATACCGTCAATGCCCCCATCTCCACTTCGGCCAATTGCCGTTCCAGCATCCTTGCGTGTCCCACCATATCCCATCTTGACAAGCAGATCTACCACAAGTCGTTCAAAGAATGATGCAGAGCAAGTCATTATAGTTTCAAGTAGTTCGCTGGCAAGTTCTTCTCGAAGCTTCAGATAAGAGGCCTCCATCGCTTCCTCAGGCGTAATCTCTTGATTTTCAGACGGAACTATTGCTTTGGAGCCACGTCTGTTGTTACCCGCCTGAAACTCTACGAATTCAGGAAACTGCTTGAGGTAGGTGACATCTATGGTGCCTGGCTTTTCATCGAGGACATCGGATCCTTTTTGAGTGATCTGGAAATATCCGCGTTTCGGTGAGCTCAGAAGGCCGGCCTTCTTCAAATATGTTCTTGCCCAACCAACACGATTCTCAAATGTAGATTGTCGACCGCTGGGGAGAAGTGCTTCGCGATCTTCATCTGACAGATTGAATATGATCGCGAGGTCATCATATGCAGTTCTCAGCAAATACTCTTGTCCGTCGCTGGCATATTCCAGCAGAGGTAACATTATTGATTGATAGTCTGGAATAGTCATGAATCTCTCCCCATGCTAGGCGCAATTTACATTCGAAACGTGCCGTAACGGCCGTCAGGCAGCGGCGCATACAGGGCGGCGGCGAATGCCAGCGCCAGCGCCTCCCGTGTTTGCACCGGGTCTAATATGCCATCATCCCACAGCCGTGCTGTGGCGAAATAGGGGCTGCTTTCACGGTCATATTGGGCCAGCACCGGCTCTTTGAAGCGTTTCTCCGCCTGGACGATTTCCGCTTCCGTCGGATCATCCATCTGGTGGAAATAACGCCCTTTGCCCACCGTCCACAGGGTGTCCGCCGCCGACTCCCCGCTCATAACGCTGATCCTGCTGTTGGGCCAGCTGAATAGAAAGCGCGGATCATAGGCGCGGCCGGACATGCCGTAATTGCCCGCCCCATGACTGACGCCGTGCAGCAAAGTGATCCGCGGTACATTTACGTTGCTCACCGCCATGACCATCTTCGCCCCATCCTTGGCAATGCCCCGGTTTTCATACTGTTTGCCCACCATAAAGCCGGCGATATTTTGCATAAACAGCAGCGGCGTTCCGCGCTGCCCGCATAACTGGATGAAGTGCGTCGCCTTTAACGCCGATTCGCTGAACAGCAGCCCGTTGTTGGCCACAATGCCCACCGGTATGCCCGCGATATGGGCAAAGCCGCAGACGATCGTCGGGCCGTAGCGCGCTTTGAATTCGCTCAAACGGGAGCCATCAACCAGGCGCGCGATCACTTCATGCACGTCATAAGCTTGCCGGCTGTCTGCGGGAATCACGCCATACAGCTCCTGCGGATCATAGACCGGCGCTTCGGCTGCCTGCATCACCACACCCAGCGACTGCCGCCGGTTGAGGTGGCTGACAATATCGCGAACCTTTTCCAACGCCTGCGCTTCATCGTCAGCGAAATGATCGGCTACCCCGCTCAGCCGTGTATGTACGTCGGCACCGCCGAGCGCTTCGGCCGTTACTTCTTCGCCCGTAGCCGCTTTAACCAGCGGCGGCCCGGCGAGGAAGATCGTGCCGTTGCCCCTGACGATCACCGTTTCATCGGCCATTGCCGGGATATAGGCGCCGCCCGCAGTGCAGGAACCGAGAACGGCCGCGATCTGCATGATCCCTTTGGCCGACATGCGCGCCATGTTAAAAAAAATACGGCCGAAATGTTCTTTGTCCGGGAACACGTCTGCTTGCTGATGCAAAAAGGCGCCGCCGGAATCGACGAGGTAGATAGTCGGCAGCTGATTCTCCTCAGCGATCGTTTGTGCGCGCACATGCTTTTTTACAGTCTCCGGGAAATAGGTACCTCCCTTAACCGTCGGATCGTTGGCGATAATCATGCAGCTGAGGCCGGCGATACGGCCGATGCCGGTCACGATGCCTGCGCCGGGAGCCTCCCCGTCATACATAGCCCACGCCGCCAGCGGCGAAAGTTCCAGGAAGGGGCTGTTCTCGTCAAGAAGCGCGTCGATGCGCTCGTGAACCAGCAGCTTGTCGCGGACGCGCTGCCGTTCGATGACACGTGCGCTGCGTTCGAATGCTGCTGCCTGCTGCCGCTGGCGCAGTTCATCGGCCAGGGCTTTGTGATGCTTGAAATTGCTGTGAAATTCCTCGCCGCCAGAGTCGATCCGGCTTATGATCTCGCTCATAATTCTTCTTCAGGTGGTAATATGGTGGGCGAACACATGGCGCGCCGCTGCAGCATGATAGAATTATGCCCGAAATCAAGCATTCTGAGAAACCGAAGGCCGATTCTTGTTTGAAAGGCTGGCCCGGTAGATCAGAAAAAGATGGTTCCTGAATAGGCAATTATGAACTCAATAGATCTCACGCGCTTCATCGAGCAAAATGAAATTGACGCTCAGATACTGCACCTTCAGTCGCCAACACCGACTGTTGCTGCCGCCGCGGAGGCGCTTGGCGTGATTCCCGAGCAGATAATCAAATCAGTACTTTTCATGGCTGATGCGCGGCCGCTGCTGGTCATCGCCAACGGCCTCACGCGTATCAATCGCAAGCGGCTGGCGGATACCCTGGCCATGTCGCGCAGGCGGGTAAAGATGGCTGATGGAGAACAGGTGGAGGCCATCGCCGGCTATCCGATCGGGGCGGTGCCGCCCTTCGGTCACGCCCAGCGACTGCAAACGCTGTTGGACCAAGGGGTTCAACAAGAAGCGGTGGTTTTTGGCGGCGGCGGTGAGACGAATGCGCTGATGCGTGTCGGCGTTCCTGAACTTCTACGCGTTACCGGCGCGCAGATTGTGGACATAGCCGGCCCATGATCTGGCTGGGCCGAATCCCTTCCTGCAGCATGATCGATACGCGCTTCAAGCAATCGGAAATGAACTGTCTTGAGCATGAGCATTTTTGCATCGGGGATGGGCGGGAGTATAATCAGAAATTGGCTTGAGGGCGCGACGTAATCGGCACGGCGGCTTGAAGGCTAAAATCAAATAGTGGAGGATAGTACTATGCCGTTGGACTTGGCAGAGAAAGCCGAATTGATTGAGCAGTTTGCTACGCATGAAGGTGACACTGGTTCACCTGAGGTGCAGATAGCGATCTTTGATCGCCGTATTCGCGAGTTGCAAGAACACCTGGCTACTCATAAGCATGACGAAGCATCCCGTAGAGGTTTGCTGAAATTGGTTGGTAAACGACGTCGTTTATTGAGCTATTTGCGCAAACGTCACCCGGAACGCTATCGTACGATTATCGCACGCCTTGGTTTGCGTCGGTAAGGGTTATTAGGTTTTGGTAGACAGGGGCGAGATATTCTCGCCCCTCTTGTTTGGGATTTTGCGGCGTGGTTTAGGAATTGGGAAATGCAGCTTACGACAGCCGGATGGCGCGTATGAAACACTTCCCAGTCCCTAACCCATTTTTAAATCCCCAACGAATAATTGAATATTGATATAGATAGGCACACTATCGATCTGTAAGCGGTTACCGCTGCTTTGCCGGCCATAAATGGATGGCATTGTGGCCTACCGGAATACCGGCACTTTGAAACGCCGCACTCTCGACCGCTCTGACCCATAGGTGCCGTAACACAAGAGGTTAAGGATGTTACCTGAATATACTTTTTCCACGATGGTGGGAGACAAAGAAATTACATTTGGCACCGGCAAGCTGGCCGAACAGGCTGGCGGCGCCGTTACTGCGCGTCTGGGCGATTCCATCGTCCTCGCCACAGCCACGATGTCTAAGAATGTGCGCGAGGGGCTGGATTTCTTCCCCCTTAGCGTGGACTATGAAGAAAAAATGTACGCGGCCGGCCGTATCCCCGGTGGTTTTTTCCGCCGCGAAGGGCGCCCAACGACGGAATCAATCTTGACAGCACGTCTGACCGACCGCCCTCTGCGTCCGCTGTTCCCGGACGGCATGCGCAATGAAGTCCAGATTATCATGACCACGCTGTCTTCCGACAGCGTCAATCATCTCGATATTCTGGCGCTGAATGCGGCCAGTGCAGCCCTGCATATTTCCAATGCGCCCTGGGGTGGACCCATCGGCGCAGTGCGTGTGGGATATATCGATGGCGAGCTCGTTGCTGAGCCGACGATTCCTCAGATGGAGGAGAGTAGTTTGGACCTGCGTTTGGCGGGAACGAAAGACGCCATCATCATGGTTGAGGCCGGCGCAAATGAGGTTGACGAAGCGCTTCTGGTAGAGGCCCTCGCCTTCGGATTTGACGCTATTCAGCCAATAATCGCCACTCAGGAAGAGATGCGCGAAGCAGTAGGCAAGCCGAAGAGCGAGGTTGTACTTGCTTCCTTTGATGAAGAACTCGCCGCCGCCGTGCGCGAACGTCTTGGCAATCGCCTGCCGGAAATTGTGGCCCAGCACACTGGCCGCGAAGAACGCAACGCTGCCGTTGATCTGCTGCGCGAGGAAATCCTTGAAGGTTTCCTGGCCGAGAACGAAGCGGCTGACGTCAAGAGCATTCGCGGGGTTATCTCCGGCGATCTCAAGAAGGCGATCCGCGCCCAGATTCTCTATGAAGGCGTGCGCCCCGACGGCCGTGATTACACGACCATTCGTGACTTGTCGTCAGAGGTTGGATTAAGCCCCCGCGCCCATGGTTCTGGTCTTTTCCGTCGTGGACAGACCCAGGTCTTGTCCATTGCCGCATTTGGCACGCCGCGTGAAGCGCAGAAGCTGGAAGGGCTCTATCCCGAAGACAGCCGCCGTTACATGCACCACTACAATTTCCCGCCATTCTCGACCGGCGAGACCTGGTTCATGCGCGGCCCGAAACGGCGTGAGATTGGGCACGGCTCCCTGGCCGAAAAGGCGCTGCTGCCGATGATTCCATCGGAAGAAGAGTTTCCCTACACGATTCGCGTCGTGTCCGAGGTGCTCTCGTCGAACGGTAGCACCAGCCAGGCCAGCGTATGTGCCTCCACCTTGGCCCTACTCGATGGTGGCGTACCGCTCAAGCGACCGGTTGCCGGCATCGCTATGGGCTTGATTTCCGACGGCGAAAAGTATGCCGTGCTCACCGATATCCAGGGTCTGGAAGATCACCTTGGCGATATGGACTTCAAGGTGGCCGGTACAACGGAAGGCGTCACCGCCTTACAGATGGACATCAAGATCGGCGGCCTTTCGCAGCAGATCATGAGTGAAGCTCTGGAGCAGGCGCGCGTTGCTCGCTTGGAAATCATGGACTCGATGATGGCCACGATTGACGGCCCTCGCGAAGAAATGAGCCCCTACGCGCCGCGTATGCTCACCGTGCAAATCGACCCGGACAAAATCGGGGCGATCATCGGTAAGGGCGGCTCCACCATTCGCAGTCTGGAAGAGACCTACGAGGTTTCGGTTGATATTCAGGAAGATGGTACCGTGTTTGTCGCCGGTGTTGACGGCGCGAAAGCGGAAGCCGCTGTCGAACGTATCGAACTACTGACGCGCGATCCTGAATCGGGTGAAATCTTCACCGGTAAGGTCGTACGCATCACCGATTTCGGTGTGTTCGTTGAATATGCGCCAGGGGTAGATGGTATGTGCCATATCTCCCAATTGTCGACAGAGCATATCCGCCGCGCTGATGATGTCGTCCAGGTTGGCGACGAGATCATGGTGATGATCACGGATGTGACCAGCGAAGGCAAGATACGCCTTTCCCGTCAGGCAGTGTTGGAAGAGTGGACGCTGGAGGAAGCAAAAGCCAATGACCAGCCGAGAGGCGGTGGTCGCGGCAATCGTGGTGGCAGCGGCGGCGGTCGCCAGCGATCGCGACGCTAAATTCCAAACTGAATTTCGGCGGTCGCATCCGGCAACTGACCCAGTCAGTGCTGATTGTTGACTGAGGAAGTTCTTAACGAAAAGAGCCCTGGACAGATTTCTGCCCAGGGCTCTTTCTATTTCAAAACGCCGCTTTTAATTCTGACGTATGTTTTGTTCCGCTCTGTTCCCCGGCTTTATTCTTGTGTCCAGCCCATTGAGAGTGCGGTCTGTAAATCTTCAGCAGCGATCTGAATCCGAAAATGAGCGCTGGTCGGAGAACTACAGGAAGTGGTTACCATCCGTTCTGTCATTTCCGCTCCGGCTACGTTGATACCGGCGGCGGTCATCGTGCTGGTTGTCTCCCGCAAATCACCATAGCCGGGCAACGTACCCTCTTCGCACTGAATGCCTACAGGCTTGATCACCCACACCAGCCCGCCCGGATAAGGGTCAACAGTCGGCGGTAGGGTGGGTGGCGCGGGATAATCTGGGTCCAGCGTTGGCGCCGGCGGAGCCACGAGTTCGGGCGCCGGATAGCCGGCCGGAACGGTCGTTGGTGTGCTCAGCGGCGCTTCTTCCACTGCCGCGACAGTAGGCGCTGTCTCCGGCCCCACGGCCGGTTCTTGCCCGCTCGCTGGTCCGCAGGCGCTCAGCAAGACCAGGGCAGCTGCTGTTAAGAACAAGATGCGTACTGTTTGCATAATCATAATCAATTCTCCTCAGACTAATATTCTACCTCGAGATAATCGGTTGCGGTAAATACCAGCTTATCTGAATAGGAGACGTCATCCATGCGCGCCAGGTTTCACAGCGGCCGTTTTCCAATGTGCCGGCAGTCGACGCGCGACAAGAAACCCGTCTCAATTGAAGGAAATATCAGAAGCTTAGCACATGAATCTGAACGTGATAGAATGAAAAAAATCTTGAGTAGGAGTAATTCAATGCGTAAACTGTTTTTCTTGCCGCTTTTGCTGCTAATTGCAGCCTGCGGTGCGGCATCCGGCCCGGAGGTTACACCGGTGCCTGAGAGTGTGGACAGCGAGGAGACGGCGCCGCAAAGCACTGTTCCCGCATCGTCCAGCAGTACAACTGTGCTAACAGGTTCAACGCCTGAAGAGGCGAGTATCATCCGCGAGCAGGACCATGTGAAAGGGGCCAGCGACCCGTTGGTCACAATCATCGAATATGGTGACTTTCAATGACCTGGCTGCGCAGGGTTTTCACCCCTGATGGGGCGTCTGGTAGATGCCTTTCCCGATGAAGTCCAGGTTGTTTATCGTCATTTCCCGTTAAATCAGATTCATGCCCATGCTCAGAAATCGTCCGAAGCATCGGAGGCTGCCGGCGCTCAGGGAGCGTTTTGGGCTTATCATGATGCGCTTTATGAGCAGCAAAGCGAATGGTCCGGTCTGGACAATGATGGCGCGCGCCAATTCTTCATTGACCTGGCCGCCGAACTGAATCTTGATGTCGATCAATTCACTGCCGATCTTGACGGCGGCACCTATGCCGATTACGTGACCGCGCTTGAGCAAGAAGCGGTCGCTCTGGGCTTGCCCGGAACACCCGCCACGATCGTCAATGGCGAGATTGTTGCCGGTGGTATTCCCATCGATTACACCGTATGGGAGAATTTTGTCAAATCGCAAATCGCCGTCGCCGGAATCCCGCAGTATGATGCGCCGCCTGAAATGGCGCTGGAAGAGGGGAAGACCTACCAGGCTCGCGTCAAGATGGAGGGTGGTGGCGAGTTCCTGATGGAGCTCTATCCCGAGTCGGCGCCGGAGACGGTGAACAGCTTTGTCTTCTTGACCAACGAAGGATTCTTTGATGGTGTAACTTTCCACCGCGTTCTGGACGGTTTTGTGGCCCAAACCGGAGACCCCAGCGGCACCGGTGCTGGCGGCCCCGGGTATATGCTGCCCAATGAGATTGACCCGGCGCTTTCCCATGATGATAAGGGCGTTGTGGCCATGGCCAATAGAGGCCCCGACACGAATGGCAGCGGGTGGTATATCACGCTGGGCCCGGCTGTGAACCTCGATGGCGGATACACGATCTTCGGCCGTGTACTGGAAGGAATGGATGTTGTTGAAGGTATAACGCTTCGTGATCCCTCCGTGAATCCCGATGCGCCTGCCGGTGATGCCATTGAATCAATTACAATAGAGATATCTGACTGATACGGTTTTTGTTCAAGGGAACCCTATAGGTCGCTTTTGCGTCTATAGGGTATGGTTCTATTACTATTCAAATCACTTATGGCCATTGGGGCACAAAGATGGATTCGTGGACCGCTGCTGCTGGTCCTGTTGCTGGCCTTACCGGCGCTTGCCTGTCAGATCCCAGATTTTCCTGATGTCCCCGGCATCCCTGGCGTTGTTGAGCCGACCCCTGTCGGCTCTCCGACGCCGATGGGCGACACGATATCCTATCTTGCCCCAGCCTATGCCACGACCTTGCAGCCCGGCGAATCAGTACCTGGCACCCAGCTGACCTATGTTGGCAGTACGGATGGCGGTTATGAAGTCTCCATTGGCGGGCAGCGCGCCGTTAAGCGGTCGGGTGATTCTTTCTACTGGAGCGGGGTTCTCTCCCCGGGCGTGTTTGCCAACTATAATCTGCGATTGACCACCGGCTTCTTTGGCGGTATGCCCGTCGCCGGCCCGGTGGAAGTAATTGTTCTCTTCCCCCAGCCACAGCCATTGCCCCCGGCCACTGATCCCGAATCCCAACTTCATTTGAGTAATATCGTGATCGATTATCATGTGCCTGTCGGCCGAACCGTACCTGGGACGACCATGAGTTTTCAGGGAATGAAAACGCAGGGTTTGGGCAGCCAGAGTTCGACCCTGGCCAGAATGGACGGCCTGCCCGGTTATCCCAACCTGGCAATCGGCGATTCACTCGTCTGGACCGGGCTTCTCCGTGATAACGTGGCTGTTCGTTATAACCTGCGCGCCATATCCTTTGATGAAGAAAGCATTCGCTTTGTAGGAACCGGCGAATTGTGGATAACAGGCTAGAATTGCCCGAGATAGACTTGATGGTGGGAAGGGTTTGCCACACTTGAACTGCGCCGCTCTGTCGAACTAGCTGTATAACTGTGTAGAAAAAGATGCTGCCCCTGAAGGGCAGACTGGTTTCTCCATTGCTGCGCCTATGGAAACGCATGTAACAGTTGCCACAATCAATATTAACGGTGGGCAGGATCGCTGGAAAGAAAGGCGCCACCTGCTGGTTGGGCAGCTGATCGAGGCTAATGCGGATCTGATCAGCTTTCAAGAGGTCTATACGCCAATTCGTCAGGCCGTGTGGCTTTGCAAACAGATCAATGTTCGCCTAGGGGGATCCGATAAGGGCCCTTTTCGCGTGGTGCAGAAGAGGTACCGGCACGCGCTGCATGGTCTATCCAGCGCTTTGGCGGTGCTGAGCAGGCTGCCTGTCCTGTACAGCGAAAGCATCAACCTCGGATATGGGGGTCGTATCGCCCTACGTGTGCATGTAGAATTACCTTCACATCAAACGATGGATTTTGTGACGACGCAGCTGCACCAGGTGCCCTATGAACGGGAAGCGCGGCAGGACCAGGCCTTGAAGCTGACGGCGTGGCTGCGCGGTCATAAGCGTGTACCAATTCAGGTGGTGGCCGGCGATATGAGTGAGACACCGGATGGGTTGGCGGTGAAACATATCAAGCAGTCCTTCCGTTCGGCATACGAAGAAGCGTATGCCAACGAGCCCCTGGCGACTTACCCCACGCTGCTGGCCAAACCAACAGCCCATCTTGGGCAGTGCCTCGACTATATATTTATCTCCACGGCCGTTCATCGCGTTTCAAAGGTCACTATCTTTTGCGATGAATCCGCTTCTGAAGATAATACACTCTATCCATCTAGCCATGTTGGCCTTTTGGCCACCTTACAGGTGTGACCTATGAAACCTACGATATCAGTCGTTTCCCCGGTCTATAACGAGGAAGAAGTCCTTCACGAGCTCTATCGGCGCGTGAGCGCAGTGCTCGATAATACGGACGATTCCTGGGAGCTGGTGCTGGTTAATGATGGCAGCCGTGATCGGTCGGCCGCAGTGATTGCCGAACTGCACGCCCTGGACGAACGCGTTCGCGGCGTTAGTTTCTCGCGTAATTTCGGATTTCAGATCGCCGCTACCGCCGGTCTCGACTACGCCCAGGGAGATGCCGTCATCTTGACCGACGCCGATCTGCAGGATCCGCCTGAAGTCTATCCGCGCATGATTGCCCGCTGGCGCGAAGGATATGATGTGGTATATGGCATCCGCAGCTCACGTGAGGGTGAAACCTGGTTTAAGCTGTTCACGGCTAAGCTTTTTTATCGCCTCATCTATCGCATCACCAGCGTCGATATACCGCTGGACACCGGTGATTTCCGCCTGATGGACCGCCGCGTCGTCAATGCCATTGGCAGGATGCGTGAACGCAACCGGTTCTTGCGTGGCATGGTGCCCTGGGTTGGCTACAAGCAAACCGGCGTCGACTATGAACGGGATGCGCGATTTGCCGGAGAATCGAAGTTCAGCAGCGTCAGCCAGATGCTTCCTTTTGCCGTGGATGCGATCACCAGCTTTTCTTATTTCCCATTGCGTCTGGCCACCTATTTCGGCTTTGCCGTGGCAGGGATCAGCGCCTTGCTCATCTTTATCGTCATCCTGGTCCGCCTTTTTGGCCCGCAGTCGCCGCTTCTTGGCCAGGCGAGCACCTTGACCGCTGTCCTTTTCCTGGGTGGTATACAGTTGATCTTCCTGGGTATTATTGGCGAGTATCTCGGCCGCATTTATGACGAAGTCAAAGCGCGCCCGCTATACCTGGTCGACAAGAGTTGGGGATTTGACGATGGGCGAATGAGTCCGCAGCAGCCGGCTGCCAAGGATGAGACGGATCAGGCGGTGGAATAGCGGGCGTTAGCCACCGATCTCCGACATCACACGATTGAGGGCGATGACATCCTCGTCGAGTTTGTGCCCCCAAGGTTTCCACCATACCGCTTCGGCGATCAGTTCCTTCAATTGCTTGTCGCTGGCGCCGTCGCGCATGGGGCTCAATAAATCCAATTCCCGCTCGCGCAGCAAGCAAAGCCGCAAACGGCCGTCCGCAGTCAATCTAATGCGCGTGCAGCTGGCGCAAAACGGCTGCGTGACTGAACTGATGAAGCCCAGAGTTCCCTTTGCCTCAGCCAGCTGAAAAAGTCTCGCTTCCCCATCAAGATGGCCGTCGTTCAGTGGTTCCAGTGGGCCGAGCGCATCGGCGATGGTCGCCCGCAGCTCTTCCTCTGAGACGACCCCGGACTGTTGGAAGTCGGTGATTTCCCCGAAAGGCATCATTTCAATATAGCGTACCTGCCAATCCTGGTGCAGCGTAAGACGGGCCAGATCGACGACATCATCCTGATCGTTGTAGTCGCGCACGACCACACTGTTCAGTTTCACTCCCAGACCCGCTTCTTCGGCGGCATGGATTCCAGCCAAGACCTCGTTGACTTCTCCCCACCGCGTCAAACTCTTGAACTTTTGCGGATTCAATGTGTCAATACTGATATTGACTCGCTGCAAGCCAGCTTCAGCCAGGGGGCGGGCCAGTTTTTCCAACAGCAGGCCATTGGTTGTCATAGCCACAGTTTCTATGCCAGGTATCGCCGCCATCTCGCGCACGAGCTCAACAACATGGGCGCGGATAGTGGGCTCGCCGCCGGTCAGTCGAAACTTGACCATGCCCAGCTCGGCGAAGATATGCGCCAGGCGTAGGAGTTCATCATCCTGCAGGAGCTCCTGCCGCGGCTTAAACGTCATCTCTTCCGGCATGCAGTATACACAGCGCAGATTGCACTTGTCAGTCAAAGAAATGCGCAGGTAATCTATGTGGCGACCAAAGCGGTCATCGAGCATCGTTTCGCTTATCCTGATATGGTGGCAGTACGTCTGGATGATATCGCTTCACGGACTCTTAGCCGGTCTGGACTGTTTCCGGCGACGAAGCGAGAGCGGCCATTTCCGCCTGCTAGAGAATCTCCCCAACTGTAGCCACACAGCCGCTTATTGTCAATTACTTTTTCTTATCTTTCTCTGTTTTATTATCACGCTCACCGGTTGGCGCGAGAATGGCCGTCTTCTAGAGTGCAATAATGGTAAGCGGTTGCTAAGTAGTAGGTTTTTCGATGCTGTTCCATCCGGTGATATTCATCTGTCCCGGTATAATGAACCTACTAATTGATATAGTTTGGAGACGTTTCTCTTGCGTAAATCAAATAATCCCACCTTGCCGGGATGGCTAAGTGTCTTGTTGTCAATTGCGTTCGTTATGGCGAGCTTTGCGGTCATCATTTTTGCCTACCTGACAATGCAGATCGTCTGGACGAAAGCTGTCAATCCAGTGGAAGCTGCCGCCGCCGATGTCGCTTCGGTAGAGCTGGATCTCGACCAAGCGGCGCCGCAGCCAATGATGACCCTCGCCCCTGGGCTGCCGACGCCGACACTGATACCCACCAGCGAAGCCCGCGAGGCGGATCTGCGAACCAATGTCCTGGTCATGGGCATCGACCGCCGTCCGGGCGAGTCCTTCATTTCGCGCACTGATTCCATGATGCTGATTTCCGTGGATCCGCAGCATGAACAGGCATCGATTCTTTCCATCCCCCGCGATCTATATGCGGTCATTCCGGGCTTCGGCCGGGATCGTATCAATACTGCTTTTGTCTATGGTTCGGCCGGCAATAACCCCGCCGGCGGCGCAGCGCTGGCCATGAGTACGGTCGAGTACAACCTTGGCGTGCCGATTGATCATTACGTCCTGGTGGATTTCAGCGCCGTCACCAAAGGCGTCGACACGCTTGGCGGCGTGGATGTTTACGTGCCCTATGATATTAATGATCCCACCTATCCTGATATGAATTACGGCTTTGATCCGCTCTTCATTCCCGCAGGCATGCAGCATATGGATGGTCAGACCGCGCTCAAATACGCGCGCACCCGCCATGTAGATAATGATTTCGGCCGGGCCAACCGCCAACAGCAGGTGCTGCTGGCGGCCCGCGACAAGGCGCTCGGTCTGGGAGCCGCCGGTCTCCTGGCGCGCGCGCCGGAACTGTACAAACGTGTTGAGCAAGGAATACGCACTGATTTAAGTTTGGAACAGATCGTGCAGCTGGCCCAGGCGGCATCCGCTATTGATTCGGAAAACATTCGCAGCGACGTCCTAGATCAGGACTATGTCTCGCCTTTCTTGACCGATCAAGGAGCGCAAGTTCTCGTACTCGATCCTGACGCGACAGCGATCTTGATTCAGGAGATGTTTTACGGGGAATAGTCGCTGCGCGATCCTGTTTAGGCCGTTTTCCTTCCACCCACACCTGCTGACGCGGCAAAGATTGGTCCAGGCTGTATGTGTTTCCCGGACAAAGCCATCTTAAGCTACAATAGCATAATATTTTCATGCGTCTCGGCAGACGATCGCCAGACGTTGGGTTTTCACAATCTAAGGATGCAGAATGAATCGCGCTGAATTTAGAGAGCTGCTAGAAGAAGGACCGCTGTTGTTAGATGGCGCTTTTGGCACCATGCTGCACAGCAAAGGCGTGTCCATTGACCAATCGTTCGATGCGGTCAACCTGACTGATCCTGGTTTGATAGCAGGCATTCATCGCGACTATATCGACGCCGGATCCGATATCATCGAAACCAATACTTTTGGCGCCAATCGTTTTAGGTTGGCGGAGCACAATCGCGGGCACCAGGTAGCCGAGGTCAACCAGGCGGCAGTGGCTATTGCCCGACGAGTTGTCGCCGGCTCTTTTCGGGAGATTTTGGTTGCCGGATCGGTTGGCCCTCTAGGAGTGAGTCTGGCGCCGCTGGGTCGCGTCAGTGAGAAAGAGGCGCAGGAAGTTTTTCATGAGCAGATTATGGCCCTTGTAACGGCCGAACCCGCCGGTGTTGACTTGCTGATTATCGAAACCATCTATGACATAAAGGAAGTGACCGCTGCCGTTAGGGCTGCACGTGCAGTCTCCGCGGATATTCCCATTGTGGCCCAGATGACTTTTACCCGCGACGATCGCACCTTGTTAGGCAATACCCCCGATGATGTGGCCACGCAGTTGGCCAGGTTGGATGTGGATGCGGTTGGCGTCAACTGCAGCAGCGGCCCGGCCCAAATTCTGCGCCTTATCTCGACAATGCGCCAGGCGCAGCCAGACCTCCATATTTCGGCTGTGCCAAATGCCGGGTGGCCTGATCAGCTACAGACCGGCCGCGTGATGTATCCCGCTACGCCCACCTATTTTGGCGAATATGCGCGTTCCTTTGTCGCCGCCGGAGCGAACCTGATTGGCGGCTGCTGTGGCACAAACGCGGCGCATATTGCCGCCATGCGCGAGGCGCTGGACACGCCCGGTGAGCTGACGCGTCCCTTGCCGGTGATCACTGTGCTCGCTGGCGAAGAACAGAGGGCGGCCCCAGTTGATCCGCCCACGCAGCTGTCTCAAAATCTGGCCGGCGGCCGTTTCATCGTTACCGTGGAGATGAGCCCGCCAAAGGGCATAGCCGCCCAACGCGTGCTTGCCGGCGCCAAGATGCTGAAGAACGCCGGCGCGAACCTGCTGAACGTTGCCGATACGCCCCTGGCGCAGATGCGCATGAGTGCCTGGGCCGCCGCCTACCTGATCCAGGACGATGTCGGCCTGGAGACGGTGCTCCACTTCCCCACGCGCGGCCGGAACCTGATTCGTATCCAGGGTGATCTGTTGGCGGCGCATGCGTTGGGCATTCGCAATCTCTTTGTCACGATGGGCGATCCGACGCGCATTGGTGATTTCCCCGATGCCATGGACACCTATGACATTGTGCCGACCGGCCTTATTCAGTTGATTAAAGAGTACCTGAACAAAGGGATCGATAAAGCGGGACACTCCATTGACCAACCGACTAATTTTGTTGTTGGCTGTGCGCTGAATCTGACCCCGAAGAATATTGAGCGCGAAACGAAGCTGCTGCGCAAGAAAGTGAAGAACGGCGCCGATTTCGCCTTGACCCAACCGATATTTGAACCGGCCGCGGCCAGGCAGTTTATTGAAAGTTATGAAGAGGCATATGGAGAACCCATGCTGCCCGTGCTGGCCGGCATTAAACCGCTGTATAACAGCCGCAACGCCGAATTTCTGCATCATGAGGTGCCGGGCATTATTATCCCCGACGAATTCAGGCTGCGTATGCGCGAGGCGGAAGATGGGCAGCGTGAAGGAATCGCCATTGCTCAAGAGATCCTTTTGGCGCTGCGTGACTCTGTTCAAGGCGTCTACATGATGCCGGCATTTGGCCGTTATGATCTTGTGGCTGACGTGCTTGATGTCATAACCGAGTCGCCAGGCCTGCCGCTCTCAAATCAGAACTAGGAGATAGTAAATGGAAAAGCAAAGACTAACCTACACGGAAATCGGCGAAGCGCTGGACGAACTGCCTGGATGGACCGTCGAGGAAGGAAAGCTCTGCAAGGCGTATACGTTCGGCTCGTTCGCCGAAGCGCTCGGCTGGATGGTCAGCGCCGGCGTCTATGCTGATAAGATCGATCACCATCCCGAATGGAGCAATGTCTACAACCGTGTGCAGGTGCGCCTCATCACCCACGATTTGGGCAACGTGATCACGACTCTGGATGTGGCCCTCGCCAGGCAGATGGAGCTGCTGTCCGGCTGATTTTTCCCGCGCACTATGCAAGAACCAGATCCTGCTTCTGTTTGTCAAACTAGAAAGGATGTTTCTGTTTGCTTGATGGGAACCAATTGATAAACACGATCTGACGTGAGACCCAACAGTCGACTTGGACAGCATTTCAGACTTTGAAATTGGTCCTCTTGACGACAAGAGCCGTGCGGAGCGCGTCCACCGCTGAAATGGCGGGGAGAGTCATCTTGTTCCAATATATCCAATTGACGGCGCAAGATCATGATTTCCAGCGCTTTGTCCTTATCGGATAGGCGCCCACTATGAATCGGCTCCAGAACGGCCGAGTAAATGTATGAAAGGGCTAAACAAACCATCGAAACATCCCGCTTCAAATAAGGTCAGGCAGGATTGTAACCAAGTATTCGCGAATGGTTTTTGGCCGTTTTTTCTCGGGAGGGAGCCTGGATCTTGGTTCTTGCATATCACGCGTCGACAAAAGAAAAACGGATCGCAAATGCCAGTTCCCGCCTCAGCGGCAAGCGCAAAGAACTAGGCAGAGGTGATAGTAAGCACGTCCCCAATTGAGATGGCGTTGAAGATGCTCTCCGTAACAAGCTTGAGTCCAGGTGCGCCGGCAAAGCGGGGCGATGAGTTCACGCAGCGCTAACTTAGCATGTTCGACAGAAGCAGTTTGCACTGTGCCTGACAGAGACGGCGTAGTAAGAAATAGCCATCCTGCAATAAATACCGTATAATAGTAAAATAATTCAATAGTTGGTGCTTAGCAAGAAGGAGCCTCGCGATGGGCATAGGTGTGATTGTCGAACTAAACCTTAAGCCGGGTGGCGTTGAGAAGGTAAGAGCGCTCATGGTGAGCAGACTCCCTAAAGCTCGTTCATGGTCCGGCAATGAGCATGTTTATCTTGGACAGGATGAGAACGATCCCAATCGCCTCTTTCTGGTCGAGAAATGGACCAGTCGCGAACAGTATGATGGATATAGCGAATGGGCCATGAAGCAGCCGGATACTGAAGAGATAATGCCGTATCTGATTGGTGAAATGGTCACTACCTATTTGCTTGACACAGGCATCTAGATCGGGACAAGTGACGGAGCAGCTGCGCCCGCGGTTGCTGTACAAGCCTGCCGCCTGTTCATTCTGCTAAATACAACAGCTTGCCGCCGCTTACCGGAATAGACCTGGCCGCCATGTTATAATGGGGAACAGACCTCAATCAGCGGCCTGCGGGAGCGAAACATGGCTGGGCTGGACAATCTCGACCTGTTGTTTGTTGGATGGGCCTTCTTCTTCCAGGTGGCCCTTCTGCTGCACTTCGCGCTGCGTAAATACCGTTTTGCACTGGCCATTCGATATGGCCCGCTGATTTATGCGCTCGGTGTTCCCGCGGCCGCTGTAAGCGTGATTCTGCTGGTCGGCGGCAAGCCTGCTTCATTCTGGTTGGCCGGCTTTATCTGTCTGCTGTGGGCCTTTTTTGGTTTCACCGTTGATTACCTGACGAGCGTTCAATGGCGGGAACCGGCTCGCTGGCCAATCATGATTCCCTACCTGATTCTCTACCTGGCTGCGATCATGTTCTATTGGTGGCCGCTCGCGCTGTTCAGCCGCGGGCTGTGGTTTGCCTACGCTCTCCTGTTCGTGCTGAGTACTTGGTTGAATATCAGCTCCCATTCAAGGACGGACCGCCCCTCGTGACGATTGCTTACTGATTGTCGAGTATTCGATGATAGCCCCACCGGAAATTCTCCGTATTCCCCCCGACGCATCCCGCGATCCTCTCGAAGCCAGAGCCTGGTGCTCACCCCATGCTTTGCGAAGCCTACGCTCTCCGCCGCACTTCAATTAGCAGTAGTCGATTAGCCGTTGAGCAACTGAGCGCCGGAACGTGTAGAATCGACTGTTGGAGTATGCTATATGACAATCTACAATGAGAAAATGAAGAATGAAGAAGTGGCGCCATACAGGGACGGCGCGCGCTCTATGACATTGAATGAACGCGTGGGAGAGACGCACTTTCGACAGCGCAATACAATTGAACTGCATCACGCCGCCGATGTGTTTGGCCGTGGTCGCACGCTTTTCCATATCGAGAATGCCGATTGGGTGCTTGATCTTCTGAAATCTGGCCTGCAAATAACGGGCCTCTACCGCCGCGGTTTGCGCAACGTGCTCGACATCCAGATAGTGGAGAATAATTTCTTTGTAGCCGACTTACCGAAGGCTTTCGCCGGCTATACGATTCTGCAGATCAGCGATTTGCACATTGATATCACGCCGGGACTAGCTGAAGCGGTTGTCGAGCGCGTGCAAGGGCTGGATTATGACCTGTGCGTGGTGACCGGTGACTATCGCTGGCGCACCAGCGGCTCTGACGAGTTGGCGCTGGCCGAGATGCAGAAAATTGTTCCCCATTTGCAGCAGCCCGCCTACGCCATTCTGGGGAACCATGACTTCCTGGAGTTTGTGCCGCCGGTTGAGGCGATGGGTTTGCCATTCCTCCTCAATGAAACGGTGGTTTTGCAGCGTGGTGGAGAGCAAATCTATCTATCCGGGGTGGATGATCCCCATTTCTACGAGACGGACAATCTGCAGAAGGCGGGCGACATCATTCCGCCGGATGCGGTTTCGATCCTACTTGCACATTCGCCGGAGATATATCGCCAGGCGGCGGCAGCTGGCTATGACGTACTGCTTTGCGGTCACACGCATGCGGGCCAGATATGTCTGCCCGGGCGCGTGCCGCTGTTGAATAATGCCAACTGCCCCCGGGAGATGGTTCATGGCCCGTGGCGATTTTATCACACCCAGGGTTACACCTCGGCGGGTACCGGGAGTTCCGGCGTGCCGGTGCGTTTCTTTTGCCCGCCGGAGGTGACCCTACATCGACTGTTTCCGGCGCAGTAGTGAACGTCCGCTGCAGCGCCTGAGGATGCGCTGGCGCAATTAGCATCAAACATGTTTCAATAGCTATAAGGAGAATCAAAATGATCATTAATCAACGAACGGCAGATGCCATGAATGACCAGATCCAGAGCGAGTTTCTTGCTTCAGCCCAGTATGTCGCCATCGCGATCTACTTTGATGAAGCAGGACTGCCCGATCTGGCCCAATTCTTCTATCGCCAGGCGGAAGAAGAGAGGGAGCACGCCATGAAGTTCGTACAGTTCATGCTGGAAACGGGTGCGAAGCCTCTGATTCCGGGACTGCCTGATGTGCGCAACGGATTCAACGATGCTGCTGATGCTGTGCAGTACGCGCTGGATCAGGAGATGAAGGTGACCGATCAGATCAACAACCTGGTTCGTATCGCCATGGAAGAAAATGATTTTATCAGCAACAACTTCCTGCAGTGGTTCGTCAATGAGCAGGTGGAAGAAGTTGATTCGATGACCACCTTGCTGCAGACCATTAAGCACGCTGCCGGCAACCTTCTCTTTGTGGAAGATTTCGTACGCCGCAACGTCCCGCATGCTGGGCAAGGTGAAGCGTAGCTCGCAAATCGACGTACATAGCTGAAGAAAACATTGCCGAACTGTCTGGTCTTCTAATATGACGCAAATAGTTTGGCTGCTGTCATTATGGTATAATAATGAACAGCAATGGGGATGACAGGCTTCGACGGGGAAGGCTGGCCCTGAATTGCAAGCCGAGCACGCTTTACAACTCGTAAAACTGGAAGTACAACTATAAGTGGCAAAAACACTAATAGTTATGCGGCTCTGCCCATGGCTGCCTAGGCAGTTGCAGAGCTAGATGGTTCTGAAAGCAGAACCCCGTCACAGTCGTTGCGCTCGTTGGCCGCGCGACTGCTGGCGACACTAAAGTCAACGTGCGCTGCTTCGATGTCGATAGAAGCGGTTAAGACGTCCTTTTGGGGATGATCGACTCGCTGGTGGCTGACCTCGTTGGCCAGGGCCCCACCGGTAAAAAACAAAGGGCTAACTAAGCTTGTAGAGGTTCAGAGGACGAATTTTTCGGACGCGGGTTCGATTCCCGCCATCTCCACCTAGAGAGAAGAGCGCGTCACAGAGGACGTGCTCTTTTTTTATCGATACCGTTGGCACAAAGACGCTTCCTAATTTACGCCATTTTTCAGCAGGGGAACTCCCTTCTGTTATACTAAGACCTATGGAACAGAATCAGATCCGCAACTTTTGCATTATTGCCCATATCGACCACGGGAAATCTACGCTGGCCGACCGCATGCTGCAGGCTACTGGAACCGTCTCTGAGCGCGAGATGCAGGACCAGGTGCTGGACAGTATGGAGTTGGAGCGCGAAAAGGGCGTGACAATCAAAGCATCGGCCGTGCGTATGACGTATGAAGCGCAGGATGGCCTGGTCTATGAAATGAATCTCATCGATACGCCGGGACATGTTGACTTCGCATACGAAGTGAGCCGCGCGCTACAGAGCTGTGAAGGGGCCGTGCTGGTTGTCGATGCTACCCAGGGTGTAGAAGCTCAAACACTGGCGAATCTTTACCTGGCCGTTGAAGCGGATCTTGAGCTAATTCCGGTGGTAAACAAGATCGATCTTCCCGCTGCCCAGCCGGAGCTGTTTGCCGAAGAGATCGAACGTATCACCGGCATTGACGCCGCCGATGTCGTGCCTGTCAGCGCCAAGCTGGGTGAAAACATCGAGCGTGTGCTGGAAGAGGTGATCGCCAAGGTGCCGCCGCCCGACGGCGATCTTGATGCGCCTTTGAGAGCGCTCGTATTCGACTCACACTACGATTCCTACAAGGGCGTCGTCGCCTATGTGCGTGTATTCGAAGGCGTAATCAATCATCGCCAGTGGATCAAGATGATGTCCAATGATGTAACGGCCGAACCGATCGAGGTTGGTTTCTTCGGCCCCGATATGCGCCCCCTGCAGCAGCTTTCCGCGGGCGAGGTTGGCTATATCGCCACTGGTCTCAAAGCGGTGCGTGAATGTCGTGTTGGCGACACCATTACCGGACGCGACCGTCCGGCTGAGGAACCGCTGCCCGGTTTCCTGGCGGCCAAACCGATGGTCTTTGCCGGCCTCTATCCGACGGAAGGTGAAGATTACGCTTTGCTCAAGGAAGCGTTGGAACGTTTACAGCTCAACGACGCCGCGCTTGTTTACGAACCGGAAACATCGAACGCCCTCAATTTTGGCTTCCGCTGCGGATTTCTGGGACTCTTCCATATGGAGATTGTGCAGGAGAGACTGGAACGTGAGTATGGGCTGGATCTGGTGACCACGGCGCCCAGCGTACGTTATGAAGTGGTCATGGCCAACACAGGTGAAGTCGAAATCATCGAGAGCCCGGCCGACATGCCCGACCCCTCGTTCATAGAAGAGATTCGCGAGCCCTGGATGCATGTACAGATATTCGCGCCGGACGATTATTATGGCGTTATCATGGATCTCTGCATCAAACGGCGCGCCATTTTCACGGGCCAGGAATATCCGGCCCCTGGCCGTATTGTGCTCGAATTCGATATCCCGCTGTCGGAAATCATCATCGACTTCTACGATAGATTAAAGAGTAATACGCGTGGTTTTGCCTCGATGGACTATGACTTCGCCGGATATCGCGCTTCCGATCTGGTCAAGCTTGACGTATTGGTCGCCAAGCAGCCGGTGGATGCTTTGGCCATGATCGTGCATGATGATCTGGCCTACCAACGTGGTCAGAAACTGGTGACGCAGCTGCGTAAGCTCATCCCGCGCCAGATGTTTGAGGTGCCTATTCAAGCGGCCGTCGGCAACCGGGTAATCAGCCGCGCCAATGTCAAGGCGCTGCGCAAAGACGTGCTCGCCAAGTGTTACGGTGGCGATGTGTCACGAAAGCGTAAACTGCTCGAGAAACAGAAGAAGGGCAAGAAGCGCATGAAGATGATCGGCAACGTCGAAGTGCCGCAGGAAGCGTTTATGGCTGTGCTCAAACTGGGCGAAGATTAGTTTTGTCAGAATGGCTGCCGTGTGGCCGCGATTGGCCGCCTGGCAGTTTTGGCGACGACTATCTGGGCGGGGATAGCTGCTGCCGAGGGCATGCCCGCGTGGGGAGTCTGCCTAAGTAGGTTGTAATCCAATATGTACCCGTTTCGTAATCTCGCGTTTCAGGGTGGAGGGAGCAAAGCGCTCGCGTATCATGGGGCGATTCGCGTGCTTGAAAATGAAGGGCTGCTGGCTCCGATAGAACGCACTGCCGGTACGTCGGCTGGTGCGACGCTGGCCACTTTGCTCAGCATGCGTCTTGATGTTGCTGAAATCGTGCGGGTCTACCGTTCATTCGATGCGGATGGTTTCGTGGCCTCCCTCTCTGGCCGTCCTGTGGATAGCGGCCCCCCGACTCGTGTTTTGGGACGCTTGCAGGATAATATTTCCTCGATGAGCCGCCTGGCCTCGCACTATGGTTGGTATAGTCTCGAGTTCTACTATGAGTGGCTGCAGCAGGCGCTTGCTCCTTACTGTAAGGGCCATTCCAAAGCAACGTTCGGGCAGTTTCAGGCGTGGGGGTTCCGCGATCTCTATATCGTTACCACCAATGTGACCCAGCGCCGGACGGAGATTTTCAGCGCCGATACGACGCCCGACGCTGCTGTGGTTGATGCACTAATCATGAGTCAATCTATCCCGTTGTTTTTTGAGGGGCTGCAGTATGATGGGCGGCAGTTCGGACAGGGTGATCATTATGCTGACGGCGGTATGATGCTCAATTACCCGCTGGCCATCCTTGATGAACGGTCGTTTGCCACAAACAACCGCTGGTTTGTCAACGGTGTCAACTGGGAAAGTATCGGATGCCGGGTTTTCTCGCCCGAGGAGTGCCTTCAGGAACGGGAACCGATTGGCAATCTGCGTACTTATTTGCAGAGCACATTTGACGCATTGGTGGAAGCCCAGGCGATTGCCTATGGATTGAGCAAATCAGCGCAGCGGCGGACGATCAACATCAACGACTGCTGTGTTCGCACCACCGATTTTACCGTTCGGCCCGAGCCGGACGATCAACGGTACCAGCAGTTGGTGGCGTCCGGTGAAGCCGCTGCTCGTGAGTATCTTGCTAATTACGATCCCCCTTTGATCAAGCCGATGCTGCCGTTTACCCTGTATTATGATCGTGCATGGCGCGGAATCAGGAAATGGTATCTCAAGCGCCGGCGTGAGCAGGACCATTGATGAAAGTTACTTGCACTTTGTGGAGGGGCTCCTATCATTTCTGCAAATCCGTGAAAAAGGTTGTCTATGAGTAATTCCAATAATGACGCGCCCCAGCGCGAAAAAATCATGCAGCTGCCGGGCCATGCGTGGCACTGGCTTTCCGACAGCTGGTCCATGTCCGACGTCTACGCACGCAACTGGATACGCAAACTGCGCCGTGCTTCAGTTGACTATGTCATTATGCCGGTCGGTGGCCCACTGCCCGAACGGGCGGCTCCCCAGCGTGGCTTTCTTGAACGCCGCTTACCCATTTGGCCGACATCACCCCTGAGCATGGAGTATCTCAACGGCCGTTTGCAATTGATAGGTGACGCCGACAATGTCAAAGGGGTGCTGCTGATCTTCCGCGGCCTCGACACCGGCTTGGCGACTATCCAGAATATGCGCCGCTCGTTGGAGCGGCTGCGTGAAGCGGGCAAGGAAAGCATCGTATTTACGCCTTACCTTGATTTGCGGCACTACTATGCCGCTTCGGCTGCCGATCGCATTTACGCGCCTCCTGGCGCGACTTTCAATACGCTGGGCCTACATGCGGAAGTCGTCTTCCTAAAAGATGCCTTGCAGCAGATTGGCGTCGAAGTGGATGTCGTGCAGATATCGCCCTATAAAGCTGCCTTCGATAATTTGCAGTACGCAGCCCTGACGCCGGAATATCGCCAACAACTGAACTGGCTTCTCGATGATCAGTACGACACAATTACGGCCGATATCGCCGGCAGCCGGGCGATCGATCCGGGAACGCTAAGGTCGTTGATCGATCAGGCGCCTCATTTTGCGGAAAAAGCGCTGGAGCTAGGCTTGATCGATGGCCTTGCTTATGAAGATGAGCTGGCCTATCTGCTGGCCGAAGATCGGGAATCAGCGCCGGTAGAGAAACAGAACGGGGAGCGGAAGGATGTAGCCTCTAAAGAAAATGGCCAGCAAAAACGGCCGAAAGCAGCTATCAAGAGTTGGCCGGCCGCCTATCGATCCCTGCTGGAAAAGCCGCGCCGCACTGCCGCTCGCTTCATCGGCGTGATCAGCATGGAAGGCATGATGACTATGGGGCCAAGCCGCCGCTCGCCGATTGATCTGCCCATTCCCTTCCTTGGGGGCGCCACGGCCGGCGAGCAGACGATTGTCGATCTGCTGCGAAGGGCGGAACGCATCGGCAATATGGCGGCCCTGATCCTGCATGTTGATTCAGGCGGCGGCGTAGCCCTGGCCGCTGACTTCATTGGCCGTGAGATGGCACGGATCAACCGCAAGATCCCCGTCGTTGTCTACATGGGCAATGTCGCGGCGTCAGGCGGTTACTACGTAAGCGCGCCGGCGCGCTATATTATGTGCCAGACGGGGACCACGACCGGTTCCATCGGCGTCATCACAATGCGCCCCAGCACGCGCGATCTTTACCAGAAACTGCTGGTTAACCGCGTCTCATTGCAGCGCGGCGAACACGCCAATTTGTACAGCGACGCAGCGCCAATGTCTGCGGAGGAACGCCAGATTTTTACGGATGGGGTCGTGCACAGCTACGAGCAGTTCAAGCGCATTGTGGCTGATGGGCGCAGTTTGCCATACGAAGCGCTCGACCCCATCTGTGAGGGGCGAGTCTGGACAGGAAACCAGGCCAAAGACCATGACCTGGTTGACAGTCACGGCGACTTCGTGGACGCAATTAAGAAAGCCGCCGAATTAGGTGGGCTGGTGGTTGACGACGACCACGCGATACCGGTCGCCAATCTGACCGGCAAAAGAGACGGCTATATCTTGCCGCGACCATTTGAAGAGACCCAGGAAATTGCACGCTTCCTCTCCAAAGATTGGCTGCAAGGAATTAGCGGGCGCCCATTGTTAATCCTGCCCTTTCAGATCAAGGTGAAGTGAGATGGCGAACATCACTGGATTCTCTCGTAACAAGCTTTTCGGACTGCTCTTGCTGCTGCTGCTGTTTGTGCTTTTTGCGGCAGCAGCGCGTATCCGCGCCCGCCCGCAGTGGCAGCAAAAAGTAGATGCGTGGGTAGTGGAACACTCCAGCGCCGGCGAAACGACCGAATTTCTCGTCGTTTTGACCGAGCAGGCAGATCTGAACGCCGTTGGTGGACGCGCTTCCAAGGATGAAAAAGGAACGGCCGTCTACGAATTGTTGAGTGAAGTCGCTTTGCAGACGCAGCCGCCGATCATCGCCGAGCTGCAAGAAGCCGGCGTCGCTTACCGTCCTTATTGGATCAACAACATGATCTGGGTTCGCGGAAACGGCGAGCTCGTTACACTATTGGCCCGGCGGCAAGATGTGGCCCGGCTGTATGCCAACCCATGGACGAAACTGGATACGATAACATCGCCGCAGGTAGCCCACCAGGCCCCCAGTGAAGCTTCTCTTGATTGGAATATCGAACTGGTCAACGCTCCGGATGTCTGGGCGCAGGGGGTGACCGGGCAGGGGGTTGTTGTCGGTGGGCAGGACACCGGCTATGAGTGGCAGCACCCGGCGCTAAAGAACCAATACCGCGGCTGGGATGGTCAGGCCGCGAGCCACACCTACAACTGGCACGATGCGATACATGAAGACAATCCGCAGACGGCGCCCGGCAACCCGTGTGGATTTGACGTGCCGGAACCCTGCGATGATCGTGGTCATGGTACGCACACGATGGGCACCATGGTTGGCCAGGACGCGCCCGATAACCAGATCGGTATGGCCCCGGATGCGCAGTGGATCGCCTGCCGCAACATGGAGCAGGGTTGGGGAACGCCGGCCACCTATGCTGAATGTTATCAGTGGTTCGTTGCCCCGTATCCGCAGGGGAGCGATCCATTTACCGCCGGCGATCCGCAGCAAGCCCCGCATGTAATCAATAATTCCTGGAGCTGCCCAGTTGTGGAGGGGTGCACCGAGCCCGACGTGCTGCTTGATGTGGTGAACAATGTGCGCGCCGCCGGCATCGTGACTGTGCATTCGGCCGGCAACAATGGGTCCTTCTGCGGCAGCGTGAACGAGCCGGCAGCGATTTATGATGCCTCTTTCTCCGTGGGCGCCACGAACAGCAGTGACCTGATCGCCGGTTTCAGCAGCCGCGGCCCATCATCGCATGGGAGCGCCCCTTTGCTCAAGCCGGATATCTCCGCGCCCGGCGTGTCGATCCGTTCCAGCCTGCCTGGTGATAACTATGGCTACTTGTCGGGAACAAGCATGGCCGCGCCGCATGTGGCCGGTTTGGTGGCTCTGTTGATCGATGCGGCGCCGGAACTATCCGGAGATGTTGATCGCCTTGAACAGATCATCCAGGACACGGCGTTGATCCGCACCAGCAACGAGGGTTGTGGGGGCGACGGACCGCAAAGTGTCCCGAATAACACCTATGGCTGGGGACGTATCGATGCCTACGCTGCCTACGAAGCCGCGTTGGACGATGTGACGCCGGGTCCGACGCCAACAGCCACGCCATCCGCAACGCCAACGGCCACGACGACCGTTGTGCCGTCTCCTGAGCCAACGGCGACGACTGTCGTCCAGGGAACGCGAACATTTCTCCCTCTTTGGCTCGTCCGTTAAACGGAGTACAATCGAGAAGACGCAGGTAAGAATCTCTCAGCAGTTGCAGCAAAAAGGGACAGGTTTCCATTGAAAACAGCAGTCAGTGTCAGCTTGGGACATTCAGATCGCGATAAGAAAGTAGAGATTGAACTGTACGGCGAAACGGTGCGTATCGAACGCCGCGGTACGGACGGCGATACCGATCGCGCGACAGCCTTGTTCAACGAGCTCGATGGGCGGGTTGATGCGCTGGGTGTCGGGGGCATCGATCTGTGGGCGCAGATGGGCGAGTATAAAGTCTCGATTACGGCTGCCCAAAAGATGGTGAAAGATGTGAAACAGACGCCGGTCGTCGACGGCAGCGGCTTGAAAAACACCCTTGAGCGCAGTTCGGCGCAGACACTGGTAGATACCCTTGGGCCGGCTTACCGGACTGGCCGGGTAATGCATACCGTCGCTGTCGATCGCTATGGTATGGCCCTCGGTTTCTTTGATTTAGGGTATGAGACAGTCTGCGCGGACTTGATGTTTACCGTGGGTCTTCCGATACCGATTCGCAGTTTGAGTTCCTTGAATCGTTTGGGACGCCTGCTCGGCCCAATTGTCGGCCGCATGCCGATCAGTATGCTCTATCCTACGGGAGAGAAACAGGACGAGATAATTCCTAAGTATACACAGTACTACGAGTGGGCGACGGTGATCGCCGGTGATTGTCACTTGATCAAGCGTCATATGCCGGATGACCTGAGCGGCAAGGTGATCGTAACCAATACGACCACTGAAAATGATATGGAGCAGTTTCGCCAGCGCGGGGTTACCCATGTGTTGACGACCACACCGGTTCTGGACGGCCGTTCCTTTGGTACCAATATGCTTGAGGCGGCTCTGACCGCTGTGGCCGATAAAGGGCGCCCGCTGACGCATGATGAATTGACAAAAATGTTGGTAGAGCTGGATTTGAAGCCGACGATGAATACGCTCTAGGGGCGGATTCCGGCGGGCAGAGTCCAGGTTGGCATGGCGTACGCCGCATTCGGCTGCGTTGATGGGAGCACAAGAATCACGCTCTGTTCGTTTTCAAAGAACCAACTTGTGTCCTTTTTCGGTTGGACTTCGAGCGGCTAAATAGGAGAAACAGTATGGATTGCATTGTTGTTGCCGGGGGTATATCCGGCCCAGACGATTCCCTCTATGTCTACACAAAGGGCCGGCCCAAAGCGCTGCTGGATATGGAAGGGCGAACCATGCTGGAGCGGGTGATGGATGCGCTGCAGACGGCCGAAAATGTCGATCGTATCGTCGTGGTTGGCCTGGATGGCGATCTGGGTATGCAGTTCCTGCGCCCCGTCGACCAATTCCTCTCGGATAACGGCAGCATGGTTGCCAATGTGCTGGCAGGAGTGAACTGGCTGCGCCAGGACAGGCCAGATATTGAAGAGGTGCTCTTCTGCACCGCGGACATTCCAACGATTACGGGACCTATTGTTGATGAATTCGTTGAGCGCTGCCAGCCATTTGACTGCGGCGTTTACTATATCCTGGTCACGCAGGAAGCGATGGAAGCGCGGTTCCCCGATTCAGACCGTACCTACGTAAAATTCAAGGGTGTCAATGCTGCCGGCGGCGATATGGCCGTCGGTAAAGTCGCTGTGGCCGATAACAATGAAGAACTGCTAGAAACCTTGACCAACGCGCGTAAGCACGCCTGGCAGCTGGCGCGCATCGTTGGTTTCGGCACGCTGGTAAGATACCTTACACACCAACTCAGTCTCGACCAGGTCAAGAAGAAGGGCGCAAGCGTAATTGGTTTTCCAGTAGATGTTGTTGTCGATCCGCCGGCCGAACTGGCGATGGATGCTGATAGGCCGGAGCAGGTCGATATGCTGCGCGCCGAGCTGCGCCGCATGAATGCGGATTCCTGATACTCTCTGCCTGAACCCGATGTCTTCCACAACTGTTCAACAGCTCATCGCCTATGACGAAACAGTGTCCGGGCGAATCGCCGAATTTGGCGCGGATGGTTTGCCGCGGGCCGCGGCCTGGCTGTTGGCGCGCACCGGCGATAGCCTGCTGTGGTTTGCTATATCGGCGATATTGATCTGGCGGGGATCAGATTTGGGCTGGACTTTGTTGATTACAGTGACCGTGACGGCAGTTCTCACTGGCATCGCCAAGGGGATCTTCCGCCGCCAGCGACCGTCTGAAAAATGGGCCATCGCCACTGACAAGTATGCCTTTCCTTCGGGCCATGCCGCGCGCGCCGGAGCGGTAGCCGTGGCCATGTCTTTCGCCTATCCATCCTGGACAATCGGCTGGCTGTTGTGGGCGGTCCTTGTTGCCCTGGCGCGCGTGGCATTGTCGCGTCATTATTTGAGTGATGTGGTTGCCGGACTCGTCTTTGGGATAATGGTCAGTCTCGTATTGCAGTTATTTTTCTTATAAGGGGAGACGCTAACTATGCGTGGTAATAAGTATATTGCTATAGAAGGGGTTATCGGTATCGGCAAGACAACGTTGGCCCGTTTACTGCAGCCCCAGTATGATGCCACAGTCCTGCTGGAAGTGTTTGAGGAGAACCCGTTCCTGGCCGACTTCTATGGCGATCGTGAACGATATGCCTTTCAGACGCAGATCTTCTTTTTGCTCAGCCGGTACCATCAGCAGAACAAGGCGGTGCCGGAGGCGCTGAGTAGGGGCATGCTGGTTTCCGATTACACCTTCTCCAAGGATGAACTCTTCGCCTGGCTCAATTTGAAAGATGATGAACTGGCGATGTACGGCCGTGTGCATGCCGCGCTCAGCGAAAAGATACCCAAGCCGGATTTGATCGTTTACCTGACGGCTGACCATGATGTGGTCATGCGCCGCATTGCTTTGCGTGATCGCCCGTACGAACGGGATATGGATCCCGACTATATTCGCCAGCTGGCATCAGCCTACGATGCCTGGCTGACTAATTTGCCGGACATATCGGTACTTACGATTGATGTCAGCGAACTCGACTTTCTAGCACGCACAGAAGATGTCGGCATCGTCACCCGGCAGATAGACGCGGCGCTCAAAGACCGGACTCCCCGTCACGAACCGCCGGAAATTCAGCATGATTTGCTTGGCCGGGGGCAGCTCGCCGCCTACCAGGATTTCCATCGCCACCTGGATGCGAATAAGCAGTTTGATCCCGATATATTCTTCAATTACATATTGCTGACCGAAGAAATGGGTGAAATAGCCAAGGAACTAGTCTCTGTTTGGGGCGATACAAAGCGGCTTGTCGCCGGCGGCCGTCAGGCTGGCGAGGCGCACAAGGAATCCCTGGACAAACACCGCGCTGGTCTGCGAGCGGAACTGGCAGATCTGCTCGCCTATACGTTAAAGCTGGCCAATTACGCTGATATTGACCTGGAACAAGCATACCTGGACAAGATGCGCACCAATATCGGCCGTGAGTGGCACCCTGAACGAACGCTGCCGTCCTAATCACCGCGCCGCCTGGCATATCTCTGGCGTCCGTACCTATGCAGACGTTCCTAGGCGGATTGAAGGCGGCTGCTGTGGCATACCGTGTATAACGGCCCATCTGGGGTCAATCTACTTTCTATCAAGTGGATTGACGTGACTGGGATGGCCAGGTGCTGCACATCCTCCGGCCAACGCTGAGCTGCCAGCTTTTGCGAATCCTTTACGCGCCCGATTGTAAGATGAGGCCGGAACGGCCGGTTTTCCGTTTCCCAGCCAAAGCGAAGCAGCGCCAGGTCAACAGCATGTTTCAGGGAAGCAGCTGCATCAACGTCCCCTTTGACACCGGCCCATAAGACGCTCGGCCGTTTGCAGTTAGGGAAACAGCCAAACCCTTCTAAATGTAAGGAAAACGGCCGGCTCTGCGCGGCGCTGATGTCCAAAGCACGTCCCAATTCAGGCAGTAGATTTTTCTCTGTTTCGCCTATGAAGCGTATCGTCAAGTGCATGCGCTCAGGTTTCACCCAGCGGACAGCACGGTTGGGTATCTGGCCGGCTAGATCAGTGGCGAGCTGGCCGAGATATGTCTTGACCTCCTGTGGGAGGTGGACGGCGATGAAGGCGCGAATGGTGTCTTGCACGACGCCATTATACTGATTGAAAACAGCCGCTGCCATGCCGGAGGGGAGAATATGCCAGGGCCGGCTGGCTGGCAGACTGCCGGCGGGAAATTGTACAGAATCAGCGTACGGTCAGACTGTTGAGGATCGTTTCAAATAGGACCGCCTGCCGCTCGAATTGTTCCGGGTTTGAGCAGATGGAGGCCAGGGTGGCGCCACCTGGCTCCGGTAGGAAATGCTGCCGGCAGATCATTGATGGATCCGATTGCTCTAACGTGATGGCCGCCAAGTTCGATCCCGCGCTGCCGCCTCTTTTTTCCGCTGTCAGGATCGTGCTGCCCGGAAATGTCTCGCCGTTCATTGAACGGACGACATTATCAACGGTAAGCCTGCCCAGCCGTTCGCTTCTGGTAATGGTCAGGACAGCGGAATCCCCCTGCGCAAGCAGCAGAAATTCGCTGTCCGGCGCCAGCTCTAGCAGCGGTTGTGCGGCGGACCCAAACTGAGGATCCTCCGCCATCTGAGCTGCTGTTCCATTCTTGCCGCGATCGACCTGGGGGAAATACCAGATGAATTCGTCGGGTATTTGAAGCGTAAAGGATCCCTCTGGATCAGAGAGTTCAACTGCGCGTACCTCATCAGTCTCGAAACTTGTGGAAAGACGGGGCTGCTGTCCCAATGAGCGGATGACCAGAAGGAGGGCCAGCGCGATGACGGCCGTCGCCACCACGTAGAAGAGGATCTGTACCGGCGGAGCCCCTTCGCTGCCCTCCGCTTCATCTGACTGTTCCGCCGCCGCAACTGCAGTAGGTTCCGCGGGGGCCAACCGTGCATCGCAGTGCCAGCACGCGGTGTCACTCTGCAGCACCGGCTGGCCGCAGTTCTCACATACCCGCGTTGCGCTCTCGCCCTTCATCGTCGCAGCTGTTCGCTCTTATTGTTTTCGCCGGTATACAGCATGTTTGCCGTAGAAGACGCCGTGATAACCGGGGTAGGGTATCTACAGCTAGGGCGTCCCTTGCATGACAACTTCGACAATCGGCCGTCGTCGTGTCTCCTCATAGAGATAGCGACCAAGCGATTCCTGAAGGCGTTTCTTCATGGTTTGCTTGTTGCTGCCCTTGGCATTGTTCAACGTGCGTTCGATAGCTTGTTCTGCACCGTAGCTCAACGCTTCCAAGGCATCTTTTTCCACGAATCCACGTGTATAGAATTCTGGCGTGCTGACCAGTTTGCCCGCCTTGTTGACCGGTACCGAAGCAAAGAAGTAACCGGACTGGGCCAGCTTGTCGCGATCGCGCACGACTGACCAACCAATATCACCGACGCCGGCGCCGTCGACGAATACATAGCCGCCCGGCATGCGCGGGCAGATAGTGAGGTCATAAGCGGTTAGTTCAAGCGGCGTCCCATTTTCTACCACGGCGATATTGTCTTCCGGTATGCCTAACTCTTCACCCAGCTTGCCGTGCAACCGCAGATGTCGCAGTTCGCCATGAACTGGAATCAAGAATCTGGGGCGAATGAGATTAATCATCAGCTTCATCTCTTCACGGCTGGCATGCCCGGATACATGCACGTTTGCGATCTTGTCATAGAGGACATTGGCGCCGCGCTGGTACAGGCGGTTGATCGTGCGATTGATCATTTCTTCATTGCCTGGAATTGCATGCGCCGAGAAGACAACCGTGTCCCCTTCTTGTATGCTCAGATTCCGATGACGGCCGTGCGACAGCCGCCCCAAAACAGCTGACGGTTCACCTTGTGCTCCGGTGGCCATAATGATCACTTTGCTGGGCGGATATTTGCCCACTTCGTCTATGTCAATTAGCAGGCCATCAGGTATGCTCAGATATCCTAAACGACTGGCGGTCTTCGTGTTTTCGCGCATCGAACGGCCGGTTATCGCCAGCTTTCGCCCATGGCGAACGGCCGTGTCTGCTACCTGTTGAATGCGCGAGATGAGCGAAGCGAAGGTGGCAATGATGATGCGACCCTTCGCATTGCGAAAAACTTCATCAAAACCTTCAGCAACAATCGATTCGGAAGGGGTCCACCCTGGTTTGTCAGCATTGGTACTGTCTGCCAGAAGTGCCAGGACGCCGCGATCGGAAAACTCAGCCAACTTGGCGAAATCGGGCGGCCATCCATCCGCGGGCGTGTGGTCGAACTTGTAATCACCAGTGTGCACGATCAGGCCCACAGGCGTTGTGATGCCGAAGCCGACGCAGTCAGGGATGCTGTGTGCGACATGGAAAGGCTCTACCTGGAATGGGCCGATCTGGTAGCTTTCCCCGGCCTCGATCTGTCTCAGATCGACTTCGTGAAGAAGCTTTGCCTGGCGCAGCTTGCCCTCTATGAGACCTAATGTCAGCGGTGTCGCATAAACGGGGGCTTCGACATCGCGCATCAGGTGCTGTAAGGCGCCAACATGATCTTCGTGCCCGTGCGTAATCAAGACAGCTTCAACGTTGTCAAATTTGTCTTCCAAGTATTTGTAGTCGGGAATAATCGTATCGATTCCCAACATGTCATTTTCGGGGAACATGATCCCGGCATCGACAATGATGATTGAATCACCATATTCAATGACTGTCATATTCTTCCCGATCTCCCCGAGGCCACCCAAGGGGACAATTCGTAATTTTGATATCATTTTTTCTCCGTAAAAGTAGGATTATTGTTAATTAAGTAGGAAGGTCAAACGCGCAGTAGAAACCAGACAAGAAAGATTAGGACCGCTTCAATGAGTGATAACAGAACCGTATACGGCAGTAAGAAAGCCTTGTTGGGCGGTGACGCAGCGCCATCTTGTGGCGGCATCGCCACGCGCCTAGGCTGTTCTTCTGTGTTGTACGTATCTTCCGCTGGTCGATAGTCGATGATAGCGACGGATATATTGTCCTGTCCTCCGCGATCGTTCGCAGTCTGCACCAGCTGCGCAGCAGCCTGTTCTAGATCTACGTTCTCAAGAACAGCGCTGATTTCCTCGTCGCTTACATGACGGGTTAACCCATCTGAACAAAGAAACACTTTGTCCCCCAATGTAAGCGCTATTTCAAATAGGTCAATTTTGGGCGTCTTTTCAGAGCCTATACTAAACAAGATAACATTGCGATGCGGATGCGTGACCGCTTCTTCTTCTGTGATCGCGCCTTCTTCTAGAAGTTTGGCTACTAAACTCTGATCTCTTGTGATTTGGCGCAGCGTACTGTCTCGCCAATGATAGCCGCGGCTGTCGCCAACATTGGCGATGTAAGCACGGCCGTCCGTGATGATAGCGGACACCATGGTCGTGGCCATGCGCTTGCCTTCGTTGCGTTCTGCAACCAGCGTGCGCAGGTCGGTATTGGCCGCGTGCATCGATTTAACCATGCGATGGCCAAAATGCTCCTGCTCAATATCCTCCTGATAATGGACGAGCGTCTGTGTCGACGCGAATTCACTGGCGAATTCCCCGGCATCAGCGCCCCCAACACCGTCCGCTACGATATAGACCCAGCCATACGTTTCTTCATCTTCAAGTGTTGTTGGTTCCAGCCGGATAATGAAGTCTTCATTATGGTCGCGAACGCGTCCCCGGTCTGTCTGCATGGCCGCCCTTATGGGCGCGAGCTGGTTCATAATTGGACTATATATAGAAAAGGAGTTCAGAGCAAGCGCCCATCATCTGCGAGCAAAGCGAATTGGCTTTGCCCGGAGCGCCTGCGATCTCGATTTGGCCCTTACTTGCATCAAAGATCATTGAAAAAATATCGTGAAAGCTAAGAAGCTAAAGACAAAGAAAGCGAGGGCGACCAAAACAACGAGGATCGCGAGAAGCCATCTGTTGGCCGGCTGTGCTTCTTCCTCGACCAAAGGCGCTGGTGAGGGGATCCTTTCCTGTACCACAGTTGAGGTTGGCGGCGTTTGCGTTGCCCGTTTCGGTTTTCCTGCGCTTCTAAGCCAATCCATGTCTACGCTGCTGCTGTTCTGTTCTGCCACAACATGCTCGCTTCTGCTTTCCTGCTGCGCATAGGCGGAGTCGCTCACATCGGTAACGCTCAGAGCAGAGTTGGTCTTGGCGGGTGGTATCGCTGAAAAAACGCTGTCTACGGTAGGGGCAGGCGTTGGATGTGAAGGTGATGACCCCTGTTTCCTACCAGTTCTAATCAACGGTGGCGGAACATCAGGATTCAACAAACGGTCGAGATGCTGCCGGGCCAGTTCGTGATCTGGCTCCAGGAGGAGCGTATACTCCAGGTACCGTGCCTGACGTTCCGGCGACTCGACAAGATGGGCCAATAGAAACCAGGCCTCGGTTTCAACCGGGTTTGTCTGAAGCATATCCGTCAATAGAATCTGAGCCGTTTCAGTGTGTCCGGCACGCGTGGCAATTATGGCCTGTTGTAGTTTGGAATCCATCTCTCTTAGAGGTTAATCCAATGTTCTCCTATGGGAAAATTGTAGCATGGCTGCATCTTATTTACGAGATGCAAAGACAGCATCTAAGCTGAGCGCTTACTTGCCGGCGATCAATTGTCCTTGAATTGGGCATGGATACGATCCGTGTGCTGCTGCCAGGGCGTCCTGATCGGCAATTGGTGGGACATTTAGCCGTTCTAGCTGCTGCAAGAGCTGGCACACACTCAGTCCCATGACGCCCAGGAAGCAGCCATCGAGCGCACTCACCGGCCGGAATTGTGGGTGCTGAATCGCGTATGCGCCCGCTTTGTCCAAGGGGTCGCCGCTGTCGACATACCGTTTCATTTCCTGGTTCGTATAAGGGCGCATCGTGACGAAAGCGGTGTGTACGGCCGTCACTTCCTGGCTCGTTCCCAGATCTACCAGGGCCATGCCGGTATGTACCTCGTGATCGCGATCTCTCAAGGTTTGCAGCATTAGTGCAGCTTCGGCTGTGTCACTAGGTTTGCCGAACAGGCGACCCTTGAGAGCGACCGTCGTGTCGGCGGCGATAACAATGACTCTGCCATCCTTTACATTGGGACAGCGGTCAACGACCGCCGTTGCTTTCAGCTGGGCTGTTTGCAGACTGTTTCTTGCCGGATCGGGGTGGTCAATAATCGTTTCATCGACATCAGCGACCATCACCTGGAAAGGGTAGCCGGTGAGAGCAAGTAGTTCCCGACGTCGTGGCGATTGTGAGGCAAGTATGAAACGAATCATCTATTCAAACAAGAAGGCCAGCCCTCAACGAGCTGGCCTCCCAAACATTCTTAGGTTTTTGAAGCAAGCAGCAGGTGCTTATTGCAGTTCGATAACCGCGCCGGCTTCTTCCAGCTTCGCCTTCGCCTCTTCGGCGGCTTCTTTCGAGGCGGCTTCCAGGACGGTACCCATGTTGTCGACAACCTCTTTGGCCTCTTTTAGACCAAGGGATGTGATAGCGCGAACTTCTTTAATGACGTTGATCTTCTTAGGACCAATTTCCTTGATGACGACGTCAAATTCAGTTTTCTCTTCAGCAGCCTCTTCGGCGCCGGCGCCAGGCATAGCCATCATACCCATCGCCATAGGAGCAGCGGCGCTAACGCCCCACTTCTCTTCCAGCAGCGTGGTCAATTCGGATGCCTCAAGCAAGGTTAAGCTACTCAGCTCTTCAACAAGTTTTTCTAAATCAGCCATTGTAATCCTCCGGATAATTCCTTTGTTTTTGTGACAAGTATCAGTTTTACTCTATCAAACGCCGCTATGCGGCTTCAGCTTCGAATTCTGCCTCTTCTTTTTTGGAATAGGCGTCAACTACATTTACAACCTGGCGCACGCCGCTGGCCAGTGTAGATGCGATATTACGGGCCGGGGCATTAACAAGTCCGAGAATCTGCGCACGGAGTTCGTCAAGCGACGGCAGTTTCGCAAGAGCTACGATTTGCTGGTCAGAGAGCATCTCGTTGTGCATGACGCCGCCCTTGATCAACAATTCTTCTTTGCCCTTTGCGTAGTCGACCAAAACCTTTGCCAGGGCAGGGGCTTCACCAAATGCAAATCCGGTAGCTACTTGACCGGTAAGCAGTTCGTCAGGTACCGAAGTCCCAGATTCTTCAAGCGCTAGTTTTAGCAGCGTATTCTTGGTCACATAAAGTGCAGCGTCTGCCTCGCGTATCTTGGATCGCAGTTCCTCCATATCCTTCACATCTAATCCCTTATACTCTGTCAGGATGAGTGCTTCAGATTGGTCGATGTAATCCCTGTACTTGGCGACCAGTTCATCTTTTTTCTGTTTTGAAATAGCCAAAGAGTATCACCTCCCTAAATTGAATAAAAAAATCCTCAAACCAGCCAGCTTGAGGATTCATAGTTATCTGATTAATCGAGCACCCAAAAGCGCCCAATCAGCATACCACAATGAGACCCCACCTCGGCTGGAAATTAAAGCAACAATACGTAGTTGCTACCAACTGTCTTCGGTAGAGAAGAAACAATTATTCAAATATTGTTAATCGATGCATTTACATCGCGCAACAATGTTACGACAATGCCTCTGCCGGGTCAACCTTGATTCCGGGACCCATAGTATTGCTTAATGTTAAGGAACGCATATAGGTGCCTTTTGTCGAGGCAGGGCGGGCGCGCTTCAGCGAGTCCAGCAGTGTCTGCAAATTATCGAGCAGCTGTTCTTCGCTGAAACTTGCTTTGCCAAAGGGTGAGTGGACATTTGACGTACGGTCAACGCGAAACTCTACACGACCGGCCTTGGCTTCGTTGATCAACCGCGGCAGATCTTCGCCGGGCGCGACCGTGCCCGCTCTGGGATTGGGCATCAGACCACGCGGACCGAGCACGCGTCCCAAGCGACCTACCTGACCCATCATCGATGGAACAGCAATAGCGACATCAAAGTCGGTCCAACCATTTTGAATCTTCTGGATTGTTTCGTTGTCGGCGATGAAGTCAGCGCCGGCTTCCAAAGCCACGTTTGCGTCTTCGCCCTCAGCAAAAACCAATACGCGTACTGGTTTGCCAAGGCCATGGGGTAGAACAACAACATCACGGACCTGTTGGTCTGCATGTCGCGGGTCTACACCCAGCCGTGCATGTAATTCGACTGTGGAATCAAAGTTGGTTGTAGCGGTCTGTTTGAGTAACTCGATTGCTTCTTTTCTCGTATAAAGCTTGGAGCGATCTATCTTGGCCGCTGCCTCTTCGTATTTACGTCCGTGTTTGGGCATGATTTCTCCTTGTGGTCATCGCGAACAGCCCATTGTCTGTTCTGCCACGCATATATGATGCTTAATCAACTACCGTAATGCCCATGCTACGCGCTGTGCCGGCGATGATATTCATCGCATTATCCATGTCATTGGCATTGAGATCTTTCATTTTGATCTCGGCAATTTCACGTAATTGGTCTTTGGTAACTGACCCTACTTTGTCTCTATTTGGTTCAGGTGAACCGCTGTCCACACCGGCCGCCTTTTTCAATAAATCCGCTGCCGGTGGTGTCTTTAATATAAAGGAGAAGCTGCTGTCTTGAAAGACTGTCACTTCTACGGGGACAACCTGGCCAACCTGGCTGGAGGTCTTGGCATTGTACTCTTTGCAGAACTGCATCAGGTTAATGCCATGCGGGCCAAGTGCTGTACCAACTGGGGGGGCCGGATTGGCCTTGCCGCCTTGAATCTGAATTTTTACTACTGCTTTAACTTTTTTTGCCATTATTATTCTCCGGGGAGTCCTGACGCCCTAAAATGGGCTCCTCCTTACCGTCTAAATTAATACTACTCTTGTGAATATGGATAGGGTCGTTGAACCAACGCTGTATTTCAACTAGACCTTTTCCACGTGAAGGAAATCGAGTTCGACTGGCGTTTCGCGACCAAAGAAGGAAACCATCACGCGTACCTTGGCGCGATCGGCATCGATTTCAGCTACGGTGCCAATGAAATCGGCGAATGGACCAGTTCCGATACGCACCTTCTCGTTGACCTGGAAGTCGAATTTGACTTTCGGCGCCTCCGCTTCCATGCGGTTCATGATCTTCGCTACTTCATCGGGACGCAGCGGTGTCGGGTCATTGCCCATACCGACAAAACCAGTTACGCCCGGTGTGTTGCGTACGACATACCAGGAATCCTCAGACATCAACATCTGAACAAGGATATAGCCAGGAAAGACACGGCGTTCTACAGTGCGCCGTTTGCCATCCTTGATCTCAATTTCTTCTTCTGTAGGAACGACGACATCGAAGATCTTGTCCTGCATGTCCATCGTTTCGATTCGCTGCTCAATACTGTGGCGAACTTTGTTCTCGTATCCGGAATAGCAGTGGACCACGAACCAGGCACGGCCGTCATCGGGGATGAAGACTTCTTCTGCTGCCTCGTCCTCGATTTCTTCCTCAACCTCTTCGTCCAGGTCGATTTCCTCGTCCGCAGCCTCAGATTCCTCGCTGATTTCTTCGGATTCCTCAAGTAGTGCGAGTTCTTCCACGACATCAACTGCCGTTTCCAATTCCTCTGCACTCTCCAGCTCAGCAGCCAACGCGGACGTTTCTTCAGCATCCGCCTCTATTGCTGCGCTTTCGACGGCGTCAACGGCCGTTTCTAGTTCCTCATTGCCTTCTTGCGAGGTAGTATTGATTTGTGTTTCCTCTAGTTCTTCGCTCATTTCTATTCACCTATCTTGCCCCCAAACGCAAGCGGTGCAAGCTAAAGTTCCGGCCCGAAATCACATGGATCTGGGCAGACTACGTGCATAAAGGCTATACGCCGACCAACTGCGCAATAAGCCAATGAAGACCATTGGAGAAAACCGTATCCCAGAACCATAAGAACGCGGCAGCGGCAACCGTTACCGCCAACACAATGGCAGTTAGCCGCCATGCTTCCTGGCGAGTAGGCCAGGTAACCTTGCGAATTTCTCCGCGAGTTTCTCTTAGATAACGCACAAGCGCATTCGGTTGATTGCTTTCGGCTGATGTTTTACTTCGCGACACTTTAATCGCTCCTCATTTGCCTAATATCCAGGAAGCTGGATGAATCGCTTCAGAGCCAGCTTCCCGGTAACTTTCTTAAACAGGGGGTGCAGGAATCGAACCCGCAGCCTACGGTTTTGGAGACCGTCGCTCTACCAATTGAGCTAACCCCCTACAAGCGCCCTGGGGCGCGTTGTATCTAGCGCGTCTCTCGGTGCAGCGTGTGCTTCCGGCAACGCGAACAATACTTGTTTAGCTCCAGCCTACTTGGATCGTTACGGCGATTCTTCTCTGTTATGTAGTTTCGCTCTTTACAATCAACGCAGGCAATTGTTATGTGGCTTCGAACCGCTTTTTTAGCCATTGGTTTCTCGCTAAACATGACACGTCGCCGGTTTCTTGCCGGCGACCGTCATGCTATAAATCAATCTCAATTAATCAAGGATCTCGGTGATGACGCCAGCGCCGACGGTGAGGCCACCTTCGCGAATAGCGAAACGGCTGCCCTCTTCCAATGCCACCGGTGTAATCAATTCCACCATCAGGTTCACACTATCGCCAGGCATCACCATCTCGACGCCTGCCGGCAGCTCAATCTCGCCTGTCACATCCATCGTGCGGATGTAGAACTGTGGACGGTACCCGGTGAAGAATGCCTTGTGCCGGCCGCCTTCGTCCTTGCGCAGTACGTATACTTCACTCATGAACTTGCGGTGCGGCGTAATGCTGCCCGGCTTGGCCAATACCTGACCGCGCTCAATTTCTTCTCGTCCGATACCACGCAGCAGCAAACCTGCGTTGTCCCCGGCTTCTACCTTGTCCAATATCTTGTGGAACATTTCCATCGAGGTCACGACGACCTTGCGAATATCGTCCCGCAAGCCAACGATTTCCACCTCTTTGCCCGGCAGCATCGTGCCTCGGTCCACACGACCAGTCACTACCGTGCCCCGGCCCTTGATGGAGAAGACATCTTCTACCGACATCAGGAATGGCAGTTCCGTCTCGCGCTCCGGCGTGGGGATGTACTCATCCACAACGCGCATCAGCTCCAAAATGGACGCATATTCCGGCGCATCCGGGTCATCGCTATCGCATTCCAGCGCAGCCAAGGCGCTGCCCTGAACTATCGGCGTCTCGTCTCCCGGGAATTCGTAGATGTCCAACAGCTCGCGCAGCTCCAGCTCCACCAGCTCCAACAGCTCTTCGTCATCCATCATGTCTGTCTTGTTCAAATAGATCACAATCGCCGGTACTTCCACCTGGCGGGCCAGCAAAATGTGCTCCCGCGTCTGCGGCATCGGCCCATCTGGCGCTGAAACAACGAGGATTGCCCCGTCCATCTGCGCCGCACCCGTGATCATGTTCTTGATATAGTCACGATGGCCTGGGCAGTCCACATGTGCATAATGCCGATTCTCTGTCTCGTACTCAACGTGCGAGATAGCAATCGTAATACCACGTTCTTTTTCTTCCGGCGCATTGTCAATCGCTTCGAATGCGGAAAAATCTGCCAACCCTTTCAACGCCAATACTTTGGTGATTGCCGCCGTCAACGTCGTCTTTCCATGATCAACATGTCCAATCGTTCCGATGTTCACATGCGGCTTCTCGCGCACAAATGTTTCTTTTGCCATGATCTAACCTCAAACTTTGTCTTTACTAGTATATAGTAAGTCACCTGGCGCAAGGTTCGCATTGCCTCACGCTATAATTCACCTTTCATAACAAGACCCCGTAACCGTTTCCGGAAAACGGGGTAAAAAAAAGCCCACGATGGGACTTGAACCCATGACCTCATTCTTACCAAGAATGTGCTCTGCCGTCTGAGCTACGTGGGCATGTTGCCTTATTAACAATGCTCAGCGCCTTATCGAAGGTCGCTGAGCATAAAACAGGATGGGCCAGGTAGGACTCGAACCTACGAAGGCTTCCGCCAGCGGATTTACAGTCCGCCCCCTTTGCCACTCGGGACACTGACCCAAATCATATGTCGGTATAGTCAGCCGGTTACCGGTTACAAGAAAGCCGACGATGGGACTTGAACCCATAACCTATGCTTTACAAGAGCATTGCTCTGCCAATTGAGCTACGTCGGCATTGCACCTGACTTTACCAATCGGTTGGGGCTACGTAGCATAAAATGTGCGAATCAGGCGCGCCAACCTAAGTGCTCTTTTTAAAGGGCATCGGCAAGTATACCATCTGAATGCCTTTCGTCAACACGCATTGAACAGAAATTAAGGTTTGAAACCTGGACGATTCAGAAGGGCGTAATTTACGACATTCCGCCCGTTTTTTCAAGCTTAATGGCCGGCAATAAGGCGTCCAAGCGGCGGGCAGAACCACGCTCGTCGGCGGGGAAACAAGCCCGCAATTATAATATGTGAAAAAAATCACAAATTAGTGATCTTTGTCATTTGAACTGCTGACAAATGTCATTGCTTGCTTGATTTCATGTAGCTAATATACAGCAAGTTAAGAATAGATCGCGCGGTATCTGATGAAGCCGCCGCCTCGTTCGTTACGGACTTAGAGCCGCCGGAAAACGATCACGTTCTCCAGTAGCTTTTTTTTTGTTTGTGATAGGTGGGCGCAAAGAGTTCCTTGGTGCTCACAAAGAGGGTAATTCAGGAAAATGAGCTTTAAGATCATGCCCAAGGCAGTGTTGCACGATTGGGTAGCGCGCCTGCAGCGACACTATCGTGTTGTTGCACCGGTAGAAAGACACGGCAGTTATGTCTTTGATGAGCTTGGTCCTGCCGAAGAGTTCTGCCTTGTATATCCCCCCACAGTACTGCCGCCCAAGAAATATCTAGTCCCGCCAAGAGAAACATTAGTAAATTACAGACTCGACGGCACGCATATTGCGGCGACAATCGATGCTCAACCGACTGTGATCCTGGGGATGCACACGTGCGATATTCACGGCATGAAACTGCTTGATCATATCTTCGATCTTGGTTTTGAAGATCAACATTACCAGGCACATCGTGAGCAAACCTATTTGGTGAGCATTGAGTGCATGTCGGTTTGCACAGAAGAGTCGTTCTGCCGGGATATGGGAACAGCGAGTGCTTCCGATGGTTTTGATCTCCACTTGGTCGATCTGGGCGATGTCTACGCGGTCAATGTTGCCACACGCAAAGGCGAGAGGTTGTTTGAAGGCTTTCATCATGCATTTGATGCACTGCCGTCTGATATGGAGCGCGTCAATCGCCGCCTGAGCGAAAAATGGACCCATTTCGCTTACCGTCTCGATTTTGACATCTACATGCTTCCGGAACTGCTCGAGAAGAGCTATCACAGCGACCTGTGGAACGAACTGGGCGAGATTTGCCTGGCCTGCGGCATGTGTACACAGGTTTGCCCGACCTGTTATTGCTTTGATGTAACGGATGAAGCTGACCTGGCACTTGAGGAGGGACAGCGCGTCCGTCGCTGGGACTCCTGCCAGATCCACCAGTTTGCCATGGTCGCCGGCGGGCATAACTTCCGTGATCGTCTGGCCGCACGGCAGCGGCATCGTTTCATGCGCAAGGGCAAATATCAGATGGATGCGATTGGTTTGGTGGGCTGCGTCGGCTGTGGACGCTGCGCTTCATCTTGTCTGGTTCATATTACACCAATCGAAGTGTTTAACGAGCTATATGCTCGTGCGCAGGCTGAAGAAGAGGCTGCTTTGGTAGCCGGGGAGGTGGTAGCGTGAAGCGTTTAATCGAAGAAGTCCAACTTTCTGATTCTATCTATATGCCTGTACCGGCAAGGATTACGGAAATCCGGCAGCTTACTGAGTTGGAAAGCTTGTTTACAGTTGAACTGCCCCATGATATGACGCTCCACCACGGTCCTGGCCAGTTTGTTCAGGTTTCGCTGTTGGGCGTTGGCGAGGCGCCGATCAGTATTTCTTCTTCACCCAGCCGCAGCAACGGCATTTTCGAGCTTTGCGTGCGTAGGGTGGGGGATGTGACCGGTGCGATGCATCGTCTTTCGGCGGGCGACATTATTGGCATCCGTGGGCCGTTTGGGCGCGGATTTCCCGTACAACAGTTTCGCGGCAAGGATATTCTCTTCGTAGCAGGTGGCTTGGGAATGGCCCCGCTGCGTTCACTGATCAATGAGGTGTTGGATGAACGTGGTAATTACGGCCGTGTCATCATCCTATATGGTGCGCGTAGCCCCGATGATCTGCTCTTCCGCGAAGAACTGGGCGAATGGGCGGAGCGCCAGGATATTGAACTTCACTTAACGGTTGATTGCCCTGATTCCAGGTGGGAGCACTGTGTAGGCGTAATCACGACGCTTTTCGCCGAAGTAGAAGTGTTTCCGCGCAATACGGCAGCAGTCGTTGTCGGCCCGCCAATCATGTACAAGTTCGTGATTCGTGAATTGGCGAAAATCCATATTCCCAAAGGCAATATCTGGCTCAGTTTTGAAAGGCGCATGAAATGCGGTGTAGGCAAATGCGGCCACTGCCAGTTGAATCATATCTATACCTGCCAGTCAGGACCAGCATTCGCTTATAGTGAAGTGGAAGGCCTTCAGGAGGCATTTTCATGAGCAACGGACCCAAACCCAAAGTTGCATTTTTTGACTTTACAAGCTGCGAAGGGTGCCAGCTAACCGTTATTGACGCCCTGCAAACTTACCCGGAATTGCTTGACGCGGTAGAGATCGTGGAGTTCCGTGAAGCGATGAGCGAGCGCAGCGATCGTTACTACATCGCCTTCATAGAAGGCTCCTGTGTGCGCGAAAGTGATGAAGCGCGTTTGCGCGAGATCCGCGAGCGCGCCGCAGTCGTGGTTGCTTTGGGCGCATGTGCGCACCTCGGCGGCATCAACGCCATACGCAACCTCCATGAGCTGGAAGACGCCAGACAATACGTGTATGGCGACAAGGGACACTGGTTCGAAAACTATGATGTGAAGGCGATATCACAAGTTATCGAGGTGGACGCCGTCATACCCGGGTGCCCGATTGATCGTCACGAGTTTGTGCAGGTCGTCCGCACCCTACTGCAGGGCAGAGAACCGAAAATGCCCACCTACCCTGTTTGCATTGAGTGCAAACTACACGAGAATGTCTGTATCTTTGATCGCGGTGGTGTGTGCCTGGGCCCCATTACGCGGGCCGGCTGTCATGCCATTTGCCCGGCTTACGGCGTCGGCTGTGATGGCTGCCGCGGCCTTATTCCCTTCCCTAAGATCGACTCATTGAGAGAGGTCTTGGCGGAACGGGGACTCTCTAATCAAGAAATTGATGACAAGTTGTCAATTTTCCTGACCAACCAGATTGCCTGTAAAGACCTGGCGGAGGAAGCTTATGTCCGATAACCTCAAAATCGATATCCATCATATTACGCGCGTTGAAGGGCATGGCAATATTGTTGTCGATGTCGTTAATGGAGAGTTGAAGAAGTGCAACCTGGAAGTTACGGAAACGCCGCGCTTTTTTGAATCCATGTTATTGGGACGGCCGTACCAGGATGCTTCCCATGTCACGTCCCGTATATGCGGCATCTGTGCCGTGGGGCACGCGACAACCTCTTTGCGTGCCACTGAAGCAGCGCTTGGCATAGAGCCCTCTGAACAAACACGGCTGCTGCGCCGTCTGAACTTCTTTGGCGAAATCCTCGATAGTCATATCTTGCACGTCTATATGCTTGTCGCGCCGGACTTTTTGAATGTCGGCAGCGTCATTCCGTTGGCCAGTACCGCGCCGGACGTCGTCTTGCGCGCTTTGCGCATGAAGAAATTGGCGGGTGATCTGTGCGAGGTCATCTGCGGCCGGCATACACACCCAATTGCTATGACGGTCGGTGGCTTCACGCACTTCCCCTCAGCCTCAGACCTGTATGAACTGCGCGAGAAATTTGCCAACAGTTGGTCGGACTTGGATGCGACTGTCGAACTGTTTCAGACACTGCCCATACCAGACTTTGAGCGCGAAACGGAATACATCGCCCTGCGCAATGAAGCCTACTATGGTTTCATTGATGGTGATATCGTCAGTACCGACGGCGGTAAGTGGCCGCTGAGCGAGTACAAATCAGTGACCAATGAGGTCGTCCTGCCGCACTCGTCAGCCAAGCATTGTTCGAATCAGCGCGACAGCTATATGGTAGGCGCCCTTGCGCGCTTTAAACTGAACCATGACCTGCTGCATCCCAAGGCCAAGGCAGCGGCTGATGCTCTGGGTATGGAACCAACATCAACGAACCCTTATATGAACAGCGTCGCCCAGGTCGTCGAGATTGTGCATTGTATCGCCGAAGGCGAAGCGTTGATTGACACGCTCTTGCAGCGCGAAATCGCCTGGGAAGAGCCCGTTGCGCCAACGCGCCTGAGTGGTGAAGGCGTCGGTGCCTGTGAAGTACCGCGCGGCGTGCTGTTCCATCATTACCAGATAGAGGACGGCCGGATCAGCGGCGCCAACTGTATCATTCCTACGAATCAGAATGTCGCCAACGTTGAAGCGGACATGCGTGCCCTGGTTCCGACATTAATGGAGATGCCCCAGCCAGAAATCGCTCACCGCCTGGAAATGCTGGTGCGCGCATATGATCCATGCATCTCTTGTTCAACGCATCTGCTGGACGTGACGTTCGAGTAGGCGGCTGATGGATCGCATATTAGTCCTGGGCTTGGGAAACCGCTTGCGAGGAGACGACGGGGCTGGACCGGCTGTTATTGAGGTCCTGTCGCGTATGGATCTGCCGCCGCAGGTCAAACTCATTGATGGCGGCACGCCAGGATTGGAAACTGTGCTCTTACTGCAGGGGTATGGTCGGGCAATCCTGGTTGATGCCGCCGATATGGGTCTGGTTCCCGGCACGTGGCGTCGTTTCACGCCGGACACGGCCGAAATCAAGCGCAGCGAGACGGCAATGAACGGTACATTACATGCCGCTGGCCTGTCTGAAGCGCTTGCTCTGGCCAGAGCGCTGGATCTCTTGCCGGAGACACTGGTTATTTATGGCATTCAGCCCAAACGATTGGGTTGGTCCTCAGGGTTAACAGAGCCGCTTAGGGCGGCTCTGCCTGTTCTTACTGACGCTATTGCTGGGGAGTTAAACGCATTGGTCGCTTAGCCATCGGGCTCGCAGCGACCGGTTCCAAGCGCAACGCTAATTTCTAGACCTGATTCTGCTGGCGGTAGTTGGCGATGCGCAGCCGTAGTTCATCTCGATTGGCCTTGGCCACTGCCACCGGCTGGGCCAGTTCAGCATGATAGACGGTATGGACCTGCTGTGCCCGGCTGATCGTATTACCCGCCTCAACAAATACTTGATCACGTATCGGCTTGATCAATGTCTGCCGCAGTATGGGTTCATCATCCACGCGAGCAAGCCAGACGTCGAGAGGCTGGGCCAGATAGCTGTTCAACCCATTGATCGTATGCGGTGTTTCGGCAACGAGATCAGATAAGGCGCCGACGACCTGCGCTGCTTTTTCACCAATGCCGAAGGGCAGCCACTTTCTGACGCCGCTGAACCATTCTTCCACCATTTCAAGCAGGTTCCCGAAGGACTCCAGCACGTTTTGCAGGACGAGTTCAATGGTCTGGTAGAAAGCATCCATCTTGCTAACCTGGGCGTCGAGCCAAAGACGACCGTCTTCCAACACTGGCAAATGGGCATCAACATCAGCCAATGCCTGCTGGCCTGCCGCAATTCCTTCGCTCAAAGTAGGCGTGCCATCAATTAAGCCGGCGATGGTGTCGGAGACCGTGTCGACGCCCGCCTGAACAGAATCGGTGACATCAACGGCGTCCAACTGTTCATAAAGTGCTACCAACCCGCCGAGAATTCCAATTTGCTCAGTCGCTCCGGCCAGCCGCAAGGACAAATCCTGGGTCGCCGCGCCGCTGTCACTATTGGCCATGCGCAAAGAATCCAGTTCCCGCTGCGCTGCATCGAGCGCTGCTTGTAGGCGCACATTGTCGGCCTGCGATTCCGCCAGGCGGCCGAGCAGCTGGCTGGCATCTTCATGAGCCTGGACGGCCGTTTGTGCGGAGCGCACGGCAGGTACTGATTGTGCGGGGGGCAAATTCTGCACCACTGGCGGTGCCGGCGGGCCGGAAGTGAATGTGACCTCGCCGTTCTGTCGCCCGGCCAATACTGCTGCACCGGTCCCGGCCGCAGTAGCGGCCAGCGCAGCCAGGCTCAAATTACGCAAAAAAGAACGCCGGTTAACGCCGTCCTCGAGATATTCATCATGCTGTTCTTCACTCATTTCAGTTCTCCTGATCCCCACCTGCTGAAAAGGCCGTACACGACGGCTCCTTTCCCCTTTCAGAAGGCTGACTTTGTATAAGCCAATTATCCGATCAGCCGCTGCTGTAGCCCAAACGCCTGAGTGCGTTCTCATCGCGGCGCCAGCTTGGCTGAACCTTAACCCACAGCTCAAGAAAGACTTTTTCCTCGAGCATTGCCTCGATTTCCTTACGTGCTGCTGCCCCAATCTTGCGCAGTTGAGTCCCCTTGGAACCGATGATGATACCCTTGTGCGAATCTCTCTCGACGAAGATATTAGCGCTGATATAGGTGTTTTCGCCCGGTCGCTCCTTGAATTCCAGAATTTCTACGGCCGTGCCGTAGGGTACTTCATCTCGCAGCTGCAGCATGATCTGTTCACGGATCATTTCCGCAGCGATATCTCGAAGAAAAGCATCGGTTGTCTGCTCCGGAGGATAATAGAGCGGTCCTTCCGGCAGCGCATCTTTCAGCATTTCCAGAAGCTCTTCCAGACCCGCCCCTTTCAGAGCGGAAAACATGATCCAATCGGCATCAGGCAGCAAGGCGCGATACGCCTCCGATCGCGGCATTACTTGATCGGCGGTCAGCGCGTCAAGTTTGTTGATTCCGAGAATCACCCTGGTGCGCTTATTCAGAGATTGTAACCTCGCCGCAATAGCTTCATCTTCGCGTCCGGGGGGCCAGCTGCTGTCGACCAACCAGAGAACAACATCGGCGTCTGGCAGTGACGATTCGGCTGACTTGAGCATGAATTCATCTAGCTTGTGGCGCGGCTCCTTAATGATCCCTGGCGTATCCATGAAGATCATCTGGTAGTCGGGTTCGCTGATAATGCCCAGCTGCCGTGTTCGCGTGGTCTGCGGACGTGGCGTGACGATAGCGATCTTTTGCTGCATCAGCGCATTCATCAGCGTGCTCTTGCCAACGTTGGGCCGGCCGGCAAGGGCCACAAAGCCTGATTTGAATCCTGCTGGGGTTTCTAATTCGTTTTCCATAGCATTCTCGGTTCTGATGGCTGCCGCCGCCAACGCGCCCGCGCTGCCGGCAGCAGCCCATCTGTTAGTTATTTACGCATGTTCAAGATAAAAGTTGCGGACTCACGCTTGCGCAGGGCATGAATCGCGGCGCAGCTGGCGGCGCTGATCACCGCTGTCTCCTACTGTATTGTAGCATTAGAAGTGAACCTGCGATCATTATTCCATCGAGGAGGAGGTCCACCCGCAAATTGCCGGTCATAGGCACGGCATCTCCACGCAAAAGCCCCGGCGCCAAATGGGCAGTAGAAATCAAAAGCATGGAAAACCAGAACATCACTGCCGGCTGAAGACGTTTGTACATGCCCAGCACGCTGGCGAATACCACTATTGAGAGTACCAGTCCAATTAACTGTGTCTGGTAACGCAGCGCGAAAACACCGAATTCGTCCGGCAAGTCGGCCGAAAACGGACCGATTGCAGTTTCCAGTCCATAGGCGCAGCCGTCGAACCAGCAGGCCAGCCAGCCGAAGCAAATCAGTAATGCCAGACCTGGCGAAAAAAGTGCGGAGTACTGGTAGAAGGAACGACCTTGAATGCCGCTCCAAAGGAGAAGAGCGCTTAGACCGGCGAAGAGAGCGGCGTGGTATGAAAGTCCCCCCTGCCAGATGCGCCAGATGTCAGCTAGCTGTTCCTGGAAATAGGACCATTGTCCAATGATGAAACCGAGACGGCCGCCGACGATCGCGGCAGCGAAGACAACCAGCAGGGCGTCAAACCACGCCGGGGCCGGGTTCCTCCTCTCCAACCGTGCTGTCAATAACGTGGCCAGCAGTACACCGACAGCAAGGATGACAGTGAAGCTGTAAATGAAGATCGATTCATAGCGGGCCAGGATTGGGTACATAGCGTGTGATCATATGCGCCGTGATGGCAAGATGCAATTCAGTTCACTTTTGCCTGCGTTCCAGCAGTTGGCGAACGTCCGCTAATTTTGGGACAATAGGCGATAGTTGAATGCAAACGGCTGTTGGTGGCCGGCCGTGGCCACGAAGGTTGATTTTCAATGGAATCTGATGTGTTACCTCCGCGAAAACGCATAGCGCTTGTGGCTCATGATAATCGGAAAGATGAGCTGCTGCAATGGGCCAGGATCAACGTGGATCGCCTTCGCATGCATGAACTTTATGGCACTGGGACGACCGGGTGGCTGCTGGAGCAGGAACTGGGGATCGAAGTTACCCGCTTCCAAAGTGGACCGCTAGGTGGTGATCAACAGTTGGGCGCCCGAATTTCCGAACGCGGCATCGATGCACTGGTTTTTTTCTGGGATCCTTTGGAAGCGCAGCCGCATGATCCGGATGTAAAAGCGCTGCTGCGAATTGCCGTTCTGTGGAATATACCGGTGGCTTCTAACCAGGCAACGGCCGATTTTGTCTTCACCTCTCCCTACATGGCGGGAGAATACGAAAGGATGTTGACTGATTACGAAGATTACCGCCGCCGCCTCGATTGGCGGCTCAATAGAGAATCCCGTGAGCAGCCGCAAGATAGTTAATCTGCTCAGACAACAGAAACAGTGAGAGGAGTAACATGGATATCAAGATCGTACCTTTGAATCCCGAGCAATTGAGAGAAGCGCCGACCGAGGATTTCGGATTTGGCGATCTCTTTGTGAACCGCATGTTCACACAGCAGTATGATCAGGAGCAGGGCTGGCACGATGCGCAGATTGGCCCGTTTCAGAATCTCTCTCTGTCTCCAGCGACGGCCGTCCTGCATTACGCCCAAGAGATATTTGAGGGCACCAAGGCATACCGTCGTCCAGACGGTGATATCAACCTTTTCCGCCCCTGGGAAAATGTTAAGCGCTTCAACAGGTCTGCCATGCGCATGGCCATGCCTGCCATTGATGAAGAAGAGCACCTCGAGGCGATTATCAATCTGATTCAGTTGGAACAAGAATGGGTGCCGTCTGCACCAGGAGCCACGCTCTATATTCGTCCGGCAATGATCGCCACGGAGCCTTTCCTTGGCGTACATGCCAGCACCTCCTATTTGCATTTTATTATCGCCGGACCGGTAGGCGCCTATTTCAAGGAAGGATTCAATCCAGTGCCGGTCTATATTTCAGATAAGTACCGTCGGGCGGTGCGTGGCGGCGTCGGGGCGGCAAAAACAGGCGGCAACTACGCGGCCAGCCTTTTTGTCGGCGAAGAAGCCGCGGCAAAGGGTTATTCCCAGGTTCTATGGCTGGATGCTGTTGCCGGGCGCTATGTCGAAGAAGTCGGGGCGATGAATATCTGTTTTGTCTATGAGGGCAAAAAGATTGTGACGCCGCCGTTAAGCGATAGTATCCTGGATGGGGTAACTCGCAATTCCGTTCTAAGGATGGCGCCTGATTTGGGTTACGAAGTGGTCGAAGATCCGGTTGATGTCCATGAGATGTTGGCTGATACCAGATTGGGCAAGATCACCGAGGTATTCGGCTGTGGGACAGCCGCCGTTGTTGCTCCAGTCGGCATGTTCGAATATGACAATGAAATCTTCACCATCAATGACAATCAATCGGGCCCGGTCGCTACGCGGCTCTTTAATGCTCTGACGGATATCCAGTACGGTCGTGCCGAAGATCCCTATGGTTGGACCCTGCGCATCAAAGTTAGCTGAGAATTGATAGCTTTCGACAACTCCCTGATAGTTTCTGACGGGGTTCTTGGCTAAACTTAGCATTAGTTTTCAGCAATCTAGTTTGTCAGCAGTTTAGTGTGCCGGTGCTTCGCCGGCACGCTAATTGGCTGACACGCTTTTTTATAGGAGGTGCGTATGCACCAGGTAGCGATAAAAGGCGTCGGCCAGATGCCAGTACGGGAACATTGGGATATGTCCCTGCGTGACCTGGCTGCCGGAGCCGGCCGTGCGGCGATGGAAGACGCGGGCGTCGAGCATGTTGACGCCATCTATGTGGGAAATATGACCAGCGGCGAACTGAACCAGCAGCGGCACCTGGGTGCGCTGGTCGCTGATTTTATGGGCCAGAGGGGAGCGGAAGCGGTAAAGATGGAGGCCGCCTGCGGGTCCGCGGCATCGGCCATGAGAATGGGTCTGCTGGCTGTCGCCAGCGGCGAGATGGACGCTGTGCTCGTTATCGGCGTTGAAAAACTAACGGAGTCGCTGGGTAAACAAACAACATCTGCTTTGGCCACGGCCGCTGATGCCGATTATGAAGTTGTACATGGCGTTTCGTTCGTAGGACTGAATGCATTGGTCATGCAGCGCTACATGCACGAATATGGCTATGATCGCCATGATTTTGCGCCCTTTGCTCTTAACGCCCACGCCAACGGTGCAAAGAACCCAAATGCGTTGTTCCGCGATCCAATCAGCCAAAGAGTCTTCGACAAAGGGCGTATTGTGGCCGATCCGATCAGCCTCTTTGATGCTTCGCCTATTGGTGATGGGGCGGCTGCTTTGCTGCTCGTTCCGGCGGAGAAGGCGCCGGACGCGGTTCGCGTAACTGGTTCCGCGTCGGCGATCGATACCCTGGCCATTCATGATCGTGAGAATCCCCTCTGGCTGACAGCAGCCGAACAATCGGCGAAGAGAGCTTATCACCAGGCTGGAATCGGTCCTGAAGATGTCGATCTATTCGAACTACATGATGCTTTCAGTATCATGGCCGCTCTGTCATTGGAAGCGTGTGGTTTTGCCGAACCCGGGCAGGGCGTGCGCCTGGGACAAGAAGGCGTCATTTTGCCGTCCGGTCGCGTACCAATCGCAACGATGGGCGGATTGAAGGCGCGTGGCCATCCCGTGGGCGCAACCGGCCTGTACCAGCTGGCTGAAGCAACGCTGCAGCTGCGCGGCCAGGCAGGCGATGCGCAAATCGATGGCGTGAAAATCGCCATGACCCAGAATATCGGCGGCAGCGGCGCGACGGTTGTCACGCATGTGCTTGAACGACCTTAGACTCGCGAACTGCACTGGAGTGTGAAATGGAATACCGGCGTTTAGGTCGCAGTGGATTGAAGGTTTCAGCCATTTGCCTGGGGACGATGCAGTTTGGCTGGTCGACCGAAGAAGCACAGGCGTTCGAGATTATGAGTGAGGCGCTGGCTCTGGGTTGCAATTTTCTCGACACCGCCGATATCTACTCTACTTGGGTAGAAGGTAATCCCGGCGGCGTCAGTGAAGAAATCATCGGTAATTGGTTGGCAGCGAGTGACGTGCGCCGTGATGATGTGGTCATCGCTACCAAGGTGCGCGGCAAAATGGGCGAAGGCGTGAACGACCAGGGGCTTTCGCGTCTGCATATCATGAACGGCGTGCATGACAGCCTGCGCCGCCTACAGACAGATTACATCGACCTTTACCAGGTGCACTGGCCTGACGAGGAGACGCCCTTGGACGAGACCCTCGGGGTATTGGATGATCTGGTGCGCGGCGGCCTGGTGCGTTATATCGGCTGCTCCAACTACCCGGCGTGGCTGCTGGCGAAATCTCTGTGGGTCAGCGATGTGCGTAATTTGGCGCGCTACGATAGTTTGCAGCCGCACTACAGCCTGGTGCATCGTGCCGAGTTCGAACGTGACCTACAGCCTCTTTGCCTCGACCAGCAGATCGGTGTCATTCCCTACAGCCCGCTCGCCGGTGGCTTCCTGACCGGCAAATATCGACGCGACAATACGCTTCCACAGTCAGACCGGGCAAGCGGCATTCGCCAACGTTACATGAATGAACAAGGGTTTGCGGCCGTGGATAAGCTCGAAGAAATCGGTGCTGAACACGAGGCGACCATCGCCCAAACCGCGATCGCCTGGATATTAGCCAATCCGCAGGTGACGTCGGCAATTATCGGTGCCAACTCTTTGCAGCAGTTGAGGGATACGATGAAAGGGGCAGGGGTAACGCTCAGTGCGGATGAAAAAGCGGCGCTGGATGAGATAACTGCCTGGGAGTAAGCCGCAAGATGGCTTCATGCGAGATTTACACCGGACATCGTCCGGTCTTTTTTTGTGTCTGCGTGATCTTTTCCGCCCGGATCAGAAAACGATGCGTTTTGGCTTCAATGTGTTGGGCAGCCGTTCATGCCTTGTACGGCGAGCCGCAATCCAGATCCCCCGCATAACCTGCCCACCAACCATGGTGGGTCAGAGGCTGGCGGCGATTATGGCGCTGGAAGCGCGTCAGCGATCGCTTAATCGTTCACTGGTTATTGGGTGATGGACCCATACATTCGGCTCGACATAGCGGCCAATATTCATCTCACGGTCGATCTGAACCGGCACCAACGCATCCGCAACTACGTAGTCGCCGCTTTCGGGAAATCGCATGCCTGTCCATTCTTCCCACTCCTCAGCGCTGCCTTCGACGACCATTGATGGATGGGCAACCTTTAGGATCTCGCCGCCGCTGCGCCAGTGTGCGCGCAGCCAGGGATCGAAGGGCGCGCCATCCTCTTGCTGCCAGCGTACATAGCGTTCCATAGGGGTCAGCGGATATCGCATCTTCCAGGACGGCCGTACGGCAACAATCACTGCCTGAAGATCGCACGCCTCTGCATGCGTTCGCAGTATTTCGATCATACGATAGCTGATCCCCTGCCCGTGGTATTCTGGCTGGATGGCTATTTCTAGGGCGGACAGTGTGTTTGCCGGGCGGGCCGCTTCATAATCGGCTGCGCCGCGGACCAGGCAGTCATTCCATCCAACCGGCAGGTCGTTCATCGTGCCGTCCCAGCTCAGTGGAATTGACTGGGCAACGGCGATTGGGTCGTCCTCTTCATTCAAGAGGTAGAGCTGATGATCATCAAACACTTCGGTGACATACGGATGCCAGAGTTTGTTTGAATAAACATCATGGAACATGAACTCAGCCCAGATGCGTTCCTTTTGCACATGGAAAATCTCGGCTAATTCGGGCCGCTCGCGTCTCGTCTGAACTGTCCATTTTTTCGTATCGTTCATATCAATTTCCTTTCCGGGTCTAGGCAGCCCGGATCTGTTCGGCGAGGAGGATCCACTCCGCACCTGGTGCCCCGTCATCTTCAAAGGACCACCAGGCGGACAAGACAGCCTGAGCAAATGCCCAATCTTGGATGCGCCGGCGCACAATTTGCAGTTCATCACTCAAAATATCAAGCCGCCGTGATTGGATTCTATCCAGATCAGACCAGGACAGCAGATCGCGAATGGGATTGCGCAGCAGCGCGCCGGCTTCATAAGCGGGATCGCCGACAATGCCTTTGGGATCGATGGCCAGCCACGGCTCGCGCCCGGCAGATAGAATATTGTAATGGTGAAGGTCGCCATGCAGCAGATATTCCCGCTCCGTGGTCGCCAGGTTGCGTTCGTAGATCGTTTCTGCCTCCGCCACCAGACCCGAAGGAAAGGGCCCGGTTCCGCCATGAAAGTGATCGTGCAGGCGTTGGAAACCTCTGGCCCAATCGGCAACGTTTTGAAATTGGTGGCCGCTGCTTGTTGGACGCCACAGCCGTTTCATCACCTGCGCAGCGATGCGCGTCGCCTCCTCATCATGCGCCGCGCCAAAGTCGGAGAGCATGCGGCCTGGGGCGGCTCTTTCCAGCAGTAGTATGCCGGCGTGCGGGTCGGCTTCAAGCAGGCGTACGCTGCCGCAGCCATCGTATGCCATCAGGGCAGATGCCTCGTCAACAAGCTCCGTGCGCGGCACACCACATTTGAAGATGATCTCCTGGCCATTAAACGCTGTTGCCGGGGCGACATAGTTGTAGGAGAGCCCTTCAAACGGTAGATCGATTTGCAGCTGCCAGCGACTTTCGGATGTTCGCAAGATCGCAGGTAGTTCTTCGAGCCAGCGACGGCCGTCTGGCCCAAATGTGGCGGCTGTGCGGCGCCGGAACTCTGCTGTTAGGGGAGGGTAATCACTCCTTGATATTTCCGCTGCAGATCTGGGCAAATCGCTATGCCTTGTTGACCGTTCCGTCCACCAAAATTGCCCCGGTCAAGGACGCGGCCTCCGCCAGCTGGGCATCAGTGACGAGTGCCCCGGTCAGGTTGGCGCTGCTCAGATCGGCTCCTTGCAAGTTAGCCTTCAGCAGGTCCGCCTCTCGTATATCGGCGGCAACCAGCAGCGCGCCGCGCAAATCAGCATCCCACAGGCTGGCTCCACGCAGGTCGGCATCACTGAGGTCTGTGCCGATCAGATTTGCCCCGCGCAATACCGCTCGCGCCAGCTTGGCCCCGCGCATCTCACGACCGCTGAAGTCGCGGTAGGAGAGATCAACTCGCTCGGAACCGGGAAGTTTGACCGCTTCTTCCATATCTATTCCAGTTTCGTACAGCCGGCCATTGGGCAAAGTCGCGCCATCCAATGATTTGGCCACTGCCAGTTGATTGGCCGTGACGATGACGCCGGTCAACTGCGCGCCGCTGAGATCGGCATCGATCAATCGGGCGCCGCTGAGATCGGCCCCCACCAGATTGGCGTTGCGCAAGTTGGTGTTGCTCAAATCAGATTGGATTAGATTTGCTTCGTGTAAATCCCCCCCGTTCAAGTTGGCCCCGCGCAGGTCCAGGAAGCTCAGGTCAGCCTGCGCCAGACGATCCTTACGCTGCTGCAGGTCCAGCGAGAGGAAAAGGCGCTGGCGAATGGCCATTTGCGCCTTCATCATTTGCAGGCGGGCGCGGTAGGTGATGCTGTTCGGTTCTTCATCCATTGTGCTGCTGCTCTTCACCGGGTTCATTGACCAACCACTGGCCTACCACCTTCGACATCCCTGTCCCCTGTTCTTGGAAGCCTAGGCTCTTGTAGAAAGCAAGTGTATCGTCTGTGAAGAGATAGACATGCTGGCCTTCCAATCTGCTCATCAGCAGTGCCATCATGCGCCGGGCGATTCCTTGCCGGCGATAAGGACTGTACGTCCAAACGTCCACGATATAGGCGTTGCAGACATCATCAGAAAGCGCACGCGCCGTGCCAATGATACTCTCGCCGTCGCAGGCGATACAGGTAGCAGCGCTGTTGCTAAAGGATTCTTGCAGCTGTTGTGGGGTTCGGCCGTTGTCGAACTCATCCTCTATGAGAATTGACTTCATCTGCAGCCAATCGATTCCGTTCAGATCCGTTCTGTATTTGATGTTCATTCTGCTTTCTATGACAGAGTTACCCAGCCGCCGCTTCAAATGGAAGCTGCCGCACAGGTTGACCGAACTCCGGCAGGGCGACTATTTTTTCTTCTTACTTTTCTTACTCTTCTTACTCTTCGTGCTCTTCTTGCTTTTCTTACCCTTTTTGCTCTTCTTACTCTTCTTGCCCTTCTTGTTCTTGCCGCTAGTTATGTCGTTCTTGTCCTTCTTGTCCTTCTTCCCTTTCTTATCTTTTGCGTCTGCTTTAGCCTTCTTGGCTTTCTTCTTGGTGGCCTTCGTTTTCTTTTTAGTTGGCTTCGCCTTCTTCGCCTTCGTGTTCTTCCTTGCTGCAACGGCTGCTGTTCCTGCGATGGTCGCTGCGGCTGCCACATTTGGCGAATCAAGCACGGTTTCAGGCAGCTCTCCAGCAATGGCAGGCGCCTCAAGCAATGGCGCCGCCTCGGGCGCGGTCAACAGCGGTGGCTGCGATGCGCTTGTTTCCGCAGGTGTCTCATCTACGAGCAGTTCGCCAGGGAATATGGATAGACGGCGCGTACCGAAACGGCCGAGCCAGTAACGTACCTGGTTGACCGTCAGCCCGGATGCGGCGGCCGCCCCGGCCAGGTCTGCGCCATCCGCTGAGGCAAGCAATGCCTGCGCTCGCTGGCTGTACGGTGGAGCGCAGGCGGCAATCTGCTCCAAGCCGGCACGCTCATCCGCGGTCAATTCCAACGATTGACTACTCTTTTTGTCCGTCATCGGTCAGCCTCCTTACTGGCTTGTGGTTCTATTTCAATTGATCGTAGCAAAATCTGTTTCAGTTCGCCCGAATCTCGCAAGGCAATGGCGACATGATGCCCGATATCGGAATATTCATGCAGCTTGACGTCTGGCAAATCTCCTACATGCTGCGCATGTGATAAGTCACTTGCAACCTTACTTGAGTAATAGAGATGATAGGTTGTTCTTCCACTATCGCCCTTCAAGAGTGGTTCAAGATCGAAGTATAGCCTGTTGATTTCGCGATTCAATAGTAATTCCCGTTGTTTCCAAAGCATACGCCATCGGCGACGGTAAACTGCTCTTGCCAGGTTGAGGCCCCTACGAGTGGGTAAATAGGTTTGCCCGCTGAAGGCATGAACCTTATCTGCTTTCAGAAGATGGCCAAATAATAGAGCACCATATCCCCCCATTGAGCCGCCGATAGTCACAGTCTTTTTGCTTTCCTGCGTGTTAATCAATTGGCGCAGATGCTCGCTAACCCCTTCCGGTGAATCAGACACGCCTGGTAATCCTTTCATATACCATAGCTGCTCAAGATCACGGACATAAATCTTCTTGGCAGGTAGGTCCTCCAGGATCCCAGTCCATTCAAAAGGGGGAATCTCCTTTTCCAGCCGCAGACTTCCAAAAGCAACAATCATTGCTTGGCTGCTACTTGAGAAATCCAGTTTGAGCGGTTCGAGATCTCCGCCATTTTCCTTGTTGGTTGTCATGTAGCTTCTCGAATCACCTTGGAATCTCTTTTGATGATTTGTCTGTCTGTGGGTAACTGGTTGACTGGGGACATCACCATATTATCATATCCCATTCTTTACAGTATACTTGGTACTGTCACTGACTTCAATGAGAAAGCAAAGAACCGGATCATGGGTACGCCGCTGGTCGTCTTGACTGCAGCTATTGGCCAATAGGCAGCCTTGCGGTGGATATAGCTAGGCCACTATGTAGGAAAGCTCTGCATGCAGCGGAAGTAAAGACTGGGTCCCGGAACTTCACTCTAAGGGTATGGCGGTTTCTCGGCTATAATGTCCCTTAAACCCCAAAATATGGAGAAAATGGTATGCTGCCAAGATTAGAATTGATTGATGGTCATGCCCTGGCCTATCGTATGTTTTTCGCCTTGCCCCTCGATGCGTTTACGACGGCGGATGGTGAGCCTACAAATGCCACATTCGGCTTTACCAGAACGCTGATGGAGCGCCTGCTTGCCGATCAGCCGCCGCAGTATTTCGCCGTTAGTTTTGATCTTGGCAAGACCTTTCGTGACGATCTATTTGCAGAGTACAAGGGCACGCGTGAGAAAATGCCTGATGAGCTTAAAGTGCAGATCGATCGCATCAAAGAGGTTGTCAGCGCGTTCAATATCCCCATCCTTGAACTGGAAGGTTTTGAGGCCGATGATGTGTTGGGAACCGTGGCTGCCCAGGCAAATGAGCAGGCGGTACACGCCCACATTATTACCGGTGACCGGGATTTACTGCAGCTGGTCAATGAGAATACGTCGGTTGAGCTGCCGCCGCGCCGCGGCAATCAGTCGCCTGAAGTATACGAAATTGCCGATGTCGCCGATTATTTCGGCGTCTCACCGTCACAAGTCGTAGATTGGAAGGCAATGGTCGGTGACAGCAGCGACAATATACCCGGCGTGCGCGGCGTTGGAGAGAAGACCGCTACGAGATTATTGCAGCAGTATGGAACACTGGATAGTATCTACGAGAACATTGGAGAAATTAGGGGTGCTCTCAACAAAAAGCTGGAAGCGGGTAAGGAAAACGCTTACCTGAGCCAGAAACTGGCGCGCATTGTTGTTGATGCACCGATTACTCTTGACCTGACCGCTTGTGAAGCACAGGACTATGATGTAACAGCCGTGCTTGATATGTTCCACGAGCTTGAATTCAGGACACTGACACGGCAGCTTGTGGAAAGTGTGCCGGACGCCGCGTCTAGCGCGGTAGTTAGCGAACAACAGCCCCCCACAGAAACAGTGATTGTGCAGACTGAGGAGAGTTTGCAGGCGTTGGTTGAGCGGCTCGAGAGCGCGGATGTGATCAGCTTCGACGTTGAGACCACGGGCCTCGACAAAATGACGGCGGGCATTGTAGGCCTTTGTCTTGCTGTGGAATCCCCGGTCAGCTATTACATTCCAGTCGGCCACCTGGCGCAGGCGGAACAAAACACCGAGGGCCAGATGTCGCTGTTTGCCGGAGAAGCTCAGCTGTCGCCGGGACAACTGCCGCTGGAAATGGTCCTGTCCGCTATCCGGCCGGCGATGAGCGATCCTGAAATACCCAAGATAGCCCACAACGCCAAGTATGATTACACGATCCTTGATCTGCACGGTTTGCGTGTCTCCCCCATCGAATTCGACACCATGATCGGAGAATGGCTGACCAACCCGGCCAGCAAGCACAAAGGTCTCAAAGACCTGGCACGTCATCGTCTGGGCATCGAGATGACTGAGATTACGGATCTCATCGGCAAGGGGCGTGCGCAGAAATCGTTTGCCGAAGTACCCATCGAAGATGCGGCGCCCTATGGCGCGGCAGATGCCGACATAACACTGCGCCTACTTGACCCCCTTCGCGCCGAGATCGAGGCCAAGAATCAAGAGGAAATACTTGATCTAGAGATGCCATTGGTGGAAGTCCTCTCGGCGATAGAGCAGGCCGGCGTAGTTCTTGACCTGGGGTTTTTCGAGGATCTGTCCCGTGACTTCACGCTGCGGCTGGGCGCTCTGGAAAAGGAGATTCATGAGATCGCCGGCGAACCATTTAACATCAACTCCACGCAGCAGCTCAGTGACATCTTATTTAAGAAGCTGAATCTTCCGCACGAGGGTCTAAAGAAAAACAAGAGCGGTCATTTTTCGACGGCCGCTAGTGTGTTGGAGACGCTCAAGCAAAGCGACAATACGGGTATTATCAAAGCAATTCTTTCTTACCGAGAATTGGGTAAACTCAAGAGCACTTATGTCGATGCGCTGCCGCTAATGGTCAACCCACAGACCGGTCGTATCCATACCAGCTTCAACCAGACCGGGGCGATTACCGGCCGTATCGCCAGCAATTCGCCGAATCTACAGAATATTCCCATACGCAGTGAGGATGGTCAGAAGATTCGCCGTGGCTTTGTCACCGAGCCTGGCTGGGTCTTCCTGGCAGCCGACTATTCGCAGGTGGAATTGAGAGTGTTGGCACACATCAGCCAGGACGAAGCGCTCATAGAAGCATTTCTCCAAGATCAGGATATTCACAGTACGACGGCCGCGGCGGTCTACAACGTTCCTGTTGAAGAGGTAACTTACGACCAACGCCGTTTTGCCAAAGCGGTCAACTTTGGCCTGATTTATGGCATGGGAGCATTCCGCCTTGCGCGCGACTCAGAGTTCACACTGGCCGAAGCGGAAGATTATATCAACGAGTATTTTGAGAGATTCCCCGGGATACGTCGATACCTGGATGAAACGAAAGAAATGGCACGTACGCAGGGCTATGTGGAAACGTTGATGGGCCGGCGGCGCTACTTCCCTATCTTCAATATGCCGACCAGCGGCAGCAACCGGCAGTTGTTGATGCGTGCTGAGCGTGAAGCTGTCAATCACCCAATTCAGGGCACCGCCGCCGACATTATCAAGATCGCCATGCAGGAACTGCATGAAGCGTTGAAGAACTATCGCGCGCGCATAGTGTTACAAGTACATGATGAACTGGTACTGGAAGTGCCCCTGGAGGAATTGGCAGAGGTCAAACAGCTCATGATAGATATGATGACCCGCGCACTGGCTCTCGATGTTCCACTGAAAGTTGACGCCAGCACTGGCACGAACTGGCTGGAGTTGAAGTCATAATGATGTTCGCCGAGAAAATCAATATGCCGGAGGTGCCACCGTCAGTGCCGCGGCGCGGCAATCGCTTTACGCGATTTATGGGCCGGATGTCAATGGCCGCTGCGGGTTGGTCCTACGAAGGTGGCTTCCCCGACGAGCCAAAATTCATTATTTCTGTCGTTCCGCACACGTCGAATGTAGATTTTCCGGTAGGATTGTTCGTTCTCTTCACGATGGGCCTACGAACTGATTTCCTAGGCAAGAAGTCATTGTTCTGGGAGCCTCTTGGCGCTGTTATGCGCTGGCTCGGCGGTGTCCCTATCGAACGCGGGGCCAGCGGCGGCGTGGTTGGCCAGGCGGTGAAGCAGTTTAAGGAACGTGATCAATTTGTCTTGGTCATTACGCCGGAAGGGACGCGGGGGAAGGCGGGTAGATGGAAGACCGGCTTTTATCACATGGCTGATGAAGCCGGGGTGCCGGTTGTGCCGGTAGGCTTCGATTATGGAACAAAAACTATCAAGATCGGACCACCGTTGATGACCAGTGGTGATATGGAGGCTGACTTCGCAATACTGCGCGGGTTCTATGTCGGTATCCAGGCCAGATACCCGGAAAACGCTTGATAGATTGCCGGGTTGAGTTCATGTGGGGAGGTAGTAGTGTTGTCAAACGACATGTCGGCTAGAACGGTGGGCGCGGTCAGGCTGCTGCTGCTCGTCGCGCTGGTCTTGCCATTGATACTATTAGGCCTCAGCCCGCAGACGGCCGCGGGGGCTCGGGCACAAGACGGCCGTCCAAACATTATCTTCATTGTCGTGGACGCTTTGCGTTCCGATCATGTTTCCGCTTATGGCTATTCCCGCCAGACGACGCCCGTTGTGGACAGCCTTCTGGCTGATCAGGGCGTGCTGTTTTCAGAAGCAACGGCCGTGTCTTCCTGGACAAACCCTTCCAATGGGGCGATGCTGACCAGCCGTATGCCCTCAGATATTGACACCGTTTGGGCGGACATGAATCAGCGCATCCCTGAAAGAGAAACCTTGTTGGCCGAGTATTTGCAGGGAGCGGGCTACTTGACGGCAGGCTTCAATTCCAACTTCTGGTTGGGCGCCCGTTTCGGATACAGGCAGGGGTTTGATACCTATATCAGCACCCAGGGTGACGAACGCCATCGGGCTGAGAGCCTTAACGAATTGGCATTCAGTTGGCTCGACGACAATGCAAGCGTCCTGGAAAATGGTGATAGCCCGCTGTTCCTCTTTCTCTACTATTACGATCCCCACAGCTGGTACGATCCACCGCCGCCGTTTGATACGCTGTATGATCCTGACTACACCGGTTCGCTTACGCCAGAACTCTATGGCCACGGCGAAACTGTCGTGTCCGGCGACCTCGTACTGAACGATCGTGATCTTGAGCATCTGATCGCCCTATACGATGGCGACATCGCCTATTGGGACCAGCAGTTGGGGTTCATGATGACCGATCTCGAACAGCGCGGTTTGTTAGACAACAGCCTCGTAGTTCTGACCAGCGATCATGGGCAGATGTTTGGCGAGCATGACAAATGGCTGCATCGCAATTCGCTCTATGAAGAGGTGCTGCGAGTGCCTCTGTTATTCCGTTCCAGTGGTGTTCTGCCTGCGGGCCGTATTGTCGACACGACTGTTGATCTTCTGGATGTGACGCCAACAATCCTGGATTTCATTGGAATCGAGCGGCCCGGACATATGCGGGGTGATTCACTGCTGCCCATGATGAACGGGCAGCCAAGCGCTGAGCAGCGGCCGATCTATGCCGAGATGGCCGGGGAGGCTGACCCGAACAGTGACGCCTATTGGATAGCGCCGCGCACGAATCAATACGCGATCAAGATAGATGGCTATAAGCTGATTCACGCCCAGCAGTCGCCTGAACACAATCAGTTGTACGAAGTTCAGCGTGAGTCGATCTACGAGCGTCAGAACCTGATTGGCGCTGACCCGGAGAAAACAGATGCGTTATGGCGCAACCTTCAAGAGCGATTCGGCATACCCACCGAATTCCTGTTCTTGCCGGTGCTTGAACGGCCGTAGATGATTGGTATGGCCAATACGGGGGTGCTTAAATGCGCGGCAGCAGGATTTCCTGCTGATTCTGATACTTCCCTTTGCGGTCCGCGTAAGAAACCTCGCATAATTCATCTGACTCAAAGAAGAGGACCTGCGCGATTCCCTCATTGGCATAAATGCGCGCCGGCAGCGGCGTTGTATTGCTGATCTCCAGGGTTACATATCCTTCCCACTCCGGCTCAAAGGGCGTTACATTGACGATCAGACCGCAGCGCGCGTAGGTGCTTTTGCCTACGCAGATGGTGAGCACATTGCGTGGAATGCGGAAATACTCCACCGTCTGCGCCAGAACGAAAGAGTTCGGCGGGATTACACAGATATCGCCATGAAAATCAACGAATGATTTCGGATCAAAGTGCTTTGGGTCAACGACCGCCGAATGCACGTTGGTGAAGATCTTGAACTCATTGCTTACGCGGATATCGTAGCCATATGAGGAAAGCCCGTAGGATATGACCCCTTCTCGCACCTGCCCATCGACAAAAGGCTCGATCATCTCCGCTTCCTGGGCCATGCGACGAATCCAACTATCTGATTTTATTGCCATTTCAGGTTGTTCTCCTCAATATAGTTACCTGGTGCCTCAGCCGTTTACTTGAGCGGCTGACGTGCGTGATCTTCTGTTACATCACTTCCGGAGCGCTCATGCCCATCAGGTCAAGGACGCGGGCAAAAAGCTGCTTGGCGGCCTTGTAAAAGCGCAGACGTGCCAGGCGAAGTGGTTCCGGTACGTCGGAATGCAGTACACGGCTTTCTTCGTATGTGGGATGGAAAAGTGACGCCAGTTGATAGGCGTAAAAGGTGATTGTGTGTGGCTCGAGCGTCATCGCCATCTTTTCCAGCACTTCAGCCAGCTCTGTTGCCTTGCGCAGGAAAGCCAGCTCCCTTTCATGGGTGAGCAGGCTGAGATCCGCGTTCGCGTCAGCGTCCAGATCATGGCCGGCCGCCTCCCATTTACGCAGGATCCCCGCGCAGCGCACGTGGGCGTTCTGTATGTAGTAGACGGGGTTCTTGTCTGATTGCTCGACTGCCAGGTCGATGTCAAAGTCGATCTGGCTGTTGCCGGAACGGGAGATCATGAAGTAGCGAATGGCGTCAGCGCCGACTTCATCGACCAGTCTGTCCAGTGTGACGAATACGCCGCGTCTTGTACTCATTTTTTGTTGTTCGCCGTCGCGGATCAAGGTCACGATCTGATGCAGTATCGTATGCACGAAGTCGGTGTCATAACCCAGCGCCCGAACGCCCATCAGCACCTGCGGTGCGGTAGCATGGTGATCTGGGCCGAAAATATCAGCCACGAGTTCGAAACCGCGCAGCTTCTTATCCAAATGATAGGCGATATCAGGCAGGCGGTAGGTTGGTTCACCGCTGGCCTTCACCAGCACACGGTCCTGATCGTCGCCGAAATCGGTTGAGCGAAACCACTGCGCATGATCTTTTTCATAGACGTAGCCGTTTTCGCGAAGCAGCTCCAGGGTTTCCCAGACCCGCCCTGACTCGTACAGGCTTTGCTCGCGGAAGTAGTTGTCAAATTCGATATTGATGCGCCGCAGGCTATCTTTTTGTCCCTGTGAGATCTGGTCCACGGCGAAGTCGCTGAATACGGAAACGGGAGCATCGACAAGATCGGCGCCATGCGCCTCCTGCAAGTCACGCGCAAGGTCGGTGATATAGTCACCCTGATAATGCTCGTCGCTGAATTCAACAGCCTGGTCTAACAGCTGCAGGTAGCGCAGGCGAACAGATTCCCCGAGCATGGTTACCTGGCGACCGGCATCGTTATAGTAATATTCGCGGGTCACGTCATAGCCGGCGGCATCCAACGCTCTGGACAGCGTGTCTCCCATGACCCCGCCGCGCGTGCGGTGGAACGTGATCGGCCCGGTGGGGTTGGCGCTGACATATTCCACCTGCGCCTTGCGCCCTTCGCCCAGATTGAAACGGCCGTAGTCATCGCCCGCTTCTAAGATGCGGTTTACCTCTTCTTGAAGCCACTCTTCACTCAGACGGAAATTGAAAAAGCCAGGCGGTACGATTGAGAGCTCAGACAAATAGGGCGGCGATTCGAAATGAGCTTCAATCGCTTCGGCAATCTTTATCGGGGGCATGCGCGCGGGTTTGGCCAACTGCAGGGCGACGGCCGTTGCGTAGTCGCCATGTTCCGAATCGCGCGGACGCTCAACACGCACTTCTGGTATGTCAAATTCGGGCAGATCCCCACTCTGCTGTGCGCGTTCAATAGCTGCGGTTACCCGTTCTTCCAAATTGCGGTGAACTAACATTCTCTTCTCCCATAAGCCCACCCAGACGCATTCAGTTTTGGCACAGAGTCACAGCACCACAAGCGGGTATTAAGTCGGGCGGTATTTTAGCTTGGCTGGGGAGAGGCGACAAACAGAGATAGGAAATCAACTAGCTCGAATTCACGACGAAGTCATAAATCAGCGCCGTTTCCGTGGCTGTTTTTCGCCAGGAAAACCTAGCCGCCTGCTCCAATCCTTTCTGGCGCAGCTCAGCCCGAAGATTCTCCTCAATGACGCTGGCGATGATCGCGCCGCCCATTTCCCGGATATCATCAGCATCGACCGTAAATGCGGCGGAGCCGACAACTTCTGGGAGCGATGCGCTGTCGGTGGTAACCACTGGTGTGCCACAGGACATCGCTTCCAGGGGGCCCAGACCAAAGCCCTCATAACGACTGGGAAAGACAAACGTTTCCGCATTGCGATAGAGCACAGGTTTGTCTTCTTCATCAACACGACCGATCCAGCGCACATAGTCACCCAGGCCCAGATCCTTGATCAAAGCGTCATAATCCGGAAACGAGGGGGAGACTTCAGCCGGCTTTGACCCTGCCAACACCAGCGGGTAATCTGTTCCCAACGCTCGCGCAACATAGGAATAAGCCTGGATAAGCGTCACCACGTTCTTGTGCAAGGCGTAGCCGCCCAAGTAGAGCACGTAGAAATCAGGTAAATCATATTTTCGCAGCACCGCCATATCAACCAGCGAGTTCGCGTCCGTTGTGTGCTGCAGTTCGGCCGCCAGGTAGATAGCCGTAATATCTTCTTCCTCTATGCTCAGATGGTCGATGATGTCCAACTTGCTGGCGAAAGAATCTGTAATGACGTGACTCGCCCCACGCGCGCTGGCGCTCACCAGGGCATTGTAGGCGCGTGCCTGCGGGCTGCTGCGGTATTCCGGGACCAGAATCGTCGTCAGATCATGGATGGTAACAATCTGTGGCACAGGAGACTGCAGCGGATTGCCCCAATAGGGGATATGGGCGAGGTCCGCGCCAAGTTCGCGGCAGGCGCGGGGAAATTGAACCTGTTCGTAAAAAAGTTTACCAAGATTTCCCGCGCGTATGGGAATGGACTTCACGCCAACATCCCGTGGAACGCCTGTCGCCTTACCGCCGGCTGCACTCTGTGGAAAGATCAACGTGATCTGCAGGTCTGAGACGTAGCGGCTCAGATTAGCAACAAGATGGCGCGTATATTGGCCGCTGCCGGTGAAAGGCTGGTTCCAGAAGTAAGCATTTATCGCAACATGCATAGGGTAGCTGATTCACAAATATGCGTGAGTTTGTTCCTTTTCCAGAGCGTATTATAGGCAAATGACGGCCGAATGCGTAGCAATGCGCGCGCCAAGCTGTCCGCCACCGCTTCCAACCTGGCGCCACCGGCGGCCCGACGTCTACGCTCGCGATCCTCATAAATTGGGGGATTGCCACGACAAAGGTGCTATGTTAGAATTGTGAAAAGTTGCACGAATGTTCTTGAGCTAGCCTGAAAAGGGAAGATCAGAAACCTTGTACCTCCCGGGGAATGCCTTGTCTCCACCTCTGGGAAAACCTCCGGGAGGCTGCAAGGTAAATCCGCAGAGTTGAGAATTGCCAGCGTGAGCACAGAAATACCTGATATCGTAATTGGTCGCCTGCCTTTATATCTGCGTGAACTGATTCAGATGGCGCATACAGAGAACAAGGTTACGACTTCTTCTCAGGAACTTGCGCGTCGCTTGGATATTAGTTCAGCGCAAATCCGCAAGGACTTATCTCATTTTGGTGAATTTGGTAAGCAGGGAACCGGCTATCACATTTCCTACCTCATTAACCAGCTGGAGAATATTCTGCACTTGACGGAGGAGTGGAATGTCGCCGTCATTGGCGCCGGCTATCTGGGCCATGCGCTGGTGAATTACAGAGGTTTTCAAAGCCGCGGTTTTCGGGCAGCCTGTCTGTTTGATGTCGATAAGCAGAAAGTCGGCCAGGAAATGGGCGGGTTAATTGTGCAGCATGTAGATGATCTGGAAGAGAGTATCCGCGAGAACAATGTCCAGATGGCGATTCTTGCCCTTCCACCTGAAATGGCGCAAGAAGTAACCGATCGTCTGGTGGATGCCGGAGTGAAAGCCTTGCTAAGCTATGTCCCGGTTCATCTTGCCGTGCCAGAAGGCGTCCAGGTCAGTTATAGTGATCCTGTGATTCAGATGCAGCGCATGACCTACTATTTGACACCATAGGCCCAGAACAAGTCGTCCAGAAAACAGCATAATCGAAATAAAAAAATGACCCAAGAACGGGTCATTTTTTGGCTTCAGCGTAAGGCCGGTATTACATATCCGGGATGCTGCGCTGCAGCACCGGTAGTTCGGCAAGCGCTTTGCCGGCTCCCAAGGCGGTGCAGGCGATGGGATTGTCGGCGACGTAGGCCGGGACACCAGTTTCCCTGGTCAACATCGTGTCGATCTCGCGCAGCAGTGCACCGCCTCCGGTGAGGGCCATGCCGCGATCGATAATGTCTGAAGATAATTCGGGGGGAGTCCGTGCCAGAACAGCACGAACGACGTTGACGATTGCTACCATTTGTTCGCTGAGCGCTTCCGCTACTTCGCCAGAGTTGATGGTAATCGTGCGCGGGAGCCCGGCGATCTGATCACGCCCCTGGACTTGCATTTCCAACTGCTCATCTGGTTCGATGGCCGAACCGATCTTTATTTTGATCGCCTCCGCTGTTGGCTCACCGACGACCAGATTATATTTCTTTCGGATGTAGGAGATGATCGCTTCGTCCAAATGGACGCCGGCGACACGCACAGACTCGGCGCAAACAATGCCGTTCATGGATACGACGGCCGCTTCAGTTGAACCACCGCCGAGATCAACGACGAGATTTCCCGTTGGCGTACCGACGGGCAGGCCGGCGCCAATTGCCGCGGCGAGCGGTTCTGGAATGAGGTGTACTTCACGCGCGCCAGCGGCGAGGGCCGCCTCGCGCACTGCGCGCCGCTCAACACTGGTTACGCCGTAGGGAACGCTGATCATGACGATCGGTTTGCGCAGGTTGAATCGACCGGCAACTTTGCTGATGAAATATTCGAGCATGCCCTGGGTGACGAAGTAATCGGCGATCACACCATCACGCAGGGGGCGCATGACTTCGATCTCTTCTGGGGTACGGCCGTACATATCCTTGGCTGCGCGGCCGACCTCGACGATGATCGTCTTGTTGCCATCCTCGCGTACGGCAACAACTGAAGGTTCTTGCAGCACAATACCCTTGCTCTGATCGACCACCAGTACATTAACGGTGCCCAGGTCTATTGCAATATGTGGGGTAAGAAAAGACACAGTTAGAACTGATCCTCGCCGTTCGTGTGGCGACCGGTGGGCATTGTTCTCTGTCGGCGTCTTCGTGAAACATCAACACGGACCTGTGCGCGCAGCAGCGATGCACGAATCTGGGCGTATTGGTCCGGATCTTCAGGAACCCCTTCAGCCATGAACTTCTCTGCCCGTTCGCGTGCCCGTTCGGCGCGTTCATGGTCGATCTCTTCCGCATGTTCTGCAGAGTCGGCCAAAATCGTTACATGGTCAGGCTGTACTTCTACAAAACCACCGCCAATGGCAAAGAATTCCTCCTGGCCATCACGGTTCACCACGACCTCGCCAAAATCAAGCGTGGTTAGAAGCGCGGTATGGTTTGGCAAAATACCCATCCTGCCCTCAGAGCCCGGCAGATTGACCGAATCAACCTCGCCGCTGAAAACAGTTCTTTCTTGCGTGATAATGTCGCATTGAATCGGCATAAAGTCCCTCATGAGTGGCATCGTCTAATCTATTAGCGCTGCCGCTCGTCCACTAACCGCGCTTATGCTGTTTCGCGCAAGCGCTCTGCTTTTTCAACCGCCTGATCGATCGTGCCGACCATGTAGAAAGCTTGCTCCGGCAGATCGTCATACTCACCATCAAGAATTCCACGGAAACCACGTACGGTTTCTCGAGTAGGTACATACTGGCCCTTCAAGCCGTGGAACTTCTCGGCTACATACATCGGCTGTCCGAGGAATCGTTCGATCTTTCGTGCGCGAGCAACCAGCAGCTTCTGATCTTCACTCAATTCATCGATACCGAGGATGGCAATGATATCTTGCAGGTCATTATAAGTCTGTAGCACCTGTTTAACTTCACTAGCTGTGCGGTAATGCTCTTCGCCGACGATGTCGGGCTGCAAAGCGCGGCTCGAGGAAGCAAGCGGATCCACTGCGGGGAAGATACCCTTGGCAAAAACACCGCGATCCAGTGTCAACACCGCATCAAGATGGGCAAAAGTGGCCACCGGAGCCGGATCAGAATAATCATCGGCGGGCACGTAGATAGCCTGCATGGAGGTGATCGATCCGCGTTTTGTGGAGGTTATTCGTTCCTGCAAGGCGCCCATTTCAGAGGCCAGCGTTGGCTGGTAGCCCACAGCGCTCGGCATACGGCCTAAGAGAGCTGACATCTCAGAACCGGCAAGCACGTAACGGAAAATATTGTCAATAAACAGCAGAACGTCACGTCCCTCATCACGGAAATATTCAGCCATAGCCAGGCCGGTGAGCGCCACGCGCAGACGTACGCCGGGCGTTTCATTCATCTGGCCAAAGACCATGGCCACGGAATCCTGCACGCCGTATTCCTGCATCTCGTAGTAGAGATCCGTGCCTTCACGCGTTCGTTCGCCAACCCCGGCGAAAATGGACACGCCCGAATGCTCACTGGCCACGGAGCGGATTAACTCGGCAATGGTTACGGTCTTGCCGACCCCGGCGCCGCCGTAGATGCCGGTCTTTCCACCTCTAATAAAGGGGGCGATCAGGTCAATGACCTTCATGCCCGTCTCAAATGTCTCGATATCAGTAGACTGATCCTGAAAGGTAGGCGCATCACGGTGAATGGGATAGTACGTTTCCGCTTCCGGCGTTTCACGGCCGTCGACCGCCTGTCCGGTTACATCAAAAATGCGACCCAGCGTCACCGGGCCGACCGGCACCATAATCGGTGCGCCGGTGGGGCGTACTTCGATGCCGCGCTGCAGACCATCCGTGGAGCCCATAGCGACACTGCGCACGATACCATTGCCCAAATGCTGCTGAACCTCCAGAACCAGATTGCCATCCGGGCCATCAAGATTTAGTGCCTCATAAATCTCCGGCATTTCGCCTTTAGGAAATTCTACGTCTACCACAACGCCGCGAATAGCGTTAATTTTGCCGTTTGCCATTAGTTCCTCCAACAATTACCCTTGGGCCAATGCCTCTGCGCCGCCAACAATATCCAGAATCTCATTGGTAATATTGGCCTGGCGTGCTTTGTTTCTTTCCAGAGTTAAGATTTCGACGAGTTCTCCCGCATTGTCAGTCGCATTATTCATGGCGACCATGCGCGCACTATGCTCACTCGCCAGGGCTTCCAATACTGATTGGAAAACCTGAAGCTGAGTGAAGCGAGGAATTACCGTGTCCAGCAGTGTCACCGGATCCGGTTCATAGGTATAGGTGCGGCCAGATGCGCCGGCGACATCTGCGCCGCTCAGCATTTCGGCCACTGCCCAACCTTCATAGTCCAGCGGTTTGAGCGGCAGGAGCTGTTTTACGGTTGGTTTGCGTGAGATCAGGTTAATATAATCGGTATAGGCAATGAAGACCTGATCGTAGGTGCCGTCCATATACGCTTCCGTGGCCATCTGCGATATCGGCGTGACATCCAGAATGGAGGGTGGATCAGGCAGGCCGTCAAATGTAGCGACGACATCGTAGCCGCGGCGGATCATTAGATCGCGCCCCTTACGTCCCACGGTAATCAGCTGCGTTGGTGTTTCCAGCGCGTTCAGAAACTGTTCGGCGTGGGCAACCATATTACTGTTATATGAACCGCATAATCCCCGGTCTCCGGTGATCAAGATAAAACCGCTGTTCTTGATTTCATCACGCGCATGCAGCAAAGGATGCATGGATTGTCCAACGCCAGGTTGGGATGCCAGGTTCTGCAAGACCTCAAAAGCTTTTTCCGCGTAATTACGCGTGGCTTCTACCTGCTTCTGGGCGCGTGTCGCTTTCGAAGCGGAGACCGCCGCCAGGGCGCTGGTCACCTGGGAGATGTTTTTGATGCTCTTGATGCGTTTATTTAGTTCGCGTTCGGTAGCCATAACAACTCTTTTTGTGAATCATTGATTCCTATTTGTTCAAGCGCCGCCTCCGCAGTGGGCGGCGCCAAGAAGTGTGCACCGAGTGTTAGGCGCTCCAGCCTTTATTGAAGTCAACGATCGCGGAGGCTAATCCTTCCTCAATTTCGTCTGTCCAGTTACCGACAGCTAGCTCACCGGTAAGGTTTGGATGACCGGTGTCCATGTAGAGTGTGAATTCTTTTGTCCAACGATCGAGGTCCTCGATTTCAACCTCATCGAGATATCCGCGCGTTCCGGCATAGATTAGTTCGACTTCATGTTCGAGCGGGTAGGGGCTGTACTGCGGTTGTTTCAGCAGTTCCATCAGTCGTTTGCCACGCGAAAGCTGGCGCTGTGTTGCCGGATCCAGGTCGGAGCCAAACTGAGCAAATGCTGCCAGTTCGCGGAACTGTGATAGGTCAGCGCGTAGACTGCCGGCGCCCTTGCTCATTGCTCGCTTCTGTGCAGCGCTGCCGACGCGAGAGACGGAGAGACCGGTGTTGATCGCCGGGCGTTGACCAGCATTGAAGAGGTCAGTTTCTAAAAAGAGCTGTCCATCGGTGATGGAAATGACATTTGTCGGGATGTAGGCAGAAACGTCACCGAGTAGGGTCTCAATGATCGGCAGTGCCGTCAGCGAGCCACCGGTGCCCGGTACCTTGACCGCTTCGTATTTGTCCGGGTCATCTAGCGCTTTCATTCCCTCTTCGATCAACTCTTCTTCAAGGTTGCCAAAGTAGACTTCACCGTTGACTCCCTGCGTATCGGCCGTTACTTCTGTGCCTTTCTCAACGATGATCCAATCGTCGCGCAAGCGACAGGAACGTTCCAGCAGCTGGCTGTGCAGCGAGAAAATGTCGCCCGGGTACGCCTCGCGGCCCGGCGGCCGGCGCAGAATCAGTGACAACTGCCGGTAGGCCCACGCATGTTTCGAGAGATCGTCGTAGATTACCAGGGCATCGCGCCCCTCATCCATGAAGTATTCGCCAATGGTGCAGCCGGCGTAAGGTGCGAAGTACTGCAGCGGCGCCGGATCAGAAGCGCCAGCAAGGACGACAGTCGTATACTCCATCGCCCCGTACTTTTCGAGCGTGCTCACTACCTGTGCCACCTGGCCAACGCGCTGCCCAACAGCAACATAAATACAAATCATGTCGCCGCCGCGCTGGTTGATAATCGTGTCCAGGCAGATAGCTGTTTTACCCGTTTGCCGGTCGCCGATTACCAGTTCGCGCTGGCCTCGGCCAATTGGGAACATCGAGTCAACAGCCAGGATACCGGTTTGCACCGGCGTGTCTACGCCTTTACGTTCAATAACGCCTGGTGCGGTACGCTGGATGGGGCGGACTTCGGCCGTTTTGATCGGCCCTTTGCCATCCACCGGGATACCCAGGGGATCAACAACACGGCCGACAAGCGCATCACCAACGGGTATAGAAGCGATGCGGCCTGTAGCGCGCACTTCATCACCCTCTTCAATCTCGGAATAGTCACCCATGATGACAATACCAACCGAATCTTGAAGAATATCCATTGTCAGGCCGGCGACGCCGTTACTGAACTGCACCAGCTCGCTGGCTTCTACATCGGCCAATCCTGTGGCAATAGCCACACCATCATAGACCGCCTTTACGGTGCCGACACTGCGTGAAGAGATCGCAAGATCAAAGTCTTCAATCTGTTCCAACAAAGAATCAGCCAGGTTCTTAAAGTCAGGGGCAAGGGCTGCCATACACTTTCCTCCTAGGGAATTGTTTCGGAGAGCTCCAACTGCAAATATTAGCGTGGAAAATTACATTGATTTCGGTGCAAGATCATACAGTACCTGACATCATTTGTCCACCGTGCAAACCAGGCGCTCTGTTACTCCAAATATTCAGCCTTTTCGTTCAGAAAGACTGTTTCACGTCGATACGCACAGCCACGAAGTTACAGCGCCAATCGACGCTGTTCGCGTCCTGCTGCCGCCGCAATGCACACATAATCCTTTATAGCAGGAACTGTTCGCGGCGGGAAGTCCACCTTATCAACTGCTCTACCTCGGACACCTAAATGAATGGCCCTTTGCGCGCTTCTATTAGACTGCCTCCTAAGGTTTTCGATGGTTATCCTGTCGGACAGGCGCCCGTGCGCCTGACCCATGAGGGCATGTAGAAAGCACCCCGGATCGGGACCCTCCGCGCCGCAGGTATGGATCCAACCAGCAGGGTTCTGATAGGCGCCTCGGCAGTTGAGCGTAGGCGTAGAGACGGTGATGATAGATGGTTAAATGCCCGACTGCTGGCTATAATGCGGCGGTTATGGCGAGCCCCATTACAGGTTCAAAGCGCTCTGCGTATGGGACTATCCTGGTCCTCCTGGTAATACTTCTGCTGCTGGCTTATGCGCTGCGTTTGTTCAATCTGGACGCATTTAGTTTCTGGACAGACGAAGGTCTTACGCCCTTGCGCAGCGGGTATCCAATCAGAGAGATCTTGAGCAACCGCATCACTATCCAGGAAGGAATAACCAGGGATACGCATCCGCCGCTCTACTATCTGATCATCCATTTCACGCACCAGCTGTTTGGCGAATCAGATTTCGCTTATCGATACCCGTCGCTCATGGCCGGTGTTCTGCTGGTTCCGCTGCTTTTCCAGTTCGGCCGTCGCCTTCAGACGACGCTGGCCGGTCTGATCGCCGCTCTGTTCACGGCCGTTAACCCGCTGCAAGTCTACTACGGGAACGAAGCGCGTATGTATACGATATTCGTCCTGCTGGCTGCTGCTGCCACTTACGTGCTCTGGCGTGCGCTAACCGGCGCAAATCTGCGCCGCTCGCTGCTGCTCTACATTTTGCTGGCTGGGCTGGCGATCTACACACATTACACGGCTGTGTTTCTGATCGCCGTTCAGGGCTTGTTCTGGATCGGGATCTTGTGGCGAGAAGGGCACAAGCGTTTGATAGGTGGGCTGGGTATCCTGGCCCTACTGCTCGCCATCCCCATCGTCCCTTATACTGTGCCCCGCATATTCACCGGCGCCGAAGCTGACTATTTCTACGTGCCGCCCACGGTCATATTGATGGATGTGCTGCGCTTCTTCAGCCTGGGCCTAACGGCTGACTATAAGGAGGCCTTTGTCTCCGTCCTGCTGTTGGCCATCTTCATACTGGCCATGGTTGGCTTCTGGTCCGCCGGCAGCTGGCTCAAACGCCTCTATCTGCTCGCCTATCTATTGGCCGTGCCAGTTGGCTTAATGGCCGGATCATTGATCAAACCGATGTATCAAGGTGTGCGTCATATCATGGTCGGCAGTCCCGCCTTCCTGCTGATTCTGGCCCTTGGCGCTGGTTATCTCCTGCAGGCAGGCCGCCAGAGTGCTGGCAGCCGGCGCATCGCCACGCGCCTGGTCGGTATCGCTCTGTTCATGGCGCCGCTGCTAGGATCTGTCTATGCGTTGAATAACCTGTACAACAATCAGGCTTATGCCAAAGATGATTTGCGCAGCATGATTCGCTATGTGGAGCGGCGTGCTGGCGGTGATGATGTGGTTTTGTATAACAATGCCATTCTGCTTCCACTGCATAAGCATTACCAGACACGCCAGGACCTGCCCGTCACCGCGCTGCCGATCTATCCTCATGCCGCTGATGGTGTGGAGTCGCAGCTGGCTGAACTGGCCGCAGGCGTTGAACGTATCTGGTTCGTCACCGATCCCCCGGCTGACGATCGGGATGCTGACGGGCGTGTTCCCGGGTGGTTGGCAGACAACCTGCAGGATATTGACAATGAGACCTTCCACGCTCGTACCACCGTAGTGCATTCCACAGGCTATCGCACCGCCCCCAATAATGCCCAATTGCTTCCCCCTGACGGCCGTTCAGTCGATATCGAGTGGCCCGGCCTTCCCGCCGTGCAGGGTATGACGACTGGCGCTGGTCAGCACACCGGCGTTGGAACATTGTGGGTAGACCTCTTCTGGGAGGGCGCGACCGCCATACCGCCATCGGACACCACCATACGGCTGTGGCTGGAGGATGCGCATGGAGAAGATTGGGCCGTCTACGAGCAGGCGCTTTCCGATAATTTCAGCAGCTGGCCGGCTGTCGACCTGGTGCGCGAGAGCTACAAAATACCCCTTCCGCAGGCGATGCCTCCCGGCATATATGGCTTGATGGCTCAGCCTCTCGATGGTGATGGACAGCCAATGGGCGAAGCGCAATCATTGCACGCTGTTGAGATCGCTCCTTCACCCGGCCTTGAGGGTAGACCGGCTGTTGTTTTTGAGAACGGCCTTGCTCTACAGCATATCGCCTGGTTCGATGACAGCGTGCATCCTGGCCACAATATGTCTATGGCCCTCATCTGGCAGGCGGAGCCCGGCAAAAACCCGCCGCTGGATGATCTGCGCTACGAGCTGCAGGTGCTTGGTCTTGGCGGGGATGTGCTGCGCGGGCAGAGCGGAGCCATCAATGAAAGCGGCCTAGATCATCTGCCCGACGGCACGGCCGTTCTTGAGCCGGCAGCCGTCTATTTCCCGCCGGATACGCCCCCTGGTCAATACAGACTGCGCTGGCAGCTGCACGCCGGCGATGAACCTGTTGGCGCACGGCCGTCTTGGCGACCTTGGCACAGTGACAGCGTCGATTTTGGGTCGATAACTGTTGCTCCCTGGCCCTTGGAGACGTCGCTCCCCGCCGGCATTGACAACATAAATGCGCAGTTTGGTCCCGCGATTCAACTGGCCGGCTATGAATTAGGTGATCCAGGCGCAGCCTTGCCGATCACGCTGTATTGGCTGGCTGCCGAAAAGCCCGCTGAGAGCTACCTGGTCTTCATCCACCTGGTCGATGCTGAAACAGGCGAGATCGTGGCCCAGATAGACCGCATTCCCGTGGATGACCTGCGGCCAACTTCTGGCTGGCGAGAGGGTGAAGTTCTGACGGACAAGCTGGCACTGGCGCTGGCCGCTGATCTGCCCCCTGGAGAGTACCAGCTCAATGTCGGCGTATACAATCCTGAAAGCGGCGAACGTCTGCCGTTGACTATCGAGGGTGAGCGCTTGTTCAATGATCAGCTGACATTAGACAGCGTGACGCTTCCTCGAGGCGATTAAGATGATGCAAAGCGTCGATCCCGCCCGGCATACAGATACGCCTGCTCAGAAAGAGCTTTCGCCGCGCAGCCGGCGCCTCTGGTTAGGCGTGATTCTGGCTGCCTACCTGGTTGTGACGCTGCTCTACGGGCTGCTCAACCCCCTCTTTGAAGCACCGGATGAACATTGGCACTATTTCACCGCGCAGTACATCGCCGAGAATCGCCAGCTGCCCATGGTGGCGCCAGGAGATACGTACGATGAATGGATGGGACAGGAAGCGGCGCAGCCGCCGCTCTACTATCTGTTGGGCGGTCTGTTAACCGCGCCGATAGACACCTCGGCTGCGCGAGAAGAAGCGTGGCCCAATAAATTCGCATCGATTGGCGACGCGAGCGCCCTGATCAATGTTAACAGGTTCATCCATGCCGAACCGGAAGCATGGCCGTGGCAGGGGTACGCCCAGGCGGCCCACATCTTGCGCTGGTTCTCGACCCTGCTTGGTTTAGGCACCCTGTTCTTTATCTATCTGGCCGGCCGCCTGCTCTGGCCCGCTGATGCCTATCGCGCGCTGCTGGCCACGGCGCTCGTCGCTTTTCTCCCCCAATTTGATTTCACCCATGCAGCGGTAAGCAACGATCCGCTGGTCAATTTCCTGGTGTCCGCTGCGCTGTGGCAGTTGGTACGGCTCTGGCAAACGAAGGTGACCTGGAGACGTCTGCTTCTGTTGGGGGTGACCATTGGCCTTGCCGCGCTGGCCAAGAATCAGGGCATCGCCTTGCTGGTCTACGCTGTAGGTGTGCTCATCTTGCTCGCCATTCGCGATGCCGGTGCCGGCACTGCCGCAGCGGATGGTGATACCGAACCACAGTTGGCTGGTTGGCGGCTTATCGGGGCCACCGCGCTGTTGGTACTGCTGCCGGCACTTCTGACGGCCGCCTGGCTGTGGATGCGCAATGATGCTCTCTACGGCGATTTCACGGCGATGAATCAATTCATTCGCATAGCGGGCGGCCACCGCCACTACACATTGTTCCAGGTCCTGCGCGAATCTCGCGGTCTCTGGCTCTCTTTCTTCGCAGTATTTGGCTGGTTCAATTTGCGGGCACCGGACTGGGTCTATTGGTTTTGGAGCGGTCTTGTGGTTCTGGCCCTGCTTGGTGGCTGCTGGCGTGCTGTTGAGAACTACCGCCGGCGCAGCAAGACGGCAGGCGGTGAGAAAGGCGGTTCTGGCTTCTGGCAAACTGTGAGCGATCTCTTGCAGCAGAGCTGGGTGCTGCCGGCTTTGTTGGCTCTGTGGGTCGCCGTTGTTTACAGCAGCCTGGTCATGTTCATGCTGCAGACGGAAGCGGCGCAGGGGCGCCTGCTGTTCCCGGCGCTGCTGCCCTTGTCGCTGGGTTTGGCTTCCGGATTGACCGCCACGACCTGGTTGCGACGCGTTTCGCCGCTCTCTGCTCTGCTGGCCCTTGCTACCACCCTCTACTGCCTGTTTTACGTGGTCCAGCCCGCCTATGAAGTACCGCCAACGGTCGTCGAACTACCGCCCGAGGCTCAGGAACTGGATGTGGAGATGGGCAAGGGTATCCGTTTGCTCGGCGCGCTCATAGAATCGGAGGAGACCCTACCCGGCGAACCGTTGTGGCTGACGCTCTATTGGCGCGGTGATAACGTGGCGGAGGAGGCGCCGGAATTTGTTCTCAGCGTCTTCGGCCGTGATCATGAGGAGATTGGCAAAGTGCACAGCTATCATGGCCGTGGCCTCTATCCTGCCAATCTTTGGCCAGAAGGCCAGATTGTCGCCGATCGCTTTGGCTTGTGGATTGATGACGCGGCGGTCATTCCAGTACTTGCCCCTATCGACAGCACGATTCTGGAAGGGGCGACGGTACAGGTTGGTGAGATTAAGGTCGAACCGCAGAACTGGCCAAACATTGAGGAAGATGCGCTGGCGCAGTTCGGCGACGACATCGAGTTGTTGGATGTCAGCGTGATGCCGGAGCAGGCGCGCCCTGGCGATCTGCTCACCATTGACGTACGCTGGCAGGCGAGGGGTGAACCAGCGGAGGATTTGACCACACTGATTCACTTGGGCCAACCAGACGCACAACCGCTGGCCACTGGCGACCGCCTGCCGCTCGACGGCCGTTACCCCACGCGCGTCTGGGAGAACGGGGAACAGATCGAAGATGGTTATGAACTGATCTTGCCGAACGATCTTGCCGCCGGCCGCCACCCTCTGTGGATCGGCATGTATAATTCCAAGAGCATGGCTCGCTTGCCAATCCTGATTGGTGAGGAAGTGCAGCCGTATGATGTCTACCTCGCCGGATGGATCGAGGTCGAGTGAACAAGTCGACTGAGGGCGACACCGGCTCATGAATAGCAGCGCAAAACACTCCTCCTATTGGTTGCTGTTCTCCCTGTTTTGTGGGGGGGTGACCTATTTGTTCTACGGCGCTTCATTGTCGCTGCCGTTTTTCTTCGATGATTTCGTCCATTATCCATTTGTCGAAGCGAACAACGTGGCCCGCATCTGGTTGACAACGGATGAGCTGGCCTACTATCGCCCCCTCAATTTTACGCTGTGGCGTCTCACCTATGAGTTCTTCCAACGCCACCATCCCTTTGTTGATCATGCGATCAATCTCCTGCTGCATGCCGCCAATGGCTTCATGGTCGGCTGGTTGGCGTCCCGCTTGTGGACTTTGCGAGGCGATCGCTTTCCAGTCGTCGCCAGAGAAGATAGACACGACGATTGGTGGCGCATCGTCCTCAGCGCTGTGCTCTTTCTGCTCTTTCCCTTCAGCTACCAGGCTGTGCCCTGGGTTGGCTCGTTGAGTCACTTGTTGGTAACTACGCTCATTTTGCTTGCCGTGCTTTTCTATGTGCAAATGCGGCGTACCAGGCTGCGGATTTGGGGTGTAGCCAGTCTGTTCTTTGCTTTTCTGGCCCCTTTTGCCCATGAAAATGGGGTCCTGGTCATGCCTTTTGTCGTTCTTGTGGACTTGACGACGCCCGCTCTCTCCAGACGTTGGCGGCAGGCGGCCCGGACGGGGTTCATCTGGACAGTACCTCTCTTGGTATACATACCGGTCTGGCTGTCCCTGCCGCGCTTGGAAGGAGGCGGTCTCTTTTCAAACAGTTCTGAAGGCATTGCCCAAAATGCGGCCTACTTCATTCAGGGAGCTGCTTATCCGTTCAGCGGATTAGGCGGCTGGCTGCATTATGATCGCGGCCTCAATGATATGACGACCGCAGCGCTCTTGAGCGGGCTGGGTCTCTTGGTTGCGGCGCTGATCCAACTGACGCACCATGCTGCCTTGCGCTCATGGTTCCCCTGGCTGTGGATCGTCTTGGGCTCCTTACCGGCGGTACTTTTCTTGAAGTTCGAATATGTAATCAATGGGCCGCGGCTGCTTATGGTGGCCAGCGTAGGCATTGCCTGGCTGTGGGCGGATGTCATCTTGCTGTTCAGCAGGGGAGGGAGACACGGTTCAACTGAGCGGCTGGTTCGTGGCGCCACAGCGTTAGGTCTTACGCTGCTGCTGCTGGCCCAGAATGGGCAATTCTTGCACGATCGCATGACGATGCATGAGATATTGGGCGATGGCTTTAAGCAAGTAATCGCGGCGACTGCGGAGGCGAATGCAGCCGGCGAAGAGATGATTGTAATCAATTTCCCCTCGTGGCTCGCGCCCAAAACACATACCTATGCCCTGGGCCATGAAGGCGCACTTTTTTGGCCTGACTATGTCCCGCCGCAGTTATTCATGGCGGTGCATACAGGTGAACTGGGTGATCTTAGCTTTGTGAAAGTGGATGGTATTCGGCCGGAGCTGCAGGAGTATTACTACGGTCTGACCGGCCCGAATCCAGATTGGGCGACTTTGTCGGCCGTCCCTTCGCAGGTGTTGATGACCGACTATGGGGTGCAGTCGCTCGCCCTGACTCCGGTTGGGGACGTTGGGAACCACCGGCAGGAGAGCCTGACACCGCTGGCGTCGTTTACTACGGGCGGCGATGAGAGCATCCATCTCTTCGAAGCGCAGGTTTCGCCGGCGGCGGGGGGGCTCAAAGTGGATACGCTGTGGCAGGCGTCCGGCGCGCCGCCGCAAACCACTCTCTACGTACATGTGGTGGATGGGTCTGGTAATCTGGTTGCCCAGGCTGACGGCGATCCGCTCGGCGGCAGCTATCCCCTTGATCTGTGGACCGGAGACGGCCGTGTTCTGGATACGCGCTGGATCCCGCTGAATGATACTGCTGGTGTGAGCATTCGTCTTGGCCTGTATGACCGGCTGAGCGGCGATCGGGTGGCGGCAGTTGACCCGGACGGCGAACCCTATGCGGACAATGCAGTGCCGCTGACGCCAGGCGTGCCTTAGCCCCGCACTTGCTTAATCTCCGGCAAGCGGCAAAAGAATCACGTCATTTGCCTGCCCACGGCCGTTTTGGTCAACAACAGCCAGGCGCTCGCCCGTGGCTGGATTGTACAGGCCGATGCCGATACTGTAGCCACCTTCTGCGCCATTGGGTGGAAGCGCGATCCGGCGCCGGTCCTGCACTGTTTGACCGTCCGTCCACATCCAGAACGGCCCCATGCCGGCAATAGGGTATCCATCCGCCTGTTCCACAAGTTCGCCGCCCGGACCATATAGATGGACAAAGGCGGTCAGGTCATCTTCCACGGGCTGTTCGATCTCCCAGAGCAGATTTAAGGCCAGGACATCATCTTCTATCACCTGTGAGTCTATTTGAAATCCGACCATATCCGTGAACGTGTACCGGTCTTGCTGCGCATCGAACGCCTGATCAGTGACACGACCAACTTCAGCCAGTTGAATCTTGTCTGGCGCCCATTGGGTCAAGTAGACGGGGCCGCCCTGCTGCAAATAGCTGCCGAGTTTCTCGTAATCAACATGTTCGCCCAGCATGCCGTAGTAGTAAGGTTGTGGCTGGCGTATGTTGCCAAACTGGATGGCAGCGGCTGCCTGGTCCTCATCATTATGCGCGTAAATAAGCTCGTGAATCTTGATGTAAAAAGGGATGATCTGTACACCATGATTGCCCATGGCGAAGCGCCTTTCCTGCGGTGACAGCCAGGAGGGAAAATTAACGATGAGCAGTTCTTCATCCGGATCGCTTTCCCTGGCGATCTCCGCCAACTGCAGCGCTGGGTCCTGAGCGAGCAGGTAAAGGGCATTTCGTTCCCTGACAAAACGGCCGCTCATCATCAGGATCAGGATCACGGCGAACGTTGTCAGCGCCAAACGCGCGTTGGGCAGGCGTTCGCCAATCGCCAGAACCGCCAGAAAACCACCCCACAAGATGACAATCCCCACGCCGGGCGGATAGAGCAGGCGCGGTGAGTTGACCACATAATCGAAATCGACGAATACAAATGCCGGTAGGTTGAGCAGCAGGAACCAGCCGAGAGAGAACAGCACCAAAGCGGCTTGATTCTTGCGCAGCAGCACTGCGATGATCATGATTAACGCGGGCAGCGACACCAGCCAGATTGCGGCCACATCGCCCCAACCGGTCAGCTCCATAACCCATATGGCCAGCGGCGAAATGGGGTACATCAGCCCCTGCATGAAATAGGTGCCGATGAGCAGGAGGCGGCCCGGCGTCGGCATACCGAAGCTGTAGCTTTGCTTGGGAATGGTTAATGAGCGTGCCAGGAAGAGTAGATTGAGCAGCAGGCCGATTAGGGGACCAGTTAGCCATGGGTATGGCTGCCGTTTCTGCAGCCAGAGGACGAGTTCAACCGTGAGCAGCAGCCCGCTGCCCATCAAGCCATATTCGATTTCAAGGGGAGCCAGGAAAAGAAAGAAGAAGGCCAGCAGAAGCAGCCCGTTCGATTCCCGCACGCGTGCCTGCCAGTAGACGGCCGTCATCGCCAGCAGAAGTAAATTGGCCAGCGGATAGAAGAAATTGTTGATCCAGGGAATTGCCTGGTAGGCAAAAGGGAAGGCGCCAAAGAGCAGGGCGGCAATTGCGGCCGTCCAATAACGTCGTTTACTTGTGTCGACCCATGAAGCCAGGAGCCCTATGAGGGCGATATTAAGGGCATTGAAGGCGAAATTGTGATAGCGCAGCCAGATGCGGTCATGTTGGCCCAGGAGCAGGTACCAGATTTTGACAATTGATTTGCCCAGCGGCCGGTAGGCGGGTGCGCCTTTGGCTGATAGAAAAGGCTCAAGTGGATTATGCCAGGAGAGCCAGCGGATATGTGTGGAATCCTCTTGTAGAAAGGGAATACCAAGTGTGTCTGCGTACAGAGCAAAACTGATCCAGATCGCCAGCGCAACCCCGGCATAGAGCGGCCATCGCGGCGCTGCTGGTTTGTTGATCCGGCTGATGGGTGGCCGGCGGAAGAACTGAAGCCATCGGCTCATCTGAGGCACAATGGAGAAATCGGGGTGATGCTAGCAAGCTGGTGTGTACAGGCAAGTCCTGCCATGTGAGAAACAGAGGAGACCGGCGCTGTGAAGCGCCTGGTCTCCTGTTCTAACTTTCCGGATGTTTATCTACTGAACGTCGAGCAGTTCAACGTCGAAGATTAGCGTAGCGCCCGGTGGAATACTGCCGCTGCCGCCATCGCCGTAGGCGAGTTCAGCAGGAATTCTCAGCTGGCGTACGCCGCCGACTTTCATCGTCGCGACGCCTTCGTCCCAGCCGGCGATGACGCTGCCGGTACCGATGGGGAAGGTGAAGGGCTGTCCGCGATCGAGCGAACTGTCAAACTTCGTGCCATCTTCCAGCCATCCCGTGTAATGGACAATGACAATCTGTCCCTCTTCCGGGGTCGCGCCGTCTCCTTCAACGATGTCATAATACTGCAGGCCGCTGCCCGTTGTTTCATAGTCAGCTTCATCGACTTCCGTCATCACCACCGGTTCGGCTACGTCAACGAGCTCGATCTCCATGATCAGCGTGGCATCAGGCGGAATATCGCCGCCACCAACAGGGCCCAGGCCCAATTCCGGCGGAACGACCAGATAACGTTTGCCGCCTACTTGCATGGTTGTCACCGCTTCGTCCCAACCGGGGAAGACTGTGTCGCCTGCGCCGACGGTGAAGGGAATCGGGCCTTGATCCGCGGAGGATACAACGAAACGTACGCCGTCATCTTCCTTGACCCAGATAGAGAAATCAGTACTCACTGTGCTGCCCTCTTCCGGCGTGGCGCCGTCCCCAACAACGATGTCATAATACTGCAGACCGCTGTCAGTCATTTCCAAATCAGCTTCATCGACGGCCATCGGCTCCGGTGGCGCTTCCACTGAATGCAGCACGACATCGATTATGACCTCCGAATTCGGGGGAATCATGCCGTAACCCTCAGCGCCAAAGGCCAGTTCCGGCGGAAGAACCATTTTTGCTTCGCCGCCTGCTTTCATAAGGCCGAGCCCTTCTTCCCAGCCGGGGAGAAGCTGCCCGCTGCCATAGACGACCGTGATCGGCTGCTGCGTGCTGTAGCTGTCGCCAAACATGGTGCCGTCGGCCAATGTGCCGGCAAAATCCATGGTGACCAGATCCCCTTCCTGCGGTGTGGCGCCGTCACCGGGGACAGTTTCCAAATACTGCAGACCGCTGTCGGTCGTAGTGGCCCCTTCAAGGATGACCGGTTCGAGTTCTTCCAGGGCGGGCAGTTCAGCTTCCACCACTGGCGCCTCTTCTACAGAGTCTACGCTCTCCGCGGATTCTGCTTCGGCCTGCGCTTCTTCAGCCTCTTCCGGCACTGTCGGCGTGGCTGGGCCACAGGCGACTGCAGCCAGTAAAACAAACGCGGCGATTAAGAGCCACGCGAGGTTTTTTCTTTGATAGTTCACAAGAGACTCCTTATTCAGAATGGTAACCAATTGGTCGTCTGGCGCCGATGTGGCGAATTCTGGCGCCACTCAACCCATAAATCTTAACCCTGCGCTGGGCAATATACCAGTGATAAACTATTGCGTTCAGTTTCTTATCACCTGGATCAAGCTATAATTCCTGCTTATGCCGCAGATGAATGAACCCGCGCGCGGATGGGCAGCCAGGTTTTTGACCGTGGCTTGTTTGCTGCTCTTCTTCGCCCTTGGATTGCGCGCTGCCCTGGCCATGTCACCCACCAACGACGAACCTGCCCATATGCTGCGTGGGTTTGTGCTGCGTTCAACGGGTGGCCTGCAGTTTCAAACCGGGCACGCGCCGCTCAGCCACCGGCTGATCGGCGCACTGCTGACCGGCGATCCTTCCCTGCCTGATCCCCAAGATCTGCCTTCCTGGCCAGATGGCGAGCGCTTGCAGTTGGCCTCGGAATTGTTGTGGGAGTCGGGACTTGATGTCGGCCGTTTATTGTTTCTTGGCCGGCTGCCCATCTTGTGGATGGGTATTATCCTGGGTGGGTTGATTGGCAGTTGGGCGCTCGCCTGGCACGGTCGTGGTGCGATGGGCATCGCGCTCGTTCTTTTCGCCGCCTCTCCCAATCTGCTGGCCTCGGCCTCGCTGGCGACCACTGACTTTATTACCGTACTTACCTACTTCGGGACCATTTATGCCTGGTGGCGTTACTGGCGGAATCCGCTTGCGCGTTGGTGGCTGCTGACGGCAGTCTTCCTCGGCCTTGCCCTGGCAACGAAACTCACCGCTGTCCTTCTCCTACCGGCACTCTTTCTCCTGACCTTCCTTTTTCTACGCAAAGGCAAGCCTTTTTGGCGGCCGTTTCTCGCCTGGTTGGCCCTGCTCCCCGTGGCGGCAGTCGTCTTGTGGATCGTCTATGGCTTGCAGATTGGTCAGGCGGCTGGATTGCCCTGGCCTATACCCGCCGCTGCCTACATAGTCAGCTGGCAAAATGTGCTGGCCCATGTCGAACGTGGCCATCGCGCCTTTTTCCTTGGTGAGCTTTCCGGTGATGGTTGGACCGCCTACTTCCCAACGACATTCCTGATTAAGACGCCTTTGGTAACAGTGGCCCTTCTGCTTTTCGGCCTGGTCGTCATCGCCAGCCGGCGCGCCCTGTGGCGCACGGCCGTTTTTTTGCTGCTGCCGGTCGGCGTGCTTTTCGCCGCGGCAATGACCAGCGGCCTCAACATCGGCTACCGGCATATCCTGCCCATCATTCCCTTTGTTATCGTCCTGGCCAGCAGCTCCGTCCTTTTCCTTCGCCGCTGGACGATCACGCGCATTTTGCTGCTCCTGGCCCTATCCTGGTACGTACTCGCTGCCCTGCGCCAGCAGCCCCATTTCCTGGCCTATTTCAATGAGTCTGTGGGCGGCACGCAGCAGGGGTATCGCTACCTGGGCGATTCCAACCTCGACTGGGGGCAGGACCTCAAGGGGCTGGCCGCTGAAATTAAACTGAGCGGCGGGCGTTGGATTGTTTCCTATGCCGGCGTGGGCGACCCTGCTTACTATGGCATTGGTGATGATCAGCTTGTTGATCATGAATTCGCGGAGCTGCCCTTCGCGCCGGCTAATCCTGAGCCTGGCCGCTATGCGATCAGTGCCAATCATTGGCAGGGTATTCTTGAGGATGCCGATACGTTTGATTGGTTCAGGAGGCAGGACGTTGCCCAGACTCTGGGGGGTTCGATTCTGATCTATGAGGTTGCTGAACAAGCAGATGGCGAATGGGTCGCCCACTGCAGTGATCCGGCGCCGCTGCTTACGCCGGAGGAAGCGGAAACCGTACTGAATGTTGGGCCCCTGCGCCATGTGAGGTTTGATTGTTCACACAGCTGGGTGCTGCCGGGCGGCGGCGCGCCGGGCTGGTACATATTGCCGCAGGCGGATACGTGGTGGCCTCTGGATCTGATGTCGACCCTGGCGGCTGAGCGCTGGCAGCATGTCTATCGCCACCGGGCAACGGCCGATTCGCCATCCTATGACGTGTATTATTGGCAGGGCGGCTCCCTGCAACCGGATCATGACAAGACCTGGGTCCATGGCGAAACGATGGATGGCCGGGCCGTGACACTGCCATACGCGGCCAGCGATCTGGTGCTGTTGACTGGCTACCAGACGGCCGAACCTTACTGGACCAACTTCTGGGCAATCGAAGCGACACCAGATCAACCGCTTTCCATGCGCGCTCATCTTTACGCTTCCCAGGACGCCCCGCCCCTGGTTGCAGACAGTCTTGGCTATGCCGCTGAACAATGGCAGCCGCAGGATACCTTATGGCAGAGACACCAATTCAACTCAATGGATGACGCGCTTCATTTAGAGACCGGCCTCTACAATTATCAGACCTTGAAGGAAATCGGTGAGATGTTGATTCTGCCGGCACGTACTGGTCAGGATTTTGGCAACTGATAGACTTGAAATGCTGCCACACTGACATGCTAAACCAAAACAACACCCGTCTGCTGCTAATTATCATTCTTCTACTATACCTGGCCCTGGCCATAGGGTACGGCGTGGTCAATCCCCTATTCGAAGCGCCTGACGAACACCACCATTACTTTACGGTCCAATATATCGCTGACAACAGGTCGCTGCCCACGATCGAATCTGGTGGTGAACTTGCGCGTCAGGAAGCTGCGCAGCCGCCCCTGTACTATCTCGCAGCCGCCCCATTGGTTTCCATGATCAATACGAGCGGTGCCGGCGAGCAACTCTGGTTTAACCCGACCGTGAGAAATGGGGAAGCGACGCCGCTCAATGTTAATGACTTTATACACACGGAGCGTGAATCGTGGCCGTGGCAGGGCTACGCACTGGCTGCGCATCTTGTGCGGGTTTTCTCGACACTCATTGGCCTCGGCACCTTGCTCACCGTGTTTGGCAGCGGCCGCTTGTTGTGGCCTGAATCACCGGCTGCAGCTTTGCTGGCCACGGCGCTGGTCGCCTTTCTACCCCAATTTGGTTTTCTGCACGGGGCAATAACCAATGATGTCTTGATAATATTCTTCAGTTCCTTTGTGTTGTGGCAGCTGTTGTGGATATTCCAGCATCAGGCCTCGCCAATTCGTTTGGTATTCCTCGGTGTGTCGATCGGCCTGGCCGTTTTAGCCAAAATGGCCGGACTCATGCTGCTGCCGCTGGCGTTCCTGGTGTTGGCATTGATGGCCTGGCGTGATAGGCCGCTGTCGTGGCAGGGTTTGCTGCGGTCGGCGGCGATAGTGGCCGTTCCGGTGCTGCTGATTGGCGGCTGGCTCTTGCTGCGCAACTGGATTCATTACGGCGATCCAACGGCTGTCAACCAGTTCGTGGCTATGGCCGGTAAGAATCGCCAGTTTACGCTGCGCCAGGTCTGGCATGACATGGATCGTGTCGCCATGTCAGCCGTCGCTTATTTCGGTTGGATGAATGTGCAGGCTCCGGACTGGATTTACGTCATCTGGAAGGTAATCTTGCTGTTGTCGGGTGCTGGCTGGATCTATGGCACATGGCGCAGACGAAGCCAGCCAACGGAGAACTTTGCCCTAGCTTCCGGCGACAGAGCAAACATGCGTCTGGTCGCCCTATGGATGGGAGTCTGGGTAGCCGTAGTCTTTGCCGCCTGGCTGCGCTTTATGATGCAAACGCCGGCCGATCAGGGCAGGCTGTTATTTCCCGCGCTGCTGCCAGTGGCCTTGTTCGTAGCGCACGGCCTGGTGCTGTGGCGGCAGCGCTGGTTGGTCTGGCTGGTACCGCTTGTTGCATTGATTACATCACTCTATGCGCTCCTGGTTGTTATCCCTGGCGCTTACTACACAGTAGAACTGCTGACCGAACAAGAGATACCGGCGAGTGCAAGCCGCTATGCCCTCGACATGGGATACGGCATTGAGCTGATTGCCGTGGAAGCGCAAACTACTACCATGCAGCCGGGAGAATGGGCATGGGTCGATCTATATTGGCGTGCGGCCGAGCCGGTGACCGAAGCCCCTTTTCAGGGTTTGGGTATGTACGGCCGTAATAATGACCTTGTTGGCTGGCAGGAGAATTACCATGGCGGCGGCACCTACCCGCCGAATCTATGGATTCCCGGGCAGGTCGTCAAAGATCGGGTTGCCGCGCAGCTGGTCGACCACGCTGAACTCCCCGCAGAATTGCGGCTGCTTATGCGCATAAACGACTCTTATGATCCGGTCGAAATCGCCAGGGTAAAGGCTGTTCCTGTCGAGTGGCCGGAGGCCGACGATGCATTGCTAGCGACCTTTGGTGAGGGGATTGACCTTACTTCAGTTTCATTGACGCCGGCAGACGCAACCAGGGGGTCGGAGATTGCCGTTGACGTCCAATGGGTGGTCAGGAATGCTCCGGGCAAGGAATTGACTACCTTCCTCCATCTTGGCGATCCCACGCAAGCCCCGCTGGCGCAGGGTGATGGCCCAGCCCTCGGCGGCGACTATCCAACAAACCTATGGGCGGCGGGTGAAGTGATCAATGATCGTTATTTGCTAACTGTTCCTGGCGATTTACTGGCAGGGAGCTACCCAATCCATATCGGTTTTTACGATCCACTGAGCGGTGCTCGACTGGCGGTGGAGATCGAAGGGCAGGCGCATGATGCCTATCTGGCAGGATGGTTGACGGTGCGAGAGTAGCCAGACATGTGGAAGCGAATTCCCTTCATACATACCCATAGGATGGTTATTCTAGTCACCCTGTGTTGGGGAGTGGTTTTGGCGGTGTATGCCGTTGCTCGCCATGAGCGTCTGAACTCGACAACTTACGATCTGGGAATTGAAGCACAGGTGATCTGGAATACCTGGCAAGGTGAATGGTTTGCCAGTTCAATAGAAGTAGATAACTATCTTGGTGACCATGCCGCCTTTATCGTATTGTTGCTGGCGCCATTGTTTGGCCTGTGGGCTGATGTCAGAATCTTGCTCATATTTCAAGCTCTGATGTTAGCTGCCGGCGCTCTGCCGCTCTTTCAGATAGCACAACGTTGGCTAAATGATCGCTCGCTGGCGACCTTGTTTGCTGTTGTCTATTTGCTCTACCCACTGATAGGATTTGCCAATCGTTTTGATTTTCACCCGCTCGTGCTTGTGATTCCCCTGCTTCTGTTGGCCTACAATCTGCTCGAATTAGATCATCCAGGATGGGCAACGCTGGCTATTCTGTTGACGTTGAGTGTGCGCGAAGAAATGGGATTGACTGTCTTCGCATTTGGCCTCTATGTTGCTCTGGTCATGGTACGCCCGCGTCTGGGGCTGGCTTGGGCTGCTGTCGGGCTGACATGGTCTTTGCTGGCACTGTTCGTAGTCATACCCGCATTTCGCAGCAGCGCATCAGATACGCTTGGCCGGTATGCTTGGTTAGGCGAACGACCGGTAGACATGCTTCTCGGCTTGCTTAGAGAGCCGGGTCGCGTACTACAACACTTCCTGGTCCCTTATCGGGCTCTCGTTCCCGTAAAGCTGTTGTTGCCGGTTGGTTTCTTAAGCTTACTGGCCCCACTGATGCTGCTCGTCGCATTACCGGCGCTGGCCTACAACCTGTTGTCATCGGCGCCAAGCCAGAGCAGTATTTATTTCCATTACCTGGCGCCGGCCGTGCCTTTCATATTCATCGCTGCTGTTCAAGGAGCGAACCGGATTCAGAATTGGTTGACGCCGGAACGCGCTCGCCTTGTTGTCGTTTCATGTTTGGTATTCGGGACCCTTTCATCTCTGATATTGGACAATCCATTTACGAAAACAATCAATGATCCCTATTACGAGGTGAAAGGACTCGAGCAGTTAAGTGATGCGAGGTCTTTTCAGGAGGCAGCGGCTTTGCTTCCTAGAAACGCGGAAGTGGCAACCATGCCAAACTACGGACCGCACCTCGCCTTGCGTTCGCAGCTGCATATTTTTCATGATCGGGCCAGACTCTTTGAGAGACCGCACAGCTTTCCGCAAACAGAGTACATTCTCATTCACCTGACCGATCTACGCGGAGATGAGAATACCCGTTTCTTCTACAATGCTGTCCAGATCGCCATTGGCGAACTGGGGTATGGTGCCCTGTACGCAGACAATGATGTGATTTTGCTGCAGAAGAGTGCTGATCCTCAACCGCTTACTACGGGTGTTGTATTGCAGCGTGTGCAAGAGCTGCTCGACGACGGTGGAAAGTATTCGCCGGCCGCATCTGACACCATTGCCTGGATGGCCAGCCACTGGATTAGCGATACGCTGCCGGAAAAGGCAACTGCGGACAAGGCGTCATTTGAAGATGGAATTGATTTATCAGGCCATATATCCCCGACTTCTCGCCTGCCCGGGCAGCCGCTGTGCGTCACCCTCTACTGGCAGACTGAAACGGAGGTCACCAATGACTATGTGGTGTTTGTTCACCTGGTGGCGGCAGACGGATTTGTGCAGGCACAGCGCGATTCCGAACCGATCTTCGGTTATTATCCAACCAGTTCCTGGAAGCCAGGCGAAGTAATTGGGGATATGCATTGTTTGTACTTGCCCCTTGGTACGCAGGAAGGGACTTACTTTTTGCGTGCGGGTCTGTATGATCGGGACGACGGCCAACGTCTAACCGTCCTCGGTGAGAGCGAAAAGGGTGATTCACTCGATCTCTTGCCGATTCGAATTGTCAGATCGGAGTAACTGCTGATTCCAGAATCTGGGCGCATACTATGATCATGATTGATCTGGGGCTGTTTCGGTTTCGTTCCTCAGTGTGACTTGACCAACGACTCGTGGATTCTCTGGATCCAGGCCGATGAACTTAGGGCGAAAATAGAGCGCGTCGAAGCCAGTGAGCGAGACAGCTTCCGGCACCTCGATCCGGCGAATCACAAGCTCGTCGGAAGCGCCAGGTGTACTATCATTCAGCCGGCCGATTTCGATATCTTCGTGAAGGAAAACGAATTCATAATCGTAGTTCGCATCCAAGGCAAATTCAATGGCGGCGGCACGCTGCAGTTCGTGGAAATCAATGCGGAACCCTTGATGAGGTATATCTCTCACGCATTGGTCGGTTATGGCCGGACGATCAACATCTTCTCGACACAACGACTTAGGGTCCAGTGGGCGCAGCTGCTGGAGGATATATTGGTCGGCATCCAGTAGATTATCGTACTGCCCCATGTTGATTTTCCAGATGGAAGCTAACCGCTGCCAGTCAAGAATTGGATCTTGTGTTATCCCCTGCAGTATGTCATAAAACATCGCCAACTGTGGGTCGGTCAATTCATTCGCTCCAGATCGTTTCGAATCCTTGAATCCGGCTGGATTGACGCGTTTGAAATGCCCAATCCGCCAATACTTAGGATTGCCGACAGGTAATCGCGCCAGGAGAACATCGGACAGTGCAAGGCTGTCCACGACCTGGACCTGGTGACCAGCGAAGTAGCCTGCCAGACCGATTCCCCCTCTGAACATGATGCTTTCACCCGTCTCACGAGCGTCTATTCCGGAGCGCGCCATCCATTGTTCTTCCAGGGAGGCTTTGCCGAAGAGGTTTGCGAGCAATCCGGTATGCGAATCATAGTACAGTCTTTCGTCGGTGATGCCTCTTTCTTCTCTTGTACGTCGATCGTTTTCAATCGGCAACAGTACAGGATTGGCTGATAGGAATCCCGCTGCCAAGATCATCCCCAGCAAGACGAGAGAGCTGCGTCGCGAGAGTGTGTTAAGCCACTCTGTGCGGACGAGTAGGACGGTAGCGGCAAGGAGAGGAACCGTGAAGAAACGGCCGCTCATGTAGTCGCCGCCGATACGCAAGATATAGAGCAGATAAAGGATCAGTCCGGCAGCAATTGCCAGCCTGAAGCGGTTTCGCTCATAGAAGGTGACAAGCAAACTTGCCGCGATGGTCAACAAGCTCATTGGATCGCGGAGCAGTAGGTCCTTATAGTAGTAGCCACCTTGAATGAACAGATCTACTGGTGCAATATGCGTATTTAGCTTGGCATAGGCGGAGTTTGGCACTGGAAAGCCATAATAGACCAGGCTGAAAAGCGTCCAGGCCAGCAGCGGCATGGCGCCAAGGAAGAGAGCTTTTATTGCTTTGCGGTCTCGAACACGCAAGGTGTAGATGATTAGAGGGGGTATGTACAACAATAGGGTATCGAGCCTGTTGACGCCGGCAAGCGAAGCCAACAGGGCGAGATAAAAAAGAGATCTGATCGAGACCGATCGCGTGAAGTATATGGCGTAGAAAGCGACCAGCAGTAGATGACTCATGGGATTCTCCAAGCCGGCCGTCCCGTAATCGATATACGGCCGTGAGGAGATCAAGATCAGCAGCGCTGCAATTTTGGCAGTTAGGGTGTCTGTGAGATAGTGCAGAAGAAGATACAGCGCCAAAATCGATGTGACGACTGAAAGAAATGTGGCGCTAATGAGTGGGTCTTTAGTTATCGCATACGGTATAACGAGCGCAAACATCCATAAGGGGTGTGTAAAGGTTTGAACACGTTCGATGATGTTGTAGCGCAGACCATAACCACTTATGAAGTTATCCACGGTTCGCAGCGTGATGAACGCGTCTTCATGCAGCCATGCCTCTGCTAGAAGTATTACCGCAAACAGCAGCAGTCCCAGGTACGTGATTCCCTGATTAGAGGAAAAAAAGCAGGCAAGACGCCCCCCCACACCTCGCAAGCGCGAATTCGAATTATCAATCATGATTCAGCTGGCCAGGACTCCCAAATAACCAGCTGATGCCGTTGATATGACACCATAAGATTGAGTAGGCGCGACGATCATTAATCAGTCGACAATAACGAATTAGCGGGTTAAAGTCAAGTTCAGAGTTGCTCAAATTGTACGTCTGACTATTTGCCTATTGATGCGTTTCTCGATTTCTCCTTCACAGCGCTGGCTGCTGATCCTCCTGGCCATTTACGCCGTCCTAGGAATTAGCTACAGCATCGTCGTTCCTCTGGCCGAGACTCCTGATGAAAGCGAACATTTTCGCTACATGCAGGTGCTCACCCTGACCGGGCAGCTGCCGGTAATGCAGCCGCAGATCGAGGATAATTTCACCCAGGAAGCGCACCAGCCGCCGCTCTACTACCTGGCGGGCGCGGCGCTGTTTGGACGTATGAATCTCGATCCGGCCGACAACCCGCCTGACAACCCATGCTTCTCTTTTCAGCCTGATGATCCAGGGCGCAAATCCGCCTATCTGCACAGCAGTGACGAGTGGTTTCCGCAGCGAGACGTCTACCGGGCATTCTTGTTTATGCGCTGGCTCTCCGTGTTGATGGGTGCGGCGACCATATGCTTTGCTTATATCATCGGCCGTCAAGTAGTCCCGACAATTGAGTGGTTTGCGCCGGCCGCGGCTGCACTGTTGGCCTTCAACCCGCAGTTCATCTTTGTCACCGCAAGCATGAGCAATGATGTACCGACGACACTTCTTGGCGCGACGATCGTGGCCTTATCGTCCGCGGCAATTTCCCGTCCGCGACTATGGGTCTATATCCTGCTGGGTATCGCAGCCGGCATGGGCATGCTTTCCAAGTTTGCGCTGATCGCTTTCTGGCCATTGGCTTTGCTGGCGGCCGTCTGGCCGTCCATACAGGTTACACGGTCTCCTTTTGCGGTGCGCTTCACTTTCCGAGGACTGATCGGCCGTTTGTGGCCCGTGATTCTGCTGCCGCTGTTGATTGCCGGCTGGTGGTATTTCCGCAACTACCAGCTGTATGGCGATCCGTTGATCTGGGCCGAAACGCTGGCTGCAAAAGGCGCCGTGATCGCGCGGACAGCCCCTTTTGCCTTTTCCGACCTCGTGGAATTCTTGTCACTCCATTTTCAGTCATATTGGTTGTGGTTTGGCTGGCTCAATATCAAAGCGCCTGACTGGGTGTATGGCCTGCTGGTTGCGCTCTGTCTGGCCGCCGCAGCCGGACTTGTTCGTTTGCTGCTGAAGCGCAACTTGCCGGTTGAGCTGCCGGCGCTGAGCATCAATGGGCTGGCTGTTCTGGCGATTTATGCCTCGCTGCTGCAGTATATTCAGACTGTCAACTGGACCGGGTATCAGGGCCGGCTCGCCTTCGCCGCTGCCGCTTCGATTGCCATGTTCATCGCCCTGGGACTGGCTGCGCTTGCCGGTAGACGATTATTGTTCGGCGTTGCCGGCGGCATGTTGATACTGGCCGTATCCGCGCTGCTGCTGCTTCTTCTCCCGTCATACCCACGTCCTGAGATCTACCAACCCGCGAAGGAATTGACCAGAACCTGCGCCCGATTTGACGGCGGTCTGCAGGTGGAAGCGGTGGCCGGGGGGTCACGTGTCGCTGCCGGCGATTTCTTGCCGGTGACCGTCTATGGGTACGGGCTGGACGCTGCGCAGCAGCCACAGATGCTGACCGTTCGCCTGCGAGGCGCTGATGGACAGGAGGTAGGCCATGCCTCTGCTGGTGTGACGTGGCGCGCCGGGGAGGTTGTGGGGACTGAGGTTGATATTCCCGTCTCCGCGGATGCGCTGCCGGCGCGGGCGGTTCTTGACGTTGTTATGAGCGATGAAGACGGCCGTCAGCAAAACGCGACGAGTGCCACCGCCCGCCAGCTGGATGTCCCGGTCAGTCTGCAGACTGTCAAGATTGCGCCAGGGGAAGTCTTTAGAGTTGACCCGCAGATCATAGTCGGCGCCAACTTTGGCGACCAGATGACTTTACTTGGCTATGACCTTGACATCGATGATCCTGAACCGGCGATCACTCTCTACTGGCAGGCCAGAGAGAGTATGGTGGCGGACTACACCACGTTTGTTCACATAATCGATGGGGCGGCAGAGAGCATCGCCCAAAACGACAGCCAGCCCACAGGCGGCGTCTATCCAACTTCGATCTGGGATAAGGGTGAGATTGTAGCCGATCGCAAAGAGTTCGTGCTGCCGCAGGACGCCCAGCGAACTGAACTGCGTCTGGCTGCCGGCGTTTACCAGCTGGAAACTATGGAGCGACTGCCCGTCTGGGACAGCAGCGGCCGCCGCCAACCGGATGATCGGTGGCTCTCCGAACTGCCGGACGACTGAAGGTAAAGGCAGCGCCGGCTGCGCCTGCCAAAAGTCTATTAGGAGTCAGCACTGATCAAGGCACGGCCGTCAAGCGATAAATGCCGGGACTCTTGCTGCTCCGTTCGCCGACATACAGTTCGCCGTTTACGTCTTCGCCAAAGGTGCTGACGAATTTCTTCGTAGCATCGCCGAAGCTCCTTGTCCAGGTTTGTGCCCCGCTGCGGTTTAGCAGCCAGATGCGTCCGGTGCAGAAATCGCCGAACACATAACGGCCATGCAGCGATGGGTACTGGGATCCGCGATAGACGTAACCACCAATGGTTGAGCAATCATTGTCTGACTGGTCATATTCATAAATGGGCATCACGTACTTTGTGTCTGGGGAGCAGTCAGCTGTGATTAGCGGATCTACCGTTCCGTAGTCGACAGTGCCTTCATAACAATGCCATCCGTAATTCTCGCCGCCCGCACTGTCTGCTGGCTGAAAATTGATTTCCTCGCGCAGCTCCTCACCCACTTCGCCAATGTACATTTCGCCCGTCAGGCGATCGAAGCTGAAGCGGTAAGGATTGCGTAAGCCGATTGACCAGACCTCATCACAAGCCCCATCTTCGCCATCTGCGAAGGGATTGTCACGCGGTATGGTATAGGAACCCAAGCCACAATCTGGAGCGAGTCCGCCGCTGCTTTCATTTACATCGATGCGCAGCATATTGCCCAATAATTCGTCGAGACCCTGGCCGTTGTTATGTGGATCGCCGCCGCGCCACCAGGGATCGGGCCCTCCGTCGCCGACTGCCATGTACAAATAACCATCGGGACCGAAATGAAGATCGCCTGCATTATGTACTTTGTAAGCCTCATTTGAAGTGGATGCTGGTTTCGAAATCTTTAGCAGATCTACCAGACTATCTTTATCCGCCCTGTTGGGATTCTTGCTGTCCACTGAAAAGCGCGACAATACGATCACATGCTTGATATCGGTGTAGGCCACGAAGAAATAGGGAACGGCCGGATAATCTGGATGGAAGACAAGGCCCAGCAGGCCTTCTTCCCAATTACCATCTGAGACGTTGTCTCTGATGTCGAGGAACGGCTCCGCCTCGAGCGTGCCGTCAGCGCGGACGATGCGAATGCGGCCTTCCCGTTCGTTAACAAATAAGCGCTCGTCGCCAGCATTGACGATCGCGGTAATTGTGTCCCCATCAAAACCAGCCGCAAATGGAACCAGTTCTAACTCTGGCGGCCCCGCCGGCGCGCTCACATAGGGTAGAAAGGCGAAAGGATCCCCATCTTGTGGTTCGGCAGCTGCCCGCCTATCAGTCATGATCACCGCTGTGCCGAGCAACAGAACAATACCGAGTACGAGCCACAAGGATCTTGTTTTCACGTCTTTAGTTGGCCTCCAACCCCCTACATTACGGGACCAATTCGAGCTTAATTGTTGGCGACGCCGGCCCCTTGGCGCCGAAATGATTGTCCAATGCGGCAGTGATATGATTAATGCCCGCCTCGGACATTGAGCGCAGCAAGGTGATCGGCACGGCATTTTCGCCACCATACCAGGTTTGCACCTCGTGCACCTGTATCGCTACCAGACTGTTGGCGTCAAATGGTTTGACGTTATACCCGCCGTCAGGCACGCCATCAAGGAACAAGCCGCCTTCGAGAACGAGCAGTGATGCCGGCTGCCAGTCGCCACCGGAAAGCAGCGCGGTCTGCGCGTCGTTGGTCGTTGCTGCCGGCGTCTTCTCCGCGCCGCGGATTGAGAGCTGTGGTGCCGGTGGCAGTCCCTCACGTAGTATCGCTTCTGAGCCGCTGTCGCTGTCCGTGATGCGGAACGTCTGGTTGCTTAACTCTTTGCCGTCTTCAAATCTGACCGTCACGGTGCTGCCCAGTAGTTCCAGGCCGGATACACTGCCCGCTTCGTTTGGGCCTGGCGCGCCCACACCGCGAATACTGTTGGGGTCAACATCTACGGAGAATCGAAACTCTTCGCCTCGTTCAAAATCTTGAAAATCCAGTTCGAGAATATCGAAGCCGCCGCCATGTTCTCCGGCGTAGCGGTGCCCGCTAAAACCGCTGGCGCCCTTGTAGTCGACTTTCAAGTCTTTAGCGAGCGTATCGCCACCCTGACCGTACGGATCGAAAACCATATCCGGGAAAACGGCTGTGCTCAGGTCGATCTTGACGAAAGTGATCCGCTGCTCGTTGCTGGACAGATTATGCAGGACGAAGGAGTCCCTATTGTAGGTGCTGGCATTGATCCCACCTGTCGGCGTAATCAGCAGATGCGCTTCGTATGGAGAGGGAGGCAGGGAGGGTGTTGGCACAGGCGTTGGCGTCGGATCGTGCTGCACGACAGGCAGCCAGACGGCAGAATCCTCTACTCGCTCAACGAACTTCTCATCAGCCAGCAGCGATGGTCCGGTTGCCATAAGCAGCAGGATCAATACCTCAAGGCCGAAAAAAATTGCCAAAAGTCTTAGAACGCCAATAAATCGACTCATAAGGAAACTACGCACTCTTGTGAATTAAGGAACAAGCGCTCGCAAAGTATACGCCGCGTTTTTCCAAGTGCAAATGCTGCTAAGCCAATTCCTGTTAGATATTCACCTGGTCAATCAGGTTTTTGCCTGGCTTGCCCTCATCCTTCTCTGCAGGTCTGTCCATGGAGACATCACAGATCCGCCAGATGAATCTTGGCGCGATTGGCCGTCCAAATAGTCAGATCAAGTGAGATGCTGAGCCAGTGACGGACTGCGTCCAGCGTACAGTACTAACGTCTGATTATCCTTGATCAACGGTATCATTGTCTACTGAGGCTGAATCTGGCGGTGAAACCATGGCTGCCTGTCCTGTGTTTTCAAAGATGGCCATCTTGCGCGGTTCAATTGGCTGCCCAAAACGGTCAGCGTACAGTTTGGTGAATTCTGCGCCAAAGAGAACTATTTGAGCTGAATAGTAAACCCAAATCAGCAGCACGACGATAGATCCGGCTGTTCCGTAAAGCGAAACGGTTTCATTGCCGTCCACGTAGATGGTGAGCAGCAGACGGCCGATCAGAAACAGCAGGGTAGTCAGCAGGGCGCCAACGGCCACGTCGCGCCAGCGCGAGTGCGCGTCGGGCAGCCATTTCAAGATGACCGCGAAAGTGGCGAAGGTGAGTGCGGGGATGACGAGCCGGTTGACATGGGGCAAGAGCATGCTGATTTGCGGCAAAATGCCGGCCAGGCGGCTTGAAACAGCGCCGAGCAATGTGTCTATCAGCACCGCGGAACTGAGCAGAAAACCGAGGAAGAAGACAATGATAATTGGCGCTGTTTTGTGCCGGAACAGGATCAGCCGGTCGCCGATACTTTGCGGCTGGATCGTTCTTATGCCCCAGATATCATTTAACGCTGTGTCGAGTTGGGTGAACATCCCGGCGGCGCTCAAGAGCAGCCCGACGACGCTGAAAACGGTGACGCCCGCGCTAAAGGTACGCTGGCTGGCCGTTTGCACAAGATCGGTCAGCAGCGTCGCCAGTTGTGGGCCAACCAGGTACTGGGCCTGAATTATCACCTGGCTCGTCGCATTTGAACGGCCGATGAAAACGCCGGCAATCGAGACCACAAGTACTAACAACGGCGCAATAGCAAAAACGGCGTAGTAGGCCAGCCCTGCGGCGTATATGATTGACCTGTCGGTTGTGTATGCTTTGAACGAATCTTTCATCAGATGGAGCATGGAAGTTATCAGGTTCATAATCTTCTCCGTTCAAACCGGCTAAACAGATTGCATTTGGCCCGCTGTCGCTGAGCCGCTACCATTGACCCAATGGAGAGGGTCCGGCCGATGTTATTGTAGTATGGGCAGAATCTGTTGCAACGCACGGCCGTAAATCAAGTGCTCCTACTGCTGCCCCTCCCTCAAATACTATGGATAATATCGAGAAAATTACCTCGATCAGTGACAAGGAATTCTCTGGCAGCTGAACTCATGATCTCAATACGATCCTATCAATCAGGCGATATCGATGCGCTGATCGATATCTGGTATGAAGCGTGGCATGGGGTTGATACGCGGATTGTCCATCCCCAACCCAAGAAAGCATGGCGCGAAAGGTGGCAGAACGAAATCGCTAATACCAACGAGGTGATTGTCGCTGTCTGGTATGAAACTATCGTTGGTTTCGCTGCTCTTGATGTGTCGAGATGTGAATTATCACAGATATTTGTGTTGCCGTCTCATCAAGGGATGAGGGTTGGAACCTTGATGATCAATTGGGCGAAAAATCGCTGCCCTGATCGCATACAGTTGAGTATGCTGAAACAAAATGCCGCTGCGCAAAGATTCTACACAAAGCATGGATTTATATTTGCTGGTTCTGGCATTAATCCTGTAAATGGAATGGAAACGGTCGAATACATCTGGTCCGGGAATGGGAGAGATTAGATCCGGCGAGCTGGCAATGTGGCGGAAGAAATGTCACGTTATTTGCGCTGTTCCTCATACCGGTGCAATGAGGGAGGAAATCCTGAGATTATTTCGCTTGAAACTGACAGACTAATGCTCCGCCGTTTGGCTGAGTCTGATGCTGCGCCCTTGTTACACGTTTTTGGCGATCCGCAGGTGATGCGCTACGGGGATGGCGTGCAGACGGAAGCGTGGATTCGTTCTTGGATAGCCTGGGTGCTTCAAGGGTACGCAGCGCACGGATTCGGCCCTCTGGCGGTCGTTGAGAAGAAGACGGGAACACTGATTGGCTACTGTGGACTATTTGTCTTCCCGGACATCAACGGCCGTCCTGAAATAGAACTCGGCTATCGCCTTGTTAGATCTGCATGGGGGCAGGGCTTCGCCACTGAGGCGGCTGTGGCCGTGCGTGACTACGCGTTTGATACACTTGGTGTCGAGCGGTTGGTCTCGCTCATTGATCCCGCCAATGCTGCCTCAACCGCGGTCGCGAGAAAACTCGGCATGGTCTATTCGGCCGACGTGATGTTGGCTGGATATACTCATCCCGATCATGTCTATCTCATTGAAAAAACTGCGTGATCCGCAGGATGTGGACCTGGCTGTATATAGCCGGAATTGAAGAAGTGGATGCAAAAGATAAAGCGCATTCGCTGCAGCTGATCCGGCGCCTGACAATGGCGCCAACTGGCCTATAATAGGAGCTATGACAGCAGCATCGCAACCCCAGGACATTCCCATACCAGCTCCCGGCTTTCTTCTGGAAGAACTTGACGGCGAGCTGCTGCTGTTTAACCCTCATGACGGCCGTTTGCTGGAACTTAATGCCACAGCCGCCCTCGTCTGGCAGTTGTGCGACGGCGAGCGCAGCATTTCCGAAATCACGCGTCTGCTAATTGAAGCGTTCCCCGAGGCTGAACGCAGAATCGAGGATGATGTCCCCGTAATCCTTATCCATTTTGATCAATTGGGCGCCATTTTCTGGAAATAAAGAATTGTCGCTCCGGACCTACCGCGCGCTCGCATTCAGCCGCACGTGCTGGTTGGAAGAAGGAAGAGGGATTGACATCGGGAGCACCGTTGCCGGCAGGGGTTGCGCTCAGTATGCTCTCGTGATCAATGCTTCGCGTTATTTTGCCTGGAAGATCAGATTATTGGGCTTAAGTATTTGTTCAGCCAATAGCCATGGCTCACTAGTTGGTGTAGCGGTAGGCGTTGGCGACGGGGTGACAGTGAAATACGGCGTGCGAGTGGGCCAAGGTGGTCTGGGCGTTATGGTTGGCCCAACAAGCTCACCGCGGATGATTGGCAAATAGTTCCAGGCGCTGGGATACAATGTCGGTGTGGGGTACGAGTTCGCTCTTGCTAGTTCCGATCTTGCGCCTGACAGAAGTGTGCCGCCCATGACAGCCAGCAGGATCAGGACGAGAAAGAGTGTCTTCTGCGCGGACATGAGGATCTCCCATCAAACCAAGCAGGAATCCGGGGAGTCAACTCTCGTTTGTTTCTAGCCGCTCGACCAGCAGCATGTCAAGTCGTTTGGCGACGCTCTCCGTCTCGTTGCCCATGATGATCGACCACTCTTCAACCAGCCGCTGTTTGAGTGTACGAATCACGCTGTTCTCATCCATGTTATATTTGCCTTTATCCAGCTGTCGCGCGCGCATATCGCGGATGAGGCGGGCCGTCTCTTCCAGTGTATTTTCCAGCTGTACAGATTGGATGCGGTTCTTCCTGATCTTATGGTCTGATGACATTTCTCTTGGCGGGCGCTGCAAAATGGCGATGACCAGCTGGATATCCTCGGGGGTGGAAATCGGCCGCATTTTTTCGCTTTCCATTTGGTCCACCGGCACCCAGTAGGTGCTTTCCGTTGTTTGGATCCTAAAATAGCGTACCTGCGCGCCGCTGATGCTTTTCACCTCGATGCCCTTTATCTGGCCAATGCCGTAAGAGGAATGTGCTAGCCAATCTTCTTCTGAGTAGACGTGAGGTGGTTCCATGTAAAACGCTCCTTGCCCATAACTAATTGCCCTGCCGGCAGGGCCCATAATGCCCGGCCTGATGGATACGCTTATCGTACGCGGTCGTCCTGACAACAGTTCCAAGCATTTGCCGCCAGGGCAGGCCCCTTTCGACGAATCGTTCGCAGGATTTCTCTTGTCTTATGAACTGTGCCAGAGAGGTCTATCAGCTGTGCCAGTCAGATCGTCAACGCTGCTGACGAGGTGTGGGGAAACGATTATCATCGAATTTATATGACATTATGTTACCATAGTTGTCCCTTTTTGTCGATCCGCGAGTGCAAGCGAGCGTACAGTGACTCGCGCGTGCCAAAGATGTGTTCCAAATCGTCGGGATGGCGCAGGGTAGTAATTCTCACGCGTCAGCTTGCAGTTCCAGCCACTCCATGATTTGAGACATCTATCGACCGGTGACTGCTTCAGCAAGCTGCATACCGTCGACCACTATGCTTTGCTACGGAGATAGTTCAACACGGTAGATGTTGTCCGCCATCAACCGTCCCTGCGCGGTGGCCGACAGCCGCTCGCCGCTGTGCGGATCGTAAACGCCTATCAGTATCGTTTGCCCGCCAAATCCGTCTTGCAGATGATGTTCATCCCGTATGATATCGCCCGCCTGCCAGATTGTGGTCGGACTGGCGCCCCCGGCAGGCATGCGGTCATCCTGGGCCACCAGCGTGCCCTGCTCATCCAGCAGGTGCAGGAAGACGACGTAATCCCTGTCTGGCGCCTGAACCGCTTCCCACCACAGCGTCACCAGTAGATCCGCACCATCAATTCGCGTGTCGATGCCGGTTAGCTCGAACAGCCCGCCAAAACTGACCGCTTCGGAAAGTGGACTGCCGGCTGCTAATGGTTCTTGTGGACGCACCGGTACGGAGAGAACCAGCGGGGGATCCACCTGCTGCCCCCCGGCGGTGGCTTCTAGATTGGTACCCGCCTGCTGGACATGAACGAGCAGCCATGCCAGCGTCGGGCCGGTAGCCGTGCCTTGTGGCAGCAGCGTCCAGCTGTCTTGATAAACGTCACCTTTGCGCCAACCGCTTGTCGGGTTGAGGCCCAGGCCGGGATAGCTGTACTGTTCGTCGATCTTCTGCCAGCCTCTATCTGTCGGGATCAGCAGTTGTGTGGCGATCGTGTAGTCGGTATCGATATCGGCGACCGCCTGCCAGGTCAACATGAGCCGACCTTCCCTGCCGAGGGTCAGCGGATCTACCGATGCTTCCAGCAGCGCTAGTTGATCGCCGTAAATGACGGCCTTATCTAGATCCGCTGCGGAGGAGTCCGGCAGCCGCCTCGCCTGCGGGTAAAGCGCCGGGAAGAAGAAGATGAGCAGCAGCAAGGTTGAACAGACCGGCAGCAGTGTCGCGGTAAGCAGCGCCTGATCGCGGCGGGCAGGGGGCCACCAGCGTGCGAAACCGGCGGCGGACAGCCAGGCGATTCCCGGCATTATGGGCAGCCACCAGCGCCCTTCGGGAACCATGAAGCCCCCCTCACGCACCGTCAATGCTTTGACAGCGAGGTAAAGATAACTGATCGCGGCCATACCCAGCACTACGGCCAGCGTGATTCGCCATGATCCTTTCCTGCGATCGCGCTGCAGCCAGCCGAGCAGGCCGAAGAGCAGGAGGACAACCCACAGAATGTAGTACCACGCCGGCCCATACCCCACGTCACCGGCGCTCCAATCCAGCCAGAACGAGCGCCCTATATCATCCAGCCAGGGCTTCAGCAGGGCGAAATCCGCCGGACGAAGCGCCAATACACGGTTGACCGGCAGGCTGCCCTCGACGCCAAGCGTGTCTTTCATGCGAACTGTGTTCAATGCCAGCCAGGCGGACCACAGCGGGATCAGCCCGGCCAGGCTGTATAAACCGCTCTTGATCGCTTGCGGCCAATCCCGGTGGCGCAGCAGCACGACCATGCAGGCGGCCGCCAGGTAAGCGAGCACGAATATGCCGTTCGCTTTGGTCAAGACGGCTGCCGCGGCCAGCAGGCCGAGACCGAAGAACCAGCGCGGCCCCATGTCATTGTGAATGATCAATATCGTGTAGGCCAGCACCATTGCTGAAACGGCCGTCAACGGCATGTCATTGTTGACGGAAGCACTGAGGTGCAGGTAGTTCGGTTGGAAGGCCAGAATGCTGGTTATCAGCAGGGCGACCGGCGCTGAATAGACATCGCGCCCGGCACGGTACAGCGCTGCCAGCCCAAGGACGCCCAGCAGCGTGGCTGCGAAACGACTGGTATAGAGCAGCGGCGTGTTTTGCGGCGTGACGTGGATGACTGGGTTCAGATTGCCGCTGTGCGTGGCCAGATAAGCTGGGTTTCCTGGCCATTTGATAGGGGGGGGTGGATTCATGTCCACCGCGGGAACAGGTACGCTCAGGCCGGTCAGCGCGGCGAAAGCGAAATAGATGGGTGGCTGATGCCATTCCGTGTACCGTATCTCGCTGTCGACCAGGCCGCGATTGGGCAGCCCACGAATCTGGCGCATGACCTGGACATATTCAAAGTTCAATAATTCGTTCGGTGTGGCGGCGGCTGGCAGGTGAATTCCCATCCATATCGCGCTGGCCACGTAGAACAACAGTAGCAGAATGAACCAGTAGGTTCCTGATGAATCAGGCATCAAGCGGCGCATGAGGGACAATTATAGCGAAATGTGCCATCTTGCCAGCCATTGCATTCTCCTTCCTGGCTGAACAGCGACCGCATTAAATTGCTATTGGAGTACAGATCGCGTTACTATTATGCGCGATGGAAAACGGAAGAAAGAAGATTGTAATTACCGGGGCCAGCGGATTCGTGGGCGGTGCCCTGTCACGGGCATTGGCCGGCGACGATGTAGATCTGCATGCCCTGACACTGCCGACTTCTAATTTGCAGCACGTCAAGCATCTGCCAATCACCTGGCACGTTGGTGATATCACCAGGCCAAAAAGCCTGCGCCATGTTTTTGACGGTGCGACTGCTGTGATTCATGCGGCCGGTATGCTGGGCGAGGCCGGCGTTCCCAATGCGACCTACCGGCGCATCAATACCGAGGGTACCAACAATGTGTTGGCCGAGATTGCGCAGAGCGGATCAAAGCCGCGTATCGTCTACATTAGCAGCGCTGGCGTATTGGGTCCCTTCCACGGGCAGCCGGGCGATCCCGCGCCGGACGAAAACTCACCGCTGGCTCCCTCCAATCCTTATGAGCAGAGTAAGGCGGCGGCGGAGCTGGTTGCCCGCAGCTACATCACCGCGGGACTGCCAGTTATTATAGTGCGGCCCGAATTCATCTATGGGCCAGGCGATTTGCATGTTCTTGGTCTGTTCCGCTCGATTCAGCGCCGGCAGTTCTTCTATATTGGCAATGGGTACAACTACTGCCACCCGACCTATGTCGGCGACATGGTCGATGGCCTGCTGCGCGTACTCAACGTTGGCAAGCCGGGAGAGATTTACCACATTGCCGGGCCACGGCCGATTACTTTTCGCGAACTAGCGGAAACAATCGCCGCTGAAGTGAACGTAGCGCCTCCGTGGCTGGCGCTGCCTAGGAGCCTTGTCTGGTTGGGTGCGGCAGCCTCAGAAAGCGTAGGGTCACGCCTTGGCTTTTCCGTCCCTCTCAGCCGTACCGGCGTCTCTTTTTTCAGCGAAGATCGCCGGTCGACCTATACCAAAGCCGCTGAGGATTTGGGCTATCAGCCGCAGGTTGAAATCCAGGAAGGTGTGGCGGATTCTGTGGCCTGGTACCGTGAGAACGATCTGCTGCCAGACAGCTGATCTCTTTCCCCGCGCTGCGGCTCTCCTAGCCGCGCGAAAAATGCTGGACGCCGTCCGGCGAAGCGACAAATGCCTCGCTGGCCATGTCTAGAAAGAAACCGTGGTCTACAATTCCTGGCTGCTGGCGGATCGCCTTTGCCAGTTGAGACGGGTCCGTTATCTCTTCAAAGAAGCAATCGAGTATGATGTTGCCTTCATCGGTGATCCGCGGCTGGCCCTCATGCATGCGCAGGACGGGCCGGCCGCCGAGCGTTTTCAGATAGTCGGTCACTGGGCGCTGCGCGAACTGGATCACTTCCACGGGTACCGGTGCAATCATCCCCAGGTGATCGACCAGTTTGCGATGATCGCTGATCACGACGAACCGCTGTGTAGCAGACACGACGATTTTCTCGCGCAGCAGCGAATTTCCCAAACCCTTGATTAGATCTAGTTGCGGATCAATCTCATCGGCGCCGTCGATGGTGACATCTACAACGGGGTGTTTGTCCAGGGTGCTAAGTGGGATATGCTGTTGTCTTGCCAGGCGTGCTGTTTCTTCGGATGTCGGTATGCCGGTGATATCTGTCAGACGTCCTTCAGCAAGCAGCATGCCGATGGTCATGATGGCGAAGTAAGCTGTGCTGCCTGTGCCCAGCCCGACAACCATGCCCGACTGCAGTAGGTCAACCGCAGATTCTGCGGCTTCGCGTTTAAGCGCCTCGATTGGTCTGTCCATGGTAAAGTGTGCCCTTCTCTTTCTTCCGCGAACTTCAAAACTTGATTTCCCCGGAAGCTCGAACGACTATCATGTTGAAGACAGCAGGCCACGAGTTTCCAGGGTGAATCGTTTGTCTATTTGTTTAGGCGGCAAGCGCCGCGATGCCACCGCTGATATCAGCGCCAAGATCGAAGACGATGATTCGCCGGCCGGCCTGCCGCAGGGCGGCCGCGTCACCAAGCGCTTGCGCCGTTTTTAGTACGCCGAAGCTCATGCTGGCGTGCGCTTGTCCCGCTTCATCCGGGATGTCGACGTCTTCTGGCATGTCGGCCGTTAGTTGGATGAACAAGCCATTCCCTGCGTCGCCTTTGTGCAGTTGGCCGGTGGAATGCAGGAATCTTGGACCGTAGCCGACTGTGACAGGCAGTCCTGTGTTTTCTCCTATGGCCCTGCGCAGTGCGTCGAGAGCTGCATCCGCTTCGTCCGATGGCTTGATATACGCCTGTATGCTGACATAGTCTCCAGCGTCGGCGGTTTCGAGAAAGCTCTGCAGGTTTGACGCCGATGGCGTCTGCGCTTCAGTCTCGGGCAATGATCCACTTTCATGATAGCTGGCAATCATTTGCCGCGCCTGCACCTTCGCCTCTTCAACATTTGGTTGGTCGAACGGCTGGATGTCCAGACACGCCCCGGAAACAGCCGTGGCCATTTCCCACAAGAAAAACTGCCGTCCTAATTCATACACGTCAGCGAGCGACAGCCGGATCAGCGGGAATCCCGCTTCCTGCAGGGCATCTACTTCGGCCGCGTATGTGTCGTCACCGGCCAGTTGTAGGAAGACAAAGAGCCGGTCCCGTCCATATTGATCGGGAGAGCCGGGCGTTTCGCCGACGACTGGCAGAATTCCCTTACCTTCTTTCCCTGTACTCTCAGCGACCAGCTGTTCCGCCCAGTCGCCAAAGCTGGCCAGCGCGGGAGAGGTGATCACCGTCAACTTGTCCACACCGGCCAGGGCCAGTTCGCCCATAAAAACACCGAGTAGAGCGGCGACATTTTTTGCGTCCGCGGCACCGCTCTCTTCACCGGCATTTAGGGCGGCAATGCGCGCCTGATCCAGCAGGCGGCGAATGTCTACGCCAATCAGCGCGGCCGGCAGCAGTCCGAAATATGAAAGCGCCGCATAACGGCCGCCTATGTTGGGATTGTTGAGAAAGATATCGCGGAACCCGTATTGCTCGGCAATGTCTGCCAGCTTGCTGCCGGGATCGGTTATGGCCACGAAATGTTCGCCTGCGTTCTCCGAATCAAGCGCCTCGGCGACTTCATTGTAGAAATATTTGAAGAATGAGAGCGTCTCCGCCGTTCCGCCTGACTTAGTCGCCACAATGAACAGCGTTTTACTCAGATCAAGTGCTTCCGCGGCGTCCAGGATCGCCCCGGGATCGGTGCTGTCCACAACGGTCAGAGTTAAGAAGCTGTCGGCCGTTCCAAAGACTTTGCTGAATACCTCTGGCGCCAGGCTTGAACCGCCCATGCCCAGGAGCACAACATCACTGTAGCCGGCGCCGCGTACGCTCTCTACAAAGGATTCCATCCTCGGCACATTGCTCAGCATTTCCTCGGCGATCCTCAGCCAGCCGAGGCGATTGCTGATTTCTGCTGGCTCAGGATCCCAGACCGTATGATCCTGCGCCCAGATACGTTCGATTATCCGCTCATCGGCTAATGTGGTCAGCCCGGTGGCAATAACTGCTTCCTGCTCGCCGTCGCTCAAGCTCGCCGACATGGCGTTGGCCAGGTAGCGGCGCCGCTGTTGGCTGACGCCTTCCAGCAGGGATTCGAAAGCAGCAGCGAAAGACGCGACGCCCGCATCCTGCAGTTCCGCCGTGATGCTGTCCAGCGAGATGCCCAGTGCTGCCGCCTCCGCCAACTGCTGGCGCGCTTCTTCGACACCGACGGTCAGGGTGATGGCCACTGTGCCGTGATCAAGAAAGGCTTCCGCGGTAGCCGGCGGCGCTGTATTGACCGTGTCGGGACCGATGAGTTCGTCAATATACATGACATCGGGATAGGTGGGGTTCTTGGTGCTCGTGCTCGCCCACAGCAGCCGTTGAGGTCTCGCTCCCTGGGCGGACAGTGCCTGCCAGCGCGCGTTTCCAAACAGATCTTCGTAGATTGTGTAGGCGACTTTGGCATTGGCGATGGCGATCTTGCCCTGCAACTCTTCATTGCCCATCGCGTCCAGCGCTTTGTCCACGACAGCATCCACACGGCTTACAAAAAAGGATGCGACCGATGCCACCCGGCTGAGATCGCCGCCTTGGCTTGCGTACGTTTCCAGCCCATCGATATATGCCTGGGCAACTTGCGCGTAGTTGTCATTGGCAAAGAGCAGCGTGACATTGATGTTGATGCCTTCACCAATCAAAGTGGCGATGGCCGGAATGCCTGCCTGAGTGGCCGGTACTTTGATCATGACATTTGGCCGTCCGAGGGTGGCGAATAGACGACGCCCCTCGGCGATTGTGCCCGCGGTGTCGTGGGCCAGTAAAGGGTTGACTTCCAGGCTGATATAGCCGTCTGTGCCGTCAGTTTCTTCGTAAACCGCATACAGCACATCTGCCGCGCGCTGGATATCCTCAATGGCCAGTGATTCGTAGATCTGCAGAGTGTCCACACCTTCAAGCGCCAATGCTTGCAGCGCTTCCGCATAGGCGTCACTGCCGGTTATCGCTTTCTGAAATATGGCGGGGTTTGACGTGACGCCCGTGATCCCGTCATCAATTAAGGCCTGCAGTTGGCCGCTGACGATAAGGTCGCGCTCAATATTGTCGTACCAGATAGATTGGCCGAGTTGATATAGGTCATGTATTTTGGTCATGTTTTCTTCCTCTGAAAATGTCACCCTTTCGGGTATAAAAGCGCAGCATGCCATGCTGCGTGCGCAAGATACCATTATGCGCTGTGAGTTCTTGTTCGTAGTGGCGCGCCGTGGCGCGTGTCGTACTCTGAAACATCAAAACGTGTGCTACTAGTGAGACGTGACGGCTGAGAAGCTCCTTACCCCGAGCTTCTCCAAACCATCGTTATTGCTCAGGCTAGAGTCTCCATCACCAACTATAGGCTGTCCGTTAAGCGCCAGGTGCGCAAGATCTCAGCGACGCTCCATGCCTGGGCCGTACAGCCGCGTGGCACAAATGGCGGATCGCCGTCGAAGATTTCGCTGATACTGCCCAGGCCATGGGATTCGAGCTGTTGGAGCAAAGATGTTAGGTAGGAACGTGATAGGCTGGGATTGCCGTAGACGCGCAAGTGCGCTTCTACAAAGGGTCCGATCAACCAGCCCCAGACCGTGCCCTGATGGTACGCCGCATCCCGTTTGTATTGGTCGCCCCCATAATGGCCGATGTATGCGTCATCTTCTGGTGAAAGGCTGCGCAGCCCGTGCGCGGTCAATAAATGACGGCCGCAGGCATCCACGACTGATCGCTGTTTCTCGTTGTCAAGAGGGCTGTGAGCGAGTGAAACAGCCAGAATCTGGTTTGGCCGTAGGCTGGCATCGCTCTCACCATCCGGCGTATCCAGCACGTCGAAGCAGTAGCCATAGTCACTATTCCAGAAACGCTCAAATCCCGCCCGGATTCTCTTGGCCAATGCGTCATAAGGCACCGTATCTTCACCCAACTCACGGCCGATATCAACCATCGACTGCAAAGCGTTGTACCACAAAGCATTGATTTCTACCGGTTTGCCGATGCGTGGTGTGACTACCCATTCGTCCACTTTCGCATCCATCCAGGTCAGCTGCATGCCCTCTTCACCAGCATAGAGAAGCGCATCATCCTCATCCATTCGGATGTTGTAGCGCGTGCCCCGTATGTGCCAAGCGATGATCGATTTCATTGCCGGATAAAGTTCGGCCATCAATGAAACATCGCCCGTGGCCGCGAAGTAGCGGCGTATCGCTTCGACATACCAGAGTGTGGCATCCACGGTGTTGTATTCGGGTTCTTCCCCTTCGTCCGGAAAGCGGTTGGGAATCATGCCCTGGCTGACATACTGAGCATAGGTGCGCAATATACTGGCGGCAATTTCTGGTCTGCCTGTGCTTAGCGTGAGGCCGGAAAGGGCGATCATTGTGTCGCGTCCCCAGTCGCTGAACCAGGGATAGCCGGCGATGATCGAACGGCCGTCAGGATAGTCTTCACCCGGTCGCACAACAATGAATTGGTCAGCGGCCAATACAAGCTGCTGGATCGACTCCGGTATTTCAACGGCAAAGAGAGAACGGGCCCGATTCAGAATCTCGTTTTCATACGCCATGCGCTCTGCGAACGATTCGCTGCCGTTCAGGTTGACTTGGCTTTCCGTCGAGGCTACGACCGTCATCTGCTCCCCAGGCTGCAGCACGACGTGCAGCTGAGCGGCGTACAGATGGTCTTCCTCAACATCATTTTGTCCCCGGTACTCTTCTTCGCTCAAGAGAAAATCTTCATACCATTCGAATCGGGGATTCAACGACGCCTTGTCGCTGAATAGATAGAAGGGGGCCGCTTCGGGGAACATCTGCAGGCGCAGTCCCCGTTCAATAGGCAGGATTTCCGGCTGCCAATCATTGATCATGGTCGTGTGATGATAATCGCGATAATTGACGAACGCCTTGGCCTGCAGCAGCAGGGGGCCAGTGGCGCGCGCCAGCCGGTAGTGAATATAGGTCGTATTGGCGCCGGGCTGCATCCAGATGCGCTTTTCTAGTAGAGCATTGGCGCAGGCGAAGGTCCAGACCGGAGTCGTCCCTTCCAGATGGAAGCGATTGATATGGTGGTGACCTCCTGGCTCGGCGATAGGCTGGACATTACTCCACTGGTTGTCGAACAACGGATAATAGTGTCCGCTTTCCGGATAAATGCCATCATATTCGGCCGTCTCATCCAGCTTAGCCAACAGCAGCGTACGGCCCAGTGGCGGCTGCAGCGCCGCCATGAGCAGACCGTGGTAGCGCCTGGTCAATAGATTGGCGACGGTGCCCGATGCGAACCCGCCGATCCCATTGGTGACGAGCCATTCCCGTTTTCCAGCTATCTCTAACTGGCCGCAGATCTCACGGCCAAAATCAAGCAACATAAATAACCACCTCTGCTCTGAATGAGAACCTGCCTGACATTTCTTTCTTGAGCATCATGTGCATACATCAAGACTAGACGTCCGAATACGCGCAGCTGACGCCCACAATCAGTGACAACAGCGACTTGTGCATGCCAGCTCGTTATTCTTGCGCCTGCTACTACAATTCGTAAAATCAACCTTGCTCGATAGTGGGAATACCGCTACATTTTCTCTCAATATTCCTTCCTAGGCTAGTGTAGGGCAGTAAAGATTTAGTCCATCCTTCAATAGAGCGTATGCACCCGATTACACCCGACTACGTTGACACCATCATTACCCGTCTGCGGGAGCGTTATCCTGACGCCCATTGTGAGTTAGCCTACGACACACCGCACCAACTGCTGGTGGCGACTATTCTGTCCGCACAGTGCACCGATAAACGCGTCAATCAGGTCACACCGCAGCTGTTTCTCGCCTACCCGACCGTCGCCGACTTTGCAGCGGCCGATCGCGCAGAACTGGAGGAGGCGATCCGTTCCACCGGCTTCTATCGCCAAAAAGCGAAATACATTCAAGAATCAAGCCAGACCATTCTCCATCAATTCGGCGGCGAAGTACCCGGCGACATGGACGAGTTACTTACCCTCAACGGCGTTGCCCGCAAAACGGCTAATGTCGTCTTGGGGGAAATCTTCGACGTAGCTGATGGTGTTACTGTGGACACACACGTCAAGCGGTTGGCCAAACGTCTTGGCCTGACTGCGCAAACAGATCCGGCGCGGGTCGAAAAAGATCTGATGGTTGTCATTCCCGCGGACAGTTGGATCGAGATCTCGCACCTGCTGATATTCCACGGCCGTCGCTGCTGCTACGCGCGCAAACCAGATTGTGCCAACTGCCCACTGAACGATCGTTGCCCGTCGGTCGAACCAAACAATTAGTTCCTACCTGCACCTGACCACTCCATTACCAACCTGCCGTATGAGCATTGACCGGCTTCAGACAATAGCGCGCGCTTCCGAAGGCTCCCTAGGCATACGACAGTTAAAGAGTGGAGGGCTTGTTGAGTGACCTTGGTCATTTTCGCGGTCGGTCATGGGTGCGGTATCTCCTCATGGCCCTGATCCACCCTTCGCTGTTTGTGGACAGCCGTGATTATGCAATGCCTGCGCTGCTGGAGTGGGTTACAATCTCGTCATGCTGCGACCGGAAGATAATGTGACAGCCGATTGGCCCTCTTTGGTTGGTCCCCTGCCCGTTGCTGCCCGCACCAGCCGGGCGGAACAGGGGGCGTGATGGCCGGCATCCCACGGTTGATTGTGCTGGTTTCTGATGCGGGCAGTCATTTGCAGGCGCTAATAGATGCCAGGAATAGTGGCAGCCTGACTGCCGAGCTGGTGCTCGTTGTGTCTGATCACGCGTCAGCGTATGGCCTGGAACGGGCGCGCTTGGCTGGTATCGAGACTCTCTGTTTCCCCTTCAAGCCTTATGGCATCGCGGGTGAGTCCCGTCGGGTCTATGATAGCGAGTTGGCCGCTGCACTTGCAGCGTATGACCCCGATCTCATTTTGCTTGCCGGCTGGACGCCGATGCTCAGCGCCGCTTTTCTGGATCGCTTTCCACGCCACGTAATCACGTTGCACCCCGCGCTTCCGGGCCATTTCCACGGTGTGGGAGCAGTTGAACGGGCCTATGCAGCGTACCACCGCGGCGAGATCCAGCGTACCGGCTGCACGGTGCAGTATGTGACCCCTGCGCTTGATGCCGGTCCCGTCGTGGCCCAAACTATTGTCCCGTTCAAGGAGGGCGAGCCGCTGGAGGATTTTGAGCTGCGTATGCATACGGCGGAACATCAACTGATCGTACGCGGCACGCAGCGCGCGCTGTTAGATCTGGCGGTCACACCGTCGATCGGTGCAACTTGAATTGCCGATACCGTTCTTGAGTTATGCTGCGAGGTTGGCGCTGTAGGGCGCCTGGTAGCCGGGAGATTTGTGCACGTGGACAACCTGCCACGCACCCTTCTGCTTGACCAGCACGCGGCTTTCATTGTGCGACTGGTGGCTGATACGGCCGTCTTCTTCCACGCGGGAGAGCATAAGGGTATAGCTAACAATGGCCGTGTCGCCGTAGCGCTGAATGCGCGGCTCAAGCAAATCGTAGCGAAATTGGCCCGTGGTCCCGCTCCACGCCTGTTCTATCATAAAGAGATGGAAATCAAGGCCGTCCTGGCGGTGCGGCGTGACCCACCATTCGTAGAGGGATAATTCCTCACTGGTTGTGGCTGTGTACGTTTTCACGTCCTGGGTGAAGACGCTGCGCAGATGCTTGTCGAGAAAGATGAGGATTTCTTGTTCGTCGTTTTCAATCATGATCCCTGGTCCAAATATTGCAGTGAGGCCTGCACGCGTTCATCGACGCTGCTGATTTCGCGCGGCACATTTTGCAGCGCTGACTGGGCCTCGATAATGCTGAATCCGAGCGAGGTTAAGATGTCGATCACGTCGGCATCGATATCGCTGACCAGCGGTAGGTGTTCTGCGCTGGCCGAATAGTCCAGCTTGTCGCGCAGTTGGAACATCATACGTTCGGCCGTCTTCTTGCCGATGCCGGGTACGCGCTGCAAGATGGCCGTTTCTTCGCGCATCACGGCACCCTTCAACATTTCCGGGCTCAAAGTGCCCAAAATGGAGAGCGCCACTTTGGGTCCCACGCCGTTGACACCCAACAACGTCTCAAACAGCAGCAGGTCCTCTTCCGAATCAAAGCCATAGAGCGTCATTTCCGTCTCGCGTACAATGAGATGGGTGTGTAAGAAAATGGAACGCCCGGGGCCGGGCAATGATTCGAGCACATTTCGCGGGACAAAGACGAGCAAACCGACGCCGCCTACGCTGACGATTAAGCTGCTTTCACTGATCTTTTGGAGTTTGCCTTCGAGGGTGGCGATCATGGTCCCTTAAAACCTCCACGGTCACTATCAGATAGATGCTCCACAGTAATTGTATGAAGACCTCGCCGGTGTGCGCTCAATAATCGCGCAACGTCAGAGGTTCATGCAGAGCCGGTCAACGACTCAAAACGATCGTATTGATAATGGGCGATGGCGATGGCGAGGCCGTCGGCGGCATCGTCCGGGCGCGGTGTTTCTTCTAATTCGAGCAGGTTGCGCACCATGAGCTGTACCTGCGCTTTATCCGCCTTGCCGTAGCCGGTCACAGATTCTTTGATGCGCGGGGGTGAATACTCACCGATGGGGATGCCCGCATTGGTCAGCGCCAGCAGCAGCACACCGCGCGCCTGGCCAACGCTGATCGCGGTCGTCACATTTCGACCGAAGAAGACTTCTTCTACGCCTGCGGTGTCCGGTTGATAGGTCTGCAGTAACTCATTCAGCCCGTTGTAGATCAACTGCAGCCGCAGCGGGGCGGCAATACCGGCGGCGGTCTTGATCACGCCGTAGGTGACGAGCTGTAAACGGCCGTCTACAGCGTCTATGATGCCATATCCAGTTGATGCTGTGCCGGGGTCGAGCCCCAAAATGCGCATGATGCTGCTGCCGGAACGACCGCTGTGCTTTGCGGCCCAGGTCGACGGCCGTTGTCTACGCGCTTTCCAGGGCAGCGATCGCTTCGTCGGTCACATCGAGGTTGGAGTAAACGTTTTGCACGTCATCCAGATCTTCGATGCGCTCAATCAGACCCATCACCTGCACCGCCTCATCCTGGGACAATTCAATCGGCGTGTTGGGATCATAGATCACGTTGGCCTCATCCATGACGATGCCCGCCTCTTCAAGCGCCAGCTGCACATTCTGGAAGTCATCCATTTCAACGAAGATCTCCGTAATCTCGCCAAATTGGATATCTTCAGCGCCGGCATCGGCGGCGATCAAGAAGATCTCGTCTTCGTCGACGTCTTGGGCAATGCCGATATACCCCTTGCGCGTAAACTGCCAGGCGACAGACCCTGAGTCGGCCATATTGCCGCCATATTTGCTGACATTGTGGCGAAGATCGGCGATGGCGCGATTGCGGTTGTCCGTAATGACCTCAACCAGCAGTGCGACGCCATGCTGCGCATAGACTTCGTACAACGCTTCAATCAGCTCGCCGCCCTCAAGCTCGCCGGTGCCGCGCTTTATCGCCTTTTCAATATTGTCTTTGGGCATGTTGGCCGCTTTCGCTTTGGACACCAACAAGCGTAGGGCATTGTTCGTTTCGGGATCACCGCCGCCGCTGCGAGCAGATATCGTGATCTCTTTGGCAATGCGCGTAAACACCTTGCCGCGCTTGGCGTCAGTAGCTGCCTTTTTATGTTTAATGGTGGACCATTTAGAATGTCCGGACATAATTTCTCTCCATCAAGCCATTTGGTATTCAGATTGGGAAACTCGATTATATCACAATCGAGGGGCATTGATCAGCGCCAGCCGCAATGCTCTTAATCTGAACGCGCAGCAGCCCGGTGCTCGATTGTAGTTCAGCCAATACGCAGCGGCGCGGCTGTCTCATGAAATGACTTCTCTGACGCGCAGCTCCTCGAGCCGGGATTAGCTGGTAGGTTCCGATCCTGGGAACATAGCCTCCAGCATTTCTGGCGCGTAGCGCGCTGCCATCTCGCTGCTTATGCTGTAGCTGTGACAGATTTCACTGTATAGGTGTCCGCTTGGCCGCCATGCTCTTTGCTGGGTCTGCGGGTCCATGCCGATCAAACCAAAACGCTGCGTCCAACCCCGCTCCCACTCAAAGTTATCTACCAGTGACCAGTGGTAATAACCCATCACAGGGTAGCAAAAGCTGATGGCATGCCAGATTTGCCGCAGGTGATCGAGGATAAAGGCAGGGCGCAGTCTGTCGTCGCGGTCCGGCAGCCCATTCTCAGTGATATAGATCGGTTTCTTGTATGGCAGCGCCTGGCGAATGACCTGGTACAGTCCATACGGATACACTTCCCCGTAGCCGCCATCACTCACCACAGCATCCGCCGCCCATGTTTCCTCAATGAAGCCTTTCCTGGGAGGAAAGCGAACAAAACTGCGCGTGTAGTAGTTGATGCCGATGAAGTCGAAACTATTGGCCAGGTGTTTAACTGTGCCCCTGCCGAAGGGCCGCTGCAGCCGGCCGGTACTCAGCGCATTCAACCAGGCACGATTGAATAGTCTGGAAACCTGTCCAGCCCACCAACTGTCCAGCGCATTGCCCCCCGGCGGCGCTTCAAATACCCGCAGTTGCTTGGCAATGCTGACTGGGGCGGCCGGGTAGTGTTCCTTGATCGTGTGATAGGCGGCCGCGTGGCAGCGCATCAGATTGACGGTCGCTTCTCTTCCGGCCATAAAGCCACGCTTGTACGGGCTCGGAAACTTTCCGTCCAGATAGCGAAGATACACGTACACCATCGGTTCGTTGAAGGTGAGCCATTTTGGAATGAGATCACCTAGCTTTTCGACAACCCTGTCCGTATAACGGCGAAAACCTTCAACCACGCTGTCTGCGTTGAAATCACCTTTTTCCACCAACCACATGGGATTGCTGAAATGATGCAGGCAGACCATCGGCTCGATTCCGCGATCGATCATCCCTTGCAGAATCTGGCGGTAGCGATCTAGTGCAGTGTCGTCGAAGACGCCGGGCTGCGGTTCGATGCGGCTCCACTCAAGCGATATGCGGTGCGCGTTGGTTCCCATCTCGGCTGCCAGATCGAGGTCACCCTCCGCGTTCTGCCACCAATCGCAAGCCAGACCGGACTTGTCACCATTCAGAATGTGCCCCTCTCTTTGTTCCCACTGCCACCAATCATTGTTGCGGTTGTTTCCTTCGACCTGGTGGGATGATGTGCATGTTCCCCAGAGAAAATCGGGAGGGAATGTATATGCGGCCTGTGCCATACGGGATCCTGTCTTCTGTCGCCTTGGTTTGTCTTGTCGCGCCCATTATAGCGTCCATCTGGCGACTTTAGAAACGGAATAGCCCTAGACTGGGCGTGGGGCCCGAGAGCGGCGTTAAGGAGTAGAACCGGTATCCGCATGGAGGATCTGGCGAAAGTTGTTTTCAGGGTCGGAAAGGTTCATACTTGTGCCGGTCAACCAACCTGACCTTTGGAGCAGATGGCGTTCTATGTTTGATGTGGAGCAGATAGATAGGAGACCTCGAGACCGCCTGGCTAGAGGCTCGCTGCATAAGGTGATGGTGATCCTGAATGCCCCACTGTCCTGGCCGGCATGGCAAGCGGCTCTGCTGATCTTGCTCTTCTGTTTCCTTGGCGGCTTTGTGTGGGTCTTTGCGCATGGGGAATGGTCATCGGCCGTTGGCATCGGCGCTGTTCTAGGGTTGTTTGTCCTGGGTGATATCGCCCTATTAGCTCTGCTGCCGGCCCGCCGCGTGTCCTATGCTTCATGGAAGGCGCAGATTTTCCCCCTGGCTCTGCTGCGAACGGCCGTGACGTTCGCCTGCGGCATCGTTTCGTATTGGGTTGGACAGACGTGGGCCTGGTGGATTTTCCTTGCCGTGCAGTTCGCCGGTACGCTGCTGCTGCTTTGGGGTGCGCATATTGAGCCGGCAGCGCTGCAGCTGACCCGTCTCGAAGTCATCACGAAGAAGATGGCCCGCTGCACAGAGCCTATTCGCCTTTTGCATATCAGCGATCTGCATATCGAACGTTTGTCGCGCCGCGAGGATGCCATTCTCGATTATCTCAACATGGTACAGCCTGATCTCATCGTCATTACGGGGGATTATCTCAATCTGAGCTTCAATCTTGATCCTGAGGCGTATCGCCAGGTTCATGCATTCTTGTCCCGTCTGGCCGCGCCGCAGGGCGTCTACGCAGTATTGGGAACGCCGACTGTCGACCTGTGGGAACTGGTTGCGCCGTTGTTTGATGACCTGCCGGTAACTCTGCTGCGCGATCAATGGCAGGAAATCTGTTGGTCGGACGGTCGTCGACTGACGCTTCTCGGTCTCGACTGTACGCACGATATCGGCCGCGATACGGGCGCCCTGCAAGAACTGGCTGCCGCGGCGCCTGCTGCGCCGCCGCGTGTGCTGCTGTACCATTCCCCGGAGCTGATGCCGCAGGCCGTTGAACTGGCCATTGACCTTTATCTCTGCGGCCACACCCATGGTGGGCAGGTCAGGCTGCCGCTGCTTGGTCCCTTGCTGACCAGTTCCCAACTCGGCCGCCGCTTTGTGAAGGGACAATACAGTGAAGGGCAGACAAACCTGTATGTAAGCACCGGTGTGGGGCTGGAAGGGCTGAGCGCGCCGCGCGTGCGTTTGCTCGCCCGGCCGGAGATCACGCTGGTTACCATGAAGCCCGGCTGACGAACTTACAGCTTATACCCTATCTGGCGCAGGAACCCTTTGCGCCAGGCGATATCTTCTGCGCTTTCAATGCCCTTGGGGGAAAACCCATCAATAACGCCGATGATGCCGCGCCCCTGTTCGCTTTCGGCCACGATCACCTGCGTGGGGTTGGCTGTCGCGCAGAAGATGCCGCACACTTCCGGCACCTGCTGCAGCGCATTGAGCACATTGATGGGGAAGTAGCCTTCGCCCAGGAAAAGGATGAAGCTGTGGCCGGCCCCAATCGACAGCGCATTCTGCTGCGCCAGTGCGATCATCGTTTCGTCGGTGCCGCTGAAGCGAATCAAGCATTCGCCGGATGCCTCGCAAAAGGCGAGACCAAACTTGATGCCCGGTACGGCCGTGACCAGGGCCTCGTGAATATCCTCAACCGTCTTAATAAAATGGGACTGCCCAAGGATGACATTGATTGGTTCCGGTTTATCTATTGGTATCAGTTTGATATCCATTTTTCCTTCCTTCGCAAGAATCAAGAATCCCCAGGTAGTCGCAGGCTTGATGGGGATGATTTTCCTGATCAGATCAAGGTTGACCAGATTTCCAGCTTAGACCGTACGCGGCGAATAATCTCGTCCGTAAATTCATCTGTATGAGCGGAACCGCCGAGATCGGACGTGCGGAAGCCGTCATTCACCGCCTCCAGCGTCGATTCATAGATGGCGCGGCTGGCCAGTTTCAATTCCGCTTCCTTCATGAAAGTGAGCAGCCCGGCTGCGGCGAGGATCATGCCCATTGGATTTGCGACATTGCGCCCTTCGAGGGCCGGAGCCGTGCCATGCGGCGCTTCGGCCATCACGCAGTCCACATATTCCCCTTGATCGTCGACAGAGATCACCATCGATTCTGAGCCCGCTATTGAGCCGAACATTTGCAGAACCATGTCAGAGAGCAGGTCTCCATCTCTGTTTAGAGAAGGGATGACCATAGCATCGCCGGCTGACGTCAGCAAGAGTGCAAAGGTCGCATCAATGAGCTGCGGATCGTACCTTACAGCGGGATGGCGGGCAGCGGCCGCGTCCATCTCCTCTTTTAACATGCCTTCGTAGACGGGGCTGACCGTAAACTTAGGGCCGCCAAATACTTTGGCGCTGGTTCGTTTGGCATGCTGGAAAGCAAACTCAGCAACGTCATGACAGAGGCGTCTGGAGATACGCTCCGTGCGGTAGCTCACTTCATCGAGAGAACCCTCTTCACCTTCTCGCCACTCCTTGGCACCATAGGCACCGCCGCGCGCCATACGCACAATGCTTATCGGCGCGTAAACGCCGCCCGCCGGGCGCACGCCGGGTAGGCGCCGTCCGGTGCGCAGGATTATTTCGGCATCCATCTCTTCCCGCAGAATGCGGTTTGGGCTGCCGACATCCCCTTGTTCTTCAGGGGTGATTGTCGCCGCTTTCAGGCCGACGTTATGCTCCCTGAGTGCCCGCCCTGCTTCATAGACCACCTGGTTCTGCGTGCGGCGTCGATTTTCAAGTGTGAGATCGAAGCGCAAGAAATTCAGTGGATAGCCGATGACGCTTTCGTCGAGCACGCGCAGCGACTCTTCAAGTAGTTCCTGACCGGTTTGGTCCCCTTCAAGTACAACAATGGTTCTGCTCATAATGATTCAACTTCCTTGGATGGCTCGTTACTGGTTGGGCCCATGCTATTTAGCCTGCCTGGAACGCAAGAAATCCACGTAGCGCGGCAGCAGCCGCGTGTAGGCATTGTACCAGAACTTCTTCACCGGATAGTCCCAGGCGCCGATATGCCACACGACATCACCCTGAAAGCCATCCTTAAACCGCCAGACGCCCCACAAGGGATCGTCTTCCTCAAACGTGGTGGGGGCGCCCCAGAAATCGTAGATCGTGCATCCCTGCTCTTTCGCCCAGCGGATCGCTTCCCACTGCAGCAAATAGTTCGGCATCCGATTTCGTTCTTGATTGGTCGATGCACCATACATATAGGTGACCCGATTGCCGTAACGAATCAGTATGACGGCCGCCACCGGACTGCCCTCATACTCAGCCAGCAGCGGCATGGCCATGCCTGCTTTGTAGAAGGATCGCCATGCATCCAGGTAGTAGGCTGCCGGTCGGATGGCGAAATTATCACGGGCGGCCGTTTCCTGGTACATGGCTGCCACTGTTTCCAGATCATCCGGCGTGCCCTGGCGAACGGTGATCCCTTTGCGTCCGGCCAGACGGATGTTGTAGCGCGTCTTCGATTTCATCGCTGCCAGCAGCTGCTCTTCAGACTGCGTCAGGTCGAGAACCACCGTGTTGGGAAACTGGATCTGTTCGGCCGACTTCAGCCAGCCGCGTTGTTCCATCTCTTTCATGAACTGCGCGCCGACCACTGATTTCCTTTCCTGTTCAACACCCCAACCCTGCGCCACCTCGGGATCGATCTTGATTAGAATCGCCTTTTCGCGGCGGGCCAATTTTTCCAATTCCTTCAGGATTTGTACGCGTAGGGCGCCGTCGTTGTAGTCCAGGACCGGTCCTTTGGGCACATAGAGGATGGAATATGGGAGGCGGGGAATGCGCCGCTTCAGTACCTGTGCGGCGGCCAGGGGTTCCCAACTGTTTTCACCGATGGTTAGAGTCACGCGCTGCGTTGTCCAGCCCCAACGCGACTTGAAGTCGCCCCATACCCAACTTTGCAAGGCGTTCGCATTCGGCAGACCGGCCAGCGCCTGATTCCAGGCGACTTCGGATGCTTCCTGTTTAAATGTCGAGGCGCGGTAAACTGGTTCTGTCTGGCTCATCTTGATTCGTAACGGCTAGCTGCGGATGGGAAACTGGCTTACTCGCCTTGCTTCTGGCGATTGCGATACCAATTGTACATTTTGTATAGACGGTCGTTGTAGACACGATCAACCACGCCGACGGTGCGTTGAACGCGTCCACCATACCCGCGTTTGGCGCGGTAGACTGGCCATAGACCATCCCTACGTGCCGTGAACTGCGTCTCTAGCTCCTCTTCGCCGGCATCGGGCACGCCCCATAAATCATAGCGGGTGCAGCCGCGCTCTTTTGCCCAGTGCATGGCGGCCCACTGCACCGCATAGGCGGGCATGCGGTTGCGTTCTTCGTTGCTTGAAGCGCCGTAAAGATAAACGGCCGTGTCTCCGAATGCCGTAATCATCGCCGCTGCCAGCGGCTTTTGCTCATATTCAGCGATCAGGAGCACCGCGTTATCCGGGGCGAAGAGACTGTACATCGCGGCATAATATTCAGGGTCGTGTGTGCCAAATCCGTCACGCTGCCCTGTCGTCTTCATCAGATCGGCGAAATTGTTCAGGTCATGCCCTGTTCCCTCGCGGACGACCACATCTTTGCGCGCTGCGAGACGGATGTTGTAGCGCGTTTTCTGTTTCATCGCCGCCAGGATCTCATCCTCATCCGGCCGCAGATCAACAATAATCGTGCGCGGCGGCTGGATCGTATCCTCGGTCAGAACGAGGCTGCTCTGTTGGCAAATCTCTGCCCAGCGCTCAGCCGTGATCTCATGCTGCCAGAGCAGGGGCTCCAGCTTCATGATGCCTGCGCCGTTCTTATAAGCTGATTCGTCGATCTGGCCGAAGAGCACGCGGATCTGTTCATCATCCTGCCAATCAAGCAGGGGGCCATGTGGGATATAGCCGATCTTGAAGATCCCCAGGGCGGCGGAACGGTAGAGTATCTGGGCGCCGGCGAACAATTGGCCATCACGCTTCAACCATACCCTCTCAGACGTCCAGCCGAAGCGATTCTTCAGCCTGGCCCAATTGGTCGTTTGCAAAATACTTCCATGGGGATGGGCGGCTACGAAATCGTCCCACGCTGCGTCTTCCTCGGTATAGGGCTTTTCGCCTAAAGAAAACAGGTTAGCGGACATAACGGAGCGGATTATACCCCGAACTTTCAACTGTGTTACAATTCACCAATCCTCAAACTAGGGGCTTATATAAATGAGTCAGGTTCAGCACCTATATCGTTTACAACAGTACGACAGTGAGATCGCCCAGAAGAAGCGCAGGCTAAGCGAAGTCATTGGACTGCAGCGCGAAACGGCCGAGCTTCTTGCCGCCCGTAATCGCTGTACAGCCGCTGACGCTGAAGCTGCGAAGTGGACGACTATTCAAACGGATCTCAATCTTGAATTGGGCGGAGTGAACAGCAAGGCCAAGCGGTCGAATCAACGCTTATACTCCGGTCAGGTCACCAACCCCAAGGAACTTGAAGATCTGCAGAATGAAGTCGAGGCGCTTGGACGGCGGCGCAGCGCCCTGGAGGACGAACTCCTGGACGCCATGATCATGCTTGAAGATGCGCAGGAAGAAGCTGCAAGCGCGCAGAAAGAGCTGGGCGAGATCGAAGCAGCGTGGGAGCGGTCACAATCCTCCCTTCAAGCCGAACAGAATGAGCTGGCCATCGATCTTCATGGACTGATATCGACGCGCGATCAGCAGGCAGCACGGATCGATCCTGAAGCGTTGGCTGTCTACGATTCGATTCGCGCGCGCAAGAATGGTGTGGCTGTCGTGGGGCTGGTGAACAATTCTTGCATGGGCTGCCACGTCGGCGTGTCCGCGAACAAAGCGCTGCAGGCGGAACGCGGCGAGCGCGTGACCTGCACAGGCTGCGGACGCATACTTTTTCCGCTCTAGCGCTCGTTTAGCCCCTGCTACCTGCTGCCCCGCCTTTTCTTGGGCTTGATGCCTCCCCGATAACTTGGTGCTTCTATGACAAAGAAAATACAGCGCGTGCCGTCGAGCATGCGCGTGGCCAAACGCGGCTCCAATTCGTCGATCGACTTCGCCGAGGTGATTACCGTGGGCAGGTGGGCATTGTACCGGTAGTTGAACAACTGGTAGAGCTTCTCACGCGCCCAGGCGGTGGCGCTTTCCGTCCCCAGATCATCCAGGACGAGTAAAGGTGCCTTCCTGACTTCGTCGAAGCGGCTGTCTAGACGTGCATTGGTAGATGGATTGAAAGTCGCTCGTAGATAGTCCAAGAAATCAGGAACGACAACGAACAGGACCGGCTCACCGGTATTGGTGACATAGTTGGCGATGGCTGCGGCAAGATGGGTTTTTCCATTGCCGTACCCGGTGCTGTTGAATACCAGCCAATCCGTAGGTTTTTCGGCGAACGCCAGCGCGGTGTCGAAAGCGCGCCCTAGATTCTCTGATTGACTCCGCGTCAGTTCGTGTTCGCGCAGTTTGAATGACTCGAACGTCTGGTCAGCATGAAGATCGAGCGAGGAGAGATCGGACTGCGTTGAATCGACGCCGCCCATGCGAAAATCGGGAGCGACGATACCAATGACAGTCGATATGCTGGTGTCGGCCAGGCGCGAACGAACGCGAATATCAATCGATTCGAGTTCTTCATTGGTGGTAACAATCGTGGGCAGTTGTGCGTTATATCGATGGTTGAAAATCTGGTACAGTTTTTCCTGCGCCCATTCTGTGTTGCTTTGAGCACCCAGATCATCCAGGACCAACAGCGGCGCATTACGCACTTGGTCAAAACGCTCGTCGTAACCCGTTTCTGCTGAAGGGCTGAAAGTGGCTCGCAAATGGTCAAGGAGATCCGGCGTATTAATAAACAGGACCGGGTGGCCGAGACTGAGCCGGTGATTGGCGATTGCTGCCGCCAGATGTGTCTTTCCGCAGCCATAGCCCCCCTTTAGAATGAGCCAGCCGCGCGGGTCCTGCGCGTAGGCCAAAGCACTATCATAGGCCATTCTGAGATTACGCTGCCTTCCTTCAGTCATGCCTAATCCTTCCGGTAGGAAGGTTTCGAAAGTGAACGCCTCCAGGGCGCCAAGCTGGCTGAGTCGCAGCATGCGCTCAAACCGTTCTCTCTCGCGGTCACTGCCCCGGCACTCGCAGGGCATGGCGCGCCCGAATGTTGGGTCAGTCGGTTCGACATCGGGAACTACGTAGCCTAATCCGCCACAAATAGGACATTCTGGTTTGCCAAGACCGGGAATGTCATTGCCCTGCCCGCTATCGTTTGATGATGTCTTCGTACTCCTCGGGGATTTGCCCGCGGAGTTGTTTTTGAGAATCTCGCCTACTGATTCCATCTGGTTGCTGTTTTCCTTCCAGTCGCCACCGTTCAAGAATTGTGACTATGTAGCGCCAGCGACGGACATTATTTTCAACGGCGAGCTTGATCGCCTCTTCTACCCACTGCGACGGATATGTTTGCTCAGCATCACGCAGTTCATCAGCGATCATTGGCGTGAGCGCACCGATGTTCTGCTCATAAAGTACGAAAATATTCGGCCGGTCCACCAGCAGCGTGAGCGGTTTCTCTTCATCCGGCCAGGGTCGCCATTCTCCCTTTGTTATGCCTTCAATGGCCGAGCGACCGCGCTCGCTGTTTAAGAAATACAGGTCCATTTGCCCGTCGGCGCCTTCGATGTTGACATGCAGGAAGGTGCTCCGGGCGACAGCGCGTTCGATACCATCTAGAAGCGCTTCAGTCGCCGCCTGCCTGTTCGCGCCAAGCCCGTCAACAAAGGTAATGTCGTTCAGGAAATCGGTGAGCCTGAGAAAGCGCACCGGGCCATCCTGCTGGGTTAACGCCCAAAACGCATACAGCGTGACTTTCAGCTCCGCTATATTGTCAATAGCCGGCAGGAGTTCGCTGAAGAACAGATTTGGGACAGGCGTAAGGCGCTGCTTGCCCGCCGGGAAACCTGAAAATCCTTTCATGGACACCTCGCGTATTGGCTGTTAATAAGCGACGCTGATGCGCGTTATAAAGCAATCTCTTTCCGCTGTAAATTGCGAAATGTAGCCAGGTTGCCGTGCCAAAATAGATCGATGGAGCCGGTGGGGCCATTACGATGTTTGGCGACATGCACCTCGGCGATATTCGGTCGATCCGTGTCCTCATTATAATACTCATCGCGGTAGATGAACATGACGATGTCAGCATCTTGCTCGATACTACCGCTGTCTCTCAAATCAGAGAGCATCGGCCGTTTATCCTGCCGCTGTTCCACCGCACGGCTCAACTGAGCAGCTGCCACGACCGGTACATCCAATTCGCGGGCCAATGTCTTCAACCCTCGCGAAATATCCCCGATCTCCTGCACGCGATTATTAGAACGATAATCACCCTGCATCAGCTGTAAATAGTCGATCATGATCAGATCGATCCCATGTTCTGAATAAAGGCGGCGGCATTTTGTGCGCAGCTGCATGGGCGTGATAGACGGCGTGTCGTCAATGAAGATTCGCGTCTCAGATAGATGGCCAATCGCCTCCATGAATATCGGCCACTCTTGGTCTGCCAGGTCTCCGCGGCGCAGGCGCTGGGAATCGATGCGCGTTTCGGCCGAAATCATACGCTGCACCAGCTGTTCACCCGACATTTCCAGGTTGAACATGGCGATGCGTTTATGGTATTTACGCGCCGCAGTTAATGCTATCGCGTTTTGTAAACTCGTCTTGCCCATGCCGGGGCGCGCGGCGATGATGATCAAGTCTGATCGATTCAGCCCGCCCAACATGCGATCGAGATCCGTGAAGCCGGTGGGCACACCGATGACATCATCGCCGCGAAGATGCAGTTCTTCGACACGTTCCAGATAATCACGTGCGATCTGCTTGACGGCCACCAGATCGCGCGTCGTTCGCTCTGCACTGACGCCAAACAATGTCTGCTCGGCGCGGTCAATCACCTGATCGATTTCCTCAGACTCATCAAAGGCAAGATCAGCAATTGAACCGGCGGCAGAAATCAACTTGCGGCGCATCGATGCTGCTTCAACCGCGCGCGCATAGGTCCGCGTGTTGACGGCCGTAGGTACGACATTCAGCAGGCCGATGAGATATGCTTCTCCGCCAACATCTTCTAATTGTTCGCGGCGTCGCAGTTCTTCGGTCAGCGTGACGAAGTCAATCGCTTCGTGACGTTCGTTGAGCGCTACAATGGCGTCATAGATCCAGCGATTGTGAACCCGGTAGAACGCATCCGGTTTCAGAAATCCCGCTACTTCAAAAATAGCGTCGGGATCGATGAGTAAGGAGCCCAAGACAGCTTCTTCTGCTTCAATACTATGGGGTGGCAAACGTTCTATATCACTCATAAGTTAGCCTAATGCAAAACGTGAAACGTAAGTTGGAGCACTCACGTTTCACGTATCTTGGTCCTGAGATTAAGCCTAAAAATTAAACTGCCCTCAATATACGGCTAGCCTTCTCCCTCGAAATCGTCGAAATCAAGCGTGTCCAGGAAGTCGCTAAAGGCATCCAGATTGCCTACGTCAGATTCGTTTTCTTCTTGTTCGGCTTCCTGCACCAGATCGGGTTCCGGCTTGACCCCTGCTTCTTCTAGAACCGCTTCGTTGGCGAAAATGGGGACTTTGGCTCGCACCGCTACTGCGATAGCATCAGATGGGCGACAATCTATTTCACGGATTTCATCATTGACGTCAATGAATAAACTGGCATGAAATACTTGCTCGCTTAGTTCTCGTATCAAGACGTGGGAAATCGTCCCTCCCAACTCTTTGATCGCCACATTCACCAGATCCGCGGTCAGCGGACGTGCTACTTTCACGTCCTGCAGTTCAATGGTAATAGCGTCTGCTTCACACGGGCCAATCCAGATTGGCAACTGGCGATCGTTGTCCAGTTCTTTGAGCAGCACAATACGGTGCTGTGAAACAAGACTGATACGGATGCTGTCTATTATGACTTCGATCATCTAAGAAACCTCTGCCTATGCACGCCGGCAAATGCTAAATAATCTTGCTCGAAATTACCGGTCGGTCAGCGGATGGTGAAAAGATTGTAACATAAAAGTCTAAATGATCCATGCCCGCCGAATGCTAATTTGAATGCAAAATCCAATCCCCGCGACTGAGTTCCAGGTCCAGATCAAACAGGCGGATGCCGGTTGCGGTTGTGGCCAGAACCTGCGCTTTGTTGCCGCTGAGGGTCACCCTATGGGGCTCGTAGCCAAAAGCTACCGTCGTATGAACGACATCCTGGTAGGTGGCGGCCAACGGATCCGTGGTCCCATTTTCTGGATTGAGAAAGCGTTCAAGGCTGTCGAGCAAGACATTGGCCCGGCTGAAATCTTGCTTTTCCATGGCGTCATAGGCGGAACGAAGCATTAGTTCTGCGATGAAATTCGCTTCCGTATCCGGCTTTCGCAGGAAATCGGCCGGATTGCCCGATTCGACGACGTCGCTGGGATGGGGCAGCCAGGCGGTTCTGAAATAGGCGGTCGGATCATGAACTGTTTGATAGGTGCGTGCCGTATCGTAGTAGCGAATGCTGGTTGTCAGGTCGGCAATTGCTTCAGCTGAAGGTGACAGTTCCGCGAGTTCGGCAAGCCAGGCTGCTTCCATCTCTGCCAATGATGCATCGAAATAGCGTTGGAGATTAGCGTCCAGTGCTTCCGCTTCGGTGACGCCATCGCTGATCGACGTGTCGCTGTAGAACTCACGAACTTCTGCCCAGCCGTATCTTTCCACAAGAAAGTCGACAAAAGCGCCCGCTTCCAGATAGCCGATTTCATGCTGTGCGGGATAGAAATTGTCTGCCAGTTCAGCCAGCGGTATGTATTTGTTGATGGCCAGCAGCGCTGCCGCTCTTTCTTGTAGGTCCTGGGTGTTATAGTGCCCGCCGGCGGCCCAAACGGCTACGCCTTCGGCTAATATTTTGATGCGCTGCGGTGCGAATTGACGATCGATGATATGCACCGCTTCATGCACCAGCAGTTCGTTTAATTCACCGCCGATGTATGGGCGGTCATTGTAGACAACCACCATGTCGGCACCGGCATAGCCACCCTGGCCGATCGTGCGGTCGATGAAATAGACGTTGATCTTCTTCTCCGGAAACTCGTTCAGCCGGCTGGATGCCTCAGATACGGCCGAATCCAGCATGAGCAGCAGTTCCGGAAATTCACGATAGGCTGCGGTGCGAGTCAGGGCATGTACGACACAGCAATCATTCTCTGCCGTGATCCAGCTCGCGTTCTCGTTCCTCGAGCGGCCGTTCACTTGATTTGCCCACCCTGACCGAAAACGTTGTTTCATTGTTGGTCGGATCGCTGTCCCCTTCTTTGATGAGGTCTTGCCCGTCCAATACCACGCGAATGTCGTGATAGCCCGGCAGCCCTGATGTGTCCCAGACCCATTCGAAAAAGCCCTGTGCCTTGCCGTCCCAATTTCGCCAGGCCAGATGGTCGGCGCTGACAAGCTGCCCGTCGACATAGATGTCGACAGTGACATTCTCAATAGCCACCTCTTCGGGTACGTCCGGCTGTACCTGAAACGTGACAATATCTCCAGAGATGATCTTAGACACCGGATAAAGCTGAATATCCTCGGCCGTAATACCTATGTCCTGGCTCGCGGTGTCGCGTTCGCTGGGCCGTTTAGGCGGCGCGGTTGGAGCAGCCGTGATCGCTGAATCCATGGTCTGAGCGGTCGCAGTTGCCGGAGGTGCGGCTTCACTGGCTGCTGGGGTGGGTGAGGGTACAGCCGTGGCTTCACCAGGGGAATTCTGGCCGCATGCCGTTAGGAACAGCGCAGCCATCAGAAGGATAATGACCCCGTGAGAAGAACTTGTCTTAATCGCTGTCATCCACTGCTGGATACCGCGGGCGAGAAGCAATAGCATCAATCTACGCGACATAATTGACTGCATCGTGACCGTGAAAATCGGTAAGTGCGCAGCACAATAAGCATAGTCATTGACCAACAGCTAGGCAATCATAGCGCCCGAATTCTCGCCACCCGTTAATGAGATGGCCGGCATCATGAAAAGAACAACCCCACCAGACGTTTATTGTCTGGTGGGGCTGAGCATGCTTATGCGTACTGACAGATGCGTGCAAAGAGTTAGTTGGGGGCGAATTCCATGGTACCTGCGTCGGCAAATAGGTCGATAAACAGGTTGCCATTTTGATCGAAGTAGATCGCCGATGCATTGAGGCTGCGTATGAACAAGTCGCTCAAAGAATCGTCCGCGCAAAGGGCCAGCGTAGTTGCCGTAATATTGATGGCAATCGCTCCGTCATTTGCTTCGTAGGTGCCGGAACCACTGTTGCAGTCTGCTTGAATGCTGACAATGCCATCCGCCAAGAAATCCACGATGTATTTGCTGGAATCGTCGACAACGACCGTCTCAACCGGTGTTACCATCTGCAGCCACTGCCAGCTGCTGCCAGGAAGCACCACGGCTGCCGGCGCAGCCGCCTCTGACGCAGCAGCGTCGGCCGTGCTGTCCGCCGCTGCTGCCGGCGTTTTGCTTACCTCATTTACGAGGACCCATCTCAGAGAAGTCCCACCAGCCGGCGGATTCTCAACTGTTTCTTCGCGAATGACCAATTCGTATTCGAAGCCAGGTTCGTACGCAAAGCCCTCAATCGGGAAATAGTGCAATCCATATTCCCCGTCCGGACTATCCTTGACGAGTAAGCATTTCTGCGGTCCTTCACCTTCACAATCCACCATCTCCGGTCCTACATAGATCGTCTTTTCGACGCCGTCTGCCGCAGCTGCTTCAGAGCCGTCGCCGGCGACAACAACTGGCAGCTCAACGGTCGATTCTTCGACGGCTGCTTCGGCTGCTTCTTCAACAGACATGGCAGCGACAAAGGTCACTACCCGCGAACCATCCGCGTCATACATATCCATGTTCGCGCCTTCTACTTCATAATTCGCCGCCATCTCTAATGCGGCCAGGTAGAGCGCCTCTTGTTCCATGATCCCCTCGGGTTCCGCACAAAGCTTGCGCGTCACGGCAGAGGGGCCGATCGCGATACTACCGCCGTCTGCCTGATAGCCGGCCCGGTAATTGTTGCAGCCTGCTGAACCACCCACGGTGCCCTCCGCGGTGAAAATGGCGGACATTTCAGTGTCGATAACGACCGAAGTCACGCCACCTGTCCCATTGTTATAGCCGGTGACTGACCAGACGGTTCCAAGAAGTGAGAGCGACTCGTCTTCAGTGAAGCTAAGCAGGGTTTGGCCATCAGCATCACGTAGTTCCAGCTGGCTGCCCACGATTTCATAGGCGGCGACCTTACCAAGATTGGCCAGATAAGCAGTTTCTTGCAGCATGACTTCCTCGGGGAAACATGCTTTCATCGTACTGCCCAGGGGTCCGATTGTCAGGGCACTGCCGTCAACTTCGTACGGGCCGAAGAAGTTGTTACAGCCTGCACTCCCCGCGACCTGGGCATCTGCGAAAGCGATGGTCAGACGCGTGTCAGGCTGGGATTCCGTCGGCTGGCCTTCCAGATTGATGTAAGATTCAAGCAGCCAGGTCACGCCTTCCAATGCTAATGCCTCATCCGCGGGCCCAATATCTGCTGCCGGCTGCTCAACTGTGACCGGCGTCTTGCTGACGAGCTCTACGAGCGTGTAGGTGAGAGCCGAAGCGTCCGCGGGTGGATTCTGAACCGGCTCGACGAGGACGCGCAGTTCATACTCGTATCCTTCCTCGAATTCGAATCCTTCAATTTGGTCGTAGAACAAGCCGTAATCGTCATCCGGATTTGTCTTGACTTGCATGCATTTTTGCGGAGCAACGCCAACGCAATCAACCAGTTCCGGCCCTATCCAGGCGGTAACGATACGGCCGCTTGCTTCTGCCGAATCTTCTTCTGGGACTGTTCCTTCTGCCGGCTCGCCAGCCTCTTCACCGGCGCTCTCTACCGGCGCTTCGACCACGTCTTCTTCTGAAGCGGCATCAGGAGCTGTCTGCTCTGACTCAGGCTCATCCGATCCTGTTCCGGGTATGGCGGCATCGCAAGCGACGAGCGCGAGCGCAGCAGCCAACATCAGCAACATGATTAAGTATTGTTTCTTCATCATCCTTTCCTTATTGCACAGAAAATTGTCTTGAAAATCGATCAAAGGATCGTACCTCATGTTTGCCGCACGGCAAACGCCGCGCAGCCGTCGATCCCAACGGCATCGCGTGGCGGCCTGTACATGCCGCTCACAGCCATCAGATGATAGGACGTGGAAACGAAAACCATAGTTCCTCCGCTCATCCTGTTCTCAGAAACTTTGCCGGTCTCTCAATGCGCCTTATAACTAGCTTGCTGAAACCTGTATGAACAGGAGCAGATTGTAACGTAACACCGTTTAATTGTCCTTTGCGGCGCTGGCGATTTCACTGCTGCGCAGGAGAGTTTGGACGCGAGAAGGAGTGAGGAATGAATCCCAGAACTTATGCATTATTGATGTTCTTACTGGTGACCGGCGTTTTGCTGGCGTCGTGCGGTTTGACCCCGGAACAGGTTGATCAGGCTGTCGCGACAGTCGAGAATATGTCCCCGTCAGAGTTGTCGAACCTGGCGGCTACGGTCGAGGCGCTGCCCCCTGAGCAGATCGCGGCCGCGGAAACGGCTGCCGCGGTTCATGGTGTGCCCACATTCTCGCCCGATCAAATCACCGCCGTTGCTTCGACGGTTCAGGCTGCCCGTGCGACCGCAACGGCCGTCGGTCAGGCCGCCAGTTCCGGCGAACGTGTCAACGCGACCCAGGCCCCACAGCAAGCTCCCAAGATTGTCTACTTCTTTGCCCAGGTGCCATCACAGGCCAGTATTGAAAGCGGTGTACGCTACCACCTCAATTGGACTACCGAGAATGCCAACCGTGTCGAAATATTCGGAAACGTCATGGACAATCCCCAGCAGGGGAGCTGGCCGGTCTACAATGACTCCAATGATTGGGTGCTCTGGGCCGCCAATGACCAGGTTTGGGTAGAGCAGGCCTTGCAGGTAACGGCCGACAGCGATACCGGCAGCAGCCTACAAAGTGCCGCGGTCAGTTCACCGAACGTTACCCTGACCCTGCGCGATCCCCAGTTTGTTGATGGGGATGTCATCAATGTGGATGTGAACGGCGTGCGTGTGATTGGTGGCTATACTACGGAGGGGCGTCATGTCTCCTTCCCCATCGTGCTGGCCAGCGGCGCCAACACCATCAACATCACCGCTCAAAGTGAAGGCGTTACCGCGCCTATGGTCGCTGAGTTGACGCTCAGTAACGTGAGCAGCGGGCCCGCTGTGCAGCTCACCCGTGGACTCAAAAAGGGTGAAGCGCAGAGTTTTACGGTGACTGCCCCCTAGTGCCTGGATTGTAGGTACAATTAGCGGAGCCCGAGTCCATCGCTTGCGGAGTCGGGCTTCATTTTCTTACGCCGCCGGCGGCTCCGCCCCGGCGCTGATGATGGGCGGGACATAGTCGTCAAGTTCAGGGATGGGTTCCCCCTGCAAAGTTGCTACGATGACTTCCACGGTTCTGTCGAGATTGCTCTGTCCATTTGCCAGGATAGTGTGCCGGTCGAGATAATCACCTCTGCCGGTATGGCGCATTGGCCCGGGATCGATCACGGAAATTCTGTCCGCGGCCTCCGCACGATACCAGTGTGAATGGCGCATGATCTTCCAGCGCCCGGGATAGAGGACCTCGCTAATCCGTGGGAAACGATCTTGAGAGCTCTGAAGATGATAGAGATGTTCAACCTGATCCAGGCCAGGGTCGTCTGATATCACACCGCCGATAGAAACGACATAGACTGGCGCCTGCAGTGCTTCATGCAAATAGGGCGCGACGCCAACGGCGATCTGACCGCCGCCGCTCCAGCCCATCACGGCAATGGGGATGCCGCTGTCTGGAGGATAGCCATGGCGCAGTAGGCTGTTCGTTAGTTCACGCGCGACGCCAAAATTGTAGATTGGCCCATAGCGAGGATCGGCGGATACAGCCACTTGAAATAGATTGCGTACGAAAATCAACACAGCAAACGCGCTGGCCTTTCCGCCGGCTCGCGTGTTGTGCATACGCTGCCAGAGCCAGGAGAGTGGGCGCTCACCGTTGAGGGGGTTGTTGTTCACGGAAAATGGGAAGATATCATCAATGATGACTACTTCTCCCGGCATCGTTTTTTCGAGACGGGAGAGGAATCTGCGTTCGCGAGATGACAGATCGGCCGATATCCCGCCAATCGCGGTCAGGTAGACGATATAGAGATCTGCAGGCTCACCGGTGGCAGCTGCCTCCTGTGCGGGAATAACGGGGCTCAGGTCGCGCTTGGTCCAACCTGCCCACCAACCAAGCGCCTCGAAGGGCGCCAGCCAGGCCATCGCCACCAACAGCATCAATGCCAAAACAGCCAGGCAGGTCAAGGGCGATAAAAGGCCGCTCAATGCTCAACTCCATTTGTTGTTTGCGATCGCGCTTCATGCATATATCGTGCCACTGCTTCTTGCGTATTGAGCTCTTCAGGTACGCCTGTGGAGAAACGCCACAAGAAATCATCGACACGTTTGACGCGCAGGAATGGTAGGCGTGCCAAGAATGTCAGCAGGATCCAGCCTAAGACACTGCAAATTAGGGTTGGCCAGAAGCCAAAATCATAGGCAACCGCTACGCCGACCAGTACTGCCAGAAGTACCCAGACGCGCAAAACGAGAAAGATAATATTGCCAAGATAGGGCAGTAAGATCAGGAACCCAAATAGGAGAGGTGCATAGCCCAGGGCGACAGTCCTTACGACGTAGTCATAGCTCTGTTCGGCGCCAAACAAGAAATCAGCCATGATCCAGATCGATCCCGCCCAGAAAAAGACGCCGGTAACGAAGATGATCGCCTCGACAAACACGGCGAAAATAAACCTGCCCCGTGGTACGCGGTTGGCGAAGAATACAGCACTGTGTCCGATTGTGTCCGATAGGCCGGCAAAGAACAGGATGACCAGGGCAAAGACGCCCGCAATTGAAGAATCCAGGGCAGCCTGAAATACTTCTGGATTTAACCGTAGGACCCCTCTGATGAGATCAACCATCAGGTCCAGGAACGTCGTAAAAGTCTCCATGATGACGATTATCTCTAATTCAGCGGCGGATGCCAGTCAGCAACTGGCGCACCGATATGTTCCGGCGGATTAGGAAATCAGGTCGGCATTGGCGTTATCCATGCCATAATTGTCCGGCAGTGACGTTGGGGAGCCGCCGCCGTCACGGGGCTTTTTCATGTCATTATAGAATTCCTGATCGTAGCGGCGTGAGCGGACGGGGATGGGCATCTTGACGCCCCAACCCAGGAGAAGGACTTCTTCCTTTTCTTGCAGGCGGGCGAGCATGCCGCGCAGCTGTTCGCGGCCGGCCAAACCTGTCAAAACGGCGCGAATGTCGTCGCTGTCTCCCAGCCAGCCGGTAATGCGCGTTCCCAGCTGGGACATAACCTCGTCGTCGATGCCCGACGGCCGTTGATCAATTACCAACAAGGTCACGTAATACTTGCGCATTTCGCGCGCAATTGTGCCGAAGGTGGTTTGTTTCGAAACCTGTGGATTAAGCAGTTTATGTGCTTCTTCCACGGCGATCAACAAGGGTTTGGGCGGCGAAGCGAACATATCTTTGCTCTGCTTATTCGTTTGGTCTACCCAATGCTTGCGTATGTGACGCGTGAGGATATTGGTGACCAGCAGGTAGTCTAGTTCTTCCTCGTGTTCGCCAAAGCTAAGAATGACGTGACGGCCGTTTTCAAGCTTGTCAACGATCTCTTGCACGGCATTGCCTGCCGGTTTCTGTTTCACATAAGGCTTCTGATAAATCTCCCTGAGCCGCCTGTGCAAAGCCTCGGCTGCAGACTCGTGGATATTATTCTGCCTTGCCCAGGCAGCTACTGAACCAGGTGCCGGTTCCTTCTTACCCGTTTCTGGATCGACGACGATTTCGGTGTTCATATTCATGAAACTGCCAAACCAATCGTCCGCGAAAGATTGTGACAGCGCGTTCAGCGTATACGTAGCCGTGTCCGTTAGCTTAAGCGTGTCGGCCAGGAACTTGATATCTCCAATCTCGAGATCTTTTGTAGCCAGTTCCAGCGTAAAATCAGCGCTCTTGCCACGTATGGATGCCCCGGCGCCCAGAGCAGCGACTTGAACCCGCTGGCCAAACAGTGATTGAAGCCCCCGAACGGTGACCCGGTTGTCACTTTCCGGGAGGTCGTACGCATATTCATTGTGCATATCAAAGACCAGCGCCGATGCTACGTTCTCGTGAATCAGCCCAGCCAGAACCATGCGTGTCAGGAAACTCTTCCCAGTTCCGGTTGCGCCAAAGATGCCGCTGGAACGCTGCACGAAGCGTTCTAGATCGAGGCGTATGGGGTATCCCTGTTCGATGGTGTGTCCGATGACAAACCCATCATGACCGAAAATATCGTCCACATCACCGGCATTGGCTGCCCTTACCTCAGCATGGTGGGAGGGAACGGTTTTGACTGGTTTGGGACCTTCCAGTCCGCGCTCGACACGTGTTTCAAATGCTTCACGATCCGGTGTTCCAAATTCCGGGCCCTGATCCATCATCAGTGTGGCATACATTTCCAATGTCGTATAAAGCGTTTTTCCCAGCAGCGCATGCTTAATTGCCGGCTGAAGGCGATCGCTGGCTTCATCGGCAAAGCGCGGATCGGTCGCGCCTAACTGCAGGTCGGTGACCAGCCCGTAGAACCGGTGACGGCCGCTGTCGCAGACCACAAAACTCCCTTCTTGTACCTCTTCTGCTGGAATGGTTAGCCGGACTCGCAAGCCTTCCCGTAAACCACCGCCGACAATATAGCCCAGTGATTTGTTTTCTTCACTCATCTCATCGTCTCCAGATTCAGACTAGGTAATGCGCTGCTCAAAGCCTCCAGGGTGGGAATCAGCACCTCATAATTGCTGCGTAGGAGCTCAATAAGCTCGCGGACCACGGATACGACCCATGCAACATCGTCTCCGCGCCGGCCATAGACGTCATGCATATGGGCCACTAACAGCTGGTCCACAGGGACGCGGCTGCCTTCAGCGCGCAAGACAAGGCGCAAATAGCCAAGATTGTCGGTGAACTGCTGCAGTTCCTGTTTGTCGACGACCAACCTGACCGGATCCAGGTTCAACGGCGGTCGCGGCGGCAGACCATAATGCATGGCGCCATTCAAGCTGTAGCCTACAGCCAGGACGCTCATTTCAATAGGCAGGATGCGGTTGGTACGTTGATCCTCGATCACCTCCGGACGCGGATCTTCGACCATCACCAGGCGGCGTATGAGCTGGTCGTCATCGATATTGATGTTATAGATCAGGCCATATATCGCTTCCTGCTCGCCGATTGGTTGTGCTTTGACCAGGCTGCCGAACCCCGGCGTCGATAGTTGTTTGACGCGGCTGCCTACGGCGAATCCCGTTGTGTTGGCGCGCAAGACACGGCCGATTTCCTGTTCACTCATCACATTCACCCTTCATATCGTGTTTTGTTGGCGCGAGCGTATCCCTTGGCCTGCTGCTTTCCTGTTGGTTTTGTGTGTATATCCTGCGCCGCCAGCTGCAGGGCGATGCGGTTCTCCAGCTCTTCCTGGTCCCGCCGGCCGACTACGGCGATTTCATCCGCCCTGGTGATCACGTAGGGATAGTCGCCGAGGATGTGGCATTGATCGATCAGAAGTGCATGTACGTCGCCCAAAGCTCGCTTGTCCCGTGCTACGCTTGTCGGGATGTCGACTCGCGCCAGCTGCCCTTCTCCAGCTCCCGTCTTGAGATAGAAGAAACACACTTCATTTTCACTGTCGCGCCCGGCAAAGCGGCTGTTATGATGCGAAATATCTACAAAGACAACGCTGCGTTCGCCTGGTTCCAACACCTTGTCAAAGATGTCTGTATCGTTCAACCCGGCAAAGAGCTCTGCGCTTCCCCTGTACAAATCGCTGACCTGAAGACCGGAGTTCTCCAGATCCAATGTATGCAGCAGGTTGAGTACGGATTGTTTGCCTGGGCGGTCGATATATCCGACCAACCAGCCGCCCTGTTGGCGAATTCTGCTCATGGCGTCCTGCCATTCCGCGACGACCTGCTCACCTTGCCTTCCAGGGAGATCCCCTATTGGCCAGTAAAGGAGGCGCTGATCCAGGATGCCCAGCGTCGGCCCTTGTCTGTTTCTCGCCTCAATCACTTTGACCAGCAGCGTCGTTATTTCAGCCAGATCGCGGCGCATGCTTACCAGGCTGCTGCTGATGCTGAAGGCGTCATCTACTTCCGCATCCAGGCTGCGCGGATATTTCAGATTAGGAAAACTGGCGACTTCTGGCGCATGCCCGCTGCCATGAAAATAGGAGATTACGCCCACGTTGATCAAATAGTAGAGAAAAGGCGCGTGCCGGTCGGGGACTATCTGTGACCCATCGGTGCCAATGATCGTAGCCTGCTCCGGCGGCGCTTCCGCTGTGATGCCTTGATTGAGCGGCAGGTCGTGGTGCAGGGGGCGGGCCGAACGGTAATGCTTTTCATCTGCGCGTAAGATGGCCATGTCCAATCGTGCGTCAATCACATCCCACGATTCGGCGTATTCATCTAACAGATCTAAGGCCTTTCGCAGTTCAAGCGCTTGTTCGCTGCGGCGGCTGCTTACTTCGCGTGCCATCTCTGCCACGGCTGCCGTCAATTGCTCGAATTCTAAGGACATAGTGCATCCACCCTCGAAGAAATGATTACGGCCTCCAGTTTAGCACAAATGAGCTAGAGGAGCGATGGGAATCAACAGAGGAATATCCCTGCATTGGTGTTAGGCGCAAATGCGTGATCTGCTGCCGGCACAGGCGAATGCCGCCTACTTAATATCGAATTTAGTCACCGCATCCAGGTCCAACTCGACATTATTGGATAGCACGGTCGTTAACGCCAGCTGGGCTACCTGGAAGAAAGTCTGTAAATCAGCAATGCGCTCCAGATAGTAGCGGGCGAGCTCCTCATCTTCGGGCGAGAGTTCCTCTTCAGCCGATTTGAGCTTGCCGATACTGTCGTTGAGGACTTCCAGGGCCACCTGCACTTCGCGTTGTTCGCGGCTGCCCAGAACATTCAGTATCACCTGCCACAGATCAGATTCGGCGCGGTAGTATTTCTTGCGCTCGCCGCGCATCCATACTTCTTTGGCCATCCCCCATCGTTCCAGGTCGCGAACATTCATGCTCACGGAACCTTTGCTGATCTCCAGGCTGCTCGCCAGATCATCCAGCGACATCGGTTCCGGGCTGAGCATCAAGGTGCCATACAGACGACCCATCACCTCGCCAAAGCCGAAAAAACGGGCCAGGCGCCCCAGTCCGGCGACGGTGCTGTCATTTACCGCATATAGTGCGTCGTGCATAAGATCTCCCTGCGTTCAGAACGTTCTGAATGTACAGAGATTAGCAAGAATAACTCGTTGTGACAAGCGCCATGAGACCATGTCAAGCAAAGCTTAATCCTGCGCCTTCTACGCTAAGAAATGGGAAAGGGGCCCGTGTCCGCGGCCGAGTTTCCAACCGGAGGCGGCGGCCAGGGCGCGCATGGTAAATGCCTGTGCGCTGCTTATCGCGCTGGCCATATCCATACCCACAGCCAGATTCGCGCAAATGGCGGCAGAAAGTGTGTCGCCGCTGCCATGCCGGTTGTTGGTTTCGATTCGTGGATGGGTGAGCGGGAGAAACTGCGCACCGTCGAACCAATAGTCGATGATCATCTCTCCGGCCGGTACACCTGTGATCAGGACCTGTTCACATCCTGTCTCACAGAGCGAGATCGCGATGCGTTCCAGGTCATCAAGCGGCGGAATCTCTGCAATCTCCTGCCCGGCCAGCAGAACCGCTTCGCGCCAGTTTGGGGTCAGCAATTCCGCCAGCGGTAGTAGTTCTCGTCTGTAGGCGGCGGCGATGTCCGTCGAGAACATCGGTTGGCCCGTGTGGTTTACGAGTACGGGATCGACGACCAGCGGTCCGGCGCCATGTGCTTGCAGTCGCAGGCTGGCCTCTTCGATCAACGCTTTTTGACCGAGAAACCCGGTCTTTATCGCCTGGGCGCCGTAGTCGGCAAGCACGGCATCGATTTGGGCGGCGACGAGCGCCGGCGGCATGAATTGTATCGCGTCCACAGAGACGCTGTTCTGCGCCGTGACGGCCGTGATAACGCTCATGCCATATACTCGCAGCGCGGTCCATGTCTTCAGGTCGGCCTGAATGCCGGCCGCCCCGCCGCTGTCAGATCCGCCGATGGTAAGGGTTTTGACTGGCTCTTTGCTCATAGGTGTATACAAAAGAATAAAGCCACCCCACAGCTTGGGCAGTGGGATGGCTTTGAATAGCTGTTGCTGCGCTGCCAGACTACATATTGGCGACAATCGCTTCGGCATATGCGGAGCAGCTGAGCTTTGTCGCCCCTTCAATCTGCCGGTGTAAATCATAGGTAACAGTCTTATCTTGGACTGTCTTGGTCATCGCCTCTACAATCAGATCGGCTGCTTCCTGCCAACCCATGTATTCCAACATCATGACGCCGCTGAGGATCAGGCTGCTGGGATTAACCATATCTTTGCCGGCATACTTGGGCGCTGTGCCATGTGTGGCTTCAAACAGCGCGATGCCATCGCCGATATTGCCGCCGGGCGCCATACCAAGCCCGCCAACCTGGGCGGCCGCCGCGTCACTCATATAGTCGCCGTTCAGGTTCAGTGTGGCGATGACGCTGTACTGGTCGGTGCGCGTCAGCAGCTGCTGCAGCATATTGTCGGCGATGCGATCGTTGATGACGATCTTGCCTACCGGCGCGATGCCATCGTACTTATCCCAAAGCTCTTCCTCAGAAATAGTCATATCGCCAAATTCTTCAGCAGCCACATCGTAGCCCCAATTCTTGAAGGCGCCCTCGGTGAATTTCATGATATTGCCTTTGTGGACCAGAGTCACCGTAGGTAGACCATTTTTCACGGCATAACTGATTGCCTGGCGCACCAGGCGGGCGGTGCCGAATTCGCTGACAGGCTTGATGCCGATCGCTGAGCCGGAACGCACATTTTTGCCCAGATTTTCGCTCATGAATTCAATGATCGCATCTGCCCCTTCCGAATTGGCCTGCCATTCAACGCCAGAGTAAACATCTTCTGTGTTCTCACGAAAGATGACGATATCCATCTTCTCTGGCTCGCGCACGGGGCTGGGTGTGCCGGGGATATATTTCACCGGGCGCACACAGGCATAGAGATCGAGCACCTGGCGCAGGGTAACGTTGAGACTGCGGAACCCGCCGCCAATTGGCGTTGTGAGCGGTCCTTTGATGCCTACAAGGTATTCGCGCATCGCCTCAAAAGTCTCTTCAGGCATGTAGTTGCCGTCGTATAATTCCGCCGCTTTTTCACCGGAGTAAATCTCCATCCAGGCGATTTTGCGCTCGCCACCGTAAGCTTTTTCAACGGCAGCATTCCACACCAGCATCGAGGCCGGGGTGATATCAATGCCAATACCATCACCCTCAATAAAGGCGACAATGGGGTTGTCCGGCACGTTAAGCTGGCCCTCTTCGAACGTTATTTTTTCGCCCGCGGGTATTTCTATATTTTCATAAGCCATGGTTTATCCGTCTCCTACAATTGGATTAATCTTGTTAATACGTTCTGTCCACAGTAAGCGGGATTGTCGTTTAGCGTGGGTACGTCATTTCATTATACCCGCTGACCGCACGATTGGGGAGTTTCGATTGTATTTAGATCGTTAACAATAAGCTGGGCCAGTGTGAGCCAGTCATCGCAAATGATGCTAAACTCGCTGGCAGCCCAGGAGCCATTCCGTGATGGGTGAATTAGCAACTTAGCGAGAGGTGCAAATAGACGTGGTTGACAATCCTTTTGTAGAGGTTGATCGCCGAATGGTTGGCGACATCTATACTAACAATGAAGTAATGGAAAACTTGCTTGTGCTCTGCGATGATCTCAACGGCCGTTTCGCCGGTTCCGCCGACGAGAAACTAGCCGCTGAGTTCATCGAGAATAAACTCGCCAGCTATGGCCTACCTATTGTAAGGCGGGAAGCGGTCAATTATACAGGCTGGCGGCGCGGTGATGTGCGCCTGGAAATTGTAGAGCCCATTCAGCGCACGATTTCCTGTTTGACGCTGCCTCATTCTCCGCCGGTCGACATGGTGGCTGATATCGTTGATGTCGGCGATGGTACGCCTGAGGATTTTGCTGCCAAGGCTTCCGAACTGCCCGGTAAATTCGCCTTTACAAACAGCGTTACCTATCCACAGGGCAGCAAGCGCTGGATTCACCGCCATGAGAAGTACAACCGTGCGTTGTTAGCCGGGGCGGACGGTTTCATTTTCGTCAATCATTACCCGGGATTCGGCCCGGCGACCGGCAGCATTGGACCCGATGATCCGCAAAGCGGTCAGGCGTTCATCCCCGGCATCTCGATCAACATGGAAGATGGGGCCTATATCCAGCGTCTGTTGAAGAAGCATGGCAGCGTGCGCCTGCACCTGACGAGCAGCGATCAATACACGGAAGCCACATCCTGGAATGTTGTCGCGGAACTGCCGGGAGAATTGGAAAATGCGCAGGTTGTCATGTTAGGCTGTCACTATGATGGCCACGATATCGCCCAGGGTGCGACCGATCCCGTGTCCGGCACCGTGGCTTTGATGGACGCTGCGCGGGTTCTTGCTGCTTATGCTCCCCGACTGCCGCATACCATACGGTTTGTCTTGTGGTCGGCTGAAGAAATCGGCTTGATTGGCTCAACCCAGTATGTCTTGCAGCATGAGGATGCGCTTGATCAAATCCGTTTCTATCTCAACATGGACGGGGCTGGAGCGGTTTCACCGAAGGATATTGTCCTCAATGAATGGCCTGACCTGGTCGCGCCGATGGCGGCATTCCGTGAACAGATGGCGCTCTCTTTCGGTATAGGCCAATCGCTCAATGCCCATTCCGATCATTACCCGTTCATGGTCGCCGGCGTGCCCACCGGCGGAATCGGCAGCCTGCAGCCCAACACTGGCGGTCGTGGATATGGGCACACGATGTACGACACGGTAGATAAAGTGGAGCGCAGAGGTATGCGAGAGGCGGCCGCTCTGGCGGCTCGCCTGGCGCTCCGTATGGCTACTGTTGAAGAATGGCCGGTTCAACGACGCTCGCAATCGGCTGTTAAAGCGATACTGGACAGCCCTGACTATCGAGCGGAACAGGAATTTAACGCCGCGGTTAAGGCGTACTACGACGAAAGAAGCCGGTAATAAAAATGCGCCGGGGATACACTGTATCCTCGGCGCATTGCCAGGGTAGGCGGCGCTTCCCATTTGCCACAGGATTCGCGAAAGGAAGGAGGGGGTCGCAGAATCCGGGAGGCCGCTCTGGCTGCTAATACTGTGCTTGTTTTGCGCGCGGCATGATAAGCCACAGCAGTAAGTAGGGCAGAAGGCCGGGCAAGCCACCAGGCAGCATCAGGAACAGGAAAAGAATGCGGAACCAGATTGGGTTAAGACCGAAGTAAGCGCCCAGGCCTCCGCACACACCGGCGAAAATGCCATCCTGCCGCTCTAGTCGGTTGTGTTGAATTTCCTTACTCATCTCAAACAATCTCCTTTGATAAAAGAAATAATACCTATTCACTTACTATTACGTATGAGATTGTCCCCAGTTGCGAACTACTCTGTGGCTTAATAATTGTCCTGGCCGGCCAGGGCAATAAAAAAAGAGCGTATCTTGTCGATACGCTCTTTGTTTCTAATCCTGACTGATGATCTGGCTAGTCGTTTGCTTCTTCTTCCTGCTTGCGCAGCTGAGCGACCAGATCGTCTTGAATATGCGCGGGAACACGGCCGTAACGCAGGAACTGCATAGAGAATACGCCGCGCCCCTGAGTCATTGAACGCATGTCGGCGGCGTAACGCTGCATCTCTCCCAGCGGCACTTCAGCCTTCACGATGCTCTTCGTGCCTTCCTGATCCATCCCCAGTACGCGCGCCCGGCGCGTATTGAGATCGCCCATGATGTCGCCCATGTTTTCAGCAGGGACTGTCACGGTTACCTCATATATTGGCTCCAATAGAACCGGGCCGGCGCCTGCCACCGCTTTCTTAAACCCTTCGCGTCCCGCTGTTTGGAACGCGATTTCTTTGGAATCCACAGGGTGTTCCTTCCCGTCATAGATGACCGCGCGCACACCCACGACCGGGTAGCCGGCCAACACGCCGCCTTCCAGCGCCTGCCGGCAGCCTTTCTCGGTAGCCGATACAAAGGGAGCTGATACCGAACCGCCGAAGATTTCAGAAGCAAACTCGAATTCTTCGTTGTCGTCCATCGATTCAACGCGTAAGAAAACACGCGCATATTGGCCTGCGCCGCCTGTCTGTTTCTTATGCGTGTACTCGGCTTCGCTGGTCCTCGTAATCGTTTCGCGATAGGGGACCTTGGGCATTGTCGTCGTCAGATGGGTGCCGAATTTGGATTCTGCTTTCTTGACAGAAATATCCAAATGCGTTGTGCCCATCCCTGACAAAATCGTTTCATTCGTGGCTCGTTCCTGATACCATTTCAGCGTTGGATCTTCAGCGACGAGGCGAGTCAGAGATTGGTTAAGCTTGGCCACATCAGATTGTGAAAGCGGATGAATGGCCACAGACGCGATGGGATTGGGCTGAACAATCGGATCAATCTTGAGCAGGTGGCCGCGGTCGCACAGCGTATCGTTTGTGGCGGCATCGCCAAGTTTTACGACGCTGCCGATATCACCGCTGTGCAGACGAGCGGTCGTTTCTGATTCTTTACCGGTGACGATCTGCAGTGCGCCCACGCGGACTTCGCTGTCGAGATTAGCATCCCACACACGGCTGTCAGATTCCATGAGCCCGCTGAAGACTCTGAGAAAACTCGTCTTGCCATAAGTATCTTCGCGTGTCTTGAAAATAAACGTGGCCAGCGGTCCTGTGTCAGATGCTTCGAGGGAAACTCGTTCGCCGGCCGCATTGACAGCTTCAGTCTCGAAAGCTGTTGGAGCGAAGGTCAGGCTGGACAATACATCGAGCAGCGCCTGTACGCCGATCCCGGCTTCTGGTGCACAGTAGAAAAGGGGAACCAATGTGCCTTGCTTCAATGCGCTTACCAGTCCGGCAATGATCTGTTCATCGGTAAGATCTTCACCTTCCAGATACATCATGAGCAGTTCGTCGTCGCCTTCGGCAGCCGCTTCAACCAATTCCATACGTGCTTCTTCGGCGGCATCCTGCATCGCATCGGGAATCGGGCCAACTTTTCCGTCATCACCGAGGCGCGCCTGCATCGTCAATAGATCAACCACGCCTTCAAAGCTCGTGCCTTCACCGATGGGCAGTTGTAAATTGACGAAATTGCCGGAAAGGTTGTCATTGATGCTGGTGATGACGCGGTCGACGCGCACATTCTCGCGATCCATCTTGTTGATGACAACGAAGCGCGGCCGCCCGTATTGGCCAGCAGCCTGCCAGACCAATTCGGTACCCACCTCGACGCCGGCAACGGCCTCAACGAGGATGACAGCGTTCTCGGCCACTTTCAGAGCGCCGTTTACTTCACCGATGAAGTCAATATATCCCGGTGTATCAATGACGTTTAGTTTAAGACCATTCCACTCAATCGGCGCCAGAGACATTGAAACCGAGCTGTTGCGATTGATTTCTTCTTCGTCATAATCCATCGCCGCAGTTCCTGCCTGGACGCTGCCCATCCGGGTAAGGACACCGTTGTTAAACAATAGGCGTTCGACCATGGTGGTTTTTCCCGCCCCATTGTGGGATACCAGGGCGATGTTACGTATTTGTCCGGTGTGATACTCTTTCATTGAAGGAATCCTTTTGGGAATTGGAATTTAGGAATTCAAACGGTCGTGCAATATCAGGTACGACCGCCTCAGATTTTTAAGAGACAATTCAGCGATTTTAGACGAAAGTACACGGTGGAGCAAATGCGGCTAAACCGGCTGTTAAGCCTCATAAGATAGGATAATTTGGCCGGTGACACGGTGGATTGACGCATCATATCTTATCCGGCTTGGAAACTGGCGATTACCTGCTCTCAAGCAGTTTGCGCCAACGTCTTCATATATGCCAGAATGGCGCCGATGCCGTTCAACCGCTGCCCGCTCAGGACCTTTTGCAGACCCATTTGCAGATAGAATTCATTGGGCACGGCCAATACTTGTTCGGCCGTCGCCCCGTCAAGCCCTTGCTGCATAATCGCTCCGAAGCCGCGCACGGTCGGCGCTTCGCGCGGGATGTCGAAATGAAAATGGAGGGTCCCTTCGTCATTCTCCGCGAATATAAAGACCGGCGTCATGCATTCGTGCACTTCGACCATGCTGTCTCGCTGTTCAAGCACCCAATCTGGCAGCTGGGGCAGGCTTTCCGCCAGTTCCAATAGGTATTCGAGCTTTTCCTGGCCCTCTAGAAAACTAAAATCTTCGACGATTTCCTGCAATCTTGCTGTTAGTTCCTGCATATGCTTTGACCTACCAGATTAGAACCTCTCCAAGGTCTTCAGTTAGTTGTTCGTTGTTCCTGCTGAGATAGTGAAGCTGCCGGCACTCTCGTTATCCTCTCCAACGACTTGCAGGATTAGCGTAAAATCAGTGGGTATTTCCAGGGCTTGAAAACCAGCCTCTGTTTCTCCGTCGTCTAGATTGTCGTTGACAGCGAGCACATTCCCAGCCTGGTCCAGGATCAGGAGTCCGGGATCGAATTCATCAGCGGCGACCAGCAGATCAATCGTGTCCCCTTCGTTCACAACCAATGTGAATTGCGAGCGGGTGCCTGATTCAAGCTGTGCGTCCAGCACATCACCTAGGTTGATTGGCCCCAAGTCAACGATATCAGGTGACAAAACGTCAGCCATATGGACTATCGCTGCTTCCAGGACCGGATCGCCCCCTGAGAATAACGTTTCTTCATCGACGGGAACCCGTACGGTAGGAATAACGCCCTTGCCTTCAATATGAATTTCTCCATTGGCATCTACAGCGCGCCCACTTGTGAATTGAAACAGTTCCCCTTCCGGCATACGAACACGTTCAATACTGCCTCCGAGGCCGGCCGTCGGGTACTGTCCAACAATGTCCGCACGCTCATCGATGGTCATATCGTAGCTGAAGAATTCGCAGGCACTGTTGCAGTTGGGGCCTACCAGAACGGCGACTTCGCCATCATAGCGCAGTTCATCCGCCGGTAGATAAAATCGTTGTTCGCCTCGTGAATCATAAAAGAATTCATCCAGTTCTTCGTCGTAATGTCCAGTGTTGCCCAGTACGTGCGATTCATCAAAGAAATAGGCTGCCATAGCGTCGGCGAGAAAACCGCTGCCGCCGCGATTCTGGCGCATGTCGATAATTAACCCGGGCACGTTTTGTTCCTTGAGGGTGCGAATCATGCGCTCCCAAACCTGGATAGACAGTAGATCATTATCACTGAAACTGTATATCTTTGCATAACCAAACCGGCTGTCCGGCAGCAGTTCATACTCGACCGGGAGTTCAAAGCCGTCACGACCAAAATTCAGTGACGAGAAAGCAAAACTGTCTTGTTCGGCTACGGTGGTGAGATTTACGGCCTCTTCACTTTCGCTCCCGGGATTCTTGTAGGTCAGTGAAACATTTGTCCCGATCGGGAACCGGGTAACGTACCGCAGTTGCTGCAGGCGTTCGACATGGTCGGTGCTGAATGAGCCGGAGAGCGGCACAGTAGCGCTGACGGCCTCGGCAGCAGGCACCCCATTAATTGCCACGATTTCTGCCTGTAGTTCCACTCCGGCCTCATCCGCTGGGCTCCCTGGCGTGAGATAGTTGACCAGGATGCGCCCATCGTCCAGTTCGCGAATGGCGATGCCGAGCCCGCCGCCCGTCAGCTCGAAGAACTCATCTCTGATAAAGGGGCCGCTGACGTGGCCGTCGGGAATACTGCGCGCCAGCTCGCGAAGTGCCAGGCGATACAACTGGGCGTCCTGTTTGTCATCCGCCTCTTCGAACTGCGGGCGCAAATCGGTGTGAATCTGGTCCCAATCCAGCCCTTTTAGCTCGGTGAACGCATACTCCTTGCGTAGCTTTTCAACAAAGGAATCGAACGCTTCCGTATAGCTCAGATCTGAATAATCGACGAGCGCTGTCGTTTCCGGCTCAATCAGGTCAATGACCGGGTAGCTTGACCGGTCAAAGGTAAAAGGGTCGCTGTCGAGATCGACAACGGTATATCCTTGCGGCATCGCTACTAGGGGATCATCTTCAGTGAACAATAAGCCATCTTCACCGAAGCCTGACGGGAAACCCTGACCTTCTTCAGGCACGTAGATGAGCAGTTTTCCACCGATTATCTCTCGTTTTGTCTCCGCATCTGGGCTGGTCAAGGTTGAGGCATAGGCTGTTGACCAACCACCGCCTGACAGGTCGCGCGCTTCCAAATAAGGATCGCCGAACGTGTTTGTCCAATAGGCGATGGCAAAGATTTGCACGCCCGGCTCTTCAAGATCATCGTTATCAACATCACGCAGCGTGCCCTGCGGTTCAACGGGCAGGGCGATGCTGTAGGTGAAGGGGGGATCAAAGAAATCAGATGTGATTTGACCCAATGTTTGCGATTCGACCGGCATGATGAAGAATTCATTGCGATCGACAAAACCCGCCTGGTCTTCGAGAATGACCACCGGTTCTGCGACGCCATCCGTGAACAAGACATTTGTGTAGTTCACCTCGCCGGTAATGTTGACGGGTCCGCCTTCATCATTGACTATTTCCGCCGGCATTGGTTCGGCCGTTTCCGCCGGCATTGGTTCGGCCGTTTCCGCCGGCATTGGTTCGGCCGTTTCCGCCGGCATTGGTTCGGCCGTTTCCGTTGGTAATGGCAGAGGAGTCTCCGTTGCTTCTGGCGCTGGTGACGCCTGCTCCTGAGTTTCCGTTTGCGTTTCCACATCGGGAGGAACTGCAGCGCTGTCTTGGCCTGTCCCGAACGCGCCACAGGCGGCCAATACAAGAATCGATATGGCGGACAAAAATAGGAATCTGGTTTTCATTGACAATCCTTAGCCCTGATGCAGTGTAACTGTCTGGCATTATGTTAGTTCGGGGATTCTAGGTCAGAGCATCATGGTAGGCCTGTTTTCCTAACCTCTGGCTAAAACTGGCCCGAATCTGTTGATTAACAGCTCATTTGAACCAGCTGCTGTAGTGCCTGGACGTTCAATAAACGGAGCAACCGCGCTGGCGCCGCCAGGCGTAAGCGATATTACAGTCATATGTTTTTCTTCTGGCTAGACTGCTCACGAATTGACCATGGTCGACGCGACCAGTCAGGAACCCTTCAGAAAAACAGGAGAGACAAAATGACTGCTGCATATTCCTCAGAAACGACCCAGACCAGCACGACTGACGCGATCAAAAATGGCGTCATTGCCGGACTTGGCGGCGGCTTGATCTTTGGCATGATGATGGCCATGATGGGCATGCTGCCCATGGTCGGTATGTTAATCGGCCAGGACAGCGCCGCCGTGGGCTTCATTGTGCACATGGCCATCAGCGCCGTATTCGGCGGCGTGTTCGGCCTGGCTGCCGCTCGATTCTTCCACGGATGGGGCCCGACTCTGATCGCGGGAGCGATTTACGGGGTCATCATATGGGTTGTGGGGGCATTGATCATGATGCCGCTGATGTTGGGTATGAACGAGATGGTTCTGCAGATCGGACAGGCGCAGTGGATGAGCCTTATCGGCCACCTCATTTTTGGTCTTGTGACCGGTGGGATCTTTGTCTGGTTGAACCAGCGTTAATCGAAGTGCACAACCACAGCGAGGAGCCCGGACGTCGTTGTCCGGGCCTTTCGCTGTTACCCAGGCGGCCCCGCGGATGGCCTGATCCACGCGATTGCGCTGAATGGATTGTGGTGATCTGTGGCCTAGCCGAATTCAATGCCTTGGGCCAGGGGTAAATCATCTGACCAATTAATGGTATTCGTCTGCCGGCGCATATAGGCTTTCCAGGCATCTGATCCTGATTCGCGCCCTCCTCCGGTCTCCTTTTCACCGCCAAAAGCGCCGCCGATCTCCGCGCCGGACGTGCCGATATTGACATTGGCTATGCCGCAGTCGGAACCACTGACGGCAAGAAATGACTCGGCCGTGCGTATGCTGTCGGTGAAAATGGCGCTTGACAACCCTTGCGGCACTCCGTTCTGCAGGGCGATCGCTTCCTTGATATCGCTGTATTCAAGCAGATAAAGAATCGGCGCGAAGGTCTCGGTGCATACGATCTCTGTTTGCCCCGGCATTTTGATAATGGCCGGCTCCACGAATTGCGGCCCAATATCGTCGCGCACTTTGCCGCCGCAAAGCAGCTCGCCGCCGCTGGCCTGTGCCCGGCCAATGGCTCGCATCATATCCTGCACGGCCGTTTCCGTGACCAATGGCCCCATCAACGTCCCTTCTGCCAGCGGATCGCCGATGGGCACCTGTGTGTAGGCAGCCACCAGCCGTTCGCTGAGCGCCGGCGCTATATCTTTGTGCGCGATAACACGTCTCGTGCTTGTACATCGCTGCCCCGCTGTGCCAACTGCGCCGAACAATATGCCGCGTACAGCCAGGTCAAGGTCGGCGTCTGGCGCAACGGTAATTGCATTGTTTCCGCCCAATTCCAGCAGCGTGCGGCCGAGACGTCCGGCCACCGCCTGGGCCACGATCCGTCCAGTGTTGATTGACCCCGTGAAGGAGACCAACGGCAGCCGCGGATCAGCCGTGATCTGCCTGCCAATCTCTGGACCGCCGGTGACCAGATTGAAAATGCCGTTGAGACCATGATCGGCGGCGACCTGATTGCCGATATGCTGCAGGGCGATGGCTGCGAGGGGTGCCAATTCTGAGGGTTTCCAGATCATGGTGTCGCCGCAGACGGCGGCGATTGTTGCATTCCATGACCAAACGGCGACCGGGAAATTGAACGCAGTAATGATGCCGATAGGGCCGAGCGGGTGCCACTGTTCATACATGCGGTGACCGGGACGTTCGGAGTGCATCGTTAAGCCATATAGCTGTCGTGACAAACCAACGGCGAAGTCACATATATCAACCATCTCCTGCACTTCGCCGATACCCTCAGCGCGGATCTTGCCCATTTCCAGGCTGATCAACTCTCCGAGCGGCTCGATCTGTTCGCGGACCGCGTTGCCCAGATCGCGTATGACCAGGCCCCTTTGCGGAGCCGGAACCTCGCGCCACGATTCAAAGGCTGATTGAGCCTGGCTGACGACCTGTTCAAACGCCTGCGGAGAGGTCTGCACAACCTGGGCAATTGCCTCACCCGTTGTCGGGTTGGTAGAGGTTAGCAGAGTGCCCCCGCTGTCAATCCAGCCTTGCGGACCTGTACAGGTACCTAAATTGACTGCTTCAATGCCAAGTTTATTAAATAGTGATTGCATCGCCTGGTCCTCGTGGTCCTTGTGACTACGGCTGCTCTTCGGACTGATCCTCTTCTGATTCCGGGTCCGATTTCGTGATCGATTCTGTTGTTTCTCGTTTCTTATCTGCATCTTCCCCGGAAGGTTTGGCCGGGAATGTCACCTGCATATGCCGCTTGCCATCGGCGACGGCAATGACTGTCTTCACGTCAATGTCTGGTGAGACCAAGCCGAAATCCTGCAAGGTCCAGATTGTCGTAATGCGGTCGCTCAGATTTGGCCACTGATCCTTTGCCCATAAGTAGCGCCGTCTGCTGAACTGCCAGATAGGTTCCGGCTGGCGCACCGGGACAAATTCGCTGAATTCAGCCCAGATTTCGTCATGCGGCGTGAGCGGGAAGAGAATATCCACCATCGCTTTTTGCACGACTGCCGCGTCACGGCCGTGTTCTTCAGATATCCAGTTGATGTAATAGTTATTGATAAACATGAAGATGCCGAAATGCGAATAATCTTCAACGCGGCGCAAAATCTGGGAGCGCATATTGTAGGCTTCTTCATAAGTGTTCTGTAGATGCATGCTGGGTTCCTCGATGCGCTCATGATGTTCATCTTTTGGCGCAAAGAGCTCCATGTCGACATTATAGAGATAGGAGACCAGGTAGATAATTCGTTCAGGGCCAACATTGAATTTGGCGAAGGCGCCTTCCGCGATCATGTCCTCGACGACGTCGGCGATGCCGCGCTGCCGCGCCTCATCGTCGGCGCGCTCAATGCCCATGTCGTACTCTGGCGACATAGTGCCGGGCGGATTGTTGCCAAATTCTTCCTCTTTCTTCTTGATACCGCCGCGGGCATAGAGAACCTGGATGATCGTGATCAGGCCGCCGGTCACAACGATCGCCGGCAGAGCATCCGTTTTTTGAGTGATCAGCACGACCAGCATGAAGTAGCTGGCGATCATGCCTCGTAAGCCGGCGAAGCGCAGCGATTTCGCCTCTCCGGAGCCGGGCTCAATACCCCTATCAATCAGGACATCGTTGCGGGTGAAGTAGACGGTTGTTGCGGTGATTGCAAAGGCGCTTACAAATCCGAATGCGTAATACGCCTCTACGACGACCACCTGGCGGATAATCGGGATCATGACTGCCGCAATGCCCCATATGACGGCGATGCCGATGCGCTCATTGCCAAACATGGCCGGCAGGCGCCCCAGGCGTGCGGCATTGGCCGCCACCGCGGCCCCTCCGATATAGCCGCCCCCCTGCGCCAGCAGTAGGATGATAGCCAGTAGGGTGCCGGCGAGGAATAAGAAGGTCTCACCGCGCGTGCCGACAAGGGCATCGGTGACTGCCCTTGCCAACGCTATGTCGGCTGACGTTTCTTCAACGAAGTCGTCCCTCGGTATATCTAGATGTTCGTCTGGCGGCGGCTCCATTGTGCCCGCCGGACTTTCGAGGGCCGGCTGAATTGCCTGTTCCGCGTACAAAGCTTCTGCTGCAACGACATCGGCATTGGTTACGACGATATCATCTTCGTCGACGCCATTGCCCATCACCTGTGCGGCAACGATTTCATACTCAATCAACAGCGTACTGTACCCTTCCGTAGCCGGAATTTTCCATTGATACGCGCCAAACAACTGGATGACGCCTGTGCCAATAAGGAAGACAGCGGCCAATGTCAGGGCAGTGTTGATCACTTTCCATTTTGGTCGTGCCGCATGTTTGCCGCTGGCGGGGATGACTTCATAACCGGAGAATCCAAGCATGGCGCTGGACATTGAGCGGAAGAAAAGCTGGAATATCAACACGGTGCCGATTGCGCTGAGATCTTCCTTTGCCCGCACGACATGTTCAACGACGCCGCTGGCTACCAGGCGGGTAACAATGCCTTCGGTCAGAAAAGCCCATTCAGGGTTTAGTGCCGCCAAAAAGGCTACCATCGAGAGCGCAAAGAGCGTGAAGATAGTAAATGCACCACCGCCCAGCAGGAACAGGGGGACCGCGCGTTTGGGCCCCAGGAGAACCAGGGCGACCATGATAAAGAAAGCGAAGAACTCTGCCAGGAGGATGCGGTAGGCCGCCAGTTCAGGCAGCACAAGCATGGTCACATCGGAAGCTGAAATAGAGCTGATGATAATTGTCAGAATGGCATCGATGAAGAAAAGGCTGGTGCCGATCCAGGAGAGCCAGCGCATTTTAGGCGGGCCTATTGCCTCAACCAGGGGCCCGCTGCCGCCGGCATTGGGCCGCAGGTAGGAGCCTGCTTTGTAGGCAGGGACGACACCGAGGAAAAGAAGTGCCGATAAGAGGATGAATGCCGCGATGGCTATCTCAGTGAAGCCCTCCGCACCGTGGATGGCCAGCAGCGTCTGGTAGGCGGCGACGCTGAACGCATCGGCTGCAATTTCAAATATAAGCGCCAGAACGCCTAGCCCGGTGCCGCCCAGCAGCAGGCCCTCAACCATTAGTTTGGGTAATTTACGTTTGGCTTCTGCGCCTTCTACCGGATCAATATAGCTCTTGAACATCTTCCAACTCCCGGGTTTGGGTTCCCAAATGAGGTATTATAGTTGACGCTTTCCAAGCTTGACAATAGCTTATGGCATGTGAGACACACCGAACTAGTCAATAAAGCGTCCAGCTGTCTGCAACGATGATTCGCATAGAAGTGACAACTGATCCTCATCTTCCGGCCGTTATCGACCGCGAGCATTGGCGGGACTTGATGCTTGATGCACACGTGTGGCGTCCTGTGGCAGCGGATATTTTCGCGGCTCTCGGTATGCCGATGAGCGCTGAATTAGTGGCCGGGTTCCCCGGATCCTCTGCCGTCTTTGTTATTGACCAGCGCTTCGTGATCAAGCTCTTTCCACCCATGTTCGCCGGCGACTTTGTCGTAGAGCATGCCGTGTATGAGCAGCTGGGAGGCCGGCTCGATGCCATGCCGCATCTGCTGCACGCCGGCATATATGCTGACCGTATTGAGTGGCCATTCTTGATAGTCCAATTCTGCGCCGGTGAGCCCATTCGTGACGTCTATTCCCAATTGACGGCGGATGAGAAAGGACGGGTGGCGTCCGAGGTTGGGCGGTTAATGCAGCGCGTGCAGCAAACGGCCGTGCCGCCTGTGGAGCCATTCGTCCCTTGGCCGGTTTTTCTGCAGCAGCGCTATCAGGCTTGCCTGTTCGAACTGCGCGAAGAAACGCCGATGCCGGGATGGCTGGTCGATGAGGCTGTCAGCTTCATGGCGGCGATGATGCCGCGGCTGAGCCGCGAACCCGCCTACTTGCTCAATGCGGATCTGACTGAGGATCACGTGCTCCTCTCTCGTCTGCACGGCTGTTGGCGGTTGAGTGCCGTTATTGACTGGGCCGATGCGCAGTTCGGCCCGCCGGCCTTTGAATGGGTGGCTGCCTGGTTTGGTTTCTGCCGGCGAGATGTGACCATGTTTCGCGCGCTTGTTCGTGCCTGCACGCCGCAGCAGCAATTTGATGAATCATTTCGGCGCTGCCTGCTTGCCTGCACCTTCCTCCATCGTTTCGGACCATTGATTATTCGCGAACGCTGGTTAGCGGACCCGCCCCTAGAAAAGCTGTCGTTAGATAGGTTGGTGGATTGGCTCTGGCCGCTGCTGGATTGACGTTGGCCGGTAACTCAAAGACAATAGCTGCCTTGTGAAGAGTAAGCTTGATCGCATACCTTGGCGTTGGACCGCTTGCTGTCTGCTGGCAGCGGCCCTAATTCTGACCGCGTGCATGGCCGAAACGCCGACGCCCATGCCAACGCCTGCTCAACCAGCGGCGGAAAATGCTAAAGAGGTCGTCGAAGCGGGTAAGGCGCTGGCGCCCACGCAGGGCCCACCCACAGTGACGCCGCCGCCAGCGGAGCTGGCCGCAGAGACGGTTACGACAGCGCCGACCGAGCCGCCGCCTTCTACCGCTACGCCTGTGCCCACGACGGCGCCAAGCTTAACGCCTGTGCCCACGTTGACGCCGACGATTGCACCGTCCTTGACGCCGAAACCGTCGCCAACGACAAAGCCGGGCCGCTACTGTCCGCCAACGTCCCCGCTAAAACCTGAGTACAGCCGTTTCTACCTGTCGGCGAACAAGTGGCCGCCGCCGGACGAGGCTGCCGTCCAGACTCATTTTTGGATGGCTAAGCCGCTGCCGGGAGCGGGGCGTGTTCTGATCAACCAGCGTTTTCCTTACGGTTGGGATGAAAACGGCCGATTGCTGCTGCACAATGGGGTAGACATGGCTGAGGATCTGGGAACACCGGTAGTAGCCGTGGCTGACGGTACTGTTCTCGTCGCCCAGTCGGATTACAGTGCCTGGTATGGCTGGCGCTGTGACTGGTACGGTCACCTGGTGGTCATTGAACTAGATGAGCAGTGGCAGGGTCAACCTATCTATGCGCTGTATGGACATGTTCTGAACCTTACCGTGGTGCCCGGCCAAAGAGTGAGCCGCGGGCAGCCCGTTGCCGAAGTCGGCTATGGCGGCGCGGCCACCAGTCCGCATCTGCACTTCGAGGTTCGCGTTGGCGAGAACGAATTCGCGCAAACGCGTAATCCCATGTTATGGATTGATCCTGGCCCGACGCGCGGTGTCATTGCCGGGCGGCTGGTTGATCCCGAGGGACGGCCGTGGCAGGGCGTTCCCCTCGCCCTGGTTAGTGAAGAGACAAAAGAGGTCGTTCATTCGACGTGGAGTTACCTCGGCGACCCGCAGAATTTGATGAATCCAGACGAAGGGTGGGCGGAGAATTTTGTCTTTTCTGATGTGCCTCCGGGCAGCTATCAGGTTGTCACTCAGATTCAGGATGTCCAATACAGCGTTCCCGTCCTGGTTGTCCCTGGCCAGGTGTCATCTGTAGAGATGCTGACCGAGCCCCTCAAGCCGCCCACCCCGCAAGTCATTGATCCTGGGAACGAAACCGCCGGCCCCACGCCTGGAACGGCCGAAGCATCATCGGATGGTGTTGAAGCTGCGCCGGAAAGTGCCGCTTCTACGCCGGAAACGGCCGATGCCGCTCCCACGGAAACCCCGGCGTATTGACCTGCTCCAAACTATGCCGATGCGTCAACGGGCGCGCGACCCCGCGCCTGTTCCGGATCGCGCATCTGCTTCAAAGGGATGCCGATGCCATAAGTTACAAAATCCTTCTCTGGGGTCACTTCTATCAGGCATGTTTCAGCCAGTAGTGCCGGGTCATCAGCCCTGTCACGGTATATCGCCCTGACGATTTCCTCTGATGTTTCCGCCGGATCCAGAATTCTGGCAGTGCCGGAAAAGGTGATCGTCGCCGCCGGAATGTCTATCCAGGGCATCAAGGGAATACTTTTGTGCACGGGAACCGTTATGGACACATGCTGGTTCTGCATGATGTGTTTTACTTTCCAGGTATCAGAGCTGGAGGAAATATAGAGACGGCGCTCATTTACCACGTAAACAATGCCAACGGTTCGCGCTTCATGGTCGGCGGTTACCATGCCCACCACGGCGAATAACTGATTCTCAATCTCCTCCCACACCTGATCGCTGGTAAGTTCAATGGTCATCTTGGTTTTCCTTCTCAGTAATAACTTGCTTTTGTCAAGATCTTTACTTGCCGGGACACGCGTCTTGTTAGCGCGCCTTGCCCTCGCTATCCGGCAGGAGCAGTGGGGGAAGTGAATAGGCCCAGGTGCGAACAGCATGCCAATCCCGGTGATCCCCTTCCGACCAGGCCCCAAACAATACGCTCAAACGAAAACCGAGCCGGGCCTGCCAATACGGGACCGTGCTGATATCCAGCGAGCCGGCAAACATACCCTCGCTAACCGGCGTTACAATGCCCCTGACAGGTTCGAGGAAAGCAGATACCTCATCGTGGAACCTTTCGGCCCTGGACATTGCCAGCGTCATGCATACGAGAAAAATGGCGCAGGGCATTTGTCGCAGCGCCGCCTGATTCGTTTGCATGAATTCCATCGCCTCCGGCAGCCATTCCTTTGCCTGTATTGCGCTGCCGGCAACAACTGCGCTGTAGGGAGTCAGGTCACGTACATCAGTCATAGGGAGTAAATCAACCAGGCATCCGGCTTCGCTCAAGGTATTGCTGATAAACGCAGCGATGCCGGCCGTGGAACCGGTTCGCGTCGCATAGGTGACAAGAATTCTTTCGGACATCAAAGCTCCTCAGGACCTGCTAGAAACCTCCATAATCATGCGGCCTGCGATTTGAGAACTCCGCGCACAAAGAGAAGGAACGGGATAATGCAGAGTGACCCCATAATCGAGAGTATAATCACATCTACCAGGGGGAAGGGGTGTTCATCAAGAACCGCCTGCAGGATGACGATGCCGATGATGCCGACGAACAGTATGCTGGCGCTGAAGAGCAGACCTGTGCCCCCAACATACCCCAGCGGCTGGCGCCGCCACAATAGGTGGCCGCCGATTATCCAGGCCCCCGTAACTAGGAAGTCAGCGACGAACACAGCCAATTCAGATGCGGGACGCGTCGTTTGCCCGGAGCTGGCGCTGATGAGCGTACTCATAGCCAGGATGGCGAAAACAGCGCCCAGGATTGTAAGTACGCCGCCGCCTACTCTTTCCGGCACTCTGCCGACGAGCCGCTGTTTCACGGTGGCGGCGTCGATGCTGGCCACCAGCATGATAATCGTGTACAGGCTCAGCGTGACAATCAGCAAGTAGAGAGGGAAAAAGCCTGCAAACGGCGTGCTGAAAAGGTAGGCCGTAAAGTTGTACAGCCCATAAAGAAGCGCTCCTGGCCAGAAAAGCAGACCAATAAGTTTGCCGCGCCAGGCCAGCCACATGGAAACAAGCAGAATAGGCAGGCCGATAAGCAGCGTGAACACGTCATTGGCCACAGAGGACTGGCGCATCACTTGGCTTGCGTAGAATGTTTCTGGGTAAAGAAGGCCGCCGGCAGCGGCGATTCCAGTCAGGGCGGCAATCAGCAGCGAAAAAACATAACTGGATCTTAAGCTGAAACGAGTCATAAGAATGCCTCTTTACTGTATGTACTATAACCTAAACGTTTGCCTTGGTGAAATGTCTCAGAGGAGCAAACAGATGAGAATGGATGCTTTGCCCGATAGACATCTGCGGGTATAAATGAGGCTGTTCTGATATGGCAGGATTTGCTCTGCCGACCCGGAGGCGCGATTGGACAATAATAACCGGCGCTGGATAGGCGCCGCAATCATTTTGATGATAGTTTTCACCATAGGTGTTCTGATTGCGGTCAATCGGAGTGCTTTACAAAACGCTCCATCCATCACAAGTACGCCGACATTTACTCCGGAGCCAATTCTACCAACACGCACCCCTGGATACCGCGGCGAAAGTTATCCATCAGAAGAACTGTCGCCAGCGCTGGTAACTGTAGAACCGACAGCGCTGCCAATCGCCTCGAATACGCCGTTTCCTTCACCAACAATGACCCTTTCGCCAACACCGGATGCAGAAGCGGAAGCAGCGGCAGCTGCGACAGACGAGCCCCGCCTTTCATTCGTGACGCCTGAACTGGCCCGTTTCGGGGTTACTATCGCCCAATCATTGCCTGATGTAGAAGTTGCTTATGCGGCGGGTCTGCCGTTTGCTTCAGCGTTGAACTGGAATGTCGTTGCCGAACCGCCGCGCGGAGCGGTGGAATTCTGGCAAATGGTCCGTACCGATCAACAGGGGATTCGCAGAGTTACCTGGGATTCTTTGTCCGCGGCGATAGCAGCTAATCCCGGTGCCTATTGGTTGATCGGTAATGAGCCCGATGTGCAGTGGCAAGACAATGTGACCCCCGGTCGATACGCCGAGATTTATCATGAGGTATATGAGTTTATTAAGGAACGGGATCCCGCTGCCAAAATCGTCATCGGCGGCGTTTCACAGCCGACACCGCTGCGCCGTGCTTATCTCGATATCGTGCTGGATACTTATGAAGCGACCTACGGTGAGCCGATGCCTATCGATGTTTGGAACGTGCATGCATTTGTGCTGCGCGAAGAAGCGGACAGCTGGGGAGTAGGCATTCCGCCCGGTATGGAGGGCGAAGAGGGTATTCTGTATGAGATTGATGATCATGACGATATTGAAATTCTCGCCCAGAACCTCTCCGATTTTCGCAAATGGATGGCTGAACGTGGGTATGCGGACACCCCATTGGTCATCTCTGAGTATGGAATTCTGATGCCTGCAGATTATGGATTTCCAATCGAACGTATTGCCACTTTCTTAACTTCTTCCTTTGACTTGTTCCGCGAAATGACAGGGGAAGAGGGTCTTGCAGCGGACGGGAATCGCCTTGTCCAATGGTGGTTCTGGTACAGCATGAATGATGATTTGCTCTATCCAACTGGCAACCTCCTGGAGCACGATACCGGGCAGTTGACTGAGCTGGGAAAGGTCTGGTCTCGTTACATTGCTGACAACGCCATCTTACCCTGAGTCCCATTTTCGGTGAAAAATTAAGCTTCGCGACCATATGGCCGCCAATGCGTATAGGAGATCAGAAAGGCAGATCATTGATCGTGTGCTGTTCGGGTTGACTTTCAGCCGGCGGCGTTTGGTTTGTTGTGACCGGCGATTTGCAGGTGCATTATCCGGAGAGCGCATCACAATGAAGGCAGCCCGAGATAAACGGCGCTCATTTCTGAGAAAGTGATTGCGGAGGTTTGTTGTGCACAAACAGAGTTCAATTCTAATCGGCTTAATCTTGATTTTTGCCGGAATACTATTCCTGGTACTGCAGGCTTTTCCTGACCTGGCGGCTCAGCTTGATGTCGCCGGCCAATGGCCGTTGATCATCGTCGGAATCGGTGTCTTGTTTATACTTGGCGCTGTATTTGGGAACCCTCCTCTGGCGGTTCCGGGATCGATAGTTGCCGGCATCGGTCTGCTGCTGGCCTATCAGAACGCAACCGGGAATTGGGAGAGCTGGGCCTATGCCTGGACCTTGATTCCTGGATTTGTAGGGCTGGGCATCATGCTTATGGGAGCGCTGGATCACGACAAGCGGAGCCAGATACGTGATGGATTGCGCTTGATGCTGATCAGCCTGGCGCTTTTCCTTGTTTTTGGCGGCTTTTTTGGCGCCTTTGGACAATTCTGGCCGGTCCTGCTTATTGTTGGTGGTCTGTTGCTTCTCTTTCGTTCACGTGGACGACAAGAAGCGCCTGACGAGCCGCAGAAGCCGGAAACGGTGGTCGAACCGCTGGATTGGGATTCCTGAGAAATCGCTGCTCGTCCGAGGCTGTCTGCAACTTCGCTGCAAAGCGCTCGTAAAGGTTGATAGTTAAGGCGAATCATAAGAGCAATTAAACTTTGGAGGTATTGTAATGAGTGACAAACGATTAGTACGTTCGCAAGATGACAAAATGTTTCTGGGCGTGGCCAGCGGTATAGCTGATTACGTCGGTATTGACCCGGTGATCGTCCGGCTGGTTTTTGTCCTGTTGACTTTCTTTCATGGCTGGGGATTGATTCTCTACTCTGTGATGGCAATCATCATGCCGGTAGAAGAGCCTGCTACATCAGCGAAGGCCAATGCTTTTGATGAGGAAGAGATAATCATTAAGGAAGCGTAGACCCGGTCATTAAACTTGATGCTCCTCTCTGGCCTGGCTTATTGAAGCCTCCAATCTCCAAAAGCCAGAGAAGCGTAGACGGCCGTCCCGTATGGTATTAAAGCCAATGGGACGGCCGTTTTCATTTGTGCCGGGCAAAACCCTTTCAAGTATAATGCGCCCATGGCCTCACTACTGCAAAAGCTCAGGACCCTGTTCAAAGCCAATCTTCACGAGATGGCTGATCGAACCATCCAACAAAACGATCTGGCTGTATACGATCAATACATTCGCCAGGCGGAAGAAGAGGTCCGTGAGTTCAAGGCAACTATTGCGCCCCTCTTCACGCAAGTGAAAACCTCCAGCCGCCGGCGGAACGATCTCGCTGAAAAAGCTGTCAATTATGACAGAGCGATCGATCAGTTTCTTGTCCAGGGAAAGCGCACTGAGGCGATGGTTGTGCAGAAACAGCTTAACAGCGCTCTGGATCTGATCGAAACATATGATGCGTCCCTTGAGCGTCAGGTAACAGCTGCCGAGCGCCTCGATGATGTGCGTATCAAGCTGGAGGGGCGCCTCGCTATTGCCAGGCAGGAACGTGAAGAGCTCGCCTTCTTGCTGCAATTGGCAAAGGCCAAGGAGACTTCTGCCAAGGCAATGCGTTCGCTTGATTCGCTGATGGGCGAAGGAGATTATGAGGTTGCACAGGCGGCCGAGAACATTCGTCGCCGTCTTGATCATGCCGATGCGGCCTGGGAAGTGCAGTCCAGCAGTCTCGATCAACAGCTTGATGAAGCGATGCACAGTCTGGAAGTAGAAGGCCAGCTGGCGGCGCGCATGGAACGATTGGGCCTTGACGACTGAGTGCCGGGGCAATGCCTCCTAATATCCGGACACTATGAAAACAGCGATCGTACACGATTGGCTCAACCAGATTGGCGGCGCCGAAGATGTCCTGGAGACATTAACCGAGATTTACCCCGGCGCACCTATCTATACCTCGATTTACTGGCGCGATGAAATGCCGGCCTTATGGCGCCAGTGGGACATACACACCAGCTTTATCAACCGCCTTCCCTTCGCACAAAAACGGCAGCAGCTCTACTTCCCCCTGTACCCGACGGCGTTCGAGCAGTTTGATTTCACTGATTACGACCTGGTTGTCAGCAACAAGAGCGGCTTCTGTCACGGCGTTATCACGGGTCCGCAGACCCTGCACATCTGCTACTGCCTGACACCCACCAGATATGTCTGGCGCTACCATCAATACGCGGAACAAGAAAACTTGAACGGTTTTCTGCGTGCGATCATGCCTCCTTTTCTGACGAGTCTGCGACAGTGGGATCGATTGGCCGCCGACCGAGTCGATCATTTCATTGCCATATCGCAAACTATTCGTCAGCGAATCGCCAAGATATACCAGCGTGATTCGACTATCATCTATCCGCCGGTAGATACGAGCCGCTTTGCACCGCAGGAACATCGTGACGATTATTATCTTATCGTTGGGCGGTTGGTGCCTTACCGGCGGATAGATATACTCATTGAGGCGTTTAATAAGATGCAGAAACCCCTGGTCATTGCCGGAAGCGGCCGTGATCGGGATCGCTTGGAGGACCTGGCCGGTCCGACGATCGAATTTCTGGGCTATGTCGATGATGAGGAATTGCCAGATCTGATGGCACGCTGCCGGGCATTCATGTGGCCTGGTGAAGAGGATTTTGGAATCTCTCCGATTCAGGCAATGGCCGCGGGCAGGCCGGTTATTGCCTACGCTGCCGGCGGCGCCCTGGAAACCGTCATACCGGGCCACACGGGCGCGCTGTTTTACGAGCAAAGTCCGCAGGCAATTGTGGATGCGGTACAGCAGTTTGATGCCGATTCTTTCGATCCCTATGCGCTTAACGCTTTCGCAGGGCAGTTTGACACTGCTGCCTACAAGCGTAAAATGCAGAAGTTTGTGGATGAAAAGTTGGCGCAGAAAAAGAAAGAACTTCAGATAGGACCCGCGACCGGCATCTCTTTGTCAAGCTAGAGAGGGGTGCGGTGATCTTGAACGGGAAAGTTAGCGCGTGATTACTCTATGGAATTGAGGCGGTATTGGCAGGTATTGAAAAGGCGCTGGTTATTGGTGCTGATTCCGGCGATCGTGGTGTTGGTCATTGGATTGGTGACCTACCAGCCCGCTGCACCTACCTATTCAACCGGCGTACGCTTTATCGTTGGCCAGACGCCTGCTCCGGGAGCTGCGTTGGAGGATGAAGAACGTTACTACAACTGGCTGACCTCCGAGTATATCGTCAACGGTCTGACGGATTGGGTTCGCGGCGGTGAATTTGCCGTCGATGTCAGCGAATACCTGGCCGGTGAGGGTCATGAAATTCCCGCCGCCGCCATTCAAGGTGGACTGGCCGCGGACAATGCGCGCAGCATGTTGACCCTGTCTTTATCAGGTGGTGATCCACAGCAGTTGGCTGCCATGATGGAGGGTGTGATAGCGGTCTTGACGACAGAAAATGCGGCTGCTCTGCCCCAGTTGGGTGGGGAAAACGCGCAGTTGACGCAGCTTGATCAGCCGCATGTGAATCCAGCGCCGTCCGGCATCCGCAGCCAGCTTGAACTGCCGGTGCGTATCTTGCTTGCGCTGCTCGCCGGCGCCGCGCTGGCACTTCTTGTCGAGTATCTTGATCCTACCTTTCGTGATCGAGAGGAAGTCGAGGGACTTGGACTCACCATTTTGGGTGAGATACCAAAACAGTAAATCATTAGCCGCAGAGCTGTCCGCCTCATCAATTGAAGAGCCGGCAGTCCATAAGTATAGGAAAAGTTGGCAACTTTTAAGGAACAATTGTGGATTTAGGCGATTACTTACGCATCTTTCGTAAGCGAGGTTGGATTATCCTATTGGTGGCTGCCCTGACCGCGATGGCCGCTTTCGGCTTCAGCAAGATGCAGACAAATGTGTATAAGTCGACATTGAATCTCCTGGTACGGCCGTCTCGAACTGATTTTGGCCAATCGCAGGCGGCGAAAGAGTTGTTGAAAACCTATGAATCCTGGTTGTTCAGCAGTTATCGCGCCCAGGCGGTGATCGACGAGCTGCAGTTGGACATGACTGCCCAGGAACTGCTCGGTGACGTAGAAGTCGCTTCCGATAATTTCAGCTTCATGGTCTCACTCGCTGTTGAAAACACCGATCCAGATCTGGCCAATGATATCGCCCGCACCTGGGGCAACCAGTTGATACAATGGCAGCAGCAAGAAAACGACAAGAACCGCCAGGAGGATCGCATTACGATTGAGTTTCGAGATGATCCCATGGCCGGTCTCGATCGGCCCAATACGCGGATCAATACCCTGGCGGCTGCGGTATTTGGCGCACTCATCGGCATCGTTTTGCTTTTCTTGCTCGAATGGTTGGAATCTGGCGTGATGCAGCGCAGTGAAGATGTCGAGCGCTATCTAGATATTCCGGTAATCGGTACGATACCTCAACAATAGCCATGTATGGCATAATACGGGAGAATAGAGTGCCCTTATCCGGCCGGTAAACTTATGGATTTAATTACACTAACAGACCCCCGCTCACCTATTAGCGAAGCCTATCGCACGCTGCGGACCAATTTGTCGTTCTACAGTGTTGATGACCCCATTCAGAGCCTCGTCATGACCTCGTCGGCAAAGGATGACGGCAAGAGTGCCGTGGCGGCGAATCTGGCGGTTACGATGGCGCAGAGCGGCCGGCGCACGATCCTGGTGGACTGCGACCTGCGCCGCCCAACGCTGCATACCTTGTTTGATCTCGACGCAGCACCTGGCCTGACAAACGTTATTCTCGGAGAAATTGACGGTCTACCTCTTCAAGGTACTGGCGTCGAAAACCTGAGCCTGTTGGCCAGCGGCCCGAAGCCGCCGAACCCGGCCGATATGTTGGGCAGCAAGCGTATCGATGCTTTGATCATCGAACTGGGCGAACAGGCGGATTTTGTGATTTTTGATACACCGCCGGCGCTCGCCGTGACAGACGCGGCCGTTCTGGGAGCGAAAGTAGACGGCGTCTTGCTGGTCATCAGTGCCGGCAAAACAAAGCGCGATCATGCGGAGCGCGCCAAGGAGACATTGGAAAAGGCACGAGTGCGCATTGTTGGCGTCACGCTGACCAATGCGAGCCAGGACAGTTCCGTGGGTGACTATTACGGTTAAATGTGGCCGGTAGATCAGGGATTCGAGAGAGTTGCTTAACAAATAGGAAACGCAAATGAAAGGTTTGATATTGAGTGGCGGCACGGGTTCCCGGTTGTATCCGCTCACATTTAGTAACGCGAAACAGTTGATACCGTTGGCCAATAAGCCAATTCTGTTTCGAGTCATCGAGGCAATTCGTGACGCGGGTATCGACGAAATCGGCATTGTAGTTGGTAGTAACGGCAATCGAATCCGCGATGCGGTTGGTATGGGAGAGCGTTGGGGCGTCGATATCACCTATATTCAGCAAGATCAACCTCTCGGCCTGGCGCACGCTGTCAAAGTATCACAGCCTTTTCTTGGGGAAGAGCGCTTCGTGATGTTCCTTGGCGACAATGTGATTGAGGGAGGTATCAGCCCCTTGATCGCACAGTTTGCCGATAGTGCCTGGAACAGCCAGATTGTGCTCACCAGAATCGATCACCCAGAACAATATGGCGTTGCCGAACTTAGTGATGACAACCGTATCGTGCGCTTGATTGAAAAACCGAAAGTGCCGCCGAGTAATCTGGCGCTGGTTGGCATCTACATGTTTGATCACCATATCTTTGAGGCAGTCAACGAGATTTCTCCTTCCTGGCGTGGAGAATTGGAGATTACCGACGCTATCCAGTGGCTTGTAGATCAGGACTACGCGGTCCATCCCTATATCCATGCCGGTTGGTGGATCGACACCGGCGCTCCAGGCGATCTACTAGAAGCCAATGATCTGGTGCTCGAAGAGATTGATTATCACGTCGACGGCTATGTTGATCGTGAGAGCACGGTGGGCCGGCGCGTTACAGTTGAGAAGGGGGCGGAGATCATCAACAGCGTCGTTCGCGGCCCGTCGATCATTGGCGCGAATGCCCGCATCGTCAACAGCTATATTGGCCCCTTCACCAGCGTCAATCGTGGCGTGGTGATTGAAAACAGTGAGATCGAGCATTCTGTTGTCTTGGAGAAGAGCCATATCAAGGATATTGGTACCCGCATACAGGATAGTTTGATTGGGCGAAACGTGACGATTTCCCGTTCGCCGATCAAACCAAAAGCATTAAAATTGACCTTGGCCGATCACAGCCAGGTAGGCATCCTGTAGTGGTCAGCGTCGGCCCTGTTTCTTGATGCGTGCCCTCTTACAGCGAGTCTCCAGCGCTTCCGTAACGGTCGATAATCAGCTTGTCGGCCGTATCGGTCAAGGCTTTGTTGTCCTCCTAGGCGTGACGCACACGGACAGCGAGACAGAAGCCGCGTGGCTGGCGAAAAAGGTTGGCGGCTTGCGTTTGTTCGAGGATGCGGACGGTAAGATGAATGGGTCGCTTGCCGACGTTGATGGGGAGCTGTTGGTCGTGTCTCAATTTACGCTCTATGGAGATGCACGAAAGGGGAGACGGCCGTCTTACACCGCCGCTGCGCGACCGGAGCATGCGCAGCCTCTGGTTGATTATTTCGTCGAGCAGCTGCGTGGGCTGGGATTCAACGTGGCTACCGGCGTATTTGGCGCCCATATGGACGTCAAAATCAACAATGATGGTCCAGTTACGTTGATGGTAGAGCGGGAATTCCCTCAATAGTTCTTAACAATCAGATGTTAGCGTCCCGGTGTGCAGCGTTTCTACATGCCGGGCATTTTGGCTTTGTGCTATGAAAAAACCTACGTTATTAGCGATCATATGTCTCTTTTTACTGCCGCTGTTGGCAGCTTGCAGCTCTGCTCCCGCGCAGGAAGCGCCCGTCGCTTCCGTGCCTGAGGGGGAGTCTGCTGCGGAACCAACGATGGCCCCGACCGAAACGGCCGAACCAAGCCCTACGGCCGTGCCGCCCACGCCGACGGTGACACTCACGCCCAACCCCGATCACACGTTGACGCCGACGCCGGAACCGACGTCGACGCCAACCGCAACGCCGACGAATACGCCTGTGCCAGATGAATGGCTGACACCGGCTGCTCATGCGCCTGATTTGCAGCAGCCGCCCTATATTGAAAGTGAGTGTAGTGATCGCTTCCCCTGCAACGATGATGCCGAGGCGTGGGAGGCGCGCATCCGCGTACCTGATGGTTTTAAGGCGGAGCATTTCGCCTACATTCCCAATGCCGAATACCCAGAACGCGCTGCCCAACTGACCAGCCTGACCTTTGGTCCTGATGGATTGCTCTACGTCGCCACGGCGCGCAGCGGCATCTATACTATCGATCAAGCGGGTAACGTTGAACTCTATGTTGATGATGTGCTGGTTCCAACCGGCCTTGCCTTCCAACCGGGCACGGATCGTCTCTATGTCTCTAATCGCGTGGAGGATCTCAATGTAGGCGGGGAGGCGCAGATTTCAGTCATCGTAGACGGGCAGATGGAGACCTTGTTTGCTGGCTTGCCCTGCTGCTACGTGGGTATGCACGGCCCCAACGGCATCGCCTTTGGCCCCGATGGCTACGGCTATGTTGGTATCGGCGGTCGTGCCGATCATGGTGAAGTCCTCGATGGTTCAAACCAGCCGGATGAGATGCAGCCCCTGGAAGCGATTATCCTGCGCTTCAGCCCTGACGGCAGCGAGATGGCGCCCTACGCCTATGGTTTCCGCAACCCCTACGACATTACCTGGGACGCCAACGGCGATCTCTATGCCACGGATAACGGCCGTGATGGAGAGGTGCCTGACGATCTCTTCCTGGTTGAACCTGGCGAGCAGCATGGCTATCCCTACTTTGAATGTGAGGGCTGTTTCGGGATTCCTGATGACGTCGAACTCGTCCCTCCGGTCCACCGCTTCCAACCGCATTCCGTGGACGCCGGCATCACAACTTATCTCGATAACGCGTTTCCCGGCTACTACAACTCCCTCTTTACGGTTCTTTGGACGGCGATGGACTTTGCCGAGCGCGTGGTGCGCTATACTATTGATGGTGAAGTAAGCACGTTTGCCACCGGATTCGCTGCACCGCTGGATATCACCACCGGGCCTGACGGCGCGCTCTATGTCGCTGATTATGCCACCGGCATCGTTTTCAAAATCAGCTACCAGGGCTAGTTGGCCGCAGAGAGGCGCCAGATCCTGCATCCCTTGTCCCTGGTATGGCAGACTTGCGAATGATCGCGACAGGATCCCGGTCGTACGAGGTATAATCCACCCATGACTGAATACTCAGAACAAGATATTGCCGTCAGGCTGGGATCTGTACGGGAACGCATCGATAGGGCGGCTCAGAGCGCCGGACGCATTCCACAAGAGATTACGCTCGTTGCCGTTACCAAGACCTGGCCGGCGGACATGCTCATTGCCGCCTACAACAGTGGTATACGGGATATTGGCGAGAATCGGGCCGAGGAGTTGGCGCGCAAAAGGCTGGAACTCCAGGAGATGCGCCCCGCGACTGATGGCTTTGTCTGGCATCAAATCGGCACGCTGCAAAGCCGCAAAACAAAACTGGTTGCCCAATACGCCGATATGTTCCATGCGCTTGACCGGCAGAAAGTTGCCCAGCGGCTGTCAGTGCAGGTCGTTGAATTCGGCCGTCTGCTGCCGGTGCTGCTTGAGGTAAATCTGTCCGGAGAATCCTCCAAATCAGGCTTCTTTGCTAATGATTGGGAAGAAAATGCAACTCAGCGGGACAGCCTGCGTACTGTCGTACAGACGGTTTCTCAACTGCCCGGCCTGGAACTGCAAGGGTTGATGACCATGGCGCCCTGGGGCGTCGAAGAATCGCTCATTCGCTCAGTTTTTCGCCGCACCCGCCTTTTGCGCGATTGGCTGCAGGATGAGATACCGCAGATCTTCCTTCCCCATCTTTCAATGGGCATGACTGATGATTTTGAGATTGCCATAGAAGAAGGGGCGACGATAGTACGAATTGGCCGGGCGATTTTTGGTTCCCGGCAGTAGCAAATAGAGGTTTCATCATGAGTTTTCTCATACCGGTCATTAACGCTGTATATTGGTTTCTTGTCATTCTTATCTTCGCAAGGTTCATCTTTTCTTGGGTTCGTCCCGATCCGTATCACGCCGTTTGGGGACCGCTGGTACGCTTCACGTATCAGGTGACAGAGCCGTTGCTGGCGCCCATCCGCAAACTGCTGCCAAACATGAGTGGGCTTGATTTCAGCCCTATCATCCTTTTGTTCGGTCTGAATATCCTGCGCAGCCTCCTGTTTGGTCTAGTGGCGTAGGTGACTGAAGTAGAAAACAAGAAGGGCTAAGCGGCCAGTTCGGCAGCTTAGCCCTTTTTTGTCTTCCGTTGTATTTGCAGGCGATCCTGGTCGCGGCGCGTGCTAGCGCAGGCCAGTCACGCTGCGCGCAATCACCAAACGTTGTATTTCGTTTGTTCCTTCGTATATCTCCGTGATTTTGGCGTCGCGATAATAGCGCTCGAGCGGCAGTTCTTTGCTGTAGCCCATGCCGCCGTGAATCTGAATCGCTTCCTTGGCTACGTAGTTGGCCGTTTCGCTGGCGAATAGTTTGGCCATACTGGCTTCCAGAGAGTAGCGCGCACCCGTCTCCTGCGACTGCATCTTGGCTAGACATGCCTGGTAAATGAGCAGCCGGCTGGCGTCGATGCGCGTCTTCATGTCCGCTAACTTCTGCTGGATCATCTGGAACTGGCCGATCTTTTGACCAAATGCTTCCCGCTGCCTGGCGTAGGCCACGCTCGCTTCGAAGGCGGCTTCGGCAATTCCCAGGGCCTGAGAGGCGATTCCGATACGGCCGGCGTCGAGAACTGTCATGGCGATTTTGAAGCCTTCCCCTTCCTTGCCGAGCCGGTTTTCCAAAGGGCATTGGTAGTTGTCGAAAATGATCTCGCTGGTGGCGCTGGCGCGGATGCCCATCTTGGGCTCCTTCTTGCCACGTTCAAAGCCAGGCAAAGCGGTTTCGATGAGAAACGCTGTCACGCCACGATGTTGTTCTTCCGGTTGGGTCATTGCGAAGAGCACAATGTAGTCGGCGACCGGCCCCGATGTGACCCATGACTTACGGCCGTTAATCGTGTAATGCGTGCCTGGTTGATTGAGCGCTGCCCGACTGCGCATCGTGCTCGCGTCACTGCCGCTCATCGGTTCGGTGAGGCTGTAAGCGCCGATTCTTTCGCCTCGGGCGATTGGCGCCACAAATTTCTGTTTCTGTTCCTCCGTACCGAACTTCAATATTCCCTGTGAGTAAAGCGAGTTGTTGACCGACATCACTGTGCCGTGGCTGGCATCCGCCTTGCAGATTTCGGTCAAGGCCAGTGCATAGGCCAGCGTATCCATGCCCACGCCCCCATATGCTTCAGGGGTTTCGATGCCCATAAATCCCAGGGCGCCCATCTGGCGCACAGTATCCAGTGGGAATTCTCCTGTCTCATCAAAATGCGCGGCAATAGGGGCAATCGATCCCTGTGCAAAATCGCGCGCCGCCTCTTGAATCATCCTATGTTCTTCAGTAATGAACGGGAACATCGCTCCTCCTTTTGGCTCCAAAAAGCCTCTGACTCAGGCGATTTATGATGATGTATTCTGTTCTACGAACGCCATCAATGTGGCAAAATCATCCTCACTCAGTTCCAGGCCCTCTTCCCAGCGTCTGCGCTCGGCGATCCAATATCTGCCATCCGGCCCCGTGAGCATATCTGCGGGCAGTTCCGGCCTCGTCGTCGCCCCCAGACGTCGTTTGCCCGCTTCTCTATACAGCCAGGTGAGCGATATCTCGTGAAAAGGCTCCTCCAAGTCAAGTGAGCCAAACCATTCTTGCGCCTTTTCCGGCGGGACGTAGGTGAAGGTAATGAGCCGCTTCTCATCTTGCTGCATCTGGCAGGCGAGGCAAAGCCATTTGTCGGAAACAAGTCGCTCGCGGCCTGCCTTAGGATAGCCGATGAGTTTGAAGTACCAGCAGGTAAGATTGACTCGCTTATCAAAATCCATACCGATTGATAATGATTCTCCGGCCGCTGAAGCATCTCCTTCAAAGCGCAGTTCGCTGCCCGACAGCTCGAACTTCATACCGCTGGGCCAATACTTTCTTAGGAGGTGTTCGACAAGCCAGGCAAAGCCCAGGGCGATAGGTACGGCGCCGATGCAAGAGATAACGGTAGCGAAATCAAGCAGCGCGCTGTCTTGTGCAAGCCATTCCAACAGCAAGCGCACCAGGAAATAGCCGCCAATCAGGCCAACCGCAATGGTAAGCAGTGCCGCGAAGCGAATGCCGCCATGTTCCGGATCCGCGTGCAAGATTTTGGTAGTTGGGGTGCCATCATTCATTGAAAGAATTGTAGCAGTTCACCTTTTCTTTGCCCATTGCCCGCCGATCGCTCACGCCGGTTTTGGCGGCTTCATTGTCCAGGTATAATAGGTTTATGATGCTTATTCTCACGCATGAAAAAGCGGACTTCGACGCAGTCGCCTCTCAGCTGGCGGCGCATATGCTGTTTCCGGAAGGGACGCCTCTGCTGCCCAGGCATCTCAATCGCAATGTTCAGCAGTTCCTGAACCTATATTGGGACGCGCTGCCATTTGTGCGTGCCGCTGATTGGAAACGACGACGCGTGAATGAGGTCGTATTGGTCGATACCAACAGCCTAAACAGCGTTCGCGGCATGGCGCGGCAGCCGCATGTCCGCGTGATCGATCATCATTTGGATTATAAGGAGCGTGAGGGGTGGATTTACCAGGTCGAAGCGGTTGGGGCGACGACGACCCTGCTGGTTGAGAAGGTTCAGGTGAGCGGCCTATCCTTGACACCTGAAGAGGCGACGCTGCTGCTCCTGGGAATCTATGAAGACACCGGTGGATTGACCTATGACACGTCAACGGCGCGGGATGCACGTGCTGCAGCCTGGTTGTTGGAACAGGGCGCCCAATTGGATGTTGTCCGTCGCTTCCTGACCGTGCCGCTTACGCCGCAGCAGCAGGCGCTCTATGATGATCTGCAGTCCAATGTCAGGTGGCATCGTATTCATGGAAGAACGATGGCTGTCGCCACGGCCGTTGCTCCCGCTGGATTCGATGACGAAATCTCCTCGGTGGCTCACCGCCTGCGTGAAACGCTCTTGCCTGCCGGCTTGTTTGTTCTGGTGCAGATGGATGAGGATGTACAGTTGGTCGCCCGCAGTTCTCATGAGGACGTGGATGTGTCAATCGTGGCTCGTGAACTCGGCGGCGGCGGTCACAGCCGGGCGGCGGCGGCCCTGGTGGTTGGCGAACGCGTTGACAGTACGGCGCAGAGAGTAGAAGAACTTCTGCCCGGCATCGTGGCGCCAATGGCCGTCGTAGCGGAAATTATGTCGTATGGTGTACAGGTCATTGGGCCGCATACAACGGTGGATCAGGCACTACAACTTATGCTGCGTACCGGGCACGAAGGGTACCCGGTAGCGGATCCTGAGAGCGGTCAGATTCAGGGTTTGCTGACCCGCCGCGCTGTCGATGGAGCAGTGAATCATGAAATGGGCGGCTTGCCCGTCAGCCGGGTCATGCGTGCCGGCAACGTCACCGTACGGCCGTCTGAATCTATAGAACGGGTCCAGGAACTGATGCTGCGCGAAGGATGGGGACAAATACCGGTCATCGGCGAAGTCTTGGAAGGGGCCCCGCAAGATCTGACGGCCGATTGGCATCGTCACGCGCACCGATTTGCTTAACTACTGGTTCCAGCCGGTGGAGGATGTGGGGGGCTCAGATCTCAATGCCCTGATGGCAAAGTCACTTTCACCATCATTGTGGGCCATGGTACGCGCCGTTGGCGAGGAAGCGGCGGCATTGGGTATGCCGCTCTATTTCGTGGGTGGACTTGTTCGCGATCTACTTCTGCAAAAACCAGCGACCGATTTGGATATGGTCGTTGAAGGGGATGCTATCGCTCTGGTCCGCCGTCTACAGGATCGTTTTGGCGGCGAAGTCCACACCCATGCCCGTTTCGGAACAGGCAAATGGTTTGTAACGCCGCAGATATGGGAGGCGGTTGACGAACTGTATGGCGTGCCGCACCCGCGCAGCCCGCAAACGGCCGCGGATGAGCTTGTGTACGATGCTTCACTGCCGCCCTCAATTGATTTTGTCACCGCCCGCTCGGAGTTTTACCAGGAGCCTTCAGCGCTGCCGGAAGTCGAGCGCGGTTCAATCAAACTGGATCTTCATCGCCGGGATTTCACAATTAATACATTGGCGGTACGTCTGGATGGCGCGCATTTAGGCGAGCTGCTTGATTTTTATGGCGGCAGGCGCGATCTGGAGCGCCGCCTCATTCGTGTCTTGCACAGTCTCAGCTTTGTGGATGATCCAACGCGAATTCTGCGGGCTGTGCGCCTAGAGCAGCGTCTCGGCTTCACAATCGAACCGCGGTCGCTGGAGTTGATTGAGAGCGCTTTGCCGATGCTGGTGCGCGTTACCGGAGACCGCATTCGCCATGAGATTGAACTTGCTCTGCGTGAAGCGGATCCTGTGCGCGTCATGGAACGCCTGGCCGAACTGGGAATTATGGAACATATTCAGCCGGGATTGGCCTGGCTGCCGCAGTCGGCCGCCTATTTCCGCCATGTGCCGGCCTTCAGAAGCGATCCTCTATGGATTGATGTCGTCGCCGATGAATCGCTTGAGTTCCTCTATTTTGCGCTCTGGTTGGCGCCGCTGCCGGAAGAGGTACAGGAGGCGACGGTGGAGCGCCTGCGTGGTCGCAAATCGACCCGTTCGGATGTCCTTGCCGTTGGCGATCTCCTCGATGAACTTGACGCTTTGCCGGTTGATGCCCGCGCAAGCCAGGCTGCCGCCCTCTGTGATAAGTACGAACCGCGCGTTCTGATGGCTGCGCGCATTGTGCTTGTTGATGACCGGCGCGGCGATCTCCTCGATCGCTATTATGCTGAATGGCGTTTTGTGAAAGTTGCCTTGACGGGGGATGATCTGCGGGCCATGGGTCTTGAACCGGGACCGCAGTTTGCGAAGCTGCTTGATCAGCTTCTGGCTGCCCGGCTCGACGGCCGTGTCGATGACGAAGACAGCGAGCGCGCGCTCTTAGGCGAACTGCTGCGCGAAATGCCGGCGGATGACACCGCCGCATAACCGTTCTCGCCCCAGCGGAAGCATCTACTTATCATCGATTGGTTCGCCTAAGAATGCTACCGCATTCTCGTGTTCACCATCCATGTACAAGTGTAGGAATTTGCCGGCCGAAACGCCTGGTATTTCGATCACGCGCAGATAAGGCGCCAGTTCTGCTTCTTCCGGCGCAATCTCTTCCAGGCTGTTGGCGGAATTGCGGAAGAAGGACCAATCGAAACGGCTCTGTTGATCATCCGGCCACAGTGCTAGAACAACTATTCCTGATTCTACAAGATCGTTGAAGAAGTGCGTCCCGTGCGATAATTCTGGGCGCCCCCCATCAATGGAGATGCCGATTTCAACCAGGACGTTCGTATTGTAAATATCGCCATACGTTACATGGACGCCAAGATCGAGGTTAGCGCTGCCCCAACGGCCCGGCCCAATTAGAATAAAGGTATCGTCTTCGAGAAGCCGGTTAAGGCGGCTTAGCGCACGGCCAAGCTCTCGTTTGGTGACCAGATCCGGGATTGTGTTGTAAACGATGGGATCGATGAAGACGACATACCGGATATTCTCTGCTTTGCCGTCAGGAACGATCCAGTTGGATTCTATGACAATCTTTTCTTCAGGGATGTTCTCAGGGACGGAAACAACTAGGTTCTCCATGTTCTGACTGAGAGGGCGGCACTGTAAGATGTGCAGCCTGTAGTCACGTGTTGGCGCGCCGCGTATGATTTCGACGGCAAATTCGATGTCCACGGGATGGCCATAAACCTGTTCCAAACGCATCAGCACTGTGCGCATCAACTTAACGAAACGCTTGTCTTCGGTCAACTTGTTGAAGGTTAGCACCAGGTCCTCTCCTTCACTGAGCATGCCGCCGGCATAAATATCTTGTAGATAATCACCTTGATCGATCGAGGCGATGACATCGACCTCCGGGTAGTCAGGTTTCAGTATTTCGTCAAAGGGCAGCGTATCGAAGCAGTTCCGTTCCAAATCCAAAACATCAACCAGGTGCTGAGAATATTGGCGAATCGCTTTGGCAGATGCGTCGGGACGCAGCTTCGGGTGGCTGAGAGCAACCAGCCTTGGATAATCATTGGCCACGCGATTTACCGCCCGGGTGCCCAACCCCCATACCATCCGCAGCAGGCCATCTCTGCGCCTGATCTTGGGCCCCCAGCGGAAAGGGTTTTGGCTGTAGGCAACGCCGGCGACAGGGGGTAGGAAATAACGGCCGTAGCGATTGCCCTGCACCGGCTGGATGATCACACACATTCGTTCGTCGTAGTCGAGCAATTCACGTTGTTTACGGTACAGCAGGGCATCAGGATTCTGCAAGCTGGCATAGACGCGGCGAATCGCATTGAGTAGATCTTCCAGGTTCTGCGAGTCATCACCCTGGTTCGGGCAAAACACGGACGTGTATTTGCCGGCAAACGAAAAACCGAAATTATCTTCGAGTAGGCTGGATGAACGGGCGATCAGGGGAATACCCCTGAATTTGTACAATATCTCGCGCAGGCGTTCGACCACAGGTTCCGGGAAATCGCCATTGAGATAGGCTTGAATGACTGTGGGGTAATCTGCCCGAACCTCCTCGATTGACCGGTATTTTTGATTCATGAAGCGGTCGAGATCGTTGAGCACGGTGTAATCATAGATTACCTGCGATCCGATGAAATAGGATTCAGGAATCTCAACCATATCACTGATATCAGGGCCAATATCGGGACTGCGCTGCCGTGAAATCTTCCAGGCGAGCACGATCCCGGCTGCTTTGCCACCGATCTTGCCGCCACCGATTAATCGCCCGTATACGCGGCGTAGATCGGCGATAGACAGCACATTCTTCGCTATGCCAATGAAGGGCAGCTGATCGCTCAGCATACGCTTGATCAGCACAACTTTGATTTCTTCCAGGTGATGCTCAACAGGCTTTCGTTCCGGTTCCGGAAGCGATTCATATATTTCGCCCTGGCGGAACAGTAGTTCCCAGGGGGCGATTTCTGGGTTGAAGGTCAGTTCAGTGCTTCCAGACTGGTTGGGCCGGTTGCTTAGTACTTCGTCAACAATCTGTTCAAGCAAAGCAATGCCCAGACTGTTGGCAAAATAGGCGTCTGTATGGAATTCACGAATACGTGTCTTGCGTAGTTCCCATTTGTCCGTCTCTTCTTGCGTATAGGGTGCGCTGACCCCTTCTCGGCGCTGAGACTCGATGGCTATTTCCTGCACTTCGCGTTCGAAATCCGCTTGTTCTATGACGCCACGCCGGAAGAGTTCTTCGCGCATGCGCGTGCGAATCGAATCGGACAGGATCGGGTACTGCGCCAATTTGACGTAGACATCGATTGTTGGTGTTGTGCTGCGCAGTGATGGTGTTGTCATGAATATGTCTCCTGAGCAGCTTCTGGTCGCAAATCGGGGTGCCTGCTCGTTTCGCGGGGGATTCGCTATCGCGAGAATCACCGGCTAAAATGTTGATAGTGTTGCCTGAACGCTGGCCGTTTTCTGCCACTCTCCGCTGGAAAGATATCCGACAGCGTAATCTTCACGGCCGTCCATAATGACGTTCAGCCGGCGGTTTCCCGGCAGCGCTGCCACATCGATTACGTGCAAATAGGGTGCCAGATCTCCGTCTTCAGGCTGTAAGGCGGCAAGCATGTTTGGTGACTCGCGAAAAAAGGTCCAATTGAACCGGGCGTTCCCTTGCCCGATATGTAGCGGCAGTGAATAGATGCCGGCTTCCACCAGATCCTGGAAGAAATGCGTGCCATAGGACAGTTCCGGCAGCTGTCCATTATGAGCAACGGCCATTTCAATGAGTACCTTGGTGTTGTGGATATCAGCGTAGGTTACCTGTACGCCCAGATCAATGTTGGTGCTGCCCCATCGTCCCGGCCCCATCAAAATGTAGGATTCATCTTCGAAGAGACGGTTCAGGCGGCTGATGGCGCGTCCGAGCGCATGTTTGTTGGGCATTTCGCAGGAACGGTACGCCTCTGGATCGACGAAAACAACGTAACGAACGCCTTCTGCACCGCCATCCGGAATCAGCTCGTGGGCCGTGAACAAAATGTCTTCGTCCGGGATGTCTTGTGGAATTACGATGTTGCGTTTCTCTTTGCGCTGGCTGAGTGGGCGGCACTGCAAGATATTAAGTCTGTATTCCGGGGCCGGGTAGTTCGGTATGATCTCAAGCGTGAATTCCACATCAACCGGTAGATTGTATGCTTTCTGCAGTCGCTGCAAGGCGGAGCGCATCAACTGTACGAACTCTTTGTTTCGTGTCAGGTAGTTGAAAGTCAGGAGATATTGTTCATCTTTAGCGAGACTGGTTGTTGAAGAAAGGATATCCTGCACAAAGTCGCCGCGATCTACCGATGCGATATATCGCAAATCTGGAAAATCAGCCTGCAGTAGATCGTGAACTGGAATCGTCTCGAAGCTGTTCTTTTCAAGATCGATAACGTCCACATAATATTGTGAATATTGGCGAATCGCTTGAGCTGACATTTCGGGCCGCAGCTGCGGATGGCTGAGCGCGATGATGCGCGGGTAATCGTTGGCTACGCGATCGACCGCGCGTGTACCCAAGCCCCAAACAATACGTAGGAAACCTTCGTCACGCCGGATCTTGGGGTTCCAACGGAAAGGATTTTCGCTAAACGCGACACCTGCCAGTGTGGGGAAGAAAAAGCGGCCGTATTGTTTGCCGCGCACGCGCTGGATCAGCACCGCCATGCGCTCGTCGTAGTCAATAAGATGTTGTTTTTGGCGATAGAGCAGGGCGTCAGGGTTGAGGGTGCTGGCAAACACAAGCTTAATAGCGCGCAAGAGATCCGCCAGGTTTTCTTCCGCCGTCCCCTGATTCGGGCAGAAATAACTGTTGTATTTGCCTGCAAACGCGTATCCGAAGTTATCTTCAAGAAGACTTGAGGAGCGAACGATCAGGGGCGCTCCATCGAGTTCGACCAGCATTTCTTGCAGCTGATCAATGATCTTTTCCGGAAATCTTCCAGAAAGATGCGCGTCAACGACAGAGGGATACTGTTCTCTGATCTCCGGCAGCGGCCGATACTTCTGGTTCATCAGGCTGTCAAGGCCGTTCTTCAACCGGAATTCATAGAGGACTTCGGTTCCTAGGAAATATGAATCTGGGATCTGAACGACAGCCTCAAGATCTTCGCCCGTTTCGGGATCGGGCTGCTGCAAGATGCGCCAGGCGAGTAAGAGCCCGGCAGCCTTTCCACCAATTTTGCCTGTGCCGATACGCCGCCGGTAGATGCCTCGCAGGTCAGCAATGCTGAAGATCTTCTTGGCAACTCCAATATATGGCAGCTGGTCGCTGATCAAGCGTTTGATCAATACCACTTTTATCTCTTCCAGATGATGTTCGGCCGCCGTTCTTTCCGCGTCCGGCAGCTGCTCATATAGCTCGCCCTGGCGAAACAGCAATTCCCAGGGGGCAATTTCAGGATTGAATGTAAGATCGGCCGTGTCAGTCGGTGCGGGCTGGTCGCGCCGTATATCCGCAATGATCTGATCGAGCAGCGTGCTGCCCAGATTGAACGCAAAGTAAGAGTCAGTCAAGTAATCTCGTATTCGTTCTTTGCGTTTCTGCCAGATATTCGCCTCTTCCTGGCCAAATGGGTCCTGCAGGCCTTCTCGCTTCTGAGATTCGATGGCGTTTGCCCGCACCTCGGCTCCAAACGCTTCCTTGGTAATCACACCGCGTTGGAACAACTCTTCGCGCATGCGTACGCGGATGCGGTCGGCGAGAATCGGATATTGAGCCAACTTGATGTAGATATCAATGGCCGGCGTTGTGCTTTTCAGTGGTGAGCCAGTAGTCATAAGTTGTCCGCCTCTCGGCACATTATAGCAGGATCGCGTTTCGCCGTTGATAGTTCCCTATTTGCGCCAGGCCATCAATTGATCTGGCTGGATTGTGCCGGTACGCATACAATTGTCTTGTGCCTTGCACTTGCCGGGCACAGGCATATGAAGAAGGAAACTATCAATAAGATGACGGAAGAGAATCTGGAAAACGAACTGATCGCCGAGACTGACAGCTTTGTCGTATGGCGCAGCCTGGATGAACAAGACGGCTACTACTATCACATTGCTTTGGGGGCGCTGACGCTGCACCTGACATCGGAAGAATGGAACGAGTTGGTTCTGCTGATTAAGAGCGCTGACGCTTAGTTTACGACGTTGTGCTGACTCCGTTCGAGCTGGTTAGGGCAAATCATTTTGATTGACTGGTTTCTCTGCGTAGGTATTTGGCTGTGCAGATCAATCAAGGGGGGCGCCAATGAGTCAAGAGGAAGCTGTAGAATATGTCTTAATGATGCGCGACCTAGCGGAAGAAGATCGCCCGAGGGAGCGGCTGCTGCATGTTGGCGCGAAGGCGCTCTCGACAGCCGAATTGTTGGCCATCACGCTGCGCATTGGTTACCCGGGTATGAGTGCGCTGCGTCTAGCTGAATACCTGCTTGCTCATTTCGACGGCCTGCCTGGCCTTACACGCGCTTCCATCAGCGAATTGTCTACCGTAAAAGGAATCGGGCCAGCCAAAGCAGCGGAAATCAAAGCCGCCCTGGAAATGGGACGCCGGTTGATGGCTGCCGCGCCAACTGAACGGCCAAGAGTTAGCTCACCGGCCGATGCAGCCAATCTGTTGATGTCAGAGATGATGCTGTTGGAACAAGAACATCTGCGCGTTATCCTGCTCAACACGCGCAACGAAGTACTCGGCATGCCTACGATTTATCAGGGCAGCTTGAATACATCAGTAGTTCGCGTCGCCGAGCTATTTAAGGAAGCGATCAGGGCAAATGCCGCGGCGGTTATCGTCGCTCACAATCATCCTTCGGGTGATCCCGCACCATCACCTGAAGATATCAGCGTAACCCGCCAGCTGGTCAGAGCCGGGTCGTTGCTAGATATTTCCGTGCTCGACCACATTGTGATCGGGCACCGGCGTTTTGTGTCTCTTAAGGAAAGACGCCTGGGATTCGATGAGGCTGACGCCTAATTGGTGAGTAGGGCGATATCCATCACATCCGTTAAGAAGCTATGGCCGGATGCGATGAGGGAAATGCTCTCGATTTGGCGCGGTGCGGTCGCACCCTGCCGGGCCAGTTCCTCCCGCAGATCGACCTCATAAAAGAATTCCTGCCCCAACTGCGTGCGTTCATGGTTTTCCTGGATGAGTGCACAAGATACACAAGCCCCCGGCGTTGTGTTGTCGTCGACCTCGCCCGTGGCATAGAATCCTTGCTGCCAGGTCTGGCTGACGCCATTCTCGTCCACGTAGTCAACGCGCACAAACAGCGGGCATTCGCTGCCCTGAATGCCGCAGACGCCAAGACTCTGTTCACCAATTCGCAGCGTAAGCATCAGACGCAGCGATTCAGAATCGATCACGCTCTGGTTCAGTGACTGTAGAACTCGCGCATCGGCATGCCCGATACCCTCGCGCTGAAAGCGCAGCACGGGTTCACCATCGACGCGCGTTACCTGGGTCTTTCCCTCTGGTTGGTCTTCCAGTTCGACGAGCCAAGCATACTCAGCCCAGTCGTTAAAGCCTTCCGAAAAATCACCGTTCTTGATGAGATTTCGTTCCGGATCGAGTGGTCCGGCGGGCCTGGCACCCGTGGGGATTTCTGCTCGCTCCCCGGCCATCAACATTAGGGACTCGCCCTGGGCTACGACGTCGGCCATACCATTCTGAACATTGACTTGCGTCGCCTGGTTGTCTACTTCAAGAGCATACTGTCCTGGCTCATTGATAGCGACTGTGCCCTGCGGCGTTGTGAAGTTTATCGTTATGGGGGCGCTCCCGTCCTCAGGCTGCAATAGACTGACGCGCAGGCGGCCGCTTTCTAGTAGATAGTCAGCCATATTTTCTGAGCTGCTCCAATTGAAGCGCGGTGCGGTCGCACGCACTATGCGTACCGTGGAGTTGCCATCAATCGTCAGGCGGGCAAGCAAATCTTCATCAGGTGAAGCGATGTATAGGAGGGCTGTTGCTGTGGCATCGGTCAGGATACTTGATCCAGCTTCGACTAATTCTTCATTTTCTCCGGCAATGACTGCTCGGCGAACGCCTGACTCGTCATCAATGCCCACCGTGCCTTCGTTGGCTTGAACTGTGGTGATCAGATCCTGCGTGGCATTGCGAATATAGGCGCTTGCGGACAGCGGGACGGTGACAGTGATCAACAGACAGATGAAGAAGCTGCCAAGTAAAACTGCCCACGCTAAACGCTGCCGGCCGAGTTGGGTTTCGTCGTCGTTCATAGATAGCGGATGCCAAACTCTGAAAATTCACTTGTTGCGTCCAGCCAGTCAGCCTGTACGTGGTCTACCTGTGCGTAGGGCGACCCCGACAGCAGAAAGTCACTGAATTCTCCCAGCGCGTTCCGTGACCCTTCGGCTACTACCCGTACTGAACCGTCCGGACTGTTCGCCACCCAGCCGGTTAGTCCAAGGCGCTGCGCTTCCTGCCGGGCATAATGACGGTAGGAAACGCCTTGAACATATCCGGTTACGATGGCTTCCAATCTCTTGTCCATGGTGGTGATTATACCTTAACTGGCACTTTAGGGACGGCGAGATCGCGCAGAATAGAATCCTGCCAGACCCGGCCCCTCATAGACCAATGCGCTGTAAATTTGCACAAGGTCTGCCCCAGCATCCTGCATGGCCCGAACATCGTCAGCCGTGGAAACGCCACCGACCCCGATAATGGGCAGCCGCCCTGCTGTCTCACTGGCAATCAGGCTGATGATTTCCAGGCTTTGCGCGGCCAGGGGTTTCCCACTGAGGCCGCCGGTCTCGTCCTTGTTATTGCTGCTCAGTCCATTACGCCTGACTGTCGTATTCGTTGCAATGATGCCGTCAATCTCATTGTCCAGGGCAACCTGTAGGATGGTGCTCAATTCTGAATGGCTCAAGTCTGGCGCTATTTTGACCAGCAGCGGCCGAGGTTTCTTCTGCAGCCTGGAGGCTTGTTGTTTATTTTCGGCCGCCAAGGCGCCCAGTAGATCGCCCAGATACAGTTCTCCCTGCAGTTCACGAAGCTCAGGCGTGTTTGGTGAACTGATATTGACTACCAGATAATCTGCATAGAGGAAAACTGCCCGCAGCACCGAAGCATAATCCTCAGCCGCTTGTGTCAAGGGCGTTTCCTTTTGCTTGCCAAGGCTGACGCCGACAATGTATTCTCTGCCGGCAGCCGCCAGCGCCTTCAGGCGCTCGCAGGCCGCGGCCATGCCGCAGCTGGGAAAACCCATGCGATTGATGATCGCCCCATCTTCCGGCAAACGAAAGATGCGCGGCTTTTCATTTCCCGCTTGTGGCTGTGGCGTAACAGTGCCCACCTCGATATGGCCAAAGCCGAGCAAGGCCAACCCCTCTACCGCCTGACCATCTTTATCGAACCCGGCTGCCACACCAATAGGGTTCGGGAATGTCAGGCCAAATAACTCAACCGGTTCCTGCGGCAAAGGGCCGGCGATGCGCCGCAAAGCAGCGCGACCGGCACCGCGCTGCTGCGCCAGGGCAAGCGCCGAAATTGTTCGTTCGTGGGCAGTTTCGGGGTCCACGCGAGTTAGGAGTGGGAATAGATACCGTTGGTAACTGTTCTTCTTCTTCAAATTGGTATATCCAAGCGCCAAGATCGGCAGGTCAGATGATTATTTCTGGCAGGTCTGGTTGATTGAACGCCGCAACGGCTGTGCCTGTGCCTAATCCTGCAATGCGCGGACGCTCCGGCGCCGGTAATGCCTGGCCAGCAGCCAGACCACCCCTACTAAGAGTATCATCATCGGGGCAGGCCACACGTTCTTTGCTGTACGTAAGGCATGCTGCTTCCTGACGGTGACTGCCGGAGCCCTGCCGGACTCGTTCAATAGACCGCGCCAATCCGCGATTTTACTCCGGGGTGGCAGACTGTAGCAACGTTCCCAAAGCCGCTTATAAGCATCTTCTTCATTTTCCCAACGCGCATCATCCCAGTCGAGTTCCGACTGGCAAGTGGAGCGGATTCGTTTCATATGTGCCAATCCGCCATCTTCAGTGACGAGGCCCAGACGTGTACGCCGCATCAGGAGATCGTCCAGGTGAATGACGCCTTCCGCTCGCGCCGCCCAACGGAGTTCTGCCCACAGCGTATTTGTCCGTGGAATCTTTTCCAGTTCGCCCGGACGCGCGGCTTCAACCAGCTTGCCGGCCGCGGCGCCGTAGCGTCCCTGAAGCCGGCGAATTGTACCGGCACTCAGAGAATTGTTGTCCAGACCAAGCCTGTCGACGGGATCCAGGATAGGGGCCTCAATATCGAATGGCGGTAGGTCGGGGATCTGCCTGCTGACTTCGTGCAATACATCTTTCGCGATCAAGCGAAACGTGGTTAGTTTGCCCCCGGTGACCGTTATCAAGCCGTCTTCGTTCCAGATGACGTGATCTCTAGATTCTTCCGATGGTTTCTCTTTTCCGCTTCCGATCACCGGCCTCACGCCGGCGTAACTGCATAGGACGTCATCGAGAGTCACGCCAAGCGATGGGTAGCGCGCGTCGACCGCGGCCATCAGGTAAGCGACTTCCTGGCCAGTAACGCATGGTTCTTCATTGAGCGGGGTGTTGTGATCGGCATCGGTTGTGCCAACGAGTGTGACTTCTTCCCAGGGTAAGATGAAGACCGGACGGCGATCCAGCGGATGTAGAAAACTGACGGCCTGCGCTGCCGGAACTCTCCAGGCGGGGAAGACCAGGTGACTGCCGCGAAGTGGGCGGATCTTTTCGTTCTGATCAGGGTGTACACGTAGTTCGTCTGCCCAGGCACCGCAGGCGTTGATGGTGATTTTGCCTCGTACATCAACCCGCCGTTCGCCTACCCGGTCGTAAAGGCGCGCCCCCTGCACAAAGCCGCTGTTGTCGCTGATCAGCACCTCGGCTCGCACGTAGTTGATTGCTGAGGCGCCGGCGGCAACCGCCTCATGAATCACTCTCAAGACCAGCCGCGCATCATCTGTCTGTGCATCACCGTAACGAAATCCGCCCTCTAGTCCCACTTGGGTGAGTTGGCCGGCCATCAGATTGAACTCTTGCGCGCTGTAGTAACGATGGCTCCAGCGCATGGCCAGGAGATCGTAGATCGTCAAGCCAGCGCTGTAGATGAGCCGGCCGGGATGTTCACCGTCATAGGTTGCAAGGAGGAAATCGATGGGCTCAATTAAGCCCGGCCCGTCCTGCAACAACTGTTCCCGTTCGCGGACAGCATCTCTTGTCAGGCGCAGCTTGCCTTCCTTAAGATAACGCAGGCCTCCGTGAACCAGTTTCGACGACCGGCTGGAGGTTCCCCAGGCGAAATCCGCCTGTTCAACGAGGAGCGCATTGAGGCCCAGGCGCGTGGCTTCGCGAAGAATCCCGGCGCCGGTGATGCCGCCGCCGATGATGATGATGTCCCATTCTTGTTCGATTGTCGCCCAGATGTCGTCACGCCAATGTTGATTCCACATGGTACTGCCTCCACCCGTCGTTTTCTACCTGTGCCCGCATGCCATTTTCTACACGCTGTCGATCAGCTTGCCGGGATTCATGATGTTCTGCGGATCCGTGCAGCCAATGGCGCCATTGATCAGAGCTATGCCTAGGGGGCCTTTCTCAACTGCAAGATAGGGTTTGTGATCCAGGCCCACGCCATGTTGGTGGCTGATGGTTCCCCCACGGGCTACGATCGCCTCACTGGCCGCCGATTTTAGGCTTTGCCAGCGGCACAGCGTATCCTGGGGATCTTTCGCCAAACGGAATAAGTAGGTGACATAGATACTCGCTCCGCTGCTGTACAGGTGGGAAAGGTGTGAGAAGATATGCACGCGCTCGTCAAGTGGAGCTAGTGCAGCAGCCAGTGCGTTCTCGATCGCATTGAGTGTTTCGTCTACGCGGTGCCAGGGCACGGCCGTTTCCAATGTGTCCACGGCATACCCCTGCTCCCAGAGCGTGTTTCGCAAATAGGGCGTGCGGAAACGGCTCTTGCGCCACTGTTTGCCAAACTGCTTGCCAATGTGAACGCCACCGTACTGTTTGGCGATGTCCATGGCCGCTCTGCGCGCCGCATTCACAATGCGCTCTGTGCCCGTGAAGCCGGCCAGGAGCAGCGACTTTTCTTCTGATATACCGCGAACCGCCAAGAACTGATCCATGAGGCTGATCAGCCGTTCATGACCGGCCAACAACAATGTCGTTTCTGTTTCTACCGGTGTGCTCAAGCGCAGCATCGACAAGGGCAATCTCGCCTGAACGATTTCGCGCACGGCCGTTTGGCCGGCTGCGAAGTCCGGGAAGAACAGGCCAGAAAACTCCTCATGTTCCGGCAGCGTCGAGATGCGCAGCGTTGCTTCTGTAATAAACCCTAAACGACCTTCTGAACCGAGCACCAGCTGGCGCAGATCGGGCCGGCCGCTGAGGCGGGGTGGGGCGGCATGATCAACCTGCCGGCGGGCGAGATCAACGTGCCGCCAGCGAAAAGATCCTCAATACGGCCGTAGAGCAGCGCCTGCTGCCCTTTCGACAGCGTCGCTATCCATCCCCCCAGCGTAGACATCTCGAACGATTGTGGATAATGTCCCAGGGTGCAGTTGTGCGCCCTGAGCTGTGCCTCCAGTTCAGGGCCGCAAACGCCGGCGCCAAAAGTCGCCAGAAGGTCTCGTTTGTCCAGCGCCTTCAACCTGTTCATGCGGCGCATACTGACGGTAAGCACAGGCGCATCCGACTCTATTGGATTGATATGGCCAACCACGCTTGTGCCGCCGCCATACGGTATCAGCGCTGTGCCGGTCTGAGTCGCATAGCGAATCAGGTCAGCAACGTCTTCTTCATATTGCGGAAATGCCACGCCGTCCGGGAACGCTTCGACAGCGCCGCTGCGCAAGGCGATCCAATCGGGGAGACTTTGTCCGCAGGCATGGCGAAGACGCAGTTCGCCGTCTTTATTGATCAGCGGGTTGTCTGCTAACCTGGATTCCGGTATTTCTACCAGAATGTCGTCCAGGCGGGCATCCTGAGGAGGACTCCCTTCGCCAAGCACAGTCTTGAGAAAATCACCTGCTCTTGGGGCCAGCGGATATTGAACCGTGTCATCGCCCCAACCATTCCAGCGTCGCATGGCTAACCCCTAGGAGCGGCATCCGTATGCTCATACCGGCTGCCAAAATCACGGGCGTCGGATTGTCTCCGCACGTGCTGCCAAATCTCTATACTCTGCAGCATCGCTTCACGACTGACTGTTTCGGCGCGATCCGCATCCTGGCTGCCGGCGGACTGCGCCAGCGCGCCGTAGAAATCTAGGGAACGCCGGCGTGCCGCAGGACGTGCAAAATAGATGCGCGCCAGCTGTTCGTAGAAATTGCCGAACCCGTTCAATATCAAGGTGTAGATCGGATTACCTGAAGAGAAAGTGAGCTGACGGTGAAGCCGCCAATCAAAATCAGCGTAACTGTTCGCTTCATCAGGCAAAGATTTACGGCCGTCGAGGAAGCGGGCAACGGAATCCGCCTCACGCGCTACAGCGCTCCGCGTATAGGCCGGCGCGATCTGCAAACGGATCTCCAATAAGTTGGTCACAAAATCGGAAGGTAGATGATCGCCGTGGTGAACCAAGGTGTTGAGTACATTGAGGCCCCCCTCGCGCCAAAAATCATTGACCACGGTGGACTTGCCCTGCCTAACCGTCAACCAGCCATCGCGAGCAAGGCGCTGGATCGCTTCGCGCAGAGTCGGGCGTGTAACGCCCAACTCTACAGCCAGAGTTCGTTCACCAGGAAGCGTGGAGCCCGGCTGAAATGTGCCGTCAAGAATTGCGGAGATTAGCATCTGCTCCGCGTAGCTGTTTGGGCGTTGGGGCGCTGACCAATCATTCATTAGCAAATACTGGTAAGTGGTCTTACCAGTTGTCATCATTATGGATCAGATTGTGGTCTCTGTCAATACTGCGGGTCAAGGGACGTGCGCCAAAAGGGTGAGGCTAATCGAGGGTAGGGTTGGTCAGCTGCGTCTGCTGTTCAGCTTCAGCGAGAGAATCCACGGGTTCGGCCGTTTCGGGGGCAGGGGGATCAAGAATCGGATCATCTTCAGGAAATGGGGGTTGGTCAAACAGCTTTCGCCAGGCGTATACGGCGATCAACTTAAGGCTGGCCAGGACGGGGGCGGCCAGAATCGCGCCTAGGATGCCGGCTATCGACGCGCCCATGAATACGCCGATGATGACTATCATCGGGTGTAAATTCAGCGCGCCGCCGACGATACGCGGTACCAGGATGTTGTTTTCTACTTGCTGTACGATGATCATGAAGCCGAGCACGATCAGTGCAAACTGCCAGCCGTCCAATCCCCATGGGTTGCCCGGTTGGAAAAAAGCGACAGACATGGCGATCACTGTGCTGACTATCGGTCCGATTGTGGGCACGAATTCCAAGAGGCCGGCGATGAGGCCCAGGGCGAGCGCGTTGCGCACGCCAAGTAATGTCAACCCGAGCCAGACGACCAGGAATACGATCACGCCAAGAATGACCTGGCCGCGCAAATAGGCGCTCCAAATCCGGCCAAATTCCTCTGACATGCGTTGAATATCTGTCTGATAACCTGGCTGTGCTGCCAATGCCTGCAGGTAGCTGCCGATATTTGGCGCTTCAAAAATGAGATAGATAGAGATAACAAATACAAAGATAGAGTTACCAACCGTTCTTACGGTTGTTGAAGCGAGTTGGCCGACAAAGCCGCCGCTGGTGCTGAGGGTAGGCTGAATCAGTCCCAGAAGCTGGTCGGTAATGCTATCCCAGGGCATATCGAGCGGCTCAACGACGATTTGATCGAAGATGACAATGGGCTCGCTTCGCGCATTGACCGATTCAATGAGTGAAACACTCTGATTAATCAGATTTGGAACCAGGTTTATGAAATCCGTTGCTTGATCATAGGCGACAACGCCCAGCGATACGAAGAGTGCTATCAATGCGGCTGCCATCAGCAGGTAGATGACCAAGATTACCCACCCGCGCGAGATGCGTGTGCGCTCATTTACTGCTTCAACCAGCGGGTTGAGTATGTAGGCGGTTACAGCGGCAACGATGACCATGACGATCAGCCCCTGGAAACGCCGGGCGGTAAAGGCGAGCAGCAGCAGGCCGATGATGATGACAATAAGCTTTGTGCTTCGTCCCCACAGTGGGGAGGAAGTGGTTGTATCAGCCGCTTCTTCTTGATTCTCGATAGGGTGCTCTGCCGTTTCTGCCATAGGTCATACTAGGGTAACACAGAATGGTCGAGAGGGGCGCATTTTGTCTCTGTCAATTTCCTCTCTATCCAGAATAGTTCAGTCTTGCTTCACAGATTGCGCCAATCTGCTGTGCGCAAGGGAATGTGTCTGGCCCGACGGATTCGCCGGTCCTATGGATTGTTGTTTACTTTATAGACGTAGAAAAGTGGGTCAGCGTAGTAACCTGAAAAGCTCTGCTCGCTTCCCGATGGGTAGCTAGCCCGCAGCTGTTCCAGTTCCCCCAGGCGTTCAGGCAGGAAAAAGAACACTTGGCTGTCCGTTTCGTAGCCGGAAACAGGTGCGCCCGCTTCCGGCACATCAAATAAGTTGATGCCTTGCTGAAAACCGTTGGCCAGGAATGGAATGGTCGGAAAGCTCACATACATGCCCGGGGGGCCATAGAACTGGGCCACCCACTCGCCCTGCAAGCCATTCAGGTATTTTGCCATGCCGTCGGCGATCTCTGTGTTGCGGTCGCCGAAACTATGCTCGTACCGGTACGTTCCAAAATAAAACCCGACATCATAGATGGCAATGGCAATAGCTACCAGCATCAGAATGGGCAAATAGGCCTGCGCCGCGCGGCCGGCGCCCGCCGGAGCAGCGAAGTCTTGCTCACTTCCTTGGCCGGTCACTGCCCGGACCAACTTATTAAGTGCTGCGGCTGCTAGGAGGGCTAATGCCGGTGCAGCAATGATAAAGCGATGGCTGTTGGGTGGATTTTGCAGAAGGGCTCCGCCGAAGAGCACTGTAACCACAATCCAAACAACCAGGATGCTGTATGAGACTTGACGCAGTCTGAACAGCGCCAGGATGAAGCCCAGAGCGGCCAGCAAGCCAAATAAGAAGTTGAGCAGTGGAACCATTGGCCCATAAGAGGTGCCCGTGTCAATCGTGGCGTTAAACGCCAGGGCAGCCTTCCAAAACTGTTCGCTCAACAACTGCACCTGCGTCGCTCCGCTGCGCACTGCTTCCTCACTGAGCCAGCCGCTCTGAGTGTCAAGAATGCCCAAGGCATTTGCACGCTCCATGAAAATGCCCGGCGCACCCTGATAATGCAGGAGCTGTGGCAAAGCAATTACGAGTGCCAGCGCGCCCATTGCAAGAACTTCCCGCCACTGCTGTTTCACTGTATCGCGATCCAGGATGACTAGAATGACTCCCAGGAGGAGCAGCATGATTGGCAGCAGATGGGAGCTGGTGTAGAGATAGGCACTGAGCCCGACCGCCACCCCGGCGGTGAGCCAGGTGCCTCTGTTTCGACCGGCCCTTTTCTGCCAGGCGATCGCGATGGTTCCCAGAGCGAGCAGTGTTAACAGAGCATCCCAGACGTTTGTCATGCCCAGCCTGCTGAAGTGGATGTGGAAATGGGAACCTGTTAGGAGGACAGCCGCCACAAGACCGACCGCACGGCCGTACAGTCGCTGGCCGATTACAAATAAGACGGGAACTGTGACAGCCCCAACTAGAGCGGACAACAGGCGCAGCGTTTCCGTCGAGGCGCCGAACAGCCGCAGTGGGACGGCCAGCAGAAAGAAGGGCAGGGAGGGATTGGTCAACCATCCCGTTCCAAAAGGGTTGTCCCGAACGCCGTTCAAGACATCCAGCGCCTCCAACCCAATACTGGCTTCCGTGCCGTTCAGGATAAAGGGGTGATTTGCCAGATCGTAGACGCGCAGCAATAGGGCAGCCAGAAAAAGCAGCACGCATATCTTGATGGTGAACATCTGGGCATCTCTATGGGGCTGCGCTGCCGGTTGTTCTGCCTGGTCGTCCTCCCGGCTCAATGCGTAGCCGGCAAGGGCAGCGGCTGCTACCCAGAGGCCAATTGCAACCAGCGGGTTGAGGTAGTCGGGAGATGATGCCAGACGGTAGGCGAAGAAAGCCAGGAGCAGCGCAGGTAGATAAAGCCAGCGCCGGGCCGGAACCGCCGAAATCTCGGGCCAATGCCACGAGCGGCGGCCGGCTGCGCTTGTTGATCGTTCGAACCAGAGCAGCAGCAGCAGGGCGATCGCACTGATTGCAAACCAGCGGATACCGTCGGTGGGCTGCTGGGGGGCAGTACGCAGAGCTGATTGGCCTTGATAGGCGAATAAGAGTGTCAGGGCGACCAGAAATCCGGGTACAAGGAGCCGCGATCCTTGGCTGGATGACGTTTCACGATCGTCTTCTTCAAAAGGTGCAGGCGTTCCGGTTTCATCCGGCTGTTCGATTGCTTCAGTGCGCGGCAGCGCCGTGCTCGCCGGCGCCTGTCCGTTTTCTGCCTTCAAGAGGGGATCGGACGGTTCGAGTTCTGATAAACTGTATGGATGCGGTAGGGGCAGCGCCGGCGGCAGTGGTTCATCCGCTGTTTTTCGGGCAAGGAAGAAAAGATAGGCGCCTTGCTGCGGGAACTCTTCTTCGTAATACGGCCGTACCCACTGCTCCGTTCTTCGCAGATTGCTTTTCCACGGTCCAAGAATCCAATGTCCGGTCAGCGCGTGCAGCACGGCCGAGGGAACGCCCTGGGCATGTCCCAACTCCAGAGTGCGCAGCGCCTCCTTGGAGAAATAATACTGCCAGCGCTCAATCGTGAATCCGGCGAGCGCCAGGCGTTCGGCCCAGATTTCCGGTGGGTCGGTGTGGGCATGACGCGATATGCGGTTGAACGCCTTACGGTAGCTGTCGCCCACGCCATCCAAGCCCAGCCGGTCAAAGAAGCCGGCGCCACCGAGGAACTCGCTGAAATAGTTGCTCGGTACAGTGATTACGAAGGGCGCGCCAGGCTGCATTACGCGGCCGACTTCATTGAGAACGGGTTGGATATCGGGGATGTGTTCCAATACTGAGTTGCTAAACGCGCTGGCAAAGGTGTGATCTGCATAAGGTAGATAATTGCCCATAGCCTGCAGAGGCAGCTCATACACCTGGCTTTCCTGCGCTTTCTTCAGTGGATTCCACCAGGGATCGATTCCGGCCGTGATGGGATGATCAAATGTCACCCCGGCAAAATGTCCGTCGCCGCAGCCGACATCAAGGATGGGCTGAGGAAAGTCAACCGCATGATAGAAACGCGCTTCAACGGAACGCAGGAGCGCGCGGAAGGCGGGGACCCTCTTCAGCTGTTGCCAAAGAAGATCGTCGCTATCGTGCGGTTGGGGGGCAGTAGTGGACTCAGTCACAGTTTTTCGTCCCGATCAATCTCCGGCCATCTTGTCGCGCATGGCGCGCAGACGTTCATAGACCTGTGGCTCTGTCGTTTTGTTGCGCTGCTTATGCATACGCAGATTTTCAAATAGTGACACATAATCGACGGCCGTTTGCTGTGGATCAAAGCTGTCAGATATCAACTGCACGTCGCGGACATACCGCTGGCGATCTTGCAGTATCTTGATGATCGCCGCTGCAAGTTCTTCGTGATCGCCAATCGCTGAGACTTCGCCCATACCGGTCATAGTTACCGGTTGGCGCACGCCCGGCAAGTTGCAAGCCGCTACCGGGACACCGTTGCGCATCGCCTCGATCTGGACAAGACCAAAGCTTTCGGTGCTGTTGAGACTGCTGATGCACAGCACATCCAGGTTGGCATAGAAGGCGGATAATTCTTCGCCAAGGAGTGTCCCGAGAAGCGTGTAATGATCCGCGTATTTTTCGAACAGCGGAGCCAGCCGGGCGGCATAAGCCTCCTCACCGATAATTTCCTCGTAGGGTCCGGCATGTAGGACATGCGCGTTTGGGAATTCTTCTAGAATAATCGGCAGGGCCTTGAGTAGTACCTCGACCCCTTTCTCAGCCGCCAATCGTGCGGATACACCGATTACCTGCTGGCCGTCAAGATTGTACGCACTGCGAAAACGCTGGCGCACTTCGTCGGAAAGGGGGTCAAGGGAAACAGGTGGCGGAATAATGGCCAGCTTCTTGTCTACATACTGCGAAAGAAACGGCGAGTTCTCACCGTAATCACGTGTGTAGGTGACCACCGCATCTGACATCTGGCCCGCCAGCTGGTTCATCTTTAGCACAACATTGTTGACCAGGTTGTTGAATTTTCCGGAGGGCAGCTGCAGATCGCAATGATAGGTGAGCACAACCGGTTTGCGTAGCAAACGGCCGCGCAGAGCGACGCCTGGCGCATCAAACTGCGGCAGATGAATATGGATGACATCACTCCGCGGCGCGAGTTTCCAGGCCATCGGCCCAAATCCGGGCATGATGACCCCTTTGCTGACCCGGGCCGATACCGGAATGCGCACGATCTTGACGCCTTCTATCACATCAAAACGTGGCAGCGCCGGATCATATTGTGAAGTTAGTACGGTTACATCGTGCCCTTGTTCAACAAGCGCCTTGCTGAGGCGTTCCACATATATCGTCAGACCGCTAACCCAGGGGCGGTAATACGTCAGTACTTCAAGGATTTTCATGGCGTGATTCTTTCCAGGATATGATGAGAGATAAACTCCAACTTGAGACAACAGGTTATACACGTTCTGCGGTTCACTCGCTCACCGCCTCATCGTCCTTTTCACGACCGATGAACTCCTGTGTGGAAGAAACGACTTGTTTGAAGGTCGAGCCGGTTGCCAGGATGCCGACGACGCCAAATCCGATCATGATGGCCATGTTGATTGCATGGTAAAGGAAAGCGAAGCTGGCCGCCTGCGCCTCCGGCTGGCCCCACACCTGTAGGGCAGCGATAACGCCGGCGTGGAATACGCCAATCTGTCCCGGGGAAGAGGGTAGGGCGACACTAAGCGCTGCGGCGCAAACGACAAAGGCGGCCATGACCAGGTTGGGATCCAGGTTCACCGCCAGCAGCGTCGCATAATAGGCAAGGATTATCGGAACCCAGGTGGCGATTGTTAGTAGGATGAGAACAAGCCCGTCTTTAAGTCGGGTAAGGCTGTCCAGACCGGCCAGGAAACTGTCTGCGCGAGCGGTCCAGACGGCCGTGTCCAGAAAAGGAATATGGTTGAGGATGCTTTCTACCAGATGAGTCGCCCGCTCACGCTGGTTGGCGGCGATGATCAGCACGATAATGGCGCCTATTGCGGCGATTCCCATTCCCTGTGCTCCCGTCCGCATCCAATCAGGCATCTGTTCAATACCGGACAGCGCAAAAGGGAGCAGCGCGATGATGAACAGCATGTCCAATACGCGCTCCACGACCATCGTGGATATGCCACGCGAAATCGTAATGGGCGGCACGCTGCCAATCAGGACTGCGCGCGCAACATCACCGATGCGCAGAGGGAGGATTGAAGAGAGCAGGTAGCCGATGTTCTGGATGTGAAAGACTGTTGTCCATGGCGCGTCATTGTTTAGCATATAGCGCCAACGTATCGCCCGGACGACCAGGAAGGCGATTATGCCTAGACCCGTAAACAGCAAATAGACATAACGCGTCGTTTGCAGGGCGACCAGAATCTCTCCCGGTCTGATGAAGAAGAAGATAGCTGCCAGCGAAATCAGGCTGATCAGGATTCCCAGCCAGACTTGGCGGCGGTTCTTGTTTTTCTGTTCTTGCATACTACGAGCGGATTATAGCAGGTATGCCACAAAGCTCTATACGGGGAGGACCGGTTAAGGGCAGCGCTCATAGGCGGGCAAGAGTAGCCGCAGACAGCCGATCTGTAGGAGCGCTTCGCGAAGCGCCCCTGGTTGATAAGCGCCCAATCCTGCGAAAATCAGTTGACGCTAGATCTGATGCTCGGCTGGAAGCCGCCGAATTTCCTCCCAACGCTGTTCTGCGCCACTGCGGAACAACGCAGGATCAAAGTCGGCAAGCGCCTCCCAACCTTCTACGCTGGCCAATTCCCGCTGCTCGTCGGTCAGCTCGATCTCGATTTCGCGGCCATCCGTTATCATATGTAATGTCAACGTTTCTTTGCCGTCATCTTCGACATCCATGATGCACAAACGATCCACGCCTTCTGGGAAGCGGATAAATGTCGCTGAGCATCGCTGACAGAACGGGAGACTTGTATTACAGAGATTTCTATCGATAGTTACTTTCATACCCGGCTCCTTTTCCGTCTGCTGGAAAAACCGTAAGCTGAATATGCTTTCACTCTAATATAACAGACGCCGCCAAAGCAATGACATATGTCATCATTAATCCTATAATTTGTCATGATCTACCGTATGACGTGATAGGCTGCTGTTCTGCTCGACACCGTCAATCGACAATAGAGGACTGGGAATTATGACTAAGTATTTTATTACCATCGCCGGTAACATCGGCGTCGGTAAGTCTACGCTGGTGAAGTTGTTAGCAGAACGCAATGGTTGGCAGCCCGTTTTTGAGGCTGTCACCGAAAACCCCTATCTGGCCGACTTCTACGGCGACATGCGCCGCTGGGCATTTCAATCGCAGGTCTTCTTTTTGTCACGACGGCTGCAGCAGCATCACTATCTGCTCCAGCAGCCGGAGTCTATCATCCAGGATCGCAGTGTCTATGAAGATGCGGAGATATTTGCGCGCAACCTCTATGAACAAGGGGATATGAGTGAACGCGATTGGTCATCCTACCAGGACCTCTACCGAACGCTCACGCTGCTGCTTCAACCCCCGGATCTTGTTATCTATCTGAGCGCTTCCGTGCCCACGCTGCGCCGCCGTATCTCGACACGAGGCCGCACTTATGAAAAGGCGATTTCCGACAAGTATCTGGCGCGGCTGAATGAGCTCTATGAAGAGTGGTCTGAGGAGTTCACACTCAGCCCGGTCTTGACTATTGACACCAATGGTCTCGATTACGTGCAAAACGAGGAGCACCTTGAAATCATCTGGCAGAAGATCGACGATCGTTTGCACGGCAAAGAGTTCTTGGCTCTATCTTGAAATGGATCGAGTGCCTTGAGCGCAGCACAATTGAGCGGAATAGACAACGTCCATGATGCTGGTGTATTATGATGAAGCTGGTGAGAGGCGTTTGTCTGCCGGTGCACCAGCCTTTTCACTATCGTTTTGCTGTCACACGAATAAGGAGATGATTGCATGAGCGTTTACAAGGTTATTGAACTAGTTGGGACGAGTAGGGAATCCTGGGAGGATGCTGCGACTCAGGCCATTGTTACGGCCAACAAATCTCTTCGCGAGCTGCGGATCGCCGAGGTGGTAAAGATGGATGTACGTCTTGATGATGGTGACCTGGTCGAATACCGCGTAAGGTTGAAGGTTTCCTTCAAATTTGAAGATTAGGTAAACTTGAAAGCAGATCCTTGAGATCTTCTTTCTAATGAGCCCCATCGGTGCCGCGGTGGGGCTCTATTGTTTCTTGGTTTAGGTTCTGCTTGGTCTGATTTCCTTCGTCCGCTAAACTACGTTCGGCTGGCCAAATAGGCCGGAACGCTGAGGAGCAAATAGATGTTAGATGGTTATTATCGATTTCCGACGATTTACAAAGACAGCGTTGTGTTTGTTTGTGAAGATGATCTGTGGACAGTGGCTGCGGAAGGCGGCATTGCGCGCCGTCTGACTGCCGGCTTGGGGGAAATCTCATGGCCTTCTCTGTCACCTGACGGAACAAGCGTGGCCTTTGTCGGGCGTGAAGAGGGCCAGCCAGACATCTATTCAATGGCCGCGGATGGCGGCCATCCACATCGCCTGACCTTCCTCGGTGATTATGCCTGCCGCACGGCCGGTTGGACCGCTGATGGCCGTATTATTCTTGCACACAGCGCCGGACAGCCATTCGATAGCATGAGCCATCTCTACAGCTTGCATCCGCATAATGGCAAGTTGGAGAAGATCAATGTTGGCCCGGCGCGCGCGATTTCCTTTGGGCCTGACGGCGGGATCGTTATCGGCAACAATCTGCGCAGCCCGGCGCATTGGAAGCGCTATCGCGGCGGCCGTACCGGACAGATATGGGTCGATCGTCAAGGGGACGGCCAGTTCGAGTCTCTGCTTGACCTCCCTGGGAATCTTGATAGCCCGATCTGGTTGGGGGAGCGTATTTATTTCCTGTCCGATCATGAAGGGATAGGCAATATTTACTCCTGTACGCCCTCAGGTGACGAGATTCGCCGGCATACCGAACACCACGAATTCTACGCGCGCAACGCTGCTAGTGATGGGCGCCGGATTGTCTATCATGCCGGCGCAGATCTGTTCATCTTTGACCCGTCCCAGGGCGAAAGCAAGCAGATTCCCATAGAGCATTATTCCTCGCAAACGCAGCGAAACCGCAAGTTCGTCTACACGGCCCGGTACCTGGACGACTGGACGCTGCACCCTTCGGGGAAAGCGGTGGCGATTACCAGCAGAGGAAAAGCCTTCACATTCCCTAACTGGGAAGGCGCAGTCTTGCAGCATGGCCAGGCGCATGGCGTTCGCTATCGATTGCTGGAATGGCTGAATGATGGCCACCGCATGATCGCCGTATCTGATGAGGGTGGTGAGGAATCTTTCGTGCTTTTTGAAGGTGACGAAAGCGCCGTGACAACGACGACCATTTTCGAAGGGCTAGATATCGGCCGCCCACTCGCCGTGAAGGTTAACCCTAAGAAGGATCAGGTGCTGTTCAGCAATCATCGCTATGAATTACTGTGCCTCAATGTAGAGGATCGGACATTGACGCTTATCGATCGCAGCAAAGTCAGCCGCATCAGCGGCTTCGATTGGTCACCTGATGGCCAATGGGTTGCCTACAGCGCTTCCATTTCATTGCAAAGAACTGCGCTGAAACTCTGGAAAGCGGAGAATGGCGAAATCGTCACGATTACGGACCCGGTCCTGCGCGATGTTCAACCGAGTTTTGATCCCGCGGGCAAGTATCTCTATTTTCTCTCTTATCGTGAGTTCGATCCTGTCACTGACAATATTCATTTCGACCTGGGTTTTCCACGCGGTATTCGCCCCTTCCTGATTACTCTGCAGGAGAATTTGAAATCTCCGTTCAGGGAGGCGTCCGATATTCAGGCGCTCTCTTCAAAGGAAGGCGTCGATGAAGCTGCGGCAGCTGGATCAGAGAATACGCCCACGTCCGATGCGAAAAAGAGTGAACAGAAGGAAGTAGATAAGAAACAGTCCGAATCAGAAAAGCCCGTGAGGATTGATATCGATGGCATTCGCGATCGAATCATCGCCTTCCCGGTGACCGACGGCCGATACGGCCGCATCCTGGGTGTGAAAGGGGGCAAGGTGCTTTACACACGATTCCCTATCGAGGGCGCATTAAGTCAAGCGGGACGCTCTGCCGTGCCGCCCGCAAAGGGCTCCTTATATGTTTACGATTTTGAGGAGCGTGAAGAGGAAAAGATCCTGTCGCGTGTCACATCCTTTGCGCTGAATCGAGACTATTCAACAGCGATCGTACGCTCGGGAAACCAGCTTCGCGTATTGGAGGCTGGCAGCAAGCCAAAAGAAAACGGCAGTGGCTCCGGGCGAAAAAGCGGTTGGCTGGATCTCAGCCGCGTCAAGGTGTCCATTATTCCCGTCGCTGAATGGCGGCAGATGTATGGTGAAGCGTGGCGCCTGCAGCGCGACCATTTCTGGATGCCGGATATGTCTCAAGTGGATTGGCTCGCAGTTTATGACCGCTACTTGCCACTTATCGATCGTGTTGTCAGTAGGTCGGAATTCTCTGATCTAATATGGGAAATGCAAGGTGAACTGGGCACGTCCCATGCCTATGAAATAGGTGGTGACTACCGGTCAGCACCTGTATATCGCCAGGGTTATCTTGGGGCCGACTTTCATTATGATCAAGATTCTGACAAATGGCGGATTGCCCACATCGTCCAGGGTGATGTGTGGGATGAAGAGGCTGATTCGCCGCTTAACAAGCCTGGCCTTGGCGTCAGGACCGGTGACTTGTTGTTGGCCGTGAACGGGCGACCTGTAAACGGGGAGATGTCGCCGCAGAGAGCATTGGTCAACCTGGCCGGGGAAGAGATCCTGCTATCAGTCGCCACTGAGATTGAAGCGGACGAGACAGACGATGAGGTGACCAAGCCGCGTCATGTTCTGGTCAAGACGCTGCGCGACGAGTCAGCTGCGCGCTACCGCGAATGGGTAAACAATAATCGCCGCCATGTCTTCGAGGCCACGAACGGCCGTGTCGGATATGTGCATATTCCTGATATGGGCGCCCACGGATATGCTGAGTTCCACCGCGCTTATCTGGCGGAAATTGATCGAGAAAGCTTGATAGTCGATGTGCGCTACAATCGCGGTGGTAACGTGTCAGAACTGATCTTGGAAAAACTTGCGCGCCGGCGTATCGGTTACGATCTTACCCGCTGGAGCGATATCCCTTATCCTTATCCCGGTGAATCGGTGCAGGGGCCGATGGTTGCCCTGACGAACGAATATGCCGGGTCGGATGGTGATATCTTTTCGCACAGCTTCAAGCTCATGGGACTCGGCCCATTGGTCGGCAAACGTACCTGGGGAGGTGTTATCGGCATCTACCCGCGCCATGCGCTGGTTGACGGTACCATGACGACCCAGCCCGAATTCTCGTTCTGGTTCCAGGATGTTGGTTGGGGTGTCGAGAATTACGGTACAGACCCTGATATTGAGGTCGCCAACAAGCCGCAAGATTACGCGCTGGGTGTTGACACTCAGCTTGAGAAGTCAATTGCCGTTATCCTTGAGCTTATGGACGCGAACCCGCCGCAATTTCCGGATTTCGGCCCGCCGCCGAGCCGTGCTTTGCCGCGCCTGGGAACGCAAGATACGGGAGAATAATATGGAGACAGCAACGCTTGGATCTACTGGTTTGCCGGTTACGCGCCTGGGTCTTGGCCTGGCCGCGTTGGGCCGGCCCGGCTACATTAACCTCGGCCATGCTGACGACCTCGATGGCAGCTATGAGGTTGGCGTGATGGAACAACATGCCCATGATGTGTTGGACAGCGCATGGCGCATGGGAATTCGCTATTTTGACGCAGCGCGCTCCTACGGCCGTGCGGAGCAGTTTCTCGCTTCGTGGTTGGTATCCCGTGAGATAGCACCCGATTCGGTGACTGTCGGATCCAAGTGGGGCTATACCTACACCGCTGATTGGGCGGTGACGGCCGAACAACATGAGATCAAGGAACACTCGCTGTCGGTTCTCAACCGGCAGATCCTAGAAAGCCGGCAGCTCTTGGGTTCGCAGCTGGATCTCTACCAGATTCATTCAGCGACATTGGAGAGCGGCGTATTGGACAATGAGCCGGTGCTCTCGGAACTGGCGCGGCTGCGCGATGGCGGGCTGGCGATCGGTCTTTCGTTAAGTGGGCCAGCGCAATCTGAGACATTGCTGAAGGTGCTGGCGATCGAATTCGGCGGGAGGCCTCTATTCACGGTCGTGCAGGCTACCTGGAACTTATTGGCTCAAGAGGCGGGGGATGCACTAAGGCAAGCGCGAGAGGCCGGCATGGGAGTCATTATCAAAGAGACGCTCGCCAATGGCCGGCTAACTGATCGCAATCAAGATCCGGATTTTGTTCAACAGCGGGCCCTTCTCGATGCAGCCGCCCAATCCCTGCAAACAACGGTTGACGCCGTGGCACTGGCGGCCGTCCTGGCGCAACCATGGGTAGATGTCGCGCTGAGCGGCGCCGCTATAGTGGATCAAATGCTGTCCAATGCCAAAGCTTGCGATCTCCAACCGGGTGCTTGGCTGGACGAATTATTGGACGCGCTCCGCGAGAAGCCTCACGCATACTGGCAAACCCGATCGGCGCTGGACTGGAACTAGAACATCACCCAAAGCTTCCTATAAGTTGAGTCAGCTCGCCTGTTCTTCTTCGGGCTGCAGGATTTCGATAGCCTTCCGGCTGTCGCTCGTTTGTCTGCGCTCTTCTGGATCATCTGAAGCTTTCTCCGGCTGTTTTTCTGGCAGTGAGGAATCAGGCATTGTTGCGCCCTCTACTGATTTTGCCTGCTTCAATTGTTCACTGGTCACTTCTGCTTCACTCAAATCAGCGCCTGTAAGATCGGCGCCGCTCAAGCGCGCACCGCTCAGATTGCCCCAGCGTAAGTTGGCCATGCTCAGGTCTGAATTACGCAGATCCGCTCCGCCGAGAATCGCCCCGCGTAATACCGACCCACGGCAATTCGCCCCGCGCAATACTGTGCTGCGTAGATCCGCGCCGCTCAGACCGGCGTCTTCCAATACAGCCTTGCTCAAGTCGGCACCGCGTAGATTGGCCAGGCTGAGATTTGCCCGGTTCAGTTTTGCTTCCTTCAAGGTTGCGCCGCTCAAATCTGCACGGCCGAGAATGGCGTCGCGCAGCTGGGCATATTGAAGATTCGCGGCGTTTAATCTGGCGCCGCGCAAATTGGCCATGCTCAAATCAGACATCCGCAAATCCGTGCCGTTAAAAGAGATATCATTCATGACTGCACCGCTGAAGGATGTCCTCTGGAAATTGCTGTTGATAGCGGTGACGCCGCTCAAGTTCGCGCCATCAAGTTTGCTGCGGCTGAGTTGGACTTCGCTCATTTGTGCATGATTCAGGTTGGCCATGCGCAGGTCAACGCCCTCCATCTTCGCTTTTACAAGAACCGCATTTCGAAGCTTCGCGCCTCGCAAATTGGCTCCGCTTAAGTTCGCGCCGCGAAGATCGGCGTCACTGAGATTTGCATTTTCCAGATTCGCGCCCTGAAGATTCGCGCCTGCGAGATTTGCCTTAGAAAATGTGGCGTTTACCAGTTCCGCATTTGTGAAGTCCGCGGACTGCAGGTTTGCTCCACGCAAATATGCGCCCGTCAGATTGGCGCCGCTGAAGATGGCTCCAGGCAGTTCCGCCGCCCGCAAGTCGGACGAAGCCAGTTCAGAATCGCTGAGGATCGCCCCAGCCAGTTGGGCTCCCTGTAAATTCGCTTCAGACAAATGGAAGCTCGCCAGGTCGGCGTTGGCGAGATTCAACATACGCAGATTGACGACCGCGTTCCCCACGTTCAATAGGGACGAATCATAAAGAAAACCGATGATCTGCCCTTTTCGCGTGGCGCCCACGCTGCGTACGGCGTTAGCGGTCAAGGCGCGAGCGATTACTCTGATCTCGTCATCTTCATTGCTTGCGGCTAGATTGCGTTCAAGGAGCAAGATGGTTATCTGATGGATATACCCTTCATAGCTGCTTTGTTCCAGTTTGTCAGCTGTTGACTCAAGCTCGCTGATTTGCTGGACACGGCTCCACCACCACACCGCCAACAAAATGGCCGCCGGCACCAACAGAAGGCCAAGCCAATTCCAAAGCGTCTTGGGCGGCAAAACGCCTTGCTGCAGATCGGTCGACCCGAATCCGGTCCATGCAGGTGCGCGCTCTGGCCACAATGCCCAGAGAAGGACAATCATGCTTAGGACAGCCAAGATGAGGATGCCCAACGAGAGCAGCTTGTGCTGGCGTATGTTGTTGGTCAAACGGCTGGCAAAGGGATTTGTTTCCATAAACCTGATCAAATGCTTCCTCGCTGGATACCCTCAATGTAGGGCAACGCAACAATTGTACCACAGCGGATCGCCAATATGGACGTGCCCTTCCGCGGAATCCGACCTTAAAAAATCAAAAACGGACCTTTGTTATGTACAGTCTATGGTGTATACTATGGCCAGTTGTGGTGGAAAGTGGTGCAAGGTGGGGCGTAGTAGCGTTCGCACCCTAATATTCTATGCTAAAATGGGTATTGTGAACATATGTTCTAATTATCCATTAGCCCCATACCTTAATCATGTTCTTAGGCGAATACAAGCACTCTATTGACGAAAAAGGACGCCTGACCATACCGGCGAAGTTCCGTAGTGAACTGGATGCGGGTCTGGTTGTTACACGCGGCCTGGATCGCAACCTGCTGGTCTTTACGATGGATGAGTGGGACGAGCTTGCCCAAAAAATCGCCCAGATTCCAATTTCCGATCGCAGTGCCCGCGCGTTCAGTCGCCGCGTTTTTTCAGGGGCAGTGGACCTGGTACCAGACAAACAGGGCAGAATTCTCTTGCCTGCTACATTACGTGAATTCGCTAATCTAGGAGATGAAGCAGTAATCATAGGTATGTATAGCTACGGCGAGATCTGGAACGCCGAGGCCTGGAATCCTGTTCGTGACGATATTGAAAGTGATGACGACTATGAGCGCTGGGAGAACCTCGGAATCTGACAGCCTTCTCATGATCCTTGAGTATAGCATGTTGTTGGCCCAACACACGACCCATGGATCAGAGCGATCACATTCCTGTTCTCTATAACGAAGTATTGGAGTTACTGCGACCGCAGCCAGGCGGTCACTATATAGACGGCACATTGGGTGCAGGAGGGCACACAACCGGTATCTTGGAGGCATCCGCGCCTGATGGGCGCGTTTTGGCCTTTGACCGCGACGCGGAGGCTGTGCAGTTTGCCCGTAATCGTTTGCAACCTTTTGGCGATCGCGTGATCTTCATCAATGCCAGTTACGCAACGATGAATGAAGTGGCGGCAGCGAATGAGTTCACCGCTGTAACAGGCGTCTTGTTGGATTTAGGGCTTTCCTCTCGACAATTGGCAGATGCTTCGCGAGGATTCTCGTTTTTACGTGAGGGCCCGTTGGATATGCGCTTTGATCCTTCGCTAGAAAGCACGGCGGAGGATCTAATTAACAACTCTACTGGCGATGAACTCATAGCGATTTTTCAACGCTATGGAGAAGTGAAGCAATCTCGACGGATTGCCAGACTTATTGTGGCAAATAGACCGATGGCTACGACAACACAGTTGGCTGACTTGATAAAAGCGGAAGTTGGACAGCGGGGCCGGATTCATCCGGCAACTCAGGTCTTTCAAGCATTGCGCATCGCCGTGAATGATGAGCTAGCAGAGGTGGCAAGAGGCATAGAGGCGGCAATCGAGGTTCTGGACCCTGGCGGCCGTTTGGCGATCATCGCTTTTCATTCCCTAGAGGATCGGATAGTGAAACATACATTTCGCGACCTAAGCAAAGATTGCGTTTGTCCGCCGGAGCAGCCGGTGTGTAACTGTGATGTTCGCGCACAGGTAGAAAGGATTACCCGGCGCGCAGTCATGGCGTCGGACGACGAGATCGCCGCCAACCCTCGCAGCCGCAGCGCGCGGCTGCGGGTCGTGCAGAAGCTTTAGCAGCTGCGAATTGCTTTGATGGTGAACGAAGATAGGTGCGTCGCCAGGATTGGGCTAGACAATAATGGTACATGAACGCCAACAATCATCTGTGAACAAATCTGCTCGCCAGACCCGTGAACTAGTTCGCAGAATCGGCAAACTCACGGAAGCGCAGGCCGCCATGGGGTGGGGTGTAATCCTGCTGATTATCATGCTGGTTGGTGCGATCTACCTGAACCAGAGCAGCAAGGTGGCCGCGGTCGGCCGTCACGTGCAGCAGTTGGATTATGAACTCAGCCAGATTCAAAGAGTAAATACGCAGCTAAAGCGCGATATCGCTGAGGCACAATCATTGGATAGGCTGCACGCGGAGATGAGCCGCATGAACTTTGTTCCATCGACCGCGGCTGACATCGAGTATATGGTCATCCCTGATTATCCGGAAGCGGCTTCTCCTCGGCTGTCTATGCCCGCACAAACAGAAAAGCCAGTGCGGCCAGTCGAAACGATGCGTGATGCGTTGGGCATTGTAATGCAGGATTATCTAGACGATTTAATGCGTGGAGAATCTGGTGAATAACAGTCAAAGACAGAGGCTGATGCTTGTTGCTGTTATCATGGGGCTGTTTACAGCCGTACTGATCGGGCGCCTGGTTCAATTCCAGATCCTTGAAAAAGAAACCACAGCGGAACACGCGATCAGCGAATACCAGATTATTGAACTACCGGATCGAGGGATCGTTTATGACCGTAACGGCGCTGTTCTTGCTTCTAACGGCGCTGATTTCCAGATCGGCGCGACTCCCAATTTGGTAACCCAGCCAAAGGAACTGGCGACGGCATTGGCGCCAATTCTTGGCGTCCAGAGCTATCAACTCTTGGCCAAATTACAGGCTAACCGGCCGTATGTTTCCATTGCCGGCCGCGTTTCGCCAGAAATCGCAGAAACTGTGCGAAAGCTGCCCTACCAAAATGGACTGCAGATAGAACCGTTACCACGCCGCTATTACCCACAAGGGACGCTCATGAGCCATACACTCGGCTATGTGAACTTTGAAGGGCGCGGCCGATCAGGGATTGAAGGCTATTACGATCGTGAACTGGCCGGGGAGGCGGCCAGCCAATGGGTTAATCTCTCGCCGTTGGAGGTTCCCCAGGATGTCAGCCCCCGCGAAGGCGCTGACCTGACGCTTACCATTGATAGAACCATACAATATACGGTTGAGCGCCATCTTCGCGAAGCGATGGCGGAATTTGCTTGCAGCGGTGGATCGATCATCGTGTCCGACCCAAAGACAGGCGAGATACTGGCTATGGCCAGTGAACCGGGATTTGATCCCTATGTGTTCTACAGCATTGATCCCGACAGCATATTCCATCCTATCGTAAGCAGGCAGTTTGAACCCGGGTCGGTTATGAAGCTGATCACGATGGCTGCAGCCCTGGACTCGGGCACCGTCACACCGGAATCCACCTATTACGATTCTGGCGAACTATATGTAGGCGGTCACAAGACAGTGAACTGGACGCGATTGGCCCACGGGCAGGTCGACATGACCACCTTGCTGGCCCAATCGCTCAATGTGGGCGCGGCTTCTCTGGCTATGTGGATGGGAACAGATGTCTATTACGGCTATATGCAGCGCTTTGGTTTTGGTCAGCAGACCGGTATTGACCTCATGGCTGAAGCGAGCGGCCAAATGCCTATGCCGGGCGAAGAGTTTTGGGAAGAGTCATTCATCGCTACAAACTCTTATGGCCAGAGTATGGGCGTCACGCCAATTCAAATGGTTACGGCGCTTTCCGCCTTGGCCAATGAAGGCAAAATGATGCAGCCATTCCTTGTGAAGGAAATCCGGCGCGGCAATGGGACCTTCGTCAATGAACCGGCCATACTCAGCCAACCTATCAGCCAGCAAACGGCCCATCAGGTAACCGCCATGGCGGCAAATGCGACGGCGACGGCCATTCCGCAGGCCCAGGTGGAAGGGTATACCATAGCCGGGAAATCGGGAACCGCACAAATACCTGAGAATGGAATTTACCTACCGGATGCGGTCATTGGTACATTTGCCGGATGGCTGCCGACCGACTCGCCGGAAATCCTGATTTATATCAAACTCGACCGTCCGAATATTCCCTGGGGTTCAGAAACAGCTGCACCGACTTTTGCAAAACTGGCCAAAGAGTTGGTCGTCATGTTGGACATCCCTCCGGACAACGTCCGCCTACAAGGTGATGTGCTTGCCGCGAGGACTACGGAATAAGCCCATGCAGCCCACCTTAGGATACTTCTTCCAGTCTCTCTCTGACTATCAGCGAACAGGACAAGAACCGCCTATCACGGAGGTTGTTGTCGACAGCCGCGAGGCGACACCAGGCGCGCTTTTTGTCGCCCTGCAAGGGGAAAATGTTGACGGCGCCGATTTCATTGAAGATGCATTCAAGCGGGGCGCTGCTGCCGCGTTGACTGATCGTGTGCCGGAAGGCTTGCAGGCAGCCGAGATCGACATAGCAGGCGAGGGTGCGCGGGCCATTGCCCAGTGGGATGGCAGTCTGCCGGTGTGTATTGTGGTTGATAACAGTGTTGAGGCGATGCAAGAATCCGCCACCCTATGGCGCTCCCAGTTTGATGTGCAGGTCATTGGAATTACCGGGAGCGTAGGCAAGTCATCGACCAAGGAAATGACACATGCGGTACTATCGCAGCGCTACAACACATTTAAGTCTCCAGGCAATCGCAACAGCGTCATTGGCTTGCCTGCTGCACTTTTTGGTCTGCGGACGGAACATGAGCGCGCAGTCCTTGAAATGGGCATGTATACGACAGGGGAGATTCAACGCCTTTGTGAAATGACGCAGCCGAAAATCGGGGTTGTTACGATTATCGGACCGGTGCATCTGGAACGAGCCGGGAGTATGGAAACGATTGTCGCTGCAAAGCAAGAGCTGGTTGAAGCGCTGCCTGAGGATGGCACCGCTATTTTGAATTATGATGACAAGAGGGTCATGGCTATGGCCGGTCATACCAGGGCGCAGAAGTTTACCTATGGCTTGGACAGTGATGCTGACGTTTGGGCGGATCGCATACATTCCATGGGACTGAACGGCGTCCGCTTTACGCTCCATCATGGGCATGAAGCATTTTCGATTGGAATTCCAATGTTGGGCCGGCATAGTGTACACACGGCGTTGAGAGCAACGGCCGTCGGCCTTGTAGAGAATCTATCATGGGAAGAAATAGCCGCCGGGCTTGGCGAGGCCAGCACAGCGCAATTTCGTATTGAGGCTGTTCCAGGGCCGCACGGATCAACCATTATTGATGACACATATAACTCGAGCCCCGATTCGGCGCTTGCCGCCCTTAACCTTTTGTCAGAACTTGACGGCCGTCGCATTGCCGTCTTAGGCGATATGCTGGAATTGGGCGTCGCGGAAGAGCAATCCCACCGTCTAATAGGGCGACGCGTGGCTGATGTTGCTGATCTACTTCTCGCTGTCGGCCCGCGAGCGCAGACCATTGCAGAAGAGGCCCAATTGGTCGGCATGTCGCCAAACTCGATTATGTGGGTAGAAGAAGCCACCGACGCGATTCCGATCCTTGAGGAGATGATCAATGAAGGAGACATGCTGCTCATAAAAGGATCCCTGGGAATGCGTATGGATCGCATAGTCGCCGCAATTAGTAGGGCCGATTAATGGCTTTTGCGCTAACACTTGGAGGTTTCACGTTTCTTATGGCCGTCATCTGGGGCGGACCCCTTGTTGAGCTAATGCGCCGTATGGGTCTGGGCAAACAGATTCGCATCGACGGGCCCACCAGTCACATGGCAAAGACGGGAACTCCCGCAATGGGCGGCATTCTAATTGTTGGCTCGATTGTGTTGGTTAGCATCATCGTCAACGCGGTGCAGCTGGTCCAGGCGCAAGACATTGCTGAAAGCGTTACTATCCCGCTTGGCGTATTGATAGCCTACGCGATTCTGGGTGGAATTGATGATTATCAAGGCCTTCGAATGCGTCCTGGTGAGGGCATGCAGGCAAGGGTGAAGATCTGGTTTCAACTGGGCATTGCGCTTATAGCGGCTGTCATGCTTTATTGGGTCGTCAATGACGGGCATGGTTACCTGGCTGTTCCCACGGTTCCCTACCTGTTCGATATCGGCCTTTTCTATATACCAATTGCTGTAGTCGCAATTACCGGGACAGCGAATGCGGTCAACATTACGGACGGTCTTGATGGCTTGGCCGGCATCATTGTGGCAACGGCATTTATTGCCTATGGGATAATCGCTGTACTGCAAGACCAGCAGTTTCTGGTTACCTACTGCTTCATAACCGTCGGCGCTTGCTTCGCCTTCTTATGGTACAACGCTAAACCGGCGCAAATGTTTATGGGCGATGTTGGCTCGCAGGCCCTGGGAGGTGCGCTGGGCGTTGTTGCTCTGATGACTAATCAGTGGCTGATTCTGCCGGTGATTGCATTGGTGCCGATCGCAACAATGGTTTCGACGACGCTGCAGGTGCTGTATTTCAAGGCCACGGGCGGTAAACGCCTGTTTAAGATGGCGCCGCTCCACCATCATTTCGAACTGCTCGGCTGGAGCGAAACGCAGATTGTGCAGAGATGGTGGCTCGTCGCCATTCTTTCGGCAATGATAGGCATCTCGCTGGCCCTTGTTTAGTTGATATGTTGGCTGTTTATGACTTATGAAAGAGGACTTGACTGGCGTACAGATAGTGATTTTGGGGCTTGCTCGTCAAGGTATGGCCTTTGCTCGTTTCGCGGCGGAGAACGGGGCCAAGGTGATTGTTTCGGATTTGCGACCAGCAGAGACGCTGCGCAAAAGCATGGATGAATTGCATGGTTTGGACATTGAGTTTGTCTTGGGAAATCATCCGATGAGTTTGTTGGATGGAACAGAGCTGCTTATTGTCAGCGGCGGCGTTCCGGCTGATACGCCGTTGGTGGCTACCGCGCGCCAACAGAGCATCCGGATTAGCAACGACTCGCAAGAGTTCATTGAACGCTGCCCAGCTTCGGTAATCGGAATTACCGGGTCGGCAGGCAAGACAACAACGACAGCGCTTCTTGGCGAAATGGCGCGTGCCGCAGGGCGGCGGACCTGGGTAGGCGGCAATATCGGCCGTCCGCTGATTGCCGATCTCGATGAAATGCAGCCGGGCGACCTGGTCGTACAGGAACTATCGAGTTTTCAGTTGGAGATTTGGCAGCACAGCCCTCCCGTGGCCGCAGTTTTGAATGTCACGCCTAATCATCTGGACCGGCATAAGTCAATGGCTGAATACAGTCACGCCAAGAGTAATATTCTCCGCTACCAGGATGATGCCGGCATCGCCGTGCTGGCTGCCGATGATCCGGGCGCGGTTGCGCTGGCTCCGCTCGTCCAGGGTCGTCTGCGCCTGTTTAGCATAGAGCGGGAAGTGCGTGACGGGGCTTTCGTGCGTGATGGTTTTGTCTGGCTGCGCTCTATTTCGGGTCAGGAAACGGCCGTTGTTGCCTTGAGCGAAATTAAGCTGCGTGGACGGCACAACCTGCGCAATGTTTGCGCTGCGGCATTGCTCGCCGACTCAGTAGACATACCGGTGGCCGCCATGGCGGGGGCGATACGCTCATTCACTGGCGTGCCCCACCGTTTGGAGCTTGTTGAGACGAAGAACGGCGTGCAGTTCATTAATGACTCTATTGCGACAGCCCCTGAAAGAGCTCTCGCAGCGATTTCTTCTTTTGATGAACCACTTATTCTTTTAGCTGGTGGTAAGGACAAGAACATGGTCTGGGACGACTGGGCCGCTCAGGTCGCCCGGCAGGTGAAGCATGTGATTCTGTTTGGAGAGTTAGCGGAAATGCTGACCGGGCGTCTATTGCTAGAAAAGGCGAGGCAAGAAGGCCCTTTGCAGATTTCGCAGGTAGAAGATTTGCCGGCGGCCGTAGCGCTGGCGGCCGTAGCGGCCGAAGATGGTGACATCGTTTTGTTGGCACCGGGCGGCACCAGCTTCGATGCATACCAGGATTTTGATCAAAGAGGCCGTCATTTTAGAGACCTTGTGCGGCAGTTGTAATTTTGGAACCAATACTGGCAGAGAGGACTGAATCATGACAACCGTCAACGTATTAAGGAAAAAGGGACTCCGTGTACATCCTAAGCTTATGTTTCACGTTGACTACTGGCTCCTGCTGGCGGTTGCTGGACTGATCATCATTGGGCTGTTGACCGTTTACAGCACCACGTTTGATCTTGGGCGACAGTGGCATGATGGCGACGCTGGCTATTTCATTCGCCGGCAGCTTATGGCCATGGTTCTCGGATTGACCGGTTTTGTTGGGGTCATGCTTTTTGACTATCACATCTTGCGCAAGTTCTCTGTTGTGATCTTCGGCGTCGCCATTATTGGACTTATCGCGACCTTGATCATTGGTGAAGAATCATTGGGCGCCCGCCGCGGCTTGTTTGGCGGTTCCTACCAGGCGTCAGAACTGGCGAAATTGGCCACCATCATCTACACGGCCCACTGGCTGTCCAGCAAGGGGGATCGTATCAAGATGATTTCTTATGGGTTGGTGCCATTCTCAATCATCGTCGGCTTTGTTTGCGGCCTGATTGTTCGCCAGCCCGACCTGAGTACGGCCGTGCTGATTGCCATGATATGTTTCACGATTTTCTTTGTGGCAGGCGCCGACCTCAAACAGTTTGTATTGGCCCTGCTTCTCGGCGGCGGTGTGTTCATGTTCCTGGTGTTCGCCTTTCCCCATGCCGCCGCGCGCTGGGAAGCCTACAAAATAGCCTTCAGTGACCCGCTAACCGCTGGTTACCAGGTGGAGCAAACCCTGGCGGCCCTGGCGAATGGCGGTCTGTTCGGCGTTGGTCCCGGCGCGAGTACGCAGAAGTTCATCCCACTGCCGGCGGCCCATACGGATGGCGCCTTTGCCATCTTGGCCGAGGAATTTGGTCTCGTCGGCGCGGTTGGTGTCATCGGCCTGATGGCGGTTCTTGTCTGGCGCGGCTTCAAGGCGGCTAATCAAGCCCGTGACGGTTATGGCGCCTTGCTGGCGATTGGGATTACCTGCTGGCTGGGATATCAGTTCCTGCTCAATGTCGCGGTAATCACTTCCGTCATTCCTGTTACAGGCATGCCGCTGCCTTTTATCAGCTACGGCGGTTCCGCATTTGCCATATCTATCATTGGTGCGGGCGTATTGCTAAATGTTTCGCGAGATGCTTCGATTGTTAAACGACCGCAGCCGAAGACAACAAGTACACGTTAACTGGTCGAGGAAAGCTGTTAAGTAATGATGCAAGATGGTGCTATTAGTTTGGCTGCTTCACCACATATGCTGAGCAAGACGATGCGAGTACTGGTGTGTGCAGGAGGAACCGGTGGCGGAATCTACCCGGCCTTGGCTGCCGTCTCAGAACTTGAGGCGCAGGGACTTGACCGCGAGCAAGTGCTGTGGGTTGGTACACGTGGTGAGATGGAAGAGCGTCTGGTGCCCGCTGCTGATATACGGTTGGAGACAATAGAGGGTGGGGCGATTGTTGGTGTCTCGCTGCGCAAGGCGATTCCCAACGCGGCCAGACTCACACGAAGTGTTGGCTCCGGCCTGCGCCTGATCAGGCAGTTCCGACCAGATGTCATGTTCATGACAGGCGGCTATATGGCGGCGCCTATTGCGACTGCCGCGTGGATGCAGCGCGTGCCTATCGGTATATATCTTCCTGACGTTGAACCAGGGTCCAGTATCAGATTTGCACTGCCGATGGCCAGGCAGATCGCTACGACAACAGAGGGATCTGCGGCTTTTGTTCCGCCGCAAAAGATGGTTGTAACGGGTTATCCCGTGCGCCCCGAGATACGAGCCGCGGCACGGCTCTCAAAAGAACAGGCGTTGGCTGAATTCGATCTGACGCCCGGTCGGCAGACGTTGTTTGTATTCGGCGGTAGTCGTGGGGCGCAGAATATTAACCGCGCACTGATGGCGATCCTGCCAGAACTGCTGACTATTTGCCAGGTAATTCATATCAGCGGAACGCTGACCTGGCCGGAAGTTGAATCAAATCTGACCTCATTGACCGATGAACAACGCGGCTGGTATCGGCCGTTTCCCTATTTGCACAAAAGGATGGGCGCGGCTTTCCGCTCGGCCGACCTGGTCGTTGCGCGTGCCGGTGCCAGTATGTTGGGAGAGTCCCCAGCATTCGGTCTGCCGTCAGTCCTGGTGCCGCTGACATTTGCCTGGCGCTACCAGAAGGTTAATGCTGACTATTTGACCGAACGTGGTGCGGCGGTGCAGCTCACAGATGAAACGTTACTTGACAGCTTGTTGCCCACAGTAGGCGGGCTGCTAGGCGACTCCGATCGTTTGACCGCGATGGGAGAGGCGGCAAGGGCACTAGATAAGCCGCAGGCGACTGCCAATCTCGCCAGATTTATTGTGGGTCTAGCAAAGGAAGGGAGATCGTGATTAGTCTAGTTACAACGCTCTGGATCATGATTGTCCTGTTCGCTGTTGTGGATATGCAAAGAGGCTGGACTCGTGCGGTCATTGCCACATCCGGTCTTATATTGTCGCTGTTTGTCATCAATCAATTGGTGCCACTTCTTTTTGATGCACTTGGTTACTTCGATCAGCCGTTCGACGAAACGGTTTGGCGTCGCGAAATAATGGTGCTTGCCGGCATCCACTTGTTTATCGCATTCTTTAGCTATGCGGGGCCGACAGTGGCCGGCGGCCGGCTGGGCGGCAAGCTTAAGATTCGGGACAACGTTCAAGATAAGATTCTCGGATTAATCGTCGGGGCTGTGAATGGGTACCTGGTAGTAGGAACACTTTTGTCGTTCCTTGAATACCGTTTGGCACGCGAAGGGTGGCTTGCAACGGCCCCGATGCCCTACCCGTTTTCTGATACGGTAATCATACGAACAGAACAGATCAATGCAATCAGCGAATACCTGCCTATACCACTGCTGACCAGCAACCCTTACTTGCTGCCGGTGCTGCTGGTCATCGTGTTCCTGTTCGTATTGATCGTCATGTTATAGGAAATTGGATTCGGAGATGTCGACAGGCGGATTTGAGTTAAGGGATGGCATGCATCTGCACCTGGTAGGGGTAGGTGGTTCCGGTATGTCGGCAATAGCGCATGTTTTGCTGGATCGTGGGTATCCTGTTTCAGGATCGGACCTGCAAGAAAATGAAATCATTGGGTCATTACAAGAGCGCGGAGCGAATGTGACCATAGGGCATACGAAAGAGAATATCGCCGGCGCAGATGCGCTGATCATTTCATCGGCGATTCCGGCGGCTAACCCGGAGGTTGCCGCGGCTCAGGCGGCTGGCGTGCCTGTCCTTAAGCGGGCGGACTTTCTTCGCTACTTGATGGCTGGGCAAATTGGCATCGCCGTGGCCGGCACGCATGGCAAGACGACCACGACGGCGATGATCACCCATGTATTGCTGGCATGCGATCAGGATCCATCGGTGATTCTGGGTGGAAATCTACCTCTGGTGGGTGGCAGCGGCCGTACAGGCAGCGGCGACTATTTCGTTATCGAGGCGGATGAATATGATTATATGTTCCTCGGTCTGCGCCCGGAAATAGCGGTCATCACCAATGTTGAGCATGACCACCCCGATATCTTCCCAACGCTTGCTGATTATCTAGATGCCTTCTGTGAGTTTGCTGCCCTGCTGCCGGAAGACGGAAAGCTGATTGTCAGCGGAGAGGACGCGCAAATCGTTGAGATGCTTGATGAAGCCAAGTCGCCTGGCGCCGAACTCCTCACCTATGGTCTGGCTGAGGAATCTACAGCCAGTCATGCAATTGATCTCAAGGCGATTGACAGCCGGCCGAACCAGTTGGGCGGCACTGATTTTGTAGTAACTGATGCCGATCAGACGATTGGCCTGGTGCGTTTGCGTGTTCCCGGTTTGCATAATGTGCGCAATGCCCTGGCCGCAATTGCCGTGGCACTGGATTTGGAGCTGGAGTTCAGCCAAGTATGCCGTGCTCTAGCAGAATTTGGTGGCGTAGGACGCCGTTTTCAGGTTCTTGGTGAAACGGGAGGCGTTACCGTCATTGATGATTACGCCCATCATCCAACCGAAATTCAGGCGACCTTGGCGGCGGCTCGCCAGCGCTATGGCGATCGTCGTTTGTGGGCTGTGTGGCAGCCGCATACGTACAGCCGTACCAGGCTGTTACTGCCCCAGTTCGCCACCAGTTTTACTGATGCGGATAGAGTAATTGCGTTGGATATCTACCGCAGCAGAGAGACTGATACCCTAGGTATGCATACGGCAGACGTCGCTTCCGGCATCGAGCATCCGCATGCTGTGTACATCGGCAAGAAGCAGGAAACTGTTGACTATTTGCTCGATCGCATTCGCCCGGGCGATGTTGTGCTGACGTTGGGGGCAGGCGATGGAAATTTAGTAGGACAAGGACTGCTCGAAAGATTGAAGGTGAGAGTTGAAACGTATCGTCCGTAGATCCAGGGATGATTCAAAGAGTGAGAAGAATGGAGCATATGAAAGTTAAAACAGCTGTCAGCGAAATGACCAGGGAAAGATTTCAGGAAGTATTCGGCGAGACATTGAAGCTGAGTGAACCTGTTGCCCGTTTCACGTCGGCTCGCGTTGGTGGGCCGGCTGAGATGTTTCTCACCGTCAATTCCGCGAACGAACTCCGTCGCGCTGTTGAATTGGCGTATGCGCAGCGTATCCCCTATTTCATTCTCGGAGGCGGTTCCAATGTGCTTGTTTCTGACGATGGCATAAGCGGCCTGGTTATTCATAATCGTGCTCGCAACGTTCGCTTTCGGCATACCGGCATTAGTGTCGTGTGCACGGCCGAATCAGGAATGAACCTTTCGTCTCTCGCGCGCCAATGTATCGGCAAGGGCTTGGGCGGTCTCGAATGGGCCATTGGAATACCTGGTTCGGTGGGTGGCGGCGTCTTCGGCAATGCGGGCGCTCACGGGGGCGATATGAAAGCCGTCTTGCTGGACACCACAGTTTGGGAGCCAGGCAATGGCGTGCGTGTTTACTCGAATGAAGAAATGCAGTACGAGTACCGCAGCAGCATTTTGAAGCGTGACCAGCAGAAAGCCCGCACGCGTCGGGTAATTCTGTCTGCTGAATTTCAACTCATACCGGAGTCTGTGGATGTGTTGACTGCCCGCGCCGACGCCTTCACTGCCCAGCGCAAGCAATCACAGCCGGGTGGCGCGTCGATGGGATCGATGTTCAAGAACCCGGAGAATTATTACGCGGGCTACCTTATCGAGTCGGCCGGCCTCAAGGGTTTCCAGGTTGGCGGTGCGCGTATTTCGGAGAAACATGCCAACTTTTTCGTTTGCGACGATGAAGCTGACGCCGAGGATATCCGCGAATTGATTGCAGAAGCGTGGAATTCAGTTCGCCAGCAGTTCGGCGTGGAAATGGAACTGGAAGTCGAACTAATCGGCAATTGGGATTTTAAGGATTAGCGAGAGAGTGAGCAGTGGCTGGGATGTAGTGGCCCGGCATTTTGAATGATGAAAACGCAAGAACAAGGATCTCAAAAACGTAAGGTTCGAGTTGGTGTCCTGTTTGGAGGCCGCTCTGGCGAGCATGAGGTATCTCTTATGTCGGCGAGATCGGTCATGTCTGCTCTTGATCGCGATCGATACGACGTGTTCGAAATCGGGATTACGAAGCAGGGGCAGTGGCTCAGCGGCCCCGCCATGGATCAACTGCAGGCTGGAAAGAGCGGCGCAAGCCCGGCGACACTGCTGCCCGATCCCGAATCATCCGCGCTGATGCAGGTAGATTCACAGGAAATGAGCCCATCCGCGCTCACTGAAGTGTCGCAGCTGGACGTGATTCTTCCCATTCTGCATGGTACGTATGGAGAAGACGGTACGGTTCAAGGGCTGCTGGAATTGGCGGATCTGCCATATGTAGGAGCAGGCGTTGTTGGTTCGGCCGTTGGCATGGACAAGGCGATATTCAAGTATGTGATGGAAGCCAGTGACATTCCTGTCTTGGGATGGCAGTTGGTGACTGATCGTATGTGGCACGAGCAGTCCGAGTCAGTGATTAGCAATATCGAAGCGAAATTAGAGTATCCGCTGTTTACCAAGCCCGCCAATCTCGGTTCCAGCGTAGGCATCTGCAAGTGCCGGGATCGTTCCGAATTAGAGGCGGGCATTGAAGAAGCATTTCGCTTTGATCGCCGCGTGGTAGTAGAGCAAGGGATCAATGCTCGTGAACTGGAAGTCGCCGTATTGGGCAATGAAGATCCCGTAGCCAGCATCGTTGGCGAGATAAGACCGCGACGCGACTTCTATGATTATGTGGCTAAATATATGGCTGCACCTGGCTCTGAAGATGAATCAGAACTGCTGATTCCGGCGGATATCGACGATGAGACGTCAGCGAAAGTCAGGGAGTTGGCGGTTCGCGCCTACAAGGCTATCGACTGCGCAGGAATGGGGCGCGTGGATCTCATGATGGATAGAGATAGTGGAATGCTCTACATGAATGAGATAAACACCATTCCAGGTTTTACACGAATTTCCATGTATCCAAAACTTTGGGAGGCCAGCGGCTTGGCATATCCCGAACTGCTGGATCGTCTAATAGAGTTGGCTATTCAAAGACATGATCAAAAAAGCGGCCTGCAAACCAATCTTGATATTGAACAGGCTGCCTGAGAATAATGGGCGTTAGGGCTATCTACGGATGAGTCAAGATCAACAGCGAAAACGACTTCGCAAACAACCAAGAAGGCGGCGCGTGCAATCGGCGTCAGCTGTGCACAGCCCGCAGCTGAAGATGCCGAAGACCGCCCAGAAAAGGCTGCGGCGCAAGAAGACCGAGCCGATGCGCTTTGGTTTCAGTACGCTGAAACGCTTCTTGTTGAGTTCACGGTGGTTGAGCCTGGCGCTGCTGGCTGTTTCTGTTTATGCCTTGGTTGATATTTATAAAGAGCAGCGATTCTATCTGACTTACATACCTGTTGAGGGCGCTGTCGCTTTGTCCCCCGATGAGATTGCGCGAGCAAGCGGGTTGGCGGGCCGCCACGCTTTTTCGGCTGATCCATCAGAGGCTGCCAAAAACATTGGTTCGCTGCCGGGGATTATTTCCGCGACTGTGACTTTGCAGTGGCCAAACCAGGTCTATATTGACGTGGCCGAAGAAGCGCCAGTCGCTATCTGGTTAGAAAACGGTGTGGAATATGGCATTACTCAGGGCGGCCGATTGATACCGGCCGTTCGCGTGAATCCTAACCTTCTGCGTATCGAATCCGAGAATGTCGTGGTGGCAGCGCCATTGAGTGGTGATGGTACACCCGCGGAGCTTTCTGGTCAGGGTGCGCAAGCCGGGGATGAGGCTGTGCCCGAAACTGCTGAAACAGATCCTACGGTCTATCCCGAGAAATCGGCAAACACGCTGGCATTCGTTCCCCGTGATGTGTTGGATGGCGCGATGCAGCTGCGCGAGCTCAGACCTGCTATTGACAAGCTTTACTACAAGCCGGCCGGAGGACTAAGTTATCAAGATGGTCGTGGTTGGCGTGGTTACTTCGGCACTGGCCCCGAAATGAACCAGAAGCTTGCGGTATACGAGACTGTTGTGACCGATCTGTTGGCTAGGGGCATACAGCCGGAATACATTAGTGTCAGCAACCAGGAGAAGCCATATTACAAAACCAGCGAGTTAGCTGTCACCGAGGGCGAATAGGCGCCCCAATGCTGCCTGCCCATTGGGAATCACTGTTTAGATAGGCAGCAGGGAACGGACGAATGGAAGAAATACTTTTTGGATTGGACATAGGCACGACAAAAGTGTGCGCGATAGTAGGAGCCCTCGTTGAAGGGCAGCTGCAGGTTATTGGCGTTGGTGTGGAACCAGCTCGCGGCATGCGCAAGGGTATGGTTATTGATGTGCGAGAAGCTTCCGTGGCGATTGCAAGTGCGATTGAGAAGGCTGAGCAGTCATCTGGCTATGAACTAACCGATGCCCTGGTGAGCATGGCGGGCGAGCACATCAGCTGTACCAACAGCCGTGGCCTGGCGCCGATCAATCAGGATGATGACGGGATAGTCACCGGCGATATCGAGCGTGCACTGGAGGCGGCACAGGCAATACCTGTTCCTTACAATCGGGAAATCGTGCACATGATTCCACGCGAGTATACGGTAGATGAACACAAAGGTGTCAAAAACCCGCTTGGAATGCACGGTTATCGTCTGGAGGTGGAAGCACATATCGTAACCGCCGCCACGCCGGCGCTAAGAAATCTGGGAAAGTGTGCGGCCAATGTTGGCATCAATGTAGACGAGTATGTACTTAATGTGCTGGCCTCGGGCGAAGCGGTGTTGGAACCGAATGAAAGAGAGATGGGCGTGATCGTGGCAGATATTGGCGGTGGGACCACTGATATCGCTTTGTATCGTCGGGGCACAATATGGTATACGAAAGTGATCCCGATAGGCGGCTACCAGATCACGAATGATATTGCTATTGGTCTTCGCGCGCCGTATGAAGTTGCGGAATCGGTGAAAATTCAATTTGGTGACTGCCGGCCCAAGCATATCGATCCCAATATCGTATTTCCGGTTGAACCGTTTGGGGGGGAGAAGATTCAGGTTGGCCGGCAAGACCTCGCCTACGTGATTGAAGCGCGAGTTGAAGAAATATTCAAGCTGATTCTGCAGGCTGTCCAGCAATCCGGGTACGATGGTTTGCTGCCGGCTGGCATTGTCTTAACAGGCGGCGCGGCGCAGCTGCGAGGCATTACCGATGTTGCTGAGCGTGTGCTCAATGTACCGGCGCGGGTGGCAAGTCCGCGCAACGTCTTGGGTCTTGTGGACGATCTTCACAGCCCAACTTACGCGACCGCTGTTGGTCTGCTGCAGTGGGCGCGAAGCGGTAGTCAGAACTACAAGCCGCTAGTTGCTCAAAGGAGGCAGTTTGGAAGGCGCGTAGGTACTTTCTTGCGAGCCCTGCTTCCTGGTTAGATTGTTGTTCTTCCGCGAAGCACAGCGCAGGTGCAACGCGGTTCAGTTTTATGTATAGGTATCCGTATAGTTTAGTTTATTGTTTTGTTGTGAAGGTAGTTTGTATCGAGGGGATAGTATGAATAATTTGAGTAAATCGAGCGAGGTACAGAGAATGCCCGAACAGGAAGGAGCTGCGCTCATTCGTGTTGTAGGCGTGGGCGGTGGTGGCAGTAATGCCGTAAACCGCATGATTGACGAAAGTATTGCCGGCGTTGATTTCATCGCTATTAATACTGACCAGCAGGCCCTGATGGGCAGTCTGGCTAAACGGCGCGTCGCCATCGGCGAGCGTACAACCCGGGGCCTAGGCTCCGGCGGTGATCCGGAAGTTGGTGGAAAATCGGCCCAGGAATCAGAGGATGATTTGCATTCTGTGTTACAGGGCTCGGATATGGTCTTTGTTACCGCAGGTATGGGCGGCGGCACAGGCACAGGTGCGACACCTATCGTGGCTAAGGTGGCCAGAGATGTTGGCGCATTAACTATCGGTGTTGTAACACGGCCGTTTACATTCGAAGGGGCGCAGCGCTCTCGAATCGCCGAACAAGGGATCGAACAGCTTAAGGAGTATGTGGATACCCTCATCGTAATTCCCAATGACCGGCTGTTGGAAGCGGCTGACAAGCGAATTTCGCTAATGGATTCGTTTCGTCTGGCTGATGATGTCCTGCGGCAGGGCATCCAGGGTATCAGCGAACTGATCACGGTGCCCGGCCTGATCAATCTCGACTTTGCTGATGTAAAGACGATTATGTCCATGGGTGGCGCGGCATTGATGGCCGTAGGCAGCGGCACCGGCGACGATCGCGCACGTGAGGCTGCTGAACAGGCATTGTCCAGCCATCTGCTGGATGTCACGATCGACGGCGCGCGGGGTATCTTGTTTAACGTCACTGGTGGTCCGGACCTGAGCCTGTACGAGATCAATCAGGCTGCTTCGATCATTCGCGAAACTGCTCACCCGGATGTCAATCTGATCTTCGGCGCGGTTATCGACGAAAACATGGAGGACGATATCCGCATTACGGTAATCGCCACCGGGTTCGAGCATGGCATGCCGTTAGTGCGACCATTAACGCGTTCTGTTTCGCAGCCAAATCCAAAAGAAATGCCCAGCCAGGCACCAGTTAGAGAATCAGTTCCGGTAGGCGCGCCCGCCAAGCGTTCCACATCAGAATCCAGTAATGCTGCTCAGGCAGATTATAGAATCAATGATCTGGATATACCGGCATTCTTACGCAAACGTCGCTGATGGTATTGCCGCCAACGATACCAATGGCCTACATTCATACGCCCCCTGCGGCTGTCCTGCGGTCCACGTCCGCTTGGAGCCGGGGGATAGCTAAGGCGCTGTTTGTGCGCTGAACTGCACCCCTTGTTGTGCCGGGAATACTGCGCCTCCCGGCACTTCTGGGGTTCGTTCTTGACCAGAAGAACACACCGCCGTTCCAGGTGTGCGGCTGGTTTTTCCTTGCTCTACGGGAGCGTTTAGAGCAGGTTTCCTGCCAGTAATCTAACAGCCTTTCCAGTTTGGAAATGGCCGCTATTTTTTAAGGTTTTATCAATAGATTCGTATTGCTCATGACTACCAGCCATGCTATAATGTTGCCCTCTCAAGCGCCACATATGGGGGCGAAATCGGTTTGATGCCCATATATGGCGGTTTATTTTGCCTCAGCCCTTTTGTTGAATGACCTGGGGAAAGTTGGAAAAGAACTAAGGAAAGCCTTTAAGAATGAAATGCCCTTATTGTGGGACCGGGAAGACTCGGGTAATTGACACCAGCCACGACGCGCGCGGGGGAACGCGGCGGCGCAGGGTGTGTGACGGGTGTGACCGGCGCTTTAGTTCTTATGAACGGCCGATTTTGGCGACCCCAGTTGTGATTAAGCGAGACGGCACGCGCGAAGAGTTCTCGCGTGATAAGCTGATGTCTGGTTTGTGGGTTGCCTGTGCAAAACGGCCGATACCAGCCTCAGAGGTTGAGCGCATTGCCGGTGAGATTGAAGCAGAGCTGCAGCAGTTAGGTCGCTCCGAGATTAGGAGCCGTTATATTGGCGATTTGGCGATTAAGAAACTTAAAGAGATTGATGAAGTTGCTTACATTCGTTACGCCATCGTATATCTCGGGTTGAGTGATCTCTCTTCAATTCGCAGCGAAATCGACGAACTACTTAGAGAATAAATCTGGACGTTATTTCCGTCTCGGTTGGGAAACCGTACCGTGGCGGTTGTTGACTTTGCGACTTCCACAATTGTCGCCAATAGATACTGACCGTTACTGCCAATCCGGTGGGACATCGAATTATTAGGAGAATTTTCTCATGACAGAGCAGCTAGATGTAAATCAGCCCGTTGCAGATAAGAACGGTGCCAAGAATGTTTCTGGCAAGAACGGATACAAAACTGACAGTATCTACTTCAAAGTAAAAGTTCCGGAACAGATTGTCAAAAGGGACGGCCGTATTGTCCCCCTGGAAGTTGAACGCATTGAAGGCGCGCTGCGCAAATGCTATGCCAGTCTGGAAAACAAACCCAAGACACCGGTAGAGGAAATATCGAACCGTGTGGTTAATGTCGTGGCCGCGAAATATGATCTGCCGACTGTTGAAGGCGTCCAGGATATTGTTGAGATGGTCTTGCAGGCCGCCGGCGAATATGAGGCTGCCAAGCATTACATACTTTACCGGGCTGAGCACGCCAAGATGCGCGTACATCGTCCCGTGCCGGATGAAGTTCGTGAAGCATTTGCCGCATCCGCCGAGTATTTTCCAACACAGCTTCAGCAGTTTCAATTCTACGACAAGTATTCCAGATTCAATTATGATCTTGGGCGCCGAGAAACCTGGATCGAAACGGTCGATCGCGCTGTCGATTTCTTGCGTGAACTGTCCGATTACCGTTTGCCCCAGGAAACATACGATCGCATTCGCCGGGGAATTCTGAACATGAAGGTGATGCCTTCGATGCGCCTGCTGGCCATGGCGGGTCCGGCTGCGAGACGTAATAATATCGCACTTTATAACTGCTCCTATATGCCGGTTGATAGTATTGATTCATTTGTGGAAGCTCTGATTATATCCATGAGTGGCTGCGGCGTTGGCTATTCTGTGGAGCGCAACTATGTTGAACAGTTCCCGCGCATTGCGCGCCAGAGTGGGGCGCCACCACGGCAGTTCGTCGTTGCGGATTCATCTGAGGGATGGGCGGAAGCGGTGCGAGCAGGTCTGGAAGCATGGTTCAACGGAGAAGACATCACGTTTGATTACTCTGAAGTACGTCTTGCCGGCGCGCCGCTGCGTGTTAAAGGCGGCCGTGCATCTGGACCTGAGCCTTTACGCAAAATGCTTGATTTCGCCCGCACAAGAATTCTAAGCCGTCAGGGCGGGTTCTTGCGGCCGATTGATGCCCACGACATTATGTGCGCCGTCGGTGATGCGGCCGTTTCCGGCGGTGTGCGCCGCACGGCAATGATCTCGCTCTTTGATTATGATGACAAAGAAATGCGTCATTGCAAAGATGGTGATTTCTGGCGCAACAACAGCCAGCGTTGGAATGCCAACAATTCGGCAGTCTGGCCGGAACGCGACCTTTCGCAGACGGAGATCACGCGCTTCGTGCTTGATATCGTTGAATCAGGTCGTGGTGAGCCAGGCATATTTAATCGCAAGGCGGCCGTGGAAAGCCGACCTGCCAGACGTTCTGCGGCAGTCTTCGGAACCAATCCATGTGGGGAGATTATTCTCAGACCATTCCAATTCTGTAATCTGACAAGCGCGGTTGCGCGAACAAATGACGATCTTGAGTCGCTAAAAGAAAAGGTTGAGCTGGCAACGATTATCGGAACCATTCAGAGCATGGCTACCTACTTCCCCGGTTTGCGCGACGAATGGCGAAAGAACTGTGAAGAGGAACGCTTGTTAGGCGTTGACCTGAACGGGCAGATGGACAGCCCGGCTGCGCAGGACCCCTATATTCAGGAGCAGCTGCGCGCCGTGGTTGTTGAGACAAATGCCCAATATGCGAGCTTGCTGGGCATTAATCAGTCGGCTGCCTGTTCGGCCGTTAAACCATCCGGCAACTCATCCCAGCTCTTGAACTCCTCATCCGGTCTGCATGCGCGATGGGCTCCCTATTACGTTCGCAACGTCCGTGTGGGCTCACATTCACCGATACTGAAGGTCTTGAGTGATGCAGGAGCACCTGTGGATCCCGAAAATGGCCAGAACCCGGAAAATGCGACAACCTGGGTGGTTCACTTCCCTGTGAAGTCCCCCGACGGGGCTGTTACGCGCAATGAGCGCAGCGCGCTGCAGCAGTGTGACTTCTGGCTGCAGAATAAGATCCATTATACGGAGCATAATCCCAGTGTGACGATCACTTATCGTGAAGATGAGGTATTGGACATCGTCAAGTGGATATGGGAACATCAAGACAAAATTGGCGGTATGGCATTCCTGCCTGCTTTTGACGCGCAGTATGATCAAATGCCCTACATGGAGATTTCAGAAGAAGAATTCGAACGGTTGGACAGCGAGTTTCCTGCGATAGATTTCTCAAAGGTTTATCGCTATGAAGAAGAGGATTTGACCTCAGCTGCTCAGGAATTCGCCTGCCTGGCGGGTGGATGTGATGTATAATAGCGTGCATTGTGAGTTAAAATGGCGTAAAAACGTCGTTGTTCCCTTGACCTAACCCGCAACATCGTACATAATAAAGGCTGATCTTACCATAATGTTTTGTAAAGTGGCGATCATTGGTCAATCGCTGAGGATTCAGCAATAACGGAGAAGTAACATGGGAAAAGAGAAATCGAGTCATTCTGCTGCAGAGAACAAAAGCGCGGATCGTGCTCCGTATGAGTCCCCGGCTATTATTTATGAGGGTTTGATCACGACACGGGCGGGTACGCCAGAGTCAGCTCCGGCTAAAGATGCTGCTGCGGATACCGGCTCAGACGCGGCGGATATTTTTAAGTAGTTACCTGGCAGAGACTAACTGCATACAATAGAATTTCGACATGCTCGTCTCCCCTCGACCAGAGGGAGACGAGCATGTTTGCGTTTGACGGCCATGTCCCTCTTGTATGAGTCACGGGGTAACGCCGGGACTGGGAAACGGCCAATCGCGAAAGTCGGCTGCACAATTGTCGGAGTCATGCCAAAAGGGAAAGCGTTCCAGGCTGTGATTGGCGCTAAGCAATAAAGGGCATGCGGCCTGGCCTGGAAAGCTGCCCGAACCGTATGTTACGACATCAATGACGCCATCTACATTGTCACGTAAGATGACCTCATCTCCCTGATTGCCCAGCCTCAATAAAGCGGCTGTGTCTCCCCACGTAGGATCGTCGATCAGATTACTGACAACGGTGGTTGTTTCTAGAATCTCGAAGTCGGGCCACTTGTGGAACTGTTCGAAGAAATCGATGGCACTCGTCGCTACTACGATGACCGTGCCGCCACTCAAAATCGTGCCTTCCGGAAACCGCCGAACATCCTCAAAATCATCTCGCGAAACAGCGTCTCCTAAGCTATACCCGCTGAGATCAACCGCCGCATAGGTCGGGTTCACGATTTCAATGAATTCTGACGCGTCAGGCCCGTAGGGATCATAGAGTACTTCGCTGATCAGCACGTGCGCGGCCGGGCCCCTGAACTTTGCTAGAACCGCTGGAAGAAATGTCTGATGAGGCCAGTCCCCTTCAAACATTTGCGCCAGATAAGCATAGGCCGCATCTGAGCGAGCCAGAAGCGTAACCTCACGGTTACCCTTGCTCGCCAATTCGCTGCCGTTCCAGCTCCCCACCTGGACGTAACCCGCGCCATCTATGTGCGCCAGAATCATCTTGTTGTGAATACCAAGGCCGGCTGGATTTGCCAGTGCGCATTCGACGTGAATCTGCTCGTCGCGGGCTAACTCGTTCAGAAGTTTGCATGTGGCCGTGTTGCTCACTGGGCTGCGCGGATCATCAAAATAGCTGTCAAGCAGGAATCGAACTGTCGCGCCGCGCCTAGCTGCGCCAATGAATGATTCCAGACGTAAGTTGGGATCCTCTTCCCTGCTGCTTGTAGAGGCTCCCCAATGCGGCCGTTCTTGCAGCTGTTGAATCAGTAGGGTGTCGCCCAACCCGGCGCGGCCCACAAGACCCAGTATCCCATCCTCATCACGCAGTAAGTTCTCCGGCGCCTGCTGAAGTTCGAACGACAGGGCATCCTGAAATACTCTGGGACTTGGGTAGCGTACCGTATAGGTGATCCCGCCGCTGCTCTGAATTGGCGAGAAACCTGCCGGGGGAGCGCCATAATCTGGATGATCAGATCGCCAGCGAAACAGGTCGCTGTGGCTTGCCGGGTCCAGGTCCCTTGCGAAAATATCTTCGAGAGCATCTACTATTTTGATCGCATCCGTTATGAAAATCACGCCCCGCCTGCCCCATGTCCCGTCACGCTTGTCATCTGCGGGCATGCTGTTGGGACTCATGTTTTCACTGCTGACTAGCGCGCGTTGGCCATCAATGATCGCATATTTCGCATGCAGGTATCGATACCGGTCATAAATATGCGCTCCCGGATCGCTGATCATGAACCAGCATTGTCCGCCTGCGAGTTCTATCCGTTGGCATATCGCCTTTTCCTGATCAGTTACGCCACCGACCGGGCTGCCCTCCAGCAACACTGTTACCGCTACGCCGCGTTCCGCGGCAGCGACCAATGCGTTCGCAATCGTGAGATTCTCAAAGGTCAGGGTTACGATTTTCAACGAGGTTTGCGCGCTGTCTATCGTATCAACCACGGTATGCAATGCGTTGTCCGGCGCGATGGCCACGGTCAGAGAAGCCGGCCGTTCTTCGCGTACGGGAAAGAAGAACTGCTGGCGATCCCAGCCCGGGTAACTTACGCGACGGCCGTTCACTGCATCGCTCCGTTCTTGGGCCCAATCCGCAGCCCGATCGCTGTCAGGGATCGGCAAACCGGTAGCCTGATTCAATTTGCGGAAGAGAATTTGCCCGTCCTTGCCAAAGACGCCGCGAACGGTATATGGCTGCACGGCCGCCCCAGTCCAGCCCACGGTTGATGCGTCGCCGCCACCGTAGACAACTGTGTCAATCGCTTCTCCATACTGATTCAACAAGAGGACCTCGTCGCCGGCGTCAGCAAATCCGGGCCAGCGAGCAAGGGTAACATCCGGCGCAAAACCAAACTGTTTTTGAAATGCAGCCGCGTCAGCAGCTACCCAGGTAAGGCTGTAGGGCTCCAGCATTGTTCCAACGGGGATTTTTGAAATTGGACTGTAGTTGTCTGAAAGGCCCCAGGATCCGACGTCAATACGTTCAGCGCTTGGGTTTCTCAGGGCAACTGCCTCATCCGGCTGCTGATAGCTGTAGCCGATATAGTGTACGGCTTCAATCAGAACTGGCGCGTCTGCTTCCGCGTGAACTCTGGCACTATTGAAGAGTTGCCGGCCGCTTAGAAGAAGGGCCAGGCAGCATAGCGTGATAGTGGCGATTAGGAAATACCGCTGCTTCATACTCCCACCGTCGTCCAAATCAAAGGCAGCTACATCTCGGGACCCTGTTCGCGTAGATTCTTGCTCGCTTGTTCGCCGGCCAGCGTCGCCAGGAACAACTTATCTGCTTCGCTCAGCGCTGCCGTGAGCAGCAGATCCGGCCGTCGATCCCAGGTGCGCCGCAGCGCCTCTTCGCGGCGCCACCGCTGGATATTCGCAGCATGACCGGATCGCAATACGTCTGGAACTGGCCAGGAACGAAAGATCTCTGGTCGCGTATAGTGGGGTCCTTCAAGCAGCCCCGTGGAATAACTATCACAATCGGCTGCGCCGCTTGCGCCGAGGACACCCGGCAGCAAGCGTGTGACAGCATCTACGATGACCATAGCCGCCAGTTCTCCCCCGGTCAGCACGTAATCGCCGATGGATATCTCGTCTGTTACAAGGTGCTGGCGTACGCGTTCGTCAACGCCTTCGTAACGGCCGCATAAGAGGATCAGATGGGGCTCGCCTGCCAGTTCGGATGCGACCTGCTGGGTGAACGGCCGTCCCTGCGGCGTAAGCAGAACAACCGGAGAATCATCTGATCCGAACTGCTCCCGCACAGCTTCTGCTGCCGAAAAAACCGGCTGAGCTTTCAGGACCATACCGCCGCCGCCGCCATAAGGAGGTTCGTCCGTTACGCGATGCTTTCCGGGCGCATGATCTCTGATATTGTGTAGGCCAATCGCTATCTTGCCCGCTTCTTGTGCGCGCTGCAAGATACTCTGGTCGAAATAGCCGGCAAACATCTCAGGGAAAAGCGTTAGAATATCGAATCGCATACCTAGAAGTATCGACAGAGGATCACTCGCTGTCAAGGTGAATATTGGGGATAGCGGTTATCAAATTCTTGATGGTAAGCTATAATTCGCAGGCACGCCCAGCCACAGCCATTCATGAAAAGGAATGTCAATGCGAATTTTTATTACCGGCGCAGATGGGCAACTCGGTCGTGCCCTCCAGACTCAATTGTCCGACCATCAGTTGCTTGCCGCCGATTTGCCAGAAATAGATATTACTGACAACGCAATGATAGTTGACGCTGTCCTGAGTTTCCAGCCTGATGTGGTGATTCACTGCGCTGCCTATACCGACGTCGAAGGGTGTGTTCTAGATCCGGAGCTGGCTTACCGCGTCAACGGCCTGGGCACACAGAATGTCGCCCTGGCCTGCCTGCGCGCCGGGTCGGACATGGTCAATTTGAGCACCAATGAAGTCTTTGCCGGAGATCGTCCCGAAGGGTATGAGGAGTGGATGCCGGTCAGTCCAGGAAATCCCTATGCACGCTCAAAAGCGGCTTCCGAATTCCACGTGCGCAGTATTCTGTCACGTCACTACATCGTGCGTACAGCCTGGCTTTATGCAGCGGGTGGGCAGAATTTCATCCATGCTGTGCTGAGGGCCGCAAAAGAAGGCAGGCAGCTGCGCGTAGTTGCTGATGAGATCGGCAATCCGACCTACGCTGAAGATCTCGCCGGGGGGCTTTGCAAGCTGATTACGACCGGACAGTATGGCACGTACCACTTCGTAAACGAGGGGCACTGTTCACGGCTGACCTTCGCCCGTGAGGCGTTAAGCATGTGCGGCTTGGTTCATGTACCCATCACGCCCATCTTAAGCAGCGAGTACACACGAGCTTCTTCGCCACCCCAGTTCGGCGCCCTCAAGAATATTACTGGTGCGGCCATTGGCATCCGTTTCCGGCCGTGGCAGGAGGCATTGGCGGAATATCTTCGAGATTATGCGTGAGCTGTGTCATGAACCGCTGAAGGTTGGCAAGCCCAAATTGGGCATCGGTTTTTCCTCAGTTAATGCTTCCAGCGCTTTCCTGGTGGCCGCCCGATCGTCCCACCGATACTCAATTGTGCCGAAGCACATCGACTGTTCGTGCCCCTTTCCGCAAATGAGCACCAGATCGCCGGGTTCCGCCAGCGAGAGCGCAAAGTAAATCGCCTGGCCCCTGTCTGGAACTCGCCAGAAAGTTGCTCCTTCGACGCCTCCGGCCTGTTGGCTGGCAGCGGCCATGGTCTGCAATATTTCTTCCAGGGAGTCAGTTCGCGGGTCCTCGGCTGTCAGTACAGCGAGATCTGCATTTTGCGCGGCGATCCGCGCCATCTGGCTCCTCTTGTCAACATCCCGTTTTCCGGCGCTGCCAAATACGGCAATGACGCGCCCTGTTGTCATGCTTCGTGCAGCCTCGATCGCCTGGCTCAAGGCATTAGGCGTATGCGCGAAATCAACGATGACAGAAAATGGGTGAGTGCCGGCGATTGCTTCCATGCGGCCGTCTATCGGTTCTAGAGCGGCCAATCCTCTGACTACGGCCTCAGCTGCGGCGCCGGCGGCAAGTGCCGCGGCTGCTGCCGCCAGCGCATTGTAGACGTTAAATTTGCCGCTCAGCGGAGATGAAATCGCTAGTTCTACCGGCGATGCGGGTGACAGTCGTTCGTCTAGACGCAGCGTGAATCGGGTTTGCTCACGCTCGTACTGAATGTCCGCCGCTACTGCATCTGCGAAGGCATGAATGGCATAAGACACCTGCCGGGGTGGGGCGGTGGCGGACAGCATCTCGAAGGAATCATCATCACGATTGAGAACGGCCGTCTTTACCTGTGCTCGCTTTTCCGGGCTTATCGCCACCACCTGCCACGGATCCTCAGTCAGAAATTGAAACAGCCGCGATTTGGCAGCCAGGTATTGGTTGAAATCGCCGTGGTAATCGAGGTGTTCGTGGGTGACATTGGTTACAACGGCCAGGTCAAAATCTATTGCACTGACACGATGTTGTGCTAAACCGTGGGAGGTCGCTTCGAGAATGCAATGCGTCAGCCCGGCATCGACCATGCGCCGTAAGTGACGCTGCACCACCGGAGCCTCCGGCGTTGTAACGTGCAGAGCAAGGGGCTCTTCTTCATCACCGATTACTGCGCGCGTTGTGCTCAAAAGCCCGCATCGCATGCCAGCGGCGCGCAGCAAAGCGAGCAAGATATTCGCCGTACTGGTTTTGCCATCGGTTCCAGTGATTCCTATGACGACTAGCTGTTGGCTGGGAAAGCCTTCCCAGGCAGCGGCAAGCCAGGCGCTGGCCACGGCCGTGTCTGGCACCTGTAAATAGACGATATCATCAGGGATAGTCATCTCAAGTTCATCAGCCGGTCGCTGCGCCAGAATAACGGATGCGCCCTCTTCGACAGCCGCACCGATATAGGGATGTCCATCACTAGTTTCGCGAACGCGTGCGACGAAACAGGCGCCTGGTGTCACCTCGCTCGTCTTCTCGGTGAGGTGAGTTAACCAACGATCCGGCCCATCGTAATCGGGAGCTTGTGGCAGACTTGTGCCCGACACCGCACCGGCCCAGTCAGCCAACAGTCCTTTAAGACTTCTGCCGGTTTCTGTTTCTCCATTATTCACTGCATATTCCCCATTCTTCGCTGGTCTGATTTGACAGAAGTCTGCCGGAGGTTAGAATCGAATCCATGTCAGAAACTAATGAAACCCCAGCTGCGCAAACCAGCAGCAGAATTGACCGCGAAAACGCCAAAGCGGCTTTGGCAACTATTGCTCGCCCCAGCGGACGGCGGAAGCGCCATCATTATTCTAATGAAGATATAAACCTCCGTTTTACCAGCTGCGGACGCTGCGGGCTGTTCCTCATATCCTATCGCTTAAGTCATGAGCAAGAGTTGGCCGAGGCGATCAAAGACATCGATGCTGATTGGCTTGCCCTGCCGTGGCACCATGATATGCGAGAACTAGTCAATAAAAGTTTTGGGTCTCCTATCGATATCAAGTCCTATTACCTTGAAGGATCCTGCCCCGAGTGTCACCGCGCCTTCTGCTATGCCGAACCTGACCCTGAGCAGACCGCCTGGTTTCTAATCACGCTTTAGAGGCTGATGCCATCATCTGCGCTAGCGGTAAACCCTCTTTGCCGGAATGCTTCGAACAGGATAACAGCCGCGGCCGTAGCCGCGTTCAATGATTCCGTGGCGTCCGCCATTGGGATTATCGCTGTTCCCTGCGCTGCCAGCTGCGCTTCTTTCCCGGCGCCGCGTGCCTCATTGCCCACGATCAGCGCAGATGGTTGCTGCCAGTCTATGTCTGTATAGCGTACCGTTCCATTCGTATCCGAAAGCCAGACCGCCACTGTATCACAATACTCACTGATCTCCTGCCAATTACAATGGCGCAATGGCAGCCGAAAATGGGCTCCCATCGCCCCGCGAATGACTTTGGGATTATAGATATCGACACAGCCCGGTGCCAGCAAGACGGCATCGACTGCTGAAGCGCCTGCCGTTCGCAGCATGGTTCCCATATTCCCAGGCGTTGTCACCGCATCCAATATCAACAACATTGTCGGCTGCGCAGGAACAGGAAGCTGGTTCATAGCAGCAGAGGCCAGAACGCCTGAAGCGGTCTCCGTTGTACTCATCTCTGCCATGACCTCATTCGTAACCAGTTCGCCGCCTAGTTCGGCTTCTTCTAGAATCGCCTGCTGGTTAGGGTCTGCGAGCCAATCCTGGGTATAATAAATCTTTTTCGCCTGACTGGGATTGGCGATAAGTTCGAGCAGCAAACGTGTGCCCTCAATGACGAAGGTCTTTTCGCGGTAACGGAAGCGTTTGTCGTTTTGCAGACGGCGAATATGCTTTACTTGCGCATTAGCAAGGCTAGAAATCATTGGCATATTGTAACCATTTCAAAGTTAATGGGTTAATACTTTACGAATACGCCCACGCTTCTTTGCGTGTGGAGGAAAGTGGATGCAGCAAATTAAAGGCCTATACCAGGTGAGCCGGCCCCTGACAACGCTTACTGGCGCGCTGGCCGTCGTGCTTGGCGGTTACGTCGCCGGTACCGGGGAATGGTTCTATGTTGGCCTGGCCGTATTGGTCACTATTATGTCCTCGGCATCGGCTAACGCCTGGAACGACTACCTGGACATTGAAATCGACCGGGTGAACCAGCCGAACCGTCCGCTGCCTTCTGGACAGGTTAGCCCGCTGCTGGTAACGCGGTTTTCATTTGTATTGGCCGCCCTCTCGGTGGTTGTCGCCGCCTTTATCAGTCCCCCGGCGCTGATTATCGCGTTGACCGCCAATATCTTGTTGTTCATCTATTCTTGGAAGCTGAAGAGCACTGTGCTGATCGGTAATTTGATAGTGGCGTTGGTCTCAGCGTCCAGCGCCGTTTTTGGAGGCATCGCCGCTGGCAACCCGCAGCCGACTATCTGGCTATTCCTGATCATCTTTGTGGCAATACTGGGTCGCGAAGTGCTCAAAACGCTCGCCGATTATGATGGCGACTTAAGCGAGAGCGTACGCACGATTTCAACGGCGTGGGGCAAACGCGCGGCGCGCATTGTTTTCTACTTGCTAGTGATTGCTACGCTGAGTATGATGCTGCTGCCCTATATCCTGGAAGTCTACAAGCCGGTATACGCCATTCTGGTCCTGCTGGGAGTGTTTCCCGTGTTCATCTACATTGTCCTGCGTGTGGCTCAAAAATGGACAGGACCCCAGCTGGAAAAACTGAGCCAGCTAATGAAATATGATTTTCTGGTCTGGTTTATCGCGGTTATCGTTGGCGCTTACGTATAGTCCACTTCCCGCACCCTGACCTCAGTCGGCTGTTTGCCCTGAATGCTCCTGCAAAAAGTGCAGCTGGCTGTTGAAGAGCGTTTCACCATCTTCAACGAATTCGCTGCGATGGGCATAAGTGCCGTCGCTCATCAGATCATACGCTTTCTCTGTGTCTTGCAGGTATATCTCCAGGACATTTTTGACGATATCCTGGCACATTTCTTTGTTCTCTACTGGAAACAATACTTCCACCCGGCGGTCGATATTGCGCGGCATCAGATCCGCGCTTCCCACATACATTTCCGGATCGCCGTCGTTGTGAAAATAGTAGATTCGCGAGTGTTCCAGAAAACGGCCGACAATGCTTATCACCTGAATGTTCTCGCTTATGCCTTTCAGGCCGGGGCGTAAACAGCAGATGCCGCGCACAATCAGCTGCACCTTGACCCCGGCTTGTGATGCGCGATAGAATGCCCTAATGAGCTGCGGGTCAACCAGCGAGTTCGCTTTGGCTATGATGTGTCCTTTCTCCCCGAGCGCGATCTCCCGTTCGATGCGCTGCAAAAGTCCCTCGCGCAGGTTGACTGGCGCGACCAGGAATTTGCGATATTCACGCTGGTTCGAATAACCCGTCAAATAATTGAACAGTTCTGAGGCATCTGCTCCAAAATCTTCGTTGGACGTCATCAGTCCCAGGTCCGTGTAGATGCGCGCCGTAATCGCATTGTAGTTTCCTGTTGCGAGGTGGAGATAGCGATTGATACCGTCACCTTCGCGCCGCACGATTAAGCACATTTTGCAGTGAGTTTTTAGTCCGATCAAGCCATAGACTACGTGTACGCCTGCCTTTTCCAAGGCGCGCGCCCATTCGATATTGCTTTCTTCATCAAAACGCGCCTTCAATTCCACCAGTGCCGTCACCTGTTTGCCGTTCTCGCGTGCGCGCATGAGCGCGCGCACAATTGGCGGGTTAGGGCCGACACGGTACAGCGTCTGTTTGATTGCCAGGACATTGGGATCCTCCGCCGCAGATTCTAATAGTTCTGCTACAGGGGCGAAGCTCTCATATGGATGATGCAGCGTGATCTCCCGACGCCCCAATGTTTCAAGTATGGGTTCATCGAGATGGAGACCTTCGGGAATGGATGGTTGGAATGCTCTGTCTTTTAGATCCGGTCGTTCCAATTTGTGCAGCTGCCACAAACTGCTTAAGCCCAGCGGGCCGTTCGTTGTGTAGATATCGTAGTTTGTCAGCTGTAGATTCGTGATCAGGGTCTTACGGATCTCTTCGGGCGTATCTTCTGCGATCTCCAGGCGCACGACGGAGCCAAAATGGCGCTGCCGTAAATTCTCTTCCAGCGTAAGGAGTAAATCATCAGCTTCTTCCTCCTGAATTTCCATATCTGTATTGCGGGTGATACGGAAAGGGTAGGAGGCGACGATTTCCATGCCTGGAAACAGCCGGTCCAAGTTGGCGGCAATAACCTCTTCCAACCAGACAAACTTCTGCTCTGCTGGAGCCAGCAGTTCGTCAGGATCGATCGGCTTCAGCGGGACCAGGCGCGGCAAGATTGCCGGGACCTTTACTCGGGCAAAGCTGGTCTTGTTGCTCTTTGGATCACAAACGACTACAGCAAGGTTCAGGCTGAGGTTCGAGATATGTGGGAAGGGGCGGCTGGGATCAAAAGCTAGGGGCGTGAGCACCGGGAAGATTTCGCGGTCGAAGTAAGTGCGCAGTTTCTTTTTTGATCGGGCAGGCAGATTGGCGTATCTTAATACCTTGATACCCTCGTCCTCTAGCTGTGGATATAATTCTTCCTGCCATATGGACGCCGCTTCCGCGTATAGCTGGGTGACGACCCGGTGGATAGCGACCAACTGCTCTCGAGGCGTCAGGCCGTCCGCTTTCGTGTCGGTGATGCCCAGGAGAACCTGCTGCTTGAGCCCGGAAACGCGTACCATGAAGAACTCATCCATATTGGTCGTAAAAATGGCCAGAAATTTAACCCGTTCGAGCAGTGGATGGTCAGCATAGCATTCCTGCAAGACGCGGCGGTTAAACTCAATGTGACTTAATTCACGGTTTATGTATAGGCTGGAACTGCTAAGATCGATATGCTGTGTTTGTTCGTCCTCCGTGGCTTTCCCGTTCTTGGAGCCAGAGGGCTTGACGGTAGCAGTAGACTTGATCATGACGATGCCCCTTTGTATGAAGCCGCTAGGTTGATTTTGAAGACCGGTAGATTATTGCCCTGTTAGTATCTTATGAAAACACTTTACCTGAAAAGATTATACCCAATTCTATTCATTATGCTTCTCACCGCGTGCGGCGGTGAGCGAATTCCGGAATCGGGCCCCGTGCCTACATTTCCGCCGGAATGGCTTACCAACCCTCCCACACCGGCTGTGACGAGTGAAGCGGTGAGTCAGCCAAGCGTGGATGCTGATGTCACTGCGGCGACCGCTTCACCACGGGCCAAAGCTGCCGTTGTGCCCACTGCGGAACCGACGGAAAGTCCCACCAGCACCCCTATTTTCCATCTGCCCAGGTTGTTCGGCCGTCAGTGGACTGTCTCAGCTGCTCCTGGCGTGCCTGGGGAACTGGTTATGGCGGGGCGCGCTATGGCCGGGGAAAGACCGGATGATTTTCTATGGGTTGAACCGGGCAGCCTGCCCACCGACATTACTCTGAAGGTCAACGGTCAAGAACCATTGGCCGACTGGCTGTACGTCGTCGCTGCGCCATTTGCCACCCTTGAAGACGACATTAGTGAAGCTGAGGTGCAGGATCTTTGGTCTGCCGCTGAACCTGCCGGCCGCGGTTTGTTGCTCAATAATGATGTGGCTGGTTTCCTCAAAGAACGCTGGGGAGAACCCGGGGTAAACGTCACTACTGTTGAGGATGGCGCCGTACTTTCCGATACGCTGTGGGCGCAGCGGCCGTCCTTGACTATCCTGCCTTTCCACCAATTGACGCCTGATTTGAAGGTGCTTCGCCTGGATGGTAGTTCCCCGTTTGCTCCCGATTTCCCGTTGGAAGAATACGCCCTGCAGATGACCGTTGGCCTTGAAGGGGAGCGTGAGGCTCTTGCTGCCTTCATTGGCGCCTGGGATGAGGAGGACAGCAATTACGATCCTGACAAATTGACCAGTGTGGCCATGACCGGTGTAACCGCGCTTGTACGCGCCACTGCCACACAGATGGAGATAGACGGTATTCTGACACCGGCACGGGATGTAGGCCCGGTGCTGCGCGCTGCCGATGTCGCTCACATAAGCAACGAAGTATCCTTCGATGCGAATTGTCCAGAACCCAGCCCTGTCGGCGGGACGTCATTCTGTTCACAGGATGAGTATTTCGCGCTTCTGGAAGAGATCGGCACAGATGTTGTTGAATTGACAGGGAATCACCTTAATGATTGGGGCGCTGACAACGTCCTGCGTACTATCGACATGTATGAAGCGGCGGGCATGGATTATTTTGGCGGCGGGCGCGACGCTGCAGATGCCGCTAGAGCGGCAATCATCGAGCACAATGGCAATCGCATCGCTATGGTTGGCTGCAACTACTTCGGCCCTACGTATGCCTGGGCCACGGACACAACGGCCGGATCGCGTGACTGCGGCCCCGACTTCTTTGAGCAGATTCAGCAGCTGCGAGACGATGGCCATGTGGTATTGGCCACGCAGCAGTATACGGAATACTACCAATACCCGCCGACCCCCGACCAGCAAGTTGATTTCCGCGCCATCGCCGATGCCGGCGCTTCGGCCGTTTCCGGCAGCCAGGGCCATCATGCACAGGGGTTTGACTTTCACAATGGCGCTTTCATCCATTACGGTCTGGGCAACCTCTTCTTTGATCAGATGGATATGATGGGCACGCGTCAAGCCTTTGTCGATATCTACAGCGTCTACGACGGCCGTTTAATCAATGTCGATCTATGGACTGGTCTGATCGAAAACTACTCGATGCCGCGCGAGATGACCCAACCCGAGCGAGAACAGGCGCTGCAGGCTGTATTTCAAGCCAGCGGTTGGTAATCATTAGCTTTTCCATGTAGATTGAAATCGACGTTAGAAATCGTTTGGTGATCAGGGCAAGAATGTTATAATTCGGTCTGATTTTAGGCTCCGTAGCTCAACTGGCAGAGCAGTTGACTCTTAATCAATTGGTTGAAGGTTCGAGTCCTTCCGGAGTCACTAGCGGGTGTTGCCAACGGTCCGATCTAATTGGGCCATTGGTAACACCCGTTATGTTGTTCTGTGGGGCTTTACCGCCGCCGGTTTTCTTCAAGCAACAGCACCTCATCCATTGCTGCCAATGCCGACAGGTCATGCGTGATCAACAGCAAACTGCGCCCGCCATTCACCAGATCCAGCACGGTATCCATGATTGCCCGCGCTGTGGTTGGGTCGAGATGGGTGGTCGGTTCATCCAGGATCAGCACCGGCGCATGGCGCAGGAGGGCCCGTGCGATAGCCACGCGCTGCCTTTCTCCGCCGCTGATCGCCATGCCCAGGCTGCCCACCGGCGTGTCGATGCCTTCCGGCAGCGAGGCGATGAAAGATTGCAGCTGCGCTTCGGCCACAGCCGTTTCAACTTCTGCTCGCGTCGCTTCCGGCCGGGCGATGCGTACATTATCATAGATAGACGCGTTGAAGAGATAGGGTCGTTGTTCAACGATGCCCCAGTAGGCGCGAACTTCGTCCTCGTCATAGGTGCGCAGCGAACGGCCGTTCAGCAAGATTTCCCCGCCGTCATACTCCCAGAAACGGCAGAGCAGATTGGCCAGCGTAGATTTTCCTGCTCCGCTGCGGCCAATAAGAGCCAGCTTCTTGCCCGGTGGCAGCTCAAAGGAAAGTCCATCGAGCACCCAGGGTGTCTCAGTCGAATAGCGGAAGCGTAATTCGTTCACGACAACTGGGGGGGCTTGGTCTCTAGCTTGAAAGTTGTCTGCCGCAACGTGTGCCGTGCCCTTGACCGCCACTGACGGTTCACGGTCCACGACAGCAAACAAGCGGTGCGCGGCAGCCAGGCTCGCCGAAAGGAGCTGCGCCGCCTGGGGAAGCGGCTGCACCAGCTCGAAGCTGGCCACAGCAGCAAGCGCAAGCGCTGCCAGGTAAACGGGATCGAGCGCCCCGGTTGTCGCCATGGGGATGGCCAGCCAGAGGACTGACCACATGGCCGCAAAAGTGAAAAGGTCGCCTAGTCCGGCGCGCCAGCCGGCGATGCGCGCGAAGCGCCGCTGTTCTACGGCCAGAGCAACACCTTGTTGGTGAACATCTGTCTGCCATTGTTTCGCCTGGCCATAAGCGACCAGGTCGCCCATGCCCTGCACCCCTTCCACCAGGCGCGTGTGCAGCGCGGCACGGGTGGCCAGCATCGCTGGAGCAAATGGCCGAGAACGCCGGTGCACCAGCCAGGGCAGGGCGGCCCCGCCGAGCAGCAAGAAGATCAGCATGGCCGCTGCCAGCCGCCAGTCAAAAACGGCGAAGAAGATCAGCGTGCCGGCGCCTGCTGCCAGAGCTACCAATGCCGGCCCAACCACGCGCACATAGAATTCCTGCAGCGTTTCCACATCTTCGACGATACGCGCCAATAGTTCACCGCTGCTTGTTTCCCGATCATTTCCCAGCGCTGCCGGAGCCAACGGTTCCAGCGCTTCATAGAACCAGACGCGTATGTTGGCCAGCACACGGAATGTGACATCGTGCGTCACCAGCCGTTCCAGGTAGCGCAGTAGGCCGCGCGCGATGCCGAAAAAGCGCACGCCCACAATGGCGACCTGCAGTGTCGCGATGGAAGGCTGCAGCGCGGCGGCCGCGATCAGATAGGCTGAGGTAGCCAGCAGCGCCACGCTGCTGCCAATAGTCAACGTGCCCAGCAGCACGGCAAGAGCCACCCGTTTACTGTAAGGGGTCACGAAATGAAGCAGGCGTCGCAGGTCGCTCACGCTGCCCGTCGTTACTTGAGGTGCGCTGGGTAATATGGTCGCTGGCGGCATCACCGGGGGCAGCTCCTCCGCTGCTTGGACTTCTTTGCCTGCGGCGGCGCCCGTCTGCCATTCCGCGTACAGGCCAGCCTGGGCGGCCAGTTCTTCATGCGTACCCGTAGCGGCGATACGGCCGTCTTGCAGCACGACAATCTTGTCAGCTAAATGCAAGATCGAATCCGGCGGTGTGCGCCGGCCGCTCGTCTGATCATATTCCTGACTGTTCTGTACTCCTGAGTGATGAGCGATGAACAATACGGTGCGGCCGGCAAACAGTGCGCACATCGTTTCTCGCAGTTCTGCTTCTGTCTCTCGATCGAGATGTGCGGCCGGTTCATCAAGGATTAGCAGCGGCGCGTCTTTCAGGAAAGCGCGCGCCAGGGCCAGCCGCTGCCCCTGGCCGCCGCTCAAACGCAGGCCGCGATCAATAATCTCTGTGTCATAACCATCCGGCAAGCTTCGTATGAACTCATGCAGCTGTGCCTGTTCTGCGGCGGCGATCACCGCACGCATGCCCGCCTGGGGGCGCGCCAGGCGAATGTTGTCGGCGATGCTGCCTTGAAAGAGCGCCGGTGACTGAGCTACCCACGCGATCTGTGCTCGCCACTGGCCGGCGTCAAACGTCGCCACATCGCTTCCGCCCGCCAACAGACGGCCGTTGTCCGGGCTGACGAATCTCATTAGGAGAGCAGCCAGCGTGCTCTTACCCGCACCGCTCGGACCGACCAGGGCAACCGTCTGTCCCGGTTCAATGGTCAGCGAGATGTCGCGCAGAGCGGGGCGTTCCCGTCCTTCGTAGGTGACGGAGATATGGTCCAGGTGCAAAGGAGCCGGCAGCTGTGTGGCGGGTTGTGCCCCACTCTGGGTTTCTGGAAGCACGGCCGTGTCGAGCATGGCAAATATGCTGGCTGCGGCGGCCGTGCCCTCCATGCCTGCGTGAAAGCGTTGGCCCAATTGGCGCAGTGGCAAATAGAATTCCGGGGCCAGGATCAGTACAAAAAAACCGAGCCCAAAGGTTAGGCTGCCATTTAGCAGCCGCAGGCCAATGGATACGGCGATTATGGCGATACTGAGTGTAGCCAACAGTTCCAGCACCAACGCTGAGAGGAAGGCCACACGCAGAACTCCCATCGTTGTCTGGCGGAATTGATCGCTGATCGCGGCGATATTGCGCGCCTGGCGCTTGCTCTGTCCCAATTGTTTGAGTGTAGTGAGTCCCTGTAAGACATCGAGGAAGTGGCCGCTCATCAGGCGAAGCTGACCAAACTGGCGCTTTGTCAGCCGTTCGGCCGAACGGCCGATCAGGACCATGAATAAAGGCAGCAGCGGCGCGGTCAGTAGCAGTACCAGGCCGGAAAGTGGATCAGCAGGTAGGATGAAGAAAAGAATGGTCAGCGGGATCAAGGCGGCGACGAAAACTTGCGGTAGGTACTCGGCGAAATAGGATTCCAGGGTGTCTATGCCATGGGTGAGCACCGCCGTTTGTTCGCCTGTTTGCTCGCGCGCCGCTTGCAGCGGGCCCAGCGCCAGTAGTTGACCTGCAAGCTGATCGCGTAGGCCGAGCTTAATATCGATGGCTACGCGCTGCGCCGCCGCTTCACGCCCCCAGGTTAACCCCGCCCGCAGAAAGATCACACCCAGCAGCAGCGCCAGGATGGTGAGCACCTCCTCGCGTGTTTGCCCGCCCATGAACACGCGATCCACGCTCTGGCTGAGCAGATACGCCTGGACGACGATGACGATCCCGCCCAGTGCGCTGAAAGCGATTGTCAACCACAACCATCTGTTGTACCGTGCCGCCTGCCATAACCGCCGGTCAATCAAGAGTATGCCTCTTAGCGAACACAAAGCGGGGCCGAAGCCCCGCCTTTCAGTTTCTCAATGCTGTTGACCCAAATCCGCAAACTATCCTCCCGGATCAATACTCTAGGGTCGACTGCTCCGTAATTCTCCCGCGAAATACCCAGAAGCTCCAGCCCTGGTAAATCAAGACAATAGGCACGAAAATGAGAGCCACGATAGTCATCACTTTCAGAGTATATGGGCTGGAAGAAGCATTATAGATGGTCAGATTGTAGGCCGGATCTGTACTAGAGACCATGACATTCGGGTAGAGAATCAGGTAGTAAGTTATCAAGGAACAGATAATAGTGAGGCTCGTCATGGCAAACGCCCAGCCGGTCTTACTCTTGCGCACGAAATAGCCGGCGGCGAGCAGCGCGCCCAGCCCGACCAGCGGCGCCACACCGGGGTTGACGCCTAGCTGCGCCACGATATCAGTGGACAGATAAGTGCCGATAACGCTCACGATAACCAAGACGACGGTAATCGGCCATGCACGCCGGGCCGCTTTGTGACTCGCTGCGCGCAAATCACCGCTTGTCTTCCCTTCCAGGAATATGGCGCCATGCAGCACACAAACAGCCACTGCCATCAGTCCAACGACCAGAGCATAGGGATTCAACAGATTGAAGAATCCGCCAGTATAGGTCATCGTTTCGTCTATCGGCATGCCGCGCAGCATATTGGCAAAAGCGACGCCCAACAGCAGCGGCGGCACGAGGCTGCCAATGAAGATGCACCAATCCCACAGAGAGCGCCACTTCGGGTTCTGATCTTTGCTGCGGAATTCGAAAGCCACGCCGCGCACGATTAACGCCAGCAGCAAAAGGAACAGGGCGAGATAGAATGCGCTGAACATCGTCGCGTACCAGTTGGGAAATGCGGCGAATGTCGCCCCGCCGGCGGTTAGAAGCCACACTTCATTGCCGTCCCAATGTGGGCCGATGGTGTTGATCATCATACGCCGTTTTTTGTCATCTTTGCCCAAGAAAGGAAGCAGGATGCCTACGCCGAAATCAAAGCCCTCCAGGAGGAAGAATCCGGTGTAGAGTACAGCGATTAATAGAAACCATAAGGAATTGAGATCCATAACTCACCTCGTGATACAGTAGATCTTTGTCAGGAAGCTGTGCGGCGCCTAGTCGCCAACCAGGGAGACAGCGGGAACGCCTTCCGGTTCTTCAGCGGTATCAGCCGGGTCACCCAGGCGAATGTATTTGAGAAGCAGGTAGACATCGGCGACTATCAACAAGGCATAAATCAGCGTATAGCCGACCAGCGTCAATGCTACTGACCAACTCGGCACGCTGATGGAAATGCCATCGGCGATCTTCATCAAGCCGAACACGATCCAGGGTACACGGCCGAATTCTGTCAAGATCCAGCCTGCTGTGTTGGCTATGTAAGGCATGGGAATAAGCCAGATGAATGCCGTGGCCAATCGCGGAAGATCATCTAGCTGTTCGCCCATCAAGAGCAGTAATCCATAGGCGATGGCAACTAACATGACGATACCGGCCCCGACCATGATGCGGAAGCTCCAGTAAGTGATGAAGACAGGTGGAACGTAATCGCCCGGACCGTAGGTTTCCTCATATGCCGCTTGCAGATCGTTAATGCCTTGTACTTCCCCATACAGCTGGTCCATGGCAAGCAAGCTGAGCAGGCCAGGGATGCGAATGGCAAATACGTCTTCACGGTTCTTCGTATCGCCGATGGTGAAGAGTGAAAGCGCGGCCGGGTCTTCGGTGTTCCACAGCGCTTCTGCTGCGGCGACCTTCATCGGCTGCGACTCTACGACATGCTGCATCTGGCTGTGTCCGGTCATGACCACGCCAACGCTGCCCAAGACGCCGATGATGACTGCTATCTGGAAAGAACGGCGCCAGAGATCTTTGTTCTCATGCGGCCGGCGCAAATGATAGATGCTGATACCCATGACAAAGAAGGCGCCGGTCGTCAGCCCACTGTTGACAACATGTGGGAACTGCGTCCAAATGTTCGGATTGAAGATCACTGCAAAGAAATCAACCATTTCTGCACGGCCGTTGTTGATTACATATCCTACCGGCTCCTGCATCCACGAGTTAGCAATGAGAATCCACAGCGCCGAGATGTTCGCCGCCAGGGCAACAATCCAGATGGCTGCCAGATGCATGCGCTTGCTCACCTTGTCCCAACCAAAAAGCCAGATGCCCAGAAATGTGGATTCCAGGAAGAATGCCAGCAGTGCCTCGATGGCCAGCGGTGCGCCAAAGATATCGCCCACGAAGCGCGAATACTCTGACCAATTCATGCCGAATTGAAACTCCTGCACGATACCCGTAACCACGCCCATGGCGAAGTTGATCAGGAAGAGCTTGCCCCAAAACTTGGTCATGCGCTTATATACGTCCTTATTGGTACGTACATAGAGCGTTTCCATGATGGCAACGATGATGCTCAAACCGAGCGTCAGCGGCACAAAGAAGAAATGATAAATGGTGGTGACGGCAAATTGGGCTCTGGCCAGAAACAATGGATCCATTGCAAATACTCCTTTCCGCGCGCACTGGATGTTGCTCCACAGTGAGTTTGTCCAGATGGCGAAACAGGGAAGCTCCCGTGCTCCCTCATTGTATAAGGGGAGATCGTAGTCACCTCATAGGCGTTTGAATAGTGAAATATGTCACAATAAAAGGGGATAATTGTCACATGTCCGTACTAACTATTATGCTAACTTGCGGAAAGTGGGCTCCCCAGCCCTGGTAATGCCGCCTTTTGAGCGATGCTAGACAATCATTGGGAGTTTCTGCTTGCCTGATCGTGACAGCCGACTGACCATGTGCCACCATCCTCGGCGAGCAAACGTTCGGCTTCGATCGGTCCCCAGCTTCCCGATTCGTAGAAGGTCAACGGCGGATCCTGGTTTGTTTCCCAGCCGTGAAAAATCGGGTCGATAAGCTGCCATGCCAATTCAATGGAATCTCCACGCGTAAACAAAGAGGCATCCCCTTTGATCACATCCAACAGGAGGCGTTCGTATGCATCAGGTACGGCCGTTGGGCCAAAGGCATCATCGTAATGGAATTCCATGTTGACTGTGCGCATGCGGGCGGTTGAGTCAGGTACTTTCGCCTGAAACGAGAAGTGGATGCCCTCATCCGGCTGGATACAAATCGAGAGACTATTCTTCGTGATGTGAGCGTCGGGAGGCATCGGAAACATGACGTGCGGCGGTTCTCTGAAGAAAATCGTTATCGCCGTTGTTTTTTTAGCCAAGGCCTTGCCTGAGCGCAGATAGAAGGGGACGCCCTGCCAACGCCAGTTATCGATATAGAAACGTATCGCCGCAAATGTCGCGGTTTGTGACTTCTCGGCTACCCCTTTCGCGTCGCGGTATGTACGATATTGCCCGCGCACTGTGTGCCGGCCCACTTCATGCTGCGTAATTGGCCTGATTGCCTCAAGGACCTTTACTTTCTCGTTGCGCAGGGCGTCGGCATCGAAAGAGGCCGGGGGTTCAGCCGCGACAAGGGCCAGCAGCTGCAGCATATGATTTTGCATCATATCGCGTACGACCCCGACTCCGTCATAATAACCCGCACGGTGCCCGACATCCACGGTCTCCGCCGCTGTAATCTGTACGTGGTGTATGTAATTCCTATTCCATACAGGTTCAAAAAGTGAATTGGCAAAGCGAAAGACCATGATGTTCTGAACAGTCTCTTTGCCCAAGTAGTGATCTATACGGTAAATCTGTGACTCATCCAGTACATTGTGTACGGCGTCATTGAGTGCACGAGCCGTCGGTAGGTCATGCCCAAACGGCTTTTCAATTACCACGCGTCGCCAACCTGTTTCTTCGGAAACCATATTGGCCGCGCCAAGATTAGACAAGGCACTGTCATATAGACGGGGCGCAATGCTCAGATAATAGAGACGATGGTCCAGCCCGCCTTCTCCCTCGCTCTCTTCAAGCGTGGAATTCAGGCGCATCAAGTCGTCAAGTTGGGTCAGATCGCCCGGAAAATAATGGATGCCTTCGGCGAATGATAGCCACTCATCTTCCTCAAAATCGAATCTTGCGAATTCCTTGACGCCTTCAGCCATTTTCTGCCGGAATTCTCCATCGGACATTGGGCTGCGTGATACACCGACAATACGCCAGCGTTCCCACAAGCGCTTCTTGCGGTATAGGTGGAATAATGCCGGGATCAGTTTTCTTCGGGTCAGATCGCCCGATGCACCAAAAATAACGATTGTAGTCAAGTTTGTCATGGATTTTCTCGCTGGGGTTTTGCTGCGGGCCCCCTTGTCAGAGAGTGACGTTTCAACGTGAGTCAATCTTACCCGTCTCGCGCAGTTACGTCGAGATAGGGATGGCCCCAGGAAAACCATGAACGCGGGAGAGTTTTACGCAATATTTGCGCAAATTGCCCACCTTCACTGCTATGATAGTTGTGTTAGCTACCGATAAGGCTGGCAGGAGGTATTTGGTATGGAAAAATTGCAGACCAATAAGATCGTTCGGCTGCTCTTGTTATTCGTTATGTTGTTGGCAGCGCTCGGAGTGCTGCTGAACGCCAGCTCAGCGATGAGGGCACAGCAGTCGCTGCCTGACTCAGCACCCAGCGGCGTTGCCATGCGCCTGTGGGAACTTGATACGGATGGCTCTCGTCCCATTCCCGAAGAGTATAACTTCATTTATGTCGACAGTGGAGACGAAGCGGAATATTCAACAGATGCGGTCACTATTAGCGCTACATTCTATGCGGCCGCTGACACGATGATCAGTGAAGGGAAACCGGATATCAGTTTTGGTGCGCAGCCCGATATGTGGACCGGCTTCTGGGATGGAGAAGTGGACATTAATACGGCGCGCAGCCTCGTCAAGTTCAGCATTAGTGGCATTCCTACGAATGCCATCATCACTAGTGCTGAAGTCAGCCTCTATATGGGCATCGCTCATGACAGTGAGGGCGATGTTGCCAGGCAGATCACGCCCTATCGCATAGAGGATGCCTGGGATGAGAACACTGCTACCTGGAATAATGATCCAGCCTATGACAATACAACGCCCTATGGGTCGGCATCCATTACTCGTGATGATAAGCAGCGATACACGTTTGATGTCAAGGATCTTGTAGCAGACTGGGTTGATGGAACCTATGACAATCATGGCCTAATGTTGATTGGCCCGGAGAGTGTGCTTACCGGCGCTATGCGTGGTTTTGCAACGAAGGATTATGCGACGATCTCCGCCAGACCGCGACTGCTGGTCGAGTACGAACTGCCGCCTTTGGTGCCAACGAACTGGTCATATCTCCCTGTGGTTATGATGGATTATCCGGTATTGTCAGGTCATGTGGTTGATCAGCTTAACGCGGGTCTGGAAAATGTGTTGATTCAGACCGATGTGGGACCGTCAACGACAACCGATGCCAATGGTTTCTACATGTTTTCGGGTCTACCGGGGGGAACTTATGTATTGATGCCTCTTTTGGAGGGTTATGCCTTTGATCCGATATCACGTACGGTAACCATTCCACCGGCCGTTGTGCCGCAGAATTTTGTCGGCAACAAGCTGCCGGCGACGTCTACGCCTACGGCGACGAATACACCGACGCCGACGAATACACCGACGAACACGCCCATTCCGACGAATACGCCCATTCCAACGAACACGCCTATACCGACGAATACGCCTATCCCGACGAATACGCCTATCCCAACCGAGACGCCGGAGATAACATGTAGTGAATTGATTGGAAACGGCGGATTCGAGGACAGCAGTTCCTGGTACCTGCCGATCACGGCTTACACAGCCAGCTATTCAACTTTCCAAAAGTATGCCGGTAATCAGTCGATGCGCACCGGGATAATTGATCCCGGCCAGAACGTGGAGAGTTCATCGTCAGCGATGCAGGAAGTTACGATTCCGGCAGGCGCTACGCAGGCAACGCTTGAATTCTGGCTCTACACACAGAGCAGCGAGCCGCCTTTTCTGACGTCGGTTGATGAGAACCTGGATATTTCTCCTTTGGTGGCGTCTATTGATGGTGACGCGCAGGTCGTGCTTATCCTGGATGGTAATCTTGATGAACTGGATCGCCTGGTCGGCTCAAGATTGGATGAGCGATTCTGGAAGTTCGAGAGCCATGCGCTGGATCTGAATGCCCTGGCAGGGCAGACTGTGAAGATATACTTTGGCTCAAATAACAATGGGCAAGGGGGCGTTACCGGTATGTACGTTGATAACGTTGCTTTGACGGTTTGCAGCCCTTCTCCGTAGACGGCCGCTCACCGGCTCAGTTCAGGACTCTTGCTCTCAACGGCCTGTCGTATTCCGGCAGGCCGTTTTTTTGGCTCTAGGTCCTAAGATCGATGTTCCAGACGGCAAAACGTTCGCCGCTTTGCTCAAAGCCAAACCTTTCATAGAGTTTTTGTGAAGCAACGTTGTCCAACTGCGTGTTGAGCGTAATGGTGGAGATTCCCCGGCGGGCGTAGCCCTCCAGAGCATGTGCCAGAAGGGCGGAACCAACGCCGTTTCTTTGCGCATTGGTATCGACCGTGATTCTGGATAGATGGGCGCCGCGGCGGGTTGAAGAACTGAATTGGAAACCCACAGGTGTTTCGCCGAACCAGGCTACATCAAAGCTCAACGCCTGTTGTTTGGCCAACGACAGGCTTAGTTCACTGTGCCGCCATAAGGGTTCGAAGGCACGTGATTCTATTTCAGCAAGCGCTGCCAGGTCGGCTGGTTTCGCAGCCCGAATCTGCAGTCCGGACGGCCGTACGATCCGTGGTATCTCGGTGCCAAGCTTGCTGTACGTAATAACCTCGTTTGTATGCTGAAAACCGAGATCCGGCAGCCAGACTTCCGGCCAGTCTTCGACCAGCAGCCAGGCGATCTGAGATATCTTCTCATCGCGAAGCGGATCGACTATCGCTGACAACATCGCCGCCATTAACTGGCACCCCTCAGCTCTATTGGCGATTGCTGCCAGGCGCACCCACGCCGCGGGCTTTGGATCGGCGGCAACGGCGAGACAGGCTGACAGTGTTGGCTGCGCTCCGAAGAGTTTTGAGGTCATGCGCTGCCGCTTGGTGAGAGCGTCTTGTACGGGGAGCACTACGAATGAGGGTGAGCCCAACCACTCTGCCGGGTAGTGCCAATCGGCATGAATGTGTGAATAAGGGCCATCACGCAGAATCCTCGTAATTGCCCCAGCATCAGACTGCTGTGCTGTTCTGACTTCTCCCCTCATATCCCCTGCGATTTGGGACCAGCGGTTTGCGCTTTCCATAGCGCTATTGTACACTACTACGACTGGCAAAAGCAGCCATTTAGTCTACTAGCTCGTTGCTTTTGGTTAACATAAACCCACTGTCGCAGAGATAATAATGGGTAGCAGTCAGGGAAGAGAGCGACAACTAGAAAGTACATTAGCCAACCTGAACAAACGATTCGGAGACGGCATTATTATGCGTCTAGGAGACGCTTCGCATTTGCATGTGGAAGCGATTCCAACAGGATCGTTATCTTTGGATGTCGCGCTGGGCGTAGGCGGCGTTCCCCGGGGCCGGGTCATTGAGATTTATGGACCGGAATCATCGGGAAAGACGACGCTCTGCCAGCATATTATCGCCGAAGCCCAGGAGTTGGGCGGTCTTTGTGCATTTATCGACATGGAACATGCGCTGGACCCGGTATATGCGGCCCGATGTGGCGTGGATATCGAAAATCTCTACGTATCGCAGCCAGACACAGGGGAGCAAGCCCTGGAAATCGCTGAAGCATTGATTCGTTCCGGCACGATGGATGTCGTGGTGGTAGATTCGGTGGCAGCGTTGGTTCCGCGTGCGGAGATCGAAGGGGAAATGGGAGACGCGCATGTCGGGTTACAGGCGCGGTTGATGTCGCAGGCACTGCGTAAGTTGTCCGGGGTGATCAAGCAGACCAACACCGTAATGATTTTTACGAATCAATTGAGGCACAAGATTGGTGTGATGTTTGGAAGTCCGGAGACGACGAGCGGGGGCAATGCATTGAAGTTCTACGCGTCGGTGCGCATGGACATCCGACGAATCCAGGCCTTGAAGGCTGGGGGCGACGTGATTGGCAACCGGACGCGTGTGAAGGTGAAAAAGAACAAGGTGGCGCCGCCGTTCACGGAATGTGAATTTGACATCATGTACAACGAGGGCATCTCTCGGTCGGGGGATGTGCTTGACCTGGCAGTGGAATATGGGCTAGTAGACAAACGTGGGGCTTATTTCCGTTACGGAGAGACGTTGATAGGACAGGGGCGTGAGAACGCTAAGACCTACCTCAACGAGAATCCAGAGATGATGGATGAATTGGATCGTCTTATCCGCGAGGAAGCAGGTTTACCTTATCTTGAGGAACCTGTCGCCAGTGACAGCTAAATAAACTAATGTGTCGCTGTTGCGGTTAGTAACGACTAGATTGATATAAACGAGCACGACGTTTGCTGTGATTCCTGTTTGTTTTTGACTTGTTGCGAGGCGCTTGAGATTGACTCGCTGTAAATAGTGCGTTTCAAGATTACTTGGCAGTCTGATTGACTTTTCTACGGTGAATATTTGACTCGACTGCCGGCCTTTTGCAGACGGTATGTGCAGGTAAGGGAAATAGAGTAGGCCCTTTCAAAATACTCGGGTATTTGTATCTTGTAAAAGAGAATAATCAGATCGCCTATTTGTGGATCTGAGTCAGACAAATATCCAATCTAGGAGTTTCGTTGTTAGCCGCGGCATTTGCGCCGGGGCTTTTTGTTTTCTATGGCGATTGTTACTGATTTAACGGCTCAGAAACGGGATAGGGATCGTGTCAATGTTTTTTTGGACGGTCAGTTTTCTTTTGGGTTGGCAGCGTCGGTCGCTGCTGAACTTCGAGTTGGGCAGCAGTTGTCGGAAGCGGATATTGAGGAACTAAAGAGTCGAGAGCTCTTTGAAAAGGTGAAGCAGAATGCATTGGGATTGGTCAGCCTGAGACCGCGCAGTGAATACGAAGTACGCTCCCACCTGCGGCGCAAGTCGTACGAGGAGGGGGCTGTCGATCACGCAGTTGCGTACCTGGAGAGGTTTGATTTGCTCAATGATGTTGCTTTTGCGAACTATTGGGTCGAACAGCGTGAGACTTTTCGTCCGCGCAGTCGTTTTGCGTTGAGCCAGGAATTGCGTCAGAAGGGAATTAGCCGGGACGTAATTGAAGCCGCGCTGGAAGAGGTTGATGAGATGGCCGGGGCACGTCGTGCGGCCGAAAAGAAGACGCATCGCTGGGCTGGTCTGCCGGAGCATGAGTACAAGAAGAAAATGGCCGGTTTTCTTCAGCGGCGCGGCTATTCATATGAAGTTATCAAGGAAGTACTAGAAGACTCCTGGCAGGCGGTTGAAGATAGTTGAGTCGTGGCGTGCCTGCCAGATAAAGGAGACCGCAAATGGAATTAGGAATTTTGGGAGTGCTCGGCGCATTGGTGATTGGCCTGGCGGGTGGTGCAGGCATCACCTGGTTGATCATGAAACCCCGTGTCGACGAGGTTTATGAACAGCAGCAGTTGGAACTGGAGCAGAAACGCGCGGCAGTTGATAAAGAGATTGAGAGTATTCTGAATACCACTCGCCGGGAGGCCCAGGAGATCCGGCAGGAAGCGGAAAAGGCCGCTGAACGCCGGTTTCAGGATCTCGCGCGCGCCGAGGAACGACTGGAGAAGCAGAGCGACAAGCTTGATCAGCAATCAATTCGTCTTGAGCAGCGCGAACAGACCCTGAACAAGCGGCAGAGCCGCATGGACAGGCGGGGTAATCAGCTTACTCAAATTGAGCAGGAACAACGAACGAGGCTTGAAGAAATCGCCGCTATGTCTACCTCTGAGGCGCGTGATTTGCTGCTGCAGCAGGTGGAGGTAGAAGCCCAGCAAGACCTGGCTCGCCAAATGCGTGAGATTGAAAATCGGGCGAAGGAAACGGCCGAAGTGGAGGCGCGTAAATTGATCGCGCTCGCTATTCAACGAGTGGCCAGTGATCAGGTCGCTGAACTGGTGGTCAGTGTCGTACCGCTGCCCAGTGATGATATGAAGGGACGTATTATCGGCCGCAGCGGTCGCAATATCCGCGCTTTTGAACAAGCGGCGGGCGTTGATATCGTTGTTGACGATACGCCTGAAGCGGTGACTGTTTCAAGTTTTGATCCTGTTCGCCGTGAAGTTGCCCGGCGAGCGCTCATAAAATTGATTGCGGACGGCCGTATTCACCCGGCCCGTATTGAGAAACTGATCAAGGACGCGCAATCTGAGGTTAATCGCGATGTTCGCGACGCTGGCGAGCAGGCGGCCTACGAGGCGAACGTACATGGTTTACATCCGGAAATCCTCAAGATGCTCGGCCGTCTGAAGTACCGGACATCTTACGGCCAGAATCAGCTCTTCCACGCCGTTGAAGCGTCTAAGATCGCTGCCATGCTCGCCGCCGAACTAGGGGCAGATATTGAACGTTCCAAGATGGGTGCGCTTCTTCATGATCTTGGCAAAGCGATGGATCATGACCAGGAAGGGACGCACGCCATGTTAGGCGCGGAATTCGCCAAACGGTTCAAGGTGCCTGCGCCTGTCGTAAACGCCATTGCCTCGCATCACCATGAGATCGATCAGGAATCGGTAGAAGCGATCATCGTTGAAGCGGCGGATGCCATCTCCGGCGCGCGGCCTGGAGCACGCCGAGAAAGCCTGGAGCACTATATCAAACGTGTACGTACCTTGGAAGAGATAGCCACGTCGTTTGAAGGCGTTGAAAGTGCTTATGCGCTTCAAGCCGGACGCGAGATCCGCATTCTGGTCAAGCCAGGTCAAATTGACGACCTGGCAGCGATGCGCCTGTCGCGGGACATTTCCAAGTCAATTGAAGACAATATGCAGTATCCTGGCCAGATCCAGGTCACTGTCATCCGCGAAACCCGCGCGGTTGGTTTTGCCAAGTAGGAGTAATTGCGATTGAGGCGATAGGCGATGGTCTTCTGACATTGGTGACCCTTCTTGTGTCTTGCTCGTAAGCTGATCCTTAAGCTATCAAATAGAAAATTGGTTCAACTAGACTTGTGATCGGTTGTCTAGTTCCTGGTAGAGTGCTGCTCATCTGAAGATGGGTGTGGATTAAACGTGTGAGCATATGTTTAGAAGCTGCGAATCCACTGCGAATATATGCCGATTCAATCGTGAAGTTAGTTATGATTGGTCTAGTTGGATATCGATAGCTGATTGTCACACCAACATGACTTTCTGGGTAAAGGGAGAGATATTATCGTGAAGAAATCTATGTACATCCTGGTTCTTTTTGTAGCAGTGAGCTTGTTTGTCGGCACATGGTTTGTTGCGGATGCGGCCCAAGACTCGCACCAAGCTTCAGCCGAGCCTATTCAAATCCAAGACCCGGTTCCTGAAGTGCCTCCAGCTGATCCGGACGAAATTCCGCCCCTCGTAGGTGGGAAGGTCGCAGATCGACCGATAGTCCTTGTTGAATCGTTGCCAGCTACGCAGGGCACTGAAACTGATGCGGAATCAACCATCAATGTGTGGTATGGTGATAGCCAGAAATTCGGCCAGCTTGGAAATCCACAGCAGTGGGTGAATATTCTAGGGAACGTTTTCTCCGTTTCCGGTATCGACTCTCTATCCTACTCGCTAAATGGTGGGGGAGAGAATCCCTTGTCTATTGGCCCCAACAATAACCGTCTCAATGAGAAAGGTGACTTCAATATCGAGATTGACTTCGCCGATCTAAACAATGGAAACAATACCGTTTCAATTAAGTCGGTTGACAAGACTGGTGCGGCAACCACGCAGGATGTTTCCGTGAATTACACTGCTGGGCAAAAATGGGATGAAAGTTACAATGCGGACTGGTCCACCAGCTCCAATGTGCAAAACATAGCCCAGGTTGTAGATGGTAAATGGGAGATTTCAGGATCGGAGATTTCCATCAGCGGAGATAGTGTCGGCTACGATCGCCTCGTGGCAATTGGCGATATGGGGGATGCTCCAAGTAAGTTCTGGACTGACTATGAAGTTACGGTGCCCATTACCGTCAAGGCGATTGAGACCCCCGGCACCACGGGTGCCACACAGCCGGGTATCGGTATTGGCTTGCGCTGGCAAGGGCACAATCTTGCGGATGCTGAACAACCGCGTAGAGCTTGGGAACGCACCGGCGCATTTGGCTGGTACCGGTGGAAAGGCGTTGAAAATTCGGGACAGGTTCTTGAGGCTTTGCAGCTAATTGGAAGGGGCTGGACTGGCCCAGAGAATTCGACCAAAGTTCTCGACTTCAACAAGACTTACATCTTCAAAATGAGTGTTCAGAGCAGCCTCAATGATAACCGTGCCTATTACCGGCTGAAGTTTTGGGAACAGGGCAAGAGTGAGCCAGGAGCATGGGATATTGAGAAATTGAGCCCTCTGGATAAGCAGCAGGCCGGTTCAATGCTGTTGGTTGCCCATCGGGTCTCTGCTGAGTTTGGCGAAGTGCGAATACGCCCCTTGGACCAGATGAGATTCTCGTTGTCGACCTCTGCACAGGGTAACGGTACATTGACCGTCGATCCAAGCGATCCGTCCAACCCAGGGCTTGTAGAAAACCTTACCTACGGACAGCGGGTAACGCTGGTTGGAAGTCCAGGGTTCAATAGTTATCTACATAGTTGGAGCGGCGATCTGTCCGTACCGGGAACGGTCAATCCGTTGATATTCAGCATAACACAGGATATGGATATCACCGCCAATTTCAGGAATGCTTCTCCGGGTTCTCTTGACGTGGATGTTGTCGGTGGCGGCAAAGTGACGGTCGAGCCAGATCAAGATGTCTATGCTGGGGGCCAGATAGTGAAGCTGTCGGCAGCAGAAGACCCAGGCTTCATTTTTTCTAAGTGGAGCGGCGCAATCGATAGTACGAACAATCCGGAAGTGATTCAAATTGACGGAGATATGAACGTCGTCGCTACGTTCGTTGAGGCCGGTGCAGTTTCGCCCACATCGGATGACTTTGACCGCTGCGCATTGAGCACAAATCTCTGGACTTTTATTAATCCAACTGGTGACGGGAATGTCGCCCTGGCTGATGGCGCTTTAAGAATCACTGTCCCTGGTGGAAATGAGCACATGATGTGGAATGGCTCTCGTGACGCGCTGCGAATAATGCAGGAAACGGAGAATCAGGACTTCACCGTCGAGCTTAAGTTTGATTCGATACCGCAGGAGAAATACCAGATCCAAGGTTTTCTTGTAGAGCAGGATGCATCGAACTGGATTCGTTTTGACATATTCAATTCCGGCACTGGATTGAAGATGTTCGCTGGTGTTACAGAAGGTGGCGTATCAGATGGGAAGGTCGCAACCGCGTTTTCTGCCGGAAATGCGTCAGCAGTATACCTGCGCGTTGCCCGCATCGGTGACTTGTGGACCGTCGCCTATTCGCTTGATGGGTTGAACTGGACAGCTGAGAGTTTTTCCCACCAGCTGACGGTGAATTCGACAGGTGTATTCGCCAGCAATCAAGCGCCTAACAGCGGTGCTGACGCACCTGCCTTTGTGATGGTCGCAGATTATTTCAAGAACAAATCTTATCCGACCGGTATTACCGGCTATCTGTTGTCCTATGCTGTCGCAGGCGAGGGAAGTGTGGAAGTGACACCGCTGCCTGGAAGCAACGGCCGTTACGTGTGCGATCAGGAAGTCACGCTTAAGGCAAGCCCTGTGGATACTTTCACTACGTGGGCCGGAGACATCAAGGGTTCCCAGAACCCGGCCAAACTAACCATGAATGGGGACAAGTCAGTTACGGCTGTTTTTGAAGTCGAAGCGTTCTTGCCAGCCATTATGCGACCATAGTGTAGCGCTAAATCACGTACCTGATGATGTGTTGATACGATGTCTTTGCACGAGTTTTGTCGGAGGCATCGTATCAATTGCATAAGGTCGTATGGATGGGTTCGCCGACATCCTCGCCTCATTAATCTTCAGACACAATTCTGCTGGACATGACCAAAAATACGCACCGCTTAAGTATCGGATTGCCCGTCTACAATGGCGAGAAATATCTTGCTGAGACGCTAGATTCCCTGCTTCTTCAGACATTCTGTGATTTCGAGCTAATCATCTCAGACAACGCGTCTTCGGACAGGACGCAAGAGATCTGCACCTCATACGCGAAACAAGATTCCCGCATTCGATATCACCGGCAGAGTGAAAACCTGGGCGCATCCGCAAACTACAATCTAGTGTTTGCTGAGTCAGACGCAAAGTATTTCAAATGGGCTGCCCATGATGATCTATATGCCCCGACCTTTCTGGAGCGGTGTATGGAACTGCTTGATGAACGGGAAGACGTTGTCCTCGCATTCACCCGGGGTCAGGAAATTGATGAGAACGGTGTCGTGACACGTGAGTATCCTGACCGAGAGGGCATTGCGGAAATGAACGACTATCAACGCTTCAAATCCATGGTCGTCGGATACCAGCCCTTCATACCTGTTTTTGGGGTAGCCCATAGAAAAACGCTTGCGCAAACGAAACTGATTGGAGGGTATTCCGGTTCTGATCGACCGCTGATAGGTGAGCTGGCGTTGCGTGGCAACCTGTTTGAGGTTCCGGAAATACTGTTCTCTTATCGTGTACATCGCGAGCAGTCTTGGGGTGGCGGCAAGAGCAAGCGTGCCCAACAGGCATGGTATGATCCTTCGCGAAAAGGAAGACTCACGTTTCCAACCTGGCGTCTGCTTCTAGAGCATGAACTCAGTATGTGGCGAGTGCCTATGAACAGCATGAAGCGGATTAAGCTGCACGGTGTGATGCTCAGGTGGATGCGTACGCGCTGGCGACTTCTTGCGGGGGAACTGACCGGGCAATGACGCCGACAATTCAGGTCAGAATGCTTTATCCAGACCCTGCGATTCCAGTCAGTGGATTGATGTGGTCCACTTGATTGGCATACGGAAAACTCCCACGCTTTTTCTCTTGTCACTGTTCAGGTGCCACAGATGATTATTTGCCTGCTGCATGCTTCCGCGCGCCCCACGCCGGTCTACGGTGAAATTGCTGGCCACCTTCGGGCGTATGGGCACCAGGTTTGGTCAATGGAGCTCGACGAAAGTGGCAATGTCCTTTGGAATGACGGGATCGATAAAATATCGATGCAGAAGGGCCTGCCAGCCTATTCATCAAAACTGCCTAGCGTCCACTTACTAATCGTCCTGTGGGCGCGTCTTCGCAAACTTGTGTTTATCTGGCGCATGCGGCAAAAGATACGCGCCCTGCGACCAGATATCGTCCAGGTGAATCCTGCCGGCTTGCAGCCGGCTGGATTGATACCCCTCGCTATGCCGAGAGAAACCGCTTTTATTGTGGATTATCGTCAAATTGGTGACCGTCGCCGTCCCACAAACCTTGCAATCCGTTTACGCAATAAATTTCGCTCGCTAACGCGGCGAATATCAGCGATCTATGGTTACGATCACTCCCTATACTTACATCCTTCCGGGGCAAAAAAGGGTCTGGGCCTGCAGTGGGAACAGTGGGGAACGGTTGTCCCAATGGGCGTCCATGATTCGTTTCTTGAGGTAGAACGCCCGCTGGACAGTGAAAATGTAAGCGGGAAAAGTGTCCGCTTTATCTACATCGGATCCATGGTCAGGCAGCGGAAGCTGGAAATACTATTTCAGGCTATTAGATTGGTTGCCAATGGGTCTGAAAATTTCGAATTTCATTTCCTAGGCCGTGACAAGAGTGACGGATACTATGACCGGTTAGTCGAGAAGCTTGATCTTGAGCCGTACGTAAAATTGATCCCACCTATACCATATGAAGAAGTGCCGCAGCGCTTGGTTGAATATGACGCAGCAATTGCTTACGTTCCCGATGAACCGACTGACTGGAGCTACCACCCCACACTAAAAGTGATCGAGTACAGAGCTGCAGGTATGCCGATCATAGCTACCGATGTCGTGCCCAATCATGAGTATGTGCAGCCAGGGTGCAATGGATTCTTGTGTAAGAATACGGCAGATGAGTTTGCTGAAGCGATGAATCAGTTCATCGACAACCCTCAGCTTCTTGAACAGGCAAAGGACTATGCAAGTCGAAACCGTGATGGGTTTACTTGGGTAGAAGTATCACAACTGTACGAAAATCTATATCGTCAAATTCTTTCAGGCCGAAGAAGGCAAGCGGACAGCGCTGAGGATCAACTGTAGAAGACTATGAAAACGGTAATCTTTGTAGGGGGAACTGAGTTCAGCGGCTCGACTTTTTTCCACATGATCCTCGCCAACGATCCTCATGGCCTCGCGGTTGGAGAGGCGCACAATTATATGCGGCCGTCACGTGCTTATCATTTCAATATGCACTGTAGCTGTGGCCAGCATCCCTGTTCACTGTGGCAAGAGCTTAAAGCTGGTGGCGAGCAGGAACTCTACAGGACACTCTTCAAAAGGTTTCCCGATATCGAGTTCATTGTTGATTCAAGCAAGAATCCATTTTGGATTCAGGATCAGCAGAGCTACCTGCATCAGCAGGGCATTGCTACACAAGATATCCTGGTTTGGAAGACACCATATGAATTTGCGAAGTCATATGAAAAGCGAGGTGACTTGAAGAGATGGGAGCGATCTTGGATGGTTTATCACCAGATGTACAACACATTGTTTGATGGTTGGCGTGCAATTCCCTATCATGATCTGACGAGCGATCGCAGCGCCCTGGGCGACGTATGTGACTACCTTTCCATAGCGGATTTCCCTGGCAAGGAGAGATACTGGGAACGTCCGCAGCATCATGTCGTAGGGGGCAACCCGTCTGCTCGGGTCCATCTTTATTCTGGCGATGATGAAAACTATGAGGAGAATGTACGACGTTCTTCGTCAATAATAGAGGCGGCGCAAGATGGAACTCATCGCAGCATCTACTACGACGCTCTTGTCGAACCTGAAATTAAGGAAGCGGTCGATGTGCGAATCAGGGCCAACCCCCAAATCCCCATGATATTTGACCTGCTGCAGTCACGTGACGTCCGAATGCAAGATGAGGATAGCTCCGTGGATAGCAGTCTGGAAGCACAAGTGTGGATGTCCCAATACTTGATGCAGCTGCGACGGGTAAAGTATTGGTCCGTGCGCAATTTGGCAAGAATTCGCAATTCTCGATGAACGCCTGAAACGGCCGTGGTCTAGAACTAATCAAGCCAGTCTACTTGTAATCCTTGTTTGCTGTAGGTGCGGATGACTGCATGGATATCGGGATATACTGCCATACTGTTGGCCTGTCCATTGGCGCAAAGCACACATCGCATATCAGGATACTGCACACCAAAACCTACTGCAGTTCCACTTACCAATGTTCTACCATTTCCACTTGGTACCAATAGGAAACGCCTGAATTCGGCGGTAGTGATCGTTTGTGCTTCAGGTGTTGATGCAAGACTGGTACCGGCGTCAAAATTCTGTTTGACTTCATCCAGAGAAAGCGCTCGCTCATATACTGCCAGCAGGTAGATGGTGCCCAGCCAGGGGTTGTCTCCGCTCGCCTCGTTTGCCAATACCAACGGGAATCGGGGGTTCCAGGTTGAGAAATCACCCGGGATGATGGTCTCAGCCACAACAAACTTGTCTAGGAAAATGCGCGTGCGGCCATCTTTATGGTGGGTAATGACGAGGTGCGTCTTATTCTTAGTAACTGCGCCAGATGGTGTTGAGAACGATGGCATTCCGTTCGCTGAGCGCTCTGTGGTTCGCAGGCGTAGATCATAAAGATCAGTCGGTTGCGTACCCCACAAACCCTGTCCAACAGTAAGGTTTCTGGAATGCACGTTATTGGAGATAGAGACAATTCTAGCCGGCCCATCTTGGCGAAGTGATAACGTTTCCAACCAGAGTTCAACGGTAATTGCATTGGACTCCCTGCTGGCAGCGATTATCCCTGTTGCTGGCCCCGTGGAACCTATGATAGTTGGTGCGGTAACCTGAATACCTTGGTCAAGCCATCTGACCGCTGAATTGTCACCGATTTTTAGGTCCAGCGGCGAAGAGACTCCTGACACATCGAAAACTGTATCCCCTGAACCCTCGTCAAATCGGTAGAATGCAGTTAAACCGGCCGTGACTCGACCCGGTATATTATCTACTGGAGGTGTGATACTGATCAGGTTGCTCTTGGTGGCAATGTCGCTTCCACCCTCGCCAGCCACGCGCAGCGAAACAGTGAATTTACCCGTTGAATTGTACTTATGAAGCGGATTCTTTACAGTTGAAATGGCCCCATCACCGAAATCCCAAAAGTAAGCTGTAATTGGATCTGAAGAAGTGCTCCTATCGGTAAACTGCACAGAAAGGGGGGCAACGCCGTCTCTTGGCTTCGCCGAAAAAGCGGCGGTGATGAATTGATCCTTTATATACTCGTGAAAACCAATATCTAGTTTTGAGTCACGTGATTTGCCGAAGTAATCCTTATCAATAGTTATGGGAAGATCAGACGTTCCTGCATCAATTTCCCGGGAGGTTTCGATCAATTGGTAGTTCTTTGGATCGAAATCAGCGGGAGTTCTCAGTGTTTTCTTGTAGTTGACCAGGCTTATCGGTCCGTATAGATCGCCTGTCCCCTGAATAACATTATCAGGTTTCCGATTGTAACTGTTGTTTGAAAAATCCCATTTGGCAACGGTTGTGGCATTTCGGAACGCGAAGATCCTCTTCTCGGGATCGTCTTGAATAACGATATTGTTGGCAAACCAGCACGGCGTATGTTCGGATATATCCGTTTCCTCATGGTCCTGGATTCTTACAGTTGCTGTTTCTCCGTTGATGAATATATTATTGGCGACTTTACAGTTCTTGAATCCCGCATCCGGTATTGGTCGTACCTCACCGTCTCCCAGACTATCTCGATCTCGCCCCACTGGGAAGTTGAACGGGACACCGCCACCAATCGCGAGGTTATTGGTGACCGTGATGTCTTTAGTCTTTACCGTTTCTCCGGGGTACAGCTCCTGCGAGATAATGATCTGATTTCCAGGGGGGTATTTGCTCTCATCAGTGCGAAAAACAGCATTGGAGTCCATTAACCCGGTATCAACATTGTCAAAATAGAGATGAGCAGCTTTGGCGTCAAAGATGGTGTTATTGAGCGCTTTGACGTTCTGGCATTGTATGTAAATGATACCTTGTCCACCACCGCCAGATACTGTACAGCCTTTAGCGGTACCACCATTAACGTATCGAAACTGAATTTGGCCGCCGCTGCTGGCCAATTGACTCGAATCGGTAACCTTGGTGTTTTCCAGAAGGCAGTTGTTGCCTTCAACGTGGATGCCGTGCCGGCCAGTCCAATTGATTGAGCAGTTACGCACAATACAATCGCTGCCGTTCAGCGTAATCGCACGACCTCTCGAGTTGCGAAACTCAAGACCGCTAATGACTACGCCGCTGGCGGCACTTACAATGAGCGCATTATATGGCACATTTCCATTTATGTTCGGAGGAAACTCTTTCTTGACATCCCATACCGGCTCTTCGGCTTTATAGGCTGTAATCGTTGTATTGTTTTTCCTGACGGTGATTAGATTCTTTTCGACATACAACCCACCACGTAAATAGAGGGTGTCGCCAGAATTCAACGAACTAACGCCCTTGGCTATTGTCTTCCAGGGATCGTTGATCGTGCCGCTGCCGCTTTGATCGCTGCCATCAGGCGCTACATAAAATTCTGCCACGTTTCAAACCTCCAGGTTCGGCTCGTTCAGAAACACCTTAACTCGTATTCGATTTTGTGATACTACCGATGAACGAAGTTATAATAGCGCAAACAACATCCTTGCGCAAGGAAACATTATGTCATGTTATTTATGATTCTTTCGCAGTGTACAGCTATCCTGTTCCTCATGAGATGCACGAACATCGCACATCCGAAAGCACAGGCGCTGATCCGTCCTGAACGCAGTTATTTGGTCACAAAGGCGTTCAGGACGGCGCTGCCATTTCAATCTTATCGGCTGATATGAGGGAAGGATGATATTGAAAAGGGATACTTTCTTACAGGACGGAAGGGGACGCCCGCAGCTGTGAATCAATGATAGCGACAGAAGTCGCCGCCAAGTGATGTTCAGTTATTTCAAGATCGCCAGCTGCTAAGGTCCGTGTCGAGAATCGTTTCTAGTGCTGATATTTCTTCTGAAAATTTAGCCTGCAGCTGCTGCCGAGTCGCAGGTTTCATTGGCTCAGATTTTCCACCTTCAACACTGAGCATTTGTTTGATACCCAGTTTTTTTGCCATGTGGACTGGCCAATAGATTCGCCTCTGTTGAATTACATGAGCGCCTTTGGCTATCAATGCGTAGAATCCCCGATAACGGGGAAGAAAGCTCTTGTTTACCACACGCTTCCCGGCATCTTCCGCGAATAGATTGGGATCTATGCCCAGGAACTCGGCGACTGTACTGCGGGTGCCTTCGACGTTCTTGAAGACACGGTCGAACAACAGTATCAATAGTTGTTCCGGTCCAAAATACGCCTGATAACGTTTGATATATCTGGAATAGAAACTGCCCTCAGTAATCTTGGGACGATCAACAAGGAAATCTTCAAACGACCCCTGGTAATTTCGATATCGTGCCGCATGGTTATACTGCGAAAAAGTCCTATCAACGGGATTGCGTAACATCAAGAGCAGCTTAGGGTCATTGAGATCCTGGGCCATTCTTTGCGGGCAATCTTCGCTATAGAGGTAAGCGGCCGTGTATTCGCCAATTGCCTTATAGTTGCCTGCTTCGTCAGCATCCGGGAAGAACTGTTGGTACCAGTTGAGCCCCATATCATAATGAACATCGAAATAACGAACATCCTTGATTTTGGTTGGCATGAATACCTGCGGATGTCCTTCCAATAGTGCGTATAGCCAGGTCGACCCTGCTTTTGGTACACCTATGCCTAGAAATGTTGGTAATGTCAAACGCCGTCTCCTAGAGTCTATTATTGGGCCAAATACATGTAGCCCACTTCAATCAGAATTCAAGTAATCTGCATAAAATTATGCCCCAGTTAACAGCAAGTGTAAAGATACTGGTGCCCAGAATTAGGCCGTCCCGATAAATCCTAAGCCGTAAGTGATGTCGTAAGGGACTGCGGTGAGAATAGGTGCAAAGCGAGTGAAAGAGTCGCGGATTTGTCGTTTGTTTTCTACTTGAAGTACTCGAAGGCTTATAAGGAATAGAAGTGGAGTTAAGACAATACCTAGAAATCATACAGCGCCGCAAGTGGATTATTATCCTATCCACGGTTCTTTGCACGCTGCTCGCGGCCGTGTTGACGTACTTTGCCACGCCCCAATATCGGTCGCAGACTACATTGCGAGTTGCCACTATCAATAACATCGATTATACGCAGATTTTGATGAATACGTACGCGCGCATTGCTACAAGCAGTACGGTAAGATCTGAATTGCGAACACAGTTGGGCCTCTCTGAACCTCCAAACCTCAGTGTTGAACTGGTTCCCGGCACGGAACTAATGATCATTGAGGCGCAGGCAGAAGACCCTGCCCAGGCGCAGGCTGTGGCGAACACAGCGGCCTCGGTTCTTGCCGCTCAGAGTCGTGAGATATACAGCGGTAGTGGCAAGACTACGACCGAGATCTTGGCTTCGCAGCTGGCACAGGCAGAGTTGGAGCTGAATGAAACGAGACAGCAGTACGATTTACTTTTTGCTGAATCGCCAGATGATGTCACTGCAATCGATGCAATAAACCAATCTATTGCATTGAGAGAGCGAACCTATTCCACCCTTCTGGAACAATACGAAGATGCGCGACTAAATGAGGCACTACTGGCCAATTCGGTTTCGGTCGTTGAGCCCGCCAACCTGCCTGCATCGCCAGCTACGCCTCAGCCAGTTTTGAATATGGTGTTGGGTGCCCTGGGCGGACTGATCTTGGGAGTTGTGCTGGCCTTTGTCGTTGAGAATCTCGATACAAAGATGTACACAATGGACCATATCGAATCCGCAACTGAGCTGCCAACCGTCGGTAGGATTCCCGCATCAAAAGACGACTTGCAGATTGCACGCCTAAACAACGGTCATTACCCTCAGCTGGAGGCCTTTCGCCGACTGCGAACGAACATATTGCCCGTTGGATCGGAAGCCGAGCCGGCGATCACTATGGTTACCAGCGCTCAGCGTGGTGAAGGCAAATCGACGATCTGTGCGAATCTAGCCGTGACCATCGCCCAGTCGGGCCGCCGCGTTGTCGTTGTTGATTGCGATATGCGGTTGCCCTCGGTACATAAGATATTCAACCTTCCGAACAAGCGCGGACTAACGAGCGTGTTGACGCAGGAAGTATCGTTGCAGGATGCGATATTGGATACTTCATATCCCAGGCTGCAGGCCATAGCTAGTGGCCCGCTTCCTCCAAACCCGACGGAATTGTTGGGTTCGCCTCAAATGGTTGCCTTGCTTGAAGAACTGTTGAACGATTATGATGTTGTTCTTCTGGATACGCCGGCAATGCTCTCGGTTGCTGATTCCGCTGTGCTGGCGCATTTGGTCGACAGGATAATCTGGGTTGTTTCGCTTGCCGTAACGCGTCGGGATGATGTGGATACAGTCCGGCGTCAACTCTCGAACGTGCACGTGAATTCTATTGAAGTAGTCATCAATCGTGCGGGTGACAGCAGTGATTACACTGCCTATGATCCAGATAGCGAGTTTATCGGCTAACCATGGATTTCTTTATTGTTTAATTGCTAACACTTCACAAGGTACTGATGAGGACTGTCACCATGAGCGGGGTCGATCACATAGACCTTACAAAAGATTTTAGTCAACCGGTAGTCGAACGGAAGCCGGTTTATGAGTTTGTAAAGCGCGTGCAGGATGTCGTATTGGCGTCAACTGCCCTCGTTTTGTTGGCGCCTGTTTGGTTGTTGATAGGATTACTTGTTCGCCTGACGACGCCTGGCCCCGCAATCTATCAGTGTAAAGACATCGTCGGCCGTTACGGAAAACTGATGACTATTTACAAGTTTCGCACGATGTATTCCCATACCGATGATAAGATTCACCGCAATACGATCGCCAAATTTATCAAAGGTGAACAGATTGACACGATTGAGAAGGAAGGAAAGTCAATACCGGTGTACAAGATGACCAGAGATCCTCGTGTGACACCTATCGGAAGAATCTTGCGCAAATCTGGGTTGGACGAGATCCCCCAACTGGTAAATGTTCTTAAGGGCGATATGTCGTTGGTCGGGCCTCGTGCTCCAGTCATCTACGAATACCAACAATATACAACGGCTCGACAGAAGATGCGGCTCGAAGTAATGCCGGGCATTACTGGCCTGTATCAAGTCACAGCTAGGAGCGCCGTGCCTTTTGAAAAAATGATCGAGATTGATCTCGATTATGTTCAGAGGCGCTCATTCTGGATGGATCTAAGAATCATGCTTGTGACCCCGTGGGTGTTGATCACTGGTAAAGGGGCCTATTAGCGCAGCAGAGGTCCATCTAGTGCAGCGAGATTGGTTTCTACTCATTTGAGCCAATCGACGGGTGTGCCATCACATCGGCACTTGGATCTACATGCTAATTACCAGGGCTGTTCTGCTCTAAGCTGTTTCTTGTTGCGCAAATAGCACCTTGTCTGGACGTATAGCATCAAAATAGGTTTGGCTACTGTTCTACAGTTCAATCTGAGTAGATCTGACGCAGACCTCAGTATGGTGTCCTCGCTTGACGTTGACCATTCTTGCAGAACATTCGGAAGCTGTCTTTCTCAATGAATATATGATTGGCAATAGGTTCTGCCAGGACGTCTGGCTATTAGACCGGGCTAGCTGTACAGCGGGTGGAGAGGTGAAATGATGAACCAAGAAAATAAGCCTACTAAGGCTATGCTGCTGGCTGCGGGTGAAGGGACACGGCTGCGGCCGTTAACTGACCAGATACCTAAATGCATGGTGCCAGTAGGGGGGAAACCTGTACTCGAACACAATATTGAATGCTTGCGCAGTTTTGGCATTACGGAGTTGATGATAAACCTGCATTACATGCCTGAAGCCGTGAAAGAGTATTTTGGTGATGGTGCCAGGTGGGGAGTGAATATCCACTATTCGGTAGAGAAAAACCTTCTAGGCACAGCCGGGGGTGTAAAGAATGTCGAACCGTTTTTTGATGGCCCTTTTGTCCTCTGGTATGGAGACAATCTTAGCACCATCAGCCTCGCGAACCTTTGGCAGGTTCATCAGAGAAGGTCAGGATTGGCAACTATTGCCTTATTTTATCGCCAGGATCCAACCGCCAGCGGTATTGTAGGATTCGACGACGACAGTCGTATTACCCGTTTCTTAGAAAAACCGGCGCCCGAACAGATATTCTCTCATTGGGTCAGCGCAGGCATATTTGTACTCGAACAACCGGTGCTAGACGTGATACCATCTGGTGTTTTTTCTGATTTTGGGCGCGATATCTTGCCGAAAATGCTCGCCGACGGTCTGCCAATGTTTGCTTATCAAATGGAAAACGATGAAAATCTCTGGTGGATTGATACTCCAGAAGATTTACAGCAAATTCAAGAACTGTTTCAGAGGAGGCAAATTTCGCTGTGATATTGGCACGTAGCCCATTTCGAATTTCACTAGGTGGAGGCGGGACCGATCTGCCCTCCTATTATTCCCAACATGGTGGTTTCTTATTGAGTGCCGCCATCAACAAGTATCTGTATATCTATGTCAATCGTCCGGCGGCTGACGAATACATTCGCGTCAAGTACTCTATCTACGAGCAGGTGAAAGATCCAACCGAGGTGCAGCATGACCTAGTGCGCCCGGCATTAGAACTGCTCAATTTCAAGAACAGTATCGAAATTGTATCCATGGCCGATGTCCCTGGCGGCACAGGCCTTGGTTCGTCGGGGACCTATCTTGTTACTTTGCTCACGGCCCTCTATGAACAGAAGCGTGAACGAGTACCGGTTCAACTGATTGCCGAACAGTCCTGCCATATTGAAATGGAAATGGCTGGACATCCGGTTGGAAAGCATGACCATTACCTCGCCGCATTTGGCGGTATAACGGTTCTCGATATTGATAGAGATGGCAAGGTGAGTGTTTCGCCGCTTGATATTTCCCTGAGCACAGTCGAAGATTTTCGCAGCAACGTGTTGATCTTCTTCACGGGAATTTTGCGCTCGAGCGGTGATATCTTGGAAGCGCAGAAGCGCGATACCATGAGCAATGATTCGACGGTGGTTGACAGCCTGCACCGCACAAAGGAGTTGGGCTACCGGATCAAAGAGACTCTAGAGGTCGGTGACCTGGAACAGTTCGGGCAGCTTCTGCATGAACATTGGCTTAATAAGAAGCTCCGCTCCGGTAAGATCAGCAATCCCAACATTGATAGGTGGTATGAGGTAGCCCGCAAGAATGGTGCTATCGGAGGGAAGATCATGGGTGCCGGCGGCGGCGGTTTCTTTATGTTCTACTGCCCCGAGGGCAAGAAAAAGATATTGCGCAAGGCGATGGCCGAAGAAGGCCTGCGCGAACTGGCTTATGATTTTGACTTCGAAGGCACGAAAGTGCTGGTGAACTTCTAGTTACGACAGATGCGACGTGCTATCTTGTTGGATCGGGATGGTGTTATCAACGCCATGGTTTATGATGCCGAATTCGGTCTCGTCGATTCACCCTCCCGCCCTGAAGATTTTCGGTTGCTTCCTGGTGCAGCAGAAGCGATCAAGCGTATTAACGAACTGGGTTTCCTGGCTGTTGTGATCTCGAATCAGCCCGGGATCGCAAAAGGTAAGTTCACGGCCGAGCTTCTCGAGGCGACGATCAATAAAATGCATAATGATCTCGCTCAGGAAGGGGCGAGGCTGGATGCAGTTTATTATTGCCTGCACCATCCCGATGCGGCTTTGGCCGGTTATAGGACAATCTGTGAATGTCGCAAGCCAAAGCCCGGTATGCTGCTGCAAGCTGCAAAGGACTGGGACATTAATCTCAGGGAGAGTTTCTTTCTTGGAGACGGCATAACCGATATCGTGGCCGGTCAACGTGCGGGATGCAGGACTTTCTTGCTGAACAGCCGCAAGTGTTACATTTGTGATGAGCTGGCTCGCCAGGAGATTAAGCCGGATTTCATCGCCAAGGACCTTGCCGATGCCGTTCACGCCATTGACCAATTCGAACAAGGTGTGCCGGGTGCTGAAGAGACTTATTCTTTTCGCTGCCAACTAATCTAACGGGATCAAGTGTTGCAGATTGGTCCCTATTGACCCTGTTATTACATCGTGCAATCCAGTGATCGCGCATGTAAATGAAAATCAAAAGAATAGAATACAGAGAGAGTATTAATGGACTATACGGAACAATATATTCAGGAAGCTGTTCAGATTCTCAACGAGTTGGACCAGAATGCGCTTGAACAGATGGTAGACCTGCTGGTCGATCTGCGCAGCCGCGGTGGCCGGCTCTTCTTCCTCGGCTCAGGTGGCGGTGCCGGACATGCGTCACATGCTGTCTGTGATTTTCGCAAGATTGCGCAAATAGAGGCTTACACACCCTCTGACAATGTGTCCGAATTGACCGCGCGCATAAATGATGATGGTTGGGAGACCGCCTATGTTAACTGGCTGCGCGGCTCGCGGATGAATGGCGACGATATGGTGTTCGTCTTTTCTGTTGGTGGAGGCGATGCGGAACGCAACATCAGTGCAAACATTGTGCGCGGACTGCAGTTGGCTCAAGAAGTGGGGGCCACTATCTCCGGCGTAGTCGGCCGTGACGGCGGCTACACAGCCGAGGTCGCTGATGTGTGCGTTGTCGTTCCAGTAGTTAACAGCGAAACTATCACAGCTCATACCGAGTCTTTTCAGGCGCTGATCTGGCACTATCTTGTTTCACATCCGCGTCTGCGCGCGGCCGAGATGAAATGGGAGTCGGTAGAGTAGCAGCCGACACTCCTTCGCCTGATCCCCTTTCGAAGCCCAGTGACTTTCCGATGCTAGATGTTGTCTTTCTTACAGCGATTGCGACATCGGTGAGTTTTGGAGCGTCCTTTCCCGTAAGGCTTGATGTAAGAAGATCGTTCTAAAGTAGTGTGACAAATAAGATACCTAATAGAGTTAGTTTGACAGGAGTTAAGCATGCCGATTTTTCTTGATACCGGCAGTCTCGATGATATCGAGAAATACCTTAGAATGGGAATTATTCGTGGGGTAACGACAAACCCTACGATTCTGCTTCAAAGCGGTGTGACAGGAGGGATGCCTGCGATTAAGCAGCGTTCTATCGAGATCGCACAGCTGATTGCGCCACTGCCTCTTTCCGTTGAGGTTACTTCGAATGATCGAAACCGTTCTTTAGAGGAGGCATTAGCATTTGCGTCCTGGGCTGATAACATCAATGTTAAGATTACGATCCACGGTCCATCCGGTGAAACTGAGAATCTGGAGCTTATTCACGAGCTGGAGACCAAGCATGATGTGCGTATCAATGTGACAGCAATGATGAGTGCCCAACAATGTTTCTTGGCCGCTTTGGCCGGAGCGACTTATGTCTCCATCTTCGGCGGACGGGTCAATAACATGGGCTACAACTCAAATGAGGAAATCTTCAAACTGCGCCAGGTGCTCGACCAGTTTGACCTTGATTCGAAGATCATTGTTGGTTCCACCAGGGAAGTACTGAATGTCATCGAGTGGCTTAACGCTGGCGCAGATATTGTCACAGTGGTACCAAAGTTCCTCGACGGCATGATCGTCCACCCTTACAGCAAGGAAACTGTGCAGATGTTTCTAGCTGATGCAGCCAAGGCAGAAGAAATGCTGGCTGAGTCAGCCGGCTGATCGGCCGTTCCTCAAGTGCAGAGATGTGCGTAAATTTCATGATTATCGGTGCCCAAAAATCGGGCACGACGAGCCTGGCTGCGCAGCTGGCTAATCATCCTCAGATCAGTTTCTCCCGCGTAAAGGAACCTGGCTATTTCAGTGCAACCGCGGACTGGGAAGCGAAAATAGATGGTTACCACCAGCTCTTCGATCCTGTGAGCGATGGGCTATATGGCGAAGGGTCGACCATGTACACTTTCCTGCCGGAAACGCCCGAGACATGCGAACGTATCCATGCCTATAATCCTGATATGAAGCTGATCTACATTATGCGACAACCGGTCGATCGTTTGATCTCCCAGTATAGTCACGGCCTTGCCCGTGGCGTGGAGCAGCGACCGCCACACGTTGCTGTTGTTGAGGATCCGCGCTACGTCAATTATGGTCGGTATGGTGTGCAAATTCGCCCCTATATCGAGCTGTTTGGCAGAGAAAACATCCTCTTGCTCATTTTTGAAGAATACATCACTGGCCAAACGGCTACCCTGAACGAGGTAGCCGGATTTCTTGGCATATCCGAGCATGGATTTCAGCAGCCTGAAGAGGGCAGACAGAATAAATCAGTTGGCGTTCCTCATATGAAATATGCCTCGATGGAGAGATTCACGCAGACCGGTCTGTTCCGAAATATCCGCGACTACGTTCCGGAGGAAATACGTCATACCATTCGCTACCGTCTGCTGTCAAACAAACTTGATGCCGCGCCGGTGTTCGAGCCGGAACTGCGAGAAACGCTCTGGCGATTCCTTGCCGATGATGTAACTACTATCGAGAACCTTCTCGGACGCAGTCTGCCGGCATGGCGAAAAGGACCGGAATCATGAGCCAGCTAACTGTAGAGCCCGGGAAATCAGTTTCAGCGATAAGCGGCAGAGCACGCAGCGACTATGCTGCCTGGCGATGGTACCTACTTCCGCTGCTGGTTTCTTTCACCATAGATTTCTTCACCCCTCAGCTGATCGGATGGCGGATTTTGCCACGCGCTGTGCTTTGGCTCAGCGATCTCGCCATTATGGCCATGATTGTTATTGTCATCGCGCGTATGCTGCTTCTGGATCGTATTCCGAAGCCGTTCCTGATTGTCTTGGCGGCCACGCTTATAGGTTTGACGGTTGCCATCTTCGAGGGTCAGAACGTGGGAATCATGGCTTTTGGCTGGCGACGCCTCTTTCAATATCCTCTGGTTGGCCTATATGTCTACATGATGCCTCGCTGGCCGCCCGGGTCTGCAACCTGGTTGCTTCGAATCAGCCTTGGCGCCCTTGGCCTCAACACATTCATGCAAATCGCACGGTATGCGGGAGGTGAACTCCCTTCTGATGCGCTAGCTGGATTCTTCGGTGTCACACATGGCGTTGGCGAGCTGGTCATGTTTATCATCATTGTGGTCAGTCTGGGATTTGGGAAATGGTTGGCTTGCGGTGATTGGCGCTACCTTATCGTGGCATTGGTGCTTGGCGCAGCTGCGAGCTCCCTTGGGTCCATGAAGATTTTTCCCATCGCTGTCTTGGCTATCGCCGTTGTGGCATTGTTCCTGCAGGTGATAAGGGGGCGCAACCTGGGCCGTCTCATAAAGCTAATAGTCGTTCTCGGTTTAGGCGTTGCTGCGTTTGTATTTCTCTATGATTCTGTGGCCCCCAATTTCGCTTGGGGCCCAGGAAGGCAGATCCAGGAGTACTTTAATGCCGATGTATTGAACCAATATTTCGGAGGGCCAAAGGGTGATCTCTATAGTGGTTATCGACTTGGCCGCTTTGACGCACCGCTTTACGTCTGGGAGTCTAATCTCAAGAGTCCAACCAGCTTCTTGTTCGGAACCGGCATCGGCAGTCGGGCCGAAAGCGCCACACTTGGTGTTACTGGGACATTCAAATCAAGCTTGTACAGTGGCGCGCCTGGGAAAAGCCTTACAGTTCTCTTGGCTGAGACTGGCACAATGGGGCTCCTGACATTGGCCGTGTTTTTCCTGGCCGCAATTGCTGTTCTGTACAAACACTCAGGGAAACTTGAAGGAACAGATCTGGCAGCAATTCAATATGGTTTGTTGCTTTTTTCCGTACTATGGCTGTTCTGGCTCTGGTATCAACCCATCTGGGGGAACGCTATCCCCATGCTGCTTTACTGGACTTTGCTCGGTTTTTCCTTGAACCTGGAGAACAATGAGGTGGTTCAGCAGCACTACGGAGATCTCGATGGAGAAAATTGATCGTGAGCAATCGGTCAATTCCGCAGGTCAGATTGTGGTTCAAACCAAAGAAACGCCCATGCAGGAGCCTCACCTTGTGTGGGTTTTTCCGGCGCATATTATGGATCGCCTGGATAATGCAACCTGGCTGCGTACTACGGACGAACTCCGAAAACTTGGTTGGAAAGTGACGTTGATCTCCATGGGTCCGGCGGGGGCTCAATCCGTCAACGGCGTAGAAACCCTTTGCCTGCCGCGTCCTGATGTGTATTTAATGGGCAATGCACTCTTTCATATCAATGTCCTCAGATTCATTGTCAAGCATCTGCATACGATAGATATTGTTCTATTTAATCAAGATTCAGGTGTTTGGTTTTTTCCGCTTCGCCTCCTGCGTTCTTTCAAAGGGCAAAGTCGTCCTAAGATCGTCATGGATACGCGCGACCTTTCTGATGTCAGGCCTGGAGACTGGAAAACGACTGCTCGCCTTGCATTCACAGGGCTTAACCATTGGCTGGCGAATCACGTCGCTGATGGCCAGACTACGATTACGCCTCGATTCGCAGATCTCGTGAGCATTCCACAGGATCAGCTGTGGGGCATCTGGCCTTCCGGTGTGGATCCCGAGCCCTTCGCAGAAGCTGCGGCTTCGCGCCGCTGGCCTGGGCCCGGCGAACCAATACGGCTTGTCTATATTGGAATGCTCCTGGAAAAGCGACATCCTCTTCAACTGTGCCGAGCACTCCTGGCGGCGCTTGAACGAGGATGGCTGTTTGAGCTGTTCTACTACGGTGATGGACCGGAAGCAGACCAGATCCGTGACTGTTCCAAAGCCGGTGGAGGAAGTATCAAAGTGCTGCCGCCCATTTCGCATGAAGAAGTACCGTCCATGCTGGCCAAGATGCATGTCGGTGTCACATCTTTACCTGACGCAGCTGATATAAAGTATGCCGCTTCCAGCCCTATCAAATTGTTTGAATACATGGCCTCCGGCTTACCCCTATTGGCGACCACGAACCCCTGTCATTTGGACGTGGTAGGAGGCGGCTCATTTGCATTTTGGGTTGATGAGCCAGATGAAGCGAGCATTCTTCACAGTCTCGAACAAATATGGACCCAGCGGGATACGCTAGCTAGGCGGGGACGGGCAGCGCAGAAAATGGTTGACAGTTGGACGTGGCAGTCCGCGGCATCGAAACTCGATGAGGCATTGAGGAATGGCCTCGAGCAGCGGCAAGGCAATACGCTTTAGTTCTCTGCTCTTCCCTAATTATGAAGATATTGATGTGCAATAGTTACTATTACATGATGGCGGGCGCAGAACGCTGTTTTTTGGATCTATCTGCCCTGTTGGAGTCGCACGGGCATGAAGTTATCCCTTTTAGCATGCAGCACGAAAAAAACCTGCCATCACCCTATTCCGACTATTTTACTAGCTACGTCAATTTCCCTACTTTGCTAAACAAAGCGAAAGGTCCCGGTGATTACTTCGGGGTAATGGAACGTGTGCTCTACTCCCGCGAAGCCAAGAGAAATATCTCCCGACTAATTGAGGACACGAAGCCAGATATCGCTCATATTCACGGTATTGGATCTGAGACTTCGCCATCTATCTTGCCTGCTATCAAGGGCGCCGGCATTCCGATTGTGCAGACGCTGCATGATTATCGCCTGCTTTGCCCCCAGATTAGTTTCATTTCCCATGGACAGGTCTGCGAGAGCTGCAAGGTGAATCGCTTTCATAACGTTGTCACTAAACGGTGTAAACGGGACTCGTATGCAGCAAGCTTGATGGCCGGCCTTGAGATTTCGCTGCACAGGTTGACGCAGATCTATACCCGTAATGTAGACGTATTTATTGCCCCGAGTCAATTCCTGATGGACAAATTTCAGGAATATGGTTTTCCAAGTCCAATTGTACAACTGCCTAATTTTGTCAATATGGATGATTTCCAACCATGCTACGAGCCTGAGCAATACATTGTACACTACGGCCGTTTGGTCGATTACAAGGGCGTATTCACCTTGCTCGAAGCCATGAAAGAAGTACCAGATGTGCATCTCTATATCGCCGGCAGCGGTGATGCGACAGAAGAGATGGAGCGGTACATTCTTGAGAATCAGTTGAACAACATTACCATGCTTGGGCACATCACCACTGAGGAATTGGTTCCGCTTGTGCGCAAAGCAGCGTTTGCGATTGTGCCTTCGCAGTGGTATGAAAACTACTCAATGTCAGTGGTCGAATCATTGGCTTGCGCTACGCCGGTAATCGGCTCGCGGATAGGAGGCATACCTGAGCAGGTAGTTGATGGGTGGAACGGCTTGCTGTTCGAGCCTGGGGATGCCAAATCGCTTGCCCAAAAGATTCGTTTTCTTCTTGACAATCCGCAGGAAGCACTGCAAATGGGTCGCAATGCACGATCTCGCATTGAGGAGATTAACGATCCTGAGGGCTACTATGAACAGATCATGGATATCTACGGAGCGCTGCTGTCCTGATCGTGCCCATGCTCGCCTAGAGGGAGCCGCAAATTGAGCATTAGAGTTATGGAAATCCTGAACTATGTCAACACCTAAGAAGGTCGCCTATATGGGCCTGCGAGGACTGCCATATCCCGGTGGGGTAGAGAGCGTCGTCGAAGGGATCGTTCGGCATCTTGATCCTGAGAAATTTCAGGCAACGGTCTACTGTGACAGCCGCATGGTTCCCAAGGGATACGAGATCCCTAATGTAACGTTGATCCATGTTCCATCGCTGCCCGGAAAGCACATGCGAGCAGCCTCCCATTTCACAAGTTCTGCCTTGCATGCACTGTTTCGCGGACAGTACGATGTGATTCATGTGCAAAGCGCCGAATCAGCATTTATTCTCCCTCTGCTGAGACTGCGCTATTCAAGAGTCATCTCAACTTCACACGGGCAGGCACAGGCTCGGGCAAAGTGGGGAAGGGTGGCAAAGACATTTATGGCGCTCATGGAGTACCCATTTGTGTGGGTGTCCACAGTTGTCACGAGTGTTTCTAAGCCATTGGCTGACTACTATGAAGAGCGGTACGGCCGTCCGGTTCACTATATACCGAACGCTGTTGAGGAGCAGACAGAATTGCCCGCTGACAAAGTAGCGGAAGCGCTGAAGAAGCATAACCTTGAACCAGGCTATATCATGTTTGCCGCCGCTCGCGTCATGCCCAGCAAAGGGACCCATACGCTGTTGGAAGCCTTTCGTGAGATCGACAACCCGGACGCGCGGTTGATCATCGTTGGCGACACCAAATTGATGCCGGATTACGAAAAACAATTGAGGAGCCTGGCCGACGATCGCGTTACATTTATCCCGTTCATATCAGACCGTGATGAATTGCGCGGCTTGCTCCAAGCTTCACGACTATTTGTTTTTCCTTCTACGATTGAAGCCATGTCTATGATGCTGCTGCAAGTCGGTTCGCTGGGAAAGCCAATGATCTACAGCGATATTCCCGAAAACACGGCGGCTATGCCTGAGTATGGTATGTCATTCGAATCAGAAAATGTTGAAGACCTGAAAGAGAAACTGCTGTTTGCCTGGCAGAATCCTGAAGCAATTCAGGAGAGAACGAGGTTGATCCAAGAGCATGTGAACAGCGAACATGGTTGGAATAAAATTGTCGGACAATACGAAAGCCTCTACGGACAGAGCGTTCAAGAGAACGGAAATAGGAAGGGGCAACCGCAAGGTGTTTCGTAATATTTTGCTGCTATTCTCCGCTGTTTAGGGATACAGAAATGATGGTCAATATCATGACCCAAAGTGACACAAATTTGGTCGACGGTACCGGCTTAAATGAGAAGCTGGAAAATCCAATCTTTGTGACTGGCTATATGCATTCCGGAACCACCCTGACGCAAAAAGTGCTGGGCGGACATGAGCAGGTTTTTGCCGGAGGTGGTGAGACGAGGCACTTCTCTCATTTGTCAGTTATAGAACGCCGGTACCCGGACCTAAAAGACGAAGATGTACTTACGGAGTACGTCACATATTTGCTGCAAGTTATCTGTACCGGATATGCACGAGTAAACCTGAATGGTCCTGGAGATGATTCGCTCGAGGTAATAGAGTCTTGCGGATTGACGTCTGAGGATATCAACCAGCTCGCTTCGTTAGCTGAACAGAACCGTGATTATGCGACGCTCTTGGGGACAGCGTATGACTATTTGACAGCAAAGGCTGGCAAGCAGCGTTGGCTTGATAAGTCACCCGATTACATGTCATACTTGGATAAGATACTTACGTTGTATCCTGGTGGCAAAGTCGTGATAATTGTACGCGATCCACGCGATATTCTTGCCTCAAAACTTCGCAGAACCAAGAAGAGCGGCAATTATGATCCCGTATGGGACAGCCTTGCCTGGCGTGGGGCTGTTCGTGCCGGGGAGCGTGCCAAGAAGCAGTACCCGGACAAGGTTACGATAGTGCGTTATGAGGATCTTGTCACAGAACCTCGAGCGACAATTCAACGTCTTTGCGAGTTCCTGGATCTCGAATACAGCGATGATATGCTGTCCGTCAGCTGGATAAATACCTCCACAACAGGTCTGGAGGGATCGGGAATCGGAACCGGTGCCATGGGCAAATGGCGCAACGTATTGCAGCCGGAAGACGTCTATCTATGCCAACGGTTAGCGAAAGGAGAGATGGCGGAGAATGGTTATGAAGCAGAGGAAGTCTCTTCCGCTGTGCTCATGAAATCGCCGCTCATTGTTGGCCGCAGCATTGGCGAGCTTGCCAGGCGTTTTTACAAGGAGTGGGCTGTTGAAAGAAGAGATAATCTGCCGGACATGGTTGACTATTATCGTGCCCGGTTCAAGGCATTGAGCAAGACAGAGAAGTCCGGTACGCGATCCAAACCATAGATTTTGTGAACCCTATGCGAGCCTGTGTGGGGCATTATCTGCGCTTCGAAAAGCATCTTAGAGGCAAGCCATCAGTAACCTAAAGCAAACCACCGCAAGAAACAGCATGATTATGGGCGGCGTCACGCTGTTAGTGCGCCCGCTGAATCTTGCCGGAAGAATTCTTCTGGCAAGAATGTTGTTACCGTCCGATTTCGGAGCCGTTGCGCTTGCCATGCTGTTCGTGGGTTCTTCTTATCTATTTGTGGGTCTTGGTATGTCGCCTGCGATCATTCATTCCGATTTGGATCGCGGTAAGATAGCTTTCCATGCCTTTGTTGTTGCCACTGTTTCAAGCCTTACAATCACAATTTTCGCGCTCACCAATTCAGCCTGGCTGGCGACCGTATTGGGCGACCCGGAGGTTGAACCTATATTGCGCGTGCTCTTGGCGCTTCTGTTACTCAATGCGTGGAAACTGGTTCCATCCGCTCTATTACGCAAGGATATGAAATTCGGGGCGGTCGCGAAGTCTAATCTGTATGCCCAGATGACTAACCTGGCTGTCAGTTTGGTCCTGGCACTGCTAGGTTTTGGCGTCTGGAGCCTTGTCATTGGCAATGTGTCTGCAGGCGTTGTCGCAGTAGTGGTCGTCTGGTGGTTATCGCCCGATCGGGTCTGGCTGAAACCGGTGCCCTGGGATTGGACGGTGGTCAAGCAGCTGCTTGGTTATGGTTCCCAGTCAACCGCCTCAGGTGCGGTACGCTTTTTCGCCTGGAATTGGGATGATTGGTTGGTGGGACGGCGGCTGGGAACAGACGCCCTGGGCTTTTATAACAAAGCATTCAGCTTCACAAATCTCATGATCCAACAGTTTGGTTTGAATGTCGTGGGTGGTGTCTTTTTTCCGGCCTATGCAACCTTGAAAGAAAATACGGCGCGACTGCAGCGAGCTTACCTCAAGAGTGTCCAGATGGTGTCTACGTTGGTGTTTCCCATAGGGTTGGGTTTGCTGGTCACGGCTCCAGTGCTGGTCCCTGTCCTACTTGGGCAGAAGTGGAACCCAATGATCGAGACCTTCCAGATTTTCTCGATACTAGTGCTTACCAGGCCCATCTCGGCAAATACGTCGTCTGTGTTTCAAGCGGTGGGAAAGCCTATCTACAATATGTATGCCGCCATTGTGCTCAGCGTGGTGATGGTGCCTACCGCGCTGCTGCTCGTCCCATACGGAATTGCCGGAGTGGCTGTAGCGGTGCTGTTGGCTGATATTGCCGGCCTGCTGTTTAACTTGATTCAGGTGAATCGTGTGCTGCCTGGGTCGGCATTGAAAACCATCCGAGTCAGCATTCCTTCATTAGCGGCGGCTTTGATAATGTTCGGCGTGGTAGTCGCCAGTCTTGACTACCTGGTGCAGACAGTCGGTGAGAATATCTGGTCGCTTATCGCTGCGGTTGCCATCGGTGTCGCTATTTATGGAATTGGCATCATCCTTTTCCAGCGCAGCTTCACTGTGGAGATAATAAAAACAATAGTAGAGACCCTGGACAAGGGACGACGTTTGGAAAGATTCATGGTAAAAAGAAACTCGGGTTAGTCATGTTGTGCGATTGTACTAGAGCATGGAGATATTGATTCGGCCAATTAGCAGCCAGTCGAATTAACCTGACCTACTTACGCTTAAAGGATCAACTAGTGACAATTATGAATCCAAGAACCTTCCTGGCCATTAGCTTTTTTCTAATCACCGCCTCAATTCTGGCTCCCATCAAAGATCGAGGTACCGCGCGGTTATCCTGGGAAGGTGTTATTCCTCGTATGCTGAGCGGTGACTTACTTCCCGCTGAATCATGCGTTGTTTTGGTGGATTCAAGGGGTTCTGGTGAGGTCACCGCGCTCTCTGCAGATGCCCAAAGTCTCGTGAATGAGCAGGCAGCCGGCGTGATAGAACTGCGTTGTGGCGAGGAAGTGACGCTGACAGCGGAACCGGCTTCGCGTTGGCGGTTCGACCATTGGATCGGTTTATCTGACGCGGAGCGACATAAGTCAACAATTGTCATTGCCGCCCCAGACAATATCACGGCCGTTTTTGTGCCTCGTGCTGTAACGAACCAGGTGGTCGATAGGCCCTATTACAATCGGGATGGAGAACTAGTTTCCACTATCGAGATCCTTGAACCTATATGGCGTACCTTTACATCAAATAGCCCGGCATCTGCCAACGCGGAAGCCCCAAACATCGATGTATGGTATGGGGATGTACAGAGCTTTGGTGAAATCGGCACACCGCAGCAGTGGCTCAACATCCTTGGCAATGTTAGTGACGTAGACGGCGACTTGAGCTCATTATCCTATACGCTGAATGGCGGTGAGCCGCGCGAACTGGCTTACGGTGGAAGCGGAACCCAGAACGACACACGTCGATTGTGGATGCCTGGTGATTTCAATATTGATATCGACAAGGATGACCCGAACCTTCTGTTGGCTCCTGCTACCAATGAAATCGTAATTACTGCTGCTGATTCCCTTGGCATGACTGATGCCTATACGGAGACGCTCAGCTACGATCCGAACAATACGTGGCCAATCCCCTATTTTGTTGATTGGAGCAGCGCCTCCTCAATTCAGGATGAGGCTCAGGTTGTGGATGGCAAGTGGGAGATCCATGATTTTGACAATGCTGGTGGGATCGACGGCGTGCATCCCGTTGAGACTGGATATGATCGCATCATCGCTATTGGCGAAGGTTCCTACGATGATCCAGGGTGGACAGAATTTGAGGCAACCGTTCCCGTGATTGTCCATGGCATCAATGAAGATGGTTTCTCCAAAGGGCAAAGGGCGCCGGCTATTGGTGTAGTCATGCGCTGGGGTGGACATACAGCTGATACGCCTTCTCCCTGTGATGAGCAGCCGCTTTGCGGCTATCTGCCAATCGGCGCCGCCAGTTGGTATGAATGGGACAAGGCTGATGATACCAGGACACAGGCTGATTTCAGTATCTGGCTGCAGGGCCCTGGCCTTCAAGTTAAAGATCCGAACGGCCTATTGCTTGAATACGACAAGTTGTACTACTGGAAAGTCCGCGTAGACAACAGCGTCGGAACTAAGGGGCTTTATCATCTCAGAATGTGGGCCGACGGCGACCAGCAGCCGGATACCTGGCATACGGTAGAGGGCAACTCGCTTAGTTTGCGTGACGGATCGCTTCTACTGCTGGCCCACCATGTCGATGTGACTTTTGGCGATGTCAAGATATGTCCCCTAGACGGATGTAGTGAGGAAACGATACCCCCTGTGATTTCTGATGTGTCGGTCGTGGCAGGCATCAATGAAGCCGCCGTATCCTGGAAGAGTGATGAGCCGGCCACCAGCCGCGTGGATTATTGGACAGATCCGGCCAGCAAACAGACCGTATCCTCGAACGATCTGGTGACTGATCACCTGCTTCAACTGCAGAATCTCAGCGCAGATACGACTTATGCTTTTCAGGTTATTTCTAAAGACGTGGATGGCAACGAATCTGCTGAATCTGGCTCGTTCACAACAGATCCGGAACCGCCAAAAACCTACGAATTGGTAATCCTGATAGACGGATCAGGAACGGTGTCTGTCGATCCGGAGACTCCGGGACTAGTGTACAACCCCGGAGATCAAGTTACCCTGACGCCCATTCCTGGACACAGCAAGAGCTATTTCGCCGGGTGGACCTTGGACGTCACCGGCGACGACGACCCGCTTGTATTAGTGATCACGGATGACACGACAGTGCAGGCGAACTTCGCGCAGTATCAGGTTGGTGATTTCATGAATCATCTGCCTCTGGCGCTTAATCGATAGACATAGATCGTAGATCAAGATGATTTAAGGAGACGATTGCATGAAGGTAGGTATTCTGGCCGGCGGTTATGGATCACGACTGGCTGAAGAAACTGAGATTAAACCGAAGCCAATGGTTGAGATCGGCGGACATCCGATCTTGTGGCACATAATGAAGCAGTATTCAAACTATGGCTTCAACGAGTTTGCTATCGCTCTGGGCTACAAGGGTGATGTGATTAAGAAATATATGGTCAATCTTCATACGCTTAGCAGCAATATGACCGTTAATACGAAGAATGGAGACGTCGAAACACATGGCGGCGCAGCACCGGATTGGACGGTTGATCTGGTCGAAACGGGCCAGGGTACGATGACCGGCGGGCGCATCAAGCGCCTGAGCCCCTACATGGGAGACGAGACTTTTATGCTCACCTGGGGAGATGGCGTGTCAGACATAAACCTTGCGGACCTTCTGGCCTTTCACCGCGCTCATGGCAAGTTGGCGACACTCACGGCCGTTCGTCCACCGGCTCGTTATGGGCATTTGGAATTCGAAGGCGATCATATCAGGCAGTTCACCGAGAAACCACAGACGGCTGAAGGCTGGATAAATGGGGCGTTCTTTGTTCTCGAGCCTGAGATTGCCGACTATATCGAAGGTGACGAGACTCAGTGGGAGCACGAACCTTTAGAGCGTCTCGCAGCGGAAGGGCAGCTCATGGCTTACCGTCATGATGGATTCTGGCAATGTATGGATACCTTACGCGAAAAGCATATTCTAGAGAATTATTGGGCATCGGGAGAAGCTCCTTGGAAAACCTGGGATTAAGGTAGATCTTAAGCGCAGGCGTATAGAATAAGCCGTGGTGGGCCTCTTGTTCACCTGTTTATAGATAGGAACGCGATATGAGCATACCGATCGGCGTTCCTGGAATCAATTCAGAAATCTCAAGCGCTGGTTTGAAGGAGTTAGAAATGCGTGTTTTAGTCACTGGTCATAACGGTTATGTTGGTACAATCCTGGTTCCGATGCTGGTCGAAGCTGGGCATGATGTCGTGGGTCTGGATACCAACCTGTACGAAGGTTCCACCTTTGGTGAAGATAATGAAACCAAGGATGTACCGTTCATCTTCAAGGATGTGCGCGATGTAGAATTATCAGATGTTGAGGGCTTCGATGCTATTCTGCACCTTGCTGGGCTCTCCAATGATCCACTCGGTGATTTGAATCCCGATCTGACGTATGAAATCAACTACAAGGCATCTGTTCGGCTCGCCGAGCTCGCCAAGCAGGCGGGCGTGGAACGATATATTTTCTCCTCGTCATGCAGCAACTACGGCGCCGGCGTGAACGATTGGCTCGATGAGACCTCGGACTTCAATCCGGTGACACCGTACGGCCATTCCAAGGTGTACGTCGAGCAAGATGTTGCCAAGCTGGCGGATGACAATTTCCATCCCACCTTCTTGCGCAGTTCGACTGCCTATGGCGTCTCGCCACGTTTGCGTTTTGACCTGGTGCTGAACAATCTGACCGCCTGGGCCTACACAACGGGACGCGTTTTCCTGAAGAGTGACGGAACGCCCTGGCGACCAATTGTGCATGTAGAGGACATGTCTCTCGCTTTTGTATCAGCGCTGCACGCCCCTCTGGAAGTGGTACACAATGAGGCCTTCAATGTCGGCCGTCCGGAAGAGAACTACCGCATCAGTGAACTGGCGGAAATCGTGGCAGAGACGGTGCCCGGCAGTTACATAGAGTACGCGGAAGGGGCAGGCCCCGACAAGCGGGACTATCGTGTGAACAGCAGCAAGATCGCCGAGAAACTTCCAGAGTTTAAGCCCAGATGGGACGCTCGCATGGGCGCTCAGGAGCTTTACGAAGCGTATCAGAAAGTCGGCTTGAAGCTGGAAGACTTTGAAGGTCCGCGCTACCGCCGTATCCATCATATCAAGAAACTGATTGCTGACGACCGCCTGGATGACGAACTTCGCTGGACGTCGCCCGAACTAGTTTAGCAGGAGAGAGTTTCATTAAGGTCTGGAATCTTCGCGCCTTGTTTTTTTTGCGGGATTACTATGATCGGAAGAGGACGAAGATTTGCCTTTGGCACGGCGTTTTCTTCCCTATGAGTTCTAGTTAATAGGGTTATGTTTCGTGCTGACCGTTGTGTATGCGGTCAGCATTTCAATTTTGCAGGAGTTAATATGTCTATTTATAGGAATGAAAACAGATGTCGGGCGTCCGGCTCACCGAATCTACAGACCATTATCGAATTTGGTGAAACACCGCTTGCCGATAGATTGCTGACTGCTGAACAGCTGGATGATCCCGAGCTCAAAGCGCCGCTTACGCTTGTCTTTTGTCCCGATTCTTCGCTGGTCCAGATCAAAGAGACTGTCGATCCGGAAATTCTTTTCTATGCCGAGTACCCTTACTTCTCGTCTGTCTCACCATACCTTCTACGCCATTTTCGAGAAAGCGCTCTCAATATCATGGAAAGGCGCGCGCTGGACAGCGACAGCCTGGTCATGGAAGCCGCCAGCAATGATGGTTACATGCTCAAGAATTTCGCTGAGAACGGTATTCCCGTTCTGGGCATCGATCCCGCCAAGGCGCCGGCGACTGCCGCACAGGAAGCAGGCATTCCTACGATGATCACCTTTTTTGGTCAGGAATTGGCGGAGGAATTGAAGGCGCAGGGTAAGAGCGCCGATATTTTTCTTGCTAATAACGTGCTGGCCCATGTCCCAGATCTCAATGGCTTTGTTACTGGCATCCACACGATCTTGAAAGAGGATGGCATGGCTGTGATTGAAGTGCCTTATGTCGTGGATCTCGTGGACCATGTCGAGTTCGACACGATTTACCACCAGCATCTTTGTTATTTCTCGGTGACCGCGCTGGACAAACTGTTCCGCAGTCACGACCTTTATCTGAACGATGTCAAGCGCGTGCCGATTCACGGTGGCACGCTGCGGCTCTTCATCGAAAAGGCGGAGAATGTGCAGCCGGTAGTTCGGGAGCTGCTGGCTGCTGAGAAGGAGCGTAAGGTCGATCGCATCGATTATTTCCTCGATTTTGCTGATCGCGTGGCTGCTTTGAAAGAATCCCTGCTTGCCATCATGAACGAGAAGAAAGCGCAGGGCAATTCAATTGCTGCGTACGGCGCGGCCGCTAAGGCGACGACATTGCTGGCTTATTGTGGGATTGATAAATCGTTGGTCGATTATGTGGTTGATCTGAACCCTTACAAACACGGCCGTTATATGGGCGGCAACCGCTTCCCTATCTATCCTACGGAAAAACTGGTCGAAGACCAGCCTGATGACGTCCTGCTGCTGGCCTGGAACTTTGCTGAAGAAATAATGAAGCAGCAGCAAGCGTACCGTGAAAACGGTGGGGAGTTTATCATTCCCATTCCAGAACCTCGGATCGCCTAGAGGAGAGTACAAGTGGCTGACCCTATCTGCCCAAATTGCAAGCAGGCATCCATGTCTGTGTTTTACAAAATCGACAAAGTGCCTGTTCACAGCGTGCTGCTCATGCGTTCGCGCTACCAGGCGCTCAACTACCCAAAGGGCAATATCCACCTCGCTCTTTGTAGAAACTGCGGATTCATCTCAAACGTGGCCTTCGATCCCTCGCTGCATGATTATTCCGAGGAGTATGAGGCGACGCAAAGCTACTCGCCGACCTTCAATAAATTCAACACAGAGCTTGCCCAGCGCCTCATCGACACCTATGATCTGCATGATAAGCGGGTGATCGAAATCGGCTGTGGGCATGGTGAGTTTCTGATTATGCTGTGTGAACTCGGTCCGAATCAAGGGATTGGCTTTGATCCCGCCTATCTGGAAGATCGCATCGATCATCCGGCGAAGGAAAGCATTACGTTTGTCCAGGATTTTTATTCTGAGAAATACGCGGATGTGCAGGGCGATTTCTTAGTCTGCAAGATGACCCTGGAACATATCGCCGATACGGCCGATTTTCTCACCACTGTCCGTCGATCGATCGGCGATCACGTTGGTACGCGGTTATTCTTTCAGATTCCCAACGCCACCTATGTTTTGCGGGATGTAGCATTCTGGGATGTCTACTACGAACATTGTTCCTATTTCAGCAAAGCTTCCCTGGCCACCTTGTTCCTGCAAAGCGGCTTTGATGTCACCGACCTGTTCACCGGATATGATGACCAGTATCTGATGATCGAGGCAAGAGCGGTCTATGGCTCTGGCAGCATCGATCAGTCGCTGCGGCCGCTGCTGGATCAGCAAATTGAGGATGTGAATTACTTTGCGGCAAATGTCCAAAATAGGCTGGATGATTGGCGCTCAACCTTGGATGACCTGAAACAGTCAGGTCGCAAAACGGTCTTATGGGGATCTGGTTCCAAGGGGGTTGCTTTCCTAGTCGCACTCGGAGTGTCTGACGAGATTGAATATGTGGTTGACATCAATCCCAACAAACACGGGACTTTCATGGCCGGTACAGGTCACGAGATCGTCGGCCCCGCCTTCCTGCAGACATATGAGCCCGACATAGTCATCATCATGAACCCCGTCTATACGGAAGAGATAAGCCGGCAGCTTGCGCAGCTCGGGCTCTCTCCTGAGATAATGACCGTAGAAGCGCCCGTTGCTATCAGCTAGAATTGCGACCACTCATGTATTCAGGGTTGGTCGTTGGTTTGTTTCAGTGATGTGACGAAGCTTGACTAGAAGGTTGACGTAGAGACTTAGTCCCAGATGAGCCCATATGGTGGCCGATTACATCACCGCTACAATTGTTGCTGGCAAAGGACGCATTGTTGTGGGCGACGAATAGAGGAGAATCGATCAGATGAAAAGATGGATCTTATTGCCGAGTATTGCCGTTCTATTGGTGGCCCTCTTGTTTGGGGCTGCCACGCTTAATGCCATCTGGCCGGCGTCAGTTTCAGTTGATTTCGAAGGGTATCTCCCGGTAATCATAGCCGACAAACCAATTCTTCCGCCGGCTACCGCAGTGCCGAGGGCGACCGCGACGGCCACGGCAACCAGCACGCCGACCATAACCAGCACGCCGACCGCAACGCACGCCAACCATAACTGCCACGCCGACTGAGCCCACTCTTCGCCCACAGCAACTCCGATCGCCATGCTCCGAGATCTGAAGAAATTCGACGGCGTTGCCTGCAATGATCTTGAGCCGGTCAGAATTCAGAACTGAGATGGGATATCGAAGGTGAATTTGACTCGTGCCGCGCTCCACCGGGAATATTGGTCCGTGATTGGCCAAGGGGCAAAAGACTGTATCTCCAACGCAAACAACAGAGTATAACTTGACAGTGGTATACTTCTGGGCGGAACAAATCACGGAAAGTTTGACACGTTAGCTATCGGCGACAGAACTGGTTCGGAAACATTCGACCTACAAATGGGATGGTCTTGTTCTGGAGGCGCGACAACGGCTTCCCAACAGGAAGACCGCCGCCGGACTCTCCAATGTTGACTGGACAAGTGCCGGCGGACTACGCTGGAAGGCGCATTCTACTTCTATGCGGTGGTTCGCAATAGCCGGTAGATCACGCAGGAAATGCATCATCCAGAACTGCATATGGGCAAGGGCTGCTGTTGGTAGAGACGTGTACGGCCCGAGCGAGTAGAATTAAGGAACGTGGAGAAATTGGAACCGAATGCAAGCTGGTCTGAGGCATGTGAAAGAAATATCGACATAATTGACCAAGAAACCCAACAAGATTATGTGGTCATCAAGAATGTACGCTGCCTGTTACTGGCATTGGCATAAAGAATGAACGCGGCAAGTGCCCCGTCAGAAGATGGCATATCGATTGGAGTGGAGAAGATCCGGCCGAATGGTATCCCTTAGACATGGCTTGTAATGACTCAGTGGTTGGGTTGGAAAAGGTGAAGTCTTCTCCGGGTGGCGGAACAATACTTCCCTATGTAGTTCGACAACCCCAACGGAAACCCCGACGGCCATGGACAGCTACGGCCACCGCACAGCTACGGCACAGCGACCGCCACAGCAACTGCGACGGCAACACCCACGCTGGAACCTGCGAACTAGTTGGGGAACCGCCTGATGAGTCATGATCTGGAGCAGTGCTCGGTCCCAGACCTCAGCAAATACTGAGAGATCCGCATAAGCGCCAGAATACGAGCAGCTGGAACTAACTGAATGAGAACACCAAGAGCCCTGGCGGCCGTGAAAGACTCGACTTTTGCGGCTGCCAGGGCTTTTCTTTCTTGTTGATCGTGTGCGCATCGTTTTGTCCAGGATGTTTTGCCCGGGCAGTCAACTAGAATTGGGAGCTAGTCGTAGTTTCCCCAGCCAGAAAAGGTCTCTCCCTTCGCCACGACAACTACTAGAAAGCGCCAGTCGATGGGATACCACTCATCAGGGTCTTCACCATTCCAATTCCAATCCTGGAATGTACTGACCGGTTTGTTCTGGCTGTTCTTGATCGCCAGTCCATCCTTATATCGGGCTCTCGACCAATCGATGGAGTTTCCATCCTTCATCCACATGTCGGTTACCTTGTCCGACCAGGTAACCACGGTACCAGGGTTGCCAAATACAGTAGTCCAATCGGCGCAGTTTTCCAGGGCATTCCTATCCTGCCACACGCAGTACTGTACGCGCATTTCCTGCGCAACAGGCTGACTGCGAACCTCGGCTCGGAAATAGAGCGTTCCTTGGGCAAAATTGGTCGGGCTTGTCCAGTCACCATTCGCTGTTGGCGGCGTGTGGCGGGGAAAACCATTTTCTGCTTTTGTCACCAGCCCGTTCCAGTCGTAGACGATCATTTCGGTACTGCTGCTCCCGCCACCTGAATCAGGGGTAGCGGTGGGCGCTGCTGGTGTGTTAGTTGGCGGTAGGCTGCCGGATCCAGCTGACCGAATAGACAGACCATCGATCTTCTCCTCCGCGAAACCAGCGCCTGAACCATCCCAGAAGAGATCAAAGCTGCAAGCCGTGATATTACCCAAAGAACTCGGCGAACAGCGCAAGACATCGGCGCTGTCACCGCTGGCGCCGGAGACGGCGAAGGGACCATAGGTGCTTAGGTAGAGAGCTGATGCATCGGGTTCGGACCAGAGGGCCACGATGTCTTCATGATAAGTGTCGGCGAGGCCGGCATCGGAGCCGTCAAAGAACATCGCCCAGGATCCGCTGGTGTTCGCCCCTGTGCTCGTAGGGGTGAAGCGCAGGAGATCTTCGTCCTGGCCGCTCAGCCCGCCAACGCTCCATGAGCCAAGCGTGCTGATGATCAGATCCCCGCTGTCCACGAGCGTGAAGGCATCAATGTTTTCACCGCTTTCGTCCAGGCCAACATCGGAGCCGTCAAAGAAAAGTGAAAAACTGCCCGCCGTGCTGCTGCCCAGGGCGGTGGGAACGAACTGGATGATGTCTGAATCCTCTACGCTGCCGACATCGGGTAGGGTGGTATCGGCGACCACGCTGAAGAGGATACTGTTGTTATCAAGCAGGTGAAAAGCATCGATATCTCGATTGCTGCTGCCATCTAGGCCAACATTCGAGCCGTCCATGAACAAGGACCAGGTAGCTGAATCCGTGTCGTAGGCAAGAATGTCTTCATCCGAAAAAGACACGCCGCCTACAGTGCCACCGCTTGTGGAGCTGAGATAGAGCACAGGTGTCTCGTCGCCGGGGACGGGTGTACTGGTCGGCGGCTCCGGTGTGTTTGTTGGCCCATCTGGTGTTGGGGTCGGTATGTCTGGTGTGGCCGTCGCATTGGTCGTGTCGCCGGAACCTGGATGCGCTCCTGCCTCGTAGTTCTCAGTTACCTCAGCGGCGGTCAAATCGCGGTTATACACTGCGACCAGGTGCAGTTCACCCAGCCACGGCCGATCGCCTGTCGCCTCGTTGGCCAGGACAAGAGGATACGTTGCATCCCAATTGTTCAAGTCACCGTTCAGACTGCCGGATTCGATGAGCAAGCCGTCCTTGTAAATGCGTCTCTGACCGTCTCCATACGTAAAAATCAGATGCTGCAGCTGCGTAGATGCAGAACCGGAGGAGGTGGTCAGCGAAGGCTGGCCGTTGGTGTCAGTCTCTGCCGTACGTAGGCGTACATCAAAGAGGTCGGAGGGATTAGTGCCCCATAACCCTTGCCCGAGCGTGAAATTGCGATTGCTCTGATCGCTGGAGATAGAGGCGATTCGCGCAGGGCCGTCCTGGGTGATATTGGTCGGCTTGATCCAGACTTCGACGGAAAGCGCATCGCTGGTCCTCACGGCATCAATGATCTTACTTGCCGCACCGGGGGAGGAGATTGAACTGCTGCTGTTTACAGCCAAACCACCTGCCGCGATCCAGGATGTATTGCCGCTGATTTCCAGATTGAGCGGCGCGCCGACATTTGAGACATCGGGTACCGTTGTACCGGAGTCTTCTGCAAACGTATAAAGCGCCAGAAGATCCTGTGTCACCCGGTTTCCGCCGGAGGCGGCGCTCGTTGGCGTAGCCGTTGGCGTGTCTGGTGTGGCGGTCGGGCTGTCCGGTGTGGCGGTAGGGCTGTCTGGGGCGTGGCCGTTGGTGTGTCTGGCGTGGCCGTTGGTGTGTCCGGCGTGGCCGTTGGTGTGTCCGGTGTGGCGGTCGGCACATCTGGCGTGGCGGTTGCCGGTGTGCTGCCGGATCCGGTCGATCGAATAGCCAGGCCATCGACATTCTCGCCGGCAAAACCGTGGCTCGAACCATCCCAGAAGAGATCATAGCTGCAAATGGTGTTGCTCCCCAAAGAATCTGGCGAACAGCGCAGGATATCGGCGCTGTCGCCACTGGCGCCGGAGACGGCGAAGGGGCCGTAGGTACTCAAGTAGAGCGCAGAGGCGTCGGGTTCGGACCAGACCGCCTGGATGTCTTCATGATAGGTGTCGGCGAGGCCGGCATCAGAGCCATCGAAGAACAGCGACCAGGAACCACTGGTGTTCACTCCTGTACTCGCCGGGGTGAAACGCAAGAGATCTTCATCCATACCGCTCAGACCGCCGACATTCCACGAGCTGAGCGTACTGATGATCAGGTCCCCATTACCAAGAACTGTGAACGCATCAATGTTTTCATTGCTGTCGTCCAGGCCAACATCGGAGCCATCAAAGAAAAGCGAAAAACTGCCGGCCGTGTCGTCGCCAATGGCGCTGGGGACAAACTGAATGATATCCGAGTCCTCCACGCTGCCAACATCTGGCAGCGTAGAATCGGCGACGATGCTGAAGAGGAGGGTGTTGTCGTCAAGCAGGTGGAATGCGTCGATATCTCGGTCGTTGCTGCCCTTGAGGCCGACATCGGAGCCGTCTATGAACAGGGACCAAGCGCCTGAATCCAAGTCGTAGGCAAGAATGTCTTCATCCGCATAAGATACATCGTCTACCGTGCCGCCGCCGGTGGCGCTGAGATAAAGAACCGTTGTCTCGTCGCCTGGAACGGGTGTATTGGTAGGCGGCGCCGGCGTGGCGGTGGGTGTCTCCGGTGTAGCCGTCGGTGTGTCCGGTGTAGCCGTCGGTGCGTCCGGTGTAGCCGTCGGTGTCTCCGGTGTAGCCGTCGGTGCGTCCGGTGTAGCCGTCGGTGCGTCCGGTGTAGCCGTCGGTGCGTCCGGTGTAGCCGTCGGTGCGTCCGGTGTACTGGTGGGGGGGGTGCCGCCGGATCCGGCCGGTCGAATGGTCAGGCCATCGATACTCTCCGCGGCGAAACCATTGCTCGATCCATCCCAGAAGAGATTGAAGTCGCAGCTGCTGTCACTGCCCAAAGAACCTGGCAGGCAGCGCACGATATCGGCGCTGTCGCCGCTGGCACCGGAGACGGCGAATGGCCCGAACGTGCTCAGATAGAGCGCGGAGGCGCCGGGCTCAGACCACAGCGCCACGATATCTTCATGATAGGTGTCGGCGAGACCGACATCAGAGCCATCCAAGAACAGCGACCAGGCGCCGTTAGTGTTCGCCCCCGTACTCGATGGGGTGAAGCGCAAGAGATCTTCATCCATACCACTCAACCCGCCTGTGCTCCATGAACCAAGCGTGCTGATAATCAGGTCTCCATTGTCCAGAACCGTGAAGGCATCGATATCTTCGTCACTGTCATCCAGGCCAACATCGGAGCCGTCGAAGAAGAGAGAGAAGCTGCCGGATGTCTCGTCGCCAAGAGAGGTGGGGACAAACTGAATGATATCAGAGTCGTCTACATCGCCGATATCAGGCAGCGTGGACGCGGCCGTAATGCTGAAGAGGATACTGTTGTCATCAAACAGGTGGAAAGCATCGATATCTCTGGCGCTGCTGCCCCCGAGACCGACATCGGAGCCGTCCATGAAAAGGGACCAGGTGCCAGAATCCGTGTCGTAAGCAAGAATGTCCTCATCCGTGAAGGAAACGCCGCCTACAGCGCCGCCGCTCTTAGCGCTGAGATAGAGAATCGTCGTGTCTGAGGGAACGATGGGTGTATTTGTAGCTGCTACCGGAGTGTTGGTTGGGTCAAGCGGTGTGGCAGTCGCTCCGGCCGGCGTGGCCGTGGCCGGGGGCACAGAGCTGCCCGCACAACTTGTGTTTTCATAGAGCAGAACATCGTCATGTGTCCAACCGATTGAAATGATGTCCAGATCGCCATCATTGTCAATGTCAACCAGCTGGGCGCCATCGTGATGCTCGTCACCGGTATAGACTGTATGCGCAATCCACGTACCTGTTGACGTCCCCGGATTCTCATAGACGAGCATGCGCGGCGTGCCATTGTTCGTCGTATCGTGTTCGCCAACGACGACATCTATATCGCCATCGTTGTCCATATCAGCGACATCCAGACTCATCGGCCCGATTACATCATTGGCAATGATTCTTTCGGTCCACAACTCTGTTGCCACAGGGGGCTGCTCATACCAGGCCAGCTTTCCTTCCGTGCTGATAGCTTCATAGCCCACGACAGCATCAAGACGGCCGTCGTCATTCATATCGATCAGGCGATTGCGATCCGGGTCTCCCGCGCCACCGAAAAGGTCATGCACCGACCAGGGTCCGGACGAGGATGCGTACACTTGCATTTCGACTGAACCCAGAGAAAGTGACAGCGGTTGATAAGCGCCGTTTAGCGCTGAGGCGACGCCGGATGCGCTGGTTAGTTCAGCAAAGCCGAAGGTAAACTGCGACGGTACCTCTGTGAGATAGCGCGAATTACCATCTCTCCCAAACCCAAAGACGGTCATTTCGTCATTCATTGGATAGTATGAATCGACGTTCGCGTCATCCTCGTGCTGCACAAAATAGAGCGACCGGTTTGCGGCTGGATCACCAAAGAACAACCATTCAGGTGAGGCAATATCCCCTGACCAGCTCTCGCTGGCCGCTGTCGGTGTGCCGTCAGACCGTACGACGAAATCGCTGCCTGTTTCCAATAGGCCGCCGGGGGTGCCCTCGTACAGGAACCAGTAGTTTGCGTCCGCGGCCAGGACGGTCATACGAGCATAGTTGGGAAAAATCTCCCACATGAGTTCCCAATTACTGTCAGCGGTCCTAGAATGTATCGTAGCCTTTAGCGGCCCTTGGGCGAGGATAGAGCTGACAATGCCGCTTCGACCGGGATGAAAATACCCGCCGTCGTTAGGGTGCACCAGATTGGGGATACCCCGGAAATCACCGGCCGAGCCTGTTGAACTGTTGTGACTGATCCAATCATTGCCACCATTATCGACAAGGCTGGAAAATCCCCCGGATTCCTTTTGATAGTAGTAGGCCGCTGTATCTGTTTGGATCTCGTAGCTGGACTGCCCCTCGTCAACGACATCGTCGGTGAGCGTCACCTGTGCCGTCACAGTTACCGGAGTTGCTGGCTGCGCATCCTGCAGGTCAAAATAAAGATGATAACTTCGCGTAGAACCCGCCGCGCTGTCACCGGTCAACATCACCACTAAGGTGCCCGCAGCATTCGAATCGGCATCAAAATCAGCATCCTGATCAAACTGGAAAGGTACGTTGTAATTGATTACATTGCTGCTGCCATCAACTTCCGTAACGCGTATGCTGTCAGCGTCAAATGTTCCGGATTGGCCGGCAGAGGCAATCAGCGTTGTAAAGTCGACGGCCAACTCTGCCGCATGGTCGCTTCTGGCATAGCCGCTCATATCGACCGTCAAAGGCACCCGGAATGCACGTTCCGCATCGGCCCAATCATTCCCCGCTCCTGAGTCAGCGTCGTTTCTCAGCCACTTGGTCCCTAACAGTATGTCACGATCGCCATCCCGGTCGATATCGTCCGAGCTCAAGCCTTCATCTTGTGAGACTGGAGAAATCTGTCGCCAGGACCAGGTGCCGTTGGCGGGGCTGCTGGGAACATCCAGAACCTGAACTCCCTTGCCTGCTGCATGCCATGAAAGAGCAACTTCTGTATTACCGGTTACGAATTCACCAGCGGCGACGCCTTGCAGAAAATCTCCGTCGGCCGTATCGATGTTGTCACGTATTCTGAAGGTTCCGGAACCATTGTTGTTCGCCCAGACAAAATGATCGTTTCCTTGCGAGCCGGCGCCCTCAGTCCCCAAGATATCTAAGTCCCCATCATTGTCGAAGTCGTAGACAGCCGCCACATTATTGAGGGGTGAACCGATAGATTTCCTCTCCCAACTGCCCGACGGTGACCCCGGATTCTTGTACCACCACGCGCCTGACACAATGTCTTGCAGACCATCACCATCTAAATCACCCGGATAAACAAAGATCGCCCGATCCGGTCTAGCGGAATCCACCAGATGCCGCTCCCATTGCTCCAACGACGGTTCGCAAACAGTATTGTTCAACCAGATATCCAGGCGAGGGGTGTCCCAATTATACGGCTTGCCCAGGATATCAAGGTCGCCATCGCCATCAAGATCGGCGAGTTTGCTTTCGTGATTGCCGAATCCAGTCGCCACCTCACTGGTCGTGAAGCCGCCGCTGCCGTCCCCCAAGAAAAGCCACATCTTGGCATCCGCGTTTCCACCATTCAGGCGCATCTCAGCGGTGAAAATATCAAGCTTGCCATCCATGTTGACATCTTCCAGCTGCAGTGAATGACCATGATCGATATCCGAACTAAGCAGGGTCGTGCCAACCCAGGCGTTGCCGTTCCAGCCATACCAAGCGAGGGGGCCCACCCCGTCGCCGGAGGAGAAGACGACCTCGGGCCGGCCGTTCGCTACCAGCTGACCGGCTGCAGCGCGGCCAAATGTATGCGCATCATCAATCACATTTGCAGTGAACGTGTCACTAGGCTTGTCATATTTGAACCATCGCCCGCCGCCAATGATGTCAATCAGGCCATCGCCATCAATGTCGGCCTGCGCCAGGCCCTCATGCGCTGGCCCATCCGACCAGGAATAGATCGTGTCAAGCGGCCAGGAACTGGCACTACTCGGGTTGGCCGGGATATCAGCCAGGATAAGTTTACCGTCACCTTGGTTCCAAAAAACAAGTTCAATGCTGCCATCATCGTCAAAATCGCCAAACATCTGGTCATGGTGCTGATTTCCACCAGAGTTCTTTATGAGTCGTCTCGTCCATTCCGTTGATGGATTGAAATTCGGGTAAGGGTTTTCCCACCACCAGACCTCGTTCGTTCCCGAGTCACCCCCCATGACAACATCAAGGTCGCCATCATTATCGATATCATGAAATGCACCACCCGCTTCAATTTTCAAGACTGTGCTGTCCATGACATGACGCTGCCACCCGTTATCCAATCGCTTGTACCAGACCATGGAAGGTCCAGGGCTGCGCCTGGCACCGATCACCAGATCATTCAATCCATCTTTGTCGATATCGAGGATCAACGAGGCCGTTTGTTGTGTGCTCTCACTTGGCGGATCAATGTCACCGTTTTCCGAAGTGAGATGGGTCCATACAGGGGCTGCGGCATTTGTCTCTAGTGCGAGCGCATCAGAATCTTCATTGCCCCATATCCCTGAACCGGCTGCAATGAAAAGCCCAAAGATAATGAATAGGATTAATGGTTTCAGATTGAGGTTCTTGTGTTCGTTCACGGCTTTATCGCTCCGCCCGGCTCAAGCCAATGCCGCCCGCCGGAGTTATAGCAAAGCACGCGGGAATTAACTGAGGCACTCAGGACTAAGAAAGAAGTAGTACCAGGTTGTTCGTCGACTGCTAGCTTTACGGTTGCATCGTCAACATATTATTGAATGCGACATCACGTGGTTTTGAAGCGTAGATCATGATGTCCACATTTTGAGGGCTGCCAATTGAATTCATGTTATCTATTCGCCGGATATTGGCGCTTCCAGATGTACGAAGTAGACCACGCTTATCTGATCTTGATCGAGAAGGCGCCATCTGCCGGCTTGATGCTGTCTTCTTGGCTATCCACGACATTGAAGCTGAATCCATCGCGAGTTCTATTTGCCCCTGAATGATTGTAGGTCACACGGCCGTTATTGATATCATCCTGTGTAAAAGTTCCGCCTTTGGCCAGAGGTGTATTGGCTAGCTCGATATCTCCATATTTCGGCGCTTCAATCAAGGTATATGTGAGATCTTCAGGACCGTCCTCCGCGTCAGTGGTAAGCAGTATCGAAGCGTCGATCACCAAGGTATTCCCTTTTTTAACCATTTCTTCGTGCAATTTGTACTGGAAATGGATTGCGATTTCATTATTATCACGACTGGCGGAAATGATATCGAGATCGCCATCAAAATCCATGTCAATGTCGGAAACACCGTAAGCGCCATCCGTCGTCTGATCGATTATCTTCTTCTCGAAATTGCCACTGCCATCATTCTCATGCCAGGCAATCGTATCGTCATCAACACTTGCTGCTATCGCATCAATATCCCCGTCGCGGTCCAGGTCTGACCCGATGACCGTACGAACTTCTATCGCATTGTCGTCCACGATCTGTTTTGCAAAGCCATCTTCACCTTCATTACGGTACCAGGCGACAGTGTCACCCTTCCGGTTCGCGGAAAGAACATCGATATCACCGTCACCGTCGATGTCTGCTGGAAACACGTAGTAGCCGCGCAGCGGTTTAGGGTCAATGATCCGCTTGCTGAAATTCTGATTGCCATCATTCTCATGCCACGCAATCTCTCCATGCCAGGCGACCACATTGTCGTAACTCGCGGCGACCACATCCAGATCGCCGTCGCCGTCAATATCGGCGACCTCAGCACGTTTTGCTGCAAACGAGGCATCGTCGATGACATGCAGTGAAAAGTTATTTGACCCGTCGTTTTCGTACCAGGCAATCTGGTTGGCTTCCTGGCTGGAAGTCACAAGATCGATATCGCCATCTTCGTCCAGATCGGTAGTCACGATCGAATGCGCGCCATCTGATGATGAATCGATATCCTTTCTCGTGAAGTTGGCCGATCCGTCATTGATGTACCAGGCGAACGTGTCTGAATCATATCCGCCGGCAAGCACATCGATGTCGCCATCCAGATCCACATCAGCCACATGTGAAGGATACGCGCCAGCCAGGTCCGGGTCTAGGATTCTTTCCTCAAATTTGCCGTTCCCAACATTTTCGAACCAGGGCACCATGCCGCCAACACCACCGGCTGGTGTTCCGTACTGTGTGGCAACAATGTCAAGATCACCATCACTATCAAAATCCGCACCATACGCGGAATGTGCCCGCTCCACGTCAGTTCCGATGATCTGTTTGTTAAATGCCACTTCGCCGCTGACTATCACCGGCGGGCTGTTTTCGCTGGTCACCGAAATGGTAGCTGTTGCCACATTGGATAGAGCGAGGCTGTCCGAGGCTTGATAAGTAAAAGAAGCCTTTCCACTGAATCCTAAGGCCGGCTTGTAATGAAATGATCCGTCGGAGTTCAATGTTAGTTCGCCGCTGGAAACGTCATCCACCAGTGAGGCGCTCAATGGATCTTGCTCCGGATCTGAATCATTGGCCAGGACCCCGGCAGCCGCTTCTACAATCAGGGGGGTGTCCATGGCGGTCTGGTAAAAATCGTCTTCTGCTGAGGGCGGTTGATTCCCGGGTGGCGGGATAATGGGGCCTTCCTCAACGCCGAAAATGACTGGAAGCAGGAGTACATTTGCGTCATCCGTCAGATTTCTGACCTGCGCTGCTCCCCAATAGACATTCACAAACAGGGCGAATAACGCCGCCGCGAAGGCCGCTGTAACAAACTTAGAATTTCTGAGCATTGGCTTGATTATGCAAGAAACAATTGACTTATTGTGTCTTGTGCCTCCAAATGTGCCGGCCAGGTCGTTGACACCAACTGTTAGGAGCGGCTCGATTGGCTAGGAAATCAGTATAGGCTACCAGAATCGATCCGCTCCATAATTACTTCATACCGAGCTCATTATAATAGGCGCCCTTGCACACTGCAATCTGGCTCTGCAGTGAGTAGTCTGAAGCGGACCAATTGATTAGTAGAAACTAATTTTTGAAGTTCAAACACTTCTTGTGTGTACGGCAGCAATGGTAAATTGGAGATAAGTCAATGTGGTTACTGACCGTTCAATCATTACAATTATCGTTGACTATTGCCCATATCCCCTGACAAGCGAAGGATTGACATGAAGAAAAGGATTCTATTCGCCACTACACCAATAGTGTTGATCGCCGCCCTATTGTTGATCTCAGCTGATATTGGCGGCCAAACGCAGCTGGTAAGAGCTGACTTAGAATCGAGGGGTTATCTTCCCTTGATACGAAGTCATCAGGCGGTGCAGCCACCTGCAACAGCGATGCCGACAGGGACCGCCACGGCCACGGCAACTGTTACGCCCACGGCTACCCCAGCTGCGACGGAAACACCGACGCCGACGAGCACTCCTACGACAATCCCGGAGCCTACAATCAGTAAGTTCTCTGCTTCTCCTGCCGTGATTAAACGTGGCGAATCTTCAACCCTGAGTTGGGTTATCAAAGGCGAGTATGACAGCGTGATGCTCCTTCCCGATCTTATTGATGTCACTGATAAGCGTGAATTGAACGTCTCACCAAGGAGGACGACCGAATATACGCTGAAAGTTCTGTATGACGGCGATCTCGAAAAAAGACGATCGACTACTGTAACAGTTGGCGGCAGCGGCAGCGAGCTGCTCGTTTATGAATGGGACGGTCCGGTTCCGCAGAGCGCGAACGGTTTTCCCAAGCATCAGCCGCCGACGGAAAATGGTGACTGGGAGACGCCGATCGATTATGCCAATGGTACATTGCACTTCTATGTTAGGATTCGCAAGATGCCCGTAGTCAAAGATATGCAGTTGCAGTACTGCGTCTGGCAAGATGGGACCAAAAGCGCCGAGCAATGCGCGGATAGGGGCAGCCTGACAGGAAACCCTGGAGCGGTCTTGACCTGGTCAGATCAGGTGCAGAATATGTGGTCTTATCCGGGCAGGCCAAAGATTGATTGGTCGCGTGCACGCTATCGAGATTCAGTCGTGGTGAGAAATGGCAGAGGCAAGCCGGTTAGCGGTTTTTTTGATTGGAGCGGCGAAGATCCAAAGGAATGGTACCCACTTGATTGGCATTTCATGGTAGTCGTTGTGGAATCCGGCAAAGCTTTCTCTGGTTGGGACAATTACCTAGCTCCGGAAATGGCCGAACCTACGTTTTCATCGTCCACTTCGCAAGAAGCCGCGGTCGGTTCAGAACCCTAGCCCGTATAAGCTTAAGCGACGGCCGTGGCTTACGTGGGTAGATTGGGCTGCCGGAGCGCTGGTCAGCTCAGATAGTTTGTGCGGTCAGAATGATCTGCAGGTTAATTGAGTCAGGGCAGAAGAACAAGTATCAGGTGAACTAAATTGTTAGCTAGTTTTGGGAGACGTATGAACCAGGAGAACAGGAACCATCAATGCCCCGTTTGTGATGCCGGGACACCCTATGATTTCGTATCGATTACGAACGTCCCCGTCCACTGCAATCTACTGTGGGCGGATCGCGATCAGGCGCTGTCGGCGCCAAAGGGTGATATCGTCCTTGCTTTTTGTCCAGCCTGTGGGCATGTGGCTAATCGCCTATTTGATCCCGCTCTGACTGAATACACACAGGCCTACGAAAACTCTCTGCACTTCTCGCCGCGTTTTCAGGATTACGCGCATTCGCTGGCCGCCGATCTCGTCGAGCGCCATGATCTGCGCGGGCGTGAGCTCGTTGAAATAGGTGCCGGCCAAGGGGATTTTCTGCGGCTTCTCTGCGATCTTGGCGACAATCGCGGCATTGGCTTTGATGCAGCCTATGTCCCCAGCGAAGCAGATGAACTGGACGAGCGGCTGACCTTTATCGGTGAATTCGCCTGGCAAGAGCATATTGAGGAAACTCCGGACATGATTTATGCGCGGCACGTGCTTGAGCATATTGAGCGGCCGGCTGATTTCATCGCTGTGATCCGTGAGGCGATTGGCGACAAAGAAAAGACGCTGCTGTTTCTTGAAGTCCCTAACATGGCCTATACGCTGCGCGAGCTGGCGATCTGGGACATTATCTATGAGCATTGCGGTTATTTCAGCCCGCCGTCAATCGCCTGTTTGCTCACGCGGGGAGGATTCGATGTGCCGGCAACCAAGGAGACATTTGGCGGCCAGTTTCTGACTGCGGAGGGTCTGCCGGCCGGCCAGGTTTCGGAATCGGGATGTGCCTCCGGAGATGATCTACAGAACATGATGATCCAGGTGGACGCATTCGCGGAGGAATTTGCGCGAAAAGTCAATGAATGGCGGGGACGGCTGGACAGTTGGGGTGAACAGGGTAAACGCGTCGTGGCCTGGGGCGCCGGTTCGAAGGGCACGATGTTCCTGAATGTCTTGCAGGCCCAGGAACAGATACCCTATATTGTTGACATTAATCCGCGTAAGATTGGCATGTACGTGGTCGGCACAGGCCAAGAGATAGTGGCGCCCGATTTCTTGACTGATTACAAGCCTGACGTCGTTATCTTGATGAATCCGATCTATCGGGACGAGATTGCGCAGATGTTGGCAGACCGCGGGATCACGGCCGAAATTGCCGTCGCATAGACAGCCGCCTGCCAGCGCCAGCCTTGGCTAACGATATATCTCGGCGACCGCGCTGCGCAGCTGCACATAAAAGGGGTGCAGCACAACGATGATCTCTGCCAACCGGCTCCCAACTCGCAGCTGATAAGCAGATGTCAATTGTTCAGACGGCATCACCTCATAGATCTTGGTCCAGCCGCGATCCCACATCTCGGCTTCAATGCCATCGCCCAGCGCATCTTTAATCTCAAAGAGATTTCTTCTAAACCCATCCAGCAAGAAACGATTGAGCCGTTTGTCTCGTGCTTCGCAGTGAAACCCGATCTCCCAGCCATCCCTGCCGCGCACGCGAGACACTTCATAGTGCAGCCGCGGCTCACCGTAATGAAATTGAATTAGCCAGCGAAATGGTTGGCGAACCTGAATCGTCTGCAGCTCCGGCGGCAGATTCACGGTGACCACCTCGGGCATGGTGCGTAAGAATTGGGCGCTTGATAGTTGGGTCATTTGGCAATTTTGAGGCTATCCGGTATCATGCGAAAAGAGCCTCACCCCATTATATTTCACTTAACAAATTGGGGCTCACCAAAGGTCATGTCCCGCGCCTGGCCCACCGATGAACAGCAAACAATACGCTCTCGGTCAATTTGAAACGCCGCTGAATGTGGCAGATCTCTTGGTGGGGCTGGCCGTCGAGCGCCCGGCAGATCGTGTTCTAGATCCAAGCTGTGGTGAAGGTGTCTTGTTAGAACGTGTGGCTGCCTGGCAGCGCTGGCTGGCGGCGGCGCCGCGTGAGCCCTCCCCCGGCGACCTTTGTGGCGTTGAACTTGACCCGGAAGCCGCTTCCACAGCCGGTCAGCAGCTCCCCGAAGCCCAGATCATTAACCAGAATTTTCTGGCAATGACCCAGTTTGAGCTGCAGTCGTTTGATGCGATCGTGGGCAACCCCCCGTATACGCGCGCAGAACGCATCGGCCCGCTGGAAGATGACAATGCACGACAGCTTCCGATGTTTTCGTGGCAGGAGGAGCCGGCGGAGCAGGAAAAAATCCCTCTGATTTCACAACGACTCGCTGCTACCTTAAGCGGCCGTTCAGGCCTGCATGCGTATTTCCTTGTGCACAGCGCCGAGTTCTTGAATGAAGGTGCGCGTCTCGCCTTTGTGGTGCCAAACGGGTGGTTGGATGTCGCCTATGGGGTGGAGCTTAAGCAGTATTTGCTGGATCACTTTCGCATTGTGGCGCTTATTGAGTCGGCCGTTGAACGATGGTTTGCGGAAGCGTGGATCAACACTTGTATCATTGTTCTGGAGAAATGTTCGAATTTGCCCCGCCGCCTGGGAAATCTGGTGCATCTTGCCCGCCTGAAAACGCCGCTGCAGCAGATGCTGCCCTATTCAGCTTCAAGCCCGCAGCGCTTTGTGACCATTGAAAGGCTGGCTGCCCGATTGTTCCCCGGCCAGTCAACGGTTAATGAAGAAGCGGATATCCACGTCAAGGAGCAGCGCACGCTGTCGCCGGAGAACAAGTGGGGTATGGCCTTGCGGGCGCCCATGGTTTTCCGTCATCATCGCGATCACCTCAACCTCGTACCTCTGAAATTGTGGGCAGAAGTACAACGTGGTTATACCACAGGGGCCAATGAGTTCTTCTATCTGACGAAGGAAGAGATCGCTGAGTGGGGGATTGAAGAAGAATTTCGGCGGCCGCTGCTGAAGTCGCTGCGCGGCGTTGATTGTCTCAAGCTCTCCGCGGACGACACCCAATTTGAACTGCTGGTGGTACCTGCTGAAGCGGACCTGGGCGGCACGGCCGTCGCTCGCTATATTCGTTGGGGAGAGGAGCAGCAGCTGCATCTGCGCCGAACCTGCGTCAATCGAGAACCATGGTACAGCTTTCATATCCAGACGCCGGCGCCCATTGTTATGCCCAAAGGAATATGGCACCGTCATTTCGCGCCGCTCGTGACCGGCGAGGTGGCGGTTGATCAACAGCTCTACCAGATAGCGGTCGCCGACTACATGCCGCTCATGGCCATTGCTGCGCTTTTAAACAGCGCCTGGTTCGCCCTGCAGGTCGAGCTCCGCGGACGGGTCAGTTTTGGCAAAGGACTGCTCTGGCTGGCCGCTTACGAATTGGAAGAAGTGCAGCTGCCCGATCCGCGCCAGTTAACCGACAATCAGGTGTCACGACTGGAAGAGGCCTTTGAACAACTTGCCAGCAGACCTCTGGTTGGCGGCCTGGAGGAACTGGGTAAACCAGATCGCCGGGCATTGGACGAAACGCTCTTCGACATCCTCGGATTCAGCGCTGAGGAACGGCGGGACACATTGCGTTCGCTGGCCGAGCGTCTGACCTCCAGAAAACGGCGTGCCGCCAAACGGTAACTCCAGGCAGATCCTTGCCGCAAAGCCATGATGTGCGAGACAATTGGCCCATGATGAAGAATGATGACGAAGAACGGCTCCGAGGGAAATACTGGTCCGCTTATCAGTTGCTGCGGGCGGCCTATGGCCAACCGCAGTGGCGGCAGCATCTTCCGCCGGTAGATGAACTGGTTTCTACGATCCTTTCGCAGTCTACCTCAGACAGCAATCGGGACAGGGGGTACTACGCCCTCAAAGAGCGCTATCCCGAATGGGAGGATCTCCTACAGGCGCCCGTTGCAGAAATAGTAGATACGATTCGCCCGGCGGGATTGGCCAATCAGAAGGGCCCGCGCATAAAGAGCGCCCTGCAGTTTGTCGTCGACGAGCGGGGGGAGTTAAGCCTTGACTTCTTGGCGGAGATGCCTGTTGACGAGGCAAGGGCGTGGCTCGTCCAGATCAAGGGTGTCGGTCTGAAGACGGCCTCCATCGTGATGCTGTTTTCTTTCGACGAGCCCGCATTTCCCGTGGATACTCATGTCCATCGCATTACGCGCCGCCTGGGTCTGATTGGACCCAAGGTCAGTGCGGACAAGGCGCACCATATCATCGAGGGGCTGGGTGAGCCGGAGACATTTTATGCGATGCATTTGAACATGATCCAGCACGGCCGTCAGGTTTGCGTGGCCCGGAACCCACGCTGCCAGCAGTGCATGCTGCACGATGTATGCGACTATTACCACGCTTTGCCAGATGAGAGTTAATCTCAACTTCGTCTAGGGCGGGTCCCAATTGAGTTGGCGCAATCGCCGCCGGCTGCCTGATTTAGGGGATCGAGATGTGATCCGATATAGATCACGCTGCAAATCTTTGCTGAAATGATTCATTTGTTTGGACAAACTTGAGACCTGATTCCCCGGCCCCAATCTTCTGCAGCGGCATAAAAAGAAGCTGTGCGCATGCGGCACCTTTCCGCTTCTGACGTATAATCAACGTATATGAGCGTCAATTCGGTCATTCTGAAAGGTAAATCATGGATGAAGCTAACGGACTAAAACTGCTGCTGACGTACGATGTGATTCAAGAGCGCCAGCAAGAATATTATCAATTCATGATGGGACGCTTCGTGCCGGCGCTGCAGACAAAGGGTTTCCAGATGAGCGAGGCGTGGCATACGGCGTATGGAGATTTTCCGGATCGGCTCATCGGATTTGTTTGTCGCGATGAAGCAACAATGCAGGATCTGTTGGATAGCGATGTGTGGCTTTCGCTGAACGATGAGCTGGAGGGATTTGTGACCGGTTTTGACTATAAGATTGTGCCCTATAAAGGTGGATTTCAAATCTAGCTGCTCTAGGGGAGCTGAAAGCAGTCTATGGAACTTTTTGCTCACGGCCGTAGTGCGCAGCTTGAACGCGAATCACCGCTGGCCAATCGAATGCGACCACGCTCGCTCGACGAGTTTGTTGGCCAGGAACATATCGTCGGACCCGGCCGCCTTTTGCGGCGCGCGATCCAGGCCGATCAGCTCTCCTCTCTCATCTTCTATGGTCCGCCAGGAACCGGCAAGACGACCCTGGCCAGGGTGATCGCCAATACCACCCAAAGCCATTTTATCACGATCAACGCTGTGCTGTCCGGCGTCAAACAGATCCGCGAGGCGATCAGTGTCGCTCAGGAGCGCTGGCAGCTCTACGGACAGCGTACCACGTTGTTTGTTGATGAGGTTCATCGCTGGAACAAAGCACAGCAGGACGCCCTGCTTCCCCATGTCGAGAACGGCACTATCATTCTTATCGGCGCCACGACTGAGAACCCATACTTTGAGGTAAACAAGGCGTTGGTGAGCCGCAGCCGGATCTTTCAATTGGAGCTGCTCTCCCTCGAGAATCTGAAGCAGATCGCGCGGCAGGCGATCTCCGATCCTGACCGCGGCTATGGCAGGCTGGATGTTACCGTTGATGATGAGGCGCTGGAACATCTCGTTGACGTCGCCAACGGAGATGCCCGCGGCGTGCTCAATGCGTTGGAGCTGGCTGTCGAAACGACTACCCCAGATGAGAACGGCCGTATCCAGGTCGCTCTTGATGTTGCCGAAGAATCCATTCAGCGGCGCGCTGTGCTCTATGATAAGGAAGGGGATGTGCACTATGACACCATCTCCGCTTTCATCAAAAGTCTGCGCGGGTCGGACACGGATGCCGCGCTTTATTGGATGGCGCGCATGATATATGCCGGTGAGGATCCCCGTTTCGTATTCCGGCGCATGACTATCTTTGCCGGAGAAGATGTCGGCATGGCCGATCCGCAGGCGATGGGTGTAGTTACCAGCTGCTGGCAGGCGTTCGAGCGTATTGGCATGCCAGAAGGGCGATTCCCCCTCTCGCAGGCCGCGATCTACCTGGCCACGGCGCCGAAATCTAATTCTGCCTTTGCCTTCTTTGACGCCCTGGCGACTGTGGAGACGGAACAGGAGACGGAAGTCCCTAATCATTTGCGAGATGGTAGTCGAGACTCCGAGGGGTTTGGGCATGGCCAGGGGTATCTTTATCCGCATGCTTATCGTGATCATTGGGTGGCCCAACAATATTTGCCGGACACGCTGCAGGGCAAGGTGTTCTACCAACCGGGCGATCAGGGATATGAGCAGCAGATCAAGGTAGATGTCGACCGGCGGCGGGAAGCGCAGTTGGCCGCGATGGTTGAAGGAGACTTGGATTCGCCTCTGGAGATCCTGACCAACAGCCCGCTTGATAAAGCTCAGGACGCATGGCTGCGGCGCGCGGTTACCAGTTCAGGACGCCAGCTGCAACAGATACGCGAGCGCCTTTTCGAAATCGCGCGCCTGCAGAGGCATCATCTTGTGCTGGACCTGAATGCCGGCAGCGGTCTGCTGACCTGGGAGGCCGTGCGCAGAACGCCGGAGGGCGGCGTATGGGCGCTGACACCCGGGGCAACCAGCGGCGCGGCGCTGCGCCAACTTGCGGAACGTCTTCCGGAATTAGAGCGCCCAGCAATTCTGATTGGCGAGCCTGGCGAGCTTGATTACATGCTTGAGCTGCGAGATGAATCTGAACTTCGTTTCGATCGGATCATCGGCCGTAATGTGTTCACAACGCATATGGCTGGTCTGGCGGAGATGCTGCCTGGGTTTGCCAAGCGCCTGCTGCCAGGTGGGCAGTTCAATTTCGTGCAGATCCTGCCGCGTCATACACAGCGCATTTATGGGCTGGTGGATTGGTCCTCGCAGGAAGCGCTGCGGGAGAAGGTTGCCGCTCTAGAAGAGGTTATTTACGCTGACCCGACAGATCCGCTGGTGAACTGGGATGAAACTGACCTAAAGAATGCGCTTGAAGCGGGCGCGCTTTTTGACGTGCAGATGAGTGTCGAGAAGCGCACAGAACAGCGCCGGATTGATGCTTCTCAAATTGAGCGCTGGCTAAATCTGGAGCATGCGGATACGGGACGGCAAAGCTACCTGGCGCGCCTGCGTGATGGCGGCCTGACCGCTGAAGAACTTCTTGAAGTCGCCGCCCGGATCAGACGCTCGTTGTTTGACAGGGACGTCGCCTGGCAAACGGCAAATGCTTTCGTGACTGGATGGCTGGAGAATGGGACATGATTCGCAGCGACGGCCGTGCAGCCGGTGAACTGCGCGAGATACGATTTGAAACTGAGTACACAAGATGGGCGGAAGGCTCTGTGCTTTCCTGTTTTGGGGATACAAAAGTCTTGTGCAATGTCACGATAGAAGATCGCTTGCCCTCCTGGCTGAAATATGCCGAGAAGCCGCATGGTTGGGTAACAGCCGAGTACGCGATGCTGCCGCGCAGCACCCACACGCGGGTGCAAAGGGAATCTCGCTGGCCTAAAGGACGAACACAAGAGATATCGCGTCTCATCGGCCGCAGTTTGCGTATGGCTGTTGACCTCCATATGCTTGGCGAAAGAACCTGTATCGTCGATTGTGATGTCCTGCAGGCCGATGGCGGCACGAGAACGGCGGCGATCACTGGTAGTTGGCTGGCTCTGGCGCTTGCCCTGCAGCCCCTGATAGCAGGCGGTGTCTTGCCCGACTCCGTCATGAGGCGACAAATCGCAGCTGTCAGCGTAGGAATGCTTGAAGAGGCGCATCTGCTCGATCTCGCCTATGCGGAAGATTCAGCCGCTGATGTGGACCTCAATGTTGTCATGACGGCCGATGGCCAGCTCATTGAGGTTCAGGGTACGGCCGAAAACGCGCCGTTTTCACGTCATGATCTCGACAGGCTGATGGATCTTGCTGGATCAGGCATTGTTCAACTAGCAGCATATCAGAACTCATTAATTTCAGCTTGACACAGCAATGCCGGCGGCTATAATTAACAGTCGCGGCCGAAACGCCGCTAGTTTTTTGTTAGATTGTGTTGTGTTACCGAATAAGTGAACTACCCGGGTCGCGAGATCTCCAGCAGATAAAGCGCGGCGGGTGTTTGACAGGACGAAGAGGAAATTGTTATGGGTGCTGTTCCAAAGCGCAGAATATCCAAAGCCCGCCGCGGCAATCGACGCGCGCATCATGCGCTGAGCGCTATTCATCTAGTGGCTTGTCCCGAGTGTGGCGAATTACGAAGGCCGCATCGCTTGTGCCCGAACTGCGGCACTTACAGAGGGCGCAAAATACTCCCCGGCTACATTGACGAGGATTAAGGCAGAAACTAAAATGGGGCCGTAACAGACGGCCCTTTTTTATTTGTGGCGAGGTAACCCCCGTTGGCTACAGCATACCTATTCCCCGGACAAGGCTCCCAATATGTCGGCATGGGCAAAGAGGTCTATGAAAGCAGCGCTTCCGCACGCGCTTTTTTTGATGAGGCCGATGCTTTGTTTGGCTTCAAGCTTTCAGATCTGGCTTTTTCCGGACCCGAAGAACAACTAACGGATACCCTATACCAGCAGCCTGCTCTCTATGTTGCCAGCCTGGCCAACTGGCAGTTTATGAAAGAGGACGGCTGGCCCGAAGCTGATTTCTTCGCTGGGCACAGCCTGGGGGAGTTCTCGGCACTGGCCGCCGCAGGCAGCCTGACCTTCAGCGATGGTTTGCAGCTGGTGCGCAGGCGTGGCGAGTTGATGAAAGAAGCGGGCGAGCGCGCACCCGGAGCGATGGCGGCTGTCCTGGCGCTGCCCGTTGAGCAGATCGAGGCGCTGTGTGCCCAGGCTGAAGAAGAAACTGGACGCCCGGTGAGCATTGCCAACGACAACTGCCCCGGCCAAACGGTCATTTCCGGCGATGAAGTGGCGCTGCAGCGGGCTTGTGAACTCACCGATGAGGCAGGCGCGCGGCGCGTCGTCCGGCTGCCGATTACTATCGCCGCCCACACTGATTTGATGGACAGTGTCTCAGGTGCTTTTGCTGAGGCTGTCGATGCAATCCCATTGCGCGAGCCGCAGAGACCGGTGATTGGCAATGTGACGGCAAGCCCGCTGCAAACGGTGGACGAGATACGTGGTGAACTTAAGGCGCAGTTGACTTCGCCGGTGGCTTGGACAAGTTCTATGCGTTATCTGCTCGAAGCGGGAACCGATACCTTTGTTGAAGCGGGACCGAATAATGTCTTGTTGGCTCTTTTGAAGCGCATCGACCGGCGTACAGCGCGCCGTGCATTTGACAACGGGCCCGATAAATAAGCTGAAACGGTATCAATCTTTCAACGATCGTTCTAACTGGACAGGAGGAGACATTGCTGCAAGGAAAAGTTGCACTCGTCACAGGCGCGTCAAGAGGCATTGGCCGCGCGATAGCGGAGGAACTGGCGGCACGCGGCGCCTCCGTAGTTGTGAATTTTCATTCCAATGCTGCGGCCGCCGCTGAGGTCGTAAGCGCGATTGAGGAAAACGGGGGAACGGCTGTGGCTGTTCAGGCTGATGTCAGTGATTTTACGGCCGCGCAGAACCTGGTCAAAGCCACCATCGATGCCTTTGGGCAGATTGATATTCTGGTCAACAACGCGGGCACTACACAGGACACGCTGCTGCTGATGATGAAAGAGGATCAGTGGGACCGCGTGATCGATACGAACCTCAAGAGCGTCTTCAACTGCTGCAAGGCGGCGACCCGTCCAATGGTTCGGCGTAAGCAGGGTGGGCGGATCATCAACATCTCTTCTGTTTCCGGAATTGTAGGCCAGGCGGGACAGGCCAACTACGCCGCTTCGAAAGCTGGTATAATAGGCTTCACGAAGTCCTTGGCTAAAGAGGTGGGTTCGCGTAATATCACAGTGAATGCCGTGGCGCCCGGTTTTGTGCTCACGGATTTAACGAGCAGCTTGCCGGATGACCTGGTAGAACAATCATTGGCCTATATTCCACTGGGCCGTTGGGGTGAGTTGTCAGAGATTGCCAATGTTGTTGCCTTTCTAGCCTCTGAGCAATCTACTTATATCACCGGACAGACGATTTCCGTGGATGGCGGCATTGCCACTTAGTCGGAGAAGCGATGGAAGAACAAAGAGAAAGCATGGGTCGAATTGAGGTCGCGCCGGAGGTTCTGGCAACGATAGCGCACTTTGCTGTGCTTGGCGTTGACGGTGTTTCTCAGATGGGCACGATCCCTCCCCACATTGCCCGCATGTTCCGCAGGTCCACGCGACAGGATGGCATTGTTCTGGATGTGGTGGATAACCGCGTCAGATTTAATATTTACGTTATAATGGAACCTCAGGTGAATGTCCTGGAGGCAAGTCGAGAGATACAGTCAGCTGTAACTGAAGCAGTTGATACATTGGTAGGTATTCCTGTTGATACTGTAAACGTTCACGTTGAAGACGTTACATACGACCGGGAAAAAACAGCTTGAGACGAAAATCATGAAAACAAGGCGCCGCGCTCGTCGCGTCACCCTGGAAGTTCTTTACGAATATGATATCGCTCGTCACCTTCCAGGTGAAATCCTGCAGAGGCGTCTTGACGCCAATGACATGGATACCGCCGGCGCTCAGTTTGCATCACAGCTTGTTCAGGGTGTGATGCAGAATATGGACGGCATGGATGTCTTGATTGCGCGCTATGCCCCGGAGTGGCCGCTGGATCAAATGGCCGTGATCGATCGCAATATCTTGCGAATCGCCATCTTTGAGTTTATCGCTTCGGATGAAACGCCGGTCAAAGTGGCGATCAACGAAGCAGTGGAATTGGCGAAGACATATGGTTCCGACAGCGCCCCCCGCTTCATCAATGGCGTCTTGGGATCATTGGCCGAACAGATACCTGAACTACGAAGCGAATTGTCAGTGCACCTGGATGACCTGGTGCTAACCCCGGAATAACTCCCCTTTTTTTGTCATAATCACATATTTCTCCAGGCCCGTACAATGCGCCACGGTCCTATTGGCGCGCCTTCATTCCAATTACAAAAATTCGTCTTGTTTTCTATTGACAGGGGTGTGGTTTTTGCTAAAATTCGTCATACAACCATACGACCCTACCCTTTTTAGGAATTATTGATGTTAAAGCGCAGCCCTTCGCTCACTGAGCAAGCAAAATCGCATATTAAGGATCAGATTCTTAGATGGTCAATTTGAAGACGGCCGAATTCCCTCGGAGTCCGATCTTGCCAACGAATTGGGCGTCAGTCGTACGACCATACGGGATGCTCTGAGCCGCCTGGAAATAGAAGGAACCGTATTTCGTAGGCAGGGCGCCGGCACCTTTGTCAACCGGCCTGGGTTGCAGATTAAGTCACGCCTAGATGAGATTTGGTCCTATGAAGCGGTCCTGGAAGCGCATGGTTACGAGCCGACGGTTCAGCTGCTTGACGTGCGCCGCATGCTGCCCGACGAAGGGATGCGCCGCCTCCTGGATCTGGAGCAGGGCGAAGAAATTACGATATTGCGCAAACTGTTTTCAGAGAATTCAGAACCTGTCATCCTCACCGAAAACAGGATTCCCAGCCGCCTCATACCTGAAGGTCTCGACAAAACGCAGTTAATGCTGCCGGTCTATGAACTCCTTCAAACCTGCTGCCAACAACATCTCAACTACTACCTCTCTGAGCTGGTACCGGTGGTAACCGGTGAAGTATTGGCCGGCGTGCTCAATACAGAGCTGAACACGGCCCTGCTATCGTTTGAAGAGACCGGATATAACGACGATAACGAGCCCATTCTATGGGCGCGTTCTGTATTTCGCGACGATCTTGTGCGCTTTCGCATGATTCGCCGCACCACGTAGCTGTTTCATCCCGTCTGCGGACGGTTCGTTTTTAGATTGACCATGGCGGACAAGGCCCGCCCGAAAACTCTGTTCAAGGAGAGAATCATGAAAAGTTTTGCAGGACGAGACATCTTATCACTGAAGGATTTCGAGCGGAATGAATTCTTCCGCGTATTCGAAGCTGCTGAATGGCTAGAGCCGATTGCCCGCAACCGGCGGAACAGCGATTTGCTTAAGGAAAAGACGTTGGTGACCGCTTTCTACCAGCCATCGACTCGCACTCGATTGGCGCATGAAGCAGGTATGATTCGTCTAGGCGGCCAGGTTACAGGCTTCTCGGATGCCAAGATGACCCGCGCAGGCGACTTCTACCAGGAATCTATCAAAGATACCGTCAAAATGTTGGAGTTCTACGGCGACGTGATCGTCATGCGCCATTTCCAACAGGGTGCGCCCCATGAAGCAGCAAAATGGGCGTCGATTCCGATCATTAATGGTGGCGACGGCTGGGGCGAACATCCGACGCAGATTCTGACCGACCTCTACACCGTGTATCGCGAAAAAGGACGTATCGACGGCCTGCGCTGGTTGGCAGTTGGTGATATGCGTATGCGCACCATGCATTCCCTGGCCCATGGGTTGACTCAATTCGACTGCCCCATCACTTTTGTGTCGCCGCCCGAGATGTCGCTGACCGAAGAGTTCAAGGCAGATCTCGAGCAGTACAATCTTGACTACCGGGAAGCGGAGCATGTTGAGCAGGCTATCGCCGATGCTGATGTGATTCTGGTTGAGCCGGTTGTCCAGCCTGACTACACCAAATCACGCGATGAGCGCGATGGCGACGTTGGTTTCACGCCCAGCAATTACCAGATCACGCGCGAACTGCTATCAACAAAGGCCAAGTCGGATGCTATTCTGCTGCATTCACTGCCGCGTATGGATGAAATTCCGGCCGATGTGGATATCACGCGTTGGTCCCGTTACTGGCAGGAGGCTTTTTACGGCGTCGTGATGCGCATGGCACTGTTGGCCCTGGTCATGGGCAAGATGGAATAGGCATTTTTCAACTGTTATCAATTACAACTTCTGACTTGCGAGGAGGACTCAATGCAAACCGGACTTAAGGGTCGTGATTTCATCAGCGATCTCGATTTTAGTAAAGAAGAAGTGGAAACCGTATTAGATCTTGCCTGGGACCTGAAGATGAAGCGTGGCTTAGGCCTGCCTCACGCCTATCTCCGCGATAAGGTGCTGGCGATGCTTTTCTTCTTTTCCAGCACGCGTACGCGCGGCTCATTCGAGGCGGGAATGGCCCAACTGGGTGGCCATGCGGCGTTTATCGAAAGCCGTACGACGCAGATCTCTCACGGTGACACAGAAAAGGAATTGGGCGATATCTTCGGCCGTTATTTCGACGGCATCGCCATTCGCCACGTGGATTGGGGCGTTGGCAACCGGTATCTGAACCTGGTTGCGGAAGCTTCACGAGTTCCCGTTTTGAATATGCAGGACGAGATCTATCATCCACACCAATGCCTGGCAGATCTGATGACCATTCAGGAAAAGAAAGGCAGAAATCTGCGCGGCAAGAAGATGGTTGTCTCCTGGGCCTACGCTTCATCCTATCTCAAGCCGATGTCTGTTCCGCAGTCGTTGATCTTGCAGATGCCCCGTTTTGGCATGGATGTTGTACTGGCGCACCCACCCGAATTCAACCTGATGCCCGATATCATGGATCAGGCGCGGGAATTGGCGCGCAAGAACGGCTCGGGATTTGATGTGGTTCACGATATGGACGAAGCCTGCAAGGATGCGGACGTTATTTATGCCAAATCCTGGGGTCCCCTGATGACCACCGATGACCCGGACGAAGGCAAGCGTATCCAGGATCAATACAAAGACTGGATCGCCGACGACGCCAAGATGGCGCTGGGCAAAGATGATGTGATCTATATGCACCCGCTGCCTGCCGATCGCCAGATTGAAGTCGCCGATTCGGTTATCGATGGCCCGCACTCGGTCGTGTTTGACGAAGCTGAAAATCGCCTGCACGCGCAGAAAGCGGTGATGGCACTGACAATGTAATTATGTGATGGGCGGGGTGGCGAGCTTCTTGCGCGCGACCCCGCCTGTCCTGGACACGGAGATCTTCAACATGAACAAAAGGATTGCTGTTATCGCTATTGGCGGCAACTCGTTGATCAAAGACAAATCGCACAGCTCGGTCAAGGACCAGTATGACGCTGCGGCGGAAACGACGAGCCATATTGCTGAAATGGTTAAAGATGGATGGGATGTCGCTATTGCTCATGGCAATGGGCCGCAGGTAGGCTTCATCTTGAGGCGTTCGGAATTGGCCGCACATGAACTGCATGAGGTCCCTCTTGACGTTTGCGGCGCTGACTCGCAGGGCGCGATTGGTTATTCCTTGCAGCAGAATCTGCAAAATGATTTCCAAGAAATGGGAATCAATCGTGGGGTCGCGACGATTGTAACGCAGGTGGAAGTGAGCGCCGATGATCCTGCTTTTGCCAACCCGACCAAGCCGATCGGCACCTTTATGGATGAAGATCAGGCGCAGGTACGAATCGAGGTCGATGGCTGGGACTGCTCTGAAGATGCCGGCAGAGGCTGGCGGCGCGTGGTCGCATCGCCGCTGCCCATGCGAATTGTGGAAGAGGATGCGGTTAAGGCGCTGATTGATGCGGGGATCACGGTTATCACGGTTGGTGGAGGCGGCATTCCCGTGGTTGCCGACGAAAATGGGGCGCTTCACGGTGTTCCGGCCGTTATTGATAAGGATTTCGCTTCAGCTTTGCTGGCCAATCGTATTGGTGCGGAGCTTTTCATCGTCAGCACGGCCGTCGAAAAAGTGGCTCTCAACTTCGGTACGCCGGACGAGGTGTGGCTGGACGAAATGAGCCTGGCGGAAGCCAAACAATACTTGGCCGAAGGTACGCACTTTGCCGCAGGCAGCATGGCGCCCAAGATCGAGGCGGTTATTCGCTTCCTGGAATCGGGCGGCGAATGGGCCATTATCACCAATCCTGAAAATCTAGAGAAAGCCCTGGCTGGCGAAACAGGCACCCACATCCGGGCGTAGCGATTATACGTTTACGGCCGAACTGAGATAACGAATAATGATCGATCAAGTAACGAGTTTGAAGAGCCTGATCAGCGGGCAGGAATTCGCGCCTGATGAGGTGATGTATGTTGACTCTGCCTATGGCAACGAAGGGATTCTGGATGTTCAGTATGATTACGACCTGATCAAGCAGCGCATCAGCCCTGAACAGCTCGCAGCCAACCGTGATTTTACGATCTGGCGCTACAAGCCAATGCTCCCAGTGGATGCTGAAGCTGCGGTTCCGCCGCTGGCTATTGGCTGGACGCCCCTGTATGACGCGCCTCGTATGGCGGAGCATCTTGGGCTGCGCCAGGTATGGGTGAAAGATGACGGCCGTAATCCTACGGCGTCTTTCAAAGACCGTGCCAGCGCGATCGCCGTCGTCAAGGCGCAAGAGCAAAATGCAGACGTAGTCACCACCGCCAGTACCGGTAATGCCGCAGCGGCCCTGAGCGGGCTGTGCGCCGGCGTCGCTCAACAGAACGTCATTTTTGTGCCGGAGAGCGCGCCGCAGGCCAAGGTAGCCCAGCTGCTGGTCTTTGGTTCGACCGTCCTTCTCGTACGTGGTACGTACGATGATGCATTCGAGCTTTGCCTGCAGGCGGCGGACGAGTATGGTTGGTACAACCGCAACACCGGATACAACCCCTATATGTCCGAAGGGAAAAAGACCGCCAGCTATGAGATTTGTGAACAGCTCAACTGGCAGGTTCCTGATGCCATCTTCGTCAGCGTTGGTGATGGCTGCATTATCGGCGGCCTGCATAAAGGGCTCAAGGATCTCCTCGCCATGGGGTGGATCGAGCGCATGCCCAGACTGATCGGCGTTCAGGCGGCGGGCAGCGACTATATGTATCAGGCATGGGAGAATGACGAAGACGTCCTGACGAAACCACCCATTGATGCGCAAACAGTGGCCGACAGCATCAGCGCCGGACTGCCGCGGGATCGCATGAAGGCGATGGCGGCTGTCAAAGATACGGGCGGCGCCTACATCAGCGTCACTGACCGTGAGATCCTCGACGCAATACCGGCTATGGCGCGGCTTTCTGGCGTCTTTGGCGAACCTGCTGGAGCAACTGCCTACGCGGGTTTGGTGAAAGCTGTCAACGATGGGCTTGTCAGCAGCAGCGACCGCGTTGTGGTATTGAATACAGGCAACGGTTTGAAGGACATCGCCAGTGCGATGACGGCCGTTGATCAGATTGGAACAGTTCCCCATTACGTGGATACTGAACTGGAAGATGTAAAACGTGTCGTGGAGACACTTTAAGAATAAGAGGAGCAATCATGATAGATTTGACTATTCACAGTGAAGAGGCGCTTGAGCATGCGGTCCAACGGGCTCGCGAGCGCAACATTATCATTCCCACCTTCAAGCAGCAGCGTAACCCGGAGCTGATTCCCGCGGCTATAAAGAACAGTCTGGCTGATGTTGGCTTGTGGGACCTGAATCCCCTGAACCTCTTCCGTATCACCTGGCACAACGATCCGGTTGCCAGCGGCGGCGCATATGGCGGCGTCAATTTCATCGAGTTCCCGCCCGAGCTTACCGGCGTCGATGCACGCATCATTACGCTCGTCGGCAAGTGGTTCCCCACCGGGGCCCACAAGGTTGGTGCGGCTTTTGGTTGTCTCGTGCCTCGCCTGGTTACTGGGCAGTTCGATCCGACAACGCAAAAAGCTGTCTGGCCCTCCACCGGCAATTACTGCCGCGGCGGCGCCTATGACTCTAATTTACTTGCTTGCGAATCGATCGCGATCCTTCCCGAAGGCATGAGCCAGGAACGATTTGATTGGCTGGCTGCTGTTGCCGGTGAAACGATCAAGACGCCTGGATCAGAAAGTAATGTCAAGGAAATCTTCGACAAATGCTGGGAGCTTAGAGAATCCGGCCAGGACCTGGTCATCTTCAACCAGTTTGAAGAGTTTGGCAATTACCTGTGGCACTACGAGATCACTGGCCCGGCCATGGTCGAGGTCCTGAATCAGGTCATGGGTCCCAACGACAGCTACCGCGGCACCGCTCTGACGACTGGTTCGGCGGGCACGATCGCCTGTGGCGATTACATGAAGGACCGGTTCCCCAACAGTAAGATCGCCGCCAGCGAAGCGCTGCAGTGCCCGACGCTGCTCGAGAACGGCTTTGGCGCCCACCGCATTGAAGGCATCGGTGATAAGCATGTCCCCTGGATTCACAATGTCAAAAATACGGACATGGTCATGGCCATAGATGATGCGGCGACAATGGCGCTTGTACGCCTATTCAACGAAGAGGTTGGACAGGAGTACCTGGTAGACCAGGGCGTGCCGGCCGACTTCATTGAGAAGCTGCCGCTGCTGGGCATTTCCAGCATCGCTAATATGCTCTCCAGCATCAAGATGGCCAAATATTATGAGCTTGGTTCGGAAGACATCATTCTCACCGTGGCCACCGACTCAATGGAAATGTACAACAGTCGCGTGCAAGAGCTTAACGAGGAAGAAGGGGCCTATACGGACCTCGACGCTTCAGCAGCGTTCGCGCGCTATCTGCACGGCACCACGATCGACTATGTGCAAGAACTGAGCTATTACGATCGCAAACGAATTCACAATCTAAAATATTACACCTGGATTGAACAGCAGGGCCGCTCGTATGAAGAGATTCAGGCCCAATGGTATGATCCCGAGTACTGGACCAATATCCACGGCCATGTGGATGAAATGGACGGCCTGATTGATGCGTTCAATGCGCGTGTCGGTCTGTTGGAAAAATTGGAAGATTAAGGGCCTTGAGGTTTAACCAGTTGGTCGTCTAGCAAGAAGCCTTATCAGAAGGGTAACGGCTTGTTAAACGATTGTTAACTTGAGGAGGGTACAGTGAGAAGCGTCAGTACGAAGCGGGAGCACTCAGCAACGGATTGATGTTCGCTTTCACCTTTTTCTTCTCTTCTCTTCCTTGATCAATGAGGCTGGGCGCCCGCCCAGCCTCATTCTCATTATGGCATTGTTGCGTGGTCAAAACCCGTCTATTCGAGCAAGAGGCCGCATATCGAGACGAGCGACGTGTCCTGGTTATCCGCCGGGCATTGATCATAAGCGACCTGCATCCCATTTGTCTGGCCAAGATAACGCAGCAGCAAGTAAGTCGGCGCAAAGCCACAAATACGGTTGCGGTCGTCTACCGCAGCGATTTGCTCATACCAGGATTCTGCATCGCCGTCGATAGCGGCTGTCATTAGGTCGCTGTCTTGTCGCGCCAATGCTTGCCTGCGCGGTTGATCCATCACAAACTCGTCGCCGAAATTGGGCCCGACGTGCGCCAAATCGACTGAGGCCACGGAGAAAACTCGCCGGCCGGCCGTTTCTTCTCGCAGTACGTCCAAAAACATGCTCAGCCGCTCATTCTCTAACGGCCGTTCTCCACTGAGTAGATAATGATGGAAAGAGCCGACCAGTATGGGCACCATCGGACATGGATCTTTGCCGGCCTGATCAAAGATGTGGTGCAGCCAAACGGCCGAGAATTCAACAGAATGCTCCTGCCGGTGATTCAGCTCATCAGCAAAAGCTGCTTCCGGACCCAGGACAGCGGCCAATTTATCGATGAGCGCCACATCGGCCGGCAAGATGCCATAAGGTGTCGCGTATGGCTGTTTCGTCAAGTTAATCGTGTCCGCACCGCCATAATGATCTGTGCCGAAAACAACGACCAGATCGGCATCCAGGATAGCCGCTTCAGCCTGACGCCACACCTGCGAATAGACCGGTCCCCCACGATCGAAGTCAATATGCGGGGAAATGATGGCGCGACCCTGCCAGGGAGGGGCTGCGCTCCCCGTGCTGTAGCCGTGCAGCTGCTCGGTCAGCACATCTGGCTCAGCTGGATAGCTGCTGCCCGCCAGTGCAGGCGCGCGAAATAGCTGCGAGCGAAACTCAGCCATCTGTGCCTGTTTTGCCTGTTCGCTGTTTCTGTTCTCCAGCAAATAGGCCTCGTCCAGACGATCGAGCGCATCTGCCGTAATCTCAGGATCCAATGAGGCGCCAACCATTTGGCAGAACACGCTGTGAATTTCACGCTTGTTCCGCCCCCCATCCAGGAGAGTAAGCAGCGGCGCCATGGATTCTGGCAGGAAAAGCTGTCGATCAGACAGCTGCAAAGGATCGCGCAGGAGCCACATGCGTTGGCCCTGATACTGCACCGGTTGAAGGTCAAGCGGGCGTAGGAGCGGTCTATCGTTATTCATGTTCATCAGTCGCTGTCATTTCTATGGGCACACGGGATTAAAGCCAACCGGCCCGAGAAAGAATTGGAAGAGCGGGCTCAAACTTCCGCAGTAAAGCAGACGGCCTTGTTGGTACGAATCGAGGAAGAGCAGCGCAAGGAAACAGATCGAGATAAGTATCAAGGTTACGCATCCGTACCACAAGACAAGGCTGCGTTCCTGTCCGTCCGTCTCAGGCAGCTCTGCCTCATTCGCCTGTGCTTCCGGCTCGATTATAAGCGGCGGTCTGGGCGTTGGGATCTCCGATGATGCGTGACTTTGGGCAGATTCTGATGGCTCGTTGTTCTCTGCTGCAAGTTCGCTCGCTTTTTTGTCGGCAGCGGGAACCATGGCGATGGGCCGCGTAACGCCCGTGGGATCAGTGAACCGCAGCTGCAGTGAATCTCCGATCTGGATTTCATCACCATCATAGATCGTTGCCGGCTCGTGCAAGCGTACCTTGTTGACCAGGGTCCCATTCGTGCTTCCCAGATCTTCCAGGTAAAAGGCATCTCCATCCTGCCACAGGCGGGCATGCCGGCGAGATATTTCCGGGTAGGGCAGGATGACGCTGTTACTCGTGCTACGCCCGATGGTAGCTTCGCTTCCCTGCAAACTATAGTGATGTCCTAGGTTGGGGCCACGAATGACAATCAGGTGCGGCGCATCGTCCACGTACTAGCTCCTCGGCTGCTGGCTATCCTTTCATATCGCTCACCCGCTTGTCGTGAGGCGATTGGCATCATCGAGTGCGCTGAGTATAGGAATTCGAATTTGTTTTGTCAATCTGCGCTGCCGGTCAGATCCTACCGTTCGTTGTCGGCCGTCGTTGGTGACTTCAGCCCTGTTCCTCACTCTGAAATCGCCGCAGATCCCCAGCGATATTCTGGCAAATGCGCTGCTCCGCTTCATCTTCAGCAAATGAAAGGTAGATAGTTCGCACCTTTGGTCCGGATGACTGTATTTCTGAGCCAAAGATACTGAAATGAACTTTCGAAAACTCCGGCCCCCAGATCGACAGGAAGTTGATTGAAAGTGCCGGTCTGGGGTGGGCGCCATACAGTAGCCAGCCGCGCTGCAGATGATGTACCTTGGCCACGTTGAAAAACTGGTAGAGATATTTCCTCGGTTGGTGTTCCACCATGAGTGCATGATCCCCCTGCGGAGCCTGCCAATACGCTGCCGGGCAAAAGAGGACACTCTTCTCCCATTCTTGCAGGCTGAAGACACCAGTGGCCTGACAAGCGAAGCGTTGGTATGGGGCTAATTTCTCATAGTCGTCGTCACCAGTTCGCAGTGATCGGTCGGCAACGAACCGGAAGTAGCCGCGGCGCCTGGCCCGCCAATAGGCGATATATATCCAGAGGATTAGCAGCAGTGCCAGGGCGAGCGGGAGATTGCCCCAGTTGAACCGCCACGCCGCTAGAGCCAGGAAGACGGCCAGTAGTTTTATGAACGTGCTCAGTCTTATTCCCAGTAGGCGATGTGTGTCCGTGTAATGGGTGAACCAATAGAGGGCGCCAAGATACCTGTAGTAGACACGTTGTGGAAGGGGTAGGTCGTGCATTTGCATTCCTTATCCCGGCCGCTTTAGCACGCCGACCAGGTGAATGTAACGCGACTGCGGTAAGCTGTCCTCAAGGAGACAGGCGAGCCGGAATAGTCCGTTTGTGAAAGCTAGATAGGTGGGATCGGGCACAGCGGTCAGCGTGATCTGCGCCAGGCCAGTCTGGCTGCAAAGTTCCGTCAGCTGGTCAATGGTATTCGCGCGATAAACCGTTGGAAACGTATCTTCTCCTTCACGGCCGTACAGGCTGCTTACGATAAGGCGCTGTACTCCTGCCAGCCGGCCCAAAAGGCGGTTCAAATAGGCGATGGGATGACGGCCGTTTGGCGTTATGAATATGATTGCGCCGCCCGGCTTCAATAGTCGATGTACCTGTCGCAGCATACCTGCCGGGTTGGACAGATGTTCAAACAGCCAGCTGGCCAGAACCAGGTCAAAACTCTCAGATCCAAAAGGTAGGTGTGTGCCGGAAGCGGCCACGCGGTCAATCGAAGTCAGGCGATGCTCGCTCAAGGAAAGCCAATCAGGGTCGACACCCGTGATCAGCGAGGGCGGGTGATCCAGCTGTTCAATGAGGCCCCCCCTTCCGCATCCTAGATCGAGCACGCGCGAGGCCGGATCCAGATAAGACCTGACCAGAGCCGCGTATGTCTCCGTGGCCGGTCGCCACGCCGGATTCAAGAGCCTGTATTGTTCTCGTAGTGAGTTTTGTTGGTCGAGATTGAGCATAGGGAGGACCCTTAATCGTTAGACGACTATTCTAGCGATGTGACCGCCAATAAACCACCAACCCGTGCGCTAAACGCCTTCTATGCGTACTTTCCTAAGACTGCTTTTGAAAACTCGCTTCTGCGAGTAAACTCACCATGTTTCATTTACATTCCAAAGATGCAGAAGAATCATTGATGCGCAAAGTAGTTGTTATCATCCTAATACTCCTCTTGCTAAGTGGTTGCAAGACCGCTGGACCGGAGATGCCTATTGCCGCTGCTCCACAAACAGGCTTGCTCCCGACACCAGAGGATGGGTTGCCAGTGCCGGATCCCGCAACCACAAACGTCCCTGCGCCAACGCGGGTCGCCATGCGAGCCACCGAGACGCCAACCACTGCCAGTACGTTGGTGCAAACGCCTCTGCCAACGGAAGCGCCGGCTGCAGAAACGACAGCGAGCGCCACACCGGCAGTTGATAGGCCGCTTGCGATTGCCCTTGAACTGGCCCAGGCAGTCCCTCCCGTACGCGATGATCTGCGTCTGGCGATTGCTTATCGGGGCCTGGATGACGCGGCACTGCCAACGCCTGCCGCCTCTGTCGTAGAACCGCTGGCTGCCGGCACACGCCAACAGTTCAATGTACTGGACGTAGTGAACAATCAATATGGTGAGATAGAGGCGGAACTCTTGGCCGTCGGCGATCACGCCTATTTCTGGTTTGAGACAGGATCGTCTGCCATCACGCCGGACGAGAACACATTGGCATCCGTCGTCTCCGCGTTTGACGAGATATACGCTGGGGTGACGGCCATCTATGGCAGCGAGAATTCACCAGGCATTGATGGTGATCCGCGACTGCACGTCCTTCACGCCTCCCCTCAGAGCATTTGTGGTGTGCCGGCGGAATCACAGGGCGGCTGCGGCACGGCCGGATTTGTCAGCGCCTCCGATTTGCAGATGGCCGCCCTAAACCCAGGATCCAATGAACGAGAGATGTTCGTCATGAATGATCGCCAATTTGGCGGGGATTATTATCTTGGCGTTCTGGCCCATGAATTCCGGCATATGATTGAATTCAATTACGACATGTCGGATACAGATTGGGAAAAAGAGGGGTCTTCAGTTCTGGCAACGGAGCTTGTCGGGCTGCCAAGCAGTGGTGTCGATCGGGCGAATGCCTTCCTGTCCAATCCGGACCAGCAGTTGAACAGTTGGACCGAAGTGGGCAAAGGGGCCTATTATGGACAGGGTTACCTTTTTAACCAGTATATTTACGATCGTCTCGGTGAATCCCTGTACCGCGAATTTGCCACGAGCCCGCTGCCAGGTTTTGTGGCGCTGGATGCGCTCGCTGAGCGACATGACCTGGGCTACTCCGCTCAAACTTTGTGGCTGGATTGGCAGGCCGCTCTTGCGCTCCACGAGCACCCGCAGGCTGCGGAAGAACACCAGATTAGCGCCGAAGGACTCGTTACCGCGGCAATGACGACGGTCGATACCCTGCCGGCCGAGCTGGCTGGCGATGTCCGCCAGTATGCGGCTGATTACTATCAGCTGCCACCGGGAGCGGCGACCGTGGCGTTTGAGGGAACGGACACTGTTCCCCTGCTGGCGGGGCAGGGTGGCACAGATGATGCTTTCTGGTTCGCACAGCGTGCCAACTACAGCAATCCACGCCTCACGCGCGTCGTTGATCTTCGTGATGTCGCTGCGGCCACGCTTGCCTATGATGTCTACACCGATATCGAATATGGGTATGATTTCGCCTATGTGTCATTATCTTCGGACGGCGGAAAAACATGGGATGCGTTGGCGGCCACGAGTATGCAGGGGCTTGATCCAGCCGACGATCCGTCCAACTCTGCTCTGGCTCCCCGCTTCTATACGGGCCGCACGCAGGCATGGCGACATGAGATCATCGATCTCACGCCTTATGTGGGTCAAGAGGTTTTGCTGCGTTTCGAGATGGTTACCGACCCGATCCTGACCTACAGTGGGCTGGCCGTGGATAATGTTGCCATCCCGGAAATCGGGTACTTTGACGACGGCAGCAAAGAGGGTTGGACTGCCGAAGGCTTTACCCTAGCCGGCTCATCCTTGCCCCAACCGTGGCATCTGCAGTTGATCACTTTTGGCGACGAGGGACCCATTATTGAGACGGTATCCTTGTCAGATGGTGGGCAAACGCTTCTTGAAGTATCGAGCGAGCCGGGACAGCGACGGCCGATTTTGGTCGTAGCGGCATCTGCGCCGGTGACCTTGCAGCCCGCGGCTTACAGTTTACGAATTAGCTGACGCCGTATAGTGAGGATCGATCGCGTAGGGCCGTGATTGGTCAGAAAATGCGGGTGGTTTCGAGGGGGAGATTCTTGGCGGGAGTGGATGGGAGTCGAACCCACCGCCGCTCGCTCCGCGCGACCGGCCACTGGTTTTGAAGACCAGGGCACCCACCAGGGCACAACCACTCCCGAAACAATGTCTCCTCAATAAGACCGTTGAGAGCACAAGTCTATCGCAATTATCGGAACCTGGGAAGAACCCATTAGGAAAGCATCCTTAGGTTAATGAAATGAGAGTGAATTGGAAAAATAGGCGAAGGCGGTTGCACTACACTTGACACTACAAATGGCATTGGATAGAATCCGCAAACCTTCACAGAAAGCGTGGGCCCTTGCCTAGCCGGGATAGCTCAGTTGGTAGAGCACTGCACTGAAAATGCAGGTGTCCCCAGTTCGAGTCTGGGTCCTGGCATAGATGTTTGAATCAGTTATTCAGGCAGCACTCCGATTTGCGGGCGTGGTTCAGTGGTAGAACGTCTCCTTGCCAAGGAGAAGGCCACGGGTTCGAATCCCGTCGCCCGCTCTTTAACAACGGCAGGCTGCAAAGCCTGCCGTAGTTTTTCTGGCGACGTAGCCAAGTGGTAAGGCATGGGTCTGCAAAACCCGTATCACGGGTTCGAATCCCGTCGTCGCCTTTTCGAAGTTTCTTAATAGCCCTTGCACAATTTGCTGCAAGGGCTTCTTTTTTTGCTCGCTGCGCGGCGCCCGCAAATTTCTGCCATAGCTAGTTGTAGGCGGGAGCCTGACAGCAGCGGAGGATTCTAGATGAGTTTTGACAAGTTCCCCCGAACCATCGATGGCCTGGAAACCCAACGCTGGGAAACATACCAGCCCTACTATGATGACTTGCTCAGTCGCGATTTAGCTGAAGAGAATCTTCGTTTCTGGCTGAGGGATTGGTCCCGGCTGACCGCCTTGGTTTGGGAAGCCGGCGCGGTGATTCATATCAACAAGACTCTGGATACGGCCGACAAGATGGCCGAGCAAGCGTTCTTCAATTTCGTGGATGATGTTCAGCCAAACGCGTCGGTTGCCGATCAGGCGCTCAAGGAACGTTTCTTGGCAATGGAGCCGGAACAATATGATCTCGCAGACCTGGCGCTGGCCATCAGAGATATGCGTAATGAGGCTGATCTATTTCGTGAAGAGAATGTGCCTTTAGAAACCAAGCTGGCCAAGCAGGGCAATGAATATGACAAGATTACCGGCGCCATGACGGCTGATTGGCAGGGTGAAGAGAAAAACCTGAGCCAGCTGGCTGTTTTGCTGCAAGATCCTGACCGACTAGTGCGTGAGCGTGCCTGGCGGCAGATTACGGATTTATGGCTTGGCGATCGCCAGAAGCTCGATCAGCTCTATGGGCAGATGCTTGGCTGCCGTGTTCAATTAGCAGCCAACGCTGATTTGGCAGACTATCGCGACTACGCCTTTCGTGACGCCAATCGTTTCGACTATACGGCTGAGGATTGTTTTACCTTTCACAAAGCTATCGAAGAAGTCGTTGTACCATTGGCCACGAAGATCTATGAAAAGAAGCGCCGGCAGTTGGGTCTGGCGACCCTGCGACCATGGGATGTCGAAGTGGATTCAAGCGGTGCGCCGCAGTTAAAACCCTATGTGGGGCAGAATGAATTGATCCAGCACAGCCTGAACATGATCGAGCACGTAGACCCGGTCCTGGCCCACCATTATGCCACGATGGCCGATGCCGATCTCATGGATCTCGATACACGATCTGGCAAGGCTCTTGGCGGCTACTGCACGACGCTGCCGGTGCGCCGCCAAGCCTTCATCTTTATGAATGGCGCTGGTACGCATGATGATGTACAGACCATGCTGCATGAAGCCGGACATGCTTTTCACGTGTTTGAAGCGGCGGATTTCCCCTACGTCTGGCAGCTGGATCCGCCAATGGAATTTGCGGAAGTCGCTTCAATGAGTATGGAGCTTCTCGCTTCGCCTTATTTAACGGCCGACTTTGGAGGCTTCTATTCGGAATCTGAGGCAGCGCGCGCCCGAATAGAGCATCTTGAAGCGATTGTACTGTTCCTGCCCTATATGGCCGTCGTTGATGCGTTTCAGCACTGGGTCTACACCAATCCGGAGCTGGCGGCTGAGCCGGCCAATTGTGACCAGACGTGGGACGAGCTGTGGGATCGCTATATGCCCGGAATCGACTACAGCGGCCTGCAGGAGCAGCGCGAATCGGGCTGGCACCGAAAATTGCACATTTTCCAAATACCTTTCTACTATATAGAGTACGGCATGGCCCAGATCGGTGCGCTGCAAGTGTGGCGTCAGGCGCTGCTCGATCAGGAAGCTGCGGTCCAAGCCTATCGACGGGCGCTTGCTCAAGGCGGCACCAGGACATTGCCTGAGCTTTTTGAAATCGCCGGCGCTGAATTCCGCTTCGACACGCCAATGTTGGCCAACTTGATGACAATGGTTGAGGAAATAATCGAAACACTAGAAGCAAAGGCCTGATGTTTGACCATCTGGGAACCAGCTGCTGAGGCTGGAAAGCGAGCCACGCGCAGCAGGGCCATGTCATGTCACTACTTGAAGCAAAATCTCTCGTAAAAGCCTATTCCGCCGAAGAGCCGGCCGTCGATCATGTGAGCCTGGCTATAGAGCATGGTGAGATCGTCTGTCTATTGGGGCCATCCGGCTGCGGCAAGACGACGCTGCTGCGTTTGATCGCCGGGCTGGAACTGCCTGATGCGGGCGAGGTATGGTTTGACGGGCAAGATATGGCCCAGGTCCCGCCCCACCGGCGAGATTTTGGCATGATGTTTCAGGATTTTGCGCTTTTCCCACATAAGAATGTCGGCGAGAATATCGCCTTTGGTCTGGAAATGCATGGTCAATCTGACGATGAGATTGCCAGGCGTGTCGAAGAAATGTTGGCGCTGGTTGCCCTGCCCGGATTTGGTGATCGCGATGTGACCCAGCTTTCGGGAGGCGAGCAGCAGCGCGTGGCGTTGGCGCGTTCGCTGGCGCCGGCGCCGCGTCTGTTGATGCTGGATGAGCCGCTGGGCGCACTGGATCGTGCCCTGCGCGAGCGCCTGATGCTCGACCTGCGCCGCATTCTGAAGCAGGTTGGGGTCACGGCTGTTTATGTGACGCACGACCAGACGGAAGCTTTCGCCGTGGCGGATCGCGTGGCGCTGATGAATGCCGGGCGCATTGAACAGGTGGACACGCCGCAGGATGTGTACTACTGGCCGGCGACCCAGTTCGCAGCGCGCTTTCTTGGTTTCCGTAATCTTATCTCGGCGGTTGCCGCCGGCCCCCAGTTGGTGCGCACGTCGCTGGGTGAGATAAGGGTCGCCGATGCAGCGATCTCGCTGGGGGAATCCGTTACCTTATTGATTCGCCCGGAAGCGGCGGCGTTGATTGGCGCGGACGATCCGGCGGACGCCAACGTCATCGAAGCGATAGTGACCGAGACTTCCTTTCGCGGCAAATACAGCCAGGTGTGGGTGAATGCGGGTGGTGAAAAGCTGATGTTTGAACTGCCGGGCAGCAGTCTGGCGGTGGGGTCATCGGTGATTCTCTCCATTGATCCGCAGGCCACGAATATCCTGCCTGCTTAAGTTGAAAGAATTCGCATAGCGTTACGGCGGAGGCTATACTTCTACATATGCTATTACAGGGACTTGACGCAGCTACATTAATTTCCCGGCTCATCGTCTTGCTGATCGCCTTCACTCTGCATGAACTGGCGCATGCGGTGACTGCCGACTATCTTGGCGATCCGACGCCACGTCGCATGGGCCGTATATCGCTCAATCCGTTGGTGCACTTGGATCCCGTCGGCACGATCATGCTGCTCATCTCGGGTTTCGGTTGGGCCAAGCCGGTGCTGGTCAACCCCTACAACATGCGTGGCAACCCGCATAGGGACATGGCCATCGTCGCTGTGGCCGGGCCAATGACCAACGTCATATTGGCTGTGTTGGGCGCCGTTCCCTTTCAACTGGGTTTGGCTTCGCCCACCTTCATCCCTACAGCTTCGGGCGACTATTTACTCACTCAATTTGTTTGGATAAACCTGGTCTTGGCTTTCTTCAATTTGATACCAGTGCCGCCTCTGGATGGCTATAAGATCTTGATAGGCCTCTTGCCCTTTGATATCGGTATCAAGCTGCGTCCCCTTGAGCGGTACGGCTTCCTGATTCTGATGGCGCTCATCTTCTTCCTGCCTATGATAGGCATTGATATCTTGGGAACAATTGTGTGGCAGCCCGCGGCCAGCGTCTTTGAGATGCTTGTTGGCCTATGATATGCGTATCCTGTACCGGTTGGGCCAGTTTTGGCGTAATGTAACCGCGCAGCCGCTTTCACAATCGGAATTGAACGAAGTTGCACTCATTCTGAATCCAGCGGAAACAACACTTTTCCAAAAGATGTCCATTAGTGACCAGCGACATGCTTATCGCGTCTGCGCCTTGCTCAAGGCAAACGGTCAGACGGATGAGGATCTTCTGGCGGCGGCCCTCCTGCATGACGTCGGCAAAATCCGCGTTCCGTTGTCGGTATGGGATCGAACGGCCGCTGTCTTGGGGGAAACTCTTATGCCGCAAAGCGTACAGCAGTGGGGCAGTGGTGATCAAAGCGGTTGGAAACGAACTTTCGTTGTTCGTGAGCAGCATGCCGCCTGGGGTGCGTCTCTTGCCGTAGAGGCTGGTTCGCGGCCGGACGTTGTGAGGTTGATTGCACATCATCAGGATTCCCTGCCCGCGGCCGGCGGCCGGCATGTTGAACGCTTGTCGCTGCTTCAATGGGCGGATGATCAGAATTAGGGACACAATATCCCATTTCCCTGGCGGACGCTTTTGCAGAGGTGAGGGAATAGAAGACGGAGAGAACAAATGAAAACAAACACGATCGCTATCGTAGGGATGCATCGCACCGGGACCTCAATCGCGCTGGCGCTAAGAGAAGGATCGCAGAACTTCACCCTGATTGGTCATGACAGCGACCGCGAACTACTCCGTGATCCGGCCGTTACTCAGGCGGTCGATCGTGTTGAACCTGACCTGGTCAAGGCATGTGAACCGGCCGATATTGTTGTCTTGGCGATGCCATCGGTGGACTTGGAAGCAACGCTGCGCCTGATCGGGGATCAACTTCAACCGCATACCCTGGTGATTGACCTGACTGCTCTCAAGGAGCCGGGCGTCCGCTTCGCCAAGAAACATTTGCAGAACGGGCATTACATTGGTGCGCGCCCCGTCTTTGCCGCGGCGACATTTTCCGACCTGCAGGCAGACATCAATGCCGCCCGCGCCGATCTGTTTAAGAACAGCGTGTTCTGTGTGATGCCTGATGTGGATACGGATCCCACTGCTGTGGAAACTGCGGTGCGCTTTGGCGGCCTACTGGGCGCAAAACCATATTTTGTCGATCCGCTTGAATATGATCACCTGTCGCTTGGCGCTGAAACTTTGCCCGGCGCAGCGGCGGCGGCGTTGTTCCGATCGATTACCAAGACTGCGGGATGGCGAGATATTTTGCGCTTTGCCGATTTGCCTTTCGCTGTGGCTACGCAGTCGCTTGATACTGATACCGAGGATCTGGCCTATCTGCTGATGAACGACCACGAAGCGTCGATTCGTTGGCTTGATGGCCTGATAACCCAGTTTTCTGAACTGCGCCGTCTGCTTGATGGCGGCGAACCGGAGGTCTTGTCGGCCTATCTCGCGGAACTGAAGTTCGGCCGTTACAAGTGGCTGCGCGAACGCAGCGAGAACGAATGGGATGAAGCGCAGGGGGATGATGTTGAACTGCCGACCCTCAGCCAGCATTTCTTGGGCAGCCTGGCTACCCGCCGCAAGAAAGAGTAGCCCTGCCCGGGCAGTGTAGACGCGGGTCTGCCTGATTCAACTACCAAAGTGCCACCGGCCCAATATGAAGTATTCATTTCCCGACAAAATCGATCGGACGCTGCGCGTCCTGATGATTGCCCCTACGTCATTTTTTAGCGACTATGGCGGCCATATCCGCATTCTCGAAGAAACGAGAGCGCTGCAAGCACTCGGGCACCAGGTCAGGATCGTTACCTATTATAAGGGGAGCGATCTGCCAGGTCTGGATATCCGGCGTACGGCGCCCTTGCCATGGCGTACCGACTATGAGGTTGGCTCCTCGCGCCACAAGATAGCGTTTGATGCCTATCTGGCGGCGCAGTCGCTGCTGGAAGGCATGCGTATGAAGCCAGATATTATTCACGGGCACATGCATGAAGGCGCGCTGATTGGCGGCGTTCTGGCGCGGATGTTGAGGAAGCCTCTGGTATTTGACTTTCAGGGCAGCATGACATCAGAAATGGCTGATCATGGTTTCCTGGATAAGGACGGCCGTATCTATTCACTCGCCCATCGCCTGGAGCAATCGATAAACACAAGTCTACCGCAGGCGATTCTGACCAGTTCGCGGCAGGCGGCGCGGTTTCTCGAACAAGACTTTCACGTCGATCCAGCAGTTATCCACCCGCTGCCAGACTGCGCGGATACGGAACGCTTCAACCCTGACGTTCTGGCAGCGTCTGAAAAGCAGGCGCTGCGCGGGCAGCTGGGTATTCCTGACGGCCGTCGTATTGTGGCCTATCTGGGGCTGCTGACCGATTACCAGGGGACACCCTTTCTGATCGATGCCGCCGCAAGGATGAAGGAGCTGGATGAGCCAATACATTTCCTGGTGATGGGTTATCCCAATGTTGATCATTACCGGCAGATGGCGGAGCAGGCTGGCGTCCAAGATCATATGACCTTCACTGGCAAGATCGAATATCGTGATGCCCCGCGCTACCTTTCTCTCGGTGACATCGCCGTCGCGCCAAAAGTCTCAGCTACCGAGGGCAGCGGCAAGATCTTGAACTACATGGCTATGGCGCAGCCTGTTGTCGCTTTTGATACGCCAGTCAGTCGAGAATATCTGGCGGAATGGGGCGTCTATAGTACGGCCGGAGACGCCGAGCAGCTCGCCGCGGCAGTTCGCCAGCTCGCCCATGATCCGCAGCGCAGATCGGAGATCGGCAGCGCGCTGCGAGCTCGCGCCAAAGCGACTTTCAGTTGGCGACGCGCCGGCGAGCAAATACAGGGCATATATTACCTCTTGACATGAGAATACGCGTAGTATACAATACAAGTTCGCGTATTATGCCTGTAATTGGGACAAGAAGCGTTATTATGGGGAGATATTTCCCTTATTGATCGGGTGCGCCAACCAGGCCGCGCCTTTTTTTGTGAGAACCTTTGTGTATGCAGATCGGGTCAGTCAGTTGACGTTGGCCCGGCAGGGAGCAGGAAACCAAACGAATGTCGAAAAGACCAATCAAATCATACGCTCGCACAATCAATCCACTAGAACTGCCATCGCTTATTGATATCCAGCTGGATTCTTTCGATGCTTTTGTAACTGAAAGCCTCGCCGAGCTTTTTGACGAGATTTCGCCAATCGAGAGTTTTAACGGAAACTTGAAATTGTATTTCCCTTCGACCCAACCTGAAGTTGAAGGCTTTGATCTTAAGTATTGGTTCGGCGATCCGAAGTACACGGTAGAAGAATGCGTCGACCGCGACATGAGCTACGCCGCACCCCTCTATGTCAAGGCGATGCTGTACAGCACCGACATGGACCAGCCTATTGTGCAGGACATCTTCATGGGCGATTTCCCGCTCATGACGCCTGCCGGCACGTTCATTATTAATGGTACAGAGCGCGTTGTTGTCAGCCAGCTTATTCGCTCTCCCGGCGCCTATTTTGAAATCGAGGAAGAGCGTACGACCGGACGTCCCCTGGCTATGGGTAAGCTCATTCCGGATCGCGGCGCCTGGATGGAGTTTGAAACCCGCAAAACAGATTACTTGACGATCAAGTTCAATCGCAAACGGACTGTGCCCGTCACGCTTTTCTTGCGAGCGATGGCCGCTGCTGATGATGGCCTTGGCAAGCCCCTGCTGTTGGATGGAAGCGATGAAGAGCTGCTTGCGCTCTTTGAGGACGTTGATAACAACCCGGAGCACCAATATATTCAAGGCAGTATCGAACAGGAGCCGCCCTGGGATCCGGATAAGCCGCTTCCGGAACAGGCGTTGATTGAGTTCTATAAACGCATGCGACCTGGCGATCCGCCCACGCTCGATAATGCGCGGCAGTATCTTGAAGAGCAGCTCTATGACCACCGGCGCTACGATCTGGCTAGGGTTGGCCGTTATAAGTTGAACAAGCGGCTTAATCTTGACGATATTGTGCCGCTCGAGCACCGGACGATTACGCAGCAGGATATTGTGCACCTGGTACGGCGCATGATTTTGATCAATAACGGCCTCGAAGGCCCGGATGATATCGATCATCTCGGCAATCGCCGTATCAAGACTGTTGGCGAACTGCTGCAAGCGAAGCTGCGCGTCGGCCTGCGTCGCATGGAGCGTGTGGTTCGCGAGCGGATGTCTATTCGCGATAGTGATAACTTGACGCCGGTAACCCTGGTGAACATTCGCCCGGTTGTCGCGTCTATTCGTGAATTCTTCGGTAGCTCGCAGCTCAGCCAGTTTATGGAGCAGGCGAACCCATTGGCGGAATTGACGCATAAGCGCACGCTTTCGGCTTTGGGGCCGGGCGGCTTGCGCCGTGAGCGCGCCGGCTTTGAGGTTCGCGATGTTCATCACAGCCATTACGGGCGTATTTGCCCGATTGAGACGCCGGAAGGGCCGAATATTGGTCTGATTGGTCGTCTGGCGACGTACGGCCGTGTTAACCGCTATGGATTTATTGAGACGCCCTACCGCCGCGTTCGTCACTCAGTAGCCGTCGGCGAGGGCGATCTGGTCACGCATGATATTTCCGCGAATATCGTCGATGAAGAGACCGGTGAAATCATCGCCGAGAAAGGTGCGACCATTGATGCGGCTTTGGCCGAAAAAATCGAAGCCGCCGGCATCAAAGAAGTTGCTGTCATTCCATACGTGACGAATGACATCTCCTATATGTCAGCGGATGAAGAAGATCATTACACGATTGCTCAGGCAAACGCGAAGTTGGATGACTACGGACAGTTTGAAGAGCAGCGCGTTGCATCGCGTCGAAATCAACAGTTCCGCTTCACCTCTGTGCAGCGTGTTGACTATATGGATGTGGCCCCGCGCCAGATTGTTGGTGTATCCGCGTCGCTGATTCCTTTCCTGGAGCATGATGATGCCAACCGCGCTCTTATGGGCTCCAACATGCAGCGCCAGGCTGTGCCTTTGCTGCAGCCCCATGTGCCGATTGTCAGCACAGGTATGGAATTGATGGCTGCGCGTAATTCTGGCCAGGTGGTTCAGGCGCAGGAAGATGGCGAGGTCGTGAGCGTTACCGGCGACAAGGTCATCGTGCAGGGCGACAATGAACTGCGTTCTTATCGTCTGCGCAAATATAACCGCTCCAATCAGAGCACCTGTATTGACCAGCGACCGGTTGTTGAGAAAGGTCAGCGGGTTTCCGAAGGAGATGTATTGGCCGACAGCTCTTCGACGAGCGGGGGAGAGTTGGCGTTGGGTCAGGATGTCCTCGTTGCCTTCCTTAGTTGGGAAGGTGGCAATTACGAAGATGCTATCTTGGTCAGCGAAAACCTGGTTCGACAAGATCTATTCACCTCAGTGCACATTGAAAAGCATGAGGTAGAAGCCCGCGATACGAAGCTCGGACCGGAAGAAATCACCTATGACATCCCAAATGTCAGCGAAGATGCGCTTAAGGATCTCGATGAGCGAGGTATTATTCGCGTCGGCGCGGATGTAAATGAGAATGATATCCTGGTTGGTAAGATCACTCCGAAGGGTGAAAAAGAACTCAGCCCGGAAGAGAAACTTCTGCGCGCAATCTTTGGTGACAAGGCGCGAGAGGTGAAAGACTCCAGCCTGCGTCTGCCGCATGGCGCGCGCGGAAAGGTTGTCGATGTGCAGGTGTTTGATCGCCAGCACGATCGTGATTTGCCAGCCGGCGTAGAGACGATGGTGCGAGTCAGTGTGGCCCAGCGCCGTAAGATCTCGGTTGGTGACAAAATGGCTGGCCGGCATGGCAACAAGGGTGTCATCTCGAAAGTTGTGCCTATTGAAGATATGCCCTATATGGCTGACGGTACACCCGTGGACATTATCTTGAGTCCATTGGGCGTTCCTGGTCGAATGAATATCGGGCAAGTTTTGGAGACCCATCTTGGATGGGCTGCCTCGCGCCTCGGTTTCCGCGCAGTTACGCCGGTGTTTGATGGCGCGAGCGAGAGAGAAATCGCTGCCGAACTGGCGCGTGCCTGGCTGCTCGATCGGGCCTGGCACGTGGTCACGGACTGGGCGTGGGAAAGCCTGCGCGAAATGGACTATGACGTAGAGTCGCTGCAGAATGACGACGAAGCGCGTCGTGTATTTGCTGAAGCGTGGCTGGGTGATCTCGGTTATGACATTGGCCGTCTTGAGACTGATCAGGATTACGCCCGGTTTGCCGTTGCCAAGGAGTGGCTCAGTTCGCGTGATTGGGAACCGGATGAGGTTTTTGCCAAGACGCTTCGTGAGGCGCGTAAAGATGAGTGGCTGCCTCTGAACGAGAAGGCTATTGAAGTCTGTGAACGTGAGTGGTGTGCCTACATGGTTGAGAAGTCCGGCGATATGCTTCCGGACGGCCTGGACATCGATCCTTTAACCGCTGATTTCGAAGAGGTTGATAGATTGGCGGCCGCCATCAGTAGAGTTACCCATATTCCGCTCCCTTATTTAGGAAAAGAGCAGTTGATTGACGGTAAGACGGGACGGCCGTTCGACCAACCGGTTACTGTTGGCGTTCTACATATGCTGAAACTGGCTCATCTGGTCGAGGACAAGGCACATGCCCGTTCCACCGGCCCGTACTCACTGGTTACGCAGCAGCCACTTGGTGGTAAAGCACAGTTCGGCGGCCAGCGATTTGGTGAGATGGAAGTGTGGGCGCTTGAAGCATATGGCGCAGCGCACACGCTGCAAGAAATGTTAACGGTGAAGTCTGATGATGTTCAGGGGCGTGTAAAAACCTATGAATCAATCGTCAAGAACGAGCCTATCGAGGAACCAGGTGTACCGGCCTCATTCCGCGTTCTTGTGAAGGAACTGCAGAGCCTTGGTCTGGCTGTGGAAGCTATCGCCGAAGATGGGGAAGTGTACCGGTTTGGTAAAGATGATGACCGGCGTGGAAATCGTACCCGGTGGACGGGTGCGGGCATGCTTGACTACCGCCGCATACGTTAATTTTTGCCCCGGCGCGCAGCGTGCCGGTGAAATATTAAAAACCTTTTCTTCTATTGACGGCACTAGCTGTTGTGGTAGAATGACACTTCGTATGTCTGAATAAAGAACGAGTAACTCGCGTAACTTGTAGTTACCAATTGAATAGCGGAGATTTCCTGTGGAGGCCATCGCAATTTTTCATTACGATGGCCTCCATTTGTCGCAGATTGCGGCCAAATACGCCGTCAGATTGATGATCGATGGCGTTCTTGTTGAAAGGACAGGGCTCCGTGTGTAGATGTGAATTAGATTTTTCGGATTTTCGATAAGCGAACGGAAGATTCTAGTAAGGAGAACTTATAGCGTGCCGACAATTAATCAACTAGTGCGCAAGGGTCGTAAAGCGAAGTCCAAGAAGAGCACCGCCCCGGCGCTGCAGTGGACTTATAACTCATTTCGTCAACGCCGTACGCGGCAGGCGAAAGGTGCTCCTCAGAAGCGTGGTGTTTGCACCCAGGTGAAAACAATGACGCCGAAAAAACCGAACTCGGCGCTGCGTAAGGTAGCCCGTGTGCGGCTGACCAATAATATTGAGGTCACCGCCTATATCCCTGGCGAAGGGCACACGCTGCAGGATCACTCGGTTGTTCTCGTGCGCGGCGGTCGTGTAAAGGATCTGCCTGGTGTGCGCTACCATATCGTGCGCGGAACGCTTGACGCTGGTGGCGTCGACGATCGAAGAAAGGGCCGTTCTAAATACGGTACGAAGACGCCGAAATAAGGATCGGAATACTGGCGCCGGCGCTTTAGCTTGCTGAAGTTTGTGGTGCCAAGAGGAAACGAACTATGCCACGACGATATCGTCCTGAAAAACGTGTTGTTGAGCCGGATTTGCGCTACAACAATGTGCATGTCTCTATGTTCATTAACCGCCTGATGAGGGCTGGCAAAAAGAGCACGGCCACACGTGTTTTCTATGACAGTATGGACCTGATCGATGAGCGCGGAAGTACACCCGCCATCGAGGTTTTTGAAAAAGCGTTGGAAGGTGTGATGCCTCGCGTAGAGGTGAAACCTCGACGTGTTGGTGGTGCGACCTATCAGGTGCCGCAGCCAGTCGACAACCGCCGGCAGACTACGTTGGCGATGCGTTGGATGCTCGCCGCCGCTCGTGCGCGCAGTGGGCGCTCCATGGCAGAGAAACTGGCTGGTGAATTCATGGATGCCGCCAGCGGCCAGGGCGCCGCAGTTAAGAGAAGGGATGACACGCATAGAATGGCTGAGGCAAATCGCGCTTTCTCCCATTTTAGGTATTAGACCGAGATTATTTAATGAGTGACTTTTCGCTTGAGCGAGTCAGAAACATCGGCATCATCGCTCATATCGACGCCGGTAAGACGACAACCACTGAACGTATCCTGTACTATACGGGTGTGATTCACCGCATGGGTGAGGTGCATGAAGGCACCGCAACCATGGATCATATGGAGCAGGAGCAGGAGCGTGGTATTACGATTACGTCTGCCGCGACGACGACCTACTGGATGGATCACCAGATCAACATTATAGATACCCCTGGCCATATTGACTTTACGGCTGAGGTGCAGCGAAGCCTGCGTGTTCTGGATGGTGGTGTCGTGGCCTTTGATGCTGTTGCCGGTGTTGAGCCGCAGTCGGAGACTGTCTGGCGTCAAGCGGATGACTATAATGTTCCGCGTATCTGTTTTGTTAACAAGATGGATCGTATTGGGGCGGATTTTACGCGCACGATCGAAATGATTCGTGATCGACTGAAGGCGAATCCGATTGCTATTCAATGGCCTATCGGTGCGGAGGCTGATTTCCGGGGCATTATTGATTTGCTGACCATGGAAGCGGCTATCTGGTATGAAGACGATCTTGGCGCGACCCCCACGATTACGGACATTCCTGAAGATTATGTGGAAGAGGCTGAGGCGGCGCGCCAGATCATCGTTGAATATATTGTCGAAACAGACGATGAATTGATGGAACGCTACCTGGAAGGCGAAGAGATTACGGCTGACGAGCTGCGCGTGGCTCTGCGCAAGGCGACTATCGCCGGTAGTGCTACACCGGTTCTCTGTGGTACGGCATTACGTAATAAGGGCGTACAGCGCGTTCTGGATGCTATTGTTCATTATCTACCGTCGCCGCTTGATGTGCCGCCTATGCAGGGTACTAATCCCTACACCGGTGAGGTTGAGGAACGTTCGGCAAGTGATGATGAACCGCTTTCGGCGTTGGTGTTCAAGATCGTCACTGACCCGTATGTCGGCCGTTTGGCCTACTTTCGCGTCTATTCCGGTGTGATTAATACCGGCGATTCAATTCTGAATAGTACGAAGGACAAGAAAGAGCGAATCGGCCGTATCTTGCGCATGCATGCCGATCATCGTGAGGATCTGACAGAAGTTCATGCCGGGGATATAGCAGCCACATTGGGGCTGAAGCGTACCTTCACAGGCGAAACATTGTGTGATGCGAAGGCGCCGATATTGTTGGAGCCTATTGAGTTCCCGGAGCCGGTTATCCATCTGGCTATTGAGCCGAAGAGCAATGCAGACCAGGATAAGATGGGCGTGGCGCTGAAGGCGCTTTCTGAAGAAGATCCAACTTTTCAGATCAAAACCGACGAACAGACGGGGCAGACTATATTATACGGCATGGGCGAGCTGCATCTTGAGGTGCTGGTCGATCGCATGCTGCGCGAATTTCGTGTCGCTGCGAATGTAGGCAAACCGCGCGTTGCCTACCGCGAAACAATTCGCAGACCTGTAGAAAAAGCTGAGGGACGCTTTGTGCGGCAGACCGGTGGTCGTGGCCAATACGGTCATGTCGTCCTGCGCGTAGAGCCACAGGAACCCGGCGTAGGGTTTGAATTTGTGGATGGCGTCGTTGGTGGCGCAGTTCCCAGAGAGTATATCAAAGCTGTCCAGGCCGGCGTTTCCGAAGCCCTCGAGAGTGGCGTTTTGGCCGGATACCCGGTGGTCGATGTCAAAGTGACTTTATATGATGGTTCCTCGCATGATGTAGACTCGTCTGAAATGGCTTTCAAGATAGCCGGTTCAATGGGTGTCAAAGAAGGAATTATGAAGGGCTCCCCTGTGTTGTTGGAGCCCATTATGATTGTTGAAGTTGTGGCGCCTGATGAATATACCGGTGATGTCATCGGTAACCTCTCGGCTAACCGTGCCATGATAGATGGGATGGAAATGCGCGCTGACGGACTGCAGGCAGTCACGGCGAAGGTGCCTTTGGCGGAAATGTTTGGCTATGCGACCCGACTGCGGTCTATGACCCAGGGACGCGGCATCTTCACAATGGAATTCAGTCACTACGCGCCCGTTACTGAAGATCAAGCGCGGGAATTGTTGCGAGGGATTAACTAGGCGCAGCCGGGCAGTAGACAGCCATAAGGCCCGCTTAAGGTAAAAACATTTATAGTAATATCGTTTGTCAAAGAACGAGGGAAAAATAGCATGGCAAAAGAAACATTTGTGCGCGAGAAGCCGCATGTGAACATCGGAACGATTGGACATGTCGATCATGGAAAGACGACGTTAACGGCGGCAATCACCAAAGTATTGGCGTTGAAAGGGTTGGCAGATTTTTCCGCATTCGAAGCGATTGACAATGCGCCGGAAGAAAAAGAACGTGGTATTACGATTGCTATCTCGCACGTTGAGTACGAGACAGAGAATCGGCATTATGCACATGTGGACTGCCCAGGCCATCGTGACTATATCAAGAACATGATCACGGGTGCGGCGCAGATGGACGGGGCAATCCTCGTTGTTTCAGCGCCGGATGGGCCGATGCCGCAGACGCGGGAGCACATTTTGCTGGCCCGCCAGGTGGAAGTACCGGCGATTGTGATCTATTTGAACAAGACAGACATGATGGATGACGAAGAGCTGTTGGAGCTGGTGGAGCTGGAGCTGCGCGAGCTGTTGGACATCTACGAATTCCCGGGAGACGAGACGCCGATAGTTCAGGGCAGCGCCTTGGCTGCGCTGGAATGCGATAGCGATGACCCGGATGCGCCGGAATATGCGTCCATTTTGGAGCTGATGCGCGTTGTGGATGAGTACATCCCCACGCCGGAGCGCGAGACGGAACTGCCATTCCTGATGTCGGTAGAAGATGTCTTCTCCATCAAGGGCCGGGGCACGGTAGTGACTGGTCGTGTGGACCGAGGCACGATGCTGCCGGGCAAAGAGGTGGAAATCGTTGGCTTGCGGGACGATATTCGCAAGGTCGTCGTGACCTCGATGGAAATGTTCCACAAGATATTGGACAAGGTAGAAGCCGGGGACAACGCAGGTTTGCTGCTGCGTGGTATCGGACGAGAAGAAATTGAGCGCGGTCAGGTATTGGCCAAGCCGGGCAGCATTACGCCGCACCGCAAGTTCATGAGTGAAGTATACGTACTGCGCAAGGACGAAGGCGGCCGGCACAAGGCATTCTTCACCGGGTACCGTCCACAGTTCTACATCCGCACGATGGATGTGACAGGCGAGATTGAGCTGCCGGCAGGCGTCGAGATGGTGATGCCTGGCGATAGTGTGAACCTGATGGTGGAATTGATTACACCGGTGGCATTGGAAGAGGGCAGCCGTTTCGCTATTCGCGAAGGTGGCCTCACCGTCGGCGCTGGCGTCATCACCGAGATCCTTGATTAATTGAGAATGATTTGCAAGGCGTAGTGGTTGTTCTGGCCGCTACGCCCTGCCAAGAAGGTTGCCCATGGCTAAGCAGAAAATCCGTATTCGTTTGAAGGCTTATGATCATCGTGTCCTGGATCAGTCTGCAAAGCGAATTGTTGGAACCGCAGAGCGCACCGGAGCCCGCGTCGTTGGCCCGGTACCGCTGCCAACAAAATTGGAGCGATTCACTGTACGTCGTAGTACGTTCATTGATAAGGACTCTCACGAACATTTTGAGATTCGTACCCACAAGCGGTTAATTGATGTGATCAATCCGGATTCTAAGACCATCGATACGTTGATGCGTCTGAACTTGCCGGCTGGCGTTGATATTGAGATTTCTATCTAAGTCGCGTTTCAGGATGGTGTAGCGTGATGATTGCTGGGTAACCGGCTTTGCGCTTACAACAAGACGAGAAAATGCGAGAGGATGATGCAGTCCGAGCCTAGTGGCTGACAGTCCTGGGAGGTTATAGTGAAAGGTTTACTAGGCATAAAGCTTGGAATGACCCAAGTTTTTGATGAGTCCGGCGCGATTGTGCCGGTGACGATCATTGAAGCGGGTCCTTGCTTTGTCACACAAGTAAAGACAACAGATACTGATGGTTATAACGCTGTCCAGGTAGGTTTCGGTGAAACGAAAGAAAACCGCCTGACGGGGGGCCAAAAAGGCCATCTGGGATTGCTAAAACCGAATAAGCAAAAACCACGGCGCAAAAAGAGCACGGATGTGCCGGCTGTTCGCTATTTGCGCGAATTCCGCACGAAGAGTTCTGCGGACTACGAGGTTGGACAGGCGCTCACCGTTGAGCAGTTTGCAGAGGGCGACCGCATTGATGTGGTCGGTACGACTAAGGGTCGTGGCTTTGCGGGCGTTGTTAAGCGTCACGGCTTTGCTGGCGGTATCAAGACTCATGGCCAGTCTGACCGGCATCGTGCTCCCGGGTCCATTGGATCGACCTCGAGTGTGGGGCGTGTGTTCAAAGGCAAGCGTATGCCGGGCCGGATGGGCAACGATCGTTTTACTGCCCAGAATCTGACCGTCGTGCGTATCGATGCTGATAAGAATCTGATAGCCGTAAAAGGCGCAGTGCCAGGTGCCAAGGGCGCCATGGTACAGATACGTGATGCCAGTAAAGGCTAACGGAGGTGTGTTAGGATTATGAAAGTCCCGGTCTACAACATGGTTGGTAAGGAAGTCGATGATATCGAACTGCCGGCCAGTGTTTTCGAAGCAAAAATAAACCGTGGTTTGATGCACCAGGCGTTAGTCAGACAAATGGCGAATGCGCGTCTGGGTACTCACAAGGCGAAAGGTCGCTCTGAAGTCAATCGTACGACTGCCAAAGCGTATCGCCAGAAGGGCACGGGCAATGCCAGGCACGGCAGCCGTCGTGCGCCGATCTTTGTTGGTGGTGGTGTAGCCCATGGTCCGACGCCGCGAAAATATACGAAGAAAATGCCGCGCCGCATGCGCCGTGCCGCGCTGCGTTCCGCGCTGAGCATTAAGGCGGGCAACGGTGACGTTATCGTTTTGGATGACGTGAATCTGGAAACGCCACGGACGAAAGAGCTGGCAGCTTTTCTGAATACGGTCGCCGCCGGCAGCAGCGCCCTTCTTCTGCTCGCTGAACAAAACGAGAATGTAGAAAAGTCAGCGCGCAACATGGAAGACTTGAAGACGCTGCGGGCAGGTTATTTGAATATTCGAGACCTGCTTGGTTATGATAAGATTTTGGTGCCGTTGGCGGCACTAGATGTTGTCAACGGATTCCTCGCTGACGAGGTTCCTGTTGCAAGCGACTCGCAGGCTGAGGAGGAATAAGTTATGCATTGGCGCAATATTATCCGCCGGCCGGTGGTAACTGAGAAAAGTAATTACCTGGCTGATATGCAGAATCAATATACGTTTGTCGTTGATTCGCGAGCCAATAAGCTGCAGATAAAGCAGGCGATTGAGCTGGCCTGGCCAGACGTTTCAGTCGACAAAGTTCGCGTGGCAAATATGCCGGCAAAGCGTTCGCGACGTATGCGAACAATGGCTGTGCGTAAGTCTGGTTGGAAGAAAGCAGTCGTTACGCTGGCGCCTGGCGATAGCATTGATTTGTTTGAGGGTGTCTAGCTAGACGAATAAGACGAGCAGGGATGAGGGTCTCATTTGCTGCCGGGGGTTTGTTCCCCGGGACTTGAAACCTAACGTCCGTCTCTGGAGGAAATATGCCGATTAAAGTTTATAAGCCAACATCTCCGGGTCGTCGCGATATGAGCGGCCAGACTTTTGAGGAGATTACGCGTTCCTATCCGGAACGATCGTTGACCCGTGGAATCCGCAAACGGGCAGGGCGAAACGTGCGCGGCAAGATCACGATTCGACACCGCGGCGGCGGTCATAAACGCCGCTATCGTGAAATCGATTTTCGCCGCGACAAATTTGATATTCCTGGCCGCGTGGAATCGATTGAGTATGATCCGAATCGATCAGCTCGTATCGCTTTGATCTCCTATGTCGATGGTGAGAAGCGTTATATCATCGCACCTCTTGGATTGCAGGTGGGAGATACGGTGCTCAGCGCAAATAGAGTTGAGATTCGCCCAGGCAATACGATGCCCTTGCGGAATATTCCGCTGGGTACTCTGGTGCACAATATTGAGCTGCAGCCGGGACGAGGCGGACAAATGGTCCGCTCGGCTGGTACGTCGGCTCAGCTGCTGGCGAAAGATCACCCGAAGTATGTGACCCTGCGCTTGCCTTCGGGCGAGGAGCGCTATGTGCTGCAGAGCTGTCTGGCCACGATTGGTCAGGTAGGCAATGTGGAACAGGGTAATATCAAGCTTGGTAAAGCGGGCCGTAAGCGTCACCTGGGTATACGACCGACAGTGCGCGGTTCGGCAATGAACCCGAATGATCATCCGCACGGTGGTGGTGAAGGCCGGTCTCCGATTGGTATGCCAGGTCCGAAGACACCCTGGGGCAAGCCGGCTCTGGGGCGGCGCACACGCAGCAACAAGTCCACTGACAAGTTTATTTTCCGCCGTCGTTCTAAGAAGCGTAGGTAGGAGGTTTTTGAATGTCACGTTCACTAAAGAAAGGACCATACGTAGAGCCGAAACTCTTGCGTAAGGTAGAAAGACTTAATGAAACAGAGGGCCGTCAGGTCATCCGTACCTGGTCGCGGGCCAGTACGATCTTCCCGCAGATGGTTGGTCACACGATCGCCGTGTATGATGGCCGGCGCCATATTCCGATTTATATAACTGAGAATATGGTTGGCCATAAGCTGGGCGAATTCGCTCCAACCAGAACATTCCGTGGTCATATTGCGCGGGCTGAGAAGAAGGGTAGGAGGCTTGTTTAGTCATGGCTGAAGTCTTTGAAGTTAGAGCAGTGGCCAGACACATCCCCATGTCGCCGCACAAGATGCGGATGGTGGTTGATGTTGTTCGTGGTATGAACGCTGAACAGGCGTTGGACACGTTGCGCTTTATGCCCCAGCGGGCAGCTGAGCCGGTCTACAAGTTGATTCAGTCGGCTGTAGCCAATGCCGAAGAGAATTACGGCTTGGAAGTTGAAGAATTGAAAGTAAACCGCATCTACGCTGATGATGGGCCACGCAAACGAAAAGCACCCTATGGTGGGCGCTTCGCCGGCCGAGGACGCTTTCGGCCGATTATGCGTCGTTCGTCCCACTTGACCGTTATCTTGGTTGAGCGCGAGACTGAGGACTAGGCGACTGTTGTCGCATGGAGGATTAAATTGGGACGAAAAGTACATCCTGTCGGTTTTCGACTGAAATCTTACCGGGACTGGAATGCTCGTTGGTATGCTGAGGGTGACCGTTATCGCGAACTACTGCAAGAAGATTTTGCGATTCGCGAAAGAATCAAAGAGGAAATGCCGTCAGCCGGTATTGCGGGTGTGGAAATCGAACGGTTTCCGAACCAGATCCAGATCACGATTCATACAGCAAAGCCTGGTATCGTTATTGGTCGTAAAGGAGCTTCCGTAAAAGATCTGCGCAGTAAACTGCGCGATATGACCGGGAAAGATTATCAAGGTTGAGGTTGAAGAGATTACGCAGCCGGATGCAAATGCGCAGCTGATTGCTGAGAATATCACCAGCCAGTTGGAACGCCGGATTTCTCACGGCCGTGCCATGAAAAGGGCTGTGATGCAGGCGATGCGTGCTGGTGCCGAAGGCGTTCGAATTGAGGCAAGCGGCCGGCTGTCGGGCGCTGAAATGGCTCGCAAAGAAAAGATTTCGGACGGCCGTGTGCCGCGCAATACCATCCGCGCGGATATGGATTACGGTTTTGCCGAAGCGCTGACAACCTTTGGGCGCATCGGCGTAAAAGTTTGGATTTATCAGGGTGAAATTTTGCCCCAGAAAGCGGAAGCGACAGAAGTCTATATTAGTGAATAGACTGCCGTCGTAGATGGAGTTAGTATCATGTTAATGCCAAAGCGTGTTAAGTATCGCAAACAAATGCGTGGCCGAATGAGAGGTACCGCCAAAGGTGGTACCACCTTATTGAACGGCGATTTCGGGATGCAAGCATTGGAACCTGCCTGGATTACCAGTCGACAGATTGAGACCGTCCGTCGTGTTGTCGTGCGACATATGAAACGCCGCGGTAAAGTGTGGATTCGCATATTCCCGGATAAGCCCGTCACTGCAAAACCAGCGGAGACGCGAATGGGGAAAGGTAAAGGTTCGGTCGATCATTGGGTGGCTGTTGTGAAGCCCGGTCGAATCATGTTTGAGATTGCCGGTGTTCCGGAAGAGGTTGCACGAGAAGCGCTGCGCCTGGCGGCTTATAAGCTGCCGATCCGTACCCAGATTGTGTCACGGGAGGATTCATTCTAATGGCAAATATTGTAGAAGTTCGTGAGATGAGCGACGACAAGCTGGAAGAGAAAATTGAAGATGCCCGCGAGGAACTCTTCAATCTGCGTTTCCAGAAGGCGTTCGCCCAGCTCGATAACCATGCGCGCCTTAAGACGGTACGTCGTCAAATCGCGCAGTATGAATCAGTGCTAGCAATGCGTAAGTTGGCTGTAGAGACTGCAGCGGCTGAGCCGGCTGTTGCCGCCTCGTTGGCCGGTCAGACCTGGCAGGGGGCTGCGCATTATGATTATGAGGAAAGTGGTTGGCAGGTTACTTTTAGAGATGGGGGTGGTGACAAATTGGCCTCAGCTCTAGTAAACCTTAATAAGAAACGTGCAAACTCCCGCGCCGAACGTGCGCGGGCAGGACAGCCGCAGTTGGTGACCAGCTACGAGATTGTGGAATAGGTGAGAGATGAGAGATCAACGTAAGCGTCTTGTTGGCGTAGTCACCAGCGACAAAATGGATAAAACCGTGACCGTTGCTGTTACCACCAGCAAGCGTCACCCCGTCTATGGCAAAGTCATGCGCCGGGTAAAGAAATACAAAGCCCATGATGAGGCAAACGAATGTCGCATGGGTGACCGCGTGCAGATTATTGAATCAAAGCCGATCAGCCGTCATAAGCGATTTACAGTCGTATCAATCGTAGAGCGTGCAAAGTAGCGAGACTGCATCATGATCCAAAAAGAAAGTCGTCTGAAGGTTGCCGACAACTCTGGTGCACGAGAGCTCCTGGTCATTCAAGTGATGGGTGGCTCTAGCCGGCGCTACGGTTCGGTTGGTGATGTGGTAACCGCAACTGTGAAGAAAGCGGTGCCGAATTCAAATGTAAAGAAGAGCACCATTGTGCGGGCCGTCATCGTGCGTACCAAGAAAGAGTACAAGCGCGAAGATGGAAGTTATATTCGATTTGATGATAATGCAGCTGTTATTCTCGATCAAACGACCAAGAATCCTCTTGGAACCCGTATCTTTGGACCGGTAGCGCGTGAGCTGCGTGAGAAAGGCTTTAGCCGTATCTTATCACTGGCGCCTGAGGCTCTCTAGGTATTGGCCTCCGGTAAAGCGGATATTTGATAAATCGGCCGCAAACTCGGCCGTGGAACTGAGGTAAAGATGCGAATTAGGGTAGATGACGAAGTCGAAGTTATCGCTGGTAACTATAAGGGTGTGCGCGGCACGGTGCAGCGGATAATTCCTGACAAGAACCGTATTGTCGTTTCTGGTGTCAATATTGTTAAGAAGCACCAGAAGCCGCAGCAGACTGGCGGTCGCTCGCAGGCACAGGGCGGTATCATTGAATTTGAAGCGCCTATTGATGCCTCGAATGTGATGTTGGTAGACCCGAAATCAGGTGAGCTGACTCGCGTTGGTTTACGCCGGGATGACGATGGTCAACGCGTTCGTTACGCAAAAAAGAGCGGCGCGGACCTCGACTAGCATGAGTGGAATTAGAATCAAGACTATTGATTAGATTAGATGACCAAGGAACAGCCAGATTTACCGAGTGAGGTTGCATGCCGCGCTGGACATGCAGCACCACGTTAAATCTGCCACTCTTCCTGGAGGTGTAATATGGCATTTATTCCGATGTCAGAGAAGTATAAAAGTGAAATCCAGCCAACAATGATGAAAGACTTTGGCTATAGCTCGGTGATGCAAATTCCGCGCGTTAGCAAAGTGGTAGTCAATGTTGGTCTTGGGTGAGGCCCTGGATAATGCAAAGGCTATCGAGTTTGCAACGAATGACATCATGGCGATTACCGGTCAGCGTCCCGTAGTGACAAAAGCCAAGAAGTCGATTGCTAGCTTTAAGCTCCGCGAGGGGCGCTCGATTGGGATTAAGGTCACACTTCGTGGCGAACGAATGTGGGCTTTTCTGACGCGCCTGATCCATGTCGCTTTGCCGCGTACGCGTGACTTTCAAGGTGTCTCGCCCGATTCTTTTGACGGACGCGGAAACTATACATTGGGTTTGCGGGAGCAGTTGATTTTCCCGGAGATTGATTACGACCAGATCGATAAGATCCGTGGAATGGAAGTGACGATCGTCACTACTGCCCAATCCGATGAAGAAGGACGTCGTTTGTTGGCTTTGCTGGACATGCCGTTCCGGCAGCATGAGCCCGAACTGGTTTAGGAGAAGAAGATGGCTAAGAAGTCGATGATTGCTCGCGAAAAGAAACGCAAATATCGTGTTCGGGTACGCAATCGCTGTGAACTGTGCGGCCGGCCCCGTGGCTACATCCGCCGATTCGGCTTGTGCCGAATTTGTTTTCGTGAAGAAGCATTGAAGGGAAATATTCCCGGTGTTGTTAAATCTAGTTGGTAGAGGTTTGTCATTATGTCAATGAGTGATCCAATTGCCGATATGTTGACACGCGTACGTAATGGCCTCCACAGGCAGCACCCGTCCGTGTCAATGCCGCATTCGCGAGTAAAAGAAGCGATTGCGCAAGTGTTAAAAGAAGAGGGATACGTTGAAGATTTCAGTGTGTTATCCCAAGAACCACGCGATGTGCTTCAGATCGATCTGAAGTACGTTGGTGGACGGCGAGACCGCCGTTCCGTGATTACCGGTATAGAACGTGTCAGCAAGCCGGGACGACGGATTTATGTTGATAAGAATAGATATTCCCTGGGTGTTGAGCGGCATGGGTATTGCCGTGGTGACGACATCGCGCGGGATTATGACTGGCCAGAAGGCTCGTCGTCTCGGTGAAGGCGGCGAAGTCATCTGCAAGGTTTGGTAGGTGGAGGTAGACCATGTCACGTATTGGTAAGGCTCCAATTCCATTGCCCAGTGGGGTATCCGCAGATTTGAAAGGGTTAACTGTGACTGTTAAGGGACCAAAGGGTGCTTTGCAGCAGAGTTTTCATCCCGAGATGAGCTATCGATCTGGATGACGATGTTTTGACGGTAAACCGACCCAGCGATTCGCAGGATCATCGTTCACTGCATGGTTTGACCCGTGCCTTGCTCAATAACATGGTTATCGGCGTGAGCGACGGCTTTGTCAAAGTGCTGCGCATTGAAGGCGTTGGTTATCGGGCAGCGATGGAAGGGAAAACATTGGTAATGAATGTCGGTTACTCGCATCCAATTTACTTTGAGCCAGGAAAGGATATTTCCTTCGAAGTAGAAGATCGCGGAAAGACCATTCGTGTCTTTGGAATCGACAAGCAGTTGGTTGGTGAGATCGCGGCGCAAATTCGCAAAACGCGGCCGCCGGAACCATACAAAGGAAAAGGCGTACGCTACGATGGTGAGTATGTACGTCGCAAAGCCGGTAAGGCTGGCAAGGTTTAAGCGGGTAGGTTTGTTAAATGGCTATTAAATCTGAAAAAGCTAGAAAAAGACGTCATCGCCGGATCCGCACAAAGATCTCGGGTACAGAGAGTCGGCCGCGCCTGAATGTGAATCGCTCTCTTAAGCATATTTACGTGCAGGTGATTGACGATGTTGACGGGCATACGCTTGTTGCGGCATCAACGCTCGACAAGAACCTGGCGTCGGACTTGGAAGGTAAGACAAAGCGTGAGCAGTCCGCTATTGTCGGTAAAGCAGTTGCCCAGCGTGCAATGGATGCGGGCATCAGCGAGGTTGTGTTCGATCGTGGTGGTTATCTGTATCACGGGCGCGTTAAGGCTTTGGCCGATGGCGCTCGCGAGGTCGGGCTTAAATTCTAAGTCGACAATAAATAGATGCGCAACTGCACTAGGACTAGGAGATAATTATGGGTCAAAGACGTCAGAATTTTCGCGACCAGCGGGATGAATTCGACGAGCGTATCATTGATATCACCCGTGTCGCGAAAGTGGTCAAGGGTGGCCGGCGTTTTGGTTTTCGCGTAACCGTTGTTGTTGGAGATAATAAGGGCAACGTTGGTGTTGCTACCGGTAAGGCACGCTCAGTCCCCGATGCGATTCGCAAGGCAGTCGATGCTGCACGGTAATCCATGGAACCGGTATCGATCGTACGGTAACACGATTCCTCATGTGATTATTGGTCGGCATGGCGCTGCAAAGGTGCTGCTCAAGCCAGCTTCCCCAGGTACTGGGGTTATCGCTGGTGGTGGGGTTCGCGCCGTTGTTGAGGCTGCCGGTTATAAGGATATTTTGTCCAAGTCCTTGGGCAGCCAGAACGTGCTGAACGTGATGATGGCTACCATGGATGGTTTGCGCCGTCTGAGACAGGTTCAGGACGTTGCCGCAGATCGGGACAAAGAGTGTGGCCGAGGTCGCGCCATTTTGGAGTCGGAACTAATGAGCAAGTTGCGAGTAACCTACGTAAAGAGTTCGATTGGTTACAATAAACGCCAAAAAGCCACGGTCAAGGCGCTGGGTCTGCGCAAGCTCAACCAAATCGGTTGAGCATGATGACACGCCCGTGATTCGTGGCATGGTACAAAGTGTCAGTCATTTGGTGGCTGTCGAAGAGGTGAAGTGAAATGAAACTACACGATCTGCGCCCAGACCAAGGTGCTAGGAAAAAGCGCAAGCGAGTAGGTCGTGGTATCTCCGCTGGTGAGTGGTAAAACTGCTGGACGTGGTACCAAGGGTCAAGGCGCTCGAAGCGGTGGCGGCAAGGGCCAATATTTTGAAGGTGGCCAGCTGCCATTGGCTCGACGCCTGCCGTTCAAGCGTGGTTTTACCAATATACGCAAGATTACCTATAAGCCGGTGAATTTGGGCAGCCTGGTCGAATTTGATTTCGACGAGGCAGAAGTAACGCCCGAACTGATGGCCGAAATCGGCTTGCTTAAGAAGGCAAGTGATCCCGTTGTGGTGCTTGGTGATGGCGATGTCAGCATTGCCTTGACGGTAAAGGCGCATCGTTTTTCGAAGAACGCAAGGGAAAAGATTGAAGCAGCCGGCGGAACGGCCGAGATAATTCCACTTGAGAAATAAACTGAGAACGAATTGTCGTTCTCAGGACGGAATGTAATTTAATGATTGAATCATTACGAATAGCCTTTACACTACCGGATCTCAGGCGCCGGATATTGTTTACCATATTCATGCTGGTCATTTACCGGCTGGTGGCAAATATCCCGGTCCCTGGTGTCGATCTCGAGGCGTGGCTTCTGTTTACCGGCCAAGAGAGTGGTAACGCAGTGGTGGATTTCCTTGACCTTCTTTCTGGAGGCGCCGTACGCAATTTCTCTGTTATGGCGATGGGTGTTTACCCCTACATTACGGCGTCCATTATTATTCAGTTATTGACGCCAATTATTCCGCAGCTGGAGGAAATGGCTTCCGAAGGCGAGTCCGGACGTAACAGGCTTAATAAGATTACCTATTATATTGCTGTGCCGTTGGCGTTTCTGCAGGGTATTGGTCAGATTCGTCTTGTCGGGTTCAGCCTGCCCGGTGGATTAGAAAACATCATGCCCTATTTCGGGTTTGAGGCCGGACAGATTTTGCCGACGATGATGACGCTCATGGCGATGGTCGGTGGGACGTTCTTTGCGATATGGTTGGGTGAATTAATCACGGAAGACGGGATTGGTCAGGGTATTTCCTTGATCATCTTCGGCGGCATCGTTTCACAAATCTTGCCGAACCTGGCCCGACTTTTCGCGATTGATGACATCACGGCGAAGTACTTTAATATCATCGGTTTCCTGGTTCTGACGATTGCGACTGTGTTGGTGATTGTGATTATTCAGGAAGGTCAGCGGAGAATACCCGTTCAATACGGCCGTCGTGTGCGTGGCCGCAAGGTATATCAAGGTCAGAGCACCTATATCCCGCTTAAGGTCAACACGGCCGGTATGATTCCGATCATCTTTGCCCAATCGATCTTGACTTTCCCGCCTCTGATCGCGCAGTTCTTCGTTGGTGATTTGTCCACTGAGGGCAATTTCATCAACCAGATAGCGCGGAGCGTCAGCACCTTTGGCGCGGCGCAAGATCCATCTACCGCACCGGTTCAATTTACTGCTTACTGGGGTTTCTACTTCTTGCTGGTAGTTGGCTTTACGTTCTTCTACACCGACGTCATGGTCAGGCAGCAGAACATACCGCAGACTTTGCAGAGACAGGGCGGTTTCATTCCTGGTATTCGTCCGGGCAAGCGCACGGAAGATTACATCATGGCAGTTGTCCGCCGTATCACGCTGGTAGGTGCCGTGTTCCTAGGCTTGATCGCAGTTCTTCCAGGCATCATGGCCTTGCTTGGCACGCTGCTGCGTATCCCTGGCCTGGAGCAGAGCGCTTACGTTATCTCTGGCGCCGGCTTGATCATTGTCGTAGGCGTCGTCATCGATACGATGCGTCAATTGGAATCACAGCTGTTGATGCGTCATTACGAAGGATTCATTAGCTAATGAAGTTTCTGATACTTGTCGGGCCACCAGGTGCTGGTAAAGGCACACAGGCGAAGCTGCTGCAAGAAGCATTAGGCCTGCCGCAAGTTTCCACCGGCGATCTCTTTCGGTTCAACTTTCAGAATGAGACCGAATTGGGCAAGCTAGCGCGAACCTACATGGATCGCGGCGAACTTGTGCCGGATGAAGTAACGGTGGCAATGGTAAAGGATCGTCTTTCACAGGATGATTGCGCCGAAGGCGCCATCCTTGATGGTTTTCCACGCAATCTGGCTCAGGCCGTTGCCCTGGACGAAATGCTCGCGCAGCTCGGTGGGCAGATTAACATCGTACCTTCCATTGAGGTGCCGCAGGATGTGCTCGTTGAGCGGCTCTTGAATCGGGCGCAGCTGGAAGGACGTGCAGATGACAATGAAGAAACGATTCGTACGCGTATGCAGGTGTACGAAGATCAGACCACACCATTGTTGGACTACTATGGCCAACGAGGGCTGGTAGCTCCGGTGGACGGTCAACAGACGATAGAAGATGTACAGAAAGACCTGATCCAGGTCATTAAGGAGGCTACTCAGCCTGCGTAAATGCAGGGCACGCCCCAACGGCCGGCATCCGGCCCGACAGAACGTGGACAGCCTCCAATGGAGTAAGAAATCATGAAAGTATCAGCATCCGTGAAGCGTCGTTGCCCGAAGTGCAAAGTGGTCAAGCGGAGAGGCATTATTCGCGTGATCTGCAGTGATCCGAACCACAAACAACGACAAGGTTAATTAGTTAGCGACTGACGCCACACACCAGCGGCGGAAGAGAAGTCTGGAGGAACAATGGCTCGTATATCTGGAGTTGACATTCCAAGAAACAAGCAGGTTGGGGTAAGCCTGACCTATATTTACGGAATTGGGCCCACGGCCAGCAAGAATATCTTGGCGGCGGCGGATGTAGACGCAAATACGCGTGTTCGCGATCTTTCTGAAGCGGAAGTAACGCGTTTGCGCCAAATCATCGACAAAGAACATGTTGTCGAAGGTGATTTGCGACGTGAAATCGCCATGAATATTAAGCGCTTAGGGGAGATTGGATGCTATCGCGGTTTGCGCCATCGTCGCCATCTCCCGGTGCATGGCCAGCGGACGAAGACCAACGCGCGTACGCGCAAAGGCCCGAAGAAGACTGTAGCCGGGCGTGGGCGACGTAAGGGCGGCAAGTAGTTGAATGTCAACCCGCCGCAATCCGTGTGTGTAGTCAGCGCACGTCTTGCCGGTAAGTTGTATTCTAGGAGACAAAATGGGACGTAGAAGACAATCACAAGCGCGCAGAAAAGCGAAGAAGATGGTGCCGCGCGGCGTTGCGCATATTTTTGCGACATTCAACAACACCATCGTAACGATTACGGATCCGCAGGGTAATACGGTCGCCTGGGCGAGCGCCGGTGCAGCAGGATTCCGTGGATCTCGAAAGAGCACGCCGTATGCGGCGCGTCTGGCGGCCCAAAATGCCGCGCGCATGGCCCAGGATAATGGCATGCAGGAGATCGAAATCTTTGTGAAGGGCCCCGGCCCTGGCCGCGAAGCCGCCATACGAGCGCTTGCCGCCTCTGGCCTGCATCTGACGGCCATCAATGATATTACGCCTGTACCGCACAATGGCTGCCGCCCACCGAAGCGGCGTCGCGTTTAATTTGATAATCGATTAATTGTTATTTTGTAGGAGAGGGAAGAAGGGCTGCCATACCTGTAAACCTCTCGACAAATCCTGAGAATGGAGGCTAAGTAAGTTGGCAAGATACACAGGACCAGTATGTAAGCTATGTCGCCGCGAAGGCGAAAAGCTGTTTTTGAAAGGGTCGCGTTGTTTAACACCCAAATGTTCATTTGAACGCCGATCGTATCCGCCCGGCCAGCACGGCCGTGAGAAACAATTCCGGCGTGGACGGGCATCAGACTATTTGCTGCAGCTGCGTGAAAAGCAGAAAGCGCGCCGTGTCTACGGCATTATGGAACGGCAGTTCAGCCGCTACTTCCAACGCGCCGAGCAGCAAGTCGGTTTGACGGGCAGTAACCTCTTGGTGTTGCTGGAACGACGTTTGGACAATGTGGTTTATCGCCTGGGAATAGCGGACTCGCGTGCTCAAGCACGGCAGTTCGTTTCACATGGCCACATCATGCTTAATGGGCGCAAGACTGATATCCCATCAGCCCTGGTGTCACCCGGCGACTCCGTTTCGATTCGCCCTCAGAGCCAGCGCAGCGCCCACTTCAAGGAATTGCGCCAGGATTTAGATGACCGGCGAGTTCCGCGTTGGCTGTCGATTGAGCCCGCTCAATTATCGGCCAATGTTCTGCACCTACCTGCTCGTGAAGACATTGATGTCACGTTGAATGAGCAGCTAATTGTCGAGTATTACTCCCGATAATCTTTATGACAGCATCAGGAATTGATGCACAGCTAAAGGTACTGGTTGAATCATGTTTAATTGGATTTCAAGGGAGGTCTGACATTGGCTATAAGTAATCTGGTCATGCCCAAAATAGAAAGTACGGCGATGACCCACGAATACGGCCGATTCATTTTCGGCCCACTGGAACGAGGTTTCGGAATTACCATCGGTAATTCCTTGCGACGCGTATTGTTGTCGTCTTTGCCGGGTGCGGCGGTGACGTCCATCCGTGTAGCCGATGCTCCCCATGAGTTTTCGGCGATTCCCCATGTTCGGGAAGATATGATGCAGCTTATCTTGCATATCAAGCAACTGCGTTTGATGCTGCATAATACCGACTCATCACGGATGCGCCTGGAAGTTCATGGCGCAGGTACTGTGACGGCTGCTGATATTCAGCTGCCGCCAGAGGTGGAGATCATTAACCCTGATCTTTATCTGTTTACCGTCGATTCTGACGAGGCATTTCTAGAAATTGAAATGACCGCGGAAACTGGTCGTGGATATTCCCCTGCGGAAGATCGAGGCCGGCTGCCTATTGGTGAACTGCCGGTAGATGCGATCTTCAGCCCCATTCGACGGGTTGCCTATGAAGTAGAAAAGACGCGGGTTGGGCAGGTTGCCGACTATGATCGCGTCGTGATGGAAATTTGGACGGATGGCTCAATCAAGCCGGAAGAAGCTCTGGCCCAATCGTCGCAAATATTGATTCTTCATCTTCGCCCTTTGGCTGGTGTAAGCGAAGAGACTTTCTTGCCTGTGGAAGAGGAAGAAGAAGAAGAGCCAATTCCGAACGAAATATACGATACGCCAATCGAGCAGCTCGATCTCAGCGTGAGAGTCTTTAACTCTCTCAAACGTACTGGCATCACAAAGGTTGGCGAAATGTTGGAAATGTTAGATCGCGGCGATGAAACAATGCTGGCGATACGCAACTTCGGCGAGAAGTCACTCGAAGAGTTGAAACATCAACTTCGGATGAAAGGCTTCTTGGCCGGTGGAGAGACTACAGAATAGTTATGTGGTCGTGACGATTGGCTCGCCAGGTGTAGGCGATGGCCAATCGCTCAAGTTTGTACGAGGAAAATTATGCGACATAGAGTAAGTGGCCACAGACTGAATCGTGATTCCGCACATCGGAATGCCTTGCGCAAAAATCTAATCGCAGATCTTATCTGTTACGAGCAGATTGTTACTACGGAAGCGAAGGCGCGCGCGATCAGACCATCGGCCGAGAAAATGATAACCCTGGCCAAACGTGGGCTGGAAAGTGGCAAGAATGACCCCAGCAAAGAGGTCCATGCGCGGCGCTTGGCAGCTTCACGTTTGCCCAAAGTGCGCGTTGCCGAGGATGACAGTGGATACTTCGAGGAAGTTGATGTTGTGCAGAAACTGTTTGGAACAGTTGCTCCACGCTTCGCCGATCGTCCAGGTGGCTATACACGAATTGTGAAAATCGGAAAACGGACCGGCGATAATGCTGAGATGGCCGTGTTGATGTTGGTAGAAGAAGAATAAAGGTTATCCCAATAATGGGATCACCTTCTGGACTCACGCGCTATCGCGCCCGGGTTGAATACGACGGCACGAATTACTGTGGTTTTCAACGTCAAAGAGATGGTTTTCTAACTATTCAGGGTGAATTAGAGCGCGTTTTATCACACCTGGCTCGGCGTTCCCTCTCCATAACTGGAGCTGGGCGCACCGATAGCGGGGTTCACGCTTTTGGTCAGGTGATAAGCTTTACAATTGAGTGGCGACACGGCGAGGGTGCCCTGCAGCGCGCGATGAATGCCAATTTGCCCGAAGATATTGCTGTTAGAAGCCTGGAAAAAACGGATGATTCGTTTCATCCACGTTTCGATGCAAGGCGGCGTGCCTATCTGTACTACCTGTACAATGGAGCGGTCCGCAGTCCGCTGCACCGAAAGCATTCCTGGCATGTAGCACGGCAGTTTGACTTGGATGAGATGAACGAGGCCGCGGCAGCGCTAATCGGGCAGCAAGACTTTGCCACGTTTGGCTTACCTCCGCAGGGGGTAAGCACCGTGCGTGAGATCTTTGAGGCGCGATGGTATGAGCGAGCACCGTATCTGGTCTTTCATGTGGAGGCCAACGCATTCTTGTATCGCATGGTGCGCAGCCTTGTTGGCAGCCTCGTGTCTGTTGGGACAGGCGCCTGGACGACCGCTGATTTTTTGGCTGCGCTTCAGGCGAGGAACCGTAATCGTTCCGCCGCAGCTGCGCCGCCACAGGGGCTCTATTTAGCCTCTATTACTTACGAGGAATAATTAATCAAGACTTTGTCTTGGCAGGAGATTTGGGCATGAAAACCTATTTGACCAAACCGGCCGACGTAGAACGGCAGTGGTATGTGGTAGATGCCGAAGGGAAAAATCTAGGACGATTGGCAAGCCAAATCGCGACTATCTTACGTGGCAAGCACAAGCCGACGTACAGCCCATCGGTAGACTGCGGTGATTTCGTCATCGTTTTGAATGCTGACAAGGTGGCTGTTACCGGCCGCCGGTTGGATCAGAAGATTTATTATCGTCATTCTGGCTATCCAGGTGGAATGTCAAAAATTACGTTGCGCGAGCAGTTGGAAAAGTTCCCGACTCGCCCGTTGGAATTAGCAGTCAAAGGTATGCTGCCAAAGAACCCGCTGGGACGCAAGATGCTGAAGAAGCTTAAGGTCTATACCGGCGAGGATCATCCGCACGGTGCGCAGCAGCCGGTTGAGTTAGAGCTGTAGGAGAACATTTCGTATGTCAGAAGAGAAACGACTATACCACGAAGGAATCGGCCGGCGTAAGAAGGCTTCAGCCCGCGTTCGTATTTACCCCGGTGCGGAAAGCGACGGCACTTTCACTGTGAACGGCAAGGATGTTATGGAGTTCTTTCCGCGCTATGGTGATCATCAAACATTGATGGGCCCGCTGACTGACACCGAGCTCGCAGGAAAAATGGATGTTTCAGTCCTGATCCAGGGTGGCGGTATTACGGGACAAACCGGCGCAGTTCGCTTGGGTTTGGCGCGTGCGCTCGTCAAATATGATGAAGAATTGAGGGGCACGCTTCGTGCCAGCGGTCATCTTACGAGGGATGCGCGCGTGAAAGAGCGCAAGAAACCTGGTTTGAAACGCGCTCGTAAGGCGCCTACCTATACCAAACGTTAATCTCCACATCGTATCATTGAATTGGAAGAATTTGAGGCGAGACCTTGTGCTCGCCTCTTTTGCTTGAATAATTCGAGGTTATCATGGGCATCACGGTTGTTGGCTTGGGGCCGGGCAGCAGTCAATTCCTGACCAGGGAGGCCTGGCAGATCCTCTCAACGGCCACGGATATCTATCTGAGAACTGAACGCCACCCTGCGGTGGCGGACCTTCCCGATGCGGTGACTCTCCATGGATTCGATTATATTTACCAGTCTGAGCGGGATTTCGAGGGTGTCTACGGCAAGATAGTTGAGACATTGCTCAGCTTAGGCCAGGACACGGACATCATATATGCTGTTCCGGGCAACCCTTTTGTTGGCGAATCAACCGTTACCTTCCTTCTCGCTGAAGCCGCAACTAAACAGGTCCCGGTTCGTGTGGTCATGGGTCTTAGCTTCGTGGAGCCCGTTTTGTCAGCGATCGGTGTGGATGCGTTGGACGGTCTGCAAGTGTCTGATGCATTGTCCGTTGCTGAACTGCTCTACCCGTCGCTGCACGCAGATATGCCCGTTCTCTTGGGACAGGTCTACAATCGTTTTATCGCCAGCGAAGTGAAACAGGCATTGGGCGCGATCTATCCGGATGAGCACGCCGTTACCCTTGTGCACCATGCAGGCGAGGCGGATCAGATTGTTGAGGGGATGGCGCTCTATGAAATCGATCGCAGCAGCCACATTGATCACCTGACTACACTCTTTGTTCCCGCGCTTACAGCCGTATCGACACTTCCTGGCCTTGCCGAGACGGTTGCCTATCTGCGCAGCCCGAAAGGTTGCCCGTGGGATATTGAACAGACGCCTCAGTCCATGCAGGCGGGTTTCCTTGAAGAGGCCTACGAGGTTCAGGATGCGCTCGATCGACAGGACGTTGACAACCTTCGTGAAGAGCTTGGTGATGTGCTCTATCATGTCGTCATGCAAGCCCAGATGGCCTCAGAAGCGGGTGAATTCACCTTGCCCGACGTGATTGCCGGAATTGAGGCGAAGCTGAAACGACGGCACCCGCATGTGTGGGGAGATTGGCAGGTCGCTGATACTGATGAAGTTCTGCAGAACTGGGAAAAACTCAAGCGGCAGGAAAAAGGAGCAAGGCGTGACGGGTCGTTGCTAGATGACTTGTTGTTGACTTTGCCTGCGCTGTCGCGATCGCAAAAGATTCAGGAACGGGTTGGCAAAGCTGGATTTGATTGGCCCGATATCAGCGGCATCTACGACAAAGTGCAGGAAGAGATTGCCGAACTGCGAACGGCGCAGATGCCCGAAGAACGGCAGGCCGAATTGGGCGATCTCCTGTTTGTTGTCGTTAATCTCGCGCGTCGCTATGGTATCGACGCTGAGAGCGCCCTGCGTGAAGCCAATCACCGCTTTAGCCAGCGCTTCCGCATTGTTGAGTCGCTGGTGCGCCTTCGAAAGCTGGAATTCACGGAGATGTCCTTGGCAGAGATGAACGAACTATGGGAAGAAGCTAAGGATTCCCTTGCCAAAGCCGCTCAGCAAGACTAAAGTAGGGGTTGAACCAGTAGGTTGGAGGAATGGTGGCGGTCCTGTTTAATATTGCACTGCCGGTCTTAGCGGTCTTAAGTATTGTCGCGGGCTTCTATTTTTTGCTGCGCGCTGTTACGGCGCGGACCAAAGCTTCCCAGCAGGCATACGATGTTGGAAGAGTAGAAACCCGGCAAAAAGCGCAGATTAACCTGGTGCGCGCGGTTATTGCCTTCGTCCTCGCCGTCGTTCTGCTGGCACTGATCTTTGTTGGGCCCCGTGTCATGGCCACCATGCCCGTGCCAACGCCAACGCCGGCACCCACGGTCGTGCCCCCAACCGCTGCCCCTACAAAGACCGCGACGCATACACCAGTGCCGACCCTGCCAAGAGCCACGGCAACATCTCCCGTGCCTACGGCCACATCTACCGCCTTGCCCACAGAGACGCCGACTGCGCAGCCATTGACAGCTACTGTCACCAGCGGCGTGGGCGTCTATTTGCGCGGCGAGGCTGGCACCGAAACGGCCGAGCTTGAATATTTGCCTGATGGCACCGTGCTGTTCGTTCTTGACGGGCAGCAGCTTGCAGATGAACTGCAATGGCAGCAGGTGCAGACTGACACTGGACTGGTCGGCTGGGTGGCATCAGATTTCATCACGGTCAACGAACCGTAGCCCTATTACCCTGTTCGCGAAACACTCACTATAATCAACACGATGTCAGTGTCAATCCTTCACTTCGCGCGGCTGCCCTGGCCCACTGATTGGGCGGGTATATTCGGCCGTGAAGCGCCCATCCTGCTTGATTTGGGATTCGGAGGCGGTGAGAGTCTCGTTGCTCTGGCCCGGAATAATCCCTCGTCCAACGTCCTGGGCATTGAGATATCATTACCTTCGCTAAAGCGCGGCGCCAAGAAAGTGGCCACCGCCGGTGTCGGCAATGCGCGCGTGCTGCAGGGCGACTCCCTTGCTGTTCTATGGCTTCATTTTTCGCCGCAAAGCATTAGCGGCGCAACCATCAACTTCCCGGATCCGTGGCCCAAGTCGGGCCATCAGCACAGGCGGGTGATCAACCCTCGTTTCCTAGACTTGTTAGCGACCAGAATGCTTCCCGGTGCGCCGCTGGATATCGCCACCGATCATGAAGAGTACGCCATAGCCATCGAACAATGCCTGTCACATTCTCCCTATTTCGAATCTAGATACGACCAAGCCTATTTAGCGGATGTAGAAGATCGCCAACGAACCAAGTACGAACGGATTGCTCTTTCAGAAGGGCGACCGCCCCGCTACTTTCTTTGGCGGCGAAACAGGAAACACGCCGAAGATGATTTTCCTATCCCGGAGGAAACCGCTGTGCCCCATATCGTTCTAATGTCCTCGTTGTCTCTCGAAGAGGTCGGAAATCGCTTTGAACCCTTTTATGCTCAGGAAGATGATATTCACATCAAGTACTTGAATATGTATCACAATCTGCGTGAGAAGATGCTGCTGGTGGAACTCTATGTGAGTGAGGAGCCGTACAGGCAGCGCATCGCCCTGAGTATTCGCCAGAGAAAGGCGGGCGATTTTGTCATAAGTCTGCATGAACTGGGCTTTCCACGGCCGACACACGGCATACATCTTGCGGTTGGACATCTGGCGGCGTGGCTGCGCGAACAGGATCCAGGCCTCACGATCATCAACAGCACGCTCGTGCGGCACTCCGATGACGCCGATGGGGACAGCTAGCTCGATACTCTCGGCACTATTTCGCCCCGGGAAGAATAGGCGTGCGGTCTGCCGGGACGGGCTCAAATGGGCGCATTATGGCAAAGCCAGACGAAGCCAAGTTAGCAGAAATTGATACTGAACTCAGGGCTTGTCGTTTATGCCTGGAGGCCGGCTATGAAATAACACCCGGCGCCGTGTTCAGTCACCCGCCATTGGCGGATGTGATGTTGATTGGCCAGGCGCCAGGCATCACCGAGGTGACCGCCAAACGGCCGTTTAATGCGGGAAGCGGCCGGCGCTTATTCCAATGGCTGCAAGAGGCTGGATGGCAGGAGGAACAGTTCCGTGCCGACTACGTGATGACGGCCATCACCAAGTGTTACCCGGGCAAAGGCAAGAACGGCAAAGGGGACCGCGTCCCCAGCAAGCCTGAACAGCAGCAGTGCCGTCCTTTTCTGGATCGCGAGATAACCCTCTACAGACCGCGCCTCATTCTGCCGGTTGGCGGCCTGGCCATAAAACTCTTCTACCCGAGTTCGCTGAAATTGAATCAGATCATCGGCACGGCCATTTACTTTGGGCCCGACGCAATGAGCGATCCACTCAATTTTGACCGGAATCAGGGACAGCGCATGACAGTATTTGACGCCGCGCTGCCGGAAGCAGGGCGCTGGGTGGTGCCGCTGCCCCATCCATCGGGAGCCAGCCTGTGGCCCAATAGGCCGGAGAACAAAGCACTTATTGAAAAGGCGATGCAGATAGTAGGTCAGATTCGCGAAGGGTGGAATCTATAGTGGGCGCACACCATGGGAGAAGAGCAAACAGAAAAAGGACCACTGGCCCTCGGCCGGTGGTCCTTTCTGATTTCAGTCACCGCTGACTTGTATGATGCCGTTTGTGCCGTCAACAGGTACCGGTGGAATGATCACATCTTGTCGATTCTCGCCGTCTTCCGCCAGCCTGATTGGCGGGCCTGCCGGTTCACGCAGAGCGATTGCCAGCACTTCGTCAAGATGGCTGACTGCGATCAGGTTCAGGTCTTCCCGTACCCGTTCCGGTAGTTCCGGGATTTCCTTGGCGTTATCTTTCGGCAGCAGAACAGTCGACACACCTGCCCGGTGGGCGGCGATCGCTTTTGATTTCAGACCGCCGATTGGCAGCACCTTGCCGCGCAGCGTGATCTCACCGGTCATCGCCACATCACTGTGAACGGGCCGGCGCGTCAGGGCAGAGATTACGGCCGTTGCCATGCCAATGCCCGCGCTCGGTCCATCCTTCGGCGTTGCGCCGTCCGGCACATGGATATGGACGTTGATCTTGTCAAAGATCCCCGGTTCCAAATCCAGCAGGCGCGCATTCGCCCTTGCGTAAGTCAGCGCAGCCTGCGCGGACTCTCGCATAACGTCACCCAATGAACCGGTCAGCGTGATCTTGCCCGAGCCTTCACTGAGACTGACTTCAATGGGCAGGATATCGCCGCCGAACATGTTTACGGCCAGGCCAGTTACGATCCCGACGGCATCGTTTTCTTCTGCTACGCCGTAGGTGAATTTCTCCGGACCCATGATTCGTTCGATGTCAGACTCGCCGACTTCAAACGGCCCTTTCTCACCGCCAGCGATTCTCACCGCCAGCTTACGCACGATCTTGCCGATTCCGCGCTCCAACTGGCGCACACCTGCTTCGCGCGTATAGCCACGAATCAGTTTGCTCAGCGCCGCCGAATCGAAAGTCACCTCAAGCTCGTCGATGCCGTGTGCTTCAAGCTGCTTCTTGAGCAGGTATTTGTTGGCGATGGCTACTTTCTCGTCCTCGATATAACCAAGCATCTCAATCGACTCCATCCTGTCCAGCAGGGGGAGGGGAATGGTACTCAGTTGATTCGAGGTTGTGATGAAAATAACCTGGCTCAAGTCGAAGGGAACTTCCAGATAGTTGTCGGTGAAACTATCATTCTGTTCCGGATCAAGTACTTCCAGCAGAGCTGATGAAGGATCGCCACGCCAGTCAGTGCCAACCTTATCGATCTCGTCGAGCACGATAACCGGGTTGCGTGTTTTGGCATCACGAAGCGCGCGAATAATGCGTCCGGGAATCGCGCCAATATAGGTGCGCCGGTGGCCGCGAATTTCCGCTTCATCCCGTACACCGCCAAGGCTGATCCGCACCATTTCGCGGCCTACCGCCCGGGCAACCGACGTGGCGATACTCGTCTTGCCGACGCCGGGAGGACCGTTCAAGTTGATGATTGCACCACGCATTTTTTTACCGGCCAATTTGCGGACTGCAACATACTCGACGATACGATCCTTGACGTCGTCCAGACCATAATGATCTTCATCCAAGACCTCGCGTACGTGGACGACATCCAGATTGTCTTCGGTTTCCTTGTCCCAGGGCAGTTCGATGAGCCATTCCAGATAGGTACGGATCACGCTTGCTTCCGCCGACTGCGGGCCCTGGTATTCAAGGCGCCTCATTTCGCTAAGCGCCTTTTCCTTGACATCTTCGGGCATGCCCGCGTTCTCAATCTTTTGAGCCAAATCGTCGCCGGCTTCGTCGCCGTCCTGACCTAGCTCCTTCTGAATGGCGCGCATTTGCTCGCGCAGCAAGAAATCTCGCTGAGCCTTGTCGGCGCCCTCTTTGGCATCTTGCTGGATTTTGTTGCGGATCTCGGTGATCCGCAGTTCCTGCTGCAAATACTCGAGTACTAGCTGCAGGCGAACTTCCCCGTTTTGGGTCGTCAGCAGCTCAAGCTCCGTATCAAACGGCAGGTTGAGGATACCGCCGATATAGTCAGCCAGGTCGCCATCGGTTGTTCTGCTGCGCGCATTGGTGATGATCTGTTGGTTGGCTTCGCCAAGCGCCTCGGCATACTGCTCCAGGTAGGCGATCGCTTCCATGATCAACGCTTCATTGATTGTGTCAGTCGTATCTTCAAGCTCTTCGAAAGTGCCTCGCAGATAGGGCTCCTTATGAGTAAGCCCCTCGAACTCAACACGGCGGTGGAGTTCCACCAACATCTGCACGCCGACGTGAGGCGTGCGAATTAGGTCCCGTATAGTCGCCAATACGCCGACAGTAACCAGATCCTCGTTTTCGGGATTCTCAACTTCGGCCTTGTACTGCACCATAATGAGCAATTCGCCATCGTCTTCCAATGCCGCCTGAGCGGCAGCTAACGAGCGGCGACGGCCGACAGAAATAGTCGTGGTAATACCTGGGAATACGGCGCCTCCACGAAGCGGTACCACAGGTAGTGAAAGGTGTTCATGTGTATCTGTCATAGTTTTCTGCTCCTGACCATGTTTCGGGTCTTCATCCATCGATCAAGTGTTGGAAAGACCTGGTTGGTCTAACTTCATATTGTAGTGCGGGATTGTTAACAACGTAACAGTGGGGCATCAGAATTGTGTAAGAATTTGCTCGCGACACCATCTGCTACAGCTCTTTTTCGAGATCGGGTAGAATAGGATTGTGTTTGCCGGTTTCACATGACTTGTTCGGCGGGGATTCTGAACAAATAGCCTGCAGTGGCATGCTTCATGATTCGTTTTGCGCTGGCTTGCCTCACTATTTCCCTCCTACTGCTGCCGGTTGGACGAACGACAGCAGCCGCTCCCCCCTGGCAGTTGTCTTCCCCTGAGGGACTCCTGATCACCGAATTCTATTACAATCCGCCAGGCCTTGATGAAGAGCGGGAGTGGGTAGAGCTGGCAAACCTGAGCGACCATTCGCTGTCGATAGCTGCTTTTGGTTTGGGTGATGAAGAACGACCCGGTGGCGGCGAAGCGATGCTGCGATTTCCCGAGGGAAGCACGATTGGCGCCGGGGAGGCGATTGTTGTCGCCCAAACCGCATCCGGCTTTCGCGCCCTTTTTGGCGCAAGCCCAGATTACGAGATAACAAGTACTGACACGGCCGTACCCGACATGGTCGCCGGCGATCAATGGGCCAATGGTCAATTTGCCCTGGCCAACGACGGCGACGAGCTTATCCTGGTTGATGATCGCAGCAATATCATTGACGCCCTGAGTTACGGAGACCGCAGGACATTCTTCGCGCCGAGCCTTCCGGCTGTCGTCCCTGGGCAGAGTACAGAACGCGTTCCGGCACACTGTGACACAGACAGCGCCGCAGACTGGCGTCCACAAGTGATCCCCACGCCTGGTCAACTATCCCTGGACGGCACCTGCCTAGCCGCGCCTGGCCAGGATGCCGGAAGCGCGCCGTCATTAAGGCGCATTGGCGACATACAGGGGCCCGGTGATAGGTCTCCCCTGCTCCACCAGGTCGTCTCCTTTCAAGGCATCGTCACCGCGGCCGTTGAAGACCAAAACGCTGCCGGCGTAGTATTCCACACCCTGTTTGTCCAAGACAAGCCGGGTCTGGAGGACGGCGACGCGTCGACTTCTGATGGCATCGCCGTATTTCTAGGCCGGCGTCGCCCGCATTACGCTGTGGGTGATGAAATCACGATCACGGGCCAGGTCACAGAATACTATGGCCTGACGGAGATTGATGACAAAGATCTCTCTATTCAACTAAACGCCTCCATGCAGGTAGTTCCGGCTGCGCAAAACATCGACCTGCCGCAAGAACCAGCGGCGGCGTCTGCCTATCTGGAGGCGCGTGAAGGGATGCTGGTGCGCACGGACGAGCCGCTACCCGTGGTTGGCCCAACCCATGCCGGCTGCGGTTTCGCACTGGCTTCAGCGGCTGATCAGTCACGGCCGGTTCGTCACGCCGCGGGCGAGACATTCGCCGCGCCAATCCTGGTGATCTACCGTTCTGACGTCGATTGCTCTTCTCTGCCCGCGCTCAGGACAGGCGATCTAGTCTCCGGGGTCGAAGGTCCGCTGACCTATCATTTCGAGCAGTATAAAGTAGTCCAACAGCACAGCGATTCGCTGCGCGTGCAGAACGCGCAGCCGCCACCCCCGGCCCGGTCGTCCAAAGCCTCGGCGGATAGTTTTCGTGTCGCCACCCTGAATCTGGATAATTATCTTGTTCCCGCGCCTGATGACGAGGCCGCTACGACTGAACGGCCGGCTGGCGCTGAAATCGAAATCAAGAAGCGCAAGCTTGCCTACGCAATCAGCGCACTGTTGGGCTGCCCTGAACTGCTGGGCGTGCAGGAGGTGGAATCAGAAGCGCTGCTGCTGGATCTGGCTGCCCATGCGGCTGAGCACTGCGGGTTCCCCTATCAGGTCACGCATCAGGACAGCGCCGATGCCCGCGGAATTGATGTGGCCTTACTTAGCGATCCTAATCGCGTCACCGTTAGCGCGGCAGAACTGCATCAGGTCTGTTCGCCGCTGACAACCGGCATCGTAGACAGCAGCGTTCACTGCCCCGCGTCGTTGGAGCCCCTGTTCTCGCGCCCGCCCTTGGAAGTGGCGGTGCAGGTAGATGGTGAACCACTGATCCTCTTCGTGAACCACTTCAAATCAAAAAGAGGGGGAGAAGCCGAGACCGCTGCGCGCCGTCTGGCCCAGGCGCATCATGTTCACGGATTGGTACAGACCCAGCTGGCCGGCCAGCCCCAGGCCGCAATCATCTTGCTTGGTGATTTTAACGACTACAACCACTCCCCGGTGTGGCAGAAACTGCAGGAGGGTGGCGTGTTGTATGACGCCATGCAGATTGTGCCGGCTCAAGAGCGTTACAGCTATATTTTCGACGGCGTCGCGCATCTCGTTGATGGGATCCTGGTTTCTCCCGCACTGGTTCATCGCATCGATCGTGCTGAGGTTTTGCACATCAATGCGGACTATCCGGTTTCGCTGGCGCTTGATGAATCGCCAACCGGGCTCCCGTTTCATGCGAGCGATCATGACCCTGTGCTGCTGACGATTCATTCAGTTTCGCATAGATCACCAGTCGAATCCACATTGGTACCACCGGGCAAAGCGCCGGCCCCAACGGCAAGCAGGCCGCCGGCAGTATTGCAGCCGACGGCCGTCGAAGCGGCCACTGTGAGGGCAGCGCCGCCGCCACAAGACAGTGAGCAGAAGCAAAGGGTGCCGGTTGATCTTACGCCGCAACAGTGGATTGCAGGTGCGACAGCTGGTATGTTGTTGGCTGCGGTCGTGCTGCTGTTCCGGCGCAAAGGTCATTAGATCCATGTGCTGTTTGTTTGAGCAGATGGTCGAAAGAGTCGTAATAGAGTAAACTGACCATAGGCTCCTATCAGGTGCGAAAAACGGGTTGACAATCCTACCAATTCGGCCTACTGACCTAGACGATACCGGCGACAAGGTAGGCTGCCAATATCAGACCTATGAACATGCAAATCAGCACGGCCATGCGCGAGTATCTGGCCGAGATATACCGCCTCCAAGAAGATTCCCCAACGGTAAGCACAACCAGCCTTGCCGAGCGTCTTGACGTCACTGCGCCGGCGGTGCCGCGAATGCTCAAACGCTTGAAAAGCGCCGGTTTCGTGAAGCATGTGCCTTATCAGGGCGTAGAGCTAACAGATCTTGGCCGCGAAGAAGCGCTTCGCGAACTACGCCGCCACCGCATTTTGGAAGTGTTTCTTGTTCAGGTCATGGGTTTCGCATGGCATGAGGTCCATCAGCATGCGGATGATCTAGGTGTGGGCCTGAACGATGTCATTGTCGCCCGCATGGCGGAGATGACGGGTGAGCCGCGGCGCTGTCCGCACGGCGAGCCGATACCAGATCAAGATGGCCTGCTGCCGGAGATACAAGACACCTGCCTGATTAATCTCACCGTCGGCCACAAGGGAGAGATCAGCCGCGTTCGTACAGATGAGTCAGAAAGGCTGGCCTACTTCTCCACACTGGGCGTGACACCGGCCACACCGTTTGAGATTGTGGGTCGTGCGCCCTTTAACGGGCCCATGCGATTGCGTATTGGACGTGACGAAGTGGTGCTTGGCGTCGAGCTTGTCAAAGCGCTGTGGGTGACGTGATCAAAGGCAGGCGCTGCGCCTGCCAAAAGAGCAGTCGTTCTCCAGCGGCGTCATTTTCAGGGGAAGGTTCACCGCGTCAGCCCGAAGGCAGGGGGGCGTCAGAAAGGAGACGCCACCATGCCTGCCAGGGGCGGGCATCGTACGCGGGGTCGGGTGTGGCCGTGGGTACTGGCGTCGCGATTGGAGTCGCATTTAACAACAACGGAACAATGCGCTTTTCGCCGGGCAGTACTTGTCCCGCTTCATTACGCGCATAGGCGGCAACATACGCGTCGCTGTCCACATAATCACGGGTCATGATCAGTTCAACTTGCCGCGTTGTTTCCAGAATGACCCGGGCTTCCATAATGCCTTCATTCTTTTCGATCTGCGCGCCGGCCTGCGCACGGCGGTTGAGATCGAGACCCACATAGACGGCAAACACGACACCGGCCAGTACGAGAATCTGTGGTAGTGAAAGTAATGGTCGTTGGCGGGAACGTGAACGCTCAGAAGCGCGCCGCTTATCACTTTCTGGTTGTTTTTCTGACATGGCTCATAAATCTTAGCCGTGATTATGTAACTATGCAATAGTAAGTTGACATATTCATACAACCTTGTCCCAATTGTGGGCGCTAGGTAGAATTCAATGATGGGATTTCCAGAGCACATCGATTATCTTGTAGTAGGGCATTTATGCCATGATTTGGACGCGGATGGCGTTACTATCGGGGGTACCGCCGCCTATTCGGCTGCTGCCGCCAAGACCCTTGGATGCCGCACGGCTATCGTGTCAAGTTATGCCGCTTCCGCCAGCATGAGTGCTTACTTGCCGGATATCACGATTCACCAAGTTCCATCCGAAGCGACCACTACATTCGAGAATGTCTATGGGCCGGACGGCCGTGTACAGACCATCCATGCAGTTGCCGGTCCGATTGGCGTTGATGACATACCACCCGCATGGCAGCGAACCAAGATCGCGCATATTGGGCCGGTGGCCAATGAAGTCGATCCGCAGGTCATCGGTCTATTTAGCAACAGCATGGTCGGCCTTACGCCACAAGGATGGATGCGCACGTGGCAAGAAGATGGGAAAGTAACTGCCCAACCCTGGCAGGCTGCGGAAAGATTCTTACCATTGGCCGCGGCCACCTTCATTAGTGATGAAGATCTCGTTACGCCTGCGATGCTAAACCAGTTCCGGCGCCATTCTCCCGTTTTGGTCATGACCCAGGGGCCGGCGGGCAGCGTTGTATATTTTGGCCATGACGTGCGCAGCATTCCCGCGCCGAAGGTCAGCGCCGTCGATACAACAGGCGCGGGAGATATTTATGCGACCGCGTTTCTGGTGCGCCTACACCAAACGGCAGGTGACCCGTGGGAAGCGGCTCGTTTCGCCAATGAAATTGCCGCCCAATCGGTTACGGTAAGCGGTTTGTCAAACAAGATGCACGTCATACAACAATATGTGTCCCAGGTTGATTGAGCGGCACGATTAACCAGGTATTAGCTTTCTGAGGAACGAGGCGACGAATTGTCAGAAACGATGAAAACATACGCTATCGCAAACCAAAAAGGGGGCGTGGGCAAGACCACTTCGGTCATTAACCTGGGTGCAATGCTTGCGGCGCGTGGTTTCAGAACGCTGATCGTTGATCTTGATCCCCAGGCTAATGCCACATCCAGCATGGGCTTCAATAAATTTGATCTGGAGCTGTCAACCTACGATATGCTCTTAGAAGAGGCGGACTTCGCGCAGTTGTCGATGCGCAGCGAGCCGTATGGTGTAGATGTTCTGCCATCAAATCCAGCTTTGGCCGGGGCAGAGGTTGAACTGGTCTCCGTATTGGGCCGGGAGTATCGCCTGCAGAATGCGCTGAAAAAACTGGAAGGTCGCTACGATTATGTTCTCATCGACTGCCCACCGAGCCTGGGACTGCTCACCATAAACGCGCTCGCTGCCGCTGATGACGGGATTCTTATACCCGTTCAGTGCGAATACCTGGCCCTTGAAGGATTGACGCAGCTGCTGCAGACGATTGAATTGGTACAGCGGTTCCTCAATTCGGACCTGCGGATCAGGGGGCTGATCATGACTATGTATGACAGCCGGACCAACCTCAGCAGGCAGGTTGTTGAAGAGGTAAGGCGGCACTTCAAAGAGAAGGTTTTCCGGACCATCGTTCCGCGCAGCGTGCGCCTGAGCGAAGCGCCCAGTCATGGGCTGCCCATAAATCTTCATGCGCCCAATTCATCCGGCGCGGTGGCATACCGTTTGCTGGCGGCCGAGTTGATCGGAGGAGATCGCATGGTGGAGAAATCGTTATGAGTAAGAAACCAGGTTTAGGCCGCGGACTGGGAGCGCTATTTCCGTCCGAATCATCCCCTGATGATCAACCGACAGGATTGGTGGAAGTCCCCGTTAGTGAGATATCACCGAATCCGCGACAGCCGCGCTCGACCGTGGATCAATCGGTGCTCACCGAGTTGGCAGCATCCATTCGCGAACATGGTCTGATCCAGCCATTGATTGTCACCACCACATCTTCCGGGTATACGCTTATCGCTGGTGAAAGACGGCTGCGCGCCTCCAAGCTGGCCGGGTTGGAAACGGTACCGGTAATTATCAAAGAAACGACGCCGCAGGAAATGTTGGAACTGGCGATCATCGAAAACATCCAACGTGAGGATTTGAACGCCATTGAAGAGGCGCAGGCGTATCGGCAGCTGATGGACGAATTTGGCATGACGCAGGAGGCGGTGGCCGATCGCGTGGGGAAGGGGCGCTCAACGGTGACCAATCTCGTTCGCTTGTTGAATTTACCGCCGGATGTGCAGCAGGCGGTCCTGGACCGGCAGATCAGCGGCGCGCATGCGCGCGAACTGCTGCGGCTGCCAACGGCCGAATCACAAATTGAAGCCAAAGATGAAATCGTTCTCAAGGGCCTGAATCGTCGTGAGGCGGCCGCTCTTGTCGACAAAATGCTCAAAGGTGAGCAGGTACCGCTGCTGCCGCTGCCGCCTAAAGAACTGCTCTCACCGGAAATGTTGGCGCTTCAGGAGCAGTTCGTGCAGTCGTTGGGCACACGTGTCAATATTGAGAAGTTGAGCAAGGGTGGCAAAGTAGTCATCTATTATTATTCCGACGAAGAACTCCAGGCAATTTATGAGGCCATCGTCGACGACAGCGAAAATCAATCGAGCTAAAAAATAGAGTACCAATGAATAATCAAGCACTTGTCCGTGAGAAACTGGCCCAGGCAACAGCCATACTCAACGAGCTAGATGTCGACGTCTGGCTCACGTTTGTCCGTGAATCTACGCTGCAGCCAGATCCCTGCCTGGAATTAATCTATGGCGGTGATGTCACCTGGTCGTCCGCCTTTTTGATCTGCCGTGACGGACAGCATGCAGCCATTGTCGGCTTCTATGATGCGGAGAATGTCCGCACACTGGACGCCTACAGCGAAGTGATCGGTTATCATGAAGGGATTCGCGCGCCGCTTAATGAACTTTTCTCGCGCATTGATCCCCAGCAGATAGCGATCAATTACTCTGAGAATGATGTTGCCGCTGACGGGCTTTCGCATGGCATGTACCTCAAACTGCTCGCGCTACTCCAGGGTACCCCCTACGTGGATCGTCTGATATCGGCAGAGCAAGTTATCGCCGCGCTTCGCGGGCGTAAGAGCCCGATCGAAATCGAACGCGTGCGCCAGGCCGTCAATACCACGGAAGCATTGTTTGACGAGATCGAAGCCTATGTGAAGCCTGGCATGACCCAGCAGCAGATCGCTGATTTCGTCCATGAGCGCATCGACGCACAGGGTCTGGATTATGCGTGGCCGAAACCTTTCAACCCGATTGTCACCTGCGGCCCTGATTCGGCCGTCGGGCACGCTGCGCCGGGGGATGTCGTCTTGCAGCGGGGCCATACATTCCACATCGACCTGGGCATCAAGGAAGCGGATTACTGCTCCGATATTCAGCGCATGTGGTATGTCTTGGCGGATGGAGAGGCAGAAGCGCCGCCAGAAGTGCAGCATGCATTCGATACGGTAGTCGGCGCGATCAAGGCTGGAGAAGAAGCGCTGCGACCCGGCGTTCCTGGCTGGCAGGTTGACGCCAGCGCGCGCGCCACTATTGTTGAAAACGGATATGCAGAATATATGCATGCATTTGGCCATCTGCTGGGGCGTGTCGCCCACGACGGCGCCACGGTCCTTGCTCCGCGCTGGGAACGATATCAGGGCATTTGCGACCTGCCTGTTGAAGCAGGGAATATCTTTACACTGGAACTGCATGTTATCGTACCGGAGCGCGGACTTGTCAGTCTCGAGGAAGATGTGCTGGTGACTGCTTCTGATGTTGAGTATCTCAGCAAGCCGCAAACAGAGCTGCGCTATATCCGTGCTTAACGCCCGCGTGGAACGGCCGTTTGTCCTGTCTGCGGTCGGCCGATGCGAATAGGAGCCGCTTACTGCCACCCACCATCTCTCATTACTGAACTTGAGGATGGATCCTTTCTGCGCATCACGCACGACCCGCCCGTATCCAGCCTGGCCGGTCAGCATTATTCATCCGCATTCTACGAGCAGCGGCATCGTGTGCTGCGCCGTCTGGGTGTGGGTTTCACCATATCGGCGACCCGAGGAGCCGGTCGGGACGGAATGTGACGCGCGGCGTCGTGCGTCGCCTGAAGGTAGGCGGATTTCGACGCGTCAAGCCAAGTGCACAGGCATATAGATAGGGTCGTTGCCTGCAAATAGACATTCTGGAGGATTGAATGGCAGAAACACTGCTTCTAACCAACGGTCGTATTTACACCATGGATAATGCTCGCCCATCAGCGAAGGTCCTGGCGATTCGCGACGGCAAAATCCTGGCCTGTGGAAACGATGAATTACTCCGTGAATTTGATGGTCCTGACATAGAAGTTGTTGATCTAGGCGGCCGCTGCGTCATTCCAGGCCTGGTCGATTCTCACGTGCATTTTCGTGGATTCAGCCTGGCGCGTCGACGGGTTGATCTGGACAATGCCGCGTCGCGCGACGAAGTGCTGCAGCGCATCGCCGCCTACGCAGGCGATCCCAAGAATGTGGCGCGCAGCGGTTGGCTTCGTGGTCGTGGCTGGTCGCAAGACAGCTGGCTGGATAAACGTTTCCCGACAGCCAGGGATCTCGATCAGGTTGTGGGCCGCAAACCGGCCTTCATGATCCACAAGAGCGGGCATGCGGCCTGGGTTAACGGCAGCGCCCTGCGCCTGGCCGGCATCACAGCGGAGACGCCCGATCCGCCCAGCGGCGAAATCCAGCGCGACGATCAAGGGCGGCCGACCGGCATCTTGTTTGAAGACGCGATGGAACTGGTCGGCAGCCTGATAGCGGACCCGCCGCTCGAAGAAGTGGTCGAGGCGATGCGTGACGCCCAGGCCTACTGCTGGGAGGTAGGCCTAACCGGCATTCACGACTTTGACGGCCGTTCATCCTTCCTGGCCCTGCAGCAGCTTCACGCGCATGAAGAACTGAATCTGCGAGTGGTCAAAAACATCCCCGTCGCCCGCCTGCCACATGCTGTCGGGGTAGGCTTGCGCAGCGGCTTTGGCGACGAGTGGCTGCGGATTGGCGGCATCAAAATATTCGCCGACGGCGCTCTGGGTCCGCGCACGGCTTCGATGGTAGAGCCGTATGAAAACGACCCCGGCAACTACGGCATTGTGGTGACCGACAAAGAAGAAATGATGGCGGCAGCCAGCGAAGCCAGCGCCAATGGTCTCAGTGTCACGATTCATGCTATTGGTGATCGCGCCAATCATGACGTGCTGGACGTGTATGAGGCCGTCCGCCGGCAGGAAGCAGCCGGCAGCCACCTGCGCCACCGCATCGAACATGTGCAACTGCTCCATCCCGACGATCTACACCGCCTCGCCGAACTTGACGTCATTGCCTCGATGCAGCCGCTCCACGCCACATCGGACTTCGAGATGGCTGACGCCTACTGGGGTGAGCGGGCGCGTTATGCTTACGCGATCCGTACGATGCTCGACAGCGGCGCCACGGTGGTATTTGGTTCCGACGCGCCGATTGAGATTATTGATCCACTGCCCGGTATTCATGCCGCCGTGACGCGCCGGCGGTCCGACGGCCGTCCTGGTCCTCAGGGATGGTATCCTGACCAGCGCCTGACGATTGAGGAAGCCATTCGCGGATTTACGACAGCGGCGGCATTCACCAGCGGTCAGGAAGCGCGATTGGGAACAATCACCGCGGGGAAACTCGCTGACTTGACGATATTTGAGCGCGACATTTTTGCCATCCCTCCGGATGAACTGCTCGAGGCCGGCATTGCTGCGACGGTTGTCGGCGGCCTATTTCGTTACCGCTCATGGTAAAAAAGACCCGGCTGTAATTGGCCGGGTCTGATCAAGTCGTGAAAACTGGGGCGGGCACTACAGGCCTAGTTTTGTTTCAGCTACCAGATGATCAACCACCGCTTTCAGCGCTTCTTCAGCGTTCTCTTCGCCGCCGTGCGCTTCGAAAACCGCAATCTGCCTATCGGCGCTGCTTCCATTGGCCAGAATCGTGCGTACGTATTCCACTTCTTGACGACTGCCTAAATCATCGACAACATCGTCGAGGATCATCAACAGCTCTTCCATCAGGAGCGCGAAAGGGATCGCCTGCTCGCGGCCAAAATCGATCATCTCCGCTTCAATACCATAGCGAACGGCGCGCCATTTGTTCTCCGTGATATGGATATGCCGGTACTGCCGCCAGGACAAGTTCTGGCTGCGCAGTTTGATCAGCTTAGCGCATATCGCCTGGAAGAGCGCAGCGATGCATACCGCTTCATCGATCTTTGTGCAGATATCGGAGATGCGGAATTCCAGCGTATCAAATGCTGGGTGCGGCCGGATATCCCACCAAATCTTGGCCATCGTGTCCTGTTTGCCAAAGGCGCCTACTCGCCCCATCATGCGTTCAAAGCTCATGTATTCGTTGTAGGACACAAATGAATGGGGAATGCCTGTGCGCGGCATCGATTCAAAGACAACGCTGCGATACGATTTCAGGCCGGAGTTACGGCCGTGCCAGAACGGCGAACTGGTGGATAGGGCCAGCAGATGGGGAATGAAGTAGCGCGCCTGGTTCATTATCTCGATCATCATGTCTTTCTCTTCCAGAGTAGAACCGAAACCGACATGAACGTGCATACCAAAGATTAGGAGGCGTTGGGCGACGCCCTGCATGTCATCCAGCAGTTCCCTGTAACGCGTGCCCTCGGTGATCGATTGTTCCTGCCAGCGCGCGAATGGGTGTGTTGATGCGGCGGCGATAGCCACGCCGTTGCGCTCGGCCATTTCACAGACCGCGCTTCTCAGGCGTACGACTTCGGCACGAATCCCTTTGATGTCCTGGCAGACCTGGCTGCCAACTTCAACCTGAGACTGCATGAATTCAGGTTTCAGATCGAGCCTTTGTTCCGACCGTTGATCTTGCGACAGCAGCTCGCTAATATAGGCGTTGAGATCGCGTGATTCGGGATCGATGATTTGATACTCTTCCTCTATCCCCATGGTGAGGGGTGGGGTCGGGATGCTCATACACGCTCTCTCCTTATTGATGAAGTCTTAACGGGCCATATTATAGCATGGCTTACCACCGCGGCCGCACCTAATATTACCAACTGCGCAGCAGTTCTACCAGCAGGCGAACGCCATAGCCGGTAGCGCCGCGCTGGCTGTAAGGTTTTCCTGCTTTCTCCTGCAGTGCCATGCCGGCTATATCGATGTGCGCCCAGGTGTAGTCCGTGAACTCGCGCAGAAAGACTGCGCTTGTTCCGACGCCGCCCATGCGCCCGCCGCTGTTCATCATGTCCGCCACGTCGGTATCAAGCATCTTGCGATATTCATCCCAGAGTGGCAGCGGCCAAACCTTTTCGCTGCTCTCCTTTGCGGCGGCGACTATCTTTTCAGCCAAGGACTCCTGGTTAGCAAATACCCCGGCGGCGACCCCTTTGCCGAGGGCCACGACGCAGGATCCGGTGAGCGTCGCCAGATCTATCACGGCATCCGGTTCATACCGCTGCGCATAGACCAATGCGTCGGCCAGGATCATCCGCCCTTCTGCATCTGTGCTGATGATTTCAATCGTCTTGCCGTTGCTGGCCGTGATCACATCCGCAGGGCGGTATGCTTCCGCATCGGGCATGTTTTCCGTGAAGGGCGTGATGCTCACGACGTGCAGCGGCAGATCGAGAGCGGCAATCGCCTTCATAGCGCCCAGGACAGCGGCCGCTCCGCCCATATCGCTTTTCATATTGCCCATGCCCTGCACCGGTTTCAAACTGATGCCACCGGTGTCAAAGGTGATGCCTTTGCCGACCAGAACGACGGTCGGCAGATCGGGACGGTCGCCCTTGTGTTCCAACACAACAAACTTCGGCTTCTCTCCCGCCCCTTTGGCGACGGCCAGGAAGGCGCCCATCTGATGTTTGCGCGCCCATTTGCGTCCGCCAACCAGGCTCTCTAATCCATATTCCTTGGCGATTGCTTTGGCGGCTTTGGCCAGATAGGTTGGTGTGGCGACATTGGCCGGCGAATTCACAAGATTTCTGGCTAGCGTGACCCCGTCACTCACCGCCTGCGCTGCCGCAGCGCCCGCTTCAATCTGTTCAAGTTTGGCGGTATCCAGCTCGACTATGGACAATTCCGCGATCTCGTGCGGCGGTTCGTCACGTTGCTTGGGGGCTGGATAGCGGTAGAGGGCCAGCAGTGTGCCCTCAACTGTCGCTTGCGCGGCTTCGGCGACCGGCAGCCCGGCAATGCCGGCGCCGTGGATGATTGTGGCCACATGGTTGGCCTTCAGGTCGCGTGCCCGCCTGACGGCCGTCGCTGCCGCCTTGCGCGCGCCCTCCAGATCAAATTCATCTCGCTTGCCCAGCCCGGCGATCAGAACCCGTCGCGCATTGATCGCACCGCGCGGATAGAGGACGGCTACTTCCCCCGCCTTGCCGGAAAAATCCCCACCTGCGATCAGGTCGCTGATCGCGCCTTCCAGCGCAAGATCGATGGCCCCGGTTGCTCCGCCCGGACTTGTGACGCCTTCAAAAAGATTGACGATTATTGTGTCGGCCGAACTTGCCTGTAGGTCGCCCTGTTCAACTCTGATATTCATTGCCTGTTCCTCATTTGGCCTGCTGTGCAGCAGCCGCTGTTTCAGCAAATACTTGACAGTAGATGGCCGCAATTGTACCATGCCTGAATGCTGCATCTAAGTCAGCTGTCGCAGCAAGATTTTCCAGAGGTGGTACTGCATGAAAGTGAATTTTTATGCGACACTGCGCCAAATAGCCGGTCAGAAAACAGTTGAGTTTGATCTGGCGGAGGGTATTACCGCTGCGCAGTTGTTGGAAGAAGTGCTGTCAAGATACTCGCTTATGAAGCCGGAGTTGGTCGACGAGAATGGCCGTCTCTACCGGCATGTGCATCTGTTCGTCAACGGCCGTGATGCCCCGTTCTTGGAAGACAAAATTGACACGGTGATCAAGCCAACTGATAAGATTGATATCTTCCCCGCAGTTGGCGGAGGGTAAGGCGATGGCTGCCGAAACACAGCTTCATGCAGTACCTTTGTGGCTTCTGCGCGAGTACCTGGAAGAGTTAGGGGGGCAGGCAGAGTCAGAAGAGCGCGTCATTGGCGATGGATGGCAGGCGACCCTGCAAAAAATGTCGCCGCGCCAAACCGGTTCACTGCGCGTTGGTATTGTGCAGATTTCTCTGGAAGGCTCGCCCGAAGCGCTTGATGAGCTGAAACCCCGGTTGGAACAAAGAACGATGCGTGCAGGAGCATAGGACATGGGAATCGATCAATCATTATGGGCGGAGGTGGATGAGCAGGGCCGGTTGGTAATAGCGCCCGAGGTTGCCGAGCACTACGGGCTCAAGCCGGGCGCGCGCCTGCGCCTCGATGAAGAGAGCAACAGCATCCGCTTTCATCGTCCAGTCACCCATCTTGCCAAACTCTATGTCGAGCCGACCAATTTCTGCAATATTGATTGCACGACCTGTATGCGCAACAATTGGGATGTAGAAATCGGCCGTATGGCGCCGGAGACCTTCCAACGTATTATTGAAGAACTGGAACAACTAGCGCCGCCGCCGACCGTCTTCTTTGGTGGTATTGGTGAGCCGCTGTCACACAGCCACCTGCCGCAGATGGTCGCCCGCGCGAAGGCGCTGGGCTGTCGCGTCGAGATGATCAGCAATGGGACTTTGCTGACTGAGTCAAAGGCGCGTGCGCTTATCGATGCCGGGTTAGATTTACTCTGGATTTCCATTGACGGCGCGCGACCGGAGAGCTATGCGGACGTACGGCTTGGCGCTGAGCTGCCCCTGGTGCTTGAGAACCTTGATCGTTTCCGCCGCATGCGCCAGCCCGCCCACCATCCTGTGCCCGAAATTGGCATCGCCTTTGTGGCCATGAAGCGCAATATCGCCGATTTGCCGGAATTGCTCGTGCTTGGCAAGCGTATGGGCGTCATGCATTTTCATGTAAGCAACCTCCTGGCCCACTCGTCCGAAATGTATCAGGAAATCCTGTATGAAAAGGCGTTGAACGACGTCACTTATCTACCCTCGCCCTGGTTTCGTCGCCTGACGCTGCCTAAATGGGATTTCAACGACTACACGAGCGAACCTTTCCTGGAGGCGTTGAAGAGCGGTTACAATGTCAGCCTTGCCGGCAGCAACTTAGGAGTTAGCAACGATGTCTGCTCCTTCATTGAGAGTGGTTCGATGATCGTCGGGTGGGATGGTTCGGTCAGCCCGTGCCCGCCGCTGCTTCACACACATACCGGGATGCTTAATGCGTACGAACGCGTCTCCCATAAACATACGATTGGCAATGTGCGCGAACGCGGATTGGTTGATATGTGGCTTGATCCTGAATATGTCGCATATCGCGAGCGTGTTCACAGCTTCGCTTTTGCCCCCTGTACGCCCTGCGGCGGCTGCGAAATATCGCGTGAGAATCTAACCGATTGTTTCGAAAGCGTCGCCCCTGCCTGCGGCGGCTGCCTTTGGGCGCAGGGCGTTATTCAATGCCCATAAACGGAAAAGAGCAAAGCAAAAAGGGCGTGGTTACGGCAACCACGCCCTTTTTTGATCACTGCGTTTCTACCTGCTTCGTCGTGCAGACTGGACGGGCAGCATCAGCTGCCTACAATCAGTAAGTCTAAAGAATCGCTTCGTCTACGCCTAGATCCTGCAGTTTCGACTTCGGCACGACGCCATTTTTCCAACCCCGAGCGGAGTAGTAGTCATCCAACATCAGGTCGAGCTCGCAGACATGTCCCAATGATCCAGGCATATCCGATGCTTCTGTTGTGAAGCGTTCTGGCAGGTAGTCGCTGCCTTCAGCGACACCAGCCAGGTTGTTGTAATAGCGCTCCAGATTGTAGATGCGCTCACCAGCCTTCAAACCGTCATCAATGGTGTATTCTATGCCGCACATCGCAGCATACTGTTCCACATACTCAGCCATACCCATGGCGAATGCGCTGAACTTGCATAGGTCTAGACTGTCCGAGAATGCATGAATATCCTGGAAAGCCTTGACCAATCCCCCTTTTCCTTCCCAATGCAGCGGATCCACACTTAGCGAACCGAATGGCATGATATTCAGTTCTGCGGCCGGTGTATAGGCACGCAGATGACAGGCGCCGCGATTGCTGGTCGCATAGGCGATACCCATACCCTTAAGACCGCGCGGATCGTAAGCGGGAATGGACATACCTTTGACGTTATTGCTGATCTCCGGGTGACCATGTTTCTCGGCGAAGAACGCGCCGCCTTCGGCAAGGTCATCTCCAATGCCTTCACGCATTGCGATCATCGGCGTCAATTCAATCATACGATCCCAATCGCCCCAGGCCAGCCCTGGATCGCCATTGAGGTATCCTTTTTCCGTGGCTTCCATGTAGGTTGAGAATGCATTGCCCAATTCAATCGTATCCAGTCCATAATCGTTACACTGGTCGATGAGTTTGACAACGCCGTTGATATTGTGATGGCCGGAGTTTGCGCCGAGCGCCCAGGCCGATTCATATTCGACGCTCTCCATGCGCAGCCCTTTATAGGGGTCTTCATTGAGTTCAACTTCTTTCTTGCAAGCTACGGGACAGGCATGGCAGGTAGGATGATTGACCAGAATGTTGTCATAGACGTGCTCACCGCTGAGGTTTTCACATTCATCACCATACGAGGTTACGCGCCCGTTATAGGAAGGCAGTGCGCCCATGGTGTTGGTGATATTCATGAGTACATTTGTGCCGTAAAGGGAAAGACCACCCTTTCGCGGGCTGGTGATGTTGGCTTCATCCATGATCACCGCCAGCGCACGGCCGTGTGCCTTCTTCCAGGCTTCCTTGTCTTGCGGCTTCGGCATCGCCTTCTTTGCTTTGATGACGACCGCCTTGAGGTTTTTGCTGCCACCAACAGCACCCGTGCCGCCGCGCCCGCTGGCGCGATCATCTTCCGTCACCCAGGCGGCATAGCGCGACAAATTCTCGCCGCCCTGGCCGATGGCGATGACGGTCAGATCTTTCTCACCGTACTTATCCTGGAAATGTTTAACCGTATCGTGTACGCCTTTTCCCCAGACCTCGGAGGCGTCGCGAAGTTCGACCTTATCTTTTTCTATGTAGATATAGGTCGGGTTTTCCGCTTTCCCCGTGATCACGAGGCCGTCAAATCCGGACCATCGAAGACGCGCTGCCGACCAACCACCCTGGTGACTATCACATACCGTGCCGGTTAGGGGGGATTTTGTGACTACGGCCATTCGGCCGCTCATGTTGGCCGCTGTACCAGTCAGCGGACCGTTCATGAAGCAGAGCATGTTTTCCGGAGAAAGCGGGTCAACCTGCGGGCCATTTTCAAAGACATAGCGCACACCCAGGCCGCGGGCGCCAATGTATAACTTCGCCCACTCCTCGGGTATTTCCTTGATATCCACGGACCCCGCTGTCATATCTATGTGCACCATCTGATTCGCAAAACCACCAATATCCATCTGTTTCCTCCAACTCAAAACCACTAGATTAATGAACCAAGCGTATTTCCATCTACGTTCAATCCGTCTTACATTCTGTTCCTATGTCACCTCCCGTTATGGCTAATCTTGCGGCACTTACCGCCCCGGCGGGAATATGCTGATCACATCTTGCGGTTTCATCTTTGTGGTGAAGCCGCCGTCGAAATAGCTGTTACGGCCGTTGAGTAGAAAACGCCAGCCCCCGGGACTGGGTACATAACTCTGGTAAACCTCTGTCCAGCTTGAGTCTTCCTTCTCATGCGAATGCCAGACAGGCCGCAGCGCCTCGGCTCGCAGTTGCGGGACATAATTGAAGAATTTCTGCAGCATCGTTTGCAGTGTATCCCCTTCGCTGGCCGCACCTCTTACGCTGCGCCACCCAGCCAACTGGCGCATACGTCCATACAGAGCGAATGAAACAGAAAAGTCGCCCTTATCAAACTCGCGGGCGACCCTGTAGCCTAAATCCATCAAATGCAGCTGCACGGAGAGATACTTGGTCCATCCAGCCATGGCCGGCGCGACGATATCGCCGGGAAGCCGCGCGTCTTGCATACAGCGCGCGAATGCGGCGCCCATCATGCCTATTGAGGTTGTGATGTAGGCGGGGGAGACGTGAATTTGGCGCGGTCCGTGCGCCGCGTGAAATTTGCCGGCGCGGAACAGGTAGTAGGCGAATTCCTCACTGGTGTCCAATCCCAAGACGCGCGCCATCCAGATTGTGAAAAAGCGGCGGCGTTCTTCCAGGTGGCTCTCATCGAAGCCGCTCTCCCAACCCAAAATGCTGGCGGTTTCCGGTACAGATTGTAGGTAATCGTAGGTATCAACGACCATGTCCGGCGCACAGCGCATTAGCGTTTCCACTGTGCGTGACATGGCAAGCTTGTCGTCACTGGTCAACTCGACAAACGTTAAGAGCCGCCGCCATTCGACCCCAGGTTCGGGCAATAAATCGTGGATTTCAAGCGTTTCAGCCGTCATTTCCGAGTACATTTGCAACCCATTCTCTGTGCCACTCTTCTATGCTACAGTATAAGTCGACTTTGCCGCTTATGCAACGGCGGCAAAGGCCATAACAGGGCTCTTGCAGTAGCCCGAGATTATCATGCTGCAGCCGCAGCATCCTTTCCGTGTTCTACTGCGGCTGACGATACGCGATTGGAAAATTGTGACTTCAGAACCGGCTGCTGAAAGACCCTGATTGCGGTAGTCGATGCTCAATCATTAGTAGGAGGTTTGTCTGTGCAGATATTGATTATTGGCGGAACGCGCTTCCTGGGGCGGGCGCTGGTTGACGCAGCGTTGGCTGACGGGCATGAAGTGACCCTGTTTAACCGCGGCCAGAGCAACCCCGATCTCTACCCCGATCTTGAACAGCTGCGCGGGGATCGTGATGGTGGTTTGCAGAGCCTAAGCGGGCGGGCATGGGATGCGGTCATTGACACCTGTGGGTACGTGCCGCGCCTTGTCGCTGATTCGGCCCGTCTGCTGGCCGATCGCGTATCGCTCTACACGTTTATTTCGTCGATCAGTGTGTATGCTGATCCGGTAGCGGAAGGCAGTGACGAGAACGCGCCCCTGGCCACAATGGAGGATAATGAGACGGAAGAGATTAACGGAGGCAGCTACGGTCCGTTGAAGGTGCTTTGTGAGCAGGCTGCCGCTGATGCTATGGACAACCGTGCACTGCTCGTCCGCGCAGGACTGCTGGTTGGACCTCATGACACGACGGACCGCTTTACTTATTGGCCCTGCCGCGTGGCTGCCGGCGGCGCTGTCCTAGCGCCGGGTGCGCCGCAGGCTGTCACCCAGTTCATTGACGTTCGCGACATCGCCGGGTGGACCATTCGCGCCACGGCTGCTCGTCTGCAGGGGGCCTACAATGTCACGGGACCGGCCGAGCCCTTGACGATGGTGTCTCTTCTTGAGGCGTGCGGCCAGGCGAGCGGTGTCGACGCGGCGCTTCGCTGGGTGGATGAAGAATTCTTGCTGGCCCATGAAGTCGCACCTTTTGTAGATCTGCCGCTTTGGGTACCCGAGACGGATGCAGGCATCATGCAGGTGGACATTAGCAAAGCGCTGAACAGCGGTCTGAGACTGCGCATGCTGGCGGATACGATTCGCGATACGTTGGCCTGGGCAAACGGCCGTCCCGCTAACTATGCGTGGCGAGCCGGGCTCTCGCGGGCGCGAGAAGCGGAGCTGCTGCGGTTGTGGCAGTCCGATTCTTGAGCAGTTTTGCTGGGATCGTTGTGTCGGAAAGCGTATCCTGTACCAGTGCCAAAGGTGACGACAATTCGACAACTTTTGATACAATTACGGCACCCACTTTGGACGTGAATATGGAGGATCGTTCGTGAGACTTGATGCAGTATGAGAGCGCCGCGAAATAATGATGCTTCACTCTTCCGCCCATCTGAACACTATCTTTAAGGAGAAATGCACATGTTAGTAGGTGTACCAAAAGAGGTAAAAGACCACGAATACCGGGTGGCTATGACGCCGGCAGGCGTTCAACAGCTTATTGAGTACGGTAACGATGTTCTGGTCCAGCAAGGAGCTGGTGAGGGCAGCCGCTTCACTGACGAGCAGTACGAAGCAGTCGGCGCCAAGATTGTGCCTACTGCGGATGATGCATGGTCGGCCGAAATGGTGGTTAAGGTCAAGGAACCGGTTGCCAGCGAGTACGATTTTCTACGATCCGATCTGCTCCTGTTCACTTATCTGCACCTTGCGGCTGAGGAGGCGCTTACCAGACGAATGATCGAATCCGGCGTAACTGGTATCGCCTATGAAACGGTAGAAGCACCTGACGGCAGCCTGCCTTTGTTAACGCCAATGAGTGAAGTAGCCGGTCGCATGGCTGTGCAAGTCGGCGCCCATTTCCTGGAACGGCCGCATTTTGGACGCGGCATGCTGCTCGGTGGCGTCGCCGGTGTGCCTGGCGCCAATGTCGTCATCATTGGCGGCGGCGTTGTGGGGACCAATGCGGCCCATATCGCCCTGGGCATGGATGCCAATGTCGTCATTTTGGATACCAATCTCGATAGACTGCGCTTCTTGGAGCATGTGCTTCATGGCCGCTTAACCACTGTCGCTTCCAATTCCTACAATATTGCCGAAGCGGTCCAGGATGCGGACCTCGTCGTTGGCGGTGTCTTGATACCTGGCGCCCTCGCGCCGCGGCTCGTCACCCGTGAGATGATCAGCACAATGCGCGACGGCAGCGTCATTGCCGATGTCGCTGTCGATCAGGGAGGGTGTGTTGAGACCATCAGAGTAACCACGCATTCCAACCCTACTTATATTGTCGATGGCGTCGTCCATTATGGGGTGGCCAATATGCCCGGTGCGGTTCCGCGAACCAGCACGCTCGCCCTGAGCAACGCTACCCTGCCGTATGTGCTGAAGCTCGCCGGCAAGGGCGCTGAAGCGGCGATGGCTGCCGATCCCGGTTTGGACAAAGGCCTAAATATCTACAGCGGGAATGTCACTTATGCGGCCGTTGCTGAAGCATTTGGCATGACCCACACACCTTACGCAGCCTGATAAGAAAAAAAGCGGCGTGATTTCTGTCACGCCGCTTTCGCACTTCCTTTCTAGCGCCCATGCCGGATTACGCTGCATAGGCCTTCTTGACTTCCTCGCCGATAATCCGGATGCCTTCCCTTAGCTTATCTTCGTCCGCAGTGTAGTTCATGCGAATGCACTGCCCCTTATGATCCCATGGTTCCGGCAGACCTGGATAGAAGTAATGTCCCGGCACAATTAGCACGCCGCGCTGCTTCAAACGTTCATACAGTTCTGCGCAGTCGATTGGTAGATCTTTGAACCACAGCCAGAAGAAAAAAGCGCCCTCAGGCTTGTGTAGATAGAAGGGGGTACTGCTCAGTGCTTCCCATACCAACTCTTCGGCCATCTGAGCGCGCTGACGATAGTACGGCTTGATCTGCTCCTGGCTGACAGCCATAATCTCGCCGCTGGTCACCATCTCCTGTACCAATCCAGCGCCGAAGCTGATTGGCGCCAGGCTTACGATGGCGTTCATGCTGGAAACTGCGGAAGCGATCTCTTCGCGGGCGACAACAATTCCCGTACGAATGCCGGGCAAGCCGAGTTTGCTGAGGCTCAGGCATAGGACGATCTGTTCATCCCAGACCGGCGTTACTTCCTCAAAGATGATACCCGGGAAGGGCGCCCCGTAGGCATTGTCAATGATCAGCGGGATATCGTGTTTGTGGGCCAGGGCGCGCAGTTTTTCGATTTCGCCATCGGTCAGAACATTGCCCGTAGGATTGGTGGGCCGGGAAACACAGATGGCGTTGATGCTGTCATCGATCTGCATGGCGTCGAAATCGACACGATATTTGAAAGTGTGTTCATCCAGGAATTGGAATTGTGGTTTATTGGCCACGAAGATATCGTCACTGATACCGGCGTCAACATAGCCGATATATTCAGGCGCAAGCGGCAGTAGAATCCTTTTCTGCTCTCCCTCGGCGGTTTTTCCGCCAAGCAGGTTGAACAGATAGAAGAATGCCGTCTGGCTGCCGTTGGTGAGCGCGATATTCTTGCCCGTCACTGGCCAACCGTACAGCTCTTTGAGGAGTTCCGCCACAGCCGCCCTGAACCCAGGATTGCCGCCAGGCGGATCGTAGTCACCGATCAGCCGCTCGTATTCGTTGCCGTTAGCAAGTATATCGTTCATGCGCTGACGGAAGATGCGCTGCACGGACGGGATGTGGCTGGGATTGCCGCCGCCCAACATGATCACGTCCTTACCTCCGGCGACAGCGTTGCCCAGATCTTCCATCAACTGCAGTATTCCCGAGTGGGCAGTGAATTTATTCCCGAATGTGGTGAACTCCATTTTCTTGTCCCTTATTCGGCGTCCATCAAGACGGCTTCGATCTGCTCCAGCGCCCAGTCGATCTCTTCTTTTGTGATGACCAGGGGCGGGGCAAAGCGAATGACGGTGCCGTGCGTTTCCTTGCACAGCATGCCGCGATCGCGAAGCGCCTCGCAGTAAGGGCGTGCCTGTGAATGCATCTCCATGCCGATGAAAAGCCCTCGGCCGCGAACTTCTTTGATATCATCACATTCTATGCGCTCCAGCCGTCCTTTGAAATATGCGCCGAGTTCGGCTGCTCGTCCGGGAAGATCTTCGTCGATAATGACGTCCAATGCCGCGCGCCCAACGGCCGCGGCCAGCGGGCTGCCGCCAAATGTACTGCCATGATCGCCGGGTCGCAGCAGTCCCATGACGCTGCTGGAGGCAAGCACGGCCGATACCGGATAGAAGCCGCCGCTCAACGCTTTGCCCAGGGTGACAATGTCGGGCCGGACCTCTTCATGGTCACAGGCCAACAGCGCCCCGGTGCGCCCTAATCCGGTCTGTATTTCATCGGCGATGAACAGGACATTGTTTTCGCGGCATAATTCAGCGGCCTTGCGCAGGTACCCGTCAGGTGGCATGACGACGCCGCCTTCACCTTGTATGGGTTCCACCAGAAAGGCGGTGGTGTTTGCCGTAATCGCTTGTTCCAAAGCCTCAAGGTCGCCATAGGGAACGACGACAAAGCCAGGGGTGAGCGGCCCAAAATCCTCTTTGTACTGCTCTTCGGTGGAAAAACTGATCATGGAAATCGTACGTCCGGCAAAGTTGCCCTGGCATACGATGATTTCAGCCTGGTTGTCCGCGATGCCTTTGACCTGATAGCCCCACTTACGGGCCAATTTCACGGCCGTTTCTACCGCCTCGGCACCGGAATTCATCGGGAGGGCTCTTTCATACCCCGTCGTCTCGCAGAGCTCTTTCAGGAAGAGTCCCAACTGGTCGCTGTAGAACGCGCGCGAGGTGAGTGTCACTCTGTGAAGTTGTTCCTGCATCGCGTGCATAATGGCCGGGTGGCAATGTCCCTGGCTGACCGCTGAATAAGCGGACAGGCAGTCCAGATACTTGTTCCCGTCGACATCATATACCCAGACACCTTCCCCTCTGTCAATGACGACATCAAGCGGTTTGTAATGGTGTGAGCCATATTCGTCTTCTAGATCAATATAATACCGGCTGTCTAAGGTGGCGCTGTTCAATGTTTCATCTAGCATTTCAGTCTCCATAGAAGAAAATAGCCTGATTCGGGAAAATCAGGCTGTGCTCAGCCCGCGCCGTGGAACCGGCGCGGTCATCTTTTCATAGCGTAATTATAGCAGGAAATTCAGGGATTTGGCCACGAACTGATGACGCTCCACTGTGCACTGTGCGGCATGCTTTCTTGGCTGTCCCCACTGCCAGCCGGGCTGATAGCCAAGATGTCGAACTATGTGAGGCAGCCGGCCGTATGTTAGGAGAAATAGGTCACTAGGAGATATCCGCCGCCCAGCAAAGCGCAATAAGCGGCAAAGATATAAAGAGTGTGGCTGCGCAGCCAGGCGAGCAGAAAATAGATACAGGCATAGCCGACAACGGCCGCAGCGAGGAACGCGGCCAGCAAGGTCTGCCATTCCGAAATCAATGTCCCCGATTGCTGCAGATCTACAATTGACAGAAGGCCCGCGCCCAATATCGCCGGTACCCCCAGAATGAAGCTGTAGCGCGCCGCGGTCTCTCTGTTAAGCCCGCGCCATAATCCGCCAGTGATCGTGCTGCCGCTGCGCGAGATGCCCGGGAAAAGAGCGAGCATCTGGAATAGACCGATGATGATCGCATCACGCCAGGTCATCTTGGCCAATGTTTTCTTTCCGCTAAGCAGCCGCTCACCCATCACAAGCAGCAAGGCCGTGACAAGTAGAAAGAAGGCGACGGCCGTGGGGTTTCCAAAGATATCATCAAATCTGTCGGCGAACAGGAGGCCGGCCGCGGCGGCGGGCACAGATCCGGCTGCGATATACCATCCCAGGCGGGCATCTAATGTGCCCAGGGGAGCTCTCTTCCGCAGTCCATCCAAAACAGCGCTTATGATCGCCCACAACTCAGTGCGGAAGTAGATCAGCACGGCGACCAGCGTGCCTAGGTGGGCGACGGCGATCAAATTCAGACTGGGTTGGGTCAGGCCGAATATCGCCGGAATCAAAACGAGGTGACCGGAACTCGATATCGGTAGAAATTCGGTTGCTCCCTGGACAATGCCCAGGAGAATTGCTTCAAGAATGCTCATCATGCCAACTTATCGTGCGTCAACCGCTGCCCGTGGCAGGCGTCTGCGTGCGTCGCCAACTTATTAAATCGGTGGGTAATGCCCTAGGAACTCATCAGCGAATTCTTGCAGGCTGCCCTTACGAAGCGCCTTTCGTATATCGTCCATCAGATTGATCAGGAAATGCAGATTATGCGTACTCAGCAGGATATGGCCCAGGATTTCGTTAGCGCGCACCAGATGACGCAAATAAGCGCGGCTGAAATGGGTGCAGGTGTAGCAGCTGCATGATGCATCCAACGGCTGCTCGTCGCTTATGTACTGCGCATTACGCAGGTTCATGCGTCCCCCGGCGATCATCGCCGAACCATGGCGTGCCAGCCGCGTGGGCAGGACACAGTCAAAGATGTCTACGCCGCGCAGCACACTGCGAACCAGATCCTCCGGCGCGCCCACGCCCATCAAGTAGCGTGGTTTATCCTCGGGCAGCACCGGCTGCACAGCTTCCAGCGTGGCCGCCATCTCAGCCTTCGATTCGCCAACCGCCAGGCCGCCAATGGCATAACCGGGAAGATCGAGACTGGTCAAGAAACGGGCGCTCTCTTCGCGCAGGTCAGGGAAGATGCCCCCTTGCACAATACCGAACAGCGCCTGGTCATCGCGCGTCTTCGCCTTGAGGCAGCGCTCTGCCCACGAATGCGTGCGCACCAAGGACTGTTTGACATATTCGTAGTCGTTGGGCGGCGGGCATTCATCAAACATCATGATGATATCCGCGCCGAGATTTTCTTGAATGGTGATGCTCTTTTCCGGCGTGAAGCGGTGTTTCGAACCGTCGTGATGGGATTGAAAGGTGACGCCATCTTCATCGATCGTTCGCGTTTCACTCAGGCTGAACACTTGAAACCCGCCGCTGTCAGTCAGGATGGGACCGTCCCAGCCCATGAAGCCATGCAGTCCGCCAAGATCGCGTATCAGCTCGTCGCCCGGACGCAGGTACAAATGATACGTATTACCCAGGATCAACATGGCCCCAAGATCGTGTAGATCCTTCGGACGCATCGCTTTGACGGTGGCTTGTGTACCCACCGGCGCGAAGACAGGTGTTTCGATAATGCCATGCGGCGTGTGAAAACGACCCAGGCGCGCCGCGGAATTGAGATCGTTGCTCAGTAGTTCGAATTCAAAAGACATGGCGGCGGATTATACCCCTAATGACCGTTGACAACATGCATTGCTTCTGATAATATGCCCTCTAATTACAATAAAATAGCTCTTACTTATCCAGAGAGGTGAAGGGAACGGCCCGATGAAGCCTCAGCAACCGCCCGCAAGGGAAATGGTGCTAATTCCGACAAGCTGCCGATGTGTAGGCTTGAGAGATAAGGAAACCTAAATGGTTCTCTATACCTCTTCTGGATTGCGGAAGAGGTATTTTTTATTGAGGAACGAGCAATGACTTTAGTAATGAAATTTGGTGGCACATCAGTGGGTAGTTCGGACGCAATGCGAGAAACGACCGGACTAATATTAGATACAAGAGAAGAATGGGGGCAGGTGGTAGTCGTTGCCTCCGGCATGGGATCCAAGCCGGTGAAGGTCACCGATCTACTTCTGGGTGGCGCTGAGGCCGCCCTGGCCGGTGAGAAACAGACGTATCTGGAGGTTGCCGAAGAGATGCGCCTTGTTCACTTTGAGGCCATTGATGGCCTCCTTGAACCGGAAGGTGAGCGCCAGGCGATCTTGGCCGAGAATCTGCGCTTCATCGAACACTATATCGCTCTTTGTGATGCCATCTGTGTTCTTGGCGAATTGACGCCAAGGGCGCTTGACGCTGTCAGCGGCATGGGCGAGCAGATGAGCGTGCGCATTCTGGCCGCTTACCTGCGTCAGTTGGGTTATCAGGCTGAGGCGATTGATGCCACAGAACTGATCACCACCGATGACAATTTCCAGAACGCGAGTCCCCTAATGGCCACAACGCAAGAGCGGTCAGCGGCGCGTCTGCAGCCGCTGCTTGACCAAGATATTATCCCGGTGGTTACCGGCTTCATTGGCGCTGCCGAGAATGGCGTGACCACTACATTGGGGCGGGGCGGCTCAGACTACAGCGCCGCCATCATCGGCCGGACGCTGAACGCTGATGAAGTCTGGATATGGACTGATGTTGATGGCGTCATGACCGCCGATCCGCGCTTGGTTCCTGATGCAAGATCGATACCGGTGCTGACCTATCGTGAAGTCTCCGAACTCGCCTATTTCGGCGCCAAGGTGCTCCATCCCAAGACGATGCGGCCCTGTATTGAAAACGACATTCCGCTGCGCATCAAGAATACGTTCAATCCCGGCCATCCAGGCACGGTGATTGTGGCCAACGGTCAGGGTAAGAATGGGGGCGTCAAGGCGGTTACGGCGATCAAAGAGTTGAATCTGGTTACGGTAGAGGGCACGGGTATGGTCGGTGTGCCCGGTATTGCCGCCCGTACCTTTGGTGCCGTAGCGCGCAGTGAGGTCAGCGTGCTTCTGATCAGCCAGGCTTCTTCGGAACAATCGATCTGTTTTGCGGTGCCGGAAACGTCAGCGCCGATGGTGATTGACGGCTTGTCAGCGGAGTTCGAGACGGAGCTGGAACGCAGAGACATTGACAGCATCTGGGGCATGCAGGGTGTATCCATCGTCACCATTGTCGGCGCCGGCATGCGCGGCACGCCCGGCATATCGGGCCGGGTATTCAGCGCCCTTGGTGTCCATGGTGTCAACATTATCGCCATCGCCCAGGGATCATCCGAGTGCAGCATCAGTATCGTTGTCGCCGCTGAAGAAACGGCCGATGCTGTTATGCACATTCATACGTTGATCGCCGGCGGGGCCGTATAGTTACGTACCGGATCGGACCGGCATCGTAGCTATGAATCCAGAGCATCGTCATAGGGTGTTCATGGTCTAGCAGGGCTGCCCAGCTATTTGGGCCAGGTACCGTCAGCCATACCCTCGGCTGCGGCGGCTGGAAACAAAGAAGCCGCCCCCATGGGGACGGCTTCCTGCTTCCAATATCAATGACGGTTAAAGCTTAGTTGCCAAAACCCTCGTAGTTCTTCGTGTCCTGGCCGCTGGGGCTGGCCCCGTTGCTGCTCTCGTTGGCGATGACGGTCAAGGGTTGACTGCTGCTCACGACAACACCGTTAACGCTGTTGAACATGGCGCTTGGATTGCCGCTGGTCACGGACCAGACGTTGTCCGGGTAGTTGGAGATGCCCCAGGCTGTGACGCTCTGGCCGGCGGGGATCGGGTTACGGGTCTGGATGGTCAGGGAACGGCCGTCCGTGGAGCGGTAGACCAACGTTGCCTTGGCCGGGCTGTCACCTGCGTTCTGCACCTGCACGCCCGTGGTATTGCCGCCTGAGAATTCCTTGGCCAATGGCACATTCACTTCCGTGCTGCCCTCACCGAAGCAGCCATAGGTGGTCAGCAGGTCGAAGCCCTCTGCTGATGTGCCGCGGTCATTGACAACGGCCACAATAGGGTTGTTGCTGGTGATTGTGGCCGAACCCACTGTTCCGGAAGGAATCGTCGGGCTCGTCAGTGCCGGGGCGAAGAAGGTGAACGATTCGTTCGGAGCGATCGTGGCCCGATACGGCCCAAAGGTCTGGCCGTTTGCGTTGACCCGAAACTGTACATCAGCGACGCTGCTGCCGATGTTCTGCACCTGCGCGCCCGTGGTCTGGCCACGAGACGTGTGGTCATTGCGGTAAAGCGGGCAGTAAACTGTTTGTGCGCCATCCGCCTCGATGAAGGCCTTGGAAGCCTGCAGGTTCTCGGCGACGACCGCGCCGGTCGCCGATTCCAGCGATGAGCCGGCCAGCGGCTGTGAACCGGTCACGATCAGACTGCCCACATTGCCCTGGCCTGCGGGTACGGGCGGGTTGGTGTCGGCGGGTTCGATCACGACCATGGCATTGGCGGGCACGTTGCTGCGGTTCCAGCCGTAGGTGCGGCCGTTGACCGTGAACACGGCTGAGATGTTATTCGGGCTGTCGCTCACGTTCTGTACAAAAAACGTCGTCGTGCGCCCAGAATGATCGTTTTTCACCAGCGGGAAGAACAGCGTTGTGTCTGCCTCGACGATGTCTGTGCCCTGATATTGGCCGGCCGCCGCGCCCATGCTGCGGTTGTTGACGTTGACGATAGCAGCCAGATCCTGGTCAGCGCTGACGATTGCCGAGCCCTGGAAATTGTCGTTGACTGGACAATCACTGTTGGACAGGAAGGTCTGAGAAGCGCCGGGCGCAATGGGGCGCTGGCCGCAGTTGAAGCTCTTTCCAGCCTGATCGTAGGCGGTGAGGATGCCCGTGGCCGCGGCTGAACCTACATTCTGCACCTGCTGGCCGGAGTTGAATCCGGAGTCGGCTATATTGCTGACGACGATTGGCATCGACAGCCGTGCCCCAACAAAGGGAGCGTTGCGATCGACAACGATCTGCTGTTCCGTCCCGTCGGCAAAGGGACCGACGACGCCGTTACTTGTTGTGGCGCGGGCCTGGAAGGTGTACGGCCCGTCCGGGTCACCCGGCTGCAGATCAAAACGAGACGAAGTCTGGGTAGTGCCGCTGAGCCAGCTTATCCACGTCGCGTTGCCAGGCCGCTGGTAGCGCACGTCGAACGAAGCGATGCTGGTGTTGGGCGGGACCTGCGCCTGCCAGGCTACCGTGAAACCGTCATCCGGTTGCGGGCCATCCAGCTTCTGGTAGACAAAGGGGTCAAAAGGCGTGATCGAAGCGATGGCCTGGTTAAATACCGTGGTGGTTGCTTGCGCGTCACCCCACTCCTGTACGTTGCCAACGTTATCCGTCCCGCGGGCGCGGAACTGATAGACGACGCCGTTCTGGCCCTGGTTGAAGACGGCCGAAGTGGACGCAGTGCCGTAGGCCAACTGCTGCCAAGCACCGCCGTTCGCATTGAACTGCACGTCATAGGAGCGAATGCCGGATTCCTGGTTTTCTTTTGAATCGGACCAACTTACCGTGAACGACGTGGTATTGGTGTAGGTAGGCAGCGGGTTCATGGTCACATTGGGCGGCGAAGCGTCAATCATCGTCCAGGTCTGAACGGACCCTGAACCGGAGGGCAATGGGCCTTCATTGCCGGCGTTGTCGCGGGCGCGGGCATAGAAGCCGATGCGCTGCATGTTTCCGGCGCCGGTGACATTCGTTTGCGTGCTTGTCACCTGGGCCCGGCCGATGTTCCAGTTGGTGCCGTTATTTGTGGTATAGAAAACGTCATACCAACGAATGCCGCTGCCCGGCGAACCGTCGCTGTTGGCCGGGTCGCTGCCCTCCCACCTGACGACAAAATCGGCGGGGGACCAGGAGCCGGCCGAGGGTTGGATGACATTGGCAGTGGGGGCGCGATCATCGACCGAGGTATCGAAGTCCACGACCAGCCGTGGGAAGAGATTTGTAGTCGATTCGCGGGAGAAGTAGGAGCGCTCAAAGTTCTGGTCCGGGCGCTCATCTCCGACGAGGATCACACCATGATTGCCGCCGGGATTACTTTGCCAGTTTCTGACCAGGCTGGTGACATTGGTAGTCTGCCAGCCGGGATTGTTGCCCAGCGTACCACGCCCCAATTCGGCGCCCCAGCCGGGCTGGTTGTTCCAAGTGACGGAACCTTCTTGCCATCTGCCGGTCAAGGGGTGGGCGGCGTAGCCGCGGTCGCGGACGGCATCACTGCTGGCAGTAAGATAGATCTGGAAATCAGCGCGGTTGATTCGCGCGCCGCTGGGAATGGCCGAGAGGTCGAAGAAGAACATCATTCGTGTGGCCCCTAGACCGTTCGGTCTGAAACCGAATCTGAGCAGCTGGTCAAAGCCATAATTGCGGTTGGGATCATTGGAGGAGACGAAGGTGTCCCGGTTGGCACGGAGGATGATCTGTCCGTTCGGCGCCGCGACCTCATCGGGGGTAGCGGAGAATTGGTCTTCGACAAAGGTGATGGCGGGCGTGTCCTGGCGCGGCGCTTCCTGCGCGAAAACGCCGCTGACCAACAGAGTCAGCAGGAGCAGCGCCAGGAGGGGCAGCAGCCGTCTGAACTGCTGTCGATTACGCTGGTTCTGTGGTTCAACGTTGGATTTTTGCATTGCTATTCTCCATGGGCTGTCTATCTTGATAAACGTACTAGATAACGATTATATCGTTGTCGAACCCGTTTGGAAATATTCCGTGCAGAAAAGCCCTGGCAGAATACTGAGCCGTACGTACGTATTGACTGGAACTGAACGGGGCAATATAATCCACGGTGTACAATTTATTGTTCGGGAGCTTGGGCTTAACCAGGCTGAGATGCTTCTAGTGAAGCGAACCGCTAGACCTGATCCAGATAATACTGGCGTAGGAACTGATGCGAAAAGCCAGAACCTTCTGATTGGATCAGAAGGTTCTTTTTTGTGGTATGTATCACTTCGTAACAGCTTCTCCAGGTAAGACAAGGAGAAAAATGAAAAAGAGTTTGGTTCTTGTAGTTGTGCTCTTGGCAGCTCTGACTGCCTGTGGTCCGGAAGAACCGGTCACACTGCGCCTGATGACGCATGACAGTTTTGATATCGCCGCCGAAACGATGGCTCAGTTCACTGAAGAGTCCGGCATTGCCGTTGACGTTTTCAAGGCCGGGGATGCCGGGACCGTTGTTAATCTGGCCGCCCTGGCGGCCGATGATCCATTGGCCGATGTCTTGTTCGGTGTGGACAATACCTTTCTCAGCCGGGCTTTGCAGAATGAGATATTCATCTCCTATGATTCACCCGTTCTGGCTGAAGTCAGCGATGGGCTGAAACTCGATCCGGGGAACAGCGCCCTGCCGGTTGACTTCGGTGATGTCTGTCTGAACTATGACCGGGCGTGGTTCGAATCAAATGATGTTGAACCACCGCAGAATCTTGATGATCTGCTCGATCCCACCTACGCGGGTCTGACCGTGGTGCAGAATCCGGCGACTTCGTCGCCCGGCCTGGCCTTCTTGCTGGCAACCGTAGCTACCTACGGTGAAGCGGGTTATCTCGATTATTGGCAGCAGCTCGTCGACAATGATCTACTGGTCACGGACGGGTGGGAGGATGCCTATTATGGCGCCTTTACGGCCGCGTCTGATGGCGACCGTCCTATTGTTGTCAGCTATGCCAGCAGCCCGCCGGCGGAAGTCTATTTCGCTGAGACGGCGCTCGAGGCTGCGCCGACCGCGGCTGTGGTGAGCGACGGCAGCTGTTTCCGCCAGGTTGAGTTCGCCGGTATACTGGCAGGTACCGAGCATGAGAAGGAAGCGCAGCAGCTGGTCGATTTCCTGCTCAGCCGGCAGTTCCAGGAGGATATCCCCTTACATATGTTTGTATTCCCGGCCAACGAGGAGGCGGAGCTGCCACAGGTCTTCATTGATCACAGCCAGATACCGCAGAACCCGGCGACACTCTCGCCGGACGAGATCGCCGCGAATCGCGAAACCTGGATCCAGGCCTGGACCGAGACGGTCTTGCGTTAGGGCTACCAGCCGCGGGCGTCCGCTCTCCAGCGGACCGACCGCGGCTTCACTATCATGCTGCGCCGCTTTTGGCCATACGCAGGGTTCTTGATCTGGTTACCGATCCTCTTCTTCGCCCTGTTCTATTTTTACCCCCTGGGCACCATCTTCAAGGTCAGTTTCTTTCCGGAGGGACAGCTTGAGCTCGGTGCGCTGCGGGACATTGTCACCACGCCCTATTATTGGCATGTTCTCTGGTTCACCCTGTGGCAGGCGCTCCTTTCCACGTTCCTGGTGCTCCTGCTGGCCCTTCCCGGGGCCTATGTTTTTGCGCGCTATCGATTTCGCGGCAAGGAGACGATTCGCACGATCAGCACACTGCCCTTTGTCCTGCCAACTGTGGTCGTCGCCAATGCCTTTCTGGCGCTTATCGGCACGAGGGGGATTCTGAACAGCTGGTTGATGAATACTTTCAACCTCTCGCAGCCGCCGATCAACCTGCAGTTCACAATCTGGGCGATTCTGCTGGCCCATATCTTCTTCAACTACAGCGTAGCCCTGCGCATCATTAGCAGCGCCTGGCAGAATCTGGGTCCGGAATTGGGCCAGGCGGCGCAGATGCTGGGCGCTTCGCCGCGCCGAGTATTCTGGTCAGTTACGCTGCCCTTGTTACGGCCGTCGGTGATGGCTGCCGGCGTCCTGGTGTTCATCTTCTGTTTTACCAGTTTCGGCGTCATCTTGATTCTGGGTGGGCCCCGCTACGCCACGTTGGAAGTTGAGATCTACCGCCAGGCGGTCAACCTGTTTAACCTGCCGGTCGCTGCGGCGCTGTCGATATTCCAGATTCTATTTACCTTCGGTTTTATGTGGTTCTACACAAGGCACCAGGCTCGTTCAAGCCGCCCGTTGGCATTGAAGTCCGCGCAGTCGCTGGAAAAGCCAGTGCGCACGATGCGTGATCGCCTGATTGTCTACAGCAATTTGCTGTTGATGCTGCTTCTATTGGGTTTGCCCCTTGCCGCGCTGGTGCTGCGCTCGCTGCAAGGCGCGGAAGGGTGGACGCTGCGCTTCTATCAGGAGCTGTTCGTGAACCGCCAGGGATCTCTGTTCTTTGTGCCGCCGGCTGAGGCGATTCTTAATTCAACCGGATTTGCGCTGGCGACGGTCCTGCTGGCAACGTCGTTGGGCTTGATCAGCGCCTGGACGCTGGCCGGGCGAGGGGAATCGATGCCGCCCACAAACGGCCGAAATGGCGTGCTCAGCCGCTTGCAGCGGGCGCTAAAACCGCTGCTGGACCCCATGTTCATGCTGCCCTTGGCCACATCGGCGGTCACACTCGGCTTCGGTTTCATTCTCGCCCTGAACCGGCCGCCGCTCAATCTGCGCCGCTCAATCCTGTTGGTGCCGATAGCCCACACGCTCGTAGCCATGCCTTTTGTCATTCGCAGCGTGCTGCCGGCCATGCGGCGGATAGATCCGCAGCTCCGTGAGGCGGCCTCCATGCTGGGCGCTGACCCGCAGCGCGTATTGCTGCACGTAGACTGGCCCCTGATCCGGCGCGCTCTCCTGGTCGGCGCCGTCTTTGCCTTTACGATCAGCATGGGGGAGTTCGGCGCCACCGTATTCATCGCCCGCCCGCAGACGCCGACGATGCCCGTCGCCATATACCGCTTCCTCAGCCAACCTGGCGCTCTGAATTACGGACAGGCTATGGCCATGAGCTGTTTGCTCATGCTGGTTTGTGCGGCCGGCTTCGTAGCCATTGAGCGCTTTCGTATCGGTGATGAGGGCGAATTCTAGCCTGCCTCACGGTACGATCTAGTCGCGGCGCAGTTTGCGATACGTGATGCGGTGCGGCCGATCGGCTGCATCGCCAAGCCGCCGGCGTCGATCTTCCTCGTAGTCGCTGTAATTACCCGGGTACCAGAAGGCTTCGCTGTCCCCTTCCAGAGCCAGGATATGGGTGGCTACGCGGTCGAGGAACCAGCGATCATGAGAAATAATGATCGCCGATCCGGCAAAATGTTCCAAAGCATCTTCCAACGCGCGCAGCGTATTGACATCGAGGTCGTTGGTTGGCTCATCGAGCAGCAGTAAGTTTGCCCCTGACTTGAGCATCTTGGCCAGGTGGACGCGATTTCTTTCACCGCCTGAAAGTGTCCCCACCTTTTTCTGCTGGTCACTGCCCGTGAAGTTGAAGCGCGACACGAAAGCGCGTGAATTGATGCGGCGATCGCCCAGCATCAAGGTGTCTTCGCCATCCGAGATCTCTTCCCAGACCGTCTTTTCAGGATCCAGCGTCTCGCGGCTCTGGTCGACGTAGGCCAGCTTCACCGTTTCCCCGACGCGAAGCTCGCCGCCATCCGGCTCTTCCTGGCCGGTAATCATGCGAAACAAAGTGGTCTTGCCTGCGCCATTGGCGCCAATGATGCCGATGATTGATCCGGGAGGCGCGTCGAAGGTCAGATCGTTGTATAGAAGCTGATCGTCATACGCCTTGGCGAGATGGTCCGCTCGCACCACGATGTCGCCGAGCCTTGGTCCCGGTGGGATATAAATCTGCAGATCCTGGATCGCCTCCGCCTGGTCCGCATTGAGCAGCTGCTGGTACGCTTTGACGCGCGCCTTTGATTTCGCCTGCTGTCCCTTTGGTGTCATCTGCACCCACTCCAGTTCGCGCTCCAGGGTATGCTGCCGGGCCGCCTCCTGTTTCTTCTCCTGCGCCAGACGCTGTTGTTTCTGCGCCAACCAGGAAGAGTAATTTCCTTTCCACGGGATGCCGTAGCCGCGATCCAGTTCCAATATCCAACCGGCGACATTATCCAGAAAATAGCGATCATGGGTGACTGCGATGACTGTGCCCTGGTAATCGCGAAGATGACGTTCAAGCCAGGCAACCGACTCGGCATCGAGATGGTTGGTCGGCTCGTCAAGCAGCAGGATATCAGGCTGCTTCAACAGGAGACGCACCAGCGCTACGCGCCGTCGCTCACCGCCAGACAAAATGGATACCGGCGTGTCACCGGGTGGGCAGCGCAGCGCGTCCATTGCCAGGTCGAGGCGGCTGTCCAGATTCCATGCATCCATATGGTCCAGCTTGTCCTGCAGTTTGCCCTGCTTCTCAATGAGGGCGTTCAATTCGTCATCCGACATAGGGTCGGCGAATTTGAGGTTGACATCTTCATATTCTTGCAGGGCATCGACGACTTCTTGTGCACCCTCTTCCGCGATCTCGCGTACCGTTTTCGATGGGTCTAGCTTTGGTTCCTGTTCAAGATAACCAACGGTGAAGCCAGGAGAGAGCACGGTTTCCCCCAGATAGTCCTGGTCTACACCGGCCATGATGCGCAGCAGCGTAGATTTCCCAGCGCCGTTGAGGCCCAGGACACCAATCTTGGCACCGTAGAAATAGGAGAGCGAGATATCGCGCAGAATCTGGCGGTTCGGTGGTACGATCTTGCCCACACCGATCATGGAATAGATTACTTTCTTGTCATCACTCATTGGTTGGTTTCCTGGTCCAAAAAAGCCTGGTCCGTGCGAACGCGCGAGCCAGGCTCTTCAATAACATCAGCGGGCAAGGCGCAGCTTGCGTTTAATCCTCAACGGCTTCATCAACTTCCTGACTCAAGGGGTTAACAAGGCGCGCGAGCTCTTCATCGGCAACCGTAGGTTCCAATCGTCTAAATAGCGGTTTTGGTTTTGGCAGCTGACGGCCGACCGGCACATCCGAGCGCGTCCAACTGCCCACGGCCTGCGACCCGTCATAGGTCAAACCGAGATGGGTTTTCGCGGATTCTTCGTATGTCTCCACGATTTGCTCGCCGAACAACTCGCCGTCCTCTCCGAGCATTTCGTGCAGCTGCTGGCTGGAAAAGGGCAGGATGGGCGCCCAGAGTATCTTCAGCCCACTGATCGCCTGTAGTGCCGTGTATATCGAGCGTGCAGTCGTGTCCATATCTGTCTTCGCCGTCGTCCACGGGCTGGTTTCTTCCAGGTATTGGTTGACCAACGTAGAGAGACGTGAACATTCCTGCAAGGCGGCGCGGAAATTACAGCCGTCGTATAACCGGCCGACTGTGGTGAAACCTTCGTCGATTGCTGCCAGCAGCGCTTCATCCTGGGCTGTCAGCTGGCCAGGATCCGGGACCTCGCCTTTGAAGTAGCGTTTGGTCATGTTCAGGATGCGGTTGACCAGGTTGCCCCAGTTGGCCACCAACTCGCCGTTGTTGCGCTCCACAAAGCCGCGCCAGCTCCAGTCGCTGTCGCGTGATTCCGGCATAACGGCCGTCAGATAATAGCGCAGCGAATCGGGATCATACCGTTCCAGAGCATCCAACATCCAAACTGCCCAGCGGCGGCTGCCGCTGATTTTCTGCTGCTCCATGTTCATGAACTCATTTGCCGGCACATCATAGGGCAAATTGAGATTGGCGTTGGGGTCATCGGAATAGAGCCCCTTGGCTCCCAGCAGCTGGGCCGGCCAAAATACGGCGTGAAAGGGAATATTGTCTTTGCCGATGAAATAGACGGCGCGCGACTCCGCATCTTGCCACCACGCCCGCCACGCATTTTCGTCACCCGTGTTCTTCGCCCACTCGATGGACGCAGACAAGTAGCCGATCACCGCTTCAAACCAGACATACAAGACTTTCCCATCAAAGCCATCAATAGGAACTTTGATGCCCCAATCCATGTCGCGCGTAACTGCACGGCCGATCAACCCCTGATCGACGAAATTGCGCGCGAAATTGATGACCTGCGGCCGCCAATGCGCCTTATCTTCATCATGCAGCCACTCTGAAAGACCAGCATCAGCGATGGCCGGCAGATCGATGAAGTAGTGCTCCGTGTCGCGCAGCTCAAGCGCGGTATCATCCGTCCTGCTGTGCGGGTTGAGCAGTTCCGCGGCGCTTTCAAAGAGTGTGTTGCAGTTATCGCATTGATCACCACGGGCGTGATCATATTTGCAGACCGGGCAGGTGCCTTCCACGTAGCGGTCCGGCAGAAACCGGCCCGTTGACGGGGAATACATCTGTGGCGTCGTCTTGCGGTACATGTACCCATTTTCCAGCAGGCTGAGGAAGATATCCTGGGATACTTTATGGTGAACCTCGGTGTCCGTATGGGTGTACAGATCGTAGCTCAAACCCAGCTGTTGAAATAGATCCAGAAAACGACTGTGGTAATACTCGAATACCGCTTCCGGAGACGTGCCAGCTTCATCTGCCGCCACGGTCACCGGAGTCCCGTGACTATCTGACCCGGATACCATCAGGACATTGTCGCCATTCAGCCGGTGGTAGCGGGCATAAATGTCGGCCGGCAAATAAGAGCCGGTCACGTTCCCCTGATGAATATCAGAATTAGCATAGGGCCAGGCTACGCAAACTAACACATTCTCTTTCGTCATTATTTATTCGTCATCCTCGTCATAATCTTCGTCGTCATCAAGGATCTCGTCATCCTCGTCATCTTCACTGATTTCAGCCAGTATTTCTGACAGCAGCTCGAAATCATCTTCACTGATCGGACAAAGCAGCTCGGCCGGCACAGAGTTGCTGGTAAAATCAGGGCAGCTCTCCAGCTCCACAGAATCGAAGGTGACCCCTCGTTCTAACTTCCCGGTGTCGGCATCAATATCAATTTGAAAGAATGTGGCCGTGTTCTCTGGAATCGTAAATGTATATTTCTTCGGATTGGCGCTGAAAGGTTCACCGGTGACCGTGGCGACGGCAAAAAATGTCATCGCATCCGGCGAGAAATAGATCAGGCGATCCCCTTTGTGGACCTGCTGCGCCAACTCTTCCGTCGGGGCCATTACGACCCGCTCTTCCCAGCCAGGAAATGCCAATTCCTCACCAGGTGCAACGCTGACAACCTTAACAAAATGACGTGTTGTGCTGGCGGGCGAGGACTTCTTCTTTGCTCGCGTTGTAGCGCGACGGCTTTTCAGCTCTTCTTCGGCAACGATATTCTCCCAGATACGCTCTTGAATGGCGACATTAAGTTCGGCAGTAGTTCCGTCTTCGTAGCGGACTGACATGATCGGTCCATTGAACGAAAGGACCTTGTACCTGCCTATGCGATTCGTGTACTCGCCGTCAACTTCAAACATGATGATGCCTCCCAAACATCAGCGAAATTTTAGGCGTGCATAGTACCGTCTTAGGTGGTAGTTGGCAAGTAGATTTAGCTGGATGTAAATTCAGCTTTTTGCGCGTGGCGCATCAGCAGCAGAACGGCGATCAGAGTTGCCGACAAACAGAGGATTTGAACGCCGTGCCACCCGCCGTCGGTGATCCATGTATTGGCGCGGAATGCGTCAACAATCAGCCGACCGAAACAGTATACGGCCGTTGTGATCAGGAACAACTGCCCGGCGAAATGGGGGCGCTTCTGGAAATAATACCAGGTGAGCAGAGCGACCACGGCGACGCCGATTTCATAGAGCTGAACCGGATGGCGCGTGATATCAAAGTTAGTAATTCCCCACGCCGCCGAAGTGAAGGTTCCGAACCCGGGTCCGCCAAGAAAATCAGCAAGGCTGACGAACAGCAGCCCAGTTACGACAACGGGCGCCAGCGCATCCAGGTAAGGGGCAGCGGCAATCTGTTTATAACGGCCGTAGAAGAACATGGCCGCTGCGCCAAAAAAGAGCCCTCCCCATACGTTGAAACCGGAGTTTATCGGCCAGACGATCCCCAATAGATTGTTCTGATAGGCGGGCCAATAGAGAAATACGAAGGTCAGTCTGGCGCCAACAAAACCGGCGATAATGCCCGTCGTGACCAAGGCCGACATGATTTCCGTGTCCAGATCCAGGCGGCGCGCTGCCCGCTCGGCCACCGTGAGACATACCCAAACGCCGACGATATAGACAAACGCCGCTGTCGGTAGAACGAGTGGACCAAGGTTAATCGCTGGGTACATAATCTGAAAATCTACTGCTGGAGCAGTGAGTTCACTCTGTCTTCAAGGACTGCCTGGTTCATCGTCCCCACGAATACTTCGCGAATAACCCCGTCCGCATCGATAAAAACTGTCGTCGGTAGATTCGACACGCCGTACTTGTTGTTGACGACCCAATCCTCATCTACCAGCAGCGGGTAGCTGACGCCGGCTGTCTGCGCAAAGCGCTCGATCGTTTCCGTCGATTCAGCTTGATTGACCCCCAGAATGGCGGCGCGATCGGCGTACTTCAGACTCACTCTTTCGAAAGCGGGCATTTCCATGCGACAGGGGCCGCACCAGGACGCCCAAAAGTTGAGCACGACAGGACGGCCGTTGTTCCCTTCGCGATCAACATAGTCGCTCAGCGCGTAGGACACGTTGTCCGGGGTCTGTGCGCTGAAGTCAGGTGCCAGGTGGCCAACCAGCGGCGCTTCGGTGAGCAAGAAATTCTTAGGCTCGCTGATCTCCTCCCGGGAGTCAACGATCCAGGCGCCGCCCACCAATAGGATGATAAGGAGCAATATGGCCCATTCAAGACGAGATTTCAACATGAGGATTCGCGATGGAGATAGCTACGACTTGATCTTGCTGAGGTCAATCGTCACACCCATTCCCGGTTGTTCAATGCCATGCGGCGTGCCGGTCAAATCGTAGACGGTGGCGCCGCTAATCTGGACGGGAATGATTTCGCCAAGAGGCAGCTCCCCGGGGACGACGACATAACCGTCGATCTCTGGGGCGTCACGATAGCTGCGGCCGATGCTGACGCCATTGTCAAACCCTTCAGCGAGCACCGGCAGGACACGGCCGACCTGCTGCTGGTTGCGAGCCAGTGATATCGACTGCTGAAGAATCATTAGTTCTTCGCGCCGCGCCTCTTTAATCTCCTCGGGAACCTGCCAGGAAACGGAGGCGGACGGCGTAGATGCTTCGTAGGAGTAAGTAAACGCGCCTACACGGTCGAAGCGCAGGTCGCTGACCATCTGCGTCAGGGCAGCGAATTCCTCATCTGTTTCTCCCGGGTAGCCGACGATAAATGTCGTACGTATGGCGATATCCGGGATCGCGGTGCGCAGTTTATCAATGGTGCTGTAGACCCACTCGATGTTTGCCGGGCGGCGCATCCGTTTCAGCGTTTCACGGTGGCCATGCTGCAAGGGGATATCCAGATAATTAACGATCTGCGGTGTTGTGGCCATGGTCTCGATCAATTCATCCGTGACATAGCCTGGATAAGCGTACATGATGCGAATCCAGGGGATGTCCGGCGCTGCCTGCGTTATCTGTTTGAGCAGGCTGCTCAACCCATTCTTCAGGCCCAGATCATGCCCGTAGTCGGTGCTGTCCTGGGAGATGACAATCAACTCTTGAACACCCGCATCCTGTAAACGCCGCGCTTCGGCGATAATTGTCTCTGCCGGACGGCTGACAAGTGTGCCCTTGATCTGCGGAATGGCGCAGAAGGCGCAGGGCCGGCGGCAGCCATCGGCGATCTTTAAATAGGCGCTGCTTCCCTGCCGCGAGGCGCGCAGAACGCCCTGTTCGTCCACCCCCACTGTTTGCGCCTCTTCAGGCAGGTGGTAGAGGGGCTGGGGATGTTTGCGTTGGCGCAGACGGCGAATAAAGGGCACGATATCCATCCAGCGGCGCGTACCGATGACCCCATCAATGCCGGGAACCCACTCAACGACTTCGTCACCATATCGTTGGGCCATGCAGCCGGCGGCAATCAGCAGCTGGTTCGGCCCTTTTTCCTCAGCCAGCTCGCGCAGCGCCTCAATCGATTCCTGACGCGCAGATTCGATGAAGCCGCAGGTGTTAACAACCAATACGGAGGCGTCATTGGGGTCAACAACCCCGTGAAAACCTGCCTGGTGCAGCAAACTGCCCATGCTTTCTGAATCAACTGTATTCTTGCTGCAGCCCAAGCTGAGCATGTAGAACTGTTTCTTAGTTTGTTCTTGCATAGATGGAGATGAAATCGGGGGCAGTTGCTGGGCGGGAAGTCGGCCGCATGTCAGACATTATTCTTGTGTCGTGCGCCAGATTTCTTCCTTATTTTGTCCGCGATCGCCCAGCCGGCCGAGCGCAATATCATTGATCGTGGCATAGACCCCGATCGCGTTGCCGGTCAATAGTTTCGCCTCGTCTTCTGCCGTCCACTCAAAAGTATCACCGGCGCGCGCAATGCCGGAAAAAACGACCTCATTGTCGATCGTAGATTCCAGCCAGGTTCGCTCCGTGATTTCCAACTTGAGATTAATCTCATCGAGCGTCGCCGGCAAAGCGGGCCGGGTTGGCGACGGGGTGGGCAGGATTTCCGTTTCCGGGCCGGTACCGGTGCGGCTTGTAGAGGTGATTACCTCTTCCTGGGGGTCCGGAGTGGCGGATGCATCCGTCATCACTGAAGCGCCATCCGTCTCTTCTGGCGAAGCCTCTTCATCACCGATTAGATCCTGGACGACATTCGTAATGCCTTCGGTGATTGCCTCGCTGCCGTCGTTGTTGTTGAGCAGCAAGGGCAGGAAGCGGTTGCCGACCAGCGCCACGGCGATGATCAGCGCGGCGATGATCACCAGCCTCACGGCCGATTCAGGATCGCTCCGCGAGCCAAGTTCGACTTCCACATTAACTGGATCGAAAAACGGCTGGTTGTCGATCTGTTGTACCGGAACGACAGCCGCCGTCTTCTCTTCCTGTTGTTGGCTGGACGCTACCTGCTGCTGATAACTCTGGCTTTGTGTATATCGCTCAACAAGCGGATCAGGATCCAGCCCTAAGAATCGAGCGTAGTTTCGTAGAAATCCACGGGTATGCGTGGCCGAAGGCAGTACGCCATAATCTCCGTCTTCCAATGCCTCAAGATAGCGGGCACTGATACGCGTCTCTTCATGAACCTCCTCTATAGAAAGTCCTTTGTTTTCACGCGCCTGTTGGAGAATTTGCCCGAGTTCATCCATTAGACTGGAGCAGCGTAACCGGCGATTCTATCAAATAGAGCGCTGAGACGATCAGCTATCGCGGGCCGGATAACCGCGACGCTATTCCAACTCGTCCGTCGTTTCTTCGACGATGGTCTCTTCGGTTAGTTCTTCTAAGATATCCTGGAGGGTCTCTTCTTCGTCTTCTACTGTAACGACAGTCTCGTCGACTTCACCGTCTTCGTCAGTATCCACGACTGCCTCGTCGACTTCAACCTCAGCAACCATCAAATAGGGGGAGCCTTCTTCCGGTTCAATGACGACCGTGACGTTGGGCTGTATGTCGGCGCTCAGGCGGACAACTACCTGCGTTTCGCCTAACTGGCGCAGCGCCTCCGTGCCAACCTTGCGGCGATCAATTTCTGTGCCCAACTGTTCGTTCAGATCATCCGTAATCTGCGCGGTGGTAATAGACCCATACAGTTTCCCGGTTTCACCGGCACGTGCCGTATAGGTAAGACTCATTTCTTCGATCTTGACGGCTAGAGCTTCATACTCGGCCCGTAATTCCTCGCGACGCGCGTCCGCTTTCTTGCGCCAGGCGGTCGCCTGATTCATTACATTCGGCGTGGCCAGAACAGCCATTCCCTTGGGGATCAAATAGTTACGGCCGTAGCCATCGGCGACGGTAAAGACCTCGCCAGCATAACCAAGATTATCTACATCTTCTTTAAGCAGCACTTTCATAGCTGAAAACCTTCTCCAATATCGTTATTTGCCAACAAATGATGGTATCAAAGGGCGTGCCATTTGACAATAGAAGCGCCCCCTAGCTCCCTTTCCTCTATCAAATCTTAATAAACAGCTCTCTTAACGCTGGTCATTGGAGGCGTAGACTTCGTCCATCGCCAATAGAATATCCTGGATTTCGTCTACTTCGCTCGATATTTCCAGGCGCAGCCGGCGCGCCTGGCCGCTGTCAATGTCCTTGGCATCGACCAACATCGTCTGGGTATAGATCGTGCCCAGCTGCGTGTGGGATGTCTCCAACTGTAGTTCGGCGCGGCGGATGGTGTCGTTGAGCTTCTCGAGCGTCGCCATTTGTCGCTTTTTGCTTGCCAGGGTCGCCGTGATCTGCGCCTGGATATTGGCATTTTTTTCGTTGGTCAACTGGTTTTCCAGTTCGGCTATTCGCTGCCCGGTTCGCCGGTAATCTCTTTCCAGAACATCACGTTCCTGTTCGTAGCGGTCGATGCGCAAAGCGAGGTTGTAGATATGCTCAAGCCACTCGTCCATCTGGGCGGCTGTCTGGCTCAACTCATCTTTGACCAGTGAATCATCTTGTTGGCGAATCGCTTTTTCGATGCGAACGCGATAATCCAGCGCCTCACTCATGCGCTCCTGCAAGTAGGGGTCTTGCAGTGCCAGTGGCTCAAACTCCTTGCGCAGGACATCCGCCGCGACCTTACGGCCGAATTCCGGATCGGACAGGCTGCTGTAAACCAGGGCGGCCTCTGCGGCAACGCCGCCCAGCAGCCAGACCCAAAAAGGGATGAACTCCAGGAACCCGATCTGCGGAGCAAAGACAGCGAGCAGCAGCGAGATAGAAATGACCAGAGCGCTTTCCGGCCGGAAGATCGCCTCCCGGAAGAGAGCCTTCTGCACGCGATCGCGGAGTTGTTCGTCTTCTTTACTGGCCATTTATTTCTACCGGACAACCCAAACCCGGATTGTGGCAGCACGACATTCCGGCGCTGCCACAATACGCTGACGACAATTCGCCGGCCGTTTACCGGCAGGGCCGGTTGTCCTACTTACTCAATACTTGAGGCGGCTTCCTCTTCAGCTTCTTCTTCAATGGCCGGTGGGGCGTCGCTAAGACCGAGGCGGCGCTTGCGTTCTTCCAGCTGAAGATCCACTTCGGCGCGGCCGAGGGCGTCGTCCATCTGGTTGTCCAGCTTGTCGGCATACAGTTCGCTGTAGGCAGTGGCTTTGTCAAGACGGCCGCGAATGGAATCACGCAGCCGGGCAATGTCACTGTCCGATACGCCTTCGAGATCGTCCAGGCTCTTGATCGCCTTGACCGTGAGTTCCTTGGATTTAGCGAGCTTCAGCAGCGACTCCATCTCTCTCTGCTCTTCGCGGATCAACTGAACCTTTGCTTCAAGCTTGAGGCGCGCGCCTTTCAGCGCTTCGTATTCCTTCTGCTGGCGAACCCACTGTTCGTGATATTGCTCCTGCATGCGGCGAATCGAGTTCAATTCGCTTTGTGCAGCGGCAGCCAGGTCTGATTTGCCCTGGATGATCAGCATATCGATGTTGCGGTCAAGCTCATCGGCTCGCTTCTTGTATTCGCGATATTTGCGCTCAAGCGTTTTAACTTCTCCACCAACGGTAGCTGTGGCATCTTCGAGCGCGTCCAGGTTCTTTTCCGCGTCACGAATATACTGTTTCATCACGGCTACGGAATTGGCTTCCAGCGCGCGATCAACCATGTCATGCAGGTTGGCCTGTATCAAGGTCTGGGTCTTTTCCAAAAGGGTTGCCATATGTTTTCTCCTTGCTGCTACTGGGGCGGACGTGACCGCAACTTCATTGTAAATCAATGATCATTGTTTATCAATGTTAACAGCAGGCGCCATTGTCCCGGGTGGGGTTTTCGACAAGAATGGCGCCGCTCCAGCGGCAGGGGGGCTTCATCGTCATGCTGCCGGGCGGGGCTGTTCAACTTTTTGTCCTGTGTTAACGGCCAATAAGGTATAATTGGCCCATCGAGGGAAAATCAAAGGACGCTGAGTAAGCAGCCGGGGAAGCGACGGAGGAATATGCCGACGAAGGTGATCTTAAATCCAATTGCCGATCTGGGTAATGGTCTCAAACATCTGGATACGATTCAGGCGCTAGCCCGGGGGCATGACGAGGTCGATATCGTGCTCAGTGAAAGGCAGGGTCATGCGGAAGAATTGGCCGCTGCCGCCATTGACGAGGGGTATGAGCTGCTCGTCGCGGCCGGAGGCGATGGGACAGTTCATGAAATCGTTAATGCCATGATGAATTCCGGCAGAGAGGGCATCAAGCTGGGCGTCATTCCCCTGGGAACCGGTAATGATTTCGCCTACGCCCTGGGTATCAGCAATGATCTGCCCAACGCCGTGCAAAACATCTATCGCGGCCAGACACAAATCGTCGATCTGGCTGTGGTGGAAGATGACAAGGGACGCCGGCGTTACTTTGAGAATAATATGGGCGTTGGCTTCGATGCCAATGTCGTCATACGAACGGCCGAAATCACACGGGTGCGTGGTTTCGCCAAATACATGCTTGCCGTCCTGACGACAATGGCCCTCGACTTCAATCCCTATCATGTCACCGTGCGTTTTGATCAGGAAGAAATGGAGCAAGATGTTCTTTTCCTCTATTTGGGCATTGGTACCCGGGGCGGCGGGGGGTTCCTGTTGACGCCGGATGCGCGCCAGGATGATGGTCTCATCGATTCCTGCATGGTGAAAATGCTGGGACGTCTAAAGGCGCTGACCTTGATCAATTCGGCGACAAAAGGGACGCACGTACAAACACCTTACGTTGACATGCGGCAGAACAGAGAGATAGTGATTCACTCCCCGGATGCCATGCCTATCCAAATCGAAGGAGAGGTTTACGCGCGGCCCGAAGATGATGTTCATCTGCTTATTGTCACCAGCCTGCCTGCTGCGTTGGAAGTGATCGTCTAATCCGCCGCTCGACGTGGTAGGCTGAACAGAAATAGAAGTGTAACGAACGAGCTATGCGTAACTTAGAACAAGCACTATTTGATCACGAATTGATCACGATGCGGGTCATTGGCGAGTGGTGGGAGGTCGATCTCACCGGCCTGGAAAAGAATGAAGCTGTCGCGGCCCTCGCCCAGGCTTTGGCTCGCTTGAACATGCAGCAAGAAATGCACTTCTTGCCTCCGGAGGAGGCCGCAGTCCTGGAAGAGCTGATCGCACAGGGAGGCCGCGCGCCCGTGGCTACCTTCAATCGCAGCCATGGTGAAGTACGCATGATGGGGCCGGGGCGTATGGAGCGGGAAGAGCCATGGCTTGATCCGGTGAGCCCGCCGGAAGCGCTCTGGTATCGCGGTTTCCTGTACCGCGCATTTGATGAAACGGCCGAAGGTATGTTGGAGTTCTATTATGTGCCGGAGGAGATGTTGTCCCAATTCCCAGGCGCCTTCGAAGGCAGCGAGGAGGAAACGGCCGAGTCCCTGACAGCCGTTGAGCCGCCAGATGGCGCGCCTTCCAGGGGGTTGGTCAATGCGGTTGATGACTTGACTACCCTGCTTGCTGTCGCTCTGCGCGCCGCGCTGCTGCATGACAAACAACCCCCCGTTGAGGATCATCTGCTTGATCCGCAGCCAGACCGCCGGTCGCTGCTGCTCAACCTGGCCGGGGAACGGGGGTGGCTGCGCGAAGATGAAACAGGGCTGCGACCGACCCGCGCCGCCGCTGATTGGTTGAAGAAAGGGCGTGAAGCCCAGCTCTTTGATTTGGTGGATTCCTGGAGCAACTGCAGTTGGAATGACCTCTGCCACACCCCCGGGTTAGTCTGCGATGGCAATAATTGGCAGAACGATCCAATCCTGGCGCGCACGGCTGTGCTGGATGTCCTGCCGGTGACGGAGCATTGGTATTCGCTGGAGGCGCTGGTTGATCATGTGCGCAGCGCCAACCCCGATTTCCAGAGGCCGGATGGCAACTACGACACCTGGTATGTGCGCGACATGCAGACCGGCGGCTATTTGGCCGGATTTGAATCCTGGGACCTTGTTGAGGGGCGCCTGATCCGTTTCCTGATCCTTGGCCCGTTGAATTGGTTGGGGGTGACGCTCGTCTCCGGCCCGCCGGAAGACGCGGTTTTCAGGCTCACTGATTTCGGCTTGAAATGGCTTGGCGGCCAACCGCCCCAGCAAGAGGAAGACAAAATTCCCATCGTGGTTCATCCCGATGCCAGTATTCTAGTGGCCCATAATGCCGACCGCTATCACCGCTTCCAGGTCGCCCGCGTCGCTGAGCTGGAAGTGGTTGATGGGCGCAAGCCATATCATTACCGTCTCACGCCGTCATCGTTGACTCTAGCGGGAGAGCAGGGTATCACGACCGAACGCCTGATCCGGTTTCTTGTTCAGGTCAGTGGTTCAGACCTGCCGAAAAGCCTGCAGCGCGCGATCACACGCTGGTCGGAACAAGGCGTCGAGGGACGCCTGGAATCTGTGGTTGTTTTTCGTGTCAAGGATGCCGAGATCCTGCAAACGCTGCGCACCAATCCGAAAACACGTGATTTTCTCAGCGAGTCCCTTGCCGACCTTGCGGTGGTAGTAAAACCCGGGATGTGGCAAGCTTTTCGCGCGGCATGCGTCCAATTGGGGCTCTTCATTGATGACGCAATCTGAGCCCTACGAAACTTCGAGGTACGAACGGCGCTTTCAAGTACTGCTGCGGCAGATCGCGCGAATTGATCGCTGCCTGGTCGAATTGGACGAACAGAGTGCGCGTATTTCGAGATGGCGTCTGCTCAGTTTCGCCCTGCTGCTTGTTGGCGGTGGGGTCGTTTTGCTGACCCTGGGGCTTGCACCCTGGCTGCTGGTCAGTCTGCTGTTTCTTGCACTGTTCATTTATTGGGTCTGGAAGTACAGAAAAGTTGAATCCGCCGCCGCGCGCCTCAGGATCTGGCGGCAGCTGAAGCAAGACCAGGTGGCGCGTATGACGCTGGACTGGGATCATATCCCCCCGATTGAGCCGCTGGATGACCGCTTTGAACATCCCTTTGGCCGTGATCTGGATATCGTCGGCGAGCGTTCCGTGCAGCGTGTCATGGATCTTTCGATCACGGTCGAAGGCAGCGAGCAGCTTCGCCAGTGGCTGTTGGAATTTGATCCGGATCTTGAAGCGCTGCCGGCGCGGCAGCGTTTGGTCCGCGAGCTGATACCTATGCCGTCGCTGCCCGCCCGTCTGACGCTCAACGCGCTGTTGGCCACGGGTCATGATGGCAGCGAGCGGCCTGCCCGTTGGTCAAGCGCGCAGCTTCTGGACTGGCTGAAGGTGCGAAGTGATGCCAGTTCGCTGCGTCCGGCCCTGACTGCCATGCTGATCCTGGTTCCCATCAATTTTTTGCTGTTTCTGGCATATTTGCAGGAATGGATGCCCCCGCTGTTTCTGATCACCTGGTTTGTCTACGCGGCGATCTCCGCCACCCAGCTGCGCCATGTAGGCCCGGTATTCCATGACGCGGCGTCAATAAGTGAGAGCCTGCGCCAATTAGAAGCGGTATTCGCCTGCCTGGAAAATCGTTCGTTTAGCAGGTCTCCCGCCCTGCGGCTGCTGACCGCGCCGTTGCGCGAGGGTGGTCAAAACCCGACGGATCTGCTGGCGCGTACGAACCGCCTGCTTGCCGCGGCCGGTCTCCGCTACAATCCGTTTGTGGCAATCTTGATCAATGCGGTTTTCCCGCTCGATGTGCTGGTCGCCTACCGCCTCGATGCCCTGAAAACGGAGCTGTCACAGGTCTTGCCGGGCTGGCTTTCCATGTGGCACGAACTGGAAGCGCTTGGCAGCCTGGCCAATTTTGGCTATCTCTATCCTGAAGCCACGTTTGCCAAAGTCTATGCTGCTCAGGATCCCGAATCTGTTCCCCTGTTCGCGAGCGGGCTTGGTCATCCGTTGATTGGCGCCGGTGAGCGCGTCTGCAACGATTTCGCTATCGATCAAGTAGGCAGCCTGGTGATGATCACTGGGTCCAATATGGCGGGCAAGAGCACGTTTCTGCGCACGCTGGGCATCAATGTCCGTTTGGCGCTGTCAGGCGCACCTGTTTTGGCGCAAGATATGTCGCTGATTCCGTTTCGCGTATTTGCCTCGATCACCGTGACGGATTCTGTGACTGATGGCTTCTCTTTCTTTTATGCGGAAGTGCGCCGTCTGAAGATGCTTCTGGACTATTTGCAGGAGCCAGATGCTGCGCCGCTCTTTTTCTTGATCGACGAGATCTTCAGGGGGACGAACAATCGTGAACGGTTGATTGGCAGCCGTGCCTATGTCACCGCCTTGATCGGTGGGAATGGATGCGGGTCAATCGCCACCCATGATCTCGAACTGGTCAGGCTGGCGCGGGATAATCCCGCTGTGAGCAACTTCCATTTTCGCGATGATGTGATAGACGGCCGTATGGTATTTGACTACCTGCTTCATCTCGGTCCTTGTCCGACGACCAATGCGCTGCGCATTATGCGCCTGGCCGGCCTGCCGGTGGAAATCGAAGAAAGCAGCGATTAAGACGCAGGCGGTTCATCTGCCGCCGCCATGAGCTTCGGGCAGCCGTACAGCCAAGGGTAGTCGTCGCGTGGGTAGGCGGGTTCCCAAAACTGATCCCATACGAAAGCATGCTCGGCTAACTGGCTCTCCAGCAAACGATCCACCACCGCCATCTCATCCAGCGCCCCCGCTTCCAGGTGGTAAGGAGGTGACTGCAGGGCATCCAGCAGCTCCTTGATCACGATTCGCGTATCCACGGCGCCGGCGTAGAAGTTGACTTCCGTCCTCGCGCGACGGTTCAAATCACGCAGAAAGCCAATCCACTCAGCAATGCGCATGTGCAGTTCCTGGTGAGCCCGTTTTTCAAAGCGCACGACGCGTTCCTTGAGCGCCTCGTCGAACTGCTTGATACTCGCCGCGAGCCGCCTTTGCCCTTCTTCAGGCAGACTGCTGCTCAGCGCCGTGAGACGCTTCTGGCGCATCAAATACCCGCCGATGGTCAACCTGGGCATATTGGCATGAGGCAATGTCCAGTCGACGACATCACTGTCGAGATAGGCGGCCATACTAGCGGCCATCTCTTCCAATATCATCAGATCATGAGCTAGAATTGCGCGGTCTCTATCCATGGTTCGCCCCCTTATTCGATTGTATACGGTCCCTATACCTTCAGTGTAGCTGTTTGGGCGCCGGTTTGTCACGTGGCTTTTGTCATAACTTTGTCAGGACAAAGATCATAGGCTGCGGACCCTATTCGACCGTTTTGACCGGCTCCGGCATGATGATCCAAAGGACGATGTAGATCAGGATGCCCACGGCGCCGCCGCCGAACAATGTCACCAGGACAAAGAGGATGCGAATTAGCGCTGGGTCAGTATCAAAATAGTCTGCTAACCCGCCTGCTACACCGGCGATCATCCGGTCGTTTGAACGCACCAGTTTTTTATCACTCATGATTGTTTACTCCTTTGACTAATCCTGTATGCAGCAGTAAGCTCCAACACTGTGCTAATAATCAGTACGCAGCATGAACGGCGTAGGTTGCATCCAACAAGCAGTAAGCATGGTCAAGAAATATGTCTGACTCATCAAAAGAAAACCCTTTAAGGCGGCTCGCCGATTATGGCCAGGATTACCGGCGCGAGGCGCTTCTGGCTTCTGGCGCTTCCACCCTCAACCGCCTATTCGATCTCGCACCGCCGGTGCTGATCGGTATGGCCGTGGATGTGGTTGTCTCACAGCAGAATTCGTTTCTGGGTAATTTCGGCATCACCGATCCAGTCACACAGCTGTGGGTCTTGGGCATCCTGACCCTCATTGTTTGGGGACTTGAGTCGCTTTTCCAATACTTCTACGGAATCTTGTGGCGCAATCTCGCCCAGAACGTCGAACATGATCTTCGCCGGGATGCATACGCTCATTTGCAGGATATGGATATGTCCTACCTCGAGGATCAAAGCACCGGCGGTCTGATGGCTATCCTCAATGATGACATCAACCAGCTGGAACGCTTTCTCGATTATGGAGCCAACGACATCCTGCAGTTGATTACGTCAATCATCGTTATCGGCATCATGTTCTTTGTCCTCGCGCCATCAGTCGCCTGGATGGCCATCTTGCCCATGCCGTTTGTCTTTTACGGATCGATGCTCTTTCAACGGCGCCTGGCTCCCCGTTATGCCGATGTTCGCGAACGCGTCGCCATGCTCAGCGGACAACTGGCCAACAATATCAGCGGCATAGCGACCATCAAGAGCTTCACGGCCGAAGATTACGAGAACCTGCGCATCGAGGAGCTCAGCGAAGATTACCGGGACAGCAATTCGGAGGCGATCAAGCTTAGTTCAGCGTTCGTTCCGTTGATTCGCATGGTCATTGTCATCGGCTTTTTCGCGATCATGGTCTATGGCGGCATTCTGGTGCTCAATGGGGAACTGAACGTCGGTGCTTACACCATTCTGGTTTTTATGACCCAGCGCCTGCTATGGCCGCTTACCACGATGGGGCAGACCCTGGACCTATACCAGCGCGCGATGGCTTCAACCAGCCGCGTGCTCGATCTGCTGGCTATTCAGCCGAAAATCACCAGTGGCCCGGAGTCGCTGCCCTTGCAAGATGTCAAGGGAGAGGTGTCATTTAACGGGATCTCCTTCTCCTATCCCGATCGGCTGCCAGGCGCAAACGGCGAAGGGCCGGCTGATCATCGACCAGTTATCCAGGATCTGACGCTGCGCATACCGGCCGGAGATACGGTGGCGGTTGTGGGCGCCACCGGTTCCGGCAAGAGCACGCTTGTCAAGCTTCTGCTGCGGTTCTTCGATGTGCAGAGCGGGGAGATATGCCTTGATGGCCAGGAGATTCGCCAGCTTCAGATTGAAGATTTGCGCCGCGCCATTGGCCTGGTTAGTCAGGATGTCTTCCTGTTCCACGGAACCGTTCGTGAAAACATCGCCTACGGTACCTTTGACGCCACGGAAGAAGAAATTATCCGCGCGGCGAAGATCGCAGAGGCGCATGAGTTTATCACGGAACTGCCTCGTGGATATGACACAATCGTCGGCGAGCGCGGCCAGAAGTTGTCCGGCGGCCAGCGGCAGCGGCTTTCGATCGCGCGCGCCGTGCTCAAGAATCCGCCGGTCTTGATTCTCGATGAAGCGACATCGTCGGTTGACAATGAGACTGAGGCGGCCATCCAGCGTTCGATGGAGCGGATCATCGTCGGCCGTACAACGATCGTGATCGCGCATCGCCTCTCGACCGTGCGCAGCGCCGACATGATCTACGTCCTGGAGAACGGTGTGCTCACTGAATGGGGACGCCATGACAGTCTGGTTGAAGCTGGCGGCGTCTACGCATCGCTTTGGCAGGTGCAGACTGGAGCCACAGCCGGCTAGAACGAGGCTAGTCGTCGAGGGGCTCTTGGAAGGTCAAAGACGCGGATTGGCCGCAAGCACGTTTGTATAAGAGAAGCACCGGCGAAAGAACGATACCGGCTGCCACCAATGCGGCCCTTAGGCCAAATTGATTGGCGATAATACCGATGGCCGGCCCGCCAATTACCTGCCCGATAGCATCCATTTGTCCAAACACGGAAAGAACCGTTGCTCGCACCGCGGAGGGGATGCCGCGGTTGATCCAGGCGCTGTAGAGGGGGTGTAGGGTTTTGCGTACGATGGCTACGGTCCCGTAGGAGGCAAGAGCCAGGGGGAAATTGACGGCCAGACCAAAGATGACTAACCCGGCGGAAATGATGGCGCTCATCAGGGCCAGCAGGCGCGTCATCTGCTGCGGCGACATCGCAGGCGTACGGCGGCGCGCGATTTCGGCCGTTCCCACGGAGATGATCAGGACAGCGGCGCTGATAATGCCAAACCAGGTTACCGCATTCAAACTGCCGTAGCTGGGCATGACCACGTTATCCAGAAACTGCGGCTCCCAGAGACGATCGAGCGCCTCACTGTAAAGGCCGTAGAAGAAGGAGATGCCCAGAATGGTCACCAGCAGCGGTCGGGCGCGAATGACGCCCATCCCGGCACGGAATGTGGCGCTCAATTTTGTCCAGGTATTGCGATCTTCAGCCGGGGTTGGCGAAAATCCATGTTCCGGCATGAACAGCGCCAGAAAGAGTCCGAGCAGTATGAAGGTCAAGCCCCCGGCGTAGTAGGGTAGGTTCAACTGCCGGTTGGCCAGCAGGACATTGACGGCGATGCCGGCCAGCGCGGCAATCTGGGCGATCTGTGAACCACGCAGATAGATGGCGGTGAGACGTTCTTCTCCCAATTCATCGGCCAGCCACGCATCCTCAGCGCCGCTGATAAACGTGTAGCCGATGCCCCACACGACCTGAGCCAGTAGAATGGTGGCGAAGAGCTGACAACTCCCTTCCAGGATGATTCCCAGGCCGATCAAGGTATAGCCGATGATCACCGACAGCCGGCGGCTGAACAGGTCGGCGACGATGCCCGTTGGGATTTCAAAGAGGAAGATTGACGCCTCCAGTGCAGTTCCCAGCAGCACAAGCTGCAGAGGATCGAGGCTGGCTTCCTCGTAACGATAGAAGGCACTGGTGGTGAATGCTGCCGCGAAAGCGAAGGTGCTGGTTCCCGTCAATAATAAATAGACAGTATAGGCGTCAAGTCGTCGCATAGATTCCGGCCGAATGAACAGCCCGGATCAACATCTGTTGATCCGGACCGTTCGGGATATGTTACCCCTTCTTGCTCAGGTCGCGGCCGGGTCTCAGCTCTTTTTCGTAGGCGTCACTTTCGTTGACCATTGACATACCCGCTTTTTCATACAACCGCGTGGCGCCGGTTAGACTATCTGAATCAACGCCGAGACCGACTCCCTTTTTGCCTTCACGATAGAAGACGCCGAAGGCATGATGCAGGAGGGCCAGTCCCAGACCCTGCTTGCGCCACGGCCGTCGCACGGCCAGTACGTTCACCCAGGCGGCGCCCGGGTATTCAGCCCGTTCGCGGCTGCAGAGACAGATGCCGGCTATGTCATCACCATCCATGGCCAGAAACCATAGGGAAGGATCAAAATTGGATTCACTGTCGATCCATTCCCGATATTCGGCAACAAGCTCATCCTCCGGTTGTTGGACATGCCCCCAATGATCGCGGAACGCTTCGTCATCCGCGAGAACAATGGCGCGAAAATCATCCCGTTCGGCATAGGAAGAAAGCTCAATGCCTGCCGGCCAGACTGGTTCCGGCGGCGCCTCTTCAAAGTTGATCATCATGTGCCAGAAGCGGCGCACGAACGCCATTCCAAGATCCTCGAAGAGCTGCTTGGAGGGCAGATGGGTGCTCACTGCCGCGGACTGAAAGCTCACCCGCGCTTCTTCGGGCGCACGCTCAATCGTGCTTTGCAGCCGCTGCTCCGCCCACTCCATCATCGCTGTGCCGGCGCCTGCCGCTTCAAACTGCGGATCGACGCGCCCCCAAACCCAGTTTTGAACCGGCACTGGATCGATATCCCAGATTTCCACATAGCCGATGATTCGCCCATCCGGCAGCTCGGCGACGCGGGTTGATGAATCGGTGTCGAAAGATGCCATGCCCCAATTGTCGGAAATCTCTCGCCTATCAGTTAGTGGACGGCCGGTCTGGTCAAGGCCAGATGCATTGAGCAGGGTCACGATCGCGTCGAGATCGTCTAGGGTTGCCGGGCGCAAGGTCAGCGCCGCGCTCTCCATTACTTCATGTTCTCTTGTCATTTGCATACGATTCTCCCGGGTAGGTGCCGGGCGCCGATTGGCGCCCGGCTGCAAACTCCCCCGAACTACTTAAGATAAATAATGGCCGTCAGCCGCAGCGCCCGGCCTACAAAGCGGGCCGACTGCACGTGCTGCCATCAGACCATTCAGCACAGCCATAGCATAAATCAGCGGCGGCACCGGCGAGCCGTTGGCATAGCTGCCGGGCAGGACGATGAGTGATGCGACGGCGGCTGTGATCAAGACGGCGAGAAACGACCGTTCGCGCCCTGTCAGCAAACAGCCCGGAGCGACACAACCCGCGCCGGCTGCTGCGCCGCCCGCTGCGGCCGAAACCACCATGGCCAATGGCAGCGCGGTGCGGCCGCTGCTGAGCGCAACGCCTGCATAGGCGACCGCTACGGACAGACTCCCGACCGCCAGACCTATACCTGTTCCCAATAAGGCTATTCTCAGAGACCTCATGATATTGCCTCCCGATGAATGGGAACATGCGGGCCTGCTTCAGCAGCGCGGCCGTCTGTCCCCTTACATTGGTTCTTTCAACAACTCCTTGGTTGGTTCTACTAACGCCGTTTTCTTTCTAAAACTCACATAGGCTGGTTTCTCGCGGAAGCCCAGCTGCTTGTTGATATCGAGCATTGGATTATTCTCTTCATTCTCCGTCTCGATTACGTCGATACCTGCCGCCTGGGCAAACAGAATGCCCTCAACCTTCATCGCCGTGGCGATGCCCTGGCGCCTGTATGATTGGAGCACGCCGGTAGTTCCCGTGTAGAGCTTCTTTGGATCAGCCTCACTCGCCCACAAGGAGCTCATGCCAACGAACTGTTCGCCATCCCTGGCGATGATATGCCCGTCCATGAGGAAATTGGGCGACTCCAATTCACGTTTCTGCCACTGCTCGAACGTAGCGCTCGTCAGCGGATCCGGGGTGGGGATGTCCTTAAGGAGTTCACCGATCAGTGCCCACGATTTTCGTTTCCAATCAATGTCCATCTCGGCAACCTGTCGCAGGCTGTCAATACGTACGGCTGATGCGTTCACCCGCTCACGGACTGCCGCAAACGGTGCGGCGTCAAACTGCTGCGGATCCAATTCCGATATGGGATAGCGCATCACAGCTTCATACCCATGCGCCTCCAGTAGGTCGATGATATATCGCTGGTCTTCGCGATATTCAGAGACAAACTGCTTCGGACGCTGATCGTCAAGCGCTTCCGTTACATAATCCAGCAGCGCGGCGGCTGTATCGCTGTTATGCCATTCTGGGTGAACATTGATGAAGAAGAAGAAACTCCCTTCCTTAAATGCCCACCAGGGCTGGCCATAGGTCGCAAAGCCCTTGATACGGCCGTTGACTTCAACGACGACACGCTCATGCATGTACTTCGAATCCCATGAGTCATCATGGTAGCGGTATTCGTTGACTGTCATCGGTGAGTCCGCGTGGTTCGCGTTCTCAATGGCCGCGATTGCCTCGTAATCGCTGTCCGTTTTGTCGAATGGACGAAACGTCAAATGCTCGACGTGCGTTCCATCATTGCCTGCCTGACTGTTCTCTGGGATCCGCATCTGTCCACTGCCGTTTGTTCCCTTGATAATCATGTTTCACTCTCCTGGTACCTTTACCCCGAGTTTGCGCAATTCTGCGCTGACATCGGTGCTTGGCCGGTAATGAATAGCGGCCATTCCTAGATCTCTAGCCGCCTGGACATTGTGCTGGAAATCGTCGACAAATACGCATTCCTGCGGCATGCGTCCCAGAGCGGTTATTGTCCGTTCAAAGATGGCGGGCGCCGGTTTCATCGTGCGCTCCTCGGCCGAGCCGACGATCAGGTCAAACGCATCTGCTATGCCATGCTGATTGGTCAAAGATTCGCGCAGCGCATCCGTGGCATTGCTGATGATCGCCGTCTGATAGGCAGGCCGCAGTGAGCGAATCATCTCGACGAGAGCTTCATCCAGGACATCACCGGCCCAAAAATCGCTGCGGAAGACGCCGAGCTGATCATCGAGTGCCAGCCGGCTGCCAATCCACGCCCACAATGCCTCATCACTCACCTCGCCGCACTGCGCCTTTTGGCCCATTGGGCTGTTGAAAACGATGTCTTCCGCTTCCCCCGGTTTTAGGTCCAATCTTTCTTCCCAGAGGCGGCGGTACGAGTGATCTTCTGTGCGAATCAGAACGCCGCCGACATCAAAAATAACTGCCTTAATCATGAAATTAACCTCTTTACTACACTCAACCGTTTTCTTAATCGATACCCAACTACCAAACAAAAAAAGGACGTGGGTCTTACCCACGTCCTTTCATTGACGGATGTGCTGTCTTCAGACAGCAACAAAAAAGGCCGCAGGCATCTCTAAATGCGCTGCGGCCTCGATTTAGTTATGGTAACTTATCAAGCAGCAGGCGCACTCCGAGGAGGGGTGGAACCATCACCGTAGATGGCAAAGACATTTTGATGAAACATTTTGGACATCTCTCAACCTCCATAAAGTAGTCGCTTAGCGCGCCGCTCAATAATGTAGCATAGGTGTGCTGCTCAAGTCAAGCATAATTTTCTTATTTCAGGAAATCTGGCTCGTTAACGCATCGGGGTTATTACGGTCTAGCAGGGGTTTCTCTATTTCCAGCGCGTAAGTATCGTTTCTCGTTGGAAAAGACGCACGGTCAGTGTGATAAGAAGGATGTCAATCACGGCTACGACGATGCCGATAAGCAGAATCATCTGCCGGTTGATCAGAATTAGACCGACCGATTGCCCAATCAGCAGCAAGATAAGTGGCAAGACGATGAGCACCGAGAGCTGCTCGGCGGCCCGCGGATCGCTGACCCGGGAAGAAATAATCAGACCGAAACAGACGGCCATCAGCGCCAAGAGGGGGCCGACGATGAATATGGCCAGAAACCACATCGGATCCATCAGCCGGCTAAATACCTCGTCGCTGACCAGCAGGCGTGTGCCTGTCAGATAGACGACGTACGCGATCCAGGTGGCCAGGACGGCCGGAATCATAGCGGCCAATGCTTTGCCGACAAGCAGTTCGGTGGTTGTGATCGGTGTGGCAAGCAGCGGTTCAAGGCTGTGGGTCGTTTTTTCACCGACGATGCTGTAGGCGGCAATCGTCACCGGTATCGCTACCGGGATGATCATAAACATGAATGTGAACAGGGTGAGCGTATAGAGCTGCAGGCAAGCCGCTTCCGAAAGACCTGAACATTGGTCGCCGAACAGCTGCAGGATCTCCTCACTACTGCTGTTGAAACCGCTCATTTCCTCGCCCGCAGCGTTGAGAAAGAGCAGCATGATTAGGGGCAGGATGGCCAGGAATAGTGGTAGGAAGGCGACGATGGAAAACACCATGCGGTTCCTAAATACTTCTGCCCATTCCTTGCCAATAATTGTTTTTATGCTGTTCATCAGTTATTGCTGCGCCTGGTCAGCGCCATCCTCGATTAACGCCAGGTAGGCATCTTCCAGGCTGTGCTTTTCTTCGCCGACAAACTGAATGGCCGCGCCTGCCTGCACCAGCCGCCGGATGACTTCTGGATTGTCTTGTTCGGGATCTTCGGAGGTGAAGATGAGCGCGCGCGCCTCTGCTTCGACTTCGCTTATGCCCTTCACGGAGGCTGCCGCACCAGCAAAGCCTGCTGCCGCCTGAGCCAGTTGAACTGTCACCCGACGGCCGTATACCTGCTGCCGCAAATCCGCCGGTGAATCCAATACGCGCAAACTCTGTTTGAAGACGGCTACACGATCACAAAGGCGGTCCGCCTCATCGAGATTATGCGTGCACAGGAAAATCGTCCGCCCTTCACTTCGCAGCTCACCGATGAACTCACGGATCAACCGTGCCGCCTGCGGATCAAGACCTGCTGTCGGTTCATCCAGGAACAAGACCTGCGGTTCGTGCAGCAGCGCGCGGGCAATTGCCAGTTTCTGGCGCATCCCTTTGCTGAACGTACCCGCAGGATCCTGCCGCCTATCCCACAGATCCAGCATGCGCAGATACTTCTCGACCTGGCGATCGACCTGATCCACTTTATACAGATTGGCGTAGATCGTCAGGTTTTTCCACGCCGAGAGCCGATCATAGAGTCCCGGCGTTTCAGTCAGCAGACCGACCCTGCCACGAATCTGCTGGTCATCACGGCCGACCTGGAAGCCCAATACGCTCGCTTCACCGGAGGACGGGGCTATCAGGCAGGTGAGCATACGCACGGTGGTGGTCTTACCGGCCCCATTGGGACCAAGGAAGCCAAAGACTTCACCCGCCTCAATAGTCAGAGTCAGGCTGTCCACCGCCGTGAAATCATCAAACCGCTTGCTCAGCTGCGAGGTAGTAATCATGATAGGCTCGATCATAGATCGCTTTGACTTCTTGATCAACCTTAGCTCAGCCATACTGGTTCCAGGCAAACGGCCGCTTGCTCCCTGTGCCGATCCGTCTGATATCTTCGTGATCCGTCAGTACATTGGTTATAATTGACGCTCGCGTATCGCAGGCCCTATTGCGATCATGCGCCTTCTACCGAATTTTCCTCGATCTTCCAACGGGAGTAATCAATATGGACAAACAATCAACCAGGCCAGTTACAAAGGACGAAATTGAGGGACTGCTGCAGCAAGGCCGCAAAGATGATATCCGTGCCATCTTGGACGGCGTTCACCCGGCTGATATCGCCCTCATTCTGGATCAACTATCTCCCGAAGATGCCGTAGAAGTTTTCAATCTACTCCCGGTTGAAATCGCCAGCGAGGTGCTGGATGAGACTGGCAGCCGTGTCCGCCAGGAGCTGCTGGAGCGGGTAGACGAGGAACATCTGGCCGATCTCCTCGACGAACTGCCGATGGATGATGCCGTTGAATTCTTGGAGGATCTACCCGATCCACAAGCGGATCGCTTGCTGGACCTGATGGAGGACCAAGAGGCACAAGAAGTCCGTGAACTTCTCAGTTATGACGAGGGAACGGCCGGGCGGTTGATGTCCCGTGATGTTGCCGCAATTCGCCGTCACTGGACAATCGTTGAAACACAACAATTCTTGCGTTCGCTGGAGGAGCCGGAGACCCTGGCCTATCTGTACGTCGTCGATCGCGAGGATCGACTGATTGGCGTGGTACCTCTGCGCAATTTCGTTCTCGCTAAACCTGATGCGCGCATCGAATCGATAATGATACCGGGCGTTGTCGCCGTACCGGTAGACATCGACCAGGAAGATCTGGCGGAGATGGTTTCCCACTATGACTATGTCGCCATGCCTGTGGTTGATGCCCAAAACCGGCTGCTCGGCGTGGTCACAGTTGACGACGTGCTCGATGTCTTTGAAGAGGAAGTAACGGAAGATATCCAGCGGCTCGGCGGTTCTGAACCGTTGGAACAGCCCTATTTCTCCGCTTCAGTGCTCAGGGTTTTTAGCAAGCGCGTTGGCTGGCTCCTGCTGTTATTCTTGGCTGGGACGCTAACCGGCGCCGTTACCAAGCTGTATCAGGCGCAGCTGGAAACAGCGATCGCCTTGACCCTCTTCGTACCCCTGATCATTGGCACTGGCGGTAATTCAGGGTCGCAGACGGTTGCCACAATCATCCGTGCGATCACATTGGACGAAGTGCACATGGGCAACCTGCTGCAGGCTCTGCGACGCGAGGCGTCGGTAGGCCTGCTCCTGGGACTGGTCATGGGCATTGGCGGCTTCATCGTTGCCGTGGCCTGGACCCAGGATTGGCGTATCGCTCAGGTTGTCGCCCTGACGCTGCCAGTCGTTGTTCTCTGGTCGGTGTCAGTGGCGACCATTGTGCCCACGGTGGCCGAACGTATTCACATCGATCCTACGGTGATTAGTGGCCCCATGATTTCGACTATCGTGGATGCAACTGGCCTGCTGATCTATTTTCAGTTGGCGACAATGCTGCTAAGAGTCTAGGAGGGTTGGTCGATGCAGATTCCTGATGAATTGAGCGCTTTGTTGGCGAATGCCGGACATGTCGCCGTGTTGACCGGCGCCGGTATATCGGCCGAAAGCGGTGTGCCCACCTTCCGCGAAGCGCAAACCGGTTTATGGGCAAAGTATGACCCAGAAGAACTGGCGACCCCGCGGGCATTTATCCGCAATCCCCGTCTGGTGTGGGAGTGGTACGCTTGGCGGCGGGAACTTGTTTTCGCTGTTGACCCTAACCCGGCCCACTATGCGCTGGCGGAAATGGCGCGGCACGTCCCCAAGTTCACGTTGATCACCCAAAACGTGGATGGGCTGCACCAGCGCGCCGGCAGCGAGGGCGTCATTGAACTACATGGTAATATTGTGCGTACAAAATGCTTCGACTGCAGTGGTACAGCAATCAATGTTCAGGAACTGATCGAGAAGACGGGGCAGACGCCGCCGCGCTGTGAAACTTGTGGCGGACTGCTGCGTCCCGATGTCGTCTGGTTTGGCGAAAACCTTCCTGTGGAGGGATTGGACCGTGCCTATGCGGCGGCTCGCTTCTGCGATCTGTTTTTCACCATCGGCACATCAGCCATGGTTCAGCCGGCCGCTACGCTGCCCGTCCAGGCATCGTCTCAAGGGATCCCTACGGTGGAAGTCAATCCGCAGTGGACGCAGCTAACCAGCGCCATGACCTTCGTGCTCCAAGGCCCGGCCGGCGTCGTGCTGCCGCAGCTTGTAAGACAGACGTGGCCCGGCTAGACCGGATTTGAGACGAAAACAATCGCGCTGCTTGACCAGCTAGGGTGCGTTTACCGGAATATAGGAATGGAATTCGTACTCAAACACCTGGCAGTTGTCGCAGACCAAGGCGAAGTCCTGATCGGTGATATCTCGGTTTCCTGGTACACCGTCGCCGACGATATTGGAGGCTTTCACCACGACGTCAATGGCTGATAACTCATCAGGCGGCAGAAATACCGCTTCAACCGTATTAACCATATCCGCCTCGCCGCCCGGCCGGCTCCACTGACCGCTCATTTCGTTGCCCAGATAGGTGACACCGTTCTTTTGCACCACGAGATCGAGGTTATTGACGCGTGGGTCGCCGGCAGACAGTAACCCAGGCTCGTCTGTGAAGACCATGACGATGCGCAGCGGTTTCTCCCCGTCAAACTGCCGTACCTTCATTGACCAGCTCTGCCCTGATTCGTTGAATTGGGGCGTTTCCCCTTGTTCGACGATGATCCGCGCGGTAGCATCGAAGGCATGGGTCATATTGGGTAAGCCATACCCCTGGTTGAAGCTGGGCAAAGTATCGTTGGCGCCGTTACCCGTGAGGTGGCTGCTGGCCGCCACCAGATACGCTTTCAGCAAGGCGGGGCTCGGTTTTTCCATGCCGTACTTTTCTGTCAACCAATAGGAGGACAACGAGGCGAGCCCGGCCACGGCGGGTACGCTGTGGCTTGTGCCCGTGGAGGCGGCAAATATCTGCTGATCGTCCGGTTGATATTTGTCGCAGATGGCGCTGCCGTTGTAACCAAAGGCTGTGCTGGCGGTGCCAATAATATGGGTTCCCGGGGCAACGATATCTGGTTTGACGCGACCGCCCTGGGCCGGGCCGCGGCTGGAATAGGAGGCGATATCCTGTGCGTCGTCGGCATGGATCGGGCCGAATCCGCAGCCATCAATCCAGGTCGGCCGTACATTTTCCGAGGCGCCGACGGTAATCACATTCTTTCCGTTGGCCGGAGAGCCTAAACCCTCCAAGCCGCTGTTTCCGGCAGAGAAAAGAATGAGCATTTCCTGGTTGCCCGGTACGATGTTGTCGGCATCCCTCACGACGGCATCATAGATCTGGGAGGAGGAATTGTAGCCACATTTGGCGCAGCCCCACGAATTGTTCACGATTCGTGCGCCTGAGCGGTAGCTCTGTTTCACCAGAGAAACGAGCGAGTTGTCACAGTTGGAGAGATCGAACGAGGGCCCATTGAATACGCGCGTTCCAGCCAGACGGCCGAACGGATTGATGCCCATGCCGCGTTGGTATCCGTCTTCATCCTGATAGGGGCCGCCGGATCGCGTGTCAAAGCCGCCGGCGATACTGGCGTTGATATGGCCGTGGCCGTCCGGGCCGCTCGCAGTGAGCGCGTCGGTACAATTCTTAATATAGGCGATGCGGCTCGGCCCATCATCTTCACCGGCAGCACGGAATGTTTGATCTCCGGCCGCGGTGCTGGCAATGCCGGTGCCGATGCCGTCATCAGTGATGTCGATAATTGGGTACATCTGCGGGTCGTCGCTGAAGCCGAGATCTTTCAGCCACTGTAAGTAACCGGGCCCGTTAGGTGCTGATTGGCTGCTGTTCAAATTGCCGGCCAATATCTGCGCCTGTTTTTCATCCATCTTCTCCGGCGCTTGATAGGGTTCGATCCAGACCACGTCGGGCAGGGCTGCTATCGTTTCCAATGAAGAACTGGAAACGACTGCGCGCATATTCTGATAGTTGAGAACAGGCGCCCAGTCACCGAGCGGCTCCGTAACGAGCGCCTCGATGAGCTTCTCCGTCTGTGACTGGCCGTTGTGGCGCAGCATCTGGATGATCACCGCGATCTCCGCGCCGCTGCTCGACGCCGTCTGCATCTGGTGCAGCGAGCGATCAGCCTTTAGATTTGCGCTGTAGGGCGCGCTGAACTGCAGAAAACGACTGCTGTTCGCCAGGCGATCTAGCTCGCTTCGAGAAGAACCGTCCGCCCAGACAAGATAACCGTTGTTAGCGACATAGTGAACCAACTGCGCGCCGGTTGCTTCAACGGCTGACAGCCAGCTGTCTTGAATAGGTCCCGTGAATTGGATGATGTGCAGCGCCTCACCATCCCAACTCGCCTCTGCCAATGGCCGGCTTATCTGGGCGCTGGTGTCGATGGTTCCCGCCTGGAAGAGCAGTAGGTTTGTCTCGTCAGCCGTCTGGGCAATCTGTGTTTCAAGCTCGATTGGCGGTAGAGAAGCAAGCTGAACCCCTTCTAAAGCGGCCAGGGATTTCGTCGCAGCCAGCGACTGCCGCTCGACGCTCGCCTGATCGCCTGCGGCAGCCTCGCCGTTTCCCGGTGAGCGGCCGGCTGCCGCAGCCAACAGTGTCACCGAGACAGCCAGCAAGACCAATTGCCAATGTAATTGTCGCCTATTCTTCATATCGTTGACCCTGGGTGCGCAGCTGTTATCTTATATTATCAACTCTGCCATTCTAGCATAAACGGCCGTAATCGTTAGCACCAATAAATCGCTCTCATTTGACACATTCTGTCACTCACGCGCCCGTTCACACGCCGATCGCGATCTTGTCATCATCTCGAAACTAATTCCTATTTGCTTGGCTGTGTCGTTAGACGTATTATGGCGATTGAGATTCGACGTTTTGATGTGAAGGATAGTGATGAGCGACCCTGTAGAAGAACCAATTATTAACCCTGCTTTGCTGGATCTGCTGCGCTGCCCTGTCGCGGTGCGTGATAAATCACTGGGAGAAGATCCTGGTCGTCTTGAACTGGTACGGAACTGCTGGCTGGTTTGCGAGGATTCAGGTTTGAAGTACCCGATCCGCGAAGGGATCCCGATCATGTTGATTGAAGAAGGCGAAAAGTGGAAGAATACCGCCGTTGAAAATCTCCCCGTCCCCCCACCAGCCTGATGTACGACGAACTTAAGCCAGGTGAAGTCCTCAAGGCGGCGGAGCGTCTGCAGGGAATCGCCAACAGAACCCCTGTGTTAACCTCACGCACGCTGAATGAGCTGTGTGGGTGCAGTGTATTTCTAAAATGTGAAAACTTCCAGCGCGTCGGCGCCTTTAAGTTCAGAGGCGCCTACCATGCGCTCAGCCGGCTCAGCCCCGAAGAAAAAGAGGCGGGCGTCATTACCCACTCCAGCGGCAATCATGCGCAGGGCGTGGCCCTGGCCGCAAAGTTGTTGGGCATTCCGGCCGTGATTGTCATGCCGGAAGATGCGCCCCCGGTTAAGCGCGAAGCCACCAAGGGGTACGGCGCGGTCATTGTGCCCTGCCAGGCGATCAACCGCGAAAAGGTAACGGCCGCTTTGATCGAACGGCACGGATATACGCTCATCCATCCCTATGACAACAGCGACATTATCCTGGGACAGGGCACCGCGGCGGCTGAACTCTTTGACGAGGTCGGGCCGCTGGATCTGTTGTTTGCGCCCGTTGGCGGCGGCGGCCTGCTCAGCGGCAGCGCCCTGGCGGCGGCTGCCCTTTCGCCAGACTGCCGGGTGGTGGGTGTGGAACCGGTTATCGCCTCCGATGCCAACCAATCCTGGCGCGAGAACGAAATTGTGACCCTCGATTTGGTGCCGCATACGATTGCTGACGGCTTGCGGACGCGATACATCGGCCAACGTAATCTCGCTGTGATGCATCGCTATGTCGATGATATGCTCACCGTAACTGAACAGGAAATCCTGGATACGATGCAGTTTATCTGGAATTTCATGAAGATAATTGTTGAGCCAAGTTCGGTCGTTGCTGTGGCTCCTCTTCTTTCAGGGGATTATGCTGACACCGGCGTACGCGCCGGTGTGATTATCAGCGGCGGCAATGTCTCTCTTTCGGTCGCTGAGATCATTGGCGCCACTAAGTCAGGTCAGGCGGACAGGGCGGATGCGTCTGACGGCCCCAGCCTTCAGGAGCCGCACAGCGCGGGGCCGCGTGTTCTCGTTACCGACGCTGAATTTGATTCGGCAGCTCTGGCCATGTTGGAGCGTGTCGCCACCGTAGACCGGCGGCATGCGGGGCCTGAGGAAGAGATCGCGGATGTCCCGGATGAGTACCAGGCGATTATCATCGGGCCCCACCAACGCGTTAGCGACCACTTGATCGAAAACGGCTACAACCTGCTGGCGATTGGCAGTTCCACGACGCGTTTGGACAATGTGGATGTCAGCACCGCGCGCACGTTCGGGGTCGAGGCATGTTATGTCCCCGATGGCTATGCCGTGGCCATCGCTGAGCATACGATCTCCCGCCTATTGATGTTGGAGAATCACTTTGATTCGGGAGGCCTGGCAGGCAAGACATTGGGATTGGTTGGATACGGGCAGGTAAGCCGGCAGGTTGCCAAGCGCGCCGAGGCTTTCAACATGAAGGTGATCGCCAACCAGCCGCGGCTAACACCTGAACTGGCTGTGTCCACGGGCATTGAGGCGGTTGGTCTGACCAACCTGGTACAGCGCTCCGATTTCATCAGTTTACATGTCCCCTTTAATTCTGAGACAGAAGCCCTCATCGGTCGCAATGAGTTTGCGAACATGAAGGATACGGCATTCTTGATTAACCCCAGCCATACAGATCTGGTAGATGAAGCGGCTTTGCTTGAAGCGCTGGAAAATGGCCAGATTGCCGGTGCGGCGCTGTCTGAGCTCCCCGACATCCTGCAAGCGACAAGCGAATCATCTGAGGCACTCCGACGCCATGAGCGGGTCATCGTGTCGCCGCATGTGACCTCTATTATCAGAAAGCAGCGGCAGAATCTGAGTTTATCGGTTGCCACCCAGATAGTTGAACTCCTGGAGCGCGTAGAATCGAGCAAAGCACTGCCTCTTGAGCTAGTGTCTATCGAGCAGGTGACGCCTCACGAAGATATTGATGACAAACGTGTGCGGCGTTTGATGGCCAGGCTGGAAGCTGATGGCCGGCTTGTCAATCCGCCCATAACGACCTATTGGAAGGGCCGCTATGTTGTCCTTGATGGCGCGACCCGGTATTCTGCGCTCAAGCGACTTGGCTTCCGTTATATCATTGTCCAGGTGGTTGATCCGCAGCAGTCTGAACTGCAGCTGCATACCTGGTACCATGCGATTTCAAATGCGGAAAAAACGGTGACGGAGCTATATGCGCGCCTCAATCGTATCGAAGGACTGGAACTGAGCGCGTTGGAAAACAAGGACCTGCGGTCCGCTCTGCAGGACCCGCGTACGCTCTGCTACTTTCTTGATCGTGAAGGACGGGCCACCCTGGCTCGGGAGTCAGAGGGGGCCAATCGTCTCACGGTGATGAAGGAAGTGGTTCAGGCTTATTCCATTTGGGGAAGCGTTGAACGGACATTGCTGACGGATATACCTCGCTTGAGGGCTCAGTTTCCCCAGTTGAAGGCTGTGGCTGTATTCCCACAATTCGAACCCGACAATGTTTTTGACGCCGCCAGGGCGGGTAATTTTCTGCCGGCTGGCCTGACGCGCTTCATAATCCCAGGGCGAATCCTACGACTTAACCTCGAATTGTCGCGCCTCCAACGAGATGAATCGCTCGGCCAAAAACGCGCCTGGTTCAATGATGTCCTGGCCGAAAAGCTGAGACACAGCCGCCTGCGTTTCTATCAGGAGCCAGTCGTTTTGTTGGATGAGTAGCCGCCGGGAATTCATTAGAAATGGTCGCCAGATTTGCGCGAAGACAGCCAACCATTATAATTGAGCGGCTTGGCTACGGAATGTCAAGTATCCCAATTCGAACGGGAAAAATTAACATCTTACACACACCTGGACTGACCGAGATGTGCTTGCTTTGCGGCGTGAGGTGGTTCAAGTCTTGAATCGTGTCGCGCAGCAGCCGGCCGTGCAAGTCCTCAGTCAGGTTGAAGGGTGTGGAGGTTGAAAACAAACAACAAAGGAGAATAACCCCATGGCCGCAGTTTCGATGAAGTCACTATTGGAAACCGGTGTTCATTTTGGGCACCGAACACGTCGCTGGAATCCGAAGATGAGACCGTACATCTTTACGGAGCGCAACGGCATTCACATTATTGATCTGCAACAGACAGTAACGATGATCGAGGATGCTTATGACGTAATTCGCGATACGGTCGCCGAAGGCGGCGAGGTACTTTTTGTAGGCACGAAGCGCCAGGCGCAGGAAACGATTGCTCGCGAGGCCGCACGTTCCGGGCAGCCTTACGTCAATATGCGCTGGTTGGGCGGTACTTTGACGAATTGGCAGACGATTCGCCAGCGGATCGACTACCTGGATAAACTTGAAGAACGTCGTGATGCCGGCGATTTCGATCTTCTGAAGAAGACTGAGCGTTTGCGCATCGAACGTGAGATCGACAAGTTGAATATGCGCTTGGGTGGTATTCGCAAGATGCGTTCACTGCCCGAACTGCTGTTCGTTGTTGATGTCAACAATGAAGAGACAGGCGTTCATGAAGCCAATATCCTGGGCATTCCAGTTATCGGCGTCGTTGACACCAATTCTGATCCTGACCCAATTGATTACATTATCCCTTCCAATGACGACGCTATTCGCGCTATCAAACTGATCTCCAGCAAGATGGCTGACGCCGCGCTTGAAGGCATGGCGATGCGCGACAATGTTTCTGACGAAGAAATCTCTGATTTCGGCAGCTATGAATACGAAGAATTTGACGGCATGGGCAATGTTGAAGACGAGGTGTTGCTTGGCGAATCAACCCTGGCGAAGCTGCGCGAGCAGGCTGAAGTCGTCGTAGAGACCGAGGCTGTCTCCGAAGAGATCGAAGCAGAGGCTGAAGTGATCGAAGAGGCCGTTGTAGAGGCCGTTGAAGAGGCTGAAGCTGAGGTTGTCGCTGAAGTGATCGAAGAGGCCGTTGAAGAGGCTGAGGTTGCTGCCGAGGAAGTGCAGCAGGAGACAGCCGGCATGGACGAGGAAAACGAGTAGGAGCTGTTAGTTAGAACAATGAAGATTACAACTCAAATGGTAAAAGAGCTGCGTGAAGTTACCGGCGCAGGTGTGTTGGAAGCCAAGAAGACACTTGAGGCTGCGGAAGGCGATTTTGAAAGGGCTGTCCTGATCCTCAGAGAAAAGGGTGCGGTCCGCGCCGCAAAGCGCTCAGAACGTGATGTCAATGAAGGCGTCGTCAATGTTTACAGCCATCCTGGCAGCCGTGTTGGCGTTATACTTGAACTGAACTGCGAGACGGATTTTGTCGCTCGCAACGAGCAGTTCACTGAACTGGCGCATAACCTGGCACTGCAGATCGCGGCGATGAGCCCGAAGTATATCTCCATAGAAGATGTGTCTAACGAAGATATGGAGACGGAGCTTTCTGTTTTCCGTGCCCAGGCGCTCGCCGAGGGTAAACCGGAAGATATCGCCGAGAAGATCGTTATTGGGCGCATGAACAAGTATTACGAAGAAGTTTGCCTGATGGAACAACCTTATATTCGTGATGACGGATTGAAGATCAAGGACCTGATCACCGAAGCGATACGTACCACGGGTGAGAATATCAAGGTGCGGCGCTTCGACCGCTATGAATTGGGCGAGCCATTGTAGTTCCCCGCTTAGGATGATGATTATGAGGGCGTTCGCAAGAGCGCCCTTATTTGTAATTTGACGGTGTCACTAGTTCTCCATACAGGTGAGCATTGAGTGAACCCTATAAGCCCTTTCAGGGGAAGAGAGAGCAAATAATGGGAAATAATCGCTATGACCGGATTCTGTTGAAAATGGGAGGCGAAGCGCTTGCTGGGCCGCAGGGTTTCGGTATAGATCCCATCCGTGCAGCAGAGGTTGCAGAGATTGTTAAGGACGTCTATGATTTAGGCATAGAAGTTGCCATTGTTATTGGCGCAGGCAACCTCTGGCGAGGCACCGCTGGTACCAGTCAGGGGATGGCGCGAGCGACAGCCGACCATATGGGCATGATCGCGACGGTAATGAATGCGCTTGCACTGCAGGATGCGCTTGAGCGGACCGGTATTGAGACCAGGGTTCAAACGGCTATTGAGATGCGTACAGTAGCTGAGCCCTATATTCGGCTTAGGGCGATTCGACACCTTGAAAAGGGTAGAGTAGTGATTATCGCCGGTGGTACCGGAAATCCATATTTCACGACTGATTCGGCTGGCGCTCTGAGGGCGATGGAATTGGGGACTGAGGTGCTGATCAAGGCGACGAAGGTTGATGCGATCTATGATTCTGATCCGGTCGGGAATCCAGATGCAGTGCGCTACGATACGTTGACTTATTTAGATTTCCTGAATATGCAGCTGCGTGTAATGGACACAACGGCCGTATCGCTCTGTATGGAAAACAACATGCCGATTGTTGTGCTTGATTTCTGGCAGAAAGACAGCGTCAGAAGATTGGTTCAAGGCGAGAGCGTGGGAACCATTATTACAGCTTAACGAATTTGCAGCCGCGGAGGTAGTGATGATTCGTGACTTGATGAAAGAAACTAAGGCCCGTATGGATGGTGCGTTGGGTTCACTCAGTGGCGACCTGGCGGCTTATCGAACTGGAAGAGCGAACCCCCATCTTGTGGATAGAGTTGTCGTAGATTATTACGGTACTGAAGTTCCGCTCAATCAAATGGCTGTCATTTCTGTGCCGGAGGCGCAGCAAATCGCTATCAGGCCCTATGATGCGGGTTCTATTCCAGCTGTCGAACGCGCCATCTTGAAATCTGATCTGGGCATTATGCCCAACAACGATGGCAAGATTATTCGCCTCAATATCCCACGTCTGACTGAGGAACGACGCCGAGATTTGAGCCGTATGGTCAGCCGGCGTGTAGAAGAAGCCAAAGTGGCTGTACGAAACGTGCGTCGTGATGCGTTAAATGATCTCCGTGATTTTGAAAAAGAAAAGATGATCACGGAAGATGATTTGCATCGCGGAATTGATGACTTGAATGATCTGACTGAGGACTACATCAAGCAGATCGACATGATCGGCGACCAGAAAGAAGCCGAGATTATGGAAGTGTAGGTGGGCAAATGCTCAGCCCCCGTGAACAACTTTTTGATTTCTCCTCACTAACCGTTCCTGACCATGTGGCGATTATCATGGATGGCAACGGCCGTTGGGCGCGCCAGCGTGGTCTGCCGCGACAAGCGGGCCATCGTGCCGGCGCAGAGAATTTGCGCCGCATCGTGCGTGCTTGTGTAGAATTCGACGTCAAGATCCTGACGATATATGCCTTCTCCACCGAGAATTGGGGCAGGCCAGAGAGCGAAGTGCGCGGATTGATGCGTATTTTTGCGCGTGTCCTCGATCAGGAGCTTGATGAACTACATCAGCAGGGAGTTTGCCTGCATCATCTTGGCGACCTCAGCGGCATAAAGCCATCGCTTCAGAGAAAAGTCCAACATGCGTTGGAACTGACCAAGGATAATGATCGCCTAATCCTAAATGTTGCCTTCAACTACGGTGGGAGAGCCGAAATCCTTCATGCTGTACGAGAAATGCTGGCGGACGGCATTGAGCCGTCAGAGTTGAATGAGGAGTTGTTCAGCTCCTACCTGTTCACTGCCGGTTTACCCGATCCCGATCTGGTAATACGGACTAGTGGTGAATTACGGATCAGTAACTTCCTGATCTGGCAGGCTGCCTACGCTGAGTATTATCCGACGCCCGCCTATTGGCCCGATTTCGGCCGTGAAGAACTATATGAGGCGATTGTCGCCTTCAACCAGCGCGAGCGCCGCTATGGTCTAGTCGACCAGAACCCGTAACGCTCACCATTCCGCCACAAGTTCTATGTCCAATCTTGCACAACGCGCTATTATTTCCCTGACCCTTGGGCCGCTGGCGCTGTTTCTGGTGTATCTTGGGGGCTACTTTTATTTCGTCCCCCTGGTGCTGATTCTGACTTTAGCCACGGTTGAGTACGTACAGCTGACGCGTAGATTAGGACTGCTGCCCTCTATCTGGATACTTGTTGCTTCATCACTCTCATTTTACGCGGCTGCGCAGTGGGCAGACCCTTCCGCAACAGCAGTTGTCATGCTCGTTTTCTTGCTGCTGTCGCTTCTTTACTCCTTGTGGCTGTATGAATCAAGAGAAGACGGGATCGCGCTGCCTACCTGGATGGTAATGATCGGCGGCGTCGTCCTGCTGGGATGGCTTGCCAGTCATTTCTTCCGCCTGCGCGGCATCGAGCCGATGGGTTGGCAGTGGACGATGCTTGTGCTGTTGAGCACCTGGATAGCGGATGCCTCCGCCTATGTTGTCGGCAAATTCCTGGCTGGTAAGGTGCTGGGAAAGCATCAACTTTCGCCGCGGCTCAGCCCAAACAAGACGGTCGAGGGTTATGTTGGCGGCGTCGTTCTGGGAACAGCTTTTACGGTGCTCATCGCTTATTTCTTGAAGCTTCCGCTTCCCATAGCACTTGTCCTGGGACTGCTCATTTCGATTCTCGGACCGCTGGGTGACCTCGGAATTTCGCTCTTGAAGCGGGAATCAGGAGAAAAGGATTCAGGGAAAACGTTCGGAAGTCATGGTGGTGCACTGGATCGCATCGATACCCTGATGTGGACCGTAACCATCGCGTTCTACCTCATCACTTATACTCAGTAAATCGCCGCTGCTGGCTGGTTTTCTGTTCCCACAACAATCGCAAAAGGAATTTCGATCATGTCAACTACGGTTAACACCATCGAACGATTCATCCTCGAAAGCCAGCCCGATTATGCCAGGGGGCAGTTCACCAACCTGCTCTACGATATTGCGCTTGCGGCAAAAATCATTGCCAACAAGACGAATAGAGCCGGATTGGTGGATATTCTCGGGCGGGCCGGTCAAGACAATGTTCAAGGCGAACAGCAGCAGAAACTAGATGTCTTCGCCGATGAAATCATCTTTCGCATGTGCGACCATACGGGCCGGCTGTGCGCCATGGCCTCCGAGGAACGGGAAGAGATGATCCATATCCCGGATCGATACCGGAAGGGGTCCTATGTGCTTGTCTATGATCCTCTCGATGGTTCTTCAAACATTGATGTGAACGTAAGCATCGGAACGATCTTCGGCATATTCCGTACAGTAGACTGGGATCTGCGCGGCCGCATTGAGGACCTGCTGCAGCCGGGCAGGAATATGGTTGGCGCCGGATATGTATTGTATGGGGCGAGCACGATGCTGGTGTACAGCACCGGGCAGGGGGTGCATGGCTTCACACTCAACCCCGAGCTAGGGGAGTTCCTCCTGTCCCATCCTGATATGAGGCTTCCGGAACCGCCGGCTTATTACAGCGTCAATACATCTTACTACCGGCGTTGGTCGCCCGCTGTACAAGCATATCTGCAGTGGCTGCAAGGCCAGGGCGACGATAGTCCGCAGTTGTCATCCCGCTACATTGGATCGTTGGTGGCTGATTTTCATCGTAATCTGCTGCGAGGCGGCGTTTTTTGCTATCCGGCGGAACGTGACAAGCCGCAGGGTAAACTGAGATTACTTTACGAGGCGGCGCCGCTTGCTTATGTTATTGAACAGGCTGGCGGATATGCCTCCAATGGCCAAGGCGCAATTCTGGACATTGTGCCGGACTCGATTCATCAGCGTGTTCCATTGTTTATCGGCAACCGCTCATTGGTCGATACAGTCGAACGTCTTATTGAGAAAGAATAGTTCAGCGCGCATTGACGCAGTAATACCTGCATGGTATACTTCGTGCGCCCATTTATTTGGAGTCTTTGATAAATCCTCGATTTCGCACGAACAATTTGACTAGCTAATTGTGCCGGCCATTATATCTGCCGGTCACACCCCAATTGATTTGGATCACCCGATAACTTCTTGGTGAACGCTACTCATGATAATGCCAAGCAATTGGGCGGCATAATCATAATCTTGGAGAACAGACTCTAACCGGAGAAATTTTTGCATGGATATTGGTGAACTTGAAGCAAAGAAACTAAGTGAATTACGTGACATGGCACGTACCCTGGAAATCTCTGGGTTTAGTTCCATGAAGAAGACGGACATTATCTTCGCGATAATGGCTGCCAATGCCAAAGCCAAGGGGCTGAATTTTCAGGGCGGCGTCCTGGAGGTCATTGAGGATGACAAGCAGACGATGGGTTTCTTGCGTTCCGGTAATCTCTTGCCCGGACGTAAGGACATTTATGTGTCCAACTCCCAGATTCGTCGCCTTGGTCTGCGTACTGGCGACATGGTCCTTGGCCAGGTCAGGGTGCCCAAGGACAATGAGAAGTACTACAGCCTGCTGCGTGTTGAGTCTGTCAATGGCATGAGCCCCGACAATGCGCGTCGACGGCCGAGATTCTCCTCACTTACCCCGATCTTCCCTGATCAAAAACTGAGGCTGGAAACAGAGCCCAATATTCTTTCCACAAGATTGATTGATCTGGTATCGCCGATTGGCCGCGGCCAGCGTGGTCTTATTGTGTCGCCGCCCAAAGCAGGTAAGACAACAGTACTGAAGGAAATCGCCAACGGCATTTCGACCAATTACCCGGAACTGCATTTGATGGTTGTGCTGATTGGCGAACGACCGGAAGAAGTGACCGACATGGATCGCTCGATTGAGGGTGAAGTGGTTAGCTCGACCTTTGATGAGCCGGTTCGCCAGCACTGCCGCGTTGCCGAAATGGCCTTGGAGCGTGCGAAGCGTCTGGTAGAAGGCGGGCGTGATGTCGTCATCCTCCTGGACTCCATCACACGACTGGCACGAGCCTACAATCTTACTGTGCCGCCGAGCGGCCGGACACTGTCTGGTGGTCTTGATCCGGGGGCACTCTATCCGCCCAAGCGCTTCTTCGGCTCGGCGAGAAATGTGGAGCATGGTGGCAGCTTGACGATTATCGGCACCTGCCTGGTTGATACCGGAAGTCGTATGGACGACGTGATTTACGAAGAGTTTAAAGGTACGGGCAACATGGAACTGCTGTTGAGCCGACGCCTCCAGGAACGCCGTATCTTCCCGGCATTCGAGATCGAACGCTCGAGTACACGGCGCGAAGATCTTCTGCTTTCCGGTGATGAGCTCGCCCGCGTCTACGTGATGCGCCAGATGCTCGGGCACCTGATGGACACGCCCGGCTACGATATCTCCAGTTCTACACAGGCGGTCTTGCAGCGCCTGCGCGGCACAAAGACCAACTATGAGTTCTTGGAGACCCTGACGAAGGATATGCTCTAGGGACGTATTTAAGGGCCTTTGAATATAAGGGCAATTTGAGAATAGCGGGTCACTCACTGTGACCCGCTTTTTTTTCTTTACCCCTTTGTGATAGCATCCCGAATTGGAATGATAGAGAAAGAAAGAGGTTTTCCGCCGCTTGCGGCGCTGCTTGTATTGCTGCTTCTGGTCCTGCTGCTCGCCCTGGGTTTGCGCATGGGCGTCCAGGCTGAGGAAGTCAGTAAGGTCCGGGATGGATCGGGGTCGGGGCCGACTCCGGTGAGCACGGCCGTTCCTTCCAGTGACAGCGGCGCTGTCACTCTTGATACAGCGCGCGAACGGGCGCCTATTCTAAGCGACAACACCCTGTCACCCGCGCCCGTCCCACAAACTTACCAGGGCAAACAACCGCACCATGAGTTTGCCAAGTATGTGGTTGAGCGCGGTGATACGCCGTCAGAAATCGCCTACAAATATGACATCAAGACAGAAACGCTCCTGGGCGGGAACCCCTTTCTGAGCCAGGAATCCAGCCTTATGCAGCCTGGCATGGAGCTGACGATCCTGCCCCTCGATGGCGTGCTGCATACCGTTCAGGCAGGTGATACTTTGGAAAGTATCTCCGAACAATATGGCATTGCTGTGGACGATATTATTGCCTATGAGCCGAACAATCTGGAGTTCCCGTTCCGTCTCTATCCGGACACGCAGATATTAGTGCCGGGAGCGGTAGCCGAGGTCTTTATATGGACGCCGCCATCGCTGACCGCGGTGCGCAGCGGAGGCTCAGGTTCTGGCGGTATTTCACCGGCGGTTGTGGGAACCGGTACGTTTATTTATCCGGTTGGATCGCGCAATTTCTCGCAGCGCTTCTGGTACGGCCATCCGGGCATCGACATTGCCCTCACGGAAGGGTCGGGTGTATTCGCCTCCGATACGGGGACAGTTACCTTTGCCGGCTGGAATATCTACGGCTATGGCAATCTCATCGTCATCAATCATGGCAACGGCTATGAAACTTTCTATGGTCATCTGAGCGGCATCAATGTCTACCCGGGGCAGGTGGTCAACCAGGGGAATGTGATCGGTGCGGTAGGAAATACCGGCAACTCCTCCGGGCCGCATATCCATTTTGAAATCCGCACCAATGGGAACCAGGACGATCCCTGCTGGTATATCGGTTGCTAGCCAGGCGGCCGACGACCGTTTTCTCCTCAAAGACCTGTCTTACGATTGTGCGCTGTGCCGGTCGCGCAGTTGACCACACCCCGCTTGAATATCAATGCCGCGCCTTACACGAACCGAGCTTGACACGCCAAAGGCGGCCAACGCATTCTGAAAAGCCTCAACGCGTTCCCGCCCCGATGGACCCCCCGCATATCCGTTTGTCGGGTTCAGCGGGATTAAATTCACATGACACAATTTACCCTGCAGCAGCCTGCCCAGGGCACGCGCTTGCTCAGGCGTGTCATTCTCAAATTGAATCAGCGCCCATTCGAATGTGAGCCGTCTCCCCGTTCTCTCAATATAGTAGTCACATGCCGCCATCAGTTCATCGAGCGGCCAGCGGTTGGCGACGGGGATCAGGCGCGCGCGTTCTTCATCAGTCGCCGCATGCAGTGAGACGGCAAGCCCAAACTGCCGTTGTTCGTCGGCGAAGCGCCGGATTGCCGGAACCAGCCCCACAGTTGAAATGGTGAATTTGCGTGCGCCCAGGTTGAACCCTTTGCTGTCGTCGAGAATATTAACGGCGGCCAGCGTGTTGTCATAGTTGTGCAGCGGCTCGCCCATACCCATGAGTACAATATTGGTGACATGTTCACCCTCCGTGGAGAGCTGCCGGCCAAAGTGCACGACCTGGGCTACAATTTCGCCCACCTGCAAATGGCGGAAGAAGCCCATCTGTCCTGTTGCACAAAAGACGCAGCCCATCGCACAACCTGCTTGCGAGCTGATGCAGAGTGTACGGCGCCGGTCGTATTTCATGAGCACCGTTTCAACCAATTGTCCGTCATGAAGCCGGAACAAGACTTTCTCTGTTCGCCCATCGCGAGATTCTTGTCTGACCTCTAACTGTACGACATCGAGTGTGTATAGGTCTGCCAGTTCGAGACGTAGATCATGTGGCAGATTCAGCATCTGCTCGAAACTGTCGACATACCGCTTGTACAGCCACTCCCAGACCTGCCGCGCCCGGTATGCCGGCTGGCCGAGGTCGACCATTTGCGCTGTTAGCTCGGCCAGGCTCAGGTCATAGAGACTAGATTTGGGTCCATCCTGCATCGTCAATGTGGGCATCCTGTTACCTGCCTGCCGCACGCATTAGTTCGGCGGACAACTCCGTAATATCCGTGAATACAAAATCAGGCTTGTAGACAGCTTCGTCGATGTCGCCGGCCCCCGCAATGCCTGAAAGGACCAGGATCGCCCAAAGGCCGGCTGCCTTGGCGCCGGCGATATCAGTCGTTAGGCGATCGCCAACCATGGCTGTGTCGCTCTTCTGGCTGCCAAGCCGTTCCAGCGCGTGCTCGAACATGATCGGACCTGGCTTGCCGATCGTTTGTGGCTGTACGCCCGTAGCGGTACTGATCACTGCCAGCAGCGCTCCCGCGCCCGGTATTGGGCCCCGTTCCGTTGGCAGTGAGGGGTCTGGGTTCGTTCCCACAAAGTCGGCGCCGTTGTCCACCAACAGGGCCCCCATTGCCAGCTCCTTGTAGGTGACCTGCGGTGTGAAGCCCAGAACGACCAGCGGGCTTCTTGCCCCCTCTTCAATATCTGCGGCGGTGAGGACTTCAAAGCCGTTTGCTTTCATGGCGCTGTGAAGCCCGCTGGCGCCGATGACATAGGCCGCAGTTCCAGAGGCATACTGCGGCTGCAAATAGGCCGCCGTCGCCTCGGCTGATGTAAGCACGCGGTCCGCGGCGATATTCAGGCCGAAGCTGTTGAGCTTGTTCGCAAACTGCTCGGCCGTCTTTGTGGCATTGTTCGTCGCCATTAGGTAGCCCATGTCAAGCTTATCCAATGTATCGAAGAACTCAACCAGGCCGGGCATCGCTGTTTCGCCGCGCCACAATACACCGTCCATATCCAATATTAGGTGTCCAATCTTTGATAGCATAGAGCGATTATATCGCGAACGTTGGTTAACGGTAGATTGATACGTGCCATCTTGATTTCCTGTGTGTGGAGTCAGATGTTATAATGCGCGGCGGATTCAAGATTAGCCGCCGGGGATTTCGCCGGCTGAGAACTGCTTTTTTAGGTGCTTGTCCGATTACTTCAGTCAGGTCCGTGTGCGTTTGATCTGGCGCCTTCTGATTGGCCAGACGATAACAAAGTTAGTTGCAAGAGAGTGAATGTGAAATTATCGGTAATAATGCCCGTCTACAATGAACGTGACACCTTGGTTCCGGCCGTAAAGGCTGTGCTGGCAATTGATCGTGTCGATGAACTTGTTATTGTGGATGATGGCTCGACAGATGGCACACGTGATCTTTATGGCGAAGTAAAGGCGCTGGATGACCGTGTGCGCGTTTATCTTCAAGCGAAGAATCAAGGGAAAGGGTCGGCCGTGCGCACCGGGTTCGATTTTGCCAGCGGTGATATCTTCCTCATTCAGGATGCTGATCTTGAATATGATCCCCGCGACTACCAGTCGCTGGTTCAACCGATAGAAGAGGGACGGGCAGCCGTGGTATATGGCTCACGTTTTCGCGGCGGCCCGACGAAAGCGATGTTCTTCTGGCATATGGTAGGTAATAAATTCCTGACCCTGGTTACCAATATGCTTTACAACACAATCCTTTCAGACATGGAAACATGTTACAAGGTATTTCGTGCTGACGTGATCAAGGGGATCCCGCTGAATGCCAAGGGATTTGAGTTTGAGCCGGAGATTACGTCAAAGATTTTGAAACGCGGCTATCGCATCTATGAAGTGCCCATTTCCTACAACGGCCGTGAATTCGACGAAGGCAAGAAACTAAATCCGTGGCGTGAGGGCCCTAAAGCTTTCTACTACTTGGTCAGGTATCGTTTCTTTGACTAGGCAGACGCACGGCGATGCCCACTTCTAGCCGGGTCCTGCTGCTGGTTACTGTTCTTCTCGCCGCAGCGCTCCGTCTCTCCGCTCTTTTTGACAACCACTTTCATGCTGATGAAGCACTATTCGCCAGTTGGGCGCGGTTGATTGCCGTCGGGCGCGATCCGCTGCTTCTCGCGCAGCCGGTGGACAAACCGCCCCTCCTGTTTTACCTTCAAGCCGCTGCTTTCCCCTTTTTCGGGCCCGTGGAATGGGCCGCGCGACTTCCCAACCTGGCCGCCTCGATCCTGCTCGTTCCGCTTACGGCGATCTTTTCCTGGCGCATGTTTCGACAAGGTATCGCTGCCCTTGCCGCGGCACTGCTAGTGGCGATGTCGCCTCTGTCCATTCAATTCAGCGCGACCGGCTTCACCGATCCTCTTCTGACGGCCCTGCTGCTGGCGGCGCTGCTCTTCGCCGCCGGATCATCGCAGCCATTTTGGACCGGTTTCTTTTTCGGGTTGGCTGTCTTGACCAAGCATCAAGCGTGGCTGTTTTTGCCGCTGATAGTGGGATTTGCCTGGCTGGCTAACTGGCGGCCTCGCCAGTGGGCGAGGCTGCTTGCCGGTTTTGCGCCCGCTTTCACACTGCTGCTCGGCTGGCAGTTCCTGCGCAGCGGCAGCCTGGATCTATGGAGCAGCCAGATCGACAATTTTGGCGGCCTGCGCCTGGCCTGGTCGTGGGAACTGCTGCCCAGAGCGACCGCCTGGGTCGCCCTCTGGCCTTTTACGCTCGGTTCCATCTTGATGATCCCGCTCTTTCTCTTGAGCATTCCGTTTATCTGGCTTTCCCCGCAGAGCCAGAAAGGCCGGCCAATGCTGGCTGATCGCCTGCTTATTCTTTTTATCGTGGCTTACCTGGGCCTGCACTGGCTGCTCGCGGTTCCCGTATGGGATCGCTATCTGCTGCCGCTCGTTCCACTGACGGCCGTTGTCCTCGGCCGCGCGCTTGGGCTGATCAGCAAGCGCTTCCCTTCAGCAGAAGATCATGCCGAACAGCGGCCTTTGCTAATTGCACTGCCGCTCTTGCTGCTCCTAGCAGCTTTCCAGATGCCAACAGCCCTGGCTGCGCGTAGCGGACAGTTCGCGATTGGTGGGCAGCACAATGCGGATCGCGGCGCCTGGCAGGTGGCCCGCTATCTAGAGCAAGAGCCCTACGGCACCGTGCTCTACGATCACTGGTACAGTTGGCATTGGCGATATGCATTTATCGACAAGGGGGTGTATACCCTCTGGTTTGACGGCCCGGCAGACCTGGTTGACGATCTCGAGGTATTCGCCGGCGGCCCAGGCCAACGCTACCTAGTCTTGCCGGACGATCAGACAGCAGCTCCTGTCCTGCGTGCTGTCCGTGAATCAGGTTTCGTGCTGCAAGAGGTCCTGCACAGTGACGCGCGCCCTGGTATGATTCTTTACCGTCTGGAACCATCCTGATAGGGATGTATCAATGCGTATCAACGATCGATCCATCTTAACTTCGCTGCTGCTGCCGGCTGCCGTACTTGGCGGCCTGACTTTGCTGTTCTTCAATAAGCTGGCGCTCAGCAATCTCATTCTGGCCCGCGGTGATACCTTTCTCTATTTCTATCCCTACTGGCATGCAGCGGCTGCGGCGTTGGGTGAAGGACGCGTCCCGTTTTGGAATCCGGCGATCTTTATGGGTGCGCCCCTGCTGGCAAACAGCCAAGCCGGCTTCTTCTACCCCCTTAATTGGCCGTTGTGGCTGCTGCTTGAAACCCCCTATGCTGCCAGCGCCAGCATCCTGCTGCATCTTCTGATCGCCTCTTTCGGTGCCTACCTGGTTGCAAGACGCGTCCTGGCCCTCTCCCAATCGGGCGCCCTGGTCGCCGCGGCTTCCTTCGCTCTTGGTGGGTATCTTACAGCCCAGGTCGAACATATCAACCAGCTGCAGGGCCTGGCCTGGCTGCCCTGGTTCTTCCTCGCGGCCGGCGCGGCAGCCAAGGGAACCCGCCGCGCCTGGCTGTTGTCGACCCTGGCGGCGGCCGCTCTCTTCACCCTTCAGCTTCTGGCGGGGCATACGCAAACGACCTTCATAACGGCCGTTGCCCTGCTCATCTCGCTCCTCGCCGGTCTGCTTGGCCGTCGCTTCCTGTCCGGCACACAGCCGGATCGTAGTTCGCAACCAACGCGCATTTTATTCTCGCCGTTTGCGGCGCTTGCCGCCGGTGGTCTGCTTGCCATTGGCCTGGCCGCCATGCAACTACTGCCGACGTTGGAATTGATGCAGTATTCAAGTAGAGAGGGCGGCCTGCCGGCCAACGAGGTCATGTCCTTCTCCCTGCCGCCGCAGCTGCTGGCCCATTCACTGCTGCCGCTGTATGGTCAATCACTTTTTACGGAATATGTCGCGTTCCTGCCCTTGGTCATCCTTGCCCTGGCATCTATCGGCGCCTGGCAGTGGCGAATTCGCGCGGGCGTCTTCCCTGCCTTGGTCCTGACGCTGAGCGGCCTATTCCTCGCTCTTGGCGCCTACAACCCGCTCTACTGGTTGTTGGCCAGGCTGCCGGGATTCAGCTTCTTTCGCACGCCGGCGCGCTGGCTCGTGCTGGCGGCGTTCGGACTGTCGCTGCTGGCGGGTGTCGGCTGGCATTTGCTCTGGCAGTGGGCAGGCGATGGGCGCAGCGAACAAGAGCGCAAACAGCGCTTTCGCCGCAGAATCGTTCCACCACTGCTACTGTTTTTTGCTCTCCTGCTCCTGCTGGCAGTTTGGGGATTTGCCGGCGGCTTTGTCAGCGAGTTTGTGCCGCTTGGCCTTGAGTCGCCCTACGAACGGCCGTCATCCTCGACGGTAGGTGGCTGGCTTATCGAAGCGCTGCTCATCGGCGCGCTGGTGACCGCGGCCGCTTACCTGAGCAGCTCACAGATGAGGCGGACTGCCTTGACGGCGATGCTGCTGGTCGGGCTGGCTGCTGCCTTCGTCGCCTCGCGTGACCTACCCTATAACAATCTGACGACGCCGGAAGCATTTTTCGATTTGCGACCATCCACAACGCGGCTGCTGTCAAGGAGTGAGGAGCCGCCGGACCGCATGCTCAGCCTTTCCAATATCCTCTTCGATCCCGGAGACCAGGCTGAAATAGACACTATCTACGCCGGTCAGCTGCCCGAACAGGCGCGCTACGACTACACGATCGCCGTCAAAGAGAAAGAAATAAACGCGCCAAACTTGCCGATGGTTTATGGACTTTCCTCCGTCGATGGCTTCGATGGCGGCATCCTGCCGCTGCGCAGCTACAGCCAACTGATGAGCCTGATTTTGCCGGACGGCCAGCAGACGAGTGACGGCCGTTTGCGAGAACATCTCGATGCCGTGCCCGAAGCACGCTGGCTCGATCTCTTCAATGCGCGCTATCTGATTACCGACAAGACAGGAGACGTCTGGCGAGATGGCGTTTTCTTTGATCGCCAGCACCCAGTGAGTCTGGGGGAGGGGGAAAGTGTCGCTGTCAGCTTCCTGCCGGATTATGAAGCGACTGAGATTCGGCTGCTCATTTCAGACAGCCCGGAACTGGTCCAGATCAAGACCGGCGATGGCGAGAGCTGGTCATTGGCGCCCGAGTTGGTAGAGGAATCGACCTATCGCGCCGCTTTCCCTCGGGCGGCTGTTCTGGATGAGTTGATCGTCGGTTCATGCGCCGGCGGCAGCAGATGTACGCTGGAAGGGTTGACCCTTGTAGATACACGCGATGATACCTTCTACGCGCTGACGCCAGGCAGCTACAGGCTGATTCATTCCGGCGACGTCAAGATCTATGAGAACCTCGATGTGCTGCCAAGAGCCTATCTCAGCTATGATTGGCAGTGGGCTGCAGATACGCAGGCTGCCATTGCCTTGATGAGTGATCCCAGTTTTGATCCGCGCGCAGCGTCCGTGCTGGTCGCCGGCGAGGAGCCTTCGCAGATTCGCGCGAAGCAACCGAACGGTACCGCGGGTCAGGTGGAAATCAGTCATTATGGCGCCGATGAGGTCGTCGTCGAGATTGAAACCCCGGCCGACGCGCTGCTGCTGCTCACGGATGCCTATTATCCCGGGTGGCGGGCAGCAATCGATGGCGAACCGGCTCAAATCTACGAGGCGAACGGATTTTTTCGTGGCGTATTAGTGCCCGAAGGCACCCATGAGATCGTCTTTACCTTTGATTCTGCCGCTTATCAGTGGGGTCTAATAGGTTTCATAGTTACGTTAGGTATAATGGCCTTCATTCTGGTTTGGTTTTTCTTGGAAGATCGCAAGAAATTGTGAATGTCCCAGGATGAAACGAAGTTTTGAGTTATACTAAGTTGTTGTCGGCTCTCGAGCCGGCATTTTAATAGATTATTTGAGGAGTTTGTTTACAGATGGCGAAGAAAAAGAAAGACGGGAAGGTACGGGTAGCGATTATCGGTGTTGGGAATTGCGCCAATGCCCTGGTCCAAGGTGTTCACTATTACAAGGATGCCGCTGATGATGAAGAAATACCAGGTTTGATGCACGCTACGGTAGGCGGTTACCACGTCCGCGACATTGAGTTCACAGCTGCTTTTGATGTGGTTGAAGGTAAGGTCGGCAAAGACCTCAGTGAAGCGATGTGGGCCCATCCCAACAATACGATCAAGTTCACGGATGTACCATACCTGGATGTGCCCGTCTATCGCGGGATGACCCATGACGGCCTGGGCAAATACCTGAGCATGGAAGTCGAGAAAGCATCGGGACCGACTGACAACATTGTGCAGATATTGAAGGACACTCAGACCGATGTCATCATCAATTTCATGCCGGTCGGTTCGGAAATGGCTACCAAGTGGTATGTAGAACAGGCGCTGGATGCAGGGGTTGCTTTTGTCAACGGCATCCCGGTATTTATCGCCAGTTCTGAGTACTGGGGTGAGCGTTTCCGCGAGCGTGGTTTGCCAATCGTTGGTGATGATGTCAAGAGCCAGGTTGGGGCGACAATCACGCATCGCGTATTGACGAACCTCTTCAAGGATCGCGGCGTCCATCTGGATCGCACTTATCAGTTGAACTTTGGCGGCAACATGGATTTCTACAACATGTTGGAGCGCGACCGCCTTGAGTCGAAAAAGATCTCCAAGACAAACGCGGTTACCAGCCAGCTTCCCTATGATTTGGGCAGTGACAATGTTCATGTCGGCCCCAGCGACTATGTGCCCTGGTTGACGGACCGTAAGTGGTGCCATATCCGTATGGAAGGGCGCGCATTCGGCAATGTGCCGCTGCAGTTGGAAACCAAGCTTGAGGTTTGGGATTCTCCTAACTCGGCCGGCGTCATCATTGATGCGCTGCGCTGCGCAAAGATCGGCCTGGATCGTGGGCTTGCCGGTCCCCTGCTTGGCCCATCAGCCTATTTCATGAAGTCGCCGCCTGTGCAGTATACGGACGATGTCGCCCGCATAATGGTAGAACAGTTTATTTCGCCGCCCACGGTGGAAGAGGTTGTGGAGACCGCGGAACTTATAGTGGAGAATCTGGCGGAGTAGTTCGCTGCCCCGCTCGCGAGACTTACTTGTTTTCAACCAAGTGAACTCAATTACACCATGCGCCGGTTCTTTCTGACGAGACAGGATCGGCGCACTTTTCTTGCCTCTTGCTTTGTCCCGGCTTAGGAATGATATAATAGAATGTAGTAGCTCGTTGAATGATGCCGCTAAGGTATGTAGAATTGAGGTCGTCAGTTAGCAGCAGGCAATCGAGTGTGAAGGGTAACCTTTTGGTACGGCGCACATTTTTTATACCTTTTTTGTTGTTATTGTTGGTCCTGGCTGGGTGCAGTCTCCTCGAGGAGCCGCCGCAGCCGGTCATCCCCACGCCTATCCCTACTGCGCCGCCGCTTTCAGGGTCCGGCGGAATTCCGGCCGAACAGGTTACCGATCCTGTTAGCGATATCGTACCCGCGATTGATCCCGATGTAGCCACGCTCGTTAATGCCGTTTCCCAGCAGCAGTTGACCGCTTACGTCCAGACCCTGGAGAATTTTGGCACGCGCAATTCGTTCAGCAGCGTGGACCGGGAAGATCATGGGATCGGAGCTGCCAGACGCTGGATATTCAGCGAATTTGAGCGTGTTGGCAACGGCCGTATCCAGGTAGCTTTTGACGACTTCTTGCTGAGTTACAAGGGTGAGACTTCTGAACAAAGCAATGTTGTTGCTACGCTGCCAGGAATCGGTCCGGGTGATGGTGTGATCATTGTGATGGCCCACTATGACAACCGGCCTGCCGGCGAACTGGATGGCTACAGCAAGTCGACAGGCGCGAACGACAACGCGTCCGGTGTCGCCTTGCTGCTGGAAACAGCGCGGGTCATGAGTTCACGGGAATGGAACCAGACCATTATGTTCGTAGCGATGGCTGCTGAAGAACAAGGAACGTTTGGCGCACGCCACTTCGCCCAGAATGCTTTTCTCGACAACCTCAATGTTCTCGGTGTAATCAATTATGATGCCGTTGGCGGCCGGTTGGGCATACCGCAGCAGGTGCGCCTATTTGCTCAAGATCTGCGTCACTCACCTGCCGGCGAGATCGGCCGATTCTATGAGTATATCGGCGGCCATTATTTGCCTACATTCCCGGTGGTGATTCTGGATGCTCTGGATCGCGAAGGGCGCTGGGGTGATCATCGCGAGTTTGTGCAGTTGGGTATGCCCGCTGTTCGTGTCATGGAGTCTGAAGAGGATCCTACACTGCTGAACTCGAATCTCGATACATGGAGCTTGATTGACTACGCTTATCACCAGAAAATCGCCCAATTGAACGTCGCTTTTCTGGCCAATGCCGCCGGTGCGCCGCCGCCGCCAGTACAACCAACCATCGTTGCCTTGGCTGATCCTGGCACCTATTTGTTGACCTGGCCCGTGGAACCCGGTGTCGCCGGATACGCGATTTCCTTCCGCCCGGTCAACTCGTCCACCTATGAGCCCTTTCGATTTGTACGTGCGGAAAAAGCGGGCAACGTTGTCTTGACCGGCTACGATCCGAATGTAACCTACGCCGTGGCCATTGCTGCCCTCGACGAGAACGGCCGTCTGGGGTTGTTTACACATGAGACGATAGTTGGCCCGCCGCCGGAGACGCAGGATCTGTCGCTCAACAGCGATGGGGCGCAGACCGCTCAATAGATCCGGGACAAACTGCCGCTCGCTGCCCTGACGTGTCGGACCCACCGATTCAAAGCGCAGCCCAATCAATTCGCATTCAAGATATTGGTAAGATAGTAGACCTGGCTGAGAATTGCCGGCGCTTCCCAGCTGGCGGCCAGTCGTGGTTGGCCGCCGAACTGCACAATCGCCGGCTCAACAGCCACTTCACGCACGCCATCCCCGTCCAGCCAGATATGGAAGATCGCTGTTTCTGGTGGTCCGTCAATATCAAAGGCGAAATTGCCCATGCCGTAGATGATGACGCCATCCCCATACTGTTCGATGCCCTGTAGGATGTGCGCATGATGACCGATAACCAGGTCCGCGCCGGCATCGATGGCTGCGCGCGCCGATTCCTGCTGCGCTTTGCTTGGCGCGGGAAGATACTCGTAGCCGCTGTGCAGCTGCACCACGATCAAATCGACTTGATCGCGCACCGCCGTCATGTCCTCGGCGATGATCAACGGCTCCGCCCAGGCAATGCCCGGCTCTTCTTCCGTGGCTGTCCAGTCAGCGGTATCGAATCCAGTGCTGGCCTCGGCCGGAACATTGACATAGCCAAAGAAGGCTGTCCGCAGCCCATTCAGTTCCATAATCTTCGGCGCGCGCGCCGCGGCGCTGTTCGCGCCCGCGCCGGTCGTGGCTACATTCTGTCCCTCTAGGAGATCGATCGCCTGCATCAGCGCCTCTTTTCCATAATCCATGCCGTGATTGTTGGCCAGGGACACCAGATCGAAGCCAGCCAGTGCCAGGGCGGTCGCTGCCTCGGGCGGCGCGCGGAAGGGGTACCGCTTTTGTTCCGGCTCGCCGGTGTCCCCCAGCGCTGACTCCACGTTGCCGACAGTGATATCCGCCGCTCGCAGTTGTTCGGCCACATCGGCAAACGGGTAAGCGAGATCGCCTTTTGCCAACATAGCGCCCAATGAACGGTCGAGATTAATGTCGCCAACCGCCGCCAGATGGATCACCTTGTCTTCACCCGCCTTTTGCATGAGCGGCGCGAGAGCGGCCAGCCCCTCGCCCAATGATGGTTCGCCGATCAGCGACCAGGTCTCGTGCAGCGGATAGCCGGCGTCGGCCGGTCCTAGCCCGTCAATGCGCAGCGCTTTCTGCCCTGCCTCCATGTCTGCCCAGGGGATCAAAGTCACTGAATCATGCCCTTCGTGAATGATCGCCTGCGCCTGGTCATAGCTGACAGATTCCCAATCCATGGTCAAAGGCACGGCCAGTGCCAGAGCTGATTCGTGGACAATTATGCCCGAAGGATCATTGACTAGCCGCGCTTCTGCTTCGCTTTCATCGACCAGCCGCCATGTGCGCGACACGGCCGTTTGATTGAGCTGATTAATGGCTGCTGCTGCCTCTTCTCGCCAGGAATCGGGCACAAAGAGCGTGATCGGCGGCAGAGGCGTACTGCTTGGCTCCGGTGTAGGGGATGGCTCCGGCGTTAGTTCAATGAAGGGCGTCTGCGTAGGCGCTGCGGTGGGTGATGCCTCGGCGGCAGGAGATGGCGGTGAGGTCGGGGCAGCCGCTGCCGCTTGCGGCAGTGTGGCGAGAGGCGTGGCTCCCTCCAGAATCATCTGCTTGCCGCCTGTATGGGCACAGGCCGCAAGCAGCAGGCATAGGAACGGCAGAAGAAAATGTGATTTCGCCAGAGGCCTCATCGTCTTACGGTATGCATGGCGGCGGTTCATGGGCTAACCGGTACTCCGTCAATGTCAGCTGCTGTTCATAGAGCTGCGCCGCCATTGATTTGCCAACGTAGCGGTAGTGCCACGGCTCATAATAGAATCCGGTAGTTTCAAATGCCTGCAGTGTGAAGCTCAATGTGAAGCCGTACTTATGTGCATTTTCAGCCAGCCACGCGCCTTCGCTCGTCTTAATGAAATCAGTATGAAACTGGATGCCCGGCTGGCCGACCAGACCTGGTAGTTCCGGCGAACCGAAATCAACGACGGTCCCCAGCTGGTGCTCGCTGTATCCTGGTCGGGCGCTGATGATATGCGCACGTTCCGGGTAGAGCCGGTTCCATTTATCCCAGGCGATAGCCTGAGCGGCAAAGCTGCGATACCCGGAGAGCACCTGCGGCTGCAGGCCCGCGGCTATCATATCGTTGGTCATCTCAACCAATGGCTGCAGGACGACCTGCCTGACCTCGGAAGGGTAGCCAACGCTTACGCTGTAAGGCAAATGTTCGGTCAGCAGCACGAGATCCTCAGGGACATAATCACCGCTGATACCATAGGTTGTTGAAACGATGGCGTGCAGGTCACCGCCTGGCATTCGTTCGTCGCACGGCACCAACGGCACAGTCGTTGCTGTTGCCTCAACCATGACTGGATCAACCGTCGTCTGTGACACTTCGCGGGCCTCATCTGGTGGCAGATCCGTGGCGGCGGATGTCGGATATTGCACGGGGAACAGCTTCGCATGCAGGGTTGGCGTCGGCAGAAGCGTTCTATCCAACCGTATAGACGGCTTTAGCACTGGCGTTGGTGGAAGTTCCCGTGGCGCTGCCGCCGCTGCTGGCTGTGCACCGGCCGGTTCTGCGGGTTGGGGCGGTGCAGACTGCTCAGGACGGCAGCCGATCGCCAGCAGTAATATCGCCAGCGGCAGGATGATCTTCACCGCAGGTGCTGCTGCTCTTGGGAATAAACGCGATTTCTTGAAAATGGTCATACGGCGCATGAATCTGTCGATGGGCTGGCCACACCTGGGCGGCTAGCCCGGCTGCCCCCAACCACCGCCGCCAGGTGTTTCAATCTGGATAATATCATCCGCCTCCAGCGCTACCTCCGCCTTGCCCTGCACTGTTTTACGCCTGCCGTCGCGAATATGGTAGTTCCGTCCTTTCTGACCGGGTTCGCCCTGCTGTAAAGCGTATGGCGCAAAACGGCGGCGTTCACTGTTTATTGTAGCGCTTGCCGGACCAAGGAAGCGAATACTGCGCACCAGACCGCTGCCGCCACAAAACTTTCCCGCGCCTCCGGAGCCCTCACGCAGGCGATATTCCGTTATCTGGATTGGAAATGCGTATTCCAACGCCTCGACCGGTGTATTGAGCGTATTGCTCATATGCACATGAATGCCATCACATCCGCTGCTTTCTGGACCGGCGCCGCTGCCGCCGCCTATCGTTTCATAGTAAGCAAATGGACAACCGTTGCTGCTGCCGCCAAAGGTCAGGTTATTCATCGTGCCCTGGCTGGCAGCGGGAATAAGGCCGGGCAGCGCCTCCGCCAGCGCGCCGAAGATGACATCGACTACCCGCTGTGATGTTTCGACGTTGCCGGCGGCCACGGCGTAATTGTGCGGCGGATCCAATAGGGACCCAGGTGGGATGTGAATAGTCAGCGGCCTCAGCACGCCCTCATTCATCGGTAGATCGATGTCCAGGAGGGCCAGGGCGGTACAACGCAGGCAGTAAACTGCGGCCGAATGGGTGATCGCCGGAACTGCATTGACGTTACCCGCCACCGCCGGCGCTGTTCCACTGAAGTCAATCGACATGCGGTCGTCGTCAATAGTGACTGCGGCTGTTATGGGAATAGGGCTGCTTGATTGGCCGTCATCATCCATCTGATCACGGAAGGTATAACGGCCGTCCGGTATCTGTTCAATCGCCCGGCGCGTCAGGCGTTCCGTATAGGCAATCAGGCTTCGCGCCTGTTCCAATACCTCTGCGAGGCCATAGCGTTTGACGATTTCCTTGAGCCGCCGCGATCCGATGCTGTGCGCTGCCAGCTGCGCCGCCAGGTCACCTTCACGCTCCTTTGGCGTGCGTACATTGCGCAGCAGCATCTGCCATACCGCTTCATTGCGCTCACCGGCGGCGACGATTTTCAAGGGCGGGATGATAATGCCCTCTTGAAAAAGCACCGTTGACAGCGGCATCGAACCGGGCGACATGCCGCCGACATCCGCATGGTGAGCCCGGCTGGCAACAAAAAATACCGGCGCTTCTGAATCATGCTGCAGCGCCGCTGCGTCATCATTCCCGGTTTCGAGTGCCAGATCCCCCACTGCCGCGGGTGAGACCATCGTCAGGTCAGGCAAATGGTTGCCCCCTTGATAGGGATCGTTAAGCAGGACCACATCGCCCGGGGAGAATGGGGAGCAGGCGGCCACGGCCGATCTGACCGAAGCCGGCATCGCGCCCAGATGAACGGGAATATGGGCCGCCTGTGCCAGCATCTGCGGCGTCCCGTCTTCAATCATGAAGAGGGCGCAGCTAAAGTCGAGGCGCTCCTTGATATTTGGGCTGTATGCGGTCCGGCTCAGCCCAACGCCCATCTCTTCCGCCACGGAGGCGAATAGATGGCGAAAAATGGAGAGGGTCGCCGCGGAAGTCACGTGTTCTTTGCTGCGAATAAGCTCACTCAATAAAGACGGGGAGATTGCCCAATGCGACGACATGTGACCAATCCGCATCCCCTTCGGTGAAGATGGCGGCAACCTGCGTCAGGTCGCCCTGCGCATTTTCGATCACCTGGGTCATCGCCTGCAGCGTGCTGCCTGTGCTGACGACATCATCGATCAGAATCACCTGCTTGCCGGCGATGAGCGCGCGATCTTTTTCGTCCAGATACAGGGTCTGCGTGTTGCCCGTCGTGATCGAATGCGTTTCAGCGCTGATAGCGTCCCCCATGTAGGTCTTGTAGGTTTTGCGCAGCACCACGTAGGGCAGGCCCATGAGCGCGCTCATCTCATAGATCAAGGGGATGCTCTTCGCTTCGGCCGTTACCAGCACATCCGCGGAACTGTCCTTCAATAGCTCAGCCAAAGCCGCCGCAGAGGCTTTGACGACAAAGGTGTCGCCCAGCATATTGAAAATAGCGATGCGCACGCCAGGTGCGACTTCAAATAAAGGGAAGTGCCGCGTCAGGCCGGCGACTTCGACGGTGTATGTATCACGATCACTCATGGTAGACAATGCTCCTCAATTTTTCCTCGAGCCATTTCCATGTGTCACCTCACACAGACAGCCTGCCTATGTCAGATAGAATGGACGGCTCTACCATTGGTAGTCATGTACCCTGCACACCAACAGGTGACGGTTTGAAACTGTGATCAAATGGGTACAGTTAAGTGTATCTGAAAGCAAGAGAATGGCCGAGTGGTATGCGCACGTTTTTCCCGTTAAAAGGCGATTCAGTTTGCGGAAAGCAGGCGAGACAGTCGTGCCATTTACTGCCGCGAAACTGCTGGGCACAGCCGAATCTGCCCCGGTAGGCAGCCCGTCTGATAGTTGAACTTATGGTAAACTGGGAATTGTTCTTTGTCTGCCGGCATCCGCTGGCTGGCCCGGCAGCGCTGAAACTTCTACTGGAAACTGTTCTAGCCGGAAAACCAGAATAATGGAAACAGCAGTCCCATTCCAACCCAGAAACAAAATCCGTATCGTGACCGCCGGATCATTGTTCGACGGCCATGACGCCGCGATCAACGTCATGCGCCGTATTCTGCAGGCGTCGGGCGCTGAAGTGATCCATCTTGGGCACAACCGCTCGGTCCAGGAGATTGTCGCTGCGGCTGTTCAGGAAGATGTGCAGGCGGTTGCGGTCACCTCTTACCAGGGCGGCCATATGGAATTCTTCAAGTATATGGCTGACCTGCTGCGCCAACAGGGCTCGGGGCATATCAAGATTTTCGGCGGCGGCGGCGGCACGATACTGCCGGACGAGGCGGAGGCGCTGCACGCCTATGGTATTACGCGGCTCTATTCTCCGGATGATGGGCGCGCCATTGGTCTGCAGGGCATGATCGATGATCTGCTCGTCCAGGCAGATTATGCGACCGGAAAACTCGACGTGGAAAAGTGGCGGGAAGCGATTGATCACGCTTACGGCGGCATGGCTGCCCCTGCGGAGGATGGCCAGGGCGCGGCCGCTCTGCTGCCGGAGGTGAAGAAATGGGTCTCAGATCGCGCGCTCGCCCGATTAATCTCGGCCGTTGAGAATGAGCCTCAATTGGTGCAGCCAATCTTGCAGGAGGTTCATCATCATCTTGATGCCCTGGCGCAGCCGCCAGTTCTGGGGATTACCGGCACTGGGGGGGCGGGAAAATCCTCCCTTGTGGATGAACTGGTTCGCCGATTCCTCGTTGATTTTCCTGACAAACATCTCGCTGTAGTGTCCGTTGATCCATCCAGGCGCCGTTCTGGCGGCGCGCTGTTGGGCGATCGTATACGCATGAATGCTGTCTATGATGCGCGCGTCTACATGCGTTCGCTGGCCACAAGGCAGTCCAATCTGGCCTTATCACCCCATATCCGCGAAATACTCGCCATCCTAAAAGCAGCCCAGTTTGACTTGATCATTCTAGAAACCTCGGGCATTGGCCAATCTGATACAGAGATTGTTGATTTTGCCGACGTGGCCCTGTACGTGATGACGCCCGACTATGGCGCGGCGACCCAGCTGGAAAAGATCGATATGCTGGACTTTGCCGATCTGGTGGCCATCAACAAGTTTGATAAACGCGGCGCGCTCGATGCGCTGCGTGATGTCAAGAAGCAGGTTCGGCGCAACCGGCTGCTGTTTGATGTCTCTGATGACACGCTGCCGGTGTTTGGTACTGTCGCCTCACAGTTCAATGATCCTGGCGTTAACCAACTCTATCGAGCGGTGCTGGCCGCCCTGCAGGATAGGACCGGGGCCGGGCCGGCCGGCAGTCTGGAAGTGGCTGCCGGGCCGGTGGAGAAACGCGATCTTGTCCCGCCGGCGCGCGTTCGCTACCTGTCAGAGATCGCCGAAACGATCCGCGCCTATGACAGTTGGACGGCTGAGCAGACGGCCGTTGCCAACCGCCTCTACGGCATTTGCCAGGCGCGGGAAGCAGCCGAAGGAAGGGAGGATGCGGCATTGGCCGCGAACCTCGATGAACTGTACAGGCACGTCGAGCAGTTGCTTGACCCTGCCAACCGGGAGTTGCTGGATGAATGGGCTGAGCTGAAATCTCGCTACGAAGCGGAGGCGTTCCTCTATCAGGTCCGTGGTCGTGATATCAGTGTAGAGACACATACGGAAACGCTTTCGCATAACCGCCTCCCAAAAATCGCCTTGCCCCGATTTGAGGCATGGGGCGATATTCTGCGCTGGCGTTTGCAGGAGAACGTGCCCGGTGAGTTTCCCTTTACGGCCGGCGTCTTTCCTTTCAAGCGCCGCGCGGAAGACCCTACCCGCATGTTTGCCGGGGAAGGGGGTCCTGAGCGCACCAACCGCCGCTTCCATTACCTTTCACACGGGATGCCTGCGCGCCGCCTTTCCACCGCCTTCGATTCGGTGACGCTCTATGGCGAAGATCCTCACCTGCGCCCTGACATTTATGGCAAGATCGGCAATTCCGGTGTCTCGGTGGCCACGCTCGACGACGCCAAGAGACTGTACAGCGGTTTCAACCTTTGTGATCCGGCAACATCCGTCTCCATGACCATCAACGGCCCCGCCTCGACAATGCTGGCCTTTTTCCTGAACGCGGCGATCGACCAACAGTGCGAGCTGTATATCCGTGAGCATGATTTGCACGCCGTTGTCGAAGAGAAGCTCAAGGCGCTGTACGAGGATCAGGGGCGCCAACGGCCGTCCTACGAAGGGGCTCTACCCGCCGGGAACGACGGCCTGGGCCTGATGCTCATCGGCATCACCGGTGACCAGGTCTTGCCTGCTGATATCTACCAGGCGATCCGGGCGCGGACATTGTCCACCGTGCGCGGTACGGTGCAGGCTGACATTCTCAAGGAAGACCAGGCGCAGAATACCTGCATTTTCTCCACGGAATTCTCTCTGCGTCTGATGGGCGATGTGCAGGCGTATTTCATCAACCACAAGGTGCGCAGCTTCTATTCAGTGTCCATATCCGGGTACCATATCGCCGAAGCCGGTGCCAATCCGATCACGCAGTTGGCCTTCACGCTGGCCAATGGCTTCACCTATGTCGAATATTACCTGGCGCGTGGCATGGATGTGAATGAGTTTGCGCCAAACTTCTCCTTTTTCTTTTCCAATGGGCTCGACGCAGAGTACGCCGTGATCGGACGTGTTGCTCGCCGCATCTGGGCCAGGGCGATGAAATTGAAGTACGGGGCGGATGAGCGCGCGCAAAAGCTGAAATATCACATTCAGACCAGCGGCCGTTCGCTGCATGCCCAGGAAATCGGCTTCAACGATATTCGCACCACGCTGCAGGCGCTTTACGCCATCTATGACAACTGCAACTCCCTCCACACCAACGCCTATGATGAAGCGATCACCACACCGACAGAAGAATCGGTGCGCCGGGCCATCGCCATCCAATTGATCATCAATCGCGAGTTGGGTTTGATGGATAATGAGAACCCGCTGCAGGGCGCCTTTATCATTGAAGAGCTGACCGATCTCGTCGAAGAAGCAGTGCTGGCCGAATTTGACCGGCTGTCTGAACGCGGCGGCGTGTTGGGCGCCATGGAGTCCATGTACCAGCGGGGTAAGATTCAGGATGAATCGCTGCGCTATGAACATCTCAAGCATACGGGCGAACTCCCGATCATCGGCGTGAATACGTTTCTTTCCGATGATGGCTCGCCAACCATTGTTCCGGACGAGGTGTTCCGCGCCACGACGCAAGAAAAAACTGCGCAGATTGAGCGGGTGGCGTCATTACACGCGCGCCACCCCCGCCGGACGCAGCAGGTGCTGGAACGGCTGCAAGAAACGGCCGTCAGCGGCCAGAATCTTTTCGACGCCCTGATCGAAGCGGCCAAGGTCTGTTCCCTGGGTCAAATCACCCATGCGCTCTATGAAGTCGGCGGCCAATACCGCCGCAATATGTAGGCCCTTCGCGGCTGGCAGCAGTACGGTGGCTTGATCCTTCTTAAGGAGCTGCAGCTCACCTGCGCCTGCGCCATTCAATAGGGAGGGCGGGTTTCTGACTTGCTCTTGCGGGCGCTGTTATTGACCACCCATTCCTCAAAAAAATGCTTGACATCAGCCGTGCCGTCGTGTATAGTATAACTAGTTTGGAACCGGTTCCAAACGAGCGGCTTCTGACAGCCGCTCCCACTGATTGACGAACCGCTGGAGAGAGAAGACGCTTGTCCACTAGCGTAACTATCCGTGATGTAGCCAAACATGCCGGCGTTGGCGTAGGCACTGTTTCACGTGTGCTCAATGAAAGCGAATCCGTTCGTGAGAGTACGCGCCTGAAGGTGCTGGCGTCCATCCAGGACCTCAACTACTCCCCAAGTTCAGTGGCCCGTAATCTTTCCAGCGGTATTACCATGGCCCTCGGCGTAGTGGTGCCCTTCTTCACGAATGATTCGGTGGTCCAGCGCATGCAGGGCATCGTTTCTGTGCTTGGCAGCAGCCATTATGATCTGGTGCTGTTTGACCTGGAGAAGAGTGAGAACCGCGAAAACTTGTTGGCCAGTATCGCCGGCCGCCGCCTGGTTGATGGGCTGTTGATTCTCTCTATGCTGCCCGAGGATGATGATCTGCAGCGCTTTGTCGATTCAGGTATCCCTGGCGTTATGGTGGATGCCTCCCACCCGGTACTGCCAAGCATTGTGGTCGATAACGAATATGGCGCCTGGCAGGCTGCGTGGCACCTACTTGATCTAGGGCATCAGCGGATAGGCTACTTGAGTGATTTTCCAGATAACCCCTTTAATCGTGCGCCGGTGCTGGACCGCTACGCTGGTTTTCGCAGGGCGCTTGCCAAAGCCGGGGTCCCTTTCCCGGCTGATTACTATATTGAGAGTGGTGTGGACAGAGCTGACGCCAGGCGCAGGGCGCATGAGCTGCTCACCCGCGATGAACGGCCGACAGCCATCTTCGCCTACTGCGATATTCAGGCGATTGGCGTGCTGGAAGCGGCGCGTGATTTGGGTCTGCGTGTACCGCAGGATCTTTCCGTCATCGGTTATGATGGCATCGACGCCGCTGAATATGTGCGGTTGACCACGATTCGGCAGTCGCTCTTTGAATCGGGCGTTCGCGGCGCGGAACTGCTGCTGCAGGTCATGGCCGGCCATCCACCTGAAGAAAAGGAAGTACGACTGCAGACGGAGCTGGTTATTCGTGGAACAACGGCCCCGCCTGCTTGAGAGACGGAGAATGCCTCAGGGCGGCGGCTTGTTTCTTGTTTTTGTTGAGAGGATGCACGCTTGACAGACATAATTGGCATGAGTATACTCAAGAATAGTAAGTTAATTGAACTTACAAAGTGTGCAATTGGCATTAGTGGAATCGAAACGGCCGAGATGATGCAGTTGAACTCCATTCGCCAACCCCTATTTGCTTCAGAAGTCCGGAGCTGTGGACTGAACTTGCCGATCCTGGCGAGCTCGCTGTCTGATAACCAGAGAATTACTCTAGTGGTGGGGTCTGTTCGGGCGCCGAACAGCATGACGCCACCCGCTTGTAGATGCGTGCGCGTCGCCTGACGCGCAGCGAAAGGAGAAATCTATACGGCAAAGAAACTGAAGAAGAAAAGAGACTTACCCGAGAGAACAACCATTTGTTGACGCAGTATATGCGTCGGAGGAAAAGAAACTCATGAGTAATGTTAAACGATTTAGTTGGCTGAGCTTGCTGCTCATTCTGGCGATGGTCATGGTTGCCTGTGGCGGACAAGCTGAGGCACCGGCTGAAGAAGCAGCGCCTGTTGAAGAAGCGGCGCCTGTTGAAGAGCCGATGGAAGAGACGGCCGAAGAGCCGATGGAAGAGCCTGCTGAAGAGCCGATGGAAGAAGAGATGGCCGAAGTGGACTGGGCTGTCATGCCTGGCGGCTACATGGAACAGGCCCTCAATGGCGATTTCGCCGGTACGACAGTCATCTTTGACGGCCCCTTTGCTGATATTGATGCTGTGCTGTTTGAAGAGTCTGTAGCCCCGTTTGAAGAAGCGACAGGCATTGACATCAACTACATTGGCGACAAAGAGTTTGAAGGGCGCATCGGCATCGCTGTTGATGGTGGCAACGCGCCTGATATCGCCGACTTCCCGCAGCCTGGTTTGCTAGCCAATTACGCCAGCCAGGGTCACCTCGTTGACCCAACAACCTGGATGTCCGAGGAATGGCTGCAGGAGCAGTACAACCAGAGCTGGTTGGACATGGCTACTGTACCCGGTCCTGACGGCGAGCCCATGATGGGCGGCACCTGGTATCGTATGAATACCAAGAGCCAGGTCTTCTATCCCAAGGCGCAGTTCGACGCCGCCGGATACGAAGTCCCCGAAACCTGGGAAGAGCTGATGGCACTGACGCAGATGATTGCCGACGACGGCGATCCCGCCTGGTGCATCGGCATCGAGTCAGGCGCGGCCACTGGGTGGGCGGCGACGGACTGGACCGAAGAACTGATGCTGCGCACCACGTCGTTGGAGAACTACGACGCGTGGGTGGCCGGTACACTGCCTTTCGATTCACCCGAGGTGCGTAATGCTATAGAGGGTTGGAGCGAAATCTGGTTCAACGATGATTACGTATTGGGCGGCACAGACACGATTGTGACCACCAACTTTGGCGATTCCCCGTCCGGCATGTTCGAGGATCCGCCGCAGTGCTGGCTGCATAAACAGGGCAACTTCATCACTGGCTTCTTCCCCGAAGGGGTTGAGTATGGCACCGACTGGGATATGTTCTACCTGCCCGGTAAGGACGAAGCGTACGGCAGCCCATATCTGGTAGCCGGCGACCTGAACGGTATGTTCAATGACCGTCCTGAGGTTCGTGCGGTTATGGAATTCATGACCACGCCGCAGTCGGCCAGTGGCTGGCTGGAAAATGGTGGCGCTCTGGCGACCCATAAGACAGCGACCCCCGACATGTACGGACAGGAAGTCGAGAAGAAATTGGCCGAGTTGGTCAATGCTGCGACTGCTTTCCGTTTCGATGGTTCTGATCTGATGCCTGGTGAAGTTGGCGCAGGCACCTTTTGGAGCGGTATGACTGACTATGTCAGTGGTGCAGCAGACCTGGATACCGTCTTACCTGAGATCGACGCCTCCTGGCCTGCCGGTGTTGCCGGTCAGGTACAGGGCGACGCTGAAGAAGAAACGGTTGCTGGTGAGCAGTCTATCGCCGATATCGCCGTTGCGGATGGCAACTTTACGACCCTTGTCGCCGCTTTAGAAGCAGCCGGCCTGGTGGAGACGTTGGCTGGCGACGGCGAATTCACTGTCTTTGCGCCGACCGATGATGCTTTTGCCGCTTTGCCGGAAGGCACGGTGGAGGGCTTGCTCGAAGATCCCGAAGGGCTTTTGACCGATATCTTGCTGTACCACGTCGTGGAAGGCGCTGTGCCTGCGGAGACGGTCGTTACCCTCGATTCAGCAACGACCTTGCAGGGTGATGATGTGACGATCACTGTGACAGATGAAGGTGTTGTCCTCAACGATACTGTCAATGTCACGGCGACCGATATCGCCGCTTCCAACGGCATTATCCACGTCATTGACGCGGTGCTTCTCCCCCCGAGTGGTGAAGAAACGACCGAGGCCGAAGGCGAACCGACCTTCCTCGATCGCGCCTTGGCCGGTGAGTTTGATGGCACGGAAGTGAGCATCTTGAGTGTACTGGTTGACGCTGACGAAGCGTTGTTCCTCGAATCGATGGCTTCTTTTGAAGAAGCGACAGGCATCACGATGAACCATGCCGGTACCAAGGAGTTCGAGACCCAGATTGCTGTTCGTCTTGAGGCCGGAGATGCACCGGATATCGCCATGATTCCGCAGCCCGGTTTGCTAGAAGCCTTTACTGCCGAAGGGTATGTCCCCATGGATGTCCGTGATTTCATCCCTGAGGAAGACTTGCAGGAACGTTATGCCCAAGGTTGGCTGGACAGTGCAACCTTTGTCGGGCCAGACGGCGAGCCGATGATGGCCGGCGTATGGTGGAAAGCGGCTAACAAGGACCTGGTCTGGTATCCAAAAGCCAAGTTCGATGAGGCTGGCTACGAAGTGCCTACGACCTGGGACGAGCTCATCGCCTTGAATGAAATGATCGTCTCTGATGGCGATGCTCCCTGGTGCCTCGGCATCGAGAGCGGCAACGCCACCGGCTGGGTTGCTACTGACTGGATCGAAGCTCTGATGCTGCGCACGGCGCCAGCCGAGGATTATGATGCCTGGGTTGCCGGCGACCTGCCGTTCAGCTCCGATCAGGTTAAGAATGCGGCGCAGTTGATGTCTGATGTCTGGCTGACCGAAGGGAATGTCCTTGGTGGGCGCGACCAGATTGTGACCGAGTTCATTGGCGATTCACCGACGCATATGTTCGAAGATCCGCCAACTTGCTGGATGCACAAACAAGCGTCTTGGATTCAGGGCTTCTTTGGCGAAGGCCTGGAGGCGGGCGTCGATTATGACTTCTTCTACCTGCCGGCAGTTGATCCTGCCTACGGTGAGCCTGTTTTGATGGCCGGTGATGTCTACACCATGTTCAATGACCGTCCCGAAGTAAAAGCATTCTTGGAGTATCTCTCCACGGGTGCCAGCACGGAAGTGATGGTTCGCAATGGTGGTGGTTTGTCACCGCATCAGGACTCCAGCCTCGATTGGTACGAGACGGATATCGACCAGCGTATTGCCGCCATTCTTCTGAATGCGGAAACAGTGCGCTTTGATGCTTCCGACTTGATGCCGGGTGAGGTGGGTGCAGGGACCTTCTGGTCCGCCATGGTCGATTACGTGACCGGCGCCGTTGAATTGGACGCCGCGCTGCAGGAAATCGACGATTCCTGGCCACAATAATGGTTAAGTAAGTGTATGACAGCCAGTCCCTAAAAAGACTGGCTGTCTTTTAATAACCAGGCGCCGCCCGTGGATTGTTGTCTAAGAGTGGTGCTGCCTGGAGCAGGGAGGTTAGATATGGCACAAATTGATCAGACTGCGGACGGGAGTAGTGAGAGTGGCAGTAGCATTGGAGGTATACTCCTTGCCCTCGTTATTATCATCGTCGCCCTCGCGGTGCTTTACGGAGGGTTTCTATTTCTCGGGGACAGCGCCAGCTACCCCAAATTATTCGTAACGCTTTTTGCAATTGTCTGGGGTGTTGTTGGCGTCGCTCTGCTGTTTTGGAGCGCCAACAACTTTGTGGAGAAGCTGCCTCAGAAGTGGACAGCGCGTCTCCAGCCCTATGTATTCGTAGGCCCGGCGGTATTCCTCTTGTTCGGCTATTTGCTTGTTCCGGCAATTTGGACGTTCTATCTGAGTCTAATGGATAGGAATGGCAATGAGTTTGTCGGCCTCGCGAACTATGTCGAGCTCTTCACCGGGCGGCTTCTGCAAGAATCCATTCGCAATAATATCATGTGGATCGTTTTTGGCAGCACGAGCTCTGTGGCTGTGGGGCTGCTTATCGCCGTTCTGGCCGATCGAAGTAGATGGGAAAGAGTTTCCAAGTCAATGATCTTTTTGCCCATGGCCATTTCATTTGTGGGCGCCGGTGTCATCTGGAACTTCATTTACGAAGTGCGGCCGAAGGAACTGCCGCAGATCGGTCTATTGAACGCCATTGTCGTTGGACTGGGCGGCGATCCCAAGCCGTGGTACGCCTGGGTAGATATCGCACCCTGGAACAATCTTTTCTTGATTGTCATCGTGGTCTGGCTGCAAGTTGGTTTTGCGATGGTGCTTTTCTCGGCTGCTTTGAAGAGTATCCCCGAAGAGCTTCTAGAGGCGGGACGTGTTGACGGCGCCAACGAGATCCAGATCTTCTTCCGGATTATGGTGCCTTATATCATGCCCACGATTATCACGGTTTGGACAACCATCGTCATCTTCACGTTGAAGATATTCGATGTCGTCTGGGTCATGACTGGCGGGCAGTTCGGTACGCACGTTATCGCTACTCAATTCTATAGGCAGGCTTTTACCGCCCGAAATTCCGGCGTTGGATCGGCCGTTGCCATTATTCTGCTCTTGGCTGTTGTGCCGGTATTGATCTACAACTTGCGCCAGTTCAGAGACCAGGAGGCATTTTAAGATGAAACAACGGAAAACACTGGGATGTTTAGCGGTCAATGGCGCGCTGCTGTTTATTGTTCTATTGTGGACGATTCCCACTCTGGGCATCTTTGTCTCCTCATTTCGCGATCGTTTTGATATCCAGACATCGGGCTGGTGGACCGTCTTCCCGCATCGTGAATGGGAAACCGTGGCTGTGTTTGATCCCAAGGAGTTGGACCTGGATCCGCAGGGCATCATGGAGGTTGAGGGCGTTGTCGGAACATTTGAAGAACTGCGTGAAGGGGTTGCCTCGCCGGATGGCGATACGCAGGTTACCTGGATAGGTAACAGGCGCCTGGGCCGCATCGAAGTACAGAAGCAGGTGTGGGCCGTCAATTGGAATTTCACCCTGGATAATTACCAGCAGGTCCTCGGTGGCAAGGATTTTGAGATTACAACGCCGAGTGGGGAAACTGAGGTGATTCCCGGCGATGACATGTCCCAGGCATTTTTGAACAGCATGGCAGTGGCTATACCGGCCACGGTGATCCCGATTTTGATCGCCGCCTTCGCTGCCTATGCCTTTGCCTGGATGAAATTCCCTGGCAGGAAGCTCTTGTTCGTCATCGTCGTTGGTTTGTTGGTAGTCCCCTTGCAGATTGCCCTGGTGCCTGTTCTAAAGATGTACGGGCCGGACTATCTGGATATTAATGGGACTTACCTGGCCATCTGGTTGGCTCATACCGGCTTTGGCCTGGCGCTGGCGACCTATCTGCTGTTCAACTATATCGCCACACTGCCGCGCGAGATGATGGAATCAGCATTTATCGATGGCGCCTCACACTTCACCGTTTTTATTCGTCTGGTGCTGCCTTTATCGGTGCCTGCCCTGGCCTCGTTCGCCATCTTCCAATTCCTGTGGGTTTGGAATGATTACCTGGTGGCCCTGGTCTTCCTGGGCAGTAATCCTGAGTTTGAGGTTGTCACGCAGCGCCTGGCTGATCTGACCGGTTCGCGAGGCAATGATTGGCATCTGCTGACGGCTGGCGCCTTTGTGTCCATGATTCTGCCGTTGATCGTGTTCTTTGCCCTTCAGCGCTACTTCGTTCGCGGCCTGACGGCCGGATCTGTGAAAGGGTAAGCATCAACCGGTGATGAACCAGGTTTAAGTAGATATCCAAACGGGAGGGCACTTCAGGGTAACAAGTCGCAGGCTGTAAGCTGCAGGGGAGTTTCATATTCCTTAGCTTACCGCTTGCGGCTTGCCCTTTGCCTGCGCAATGACAAATCAACAGAATTGGTTCCAAGAAGCGGTATTCTACGAACTGTATATCCGCGCTTTCGCCGATGGCAATGGCGACGGCCGTGGTGACTTCCAGGGCGCGATAGGGAAGCTGGATCATATCAAATCATTGGGCGTCGACTGCATCTGGATCATGCCCACCTATCCCTCTCCGTTGAAGGACGATGGCTACGATGTCGCCGACTACTATGCCATACATTCCGACTACGGCGACCTGGCTGATTTCAAAGCTTTTCTAGGCGCGGCGCACGAGCGTGGCCTTAAAGTAATCATTGACCTGGTGATGAATCACACGTCGGCCGATCATCCCTGGTTCCAGGAATCGCGGCGTGATGCCAACTCCCCTTACCGTGACTACTACGTATGGAGCGACACCGACCAGAAATACCAGGATACGCGGATTATTTTCCTGGACAGCGAACCATCGAATTGGACGTATGACGAAGTCGCCGGCCAATACTTCTGGCACCGCTTCTACAGCCACCAACCCGATCTGAACTACGACAATCCGGCCGTGCATGAGGAGATGTTCAAGGTTATTCGCTACTGGATGGACATGGGCATTGATGGCTTTCGCGCCGATGCGATCCCTTATCTCTATGAGCGTGAAGGCACCAACTGCGAGAACTTGCCCGAGACGCATAGTTTTCTGAAAAAAGTGCGCAAGTTGATGGATGAGCAATATCCTGAGGCAGTGCTCATCGCCGAGGCCAACCAATGGCCGGAAGATCTGCTGCCCTATTTTGGCGACAACGACGAATTCCAGGTCTGTTTCCATTTTCCGATTATGCCGCGCCTTTATCAAGCGCTGAAATCAGGCGACAGGACGCCCATCGTTGATATCTGGGCGCGCACGCCGGCCATCCCGCCCGGTACGCAGTGGATGACCTTCTTGCGCAACCATGACGAGTTGACCCTGGAAATGGTCACGCCAGAAGTGCGCCAATGGATGTGGGAACAGTACGCACCGGAGCCGCGCATGCGCCTGAACCTGGGCATTCGCCGCCGCCTGCTGCCCTTGCTCGACGGTGATAAGCGCCGCTGGCTGCTGCTGAACGCCTTGTTCCTCTCCCTGCCCGGGGCGCCGATTCTTTATTACGGCGACGAAATCGGAATGGGGGACAATATCTGGCTGCCCGATCGCAATGGCGTGCGCACGCCGATGCAGTGGAACGGCGATCGGAACGCCGGCTTTTCCGATGCAGCGGAAACATACCTGCCGGTTATCGACGATCCAATCTATGGTTACCAGATAACCAATGTCGCTGCACAGGAGCGTGACCCTGACTCCTATTTGAATTGGACGCGCTTCCTGGTGCGCACGCGCCAGGGAGAATGCGCCCTTCGCGGCGGTGAGTTCTCCTGGCTGGAGACGGGGAACACGGCCGTTCTGGCCTTCAAACGAGCCCTCGACGGTGAAGAAGTAGTTTGCCTCTTTAATCTCTCCCCTGATGAACAGTTTTCTGCCTACGACCCCGGTCACGCCGTTCGCGATCTGCTGAACCGCGATCAGGCGCAAACCCCTACTACAAAGCTGGAGACCCTGGCGCCATTTGCGGCTCATTGGCTGCGCCCCCTTGGCTAGGTTGAAGCAGTACCATGAAAGAAAACCAATCTGAATTCGCGCCGTTACTTGAAGGCCCGCTGCGCCAATTAGAACCGCTTGAGCAGGAGATATTCTGCAGCAGGCTAGCGCTATTCTGGGCGGACATTGAACGGCCGCTGCGCGCGCTCTATGGGCAGCGCGCCGACTATGACAGCTGGCGCGATCATTTTCTGGCCATAGTCGCCCGCAGCTATGCCCAACGATCCGCCGAGCTGAGAATGCTGGATCTGCAGCGCCTGGCCGAAGAAGATTGGTTTCAACAGCCGGGGATGGTCGGCTACGTCTGCTATACCGAACGATTCGCCGGCACCTTGTCAGGGGTCGAAGAGCGAATCGATTATTTGCAGGAACTGGGCGTGACCTATCTACATCTTATGCCCTTGCTCAAGCCGCGTGCGGGCGCAAATGATGGCGGGTACGCTGTTATGGACTATCGCCAGGTCCGCGACGATCTTGGAACCATGGATGATCTGAGCCACCTGGCCAAAGCGCTGCGCGAGAATAATATCAGCCTTTGTATCGACCTTGTGTGCAACCACACGGCCAAGGAGCACGCGTGGGCGCGCAAGGCGATGGCGGGAGATAAAGATTACCAGAACTACTACCTGATGTTTCCCGATCGCGAGCTGCCTGATCAATACGAGCAGACGGTGCGCGAGATCTTCCCAGAATTCAAGAGCGGCAGCTTCACCTATTACGAGCAGCTGGAGCGTTGGGTGTGGACCACCTTTAATGAGTTTCAATGGGACCTCAATTACGCCAATCCGGCCGTGTTCGGCGAAATGCTGGACACAATGCTTTACCTGGCTAACCGAGGCGTGGAAGTGCTGCGCCTGGATGCAGTTGCCTTCATGTGGAAACGCCTGGGAACGGACTGCGAAAATCAGCCGGAAGCGCATTTCATCTTACAGGCCTTCCGTGCGCTCAGCCGGGTTGCCGCGCCTGGGCTGTTGTTGAAGGCCGAGGCCATCGTGCCCCCACCGCAGCTTGTACCTTATCTGGGGCAGGGTGAAGCGACGAACAAGGAGTGTGAAGTCGCCTACCACAATGTCTTCATGGTCATGTTGTGGAGCGCTCTCGCTGAAGGCAAGGTCGCGCTGATGACCCACGCTTTGCAGCAGATGCCGCCGATTCCTTCGCGTACCTCCTGGCTCACCTATGTACGCTGTCATGATGATGTCGGCTGGGCTGTCACGGAAGAGGACGCCGGCGCCGTTAACTTGAACGGCTTCTTGCACCGGTCCTTTCTAAGTGATTTCTACAGCGGCCGTTTTGAGGGTACCTACGCTCGCGGTGCGACCTTCCAATTCAACCCGCGTACCAATGACCGCCGCATCAGCGGCTCCTGCGCCTCACTGGCCGGGTTGGAAGCGGCGCTGGAAGTGGAAGATTGGCAGGCCGTGGACCTAGCGGTCAGGCGAATCTTGCTGCTGCACAGCATGATCCTGGCCTTCGGTGGTATACCGCTGCTCTACATGGGTGATGAGATTGGGCTGCTCAACGACTATGGCTATGAAGAGGATCCCGATATGGCCGGCGACAATCGCTGGCTGCACCGCCCCTTTATGGATTGGCAAAAGGCGCAGGCGCGCAGCGAGAGCAACCAGGTAAGCGGCCGTCTATTCCAGGGGTTCCAGCAGCTTATCCGCGCCCGCAAGGACACCATTGCTTTTCATGCTCAGGCCGGTGCTTATCCGGTTTGGACGCACAATGAGCATCTGTTTGGCTTGGTTCGCGAAAGCCCGCGAGGACGCGTCCTGGTAGCCGGTAATTTTTCCGATAGGGTGCAAACGGTGCCCGCCTATCGTATGTTGGAAATGGGTTTTGGCGGGCGGCTGCTAAACATCGTCGACGGCCGTGAGATTTCCGGCTGGCAGGACTTGAAATTTGATCCCTATGGCTTCTACTGGTTAAGCGCAGAATGAAGCGCCGCCGCCGCGCGCCCTGACGGCAAATGAGCGCCAGAGGCGTTTGGGCAATTCATCCTGGCATTGGCAATATAAAAAGGGCCTCGCTGCACAAAAGCAGTGAGGCCCTGATGGTTTCATTGTTTGCCAACTGGCTTAACGGCGCCGCCCGCCGCCCATCAGCATGACATAATACATGAATTGGCCGATCGACGAAACCGCAGCGGCTACATAAGTCAGGGCTGCCGCATCCAGTACTTTGTTCACGCCCTGCATCTCATCGCCCATGAGAATGCCGCTTGACGACAACAATGCTTTCGCGCGTTTACTCGCGTCGTATTCCACCGGCAGCGTCACCAGCGTGAAGATAACGGAGACGCCAAAAAGGATGACGCCGACCCAGGCCAGCGCCGTCACATTGAGCAGCAGCCCGGCGATAAACAGCCAGGGGGCCAGCATGGTGCCGAATCGCGTCGCCGGCACAATGGCGCTGCGCACTTTCAGTGGCGCGTATCCCTTTGAATCTTGCATCGCGTGGCCCAGTTCATGGGCGGCGATGCCCGCCGCGGCGACGCTTGGCGTGCGGTACACTTCTGGACTCAGCCTGAGTACCTGCGACCGCGGATCATAATGATCACTCAAGCGTCCCTTGGATTCCTCAATGGTGACATGCGTCAAGCCCTGTTCGTCGAGCAAGGCGCGCGCTACCTGCGCGCCGGTGAGGCCGCGCATTGTCTTGACTTTCGAATACTTGTTGAACGCTCCCCGCACGCGAGCCTGCGCCCAAAGACCAAGAAGAAGGCCAGGCAAGGCGAAGATTAGATAACGTGGGTCAAAAAAGAACATCTACTTTCTCTACTTATTACGTGCAATGGTGGCTGGAACACGCGACCTGGCTGCCGCTTCCTCCAGCGCCTGCTTCAAAAATCGTTGAAGAATGAAGGCGGTCAATAGGGTTGGCATTGTGATCAACCAGGCGATCGTGATAAAGGACAGCATTGCATAAACCTCTCTACTAGTGCGCTATCAAAAGCTGATTTTGCATCTAGGATAGGATGTCATAAGCTGCTTCCCAAGTCAAGTTTTGCCAATGTTTCAAACACATATCTTACGCATTCTTGGCGTTTGACACGTAGGGGGCGCCGGCGTTCTCTGTCTGCTTTCTGCGGCCAGATTTCCGGCCGTTTTTCGCCTGGATCGCTGTCGATTGCGCCGCCCGGCAAAGTTGTTATAACTAATGGCTCAGTCATAGGAATAGCGAAGAAACCGATGGATTTTGGACAGATGAATGGAGAGCTGCCGCCAATACTGCCACAGAAAATCGACGACGATTTGCTGGTCCGTTGGGGCCGGCCGGAGGATGCCGATGCTCTGGCCGAATTCAACACGCGCCTGCACAGTGACGATCCTGGTGAGCCTGAACGCTGGCTGGGTGATTGGACGCGTGACCTGGCCAGCGGTGCACATCCGACAACCAGCGCGTCAGACTTCACTGTCGTTGAAGACTTGGGCAGCGGCGCCATCGTGTCCAGCCAGGTGCTGATTTCGCAGACATGGCAGCTTGATGGCATATCCTTCGGCGTTGGCCGTCCGGAACTGATCGGCACCGATGAAGCGTATCGCCTGCGCGGCCTCGTTCGCAAACAGATGGAAGCGGCCCATACGCTCAGCGCCCGAAAGGGGCATCTGGTGCAGGCGATTACGGGCATTCCCTGGCTTTACCGCACGTTTGGCTATGAAATGGCCCTGAACCTGGGCGGCGGTCGTGAATTCTTCTGGGCGCGCCCCGGCAACGACAAACCGCTGGAAGAAGAGCCGTACCAGATACGTCCGGCCGCGGAAACAGACATTCCTATCTTGCAGAAGCTATATCTGGCCCACTGTACCGGCAGCCTGATCATGTGCGAGCGGTCGGAAGCGATCTGGCGATTCGGCCTGGTCACGGCCAATCGCGCGTCTATCGGGTTCTTCCATGCCTACATGATCAGTGACAGGCAGGACCAGATTGTGGGCTATGTCGCCTTTCAACCTGAAGGCGCCGCTTTCCACGTGCGCCAATTGGGCGTCATACCAGGTCATTCCTGGCGCAGCGTTTCGCTCTTTGTCACCCGTGAACTGAAGCGCCGCGCTGATCAGCTCAATAAGAATCGCAAGAAGCCGATCAGCTTCATTACGTTGCCGCTGAGCGACACGCATCCCGCGATCGTGGCGCTGGGCGGGCAGTTGGAGAAGAAACGCAATCCATATGCCTGGTATATGCGCGTGCCCGATATTCACGGATTCCTGAGGCATATCACACCGGTTCTGGAAAAGCGTATGGCGGGCAGCGTTGTTGCCGGCCATACAGGAACGCTGCGTTTCAGCTTCTACAGGGACAATGTGAGGCTGACTTTCAAGGATGGGGCGTTGGCGGAAATCGGCCGTTATGAGCCACAAGATGTTGAGGATGCCGACGTTTTGTTCCCCAACCTGACCTTCTTGCAGCTGCTCTTCGGTTATCGCTCGCTTGACGATCTCGATGAAGCTAATGCCGACTGTTATGCGCAGAATGCGGAAGCGGCCGTTTTGACCAATGCCCTGTTCCCTTTCCGGCCGTCCAATGTAGCGGGGCTCGATTGATGAGCAATCCGATCCAACCTTTCCTTGATCAATTTGGCACGTTTATTCTGGACGGCGGCCTGGCGACGCAGCTCGAGGCCCTGGGCGCCGATCTCGGCGACGAGCTCTGGTCGGCGCGGCTGCTGCTTGATGATCCCGCCCTGATCAGGCGCGTACATGCCGCCTACCTGTGGGCCGGCGCCGACTGTATCATTTCCTCAACATACCAGGCGACCGTTCCCGGCTTTATGACCCGTGGGATGAGCGCACAGGAGGCGGAAGCGTTGATCCGCTTTTCACTGACGCTAGCCCTGGAAGAGCGCGACGCCTTCTGGCAGTCACAGAGCATGGAACAGCAAACGGCTCGCCTGCGTCCCCTGGTTGCCGCCGGCGTTGGTCCCTATGCCGCCTTCCGCGCCGATGGCTCTGAATATACGGGCGACTATGATCTTGAGGAAGCGGGCCTCGTTGAATTTCACCGCCGCCGCTGGCAGATTCTGGCCGGCAGCGGCGCAGATTTGCTGGCCTGCGAGACGATCCCGAATGCCGCCGAGGCGCGCGCCTTGGCCCGTTTGTTGGCGGAAACGCCTGATCAATACGCCTGGTTCAGCTTCAGCTGCCGTGATGGCAAGCATATCAGCGATGGCACGCCCATCGCTGAGTGCGCCGCCTTCCTGGATCGATGTGATCACGTCGCTGCTGTCGGTGTAAACTGCACGCCGCCCCGTTTTCTCCCCGGCCTGATCGAGGAGATCCGCAGTGTGACCGACCTGCCGGTTATCGTCTACCCTAATTCCGGCGAGATTTATGATGTGCAGGAACGCCATTGGACAGGCGAATCGGAGCCCGCGGAATTTGGTTCGCTGAGCCGTGAATGGCGCAAACTAGGCGCAGCCTGTATTGGCGGCTGCTGCCGCACGACGCCGGCACATATTCGCCAGGTTCGCGATCGTTTTCCCTGGAAGTCGCGGCGTTAGGAGAGGGACGAACTTGAACCATTTATTGTGGAGACACCAACAACGGCTGGCGAACAGCCTATCTGAGCGGCGGAGTCCGCGGAGTACGCCTGTATGGGGTTGGCAGCGTGGATAAGAAACTATTCCAACAAGCGCTGCCCAAGAAACGAATGTCAGCCGGCATGTTGTTTTTTGATGAACAGGGGCAGCTGCTCGTCGTAGAACCAACGTACAAAGATACCTGGGAGATCCCTGGCGGCGTCGTCGAGGCAAACGAGTCCCCTCGCCAGGCGATCATTCGTGAAGTTGAAGAAGAACTTGGCCTGCAGTGCGAACCGCTGCGCTTGTTAGGCATCGACTATACCGGCGAAACTGAGAAGCGAACGGAGAGCCTGCACTTCATCTTTCTGGGGCCAACGCTGACGGCCGAACTGGCTGCTGCCATCACTTTGCCGGAAGAGGAACTGCGCAGCTGCCAGTTCTTTCCACCCAAACTAGCCACCAGGCTGCTCAACAAGAAACTGCGCCGGCGTGTACGCCGCTGCCTGCGCGTTGTTGGCAAGAAGCGAACGCTGTACATGGAAGAACAGCGTCCCGTGTAAGGAGCGTTCTCTTTGTTCATTGGTGAATTGGCCGCGCTGGGCACGGCCGTCATGTGGTCATTAACGGCCGTATTCTTCAGCTTCAGCGGCCGGCGCATCGGCTCAAACGTTGTTAACCGCAGCCGCCTCATATTCGCCCTCGCCTTCCTGGCGATTGCCCATCTCATTGTTGAGGGAACGCTGTTTCCCTGGGACACCGAGCCATTTCGTTGGTTCTGGTTCACCATCTCCGCCATATTGGGCCTGGTCTTGGGGGACACATTCCTTTTCCAGGCCTATGTGCTCATCGGACCGCGCCTCTCTATGCTGCTCATGGCAACGGTGCCCATCTACAGCGTGATCTCCGGCTGGCTCCTATTTGGCGAGCAGATCACGACGATGGAGCTGACGGGTATTCTTCTCGCCGTCGCCGGCATCGGCTGGGTGGTCACCGAGAAAAGGACGGGTAAGACGGCCGTTGAGAACAAGCAGTATCGCAAGGGCATCCTCTTCGGTCTCGCCGGCGCCCTGGGCCAGGTGGCCAACCTGGTGACGGCGCGCTACGGTATGGTAGGCGAATACTCGACCGTTTCTACCGCTCTGATCCGTATTCTTATTGCCGCCGTCGTTCTTTGGGGAATTGCTGCCCTGCGGGGCCAGATCCGCTATACATTCGAGCAGTGGCGCGACAAGCTGGCCCTACGCGCCATGGTTGCCGGCTCATTCGTCGGCCCTTTCCTGGGGATCTGGCTGTCACTTATCGCCGTACAGAATGCGCGACTGGGCATAGCCGCTACATTAATGGCCCTGCCGCCGATTCTTCTGATCCCGATAGAGTATATCGCCTACAGGCAGCGGGTCAGCCGCCGGGGTATTTTGGGGACGGCCGTGGCCATCACCGGCGTCGCCCTGATATTCCTGCCGCAGTAGAACCGCTGCCGGCTCAGCGGCGGCAGTGGCGCACGACATCAGCAAGGCGCCGCACACCCTCATTGATTTGTGCGCTGTCCAGCCCGCTGAAACCCAGCAAGATCGAAGGCGGCGCCGGTCTCTGCACGTAAAAAGGCGCGCCGGGATAGACGCCCACGCCCGCCTCGGCCGCCTCCTGAATAACCTGCGCCTCATCGCACACCCGGTGCAGATGGATCATGATATGCAGCCCGGCCGGTACGCGAGAAAAAGTGACTTCCCCAGCCAGGTTTCTATCAAGCGCCTCCACCAGTTCCTGGCGGCGCTCGCCATATTCGGCTCGCAGACGGCGCATATGGCGTTCGAAATGCCCTTCAGCGATGAAATCAGCCACAGCCGCCTGGGTGAGGGTGGGCGCGCCGCGATCGACAAGCGCCAACGCCCTGGTGAAAGGCATCACGATCGCCTGGGGCAAAACGACATAACCCAGACGCAGCGCCGGGAAGAGCACCTTGGAAAAGGTGCCCAGGTAGGTGACATGGCCGCTCTCATCAAGACCCTGCAGGGCGCCCAGCGGGTGCCCGTCATAACGCAGCTCGCTGTCATAATCATCTTCGAAGATCATTGCTCCCTGCCGCCTGGCCCATTCAAGCAGCAGCAGGCGTCTCTGCAAGGGCAGGGTGCCCCCGTGCGGAAACTGGTTCGACGGCGTCAGAAAGAGTGCGCGCACGCGTTCCTTTTCCGGCAGGCCGGCCACGGGCAGTCCCTGCTCATCGACCGCCCTGGGCAGCAGCGTGGCGCCATGCGCCTGGAAAAGCCGGTAAGCGTCGTTATAGCCCGGCGTCTCGACAACGATACGGTCTCCGCTGTTTAGCAGCAGGCGGGCCAGGATGTCCAGCGCCTGCTGTGCGCCGCTGACGATGACTACCTGCTGCGCCGTACAGGTCACGCCGCGCTGCCGTACGAGGTAATCCGCCAGCGCCTGGCGCAGTGGGTAGAAGCCGGCCGGCGAGCCGTAGCGCGACAGCATGACATCATCTGTGCTGAGATAGCGTGCCAGCAGCTGCCGCCAGATGTCATAAGGGAAGATATGCGCGAAAGAACGGCCGAAACCGAAGTCAATGTCCAGGCGATACTTGTCTCGTCGCGGGCGCCTGGCGCTGGCCAGCACCCGCTGTCCCCAGGAAGAGAGTTGCGGCTTGAATGGGTCCGCTGTCAGGGCAGCCGGCGCCTCGGGGATCGATTCAGAGACGAATGTTCCGGCGCCGGAACGGCTGGTCACGAACCCTTCCGCCTCCAATTTCCTGTAGGCCTGGATAACCGTGATACGACCGATGCCGGCCTGTCCGGCCAGGCTGCGGCTGGAAGGCAGCTTGCTGCCCGGGGGAAATCCGCCCTCCAGGATCATCTGCCGCAGCTGCCGGTAGACCTGCCGGTAAAGGGGATCGTTCGCTGATTCTTGTAGGTTCAGGGGTATCATTTACTCATCATCATCTGCCACATAATCGCCTATCGCTGGTCGCCGCCGCACGCAGTCACTCGCAAAGTGGCCGCAAGTCGCTTAAAATAGAGACATGCCCTATCAAAGCAGCGACAAGACCCGACGAAAGAAAGATGCCAAACGCGCCGCGATGATGCAGGCGGCGGTCAGTACCTTCGCCGAAAAGGGATATCAATCGGCGACGGTTCGTGACATTGTCACCGAAGCCGATGTTTCCGTAGGCACATTCTACTTCTACTTCCCGGATAAGGAGACACTATTCGTTCATCTCTATGAAGAGACAGCCGATTTTCTCCTCAAAACATTGCAGCAGGCAGTGAACAGCCGGGTCTCCTTTCCGCAGCAGGTGAAAGCCACCTTGCAGTCTTATGTGAGCATCGCCATATTCGAACCGGCCATCATCCAGCTGCTGCTCGTCGCTGGTGTGGGCGCTGTTCCCGCACTGGATGAGAAGCGAACACAATTTCGCGAGAACATGGTGCTGCTGTGGGAACGGCCGCTGCGCGATGCGCTCGAGAAGAATATGCTGGCCCCGCAGAATGAGGTTCTGACCGCCGTGGCCGTCTCAGGCGCCATAGATGCCGCCATCCTCAGTCTACTGTCGCGCGCCGAACGCGCCGATGAAGCGCCCGCATTTACCCGCGAGCTAAACCGCTTCGTCCTGCGTGCCGCTGCTTATCTCGGCGATCCGGACTCCTAGAACCGCCGCTCAACCTGCCGCCTAGTGAACGCTGATCTGCGAGCCGTTGAGTTCCTTCTGAACTTCAATTCGTGTGGGGAACGCCTCGCGCAGCTCATCGATATGCGTGATCACCAGAATGCAGGCGAAATCCTCTTGAACCGCATTGATCGCCTCAATCAAACGCTGCCGTCCCTGCGGATCCTGGCTGCCAAATCCCTCATCGATCACCAGCGTCTGCAAACGCGCGCCGGCCCTCTTGGCCAGCAGCTGCGATAGGGCGAGTCGAATAGCGAAATTAATGCGGAACTGTTCGCCACCGCTGTAGTTGTCGTACGGTCTTTCACCGGCGCGATCAGAGATGATGATATCCAGGGTCTCGGCAAGCGCATCGCGGCTCTTCAAACGCTTCTGCGTATCAAACTTGATGCGCATTTCACCGCCGGTCAGGCGCTCCAATAATTCGTTAGCCCGGTCTTCGATTTCCGGCAGCGCATGTTCGATCAATAAGGCCTGCACGCCTTTGCGCCCGCATGCTTTCTCGAGCACGCGCAGCTGCTGCACCCGATCTGAAACTGCCTTCTTCTCATCCAGTAGCGTCTTGCGCAGGCTGCGCAGATCATCCAGGACTTTCAATTTTTGCTGCGCAGCGCCTACCTGTTGGGCGGCCGTGATCTCTTCCTGGCGCAGTTGGTTGACTTCGCCCTGCAGCTTGTGGAGGCTAATACCTTCAACTTCCTGGGCTGCCAGTGCTGCTTTGGCTTCTGTAAGTTGGCGCGCCTGCTCTTTTAAGTCAGTATCCTGTTGGGCGATCTGTTTCTCAAGATCATGGATCGCACTCTGCAGCGGTTCCAGTGCCGCCTGTGCCTCCTTCAGCGCCTGGTACCGGGCCGGCGCCGTGGCGACAGCCTGCCGCTTTTCCACGGCCGACTGGTGAGCCGCAGCATCATAGCCGGTACGCTCAAGTTGTTCTTGCAGCTTCACCATTTCCCGGCGCGCTTCCGGGGCGAAATCGTTTGCCGCCAGCTGTGCCTCAACGTCAGCTAGTTTCGTTTTTCCCGCGCTGTCCCATTCGCTCAGCAGTCGTTTGATCTCGGCCAGCCGGGCTTCGCCGGACATAATGCGCCCGCGCAAGTCCTGCAGTTCCTCTTGCAGCGCCGGCCGGCCGCGCAGCGCCTCTTCTAGTTCCGCCACGCGGGCGATCTGTGGATCCAATACGCTCTTGTCAGCCAGAGATGCCGCCAGTTCTACCAGTCTTTTTTCGCCGTCCTCTGACCATTCGGTTTCCTTCCTGGCGATTTCCAGCAGTTGGGCTTCGCTCTGTGCCAGCCGTTTTTCCTGTGTCTGCCGTTCATTCTCCAACGGCGGGCCCTGGCTGATCGTCTTCTCTACCTGCGGCAGTTCCACGGCCAACGCCTTCAGCCGTTTCTCGTTGGCGCGGTAACTGTCGCCAAAATGCGTGCCGTCGGCCCGAATGTTCTCAATGACGGTATGGCGGTGATCCTCGCTCAATGGTTGGTCGCAAACAGGGCAGACGCCTTCCGCTTCGGCCGTTTCCAAGGTATCAATGCGCTCTTTGAGCTGGTCCATCTCATGTCGCAGCCCTGGCTGCTGCGCTTCCAGCATCTGCTGTTCCGCCTGCAGCCCGCTGTACGTCTGTCGTTGTTCGTTGATGACCGCGATGCGTTCGTCAAGCGACGTGATCAGCTCCTGCGCCTCATCTCTATTCTTGCGTGCGGCCGTTTTCTCTTGAGCGGCCGTGTTTATTGTACGGGCCTGTTCTTCTAGTCTGTCCAGTTCTTGCTGCCAGAGCGCTCGTTGACTTCGCGCCTGCTGCAGCGTTTCCCTCGCCTGCTGCAGCGCCTCCTGCAGGCCGCCCAGCCGCTCGTTTTCCGTTTCCAGGCGCGCCAGCTGCCGCTTACCCTCCGAGACCGTCTCCGTCACGGTCTCTTGCTCAGCGCGCGAAACTACGACCTGTGCCGCCTGCTCGGTCAGCGCCTGCTGCTGCTGTTCGAGCCGGCTGCGCGCCTGCGCGACCTCCAGCTCGAATGGCCGCATCGCCGCCGAGATTGTATTGTGCTGCTCGGCCAGCGCCTGGTGAGCCTGCGCTTCCTGGTCAGCCGTTTGCCAGGCATCATAAGCGGCCGTTATCTCGCCGGCAAGCGCGGCGCGCTCCGCCAGCTGCCGCCGCTGGTCGTGGCGGGTCTGCAGTGTGGCGGATGCGGTGGCCAAATTCTTCCGCAGGCGTTCGATACGGATTTCAGAATCAGCGATGCTTTTGCGCTGTTGTTCGCGGGCCGCTTCTTTGAGGCGCGCTTGCTGCAGCAGCTGCTCCTTGAGGTCCCGTTTGTCGACGACTGCCTGGTGGCGGTTTTCTGCTTCCAGCAGTGCATCAAGGCGCGCCGGTTCTTCTTCAAGTTCGTTGGCGAATTCCGCCAGACGCGCTTCCAGCAGGTCGATCTTTCCTTCCTCTTCCTTACGTTTCGCCGCCGCCTGTTCGCGATACCGTTCCCATTCGGTGACGCCGAGCAGCTCGGCCAGTATCTCCTTACGCTGGCTGGCCGTGCGTGTCGTGAACTGGTCCGCCTTTCCTTGCAGTAAGAAGCTGGCATTGATGAAGGTGTCGTAATTCATGCGCAGCAGATCTTCGATAGCCGCCTGGGTTTCGCGCAGTTTACTCTCGCTCAACGGCTTCCATGCGCCGTCACCCGCCTCCATTTGCAGCTCCAACAGGGTCGTTTTCCCAGGCCGTTTGCGCCGGATTACGCGGTAGGTGACCCCCTCCAGACGAAACGTGAAACGGATTTCGGCGGCGCCTTCATCATCAGCCTGGCGGTTGACAAGATCATCATCACTGCGTACGCGGCTCTGGCCGAACAGAGCCCAGGTGATCGCTTCCATGATACTGGATTTTCCGGCACCGTTGGCGCCGGAGATGCCAGCCAGGTGTATGCCTTCAAGATCAAGCACGGCCGTTTCACGATAGCTCAGGAAATTGGTTAGTTCTAATCGTACGGGAATCATGCGCTCTTAGTCCTCTTCCACAAAGAGAATCTCGGCAGCCAGCAGCTTCAAATCGTCGATGGCTTCTTCTTGCAATTCTTCAGCCTGCCAATATTTCTCCAGCAGTTCGATGGGCGACAGTGACTCCACTGCCAGCGTATCTCCCAGCCGCGAGCGCCGCTCGCTGAGCCGGTGCTTCTGGATCTGCAAGCTGAAGGCATCCTTGAAATGGGCCGCGATCTGGCTTTCGTCCAGCAGCGGCTCCCAATCGACCGGGTAGGTCAGTCGCAGGCGGCAGATGGCATCGCGGACCTCTTCGGCAGGCGGCAGACCGGCCATGATGTCGCTCATGAAAGTGCCCATGTCAGGCGTGTCAACCGGGAAATCCACGAAGCGGCGGGTCTGTAATTTGACGAAGGTCCAGTCCGTATGTCCTTTCGTGACATCAGCCAGCACAAATCCTTTCTTCTCCCTTGCCTCACCGAAATCGATGCGTTCGATCGATCCCGGATAAACGGCCGGCGGTTGGTTGCCGCCTGGCGACAGCGATTGGTGCTTATGGATATGCCCCAGGCCGATATAGTCCAGCCGCGGATCGGCGATGATGCGCCCGCCCAGCGTCAGCTCGTGGCCCAGCATCACTGTTCTTTCGCTGCCGTAAGATGCGCCGCGCACGCTGGCGTGGGCGGTTAGAATCAGTGGTAGATCTGGATTCGCCTGCGCGATGCCCTGTTCGATGGCCTGCGAGACGCGTTCTTCCATCTCGAGCAGAATGTCATCCAGCGTCTTGCCTATGATCTCATCACGCGTCATCAGTTTGCTGCGCGAGAGCCAGGGCACGGTCAGAACCTGCACCGGCGCGCCCAATTCTTCCGGTGCCCACAATTTGATCGTATCAGCGACGTGGATGCCGGGAACCTCAAGGGTTTTGAATTCCTGCAGCGTGTGCGCGCGCCCTGCTGCCGGCGACACATCATGATTGCCAATGAGCAGCAGGGTGGGGATACCGGCCTGCGACAGGCGCATCATGCGCTTGCCCCACTCCCGTTGAAACGTGGGCTGTGGGTTTCGATCTTTGTAGGCATCCCCGGCGAATAGGACCAGGTCGACCGCTTCATCAACGGCCGTGTCAATGATCTGATCCAGCGCCGCCAGGAAATCCATCACCCGAATGGGCAGGGCGCTTTCCTGATCGCGACGGCCGTAGTTTGCCATGTCTATATGGGCGTCTGCGAAATGCAGCACGCGCAAAGGCTTATTTTTCATAAGGTAATTCAGGACCTAATTGAGTAGGACCACCCTATAAGCGGCACCCTTATCCGGCTGCGCTGTCGGGAATGATCGTTTGACGACGACATAATAGCGACGCGGCTCCAAGAGAATGCTGATTGACTCATCCGCACCATTCAATGGCGCGGCGCTGCTGCCCCACAGCAGCTTGTTCTGCCCGTAAAGATAGAGATCAAAATCATTGTCAGCGGGTACATCGAGATTGATCTCAACCTGCGTTGTTGACTGCAGCTCAAAGGTATAGAAGTCATAGAAATCTCTCTGCCCGCTAAAATTACGTTCCTGTGCCTGGCCAAACCACAAGGAACGAGCCTGCTCGAAATTGTCGTCCGGCCGCAGGTAATCATCATAGTTGCCGAATAGGATTGGCATGAAACTGGAGTCGCTTGGCAAGAGCATCTTTTCAGTCAGGGGCAGGGCATTTTCGCCTGTCCCACTGAGGATGCCAATACTGCCTCCAGTTACATACAGTTCGTTGCCAACCACGCTGCCGCTGGGGAAAGCGCGCGCCGCCAGTAGATCCTGCCCGCCAAGATTGTACTCGGGCGGCAGCAGCGACCATGTGTTGCGGTACGGATCATAGACCTCTGTTTGCAGAACGGCGGCCAGCGTCGTTTCATTGAGCGCGGTCAGGCCGCCAAAGACATACCATTTCCCGTCGGGGCCGGTCACGCTTCCCGCGCCGATGCGTGGAATATTCATATCGCCGATAAAACGCCATCCCCGGCCCGGCTGGTAGCATTCAGCGCTTGTGTGGAAGACAAACTCCCCTCCCGGCAAAACGCCAAGCCCACCCGCCGCGCAGGCGCCCAGGTTATTCGCCGATAACCAGGTGCCGGTATGTGCATAGCGCGGCGTTTGCATGGGGTCTACCGGCAGCCAGGTGTTTGAGTTGGTGAGATAGACGTATGCTTCGTCGTTTGATTCTGTCGCGTTATCAAAAAGTGATGTAGAGGCGGTGCCGCCCATCAGATAGTAGCGATCATTGGACGGCGGAACGGCCGATGCCGCCCAGGCGAAATTCTTGCCGTTGGGTCCCTTGGGCACGGGTTTCACGGTCGCCCAGGAGCCGGGCTGGCTGCGATCGGGGTTAATGGTGTAGGCCCAGTGCAGGCCGTCGTACCCCAGGTTGTTTCCATTGTATCCGGAGGGTAGATAGATGCGATCGTTCACCAATGCGGCGGTCGTATTCGAATAACCGGCGCCGGGAATCTGCGCCAATGTCTGCCACTCTTCGGTGTAGGTGTTCAAACGTGACAGCTGATTCGAGACAAGCGGCACGCCTTCACCGCCGGTCTGTCCCCCGATCACATAGAGCAAATCGAACTGTGATACGGTTGAATGGCGGCTGATTGCCGGCGAGCCGGGTTTTGTCGACACCAGTTCCCACAGTGGATTGACCGGCTGCAGCAGCGCCGAGAAATTGAGCAGCGGTTCACGGGGTATGCCCGGCTGCCAGTCGGCAACTACGATATAGTAACTTTCGCCGGCGGAGACCGGAATCGTCGTTTCTGAGGCGAATCCGTTCGTATCGTCATTGCACTGCACCGGCTGCAGGTCGCCGCATTCGCCGCTGAATACGCCGATGACGGTGTCATACCCGCTGCTAAAACTGTCCAGCGTAATACGCCCGCTGGCCGGGGCGACCAGCCGGTACCAAACGGTGCGGTAACCCTGCGCGCGTGACGGGTTGCCCCACATGCAGGACAAGGTAGGGTCATCCGTTTCTTCCGTGGAAAACTCTACATTGAAGCTGATACCGTCGGCAGGGAATTCGGGTGAAAGGGCGATGTCAGGCGCATCGTCACAGCTGTCTGCCGGTTCAAACGCTGCCAGGCCCCAGGGCGCGTTTGTACTGAATTTTGCCGGCAGCGGATCGGCAGCGCCGTCAATCATGGCCCCAGGAATGCTCGCAGGATCCAGCAGCCGGCCGTTCACAACAATCGAACCGTCCCCGTGATCGTCCTGGGCCAGCGTGACGGCCGAAATTAACGTGGTAAGCAACACCGCGAGAAATAGGAGGGGCAAAGGTCGACGCATCATAGGTTCCCACTCCAACTGCATTGATTTTGAATTCGGATTAGGCCGCCCGCAAACGCGCGCGGGCCGTTTTTCCGGCAGACACCAGGCGACTTAACCATGATTACGATTGTACAGAGAGAGCGGCTAAATGGCTAAAAGAATTAGATAGCGGATCGTTTGCCGGTGATCCGCTATCTGACTTGTCGTTGTGCCGGGCCGGAGTTTACGCCGCGATACGGATGGCGATGCGGACATCCTGTCCGTCGACGTTGACCTGGGCCTCATAGGCGCCGTCACCCAATGTGCCCGATTCAAGTGTCAGCGCCAGCGTTTCTTGCTGGATGTACTCGCCAAACTCTCGCAGAGCGGCGGCTGCTTCGCCCTGCGCCTCGTAGGCGAGATCGATGCGATCCGAGATATCGAAACCAGCCTCTTTGCGCATATTATTGATCGCGCGCACGAAGTCGCGCGCAAAGCCCTCGCGCAGCAGTTCCGGCGTCAGGTTCGTATCCACGGCCACGGTGATGCCCTTGTCACTGGCCACCGCCAATCCGCCGCGCGACTCAGTCTGCACCAGCACATCATCTGCGTCCAATTCGATATCCTGATCATCGACTAGGACATGGATATTGTCACCCGCCTGCAGCAGCCGTGCTGCCTCGGCCGGATCGATCTGCGCCAGCGCCTGCTTAACCTTGGGGAACATCTGGCCCAGGCGCGGGCCGAGTACGCGGTTATTGGGCATCAGCTTGTAGTTGACCAGCTCGCCAACTTCTGAGACCACGTCAATAGTCTTGACATTGATTTCTTCCTTGAGCACATCGGCCAGCTCCATCAGATCATCCTGTTCCTGCTGGCTGCCCACATTGACGCGCGCCGCGGCAAGCGGCTGGCGTAGTTTAATGTCGGCCGATCCCCGTGCTGCCCGTCCCAGGCTGGCCGTGGTGATGGCCAATCGCATCTTGGCCAACAGGCGTTGGTCAAGATCCTGGGCATTGGCGTCGGGATACAGCGTATGGTGGATACTGGCCGGCGCACCTTCTACCACGCTGCCGACCAGATTCTGATAGATTTCCTCGGTCGCGAAGGGTATGAACGGCGCCAGCAGCTTTGTGAATTCCACAAGGACATGGTACAGGGTTGCATAAGCGGCCGATTTGTCGTCATCCGCTTCGCTCTTCCAGAACCGGCGGCGCGATCGACGCACGTACCAATTTGAGAGGACGTCCAGGAAAGCTTCGAGTTCCTTGGTGGCTTTTTCCGCATCATATTTGTCCAGCGCGGCGCGAACGGCCAGCGCCGTTTCATTGAGCCGTTCCACGATCCATTGGTCCATCTGCACGTGGGCCGGATTCGGTGACGGAACCGGCTCGCCTCCCGGCAGCCAGCCGTCGAGACGGGCGTAGGAGACAAAGAAGGCGTAGACATTCCACAGCGGGATCAAGAACCGCCGCCGCGTTTCGTCGCCGCGCGTGTAGCCAAAGAGCAGGTTCTGCTCCGGCCTGGCGCTGGCATAGAGCCAGCGCATCGTATCCGCGCCCATCGTATCCGCCGCTTCATTGAACTCGATGGCATTGCCCCATGACTTGTGCATTTCACGGCCGTCTTCAGCCAGCAGCGTCGCATAGCCAAAGAGGTTCAGGAACGGGGGATCGTCGGCCAGCACGGTGCTTTGCGCCAGCAGGCTGTAGAACCAGTTGCGGAACTGCCCGGGGAAACTCTCCGAGATCCAGTCTGCCGGATACCATTTATCCCAGTATTCCCGGTCCTCGCGGTAGTGCAGGGTGCTGAAGGCCACGATACCGGCATCCAGCCATGGGTTGCCTACTTCCGGGATACGCGTAGCCGTACCGCCGCACTCATCGCAGGCGATCTTAACCGCGTCGACATAGGGGCGGTGCGGCGTGTGTCCCTCAAACGCATCCCATCCTTCGATGGCCCGTTCCTGCAGTTCGTTTTCGTCGCCGATGACTGTGTAGTGACCGCACTCATCACAGGTCCAGATCGGCAGAGCAAGGCCATAATACCGTTTCTTGCTGATCATCCAATCCTGCATATTGCGCAGCCAATCCATTTCACGGTCGTAGCCAAAGCTGGGGTACCAGTTAGCCTGGCCGACGCGATCCATGATCTGGTAGCGCAGGCTGGCTTCCTTCTCAGCATCGGTCAGCGCTTCGCGCGGCTTATCATAAGTCTCGCCCATGCTGATGAACCACTCATCCACCAGGCGGTAAACCAGTTCAGAACCACAGCGCCAACAGTGAGGATAGCGATGTTCGTACCGCTGTTTGCGGTAGTAGACATCTTTCTCACGCAGACTGTTGAATATGTCGGCGGCAACGTCATGCACCGATCGTTCACTCAACCAATTGAAGCCGTCGAGATAGATGCCATCTTCGTTCAGCGGTGCGATGACCGGCAGGTCGAATTCTTTGCCCAGTTGGAAATCCTCGGCGCCGCAGCCGGGAGCGATATGGACGATGCCGGTCCCTTCTTCTGCACCCACATCTTTCCAGGGGATGACCCGGTGCGCATACGCCTTTTCGGCGAACGCTTCCTGGACAACAGGCAGCTCATCGAATGGACCGATGTACTGCCAGCCGACAAGGTCGCTGCCCTTCAACTTGCCCACGACTTCGTTCTCCTTGCCGATCAGTGTGTTTCCCATGGCCCCTTCGGCAAGGTAATAGGTCCAGCCGTCGGGCGCCTCGACTTTGACATAGTCCAGCTCAGGGCCGACGGCCGCCGCCACGTTGCTGGTCAGCGTCCAGGGCGTGGTTGTCCACACCAGCAGCGCCTCTTTCTGACCTGACACATCGACCAACTCTCCTGACTCGGCGCTGCGAAGCGTCAGCGGGAAACGCAAGAAAACGCTGTCATGGGTCACGTCATGGTAGCCATCGGTGACGATCTCATGTTGGCTGATTCCGGTGCCGCAGCGCGCACACCAGGGCATTACATCACGTCCCTTATACAGCCAGCCATTCTCTTCACACTGCTTCAGAAACCCCCAGATCTGGTAATTGTTCTCATCGCTGAACGTGTAGTATGAACCGCCAAGGTTTGGCATGCCCAATTGGGCGACGATCTGTTCGGGCGTTCCCGTGACCGGGCCGTTGACGCCTTCAATTGTGATCTCTTCGGTCGTGCCCTCCATCAAGAGGTCGCGCAGCCGAAATAGTTCGTCCGTATCATTCCAATCCATCCAATAGCCAAGCCGTATCGATTGGTCCGTCTGAATGGCCGAGTAATTGAGGACGCGCGCCTTGCAAAGGCGCACAAATTCCGCCAGCCCATATTCTTCGATGTCCCGCTTGTTCGAAAACTTGAGTTCCTTCTCAACTTCAACTTCAACCCATAGCCCCTGGCAGTCGAAACCATTTTGCCAGCGCTGGTTCTTTCCCAGCATCGCCTGGTAGCGCTGGTACAGATCTTTGTAGGTGCGTCCCCAGCCGTGATGGACGCCAAGCGGATTGTTGGCCGTTGCCGGACCATCGATGAAACTGTACGTGCCGTAAGTTTCTTCTGTTTCGGCGCGCAGCCGGCGTAGTTCATTGAAGGCGTCTGTTTCGCCCCAGAATGCCAGTATGTCGTTTTCAAGGGCGACGAAATCAACCTTGTTTGAAACTTCCTTAAAGCCCATTTGCTTCTCCATGAATCTTATTCTTTCTATTGCCTGCGGTACCGGCTTTCAATGCCGGATGGTTATTTCTTTGTGGTTGGCCTGACGATTTCTCACTGCGTTTGCTGCTCTTCGCCAGGCTCACTAATTCGTTGGTAGTGAACCAGCTGCGTTTCACTGGCCGTCATCCCATCTTGCCGCGCCATGCGCTGCGGTTGGCCGCTTGTATCCAGCCAAATCTCCCGTACCTGACTTTCCCAGCACAGGCGAACGGGGCCCTGGCTGCTTCCCTGCGTGTGTTCTGAATCAGGGTTCTGTTTCTCCACAGTTGTTACCAGCGGCAAAAGGGCAGGGCCGTCGCTCTCAGATACGACCAGCGTCACGGCCGTTTCCGGGCCGTCAAACGGCAGTTTCGCAAGCAGTCCCAACGCTGTGCTGGATGGAAACCAGAATTTGTAGCCTGCCGGCATCGGCATCATTTCCTCCATGCGGCCGTCACCCTGTCCGCTGGTGAACAGCACGGACGTTTCTTCCAGGTGGACATTGCCCATCACCTCGCTGCTGCCCTGCCATAGGCGATACTTGAGCCGCACGGGCCGGTCTTGTTCATTCAGCACCGCGTGAAACAGGTAGGATCGCCCGGATGGCGCCAATCGCGCGTCGAGATCAACGCGCAGGAAGTGATACCCGTCGTGGGCGGTGGAAAGAAGCCACTGCTCAACGGCGCCAGTCGCCCTGCCGTCTTGCGCGTAACGCCACAACCCCCTGGCAATTGGCTGCTCATAAGGCAGTTCCGGAATGATAAATCTCACGCTTCCAGCTCCACGTAAATCCGCTTGTTGATTTTGCCCTTGCTCTTATAGTTGGTGACTCGAATAGGGCCTACCTCGCTCGTGTTGCGAACATGCGTGCCGCCGTCCGCCTGCAGGTCAAGGCCGGCCAGTTCCACGGTACGAACCTCAGGGATTCCCTCTGGAAGGAGGTTAATCTTGGTGCGGATCAAGTCGGGGATGGCAAATGCTTCCTCGCGTGGATGCACCGCCACGAGCACCGGCCGCGCCGCTGCCACTTCCAAATTGATTGCCGCTTCTATGGCGGCCACCAATTCCTGGCGCATGCTCTCGAATTCAAAATCCATGCGGCCCTTCAGCGGATCCATATTGCCGCCGGTAACCGAAGCGCCGTAGTCGCGCCAGATGACGCCGCAGAGGATATGCATCGCCGTGTGGGTGCGCATCAGCTGGTACCGTCTTTCCCAGTCGAGATGGCCCGATACGGCCGTGCCTATCGCCGGCGCTTCGCGGTCAAGAAAATGGACTGGCCGTCCGCTGACGCGTTTGGTTCCCGTTACTATCCAGGATTCATCCCCGGCAACCAGGACGCCGAAATCCGCCGGCTGTCCGCCGCCGCCGGGATAAAAGGCCGTCCTATCGAGCACAACGCCGTTGTCGTTGACGACACCGCTCACGACGGCCGAAAACTCACGCAAATAGGCATCTTCTAAATAAAGTAGTTCCGTCATTCTAGTTTCCATTACTACGCCTATGCCCGCCAGCGGGGAGCGTCCAGCAGGCAATAAAAAAGGCCCTGTCCCATCTGGGACGAAGGCCATTAATCTCCGCGGTACCACCCGACTTCCCAGCATTATGCCGGGCGCTTATTCGACAACACAAGGATTGTCCGATCCCGTTAACGAGGGATGAGTCCGTCTAAGCCTACTTGACGCGAACGCGCTTTCGGTTAGCAGCTCCGGAGGGATTTTCGGGGGGGCGATCACGCCTGACTTTCACCATCTCAGACTCGCTAAGTAGACCAACCGTACCCTACTCGTCTCCATCAATGCCTTATTCAGATTCTTTTCAGGAATTATGCCAAAATGGCCGTGTCATGTCAACACGCTTAAATATGATATTATGTGCCTGTCATCTTCAGTGACCGCTGACTGGCACTGTTGGCTGATGAGCGGCAAGCTTGCGCCGCGCTGTTAATTGGCGCGACAATCTGCTATACTCCGTTGAAACCCTGGGGTTATTGACAGACCTACCTGTCATTCTAATTTCAGATATCGCGAGGTGAGAAGTTTGCGCGTGCGATTCTGGGGCGTTAGGGGCACAGTTCCTACGCCGGGACCGGCTACGGTCCGATTCGGCGGTAACACGCCCTCAATTGATATTCTAACCGACGATCAACAGCTCATTATCATTGATGCCGGAACGGGCATTCGTGGATTGGGCAATGAACTGCTGCGTTCTTCTGCCGGGAATATCAGGGCAACCCTGCTGCTTAGTCACACCCATTGGGATCATATTCAAGGGCTTCCCTTCTTTGATCCACTGCTGGGCCGGCGCAATATTTTTGATTTGTATGGGCCGCGCAGGCCCAATACGTCCCTTGAGGATACGATCGCCCGGCAGTTTCTCGAACCCTATCTCCCCTTCGCTTATCGCTCGCTGGCCTCTGAGCTCACGGTTTTGGAAAGGAGCGCTGGTGAGACAATCGAGATCGGCGAGCAGACGATTGTCCACACGGCAGCAATGAAACACCCTGGAGGATGCCTTGGGTTCCGCATAGAGAGCAATGGCGTTGTGCTTGCCTACTGCAGCGATACTGCTCATCCTGCAGGAGGGTTTCTGCCTGCTGTACTGGAGCTTGCCCAGGGTGCTGACCTTCTCATACATGACGCCCATTTTCGCGATTTAGAGATGGCACAGACTTACGAGAGCTGGGGACACAGCAGCTGGGAGCAGGCCGGGCGCGTGGCTGCTGAGGCGGGAGTGGGCACGCTGGCTCTCTTTCATTATGCGCCGGATTTATCAGATGAAGATATCGATCAGATTGCTGTCGGGGCGCGCCGGATTTTCCCGCGAACGATCGCCGCGAGAGAGGGTCTGATTCTTGAACTTCCGCTTGCCTGAGCGATAGCAAGGATCTTGAGAGCATGGGACTTAGCAGAAATTCCGCTGGCGACGATGACCGGATGGGCGTAGAGAATGCGGAGCATATGCGCCCGGCTGTTCTCGTCGTGGATGATGAGGAAGATATACGCAATATGCTGCGGCTGACGCTTACCCGAGCCGGTTATGATGTTCGCGAAGCGGAAAACGGTGAGATCGCGCTTGAGCGTATGCAGGGTGAGCTGCCCGATTTGATTCTGCTAGATGTCTTGATGCCCGGCATGGATGGTTTCACTGTTTGCCGGCAGGTGCGTGCTGATGAGCGAACGGCGCACATACCGATCTTGATGCTCAGTGCCAGGAGTGACGCAGGCAGCCGCCAGGAAGGAATCCGCGCCGGCGCCACACAATACTTGACCAAACCGCAGCCGATTGATCAGCTGATCAGGCATGTCGCCGATGCGCTGAACAGCTCGCCTGGCTAAACGACGTTTCTTGGCGCGATACGCACTCGTTTGCTACAATTGCGCTCGTTAAATAGGAACTATCCGGGGCGCACTCTGTTTGCGTCATCCCGTATTCTTGAACTTGTGGAGGCCTGATTTAATGCTCGTAAAAAGGATACTCTTGATCATAATTTCCCTCGCTTTTGGCGTATTGGCGACGCTTGGAATCGTGCTCCTGATCGGTACGACGCCGGCCGTCTATGGCTCTGCGTACTTCTTCTTTACGGCTCTGGCTCTGGCCATAGCGCTGGGCATCTGGTTGGATAGATTTATGGGGACTCAGATACTGCCAAAATAGGATTTTGTGTAACTTTAAAAACTCGATACTTTTCGGCCTCTCGTTGACAAACGCTGGGGCCGTTTCTTTTTCTCAATTTCCCAAGGAGTAAGGATTGTAAGACATGACAGCAGAAATTATTGACGGCAAAGCGATTTCAGAAAAAGTGAAGGAAGAAGTGCGCCTGGGCGTGCTGGCCATGAAAGAAGCCAGCGGGTACGTGCCCGGACTGGTGACAGTTCTGGTTGGCGACGATCCCGCCTCGGCAACCTATGTGCGCATGAAAGGGCGCACCTGTGAGGCGCTCGGTATTCGTTCAATCGGCCATACCCTGCCGGCGGATGCGACACAGGAAGAGGTGCAGGCGTTGGTCGCTGAGCTCAACGCCGACCCGAACGTCAACGGCATCCTGGTGCAGCTTCCCCTACCGTGGCACATTGATGAGGAAGCGATTCTAAATTCGATTGACCTGGAAAAGGACGTGGATGGCTTCCACCCGGTCAATATCGGCCGTCTGGCGATGAAAGGGCGCGAACCGCTGTTCATCCCCTGTACGCCAAACGGTTGTATTCGCCTGCTCGAAGAAAGCGGCATTGAAATGAACGGCGCGGAAGCGGTGGTTGTCGGCCGTTCCAATATTGTCGGCCTACCCGTTGCCATGCTTTTGCAGAAGAATAATGCGACGGTCACCATCTGCCACAGCCGCACAAAGGATCTGGCGGAGCACACACGCAACGCTGATATCGTGATCGCGGCCATCGGTCGCGCGGAAATGATCACTGGTGATATGCTCAAGCCAGGGGCGGCGGTAATTGACGTAGGCATCAACCAGAAAGAAGACCCGACCAAGAAGCGCGGTTATCGCCTGGTAGGCGATGTGGATTATGATTCTGCCAAAGAGGTTGCCGGAGCGATTACGCCGGTGCCCGGCGGCGTGGGACCGATGACTATCGCCATGCTCATGCTGAACACGCTGCGCGCCGCCGAAATCGCGGTCGCTGCAAAGGAATAAGCCGGCTGCTCTTACCGGCCAGGCGTTTCCGCAGACAATGCGGACTCAATCCGCCAGGTCTTGCGGCCGGTTGATATTCGTGAAGGAGCGACCCTGGGCATCAAAACGGGCGATTTCTTCACGATCCACATAGCGAACAGTGACATCATCATAGAAGCGGACGATCTTCAGATCGCCCGCTTCTAGATGTTTTTCCACCGGGGCCAGGCAGTTCTTACTGTATACGGCGTGCAGCGGTTCCGGGAATTTCCCCCAACGAGGCACAATAATATCGGCCGTTTCGCGCAGTGTGATCAAAAAAGCGAGCAGATCGCGGTTGAGCCACGGCATGTCACAGGCGACCATCAAGACATATGGGAATCGGGCATGAAGCAGCGCGCTGTGGATGCCGCCAAGCGGCCCATGATCTTGATAGATGTCACCATAGACGGGTAGGTCCAGGTACGCATAGGGATCGGCATTATTGGTGATCAGGATCAATTCGTCGCCGAGCCCGGCGACCTGATCGCGAACCACCTCAATCATCGGCCGTCCTTGAAAAGGAACGAACGACTTGTCACGACCCATCCGCGAACTCTTGCCCCCGGCCTGGATCGCCACGGTCAGCCCACTGTTAATCTCTGCGATCATCTTGTCTGGCCGGCCCTAAGGAGACTGCCCGTGCATCCTGCGGATTAACGCCCGACGCCTAAGGTGCCGCCAAACGCTGCTGACATTTCCTCGTAGATGGCGGCGATACTGGCCACGTCACCACGATAGAAATTGCCGTTCCCCTGCGCCGCCAGCGATGAAAGCAGCTCATCGTCGGCGTCATCCCCATAGGCGATGGTGAAGACGGTCGTGTCGCCGGCGGTCGCCGCGGCGATAAGATTCTCGTCAAACTCAAACTGCTCGCTGGCCGTATCCATGCCGTCGGTAAGGACCACGATGGCATTGACCGCATCCGGTGACGCGCCGGTCTGGACAACCTGGGCGCCGGCACCGATGGCGTCAAACAGGGTTGTATCGCCGCCTGGTTCCAGATTACGCACGGCCGTGATCGCCGCATCACGATCACTTCCCACCACGGCATGATCGATCAGCAGGTCCACCTGCGAATAGAACTCGACCAGGCTGATCGTGTCTTCTTCGCCCATCTGCTGGATGAACTGTTCGGCGGCAGCCTGCATGCTCTCGATCTTGCCGCCGCGCATGCTGCCGGATGTATCGAGCAGCATGACCAGATTGACCGGCTTACGCGCCGCCTGCCACAGCTCCTGCGCAGCGTAGACCGATTCTGCGCTGGCGGGGTCAAAGATGATCTCCGGCTGCGTGGGATCGACGCCGTGCGCTTCATCCAGCGGCGCGCCAATCGGCACGGCCGGGTTCACAGGGCGCAGCCCGCTGGCCAGGGCCAGCGACTGGCCGCTTTCACTGCGCAGGTAGTCGCGGAACAGGGCGGCCGCCTCGACGATCTCATCCCCGGCGGATTGGTTGATACAGGCGGGATGGGTGGCCATGAAGGTGCCTTCGAGCGGGTAGATGGCGACCAGTTCGCCGTCCCCATGCTGCACGACCGTACTTTCATACATGATGCCGGCGCCAAGGTATCCAGGCCCGCGTTCGACCATTGTCTGGCCCAGATTGTCCGTGCTAGTATTGAAGGAGGAAACGGCGCTTTCGAAGGCGCCGACTGAGGCCTGCACAATTGGCTGCGAGATATCTTCGGGTGTGACGGCATCGCTCTTTGACTGCGCTGCTTGCACGATGGCCAGCAGAGTGCTCGTTCCCGCACCGGATAGCCCCGGATGGGCGTGGCTTAAGCGCAGGCTTTCCCCATAATCGCCGCCGCTGTAGTACGACCATGCCGATGGATCGGCGGCGAGACTGCCGATATCCAGCCAGCCGAGAGGGAGTCCCGGCCAGCCAAGCGATTCGGCGACCGGACGCCACATGCCGATGACCAGCGGACTCTCGGCGACGCTGGCGCACTCATCTGCAAAATCATCCACACCCTTATCGGCGAGTATGTCGCCCCACACGTCGTTTTCTGCTATCCACAGGGAAATGTCCGCTTCACCGGCGCTCAAATCAAGAACCGCCTGACCCGATTCCGCCGTGGTAAGCTCCACGTAGATGGGGCTGCCGTCAGCCGTTTCTTGTTCGGAGTCGTTGAATTCAGACACGGCCGTGAGCAGCCACGGTTCCAGGCTGCTGCTGGCCAGGAGATTGACTACCGCCGCATTGCTAGGTGGCCCCGACGCCTCGTCGCTGCCAAAGCCGCAGGCCAAAGCCGGCAGAGCCATCAGCAGCAGGAATAAGAAAAGATAGCGCAAGTTAGGTTGTTTCATCGTGATTACCGGCCGGCAGTGATCAGGGTCAATTCGACAAAGCGATCGAGCCGCTGCAAATTCGGTTCATCCGTGTTGCGTCGTTCTTCGGGCGGGAGGGTTGTTTCCACGATGAAGCGGGCCGGATCAATTTCCTGGGACACCAGGTAATCGACGACTGATTCGGCGCGGCCCTCGGCGACTTCCAGGATCTCTTCTTCACTGTAAGGCGGATCATTTGCCGGCCAGGCTGATGACCCTTGCACACGGAGGAAGAGGCCGACACTCTGCGAGAGGGTGGGTACAACGCAGCTGTCCAAAATGCGGCGCGACTCCAGGGTGAGTTCAGTTGATTCGGGAAGGAAGGTGAAGGTTCGGCAGGGCAGGACGGCCAGCGTTTCCGCGGCGCCGGTGGCGACACCGGAGAGGTCAAGCTGCGAGGATACGGAGAATGTATCATTGACCGGATTGCCGCTTGCCTGCAGTGCCGCTTTCTCAGCAGAGCGGGCGACGAAACCGGGGTTGACCAGGTCGTTGACATCATCATCGGGCACGCTGCGGTCTGAAGCCGCCCAGACTCGGCGCGCGATTTCCAGGCGGTTGATCAACGGCCGTGGGTCGCGCATGACAAACGCATTGTCGCCCATGTCTGCCTGAGCGACGCTTTCCAACCAGGCGGCGAAATCATCACTCGCCGTTTCCGGGTAGACGAAACTCCAATCGTTGTGCCCCCAGCCGGCGATCTGGGCCGCCGCTCCGTCGAAATCTTCTACCTGGTCCTTCAGTGTGTCGAACCATGCGTCGTGAAAATTCTGCACCAACTCCGCCTCGTCGCCGATTGATTGGCGCGAGGTGACGATGACATCCATGACGATGCGCAGCTGGTTGGAACTGAGCAGCGGCACGCCGCCGCTTTCTTCGGCGTCATAAATATCTGGCTCCCAACCAGACACCACGTCCGCCTTGCCGCTGTTGAAGAAAGCGACCGCGTCGGCGACGCTGTCCTGCGGCATCAGAGTCACATCAGCGCGCGGGCTCAGCTGGGCGATGGATAAGGCGTAGTAGACGAAGTACTCGCCGACGCTGCCCCGCGAAAAGGTGATGCGCTTATTTTTAAGATCGTTGATCGTTTCCGTATCGCTGGCCCACAGCTGGTCGGCGCCGGCGCTCTCGTCGACGATGGCCGTGATGATGCCAGGGCTGGTCAGCGCCACTGAGTCGAGCGTCGTCAGCAGGCAGTCCCACTGTCCCGCATTGAGCAGCGCCGTGCGCTGTTCCTCAGAGACATCGTAGGCGGGATCTTCATCCAGGAAAAAAGGCACGATGCCCAGATGGAAGCCATGCGCGATATCTTTGCCCGACATCTGCATCTGCTGCAAAGTGAAGTAGCTGCCAAAGGCATCCGCGCCGCAAATATAGGTCGGCAGGCCATCTTCAGCGTCGAAATTGGGCCCGAAAATCGGGTCTGGCGAATCAAGTTGGGTGACGCTCGCCGTTGAACCTTCCGTCGATGTTTGAGATGTCTGGCTGCCGGAGCTGCCGTCTACGGAGGCCACCGGCGTTTCCGCAGGCTCTTCCACCAGACCGCTATAGAAATTGAAGGCAAGCGCGCCACAAATGACAATGCCCGTGACGCCCAATATGGCCAGAAAAATGATCCGTGTTCTGTCCAGCTGCATTGACTAATCCTCCCACTTGTGGCGGACCAATGATGAATCGCTAGTTGGCGCCGCCTGAAAGTTTTGCTCACTAACATTGTACCATCATATCTGGCGTTCTAGAGCGTTCCCCATATGATAGGGATGATTTCTTCAATAGGTTGAGATCGTCGTGCTTTGCCCGCCAAGATTTCCTGCGTTCTAGCGCGGCCAGCTGTACGCGATTGGGCAAAACAACTGTAAGACTTGCTCTTGAAAAACCTTGATATGATATGCCGCCTCACTTATCAATACGCAGGCAGCTGGCTGCGGGTTGCGCGTGCTAAACTGCGCGCTTTTGCAGAATAAGACGCTGAAAATGTACGCCGCTGCGTTTTGATTCGCTGTCTATCGTGATGAAGTCGCGCAGGATGAAGCAGCCGGCGGTAATTGCCACGATCGCCTCATCTGTGTACATCGCAAAATGTCGTTTGGGGTTGTGACTATCATCTTGCCAGGGTCCATCCTGTTCGATGCCGCCGTATACGCCGAGGAAGAACAAGCCGCCCGGCGTCATCACCCGCCTGATCTCTTGCAGGACATCGCCCAGGGCTGCCTTGGGAACATGCAGGAGGCAGTTGCGCCCGTAGACCGCATCGAAAGAAGCATCGGCGAAACCTAAATTGAGGAAATCCATCTCACAAGCGTTCAGACTTTTTTCGCGGCAGAGGCGGACCATTTCCGGTGATAAATCAGTACTGACAACGTCCAGGCCGTTCTCCTGAAAATAGAGACTGTCCCAGCCTGTGCCCGCTCCGATTTCCAGGAGGCGCTGTTTGCCTTCCTGCTGCAGCAGATGCAAGAAGGCGCGGCGCTCGGTCAGCTTCCAGGGGGCGTCTTGCTTCCTGTCCCGTTCATCTGCCGCGCGATCGTACGCCGTGCGCAAGTCGGCCGTAACCCTACGGTACATGCCTAGGCTTCCCGCTGATAGCCAAGGTTTTCCAAGACGTTGGCGGGTGTCTGGCCGAGAATGACCTCGAACTGCAGGGTTCCCTCTTCGTCCCGATCTACCAGCAGTTCGTTCGCTTCCGGCAGGACGCAGTGCTTGCTGCCGCGAACGCCGCCGAGCATCTCCTGGTAAGCGCCGATGCCGAAGAAGCCGATCGCCAGATCGTCGCAGTCAACCGGCAGAAACAGCCTGGCGCTGCTCTTCTTGGGCGGGTACACATCATCACTGTCACAGGTGATCCCGCCAAGCTGCACCTGCTGGAAGGGTTTGTCAAGATGGTTGAGGGGCAGGCAAATAAAGTGCTCCCCCAGTGCCCAACTGTCAGGAAAGGAAGTCATGATCGAGCCGTCGATGATGTACCAGGGCAGGTCAGAACCATTTTCCTTGACTGTGATCAGTTTGAAGAGGTGCGCGCCGTGCGCCGCCGTGGTGTAACGGCCGAATTCACCCATCACATCAGGAACCGGTACGTCGTAGCGCGAGCAGGTTTCCTGCAAGGCAGCCAGCAGACCTTTGGCAAAAGCGAGGTGGTCGAACTCGAAATTACGCGTCATCGCCGCCGGCATGCCGCCGCCAAAGTCGAAAATATCCAGGCTCGGGTAACGCTGGCGCAGCTGCGCATAGATCTCCATACCTGGCCGCAGATAATCGACGAACGCTGCTTCATCCGGCATCTGGCTGCCCACCATCGCATGGTAGAGGCGCAGCTGCAGGTTGGGCGCGGCGTCAATATAGCCGGCTGTCTTCCATATCTCTGCCGTATTGAGTCCGAAGCGGGAGTTGACCGCTTCCATCTCTTCCTTGGTTCGGTTCCTGCCGTATGTCTTTTGGCGCAGGCCGACATCGAAGGGTTTGCCGGAGGCAAGCAGCGGGGCCAATTCACCCATTTCCTCCAGAACGGGGATCACATGCTCATGCTCATCCTTGATGCGCAGGATGTTCTCCATGTAGGCGGAGCCGGCCGTCTTGAAGCCGTTGCAGATGAGCAGCCGGTCAGGACTCAGCAGCCCACGGTCAACCATGATCCGGGCGATATCGACGTCGATCGTAGACGACATCTCATGGTGCGCCCCCGCTTTCAGCGTCGTGCGCACCACCTCTTCCGCCGCGTTGGCTTTGGAGGCGTAAGCGTAAAGAAAACGCCCCTTGTAGCCGGTTTCGCGTGCCGCCTGGGCGAAATGGCCCCGCATGCGTTCTATCTGGCGGCGAATTAGGGGCATATAGACGATTTCCAGCGGGCTGGGCAAGAATGTCCCAGTTCTCTGGTTACTGCCGTAATCGCTCAGCAGCTGCGCCAGGTCCAGCCCGTCCATCAATAAACGGCCGTCTTTGGCCATCAGGTAATCATTGAATTCATAGCCATCGGGCACAGGGGTTGTCTCTTCCCAGCCAACAACTGGTACCGCGTCACTTTCTATTTGAGCCATAACTATCATCTCCCCATTTGTTCTAGCATTCTATGAACTTGACTTCCCCGTTCTTTCGCAAGCTGAAGGACAACGGCTGCCGGCCAAGTTTCTTGGATAACCGCTTTCCTGCCCTAGCGCTGCTTATCAACCGGCTTAATGCCCTGCCGGTCCCTTTCCCAGCCTTGTGTGACACCCGACCAATAGTCGAACGAGGCGATCTTCAGCCGCTCCGGCGGCAGCGCGCCGCGATCTTCATTGGGACCGTAAGCGATCATGTAGTTGAGCGCCTTCAAGCGACCGAACTGTTCATAATCAAAAGTTGAGAGCACGCGGTTTCGCCAGGTGCCCGTATCCACATAATAGCGTTCGCCATGCCGGTCGTTGGCCAGCAGACTCACCCGCGGCTGGTGCGTATGGCCGGCGATGATATAGCGGTACTGACCGCTGCGGATGCCGCTTTCACGCGCCGCGTACTCCTCAGTCCGCGGTCGTCCGGCGGTGCTCTTCAGAGCGACCTCCGAGATCGTCTCGGCCAGCTTAAGCGGAACGGGCCGTTTTGTCCAGCGCCATGGCCTGGCGGCCAGGACAGCCTGCACCGCGTCAATCAGGTCCAGGCGCCATGGCTGGTCGAACCTGTCCAACCAGCCCAGCAGGTAGGGATCGTCGTGAATATTCTCGGCAAGATCGACGATCACCGGCTCGACTGCTTTCCAGGCAACCTGTTTATCAATCGTCTGCCCGTCAGCGTAGATGAAATAGTTAAACAGTGCCGTTAACGGCCGTACATCATCAAATTCCAGCATCCGCAAATAGAGTGCGCGCAGCGTTTGGTCGGCCAGGATGGTTTCGTCACCGTGCAGGTCACGGAACAGCGCCGGGAACTGGGAAGCGACGTCCACCGTGGCGAAGTCGCCAAAGGCGGGGTCCTGGTAATAGGCCGTGGGCAGGTGGATCGGAAATGATTCCTCGTGGCGCATGTCGACCGAAAAGTTGGTGTAGTCATATTCGTGGCCGTGGCGCACCAGCGCCCGCTCTTGTTCCAGAGTCAGTACATTGGGGAAGACCGCCCCATGGTCGGGCAGACCGAGCGCCCGGCGCACCGCCTGTCTGATCGCTGGTGAGGCGTTGGCCAGCCGGTCATGGTTGCCGGGAATGTAATGCAGCTCGACCGGCACAGGAAACGGCAGTTCTTCGCCCGCACCATCCACATAGCGGCCGGCGGCGAGCAGTTGGAACACCGGCAGTACATCCCGGACATGTTCCTCGTCAGCGATGCCCTGGACCATGCGCAGGATGAAGGATTCCAGCGCCGGCGTGATCCGTTCATTGTTTACATACGGCCGTACATTCTGCTCGTTTTCATAGAACCACAGCCCACTGCGATGTAGGTCAAAGATGTCGCCGGCCAGTACGAATTCCAGCTTCTGCGCCTCATTTCGCACCGCTTCTGAGGCCAGCCGCTGTACGAGCAGGCGGTACGGCGCAGCCGGCAGATTGCGCTTGAACTGGATAGGTGGCAGGCTTCCATCGCCGCTGATGTGATAGGAAGCCTCTTCCTCAAAATGTAAATCGGACAGAACAACCAGCATCGTTACCTCCTGATTACTGGGGCGCCTCAAACGCCGGTACGATTATAATGCAAGAAAGCGGATAACGCACCGCTAACTTGTCATAATCACTCTCGCCCGGCGAGCAGCTTCTGTTCTTGCCCTGGTATGATTCTGGCTGACTTGGCAGCGGCCGTTTCTTGCCACATAATCGACGTCCATGAATGAGTGGACTATCGCTGATGAGCTGGCCTTGCAGCCGGTGAACCTTTCCCGAATCGCCCTTTTCTGTGCGCAGGTGATTGAATACCCGGATCTGGATGCTTCAGCCTGTATGGCGCAGCTGGCAGATCTTGCTGCGGCGGCACGGTCGTATGTGCCCGCCGCCGATCCCGTTCTTATTCGCGGCGTTTTGCTGGCGGAATTCTTGTTCAGCCGCGACCTCTTTTCCGGCAATCGCCAGTCGTATGACGATCCGCGCAACAGCTTTCTCAACGAAGTGTTGGCGCGCAAAACCGGCATCCCCATTACCTTGTCCATTCTCTATCTGGAAGTCGCCCGCCAGTTGAACGTCCCTGCCTGGGGCATTGGGCTGCCTGGCCATTTTATCGTTGGTGTGCCCGGCGACAGCGAGACGTGGTATCTGGATCCCTTTAATGGCGGCGGACGGCTTTCGTTGAATGAATGTGCGCGTCTGGTTGAGCGTACAACCGGTTACAAGGGTCCCTTCCAGCAGCAGTGGCTGGCTCCGTCCGATCCCGGCGCGATCACCGTGCGGCTCTTGAACAATCTGCGTTCCGTCTATGCGCAGCGCGAGCAGTGGGACAAAGCATTGACCGTGATCGACCTGCTGCGCCAGGTACAGCCTGACGTGCCGGAACATTATCGCGACATGGGACTGGTCCACTACCGCAGTGGCTCAACGATCTTGGCCGCGCGCTATCTGGACGCCTATTTACAGCAGGTGCCGGACGCCAAAGATGCGCAGACCATCCGTGACGGCATTGCCGACCGCATCGACGCCTGGGCGCGCCTCAATTAGGATGCGTTTATACCGGCTGCAGCGGACGCTCAAAATGAAGATCACAGGTTTCTCAGGAGTGTATCCATGAAGATTTCCATATCACTCGGTCAAATGGATGTTATGCGCGGCCAGGTAGGGGCCAACAGACAGGCCGTTTCAACCATGGCCACCGAAGCGGCGCGGCGTGGTTCGCGGCTGGTCGTGCTGCCCGAACTGTGGCCCAGCGGCTATGACTTGAAGCGCGCCGCTGACTATGCAACAGCCCTCGATGAGGGTCTATTTGCTGAAGTCGCCGCGCTGGCCAGGCAGCAGGGGGTGGCCATTGTTGGCTCGCAGCTGAGCTCAATGGGCGAGGGGAAGGTAGGCAACACGGCCGTCTACTTTGATGGCAACGGGCGGAACCTGGGCAGCTATCACAAGATCCACCTCTTTGGCGCGATGGACGAGGACAGTTTTCTCAGCGAAGGCAGATCAATGACGCTTGTCGAGACTGGCTGGGGCAAGGTCGGGCTGGCCATCTGCTACGATCTGCGCTTCCCGGAACTCTTCCGCGCTTATGCCCTGGCCGGCGCGCAGGCGGTCATTCTCGTTGCCCAATGGCCCAGACCGCGCCTGGCGCACTGGCGCACACTGCTGCGTGCGCGGGCCATTGAGAACCAAATGTTCATCATCGCCTGCAATCGCGTCGGCAGGACGGGGGGCACCGAATTCTTCGGCCGTTCCTGCATCCTCGATCCCTGCGGCGAAGTGATTGTGGAAGCGGGCGAGCAGGCGAATCTGATCAGCGCCACGCTGGAAACGGATCAGGTGCCGGCCGTGCGCGCCAGTATGCCGATCTTCGAAGACCGCCGGCCGGGCGCTTATCACCTGGCTGAGTAGGGGGAACTTCAGCGCCTGGGCAGCAGGCTGCGCAGCGCTTTGGCGTCCTGTAAATCGAGCAGGAACACCAGCGCCGTATAGGCCAGCACGCCGCAGCCGCCGCTGATCAGGACTACCAGCAGCTTGCCCCACATCGTTGAGAGGTCCACCAGGCCGGCGACGAATCCCGACGTGAAATAGGCGATAAAGCCGACGACCACGGCGGCCACCACGGATTTGGCTGTCGTCTGTAGAATGCCGTGCCCCGACATGCTGCCAATCTGGCGGCGCATAATCAGGATCATGATCATCATATGCATGATATGCTTGATCCCATCGGCGATCATCAAACTCAACAACCCCATCGGCTGCAGGAGGAGTACGGCGACCAGCAGATAAATCAGGATGCTGATCACGCCGGCAATGGCGGGGCGCAGCGTATCCTTGCGCGCGAAGGAGGCGAAGACGAGCATCTGATCCACGGCGGCGAAGGGCAGGCCGAACAAATAGAAGCGCAAAACCAGCGCCGTTGTCGCTGAATCCTGCGCTGTGAATTGGTTTCTTTCGAACAGCAGGGTGACGATCGGCAGGGCCAGCACGAAAAGCCCGGCGGTTGCCGGGAGGATGAGCGTGATTACCAGCCGAAGTCCTTCGGCCAGCGTCTGTTTGAAGGCGGCCAGGTGACCGCTGGCCTGTCGTGACAGGGTGGGTAGGGTGGCGATTGAGACGGCGCTGACCACCAGGCCCAGTGGGAACTGATAAAGCGTCGTAGCGAACTTCATGAAGGAGATGCTCTGGTCGCCGGTGCGTGTGGCCAGGTTATAGCTCAGGGCCACCGCCAGCTGGTTGATCACAAGACCGCCGACAATGGGCGCGTATAGTCTCAGAATGCGCCGGACCGCAGGATGCCGCCAATCGAGGTTCCAGCGCAGGCGGGCGTCGCGCAGTGGCATGAGCTGCACCACGATCTGCAGCAGCGAACCGAGCAAGATGCCCCAGACAAGACTGTCGATCTGGTCGGGACGCAGCAGGGCGACAACAACGACTGTCCCATTGAACACGGCGCCGATAAACGCCGGGACGGCGAAGCGGCGCAGCGCGTAGAGCGCGCCGGTAAGGATGCTGGCAATACTGAGAAATAGCACCGCCGGCGCAGCCATGCGCATCAGCCGGATCGATGTAACCGTCAATGCCGGGTCGTCGAATTCGTTGGCGCCAACCAGCCAGGCGATCTGCGGGGCGAAGATAATCACCAGGGCGACGACCACCATCAGGACGGCTGTGGCCACACTGAGTACGGTACTCAATACAGCCCACAGCTCCTGCCGCCGTTCTTTCGTCGCGTAATCGCTGAACACCGGTACCAGGGCGGAATTCACCATGCCGCCGATGATCAAGTCATAGAGGCTTGTCGGTACATAAGCGGCGACTTCAAAAGCGCTTAGAAGCCCGGAAGCGCCAAATAGACTGGCCTTGACCGTCTCCCGCGCCAGGCCCAGCAGGCGGCTGGTGATATTGCCAGCCGCCAGAATCGCCGCCGCGCGCACGACCTCCGGATCCTGGCCTTGCGTGGGTGTTTCTGTTGCTTCCTCTGGAGTTTCCAGGCCAAGAGACAGTAATTCGCCCGGATCGCTGCTGTCGGATGGCTCGATCAACTAATAAATCCCTTCCGGCGCTGTTTAACTTCGCCTGTGCGCTGCATTCTAACGTTCGCCTGTGAGCTGGGCAACACAATTTACAGACGGTTCACCGGCGTCTGCGCGGCGCGGGCGTTGCGTTCTGAGTTGGTTTGCCTGAATGCGTCAGCCGGCGCTAGATGGGCGCGTAAGGCCCGAAGCGGTAGAAGACCGTGCCGAATTGAAACAGCACGGCAAAGGTGAGCACCCATTGGGCGCGGTTGGAGTCGTCGCCGCGCAGCCAATAGAGAAAAACGAAGGGCAAAAATACCAGTGAAAAAGCGGCATACAGATAATGAATTGCCGGCTCGCTGATGTTGCTGCCGCGGCCGTTGAGCCAGAGCAGGATACCGAGTGCCGCCTGGACGACGATCATGATCTCGCCCACGGCAAGTGCTCCCAGGAAATTGCCGTTCACGCCCTGCCCGCGTACTGCCCGCCAAAGACTCCACAAGCCCAAGATCAATAGAAACAACCAGACGGTGTTGGCAAATCTCGCATGTAGGGTGACGATTGTTTCCATATCTTTCTTGACCCCGCGCTTGGTGAAACAGTGTAGTTTAACCATCCCTTGGCAAGCTGCCAAGAAAAGTGTTTTTTTGCGTATTGCGCTACAATCCCGCCCATGATTGCCGAAGAAATGACACCCAACGAGCGCGCCTATGAGGAAGCGCTCGATTATCTCTATAGTTTTATCAATCTGGAACGCAAAACGCTGGAAAGATACCATGCCAGCAAGATGGACCCGGCCCGTCCGCGCAACCTGCTGGCGGCGATTGGCGATCCGCAGGAACAGTACGCATCCATGCATATCGCCGGGACAAAAGGGAAGGGTTCTGTGGCAGCAATGAGCGCGGCGGCTCTGCAGGCGTCCGGCCTGCGGGTTGGTCTCTATACCTCGCCCCACCTGCGAGATTTCCGCGAGCGCATACGCGTTCTGACACCTGATGATGACGATGGCATGATCAGCAAAGTTGATTTTGTGAACAGGTTGAATGAACTGCGCGAGATCATCCCGCAGTTCCCCAATATCACCTGGTTTGAGGTGGTAACGGCCGTAGCCTTTTCCTATTTCGCTGCCCAACAAGTTGACGTCGCCGTGGTTGAAGTTGGCTTGGGCGGCCGTCTTGACGCTACCAATGTGCTGATGCCCCTGGTATCTGTGATCACAAGCCTGAGCCTTGATCACACCAATCTACTGGGCGACACGCTTGGTGAGGTCGCCGGGGAAAAAGGGGGCATCATCAAGCCAGGTGTGCCTGTTGTGGTTGCGCCGCAGCTTCCTGAAGCGCTGAATCGCCTGCAGGAAATCGGGGATGAGCAGGGGAGCATGATGGAACTCGTAGGCCGGGATTGGCAGTATACGGGCAGCAGCCACCAGCTGCTGGTGACGCGGTCGGCGCATGAAGCCTATGTGCCCAGCGGAACGCCGTTTGAGCTCGCCTTGGCGGGACTCCACCAGTTGGAAAATGGGATGCTGGCCATTGCCGCCCTGCGTTTCATCCAGGAACGTTTCCCGGAAGTGACGCTTGCGGCGATTCAGCAAGGATTGGCGACCGTCCATTGGGAAGGGCGTCTGCAGATCGTGATGGATGAACCGGGGCTGCCGGAGCTGATGATCGATGCCGCTCACAACCCGCACTCAGCATCGAAACTAAAAGTGGCGTTGGAGAATGATTACGACTATGACAGGCTGTGGTTCATTTTCGGTGCGCCGATGGACAAGGCAATCCCGGAGATGATGCAGCTGCTGTTTCCCCTGGCGCACCAAGTCATCGTTTCGGCGGCCGACCATCCGCGCGCGGCGGCCCCGGAACTGCTGGCGGCCCAGGCCAACGATTTGGGCTTCACCGTGCAAACGGCCGGTTCCCCCGAAGAGGCGCTCTTGTTCGCTTTCGAGCAGGCTGGAGCAGACGATATGATCTGCGCTACCGGCTCCATTATTTTCATTGGTGACTTGCTAAATCATTGGGACAGAATACAATCAGATCTTCTGCTCCCAAGAGGTTAACCTATGCAAACTGAAGATGACTTTGAATTCGATCAAATACCGGATTTCCTCGCTACTTTTCCGGATTTGAAGACAACCGTTTTTCCGGAAAGAGATACTTACAGTGAAGACGGCATTATCGAATGCCCGTTCGTCGCTCTGCGCGATGTCGTCCTCTACCCGCAGATGGTGATGCCCCTTTTCGTCGGCCGAGAACAGTCGCTGGCGGCGATCAAAGCGGCGACGGCAAATGACGAAAACCTAATCGTCGCTGCGCAAAAGGATGCTGACCTGCAAGATCCCTCATTTGAAGAGATCTGCGCCATCGGCACCGAGATCGTCGTGGGACGAACGCTCCGGCTGCCGGATGACACGGTGAGCGTCCTGGCACAGGGGCGCCGCCGCGTTGAACTACTGGAATTCACGCAAACGGAGCCCTATGTGCGCGCCCGGGCGCGTGTGATCGAAGAAATAATCGACTGGCATGACAATACGGAAGCGCTAATGCGCGCCGTATTGACGCTCTTCGAAAAAGTAGTCACCCTCAATCGCAATATCCCCGACGACGCCTACACCTATGCCCTTAATATCGACGATCCCGGCTGGATCGCCGATTTTGTCACCTCAACCCTGTTCATATCGTTGGAGTCGCGCCAGGATGTCCTCGAGACGCTGGACCCCACGGAACGCCTGCAGAAAGTAAGCATTATCCTGGCCAAGGAACTCAGTGTTCTCGAACTGGAGGATGAAATTCATTCGCAGGTCCAGCAGGAAGTCGACCGCTCGCAGCGCGAATACTTCTTGCGCGAGCAAATGCGCGTGATTCAGGGAGAATTGGGTGAACTCGACGTCTTCGCCCAGGAAATATCGGAACTGCGCGAAGCGATCGAGCAGAAGGATCTGCCGGAAGATGTGAAGGTACGCGTCGATCGCGAGCTTAAGCGGCTCACTGCTATGCCGCCCATGTCTCCGGAAGTAGGCATCATCCGCACTTATATCGATTGGCTGGTGGAACTGCCGTGGACGGAACGTTCGCAAGACAATCTGGATGTAAAGCATGCCGCCGCGGTCCTGAATTCAGATCATTATGGTCTGGACAAGATCAAGGATCGCATCCTGGAATATATCGCCGTGCGCCAAATCGCCCCTGACAATATGCGTGGCTCTATCCTCTGCTTTGTTGGCCCGCCGGGAACAGGGAAGACTTCTCTCGGCCGTTCGATTGCCAAGAGTCTCGGGCGTGAATTTGTGCGCATGAGTCTCGGCGGCGTGCGAGATGAAGCGGAAATACGTGGTCACCGCCGGACCTATATCGGCGCTCTGCCGGGCCGCATTATTCAGGCGATGCGCCGCGTGGGGACAGTCAATCCCTTATTCATGCTCGACGAGATCGATAAGCTGGGTCTGGATTTTCGCGGCGATCCCGCTGCCGCCCTGCTCGAAGTTTTGGATCCGGAACAGAACAACACGTTTGCCGACCATTACCTGGAGTTGGATTACGATCTTTCGCAGGTCCTTTTTATCACCACCGCCAACTATCTGGACACGATTCCGGAAGCGCTGCTGGACCGCATGGAGATTATAGAGTTCTCCAGCTATATGGAAGAGGAAAAGCTGGAGATTTGCCGGCAGTTTCTGGTGCCGCGCCAGCTGACACAGCATGGCCTTGCGGACAAGGGTGTCCGTATCGAAGATGATGCGCTGAAGACGATCATCCGGCTCTACACACTGGAAGCCGGCGTGCGTAACTTGGAGCGAGAGATCGCCTCAGTTTGTCGTAAAGTAGCCCGTCAGGTGGCTGAGGGCAAACGGTACCCGCGGCGCGTCAATGCGAAAAAGGTCCGGCAGCTTCTTGGGCCGCCGCAGTTTATCTACGAAGGACTCCCTGACCACGACGAGGTCGGTATTGCCAACGGCGCTGCCTGGACGGCCGCCGGCGGTGAGATCATGTTTGTGGAAGTGAATCTCATGCCTGGCAAGGGGGCCTTAACCCTGACCGGCCGGTTGGGCAATGTTATGCAGGAAAGTGCGCAGGCGGCGCTCACCTATACGCGCAGCATGGCGGATGAAATGGGTGTTAAGTCTGAAGTGTTCGAGAATGTGGATATCCATATTCATCTACCGGAAGGGGCTGTCCCTAAGGATGGGCCATCGGCCGGCGTAACGCTGGCGGTCGCTCTCATCTCCGCATTCACGAACAGCCCCGTGCGGCGCGATGCCAGTATGACCGGGGAGATTACGCTTCGCGGCCGGGTGCTGCCGGTTGGCGGCGTGCGTGAGAAGGCTTTGGCTGCCCGCCGCGCCGGCATCAAGACTTTTATTCTGCCGCGCAAGAATGAGGGCGATCTGGAAGAGATACCCAAGAAGCTGCGCCAGGACCTCGATTTTGTCTTCGTTGATACGGTAGCCGACGTGCTTGAAGTGAGTTTGCTGCCGCCGCTAGACGCGCATAACAGGTGGACTGACGATGAGGAGGAGTGATCTGTGGGAAGCGGCGTGAGCTTTGTGATGGCTGAACTCGCTCGTTCCTGGCCCTTAGACAGCTTGAAATACTCCAAAAAGGCGCCGGTCAGCAAACTGCTGGCCGGCGCCTTTCTTGTTGATTGGGGATGCCGCTAATACGGCGATGTCATGGCAGCGTGCGATTTCTATTTTTCTAGCGGGCTAACCGTTAAATTGTCAAAAAAGACGCGGACGCCGCCGAAGCCTAGGGATTGGGCGAAGAGACCAACGTCTCCCTCTTTGAAACTGTTATCCGTTACCCGGCCGACTTCACTGCCGTTGACGAAGAATACCAGGTTGCCGCTTTCGGCAGCGACGCCCAATTTGTTGGTCTGATTGAGTCCAGTCTTTACGGCCGGCGACTCAAACCAGTGACCGCCAATGATCGCCTGATCTTCAACTTCATCGACGTAACGGCCGATCCACACATAGCCGTCTCCGCTCACCTTGAACAGATAGAAGTCACCTTTGTCCGTGTCAGCGCGCAGCAGCATGCCGTAGCCGTTATCCAGCGGGCCCTCTATCTGCGTCGCCTCCACTTCATAGACGCCGTCGGCGAAATTCTTGCCGGCGGAAGACCAGCGGCTGACGTCATCGCCGATAATATGCAGGTCGTAGATGCCATCCCTAACTTCGCCCTCGGTGTAGGTGTCGCTGCCTGTGCGCCAATTACCCGCCTGGTCGAATGTTTCGACATAGGGCAAATCGCTGCCGCTGCACGCCGCCATGGAGAGCAGCGCTGTTACTAAGATGATAAAAGTCAGAAGGCGACTGTGCCGCATTGTACGATTCTCGCTTTTCTTGAACTGCTGGTCGACCCATCGCGCCGACTCGTCTAGCCGTATTGTAGCCATGCTTATTCGGGCAGGCTATCCCAGCGTATCGTTGTTAATAGTGCCTCCAACTGCCCGGCGAGATCGGGAATATTCTCCGGCGCGCCGGCCGTTTGTGATAAAGGCGCTGGCTTTTTGCACATCACCGCTCGTCGAGTGTTTCTCCCTCGCTGCCTGTACGCCAATACCAGAGGGTGAACAGGAGCAGCAGGATCAGGGTAAGCAGCGTGATCGCCACCCCCCACGTCCAGGCCGGCGGTTCGAACTGCATTTCCACGACATGGGTTCCGGCCGGCAGCTCAACGGCCCGCAGTGCGTAGTTGGCAACCAGCAGCGGCGTATCCAGCCCATCTATCGTCGCCTTCCATTGTGGGTGGTGAATATCGCTGAGCAGGAAATACGCCGGCCGGTCACTGCTGACCTCAAATGCTGCGTAATTGGGGTCGTAGCGTAGGACTGTGATCGATGATTCCCCTGCCGCTTGATCCAGCGGCATGCCCTCTTCGAGGACAATAACCTGCTGTGGATCGAACGACGTTTCATGCACGGCAGCAAAGGCGGCGTCATGGTCGGCGACAACAACTGCGTTTTGCAGGACCATGGCCCGCGGCAGCGCTTCTGTGTTCAGATAGACAGTCACCTCAGGATCTTGATCAAACACGGGCACGATAATCGCTGTATCGCCGGGCGGGTCCGCCTTACCGGCGACGATATACTTCGTGCCCAACAGGTCATACATGGGCGAGCCGCGGTAGCCGACCGAGCCGATGTAGACGGCATAGTTGGAAAGTTCCAGGGGATTGTAGACGCCGTCGATGCTATACAGACCCTCCAGCTGGGGCAGGTTTGGCTGCCACGCAGAGGTCGCTATTTCGATGCGCTGCAGGCCGGCGTTTTCTTTCAGATACTGCAAGGCGGGGCTCCCTTCGGCGAATCCCGCCGCGGGATCGTTGGGTTCGATCTCCACGTACCAGCCTAGGGCGATCAGGTCGACAGCCAACAGGAGAACGCCGAGAACTGCGAAGGTGGTCGCCGGCAAGCGTTGTTGGCTGCGCGCCCAGATCAGCAGCCAACTGCACGTGGCGAAGAGGGCGAACAGCCCGGCGGCCAGCCACATCTGCTGCTGGTGCTCCATAACGCGGGCAATCGACTGGCGATACTGCCAGAGCAGCAGGCCGAGGACGGCCGCTGTCACCAGAGCCGTGCCCAGCAAATAAGTTCGCAGATCCCGTGGCCGCTCGATCAACTGTGCCATGCCGATCGCTGCCAGGCCGGCCAGTGAAAAGTCGAGCAGGAGCACAAATCTGGCTGGTACCTGGAATGGAAATGCGGGGACGAGCCGCACAAGAAGCGGAAACAGCGGCGTGTTATCTCCCAGCGCCAGGATGGTGAAGAGCAGCGCGGCCAGCGCGAAGAAGCGTGTCAGGCGCGAGCGGTCGGTCACCAAAGCCACGCCGCTCAGGAAGAGGGTCAGTACACCGGCGTACCCATACTCAACGCGCGGCCAATCGCCCCAGAAACGAACCTGCCCGCGGCCGAAAAAGTCGGGGGCAAACAGGCCTAGCAGCCCGCGCCAGGGCAGGGCGAAACCAGTTGCTCGCTGTGCATCAAACTCCGCGCGTACCGAGTACTGCACCGCCTCCAGCGAGGGGATGAGATTGATCGACGCCAGGCCAACGGCCGTGATACCCAGGATCAGCAAAGCCATGATGGGCCAGACGGCGCGCTCGCTGATCGCCCGAAACAAGGCGTAGCAGCCAAGATAGGCGGCCAACAAGAAGACCATCTGGCCATGACCGGACAGCGTCCCGACGCCCAGCAAAACGCCGCCGGCGATTGCCCAAGCTGCAGCGGTTCTACGACTGGTGGCCAGAATCGCCCGCTGCAGCGCCAGGAATGTCAGCGGCAGCCAGGCGGCCACGGCGATTAGATTCAAGTTGCCGATATGGGCGATGAACACGCCGGAGAACATATAGGCGAGTCCGGCGATGATTGCCGCCGCGCGCGGCAGTGGCGACTGCACGCGCACCAAGCGCATACAGAGATACATCGAAGCGCCGGCAAAGAAGAAATGAGCGATGACCAGCCACTGAATGGCGCCATAGGAGAAGTCAGGATTGAGAAAAAAGAGCAGCAGGTTAGGGGGATAGAAGATCCCGGTCTGGTTGTCGGCGATAAAGAGCGAACCAGCATACTGGAATGGGTTCCACAGCGGAATCGTGCCGGCCTGGAAGCTCTGCGCGGCGAAACGATACATCGGGTAGAGGAAAGAGACAGAGTCGCCGCCGCCGCGCGGAATCCAGGCGCGGCCCAGGACGACCGGCAGGAAGAAGATGAGGACGGCAAGCAGCAAAAAGGCGAAGGCGAGTAGATCGCCTCGCCAATTTGCTCGTATATATGCGCTTAGCGATTTGCTTTGCCTATCTTCTACCGCTGATTTTGTCATATGGTCTGGAGTTTGCCCGGCTAACGCAGCAGCAGCTCCAGCCACCTATTATCCCTTGACCGCGGCTGCAAACAACCCACGACTGGGAGACCTTTCCATGACGATACGGCCGATTTGCGTAGGAATCGCGGCGCAAACGCGGGATTTACCGCTCGCCGATGATATCCATCACCTGATCAAAGAGCGCACCGTTGGTCGCCACGCTCTCGTTGCCATGAATGGTCGGCGTGCCTTTCCAATCGGTAAAAGTACCGCCCGCTTCTTCCATAATGACCTGAAACGGGCCGCAGTCCCAAACATACATCGCCGGATCGACCATGATTTCGGCGCGTCCGGTGGCCACCAGGAAATAGCCGTAGGCGTCCCCCCACGTGCGCTGCACATACGTGCTCTCAATCAAGCGCTGCCACGCCTTCTGCCGATTGGCGAGAAAGAAGTAGTTTAGTTCAGAAGTTAGCAGAACCGCGTCGGCAAGGTTGTCCTTCGCGGAAACATGCGCACGACGGCCGTTCCAATAGCAGCCCCCGCCGCGCACGGCATAGACCGTCTCGTTCAGGCCGGCGAAGTGCGCCACACCAACCAGCGCCTTGTCGCCATCCGTCAGTGCCAGCAGCGTCGCGTATAGGGGCACACCGCTGACAAAGGATTTGGTGCCGTCGATTGGATCGATAATCCACTTGTAGGGTGAATCGCTGTTCTTTTCGCCGAACTCTTCACCTATGATGCCATGATCCGGCCAATAGTTACTGATCATCTCGCGCAGAACCTGCTCCGCCTCTTTGTCCGCCAGGGTGACCGGTGTGTTATCTGATTTGCGTTCAGCCGGTACGCCGGTCTGAAAATGGCTCAATGTCACACGACCTGCTTTCCAGGTCGCCTCCAGTGCGAATTCAAGCAAAAGTTGGGGATCGGGTTGTTTATTGCTCATATGATCAGCTGCTCTTTACTAGATGGGGATGCGCCGGCCACCCTGGCGCTGGTTCCACCAGGTCAGCAGCGTACTGCCGTCGGTGAATCCCAGCGGCAGCAGTGCGCCGATGGTCAGTACAAGTAAATTGTCAAGAAAGGCGAAGACGGTGAGGAACAGAGGCAGCCCGCCCAGTGGCCGGAATAGCAGCGCTGCCAGCCCTGCCGCCAGGGTTAAGAATAGGCTGAAAATGGGACCACCCAAAGCGCGCTGAATATGCGTATCAGCGGTCAGCAGCCCTTCATTGTCCGGATAGACGGAAACGGCGATTGGCCCGCTGTAAGTCACTCCCTTCATGAGAAAACCGGTTTCTTGGGCGGCGCGCGCGTGGCCTACATGATGCCACAGTTCAGATAGATAGTGGATCAATGTCGCCAGGATGCCGCCGGTGACCGCTGCCCACGGCCGCCATCTGAACACCTTGAGCAGAAGAAGGACCAACCCGGCGGCCATGAGAAAAGCCGCGCCTACCGCGGAGGGCGTGGCGCGAATCTTTAGTCCGGATAGCTGTCCTAAAGGAATTGTTCGTTGCTCGTTCATCTTGTCATTCTTCTTTCTTGCAGCCGCCTGATCAACGGGCGAGCTCTCTCGGCATCGGGTATCCCAGGAGTAGGTTTTCTATCACCAGGCGTGTGTTCGCGTTTTGCTGTAGATATTCTATGGCGCGGCCCGTTGCCGCCAGGCTTTCCACGACCGCCTCGCGTGTCCATGTGCCCGCGAATTCTTCAAGGTTGCGCTGCTGATCAATATTGGAGATGGGCACCGAGGGGTTGACAGTTCCCCGGCCGTAAGCCACGAGGGTCAGATCGCGCCACCAGCTCAACCAGGTTCGCAGTAGGGCGGGCAGCTGCTCCGGTTTGCGGCTCAATTTGTCCGCCAATTGAAAGCGGCGAACGCGTCTGCCTTCCAGCGCTTCGTGCAGCTGGCTCAAACCTTGCTGCCGGGCCTCTAATATCTCCTTCTGCTGGCTTGCTTCAATCGCCCACCCCGGACGGCCGTCGGCAAGACTGGCCAGCAGCAGCGCGTCAGCCGGGGCGACGCCCAGACTGGTCATCAGGTTCTGTTCAATTGATTCGCTGTCCAGAGGCCGCAGATTGATTGTGCGGCAGCGCGAGGCGATGGTTGCCAGCAGCGAATCGGCGTCAGTCGCTGTCAGCAGCAGGATTACACTCGGCGGCGGCTCTTCCAATGTCTTCAGAAAAGCATTGGCCGCGCTCGGATTAGCGGCGTCAAACTGCGTAAGAATGGCTATACGGTAGCGTCCTTCAACCGCTGAAAGCTGCAGCTGGCGCTGCAAGTTGCGAATCTGGTCAACCTTAATCAGCGGTTTGCCGCGGCCGCTGACTTCGGGGAGCAGGATATGGACATCGGGATGGAGATCGTCGGCGATGAGCTTACAGGAGCGGCAGCTGCCGCACGGGCGCAGGGCCAGTGGCTCCGTGCAGTTGAGTGCCTGGGCAAAGGTTCGCGCCAGGGTCGTCTTCCCGATCTGCTGCGGGCCCGTGATCAGATGCGCATGCCCGATACGGCCGTTTCTAATCGCCCCCGAAAGTAATTGGATTGCCCAATCATGGCCAACAATTTTATCCCACTCGGACATGGGGGAATTGTAGATCGGATATCTCTATTCAGCCAACCGGAGGCGACAAAATGCGCAGGATAGTTCGTCTCGTTCCAGAAGTAAGGGAAGCGTTCCCGCGCTGGGATGTCCTAGGCCAGGTATCGTTTGCGGATCCACTCTACCGTCGGTTCAATGTCCACTGCGCTGGCGTAGCTGATGAGATCCGGTATCTTATCTGCGTCACTGATATTGACCGGCTTGGGTAAAATCGGGTCCAGCCGGTGATAGCGCGATCCCCCAAGCAGGCGCGAACATTGGTAATCACTGATGCCGTTCTGACTATCGACCATCAATGCCGGCAGCACAAAGGACCAACGCCCCAATCCCCAATCATGCTCCGTCCCGCCAATGAAGCGTGGGAAAAAGCCGGTGCTTAATGAAAGCAGACGGATGTTGGCTGGCGTCTGCTTGCCCGTGTTTCTGTCAATCGCTTCCGTAAAGGCAAGCATGCTGGGATTGGTGGCCACGATACTGCCGTCGACATACCCTTGAAAGGAAGCAAACTCGATTGGCATCGCGCTTGAGCGCACGATAACGTCAATCGCCATCTCCCCGTCATCGGCCAGCGGCCCGGTGAAGTTGTGAAAGATCTTCGGTTTCCAGGTTCGAACGTCATCGATCTTGCCGTCCAGATCGAACGCGGGCACCAGGATATTCTTGCCGCGGCGTTTGCTGAAATCAAGCAAAATCGAGGCGCCGAAGTAGGGCGTCAGCAGCTTACGCAGGGCCATAATATCGTACTTGGCGCCTACTACCTGCCCGATACTGCTGACGAGATTCTTGCGCAGTACGACCTGCCCATAGGCGCGAAAGATCTCAATGAGTTCCGCTGGTGGAATGCCAAAGGCCAGCCCCAGGGCCAGAATAGACCCTGTGGACGATCCGGCGAAGAAATGGGTGTCTTCCAACAGTTCGGGCACTTCTTTGACGATTCTATTGATCAAAACGGCCGTATAGATGCCGCGAACGCCGCCGCCGTCTAGTGAGAGGATGCGAAAACTATTCATGAATCTCCCTCGCGCTGCTGAAGGATTAATAATGCCAATGTCGGGTACTACCAATGAGATGACATAATTATACAACATTACGTCAAGTTGGCACATGTCTGCGGATCCTGGTCTATCGTGAATTCCCGGCTGCTTAATTCAGGCTATAATGGATTCATGAACGACTTGATGGTTTCTGGTGATTCTCTTGAAGTAGATGACGTTGTCCAGGTTGCCCACGGTCGACCTGTACAGCTCGACCCCAAATGCCTGCCGCAGATGATTCGTTCGCGCCGGGCGGTGGAACAGATCGTCAGCGAAGGGCGCGTGGCTTATGGCATCACCACGGGATTCGGCCGTTTCAAAGACAAGATCATCTCGCCCAACGAAGTCCGTGAACTGCAGTTGAACCTTGTGCGCAGCCATGCGGCCGGCGTTGGCCCTGATCTGCGGCAGCACGATGTCAGAGCGATGCTCTTGGTGCGCGCCAATACATTGTGTATCGGCTATTCCGGCGTGCGCCCGGAAGTGGTGCAGCTGCTGCTCGACATGCTCAATGCCGGCGTTCATCCACGCGTGCCCGCGCAGGGATCGCTGGGCGCCAGCGGCGATCTCGCCCCCCTGGCGCATCTGGCGCTTGTGCTGATCGGGGAAGGGGAAGCAACTATTGACGGTGAACTCGTCCCGGGCGCAGAAGCGCTGCGCCGCGCCAACCTGGCGCCCTTAACTTTGCGGGCCAAAGAGGGTCTGGCGCTGCTCAACGGCACGACGCTGATGGTAGCCCTTGGGGCGCTCAATGTACGCCGCGCGATCAATCTCAGCCTGACGGCCGATATCGCAGCGGCGCTTTCCCTGGAGGCGCTCAATGGCACCGATCGCGCCTTTGATGATCGCGTTCACCAGCTGCGACCACATCCCCGCCAGATTGACAGCGCGCGCTTCCTGCGTCATCTCGTGGAGGACAGCAGGCTGCTGCGCGGCCGTCATTCGCTCAATGTGCAGGATCCGTACACCTTGCGCTGTGTCCCGCAGGTACATGGCGCCGTGAGGGATGCCATCGCCTATGCCCAATGGGTGATCAATATCGAACTCAACTCGGTCAATGACAACCCGATCATTCTAACCGACGAGCACAGCGACGAAATCGATGTCATTTCCGCCGGTAATTTTCATGGTGAGCCGATCGCTATCGCCATGGACTATTCGGCGCTGGCCATGACCGAACTGGGCAATATGAGCGAACGCAGAGTGGCTCGCCTGGTCAACGCCGACAGCAACGGCGGCGTACTGCCTATGTTCCTGACGGAACATGGCGGCCTGGAAAGCGGATTCATGCTGGCTCAGTACACGGCGGCCGCCCTCGCTTCAGAGAGCAAGGTGCTCGCCCATCCCGCCAGCGCCGACACGATTCCCAGCAGTGCCGATACCGAGGATCATGTCAGTATGGGACCTGCGGCTGTTCGCCAGTTTGCGCAGATCCTGCGCCATTCAGAAACGATTGTGGCGATTGAGCTGCTGTGCGCGGCGCAGGGCATCGATTTTCGTCTGCGCGAATTGGGGTTGGCCCCGCAGGCCCTGGGACGCGGGACGCGTATAGCCTATCAGTTGATTCGCGAACAACTCCCCTTCCAGACGAAAGATCAGCCCCTGGCGCCGCAGATCGAACAGGTTCGCGCCCTTGTCGCCGCCGGTAAACTAAAGACGGCCGTGGAAGAAGGCCTGGGGCTGCCATAAAAGCAAAAACGCCGGCCCGTCATCGAGACAGGCCGGCGTTTCCATATCATTTGTCAGTGAAAATCAGATCTTACCCGTCGTCAGGACATTCTTCACTTCGGCGATAGCCTTGGTGACCTCAATTTCTCGCGGGCAGGCGCTGGTGCAGTTGAATACGGTGCGGCAGCGCCACACGCCCTCTGAGTCGCCTACCACTGCCAGGCGTTCCGCCGCGCCCAGATCGCGGCTGTCGAATATGAAGCGATGCGCCTGGACGATGGACGCCGGTCCTACATATGCTTCGTTGGCCCAGAAGCTTGGGCAAGAAGTGGTGCAGGCCGCGCAGAGAATGCATTTGGTCGTATCATCAAAACGCATGCGGTCCGCCTGTGACTGCCGCCGCTCGCGGCCATCGGCGGGGGTTGGCGTGTCATTGATGAAATAAGGCATCACCGAACGGTAATGCTCAAAAAAGGTATCCATGTCGACGACCAGATCCTTGAGAACCTTCATTCCCAGGATCGGTTCGACCTGAATCTTCACCGTGCCGTCTCCATTAGCAAGGCGCTGCACCAGCATTTTGCAGGCCAGCGCGTTGGCGCCGTTGATGCGCATCGCGTCAGAGCCACAGACGCCGTGTGCACAAGAGCGCCGCAGTGTTAGAGAACCGTCAACTTCCCATTTCACGCGGTGCAGCAAATCAAGTACGGAATCAGTCTCATTAACATTGTCGAGCGTGTACTCGCCCCACCATGCCTTGTCAGCTTTTTCCGGGTTAAAGCGACGAATGCGCAATTGTGCTTGCATTAATCTCTCCTCTTAGTAAACCCGTGGTTTGGGAACATAAACAATACCTGATTCTTCATCTTCAAGAACGGTCGGTTTGTAGTCCAGTTTGTAGTCGCCATCTTCACTGGAACAGAGGGTATGCTTGAGCCACGTCTCATCATCCCGCTCCGGGAAGTCGTCGCGTGCGTGGGCACCACGGCTTTCCTGGCGCGCCAGTCCAGAGACGGCCGTTACTTCAGCCAACTCCAGGAGACAGCCCAATTCCCACGCTTCGAGCAGGTCAGTGTTGAACTGCATTCCCCCATCTTCAATCTGAACCTTCTGGTACTCTGCCCGCAGGGCCGCCAAATCCTCAATCGCCTGCGACATCGTCTCTTCCGTCCGAAACACGCTGACATTCTTGGTCATCGTGCTCTGCATCTGTTTGCGCACGCTGTGTGGTTTCACGCCGCCTTTGCTGCTGCGTAGACGTTCAAATTCGGCGATGGCAGACGCCGCCGCATCGTCAGGCAGGGGCAGTAATTCAGATGTCTGACAGTAGGCGGCCATATCTTGACCGGCCAACCTGCCGTATACAACAAGGTCTGTCAAAGAATTTGTCCCCAGACGATTAGCGCCATGCACAGAGACACAGGCCGCTTCACCGGCGGCATATAGTCCCGGCAGGACAGTTTTTTGCGCGTCAATCAGCACGCGTCCATCCAGGTCGGTTGGAATGCCGCCCATTGCGTAATGAGCCGTCGGCTGTACCGGCATGGGGTCTGTCACCGGGTCGACGCCAAGGTAAGTTCTGGTGAAATCAGCGATATCGGGAAGTTTGGCTTCGATATACTCGCGGCTGATACGCCGGTCTTCGCCATCCTGTTCCAGGTAATGATTAACCGTCTCAGGCGTGATATCCAGGTAGACATAATTCTGGCCATTGATGCCCCGTCCCGCTTCGACTTCCAGATAAATGGCCCTGCTGACCACATCTCTACTGGCCAGGTCCTTGATCGAAGGCGCATAACGTTCCATGAAGCGCTCGCCTTCGCTGTTGATCAAGACACCGCCTTCTCCACGCACGCCTTCCGTGATCAAGATGCCCAATTTGAAGATGCCCGTTGGGTGGAACTGGAAGAATTCCATGTCCTGCAGAGGAATCCCGTTGCGCAGGCAAATGGCTGCGCCGTCGCCGGTGAGCGAATGGGCATTCGAGGTTACTTCCCAGCAGCGGCCCCAGCCGCCAGTGGCGAATAAAACCGCCTTGCTGTGGAAAATATGGAAATCGCCCGTGGCGATCTCGATGGTCACGACGCCGCGCACCGTATCATCCACGCGTATTAAGTCGACGACATGGTATTCGTCGAAGAATTTGACATCATTCTTGATGCACTGCTGGTAAAGCGTCTGCAGGATCATATGACCGGTGCGGTCGGCGGCGTGACAGGCGCGCATGACCGGTTTGCCGGTTTCGTTATTGGTGTGCCCGCCGAAACGACGCTGCGAAATGGTGCCGTTTGGAAAGCGGTCGAAGGGCAGGCCCATGTACTCCAGCTCAATGACTGTCGGAATCGCCTCCTTGCATAAGCGATGAATTGCATCGGCGTCCGCCAGGTAGTCTGAGCCTTTCATGGTATCGTAGGCATGCCACTGCCAATGATCTTCTTCCATATTTCCCAGGGCTGCGCCAATGCCGCCTTGGGCTGCCCCTGTGTGGGAGCGGGTTGGGTATAGTTTCGAGATGACGGCGACATTGGCACTGCGGCCGGCATACAGCGCCGCCATAAGACCGGCCCCGCCCGCGCCAATGATAACTGCATCGAATGTGTGAACTTTTACTTCGGACATCTATTTCATTCCTAGGCTGAACTCGAGAAGGGTGTCGAATCGAACTGCCAGATCGCGTAGCCGGCCCACAGTATCGTAGCCACCACGAAGATCAGTAGAAAAATACCGATCCACTTAACGGCCGTTTTGTTGTGAATATAATCCTCCAGGACGTTGCGCAGCCCATTAACGCCATGAGAAACTGCAAATATCAGCAACAAGAAGTCAAACAATTTCCAGCCCCAGGAATTCCACTGCTGGGCCACGAACTGAATGGTTAGATTGGTCGAACTATTGAGGACATGCTGCAGCATCATGTGACCCACTGCCAATACCAGCAGGGCGATGCCTGACAGTCGCATGAACATGAACGCGTTGCGTTCGAAATTTCCCTGAATCTTTACCGAGCGGCGTGTAATGCCCTGGTTTTCGCTTATTGCAGCCATCTAGTTTTCCTCACTGCCTAATTGAACATATCCGCTGGAAAATCACTCAAGGGAGGAATCGTCCAGCAGCTCAACCCTTCAGCCGCCAATTCACCGCAGTGGCCGACAAGGCCGCTGAACATCAGGATTGAGATGGGGATAAAAAGCGCAAAGAACAGCACCCAAACGATCGTCGCGCTGCGTTTTTGGTAGACCCACCATTCAGGCTTATAGTCCAGCAGCGTGATACGGATGCCGTTCATCGCATGGTAGAGAACCGCTCCCATAATGGCGATTTCACCGACGGCGAACAGCGGATTCTTGAAGAGAGCCAGCGACCAGGCATAGATGTTTGGTGCGAAGAAGGCGTTGGCCGTGTCCCAAACGTGGATGGTTACAAAGAGCAAAATCGCCAGACCCGATAAGCGATGGGCTATCCAGCTGTATTGCCCGCTGTGACCACGATAGCGAACGGCTTCGCGGATAGTCAACGTCAACGATGCCATATAGTTCCTCCAGGATGCTTTGTTCAAGGATGACGGAAATGCGAAGGAAACGTGATGCGAAGCACCGAAAACAATGGGAAAGGTCATTCCGCTGCTGTTTGATGAGGTCGCGTGACCTCCGCAGCGCTTCGTATTCACGGACAGTCGCCCTTCGCGTACCGAAACACGAAGGCGATTATAGCATGCTTCAATCAATTGGATAGTGTGCCTGCAATGGTCGTATCGTAGGAGTAATAGGGCGTATTTGTGTTTTATGATCTGCAGCGTTTGATTGTTGCCAGCGCGGTGTCTGACTGCTAAACTAATCGTAATGGTACGGCCGTTCACTCTTCGCGATTTAGCTCTCGTTAGGCGGCTGAGCGAGCAAGGCGTCTCTCTACATGCTGAATCTGCGTTAGCTGACAATCTGCATCCTTTGCGTGGTGCATTGCTGAGCATGGTTGTCCGCAGCGACTTTCCCACACTGATCTGGAAATCTGAAGATAGGGAATATGCCGGTTTTATCCAGCTGCTGCTGGAAGAAGATGGCCTGCACGCCCATATTCTCTATTTGAGCCCAGATCTTTCTGTGCGAAATCCTGCTGACAATGGGGACTCGCTGCCTGGCGGCGACAGCGAAAACAGTGACGTCTGGCTCTCTCTATTAGACCAGGCCGTCGCCGAAGTTGGACAATTTGGCATTCACAGTCTGGTGGCGGAAGTGGATGAAACCGGACCGGAACTACCGATACTGCGGCGCGCCGGATTCGCCGTCTACACTCGGCAAGATATCTGGGTGCTCGCCGAGAATCAACCGGCTGTTGCAGAATCGGACACGACTTACAAACTGAGACCACGTCTTGCAAAAGATGATTGGGACATACAACTGCTGTATGCAAATACCGTGCCGCGGCTGGTGCAGCTGGTTGAACCGACACCACGAACTTCGGCAGGCAGTACATGGGTGCAAAGAGATGACAATGACGAATTAGCGGCATTTGTGCTGATACACGAAGGAAGCGCCGCTACTTGGATACGACTATTCATCCACCCCAGCGCCGAAAGCGATGCCCGCGACATCTTGCGATCAGCGCTCCTGGTCAAAGCGTCACGACGTTCGCAGCCAGTTTATCTCTGCGTGAGGCGCTACGAAGGTTTGCTGGCTACCGTGCTGCAGAACACCGGCTTTCAGAAATGGGCAAGCCAGGCGGTCCTGGTCAAGCACACCGTGCAGCACAGCCAGCGTGAAATGCCCAAGATGACCATAAACCTTGAGAATTCAGGCATTCCTGTATCAGCGCCCTATACTCAATTCGATTTGATGGAATCAATAGATGATCACGGGTCGTACCCGCCGCGTTGAGCTGTATGCAAAGCGAACGGCAGGCGAGGTACACCCGTTATGTAAACCACATGGTAAGTATCAAAGCTAGAGAAGATTTAAACAAGTTGCTGGGCTTTTTGCCGCACAGCATTCGCGAACCCTTGGAAAGCATCGGCCGTCAGGATGAATTACTTGAAGTCATTATGGATTTGGGACGCGTACCGACGGCCCGATATACCGATGGCGAAGTAGTGCTTCGTGAGGAAGAAGTGAGCCAGGCCGAAATCGACCAAGTCGTGAGCGGCATTGGTAATTTTGATGATGACAACAGGGCGGGTATTGCCCGCACGCTTCATCGAATTTCCGGCATCCGCAATCGAAGAAGTCAGGTCGTTGGACTGACCTGTCGTGTCGGGCGAGCTGTCTACGGCACCGTCGACATCATCAATGATATCGTGGAAGAGGGGCACAGCATCTTGCTGCTGGGCCGGCCCGGCGTGGGCAAGACGACGATGCTGCGCGAAATGGCGCGAATCTTGGCCGAGAAGAAGCGGGTCGTCATCGTTGACACAAGCAATGAGATCGGCGGCGATGGTGACATTCCGCACCCCGCCGTCGGCCGTGCGCGGCGCATGCAGGTCCCTAAACCGTCTCACCAGCATGAGACCATGATCGAAGCTGTGGAGAATCACAATCCAGAAGTCGTCGTCATTGATGAAATTGGCCGCGCGGCAGAAGCGACAGCCGCTCGCACGATCAACGAACGCGGCGTGCAGCTGATTGGCACGGCGCACGGTAATACGCTGGAGAACCTGCTTCTAAATCCGACGCTCTCTGACCTGGTTGGCGGCATTGAAAGCGTGACCTTGTCCGACGACGAAGCACGCCGCCGCGGCACGCAAAAGACAGTGCTCGAACGGCGCGCGCCACCGACCTTTGACGTCTTGATCGAGATTCAGGAAAGGGAACGCCTGCTGGTACATCTTGATGTTACCGATTCCATCGACCGCATGCTGCGTGGGGAACCGCTTGATTTGGAACTGCGCTACCGGGATGAAGATGATGCCTTGAAGATGGAACGCCAGTCGATGGTCGCTTCATCGGCCGCGGTTACCGGCCGTCGAGGCGGCCGCGGGATACGCAAGGGGATGGCAAACGACCGCCAGTCACAATCTGGCGCTTCCGACGGCACCCCTAATCACGTGCGTCAGGCTGGCTATGAAGAACGCGGTAAGATGGGTTCTGAATCAACGACCAACGGCCGTGATGGTGAAGGCGCGCAGCAGAGGCAGCTCAAAATATATGCATACGGTGTTGCCCGCAACCGTCTGAAAGATGCCGCGCGGCGGGTGGGCGTGCGGGTTGCCCTCGTTGATTCGCTGACGGACGCTGACGTGCTGGTTACCTTGAAGAGCTACTACCGCCGCCGCCGCCGTCTGATTAACGATGCCGAACAACTGCAGCGGCCGATCTATGTGCTGCGCGCCAATACGATCAGCCAGATGGAACGTTTCCTTGTCGAAGCGATGGATTTAGAGGTGGTCCCGACGGACCCTTTTGAGGAAGCGGTTCTGGAAACGGAAAAGGCGATCGAGACAGTCTCTGCTGGTGCGCCGAGTGTTGACCTGCGCCCGGCCAGTTCCGCCATCCGGCGTTACCAACATCAGATGGCGCGCCAGGCGGACCTCGTTTCTCACAGTTATGGCAAGGAGCCGCGCCGTCACGTACGCATTTACAAAACGCGTCGAAATCAATAAGATAGAGCCTCCCTGTGCAAACGCCGGGAGGCTTATTTTTTTAGGATATGTTTGATGTTTATTACGCTTGAAGGGCCGGAAGGCAGCGGTAAGTCAACCCAACTAGTGCTGCTGGCCAGATTTCTTGAGGAAGAAGGGTTCTCAGTTGTGGCGACCAGAGAGCCGGGCGGCACCAATATCGGCGACCAGATTCGCGCCTGCTTGCATGATGTCAACAATACGGAAATGGAGCCGGAAACAGAGTTCTTGCTTTACACTGCTTCACGCGCCCAACTCGTGCGCGAGATGGTCATGCCTTCCTTGGCCGAAGACAAAGTCGTTCTTTGTGATCGCTACGCCGACAGCACAATTGCTTACCAGGGATACGGTCGTGGCCTCGACCTGCAGGCGGTATCAGCAATCACCCAATTTGCCACCGGTGATCTTCAGCCAGACCTGACCTTTCTGCTTGACATTGACGTTGAAGAGGGGCTCGGCCGGCGCATTTCCGGTGATGAGGAAATGAACCGCCTCGATCTGGAGGAAATCGCATTTCACCAACGTGTCCGCGACGGCTACCACCAGATGGCGGCCAGCGATCCGCAGCGCTGGGTCATCATTGACGCCGGGCGAAGCGCGGTGGAAGTTCATAGCGAGCTGCGCTCTGTCTTGCTGCAGCGCCTCAGCCCGAAAGCCTAGGGGGTCGGGCCGGACCCGGATGGCACAGCCGGCGGTCCAGCGGTTTTGTTTTGGGACACGGAGGAACTCTCGGTGTCCACTGAGCTTCCTTTGAGACCTCGGAGCCAGCTTAGTTCTCGCTAAGCAAAATGCCATTTCGATTCCTACAGATCGCTCCCCAGGTCAGGCATTGATTCTTCAATCGCCTGCGGAGACTGCCCCTTTTCCAACCGGTCAACGACTTCATTGAACTCGTCTCCCATATCTTCGCCCGTCTCTTCGCTCATTTTGCGCATGAAGCGGCCGAGCGATTTCGGATCATCTTCATCCAGCCCGGCGAGCGCCGGATCGTCGATCATACTCTCTGCTCGTGCATCTTCAGACTTGGCGACGGTGATGCGCGTAACCCTGCGCTTCAGATCCAGGCTCTTGCAGTGTGGGCACGCCGGGCGCGCAGTGTCGTAGTCGGCATAAGTGATGAAGAGGCGTGCTGCTTTGCCGCATGAGCCGCAGCGATAATCATAGTATGGCATCTTATCTTAACCCTCGCGTAGACAGTGCTGGTCGGCCCTGTTGCCAGCGTCGATTGTTGGTACAATCATTATACTTACAAGCTGTTGTTGGCGGCAATCGTTCGTCACCGAAACCTGGAGTTTAGAGAAGAACGTAAATGAGTAGCGAAAACAGGTCTGATTGTACCGTCCACCCCGTCCTCGTATTGATCTCCGGCCCATCGGCTGTCGGCAAAGACACGATTGCCCGCGGCGTCATTGCCAGAAGGCCGGATGATTTCTATTTTGTCGTAACGGCCGCATCCCGCGAACCGCGTGAGGGCGAAGTTGAAGGGTATGATTATACCTTTGTAACCCACGACGAATTCGCGCGCATGATCGAAAACGATGAACTGCTGGAATACGCGGTTGTCTACAACGATTATAAGGGCGTGCCTAAGGCGCAGATCCGCGACGCGTTGGCCAGCGGCAGGAACGTCATTATGCGCGTCGATGTACAGGGCGCGGCCACCGTGCGTGAGCTGATTCCCAACGTGATCACTATCTTTCTGATCACGCCGACTGAGGAAGAGCTCATTGAGAGACTCAGGGCCCGTAAGTCTGAAACGGCTGAGGGCATCAACCTTCGCGTGGCCACGGCCCGCAAGGAAATCGGGCGCATCGATGAGTTCGACTACTGCATTATCAATGCTGAGGAGGAGCAGGATCGCGCGATTGATCAGGTATTAAGTATCGTTGATGCCGCCCAGTGCCGCGTACAACAGGAACCCATCATCGTTTAGGGTTGCCGGTTTATTTGCTTAGCGCTGCCGCGATCCAGACCACCAGCCCGATCACGGCGATGATGCCGATGCCTGTCTTGGCAACAGATCGGAGTACGTCCCCTTCACTGCCGCCCGGCACGGTGCTGGCGCCAACGATCACCTTGGCTGGGGCAAAGCTGCTGCCGATGGCGCCGCCGGCCGTTTGAGCCGCCAATATCAGCGGCACGGATAAACCTAAAGCAACCGCCGTCTGTTTCTGCAGTTCACCAAACACCACATTGCTGTTCGTATTGCTTCCGGTCATGAATGCCCCCAACGCTCCGATAAAGGGACTTAAGAAGGGGAAGATGGGGCCGCTCTGGCTCAAGACATTGGCCAGCAGTTGCGTCATCCCCGCATGTTCCATGACGACCGCCATGGCCACCAGGGTGTAGATGCCGATCGTCGGTTTGATTGACCCGTGGATTGTTTTCGACAAGATCGCACTGGCGCTGTAATCCGCCGTTGGGGCGGTGGACAGGGTCCCGCGCCAGCGGTACCAGAGAAAAATCAGGAGAGTCGCATAAAGCAGCAGTGCCCCGCCATGCCCGAAAACCGAAATGGATCGCCCAGGACCTTCCGCATTGCAGAAGCCCTGGCTGGTGCAGATCTCGGGAAAGGTTGGGTTGATAATGAGCGCGTCCAGGAAATTAGGAAGAACGAGCTGGCCGAGAACGACCACGCCAATGAGGATAATGTAGGGCAGAAAGGCGGTCAGCAGGCGGCTGCGTCTTTGCGCCATAGAATCATCACCCGGTGTGGTGGGCTGCTTTCGCTGCGACTCCCTTGACAGAAGCGGTATGGCGACGAGGAGACCGGCGAGGCCGGCGCCAAGCGCAGCCAACGAGTAGAGTCCCGATCGCGCGATCAGCCACTGTGTTCCCGCCATGACAATGGTCAGCAGAATGACGAACAGGCCGCGCCGCCGCAGTGCCGCCTTCTTGTCAACGATCCACAGGATCGCGAGCCCGCAGCCCAGCGCAGCTACCGCCAGAAGGGCGGACACAGGATCGGCGAGATCTTCGCCGGGAACGCCCGTGGCAGCTATCAGCGAGATGAATGAGGATCCCAATGATCCGTAGGTGACCGCCCAGGCGTGGCCCAGCAAAGCGATTGTCACAGCTGGCGTGGCTGCGAATCCAACGCCTACCAGCAGGGGAGCGACAACGGCCGCCGGCACCCCGAAACCAGTCGCGCCCTGCAGGAAGGAGCCCAGTATCCAGGAGAGCAGCAGCGCCTGCGCTGCCCGTCCCTGGGCGATGCCGGGCATCTCTTGGCCGATTGCGGAGATTGCGCCTGCATCGTTGACCGTATGGTAGAGCAGCAGTGCCATCCAGATAATATTGAGGACGAAAAGTGCGAGGAGGACTGCCTTGAATGCGGCGATGAGAATGAGCTGCGCGCCGGCCCCGAAGAAGACCACGCTGACTATAACGGCCGTCAGCCAACCGGCCGGCCCCGCCTTGCTGCCTCCCCAATGGCGGATGATCATCAAGTATAATACGACCAGAATCGGGGTCGCAGCCAGAACGACAAGGAGAGGAAGCGGCATGCTCATTGACGACATCGCGCAAAGTATATCTCATTTGACCCCACTGCATAGGCGCCATAGAATGCAGAGTGATGGCCCAATTCCGGCGATGGTTTGCGGCCTCATCGTGACTGTTGACCTTAATACGCGAAGATCGTCGTCATTGAGGAGAATCTACTTTTGACATGACGAAACCACTACACGGAACCAATCTCAAGCGCTTTCTGCGTGACTACAGGCGCGCCCGGCCGCATGGTTATGATCTCGTCGCCCTCCTGCAAAGCGTCGAATACCCGGCCAATGTCGGATCCTCATTCAGGTTGGCTGATGGCGCTGGTTTGACGGAACTTGTCCTGAGCGGTATCACGCCCACGCCGCCTAACGCAACGATTGACCGGGTGGGGCGTTTCAAGAGTACACGCGTGCCCTGGCGCTACGAGAAGGACCCGCTGACGGCCGTCAACGAGCTCAAAGATGCGGGCTATCACATGGTAGCCATCGAGCTGGTCGATGGCGCGGTGCCCTATTACGAATATGCCTATCCTCAAAAAACCTGCCTGGTCGTGGGACATGAAGATCATGGCGTGACCAGGGCGACGCTGGAAGTGTGCGACGCGGCCGTCTTCTTACCGATGTATGGCAAAGGCCTGTCGCTCAATGTGCATGTTGCCCTGAGTATTGTCGCCTACCATGTCATCCATACCCCGCTCAGGTAGCAGACCCCGCCCTTTTACGCGCCCGCATTCAAATTGCCTCGCTCATGCCGCTCCGGTATACTACCTGACGCCGCATAATGGGCTAAATCTAGAATGAAATTCGCGGGAGTAGGGGTATGAAAGTTTCTTGTTTGCAGGAGCATCTAGCAAGAGGGTTGAGTATTGTTTCCCGGGCGGTGAGCACTCGCTCTTCACTGCCGGTATTGGCCAATGTTTTGCTGGCCACAGACAACGGACGCTTGAAGCTGTCGGCCACCAACCTTGAGATAGTGATCACCTGCTGGATCGGCGCTAAGGTCGAAGAAGAAGGCGCGATCACGATTCCCGCGCGCACCTTTGTTGATCTGGTCAATACACTCTCGCAGGACCAGGTTGAACTCGTCCTAGATGAACCGACGCTGTCCGTGCACGTCAGCTGCGGGCGGATCCAAGCGAATATCAAGGGCATCGATCACCTGGAATTCCCCATCGTGCCGGAGCCTAATCAAGAAGACCGCATTCGTTTAGAAGCGGATGTGCTCAAGCAGATGATTAACCAGGTGTCATTCGCCGCGGCCGCGGATGATGCACGGCCGACCTTGACCGGCGTCTCCACGACCTTTGAAGGCGGTCAGGCGCATATGGTCGCTACCGACGGTTTCCGCTTGTCGATGCGGTCAGCCCATATCCCCGGTTTTGTGGAGCCAGGCTTTTCCATTATCGTTCCGGCGCGCTCTTTAGCAGATGTCGCCCGCGTGATTGATGACGATCTCGAAGCGGTTTACCTCTCGATGCCTGAAGGGCGAAAGCAGGTGATATTCGACATGGACAATGTGGTCCTTGTCTCACAGCTAATCGATGGCAGTTTCCCCGACTACGAGCCGATTTTGCCGAAGAAACGTAACACGCGAACCGTGATGAGCACTGCCGATTTCCGCAAGGCGTGTAAGACGGCCGATATCTTCGCGCGCGAATCAAGCAACACGGCGCGCATCACGATCGATCCCGGCGAAGAAATGGCGCCGGCCTACGCCATCATCGCCGCCACGAGCGTCGAGACAGGGGACAATACCGCTCAGATAGATGCTGACGTCGACGGCGAACCGATCGAAATCGCTCTGAACGTCAAATATATGAGTGAAGTTTTGAGCGTCATTGATACACCGCAGGTCGCCCTGGAAACAACGACCGCGCGCGAACCAGGCGTCATCAGGCCCGTTGGCGACAACGACTTCATGCATATCATCATGCCGATGCAGTTTGGCTGATGCGCTTCGCGGTCCATTCAGCGCGCCAATACCCGATCTGAAACTACTCTAACTCGTCCAAGACTGCGCGGTACAGGGTATCTGCGCGCAGCTCGGCAAGCGCATGGCAGGGCGCGTCCAGCTGATCAGCCAGTTTTTGGGCCAGCCCTTGATCGAATGCGGCATGTTCCATGTTGATGACCACAGAGCGAACGCCTGATTCCTTGATCATCGTGGCGATGCGGTGCGCTTCTTCCTGCGGCGGCAGGGATGTCATGCTCACATTGCCCGCGCCGTCGGTAAGCAGGATCATCAGCGACATGACATCCGGGTGTGTCAGCGCTTCCCGTTTCAGCACCTCGTAAGACATCATCAAGCCGGCGGATAGGGGCGTCTTGCCGCCGACAGCGATGTCCAGCAGCGCCTTTTTGGCCAGCGGCACCGAATTGGTAGGGGGCAGGACAAGCGTAGAGTCGTTCTTGTTGAAGACGATCAAACCGACACGGTCGCGCCGCTGATAAGCATCCGTGAGCAGCGACATGATCGCACCTTTCGTCGCTTCCATGCGCTCTGACACAGCCATACTCCAGCTTGCATCAACCACAAAAAGGATCAAATTCGCCGAACGGCGCACACGTACTTTTTCGCGTAGGTCTTGTTTTTCCAGGGCCAGCGCCATGTCCGAATGGTCGCGCTCTTTTTGGTGCGGCGCCGCGGCGCGCAGCGTCGCGTCGAATGCGAGATCGCTCACACGATCTTTGCGGGGAATACGGGATTGTACGTAACGGCCGCGTTTGCGATCCGTCTTGGTTTGTGAGCGGCGTCCCGCTTTGCTGCGTGTCAGGCGGTCAAGCTGCGTGTCCAGACGGCGCGCGGTGAATTCCTGGCCGCTCTGAATCTTGTCGCCGCCTTCCCACCACTGTCCATCCTGTGCGAAGTCAGGGACAGTCTGCGGCCCTGGTTCTCCCTGGGCAACCTCGGCTCCCTCACCCTCATCTGCCGTGTCTAACGCTTTTTTTTTACGACCTCTTCGCCCGATTCGTCTTCAATTGGATCGCCGGTATCGCCGGGGCCGAGTTCGCTCTGCACCTGTTCTAACTGCTCTTCCAGATCATAGGCGCCCAAAGCCGTCTCTTGGAACAGACGTCCCTTGATGCGGTGAGGCAGGGCCAGCTCCGCCGCCAAGACAATATCCTGGTCGTTGATCTGGCTGCGTCCTTCCAGCGCGGCATGTGCCTGAGCGCCGCGCAAGATCACCAGGTCCGCACGATGCCCGTCGACCCGGTAGGAGGCGGTAAGTGCGGCGATAGACAGGAGGTCACGGCGCACATAGCGAATGTCATTCACCATTTCGCGGGCGCGGGCGATCTGGTCAGAGAGCAGATGCTCCTTGAGTGCCCATTCCTCGACGAAATCCTCGGGATCGATTTCGAAGGCGATACGTCGTTCGATGATTTGCACGCGCTGTTCCGGATCCTGCAGCCCTTCAATCTGCACGGAAAAGGCGAAGCGATCCAGGAGCTGCGGGCGCAGGTCACCCTCTTCCGGGTTCATGGTACCGACCAGAATGAATTTCGCCGGGTGAGAGAAGCTGATGCCCTCCCGTTCGACGATGTTCACGCCCATCGCTGCCGAGTCAAGCAGCAGATCCACGACGTGATCATCCAGTAGATTAACTTCGTCGACATAGAGCACGCCGCGGTTTGCCGATGCCAATACGCCTGGTTCAAAATGCTTTTCACCGGATTTGATCGCTTTCTCGATATCCAGGGTGCCAACGACGCGGTCCTCGGTCGCGCTTACCGGGAGATCCACGAAAGGTGTGGGGCGGATTTCTGTGACCAATTCCTCGTTTGCATAGAGGGCGTGCGTATCATCAGCCCACTCGCTGGGGCGATTTGGGTTACAGCCGTAACGGCTGCCGGCCACAACGTCGATATCGGGCAGCAGTGCCGCCAGGGCGCGCGCCGCCGTCGATTTCGCCGTTCCGCGCTCGCCGCGAATCAGCACACCACCGATCTGCGGGTTAACCGCGTTCAAGATTAACGCCCGTTTCATGCGCTCTTGTCCAACGATGGCTGTGAATGGAAATACGAGTTTGCGTGCCATAAAGAGAAATGCTCCGTGGTTATTTCAGGAGAAGATTATACTGTAAGGCGACCTACCGGCAAAGGCGCCTGGCGGCGGCCAGGGGAGCTGCGACAGAGCATGTGTCGCGCTCCCGCCCACGGTTTTTCCGCAGTTGTCCGCCTATCTATGCAGGTTTGCTGCCTGCGAGTATTGGTTCGCCGCTCGATGCCGGACTCGGCACCGTCTTGCCCACGGCTTCGGCGATAGCTCGCATCTCGGTGACCAGGTTGGCAAAGCGCTGTGGTTTCAGCGATTGACGGCCGTCCGAGGCGGCTTCATCCGGGCGCGGGTGAACTTCGATGATCACGCCGTCGGCGCCGGCGGCGATACCCGCCTTGGCCGCTGCGGCGACATATTCCCATTTGCCGGTGGCATGGCTGGGATCGGCGATGACCGGTAAGTGGGAAAGATGCTTGGCCACCGGAATGGCATTGATGTCGAACGTGTTGCGCGTATAGTTCTCGAAGGTGCGGATACCGCGCTCGCACAGCATGACGCGTGTGTTGCCGTGGCTGAGAATATATTCAGCGCACATCAGCCATTCTTCGATAAGGCTGCTCATGCCGCGCTTCAATAGGACCGGCTGTTGGGAACGGCCGACTGCGTGCAGCAGGGCATAGTTCTGCATATTGCGCGCGCCGATCTGCAAAATGTCCGCATATTGGCTGACGAGCGGTACCAACGCCGGTTCCATCACCTCAGTGACCACCGGCATACCGGTTGCTTCACTCGCTTCCTTGAGATACTGCAGTCCTTCTTCGCCCAGGCCTTGAAATGAATAAGGGGAACTTCTTGGCTTAAAAGCGCCGCCGCGAAGCACGTGTGCGCCGGCCTCTTTGACGGCGAATGCTGTTTCCATAATCTGGCTGCGGCTTTCGACGGAGCAGGGCCCGGCCATGATGATCAACTCATCACCGCCAACCTGAAAATCACCGAGAGGAAAGCTGGTGTCCGTCGGCTTAAACTCGCGGCTTGCCACCTTGAATGGCTTCACAACCGGAACCACTCTCTCTACGCCAGGCATCATGCGTACCTGGTCCTGGTTCATGGGACGGCCGTCGCCAATAACGCCGATGACCATGTGTTCCACGCCTTCAAAAATATTGGCTTTGCAGCCTTGATCTTCTACCCAGCTGATGACAGCCGATTTTTCGCGCAGCGATGCGGCGCCATTCATTATGATAATCATCAGATAATCCTACAGCAGTTAACGGTTGTGAGCCAAAATCTTCATCGCCGCTTCCATGTTATTCATTTGCACGGGGCGAATAGGTGGGATCGTGTCGCGGTCAGGTCGCAGTGACTTCGCTTCACGCAGGTAAATATGGCCAAGCTCCTGCGGCGTCTTGGTCGTATTCCAGTGGACCAGAACGCGAATACAATGCGGCAGCCCGTCCGGCACATTCATTTCATTGCCACACAGCAGAGCCACATCAAACCAGCCGAGCTGGCGTGCAGCGAAGGCGGGGTAGGTTGCGCCCAGGTCCTCGGTGGTTGTCAGGACGATGCTGGCGATATCATCGATGTCCATCTCGTTGACGCGCACCACCATCGTCAACAGTTCCCGCGTCGCCTCCAGAATTTCATCGGCATCATCGCTCTGCACCGTTGTCGCACCACGCACACCACGCATCATCATCGGCCGTTCCTTCTGAACTTCCTTGCCCTGTCCGTTACTCGTTTCATTTCCCATGTCCATATCCCCTTATTCACCTATTTGCCAACAAAAAAGACGCGGCCTTGCGAGCCGCGTCTTGTTGATAACTGGTCTTTTGTCTCTTCTAGCTTTTACAGGCTGGAATTGACCGACCTCCTGTGCAACAAGTGCGACTCAGGTGGTTTGCCAAAAAAACCAAAATAAAAGTAATAGCCAGCAAAGCTCTTCATATTGCGAGAATCATAGCATTCGAATGATCATGCGTCAACCCCCAATCTGGCGCTCCGGCGTTCTTGCGTTTGGGCATGCGCGTCAATTGTGTTACTTTTGACGTCAGCACCATGTGACCAGGAGAAACGGATATGCGCCAATACCTTGATCTAATGCAAACTGTCCTGGACAGCGGTGTGCGCAAAGAAGATCGCACCGGTGTTGGTACGCTGAGTATTTTCGGATACCAGAATCGTTACGATTTGTCCCAGGGTTTTCCCGCTGTTACGACGAAGAAACTACATCTGCGATCCATCATCCATGAGCTCCTGTGGTTCTTGCAGGGGGACACCAATATCCGCTATCTGCGCGATAATCGGGTGACGATCTGGGACGAGTGGGCGGATGAACAAGGCGATCTAGGACCAGTTTACGGCTACCAATGGCGCTCCTGGCCGGGGCCCGACGGCCGTTCCTACGACCAGATCAGCATGCTCATCGACCGTTTGCGGAATAAGCCTGACTCGCGCCGGCATATTGTCAGCGGTTGGAACGTCGCCTTTGTGGAAGAGATGGCACTGCCGCCCTGTCACACCTTGTTCCAGTTCTATGTCGCCGAAGGCAGACTTTCCTGCCAGCTCTACCAGCGCAGCGCCGATATCTTCCTCGGCGTGCCCTTCAATATCGCTTCCTATGCTCTGCTGACGATGATGGTCGCGCAGGTTAGCGGATATCAGCCGGGCGACTTCGTTCATACATTCGGCGACGCCCATCTCTACCTCAATCACCTGGACCAGGCGCGTCTACAGCTTTCACGTGAACCTTTTCCGCTGCCGACAATGGCGATCAATCCCGACATCGATGATATATTCGATTTTCGTTACGAAGATTTTGAACTGCTTGATTACCAGAGCCACCCGCATATCAAGGCACCCATAGCAGTCTAATCTCCATACCTCGAAGGTCTTCATCGGCAGCAGATGCATTGAGGAGTCAGACCTGCGAGGTATTGGAAGCGGCAAGCTGGCAAACCGGCGAGGTCTTCATGCCAGTTGTCGCTCTTCTCTCACAGCAGACCTCGCAGATTTGGGAGAATTGCCATGTCCACATTCACAGATGCGCCAGGAGAAATTCGAATACCCAGGCCCATGATCTCCTATGTCGTGGCTATGGACCGCAATCGCCTGATCGGCGACGGCGGCGCTTTACCCTGGCGGCTGCCGGACGATATGCGGCATTTCAAGGACATCACCATGGGCCACACACTGCTTATGGGACGCAGGACCTATGAGTCGATCCCCGATAGATTTCGGCCGTTGGAAGGGCGCACCAATATAGTACTGACAACACAGGCGGACTATGAGGCGCCGGGCTGTATCGTGGCGCACAGCCTGGAGGATGCCCTAGCGGCCGTCGATCCACAAGAGGAACTGATGGTGATCGGCGGCGCCAGGTTGTTCACCGAGCTCATGCCGCTGGTCGACCGGCTCTACCTGACCGGCATCGCCGGCGAGTATGAGGGTGATGTCTACTTCCCGGAATTCGACCTCAGCCAATGGCGTGAGACTGCCCGCGAGGAACACCCGCGCGACGATCGCCACGATTCAGCTTTTGTCTTTCTAACTCTCGACCGGATTCGCTAGATTCCGGCTGCGGCTGGACCGTCGGCCGCCGGCCTAAATCTTGCGGCAGAAAAGCAGCCCTTTCCCAATTGGCACGACGACGGCATCAACGCGCTCGTCGGCTGCCGCATTCTCGACAAATGGCTGCAGTGCCGCGGCGTGGCTTATCACATTGTCAGCGATGAAGAAGCCGCCGCTGACCAGATTGGGAACCGCCAGGTCGTAGCAGTCCTGGTAGATGTCTTTCTCGGCATCCAGGAAGCAGAAGGCGATATCGTTGGTTTCGGCCAGAAAACTACGCGCGTCGCCGTGCACCAGATTGACGCATCCAGTGATTTCTGCCATCTCGAAAGTCTCGGCGGCCAGGGCGTACTTGTTGTCGAGCACTTCAAAGGTTGTGATTTGACGGCTGTCTGCCCGGCAGGCGAGCGAGAGCCACATCGTCGAATAGCCCGCGCTGGTCCCGACTTCAATAATATCTCCCGCCGGAGCGCCTGCGGCGAGCAGCGCCAGGAATCTGCCGGTCACCGGTGGGATTTGCCGCAAACGTTCAGCGTGCGGCGTGCCATCCTGACGGTCTAATTGGTCTGCCTTTTCCAGCGTGCGCATGCGCGCCAACATTGGTTCAGGGATTTCATGAAACATGGCGGACTTTCTCCTTTCTGATGATTAGGTGAGCTGTCAGCTAACGGCAGCCTACCTGCAAATCGTCAATCGCAGTAAGTACGATGTCGGCAAATGGCGCCAGCACAGACGAGCCGCTGCTGCCGTTAGGACAGATGGCAATACAGCCTGCCGCATTACCGTTGCGACCGGTCAGCATATCGTTGATCGTATCGCCGACCATCAAGATCTTGCTAGGGTCAGCATCGAGTTCGCTGCCGATCCAGGCCAGCACCGCTGGATCAGGTTTCTGTGGCAGCGGATCGTCGCCGCACATGAGCAGTGATATATGGTGGCGTATCCCCAGCATTTCCAGGCATTTTTCAGTCATCTCGCGCTCGTCGGCCGTGGCCACGGCAATTGTGATTCCGGCTTCACGCATTTTGCCCAAGGTGGTGTCGACATCTCCCAATGGCTGGATCTCCTCGTCGGTGAGCGGAGCGCCGAAAATCACCTCAATGGCCTCCGTGGCAATCGCTTCCGCTTCATGCCACGGTATGCCGCTTTCCGTGTACATCACGCCAGCTGACAACGTGATCATCTTCTCCATGGAAGAACTCATAATTGGCCCGTCGATCGCGACGTCACCGCTCATAGGATTGATGCCGAATATGAGGCATATCGCTTCAGCCAGCGATTCATCGCCATCTACAGCGCTGACCATGTAACTGATCCACGCTTCTATGCGCTTGCCCCATGCCAGATCGAAGTTCATGAGCGTGCCGTCTTTGTCGAAAACGGCACAGTCAATATCAAAGTGTTGGTCTCCCGCACATACCCAAGCCATAATATACTTCTCTTGTCCTTACTTGTTTGCCGGAACGGCCGATGTTATCGTTTCCGCTGCCGGCCAAAATTTCGCCTTGCCAATGATTGTAACCTGATTCATCATTGTAGCAGAACAAGCGTTATGAAGACGCTTATCACCCCGTGGTGGGCATTGTTGTTGATCTTAGGTATGCGCCTTGCGCATTGGTTTGAAAACGGGATGGTTGATAGGAGCAGCGAAGAAGCTTCGCTGGAAAAATTGAAGGTGTATGATCGATTCCTATGTTGAATGGTTGCGTGATCATGTCGGCCGCAGGAAGGTGTTTCTACCGTTCGCAACGGTGATTCTCCGGGACGACAATGGTCGCGTTCTCTTGCAGCGGCGGTCCGATTTCGACTTCTGGGGACTGCCGGGCGGCGTCCTGGAGATGGACGAAGATATCGAGACGGCTGCGCGGCGCGAACTACTTGAGGAGACAGGACTCGCCGCCGGCCTGCTGCGCCTGGTGGGCATTTATACAGACCCGAAATATGATCTACAATATCCCAATGGCGACAAGGTTCAACAATTCACTTTTTGCCTCGAAGGTCAGATGACAGGCGGGCGGATGCAGCCGGACGGCCGTGAAACGACGGAGCAGCGCTTCGTTCCTGTAGACGATCTGTCCCAATACGATCTGCCGCTCTGGTACCGCGATATGCTGATTGAGGCTGAGCAAAACACGACGCCGCAGTTCAGACCGCCCAGCGCAAACGCCACAACGGCCGACCAGATCGCCGCTGTGCGGCCGTATGTTGGCAAGCTGCGCTTCAGCGGCGTTGGCGCTTCTATCGTTATCGATCGTGATGACGGGAAAATGCTCATGCTGCAGCATGCGGGAGAGGAACATTGGCGTATCCCTTCCGGCTTTTCCGATCTGGGCGAGAATGCCGCGCAAACGGCCGTTCGTGAAGTTTGGGAAGAGCTTGGCCTGCATATTGAACCTGTGCGCCTCATTGGCGTGCACGCCACGCCGCGGCTCAACACAACCTATGCCAACGGCGACCGCATTCGCAATGTCGGCGTTCTCTTTTACGCTCGCACGAACGGCGGAACGCTCAAACTCGATCCACATGAAATCCGCGAGATAGCCTGGATGTCGCCTCGGGAGGTGTTGTCCAGCGTTCACCGATCACGCTTGCAGCACTACAAAGATATCTTGTCCTACCGAGAAGCGGGCTGCTTCATTAGTTGAACGACTCTGATGCCTAGAAATCGACTCCTACGACTTGTCTTTCTCTTCATCATCACCATCGCCGTGGGCACGGTCGGCTACATGGTGATCGAACGCTGGACGTGGAGCGATTCCTTCTACATGACAGCTATAACGCTGTCGACGGTTGGGTTCGGTGAAGTGCGGGCGCTCTCCCCGGCCGGCCGAATTTTCACGGTCTTGCTCATCTTTGCCGGCGTGGGGCTGATCATCTATTTCCTGAGCAGTATGGCTGAATATCTCGTATCCCTCAATATGGAGCATGAATGGCACAAAAGGCGGTCAAGCAGCATGATTAAGAAAATGAGCAATCATACGATTGTCTGTGGGTATGGCCAGGTAGGCAGCAGTGCCGTGGCGACGCTTCAAGAGAGCGGCCGGCAGATAGTTGTCATTGATAATGATCCACAATGCTTGGCTGCCGCCTATGAAGCGGACCTGGCCGTTGTTGAAGGGGATGCCACGCAAGATGCTACTTTGATGCAGGCCGGCATTGATCGCGCCGGGACGACCATTGTGAGTACCGGTGATGATTCGCTCAATCTGTTCATCGTCTTGTCCGCGCGTTCGCTTAATCCCGAACTGCATATCATTGCCCGTGCGACTGTGTCAGCCAACGCCGAGAAGCTGCGGCGGGCGGGCGCCAATCGTGTCGTGTCGCCATATGAGATTGGCGGCCAGCATATGGCCAATATTGTTATCCGGCCGCATGTCACCGATTTCTTTGACGTCGTAACCCTACCGGGAGGCGAGGAAATCTGGGTTGAAGAACAAACGCTGGCACCAAACTGTTCGCTGGTCGGCCGCAGCGTTGTAGACTCGGACATTCGCCGGCAGACTGGTGTGACCCTCGTCGCAATCTACCGGCCTGACGCGGGAATAAACATCGTGCCCGATTCAAATACGACGTTGGATGCCGGCGACAAAATGATCGTTCTGGGTACGCGCGAGCAATTGGCGTCGCTCGAAAAACTTACAATACCAGCCGTGTAAAGGCCGTCGACTGCCCGGACAAATGTGTATGCAAAATGTTAGATTGCTTGCCATTCCGCCGTTCAGAAAGTAACATACCATCAGCTTGGCGCGATACGTTGCTTTGCGCCGATAAGTCCGAAACATAAGAGTGTACAGGTGATTGAACCAGAATTAATTGAAATCATTGAGGGTCCAACTCCGGAATTTCGTTCGACTGCCCAGACCTGGCTGCAGTCGCTGCATGAGGGCCCTGAAGTTGCCGAAGTAGCCATGTGCCAACTGCGAACGGCCAGTGGTGATGATATCAAGGCGCGCTGCGAAGATGCGTGGCAAGACAGCCGTCCCGTCCGGCTTGACTACCCGGATGAATGGGGTATGCGACAGCGTTTGGATGTGGTGGCTATGCGTCTTTCTGAGACAGAAGAGGGACAGCTGCTCACTCTGTGGGTTTCTGTACCCTATGATCTATTGGATGTTGATGAAGACGAAGATTTTGACAACGACGAGGATGATGACGCCTTTTTCGTTGACTAATTCAGCCTGTTGAAAAACTCTCCGTAGAAGCCAATCGCAATCTTATCCGTGTCCCATTGATCAGCCAATCAAGATGACTTTTCATCTTGGAAATTCGCTGATTTAGGACGAAAAATTGACTATGCGGGCTATATTTGAGCAATCTCTTTATATTTTGCCCCGCTGCTACCATCAGACCCTCGATATTGACCTTTTTCAGGCGTCTTAATCGAAACCGGGTCAACTGGTGGAACTGTTTCGCCTCGCCAAACAGGGGCTCGACCCATACACCTCGCTTGCGCATCGATTTCTGGTATTCATCGGTTTCGTGATAGCCCTTCACCCGATCGATGAATTCCTGATGGAATGAACGGAATATATGCCGTCCACTCTTGCTGATAGTACATTCTTGTTTGACCGGACAGATATTACAAACCTGTGTGTCAGCCCTGTAAGAGATGACTTGCTCACTATTGCGACGGGCATGTAATTTCAATATCTGGCCTTGTGGACAAACATAATGGTTCTCTTCGGCAATGTATTGAAACTGGTCAGAGTGATAGTAACCAGTTCTTTTGCTAATATCTGGAATGGGCACAAAGGCTTTGATGCCTGCTTTTTCCAGACCAGCGATATTCGATGCCGGGCCATACTTGGCGTCAGCGGTAACAGTAGTGGGGCTTAGATTCCATTTTGAGCATACCCAATCCACCATATCCAGCATGGGCGTGTTATCCATGATGGAAGCCGGCGTTACCAGGGCACTTAAGATAATACGTGCTTTGCCGCCGTCTACGATGTAGTGATCGCGGTAGCCCAGGACCGTCCTTCCGCCACCAGATTGTCTCATGGGAGCCGCATCTGGATCGGTCAGGCTAATCTGTTTATCGGCAATTCTTTCATAAGACGGCCTGCGTGAACCCGTTATGCGTTCACCATTGTACTTGGCTACGAGATCTACCCCCGAGATAGCTGACTGGTTATCTTCGTTCGGTGTTGTCATTTCATCTGAGCCAAAAAGTTGTTGGATGTGTTCCAACATCGCATCGGTTCTGTCTACCACACTCCGACCGGAGGCATTCGCCTGGACTTTGGTGGCATCAATGTAGAATTCTTCGCCCCAGACTAATCCTGCTTCGATGCAAAGCTCAACGATGTGTTCGAAGAAGCCCTGAAAAGTCTCCAGACCATAGCGTTCTCTGATTTTGCTCAGACTGCTATGGTTGGGAACCGGTTCATCCAGGTCATAGCCGATGTACCAACGATGAGCCAGATTCAATCTGACGGTCTCCATCAACTGTCGTTCAGAGCGAGTGCCTTCAAAGAATGCGATCAGCTGCAGCTTGAAGAAGACAACGGGATCGATGGAGGGGCGTCCCATAGGTGAGTAGAGATCCTGTACCAGATCGCGAACAAAAGACAATTCTAGACAATCTTCGACCCGGCGATAGAAGTTATCCTCAGGAACCAGATCATCCAGGGAAACAGCGGTGTGTGTTTTGAAGTCCTTATCCTTCGTACCAAGCATACATCACCTCGAATAATAAAATCCCACATCGAGCTGATATGCACAATCGATTCGCACAACATCGCAGACATATGCCAGAAAGCTGCATAGTGTGTCATGGTATACTGTTGGGGAACCAAAGGGGGATTGCTATGAATAAAGATAGGCGTTGCCGGCCGCTTGTTTTGCTTCTACTGTCGCTGTTTCTATCCTTTAGTCTGCCAGCATTATTTACCGCGGCTGCTCCGATCCATTCTGCAGAGGAGATGCAGACGCGTCCTGTGATAAATCATACTACGCCAGCCAACCCGGGCCACCAAGACAATCCAGCCTTGAATCCGGATCGGCCAGCTAGTGATGTAATGCCGCCAACCTCGCAGGTTCATCTGCTGCCAGCCTATTCGAAAAACGATGTGATCGTGCACTGGTCCGGCAGTGATGATCTCTCGGGTATCTCTTACTTTGAAATTCAATACCGGGTTGGCGAGCAGGGCACCTGGCAGGACTGGGATGTATACGGAAACAAATCCGCCACTTTTAGTAAACAGCCCGGCAAGACTGTCTATTTCCGCAGTCGCGCCACTGACAACGCCGGCCTAAAGGAAGCGTGGCCGGAAGGCGATGGCGACACCTCTACGACATTTTACAACTGGGCGATACGCGGCAAGGCGATGGACAACCGGCTTGTACCAATCACCGGTTTATCTGCATCGAGCCCGCAGCAGCCCTTCGAAAACAACCCCAGTAACGCTGAAGGCCTCTACAGCGCATTTTTCGATGGCTATGATTCGATATATGAGATTGATTTTCAAAAAACCGGTTACGGATCGCTTACCAGCACAAAGTTTTCTGGTCTGGATGATGCCACCTTGGACGTATTGCTACCTCCGGCTGACAACATCATGGCTGATCCGGAATTTGAGCCATCGGCCACCCTGGCCAGCAGTTGGTCGACTGGCGGCGATCTGGTCCCAATAATAACCAATGCTCAACGTCATACCGGCGAACAAAGCGCTTTCTTAGGATCATTGTTCCAACTAGAAAACATCGCTCAGTTTGATGCCGATCCTAACTTCACCAACAAACCCGGCCCGAAGCTGGATGACGCCGGTCGTTTCCATCTCGTTTGGTATCCAGGCGGCAGCGGAGATGATAAGAACATCTATTACGCCAGCGGCGATAATGATGGTGTATGGAGCAATCCCAAGATTGTCAACTCCAGCCCTACACATATCAGCGATCTGCTTTGGGATGTAAGCCCCGATGGCACGGTACATATTGTTTGGGATTCCAGTCAAGGCACACATGACATTATCTACCACCTCTGGAAAGACGACAGCGGTTGGCACGGTCCGACCACAGTCTACAACATTGGGTGGGCCAGTCTCTATGCCCTTAGAGCGGACAGCCTGGGCGCGGGGCACCTGCTCTGGCAGCTAAGCGGTAGCAGTTTTGATGACAGTTATTACAGTTATGTAAATCCAAGCGGTACATGGTCTTCTCCGGACCGCCTTTACGTGCCCTATGATACCGAAGCGTACAATCTCATCCTCGACAAAAATGATGTTGTTCATCTACAGTGGAGTTACAGTGGCGATGACCTGCTGCATAACTATCGAAAATCCGACGGCAGTTGGTCGGAGCGCGAGCTGGTCGCGCCAGGCGGTTACAACTGGTACAACGATTTGCTGATAGACGACAACAATGGTGTTCATCTGGTCTGGGGCAATGTGAGCAGTGGTAAGATATTCCACTCCAAACGTCAATCGGATGGGACATGGTCATCTCCGTCCTACGTTTCTGGTGGTACCGAAGCAAGAACAGAAACCATAAAAGCTGCTTCCGGTCCCGGCGGAACGTTGGTGCTTGCCTGGACCGGAGGAGGGTATAGCTGTTCCCAACCCTTTGCGGCATACATTGACAGCGACGGTGACTGGACGACAACCAAGAAGCTGCATCCGGGAGTTGCATGCATTAAAGATTTCTGGTTCGCTCGAACGAGCGAACAGCTTTTAATGTATACAGACTTCAGGCAAGGAGGCGTGCACAGTGTATGCTTGCTACCCCTTGGCGACGGATTAACCAGCCAGGTAGGTGAATGCACAAGCATGCCGGAAACTTCTTATGGAGATAGCATGCCGCATCCAATGCAAGGACCTGATGACCTCAGCCACGTCTTCTGGCGAAAAGCCGGCATCGACAACATTATGGAGCTGATCCACAGCAGAACGGATGTTAACGAAACGGCTACCGTATCGCGTTTGTACCAAACAATTGGTCTGTCTCCCACGCAACCCTGGCCGACGCTGTCATTTGCCTATCTGCAGAAGAGTGATGCACTTGCCCAGTCCGGAGGTTTGCGTGTTATCGTTTCCGACACCGGTGGCAAGGTCGTTGTTTTTTCCGGGAAAGGCACCGGTAGCTGGCAGTATGGCTGGGTTGATATGGCACCCTGGACTGGGGGGCTGGTAACTGTTATTTTTGAGTTAGAACAGACTGTTGGTGAGAGCGGCATTTGGTCTTACGTCGATGAAGTTCATCTGGGTTCGGCGTATCCTGACTCCTGGCTGGACGTTAAGGACCAGGGTCCTGCTTTTCCAGGTGGCGACCTGGATCTACAGATACATTATGGCAATAATTCGTCGGTCGAGGCGATAGGCACAGAAGTGGAATTAACCCTGCCTGCCGGCTTAACCTTTGTCGAATCGACGCCGGAGCCCACATCACAAAATGGGACGATAGTTTGGGACATCGGCACTCTTTTCCACAGCGCCGGTGATAAAACAGTAGTCGTTAAGACCGAAGTATCGGGTTCGCTTACGGGGGATGAGCTCCTGCCCGTCCTGGCGGTCCTGGATACCGCTACAACGGAGCTGGAAACCATTAACAACACCTCCGAAATCTCGATAGCGCTCTACAGCGAGCCGGAGGCTGACTTTTCTGCCACGCCTGTCGCTGGCGCGCCGCCCTTGGTCGTAAATTTCAGCAACAATTCCACAGGGGATTATTCAAAGTGTCTCTGGGAATTTGGCGACGACGGCACATCCGATGAGTGCCATGAAACCTCACATCAATACGAGAACCTGGGCGCCTACACGGTAAAACTTACGGTCGAAGGACCCGCGGGCAAGGACACGAAAACAGAGACTGATTACATAAGTGTCGCTTATTATCGGGTCTTTTTACCCGGGGTGCTGCGCAAGAAATAGTCAGGTCAAGTGAAGCTTTCAATAGCGGACGTCGGCGGATTGAAAGATAACGGCGTTCCTGAGGGCGCTTTTTCAACAGGCTGAATTGTTCGCTGACAACCGCGTAGAGCGTTGATTTAGACTAGGACTATCCGCCCGTGCTCCTTTGAGTGCGGGCTTTTTTGTCAGGGGGCCCTACTGCGCCGCCAGATAGAGCTGATTGTCGTTGGTGATAAAAATGCGCAGCGGCGTCTCGGCAACGGCCAGGTCTGTTGCCCCGCTGACGATATTTCTGCCTCTGCTGTCCGTTGCCCGGTACTGCGCCAGGACATTGCCCAAACGGCTTGCCTGAATGATCCGGCCGTTTCCCGCATCAAGAATAAAGATCGAAGCATTCAATCCGCGGCCGATGAACTTTCCGGCGACAGGCATTTCAAGCGGCATGGTCAGGCCGTTTTCCAGCAAATCACTTTCATCCCACTCGATGCGCCCTGAGGCGGTATCGATATAGCGTACGCGCCCGTCTGGATAAGTCAGCAAGAGACTGCCGTCTTCTCCATAAATGTCGAGGTCGTTGGCGGTGCGCAGGTCAACATCCGTGCCCAGGAAGAGCGTTCTCTCCCCCTCATCAACCACGAAGCCATCATCCTGTGGGAAATACTTCCAAATAACTTCGGCGAGCGGATCGAGGATATAGAGACGTTCCGAAAACTGTGTCATGGCGACCGGGTCCTGCCATTCACTGCTCAGACCCAATGGCGCCGCGCGAACCTCTTCCGCCGTTGTATAATAGCTGATCAGCGCGCCCGCTGAATCCAACATGGCCACGCCGTCACGTTCGACCTGAGCGCCGCTCGGCCGCCACATAATGTCAACTAGCTGCTGCACGATGTGCGTACCGATTGCCTGCTCGCCGAAACTAACCGTTTCCGGCTCCTCAGACAATACTTCCTGGTAGGCTTCATCTGTATCCAACCCATAAACCACGTCATTGGCCGCGTCAAGCACATAGACACCGCCCGTAAAATCATCACGGATCGCCACCGCCGTCAGTTCGGTGGAGCCGCCAAATTCATGCAGCGAGCGCGCGGAAAGGCGCGAAACACCGTCTAGTTCATCCAGTGCCAGCAGTGATTGCCGCTGGATTTCAGCGACGCCGGCATCTCCGGGGCGCAGCTCCTCGGCCTCGATGGCCAGAGCCAGCACCTGTTCGTAATGCTCGCGCGCTACCTCCGGGTTGCCCGCCGCTTCCTGCGCGGCCACCAGACTTTCCGACATCGCCTGGCGGATAACAGCGACCTGCTGCACACGACCGCGCTGCAAGTAGACGCTGCTGACTACCAGCGCCACCAGGATCGGGATCGCAACAGCCAGCAGGGTTGGTATCGCCCAATGTGGCCCTTCCGGGGCCTCTTTTGCCGGCGGTCGCAGGCGCAGCATGGCTGCGGCTGTCCAGCCCGCCGCGCGTGAAAGGCCGGCCGCTGAAGTTGAAGCAGCCTGTCTTGCCGTTACTTCCACACTTTCTGACAGGTCATTGTTTTCTTCTCCCAAGGGACCGGGCTGGGTGGGAGACGACGCCCGTACCGGTTGCGCCGGTATGGTTACTGTTTCTCTGGATGCGCGCGCGCCGAGGCCAAGCGGCAGGGTGATGCGACCCCGTTTTGCCGCCGGCTTAATCGTCGTCGCAGAGGAGCCGACTGGTTCATCAGTAAACTCGACGAGCAGCAGCCGTCCTGTCGCCGTGCCGATAGCCTCTCGCAGTTCATCCAATCCCATGTCCAATTCTGTGTCGACCAGTGCCGGCGCCAGGGCACGGCTGGGAAGATGGGAAACGCGCGGGTCGGCCAAAAGCAGCATATCCCCGGGCTGCAGCCGTTGGTGATAATAGCGGAAATCAATCCCCGCGCTCTGTCCTAATGGGGTCACGTGATCCGGGCGGCGGTCCGGCATGCGCTCGACGCCGTAGTTACGGCCGATCAAAGCCAGCGATTCACCAGTCTGGACAACGAAGAGTTCGCTGCCGCGCTGTACAGCGCAGGTGATTGCTCCTTCCAGCGTTGGGCCGTTCCCTTCCAAATTGAGTGACAAGAGCCTGCTGTTGCACTCCTGGGTGACGCGCCGCAAAGCAGCGGTGACGCTGCCCACGCTTTCGAAATATTGGGCGTTGATGCGCAGCAGCTCTGCACGCATCAGTTCGGCCGTTTCATCGACCGGGCCGCTGAGCGTCAGATGGACGAAGAGAACTTCGTTCTGGCGCCCGTGCGCAGCACCTGAGGGAGAAGGTATGGCCAGCAGCCCGGGAACATCAGAGCTGTTCTGCTCCACACCTTCGACTATATAAAGTTGACCCGTCAGTGCATGCAGCTCCATAATATGTCAAGCATAGCACGTCCGGGGGGCAAAAACAAAACTGCCTGGGAGCCAGAGAAACTGTGAAAATGGGGCGAATCGGAAGAGGGAGATCCGGTCTTTTCTTACTTAGGGTAGGTGGGGATGTCTGCCCCTACATAATCCCGGAACAACTGCAGCACTTCCCCATTATTGGCATGGCGCCCCGATTCAAATTTCGAATACAGTAAATCACCATTTACGGTCAACTCGAATGCGCCTTTCGATCCGGTGATAAACGTGAAAGTTTTGATGATGTGCTGGTAGTTTGAAAGGATATCATCCGCCGCACGGACGGCTCGTTCTGCGTAGTTTCAAGGTACGCAGTATTCAAGGGTTACTTCGTATTTCTTTTCCATACTTGACTTGGTCTCCTCGTTCCTTATTGACACTCGCTAGGGTCGCGATTGCGAAGGTAGTCTACCTCGAGCAGGTTAGTTAAACAACAGCAAGGAAAATCTTGACAAGCAACCACGCCTGGGCTACCATACTTTTCGCTTCCGGGCCTGTAGCTCAGTTGGGAGAGCGCTACAATCGCACTGTAGAGGTCAGGAGTTCGAGTCTCCTCAGGTCCATGCTTCGGCTGGGATACTTGGCCGGGAACAAAAAAGAATAGATAATGGGCTTCGATCAGGAGTAGTAGGTACGCCAAGCAGAAGAGAGTTGTTCCGTAGGCTGAAAGAACAACCGATTAGTATCGAACTCGCCTGTGAGCTGTGGTGGTGAAGAGATAGATTGATTAGCCGTCACCGGGTTGCGCACGTTAAGCGTTTAAGAGGATGGACAATGGGCCCATAGCTCAGCTGGGAGAGCGCCACAATGGCATTGTGGAGGTCAAGGGTTCGAGCCCCTTTGGGTCCACCTTAATTTGGCCGGACAATTGATCCGGCGCCTGCCATCAATCAGAGTGGTACCGCGGAACCCCTTTCGTCTCTGAACGAAAGGGGTTCTTCTTGTTTTGTCAGTTTGCCGGGTCTTGCTTGCCCGGAATGCTGAGGTGTAAACATCATGGATGACGTTTTCATCAAATTGGAATTGACGACTGTCTATGGCAAATTGGCTGGCGATCCGGCGAATCCGCTGGTTTTAGGGATTCATGGCTGGAGCCAGCAGAATGGTTGGCAGACTTGGGAACCACTCATGTTGCCGCTTGCCGAGGCCGGCTACTGCGTGGTGTCAGTAGATATGCCCGGCTGGGGCGACAGCCCTGCGCTGGACAACCTGCCGCTTGCCGGCTGGCGCGCCGTATCTGTGGTCATCGATATCATGGATGGGTTGCAGAAGGAATCGGCCGTTTTGCTGGGCAAGAGTTGGGGTGGGGGTGTTGCCGTGAACGCCGGCGTCGCCTATCCCGATCGCATCAAGAAGCTGGTTCTCACCGCACCTGCTTTGCGCGATCTGGATCAACTGCCGCGTCTTACGCAACCTGTCTTACTCACCTGGGCGGAAGATGATCCCGTTATCCCTGTCGCGATGGCCTATAAATATGTGTCCGCCGTGCCTGATATTGCTTTTATTGGCTACCCGACAGGTGGCCACAGCGCAGCACAGAACAATGCCGCGGATTTCGCACCGCGCGTGACAGAGTTCCTGGCTGCGGACAATTCTTGAAAAAAGAATCTGGAGAATTATGAGCGAAGCATACGAGCCGCAAGAGATAGAACGAAGATGGCAGCAGAAATGGGATGAGGATGATCTGTATCGCCAGGTCGTGGATGAAACGCAGCCCAAATATTATGCGATGACGATGCTCCCTTATCCGTCTGGTGAACTGCATATCGGACATTGGTATGCCATGGCGCCCAGTGACGCCCGTGCTCGTTATATGCGCATGAAGGGCTTCAATGTGCTCTTTCCATTAGGGTTTGACGCCTTCGGGCTGCCGGCTGAGAACGCGGCAATCAAGCATGGGGTGCATCCCAAGAAGTGGACCTATGCCAACATCGAGCGCATGCGCAGCCAGCTGCGCAGCATGGGCACGATGATCGACTGGGAGCGGGAGGCCGTCTCTGCTGACCCCTCCTATTATCATTGGACGCAGTGGTTCTTCAAGAAACTGATTGAGATGGGCCTGGCCTACCGCAAATTGTCGGCGGTAGACTTCTGCCCGCACTGCAATACGACCCTGGCGCGCGAGCAGGTGTGGGGTGACGACCGCCACTGCGAACGATGCGGCACGCCTGTTATCAAGAAAGATCTGGAGCAGTGGTTCTTTAAGACAACGGATTATGCCGAAGAGCTGCTCGACTTCAGTGAAATTGATTGGCCGGAACGCGTGCGGGTGATGCAGACTAACTGGATCGGACGCTCCACCGGCGCCGACGTTACGTTCCACACGGAGCAGGGTGATCCCATCGAGATATTCACGACGCGTCCGGATACGTTGTGGGGAGCGACATTCATGGTCCTGGCCCCGGAACACCCACTGGTCGATCAGATCACGACCCCGGAACATGCGCATGACGTTCAGGCCTATCGCGATCAGGCGGCACGAATGACGGACATCGATCGCGAAACAGCCGAACGTGAAAAGACAGGCGTATTCACCGGCGCTTATGCGATTAATCCGGTCAATAACGCGCGCATCCCCATCTGGATCGCTGACTATGTCATGATGAGCTACGGGTCAGGGGCGATTATGGCCGTGCCCGCCCATGACGATCGTGACTTCGCGTTTGCCACCAAGTATGGCCTGGAGATTATCGAGGTCATCCGCATGCCGGGCCGCGATGAGTCTGAACCGTTGACCGAGGCGTTTGTGTCCAAAACAGAGGGCACGATGATCAACTCGGATGCTTTCAACGGCACATCTGTTGCGGAAGGCATACAAAAAGTGACGGAGTGGCTCGAGGAAAACGGGACAGGCAGAGCCGCCGTCAACTACAAGCTGCGCGATTGGCTGATCAGCAGGCAGCGCTATTGGGGCGCGCCAATCCCGGTCATCTACTGCCCGGAACATGGCGCCGTCCCAGTGCCTGATGATCAACTGCCGGTCATTCTGCCCGATGATGTCGAGTTCATGCCTACTGGCGAGAGCCCACTGAGGTTTCACGAAGAGTTTCTGCACACGGAGTGCCCGATCTGCGGGCAGCCGTCGCTGCGTGAGACAGATACGATGGATACCTTCATGTGCTCTTCCTGGTACCAATATCGCTATTTGAGCCCTGACTATGATCAAGGCCCATTCGATCCCGTAGAAGGGGATTACTGGCTGCCGGTGGATCAATACACGGGCGGCATCGAGCATGCAACGATGCATCTCATTTACACGCGTTTCTTCACGAAGGCGATGCGTGACATGGGCTTGGTCGATTTTGACGAGCCGATGGATGCGCTCTACAACCAGGGTATGGTGTTGGGCGAAGATGGTGAGAAGATGTCGAAGTCGCGCGGCAACGTCATCGCGCCTGACAATCTGGTTGACCAGTATGGAGCGGATGTGGTCCGTACCTATTTGATGTTCTTCTCAAAGTGGGATCAGGGTGGTCCCTGGAACTATGACGGCATCAAGGGCCCGCAGCGACTGCTCAATGATGTCTGGCAGGTGGCAACGGCCGATTACGAGCCGGGCGCTGTAGATGAAAAGGCAAGCCGCGATTTACGGCGCAAGACGCATCAAGTCATTCGCAAAGTTAGCGAAGACATGGAGAGCTTCTCCTTCAATACGGCCGTGGCCGCCATTATGGAACTACGCAATATGTTGTTGGCCGCGCAGCGCAACAAGAACGTAAGTGAAGCGAGCTGGCAGGAAGCCATCGAGAATATGCTGCTGCTGCTGGCGCCCATCGCCCCGCACATGACCGAAGAACTATGGATCAAGCGCGGCAGCCCCTACAGTATTCACCAGCAGGCTTGGCCAACCTGGGACGAAGAAATCGCCAGAGAAGAGCAGGTCACCTTGATCGTGCAGGTCAACGGAAAAGTACGTGATCGTATTGATGTCCCCGCCGGCACGCCCGATGAGGAACTCAAAGTGGCTGCCCTGGCCTCTGACAATGTGCAGCGCCTGCTAGATGGGAAGGAACCACGCAAAGTCATCGTGGTCAAGGGCCGACTGGTCAATATCGTAGTCTAGGTCTGCCGGGAAAGGCACATCACCGGAAGGCGCCTATTCAACACGTGGATGGGCGCCGCTCTGTATCTGCCAACACCCGCGATGCGTCGTTTTTCAATGACGTGCACCGCTGTCCGTTGTCACCGCCCCGCAGATCTCTTGCCCGGCGTCAAGTCAAAAAGAACGGAGGATTGACCCTTTGAAAGACCCGATATTGCTTGACTTTCCCTACAGTTTTGAAACAGAACGGCTGACCATCCGCGGCTCCTTGCCCGGCGATGGTCCAGAGGTTTACAAGGCAGTCGTGGAGTCTCTAGAAGAGCTGCGAGAATGGATGCCCTGGGCCGTCGAAACTCACGACGAAGAATGGTACGAAATCTGGTCTCGCAAGGGGCAGCTGGAGTTCCTGTCCCGCGAAAATCTTCGGATGGTGCTGCTGTTGAAAGGAACCAACACCATCGTCGGCAGCAGCGGCCTGCACGAGATCGACTGGGTTGTGCCCAAGTTTGAGATCGGCTACTGGGTGCGGACGAGCTTCGCCGGCCAGGGATTGATAACTGAAGCGGTCAATGGCATCACGGACTTCGCATTTGATGTCCTCGAAGGAAGGCGGATCGAGATTCATTGTGATGCCTTGAATGAACGCAGCGCTGCCGTCGCCCGCCGCGCCGGCTACGAACTGGAAGCGATCTCGCGGCATGAGGATCGCCATCATTTGACCGGCGCCCTGCGCGACACGCTGATCTTCAGCAAGATTCGAACCTGAATCGCGCAGACGGCCGAATCACATGGCCCCGTTGTTCTATCTTGGTATAATTCCCTGTTTGCTGCAGGCGCACTGAGGTGCGTCTCCCTTTACTTGTGCCGCCGGAATTGGGAAGGCAAGCGGCCCTCCGCTCTTTGATCTGATGGGCCATTTTTCATGCTGGCGGATATTGCTGATAAGCTGATTGGTGAGATTGATTTATGACACAACGTGATTTTGTGTGGCTGGGGATTATCATCCTGATTGTGGCCGCCGCCCTCTGGGTGATTTTTAACCCAGAATATCCTATACAGCGCGGGCTGGATCTGCAAGGTGGATTGCAGGTGCTGTTGGGGGCGGACGTACCGGATGACCAGGAGGTTACCTCCGAACAAATGGATTCAGCGCGGCAGATCATTGATCGTCGCGTTAATGCGCTGGGCGTCGCTGAACCGCTGGTACAGACGGAAGGCGACCGGCGTATTCTTGTCGAGCTGCCCGGTGTTGGGAACCCGCAGGAAGCGATTTCCCTCATTCAGGAAACCGCGCTCCTTGAGTTTGTGGATACGGGCAATACGCCGCTGCCCGAAGGTATGTGTATACGGACCAGTCAAAATACCGGTCCCTCACGCTGTGAGTTCCCCCCTGGCGAGCCAATGACCGGTGAGGTCGAGAATCCGGCCCCGACTTTTGAAACGGTTCTCACCGGAGCCGATTTGCGCCAGGCCAGTTCTGAAGCCACGGAGTATGGTGAATTCCTGGTCAGCTTTGCTTTGCAGCCGGAGGCGGGTGACATTTTCGAAGCGCATACGCGGGAGAATCAGGGACGATTCTTGACGATTGTGCTGGATAAGGAAGTTATTTCCAGCCCACGTATCAGTGCTGTCATCCAGGATGCGGGCACCATCACTGGTGACTTCACCCTTGAAGAGGCGCAGCGATTGGCCTTGCAGCTTCGTTTCGGCAGCTTGCCTGTCCCGCTGACCATCGAAAGCACGCGGCAAATCGGCGCGACCCTGGGTGAGCAGTCGGTGGAAGCCAGCGTGCGAGCCGGCGCGATTGGTGTGACTGTCGTGCTGCTGTTTATGCTCATCTATTACCGGATGTTCGGCTTCTTCGCCGATATCGCCTTAATCATCTTCGCCATTCTCAACATCGCTGTCTTCATGTTTATTCCGGTTACATTGACCCTGCCGGCAATTACCGGTTTCTTGCTCTCTACGGGTATGGCCGTTGATGCCAATATCCTGGCATTTGAGCGGATCAAGGAAGAACTGCGGCGCGGCGCTTCCCTGAAAGAGTCCATCTATACCGGTTATGATCGTGCCTGGACTTCTATTCGCGATTCTAATATCGCGACACTGGTCATCTGCTTCATCCTGTGGATTTTCGGCCGTAATTTCGGAGCCAGTACCGTGCAGGGTTTCGCTTATACATTAGCCATCGGCGTTGTAATCAGTATGTTCACCGCTGTTATTGTGACCCGCACCCTGGTTCGTGTTTTCATGGGCCGCTCGGCCGGTTGGCTGCAAGACAAGAAATGGCTGCTGGGGGTCTAAGAGGAAAGATGTTCGAATTTAACTTCCTATTTACCCTGGTAGAACACCGGCGTAAATACTACACTTTTTCTGCGATACTGATTGGCATCGGCATTGCTGCCATGCTCTACTCCTTTGTGACTACCGGGTCGGTCTTTCAGTTTGGCGTTGACTTTCGCAGCGGTACGCGTTATGAAATTCAGTTCAGCGAACCTGTGTCCGAGGATGAAGTCCGCGCGGTCTTTGTTGAACAAGGTGTGAGCAATCCGGTTGTGACCGCCCTACGCGGGGAAGGTCTGCAGAATGCGTGGCAAATCCGCGCTGATTTCGCCAGCCCTGCCGAGTCTCAGGCGATCCTTGATGCTCTAAGTGAAGAACTGGTCCCCTTGATTCCCGGGACAACGGATGTGCAAAGTGTTAGCCCGTCTGTCGGACGTGAAGTGACGCGAGCGGCATTCCTGGCCGTCGCCGTGGCCGCTGTAGTCATCCTTTTTTACATCATGTATGTCTTCCGCCAGGTGCCGAATTCATTCCGGTATGGCGCGTGCGCTGTAGCCGCCATGGTTCATGATCTCATCATTATCTTCGGCTTTGCGGCGATCACTGGCCTGTTGCTCGGCTGGGAGGTAGACGCTCTCTTTCTAACGGCCGTGCTCACCGTCACCGGTTTTTCGCTGCAAGATACGATTGTCGTCTTTGATCGCATCCGCGAAAACATCGCGCGTCGACCGCTGGAACGGTACGAGAAACTGGTCAATCGTTCCATCCTGGAGACAATTGACCGTTCAGTGGCCACACAAATGAGCGCTATGTTTATCCTCGTCGCCATCCTTCTCTTCGGCGGCGCTTCGATACGGCCGTTTATCGCCGTGCTGCTGGTCGGCTTGTTCAGCGGTACTTACAGCTCGATATTCATTGCCACACCGCTGCTGGTCTCCTGGGAGAAAGAGGAAATCCCCGTCATCAGCTAGAACAAGCGCTCAGCAGCCTTCTCAATTCTGTATGACGTAGAAAACGAAACGAGCCTGTTTCGGCATTCTGAATTTCCTTGACAATTCGTACCAACTCTATGTAAACTAGAACATATGAGCCAAAAATGGACGAATGCCAGCGAATTTGCTGAATATCTTTACTGCCGCCGCGCCTGGTGGTACAAGCATGTGCGCGGTCTGGACAGCGCCAATATCCGTCGCATGGAGACCGGCAGCCGCTACCATGCGCAGCATGGAAACCGGGTTCGCCGCCTTCCGTGGCTGCGCGGATTCGCTTACGTCATGATATTTGTGGCCGTCACCGTTCTTGTGTTTCAACTTGTTGTTGGGGGCTGACGAGCGCGATGGCCTGGGGTGGTTTGCTGCTCAGTCTTCTCCTAATCGCTCTGGCGGCGGGCATGCTGCTGTTGTCGCGGCGCTGGCAGCGGCAGTCAGGGCTGCCTGACGGCAGCGTCATCTATGCTGATGATGGAACCTGGTTTCAGAACAACGAAGTGCTCTATGATACGGGGCTGCGCCTGGCCGGCAGGCCTGATTACCTCGTCGAACAGGCCGACGGCCGTATTGTACCGGTCGAGATCAAGTCAGGTCGTGCGCCGCGCATTCCCTGGCCCGGTCATGTGATGCAGCTAATGGCCTATTGTCGCCTGGTTGAAGCTGCCTACGGTGAGCGTCCATCCCATGGCATCTTGCAGTACAAAGATCGCGCTTTCTCCGTTGACTATACGGCGACCCTGGAACAAGATCTGCTAGATACGCTGCATGAGATGAGCGGCGATCAGTATGCGGTTGATGTAGGCCGCGACCATGCCGATCCGCGTCGCTGTGCATCATGTGGTTACAACGCTCGCTGTGAGCAGCGCCTCAATTGAGGCGCCGCTACCCTCCCTACGAACAAGCGCTATAATAGACGGTCGAAACCACCCGCAGGGAGGCAAGTGTGAGTACCTTACAACGTGTTACCGGCATGCAGGATGTGCTGCCGGAAGATCGACTCTACTGGGACTGGATTACCGCCACAGCCGTTGACCTCGGCTCTCGTTATGGCTTCCAGCGCCTGGATATCCCCATTATTGAATATACGGATCTCTTTACGCGCGGTATGGGCACCGCCTCCGACGTCTTCGTCCAGAAAGAGATGTACACCATTGAAGAGCCGGACGGCAGCAGTATAACGCTGCGGCCGGAATTTACCGCCGGCGTGATGCGCGCCTATCTACAAAATGGGATGGCCAGCTGGCCGGCCCCGGTAAAACTCTTTTTGATCGGCCCGATTTTCCGGCGCGAACGGCCGCAGGCGGGCCGCTATCGTCAGCACAGCCAGTTCAATGCGGAGATTCTCGGCGAGATGGATCCGGCCGCCGATTTGGAAGTGATGATGCTGGCCATGAACCTCTATCGCACGCTGGGATACCCCGGTCTGACGTTTCAACTGAACAGCACCGGATGCCCCGTTTGCAAGCCCGCCTATATGGAAGCGCTAAAATCCTATCTGTCGACGCGTCTAGATCAGCTTGCCAGGGTTGACCGGGAGCGCTTGCAGAAGAACCCCCTGCGCGTGCTGGACAGCAAAGAGCCGGGTATGGATGATCTCCTGGCCGGCGCGCCGCATATCATTGATTACCTCTGCGAGGATTGTGCGTCTCATTTTGCCGATCTTCGCGGCATGCTGGACGGGATTGGCCAATCCTACACGATCAATTTCCGCCTCGTGCGTGGCATTGATTATTATACCAAGACTGTTTTCGAGGTGTGGGCGGAAGGGATTGGCGCGCAGGCAGCCCTCTGTGGCGGCGGTCGCTATGATGGTCTATCAGAAGCGATCGGCGGGCCGTCGACGCCCGGCGTAGGCTTCGGCAGCGGGATAGAACGCATCGTGCTGGGCCTGCAGCAAATGGACATCGAGCCGCCTGCGCAGGAACAACCCGCGGTTCTTATCGCGCACTTTGGCGGCGAAACCAAAGGCACGGCCGTGCGGCTTTCGTATCGGCTGCGCGATGCCAACATCGGCGCCCGTCTTGCATTTGCGCGCGAGCGGCGCAGTATGAAAAGCCAGATGCGTGAAGCGAACCGCAAAGGCGCCGCCTATGTGATTATTATCGGTGACTCGGAAGTTGAAGAAGATACGGTCACCGTACGGCCGTTGGCCGGCGGTGAGCAGGTGACGATGCCCGCTGATTCTCTTGTTGATTGGCTGAATAACCAATAGGTTGAAGTGATGGACAACATCGGAATCTTGTACCAGACGCGCATCCCCGGTTCAGAAGAGATCGCGCATGAGATCAGCGGCTGGCTGGAAGATCGCGGGGTCAATACATGGCTTGGTGCGGGTCGGGAAGATGGCCTGCTGGATGAGCATGCCGCCGACATGGATCTGCTTATCGTTCTTGGCGGAGATGGCACGACGCTGCGTGCGGCGCGCATGCTTTCCCCCTACGATGTGCCCATCTTCGGCATCAATCTGGGCCGCGTCGGTTTCCTGAGCGAGGCGCAGCCCGACGAGTGGCCGGAAAAGCTCGCGCGCGTGTTGGCGGGTGATTACTGGGTTGAGCGGCGTCTGCGCATGCAGGCCAATCTGATGCGTGATGGCCAGCTAGTGGCCCCATTCACAGCGTTGAACGAAGTCGTTGTCGGCCGTGGCAGCCAGGCGCGCGTGATTCGCCTTCACCTGCGCGTGGATGGCGATCTCGTGACTACCTATGTTGCCGATGCCTTGATCGTTTCCACGCCGACCGGTTCGACTGCCTACGCGATGGCGGCGGGCGGCCCGCTGCTGCCGCCGCAGCTGCAAAATTTCGTGGTTGTCCCGGTCGCTGCTCATCTCAGCCTGAACCGCGCATTAGTGCTTCACGAAGAAGCTGAAATCAGTATTCGCGTGGAAATGGACCATGAAGCGAATCTTACGGCGGACGGCCAATTGGGCAGTCCTGTGGAGAATGGGGATCTTGTGACAATCACGAAACACCCCAAGCCCTGTTATTTTGCGCGCGTGGAGTCCGCAGGCTATTTCTATCGCCGGCTGATGCTCCGCCTCGGATTCAGCTGGCCGCAGCGCTAGGCTAAGCCCTACTGCTCTGCTCACCGTTGGTTACGCTTGATATAGAAGTAAGAATATGGGTCAAGCGCCGTTTGACCGTCTAGAATATGTAGCATGAAGACCAAAGACACACCCCGAATACGCTCCCTGCTAAGGCAGGCTGAGCGAAATGTAGAATCCGGCAAATATGCTGCCGCCCAGGAACTCTATCTCCAGATTGTTGAGGAGGCTCCGCAGAGTACGGACGCCTGGCTGGGATTGGCTTCGGCGGCCCAGAATGAAACGGAGCGCAACGAGGCATACGAACGCGTGCTGGCGCTGGATCCGGACAACGCGGTCGCACTGGCTGCTCTAAACGGTGAATCTGTCGACATGCAGATGGAAGAGGAACTGGTCACTGCTGCAGAGCCGGTTGAACTTGTCCCTGACATCGCTGTGACGCCGGCTTCGGCAGAAACGCTGCACGAGCATCGCTATGAAGTTGTGGATGCCGGTACGGAGCTGTTTTGCTATCGTCATCCCGAACGAAGCACTTCCCTACGCTGCTACAAATGCAATAACCCTATTTGCAGCGAATGCACGGTGAAAACGCCGGTCGGATATCTATGCCCTGACTGCTACCGTGAGGCAGAAGATGCATTTTTCAATGCCAAGCCGACTGACTACCTCCTGGCGGCTCTGGTCGCCCTTCCGCTAAGTCTGATCACTGGTTTCCTGGTCATGCAGTTTAGCCGGGGCTTCTTCTTCATCATTATTATGTTCTTTGTCGGCGGCGCCGTAGGCGGATTCATCGGTCGCATCACGAAGCGTGTGATTGGCCAGCGTCGTGGTCGCTATATTCCGCACTTGATTGCTGCCTGCATCATCCTTGGTGTGCTTGTCTTTGCCCTACCGCTGCTCTTGGTCAGCCCGGGTTCTCTATTTTCTATGATCGGGCCCGGCGTCTATCTGGTGACGGCCGTTCCCTCAGCTTACTACTGGGGACGTTAACGAGACAGTAAGCCCAATGCCTGGCTCTCAGTAACAGGAATGCTGGTTCATGCTTTCGCAACTATCCATACGTGACTTCGCCATTATTGATGATCTAAGCCTCAATATCGAATCCGGCTTCATAGTCCTCACGGGTGAAACCGGCGCGGGTAAATCGATCATCCTTGATGCGGTGATGTTGGTGCTCGGCGGTAGGTCGGACAGCAGTATGGTGCGTGCCGGCTGCAGCCAGGCATATCTCGAGGCTGAATTCTCCCTGACGCCGGAGCTGCAGACAGAGATTGGCCCTCTGTTGGCCGCGGAAGGGTTGGAAGACGATGCCCCGGGCATTCTTGTTCTGGCCCGTGAACTGCGCGAAAATGGGCGCAGTATTGCCCGGGTAAACGGCCGTACCGTATCGCTGGCTCTGCTGCGCCAGATCGCTGAGCCCCTGGTTGACATTCACGGACAGGGCGAACATCTCTCCCTGCTCAAGCCGAAAGCTCATCTACCGCTCCTCGATTCTTATGCAGGCCTCGACGATCAACGACTGCGTTTCGCCGCTGAGGTTGATCGCCTGCGCGTAGTGGAAAGTGAGCTGCAATCTTTGCGCAGAGATGAGCGAATCATCGCCCAGCGGATTGATATGCTGACCTTTCAGGTCGAGGAGATCAGCGCTGCCGCCTTGCAGCCGGGTGAAGATGAGGCACTGCGTGAAGAGCGCACCCGCCTTGCCAATGCCGAGCAGCTGCAGCGCCTTACCTCGGAAATTTCGGCCGGATTGATCGGTATTGGCGACGATACACCGGCGGCCATCGACCTGATCGGAACTGCTGAACGGTCGCTCACGAAGCTGGCCGAGGTCGATGCTGCCCAGCGGGAACTATTGCAGGAGCTGCAGGGGCTCTCTTTTCAAGTAAGCGAAATCGCGGCCCAGGTCCAACAATATCAGGATCGCCTGGAACATAACCCATCTCGTTTGAACGAGGTGGAAGAGCGCCTGGAGCTGATCAATACTCTGAAACGCAAATACGGCGAGACGATTGAGGAGATCCTGGCTGTACGGGACAAGGCGGTTGAGGAGCTGGCGAGAATATCGCACAGTGAAGAGCGCATCGCTGTTCTGGAGAAGGATCGCGAGGCGCTGCTCCACGGTATCGGCGAATCAGGAGAAGCGCTTTCCCTGGCGCGGCAGGAAGCCGCTCGCCAACTCTCTGCTTCGGTCGAGCAGCAGCTGCAAGAACTCCACATGGAGGGCGCGCGGTTTGCGGTCAGCTTTGATCGCGAACCTGCTGAGGAAGGCGCCTTCACAGCTGCCGGCCGGGTCGCTTTTGATCGTTCGGGACTTGATCGCGCCGAATTCATCATTTCCGCTAATCCGGGCGAACCGCTGAAGCCGATGGCCCGCGTCGCCAGTGGTGGTGAAACGGCGCGGCTGATGCTGGCCTTAAAATCGGCGCTGGCTGCTGTAGATGCCACACCGACCTTGATCTTCGATGAAATTGACCAGGGGATTGGCGGCCGGGTCGGCGATATCGTCGGCCGTAAACTGTGGCGCTTGGCCGCCGTCGGCGGCCACCAAGTGATTATCGTCACGCACCTGCCGCAGTTGGCTGGCTATGGGGACGCACACCTACAGGTCAGCAAGCTGGTTGCCGGTGGTCGTACAACCACCAAGATCGAGCAGTTGAATAGGGGGGGGCGGATCAATGAATTGGCCGCCATGTTGGGGACCGACCATGAAACATCCGTCAGCGGCGCACGGTCGATCCTCAATCATGTTCAGGAGGCCAAGGGATCGCCGTCACAGAGCCGTATTGCTCTTTAGCGATCTCCCGCCTGTCACGACTCTTCCGCTTCTGGCTCCCCTTCCAAAACCGGCTCGCTTTCCATCACTGGCTTACCCAGCAGATAATCAATTGCCGCCTGCAGCTGCGTGTCATCGAATTCCAGGTCGGGATCGAATTCAGGCAGTGTCACCCGAAAATCGGGCCGTATTCCTTCTTCGTGTACCCAACTATCGTCAGGGGTCAGCCAGCGGGCGATCGTCATACGCAGCCCGCCGCCGTTGCTCAGCGGCTGCCACGTTTGAACGGTCCCCTTGCCGTAGGAGGTCTCACCGATCAAAATCCCCCGGTCGCGATCACGGATCGCCCCGGCAAGTACTTCTGAAGCGCTGGCGCTGCCCTCATCAATCAGCACGACCATGGGGATTTCTTCCGCGAGGCCACCCCTCTTAGAGTCAAACTCGCGTTCAAAGCCGCCGCCGAATTCCTGTACGAGAACCAGGCCCTCATCCAAGAACTCATCGGCGATCTCCACGACGCTATCCAGGCCGCCGCCGGGGTTGCGTCGCAAATCCAGGATCAGGCCGGCCGGCTCCTCGGCCATCAGCTCCGTCAATACCTCGTCCAACTGTTCATCCGTCTGCAGGCCAAACTGGCTCAGGCGCACATAGGCCAGATTCTCCTCAAGCATTTCGCCGCGCACGCTTTTTAGTTTGATCACATCGCGCTCGACGACCACTTCAAAGGTCTCACCATCCCGTTCGATGAGCAGCGTTACCTCCGTGCCTTTTGGGCCGCGCACCAGCTGCGCTGCCTCTATGACTGACATCCCGGTTAAGTCAACCCCATCCGCCTCGCGCAGTATGTCGCCGGGCTGCAGGCCGGCTGCCGCGGCAGGCGAGCCATCAATAGGCGACATGACAACAATCTTGCCGTCCTGTTCGCTCACTTCGACGCCAATGCCCTGCATCTCAGTTTCACCTTCGAAGCTTTCCCGCTGAGCGGATTCGGCTTCCGGCGCAAGGTAAACGGTGTGGGGATCGTCGAGCGTCTCCAGCATCCCGTTGATCGCCCCTTCAATGAGAAGCGCTTGATCGACCGGCTGCCTGTAGTAACGGCTCTGCACCATGTCGACTGTTTCCCAGAAAGGCGCAAATGCTTCCCCGCTATCGCCGGTGGGGAAAGATGCTGGGAATACACGGTAGGGCGCTACGGGTGACTGCCCAAGCACATAACCGGCATTAAACCCCAGAAAGAGGACGGCTACGAGGACGAACAAAAATAGTAGACGAGATTTCATAAATAATTCTCCAGATGTTTTGTAGGGGCCAGATTGCCCGTAGGACAAATCAACCCCGCGCTTGCGGGTGGGTTCACAAGCCCACCAGATTCTACATCGCTTGGATTAGAATGACGTTGGCGTATGCTAAGAGGTGCCTGAGCGCTGTGAGGTCGAAGGGTAGGCATCATGGACAGAGGTTCTCAATTTGTTAGAATGGCTCTGTTGAAGCTGGAGAGTGGAGAAAAGCCACATAAGCAGGCGCGTCGCATAATTTATCGCGCCTCGACCACTAAAATGAAAACGCAGCAAGTTCGTACAGTTTACACGTTCTCACTGGTCATCCTTGATGCACTGATGATCGTGTTGGCATTTCTTGCGGCCTATTGGCTGCGCACGAACGTTGCCTGGCCGGCGGCGTTGGCTACCGTCTATCCGCTGAGCAGCTATCTGGGGCTGCTCACCTTATTGGTTGTTGCCACGGTCCTATGTCTCTTCGCCTTTAACCAATACTATATTGCCCGCTCCGTATCTCGTATTGACCAATTCTATTATGTGGTCGCCTCTGTCACGCTCGGCACCTTGATCGCGATCGCTCTTTCCACCTTGTTCTTCAAAGACCAGCCCGCGATCGACGATTATCCGCGCCTGATGATGCTCTATGCATGGATTCTGGCGATTGTGTTTGTCATGATTGGCCGCGTCATACACCAGTTCTTGCGCCAGCGCCTCGGCAGTCGTTTTCTGGACAAGGATCGCCTGATTGTTGTTGGCACCGGGGATACTGCTCGCATTATCATCCAGCGCGTCCTTTGGTCTCCAAAGCTTGGCTATGACCTTGTCGGCGTTGTCAATGGGGAGGGAGACGATACTGAGTTCTTGGGCGTCCCCATCCTGGGCAAGACGGAGGATTTGCCGGAACTCATTGAGGAGTACGCGGTGAGCGAAGTGATCGTCGCGATTCCCGAAAAAGGGCATCGTGAATCGATGCGTGTGATTTCCTACTGCCAGCGCGGCCGTGTTTCAGTCAAAGTATTCCCGGATATCTTCCAGTTTGTCACCACGCAGGCTACGATCGATGATCTGGGCGGCCTGCCTCTGCTGTCTGTCCGTGATTTCGCTCTACGCGGCTACCTTTTGATCTTCAAGCGCCTGATTGATCTGATTGGGTCGACGGTGGCCCTCATCCTTGTCTCTCCACTCATGATGCTGACGGCCATCGCGATCAAGCTCGAGTCACCGGGTTCGGTCTTTTTCGTTCAGCCGCGCATGAGTCTTGACGGTAAAGAATTCTTGCTTATCAAGTTCCGCTCCATGCGCAGCGACGCGGAAAAAGATGGTCCTGGTTGGACTACCGACAATGATCCGCGCCAGACAAAACTGGGGACGTGGCTGCGCCGCTTTGAGCTCGACGAGATTCCAAACCTGATCAATGTGTTCTTGGGGGAAATGAGCCTCGTTGGTCCCCGGCCTGAGCAGGCCTACTATGTCGCCCATTTCCGCAAGGTTGTTCCCCGATACATGGACCGTCACAATGAAAAGGCAGGGATGACCGGATGGGCGCAGGTCAACGGACTGCGCGGCGATACCTCAATTTCTGAACGCACAAAGTATGACCTCTGGTATTCAGAAAACTGGTCGATCTTGCTCGACGTCAAGATTCTGATGCGTACTGTCTGGCAGATCTTTCTGCCTGACCGCAAAGACACCGCTCTAGAGGCGCCCGTGGAAGCGGGAATCATCGTTCCTCCGCCGCCGAATAATGGGCAGGGGCCCGAAACGGCCGTGTCCCAGGATGAGTCTGTCGAGATGACCTAGTAGTCCAACAAACAGAATTTGCCGGGTGAAATAAAAAGTGGCATCCTTCCATCAAAAACAAAGAAGGAAGAGATGCCGGCAAAAATATACAAAGTTACCTTAACAAATGAAGAACGGGCTGAGTTAACGGCCTTGGTTAGCAAAGGCAAAGGGAACGCCCGTCGCCTACGACGGGCCAATATGCTGCTCCTGGCTGATGAAAACCGGTCAGAGGGTGCCTGGAAAGATGCTGATATCGCCAACGCACTCAGTGCCCATATTCGAACGGTGGAACGAACGCGGGAAAAGTGCGTCCAGGAAGGGCTTGAAGCCGCCCTCAACCATACCCGTCCCAAAAAGAAACGGTCTAAAGTTTTTGATGGTGACGCCGAAGCGCGATTGGTCCAATTAGCCTGTACAGAACCACCAGATGGCCGTGAAAGCTGGACCCTGCAAATGTTGACTGACAAGCTCATTGAATTGGAAGTCGTGGAAACCGTCTCACGCGAGACGGTACGAACGACGCTCAAAAAAATGAACTTAAGCCTTGGCTGAAAGAGCAATGGTGCATTCCTGAAGAAGCCAGTGCCAGCTTTGTTTGTGCCATGGAAGATGTACTGGAAGTTTACCATCGACCACACGACCCGAACCGACCGCTTGTTTGTTTTGACGAGGGCAGCAAACAGCAGACGAAAGAGACACGCCGGTCGTTGCCGGCACGAGCAGGCGATGTGGCAAAGTATGATTATGAGTATGAGCGCAATGGAACCAGTAACTTGTTCATCTTTTTCGCCCCTTTGGAAGCGTGGCGGCACCTGAAAGTGACCGACCAACGCACCATGGTTGACTTTGCTCACTGTATGCGTGATCTGGTTGATATTCATTTCCCCGAGGCCGAGAAAGTTGTTTTGGTGATGGACAATTTGAATACGCATAAGTTGGCTTCACTTTATGAAGCTTTTCCACCTGCTGAAGCGCGACGGATCATTGAAAAGCTAGAAATCCACTACACACCTAAGCATGGCAGTTGGCTAAACATGGCTGAAATTGAGTTAAGCGTTCTTCATCGACAATGTCTCAAAGCACGGATACCGGACCAAGTCACTTTAATTGAAAAGGTAGCGGCCTGGGAAAATCGGCGCAATGTACAAGGCTCTTCTGTTAGTTCGCAGTTTACAACTGCGGATGCTCGCATCAAATTGCACCGACTCTATCCGACAATAAATGTTTGTTAAACCACTAGGCTGCGCCTGCAATCCAATCACAGCGTCATTATTTGCCTCCCCGTCATTCGCGATACTTAGAGCCGCCACGATCTAACACTCTTCTTATTGACGCACCTATTTGCCCATGTTATGATAATTTAGGCCGGAAGTTAGCACTCTCTTGAATAGAGTGCCAATATCTCTGGCACACCACATTTGTAGATGCCAATTCCTGGAGACTGAAGGGTTGCTTTGGTCTCCGGCTTTTGTGAAATGAGATGTTAGAACAACTGACTGAACGGCAAGAAATCGTTCTACGCCTGGTTGTGCGCGATTTTATTGAATCCGGACAGCCGGTCGGCTCCAAGGCTTTAGTCGAAAGCCACGATTTGAATGTTAGCTCGGCCACAGTTCGCAACGAACTGGCGGTTCTTGGCGAATTGGGTTACCTGGCGCAGCTGCATACATCGGCTGGGCGTATCCCAACGGAACAGGGGTACCGCTATTTTGTGCAGAAACTGCTTGGCGATTTTCGCCTGCCTTTGCGCGAGCAGCAAATGATCCGGCACCAGTTCCACCAATCTCGTCTGGAACTGTCGCAGTGGATGCAGCTTGCAGCGGCAATCTTGGCACGTACGTCTCATGGTGCCAGTGTGGTGACCGCGCCGCATGCGCGGGCAAATCGTTATAAGCATTTGCAGCTCATATCAACGCAGGGCCGTCTGGTGCTGCTTGTGCTCGTGTTGAGCACCGGTGAGGTGAGACAGCAGTTGTTGACTCTGGCTGAGCCGCTTGCACAGCATCGACTGAGTTCGGCCGCAGACAAGCTGAATAAGCAGTTCGAATTGGCGACTTATGAAGAGATCAGCCGGGCGAGCAGCCAGCTTGACACCCTGGAAAATGAGGTGACCAAGCTCGTGCTTGATCTCCTGCAGCAGGCTGACGATCGCTATATTAGTGACTTCTACCGCGATGGGATCGTGAATCTGATCGAAGATGAAGGAACGAGGGCGGCCGTTCGGGTTCTCGAAGAACGGACCCTGTTGGCCAGCGTTATTTCCCAGTCGATGCTGCCGGATGCCGCCGGTGTGCAGGTGATGATTGGTGGCGAAGGCCGCTGGGAAGAATTGAAGGACTGTACGCTCATCCTGGCGCGCTATGGTGTGGCCGATGATGTGAGTGGTACGGTTGCCGTGATTGGTCCGACGCGCATGGCCTACGGCCGTAATGTGGCCGCTGTTCGTTATGTCGCCGATCTGATGAGCGGACTTGTCTATGAATATTACGCTGATTCCTATCAGCAGGAGCCCCGAGAAATAGAGGGAGAAAGTAGTGAGTGACGAAAAAAACAACGAAAGCGAAACCGTTGTCGAAGAGATAATTGAAGGTGAGGAATTATTGGAAGCGGAAGCAGAGGCCGAAGTGATTGAAGCAGAAGAAACGGCCGTTGAAGCAGAGGTAGAAGAACTCACCCTGGAAGAGCAGCTCCAAGAAGCGCGCGACGAAGCGGCGAAGAATTTTGACAACAGCCTCCGCGCCCAGGCAGAACTGGCCAACGCGCGTAAGCGCTTTGAAAAACAGCGCGCCCAGTCGTACGTCAATGCCAATGTCGATCTGGTTAGCAAGCTGCTTCCAGTATTGGACGACTACGAACGAGCTATTGAGACGGTGCCGGAAACCGTCAGCGACGATGCGTGGTACCAGGGAATTGAACTGGTATACCGCAAGCTGCTCAGCGTGTTGGAAAGCCTCAATGTCAAAGAGATCGAGGCGGCGGGAACAATGTTTGATCCCCATTTCCATGACGCGCTCGGCCAAGAACCATGCGAGGAGTGCGAAAGCGGTATGGTGTCCCGAGTAATGGCCAAAGGGTATCAGGTTGGCGACAAGGTGGTCCGGCCGGCGCTTGTATTTGTGGCCGAATAAGCCGTCACGCAGCTGACCAGCAAAACGAAAGAGAAGCATAAGTAAGGAAATAAAATGGGTAAAATAATTGGTATTGACCTTGGAACAACAAATTCTGCGGTTGCCGTAATGGAAGGCGGCGAGCCGGTCGTCATTCCCAGCGCAGAGGGAAGCCGCCTATATCCCTCCATCGTGGCCGTAAACCCCAAGACCGGCGAGCGTCTGGTCGGGCAGGTTGCCAAACGACAGGCAGTTATCAATCCTGAGAACACAATCGCACTCTGTAAAACGGTTCATGGGCCGTAAATACGACGATCCGGAAGTGGCGCGCGCGCGTGGTTACGTGTCCTATGAGGTCCAAAAGGCGGCCAATGGCGATATTCGCGTCGTCATGAATGAACGCGAATACTCTCCGCCGGAAATTTCGGCGATGATCTTGCAAAAAATCAAGACCGATGCTGAAGCATATCTGGGCCAACCCGTTACCCAGGCTGTGATCACCGTGCCGGCTTACTTCAATGACAGCCAGCGCCAGGCGACGAAAGATGCCGGCAAAATCGCCGGTCTCGAAGTGATGCGCATCGTCAATGAGCCGACCGCCTCTTCTTTGGCCTATGGCTTGGGCAATGACAAAGACGGAATTATCGCCGTTTACGATCTTGGCGGCGGTACTTTCGACATCTCTATTCTGGAAGTTGGCGATGGCGTATTCGAAGTCAAATCCACAAATGGGGATACATTCCTCGGCGGCGATGATTTCGATCAGAAGATCATTGATTGGGCGGCTGAACAATTCAAGATGCAGGAAGGCATTGACCTGCGTAATGACCGCCAGGCTTTGCAGCGTCTCCGCGAAGCAGCTGAAAAGGCGAAGATCGAACTATCAACGACGATGCAGACGGAATTGAATCTGCCGTACATCACCGCCGATGCGACCGGGCCCAAGCATCTGAATCTGATGCTTACCCGCGCCAAGTTGGAACAACTGACGGAAGATCTGGTGCAGCGCTCGATTGATCCGGTTCGCAAGGCAATGAAGGATGCCGGTATCAGTACTTCTGAAATCTACTGAGGTTATTTTGGTTGGTGGTATGACACGTATGCCGGCCATTCAAGAAGCGGTAAAAAAGTTCTTCGGCAAAGAACCGCACAAGGGCGTCAACCCTGATGAGGTAGTCGGCTTGGGTGCGGCAATTCAGGCCGGCGTTTTGGGCGGCGATGTGAAAGATGTTTTGCTGCTGGACGTGACGCCGCTGACCTTGGGCATCGAGACGCTTGGGTGGCGTCGCCACACCGCTGATTGAGCGCAACACGACGATCCCGACCAAGAAGAGCCAGGTGTTCTCTACCGCTGCTGACAGCCAGACACAGGTTGAAATTCATGTGGTGCAGGGTGAACGGCCGATGGCGGCTGATAACAAGAGCCTGGGCAGATTCATCCTGGATGGTGTCCCGCCGGCACCGCGCGGCGTTCCGCAAATTGAAGTGACCTTCGACATTAATGCCGATGGTATTCTGAATGTGAATGCCAAGGACAAAGCGACTGGCCGCGAGCAGGCGATGCAGATTATTCCCTCCAGTGGTTTGAGCGACAGCGAAATCGACCATATGGTAGAGGAAGCGGAGCAGCATGCTGCCGACGATAGTCCAGCGCAAAGAATCTGTTGAAGCGCGCAATATGGCTGACTCGGCCGTCTACAGCGCCGAGAAATTCCTGCAGAGAATGGAGACAAACTGCCGGAAGCGACAACCGCCTCCGTGCAAAGCCAGATTGATGCCACAAAAGCGGCCCTTGAAGTAGGCGATCCGGCGGCGATCAAGGCATCCGCTGAACAGCTGCAGGCTGTTATGCAGGAAGCCGGCGCCTCACTTTACCAGCAGCAGCAAGCCGGCCCGCAGCCCGGTGATGCCGGCGCGGACGCTCCTGAGGCAGAAGGTGCGGGAGGTGATGCGCCTGATGAAGATGTGATTGAAGGCGAATTTAGCGACGCATAACGTTCCCTGAAAGAAATACATTGAGCACGCAATTGGCCGCAAAAGATGCCGGCAAATTGCGTGCAGTTTTTGGTTAATATATGGCAAGCAAGCAAGATTATTATACGGTCCTGGGTGTGTCGCGAGCGGCGACGCCTGACGAGCTGAAGAGTGCCTATCGCAAGTTGGCGCGACAATATCATCCCGATGTCAGTGAAGATCCCAATGCCGACGAACGATTCAAAGAGATCAGCGAAGCCTATGAGGTCCTCTCCGACGACCAGAAGCGGGCGACTTACGATCGCTTCGGTCATGCCGGTTTTAGCAACGGCGGTGCCGGGGCCGGATTCTCCGGATTTGAAGGCGATTTTGGCAGCGTCGCTGACATTTTTGAGGAATTCTTCGGCGGCGCATTTGGTGGGCGCAGGCGCCAGCGCCGCGGGCCACGGCGGGGAAGCGACCTGAGATATGACCTGACGATCACCTTTGAAGAGGCGATGTTCGGGACTGAAAAAGATATCGAGGTGCGCCGCCCTGAAGCATGTGATCGCTGTACCGGCAGCGGTGCAGAGCCGGGAACCTCGCCTATTACCTGCCCGACCTGCAATGGCAGCGGTGAAGTCAGACGTGTGCAGCAGTCGATTCTGGGATCCTTCGTCAATGTGACGACATGCTCCCAATGTAATGGTTCCGGCGAGATCATCTCTGAACCCTGTATAGAGTGTCACGGACAGAAGCTGGTGCAGCGCACCGTGACGAAGACCGTGAAGATACCGCCTGGCGTGGATAGTGAAACACAGATTCGACTTACGGGAGAGGGCGCTCCCGGAGTATTTGGCGGCCCGCCTGGCAACTTGTTTGTGACCTTGCATGTGAAGAATCATGAATTCTTCCAACGTCGCGCTGATGATATCTGGGTGGACTTGCAGATCAATGTCGCCCAGGCTGCTCTAGGCGACGAGGTCGTTGTGCCGACGATTGATGGTGAAGAGAAACTGGCCATTCCCGCGGGGACGCAGGCCGGCAAGATCTTCCGCTTGCGCGGCAAAGGCGTGCCGCGCCTTGATCGCAGTGGTCGTGGCTCTCCGATGGGCCGTGGCGACCAGCATGTAGTTGTTCAGGTAGCGACGCCCAGGAACCTGACAGCGGAGCAGACGGCGCTTTTTGAGGATCTTGCACGGTCGTTGGGCAAAGAGATTGTGCCCAAGCGAGAGCGCGGGATCCTGGGCCAACTGAAGGAAGCCTTTGGTGATTTCTTCACTGCCTTGTTCTTCTAGGCTGTTCGGCTGTTTTCCCGGTGCTGCTTATGACCTCGTTCACAGAAATTAGCGTAGTAACAGATGGTGAGGCAGCTGAGGCCGTAGCTGAAGTACTGCGGCCTTTTGCATACCAGCAAAGCGTCGTTTTGGAGCAGCAGGGAGACATGCAGAGTGTGGATCCGATGGCGCTTGAATCGGCCGTTACGCTGAAGATTTTCGTTGTTGAGGATGAAGACACGCCGCAGCTGCGTCGAAAGATTGAGGAGATTATATATCATATGAATCGCCTCTACCCTGTGCCCGCTCCCCAGTTCCAGGTTTTGGAAGAAAAAGATTGGGCCAATGCATGGAAAGAGAATTACCATCCTTTTCGCGTGGGTGAACACATCTGGATACGGCCGTCCTGGTGCGAGGATGATCCGGCCGTGGATGCTGATAGGGCGGGTGCCGCAGATATTGTCCTGGTCATGGACCCCGGCATGGCCTTCGGAACCGGCCTGCATCCGACGACCCAATCATGCTTGAGCGCCATGGAACGTACCGTCGCCGCAGGGGACGCGCTGCTTGATGTGGGCACCGGCACCGGAATACTGGCGATAGCAGGGGCGAAATTAGGGGCAGGCGCGGTCACGGCTGTTGACACAGATGCGCAGGCCGTAAAGGCCACCAAAGAGAACGCTCGCATCAATGAGGTCAATCACTTGTTGTCCGTATGGCAGGGGGATTTAAGCAGCGTCTCCGAGGGGCAGTGGGATGTCGTCGTCGTCAATATCCTGGCGCCGGTAATCATCAAGCTCCTCGATTCAGGCGGTCTGTTGACCTATGTGAAGCCGGCTGGTCATCTAATACTGAGCGGCATTATCGACGTTCAACAAGCTGCTGTTGAAGAAGCGATTAGCCGGGCGGGGGGTGTTGTCAGTGAACGGATCCCCCGTGGCGATTGGCTCAGCTTTGTCGTGCAGCCCGATCCTGCGCAGTCGCTCTAGCAAACCATCCGTGTGATCAAAAACGCCACGACCGCTGGCCGTGGCGCTCAATCACTACTTGTTGTGATCTCGTATGGAACAGGTTAACCGCGCGAATTGCGGCGATACCGGTACGTAATGCGTCCGCGTTCCAGGTCATACGGCGTCATCTCGACACGCACACGATCGCCCAACAAAATCCGAATATAATATCGTCGCATACGTCCTGACAGATAGGCCAAAACGCGGTGCTCGTTGTCCAACTCAACCATAAACTGCGTGTTGGGCAGCAGCTCCACTACGGTGCCTTCAACTTCAATCTTCTCTTCTTTTTTACCCATATACTCTCTTATTCTTCTTCCTCAATAATCGAAGCGTTGCCTGCTTCAGCTTCCAGAGCCGCTTCCATTTCAGCTGTGGCGGCGCTGTCAACTGCCTCGTCTATTTCACTTGTTGTTTCAGTTTCTGCGGCTTCTGCCGCTGCCTCAGCAGCTGCCGCCGCCTCAGCTTCAGCCTGCGCTTCCTGCGCCGCTTTTTCGATCTCACGCTCAGCCATCCACTCAATCTGTTCCATAGCCGTCACGGCCTTAAGGCTCAGTCCGATACGCTGACGTTTCTGATCGATGTTGACGATACGCAGCAGATGCGTTTCGCCTTCCTGCACCATTTCATTCACATTCGCTACCGTGCCTCGTGACAGCTGCGATACATGCAGCAGTCCTTCGACCCCGGGTTCAATCTCGGCGAAAGCACCGTAATCTACAATACGCGTAATTTTCCCTTCAACCAACTGGTTCTCATTATAGCGCTCCGCTACCGTATCCCACGGGTTGGGGAGAATCTTCTTGAGACTCAGACTGATGCGCTGCGTTTCTGTATCAATGCGCATCACAAAAACGTCGATCTCGTCGCCAATTTTCAGAACCTCGCGCGGGTGATTGACCCGATGCCACGCCAGTTCCGAAATATGAATCAAGCCGTCCGCGCCCCCGAGATTGACGAACGCGCCAAAATCGCGCATCCCGCTGACCGTGCCTGATCGTACAGTCCCTTCTTCCAGGGTTTTAATGAGTTCTGCACGGCGCAGTGTGTCCCATTCCTTCTGAGCCTCGCGCTGTGAGAGGACGAGACGGCGGCGGCGGCGATTCACCTCAATCACCCGCAGCGGCAATGTTTCGCCGCGCAGTTTTGCCAGCTGCTGTTGGCGTCGGCGGTCGCCCATGCCTGGGCCTACTTCGACGAGATGGGAAATCGGTACAAAGCCGCGGAGTCTGCCAAATGGAACAATCGCACCGCCTTTGTTGTAGCCGATGACTTCGGCCTCCACCATATCGCCGCTTTCCAGAAGTTCTTCTGCGCGAATCCAATCCTGGTTGAGGCGGGCGAGGTGAATAGAGACGACTAGGCTGTCTGGTTTGTCCGTGTTCAATACATAGACGAAGACCTCATCATCGACCTTCAGAGCCTCACGTTCGTCCGGCTCCAATTTGTTCAGGTCAGACGTTGGGACCAGTCCATCCCGTTTCAGGCCCAGATCCACAATCACGCCCTGCGTGGTTACGGAAACAATAATGCCCGGGCGGATGTCACCAACCTGGGGAAGATCGTAATCATGTTGATCAAGCAGATCGTTTAGCTCAGCCAAAAGAATCGTTCCTTTGCGCTATTGCGCCAGCGTCTCATCTAAATCGGCAAAGTAGCAGATAAAACAAAAAACCCGACCGTCACACGGATCATCTAGTGTGACACGGCCGAGTCTGCTGCTCATTGCCAAACATGTCGGTCGATCATTCGCAGTTCACGCCTATTGCAGAAACGGAGATATGTTCGAGCCAATGAATACGCCTACGCAACTGACTTCGCATTTAAGGTCAACAATCAAAGAAATGCCGCGTCATCCCAGCAAAAAATTATAGCGTCTGCCCGTCGCTTTGTCAAAGCCTCCGCGCCTTCGGGCGGCGCCTCTTGAAGCCTTGACGCACCTCAAATCGACCGTATGTGGCGCGCCGGCCGCCGGGTTATGCGAGCAGGCTGAAAAGAGCGCTGACCTGCTTGGAATTGGTGAATCGCTATAGTATCATAACTGTTCGTGACACCGGTCATGAATCGGAGCCTGCAGTTTCCCTGTTTTGATCCGATTATCGAGCTTAACAGAGATATGATCCGACGAGTCTCCCGGGAACTGAAAACGAGAAACGGTCGTCTCAATGACAGGGACGGCCGTGTTTTGTGCTTGACCGCTGAATCAATACCAGTTTGGCGCTGCCATCGGTGAATTTGCTTCCATAAGGTCGCCGGGAGATTGTTGGAGTCAAACGTGAAGCGGCGGCCTGATCTTGACAGGAAAATGAGTAAGGGCTATGATTCTTAGCGAGCTGACTGACCGTCAGTCAGTTCTCGCATTAGAGGGATTTTTTGCGCAGAAATGGCACCGTTCAGCCCCACTCCATAGGGATTGCTATTTGGAGGTGGGTAGGTGCCCGAATTGCGCATGAAGAGAATGAACGGCAGAGCGATCGGAGCGCAGCATACAGTCAGCGCCGTTGTGAAGTGCCAAACCAGGTAGGGAGTGAGTGGTCATGCTAAAAGGTGTGTTTGTTCGTGAGGAAGGTTCTCCCACGTCTAATCCTGCCGGCAGCAAGGGCCAGTTCACGCCACAGCATCTGATTCACATCCGTGATGTTGTCAAGGCCTACGTGACGCCGGTCGGTGATTTCATCGCACTGGATGGTGTCGACCTGGGAGTAGATGAAGGGGAGTTCGTTGCTGTGGTCGGTAAGTCCGGCAGCGGGAAGTCAACGCTTATTAACATGATTACCGGCATTGACAAGCCAACTTCTGGCCAGGTCTACGTTGGCGGCGTGCCTGTGCATACGCTGAAGGAAGGACCAATGGCAGAGTGGCGCGGTCGCAATGTGGGCGTCATCTTTCAATTCTTTCAGCTGCTGCCGATGCTCTCCTGCCTTGAAAATATCATGCTGCCGATGGATTTCTGTAACATGTATGCGGGTCGTGAGCGAAAAGAACGCGCCATGCACCTGCTGCAGCTTGTCGATATGCAAGAACATGCACACAAACTGCCGTCGGAGGTTTCCGGCGGACAGCAGCAGCGTGTGGCGATCGCTAGAGCACTGGCCAACGATCCGCCGCTGCTGGCGGCCGATGAGCCAACCGGCAATCTCGATTCTAAAACAGCCGATTCGGTATTCGCTGTTTTTGAGGAACTCATAGCGCGTGGTAAGACGATTGTGATGGTTACCCATGATCAAGAGCTTGCCGGGCGGGTAACGCGGACCATCACACTTGCTGATGGGCTGATTGTTGGTGAAGAACACCATCATTGACCGCTGAAAGGACGGCTTACGTGCGGCGCATTCGTTGGTAGGACGGAGGCACGTCACATAATAAGAGGAACAAGCATCGTGCCGCGGTGGCATAGAAGTAGATTAAGGAGTTTTATTCGATGAATTGGAAACGGATAGTAATAGGTGTGGTCGTCGTGGTCTTGCTGGCCGCGGGCGGCTACTTTGTATACAACCAGTTCTTCGCCGGGGACACGGCGGAAGAAGAGGCGGCGGCGCAGGCGGCCACGGCCGTCGTGCCGGTGGACACCAGTCTGGTGTCGGCGGAAGGGCAGATAGTGCCGCTGCGCGAAGCGATGCTGTCGTTCGAAACCGGCGGGCAGATAGAAGAAATAATCGTCGACGCCGGCAGCAGCGTGTCGCTGGGGGAGGCGCTGCTGCGGCTCGACGCCACGGATCAAGAAATCGCCTTAGTGCAGGCGCAGGCGTCGCTGGAGACGGCGAAAGCGGCCAAGGAGGTCGCTGAGGCCGGGCTGGAAGCGGCGCAGACGGGCGCGTTGGCGGCGGATGTCGGGGTAGAAGCGGCCGAAGTAGCGCTGGCCATCGTCACCGCGGAACCAACAGCGGAAGAGATCGCGCTGCAAGAAGCGGCGGTGGCCGTTGCCGAAGCGGGTATCACGCAGGCATCGGCGAGCCAGGGCGTGGTGCTGCAGGGGCCGACGGAATCGCAAGTGCAGTCGGCGGAAGCGCGGTTAGCGGCGGCGGAAACCCAGCTGCTGCCGCTGCGCGAGACGCTGGATGTACTGCGCCGGGACGACAGCCCGGATGAGGACGAGCTGCGGCGTGCGCAGCAGAACTACAATGCGGCCGTGGTCAATATCGAAGCGGCGAGGGCAGCGGTCGAAGAAGCGCGGTCGGGGGCCAACAGCGGACAGCGAACGGCCGCATTCGGCAGCGTGACGGCAGCGACGGCGCAAAGAGACGCTTCGCAGGCGCAGCTGGATTTACTGCTGTCGGGCGCGCGAGAAGAGCAGATAGCGGTCGCCGAAGCGGGGGTAGAAGAGGCGCAGGCGGCAGCGCAGGAAGCGCTGTTGGGCGTGACAGACGCGGAGTCAGCGATCGCGCAGGCGGAGGCAGGCATCATGCAGGCGGAGGCGGCGGTAGATTCGGCGCAAGATGCGCTGTCACGGATGACGCTCAACGCGCCGTTCGCCGGAGTCGTGGCCGATGTGATGGTGGAAGAAGGAGAAGTGGTAGCGGGCGGTGCGCCGGTGGCCATGATTGGCGATTTCGGCGGCTGGCAGGTCAAGACGACCGATTTGACCGAGCTGGATGTGGTCGACCTGGCGGTGGGGGATGCGGTGGAAATACAGGTTGATGCGATCCCGGGAGAGACCCTGACCGGCATTGTCAGCAAGATCGCCGAGACATCGCAGCTGGTGCGCGGGGACGTGACGTATGAAGTGACGATAGGGCTAGAAAACGGGGACGAGCTGCCGCTGCGCTGGGGCATGACCGTATTCGTCGATGTGGATGTGGAGTGAGGCGATAAATATCAAGTGCGCGACTCGATATGATCTCGAATCGCCTTGTTAGAGTGAAAAATGAACGAAAAAAGAAGCAAATACAGAAGTCTCCTATTGATGGTTATCTTGCTGGTCGGGCTAGCCGCCTGCCAGAATGAAGAACCGGCCGCGGAACCAACGGCAGCCGGCGAAACAGCGGCGGCGCCGTCGGTGTTGGAAGACACCAACACGCGGGCGATAAACACGGGATTCGGAACGGTGACGGCCGAAGGTGAAGTCAAACCGCTGCGCAGCGCGGCGCTGTCATTCCAGATGGGCGGCAATGTGGCCGAGATCCTGACGAGAGAAGGTGCGCAAGTCAAAGAGGGAGAAGCGCTGATGCGTTTAGACGCGCTGCCGTTGGAGAATGCGGTGCGGCAGGCGGAAGCAGGCAGGGCGGCGGCGGAGGCATCTTTGCAGGCGGCGGAGGCGCGGCTTGCAGTCGCAGAATCAGGTGTAGCGCGAGCTGAGGCGGGCCAGAAAGCGGCGGTGGCGCAGAAGGCGCTGGTTGAAGCGGGGGCGACGCCGGAAGAGATCGCGGCGGCGGAAAAGAACCTGGCGGCAGCGGAAGCGGGGATAGTGACGGCGACGGGCAACCAGGCTTCGGCGGTGCGGGTGAGTGATGCGCAGGTGCAGGCGGCGGTGGCGAATCTGACGGCGGTGCAGGCGGAGGTCGAGCAGCTGCAGCAGTTCTATGATGAGGACATCATCGATTTCTGTTTTGACACGCCAAAGGGAGAGATTTGCCCGCTGTACGGCGCAGTGGAAGAACAGACACGCTTCCAGTTAGAGGCGCTGAAAGCGAATCTGGCGGCGGCGGAAGCGGCTGTGGAAGAGGCGCGAGCGGGGGCGACGCCGGCAGAAGCATATCTGGCCAGCACCGGCGTATCGGCGGCGGCGGCGCAGCGGGACCTGGTGCAGGCGCAGCTTGACCTGACCTTGGCAGGAGCGCGCGAAGAGCAGATACAGCAGGCGCAGGTCGGCGTGGACCAGGCGAATGTGGGCATCCAACAGGCGCAGGTGCAGGTCGCGCTGGCCGAATCGGCGGTGACGCAGGCGGAGGCGGCGCTGGTCAAGGCGGAAGCGGATGTGGAGTCGGCAAACAAGGCGCTGGAACGGATGACGCTGCTGGCGCCATTTGACGGCCGAGTGGGCAGTATCAACAGCGAGATAGGGGAGCTAGTCGGCCCAGGCTTCCCAGTCCTGCAGTTGGGTGATGTGAGCGGCTGGCAGGTGGAAACGAACGACCTGACGGAACTGGACGTGGTCGGCGTGAAGCTGGGACTGCCTGCGGAAGTGCGGATCGATGCGCTGCCGGGAGAGGTGGTGAACGGGGTGGTCACTGATATCGCGGCCGTGTCACAGTTGATACGGGGTGATGTGACCTATCCGGTGACAATCACGCTGGAAGAAACAGACCTGCCCCTGCGTTGGGGGATGACTGCCACGGTCGATATTGACACGGAGTCTTAGGCGGCCGAAACTGATGAGCGAAAGACCCTGGTCACAAGGTGGCCAGGGTCTTTTTTATTGTGCGATGCGATTGCGAATAGAGCCTACCTGCGCGACAGTGCATGTAATCTCGTCACCCGGTTTCAGGTATTCAGGCGGCGTACGCGCAAAACCTACGCCGCTTGGCGTGCCGGTGGCGATGATGTCTCCGGCCAGCAGGGTCATGCCTCTAGACAGCTGAACGATTGTCTCCGCGATATCAAAAATCATTAGGCTGGTATTGCTATCCTGCTTGAGTTGATCATTTACCGAACAGGTTATCTGCAAGTTTTGCGGATCGTCGATTTCATCGGCGGTCACGATCCACGGCCCGAACGGCGCAGAACCGTCGAGGCTTTTCCCTTTGAAGAACTGTTTATGCTGCCGCTGTAGGTCGCGCGCGGTAACGTCATTCATGACCGTATACCCGAACACGTGAGACAGCGCGTATTCGTGGCTGATATCGCGTCCGCTGCGGCCGATGATCACGGCAAGTTCCGCCTCGTAATCGATCATGGTTGATACAGCGGGATCGTAGGGTATGTCGGCAAAGGGGCCATTAACGGCCGTCGTCGCCTTAGTAAAAATGACCGGGAACTCCGGTAGTTCGATCTTGTCCCCTAGTGCGCGTTGAGATTCCTCGGCGTGGGCGGCATAGTTCTTGCCCAGGCACATAATGTTGCGCAGCGGCCTGTGAATCGGTGCAAGCAGCGTGACCTTATCCAGCGCTACGCCTTCCATCTTCGCTTCTATCAGCGCAGCGGCCAGGGAAATGGCTTCCTCTCCCTGCTCGATAAAGCCCAACATCGTGTCCGCGATCGGCGAGAGGGGAATGACCGTATGTTTCTCTGAGAGTGCGCCAACAGTGACGCGGTCTTCGTATACGTAGGTAAGCAGCTTCAAGATCGGTACTCCTATAAGCAAGATTATTGACTGTCTTGAAGAGTACAGCGAACTGCCGCTCGATGCCAGAAATACGTCTGTACGGCTGATACACCCACGCCCTGAACGGGAATGAGTGGGCGCTCATTTACTTGACTCAAATGACGCGACGCGTTATATTATCTAAAGACCATGACGCGATGCGTCAACGTTTGATAAATCTGTGGCAGCGTCAGACTGCTTGAGAATATGAGGTAGAGAAAAATGACAGATGAAGTAATTGTGGATGTGGAAATCGAAGAGTACGAAGAGGCTGGACCAAACTTATTTCAGAAAGTTGCCGGCACCGTGCGCACTACCATGATGGTTGGGATCGGCGCTGCCGATCTCACACAAGAGAAGATCGTAAACCTCTGGGGTGGGACGACCGATTTTGTCAGTGCACTGGCTGAACGGGGCGAGACTGTCTCGGTGGAACGGCGCGAGCAGCTTGGCGTCGAGGTTGATAAACGCCAGGAGCAAATCAAGGAATTGAGCGGCAAGGCCAGTGATTCCTTTGACAGGTACTCCGAGGTAGTTCTGACCAGCGTCAATATCCCGACGTATGACGACGTTGAAGGGATAAGCAAGCAGGTAAGCTCCCTGAGCCGTAAAGTTGACAAGGTCAGTAAAGAGCAGCAGAAAGCCGCTAACTAAGAACGCCTTGTGGCGACCTAATTGAATGATAGAAACCCACGCCTGCAAAGCCGTGGGTTTTTCTTTTCTTACTCAGCGCGCGCCGATGATGCGCGACATCCCTTTCCCCAAGAAAACTTCGTGCTGAAAATCAGGATTGATGGACGAAGCTACAAAATAGGTGACCCCTTCTACCGTTGGTCGAAACTGGAGTTCCTTCCAGAAGTTCAGGTACTCATGGGCCTTGTTGGCAGGTGATGTGCCGTTCTTGTTATTGCTCGCTTCCGTGACCCAGATTGGTTTGTTTGGGAAGCGGCTGACCGTATCATCTAGTACCGCCAGTGAGCGCTCCATGGGATAGTAGGCGGACCAATAGAGATGAATTCCCAGGCCGTCTGCTTCCTCAATGGCCGGGCGGCTTGCTTCAAGAAAACGGATGTGGTTCTGTCGCACGCCGGCCGTGTCCGTTCCCGGTGACAGGCCCGGGTAAATGAACTTGTGCTGGGGGAAAACATGCCGGTAGAGACGCAGCAGGCGCAGCCACCAAGTCGAAAACGCGGCGCCATCCTCCCAGGAGTTGGACAGCCCCTCCGCATTGAGATTCGGCTCATTATGCAGCTCAATTACCACATTCTTCCCCTGCAGGATTGTCAGCGTACGCTCCATGTCGCTAATCGTGTCGTTGAAGAAGCGCTGCGGGTTAAGGCTCCGCCCGCCAAAATCAAGAAAGGCACGCACAATCCAGGTGTTCCCGGGATGGTTTGCCGCCAGCCGGCGCAGCCCGTTGGGGTTGTGGAAAGATAGAACCTTGATGACGCTGGGCCGGAATAGGCTGAATTCAGTGATTTCCTCTTCACTGATGTCCGGGTCTGCAGAGGCGTGCAGGCCGATGCCCGCCTGGCCTAAGGGTTCCGGATCTGGCAGCGGCGGCGGTTTTTCTTCTTCAGGCTCCACTAGTTGGATATCATCCCTATTTGCACGAATCGGTGTGTATTCTCCGGTCGGCGGTCCGAGAATGCGCATCGACGTGCCCACCGGGGCAAAGGCGAGAATCGAGCCGTTTCGTTTTGGTGCGCTGCGTATCGTGGCGCCCTCACGACCAGCTACGGCCGTAATGTAGTCGATCGAGATCTGTCCGCTCATCACCCAGCCGCGAATGACTGCCGACTCATCGATCTTTTCCCGCCCGCTGTCGGCCCATTGTACTGGTTCCTGGGGGACGACATCCGGTTTGGCATCGAAAACATCGTCTACGTAGATGAAGACAGGTGCGTACCCGTTGACTGTGGGGCCGACGATGGTCACCATGTGGCCCCATACGACTTTGCCGGTCAGAGTTGCGTCTCGCATCGGCGCATTACGTAGATTCACACCATGACGGCCGACCATCGCGTACTTGCCGGTGATGTCCAGATAATCTTCCCACACCCAGGCCATCATCACATCATCCGGCGCCAAAGGCTGCTCCGGCGTTGGTTCGGGCGGCGCGAATACGACCGATGAACTGTCCAGCGCGCTGCTGGGCACGCGCACACGCATGCTTTCGCCTTTCGTTTCTCCCGTGACAATGACGATTGTGCCGGCGGGAATGAGGTCGATAACCTCGCTGTCGTCGCCAGGCTCCTCGCGCAAATGGGCATCACCGGCATTCACCTGCGCAAGGTCATCGATGACCGTCACCGATGCTGAGAAAACCCAGCCTTCCGTGTAGGGGCCGGCAGGTTCGTGCCAGTAGAGGAGGGGCATTAAGAACGGCGTGGGGTCAGTAATGTTGTAGGGCCAATTCTTGTACGTTTCGCCCTGACGCTTGAGCACAAAGTGCAGGTGCGAACCGGTGCTGAAGCCGGTGCTGTCCGCCAGGCCGATCAACGTCCCGGCCTGCACGCGATTGCCCACACGCACCAAGGTCTTTTCTAGATGGGCGTACAATGTTTCGTATCCATCGGCATGCGTGATACGAACGTGGATGCCATACCCCTTGCCGTCCGGCACAGGCTGCACGCGCTTTACCCGTCCAGGAGCAACGGCGAATATCTTGCTCCCCGAAGGAGCCTTAATGTCAATGCCATCATGACCCGGTAATCCGAACTGCGCGTAGATTTCGGAGTTCACCCCGAAATACTGTGTGATTTTGCGATGCTCGGTGGGCCACGCTTCAAATTTAAAACTGCCCATGAGACATACCTGCCTTGCTAAAACGGAGGTAGCAGCAATCGCCGCACGAGCACAGGCGTGTTGCTGCGAATATACAGTTTAGAGACTACCGGTGAGAGATTATGTCGATATATTACGACGTTACATAAAGTTTGTCAAAACCCAGGGGTACTAACTCAAACCAACTGTTACCCTGTCCTAATGGTAGGGGGTTGCCCTCCAGATCGCTGAAAGTCAGCATATCCTTGGGATTGGCGCGCTGCCAACGGCCGTCATACCGCTGGCCATCACGAAAAATGGTCGCCGGTCCCTCGCCCCAAATCTGGATCTCAATTGACTTTGCCCCTTGGCCCACTTCCGTTTCTGGTATCCAGGTATCAACATGCTCCGCAGCGATCAGAATGACGTTCTTGGTGTTGATCTGCTGGTCCGTATTGGCGTCGTCATGCCGTTCGCCATCATTCCAGCGGTAGTAACGACCTACGCCGGAATCATACCACCAAGTCACGTAGCTCCCGCTGTACCCTATCTCAATCTGTCCGGCGGGCGCGCCGCCTTGCGGCGGCTCTTCACTGAAGATCATGCCGTTCTGAAAATCAGGCGCGAAATCCAGCCCCCTGTCTTGCAGTGTGCCACGCAGGGTATCGGTGCTTGTGAACATCAGGTGCCAGAAATCAACATCTTCATCCTCGGCCTGGGCGCGGTAGAAGCCCTTATCTTTGAAATCGGGCGAGATGATCAGATCAAACCAATCAGCCTCTGCGAAGCGTTCCTTGTTGGCGCCGGCTGCCCCGGAGAAACCGAACGCGGCATCATACATGACTGGTATTTCAAAATCGATAATCCGGGCGCTGCGTACCGAGCCGACGGTATGGGCATCCTTGCTGTAGAAAACGGCCGTAAATCGTGTCGCGCCCCCCTCCGCATAATGTTCGAAGACGAGATCCGCATTGTTGAGTCCTGCCTGTGGCCGCACCAGGGCGGGGTAGTTTGACACTTTGATGGCGATAGGCCGGCGCTCTAACATGCTGGGGTCTTCCACATATTCTCCCGTCAGCGGGTTCATGCCGTCTGGATAATCAGGCGGCCCGTACCAGCCCTCTGGGAGCGCAGGCGGCGTTGGGGTCGGTTCAGCGTCAAGCGTTTCGTCCTCTTCGACTGCTTCCGCTTCTATCGATTCAACGGCTGCTTCTTCCTCGATCGTGGCCGCCGGCTGTGGGGATGCTGTCGGGCTTGGCTCAGCGGTGATTTGCGGTAGTTCTACCGGCGCTTCCTCACCAGAGACCGCGGGCTGCTGCGTGACCGCCGGCGCTTCCGTGGCTGCGGGTGCCGGCTCGCTCATCGTAGGCGCTGTCTCCTGTATAGGCGGTTCCTCTGCCGCGCAGCCGGCCAGCAGCAAGGCCGCTGTCGAAATTAGTGTGATCAGTATCATGGTGCGTAGGGTCATAGTTGCCTCAATAGCAAATTACTCTTTCTGTCGGGGAGCGGCATGACTGTTGTCAAACGAGTTCAGCGGCAGCGCCCCGCGGCCAGCGCTTGTTTCCTAGCGGCGAATGATAGTTCGCGCCGCCCGCCGTGGCAAGATAAAGAGTCTTGTTTTCACCTGACGGGAAGAGTACACTCTCTTGTGGGGGCATCATTGTCAATCAGTAAAGGATCGCGCCAGGGGTTTGAATAAATGCGAGCTGTCAGACAGCGTGTTGCTGGTGAGCTGCTATCACAAGAGAAGAAGAGTGCGTTGATTTTGCGCCAGTTGAAGCCGGCGCCTGAATCGAAAGATCTCGTTTATCTGCGCTACGCGCTGGTCACTCGTGGTCGAGGCGATCATATTTTCCCGGCTCTTGTATTGGATGATTGGGGCCAGGAGAAGCGCTCCCTCAGACTCTATCAATGGATTCGCGACAACGGCGACCATTTTCCGCGCGCCGAGATTTTTGGATTCGAAGCAGATGGCCGCGATACGCAGGCGTTTCTGCGTGAAATGGAGCTGTATGCCCGCTACCCGTGCTATGCGTATCCTACGGATGATACGGCTGTTAATGAAGGGCGGCGGATCTCAGCTGTACTGCTGCCCGATGCTTCCGTTACCGCGCCGGTGCGCATCAAGACCCCGCAGGATCTCAAGCTGCCGCTCAGTGCCGCGCGCGTTACCTGGTGGCAGATTCCTGAAGGGGACGCGGATATTGACCTGAGCCTTCTGAAAGCCAAAGCCGACCCTGGTTATTGATCTGATGCCGACACCATTTATGCATTTGCAGGCAAGCGAAGGCTTGCGTTCGTTGGCTTTGCGCCGGCCGGATATGGACGGCCGTGTGCTAGAAATGTTGGACGCCGCCTGGCCCGCGTTCTATTTCGGCAGCGTCGCTCCCGATTACCAGACTATCTGCGGCATCCCGCGGCCCGAAACCCACTTCTACACGATGCCGCCTGAATCGAGATGCCAGGGATGGCGGAACATGATTGCCCAATTCCCGCAGCTCTACCCGGGCAGTACCCTCGATCCAGATCAGGCGGCATTTATGGCTGCCTTCCTTGTGCATCTGCGGTTGGACTTGGACTGGCATTTTGATGTGGTCTTGCCCTATTTCGCCAACAGCGCACTCATTGAAGACCCGCGGCAGGGATATCTGCTGCACGTGATGCTGTTGGCCTATCTCGACAATCTCGCTTATCAGTCGCTGCCGGATACCGCGCCTGCTGCTCTGGCCGCAGTCGAGGTCAGTCATTGGCTCCCGTTCGCCGGGGACGAAGAACTCACCGCCTGGCGTGATTTCTTACTCGAACAGATGTCGCCGCAAGCGGTTACGCGAACCGTTCAGATCTTCGCCCGCCGCCTGCGAATGACGCCCGATGAATTTGCTGCTAAACTTAATAATCCGGAGTGGATGAACAAAGAACTGTTTTCCCGGATACCCGTTTCAAGAATACAGCGCCAACTGAACAACTTGCTTGCCGAATCTCTGGATCTAGTTGATGCCTATTGGAACGGCCGTCTCGCATGACAATCGTTGAAGCGTGCGCTTTGATTTTTGATCCAGGGCGCCAATTAGTTGTTTTCGAATACCTATGAAGAAGATAAAAGAAGCAGAACGCCGCAGCACCGTGCAGGCGCATTTTGAGCCGGCATTGACGTTCGAAGCGCCGGCCGGCACGACGATCGAGGAGTTCATCAACACCGCCAACCCAGTCGTGAACGGACGTATTGTGGCAGCCTTAACCAATGGAAAGCTGCGTGAGCTTTCCCATCCGCTTGAGGATGATGCTGATATCGTTCCCGTGACGACAGCCGATTCTGACGGGTCGCGGATCTACCGCAGATCGCTTACCTTCCTCATGATCGCTGCCGCCGCTGAGCTCTTTCCCGAGCACACGATCACGGTCCATCACTCCATGCCGTTTGGTGGCTATTACTGTGAGCGGGATGACGAGCAGCAGCTGACCGATGAAGAGTTGGCCGCGCTTGAGCGGCGCATGCGCGAGCTCGTCGCCGCTGACCTGCCGATCTACCGCGTGCGCGTGCCTCTCGAAGAAGCGCTGGAGCTTTTCCGCTCCCAGGGCGACCTGGAAAAGGCGGAGCTGTTCGCCCGCCGCCGCAAGGATTATCTGACCTTGTATGAGCTCAATGGGGTGCGTGATTACTTCCACGGGTTCATGGTGCCGCGTACGAGCTACCTCGACCTGTTCGCCCTGCATCACTACAGCAGCGGGTTCATCTTCCAGTTTCCGCGCCGCCAATGGCCCGATACCTTGCAGCCGTTCGAAGATGAGCCCCGTCTGGCGAGCGTGTTTCGTGAATACCAGGATTGGTTGTCCATCATGGGTGTTGCCGGCGTGACCACGCTCAATGAGGAGATCCGCAGCGGCCATACGAGTGATGTTGTCCTCATCGCTGAAGCGTTTCACCAACGACAGCTGTCTTCAATCGCTATGGAAATCGTCGAGCGGCAGCCGCAGGTCAAATTCGTGATGATTTCCGGCCCCACGTCAGCGGGCAAGACCACTTTCAGCAAGCGACTGGCTATTCAGCTCCTGGCCAGCGGTATCTTTCCGGTCACTATTGGCATGGACAACTACTTCGTCAACCGTGAAGATACGCCGCGTGATGAGCACGGAGAGTATGACTTCGAAGCATTGGAAGCGTTGGATTTGCCGCTCTTCCGCCGTCACCTTCACATGCTCATGAACGGTGAGACGATCGTCAAGCCGGAATTCGACTTTCATACTGGACAACGTGAATGGGGAGATGAACTGTCCATCGGTCCTCACCAGTTGATTATTATCGAAGGTATTCATGGCCTCAACCCGCAGTTGGTCGAAAGCGTGCCTGAGGAGGCGCTCTATCGCATCTTTGTTTCGGCATTTACGCAGATCAACCTGGACAAGCACAACCGGGTGCCGACGACTGACACACGCCTCCTGCGGCGCATCGTGCGTGATGCGGCCCACCGCGGGTACACGGCGGCGGACACGATTCGCCGCTGGCCAAGCGTACGGCGCGGCGAAAAGCGCTATATCTACCCCAACCAGAATAATGCCGATCGCTTCTTTAATTCGGCATTGGTTTACGAGCTCTCAATATTGAAGCAGTTGGCGCAGCCTCTCCTGCTGCAGGTTGAGCCGGGCACCCCGGAACGGATTGAAGCCAACCGCCTGCTTGCTTTTCTGCAGTGGTTCGAGCCCTTCCCGCCCGCCGATCAGGCGGTGATCGCCGGCGATTCCATCATTCGCGAATTCATCGGCGATTCGATTCTAGAAGGTTATGAACCGTGGAACCGCTGAGGTTCGCTTGGGTTGATTCCTGCATGTTCCCCGAAGCTGAATCTCACGTGTACTCAAGTCTGCGGCCGGCAGCGTTTTGGCAGTAACTGGGACGGCCGTTGGTATGACCGGCAGTCTATTTGTGCAAGAAACGCGTTAGAGGCTGTAGAATTAGACAACGAATACGCGTTTGCTGCGTAATGGGTGATGATGCCGGCAGATGCCGGTATGACAAAAAGTGTCAAGAAGCTCCTGGCTGCGCGGCGCACAGCTCATATTAAGCAGGGTGGTTCCTCTGATGCCGCTGCGAATAGGGAGTTCTGGAGAAACGTATGCGAATTATTCTTTATCTGGGCAAGGGCGGAGTCGGAAAAACGACGGTCGCCGCCGCGACCGCGGTTCGAAGCGCTGAATTGGGCTACCGTACCCTGGTAGCCAGTACGGACATTGCGCACAGCCTGGCAGATTCATTTGATGTCCCGCTGGGCGCTGTTCCAACGGAAATAGCCCCCAATCTTTGGGCGCAGGAGATCAGTGTTGTCGCCGACATTCATAATTACTGGGGTACCATCCAGGAATATATGGCCAGCATGATGAGCGGTCCCGGTGTCAGCAACGTTGTGGCCGACGAACTATCCGCCATACCGGGCATGGACGAAATCGTCAGCCTACTGCACATCAATAAGCAGGCTAAAGAGCAGAACTTTGACCGCGTGATCATTGACGCCGCGCCCACCGGGGAAACGATCCGGCTGCTGACGATTCCCGACACATTCCGCTGGTATGCCGGGCATCTCTCTCGTTATGAGACCGGTGTCGTCAAGGCGCTGAAACCATTTGCGGGACGTTTCTTGGCGGGTCCAGCAGCTTTGTTGGATGCGCTGAGCATGTTGGATGAAGCGACGGGCGAACTGCGTGAGACATTGAGCGATCCCGAGATAAGCAGTTATCGCGTCGTGATGCAGCCCGAGAAAATGGTCATCAGGGAAGCGGAACGGGCGATATCTTACCTCGGCCTGTTCAACTACCCCGTCGACAGCATCGTTGTCAACCGCATTTTGCCCGACCTTGCCGGGGAAGGCACCTTCTACAGCAAGCGGCGTGAAATTCAGGATCGCTATCTGGAAATGATCGAGAACAATTTCCGTCCGCTGCCCATCTGGTACGCGCCTTACTATGCGGAAGAAGTTGTTGGTATTGAAGCGCTCTCACGCTTGGCGACCGATTGTTTTGGCGATGAAGATCCTGGCCAAATATTCTATACGGGCACCTTGCAGGAGATCGTTGAATTGGAGGATGGTGGATACCGGCTGCGCATCCCGCTGCCATTTGTGACCGGCAGCGATGTGAAGCTGCGCAAACGTGGCGACGAGATGTTTATCACCATCGGCAACTTCAAACGCGAGATGATTCTCCCGGTAGTGCTGGCCAAACGGCGCGCGGCCGGCGGTGCTCTGCGCGACGGCATGCTGGAGATAGATTTCCTGCCGTTGGAAGAACCTGAGACAGCGACTGTTGATCCGTTCCCGCCTGAAGAGAAGACATAGGCGCTTCCCTTCACGGCCGGTGGAGCGGGGTGCTCCCTCTCTGGCGGCTAAACCGTTCTAACAAGAGCGGCCTCGAGTAAGAGGCCGCTTTTTTCATGCCCATCTTCCAAACAGGCTGAAACTTTCCTCTCCTGCCTGCGTAAAGGTGACTATCAACACATAAAGGAGAGCATTTATCATGTCTGAGGAAACTATCTATAAAGCGCAAGAGAAAGCCAAGCTCAGCACGAATTCTTCGCTGCCAGCGTGGATTCTGATTGGCGTGGGCGCTGTCCTGCTGCTGGCCAGCATCTTCGACATCCATCTCATGGATTATCTTTGGCCTGGGTTTATTATCGTGCCCGGCCTGCTGATGATGATCCCCGCCCACAATTCAACGGCCGATCAGCAGAGTGGATGGTCATTCCTGGCCATACCGGGCGCACTCTTTCTCGTCACCGGCGGCCTGCTGTTCACGATGAATCTGGTCAATCATTTTGAAGCATGGGCGTATGCCTGGCCGCTTCTGCCCGCTGCCGCGGCGGCTGGCGTCCTCTATATCACCCGCTTCGATGACAACGCCCGGCTTGAACGCCGCGCGCATAAGTTCATTCGCATCATGGTGATGCTGACTGTCGGCATGGCCTTCTTCTTCGAAATCCTTGTTTTCGAGAGTTTCAGCCCGCTGATGTCACTGGGCTTGATCGTCTTTGGCATCTACTTGCTGCTTCAGGAGCGCAAGAACGCCAGGTCCCAATCGCCGGCATAGGCAGTCGCCTGCCGGAACCTTACTAGAGCACCATTCTTGGCAGGGATACCCGACTGATTATGTTAGAGCATGAGCCATGAGGCTTATGCTCTTTTTTCATTGTGGTAGAATTGCGCGTTTATGTTAGCCCGCAACCCGCGTCTCACCTGGATACTCCTGGCGGCGATTCTGCTGCTGGCTGCGATTCTGCGCTTCTGGCAGCTTGATAGCATGCCGCCCGGGCTCTATCATGATGAGGCATACAACGGCCTGGACGCACTTTCCCTGCTCGATGGCAAGACTTTCCCGCAGTTCTACGAGGGTTGGGAGTTGTATGCGGCAGACGCCCACGCTGACCGTGCGGCCGTAGAGACGCGCTTTCCGCTGTTTTTTGAAGGCAATTACGGCCGTGAGCCGCTGCACGTCTACCTCATGGCGCTCTCCATTTCCCTGTTCGGGGCTGCGCCATTCGCCCTGCGCGCTGTGCCCGCCGCGGCCGGGGTCCTGGCTGTACTCACCACCTTCTTGGCCTCCAAAGCGCTGTTGAGCGCGCTGCCTGGCCGTCAGGCGGCAGTCCGCATCGCGCTGCTGTCTGCGTTCTTCCTGGCGGTTCTTTACCCGGCTGTGCATTTCAGCCGATTTGGGATTCGCGCCATGCTCTTTGTTCCCGTGCAGACGATGGCCGTGGCCTGTTTCTGGTGGGGCCTCAACCGCTCCCAGCGGCGCGAATCAGGTGATGACGCTATCGTATGGCTGCTGTTCATCGCCGCCGGATTCTTTCTCGGTCTGGGGATATATACCTTCGCTGCCGCGCGCCTGCTGCCTCTGTTGTGGCTAATCTTCGTCCCGCTCTGGTTCTGGCAGGATCGCCAGGCACTGGCCGATCATTGGCGGCACATCGCGGCGATGGCTGCCGTCTCCTTGCTGACCGCTCTGCCGCTGCTCTATTTCTTCGCCCGCTACCCCTACTATTTTGTCTTTCGTATCAGCTATGTGGCCAACAAGGGCAAGGGCGCGGTGGTAGGGCGCCCGCTGCAAACCTGGCTGCCAAATATCGGCCGTGTCGTGCGTGGACTGCTCTGGCAGGGGGAAACGCATTTGCGCCATAATCTGCCCGGACGGCCCTATTTAGACCCCATACAGGCGGTCTTCTTTCTTATCGGCCTGGGCCGATCGCTCCGGCGGATAGCGCAGCCGCGGGCCCTTTTTCTGCTTATCTGGTTTGGCGTCATGCTCCTGCCCTCTATCCTCAGCGGCGACGCGCCCCATTTCGGCCGTCTTGCCGGGGCCGCCGCGCCCGTATCGATTCTTGCCGCCCTGGGCGCAGATTGGCTCTGGCGCCGTGCTGCCGCCTGGCTGGCCAAGCATATGCCGGCCAAGAGGGCCGCCTGGCTGGCTGTGGGCGGGCTTGCTCTGCTCCTGCTGCTCAGCGCCGCGCTCACGACGCGCGATTATTTTGGCCGTTACGCCGCCCATCCTGACCTGGCGGCCGATTTCTATCTCGATGAATGGCGGATGGGGCAGTACGCCGCCTCCGCCGTGCCGGACGACGCCCGCCTCTTTCTCTCGCCGACCCAGGAAGAATTGGCCACCATCTACTTTGCGCTGGCCGATCCGGAGCGGTTGCGCAACTACAACGGCTCAGCGGACCTGCTGCCCGCCGGAACAGCTGGGCTGGATTCGCTTTACTTGCTACGATCGGGGCAGCAAGAATCAGAAGAGGCGCTGTTGAGTTATTTTCCCGAGGTCGTAGCTGAAGAGGCAGGTGAATCCTTCATCACGTATCACGTCGCCGCTTCCGCGCCGCGCCTGCGCGCGCAAAACGAGAGTACAGCAACGTTTGCTGATCAAATCGCGCTCGCCGGCTGGTCTTCCGATTTGAGCGAGGACACGTTGTCGATTACCCTCTTCTGGCGGGCGCAGGGCGACATGGAACGAGATTTCACCGCCTTTTTGCATCTCACCGGCGCCGAGGGGCAGCTGCTGGCCCAGGTCGATCAAGCGCCCGCCGGCTATCCTACCAGCGACTGGCTGCCGGGGGAGATCGTCGTGGCTCGCTTCGCAATGCCGCTGCCGGACGATTTGGCGATTGAGCGTGTAGGCCTGCGTACTGGTTTCTACTATTTGCCGACCCTGGAGGCCCTGGGTGAAGCGGCAGTTTTGGCGAGCCCTGGAGAATTGTCCCCATGAGCAGGTCGCAGATGAATGACTTGGGTGAAAACCAGGGGACATATTCCCCTATTGTCGCCCTCGTTGGCCGGCGTCCCGTTCTGACCGCCGCCCTCTTGATGTTAACGCTGGCCCTGCTCTTCATGGGCGCCGCGCTCTGGCCTTCCGGCGGGCAAATCCTCGGTGGGCACGATATGCGCGGCTACTATTTCCCCTACTACGAGCTGGTACGCGAGTCGATCCGCGCCGGCCGCCTGCCCTTCTGGGAGCCGGCGCTGTTCAACGGCTATCCATTCATGGCCCAGCCGCAGCAGAACGCTTTCTACCCACCGTTGTGGCCCGGCTATGTCCTGCCGATGAATGTGGGCGTTAGCCTTTACCAGCTTATCCACATCTGGCTGGCCGGGATGGGCATGTTTCTCCTGGTGCGTTTCCTCAACGGCCGTTGGCTGCCCGCCGTTCTCTCCGCCATCGCCTTCGCTTTCAGCGGCCTGCTGGCCGGCCGCCTGTGGGCCGGTCATATTACCGTCTACGCGCTCGTCGCCTGGACGCCCTGGATTATCCTGGGCTTGTTGTGGAGTGTGCGCCGGCAGACAGTCTGGACGGCCGTATTGGCCGCCGTGCCCATGGGTCTGGCCTTGTTGGCCGGCCATATCCCCTCATTTCTTTACGTAGGCATGATCTGGGGATCTTTTGTGCTCTATCTCCTGATCACCGAGGATGGCCGTCGCTGGCTGGTCATTCGACAGGCGGCGATCATGTTCGCCGTCAGTCTGGGGTTGGCGGCGGTGCAGCTGGCTCCTTTTCTGCAGTTCAGTCTCGCTTCCGGCAGGCTGGCCGAGGCTGATTACGCATTCGCCACCGCTTATTCGCTGCCGCCCGCGCACCTGATCACGCTGCTGGTGCCAGAATTCTTCGGCGAACCGACGCGCGCCGGCTATTGGAGCGTGCCCACTTTTGAGGAACTCACCTACTACGCGGGACTGCTGGCTATCCTGGGCATCGTCCTTGCCCTGAAAAAGCCGGCCAAACTGTTCTGGTTCCTGATTGTTGTCATGGTTCTGGGTATCGCCCTGGCGCTCGGCGGCTATGGCGTCCTCTACCCACTCGCCTACGAATACCTGCCCTTCTTCCGCATTGTGCGCGCGCCGGGTAGGGCGACCCTACTGTTTCTATTTTCAGCCACGCTTTTGCTGGGGCTTGCCTTCTCCAGCTGGCTGCGCGTTCCTTTGCCCGAACGCCAGGACAGCCTGCGCTCGACATGGCGCTGGACGATGATCATCATTGCTGTATCGGGCGTCGTCGCTCTGGCAGCCACCGGCGCCGTGTTCATGTCTGTCCATCCCACCGATACAAGCGGCCGTCTATGGTACCAGATCGGCGGCTATGCCCTGGCCACGGCCGTTCTGCTGCTCGGCGGCGGCCTGATCTGGGCCTATTTGGGTACGCCGAACAAGGATGAGCACCGCCGCACGCTGCTGGCCATCGCCCTGATCCTGCTGACCGTCACCGATATGTGGCTTTTCGCCTACAAATTCCTGCGCCTGGAACAGCCGACGCCTGATGCATTCTGGGTGGACGCGCGCGCAGTTGTCGGTGAAACTACGGATCGCGTCCTGCCCTGGGGCGTCTCTCTCTTTGACCAAAACGGGGCGATGCAGGTCGGGTTGAACAGCGTCTTTGGCTACGATTCACTGGAGCCTGCAGAGCATATCGCCCTGGCTTCATCCGTCCCCGATCCGCGCTCGTCAGCGTACGATGTCCTGGCCGCGCGCTATGTGATCGCACCGACAGAGCTGAAGGATTTTGATGATGGGGAACGGCCGCTTTCCCTGGTCGCCCAGCAAGGAGCCGCCTGGGTTTACGAGCGTGCGCGCCCGATGGGAGTGGCCCGTCTCGTTTACGACTACGAGATCATCACCGATGCGGCTCAGGCGGTGCAGCGCGTGCACGAGCCCGACTTCGATCCCGCGCGCTCGGCTATCCTATCCAGCGATCCCGCCTGCGCACTCGACGGCGGGCAGGGGACCGGTATGGCCGCGATCATCGAAAGCGCCCCCGGACTCTGGCTGCTGGAGACAAGCAGCGACTCGCCGGCGATCCTCGTCCTGGCCGAAACAGCATACCCAGGTTGGCAGGTGGAGATTGATGGTCAGGCTGTTGACGCCCTGACTGCTTATACGACGCTGAAAGCGGTCTGTGTGCCGGCGGGAACACATGAGGTTGTCTGGCGCTATGCGCCAACGATATACCAGGTCGGGGGCGCGGTTACTCTGGCCGCCGTGCTGCTGGCCCTCTTTGCCGCCTACCGTGTCCGGCGGCAAGGAAAGCAGGATGGGGCCTAGTCGCCCGATCAAACCGCCGCGAAGAATTCCTGGACTGCCCTGGCGACGGCCGTTATCTGCGCCTCACTGATCTGCGGATACATCGGCAAAGAGAGCACTGATTCAGCCAACCCTTCGCTGACCGGCAGCGATCCCCGTTCGTAGCCGAGCCGCCTGTATGCCGGCTGCAGGTGGACGGGAACAGGGTAATGGACGGCCGTGCCAATCCCTCGCTCAGTGAGATGCGCCTGCAAAGCGCTGCGATCCGCCGTCTGGACGACGTAAAGATGGGATACATGTTGGCAGCCGGCGCGAGCATGGGGTCGTATGAGCGGCGTATCGGCCAACAGGTGGTCATAAAGCGCTGCCGCCTGGCGCCGGGCATCGTTATCAAGCGCTAACCGTTCCAGCTTGACGCGCAGGATCGCCGCCTGTAGTTCGTCCAGCCGGCTGTTATAGCCTACTTCTTCGCTGATATAGCGCTCCCGCCACCCGTATTGGCGCAGTTCACGCAGCCGCACGGCCGTCTCCTCATCCCGGCAGACGATCGCGCCGCCATCACCCACGGCGCCAAGATTCTTGGTAGGGTAAAAACTGAAGGCCGCGGCCTGTCCCATGCTGCCGGCGACGTTTCCCTCGTAAGCTGCACCGTGAGCCTGGGCGCAGTCCTCGATTACGATCAGATTGTGCATCTCGGCGAAGGCCATAATCGGAGCCATATCCGCCGGCTGGCCGTAGAGATGGACAGGGATGATCGCCTTGCTGGCGGCGGTCACTGCGCCTGGTAGTTTGGCCGGATCAAGGGTATAGGTGAGCGGATCGACATCGACGAAGACGGGCCGCGCGCCGCTCATTTCGATCGCCGCCGCGGTAGCAACGGCTGTGTGGGAGACAGTGATCACCTCGTCGCCCGCTCCGATGTCATATGCTTTCAGCGCCAGCAGCAGGGCATCTGTGCCTGAAGCGACGCCGGCGGCATGGTTGCTGTAGCAAAAGGCGGCGAACTCTTCTTCGAAGCGGCGGACCTCGTTTCCCAGGATATACCAACCGCCGGCCAGTACGCGCTCTACCGCCTCATCGATCGCTTTTTTCTGTGCATCGTAAGCAGCAGCCAGATCAACAAAAGGAATTCCCATGATCTCAGATATAGTTCTCGAGATGTTTGTCGTAGAATGCCAGCGTTCGCGACAGGCCGTCACGCAGGCTCACCTGCGGCTCCCAACCCAGCCCGCGGCTGATCTTGCCGTAGTCACCCTGATAGTCGCCGATATCAATGCGCCGGCGGTCCTCAGGGAAGGGGATGATCTCGTAGCTGCCGCGCCCGTACAGATCAATCATCAGTTCGGCCAGGGCCAATAGGCTGACCGCTTCCGGCGCACCCAGGTTGTAAATCTGGCCGTTCGCTTGTTCTTCAGCGGCGGCAAGTAGGAGCGCCACGACGACATCATCAACATAGTTAAAATCGCGAAACTGCCGGCCGTCGCCATAAATCTTCAGCGGCTGTCCTTCAATCAACTGGCGCAGCCACCAGCCTAGAAATGTCTGGCGGGCGTCTTTCACGCGCATGTGCGGGCCATACGTATTGGTCAGACGCAAGGAGACGGTCTTGAGCCCGTAGACATTGTGATAGACGATATGGTACATTTCGCCGGCCGTCTTGTTGATGCCGTTGACATCGACCGGCTGTAGAGGATGCGCTTCATCGACCGGCAGATACTGCGGACGCCCGTAAATCTGCCGCGTGCTGGCGAAGACGATGGAAGCGTCCGCATTGCCATGGCGGCAGGCCTCCAACAAAGAAAGCTGGCTGCGTGCATTGATCTCCAGGTCCGCATAAGGGTCGACCATGCTGTCTGTATGGCTGACCTGGCCGGCCAGGTTGAAAATGACGTCCTGGTTTTGCACCAGGTAGCGCAGACCATGCTCATCACGCACGTCGGCGATGTTCAGCCGCACCTGCTCGCGAATAGGGGCGATGTTAGCGAGATTGCCACCATACTTAGGGATCAACGAATCAACAAGCAGGACATTCGCGCCCAGCGAGACCAAGGTGCGGGCCAGATTGGAGCCGATAAAGCCGACGCCGCCGGTGATCAGAACGTTCTTGCCGCGGAAGAAATCGTCAGCTGGTTGAGGAATTGGCAGCATTGCTTGCTTCGCTAATCGGTTTGTCCTCTTCCGGCGTCTGCAAATGTTCTTTGTTAAGAACGAGCTGCACCCAGAGTCGGCTCAGATCACGGCTTACGCGCATCAGCCGCGGGTAGTTGAAGAACTGCGATTTACCGTATGCGCGGTGAAAATGATGCACCGGCGTCTCGGCCAGTCGGAAACCGGCATCCTGAACCTTCTTCATCAGCTCGACGCAAATCACACCGCTGTCCGCCTGCAGATCGACCACGTCGAAAACATCGCGGCGCATCAAGCGAAAATCACAATCAACATCGCGCAGGCGCAGGCCGAAGCTCAGCTTGATGATGTGCTGGTAGATACGGCCGATCAGAATGCGATGGAACGGATCATTGCGTTCGATCTTCCACCCATTGATGAAATCCACATCGTCGTTTGCCAGGTCAACAAGGTTCTTCAATTCACGTGGATCATACTGCGCATCCCCGTCCGTGTAGAAAATCCACTCCTTTGTCGCCGCGGCAAAACCGGATCGCAGCGCGCCGCCATACCCCCGGTTCTGCACGTGATGGACGACGCGCACCTCGTCGGGGTAAACGCGCGCCAGTTCATCCAGAACTTCAGGGGTATGATCCTGGCTGCCGTCATCGATGACGATTACTTCGTAATCATCGGTGAGTTCGCGCAGGGTGAGCAGTGAGGTGATGACCATGCTTGTTATCGTACCGGCGTCATTATAGGCCGGGAAAAACACGGATATACTGGGCATCTTCTTCTCACTCATACTCTTCATTTCCGGCGGGCATTAACGGCCCACAGCACCATCGCGTATCATAGCCACTGCAAGCCCGTCCGGCAAAGACTCTTGCCTGACGATTACCCTCTGAGAACAATCAATAATCATTCACCTAAGCGCTGTTCAGGACGACCCCGTCTCTAATTATCCGTTTTCTGTTGGCTGTTGACAGTTATCCGCGCCAAATCCAGGGCATCGTCGCTGCTCGCCGGATCAATCAGCGCCAGGCGCCGCCCGCTCGCTGCATCATAGAGGCCGCTCCGCAGCGTATAGTCGCCTTCCGCCAGGCCGGCCGGCAGCGTCAGGCAGTGCAGGTCCGCTATCACCGCACCTGCCTGCCAGGCGCTGGTTGGATAGTAACCAAAAACCGGCATAGAATCACTCTGCGCCTGCACGAAGCCATCCGCTGCGGTCAGGTGTAGGAACACGGTATAGTCGCTGGTCACAGCATTTTCCGGCTGCCAATGAAGTGTTACACAGAGCGGCCGTCCCGCCGCGCTCTGTGTGGGCGCTTCGTAGCCCAGCAGAGTGATCCCCTGCTCGAACTGTGCTGGCAGTGCCACGGCCGTCTCCGGCAGCGCCCCGCCGACCCACTGGCTGCCCAAATGAGCGATCGTCTCCTGCGCGGCAGGCGCATACTTGCCGCCGCCGTCGAGCAGCTCCTGCACCCGCGCCAGGACCGCCCCGGTCTGCGGCTGCGGCGCGATCCCTTGCCGTAGGAGCACGACATCGTTTTCGAAAAAGACAGCTTCATATCCAAGACGGCCGATCGCCGAGGCGATTCCGTTGTAGAAGAAGCGCGCGTTGACACCCCAGCGCAGGTCGCTCAGATTGAGCAGCAGGTATTCCTCCTCCGGGAAACCGTACGGCCGTTCCAGAAGCTGCAAACGGTCGTAGAAAAGCGAAAACTGCGGTCTCAGAGCCAGGTGGGGTCCATAAGCCATCATCGTTGCCACTGCGGCCTCCGGCGGCAGCAGTGCCTCAGCACGGTAGAATGTATCCGGGTCTGTCTGTTTGTCCAGACCATAGACCGGGAAGTACGGGTCATCGATCACCTGGCTGAACGGGTTATCCCACGCCCAGGCCAGCAGCGTGCCCAGGCCCAGCCAGATTGCCAGGCCGATGCGCGTCTGTTTCTCATCCAGCCGGTTCTGCACCCGCTGCGCACCCTGGATGGCGGCGATGAAAACGAAGGGGACGACAGGGGCCAAGTACTGGAAATAGATACTGCTCTGACTTGGCGTTTCCGACAGCAGGTTGTAGGTCAGCGCCGGCAGCGTCACCAGCAGCGGGGCCGGTGCGAGCAGGGCCAGAAAGCCAACCGGCAGCAGGAGTTTGACCGGGACAGCGGCGCGGTAAGGGACCAGCAGATGCTGCACGACCATTCCCGGCTTGCTGAGCAGCGTGCCCAAGATCTGCGCCGGTGACTCGCCGAGCCACGCGTAACGGCCGACTGTATCTGAACTGCCGCCGCGAAAGAAAGGGATAATCGCGAACAGAGCGGTCAGAGACCAGGCAAGTCCCCCTGCCGCCCAGATCAGCCCCAACCGCCGCCGTCCCATGAAGATGGCCGCATAGAGCCCGAAAGCAAAGACAGTCAAGCCAACTTCTTCGCGTAGACTTAGCGCCAGCAATATAAAGAGGGATGCCCACCACGGGTGATCGCTTTCCAGTAAATCGTTGGCGGCCAGGAAGAAGGGGATAGTGAAGACCACCGGATGAAAATCAAAGCGGCTGACGAAGCCGAGAAGCGGAAACAGGAGATAGACGAGCGTGAAGAGTACGGCCAGCCAGCGGTCTCCCAATTGGCGCAGCGCGATCCGGTAGACGAAAACCCCGCCCAGGCTGAGCAGCAGCGACTGGGCGATCAGCAGCATCCGCGCATCAGCCCACAGCCCGAAGAGCGGCGCCAGCAGCAGGAAGATCAACTGCACGTGATCGCCGAGGTAATGTGAGACCTCCATGGAACTGGCGAACCAGTCCCCATGCCATGTATTCCAGATTACCTGCGCCTTGATGCCGAGATCGAATGTGGAAGAATTGATGCGCGTGTGGCGCAGCCAGGCATAACTTGCCAGGACAAGTGTCCAAAGCAGGGCCAGGAGAAGAGGGGCCCAATGAACGCGAAGGAATTGGGCCAGACGGTTAGAAATCGAACGTATCATGGTCAGAATACTCCCTAATGTGCCACGAGTTCGGAGCTAGGGCAACTGACCCGTCGAAAGCTGAGCACCTGCTGCGCGCGTGTTGTGCCTGGAGAATGCCGCTGTTAGAATCTCTGGTCTTGAACAGCCTATGAAAAACAAGACGCTTTCCTGGTGGCTGGGGGGGCTGCTGCTGGCAGCCGTCACCCTTCTGCTGCTCGGCTTTTATCTCAATACGGAGAAGCAAATCACTGGCGGCGTGATCGGCGCGCCGCTGGACGACGCCTGGATTCATTTTCAGTTCGCGCGCAATCTCAGCCAGGGAGATGGTTTTAGCTACAATGCTGGCCAACCAACCCCGGGATCGACAGCGCCGTTGTGGACGATCATCCTGGCCGCCGTGGGTCTGTTTTCGACCGAGTTCCTGCTGCCCTCACTGGCGCTGAGCGCTGTTTTCTTGCTTGCCGCGGTGCTGCTCGCCTATGGATTCACGGGGTGGGTGACAGGAAACTTGTGGCCGGCCGTTCTGGCCGGTCTCGGCGTCGCTTTCAGCGGCCGGCTGCTCTGGGCCGGGCTGGCCGGCATGGAGACGACAGCCTTCGCCGCCTTCAGCCTTGCCGCCATTTGGGCCTACAGCCGTTCCGGCTTGCGCCTTTTTCCGGCGCTGCTGTTTGGCCTGGCCGCCCAACTGCGCCCGGAGGGGCATGCACTGTTCCTGCTGGCGGTGATTGACGCCGGCTGGCAGTGGCTTCGCATAGAACGCAGCAGCGGCTCTTTCGACTGGCGCGGTGCGCTGCGCCAATTTCTGCCCCCTTTGCTGCTCTATGTTGTTCTGGCGCTGCCTTACACGATCTTCAGTTTGTCCACGACCGGCAGGCCGCTGCCCAATACCTTCTATGCCAAGGTTGGCGCACAGCATTTCTTCAGTTGGCGAACCCTGCGCGAGACGCTGAATTGGCATTGGCAGGACAACCCGATCAGCATCCTCCTGGCTCTTTTCGGTCTCTGGCCATTATGGCGCAGGAGCCGTTTGGCGGTGATCTGGTTGTTGGCGCTGCCTTTGCTGACGGCCGTCATCATCGACTTCACCTGGCATCACGGCCGATACACAATGCCGCTCATTCCCCTGCAGATGGTGGCCGCTGCCGTCGGCGCCTATTGGTTGGTCGGCAAGCTGCCCGCCCGCCAGGACGGCACTGCTCCCTCGCGCTTGGTGGCCCAGGGCGCGCTGCTGCTGCTCCTGCTCCTGGGTGGGGCGCGCCAGCTCTCTTATTGGGCGGCGATGCTGGGCACAAACAGCAAGGAAATCCAGGAGATTGATGTCGCCCTGGGGCATTGGCTGGCTGAAAACACGCCGCCGGACGCTTTGATCGCCGTGGACGATATCGGCGCCGTCACTTTTCTTTCCGGCCGCCGAATCGTTGATATGAATGGTCTGGTCTCGCCGGAGGTGTGGCCCGCTGTTCAGGCGGCGGAAGGCCTGCCGCGCGATCAGGCGCTGACGCGCATTCTCTCCCAGGCAGAGCCAGACTACATGGCTGCTTTTCCCCTATGGCGCTGGAATATCGCTTCCAATCCCGACGTGGCCAGACCGCTGCATCATGTTCAGACAGATACACAGACGATCATCTTTCAGCAGGATGCCTACGTCTATGAAACGACTTGGCCCTACGTCACCACGGCTGATCCCCAGGAACCGCAGACGGCTCGTTTTGGCGAAGGGATCAGGCTGCTGGGACATGATATGCAGGTTGGTGAAGCGATCGATCTGCTGCTCTACTGGGAAAGCGCGGCCCCAGTCGCCGAGGATTATGATGTCTTTCTTCACCTGCAAGACGCTTCGGGAGCGCTGGTCGCGCAGATTGACCGCCAGCCTTTGTCTGGCCTGGCGGCGACTTCCGCCTGGCAGCCCGCTGACCTCATTCGTGACCCGCTTTCACTGCCTCTGCCGGATGGCCTGGATCCAGGGGAGTACCAGCTCTTGCTCGGGCTTTACCTGCGGCAGACGGGCGAACGCCTGCCCCTATCCGGAGCACCTGCGCAGGACAATGCGCTTCTGCTTGACACGCTGATGATCCCCTAGCGGCAGTGGGATCTGCTGCGCATCAAAATCACGCCATTTTGCACTTGCCAAACCGATTATTATTTGACATAATATACGGACGTAATGCCCTATTGTAGTTCGCTGAAAGGAATAAGTTTCGATGGATCGCAACGTGCTCTTAGCTCTCTATGATCGCGAGCAGCGGATTGATATTGAGTATCCCGGTCTGAATAAAGAAGTATCAGGCGGCGTCGTCCGTTTCACCGGGCCCGCGCACCACGGAAGCGGTAATTTTGTGCTTTTTAGCAGATTCGCTGACGATAGCGCCGACCTGGCAATCCGCGAGCAGATTTCATACTACCAGGGGCAGCAGCGGCCCTTTGAGTGGAAAGTCTACGAACATGATTCGCCGCCCGATCTGCGCGCACGCCTGGTTGTGCAGGGTTTTAAGTCTCGTGAGCGAGATGTAGTTATGGTGCTGAATGTTCGTGAAGCGCAGCCGCGGCTGCTGCGTTCGCCCCATGTAGAGGTGCGGCGTCTGACCGATGTCGCCCAGCTGCCCGCCCTGACGGCCTTATTGAATCAGGTCTATGGCGTTGATTTTGCCTACCTGGAGCAGCTGCTGGGTGACGACCTGCGCCAGCGGCCGTATTACAGCTCGATCTACACGGCGTCCGTCGATGGCAGTCTGGCCGGCGTGGGCTGGATCCAATTTCCGGTACGCAGCCAGTTCGCTTCTCTGTGGGGCGGGACAGTCCTGCCGCAGTATAGGGGGCGCGGCATCTATCGCTCGCTGCTCGCTGTCCGGCTGCAAGAAGCGATTCGGCGCGGCTACAGCCTGCTGACGATCGAAGCCCCCAGATCATGCAGGGGGCTTGCGGAAAACTTCGGTTTTGAATTATTGACCTTTGCGCATTCCTGCCTGTGGCATCCTGCTCAGGGAGGCGCTAGAGGGGCGGATTAATGCGCGTGGCCGTCATGAACATGGCCATGCGCCAGTTCCTCTGCGGTGGCGGGACGCAGGCCCACGATCTGCACCTGAAAGGTAAGTGTTTCGCCGGCCAGCGGATGGTTGAAATCAACAACAACCACATCGTCGGTTACCTCTGAGACGAAGACCTCGAAGACTTCCTCCGATTCCGTATCGCGCAGGCGCAGGGCATCACCGATGACCGGTTCATAATCGTCCGGCAGCACCTCTAGTGGAATTTCATCCCGGCTGTCCGGGTCCAATTCGCCGTAAGCATCCGCCGGGGCGACAGTGACTTCTTTGGCGTCGCCTACTTCCATGCCATAGAGCGCATCTTCCAATCCAGGGATGATATTGCCGTGCCCCTGCAAAAACAGCATGGGATCGGTTTCATCAGCCCTGTCCAATAATTCCCCGTTAACTTCCAGGGCATAAGTGATAGAGACGACCATGTCGTCTGCGACGTTCATTTCATTTTTATCCATATCTTCCAACCAAAAAAGCCAGGCATCTGATTGTGCCTGGCTTATACAAAATCATTTACTATTCAACACGGCGTACGTCGTGAGCTGCCTCACCTTTTCGTCCTGGTCCAACCACGAATGATACGCGGTCGCCATCTTCCAATGTCCCACCGGGTTCAAGGATGGCCGAATAATGCACGAAAATATCTTCCCCATTTCCACGCGTGATGAAGCCATAACCCTTTCTTGTGTCAAACCACTTGACGGTCCCAGTTTCGGTGTTCTCGTCCATTACCTTACTATGCGCTCCTTTACCGCCCGGTTCCGCGGCAAAAAAAGCCGCCCAGTTTAGAATGCAAAGGCGGCTGAATCAGTCGTTGAATCCGGTGCATACTAACGATAATAGCAAGCATAGCTGAACCCTTTGTGCGCGTCAATCTCTTCTGACGCTCTGTTTATTGCCCGGCGCCTGACGCGGGCGCAGCTGCACGATGAGCGCGCCGCAGAAGGCTACCAAAAGCCCCCCGATCTGAGCGGCTGTCACGCTTTCGTCCAGAAACAGCCAGGCCAAAATGGCGATTTGAAACAGCATGGTGTTGTTGATGATCGTTGATTCTGTCGCTGAGAGTGTCTGCAGCGTCTTATTCCAAAGCGTAAAGGCGACGGCCGTATTGACCACGGCTAGGAAGATAACGATGAGCCAATTGCTCATATCCATTCTTGGCGCTGGTTCCGCGGCCAGGCCGATGCCCAGCAGCAGCGAGGCGCCGATGCCCATACTGATCGTGGTCACGCTCAAGGGATCAATCTGCCGGTCCCGATTGATATAGCGCCCCAAAATACTGGACAGCGAGGTGGACAGCAGGTGAATGCCGGCGATCACATAGCCGATCGTCTGGCCGGCAGGAAATCTGAACGGGTAGAAGAACAGGGCCACGCCGGCGAAGAAAACGAGCATGCCCGCGAACTGCAGCCCACTTGGGTTTTCATGCAGCAGGAAGATGCTCAGCACGGCAACCACGACGGCCGTGCCGTTGAGCAGGAGGCTGACGTTGACCGCCGGCAGATATGCCAGCGCCAGGAACATGGTGCCCTGGGTTATCGTATAGTAAAGGATGCCCAGGGCGATCAGAGCCAACCACTCCCGGCGTCCCAGCTGCCTGACTGCTTTATTGCGCCCGGAAAAAATGTAAAATGGGAGCAGGACGAGAAAGGCGAGAAAATAACGCATGCCGGCGAAGGTGAGGGCGGGGATGTCCTGCAGCCCAATTTTGACCAGGACGACCGACGTGGACCAGAGAAAGGTCACGAAGAGCGCCTGCAAGACGGCCGTTAAATGGGGATCTCGCTTCATCGGCTTGATTATTGCTGAGATTCATGATCGGGCAACAGATGCCCGGGATAACCTATAGGGTGGTCGCGAGATTGACCAGGCGAGGTGTTGTTTGGCAAACGGGACACAGTGCAAAGGCAGTCGTCTACCGCGCAGTCTGCTGCACGGTCTGCCCGCCGCGCTGCTCGTTCTTGCGCTGCTCTACAACTGGTTTGCCATCGCCGACCGGTCGATCGTTTTTCTATACGACCACGCGATGGGTCCGGCCTACCCGGACACGTCACCTTTCAGCCGCGTCACCGCCAGCCGCTATTGGATGGCCGGCCTAGTGGCCTCCGCAGTTGTACTGGTCATTGTTGTGGTTGTGAACTGGTTGGCCGGCCGTCTGCGCACCCAGTATGCGCCGCCTCCCTGGCAGCAGGTCTGGTTGGTCTGCACTCCTATTCTGCTGCTTGGCATTCCAGCCATCACCATGCGGGTCAATACACCAACTCTGCCCTGGAACTACGCCGCTGCGGTAACCGCTGCCGCACTGATCGGAATCGCCCTGGCCCTGCTTCCCGGTAAAAGGGCCGCCAGGTCCCCGTGGGATCTCGTCTGGCTGGCTGCGGACGGCTGGGGCCTGGCGCTCATGCTGATCACATTGGCCCAATTGGATGATATCGGCCGTTGGCTTGCTTCCGGTATCGATTGGCGCGTGCTGCTCAGTCTCATCATCTTTACGCTTGGCGCTGCCTGGCTGCTGCTGCTGACCGGCCTGCGCAGCTGGCGAGGGGTCGGGGTTGGAGACTTCACATCCCTGGCAGTTGCCGCGGCGACTGTAACCTACTTGCTGCTGCCATTGACCCACCATCTCCTGGGCAGTGACGGCTATTTATACATCACCGACAGCGACAATTTCTTCGCCGCTTCACTGCCCCTACAGCTGCTCGCCTGGGTTATCACAGCATTAATCATCTGGGCCCTGCTGGCTCTACGACGGATACTCTTCCGCAGACGAGGCTTCCCCGTCTCTCACAACAGGTAGGAAACATCGCCCGAATGGCCGGATTAACGATGCCTGAAGACAACTACAATCTAGGTGAAGAACGCCGTTACTGGGACAAGGAAGCGCTTACCTTTGATAGAGAGGCTGATCATGGATTGCGCGATCCAGCAGTAAGATCCGCGTGGCGCGACCTTCTGCTCAATGCGCTGCCGCCAGCTCCTGCGGCAGTTCTCGATATGGGCTGCGGCACTGGCTCGTTGAGCATCCTCCTTGCGGAGGCCGGTTATACAGTTACAGGCCTCGATTTTTCCCCAGCGATGGTCGTGCAGGCGAAGTACAAAGCAGGTGATGCCGGGCTTGAGATTGCTTTTCAGCTTGGCGACGCTGCTGATCCTGCGATCATCAACGAACGGTTTGACGCTATCGTCGACCGCCACTTATTGTGGGCGCTGCCGGACCCTGCCCTGGCACTGCAGCGCTGGGCAGGCCTTCTACGGCCGCAGGGCCGCATGCTGCTTATCGAAGGGTATTGGCACACCGGGGCAGGCCTGCATGCCTCGCAAGTAACAGCGGCCTTACCGCCCTCAATCAGCAGCGTGACGATTAAGGATCTCAGTGCTGCAGCAGAATTGTGGGGATATCAGGTCAATGACGAGCGCTATCTCGTGACAGCCCGGCTGGGATCCTGAATTGGCTCCTCTATTCTGTCGCTTCTAGCGCAGAAGAATCCAGCGTATTGGGCACCACATAGTCGGCCGTCTTGATAAACGCGTGCTGCCGCAGGCGGCGATCCATCTCCTGTGTGTTCGCCTGCTCTTCTAGTGAATGATGCGCGCGGATCGCACCTTGCGACAGCACGGTGCCCGCCTGTGAATCTTGAGTTAGGGCCCTGTACACTGCGTCCAGCTCGGAGGGCAGCAGCCCACTGTAATCCAGCATCGCCACGGCTGTTTCGCGCGGCCGTTCCTTCCAGGAAGTGAAGCGAATCGCCATCATCTCCACACCCATCTCATACAGCCGCACGTAGCGGTCCATCACGGAAAGCCACATCAGGGTCATGAGATCCACAATGCCGAGGTGTTCCTCTGCGGGTACCGCCGCCACCAGCGGCGCCAAAGGAGTGAACCATGCGCGATACTGGGCTGTCAAGCCTTCCATCTCAGCCGGGCTGCGCTCAATGCCATCGTCGAAGGCACGGAGGCCGGAATGAAGCCACGAGCTGGCGTCTCGATACAGAAAGATGCTCTTCGATTCTGGGAACAAATCGTAGAAAATCCCAGCCAGTTCAATGGCGAAACTGCGCCCCTTGATCACCCAGGCCGCCTGCGCATCTACTTTGCAGAGGAGCCGCACGGTCGCCTCAACGAGCGCCCGCAGTTCGGCCGTTTCCCCGGGGAAGCAATGTTGATAGGTGACCAGGTCGTTCAGGGCGTCCGGTTCTGAACGGGTGGCTACGCTGTCCAATTGAGCGAAAATCTGGCCGGCCAGCGTGGAGCCGGAACGGCCGACCGAATGGATGAAGATCAGTTTGCTGCCGTCGACATGCATTTCCCGCGTGAGGGCTATCATCTCTTCGAACGAGGTCGTCAGGACGCGCGTTGCATGCTCGTACTGCGCCATGTAGTAGAATGGAACGATGCATAAATCGAGTTCCGGCGGCGTCTGCACATAAACAGCGCGCCGGCTCTCCACGTCGAGGCAGTAGAGTGTGATCGTGTGATCCTCTGCGATCGCTGCTGTGTCAGTCTCGCCCAGCGCGCGCAGTTCGAAATCGGCAATATTCGCCAAACCCAGGGGATTGGCTTTCACGCGATCGATGATTTCATAGGCTGTGGCCATCGCTTCTTTCTCCATCATCCTGCCATGCCCTCGCGGCACGCGGCTGGTCAAACTGGTCAAAACTTGCGTAGAGCATAGTGGCATGGCGATCTCTGTCAACATTGGGATTAAATTCACAACCAGCGGCCAACCAGTCGGCGTAGAGGGCGCACTGGTTGGCAGGCGAAAGTGGCCCCCATGTCTTCAGCCACTTTTCTTCTACGTCAGTCTATGTCAGTAGAACGCGCCTTCTTTTGCTATAATGGCGTTTCACGGTTGCGGTTAGCGAAACAGAAGGAGCCTGATCCATGAAGCAGATACCTACGCAAGAATTACTCAATTTCCACAAAAGCGTTGTTGTTGTCACCGGCGGCGGCTCCGGTTTGGGGCGCGGTATTGCCCTGCGTTTTGCCGAAGCGGGCGCCGCCGTGGTCATTAATTATCGCAGCAGCGAGGCGGGCGCGATGGAGGTCGTCTCTCAGATAACAGCGGCCGGTGGCAGGGCCGCTGCGATCCAGGCCGACGTCTCCCAACGGGCGGATGTTGAGCGGATGGTCGCCCAAACTATCGAGCGCTTTGGGCGGATCGATGTGTTGGTGAATAATGCAGGCATCTACCCGTTGGCCTCCGTCCTGGAGATGCGTGACGAAGCGTGGGATGCCGTGATTGACGCCAATCTTCGCAGCGTTTACCTGTGTACACAGGTTGCGGCACGGCAGATGATTGTTCAGAAGAAAGCCGATCGAGATCAGGCGGGCGCCATTATTAATATTGCCAGCATCGAAGCGGAGAACCCAGCGCCGATGCACAGTCACTACAATGCCGCCAAAGGGGGCGTCTTGATGCACACCCGGGCCGCAGCTCTCGAACTCGGGCCGTCTGGCATCCGCGTCAATGCTGTTTCGCCCGGGCTGATCTGGACAGAGGGGATTGAAGAAAACTGGCCGGATGGTGTGGCGCGCTGGCAGGCGGCCGCCCCACTGACCAGGCTGGGTATGCCCGATGATGTCGCCGATGCCTGCCTGTTCCTGGCGTCGTCTGGCGCGCGCTGGATAACTGGCGCCAATTTACGGGTCGACGGCGGAGTGATGGCAACGCCCAGTTTTTGACGGTTGTAGATGGTAGAGCCGCCGCAGGCTGCGTATCTACAGACACATGAAAGGAGCAGTATGCATGGACATCAAATCGCTCATTGATCATTTTGGACTAGAGGAACTGCCTGTTGAAGGCGGCGTTTTTCGCCAAACCTATCTGTCAGAGGAAAGCATCCCTTCTTCGGCGCTGCCCGATCGCTACAGGGATGATAAACCGTTTGGCACGGCGATTATTTATCTTCTGACCCCGGACGCCGATTCATTTTCGGCGATGCATAGGCTGCCGACGGACGAGATCTATCATTTTTACCTGGGTGATCCCGTGGAAATGCTGCATCTGTATCCCGACGGCCGCAGCGAACGGGTCATTCTCGGCCAGGATATAATGAATGGCCAGAACATTCAGTACACTGTCCCGCGGGATGTCTGGCAGGGATCACGTCTGATGGCGGGGGGGGAATACGCGCTGTTGGGAACGACGATGGCGCCCGCATTCACACACGGTGATTACGAAGGGGCAACCAGGGAAGCGCTGACTGCTCAATACCCGGAACAGGCAGCTTTGATCCGCCGGCTCACCCGGCCGCACAGACCGCTGCAAATGCCTGGTTGATGCGGCAGGGCTAAGTACGCAGCTGATCTTTTGACCGAAAAAGTCGTGGGGGCATTGTCTTCTGCGCTGACATTCAGTCTGATGTCGCGGGAAAGGTTGTTGAACATCTCGAATCATCCGGCGACTATCAGCGTCTGGTGATTCCCAAGCAGTCCGAAGACAACAAAGCCATCCACGTTGGCCGCCTGGGCGGCGTTGACACATCTCGAATTGTGGGCTGCTGTAGGCGCTGATATTATCGGCAGTAGCGTAACAAAAAAAGCGAGGTCTTCGTCAGAAAACCTCGCTTTTTCGTTTGTTACTGAAAGGTCCTACATAGGCGTGACGACTTCTTCTACCTCGTCCACTTCGTCGCTGCCCTCGGCTTTGCGCAGGACGATCAGGTCGTCTTCCACATCCACGATGACGCGCTGCCCATCGCCAAATTCACCGGCCAGGACGGAATCGGAAAGCTGATCTTCAACTTCCGTCTGTATCAGCCTGCGCAGCGGTCTGGCGCCAAACTCGGCATCGTAGCCATGGTCGCCCAACCAGTCGCGGGCGGCTTCGGTGGCCTCGAGGACCAGATCATGCTCCAGCAGACGCTCGTTCACTTCCAGCAGAATGATATCCACGATCTTGCGAATATCCTGTCTCTGAAGCTGGCGGAAGACCACCGTGTTATCCACACGATTGAGGAATTCTGGCCGGAACATGCGCTTCATCTCATCCCTGAGCGACTTCTGCATTTCATTATACTCTGCATCAGCCCGTATCGACTCGTCGCGCTGGAAGGCGAATCCCAGGTTGGGGCCGCGCTTGATAGTGTCGGCGCCAACGTTCGAGGTCATGATGATGATCGCGTTGCGGAAGTCGACCTTCTGCCCTTTGGCATCGGAAAGCTGACCTTCTTCCATAATTTGTAAGAGGATGTTGAATGCTTCCGGATGCGCTTTTTCGATTTCATCGAAGACGACGATAGAATACGGCCGTCTCCTGACTGCTTCGGTCAGCTGGCCGGCATCTTCATAACCGACATAGCCGGGCGGCGAACCGACCAGGCGTGCTACGCTGTGCCGTTCCATGAACTCCGACATGTCCAACTGTACAAGCGCCTCTTCGCTGCCAAACAGGAAGCGTGCCAGCACTTTCGTCAATTCCGTCTTGCCAACGCCAGTCGGGCCCAGGAAGATGAATGAGCCAATCGGGCGGCGCGGATTTTTCAATCCGGCGCGTGCCCGGCGTACCGCTTTGGAAATAGCCGTGATCGCCTCGTCTTGACCGACGATATGCTCACGCATCTCTTCTTCCATGCGCAGCAGCCGCGCTGACTCTTCTTCGGTAAATTGGTAAATCGGTATGCCGGTCCACATGGAGAGGATTTCGGCGATATCTTCGGCCGTCAGGCTGTTCTCTTCAGGTGCTTCTGCCCCGCCGGCACGAAGCTGATCCAACTCATGTTGGATCTCATCTTCACGTTCTTTAAGCTCAGTCGCGTACTGGTACTGGCCCTGATCGATCGCTTCACCCCGTTCCTGGCGCAGCTCGCGCAGACGGTCATAAGTGTCCCGTACATCCGCGGAATGGGGGATGCGGTACATGCGTACGCGCGAAGCGCCTTCATCAATCAAGTCGATCGCCTTGTCAGGAAGGTAGCGGTCAGTCACGTAGCGCACTGACAGATTAACGGCTGCTTCAATCGCCTCTTCGGTAATGAAAAGGTTGTGGTGCTGTTCATAAGCGCCCTTAATGCCGCGCAAGATTTCGACTGCCTCATCAGGGGTCGGTTCATCGACGTAGACCGGTTGGAAACGACGTTCCAACGCGGCGTCGCTTTCAATGTACTTGCGATATTCCTCTAGTGTGGTTGCGCCGATGGTTTGCAGCTCACCGCGCGCCAGGGACGGCTTGAGGATATTCGCTGCGTCCACGGAACTGCCGGCCGAGCCTGCGCCCACCAGCATGTGAACCTCATCAATGAAAAGAATTGAGTCGCTCGACTTTAGTTCTTCAATCACCCGCTTCAGACGCTCTTCAAACTGGCCGCGGTACATCGTGCCTGCGACCAGGCTGCCGACATCAAGCTGCAGGACGCGCTTGCCATGAAGCGTATCCGGCACCTCACCCTCCACGATACGCTGGGCCAATCCTTCGATAATGGCAGTCTTGCCGACGCCGGGTTCGCCGATCAGGGCAGGGTTGTTCTTCGTGCGCCGTGCCAGAATCTGGATCACGCGTTCGATCTCAGTATTCCGGCCGATAACCGGATCCAATTCCAGGTCTCGCGCCATCGCCGTCAGATCAGTCGCCAGCTGGTCAACCATTGGCGTTTTGCTTTTTTCTTTAGAAGAGGATTTCTTGCGTGATGGCGTGCTCGGCTTTTCGGTTGTAGAAACCGGACTTTCCTTAAGCATGCGCCGTGTCTGCCGCCGGATTTGTTCTGCGCTGATGCCAAATTTGCGCAGCACATCCATCGCCAGCCCTTCATTTTGACGCGCCAGACCCAACAGTAGATGTTCCGTACTGATATAGTGCTGGCCCATCCGGCGAGCTTCTTCAACCGCAAGTTCTAGTATGCGTTTGGTGCTGGGGGATAGCTCCGTCTTGGTGAACGGTGTTCGAGTTCCCGGTCCACCAGACATTCTCTCTACCATTGCCTGAACGTGGACTGCATCAAGACCAAGTTCGCGTAGAACCCGACCGGCTACACCCCCGTCTTCTTGCAGCAGGCCGATCAAGACATGCTCACTGCCAATGTAGCTGTGGTTGAGCCGTTCCGCTTCTTCCTGCGCCAGGCTGAGCACTCTTCGTGCCCGTTGTGTAAATCGTTCCCAATTTTTAGAGTCCACCGCTTCTTCCCCGTTTATTCTTAGGACATCGAGGTGCACGAGATATTTGTTGGCGCCCACCTCGCCAATAGAAGGTAATCATTACCTCCTATACGTAAGCTTCGAAAAATAGATGCAGGAAAACAGTACGCTGCATTGTGTTCATTAAACAACAGGCTGCAGGTAAAGGCGAGTGTTTTCAGGCAAGATTTAAGAATCTTGCCTGTTAAATACACGTTATGAGAGAGAATCTAGCATTGCCAGGTCGTTCTCAATATACCTGTCAGAAGAAACCTGCTTTAGGCTGAGGCCAAGTTGGCGCTGATCGGGGTCGATTCGAATGATACGCACCATGACCGTATCTTCAGGGGAAACTATCTCTTGAGCGTTCTCAACACGATCTTCGGACATTTCCGAGATGTGAATGAGCCCTTCAAGTTGATAATCATCTTGCAGCCGGGCGAATGCGCCGAATTTGGTGAGGCGGGTCACAGTGACCTCAACAAGCTGGCCAACCTCATAGGTTTCATCTATGAGCGACCAGGGGTCTGGCTGCAAACGCTTCATGCTCAACGCCACGCGTTGGCGTTCTTGATCGATATTAAGAATGGTGACTTCAACTTCGTCGCCGACCTTCAGCAGATCGCTGGGTTTGCTGATTCGTTTCCAGCTCATCTCAGAGAGATGGACCAGACCTTCAATCCCGCCAATGTCGACAAATGCACCGAAGTCAGCAAGATTCACTACCAGTCCGGTGAGAACTGCGCCGTCTTCCAGGTTTGCAAGAATCTCTGCTTTGCGGGCTTCACGAATCTCTTTGCCGGCCGCATTTTCAGAGAGAATGAGCCGGTTACGATCGCGATCTACCTCGATCACTTTGACACGCAGCTCTTCACCAACAAGGTTCTGCAGCGCTCTCTGTTTCTCGGTCTGATCATTGCGACTAATCTGACGCTCGCGGTTCAGTTGAGAATTGGGCACGAAACCACGGAGCAGGCCAAAGCCAACCAGCGCGCCTCCGCGATTGAATCCAAGGACCTTGCACGTCAAGACTTCCTGGGATTCCAGGTTCTTTGCGGCACGCTCCCAATCTTCAACTTCGGCAGCTTTGCTGTAGGAAAGGACGATGTTGCCCTTACTATCTTCCGGGTTAACAACAAAGACGAGAATCTCGTTGCCGACCTCTAACTTCTCCAATATTTCTGAATCAAACGATGCGATTTCGCGACTGTCTATCACACCCTCGGATTTGGCGCCGATGTCCACTAATATCTCATTGTTATTACGTGAAACTATGTTGCCGCTGCGTACTTCTCCTGCGACGGGGAAATTTAATTCCTCGTCAAGCAAGAAATCCATTGGGTGGCCACTGCTACTTGAGGTGTCATTCATACTTATCAATATTTCCTAGTGAAGCCCCATTTATGTACCGGGGAGATTTTGCACGATTATACTTGCTTTAGTTCCATATACAAGAAATGAGAGAATCCGGCTGTTTCCCACCACTGCCGTTTGTAGTTTGTTACGGAATATGCATGGGATATCATTGGGAAACTATGAATCACGCGCCATTTGCGTCCCAGAACGGCCGTCTCGCCGCTCATCCGCTTCTAATATCCGCGCTCCTGTTTGGCCTCGCCCTGCTGCTGCGCCTGCTGGCCCTGGAACGTTATGTGACGCCGGATGAGTTGATCTGGGTGTACCGTTCTGTCCTGTTTCGCGAGGCGCTGGCAGCAGGGCAGTGGGCCAATACGCTCGTTTCCGGGCACCCCGGCGTGACCACAACCTGGCTGGGTACGGCGGCCATCAGCATGCAGCTCGCCCTACGTCCCGCCGATCAGGCCGTCTATGCCTGGCTCACCCAACTCGCCTACCTGACCCCGGATAATATGGCTGCCTACCAGCAGTTGGCCGTCTTCCTCGATTCAGGGCGCACGGCCGTCGCTATCGTCAACAGCCTGGGCATCGTGGCCGTCTTCTGGCTTGCCCGAGAACTACTTGACAGCCGCATCGCCCTGTTGGCAGCGCTGATCCTGGCCATCGATCCATTTCTCAGCGGCCTAAGCGGCCTACTCCACGTGGACGGCCTTCTCACCACGGCCGCTATCCTATCGCTCCTTGCGCTCGCTCTGGGTATTGGTCTGGGGCACACAGCGCAGAGCCGTCGCCGGCAGCTTCTCTGGCTGGCCCTTTCCGGTACCGCGGCAGGCCTGGCTGTGCTCAGCAAATCGCCCGGCCTGATCCTGCTGCCCGCAGCCGCGCTGGCCCTGGCTAGTTTGCTGTGGCGCCGCAGCGAAGATTCGGCGCGCGGCAGGTTGGCGACCCTTCTGGCCGGCGGCCTCACCTGGCTCGGCACGCTCCTGCTCACGATCTTGATCCTCTTCCCGGCGCTGTGGTCATCGCCGCTTAATGTCCTTTCTACAGCAGGGGGCAACGCCGGCCGGCATGTTGAAGAGGCGCTGCGCCCTACCTTCTTTTTGGGTGATCTCACTTTTGATCACGGGCCAGGCTTCTACCCGGTCGCCCTTCTGTGGCGTCTGTCGCCGCTGGTCATTGGCGGCCTGCTGCTTCTGCTCCTGCTGCTGATAAAGAGGCCGCGTTTCCGCGATCGCGAGCGAGGGATCTTCTTGCTGCTTCTCCTTTGGGTCCTTATGTTTCTCGTTGCCATAACCTTCGCCGCCAAGAAATTTGACCGCTACGCGCTGCCCGTCGTCCCCGCTTTGGCCGTACTCGCCGCCATGGCCCTTGCGCAATGGCGAGCCGGGGTTTCCCGTTTGCTGACGCTGTCGATACTGGTTCTGGCTGTTGCCCAGCTGGCCATGATCATCCCCGGCATACCCTACCTGCTCTCCGCTTACAACCCGCTCGTCGGCGGACCCTATACGGCGCAGTATGTCCTGCCGCTCGGGTGGGGCGAGAGCGTCAGTGCCAGCGGACACTGGCTGTCCGGTACGCCCGCCGCTGCGCAGCAAACGGCCGTTTCCGGTCTAGCACCCTCCCTGGCCCCGTTCTTCTCTGGCACCACACTTTTTTCCGAAACAAGCGGCTGGGGGGAAGCGGATTATATCATCTTGACCGCCAACAGCCGCCAGGTCGATCCGCAGATCCTGGCCCGCGCGGATCAGGCGTTTGACCTGAGTCACACAGTTCAATACGGCCTCCTACAGCAGGCATGGGTCTACCGGGATCCTGATGCGCAGCCGCTGATCATAGAGCCCGCAGACATAACCGCTCCTCCATCCTTTGGCGTGCAGATGCAGCTGCTGGCCCAGGATCTGCGCACTGATGGGCAGGATCTGCTTTACACGGCTCGCTGGCGCAAGGAACAGCTGGCGCCGCGTTTGATCGTCAAACTGCGCTTAGACGACGATTTCGGCCACACCTGGCAAACGTCGGAAACTGACCTGCTCAATGAAGTCTATTTCTATCCGCAGAATTGGCAGCCGGACGAGACGCCGCAGATTACCTACCGGCTCGAGCTTCCGCCGGCCATGCCGCCCGGCACTTATTCTCTGGCCCTCACGCTGGTTGACCAGGAGAGCGGCGGCCAACTGCCGGTGAACGTCTCGGGAGAACCGGGCGGCATCCTGTATGATGCCGGTTCCATACAGCTGGCGTGGCCGGCAGAGGTGGTTGATCCTGGTGCTCTGCAGATGACTCCGCTGGCCGATGCCGCCTGGCTGGATGGCGACCTGCGCCTGCTGGGCACCGGCCCATTCACGACGGACGTGCAGGCCGGCGGCGAAATAGAGCTGGACCTGATCTGGCAGGCTGCCCGCCGGCTGCCCGCCGGCCTGCAGCTTGCTTTGCAGCTTGAAGGGAGTGAGCCTGTTCTACGCCCGCTCGGCAGCTTCGATAGCGGTGATTGGAGAGCGGGCAGTGTGCTGCGCCAGAAGTATGCGCTGCCCGTGCCCGGCGATATGGCCGAGGGTGAGTACCAGATTTCTATCGTCCCGCTCGACAGCAGCGGTGAAAGGCTGGCATATCTTTCCCTGCCCGTTGCCCGGGTCCAGGTAGGCGGGGTCGATCGCCTGTTCGAACTGCCACCCGATATTGAACAGCCGCTGGCTGTCCGCTTCGAACCCGGCATCATACTGCGCGGCGTTTCCCCGGGAGCGATCAATGCGGCTTCCGGCGACCCCTTGTCGTTCACGTTCTTCTGGCAGACCGAGGTTGAGACGGCGGAACCGCTTACCGCTTTTGTACATCTCCTCGATGAGGCCGGGGCTATCGCTGCCCAGGTTGATCGCTGGCCGGGCGGCCTGCCGAGCGACCTGTGGAGTCAGAACCAGGTGATTGTTGATGCTTACGAGCTGGATCTGCCTGATGACCTCGCCCCCGGCGACTACCAGATCGCCGCTGGCCTCTATACGGCCTCTGACGGCCTGCGCCTGCCGGCCTATGACAGCGGCGGCGAGCGCCTGGCCGACGATCGTTATGTGCTTCCGATCATGGTAAGGATCAGTGAGTAGGCTGGATAGGCTGATTATCATGCCTCGACCGATTCCGGGCCAGGACGCAGCGACCGCGCAAAACGACGCCCGGCGAAGCAGTGCACGCCCGCTGTTCCGCTTGATTCTGCTGATCCTGCTGCTGTTGGCCTTTGCCGTCCGTCTATTTCTGCTGGATGCGCAGAGCATCTGGTGGGACGAAGGTATCAGTCTCCACCTCGCCGGTGCCGATCTGTCTGAAATAATCATCGACCGGCTTGACAATATCCACCCCCCGCTCTATTTCATTCTCTTGAAGGGATGGCTCGTAGTGAGCGGTGAGACTGTCTTCTCCGCGCGCTACCTGTCTGTCCTGGCGGGTTGGCTTCAGGTCTCCGCCACGTATGCTGTGGCCGCGCGCTGGTTCGGACGCCGCAGTGGTCTGGTCGCCGCCATTCTGGCGAGTATGTCGGCCGTCTCAATCATCTATGCGCAGGAAGTCCGCGTCTACAGTGTCCTGCCGCTAGCCTACCTGGCGCTGCTGGCTATCACTCACGAGCTGGTCAGTGCCGGTTCGGCAGCCGGTGGCAAGAAGTGGATAAGCTGGCTTGCCCTAGGCGTGGTTAGCTGGATCGCCATCCATCTGCATTACGTCTCGCTGTTCGCCGTCGGCTATGTCACAGTTTGGGCGCTGCTCTCATTTGCGCGAAGCAGGCGCTGGCCGGCATTCGGGCGCGTGATACTTGTTCAGTTTCTCGTTGCGGTCGCCAGCCTGCCCTGGTTCCTGGCTGCCGTGCTGAACCGGGCGGCGATCAGCAGCGAAGCGAATGCCGGCACCTTCGTCACGGATCCGGTTCCTCTGCGCTTTCTTATCGCGCAGGTATGGACCTTCTATTTGACAGGGCTGGCTGGTGCGCTTTCCAGACCGTATATTGCGGAAGCTGCCGGCTTGACCGCACTCGTTTTTGTGCTGCTTCTGGCTGCCCGCCTCTATGAACGCCGCACGCGCCAGGCAGCGGCCGTCCTGCTTGCCCACTGGCTTATCCCGCTGAGTTCGGCACTGCTGGTCTGGCTGGTTCGCTCCTTTTCCCATCCGCGCTACGTGGTCATGTTCCTCCCCGGTTTCATACTGGTGTGCGCCTGCCTCATCATGCCGGGTATCTCGAACCCCAGATCCCACTTCTTCAATGCCATGCTCCGCATCCTGTCGCTGATACTGCTCCTGCTTCTCGCCGTGCTCTCCCTCTGGGGCGTATCACGCTATTTCTTTGATGAGGACGTAGGCAAAGACGACATACGCGGCGCGGCGCTGCTGCTGCAAGAAACGACCAGCGAGGGAGACCTCATTCTGGTTCCAGACACCGATTGGTCGCTGCCCTTCGAATACCAGGGCGCGGCGACTGTGGCCATGCCGGGTCTGGAAGGGGACGAGGATTATTGGCACAATCTCGCCGAATTGACGGCCGGCTCCCCACAGGTGACGACATTGGATTACGAACGCGGCACACGTGATTGGCAGGGCGTCTTGCCCTTTGCTTTGCACAAGGCGGGTATTCGCACCTCGGTTACGGATCTCGACGCACTCATTTTACGCACTTATGACCTCGACCAGCCCATCTCAGCGCCGCAGTTTGTGCCCGCCTCCGAACAGTTTGGCCCTTTGGAACTGACAGGCGCCTGGGTGGAGCAGGGCGTGCCGGCCGCTGATGCGCTTGCCATTGCGCTGCGCTGGCGTCTGGACAGCAGCGGGGAGGCGCCTCAGGTGAGCGCTGCCCTGCGCCTCCTGGATGAAGACGGCCGTCGCATCGCCGCCGAAGATGATCGCCTGCTGGACAGCCTTGGCAGACCGAGCGATCAATGGTCTTCGCTTGAGCCGGTTGATACCTATCACCTGCTGCCAATCCCACCAGCCACGCCCCCGTTAAGTTATACCGTCGCTCTGCAGTTGTATGAGCAGACCGCTGACGGCCTGCGGCCCCTTGATCTGCTGGACAGTGAAGGCGCGCCAAGGGGGCAGACGTTCCATTTAGATGGCATCCAGACCGCCCGCCAAGCGGCTGCGCTGCCGGGCGAACTGCGCCTGACTGATCCATCGTTCTCCGGCGATATCTTGCTCGCGCCCGGCCTCATCCTCCGTGAGGCCGACATTTCTCAGCAAAACGCGGCGGCGGGCACGCCTCTGAACGTGGATCTACTATGGTTGGCAGATACGGAACTGCCCGACCTGCGGCCGCAGCTGCGCCTCGTTCAAGACGAGAAAATTCTCGCCGCTGATGATCGTGCTCCGGCAGCCGGGCGTTATCCCACGTCCTCATGGGAAAAGGGGGAACAGGTGCACGAGCAGCGCACCCTGCTGATCCCCGCTGTCAGCGCCGGACAGGCGGATCTCCAATTGACGCTAGGTGACCAGGTTGTGGACCTTGGGGAAATCTTCATTGAAGCGCAGGCGCACCAGTTTGAACGCCCGGCGGTGGATCATGAACTGGATGCGCAGTTTGACGATATTCTGCGGCTCAGCGGCTACAGCCTTCCTGAACGACCGGTTACGACGGCCGAATCGGTTCCCGTCACCCTGTTGTGGGAAGTGCTGAGTGACGGGTCTGCTGTCGACTACGTCGTATTTGCTCATCTCCTATCGGAAGATGGCCGCCTGATTGGGCAGCATGACGGTGTTGCGGCGCAGGGCCGGCGCCCGGCTGCAGGATGGGTCATCGGGGAATATATCTTGGACCGGCACGATCTCATCTTTCGTGACGTGGCGTATGAAGGGCCGGCGGCTGTTGAGGTTGGGCTGTATGATCCCGTCACCGGAGAACGCCTGGCGCTGCCGAATGGCGCAGATCACGTCATACTGCCGCATAAGCTGCTCATCGAAGCGGCGGGCTAAGCGGCCGGTCGGTCCTGGATAGGACCAGCCATGATCCTTATTCGGGGGCGTTCCTTGAACCGCCTCGTCTAGCTGCCATGCCTACGATCACCGCGGCGATAATCAGGATGATTGCGGCGATAGGCATGAGATTGGGCACCTGCGGTGCGGCTGATGATCTGTCCGGCAGCTGCAGCGGTGCAGCCGTTTCAGCCAGGTCGTTGAGCAGCGGGTCAGCGGCTGCTGCCCCATTGGCGAGGACCACGCCGGGCGCGGCGGCATTGGAGTCGCCGTCCGCCTGAACGGCCGCTGAACTCTCGCCGGAATCTGACCCCTGTACCGATCGTTTTGCCTCAACCGCTTCGTTGGCCTCGACGACCTGAACGACGCCTTCGGCGCTTTCCGGCTGGTTCGAGGGAGGCGCGGAGGCCCAGTCATCTTCAGCGGCCGCATTGACTGCGGCAGCCGCGGCTGCAAGTTCCGGCGCGCTGCATTCTACAGCAGGCGTGGGCGCCCAGGCAGGTCCGCCAGCCGCAGGGGCAGCGCCGTCAAGGACCGGAGCCGAGATTATCGGTACGCGCCCCGTGTATCCATGAATCGTGCCGGATTCATCGGCGGCCCAGCCTATCCGCCCCGTACGGTCTAGCTGGACAACCCACCAATTCGTGAAAGCAGCCCGTCCAACAATCGGACGAATTTCCGTTTCCCCGAGCAGTCCTACCAGCATGTAATCTTCACCGGGTCCCGCATAGACGCTGATCGCGTCCAGCGAGGTGTATGTGGGCGGCAAGTCACAGGGGCCTGCCTGCGGATACGGCACGTTTTCTGCGGGAAAAACTACGACCACGTCGCCAATGATAGGTCCGGCGGTTGCGCTGGCTGCCGGTGTCGCTGAGGCGCTGCCCGGCACAACGACAAGCGGCGTCGCTGATGCAAGAGCTGGGGAAGTCGTCGCGGTTGCCCCAATGACGGGTGTTTCAGTAGCAATGCCTACTGTTGGCACAGCCGTTGCCAATGGAGACGAACCGGAGCCGGGATCGTTAGTGGGTGCCGGTTCATTCGTTGGCTGCGCGCTATTGTCTCCGCCGCTGTTGTCGCCACCGCCGTTGTCGCCACCGCCGTTGTCCCCGCCGCCGTTATCGCCACCACCATTGTCCCCGCCGCCGTCACCACCACCGTCGTCGGGCTTGGGCGTGCGCGTCGGTATCGTCATTTGGCCGTGGGCCTGTCGAGGCGCCGAGAGGGCCACATAGACCAACAGGAGCGAAAGAATGCAGCATAGGGCAATTAGGTTTTTTCGGCTTAGCATGGTAGGTTACTCCTCACCGGCACGATCCTGGCTGCCAGTGTCAACCGGAACAATTGGTGCGTGTCTTTATGTAATAAAGTCGACTTACCTCTTACGATAGCATCGCAGCTGCCCACTAGCAAATGAATTTCAGGCTGCTGACTTGTAGATCGGGCTGGTTTCTCTAGCGGTATGCCAGGGAAATCTCCTGGTCACTGTCCAGCTCCATGGCGAAGATATAGGTGTTATTCTCCACAGCAGTCGCCTCGGGTGATGTGCTGACCACGCTTTTCCCGGGCGGCAGCGTTACCGAAACTTGCACATGATGGGGGCGAGCACCGGCCTGCTTGCGCAGCCGCAGCGTGTAGGTGGTGAGCCCATCTTCATCACGCTGCACAATCGAGTCCGGCAAGCTGTAGCGGAACTCGCTGACGATTTCTTCACCGCGCGGCAGCAGCAGCCAGCTGGCGAATGTGGTGTAGCCAGGGAGTTCCGCGAGAGATTCTGTCGCCGGCTGCCAATCATAACCGCCGAACCAGGTCTGGCCGGGAATAAGATGCTGCGGACCGCTTTCCAGCTGGCTGCCTTCCGGCACATAGACGCGCAGGTAGTTCCAGTAGCATTTATCAGTGAGCGCCAGATAGGACGCGCCTTCTCTGTATTCTTCCAGCGACCCCTGCCAACACGCCTCGTCACTCGCTTCCCCGCGATGGATGTGCGTGACCTCAAGCAGCGCTTCGCTGTCCCCTTCGTCCGCAAGCCGTACGTCATAGCTTGCCGCGCGATCAACGGCGAAATTCGCCTTGTTGTAGCCCACGTTTGTATCGACGATCATTAGCGTGTCGCCGCTTTCGAGTGGGGTCAGACGGCCGTCCCAATTATTGGCTGCCAGCACTGTCGCCGCCGCCTGATCGCGCACATAGATCTGTAGGTCTTTTTGGTCGAGTGACTGGCTTAGTTGGTGGGCCAGATAGAGGGGATCGATATCGGCGGAACCCTCGTCAATGCGCTGCTGAATCGCCGCGGCAAACGGGCCAAGAAACGCTTTGCGCTCGCTTACTCCGCCTTCCAGTGTCCAAGATTCCTGGAGACTTCTTATGACATTATTGCTGTTCACAACCTCGCCCGTCTCCGCGATCGTGACCGGCCCGACGCCGTTTAGCAGCAGCTGCAGAAACTGCTGGTTGATGCCTATCGCGCCATCAAGCGGGGGCACGTCGCGCCCATAGGCATAGAAATCCATGCCCTTCTGCCCTGAGATAGGGAAATCCGGCCAGTAGTTCGAGTCTCTGAACAAGAACAGCTCGAGCAGCATGAAATCTTGAAGCGGCTGCGGCGGTACACCATAAGGTTTGGCCAGCGTGCCTCCGGTGCCTCCCGACTGTTCCCAGGCATCGACGAGATTCGCATCGCCGAAATCCAGGCTGACAATCTCGCCATCTTCGACTTCCAAATAACCGGCGCCGCTGATGAATCCGCCGGTCGGGCGCAGCTCATCCTCGTTCTGGGCCACGATGAGATAACGGCGTGGCCCATTGAGCCCCATTAGTTCTGGCAAGACGACCGATACGCGCGCGAACTCCTGGCCGATTGAGAGCCATTCATCTCCCTTTTCGAGCAAAGTCCTGACCCGCCAGGGAAGCGTTTCGATGTCCGTTATCTGCGCGCGCGCCGCTGCCACTCGATCCAGCGCCAGGGCGGTCTTGGCCAACTCGGGACGTGCGCCGTCGACTGTTTCCAGCATGACCGGCAGCAGCGACGCATCTTCCCCTTCGCTTTGCAGCCTGTTCAGTCCTGGTTTCATTCCGCGAATGGCGTACGCAGCCCCTTCGGTGCCGGCGTCAGCCATCGCCATTAGGTGCGGCGAAGCGGCGGCCAGCCCACCGATTCTCGGTAAGGGTGCCAGATAGGGAAGGAGCGGCATCAGGAAGCCAAGCTCTTCCTGTAGGGCTGCGACGTCACTGCGCAGACCAAGAACGGCCGCTTCAGCATCACCGGCGTCCATCTCCTGCCACCCCCCGGCTGTGAGCTGCTCAAATTCCGCCTGCCTTGACAGAAGGGAAGTAGATGTCTGGTAGACACGCCACGCCTTTATCCCGAGCCAGCTAAGGAAGAGCAGGATGCCGGTCAGGAAGAGGATCAAGGCTATTTTGCCAAGGCTGCTGTTATCGCTTTCTTCGTCAGGAGAATCTGGTGTATTATTCACATCTGTCATCGGGGATCAGTCTACCGTGTTGTTGCGCATTGTCCATCTATGATACTTGATAATTAAGCTACGTTCACCCGCCGCTGCCGCAGGTCGCTTTACCCTAAGATTCGGGGGCGCAGTTGGCGGCGCCGGCCAGACCCAAAGGCACATCACACACCGGCCTCAAGCGGCTGTTTTCCTCACGGAATGTCTCAAGGTCATCCTTCTCCAATGAGACAAGATCGGGATGCTGCGCTCCCAACCGCGTCCTATACCACTCAAAAGCAAGCAGATTGGCGTCTACCAGGGTGAGATCATCGCGCATCGCTTCTACATGGTGAAAATACCACAGCGTGAATATGGACTGGTCGCCGGCCGTGAGCAAGATCGCGTTTTGCGGGGCGGCAAGGAGCATCTCCTCCGCCAGCGGGCGCACCGAGCGCTCGTTGTGCAGGCTGATCGTCTGAAAATTGAGCAGCAGCAGCGCGACCGGCAGCAGCAGGGACCACGAGCCGAATTTTGAAAGACCGGCCGCCAGGAACGGGCTGGCCAACAGCATCACCGGCAGCAGTGTAACGATGGCATCATCCGTCTGGTAAAGGAAACCATAGATGAGATAGCCAAGGGCCGCGGCGGCCAGCGAAATCGTCACCCGCCTGTTCAGCAGACGCGTGGCCACGCCCAGAGCAGCGACCAGCCAGCCGGCCCAGGCGAATTGGCGCAGGATTGTACCACCTACGGTGGCAGCTTTGGGAAGAAAAGCGCTCATCTCCGGTAATCTGACGTTGGCGTAGTAGAGGCGACCGCTGATCAACCACAGCCAGCCGGACAGAGTTGATGGGTCTCCCCAGACAACAGGGCTGTTCGATCGCGATAATAGCGGCAGGAACAGCAGCGGGACCAGGCCAATAAGGGTGCCGGCTAATAGTTCTTTCCATTGGCGTCGCTCTGCTAGGGCGAGCGCGGCGGGCAGCATGATCAGTGAACTGAGATGGGTGGTCACGGCCAGGCCCAGGAAGAATCCGCTGAGGTGTGGTGAACGGCCGTTGAGCAGGAACCAGAGCAAGATCGCCAAGACGGCCGTGTTCAGGGCATAAACCTCACTGATCAGCGCCTGCCCCCAGAGCAGGGGGGCGAATGCCACGGTCAGTCCGGCAGCGATAGAGACCGTTTCTCTATGCCGTGTCTCGCCAAGTACGCCCATCGCTGCTGCTGTGACGAAGGCGGCTGCCATCGCTGCACAGACGGCAGAGAACAGATTGAAGCGCCACGCTGCGCTGCCGGCGGGAATCAAACTGACCAGCTTCCCCAATATTACATAGGTGGGATACCCCGGCGGATGGGGGATGCCCCAGCTGCTTGCTGCACTGATCAAGTCCCCGCCATCTCCGCCGAAATTAGCCCAGGTCAGATCCGGGGCCATCGTGATGCCGTAGATTAGCAAAGCAGCGAGACCCGTTACGACCGGGGGCAGTAGGCTCCGCAGATCGCTGCCTGGCTGTGTCCTCTCTTGCCCAGTTGAGGTGGGCAAAGCGCTGGCCGGCGCCGGCCTATCGCGCTCCGGTTCCACGAATGACCGCCGGTAACGTTTGCAGAAGCAGGGAAATATCGCGCGTGAACGAGTAGTGTTCAATATAGTCCAATTCCAGCGCAACCCGTTCGTCAAGTGGTAGATCGGCGCGCCCGCTTACCTGCATAGGCCCTGTGATGCCTGGCTTCACGGACAGCCTGCGCCGCTGCCAATCATTGTAGAGGGTGACAAATCGCGTCTCCTCGGGGCGTGGTCCGACCAGGCTCATATCACCTTTCAGAACATTCCAGAATTGAGGCATCTCGTCAAGGCTCCAACGGCGTAAGAAACGGCCGACACGCGTCAGCCGCGGATCATCCTCGGCCTTAATCAGCAGCGGGTCCAGGTTCGCCTCGGCGAGCATCGAGGCCAGAGAGCTCTCCGGCTCATCGACCATCGAGCGGAACTTATACAAGACGAACGGCTTACCTTCCTCCCCGACGCGTTCCTGCTTGTAGATGACTGGTCCTTTTGAGTCGAGCTTGATTGCCGGGACAATGAGCACGCTGCCGAGCGCCGTGATAATCATGCCTACTGCTGCGCCGATCAGATCCGACGTCCGTTTGAGGAAATAATCAAAGCCATCGATCGTATGTTCCTGGCCCATATCGCGGGCTGGTCTGACAAGACCCCACGCATAGCCTGATCCCAGGGCAAGCGCGCGCGTAAACAGCATGAATGGGGAAGCCAGCGCGACTGGCTTATCTTTGTTCCATGCCTTACTGATGAATGGCACCGCACTGGCCAGGAAGACGACGGCAGCCGCCGCCAACAGCGGCGCGCTCCAACGCGTGAAAACTAAACCGAACAAGGCGGCTGTCATCAATGCGACCAGCAGTATCTGGAATTTCAGCACCTGCGGTGTGTGGGAATCCTCGATCGCGCGTCCGGGGAAGCGGCGAACAATCTGGGCCTTCCAATAACCAATCGTAAACTTCTTGCGGAAGTAGGAGCGCACGGAATCGCTGTGATAATGGTAGACTGTCGCCTCCGGCTGAAAGACCATCTCGTAGCCCCTGGCCGCCAGGCGGAAAGAAAGCTCCTGATCTTCCAGGAAGGTGAACTGTTCATCAAACCCATCGTTGGCCAGGACAATCTGCCGCCGGTAGGCGGCCGAGTATGTGTCGATGAAGTTGATCCGTTCCAGATTCTGCACCAGATCGTACCTGTCCTCATATTCAAGCTGCACGAACCTGGCTACTATTTCCCTTTGATGGGTCGCGTACGTTCCTTTGCAGCCGTCAATTGAATCATCTGAAAAGGGCGCCAGAATCTGCCGGATCCAATCTGGCTTGGGCGTGCAGTCTGCATCGGTGAAACAAAGAATATCACCCGTCGCGGCGTGAATGCCGCTGTTGCGCGCGGCGGCGGCGCCGCTTCTTCTTTCATGCTTTATGAGGGTAACATCCGCCGTATCGACCAGGGATGCCGTCTGATCCGCTGAGCAATCATCAACAATGATTATCTCATAGGGCTCCCCAATATCCTGCTCGCGCAATGCTTCAATGCACGGCATGATTGTGTTAGCAGCATTATGCGCCGGAACGATGATCGAGGCTTTCACAATAGGTAGGTTTAGACTCCTTGCTGGTCCGCGCACCCATCTTGATTTCCTAAGGTCAAGACAGCGCTTGCTGTTCCACGGTCTTCTGCCAATGCCAATCAGTCTTAGCCGCCGCGATGCTGCCCAGCAGAATCTGCGGAATGATCGCCACCAGGTAAAAGACGATGGAATAACTGATGACCGCCGCGTCGTCTGTCACGCCGAAACTGTAGAGCATAAGTGCCACAACACCGTTAAACACGCCGATCTTCCCCGGCGTGCTGGGCGGCGTTATGGCGATGGTGACCACAACATGAATCAGGGCTGCCTGCACCAGTGTGAGTTGAAGATCGAATGCGGCGAATAAAACAAACGGCAAAAGTACTGATAGAGCGGCGACTGCTGCTGATAATGATACCAGAATCAATGATGTGCGACCGCTGCGCAGCGCCGCGAACCCCTCCAGGCCGGATATCATCCACTGCAGGGGCCGTTGTACCCAATTATCCGCAAGACGATCCGCGACAGCGTACAAGATCCTTGTGATTTTGTCAGTTTGGAACGCGAAAAAATAGAGTGCCAGGAGTGAGAAGAGAGGCAGCAGCCACAGCATTGGTCCAGGCTGACCAATGAACTCAGGCAGAATGACAAAGGGCAGCAGCATCGCCATCGTCAAGACGAGCATGAATAGATCCAGTACCTTTTCGACTACAAGCGTCCCGATCGACTGGGCCATTGGTATGTTGGACTGCCGGTTCAGCGCATAAACCCTGGCGATTTCACCGAGGCGCAGAAAGGGCACAATCAGGTTCACGTACTGTCCCAACATCAGCGCCCAAAATGAGGCTGAGAAGGAAGGAGTCTGCTGCGGATCGATAAACATGACCTGCCATCGCCATGCTTTTAGCACCACCGTTATGATCACGATTGCGAAACCAATGATGATTGGCATGGGCTTCGCATGACTCAGAGCATACCCGATTTCCGCCAGGCTGACCTTTCCGGCCAGATACCAGATACCGATCCCGAGAAGGACAACAGCCAGCAGCAGATTCAGCCAGGGTAACAGGCGCCGCGCTGTGGAAGGGACTTCGCCTTGATTGTTTGCCGTCATAAGCTGCCCCGGAGCTCTGTTAGGTGTGTCCTATGGTCTGGAGATCGCTGCACTTGGATCACCAAACAGGGCAAACGTATCACTTATTTCGCGCAATCCGTCAGAGTTCTCAATATCCAGGATATGCTTTGCACCCAAAAACGCATCGCCAATGCGCTGGTTTTCGCTGTCCTGCAGCTGCTGCAGCAGTTCAACGGCGAATGGCTCTTGATGGGAGGAGAACGTCAGACTCGATGCGGCAACAATTTGCACTGGGCCGCCTGGATGAAGCAGCATCGCTTCTGCTAGAGAGACCTGTTCCGGATGTGAAAACAAGCCGGTGAGACAGGTTAACTGCAGGACAATTGGCGCCGATTCACCTGCCAGTTTATCCAGCTCTTCCAGATTGAACATATCTTCTTTGCCCCAGCGATCAATGCTGCCGTGCCCTACGTATGTCGCCAGCCAGGCGCCTTCCTGCCACAGCTCACCTATCTCTTCTGCAGTCGGTCCGTCACGCTGTTCTACCAGATCTCGCGGCAGCTTCCCGTCATCAATAAGCCTGCCGGCAATCTGGCTAAATGTTGTCTCGCTGCCGTCTGTGGCGAAAATGGCGCGGTCGCTGGCTGGGCCTTCCTCATAGGCCAATGTGCGTTCGACCAGATCGGTCACTTCCTGACTTGTGCGCACCGGCCAACGGCCGACTGCCAGATCAGGCCGCATGTCGTTGTCGATGTCAGCAAGCCGCGAGTCGCTTACCGTTTCTCCGCTGAACTGTACCGGCACTATCAGTGATGGAACGAGGTTTTGCGGCGTTTCGCCCAGATTGCCCTGGAAATCACTGGTCGCGTCACCCACCAGCAGAAGATAGCGTGGCTGCGGAGACTGCCAATTGTCGTAGGCGTAGGCAAGGAAATCACGAATGCTCTCTGGAGTCGGCGCGCCGTACCCAAAGGTGTCGTATATCTCGTTGACGGGCACGACGGCGACGCTCAAGCCTTCTGCCTCTCTTGCGGAAACGAGCGGTGCCAATGCCGGCGCTAATAGATCACTAGTGATGATGATCAAATCCGCCTGTTGCTCCTCATCAAGCAGGCTGCTCTCCAGAACCCCTTCAAGGCGAGGCGTGAGGAAACCACGCGGACCCGTCGTCGCTATATGAATCCCATCCGCGGCCGCCAACGATAATTGTCCGCTGTCGTACTGCCAGCCATCCAGACGAACCGGCTGCCCGGGATCGTTGATATCAAGCACCACTGGTGAGCCGCTCAGACCCTCGATAATCAGTCCGCCGCTGTTTGCGCTGAAATCGAGCCGGTCGTCTGTCGCAGCGGGCGGCGCCGGATAGTCCAACTCAAGCCAGTTGACTTGAATGATGTCCAGAAAGGAGGCGCCCTCAGCGCGGTTATCCAGGGTGATCTTGTTGACGCCGGGCCGGAGAGCGTTCTCGGGCAGCGCGATCTCGCCGGTGTGGTAAGTTTGCCCATCCCAGGCTACTGTACCGGCGCTGACGTCATTCACCAAGATTTCAAGATCGTGGTCATTTTCTACCTGCGGGTTGTGCGTGAATCCCCACGCATTGAAGCGCAGCGCCGCCGGGCCCTCGTTGACAGCGGGCAGCGTGAATTCCGTTTCGAACAGGCTCTGTTGGGGGAGCTTTGACCAGAACCATACATCGCTGTCCTCCGATTCACGCGCCTCGGAAACATAGATATTGTTCTCTTCGAGGTGAATAGTTTGCTTGATTTCGTCCAGCTGTGGGCCGTCACCTTCGGGCAGCTCGGCCTCTTTCATCGCCAGACCCGCCTGGCCGATCTCGAGTAAATACGGCCGTTCAGCGACATAGCGATCGTCGGCCGCCTGGCCGTAAAAGATCAGGGCGTCCTCCGCAACGAGGAAGGGCACAGCGTCGGGGCCGCTGCTGAGCCTTACCGTGTCATAGGTCAAGCCATCTTCCGGCTCAAAGCCGCTGCCTGCCAGTTCGTCGGCCGTGACCCGATAGACGCCGTCTTCAGCGACGATCAACTTCAAACGACCGGGCGCGTAGGTGAGCGCCGGCTGTTCTCCGTTCTCGCTTTCCGTACGGCTGCCGCAGGCGCTCAGCGCCGGCAGCAGTACGAGGAGCAAGACCAATGTCCCAAAACCAAGAAACCTACGGGTCATGGGCAGCTCATTTCATTGGGCGGTTACGACTGTAGAGGTATATCGCACCCACAACAGATACCGAGAAGATAGCCAGCGCGGCAGCGAACGCCAGCCATAATAAGAGCGTACTGCTCTTGCCTTGCGCCGGCTCTTGATTCGAGACCTGCTCTTGCGTACTGATCGCACGCGTTTCACCTGCCGCTGCGCTGCCCGTTTCGCCGATGACAACCGGCGCATTATCCGCCGGCTGGACAACCGTTTCTTGGCCCGCAGCAATCTCGAGAGCACTCGCCACCCCAGGGTCGCTGACCGCTTGTTCGACGGGCGCCGAAGTATTCTCCGCAGATACGTCAACGATCTCCGCAGCTGCGGGCGCAGCCGCTAGAGCGGGCGCGCTCTCGGGTGGTGCGTCATCAATCGGGACCGCCTCAAGAGGAATGGGTTCATTGCTAACTGGTGGATTGGTATCACTTGCCGGCGGCTCGACAGGTACTTCAGCAGGGACGGGCGTAGCGCTCGGCAGTGGCGTCGGCGCATTCACCGTTGGGGGAGGTGGGTTCGTAGGTGACGTTGGGGCCTGGGATACTGCCGTCGCCGGTTGTGTCGCCGCAGGCGTCGCCGTCGGATTTTGGCTGCCGCCACCGCCAGGCGTATTGAGGTCACCGCTAAAAGTAATTGGTGTGCTTGTGGGTACGATGAAGTAAGTGATCGTGATCTCGTCCTGAACCGTCTCGCTCGAGCTTGCGGTAATCTCAATCAGTTGATAGGTGTACGTCTCGTTGTAGACGGCCGTATCATCCAGAAAAGTATATTGGTAGGCCAAAGCCGGACCACCTTCTGCAATCACAAAGAGCCGGCCGTTCCCCCCAGGATCCGGCAGGTAGTCAAAGACATCATTTTCTCCGCGCTTAATCGTGTATCCGGCCGTGCCAAGCTCTGTTTCTACGTCCCATTCCAAACGCACCCCGCTTTCCGCCGGAATCGCCTCGAACCGCGACAGCCCGACATTCAATGCTTCGCGACCAGAAACTGGCGCGCCATAGAACAAAGCTGTCCCTAGTCCAACAAAGGACAGGACCAATATCCAGAACTGTTTTCTAAATATCACGTAAGCAACCCACCGGTCAGGCAATCCCTAATCGACTACTCCGAAGTTTGTGAGACCAAGAACAACGGGCAAGCTGGCCGATGAAGGGTAGACCGCCATGGCCGGATCACCCAACAAGGTGAATGAAAAGGCTTCCGATTCGTCATAACCCAGCGCTAGATAAACTTGCTTGGCGTAATTAACGATGTCGCCCAGGTTACCATAATTCTCTTCAAAAATCGCATCATAGAAAGCATTGTGCAGCACGCTGTGCTCATAAGTGAAGCCGAGACCCGAAGAGGACCAGTGTGCAACGCTTCCCCGGTTATTGTCTAATCTCACGAAGGTTTCACCCAGGCCCTGAACGTCTGTCGCCGCGAAATAGCCGTCGAGACAATCGGCGCTGATCACGATCAGCGGGCGATCAACATTCTGCCAGGAAGGGACATCATCTGTATGCAAGATTGAGGGATTCGCCCATCTTCGCTTGGCGCCATGCCCGCGGTAGTTCAGGAACGACATGCCAGGGTCATTGATCTTGTCGAACATCGCCGCGCGCAGATCATCTGTCTCACTCTGATCACCAACTTCTAGACAAAGAAAATCCTTGGCAATCGTATCTGGGACGTGTTCTGCTGTCTTTTTGCTTTCGTCGCAGAAAAAGCCTCCGCCATCATCGTTATCAGCGACGAACAACATATTCTCCTGCCAAGGTTCCGCCGGTACAAGATTCTCTTCGTACTTCTTGATCTTGTTGACGACCGCCTGCGCTTCCGCCAATGTTCGTGCGGGGACACGACCCAGGGCTAGGTCGGGATTTAGATCGTCACCCACCAGCAGACTGTACGTATAGTCAATTGGAATCAAGCCGTTGAAGCGATCAACAAAAAGCAAATCGGTCGGCAGCAGCGTCGGGTCGCAGTAGGTCGGACACAGCAGCAGACGTGGGTCTATGGTTGCGTCGCCAAACAATGTCAGATACTGCGGCGGTACAGCCCAATTGGACATCGCGCTTTTCAGAAACGCCTGAATCTGTTTTGGCGTGTTGAAGCCATAGCCAACCTGGTTGACGATATCTTCCACGTCTACGGCCCAACTGCTCATGCTGGAGCGGGTTCTCCGGTAATCAGCAAGCGCTTCTGCGGCCGGCATAAGTGATTCATGGGAGATCGCTAGCCACATTGCCTCATTGTCTGGAGGCGTCAGCGAAACCGGTACATAGCCGCTGATGCTCTTTGCAGACTTGATATTGCTCGTTGTTGTGGCGATGAATTGCGCATTCGCTCCATGTACGCGCCCTATAGTCAGGGTTGCATCGGCGGCGTTTTTCGCCACCTGGGTGGTCTGCATATTGATGACTACCGGTGCATAGCGGTCACTGATATCCCATACAACAGCCGCATTCGCGCCCGCCGCCGAGAAACCGCTTACATTGAATTCGCTTGAACCGGCCTGTTCACGGCCGAATATGAGCTGATCATCAACCGCGACAAGCTCACGCGGATATTCCACCGTCACGCGTGTTACATAAGTTGACGCTGTTGCATTCGTCGACACTGCGCTAACAGTCGCATTGACTTGATTCTCAGGATATCCACTCTGGCCCGGTGCCAGAAGCTTAGAAGCGGGGACCGCCTGATTCTCGGCATTCACGTTGTCGGCGTTATTCCAACTCTTTTGCCATGTTGGTGTTGCCTGCCCGTTGACCGTCATAACCGCCGTATATTCTGTAGGGGCGGAGCGCAATGAGGTATACCGTGACGTGAACTCTACGAGTACGGACGCGTTCTGGCCGCTGGATACCGCCGGGTTCGGCAGATCAATTGGTAGGTTGACGCTCTTGGATCCGCCCTTGGGCACATCAAGTCTTATCCACTGCCATGGGGTTGCCTCATTTTCGTCCCACTCAATCTCCCAACCGGAGAATTGGACGGTATGGGGCCACTTCGTAATCGATTCTGTGAAATACGGCCGGTTTGCAAATTCACCAGGTCGGTTGGCGACGGACGTGACCTCAGGGCCATCGCCGCCGGCCCACATCCAGTAAACATTGTCACTGAAATACATATCTTCATAGCGAGAGCCGTCAAACGCCCAGCCATAGAAGCGAACTTCATCATTTGCGCCAAATCCGGCCGTGCCATCCTTGTTGACAAACTGGTACGAAACGGCCTGGCCGCGGTGCATGAGCTGCAGCTTATTCGGATCCACGCCGGCGATGTTCCCCAGACAACCAAGTTCGCTGCCTTTGACAGCATAGAGCCCATCCTGATCGACCTCGATTTTGCAGGTCTTCGCCCCGATTGGCAGCGTCATGTTGACGGCCGTTTTCTCGAAATCCGCCTGCTCGCGCCAGCTGTCCGGTGGGTAGTTCAGCACATGATCACGCCAAAAATCGTCGCTGGCTGTATCATTATGATCGGCGGCTTCTCCTACTACTGCACCCTCAAACTGTATGCTTACCACCAGGTGCAGGGATTGATGCAGCTTGTCCTGAACGGCGTTGTATTGTAAGGGGAAAAGATCCAGTTTGACGAGGCGTAGACCGCTGGCCAACAACTCATCGCCAAACGTGTATGCCTGCTCGGGATAATATGCGTTGCGTTCATAAATCTGTGGATCTGGTACAAATGAAGGCGCCGGTTCGTACAACGCGTCGGCGACATCCGCCAGTTCTACTGTAGAAACGTCCTCTGCAATCTGCAGACTGCGCGTTGCCGCCGGTTGAATAAAACCGGCATCAAGCTGCGTTGATTCAACTTCCTCAATAGCGATACTGTAGGTTGCCGCAGGAGGGATGGCGATGTAGGTGGTATAATAGGGAAGCGCGGGCGCCCCTGGCGCACCGATCGTCGCGTCCAGCCCAACAGCGGTCACGCTGCCTAACTCATCTATCGCCGCCGGCGGCACAAGCAAATCAAAAACGAGGCCTGTCTCATCATTTCTGGTAATCGCCGTTCCTGACATGGCCGGTTGGCCAGCATTGCCGGAAATCTCATTGCCGCGCACTGCGGGCGGTATCAGAACGACGGCTAACAAAAAACCAATAGCGAGAAGTGGTCGCATCAAGACCAAGCGTTTCTTTATCATTTTTCCACCTAGCGAACTGTTCAGCTAAATTACCAGATCCGTAAAAAATCCCGATTGCTGCTCCTAGCAGACAAGAACCGAATTCCTCCACAGAATGTCAGATCTCTGACTCTATGCAATGCTGCCCCAATTAGCTCACTGGCGTTGGAAAAATCTGGCAGAAATGTGGGCGCTAATAGGTGAGAGAGAACTATGAGATCTGTTCATCCCAAACAAGTATACCGCGTTCAGAAAGCTCTTCAAGAAAGGTTAACAGATCCTGATGTACTCGCTCTTGGGTCACATCGTAATTGCTCTGCAGGTGCGTTTCAATCACGTTTAGGGCTTCGTTCTCCACCAGGAGCTGCCAGATGGCCGTGCCGACCGTATTGAGAACGCGAACTTCCCCCTCCCTTGGCGCCACAACCACGGCATTGCCATCCAGCAGCCGCCAAACGATATCGGGAGCGATTCTTGGTGTGATTTCAGCTTGATTCATTTCTTGCGAGCCTCCTTTATTCCAGCATAGAGCATTTCTGCTCCCACGACACCGCAGACGATAATCAATACCCATATCCACTGCGATCTGCCAGGCACCTGATATTCAAAAAGATCATCCTCATATCGCCGCTGTGCGCCATTTGATTCGATTTCTTCCAGCACGTAGAAATAGGTCTCGCCGGCTTCGACAGCGTAGTCAGTGTATACGTAGGTTGCGCCGCTTACGGGTCCCCCGCGGCTTTCAACGATGGTATCTTCATTCAGCAATGTGAACTCTCCATCCTCATTTTGGCTGCGATACAGCCTGAACCCTGCTGTGTTTTGCTCAGTCGCTGTTTCCCAGGTGATCTCGACGCGAGCAGGTGTTAGCTGCTGATAAACCAGGAGCGCCGCGGCGAGGAACAGCCACAATAGGCCCAGCCCAACCAGCAGCTGCCAGTAGCGGCTGCGACTCTTCGCGGTTTGATCAGCGTTCACGATACACTACCAGAGACGGCGTCAGCTTGGTGCACCGACCTGATCTTTTGAACTCGATCGACGGCCGATTTTGCGTCGTTTCTTAGCGTCGTCTTGCGCATAGCTGCTGTAGTACTGGTAATAGTAGTAGCTGCCGTGTGACGGATTGATGCGATTGAGCAAGACACCCAGGACATGCGCATTGGTGTTGCGTATACGGCCAACTGCCTGTGCCAGGGTATCCCGTCGAGTTTCTCCTACCTGGACAACAAACAGTATCCCTTCGGTTTGCGGAGCCAGTACGGCGGCATCAGTTACGGATAGAACCGGCGGTGTATCAAACAGCAGGATGTCCGCTTCTTCACCTAACTCTTCAATAAGCTGGCCCATGCGCTGAGAGCTGAGTATTTCAGCCGGATTAGGGGGAATCGGACCACTGGTCATGATGCGCAGGCCCCTAACTTTTGTGTCCTTCACGTGGGTTGAGGCCGGCGCCATATTGTCGAGTAGGGCAGTCGTCAAGCCGTGGCTGTTTCCCAATCCGAAAATTCGATGCTGGGTGGGGCGGCGCAGATCTGAATCGATGATAATAACCCGTCTCCCGGCCTGAGCCATGACGACCCCCAGGTTTGCCGCGGTCGTTGACTTACCTTCACCAGGTGAGGCACTGGTCACGACGATACTGTCAAGATTGCCGTCTATCGCTGAAAAACCCAGATTTGTGCGCAAGACTCGGTACGCTTCAGACAATGGGTCGCGCGGCTCGTTATAGGCAACCAGCGCTTCCGTCGGATCGTTCGTCTTGAATCTGGCAATCGCACCCAGCGTGGAAAGCCCAGTATCGGCCTGCACCTGCTCCTGATTCTTGACCGTGTCGTCGAGATACTCCAGCAGGAAAACGAGGCCAAGGGCCAAGAGACCGCCGATCAAGATCGCGACCAGGGTGTTGAACAAGATACGCGGGCTTATCGGCTGGTAGTTGGGTATGGCTGACTCCAGGGGCACGATATTGCTGCTTTCCTTGGCCTGGTCTCGCTGAAGATCGTTCAGACTATTGAAAGCTTCAGTGTAGCGCAGCTGTGCTTCGTTCAGTTGCTGTTGAAGCCGGGCCAGTGCCGCCTCCTCTTCCGCAGTTCCTGGTTCACCGAACTCACTGATGGCGATTTCCAGCTCGTTGATATCGCTGGTTATCGCGTTCATTCGTTCTTGCCAGTTACGGATAGGTTCGGCATAGCGTAGATTGTCACGTTCCTGGTTTGTGGCAATAAAAACTTCGCCAAGTGTGTTAGCGATGTCGGCCGCCCTTTGCGGGCTGATATCTTCCACGGAGATTCTTAAGATTTGCCGGTCAGCCGGCGCGCTCACCGAAATCATGGAGCGCAGTTGACCAGTCGAAAAGGGGAGGTCGAGGCGAGCAATGGTGTCCTCGAGAATGGGACGTGTTGTCGCGATGTCTACATAGGTCTGGGCCAGAATCTGTTCCGTCAGCAGCTGTGAGTATTCGCTGGCGCTTGAAGCGCTGCCGGGCGATTCGTCAATCAAGTAGCGCGACGAGGCCCCGTAGATGGGCGTCAGGCTGCGGCTGATGAAATAGGCGGCGATGCCGGCAACAATTGCGCTTAGAATGACAAGCCAGGCGTAACGTTTCACTACTTCGAAATATCGCTTTATTTCCATGGTTCAAATCCAATTCTTTCTAAGTCGCCGTTTTGCGCGATGGTATGACAAGGATGACCAGAGCAATCAAGGTGATCAATGCCATTCCGCCCCAGATGGCCATTTCCCAGGGTTCCTGGCTTGTGCCTAGCAGTCCCAGGGACACCAGCAGCATGGCCAGCCAAAAGAAGCCCAGAAAACCCGGGCGACTCAGCTGCTCGCGCAGTTTGCGACCCTGTTCGGATGCCGCCCAATAATGGTAACTGAACGCCGCTAACAAGATGGCCAGGCCGGAAATCCAGAGACTATTGAAGATGAGAGACTGCCAATTGATCATTTTATGGTAAGTATATCATACCGAATTGGCCTGAAAAGGGCTACTTCACCGCTGTTTCACGATACTATTCTAAATGCATCCGGGCGCGTAACGACTGCAACTAGCACGACGAAATTGAGTCGATTCAGGTAGCGCGGGCGAGATTAGGGACGGTATACTCTGCTCAGGGGTAGAAACTATGGCAAAACAACGCACACAATATGTCTGTCAATCTTGCGGCCGGTCAACGCCGGCCTACATGGGCCGCTGTCCACGATGTGGCGAATTTGACACGATGGTCGAAGAAGTCATCTTCGTCGAGGCGCAGGGTGGCGGGGCAAAGGCGCGCCGCGCCGTAGAGAGTGTTCCCCGGCGCTTGACTGACATTGCCGCCGATGATGTCGGCCGTCTCGAGCTGCCTATAGAAGAATTCTCCAGGGTTTTGGGCGGCGGTCTTGTGCCGGGTTCTCTTGTCCTGGTGGCCGGTGATCCAGGAATTGGCAAATCAACGCTGCTGCTCGAGGTGGCGACAAAGGTCGCTGAACGACATGGTCCGACGCTCTATGTGTCTGGTGAAGAGAGCGCGCGCCAGATCAAGATGCGCGCTGATAGATTAGGTATCCAGGGCCATGATTTGTTCCTGGTTACCGAAACTAATCTCGATGCGATACTGGCGCATGTAGAAAATGTGAAGCCGGCGCTGCTCATCGTGGACAGCGTGCAGACAACCTATACGGATGATCTAAAATCGGCTGCAGGCAGCGTCGGCCAGGTGCGTGCGTCCGCCGCCAGGCTGCAGGAACTGGCCAAGCAATCCGGCATGGCCGTATTTCTGGTTGGCCACGTGACCAAGGAAGGGGCGATTGCTGGCCCGCGCGTGCTGGAACACATTGTTGACACCGTTCTCTACCTTGAAGGGGATCCATTTCACCGCTATCGACTGCTCAGGAGCGTCAAGAATCGCTTTGGCGCTACGAGCGAGGTCGGCGTTTTTGAAATGGGTGCGCGCGGTATGGAGGAGGTCGCCAATCCATCTGAGGCGTTTCTGGCTGAGCGCCAGGTTAATTCGCCTGGTTCGACTATCGCCGTGACGCTGGAAGGCACCAGGCCGCTGCTCGTCGAGCTGCAGGCTCTGGCCAGCTCGACGTCGTTTCCCAACCCGAGGCGCACGGCCAACGGGATCGACTACAACCGGCTGCTGCTGCTAACGGCCGTTCTCAGCAAGCGTGTCCGTCTCGGAGTGTTTGACAAGGATGTCTTCGTCAACGTCATTGGCGGGCTGCAAATAAAGGAGCCGGCGGCTGACCTCGCGGTGGCGCTGGCGATTGCCAGCAGCATCCGTGACCGGCCCGTTTTCGCCGACCTGGCAGTCATTGGCGAGGTCGGGCTAAGCGGAGAACTGCGCGCGGTCAGCCAGTTGGAAGCGCGCCTCAAAGAAGCGCACAAACTTGGTTTCAAGCGCTGTATCATTCCAAGATCGTCGCAGCGCAAGGAAATCCAGGTGCCTGAGGGACTGAACGTGATCGCCTGCGGCACATTAAGAGAAGCGATCGACAAAGCACTGCTACCGGCGCAGAAAAACGAGTAGCGCTGTGGCCAGCAGTGCAACCCCTAGCAGGCCCAGCACAATGGGCAGCACGGTATACAGAAACGAGTTCTCGCTTCCCTGGTCAGGCTCCGCAGCTGGGGGAGGGGAGGGCGTAGGCGCAGCCGTCGTCACTGTCGGCGGTGCCGTTGTAGAAACTGGTGTAGCGCTGCTGGTCGGCTGCGCGGTCGCCGTCGGTTCTGCGGTCGCCGCCTCTTGCGGAGAATTTGTGGAACCGCCGATCGCTTCCGGCTGCGGCTGGTAGCCAACAATAACCTCCTGGCCGACCTGCAGGACGTCATTTTCGTTCAGCGTACTAACCTCGAAGAACTCCGCCAGGGTCATGCCATAATTCGCCGCGATGCTGAAGAACGATTCACCGGCGTCGACCGTGTGTAGAATCATGCCGTCGGGCATCACCCGGGCCTGCGGTCTTCCGGCCAGGGGGACCGAGCCGTCAGGTAGGACGGTATAGCCAAGTAGGAGCTGCTGGCCGACCATGATCACATCGCCATCAGTCAATCCATTCAGAGAGGATAGATCAGCGATGGTCACGCCAAAGAGTTCAGCGATCAGGTTGAGGGAATCTCCGGGATTCACAGTGTAAATGATCTCACCGCCCGGCTGTGCCGTCGGTGAAGCGATCACGGTCGCCGTTGCCGTTGGTGGGGGCGTTTCCGTAGGCAGCGCAGTTGCCTGCTCAGCCGGCGGCTGCACGGCCGTCACATCGACGGCGTCTGCTGCTGGCACAGAGGAAGGCGCCTCGACCTCCTCAGCGCTGGTATCGCCGTCACTCACCTCCTCAACCGGCGGTGCAGCCGGCACGGCAGGTACGGCAATGCTGCCCGCTTTGTAGCCGGCGCTCAGCTGTGCCGTCAGATCAAGATACTGCGACCCAAAAGAGACGCTCGGTTCGATGTTGCTGCCCTCGGCCCACTCATTAAAGGAAGTGATGATCAACATATCCGGCGCGCTTGCCGCGGCGCCGCCGAAGCTCGCCTGGTAATAGGCGCCGTTTGCGCGGTCGCGGACGAAAGCGCTCTCTCCACGACCGAGCAGCGAGTCGTTCCATCCGGGCATGGCCGTAGCGACCCAATACTTGTAGGCGCCATAGGTGCCGGCAGCGGCCCTGGTGTTCGCCGCCCAGGTTGCCGCCGTACCCGCCGGATTAGCGGACCACGCCGTGTTATAAAGATGCAGGCCGTCAAAAACACCCAGGTAATTCGTATGCCCACCTTCGGCGATCCATATCGTCGTTCGCCCGGGGTCAACGGCACTGCGAATCGCTTCCCATTCACCAACGCTCAGTAGCCAGTTGGCCCAAAAAAAGATGACCGGTTTGCCGTCAACGCGCAAATAGGCCGGATGATTCGTGTGTGTGGCCATCAGTGCCTGTAGGGCCGCGATACGGTCCTGGTTGCCGGCAAAGAAGGGGCTGCCTGTCTCGAAGTCAACCGCAGCCGTAAAGCCGGCGCCCGAGGCGATGTTCAGGAGTGTACTGAAATTCGTCTCTGTCTGATTGTTTTCCACTTGTGGCCCGTACCAACTCTGAACAAAGCCGTCGATTCCCGCGGCGCGTGCCTCATTCACCTGACGCTGGATCGTTGCCGGGTCCGAGGAATAATAGGGTGCGGGAGGCTGGTCAGAGGTGCGTGCAGGCCCAAAAGAATCAGGGCTGTACCAGGCATAGTAGAAAGCAAGCACCAGCTTAGTCTGTCCCTGCGCTTCTGTGCCGCGTCCCAAGACAGCAAACAGCAGGAGAGCGGCAATGAGCACGGCGAATCTCCTGACGAGTCCCCGTAGAACAGGTGATCTCGTGATCCTGGGCTCACCCTTCAGAACTTCGTCGATTGAACTGCCGCTTTCCGGCATGTGTGTTTCATTATTGCTTTTTCTCATCATGGCAGTGACCAACCGAAGATTATAGCCAGCGGATCGCGGGCTGGAAAATAGGCTCATCAAACCAGAAAGCCTGCCGGTGGGGCACTTTCCTTAACGGGACATGAACCGGTTGAAATAATCGGCGCTTCTGCCGGCCAATTCACCCCATTTAGTTGATGTGAACGCCAAATGTGTTAGCATTCTATCTTCGTTGCGCAGCAACATAACAATCGAATATTGGTATGTCCGCTGATTTCCGCTCTTGGCAGGACCAAGGGCAAAGCTCGCTAGAGTAATCCAAGGAAGGAGGTATTGTAACGTGCGTGATTACGAAGTCACCATCATTATTCAACCACAACTAGAAGAAGGCGATCGCAACAAACTCATTGAACAGGTACTTGATCTCTTGGCCCCTGGGGCCGATGAAGAGACCAGGCCGGCTGTAAACGAATGGGGCATGCGTCGTCTAGCGTACCCAATTCTCAAGTTTACGGAAGGGTATTACGTGCTCTATGAGGGGTCGTTGGATCCGACGCGCATCACAGAGATTGAGCGCAGCATGCAGTATATAGAAGACATATTGCGTTATCTAGTTGTTCGAAAAGAGAGTTGAAGCCGCGGAGTTGAAAGACCGTGAATTAGACCCTAGATAGAATGACGCTCACCGGCCGGTTGACGGATGCAAGATACTGCTGCAAGCCCGCCGGTCTGGAGCGTTATTGGGCGTGGCTGCCTTTCGATACGTGCAGGGAATTTCCTCAGGAACAAGAACCGCATTAGGAACGCCAGGTGACCAAGCCGTATTCAGGAGAATAAAATGCAAAGATCAGGACCAAGACGAAATAGAGATTCCTCCGATCAGGGAGCAAGAAGAAGAGGTAGGGGACGTCCACCGCGGCGTCGTATATGTGCGTTCTGTGTCGACAAAGTAAGTGTGATCGACTACAAGGACCATGAGATGCTCAATCGCTACACCAATGAGTTTGGACGTATTCGACCACGGCGCCAGACCGGCACCTGTGCCAAGCACCAGCGTGCGCTCGCCATCTCTATCAAACGCGCCCGTCACATCGCGCTGCTGCCGTTTGTGGCAGATTAATCTGTTGTAGTTGATTGCTGTCATGGGACAGTCAATCTTACGGAAGAATTGAAAAGCGATGGCAGAAAAGAAGAAGAACGTTGAAGAGACCGCGGGTGGGCGGCAGTCACGCAAGGAGATTTTGCGTGCGCGAAAGCAGCAGGAACAGCTCCGTACGATTCGCATTGTCGCGATCATTGTCGCGCTTATCCTGGTCGGCGTAATAGCGTTTGCCCTGGTCAACGAATATGCTATCACTCCGCAGCGTGAAGTCGCTACGGTTGGTGGCGAGAAGATCACGCTGAGAGAGTGGCAAGATTGGGTCAGATTTGAGCGCGCCCAACGGATCATTACCCTTGACGATCAACTTGAGATGCTAGGCGATGACGTCGGAATGGTCCAGCAGTTCTCGGGGCAAACGATTAATGAGCTGCAGAGTTATGAAGGTCTTGGCGAAGCGACGCTGAACCGCCTGGCGCAGGCCAAAATCGTGTCGCAGGCGCTGGCTGAACGTGGCATTGTTGTTGATGATGCCGAAGTTGAACAGCGCATTGAAGAGGCATTCAATTACTATGGTGGGGATTCGCCGACGCCGTTTCCTTCGCCCACGCAGCCGGTTGAACCGACGCCCTCAGTGACCCCTATCGGGTATGAGGAAACAGAGGCCCCCGCCGAAGTTGCCCCGCCCAATGAGCCCGTCCCAACGGCGACCCCCGTTTCTGCGGAAGCTTTCGAGGAAGAGTATGGCGGTCTTATGAGTAAATATCGGGATCTGGGTGTGAATGAAGCTGTCTACCGCTCGCTGGTTGCCAGCTCGGTCGGCAGCGAGCTACTGGTCGAGGCCCTGGCCGAAGAAGAGGGCTTGGCGGAAGAAGAGATTCATGCCAGCGCCTACCTGTTGAACTTCCCCTCCGAGGAGCAGGCTCAGCAAGCGTTGGCTGATGTTGAAGCCTCTGATTTCCTCACCGTCTGGAATACAATCGACAGCCAGCCGCCTGCGGCAGCTGAAGATGAAACCCCGGCGTCAGCTTTCGAATTCCTCTGGCAAACGCGGGATACAATCTCCAACAATGTCAGCCCGGAAGCGGCGGAAGCCATCTTCGATGCGCCTGTTGGCCAGCCGAGTGGTGTCATTGAGTTGATCGGACCTGATGGCGTACCGACCTATGTGTTGGTTATGCCCACTGGCCAGGAAATGCGCCCGCTTAATGACGCTGAGCGGCGCGCTCGCAAAGTGGCCTTGTTCTCTGACTACATCGATGAGGCGATGACGGAAGATGTTGAGATTGGCGAGTTCTGGCGCAGCCGCGTGCCGACACAGCCCATCTTGAATCCGAAATACTTGCAGCCGCCGACACCGACGCCGGTCTTGCCCGAAGCGCTTGATCCTAACAAGGAAACGGGCGAATAGGCGTCACAGTTTCCTGCATTAGTTGATATCGACCTCTCCACTGCTCATGTGACGGTGGGGAGGTTTTTTATGTTTTCCCTGCGCCTTCTTCTTGCCGGAAACATTGCCAATCCGGCTGATCTGCCAATAATAGCTGTTCTCGTTGGAGAATGACTGCCCACTGGACGGCCGCCATATTCCGCTGGTGACTGCAAAAGAGATATCGTCATCGACTGGTAAGCGTATTTGAGCGAAGGAACTGCTAACGTGACAGAAAATACCTGGATGGAAGGGCGTATATCGGTGGAGGCAGCGATTCAGGGCGGCAATCGCCAGGTAGAGGCGCTTTATTTGCGCGCCGGCAAGCAAGATCGCGCGCTGCGCCGGCTGCGCAAACTAGCTGGCCAGGCAGGCATTCCCATCACCCTGGCTGGCGATGATTTCTTTGTGGAGAATGCGGGTGGCCAGAGCCACGGCGGCGTGTTGGCCAGGGTAGGGCCGCGCCAAACGCTTGCAATGAGCGCGCTGATTGCGGGAGAACAACGGCCGTTTATCGTCATGTTGGATGGGATTGAAGACCCCTTCAATTTCGGGCAGGCTGTCCGCGCACTTTATGCTGCCGGTGTCCATGGCCTCGTCGTGCGTCCGCGCAATTGGCTGACTGCTGCCGCCATTGTCACACGCGCGTCGGCCGGAGCCAGCGAACTGATGCCCACGGCCGTTTCTGATTCAGCATTGTCAGCCGCCGAGTTCTTTCGCGAAGCCGGCCTGGCCGTAGCCTGTACCGCACGAGAATCGGCCATCTCTATTCATGAGGCCGACCTGACTGGCCCGATATTTCTCTTGATTGGCGGTGAAAAGCGGGGCATTACGCGCTCATTTCTAGAGCAGGCGGACACGCGCCTGCGCATCCCCTACGGCCGCCCATTTGACCGATCCTTAGGCGCTGCCGCCTCAACAGCCGTTATCGCCTTTGAACTGCTGCGCCAGCGATCCGGCGGCTAGGTAACGCGGCAGAGATACCCTTTCAGGTAGGCTGATTCGGGGAAGGTAAGCAGCACCGGATGGTCAGCGGCCTGGGCCAGCGGCGCCAGGATCTGCACCTCACGCTGCGCATCGACGGCCGCGCCGAAGAGGATCTTCTGAAACAGGTCGGCCGTCATGTGTCCCGAACAAGAAAAGGAAGCCAGCAGCCCACCCGGGCGAATCATCTGCATCGCCAATAGATTCAGGTCCTTATAGCCGTGTGATGCCCGCTGCACATCTTTTTGGCTGTGGGCGAATTTAGGCGGGTCGAGAATGATCGCGTCATAAGTAATCTCTTCATCGCGCAGGTAGCGCAAGACCTCGAACGCGTCCCCGGCGATATACGTCTCTTCAGCGCGTTCCGGCGCGTTGCGCAGGACATTCTGCTCAGCCAATTCCAGCGCCGGGATAGAGCTGTCGATATTGGTGATCGTTCCGGCGCCGGCTGAGGCAGCATAGACTGAGAATCCACCGGTATAGGCAAACACATTGAGCAGACTCCTTCCGGCGAACCACGCTTTGCGCCCGAAAATGGCCCGGTTTTCGCGCTGGTCAAGATAGAAGCCAGTCTTGTGCCCGTGCCACAGATCAACGATGAACTCAAGGCCATGTTCCCGGATCGTGAACTTCTCCGGCGGCGCCTCACCCCACAACAGCCCGCTCTGTTCCGGCAGCCCTTCCTTCTTGCGAATCGGCACATCGGATCGTTCCAGGATGCCCCGCGGGTTCAGCAGATCGACGAGGATCTCGGTCAGCACCTCTTTTCGTTTTTCAATGCCCATGGTGAGACTCTGCAGGACGAGGGTCTCCGCGTACTGATCGATGATCAAGCCGGGCAGCCCGTCTGCTTCCGCGTAGACGAGCCTGAAGGCGTTCGTATCTGGCTCAAGAGCGAGCGCTTTTCGCCCGCTGATCGCCTGCTGCAAACGGCCGCGCCAGAACGCCTGGTCAATTACCTCGTTGGGATCCCAACTCAGCAGGCGGGCGCGGATCTGCGACTGCGGGTTGTAATAACCGGTCGCCAGGTAATGGCCGCTGCTGTCCTTGACGGCAACCAGATCGCCGGGCTGCGGCTCCCCTTCGACGCGCTCAATCGCGCCGGAAAATACCCAGGGATGGAAGTTCCGTACCGGCTTTTCGCGCCCTCGTTTGAGCGTCAGCATACCTGTGATTGTTTCCATGATGAATCCACCTGTTCGGCTGTTTCAGAAGGCCTCTTGCGGAGTGTACCACCGCTGTCCGTTAAACACTCAGTTTGCGCCGTTCCAGGCAGCTGCGCCCCTAATCTTCAATGAGCGCCCTTTCGAGCCACTCAATCGCGCGCCCATCGCGGACCATTTGCGGCGTGACGCGAATGATCGTCCAGCCATAGAGAGACGCTTCGTTATACTTCTCACAATCTTTCTCGAAGCGCTCGGGGTGGGCGTGTCCCTTGCTGAAGCCAGACTTCGTCTTCATCCAGATCCCACCCTCAACTTCACAAGCCACCAAATGCTGTTTCCAGCAGAAGTCGAACCGCCATTGGCGTTGGGCATGGAAGCGGTACTCCAGGCGCGGCTCAGGCAGCCCGGCCAGGCGAATCTGGTCTAACAGCACATTGTTCCAGTTGATCTGGCTGCCACGCAACCTTTTCTTACCACGGCCGATCTTCACGTCATGAATATAGACCATATGTTCTATTCGGTCCAGTAATCAAAGAACATCGGCCGTGCCAGGGGTGGCGCGCTGTGCCGGCGCATGACACAAGATTGGGCACGGCGGGCGTGAACTGAGACTGGCGTGCAGATTGGGCGAAGGGCGCACCGTGAAATTGGCGGGCGACACCGCGTGTTCAGACGCTGCGGTGATCTTCCGCGCCGCGTGGATCGTCGGCCAGTAGTTCCAGGGCGTGGGGGAGAACGGGCAGCAGCATTTCAAGTCCTTCGCTGACCGCTTTTGGGCTGCCCGGCAGGTTGATGATCAGGGTCTGGCCGCGCATGCCGGCCGTTCCTCGCGACAACATAGCGTGGCGCGTGATCTTGAGGCTTTCCGCGCGCAGCGCCTCCGCTATCCCGGGTGCTTCCCGTTCGATGACCTGGCGCGTCGCCTCTGGCGTGATGTCTCGCGGGGCGAATCCGGTGCCACCGCTGGTCAAGATGAGGTCAACCCCGTCCGCACACCAGTTCAATAACAAACGCGCGATCGCGTCCTGTTCATCAGGGACGATCGCGCGTTTGCTTACTATCCAGTCGGTCTCTGCGGTTAGAATCTCGGCCATCAACGGCCCGCTGCGATCTTCATATTCTCCGCGGGCGCCGCGGTCGCTCACCGTCAGCAGGCCGACTATCGTCATAAGTACCTTTTGCTGCGCAAATCAGCGGGTCATGCAGCAGTTAATTCGCTGACCAGCCGGTTTGCTAATTTGCTTCTACGAGCGCTCGCCCAGCAGAGCCATCCATTCGTCATTGAGGCCGCTGTCGGTCACGCCATAGTAGACATGAATCGTATCGCCATCACGCAGGGCCAGATCATACCAGGACTGTTTGCCTTTCTTCCTGGTCTTGACCAGGGCCATATTGTTAGCCCAGGTCAGACTCTTCGGATCGAGGGTGCCCGCTTCAGCCTGGGTAATGGCGTAGTGCCACAACTTCCGTGCCGAAGACTTGGTCACGTTATGGATCAAATTCCCGTTGCGCAAGTCACGGACAGTGTGATAAATGACGCCCTGCCGCGGCTCGCTTGTGACAACTTCGACGCCGGTACGCGGTGGTTCCGTGCCTTGTCCCGATGGCGCCGGCTGGGTGACAACCGGTACGGGGGCGGGCAGTTCTTCTGTTACAGCGGCTTTCTGTTCGCCGCGACGAGCCTGGCCGAGACCGACAAGGCGCACGATTTCGTCCCTGACGGCCAGATTGGTTTCTGATTCGTCACGGACATAGAAAAGGTTGGAGTCGATCGCATACGGAATATCACGCCCCGGCTGCACCGTGATGCGTACGAGCGTCTTGTTCTGCGAACGCAGGCTGTCAATCTGTACGGCAGGTTCAGGGCTGAATCGATTGGTTATGGACGTATAGAGCCGTTCAATCACCTTCTTTGGCTCGCGAATACCGGCGACTGGCTGCTTGGGATCGGCCGATAAACCGGCGTAGATTGTGCCGCCGTTGGTATTGGCCATGGCGCATATATCGCGCAGGATGTTGTCCATGTGGCCGCCGCGCTGCAGCGTGCTTTCATGAAAAGACTGGACGATTGATTCACCCTCTTCGCGCGCCAGCTGAACGAAGTCGACCGGATTTGAGGGCCCGCGATACGGCCGTGTCAAAGACAGGTCGCTGCCCTTGATTACCTTGGCCAGCGCTTCAAAACTCACCTCGTCCAGGAGGATCTCGGTGACCCGGTCACCGACCCCCAGGTTCTTTGCGGTCGTTGACTCGCGTACCAGCCGGTGTGCATCAGAGCCTTGAATACAGCGCATCGCGCGCGGGTATTCCGGCTTCGAGCCGTTGAAGAAGCGGCTGGTCGTATAGCGTCCCCGTTTCTCCAGGTCAGTAACCTCCAGCGTGTGCAGGTTCGGATCCTGTGTATAGGCGATACGTGTCTGGCCGCCGAAGTCCAGCCCGCGCATCACAACGCCGTGGCTGCTGTTTGCATGGGCGGCGATGACCAGGCCGCCCGCTTCATTGATAATGCGGTAAGCGGTCAACACATCGCTTGTTGCGCCCACCGTCGAACTGCCTTGCGACAGTTGATCAGACGGGATATTCAAGCTCAGCAGCAGGTGTTCCAGATGGCTGACCGGCGTTTCCGAGGGAAAAATGCCCAGGATATGGAATCCAAATGTGGCCGTGAACTCGAAACCGGGCAGCACGAGCAGCTTGTCGAGCAGGCGCCGGTATTCTTCCAGAAGACGTTTTTCTTCCGCCTCAATGCGGCCCATGTCTTCCAGCCACAGCAGCTGCTCTATCTCTTTCTTCATCGCCGCAAATCCGGCCACCGTATTGTGGTCGGTGAAGGCGACAATATCCAGTCCACGCAATGCTGCCTGGCGCAGGATATCTATATAGGATATGTCAGGCTCTTGATAATCACTCGAGCCCGGTGTGTGTAGATGCAAATCCATTCGCCGCCATTGGCGTGATTTGCTGTTATTTCTGCGTCGCGAAGAGGATCGTTTATTCATCACGTCCTCCCGCCAAATTTTTCTTCATAATAATAGTCTTACTCTTCCAAAATACGCCGGCGGACTAAATGACGCCGCCGGTCCAATAATAAAATATTAGCCGAACCGCCAGAGCATAGGATTGCCCCATGACGACTCAAACCAGGTATTCAACTTGTCCTGCCTTTGCGGGTTGGTGCGAGTTGAAACAAAATACGATCAGTCACCCAGCGCGGCGATGCCGCGTACGAGACCAATAACGGCGACGCTCAGTTTAAGCGCGTCGCTTACTTCAATTTCCGGTGGACCGCCGCGGTTCTTTTCCGAACTGCGGTTTAGCAAAAAAGCCGTGCCCATCCCGACAGCGGCCCCAACTGCGCCACCGATAACAAAATTCTTGAGCTTCCAGTTTTCGTTACGCTGCTCTGTCAGGTTCATCTGAGCTGTCGGCTCCATCTGGGTCATAATTATCATTCCTCCTGAATGGTTTGGCCAAAATATCTAGCCAGGCAAATAGATATGCTGCTGAGGAGTCCAGCCTAAGTAGTGGTTTGGCGATGCGATCAGATAGCCCTTCGCTCGTTGCTCCCACCCGATCCACGATATTCTGCGCCTGCCACATTGCCATCTGCGCGCGGCTGTGACGCAGCAGCGGGCTGTCAGGGGGCAGTTGATCCCGCCGCTGGCGCCGGTTCACTAGATAGGCAACATAGCCGATGGGCACGAGGGCGAACAGCACCATCATCGGTATCATCCACAGGACGAGAATCGTGTCCGCCAGGCCGGAAAGGAATACGTTCGCGCCAACAAGTCCTGGCGCGAGAATTCCTATTAGCATCAAGACCACCAGAACGACAACAATGATCACGGCAACAGTTACCGGCACGTAAATATACAGCCGATTGAAACGCTTTAAGGCGCGTTCGCGCTCAAGTTGCTCGGGCGAAGGCGAGTAGCTCGCTTGTTCACTTGGTGGGTACATACTCATAAGCTGAAACTCTAAACGCTGTATTATACCACAAGGCAAGCGTCTACGAACGCTTCTTAAGGCGGCTCATCTCAGGGCAGACTCAATCCAACAGTGAACGATGTCAATAGCTGAAGAATGTCGCAGTCGAAAGACCTGCCGGTTTAGAATCGACGATTGGCTGCACTGTCGCTGAAGAGAGTGGCTCCCTGACCGCAGACGACTGAGCACAAAGGACGGCGCTGCTGTTAAAACAGCCCCCAGTCGCCCCCGGTGCCTTCCTCCATCATGGAGGGGTCCCACAATTCTGTGCCGAGTTCGACCGTGACGCCGCCTTCCATCACCGTGTTACCCACCATACGCACCTGCTCGATAAGAGCCGGCCCATAGGGGCAGAATGGGGTGGTGAGGATCATGGTCACGTTGGCTGTATCATCCGCTTCTTCTACATCGATGCTGCGGATCAAGCCTAGTTCAACAATGTTCAATCCAATTTCCGGGTCAATCACCGAGCGCAGTGATTCCAGGAGCAGTTCATCTCTTTGTGTGGTTTCTGTGGTCATGGTTTCCTTAACAGCGGGCTGCTCAATCGACAGCCCTTAATTCTACAAATCTTCAGGCGGCCGGCTGCATTTCCTCGACTTTGATCAGAAACTCGCAGCAAGACTCACCATCGAGCATGCAACTATTCTGCTGCACAGGGACATCCAGGACATTGATGATCAATTCCTTGTCCATAGAGCAGATTTCAGAATGCGTCTCGCCGAGGGAAATATAAGGACAGCTGAACTCCGTAAGCAGGTAGCCGCCCTCTGTTTTTTCCCAATGGGCGAGGAACCCTTCATCCGCCAGCAGTTTCACCAGGTAGTCCAGGCGATCCTCGATATCGAGATGCTCGAATTCCCCCCGGTGATCGTCCAATACCCCGTTGACGACGTTGCTCAATACGTCCTGAAACGCCTCGGAGGGCAAATGCAGTTTCATTTCATCGAGCAGGCGCGACGTCAACCGGACGTAACGCTTGGGGAACAGCTCTTGCCCCTTTTCGCTGAGGCTGTAAACGTAATACGGCCGTCCCACCTTACGGCGCACGCTTTCCAGCTCGATCAGGCCGTTCGCCTGAAGCGCGTTCAGGTGATGGCGCACCGTCACCGGCGAAACATTCGCCGCTTCAGCCAAGGCATCCACATTCGCCTTCGGTTGTGCTTTAATGGTTTGTAAGATAGTGTCGCGTGTACTCATAGATCGATTGCCCGCCACCCAATTCCCGTTACAATTGGCAGCTATACATTATGATGGTGCCGGATCAGTATTAGCTGCTTCCGCCACCGGCCCAACTGCGCTTACCAACTTGACGAGATTCAACAAGCCAAAATGCAGCGCTGACGTAAGTTAAGTCGCTTCATTGAGTATAACAATTTCGCCAACAATCGTCAATTTTATGATTTTTATCATTGTTATCATAAATATTGACGCTCCAATCTGGCTATGTTAGAATTAACATCATTAATAATGATGCTTTTTGCGGCGGCTCATCCCTTGTTTTCTGAGCTGCCTTGATCTTTGTAACCCACTGTGATGGAGCCAACCGTTCCAGCGAATTCTATAGAAGAGGTATATTCTGATGACAACAGCTCTGGAAATTAAAAACTTACATGCCAACGTCGCCGATCAACCCATATTGAAAGGGATTGATCTGCTCATCCGCCAGGGTGAGGTGCATGCGCTGATGGGGCCAAACGGCTCCGGCAAGAGTACGCTTGCCTATACGCTGGCTGGACATCCGGCGTACGAACCGACTGCGGGACAGGTCATCTTTGGCGGCGAGGATCTTTTGGAAATGGAGGCGGATGAACGATCGCGAGCCGGCCTATTCCTGGCCTTCCAATACCCGGCTTCAGTGCCCGGCGTTACCCTGGCCAAGTTTCTGCGCCAGACGATTAACTCGCGCCGCCAGGCTGAAGATCCCGATGACAAAGGTATTTCAATTCCCGCCTTCCGCCGTTTGTTGACGGAAAAGATGAACATGCTGGGAATCGACCCTAAATTCGCTGGTCGTTACCTGAACGAGGGCTTCTCCGGTGGTGAGAAGAAGCGTGTGGAAGTCCTGCAGATGGCTACTGTTGAACCGAAGATCGCCATCATGGATGAATCAGACTCCGGTCTTGATATTGATGCGCTGCGCATCGTTTCTGAAGGCGCGAACCGGCTTCGCGAGGAGATGGACATGGGCCTTCTGGTGATTACCCATTACCAGCGCATTCTAAACTACATTCAGCCGGACCATGTGCATATCTTGCTGGACGGACGCATTGTCGAGAGCGGCGGCCCGGAACTGGCCCTGGCTCTTGAAGAACGCGGTTACGATTGGGTTCGCGAGCGTCACAGCTCACCCGCCGAGGAGGCATAATATGGCAGACAAAGAAATCGCCGAACAGGAATTGTCCGAAGAACAGGTCCTGGCCACAGTTAAGCAAGATGACTATCTCGCCAAGTACGGCTTCTCTGACGCTGAGGACTATGTCTTTAAGGCGGAAAGAGGGTTGGACGAAAACATGGTTCGTTCAATCTCGGCCATGAAGGGCGAGCCGGAATGGATGCTCGATATTCGTTTGAAAGCGTACCAGCATTTCCTTGAACGGCCGATGCCTGATTGGGGCGCCGATCTTTCCGGGATTGATTTTGACAATATCTACTACTACATCAAACCTTCCGAGCGCGACGAAGATAATTGGGAAGATGTCCCCGAATACATCAAGGACACCTTCGACAAGCTGGGTATTCCCGAGGCGGAGCAGAAATTCCTCTCCGGCGTAGCCGCCCAATATGAGTCCGAGGTCGTTTACCACAACATCAAGAAAGAGCTTGAAGAAAAGGGCGTCCTGTTCCTGGGAATGGATGAAGGCCTGGCCCAATACCCTGATCTGGTAAAAGAGTACTTCAACACGATCATTCCCTATAATGACAATAAATTCGCGGCGCTGAACACGGCCGTCTGGTCAGGCGGCAGTTTCATTTACGTTCCGCCCGGCGTGAGCATCGAGATGCCCTTACAGGCTTACTTCCGCATCAACGCCAAGAACGTCGGCCAGTTCGAACGCACATTGATCATCGTGGACGAGGGCGCCTACGTTCATTATGTTGAGGGCTGTACCGCGCCGATCTATTCTTCTGACTCGCTGCATTCGGCCGTTGTCGAGATTCTGGTCAAGGAAGGCGGACGCTGCCGTTATACGACCATCCAGAACTGGTCCAACAATGTCTATAATCTTGTTACCAAGCGCGCGGTAGCCGAAACCAATGCCACCATGGAGTGGGTTGACGGCAACCTGGGCAGCAAGGTGACTATGAAATACCCCGCTGTCTACATGACCGGGGAAGGCGCGCATGGTGAGATCCTCTCCATCGCTTTCGCCGGCAAAGGGCAGCACCAGGATGCGGGCGGCAAAGTCGTCCACGTCGCGCCCAACACCACCAGCCGCATTGTCTCCAAGTCGATTAGCAAGGACAGCGGGCGCGCCTCATACCGCGGCATGTTAAAGGTCGCCGACGGCGCCCACGATGTGAAGTCGAATGTCGTCTGCGATGCCCTGCTGCTCGATGAGGACAGCCGTTCTGACACCTACCCCTATATTGAAATCGATGAACAAGATGTGGACATCGGTCACGAAGCTTCGGTGAGTAAGGTTGGTGAGGAACAGCTGTTTTATCTCATGAGCCGGGGCATCGATGAACAGACGGCGACCTCTATGATCGTCAATGGTTTTATTGAGCCGCTCGTCAAGGAGCTGCCCATGGAATATGCCATCGAGCTTAACCGCCTCATTCAGCTGCAAATGGAGGGCTCAATCGGCTAGTAGAAGAGTCGTTCGGACCCCGCTTCGGCGCGGGCCGGCAGAATCTTTGAACAATCGAGCTGTTATCATGGAAGCATTTACACGAGAAAATGTAGAAAAACTATCGGCTTATCTTAATGAGCCGCAGTGGATGCTGGAGCTTCGGCTCAATGCATTTGATATATATGAGAATACGCCGATGCCCTCGACGAACGACGAGGCGTGGCGGCGCACCGACATCCGCCGTCTGAAGCTGGAGAATATCGGGCCATCCGTCAACGGCGATGCCGCGGCGAACGTGATTATTCCCGAGTTTCTCGGCCAACAACTGACGACTGATGAGGCCGGCGGCGATATGCTGCAGGTTGATGGCGTGGTTACCCAGTTTGCGCTGGACCAGGAGTTGGTGAACCAGGGCGTTGTTTTCACCGACATGCACACAGCCGTGCTTGAGTACCCGGAGCTGGTAAAGCGTTACTTCATGACTGAAGGTGTCAAAGTAAGCGAAGGCAAATTTGCCGCGCTTCACGGCGCTTTCTGGCGCGGCGGCACTTTCCTGTATGTGCCCAGAAACACGAAGGCGGTGGCCCCACTGCACAGCGTTTTGTGGTCGGCGAACGGCCGTACATTCACCCACACGCTGGTCGTTCTTGATGAATCATCAGAAGCGATCTTCATGGATGAATATGCCTCGGCCGGCGGCAAGGGCCAGGCGCTGCACAACGGCGTCATCGAACTGCTCGTTGGTGACAATGCCAGCCTGACCTATGCAGGACTGCAGGATTTCGGCGGCAATATGTGGCAGTTCAACCACGAATGCGGCCGTGTCGGCCGTGACGGCAAATTGGACTGGGTCACCAGCATGATGGGTACGCGTATGACCAAGGCGTTCCAAACCCTGGAACTTGACGAGCCTGGTTCCTGGGGTCGCATGTCCGGCATCTTCTTCACCAACGGCCGCCAGCATCTGGACCTGGATACGCAGCAGAACCACAATGCCCCGGATACGGTGAGCGACTTGCTGTACAAGGGCGCATTGCGTGAGAAGTCACGCACCGTCTGGCAGGGGATGATCAAGGCGCTGCCGGATGCGCAGCGCATCAACGGCTTCCAGGCCAACCGTAACCTGATGCTTGATAGAGATGCCCGCGCCGATTCAATTCCCGGACTGGAAATTGAGGCGGATGATGTTATCTGCACCCACGCATCGGCGATCGGCAAGCTGGATGAAGAAGAGCTGTTCTATCTGATGAGCCGCGGCATTCCGCGCGAGACGGCCATCGAAATGTCCGTCCAGGGTTTCTTCGACCCGCTCATGCGGCGCATTCCTTTCGAGGGTGTGCGCGGTCGTATCTTCGATCGCATCGTCGAAAAAATCGGCTAACTTTCATTTGATGGGTGGCGGCGCCCTCGTTCAACGCGAACAGATCGCCCGCCACCCTTTTTCTTCTCCGCCAATCGAATCACAAAAAAAGGAGTATACGCTATGAGCGAACAAGATTTCGCGGTACCCGGCGTTCTGGTCAGCACCGAATGGGTTGCTGAGAACTTGCAGCGCACGGATGAAATTCGCCTGGTCGAATCCAACGAGGATGTCCTCTTGTACAGCACCGGCCACGTTCCCAACGCCGTGCATATTGATTGGGTGGCTGATCTGAACGATGCAGTCCGGCGCGACTACCTGAATGAAGCGCAGTTCGCCGATCTGCTGGCGCGCAACGGCATCAGTAACGACACCACGGTCGTCTTCTATGGTGACAAGAATAACTGGTGGGCCTGCTACGCGTTCTGGGTCTTCAAGCTGTTCGGTCATGCCGACTGCCGTGTGATGGACGGCGGGCGCAAGAAGTGGCTGGATGAAGGGCGCGAAATGACGCGCGAAAAGCCCTCGTTCGAACGGACCGTCTACGAAGCTCAGGATCGCGCTGATTACAAAATTCGCGCTTTCCGCGATCAGGTCCTGGCCCACGTCAACGCCGGTCAGCCGCTTGTTGACGTGCGCAGCCCGCAGGAGTTCAGCGGCGAACTGCTGCACATGCCCGGCAGCCCGCAGGAAGGCGCCTTGCGCGGCGGGCATATCAGGGGCGCGGCTAATGTGCCCTGGAGCCGTGCAGTCGCCGAAGACGGCCGTTTCAAGAGCGCTGCCGAACTGCGCGCGATCTATGAAGGAGAGCAGGGGCTCTCCGCGGACAATAACGTCATTGCTTACTGCCGGATCGGTGAGCGCAGTTCCCATTCCTGGTTTGTACTCACCTACCTGTTGGGATATGCTAATGTGCGAAATTACGATGGCTCGTGGACGGAATGGGGAAACTTGGTCGGAGTGCCGATAGAAAACCCCTCCCAGGAGTCTTAGAAGGAACTGGCTGCCCGATAGCTTTCAGGACATGGAGAACATGGAGGCGCTGCGGCGAACACCGGGAATATCCCCGTGTGCCCTGCGCATGCCTTGCATCCTCTATGTCCGCTGTCTTCTCCGTAGCACAAGTGCCGGGTCGCTGGTTAGAAAAATACGCATTAGCTAAATAGTTGAGTGGCTGCCATGCTCGATATCGAAAAAATCCGCGCCGACTTTCCCATCCTCCAACAGGAGGTTTACCCCGGTAAACCGCTCATCTTTTTGGACAGCGCCGCCTCGTCCCAGCGCCCGACTGCGGTCACTGGCGCCATGGATACCTACTACAGAAAGTATCACGCCAATGTGCATCGCGGCATTTACAAACTGAGTGAAGAGGCGACATTTGCCTATGAGGACGCGCGCGAGCGCATTGCTCGATTCATCAATGCGCCGGGGTCAGAACAGGTCATCTATGTGCGCAACGCCACCGAAGGCTTCAATCTAGTGGCCTACAGCTGGGCGCGCGCCAATTTGCAGGCCGGCGATGAAATCCTGCTCACGGAAATGGAACATCACGCCAATCTGGTGCCCTGGCAGATGCTGGCCGCGGAAAAGGGCGTCATCCTCCGCTTTCTGCCCTTCTTCGCAGATAACGGCATGCTGGATCTGGCGCAGCTGCCACAGCTGCTCAACGAAAAAACAAAACTCTTTTCATTCACGGCCGTTTCCAATGTCCTGGGTACGGTGAACCCGGTGCGCGAGCTCGTCGATGCCGCCCACGCCGTAGGCGCACTGGCTATGGTCGACGCCGCGCAGGCGGTGCCCCATATGCCGGTTGATGTGCAGGCATGGGACTGCGATTTTATGGCCTTTTCCGGCCATAAGATGTGCGGGCCGACCGGAATCGGCATCCTCTATGGCAGGCGAGAAATCCTGGAGGCGATGCCGCCCTTCATGGGTGGTGGGGACATGATTCTTCGCGTGCGCCTCGATGGTTCGACCTGGAATGAACTGCCCTGGAAGTTTGAAGCGGGCACGCCGGCTATTGCCGAAGCCATAGGACTCGGCGCGGCGGTCGACTATCTGGACGCTGTCGGCATGGAAGCGATCCATGCGCACGAACAATACGTGACCGGCTACGCGCTTGAAGCGCTCAGTGAAGTGCCGGGTCTCAACATCCTGGGACCGTCGACGGCGCAGAAGGGCGGCGTCGCTTCCTTTACGCTCGCCGGTACGCATCCGCATGACGTGGCCGAGATTTTGGACAAGCAGGGAATCGCCGTGCGCGCCGGTCACCACTGCGCCATGCCGCTTCATCACAAGTGCGACATAAACGCGACGACCCGCGCCAGTTTTTACCTGTACACAACAACCGCCGAAGTTGACCAGCTCGTCGAAAGTCTGCATCACGTCCGCCGCGTTTTTCGGCTATAATCAGCCCCATGGATGACAGCAGTATCTACCGCGAACAAATCATTGATCTTTATGAACGGCCGCTCAATTACGGCGAACTGGATCCGCATGATATCAGCTACGAGGAAGACAACCCGCTTTGTGGCGATGTCGTGCGTATAGACATTCGTCTCGACGATGACGGCCGTGTCGCCAACGTCAAATGGAGCGGCGACGGTTGTGCAATAAGCCAGGCCTCCGCCTCGCTGCTTACCGAGGAAATCAAAGGCATGACCCTGGATGAGGTCAAAGCGTTCCCCAAAGAGACATTGTTGGAGTTGATCGGGGTGCCCTTGAGCATGGCGCGTGTGAAATGCGCGCTGCTTTCATTAAAGGTGCTAAAAGCCGGCGCCTACGGGCTGCCTGATCCTGACGACATTCACGGCAAATAGACAAGAGGGAGCTGATGGCTGAGTTTGTGAAGGTGGCGCAGGTCGCCGATCTTGAGCCAGGTGAACGCCTGTGGCTTGAGTTTGAAGAAGAGACGGTCGTTCTCTTCAATGTGAACGGTAGTTTCTACTGCATCGCCGACGTGTGTACGCATGACGGTGCACCGCTCGAAGACGGTGAATTGAGAGGCCACGAAGTGATGTGCCCGCGTCATGGTGCGCGTTTTGACGTGCGCACCGGCGCTGCTCTATGTCTGCCGGCCGTTTCGCCGGTCCCCACATTCGAGGTTAAGGTCGAAGACGGCGACATTTACATCGAAGACCCGGATGCCTGGTAGCTGCCCATGTCCCAGGCCCTCCTGCGCCGCGTGCGCTCATTAGAAATTCTCGACGACCTTCAGCGGCTTGCCGAGCTGGGCATGCCGGTCCAAAAAACAGCTGACAAGAACCATGCGTTGATGTTGGAAGGCTACCGCTACAATGCGCGCATCGGTGAATTTGATCACCTGCGCCAATTTGTTGATCCGCAGGCGATCTCCGTTGATATTGGCGCGAACCGCGGCCAATATGCGCTCACGCTGGCCGCGCAAAGCAGCCAATGCATCGTCATCGAACCGATTCAGGCGCTGGCCTGGCTGGCGCAAACGCTGCCGCCCAACTGCCTGTTCTTCAATTTGGCTGCCGGCGCTGCTGATGGGCAGGGGACGCTTTCCATCCCGCTTATTGAAGGCCGGCCGGAATTCGCCCTGGCCACGTTTGGCAGCTATTACGCAGACCAGGAAACGCGCAACCAGGAGACGCCTGTTCGCGCGCTGGACAGCCTGCTGCAAGAATGCTGCCCGGATGAACGTGTCGGCTTTGTCAAGATTGACGTGGAAGGTGAAGAAACGGCCGTTATACAGGGCGCCGTGCAGACCCTGGCCCGTTGGCGGCCGAACATTCAAGTTGAGATCTGGCAAGATCGTGTGCCGCGAACGGCCGCGATGTTCGCCGAACTTGGCTATCGGGGCATTTTCTTCTTCGACGGCCGTCTTTTCGACATCGGCCGTTTTGATCCCGCCCTACACGCCGCGCCGGAGAATGGCATCGAGCTGTCCGAACAGTACGACCCCAACCGCTTCATCAACAATTTCTTCTTCATCCCCGCCTGATTGCCACTGCGCATTAATTCCTATCCATTGACAACCTCTGTGTCCTGCGTTTGACTTCTCACATGCAGATCTGTGTCCAATTCGCTTGCTGTGACGGCGGACGCCGACGATAATACGGCTCATGATAGATGTAATTGCTTTCGACGCTGACGATACGCTGTGGCAGACCGAATCCCTCTATGTCATGACCCAGGAACGATTCAAACAGATTCTCTCTCCTTACAACATTCGCGGGGATGTTGATGCCCGGTTGTACGAAACAGAGATGCGCAACCTCAAGATTTTTGGTTATGGGGCCAAAGGCTTCACGCTCTCCATGATCGAAACGGCCATCGAACTGACCGACGGTCGTGTGCAGGGGCACGATATTCAGAAAATCATCAACGCTGTGCGGGCCATGATGGCCAAAAACATTCGCCTGCTCGCTCACATCGCCGACATCATTCCGCTCCTGGCCGCGGAGCGCACGCTGATGATCATCACCAAAGGGGATCTGCTCGAACAGGAAAGCAAAATCGCCCGCTCCGGCCTGGCTGGATATTTCCGCTACGTTGAGATATTGAGTCACAAAGATGAAGACGCCTACCGTAAAATCATTCAGAAGAACGGCATCGACAAGAATCGCTTTCTCATGGTAGGCAATTCCATGCCTTCCGATATCCTGCCCATTCTTTCTCTGGGCGCGCCCGCCGTTCACATCCCTCACGAACACACCTGGGCGCACGAACAGGTCACTCTCGAATCAATACCAAAGGGGTACTATCAACTGCAAGACGCCGGGGAGCTGCCGGCCCTGCTCGCGCAGCTTGATGCCGCCTAGCAGCCATTCCATAGCTGAGGCCGGCGCATTCGCGCCGCCCGCAGTGCCAATTGGGGAGCAAAGATGAATCCAATCATTGATGAAATGCACAAGCACCGTTCGATCCGCCGCTACAAACCTGATCCGCTGCCGGATGAGCTGCTTAACACGATCCTGGAAGCCGGCATCCGCGCCTCTTCCTCGGGAAACATGCAAACCTATTCCATCATAGTCACCCGCGATAGAGCGCTGCGTGAGGCGCTCTACGAACCACATATGGAACAGGACATGGTGCTCGATGCGCCTGTTCTGCTGACTTTCTGCGCCGACTTCCACCGCATGCGTCGCTGGCTGAAGGTCAGCCATGCCCCGGACAGCTTTGACAACTTCATGTCCTTCATGGTCGCCGCGATTGACGCCGTTCTCGTGTCCCAGAATGTCGCGCTTGCCGCTGAGTCTTTCGGGCTGGGCATCTGCTACATGGGCAGCACGCTGGCCAACTGCGACCAGATTGGCCGCCTGCTAGAACTGCCCGCGAGCGTGGTGCCCGTTGCCGGTTTCTCGCTCGGCTATCCCGACGAAGACCCGCCGCCGCGCGATCGCCTGCCTCTGGCCGGGCTCGTTCACCAAGAAACCTACCATGATTACAGCGACGACGAGATTCGCGAGATATATCGTGAGCGGGATGAAAAAGGATGGGAGCGCTATATGTCTTTTCCCGCGCTGCGCGCCCGTATTGAAGGCTCGGGCGTGGAAAATCTCGCCCAGATCTACACCGTCCTCAAATACACAAGGGAATCCCACCAGGGCTACTCCAAAAATGTATTGGACTACCTGGCGGCGCAGGATTTCTTGAACTAGCCCGGGGCTAATTCAAGACCCAGGCCGCCCCAAACCCGGCTGCCGGCGCCGGAATAATGTTAATCTTTTTCGGCGGCGCACTGTTTCCAGGGTAAGATCGCCCGCATGGCTTTCGCTTTGGACAAATTGCGCCGCTCCGCCTGGCTAAATGTCTTCGTATTTCTGGGTTACCTGCTGCTCACCGTTTTGATGACCTGGCCCCTGGCCGCCCGCCTGAGCACGCAGCTCGCCGGCGCCGGAACCGACGTCTGGATTCATCAGTGGACCTTCTGGTGGGTGAAACATGCGCTGCTTAACGGCCAGAACCCTTTCTACACAACACTGCTCTATTATCCCGATGGGGTTTCGCTCACCTCGCATAATATCGCCTGGTTCAACATCGCTCTCTGGCTGCCGCTGCAGGCGTTCCTGGGCTCGGTGACGGCTTACAACCTCGTCTTCATGCTCGTCTTGACCCTCAACGGATTCGCCCTCTACCTGCTGGCCAAGGCGGAAACAGGGGCCGCTGCCGCCGCCTTTGTCGGCGGTCTCATCTACGGCTTCTGGCCCTATACATTTTCCCACTTTGACCATCCCAACATGATGGTCACTTTTTGGGTGCCGCTGACCATGCTCTTCATGCTGCGCACCTTCCGCCGAAAAGGCGTCCTTGACGCGGTGCTGGCCGGCGTCTGCCTGGCCATGATCGGCATCACCCGCTGGCAGCTGCTGGTCATGAGCGCGCCACTGCTGCTGGCTTACGGCATTTACCTCTTTTGCCGCGAGGCGGATGCCCGGTCACGACGCACAAGCGCCCTGGTATTGCTGTTCCTAGGCCTGGGCGCTCTGCTGATGGCGCCCCTGGCCGCGCCGCTGGTTCTGGATCAGCTCGGTCGCAGCGGGCCGGAAGTGGTCGCCGTCGAAGAACCTGATGACGGCGTGACGGATCTCCTTTCCTATGTCGATGCCGCCCGGATCTATACCCGGGCGATCTATCAGGAAATTCCTGATCCGCTGCCTTATCCTCAGTGGGAGCCGTACCATCACATTTCCGCCAGCGCCTATTACGTGCCCTTTATCGGCCTGGCGACCCTGACGCTGGCCCTCTACGGCCTCTGGCGCCAATGGTCGCAGACCTGGTTCTGGCTGCTGGTGGCCCTGGGCATCATGTTGATGGCGCTCGGGCCGCAGCTGGCTGTCAACGGCCAGCGCTATCCCGGCATTCCTATGCCGTATCGCCTTATCTCCGATTCGCTGCTCGACGCCTTGATTCGCCGGCCGCACCGCCTGAACAATTTCCTGGGCATTCCGCTGGCTATGATGGCCGTCTGGGGGATGGTCGATCTGTTTGCCCGTATACGCGGCCGTTGCCGGCCGTGAGCGGGGAACGTTGGTCGTCGCCCTCTGCGCTCTACTGCTGGGCGTGATTATTCTCTGGGAGAACCCCAATCCCCCGCTGCCGGCGACCGGCACGGCCGTTCCCGCTGGTATGAAGATCTCCGCGGAGCGAGGAAGAACCTTTCGCCCTCCTGGAAATCCCCTTCCACAACCGCGGCTTCGATAAACTGTACATGTATTACCAGACCTTCCACGGCAAACCACTGCTCATCGGCCATGTCTCCCGCCTGCCCCAGGAGGCGTTTACCTTCCTGGACAGCGTGCCCTTCCTCGCCCCGTTCAAATCAATCTACACCTGGAACGTCGTTGAAGAGAGTTGGGTTGATTTTGAATATGCGGACGTGAGCCGGCAGTTGGCGCCGCTCGCCGCTGAGAACGTGCGCTACATCGTTCTCAACAAACCGCTCATCGCTGAGGGCTTGATCGAACGCTGGCGCGACTGGGTGACCTTCGAGCCCGCCTATGAGGACGATCAGGTGCTGGTCTACAAGACCGCGCCGCGGGCCGGCGCAGACTTCCTGATTGACCAGGAGATGGCAGCCGGCATCGGGCTCATTCGCGCCGCGGTCACTCCGCAGCAAGCGATTCAGGGAGGCGTCATCAAAGCGGATATCCGCTGGGCGAGCAGCGCACCGCCCGTTGGCGATTACCAGGTCTGCTTCTACCTGCGCGGTGCTCAGACTGCCGCCGATGCGGCTGTCTGTATGCCCATCAGCAGCGGTTGGCCGACCTCAGAGTGGGGGGCCAATGCCGTTGCCCGCGGTCTCTACGTGCTGCCAATTCCAGAGGAACTTACCGCGGGCGAGTTCACGCTGGACATGGCATTGGCGGCAGTGGGCGAGCAGGAAGCGGCCGGCGAGATTGTGCCGATCGCTGAAATGGAGGTGATCCCCTTTTCGCCCCAACAACCTGTGTCCTTGTGCTGGGAGGGCGACCTTTGCCTGCGCGGTTACGATCTCACACAGGCGTCAGAACAGGTGCCGCTTACCCTCTATTGGCAGGCCGCCGCGCCAACGACCGAATCTTATAAACGCTTTGTACACCTGATTGATCCCTCGGACGGCCGCGTTGTCGCCCAGAGTGATGCCGTTCCGCGCGGCTGGACCTATCCGACAGACATATGGGAACCAGGCGAAATCGTTGCCGACCGCCTTTCACTGCCGCTGGACGGGGTCGCTCCCGGAGAATACGACCTGCGTATTGGCTGGTACGCTGTTGACGGCGGAAAGCCGCTCACCGCATGTCCGGCAGGGGACTGCGCGGAGCAGACCGCCGACTATCTCTACTTAGCGCCGCTAACGCTGCCCTGATATCCATGGCGCGGTTTGTCCCAATGGTGCTGCTAAAGAATAGTGGAAACCATCCCTGCCAGGCACGGCTGTCCACCTCAGCGCGGAACGGATCCTGGGCTGAGAGGTGATGGGCGGCCGGCTTCGGACGTTGCCCATCAGCCGCCAGGACCGTTATAATCACCGTTGTGCTGGAGATAGGCGGCCTAAACGACAAAGTGAGTGAAGAGAAAACTACTACAGGATAACGTATCATGAAAATCACCTTCCTAGGAGCTGCCGGTGTGGTCACCGGGTCTTGTTACCTGGTAGAGACAGCGCAGACGAAAATCATGGTTGACTGCGGCATGTTTCAGGGCCCGGCAAGTCTGGAAGCGCGCAACAGGGCGACACCGTCGGCCAATCTCGATGACTTGCAGGCGGTCCTGCTGACCCATGCCCATCTTGACCACAGCGGCCGGCTGCCGCTGTTGGTCCGCTACCGCGATTTCAGCGGACCGGTATATGCGACTGAAGCGACGATTGAGATGGCCGAACTGATCCTGCAAGACTCCGCCCGGATCAATGCTTCCGACACCGAACGCGAAAACCGCAAAAGGCAGCGCGCCGGCCAGGAGCTGTTAGAGCCGCTTTATGAACCGCAGGATGCCGACAAGATCTTGTCCCTGATGCAGGCGGTGCCCTATGATGAGACGTTTGCCGTCGCGCCCGGCATCAAGGCGCGCATGGTGGAAGCGGGACACATGCTTGGCTCGGCCAGCATCCAACTCATCGTCGAAGAGAGTGGCCGCCGAAAGGTCGTTCTCTTTTCCGGTGATCTCGGCCCGCATAATCTGCCAATTCTGCGAACGGCCGAACCGCTTGAAGACGCGGATCTGGTGATTATGGAATCGACATACGGCGATCGCGACCACCAGCCGCTAGAGGAGACATTGGCTGAGGGGGAACGCATTGTCATGGAGGCCTCCAGGCGGGGCGGAAAGATATTGGTGCCCTCCTTCGCCATCGGCCGTACGCAGCAGTTGATATATCACATGGCGGCGCTCTTCACCAGCGGCAGGATTGAACCGTTTCCCATCTACGTCGACAGTCCGATGGCTATCAAGGCGAGTGAAATCTATATCGACAATGTTGGCCTGTTCGATGAGGAAGCGACGAGACGGCTGGAATCGGGGCGGCTTGCCCGCGGCTTAAAGCACGTTGTGCCGACCCCTTCAGTCGCTGAATCAAAGGCGATCAATAAGGCTGACAATCCCTGCATGGTGATCTCTTCATCCGGAATGTGCAACGGTGGGCGTATCGTGCATCATCTTCGCCACAATCTCTGGCGGCCTGAAACGACCGTTGTGCTGGTTGGCTACCAGGCTGAAGGGACCCTGGGCAGACGACTGGCAGATGGTGCGGATACCGTGCGCATTTGGGGCGATGCGATCAAGGTCAATGCCACGGTCTACCAGATGGGCGGTTTAAGCGCGCACGCCGGCCAAAGCGACCTCCTGGCCTGGTTTGACGTCGTTGCTGCCTCGCGTCCGCGCGTTGTATTGACTCATGGTGAAAAGCGGCAGCGTAAGGCGTTGGCCAGACTGATTGAGGAGCGGTACGGTTTGACGGCGAAGCTGCCTTTTCAGGGGAATTACGTCGAGATCTAGCTGCCCAATGCGGTCGAGCGCTTTTTGACAGGGCCGCCGAAATTCTCTATAGTTGAAATCACATTACTAGAACATATATTTCATTATTACCCACGGACTCCGAACAATATGGAAGTTGGATTAGTTAAACAAATCAATATCGATGACGAGATGCGCGACTCGTATCTCAGCTATGCGATGAGCGTCATCGTTTCCCGCGCCCTGCCTGACGTGCGCGATGGGCTCAAGCCGGTACAGCGCCGCATTCTCTATGCTATGTACGACATGGGTCTACGGCCGTCCGGACCCTACCGCAAATCCGCGCGTGTCGTCGGCGAAGTACTCGGTAAGTACCATCCGCACGGCGACCAATCCGTCTATGATGCGATGGTGCGCATGGCCCAGGATTTCTCCATGCGCTATACGCTGGTTGATGGTCAGGGCAACTTCGGTTCCATTGACGGGGACGCCGCCGCCGCCATGCGCTATACCGAAGCGCGCATGGATCTGATGGGCCGCGACCTGCTCGATGACATCGAACGTTCCACGGTTGACTTCGGCATGAATTTCGACGACTCGCTGAAAGAGCCCCTGGTCTTGCCCGCCACGATACCGAATCTCCTGGTGAATGGGTCATCAGGCATCGCCGTCGGCATGGCCACCAGTATCCCGCCGCATAATCTCGGCGAGGTAGTCGACGCGTTGTTCTACATGCTTGACAAATGGCGCTGGCTCGACAATATCACCGTTGCCGATCTCATGAAACACATCAAAGGGCCTGATTTTCCCACGGGCGGCCTGGTGTTCCGCTACAAGGAGATCAAAGACAAAGAAGTAGATGCCCTGGCCAATGCTTATGCCACCGGGCGCGGCAAAGTGACCGTGCGTGCCAAGGCGCACGTCGAACAGATGGAGCGTAACAAATCACGCATCGTGATTACCGAGCTTCCTTACCAGGTCAACAAGACCAATCTCTTGGGCCGCATCGCCGACCTACACCGTGACGGCAAAATCGAAGGCCTCACCGATCTGCGCGACGAGTCTGATCGCAACGGCATGCGCATCATCCTGGAGACGACACGCAATGTCAAACCGGAAGAAGTGCTCGTTGAACTCTTCCGCCTGACGCCGATGCAGACGACGTTCAGCATCTCTCTGCTTGCCCTTGTCAATGGTGAACCGCGCGTCCTGACTTTGAAGCAGGCGCTCCGTTTCTTCATTGAGCATCGTCTCGAGGTTATCCGGCGGCGCAGCGAACATGATTTGGAACAGGCGCGCATGCGCGCCCACATCCTGGAAGGATTGTTGATCGCAATTGACAATCTGGATGCAGTCATCGATACGATTCGCCGCTCACGCACCGTTGAGTCGGCAAAAGCGAACCTGCGGAAGCAGTTCAAGCTGACCGAGGTTCAGGCCCAGGCGATTCTTGACATGCAGCTGCGCAGGCTGGCAGGGCTTGAACGGCGCAAACTGCAGGAGGAATATAAGCAGAAACAGCAAGAGATCAAATACCTGGAACGTCTGCTGTCGAATCCCAAAATGATGCGTGATACGGTCCGCGAGGAGCTGCAGGATGTGCGCGAGCGCTACGCGGACACCCGTCGTACGCAGATTGTCGAACATGAAGATACCCAGGTGGTCACTGCCTCTGATCTGCTTCCCGATGAACAGGTCTGGGTCATGGTTGGCGAAAAGGGCACCATCGCCCGCAGCACAAGCCCGGAAATGGTCCAGGTGCCGCGCAAGCCGGCGGAACAGCCGGTGGCGCTGCTGAAAGCCAATACGCAGGATATCATCTATTTCATTGCTGCCAACGGTCAGGCGGTCAGTATGCCCGCCTACCAGCTGCCTCAGGCGCGAGAGTTGGGGGAGGGGACGCATTGGGCTGACCTGACACCATTTTCGCGGCGCAATCACCTCGCTGTCGCTCTGGTACGGCCGAAAGCATCCAGTGAGGGGTATCTTTTCCTGACGACGGTGGCCGGGGTTGTGAAGCGCGTGCGCCTCACCGATCTGCCCGAGATCAGCAGCGAGGCCTTCACGGTGATCAATGTCTCTGATGATGACGCATTGGGTTGGGCGGCGCTTACCCATGGTGATGATGAAATCCTATTGTCCACGGCGGCCGGACAGCTTATTCGCTTCAAAGAGAGTGAAGCTAGGCCGATGGGGCTGGCGGCCGGCGGCGTGCTCGGCATCAAGCTGGCTGACGAAACGGATGGCCTGGTGGGGATGGATATTGTGGGTTCAAGTACCTGGGTCTGGTCAATTACCGACAATGGCCTGGCCAAGGCGACGGCGATGGATCAGTACCCGGTAAAGGGCCGCTACGGACAGGGCGTCATCAACATGCGTTTGCCTGAAGAAGCATCAGAAGTAGTCGCTGTTATTGTCGGCCAGGAAAATACGAATATCATTATAACAACAGCGATTGGCGTGACGAAGAAAATGCGCCTGAATCAAGCGTATGTGGGCAGTCGATCCATCAAACCGCGCAGCGTGATTAGCATCGGCGTGCGCAATCGCGTGATCGGGGCCGTGCGTTTTACCGAACGTCCTGATATGATTGCCGACAAAGTTGAAGAATCCGGCGCCGGCAAGCAGCTCCCGTTAATAGGCGATGAACCGGCAAAGAAGCGCGGACGTGCAAGTCGCAGCCAGAAAAGCTCGGCTGCCAAACAGACGAAGAGCAGCGCCAAGAAAACAACAAATAGCAAGAGAAAGGCAAGTAAGAGTAGAAAGAAGTAATTGAGGACTACGGAGAGGAATATGCCAACATTCAAGGATCGTTGGGAAACTGACGATGAAGGTAACAAGTTTGTCTTTAAGGTTGAAGTGCAGCGTCGATTGAGCGAAGCGGGCCTGCCTGTTGAGGTAGCCTACATCGATCAGCTGGCGCCCGTTGAAGTTGAGGCGGATCAAGCGCCAAGGCGCGAGCGGGAACGGGACAGCAAACCATACAGAGAATCAGAGCCCGCCCCACAGAGAGAAGAGGTGGAAGAGCCGGAATCGATTCAGATTGATCCCATGTCCGGCAAATATGTCGGCCGTGTCAAATGGTACAACGCGCGCAAAGGGTATGGCTTCTTGCTGCGCGGCGCCGGTGAAGAGATCTTCTTCCATCGTTCCAACGCTGTCGGTGATGCTGATGAGCTCAAAGATGGGCAGTGGATTCTTTACGACGTGGAGGAGACCAACAAAGGTCCCGAAGCGACTGAGATAGAGCCTTACGACAATCCGCAAGCGTAAGACAAGATAGACGTAACAGACAGAACCTCGCGGGTCTCGAGAATTGGTGCCCTTTTGGCAAGATGCTTGTAGACCTGCGATGTTTTTTGAATTGGCGGTTTAGAACAACCGCACCTCGACCAACTCCCCGGCCAGCAGGCCGCCCTGATCGAGGGGAATCTTCATTAACCCATCCGCGTTTACCAGCGTGTAAATCAGATTGCTTTTGCCAAAGACGGGTGTCGCCTGGTAGCCATCGGCCGTTTTCTCCAGCCGCGCCGGGACATAATCCTCGCGTCCGCTCTGGCTGGCGATATTGGTCGTCAAGGCGGCCCAAACCAGTCCCTGCTGCGGTGGGCGCGCCAAGCCCAGCAGCTGGTAGATAGCCGGCACACCCAACATATCAAACTGTACCATCGCTGAGACAGGATTACCCGGCAGGCCAATCACCGGTTTTCCGTCGGCCACGCCGCCGATCGTGGGTTTTCCCGGTCTGGTGGCCACACCATGAAAAAGTACGCCCGGCTCACCAAGCTGGGCGATGACCTGCGCCGTCATGTCGCGGAAACTCACCGATGATCCGGCCGACATAACCAGCATGTCCGCCGCGGCCAGCGCTTCCTTTGCCGCAGTCTGCAAAGCGGCTAAATCATCGGCGATGATGCCGCCGTAAAGCGGTTCACCACCGGCTGAAATGACCTGGCCGGCGGCCGTGTAGCTGTTGATATCTCGGATCTGGCCCGGCCCGGCCGCTTCATGGGGCGGCACCACTTCATCGCCGGTCGCCAGGATCGCGACGCGTGGACGTCGTCTGACCGTCGTTTCCGTGATTCCCAGGGCGAGCAGCCCGCCGAGGTCCTGCGGCCGCAGCCTATGCCCGGCGGGCAGAATCAACGCCTCTTCAGCGACATCTTCGCCGACCTGCAGAATGTTCTCCCCCTGTGCTACCGCCTTAAACACTTCGATCTCATAGGGCGGCGTGATCGTGTCCGCGCCCACAATCTGCGTTTGTTCAACTTGCACGACGGCATCGGCCGTTTCCGGGATCATGCCCCCTGTATGGACAAGAGCCGCCTGTGCCAGATGTAGTTCAATGCTTGCCGCCTGGCCCATGGGCACTTCGCCAATCACGTCAAGGAAAGCGGGTAAGCTGCCGCTGGCCCCAAATGTGTCCGCCGCGCGCACCGCGTAGCCATCCATCGTGCTGCGCCGAAACGCGGGCAGCGCCTGCGGCGAGAACAACGCCTGTGCCGTCACCCGACCCAGCGCCTCCGCCGTCGGCACCAGCTCTGATTCAGCAACCGGCGTGATATGGTCCAAAAGCAGTTGTCGCGCCTCGTCGGGCGCCAGTACATTGAAGAATTCAGTCATAGTTAGTCATCAGTCATCGGTAGTTGGCCATCGCGCTTCACAGCTCATGCGAAACTACCCGATAAGCTCAACCAGCGCCGCTTCATCTAGCACCGGAACTCCCAGCGCCTCCGCTTTGGCCAGTTTGCTGCCCGCTTTTTCGCCGGCAAGCAAATAGTCGGTCTTCTTGCTCACGGAGCCGGTCACTTTGCCGCCATTCGCTTCAATCAGCGCTTTCGCTTCGTCACGGCTCATGGTCGGCAGCGTGCCCGTGATCACGAAGGTCAGCCCGGCCAGCGTGGTCGCCGCTTCGGCGGAGGACGCCGCAGCCTGAAAGTTGAGCCCGGCAGCGCGCAGTTTGTTCAGAATGATCCCGTTCTTCTCACGGCCGAACCAATCGACGACGGACAGCGCCGTTTGTGGACCAATGCCCTCGATCGCTTCCATCTGTTCGGTCGTGGCCTGGCCGAGCGCGTCGATGCTGCCTATCGCGTCCATCAGCAGCCCCGCCACAACGCCGCCCACAAAGCGGATGCCCAGTGCCGTCAAGACGCGGGCTGCGGGCTGTTCCTTAGCCGCTTCAATGCCCGCCAGCAGTTTGTCCACCTTCTTGTCTTGAAAACCTTCCAGCGCCAGCAGATCATCCCGCTTGAGGGCGTAGATATCACCGACATCATGAATCATCCCTTCCTCTACCAGCAAAGCAGCCGTTTGTGAGCCGAAGCCGTCGATATCCATCGCCCCGCGGCTGACGAAGTATTCGGTGCGGCGCACCAACTGCTGTGGGCAGGCGGGATTATCGCAAGTGATCGCCACCTCGCCGGGCAGGTCGACGACCGGTTCGCCGCATTCCGGGCAGTGCGTTGGCCGTTCAACGATCTGCTCGCTCCCATCGCGTAGATCCACGACCGGCCCCACGATGTAGGGAATGACATCCCCGGCGCGCTTGACGATCACCGTGTCGCCGATGCGAATATCTTTCCGTTCAATTTCGTCGTAATTATGCAGGGTGGCATTGCGCACGGTCACGCCGCCGATTTCTACCGCTTCTAGGACGGCCGTCGGGGCTAGAATACCGGTACGGCCGACATTGACCTGCACATCTACCATTCGCGTTGTCTTCTCTTGAGCCGGGAACTTGATGGCGATCGCGCCGCGCGGATCTTTGCCGGTAAAGCCCAGGCTGTCCGCCAGCGGCCGGTCATTGATCTTGACCACAACGCCGTCGACTTCGTAGGCTATCTCGTTCCGCCTTTCAATCCACCGCTCGTACTGCTCGACGACGCAGCTCAGATCGGGGCAGTAAACGTTGTCCGGCGACACCGGAAAACCGAAATCACGCAGCAGGGCCAGCCGGTCCCACTGCGCATCCGGCAGGCTGACGCCCTCCCAGGCGACAAAATCGTAGCAGTAGACATGAAGCGGCCGTTCGGCCGTTTTCGCCGGATCAAGTTGGCGCACGGAACCGGCGGCCGTGTTGCGCGGGTTCATATATAAGGGCTGCCCGGCCGCCGCCCTGGCAGCGTTCAGCGCCTCGAATTTGTCCAGCGGAAAGAACACCTCGCCGCGCACCACGACATAGGGCGGTGCGGTGAGCGTGCTGTCGGGGTCTACGGGAATGCGCCGCGGCAGCGTAGCCAGCGTGCGCAGATTCTGTGTGATATCTTCGCCAATTTCGCCGTTGCCCCGTGTTGCGCCCTGTACAAACAAGCCGTCACGGTAAGTAAGGATCACGGAAAGCCCGTCCAGTTTCGGCTCAACGACGTAGTCAAGCTGCTGCTGATCATCAGCCAACAAGCGGCCCGTCCGTGCTTGCCACGCCAGGACGTCCTCCGCGCCAAACGCATTGGCCAGGCTCAAGATCGGCGCCGGATGGGCGACCTTCACAAAGCCGTCCAGCGGCTCCGCCCCGGCACGCTGCGTCGGCGAGTCTGCTGTCACCAGGTCCGGGTGCGCCTGCTCGAGGGCCACCAATTCCTGATACAGGGCGTCATACGCGCTGTCGCTGATAACCGGCGAATCGAGAACGTGGTACCGGTAAAGATGGTAGTTTAACTGTTCGCGAAGCTGTTGGATGCGTTTTTCTGGGGTCATGATTTTTTAGTTGTCACAGGACACGGAGAGCGCGGAGACAATGCGAGTCTCAGTGAGACTTCTCTGTTTCCTCTGAATCCTCCCTGTTCACTCTGTTTTGCTATTTCAGCGACTCCGGCAGGTCTGTGGCAGCCGGCTGCAGCTACCGGCTGAATGGTTCCGCCGCCGGTTCCAGGTAGTTGGCCACTGCCCAACCTTCCAGGCCGTTGTCCAGGCGCAGCTGCCACCAGACGAAGTTCTCCGCTTCTTGCGGACCATCCAGGATAAGCACAGGGCTCCCTTCCTCGACAACGGTGACTACGACGTTCTTCGTGCTTGGGCCGCCGCGTACGGTCAAACCCAGCCCATCCGTATTGGCGACGGTCGCGTAGAAGCCGCTGGTGATTTCCGCCGGCGCGACAGCCGTATCTGGTGTCGGGATCGGCGTAAAGGTGGGGATCGGCGTCGGCGGCAGCGCCGAACCGGTCGGCGCTATCGTCGGACTTGGCGGTGCGGTCAGGACAATGATCGTCGGCTCCGGCGGCGCGGCCGCATTGGCCGGCGGTTCTAGGAGCCAGCTGCCCACAATAGACCAGGCAGCCGCGCAGCCGGCGATTGTGACCAGCAGCCCGAGCCCCAGCCAGAGCCATGGGGTAGACTCCTCATTGCTCTGCTGCGGATTGTCCGTATTTCGATTGGGCGGGTAATTCTTGCCGGTCATAGATCAATTCTTGAGTTCAGGTGGCCTAACTGCGCTTCCCACAGGCAGCGGCCGGCAGCGTCAGATCATCGAATGCTTCGGCGCCGCCGCTAAATGCCCCTATATTCTCCATGATAGCATCAACCAACGCTTCTGCCGTTAATGATTTATTCTTCTCAGTGATTGCCAGCAGGCGATCGTAGCCATACGCCGCAGATTGACGATCGACGGCATCGGGCACGCCATCACTGAAAATCAACAGCCGGTCACCCTCATGCAGGGTGATCTCGTATTCAGTGAGTTCGAGGTCAGGCAGCATGCTTGTCGCCTCAAGCGTCATCATTCCGATTATGCTGCGCCCTCGCTTTTTCGGCCAGCCAACAGCGCTGCCAGCGGCCAGGTGTTGACGATGTCTGCCGCTGTCGCCCAGCCGCGCTGCGCGGTGGCCACGCCATAATGCAGCAAGTCCATCTGGCCCGCCTCGTGAGCATCGCTGTTGATGGCCAGCTTCACGCCCAGGTCAACCGCCCTGCGCACATGAATATCGCGTAAATCGAGGCGCCGTGGGTTGGCATTGATTTCCAATATCGTCCCCGTAGCCTTGGCCGATTCCAGGATCATATCCATATCCAGATCGGCGCCCGCCCGATCGGGCAGCAGGCGGCCGGTTGGATGGGCGATCATGTCGACGTGCGGGTTCCAGATGGCATTGAGCATGCGATCGGTCACCTGCTCGCGCGGCTGGCTGAGGCTGGTATGCAAACTGGCGATTACGAAATCCAACGCAGCCAGGACATCATCGTCATAGTCGAGCGTCCCGTCCGCCTTAATTTCCATTTCCGTGCCATGCAGGATGGTGAACGCAGGGCCCATGAGTTCGTTGGCTTCAATGATTTCTTCCCGCTGCTGCCATAAGCGCTCGACCGACAGGCCGTTGGCGATACCCAGGCTTGCTGAGTGATCGCTGATGACGACATGGCTCAGCCCGCGTGCCTGTGCCGCCTGCGCCATCTGCAGGATGCTCATTCGGCCGTCTGACCAGGTCGTGTGCATATGCAGATCGGCGCGCAGGTCGCTGAGCTGCACCAACTGCGGCAGTGCATCCGCTCGTGCGGCCGCGATCTCGCCGCGGTCCTCGCGCAAAGTCGGCGCGATATAAGGCAGGCCGAGGGTGCGGTAAACGTCAGCTTCACTGCTGCAGCGTATTTCCGGGCTGCCATCTTCCGGCGTGAAGGCGTGCTCATTCAACGACAAGCCCTGCTTGAGCGCCAGTTCGCGCAGCGCCACGTTGTGTTCCTTGCTGCCTGTGAAATAGGAGAGCAGCGTGCCCCAGCGTTCCGCTGGCAGCACACGTAGATCGACGCCCAGGCCGCTGTGCAAAACGATGCGCGACTTCGTCGATCCCCGCGCGCTGACACTCTCCACGAGATCGAGCGCGCAAAAACGTTCCATAACGGGTTCAGGATCGTCAGCGGCGACCAGCAGGTCGACATCACCGATCGTCTCTTTCATGCGCCGTAGTGATCCGGCGACGGCCGTTTTGCTCACGCCCGGCAGATCACTGAGAACCGCCAGGATTTCCTGTGCTACAGGCCAGGCGTCGCCCAGCAAGGCGCGTTCATCCCCGTGCTTCTCCAGCGCTTCAATCGCCGCCAGCAGTTTCGCCTCGCTCTTCTTGCCCATGCGCGGCAGTTCGCTCAGCTTTCCTTCCTTGGCAGCTTTCGTCAGATCTTCTAATGTTGCCACTCCCAGGTTGTCATAGATCTGCTTCACCCGCTTCGGACCCAGCCCTTCCACGCGTAAGAGGTCGACGAGGGAGGGGGGAACATCCTCGCTCAGTCGAGCATAGAATTCCAGTTCGCCGGTCGTTAACATCTCCTCAATTTTGGCGGCCAGCGTCTTGCCGATGCCGGGGATGTCTGTCAATCCCCCCTCGGCGTAGATCTGGTTGATATCCCGTCCCAAATCGCCGATGCTCTCCGCCGCCCTTCGATAGGCGAGAATCCGGTGGATCTGATCGCCGCGAATGGCCAGCATGTCGGCCACTCTGTCAAACATGTTGATAATGTCGCGATTATTCATAAGCTTCATAAACCTCAGAGGTTTTGCGCCATTTCTTAGCTGGAGAGCAGCCGCTGAACCTCAGATTTCAGTCCGTCTCCAGTTGCTGGTAAACCTCTAGGCCTTGGTTTATCTCCAGATCTTCGTAAACCACAGACGTCTGACCATTATTATTGCCCGCCAATTATACCTGAAAGCAAATTCCCTTGTCCTGACCCTGAAATGACACCGTTAAGTCACTAGATTAGTCACATTATCTTGTCCATGATATCGAATCATGTTACCATATTCAGCTAACCGTCTTGCGCCGTTAGGCGCATCTTGTAATCTCATTAAAGGAGAAGATAAAATGAAGAGTAGATGGTTTGTAATTTTGGCTGTCCTTTTGACGCTTGGACTGGTCGCCTGTGGAGGCGAGGTGCAGGAAGCTGTACAAGAGGTTGCGCCAACAGTAGCCGCAGCTGTCGAAGAAGCAGCCCCCACAATCGAAGCGGCCGTCGAAGAAGCTGTTGAAGAAGCAGCAGAAGAGCCCGCTGAAGAAGAAATGATGGAAGAGGGCAGCATTTGGGTACTCTTACCCGACAGCGCCAGCTCCGCTCGTTGGGAGACCGACGACCGCCGTTATTTCGAGGAAGCTTTCGAAGCGGCCGGTGTTGAATACAACATCGTCAATGCTGAAGGCGACGCCCGCACGCAGCAGACGCAGTTTGAGCAGGCGATCACCGCCGGCGCAAAGGTCATCCTGTTGGTGAACCTGGACTCCGGTTCGGCCGCGGCGATGATTGCCAGCGCGCGTGACGCCGGTGTGAAGGTAGTCGACTACGACCGCCTGACGATTGAAGGCCCCGGCGCCGATGTCTACGTGAGTTTCGACAACGTGGCCGTAGGGGCGACGATGGGCGAGGTCTTGGAACCGCTGATCAACGCCCAGGAAGGAACGCCGGAGGTAGTCTTGCTCAATGGCGCCCCGACCGACAACAACGCGACGTTGTTCCGTGAAGGATATGTCAGCTACGCGCAGCCCCATTTCGATGACGGCTCCTGGAACCTGGTCGACGATCAGGCAGTGCCCAATTGGGACAACCAGGAAGCGCTGGTCATCTTCGAGCAGATCTACACGGCTGCCGAAGGTAACATCTCCGCCGTATTCGCCGCCAATGACGGCCTGGCCGGTTCGGTCATCTCCGCACTGCAGAGCGCAGGCGTAGATCCGGGCGAGGCGGGCATCCCCATCTCCGGACAGGACGCGACGGTTGGTGGCATCCAGCATGTATTGGCCGGTGACCAGGCGATGTCTGTTTACAAGCCAATCAAGGCCGAGGCTGAAGCAGCTGCGGCTGCTGGTATCGCTTTGCTGAAAGGCGAAGACCTCGCCGAGCTGACTGGTGGAGCGACGTTGAACAACGGCACCAACGACATTCCGTTCGTTGCTTTGACGCCGGTTGGCGTCACCAAGGACAATGTTGCAGACACCGTTATCGCTGACGGTTTCCGCACCTGGGAAGAGCTCTGTGTTGGTGACTTCCAGCAGTACTGCCCCGAAGATCAGGGCGGCATGGCCATGGCCGAGGGCGAAGCTGAAGAAGAAATGATGCATGACGGCCCGGCCGTTGTTTCTGAGAATGGTTGTGAATATGGTGGCAAGATCGAGTCCATTGTTGCCAACGGCGATTACGAGGTTGTTTTCAACCTGTGTAAATCCGATCCGGCATTTGTGGCCAAGGCTGCCTTTACACCGTTTGGCATTCAGCCCAGCGAACATATTGAAGCGACCGGCGGCGGCGGGGAACTCCTGGAGAACCCCATTGGCACCGGTGCCTACAAGCTCGATTCCTGGAATCGTGGCGACAGCATCATCATGTCGAAATTCGAGGATTACTGGGGCGAACCCGCAATCGCTGACACGTTGGTGTTCCGTTGGGCCACAGAGTCCGCATCTCGATTACTCGAGTTACAGTCCGGTGCGGCTGATTACATCACCAACCTGGCCGCTGATGACTTTGCAACCGTGGATGCAGATCCGAGTCTAGATCTCGTTCCGCTGCCCGCTCCGAATATTCTCTACATCGCCATGACCAACACCTTTGAGCCGTTCGACAACGTCGACGTGCGCAAAGCCGTTGCTATGGGTATTGATCGTGGACGTATCGTTGAGAACTTCTATCCCGAAGGATCCGAAGTTGCCAGCCACTTCACGCCATGTGCAATCCCTGGTGGTTGCGAGGGTGAAGAATGGTATGAGTTCGATGCCGCTGCTGCCAAGCAGATGCTGGCCGATGCCGGCTTCCCGGATGGTTTTGAGACAACGATCTACTATCGTGACGTTTTCCGTGATTACTTGCCAGAACCGGGCACTGTTGCTGTAGAGCTTCAGACCCAGCTGCAGGATAATCTGGGGATCACCGCCGAGGTAGTGGTCATGGAATCTGGTGAGTTCATCGATGAGTCGACCAACGGCCGCCTGGATGGTATCTACCTCTTGGGCTGGACTGGCGACTATCCGCATCCGACGAACTTCCTGGACTTCCACTTCAGTGAGCAGAATCCGCAGTTTGGCGACCCGCATCCGGAGATTTACGAACCGCTGGTGGCGGCTTCGCAGATTGCAGTTCCGGAGGATACGCTTGAGCTTTACGGAGAAGCAAACAATGCCATTAAGGAACTGGTGCCAATGGTACCCGTGGTCCATTCGGTTGCAGCCTATGCGGCGCGTACTGGAATGTCCGGCATCAACAACCCGCCGTTTGGTTCGCCAATCATGCGCCTGATCGATCCCGGCAAGGATACGCTGGTCTTCATGAAGAACGCCGAGCCTATCAGCCTGTATTGTGGGGATGAGACCGACGGCGAATCACTGGATACTTGCCAGCAAATCGTCGAAGCGCTCTACGCCTATGATGTCAATGGTGTTGCCCAGCCTTCTCTGGCTGAAGAATGTACGGCCAATGAGGACCTGACGGTTTACACCTGTACCCTGCGTGAAGGCGTCAAGTTCCACGACGGCTCCGACTTTGATTCAGCAGACGTGATCGCTTCCTGGGGCGCCGGTATCGACGCTTCCAACCCGAACCATGTCGGTAACACGGGTTCCTGGGAATACTATTCCTACCTGTGGGACGGCCTGATGAATCAGTCTGAGTAATAACCTGATCATGTTGAGCAGAATTCGATTTTGTCGATTCTAACAACATAATCCTGTAAATTGGCGGGATGGCGACAGTTGCTTTGAGTAACAGTGGTCATCCCGCTTATCCTATCTAAACTTAGCAAACCCGGTTTTTTGAACGGTGGACTCCCGGATTACTTGCCTTGATAAGCGGGAAATCTCACACCTGATTCCAACTTGCCGGAGGTTGAGCGCCTTATGGTTCAATATACATTTCGCCGCGTACTCATGGCCATACCTGTCGTTTTTGCGATCATGACCGTCACCTTTGTCCTGGCGCGGTCAATTCCCGGTGATCCCTGCAAGGCGATCCTGGGGGAGAAGGCCAGCGCTGAAACGTGCGAACGTTTTACAATCGAGCATGGCCTGGATCAGCCGATTCCGGTGCAGTTTGGCATCTACCTGCAAAACCTGGCCAAGGGCGATCTTGGCGATTCAATTCGATTCGGCCGTCCCGTGCTGCTCATTATGATTGAACGCCTGCCGACGACCATCGAGCTAGGGTTTGCGGCGATGACGCTTGCCGTTTTTCTCGGCGTTCCCCTGGGGATAATTGCCGCAGTCAAGCGCAATTCGGCCGTTGATGTCGGCGTCATGATCGGCGCCAATTTTGGTGTCTCTCTCCCCGTCTTTTTCCTTGGCTTGATGCTGATCTATGTTTTCGCCGTCGTTTTGAGAGATACGCCATTTGCCCTGCCCCCTTCCGGCCGTATTCCCGCCGGCATGGTGGTTACCCCTTTCTACGAGGTCTATGACATACCGGTTGAGGAAGGGACGATCCGCTACTATGTCATGGAGTTCTTCTCCAATTTCTATACCTTCAACTCAATCATTACTGCCAATTGGGAAGCTTTGAGAGGTACCCTGCGCCACTTGATCCTGCCGGCGCTCGCCTTGAGCACGATTCCCCTGGCAATTACCGCCCGCATCACGCGATCCAGTATGCTCGAAGTATTAGGGCTGGATTATGTGCGCACTGCCCGTGCAAAAGGGGTGCCTAACAGAAAGGTGATCACCAAACACGCCTTTCGTAATGCGCTGCTGCCCGTGGTAACGATTGTCGGTTTGCAGCTGGGCGCCATCTTGGGCGGCGCTGTACTTACCGAGACTATCTTTGGTTTCGCCGGCGTTGGCTTGAGCGTTTATGAAGCCATTACCGCCCGTGATTTTCCCATCATTCAAGGCTTTGTGATTATCATTGCCATCGTCTACGTCACATTCAATCTGCTTGTTGATCTCTCTTATGGCTTTCTCGATCCGCGAATTCGGCTCGATTAATCGTCAGATTATCTACGCTAAGTAATAATATTTATGACAACAACGCCTGTAGCTCAAATCGAAGAAGATAATGTCGCCGATATTGGTGACTACAAATCCAACAGTCTTTGGCGCCTGACCTTTAGACGAACTTTCCGCCAGCGTTCGGCTGTTGTTGGCTTAGTCATCTTAGTCATTCTCATATTTACAGCCGTCTTCGCTCCGTTCATCGCCCCGTACGATCCCACGGAAGTGCTCATTGGCAAAGAAGATGTCAGACGGCGCGACCCGCCCTGCATTCACCTGTTGGGCTGCCCTGAGGACCAACCTCAGCACCTGTTAGGCATTGATGGCAATGTGCGCGATCAATTCAGCCGTATTGTCTACGGCACCCGCGTCTCTTTGCGCATCGGCTTCATCACTGTCGCTCTTGCGCTGATCATCGGTACGACGCTGGGCGCCCTGGCCGGCTATTGGGGCGGCTGGTTCGACAATCTCGTCATGCGCCTTCTGGACGTCGTTCTCGCCTTTCCCTTCTTCTTGCTGGCCATCGCCATTGTCTTTGTTCTGGGGCCGGGATTGGGCAATGCTATGTTGGCTATTGCCATCGTCAGCATCCCTGCTTATGCGCGTGTCACGCGGGCCAGCGTGCTCGCCATGCGTGAGGCCGACTACGTTGAAGCGTCACGCGCTTTGGGCGCCAGCAACTTCGATATCCTGGTGCGGCGGATCCTGCCCAACGCCTTACCCCCTATGATTGTGCTGGCCACGCTGGGTATCGCCACGGCGATTCTGGATACGGCCGCTTTGTCATTCCTGGGCCTGGGCGCGCAGCCTCCGACGCCGGAATGGGGCACGATGCTGGGTACCGAACGTAACCAGATTTTCAGCAACCCGCACCTTGTCTTTGCCCCCGGCGTCGCAATCTCGATCACCGTACTTGCTTTCAATCTGCTCGGCGACGGTCTGCGCGACGCGCTCGATCCGCGCCTTGTTCAAGGTGGCAAAGAGTAGGCGTGAGGCCGGTCAGATAAGCCTCTCAGCCAATCAGAGAATCAATCACGCAGAGAAGCGCCCGGCAGAGGGCGCTTTTTTGATCCCTCACCAATGCACCGAAACAACAATCAGCTGCTCGGCACGTCCACTTTATCGCGATCGCGCAGCGTCGTATAGATATAGAGCGGGCCGCCCAACAGGCCGGATAGACGTTCCAAAGCAAAGACCAGCAGGGTCAGGGCAATGGCCTGCTCAGGCTGCAAGCCGGCCGGGGCGAACAACAGCGGAGCGATGAGTTCGCGCACACCCAGGCCGCCGATTGAGGGGATGAGCATAACCAGTGACAGCAGAGGCACCACCAGCAGCATGTAGAGATAGGGGATCGCCAGGTCAAGCGCCCAGGCGGTAGTCGTCCACCACGCCGCTTGCAGCAAATTGAAGACGATAGAGACGCCCATGGCGCCGCCGATGGCCCGCCAGCCGCACGCTTCGATCGCCTCGGTAAGCTTGGGAATGAAGCCGTTCCCCGCGTTGAGCAGCTTCGGCGGCAGAAGCGCCCCGATCTTGCGCAGCAGCGTGCCCTCCAATAAGATGAACCCGCCCACCAACCCACCGGCACAGATGGCGATGATCAGCCACATCAGTTGATCTGGAAAACCTGCCGGTCGAAAAGGCAGCGCAATCAGCGACAGGGCGAAGAGCATCATCAAGCCGCTCAACCGGTCGATGATCACCGTTCCTGCGGCCAGGCTGGCCGGCACATCCTGCGCCAGTTCCAATACGCGCACCACATCACCGCCGAAACCGGAAGGCAGGAATACGTTGAAAAAGCCGCCCACGTAATAAAGCTCAGCCAGCCGCTTGAAAGGGACATCGGCGTGTAGACTGCGCACGAGAATCTGCCAGCGGTAGGCGCGCAGCACAACGCCCGCATTGAAAAGCACAAAGCCCACCAGGAGCCAGCTCAATTCCGCTTCGCTGATCACCAGGCCGATTGCCTGGCCGTCGAAACGGGTCCATACGACTGCCAGACCAAAAAGGGTGACGCCGACCTTGATTATCGTGGAGAGATGCTTGCGCATAAGTAGGAATCCGTTCAATATGGTCCGGCGCGCATTTTAGTCTATTCCGCGCACTCAGGCACGCGCTAAGAGCCGGCCAGCCCTGCCGCCCTGACCGCTGGCCTGCTGATGGTCTGAACTACTGTATTCCGCCGACTATCGTTGGCCTTGCGCTGTTCACCCGTACGCCTGGCCTCTTGCCGCGATACGCCCCTGGCATATAATCCGCGCCATATGGGACAACAAGTTCAGCGCTGGGTGGCGGTTGCCGCTATCCTGCTCTTCTTCTACCTGGCTCTCGACAGCATGACCGGCGACAGCGCGACGATGGATGAACAGAATCACATCGCTCGCGGTCTGACCTATCTACGCACCGGCGATCCACGGCTCAGCGTCGAGCATCCTCCCCTGGTCAACGGTATCAGCGCTCTGCCGCTCTTGACCATGCCCGAGATTCAGCTTCCCCTTGACCATCTCAGCTGGCAGCGAGAGCCGGCCGATATCTTCTGGTATCTTTATGCTGAAGAGTTTCTCTGGCGGTTGAATCGCGACCTGGACATCCAGAAGATTCTGTTTCTCTCACGGCTGCCGGTTGTCTTCCTAACCCTGTTTCTGGCGCTGGTGGGCTGGCAGTTCGCCAGCCGGCTTTGGGGAGGGGCCGCGCCGCTGCTGGTAATGCTGCTGCTCCTTTTTGATCCCAATATCCTGGCCCACGGCCGTTATGTGACCACCGACGTGGGCGGCACGCTGTTCGCTTTCCTGGCCACTTTGCTCTTGTGGCGGTTGTGGCAAGAGGAGGTGTGGCGCTGGAAATTCTGGCTGGCCGCCGCTGCCGGTCTGGGACTGGCCTTTTCCGCCAAACTGTCCAACCTGGTCTTCGTGCTCATCTGGATGATTCTTGCCCTCCTGCCCATCTATGGCGCAGGCGCACAAGCTGCCTGGCGCGCCTCCAGGCGGCGATTCCTGCAAATGCTGACCGCAGGGCTGCTTTCAATCCTGGTCGTCTGGCTGATCTATGGGTTTGACTGGGGAGAGTTCCTCTTCCTGGACGGCCGTCTTGCCTCTCTCAACCAGATCAGCGGGCCAATGCCCGCCTTCTGGGCAGGCATCGAGCGCATCTTCCTGCTCAGCGAAGGGGGCAGAGCTGCTTTCTTACTGGGCGAATTCTCCAGCGAAGGATTCCTCCTCTATTTCCCCATCGCCTTCGCCGCCAAGACGCCGCTGCTGACTTTGGCGCTGTTCTTCCTCGCCGGCTTCCTGCTGCTGCTCATTCCAAGAACGCGGCAAACGGCCGTCTTCCTGCTCGTACCCATTCTTTTCTACTTCACCATCAGCACGGTCAGCGCGCTCAACATCGGCTACCGTCACCTGCTGCCCATCTTGCCTTTTGTCTACCTCGTAATTGGCGGGCTGGCCTCGCCCTTGGTGTTGAACTGGCTGAAGGAACGATTCGCCGCCCATCCGGCCGCGGCTTATGCGCCGTTGGCCCTTGTTGGCCTGTTGGTCGTCAGCCTGCTGCTCATAGACGCGCGCATTCATCCCCACTACTTGAGCACCTTCAACATCGCCGCCGGCGGCCCGCAGAACGGCCACCGTATCCTTGTCGACAGCAATATCGATTGGGGCCAGGATCTGTTGCGCTTGCAGGCATGGACGGCCGAGAACGAGGTCGAGGCGTTGAAACTTGGCTGGTTTGGCACAGCCGATCCCGATTACTACGGCCTTACCTACGAGCCGCTGCCCGGTTTCCCGCGCCAGCCCTTCATGGGCCAATGGACGGAACCCCCATTTGACCCAACAGCGCCGGCGCCGGGCATCTACGCAATCAGCGCCAGCGCGCTCTGGGAACTGCCGCTGGCTGAGAAGAACGTCTATCCCTGGTTTCGCCAGCGCGATCCGGACGATCGCGTCGGCTATTCCATCTTGATCTACGAGGTGCCGTAAGTAACCCGGCAGCGCTTATCAAGAACCGAACAGAATGGGTGTTCCACGTAGAGCTGCGAGTTTTTTTTGCATGATCTGAATGAGGCAGGTGTTAGCAGCAGCAGGCTATTTGGCTGAATGGGGCTCTATATACCATAATTGCCGTAAGCAGCGGTGCAGCAAAGCCTGTCACATTGTCGAAGCGCTGCCGGGCCATCTGCGCCAAAAAGTAGAACCATTATGAATGACAAACCACCCGCAACACCCTCCGAAGTTCGTTATGAACTAAAACTTCCTTGTGATGCCACCCTGCTGGCCCAGGCACGCAGCTGGATTCACCTCCACCCGGAAGGCTTTCGTGTCGCTTTCCCGACGCGGCAGGTGAACAATCTCTATCTTGATTCGCCGGGCCTGACCAACCTCGCTGAGAATCTGGCCGGTCAGGCAGAGCGCCGCAAGCTGCGCTTCCGCTGGTACGGGGAAACGTCGCAAACGGCCGTTGTCAAAGCGATACTAGAACTCAAAATAAAGCGCGGCTCCGTCGGCGACAAAAAGCGCCTGAAATTGGAGAACCCTTTAGCCCTGACCCAGACCTTCAAGCGCATCCTGGCTGATTTGCGCGCCGAGGCGCCAGAGGATTGGGTGCCCTGGGTATTGAAGGCTGACCGCCCGGCCTTGATCAACCATTACCGGCGCGACTACTTCGTCTCCCCGGATGGTGTGATTCGCTGCACATTGGATTACGAGCAAACCTTCTATGATCAGCGCTACAGTCTGCGGCCGAATCTGACCCACCGGCTGGTTGCCGCCGATCAAATTGTCATTGAGATCAAAGCGCCGGTTGCGTTGGAAGAGCGGCTTGAACACGCCATGGACAGTTTTCCCATTCCGCGCCACCGCCATTCCAAATACGTTGATGGCTTGCTCAGCAGCACCTTCTAGCCAGGCCGCTGCCTGGTAAGCATCTGCTGACCACCATTTGATGGCTGGAATCTTGGATAGGGTGACAGGGACCCGCTGGCTTCTTCTCATCATAGGTCTGGCGCTGCTTGCCGGCGTCCTGCTCTGGCAGGAACAGCGCGTCTCGTCCGCCGCCGGCACAGACCTGGAAGTTTCTTTTTCCGCACCGGCCGGCAGCTATGACGAGGATCTGTTGTTGAAGCTGGAAACCCCGAATCCGGACGCGCAGATCTATTTCACGCTGGATGGCAGCCTTCCTGATCCAGCGCTTTCTTCGCGCTACGAACAGCCGCTCCCTCTGCAGGCGGCGCAGCCGCAGGTAGTTGTGGTGCGGGCGCAGGCCTTCCTGCCCGACGGCAGCTCCGGACCGCCGGCAAGCGCCAGCTACATGATGGGCGTACAGACAGAGCTGCCGATCCTCTCCATCATCGCTGACCCCGATGATTTGTGGAGCACAGAGAGCGGAATCTATGTCAATCATAGCCAACGCGGACGGGAGTGGGAGCGCCCGGTGGATCTCACCTTCGTGGACGGCGATGGGGAAACCGGCTTTCAGGTAGGGGGCGGTTTGCGCATTCATGGCGAATGGACGCGCTGGTTCTTCGACAAGAAATCGCTGCGTCTCTATTTCCGCGAAGCGTATGGCGCGCGAAAACTGGCCTATCCCCTGTTTGGTGAAGAGGGCCAGGTCGCCTTTGATCATCTCTATCTGCACAACAGCGATCAGGATTTGCTGCTTTTTCGCAACCAGCTGACGGAACGGCTTTTTGCGCAAATGGGCGGATTCGCCGTGCGCGGCCGTCCGCTTCTGCTTTTTATAAATGGCCGGCCTTGGGGCATCTACAATATTCGCGAGCGTATTGATGAGCGTTTCCTGGAACAAACCTATGGCGTACCCGATGCCGCGGTCAGCGATACGCCCAACATACCCAGCCGCCAGTCGGCCGAACAACGCGCCACCGATCTCGTTCATTGGGAAAACGTCATGGCCTTTGTCGAGGAGAATGATCTAGCTGAACCTGACAATTACGCCTATTTGCAGACGCAGGTAGATCTGGCCAACTTCATCGACTACTATCTCCTGCAGATGTATGTCGCCAATACTGATTGGCCGCACCACAACATGCACCAGTTCCGGCCCTGGACGCCGGGCGGCCGTTGGGAATGGATCGTCTGGGACAATGACCTCGCCTTTGAACGCGTCGACAGGCAAATGGTTGACCATGTCCTCAACGTTGAGCATCCGCTTGGCCAGCGCATGGAACTGTTTCTCAATAAACTCCTGGCCAACCCATATTTCTACAATCTCTTCCTGACCCGCGCCGCCGATCTGCTCAATACGACGCTTTCGCCGGCCAATGTATCGGCAGAAATCGAGCGTTCGGTGGCTGAATTGAGCGTCGATATTCCCTTCGAACAGGCGCGCTGGAATGTTCCCGAGGCGTGGGACGAAGTCGTGGACGGCATGCGCACATTCGCCGCCCAACGCACCGCCATCATGCGCCAACATTTCGTAGAAAGTTTCAGCTTGCCTGGCGTGGCTGTTGTCGCGGTTGGGGGAGCGGGCGGCCCGCCGGGATGGGTCGCCGTCAATGATCTGACGCCGGCGCCGCTGCCCTACCAGGGGGAATATTTCATCGACACGCAGATCCGGCTGCGCGCTGTTCCGCCGGCCGGCTACACGTTCGACCGCTGGCAGGGTTACAGCGGACCGGACGATCCTACATCGCCGGCGATCACGCTTGCGGTAGCTGGAACCAATGAGTTGTTGGCGCTGTTCGAACCGTTGGATGAGGCGCTGCCGGCGCAGCATGATGTCGTCTTCACCGCCTATCACGCGGATGATGGGCAGGCTGTCGAGGGTGATTGGTTTGAGCTGGAAGTACGCCGGCCGGGTGGGGTGGATCTACGCGGATGGCGAATCACCGATAATGACCGCCTGGACGCTGTTGATGAAGGATCCTTGATCTTCGTTGATGACCCGCTGCTGGCTGATTTGCCGCAGGGCCAACGGGTGCGCGTTATTGCCAGTGAAAACGCCGCTAATGACGCGAGGTTTCTCCAGGACGGCCGTGAGGATGGCCTGTTGATCATCTACGCCGGCAACGGCCGTATCGACACGCAAACCGACCCCTGGTTCAATCTGGGCCCCAGAGACAACCTGCTGCTGCTGTCGCCCGGGAACATAGCCATCGATCTGTGGAGTGAGAATGAATCGGTCAGCCCGGCCGACTTCGGCCTGCCGCCCGATGCGCCATAGTCGTCAAGAGTCGCCGCTGTAGACGCGGCAGCCCTGCCGCCTGAGGTGGACCCTTCCCGTGCGCTAAGAAAGGGTGATTACGACGCCACTACTCTATGGTAACAGATCCCAACCAAACGGAATCCCCTTCCACAGGCTGCTGATCGACAAAATGAAGCGGCAGACGCGTTCCGTTGAGCGGATCATAGAGGCCAGTGCGCAGTTCGTAAGTTCCAGGCGGTAGGTCCGCGGGCAGGGGCACAGTGTGTTGATCGGCAACCGTGATGCCCGGCAGCCAGGTGTCGGTTGGGAAGCGCCCGTTCGCCGGCGGCCCATCATGATTGGCCGCCAACTGCCCATTTTCATCTAAAACGTGCACAAAGACATTGTATGCTTCATCAATCTCAGCGTGGGTTTGCCAGTAGAGCGTGACCTGCAGCGTCTCGTCAGCCTTGCTTTGCTCGAAGCCGGCCAGATGGACGCCCTGCGCGAAGTTTGCTGCCAGCGGCGCTGTGCCTTCCATGCTGCCCGTCCACGGCATCACCACCGTGCCCAGCGGGATACGATCCAGGCGGTTGACATCGTTATTATATGAAAACGGCCACAGCTCACCATCTTGCTCAGCGGTCAGTGATAGATTCAGTGTATAGGCGGCGCTCTCCAGGTCTGGCGGCAGCGGAATCTGTACTGGTTCCACAATCACCTGTGATGCCCGCCACTCTTCCGGGCGTACGGTTCGCGGCAGATCCACGGTCCACTCACCGACGGTACGGCCGTCGATCGGCGAGACCAGGCGCACAATCGCCTGGAAGGGGCCTGGTTCGAGCGCACTTGCCGCCGGTCTCTGCAGATGGAGCGCCATGTTCAGCGGCTGGCCGGCGGCTGCCGGCCGCGGATCCATCTGGAAGCCGAGGAGCGACATCTGGTTCGGCACGCGGGCATTGAGGAATTCCAGCGGGCCAAGCCAATCCTCAGGTGCCCGGTAGGCCCAAATCTCCCGGCCTGCCTGCGCCGCATTCGCCTGCTCGAACTGGATCCTTGGTTCGTATAGTGCGCGGAACCAGATCGCTTCACGCAGCATCTGCCAGGGAATACTGGATCCTGCCACCACGTAGTCAGGCGGGTTCTCGGCGATTAATTCCTGCAAATCCTCGGGGGAGGCAGCTACGGTTTCACGATCGGCCAGATAGCCTACGCGCTCGCTGGCCAGCAAAGTCGCACCCGTCTCTGTATTGTCGCGCAGCCATGCCGCCGTCACTTCTTCGACCGACCACTGCGCCAGCGGCCGTGTTTCGACTGCCTGCCGCAGGCGGTTTCCCTGCCAGAGGAGGATGACCAACAGCAGCAGGCCCAGGAACACACTGGTCGCCTGGTCTTGCTCGATGCGGATCAGGTCGCGTTCCGTCAACGCAGCCGCCAGCCACTCCAGGCCCAGGCCGGCGCAAAAAAGGAGCAGCGACCAGAGCAGGGGGCTGACAAGGCCGCTGGGCCAGATGAGCCCCTGTGACGGGCGGAAGAATAGAGAAAGTAGGAAGAGCGCGCCAAGGGCCGTGAGCAGAGCGCGCCGCCTGACAGTGAAGTTGAGCAGCAGCCAGACGAGAGCGATGATCCAGCCGGTGGCCTGGCCCAGCGTCGCGATGATCCAGGGGTTCAGCCCGAAGAGGACAGCGGTCGTCAGGGCGCCGCGCGCGTTGCCGATGCTGCGGCTGATCCACCACATGAGCAGTGCCGCCGTGCCCCAACCCAACGTGCCCAGCAGAGCCGCTGCCAACGCCGGCTCAATGCCCAGCCGGGCCAGGATACCGACGGCAATCGGGAACAGCGGCGTGGAAAGCACCTCATAACCGGCCCAGCTGTCCGTGAAAAGAGTCTGCCAGCCCGATACACGCAGAACATTGCCCAGCGATGCATAGGCCGCTTCCGGGAGATATAATCCCCAAAGGAGCAGCGGCACGAACGGCAGCGCCAGAAGAAGAGGAATGACCCATTTTTTGACCATGGACAGATAGGCGACCAATCACCCCTGAGGCGTGGGTGTCGCGTATGGGAGCGCAGCCACGGACGCCGTAAAATCTTGATGGTTGCAGCGGTCACTTGATTGCTGCTCGTTGAGCATCGCCTAAACCCCTTTTGCAAAAGGCGGGCGCACGCCTAGAATTTGGCAATGGTAACAGAAGAGATGACGGCTGAAAAGCAAGCGGTTTGGGGGAGCGGAGAGAATGCCGGAGCCGGCTGGCTCTGGTGGGCGACGGCCGTTCTCTTGCTCGCCGCCTTGCTGCGCCTGGTCGCTCTTGGTGATGTGCCGCCCGGCCTCGCCCAGGATGAAGTACTCAATGCCGATATCGTGACCTTCATTCGCCAGGGGTACCACACGCTTTTCTTCCGCGAAGGGTATGGGCACGAGCCTCTCTATCATTACTGGTCGGTGCCTTTCCAGGTGCTGCTCGGCGATAACATGCTCTCGATACGGCTGCCGGCGGCGGCGCTCGGGTTGTTTGTCGTCGCCCTGACCATGCGTTGGGCGAAACGATCCTTTGGTTCGCCCGTTTCCCTGGCCGCCGGCCTCTTCCTGGCCATTAGCTGGTGGCCGATTATCTTCAGCCGTATCGGCCTCAGGCCAATCATGGAGCCGCTGCTGCTGCTGCTCTTCGCCTGGTTCTGGCCGCGCAGACCCTGGCTGGCCGGTCTCTTTCTCGGCCTTAGCCTCTATACCTATACCGGTGCGCGCGTGATCTTTCTCTGGCCGCTGCTGCTGGGGCTCTATTGGCTTCTCATGCGCAAGCGTCTAGCCGCGCCGCAGGCCACCATTTTCGGCCGTACGATGCCCCAACCACTGCTCGCCGCCGGCATCTCGCTGCTGGTCGCCCTGATCGTCTATCTACCGCTGGCGCTCACGCTGCGCGCCGATCCCTCTTTGCAGCAGCGCGTCCAACAGTTGGAGGGGCCGCTCAGCGCATTGGCCGAGGGGAATCCGGCGCCAATTCTGGGTGCCTCATTGGCGACACTCGGCGTCTTCAGCTTCACCGGAGATCCGCGATGGACGTATATGCTGCCTGGCCGGCCGTTGTTTGACCCGATCACGGCCGTATGCTTCTTTGCCGGGTTGGTCCTGGCTGTATGGCGCTTCAAACAGCCGCTCTTCGCATTCACGCTGATCTGGTTGGCTGTCGGGCTGCTGCCCAGTGCGATCACGCCGGAGGCGCCCAGCACCATCCGCATGATTGGCGCGATGCCTGCCGTCTATACGGTCCCCGCGCTGGCTGTAGGCTGGCTGTGGCAGAAGCGGCGCGCCGCGCAGGGGTCCGCCTGGGCCCACTATGGCATACCACTGCTGCTGGCCGCACTCTTTCTCCTCAATCTGGGCGTTACCATCAACAATGGGTTTATGCGCTGGCCGCAGGCCGTCGAGACGCGTCTCAAGTACCAGTCGGTGCTTGTCGATATCGCCCGCTATCTGGAGGAGCAGCCCGGCGGAGAAGCGGTATTCGCCGACGGGTTCTACCGGCCCATTACCGTCGATGCGCTGCGCCGCAGCCTGGGCAGTGATCCGCAAGGGCGCTGGATTCAGACCGGCGATTCAGTAGCCGGCGCGATTGTTTTGCCCGCACAGGGGAATGCCAGAATGTTCGTGCCGGAATATGCTGCGCCCAATGCCCAACTGCTCGCCCTGGCTGGCGTCAGCGACGACCCTCTTTTTCGCAGCGAGAGCCGCCCCTCTTTCGCGGTTTACGATCTGCCGGACGGCCACCAACTGACGCCGCTTGTCGAACCGCTGCCTTTTGAAGACGCGCTTTCCTTAGTGGGCTATGAAATTACTACGCCGCAGGACGGGCAGGCGTTACAAATGGTAACAGCATGGCGGGTAAATGGAGCGCTTCCCGCCGATCTGACCATTTTTGTTCATTGGCTTGATGGCGACGAGCAGTTGATCAGCCAACATGACGGTCTTGATGCCGCCCCGGAAACAGTTCGCCCGGGCGATCTCATTATCCAACGGCATGTCTTGCCATGGGCATCAACTTTACCAGCCCCTACTGGAGCCCTGCGTCTAGGGCTTTACCTGCGTGAAAACGGCCGTCGTTTGCACGTTAGCAACGGTGTAGGGAATACAGATGATCATATACTTATCCCCCTTGATGGGGGCTACAATGGTGGTTAGCTGAATAATTCGTTTTCAATGACATGGTCGCACCTGCCTTGGCAAGAGTGGACCGGAAATAGAACAGAGGAAAAATGAAGAAAGAAGAGAAACAGAATGTGCGCAAACTCATGGCCTTGCTCTTGGTTGCCGGCCTGCTGGTAACATTGGTCGCCCTAGTTTCCACACCACCGCTGCTGGCACAGGATGATATCGACAAGGACGATGGTTCAGATGTCATTGTTGTTAGCTCAATCGAAGATCTGGAGTCACTGCCCGCACATATCCGAGAACAAATGCCAAAGCCAAGCAGCTTCAGTTCCGAAGATGACTACGAATTTGGGCAGTCAACAAAGACGGCAGGCAGGGAGTTTGTGGTCGCCGGCGAAGAAGTCACCTTTACCATAGAGGTCCTCAACAGTGGCGGCCACGATTCGCCGCCGATAGTCATCGTCGATGAACTGCCGTCTGGGCTCACCTATGTTAGTCACGAATTCAAACTTCCTGGTGGATTGCAGACAGGAGGCGGCGTCGAAAACAACGTGATTACCTGGGAGGGCGTCCTCAACGCGGCAGGCGGTGTCGAGATCGTGGTTGTGGCCAGGGTTGATAAGAATGCGCCGATTGATACGACCTATACGAATCAAGCTGAAGTAAAGCTGGTCAGTGACGGAGAGGTGCTTGCCCAACCTGCCACGACAATTACCGTGGTTGATAAGGACAGCATACCGATTATCCTGCTGCCCATGATCACTTATGGTGAAAGACCGCTCACGCCGGACATTATTTCCATCGAATCGACAAAACCAAACAAGACAAACAACTGGACGGTTTCCTGGAATGGCGCCGGAGCGGTGGAGTTCGAACTGCAAGAAGCTCACGATCCCGGCTTTTCAGATGCCGTTTCAATGCCCGGGATTCGGGAATCTTCTAAATCCTTCGCCCATCAGGCAACGCGGGATAACGTTTATTACTATCGCGTACGCTCAAGAGTGGGGGAACTAACAGGCAACTGGTCGGAGACGCTAAAAGTGATCGGCGGCTACCGCGAAGATTTTGATGTTCCTATTCAAGATACCAGTTGGTGGATACGCCGCACGACGCACCTGGACGCAGTAACAACCTGGAATGAATTTCCGGGAGACTACAAGTGGAATATCCTCAATATTGCTGACGCCTATGACCTGGGTCTTGCCTCACCGATGAGTGAAATGCCCAGCGTTCCCTATTCGATTCGCTTGGAGCTGAAAAGCGTCGATCCTTCTGAAGGCCTAGGTACGGGTTTTGTTTTCGCCGCTGATAAAGTGACTGATCAGTGTCCTTCAGATCCGAATACCGTGGAAGGCTGGTACGAACATAAGGATTGCTTCAATCAGTTTTACGAGTTCATGTTAATTGAAGCTGCCGCGGGAGAGAGGCTCGATCTCCAGTTGAGACGAATCCACAATGTGATCTGGAATGGGCCTGGTGATGATCCCATAACATTTGAGAGTGGGAAGACTTGGAAGGAGCTGGATGCCTCCGGACTTGCTTGGGGAGATTGGAACCTTTTGGGTGTCGATGTCTATGAGGATCATATCGACGTCTTCGCCGGAAAGCGCGGCAGCGGATTGCGGCACCAAATGACTTTGGAGGAGAACGCGTATCCTGGCAACCCATATTTCGGATCAATTGCTACGACCGGAGAACGGCCGAAAGTAACGGCGCGCTACGAATACTTCGAGGTGATGCCTCTTAACGATTAGCGGACGCACGACGGGCCTTTGAGCCTTCAGATGAGTGAAAATCGGAACCTCGGCATCAGGTGCGGCAAGCAGCCTGGTTCCGAGGTTCCTGGTCTATAGTGATAATTTCGGGGAACGCGGGACACCAGCCCGCAGATGAAGATGTCATGCCGCCGGCTGGCGCTGTGGCGCGTCGCGCTGCAAGTGAAGCAGCATGGTACGCTGCTTCTTCCCCGTCCGCAGATGGCCAGGACTCCCCAGGCGTCACGGCGCGCCCGTCGGCCGTTCCGGTACCAGTCGATCTATCACCCGCTCTTTTTCGTCTTCTGGCCGCGGCCGTTCTGCTCCTGATGTTCGCCCTCGCGCTGAGCAGCATGGCCCAGAAGACGCCCACCTTTGATGAGCAGGGCTTCATTGTGCGCGGGCTGGCGGCGCTTCGCGGGCATACGCAGATTCGCGTCGGCCATCCCCTGGGACTCAATGCTTTCAATGCCCTCCTGCTTGCCGGCGACGAAAACGTCGCCCTGCCGCTGGATGATCCTTCTTGGGGCGGCACCAGCTTTCACCTCCCCGCCGAACTGTTCCTCTGGGAAATCGGCAACGATGTCGCCCACATAATCTTCCTGGCGCGCCTGCCCTCGATCTGGCTGGGTATGCTGATGACCGCTCTCGCCGCTCGTTGGGCGGCGCAACTGTCCGGACGTCGTTGGGTTGGTCTGCTGGCGCTTTTCTTCCTGGCGCTCGATCCCAATATCCTCGCCCATACGCGCCTGGCGACCACTGATCTGGGCCTGGCCTCCTTTGCCCTGCTCGCAGGGTATACTCTGTGGCGTTTTATCAAGCAGCCGGCCTGGGGACGCGCTCTGCTCGCCGGCGCATCCATGGGCCTGCTGCAAAACACGAAATTCACGGCGATGCTTTTCATTCCCCTCTTCGCCTTGCTGATTCTGATCTGGCTCCTGCAGGCGTGGCGCGCCCGCGCCCGCCATACGCAATCTTCGCGGCTGCAGGCTTTTCCTTGGTCTTCACTGCTGATGATCCTGACTGCCTATCCGCTGGCTGCGATCACCGCGCTGTGGGCGGCCAATGGCTTTGAGTTCGGCACGCTGCCCGCCGAGCTGCCCATGCTGCCGCAGTTGAGCGGCATGACCCTGCCGCTGGCCGGCCACCTGGAACAACTGCTGGATATCGGCGGCCGTTTGCAGGTGGTCACGCCCTCGTTTCTGCTGGGCGAATACAGCGACAGCGGCTGGTGGTACTATTTCCCGGTCGCTTTCCTATTGAAAACGCCGCTGCCCACGCTGCTGCTGCTCGCCTGGGGCGCCGCCGCCTACCTTGTCTGCGTTCTGCGCCGCAAAGGCGCCTGTCCTGATCTCCTGGACAGCGCTGCCCTGCTGCTGCCATCACTCGGCTTTTTCGCCATCGCCCTGACCACCGACATCAACCTGGGTTACCGCCATATTCTGCCTTCGCTGCCTTTCCTGATCATCTTCGCAGCAGCGGCCGTCTCGCGCAGCCTGCGCCCGCAAACGGCCGTGCGCCTGGCGCCCGTGGCCATCCTGGCCGCCTCGCTTGCGCTGGCCAATCTGCTCATCTACCCCGATTACCTCGCCTACTTCAACCTGCTCGGCGGCGGCGCCGATGGCGGCTGGCGCAGCCTCGTTGACAGCAATCTGGACTGGGGACAGGATCTGGACGATCTGGCACCCTGGATGGCGGAAAATGGCGTGGACGAGGTTTGGCTGAGCTATTTCGGTGAGGCGCGCCCCGATTACTATGGCATTAACTACAGGGGCCTGGACAGTTTTCCTCCCCGCTTGATGAACCCGCAGGCGCGCCCCTTCTATGCCGCCGATCCGGCGCCCGGCATCTATGCGATCAGCGCCACCAATCTGCAAGGTGTGCATTTCAACGATCATGATCAGTTCGCCTGGTTTCGCGCGCGAGAGCCCATGGACAAGCTGGGTTATTCCATTTTCCTCTATGAGGTGCCGGCCGGTGGTGAGCGGGTCGATCTCGTGCTCGCCGGTTTGCAGATGGATCAGCTGCCGCCGGACGCCTTCGCCCAGTTGGGCAGTAATGACATCAGACCGCGCTGGGCCGATCCTGAGCAGGGCATGATCTTTCCCGCGGCTGATCAGGCGTGGCTGGCACAACCGTCCGGCCAGGAATTCCACCCGCTGTTGGCCCCCTATCTCGCCGGATCTCTGTCGCAAATGAGCCGGGATGACGGCATTGAATTAGCCAGCTATAATGCGCATCCTTTCCAGGACAGTGAATTGGCGCGTTTTTCCTCAGCTGACGCTCTGGCGACGTTAAAGTCGGTTGAGATCGGGGCGAGTGAAGGCTCAAACATTGAATTACTGACAGCATGGCAGAAGGACGGCCCGCCGCAGGCGGTGCAGATCTTTGTTCACGCGTTGGACGAGCAGGGCCAATTGGTGGCCCAATGGGACGGCCTGGGTGCGGCCTGGGAAGGTTGGCATGAGGGTGATACGCTCCTGCAGGTGCACTCGCTCTCCTGGCCAGATGATGTGACGACGATACCGGTGAAGCTGGTGACCGGCCTTTATGACCCGCGGACAGGCGTCCGCTGGCGGGCGGAAACCGGCGCCGACAACTTTGAAATCCAGCTTGACGGATAAATTAGCATAAGCCGGTGAGGTCTATCGACGCGCGCTCGCGACAGTGAGTGCGTGCTGGACCTCGCGGGTTTGGTAGAGAACGAATGATTCAACCACGAGAAGATATACGCAACATCGCCATCATCGCCCACGTCGATCATGGCAAAACGACGCTAGTAGACGGCATGTTACGTCAGACCAATGTCTTTCGCAGCAACCAGGACCTCACGGAACGGGTCCTCGACTCCAACGAATTGGAACGGGAAAGAGGCATTACCATCCTGGCCAAGAACACGAGCGTCGTCTATGAGGGCATGACCATTAATATCGTGGACACGCCCGGCCACGCCGATTTTGGCGGTGAGGTCGAACGAGTGGTCAATATGGTCGATGGCGTCCTGCTGTTGGTGGATGCTGTGGAAGGCCCCATGCCGCAGACGCGCTTCGTGCTGCGCCAGGCGCTGCACAATGGGTGCCAGGTCGTGGTTGTGATTAACAAGATCGACCGCCCGGCGGCGCGCCCTAATTATGTCCTTAACGCGACCTTTGATCTCTTCATTGATCTGGGAGCCACCGATGAGCAGTCTGATTTCCCGGTTATTTTCACCAAGGCGCTCAACGGGCAGGCGGGTTACGCGCCGGACGATCTGCAGGAAGACTTAGGACCGCTCTTCGAGGCGATTCGTGACAATCTGCCGCCGCCGATGGTTGATCCCGACGGCCCGACGCAGGTGCTGGTTACCACGCTTGAATACAGCAGTTATGTCGGCAAGATTGCTATCGGCCGTTTGAGCAGCGGCACGATTCAGAGCGGGCAAGAAATCGCCCACATGACCGCCGCCGGTGAGACGAAGCCGGGCAAAGTAACCCAGCTCTTCACATTTCGTGACTTGCAGCGTTATGAGCAGACCGAGGCCTCGGCCGGCGACATCATCGCCGTGGCAGGCATTCCCGACGTTGGCATTGGCGACACGCTGGCTGATCCCAATAACCCGCTGCCGCTGCCGCCGATCACGGTTGAAGAACCAACCGTGCGCATGACATTCAGCGTCAACAACAGTCCCTTTGCTGGTCAGGAAGGCAAGTACCTCACCACACGCCAGATACGCGAGCGTCTCTTTAATGAGTTGGAGCGCAACGTGGCCCTGCGCGTCTCGGAGACCGATCGGGCGGGGGAATTTACGGTTGCCGGTCGCGGTGAACTGCATCTGGCTATCTTGATCGAGACGATGCGCCGCGAGGGGTATGAGTTTATGGTCAGCCGGCCCGAGGTCATCTTCCGCGAGTCACCGGAAGGGATTCTGGAACCGGTGGAAGATGTTTTTATCGAGGTTCACAATGACTATCTTGGCGTTGTGGCCGAGTCGCTCGGACGCCGGCGCGGGCTGTTGTCCGAAATCAACTATGGCGAAGATGGCACTGTCTACTGTACTTACCAGGTGCCGACCCGCGGCATGCTCGGTTTCCGGCAGAAATTCCTCACGGCCACCCGCGGTACGGGGATTTTCCATACGCTGTTTCATGATCACTTGCCCTACCGTGGGGAGATTGACATGCCTGAGCGCGGCTCGCTCGTATCCCTGGAAAATGGGCAGGTCGTCGCCTATGCGCTGCAGCATCTCCAGCAGCGCGGCACTTTCTTCGTCATCCCTGGCGACCCGGTTTATGCCGGACAGGTCGTCGGCCAGCATATACGGGACGAGGATCTGGTCATCAATGTCTGCCGCGCCAAAAATCTGACCGGCCACCGCGCCGTGCCGACAGCGATCGTTGAAGCGCTGTCCACGCCGCGCCTGATGTCCCTGGACGAGAGTATCGAGTACCTGAGCGGCGATGAGCTCCTGGAAGTGACGCCCGAAGCGCTGCGTATCCGCAAGAAGGATCTGCGGCATGATCAACGTATGAAGGACCTCAAGAAAGCGAAAAAGGGTAAGTGACAGCGGACTGGAACGGCTGGAGAAATCCGAACCCCAAGTCGCAGCCGCGCTGTCCGCAGCGCGCCGGCCCGCCAGACAGCAGCGCAGAAAGAGTCTGCGGCTACAGAGCCATCAGACGCCTCCGGGCGTCTTCCTGTTCTAATCCTAGGGCGTAGAGTGCGCCGTACCCCTCAATCACCAACGAAGCGGACACCAGCCCCATCTGGGCTGCCGTCACCGCCTTCCCTGTCTCAGCCAAACCGGCCAGGAAGCCGCCACAGAAGCTGTCGCCGGCGCCGGTGACATCAATGATACGTGGGTCGCCTGCTGCGTGGTAGGCGGGCATCTGATGGCGACGGCCGTTCGCCGCATCCAGCAGAAGCACCCCGTCCGGCCCGACTTTGATCACCACCAGCGGCGCGCCCCACGCCGCAAGCTGGTCTGCCGCCTCCCACAGATCGACCGCATCACCAAAAAGTGAGCGCACTTCCTGGTCACTGGGTAAGAAGGCATCTATTTGCGGCAGCAGCCGGCGGAGGAATGGGACGCGTTCGGGGATCATGTAACGCTCGCCGGGATCGACGCTGATCAGTCTGACGCCCGCCGCACGCAGCGCCGCCGGAGCATGCAGGTGCGTGGCCAGGGGTAGGGGGGCCAGGTGAACGGCCGTCACCCCTGCATAAACCGCCGGCCACTCCTCCGGCCGCGGCGCCAGCGGCTCGAAAATGTGCGGGTCATCCTGCTGCGGCGTCGAATGTACATAGCCCTCTAATTCAGGCGGCAGCGCCCGCCCGATGCGTGCAAAGTGCGCCGCCGGCTGCGTGTCATCACGCTTTCCATCTTCCGTGTAGGCGAAAAATGTGCGGTGGTCCTGTGCCTGCGGCAGATGAATCAAGCCGGCTGTGCCCAGCCCTAATGCGCCCAGTGTTTCCAGCCAGGTTGCCGGGAAATTGCGGCCGCAGCGCGCCCACAGGCCGACCTCATCTGTCCACAATTTCGCCCCGGCGGCGGAGAAAAGCGCATTGCCGCCCGGCAGGCCGGTATGCGCCTCCCCTTCGCGCGTAATCAGGTAGTCGATGCGCATGCCTCCCGCGCAAACAATCCGTGTTCGCATTGATTAATAGCGCTGGCACGCCTCATAGAGGGACTCAACGGCCGTTCTGTCGGCGGTGAAGCGGTCATTGACTTGGCTCATGCGCTCAAAGTATTTGCCCGTGACCCCGGCAACGGCCGGATCAGTCGCCAGCCACACCGGGGTTCGCGCCCCGGCATCAGGCGATTCATGCCCGCCAAAACCGAGGTCATTACTCAGCGCCGAATTGACGTCACCGGGATGGCAGGCGTTCACCGTTACCCGGGTCGGATCGAAGCGATCGGCGAGCGCGGCCGTCAACATACGATCTGCCTGTTTCGATTGGCGATATGCGGTGTTGTTGTCGTAGCGGCGGCGCTTGAACTGCAGATCGTTCAGGTCAAGATCGCCCGCCCAATAGCTGGCTACGTTGATCACCCGCGCCGGCGCCGCCATTTCCAACTGCGCCCTGAATGCCTCGGTCATCCACAGATAGCCGAGCACATTCGTCGCCAGCTGCAGCTCAATCCCTTCCGCTGTTTCTTGACGGCCGCGCGGCGTGCTGGCCGCGTTATTGACCAACACGTCCAGCCGCCCCGGCCAGCGATCGGCCAGGGCCGCGATGGATGCCTTGCGCGATAGATCGGCCAGTTCGTAATAGACCTGACTATTGCCCGTCGTCTCCCGGATCTGCCTGACCGCGTCCTGCCCTTTCTGCTCATCGCGGCAGACCAGCACTACCGTCTGGTCCCCTATCGCGGCGAGCTGGCGGGCGATCGCTTTGCCGATGGCGCCGGTGGCACCGCTGACCAGCGCGGTGTGCGCGTCGTTCTCTTCAGCAACAGCTTTGTGATAACGTTGTTCCATGAGCTTTGTTTCTCCGGGCTGTAATTTCAGGCCTAATCCTCGGGCAGGTCGGTCAGCCGCTGGCTCTTTCTAATGCGCGAAATGCCGCCGCCCCCTACGATGCTGCGCCCGCCGCCAAAACCGCGAAAATACGGTTCGCCAATGACCTGCGCGCGATAGGCGGCGAAGAGCAGGCCGGGCAAACAGCTGACCAGCGGTGAAAAGCATTCGCGAAGCGGGCCGGCAAGCGGCAGGTGCAGTGCCCTCGTTTCCGTCCGCGCCAGTGGGCTGTCTGCCGGGGCGATGACTGCCAGCCGGCGTCCAATCGTCTCAGCTGCGACAGCGACCTCTAAGGCGCGATCAAGATCACGTTCGCCGGCGCTGATCAGGAAGGTGGGTGTCTCCACCTCGCGGCCGAAGTATTCAAGATGCGCCCATTCCTCGATGTCGCGCGAAACGGCCGTGTCGCCGCTCGCTTCAAGCAGCTTGGCCGCTGCGAATAGGGCCGTGCCGAAATTGGGCCCGCTGCCGCAAAAGACGAATGCCTCCGCATCCCGCCAGGCCAGCGCCGCTTTCCCGGCCAGCGCGTCGCAGACGGCGATCGTCGCTTCCATCTGCTCCGCCGCTGCCGCCACTTCGCGCCGCAGCCCGTTGGCCACTTTCTTGCTCAGATGATCGCGCGCCTGCCCGAGTTGAATCGCCAGCAAATAGAGCGCAAGTTGGGAAGCGATATAGCTGCGTGCGCCGGGTACGATCATGCCGGCTAGTTCGTCAGGCAGCGGCGGCACGGCCGTGTGCAGCAGCAGGTCGCCGGCGCCGGCCAGTGCCGATTTGCGATTGCCGCTGATGGCCACGGCCGTCGCGCCCGCCTGCCGTGCCAGGTCAAGCGCCTCGACCGTGCGTGTCACCTGCCCGCTCACCGAGACCGCCAGTGCCAGGGTGTGCTGGTTGCTCAAAGACAAATAGGGCGCGATATAACGGCCGAAATGCATCGCCGATTCCGCGCGGCAGGGCATTCCCGCCAACTGCCTGAACGCCAGCTGCGCACTGACCCCCGCGTGATGGCTGTCGCCGCAGCCGCAGATCATCACCTGGTCGATCTGCCGGCTGAGGGTGGGGGAGAGTAGATCGGCCGCACGGCGCACCAGATCATCAACCATCTGCGAGACCATCTCCGGCAATGTATCGACCTGTTGGTGTAACGGCGAACGAGTCATGACGCCTCTCCTTAACCCTGGCCTGAGCTGCCACCCGGCCCGTAGACCACGCTGACGCCCTTGAGACGGCTCACAACCGCTTCAAGCATGCCCAGGACCATCATGAACAAAATGTCCACGCCAATGGCCACAGAGAAGGCGATGCCCAGATAGCCGAAAACAGTAGCCGCCGGTCCCGCCAGGCCATCCGCCACTTCATCCTGCAGGCCGAGGAGGTAGACAAAGGCAGCCAGGATAACCATGGCCACGATAAAGGCTGGCCAGGCGCGGCGGTCCGAGGCGCTGGGCAGCATGCCGTTGCTGATCGCGAAAATCAAATAGATCCAGAGGAAGACGAAAGGCGTATCGAAGAATTCAGTGAGGGCCAGCGCCACATTGTCAATATGACCGCTTTCCACGGCCGCGGCCAGATTGGTTACGTCAAAAATCTTAAGGCTGATCAGCAGGATAACCAGCGTGCCCACAATCATCGGCGCACCGCCAATCAAGCTTTCGCGGATAGGATCCAGGGTCTTGCTCTTGTAATATTCCACGTAGCCAAGCTGGATGGAGCCGTCCGCCTTGCGTCGCGGGAAAACGGAGAAGGAACCGGTGCGCACGCCCAGAAGGCGCGCGCTCACATAGTGACTCAACTCATGCAGAAAGACGCCGGGAAGGAGAATGAGCGCGTACAGGTATACCGCGCGGTCCGGTTTGCCGGTCAGCAGCAGGCTGAGGCCGTGCAGATGCGTATGGATCCAGCGTTGAAGCAGGACAAGGATGATGAGGGCGATGGCTACCCATAGAAATGGCATCAGGACCTCGTGAGTTGAGCAGTTTCGCAGGCGTCAAAAGGGACGCGTGCCTAGTATAAACGGGGCCGCGCTGATCGCAAAGTTGCCTGATATCCAGGAAACCGGGTTTCTTCTATGATCGACTTTACCGCAGATCTATTTCCACACGAAAAACCCGGTTTCTGGTACAGTTCCTTAGAATCTGAAATTATACGGGTCCGGCCCGACGCGTTGGCCGCGATCCAGGCTGTCGATCAGCGTCATGTCATCGGCCGACAGCTCAAAATCGTAGATGTTGGCATTGCTGACAATGCGTGTCTGCTTAACGGATTTGGGAATGGCCACGATGCCGCGCTGCAAGATCCAGCGCAGCGTGATCTGCACGGCATCCTTGCCATATTTCTCGCCCAGGTCGCGCAGCTGCGGCACATCGAGGACGCGTCCTTTCATGATCGGGCTCCACGCCTCCAACTGGATCGCCGCTTCCTGGCAGAAATCGACCAGTTCCGGGGACTGTAGGTACGGGTGAAACTCCACCTGGTTTACCGCCGGCGTGATCCCTGTGTCCAGAAGGAGATCCTGGAGATGCTCGACCATGAAATTGCTGACCCCGATCGCCCGTGCGCGCCCCGACGCATAGATCGTTTCCAGGTCGCGCCACGTCTGCTTATAGTGACCGTCCACCGGCCAATGAACGAGATATAAGTCAACATAATCCAGCACTAGATCGCGCAGGCTTTTTTCGAACGCTTCCAGCGTGCTGCCGTTTCTTTGATCGGCGTTCCAGACCTTCGTCGTTACAAACAGATCTTCACGCGCCACGCCGCTCTGCTGGATGCCGCGCCCGACGCCGCGCTCATTGCGGTAGATGGTCGCCGTATCGATGCTGTGGTAGCCAGCTTCCAGCGCCCAACGCACCGAGTCTTCAACCTCACTGCCTTCACGCGTCTCAAAAACGCCGAGGCCGAACAGAGGCATCTCGACGCCATTGGATAAGGTCGTAGTGGACTGTAATGTCAGTGTCATCTTTTTTTTCTCCCTTCTAGAGGCCGGGCGTGCCTCGGACCGAATAAGTGCCGTGGTTTCTCGCTAGAAATCGATTTCTATTCGCAAAGTAAAAACGCGCTGTGTGAGAAGTTACAGCGCGTTTAGTAGGTGGTGAAAAGGTCCGGCTAGACGACGGAGTTGCGAACCAGCTCTACGAAACTTGGTTTGAGTGCCGCGCCGCCGACGAGCGCGCCGTCGATGTCGGGATGGGACATGAAGGCGGTCGCATTTTCCGGTTTGACGCTGCCACCATATTGGATACGCACCGCTTCGGCCGTTTCCTTGCCGAACATATCAGCCACCGTGGCGCGCACAGCGCCGCCGATGATCTCGCCCGCCTGTTCAACGGATGCCGTCTTGCCGGTGCCGATGGCCCAGATTGGCTCGTAAGCGATGACGCAGACGGCCATTTCAGCGGAGGCCAAGCCTTCAAAAGCAGCGCGCACCTGGCCGCTGACAAATGCCTGCGTCTCGCCCGCTTCATTCTGTTCGAGACTCTCACCAACGCAGACGATGGGCGTCAGGCCATGCTTCAACGCTGCCTTGATCTTCTTGTTAACCCCTTCGTCCGTTTCGCCAAAGAGCGCGCGACGTTCCGAGTGGCCGAGAATGACGTAGCGGCAGAATGGCGTCAGCATATTGGGCGCGATTTCGCCGGTATAGGCGCCGCTTTCCTCAAAATACATGTTCTGGGCGCCGACGCCGATCTTGGTTCCTTGAAGCGCCTCGGCGAGCGCGGGAATGGCCAGGAATGGGGGGCAAAAAGCGATGTCCACGCCGTCTATGGCGTTGAGCTCCTCTTTGATCTCATTGGCAAAGGCGACGGCCTCATCGGCCGTTTTGTTCATTTTCCAGTTGCCGGCAATAAATGGGGTACGCATGTTGTATTCTCCTATCAAAAAAAGCTGGTCAGCCAGTCAGCCGCTGAAATGTTCATGCGCTGAAATGCTGAAACTCTAACACTGTTGGCGGCGAAAAACCTGTCCGGCTCCCCGCCCGATCTCGTAATAATTATAGCATTGAACGCGAACGTCCGGCATCCCGTATCATCTGCGCCTACGGCACCAACTCGCGCTGCGCGTACTCTTCGGGCCGGATAGAAATAACCTGGCTGGCACTGTCCGGCTGCATACTCACGCCGTAGATAGTATTCGCCACCTGTACGGTGCCCCGGTTATGCGTGATCACGATGAACTGCGTGTTCAAACTGAGCTCGCGCAAAATATCACGGAAGCGGTTGATGTTCGCCTCATCTAAAGCCGCGTCGACTTCATCCATGACGCAGAACGGCGTCGGCGAGACTTTCAGCAAGGAGAAGATCAGCGCCGACGCCGTCAGCGAACGTTCGCCGCCGGAAAGGAGCGCCAGGCCCTGCTCGCGTTGGTTGGGCAGCCTGGCCACGATGTCCACACCGCTAATTGTCAGGTCGTCGGGCTCGGTCAAGACAAGTCTGGCGGAACCACCGCCAAAAAGCTGGGTGAAGGTCGTGCCGAAGACTTTATTTACCTCTTCGACCGTTTTGGCAAAGGCGCGCGACGTGAGATCGTCCAGCTCGCTGATCACGTCCCGCAGCTGTTCTTCGGTGTCCTGCAGATCGGCGACCTGTTGGGTCAGAAATTCGAAACGATGCTCCGTCTCTTCAAACTCCTGCGGCGCTTCCGGATTGACACCCCCCATGCGCTGCAGCTGTCCGCGATACTGTTGTATGTTCTTCTCGATGTCCGCCGGCAGCTCAGCTACTTTCGGCAGTTCCTCGAATATGTCATCTATAGGCAGCGGCGTAGGGCCGGCGTGATCTTCGTCAAAACGTAAAGCGACAAGCCCCAGATCGGTGTGAATGCGTTCTTTGATCGACTCGATCTGGCTCTCCTGCTGCGTGAGGCGAATCTGTGTCTGTGTGTAGCGCGTTTCCTGCTCGTGCGCTGCTTTCTGCAGTCCGGCCGATTCTTTCTGGATCTTCTGCAGATTCGCGCGGTATTCGGCCAGCCTCTGCTGGGTTGGCTTGAGCGAACCCTCCAGCTGCATAATTTGTTCGCGCAGTTTTTCTGATTCGGCCGTTGATTGGTCTTCTTCCAAACGCTGCACGCGCTGCTGCAGTTCCTCGCTCTGGTCGCGCAGCCGTGACAGCTGGTTCTGCAGTTGATTGAGCGTCGACCGGCGGCTGTCGACAACGGCCAGCCGGCCGGCCACGATCGTCTCCGCCGAGGTGACCGCCTGTTCGCGCGCAGCCTGCTGCTGCTGCGACTCGGCAACCGGCAGCGCATCCAGCCGGCTCACCGCTTCCATTCTGGCCACTTCCTGGCTCTGCAGCGAGCCACGGCCGTTGCTGATTATCTGCTCCAGGCTGCTGATTCGTTCTTGCAGCCGGCTGATCTCTTTCGTCTGCCGTTCCCGTTGTTTGTCGGCGAAAGCCTGCTGCTGGCGCGCGCGGTCCACCTGCCGCTGGGCGCCTGAATGGCGCTGCATGCTTTCCGTTTCTTGCTTGCCGAGCAGACGCTCTTCGTTCTGCCATGCGTCAACTTGATTCTGGTTCTCTTGAATCTTCGCTTGCAGCGCAGCGACGGTCGTTTCTTCAACTACCACATCCGCGCGAATCTTTTCCAGTTTCTCGTTCGCCTCGCGCCATGCCGCTTCCCGCGAGAGAATGCTCTCGGCTGTTGACAATCCCGGCGCTTCCAACAAGCCGCCCGCGTGGGCGACAAAACCATCCAGGCTGACGGCCAGGGCGCCTGCCGGCAGTGCAGCGGCCAGCTCGTAGGCGGTCTCGCGGCTCTGGACAAGCAGCACCCGTCCGAGCAGCAGCTGGACGGCCGCCGCCGCCTGGCTCTCTTTCTCGACCAGATCGGCTGCCCAGCCGACTACGTGCGCGTGCTCGACAGGCGCTGCTGCGGGTGGCGGCTGAATGTCATCCAGGGCAATGATGCTCGCCGGTTGGCCGTCCAGCCCGGCCACCAGCGACCATAGAGCGCTGCGATCGGTGACCACCAGTGTCGCCAGCCGTGCTGTCAATGCCGCCTCGACCCCCTTCTCGTACTGCTCGGGGATGGTGATCAGGCTGGCCAGTGTGCCTACCAGGGGCACGCCATCCTGCATATCAATGTCCTTGTGCCGCAGTTGATCGAGCAGTTCCACCCGTGTTTCCAGCCGTGCAATCTGATCCTGCTGCCGGTTGAGCGCTTGCTGCTGCTGTTTGGCCGTGCCGCGCTGCTTCTTGAGTTCGCGAATGAGTTCTTGGCGACGGCGCTGCAGCTCATCACGTTGTTCACGCAGCGACCTGATGCCCGACTGCGCCGATTCCAAGACGGCCGTTTGCCGTTTAATCTCCGCCTGCAGCCGCGTCGCCTGCTCCTGCTCTTGTGGGTCCTCTCCAGTCTGCTGCTCGCGAAGGCGTTCCTTAAGCTGGCTCAGCTGCCCCTCGGCCTGGGCCAGCCCCTGGCGACCGCTCTGCAGCGTCTTTTCCGCTTCCAGCTGCGCCTTCTGCCAGCGCTCAATTTCCATGCGTTGCTGGCCAAAGGATTGGTCAAAAACCAGCAGGCTTTCACGTGCTCCGCTCAGCTCAGTCTGCGCCGCGGTCAACTCCGCCATGGCGGCGACCAGCTCGGCCTGCGCAGCGCTCTCCGATGATTCCAACGCCGCGATTTCCCGGGCAATTTCATCCTGGCGCCGGCGCGCAGCCTCACGTCTTTCGATCAGGACGGCCGCCTGGCGGCGCGCTGATTCCCGCTTTTCACGGAGCTGTTCGCGCTGCTCCTGGTATTCATTGATTCGCTGCTGGGCGAGATTGATCCGCTGCTGGATCTCATCCTGGCCCTCCTGCTGGGCCAGCAGCGCCTGCCGGCTTTCCTGCCACGCTTTCTCAGCTTCCTCAGCAGTGCGGCGCGCGTTCGCCGATTCGACCAGCGCCCGATCCCAGCGGTAACCATAATAGATGCGCAGCAGCTCGCGCAGATCCTGCTGCACCAGTTCAAAGTTGCGCGCCCGCGTCGCCTGCCGCCGCAAAGAGGCCAGGCGCGGCTTTATTTCGGAAAGAATATCCTGGATACGTTCCAGGTTATGTTCTGTTTCCTTCAGGCGGCGCAGCGTTTCGGCGCGCCGCGTTTTATAGTGCATGATGCCCGCCGCTTCTTCAAAGAGCGCCCGCCGTTCATCGGCGCGCAGCGACAGGGCGCGATCGATCAAGCCCTGGCCGATCATCGTATAGGTGCGTTCGGCGAGACCGCTGGTGGCCAGTAGTTCGGTGATATCCTTGAGCCGAACCTTCTGGCCGTTGAGGATGTATTCGTTTTCGCCGGAGCGGTAGGCGCGGCGGCCGATTTCCACTTCCGCGTAATCGATAGGCAGCCAGCCATCACTGTTGTCCAGGGTGAGCACCGCCTGCGCCAGGCCGGCGCGGGAGCGCGTCTGGCTCCCAGCGAAGATCATATCTTCCGTACGTTTGCCGCGTAACGTGCTGTAGCTCTGTTCGCCCAGCACCCAGCGGATCGCGTCGGCGATATTGCTCTTGCCGCTGCCGTTCGGACCGACAACGGCCGTGATGCCGTCGTCAAACAGGAAATCTGTCTTGCTGGCAAATGTCTTATACCCTTGTAGCGATAATCTCTTCAGTTTCATCTGGTTTTCCCGACTGGCATGAGCCGCGAGCAGTATAGTTAGCCCCCCCTAAAAAGGCAAGTGAAAATCTGTTTATTGCGCCACGGCCAATCTTTGTGAGGAGACCTGAGCTGCGGCGACGGCCGTTTGTCCCGGTGTCCTGCCGTGTTATAATGCGTGCGTTCCTTATAAGATCAAATAGAGGCGGACATTCACTGTTCGCCTTTATGCTTTATCACTCATTTCGAGCAAGGAGAGACCAGTGGACCTGCACGAATACCAGGCAAAGCGGTTGTTTGCTGAACACGGTGTACCTATACCGGACGGCAAAGTAGCCTATTCCCCAACAGAAGCGCGTGATATCGCGCAGGATCTGGGCGGCAAAGTTGTCGTCAAAGCCCAGGTGCATACCGGTGGTCGTGGAAAAGCCGGCGGTATCAAACTGGCCAATTCCGCGGATGAAGCAGAAGCCGCCGCCGAAGAAATTCTAGGCATGGACATCAAGGGCTACACGGTCAACAAAGTGCTGATTGACGAGCAGGCCCCGGGCATTGAACAGGAAATATACCTGGCCGTGCTTATCGATCGCGCCCTCCGCCTGCCCATGATCATGGTTTCCGCGGCCGGCGGCATGGACATCGAAGAAGTTGCTGAAACGACGCCCGAGAAAATTATCAAGGTCCATATAGATCCCAATCTCGGCGTGCGCGGCTACCAGACGACCTATATCGCTGACGAAATCGGCCTGCCGCCACAGTTGTGGCGCGAATTCGGCAAACTGGTCAGCGGTCTCTACGATAGCTTTGTCAGCAATGATGCCTCATTGACGGAGATCAACCCGCTCGTGATCACGGGCGAGGGCAAACTGCTGGCCGTGGACGGCAAGATGAGCATCGACGACAATGCCCTGTCGCGCCACCCACGCCTGGCCGAGATGCGAGATGTAGAAGAAGAACCTGAGTCAGAGCGCGAAGCGCGTATGGCGGGCATAAACTTCATTCAACTGGACGGAAATATCGGCTGCATGGTAAACGGGGCGGGTCTGGCCATGTCTACCATGGATATCATCAAGCTGTTTGGCGGCGAACCGGCCAATTTCCTGGACATAGGCGGCGGAGCCAAAGCGGAACAGGTGGCCACGGGCCTGCGCCTGATCTTGTCCGATCCGAATGTTGAAGCAGTATTGTTCAATATATTCGGCGGCATCACCCGTGGTGACGAAGTGGCCAAGGGAATCCTGGAAGCGCTCGGCGAAATCGAGACGGACGTCCCGATGGTCGTGCGCCTGGCCGGCACAAATGCAGAAGAGGGGCGTGAGATTCTGAGCGGCGCTGACATGGCGACAGCGCAAACGCTCTCCGACGCCGCCAGAAAATCAGTCGCCGCTGCCCTAGGGGAACAGGAGTAACGATGAGTATTCTGATTGATAAAAATACGCGTTTGTTGGTTCAGGGTATTACTGGTCGTGAAGGCTCCTTCCATACCAGCCAGATGATCGCTTACGGTACCAATGTGGTGGCCGGCGTCACGCCGGGTAAGGGCGGGCAGAGTTTTGAGTCGGAAGGGGCCACCGTCCCCGTCTTCAATACCGTCAAGAAGGCGGTTGATGAAACCGGCGCCAATGCCACCTGCATATTTGTGCCCGCGCGATTTGCCGTGGATGCTATTTACGAAGCGGCTGATGCCGGTGTTGAACTGATCGTTTGTCTGACAGAATACATACCAGTTCTGGATATGATCCAGGCGCGTAATTACCTGGATACGCTGAACACCCGGCTGATTGGCCCCAACTGTCCCGGTCTGATCACGCCAGGTGAGGCGAAGGTCGGCATCATTCCCGGGTCGATCGTGCTGCCGGGCAATATTGGCGTTGTTTCCAAGAGCGGTACCTTGACCTATGAGGTCGTCTTCGCGCTCACAGAGAGAGGAACCGGCCAGTCGACCTGCGTGGGCATCGGCGGTGACCCGATCAAGGGCCTAAATTTCATCGATGTGCTGCAGCTGTTTGAGGAAGACGACGAGACAGAACAGGTTATCCTGATCGGCGAGATCGGCGGCAACGCGGAAGAGCAGGCGGCCAGCTATATCCGTGAAGAAATGACCAAGCCGGTCACCGCCTTTATCGCTGGTAGAACTGCGCCTCCAGGACGGCGCATGGGACATGCCGGGGCAATCGTGGAAGGAAAAAGCGGAACGGCCGAAGGCAAGGTGGAAGCACTGCGCGCCGCCGGTGTACAGGTGGCTGAACATCCAGACCAAATCGTCGACTTGATCAGTAGTTAAACGTCGCCTAAGCAAGGCCATACCGTTGAGCGGACGTTGAAGCTCAGGGCGTGGAACGTGGTATTCTTACTGCCGCGTTCCACGCTTTTGTCATTCATGGCCGTTAAGTGTCACGCGTACTGGAACGACACCCTATGCTTTGCCGATGGACTCGGCGAATGATAGATCTTAATCATGTTTGAATTCGCAAGCGCAGAGTTCGTTCTGTCGCGATCATCTGCAACACTAAATGAAACGTCTACTGCGCCGGGTTGATCCCGGTTTTGTCGTCATTCTGGCATTAGCCCTCGTCGCCATCTGGCCCTTCATCAGCCGCGCCAGCTTGCCCGAAGGTAGTGATGCTGAACTGCATATATTCCGTCTGGCGGAACTGAGCTACCTGCTGCGCGGCGGCGAGTTCTACCCGCGCTGGGCGCCCAATTTCTACCACGGGTATGGCTACCCGATCTTCAACTACTACGCGCCGCTCACCTATTACCTCGGCTTCCTGGTGGATATTCTGCCGCGTCTTGACCCCGTGGCCGGTGTGAAGGCGGTCTTTGTGTTGGGTATCCTCGCCTCCGCTGTTGGAATGTATGGCTTTGTGCGCGACAATTGGGGCCGGCGCGGCGGCTACGTTGCCGCGGCCGTCTTCATCTACGCGCCCTACGTACAGTATATCGATCCCCACGCGCGCGGTGTGATGCCGGAATCATTCAGCTTCGGTCTCTTCGCGCTCGCCCTGTGGTCCCTGGACCGGCTGTGGCGCAGCGGCGGGCGCTGGCCCTGGTTGGCTGCCGTCTTCCTGGTCGCCGGGATTGTTCTTTCGCACAACCTGATGGGTCTGCTTTTCTTTGGTATGCTCGCCGGGTGGGCCGTGTGGCGCGTCTTCTTGACTACCGAAGCGCCCGATCGCCGCGCCGCCGCCCTGCGTCTTGGCCTGGCCCTGCTTCTTGGTCTGGGCATGGCGGCCATCTTCTGGCTGCCGGTCTTCCTGGAGCGCAATCTCGTCAATCTGAGTACGCTTGTCGGCGAGCAGGACAACTATGATTTCCATACCCACTTCCTCTCCATAAGGGAGATGTTCGCCCCTTCGCTGCGCCTAGACTGGGGCGCGTCTGAACCCGCCTTTCGCTTCAACCTTGGCGTTGCCCAATGGCTGCTGGGTGGTCTTGGTCTGGTACTCCTGCTGGCGCGCAAGGTCAGCCAGCCGCGTCATCTCAGCTTTTTCGCCCTGGCGCTGGCTCTGCTTGCTCTTCCTCATGCTGCCCATATCAACGACCGTTTGGGAAACGCTGCCCTTCCTACCTTTCTTCCAATTCCCCTGGCGCCTGCTGGGCGCGGCATCGGCCATGCTGGCCGTGCTGGCCGTCGCCGGTTCGTCCGCTTTGTTGGCGATGGCCGGCAGGCGGATGCAGGGCAGTAGGAGCCCCTGGCGATCGGCCGATTCATGGCTGGCCGCCGGTCTGGTCGCCATGCCGCTGCTGCTTGGGCTGCCGCTCAGCCAGCCGGCTCCCTGGCCTGAATTTGAAGAGGTCAACCTGCTGCGCATGACGTTGATTGAAAACACCGGCCGCTGGTTGGGTACCACCTCGACGGCCGACTACGTGCCCGTCACCGTCGAATCCCTGCCGCGGCGCAAGGGATCGGTCGTGGTCAACTTCGAATACGGCCTGCCTCCAGACAGGGTTAACCATGCCATGCTGCCCGATGGCGCGGTTGTCGAAACCGAGACTATCCGCCCGCTGCATACGCGCTACATAATTGATACGCCGCGAGCGACACGTTTGCGGCTTTTCCTCTTCGACTTTCCTGGATGGCAGGTGTTCGTCGATGGCGAGCGCGTCGAAACGGAATTGGGGAAACCGGAGGGGTTCCTTGTCGTTCCCATTGAGGCCGGAGAGCATCTCATTGACGTCAAGTTTGGCAGCACGCCGGCGCGCACCGCCGGGACGCTGATCGCGCTGTTTTCGCTGACCGCCGCGTTGATCATCGCCTGGCGATTGGCAGGCCCGCCCGGCCCGCCGCCGGAGAGCCCTTTCCGCGATGGCCCCATTTTGCTGACCATCCTGCTGCTCACCCTGCTTTTCATCTTCTTCTTGGAGCCGTCCGGTACCCTGCACTACAATTCTCAGGGAGAGACGGCCGAACCCGCCCAACAGCAGTTGTACGCCGACTTCGGCGACCAGATCGCCCTGCTCGGCTATGATGCCTCAGCCACAGCACTGGAAGCCGGAGATACGCTATACTTGACGCCCTATTGGAAAGCGCTGCAGCCGCTGGATATCAACTACCAGGTCTTCATCCATCTGCTGGGTCCGGATGGGCTTGTAGCGCAGTCGGACAAGATTAATCCGGGAGAATTCCCAACCCGGCGTTGGCCGGTCGACAAATATGTGCGTGATGAACATCAGTTACAGATTCCAGCCGATTTACCGCCCGGAGAATATGAAATCGCTGCCGGTATCTGGGTGCAGAGCGATGGCTGGCGGCTGCCCCTTCTCGACGCAGAGGGCGAGCAGCTTGGCGATCGCCTGCCGCTAATGAGTCTCAAGGTGGAATAGAGATGCGTGTGATCAGTGGTAAAGCCAGAGGACGCAAACTCAAGCTGGTGCCCGGCGACTCAACACGGCCGATAATGGACCGCGTCAAAGAAAACCTCTTCAATATACTTGGCGACTTCGTTCCTGACTCGCGCTGGCTGGATCTGTTCGCCGGAACAGGGCAGGTGGGGATTGAAGCGCTCAGCCGCGGCGCCGCGCATGTGGTCTTCGTCGATAAGGTGACGCCTGCCGTGCGCACCATCAACAGCAATCTTCGCCACACCGGCCTGCAGGAAGATGCCACGGTCTTGCAGCGCGACGCCTTCCGCTACCTCGAGAACCCGCAGGGAGCCCCCTTTGATCTCATCTATGTGGCGCCGCCGCAGTATCTGGGCATGTGGTCGGACGTGCTGCTGCTGATTGACCAACGGCCTGAAGGAATGCTTGTGCCTGATGGCTTGGTGGTTGTGCAGATCGATCCCAAAGAAGATGAAGCGTTGGAACTGGTGAACCTGGTTGAGATTGATAGGCGGCGCTACGGATCGACGCTGCTGCTGTTCTATGAACTGCCGCTCAATGTCACCTGAATGACGCATTGACCGGTAATATTGTTCTCAATGTCCAGCGTGGTCAGCCGCACCAGGTAGGGACCGGACTCCCACATCGATAGATTGACATTGCCCAGGAACCCTTCGCTTACCGCTTGATCAATCTCGCGTCCCAACAGCGAGGCCCATTGACCATTGGTCTGCGGTCCGTTCGTTTCCATGATGTAGGCGCCGAAGTTTTCTGTATCGGCCGTTCCAAAGAATGAGATGTCGCCGCTGACCGCCGCGCCGTTGCGCGGTTCGCTGATATTCAGATCAGCCGTACAGGCGATGAATGGGGTGGGTGGTACGTAGGGTGTCGGCGTCAATGTTGCCTGTTCCGGCAGCGTATTCTCTGCTTCGCCGCCCGCTCCCGGCTGCCCCTGCAGAGTTACCGTAGGCGCCAGGTCAGGCGTAATCACCGGTCGTGCTTCTACCGGGGTGCCGCCCAGCGCCGTCGGCCGTGTCAGTGGGGTGCTCCGTGCGTCCGGTGTTGGCGTTGGCGGCTTCAGCAGTTCTTGCGGTAGGTTGGGCGCGACTTGTTGGTTGACCAGGAAGACGACGGCGATTATCCCGCTGAAGATGCCCATGAAGATCAGGGCGTTGTTTCTTTTTTGGGTGCCTCGTTCACGTTCCAGGCCAAAGACGGCCGAACGCAGGCTGCGCTGTGCCCGAATGAATTCCGAGGTATACCAGAATAGACCCAGGCCGCTTATGATGTAGATCCAAATGTCGTTGCGGATTAGAAATACGAAAACGCGTTCCATAGCGTGTCCGCGGCGTGTTTCCAGTTATGGTACTCGCAGGCGGCCGTCCTCGGGGAGATTGGCGACCGCGCCGTGAAGGGACGCAGTCAGGGTGGGGATGGCTGCCGCCCAACTAAACAGTTTCCGGCTCCTCTTCCTCAAGCTGGGTGTAAATCTGGGTGGTCGATATATTGGCGTGACCGAGCAGCCGTTGAACCTCTTCCAGGTCGGAGCCATCGTCCAGTTTGTGTGCGGCGAAGCTGTGTCGCAGCGTGTGTGGGGTAACTTCTGATTCCAGTTCGGCATCCCGCGCATACGCTTTGATGATCAGCCACAACCCCTGACGCGTCAGCTGGCGACCGCGGTGATTGAGGAACAAAGCGGTTTCATTGGGATCTTTCAGTAGGTAGGGACGGCCGTCGGCCAGGTAGCGATCTAGAATAAGCCGCATCTCCTCGTCTATTTCCATCTGTCGCTGCCGTTCTTCCCCCTCGTTCACTGCGATCGTCATGACATTCGCCAATGAAGAGACATCATCCATCTGCAGGTTGACCACCTCGGAGACGCGCATGCCCGTCGCATACAACATATTGAGCAGTGCCGTGTCTCGCAGATGCTTCGGTGTCGAGCCTTTCGTTGGGGCCAGTAGCAGAAATTCGATCTCTTTTGAGGCCAATGTTTTTGGCAGGCGCTTCTTGACCTTGGGCGAGTCGACCTCACTTGTTGGATTCGTGGAAATGAAATTGCGGGCGTGGAGATAGTTGAAGAAAGATTTGACGGCCGCGACTTTGCGGGCGATTGAGGAGGCGGCGTAGGGCCTGTCGCGATGCTTCAGATCATCCACATAAGCATCGACGATCTGGGGGTCTACTTCCGCCCAACTGTTAACGTCTTCGTAACGGCCGCCGGCCAGAAATGTATAAAACTGCGTGAGGTCATTGCGATATGCGGCGACTGTATTATCCGAATAACGATACTCCTCCCGAAGGAAGACCAGGAAATCCTGCAAAACTTGATCCATTGTACGATGCTCCTGTACTGCTACTGAATCTACCAATACCAACCAATACGTATGCCAGGCAACCGTCAAGGGTAATTTCGTGTAGTTCTGATTCCGCAGCCTTTTGAAGAGCGGAAGGCGGAGGGCTGGCTCTATACTCCGGCGGTTGAGCAGGCGCTGGATTTCAATAGAATCGCGCCAAAGTCTTGCCCTGTGAACTGATTATGTAACTCTAGTTGCAGAGGCATTATATCATTACTTTTCATAAGATCAATGTCAGATCGACATAATTAACTAAATATAACGCCTCGTTAACGCCACCTTATGCAAAGAAATTTACACTAATTTTCGTGTAGCGCGGAGAATTTGAAGGAAAAGCCCCTGCACGGAACGCTTTCCTTGCGCTCGAAACGCAGCGCGGTAAGCGCCGCTGCCGGCCTGCTCCGCGGCATCCCCCAACCGGCAGCTGAAATGCGGTAGATCCATTGCCCCGGCAGGGCAGAAAATGGTATGATGCGCATCATGGACAGGGCATCCCTGCCTCGTTTCCAGAACCCACTTTTGCAAGGAGATTTTGCTGCAATGAGCGAACGTGACGTAGAGCGCATTCTTATCGCCGGCGCCGCCGGACGTGACTTTCACAACTTCAATGTTGCCTTTCGTGATAACGAGAATTATCGGGTGGAAGCATTTACTGCTGCCCAGATTCCCAATATCGACGGCAGGCGCTATCCACCAGAACTGGCGGGCCCTCTCTATCCGCATGGTATCCCGATCTTCGCCGAAGATGATCTAGAGGCGCTCATCGACGAGTACGATATTGATGATGTCGTTTTCGCCTACTCCGACATTTCACATGAAGCGGTGATGCATCTTGCATCGCGTACCCTGGCCGCCGGCGCTGGCTTCCGGCTGCTTGGACCGCAGCAAACGATGCTGTCCTCCAAGAAACCGTTGGTGGCAGTCTGCGCGGTGCGCACGGGCAGTGGCAAGAGCCAGACATCGCGCCGCGTGTTGGATATTCTACAGAACGAGCTTGGCTATGAACGCGTCGTCGCCGTGCGCCATCCGATGCCCTATGGCGATCTTGCCGCGCAGGCGGTGCAGCGTTTCGCCACGCTGGAAGATCTGGACACGCATGACTGTACGATAGAAGAACGGGAGGAGTACGAGCCGTATATTGAGCGCGGTGCCGTGATCTATGCCGGCGTTGACTATGAGGCGATTCTGCGCCAGGCTGAGGCTGAGGCGGATGTCATCATCTGGGATGGCGGCAATAATGATCTGCCGTTCTATCATCCCGATATGCACATTGTCGTCGCCGATCCCCACCGTCCCGGACATGAGACGAGCTACCATCCTGGCGAGGCCAATCTGCGTATGGCCGATGTGGTGGTCATCAACAAGGTGGATACGGCGGCCCATGAAGATGTGGTGGCGGTGCAGAACAGTGCGCGCCGCCTAAATCCCGAGGCGATGATCATCAAGGCATCTTCGCCGATTTCTGTCGAAGACCCCGCGGCCATTCGCGGCAAACGCGTTTTGGTTGTTGAGGATGGGCCGACGCTGACGCATGGCGAGATGGCCTACGGGGCAGGTGTGGTCGCCGCGGATTACTTCGGCGCCGCTGAAATCGTTGATCCGCATCCCTACGCGGTGCGCTCCATCGCCGCGACCTATGAGGCATATCCGTCGACCGGCGCCGTCTTACCAGCCATGGGGTATGGCGAGGCCCAGCTGGCGGATCTGACCCAGACTATAGAGGATACACCGGCGGATTTGGTGCTGGTAGCCACACCCATCGATCTGGCGCGGATCATCGAGATCAACAAGCCCAACCAACGCGTGCGTTATGAGCTGCAAGAAATCGGCCGTCCCAACCTCGCCGATCTGTTGGGTGAGCAGTTCGGCCGTTCGACGTCTTAGCGAAACAGACCGGCGGCAAGCCAGCAGCCGGTCATTTTCAAAGGCCTGTTTGAGGCCCCTACGAGGACAGCTATGCAGTTAATTTCAGATAGTTTTGGCATGTTGTGGGAGGCGTTGTTCCTTCGTCCCGAGCCGTATGCCGCGATTCGTGACCAGAAGAAACCTGCCACAAAAGGATTGGTAATTCTGCTCCTGCTCGGGCTGGCTCTGGCTCTGGCGGCGTTTATCGGCACTCTGTTCGCCTGGTTCAGCAGCCCCGATTTGTCCGCCATCAAAGAGACCGTGTTGGGTAATTTGCAGCAGATGAATTGGTGGGTATTCGTCGACCAGAACCCCCAGGCGAGAGCGACCTGGCTGCAGATGTGGGACGGGTTGTGGGCGGCCATGGGTTTCCTGAGCCCTTCGCCGGCGTCCGGTCTGGTGGGCTTCCTGGTGACGCCGCTGAGCTTGATCTTTTCCTGGTTTGCTTTTGGCGCCGCCGCTCACCTCATCGCGCGGCTCTTTGGCGGGCAAGGGCAGTTCAGCCAGCTGCTGGGGACCACCGCTCTCGCGGCAGCACCTCAACTGCTGCGCATCTTTGCCGCGGTACCCTTCGTCACCATTTTCGGGGTTGGTATTTGGGTGATGCTGGCCCGCTACATGGCCATTCGCGTGACGCACGATCTTTCCTGGGGACGCACACTGTGGGTGATTCTGCTGGCCATGCTCGCCATATTCTTGCTCAAAGTCCTGTTGGTCTCGGCCGGCGCACTGACTTTTGCCGCCGGCATAAGCGCTGTGTTTGGTGGAGGGTAGAGAAATGGATCTTACACTTGATCTGATACGCGGCGTCATCACACTCGACGTGGTTACATACCGTGAATTCCTGAACGCCGGCAATGTCATGAAGCGCGGCTTCTTGATCTTGCTTGCCTGCTTCTTTATCGCCTCCATACCGGTTTTTGGCCAGACTCTGATCGAAAACTTGTCGCCTTTTACGGCGCAGGAGGCTGCCGATTTTCAGGAGCAGTTCACAGGCGCTATCGAGCAGTTCCAGCCAGCCGGCAGCGACGACCTGTTTTTCGAACAGTTCCAGGAGAACTTTCTGATCCAGCTCAATATCGGCGTCGAGATTGATGCCCTGCCCACGCTGCTTCCCCGACCTGTGGCCTCCTTCTTCAAAGCATTGGGCGCCTGGGTGAGTGCGGCACTGCGCGGTATCGGACCCTGGCTAGGATATGGGGCGGTTGTGCTGCTCATTGCCAAGCTGGCCGGCGGTCGCGGCATTCTCAACCATTTCTATGGTCTGACGGCGCTCTTCGCCATCCCGTATCTGCTGCGGATATTTGATTTCGTGCCTTTCCTGGGCGCCGCTCTGAGCCTCGCCGGTCTGATCTGGGGCATCTTGGTCTATATCCGCGCTGTGCAGGTGAGTCAGGAATTCAGTGCCGGGAAAGCGACCTTAATCACCTTCTCGCCCGTTCTGATCCTGCTCCTTTTGGGCGCTTGTCTAGGCTCGGCCGGTCTTCTCAGCCTGGCCGGTGCGCTTGCTGCAGCACAGTAAGGCGTCTGAGCTGCCTGTCCCGCTTTTCACGCCGGCCGCGCCGCTGATCACCCTGCGGTCGTGAGCCCGCGGTTGTCATCTCTGATCGAAACCGCCCAATTCCCCAGGATTTGGGCCTGGTTTTTTTACGTCTCTCTAACATTTATGTCGTATCATTAGACGTGGTTTCAAAGAACAATCGTGCCCACGCGGGTACACGCCAAAAAAGTACAAGCAAAAAGCAGTAAAACAACAAGATATTGATAGGGAGAATTAACTATGAGTGAAGAACAAGCGACGCCCGAAGCGTACCGTTTTAAGGCCGAGATCAAGCAGCTGCTTGATATCCTTGCCCATTCACTATATAAGGAACGTGATATCTATCTGCGCGAGTTGATTTCCAATGCATCCGATGCATTGACGCGCATGCACTTTGAGAGTCTGACCAACCGTGATGTTGTCGATCCCAACGCGGAGCTGGCCATCCATATTGAAGTGCCTGAGGTGGCGGAGGGCGAACCGAAGCAGATCATCATCAAAGACAGCGGCATCGGCATGGATCGCGAACAGATCGTCGAGAATTTAGGAACAATCGCCCAATCAGGCGCGCGTGAGTTCTTGACCCATGTGAATGATGAGGATTTTGATGCCAGCGACGTCATCGGCAAATTCGGCGTCGGTTTCTATTCAGCGTTCATGGTAGCCGATACGATTGAAGTTGTCTCTCGCGGTTTCGACCCGCAGGCGACGGCCGTTTCCTGGACCTCTGACGGCAGCGACAATTTCAGGGTCGAGGATGCGCAAAAAGCGGATCGCGGCACGGAGATTCATATCACGCTCAAAAAGGATGCTGAAGAGTATGCCAGCGAATGGAAGCTGAAGCAGATCGTCAAGAAGTATTCCGACTTCGTGCGCTATCCCATCTATGTCGGCGAAGAACAGGCCAACCAGCAGACGTCACTGTGGCGCCAGCCGCCCTCTGAAGTTACCGAGGAAGAGACTGACCAGTTCTACCAGCAGATGACGATGGATTTCGAAAAGCCGCTGATGACGACGCACTTCGCCTCCGACGCACCGGTCCATCTGCGATCGCTGCTCTTCGTGCCTGCCAAGCGAGAACCAGGCATTCTCGCTCTGCGCAAAGAGCCGGGCCAGATGCTCTATTCCCACAATGTATTGATCCAGGAGTACATCAACGACCTGCTGCCTGAATGGCTCAATTTTGTCGATGGTGTTGTCGATTCAGAAGATATCCCCCTGAACGTCAGCCGCGAGACGGTGCAGTCCACGCGTCTCATGCGCCAGTTGGGGCGGACGCTGCGCAAACGCATCCTGCGCGATCTGGCTGCCATGACCGAGAAAGATGCGCAGAAATACGCTCAATTCTGGGCGGAATACGGCCGTTCTTTCAAAGAAGGCCTGGCCACCGATCCCGGCTCGGCCGAAGAGATCCTGCCCTTCCTGCGCTATCTATCCTCGAAGAGCGACGGCGAGCTCACATCCCTTGATGCCTACATCGAGCGCATGCCGGACGGCCAGGAAGAGATCTACTACGTGCTCGGTGACGACGAGAAATCAGTCGCCCGCAGCCCGCATCTCGACCCTTTCAAAGCGCGCGACCTGGAAGTGCTCTACTGGGTTGATCCCATCGACGCCTACCTGTCGCCGATGATTCCCGAGTACAAGGAGAAAAAGCTGCGTAATATCGACGACGCCGCGCTGGAACTGCCCGAACTGGCGGAGGAAGCGCAGGAAGAAGCGGTCGTTTCCGTGTTGGACGACAAACCGTTTAACCAGTTGGTCGGCCGTTTTGTCACGACCCTGGGTGAGCGTATCCTCGAAGTTCGCGAATCGAAGGTGCTGCAGAACAGCCCCGTGCGCCTCGTGTCGCCGCCGGACACCGCCGATCGCGACTATCAGCGTTTGCAGCGTTTCTTTGATGAGAACTACGAAGTGCCCAAGAAGATCATGGAAGTCAACCGCAATAATGCGCTGATTGTCAATCTGGCCCAACTGCTGGCCGCCGGCCTCGACATGCAGTTGGTCGATACCTCCATTGAGCAGCTCTACGAAAGCGCCCTTGTCCAGGAAGGACTGCACCCCAATCCGGTGCAGATGCTGCCGCGCATTGAGGAGCTGATGCTGCTGGCCACCAGCAGCGTCAATGTTGACAACGCCGCCGCAGCCGAGATTCTCGACGAAGAGGAATAAGGATCGGCGGCGCGCGCTGGTATTCATCCTTACAACGGCCGTTCATACCTAATCGTGTGAACGGCCGTTTTTTTCTGCATGAGCGGATCAACTAGGGCCGGACCATCTCCAGCAGCGCCCGTCCGCTTGCCGCGGCTTCGCCCTCAGACGCCCCTTCCTCGAGCACAACAACCGCCACGAAATCGCTCTCCGCTCCCGGCCACACGCCCACATACCACGCGTTGGTGCTGCCTTCCGGGCCGGAAAGCACAAGCGGGTTTAACTCATAAATACCATTCTCCAGCGGCAGCGCCCTGCGCAGCGCCCGCGCTGTCGAGGCGCTCGTTGCCTGGGTGATGGCTCCTTCAAGCAGCCAGGGCTGCCATTCTCCTTGCTCATCCGCGATCGCGGAGGCGACCTGCGCCTGCGGCAGGCTGCCGTCCGCAGCCAGCGCAGACATCGCCAGGCCGATCTGCAGCGGCGTGACCGAGAGATTCTCCTGCCCGATGGCCGCCAGCAGCGGGTTGTTGAGCGGCTGTCCGGGCGTCGTCTCCGTATCTATTTCCAGCACAGGATCGCGGTCAAAGCCAAACGCGGAGAAGGCCACATCCAGGCCGCCTGGCCCGATACGGTCCGCCAGCTCCTGCATCGGCGCGGGACAGCGATAATACAGGACATCAGCCCACGTTGCCGGATCAGGCGGTGCGGCAGCGCAGTTCAACGCACTCCCGTTGATCGGCACCGGTCGCGCCGCCTCCGCCACTGGATCGGCCAGTCGCACTATCCCCGCATCGATGCTGGTGGCCAGGATGAATGGCTGGAGCAGCATGCCCGGTTGGTATTGCCCCTGCGTGACACGGTTCAGCAGCGGCGCATCGGCCGCCGCGCCCAATTCTTCAAATGTATCGTCGAGCTGGTTCGCGTCGTAGCCTGGCAGGCTGGCCAGGGCGCGAATCCAGGCGCGGTTCTCGCCATCGCGCGGAAGCTCCAGCAGCAGCGCGCCGCCGTTCCTTTCACCAAGCGCCGCTTCGGCCGTTTCCTGGGCAGCGTAGTCGAGTGCCAGCTGTACATCTCGGCCAGTCTGCGGCAGGTGAAGCGTTTGCCGTATCTGATCCGACCAGAAATCCCCCGTCTCTCCGCGCAGTTCAAAATCAAAACCAGCTTCCGCGCCGCTTGTGCCGTGCAGCAGGCTGTAGTAACCGACAAGATGCCCGCCGGCCGGCAGTGGGTAGCGGCGTCGCTGCTCGTCGCTGGTTCCTTCATTCAGCGCCAACGCCCTGCCAGAGCGGTCCACAACCGTGCCGCGCTGGATGCGCAGTTCCGCCTCCACGCCGCGCGGATTATCATTGCGGGCCAACAGCGAATCGGCGCGGATCGCTCCCCAGAAAACGAGCGAAGCGCCCACCAGGAGAAAGGCGCCAATCAGCACTTTGCTGAGATTTAGGATCTTGTCCCGTTCCGGTGCAATGGGTGGGATGTCTGCCATGGGATCGATCCTACTCCGCCGAAAGATAGATGAGCAGGCCCAACATGATGCTGCTAATCAGAAGAGAACTGCCCCCATAGCTGATGAACGGCAGCGTAACGCCGGTCAGCGGCAGCAGTTTGGTCACGCCGCCCATGATCATCAGCGCCTGGAAGGCGAACAGCAGCGTGATGCCCGCAGCGAGGTAGGTGCGAAACGGCCGCAAGGTCTTCATCGATGACAGCAGCCCGCGGTAGGTCAAGATCATGAAGACGGCGACCAGCCCCAGGCTGCCGATCAATCCCCACTCCTCGGCGACTGCGGCAAAGACAAAATCTGAATGCACGACAGGGATGAAGGTGGGGAAGCCCTGTCCTACGCCCTGGCCTGTGATGCCGCCGGCGGCCACGGCATAAAGGGACTGCACAATCTGGAACGCGCGGCCAAGCGATTCCGACCACGGGTTCCACCACGCATCAACGCGCAGCGCGACGACGTCAAATAGAAAATAGGCGATGACCGCGGCCAGGGCGAGCAGGCCCAGCCCGATCCAGACGTAGCGGCGATCACTCGCCGCCAGATAGAGCAGAGCCAGGAAGAGCAAGAAGTAGAGTGTGGCCGCGCCCAGGTCCCGCTGCCACACCAGCAGGACCATGCAGAATCCCCACATCAACAGCAGTGGCGCCAGGTAAGGCAGGGCGCCGCGCAGCCCGCCCCGCGAATGTCCCTGGCGCAGCAGCGTCTCCCGATCGGCGAAATAACTGGCCAGAAAGATGACCAACAGCAGTTTCAGCAGTTCTGATGGCTGGAAATAGATGCCGCCGGCGAAAGGGATCGGCAGCGGCAGCCAAAGCGCCGCGCCCGCGCCGGAGGGATTGACGCCGAAGAGCAGCGTTGAGGCCAATAGAAACAGCCCGAAGAGCAGCCACGTGTACCGGTAGCGGCGCAGGATGCGCAGGTTGCGCGGCAGGATCGCCAGCAGCAGCATTGCGGCCGTTCCCAGGACAACCCACAGAACCTGGCGGGCGAGGAAATTAGGCGCCAGGCGGTCGATGAGAACGATTCCCCAGCCGCTGAGCAGCGCGAAGAGCGGCAGGTAAAAAGGGTCGTGATCCGGCTTAAAGAGCGAGAGCAGGATATGGGCGATGGCGGCGCTGGCAGCCCAGACCAGCGGGCCCCACAGATGGGACCAGGAAATACGGCCGTCTACCGCCAGGCTCAAAGCGACCGCATCACTAAAAACGAAGGCGGCAGTGACCAGCAGCAGCGTGCCTTCACGGCGGCCGATGATTTCATGGGCGTCTTCTCGCAGGCGAATATACATAGAGCGGTGCAGAGGCCGTGGCTGGCGAAGGGGCAGCCGGGAAGGGCGTCGGAGGGGCAGGGCCTACTCATTGACGCCGGTCTCGTCCCGACCGTCAGGCGACAGCCCTCTCCTGCCTCTACTTCAAATACTTGTCGCTGATTGGCGCCAACTTGAGGCGCGTTGTCGCTGGGACCAATCGTGCATCGGTGATCAGCGCATCCTTCAGACCGCCGTGCGCAGTCATCACCCCTGCCCACTCAGCTTTGGCGGCGACCAGTTCGCTTATCGCCTTCTTGGCGACGGCCGTGTTGTGCCGCAAAACCCGAATCACCATCTCTACCGTAACCGGCGTCTCGTTCTCATGCCAGACATCGAAATCAGTGACATGACCCATGACCGCATATGCCATTTCAGCTTCAGCAGCCAGGAATGCCTCAGGGCTGGTCGTCATGCCGATAATACTCATGCCCCATTGGCGGTAGAGTTCAGACTCCGCCTTCGTGCTGAAGCGCGGCCCTTCGATAGTGATAAAGGTGCCGCCTTCATGCGTTATCCCATCGGCAGCGCGTACCGCCAATGCCAGGGCCGCGCTCAACTCCTCTGAAAATGGATGAGCCGCTGAAAAATGGGCCACCAGGCCATCGCCAAAGAACGAACTTTCACGGAGTTTTGTGAAGTCAAAAAGTTGGTCTGGAATAACGATATGTCCTGGCTCAAAATCATGGCGCAGCGAGCCGCAGGCGCTCACCGAAATAATATACTTGACGCCCAGAGACTTCAGGGCGTAGATATTGGCGCGGTAGGGGACCTCTGTGGGGGTCAGGGTGTGCCCGCGCCCGTGCCGCGGCAAAAAGGCGATCCGTTGGCCATGCAGTGTGCCAATGATCAATGCGTCCGAGGGATCGCCAAACGGCGTCGTCACGCGCCGCTCTTCGATATCCGTCAGCCCCTCCATACTATATAGACCGCTGCCGCCAATAATTGCCAGTTCAATACTGTTGTTAACCATTTCTTCCACTTCCATTCAACCACCGGGATCCTGCCATGCGACCCGATCAGATTGCTAAAGGTTGTCGACCGTGCCGATTCTTACACGAATCTGCATAAATAGAAACTAATTATAGCAACGGAATCCGGTCGTGTATAATACGGATTGTGTCCGCAAGAAGTTATGATCAGGCGCTCGAAGACTTCCGCCGGGCGCGCCAGGAGGCGGCGCTTCGTCAACTGCTGTATCGCGTTTCCGGACGCTCCGACGATTTACTCGCCTACAGTGATCTGAGCGACAAGCTGGCTATCACCGATACCGTTGAGCGCGGCTTGCAGGAGATTCCCCTCAAAGCGATTGTTGGCAGCGTTGGGCGCGCCCGCGATTTCACCCGCGACTTTCTTCCCAGACATGACAGCGATGCCGAAAGGTGGGCCAACGTGAAAGCGGCCGTGCTCGACATGAAAGGCTGGTCACCGATTGATGTTTATCAATTGGGCGACGTTTACTTCGTCAAGGATGGCAACCACCGCGTGTCTGTCGCCCGACAGCTCGGCAACAAGACGATCGCCGCTCATGTGACGGAAATCGAAACGCGCTTGTCGCTCGACGCCGGCGACGACCCGAATGCTGTCATTTCTCGCGCCAACTACCTCGACTTTCTGGAAAAGACGCGCCTCGATGAGTCGCGCCCGCAGGCTGATTTTCAGCTTACTTTCTCAAACCACTACGCTACCTTCCTGGCCCAGATAGAGCGTCACAAAGAACGTGTCGAGGCCGGGGGCAGTCCCCTCTCTTTCCCGCAAGCGGCGGCCGCCTGGTATGATGACGTCTATCTGCCCGTGCTGAAAATGATCCGTAAGCAGGGCATCATGCGCAATTTTCAGGACCACACTGAGAGCGATATGTATGTCTTGTTGTCTGAGCGGCGGGAGGAGCTGGACGAAGCGCTGGGATGGCGGGTGAAACCGCAGTCCGCGCTGTCTGAATGGGCTGCATCGCTGGCAGGATCCCGCTCGCCGAAGCTGTCTCGTCTTGGAACGCGCCTGCGCGGCGCCCTGGCGCCTGAGCTGGTAGACGGGCCACCGCCAGGTGAATGGCGCCGGCAGCGGGGCGTCAGCATCAAAGGCGAAAGTCTCTTCAACGATATTCTCGTTTCCCTGCAAGGGACGGCGATCGATTGGCATTTGCTTGACAACACGCTGCTGGTTGCCCAGCGCGAGCAGGCGAGCGTTTGGGCCATTCATGCCGTCTCCAGTCAGGATGAACTGGACAATGCGGACACGGGTCGCATACACGCCGAGTTCCTGCGCCGCTGCGCCGCTGCGGGCGTCGAAGGCCAGTTCGCCGCTGAGGTTGGCGTCGAAGGCCAACTGCTTGTTGAACGTGCCGCCTGGGTAGACCTGGTGACCACCAATCTGACATTCGCCACAGATTCTTCACCGCCGAGACGCCTGAGTTCGGCCGTAGATAGGCTGGTCAAGCGATGCCCACGACCGATCCTGGTCATGGCAGGCGAAGAGGAATCGCCGATGGATCGCGCTCTCCTGGCTTATGACGGCAGCGCGAAGGCGGATGAGGCTTTATTTGTAGCGACTTACCTCGCCGTTCGCTGGCGCATAAGTCTGACCGTATTGACGGTGATCACCGGGTATACGGAGGCGCAAATGCTCGATCGTGCACGACGGTATCTCATCGGTAATAACCTGGTCAATGTGACTTACGTTCTGGCTGAACAGCCGATAGCGGAGGCGGTTTTCGAAACAGCCGCTGCCCAGGATAGTAATTTGCTAATAATGGGTGGCTTTGGATACCGACCGGTGCGACACTTGGTGCTTGGCAGTACCGTTGACACTGTTTTGGCTCACTACCGGATGCCGGCGCTCATTTGCCGTTGACACAGGTCACCTCTGCTCAGATAATACGGTTGTTGTCAGTTTTTGGCAGCGGCTTTCCTGTGATTGTCATGGGTAAGCCGCTTTTCTTGCCTGCCTCTCGCTGATCGAGATATGGAGAATTCATTTTGACCGACAATTTGTCAATGGAACAGCGCGACTACCTGGCCAACTATATGAGGCGTGTATCACGCTCATTCAGCCTCGTTGCTCCCGAGGTGGATTCGCCGCTGGACGATTACCTGGCGACGGCATACCTGATCTGCAGGGTCGTTGATAACATCGAAGATACGCTGCAGCCATTCTCATGGCAGCAGTCCCGTTTTACCGAATTCGTCGAATTACTGGACTACCCGCAAAGTGCCGAACTGATTCTTGCCGGCTGGGACCGCCTTGATTGGCCGGGATTGACGGACGCGGAGATGGAGATGATGACCGCTGAGGGTGGACTGATGCTCTGGCGGATCTACGCTCAGATACCGGACAAATATCGCCGGCCTATCCAGCAGTGGGCGGTCGTTATGGCGCAGGGTATGGAGCGCAGCGGCGATCCCGACACATTTGACTATTTCTTCACACATGAAGGTGTGCGCCTGCCGATACGCGAATCGGACTATGATCTTTACTGTTTCTATGTGGCCGGAACGGTCGGCCGTATGATTACCGAGCTGGCTATTCACTTCTATGCGCTTGACGATGACGCCGCGCGGCTCTTGACAGCGGGCAGCGATGCCTGCGGTCGTGCCCTGCAGAAGACGAATATTGTCAAAGATTTTGCCGTTGATCTTGAGCGTGGCTTCAGTTACCTGCCCGGCGAGTGGATGAGCGAAATCAACTTTGCCCCACTCTCACTAGCGGGCGTACCGTCAGCCTGGAAGAAGAAGGTCCTGCTGAATGTTGTCTCTGAGTTGGAGGACTCTGTGAGTTATGTTCTGGCGCTGCCGGAAACGGCCGTCGGTTATCGACGGGCGGGGCTGCTGATGATGCTTCCCGCCTATGAAACGATCCTGCTGGCGGCTCGCCGCCTGCCCGATCTCTTCACACCCTACCATTCGGTGAAGATATCGCGCACAAAAATGGGCCAGTGCGTCCTGCGTGCGCGCAAGATGGCCACGGACGACGAGGCTATTCGCGCCTACGCGGACGAGATGTCAGACCAGATCAGGACACTGCTTGGTTTGGCGGCTGAGAGAGTGCGCTGAACGGCGCAGTAAAGATCGCAGCGGCAGGCAGTAAGACCAACAAAGAGAGCGGTTCCCGCGCATATGACAGGCCTTGAAGAAACTGGCGGCTATGAGGTATTAATCGAACGAGGGTCGGAAGGCTTCATCCGGCGTTTCTTCGCGATCCTCAAGAATGGTACCGGTCTGCTGGTTGGCGCGGCCTATGCGCTGATCCAACGGGAAAGAGCCATTGGCCACAACTGGACGCTTCGCGTTATCTTGCTGAAGCTAATTGTGGGCATCTCCTGGCCTTTTGTAGACCGCAATCTAATCCGGCAGCCATTTCCGGTGCAGTTCCGCCGGCGCCTGGAAATGCTGGGCCCCACCTACATCAAATTGGGTCAGATTCTTAGTTTACGCGAAGACCTACTGCCCAAGCCGCTAACCAATGAGCTGAAGAACCTGCTGGATCGTCTGCCGGCGCTTCCCTTCGACCGCTATGTTGCGCGGCTTGAGGAAAAACTGCTCTTGCCGATTGAGTCGTTTCTCCTGGAACTGGATACGGTTCCGCTTGGTTCAGCTTCATTGGGCCAGACGCACCGGGCCGTGCTGCTCAGCGGTGAAGAGGTTGTGCTGAAATTGCTCAAGCCGAACGTGCGCCAGATGATTACCAACGATCTGCGTCTAATGCGTATTGCCGGTAATGTCGCCCAGATTTTTGCGGCGCGCTACCAGCCGAAGCGCCTGATTGATGAATTCAGCCGTTATACCCTGCAGGAAGTTGATCTGCGCCATGAGGCAGACAATGCTGAAATCTTTGCGGCTAATTTCGCTGACCAGCCCGACGTACGTTTCCCCAAGATTTACCGATCCTACAGCAACAAAGACGTGCTCTGTATGGAGTTCTTCCGCGGGCACAAGCCGGATGCAGAGCTATTCGATGTCTTGACCGGCCGCCAGATTAACAAGGCGATTGATCTGGGGATCGGGGCGACGATCCAGATGATTTTCCGCGATGGCTTTTTCCATGCCGATTTGCATCCCGGGAATCTGATTATTTTTGACGATGGCAGCGTCGGCTTCATCGACTTGGGTATGGTCGGCCGTTTCGACAGCGATATGCAGCGGCGCATGCTCTACTATCTCTATTTCCTGGTGCAGGGGGATGCGGCCAATGCGGCCCGCTACCTTGTTTCGATGACTATTCCCGGACCCAAGAGCGATCCCGATGGTTTTCGCCGCTCCGTCGAGGAATTGAACCGCCGCTGGCTGCGCTCCCCTAATTTTGACGAGTTTTCGCTGGGCCAGCTAATTCTTGAGTCAGTCACGACTGCCGCCAGATACCACATGCTCTATCCCGGCGAGATCATCCTCATGGTCAAATCCTTGATCACGCTGGAAGGGGTGGGCAATGTCCTCGCCCCAGGTATCGATCTCGCCGACGCCGCGCGCAGCCATGTGACGAAATTGTTATACGGCCAGGTAGACCTGCGCAAGCTCGTGCGCGACGGCATGGTTGTCTTCCCCGAAATCGTCGAATTTCTCTATCGCGGCCCCTTCGTGCTCAACGAAGCGATGCGCTTTGCCGAGAAACAGATGAAGCAGTCAAACGATAATCCTATGGGGATCCTGCGTGCGACCATATTCGGCAGCATGGCGGTGCTCTCTGGGGCAATCGTTGCCGCGTTCGGCGGCCCCGACTGGCTGTGGTGGATGCTCATGATTTCCGGTTTCACAGTTGCCGGAATTGGCTTCCTGGCCAAGAAGTAAGACGGCCGATTTCCGGCGCAGGACCAGCGCGCAGCCCAGATCACACCTCCTTAGATCAGGCATCCGAACATCTCCAAGTTGCACGGCATGACATAACTCATTAAAATGTTTGTTGTTTGCTCGCCCAGGCCGCGATCTGGCGGTGATGCAGGTCGCAGTAGGTGAAGGTAACGGTAGATGAAGCTCCCCAAATTTCTTGTTGGCTTGTTGATCGGCGGCTTGCTCGGCATTATCATCTGGTATTGGCAGAAGAGTACGTCCGCCGAGGATGGCGCGTTGAGTGTGCTGGACAGTCTGGCTGCTTCAGATGCGCGCGTCCGTGACCTGGAGGCCCGGCTGCGCATGGCCGCAGCGGAAACGATTGTATCCCCTGAGTCCACTGAAATAGACTTTGTCGAGCCAGCGTCCGCAGCGGAAGCGAGCGAGACGAGGGCCGACAATCTGCAGGAAATCGATGGCATCGGCCCCACGTTTGCCGGCCGCCTTGAAGAAGCGGGTATCACTTCTTTTGCCGATTTGGCCGGGGAGACCCCTTCAGGGCTCATGGAGATAACGGCCGTTCGCTCTGAGCAAATGGCGTATTCCTGGATTGAGGCGGCGCAGAAACGTTCGAGCGGCCACTAGTCGCCGCCGCGCGTGCACATCATTATTTTGTATCGGTAGGAGAGGGCAATTGGGCCTGGAAATATGAACCTGGAAACATTATTCATGATGTTGGCCGGGTTTTTGTTGGGCGCTGTACCGGCATTCCTGTTAATAGGCGTCTATTTCGGCCGCCGCGTTGAAAGAGAAAAGAAAGCGCTGCAGCTGAAGTATGAACGCCAGATCACGGCCCTTCGCGCCACGCTGGGGCGCATGATGGAACGCATCGACATCCTCACCGGCGAACGAAATCAGCTCACGCGAACCAACAAGGCGCTGCGCGAAGCCATTCGCGATCAACACCAGATCAGTGACAGCGCCGGCCAGCAGCTGCAAGAAGCGCAGCAAAACCTGCTGCGCATGGAAGAGCGCGTTGATTCGCTGCAGGCGGAGAATCTGCGTTATCAGGGACGCGTCGAACAGGCCGCTATTCAGCAGCAGCGCATGCAAGCGCACACGCAAAAACTCCTGGACCAGCAGACGCAAACGGAGCGTTTGCGGCGCAATCTGCTCTTTGCGGCGCAGGCCCTTCGTGAAACGAAGGTGGCCAATAATGCGTTGGAAGCGCGGCTGGGCCGGCAGCCAAATCCACTGCCACAGGAGGCGGGCATGGCGCCAAGTCAGTTGGATGTGGGAATGATCGAGGGGCTAGAGCCGCTTTATGCTGAGAGACTGCACGATTCGGGCATTCACACGATTGGCGACCTGGCCAAGCAGACCCCGGCGCGTGTGGCGCACTTTGCCGGCCTCGCCACCTGGGATGATTCAGCCGCCTGGATCGCCGAGGCCAAGATACGGATGGCGGCGAAACGCGGCTCAAACGCTTCCCCACCCCATTGACTAGCGGCGGCGCCGCCGCTTACGCATCCCCTGATTCGAACTCACAAAGATAGGTGTAGCTGCGCGCGACCGCCTGCATCATGTCTCCTGCACAGCGATCCAATTCGACGATCAGCCATGCCGTGTGTGGCTCGCCTGCCGGGATCACTTTCCCGAAATCCATCTTGCCGTCGCCGACGGCCACCATTGGCAGGTCGCGCTGCAGCGGGCCATCTTTGATGTGCAGCAGCGGCGCCTGTCCGCCAAGCTGGCGAAGCAGTTCCGCTGCGTCGCTGCCCGCCGTTTCTACCCAGTACGTATCAATTTCGAAGAGAATCGACGGGTCTAGATTTTCGCGCAGGATGTCAAAGGCTAGGCGTCCATTGATGCGCACGAATTCAAAATCATGATTGTGATAATGAGGAAGCAGCCCCCGTTCGCGCGTGTTGGCCGCCGCTTCATTTAATAAATCGGCCGCGCGCAGCACGTCGTCCTCGCTCTGGTAGTACAACGCCGGATCGAGCCAGGGAACGACCAATCGTTCTATCCCCAGCGCTTCAACGAAGTCGAGGGACTGTTCCTTGTTTTCGCCGATGGGTGGTTTTACGTGCGCGGCTGTGACCTGCAATCCTAGATCGTTGAACAGCGCCATCTGTCGCTGCACGTCACCGGCGAACTCGCCCGTTTCGACAGCCGTATAACCCATCGCCCTGATCTGTTCCAGGGTGCCGGCAAAATCTTGTTCAAGTGCTTCGCGAACCGAATAGAGCTGTAGGGCGATTGGCGTATTCATCAACTGTTCCTTTTTAGCGGCAGGTTCAACTGCCGTCAGGTCTATCAATAAGCAGCGCAGGATCACCGAGCAGGTTAACCGGCGCCATTGCTTCTTGCAGCAGCGGCTCTTCGCTCGCCGCGTTATGCATACTCAACAAACTATCCCCAAGCCTCCCCTGCTCTTCGGCAAGGAACTGCTCAAAGAATAACGCTGTCAGCCGCGGTTGAAATTCCTCGGCGAGATGTCCCGACAGCGCCACGGAGGCAATGATACCGCCATTGTTAGCGCGCAGAAAACTCTCGGCCAATGAATCATTCCGTGGCTCGGCGAAAGCAGCGCTGCGGCTGGTGAAGGTGTTTAGAATCGGAAGTTGGGCGAGGTTATTCAGCGCCTGCACGTCGCTGTTCTGCAGGACAGCTTCATCCCCCCACGTGCCGGCGCTGCCATAGCCCATGTACGTGACCAGCCCCACACCTTCATTGATGGCGCTGATAATTTTGTCATGCGTAAAGTCGTCCTGGCTGATATGCAGGCGGTAGACGGCATAGTCATTCGCATCGAGATAGCTGGCCAGTGCGGCGATTTCCGCATCGTACATGGTCTCATCATCGGCCACGAGCAGCGCCTTGCTGGTCCATGCATTGTCGCCGCTGAGAAGCCCTTCTTCATAGTCGATACTCTTCTTGACCATCGCGCGGAGCTGCGGCGCGTTTTGTGCTGGGAAACGGCCGACAGCAGCCCGCATGCTGTTTTCTTCATCTTTTACGAACCAGGAATCACTGGCTACGTAGCTGCCCTCAAGGGTGTACTCCAATTGGGTCGGCAAACGGTTGCGATTCTTGCCAGGAGTCCGGTCGGTTACATCGTACGTCGCGTCGCCGACCAGCAGCACATAGCGCGGCCCAGGTGGTGCCCAGTTTTCAGAGGCGTAGGTGATGAAATCCTTAATCGCTTGCGGATCCCGTTTGCCATAGCCAAACTCGTCGTATATTTGTTCGACCGATACCGAGGCGACTCGCAGCCCCTGTTCCTGGCGATGTGCCAACAGTGGGGCGATCGCCTGATCAAATCCACGTACATCAGCGACAATGGTCAAGTAGTCAGCTTCCCATGCAGGATCGCGCAGTGGTTTCTCCCAGGAGCGCGCGGTTTCTACACCTGGCTTGACGGCCGTTTCCGGATTGAGCGCAGTCAGCGTCGCTTCCTTGGCCCCGCCGTACAGGTGAGCGGAATCCCCTTCTCTGCGAATATCAGTCAGGACAACAGGCGTCGCGGGTTCGCTGACATCAAACACCAGCAGATCCTCACCGGCGCCATCAATACGCAAGTTGGGGGCCCGGCCCTTGAACGTCACCGGCTTGCTAGAAACATCTACTGGTCCCTCATAAGCCAATTCCAGCGAATCTACGTAGATCGCTTCACCCAATGGCATTCTATCGTCATGGACGACGATCGTAATCCGGTTCTCATTGCTGCTGCTCAAGATCCCTTCCTGCAGAGGCACGCGGATCGTCTCCTGTCCTGACCCCTGCCAGAAATGCTCGGCGACGCTTCTATCGTTGACCAGCACGTCAACGTGATGCTGCTGATCACCTTCTGTCTCGATGTTGGTAAAAAGATGAACCGCCAGAACTGCCGCTCCGCCATCAGGCCGGATCGTGTCCAGATGAAGCGTCCAGCGCTCGGGGGCCAACAGCAGCGGTCCCATCCAGGCGTCGCCCGGCGTGCCATCCTCGACAAAGAAGCGATTCTCTTCCCAATCCAGCAGATGTTCGCCAGCCGATTTCCCTTCATTGAACGGCTGCGCGTTTTGCTCATTCATGCTGATACCGGCGCCAGGCCGCAGTTCATAGACTGCCAGCGGCCTATGTGGGTCTTCTTCAGCTTCCGCATAGAAGTAGAGCGTTGGCTCGTCGCCTTCCTCACGAACCGTAAAAGGCACCGCTTCGCCATTTCGGGTCAGGATCAATTCATCGCTGGAGAGTTCAGGGAATTCTAGCTCGGCGGAGCGCAGTTGGGCGGCGGTCAAGGCGGCGATACCCGTCTTGGCCACGGTAAGCTTAACGCCACTGCTGCCGCCGGCCACGCTGGGCGCCGTTCCCGGCTCTGTTGTCGGCAGCTCTCCGGCGTCCGCCAGAGGTAGTCCTGCCGGGTTGAACCACAACGTGTAAGCCGCGCCAAGGAAGCAGATAGTGAGACAGGCCAGTACGAACAGGACCATACTGCGGTTCAAACGCATCAGGCTGCTCTCCCCACGCCAGGTGTGAAACGGGACCGGTTGATAAGTTGATTCATCTATTCGGGCGCCTCGACGCCGATCGCTTCTTGTTTGCTGAATAATAGAACGACTGCTGCCAGAAGTTGGCCTGAACGGCGGCTGACAGCGCGCACAATGCCCGCCTGTTTTCCTTTGCGAATGACTCTGGTCTGGTTGTTGGCGGTTGTCAGCGCCTTGTGGTTGTTGTAGATGCGCGCCAGATCAATGCCTGTTATTTGCCGGCGCTCTCTTTCGGCGATTCTTCCCAACTGCCTGCTCAGCCACGCGCCCATGCCCTGGTCGATACGCAGCCGACGGCCGTCTCTGATGCGCCATATGACGTGGCCGACAACTTGCTCAAACCTGAAAGCCCGGTCAAAAAGCAGCCGATGGTCGCCGCGCGTGAGGATGAACTGTTCACCCTGCTCATCCTGCCAGCTGGCAGCGACGCGATGCGTCAAGAGTGTTTGTGGATCTTGTGGATCACAAAAGGTAATGATCTGTCCGCATTGAATGTCAGATGGATCTGCCTGCTGCAGGCCAATGATGTCGCCGCTCTTCAACAATGGCGCCATGCTGTTGCTGCTGACAGTCAGGCGGGCGATCTGATCCTCGCGGATATGGTCTCTAAGTACGTCAGCTAACGGAATCGTATTCTGATACGTCATAGGGTCTCAGTTGAACCAGATCAGGAAACCAGCCGTTCCTGCGGCAGCAGGTACCAGTCGCATGATCGCCACTGATTCTAAGATAACGCGAAAAAAAGAGCAGTGGTAACCACCCCGGGCGGGTGGCTTTCTCAGCGAAGTTTAATAGACAGCGGCGGGGCTACTCACCCCATTCCAGCTCCTGATCCCCGATGAAAACGGTGTCGCCTACCTCAACGCCGGCTTCTTCCATGGCCGCGGTGATGCCCATACCTCTCAATATTTTCTGGAATCGAATAACCGTTTCATCGAACTCGAAATAGGTCATCGCGGCCACGCGCTCGATCCTGCGCCCGCTGACGCGCCAGCCATCATCCTCCTGTACGATGCTGAAACCATCCTCCTCGGAAGGCCGGATTACAGTCTCCTCAATCGCTGTGGAAACGACCGCCGGGGCTTCGTCAAGCATCGCTTTTACGCGATAGAGCATCTCGCGCACGCCTTCTCCCGTCACGGCTGATATCGCGCAGTAGGGAACACCCTCCTGCACCATCCGCTCCGCGATCAACGGTTCCCAGGCGATGCCGTCAGGTAAGTCGATCTTGTTGAGAACAACCAGCTGTGGTTTCTCTTCCAAGGCTGTATCGTAAAGCGCCAATTCCTGGCTGATCATTGCCCAATCGACCAGCGGATCGCTGGCTGCCCCATCAAGCAAATGTATTAACACGCGGGTTCGTTCCACATGGCGTAAGAAATCATGGCCCAGGCCGATGCCCTCGGACGCGCCCTCGATGAGGCCGGGAATATCCGTCATGACCATCGTTTCATAGTCATCGAGCGTGACCACGCCGAGCGTGGGCTGCAAGGTTGTAAAGGGGTAATCAGCGATTTTGGGCCGCGCGCCGCTGGTAGCGGACAGCAGGGTGGATTTTCCCGCGTTGGGCACGCCGACAATCCCCACGTCGGCGACGAGTTTCAATTCCATGGTCAGCCAGAGTTCGCTGCCCGGTTCGCCGCGTTCGGCCGTTCGCGGCGCCCGATTGACGCTGGACGCGAAGCGAATATTGCCGCGACCGCCGCGACCGCCGGTCAGAATGAGCGCCTCTTGATCCGGTCTTGAAAGATCAGCTAATACCTCGTCCGTTTCGGCGTCGCGAATGACAGTCCCTACAGGCACATAGAGCACCAACGATTCACCATTGGCTCCCGTCCTGCGTTTGGTATTGCCATGCCCCGCATCGCCGGCCCGGTAATGGTTGTTACGATGATACTGCACCAGGCTGTTCAAGCTGGCTTTGGTAGCAATGGTGACGTCGCCCCCTTTGCCGCCGTCACCGCCATCCGGGCCGCCCAATGGGACATGCTTCTCTCGGCGGAAACTGATCATGCCGTCTCCGCCACTGCCGCTGCTGATATAGATTTTTGCCCGATCGTAAAACATACTGCTTTCCGCTGCCGCATCTGCGGCTACCCGTTTGTCCGTCAAATGGCCCTGGTAACGGATTGAACCAGACCACTGTGCCTGAAGAGGCTAACTGCCTCTGCCTACTCCAACAATCGCCGCAGTTCTGCCATGCGCGGATCGATCTCGTCCTGTTCGCAGCCACAATCGCCCTCATTGAGATTGTGCCCACAGGTGATGCACAATCCCTGGCAGTCAGGCCGGCAAAGCGGCTGCAGAGGCGTATCTAGTACCGCCAATTCTCTTGCCAGCGGGGAAAGATCGATATACCCATTCTCGCCAACGACGTAAGAGTCCGGCAGCGCGGCGTTGGGCGGGTAATAGAATAACTCCTCCATACGAATAAGCAGAGGAACGACAGCCTCTTCCAGGCAGCGTACGCAGGTCAAGGCGAGGCGACTCTCCAATTGGCCGCTTATATAGATGCCTTCCGAGATGCGCGTGGCGGTGAAAGATCCGCTGAGCGGTTCCAGCACCATATCATCGGCGATGCGGATTGATGGATAATCTAGTTCGAATTCACGAGAGGTGCCATTCGGCGCTTCCAGGAGGAAACCAAAGTTGAAGCGCAGACGGGATGGACGTGATTTACTCATGCTGTATCCACCCTCCTTGTATAAGATATTGCTTTCAGTATAGCATATAGGAATATAGCATAAAGGCATTTGGATGGCTTGCTTGTGATGGCGATTCCAATATCATCTTATCGTCGTCACATCATCGGTTGAAGCATCCTCTGGCGGTGGAGAACAGGAGAAGGGCAGGAAATGAATGAGACACTGCTGGTGGCAACTCATAATCGGGGAAAGGTCAGGGAGTATGCGGAAATGCTGTCTGATCTTCAAATCCAATGGCGCACGCTGGATGATGTGGGCATCGCTGCCGAGGTAGAGGAAACGGGGACAACCTTCCTGGCCAATGCGCAGCTCAAAGCAAGCGCCTACGCCCAGGCCACCGGTCTGCTGACCCTCGCCGATGATTCCGGGCTGGAGGTAGAGGCGCTGGACGGCGCGCCCGGCGTCACGACGGCACGCTATGGCGGCCCCGGCCTGACCAGCCAGGAGCGCTTTGAATTTCTCCTTGCTAACCTGGGCGATCTGCCTCTGCAAGATCGCGGCGCCCGCTTTGTTTGCGTCATTGCCCTTGCCGGCGCCGACGGCCGTATCCTGGCCACCGCCGCTGGCGCCGTAAAAGGCGTCATCGCCCTGCAGCCGGCAGGGGAAGGCGGATTTGGCTACGATCCAGTTTTCTATCTTCCGCAGAAGGACTGCACGATGGCCCAGCTCAGCCCTGCGGTTAAACACAGCCTGAGCCACCGTGGAAAGGCGCTGCAGGCCATCGAGCCGCAGCTACGTCTTATCCTGGCCGGTTGAGCCGCTGCCCACAAATGCGCTCATCGCTGCCGCCACCGCTTGTGGCTGTTCGAGTGTCACATAGTGTCCCGCCCCTTCAAGGATCAGCAGCTGCGCGCCGGGAATTCCCGCTGCCAGGTCACGGCCGTAGGAGGCCGGTGTCATCCGATCCTCACCACCGCTGATCACCAGCACCGGCAGCGCCATCTCGGCCAATGAGGCCCGCACGTCAAATTGATTACAGGCCATGAAACTGTGGTAGAGCGTTTCGCTGCCGGCTGCTGACATCGCGCCCCTGGCCTGTTCGATCATCGCCGCATCAGATGCGCCGCGCCAGGCGAAGGACATGATTTTCTCCACGGCGTCTTGAGACCCGGTTTGCAGCGCTTCAAGAATCTGCGGGGAAACGGGCAGGTGGGCGCCGGTGCCGATCAGGATGACGGAAGAGAGCCACCGGGGCCGCAGCAGAGCCAGCTGTTGGGCAATCGCGCCGCCCATCGAATGGCCGGCGACGCAGATGTCATCCAGATCCAGGGTGCGTGCGAACGCGTCAACGTCACGCGCATAGGCGGCGATGTCGCGGTAGCCGCCCCCCTCGGAACGGCCGTGACCGGGCAGGTCGATATTGTAGACGTTCAAACCCGGCAGTCGTTGAATCTCACGCGGCCAATCAAGATGGCTGCCGCCGGCGCCGTGTATGAGCATCAAGCCGCGCCCGCCCGGCGCTCTCCCTGGCTGCGTATAGTAGAATTGACGGCCGTTGACCAGCGTAGAAGCCATAGAAAATTATTCTCCCCGGATCGTGAATTGTCAACTCGTTCCCCGTTCTATTTGCCGCAGGCTTCGCTTCCCAATGCGCAGCGACTGTTCATTGTTGCCGGAGGCAGCCAGACGACATGTGCGCTGAAGTTTGCCCCCCGATTGACGGATGGTTAAAATCGAGAGCAAGGAGTTTCCCATGGACCAATTTGTGATCACCGGCGGCGTGCCTCTCAACGGCACCATCACCGCCAGCGGCAATAAGAACGCCGCTCTGAAGCTTTTGCCAGCCTGTCTGCTCACCGATGAACCTGTCATCTTACACAATATCCCCAATATCCAGGATGTACGCAGTACGATTCTCGTCCTGCAAGATCTGGGGGTGGAGATAACGGAACTCAGCCCGGGCAGTTTTCGCATCCATGCGCAGCACGTAGCCAAGACCGCCCTAGACCCGGTTCTGGCCGGGCGAACGCGCGCTTCCGTGGTATTCGCTGGGCCGATGCTGGCCCGTATGGGGCGAATTACGCTGCCTCTGCCCGGCGGCGACGTCATCGGCGGCCGTCCCCTGGACACCCATCTGCAGGCGCTGCAATCATTGGGCGTTGTCGTGGACACCAGCCGGATCGGCGCATTCGAGATGGTCGCACCCGAGCTTCAAGGAGCCGGCTATCTGCTGCTCGCCGAGGCCAGTGTCACCGCCACAGAGAACGCGATCATGGCCGCCGTGCTGGCCAAGGGCGAAACGATTATCGACAATGCCGCCTCTGAGCCGCATGTCCGCGACCTGTGCTGTTTTCTGAACGGGCTGGGGGCGCAAATCGAAGGGATCGGCACGAATCGTTTGCAGATCAACGGCGTCGATCGGCTGAGCGGCGGAGAATACCGTATCGGCGCAGATTTTATGGAGGTCGGCAGTTTCATTGGCGCTACGGCCGTTACTGGTGGCGAAGTGCGCATCAAAGATGCCGATCCGCAGAACCTGGGCATGGTGCGTATTGTCTACGAGAAGCTCGGCGTCCACTGGTTGGATGACGGTAATGACATCGTCATCCCTGCCGGGCAGCCGATGTGTATCGATTCCGCCGTGGGCGGTCGCGTGCCGCAGATCAAGCCGATGCCCTGGCCAGGATTTCCGCCCGATTTGATGAGTATCGCCGTCGTCATGGCCACCCAATCGTCGGGCTCCATCCTGCTGCACGACTGGATGTACGAGAGCCGTTTTTTCTTTGTTGATAATCTCGTTTTCATGGGTGCGCGTATCGTGCTCTGCGATCCGCACCGTGTATTGGTGCAGGGGAAAAGCAAGCTCTATGCCAGTGCCCAGGGTGTGCCCAGCCCGGACATTCGTGCCGGCATGGCCATGGTGCTGGCCGCGCTCTGCGCGGAAGGGGCGTCGACTATACATAACGTCCAGCAGATAGATCGTGGCTACGAGAGTATTGAGTCCAAGCTGCAGTCGCTGGGCGCGCAAATTGAGCGGACGGGCTAGCGAAAAAGGCGGCCTGCCGCGTTTCGTTTAGACAAATATGAGCGATTAAGGCGAAGCTCCCGTGTGAGCGCCCGCCATTTGACCACCTCTCTAGCCGTAGGGTATACTCCTATGTCGCTCTTGTAGCGTTGAGTGGCGCTGCATATCTTATGGGCTAGATGGACAGCGGCAGACATCCTGACCTTTGTTTGAGCAGAGGCGGGACTGAATAGAAAGATCCCCCAGGGCGGTATGCCCTGGTTTTTTTAGGAGAGTTACTAATGCCAAAGCGAACTTATCAGCCGAAAATCCGACGACGTCTACGTGTGCATGGCTTCCGCAAGCGGATGAAGTCAAAAGGTGGTCGCAAAGTATTGAAGAACCGCCGCGCGAAAGGCCGTCGCGAGCTGGCTACGAAGATGAATAATCACGTGAAGCGCGTGAACTGGAATGGCACGTCGGCCACCGGTTATCGCTCAGTCAAACGTTATGGGGGAGGCAAATAGGCGGTCGCCGTAATGACTGCCTATGCTACCGCAACGGTATCGCTTGCGGCGTCGTTCAGACGTCATGCGTGTCAGGCGTCTTGGCAAAGCCTGGCGACATCCGCTGGCCATCTTGTTGGTGGTTCAAGCCGAATCGGGGCCTATGATCTCCGCGGGACCTGATCCTGCCGCTGTTCCACCTGCGCGTTTTGCGTTTACGGCCAGCCGGCGCGTCGGATCGGCCGTTGAACGCAATCGTGGCAAACGTCTCTTGCGTGAGGCCGTCAGGCCGCATCTCGACCATGTTGAATCAGGGTGGGACTGTTTGTTTATCGTTCGTGAAGCGACGCCCAAAGCGAATTTCGCAGATGTAGAGATGGCCGTAGCGAGTCTGCTGCGTCGGGCTCGTCTTGTCGTTGAGCCGGCGCCGGGCTGATCTTGGCCGGAAAGGGGACTATCATGCGATCTGTTTTCCAGTTTATTGTCGATATTCCTAAACATCTAGCGATGGGCTCTATTCGTGTTTACCAACTCACATTTTCCAAGGTGATGCCGCCAAGTTGTCGTTTTACACCATCGTGCTCTCACTACGGGTATGAAGCGGTGCAGAAACATGGCTTCGTTAAGGGTGGCTGGCTGGCGATAAAACGCGTAGCCCGCTGCCACCCAATGAACCCTGGTGGCTACGATCCGGTTCCCTGATGGAGGCAACCCTTTGATCACATTGCGACGGCCGTTCATCCGGCCGATTTTTCTACTCCTTATTTTGACCGGTCTGCTGCTCACCGCCTGCGGCAGCCGCGTAGCCAGCACCAACTGGCCTGGTCTCTCAACTGACGGCGAAAAACTATTTTTAGCGAACGGGCCCGGGGTGAGCGCCTATGATGCGGCAACCCAGGATCTGACCTGGCGGTATCCCGGTCCGGATGACGAGGTCAACAACGGCCTTCAATTCTATTCCGCCCCATCTGTTCAGGATGGACGCGTCATCTTCGGCGACTATGGCGCGGCCGGCGGCATCTTGAGTCCCAAGGTTACCGTCAGTGTCTACGCCCGCGAAGATGTTAACACCGGTGCCGGTTCCCCGGCGCTGTGGACGAGTGAGGCAGTTGCCTTCGACAAGATCGTCGCGCCGCCCCTGCAGGTGGGCGATGTGGTCTACGTTGGGACGGCCGACAACTTGATGCTGGCGCTCGATGCGCTTACTGGCGAAAAAATCTGGGAATTCGAAGCCGGCCACAGCATTTGGGGTCAGGCCGCCTATCGCGGCGGCAAGCTCTACGTCGCCTCCCTCGACCGCTCCTTGCATGCGCTTGACGCCCAGACAGGTACTGAGCTCTGGAAGACGGAGTTCGAAGGGGCCATCGCTTCCCAACCCGTGCTCAACGACAACCTGATCTATGTCTCCGAATTTGGCAGCCAGGTTCATGCTGTGGACACCGACAGCGGTAGTATCATCTGGTCTGCGCCCGCCAAGAATTGGGTCTGGGGTGCGCCTGCCTATGCGGGAGGCGCCGTCTACTACGCTGATATTGACGGCAACGTATACGCCGTAGATGCTCAAACCGGAGACGCCAGATGGCAGGCCACGGCGCCCGGCGCCGTGCAGACGAACCCGCTGGTTGTGGACAACATCGTCTATGTCGCCTCGGAAGGGGAGTCCAGTGATGTGCCGGCCGGAGCCCTAACCGCATTCAATACCAGCAATGGTGAGCAGCTGTGGCGACAAATCACGCCCGCGCCATTATTCACGGCCCCTGTGTCTGTTGACGACGCCGTTGTTGTCGCCTTGCAGAGCGAATCAACTATCTTGAGCGCTTATGATCTCGTAAGTGGCGCGCCTTTGTGGACTGTTTCCCCACTGGCGGAAGAATAGGCATAATCGTTCGTTGAATTGGCAGAATGTGCGACAATAGTTTGCGCATCGTTGCCGGTATAACACGAGAAGAAACTTATGTTTGATACCTTTATTGTTGATCCGATGATCAACGCCTTGCTAGTTCTATACGACCTGTTGTTCAACAATTATGTGTTGGCCATCGCCGTATTTACCATCCTGGTGCGTCTCGTCACCCTGCCCCTGAACCTGCGCCAGCAGCGATCCATGCAAAAGACGCAGGAGATGCAGCCGCAGATCCAGGCAATACAGAAGAAGTACAAGGACAACCCGCAGCGGATGCAGGAAGAGTTTAAGGCGATTGGATACAACCCCACGGAAAGTCTTATGGGGTGTCTTCCTCTCCTGATCCAGATGCCCATCTTGTTTGGTCTGTATCGCGCTATCATCGTCACCCTCGGCTCGACCCCTCAGGCGATGTTTGAGTTGACCCAGCGTACCTATCCCTTCATTGATCTGACGCCGCTGCTGCCTGTCAGCAACTTCTTCCTTTGGCTGAATCTTGGCCAACCGGATCCTTTCTATATTCTGCCCATTCTGGTGTTTGGCACCATGTGGCTGCAGCAGAAGCTCCTGACGCCGCAGACAGCGCCGAGTAAGGACAAGAAGGATAACGATCCAGCGCAGGCGATGTCGAAGTCCATGCAGACGACAATGCCGCTGATGTTCGGTTTCTTCTCGCTTTCATTTCCCTCGGGCCTTTCTATCTACTTTGTGTTTTCCAACCTCATCGGTATCGCCCAGGGTTACTACATGCGTTATATCACCGCCAAAGAGAAAGCGGAGGCAGCTGCTCAAAAGAAGGGGAAAGCCAAGGATGTCGTTCTGGTCGATCCGGAACCCAGCAGCGCTGATGCAGCAGTAGTGCAGCCGGCAGCGAGTAATTCGCAGCCAGCCGCCAGCAAGCAACCGGCCCCTTCTAGTAAGAAATCTTCTTCAAAACGTAAGCGCCAATCGAAAAAGCGCAAATAGCTCTGGATAACAAAGATTATGGCTCAAAAGCAGCAAGTAATTGAAGAACAAGCTCCAACGGTAGAAGAGGCGGTAGACGCCGGTCTGCGCAAGCTGGGGCTTGCAGAAAAGTGGGTGGATGTTGAAATTGTAGACGAGGGGCGTCGTGGCTTGCTTGGCATAGGCGGGCGAGAAGCGATTGTGCGCCTGCACGTGCGCAGCACACCGCTGGACGAAAGTCCGCAGCCGCTCCCGGAACCTGTTGAAAGTAGCTATGTCGCGCCGCCGTCCGTCGAAGAGGAAGCGCAGGAACAGATTGAGGCCGAAGAAACTGAGGCTGTTGTAGAATCAGTCGCTGCCGCCGTTGAGACTGGTGACGAGGCAGAGGTCGCCAAGCAGGTGCTTGAAACGCTGCTGGATAAAATGGATGTCACCGCCGCTGTCGAGATAGCGCTGACGCCTCCTGATGACCTGACCGGACGCCAGATAACGGTGCTCAATATCACGGGCGACGATCTGGGCCTGCTTATTGGCGCCCGGGGTGAGACCCTGGATTCCTTGCAGCACTTGGCTCGTCTCATGGTTGGCCACCAGATCCGGCAGCGTGCTTTCTTTGTCATCGACGTCGATGGCTATCGCGAGCAGCGCGAACAGGCCCTGGCTCGTATGGCTGAACGGATGGCTAGGAAGGCGGTCGATCGCGGCACCCCCGTTACGCTGGAACCGATGCCCGCCTACGAACGGCGGATCATCCACATGACGCTGCGCGAAGATCCGCAGGTGCGTACTGAGAGCGCGGGCGAAGGCGATCGGCGCAAGGTACGCATTTATCCCATCTAGACTGCGGTTGGCTTCACCTTTGAAAAAGGGGTGGGGCCGGTCAGGTCAAGCGCCGGCTTATCTGCAGAAAAACGAGAACCTGTCCGTTTACTTGATTTCGCGGAAGGTCAACTGCGGATATTTCCCTGTGTAGTAATTGAGATCGTGCTCTGAGTTCATCAGAGCCACCAGGTTGCCGTATTGATCCGTTGTGCGGATCATACTGTACTGCCAGGGAAGCGCGTCGATCATTTCTTGCGGTCCCTCGACAATCCTGCAAAGGTTGTGTGCCAAGCTGTTCAGGCGCGTCTCTACGTTGTATTCGCTTTCCAGCCGTGCCTGCATCACTTCAAACTGCAAGACGCCGACGACGGCCACGATCGGATCGCGGCGCTGCGCCTCCGTTTCATACAAAATCTGCATCGCCCCTTCTGTCTCCAGCTGTTTCAACCCTTTCAAGAACTGCTTCTGCTTGCTGATATCCAGGTTGATCAGCCGCGCGAAATGTTCCGGCGGGAAGCGGGGAATGGCCTGGAAATTAAACGGCCGTCCCGCGCTGATCGTATCTCCTATCTGGAAGTCTCGTTTGTTCGGCAGCCCGATGATATCCCCGGGATAGGCATCTTCAACGACCTCCCGTTCTTCAGCGAAGAACTTGTAGGGGCGCGGCAGGCGAATCGATTTGCCGGTGCGCATATGGTTCACCGGCATGTTGCGTTCAAAACGGCCGCTGCAAATGCGTACAAAGGCGACGCTGTCCCGGTGCCGTGGGTTCATATTGGCCTGGATCTTGAACACAAAGCCAGAGAAATCATCATCCAGCGGATCAACAGGACCGTCATCACTGGCGTAGGGTTCCGGCTGCGGTGCGAATCGCACGAAGTCATCCAGAAACAACTGCACGCCGAAATTCGTCAGAGCACTGGCGAAATATACCGGCGTCTGTTCGGCGTTTAGGAATGCTTCCCGGTCGAATTCCAGATCCAGTTCATCCAGCAGGGCGATATTGGTCAGCAGCTCTTCGTACTCGCCATCTCCCAACGTAGAGGCGATACGTGGATCATCCAGGGTCGTGATCGTTTCCGGAGAAATCGTCTGGTTGCGTACGGTGCGATCGTAAAGGTGAACTTCTCGGGTTCGCCGGTCATAGACACCCATAAAATTCTTGCCGTCGCCGATCGGCCAATTGATTGGCACCGGCTGCATGTCCAGAATATTCTCCAATTCGTCGAGCAGTTCCAACGGGTCCAGGGCCGGCCGGTCCATCTTATTGATCATGCTGAACAAAGGAATGCCGCGCTGGCGGCACACCTCAAATAGTTTTCTCGTTTGCGCCTCCACGCCCTTGGCGGCGTCGAGGATCATCACGGCGCTGTCCACAGCGGTCAGCGTACGGTATGTGTCTTCGGAAAAATCCTGATGACCGGGCGTGTCAAGTAAGTTAACCACATGCCCGTCATAAGGGAACTGCAGCACTGTCGAGGTGATCGAAATCCCGCGTTCCTGCTCCATTTCCATCCAATCCGATGTGGCGCTGCGCTGGTCGCGCCGCGCGCGCACCGAGCCGGCGAGATGAATCGCATTACCGTAAAGCAGCAGCTTCTCAGTTAAAGTTGTTTTCCCGGCGTCCGGGTGTGAGATGATGGCAAATGTGCGCCGCGTGGCGACGTTCTCTGCCAGGTTTCCATTTGAAGACATAATTACCACACATGAAAAGCGGTCACCGCCATCTATGGCGTGACCACCTGATTGACATCCGATGCTCTTGAATCTGGTTCGCTGCGGCTGTCTGAGCCAAGTCCAGCACCAAATAGTATACCACACAAGCGGCAGCCGGGGAGTGCCTTGAAACCAACGTTAAGGCTGGCCAGACGTGAGGGCAGCTGGATTCTCTGCGCATTCAGCGCTGCCGCCAACCAAAAGCACGGCGTCGCCGGCAAACCGGCTGTGGCCCCGAGAAACCAAGACGCCCAAAAGCTGGTTTACTGTTAAAATTGGACCGTATGTTGGACCTATCGGTCATTATCGTAAACTACAATACACGCCAACTGCTGGACGACTGTCTCGCCTCGCTGATAGCTGCCGTACCCCCTGAAAAAGGTCTGGAGATTATTGTCGTTGACAATGCCTCCAGCGACGGCAGTCAGGACATGGTGCGCCAGAAATACCCGCGTGTGCGCCTGTTGGCCAGCGAAGAAAATCGTGGTTTCTCGGCAGCCAACAATTTGGGTGCCGCCGAGGCGAACGGCCGTACGCTGCTCTTTCTCAACTCAGACACGGTGCTCTCCGATGAAGAAGCGCTCATCCAACCGCTTGCTTACCTGACTGCGCATGCCAACGTCGGAGCAGTTACCGTACGGCTTGTCTACCCCAACGGCGAGAGAGACCCCGACAACCACCGCGGCTTCCCCACCCCTTACAATGCCCTATGCTACTTCAGCGGCATCAGCCGCCTCTTCCCCAACAGCCCGCGCTTCAACGGTTATTTCCAATCCTACGCTGATTTCGAGCAGACCCATGCTGTTCCCGTCATCGCCGGCTCTTTCATGATGATGCCCCGCGCCGTCTATGATCAACTGGCCGGCTGGGATGAAACCTATTTCTTCTATGGGGAAGATATCGACATCTGCTACCGCATCCATGAAGCGGGCTACGAGATTATCTACTATCCGCACGTGGAGGTTCTGCACTACAAAGGCGCTAGTTCCGGCCTGCGCAAGGAATCGGCCGATATCGCCAGGCCGCCCAAGGAGACGAGGGTCAAGGTAGCCCGTGAATCAGTGAGGGCGATGCAGGTGTTCTACGAGAAGTTCTACAGCGACAAGTATCCGCGTCCGTTGACCGGCCTGGTACTGGCCGGCATTCAAACGCGCGGCCAATTGCGTATCCTCAAGCATCGGCTAATGGGTTGACATAAAACAAGCGACAAAACAAGAAACGAAAAACTGAGTACTCACCGAGCTGCAGCCCTCATTCGTTGACTGTTTTCTATTGACTGCTAGCTACTGTCTGCTCCAAAAGGCCAGATTGCCCTCGGCAAGCGTTGTTGTCCGTCCGCTATCCACATTGAGCAGCGTGATCTGTCTCCGGCGCTCATTGACCAGCGGCAGCACCAGTGAACTGCTGTCCGGCGACCACAGTTGGTGGCTGAAGGCGTATTGGTCGAAATAGGGCAGGAATTGGGTCAGGAAGATGGGCGACAGGCCTGTCTCGATCAACTGCCTGCTTTCTCCGCTTTCCACATCGATGATGTTGACGAAGAAGGGATGCGGCGCGAATTGGGCGGGGCGCTGCGCCGCGCCATCGGCTGCATAACTGATCAACTGGCGCCCTCCACCGCTGCGAACCTCAATCTGTTCGCCCAGGTTGCTTGACGGCGGCACACTAATCGTAGCGATCTTCTTGCCGTCGGGGGCCCAGAAGAAGGCGATGACCGTGTCCGAGGAGAGCAGGCGTACATCACCTGTCTCAGCATCCATCAGCCGCAGAGGGCCCCAGGAAGCGTCTTGGTCAGCGGCGGTGCCGCTGATAAAAGCCACTTCATCACGCTGGGGGCTCCAGTTAAAGGCCACGGCCCCTGCATGGCGCTGGCTGTTTTCCGAACTATTCAGGCGGTCATCCAGCACCAACCAGGTTGTGCCGCCAGACTGGAATTGTGAATACGCCCAATAACGTCCGCTGGATGAAATGCCCGGCGCCTGAAAAGGGCCAGGGGCGGCAACCATCGGCGCCTGCGGACGGCCAAAATCATCGATCATGACCAGCTGCGAATCATCCGAACTGCTCCCCGTATGCACCAGCATCCGCCGGCTGTCGGCCGTCCAATTCCAATAAACTGGGCTGCCCAGAGCGACAACCCGGCTGGGACTCTCGCCATCACTGTCAATCACGTTCAGGCTGAGGCCGCTGCGATCGTTGGCCAGATAAGTGATCTGACCACCGTTCGGCGACCAGTAAAGATAGAATGGGGAGGTTCTGTCACTGTAATGAAGTGCTTCCGCCGCAGCGCCCCCATTCACATCGGGTATCACGTAGATGCCTGACCCATCGATCTCGCTGCCTATCGCGGCGACTGAACGGCCGTCTGGCGACCAGGCCGGGAACAGGTAAGACTTCGCATCCGCTGTCAGGGTGCGTCGATCCGTGCCGTCAGGCTTTATCGTCTCAATCTGCCGCTCGTCATTGACATAAACAATACGATTGACGGGCGGCATCGGACCGCCTGGCTGCGTAGACGCCAGCGGCTGCCGGAGCCCACCATATTCATTGTACGCCGTCGAGCCCTGTTCCGCGGAGCGTTGGCCGGACCTTTCATCGATCGAACCCGCCCCAACCTCTGCCCGCTCACTACGCAGGTTCCAGAACCAGAAAAGACTGAAGAAAGATGAGCCGAGCAGACTCAAAACAATCACCGCGGCAACGCCGGTGATAAGGCACCCGCGCCAGAACGAACGCCCGCCCGGCTTTTCAGTTGTGACGGGAGGGGGAGGCATCGCCGCTGAGCGGTTGTCGATCGTCGTGCTGGTCCAGGCCGGCAGCAGTATTCTGATCTCGTCCGCAGGCGGCGCATCTGCTGCCACACCTTGCGCCACAATCTGCTCACCCTGCGGCGTGTCTATCGTGGCATAGAAGGTGATCTCGATTTCATCGTCGCTGCTCGCTCCCTCAGCTGAATCAGCCGCGAAAAGCGGATCAGCGGAACGACCGTCTGCTGTTTCTTCAATATCGCCGCCAGGCGAAGTGCCGGGTTCCTGAGAATTATGTTCACTTGCGGCATCCCCCGTTTCATCGGGGAGACCTGGCTCAAAATCGTGGGTCATTCACTCTGCTCCGCCACTTGTCCATACTGTCTGTCCAAGATTCTAGCATGCCGCCACAGCCGCCTAGGTCAAACTTAAGCAATGCTTAGCCAGGAGAGGTCGGCGCGCCTGCTCGCCAACTTGTTAGCCTGCCTGCGCCGACCGCTTCACCACAATCACAACAGGCATTGGCAGGGGTTCCCTATGGTAGACATGAATTCATCGCTGGTGTGACCGGCATTATATTCTGCCCTCCTGCATTGCCACCCTGCCCCCATTCTATGTTAAACTTGGCGGTCATGACTGAACCCGACGACAAGGCACTACAGCCCGACGAAAACGAGGCATCTGCGGACGAGCCCCGGCTCTCCGGCTTCATCCGCGCGGCAGGCGTGATCCTGGCCATCTCCTACCCCGTATTGGCCATCTCCACTGGATTCCGCGCGCTCTACCAGCTTTTCTTCAAGGAAGGCGTGACCAACTATCTGGCGCCGTTACTGACGGCCGTCGCCGCCTTCCTTTATTTGATAGCGACCGTGGGTTTTGCCATTCACGAAAAGTGGGCATGGCGCGTTTCCGTCATTGCCCTAAGTCTGGAGATGATCCTGGTCATCGTCGTAGGCACTTTGAGTATCTTCTATCCTGATCTGATCGGCCGTACCGTCTGGCGCTACTACGGTATTGACTACGCCTTCTTCCCGTTAATACAACCAATCCTGGGCCTGCTCTGGTTGTTCCATCCGCAGACCCTGGCTGCCTACGGTATCCGCTCCCCGAAGAAAGCGTAGCGGCCCTCCAGGCACGCGCCGTTGCTGTCTGGGTCTTACGGCAGGATGTCAAAGGTGAGCGAGCGTTCGGCGTGAATGAAGCGGCGTGTGCCCGTTTCCGAGCGTACCAACAGCGAATGCAGATCCAGATAACCGCCTCGCGACTGCACGCCGGATAATATGGCGCTGTCCGTGATACCTGTCGCCGAAAAGAAAATCTGATCGCTGCGCACCAGATCGTCGGCCGTATAAATCTTGCTGGTATCCAATCCGGCGGCCAACACTTCGTCACTCTCCTGCTCTGTCTGCGGCGAGATCCGCGCCAGCATGGCGCCGCCCAATGCCTTGACTGCACACGCAGTAAGTACACCTTGAGAGGCGCCGCCGACGCCCATCAAGAGATCAACGCCGCTGCCGACGCTGGCCGCCAATAAGGCGCCGGCCACATCCCCCTCTTCCAGAAGCAGGATGCGCGCTCCCGTCGCCCGAATTTCATCGATGAGTTCCTCATGTCGCGCTCGCGCAAGGACAATCACGGTTAGATCTCGTATTTCCTTCAGCTTAACGCGCGCGATAAGAGCCAGCGTCCATGCCGGCGGAGCATCCATACACTCCGGCACCAGGGCGGCCGCCGCCTGGCGATCGACAACGATCTTGTCCATATAGTGGGCCGGCAGCGGTGTCCACATGGTGCCCCGCGGGGCGATGCCCAGAACGGAAATCGCGCCGGGCCGTCCCTTGACCAGCAGCGCCGTGCCGTCGATAGGATCGGCGGCGATATCGACATCAACGTCATCACTGGTTGCGTCGCCCATGATTGTGCTGCCGCAGATCAGCGCCTGGTCCTCAATGCGCTGCTCTTCGGCGATGGCGATGTATCCATTGACCCCGGCCCCACTCAACGTATCATACATTGCCTGATGGGCGGCCCTGTGCGCGCCGTCAGCGTTGCCCGAGCCGATCCAGCGGCTGGCGGCAAATGCGGCGTTTTCCGTGACGCGCACCAGTTCTAGACCAATGTTGCGAAAAGGGACATTTGTTGTCATGGAGATTCTCCGTTTCTGGGGAATGTATCGACCGCTTCAAGCAGATCGGCGGCCTCCCAGGATGTCATACCGCCATTGAGGATGGTCAGACGCTCGTAGCCAAGTTTCTTCAGGGCGCCTGCAGCAAGCGTACTGCGCCGGCTGGTGCGGCAAACGAGGACGATTTCGCGTTCTTTGGGCAGCCCGGGATCGCCCGCGTTGAATTTGGTCAGCGGGATAGAAAGCGCTTCCGCGATATGCCCCTGCCGGAATTCCCGTGGTTCGCGCACGTCAACGATGACCGGCAGGTCATCCCCTCGCAGCTTATGCAGCGATTCCCAGAGAAGCTGCGCATCGATCCAGTGGAAGTCATCAATATTCACATGCTGGTCAAGTTCCACTTCAATAAGGTCCAACCGCTTAGGCAGGTTCTGGCATTCGCGAAAAACGCGCAGGGGGCATTCATAGATGCAGGCCGCCGGGTTGAGCACGTGGTAGAAGAGCTCGGCGATCGCTTCATCTTCATTCAGGAAATGATCTTCGCCAAGCGTCTGGTCAAAGCCGGTGTCAACCATGCGCTGGAATACGTTGCGACTGACGCGCATCATGAAGACATCGCCGCCGCGCTCGCGATAATACTGCACGACATTCTCCAGCATATGGATGCCGCTGAAATCACAGTTGTTGACGTAGTTCATGCGCAGCAGAAGAAACTGCTGTTCAGGGTTCTTGCTGGAATGATCGAGGATGAAATCTTCTACATAATTGACGGCGCCAAAATAGAGGTCGCCGAGAATTTCGACAATGCCCAGCTGCGGGCATTCCGGATGGTCAGGTTCGTAAATGAGATGATTGAAGCTGTCATCGGGCACGACGGCGTGAATTCGCGGCGTGCTGGTGCGCATGATATACCGTGCGAAGGAAAGCGCGATGCCGATCAAAACGGCCGTTTCCAGGTGCAGCAGCAGCGTGCCGAAAAAAGTGACCGCCATGATAACCGCATCACCCCGGCCGCCGCGCAGAATGCGCATGATCTCATGCATATCAATCATGCGGTAGGCGGTGACGATCAGCACACCGGCCAATGCTGAACGGGGCAAATAAGCCGCGAAAGGCCCCATGAACTGCATCGCCAGCAAAACAAAAATGCTCGAAAAAATGACGGCAATCGGCGTCCTCGCGCCGGCGCGGAAGTTCACCGCCGACCGCGAGAATGAGCCCGCCACCGGATAGCCGGAAAACAGCCCGACAAAGAAGTTCGACATCCCCTGGCCCACAAATTCCTGATTGCTGTCCAGACGCTGCCTGGTTTGCGCCGAAATCGACTTGCTGATCGCGGCCGATTCCACCAGTCCAATGGCGCCGACGGCAATGACACCTGCTGCCAGGCTGCTGATTAGATCCCAATCCATCTCGGGCAGAGACAGCGGCGGCAGGCCGCTCGGCAAGAGGCCGATCACATCAACATTATTCGCTTCCAGATCAAATAGGTATACAACGAGCGAGGCCAGGATCATCACCAGCAAGGCCGCCGGGATTTTCGGGTTGATGCGCCGCGCCACAACCATGAAGAGAATGGTCCCGATACCGATAGCGGCCGTGTACGGGTTAATCTCGACCAGATTCGTTGCGATTCCTTGCAGTAGTTCCACAACTGAGTGCGACTCGAATTCAAGGCCGAGCAGCGGTTTGATCTGGCGGATAGCAATCAGAACGGCGGCCCCCGTGGCGAACCCGACGATCACCGAGTGCGAAACAAAATTGACCAATACGCCCAGGCGCGCCAGGCCGAGTACGAGCTGAAATAAGCCGACCAGCAGGGCCAGCATGCTCGCTGCCATGATATATTCCGGCGATCCAACGACGGCGACGCCGGCCAGGGAGGAGAATACCAGCAGTGAAATCGCATTGGTAGGGCCGGTATGGAGCTGGTCCGAGGAGCCCCACAGCGCGCCGGCCAATCCACCAATCACGGCCGCATAAAGCCCCATCTCCGGTGGTAGATCAGCGATCAGGGCAAAGGCGATGGCCTGCGGCAGCAGGATGACGGCGACCGTGATCCCGGCCATCGCATCGGGTCGGATGTTCGCGCGCTCATAGCCGCGGAAGAGACGGATGGGACGTGTCAGGTAATGACCCGCTGGAGCCAGCGTGTTCTTTATCGTGATCTTTCGGGAGAGTTCTTCAGCAGCAGCTGTTGTCATGATTCGTCCGATGCAGAACAGGGCTTCTGCTGCTCCGCTGCATCGCCTATAGAAGTGTACGACCTGCCAATTTGACCGTCAAGCCTCAGCGTGACGAAGTTTGGTTTTGAGGACCCAGGATTTGAGATAATGAACAGCGTTTCTATGGGATAACCGGAACATCAAGTTCGAGGTACGGGTAAACGTTAATCACTTCTGTTTCACCTACTCTGGTCCGTCGATCGATGCCGCGGCGGTAGAGATGAATATGACCATGCAGCAGGTAGCGCGGCTTGAAGACGCGCATCAACTGTAAAAAGACCTTGAACCCGGTATGGGGCAGGTCGGAGCGGTCGTGGATGCCGAAGGGGGGGAGTGGGTCACCAGAATGTCCAGATAACGGCCGTGACGCCGTCTGTTCCACAGCAGGCCGGGCACCAGGCGCGCCACCTGCCGGCGCATTTCCGTTTCCGTGTACATGTAGTCGGCGCGCGGACGGTAGCGCATCGAGCCGTTTAGACCGGCCACAAGCAGCCCATTGATATCGACCACCTGGCCGTGTATATAGGTGCCGCCGCTGACCTTGGTCAGCTGCCGGTTATCTGACGTATACTGCGGGCCGCCGTCATGGTTGCCCAGCACATACAACAGGGGCACATCCAGGGCAGAGACGAGAAAATCGAGATAATAATAGGGGAGATCGCCGCAGCCGATAACCATTTCTACGTCCGGATATCTCTCGCGCAGATTGCTGCAGTAGATTTTGTCGAGGACGCGGTCGCTGACGGCCAATATCTTCACGGCGCCGGCCATTCCCGCGACTGGTTCTCCTCTAATTTGTCGAGGATTGCCTGCTGCAGGTCTATGCCGCTGATGCTGGCCAGCTGGATGAGGTACAGCGCAACGTCGGCCAATTCACCGGCCAGCGCCGTATCATCGGCCGTTTCTTCGCGCCATTGAAAATGTTCCAGTACTTCGGCGGCTTCCAGGACCAGTGAAATAGCCAGGCTGCGTGGGATTTGTGGTTTAGGAGAATCGTCATCATACCAGCCTTTGCTTCTGACAAAGGCATGCATACGATCTTCGAGTTCTGTTAAATCCATCAATGGTAATGTAGGCCCCGCCATAAAGGGTATGGCGCGGCCTACAACAGTTCGTCGAAAAGAGAGATTAGAGCTGGTCGGCGACGAATGCAGCCAGATCGGCCAGGCGGCTGGAGTAGCCCCATTCGTTGTCATACCAGGTGACGACCTTGACCATATTGCCATCGATGACCATGGTGGAAAGGCCGTCGATCGTCGAGGAGGCCGTGCAGCCGATGAAGTCGCTGGAAACGAGCGGCTCGTCGGTGAAATCCAGCACTGTGCCCAGCGGCGTGTCCGCATAGGCGGCAGCTTTCAAAGCGGCGTTGACTTCTTCGACCGTGACATCCCGCGACAGCGTGGCGGTCAGGTCAACGACGGAGCCGGTCACAACGGGTACGCGGAAAGCCATGCCGTTGATCTTGCCGTCCAGCTCGGGCAGCACCATGCCCACAGCTTTGGCTGCGCCGGTCGTCGTCGGGATGATGTTCGCCTGGGCCGTACGGGCGCGGCGCAGATCTTTGCCGGCCGTGTCCAGGGTGGCCTGGCCGACCGTGATCGCGTGGATCGTCGTCATGAGCGCCGTCTCGATTTCGAAAGCATCATTCAGTGCCTTGGCGGCCGGAGCCAGGCAGTTGGTTGTACAGCTGGCGTTAGAGATGACGTGCATCGTTTCGTTGTCATATGTATCGGCATTAACGCCGAGCACGAAGGTGCCGTCCATGTTCTTGCCGGGGGCGGAAATGAGGACTTTCTTGGCGCCTGCCGCAAGATGCTTGGCTGCGCTGTCGCGGTCCTTGAAGATTCCGGTGCATTCCAGGACGATGTCTACGCCTAACTCGCCCCAGGGCAAATTGGCGGGATCACGCTCGGCGAAGCTCTTCAGCTTCTCACCGTCGATGTAGATGTCACCATCTTTCACATCAACGTCTCCGGGGAAACGGCCGTAAGTGGAATCGTACTTCAGCAGGTGGGCGTTCGTTTCTACCGGCACAAGATCATTGATCGCCTCAACGTCCAGGACACCCTGGTAATCTTCGTAGATCTTCTTAAATACTTGGCGGCCAATGCGGCCGAACCCATTAATACCTATTTTTGTTGCCATTTATCAATCTCCTTATGGTAATTGTAGGTTAGGTAACCTTTACATTATACGACGTGTAACATGTCGTTGGTAATAGTAATATGTCACGCTTTTTGCATGACATTTGACCACATTTTCTACGAAGACAGCAGGCTCATGACGGTTTCTGCCAGCTTATTGCTGTTGTGCCGCCACGGGCGCGTCTCTTCGATAAGATCGGCCGTGAGCAGGCGCGAAGCCTCCACATCAGCCAGTTCTACAAGCATCGTGTTGCCCAGGACCTCTTCAGACAGGTCAAAATTGTCGTTGGCGATCACGATGTCAAAGACAATCTCCGGAATATGCTGACGGACAGCCGCCACATGGTCGGCAACATCATAGCCTGATGTCTCTCCGGCCTGTGTGGCCAGATTGGAAATATAGACCACAGGCGCCTTGGCATGATAGAGCGCCTGCGTCAGGTCAGGCACCAGCAGATTGGGCAGGATACTGGTGTAAAGACTGCCCGGCCCAATCAAGATCAGCTCAGCCTGAAAAATCGCCTTCAGCGCCGGCGGATAGGCGCGCACATCGGCCGGTTCCAGGTAAACGCGCTGGATGCGCCCCCGTTTTTCCGTGATGGCCGATTCACCGGAAACCTGCTCCAGTTCAACCTCACCGTCTTCCTGCCCTACCAGCACATCAGCCATCAGCGTGACCTGCTCAAGGGTCGAGGGAATGACCTGCCCGCGCATGGCAAGCACCCGCTGAGCCGCCAGCAGCGCCTCGTCAAAACTGCCCGTAATGCCGGTCAGTGCCGCCAGAAGCAAGTTGCCAAACGCGTGCCCCTGCAGTTCCCGCCCCTGATCCGGATTCTCGTCGACGCTGGCGCCAAAGCGGTACTGCAGAAGCTGGGTCATCAGCTCTTCATCCCGTGAAAGTGCGGCGATATTGCCGCGAAAATCGCCAGGGGGCAGGACGCCCAGTTCGCGGCGCAGACGGCCGCTGCTCCCGCCATCATCCGCTACTGTAACGATGGCCGTTATCTGCTCGGTGTAACGGCGCAGGCCGCGCAGCAGCGCCGGCATGCCCGTACCGCCGCCGATGGCGACCAGGCGCGGTCCCGATGGCGGCTGTTGTTGGGGAGGAAGCGGCGGTAATGCGGGCACAATGAAACCAATCGTTAAGCGGAAGATTCTAGTTTTGCGGCACTGCGCGCATTCCTCCGGACACCTGATCATTGTAGCAGGTAGTCGCTCCCGATCAAACGCATTGGACATGCCCTAATCTAGCCGCTGTCCGGCGCTGCGGCAGAGCATCAAATAGGCGGCTGCTGAGAGCAATAAAGAGAAATTACCGCATGTCTGCAACCAGGATCTCAGTCGCTGCGCAGCGCTTGAAAGCGCAGCTTAGTCAGGTGGCAGGTGCTTTAGCCCTGTGTTATGATCGGCGATTGCCGTAACTTGACCATCTAAGACTTCGGAGGTTTGGCGCGACAACAGCATGGAAGACATTCCTGTAGTGATTTTCTGCGGCGGTGAAGGCACGCGTATGCGTGGTGGAACGCTCACTAAGAAGGAGCTGGTAGAGATTGATGGCCGGCCGATTATCTGGCACGTCATGCGGATTTTTTCTGCCTTTGGCCACAATCGCTTCATCCTTCCGCTTGGTCATGAAGCGGCGCAGATCAAGCGCTATTTTCTGAACTACGAAGCGATGACGCGAGATTTTACCGTGCGCGTCGGCAAGCGGCGGCGGCATGTCTCATTTCATGGCGCAGAGACGCAGCCGGAATGGGAAGTGTCCCTGGTCGATACCGGCCTGCAGACGGACAAGGCAAGCCGTATTGCCCGGGTGGCCTCCTATCTTGATGCGGACCGTTTCTTTTTGACCTATGGGGATGGTGTCAGCGACATTGATATTGATGACCTGGTCGCCTTTCACAAAGCCCACGGCCGTCTGGCGACAATCACCGCCGTTCAGCCGGCGCACTACCAGTATGGGACAATGGAAGCGGATGAGAGCGGCCTGGTCAGACAGTACGATCAATATCCGGCACTGCCCTATTGGATCAACGGCGGCTTCATGGTCTTTGAACGTGAAGCATTGGCATTCATGCAGAATGGCGACGACCTCGCTCTTGAGACCGGTGTCCTGCAGGATATGATCGCCGATGAACAGGTCATGATGTATCGTCATGACGGCTTTTGGCGCTCCATGGATACCTTGAAAGATGCCATCGATTTACAGGAACTCTGGGATAACGGCGCCCCCTGGCGCATCTGGCAGTAGAGGACGGAGAATTATCCCCGAAAATTCGCAGGTTTCTGTCCTGGCGCATGCGTCGTTCACTTTTCGGGAGAATGCAGAAAATTGGTTAATGGGGCAGTAACAGGAGATTCGTTTGCGTAATTCGTTCTGGCAAGATCAGCGTGTTTTTGTGACCGGCTGCAGCGGTTTTCTCGGCTCGTGGCTGGTAGATGCGCTTGTGCAGCAGGGTGCGAGTGTGGTTGGCCTGATGCGCGACCATGTTCCGCAGTCTATGTTGTTCAGCAGTGGCACCGCCAACAAGATCCGCCTCGTCAATGGCGAGCTGAATGACATCGCGCTCCTGGAACGCGTGCTGGCTGAGTACGAAATCGAAACCATCTTTCACCTGGCCGCGCAGACGATCGTCGGCATCGCCAACCGTTCCCCGTTGTCCACGTTCGAAACCAATATTCGCGGGACTTGGCGCCTGCTGGAAGCGGCGCGGCGCACAGCTAGCGTGAAAGGCATCGTCGTCGCCAGCAGCGAAAAGGCGTATGGCGAGCCCCTGGCGCTTCCTTATGAGGAACAGCATCCCTTACACGGCCGTCATCCCTACGATGTCTCCAAGAGCTGCGTCGACCTGATCTCGCAAACGTATGCCATTACCTACGAACTACCGGTGACGATCACCCGCTTCTCCAATCTTTACGGCGGCGGTGATTTGAACTGGAACCGGCTCATCCCCGGCACCATTCGCAGTGTCCTGCGCGGCAACGCCCCGATCATCCGCTCAGACGGCACCTTCAAGCGCGATTACGTTTATATAGAAGATGCGGTCGCCGGATATCTGACCCTTGCCGAGCATACCGCCAGCAAAGCCATATGTGGGCAGGCCTACAACTTCGGTCTTGGCGCACCTGTGACCGCATTGGAAGTGGTGCAGACGATCATCGCCGTTTCCGACTACCCCGATCTTCAGCCGCTCATCCTCGACGAAGTGGAGCATGAAATCCGCGACGAATACCTCAGCCCGCGGAAGGCGCAGCAGGAGCTGGGCTGGCAGCCAAATGAATCCTTGACCAGCGGCCTTACCAGGACCATGGACTGGTACCGGCGCTACCTGGGCCTCTAGGGAGCGGCATCCGTGCGCATTCTGCTGACAGGGGCAACAGGGTTCATCGGCCGCGCGCTTGCTGCGCGCCTGGCCGCCGATCGTCAAAATGATGTGGCCATCCTGGTCCGCGAAAGCTACCGCGAGCAGCCGCTGCCCGAACCGCTCAACAGCCTCACCAACCGTCTAGTCGTAGTCTACGCCGATCTGCGCGATTATCACGCGACAAGGCGCGCCATCCACGCCGTTCGCCCGCAGCAGCTGTTTCACCTCGCCGCCGGCGGCGTGAGCGATCCTTTTCTCGCCGTCGATGCCGCGCTTGAACAGAACCTGTCCACGATGCTTAATCTCCTGCGCGCCACCTTTGATGATGAATTCAGCCCTGATACGCAGCAGCTGATCGTCGTGCGTACGCCAGGCGAGATCAGCGCCATGAATCCCTACGCGGCGAGCAAAGCCGCCGCCTGGCAGTTCTGCACCATGTATGCGCGCACGCGAAACTGGCCAATCGTTGGCGCGATGCCCTTTCAGGTCTACGGGCCGGGACAGGATGTCCGCTATCTCGTCAGCGGCGCGATGGCCGCGGCGATGGCTGGTGAAAAATTCGAACTGACCGCCGGCACCCAGGAAAAAGATTGGATCTATATCAGTGATGTGGTCGATGGATTGCTGGCTGTGCGTGATGCCCGCCTGGCGCCCGGCAGTTCGGTAGACTTGGGAACCGGGACCTTAACCAGCGTGGCCGCTATTGTCGAAATGGTCTATGACCTGGTTGGCGGCAAGGGCGAGCCGCTGGCCGGCGCGCTGCCCTCCAGAGCGGGGGAAGTTGGCGCGCAAACGGCCGATGTCGACCGCGCCAGGCGGCTGATCGATTGGCAGGCTTCCGTATCATTGCCGGAGGGATTATCCCGTTACTACACATATCAACGGCATCACGCCGCCTGAATCGTATCGGCGAAGTGAGCGGCTGGATGTTGGTATAATGAGTCAAGGAACCTGCTTTCTGGGATAGAAATGACAGGTTTTATTGATCCAGGAGGCTGTGAGCCAATGAGTGACATCGTCACAAATGCCCAACTGCTCGCCGTTGCCAAAGAGGCGGCGCTGGCAGCGGGCGAACAGGTCCGCCGCATGTTTAGCGAACCGCTTGAGATCAGAAGCAAGGGACCGCGTGATCTTGTGACCAGCGCCGACCTGGCCGCCCAGGAGATCATCGTGGGCATGATCCGCGATGCGTTCCCGGCGCATGGCTTTCTGCCCGAAGAGGCGAACGATGAACTGCCCACCGCCGGCCCAATCTTGTGGATTATCGATCCGATCGATGGCACCACAAACTTCAGCCGCGGCGTGCCCATATTTTGCGTCTCCATCGCCGCTGTTCGTAACGATCCACCGTTAGGTGTTGACGACGTGCTGGCCGGCGTTGTCTATGATCCCATGCAGAATGAACTGTTCACGGCGACCGCAGGCGGTCCTGCGCTGCTCGAAGGGCCGGGTCTGCACGGCCGTTTGCTGCAAACCAGCGGCATAAAGGACCTGCAGCATGCCCTGGTCGGCATTGACTGGGCGGTGGAAGCGGACCTGAGACAGCACGGTCTTGACTATATCAACAGCCTGGCCCATGCCGTCGATGTCCTGCGCGGTCTGGGATCGGCGACGCTGGCCATGGCCTGGGTGGCCGCCGGCCGCCTCGATGCCTACGCCAATTTCCAACTGAAACCGTGGGATGTGGCTGCGGCGGGCCTGCTCGTCAAGCAGGCCGGCGGCAGCGTGACCGATATGGCCGGTGACGCCCTGGTGATGGATCCTGGCGGCTTCGCCTGCCTGACCAGCAGCCCGCATCTGACGGAGGAACTGTCCAGACGACCATCATAGGTCCGAAATAGATGGCGGCGGCCCAGAGAAGCGACTCGCCGCAGCTCAAATTCTCCCTTGTTGTCAAAGGGCTTGCCGCCGGACCAACGTGGGGGTAGACTGCCAAAAAGGCAGGCTGCCTGCCTGCTGGAAGATGAGTCATAGTTCGCAGAAGCCTACGTGTAGAAACGGGGGCTGGAGGTACAAGGATGACAGTATTCAAGAAAATAATCGCCGCGATATTCATGATCCTTTCGATCATCGCCATTATCGCATTAATCGTTGCCTTGTTCGGCAGTTGGGTGGTCAGAGGGCGGCTGGAAACGATATCCGTCGATATGCTGCTCGCCGGCGAAACAGCCATCGAAAAGACGCGCGAGGGCCTGGTTCGCGTTGACGGTCTGCTAGACGAATCAACCGTAGTTGTAACCGAGGTCGATGCGAAGGTGCGTGCAGTTGGCGATGATCTCAAAGCGAAAGAGACGGCCGTCACCGAAGTTCTGCAGACGGTCGGCATTGATCTGGCGCCTTCTATTGAACAAGCCCAGGCCAGATTCGAACAGATTGCGGCGAACCTGGTGGCCATTAACGACGCAGTTGACGCGGTCAGGGCGATTCCGCTGCTGGGTCTCGACAGCAGCCTGCCCGATGTGACCAGGCTGCAAGAGATTGAAGACAGCCTCGCTCAGCTAATCAGTGACGTGAACCAGCTGCGCAGCGATCTCAGGGATAGACGGGCTGAGATCATCGATGGCAAGCTGAGCATTGTTACTGACCTTACCGGCGGGCTGGCTGAGGGTTTGACCACATCACAGGAGCGGCTGCAGGAAACAGACGTGCGCCTGGCCGAGAACGCTGAGGCTATGGCTGAACTGCGCGAGAGAATACCTGGTATCTATACCATGATCACGATCCTGCTCAATCTCATATTCTTGCTCACCATAATTGCTTTCATCAGCCTTTTCCTGCACGCCTGGCAGTATTTCAGCTGTATCGAAGAGGGCTTGAAAGGTCTGATGCCGGGAGAGTGCGAGAAGGCGCCGGCTGCTTCCTGAGCTGTTTCGGCCGGCTGAATAGGCTAATTCATCCCTTTGGCCGGCCGGCAAGTTAGCCAAATTTACTCTGGTATCAGCCTGGGGGCTGTGAAATAATCAGAGTATTGGCCACTGCCCAGGAGCTTTGCGCACGGCAAGCCGGAGAAAGACCTATGCGATGGCCGCCGTACGACCATATATTCTTTGATTGTGATTCCACCCTCACGACGATTGAGGGCATTGATATTCTGGCCGAATCGGCCGGAAAACAGTGGCGTGTGGAAGTGCTGACCCGCGCCGCTATGGATGGCGAGCTGGATCTCTCTGAAGTTTATGAGCGACGGCTGCGCGCCGTTAAACCAACGCAGAACCAGATCAGAGACATCCGCCGCGCCTACAAGAAAAACCCGGTTGAAGATGCACGGGCGGTCATTGGCGCCCTGCAGGAACTTGGCCTGCAGGTCTATATCGTCAGCGGAGGGCTGCTTGAGCCGGTGCGTGAATTCGGCCTTTTCCTCGGCGTTCCCAAGGAACATATTCGTGCTGTCGGCGTGACCTATGATGAGCTGTCCGGTCATTGGTGGATAGGGGACGATCAGCGGTATCTCGACTATGAGGAAGGCGCACTGACCGTGAGCGACGGCAAAGCGGAGATAGTCAGGCAGCTCCTGGCCGGCAAGATGGGGCGTTCACTGCTCGTTGGCGACGGCATCAGCGATCTCCTGGCCAGCGGCGCTGTCGATCGCTTCGTCGGATTTGGCGGGGTGGTCAGCCGCGACAAAGTACGAGAAGAAGCGCCCCTATTCATCCAGAGCCAGAGCCTGGCGCCGCTCTTGGCCGCTGCCGCAGGCCCCGCCTCTCTGCGCCGGCTGCTGGACACTCCCTATGAAGCGCTAGGCGATAAGGCGTGGGACTTGATCCATCATGGCGCGATCTGCTTCAACGACAAGCGGCTCGAAAGGAAATTCAATGAAGCGGTCAACACCGCACGCCACGCTTACTACGCCCGCCAGGATGCGCCCGCGGATTCCGGCGGCGCGAACGCATTGGATGACTGGACGGCCGGCGGCGGCGTGTATTGAGCGGAGCAGCCGCGGCCGCACGAATGGATACCTAGTACTGCTGAGCCGATCGCTGCCCGGAGAGGACGGTAATTAGATGTATCGCGTATTGGTTGCCGACAAATTAGGAGTGGGCGGGCTGGAACTTCTGCAGGCCGCGGATGATATTGCCTACGATCTAAGAATCGACTTGAGCAGGGATGAACTCCTTGCCCTGGTTCCCGAATACGATGCATTGATCGTTCGCAGCGGCACGCAGGTTGATGAAGAAGTTCTCAAGGCGGGCAGAAACCTGAAGGTCGTCGGCCGTGCCGGTATGGGTGTGGACAATATCGACGTGGCCGCGGCGACACGCGCCGGCATCATCGTCATGAATACGCCGGGCGCCAACAGCGTCGCCACGGCCGAACATACGATGGCGCTGATGTTGGCCGTCACCCGCCATGTCGCCGAAGCACATGCTTCTCTTCTGCAGGGCCTGTGGGAACGCGCATCATTTGCAGGGACGGAGCTGCAGGGCAAGACACTGGGCATCATTGGGTTCGGCCGTATCGGCCGTCTTGTTGCCCAGCGCGCGCACGCCTTCGGCATGACGATTCTCGCCTATGACCCGTTCGTCTCTGAAGAAGTCGCCGTTGACACGAATGTCACGCTGGTTGATCTCGATGATCTGCTGGCGGACGCGGACTACGTCAGCCTGCATACCGCGCTGCTCGCGGAAACGGAAGGGCTGATCGACGCCGAGAGCATCGGCCAGATGAAAGATGGTGTGATCATCATCAATGTCGCGCGCGGCAGGTTGATCAATGATCAGGATCTGGCGGCGGCGCTGCAAAGCGGCAAGGTGGCTGCGGCGGCGATCGATGTCTATCGCCAGGAACCGCCGTATGCAGAGAACCCGCTGCTCGGTCTGCCCAATGTGCTGCACACGCCGCATCTTGGCGCCAGCACGGCCGAAGCGCAAATCGTTGTGGCCACACAGATGGCGGACCAGGTAATCAAGGCGCTGCGCGGCGCCGATTTCCCCAATACGCTCAATATGCCCTTTCGCGTCGGGGACGGCGGCTTCGCGGCCATACGGCCGTTTATGGAACTGGCCGAGAAACTTGGCGTCTTGCACAGCGCGCTGGTGCCCACGCCCATCAGGCGCGTCGAGGTCGAAGTGCAGGGGGAGGTTGTGGCCGACCTAGTGCGCGCCATCGCTGCCGGCATCTTAAAGGGTATCGTCGAGCAGGAGAGCGCGCTGCCCGTCAACTATATCAATGCGCCCGTTATCGCCACTGACCAGGGGATCACCATTTCGCAGGCCAGGGGCATCAACCGCCTCGATTACCCCAATATGATCACCTGCCGCGTGGCCTGGGCCGCGGGGCAGCGCACCTTGAGCGGTGTGCTCTTTGGCGGCAGCAAACCCCGTATCGTGCAGGTAGACCAATACCAGTTGGACGCCCGTCCGGAAGGCGTCGTCCTGATCATGCAAAATCGAGATGTGCCCGGCGTCATCGGCCGTGTGGGCACGATTCTCGCTGAATATGAAGTCAATATCGCCGAATGGCGCCTGGGACGCGACGAGCCGGGCGGCCAGGCGCTCTCCTTCATTAATCTCGACAGCGAGCCGCCGCCGGCCGTACTCGATGCCCTGACCGCCATTGACGGCTTAACCGCCGTGAGGCTCGTAGCACTGTAGCTCATTCAGCGACCGCCTCCTTCCTGGCGGCGAACAAAATGACGCGAATCTAACCATGGTGGGGGAGACCAATGTCAGATCATCAATCACCAACAGCAGAAACCAGAGCGCCTGCCGGCCGCGTTCTCCTCGCCGGCTTATTCATCCTGATCATCCTTCTTGCCGCCACGGCCGTTTCCTCACCAACCTTGGCCGAAACACCCGCCGCTTCCCAGGTGTACCCTGTCGATATCTTCCCTGAGCTGCGATTTGACTCCCCGGTCGCGATCAGCAGCGCCGGAGATCAACGCCTCTTCATCGTTGAGCAGGTGGGGCGCATTTGGGCAGTCAGCGGCGCGGGGGAACAGGCGAGCAAAACGCTCTTTCTCGACATCAGCGACCGCGTGCGCTCAGGCGGCGAACGCGGCCTCCTGGGCCTTGCTTTTCATCCCGCCTACGCGCAGAACGGCCGTTTCTTTCTCAATTACACCGCGCTGGATGGGCAGCAGCTGCTCACCCGCATTTCCCGCTTCCAGGTTACCGCTGATCCCGGCCGCGCCGATCCGTGGAGCGAGCTAAACCTCCTCGAAATCGCGCAGCCGTACCCCAATCACAACGGCGGCGACCTGCAGTTCGATCCGCAGGGCATGCTGGTCATTGCCCTGGGCGACGGTGGCTCCGGCGGTGATCCCGGCAACCGCGCGCAGAATACGCAGACATTCCTGGGCAAACTGCTGCGCATCGATGTCGACAGGGCCGGCGGCGGCAAGAATTACGCCATTCCCGCTGATAATCCTTTCATCGGCCAGGAGCCGCTCGATGAAATCTGGATGCTCGGCCTGCGCAACCCCTGGCGCTTCACTTTCGATCGTCTCACCGGCGATCTCTACATTGGCGACGTCGGGCAAAGAGAGTGGGAAGAAGTCGACTACGTCCCCGCCGCCGCTGCCGGCGGCAAGAATTTCGCATGGAGTCTAAAGGAAGGCTTCGTCGACTTCAAGCCTGAGCAGGACCCCGGCCCTGGTGAAATGACCGATCCAGTGTTCGTTTACAGTCATGACAAAGGCTGTTCCATCACCGGCGGGCGCGTCTATCGCGGCACGTCGATGAGCGGTCTCAACGGCACGTACATCTACGCCGACTACTGCCGTGGTGAAATTCAAGGGCTTGTACGCGACCAGGAAGGCAGGTGGCACAATCGGCCGTTAGTTCAGGCTGAAAGCAACCTGTCAACTTTCGGCGAAGACAACAACGCCGAACTCTATTTCGCCGCCCGCGGCAGCGGCATAATCTACCGCCTCGCCGAAGCGCACCAACTCTTCCTGCCCATCCTCACCGGCTGAGCATCCGGACTTCCAGTAAACAACAAAAGGCCAGGGAAATATCCCTGACCTTTTCTTGGGGAAGTACGCCCGGAGGGACTCGAACCCCCAACCATCTGGTTCGAAGCCAGGTACTCTATCCATTGAGCTACGGGCGCCTAACAAAAAACCTCCGGCACCGGGCGGGAGGTCTTGTATACCTGGGCGAGTGAAGAGATTCGAACTCTCGATCTTCTGGGCCACAACCAGACGTGTTAACCGCTACACTACACCCGCCATGAATGCAATAGGAATGCTATCATAACTGCCGGGTGCGGGCAAAAACTATCATCGTTACACAGCGGCAGGCGGAGGGGCCGTACAGATGGCCGAATACTGGATTCCCCATTCCGAATCCCGCCTCCCCGAAATTTAGTGACTGGAATCTCTACCGCTTCCGTAATACAATTCAACCATGGTTGGTGAAGGCACAATTCTTAACGGCCGTTATAAGATAATCGAGCGCATCGGCAGCGGCGGCATGTCTGTGGTTTACAAAGCCCAGGACATGGTGCTCGGCCGTCTTGTGGCCTTGAAGATGCTGCATGAAAGCTTCACCGGCGATCCTGATTTCTTGCGCCGCTTTCAGCAGGAAGCCTACGCGGCGGCAAGCCTGCAGCACCCCAACATCGTTACCGTGCATGATATCGGCCAGGATGGTCACCGACATTACATCGTCATGGAGTATGTCGACGGCCGTACCCTGAAAGATATCGTGCGCCAGTATAACGACGAGGGGCAGCCGATGCCGCCCGGCCGCGCCCTTGACCTGAGCATCCAGATCAGCGACGGTATCGGCTACGCCCACCGCGCCGGTCTGGTCCACTGCGACGTTAAACCGCAGAACGTCCTGGTCACCCGCGACGACCGCATCAAAGTAGCTGATTTCGGTATCGCCCGCGCCGTTTCCGAAGCGAGCCAGCACGTCGGCGACGACCAGGTATGGGGCACACCGCAGTACTTTTCGCCCGAACAGGCGGCCGGCGAACAGCCGACCCCTTCCTCCGACGTTTATTCGATCGGCGTCATGATGTTTGAGCTGCTGACCGGTAAACTCCCTTTTACGGCCGAATCGCAGACCGCGCTGGCGCTCAAGCATCTGCAGGAACCGCCGCCGCATGTCACCGACCTTAACCCGGCCGTTCCCGAACAGTTGGATCTCATTGTTGACAAGGTGCTGTCCAAAGACCAGTCCGGGCGCTACCGTACTGCCGGGCAGTTAGGCCGCATCCTCAGCAGCTACCGCAAGAGCGGCTGGGCAGACACCGGCCCAATTGCCGCCGGCGCTTCCGGCGCCACAGCCGTAACCGCCGTTTCTAACCCGGTCAGCGACCAGCCCACGCAGGTATTCCCATATCCTGGACAGACCTTGCCTGGCCAGGCTGCCTCCGAAAATCAGACCACACTGGGCAGTGCGCCTAGCACAATTGAGCCGTATCAGGGCACTGATTGGATGGCTGTTGGTCTGGGACTTCTGGCCGCGATCGCGCTCCTGGGCTTGATTCCGCTCTGGTACTACGTCTACATTTCCTACGCCAATTAGCATATCCGGACTTCCTCTTTTGCGGCAGAAAACCAGGACAGCCTGAGCCAATTGGGACCCGCTGTGGGCCTCGTTTTGTCTGAATGATGATTCTGAGAGCCAGCCAGGGCACTCGCTCCGCACCTGCCTTTCTGCTATACTGGAATTAGACAAAAGAGTATCCGTTTCCCGGTACCGGGGGATAATCTCATGATGGGAGATACAACGAAATTTACGCGTCTGGCAGTTTATTTACTCATTGCGGTAGCGGTGATGGCTGTGGTCTGGAACCTGAACAGCTCGGAACCTGCCCTTGAAACCCTGCCGATCAGCGAATTGGCGCAGCAGATAAAAGAGAACGAAGTTTCGGAACTGCTGGTGTCCGACGACGGCCGTGATATAACGGCTACGTACTCCGATGCCAGCCGCGCAACTGTTGAATCAAATACAAGCGGCGTCAGCGCCATCGAAGAGGTGCTCACCGCCTACGGCGTCACCGAAGCGGATTACGCCGACGGCCGTCCCATCATCACCTACGAGCAGCCAAGCGCCTGGGGCAATTGGCTCAATCTCCTCGGCATATTCCTTCCCGCACTTCTCCTATTGGGCTTCTTCTTCTTCATCTTTCGCCAGGCCCAGGGCTCCAATAATCAAGCGATGTCCTTCGGCAAAAGCAAAGCGAAAATGATCACCGGCGACCGGCCGACAGTGAGTTTCGATGACGTGGCCGGCTGCGACGAGGCCAAGGAAGAGCTGCAAGAAGTCGTCGAATTCCTCAAAGAACCGGAAAAATTCGTCACCTTCGGCGCGCGCATCCCGAAGGGCGTTCTATTGGTCGGCAGTCCCGGCACCGGCAAAACCCTGCTCGCCAAAGCGGTCTCCGGCGAGGCGGGCGTGCCTTTCTTCTCCATTGCCGGCTCAGAGTTTGTCGAGATGTTCGTTGGCGTTGGCGCAAGCCGTGTGCGCGATCTTTTTGAACAGGCGAAGCGCAACAGCCCCTGCATCATCTTCGTCGACGAAATTGACGCCGTGGGCCGCCAGCGCGGCGCCGGTCTGGGCGGCTCGCACGACGAGCGGGAGCAGACATTGAACCAGATCCTGGTTGAGATGGACGGCTTCGATACCGACACACATGTGATTATCCTGGCCGCCACCAACCGGCCTGACATCCTCGATCCGGCGCTGATGCGCCCTGGGCGATTTGACAGACAGGTGGTTCTCGACCGGCCCGATATTCGTGGCCGCGAAGCAATTTTCAAGGTTCATGTGCGCGGCAAGCCCGTCGCCTCCAACGTTGACATCAATACCCTGGCCAAGGCGACGCCTGGTTTTGTTGGCGCAGATATCGAGAATACGGTGAACGAGGCTGCCTTGCTCGCCGCGCGTCGCGAACGGAAATCTATTGGCATGAGTGAATTCCAGGAAGCGATCGAACGTGTGCAGCTTGGTCCGGAGCGCCGCAGCCGTGTCTTGAGCGATGAAGAAAGGGAAATCACCGCTTACCATGAAGCGGGCCACGCGTTGGTAAGCCATTATCTGCCGCACGCGCAGACGGTGCGCAAGATCACAATTATTCCGCGCGGCATGGCCGGCGGCGTCACCTGGTATCTGGAAGATGACTCGACCCTTTATACCCGTTCCAAGTTCAAGGCGCTGATCGCTTCCGCTCTCGGCGGCCGTATCGCTGAAGAAATCGTGTTCGGCGAAATCACGACCGGTGCGAGCAGCGATCTGCAGCAGATTACCAAAATGGCGCGATCCATGGTCACCCAATATGGCATGAGTGATGAGATGGGGCTTCGTGTGTATGGTGAGCGTCAGGAGATGGTTTTCCTGGGCCGTGAAATCTCGGAACAGCGTGATTATTCCGATGCCGTCGCCGAGCAGATCGATGAACAGGTGCGGGCGATTATTGACCAGCAGTACGAACTCGCCCAAAAGCTGTTGACCGATAATCGGGATAAATTGGACTTGGTAGCCAACACATTGTTGGAACTGGAAACTCTGGAGGCGGAGGAGTTCGTCGCTCTGCTTGAGGGTAGAGATTTGCCACCTCGGCCCGATGGCGGGCAGGAAGTGGAGAAGCCGGCCGCGACGAGCCAGCCAAGTGAAGAAGCGGATTGGAAAGCGCCGCCGTCCCTGGATCTACCACCATCTCCGTCGCCGGCATAACCGGCGCCAACATACGAAGTACGAGGTCGCTGCCGCCCCGATGAACAGCAGTCAGCTGCCAGTTATTCTCGCTTTAGCCAACGACGTCCTGCAGGCAATCATTGTCATCTTTGGATCGGCCGTTGTGCTCTTCTACAGCAACCGGCTGCGCCGCAGTGCTGTTACGCGCGCTTTTGTCCTGCTCATCGTTTTTGTCGTCCTTGTCTACCTCAGTGAACTGTTGGTAAGCCGCATTGTCGAACCCACGTCGGCAGAAATATGGCTGCGCATCGGTTGGGTCGGCATTGCCATGGTCCCCGCGGCGCAGTTTCATTTGAGCAGCGAACTCCTCACCTCTACCGGCCTGATTCCCAACCGGCGTCGCTTTCTTGTGCCCGGCGCTTATCTTCTCGGCGGCGTTTTCGCCGCGTTGGCCCTGTTCACCGATTGGGTTGCCGGTGACATGGTTGTCCTGCCCCAGGGTATTCGCCTGTCAGCCGGGGTCCTTTTCCCGCTGTTCGCCCTTTACTTTTGGTTTGTATCGGCCAGCGGCATCTACAATGTCTGGCGTGCGCGCAAGCGCTGCCTGACCAGCACGTCACGCCGGCGCATGACCAACACCTTTATTGCCTTCCTCGCCGCGCCGCTGGCTGTATTTCCCTACATGATGCTGGTCCGCAATTCGGACATGAAAGTGCCGATCTGGCTCTGGGTACTGCTGCTGTTTGGGAATCTGCTGGTTGGCGTGATGTTTGCCGTGCTGACTTCGGAGCTCGCCTACTTTGGCGCGGAGTCGCCCGACCGCGTCGTACGTGTTCGCCTCTATAAATTCATGGCCCGCGTCCCCCTGGCGGCGACAATCGTCCTGCTGGTCTATATCCTCGTCAGCCGCAACAGCCCGATTCTCGGCCTGCCAACGGAAGTGGCGCTCGGCTTTGCGCTGGTGGCCACGGTGATGCTCGTCGAGTGGGCGATTCATGCCTACAAACGGCCGTTGGAGAACCTCTTCCAGCTTGATGACGATCCCGATGTCAGGCGCATCCAGACCCTGAGTGAACGCCTGGTAACCACCAGCGAGCTGCACCAGTTTCTAGAGAGCGTGCTGGCGGCCACCGTAGAAACACTGCGCACGCCCACCGCCTTCGTCGCCGCGCTGACCAACGAAGGGCCACAACTTGAGGCTGTTGTAGGACCATTGGCTGCGCCGGACGACATTCTAAAGGATGCCGGCCTCCAGCAGATCGCTCAGGGTAACGGGCAGAAGGGGGGTGATGAGGCGCTGCAGATCGTCGATGATTTCATCCTCTGGCAAGACTACTGGATCAAGCCGTTGTACAGCCGTCATACAGAATCGATGCTGGGCATCTTTGGCATGCGGGCGCGCGCCGCAGCGCCCGACTTGTCGGATCAGGAACAAGAGATACTCGACCGCCTCAGCGACCAGCTGACTTATGCGCTTGAAGATCGTATCTTGCAGCAGCAAGTCTTCGCCTCGGTGGAAGGTTTGCTGCCGGAAATCACCGCCTTGCAGAAGCGGAGCAAAGCGGCGACTTACGGCGGTTTGCCGGCACTGACCGCCGAAGACCGGCAGGGGCAGGCTGTGATCGCTGACCCCGCGTTCAACAGAATGGTTCGTGACGCGCTGACTCATTATTGGGGCGGTCCCAAGCTGACCGAAAGCCCGCTTTTGGAGCTGCAGATCGTGCAGGATGAGCTAACCGGCCACGGCAACAACCCCACCCAGGCGCTGCGCGCCGTCCTCGCCGACGCCATTGAACAGCAGCGTCCGGAAGGACAGCGCAGCATGACCACCGGTGAGTGGATCCTCTACAATATATTGGAGCTGAAATTCGTGCAGGGCAGGCGCGTGCGTGATGTAGCCCGCCGTCTGGCCATGAGCGAGTCAGATCTCTACCGTAAGCAGCGCGTCGCCATCGAGAATGTGGCTCGCACCGTCTCTTCCATGGAAGAGGAAGCGCAGCACAATAACGGCGATCAACTGCCCGACGCCGACCCAGAGACCATCGAAGCTGGCCAATCACAGTAAACGCGCAGTTGCGCCGCAGATTGTCAATCGCTGTGGGCGCGCACGCCTTTGCGCGCGTCCTCGGTCGCGGCAAGCGTGCCGCTGCCGCGGCTATCCCCATGTCGGCTGTCAAGGCACAGGCAAACGCTCTTCAGGACGGGTCACCCGCTTTCCAGTTCCCACTTCTTGCCCGCCGTTCTCAGGACGACTAAAATTCGCTCTTGCACCATCATAGAGGAGTATTATGTTTAGTTACCAGGACGATACATTAACCTGCGAAGCGGTAGCGCTTCCGGCAGTGGCCGCCGAAGTGGGCACACCAGTCTATATCTACAGCCAGGCAGAACTGCTGCAGCGCGCCCGCGCTTACCGGCAGGCGGCCGGGGAGGATGCCCTGATCTGCTACGCGGTAAAAGCGAACGGCAACCCGGCGCTCTTGAAGCTGCTGCAGCAGGAGGGTCTGGGGGCGGATGTCACCAGCGGCGGCGAGCTGTTTCTGGCGCTGCATGCCGGCATCTCGCCGGAGCGCATCATCTATTCCGGCGTTGGCAAACGGGCCGACGAGATAGAAATGGCCCTGCAGGCGGACATCGGTGCTCTGCATATTGAATCGGAGATGGAACTGGGGGTCATCGCCCACATTGCTGCCGAACTGCAGCGTGTCGCGCGCATTTCGGTACGTGTCAACCCCGATATCAGCGCCGAGACGCATCCGTACGACAGCACCGGCCGTCTGAGCCATAAATTCGGCGTGCCGCGCGAAACGGCCGTTTCGCTGTATCAGCGCGCTGTGGAAGATCCTTGGCTGGAACCGGTCGGCGTGGCCGCCCACATCGGATCGCAGATCACCAGGACGGAGCCCTATCAGGAGTTGGTCGCCTTTCTGGTCACCCTGGCCGGCGAACTCACCGCCCGCGGCGTGCCGCTGCGTTATATCGACGTCGGCGGCGGCTACGGCATCAACTACCAGGATGACAACGCGCCGGCCATCGCCGATTGGATTGGCGCCATCGCCGGGCCCGTGCAGCGCGCCGGTTACCGCCTGGTGGTCGAACCGGGCCGCTCCATTGTAGCGCCGGCCGGGCTTCTCCTGGCCAAGGTGCTGTACACGAAGGAGCAGGGCGGTAAGCGCTTCGTCATCGTCGACGCCGGGCAAAACGACCTCATTCGCCCGGCCATGTACAAGGCCTACCATGCCATCCAGCCCGTCAGCGAGCCGGACGGCGAAGCACCGCTGGCCCCAGTCGATGTCGTGGGACCCGTTTGTGAGAGCGGTGACTTCCTGGCGCTCAACCGGCCGCTGCCGCCCGTGAACGCCGGCGACTACCTGGCGATCAGGCAGGCCGGCGCCTATGGCTTCGGCATGAGCAGCAACTACAACGGCCGTCTGCGCCTGCCGGAAGTTCTCGTCGACGGCGACCGCTTCACACGCATTCGCCGCCGCCAAAGCTACGAGCATTTGCTGGATGGCTGCGAGTGAGCGCCGCGCTGCGGCGGCATTCCGACACCGTCACTCACCGCCAAATCCTTAGTCGCCGCTGGCGAAGTTGTGCCGTCACAGTTCAACGCCGGCGGCGGACCATAGACCGCTGAAACGCTGACTGCTGACCGTATGTTCAACGCATATCTTTAAGCTGAGCGGACGCCTAGCTATGGTATAATGCGCATAGGAATAAGAGCGCGTTATCAACGGCAAGGGCTTTGCCCATCCCAGATTACATCCCCGCTTGTGCAAAGGCCCTTTGTTAGGAAGGGCTTTTTCTGTTCTTGGCGCAGGACGCGGCACGTTTGAGGGAGCCGGTCACCTATGTCACCAACAATCGAAAAGTAGATCGATGAGTCATAGCCGCCAGGGTGCGGCTGCTGCTGTTTCGATGATTGGGCGTGTAGAGAGGGCGACCGGAGCAAGGAGCTTGGTATGTCCAGAATACAATTCTTCCGGCCGGGCCGGCAGCTGCTGCTTGTCGCAGTCCTATTGCTAACTATCCTGATCTTATTGGCGAGCAGTTCATCATCAAGCGCTCTTCCGGCAGCGCTGGTCTGGTCCTGGGAATCCAATATCGCCAATACCTACGCCGGGTACCAGTCAGCGGGCAAGATCGGCGACTTGAATGGTGACGGTTATGACGATGTCTGTGTCAGCGCCTTGAGCAGCAGCAAAGCCTACGTATTCTACGGCTCGTCAAGCGGGCCCGCCACGACGCCGGACTGGATTGGGTCTGCAGCCGGCAGCTACGGCTATTGCGACGGCGCCGATGTCAATGCCGATGGCTACAGCGATCTACTGGTTGGCGCCTCACTGTACAACGGGTCGCAGTATACGCAGCAGGGCGCCGTCTTCGTCTATTACGGTTCCGCCTCCGGGATACCGGCGGCGCATGACCTCCTCATTGAAGGCTTTGCTCCCTATTCGCGATTTGGCCCGGTTTCCAATGCGGGTGATGTCAACAACGATGGATATGAGGATATCGTTGTCGGCGCCCTGTGGGACAATGGCTACAACGGCAAGGCTTACATTTTCTACGGTTCTGCCACAGGACTGGATCGCAGCAATCGCAGCGACATATACAATCCCAATACCGCTGCCGGCTGTGGTAGTGATGACTACTTCGCCAATGTTGTCAGCCAGGCCGGGGATGTCAATGGTGATGGCTATGGCGATGTGCTGATTTCCGCACCCAATGACAAGTGCGTCATCTTCGACGAGGGCGTGATCCACGTCTACCTGGGCTCGGCTTCCGGAATTGCCGCGACGCCGCAGTTGACCATCAGGGGTGGGCACACAAGCTTACATCTTTCTTCAGGCGCGCCGGCGGGCGATGTTAATGGGGATGGTTTTGACGATTTCACCGTCGGCAGCAACCGCTACGATTCCGGGGGCCTTAACGATCGCGGCATCGCTCAACTTTTCCTGGGCGGACCAGGCGGTCCGGACGCCGTGCCGGATTGGACCATGCTTGGTGAGGCGGCCGGTTCAGGATTCGGATACGGTCCGACCGAACACGGTGACTTCAACGGGGATGGTTACGGGGACGTCATCATCGGGGCTTGGAGCCACAATGGTGCCGGACGCGCCTATCTTTTCCTCGGCTCGGCGGCAGGGTTGGCCACCAGTCCGGCATGGCTGGGTGAAGGCGAAAATGCTGGTGACTACTACGGAGTCAACGTGCACACGGTTGGTGATGTCATGAACCGCGGCTACGATGCCTTTATGGTTGGGGCATCCAGCTACGGCAGCCCAGAAACAAATGAGGGCAAGGCGTACATCTACTATCTGGATCGTCCGCTGAATGAGTACCTGTTCAACTACACGATCACGGCCGACGGCACTGAGGATGTGACGACTTACCCGGAACGGCCATTTTCCTGGACTGCAGCCCTCTATGGGACTGAAACCAGAGACTATGAAACGAGTAGATATGTTTACAACTCCGGCTGCAATGACTACCACACGGCCTACCTCTCGGCAGCGTCCGGCACTGCTACCGGTTGGCACCGCTCAAGCGGCGGCTCAAGTCTAGGAGGCCGTGACAATGGGACTTATCTATCGGGAAATACCCTTGTCATTCGCACCTATACTGGCGGACATACCTACAGTTACTGCTGCGAGTACTTATTCTTCTTCTGCACGCGTGAATGTACGGGTTGCGATGAAGGTTACTTTGGTGCCACCTATTATCTGCAGTCGCGTAATTCCTGGGATCGTCAAGTGACGCGGCATGGCACCGGCCGTGTCAAGGCGACTGACGGGAACAAGTTCATAGGCTCCTTTGACAACACTATCTACCCGGTCTATGGAGGCAGTACATCCGTGCATAGTACTCGTCTGAGCGACAACGATGCGCATGTCTCTAGCTGGATTTCAGGCAGCGATCAAGTCTATGCCAGCACCGGGTACAGCGAAACCGAGCCGGTTCCGTGGCAGCAGAGCGAAAGCGGAACTGCCCGAATAAAGGCGGAGGATGGCGCGAAGCAGATCGCGACCTCTACCCTGGTCGCACCCAACAACGACACAACCTGGAGCGTCGTTGATGACAATGATGACGTTCTGACCTGGATGACCCAGGCGGATCTCTTTGCCCAGGTCAAGGGTGGTTTTGTCGCCATCAGCAAGGAGACAATCCCTGCCGGATCCACGCAGCGGTTCACTTTCAGCGGCGATCTGGGCACGTTTGACCTGGCCGCCGGTGAAACCTGGAACTCGGCCGAGGTGCCGGCGCTCAGCTATGAGCTCCTGGAAGATCCTCTTGATGATTGGCAGTTAGTCGATGGGTCGTGCAGCGAAGCGCGGACGCCGCCGGCCAGTGAGATATCGCCAACGCAAGGCACGGCAGCCATCCACGTTGATCCAGGCGAAACGGTGACCTGTACCTTCGTCAACGAGTCGCTGCACCAAATTCGCCTTGTTGACAGCGGAGGCAGCGGCCTGCCCGGCGCCACTGCTAAATACTACAGCGGCGGTTGGAAAACCATACCGGGCGAAACAAATGCCGAGGGCAAACTCTACTACGACATTCCCGACGGCACCTATAAATTCCGCCTGACTTACCTCGGCGGTACGATGGATCTGACCCAGGACATCGGCGCTGAGCCTATCGTCACCTACCGGACGACCCGAGTCACCGCGCGCATGCAGGACACGGCGGGGATGGGCCTGCCGGACGGCGTGGTCAAGTATTACGCCGGGGGCTGGAAGGAATTTGGCACGACCGGCGCTGACGGCAGCGTCAGCAAGGAACTGCTGCCGCTGAGCTATAAGTTCCGCATGACCTACCTCGGCGGCACGCTGGAGCAAACACAAGACGTGGCTGTGGATCCGCTGGTGCTCTTTCAAACGGCCGAAGATCCGATCACGGTCATTCTCAAGGACAGTCTGGGTAACGGGCTCGCCGGCGGTGTGGTCAGCTACTATGCCGGCGGTTGGAAACCCTTCGGTACGACCGGCGCTGACGGCGTGGCTGCGCTCGAGCTGCTGCCTGACACCTATAAATTCAAAATCGTCTACCTGGGCGGTGCGCAGCAGTTGACGCAGGATGTTGAGCTCGACCAGCAGGTCAACTTCGCCACCATCCCCGTGACCGTGCGCATGCAGGATAGCGCCGCGACGGGCCTCAGCGGTGGGGTGGTCACCTATTACGCAGGCGGTTGGCGCGACTTCGGTACGACGGGTGCGGATGGCAGTGTCAGTAAGGAACTGCTGCCGCTGAGCTACAAATTCCGCATGACCTACCTTGGCGGCGCGCTGGAACAGACACAAGATGTGGCCGTGGACCCGCTGGTACTATTCCAAACGGCCGATAATCCGATCACCGTTCGCCTGCAGGACAGCCTGGGCAGCCCGCTCAACGGTGGTGTAGTGAAGTACTATGCCGGCGGCTGGAAACCGTTTGGCACCACCGGGGACGGCGGCACAGACGGCGAGACAAGTCTGGATCTGCCGCCGAAAAGCTATAAGTTCCGTTTAACCTACCTCGGCGGTGTGCAGCAGCTGACGCAAGATGTGGCCGTCGATCAACGCGTCCGCTTCAGCACGATACCCGTGTCTGTGGAACTGCGGAACCACCTCGGTGACCTGCTTGACGAGCCGGGTACGCTCACCTACTACGCCGGCGGCTGGAAACCCCTGGGCGACCTTGCCGGTGGGACGGCGAGCAAACAGCTGCTGCCGCTTAGCTACAAAGTGAAGCTGCTGCATATGGGCGGAACGGCCGTGTTAACGCAGGACATATCTGTGCAGCCCTTGGTTACCTTCCAGACCGGGGCAGTCACATGCAGCACCTGTACACACTACTATGCCGGCGGCTGGAAGGCCTTCAGTGACGGTATGCAGCTGCTGCCAGGTGACTATAAATTCCGTTTCAACGACGGCACGCCGGACACTATCGTTCCAATTGCAGGCGGTGTTGTCAATCCTGTCCCTTAGTGGGCTGCAATCGAGGTGCTGCGCAGCTGAATTCTGTTCAATGGAATAGCAAATTTGCCCGGCGGTAGACAGTACCGTATGCTTGACTGTGGGAGACGACGGCCGTTTCTATGCGGCTGCTGAAGCGCGGTTAACTATGGGCATATTTCGCGACAAGCCTTCCTGGCAAAATCCGTTCTATACCTTACGTGAGGAGATTGCCAACAGCGTGACTCACGGCATCGGCGTGGCTCTTAGTGTGGTCGGGCTCATCGCGCTCATTGTCCTGGCTGTGCTCTATGGTGACGTCTGGCGCGTGGTCGGCTTCACCGTTTTCGGGGCCAGCCTAATTATCCTCTACCTCGCCTCAACCCTCTATCACGCCATCCAACACCGGCCCACCAAGCGCGTACTGCGCAAATTCGATCACGCGGCCGTCTACTTGCTCATTGCCGGGACCTATACGCCATTTCTTCTGATCAGCCTGCGCGGCACCATCGGCGTGCCCATATTAATCGCCGTATGGGTGATGGCCCTGCTCGGCGTCTTGTGGAAATTATTCTTCACCGGCCGTTTTGAAGTTATTGCCACGATCGTCTACGTCCTGATGGGCTGGATGTGTCTCTTCGCCATCCGCCAGATGGTGGCCAATGTCCCACCGGCGGGCGTCGTCCTGCTCTTTGCCGGTGGCATCGTCTACACCGTGGGTGTCATTTTCTACGCCATGGAGAAGATACCGTACAATCACGCCGTCTGGCATCTCTTTGTCTTGGGCGGCAGTGCTTGCCACTTCGCCGCCGTGACCACGCTTCTCTAGAAGTAAACGGCAGCCGGCAGAGAGACGGCATCACTGTTTCTGGTCAGAACCTGGGAAAATCTCAGGGCTATGGGCTGGTAACGACGCGCGCCGGCTTAATGCGCAGTATCACCCGCTCTTCACTGCCGGCCATACCCGCCGTCTGTACGCCGCCGTAGAAGCTGTCCGCGCCCGTGTACATCTTGGCATGTAGGTCGATGTTTTCGAATGTTTCATCAGCGACGATTTCTTCAACCACGCCGCGCACGTCAATCCATCGGAAGGCATCATCGGGATCGAGGACGCATAGGGCGACGTGGGGGTTCTGCCGGATATTTCTATCTTTGCGCCGCCCTTCGGCCGTATTCACCAGGACGCAGTCGCCGTCCCAGGAGCACCAGACGATAGTATTCTCCGGCATGCCGTCCGGGGCTATAGTCGTGAAGACAGCGAAGTAAGGACCGCTGAGTAGATCGACGTGTGATTCGGGTATGGTGGTCATTCTGATTCTCCTGACGGCTTCATTGGTTGAATCTTCCCGGAATCTGGAAGAGCGGCTGTCCGGCGAGCTCTCAGCAAGATTTCCGAGAAAGAACTGCTGTGTCTCCAATTCAACCTAAAAACTCGCCCACCAACATAGTCACGGCCTGCCCGCGCAGCACAACGCGGCCGGCCGACGGCCGTACCTGCACGACCCCGCCGCGAAGCGAGGCCTGGAAAGCGACCAGCTGCTCCTTTCCCAACTGCTCCGCCCAATAGGGGCCCAGGCAGCAGTGTGCCGAACCGGTTACCGGATCCTCATTGACGCCTACCCAGGGCGCGAAGAAGCGCGAGACAAAATCAAAATCGGCCGTATCGGCGCGGCTGGTCACCGAAACACCGCGACATTGGACGCCCATCATCAGCGCGAAATCCGGCGTCAGGGCGCGTACAACCGCTTCCCCATCCACAACCACCAGATAATCCTCGCCATCAAATCCGGTGAACAGGGGCGCCTCTGAGAGGCCCAACCCATTGAGCAGCGCTGCTGGTACCTCCTGCGCCCGGGCCGGCAGGGCGGGGAAATCCATCTCAAGCCAGCCATCAGCCAGGGACGTGGTCAGCAGGCCGCTGCGTGTATGAAACCTGACCGCGGCATCAGGCTGCAGCCGTTTTGTTTCGTATAGAACATGGGCGCTGGCCAGCGTGGCATGCCCGCAAAGGTTAACTTCTGCCGCCGGCGTAAACCAGCGCAGCGAATAGCCATCCTCCTGCGGCAGCAAGAATGCCGTTTCCGACAAATTCATTTCCGCCGCCACCGCCTGCATCCACGCCGTCTCGCGCGGCTCCTTCAGCAGGCAGACCGCCGCCGGATTGCCCGTAAACGGCCGTGATGCAAAGGCGTCGACTTGATACAGCTCAATACTCATAGATGATCCTTGCTGTTAGCATGTCAGCACATCAGCTCTTCGTATTCTTTGCGCCTCGCAGACGCGCAGTCAACGAACACTTAACGTGCTTCCAGCATGTTTCCAATCCGTGTCAGCCTGCGAATGAATTCACAGGCTTCACCGCTGACCCGCTCCTACAAACACGCCTCATACAAATAAGGCCACGTATAAATGCCATGCCAATGTCCATCACTCCAATGAATCGTCACGGCATAGCTGCCAACCGCATCCACGCTTTCCATCGTCAGATCAGGATCCTCGGTGGCGTAGAGCAGTGTCTTATCTGCCGGGCGGCCCATATTGTCATGACCGCCCTGGCATTCCGCGCATGGGCAGACAGCGCGCAGCCCGGCAAACGGGTAGCGGCCCTCTTTGCCGTCGCTCCAATTGATAATCAACACACGTTCATTACGGTCGGCCGTAATATTAGTTGGACGAATAGTGCTCATCTCGTTTTCGTTCCTCAGTCAATAGTCCGTCAAGCAGTCACAGTTCAATAATTCACCGATCAACTGTTATCCAGCCGTTCCTGGATCTCTTCGCGGCTCGCTTCCAGCCGCGCCAGTTTGTCCCGTTCTTTCTGTACCACAGGCGCTGGTGCTTTCTCGGCGAACGGGCTGGCCAACAGGTTGGAGACGCGCTGAATCTCGCCGTTGAGATTGGCCAGTTCCTTATTCAGTCGTTCTCGTTCCTGTTCCAGGTCGACCAGGCCGGCCAGGGGCAGGTAGCAGGTGACATCACCCAGCGTGATCGTGAGCGTGTTATCCGGCGCATCGGCCGTCTCTGCGATCAGCAGCGCCGCCTCGTCAAGCCGGGCCAGGAAGGCCAGGATCTCGCGCTGGTCTTCGTAGAAGCCCATCTTATCGCCAGCAGCGATCGTGGCCAGGATGCGCCGCGCCGGTTCCACATTGTTATCAGCTCGCGCCGCGCGAATGCTGCGCACCAGCTCCTGCAGCTGCTGGAAGTCAAGCTTCTCCTGTTCAAAACGCGGTCCCGCTTCCGGCCAGCAGGCGATAATCAGCGCCTCCTCCCAGCCGCCGGCCGGTTCGATGCCGATATCGGCTGCCACAAACGCCGCCTTCAACTGCTGCCACGTTTCTTCAGTGACGAAGGGGATGAACGGATGCAGCAAACGCAGACTCTCATCCAACACTTGGCGCAGTACGCTCAGCGTCGTCCAGGCGCGGCTGCCGCCCTGGTTCATCTGCACTTTGGCCAGTTCCAGATACCAGTCAGCAAACTCCGCCCACAGGAAGTCATAGACCTGCCGGCCCGCTTCACCAAACTGGTAGTTGTCCATCAGGCGATCGGCCGTTTCAATCGTTTCGCTCAGGCGTGTCAGAATCCATTTGTCGGCCGCCGTATAGGTGATTTCGTCGTCCGCGTCGTCCGCCGTCGCCCTTTCCAGGCTGCGCGTGATGAAGCGCGTCGCATTCCAGATCTTGTTGGCGAAATTGCGGTTGCTGGCCACGCGATCCAGCGACAGGTTGAGATCGTTGCCCGGCGCGCCGCTGGTCAGCAGCGTGAAGCGCAGCGCGTCGGTGCCGTACTCGCTCATCACGTCCAGAGGGTCGGTCACATTGCCCGCTGTCTTGCTCATCTTCTGGCCGTTCCCATCGCGCACCAAGCCATGCAGATAGATGGTGTGGAACGGGATGTCATTGGTAAACAGCGCCGCGCTCATCACCATGCGCGCCACCCAGAAAAAGAGGATGTCGTAGCCGGTTTCCATCACATCCGTCGGATAGAAACGCTGCAGGTCCGGCGTCTGTTCCGGCCAGCCCAGCGTGGAGAAGGGCCACAAGCCGCTGCTGAACCAGGTGTCCAGCACGTCGGGGTCTTGCTCGATGCGCACGCTGTCGCAGCTTTCGCAGGCCGTCGGATCAACAATGGCCACCGTTTTATGGCCGCAGTCGGCGCAGTACCAGACGGGGATGCGATGTCCCCACCACAACTGGCGGCTGATGCACCAGGGGCGGATGTTTTCCAGCCAGTTGTCCCAGACCTTGCCGAAGCGCTCGGGCACGATGTGGATGCGCCCGCTGTGAACCGCTTCCAGGGCCATTTTGGCCATCGGTTCGGCCTCGACAAACCATTGGCGGCTGACCAGCGGCTCGATGATTTCACCACCGCGCTGGCTGCGTGGGACGCTTGATGTATGCTCTTCCTTCTTGATGGTCAGACCAGCCGCTTCCATATCCGCCCACAGCTGCTTGCGCGCATCAAAGCGGTCCAGGCCGGCGTAAGGGCCGGTGACATCGCTCATCGTGGCGTCTTTGTTGAGGATGTTGACCACGGCCAGATTGTGCCGCTGGCCGATATCAAAGTCGTTGGGGTCGTGGCCCGGCGTGATTTTCAACGCGCCCGTTCCGAAGTCGATCTCCACATAGTCGTCGGCGATGATGGGGATTTCGCGGTTGAGCATGGGCACCAGCGCCGTCTTGCCGACAACATCCGTGTAGCGCGGATCATCGGGATGCACGGCAACGGCCGTATCGCCCAATATCGTCTCCGGACGCGTGGTGGCCACCTCAAGGTAACCGCCTTCCTTCAGCGGGTACTTGAAGTAGTACATCAACCCCGGTTCTTCGCTGTACTCCACTTCCAGGTCGGAAACGGCCGTTTGCAAGCCGGGCGACCAGTTCACCAGGTATTCGTCCTGGTAGATCAGCCCCATGCGGTACATGCGCACAAACGCCTCGCGCACGGCTCGCGACAATCCCTCATCCAGCGTAAAGCGTTCGCGATCCCAATCGCAGGAAGCGCCCAGGCGGCGCAGCTGCTCGGTGATGTAACTGCCATACTTCTCTTTCCATTCCCAGGTCCGTTCCAGAAAAGCATCACGGCCAATTTCTGTCCGCTGAGATGCCTTCCTCGGCCAGCATCTTCTCGACCTGCAGCTGCGTGGCGATGCCTGCATGGTCCACGCCCGGCACCCACAAGGCGGCCTTGCCCTGCATCCGCGCCCGGCGAATCATCAAATCTTCCAGGGCGACAAACATCACGTGCCCCATGTGCAGTTCGCCGGTCACGTTGGGCGGCGGGATCGAAATGACAAAGGGTTCGGCCGTATTTGGCCGCGCTTCCGGTTTGAACCAGCCGTTATCTTCCCACCATTGGTATAGTCTTTCTTCGGTTCCGGCGAAATCATAGGCCGGAGGCATTTCACTCATGATAGTTTTCCTTTTTTCAAACCTGCGAGATCTTCAGCTGGTATGTTGCTCCAGGCTGTTCGCAGACCTCGCAGTCTATTTGCATTGCTGTTTATTCGCTGTTGAGCTGCGTGACCAAGAAGTCTACGGCGCGCTGAATCGTATCTGCGCCGGCAGCCGACTGTTCCAGCATATCGAAGCCATGTCCCGCCTGCGGTAGATTGCGCAGTTCCAGATCCAGATTATGATACAGCGCCTGCTTGACAAAGGTGTCCAGCGCTCTATTGAGGCCGGGCCGGTCAAGCCCCGCTCTGGCGAAGAACATGGGCAGCCCTGCGGGCATCGTCTCCATCAGCGACAACGGGGAGAGCGCGATCAGCTGCTCTTCATTGTAAATATCCTGTGCCTGTTGGACGTGTGTCAGATCGAGCATTGGGTAGAAAGCGACCAAGCAGCCGAAAGCGGCCATATCTCCTTTCAAAAAAGCACTCAACAACATCCCCGCGCCGGAAAAAGCCCACACTCCGAAGCGCTGCGCATTGACGCTGAATGCGGCGCCCCGTTCAGACAGAAACTGCACCGCCTGCAGCGCATCGGCAATCGCCTGAATGAGCCCTTCATACCCGACATAGCGATGATTGATCATCACAGCGGCCAGCCCGTTGGCGGCTGTCAGGTTTCCATAATCCTGAAACACGCGCCATTCTTTGGGCCACGGCCGTCCGTCCATCTCCGGCAGCGGTGCGCCATGCAAGAACAAGACCGGCTTGTGGCCGCCGGGCGGCGCTTCGCCAGGCGGCAGGTAGATGTCCATCAACGCCGCCGATTCGCCATCCTCCACGTAGGGTATGTCACGCAGCACCGTAATGCCGGGCTGCGGCGAGACCGGGTAGCCCAACGGCAGTTCGTAAAACGGTATCTTCTCATTCATAGATCAAAAAACCCTCTCATCCTGACAAGGACGAGAGGGTTCAGCTCACGCGGTACCACCTTGCTTCCGGCACAACCATGCCGGCGCTCGTTGGGGCTTTAACGGGCCGTCCCGCTTCTGCCTATTTCCGGCGCTCCAGCGATCAAGCCGGGGGCCACCATTTCAGCAGAAGAACTCGTGGGCGACATTCGGGGGGTTCGCAGCACGCCGTTTGCAGCAACTACCAGCGCTCTCTGGAGATGCGTCTACCACCTACTCTTCCCAGTCATCATCTTTCTTTTATTGAACTAGCCCGAAAAGTATAACATAGGCCGCTTGCCGGTCAACCTGCTTCTCAGCGCGCGCTCAATTCCCGATCCGCATTCTGCAATCGGAAAGCTGGTATAATCCTCCGGATGGCCAAGGAAAACGTAAGGGAGTCGACTCGATGGATGGCGCTGCTGCCGCTGCTGGCTGATGGTGGAGCGGCCATCCTCCTGCTGGGCTGGATGCCGGCGCTCTCCGTGCGTTTGCTGGAACCCTCGGGATGGAACGCTCTCCTATTGGTCATTCTCTATGTTCTCTTTTGCGTTGGTGTCTATCTCAGCCGCAAGCTCCTGCCGCAGGTGGAGAACGAGCGCTGGCTGCCGCCCGCCTGGTTGATGAACAATAAGGTGCGCGGCGCGCTTGGTCTGCTTATCGCCTTCTTCCTGGCGACCACCTTCGCCTACCAACTGGGCTACTTCGAAGCTGTTTTCGAGATTCGCGCCGGCTTGCTCAATGAAGGCGCCACCTCCGCGTTCCTCGTCTATGCTCCGGGTGCCTGGTTGGGGTTTGCCATGCTGGTCGTGCTTGTCTTCGCTTTTCCCGTCGACACAAACCTGCCGCCCAGCTCCAATCGCTATACGCCGTTGGCCCTGCTGAGCCTCATACTGACCAACAGCCTGCTGGTGTTTACGAGCGCCCAGGCGCTGGCCATGATCAACGGCCTCGCTTTGGCGCCGGGGATTGGTCTATGGCTGCTCGTTCTGGCCGCGCTCACGCTCACGTTTCTACCGGCGCGGGCTATCTACCAGAGCCGCCAGCCAACTTTAGGCGGCTGGCTCACGCTCGCTGTCCTGCTCTTGCTGGCTTCTTCTCTGGCCGTCTTCAGTTGAAGCCCTGGAAACGGCCGTATGATAAGCGCTGGTAACCGGTCGCCAGTTCCCGCTCCGTCGTGCTAGACTAATCCCTTGCCCATCGTCGAAACTAGACGATCTTACCTGTATGGAGGCCCTGTTTTGTCCAAAAAACTGCTGATACCATTACTCCTGCTTCTTGCCGTTGGTGCCGCCGGCTGCTCCTCTCCCGCTGTGCCGGAAAGCATGCCAACGGCCGTTGCGGAGGATAATGCTGAGCCCCGCCAAACAGGCATGGGTCCGGGCAGCGGGATGATGGCCCGCCACCACGCGCAGATTCCAGAGGAGTACGCCGGACTGCTCAACCTTGTGCCCGCCGATGAAGATTCCTTGCAGCGGGGCGCAGCCATTTACGAACAACAATGCGTGGCCTGTCATGGGGATGGCGGCATGGGCGACGGCCCGGCCGGTGTGCAGCTTGATCCGCAGCCGGCGCCCATCGCTCACACCAGCCGCATGCTGGGCGACGATTATCTATTCTGGCGCATCAGCGAGGGTGGGGGACATGAGCCCTTTTCCTCCGCAATGCCCCGCTGGCAGGATGTGCTCAGTGACAGCGACCGTTGGGATGTCATCAACTATGTACGCGCCCTTGGCTCGGGCCAGGCCATGCCCGGCGGCCCGCGCAGCGGCGAGACATTCGACCCGGCGGTGGAAGCGGCGCGTCATGCGCAGATGGCTGCTGATGGCGTGACCCAGGGCGTCTTGAGCCAGGAAGAAGCGGAGACATTTGTCGCCGTTCATGATCAACTGGACCGTCTGATGTCCGCAGACGTGTCTGAGATGTCGGGCGGTATGGAGCGCATGCAGGAGATAATGTTGTCTCAGCTCGTTTCCGGGGAAATAATAAGCAAGCGTGAGGCGGATCTGTTTGCAGAAGCGCACGAAAAACTGCTCGCTGCGGGCCTGATGGAATAGGCCGTTGGGGACGCCGCCGGGGACGCCGATTATTGCGAGTACCTGATGGAACTATTTCTGGCACTGTGTTTTTTTGTTATTGCTCTGTTATACAGCGCGGTTGGTCTGGGCGGCGGGTCCGGCTACCTCGCCGTCATGGGTCTGGCCGGTCTGCCACAGGAGATCATGCGGCCCACCGCACTCACCCTGAATATCCTCGTCGCCTCATTGAGCTCATGGCACTATATCCGCGCCGGAAACTTCTCTGCGCGGCTCTTCTGGCCGATCGTTCTCGCCTCGATCCCTTTTGCTTTCCTGGGCGGTTATCTGGAACTGCCCGGCTATATCTACCGGCCCATGGTCGGGCTGCTCCTCATCTACACCGCCTACCGGCTCTGGCGCAGTACCATGCCGGGGCAAAACCTGCCGGTCGTGCGCGCCGATCTGCCGTTGTGGATGCTGGCGCTGGCTGGCGCCGCCATCGGCTTCCTGTCCGGCCTAATGGGCATTGGCGGCGGCACTTTCCTCGGCCCGCTGCTGCTGCTGGCCGGCTGGGCGGACACGAAACAGGCGCTGGGCGTTACGGCCGCCTTTGTGCTCGCCAATTCTATCTCCGGGCTGGCGGGTCGTCTGACGGCCGTTCCTGCGCTGCCGCCAGGCATCTGGCTGTGGCTGCTGGCCGCCGGCATCGGCGGCTTCCTCGGCTCCAGACTGGGCAGCCGCAAGCTCGACCCGCGCCTGCTGCGCCGTCTGCTGGCCGTTATCCTGCTCGCCGGCGGCATGCGCATGCTGCTCAGTGTCTGGCCCCTCTAGCTCGCCCAGGTTCCCGTTCTTTCTGTTTTCCGTTGACTATTCATAATCCGGCAGATCCGCCGGAGGAGGCATACGCCGCAAACGATCGGCCAGCACACCCATGACCTGGATTGCGAAGTAGGGCGTCTGCTGGATGACCAGCTGGAAGTTGCGGTTGTCAACAGGCACGAGCCGGGCGTCAAAACGGGCGACGGCCGACCCACTGCGCGGCGCCGGACCGATTAACGCCATCTCGCCGAATATGCCGCCCGGGTCCACCGTCTCTACGATCTTCTCACCAATGATAATGTCTATCTGACCGTCGAGGACAACGTACATCAGGCTGCTCTGGTCTCCTTCCTGGAAGATAGTCTCACCGGCGGCGACCTCGAATGTATTCTTATCACGTCCGAACAATCTGGTTAAGTCGAGCACAGCTGGTCTCCTCATCTGTCACGGCCGTCCCGGTGGAGACTGCCGCAGGCGTTAGTTGCCCCATTGTAACCTGTTTTGGGGCCGGGTAGTTAACGGATAGAAGGTCAACTGTCACGCTCCTGTCACGCTGCCTGATCTAGAATAGCCCTATAAACATCTGGCGGCATGGGTTCGTGAAACAGCGCTTAAGCCCGCTTTTGCTGCCGGCTGTAGAACCGCGAAAATGAATAAATCTACCCAACTTGGGATCGTGAACGGCCGTGTGCTAGACTTTCCCGTCCCAGCACAACGAGGCATTTCATTTTCGAGCGACAATTGAATAACCCTTTTCTCAGCCATGCGCCCACTTTTTGGGTGTGCAATTATGCCTGTTACAGTGTAAAATGACTATATTACAATGAAACGATAATAGGATAATACCACGTCGACGATCGCTTTCTGATCGGCTGCCAACGCGGCGGTCATGAAAGATAGAATCTTGTTTTATTCCTGGCAATGTCCTTTGTCTGGAAAAAGCCTTAGCACAGGTCGATTTACACACCATCGATTTGAAATACGGAGCAAAAGCGTAATGACACTTTTCAACAAGACGATGCCCCTCTCAACCTGGAAATTCGCCGGTCTGGCCATTCTGGCCATATTTGTTCTGGCGGTCTTTTCTGGCCCCGTCGCTGCTCAATCGAGCGGCACGCCGATGATAGTCACGACCTTTGAAGATGTCGTTGACCGTACGGATGGTCAGTGCAGCTTGCGTGAGGCAGTTATAGCCACGAATCGCAACCGCGCGGCAGGTTCCACAGCCGGGGAGTGCCGGCCTGAACGGCGGGGCGCTGACACCATCTTGCTCCCGGTTGGTACCTACGAACTCACCAAGACCGGGAGACGGCTTGAGGGCAGGGCTGCCAGTGGTGACCTGGACATTTACAGCCATGTCACGATCATGCCCCAGGAACCGGGATTGGTCGTCATTAAGGGAACGTACGCCAACGACCGCGTCTTCGAGGTTGCCTACGGCAATGTGACGCTGCGCAACCTGACGATCAGCGGTGGCAGCTCCAATACGATTGGTGGAGGCATCCTCAATAGGAGGGCCAATCTACTCCTGGAGAATGTGACACTGACAGGAAACGAAGCCGCCTGGTCCGGCGGTGGGCTTTATAACTTCACCGGCAGCAGCAAGCTCGTCAATACGACCGTCAGCGGAAACGAAGCGCGCTCCGCGACTGGTCTGCGCCGCCTGTCGGGCAAGATCAATATGATCAACTCTATGATTGTCGACGATTCCTGCCACGGCCGGCTGGATGCCCGCAGCGGCGCCGGCATCAACTTGAAATGGAACGCGTCCGGATGCAGCTCCGCAGTTTTTGGCATTGACGCGAACCCGCAGCTGACGCCCCAACTTGAAGGCGGATCCGCCGTGCTGTTTGAAATCCCGACCGGCAGCCCTGCGGCTGATGTCGCCGATGCCGGGCTGTGCCCGAGCGCCGACCAGATAGGCACGTCGCGCCCTCAAGGCACCGGCTGCGATATCGGCGCCTTTGAAGCATCCAACGTGGTCGCCGGCATCCCTGATGCTGTAGACGATGCTTACACAACCGTAGAAGACCAACTGCTGACCGCTCCCGCGACCGGCATCGATGGTCTGCTGCAAAACGACAATGACAATGGCTCCAGCGCAATGAACGCAGTTGTAGAAACTGAACCTGCCGGCGTGCTGGATCTCAACAGCGATGGATCATTTACCTACACGCCGCCCCGCCAATTCGTTGGCACCGATACCTTCACGTACACAGTAATCGGAGATGGCGGAACCAGCGAACCGGCCACGGTCACGATTGAGATGACCGAAGATGGTCTCATCGAAGTGATTAATACATGCGATGACGGCCGTGATGGCTCGCTGCGCTGGGCAATGGACAAGGCCAACAGTGACGCCGGCGTGGACACGATCATCTTCGATATCGTTGATGACACGTGCGGGGATCAGACAATCAACCTGGCGTCCGCCTTGCCCGCGATAAGTGAACCAGTGATCATCGACGGCCTCTCTCAAGATGTCGGCGACGACCGCACGCAGGCCTTCATCACGATAGATGGTCAGGCTGGCGCATTCAGCGGTTTTAGCGTACCGCAGGCCGCTTCCGGCTCCGTCATTCGCGGCCTGGTCATCACCAACTTTGGCGGCAGCGGCCTGCTAATTGGTCTTGATGGCCCGAGCGACAACAATATCTTCGCCGACAACAGCATCACCAACAATGGATACGGCTCAGTCGTGTCCGGCGCAGTTGAAGAAAACGACGGCGCGTCCGTCTGTGACGGTGTGGGCAACCTGTTTGATGGCAATGATTTCAATAATAACGCCGAGTTGGACATCGATCTTGGCTGTGATGGCTTCACGCCAAATGATCCCGGCGACCCGGATGTGGGACCGAACGACCTGCAGAACTTCCCTATCTTGCTCACTGCTTCACCATCCGGCGAGATCAGCGGTCTGTTGAACTCCCTTTACACGACCAACTTCACGCTGCAGTTCTACAGCAGCTCCGACTGCTCGGACGCCGCGCAGACTCCGCTGGTTGCGACCCCGGACACGGTCACGACTGATGATGTTGGCAATGTGCTCTTTACAGTTAATGTAGGGCCATTGGGCGAGGGCGTGGGTGTCTTCAGCACGGCGACGCAGGCAGGTACGGCAAACACCTCTGAGTATTCCAACTGCGTGCGCGCCAGTGATGACAATACCACCTGGCCCAACGCCAAACTGCTGTCTTCTGTCGATGAATTGGACCAGTATCTCGATCTGCCGGGACAGTCGCGATGGTACAAATTCCCCATCAATCCCGACAGCCGGATTCTGCTCAAGCTGTTCAACCTGCCCAAGAATTATGATTTGGCCTTATTCTCCGATATCGCTCAGGCGTATGCGGAGCAGGTGAGTCAGACCAATGTGGATCTGGAGAGAATTGGCGCCGAGTTGGCCCCGACCAACTTCAACCCGACGAATTTCAATCCCACGACTTTATCCGACGAATTTCAATCTGACGAACTTCAATCCGACCAACTTTAATCCGACGAATTTCAACCCGACGAACTTCAACGGGGTGCAAAACAGTGGTGAAGCGACGGCGCCGGCCATCTTCTCGCCGACGAACTTCAATCCGACGAATTTCAATCCCACGAACTTCAACCCGACTAATTTCAACCCCACGAACTTCAACGGCAACGCCTACTCGGCGGCGCAGACGGCGAGCATGATCGCGGTCTCGGCGAATGACGGGACGGCGCCGGAAGAAATCCAGGTGAACAGCTGGAACAGTACGGGTTTCATGTATGTGCGCGTGACCGGCCGGCAGGCGGACTTTGATCCCGACGAACCTTTCACCGCATCATTAGAGGTAATCGACGGCGACTGCGCGAATCTTGACCTGACACCAGGATTGGGATTCCCGTCCGCGGACGCTGGCGGGTACGAGACGCTTATCCTGTATGACGGCGACCGCATGTCGGCCAAGTATGCTGCTGGCGAGCTCGCTCCCATGCAGGCGGAATTGGCTCCGCTGGCCGCCGACTCACAGATAAACGGCAAGGTGGTTGATGTCAGCCAGCAAGGGCGTGTCGCCGCGGCCAATGCGCAGGCTGACAGCAAAGAGTCATGCCATTATGCCAAGAACCTGGTGGCTGACGCTGTCAAGGAAGTGATTGACGCCTATCGTGCCAATAACCCGCTGGCCTATGTTATCTTCGTCGGCAGTGACAATGATATACCCTTCTACCGGGTGCCCGATACGACGGACCTTGGCCAGGAGGAGAACTACTTTGTACCGGTCATTTCCGGTTCATCTCCGATGCTGTGCAGCCAATAACTTCTACTCGAGCCATGACCCATATGTGTCCGACCTGGTGATTACCAAGGGTGATGACACGGTCTTCGTCCCCGCTCTGTAGCCGGCCGTTTTGCCGAGACGCCGCAGAATATCATCAACCTGATTGATGCCTATTTTGCCACGCCGGTCATCGCCCCGGTTAATGCCGCCGTTACCGCCTATGATTTCCTGTCAGACGGCGGTGAGGATGTGTTTGATGTCCTCAATGCGGCTGCGCCGTTGGCGGTCAACGACCATCTCCGATCCGCGAATCAGATGTAAATCCCGCCTTGTGGACAGCGACCGATCTGGCGAACCTGATCGACACGCCGTTCCCCGCGAACAACAATCACGGGGATGACTTCTTCTTCGTCTCCGGCCATTTCAGCCCCAATGCTGCGCTGGCTGCTGACTACGAGACGCAGTACATATCGACCCAACTGCGTGATTCCTCCATCGATCTGTCCGGTACCTTGTGGTTAAGTCCCGGTTGCCACATGGCTTACAATATCGTCAACGAGCACAATGCCCCGGCGACCTTCGAGCCGGATTGGGCGCAGGTATTCGCAGATAAGGGAGCTACGGTTATCTCCGGCACCGGTTATCAGTACGGTGAAACGATCACCGTGGACTTTGGCGAGCGCCTCTACTACGAGTTGGTACGCCAGCTGCGCAGCGATGCCGGACCGACGATCCCGCTTGGCAAGGCATTGGTGGAAGCCAAGCTGCAGTATCTGCGTGATACGGACGATTGGGACAGTTTTGACACCAAAACGCTGAACCAGGTGACCGTGTGGGGTGTCCGAAATCAGCGCATCGATATGCCCGGCCCGCGCCTGAACCTGGCGCCGTCGACAAACAGCGTCGTCACAACGCTGCAAGACTCGACGAAAATCCCCGGCGATCCCGCCGGCCAGCTCGGCTGCAGGAGTTCGACCTTTTCCGCGACTACACCAGCAATCCGCTGACGACCAGTGAAGTATTCAAGCAGCTTGACATCGTCGATACGAATGCGACAGTCAATGCCTCTTATCTTGAACTGGGCGCTTCGGGCGCTGTCGCTACCTCCCCAGGTGAGCCGGTTCTACCTCTCGATAGAGTCGATGTGACGGCTGCGAACACGAGTTTGCGCGGTGTTCTCTTCCTGGGCGGCGCTGTACGTGACTTCTCAGGTCGCCAGCCGCTTGTTTCAGTGGCTGCCACCGAGTTCACAACGCCGCATCCCAACTATTACTCCAGTGTCTTTGATCCCTTGAGCCTCTGGTCCACCAATCGCTTTGACGTGCTGACACGACAGGGCGGCAGTACCAGGCTCTTCATTACACCGGCGCAGTATAGATCGACTTCTACCGATTTGCAGACGACCACGCTGCGTCGCTTTGATAATCTGAATCTGCGGCTTTTCTACAGCAGCATGACCTACGAGTTCATCGTCCCGGGCGAAAGCGCGATCAATGAACCTGGCCTGCTCGGCGCGGCCCCAACGATTAACCAGATCAGCGCGGTGCTCGACGGCACTGATGTTGAGGTAGAAGCCCTGGTCACAGTAGACCCCAGCGCGGGCGTTCACGAAGTGTGGATTACCTACATGAGTGAGCCGCAGCCATCTGCCGGTGGTGCAGCCGCGACCTGGCAGTCACTGGAACTCGTTCAGGACACGGTGGATTCACGCTACCTGGCGCTGCCAGGCTGCCCAACGTCAATGATCCGGGAAGCATGCGCTTCATGGTCCAGGCGGTGAGCGGTGTTGGCCTGGTGACTGTCAATAACAACCTGGGGGTGTTTCTATGCCGTTTCCGGCATAGATACAGATCCTAAAGCGACTTCGGTACAGAACCTGCAGGTCAATGGTTCGCTCTCCGGTTTCACGGGCGACACGGCGCAGTTCAGCGCGAAGCTGCTCGGTGATGAAAGCGGCGCATTGAATCCACAGACCCTGTTCTTTGGCCTTGGCGCCAACCATTTCCAGGCAGTACGAATGGCAGCGGTGTGGCTGCGGTCGACTTCCCCCTTGTCCTGCCGCCCGGCACCTATGAGCTGTCGGCCTGGTTCCTGGGGACGTCAACCTAGCTGCCAAGCACAGCAGAGACAACCTTGACCTATACAGTGCTCAAGCAGCCGACGAACCTGCAGCTCGCTGCCCCAGTGAGCCTGAATGCGGTGAGTGACATTGAAATCACGGTAGGCGACCCGATTCCTCTGGTTGCTACGTTGACTGACAACGATGGTGATCCGCTGGCTGAGAAGAGCGTTCGCTTCGTGCTCACGCCAGCTGCCGGCGGAACGCCGATCGAGAAAGCGGTCATAACCAACCCCAATGGCGAAGCGCCGCTGGGCGTGGTAAATGCGCCACCCGGTGACTATACCATCCAGGCATTCTTCCAGGGGACGAGTGCCCTGCAAGACAGCGATTCGGCAGCGATTAGTTTGACGATCAACGAAGCCGCCGCCGAAGTTGTCCGCCTGATTGACAGCCAGGGCGCTCCCATCGAGGGTGCGGTGGCCAAGTACTACTCGGCCGGCTGGAAGAATATCGGCACGACCAACGCTTCCGGTGAGGTTGCTTACAGCATCCCTGCCGGCAGCTATCCTTTCAGCATCACCTACCAGGGCGCCTCCATTCAGAAGAATCAGGATATCGGCAGCAGCCCCACGGTTGAATTCCAGACAGTCAAGGTCACGGCCAGCCTGACCAGCAGTACGGGCCAGCCGCTGCAAGACGGGTTGGCTAAATTCTATGCCTCCGGCTGGAAGGATATCGGAACGACGGACGGCAGCGGCCAGACGATGATCGAACTCCTGCCCAAGGAATATTCATTCAGCATGACCTACAAAGGCGGCCGTGTTGAGCAAGTTGTGGACGTGAGCGGAGGCGCCGCTGAAGTGGCCTTCACGACCGTCCTGGCCGGCGTGAAACTGCAGGACAGCAGCGGCGCCCCATTGGCGGGCGGAACCGCCCAGTTTTACGCGTCCGGCTGGAAGAATATCGACGGGACCACCGACGACGTAACCGGCATTGTCAGCACTGAGCTGCTGCCGCGCAGTTACTCGTTTGCCATGAACTACGGCGGCGGCCGGTTGGAGAAAGCTCAGGACATCAGCGTGGATCAGACGGTCGTGTTCAGCACGACGCTGGTCACGGTCACCCTGCAGACCAGCACGGGTGATCCGCTGGACGGCGGTGATGCAGCCTATTATGCATCCGGCTGGAAGGATATCGGCACAACCGGCGACGAGGAAACTGCGGGCGCAGTGAGTATTGAACTGCTGCCCAAGGAATACGCGTTCGCCATGACTTTCCGCGGCGGCCGTGTTGAGAAAACACAGGATGTCGGCCTGGACCCGAATGTTGCCTTCGCGACGGTCAATGTCAACGTCGAACTGATCGACGAGTACATTACCAATGAGGTTATCGAATACGTGGATGATGGCGGCACGGCCGAATTCTATGCCAGCGGCTGGAAACCATTTGGCGACTACGGCAATGACAACAACCTGCTCAATGGCCAGGTGCAGGATGAACTGCTGCCCAGGTCCTACAATTTCGCTGTTGTCTACAATGGCAAGCGAAACGAAATCACACAGGATGTGTCAGGTGATGCCACCGTTTCATTCGGTGTCGGCATTGTTTACTGCAGTGCCTGCACCCAGTTCTATGCATCCGGTTGGAAACTATTCGAAGACGGCATGTACATGCTGCCCGGCGAATATGATTTCCGACTCGATGTAGAGGGGACGATCTCGACAGTTGCCTTCACCGTCATCGAAGGCACGGAGAATTATGTGGATGACTCGCCGCAGTAACCGGCGCTCCGCCGCCTGAGTAAACAACAAAAAGGCTTACCGCGTGGTAAGCCTTTTTTCTTTTCTCAACTATTCTCTCAGGCAGTGTCAGCCGGACGGGATATCCGGCTGGCGATAGTTTGCCTGGCGAAAGCGATAGCTTGATCCATGGACATCGCTTTGCCCATTTCCAGGCATTCGCCTGTAAAGGCAGATCCCAATTCAATCTTGATCTGTTCTTGCAATGCTTCAAGGCTCTTCTGATCACCGGTCGGTAGGGGCGCATCGATCGTTTCCCGCAGCGCGCCTGCGGCGCTCAACAGGACTAGGGCATCTGGACTGTGTTGCTCTAGGTGAATCAGGCGGGCCACATCTTCCAGTAGATAGGCGGCGGCCCACCCGTCGCCAAGATCCTCCATGATTACCAGGCTCTCCGCATAAAGCGGGCGTGCCTCCGCGTAATTGCCTTGCGCACTGACGACATTGCCCAGATTATCCAGCGCCGTCCCCAGATGGTACAGATCGCCGATTTCACTGTGTAAAGCGACTGCTTCTTCAAGGCTGGCCCGCGCGCATTGGCGTAATCGCCAAGGAATTCAGGAGGTGGCCCAGGTTGGACAGCGAAAAGGCGACCATCCGGCTATCGTTCAATTCGCGGCGGATAGCCAGCGCTTCCTCATGCAGGCCTGCGCGAAGCCTCGAAATCCTGCCGATATTCGGCGATGATGGCCAAATTATTGAGCAAGTTGGTGATGCCGACTTGATCGTCCAATTCGCGCCGTAGGGCCAGGCTCTCTTCGAATCGCGCCTCAGCGATATCGAGGTCTCCCTGTTGGGCGGCCACGGTGCCGGAATAATGCAGAACCTGTGCCAGCCCTACCTGGTCGTTATTTTGTTCAAAAACAATGTGCGCCCTTTCCAGCCAGCTCAGGGCCTCCGTATAATTCCCCTGCATACGTTTCATTTCGCCAATCGCCACCTGGCTCCAGCCAACTGCTGACTGGTCGTTCGTCGTGCTAGCCAGGTCCAACGCATCCTGGAACATCTCCTGCGCTTCATCCCACTGCCCGACCAGCTTCTCTACCTCGCCAACTTTGAGCATGATCGCGATCTGTTCTTCGCTGGCGACCAGGGGCAGTACCTTGCGATAGTAATCGACCGCTGCCTGGTTGGCGTAAGAATTCTGGGCGAACTCGCCCGCCCGCCGCAGATAGAAACGCTTCTTATCTTCGTTCGGGCTGTGGTCATAATGATAGGCCAGCAGGTCCAGATACTGGTCCTGAGCATCCTCATAGGCTGCTTCTAGGAACTGTCCGGTCTGCTCATGCAGGGCGGTACGCATTTTGTGCAGCAGGCTGTCGTAGATGACGCCGCGCGTGATCATATTGCGGAAGAAATAGGTGTCTTCCCCTTCGGCCGGGTCATAGACGGTGAATTTCTGCTTACCCAACTCCTGCAGATCTTCTGCGATCTCTTTCGCTTCGCCCAGCTCCGGATAGATGCCCTCCAGCCAGGAAGCGTGAAAAACACGGCCGACAACACTGGCCACCTTGAGCAGCGTTTTCGGCCGTTCTGCCAGCTGGTCCAGGCGGCTCAGGACAAGGCTGTGCAAACTTGTCGGCAGCGCCAGTTCAGACAATTCATTGGCGTCCGCTGTTTCAGCGGCCTGAATGCCCACATAGTTCACCAGTTCCTCGAGGTAAAACGGGTTGCCGTCCGCCTGTTGGGCGATACGTTGGGCGAGCTTCGCGGTTGTTTCACTATCACGGCCGTTATTGGATAGTCGCTCCAGCCGCAGCCGGGCCAGCAGTGCCAGATCATCCTGCGTCAAGGGGGACAATTCCAGGGCGGCATAGGTGGGCAGGCTGCTTATCTCGGCCTCACGCATCCGCTCCACATCCAGACTGCGGAAGGTCAGGATAATCAAGACCGGCAGGTCCGCTATACTGCGCGCCACCTCTGCAAGGAGATCGAAGGAGAGCGCGTCAATCCAATGGCAATCTTCCAGCACCAGCACCAGTGGTGCCGTCTTCGCCTTCGCTCCCAGCGCATCGACGAGGATCGTTTCCAGTGAAGACTTGCGCAGTTTGGCGTCAAAGCCGGCGGTCAGCTCATTGTCATCGATGGCCAATTGAAAGGCCGGGCCAAGAACCGGGATGCGCGGCACCATGTTCTTATCGATGCTGCTGATTGCGCGCCGCAAGACGCGCAGCTGGCTGCTCCTACTTGCGGTGGGATCGAGGCCAAACAAGCCGCGCCAGACAGGGTGCCAGACGAGATAGCTGCTGTTCACGCCATGAGACTCCGCTTCACCGCCAAATACCGTGAAGCCGCGTTCTTGAGCCATGGAGAGCGCTCTTGCCACCATCCGCGACTTGCCCAGACCCGCTTCCCCGACCATGCTCACGATCTGGCCGCTGCCCTTGATCGCGCTGTCCATCATCGCTGAAAGGGCAGCCACCTCTTCGTCCCGGCCGACCAGCGGTTCCCCTTCGTCGCTGTCCGGCAAATGCATGCCGATCCGCGGCTTGAGCGCTCGCAGCACCGCGATCGGCACAGGCTCGCTCTTGCCCTTGACGATAATCGGTTCCAGGATATCCCAGTCAAAGAGATCGTCGATCTCATCGTGCACGTTCATGCTGACCAGGACTGTGCCCGGCTGGCTGGCCATCATCAGGCGCGCGGAAAGATTGACCGCATCGCCCAGAACGCCGTAGGTTCGATGCGCCGTGCCCCCATAGGCGCCGGCACGCATACGCCCGCGGCTGATGCCGATTTGCAGCGGCTCCAGGAACGTCAGCTGCTCCGGCAGATCGCGCAGTTCCAGCGCCGCCGATGCGGCACGTGCGGCATTATTCTCGTGCGCCAGTGGGGCGCCAAAGTTGACATAAAGGTAGCTGCCTTTGTCGCCGATATTGAGATCCATCAACGTGCCCTGGTAGCGGTCAACGATCGTCTGCACCGCGCGGATCGTCCTATCCAGTTTTTCACCGGCGGCATCATCGCTGTCGTAGTCAATGCCTGAAAACCGCATGAACACAGCCACGGTCGGCCGTATCTCAGCCAGAAAGTCTCCCATGTCGCGGCGCAGCCGGCGGTAGACGCTGGGCAGCAGCCAGGTGCGAATTTCTTCTTCGTCCAGATTTTCGACCGCCACTGGGGATATCTGCGGCGGCTCAGGTTCGACGAGCAGTCTGCTGATTACGCCAAAACGACGGCCGTCCTGCGCTTCGCGAATCTCAACGACCTCGACCTGTCCGGCCAGCCCTTCCAGCGCGCACGGCGCCAGGATTACCTCACCTCTGCCCGCCTCATGTTCAGCGGCGGCCAACCGCTCCAACGTCGCACCGGCCAAGGCATCAATCACCCGGCTCTGCGGATCGCCCACCAGGAAGCGCCGTGCCGGTCCCACAGCGACGGCCGCTTTCATGCTCAATTCGACCATGCTGCCGCCCGGCGTTTCAACGGCGCAAAATGCGCGCATCGCCTCCTGCATGGCCAGAGACGCAGCGGTAGCGCGCAGCCCGTCATCCCCGTCAAACCAGCAGGTGACCGCGTCGCCGGCGAAGGCGATGGCGCTGCCGCCCCAGCGATGCAGATCGTCAATCAGCGCATCATAGACCTGGTTGAGGAAACCGGTCAGTTCCTCGGCACCGCGCTGCGGGCCCAGTTCAGTGACCAGCGCCTCCGTCAGCGGCGTAAAACCGGAAATATCGGCGAACAGCGCCGATCCTGTCGTGCGGTCGGCGAGCTGCTCGCCCCGCGCCATCGCGCGGCGGCGGTCCATGGGAATGTATGCCAGCAGGCTTTCTTTCATGATACTATTTGTGCCAGGATTAGAACCGCCAACAGCAGCATCAGCAGGTGAAAGATCTGATCCAGCCAGATTTCTACGTGCATGTATACCGGTGTAGAAGGCGGCATCTGTTTAATCGTTTCGATCCACCAGGTGACCGGCTTGCGGGTGTCGATCAGCAAGTGCGTGACGCCGACACTCAGCGCCATCCACCAGGGAAAAATCAGCATCAGGCCCAGGGCATGCATGCCGCTGTGTACGTATGCTGCCGGGTGCTTCAAGTTACTCTTGTTTCGCGCCATCCAGTCAGTCTGCAGCAGCCAATCCACGATCATGTGAATGACCACCGCCCAAAGAAGCACGTCGATGGCTAGGGGGAGCATACTGCTAAGAATTGGTGTCATAAGCGAATCTAATGAATTGATTAGGTAAAGACGCTGCAAGATCGTCGCTGCGGGAAGTGATACAGGCGGCCGCGGCAGGCCGGCGACCTGCGCCTGATCGCAGAGCTGCGCGACTCAAATGCAATATCGTACTATTTTACCCTAGTTGGACCACCGTGACAGGGGGAGATCTAGCATTGGATGCGGAACTGCCGGCGGCGCACAGTCACGCTGGCGACTGATGGATAAAGATGGGCTGCGGTGCAGGCTGCAATAAGCCCACCGGAAGGTGAAACAGCTAGGCTCAGCCGGCCGCTTCTGAGTTATCTTGCGATTCGTCTGCAGCGTCGTCCGCGCCGGCCGCGTCCGCCTGTTGGTCCTCATACTTGCTGCGCTGCGAAAAGTAATAAATGGGCGCCAGGATCAGGGCCAAAATGAATAACAACGCCAGAAGGATAATAATATTGGTTACCATCTCTCACCTCATCAAACAATTCAATAGGTCAGCGTCGCTGCAATTCGGCGCGCCAGCATAATAGCCGACAAGCGGATTGTTGACAAGAAAACAAGCGGGCCGGCGCCATCTTTGCCCAGATGCTCCTTCAGGCCATTTACCGCCGCTCCGATCCTTCTAAGGTAAGCTGCTGGGCTGCTTGAATTATCAATCTGGATGTTGTGGCAGACCGAGAAACCTGGCATAGCGGGCCTCTGCGTCGGCCAGGCTGCGGCTTTCTGCCGCCGCCAATGGCCGAAAAGGGACGCTCTCGATGACCACCGACTGTCCCTTGAAGCTGCGTTTCCAAAGACCGACAACTTTGCCGCGCAGCAGGACGGAGGGGCTGAACATCGCCTTGTTCTGCGACCATGCTTCAACATCGCCTGCCTCGATCGAGGCGCTGCGATCCCGGTAGCTGAGCAAAAAGGAATCAAAGGGTGGCAGCAGGAGAACATCTGCGCCGTGATTCGCCGGGCTGGGAGCAGATGCCGGCCGCCAGTAGCGACGGCCGTCGTGCGACTCACTGACCAGCTGGGTCGCTGCTGCAAGCCCTGCTTTCACCTCGGCCGCCGGCAGACCCGACCACCAGGAAAAATCTGCTCTCGTCGCCGGCCCGTGACTGGTGAAATAGCGTGTGGCCAGTTCCGCCAGGGCGCTGTCATGATCCGCCGGCTCTCCGGCCGGCGGCAGCGCGAAAAAGGAAGGTTTGTTCTTGACGGCGATTCCCTGGCCGATGAGACCCTCAAGCGATGCGCGCTGCAGCATATAGAAGATCCGCTGCCCCGCGGTCGAAATACCGTTCTTCTCCAGAAAATCGCGCAGGGCAGCCCGATCCAGCTGTTCGCCCCCTTCTAACGCGCGGGCCAGCAGCTCGCTGCTGTGCGCCAGGGTGGCTGCATCCAGGTCCAACTGCCGGTAGCGGCGCGCGTTGCGGGCGATGATGCGCGGCGCCAGCAGGGCGAGCAGCCAATGAATGTCCTCTGCGCTAACAAAATGGAGCGTTCCACGCATTGCCCAGGTGCGAATAATCGCCCGGCTGGCTATCGCCTGTTCCACGACGGCATCGCTGCTCCCCGGCAGGCGCAGGCCAACCGACCACTTGGCGCCGGCGTAATCCTGCGCCTGGATGGCTGCCAGCCAGCTTACAACGTCAGCCGGCGCCTCAAAGCGCGCGGAATCAAACTGTTGGGCAGCCAGGCGTTCAACTGCAATCTCATTCATTTCGCGCGGTCCGGCGGGTATCCAGAGGTGTGTAAGAGGCCGCTCCCTATTCCAGATGTGGTGCGACGTCACTATCTGCGAACCGTTCCTCGAGATCAAGGAAGCGCTCCAGCCAGAAAGAACGATACATCCAGCGTTGGACGACCACCCAGAGCACGGTCATCAGCGCGATCGCGGCATAGAATATTCCGGGCAAGGGGATCAGCTGGAAGAAGGAACGTACGCCGGGCAAAATCATGATCACGGAAAACAGGAGAAGCAGCACGACTGCGGCGATGGCGGGAATCCAGTTCTTGCCATGGTAAGGCGCGCCTCCTTCAAACCATTGAACGGGTGGTTCGGCGAACAACATCAGCAGGACACCCGAAAAGACAAAAAAGACGAGCAGCGAGGTCTGCGCCGATAGCAGCACCGCTGCCTGCTGGAAGTCGGCCGTTGTCAACGTTCCCGGATCAACCGCTGCCGTCCTTTCCATTTCGGCCATCATCTGCGGGGTAATCTTTATCTGCGCGACGCCCTCTTCCACCAGGAAGAATGCGCCCATGTAGATCAACAGGCCAAACAGGAATATCAAGATACTCGCCGGCATCGTGAAATGAATGATATTGTCGGCGAGCGTCGTTCGCTGGCGAATAGCCACCGCCGAGATCGCCAGGATAAAGGGTGGGGCGCCGCGAGCAAAGAATGAGAGCGCCGTGTTCTGCAGGGCCGTAAAAGGAAAGCCCATGCCCAGCACCGTAATGGCAATGATCAGCATCAACAAGGCGAAGACTGTGACCATGAACAGCTTCAGGATATTCTGAATGCTGTTGTTGATCCGCTGCCCTTCACTCAGTGCCGCCGGCATCGCCTCAAAGGAATCATCCAGCAGAATCATCGCCGCTACGGAACGGGTCGCTGTGCTTCCGCTCTCCATGGCAATACCCATGTTGGCTTTCTTCAGCGACAGTACGTCATTGACGCCATCGCCGATCATGGCCACATATTCACCGAGATCGCGCAGCGTGCTGACCAGCCGTTCCTTCTGCTGCGGCGTGATCCGGCCGAAGACCGTCGTCTCAGCCGCCGCCGCCGAGAATTCCGCGTCGCTCATCAGCGCCAGTTCCGGGCCGGAAACGACTCGTAAATCCCCTGGGAATCCCGCCTGACGGGCCAGGGCGGCCACCGTTTGCGGATTATCACCGGAGATTACTTTCACCTGCACATCATCATTCTGGAATGCCTGCAGCGTCTCCTCTAAATGAGGTCGTAGTTCGTCGCTGAAACTAATCAGGCCCAGCAGGGTCAGGGGGGGCAGCTGTGGCTCGCCGTCAGCGTCATGCAGTTGGCTGACGTCCTCATTGCCGGCAAAGGCCAGCACGCGCAGGCCCTGGTTTGACCATGCGCTGACTTGATCGCGCACGGCCATGTCAACCGGCGGCAGGTAAGGCTCCATCATCTCCAGCGCGCCCATGACATAGGTTCCCGACGCTTCAAAGGCGACGGCCGACCATTTGCGCGCTGATGAAAAAGGGACCTCGTCGCTTGCCGGCTGCGCATCGCCGGCAAGGCCGTCTATCACCGCTTCACTGGTCTTGTTCGTCGAAGAAGCGCTGCGCGCAAATTCAGCCAGGCTGCGCTTCAGCGCTTCTTTCTCAATGCCTATTGGATAGACATCCGCGTATTTGATCTTATTCGCTGTCAGCGTCCCCGTCTTGTCTGTGCATAGAACCGTGACATTGCTTAATGATTCGACCGCGTTCAGCTGCTGCACCAGGCCGCCCTTCTGGCCAATACGCACCGCCCCCCAGGAATAGTTGAGGATGATCAGGGTCAGCAGGCCAACGGAAACCGTTCCCACGATAACTGCGATCATCTGCAGCCAGGCGCTGATGGGGATCTCGAGCACGATCAGGCCAAGCACCATCAGCACGGCGAAGAACATGACAATCAAGAGCAGTATGCGCAGGATGCGGTTGACTTCACGCTGTAAGGGGGTTTGCTCGGCCGTATATTCGCGCGCGTTCTTGGTGAGATCGTTGGCGAAGCTTGCTTCGCCGACTCCGGTCGCTTCGACCATCGTCCGACCGGTCACGCTGAAACTGCCGGAGAGCACCGTGTCACCCGTGGATTTCAGGATCAGATCAGATTCACCGGTCAGAGCTGACTCATCCACCTCGATGCGGCCGTCGCCCACCAACAGCCCATCGACTGGTATCTGATCGCCAGGTCGGATGATCAGGATGTCGCCCAGCACCAGCTCTTCTGGATAAACCTCCTGTTCCTGCCCATCGCGAATAACGGCCGTTTGTGACCGTGACAGCAGGGCGATCTGATCCAGCTGCCGTTTCGCCCGTATTTCCTGGGTGACGCCGATGATCGCGTTGAACACGACCAGCCCAACCGTAGTGACCGCCGTGCGTGTATCGCCCACCAGCAGCATGCCAAAGGCGATGAGATAGAGCACGATATTGACCGGGTTGAAGACATTGCTCTTGATAATATCGCGGTACGGACGGCTCGTGGTCAGCTCGACCTCGTTGCTCTGTCCAGCCTGTTTCCTGCGTTCAACCTCGCTGCTTGTCAGGCCGCTGACGGCCGTTTTCTCGTCTTTCATAGGGTCTACACCATCCAGATTTCCCTGTTGTTCTCTACTTGGCAGCACGGCGGTTTTGGCTTGAGGGCGACTGCACGTCTGCTTGCGGAAATCAGGCGTCTAGCTGCGGCTTGACGTGCGCAGGATGAGCAAGAAGAGATTAATATAGTCCAGATAGAGCTGCAGCGCGCCGATCACCACCAGGCCGCCGCTGCCTTCTTTGTCGCCATAATGCTGGCCGATCTGCTTCATACGCTGCGTATCCCAGGCGGTCAAGCCCACGAAGATGGCGATACCGGCATAGTTCAATGCCCAATTGATATTGGTGAATGGCCCGAAGAAGAGGCCGAAGAACCAGCTCGCCAGCCAGGCCAGAATCCAGCCAAGCAAGAGCATGAACATGAAATGGCCGAACCCAGACATATCCCGCTTGATCAGCAGGCCTGCCAGGCCGGCGAGCAAAAATGTGGCCGAGGTGATGAAGAACACGGAATAAAGCTGGGAATCGGAATAGAGCAAGAAAATCGAAGAAATGGATAATCCCACCAACGCGGCGTAAGCGAGAAAGAGCAGCGCCGACACAACCGGCGACATCTTCGTGATCCTGGCGCTCAGGAAAATGACGACGATGACCTGGACGATTAACAAGCCCCAACCTATCCAGGGGTTGCTGGCCAGGTTCCATTGAAACTTGAGGTTAGTGCCGACCCAAAACGAGACGAGGCCCGTTACCGCCAGGCCGACGAACATGAGAAGGTAGACTCGCGCCATAAAGGCGTTGAAATTGGCCCGTTCGGCCGGTTTTTCTACAGCAGTTGTTGTCATTGGTTTCTCCTTGAGAGACTAAGTTATCATCATCAATAATCTGAAAAGCGTGGCAATACGGCGGCCCGCTAGGGAAGCCCCGCGCCGGGGACGTCGACCTGGACCATTTCAATTCGGCCGCGCACGCGATCACTTTCGCCAAAAGAGGCGGTACAAATAAACAAGGTCTTACGCTCCGGCCCGCCAAGCATCACCGCGAACGCCTGGTGTTCAACATCGACGCGATCGATGATCTCGCCCCCTTCGCGGACGCGCATCACGCCGCCCGGCTGGCCCGGCGAGGCCATCCAGACCGCGCCTTCGTCATCCAGGCAAATGCCGTCAGGAATGACCCGATCCTGGTCGGGAACCAGGCCCAGGTTGTCGAACTGCGCCCAGATGCGCCGTTCGACGAGGAACCCTTCCAGAGTAATCGTGAATGCCGTCAGCCTCGCGGCAGACGATTCGGCGACAATCAGCGTCGAATCATCCGGCGTAATGACGCAGCCATTGGGAAAAGCGAGGCCGTGGGCCACCACGCCCGCTTCGCCGCTTTCCTTGACCATGATCAGTTCGGCGAAACAGGGCTCCGCCTGGGGACTGCTGATGTCGTAGCCGTAATTGCCGATATAAGCGTTGCCCTCGCGGTCGACCACCATGTCGTTGCATGTAAAAGTCGCCAGGCTGCCTAGATCGGCGACGGGTGCCAGCCCATCTTCCTCCAGGCGCAGCAGGCGCTGCTCCTTCATGGAGACAACGAGCAGCCGGCCGTCCGGCAGCCAACCAAGACCGGCGGGCGTTCCCGGCACTTCAACGACTGATTCAGCTTCACCCAGAAGGTTGACTGTGATCACATGGTTGAAATACTGGTCAGAAAACCACAGCTTGCCCTCATGCCACCGCGGGCATTCAGGAAAACCCAATCCATCCAGCAGCACTTCGGTTTTATAGTCCATTGAGCGCCGTCCAATCTGGTCGATGGTCAGTCCCAGACGTCATCTACCAGCTAGCTGATCCGTCATCTTGAAGGTTCCAATGACAAGTTTATCGCTTTCCAGCCCTTTCGAAAACATTAGCCGCTTCACCTGCCTACCGAAGGAGACTAGCCCGCCTCTGAAACGTCGGGCACACGCTCGGCCAACGGAATCTCACGTTCCTGCCTGGGGATGAAGGTCGCCAATAGGAACATGATCAACAGCAAAGCGCAGATCACGAGCAGTGTGTCTTCCATTGCCGTGATGATTGAACTGTCTTGCAGCCGGCTTATCGCCTGCTGGATATTCGCCGGCAGCTGGCTGAAGAATGCTTGGAACTCCTCTTGCGTAATCGTTTCGCGCGCATCCTCCAGATTGGTGATGATCTGCCTCCGTTGCTCAGGCGTGACCTGGACTTGCGCAGACTTCAGAACCGTGTCGACCATATTGCCCAGGAAGAAGGCCATGAGCAGGGAGCCGACAACAGCCGTTCCTAGAGAATTGCCCAACTGATCCATCGCATTGTTGACGCCCGATGCTTCCGGCGAATCCTTGGCCTCCACGCTGGAGAGAATCAGGTTGACCAGATGGGCCATGAGCAGACCCATGCCGATGCCGAAGACGCCCAGGGGGATGATCATCTGCGGAATCGTGATCTGCAGGCTGATCGCGTTGTACAGCAGCAGGATGCCCACGAACATGAGCGCGATCCCCACCTGAATGAGTCGTTTGGCCGGGAAGCGCTCGCTCCAGCTGGCGGTGCCCAGCGAGACGAAGAAGGTGGCGATGGAGAAGGGCAAGATGGCTAGGCCGCTCTGAAAGGCGGAATAGCCGACGGCCGACTGCAGGAACAGCGGCAGGATGAACAAGAGGCCGGTGATCACCATCGATTGGAAAATATTGGTCGAAACGCCGACCAGGAAGCGGCCGTTGCCCAGCACGCGCATGCTGACCAGCGGCGTCTTCTCTTCCTTCTCGCGCCGGAACTGCCAATGGACAAAGCCGGTCAGGAAGATGAGTCCAATGCCCACCAGAAAGGGTGTAGGCGAGAGACCGAAAGGGTTGACCTGCGTATCGCCGATCATGAACGGCCGTGTGGCGTTCCACCAGCCGTAGCGCCCGGCCAGAATCAAGCCCAATACGAGCGAAAACAGGCCGACGATAGAGAGCAGCGAGCCGGCCCAATCAAGCGTCGTGCCTTCATCGGCAGTCTTCTTCTCGAGGATATAGTGTGCAAAGGGCAAAATAGCGATGGCGATAACCACTTCCATGGCGAAGCCCCAGCGCCAGCTGGCGAACGTGGTCAGCACGCCGCCTAGTATAGGCCCGATCGCCGCCGCCGAAGCCGATACGCCGCCCAAGACGCCAAAACCGACCGCCTGTTCCTTGGGGCTGTAGTTGGTCACTAGCAGCGCGTAAGCCAGGGGCAGCACCATGGCCGCGCCGACGCCTTCCAGCAGCGACCAGCCCAGAGCCAGTACCGTGATATTCCAACTGATGGCCGCCACCAGCGTGCCCACGCCGTAGATCAGCACGCCAATGATGAAGATCTTCTTCACGCCATGAATCGCGCCCAGCTTGCTGCCCACCAGCATCAACGATGCCATGACCAGCGAATAGAGCGAGATCACGCCCTGTACGGCGGTTACATTCGTCTTCAAATCTTTGACAATCGTCGGTACGGCCACGTTCATCATCGTCGAATCGACGACCACGATGAAAAGGGCCAGGCTGGCTGCAATCAACGGCGCCCAGAAAGCGAGCCCGCTTCGTTGTTCTTCTTTTTCATCACTCATCTGGGAAGAGTTCCTCCGCATGGCATGCAAGATCTTGCAGAATCTCGCAGTTTTGGCTGCCAGAATCTATGTTTTTTATCCAGCCACCCGGCAGTTTGCTCAGGGAAAGCCGGGCGCCAAGTTCTACTAAATTCAAGCGTACTGTTCAATCGTGGCGATCGCCCGCCCGATGCCGTCCTCAGCCCGGATCCGCTTGCCCAGATCGTCTGCGCGCCACAGCATGCCCTCGTCGTTCGTTACTTTTTCAATCGCCCTGGCCAGGTTGCCCGCATTGAGTATCTTCTGCGGTATGGGCTGGGAACCAACGCTCAATTCGGCCACGCGCTGCCCCCAGAAAGGCTGGTCCCCAAAGAAGGGGCAGATGACGGTCGTGCGGCCGGCGCGCAGCCCGGCCGCGGTCGTTCCCGCGCCGCCATGATGGACAACAGCCGATACCCGCTCAAATAGCCAGTCGTGCGGCGCCTCCTGCAGCTTGAAGATCGTGTCCGGCAAGGTCTCTGCGCTCAGGCCGCCCCAACCGGTGGCGATAATGCCCCGCCGGCCTGTCTTTTGCAGTGCATCGATCGCCGCCTGCGCTTTTTTGGCCGCATTTCGTCCGGCCATGCTGCCGAAGCCGATGTAGACCGGCGGAGGCCCTGCGTCCAGGAAGGCCGCTAAATCGGCCGGCGGCTCGTAGCCAAATCGCTGGTCCAGGAACCAGTAGCCGGGCACGGTTGTAGTCGCCGGCCAGTCAGACGGCCGTGGCAGGACATGCTCGCTGAATGGATAGATCGTCGGCGTTGGGCTGCCGTCGGCCAGCACCATCTCATTGAAGCTGCGCGGCGCCGGCGGCAGGTCGAGCATCTCTTTGCGCCACGGGTTGACTACAGCGCGATACTGCATCCAGGCCAGTTTGATGCTCAATGTATAGGTCAGCATGTTGTACCATCCGCCAAGCTCCCAATCCGGGAGTACCATGGATGGAAAGTCGACCGTCGGCGTAAAGATGGGCAGCGGCACGCTCATGATCCGCGGAACAGCCAGTTTCTCAGCGATATGCGGCCCGGCCATCGCCTTGGGGTGGTAAATAATCAAATCCGGCTGCGCCATCTCCGCCGCTCGCCATGCATCCTCGACCATCTGCTTCTGCAGAGGTCTTACCTGGCGCGTCATCCTTGCCGTCGTCTTCAGCCAGCCCAGGGTACTTGAGGAACTCTCCACCGCGTCGCGACCAGCGTCACTGTCAATCAGCTTCAAGATCCCATGATTCATATAGCCGTACTGTAGGCCATTTTCCTCAATGAACCCTTCGAAACTGGCGCTGGTACAGACCGTAACCGTATGGCCTGCTTCAAGCAGCCCTTTGCCCAGGGCAACATAGGGCTGTACATCCCCTCGTGTTCCTAGAGTCAGAATAAATGCGTGCATGAATCTCAGGTGAATCTGACGAGCCGGCTCAATTGGCAAAGCACGGCTCCGTTGTTACAGCATAGCAGGGGACCGGAAAGATCCCCTGCTATCAGATTTCATAGATGACTGTGACAAAAAAACGGTCGTCGATTTAGTACCCTTCGTAGCCAGGGATGCGCTTGCGACCGACGCCGCCGCCGTAGGAAGCGATATCAGCTACAACCATCAGTCCCAGCCATACCCAGTCGAATCCGGTAACGCCACCTGGCGAAACCAGGACATACATCAGTGTTGTCCATGGCGCGAAGACAATGCCCAGGACCGGCCACAGCCACCAAAAGATCGGCCAGCCGGCAAATGCCAGGTGCCAACGTGCCGATTGGAACAGCCACCAGAATACATTGACAATACGCGGCCCAAGAAAGACCAGTGAAAGAAAGAAACAACACATAACATAATCTCCTCGCTAGGTCGATAAGACGTGTCGAACAATTGTGCGCCTATTCAGCAAAGATGGCAAATCACGGCCGTCCACGAACGTCCTTCTACTGCCGCCCCATGGCCACGCGATACCGTTCCTCCTCGGTGATGAAGTGGTCGAAATCTTGAGCAGCTTCGTCAATGTCGATCTCCACCCAGCTAACTTTTCCGCTGAAGCGGCTCGTCTGCTGCTCGTAATCGGGCGAAACGGACGAGGCGTCGTCGACGCCGATGTCGAGGGTTTCGTCGGCTGAATAGAGAAAGGGTTCGGTCTGCTCAACACGGCCCTGGCCCACCTGGCTGCCGTCAACGTAAAGCGAGACCATGCCGCCCTTACCGATGCCGCCGCCGTCGTAGGCGAACTCCATGCGTACCTGATGTTGGCCGGGCGACAGCGGTTCTTCTCCTTCCACGAAATAGTGCTCCAAGCCGAGGAAGTTATAGCAGTAGGTAGGCTTGCCTGCTTTTGTGTAGATGCTCCAGCCGCCGGTAATGCCGCCTTGAGCCACAATAACCCCCTCGGCGCCGCCTTTAGGCACATTAACTTCAGCAGTTACGGCATAAGACTTATTCTTGAGGGCGAGTATGGCATACTCTGACAGGCGACCCATACCGCCAAAGAGCATCTGCCGCTTGCCCTGGATCAATTGGGGTCTACCGGCGATATCGGGATTGAAGCGCTCCGCCAAGCGGTCATCGAGCGGCAGCACATTGTATTTCACAGCCTCGATGAGCCAGAGACGCTGCAGTTCGCGCAGTTTGTCGGGCATTTCGGCGGCCAGGTTGTTGGCCTGGCTCCAGTCATCGGGACTGTACAACTCCCACACATCATCATCCAAAGCCGGCAGCTCCGCCACGCCGATCTGCCAGGGAGTGCGGTGTTTGGTGCAGGCCGTCCAGCCCTGGTGATAGATGCCGCGGTTGCAGAACATCTCGAAATACTGGGTGCTGTGGGTTTCCGGCGCGTCGGCATTGTCAAAGGATTCCAACATGCTGAAGCCCTCATACGGTTTCTGCTGGATACCGTTGACAAATGTCGGTTCCGGCAGGCCGGCCGCCTCCAATACAGTCCCCGCGACGTCAATGACATGAAAGAACTGGGAACGGACTTCTCCCTTGCTTTGGATCCCCTTGGGCCAATGAACAATCGTTGCGTTCCGGGTGCCACCCCAGTGAGAGGCGACTTGCTTGGTCCACTGGTAGGGCGTATCCATGGCGTGGGCCCAGCCGACCGCATAGTGATTGTAGGCTTCCGGTCCGCCAAACTTGTCGATGTTATCCATCAAGAATTCGGGGGTTTCCAGGTGGTTCAATCCATTGATCACTATGTATTCGTTGAAGGTTCCTTGCAGCGTGCCTTCGGCGGAGGCGCCGTTATCGCCGATGATATAGTAGATCAAGGTGTCGTCTAGAATTTCCAGATTTTCCAGCGTATCGATCATCTTACCTAGCTGAACGTCAGTATGCTCCAAAAAACCGGCATATATCTCCATCTGGCGTTCCAGGATCGGTTTGAGTTCAGCGGGCATATCATCCCAGGCGGGGATGCCCTCACCGCGTTCGGTCAATTCAGCATCTTGGGGCACAACGCCCAGCTCTTTTTGGCGTGCCAACGTTTCCTCGCGCAGTTTGTCCCAACCCTGGCTGAACCGGCCTTTATATTTATCCGACCATTCTTCGGGGACATGATGCGGAGCGTGGGTTGCGCCCGGTGCCCAGTAGATGAAGAAGGGCTTGTCGGGCATGAGTGCCTTCTGTTGACGGATCCATTCGTTGGCTTTTTCGGCGATGTCTTCCGTAAAATGATAGCCTTCTTCCGGCGTCTTTGACGGCTCGACCGAATTGGTGCCTTCAGTTAGCGTAGGATAGTACTGGTTGGTCTCAGCGCAGACAAAGCCGTAGAAATATTCGAAGCCGCTGCCGGTGGGCCACTGGTCAAAGGGACCCATGGGATTGTTGTGCCAGGGGGGTACTTCGTGACATTTACCAAACTGGGCTGTGCTGTAACCATTGAGCTTGAGTGTCTCGGCGAGCGGGGCAGCGTCAAGCGGGCGGATTGAGCTTTGGCCGGGCGCTGAGGTGGCCAACTCCGTGATGCTGCCCATACCAACGGAATGGTGGTTGCGTCCGGTCAGCAAAGCCTGTCGCGTAGGCGCGCACAGGGCCGTGGTGTGGAAGCGGTTGTATTTTAAGCCGTTCGCAGCCAAACGCTCGGCGACGGGCATGTTCACCGGGCCGCCAAAGGCACTGGAAGCGCCAAAGCCGACATCATCCAGCAGCACCACCAGCACGTTGGGCGCGCCTTTCGGCGGGCGCAACGGCTCAATGGGCGGGAACGAGGTGTCTGGGTCTTTGGCATCATAGGTGGTCAGCCCTATATGCTTTCGTTCGGGGATGGGTAGAACTTCACGTCCTCTTTCTTGGTTTGTCATGTTTAAGCTCCATATTTGATAAAACTACTTGACAATATTCTTGAAATTGACCGGCTCAATCAGTGGAAGCTGCCAGGTTTTGTCGAAGAAGGGCTGCTCCACGCCGTAGAGCCGGACATAAGTAAACCAGCCCCTGCCAGGAATGGTTTTGATCCAGTTGTTCTCCCAATCTGGGCCGGGGCTTTCCGGGCCAAAGAGCACATCAACCGAGCCGTCCTCGTTGACGCGGTGTCCTTCAGTCTTTTGGCCGACAGTGGCCTTCTGCTGGTCCGTGTCGATCAGGGTGCGGGTGCGGTTATCGTAGCAGACCGCCGACCAGAAGAGGCTGGCCGGGACATCCTTTGGCACCCGCAGCCGGTATGTCTGCTCACCCTTGAGCCACTCCCGGTTGCGGTCCTGGAAGACGGCCATATAGGCCATGCCCCGGCCGGGCTGCGGATTGCACATCACCTCTGAGGTGCAGATGGCCTCGTAGGTATAGCGGGCGCGCGGATCAAAGGTGTCCCAATGTTCCATGCGTTGGGTTTCGTGGATGCCGTCACCACGCTCGCCGCCCAGCACCATGCGCCAACCTTCGTACATCAATACCCCCGGATGGCGCTCATCGAAGACCATAGCCTGGGCCATCGACTCGCCCACGAAGGCCGCTTCCTCCAAAATGGCGCGCTGGCGTGTGTCGGGATCGAAGGGCTTGCCCTTTTCGATGCCCAAATGGGTCAGCCAATACATAAAAAAGCGATCGCGGTCGGCTACAGGTTCTTCCTGCAAGACCTCGTGCAGCAGTTTCCAGAAGGCCAGCCCACGCGGCTGGTGCAGCATACCGGCGTTGACATTGTTGGCGTCGATGATGATTAATGAGGCCTCATCACCGTGGTAGTAGACTTTGATGCCGTCCATTGCAGCCTGGTTTTGCTCCGCTGTTCCGGCCAATCGGAAAACGAAACCGATGTTGTTGGTGCTTGATTCGACCAGTCTGGCGCCCTCAATCTCAGGCTGTCTTGGGGTGTCGGGTCCGACGACCACATAGCGACCGCCCTTGCCCTCGTTGGCCCCGAAGATACCAACGTCCATGACGCTCTGCTGCCAAAAATCAACGGTCAGGCCAATCACTACCCCGGCGGGAATATCGACGATCACAGGCCGCTCCGCCATATTGGTGAACCCAAACAGGTAAGGCGTAGACTCATTAATAGTCAGCACGCCAAGCCGGTCCTGGAATGTAGTGGTGAGCAGGGCTTGGTTGGGCTGTAGGTCGAAAGCCTCTTGGTACGCCTGCCGCCAACGGGCCAAGCCGACGATGGGTAAACCCCACAGGTACAACTGGCAGGCACGCTGATAATCCATCGTGTCGTACAGATGCTTCACGGTTGGGTTCGTCGGATAGTCGTGATCGAAGTAAAGATCGCCGCTGCGCGTGTTGAACTTCTTAGTTGTCTCGAACATGTTTAACTCCATTTAATCTTCTAGTCTATTGGCTGCTAAGCCCTTGCTTGAACAGGATTCTGCTCAATGGCCGCCTGTGCTGAGTGCAAAAACTCCCGCGGAGGACAGGCCATTGAGGATCATCTGCACGGCCAGTGCCGCCAGCAAGATGCCCAACACCTTTTCCATCACCAGTATGCGCTCACTGGTCAGGTATTTATTCAGGCTGTGAGAGGCGAGAAAGATGCCATAGTCAATGATGCCCACGACGATGACCATCCCTGCGATTATGGCCAGGTTCAGCATTGACTGCGTTTCGGCCGAAAAAACGGTTAGAGCTACGATGCCCACTGGGTTCAGCAGCAAGGGTATGCCCATGGGATAGACAGCCATGCTTAGCAAAGCCGCTTCATCCGGCGTGCTTTCCTTATCCTGCTTTTCACCCGGGCCTAGGACGAGAGACAAAGCCAGAAGTAGTAAAATCAGGCCCCCGGCGATCGTCAGCGCTTCGGTGCTGAAATGCAAGATGCGCATGAAAAACACACCGGCCACGAGCAGCAGCAAGCCGACCATCACGGCCGTCATGACGGCCTTTTGAGCAACCTTTCGCTGGACTTCTTTGCTGGCGTCCTGAGTAGCGGCAATGTAGACGAGCAGCACCTTCACCGGCCCAATACCGATGAAAATGATGATAAAAATGTCTATCCAGGGAATATCTGACATCGATTCTTCCTGATGGGCAGCGGCTGTTTAACCAGGCAGCTGCACAGCGACCGGCGCGTTGACCTTGATTTTCACTTTCTTCTGCGCTACAGATCCATCCTTTTTCAGTACTTTCATCTTGTACGTTGTAGTTTCCGATGGACAGACTTCCTGGGCTCCCTCTCCGGTCGCCGGAAAATCTTTGTACGATAGCCCTGATGGGTAGACCCAGACCGCCTGGATGTTCTTTACCTGCCAGACCAAGACAGCACATTCTCCGGCGTTAATCTTCTTGCGATCGGCCGTGAATCTAATTTTCGCCTTGGATGAAGATGATGGTTGTTTTGTAGGAGCCGGGGTCGGTGTTGGTGGTACAGGCGTTGCCGTGGGGGCCGGGGGCGGAGGGCTCTCCAATACCGGCACGTTTTCAGTATTAAAGACTTGCACCGCAGATCCGCTAACCCAACCATTGTCCGCAGATGCTCCCTCAAGAGAGACGGCCCACCAAAGCCCGTCATTGCTGCGACCTACGACAGGTCCTTCCTCACCGGCTACAGCCGCACCAATCAGGGGATAGTTCGTTCCCGGACCGGTGCGAATATTGACCCCGCCGCTGGCGGTTACCCGCGCGTAAGGCGCCTGAGCGTCGGGCGCCGGCAGTTCAACGGTTGAACTCCCAGCATCTTCAGGCAGGCTGTCAGCCAGCCCTCCATTACGGAATAACAGCGAACCGCCATCCGGCTTGGTAAGCTCCAGCATGCTGCCGCCAGGGCGTACTGCATAATCCTGGGCGACGGTAAGTGTCTCGACAAGTTCACTGCTGTAGGACCCGGAGCCGCAGTCCGCCGATGTTGACGGTTCCAATTCGGCAGCAAGAGAACCCACCGCGCCGCCCAGTGCGTGGTAAGTTCCACTGCCACTGTTGCAGCCGGCCATGTAATTGAGTTCGCCATTGGGATGGAAAACGGCCGTATAGTTCTCCGTATTGCCGAGGGCTTCTTCCGTTGTTCCATCTGATTCAGCAACCAGCTGCCAGACCCGCCCCTCAATACCGGTTGCGGGCATGCCAACGATAGTTAATGAACTGACCAGATTATCAAGGGTGTTCAGATCTGGGTCCCAGGCTGAAGGTTCCAGGGCATTTAGCTCATTCGCTTTTTGCCCCAGGTATAGGCCGGCGTCGGCGGCAGCCTCGTTCATTTCTTCCTGCGAGACGTCGGCCGCCGAATCTGGCAAGAACTCGGTCACAGCCGGATAGAAAAAGGTCACCAGATATCTACCATCATTGGTGAATCCCTGGTAAATGTAGCGCATCCCCTCATTCGACACGGGACTCGGGTCTTGCCCAAAACGGCCGACGAAGCGGTATCCGCTCTTGGCTGCGCTGAGATCAGTTTCAACCGGTTGATCGACCTGAACCGCGAGATCATTGAAACCGGACACTTCCTCAAATGGTAGAACGGGTACACCGCTGGCCGGCGGTGGGAAAGGCATCCCCTTTGTTAGATCGAAAACACCGTCGATGCTCTGTGTCACGGCATCATTTTGCGCCCCATCCCAAAGATTCTTGTAGGCATCCACAGGTATGATATACATGATGGGATCCCCGGGTTGTCGCTGAGCCGGGTCGCTGGCTCCGAAGTTGATTTGTACATGAGCCGGCAGGCCAACGGGACCGGGTGGCTGGCCAGCGTCATAAGGTGTGCCGGCCACTAGATTGGGCTGCCACGAATAGGGGAGACCCTGCATGTTTAGAGAGATATGGTTCGGGTTGATGCCGACCTGGCTGGCAATCTCGATATCGGCTGCAGATACGGCCGTTGTCTCCGCGGGCTCTGCCACCTCTGTCACCTCAACCATTTCCGGCTCAGCCGTCGCTGGTTCCACGGTTGGGGTAGGTGCAGCCTGTTCCTGATTACTGCAGGCAGCAAGTGCCAACAACAAGATGATTATTATGATGATCAGCCCTAATTTTTTCATATTCCTCAGTTATCCTTCGCTGTTCAATTGTTTCGTGGCCATGCCGTTTGCGTAGTCAACAGTTCTTTTCTTCCAATGACTTTTCTCAGCCATGCTCTGCGGCAGCGGTTGTCTGCTCTTCGCTGGTATTGCGATCGGCAGGATAGAGGCTGATGAACATCAGCAGAACCGCCAATCCGGCGGCAACGGCGGCCATCCAGTTGATCGCATTGAAACCGACCGTGTCAGCCAACCAGCCGCCCAGCATACTGCCCACAAACGAGCCAATCGCGCTGGCGCCAATCACCCAACCACTGGCCTGCCCAGCAGGGAAAGCAGCGAAGCGCACGGCGACAACCGGCTGCGAAAGACGCACATAAGGATTTCCCTGATAGAAGATAAGCACAAAAGCGGCGACCAGAAGCAGCGGTGCGCTGCTGACCATGCCCAACACAGCCAGCCCCAGGGCGCCGGCCAGCCGGGCGAGATGCCCCGCCTGCTGCACGCGCAGCGGATTGCCGCGCCCCATCCAGCGACCGGCCAGAACAAAGAAGAAGATGTTCAGCGCCCCGGCCACTGAAAGCAGCGTCGACGTGGCCGCCTGGCTGGTGCCGTACACATTGGGCAGAATGTTGGCCAGCTGATTGTTTATGCCGTTATTGGCGACCGAACTCAACGTCAGCACAAGCAGGTACATGCCGAAGGTCGAAAACAAGACCGCTTTTAAGCCCAGCTGCTTTGGTTTTTCCCCGCCGGGCAATGCCTCCGAGGGATCAGCGACCTTAATCCGCTTGGCCGCGCTGCCGCTGCTAAACCAGGTGATCACAAAGGCGACGAGCAGCACAGCTCCCGACATCAGAAAGCGCTGGCTGTAAGACCAGCCGGCCGTGGCCGCCGCGCCGAGAAGCAGGCCGCCAAGAATCTGGCCCACTGGCGCGATAATGTTGAAGGTGGTCAACTGCTTTGCCTGCAAATCCTTGGGCAGATCTGTGCCGACGATGAATACCGGCGCCACGGCACTGACCGCGGCCACGGATACACCCATGAGTATCGCGTCTAAAGCGTAAAAGGCGCTGGATGCCGCGGAAATGCTGAACATCAAGAAAGCCAGTGCCATACCCAGGACCCCGCCGGCCAACGTCAATCTGTGGGCATGGTAGCGATCGGCGAAGCTGCCGATGACCGGCCCCAGAATTGCCGCTAGACTGAGTACAGCCATCACCAGGCCCGCTTCGGCGGCGCTGCCGGATAATTCGGTTACGTAGGGTGGAATAAGCAGGGCGACAAAAGCGGAATAGCCGGCGCCGATAGCCAGGCTGGAAACCATCCACCATTCAAAAGCACGACCGCTGCCATTAGCTTGACTCATACTTGTTATTCTCCTCACGCGGGCTCAATTGGCGTTGCAGTCTATGAAAAGCTGAAATCAGGAATTCGGGCGATGCCCCGGTAAGAACCACGGCATCAGCGCCGCTGTTCTCTGCTGCCGCGTAGTTGGCCTCACCGGCCATAAGCATGACCGATGCCGGAAAAGGCTGCAGGTAATGTGCCTCAGCGATCAGAGCGGGCAAGGGGTGTCCCGGCAGATCCCACTCTGTGACTATCATCTGTGGCCGGCTTGTGCGCATGAGGGCCAGCAGGCCGTCCCCCTCGCTGGCCGTACCGACGATCACCACACCCGGCTGTTCGCCCAGCAGCAGCTGTAAGGAGAGACGCAGATCTGGTTCGGTCGCTGCCAATAAGAGACGCATAGGGTTCCTGAGATTGCTTGTCTGGAAGCGCCAGCACCATGCCGGCGTCCTGGACAACTAGCCGACCGTCCGGCACGTGCAGCCAGTCATATTGTAGCCCTAGGGGTGTTTCGGCGAATCCGAGGTTTGTCCTGTCTATGACCTAGATCAATGTCTAGGGTGCCGTCTGGACGGCGCGCTAAACGAGCTTGTGCCGCAGGGCCACGCTGGTGGCCTCGGTGCGGTTGGCGACGTTCAGTTTGGCGAGGATATTGCTGACGTGCAGGCGCACGGTCGCGTCGCTGATATGCAGATCCCCGGCAATTTCTCTGTTCGTCTTGCCCTGCACCAACAGATGCAGCACGTCACCTTCTCTTGCTGTCAGAGCCTCCGTGGGCACTTCCGCATGTTGGGTGGATTCGATGAGCGCCTGTGTGGCCGCTGCGTCCAGCGTGCCCCGGCCCATCGCCGCGTCACGAATCGCCTGTGCCAATTTGTCAGCGTGCACATCTTTATGCAAGAAGCCAACCGCCCCGGCCTGCAGCGCTTGCTGCACCAATGCCTGGTCGTCGGAACTGGTCAGGGCGATGATCTGCACCGGCCATTCATTCTCGCGCATGCGGCTTATCGATGCCAGGCCATCCATTTCTGGCATAGCCATGTCCATCAAGATGACATCCGGCTGCAGCTGCGGGTAGAGGCGCAGCGCTTCACGCCCATTTTCTGCCTCACCTACCACGACCACATCGTCATAGATGGAAAGAAAGACCTTTAATCCATCCCTGACCATCAAATGGTCGTCTACGATCAGGACAGTGATTGTTTCGCTCATGCGTCCACTCCATGGTCTTCATTTGTGGGCGCAGGCCAGGATAGATGAAGCCGCGTGCCGGCGCCTGGCAGGCTCTGCAGCCTGAGCCGCGCTTCAATAGACGCTGCCCGTTCCTGCATAATTGAGATTCCCATCCCGTTCTGCTCAGCCGCTGCGGGATCGAACCCCAGGCCATTGTCACTGATGATCAAGGAGGCCTCGTTTGGCTGCTGCGCATAGGTGATCTGTACTTCGCTGGCCTCGGCATGTTTGGCGATGTTGTTGAGCGCTTCCTGGGCGATGCGGTAGAAGGTGATCTTGGCCTCAACCGGGAGCTGGCCGCGGCTCTCCGTGTCGAGGCTGACCGGGATGCGTGTGCGCCCAGTGAAGGCGTCGGCCAACTGCGGCAGCAGGATCTCTAGTTCAGCATGGTCGAGGGCGGACCGCCGTAATTCAAACAACAGCGTGCGCATTTCCGCCAGCGCACCGCGCACCAGCTGGCGCAGTTTGGCCAGATTGCGCGCTCCCTCCTGCGGGCTGCGCTCCCACACCTGCGGCAGAACCTCGGCGATCAAGGTTGCCGAGTAGATCGTCTGCGTCACTTCGTCATGCAAATCCCGCGCGATGCGCCGTCGTTCCTCAGAGACAGCCGTTTCCCGCGCCTGTTCGATCAGTTTCTGCTGCGCGTCGGCCAATTCGGCCGTGCGTTCGATGACCGTCGCTTCCAGGTTTTGCTGGCTGGCGGCCAATGCCTCCTCCGTCTTGAAAACGGAATTGGCCATCTGCAGGCTCATCGCGATGGCCATGCCCAGGAAACCCGTCTCCGCCAGGGGGATGTACGCCCACAGTCCCGATTCAGCGCCAATCTCGTACAGTAGGGCGATGATAAACCAGGACATGCCGCCCAGCAGCACCAGGGCCGCCTGCCGCTCGCCGCGCCGCAGCTGCTTCACGCCGGCGATGACGATGAAGCCCAACGTAATTAGCTGCAGCAGCAGCAGACCAATGCCCCACACATTCTCTTCACCGCTCAAGGTTTGCACCTCACCGTTCCAGGGCAGTGGAATCCCTTCCATCACCGGCATGCCGGCGTAAGTCACCGTCGGGCTGAGCATTCCCGCCGTGATGATCAGCGTGAACAAGGCCGTGATACCCCACAGATACCATTTTGGCTTGACGGCCGTGTATTCGGCCACATACCAGTTCAAGGAGACCAAGGCCAACCAGATGAAGATTCCGTCCCAACGGCTGATCGCCAGGTACTCGCTGACCGTGTCTTGGCTGCGATACCATATGCCCATCAGCAGCGTGCCCGCATACCCGAAGGCAAAAAGGGCAAAGAGTAAATTCAGCCGTTTGTCACTGCTGCGCCGCCAGCCAATAAACAGGAACAAGATGGCATAGCCCAGGCAGATGCCGGCGACCACGCCGATGATGGCGGCGTAGCTTTGCATTAGCGAACACTCCGGTAGGGGACCATGGGGGAGATTATACGCAAAAGGAGAGGCTGGAACGAAAAACCTTAGAGGTCTATCTGCCAGCCACTGTGATGCACCTGGCCAAGACCTCTAAGGTTTAGGTCGTCGCGTGGACAAAGAAAAAACCTCAGAGCTCTAGCTGCCCGGCGCTGCGACGTACCTGGTCAAGATCTCTGAGGTTTAAGCGATTACTGTGCGATAAAGTTCAAGAAACCTGTCGTGCCGTCAGCCAGGCTGTAGAAGAGCCGGGCGCCGGTGATCAGGCTGCCTTCCGCAACGCCCTGCTGCCATTCGTACCCCGCCGTGCCCTGCAGGGCGGCCAGATATGCCTGTTCCTGTTCCATCACGCCGGCCGGTTCTGCGCACGCTTTCGCCGTGACAGCGACTGGTCCAACGGTGAAGTAGTCATTCACGGGTGTGACCTGGCCGGTGTAGTCATTGCAGCCGGCGCTGCCGCTCACCGTCTGGTCTTGGAAGGTCGCCGTAATCTGCGTGCCTTCGATCAACGACTGCTCAGCGCCTTCGGGTCCATAGGAAACCAGGTTGAAAAGGATTCCCGAAGCGGGCGACGTTGGTGATTCCGGATCAGGCGTCGGTTCGGGAGCCGGCGCCTGCGCATCGCCTGCCGTGAACTGCATCGTTCCGCCGTCGGCGGTCAGGTCCAGATAAAGGTCGCCATCCTGGAAGAAGTAAACGGCCGCATTCGAAAGACTGGCCAGATACTGCTGGTCGAGCGAATCTTCGGGGCAGGCGGCCAGGGTCGACGGCCCCAGCGTAATGCTGATGCTGCCGGCATCGGCCGTATAGCTGGCGCCGACATTGTTGCAGTCCGCCTTGATCGCCGCCGTGCCGTCTGTATTGAAGAGCACCGTATAGCGTGTGGGGTCGTTAACGGCCGTTGTGCCCGACACCGGATTGGTCAGCGAAACCCACTGCCAATTCACGCCGGTCAATGAAGGCTCGACAGCCTCAACCTCGGGCGCTTCAACCACCGGGACGTTGACCGTATTCACGGCATCTACCCAGGAGGCTGACACCCAGCCCTGCTGATCTTCAGCAACGCTGACCGGAACTTCGATGACCCACCATTGGCGGTCTTCGCTGACGCCGGTGATCAACCCTGATGAGCCGGTCGGCGCGACGCCGATGTCGGCATACTCAGTGCCCGGGCCGCTGCGTATGAAAATGCCGTCCGGTGCGGTCACCGTCGCTGTCGGCTGACCCGTATCCGGCTGCTCAAGATCAACTTCATCGTCCTCGGAATCCGCACCCTCTTCTGGTGTTTCGTCTGCCGCTTCTTCTTCACCGACCGTGTCGCCGGGCAGGGGGAAGGTCAATGAAGCAGCCATGCTATCAAGCAGAGAGAGGTCTGGCGAAAAGTCCGCGGAGGTAAGCGCGTTCAAGGTATCAATCGTCTCTTGTTTGTAGGTGGGATATGTATCGGGGTTGTTGGCTGCTGCGGTTTGTTCTTCCGTCGCATCCTCAGCCGTATTGGGCAGTGCCGCGGTCGCCACCGGCCAGTACAGCGAGACGTAGAAAGTCTGGTCGCTGGTCAGCCCTTGATAATAGTAACCGGTCGTGTCATTGGCCCAGACGCCGATTGATTGGCGGAAAGGCGAATCAGAAACATAGCGCACGCCTTCGCCGACGCCGAAATCGAGGTCCAGGAATTGGGCCCATCGATCCATGAAATTGCTGGGCGGCGGCAGGAGCGGCATCGGGCTTTCCGGCAGCGTCGTACGGCCGTCAGCCGTCGAAATTAGCTGCCCCAGGCGCACCACCTGGTCGGCGACAGTCTGATTGCCGGCTGCATTGTACATCCCAACGTATGCCTCGACGGGGAAGATGTACATGCGCGGCAGCTGGTAGTTGCCCAACACTTCCTCCGCGGTCGCGCCGTCGAAGGTCACCAGAATGTACGGCGGGAAACCTTGACCGCCGGGTCCTTCCTGCGGGATCGGATTGCCCGGCATCACCTGCCATTGATAAGAGGTGGCCAGACCGTTCAAGTCGAGATTACTCGCCTCTTCGGTAATTGCGCCGACTTCGGCAGCCCCTGCTGCTTCTTCATCACTTTCCATGACCGGTTCTGCATCCGCATTGCGGTAATAGTCAAGCGGCCCACCGGCGACCCAGACCATGACCAGCGTCTGGTCATTATCTTCAAAGCGGTAGCTCTGCACCGCCCCGCCGAATATGTTGATCATATCGCCGGCCAGCGAATCTTCAGGACAGGCGGCCATAGTCGTCGGACCTAATTCCATGAAAATATTGCCCGCTGACGGCGTGGCATAGACGCCGGACCCGTTGTTGCAGTCCAATGTGGCGTTGAATGTGCCATCTTCATTGAAGAACAGCGTGTAATTCTCTGGCGTGGGTACCACGATTTCCGGGCTGGTATTGCCGTTGGGATCGCGGCTGACCCATTCCCAGCTGACATTGACCAGGCGCGGGTCGGGCACGTGGTCCAATTTGGCGACAACCGACTCCGGCGGCATGGTTTCTCCAGCAGCCTCGGCGTCCGCCGGCTCTTCAACTGGTTCTTCGACTGGAGGCGCTTCAGTCGGCGGGATCTCTGTCGGCGGCGCATCGGTCGCTTCCATTTCTTCCGCCGGGGCCGGCTCTGTGGGAGCCGCCGCATCTTGGCCGCCGCAGGCGGCCAGCACAAACGTCAATAACAAGATCAGCAAGACAACAATTTTCTTCATAGTTTTCTCCTCTTCACGCATGACGCAATCAACACAAGTTTCCCTGGCGCCACTTCGCATAGTTCTGCAAACGCCGTTTCCAAGAAACGACTATTGAACACACGAACTGCCTATAGGAGCCGAACTATAACAGAGCTAACTCAATGTTGGGTCTGAAATGGGGGGTATCTTACAATAGATTAAGACAATGCCGGCGGGGTCCGGCATCGCATTGTGGGTAGTTTTGCGTGGGGGAAGACGCACCCGCCTGAACCGCTGGCTGTAAACCGCCGTCTGATTGGCAGCCGTGGGCCGGAAGCCTACTAGTGTGCGGCCGGTGACAGCTCTGTGGCAAACATCGGTCCACTGCAACGGTCTCTCTAGTACGTCTTCTGTTTGTTAGACGCAGAATTGCAAACTGCGTGCCCTTGCGGGATGCAGCCTGTTCTGCTATTTCGCCCGGCCGTGACAGTTCTTGAACTTCTTGCCACTGCCGCACGGACAGGGATCGTTGCGGCCGGTTCCGGCATACGGGTCAACCTCACCACCATGATACAGCTGCATAATCTCATCGGCATAGCGACCGCTGCGGACCAGGTTGGCCATCACCTTCATCGGCCGGTCGACGTGATTGAAGAAATGTTTGTATCCCGCGCAGAGATAGTTGAGGCCTTCTTCGCCATCCGGGGTCTCGATAAAGCGGTTACGTGGGCAGCCGCCATTACAGGCGAATTTCACTTCGCACTGCTGGCAGTATTGGGGCAGGGTGGTCATCTTATCACGGCCGAATTGGCGCTGCCGATCGGAAGCGACCAGTTCGATCATATGCGTCTCCGCGATATTACCCAGCAGGTAATCCGGCTCGACGTAATGGTCGCAGCTGTACAGATCGCCGTTGTGCTCGATAGCCAACGCGTTGCCGCAGGTTGGGGCGAAAATGCAGAGGCTGTACTGGCCGACGAAAGCACCCAGCGTCGTGTCAAAAATCTGCACAAAAACCTTACCGACATCGCGGGTCACCCATTCATCGAAAATGGCGGCCATGAATTGGCCGTACTTCAACGCGCCAACCGAACGGTTCGTCACCAGGTGACCCTGCTGCAAATAAAGCGGCCGTTCGCCGCCCGAGCGATCGCTCCAGCCGATATTGGCCAGGGGAATCATCGTCTCATCCACACGTTCAATAATCGGGATGAACTGGATGAACTCCGCCCCCAACTCATCGCGGAAGAAATGGTAGACCTCCAGCGGATGATCCTGATTGCCGGCATGCACCGTGCAAAGAATGTTGAAATCAACCTCATGCCTCCTTAGGACTTCCCACCCGTTCATCACCTGGTCAAAGCTGCCCGCGCCCCCCTTATTGACCCGGTAAAGGTCGTGCATTTCCCTGGTGCCATCCACGCTGAGCCCGATCAAGAAGTCGTGTTCCTTGAAAAAGGCAGCCCACTCATCATCGAGCTTTGTGCCGTTCGTCTGCATCGTATGCTGCAGGCGCTGGGTGGGCAGTTTGTACTTGTTGGCGATCTCAACGGTGCGCTTGAAGAAGTCAAGCCCCATCAGCGTAGGCTCACCGCCCTGCCAGGCGATCGTTACTTCCGGCACACGCCGCTGTGACTCAATCAACTGCCGGATATACTGTTCCATCAAGTCATCCGTCATGCGGAACTTGCTGCCCGGATATAGGATATCTTTGGACAGGAAGAAGCAGTATTTGCAGTCCAGGTTGCAAATTGCGCCGGTGGGTTTGGCGAGTACATGGAATGCCGGCGGCGCATTGGGCGGCTTAGTCAATACAGGAGTTTGTGTCGTTGGGGCTGAATCGGGAGCTATCTCAGGTTGGGTCATACTGTGCTTTATACCGCATCTATTCGGAATATCAAAGCGAAAAGGAGCAGACAATACTGCCTGCTCCTGACTCACTTCGCTCCTGCAGCCGCTGCTGCCAATCGCTTACTGCATAGGCGTGATCGTCACGTGGATGTTGCCGCCAACCGGCTGTCCGGTCGCGCTGACGACGCCGCCCTGCGTGGCCCCGCTGTTGGGTCCTGCCTGGCGCGGCGGCTGGTTAGAGCCGTAGCCGGGCGTCTGGTCAACTTCGGTGCCCGCATCATAGAGCGTGACGTAGCCGGTCACGTCGCCGGAACGGGGATTGCTGTTATTGTCGAATAAGGGAAGGCTGTCCAGGCCGAAGAACCAATCATTGGACTGCACGAACATGCTGGCCAGTGAGAGGTGGTCGCCGGGCACGGCCGTAATGGTGAACTGGTAGTTGCCGTCCGGGGCGAATATCGGTCCGGGACCAGTGGCGCCATGCCCTACGGCTGCCGCACCCGCATTTGCATCTCCCTGTTCCGCTACTAATGCAGCGGGCCCACCATCTTCAGCCAGCGCTTCCAGCCCGCTCGATGCCGGCTCACCCGCTGCGAAAAGCTCGCCCGCCGCCTGGTGTACCAGCCATGCGGCCGGCGCCAGCGGCGTATTGATGCCGCTGCTCGCTGCCAGGCTGGCGCCCAACGCTGCCGGATTGCCATCCTCGGCGACTGCTTCCAACCCTGCACCCCAGTCCGCCTGTCCATTAACGAACAGCGGCGCCGGGCTCTGGTGCACGACATAGGCGCCGGGGGCGAATGGGGTCGATACGGCGCTGCCCGCGGACACATTCTGCAGCCTCAATGTGAATCGGCTGGGTCCATTCTGTGTGAGCGTCGCCTGAATCAAATCGGCCGTTCCCGGAATCTCGTCCGACAGCACGCGGCGCACCCGTGTGTCAGGGTCAGCGGGACCGCTGTCGGGTCCTGCCTGGCGCGGCGCCTGGTCCGCACCGGAGCCGACCGGCTGGTCGCCTTCCGTGCCGGCGTCCCACAGAGCAACGTAAGAGGTCACATCACCGGTATTGGGCGAGCCATCCGCATGGTAGACCGGAATGCCGTTCTCATCAGGGGCGAAAAACCAATCGTTGGATTGGACGAACATGGTGGCAAACGAGACATGTTCACCGGGGGCGGCGTAGAACGAAAACTCGTAGGCGTCACCGGGCAGAGCCGGGCCGGGGCCGGAAGCGCCGGCGGGCGTATTAAAAACGCCGCTGTCGCTGTTGCTGAACTGGCCGACATTATCGACCGATACAATAAAAGTCTGGCCTTCCTCTGCCTGCGCGCCGCCGGCAGCGGCGAATACCAGGACTAAGACCATGGCCAGAAAAAGCGCGAGCGTGAATGGGGAATTCTTTGACATCAATCTGTCTCCTTGTGTTACTGCCCGTCTGTGGATTAGATGACCGGGCGACAATATGTTGACAAGATGAAGTGTACGGGATGCCGATTACGCGGCTGTTACGACCGTCTTACGTCTCTGTTGCCAATTGGCTACAAAAAGGTTACAAAGGGTCGTCGTTCGCTTGTTCGTGCAGCTGCCTTTCATTGGCGTGCAAACAGCCGCTTGAACCCGCTGCGACCCAAGAGAGATCCATGCCCAGCATCTTGATACCCCTTATGTCACCGCCGGAGGCAGCGCCAGGGTTTGGCCATCTGCCTCCCGTCTTTAGATTTTCGGAAGAAGCGCGTAAGCGCGGCTACGAGGTCAACTGGTGCTGCAGCAAATCGATGGCTTCAACTGTAGCCAGGAACTATCCGGGGGATACGATTCGCAGCTATCCCAATTCGACGTTCATGGGGACGCCGCGCCTGCTGCAGCCCTTCTTTCGCCGCATGCTCTCCGCCGACGTTCCTCAACGTCTGCTGCCCAAAAAGAGGGAAGAGAAAAACTACGAGTGGCTGTTCGACAGCTATGTCGCCGTTGGCTTTGATGAAGAGAGCTTCTTCTTTCCGGCGCTGGAGACGGTCCTTCGCGCCCTGATTGAATTTGAACCTGACCTCATTTTCACCTACGGCTGCCCCGTCGGACTGACCGCCGGCTATATCAGCGGCGTGCCCACGGTCACCTTCGATAACTTGATGCGCCTGCGCAATGAAGGCGGCAAGAACTACCGCAGCATGAATGACACCGTGCAGAAAGCGATGATCCTGTACGCGCCCTCGGAAATCGAGCATATTCCCCTGGAAGATATCGTTCGTAACGGCCGGCAGTTCCGTATCCTCAGTACGATCCAGCATCTGGGCCGCAAGCCCTATTCAGAGAACGAGGTGTTTGTCGGTGGATTTGAGCCGCCCGAGGTACGCGTCGCCGGTATAGAAACCTATATACCGCCTGAAATTGACCTTGAGAGCAGCACCGTCTTTGCCTATTTTGGAACAGCCTCTATTTCATTCCAGCTGGTGAATGAAATCCTTCCCAAGGTGTTTGACGAAGTCAATTTTCTGTGCGACACGCCCTATGACTGCTATGTCGCATCCCAGTTCGTGAAGAAGCCCTACAGCGTGGGCTCGGTGCATTTTGCACCCTACTTTGATGCCAGGCATATTGTGCCGCTTTCCTCCTACGTCTTCTCCCACGGTGGCATCAATTCCGTGATGCAGGCGTTGAGCAATGCGGTGCCGCTGATCATGGTTCCCGGCGCCATCCATGAACGACGACACAATGCGCACGAAGTAACGGCCGTTGACTGCGGCATCCAGGTCGAGATAGAGGATTTTACCGTTTCCCGTCTTTCAACTTTACTGCTTGACCAGACACAGGAACGACAACTGCGCCGCAACGCCGAGAAGGTACAGCAGCTTATCATCGAGGCCGGGGGCATGAAAAAGGCATTCGACGAAATGGAGCAGCGCTGGCTGGCTCCCTATGACAAGGACAAACTGCATGAGATCAGGGCCAGGATGCAGAGTGCGTAGCGAGCGGGCCCGCATTTCAACTGACTGATTACCGATCAGTGAAACCTGTCACCAGGAGACGATTTACATGGCAAAAATCACGTTCATAGGTGCGGGCAGCACCGTATTCGCCAAGAACCTGATGGGCGATATCTTGAGCTATCCGGAGCTGGCCGATTCAACGATATGTCTGCATGATATCGATGCTGCACGGCTCAACACCTCTGAAATCGTGGCGCACAAGATAGCTGCGGCCTTGGATGTACGGCCGTCGATCAGCGCCACCACTGATCGCCGGCGCGCGCTGGACGGCGCCGATTACGCCATCGCCATGTTCCAGGTCGGCGGCTACGAGCCGGCCACAGTGACTGATTTCGAGGTGCCGAAAAAATACGGCCTGCGCCAGACGATCGCTGACACATTGGGCATTGGTGGCATCATGCGTGCCCTGCGCACTATTCCCGTCTTCCTGGAGATGGCTGACGATATGGCCGCGGTCTGCCCAGATGTGACACTGCTCAACTACGTCAACCCCATGGCCGCGCTGACCTGGTCTCTGTACCGTGCCACGCCGATCAAAACGGTCGGGCTTTGTCACAGCGTGCAGGGAACGGCCGAACAATTGGCGCGCGACATCCGCGTGCCCATCGAAGAGATCAATTATCTTTGCGCCGGCATCAATCATATGGCCTTCTATCTACGTTTCGAACGGCGAACGGCCGCCGGCGTCGAAGACCTCTATCCGCTGCTTCACCAGGTCATTGAAGAGGATCGCGTCCCTTCGTGGAATCGCGTACGTTACGAAATGCTGCGCCGTCTTGGTTACTTCGTCACCGAGTCCAGCGAACATTTCGCCGAATATGTGCCCTGGTTCATCAAGCGCGATCGCCCCGATCTGATCAAACAGTACAACATCCCCCTCGATGAATATATCACCCGCTGCGAGAACCAGATCGAGACCTGGGAACAGATGCGTGCCGTATTCGAAGACGAGGATTTTGAACTGGCGGTGGAACGCAGCCATGAATATGGCAGCACCATCATTCACAGTCTAGAGACCGGGTCGCCGTCGGTGATCTATGGCAATGTTGAGAATAAGGGGCTGATCAGCAGCCTGCCGCAGGGCTGCTGTGTAGAAGTTCCTTGCCTGGTTGACAGGAATGGGATTCAACCCACGGCGATTGGCGAGCTGCCGCCGCAGCTGGCCGCCCTGATGCAGACGAATATCAATGTCCAGGCGCTGACCGTGGAAGCTGCCCTAACTGGCAGGCGGGAGCATATCTATCACGCCGCCATGCTCGATCCCCATACGGCGGCCGAATTAGACCTGGATCAGATACACGCCCTGGTCGACGATCTCATAGAAGCCCACGGCGATCTGCTGCCCGAATACCATTAAGCAGTGGCGCTGCGTGGCAGCGGCCGTGGGAACAGGCCCGCTTCATCAACAATCTCGGCGACAGTTTCCTCTTGCCGGTAAGCCATAATATGCACACCGGATACCCCTTCCAGTTCGCGAACTTGCTGGATGATCTCGACGCAAATGCGCTTGCCTTCGGCCCGCTTGTCCTTCTTCGGCGTCTTGCGCAGCCGTTCCACAACCTCATCCGGGATAACGACCCCGGGCACATTGTTGCGCATATACTCGGCCGCCCGATCTGAGCGCAGCGGGCCGACGCCGACAAGTATGTAGACCTGTTCCAGCAGCCCGAGGTCGCGTGCCTGGTGCAGGTATTCGCGCATACGTGGGATATCGAAGCAGTACTGCGTCTGAATGAAGTCAGCCCCGGCGGCGATCTTCTTGGCCAGGCGCAGCGGTCGCCACTCGAACGGCTGCACAAAAGGGTTGGCCGCCGCGCCGAGCAGTAGTTTTGGGCGCGTGGTCAGCTTCCGCCCGCTGAGGAATGTGCCCTCATCACGCATCATGCGTGCCGTGCGCAGCAGCTGGATGGAATCGAGATCAAAAACCCGTTTTGCCTGTGGTTGGTCACCGGCGGATACATCGTCGCCGGTGATACAAAGCACATTGTGTACGCCCATCGCCGCCGCGCCAAGTAGATCGCCCTGAATGGCGATGCGGTTGCGATCGCGGCAGGCGACCTGGTAGATCGGCTCGTAGCCGGCGCGTGTCAGCAGGGCGCAGATGGCCACGCTGGACATATGGCAGTGTGCGCCGGAGGCGTCAACGGCGTTGATGCCGTCACATACGGTTGAGAGCACCAGAGCCGCGCGATAGACATCCTCCGCGTCGGCACTGTCGGGTGGGTTGAGTTCGGCTGTTACGGCGAAGCGCCCCGAGCGCAGCACCCGTTCCAGGCGTCCGCCAGTTCTTAATTCACTGTCCATGTCGTCACCACCATTTCTTCTTTGTCAGGCGCAATGACCGGAATGTCGGTCGTGTTGACCCAGCCTTCCGGCAGCTCGACGTCGATGCCATACAACATATTGATCCAGGATGCGCTGTTTTCCAACTGGCGGTTGACTGGCGGCTCGATGACCAGCAGATCGTGGCCATAGCGCGGCATGTCCCGCGAGCGTTCGTAAGCCTGCACCCAGATGCAGCGCATTTCCGGTTTGACTTCACAATGGCCATTTGTGCGTACGCCCCCGCAGGGACCATTGCGTAGATTCTTAGGACAGTTCATCGAGCAGGTCATGCCCGTGCTGTGCAGAATACATTGGCCGCACATCTGGCAGTTGAAGACCGCTCCCTTGCCCACTTTCTCCACCCATACAACGAGTGGTTCCAGCGTGCCTCCCGGCTTCAATATCGGCTTGAAAGGGTGCAGAAGACGCTCGAAACCATCGTAAATAACTTCAAGCGCATGCGGATAGTTTTGTAGGAATTGTAGGCTCATCTTAACTCTCTCCCGCTTCTAGTGCCATTGCTTTGACATAAAGATCGATGAAATCGAGGTTGGTGTCCAGATCGATCTGCTCCGCTTTCTCGGCGAGTCGAACGCCGCGCGCGTACCCTTCGTCGCTGAGGAAGCTTGCCGCGCCAAGCCCCGCGCCGTTGGGGATATTCTCAATCACTTCCGGCGGCACGGGCGGGATCAGGCCCAGCGCGCGCGCCGCTTCAATATCTACCTGCCCGCCGAATGAACCGGTCAGAATCACCCGCTGCATATCGTCAGGCTGCAGATCCAGCTGCTGCATCAAGATATCGATCGAGGCGCGAATGGCGCCTTTCGCCTTCTGCAGTTCGCGAATATCCCACTGCGTCAGGTAGACTTCGCCGTCCGGCGTCAGGGGGATCCTCTTCGCCCGCCGGCCATTGCTCGAGAAGCTGTCATCAGCTGTCAGCGGTGACTGCGCGTTGATACGGCCGTTCGCTTCGATCGTGTCCACCAGGCGCAGATTATGCACGGCGCTGAGCAGGCCGGACCCGGTGATACCGACCGGCGCCCCATCGTTAATCGTCTCCAGGGCCAGCTGTTCCTCATCAATCCACACCTTGGTTATCGCGCCATCTACCGCGCGCGAACCGCAGGCGATATTCACCCCTTCAAAGGCAGGTCCAGCAGCCGTCGACGCGACTAGAATACGGTCGCCGTCGCTGACCATCACTTCGCCGTTGGTGCCCAGATCAATGGCGATCATTGGGCCCGCTGTCCCATCAAATTCGAAGTGGGCAAGACAGGCCAGTGCATCCGAGCCGACAAATCCGCCAATCAGCGGCGGCAGGGACACTCGCGTCGACTCCGGCAGCAGGCCGGTCATCAATGACGAGGCGTCGTCGATGGAGGCTGACGCGTACGGTTGGAAGGGCGTCCCGCTCAAGCTCTCGACAGGCAGCTCGGCCAGCAAATGGTGCATCGCCGGGTTGCAGACGATAACCACGCGCTCAATGCGTTCGCGGATGCGCTTGGAGAGCTTCAAAGAGTCAATCGCCTGGTTGATCGAGGAGAGGGCAAGCCGATGCAGACGGCCCGCATCGGCGGGATTATCTCTGGCCGATGCCAGTCGCGAGATCACATCGGCGCCAAACACAGCCTGCTGGTTCAGGCTGGCCGCCCCGGCGCATACCTCGCCGTTATCCAGCATCGTCAGGAATGCGGCGACGGTCGTCGATCCCAGATCTATCGCCAGGCCCAGCGGCACGTCCCGTTCTTTTTTGTAGCGGCTGCTGTTTCTGAAGCTCTTATTCGAATAGACGACTATCGGGGCCAGGACCACCCGCGTGTCGGCGGCGATACGCGCCCGGCAGGCGAGACGATTGCCCACGGCCAACTCGCCTTCGGTCAGGTGTTCACGCTCAATCTCATCCGGCGGGTGCAGCCCGCCCTCGTCGAGGATCTTGCATTTTCCGCAGGTGCCGCGCCCGGCGCAGGGCTGCTCCAGGGGCAGTTCTTGTTCGGCGATGGCGTCCCCGAGCAGGGTGTTGGGCGCCACGGCCGTTTCCCGGATATCGTCGCCGATGATGACAGTCAGGATAGGCATGGCGCCGGTTACGTGCCCTTCGCTTTCTGCGTCTGGCGGTAATGTTGTATATAGCGCATCGAATACTCATCTCGCCCAAGCAGCAGGTCCGTGGCGCGAATACTGCTGGTCAGTTTGGCCGGGTTGGTGATCGCGGCGCTGGCGCCTTTCTGCATGACCAGAGACATGAACGCCTGATTCACGACCTGCCGTTCCGGCAGCCCGAAGCTGACATTGCTGGCGCCCAGCGTCATGTTGACGCCGAACTCATCACGGATGAGTTCCATTGTGCGCAGCGTCACCACGCCGCCCATGTGATCGGCGCTGACCGCCATAGCCAGCGGATCAATGACGATATCTTCAATCGCAATGCCCAACTGCGCTGCCCGTTCAATAATCTTCCCAGCGATGGCCAATCGTTTCTCTGGATCCATGGAAATGCCGTCATCGTCAATGACCAGCCCGATGACCGGCACGCCGTATTCCTTAATGACTGGCAGAATCGCCGCCAACGCTTTTTCTTCGCCGTTAACGGAATTGACCAGAGGACGTCCGGCTGCCGCAGCCAGGCCGGCGGCAAGGGTCTCAGGATTAGGAGAGTCGAGACAAAGGGGCACGTCAAACGACGCGTCAAGCAGAGCGACTACTTCCGCCATCACCTGCGATTCGTCAATACCCGGTACGCCGACGTTGACATCCAGCACATCCGCCCCATATTGCAGCTGGCTCTCCGCCAATTCCAGTACGAAATCATACTGCCGCTCTCTGAATGCCTCGGTCAATTTCTTGCGCCGCGTGGGGTTAATGCTTTCCCCGATGACCGTCATCGGGCCATCCGTATCGATGGTCACGCTGCTTGTTTTTCCTTTCAGAACTGTTTTCATCCTATTTTCCTCTTATCTGTTTTTCCTCTGCACCTTGCCAATCAGGCCAACGGGGCGACTGCTTCCAACATCGCTTCCACATAACCATGGGCAGGTCATTCGTCCTGCGGTCGGACGGGGCGGCGCACTTGTCAGCGGCCGTTCTCGGCTCATCAAGCGAACCACAGGACTGCATCGTCTGTGCAGAAATGCCGCTGCAAAGAGCCGGCCTGCCCCCGAATGTCTCGCGCAGCCACATGTGGTCCAGCAGTTCCGGCTGCGCCGGTCTAAGTGTCGTCAAACCAATCTCCGCCAGAGCGAGCATAATTCCCAAATCTGCCCTTCTGAATCCACCAGCTCCGGCAGGCTGCGTTCGCGAAAAGGCACGAACAAATTCGCCGGCCGCGCCTGCTTAAATGTACGTCACATTCGCGGCGAAAACAACCGCTGTTTCAAGGCGCGATAATCGACGCCAAAGTACCTCTCCCTAACCCCGGATCGTGACAGCGATGAATCAAAGCGAGCCGGATCTCGGGGATCCAATGTCCCGAATCGTGGGCACATCGCGCCCCGGCTACCCATCACCGGCTGTCGTGTCTACCGCCTTCACTATCCGGTCACCCTGATAATCCTGCTTAATCGTGTGGCCGGGCGGAACGAAAAGGAATTCCTCTTCCGGCCACGAGCCATTGACCAGCCCGGCCAGCAGGCGGCGATTGCCCTGCAGGCGTTCAAACTGCCACTTCTCTTGCTCCGCTTTGTCGCGCGCCATCTTTTCGTAAGGCTCGCTTTCGCCCAAACCAGTTTCTATGAAAGCGGCCCGCGTGTAATGCTGCGACCATTTACGCATCTCTTCCATAAGCATATCGGCATTATCCTGGCCGTACTTCTCGATATACTCCTCGTACTGCGCCTCGCTGTCTTCAATACCGGCGGCGCCCAGGGCTACGCTCGCCCCCGGCTCCGTGCGTTCCATATAGTCGGTGCTGTACCAATAGGTGCCGGGATGGCGCTCGAACTCTTCATTGTACCGTTCGCGCGAACCCAGGTAGAGCGTGATGCAGTCATGTGCGCGCGGAATGACCAGCGGCGTGTGGCGGGCCGTCAGGCCAACGGTGGAGGTGCCGCACATCCCGTAGACAAGCAAGATAGCGTCATAGCTGTCCGCTTCAATGCTGTCTATCTCTTCCTGCAGCACAGCCCGCAGATTCTTCGGACGGTTGTGCAGGCCTTGTTTGAAGAGCCGGGTCGTAATGATGTGGGAGGTGTCGGCGGACAGGCTGTAGATGCTGCGCGCCAGCGCTTCACAGGTTAAGGCAACGTATCGAGCCATCTTACTAAATCTCCTTCAAAACCGGCCTTCTGGCCGGGTCGGATGTCACTGAAATCGGAATCGCACAGCGCCGGTGCAACGATCCTGGGTCCGCTGCTCAGTCCGCCCGCGGCGTTGCGCCTTCCGCCGCTGATTCCAGCCAGGCGCGCGGCGCATTCAGCATTGCGCGATAGACGCTGGCCACGCCGCCGAAAACAGTCGCATCGCGGCCATGTTCGGCGAGGACGATCTCAGCCTGGACGCCCGTCCATTCCCAAGCGCGCTTGACTACCGTTTCGCGAATGACCGGCATCAGAAACGCATGGGCGAGACTCAGCGGCCCACCAAATACGACGCGCTGTGGATTGAACACGTTGATCAGGTTGGCGAAACCGATGCCCAACCATTGGCCCGTCTCGTACAATGCTCGCAGCGCCACCCCATCGCCGTGCCGGGTCGCTTCAACGACCAGGGCGATATCCAGCCGCGCAAAATCGCCATCCGTCGCCTGCTCCAGCCACGTATTATGACCCGCTTGCGCCGCTTCTTCAATACGCCGAAACAATGCGCGCTGCCCGGCCACCGTCTCCCAGCAGCCGCGATTGCCGCAGTTGCAGGGCAGGCCGTCTTCGACGACCGTCATATGCCCTACTTCACCGGCGAAACCAGTCGCACCATCTGCCAGACGGCCGTTGGAGACGATCCCGCCGCCGATGCCAACGCCCGAGCTGACATAGACCATGAAATCAGTGTCACGGCCGGCGCCAAAATACCGTTCGCCCAACGCTGCCTGGTTCGCTTCATTCATGACAAAGACGGGCACATCGACGATTTCCTCAACCATGGCCCGCAGGGGGATATCGCGCCAATTGAGGTTGGGGGCAAAGAGCAGCCTGCCGGCGGCGACGTCAACCAGACCGGGCACGCCGATGCCAATGCCGAACAAGCGCTGCCCGCTTCTGGCAACTTGCTCGATGCTCTCCGCCAATAGATAGAGGAAACGATCCAGGATCGCCTGCTGGCCACGTAAATCAACGGTGCTTTCGTATCGTCGTGAGATGATCTCCACTGCGAAATTGGTAATGATGATCGAGATGAAGTCGACATTTATCTCCGCGCCGATGAAGCAGCCGGCGTCGGGGTTTGGCGCCAGGTCGATCGCTGGACGGCCGACTTCAACTGCGGCGCTGCTGCTGCCCAGTTCGCTGACCCACCCGTGCTGCACGAGATCACGGACCAGGCTGGAGACGGTCGCTTTGTTCAGGCCTGTCTTCACGGCCAGGTCGGCGCGTGACAACGGCGCGCTGGTGCGCAAGGCATGCAGGATCAGCGCCAGGTTCATATCACGCATCGTGGTATGATCTACCGAGTTCCGCTTCATAAGTCGATCCCTGTTCCAATTAGTTTGAATAATAGACGAACCATTCGGCCAGTCTACTTGCTGCGTACGGCCGTGTCAAGGCGTAGGCGGCAGAACAGCTCGGTCCCTGCCTGAAGTCAAGGAAAAACCTGTCGAAAGTCATGGACAGAATCATGAAATAGCTCATGAACCTGGCACATCCGTTGACAGAAGCAGGCCTTCAATATTATACTGGAACGGTCGATTAGTTTATATCCTAAACTTATTCGACCGGAGCCCTGAACGGGTGTATCTTTACGGTTGCGGCCGGCATGTTTTCGGCCAGGCGCAAACGATTTTGTTATCAGAATTAGCGAACGAGAATCTCTCAAAGGAATAGCAATGACCGAAAAATACGCACCTCTGCCCGAGCACAATTTCACCTTTGGCCTGTGGACCGTTGGCAGTGTTGGCCGCGATCCTTTCGGCGAGCCGGTACGCGAGCCGAAGACACCCGCCGAGCTCGTCTATCTGCTTGGTGAAGTTGGCGCCTACGGCGTCAATTTCCACGACAACGATCTTATCCCGATCGACGCCACACCCGCCGAGTCTGACGCGATCAAGAGCGATTTCAGGAAAGCGTTGGCCGATACCGGACTCGTGGTGCCTATGGCCACGACGAATCTCTTCACCGACCCCGTCTTCAAGGATGGCGCCTTTACCTCCAATGATCCCCGCGTGCGCGCCTATGCGCTGCAGAAGACGATGCGTGCCATCGATCTCGGTGTGGAGATGGGCGCCAAGACCTATGTCTTCTGGGGCGGTCGTGAAGGCGTGGAAACAGACGCCGCCAAGGACCCGTTGGAGGCCGGCAAGCGTTTCCGCGAGGCGTTGAACTTCCTTTGTGAGTATGCCGTTGACCAGCAGTACGATCTCAAGTTCGCGCTGGAAGCGAAACCAAATGAGCCGCGCGGCGACATTTATCTCTCCACGACCGGGGCCATGCTGGGCTTTATCGCCACGTTGGACCGCCCGGAAATGGTCGGCGTCAATCCCGAAGTGGCCCACGAGCATATGGCCGGACTCAATTTCTTGCATCATGTCGCCCAGGCCTGGGACGCCGGCAAGCTGTTCCACATTGATCTCAACGACCAGGCATTCGGCCGTTACGATCAGGACTTCCGTTTCGGCGCCGTCAATCTGAAAAGCGCTTTCTTCCTCGTCAAGTTCCTGGAAGATGTCGGCTACGCTGGCATGAAGCATTTTGATGCCCACGCCTACCGCAGTGAAGATTACGAAGGCGTCAAAGATTTCGCGCGCGGCTGCATGCGCACCTACCTGATCTTCAAAGACAAGGCGCAGCAGTGGAACAATGACCCGGATATTCAGGCGCTGGTTCAGGAGATCAATGGCGACGACGGATCAACGGATGCATACAAAGGCGCCTACAACAGCGGCAAGGCTGGCGCGCTCAAATCGGCCCAATTTGACCGTGTTGCCCTGGGCAAACGCGGCCTGCAGTATGAACGGCTTGACCAACTAACCAACGAGATCATCCTGGGCGTCCGCTAGACTACACGAGCTGCCGACTTCTCAGCAAGAAGCATCCCGGATCTTGCGGGGCGGGAAGTTGGCAGTTTTCATTCGTGCAAAATTCACAGAGCGCGCCCATTTCACCGCTGCGTGTCCTGATCCCGGTAGGCCTGGGAACAGCGCTCTCATTGATCGGCGACACGGCGCTCTATACCGTACTGCCCACGCATACGGCCGAGGCGGGTGTCGCCCTGGCCAGCGTGGGCATTTTGCTGTCAGCCAATCGCTGGATTCGACTGCTGCTAAACGGACCGGTGGGAGCGGCCTACGATCGCTCGCCGCGCCGCCGCTTGTTTGTTCCCGCGCTGTTCGCCGGAGCGTTCTCAACCCTCCTCTACGTGACGCCCTATGGCTTCTGGCCTTTCTTTCTGGGACGCATCCTGTGGGGTGTCGCCTGGGTCGGTATCTGGATAGGCGGCAATACGATCATGCTCGATGTGGCCGGGCACGGCAGCCGTGGGCGTTGGGTCGGCATCTACCACATGACCTTTTTCTTAGGCGCTGCGGCCGGTGCTTTGTTGGGCGGCGTCTTGACAGATCTGATCGGTTACCAGCAGGCGATGATCATCGCCGCCTTTCTGACCTTGACCGGCGCCGTCGTGGCCCTGCTATTCCTGCCGGAGACTCGCCGCGCTGCTGTCGCACGGCCGCAATGGGCGGCCGCGGAGCGCGCGCAGGATGAACGGCCAACCTTATCCTCGCTCACCTATCCTGCCCGGAAAAACAGCTTCCTGGCCGCGTTGGCCCTGCTGGCGGCCAACCGCCTGATCATTGCCGGCTTTCTATTGTCGACCTTCGCCCTTTACCTGGCCGGCAAAGTCGGCGACTCGGTCAGCCTGGGCGGCATCGTCCTGGGCGTCACCTCGCTCACGGGCATAATGCTCAGCATCAATGCCCTCGTTTCGATGTTCTCCGCGCCGCTGTTTGGCGCACTCTCTGATCGTCTCGGCAATCGTTGGCGGGCAGCCGCGGCCGGGCTTCTGCCCGGTGCGGCCGGTTTCTCAATGCTCGCTTTCGCCGCGCCGTTGGTCGCTCTCCTGGGCGTACCGCTGGCCGCCGTCACCAGCGGCAGCAGCCAGGGGCTCAGCACCACGCTTGTCGAAGAGGCGGGCGACGCGCACTTTCGCAGCCGGCGCCTGGGCATACTCTTCACCGTAGGTGATCTGGCCAGCGCCATCGGGCCGCTCCTGGCCTTCGCCCTGATCCCGTTCGCCGGCATTCAAAGCCTCTATTCACTGGCCGCTTTGCTGTTCTTATTGATGTTCTTCGTCGCCTGGCGGCAGTCAAACCGGCGAGAATTGAGCACGCCCTTATGAACGGCGCTTGGCTGTCAGGCCGCAGAATCGTTTTCAGGCCCTTCGAGCGGGGGTGTTTTCAAACGCTTGTGCATTTGCGGCTGACTGTGGAGAACAGCGGCACATTTTCTTGCAGCAAACCTGGTCAGCATCGATACAGCGATAGGCGAATGCGTGCTTGCAGGAAACATGGCCGGTCTAAAACTGGTAGCCTAAAAGCTGAATATCCTTTCTGTAGATACGAGCCACCTTCTGGCGGGTATCGTCTGCATAGAAATCATCATACGGTTTTCTGTCCGGCGAGACATTTTCCCGATCAATGCGCTCCGCCGGCACATCCAAGAGGAGGCAAATCTCGCTAAAATCAGCGTCAAAGGACTCGAATCGCCCTAGATAATCGATATTGTTGAGATCTATGAGGGCGGACTGCGCCCTAAAGTGGGGGTTGCAGGTAGAGACATCGATCATGGACATGAATTCAACAAAATTGCTGAAGTCAAGCATCTTTGTCCTTGTCGTCTCATCAAACTGCAGTAGATTGCTGTCCACGACCTTGTTCTTCCAAGCGGAGACAAGGCGATCCCAGGGATTGCGTACGAACGCGAACTTGAAGTACGACTGGTACTGATTGACTGGATAACGGATCTGCATGGGATGTTCGGCGGTAAACTGGACATTCTCCCGCTTGAAGTGAGCCAGGATCGTGCGCGTAGCGACCTTTGCCACGCGAAACCAGATGAATTTCTTCTGCTCAGAAATGGTGATGTTGTAACGGTATTGGGAGGAATAGATGGATTGCCTGGCAAGCCTCGCATATAGCTGCTGTGAAATGCGACCGGCTGCACCCAGGTTGGAATTGATCTTCATTTGCTGCGCTTCCTACGTTTCTTGCATCCCGTCATGAGGGTCAGTATAACATGCTGTGGCATCTTGGTACCAAACGTCGCCGGGCAGCTCGCGGGGCAGCTGCAGAGGTGATTGGGAGACGAAAGCGGCCCTACGCCGCACGAATTTCTTTAACCATAGAAACTATAGAGGCCTGGTCCCGACAACGGATATACAGGCCGCACTGTAACCTAAACAGATTACTGGAGGAACAATGTCTGATAAGAAATATCTATTGGGGTTGGACGTATCCACCACCGGCGCCAAGGCGCTCATCGTTGATGTGGACGGCCGTGTGATCAGCAGCGCTACAAGCCCGCTGCAGCTTTCTACACCCTATCCGCTGTGGTCTGAGCAGGATCCTGCCGATTGGTGGGCCGGCATGGTGCCCAGCATCCGCAGAGCGCTGGCGGAGGCGGGAGCGACGGGGGCCGATATCGCCGCTATCGGCCTCACCGGGCAGATGCACGGGTTGGTGCTCCTGGATGAAGACGGCGAAGTCTTGCGGCCGGCAATGCTGTGGAATGACCAGCGCACGGGTGAGCAGTGCGACACCATCCGTGAACGGCTGGGCAAAGAGAACTTGATCCAGATCACCGGCAACGATGCGCTGACTGGTTTTACAGCGCCCAAGATTCTATGGGTCCAGGAAAATGAGCCGGAAGTTTATGCTAGAACGCGCCACATTCTCTTGCCCAAGGATTATATTCGCTTCTGCCTGACCGGAGATTACGCCATCGATCGCGCCGGTGGCGCAGGGACGCTCCTCTTTGATCTGAAGGAGCGTACCTGGTCACCCGAGATGCTGGAGGCGCTGGAAATTCCCGAGGAATGGCTGCCACCGACCTATGAGGGTCCGGCAGTTACCGGCGCTGTTTCTGCGGCCGCGGCGGATCTTACCGGACTGCGTGAAGGTACACCGGTCGTGGGCGGCGGCGGCGACCAGGCGGCGCAGGCGGTCGGCGTCGGCGCTGTTGAGACGGGGATCGTCGCCCTTACCCTGGGCACATCCGGCGTTGTCTTCGCCACCACGCAAGCGCCGCTGGTGCAGCCGGAAGGGCGGCTGCATGCTTTCTGCCACGCTGTGCCGGACAAATGGCATTTCATGGGCGTCATGCTCAGCGCCGCCGGCAGCCTGCAGTGGTACCGCGATACGCTGGCCCCGAACGAAGATTTTGGCGCGCTGGTGGATGAGGCAGCGGCCGTTCCCGCAGGTAGTGAGGGCCTTTTCTTCCTCCCTTATCTGACCGGCGAACGCACGCCCTATCCCGATCCGCTCGCCCGTGGGGGCTGGATAGGCCTGACGGTACGCCACACGCGCCCGCATATGACCCGCGCCGTGTTGGAAGGGGTGTCCTTTGGCATCAAGGACAGTTTCACGCTCATTCAGGAAGCGGGCCTGGGCGAGATTTCCCAGGTTCGAATCTCCGGCGGCGGCGCGAAGAGCGCAACATGGCGGCAGATCATGGCTGATGTGCTTGGCGTGGAGTTGGTGACCGTTAATACCACGGAAGGCGCCGCTTTCGGTGCGGCCCTGCTGGCCGGCGTCGCTGCCGGACTGTACGAAAGCGTGGAAGCGGCCTGCCGCAGCACGATTCAGATCACCGGCAGCACAAAGCCGGGTGAGAATCAGGCCGTCTATCCGCCATATTATGAGCGCTATCGCGCGCTCTACCCGGCGCTGGCCCCTGAATTTCAGGCGATAGGGGCCTTGTGATCCCTTAGCATTTCACTGCATCAGATCGGCACTTCTTCGGCTGACGATCTGATATACTGATGATCTGACAAACATAGCAAGGAGATGGCAAATGAAAGTAGGATGTTTTGCTCTGGTTGATCCCTTCTCGTTGATGGATCACCAGCTGGAGCGCATTGCCGGCCTCGGCTTTAAGTACGCTGATGTCACCGACAATCACCCAGGTGGTCTGCTGGGTAATGAATTCGGCTTTACTGGCGCGGTGAGTCTCGACTCAAACCCTGCCGACGTGAAGCAGATGTTCGCCAAGCATGGTTTGACGATTACCAGCGTCTGCGCGCACGCCAACTTGCTGGATGCCGCGTCGCCGGCCGTGTACGGTACGACGGAGATTCTCAAAGCCGTGCGTCTGGCCGCCGGTATGGGCGTTCGCGATGTCATTACTACCGAAGGAGACCCCAAAACGGCATGGGGTCACAACCTCTCTGAGGCAGAACGCATCTTCTCCGCGGCCGAGAAGCTGCAGGAACCCGTGCGCCTGGCCGAAGCAATGGGCGTGCGCATCCTACTCGAGCCGCATGGCGTTCTGACCGATTCCATTGACGGTATGTCGGCCATCCTGGAGAGGCTCGGTAACCCGGCGAACCTGGGTGTCAATATGGATACCGGCAATTCCTGGCTAGGCGGCACCGACCCGGTAGAGATGGCGAAAGCGTTCAAAGAGCTTATATGGCATGTACATTGGAAGGATTTACCGGCTGACTGGGAGCCGCTGCGCGGCACCATGTACGGCTGTGGCTTTGGCCCGATTGCCCTGGGTGAGGGCGTTATTGATATCTCCGGCGTTTATGAGGTCTTGAAAGACGGCAGCGCCGAATACACGACTCTGGAGGTCGGTGGCGACGAGAATATGCTCAAGAGCTACGACTATCTGAAGGCACTGGGCGCGGAATAACTGGGCATACCGTCACTTTCCCGGAAACTAGACACTTCCGGGAAAGTGACTCCCTTATAAGAAGTAAAGAAAATCGATATCGCCCGGCGAACGGCCGTACGAGGTCAACAATAAAGCCGCTTCACTGCGATGCTGCATGCTGTGTGTCAGCAGGTGGCGCAGCATATGCCAGCGCACGAGCGAGAACTGGCTGCCGTCGCGCCGTGTAATGATCACCTCATGGGCGAAGGCCTCATCGCTCCAATCCTGCAGCAGAATATTCATGAGCTCAGACTCGGATGAACTCAAGTCGCGCATTGCGGCCACCGTCTGCAGCTGATCAGCACCAATCATCTCTTCCGGCGCGATTTCACCGTGCGCGCTGAGCAGGCGCCAGACGCGCTCGATCGAGAACAGGTGCGCCAGGATTTCCTGCAGGCTGCGTCCTTCCGCGTCCGCCCTTGCCCGCCACTCGTCCTCGCTGACCAGATCAGCTTGCGCCAGAACACGGCCGTTAACCCACTCATTGTAGGCGAACTCTTTGACAAACATCTCTCTTGCCAGCATAAGCACCTCCGGAAATATCAACCAACAATCAACAGACTGCGCAAAACATAGTGTCGCCGCCTTGATCTTGCGCCTTTCGCTGATCGTCAATCAGCACGGGTCATGGGTCAGGCTGCAGACTATTCGCGCTTGAATACCGATCATTGTAAACTCTGCCCGATCATGACGCAAGACGACAAAATCCCGGCCCCTGCCGCTGCACCGCCGCCCGACCTGGCTGCGCCCGTTATCTTCCTGCATATCCCCAAGACGGCCGGCACGACCCTGCTCAATATCCTGGACCGCCAATATCCGCCGGAAATCGTCTATTCCTTCGGGGCCGACGCGCACGCCTCCGTGGCCGAATTCCAGGCGCTGGACGAAGAAAAACGTTCCGCGATCCGCCTGCTGCGCGGCCACATGGCCTACGGGCTGCACGACTATCTACCCGGCTCCCCGAACTACTTCACCGTTCTGCGCGAACCGGCAGCCCGTGTGATCTCCTACTACAACTTCATCCGCCGCACGCCGGATCATTACCTGTACGAGGAGGTGGTCGGCCGTGATATGAGCCTCTACGATCTGCTGCAGAGCGGGCTGCCGCTGATGATGAATGACGCCCAGGTGCGCCTCATCTCCGGCGTATGGGGTGAGCCACCCTTCGGCGCGGTGACGCCGGTGATGCGGCAGACGGCCGAAAAGAACCTGGCTGACTCATTCGTTGTGGTCGGTATCACCGAGCAGTATGACAAAACGCTGCTGCTGCTCAAGGAGAAGCTGGGCTGGCAGCAGGATATCAGCTACGAACGGTTGAACGTCTCCAGCCAGGGGGCGACAGCGCAGACCCTTTCCGCGGACACAATTGATCTAATCAAGCAGGTCAACCAGCAGGATATCGCCCTGTACGCCTATGCCGTCGCCCTCTTCCAGGAACAGTGCGCCCAGCAGGGCGCGGCCTTCCCGCTGCGCGTCCGTCGTTTTCAATTCCTCAATCGCTACGGCGCGCAGCTGGAGCAGGCGCGCACTTACTCAATTCGCGCCAAACTTAAAAGCCTATAGAGGCAGCCAAAGAATCGACCCTGCAGACGCCAAATCCCTTCGCGCCGCTTCGGACACGACAGTCAAAACTGCGGCCGCAAGACCGACGATTGAATAAGCCCTTAACATATTGTCCCACGGTGATAGGTTCGGGTATCATGTCTGCAAAGAGCAACCCAGATTAACATCCTGAATGGAGCCAGGCTTATGAAAACAACTTTGCTGGAACTACTTGCCAACAACGACGCCGTCGTCGCCGACGGGGCTATGGGCTCGCGGCTGATGGCCGCTGGCATGCCCATGGGCCTCGCGCCTGAATTGTGGAATGTTGAGAACCCTGACGCCGTGCGCGCGGTACATCGCGGCTATATCGAAGCGGGATCGCGGATCGTGCTGACCAACAGTTTCGGCGGCAGCAGGCCCGGCCTGGCGCGCAATGACCTGGACGAACGCACGGTTGAGCTGAATCAGGCTGCCGCTGAGAACGCGCGCGCCGAAGCGGACGCCGTCTCGCAGCCCGTGGTTGTCGCCGGATCTATCGGTCCATCAGGTGAGCTGTTCGCGCCTTTTGGCCCCCTGGATCTGGAAAGCGGCACGGCCGTCTTCGCTGAGCAGGCGGCGGCGCTGGCCGCCGGCGGTGTTGATGTCTTCTGGATCGAGACCATGTCTGACTTGCAGGAGGTGGAAGCGGCGGTTGCCGGCTGCCGGCTGGCCAATCCCACCATCCCCGTTGTGACCACGATGAGTTTTGATCGCAAGGGACGCACCATGATGGGCGTCACCCCCGCGCAGGCGCTGTCGCGCTTGGGCGCCCTGGATGTGGTCGCCCTGGGCGGTAACTGCGGCAATGGGCCGGACGAAATCCTCGGCGTCATAGAAGAAATGCACGCGCTTGATCCCGATGTCATTCTCGTCGCCAAGGCCAATGCCGGCATGCCGAAGCTGGTCGATGGGGTTACTATCTACGATGCCGGCCCGCAGGAAATGGCCCTCTACGCGCAGGAAGCCCGCCGGAGAGGCGCGCGCATCATCGGCGCCTGCTGTGGCAGCACCGATGCCCATGTGCGGGCGATTGCGGAAGCAGTCAGTTAGTCAGCGGCTCAGCAGCTTGGCCTGATATGTAAATTTGCTTAACAGCTCAAGTGCCCTATGCCTGAAATGCTACAATGCTGAAGAGCCGAAAAACTAGAAAGCTAGAATTCTACAATCTTGGCACGCGAACCAATGATCGAAACTGAAACAACCTGGGAAGACAGCGGATTCGACTGCGAACACTGCGGCGGAGAGATCCTGAGACGCACTGATCATGAAACCGGGCTGCCGGACCGCACCTGTTTGCAATGCGGCGCCTGTGGCTGTCAATGGTCGCTGAATGGCGAGCTCGAACGGGTGGGCAGCGGCACTTACTGCAAGGCTGCCGCGCGCGAAACCGGCGAAGTGGATTCCTTCGACCTGGGTGATCTGACCGACCTGGCCAATAAACTCTCTAAAAACCTGTGGATACTGCTGGCTGTTATCGCCGGCGTGCTGCTGCTGCGTTTCGGGGGAGCGATCGTCCTGCGCTACGTCCTGCCGGTCATCATCCTGGGCGTGGGCGCCTATCTCTTGCTGCGTTACGGCCGTACGCAGAGCTGGTGGTAAGCGCTAGAAGTCGTCGAACTCCATCATGCCGTCGTTCTCCGGCACTTCCTCGCTTTGGTTTGGCGGTGCGCCGGCGATAGTAATCGGGCCGAACATCTCTTTCTGGACGGCAACCACTTCGCGCCGCTTGACCAGTTCGAGCACCGCGAGCAAAGAGACCGCGACTTCGCTGCGCGTCGCATGGTCAGTCAAGAGTTCCGCAAACGACATCGTCGATCCGCTGCGCACATGATGGCGCAGCCGTCGAATCTGGTCCCCAATCGTGAGCTGCCGCGGCCGGGCGACAGAAACGCTGTCTTCAAGATTGGCCGCCCGCGCCAGCGCGGCGTGCACCGCTTCGATTAAGGACTCCAATGAGACATTGCTCATGTCGAGGCGCCCCTGCAGCTTGGGTGGGGGGGCGACGCGCAGGTAGGTGCGCAGACCCTGTTCCTCGCGCTCGCCAAACCAGGCTGCAGCCGTTTTGAAACGGCGGTAGCGGCGCAGCTGGCGTATGAGCGCGTCCGCCGGATCCTCTTCTTCTTCGCCGTCTTCGCCAATGATCGGTTCCTGCGGCAGCAGCGCGCGGCTCTTGATCAACACCAGGCGCGCGCCAACAGCCAGAAAATCGATGAGCTCTTCGAAGCGGTCTTTCTTTAGTTCCTCAATCTGGGCCAGGTACTGCGCCGTCACCTTGGCCAGCGATATCGCCGTGATATCCAGCTCCTGCTTATCAATGAGCTGCAAGAGAAGATCGAGCGGCCCGGCAAAAGAGGGCAGGTCGATGGTGTATTTCTGGGCAGCTGCGGTCACGATAGTCGTTTAGAAACGGAGTGACATACAGGAAAGGCCGCCGTCCATCTTTTCCATTTCCGTGGCGTCGATCTCCAGGATGAAGAATCCCGCTTCACGGAGCAGCGCCTGCGTGGCCCGGAAGCCCATCGGCGTCAGCAAACGGTTGTTCACCAGCAGCGTGTTGGCGGCATAGGCCTCTTCCGGCGGCACGACAATTTTCTCGTATTCGGCAAACAGCGGATGGTCGGCCCACGCCTCACTGAGCAGCAGGGTGTTGCGGCCGATATAGTTGACATGGCTCTTCAGATGCAGCCCTTCTGCGAGCGGGACAGCGTGCGTCTCGTAGCCGAACGCGCCCAGGATCTGCGCCAACTGATCGGCCCCTTCCTTGTTTGTGCGCTCTGAAAGACCGACATAGAAGGTCTGGTCAATGCGCATCACATCGCCGCCGTCCAGGGTTCCTGGCTCAACAATCTCGGCCAGCGGGCGGAATTCAGCCAGGGTTTCGCGGATATGTTCCGTCTCGCCCTGTCGCTGGCTGGCGCCTGGCCGGGTGATAATGGCCACTTCCTCGGTGATGATTGCCACATCTTCAACATAGTAAGCATCAGGATACTCGGCCAGTGAAGGCAGCTTGATGATCTCCAGACCCAGCGTACGCAGAACGGCCGTGTAGCTCAGATGCTGGCCCAGCAGCGTCGTATAGTCGGGTCGTCCAAGTTTGCTGGTTGTCAGCCCATCGGCGAAATTCACTGCCGGCATGCGCACAATCGCCCGCTGGAAGGTTACGAAAGGCTCGACCGGTATCGCCGGTTCAGCCTCTTCATCGTCATCGTCGTCATCATCTTTCTCGTCTTCAACGACTTTTTCTACCTCTTTACCGGTTTCCTCTGTTTCCTCTGTTTCCTCTACTTCTTCCGTTTCTTCTACCTCTTCCGCATCTACCGGAACATCACTATTTTCGATTTCTTCAGCTTCTTTATTCTCTTCGATCATTCGATTTCTTCTCGCGGCCTCATGACACAGTAGACGAACCCATTCATCTGGACGAGTTCTTCAGTCTGATAATGTTGGCCGATCATATCCAATACAGGCGGTGGGTAGAACTGTGCACGCAAGACGATTGTGTCGAACTCCTGCTGTGCCAACATAGCCAGCATTTCCGTCAGGTCCACCGCGTTATTATTATACAGGTTCAACAGTTGCGTGGGGTTGGTGATCACATCACGTTCTAAGTATAGATTAAAGCCGGCATCCTCGCCAAAGGCGGCCGTTTCTCCTTCGGCGATGAAGGCCGTGATCCGCCGGCCGGCCTCGCTGTCTTTGGCGCTCGGCGGGTGGCCGAGCAGCGACACGCCGGCGTCATCGACGTAAGGAATCGCCTGCGCATCCCGCGGCGCCGAGCAGGAGGTCTGCGGGGCGATGAACACCTGCGATTCCCGGCCCAAGGCGTTGGCGATGGCGGCCAGCGTCGGTGTATGCGTGGGCATATGGAAGAAGCGGTTCGCCTGGAAAAGAAACAGCAGGCCGATAACCGCCAGCATCGCCGCGCGCCATGCCCAGCCGCGAAGGTCCGCCCAATTGAGCAGGCGGTTGAAGGCCAGCCCGGTCAGGATACAGCTGGCGGCGATCGCTGTGGCGAAATAGGATTCTCCCGCGCCCCATTTCCCGGCGGTGACACTGTTGATGATCGCCACGACAAACCAGATACTGTACAGCGACAGCCGTTCAAAATAGAGCTGGTAGACGGCGTAGATCGCCGCCACGACCGCCAGGACAATATGCAGCTGGAACCATTGGCGGTACAGCCCCTGCGCCTGGCCGGGCACGAAGGGATTGATATTGGCCGTGATCGTGTTCAGCATCCAACTGCCGTTCGTCGCATAATCGATCCATAAGAAGATAAGCCCGGTCACGATGGCGAAGGGGATCGCCCATTTGACCGCGCGCCATGTCTGCCGCAAAAAGAAAAAGATGAACACGGCGGCTACTGTGGCGTAGGCCAGCTGCTTGGTATATCCGGCGGACAGCAGCAGCAGCATGACGGCGGCGATATGCCACGGCCGTTTTCGGCCGTCCGTCTCCTCAAGATCGATCGTCACCGCCATCAAGACCACGGCCAGCGTCTCGAACATGACCATTGTCATATGCTGCCGGAACAGCGGCCCCACATGGTAAACATAGTTCGAGGCCAGGAATGCGAGACCGGACAGCAGCGACAGCCACCATCGTTTCCCTTCCCGCTGCACCGCGTAGCCGATCGCCCCGGCGGTGACCAGCGTGCCCAGAAAAGAGACCAGCCGCCCCGTCCAATACTGCGGCCCGAAGAGCCAGACCAGCGGCACCGCCATGATGTGAAACAGCGGCGGGTAGTTGGAGGAGTAGAAGGGATAGCTGCTGATATCGCGGTACGGCCATTCTCCCTGGCTGAACAGCAGCGTATCCACCAGTTCGAAGCCTTCCCCCTGGTCGTAATCAAAAGGGAAATTGAACAACTGCCAGGCGTAGTTAAAATAGATCAGCAGATAGCCGATGAAAGCGGCGATCGCCAGGCCGATCAGGATCCAGGGCAGGGTGGAGAGGATGCGCTGCCAGGTGGGGTTTTCCTGTGGGGCTGCCTGCGCGCTCATGCGGGACGATCTCCGAGGGGAAGCAGCGAAGCGCCCACTAGGGCCAGCACCGCTGCGCCGAGCAGCGCCAGCCGCTGCGCCGGACCAACGCCGCTGAACTGCCCGCCGCCGGCCAAATCATAAACAAAAGAGCCCACGACCGCCAGCACGGCGAGGGCGATGAAAGCGATACCTAATTGTCGTTTCGTAACCATGGGTCGAAGTCTAGCTGAAAGAGGGTTAGAAGGGCAAGTAGCTCAGCTTTGATCAATCTCAGCGCCGCATATCTTGCGGGCGTGCCTGAGAATCCAGCTTCTGCAAAGCGGCGCCACAGCCGGCGCTCAGCTCCGACGGTCCCCAGCCCCCAGCCCTTGACAAATGACCCGGCGCTCTATATAATCCCCAGTGAATAGTCACTAATGACTAATACGATCTGATCGGAGAAGACCGATGGAGAAGAAGCTGCTTTTGCTCAGCATACTGCGCGCGCACGAAGCGCATGGGTACCAGTTAAACGAGATGCTGGCCCAAAGTGTTGGCATACCGCTGACGCTTACCAGGCCCAATGCCTACAAACTGCTCAACAAGATGGAGCAGGATGGATGGGTCAGCTACCGCGAGGAACAGCAGGGGAACCGGCCGCCGCGACGCGTCTATGCGATCACGGATGACGGCGAGGCGGCTTTCCAGCAAATGCTGCGCGACAGTCTAGTCGCCTACTCGACCCCGGAAATTCCCGGCGCACTGGTATTCAATTATCTAGATCTGCTGCCGGCGGATGAGGCGGCGGCTCTCTTGGGTCAGCGCCGCGAAAAGATCGGCAGACTCTTTGATGAGTTGAACGAGATGCCCGCCGACATACGGGAAGCGCATCCGGGCGTTGAGTATCTGCTGCGTTTCTATGAATCTGAAATAGCGTGGGTGGAGGCAATGATCGCGCAGCTGAACGGGATGTAACGCTCAAGCGGCATGACAACTGAAGAGCCAGACGAACTGCCTGACAGGGGACATCAGTTCGACACCTGCCGCACAGGCAAAAAAAGTAGGAAGGAAAGATATGAACAGAGACAGTGCCATTGAAGCGCAGGGATTGACGAAGCGCTACGACGAAGAAGTGCTGGCTGTGGATGGCGTCGATCTGGCCATCGCCACGAACAGTATCTATGCGCTGCTGGGTCCGAATGGCGCGGGGAAAACGACCACGGTGTCCATGCTCACCACACTCGTAGCGCCCACTGGCGGCTCGGCCAAGGTGGCCGGTTTCGATGTGGTCGAACAGGCGGCCGATGTTCGCGCGCACATTGGCGTGACCTTTCAGGAGATCGTTCTCGATCCCGACCTGACAGGACGCCAATCGTTGGATTTTCACGGCCGTCTTTACAAGATGCCCAAGAGCCAGCGTGACGCCAAAATCAAGGAACTTCTGCAGCTTGTCGAACTAGAGGATTCAGCCGACAGGCGCACGAACACATATTCCGGCGGTATGAAACGGCGGCTGGAACTGGCCCGCGGGCTCATGACTGAACCGGACGTGCTTTTCCTGGATGAGCCAACTCAGGGCCTTGATCCACAAAACAGGGCCAACATCTGGGAATACATCCGCACCTTGCAGGCGGAGACGAACATCACCCTGCTGCTGACAACCCACTATATGGATGAGGCCGAGGCGCTGGCCGACCGCGTGGGCATTATCGATCACGGTCGTTTGGTCGCTGAAGGCACACCGCGGGAGTTCATTAGACAGATGGGCGCGGAAGTTTTTCACATCGAGGGGTCGGGCAGCCAGGCAGCCTTCATCAGCAGACTTAAAGAACTGCCCTTTGTGCAGACCATAGACGACAGCGGCGGTATGCTTCAAGTCGGCGTCAGCGAAGGCAGCGGTCGCCTGGTGGAAATCGTCAAACTATCACAGGACACCGGCTTTCACGTAGAAGATGTCTCGCTGGCTAAACCGACCCTCGGCGACGTTTTCCTCAAATATACCGGACGCCAGCTGCGAGACAAATAACTGCGCGTGCCGGTCGTCCGGCGCAGAAAGCGCTCCCTTTTACGCAATCTACTCAAGGAGCATCCTGATGAGTGCATCTCTAATCCTATGGCAAAAACAAATGAAGAAGAGCCTCGTGCACAGCGAGGAAATTGTGGGGACCCTGATCCAGCCAATCCTGTGGGTCGTTCTGTTCGGCGTCGGTATGAGAAGTCTGATGGGCGCGGTGGGACCGGGCAGCGGAGACGGTTATATGACCTTTGTCTTACCCGGCATCATTGCCCTTACCGTTGTCGGCGGCGCGATTGGCGGCGGATCGACCTGGCTCACCGAGCGCATATCCGGCATTGTCAAGGAGTATCTCGTGGCGCCCATCCCCCGCCTCTCCATCCTGATGGGCAATGCCTTGAGCATCACCAGTAAGGTGTTGATCCAATCGATCATTATTCTGGTCGTTGGCGTATTGATGGGCGCCAGGTTGAGCGCCAGCCCACTGGGTTGGCTGGGTGGATTTTTGCTCATCGCCGGCTATGCCATCGGTTTTTCGGGCATCGCTCTGGCAACTGCTTCAAAAACGGACAGCTCCGAAGGGTATCACATGATGATCTTCATGCTGCAGCTGCCGCTGCTCTTCTGGAGCAATTCACTTTACCCGCTGGCGACACTGCCTACCTGGATGCGTGTTGGCGCTATGTTCAATCCCACGACCTATGTGGTTACCGGCCTGCGGACCATTACCATGGCCCCGGCAGTCGATGTGGCCCCCGTTGATACCATCCCCGTGTGGGTATGCTTCTCTGTCACCGCCGCCTTCGCCGCCCTCGGCATGGGCCTGGCCTTGAAAGCCTTCAAATCAACTATCAAGTGAGATCACTGCCGCATCAGGTTGAAGAGGCCAGCTGCGGAATAGGAAACTTGACTACAAAGCTAGAAGAAAAGGAGTTCGACATGGATCTAAAATTAACCGACAAACGCGTCCTGGTGACCGGTAGCACCGGCGGCATTGGCGCCGGCACGGCCCGAAAGTTCGCCGCAGAAGGCGCCGTCGTGGTCATCAACGGCCGTCGCGCCGAAGCCGCTGCAGCCGTCGCCGAAGAGATAAACCAGGCCGGCGGCAGGGCGATCATCGCCCCCGGCGATCTGTCCACTGAGGAGGGTGTCGCATCCGTTCTGGAAAAAGTGAACGCAGCGCTTGGCGGCATCGATATTCTGGTCAATAACGCTGCCGGCGGCGGCCATCAGAACGCGTTCGACACGCCGCCTGAGCAGTGGCTGGAAAGCTACAACATTAATGTGCTCTCAATGGTGCGTCTGATTCAGCGTCTGCTGCCGGCCATGCAGGAGCAGGGGTGGGGGCGTATCATCAACATTTCTACCGCCGCGTCGACGAAACCGGCGCCGGGAATGGAAGTCTATTCTGCCGGCAAAGCGGCTGTCAACAATCTCACCGTGTCATTGGCCCAGGGCATGAACAATGACACGGTGACAATCAATGCGGTCAGTCCCGGTGTCGTCTTCACGCCGGAAACCGGCGCCTATTTCATTGAGCATGGCATGGCGGCTGATCTTGAGGAAGCCCGCGCAGCGATGAACGAGATGGCCGGCGATGGCTTTCCCTTCGCCCGCGCGGCGGAAGTCGACGAGATCGCCAATGTGGTCCTCTTCCTGGCCAGCCCGCTGGCCGGCTACATCCATGGGACGAACATCCGCGTAGACGGCGGCTATGTGCCCACCGTGAGCTGATCGCCGCCATTCCGATCCACGGCCAGAACTTCCCCGCAAACGACGCGCTGCCCGGGGAAGTTCCGGCTTCCTTCCCCTGTCTTCTTAGACTCGCACGTCTTTCTCCGTCGTTTCTTGACAAGCGCCTGCGACTAGCTATTATGTAAGCGCTTACATTCTCGTATGATGACCTGAAATCAATGAAAGAGAACGCAGAAAGTTTAACCCGCGCCACCATCGCCGACGTCGCCCAACGGGCCGGCGTCTCCACGGCGACGGTCAGCCGCGTGATAAACCAGACCGGGCCGGTGAGTGAGGCCACGGCCGTTCGCGTCTGGCGTGCGATCTCTGAGCTGAACTACGCGCCGCACAGCGGCGCCCGCGAATTGGCCGGCGGCGCCTCGAAGACCCTGGGCCTGATTCTGCCTTCAGTCGGCGGTTACTTCTTCGGTGAAGTGCTCGCCGGCATTGAAAGCGTGACCAGCAAGAACGACCTGCTCATTTACGCCGCCACAGATTGGCGGGACGAGCGCCAGGCGTTTCACCTGCCGCTCAACGAGCACAATACGGCCGGACTGATCGTCGCAGTGGGCAGCCTGACTGACGAGACACTGCGCAGGTTGAGCGCGCGCGGTCTGCCGATGGTTCTGCTGCATCGCTCCTCTCCCGCCGGGCTGAACCTGCCGGCCGTCAGCTTCGAGAATGAAACAGGCGCCCGCCAGATCGTCGAGCACCTGATCATGGCCCACAGCTGCCGTCGCATCGCCTTTCTGGTCGGGCCGGAGGCGCACGAGGATGCGCGGCAGCGCGAACAGGGGTACCGCCGCGCCCTGGCGCTTCACGATCTGCCCTATGACGAAACGCTGGTCGCCGGCGGCGGTTATGACGACCAGATGGCGCAAACAGCCGTTGCACGCTGGCTGTCGCAGGGCCTGCAGTTTGACGCCATCTTCGCCGCAGATGACGTCTCGGCCACTGGGGCGCTGAGCGCATTACGAAGCGCCGGCCTGCGCGTACCCGAACAGGTCGCCCTGGCTGGATTCGACGATGCCCCATTTTCGCGCCACCTTTCGCCGCCGCTGACCACCGTCAGGGCGCCGATCGCCGAAGCGGGCGCTGCCGCGGCCCGCCATCTGCTGCGCCTGATCAACGAAGGCACGGCCGAAATATTCACGGCTCTGCCAACCGATGTGGTCATTCGGACTTCCTGCGGATGCGGGGAAAAATGACAACGAACAACAAAAAAGAGAAAACGAAGAACAGAAGAGACGGAATCTGAATGAGGATAATCACATGAAAATCGCAGTCATCGGCGGTGGGTCGAGCTACACCCCCGAACTCATCAATGGTTTTTTGGCGCGCGTCGACCAATTCCCGCTCAGCGACTTGTGGCTGGTGGATGTCCTGCCCGAACGATTGCAGACTGTTGGCGGATTCGCGCAGCGTATGGTTGCTGCCCAAGGAGCCCCGTTTCAGGTGCACCTGACGACCGATCGCCGCGAAGCGATTGCCGGGGCGAGCTACGTGACCACGCAGCTGCGCGTCGGCTGGATGCAGGCGCGCAGCGAAGATGAATATCTCGGCCGCCGCCACGGCCTCATCGGCCAGGAGACGACCGGCGTGGGCGGCATGGCCAAGGCGCTGCGCACCATACCCGTCATCCTCGACATCGCCCGTGACATGCGCGAGCTGGCCCCGGAGGCGCCGCTGGTGAACTTCACCAATCCCGCCGGCCTGGTCACCGAAGCGCTGGCCCGCTACGCGCCGGAGATAACGGCCGCCGGCGTTTGCAACGTGCCCATTACGGCCAAAATGATGATGCTCGAGGCGCTCGACCTGCCTACCGATGCGCCTGATCTGGCGGCGCGTGCTGAGCTGCAGACGCTGGGCCTCAATCACCTGTCCTGGCATCGCGGCTTCACGCTTGACGGTGAAGATTTGTGGCCGCAGATCATCGAGCGTTTCCTAGACGCCGGCGCGGGGGATGAACGAGCGGAATGGGACGGCGACACCATCCGCACGCTGAACATGATCCCCAACTACTATTTGCAGTATTTCTACTACACCGCGCGCAAGCTGGCTGAGCAGGCAGCGTGGCCCCCCTCGCGCGCCGAACAGGTCATGGCTATCGAAGAGGTGCTCCTGGCCCAATATGCGCAGCCTGAGCGCACGGAACCGCCGGAAGGGCTCATGCAGCGCGGCGGCGCCTACTATTCCACCGTGGCCACGCAGCTGCTCAACGCCCACTACAACGATCTGGGCGAGACGCATATCGTCAATGTTCCGCACGGTGGGGCCGTGCCTGGATGGCCCGCCGAGTGGGTGTTGGAAATGCCCTGCCGCGTCGGACGTGACGGTTTTACGCCGCTGCCCGCTGCGCCGCTGCCGCCGGCCGCTGCCGGTCTCCTGGCCCAGGTGAAATCTTTCGAGCTGTTGACTGCCGAGGCGGCGGTGAGCGGCGATCGCGATCTTGCCTACGAGGCGCTGCTCGCCCACCCGTTGGGCCCGGCGGCTGACAAGATAACGACCGTTCTCGACGACATGCTGACAACGCACAAGGCGTATCTGCCCCAATTTTGGACCTGACGGTGACTGCAAATGCGTTCAACCAACCCTGTCTTGAAGAAACTTGGTCTTGCTGACACTGACCGCTTGGTCATCTTCCACGCCGATGACATTGGCAATTTCCAGAGCAGCCTGGATGCCTACCGTGATCTGCTCGATGTTGGCTTGCTCTCCTCCGCTTCGACGATGGTTCCCTGTCCCTGGTTTCCGGCGACGGCCGCCTTCTGCCGCGCCAACGCCGGGCGCGCCAATTTGGACATGGGCGTCCACCTGACCGTGACCAGCGAATGGACCGGTTATCGCTGGGGACCCATCCAGGCGCGCGATGCCGCCGGCGGCCTGATCGATGAGGACGGCTACTTTCACAGCACGTCGGCCGCGGTCCAGGCGCTTGCCCAAATTGATGCCCTGGGCGCCGAACTGCGCGCCCAGATCCAGCGCGCGCTGGCGGCGGGCATTGATGTCACCCATATCGATTCCCATATGTTTGCCCTGCTCCATCCACGCCTCGTTGATATCTACGTCGAGCTTTCCCTCGAATGCGGCGCGCCTCCCTTTCTCTTCCGGCAGAGCGTGCCTGAATTTCATCGCTACGACGTAGGCCCGCGGGAAGAGCTGGCTATTCTGTCCCGCGTGCCCCAGTGGGAGGATTGGGGCATCCCCTTGTTTGATGATGCCACGATGATGCCGCTTGACAGGGCTGACGATCGCGCCGGCCAGCTGCTGCGCAAACTGGACAACCTGAAGCCAGGGCTGACCTTTCTCATTCTGCACCCCACCAAAGACACGCCGGAACTGCGCGAAGCGGTGCCCGACAGCGATTGGCCCTGCCGCGCCGCTGATTACCTCACCTTCCTCGACGAGCAGGTGCGTGACGCCGTCGATCGTTCAGGCGTTCACGTCATTGGTTTTCGCGCCCTGCGCAGCTTGATGCCCGCTGGCGAGGCTGCCCGATGACCGGCATCTATCTGGGCGTCGATACCGGGGGGACGAAAAGCGAGGCGCTGCTCGCTGACGGCCAGGGCCGGGTGCTGGGCCGGGCCCGCGGCGGCCCCGGCAATTGGGAAATGGCTGGCTGGCAGGGCACCCGCGCTGTCCTACAGGAGATAATCGGCCGTGCCGCCGCGGAAACCGGTGTTGAAATCGGCGCTATCACCGCTTCCGGTCTTGGCCTGGCCGGCTGCGACTGGCCTGAGGATCGCGCGCCGCACCTGGCCCTGCTGCATGCTATCGGGCTGCGCGAGCCGGTTATCCTGGTCAATGATGCCTATCTGGGCCTGCCCGCAGGCGCGCAGGCGGGGTGGGGCGTTGTTATTTCTGCCGGGACCAGCTGCAACAGCTACGGCCGTGATGCCGCAGGACGCGTCGGCCGGATGAGCGGCGCTTCCATCTTCGGCGAATTTGCCGGCGGCGGGGAGCTCGTGCAGGCGGCTTTGCAGGCGGTCGGCCGTGCCTGGTCTCTGCGCGGCCCGAGCACACTGCTCTCCGCCGCCTTTGTCGAGGCGGTCGGGGCGCTGGATGTCGATGATCTGCTTGCCGGCCTGGTGCGTGGGCGGTATGTGCTGGATGCGAGCCACGCCCCGCTTGTATTCGCCGCCGCTGATGCCGGTGATCCCGTGGCCGGCGACGCCGTTGCCTGGGCCGGCCGCCAGCTGGGTGATCTGGGCCTTGGCGTCATTCGCCAGCTGAATCTGCAGGGGCACGCGTTCGAGGTCGTGCTCTCCGGCAGTCTCTTCAAGGGCAGCCCGCGCCTGCAAGCGGAAATCGAGACGGTGATCAGCGCCGAGGCGCCCGCGGCGCAGGTCACGCGCCTGGCAGCGCCGCCGGTCATCGGCGGCGTGCTGCTGGCGATGGAGACGCAGATGCTGCTGACCCCACAGATACGGCACACGCTGCGCCGTTCCACCACGGCGGCGGGGCTGGGCTGAGGCTGTCAAAACGGTTGTCTTAGAGCCAGCTAAACGCGAGTTTGCCCAACTGCTGCATAGTTGCTATACTTTCACGCACAATTCTGATCGCGTCGCGAAAAATACCGCTTAAGAGCGGTATTTCCAATTTATAGGTGTCATGCCAATGATTGCAAAGAAACCAGCTCTGTTGACCAGTCAAGGGTTAGCGAAGTTACAACAAGAATATGAACGTCTGACCCACGAGGGTCGCGAGGAAGTTGCCGATCGCTTGCACAGCGCTTTCGAGGATGGCCAGGACGACGATTTTGTCGATAATGCCGAATTAGAGGCGGCGCGCAACGCGCAGGCATTTCTTGAAGGCCGCATTCAGGAACTCGAGGATATTCTCAATAACTACGAGATTATTGAGGAAAATAATTCCTTCCCTGATATCGTCAATGTTGGTGATCGCGTGACTGTTGTTGAAGAAGGGTACGACGAAGAGGAACGTTACCATCTTGTCGGCGCCGCGGAAGCGGATCCGGTGGAAGGCCGCATTTCCAATGAAAGCCCGCTCGGCCGTGCGCTGGTTGGCGCTAAAGTAGAAGATATCGTTACTGTTGACGCGCCCGGCGGATTGACCACGTTTCGCGTGATCAAGATCAACGACTAGATTCAACGAACCGGCACTGTTAGTTGAACGCCCGTGCCTGTCACGGGCGTTTTTTTTGCCAGCTGAGCATTGCTCGCTGAACACCGAACACGGATCACAACGACCCAGGAGAACTTGACACATGGCGTGGGAACCGACACCATTGGAACAGAAACGATTAGAGAAAATCGATCAACTGCGCGAAGCAGGCATTGATCCTTATCCGCTGCGCTCGCAGCGAACACATACGACGGCCGCAGCTATCGCCGCCTTCGAGGAAGCCGGCGACGACAGCGAAATCGTGGTGACTGTCGCCGGACGGCTGCTCAGCATGCGGGACATGGGCAAATCCGTCTTCGCTCATATCGCCGACGAACACGGCCGTATTCAGCTCTTCTTGCGCCGCGAAGAAGTCGGCGAGGAATCACACCGCATCTTCCGCAAGCTGACCGACCTCGGCGATTTTGTGCAGGCGTCCGGAAAGCTGGTGCGCACGCGCACCGGTGAAATCAGCGTGCGCGCGAGCGAATGGCAAATGTTGGCCAAAGCGGTCAGCCCGCTGCCCGTCGTCAAGGAACAGGAGATCGATGGCGAAGTGGTGCGTTACAGCGCTTTCTCCGACGTTGAAGAACGCTACCGCCAGCGCTACGCCGATCTCGCTGTCAATCCCGAGGTGCGCGACATTTTCCGCGTTCGCGCCCGCTTGATCAATTCGCTGCGCCGGTTCTTCGATGACCATGATTTCCTGGAAGTGGAAACGCCGATCCTGCAGCCGCTCTATGGCGGCGCGGCGGCACGGCCGTTTACCACCTACCACAACCAGCTCCGGCAGGAGCTCTATCTACGCATCTCCTTCGAGCTCTATCTGAAACGGCTGCTGGTCGGCGGCTACGAGCGCGTCTACGAGATCGGCCGTGATTTTCGCAACGAAGGCGTCAGCTACAAACACAACCCCGAGTTCACGCAGCTCGAGTTCTACGCCGCCTATTGGGATTATAACGATGTCATGGATTTCACTGAGCGCATGGTCGCCCATGCCGCCGAAGAAACCCTGGGCACGACCAGCATCGTCTATGACGGTAACGAGATCGATCTCTCGCCGCCCTGGGATCGACTCACCATGCGCGAGGCGATCAAACGGTATGCTGAAATAGACTATGGTGATTATCCTGACGCGCAAAGCCTGAGCGCCGCGATCCGCGAAATCGGCGGGCACGCGCCGGCAGGCGCCAGCTGGGGCAAACTGGTCGACGGCCTGCTCGGCGACTACGTTGAACCGCGCCTGATCCAGCCCACTTTCATCCTCGACTTCCCGCGCGACATATCGCCGCTGGCCAAAGGCAAGCCGGACGATCCCATGCATGTCGAACGCTTTGAATACTTCATCGCCGGCCTGGAGATGGGCAACGCCTTCACCGAGCTCAATGACCCGGTCGAACAGCGCAAACGCTTCGAATCGCTGCAGGCCATGTACGCTGCCGGTGACGATGAGATCAACCCCATTGACGAAGATTATCTGCGCGCCATGGCCTACGGCATGCCGCCCAACGGGGGGTTCGGCACCGGCGTCGACCGCCTGGCCATGCTCTTCACCGACAAGCATTCCATTCGCGAGGTGCTGCTCTATCCCCACCTGCGGGAGCGCGACAACGAGTCGTAGTCGATTCTCGAACGGGTGACCCGTTGAATGAATAGCCCAGGTGGGACATAAAAAGAGGCTGCCGGTTTTTGCCGGCAGCCTCTTCTTTGTTCACTTACTTACCATACGCCGCTTCGCAGTTCACAGCGCGTCATTTCGCACCCCAAATTCCGAACGCCGCATTCACTGCTCAGTCCACTTTGATATAGTCGTACCTGACCTCCGAATCCGGCTTACTTTCCGTGCGCACGATAATGCCGAAATATGGGTTGTTGATATAGGTCGTATCCGTCACACTCTGGTTTGGTACCGGATTCTTATTGGCGGATACTGATATCTTACCACTCCTGCTGTAGGTGACATCCCACTCAATGAAGTCATCCTCATCGACGCCGGGAACTCGTTCCCAGTCCGTCAGGTCAGGACCGACGCTGTTGTTGTTCTCGTCGACGCTGTCGATACGTTTGATCTTGACTTCCATGCGGTCCTTATCATCCTGTTCATCATAGTAGAAGCGCACGCGAACTTCATAGTACTGCGTGAAGCAGACGCCGGTAGCCGGTGCTCGGCAGTCGCCGGCGGCGGGGTCAAAGTTACCGCCAAACACGATGCCGTATTGGTCGCCAGTTTCCCGCTTACTGCGCATCTTGACGACGGTCTCGATGTTATAGGGAACTGCTTTCGCCTGGACAAGCGGTGAGGCGATCATATAGTGCGAGTCCCCGGTATTGACCAATGCATTCAAGAAACCTGAGCGACCCCCATCCACGGAGTCGCCGTCATGCGTCAGGGAGAAGGTGGTACCGAACGTCGCTCGACGATCGAGCCAGCCATCGATATTGTTGGCAAAACCATCTCTGTAGTCGCCGCCCGGCGGTGGGGGCGTGGCGGTAGGCGTTACCGGCACCGGCGTTGGCGTGAAACCGTAAGCCACGTAAGGCAGATAGTAGCCGGGCTCGCCCTCGGTCCAGACGGAGATATTGTCAACCATCGCCCCGATCTTCTGGGCGTTGCTGTCGCTCGAGAAGGTGAAAGCGATCCAGAGCCGCGTCTTATTGGGGTTGCCGGCGAACTGCGACAATGACACTGATTTCTCTTCCCAAGCGCCCTGGTTAACGTTGCCGTCTACAGTCAGCTGCGGTGTGAACTGCACTCTGTTTTCGGACACTGAAACCGTAAAGGGGTCCCCATTACTTGCTTCGTAGAAGAGGTCTAGATTAACCAGCGCATCATCCGCCTTGGAAAGGTCAAAGGGGCCGGCGACCAGCCAGGACACGATGCCCTTGGGGTAGGATGGCGCGATGGGATCGGTGGTGCTGCACGTTGCGTCCGCACAAATGCCCCAGCCCGACTTGGTTGACATTGGATCAAGCGTGTTTCCAACCAGCTGGGTGCCCCATTTGCGTCCCACGGAGGGCGCCGGGCTCAGGTCGAGATTCGCGTCCCATTTCTCTTCCCAACTAGCGCTTTCGAAATCTTCGGCGAAGATGGGCCGCCATTCGGGGCCTAGATTGTCTTCATCGACGGGCGCCATCGTCTTGGGCATCCGGCCGCCCTCCGGCTCAACCAGGACGCCGGCGAACGGCGGCTTTTCCGGTTCCGGCTGCGCGCCGGCGACTGACAGAAACCCGGCCACAAACAGGACGGTGATGATCAGGCCGGCCGTGACCGCATAGATCAGGAACCGGTTGTTTTCGCGTGATGCTGTATTCATGTTCATTTCTCCTTATACGTGAGCAGGACAAAGCAAAAAAAGCGGCAGGTGGTAGGTCTTTCGGCTGTCCCTAAATGCTGCTGCCCTGCGACTCTGCGATCTTGCGGATGTGCAAACTCGCTTCCATTGTAGAATAAACGTCTCGTTCGTCAATTGGTCCGGCTCTCACCGTTGGCTAATCGCTGACTGGTCATCGTTTTGGCCGCGCCGGCGGACGCGTCGAGCCTGCGCAGCAGCGCTAAAACCCAGGTGACGACCTGATCTTGCGTGTCCGCGGACACGGCGCGCATGTCATCATCCATACGGTGCCACACGGCCGTTTTCCCCGTTTCCGGCAGCACCGTGTTGAGCGTAACGCTGGCCAGCCCCGCCCGCTGCGTGACGACTGATTCGCCATACGCATTCGCTTTCTTGAAGAATGGTTCCTGCCATACGGCTTCCGCCGCCAGGGCAGCTTCCTCGATCAAGACGGGATCATAGGACACGCGGCGAAAAAGCCCCTCCTTGACCACCACGGCGGGCACGCCCTGGCCGACCATTTCCAGGTTGATGAAGCGGGCGCCGCTGAGCGCCGCGCCATACTGCTGCAAAAAGGCGCGCATGCCGTAGGCGCCCACCTCTTCACAGCCGGAGAAGAGCAGCCACAGGTCACTGTGGGCCAGCCGTTTTTTGTCCAATTCATGGGCCACCTGCAGCGCCGTGCCGACCGCCGCCGCATTATCATTCGCCCCCGGCGAAAACGGGGTGCGCTCGACGGCGGCGAATGCCACCGCTAACCCGAGATGCAGCAGGGCGAAAGGCAGCGAGGCCGCCCACAGCCACATCGACCCGTTCAACGCCAGACCGGCATAGAGCAGGATATTGACCACCGCGCCCACCTCGGCGAGCAGGATCAAGATGCCTAACCAATGCTGCCGGCGGCGCGAGCGGTGAAAATACGGGGTGCGGTGGGAATCGACATGCGCGACCAGCACTATCGTCTGCCGCTCTTCGGCGGATGAGGCGAGACGGCCGATCACATTCTGGCTGTCCACCTTGGGCAGAAGTCGCTGCCAGACCGTGTCGCGCAGCAGGCTCTCACGAATGCCCAACCAGGTGGAAATGATGAGCAGCAGAACAGCCAGCCAGCCGCTGGCCGGCAGCGCCAGCGGAGCGAGCAGCGCGGCCAGCGCCGCCAGGCCCAACCCCGCCGCAAACGGCAGCCACGCTGAAGCAGGACTGCGAAACGGCTGCTCTTCAATCGTCACATCGAGCCGCTCAAGCACGCCCTTCACATAGTCGGACGCCTGCCTCTCCTGGGCACTGCCCGAGCCGCGCGCGCCGATCACGTCGACCAGGTGACGCGTATAATCCCACGCTCGATTTTCCTGTGCAGACGCCATGCAGTTCTCCAACGGCCGTTAACCAAGCAGCGCTCCCCGGCAGCCAGGCCGGGCGCCACATGACCACGGCATTTTAGCAGAGCGCCAGTCAGCCAACAATCGTGCGGTGAGAGTTCTTAGTAAGCGAGAAACTGCCGGCCGGCCAGAACGGCGTAAGCATTCCCTGTGCGGCAGCGTCGATCTTGCTCAAGCCGGCAGCAGCGATGCCGACCATGCCCAAAGGTCACGACCGAGCGCCTCATCTTGGGCGGCGGGGTTCATCGGCCGTACCGCTTCGTCGGCCCAGTAAGCGCCGTTGGGCTGCATGTCATTGGCGGCCAGCGCAATGCTCGTTGCCGCCCCCTGCTGCGGCGTCAAGATGCGCCCTGACTTGTACCCCAGCCAGACGAACGGCCGGACCACTGATTTAAATGCTTCTGAACGGCCGCGATAAAACAGCTCCGTATTGACGATGCCGGGGTGAACCGCATAGCTCGTGAGCCCCTGCGCCGCCTCGCGGCGCGCCAATTCCACCGTGAAAACCACCTGCGCCAGTTTGGAGGCGCGGTATGAGGTCATGCCGTCGTACGCTGCTTCCGCCACGCGCGCCAGCGCCTGGAAATCTGCCAGCGTGCGGCATTCGCAGCGTTCGCTGGCCAGGGATGAGACGTTGATCACCTTACCCCCGCCGTCCAGCAGCGCCTCGCGCAGCAGCATATACAGTTGAAAATGACCGAGATAATTGGCCTGAAACTGCAGTTCAAAGCCGTCGCCCGTCAGCATATAGGGCGGCGTCATCACCCCGGCATTAAACAGCGCTACATCAAGCGTTGGGAAAATCGCCAACGCCTCTGCCGCAAAGGCGCTCACATTAGTGAAGCTGCTCAAGTCGAGCTGCAGAGGATGCACCACAGCCCCTGGCGTCTCCGCCTTGATGCGCTCCGCCGCATTTTCAGCCGCGGCCATGCTGCGCGAGGTGATGATCAGCGCCTGCCCCTCCGCCGCCAAAGCACGCGCCGTTTCAAAGCCGATGCCCGTATTGCCGCCCGTAATCAATGTAGTAGTCATGCGTGTGTCGTTCCCTTCTTGAGATGGATAGTCGATGAATCGATGGGTCAGGCGACGGCCGTCAACAAAGCAGGTCTCCCCGCAGCCAGGCCGGGCGCCATAGGACCACCGGCATTTTAGCAGAGCACCAGCCGGCCAACAATCGCTTTGCGCTGGCTCTAAGCGCTGCCCTGAACAGTGAGCAGCCCTGACCTCCATCCTGTCGAAGATCGCAGCCTAGAATAATGACGCCGCCGCGATACATTCTCAACACTTACTGGTATAATGACCATAGGTAAACATACCCTGCGATGCTTGGCCTGGGGGGTTGTAGTGCTGCACGTGCAGTAGGTCTGACTGCAATAACTTCGAAGCTTTCCTGCCAGGAGAGCTTTTCTGTTCATGGGGGTGCTGCATGCAAAGAAGTTTCCTATTCCTGCTCGTCTTTATCCTGCTCCTCTCTTATTCCGCGGGCAAGTTTTCGCATTCCCAGCCTGACCTTTACGCCTGGCAGGGGATAGAAGCGGACCAACAGCCGCAGGTGCAGGCAAGAGATACTCAAGATTATGTTCCCTCGCGATGGTTCTCTGCCGAAGGCCGCCAGCCAACCAGCTATCTCGAATGGTTGGACAAGCAGCCCGCGCCAGCGGACCTAGCGGTTGAACAAGTGTACGATTCACTCGCATACCGATCGTCGGCCGTTGATGCAGATCTGAATGTCGTCGTGCTGGTAAACGCCGATATCTATCAGGCAGTAGAGACGAAGCTTGATACCTGGATTGAAGATGTTGAGGCCGAGGGTTGGACGGTGAGTCTATTCAGTAGTACGTTTCCGGACAGCGCTGCGCTTCGAGCTTTCCTGGCTGCCCAGCCGGATATTGATCACTGCTTTCTGATCGGTGATTTCCCCGTGCCCTGGTATGAGATAAACGATTTGGACCAGTTTCCCATTGACCTCTATTACATGGATTTGGACGGTGTCTGGGAGGATCTGGACGACGACGGGTTGTTTGACAGGCACAGCGGCAGCAGGGAACCGGAGATCGGGCTTGGGCGTTTGACGGCCGGTACGCTGACATTTGGCGCGAGCGAGGTGAAGCTGCTGCAAGCCTACTTTGATCGCAACCATGCTTATCGAAACGGCAGCCTGACACTGCCCGCCCGATCGCTCCTATATTCTGATGATGATTGGGCCGTAAACGCTTTTCTATGGGGTAATGAGGGTTTGGGGATGCTCTATGAAGACCTGACAGTCGTCTACGATGCCGAAGAAACGCGGGTCAAGGACTATTCATTCCGGTTGAAGGAGGATTACGAGTGGATTCAGGTCCATGCCCATGCCAGTCCCTGGAATCAGACCTTCGCCTACAATAACAGGCAGAAGTGGGAAAGCATTTACTACAACCGCATCTATGAACTAGAGCCGGATGCCTTCTTCTATAATCTGTACTCTTGCTCCGCTTCGCGCTACATCGAGTCGAATTACATCGGCGGCTGGTATATCTTTGCGGGAGATCATGGGCTTGCTGCTGTCGGTACGACAAAAAGCGGCGGGATGCACGGCTATAACCACTTCTACGGCCCGCTTGCCCAGGGCAAACCGCTGGGCGAAGGCTTCCGTTACTGGATTGCCGTTTTCGGCATTGATTCACCCTTTTGGCACTATGGCGCCGTCCTCTTGGGCGACCCTACGTTGGAAATGCGGCTGCCCGAGATTCAAGTCCATCCTGCTGCGTTTCGGGCAGAACTTGCGTTGGGCGAGACTATGACGTCCACGCTGAGGATCGAGAACAGCGGAAACAGAGTATTGTCCTACGATGCACTGCCGGTGGACCATGCTGTTGCCATCTTCGATCACGAACCGGTTGCAGACATCTCCTACTGGCCGCCATCCTCAGGCAATGCCAACAGCTGGTCTGCCTACCAGACAATCCTGGAAGACGATCCGCATGGTAGATTTTTTGCCCAGACAGTCGACCGCTTGGACGCGGAAACGCTGGCCGATTTTGACCGGCTGATACTGCCTGATAATGGCGTCCCCGATTCCTATCTGGAGGATGTTGACGACTGGTTCACGACGGGCAAGCGGATCATTGTCGTCGACAGCGCTGCTAGCTACGCTGCATACGCAGGTTATCTGTGGCCTGACGCAGCGGGCAGCCATGGGTATGGCTGGTACTGGAACTATCCCAGCGGCGAGAATGATCAGGAGATTCTGACTGGGCATCAAATAACGGCCGCATATGCGGTGGGTGATATCATCGGCTCGGTGTATCACAATGCGCAGATGTTTGCCGACAGCCTGCCTGACGACGCCGTAGCCTTGACGGCCAAACAGGGCGATAAGAGCCTGATTTACGCCGCCGCTCGGCAGGTTCCCGGCAAAGGGATGATCGTGGCCTTGGGGCCATTCGAGCGCAATCTGCCCCCCGACACCCACGCGCTTGTGCGCGACGCGGTAGGTAGCGCCAGCATGGAAGATTGGCTGTCCGTGACGCCGGTCGACGGGGAACTGGCTGCCGGTGACAGTACCGAAGTAGAGGCGACTTTCGACAGCGGCGCGCCGACAATCTCTGGTCCTGGCGTCTATCAAACGCGGCTCATCATACGCAGTCGCGCGCCTGATAGGCGTGTTATCATCCCCGTGGAACTGGATGTGTACACGATTGATGCGTCTTTGACGCCGGCTGTCGTGGCTGCCGCCGGCGATCCGGGCAGGACGATTGAAGTAACTCTGACGCTGCAGAACAACGGGTCCACCGACGATACCTACGCCATAGCACTGCTGGGCCATGCGTGGCTCAGCGAATGTCCAGATGTCATCGGCCCGCTCGCCGCGGGAGAAAGCGAGGCGTTCACCGTTCGCATCCAGATCCCGGCGGATGCCCTGGCAGGCGAACAGGATGAGCTGGCCATCAGTGTCTACTCACAGGGTATGCAGGCAGTCGTCGATACCGCGCAGGTGACCACGATCGCCAATATGGTCGCAGGCGTTGATCTTGTAGTTGACGCCCTATCGAAAACAGGTGCGATCGGGGAAGAGGTGACCTACTACTTCACGGTAATCAACGACGGAAATCACAGCGACACGTATGACATCGCTGCAGCCGGCAGAAATTGGTCTGTCATGGCACCTTCAGTCGTTGGCCCGCTGGCCCCTGGGGAGGCGGAATCATTGACGGTGACAGTGCAACTGCCGGCGCGGGCGGCTGACCAGAATTCCGATTTAGCGACCGTGTCTGTCGTCTCGCAGTCCGATCCGGCCGCAGCCGAGACAGAAGAACTCATCACGACCGTTTCGTGGCGCATCTTTGCGCCGTCGATCGCTGGCCGCTAGACCTTGCCGCGCTTTCACGGCTGGGTCGTCGACGTTGTCGTTTCAAGACATGCCTGCAAGGTATGAATTACTGCCTCTTCTAATGGTCAGCTAAATCGGGGTCAGTCCAGCCCGCATTGACATCGCCTCCCCTCACATGGTTAACTGTTCTGTATGGACAGCCTGAAAACTACGCGCCTTTTCCCGCTGGACGCTCTACGCGGCTTGATCATGGTCCTCATGGCCCTCGACCATGCCAACCACTTCGTCGCCCAGCAGCACTCGCCCGGCGAATATTGGGGCGGGTCGTTTCCCGGCTATACGGGCGCGCTGCCCTTCCTCACGCGCCTGGTTACCCATCTCGCCGCCCCCGGCTTCTTCTTCCTCATGGGCGCCGGGATGATGCTGTTCGCCCAATCGCGCCGGCAGGCCGGGTGGGACAAGTGGCGTATCCGCCGCCATTTCTGGCTGCGCGGCCTGCTCTTGATTCTCTTGCAGTTTCTGATCGTTAATCTCGCCTGGGCGTGGTCGCCGGGCGGTTGGGTGGTTGACGTCTACGTGGGTGTGCTCTTCGCTCTGGGAGGCACGATGATCCTGGGCAGCTTCTTGCTGGGCCTGCGCACGGCGCCGCTGCTGCTGCTCACGGCCGTCTTCATCCCCCTGACCCAACTGCTTGTGCCCGATCCGCAGCTCTGGGGTCGGATGCCCGCCGCCCTGCTGCCCCAACTGCTGCTCTGGCCCGGCGGCGATAATGGGCTGTGGTCCAACTATCCCCTCTTGCCCTGGCTGCCGCTGGTCACCTTCGGCCTGGCCTACGGCCGTGCGCTCCGTTCAGCTGCGGCGCGCGTCTGGCGCGCCACGCTCTGGCTCAGTCTCATCTTTCTGGCCGCCTTCTTCCTGCTGCGAATTACCGGCGCAGCGGGCAATATTCGCCCGCCGGCAGGGGAGGGCTGGATTCCCTTCTTCAACCTGGTCAAATATCCGCCCAGCCTTACTTTTCTACTGCTCACCATGGGCGTCAATCTGCTGCTGCTCTGGCTCTTCTCCCGGACAGGTGAACAGGCGCGCCGGCTCCTGGCGCCGCTTGTTGTTTTCGGCCGTGTTCCCCTCTTCTTCTACATCGCCCATCTCTTTCTCTATGCCGCGCTCGGCCATCTGCTGGCTCCTCGAGGGACGACGATTCCGCGCATGCTGTTCTTCTGGCTCGGCGGCCTGCTCATTCTCTACCCGCTCTGTCTCGCCTACGGCCGTTTCAAGCAAACACGCCCGCCCCAATCCCTCTGGCGTTTCTTCTAGCGCGGCGGCTCGGCCGGCAGGCAGGCCTGCCGCAAAGCTGAACCGCTAACTTTGCCTAACCGCGCCGCCTGGTGTAAAACGGTGTCTAATGAATGCCAACATCAACGTCTTTCTCTTCATCGGCGGCGTCGTGCTGCTCAGCATCCTCGCCGTCGCCGCCTGGTACTATCTCTATCGCATGCCGCGTGACCAAAACGCCCCCCATCGCCTGGGCGAAGAGATGGGATTAGAGCAGCTGAATGAAGGGAGCCGCCGCGTGCCGGTCTGGTACGGCAGCCGTTTTCATGATCACGACTTTGCGATGACCTACGCCAATTTACGCTACGGTAATTACGGGCCCAAACCGCAGCGCACCGTGGAAGATGTCAAGCTCTCGCTGCGCCTGGCCCTGGCCCTCAACGTCGACGAGCCGCAGGATATCGTCGCCTATTTCCAACACGGCCGTGACCACGAACCAGGCGTCCTTCCCGAGGATTTCGAAGAGGCTTTCGACCGTAGAAACACAGACCGCCTGAGCCAGGCATCCCGCGACGCCCTGCTCGCTTTCACCCAAAATCATGGCAGTTTGCGCCTTCGCGACCGCGCCACAGGACCGGCCGCCCTCTTCGTTCCCGAAGCGCTTCCCGCCGCCCAGGTCGTCCTCGTTCACGATCGCCCTGGCTACAAACAGACGCCGCAGCAGGTCGACAGCCTTCTGGAGGCCATGCTGCAGGTGGCGCAGCAGTTGGAAAGCGACCCCGCTTTGGCGCCAGCGTAAGCGCCGCCTGGACGACTGCACCGGCGGTCACCCAGCTGCTCAAATGCGCGACTTGCGGCTGGAATGCCGCGTCTGCGGCACTGGTGAAGCTCATAGGTTTCTGCCGCGCGGTATAATCTCGCAGATGGAGGATATGATGGCTGTTACACGCTGCGCCTGGCCGGGCGACGACCCACTCTATATTGCTTACCATGATCAGGAATGGGGCGTCCCGCTGCACGACGACCGCACCCATTTCGAATTCCTCGTTCTCGACGGCGCGCAGGCCGGTCTGAGCTGGATCACCATTCTGCGCAAGCGCGACGCGTATCGCGAGGCGTTCGAAGGCTTCGACCCGCAGATCGTCGCCGCCTATGACGACGTCAAGATTGAGGCGTTGATGGGCAACGCCGGCATCGTGCGCAACCGGCAGAAGATTAATTCGGCCGTTAAGAACGCCCGCGCTTTCTTGACTGTGCAGGAGGCGTTCGGTAGTTTTGATGACTACATCTGGGGGTTCGTGGATGGTGAGCCCATACAAAACAGCTGGCCCGATATGGCCGCCATCCCCGCCAAGACCCCCTTATCAGAGACGATCAGCAAAGACCTCAAGAAACGCGGCTTCAGCTTCGTCGGCCCCACGATCATCTATGCCTACCTGCAGGCCGCCGGCTTGGTCAACGACCACGTCACCGCCTGCTTCCGCTACCCCGAAGTCGTCGCCCTAACAAAGAACAGCGGCGGAACTCTGTAGGGGTAGACCCCCGTGTCTACCCGAGGCGCTGGCGCATGTCCGGCCCGGGTGCATCCCTACCAAGATCCGCAATCCCCATTCTAGAACCTGTCGATTACCGTGATCCCCGTGCCCGGAAAACTATCCATAGCGGCCAGCTCTTGTGGTACCGCATCCAGTGTGATGTGCCGGCCAACCAGTTTCCGCGGCTGCAGTTTGCCGGCCGTGATCATCGCCAGCATTGGCGCGTAGGCGAAGGCCTGCATGCCGTGGCTGCCCAGTATCTCCAGCTCATGGGCGACGACGCGGTCCATGGGCACAACGGGATGCTGGTGATCGCCCGTCATCAGGCCCACCTGGACATGCTTGCCCCGCTTGCGCAAATTGGCGATGGAATTGAAGCAGGTCTCCTGGCTGCCCAGGGCATCCAGCGAGACATGAACGCCGCCGTCGCTGATCGTGCGCACCGCTTCGGCGACATCAGCCGTATCACGGCCGTTTACCACGCCCACCGCGCCCAGCTTCCGCGCAAGCGCGAGCTTCTCCTCGCCAATGTCGACGGCAATTACCTGTGCCCCTGACGCCGCCGCGATCATGATCGCCGACAGACCGACCCCGCCGCAGCCGTGGACCGCCACCCACTGGCCGCCCTGCAGGCGCCCCTGGGCCAGCAGCGCGCGGTAAGCGGTGATGAAACGGCAGCCCAGCGCCGCCGCGGCCACATCATCGATGGCGTCCGGCAGGGGGACGAGGTTTGTATCGGCGTAATCGACGGCCACATACTCGGCGAACGAGCCCCAATGGGTGAATCCAGGCTGGAACTGATGGTCACACACCTGTTGGTTGCCCGAGGCGCACTGCGCGCAGCGGCCGCAGCCGCAGACGAAGGGCATGGTCACCCGTTCGCCCAATTGGCGGACACGCACCTGCGCACCAACGGCCACGATTTCACCTGCCAGCTCATGTCCCGGCACATGGGGCAGGCGGATATCAGGATCATGTCCCTGCCAGCCGTGCCAGTCGCTGCGGCACAGACCGCTGGCATTGACGCGCAAGACAACGCCGCGCGGCGGCGGTGCCGGGTCGGCCACGTCGCGAACCGTGATCGCGCCGCCAAATTCTTCATAGTAAACTGCTTTCATACGGTCACCTTCTTTGAAAGTGCAGCGCAGCGCGCGGCGTCCATAAGATGCCTCATACGCTGCCAGTTATTAAACTATCCGGCCGGGCGCCGGCTGTTCTTAACTCCCAATAAATGTGTCGAACGGCAGACCCCGGATTTTGGATTATATCCCGCCCGCCAGTTTTTGCGGGGAATAGACAGGGTCGCTATACTCATCATATTGTATACGCTTCCTGTCGAACTACCGTTTTGCCCACAACAGGAAATGTCAAGAACCACCCCGATTTAGGAGAATGCTGCTATGTCTGAAGAAACGCCCGCTGAACTGATGGCCCACCTGCAGGCGTATGGCTATCTGGCTGATTTGAACGCTGCCGAGCAGGAGGCGCTGGCTGGTGCGCTTTCGTTGGTAACTGTTGAGCGGCGTGACTGGTTGTTCCGCCAGGGCGATCCTGCGCAAGGCATGTACATTCTCTATAAGGGCGTCATGCGCGTTGTCCTCCAGGCGCAGGGGGGTGAACAGGTCGTGCTCGATGTGATCGATCCTGGGACGGCCGTTGGCGAGATGGCGCTGCTGACCGGCCGCCCCCGTTCAGCCGGCGTACAGGCGATCAGCGACTGCGCCCTGATCCATATCCCCGGCGATGCCTTGAATACCCTGGCCGAGGTGCACCCCGCCATACGGGAAACGCTGCTTGCCCTGGCCGAAGAGCGCTTCCAGAATACCCAGCTGGCAGGGGTATTGAGCCGCTTCTTTGGGGATCTCGATGCTGAGGCGCTGCACGAACTGCGCGATCAAATGACCTGGCGGCATGTTCAGGGCGGTGAAACGGTGATGAACCAGGGAGATCATGGCGACACTATGGTCATCGTGGTTAACGGCCGTTTGCGTATTATGACTGAGTCGGTGGACGGGACAAAGCGCCTGATCGGCGAAGTCGGCCGCGGCGAGACGGTGGGCGAATTCGCCCTGCTCACCCAGCAGCCGCGAACGGCCACGGTCAGCGCCGTTCGCGACAGCGACCTTCTGCTGCTCTCCTCGGACGCATTCGAACGGCTCAGCGAACGATACCCGAAAGTGATTCTCAATATCGCCCGCGACATTGTCGTCCGCGATCAGCAGCGGGGACAGGTCGTTGATCGCCCCGATGCGGCATTGAGCCTCGCCGTCGTTCCCGTTTCCGATTCGGCCCCGCTGGCGGAGTTCACCAGGCTGCTGGAAAACGGCCTGGCCGCGCAGGGACGCACTATCCTGCTTGATTCCGCCCGCTTCGACAGCCGCTTTGGTCACCCCGGCGCGGCGCAGACGCCTCCCGCTGACGCCAGAAATATCGCCATCACCGCCTGGCTCAACCAGCAGGAGACAGCGCATGATACGATGGTCACCATCACCGACCCTGACTGGAGCGAGTGGACGAGACGCTGCATTCGCGGCGCCGACCGTATCGTCCTGCTCGCCGATGCCACCGCGCCGCCGGAGCTGAGTCTTTGTGAACAGGCGATACTCGATCTGGCCACCATTCCCTGCCTGGACCTCGTCTTGGTGCAGCCGGACAACCTCGCACGGCCGTCGGGCACCAGCCGCTGGCTGGAAAACCGGCCGCTCAGCGCGCACTACCACCTGCGCATGGGCAGTGAGGGTGATTTCCAACGACTGGTGCGCAGCCTGACCGGGCGCGCCACCGGCCTTGTTCTGGGCGGCGGCGGGGCTCGCGGCTTCGCCCATATCGGCGTCGACCACGCGCTGACCGATGCCGCCATTCCCATCGACATCCTCGGCGGAACGAGCATGGGCGCGCTAATGGCCGGCGCCATCGCCATGGATTTTGATTATGACGATCTATTCAGGCGCATGAGCAAATATGGGTCGAAGGATGCGCTCCTTGATCTAACCTACCCGGCGACCGCCATTTATGAATCAAAGAAAGTGACCGGCATGTTGTTGGATAACTTTGGCGATGTTGCCATCGAAGATCTATGGCGCCCCTTCTTCTGCGTTTCTACCAATATGACCCGCTCCGAGCCTCTTGTCCATGAACGGGGGCCCTTGTGGCAGGCGCTGCGCGCCAGCCTGGCCATTCCCGGTGTCTTCTCGCCGGTGGCTTACGAGGGAGATCTGCTCGTCGATGGCGGCGTGATGAACAACCTGCCCATCGATATCATGCGCGAGAAGGTAGGGCGAGGCAGTGTGATCGCCGTCGATGTCAATCCGCGCCAGGAGAAAGCCCGCCAATGGGAGTTTGGACCCAGCGTCAACGGTTGGCAGGTGCTGCGCGGCCGGGTCAACCCACTGGCTGCGCCGCCGCGCGTGCCCTCGCTGGCCGGCACAATCCTGCGCGCCTTCATCATTAACAGCAATCACCATCTCGAACGAACCCGCCACCTGGCCGATCTGCTCATTCAGTTGAATACCAGCGACTACAACATCATGGATTGGTCCGCCTATACGGAGCTGATCGAAATCGGCTACGCAGAGGCCGCACAGCATCTTTCCAACTGGCCCGGCGCAAAATAATCCGCGCAAGGCGCGCGTACTTTACTTGTGCGTCAATCATATGTTATACTGTCTATTAGGGATACGGCTGGTTTGCCCCTCGGCAGATCAGCGACAAAACTGCCGGTCGACGCCGGCGTTTGGATGGGGCCAACCTTAACTGGCGAGCACAACACGACACCTAACGGCGTACTCTTTGCGCGTCTCAATGCAGCAGACCAGTGCTCAATAGCAGAATAATCTAATTCATGCCCGGCGCATGGTATTCAGTGCCGCCAGATGGGACTGGCGGCTGGCTTCTGCCTGGCCGAAGGAGGTGTCTATGGCGTGATTCTTGTGGCAAGAAGGTCGATTTGCGCATGAATGTGGGTTCGTTGAGAACGAAACGTTCAGCTGTGCGGCTTGCCGCTTGTTAAGCGGGAGCCGCGTATCCCCTGAGGGATAGGGAGTCATGTCATGAAGAGTAAATTGGTCCTTGTTAGTGCACTCTTGCTGCTGCTCACCTTGTCACTAGCAGCCGGAGTATCCGCCAATGGCGGTAGTTTTGAACGAACATATACCCTGGACGCAGATTTTGATGAAGGGGGTTTGGTGAATGTCAACCATGACGCGCCAGACAACGATCAGCTTCAGCTGGATAGTGTTCAGACGCCCTTCGACTTTATCTGGGTGGCTGTGTCAACAAAGGGCACAGTAGTCAAAATTGACACAAAGACAGGCGATGTTTTGGGAGAATACGCGACTGCCCCGGCAGGGATGAGTCTCAATCCTTCCAGAACAACCGTAGACGGCAAGGGCAACGTGTGGGTTACCAATAGAAATGAGTCCAGCGTAGTTGCCATGGATGCGATCGCGCCAGGCGTGCCGCCGGTAGCCCGGCCGATGGGTTCTGCGGTTTACATTGGTTTGCAGGAGATGGGTGAGTGCGTCGATCGCAACGGCAATGGGACGATTGAAACATCAGCCGGTCTAGGAGATGTCAGGCTCTGGCCCAACACCGGGTCTGCAGATAGCCTCGGCGGAGCATCGACGGCGCAAGATGAGTGCATCATCAACTACGTGCGTGTTAACTCAACTGGCGCGCGCCACGTATCGGTGGATGCCTACAATGATGTGTGGATTTCTGGAACGGGGGGGCAGTACTTTGACCTTGTTGATTCCACGACCGGCGCCATTATCGATCAACAGCCGAGCGTAGGATTTGGTGGGTACGGTGGCTTGATCGATGCCAATGGTGTGATCTGGTCCGCTCGAAATCTGTTGCGGTGGGACACTGCGCTTCCGCTCGTCTCTCCCAACTACATTACCTACAGCCATGACAGTTACGGTCTCTGCATCGACAGCAGTGGCAATGTCTGGAACACAGCCTTGAACGGGAATGCGATTCGCAAGTTCAATCCCTCGGGCGCGCTGCTAGGAGTATACACGCATGGTGACTATAATGCGCAAGGGTGCGTTGTTGACGACAATGATCATGTGTGGGTAGCGCATACACTCTACTCCGGCAAGAATACGGTCGGGCATCTGCTCAACGACGGTACCTTTATCGGCAACGTGATGCTTGATTCCAGCATGGCCGCCGGCCCGACAGGCGTGGCCGTGGACGGCGACAATAAGGTCTGGGCGACGGGCTACTCGTCCGGTAAGGCTTATCGGATTGACCCGGCTGCCGGCGCAATTGGCGCCGACGGCGTGACTCCCATAGGTGCGGTTGATTTCACAAGCGTCTATTTGGGCGGTAACCTATATAACTACAGCGACATGACCGGCAGCACGCTCATTGCGCCGCCAAACGAAGGGACCTGGTCCGTTGTGGCCGACAGCGCGATCGCTGGCGCCGAATGGCAGGTGGTAAGCTGGACGGCCGACGAGCCGGGAGAAAGCAGCCTTGCGGTCACGGTGGCGTCCAGCGCCGATGGTGTGACCTTCGGGCCTGAAGAACCCGTTGCCAACGAAGGCAACCCCACGGTTTACGGCCAATATCTGAAGATCAGCGTCAGCTTTACGCGCGGTACGGGCGGCGAATCGCCCATCCTGTATGATCTGACGGTCAATACGAACCGGCCGCCGGTCTGTGACGAAGCCGTCCCGAGCCGTGACATCTTGTGGCAGCCAAATCACAAATTCTATGCCATCGATGTCCTCAACGTCACCGATCCTGACGGTCATGATGTAACGATCACGATTGACGCGATCGTGCAGGATGAAGAAGTTGACACCTATGGCGATGGCAGATTCACGCCGGACGGTGACGGCGTCGGAACCTCCACCGCTCACGTCCGCGCCGAACGCGCCGGATCCAGGAAAGTGCCCGGCGACGGCCGTATCTACATCATCAGCTTCACCGCTGATGACGGACACGGTCTCACCTGCTCCTCCACGGTCCGGGTAGGCGTTCCGCATGACAGAAGGCGAAACAGTGTCCCGCAGGACAGCGGCCCGCCATATTATGACTCGACAGCTCTGGCGCCCTAGCCGCAGTCTGCTGAACTAAGTTGGTGAAGGTGCGCGGCCGCATCCGGCCTCGCACCGAATCTCGCGGGTTTATGATCGGAAGTTCCGCCTTGCGCGGCGCCTATCAAACCCGCGAGGTTTTATTGTAAAGTACCCCGCAGATCTGCGTGTCTGAAGCGCCCCATGACTGCACCTTTCGTACAATCAGAAGTAGGAAAGGCTGTACAAGATTATCCTTTCATTTTCCCGCAGATGAAATAGAATACTTCCCAAAATAACAGCCCAGGAGGTTCATATGGAAATTGGGCATCAAGAACTAATTCAATTCTGCCAGACCGTCGCCGACGAGCTTGATGAACGGCTGAAACGCATGCAGGTACTGGTGGACTACAAACTGCGCTCAGGAACGGCCTACGCCGAGATACTGCGCTCCTTTCTGGCCGCGCGTTCAGCCGGAAAATATGATGTCGCCGAAGGGTTTATTGTCAATCCATTTATCCGCGGCGCGTCCAGCAACCATTGTGACATCCTTATTTATGATCAGATCCAGTACCCCTTGCTTGACTCAGAAGGGGATGTCAAAGTGATCTCTCCCCGCGCGGCTTCAATGGTCATTGAAGTCGAACGCAGCCTCAGCGAAAAGCGATTGGTTGAAGGGGTCAGAAACATCGCCAGCGCGCGAAAAGTGTATCCGTATCTCACAGGCGTCATCTTCGCCTTCAATGGCCTCGAGCCGGAGGCGTTCTATGAAAGCATGTGCAGCCATGCTGACAGCTGGTCGGCCGCCTACGCGCCGGTAGCGATCATCAACATGCAGAAGAGAGTGATCGCCAGCAGGTCCCCTCTCCGGGCGGATCTTGGCGGCGGCGGCTGTTCGCTCGACGTCTATGAACTGAAGGCGGCTGATTCTGCTGGGCTCCTGGCATTCTTGTTCCTGCTTTTCTTCAATTTGCAGATGCATGGCATGCTGGTTCCCGGCTCGCTGGACAAGGCGTGGAAATACCTATTGTCCGCCGGAAAGGCCAGCCATCTCGGGAAAGTCAATCTGCCGCAGTAGAGCGCATTATTAGGTTCACGGCTTAAATCTGCCGAAAAAATCGCTAGGCGTATAATAGAGCCTCCCGATACGGTCCTGATTCCTGGCCGCTCGGGCCTTTATGATGCAGCAATCGCCTGACAACTCGCAGCGGGCAGCTTTTTGGCTGGCAGTCATCGCCACATTGGCCGGGGCCTTCTTGCGCCTGGTTGACTTGGCGCAGCTTCCGATCAGCAGCGGTTTTGACCCTGCCTACTATGGCCTGGACGCGCTGGCCATCCTCGACGGCAGCCTGCCCATCTACCTGGCCACCAACTTCGGCCGCGAAGTCCTTTTTAGCTACCTCGTTGCCGCGCTCTATGCGGCGATAGGTCTCTCCGATTTTGGCATTCACCTCGCCGCCGCTTTCGCCGGTATTCTCACCATTCCCATGACCTATGCCGCAGCCGGTGAACTGTTGGCCGGCAGCGACAACGGCCTGCTGCGCCGCTGGGGGCCGCCCTTGGCGGCGGCCGTCCTGGCGGTCAGCTACTGGCATGTCGTCTGGTCCCGCTACGGCGTGCGCGCCATTCTGGCGCCTCTATTCGTTTCCCTGACCTTGTTCCTCCTGCTGCGCGCGCTGCGTACCGGTCGCAGGCAGATGTTCCTGCTGGCCGGCCTGGCGACCGGGGCCGCTCTGTACACCTACCAGATCGGGCAGCTGCTGCCCATCCTGGTCGTGGCCGTACTGTTGATCGATTACTGGTCGCGGCGCAAGACGGTCCACCTGGCGCACTATCTGCGTTCTCTGGCCTGGCTGGTCATCCCCTTCCTGCTGCTGGCTCTTCCGCTCGCCTGGTACGCCTGGCAGAATCCCGACGCCTTCAACCAGCGCGTGCGTGATGTGGCCGTCGTCGAGATGGCTGAACCGCTGGCCGGGCAGGTTAGCGTTCTTGGCCAACGCCTCCTTGTCCTGCTGCGCTTCTTTGCTGTTGAAGGAGACACGCACCTGATGTGGTCGGCCGTTCGCCTGCCGGGACTGAATATCCTGCTGCTTGCCGGCCTGATCATCGGCTTCCTGGCTGTCCTCTGGTCCTGGCGCAGGCCCGCCGCCCAGGTGATGCTGGCCTGGTTATTGATCATGCTTGCCCCGGCGATACTGGCCGGTTCCGGCGCGGTGAGCAAGCGTGCGTTAGGCGCTCTGCCGCTGATCACGATCCTGATCGCCGCCGGCTATATAGTCGTCATCTCCTTCATCCGCGCCCGTGATCCAAACGGCCGTTTCTGGCCGGCGGCCGCGCTGTTTGTCCTGGGCGGCGTCTTGCTCGCCAGCTTCCTCTACACCAGCAACCAGTATCTGGTCGTCTGGGCGGACAACGAGGAGAAGGATGGCGACTTTGATCCGCACCTGAGCGAAATTGGCGCCTATATCGCCGGCCTGCCGCCGGAGACGCAGATATACCTCTCCGCTGATGCACCCAACCATCCTAATATGCTGCTCCATTCACGCCTGCGCACTGCCGGCGATGATGTGCGCGGCTACAACGGCTGGCGCTGCTTCGTCTACCCGCAGACGACCACGCGCCCGACGACCTATGTGCTCAGTGAAGAGAACAGCCTCGGGCTGCTGGCGCAGATCCACCCATCGGGCACACTGCAAACGGAGGGGCTTTCTGATATATACGGCTATGCGGACTATTACACGGCCTACCACATCCCCGCTGGCGAAACGGCCGTTTTCGCCCCGCAGTTTCCCCTGAACGCCGTCTGGGATGATCAGATCGCTTTGTTGGGCTATGACCTCCCGCGCCAGGAAGCGGCGCCGGGCGAACAGCTGCAGCTCACGCTCTACTGGCAGGCGCTGCAAGAGACAGATACGCGCTACACCGCATTTGTGCACCTGCTCGGCGAGGAAAACCCGGCCAACGGCAGCCCGCTGTGGGGACAGAAGGACAGCGAACCATGCCACGGTTTCTACCCGACGGCCGTTTGGCGGGAAGGGGAAATTATTCGCGATGAGATCACGGTTGATGTGGCGGCGGATGCGCCGCCAGGCTTATACGATCTGACAGTTGGCTTCTACACCTGGCCCGATTTCCAGCGCCTGGCCAGCGGTGACAGCGACGTCACCCGCCTGCAGCAGCTCACGATCAGCGGCGAGTGAGAAATCAATCGACTGAGATACTGCCATCCGTTTGATTTGGGGAGTCTTCCTCAAGGATCGCCCCGGGGATGGGATAAGCGTCAATTGGGCGAAAACCGCTTGCTTCCGGAATCAGCGGGGCGACTATCATCACCGGTGTGCCAAAGCCGGAATAGTCAACCTCGGCTGTAGAGCTGCCGCTGTCGATCAATCCCAGCTCAGTCGTGGCCGTCGTCCGCAAGATGGCGCGGTGGACGTAATGATCCGCTTTGCCAATCCACAGATCGACGCTGCCCGCGCCGGCGCTGAGATCTCCTTCTGCCGCCTTCCTGCCCATCTTGCTGCGCACATGATGGACGGCCACGCCGGCCAACAAGACATCCGCGATCATCTCCGAATCGTGCAGCTTGTCGGCTGATAGATGGGTCAACGGCAGAAGCGCGTTCTCGCGGATCATCTGCGCCGCCGCCTCGCCGTCGCGCATCTGCTGCCACTGCCCGTCGGGCGGTTCGCGCAGATATAGGTCGTCACCAATGATGATGAAATCAAAGGCGGCTTCCTCCGCTGCTGAAGAAAACGAGATACTGCCCTGCAGGCGATCCGGCGCATGGTATCTGGCGCTGACCGGGATATGCAGCAGCAAATCGGGCGCAGCGGGATCATGCGCCAGCTGTCTGTCCATGGCATAGTGGAATGTGCCGGCTTCGGCCATTTTCGCCATCGCCCTGGCGACGATACCGTCCGCTTCCGGATCGAGGGGCCGGATGGGGGTTGCTGTTGGCGCTGCCGGTGCCGGCCGGGTAGGCGTTGTCGTGGGCTGGCTGGTCGCGGCAGCCGCTGCCCTGCCCGCCGTTTCGGCGGTGATGGCTGGCGCTGCCTGTTCCACGGCCGGGATTGGCGCAAAGGGTATCGAATCAATTGTGGTTGGCAGTTGGAAACGGCAGGCAGCCAGAATCAACGCAAAGAATAGAAGGAAGATGCCGGCTCTAACGCGCACCGCATGGCTCCTCTGCCGGCCTACAAATCCCAGGTCGGTCAATCATGTCGCCGGCGACTACACAGAGATGGATGGCCCTGATTCCATCCAGCCTCCATAAGACCATTATACCATAGGATCCGCTTGTTCTGATGCCTGGCCTAGCCTGTTTCGCTCTGATCCGTCGCGCCGGCAGCCTGCAGTTCGTCCACCGGCAGAGAGCCATCACGGTTGATGATCCGCGCCATCCACGCCGTGCGTTGATCATTGCCCAGCACAAGCATGAGCATCACCGTGATCGGCATCGACAAGATAGCGCCGACGGGACCAAGCAGCCATGCCCAGAAGAAGAAGGAGACAAAGACAATGGATGGCGAAAGGCTCAGCCGTTTGCCCGTGTAGGATGGTTCGAGGACATTCTCGATAGTCAGGTTGATGATCGTGACGCCTACAATGACCAGCAGCGCGCGCCAGGGGCCGTACTCAGCCAGGGCCAGGAGGCTGGGCGGTATCATCGCCATGAGCAGGCCGATATAGGGGATGTAGCTCAGGAAAAAGGCCAGAATGCCCCACAGCAGCGCGTAATCAACGCCCAACAGCAGCAGCAGCAAGGTGAAGCCGGCACCGGTGATCAGGTTCAGGCGCGTGCGGATGCCGAAATAAGCGACGGCCGTTTTCATCAGCGCCGGCATCTGCTGCATCACCGGGTGGTCGGCCGTACTGTGCTGTAGGATCTTGGCGAAGCGCTCTGATTCAAGCAGGAGAAAAGCGGTCAAAACGACACTAAAGACGAAATCGCTGGCCACGGCCACCGTCATACCGGCAATCGATTTCATCAGATCTGAAAACTGGCTGCTTTCCAACACGCCGGACAATGATGTGTCGCCCAGTCCCGCATCATCCAACAGCCCTTCGAGTTCGGCTTGCCGGGTATCCAGGAGCCCGCCATATGCTTCAACGCCGCTGGTCAGCCGCCTGGCGCCCACAAAGAGGAGGACGGCGATGAGCAGGCCGGCCAGCAGCATGCCGCCTACCAGAAGCAGCAGCGAAATACCGCTGTTCATGCCGCGCCTCTTCAGCGTCCAAAATATCGGCACCGTCAAGGCTGTCAGGTACCAGGCGAACAATATCGGCGAAAGAACCGGTGATGCCAACCTCATCAGCAGCAGCACAAATCCGGCGATCGCCACGCCCAGCAAGGCGAGGGTAAAGGGTGCAAATTGGTCTTTGAACGTCATAGGCTGATCCGTTCCGCCGGATTCTGTTGAGAGTTGAGGATAAACACCCGGCGTTTCAGGTTCGATTATCCGCTTTTTCGGCTGAAGGCGCACACTGGACTTGTTCCGGGAGAAGAAGCAGAGGGGGTAGGTCCGACCTGCAGGTGCCTGCCCTGAATAGGACACAAGCCTCAGGCGAGGTACAATTCAGGCAGTTGACGTCCTATTCCAGCCTGTCCAGGAGATACTGCATGTCCCAACTTTCCATGATCCAACAAGTGCTGCTCACCTCCATGGAGGGCGGCATTGAACGGTTGGACATACTGCTCAGCGGCCTGACCTATGACCAGTATGATCTCTCCGCCGACAATGAGCCTTCGCCCGGCACCTGGACCATTCGCGAGATCCTCCATCATCTGGCCGATGACGGTGACCTGTGGTGTATGCGTATCAAGCAGGCCATTGCCACGCCCGGCGCCACCGTGCGTATGGACGCCTATCCCGGCAATGAAGCGTGGGCGGGGTTGTTGGACTTTGAGAATCGGGACGCCGGCCCGGCTGTCAACCTGATCAAGGCGCACTGCAGCTACCTCATCGAGCTGTTGACCCGTTTCTACAACGCCTGGGACCGCAAGGTGACTGTTGTTGACGCGGCCACGGGCAGCGAACTCCCCATGTCCGTCTTGCAGATTGTGCAGATGTACGTCGAGCACATGGATGAGCACATGGAGCAGATTTCGGAAGTCAAGGCGTTCAATGGGATTTAGCGGCGGACCGCGCTAGCTTTCAACCAGCGGCGAGCGGTATGCAGCCGGCCGCTCACTGATCACTCTCCATGCACCAGCCGATCAGACGGCGCACAAAATCAGCCGTTGGATACCGTTTGCTGTCATTGCGCCAGCGGGGTACTTTTACGACTTTGAGTTCCGGCGCGCGTGGGAAGAGCGGCCCCTCCACGTGCAGTTCCGTGTGCGCGTCACCAGGCTGCGGGATCCGGTAGTGAACGATGAACTTCTTGTTGGCAGAAATGATGTGCAGCAGGCGTTCGCTGACCGTGTAGGTGACCAGCCCCTGCTCAGGCACGATTACGCTCTTCTCGTTGACGTGCCAGTAGTAACGACTTCCCTTAAAATTGACTTTGCGCAACCCTTTCTTGCCGACTGCCATGCTGCCGCTATCTTAGTCACCGGTGGAAATTCGTCAAGGGGGGAACTGCCGGACCGCCGGAGACGTCTTAGGAGTGTATGATCGGCAAAGGAGCATGTCATGAATAAACATCAGGGCCAAACGGCCGTCTTAATCATCACCATTCTGCTGCTGCTGGCCGCCTGCGCGCCGCAGACCCCTCCTGCAGATACGCCATCCCTGCCCGGCTCTGAACTTGACGGCAGCACCTGGACCATGACCTCAATGGCCAAGACGAAGCCGAAGCCCGGCAGCGAGATTACCGCCGGATTCATGGGCGGGCAGTTGAGCGGTTCAACCGGCTGCAACAACTACTTCTACGCCTACACAGCAGAAGGGGATCGTATCACGCTGGGAGAGGGCGGCGTTACCGAAATGGCCTGCATGACGCCGGACGGCGTGATGGAGCAGGAATCACGTTTCCTCACGTTCCTCAACCAGGTCGAGCGTTACCATCTTTCCGCAGATGAGCTGCAGCTGATCACCCCCGGCGGCGAATACCTCATCTTCGTCCCCCGGCCGTAGCCGCCCAGCACACGCTGCCGCAGACGCGCCATCCTGGCCGCGGTTTGGAGATTCCCCTTGAACCGGGAATCGAATGGCGCTGCAAGCGGGTGAAGCGTTGTGCCCGAGCCGAAGCGCTTTCTCAAAATTGACTGCTTTCAACCGCGCTGAATGCGGTCGATTTCCGCTGCTGCGGCAAACCTGCGCAACAGCAATAGGCGCACATGATCGCGTCGTAAACCCATTTTGATTCTATTCTAACAGGACTACAATTGGGACCCGTAATACCGAATCAAGTCTCTGATGGATAGCTGACATGACCTATAATTTTGATGAAGAAATCAATCGTTTTGACACCCACTGCACGAAATGGGAATATGAATTCATAGACGAACGTGCCTTCCAGACCGATCGCGCCCATCCCAAACACGGGGATGATCAACTGCTGCCGCTCTGGGTGGCCGACATGGATTTCCGCAGTCCGCCGGCGGTGATCGAAGCGCTGCAAGAACGCGCGGCTCACGGTATCTACGGCTACAGCGCGCCCGCTGACTGCTACTACGAAGCGTTCCAGGCATGGACGGCCAAACATTACGGCCGTCTCATTGAGCGCGAGTGGGTTGTCATCACCCCCGGCGTCGTCGCCGCCATAGATACCATGGTACAGGCGTTCACCGCACCGGGAGACAAGATCATTGTCCAGCCGCCCGTCTACTACCCCTTCTTCAATTCGATAGAGAACAACGACCGTGTTGTCGCCAACAACCCGCTCAAGCTGACCGGCACGCGCTACGAAATGGATTTCGACGACCTAGCCGAAAAAGCGGCCGATCCGGCGGCGACAATGGCCATCCTCTGCAGCCCGCACAATCCGGTCGGCCGTGTATGGACGCCGCAGGAACTGGCCCGTTTCGGGCAAATCTGCCGCGCCAATGACGTCCTGGTCATTGCCGATGAAATCCATGCCGACCTCATTTTCGACGGCATTGAATTCACCTCCTACGCCTGCATCAGCGAAGATTTCGCCAACAGCAGCATCGTCTGCACCGCGCCCAGCAAGACCTTCAACCTGGCCGGCCTGAAGCTGTCCAACATCATTGTGCAGAATGAGGAGATGCGGGTCGCGCTCGTGCAGATGCTCAAGCGCAACGGTCTCTCCGGCACCAACGCCTTCGGCATCGTCGCCGCCGATGCCGCTTACCGCGACGGTGAAGCATGGCTGCAGGAGGCGATGGCCTACATTCAGCAGAACTATCGTTTCTTGCAGGCCTATGTCGCTGAGAATATCCCGCAGCTGCGCGTCATGCCGCTGGAGGGCACCTATCTCGCCTGGATAGACTTCGGCGCCCTGGGCCTCGATTTGGCCCAGCGTGAAGCGCTGCTCCTGGATGAAGCGAAAGTATGGCTGAATGAAGGCGCGATCTTCGGGGCTGGAGGGGAGGGCTTCCAACGGATCAACCTCGCCTGTCCCCGTTCCATTCTGGAAAGGGCTCTGCGACGAATCAAAACGGCCGTTGAGGCGCTGTCTACCCTCGAACCAGCCTGAGATCAGAGCCACCAATCCGCAGCATCCACTGTTGGGGCGAGGCGGCTGGAACATGAGTGCGCGTTCAACCGCAGCAGGCGCTGCCAACCGCCTCGCCCCATCCCGGCAGGCAAGCGGGGGCCTGCCCTTAGTGGGTCGCTTTGTTCATGATATATGGCGTTGTATGCGTCATCAGGCGAAAGCCCTGTTTCCCCACAATCGGCCGGCTCATATCACCGGCATCAATCGTCAGGAACTGGTACCCGCGCCTGATCGCCTCCTGCGCCCGCGCCGCCACCAGCGCCGTGTAGAGCCCGCGCCCGCGAAACTGCGACAAGGTAGAGCCGCCATAGAGGCTGGCGAAACGACTCCCCTGCGGAAAGAAGCCCCAGGCGGCGCTGGCTATTTCGCCGCCCACAACGGCCGCGTAGACGGCCGCATAACCGTCCCTCAGATAGCTTTCCATACGCGGCACGAACCAGGTGAATTCATCATCCCAGACGACAGCCAGGAGGCGGCGCACCGCTTCCAGATCAGCCGCATTGGTCAGGCGTCGAATATCGGCCGTTTGTGGAGCCAATAGACGGGGCGGCGCCTCCGCCAGCGGCAGCACACAGAGCGCCTCCGCTTCGCCGGCCTCGAATCCAAACGTCGCCAGGCGTTCGCCCAGGTCGTCCGGCCGGTCATGCGCGAATGTCTTCCATTCGAAAGCGCGCCCCTGGCTGCCGAACGTATCCACCTGCCTGGCGATTTCGCGATCAGCAGTCTCTGCGTCCAGCGCGCTGTAGATGACGAAACTCATGCCCTCTTCTTCCACCTCCGCCATCAGGCGCACGAAAGGCCCATCAACCTCGGTTCTCATGCCCGGCACACGGGCATTCTGGCGTTCGTCCCGGTCATAGAGGGTCAGGATCTCTTTCCTATGCATAGCTGTTCTCCGCTGACAACCTCACTCCCAGCGCGATGCGTCGGCCAGGCGCTGCCTGCTGTTGTCAGATACATGGCGTGACCATAAGCTGTCGATAAGTTTCCGCGTATTGACGCGCGCACCCTGACGGCCGAAATAGTCGCCAACGCGGGTGATATCGCGGGCGAGGATATCGTATGCGTCAGGGTTTGGCGAACTGTCCAACGGATGCGCCGTTTGCCGGCTGGTTGTGCTGTTGACCACCTGCGGGAAGTCAATCAAGGTGATCTCACCGGCCCAGTAGAGGATGTTGTAGGCGGACAGATCGCCGTGCACACGGCCGTAGGAAAGCATCAGGGCGACATTTTCAATCACCCTGGACAGCAGGGACTGTGCTTCCTCCGGCGCCAGGTCGATTTCGTTCAGGGCCGGCGCCGCGCTGCCGCCATCACCCACATAGCCCATCAGAATCGCATTGTCACCGGCGGCGAACGGTTTAGGCACATCGCCGCCCGCTTCGTATAGCAGTTCGAGCGTGCTGTACTCATGCATCAACCAGGAGATGTGGGCCAGCTGCCGGCCATAAGCTGTTCTGCCGGCCATCGCTTTCTTCAGCCGCTTGTCGCGCGCTTTCACGGGACGGCCGTTGGGCGTCAATGTCGTGCGGCCCTGGCGATAGCGATGGTCATTGCGCAGATTGCGGAACATGCGCGGGCGGTATACCTTCGCCGCCAGCCATGTTTCGCCCGTGGCTGGGTGGGCGGCGCAGCGATACACATTCGCCTCCTTGCCGCCCTTAATCAACGCCTGCACGTCGCTGATCAGTTCCTGCTGGTAGAACTCACGCAGTGACTGCATCAGCCAGGCAGACTCATGTTTCGAGGGCGTGTAGCTCGTCGAAAAGCCGCCTTCCAGGCCGATGGTCTCCGCGGTCTCTTCGACAGCCTCGCTGACTGTCTTCTTCGCCTGCCGCCGCACCTTCGGCCGCCGCTTGCGCCGCGCCTGCCGGTCAACATGCAGAGGGTTAAATTGTTCTTCGTAACTTTCGTACGGGTCAATATCGTTGCTGGTATGGTTCATGATCCTTCTCAGGGATATCTTGTTGTTTTTGGTTATTCATCAGGGATTGCTCGTCGTTCTTCATCTTTCCAAGTTCGTTTTCTGCTTTTTCGTTGACAATCATCGTTTTCTCCTTGGGCCCACCGGCATCCTGCCGGCAGGATGCTTCATGGCCCATGGTGGGCCACATGAAATGGACAAAAGTGTCGGGAGTACGGGGTAGGGTGCTGCCCGGCCGCCGCGATTTCACGGGCAGCAGGCAGCAGCATAGGCCAGGTGGTAAGACACCTACGGCCGTTAAGCATTCTTTTATTCAGTTAGTGAAAAAGAGGCTTATCAGGCGGCGGGCGCACTCACACGACGCTGTTGGCAGTTGATGGCAAGTTCCAGATTCTTTTGTGTCATCAAACTTTCTCCTTCTCGTCGCCGGATCTTGCCCGGCAACAACAGCGTCCGCGGTGCGGACCAATCAGTAGCAGACGGCTCTTGCAAGCCGCGAACAGTCTAGCACAGACGGAGAAGCCCCGTCAAGTAAACGAGCGGTCCAGCGCATCTGCGGACTATCAGGGTGGCGACCGCCGTTTATCCGGCCTCTTCTTCAACGATCGGCGTCGGTTCCGGCGTTGGCGCGGGGCCGGGCGTTGGCGTTGGTGGGGTCAGCGGGTCCAGCTCAGTGACCAGAATGACGGTCATCGTCAGTTCGATTTCCTCAATAATTCCATCGGCCACCAGCTGTTCACCAATCGCCGCCTGCAGATCCTGCACTTCCCGGAGGCTGATTGTCCGCGCCGAACGGGCCGCAATATCCTCGTTCAAATAACCGTCATCAAACTCAATAATCGTCAACTCCTCCAGATCCGCGCCGGTGACATCCTTCAGTTTTTGTTCGGTCACCTCATGAATGCGGTCGATGTCTGCGTTCTGTTTGTTGAGCACATAAGTGGTCAGCAGCAGGATCAGCGAAACGATCACGAGAGAAATAATGGCCACGCGGGCGCTGCGGGCGCGCACTTCCTTGCGCTGTTTTTGCGCTCTGGTTGGCCGGAAACCGAGAATGATAAAGACCAGGGCGGCGGCCACGGTGATGGCGATGAAGTTGGTCACAAACAGCAGCAGCGCGCCCAATGATTCGACGTAGTAGCCCGCCGTAAAGGCAATGCCTGAGGTGGCCAGCGGCGGCACAAGCGCGGCGGCGATGGCCACGCCCGGCAGGGCGGCCGCGGCATTCGATTTGCTTAATGCGTAGGCGGCAGCCATCCCGGAGAAGAGAGCGATCAGCAGGTCAAGCATCGCCGGCTGCGTTCGCGACATTAGCTCGGGCGTCAGCGAATCGCCGACTTGTATGAGGCCGACAACGGCGCCCAGGATGAGGGCCAGGAGCGCCCCGCGCAGGACTGCCCCCAGGGCCAGCCGCAAGAAACGTACGTCGCCCAGCACCATGGCCAGACCGGCGCCCACCATGGGCGACATGAGCGGGGCGACCAGCATCGCGCCGATAACCACGGCGGCGCTGTTGGCGATCAGACCCAGGCCGGCGATGATCGCGGACAGGGAGATGAGCACGTAGAAGTCGATGCTCGGCCGCGCGCCGCGGCGGATGCGCACATAAGTCTCCGTGCGATCGGCGATGTTCAGGCGCGGGATAACGCGCTGCAAACGCCAGGACAGCTGGCTGAGGATGTTGGCGAGCGGTTTATGGGGCTCGCGCATTACCGCCACCGGTTTCTTGATCTCGCGCACGACTTCGTCTGGGATATTGCCGAAAAGCACCTTGTCCAGCGAGCTTTCGGTGCTGGCCCCGATCAATACGAGATCATGATCCTGGGCGGCCTGGCGTATGCCCGCGGAAACCGACGGCGCTGTAATCAATTCCGTTTTGATGCGCCCTTCGCCGTCGATGAACTCGATTGTCTCACGCAGCCGCTGCCGTCCTAAGGCTATTTCATGGTCCCCAAGGTGTTCCGGGGCCACGTAGAGGGCCACGATCTCGATCTCCGGCGTTAGGGGCAGCAGCGTGCTCAGCGCGTACGTTGAGTTGGGTCCGCCGGAAGTCGGCACGACAATGCTGGCGATGCTTTTCTCACCATCTGTGTATCCGGCCATATCGCCGCGCACGCCGACAATGGCGCACGTGCTCCTTTCAATGTTCGTGTGGATGGGATCGCCGATGTCATCTACCAGGATATCGACACTGTATTCGTGCACGAAGTCGTTGATGCCGCCTCGATAACCATCATAGGTGGCGATCAGTCCATGGACGACGAGGTGATCTTCACAGTCAGCCTGTGCCTGGTCGATTGCCAGGCGCGCCATGGCGCGGTTTTCCTCGCTGTCTGCTTCGATGACGATCACCAGGATAATGCTGCCCTCCCCGGCGCGGGCCAGCAGGACGGTCAGATCCCAGGAGTTGGCCAGCGGCGCATCAGCCGTGCGCGCATACAGCACATACCACTCATTATTATTCTTGGGGAACTGCCCTTCTACGATATCCATACCTGGCGCGGCTCCAACAGGAAACTCTTGCCGATGTCCAGCACAATTAGACCCGTAAGGGGGCCTTCCGGCAACAATTCGGGCCAATCGGCCGATCATTGTTGACCTTAAACGGGGATGATTCGGCACAGCATCTTCCCTGGCAGTCGTTCGTTGGCGGGCGCTCGCCAATGGCGGCCATTTTCCTCATGTCTATTTCATGGATGCTGTGAATTGGATGACATTTACTCTGCCCATACTATAATCATGACTGGTCAACCGATCGGGACGGGATGCTCAAGTTATCGGCCGTCTTTAAGGAGTAAACTTTATGCACCAATCGATTATCTTAGGGATAGCCGTCATTGTTCTGCTGGGTATCACGGCCCAATGGCTCGCCTGGCGTTTCAAGATCCCGGCTATACTGCTGCTGCTGCTTTTCGGATTCTTGGCCGGGCCGGTCAGCGGGCTCATTCATCCGGACGAGCTTTTCGGTGAACTCCTTTTTCCCTTCGTTTCCGTGTCGGTAGCGATTATCCTATTTGAAGGAGGCTTAAGCCTCAAGCTGGATGAACTGCGCGGCGTCGAAGGCGTCGTGCGCCTGTTGATTACCCTCGGCGCGCTGGTTACCTGGATCATCGTCTCCGTGGCCGGCTACTTCATTCTCGGCCTTGACCTGCAGCTGGCTGTCCTCCTCGGCGCTGTCCTGGTGGTCACCGGACCCACCGTCATCATTCCACTCTTAAGGCAGGTGCGTCCCGACAAACGGGTCAGTTCCATCCTCAAATGGGAAGGCATTCTCATTGATCCCGTCGGTGCCACGCTCGCCGTCCTCGTATTCGAGGGCATCATCGAAGGCGGCCCGGACCACGATTTTGAACTGATCAGTATCTTCACCGGCATCATCATCACCTTACTCGTCGGTACCGTCATCGGCGCCGTCGCCGCTTTCCTGATTACGCAGTTCTTGAAACGCAATTGGATCGCTCCTTTCCTGGAAACGGCCGTGGCCATGATGGCCGTGCTGATCGCTTTCGCTGTGTCCAACGAACTGCGCACCGAATCAGGCTTGATGGCCGTCACCATCATGGGCATTCTGTTGGCCAACCAGAAACAGGCCGACATTAGCCATATCACCTCTTTCAAGGAAGAACTGGGCGTGCTGCTGCTGTCCGCTCTGTTCATTGTGCTGGCTGCGCGCGTCAACCTTGACGCGCTGCTGCAGGTCGTATGGCAGGAAGTCGCGTTCCTGCTGGTGATCATCCTCATCGCCCGGCCGTTGTCGGTGCTTGCCTCCACAATGTTCAGCAAGCTGCCGCGCAACGAGAAGATCTTTCTTTCCTTCATGGCGCCGCGCGGCATCGTGGCCGTAGCTGTCGCCTCTCTGTTTGCCATTGAGCTTGCTGAATCTGGCTACAGTGCAGCGGAGCAGTTGGTCAATATCACCTTTACGGTGGTCGTCGGCACGGTGATCGTTTATTCACTGCTGGCCAGGCCGCTTGCCAAATGGCTCGGTCTCGTGCAAAAACACCCGCAGGGCACGATCATTGTTGGCGCGCATCATTGGTCGCGCCGGATGGCGAACGCCATTGAGCAGGCAGGGTTCGACACCTGGCTGGTGGATACAAACGGCCGTCATATCGACAACGCACAGAACGCCGGTCTGCAAGCATTCAATGGCAGCATTATGGCCGATGCCATTCTTGATGATCTCTCTCTGGAGAGCACTGGGCGCCTGCTGGCGCTGACTGACAACAGCGAGCTCAATGCATTGGCTACCCAACGTTTCAGCGAGTGGTTGGGCGATGATCATGTCTACCAGCTTGCCCCGGTGCGGCGTGGAGAGGAACAAGCCATTTCGCAGCAGCACCGCGGTCGCACGCTGTTTGACGAGGATATGACCTTTAACTATCTGGAGAAGTTGTATTACGAGGGATCGCAGATTGTCTATATCGCGGAGAATGTCGCTGAGACGTTGACCGCGTATGACCAGGCGGGTATCTATTACCTTCTCTTGTTTGTCATAACGGCCGACAAGCGTCTTCTGGTTTCAACCTGTGACGATCCGCTTGTGCCTGATGATGATCAGGGGGTCATCATCTGGTTAGGAATGGCAGAAGAGGGGCCGCAGGAAACGGCGCAGGCGCAGCCGCTGCCGATGCCGGCCATGTAAGCGCGCCGCGGCAGACTAGCCAAGCGTGCGCCAACCCCGCGTCTTTGCGGCGCGGCGCAGGGCATCATCGGGGTAAACGGCCGTCGGCCGTTCGCTGAGGGCCAGCATAGGTACGTCTGGCCCGGTATCCCCATAGGCGGCGACCAGTGCGCCGTCATTCAGCGTCTGTTTGAGCAGTTCCGCCTTACGTTCGCCGGTGGTGAAGGGCAGGGCGAGTTGGCCGCTGAAGCGGGAATCCTGCCAGATGCCCTCCGTGCCAATTCCCGCGTCAGCACCCACCTGCGCGACAAAAGCATCGAGAAAGGGCTGGAACTGCCCGGAAACCAGCAGGATCTGCCGGCCATCCGCCTGGTGTTGGCGAAGCTCACTGAGCACATCTTCGCGCCGCAGCGGCCACAAATAGTCGGTCACAATGTGGCGGCCCAATGCGACCAACGACGCACGCGTTCGCCCGGCCGCCAGCGCCAGGACGCCCGCCACCCAATCTTCCTTGAATGCCTGTTTGTTGCCCATGTTCAGACGGTAAAGCAGATAGCGCGGCAGCATCCGCCGCTGGAACGCACGATACAGGTCCCCCTGACCCTGCGCATGCAAATAGTCGCGCAGTCCTTCCCAGGCGGCGCCGGTCGTTAGCGTGCCTTCAACATCGAAGGCGGCAGTTTCTTTATCAGGGGAAAATCGCTTCTCAGACATCGTATCTTCCGAACACCAATCCGCGTAAGTTTTCATGACGTGTCACGGGCAAGTCATCACCGTGCAATCCTCCGCGGTTTCAGCGCAGCGGCTGACGCCATCAGCGACCGAGCCGCCAGCGCTGCCACACGGCGAAAAGCGTAAAAAGCCCGAAGGCCGCGAAAGCCAGCCCAACTGTGGTGATAAACATCGCCCACAGATTCGTGCGCTGCGCCTGGATGCCCAACATGCTGTAGAACGCCTCGAAAAGAGACCAGACCCAATCCTTGGAAAGGATCAGCGCCAGGCCGAAGGCCAGAATAAGGCCGCCGAAGATGAACCCGGCGATCACGCTTCGTTTGTGAATCATTCGCGTACCTCTACGGATTATTATACAGGATGGCTTGGGATCAGAAACCGAAAAAAAGCGAGCCGTCCTTTGGACAGCTCGCCTTTAGTATGATTACATGCTTTCTACTGGCAGGTCGCATACGCAGCATGTGCATGTTTCTTGTTGCGACTACCTGAAAGGTGACCGAAAGAGGAGCCGGACGTCAAATTGACTCCTCTTCCTAAGAAACCAACTAGCGTACTCTGCCTTTGCCCTTACTCTTCAGTTGCAGGCCGACGATAACCGGATCATGATCTGATGCTCGGAATTGGTCTGGGCTGTAATAGCCAGGAGGGTTCCAGTCTTCATCGTAGTCGATGACCGCCGGTTCGTCCGTATTGATATGCCACACGGTCGCACGTCGCACCTGGCTGTTCATTGAACTCGAAGCTAACGCGTGATCCAGATAGCCCAGCATACCATCAAACGTATAAGAGTATGCTTTGCTGCCCTGGAATTTTCCAACCAGATCGATGTATCCTGCCGCAGTAACTGCGGTTATTGGGTCTTCCTTTGCATAAGAGTTCATATCACCCATGATCAGGAAATCAGGATCGTTGACACCTGTCGGGTTCGTTGCCAACCACTCCACTTCAATCGCGGCAGCTTTCTGACGGGTGACATTGCAATTCCCTTGGCCATCGGGATCTAGGTAATCGCCAAGATCATCACAGTCCGAACCTTTGGATTTGAGATGGTTTACAGCGACAGTGAATCGCTCGCCGGTAGCGATTTCCTCGAAAGTCTGTGCCAACACTGGACGATTGTAAGCGTCATTGAAATCTGGATTGAAGCTGTTATCCAATATCGCAGTATCACCGACCAGTTTCACGGCTGCTGGCCTGTAGATCAGTGCGACCTTGATAACATCAGTTCCGATTACCCCGGCGTCAACAAAGGCGTAAGTGTCGGCGCCAACGGTTGCATTGAGAGCTGCCACAAGAGTTTCTAGGACGGTGTCTTTGCCATCGCCGGCAGGATCAGCGTCCTGGTTGTTTTCCAGCTCGACGAGACCGACGATGTCGGCGTCAATGCCAGCCAAGGCCACCACAAGCTTGTCCTGCTGTCGCGTAAACTCGTCTGCGGTATCGGCACCGCGACAATAATCCTTATGTCCGTCTGGACCACAGATCTTACCCGACCCATCCAGGGTTGTGAAGTAGTTAAGCACGTTCAACGTGGCTACCTTGAGCGTACCGCCTACCGCATCAGGGCTTTCGGGACGAATATTCCTGTTAGTAAACTCGGGTTCTTCTGTCGGCTGCAGCCGGTAGTCACGGTCCGAGCCGGAATTAATCCGGCTGTAATCGATGACGCCTACCAAGTTCTTAACCGTATCTCCACCGCGAAGCACGATTGGTGGCGGAGCACCAAGATAGGGCACTGGGTAAGGATTGCTGGAGCCGATGCCATCGTCGAGGAACAACAAGCTGCGCGCATTGCGATCCGCCAGCGTTTCGGCCTGTATGCTGCCTGGTAAGGCCTGGTTGGTCGGTTGGTACATGCGGTTTTGGCTGGTGAGCGTCAGCTGTCCGTAACGACCGAGGAAGTAGTTCTGGGCGACAGTCATCCGCTTGCGAACAGTGACGTACATTCCTTCATATCTTTCCAGCTGCCCTTCGAATTGCTCCGGCAGCCGCAGATTCACAGTACCATATTCCTTGTCTGCGGCCGTCCCGCATATCTGGATATCTTCAATATTCTTGATCTGAGTGAAATTATAGTATTCTGACGCCTCGCCCGTCACGCGCACTCGCTGACCCGCTTCGACATCAACGCTTGGATAGTATTCGTATACGAAGATGCCTTCCGATGTCTCTTTTTGGTTATCAAAGTCGGCTTTCTCTTCCTGGACGAAGAATCCTCTAAATTCGTAGCTTTCCTGGAAATCACCGACGACGACGCCTTCGATTGTGACGACTTGACCGACGACAGGGCTGGTGTCGCCAGGTCCTTGGACCTCATGGATGAACATGGCCGGATCACCACAAATTGAAGTTGTGGCGAAGCTGAAGCTATAATCTTCTACCATATTGTCAAATGGCTCGTCTTGATCTTGTACCTGACTTGCCAGGATCTTGACGGAGCACTCCGCTGAACTGGGCAGGTCGCTGGCGGGATTCAATGTGAAACTTGTTGCGCCGCCGCTAGCGACAGCGGCAACAGGATTGGAGTCACACTCAATCTCGAACCAATCACCAGTCGTCGTGACAGGTTCGCTAAAATCGATCTCGATATTGGCGCCAAGAGCGACATTGCTTGCGCCGTCCGTGGGCACCGTGGAAGCAACTTCTGGCGGATAATCTACCGCCTCTTGAATGACGAAATTGTCCACCGCAAAATCTTCATCGCCGGAGTCTACCGAGACCTCCAGGCGCAAGTCCAGCGTTGAGCCGCTGCCGGCGATAGTTTTGGCAAAGTTCACGGCCGCGTTGCCGAGAGCGATGCCGTCGCCGATACCGTCAAAATCGGTATCTTCGCGGAAGATACCATTATATGGAGGGTTGGTGAGATCTGCGGGGGAGAACCACAACAGATTGTTGAATCCGCCACCGTCAATCTGGTAAGTGACTCTGATATAGTCGGGTGCGTCAATATCACCAGGGTCATCAAAGTATTCGGCGAAGTCGCCACTGAATTCAAGAGATGACAAGCCTGTAATATCAATGCCTGTCCAATTGACGACAATCGGCAGCGATGCCCCCTCGCCATCCAAATCCATGCCGGTCATGAAATAACCGTCAAAGCCGGTGTATGCCTTCAGATAAATGGGCATCGGCCCTCCACCGAAATCGCCGGCGGCACCATCCGTCAGGCCGAAGTAATCACTATATCCGTCAGAAAAGAAGGGGGTACTAGTAAACTGGCTGGCGTCATCAAACGGTTCTTGCAGTGCGGGTGCCGCTGCTTGTGCTGTTGGTGCGGCCGAACTGGCAGCAACAAGCGCAAGTAGGACGAAAACGCAGATTAGTGAAAACAATGGGATTTTACGGTTCACCGGTTTCTCCTTTTTCAGTAGACGCGGCAAACGTCTCTGAAAACTATGGGCAGCGCGCTACCTGCAACATGGGCTGCGGTGAACTGCGAGCTGCTGACCAATAAAATGCTGCTCGTACAATCGGCGGTTGACTACTTCCTGCCGAGCCTGCTCCACTTCGTATTCTCAGTCAAATCCACTAATCTGGCAAGGGAAAATTGGTGGCAAAACAGCGAGCCACCGTCTCAGTATTTCAGCGACTCATCGGATCGTCTGAATTGCTGACTATCTGACAAACTGATAAGCTATTTCCCTATGAGCGATCTGCAGGATTTGTTGGCCAAGACGGCCGATTATCACCACCATCTCTGCCCGCGGCAGGTGCTTGGCGTGCGCATGGGTCTATATGCCGGGGAGCTGCTTGAGCTGGCGCTGCCGCAGACGGGCCGCCGCCTGCTGACCTTCGTGGAAACGGATGGCTGCGGCGCTGACGGCATCTCTGTAGCGACCAACTGCTGGGTGGGCCATCGCACGCTGCGCATCGTCGATTACGGCAAGATGGCGGCCACTTTCGTCGATACAAAAACAGAAACGGCCGTTCGCATCGCCCCCCATCCCCTCAGCCGCCAACGGGCCACCGCCGCCGCGCCGGAAGCGGCCAACCGCTGGCAGAGCTACCTGATCGGCTACCAGCGGCTCACTCCCCAAGAGATGCTGGTCGCCCAACCGGTCAAGCTCAAGGCGGATTTGCGCAAGTTAATCAGCCGCGCCGGCTGGCGCGCCACCTGCGAATGCTGCGGCGAAGAAATCATCAACGAGCGTGAAGTGCAGAGCGGCGGGAAGCTTCTCTGTCGCGCCTGTGCGGATGGGGCGTACTATGAAACGGCCAACTGGGAGCTGGGAACTGGAAATGGGGAAGGGAACAGCCAACAGAAAACGGAAGACACATAAAACGAAACACGGGTAGACTACTACCGCCAATCCGCAATCCCCCTTCCCAACGCCCTAATCTCACGCCTCTTTCAATGCTTTCAGGCTCTCCGTATACGGTGGATAGGCAACCCCGGTTTCAGAGATGATCGCCGTGATATATTTGGCCGGGGTGATGTCGAAGGCGGGATTACCCACCGGTGTGCCGTCGGGCGTGATCTGCCAGGTGCCCACGTTGGTCACTTCTTCCGCCGGCCGTTCTTCGATCTCAATGTCATCCCCGGCCGGCGTCTCCAGGTCTATCGTCGTGGTCGGCGCGGCTACGTAGAAAGGCACGCCGTTTTCATGGGCGACGACGGCCAGGTTATACGTGCCGATCTTGTTCGCCGTGTCCCCGTTGGCCGCCACGCGATCGGCGCCGACGACACAAAGGTCAACCCCTTGCACGCGCATATAGTAGCCGGACGCGCCGTCAGCGATGACCTTGAAAGGAATGCCCTGCTGCATCAATTCATAGGCGGTCAGACGGCCGCCCTGCAGGCGCGGGCGCGTCTCGTCAACCAGGGCGAAGACCTCCTTGCCGTGTTCGTGCGCCGTGCGGATGATGCCCAATGCCGTGCCGTAATCGACCGTGGCCAGACTGCCCGTATTGCAGTGATGGATGATCGTCGCTCCCTGCGGCACCAGGTCCAGCGCATTGAGGCCCAGTTGGCGGTTGATCTGCACATCTTCGGCGGCGATCTGCTTCGCTTCTTCGATGGCTTTCTCGCTGATGGCTGCCGTGCTGTCCAGGGCCGGGTCGGCGAGCACACGCTGCATGCGGTCGATGGCCCAGAAGAGATTAACGGCCGTCGGCCGCGCCTGGCGCAGAATCTCCGCCGCCTCATCCAGCTCTGCGCGCAGCGCGACCGGATCTTCTGTCGCGGCGTGCGCCGCCGCGGCGGCCATGCCGTAAGCCGCCGCCGCGCCAATGGCCGGTGCGCCGCGAATGACCATGCTGCGGATCGCTTCCGCGACCCCAACGGCCGTTGTGTACTCATTGTAAACTGTCTCATGCGGCAGCAGACGCTGGTCAAGCATCTGCACGATCGCGCCGTCGTCGATCCAGGTGATTGAATGGAAACTGCTCATGGGGGTATCTCCTTGTGAAAAGTGCTGCAGCGGTTGAGCTGACAACCTGAGTCCGCAGTTTATCATCAGGCTGCTGCTGTGTCACGCCAACTTCTCGCCCTGTCCGCTCACCATATCCGGCGCTGCGTGGCAGGTACGCAGCATAGCTTGCGGTGTAGTCGCCTGCGAGAATACTCTGCGGCGATCAGACGCTAAATCTTTAAAGATGCAGTCTATCAACCCATGCTACAATACTGATTGGGAAATAATTCACAAAGCAGTTGTGAGCATAGGTTCGCCGTTACTCCTGGCGAAGCAAGGGGGCTGCAGCATAGAGCCGTTTGAATCCGAGTAGCAAGTTGGCGCAGCGTTCGCCGTCCGCAGTCTGCGCCTGATATGTCTAGTGGGCGGCTGCATAAATCAGGGAATGGCCAAATAGTTTCATAGTCAAGTGACAATCTAATACCCCACAGAAGGAGGGCGCCGAATGAAATGCCGCCATTGGTTGTTCATTCTATTCTTGATGTTCCTTGTGATCCTTTTATCTGCACCGCAGGTCGCGTTGGCGGTCTACGGTGGTCTGGACCCCGACTTCGGCAGCGGCGGTATTGTGACGACGGCCGTCAGCCCAACTGATGACGCCCAGGCGGTTGCCACTCAGAACGACGGCAAGATCGTAGTCGCCGGGTCCAGCGACAATGGGTCTGACCGTGACTTTGCTCTGCTTCGCTACAATGAGGACGGCGACCTGGACACCGGATTCGGAACCGGCGGCGTCGTTACCACGGATGTCGGCGTCGCGGATGACGAGGGATATGCTGTGGCCATCCAGGACGACGGCAAGATTGTGGTGACTGGATCCAGCTGGAGCAGCAGCGCCACTGGTGCCGACGTTGCCCTGGTACGCTATGAGAGTGACGGCAGCCTGGATACAACCTTTGCTTCAGATGGTAAAGTCATTGTGGACCTGGGCTCACCGTATGACCAGGGAAGCGCCCTGGCCATTCAAGACGATGGCAAGATCGTAGTTGGCGGGATATCCGGCCTGGCACGATTTAACAGCGACGGCAGCCTGGACCCTGACTTTGGAGTGGGAGGCATCGCCGTAACCTCTCCACGCCTATGCCAAACAGTGGCGCTGCAGAGCGATGGCAAGATTGTGGTGGCGGGTCTCACCGGCGACAGCTTCATTGTTGGTCGGTATAACGAGGACGGCAGCCTGGATACCGGATTCGGCGATGGCGGTACCACAGCCACAGTTATCGCCGAAAGAGCCACGGGCATCGGGATGGGCATCCAGCCAGATGGCAAGATCGTAGTGGGCGGGAGCAGTGAAGTCAGAAATCTCCCGGTGGCTGTCGTAGCTGCGCGCTACAACGGTGATGGCACTCTGGATGCCGGGTTCGGATCCGCAGGTATTGCGACCATGTACCCCGATTCTATTCTCTGGGTCAGCGACCTGGCCATTCAGGCTGACGGCGGAATACTGCTGGCCGGAGATGCCATGAATTTTACCCCCGACTTCGGCCTGGTGCGTTTCAAGGGGGATGGCAGCCCTGATGACGATTTTGGAACGGGTGGCCTGATCAGCACTGACATCGGTGGCTTTGAAGAAGTTCATGCGTTGGCCATCCAGGCTGAGGGCAGAATCGTTGTGGCAGGGTCGACCGTACGTCCATGGAATGGGGAAACGGATCTTGCCCTGGCGCGGTACGACATTCCAATCCTAGATCCCTACACTGACAGCAGCTTCGGTGTGAACGGCGTGGCCACTACCGCGATACATGGCTCGGATGAGTATTATGCTGTGGCCATCCAGGACGACGGCAAGATTGTGGTGACTGGATCCAGCTGGAGCAGCAGCGCCACTGGTGCTGCTGCCGACGTTGCCCTGGTACGCTATGAGAGTGACGGCAGCCTGGATACAACCTTTGCTTCAGATGGTAAAGTCATTGTGGACCTGGGCTCACCGTATGACCAGGGAAGCGCCCTGGCCATTCAAGACGATGGCAAGATCGTAGTTGGCGGGATATCCGGCCTGGCACGATTTAACAGCGACGGCAGCCTGGACCCTGACTTTGGAGTGGGAGGCATCGCCGTAACCTCTCCACGCCTATGCCAAACAGTGGCGCTGCAGAGCGATGGCAAGATTGTGGTGGCGGGTCTCACCGGCGACAGCTTCATTGTTGGTCGGTATAACGAGGACGGCAGCCTGGATACCGGATTCGGCGATGGCGGTACCACAGCCACAGTTATCGCCGAAAGAGCCACGGGCATCGGGATGGGCATCCAGCCAGATGGCAAGATCGTAGTGGGCGGGAGCAGTGAAGTCAGAAATCTCCCGGTGGCTGTCGTAGCTGCGCGCTACAACGGTGATGGCACTCTGGATGCCGGGTTTGGATCCGCAGGCATTGCGACCATGTACCCCGATTCTATTCTTTGGGTCAGCGACCTGGCCATCCAGGCTGACGGCGGAATACTGCTGGCCGGAGATGCCACGAATTTTACCCTCGACTTCGGCCTGGTGCGCTTCAAAGGGGATGGCAGCCCTGATGACGACTTTGGAACGGGTGGCCTGGTCAGCACCGATATCGGCGGCGGTTTTGAAGAGGGTCATGCGTTGGCTATCCAGGCTGACTGTAAGATCGTACTGGCTGGTTCGGTGCAAGATCCATCGAATGGCGACCATGACTTTGCCCTGGTGCGTTACAATCCGGATGGCACTTTGGATGTCAATTTCGGCAGCGGGGGCAAAGCGACGGTTGGCCGCTCCGACCGATATGAACGTGCGCGGGCTATAGCCATCCAGGCTGACAACAAGATAGTGCTGGCAGGCTATGCCGAAAATGGCAGCGTCATCGATTATGCTGTGACCAGGATACATCCCGGCGATGTAGCCGCTGATGCCGATGGCGACTGCGCCTGCGATGGTGCTGACAACTGTCCACTGGCATTCAACCCAGACCAGGCTGATGTGGATGGCGACGCTGTTGGTGATGTCTGTGATGTTTGCCCGGTCGATGTTGAGAACGACGCGGATGGTGACGGCCTCTGTGAGAGCATTGACCTCTGCCGGGACGACTATGATCCGTCGAATGATGATGCGGACGGCGACGGCATTGGTGATGTTTGCGATCGTTGCCCGGTTGATATCGAGAATGATGCCGATGGCGACGGGATTTGCGAGAGCACCGACCTGTGCGATGCCGCCTATGATCCGTCAAATGCCGACGGCGATGGTGACGGGATTGGCGACGCATGCGATGTTTGCCCGCTTGATGTCGCCAATGATGCCGACGGCGACGGTTTCTGCGAAAGCGTCGACAACTGCCCGGCAGTTAGCAACCCAGACCAGGCCGATACCGATGGTGACGGCATAGGGGATGCCTGCGAATTCCAGAATCCGCACATTATCAAACTTCTTGACAGCAGCGGTGGCGGGCTTGCCGGCGCCACGGTCAAGTATTACGATGGCGGCTGGCAGGTAATTCCCGGCACGACTGACGGCGCAGGCATGCTTGCCTACGACATCCCGGATGGAAGAATCCTTTTCCGCCTGACTCATGAAGGGCTTACCGCGCAGAAGATACAGGATACTGCCGCGGAACCAACCGTGCTTTTCCAGACGGTCAGGGTCTCGGTGGCGCTGCGCGACCATCTGAATGTCCTCCTCGATGAACCGGCAGTGGCGCAATACTACGCCAGGGGCTGGAACAGCTTCGGCGATCTTGACGCCGGCCAAACGAGCAAGGAACTGCTGCCGCGCCTTCTGCTGGTCAGGATGATACACAAGGATGCGCGGCAGGTGATCTTCGGAAACACGCGCACCGATCCTGTCTTTAGCTTTCGGACGGGCAAAGTGAACTGCCCGACCTGCACGAGCTACTATGCAAGAGGATGGCGGGAATTCAGCGACGGCATGCAGCTGCTCCCGCGCTGGTATCGGTTCGAATTTGACGACGGTTCGCGCAGCAGACGTATTCGTATCCGTGCCGGTGTGGAGAACAATATTCCATAAGTCGGACGAAGCGCAGTATGCACGCATGCACGAAGCCCGGAGCACCGGCTCGTGCGCGCCCTTCCTCAGGTGCGGGGCGTCTCAACGGCGCCCTGCACCAATTCTGCGTCTGTCTTGTTCAGTGGGGCGCGGCCGATGCCCGGCCAGATGCGCAGCACGCCGAAGGCGGCGCGGATTGTGATCCAGACGCCGGACGCCACCCACACAAACAGCAGCGCATTCGGCGACGCGGGATCGATCAACCACAGCATCAGGCTGCCCACCAGCGTGGCTGCGAACACGGCGTTGCGCAAGTAGGCAAAGTCACCGGTGCCCCAATGGACGCCGTCGGTGACGAAAGCCAGGGCATTAATCGGCTGTACGATCGCGGCCGCCAGCCAGGGCAGCGTGAAAAGGGAAACGGCCGTCGCCGGCACAAGCAGCGCGGCGATACTATCACGCCCGAGCCACATGCCCGCGGCCAGCAAGACGCCCAGTGCCACGCCCCAGACACAGCTGTACCAGGCCACACGCCGCGCCTGGACCATCCACTTTGAGCCCACAAAGAAACCGACCAACGACTGCGCCGTAATCGCCAGGGCATCCAGACCAAGCGCGGCGAAAATCCAGAATTGGCGGATCGCCTGGTGCGCTGCCCCGGCCTGCGCGCCCGCCTGCGTGGCCACCCGCGTCGCCAGCAGCAGAAAAAGCGTCAGCAGGCCGGTGCGAATGAAGAGATCGCCGCCAATTTGCAGCAGCCGGCGCGCTTCGCTGAATTTGAGATCGGTCGCATAGCCCAATTTGCGCAGGACGATGACCACCGCCCAGATGGCGCCCAATGTCTGCGCCAGCGCGCTGGCCGCCGCCGCGCCGGCGATACCCAGCGGCGGAATCGGGCCCAGACCGAGGATGACCAGGGCATCGAGACCGATATTGAGCGCATTGACCGCCAGGGCGATCCACAGCGGTGAGCGCATATCCTGGATACCGCGCAGAGCGCCAAAGGCGGTGAGCATGGCCAGCATCGCCGGCGCGCCAAAGAGCCGAATGCGCATGTAGGTCACCGCGTTCGCCTGGATCGCGCCCTCCGCGCCTAGCAGCGAGGCGACCCAGGGCGCCAGAAACCAGCCAAGGAGAATCAAGCCGAAGCCGGCCAGGACGCTGAGCAGCAGGGCCAGACTGGTCACACGGGTTGCCTGCGACTTGTCGTTCTGGCCAATCGCCTGGGCGACGTTCGTCTGCGTGCCGATGCCCAGAAAATTGAAGATCCAGAAGATGCTGGAGAGCGCTGCCGTACCCACGCCCAGAGCCGCCAATGACTCGGCGCCCAGCCGGGCGACGAAGGCGGTATCGACCAGGCCGGTTAGCGGTTCGGCGATCAGCGAAAAGAAGACCGGCACGGCCAGGGCCAGCAGCGTGCGGTTCGGCTGGGTGACAAATGGGTGACTGCTGGTTGGGGATTCGCTGACCATTGTAGGTTTAAGAATTGACCTGTTCGCGCGGAGTGTAGCATAATCTACCCTGGCCAACACAATTATCAGTGTGGAGCGGCCAATGGTCTGTTACTCATGCGCAATAGGATCTGGGCAAAATCACGCCGTGCGCGTTTGTGCGCGTACTTATGCGCCGCTGCCGCCGCGGTGCTGTTCCTACCCGCCTGCAAAGCGCCCGCCCCTGCGCAGCGGGGTGTGCAGGACGCCCTGCCCACGTTCACCGTCACGCCGCCGCCAACAGCCGCAGTCACGCCGCCGCCAACAGCCGCCGTCACGCCGCCGCCGGCCGAATCTCAGGTGGAAGCGACAGCCACCAGTATCCTCCCACTGCCAACCGCCGTCCCACTGCCGGCAGAAACGCCCGTCAGTTACACGGTAGCAGCGGGCGATCATCTACAAGCAATCGCCGCGCGGTTTGATGTATCAGCGGCGGCCATTCAGGCGGCCAATGACCTTGCCGATGCCAACCTGCTCCTGGTTGGCCAGACGTTGATCATACCGCGAGATGCGACGGATGCTCCTCAGATGCCGCCGGCGATCGAGGAGGATGAACCGGCGATGGACGGCGTGCTGCACAACGGTGTGCGGTGCCCCGAGGAAGAGGTCCCCTTGCCTGAGGGCGCACAGCTCGCCGGCCGTTCAGCCGTTTGCGGGCTGCCCATTCCCGTCTACCAGCTCAGCGAAGGGGATATTCCGCTCATACTTGTCGGCGGCATTCATGGCGGCTATGAATGGAACACCGTTCAATTGACCTACGAAATGTACGATTACCTGCGCGCGAATCCCAACAACATCCCTTCCGCGCTGAGTATCTACTTCATTCCCAACGCCAATCCAGACGGCCTCTACGCCGTCTCGCGGACGACAGGCCGCTTCCGGTCCGCTGCCCTGGACGCGGAGACTTTGCCCGGGCGCACCAACGGCCGTCTGGTCGATTTGAACCGCAACTGGGACTGCCGGCACACACCGGCGGCCGTATGGCGCGACACACCCATTAGCGGCGGCCCGTTTCCCTTCTCCGAAGCCGAGAGTCAGGTGCTTAGCCGGACCATCATGGATATCAACCCGGCCGCCGTCCTCTTCTGGCACAGCGCGGCCGCCGGCGTTTATGCATCCGGCTGCGACGCTGTCGATCCGGCCAGCAAGCAGCTGGCCCAGGTCTATGGACTGGCCTCAGGCTTTCCAATTTACGATACGTTTGATTCCTACGACATTACGGGTGATGCGGCCAACTGGCTGGCGGCGCAGGGCGTGCCGGCCATCACCGTTGAACTTTCTGATCACCGGACGCTTAATTGGGAGATGAACCTGTCCGGCGTCAGAGCGCTGATGGCTCATCTCGCCGCCGGCAGCGAAAAACGTGGCTAAATCAACGCACGATTCCGGGAGCGCCGCGGCCTGCTGCGCGCAAAGATCAGGAAGATCGCGATGAACCGGCGGCTGCCAAACAGTAGATCACTCGGCCTGCTGCTCGCCGCACTGTGTGTCCTGCTGCTGCTCCCTGCCTGCGGCACTTCCGAAGCTGCCACCACCGCGCTTCCCGCCACGGGTACTCCTGTGCCGGCCTCACCTTCGGCCACCGTCGCGCGAACCGCCGCGCCGCCCACGCTCGTCTCCTCAGTGACGGCCGTGCCGTCGTCCGCTGCGTCAACGCCCAGCCCGACCGCCTCGCCCCTGCCGCCGACTGCCACAGCGACGCGTATCGACTCGGCACGCGTCGTGCGCCGCATGCTGCCCAACGGCCGCTTTTGCCCGATGCTCGAAGCGCCTGTCCCTGAAGGAGCAGCGCTAGTTGGCCGATCGACCGTTTGCCGCCTGCCCATCGTCAGTTATCGCCTGGGGGAAGGGCCAACGCCGCTGGTCCTCGTCGGCGGCATCCACGGGGGTTATGAATGGAACAGCATCAAACTGGTCGAGGCAGTGCGCGACTACCTGCTCGAAAATCCGGACCTGATCCCCCCTTCGCTTACCGTTCACCTCATTCCCAATGCCAATCCCGATGGGCTGTATGCGGTGACCGGCGCTGCGCGCTCGTTTGACCCGCCGCAGGATTTTGCGGAGACGATACCGGGCCGTTTCAACGGCCGTCAAGTTGATCTCAACCGCAATTGGGACTGTCTATGGCAGCCTGAAGCCGTCTGGGGCAATCAAGCGGTCAATCCGGGCGAAGCGCCGTTTTCAGAACGGGAGACGCAGGCGCTGCGTGACTATTTCATGGCCCTTGATCCCGCGGCCGTTCTCTTCTGGCACAGCGCGGCGGTTGGCGTCTACGCTTCCGGCTGCCCGCAGATCGATCCGGCCAGCCAACGCTTGGCTGACCTATATGGGGCGGCGTCCGGCTATAACGTTTATGACGACTTTGCGGGGTATGCCGTGCATGGGGATGCGGGCAGCTGGCTCGCCGCGCAGGACATTCCCGCGATCACCGTCGAGCTGACAACCCATGGCGCGCTGGACTGGGAGCAGAATCTGGCCGGCCTGCAGGCGCTGATGCAGGCGCTGGCGTCTGACCGCTGACCTGCTCACACAGTGACCCCTGTCCCGTTCTCAAAGCTCAAGATTCAGCTCCTCTCCCAGCCTATCCAATACCTCGTCCCAATTGTTCTCGCTGCCTGCGCCGCCGAGCTGCTTCATCAGGTCGGAGACCAGCTTGACGCCGCGGAAAATGAGCGGCACGATGCTCTTGACGGTTGCCTCGTCCGCGTCCGGGTGCTGTAGCAGGTCCAGGAGACAGCCGTTCATCACCCGTGCCAGGCGCAGCTCGCCAAGCAGCGACGGCTGGTCCAACTGCGCAAGTTCGGCCGCATTCTCCCGTTTGGCCAGGTAGCGATCATAGCAGCTCGTCTCCCGCAAGAGATCAACCGCGGTCACAAAGGTTAAACCGTGCAGATTACAAAGGGGTGGGTTGCTGCCGGGAACGGCCGGCTGGGCGCACGGTCTGCCGGCGGCGGTGGTGGCTGTGCAGAAAGGGTGGTCGGACTCAGGTTGTTCATTCATGCCTTGAGAATAGAACATATTTTCTATTCGCGTCAAGGGTCAATGGGAACAGATGCGTCCTGCTTGGTTATGATTCTGTCCCGGCCAGCAGTTGCAGGCGCGCCCGCAAACGGGCGGACAGGGTGGTGATGATGCCGCGGGCCAGCGCCGGCTGCATTTCCAACAGCTCAAAGAAAGGAGCCTGATCCAGCCGCAGTAGTTGGCTGGGCACAACGGCCGTTACCGTGGCCAGCCGCTTCTCCGATTCCAGCAGCGCCATCTCACCCAACAGCTCGCCTTCACCGATATAGGCAAGCGTCATATCCTCGATGTGAACGCGGACCTGCCCCGCGGCTACGATATAGAGGCTGCGTCCCGGATCTCCCTGGTGGAACAGCTCCTCACCGCCGGCGAGGTCCACTTCCTCAAGCAGCTGTGCGATCTCGCCCAGCAGCCTGTTGTCGCTGGCAGCGAACAGCTCTATGCGTTTAAGCGCGAGCACTTTGTCCAGATCCATCAACTGGCCCTGAATGGCCACGCTGCTGGTCATGCCCGGCTGCCCGGCGACCAGCGGCAGGACAGGCAGCGCCGCCTGCTCGGCATCCGCCTGTGGCAGATCCAGTGTGCGCTCGCGCAGCCGCATCGAAAGCAGGCCCATCAAATCGCGCGCCAGGTCTGGCTCGCCGGCGAGCAGCGCGTAGAATGGATCCTGGTCAAGATGCAGCAGATGGCTTTGCGCAGCGGCCGTTATCGACGCGGTGCGCGGTTCATCATCCAGCAGCGCCATTTCCCCAGCCACACCACCTGCCTCCAATGTGTCGAATGTGCGATCACCATCATGCACTCGCAGATGCCCGTCCACGACGACATAAAGATAGTCGCCTTCATCCCCTTTTCTTATCACCGTCTGCCCCGGCTGCGCGTAAACATCGACCATCAGATCGGCGATTGTGCGCAGGACATCGTCAGGCAGGTGGGCGAAGATCGAAACCTGCTTCAGAAGTTCCGTCTTCTGCATCGTGGTCAGCGATTTCCTGTCGCGCGCGCGCCACCCCGCAGCCGCCTCCTGCAGCAGTGGCTGCTGCCCGGCGATTTCATCAAGCGGGATATCCATCTGCTGCAAGGAATAGAGCGCCGTTTCCAACAGCAGCGGATCGTCGACGTGTGCCGCGGCCGTCTTCATGATCGCCTGCGCCGCGTCCCGATCGCCCAGCTGTCCCAGACTATACAGCGCGCAGATGCAGGTCCAGCGTATCATCTCCCCCTGGGCCGTGTCCAGCAGCGTGAGCAGCCGCCCTTTGCGGCCGAGCAGCTCCTGCGGCGCCCGTTTATCTTCCTTGGCCAGGCGTTCTGTCGGGGTCAGCTCCTGGAGCAGGGGCAGCAGCAGCAGTTTCTGGTCATGTTCGAGCAGGATGTCCAGTGCCTCGATCGCGTAGGCGCCTTTTTCCTCGTCAGCGTCGCGGCCCGGCTGCAGCGCCTGCCGCGCGCTAAGCACCGTCTGCGGCTCATAGAGAAAAGAAAGCAGCAGCAGCAGGTTATCCGCCTCCAGCTGCCGCGCCTGTTCCAAGGCGCCGGCGGCTAAGCGTACCTGCTCCTCCTCGCCGACATCAACCTGCGCGGCGACAATCCCCGCCGAACGCTGCGCCTCCCGCAGGAGCTGCGCTTCGATGAGCGCGCGCGCATCCGCGGGGGCCTGGTAGCCGCAGATGGAAAGCGCGACCAGCGCCTGGTGGCGCACCAGCCTATCGTCATGATCGATCTGATTGAGCAGAATGGCTGCCGCTCGATCGCCGCCAATATGGCCGCAGACAGCGGCGATGCCGGCCAGCAGCTGCGGATCGGGATCAGGTCCCGCACAGGCCGCTTCCAGGAGCGGCAGCGTTTCTTCGCCGCCGGCCGCCAGGGCCGCGGCTGCCTGGGCATGGGTCTCTTTTTGGGTGAGGGCAGGCAAAATCGCCGCCCATGTTTGGGGGAAGCGCGCCTGGGCCGCCGCTTCCAACGCCGCCCGCCGCACCTTGGTGTCAGGGTCATTGAGCAGCGCGACCAGCAGAGAGGATTGTTCATGAACGGCCGTTTCAGCGATCACGCGAGCGGCCGTGATGCGTTCCTGTGCGTCAACCGCGCCGCTCATTTCAGTCAAAGTCGCCGCTGCCAGTTCGCGAATGGCTGGGTCATCATGCAGCCGCATCATCGCCACTGCCGCCTGCTGCACCTGGGCGTCCTTATCCCGGCTGTAGCCGTTCAGCCGCGCCGCTGCCGCGCCCCGACTCACCGCGTACCAGGTGCGCAGCGCCGCCGCTCGGACCGCGCCATCTCCGTCCTCGTCCAGCAGCCTGATTACTCCCTGCGGCGCCTCCGCCCAGGGTAGGGCGGCGGTTCGCTGCAGGGCGGCGATACGCACGCCGCTGTCGGGATAGGCCAAGAGGACCGGCAGCTGTGCGCGCAGTTTTTCCGGCGCTACCTCCTGCAGCATTTCCATCGCATAAAGAACGGCCGCCGGATGATCGCTGTGCAGCGCATCCTCGAACACAGAAATGCTGGCCCGATCGGGTCGCGCCGCCGGCAGACCGCTGAAACTGCGCGCCTGCAGCGCCTGCCGCAATCGGCGCGGGTAGGCGCGCCCCAGGCGGACGGCAACATACAGCCAGAGGGCGATGACCACCAGCGTGGCATACGAGAGCTGAACGGAATCAAAGCCCAGTCCATCCAACAGGATAATGAGCAGAAGGCCGGCCAAACCAATGGACACTGGAAAAATCATGCCCATGACCGTTGTTTGCGCCTGCGTGCGCAGGCTTGCCGGCAGCGGCTGGTACATAATATTCACCGAAGCTGAGTCCACGGCGTCCAATATCGCCTGCCACATCGCCGCACCGGTCGCCAGCCAGAACATGGCCGATGTCCAATTGGTGAAGGTTCCCACCAGGGCGAAGAGGCCCAGCAAGATGAATAATCCGGCCGGTGTGGCCATCAGCATCGAGCGCACGCCGAAGCGATCGAGGACGCGGCCAGCGATGAACCACTGCACGATCAGGCTCAGAACACCGAAGATACCCATGAAGATGCCGATAAAGACCGCCATCTCGTCTGCGCTGGGGTAGCGAATCTCCGCCTGTGCATAGGAGATATTGCCGACCATAAAAATGCCGATGATAAAGAGCGAAAACAGGGCGAAGATGAGCCGAACGTAGGGATCCTTCAGCAGTGTGCTGATGCCCGACTGCGGCTGCGTATCCCGCTTGCCGGTGGCCACATTTTCCAGCTTCTCCGCGTTCTGGCGCCCGATAACGAAAAGGAGCACGATGGTGATGAGCATGCAAAATGCGCCAATCCAATAGAGATTGACCGTGCCGATGCTGGCCACAAGAAAGGGAGCCATGAACCCGGCGACGATTGTGGCCATGTGCTCGCCCGAGCTGAGCAGGCTGAACAGCCGCTTTCCCTGGCGAAGATTGTAGATCCGGCCCAGGAGATTCCAGAAAGATGCGATCGTCAAACTGTTGTTGACGCCGAAGTAGATGGGCAGCGTGAACATAAGAACGGGCGCGCTGACGCGGGTCAGAATCAGGGGCAGGATGATCAGCGTGAGCAGTAGAAACCCGTGAATGCCCAGCAGAACCTTGCCCAGAGACAAGTGATTGTTCAGGCGCAGGTAGATGAAGGATACCAGTGGGCCGATGACCATCAAGAACAGGTACGTATAGGGCAGTGTAGCCGCAGTGTATTCGCCGAAAAAGAGGGCCATGCTCGCCGTGCGCGCCATCATGTTGGAGAAGTAGAGCATGATCGCGTAGGCTAGCACCAGGCTGACCAGCCGCCCTTCGCCAGGATGGATATTGAAAAGACCTTGCAGTTTCTTCATAGTGCGTTCGCCGAGAATCTGTGCTTATCCGCGTCGTTGGTGCAGGTTGTCGCCGGTAGGACAGATATCGTATGCGCGCCAAGAGAATAGGGTCGCCTGGGGCAGTCCTAATTGTGCACCATATTATGATAATATACCAGGAGAGAGGCGAGGGATCGAGGGGACGCGTTATTCCGGCGGCCGTTCCATTACTCTTTCAATGAGCTGGCCGGCCAGCCCTGCCACCGTCGGGAAATCGAACAGCACGCGCAGCGGCAGTTTGATGCCGAACCGCCGTTCAATCGCGGCAATTAACCGCATCGCCTGCAGCGAGTGGCCCCCGATGGCAAAGAAGTCATCGTCGCGGCCGATAGATGACAAGTTCAGCACGTCGCACCAGATGTTGGCCATCGCTGTCTCGGCATACGTCTGCGGGGTGACGTGATCTGCCGCGAGGGTGTTTTGCTTACCTGGATCTGCTAGTGCCTGACGATCGATTTTGCCGCCCGGTGTCAAGGGCAATGCGTCGAGCATGACGAAACGGGACGGGATCATATAATCGGGCAGAATGGTCCGCAAACCGGCGCGCAGCTCATCATCTGTGGGTAATGCGAGCAGTCCTGCGCGCGGGATCCAGTAGGTGACCAACCGTTTGTCGCCCGCATCATCTTCAAGAACGGCCGTTATGTTTTGTGCCACGGCGGGCTGGCGCGCCACAGCCGCCTCGATTTCTCCCAACTCGATGCGAAAGCCGCGAACTTTTACCTGAAAATCATTGCGACCCAGAATCACGATTCGGCCGTCCGGCAGAAACCGCCCCAGATCACCCGTCTTGTAAATGACCCGCCCATGCCCTGCGATCCCAAAGGGATTGGGCAGGAAGCGTTCGGCCGTCATTGCCGGCTCATTCAGATAGCCACGGGCAAGACCTTCACCGGCGATGTACAGCTGGCCGATCGCGCCAACCGGGAGCAGGAGCAGCGCATCATCGAGGATATAGACCTGGGTATTGGCAATAGGACGTCCGATTGTGATTGTTTCAGCCGCCGACCTGATCTGGCAGCGCGTTGAGTAAATAGTGGTCTCTGTCGGCCCATATGCATTCCATAGGGCACGGCAGCGCGGCAACAGCTCCCCGGCCAGATCCGGCGGCAGCTCTTCGCCTCCACAAACGATCGTCAGATCATGTTTTCCCGCCCATTCAGCCATCATGAGCAGGCGAAAAGTCGCCGGTGTGGCCTGCAGGATCGTGATATCCTGTTCAGCCACGAGATCGGCCAATAGTGCCGCATCCATGCCTGCCTCACGCGGCGCGATCACGACCTCAGCCCCGTGGATGAGAGGCAAAAAAAGATCAAAAAGCGCGATATCGAAAGACATCGTTGTTACCGCCAGGAGCCGGTCGTCAGCAGATAGGATTGCCGGATGCCAGCCGGCCATCAGGAAATTGGCCAGCGCCTGGTGCGTAATCTGTATGCCTTTTGGCTGGCCGGTGGATCCAGACGTATAGATCACATAGGCCAGATTCTCAGGGCCGGCCGCCGCAGATTGGGCGCCGTCTCCACCTGTTTCTTCCCCGGCCGGCCGCGGCAGCTCATCCCCATCGATGAACAGCAGCGGCGGCCCGCCCTCCGCCAGCCGGCCGGCCAGGTGCCTCTGGGTCACGATCAGCGCCGGCCGCGCATCCGCCAGCATCATTTCGACTCTAGCTGCAGGAAAATAGGGGTCGAGAGGAACGAACGCGCCACCCGCCTTCAGAATTCCCAGCAGGCCGGCCAACATATCCAGTGAGCGCTCCACGTAGAGGCCGACCAGCGTCTCCGGTCCAACCCCCTGCCGCCGCAGTTGATGGGCCAGCCGCCCAGCATGCTGCTCGAGCTCGGCGTAGGACCAGTTCTCTCCTGCGCAGGTGACGGCCGTCTTCTGTGGCGTGCGCCGCGCCTGCTCAGTGACCAATGCCGGCACTGTTTTATTCAGGGCACTTCCTGTCTGCGATTGGTTCCATTCGACAAGCTGCTGCCGGCGTTCGCCGGCGCTGAGCATCTCCAGTTGATCCAGGCGGCAGTCGGCATCATCGGCGACAGCCTCCAGCAGACGCACAAAGTGGGTCGCCATGCGCTGAATCGTCTCTTCTTCGAATAAGTCAGTGGGGTAACGCCACTTGCCCATGATCTTGTCATCGCTGATCTGCAGACTGACATCACAATCGAACTTGACGATTCCGTAATCGACGGAGACGCGTTCACTCTCCATCTGGTGCAGATTTGGCGTGGCGCCGGCATAAGTGACCACCTGAAAAAGCACCTCGAAAAGCGGGTTGCGATTGAGCTGCCGCTCTGCATCGACCGCGGCGATAACCTGTTCGAAGGGTGTTGCATGGTGTTCGAGGGCAGACAGGACAACATGGCGCACGCGCGCCAACAATTCGCGGAATGATGGACTGCCGGAGAGATCAGAACGCATCACCAGCGAGTTTATGAAGAATCCGATCAACTGGTCAAATTCCGGTAGGTCGCGATTGGTGACCGGGCTGCCCACGGCGATATCATCCTGCCCGGTATAGCGCTGCAAGAGAACGTTGAACGCCGCCAGTAGGAGCATGTACATGGTCGCTTGTTCAGCCCTGGCGAGCGCGCGCAGTTTGCTGACCAGCGGCCCCGCCAGCTCGAATTCTAAGAATGCTCCGGGAGTGGTCAGGTGGGCCGGTCTTGGCCGGTCCGCCGGTAGTTCCAGGGCGCTCATCCCAGCCAGGTGCTCTTGCCAATACGCCAGCTGCGCCGCGTGCGCCGGCTTATTAGATTCGGTATGCTGCCAGCTCGCATAGGCCTTGTATTGAACCGACAGCGTGGGAAGTGCGGCCGGCCGGTTCTCGACTCGTGCATTGTAGTGCGCCTCCAACTCCCGATCGAAAATGCGCCTTGAGGTCAGATCACTGGCAATGTGGTGCTTTACCAGCAGCAGCACATGTTCATCATCCGCAAGCTGGTAAAGCCGGCCGCGGATCATCAAATCGCGCTGCAGGTCAAATGGCTGGTGCGCGAAGCGTTTGGCGAGCCGCCGCCATTCTGATTCTCGCTCATCTTCTGACAGGTGGCGCAGATCGATCAGCGGTAGATCGAACGGCCTGGCAGGCTGTATGATCTGGAAGAGGCTGTCTTGTTCAGCTGCAAATGTTGTGCGCAGCGCCTCGTGGCGCTGGATCGTTTGGTCCATGGCGTAGCGCAAGGCCGTGACGTCCAAAGTGCCGCGCAGCCTCAGCGTGCTCGGTTCATTGTAGAGTATGTTTCCTTCATACAGTTGATCGAGAAGCCACAGCCTGGCCTGCGCGAAGGAGGCGAGAAATGGACCCTCATGATCTTGCTTGAAGAGGGGCTGCCGCACTGCATGCCGTGTCTCAAGTCTACGGATGCGCTGCTCGAGAAGCCGGCGCTTTTCCGGCGACAAAGATGCTAGGCGTTCAGAGAAATCAGGTTTCTGTTTCATTGAGAAGCGCTTTGGTGTGGCCATCCTCTTTTTCCCGGGATTCACTGATGAGCAGCGCGATATCAGCGATGGTCGGTGTTTGAAAGAGAATACTGAGCGGTAGGTCCATGCCCATGACATCTTCAATGCGGTTAAACAGCTTGATGCCCAACAATGAATGGCCGCCAAGCGCGAAGAAGCTGTCGAAAACGCCGACAGTGTCGATCTGCAGTACTTCGCGCCAGATATTTAGCAGCATTTCCTCTTCTTCACTGCGCGGCGGCTGATCGTCTCCGCCTGCCTTGCTCACCGGCTCCGGCAGGGCGCGGCGATCGATCTTGCCGCTGGGCGTGTAGGGTAGATCATCCAGGAAGACATAATAGGCCGGCAGCATATAGACGGGCAGCTGCCGCCGCATGTGGGCCGCCACAGCCTCTTCGTCCGCGAACGCGTCCGCCTCAGCCACCAGGTAGGCCGCCAACTGTTTATCGTGCCCTTCGCCACGGGCGACGACGACCACTTCGCGCAGCCCCTCATGCCGGCGCAGCACGGCTTCAATTTCTCCTGGCTCAACGCGATAGCCGCGAATCTTAATCTGCTCGTCGTTACGGCCGAGAAACTGCAGACTGCCGTTGGGCAGCCAGCGTGCCAGATCGCCGGTGCGGTACACGCGCTTGCCGGAATTGTGCGCATCGCTGATGAAGCGTTCTGCGCTAAGTTCCGGTTGCCGCCAATATCCCTCGGCGAGCATCGCGCCGCTGACCATCAGCTCTCCCGGCGCGCCAATCGGTGCCAGGTTGCCATACTGATCGCGCAGTTGAATTTCCGTGTTGGCGATGGGCCGGCCAATCGGCGCAACAGCCGGCCAGACGGCCGTATCCGCCGGCAGCGTTAATGCCGTGACTACGTGCGTCTCGGTTGGGCCGTAATGATTATGCAGGCGGCATGCCGGCAGCAGGTCGAGCAGATGGCGGATATCCTCGGTCAGAACCAGCTGTTCGCCGGCGCTGACGATATCGCGCAGAGCGCCCGGCGCCCGCCCGCGCCGCCGCGCCTCGCCGGCCAGCAGTTCCAGGGCGACATAGGGGAGGAAGATACGTTCAATCGCCTCATTGTCCAAAAAACTGAGCAGCTCCGTGGGGCTGCGCCGCGTTTCTTCGTCCGTCAGCACCAATGTGCCACCGCGCTGCCAGGTTGAGAATATCTCCTGGCAGGAAACATCAAAGCTCAGCGGGGTGAACTGCACCGTGCGCGCCGGCTGCCCCAGCCGCGCATCGCCCGCCTGCCACTGCAGGAGATTACCGATCGCATCGTGGCTCATGGTCACCCCTTTCGGCTGTCCCGTCGATCCCGATGTGTAAATGAGATAGGCGATCTGTCGCGGCAGGAGCGCCAGGTTGAGATCGCCGTCCATCTCGCCCAACCAATGGTCGCTGCGATCAAGGAAGAGGGTGGTGCCCGCAAAGCGTGGAATCGCCGCCGCAAGGTCGCTGCAGGTCACCAGGTGTGCCGCGCCGCTGTCGGCCAGCATGAACTGCATGCGATCTGCCGGGTAGGCCGGGTCAATGGGCACGTAGGCGGCGCCCGCCTTGAGGATGGCCAGCAGGGTGATCAACATCTGCGGCGAACGAGGTAATGAAAGCGCAACCGCCATGCCCGGCCGGACCCCCAGGCCGCTGAGATGGCGAGCGAGCTTGTTGGCCTGGCTGTTGAGCGCCCGGTAGCTGATATCCTCGCCCCGAAAACGAACGGCCGTGTCCCGCGGCCTTTCCCGTGCTGTCTTCTCCACCATCTGGTGCAGCGCCGGCTCTTCGGCGAAACGCGTTTGCGTGTCATTCCAGGCTGTCACTAACTGTTCACGTTCGGCGCTGCCTATCATGCCCAGTGCCCCAATCGACCGTTGCGGATGCGCTGTGGCCTCGCTGATGAGCCGCATGAAATGGGCGATCATACGCTCCATTGTCGATTCGTTGAATAGTTCTTTGCTGAATCGCCAGCGACCGCTCAACCCCTCCCTCACAGGATTCAAGGTCAACTCCAGGTCGAATTTGGCGATGCCTGTCTCAATGAAAATCGATTCGACGCCAACCTCGGCCATGGAATAGGTAGAAACGTAATTGGATTCAATAACCTGAAACAATACCTGGAAGAGGGGGTTGCGGTTCAGATGTCGTTCCGGCTGCAGTGCGCCAATCACCTGCTCGAACGGCGCGCTCTGATGGTCGAGCGCATCTAGCGTCATCTCGCGCACGCGCAGCAGAAGATCGCGAAAAGAGGGGTTGCCCGAAAGGTCGGCACGCATTACCAGCGTGTTAACAAAAAAGCCGATCAACGCTTCCGTTTCCAGCACAGTGCGATTGGCCACCGGTGTGCCGATGGGAATATCATCTTGACCGGAATAACGGTGCAGCAGCACCGCAAAAACCGCAAAGAGAAACATATGCAGCGTGACGCCTTCACGACGTGCCGCGGAACGCACGCTCTCGAGCTGTTCATCCGGTAGGAGGAAGGTCAAGACCATGCCGGCGTGATCCGGCTTGAGCGGCCGGGCGTAATCCCCATGCAGATCCAGGGGCTTCAATCCCTGCAGGTGTGCTTCCCAGTAGGCCAGGTTCGCGGCCTGGGCCGGCTCTTCATATTTAGCTCTCTGCCAGACAGCATAATCCTTAAACTGGATGGGCAGCGCGGGCAGCGGCGATGGCTTTCCAGCCAGGAACGCTTCGTATAGAGCTCTGATTTCTCTGGTGATAATCCGCATCGATAGACCGTCTGTGGCGATGTGATGGATCACTTGCAGCAGCAGATATTCATCTTCGCTGAAGCGCAGCAGGTGGACGCGGATCATGAGATCTTCTTTGAGATTGAACGGCTTGCGGGCAGTGTGCACCGCCGCTGTGCGCCACGCGCTCTCGCGTTCCGCTGCTTTGAGCCCGCTGAGATCGGTTTGCAGCATAGAGAAGCTTCCGGCCGGCTGTACGATTTGCAGCGGCCCTTCTTCGCCGTCGCTGAAGGTCGTGCGCAGCACTTCGTGACGCGCGATCAATGCCGCATAGGCGTTTTCGAGCGCATCAATATCCAGCGGGCCGTTCAGGCGCACGAGTTTCGATTCGTTGTAGAGCGGATCGTTCCCATACAGTTCATCGAGAAACCACAACCGCGCCTGCGAGAAAGAGGCGGGGTAGGGGCCGTTCCCTTCAAGGCGCGGGATTTCAGAACCGCTGTCCTGGCCAAGGCCATTTTGCCTCAGTAGGTAGCTTTCCAATCGTTGTTGTAGGTCGCTCATAAGGCTGGTCTAGCTCCCTGTTTCGGTGGGCAAAGGGCTTTGCTTGAGGCTGGTCGATAGGGATTCCGCCAACGAAGCGACATAGGGCGCCAAATGGACGTTGCGATGGGCGCCGGCGACAACGTGAATATCTACGCCGCCGCGTGCCAGGGCCGCCCAGCCATTTGTTTCGTCGCCGCTGCGGAAGAGCGCCGAGCTGATTGTCTTGTGCTCGGCACGGAATAGGGAGACACGGCCGTTGTATGCGCCTGGATTGTAGCGACCAAGCGCCCGCAGATGGGTCGTCATGAGCTGCCGCTGGTGATCGGGGACGCCTTCCAGATCCAGGGCGACCCGGTCTGTCAGGTCCAATTCCGCCGTTTGCCCGAAGCGCCGCTGCCACTGCACAGCTTGCTGCCGTGCTTTCGCCCGGACTTGGCGCCGCAGGTGGCTGACGCCGAAAGTCACATAATCCTGCGCCCAAAAGGGGATACTGCGCCAGATGGTCGCCAGATAGCTTCGATCCAGCGTTGGCCCGCCGTTCTTCCTTGCTCCAGGGGCAGACCCTTCGATGAGCGCCAAAACTGCCGTCTCCTCACCCAAATCTTCCAGCTGTCGCGCCATCTCAAAAGCGATTACTCCGCCGACGCAGTAGCCGCCGATGTAGTAGGGGCCGTCCGGCTGTACCTCCCGCACCGCACGCACGTACCGCTGAGCCATCGCCTCAATCGTCTCGTCCGGCGCGACTTCGCCGTTCAACCCTGCCGCCTGCAAACCATAGAATGGTTGGTCGTTGCCAAGTTTTTCGGAAAGGTCCGCATAGCCAAGTACGCCGCCCCCGAAACCGTGAACACAGAAGAAAGGAGGGCGCGTGCCCGACGAGCGAATAGGTACCAGCGTCTGGTCGCGGGAAACGGGCTCATCGTCGGCCAGGTATGGGGCCAGCTCGGCGACGGTTGCCGCCTCGAAAAGCAGGCTGACCGGTAGACGCTTGCCCAGCCGTTCTTCGACGATGGCCAGCAGCCGGATGCCCAGCAGCGAATGCCCGCCGGCGTCAAAGAAGTTGGTATGAATATCTACGCTGGGCAGGTCCAGCACCTCCTGCCAGATCGCGGCCAGGGCGATTTCTTGCGGCGTGCCTGGCGCCGTCTCCTGCCCGCCTGCCGCCTGCTGCCCGATCTCTGGTTCAGGCAGCGCACCGCGATCGATCTTGCCGTTGGGGTCAAGCGGCATGCGTTCCAGGGGGATGATCGCCTGCGGGATCATATAGTCAGGCAGGAGTTGTGCCACGTAGCCGGACAGCGCGCCGGCGTCCGGCGTGCGGCCGGCTGCCGGAACGATATAGGCGAGCAGCTGTTTGCCCGCTGTCTCACTGTCTCGGCTGACGACAACCGCTTCTTGAACATCTTCATGGCTCGTCAGCCGGTTTTCAATCTCAACCGGCTCAATGCGGAAACCGCGAATCTTCATCTGCCGGTCTCTGCGCCCGAGAAAATCAATAGTGCCATCCGGCAAATAGCAGGCGCGGTCGCCGGTGCGATAGAGGCGAGCAGCTGAATCGGAACTGAAGTGGTCAACGATGAATTTTTCTGCGGTAAGCTGCGGGTTGTTGAGATAACCCAGGGCGAGGCCGTCGCCGCCGATATACAACTCGCCCGGCACACCAACGGGCGCCGGCTGCATGTCCTCATCAAGGATGTAGACGGTGCTGTTATGGATTGGTTTGCCGATCGGGATCCTGTCGGCCAGCGTTTCGGCATCACGCACGGGATTGAAGGTGGTGTAGGTTGTATTTTCGGTCGGTCCATAGACGTTTGTAAAACGGCAAATACCGCCCTGGCGCAGCAGCCGCCGCACATGCGCCGCCGATACAACGTCGCCGCCAGACTGCACCTGCTGGACGCCGGCCAGCGTTTCTACTTCATGCTCAACCATCTGATGGAACAGCCCGGAGGTCAGGAAAAGATAGCTGATTCTATGCGCGCGAAGATAGGCGGCCAGGTCGGACAGATTCGCCGGTCCGGGCGGGTAGACGAACAGCTGCCCACCGTTGAGCAGCGGCCCCCAGATTTCCAATGTCGCCGCGTCGAAACTGATCGGCGCAAACTGCATGAAGCGCTGCTCCGGGCCCAGATCGGCGAAGTTGTTGTTCTTGACGAGGCGCACGACGCCGCGATGGGGGATGACTACCCCCTTCGGTCGCCCGGTCGAACCAGATGTGAAAATAACATAGGCTGGCGATACCGCCGTCAGGTCAACATCGAGATGTGGCCTGTCGCTGCTGCCGCCGGCTATCGCCTGCCCTGTCTGCCGGTCATCAACTAGAATTAGGCGATCGGCGGCTGCGGGTAGTGTGCTGCCGGCAGCCGCGTAGGTGATGATGCGGCGGCACTGCGCATCCTCGAACATCCCTCTGATGCGTTCGGCGGGGTAAGCGCTGTCAACCGGCAGGTAGGCGCCGCCCGCTTTGAGAATGGCCAGCAGAGCCGCGATCAAGTCCAGGGAGCGCTCAAGCGCCAGGCCAACGATATCTCCTGGCTGGATACCCTGCTCGATAAGATAATGGGCGAGTTGGTTGGCCCGCTGGTCCAATTCGGCGTAAGAAAGCGCCTTTCCTTCAAAGGTGACGGCCGTCTCCTGCGGCGACCTATGGACTTGCTGCTCAAACAAGGCGTGGATCGTCTGCTCGCGGGGATAGGGAACGGCCGTCTCATTCAGCTCAAAAAGCAAACGTCTTTCTTCTCGTGTGAAGGTGTTGGGTTTGCTTACAGACCGGCCGCTCGCCAGCTGCTGCTCAGGACCGCCGCCCTCATCCGGCCGAACAGCGGACGGGACAGACGTCTGCACGTCCAGTTCCGCCGCATCGGCTGCGACAATAGCGCGGGCCATATCGGCGACAGTGGGCGTTGTAAAAAGGCTGCTGTAAGAAAGCTGCACCTGGAATGCGCTGCGCACGCGCGCCAGAATCTGCATCGCTTGCATGGAACCGCCGCCAAGATCGAGAAAATGCTCGTCGCTGCCGACCCGATCGATGCCTAATACGGCGGCCCAAATGGCCGCCACGCCCGCTTCGACCGCTGAGACTAACGCCGCGTCCGCGCTCACCACCAACGGTTCGTGGATCTTCTTCGGCGGCGAAACGGCCGTTTCCCGACGACCTGCCGGCGCGCTCTGTCCCGCGCCTGCTCTGAGCGGAGGCAGGCGGTCCACCCGTACATCGGAGTCAAGCGCGATCGCCTCCATTATCTGCAAGAAATGAGCGACCATCTGCTGTGCTGTCTCTTCATCGAAGAGGGCTGTGCTGTACTGCCAATGCCCCAGCCAGCTGTCATCGCCGGCTGAAACAGCGACGTTGATATCAAACTTGCCGATGCCAAAATCAAACCGTTCGCGCTGCACAACGATGCCGGGAAAATCAAGACGGCTGCCTGTCTCACCGCTAACCTGGAACGCCACCTGGAACAGGGGATTGCGATTCACATGCCGCTCCGGCTGCAGCTCGGCGATCAACTGCGCATAGGCCAGATCCTGGTGCTGCAGCGCCTCCAGAATGACCGCGCGCAGGCGTGCCAACAGGTCGCGGAACGAGGGGTTTCCGGATAGGTCGCCGCGAATTACCAGCATATTCACAAAAAAACCGAGCAGCCCTTCCAGGTCGACTTTCTGCCGGTTGGCGACCGGCGTACCGGCGCTGATATCAACCTGCCCGGAACGGCGGTAGAGTAGGGTAAGAAAGGCGCTCATCAATACCATGTACCGTGTGGCGTGCGCCTCGAGCGCCAGATCACCCAGGGCCTTTGAGATCGCCTGTGGGATGTGGAAGAAGATCGTGCGGCTGTTATGGTCCTGCTTGGCCGGGCGCGGCCGGTCCGTGGGCAGCTCCAACACAGGCAAGCCGTGCAGCTGCTCCTTCCAGTAGGACAGCTCGCTGCTCAATCTGGCGTGATGCGCTTCACTGCGCTGCCAGACGGCGAAATCCTTATATTGGATGGGTAGGGAAGGCAGCGACGCCGGCCGCCCATTGTGTGCTGCAGCGTATAGCTCGGATAGCTCGCGCAGCAAAATCTGTGTCGACCAGCCGTCGGTCGCAATATGGTGCTTGACCAGCAGCAGACGATAATCATCATCACCCATCCGGTACAAATGGGCGCGCAGCATGAAATCCTGCGCCAGATCAAATGGCTCGTGGGCCGCCGCCAACGCCAGCTGGCGGAACGTTTCCAGCCCCTCATCTGGCACTGATCTTAAATCGTTTACCGGTAGCGGCACGCGCCTCGCCGGCAGGATAAGCTGCCGCGGCTCGCCGCCTTCATTGATGTAGACAGTGCGCAGCACCTCATGCCGCTCAACGATCTCGTTGAGCGCCTGCTGCACGGCGTCAACATCTAGATCGCCGGCCAGACGAAAGAGGTTCAGCTCATTATAGGTTGGGTCCGCGCCATACAACTGGTCAATAAACCACAACCGTTCCTGCGCGAAAGAAAGCGGCCAGGGACCCTCCCCCTCGACAGGTTGAATGCGCTGTGTATCAACCGCTCTGGCTCGCACAAGACGTAGTTGTTCCTGCAGCAAGGTACGTTTCTTTGGCGGCAGGCCGCTGATGCGCCGGCTGAAATCAGGCATAACTGTTCACCACGCCGGTTGGTACGGGCCGGTGTCTCCCTGCGCTCAAGCGCCGCAGGCTGGAGGCTGTGCTGCCATTGTTCCAGACCGCGTATTTGGTTTGCACGCTTGCTTTCATCCTCTACAGATACCTCGAAACTCTGCCCCAGTGGGTGGCCTTGTTCAAACTGCCCATCGCCTAATCAAGTGCGACACCCTCCTCCTGTCTGACGGCCTTATACTACAACAAAGCGGGCTCAAGTGACCACAAAAAGCCGGCGTCGCCGGCTGCGAAAAACATGAGCGATGCTGCCGGCGTGAGATATCAAGGTAGTTTCCAACCCTGGTACCGCTTTTCGATTCGCTGGAGCAGTGCTGAGGTCAGGTAGCCGAACCCGGCGAGCATTAGAATGCCCACGAACACCTTGTCCGTCTGGAAAGTCGCTCCGGCGATGGACATCATGTGCCCCACGCCGGCGGTGGCTGCGATGAGTTCAGCGACCACTACGCCAACAACGGCACGGCCCACGCCGACGCGCATGCCCGTTATCAGCCAGGGGATGGAACTGGGAAATATAACGGTACGAAACAGCTGGCGGTTTGTGGCGCCGAAGGAGCGCGCGCAGCGGAGGAGCAAATCATCCGTGTTCTGCACGCCGGCTACGGCGCTCAGCAGGATCGGGAAGAAGGCGCCCAGGAAAACGACGGCTACCTTTGAGGCGATACCGATTCCCAACCAGATCATGATCACCGGGACGAGGGCGACGCGCGGCGTGGCATTCAATGCCTGGGCGAAGGGATCGAGAGCCGCGTTCAGGCGCGGCGACCAGCCCATGGCAAGCCCCAACGGCACCCCAATCAGCACCGCCATGGCATAGCCGAATGTGAATTCCAACAGGCTCGTGGCGATATCGGTCCACAGGCCGTTTGCAAACAGCCAGGCGCCGGCCGTGATGATGCGGCTGGGCGAAGAGATGAGAATGGGTTTGATCCAGCCCGCCCGCGCAACCATTTCCCAGAGCAGGAAGAAGATGATCACGGCCGTTAGGCTGATCAGACGTCGTTCATGGTCGCGAAACAGCCGGCTTCGCCAGGATGGGCTGCCGCTGCCTGCTTCAACCTCTCTCCCCGCAATATCTATGTCACGCTGTTGATCCATACGCCTGGATAATGCCTCTGCTCGAGCCCGTGCGCTGCCGGCCTACACGCCAAGCGAACGTAGGATCGCATCAATATCCTTGTCGACATCCTCTCCGCCGTATGCGGAAGCATTATCAACGACCGTCGCCAGTTCGGCGATTGTGGCTGCTTCGAAAAACTCGCCCAGCGAGAGGCTGATCTGAAAACGATCCTGGATACGTTGTGCGATCCGGGCGGCCATGAGCGACTGCCCGCCTAGATCGAAAAAGCTGTCGTTAACGCCAATCTCATCCAGCCCAAAAGAATCAGACCAGATCTGGGCGATAATCAACTCCGTCGCCGTTCTCGGTAGGAGCAGCTGACCATCGAGTTCCGGGCGCGATCGATCAGGTGCGGGAAGCGCTGCCTTATCCACTTTTCCCGTCTGCCCTTGTGGAAGTTTCGGCAGAATAATCAGCCGCGACGGCACCATGTACTCAGGCAAGTTCTCTGCAAGCCGCCTGCGCAGTTCAACTTTCGTTACGCTCATCCTGGCTTCCATCTCAAGGTAGCTGACCAGCATCGTCTCGCCAGTGACGTCAGGCAGCGCGCATGCCGCGGCGCGCACCACGCCCGGCTGCGATTCCAGCGCCGCTTCCACCGCCTCTAATTCGATGCGAAAGCCGCGAATCTTCACCTGGTTGTCCTGGCGGCCGACGAACTCATACAGGCCATCTTCGCGCAGCCGGGCGAGATCGCCCGAATAGAAGATGCGGCGCCTGGGGTCATTGGGATCAGGGGCGAAATGTTGGGCGGTCAACTCGGGCCTGCGCCAGTAGCCGGCCGCCACGCATCGACTGCTGACGACAATAAGCCCCGCCTCTCCCTGGGCCACCTCGTCTCCCGCCTCATCAACCAGCCTTATTTCGCTGCCCTCGATCGCTCTACCGAGCGGTATGACTTCACCCGCCGGCAGCGCATCCCGCTGCAAAATCATGTGTGTTGGCAGGGATGCTTCAGTCATGCCCAGGCCGTGAGCGAGGCTGCATGATTCCGGCAGGTGGCGTGACAGCAGTTCGATATCGGCGGCCAGGGTGCGGCCGGCCGGCCGGCAGTAGCGCATACTACTGAAAATCAAATCCTGCGGCACGCTGCTAAACAGCTGGCGCAGGATCGGCGTGAGCAGGCGCAGGCAGTTGATCTGGTTATCCAGGAGCCACTGCCCCAGCTCATGCATGCTCATTTGCCCTGGCCGCGCCATATGCAGAGTCGCACCGCTGAGCAGGGCCCATAGATAGTTCGAGCAGGCGGCAGCAAAATGCATGCCCTGCAGGAGCGCGATCTGGTCGCCCTGCCCAACCTCATGAATGGATTGTTCTATTTCAAAGCGGGCAATCATGTTGGCCTGCGTGCGCAGGACGCCTTTGGGACGGCCGGTTGATCCCGACGTGTAGTAGATGACGCCAGTGGCCTCGCCGGCGGCCGGCGGTATGTTTTCGTCCGGCACACCAGACGGCAGCTGTTCAATATTGATGACGCGCACGCCTTCGCTGGCCAATGTGGCTGCGTTCTGGAAGTTGGCATCATCGGTCAGCAGCAAGCGCGCCCCTAGATCATCCAGGATGAACTGATTGCGATCAGGCGGATTGTCCGGCGGCAGAAACGAAAAGATCGCCCCGGCTTTGAGAGCGCCCATGGCACCGTAGGCCGCCGGCAGATTATGCGCGGTGAGCAGGGCGACTGGGTCGCCGTGCTGCTCTTCCGCAGTCGCAATCAGATGCGCTGCCTGGTTGGCCAGCCTATTGAAATCGCGGTAGCTGATCCGCTCATCGCCGCAGGAAACGGCGACTGCCTGCCCGTGGGCATCAGCGACTTTTTCAAACCGCTGGGGAATCCGCTTCTCGAATTGTGCTGAATTCATATTTGTTCCTGTCTACACTGCTTGCGGCGGATTATAGGCTGTGGCCGGCGGGATGGCCGAAAGCGATTCTGGTCATCGCCGGAATAACCAAGCGCTCGCCTTCTTGGTATGTGTCAAATATCTCCCGCGCCGCGGCTTCAAAGCGATCATAGAGCACATGATCGCGGCCGGGCGCCGGCGCCAGCGACAGCAGACGACCGAGAAACTGGGGCCAGGTTTCAATGATGACCTGCGCGGTTGAGATTTCCTGGTGCCCCGCCTTATCGAAAAAGTAGTTGAGCGGTTCCCTATGACGGTGAAACTTGCTGGCCGCGAGGTTCCAGCCGATTTCCGGCCGTTCAAGGCTGCTGCGCACCGCCTTCAGCGCTTGATGTTCACTGCTGGTCCGGACCGCCGCCAGCCAGCCACCTGGTTTAGCGATCCGGCCGAATTCAGCGCGCGCTTCAGCCTGCGCAAACCAATGAAGTGCGCGGCCAACGACAATCATATCGGCGAACGCCGCCGGCAGCCCGCTCGCTTCCGCCCGGCCATCTATGCTGTGATAATTCTGCCTTCCGGCGAATGCCTGTTCTGCAGAGCGCCGCATGCTCTCACCTGGTTCCACTGCGTAAACCTGGCATCCTGCACGCACAAATGGTTCGCTGGAGATACCCGTGCCGGCGCCGATATCGGCCACAACCGCGCCGGCATGCAGACCGGTCTCTTCGAGCAGTTTCGTTATCGCCGCGCTGTCATAACGCCAGCGGTTTCGCTGGTATTGGTGCACCTTGTCCTTGTAGTAAGGAACGATGTCAACTTCATCATGCATAGCGCTTCTATATGCTCACAGCAGGGCGTTCTGCGTCCTATTCTGCTGTTTCGAACTGCGCGAAGAAACCGGACTCTTGCAGTTCGCGCAGTATCGACTCGTCAATAATGTCGTCAACTGCCAGGTCAAGGGCATTCGGGTTTTCGCTGCGGCCGGCTTCAATATGCCGCTGCACACCTTCGCGCGTAGGCGTCAAACGCTGATTCAAATAGTGGAGAACGACCTCATCATACATATCTTCAACGACGGCCCTATCCTTTTCGGGATCCAGGAGCATTGTTTCTATGATCGTCTCTACAGTTCCCTCGCGATCATGCTGCATCCCATAGATTGCCTCGGACAGTGCCATGACAAAGCCAACGGCCGTCTCCCGCCGTTCATCCAGCAGCGCCTGTGAAGTCACAATCGCCGTGTGCTGGTGCGGCATGCCGATCTCGTCTGGGCCGAGCAGGATTGAAAAGCCCATCTCCTTCGCGCGGCCCGAGTTAGGCGGCGTGACCACTGTGCCGGCGATGCTGCCTGATTCCAGGGCGGCCAGGCGCTGGCCGCTGTTGCCGACGCCGACAATGGTGACATCTTCATCAGCATCCATGCCCAATGATGCCAGTGCAAAGCGCAGAACGGCGTCGGAACCAGTGCCGTGGTCGCTCACCGCCACTTTCTTGCCAACAAGGTCCTCTGCCGACCTGATGTCCGGGGCGACCATCAGAGAATAAAGTGAGCGGTTGACGATGCCGCCGATGATGCGCAGCTCCGCGCCGGCCAGGTCCGCGTTGACGACCGCCGGGCCGGCAATCTGGCAGAGGTCTACTTCGCCCGACAAGAGCGCCGTCGCCGCAGATGACCCGCCTGCGACATCAATCAGGTTGACGTCAAGCCCCTGTTTCGCGAACAAGTCACGCTTCTGAGCGTAATCCGCGATCACGCGGCTGATCGATGAGGCACTTATGCAGACATCTATCGATTCACGTTCAACGGCAGCGGGCGCCCGTTCGCTGCCCGGAATACCGGCTGAGCAGGCGGAAGTGAAAAGTGCTGCCAGAAGAAGGATTGTCAAACACCATGCGTTCGTTATGCCTACTGCCTTCATATCTTGCACACAATGCCTGCTGAAAAGCGCAGGCTGTCTCGAATCCTATCCGTTAAGACCTGGCAGCTCCACCTGCTTCTGCTGCCAAGGCGAAGCGCCAGTGACCTATGACCCCAGGCGACTTTCAATCAGGCTCGCCAGGTCAACTAGGTGTGGATGCTGGAAGAGCACGCTGAATTCTACCTCAATTCCAAAAAGGGCCCTGATCCTGGCGATTATTTGAGCTGCCGACAGCGATGTCCCCCCCAGCACGAAGAAGTCATCATCACGCCCGATTGGCTCGTTGGAGAATACCTCAGACCAAATCATGACTAGGACTTCTTCAACAAGCGTCTGCGGTGCAGCGGACAACCCTGCCGCCTGCGCACGAGCCGGCGCGGGCAGCGCCTGCCTGTCTACCTTCCCATTGGCGAGCAGGGGCAGCCGGTCAAGAAAAATGAAGTGCGCCGGAATGAAATGTTCGGGCAGCTGCGTTGATAGATAGCGGCGTAAACGGGCTTTCGATTCCTTTTCTTCATTAGCAATGACGAGATAGGCAGCCAGTTCATCCTCGCCGCGCGCGCCCGCAACTGCCCGAACGGCGCCCGCTTGAACCTCATCCAGCGCCAGAAGTGCCTTCTCAATTTCCGCCAACTGCACTTTATGCCCGCGGATCTTTGTCCAACTCGCCAGACGGCCGTGGAGGGCCAGCATGCCGTCCGGTCGCAGTTTGCCCAGATCACCTGTCAGGTAGAGGCGTTTTCCACTGCCCAGCGGATCGGCCAGAAAACGGGCGGCAGTCAGCTCAAGATCGCCCCAGTACCCTTCAGAAACGTAATTGGAGAGTACACCGATCTCACCCACCTCACCCGCCGGAACCAGCGCCTGTTCTTCATCGAGGATCAGGATTTCTTTTCCTGGCACGGGGAAACCAACGGGTACATTTTCTTCCCTCTGAAATCGCGGGTCTGAGACGTCAGCGTGGCAGACGCCGCTGGTTTCGCTGGATGCCAGGCCATTGATCAGCCGGCAGCGGCGCCCTAGCTTCCGTCGAAAATCGCGGACGAGGCTTGCATGGAGCGTTTGCCCTGAGGATCTTACTCTACGCAGGGCAGGCAGCTCTGCGTCGTTCGGCAGCGCGGCGAGAATTTGGGCCAGCAAAGGCGCTGATATCATGATCACAGAGACATCAAATGTGCGCAGCTGCTTGATGATTTCATCAGGCGTACGCGCTTCTATTTGCAGAACTACGAGCGTAGAACCAACCAATAGGCTGTTGAATGTGCCGGAGGCGCCGGCGCCATAACCGAAGAAAGCGGTGAGACCTACCCGATCTGCGGGGGTGATATCACAGCCGTGCCCATTGCTCCAAGCATTCTGGATGGCGGCTGTGTGGCTGCGCATGACGAGCTTGGGGTCGCCCGTAGAACCGGACGTTGGCAGTAGGACGGCCGTCTGCCAGGGATCGATTGTGAGTGGCGCCGCCGCCGCTTTGCCACCGCGCAGGCGGCTGAGTTCCCATACCAAGCCCTCCGGCGGCAGCAAAGCAGCCGCATCCTGCATAAGCGCCTGCGAACTGATCAGCAAGCTGCTGCCGGCCTGTGCGATGAGCTGCCGCGCGCGAGGCACTGGAAGTCCTGGGTGCAAAGCAAGGCAGATCTTGCCCACCTTAATGATGCCCAATGCGGCGACAATCGCCCCCGCGCCCTGTTCCAAAAAAAGGGTGACCACTTCCTGCTGCTCTCCGCGCGCGCGGAGCAGTTCGCCGGCGACGCGGTCAGAAGCGTGGTCGAGTGCTTGATAGGTCAGCGATTCCTGTTCAGACACGACCGCTTCCCGCTGCCCCTGTTCGGCGACAACACGCCGAAACCGTTCCGCAATCGAGGTGGCGATTTCTGAGGCTTCGAACGGCGGCGCATAGGGCGCATCCCGCCCAATCCGGTGTTTTCGTGCTGCTACTGCCATTCTATTCCTCTAGACCGGAAAGAAAACCGCTCGATTCAAGCGCTTCCATAAGGCTCAGATCAACCACCTCTGCGGCCTGGAAACCTTCGGCCTTGGGATTTGTCTGCCTGGCGATGTCAATGACCGCCTCGATGCCTGCCATGGAGGGGTAGGGGAGCGCCTCAAGTTGGCCAAGCACAACCGTCTCGTAGGTCGTTTGCAGCAGTTTTTCATCAGCTGCGGGATCGAGCGTGAGGTATTTTGCCATCACCGCCTTAGCGCCATCCGGATCCCTCTTGAGCTGCTGCGTGGCATGCGAGATCGCGCGCATCAAGTTGAGGCTGACTTCCCGCTGATCTTCGATGAATTCCCGGCTGGTCGCCACGCTGTTATGTTGGTAAGGATAGGGCAGGATCGACAAATCTAGCAATTGATTGAATCCCAGCGCTTCTGACTGGAACATCAGCGGAGCGCCCTGTATTACGCCGTCTACGCTGCCCGCAGTCAAGGCAGCCATATTGTCGCCGTGCGACCCCCCGAATACCACGGCGACATCCTGATCCCGTTCAAGCCCCAAATGGTCCAGTGCAACGCCCAGCGAGGTGTCAGTCGCTGTCCCGGGGCGGGTAACGGCGATAGATTTGCCCTTCAAGTCCGCTGCGCTCTGAATCTCAGGTCTGACCATAAGTGAATACACATGCCTGTTGAAGAGACCGCCTATCAGCACCAGTTCTTCTTCAGCGAGGACGGCGTTGACGATATTGGAGGCCGCAACCTGGCAGGCGTCGACCTCTCCGGCAATCATCGCCGTCGCCGCTGTGGAACCGTTCTTCAAGCCGACTAATTCCACGTCCAGGCCGTACTGTTCGAAAAGCCCCTCTTCGTAGGCGTACCAAGCGGGCAGGTGCAGCGGGGAGACGGCTGCCGTACAGAAGGTAAGCGGTGTCAGCGCTTCGCTTTCGCCGGCCAGTTCACCCGAAGATGACAGCGCCGTACAGCCGCTGAGCAATAGAACGAGGATCGTTAGCAGTGCGCCGGATCTATGAAGTTGATCTCTCATTTTTGCCTCCACCTTTAATAACGCACAGTCCGGCTGCCTTCTGCCCACCTCCATTGTCCGCCAACCTACCGCGCCTTCTGGTTGAGGCCCGCCGAGATTTCGAGCAGGTCCCAGATGTCGCTTTCCAGTTGTACGAATTCGGTGGTGCGCTGCAGGTTTAGCGGCCGCGGCCGGGCGAAGGGGATGGGCACAATCGCCTTGATCTGTCCAGGCGCCGCCGATAGGACGATGACCCGATCGGCCAGGAATACCGCTTCGTCAATGCTGTGCGTGACGTATACGGCCGTTGTCTGCTCCTGCATCCAGATGCGCTGCAGTTCCGCCTGCATATACTCGCGCGTCTGCGCATCCAGCGCCGAAAGCGGCTCGTCGAGGAGCAGCACGTCCGGCTGCACCGCCAGAGCTCGCGCCAGGTTGGCCCGCTGCTGCATGCCGCCTGACAATTCGCCCGGGTAGCTCTCTTCGAAACCGCGCAGGCCGACGAGATCGATGCAGGTCTGCGCCCGCGCCCGCGCCGCATCTTCAGGCTTCCCCTGCAGTGCCAGGCCATAGCTCACATTGCCGGCCACCGTGCGCCAGGGAAAGAGCGCCGGCTGCTGGAAAACCATCGCCCGGTTCCGCCCGGGCCCGGTAACAGGCTCATTGTCGATCAAAATACGGCCGTTTCGCCAGGGTAGGATGCCGGCAACTGCATTCAATATCGTCGTCTTGCCGCAGCCGCTGGGCCCGACGATGGCCACGAACTCGCCGCTGGCCACGGTGAAGCTGATATTGCGAACGGCCGTCAGTAGATCGCCGCTGCGCCGCATCGTATAATCCACCGAAAGCTGCTGTATCTCGAGTTGCGCCATAAATGCTGTCTGTCCAGTCTGCTGCGTGGGAAATCTTATGATAGCACTGATCAAATGGCCAGGCTAAAAGCCAGATGCAGCACCGCTTTCCACAGTCGTCGCTGTCCGGCGCGACGCTTCCAAACCGCTGCTCAGCCACAACAAGGCTGGCTTGAAGCAGCCTTTCATGCGCTGCGATGCAGACCAACAAGTTCAAGTATTGCTCTTCGCCTCTGCCGCCGATCTGCAGCCGGCCGGCTATCAAAACCCTCTGCCGGCTGCCGTGCGCTCTCGCCTCCCCAAGCCAAAGCGGGTATAACTTTCAGCTGCGGAGAGAATTCAATGAAAAAAGAAAGTCAGCATTTAGAAACAGCCATCATTCGTGCGCGCGTCGCCGCCTCGGAGAATCGCGAGCAGGTCACCCCTATTTATGTAACATCCGGCTTCAATTTTGAGGATGCGGAACAAGCACGCGCCGTCTACGCCGGGGAGCGGGCCGGCTATGTCTATTCCCGCTGGGAAAGCCCGAATAGTGATGAACTGGTCATGCGCATCTGCATTCTGGAAGGGGCTGAAGCGGGTCTCACCACCGGGTCGGGTATGTCCGCCATCTTTACCATCCTCGCCGGGCTGCTCAACAGCGGCGACCATGTCGCCGCCGCCCGCGCGCTGTTCAGCGCCACCAGCCAGGTCCTGGATGGCATCCTGCCCCGCTGGGGAATCGAGCGCAGTTACTTTGACGGTACAGATCCCGATACCTGGGAACAGGCATTCCGGCCGCAGACGCGCCTCTGTATCATTGAAACGCCATCCAACCCCGGCCTGGAGCTGGTGGATATCGCCCGCCTCAGCGCACTCTGCCGCGCGCGCGACGTACTGCTTGTCGTTGATAACACCTTCGCCACGCCCATCTTGCAGCAGCCGCTCTCTTTGGGCGCAGACCTTGTTGTGCATTCCACCACCAAGTTCCTGGACGGTCAGGGGCGTACCATTGGCGGCGTGATCGCAGGTGATAGATTCATCGTCGATGAACTGATCCAGTTCGCCCGCACGACGGGCCCCACGCTTTCCTCATTCAATGCCTGGCTGCTCAGCCAGGCGCTGGAACTGCTGCCGCTCCGTATGGCCCGGCACAGCGAAAACGGGCTGGCCCTGGCGCAGTGGCTCGAAACACGGGCTGATGTTACGGCCGTTCGATATCCCTATCTTCCCTCCCATCCACAATTTGAGTTGGCGCAGCGGCAGATGTCGTCCGGTGGCGGTATTGTCACGTTTGAAGTGAGCGGCGGCATAGACCGCGGCCGGCGCTTCCTTGACGCTCTACAGTTGTTTGATATTGTGGCCAATCTTGGGGATGCTCGTTCGATCGCTACCCACCCGGCCAGCACCACGCACAGCAAACTAAGCGATGAACAGCGCCTCGCCGCCGGCATCTCCGCCGGCCTGGTGCGCGTTTCAGTTGGCCTCGAGCATATCGATGATATCGTCGCCGACATCGAACAGGCGCTGGATAACAGCTGACAGATAACAAGGCGCTGAAAACGAAAAACGATCGAGCCTGCCGGCCTAATCTTAGGGGCAAAACTGCCCGATAGGGCCCTGGCCTTGGCGAAAGACCCTGCCGGAAACGTTGGTCACAGGACGCGGCGTGCGGTGAGGGTTTCTGTGTGTCCTCTGTTTCTACGCTGCACCCGCTGGGTCCATTTATTCTCCCCATAGGCAGCATCGTTAGGCCGCTGGATCATTCCTCACTGCCCTGCTGTCTCTCCTGCGCGATCCACGCCTGCGCCGCGTCAAGCGCCGCCCGCGTCGATTCCCCGATCACCGGCGTTGCCATATAGAGGTCTTCTTCGGCGATCGTCTCTGTCGTCTCCGTGATGACCAGCTGCTGCTTCACTTTCTCACTCACGCCGGACATCAACAGCTTGCCGCCGTTAGCCTGCAAGGTTTGCGCATACCGTTCGGCGGCGAGCACGAAAGTGCTGCCGATTTCGGCGCTGTTGCGCATGCGGAAAATGACAACTGCGCGCTGCGCTTCTTTTGCGTCCGGGAAATGTTCCTGCAGGGTGCGCATCGCCGCAAAATAGTTGGTGCCGCGGCTGAACAGAACGGTGATGCTGTTATCCTCCAGTTTCTCAGGAGCCGGCCGCTCAACCAACTGCGCCGCTTCGTTGAGACGCACCTCAAGCAGTTCGACATTTTCTGAAGAACTATAGACATAATCAACGAAGGAGAAGAAAACACCCAAGATAACCGCCTGCTGCACCGGCAAGATCAACGTGGCCAGAAAAGTGACCAGCATGATCACCCGTTTGGATGTGGCGATATCCCATACATCGCCAATCTCTTCACGATTGATGATGCTGATACCGATGACGATAAGCACACCGGCGATGGCCGGCATGGCTACCAGTTCGACCGCCCTCGCAAATAGCAGAACGAAGGCGACCACAAAAAGACCGACGACGACATTGGCCCAGCGCGATTTCGCGCCTGTAGCCAGGACAATGCCTGTCCCGCCCAACGAGCCGCCCAGCGGCAGGCCGCGAAAAGTGCCGGAGATGATATTGGCGATGCCCTGTGCTGAGAAATCGCGCGATGGATCGCCAAATTCGCCATCCGGGTTGGGTACCGCTTGGCTGACACCCGACGCCTGGATTAGACCAATCACGGCGATGGCGAAGGCGGAGAGCAGTAAATCGGGGATGAATGATAAGTGGGGCAGCACCGGCGGCCAGGGGATTGAACCGCTGACAATGGTCGTGTCCCCGACCTGGGCCACGGAGTCCAGCCCCAGCAGGAACACCACCGCCGTACCGGCGATCATCGCCACAGCGGCTGACAGATTGGCCAGCCGCGTGCGGCCCAACAGGACCATCAAGGCCATTGTGCCCAATCCCACGGCCACCGAGGTGGCATCCCAGGCGCCGGGATGCAGCACTGTATCGATCGCTCTACCGACTGTTCTGCCGGCGTCACTGGCGTAGCCGGTCAAATCGCCCAGCTGGCTCAGCGTGACCAGCACCGCCACGCCGGTCAGGAAACCGACCATAACTGAATTTGAGATGAACTTGGTAAAACGGCCGAGCTTGAAAATACCTAGAGCCAACTGCACGAGGCCAATGAGCAGTGTCAGCGTGAACAGGGCAGGCAGAAGCGCTGCGTCATCATAGCCGGCCAGGGCGTCGGCCACGGCCAGCATCATCGCGCTGGTCAGACCGATATTCATGAACTGCGTGCCAGTCAACAGTGAGCCGATCGGCATGCCGGTCATCAAGGCATTGAAGGCAAAGGTGGGACTGACGCCAGCCAGGATAGCCGACGCGATGGCATCGGGGATCGCGATCAGGCCGCTTACCGCGCCGGAGGCCAAATCGCCCGGCAGGTTCTTTGTGTTGAAATCTAATCTCGCCATATCGCTGCCACATCCCTACTTCACAGTCGATCAAAGCACCCGCGCTCATACCGCCGTCGCTCACCAATGCGGTGCGGCCGATATCCGATGGGGCCGCCCCACCACGATCCGCACACCCCGGAGGGGTAGGTCCCCGTGCCTACCCAGGTGCAGCGTGCCCGCCAGGTGTTAGGCCGCCCCACCACGATCCGCACACCCTGTAGGGGTAGGTCTCCGTGCCTACCCGCAAGACCCGAATCTGCCCGGGCCACACCCAGGGACGCATGCCCGACGATATTATCTGGTTGTTTCTACGGGAAACCGTTTGTTTTGCTGGCCGGGTTCTGTTGGGATCAACCGCCGATCGTAAGCGTGACCGGCTGCGCCTCATTCACCGTCACCGAATACTCTCCCGGCGCCAGACCGCCCGTCTCCAGCAAGATGGCCACCTCAAAGGGGGTCAGCATCTGCGCGCACACCATGTCGGCTGGACTATCTACGAAAATATCGACCTTGATCGCACTACCGTCAACCGTCTGCTGCACGTCGCTGACCCGCGCGCAGGAATCAGGATAGTGCCCGGCCGCGGTGACGTAATGATGCCCCAACTGCTCCGCAATTTGCGCACTGTCCACAAAGGCTGCTTGACCTTCCGTCTCCCCGGTCTGCTCGCCGGCTGTCGTGCAGCTGCTCAACATCAAGAAAACAGCCGTGACCAACATCATCAGCATAACCATTCGTATTTTGTGATTCATATCATCCTCTCCTCATATTATTGCGGCGCGGCTAGGGCGCCTTGTTTGCGTTTTCCAAGCGATGGGTTTTACAGCGCGGCAGTATGCCGCGTTTACATCTGTCTTACTGTGGATTCATGGTGCCGCATGGATGCCGCATCTACGTCTGCCGGGCGGCCCGCGCACGAACGAACAGCGCAGCGCCGGCACCGAACAGAAGTATGCCCAATAGCGCCGCGGCGATCAAATTTGGTGCCAGAGGCGCGCCTGATTCGGGCAGGACCGGCTGGCTGCCGCCTGACCCTGAGACCTGCACAATACAGAAATCATTCTGCCCGCTGTCCGGGCTGTCGCTCGAGATGACGACCTGGCGTGTTTGCTGCGAAGTTACGCGCCAGGCGGAGCCCGGGTTGACCGTCACCTGCCAGGTGCCCGCATTGGCGTTGGTCAGCTCGTAGAAGCCGCCGCCGTCCGACGTCAGATTGATCGTCTGGTTGTCCGCCAGGTTTACCAGCTGCAGCGGTATTCCCGCTGCCCCGGATTCGCCCGTATCGCGGCAGACAGCGTTGGCATCTACATCATTGAAGACCACACCGCTGATCGTCCCCGACACGTTCTGTGTCTCCCGCACGATACAAAACGCCACGCCATCAATATCGAAATCGTCATCGTCAATGATGACTTCGCGCGTCTGCTGCGATGTGACCAGCCAGCCGTCACCCGGCACGACGGTGACTTCCCAACTGCCGGCGGTCACCGAACCGAGGCGGAAGTTTCCATCGGCATCCGTATTCACGGACCTGAATGTATCGTCGTCCAGGCTGACCAGTTCCACCATGATGGCGGCCTCGCCCGGTTCGCCGGTATTCACGCAAACGCCGTCGCCGTTCGTGTCGCGGTACACGCGGCCGACGATGGTGCCCGATACATCCTGGGCACGCACGGCCGTTCTGCCCAGCGCAAGAAGGGCAGTCACCATTAGAAGGATCACTCCAGTTTTTTGCATCATACGGCATCTTCTCCCCGATCCAGTTCGCCCATCCATCGCTACTGTGCCTTCTGCACCGGTTCAGCGACGACGATAAGGCGATGTGAATTGGTTGTATTTGGCCAGCAGGTGACCAGGGTCAGGCGTTCATCATCCGTTTCTGCGATCCAGCGCGCGTTCCGCACGCGGTCGCGCAGCGGCATGCCCTCTTCTTGAAGCAGTTCATGGTGGACGACGCGGTAAGCGACGGCCAGCTCGGCGCCGACAAGCACGATCTGTTCGCCGACCGCCAACTGCGTCAGGTCAGCGAAGATGGCGTCATGAACATTGTTGTGCCCATTCAAGACCGTATTGCCCGGCTGCCCGAGCGGCGCGCTCGATTCGTGCCAGCCGGCGGCATAGCTGTTGGGCACGGACCACTGCGCATAGGTGCGCCCACCGCTTTGCTTCTCCTGCAAGCCGGCGCGTTCTACGGGGGCGTCGATATCCAGGGCGGGGATGAGGATGCGCAGGGGCTGCGCGGGTTCCGCCGGCGGGGCTGGATCCGGCGCTTCTTGGCCCGCTTCCGCTTCCACCAGCGGCGAGTAGGGCAGCAGCGCGGCGATGTCCGCTTCAGTCAGGGCAAAGACCGGCGCGGGGCTCAGCAGTCGATCAGAATCGGCCGTTTGTACCGAGGCTTCCGCCGGGGAAAGCGCGGCCGGCAGGTCAGCCAGGCTTGATGTTACGCCTGGCGCGCGCTCGACTGCGGCCGGTATCTGCCGGCCGAAGGTCCAGGCGGCGCCCACATAAAGCAGCAGAGAACCGCCCGCCACCATGAACACCATACTCAGAAACTGTTCGACCCGGCGCTTTCTCTTCATCCGCTCTTCAACGCTCTCAATCAATCATTGGCAAAAGCTGCTGAGTGCCGCTGGTTACTCCCCTACAGTGTATGATTTTTGCCTGGTCCTGTCCACCAGCGGAAGCGCGCCGGGTGCGGCCAAAATTGGTGCAGCCTGTTGGAAACTCGGCTTGCAGTCTATGCGTCAGCGTAGGTGCCTTCTGTCAAAAACCAGGTTTCTAAGTCGAGCCAACCACAGAAATCAAACGCCCCCGCCTGCTCACCTGCTCGAGCACTTGTGCCTACCCCCGAAAATCTGCATAATATAAGAAGGGTAACGCTGTAAAACGATCTGCCAATAACCTGAGGTTCAGGAGGTTCAGGTGCAAGGGTTCGTCGATTACTTCCTACTGCTGCTGTCCCAATTCGCCGGGGGGCCCGGTTGTATTGAGAACAATTTGATGCGCTTCGGCATACCGGCCGTCATGTGGGCGGTGCTGCTGCTTGTCGCCTGGTCAAGACAGCGCCAGAACGAACGGCCGCGCGAGAAATGGCTCGTCTGGGGATTTGGCCTGGCCCTGGCCCGTGAACTGTTCATGTTCGTTTTCACGTCGCTGCAAATCCTGGGCGTGCTTGAACGCCCGGCAGCCTATTTTATTTCCGCTCCCCTGGAACAGGCGCTGGCCATGGCGGCCATCGTCGTTATCGCCGGTGCTTTCCTGCGCTACATCCTCGACGACACGCCCCAGGCCCGGCGTTATTTGCAGATTGGCCTGATTGCTACCCTGGCCTGCTACCTTTCTACCTTCTGGTGGTGGGCAGGCTACAGCAGGGCCAACCCCGCGGTGCGCTTCGGGCAAACGTGGCCTTCCTGGATCTTTCATACCGCATCAGCGCTGCTCATCACCTGGGCCATGGTCATCCTCTACAATAGGCGCGGTTGGCTGCGCAACATCATGATGCTGGCCCTATCCTTCTTCCTCGCCGCCGACCTATTGATGCTGCTCAACGTCGCTTCCGGTGAGCAATACACCTATATTCTCTGCCCGCTCAGTCACAGTTTCTACATCTTCGCCATTCCTATGCTGGGCTATATCTACATTCGCGAAACCGCGCTGGAGAAAGACCAGGCGGTAGACGCGCTGCGCGAGAGCGAACAACATTTTCGCGACATCATCGAAAATACGCAGGCGGGCTACTTTTTCCTAGATCCCACCGGTGCAATCCAGCAAGTGAACCGCGCCTGGCTTGAGATGCACGGCTACGCGTCTGCAGAGGAAGTAATGGGCCGTTCCTACGCGATCACACAGCCCGATGCTTCTTCGCACGAGATGCAGGCGGAGATGAGACAGCTGCTCAGCGGGCAGCAGATACCGGCTGGCGAATCGAGGCGGCTGACCAAAGAGGGTGTGATCAAGTATCACACCTACTCCGCCAATCCCGTCCTGCGCGGCGGCCAAATGAGCGGCGTGGAAGGCTTCCTGATTGACCGATCGCAGCAGGTCGCTGCCGAAGCGCAGGTTCAGCGCCGCAATGAGCAGATGGCTGTGCTCGATGCCATTGCCACGACGATCAGCGAATCGCTGGACCTGGAACACATGCTCATTTCCATCCTCCAAAACGTGGTCGCGGTCACCGATCGGGACGCCGGCTGCATCTATCTTTATGATGAACTGGGCGCCCTGCAGGTCGCCGCGAAATACGGGGACATTGAAGTAGATAGCGAGCCTGCCGACCTCAACGCTGCCGATCCGATTAGCCAGGTCGGGCGCTCCGGCCAGTCGTTGGAGACGCGCATTGTCAATGCCGCGCCGCGGCTCACCTGGTTGGGCGCGTGCCCGCACAGCGACTATCAGGTTTCCGGCGTGCCGATCAAGGCTGGAGAAGAGACGCTGGGCGTGCTCGCTGTGTTCGGCTGTGGCTATGAAAAGTCGCGGCAGGAAGTACGGCTGCTGACGGCCGTCGCCCAGCATGTCGGTGTCGCCGTGGAGAAGGCGCGCCTGGCTGAGGAAGCGTCGCGCGTGGAACTGCTGCAGGAGCTGGATCTCATGCGCTCAGAGCTGATCGCCAATGTATCCCATGACCTGCGCACACCCCTGGGATTGATTAGGCTGTCCAGTACATCCCTGCTGGCTGACGATGTCGCCTACACGGACGAAGTGCGCCGCGAACTGCTGGGTATGATCCACGGTGAGAGCTTGCGCCTGGAGAGAATCGTTGATGATCTACTGCTGCTGGCGCAGGTGGAGGGCGGGAAGCTGCAGCTGCGCAAACGGCCGACGCCGGCGTCCGAGCTCATTGAGCAGGCGATCGGCGGCCTGGACCAGATACAGCGGCGGCAGCAGATCAGCAGCGAGATCACGCCTCCTGCATTGGTCATTGACCTCGACCCGAACCGCATGGGACAGGTGCTGCGCAACCTGATCGGCAACGCGATCAAATACTCGCCGGACGGCGAGAGTATTTATGTTGAGGCGTACACGACGGATGACGAGGCGATTTTCACGGTGAGTGACCAGGGCATCGGCATCCCCGCCGCGGAAGTGGAACGCGTCTTTGACCGCTTCCACCGCGTAGACAATCCGCTCACGCGGCAGGTGCGCGGTGCGGGCCTCGGGCTGGCCGTTTGCCGCAATTTGGTGGGCGCGCACGACGGCCGTATTTGGGTTGAAAGCAGTGTCGGCGAGGGCAGCACCTTCTTTGTGGCCATCCCACTGCAAACGGCCGTGCAGGAATCGCCGCTGCTTGAGGAAGCGCCTGTTGTCTGATGATGATGGCGGCCACGTGCCGGCCGTCGACAATTGAATAGGGAGAATTCCTGCGAGGGCAGACCCGTATGAAGAAGGCTAAGATCACGATACTCGTCGTTGATGATGAACCACGCTATTTATGGACGATACGTCTCAATCTGGAGGCGCGCGGTTATATCGTGCTCGAAGCGCAGGATGGCGAGAGCGCGCTCGATATCGTCCTAACCGAGGTTCCCGACCTGGTGCTGCTCGATGTGCGCATGCCCGGTATGGATGGGTTCGAGGTCTGCCGCAGCATCCGCCAATTCTCGGCGGTGCCGATCATCATGCTCACCGCCATGGCTCAGGAATTGGACAAGGTGCGCGGCCTGGACAGCGGGGCCGACGACTACATCACCAAGCCATTCAGCAGCGACGAGTTGCTGGCGCGGGTGCGCGCCGTCCTGCGCCGCGTTGAACTCTCTGAACAGGATGATCCGTGTCCCGTATTTCGTGCCGGCAGCTTGCAAGTAGATTTCGCCGCCAAGGAGGTCACCCTCGATGATGAGCTGGTGCACCTGACGCCTATCGAGTACCGCCTCTTAAGCGAGCTTGTCCGCTATCCCGGGCGTGTGCTGGTGCCGGATTATCTGCTGGAAAAGGTGTGGGGTGTAGGCCATGAAGGGGAAACCCGTCTTCTGCGCCAGGCGATTCACCGCCTGCGGCGCAAAATAGAACCCGATGACAATGATCAGCAGTTGATTCAAAACCGCCCCGCCGTCGGTTACGTTTTTGTCCCGCCCGAGTAAACTTCAGACGTTTCAGTCCGCGCACGGCAAAGCATCCGACCACCAAACCTCTGAGGTTTTTCTTTCCCTCCCGCCTCCCCAGGCAAACTGACCCGCTTTTGTAACACGTTTGGAACACCCGTCCTCTAAACTGGTTATTAAGATCAGTGGGTTCTATAGGCAGCCATTGCCTATGTATAGACTGCTCATTTCATGAGCAAGGGGGACAATCTAATGAAGCACAAGTTGGCACTACTGTTATTAGTTTTGTTGTTAGGGGCGACAACGTTGGCCAGCGCGCAAAGCACGCCGGCCACAATGGCCCAGGTCGTGCGCCAGCCGGCCGAACTTATCGCCATCAATCACAAAGATGTTGGCGACGCCGAATTCTGGAACACACGCCACAATTTTATGGTTGATATCCAGATGGCGGATGGTTGGCTTCTGCGAGAGGTGCAGATTTATGCCGGCAAGGAAGAACCGCCGGTCGCACGTAATAGAAAGCCGATTACTGGAGATTTCAACTGTAAGCGTACGTTTGAAGATCCAAAGGCCGGCGCTGTCCTTATGTGTAACCTCAAGGATGAGCTTGAGTTTACCTGGGGTCGTGACCGCAATGTCAACGTAGCCATGCATGTCGATATGGTCCTGCTCAGCAAAAAGGGGAGGATCATCCGTCGCAACCAGGCGTGGATGTATTATGAACCAACGGATGTCAATTGGCGAGGGTCCAGGTGGGGATCCTATTTCACGATGCTCTTCACCCATCCGGCGCGCGGCCATTTCATTGATTCGCCGGTCGGCGGCGCCTCATTTGAAACACACACGCACAAGGGCAAGACGGAGCTTTCCGGTGGATTTGACTACTTCCCCGGCGAGGTTGTCGAAATGAACGTCGGTCCGGTCAGCCTGGGCAGCACCGTGGCCAACCACAAGATCTCGCCGCTTGATTTCTTTGAAAGCGCCGATATTAATGATGATCGCGTCGTTAACATGGCGCGATTCCTGCAGAGCATGGACGCCAACGGCAGTCCCAAGCAGGGCATTGATATTAGTGAGGAGGTCATCGAATGTCTTGACATCGCCTATGATGACGTCATTGGCGGAGGGACAGTTGACTTCGCCAACGATTCCCAGGTGGACGATCTCATCCAGGAAACGATACAAGTCTGCGCGGAAGTGGAAGACGTTACGCTGGTTTCTGTTTCTGCCCAAGACGCCAAATCGAATCTGGAAAAATCGCTCAACAGTGTCATGTTTCGCAAGAACGTCTCCAAGACACCGGCGATGACCAGCTCCAAATCGAAGCTGAACATCATGGGCGTCTGGTTCCCGGCCCTGAAGGCTGACGGCACGCCAGCCGTTTACCAGGACGACAATGGCGATTTGCAGCCGGGCATTCCCTACTATTACCTTGAGATAACCGAGGATGAAAACGGGGAAGAAGTTGAGGAAAAGGAGCTCCTGCGCGTTGCCACAGAGGCGAAACCAATCGTGGTCGTCTATACAGACGCAGTCGAGGAAACTGGCGCTGAAGATATCTTCGCCGCCGTCTCGCGTGATGATGGCAACACCTTCAAACGTAAGAATATCTCGCGCGCGGCCGATCGTTCTTCCTTCAATTTGGAGGCTGATGACTCGCCCTTCTATGGTCAGGCAAAAAAGCCGGTCTTCCATGTGAAGGGTAATAACATTCTTGTTGCCTGGACCAGCAAATTCTGTAAGGGTGGCAAGCCCACGTATGCGATCAAGACCTGCGACGACCCGGCAACAGAAGTTATCGAAACGCCGGCGACCGGATGCGCCGTCTACTGCACGGGCAAAGAGGAAGACGGCACCCTGAAATGCGAAGCAGACTATCCCTATGATGATCCCTACTATGAAGAGGATATCTGGGGCGTAGGAGGCCCACAGCGCTCGGTTGATTACACCGAACAGGACTTCCCCGAGGTGGGCGAGGTCCCCTACAGCTGTGTCTGGACCGCCCGCGGCACGATCGTCACCAAAGGGATGATCAAGAGTGGCGGGTTCTGGGCGTGGCCTGAAGGGGAAACGCATGACGAACCGAAGTTCGTTGAAGGTGATATCGTCTGGTTCAAGCCGGAGAGATTGACCTCCGGACGGCGCGATGCCAATCAGGTCTTTATGGGCGGCGCTGATGGCGCCGGATTTGCCATCGCCTGGCAAGAAGATCCCGACGGTCTGCGTCCCGGTGATGCGGCCGGGCCCGGCCCCGGATGGGGCGGCGCCACGACGAATCACAAGACAGACATATGGTACAGCTACATTCCCATGAGCGATTTCCGCAAGGTTGATATGAACTTCGTCTCCGGCGGCGATCCGGAACACGATATGGACAGGATAGAGCGCCCCAAGGCGCTGGTGCCCATGCCGCTGCCTGTACGCCTGTCCGATAATGACGTGGTCAATACCGACAACATGATGGTGGAACTGGATGAGGACGGCTTCCCCAAAGAAGATGGGGGCGGCCATTGGATACCGATACTCAATGAAGAGTCAAGCGGTGACGGATCGGGTTCTCATGCCTATGGGTATGCGGTTGATGGCCTCTGCGAGGGTTTCTACGAGTTCACCAATAATCAGGAGGTAGAGAAGAAAGTCTGCATCACCGCCGACGGCCGTTTGCTGGATGGAGACACCGGCGCCTCGCGTGCCAATCTCTTCCTGCAGACTTACACCGTAGACAACAATGGCACGCCACAAGATCCGACAGATGATGTCAAGAGCGCCTGGGCGATCATGGCTTATGAAGAGACAAAGGGCGTTGGCGGTGGCAAACCGGACTTTGCCGGCACGGAAGGTCCTCATGGAGATGAATACGTGCCCGACGTGGGCAAGAACGTCATCTACCACAGTTTTGATTTCCAGAAACCACCTGTGGTAAGCGCCGGCGAAATCCTCAACCTACCGGAAAGAGATGAGGACGGAAATCTGGTCTACTTGCGCGAGGGGGAATATGATTCCGAGAATGACGTGGTCATCTACGGCGACCTCATACTGGACTACCTGGGGAGGCCCCAACTGACCTACGAAAATGCGCGGCGTCCGCGCTTCATCCTGCAGGGCAAGAGCGCTATGGGCGGAAGCAAGACGTCGCTGCTTGTTCTCTATAAGGAAGGGCAGGATGGGCAGGGACGGCCGTCTGATATCATGCTGCGCCGCTTCGAAGTGGCCGATGAGGATAACCCCTACGATGTCAAGCATCTGGTATGCAATGAAACGGTCGTTGCCGATAATGGCCAGACAGTCTGTGTTGACGGCACGCTCAACATGAGCAGCGTCAGTTACAATGATGAGGACACCTGGATTAACCTGGATCGCGATGACGATGCTAAGGGTGATGGCGTCAAAATTATTCGCTGGTATCAGACCGAAGATAATCTAGAGGATCGTTCCGGCGACAACCCGTATGATGATTCCCGCGCCCACCGCGGTCAGATTCGTGGTGACTTCGTGGTCATGGGCTTCTCCTACACGCCCAACTGGGCGGCGTCGCGCAACGGTCACGATAAGTATGACTTCTATGTGCGGCGTTCCTTTGACGGTGGCCAGACCTGGAGTACCGATCCCGCGGGCAGCGGCGTTGAACACTGCATCACCTGGACCGATCCTGCGGAGGAGAATGATGACCTGAAGAAGGAGACAGTCTGCACCGTCTACCCGGCAGGTGAGTTTGAAGTGATGCGCAATCTCTCGCAGCTTCCTAACAGCAAAGAGTCCGTAATCGAGCCGCGTATCGTCGCCCCACCAGGATACGATCAAAGTGAACGGTAAATGGACAGGCATCGCTGAGGACAAGCAAGATCCAAATGTCTTTTACGTCAGCTATGGCACGTCCACCAATCCGGGGATGATACATGGCAGCAGTGATGAGGAGCCGGAGTATCCGGCCCCGACCGATCTTTACTACAGCTTCAGTATGGACAAAGGTGAGAACTACGTTGAGGTGGATTGGGATGTCAATCCGGACAGCAGCGGCCAGCACGCCGGCGAGATCGTAACGCGCTGGGACTTCATGGCTAAAGGAGACCCGGAACAGGGTGAAGCGCAGCTGCGCATGACCCCCGACGGCACGCGATTCTACGCCACCTGGCTGCAGGAAGGTGAAGAAGGCAGCGACATCTGGTTCCGCCGGATCATGTCACCCGCATTTGAGGCTAATGTACCCTAATGACACCTGATACAGTGTGACGTTGGCGAGAGCCACATGACGGAAAATGGCGAGGGCGACCCCCTCGTCATTTTTCTTTGGGGCAGGCAGGGTCCGATTCTTAAGCGAAGGGATGAAGCAGTGCCCCTTGTTCCCTAATCGCGTATACTCCATCTTCGGATAATTAAAAGAAAACGAATAAAAGAAAAGACGCGCCGCTGTGCACCGTAACAGGGGCCCGTTGTGCTTTGTTTCAAAGGAAAACATTCAAATGACTACGCCAAAAAACTACATGACAGATATGGACGGCGTCTTGCTCAAAGGCAAGACCTTGATCCCCGGTGCGGATAGATTCATCTGCGCCCTGCAGGAGAAGGAGATCCCCTATCTCGTCTTGACGAACAACCCCATGTACACGCAGCGCGACCTCTCCCACCGCCTGGAGACGATCGGCCTCGAAGTGCCCCCGGAGAATATCTTCACATCGGCCATGGCCACCGCCTACTTTCTGGACAGCCAGCGCCCCGACGGCACAGCCTTTGTGATCGGCGACAGCGGCCTGACGGAAGCGATTCACGCGGTTGGTTATGTGATCACCGATATTAGTCCTGACTATGTCGTCCTCGGTGAAACCACCGCCTATAACTACGACATGCTCACCAAAGCGATTGGCCTGATCAATGACGGCGCCCGTTTTGTGGCTACCAATCCTGATGTATCCGGCCCTGCCGAACGAGGCATCGTTCCCGCCTGCGGCGCCGTGGCCGCGCTGATCGAAAAGGCTACCGGCAAGGCGCCCTTCTTCGTCGGCAAGCCAAACCCGCTGATGATGCGCACCGCCCTGAACTACCTGGGCATCCATTCCGAAGAGACGATGATGATCGGCGACCGCATGGATACGGATATCGTCGCCGGGGTAGAGAGCGGCATGATGACCACCCTGGTGCTCAGCGGCGTAACCAAAGAGGAGGATATTGAGAAATATCCCTTCCTGCCCGGCCAGGTGCTGAATTCAATCGCTGATATCGAGCTGTAAGAGAGGCCGGCGGCAGCTTATGAGCGGCACTGAAATCGAACTTATCGCGCTGGATCTCGACGGCACCCTCTTGGACCACGACGCCGGTCTCCCGCCGCGCAACGCGCAGGCGATCAGGCGCGCGCGCGGCTGCGGCGTCGACACCATCCTGGCTACCGGCAAGACGCGCGAATCGGCCGTTCATATCATCGAAGCGCTGGACATCACCCTGCCGTGCGTTTTCTCGCAGGGAAACGTGATCGTTGATGCCGCCGGTCGAATGCTGCGCGAGATTACCGTCGAGCCTGCCCTGGCCGCCGGCGTTCTGGCTTATGCCCGCACGCATGATCGCCCGCTTCTCGTCTATGATCGTAAGGGTCTGTGGGCCTCCGGGCCGGGCGCCCACTGCGAGATCATTCACGAGGTATACGGTGAACCGGCGCCGCGCCTGGTTGACCCCATCCCTGATTCAGAAGGCATCTACAAGATCCTGATCGCCGCCGGTGATGATGGGCCTGCGCTGCGCGCCGCCCTGGAACAACGTTTTGGCGGCAGCCTGCGCATCTACCAGGCGATCCCTGAATATGTCGAACTGATGTCGCCGCAGGTGACCAAGGGGGAGGGGGTGGCCTGGCTCCTGCAGCACCTGGGCATTGATTCGCAGGCGCTGATGGCCGCCGGTGATGGTGAGAATGATATCGAGATGCTGCAGCTGGCCGGCATCGGTGTGGCTGTGGGCAACGCTTCCGCGGAGTGCAAAGCTGCCGCCGATCATATCGTGGCCACCAACGATCAAGCCGGCGTCGCCGAAGCCATCGAACGTTTCGCCATCAACAACTGCTGATCCCCACTGCTTCCCCGCCGCCATTGACGCGGCGGTTCAACCTCATCTAAACTGGCAGAAAAGCGAGCCGGCCTCACCGTTCAGTGAGCCAGGCTCACTGGATACCGCCAGCCAATATGCGCGCCAAACCGTACGCCCCCTACATCCTCAGCAGTATCGGCCGTTTCTCACGGCTGGTGCTGGGCATGCCCCTGTACGCGTACCAGAGTGAACCGTTGACGGCCGTTCTGGACAGCGTCAACCGGCAGCGCGGCGCGGAATTTCTCTTCGTGTTCAGCCGGCAGAGCGGCAAGAACGAGGCCGTCGCTCACCTTCTCGTTTACCTGTTGAACATCTACCGGCGGCAGGGCGGCAATATGGTATTCGCCGCCGTCGGCGATGGTCTCGGCCGCGGGCAGCGCCGGCTGCAGGAGCGGCTGAACAATCCCTGGAACCGGCATGAGTGGCGCAAAGCGGCACGGCCATCACGCGTCCTGCTCGACCGTGCCGCAGTCGTCTTTATCTCCAGTAATCCCCAGGCGGCGGCGCGCGGCGAAACGGCCGATCGCCTGCTGGTCATCGATGAGCTGCAGGACCAGGACCCCCTGCACGTGCAGGCCGTCTTCACACCAATGCGCGCGGCGCGAAACGCGACCGCCCTCTACCTGGGCACCGTGCGCTCGCGCCACGATGCGCTGTGGCTGAAGAAGGAAGAGCTGCAGCGCCTGGAAGCCGCCGACAGCCTGCAGCGCGTCTATTGGGCCGGCCCTGACCTGATCACGGCCGCCAACCCGCAGTACGGCCGTTTCCTGGAAGCGCAGGTCGCCCGGCACGGCCGCTACCATCCGATCATCGCCAGCGAATACTACCTCGAACCGCTCGACGGCGGCGGCGGCCTCTTTCCGCCGCGGCGGCTGGCCCTCATGCGCGGTGAACACGGCCGTATGCGTTCTCCCGGCGGCGCCGGACCCTACGTCGCCCTGCTCGATGTCGGCGGCCAGGATGAGGCGGCGACCAGTGCCCTGGCCCAGCTGGATAATCCGGCACGCGACTACACCGTCTGCACCATCGTCCAGATCATCCAGATCGCCGGCAGCGCCGAACCCATCTTTCACGCCGTCGATGTATTCGTTGAGCAGGGCGCGCGCTTTTTCGAAACAGACGCCGGGCACGGCTCACTCGCCGGACGCCTGCTGGCCTACATGTCCGCCTGGGACGTTGTTCACCTGGCCGGAGATGCAACCGGGGTCGGCGAAGGTCTCGTTGATTGGCTGGCCGCCCGCCTGGGCCGCGCCGCCGTCACCCCCTTCAAATTCACGCGCCTCTCCAAAGCCGCTCTGGGCGCCGCCTTCATCTCACTGGTGGAAACGGGGCGCTTCAAGTATTGGGGCGATGATGGCGACGAAATTGGCAGCGACGGCTGGTGGTTCTGGCAGCAGGCGGCTCACTGCGTCTACGATCTGCCGCCCGGTGGCTCCCTAGAGCGGGATCTGCGCTGGTATGTGCCGCCGGCGGCGCGCGTCTACACGCCGGACGGCCGCCTGCCCGTCCATGACGACCGGCTGCTCTCCGCCGCGCTTGTCGCTGAAATCGATCGCCTGATCAAGAGCGGCAGCCTGTTCATGGGCCAGGCCCAATCAACCATTTTACCCGCCCCCGGCCCGTGGGAAAAGCTGACTTTCTGAGCAAACGGCCGAACATGAAGCGTCTCACATTTGCCTCGCTTCGATTCATTGATTTTCCGCCACTGATGTATAATGAGCAGGTCGCTGGCAGCTTGCCGGTAATATTCGCAGCCGTGATAAGTTCACCTGGAGGCAGTTATGCGATTCGCTCGCTTTGTTCGTCTGTATGCCGATAGCCATGGGGAGACCCATTTTGAAGACCTGGAAGTACCGCTTACCGAACAAGAATTCTCCCCGCCTGCGCCGCCCGTCAATATCGCCCCCTTCCAACCCGCGTCGGGCACATTCTGGATAGGCGCGCCGTCGGACTGGGATGGCGGCATACCGCATTCCGCGCCACAGCGCCAGATCCTCTGTACAGTTGAAGGCGAATATGAGATAACCGCCAGCGATGGTGACGTTCGCTGCTTCCCTGCCGGCAGTCTTCTGGTTGTTGATGACACCACCGGCGTCGGCCACCGGACGCGCATCACCAACGACAAAGGCGCCTTGATTTTCGCCGTCGCTGTTGCTGAAGAAAGCGGCGTATAGCCAGGGCCGCCAGGTCGGGCAAGGCTGGCTGTGGATTTACCTCCTGCTCCTCGTTTGCCGCTCACATCTGCCGGCCTGATCTCGCTGCCGCCTAGAACGACAATTAAGCGCGCGCTAAAGGAATTGTCCCACATCCCGCTTTGTCCTAAGATGAACCGCATAAGCGGCCGGCTGAAGAGCTGGCCGGCTGAAATGCTAGCAATAGGAGTTCTCAGATGGACAAGATCGAAAGAAGCGACGCCGAATGGCGCGAACTGTTGAGTGAAGAGCAGTACCAGGTCATGCGGCGCAAAGGCACCGAACGGCCGTTCAGCGGTCAATACAATAGCTTCAAGGAAAACGGCATCTTTCTCTGTGCCGGCTGCGGCGCTGAGCTGTTCAGCTCTGACGCCAAGTATGATTCCGGCTCCGGCTGGCCTTCCTTCTACCAGCCGGTCGAAGATTCACCCGTGGGCACCGAGACTGATCGCAGTCATGGCATGGTACGTGTGGAAGCGCACTGCGAGCGCTGCGGCGCCCATCTCGGTCACGTCTTTGAAGATGGCCCCCAGCCAACCGGCCTTCGATTCTGCATTAATTCCGCCGCCCTCGAGTTCGAACCCGGCGACGAGTAAAAGCAAGCAAGCTGGCGGACAGAGTCCCTTTTTTCTGTCCGCCGCTCTCCCCGCTACCCTCATGTCGACGTCGTGATCCTTGAGCCCATTTCCTGCCCCCAACGCATCCCGCCGGGCCAGCCATAAGTCTTACTTATAATCCCCATAAATAAATCGAATACGAGTCATGATCTTCCTTACTTGACTTAAGCCGCAATGTGCTTACGCTGTAGGTATGGGGGATGCGGCATGCCGGCCGCACGCCTCGGCGTACTCTTTCGAATGTGTGCCCGCTACCACAACACCATGCATTGACCTGGCACTAGAAAGCATTTGTGACTGGCCAGCTTAGCGGATCTGAGCTGCCGAGTGCGGAGCTGATCGTGTCAACTGTACTCGCACCTGATCCCGAGCCGGTTACGGGAAGGGAAAGTGATGTTTGATCTGCTCGTGCAGTTTCTAACTCAGGTCGGAGGCGGACCCGGGCCCGCGGAGAACAACCTCGTACGATTTGCGCTGCCGGCACTCTTCTGGGCTGTGCTCTTTGTCGTTGCCTGGTCACGGCAGCGCGAAGAGAAACTGCCGCGCGAACGCCTGCTGCTGTTCGGCTTCGCGCTCGCCTTTGCCCGTGAATTCTTCATGTTTCTGCATACGTTCGAACGCCTCTATGTCGGACCCGCATCAGTGGCGCACGGCAGCTATATCGAGCCGCTTGAGCATGCGCTCGCCGTTTCGGCGGTGCTGGTGATTTCCGCCGCGTTCATACGCTATATTCTTGATGACGCCGTCCTGCCGCGCCGTTTTCTGCTGTTGGGAATTGGCGCTGTTGTCGTCGGGATCGTTATTTCACTTCTCTATTGGCCGGCGCAGCATACGGCCGATCCTTCCCTGAATTTTCACAATACGGCCGGCGGCTGGTTCATGCACATAACCAAGGCGATCTTCGTCGCCGCGGCCATCTTCATTCTGCTCAGGCATAAAGGACCGGTGCGCAATCTGGTCATCGTCGCCCTTTCCTTTCTCCTCGTCAGCGTGATCCTGACGCTGATCAATACATTCACCTCGCGTGCCTATGGTCAAGCGCTCTGCCCAATCGCCAACAACCTGCACATCTGGGCGGTGCCCATCTTCGGCTTTGTCTATTTTCACGAGCAGAGCAGTGCCAAAAAGCAGGCGGAGCAGTCGTTGGCTGCCTATCGCGGCCACCTGGAACAACTTGTCGGGCAGCGAACATCTGAATTGTCAACAACCAATCGGCAGCTGCAGCGGGAAATTGCCGAGCGTACGCGCGCCGAGGCATACATCGCGCAGCGCAATGCCCAGCTCTCCGCGCAAAACCAGATCGCCGCCACAATCAGCAAATCACTCAATCTAGATGAAGTCTTGCACGCCGCCCTGGAACAGACCATTGATCTTCTGCAAATGGACGGCGGCTGCATCATGCTGCTGGATGCCGCCGGGAACCTGACCCCGCACATCTGCTGCCGCGCCCGGGCAAACTGCGCCGCTGTTCAGGGAGCGCCTTCGGACGGGGCCTGCCTCCAGGCGGCGTGGCGCGCGCTCCGGGCAGGCGAGCCCGTCATCGTAACTGGTGACGATTTGGCGCGCGGGCGCAGTGCCGCCGCGTACGACAGCGCTTCTTGCCTGCTGCTAAGCGCGCCGCTTGTCGCCCATGGCGAAGCTCTAGGCGCGCTGACCATGTCTGCTGCCGCCATCGCCAATATCTCCGAACAACAGCTGGCCATCCTGACCGCTGTCGGCCAGCAGATTGGCGTTGCTGTTGAAAATGGGCGTCTTTACCAGGAAGCGGAAGGGTGGGCGCAGGGCATGTCGCGGCTGCATGAGATCAGCCTGCAGCTAAATGCGACGTTGGAACCGGCCGAGATCTGCTGCCTGATTGTCGAGCAGGCAGCCGCATTGCTCGACTGTTCTGCCGCGGGGCTCTTCCGTCTCGACGAAGAGGGACAGACGGCTGTTGGCGTGGCCAGTTATGGGCTGGTCGCCGGCGGAGTAGACGGCATGCGATTGTCTGTGACGGAGAGTGCAAACATGCGGCGGCTTCTCGCCGGCGGCGACCCCCTGGTCGTTGAAGATGTTCGCTCCGATGCCCGTTTCCCGCCCGACCTGTGGCAGCGCTATCCTATGCGGGCGGTTCTGGGCGTTCCCGTACGCGGTACCGGGGATATCCAGGGCGTGCTGTTTCTGGTCGAATCAACTGACACGCGCCAGTGGCAGGCGGCCGAAATACGCCTCCTGCTGAATTTCACCAACCGCGCCGGCGTCGCCTGGGAAAATGCCTATTTGCACAAGCAGTTGGAATGGGCGGCGGCCCTGCAGGAGCGGCAGCGTATCGCGGCCGAAATGCACGATGGGCTCGCGCAGACAATCAGCATGCTGGCGCTGCGCAACGACCAGGCTGCCCAGCTGCTTGAGGATGGCAAGATGGCGCCGGCCCTGCTGGAGCTGGCGGAAATCCAGGACATCATTGGCCTCGCCGGCGTCGACCTGCGCCGTTCTATCGCCTCGCTGGCCAGGAATCCCCGGCCCCGGTGTTCTCTGCAAGAAGCCCTGGACGCGCTTCTGCACAATGACCTCAATGGACAGATGCCGCCCATTCGTTTCGACAACGGGCTGAACGAGCCGCTTATCCTGCCGCCGGAGCAGCTCGACCAGATCGTGCCGATTGTCCAGGAGGCGCTGCTCAATGCTGCACGCCACGCGCAGGCGGCGCATTTGACGGTGCGCCTGCAGCGGCGTGATGACTGCTGCGCTGTCTCAATCGCCGATGACGGCCGTGGCTTTGAAATCGCTGCCGCATCCGGGCAGCCAGGCAATCATTTCGGTTTGAGCATCATGCGCGCGCGGGCCCAACGCATAGGCGGTACCATTGAGATTGAATCACTTCCTGACAGGGGGACCTGCGTGCTGCTGACCTGGCCGGCCCCGCAGGAGAATCCGCACGGCGCTGGGCCGCAAGCGGGTATGGATGCCGGCGAGAAATCCTACGCCGGCTTCAACGGATTTGGGGAGAAAACAGTATGACCAGATTGAACGTACTACTTGCTGATGATCACCAGCTGTTTCGTGAAGGGCTCGCCGGCATACTCAGCGCGCAACCGGACTTTGTCGTTGCCGGTGAGGCGGCCGATGGTCTGGAGGCTGTGGTCAAAGCGCGCCTCTTAAAGCCGGACCTGATCATAATGGATGTCAGCATGCCGCGCATGGATGGCGTGGAAGCGACGCGGCAGATAAAAGAGGAACAACCGCACGTGATCATCGTGATGCTGACCGTGCGCGACGAAGATGAAAACCTCTATGAGGCGATCAAGAGCGGCGCCCAGGGATATTTGCTGAAAACGATCCGCTCGCGCGACTTGCTGGCCATGCTGCGCGCCGCCGCTCGCGGCGAGGCGGCGATCACGCCGCCGCTGGGCGGCCGTATGCTTGAAGAATTCCGGCGTCTGAGCCAACTGGAGCCGCGGCTTCCGCAGGAGGAAATCCCCGCACTCACGCCGCGTGAGCAGGATGTACTGGCCCTAGTGGCACAGGGCTATGCTGACAAAGAGATAGCGGCGGAACTCGTCGTCAGCATTCACACGGTTAAGAGCCATATGCGCAATATCTTGGCCAAGCTGCATTTCTGCCATCGCTACGAAGCGGCGCAGTACGCGCTCAGGCAGGGCATAATCACCCCCGGCGTGAAATAGTACCTGCAGCGCAGAGAGGAACTAGTTCCTCCGGCGGACGGACTAATTCTTTGCCCTTGAAGAACGATCTTCGGATCGTTCTTTTTTCATGCCTGGATCCCCAGTGGAGCGATTGAGATTCATCGCTGCCGCCGGTTATGCTGTACCTATACACGGACAGACCGGGGGAGATGGCGATGGGGGCAGGGCTGCGGGTTTCAATCATTGGTGAATCCGTTCTGGTGGAGGGAATTGCCGTCGGCCTGGATCTCAATCCACTTGACAATGTACAGCGCATCCAGGCCTATGACGCAAACACGCATCGTCTTATCCGCGACTTCAACCCCAATGTCATCATCTACTTGCTGGGATCTCCCGGTCTGGATGCGCTCGTATCGCAGATTGAGCTGCGCGACGGCATTCGTCTCATTGGGCTGGATCTTGACCGTAATCAAGTCCTGATTGTGGACAGCAGTATGCGGTACTCCCTGTCCATGGGATCGCTTCAGCAGTTGATCGCCTCCCGCGATCGGCAGTGGCTTGGAGATGAGGGCGGCAAACCGCCTCGTCGGCGGTCACAGCGTGTGGAACTGCCCGCATCATCGAGAAGGAGGACGCATTTATGATTGAGGTTTCGTTGAGCATAGATCATCCCGTTCCAAACAGCAGTGACATTGAAAACGTAAGATCAGGGTTTCTTTAGCTGCCCGCTGTCCGCGGTTTCCGCACGCTGCGGGCGCTGTTTCCGTACAAGAGTCTGTAGGCTGCGATTTTCTGCTCGAAGGAGCAAAGGGGGCAAACATGAATCGCAAAATCACGCTGGTAACCGTTCTATTGCTGCTCAGTGCGGTGGTGTTGATCGCCAATGCGCAGGGCGAAAGCAATGCCGGCCCGGGCGGACCCGGGCTGCATACGACGCCATTGATCGTTAATAAGACGGTCGATGCCGGAACTGTTAGTGTCTGGAATTCACCCAAGAAGCTGATAATCCAGGTTGAATCCAAGGACGGCTGGCAAATTCAGGGCACTCAGATCTATGTTGGATATCCGGAAATCAGGCCGCTGCCGGTAAACAAGGCCGGCAATCCGGTCTGGGGCCACTTTCCATACACAGAGACGTTCAAGAGACCTGTTACCAAGGATACGTTGACCCTTGATCTCAAAGATGACCTTGGTTTCAGTTGGGGATCGAACTACGATCAGTATCGTACCCCGACCATCGTCGTCCACGCCGATCTCTTGAAATCTGGTAAGCGTGGCAGGAGAAGCGGCAAGGAAGATGCCTGGGCCTACGGGCCAAACTCATTGGGTCGTAGGACATGGGGCTGGACGTTTGACTATTTGCTGGCCCATCCGATGCGCGGTCAATTTATCGATTCGCCGGTCATTGGACTTGGCTACCATGGCCCGACTCAGAGGGGCATCACATCCGCGGTTGAGGGGGATGGGGGTTTCCTCTTCTTCCCAGGAGAGGAGATTGAATTTGCGGTGGGTCAGGTGGTCATAGGAACGGCCTCCGCAGGCAAGAAAGTATCTCCGCTGGATCTGTTCCCGGGTGGGGACATCGACGATCGTGAGGTGAAAAACGTCGCCTGGCTGCTGCAAAGCCTAGATGCCGATGGCGGCGCTCTTAAGCCTGACGGCAAGATCACAATCATTCCCGAAATCGCCAGCTGCCTGGAGAGCGTGGTTGGTGGGCAGACCATAGATTTCTCAAACGACAACCAGGTATCGGGGATCATTGACGGCGTGCGCGCGCAGTGCAACGGCTTGCTGGGGACGGAACTGGCGCTGGATCTGACCGTCGATGAAGCCAAAGGTAATCTGGAAGCGGGGCTTAACCAGAGTAATATCTTCCGCAAGAATATCTCCAAGACGGAGGAGTTTGCTGAGGACAAGCAGAAGTTGGAAGTGATGCCGGTCTATCTGCCCGGCCTGCGTTCCAATGGGGACGAATCGCTCTGTGTTGATGCCAACAATGATGGCATTTATGATCCGGACACCGATATCAAGGGGGTGCCCTATGAGGAATGGCGTTTGGATGGTGATAAGACCAAAGCTGAATGTGATCCCAGGTATCCGTCTGAAACGGGCGAAGTCTGCGAAGTTGCCTTGATCGAGTGCCGCGAGGTGGCCAAGCCGCTCGTGGTAACTTATCGTGAGGTGATCGACATTTATGATCCCCAGGTCAATGAGGAATTCGAGGACGGCCGTTTCTCCACTGATATCTTCACCGCGATTTCCCGCGATGACGGGACAACCTGGAAGCGTACCAATGTGTCGCGCATGGCGGATCTCTCTTCCTTCGATCTGGAAACGGACGAACCTTTCCCCGGCACCAACGGTTCGCCCTACCTGAAGATCGACGATAACTACATCCTCAATGTCTGGGAAAGCAAATTCTGCCGCAGCGGCAATCCCCGCTACGCGATCACAACCTGTGATGACCCGGCAACGACAGATTTTGTTGAGACGCCAGAAAATGGCGGCTGCCAGGAGGTTTGCAGCGGCAATCCGGACAAAGGCACCGAGGTATGCGAACCGGACTACCCCTATGATGACGACTACTTCATCACCGATATCTGGGGTGTGCGCGGCAGCCAGCAGTCCGTCAACTATGACGAAGTTGACGACGTAGCCGAACTCGGCATTGGCGAAATTCCTTACTCCTGCCTCTGGGCGGCGCGCGGCGTGATCGTCACGGAGAAGGAGCTTGCTGACGGCACATTCGATTCGATTTCGATCATCGACGACAAGGGAACGCCTGACCCGTCCGATGACGAGGTCATCGATGAAGTGCATCAGGGGGACATCGTCTGGTACAAGCCTGAACGGCTGACTTCCGGGCGGCGGGATGCCTACATTCCCGCGGTCGGCTCCGCACGCGGCGCTGGTTTCGCCATCGCCTGGCAGGAAGACCCGACCGGCCTACGACCCGGCAAAGGAAAGGGTCCCGGTGAAGGGTGGTCTGGCGCTATCTCCAACCACAAGACGGACATCTGGTACAGCTATATCAGCAGCGAGGATTTCGCCAGGGTCGACGAGAACTTTGTCTCCAGCGGGCCCGGCGACGATCCCAACGGTGAGGCGCAGTATGATGAGCGGCCGGGATTCGGCCGTCCCAAAGCATTGGTGCCCTTCTCGCTGCCGGTGCGCGTGTCCGACAATGATATGGCCAATACCGACACGCTGAAGGTGCAGGCCAGCAGTACATGCGTGACGCCGCCCGGCGGCACGGAGCCGGTTTGCTTCCCTGAGATTCAAGACGGCACCTACGTGCCGCTCGATCCCGATGTGATCGCCAACCTCTTCTGCGACGGGCCGTCGCCCGTGGCTGACTGCTGCGACCATGACAATCATCATGACGATCCCAACTGCGCAGGGCTCGAAGGGCTTCACGGCAATCTGACCGGTACCAAGCGGTATGCCTATTTGGCGCAGACGATTGACGAGTATGACAACGACGCCAGGACCTACATGCCTGGCGGTGACGGCGAGCCTGACTACCAATACTACGTGGACAGGGGCGGTACACTGGATCTCTGTGATTCGCAGACGCTCAGCGCCGCCAACTTGAGCGCGCCGGATTCGACCAGCGACAATTACATGGACGTGCTGCCGGGCGTGAATCAGGAGCGCTGGTTTGGTTTCGCCAATGTTGCTGGCGCATCCAAGTTGGTCTGCGTCTCTGATGACGGCCGTCTCCTCGACGGTGATGTTAGCGCCTCGCGCCCCAATATCCAGCTGCAGCCATACACGAATGACAACGGCACGCCATCAAACCCGTCAGACGATTTCAAGAGCGCCTGGGTTTTGCTGGGCTATGAGGAGTCGAAAGGTCTGGGCCATTCGTTGGCAGCGTCTGAGCACACGGATAACCCAGTCGACGAGATCATCGGCGATAACAGTGATGAATCGGGACAGGAAAAGCCGGTCAAGCAGGACCTGGGAAAGAATGTCATCTACCATTCCTTCGACTTCTCCAAGCCTGACCTCGTCTCCGCCGGCCATATCGTCAACTTGCCCGCCCTTTGCGGTGGGCTCTACCCGACCTACTGCGACGATCCCAAGACGCCGGACATCATTGAGACCAACGAGGATAATCCGACATGCAGCTGTGAACCGGGACAGCCCGTTCCGCTCTATTTCGACTATCTCGTTGATACCGATAACAATCCTGATACGCCGGATGAGTGGATTCCCGATGACACGAAATTCCTGCAGTACCGCACCGAGATTGCGCGGCGCACACGTTTCATCGCCCAATCCTATCCCAAGGTGAAAAGCTCAGGATTGGCCGCGGCGATTATCTACAAGCAGGGACAGGAAGGACAGGGGCGACCGGCCGATGTCTTCATCCGCCGCATCATCGTGCCCTCCGGCTTCAAGCCGAAGGTCGATAACCCCTTCGCTTTTGAGAACTTCGAGTGCCAGCAGTATCTGGATGAAACTTTCACGGTGCAGGCGTGTCCCAACGATGGCGTGACCGGCTACAACTGCAACGTCTGGGGTGAGGCTTCAGGAGATCGCCTCTGCGGCGGTTACCTGACCTCGGCTGATTCCGGCTATCAGGGGTACCCGCGGCGCGATCATATCAATCTGACCAGCGCCGATGTCACCTTGGCCGTTGACGCCGGCCCCGATGACGATACGCCAGAGGATCCGACTGATGATCGCTACGGCACCAACAAGGTTCTGCTGTGGACGCAAAACAAGTACAACCTTGGCGATGAATCCTATGGCTACGTAGACCCGGTTGACGGGACGCCCTGCGATGTGCTGGGCGGCGACGTCTGTCCAGCGATGTACTCTAATTCGCGCAGCCACCGTGGTTTCGTGCGCGGTAACTTCCTGGTGACGGCCTTCGCCTACACGCCAAACTGGGCTGCCGCGCGCAACGGCAACGACCGCTATAACTTCTACGTTCGCCGGTCGTTCGACGGTGGGCTGACCTGGGAGACGAATCCGGAAGGCGATGGCGTCTACGTCTGCGCTGAATGGCGCGCCGATCCGACGTCGGAAGATCCAGATGGGACCGGCAACCCGCCGCCGGAAGGGATTGATCCCGAATGTACGCCCTGCTTGAGCGTAGATGCGGACGGAAATTGTGTACCCTCCGAGCCTGCCCCGCCTTACTACGCACCGGGCAGTTTCGAACCGGCGCGCAATATTTCCGAGATCAAGAACAATAAGGAAACCTCTTCCGATCCGCGTGTGGGCGCTACACCGCCTACATACCCGGTCGATGGTACCGTTGCTTCCCAGCCCAACCTCTGTCCCGGGGGAGTCTGCAGGTATGAAGAGGATACCTATGTAAACAATATCTTCTTTGTCGCCTGGGGTACCGGAGACAATCAGAAGAAGACCGGCACCAACGACACGGGAGGTGAGGCCGCGCCGCTGGATCTGTACTACACGCGTTCCGTGGACTTTGGCGATAACTATCTCAAGGTGCCCTGGCCGGTCAGCGAGAGCAGCCCGAATTACGATCCGCTTGATCCGGCAACGCACTATGAGTGGCGTTATCAGCGCCTGGCCTGGGGTGAAGAGGAGCAGGGCGAATGCCAGCTCAAAGCCACCGCTGACGGATCCAAGGCGTACGCTATCTTCCACCAGCTGATGCCGGTAGAGGACCCCAACGAAGTTCCTACACGATGGTACCCGTGGGAAGTCGAAGAAAGCCATGAAAATGACCTCTGGTTCCGCAGGCTCATCTTCTGGCCTGAATCATTGGGCGGTGTGACTGGGTTGAGCGTGACCCGGTCGACCATGGCTGAACCGGTACCGCAAGCGGAATTCGCCTGGTTCCCGCGTCTCATCAACCCCAATAAGCAAACAGGCAACTAAGCGCTGGCCCTGAGGGAGTGACCGCCGCCGCGGCAGTCACTCCCTCGCCCTATCCCCGGGGGATGAGAGACAGTTGGTGAGCGAACCGGCTGCTTCTCACCCCTTTTTCGTTGGCCCATTCTGACGACACATCTTGCAGGGGCAGTCCCCCGGAGTTTCTACGCGCCGTGGGCCAGACGATGCTTATGCCGTCCGCAGCCGCAGCCCTGGCTTCCCGCAAAGTGATCCTGGCGCGCTCGCTGTTGTCCAACCGCCCGGCCTGCCTGTCCGCGGCGTCTCCCTGAGATGCCTGCCTGGTTCGCAGCCACGGACTGCAGGTGCCGCAGGGAGACGCCGCTGCATCCCACATGCGGCGCGTGGCGGCGTGGGAAGGCGGCTGCCCTAGGATTGATATGTGATTTAGTTGATATTTGGAAGAGATTGGGATGCCTGGCATTTTGGGAGCATAGATCAGGGTAACGTTGAGAATGCCAGGCATCTTGAGAGGAGGGCAATATCCTTAGGAGGGGGTCTTAGCCATTTCCGCCACCACCCCCGCCGCCGTTGCCACCGGAACCACCATTTCCACCGGAGCCGCCGTTGTCGCCGCCTCCGGTACCGCCGCTGTTGTCATCGCCGCCGCTGTCATCGCCGCCGCTGTTGTCGTTGCTGCCGCCGCTGTCATCGCCGCCGGTGCCGGGTCCATTGCCGCCGCCGCTGGGATCATTGCCACCCCCCGCGCCGTCACCGCCCGCACCACCGTCTCCGTTTCCGCCGGATCCGCCATTGTTGCCGGCATTGTCATTGCTGCCGCTGCCGCCGGAATCACCATTACCACCGCCGTCATCACTGCCGCCGCTGCCGCCGGATCCACCATTACCACCGGCGTTATCACCGCCGCCATTGCCGCCGGTATTACCGCTGCCACCGTCGTCATCACTGCCGCCGGATCCACCATTACCACCGGCGTTATCACCACCGCCATTACCGCCGGAACTGCCACTACCACCGCCGTCATCACTGCCGCCGCTGCCGTCCCCACTACCGGGACCATCACCGTCACAGTCGCCGTTGCATTCGCCGTCCCCGTTGGGGCCGCCAGGGCCGTTCGGGCCGTCTCCTTCGCCATCCCCATTGGGACCGCCGGGGCCGTTCGGTCCATCCCCTTCACCGTCCCCATTGGGACCGCCGGGGCCGTTCGGACCGTCTCCTTCACCGTCCCCATTGGGACCGCCGGGGCCGTTCGGACCGTCCCCTTCGCCATCCCCATTAGGACCGCTGGGGCCGTGGGGGCCGTCCCCTTCGCCATCCCCATTGGGACCGCTGGGGCCGTGGGGGCCGTCCCCTTCACCATCCCCATTGGGACCGCTGGGGCCGTGGGGGCCGTCCCCTTCGCCATCCCCATTGGGACCGCTGGGGCCGTGGGGGCCATCCCCTTCACCATCCCCATTGGGGCCGCCAGGACCGTAGGGACCATCCCCTTCGCAGTCGCCGTCACAGCCGCCGGGACCGGCGCCTGAACCATCGCCAGGGCCATAGCCAGGTCCGGGCGAGAAAGCGCCGCCGTCGTCGCAATCCTCTTCACATGCCGGCGGGCCGAAACCGGGACCGGCGCCTTTGCCGGGCCAATCTTCAGGTACTTCTTGTATGCCGGTGCGGAAAATAAGCTGATCTTCCAGGGCTACATCAACGGCCGTCTGTACCAGATCGAGGCTGGAGACCGCCTCCTGCAGCCTTGTCCTGACCTGGATGCCGGCCTTGACCTGCGCCTGTACCAGCAGCTCATCCTGTTCACCCGCCATGATCTGCGCTTTGACCATCATTTCGTCCAGCGCGTCATCGGGCAGGCTGCCGGCTCGCTGCAGTGCCGCCCGCCAATTTGTTTGGTAGTTCTCCAACTGCGCCCGCGTGGCGATGCGGTTGAGCGCCGCCATATCGGCCATCTCTTCCGCCCGCTCCTGGGCGAATGCCAGGTGGAGCGCTGTCTGGTTAACCGGGTTGTTCGTCATGGAAAGACGCGCCTCTTCCAACATGAGTTTCACCGGGTAGACCGGGGAGCCGGGCAGGGTGGCCGCCGACAAAACGGCCGTTCCACCCCCTATAGAAGACAATAGAATCGTAATAACAAGGGCTGCTTTGAATAGTAATGCTAACATGGGTCGTGACTCCTTTGCTCGCCGCTGAAATAGAGGTTGTGAAAGACGCAGTGGAAGCCATGGATGATGGCCATTTTGTGCTGCTTCAAGGTCATGAGCGGGTGGCAGCTGGTCGACACGGGCCAGGAACGCATTCCGATCAGCGGAACGCTGGGCATCGTCCGGCAGCGGCGCGGCCGGCAAGCTCTGCACCATCGCTGCTGTGGCCACCATCAAGTCGATGGGGTCTGTATCAGCGGGCAGGTCAAACGAAACGTCTGCCTGAGCGCCCTGCTGCTGCAGCCTGGTCAATGCCTTGTCGAGCGCTTCACTCTGCTCATTACTCGTCACTACGCTTTCTCCTTCGCGGGGATCAGCTGGCGCTGTAAGGAAGCCAACCCACGGTGCTGCAAGGATTTCACCGCACCGAGCGGCTTGCCTGTGATTTCGGCGACTTCCGCGTTGCTTAAGCCGGCCAGGAACTTGAGCGTGATTACCTGCTGCTGGTCGGGCGTCAAGGTCTTAATGGCCTCGCGCACCGCAGCCGCAGCCATCGCGCTTTCCGCTTCCTGGGCGGGATCGGCGTCCGCATCTGCCATCTGTTCTGGTAAGGGCAGATGCCCGCGGAACTGCCGGCGACGATAATGATCGACGACGATATTATGAGCCGCGCGATAAAGCCAGGCGCTGATACTTTTGTCCGGTCCCTGGCCGCTCTCCAACGCGCTGAGAAAGCGGTTGAAGACGTCTGATGTGAGGTCGCGTGCTGTGTCCATGTCCTCTACCTGCCGGGAAATGTAACGGTAGATGGGTGGCTGGTATTCGTCGTAGATGCCGGCTATTGTCTGACGGTCATATGATTTCGCCAGGGCAAGCCGCTTATCGTTATCTTTCGCCATACTTTCCCCTGCACTTATACAGACGCATGAGCGGCGAAAGAGATACGGGTAGGGCCAGGATGCTGCCTGTTTCGGATAACGGCCGTCGCCAAATCAGCGCTGCAGATCCTGTGCAGAACAGCTTCCCTGGCGCAGTCCCTATAACATACCTAACGCGAGATCGCAATACAAACTCCCTGGTACCCCGGCGGGCAGCAATTGGCAAGACTTCCCAATAATTACATGGTAAGCAAATAAGCCGCCCGGTCAAGTGACGTCTGTCACTTGTTGATAGAATTTGCCTATAGGCGATCATAAGCAGGCCTTATCAATGAGTTAATTCACTATCAAGAACAGCTATGAATCACCCGTTCCCAGCGCCCAGCTTTCAGTTCTCCCTGATCTGCTGATCCCTGTTTTCTGTTACCTGTTTTCTGTTGACTAGTGACCAGTCCTCATGCCATACTATACAGGGATGAGCCATCACTAGTGTTCGCCCACGGATCAACCCATGCCTGCGAAGATCGCGCCGCCTGAAGCCCCGCTCATCATCGGGCAGGGCCAGGTGCTGCTGGCCACTAAACTCTACGTCCCACAGCCCCGCCGTGCCCTGGTGGCGCGCCCCGCTCTAATCGACCGTGTTGAGCGCGGCCTGCAGTCAAAGATGACCCTTGTCTCCGCACCGGCCGGCTTCGGCAAGAGCACCCTGATCGCCGATTGGGCCATGCGCAGCGAGCAGCCTGTCGCCTGGTTGTCGCTGGATACGGCCGACAATGATCCTTTCCGCTTTCTGGCCTACCTGACCGCGGCGCTGCAAACTATTGACAGCCACCTGGGTACGGAGATCCTGGCCGCCCTGGAAATCGCACAGCCGCTGCAAATGAACGTGCTGCTGACCGGACTGCTCAACGAAATCACCGAGAAGGGGACGCCGCTGGCCATCGTCCTCGACGACTATCATCTCATCGAGCAGGAGACGCTGCACGCGGCCGTCCGCTTCCTGATTGAGAACGGACCCGCCCCTTTCCATCTGATCATCAGCACCCGCGAGGACCCGCCCTGGCCGCTGGCCCGGCTGCGCGCCTCCGGTGAAATAAACGAGATACGTGGTCGCGACCTGCGCTTCACTATTGCTGAAACGGCCGAATTCTGCAACGGTGTAATGGGCCTGGAAATGTCGGCGAGCGACATCGATATGCTCGATTCACGCGCCGAAGGGTGGGTGGCCGGCCTGCAGCTGGCGGCGCTCTCCCTGGCCAACGAAAGCGACATGTCGCAGCTGATTACCGCCTTTTCGGGCAGCAATCGCTACGTGCTCGACTACCTGCTCGAGGAAGTGCTCAACCAGCAGCCGGCGGAGATCCAACATTTCCTCCTGCAGACGGCCGTGCTGGACCGGTTCTGCGCCCCGCTGTGTGACCAGCTGCTCGCCGTCGATGGGCCGGTTATTTCGGATAGTAGTCAATCTGCCGCCCGCGGTTCGCCGTCGCAGCGTTTCCTGGAACATCTGGAGACGGCGAATCTGTTCATCGTCCCGCTAGATAAGCAGCGCCACTGGTATCGCTACCACCATCTCTTTGCCGGCCTGCTGCGCGCGCGCCTGGAGCAGACCTCTGCCGCGCAGGAGGGACGGCTGCATCGCGCGGCTGCCGCCTGGTTCGCCGGGCAGGGGCTCGTCGAAGAGGCGATTCATCATGCATTGGCCGCCCCGGATTTCGACCTGGCCGCCGATCTCCTGGAGCGGGAGGGGATGGACCTGGTCTCGAGGCATGAGATGGTCTCCCTGGCGCGCTGGCTGGAAACGCTGCCGCAGTCGATGCTGGAAAGACGGCCGTGGCTCTGCGTCTTGATGGCCTACACACGCCACTGGCTTGGCGATCGCCAGTTCGCCCTGGGCGCCTGCCTTGACCAGGCTGAGCGCGCGTTGGAAATCACCATGCCCGCCTCGAAAGTTGAGACCAGGCGCATTCGCGGCTATATCGCATCGCTGCGCGGCCAGGATGCGCTGTCCGCGGGGGACCTGCCGTCGATCATCGAACAGGCCAACCTGGCCCTGGAGCTGCTCCCGCCCGGTGATCTGATGGGCACGGAAGCGGGCGTCAGTCTCGGCGGTGCCTACTGGATTGAGGGGGATGCGCGGGCCGCGGAACGCGCCTTCGCTGCCGGGCGGGATACGGCCTGCAGCCAGCGCAAATACCTGATGGCTGTGCCCTCGGCCACCTATGCCGGCTGGCAGCAGATGAAACAGGGCCGGCTGCAGGAAGCGATGGCCAGTTTTGAAGAGGCATTGGCCTGGGCGACGCGTGAAGACGGCCGTATTGTGCCCGTTGGCGGCTTCCCCATGCTGCGAATTTCCGATCTCCTCTATGAGTGGAACGATCGCGCGGCGGCGCTGGAAGCGGCCCGTGAGGCCGAGATACTCTGCCTGCGCCTGAGCCAGGCTGATGTTGTCGTTGACGCCCACGCCACGCTGGCGGCGCGCCTCCGTTCGGCCGGTGATCTGGACGGCGCCTGGGCCGCCATCCGCGCCGGAGAAGAAGCGGCCAGAAATCGCCGCCCTGATCCCTTCTTGATAACCCGGCTGGATGCCTGCCGTGTCCGTCTCTGGTTGGATGCCGGGCGGCTGGCGGACGCCTTGGCCTGGCTGGCTGATGAAGGGCCCGCGATCGACGCCCACTTGAGCTGCCATCGTGATTTGCATCATCTGCTGGCCGTGCCGATTCTGCTGGCTGACCATCGGCCCGCGCAGGCGCGCAGCCTGGCCCTGCGCATCTGTGAAGCCGCCGCCAATGCGCACTGGCTGTCTGAACAGATCCAGGCGCTGACGTTGGCCGCCGCTGCCGCACAACAGTTGGCGGAGCAGGCGCAGGCGCTGCACTATCTGCAGACCGCCCTGCGCCTGGCCGCGCCCGGCCGTTTCCTGCACACGATCCTGGATGGGGGGCCACTCCTGCTGCCGCTGCTGCGCCAGGTTGAGCCGTCCGCTGGTATTCCCCAGGCGTATCTCAGCCAACTTATCGCCGCCGCTTTCTCCGACAGCCCGCCGGCAAAGCCGGACGCCGCCCAACCGCTCATCGAACCGCTCAGCGACCGCGAACTGGAGATCCTGGCCTTGATCGCCCTCGGCCTCTCTAACCAGCAGATCGCTTCCCGCCTCGTCCTCTCCCTGGCCACCGTCAAGTGGCACGCCAGCAACATCTACGGCAAGCTCGGGGTCAGGAATCGGAATCAAGCCGTCGTCAAAGCGCGCGAATTGGGACTGCTGGCGTAATCCACCCAGCCGTTCAGCCGCTCAGCGGTCAGCCAGCGCACGCTGCAGTTCTCACCTTTGATTTCCGTCCAACCAGTTAGCCAGTCCCATCAATCTCAGGCTTGCCCCATAATCCTGACTATCCACCTGATCAGGATCAAGGAATAGGCTCACGGCCTGGCCCAGATCGCCGTAGCGCTTGACGAGATCCCCCGATCTGGACAGCCTATCGATTGACGCGGGACCTACGAGGGGAGCGATGGGCCGCTGCGGGTTGGCGGAAAGCGGCGTTTTCGGCCGCTGCACGACCTGCCGAGGCAGGCGATCCTGCATCGCTGAGCGCAGCAGATGCTTGTCCAGACACCAGGGGAGCGGCGACAGCCGCAGTGCAAAGCGAACTAAGCGAAGATCGAAAAAGGGATGGCGCGTTTCGCGGGGCTGCGTCCTGTTTTCAGCGTCATAGCTTTCCAGCAGGCTTGCCCAAAAGGGAGACGCCAGGTTGGAAACTGCTTGTGGGCGGCGCGGATGAGGAACGGGTGTGCTTTCCTCATGAATGCGCCAACGTTCAGGCAGCTGATATGCTTCAACCAGATCGGGGTTGAGCCAGGGAGGAAGTCGCACGGCCGTCGGCGGCGCGGATCGTCCAGCATAGCGTTGGCGCAAATAGGTACGCAAATAGAGCGGCCGAATTCTTCTTCTCTGAATGCTCTGTCCCAGGTCGAATCGTAGATCATCAAATCTTCGCTGTGCGAGCAGCGCGTAGAGATAGCCTGGTTCCGGAAGGAGCAGGGGATCGCCCCCCATGCCGCTCAGGGTTACGCGCGCTTGAGATGCTATCTCCTTGTCTTCATCGTAGGTCCATGCTGCAAGCAGCGGTATTGCCGGTTCGCTGCTTCGTAGATCCAGTTGATCCCAGCGTTCAAACAATGTGTAATCATCGATCTTGCGCACATGATGGGGAATATCTAGATGGGCAGCCACGAGCCGGGCGTACGCTTCCTCATCATCATCAATCAAGGAATCAAACACGTTCGTAAAGGCGTGCAGCGCTGCCGGATCAAATTGTTTTTTGAGCTGGTCATGGGCCACAGCGGCGACGGCGGTTGAATCGAGACCGCCGCTCATCGTGACGGCCATATGATCCGTGCGCAGGCGGTCGGCGACAGCCTGAGTGAACAGCTCGTTGAACTGCGCGACATATTCCTCGGCGCGGCGGTAGCGTAGTGGCTGCTCAATGGGCAGCGACCAGTAACGGGTGATTGCCAACGTCCCTGACTGCCAGGTGAGCGTATGCGCCGGGGGCAGCCGGCGCACAGCCAAGTATGCTGTCATCTCCGGTTCACTGTAATCGCCGAACAGTAAGAAATCGCTTACCGCCAGATCATCCAGCTGCCTGGGTCAGTCCGGGATAGCGGCGCAGCGAACTCAACGTATTGCCCGCGATCAGCGTCTGGCCGGAGGTCGCATAATAGAATGGTCTGACGCCGAACTGATCGCGCGCGCAGAATAAGCGCTCCATTCGGCCGTCCCAGATGATAAACGCGAAATCACCCAGCAGATAGTCGGGGCAGCCCGTTCCCCAGGCGTAGTAGGCGTGAAGGATGAGATCGGCGTCTGTGGCATCTTTTTCAATCTGCCGCCCGGCGTTGTGCAGTTTGCGTATCAGTTCGATGCGATCATCAATGCGCGCGTAGGCGATGAGCCAGACATCGCCATCAAACGTGAGAGGCTGCTCCTCCCGTTCTGCATCAACGGTCGTATGGAATGCCGCGTGACCCAATCCAACTGCGCCTTCGATGTGGGTTCTGAGGCTGTCCGGCCCGCGATAGGCCATGTGCGCCACCAGGCGCTGCAGGAGGGTGGGATCAACTGCTTCTCCATCGCCGTTGACCACTGCCACGATACCGCTCACAGGCGGATCCCCCGATCATTGGTACGGAAAAACTGCCGGTCGCCCGGCGCCGGCTGCCTTCCTGCTGAATCAGAACGTAGCATCAGGCGAGCTGCGAAGGTAAGTCACGATTCTCCGGCAGAGATCGGGCACGCCCGCTGCATCGTCCAGCCTGGGCAGCTGCCGGACCGGAATCGCCAGCACCAGCGAAGCCAGCATTTCGAACTCTGCGCGGTGCATTTTACTATCCATCAAGTTTGGCAGGTAGCCGAAGCGTGACAGATTGAGCAGTGCCTCTCGCGGTGTCAACTGCGCAATCGCATTGCCCGCGCCAGACAAGTTTGCTCTTGACAGCAGGTAAATGGCCGCGAGCTGTTTGGGTTCTTGGATGAAAAGGCTGGATGTTTCGCCAATCTCAAAACGGCGTTTGTCCCACTGTGCGTCATCCTCCGGCAGCGTCCCTTCTTCACCAAACAGCAGGGCGGTGAAATCGGGACGCAGACGGATGGCCGGGAGCGCGGGCGGTATCCAGAATGTGCCATGTTGGGGGAGCAGGACGGCAAGATCGTCTGAGATGAGGGGAAACCCCTGCACGGCGAAAGCGGCGGCCAGCGAAGATTTCCCGTAGCCCGCGTCCCCCACAAAGAGAATCGCCCTGCCGTCTATCGCAACGGCGCTGGCATGAAGACAGGTTTTGCCCTGCAAATAGAGCGCCAGGCCCAGGACCAAGCCGTAAAGGTAGGTGCTGGCACTGGCTGCCGCGTCCCCGTTTAATGCCGTCGTCCAGATATTCTGCCCGCTTCCGTCGATGGTGAACTCGATTTGCTCGCCAAACTGGATAGTGAAGCCGCCATCATCAACAAGGCGCAGCACGGAAAACTGCGGGACGCCAGCTGCCGTCCGTTCTAGCGAGCGCGCCCATTTCTTTTTCGCTGTACTGGCGAGGCGTGGAAACCTTCCGCTGTGAATGGTGAGCGAAGGATGCGAACAGACCTTGCCGCGCGGCAGCGCCGGCAGATCTATCTCACTTCTAATTGTCAGGCCGAATGCTTTATAGAAATAACTCAATCGTTACCAATTCTGGCCGAGGAGCGTGACCGCGATTACCGGCCGCTGCGACCGCTCCCTCCGCTGCCACGGCGCTCCATACTCTGACCCTGGTCATAGAATCCCGAGTCGATATCAAATGTGCCGCCAGTTGGCGGCGGCGTACTTCACTTCCATGCCTGGGAGGAGATCCGCCATCGAGGTTTGGTCCTCCGCTGGGTGGTAGCCGTTACCGATCGCAGGTCACCAAAATTGGTCAGCTGCGGTTTCTGATATGGTCGTTTCTTGTTAGCGGTATAGTTGTTGCTTTCCATTATTCCCATGATTCCTGAACGTAATGAATTCTGTTCCAGCACATGAACTGCCTGCTTTTATTATAGCAATGCTCGTTCGAATGGCAATCTAGGCGGCGGTGTCACTGCCCTTTCCAAACCACCTAATCCTGCGCGGTGCAGGCTGCCTGTTCAGAGAGGCAGTCTTCCGCCCTTCGCATACAATCGACGGACAACCAGCGGCTGCCCGTTTCTCGTTCTCAGCCAGCCGTTTCCATCGAGCCATTCCTCTTCCCATACTTTCGGCTGGTGCCAACCATACCTTCCTCCCTGTATTCTTTAACTATGGAGTTCGTGAGTGGGTTCACAAGAGCCCGGGAGGTCATGATGACTTTGCCCAGCATAATCGAAGGTACGCAGTCACATTATGAAACACAACGACGGCTTTCGGAAGAGGCGTATGCGCAGACGGCCGGTATGCCGCCGGGGGAAAACCTGCTCAAGCGGCTGCTGCGCCGCTTAAGCGGAACGGCCGTTCGCAAGGCGAGCCGGACCGAACCGGCGCGGGCAGACGTCATCGAGAGGAGCCGCCCGCCCGTATTCTCCAAGTAGAGTCTTCTATTCCGTCTGCGGTCCTGCCGGTCGTCGGACAGCCGGTAGGACCGCTGGAATGGGGTAGTTAAGGAAGAAGCGTGCAGCTGATCAGGAGGAAAAAAGATGGTCTGCAAGCGTGATTTCGACCAACCGGCATGTTACCGCATCCGCGTATTTGGCCACCTGGATAGTTCACGATCCGGCTGGTTTGATGACCTGGATATTGAGGAAGAGCAGGGTGAGGTGACGCAGCTGTCGGGCGAAATCATCGACCAGGCCGCGCTCTACGGTCTCCTGACCCGCGTCCGCGACCTTGGCCTGCCGCTTCTGTCAGTCGAACGAGTGTAGTAAGTAAGAGGAAAGCACAATGAATTCTAGAGAGTATGCCACGCATATTCAGATATTGGGCTGGCTCTTCGTCCTGGGCAATGCCATCCTGTTTGCCCTGGGACTGTTGGCCCTGTTTTTCTTCCCCGCCATTGGGTTCGCCATCAATGAGCCCATCGTTGTACGCATCCTGGGGGCAATCGGTCTGTCGGGCGCCGCCCTCTTCACCGCATTGGCGCTGCCGGGCCTGATCGCCGGCTATGGGCTGCTGACCAGGCGTCCCTGGGCGCGCGTCCTGGGCCTGGTCTGGGGATTTCTCGGGCTGGCTAATTTCCCCGTGGGAACCGCGATCGGCGCCTACGCCTTTTGGGTGCTTATGCAGCCCGACATGGAAGAATATTTCACACCGTTGAAGCGTATCTAGCCGCTTGCGGCGTTGTAAGGCTTGGTGAGGTGACCCATGTTCGAAGCAAAAAGTAGAGATATTGGCAAGCATATACAGGTGCTGGCCCTGCTTATGGCCGTCCTTACACTGATTTTCTCCTCGGGTCTCCTGCTTGGCGGGTTCGCCATTCCCGTCCTAATCCGTCTGCCGCTCACCGGCATACCAGACGGCAGCCCATTCATAGTCGGCCTGCTGGGCATGAGCGGGCTGGCCATGCTCTTCGCCATTGGCAACCTTGCGCTGGGCATGAGCGCCGCCGCCGGTTTGTTCAAAAGACGGCCGTGGGGCCGCACCCTGGGCATCATCGACTGCGGGATCAGCCTGCTCAGCTTTCCCATCGGCACGCTTTACGGCGCTTACGGCCTGTGGGTGCTGCTGCCGCCCGATGCGGCTGATTACCTGGGCTGCGGGGAGGAAGAGGTGTTGAAGACGGGTTAGCCTATCTGCGGCTGCAAGCGCAGAATGAAGCCGCGCTATCCCTGGCGCGGTACGCTGCCCGCAACGTTTAGTGCGCCACTCGTTCATGAGGAAGTTGAAATGCAAAACAAATTTGATCTGGATAACCCGCAGATGCGAGCATATCTGAATTATGCGGGCGACGGCATCGCCGACATCATCGCCGGCACCGCCTTTCTGGGCATCGGCCTGATGATGGTCAGCGATATGCCATTCGTGCCCGTGTGGCTGGTCATTATTCTCATGCCGGTCAGTTGGGGCTTGAAGCGGCTGATCACTGTGCCGCGCCTAAACGCGGATGACCTGGCTGCCCAGCCGGCGCGCAGGCTGCCGGCGCGGGCGCTCAAATGGATACTGCTGGCCGGCGTGCTCTTGCTGGCAGCGACGGTCGCGGCCACCGCGTTCGGGGTTGGCGCTCCATCCGCCGAGCCTAATCTCTTTCTGCTGTGGGGGATGATCACCCTATCGCTCATGTCAGTGTTCGCTGTGATTGGACTGCTCTATCGCGCCTGGCGCTACGCGGCTTACGCGCTGCTCGTCCTGCCGGCGATGGCTCTGGTTGTCGGCGAGGCCGTAGAATTCCCGCTGGCCCTGGCCGGGCTGGGCGCTGTCGTCTTGCTGACCGGCCTGCTGCTGGCCGGTCGTTTCGTCGCCGCGCACCCCCGCTTGCGCAGCGGGTAAGTGGGTAAGCATCCATTAATTGACGGCCGTCTTGGGCACGTTTGGCGACATCTGGGCGGCCGTTAAAGGTAGTTTGATCCAATGCGTTCCTATGGTCTCTTTTACCTTGCTGCGCTCTGTACGCTGGCGCAAATCGCTGCCGCTCTTCTTGTCGAAAGGCCCACGACCTGGGCCGCAGCCGTAGGGGCGTTATGCTGCGGCCTGCTCGGCCTGCTGTTCATTTTCTGGCCGATGGCAGCAACGATGAAAAACGGCCGTCTGTACCAGGGCGCCGGTATTTCCGTCGGCGATGAACCGGTCACGCAGGGTCCCTATGCAGTCGTGCGCCACCCGCACTATCTTGGCTACATCCTGGTCAACCTCACCTTCATGCTCAGCAACCCGTACTGGCCCGGCATCCTCTTCGGCCTGGCTGCCGTCCTCTGTTTCTACGCCTACGCCCGGCAGGAGGAGAAACGGTTGCGCACCGCCTACGGCGCCGCCTATGGCGCGGCCTACGAGGACTATATGCGGCGTGTGCCTAGCTTCAATGCGCCGCTGGGCGTCCTTCGCCTGCTTCGCCAATAAGGCGGTTGGAAAACAGAAAACGGGAAATGGAGTCGTGACGGCACACCAAACTTGCCTGCCGCCCTGGTCGCGGGTATCCTTTCACGAAGCTACAACAGCGAGGTCTTTGAACGTAATGACAGAGTAAATCTATCTCATTTCCGGTCCTTTTTGTTTTGACCTGAGTCCCGGCGCGACCGCCGGATAATGCCGCATCTGCCCGTTCGGGGAGCGCGGCGGAGGTAGATATGCTTACCGTACATCAACTCGCGAAATCTTTCGCCCTGAAAACGCTTTTCGACAATGTAACCTTCTCACTTAATGCCGCTGATCGTGTGGGTCTGGTCGGCCCCAACGGCTGCGGGAAAACGACGCTGCTGCGCATCCTGGCTGGTGAAGAAACGGCCGATTCCGGCGTGCTGACCTTTGCTCCCGCCGTGCGCACCGGCTATCTCGCCCAGGGTTTTGGTGATTTCCCTACAAACGCGGCGGTGTCCGAGGAGATGCCGGTCAGTGAAATAATCGGCCGCGCCGCCGGCGACCCGCGTATCCTGGAGGCGGAAATCGCCGCGTTGAGCATGCGCCTGGCCGCGCAGCCGGACGCGCCCGACCTGCAGGCCGCCTATGACGTCCTCCTGGGGCGCATCAGCACCGCCGGCTCCGGGCAGGCAGCGGCGATTCTGGCCGGCCTGGGTCTCGATACCCTGCCCCACGATCTACCGGCGGGCAGATTGAGCGGCGGCCAGAAAACACGCCTGGGGCTGGCCCTGGTGCTTCTGGAACAGCCGGGGCTGCTGCTGCTCGATGAGCCGACCAATCACCTGGACATCGAGATGCTGGAATGGTTGGAAGCGTGGCTGGCCTCTTTTGCCGGCGCCGCTCTGATCGTTTCCCACGACCGCACGTTTCTCGACCGCACCGTGGATCGCGTGCTCGCCTTTGATCCGCTGTTGGGGACGGTGACCGAATACCCCGGCAATTACAGCGCTTACGAAGCGCAGAAGGTGCTTGCCCGGCAGAAGCAGTGGGCCGCCTTCAACGACCAGCAGCAAGAAATCCGGCGTGTGAAGCAGGACATCCAGCGCACGCGCGAACAGGCGGGCGGATCGGAGTGGCGGGCCAGCTCGGTCAGCCGCGGCGGCGAGAAGATGGCCCTTAAAGGGTACAAAGACTACAAGCGCTCGATGGCCAAAGGTGTGGCCAAGAAGGCCAAGGCGCGCTCGCGCAAACTGGCGCGGTACCTGGACAATGAGGAACGATTGCAGAAGCCGCAGCGCATGCGTGATATGCGCCTCGACTTCGCCGCCACGGCCCATCTCGGCCGTTCCGTGATCACGCTGGAGGATCTGAGTATTGGCTATGCGCCGGATGCGCCTCTGGCCGCCGGCCTCTGGCGCACCGTCTCGCCCGGCGCTCGCATCGTGATCAGCGGGCCCAACGGCAGCGGCAAGACAACGCTGCTGCGCACCATTGCCGGCGAACTGCCCCCTCTGGCCGGCCGGCTGCGGCTGGGGCCTAGCGTCAAGTTAGGCGTCATGAGCCAGGAGCAGGCGACTCTCGACCCGGCGCTGACGCCGCTGGCTACGGTGCGTTACGCCTTCGACAATGAAACCGCCGCCAGGAGCTTCCTGGCCTATTTTCTCTTCACGGGCGATGACCCGCTGTTGGAGAACGGCCGTCTCAGCTACGGCCAGCGCGCCCGTCTGGAACTCGCCCGGCTGGTTGTGCAGGGGTGCAATGTTCTGCTGCTCGACGAGCCGATCAACCATCTCGACATTCCCTCACGCGAGCAGTTCGAGCAGGCGCTCTCCCAATTCGACGGTGCCATCCTCACCGTCATTCACGATCGCGCCTTCATCCGCCGCTTCGCAGAAGAACTGTGGTGGCTAGAGGATGGGCAGTTGGTGACGGGCTAGGCCTCTTCCAAACAGGCGCCTGCCTATGGTATAATATGGGCAGTATCGGGGGTAGTTTGAGCCCTGATCGGTCCGGCCGGTCGAGGAGGGTCTGTCGTCGAACCGGCTGCGGTTCGGCGGGGGAGGTTGAGCTATGACCCGTCATTCATATCCTTATCCGTTTCAGCCTGATCCCGGGCCGGAAGTGGCTCACGGGTGGGCTATTATCGTCCTCCTGCTGTTGTTGTTGGCAGCTGTCCTCTATTTCGCGCCGCGCGATGTGTCGCCGCCCGGTGCGCTTCTGTCGCCGGCCGTCAACCCGGAGCTGCAGCAGGTCCAGCGCTACCAGGCAATGAACTCAGCGCAAAGCGGCGCCAGCTTTGAAGCCCGCTTTCCGCAGCTGCAGCTCGTTGACCGCTATCAGAGCGAGCAGGCGGCCACCTACATGGCGCAAAATCCCGAGCTGCGCGCCTTCTTCGCCCATCTTGCGCATGACGGCCGTCTGAACAGCGCTTTCCCGGCTCAGAATCCGGAGGTTGGCCTCTATCGCCGGCATCTGGCCGAGAATCGTAGGTAACGAGAGCCGGCGATGTTTGCGCGGTCTACGCACAACATCGCCGCTCTCAACAGCTGACCTTTGGGGAGGGAGCCGCTACGATTCGTTTTCGGCCGCCGGGTGCAGGGCCACGACGGTAGTACCTTTCGCATAGCTGCGCAGCTGCGCATCATCTGCGGCATCCTTGAGGCCGTCGGCGCGCATGATTGCCGCGATCATGCGCGGGCTGCGCTGCAGGCGGAATTTGAGGAAAGCCAGCACCTCCTCGGTGTCTTCGATCCCTTCCGCCAGGGCAGGGAAGGTCCGCTCGTTGACTTGCACCACCACCTGCGGGTTGGCGATGAGATTGCGGTACCAGTCAGCCCGATCCCCGCGCATCGAGCCGGCATAGTAGACACCGTCGATGAGCTCGTACTGGAGAGGCGTTTGGCGCGGCAGCCCGCTCTTGCGGCCGGTAGTCGTCAAGATCAAGATCGGCGGCCCCACCTTCTGCCCAAAACCAAACCGGTACAGATGAACCGGCACGTTGAAAAGCTGGTAAACCCAGCCAGGTAATCGTTCTGCTCTGCTCATCATAGGGCTCCCTCAGGGCTACATAAGTGCAGGGCAGAGGGGCCGCAGCGTGAAGCGTTCCCGTCCGGCATTTTGCCGGCTCTGCCCCTTATCCTCTCGCTGCCTTCGCCTGGCGCACGATGTCCGCGATCTGCGCCACGTGGCTGTCGTCATGCATCAGTCCGTACACGAAGCGCGTTTTGGCGTTGATGATCTCGCCCGACTTGCGGTAGACGTAATGGTTCTCCAGGTCCGGCTCGTCCGGCCAGACAGCCAGCGTGGCCAGACGCATGCGGCGGCTCTCTTCCAACCGCTCCCGGCACTGCGCGATCGTCGTCACGCTCTCCCAGGGCAGTTCATAGCGCGAGCGGCGGACGCGCATCGGTACGCCGCGCGCCAGTTCCGCGCCCAGGAACGCCGCCTCTTCCGCAGAAGCGGTCGTGTGTACAATGACGTGACCCAACGTCCAGGGCAGGTTCAGAACCGCCTCGTCGCTGGCGAATTCGTCGTACGCCTCGGGATCATAAGGGACAAAAACCACATCCTCGTCCTGGCAGTCGACGATCATGGCCAGCATCAGGTCAATCATTTCATTCGTTAACTCGCCAAGCGCCGCCCTATCAAGACGGTTTGCTAAGTCAGCCATGCTCATCTGCTGGCTGCGTACTTCTGTGAAATCCAACATTCAAATTCCTTCTCACATGATATCAATACGCCGATCTTATTCCTTTTCGCAGTCTCGTCCAGTAATGCCAATTAATCTGTAAGCTCAATTTCACTGGCTTCTGCAGCCTCGATCTCCAATCGTGCACTGCCGGCCGCAGCAGCGCGCAAAAGGGGGCCATGTGTCCGCGGCGCGATAGGCTTGCAGAAGCCGGTTCTACCAGCCGACTGGCTGGCAGCCACACAAACTGATAAGCTTCCAGCTGCGATGAAGGAATCCCCAAAAACCTCCTACGCGCGGCTGGCTGTGCTGGCCGCGTTTTTCATGAATGGTCTGCTGCTGGCCACCTGGATTTCGCGCATTCCCGCCATCCAGGTGCGGCTCACTATGAGCGAAGGGACGCTCGGTCTCGTCCTCATGGGTATCTCCGCCGGCGTGATCCTCGCGCTCTCCATGGCGGGGGGATTGGTCGGCCGTTTCGGCAGCCGGCGGGTGACGATCGCCGCCGGGGTGGGGCTCTGCTTCTCCCTGCCTATCCCGGCGCTGATGACCCAGCCGCTGACCCTCTTCGCCGCTCTGTTCATCTTTGGCGCATTTCTCAGTACGATGGATGTGGCCATGAACGCGCAGGCCGTCGCCGTCGAACAGCGGGCAAAACGGCCGTTAATGTCTTCCTTTCATGCCGCCTTCAGCATCGGTGGTCTGGCCGGCGCGCTGCTTGGTGCAGCGGTGGCCTCCCTGGCCATCGACGCCCTGACCCATTTCATGATGGCCGCTGTCCTCGGCCTGATCATTCTCGCCGCTGCCGGGCGCGCACTCCTGGAAGTCAGCGGTGAAAAGCAAGACGAGGGCGGCCTCTTTCGCCTGCCGCCGCGCGTCTTGTGGGGCCTGGGCGCCGTCGCCTTCTGCGTGGCCATTGGTGAAGGGGCGATGGGAGATTGGAGCGGCGTCTATCTGGCGCAGGAGATCGGCACAACGACCGCCTTCGCCGCGCTCGGTTTCGCCGCCTTCTCACTGACCATGACCCTCGGCCGCCTTACCGGCGACTGGCTGGTCACCCGTCTTGATCCGGTCCACGTCATTCGTTACGGCGGTTTCCTCGCTTTTCTGGGCCTGCTTGCCGCCGTCATGACCAGCAACGAATACGTCGTCCTGATCGGTTTCGCCGCCGTCGGCGCCGGGCTGGCCAACGGCATCCCGCTCGCCTTCAGCGCCGCCGGCAACTTTCCGGGTATCACGCCGGGTGCGGGCATCGCCGGGGTAGCCACCATCGGCTATGCCGGTTTCCTTGCCGGCCCGCCCCTGATCGGCCTCATTGCCGAAGCGACCTCCCTGCGCATCTCCCTCTTCCTCGTCGCCCTGCTGGTCGGCAGCCTCGTTTTCAGCGCCAGGGCCATCCGCCCCAGCACGCAGCAAGCCGCCGCCCACGATTAATCATTTTCTTGCGGCTGCCGCCCGGGCAAAGGTCAGCCCGGCTGCTCATGGGTCTCGAACGACAGCAGAAAATGCGCTACTATTGTAGTAAATAGCAGCGACGCCTATCGGCGGGTCGCAATTTGATGACTAATCTATGGTTGCAGCGGCATGAATGAGTCTGAGAACAACATACGGGTGATGTCCTTCAACATCCGCACGTCTACCGCCAGAGACTATCGCCACGCCTGGGATCTGCGTAAGCACCTGGTCGTCGAACGCATCCAACACTTCGATCCCGATCTGCTGGGACTGCAGGAATGCCAGGATGGCGAACAGGCGGATTTTGTCAAGCAGCAGCTGCCCGGTTATTTCTTCCTGGGTATTCATCGCAGCCAGAAGGGCCGTTCCGGGAAAGAGATGGCCCCGCTGCTCTTCCGCGAGTCTGCATTTGAGCTGCTTGATAGAGGTCATTTCTGGCTCAGCTCAAAGCCGGACGAACCGGGCAGCAAGCTCTTCGGCTCCGTCTTCCCGCGCGTCGTCATCTGGGCCAAGCTGCGGCCGCTCACCGGCGGCGAGCCCCTCTACTTCTTCAACACCCATTTCGATTACAACCCGCTCATTCTCGCTTCGTCGGCCGGGTTGCTGCGCGATCGCATCCAGACCGTCACCGCCGGCGGGCGCACGATCCTCAGCGGTGATTTCAACACCAACGCCGGCGGCAAGGCGTATCGCCTGTTGACTGCGCCGTATGACATCCCCTCAACGGCCGAACCGCCCGGTCTGTTCACGCTGGCCGATACGTCAGCCGGGACGCGCGACGAAAACAGCGCGGCCAGCGGCACGATCCACAAATTTGGCATGATCAACCGGCCGCTGATCATCGACTGGATCCTGGCCTCAAATCATTTCACTGCGCTTGATTCGGGCGTCGACACCTACCGGCACAAAGGGCTGTTTCCCTCCGACCATTTCCCGGTCACGGCCGTATTGGCGCCCATGGTGCGGCACCAATCGGGGGACATCAATTGACGGACGCCAATAGGTAGGGGCGCTTCGCGAAGCGCCCCTACCTCACGAAACTAGCTGGCTTCAACGCTCCGCTGGCGCATACTCAGGAATAAGGCTGTGCCGCTGGCCGCAGCCGCCACCACCAGCAGGCCGGCGAGCCAGACGAGGCCAGGGCCCCCGGACGGTCCGCCAGAGGGCGGCTGGCCCAAAGTGATCGCCGACGGCTCCGGGCATAAGTAGGTCACCGACGCAGCGGCAGCGGCAGCGGTCGTAAACTGTGTGAGCACATTGCCCGAACCGGCCGTTGATGAAGAAGCCGCCGCCGAAACGGGCTCGGAGCTTCCTGTGCCGCAACTTGCGCCGCAACTTGCGCCGCATTGAAATCTGATCGCCAGTCTCGTGCTGCAATAACGAGATCTGCTGCATTTATAGATGCAGACAAGAGGATGCACTGTGAGCGACTGGACAGTCACCCACAGGCTCCGAGTCCTGGCATTGTGTGGCGTATTTAGCGGTAGGACACACAATGCCTTGTTTTTCTATATAGGTTCTGCAAGGTGGCTCGGGCCCTGCTGCAGCGCGAGTCACGGTTTATGGCGCTACCTTAGCGCAGGATAATGACCTGCTCCGTCTATACAGCGGTGGACTTAAAACGGGCTAAAAACGGCCCAAAAATCAAACCAAAAATGGGGCGTGACCAACGGTCACGCCCCATTCGTTTGGCGCTGTCAGGTTACTGTGGGGAGGAAGGGCCGGCCACCTGGAAATAGTAGCCTACATGGGGAACGTTTATGATGTAGGCTGGCTGCTTTGGGTCAACCTCGATCTTCTTGCGCAGGCGGGAGATATAGACATGCACGTACTCCACGGAGTCTTCATACCCGGCACCCCATACGTCATCGAGAATCTGGTCGAAGGTGGCCAGGCGGCCCGGCTGTTTGAGCAGGACAGTCAGCAGCCGGAACTCCGTATTGGTGAGCTGGACATCTTCACCATTGACGCTGACCTGTCGGTTGGCCACGTTAATTGACAGCCGATTATCTTCGTAAATGATCGGCCCGCTGGTTTCAGGCGGCTGTGCGCCGGGACGCAGCGCGGCACGAGCGCGGGCGACCAGCACTTTGACGCTGAACGGCTTGGTCACATAATCAACGGCGCCCATGTCCAGGCCACGTACGACGGCGTCTTCGTGGGTGACGGCCGTTAACAGAATCACCGGCGTATCAGCCAGCTGGCGGATCTGGCGCAGCATATCCCAGCCGGTGGTATGCGGCATCATGATGTCCAGGATCACCAATGCCGGCTGGTGCTCGAAAAACTTGCGCAGCCCTTCCTGACCATCACCAGCGGTATAAACGCGCGCGCCCTCGCGCAGCAGCGCCAGCTCCACCATCTCGCGCACGAACACGTCATCTTCAACCACCAATATCTGCTTCCCTTCCAGCGTCATCCAGATTCTCCTAACTCTCTCAGCGGTAGGACAATGGAGAAGGTGGTACCTTCACCGGGCGTGCTCTGCACGGTGATCTCGCCCGCATGGGCTTCGACCAGAAGCTTGACGATATAGAGGCCCAGGCCGGAACCTGAGCGGTCATCTCGTTCCTGCGATCCCCCTGTAGGGAAATAGGGTTCGAACAATGTCTTAACGGCCGTTTCCGAAATGCCTGAACCGCTGTCGGCGATCTCAATGACCAGCTGATCAGCGGATTCGCTGGCCTTCAGGCGTACGCTGCCGCCGCGCGCGGAAAACTTCAGCCCGTTGCCCAGAAGATTATAGAGGATCTGCGCCATGCGTCGTGGGTCGGCCAGCAGCATGATCGGCGCTTCCCCAAGATCGACGTCGATCGCCACACCGGCGCGGTCGGCCAGCGGGCGCATCGCCGCCACCACTTCGCTGACGATCTCATCCAATAGGCAGTCGCGGCAGTGAACGATGATTTCGCCGCGCTCGACCTGGTCCAGGTCCATGACGTCATTGATGAACTGCTGCAGACGGTAGGTCTGGCTGAGGATGACGTCGAAATAGTCCCGCTTTTCTACCTCGTCCTGGGCCAGGTCATCACGCAGAAGTTCCGCGTACCCTTGAATGCTGGACAGCGGCGTGCGCAGATCGTGGGCGGCCATGGAAAAAAACAGGCTCTTCAACTGGTTGAGATGGGCCAGCTCGGCGTTCGCTGCTGTCAACAGCTGTTTGGTCAGGCGCAGTTCGTTGCGATCCGTGATCAACTTCTGCTGCAAACGGCCGACATCGCTGCGGTCTTCGACGATGAGCAGCAGCGCCGCCGGCGTCTCGCGCTCAAGGACGCCCATCACCTGGTAGGTTAAATAGCGCTGCACGCCGTCCGACGACTGCCGGTTGATATTTTCCAGAATCAGCCGATCTTCTTTCCCTTCAGCGATAGCGTGCAGAATCTCTTCGAAGCCGACGAACTCCCACAGCAGGTCGGTCAGTGGCAGCGCCGCCATCTGCCCATTTTCCAAGCCGAACATCTCTGCGAAGCCGCTGGAGGCCTGAATGAAGCGCAGCTCCTCGTCGAGCAGCGCGGTGGCTGTGGGGCGCAGCTGTTCCAGCACCGCCAGAGCGTCCGCGCCTGAGATCATCTCCGTCAGCGGTTTCATCTTACGCATTTTGCCGCTCGATTTCCGACGCCAGGCTTTCAAATAGATCCGCCACCTGTTCGCCCGATTTCGCACTGGTGTACAGCCAGGGCGCCGCTGTCTCCCCGGACAGCGTTTCCAGAAAGGGACTGATCGCCGTCCGGTCAGAGACCAGATCGCATTTATTGGCGGCGAGCACTAGGGCGATCTGCGGGTTGACGGCCCGGGCCAGCAGCGCGCTGCTGCGCACCACGTCCAGCGTTTCCGGGCGGCTCAGGTCACAGACGAGAATCCCGCCGGCCGACCCGCGCAAATAGGCCGCATTGACGCCGGCGAACTCCTCGCCGCCGGCCAGGTCCCAAATAATTAGATCGAGCCCGTAGCCGTCGCGGCGCAGCGATTTGCGCGAGATGGAGACGCCGATCGTGCTCAGGTATTTCTCGTCGAAGCGTCCTTCCACGAAGCGCCGGATCAGGCTGGTCTTGCCGACGGAGAACTCACCCAGTAGGCAGATTTTCTTTTTCACATCACCCATAATCATTCTGCCATTTTCGCGGAGACTTTGCCGGCTCCGCGTTTGCATGCACGCATCGGTTGGTTTCCAGTCCTGGTCCGGTCTAGGGTATCTCTATCCAGCGCTGAACGACCCAGCCGCGCTGGGGGCCGTCGTCGGTTATGACTTCCACTTCCAGCCATTCGCCGCTCTCGTTGAGAATGGTGACCTCGCTGCCCGCCGGGATCACGAACAGCAGGTCCGAATCCTGCGCCGGCTCTCGCTGCGCCCACACCTGGGACAGCGCCCTTGGCAGCTCAACCACCGGCGTGGGCGGGATTTCCGTCGCGGTCGCCGTGGGCAGCGGCGTCGCGCTGGGCACGGCCGTCCCTGTGGCTGTCGCTGGTTGCGTGGGCAGCGGCGTGGCTGTTGAGGTCGCCGTGGCGGTCATCGTCGGCGTCATCGTGGGCACGGCCGTTTCCGTCATCGTCGCCGTTGGCGGCGGCGTGCTTGTCGCTGTCGGCGTCTCGCCAAAGGCGGCCGGCAGCAGGGCGATCGTGAACTGCAGGTAGAAGCAGGAAAGCCCCAGCAGCAAAAGGGCGCCTAGCCCGCCGCCAAACAGCAGCAGCCGCTCATTTCTCGACATCGGCTTGGCCGGCCCTGGTTCGGCAAGCGCGGCTTGTTCGCGCCCGTATTGTTCGCGGAAGGCGCTCAGTTCCGGCTTGAGATCCGGCACCGACGCCGGGTCCCCATCATACCGGCGCAGCTCCCCGCCATAGTAGAGGTGCAGATCGCTGACCAATCCGCCCAGGGAGGAACGGAAACCGGCCGGCTCGACGCCGCGCACGACGGCCGCCGCGTAGGCGGCGCTGCCCCCTTCGATGATGATCCGCTCATCCCCATACTGGATCTCATCCAGCTCTTCCTCTTCGTCGTCTTGGTCGCCAAAAGAGTCGCGGGAGAAGTCGCGAATAGCGGTCAGCATACCGCCAATGAGTTCCGTTTCGCGCGCTTCCTCGTGCGCTTCGCCCGTATAGTCGATCAGCAGGCCCGACGATCTTTGGATGAGGAAGAGTTCATCAATGGAAAAAGGGAAGGAATCGCGCAGGACGAGGTCGGCGTTGTCCACGCCGCTCAGGCGTGATCTGAAGGAGCGCCAGATGCCTGACGGGCCGAGCGTCCCTTTCAGCCGCGCGTCGATATTGCGCTGCAGGTCGCGGGCGAATTCAGCCAGCGCCTTCTGCACCGTGCGCAATATGATCGGCTGCAGGGCGTCAACCATTTCATCTTGCGAATTACGAATCTGTTCGCTGATCGCCAAGCCCATGATCGGGCTGAGCGCGCGCGAGAGGGTCTGGCGGGATTCTGCGGCGGCCAGGGACAGCACCTCGGGGATGCGGCTGACCAGGAAAGACATCCTGCCCGCGTCGGCGTCCGCCATCTGCCGGCGCAGCAGGTCGATATCTTCTTGCAGGCGATCGGCGCGCTGCTGCCCCTGCCGGTTTAATGCCTGCAGGCTCTCCAGCTCTGCTTGCAGCGTCTCAATACGCGCCAGCAGCTGAGCTCTTTCTTCTTTTGTTTTCTGTTCAAGGACGGCCGTTTCGGCGGCCAACGTCTCGATCCGCTGCCGCTCCCGGCCCAGCAGGATCGATCGAATGGAATCAAGCTTGTTCGCATCAAGCGGCGGCTCGCTGGGCGCCTGCCCGGCGGCCGGCTCTGCGGGGGTCAGCTCACTCGCTTTCTTCATTCCCCATGTCGATGATTCTAGATTTCTTCGACTTCTGAAGTTCGCCGCCCATGGCGATCAGCAGTGCGCTCAAATCCTCGCGCGAGGTCTTGCGTTCGTCAAGCCAGGCGCTCACCGTCAGCATTTGCTGCCGCAGGTCATCATCCCGCTGGCGAAAATCCGCCTGCATCTCCATCAACTGTTCGCTCAGACTGTTGCTGAGATCGTCGATCTTTTCGCCCAACTTCTGCTGCGCTGCGCTCAGCTTCTCGTTCAGGTCGACCGACAATTTATCCAGGGCGATCTTCTGTTCTTCCTGTTGGGTGCGCAGCTGCGAAGTCTGTTCGTTGTTCTGTTTCTCCAGCTGCCACACCAGCTCCTGACGCGCCGCTTCCAGCTGCGCGTTGGATGTGTCGCGCAGGCTGCCAACCTCTTCGGCGATACTCGCCGAGAGTTCCTTTCTCGTCTGCAGGAGTTTCTTCTCCAACACACCGAGGCGGCTGTCCGTTTCCTGCACCTGCGGACCAAAAAGAATATCGCGCAGGGTGTCCAGATCACCCCCATCAATCTGGGTCCCGCCGTTGTCGATCAGGGAACCGCCCGCTTCTTCAATTACTTCTTCCTTCTTGGAATCTGCTTTTGCCATAACTATCCCGCCTTTTCTCCTTGAAAAAATGCCAAAGCGTTATCCAGCAGTTGAGAACAATAGGAACCGATAATATAGTGAAAATTCATGAAACACAAAAAACGGAAAAACTCATCCTTTACGATGTAAGCGCCGGTGCTGCCGGCGGTAATGCCGCTGTTTCACGCCATGCTTGCCAATATGTTTGCCCGGTAGGGAAAACATATTGGCGTCCTAACTGCTGGCTCCGTGCAAACTCAGCGCGCTGAGTTTTTCGTCTCTTATTCGCACAAGCGTGCCGTCCTTGGAGCAGCCTTATGGCCTGCGCCGCTGAGATCAGGGGCGCAGCAGCTAAAAACGGTCTAAATTCCACCCTGAATTCACGTGCTCATCTTTCTTTAATGTAGATCCTCTGGTAGAATAAGAAAAGCAGTGTCGGTATGTTCGCAGGCGGCAGTTGGCCTGTGCCGGGCGCTGGTAACATGCGTTTTGCACCTACCGCGAAATTGGATAGAGATACCTACTAAGAGGAGGATCATCGATGCACAAGCCAGACGGCGTATTCCCTAGTGCTTCCCACAATACCGGGAAGCGTAATAATCGATTAACCATGTTATTGCTCATGTTGAGCCTGCTCATCGTGCTGGCGCTGGCCGGCGGCGGATCGCCGCCCGCTGCTGGTGCGGTCGGCGGGCCCGTATGTTTTTCGGTCGCTGACGGTACAAGCGATGCTCAGGATAGCAGCGAAGTAGATTCGCTGGTCATGATCGATCTGGAAACTGGGCAGGGCACGTTTCTTGGCCAGACGACATCTAATGCTGATATTGAGGCATCCGAATATGACGAGTCCAGCGGCAAGCTCTTCGCTATCGATGGCGACATCTTTGGCGAGATCAGCCTGACGACCGGCGAATTTACCGGCAGCGTCGATCTGGGCACCTGTGTCTATGGTCCCGGTGACTCAGCGGCTATCAATGATGCGGACGGTCTGGCCAAGGATCTGGCCACCGGCGACTGGTATGGTACGGCGCGCTATAACAACTCGGCAGATACACTGCCCGATGCGCTGTTTAAGCTTCAGCTCAACACAGATGGGACGCCAAAGGCGCCGATTGACCCCAATGGCTTCGGTACGGGTATTTCCTGCGTCAGGATCCCCTTCGCCGGCATAGGGGGCCAACCGGATCTTGTTGATGATATCGGCTTTAATCAAGCCAACGGCAAGCTGTATGGCGTCGCCAATAGAGGGGCCACAACGCCGACGCGGATTATCGAAATCAACAAGGCCAATGGCACCCCGACTGATTTGGGTACCGCGGTAACCCCCGGCGGCACCTTCATTCCTGATATTGAAGGCTTCTCCATCGATGAAGACGGCAATTGGCTCTTGAGCACCGGCAAGGACGGCGACGAGCCGGTCACCGACAACACAATCCTGAAGCTTGTGTCGCCGATCAACGATGCCACGGTGCAGGACCGTCCGGCCGTTTTCGTGGGGGATATCGGTTCAGTCAACATCCTGCTCAACGGCAATTCACAGGGCAAATTCGACGATACGATAGGCTATTGGGATTGGGAATCACTCTCCTGCTACAATGTCAGCGATGAGACGGCCAGCATTGGTGATTACACCTGGCTCGATACGAACGGTGACGGCCTCCAGGACGGCGGTGAGCCACCGGCGCCTGACGTTTCGGTGACCCTCTGGGCATCTGTGGATGGCGCGATTGGCGGCGGGGATGATTGGGAAGTAGGCACATTGACGACGGATGTCAACGGTAACTACACTTTCCCGGTGCCTCCGGGCAACTACTTCTTGAAATTTGATCCAGCGCTTGACTACACGCTGCAGAATAATGGTGGTTCGCCCCCGGTTGGCAATGACAGCGATCCCGATCCTTCGGGCGGTGACAAAGGCCAGACTGCGCTGACCACGCTCACCGCTGATGAACATGACGTCACCTGGGATGCCGGCCTGCTCGCCGCTTCTGTTGGCGATTTCGTCTGGCTAGACACGGATGGCAATGGCCTCCAGGACACTGGTGAACCGGGCATCCCGGGTATCACAGTCAAGATTTTCGCCGATGGCGATGACCCGGACACTGATCCGGCGGTAGGCGAGACGGTCACCGATGAAAACGGCCTGTATGGTTTCACCGTACCCCCCGGGGATTACTTTATACAGTTTGAACCGGCGGCGACTTATACGACCCAGAATAATGGTGGTTCGCCCCCGGTGGGCAATGACAGCGATGCCAGTACGGCCGCCGGCACAAATGGCGAGACCGCGACTTTCACGCTGGTAGCGGGCGCCAATGACACGACCTGGGATGCTGGACTGGTGGCCGCTTTGCTGGGCGATTTCGTCTGGTTCGACAGCGACCCGAACGGCCAGCAGGACAGTGGTGAACCGGGTGTAGCCGGCGTTAAGGTAGAAGTTTGGACCGTCGGCGACGATGATATCATCGGCACCGTTGACGATGCCTTTGTTGCTGAAACTTACACGGATGAGGACGGCGCGTATGAATTCTTGCTGCCGCCAGGCAACTACTATGTGCGCTTCCAGAATGATCTGAGCTTCACCACGCAGTACACGGGCCCCAGCGCCACGGACAGTGATGCAAATCCGTCCACCGGTTACACCGGCCAGATCCCGCTTGCTTCTGGGGACGTTGATGACACGAGGGATGCGGGTGTAACGGCCGTTGCCACGATCGGTGATAAGGTATGGAGTGATCTGGACCTTGACGGCGTTCAGGATGGCGGCGAACCCGGCCTTGACGGCGTGCGAGTCAACCTCTACAAGCCAGGTGATGACGGCATACCCGGCACCAGCGATGATATCTTTGTCGCCCAAACAGACACGGCCGGCGGCGGGCTGTACAGCTTCACCGTCGCGCCCGGCGACTACTTCCTCGAGTTTGTGGCATCGACCGGCTACAGTTTCAGCCCACGCCATCAAGGCACAGATGCTGGTGCGGACAGCGATCCCAATATTTCCACCGGCCTGACAAGCGTCACGACGCTGGATCCGCTTGAAGATGACGATACCTGGGACGCCGGTCTTTACGATGTCAACGGCATGGCCGTGGGCAATATCATCTGGAACGACACCACCAAAGATGGCGTTCTCGGTGTGGGCGAATCGGGCATCGCTGGCGTTACAGTCTACCTGTTTAACAGCACGGACGATCCCGAATCAGACCCGCCCGTGGCAACTGTCTTCACAGATGGCACCGGCCGCTACCTGTTCCCCAACGTATCGGCAGGAGACTACTTTGTGGCCATCAGGTCGGATGATTCGGCATTGTCGGGAACGCCAAACAGCACGGTTGGCGGCAATCACCCACCGGATGACACGGGCGATCACGCGGCTCCCGACGGTGATGACGGCGTTGCCCTTCCCGGGACAGCCTGGATCATTTCTCAGGACTTTGTCGTGGCTGCCGGCGGGCAGGCGGACACCGGCGACACCGGGGACCCGATCAATGTGCCTGATGACAGCGCCTTCATGACCATCGACTTCGGTCTCAGCGCATCGCCTACGGCGATCGGCCTGGGTGGAATGGACGTGCAGGTGACGGCCGTGCCGGCTGCGCTGCTGGCCGCATTGTTCATGCTCCTGGCCGCAACAGCGTTCTTTGTTCTGCGAAGTCGTTCTTATGAACCTGGTGCCTAAATAGCACCGCATCGTCAAAACAATCAGCCGCCGCCGCGCAATCACAGCGCGGCGGCGGTTTTTTTGTGTGTGGCGGATATGACCAAAAAAACCAGCCGCCTCGCCCACCCGTACGTACCCACCAACGGGCGACTCCTTGACAGTGCCGCGATCACCGGTTTATCTGGAAAATAATCTACATAGGCCAGGCCGTCGAAACAACGGCCGTGTGCCATAGCCACCCAGAAAAAACACAGCAGAAAGAAAACCAAATGGCGTAGGGGCGAAGCGGCTGGTGATCAGTTTGGCCTGCACCAAGACTTGGGCTCCAGCCGCCTCGCCCGCCAATGCGCGGCGCAGGCCAGGCAGCGAACATGCCAAACCAACGGGCGAGACGATTGGGGCGAATGTATCGATGAAAAGGGAAGGCCACGGCCAATCGTCTCGCCCCTACGACACCTTGATAGTGATGAACACCGGTCTATCTACGCAATAATCCTCGTAGGCCAGGCCACCGAAACAACGGCCGTGTGCCACAGCCACCCACAGACAAAACACAGCAGAAAGAAAACCAAATGGCGTAGGGGCGAAGCGGCTGGTGATCAGTTTGGCCTGCACCAAAACCTGGGCTCCAGCCGCCTCGCCCGCCGATGCGCGGCGCAGGCCAGGCAGCGAACATGCCAAACCAACGGGCGAGACGATTGGGGCGAATGTATCGGTGAAAAGGGAAGGCCACGGCCAATCGTCTCGCCCCTACGACACCCTACTGGCGCCGCGATCACTGGTTTTCCTGGACAACACTCCTCATAGGTCAGGCCGCCGAAACAACGGCCGTTTGCCACAGCCACCCCCAGACAAAGCACAGCAGAAAGAAAACCAAATGGCGTAGGGGCGAAGCGGCTGGTGATCAGTTTGGCCTGCACCAAGAGCTTTGCTCCAGCCGCCTCGCCCGCCAATGCGAGGCACAGGCCAGGCAGCGAACATGCCAAACCAACGGGCGAGACGATTGGGGCGAATGTATCGATGAAAAGGGAAGGCCACGGCCAATCGTCTCGCCCCTACGACACCCTACTGGCGCCGCGATCACCGGGTTACCTGGACAACAATTCTTATAGGGCAGGCCCGAACGAAAAAAGGGCCGGGTGCGACACCCGGCCCTTGGCCTAAACCTTACGTGCGCCGAAGCGCCGCATCCTATTCAAAAACGATATAGGCTACCTGTTCTGTCGTGTGACTGCGCTCCGAATCGCCGATGGCGTCTTCATCAAACGCCAGCTGCAAAGCCGTCGACGACAGCGGCGAACTGCCGTACAACAGCGGCCAGCCGCCATTGTTGCCGTCGATGCCGGCCGAGCTGATCACCGCCACCGAGGCGGAAGAGAGGCCATTCAGCGCATAGGAGAAGGGCGGGCCGTTGGTGACCCCCTTGACCGTATCCGTTCCGACGCCGGCCAGGTAACCCTGCCCGTCGATCGACCCGCTGCCCGCTTCGATAACGATATAGCCGACCAGCTCATTGCTGCGCGTCTTAACCGTGTCTTCGGCAACCTGCTTGCCGACATAGAGCGAACCATTGGGCGGGCTGCCGACGCTGGAACCACGGGCCCAGAAGACAGACCAGGCGGCGTCGTTCTCACTCATCACCTGACCCAGCACAACCGGGTTCGCGTAACTGTTTACGTAGGCGCGTGCCTCACCAACCAGGCTGCCCTTGCTGTCGGTCACTGTTGAGGAGTAGCGCATCGCCTCCATCTTTACACCGTGATTGGCTGTCGCATAGACGCCCTCTTCAACGACCGCATAATGCACCGTAATCCCGCTGACCGGAGCGATTGAACCATCAACGCGATCAATTCGGACGTCGAACGAACTGTTGCTCACCGTTCGTACGCGGGCGACCAGCGGCGGCAGCGAAGCATCATAGTTGACGCTGGCTACAACGACCATCGCATCGTAAGCCCGAGACAGCGGCACGGTCGTCCAGCCTGCCGTACTGACATCAGTGACGACGCCGGTCGCCAGGTAGGGCCCTTCACTGACCGCCATCGCTTCACCGAAGATGAGATAGCTTACTTGCTCAGTAATATGGACGCGTTCGCTGTCATTCAACTGATCTTCATCAATGGCCAGACTGAGGCTGTTGCTGGTCAGGGCATTGGCGCCATACAGGATTGGCCAGCCGCCGTTTCCACCATCCATGCCCACCTGGCTGACGACGGCGCTGTCGGCGCTCTGCAGCGGGCCGAAGCCGTAGAGATAGGGTGGGCTGTCATCATAGCCGCTCACCGTATCGCTGCCGGTGCCGGCTATGTAGTCAACACCGTCTACAGCGCCGCTGCCCGCTTCAAAGACCAGATAGCCTACGGTCTCAACCTCGCGTGTTGTATCGCTGTCCTCACCCACGTGCTTGCCCGTGTAGAGCGCGCTCGCCGAGGGCGGGTTGAGCTGGCTCGTTCCACGCGCCCAGAATACCGACCAGGCGGGATCATTGGCGGACATGACCTGCCCGACAACTACGGGGTTCTGATACGAATTGGCGTAGCTGCGGTTTTCTCCTACCCAACTAGAATCATGGTCCGTGACCGTAGATTCGTAGCGCACCGCTTCCGCCTTGAAGCCATCGTCCGCTGTTGTATAGACCCCTTCTTCCATCACCGTGTAGTAAACGGTAACGCCGCTGATCACATCAGCGCTGTCCGGGCCGGCTACGCGCATCTGGAACTGGTTGCCGGCGGCGTTATCGATGCGCACCACGCCAGGGGCGTCGCCGCTGCCATAGTTCGCGCTGGCGACAACAACCATCGAATCATAGCTTTCCGGCAGCGTTACGTCCGTCCAACTCCCGCTGCCCACATTGTTGACCTTGCCGTAAACGAGTTTCGGTCCACTTGAGGGAACAGGTGTATTGGTTGCTGTCGGCGGCGGTGTATTCGTCGCTGTTGGCGGCGGCGTGTTCGTCGCTGTTGGCGGCGGTGTGTTCGTCGCTGTCGGCGGCGGTGTGTTGGTCGCTGTTGGCGGCGGTGTATTCGTCGCTGTTGGCGGCGGTGTATTCGTCGCTGTCGGCGGCGGTGTGTTCGTCGCTGTTGGCGGCGGCGTGTTCGTCGCTGTTGGCGGCGGTGTGTTCGTCGCTGTTGGCGGCGGCGTATTCGTCGCTGTCGGCGGCGGTGTATTCGTCGCTGTCGGCGGCGGTGTGTTCGTCGCTGTCGGCGGCGGTGTGTTCGTCGCTGTCGGCGGCGGTGTGTTCGTCGCTGTCGGCGGCGGTGTGTTCGTCGCTGTCGGCGGCGGTGGTGTTAGCGTCGGGCCAGGCAGATAACGGACGCTCAGTTTGGGACGGCTGCTCACCGTGGCCGTTTCACTCGAGTAGATGTCAAGCCCGTCGGTGTTGCTGCTGTTGGTTATGATCACGCCGTTGTTACTTGCCGGACTGTTGATCCACGACTGAACCAGGGCCAGCCCTGCGCTGTTAAGGGAAATGACGTGCTCGCCTGTGCTGTTCGTGGTCATTTCGGCGATGGCGCTGCTGCCGCGATCCAGTGTCCCGGACGCGCCGGCGGTTTGCCAGGCGCTGCCGCTGCGATACTCCTGCCAGGTAGCCTGATCTTCAAGCCAATCACGCTCTATCGCATACATCTGATAGGTGTTTGGCGAAACATTGAAGACGTTCAGGCTGATACTCGCTTCCTGGACGATGCTGCCCGGCGGGATTGCGTCGATTTCCCAACGCAGCAGCGGGGACTTGTCGTTGCCCGAACCGCCCGGATCATCCCCATCAATGAGGAGGACGTCCGTGCCATAATTGGACGTTGGATTCGCCTGGCTGAGCGTTGTGTCGTCGTTCCCGCTGTATCCTGAACTTGGCAGCGCGCCATTCTGGAAGGCGACAGATATTGATGGGTCTGGGGTGCTGGTTGGCGGCACCGGGGTATTTGTCGGTGGTACCGGCGTGTTGGTCGGCGGCGCGGGTGTGTTGGTCGGCGGCAAAGGTGTCGGCGTCGCCGGGGACCCGGTCGAGTAGGCGATATGCAGCAGTGGTGCATTGGCCGCTTCGCCATCATACGACTCGGCAATGCGGTTGCCGCTGCCGCTGATCACAAAGACCATGTTGTTGTTTTGCTGCCAACCAGGACGGTTCACAACCTCCTGAACCACAGCGGATAGATCAGGCGATTGGTGTTTCTCGCTGACGGTATTCCAGGAAGGAATGGTCCAGCCGGTCGAAGCTGTGGTCAGCGGGCGGTTGGTCAGGTTGAAATTCGCATCGAGGAACGCAGTCGCATCATCGGCGGCCTGCGCGCGGAATGTTACGGAGGTGCTTTCCGTAGATGTCTCATCCGTCTCGAATTCAATGTAAGCGCTGGTGATCGTCGCCCCATTGGGCACGGCAACGTTGAGGAAACGCAGGCCGAGGCTCTGGTAGCCGAAGTAGGCCGTGTCGTCACCCAGCTCGAGATCGCTGCTGTTCATGTACATTTCGCCGGTGCCCAACAGCTGTTCGACATCATCGGATGAATAGGCGATGCGAACGTCAACGCTGCCGGTCGGCGGCAGGACGGGCGTGGCGGTCGGTGTGGCGGTTGGCGCGCTGTTCTCCGGGCCAAGAATGGTGAACATGTCGGTGTTGTCAATCAAGGCCCCGGTGATCTGATCGGCGCCGACGCCGGTGGCGAACACGGGCACGGCCGTTTGCGTGTGACCCGTCGAACCCCAATCAAGGTCGGGGACGACGTGATAGGAGGGGTTTGTTTCCAGAACGGTGAGGTCGCCCGTTTCATGATCGGCCGTCACCACTATCAACGTGTCCGGATGCGTCGCCTGCCAATCCAGCGCCTCCTGCACCGCGAATGATAACTCTTCTACGGAGCGCAGCATGCCGATTGAATCGTTGCTGTGTGAATAGTTGTCGCTCCCTTCATGTTCGATGACGAGGAAGAAGCCGTCGGGATCATTGTCCAGGACGTTGAGCGCGGCGCTCGTCATTTCCGGCAGGGTGGGCAGGGTGCTGCTGCGCCCCGGCGTGCCGTCGGCGGGCAGTTCGCCGCTGCCGAACCCGCCGGCCACGCGGGTCGTGTTTTCCGTATCAAGCGCCTGCAGCTGGGCAAGCGTGGAGATGGTCGTGTAGCCGTTGTTTTGCGCGTCCGTCGCATCAAAGCCGTTGCCACCGCCGCCCAGGATCACATTCGGCTGTGTCTGGGTCATATAGTCGTCGAAGATCTGGTTCCTGTTGCTCCGCGACGTCTCATGCGCGCCAAAACCGGCCGGCGTCGCATCAGTTATGTAGGAAGTGGAAACGATGCCCGTGCTCTTGCCCAGCGCTTTGTAGACCTCTAACTGGGTCAACAGTTCAGCGCCGGATCCGGGTAGTTCAACGCTGATCACGCCGTTGTTCACCTTGACGCCGGTGGCCAGCGCGGTCGCCGAGGCGGCGGAATCAGTTGTGCCGCCGCCGGCGTTGTGATGTGTCATCGTCGTCTGGTACGGGAAATCCTGGAAATTCAGGGTGCCGCTGACGCTGCCGGTGGCATACATCGCCGCTGCTTTGACATGTTCCGGGCCCATACCGTCGCCGACAAAGAGGATGACGTTTTGCGCTCCTGTCGCGGCTTCAGTCTGCGGCACGGCCGTACTAAAGCCGAAGAAGACGAGCAGTATGATGGCGGCGGCCAATAACAACTGCCGTTTCCAGATATCCGTTCTAAGTGACTCTCGCATTGCAGATCCTCTCCTTGTGACTCTATGTGCAACGACGACAATATGAGACCGCGGCGCTCTCATGAGTGCCGCGGTCCTAGGTGATGTTTAGCGGCGACGGCGAGCGATGTGCAGCGCGCCCAACGTCAAGCCGAAACTAAGCAGAATGAAGAAACTGACCGGGACATTCGCCCTGTTGGCGGCTGTGGCCTGGAACTGCTGGATGGAAACGGCCGTTGGAATGGATGCTTCCATCTCGACGGAGAATTCGAACAACGTCGACGTGGCCGACACCGCATTCGTGGCCACCAGCGAATTCGTCGTTTCGGCGGGCAGCCGCTTGCCGATATAGCGTACGTCCACAGTGCTCTCGCCCGTGTCCGTCACCTGGATGACCGCGTACTGGCCGTCATCCGCTGATGGATTGGGGTAGGTGCCTTCGCTGTAGGGGCCGCCCTTGACGGAACCGCCCCTGTTCAGTGCTGCCGCCTGGAAGACCGGGAAAGCCTTCCCCGTATCCGTGGCATAATTACTGTTGCTGCCGTCATCAACGGCGAGCATGTGTGCATCCGCTGACAGGATAATCACATTCTTGATCTGGTTGGTCTCGATGAATTTCGCTATTTCCTCGCGTTCCGCGGGGAAACCGCCCCAGTTATCTTCATTCTTAACGTCGGCAGCGTCAGCGATCCAGGGCACCGAGCTGAGCCAGAAGATCGGCGTACTGCCATTCTTCTTGGCGGCCAGCAGCTGATCCTTGAACCATGCCTTTTGCGTATCGCCCATCATCGATCCCGCCGTCACGCTGCGCTCAGAGCGCAGGTCGGTCATAATGAAGCGTGCCCGGCCGACGGTAAACGCCTGGTAAATCGGCACATTGCCGCCGCCCGCGCCAAGCGGGTAGTGCGGCACTATCTCCTGGTAGGCGGCACGTGCCGCCGGTTTGCTGGGCGCGCTGCCGTCGCTGTTGTTATCTGCGTAATCATGATCATCCCACATGTAGGCGATGGGCATGCTGCGATACAGGTCCGACTGCCGCGACGCTCTCAATGTTTGCCCGAAGGCAGTCCGGTACTGGTCAATATCGTTTTCGTCGATGTCGGAGTACATGAAGTCGCCAGGGCTGATGAAAAAGCGTGTCTGCTCCTCGCGAACGGCATCAAAGACCGGCTTATTCGACCCTTGATAGGCATCACCAGCGATTGCGAAGCTGAAGGAAAATGGGCCGTTGGGGAAGGTCTGGAAGGACCCACGATGCAGATCGTCGACCTCGTCACCGACGCGCACGGCGTAATGGTACAGCCGGTCCGATGCCAGTTGGCTCAGTTCGAATGAGACCGTATTGTTATTGCTGCTGGCGGCGGTCAGCGGTCCATAGGTCGTGGCGCTGCTCAGGTCGACGTATTGGCTGACGACCAGGGTGACTTTTTCACTGCTCGTTCTAATTCTGGCGTTGACGACGGCCGAATTTGTCGTCACCGCTCCTGACCAGATCCAATCCACCAGATCCAGCGGAGCGGTCCCATAATTGACGGTCAGCTTCGGCCTGTTCTCGGGCGTTGTCGTCTCGCGGCAGTAGAAGTCAATGCCATCAGTATTCGACACGTCGGAAATGACGACGCCGTGGTTGTCGAGCTTACCGTTCACCCAGCCCTGGACGACGCCTACGCCGGCGGCGTTGAGGGCAATTGTCGCCTCACCGCTGCCCGGCGCGCTGAGTGTACCAATGAGTGTCCAGTCGCGATCATCAGAGCCCAGCGCCCCGGGTAATTGCCAATCATTGGCGTCGTATTTTTGCCACGTCGCCTGCGTCTCTATCCACGGCTGTTTCAGGGCGTATACGCCATACGAATCGGCGCTGCCGTCGGTAACCGTAAGTGTTATCGCTGCGGCAGCTATCGTTTCGGCGGGATCAAGGGCGCTGACATCCCAGTAGAGCAGTACTGATTTGTCCAGTCCGCCCTTTGAAGGATCATCGCCGTCGATAAGGCAGTCCGCGGTGCTGCCGAAATTTGCTGTCGGGTCAGCTTGGGACAACATGGTGTCGCGCGCGCCGCTGTAGCCCGCCACGCCGTCCTGGAAAGAGACCGTAGACGCGCCGTCCGGACCGAGAATATCGAAGATATCCGTGTTATCGATCTCCTCCTTCGGCGGAATCTGCTCCTTCGGAGGAATCTGCTCGGCACCGATGCCCATGGCATAGACCGGCACCGGCGTATGGCTGTGGCTTGTCGAGCCCCAGATCACGCTGGGAACTTCACCTGCCTTCGGCGTCGTCTCCGTCACCAGGAGTTTGCCTGTTTCGTGGTCGGCGGTGACCACAATAAGCGTGTCAGGATGTGTTGACTGCCAGGCAACGGCTTCCTCCACGGCGCGGGACAATTCGGCCGCAGCATGTACCATGCCTTTCGTGTCGCCGGCATGTGAATAGGTGTCTGTGCCGCTCTGTTCGACCACGAGGAAGAACCCGTCGGGATCGTTGTCTAGGATATTCAAGGCAGTTTTAGTCATCTCGGGGAGCGTGGGCAGTGCGCTGCTGCGCCCTGGCATGCCCTCTGCCGGCATACTGCCGCTGCCGAATCCCCCGGCGACCTTGATCGCGCTTTCCGTATTCAAAGCAAGTAGGGCATCGCGTGTGGTGACGACTTCATATTCCTCGCTGCCAGCGTCGCCGGCGTCAAATCCATTGCCCCCGCCACCAAGAAACAGGGTCGGCTTGGTCTGCGTGATATAGTCGTCGAAGATTTCATCTCTGTTGTAGCGCGAGGTTTCGTGTGCGCCAAAACCGGCCGGCGTGGCGTCGGTGATGAAGGCGTTTGAGACTAGGCCCGTGCTCTTGCCCAAGGCTGCATAGATCTCTAATTGTGTTTGCAGCTCAGTAGGGTTCGTGGGTGAAACCACGCTGATTACCTTATTTTTGACCTTGATGCCAGTGGCCATTGCTGTCGATGAGGCCGCCGAATCGGTGACATCACCATCGACATTGTCGTGCGTCATTGTTGTGTTGTACGGAAAACTCTCGAAACTGAGTGTCCCTGCTGCGCCATTGGCGAACATACCGCCCGCCTTGACATGTTCGGGGCCCATACCGTCGCCGATAAAAAGAATGATGTTGTTGGCCGTCGTCGTGTCAGCAGCGGCTTTCACCGCCTGCATATCGCTCTGAGCGACGATCAATCCAGCCAGAAAAATCACCCACAAGACCCACAAAAACGACAGCTTGCTTCCGTTTTGATTACCCTTCATTACCTAACCTTTTCCCCAATTCCATAGGCCCTTCAAGCAGCCAATTTCTCTACCCTGTTCTTCCTGGATAAAGGCCCCGGTGAGAGGCTGATCTAACTCTACTGCCTTGTGTTCGCATTACTTGTCAAAGCCAGGTGAATTCCCCGCTAATTCCGCGTGATTTCCAGGAACCTGGATTTCGCCGGGTCAAGTTCCTGGCTGCGCCAGAATCACCTTTTTTAATAGAAAGATGACTGATGAAAAACACCACTTCAATTCAGCCTCTTAACACTATATGAATGCAAGAAAACACCTATTTGCGTCATTTTTCACAATCATCTCCATAACCGGGAATTGTCAGGCCGGCAGACCCGGGCGCAAGCCGCGATTCAGGCCTCGATCTACTGCCGAAAAGCTGCTTCGCAGCATACATGCCGCCGGTATGGGGGTCGCATCAAGCTGTCGATGTTTGTTAGGTGGTATTTAGCCGTTGTTTAGTAGGATTTTAGATAGGCGAGCTAAGGTAGAATAGGTGTAATGGACTGGACCTACAGAGCGGTCAGTAGAGAAGGATTGATGATGGAGAATGAGGAAGAAAAACTAAAAGATGTGTTGTACAGGCGTGAGTGCCCCTCTACGATGGATCTTGGCGAATACCAGTTGAAGCTGCTCGATCTCTTTCAGCATAATCAAATCGCCACACACCTCAAGCGTTGCCCGCGCTGTGGGGAAGACCTTGCCGCACTGCAGGCCTATATGAATCTTCCGCTGACGGAAGAAACGCCCGCCGCTGCTGAGCATGAGAAGAAACGGCCGCTTTTGGAAGAACTCTGGGTCTATATCATTGATCTGCTGTCGCCGCCGGGCGGCACGGAGTTAACGATGGCAGCGCAGCCGGCCATGCGCGGCGAGGTGCTGGGGCTTTCGACGCGCGTCTTTCATATCGAACCCTATGTCATCTCGCTCAGCGCGATCAGGGAAACGGCCGTTTGGCAGCAGCAGCAGATCATCGGCGATATCCTGCCCACCAATGATGACGTCGACATCCTACAGCATTGGACCGCCTACCTGTGGCGCGCCGGCGCTTTGCTCGCCACCGCCGTTGTCGATGAGGAGAGGCATTTCTCCTTTGACGACATCGCCATAGACCAGGAATATCACGATCTGATTCTCAGCGGCCCGCAGGTTGAAATCCACCTCCAGAACCTGCGCATGGCTTGAGCGGACACTGGTTGGCGTATGTCAACCGGTATGCGGCATCCTGCATCCGACCAGCAGCAGTGCGCCCGCCGCATGCGGTGGATTTCCTTCCTGTTTCCGGCCGGCAGCATGATAAGGCAAGATTGGGTGCGTCTAATATCTGTGTAGGTCTCGACTTATAAACTCGGTTCTTGACTAAAAGCACCTGCGCTGACTCATAGGCCAAAAACCGAGTTTTTTGACTGGTTCCGCCAGTTCAGACTGCAGCCGGGCAAGATTAGTGGCATTGACCTTGTCAAGATGACGGGTTATGCTTTTGCTGTATGCGGGAAACGACTGCTGTTTCCCAGATTTTCTTGTTCCTGATTAGGTTACCAACGATTGTTTTGTGGATTAGGGAAGCTGCTTCTTTAAATCTGCATATCTGGATGCTCGATGACAGTAGATGAAAAAGATTCTTCTCTTGAAGAACTATTTCTGGGAACGAAGCGCGCTCAAGAGGCTGATGCCCTTGACGTAACCTCCCTGAGCATCTCGAGCCTCAGCCACCTCTGCCGTGAGTCAACTGATCGTTACTTTCAGCAGGCCAGCCACGATGACCGCATCTGCCTGGAGCTGTTCCGCCGCGCCATAGAGGATCAGGATCAAGAGGCGTGGCATGCCATCATTGACCAGTACAGCGACCTGGTCAGGTACTGGGTACGCTCGCACAATTCGTTCGATTCGACCGACGAAGACCAGGATTACTTCCTCAACCGCGCCTTCGACAATTTCTGGCGCGCGTTCAGCCGCGACCCGCGCAAAATCACCCGGTTCAGTGACATCAAATCAATCCTGCAGTACTTGAAGCTCTGCGCATTCACGACTGTTCAGGAATACGTGGAGCGGCAGATGCGCCCGCGCACACTCTATCTCTCCAACAAGCCCATCGAGGCGATAGCGGTGACCAGCGATCCCATTGGCGGCCTGCATGACCGTATGCTGGCCGATGCCATCTGGGACCATGTCGTCTCTTCTCTCAAGAACGACCAGGAACGTATCGTGGCCACCCAGTTCTTTCTCTATGACGTCAAACCGCGCCACATCTATGCGGAGCACAAAGATACCTTCAGCAGCATCGACCAGGTGCGGCGTGTGAAGGGCAATCTAATGGCTCGCTTACGCCGTGACAAGCGACTTATCGCTCTAATGGAAGGTTTTGACTGAAAACCGTTCCTTTCTGCATTTATACGAGTGATGGTACCCATAGCAGAAAGGAAAATTGATGACTAGCCTCGAGAATAAGCTAAGAAATATCTTATATCGGTTCGACTGCCCCGCGATGATGGACCTCGGTGAGTACCACCTGGGACTGCTCGATCTATTCCGCTACAACCAGATGACGGCCCATGTTGAGGGATGCCCGTGCTGCGGGAATGACCTGATCCAGCTGCGCAGCTATATGACCCTGCCGCTGGCAAGTGAAAAGCCCGCCCTTGTGCCGCGTGAAGAGAAGCGGCCGCTGTTGGAAGAAGTATGGACCTTCGTGATCGACCTGTTGTCGCCTCCCGCCGGAATTGAATTCGCGCCCGCCATGCAGCCTGCGATGCGTGGTGAGTCCGACGGCATGTCCACCAGAGTGTTTCATGTTGAGCCTTATGTGATCTCGCTCAGCGCCGTCAAGGAAACATCTATCTGGAGCAAGCAGCATATCATGGGAGATATCATACCCACCTCCAGCGAGGCGTCAGACTTGCAGCATTGGACCGTCTACCTGTGGCGTGACGGCAACCTGTTGGCCACCAGCCCGCTGGATAATGACAGTCATTTTTACTTCGATGATATCCCTGTGGAAGATGATCTGCATGACTTGATTCTGAGCGGTCCTCAGGTGGAGATCCATCTGCAGAATCTGCGCATGTCTTGAGGGAGAGCCGAATAGTGCGCGCCGATATCGTCGATCAATTGGTAGCCCAGGTCGATACTGTCCAGGCTGCCAGAGCGACAATCGCCCACCTTCAACCCGAAGAATTAGATGACGTAAGTGCCGAGCTAAAACAGCGCGCCTTGTTCTTCCTGCGTCGTGACGCCCCGCAAGCGCTGGCCATTGCTGATTTGATTCTTCATATCGCCGATTGGCATGAACTGCCGCGCGTGCGCGCACTCGGCCTGCAGACGAAGGCGATCGCCCTGACTCTTGCTCTCGGTGAATTCGAGGAGGCGCTTGACCTATTCGCTGAGTCTGAGTCTATCTACCGGTCCTATGATGATGAGCTTGAGATCGCGGTCGGCCAGATCAGCCAGGTGTGGGCGCTGGCCTGCCTGCAGCGTTTTGAGGAGGCATTTGCCACCGGCGAACGCTCGGTCCAGATCCTGGCCGGCCATGAAGATTTTGTCTCCCTGGCGGCGATAAACAATAATCTGGCCGCCATATACGGCCGTCGCGGGCAGGACCACGAGGCCCTGCTGCGCATTCTCGACGTAGAGGCCGCTTATGGCCAGCTTGGCGAGGAGGGGCAGCGCCGTCTCTCCCTGGCGCTGATCAACAAGGCGATCGTCATGCGCAATCTCGGCCGCTACCCGGAATCAATCGCGGCCAATGAAGCCGCCTTACGGCTGGCGCGCGACTATTCGCAAACTGCCAACGTCGCCCGCGCCGAGCAGAATCTGGGCATGACCTATTTCCTCCTGGGCCGTTTTGCCAGGGCGCAGGCCCTCCTCGAAAAGGCGCGGGACACCTTCATCTCCGACCAGCGCTACCGTGACGCCATCATGGCCGAACTCTACATCAGCGACGGGCTCCTCTACCTGCGGCGCTACCAGGAAGTCCTGTCCAAGTGCCGCCAGGTGTTGGACACCTTCGCCTCGTCGGGCACGCAGTTTGAAGTGGCCCAGGCGCTGCTCAATGAAGCCACGGCGCTCACCGGCCTGCTTGACTATGACGAGGCGCTTGGTTCCCTGCGCAAGGCACGCCGGATTTTTGGCTATGAAGGGAACGATACGTGGCAGATATACACCGATCTGGAAGAGGCCGCTATCCTGTACCGGCGGCAGAAATATGAGGCCAGCGAGCATCTGGCCGTGCGCTCCATCCCCCATCTGCAGGCGCGCAATTTGCCCCTGAAAGAGGCGCTGGCCCTGATCATCGCCGCGCGCTCCAACCTGGCCAACGGCAGTCTTTTGCAGGCGCACGGGCAGCTGGAGCAGGCGCTGGCAATCACCAAGGAGATTGATGTGCCGGTGCTCACCTACCAGGCGCATTATGTGAAAGGACAGCTGGCCCTGGCCAACGGTGAACGCGCCCATGCGCTGGTCGCCTACGACCAGGCGATCCAGGCGCTGGAACGTCTGCAGGGCCAGATTATGGTCGAGTTCCGCTCTGATTTTCTGGCCGACAAGGACGAAGTCTACGCGCACGCCGTCGATCTCTGCCTGCAGGCGCAAAACCCGCGCGTCGCCCTGACCTACGTAGAGCGGGCGAAATCTCGCGCGCTCTTGGCCATGTTGGCCCACCATATCGATCTCAGCATCGAAGCGAAGAGCGCCGCCGATCGGCCGCTGGTAGAGCAGATCTTGGCGCTGCGTGAAAAGCGTGATCGTCTCTACCGCCGCTGGGAAACAGGGGAAACACCGGGCAGCAGCGTCAATCGCGAGGAAGAACAGGAAAGCGGGCAGGTCGCTCGTGATGAGGCGCGGCAGCTAATCCTGCAGACCGAGGATGAAATCAAAGATCTGTGGCACAGTCTGCTTGTGCGCAACTCCGCCTACTCGCGCGAGGCGGGTTTGTGGCAGGTGCAGACCCGGCTTGAGCAGGAGGCGTTGGGCGAAGATTCGATTCTCGTCGAGTTCTTTGAACTGCCGCAGGGCCTAGTCGTTTTTCTGGTGACGGCCCGCGGCGTCAAGGCGGTCCGCCTGCCGCTCTCGATGAAGGAGATCAGCCGCCGGCACCAAAAACTGCACCATAATTTCAACACGCTGCTGCAGGCGCCCTACCTGGCGCCCAAGTTAACCAGCGGCGCACAGGGCATTTTGCATGCCCTATATCAGGATCTTGTGGCGCCGTGGATAGATAAAGCCGATGGTTACCGGCGGCTGATTATTGTGCCGCATGGCCTGCTGCACTACCTGCCTTTTCACGCGTTTTATGATGGCGAGCAGTATCTCTTGCAGCGCTTTCAGATCAGCTACCTGCCGGGAAGCAGCTTCATCGATTTGAGCCAGGAGCCGCCGCAGGGGCCGCTGACTTCATTGGTGATGGGCCATTCGCAGAATGACCGCCTCTTCCATGTGGCGGACGAGGTTGACGCCGTCGGCGCGGCCCTGGGAACACGGCCCTATCTGGATGAGGAGGCGACGCGCAGCCGCTTCCAGGAAGATGCGCCCGACTGTCATGTTTTGCATATCGCCGCCCACGGCGACTTCCGATCGTCCAACCCGCTGTTTTCCGGATTTCATCTGCAGGACGGTCTGTTGACGACGCTGGATGTCTTTAATCTGCGTCTACGCGCCTCATTGGCCACCCTCAGCGCCTGCCAGACGGGGCTTACGCTGGTCAGAGGCGGGGATGAGATTTTTGGTTTGATGCGCGCTTTCCTCGCATCGGGGACGAAATCGCTGGTCCTTTCCTTGTGGCCTGTTGAGGATGAGACGACCACGCTTCTGATGCAGCATTTTTACGGCCGTCTCGCCCAGGGTGACGAGAAAGATGTCGCGCTGCAGTCGGCGCAGAAGCGCTTGTTGGTGGGCAACGAAGGGCTGCCGTCCGCGCACCCTTACTACTGGGCGCCGTTCTTCTTGGTGGGCGATGGCGGTCCTTTACTGCAGAAACCTGCCGGCTGGAGAGAGCCCGGCAGTTCGGTACGGGTTGTGGAGGCATATGATCTGGACGCGAAAGCCAGAGAGGAGGCGCAAAACACCCGCGAGAATTCTATCTGATCGCGATCCATGATTTTTCCTTGCTGCTGTGTTCCCTGCATGAGCAGTAGAGGAGCTGACCAGCGGTTTCTTATCAACTGCCGCGGGCCAAATTGATCACCTGTTCCACAGCGAGAAACGCCTCGAGGTTTTCGCTTAGCTGCCTGCCAAGCCCGTTTTTCGCGCTTTTGGCGCAAAACCCCTTTTTCCTGCATTCATATCAGAGGAAGAACAAAATTCTTACGATTAGCAAGGGGATATCTATGAATACGCAGATCGATCAGCGAATGGCCACTGTCTTACTGCTTGTTGCGCTCGCCGCAGCCGCAATTGTCATGTTCCTGGCGCTCGGCCAGACCACGCTGGTGCAGGCCGCGACCGACATCCAGTTGGCCGGCATCATTGGCGAAGAACCCTTCCAGATACAGCAGCTCTGGAGCCCGTGGGCGATCGACGCCAACAGCTTCCGCTTCTAGATCGACAGCGCCGGCTCGCCTGAGTCGGGGCAGCGCGGGAGGAGAACTCCCGCGGTCTGCCCGCCCCCTTTTTGAAAACTGAACCCGATGCGGCGGTAAGCATCGGCGCGCCTGCCCTTCAACCGCCGCGATCCCGTTCCACGATCAATCCGCCCATCTGAATACAGGGCGGGTATCCTCCCGCCGCCTCTGCCGGTTCTTGACGCATTCAGATCGAGAGCCAGCTAGTCGCTCCTCTCCCGCTGCTGCAGCCAGAGCGTAATTGTGACCAGCATCAATGCGCCCACGGCGACGACCGCGGCCAAGGGGCCGGATGTGCCGGCTGCCGCCTGAGCGGTCGTGATCGGCCCAGCCATTGAGACGGCCGTTGGCGTTGACTGTGCCGTGAATACCGCCCACATACACGCCTGCGTCGACTGCAGCTCTCGAGACTCAAGCCCCACCGTGATATCCGTTGAGTCATCATAAGCGCCGCAGACATCGGCCGGATTATCGGTGACGCTGAGCAGCCCCGCGCTGTCGGGATAGGAAGTCCCCAGCAGCTCCATCTCATACACCTGGCCGTCTATCTGGAACGGCTGCGGTGAGCTGTCCAGCAGCGTGGCGCTGAGCTTGTCGCCGCACAGCCAATTGTCGGCTCTGTCGGCGGACAATGGGCTGCCGCCAACATTGGGATGGTCCTTTGGCGTGCCGAAGGTGGGACTGACATTCTTGAACCCGCCGTTGAAGTCAATATACGCCTGCGTGTAGAACGAACCGGCCGGGTAGGGACAGATGTTTCCGGCGTGCGAGCCGGGACTGTTCGCTGTCTCGTCCAATTCGACGACATAATTGTAGGTGAGCGTCGCCGGTGCGGCGTCTGGAAGAAGGACTTCCACAGCCAGATCGGCCTTCCTAAAGCTTGTGTCGGTGGCTACGCGTTTGTTGTAATGCGTAATCAGCCCCAAGAGAAACGGCGTGTCGATTTCCGCGGCCAGGATCCCGTTTGATCCATCAAACCCGAAACCGCTGCCCTCGGCAAAGCCATAATCGGCGTGGGTGTAGCATTTGCTGCTGTCGTTGTTGACTCTGCCGGCATGGATCTTGTTATTTAATGTGTCATCCCCATTCGTGTTATCGATAACCAGGCAGCGTGTGTCGCTTGTCGTATCGGCATTGCTCCATTCCCCATCGACGTTGTTGATTGTGACGTTCACCGGCGGGTCGGCGCGCGCTGAGCCAAAGGCGGTAAACAAGAGGAGTGCGGCCAGGACGGCCGTGACGGCGAGCAAGGATTTGTGATTCATGTGCTACCTCCGCTAGGGAACTGATGTGATACAGTGGATGATGAGTTTGAAGACTGCGGCTGCGACATTACGCACCAGCGCCGGCGCGCCTATTTGGGTCACAGTACTATACTATTGTATGAAAATGTAACCATAAGAGCGTGAAATTTGCGTGAAGATTCCGCCTATCCATCCCATCAACGGATCAGCCTGCCGTAATTGGCGAGAAAGAGGCATTTATTACTGCCGCGGCAGCCCGCCAACCTTCCCGAGTGCCCCGCATCGAAAGAACTCGCCGGCATACTGCGGTCCCTTCTATGTTAGAATAGGTCACAGCTGCGCCACGAAATCATGGCGTAACAAGGAGACATCTCATGCACGTTGACGTCCGTTATCAACCCTCTTACGCGCTCGCCATCGTCACTCTCGACGCACAGGAAAGTATCCAGGTCGAAGCGGGAGCGATGGTCGGCATGTCGCCCGATCTGCAGTTATCGACTGATGCCCGCGGTGGCTTGTTCAAATCGCTGACCCGCAGCCTGCTGGGTGGGGAGAGCTTCTTCCTCAACTCCTACACGGCCGTAAAACAGGGAGATTCCGTCTCCCTGGCGCCGCCGCTGCCTGGCGACATTGCCGTCATCGAAATGACTGGCCAACCGCTGCTTGTGCAGTCTGGCGCCTATCTTGCCTCCAGCGCCGGTGTCGAGGTGGACACCCACTGGTCAGGCGCCAAGACCTTTTTTGGCAGCGAGGGGCTGATCATGCTGCGCATCACAGGCCACGGCACGTTGATCGTCTCCAGCTATGGGGCGATACACACCATGGAACTCGCCGCCGGGGAGAGCTATATTGTCGATACCGGTCACCTGGTTACCTTTGAGGAGTCGCTGCGTTATGACATTAAGAAGGTTGCTGGTTGGAAGAGCACATTCTTCAGCGGAGAAGGAATCGTGGCTGAACTGACTGGTCCGGGCCGGCTGACTATCCAGAGCCGCAGCCAGGATTCCTTTCTCGCCTGGCTTATCCCGCAGATTCCACAGCGATCGAGTTCGAATGATTGATGCCGCCACCCGTCCCTTTCATCGCACGACGCCGGATTACGCATGCAGTGGCGGCCTGCCCAACAGCATCGTCAGCGGCCAGCCGCCAAGCGCGGCGTACGCGCGTCGCCGGCAGCCGTCTGAACGCGATCCGGCGTCTTTCGCGCAGATGATGGCCGCCTGTCTGGCAGGCGGCCGATCTGCCTGAGAACCTTACGAAAACATCGCCGCGTTCTGCGGGTCGGCGAAGAACGCCGCCGCATCTTCCATCGACTCCGGGAATCCCTGCAGCCAATCAGGGTACTCGGCATCCATCACGCGGTCGGACATCGGCATGTACGGCTTGATGTCCAGCACCGGCGTGCCGTCAAACGCATCGATCCACGCCAGATCAACGGTGCCTGCCTGCTCATCCACGTTGAACAGATAGGCCGTTGTGATCGCGATCGGATTCGGCCGTGCCTCGGATCGGTTGGCGAACACGCCTGACTGCCGGCCCGGCGCATACGGCAGATCAACGATCAGGTCGCCATCCCGCCCGCCGGGGTTGTCCAGCCGGTCAGCCCACCAGAGAATGATCGCATGCGTGCAGCTGTCTAATCCTCGTAGAGCAGGGCGGTAAGGCGGCGCGATCTGCACGCGGTACCGGCCCTCGCTTTCGTCAACTTCAATACGGCCAATTGGCCTCACTTCAAAAGGTGCTTCGTTATTCATCTTGCTGGCCTCCCAAAAATAATTGATCAACACTGCTCACCCAAATCAGGAACTGCCCACCAGCTCTTGCAGACGGCCGATCAGGTCCGCCAGAAAAGAGAGCTCGGCATCTCCTAGAACAAACCCATAATCAAACAAGACATCCACCGGAAAATAGGAAACCCCCAGTTTCTCCAACTCATCCCGCTGCCGCTCCAAATCCTTCTCCAGCCAGGCGCGGTACGCCGTCACCGCCTGCAGCGCCTCCTGTGGGTCGATGTTCCACAAGTTGTGCAGCCCCATAAGGAAATTCGTATAGGTGATCCGTGGCTGAGAAAGCGCCTGCAGGGTGGCTGCTTTCCACAGCTGCTCTCCCTGCGCGGTGATCTCGTATACCTTACGCGGCACGCCCCGGCGCGCTGGCTCCGCAGCCGTCACCCGGATCGCGCCTTTCTCTTCCAGCCGCCGCAGGACATAGTAGATGGAGGAGGTGGAAAGGTCCGTCCAGACGCGCATATTGCGCTGCGTGATCTCCTGTTCCACCTGGTATCCATGTTTCGGCTGTTCGCAGATCAAGCTGAGCACAACCAGCTCTGCATCAGTCAGGGACGTTGATTCATCCATGATTTATTCCAGTACTGTAGTATTCCATTACTGGAATAATAATCGCAATATCTTTGCCTGTCAAGGGATGCGTTCTGTTTCAGAGAAGACCGTATCACCATCTGCGCGACCGCCGCTCGATTTGAAAAATCTAGCGCCGAAGGCAGAGGCGCCCAGCGCTGCGCGACGGGTGCTTTGCCGCCGCTTCGAAGCAGAATTACGCCCCTGCGCAGCAGCGTCTGCTGCCGGCGCGCCGCCCATTTTGGCAATACCCATGACACATGACACTATTATTTGTGAAAAATGTCACTATCATGTAAAAATGAGCCATGTCATAATCAAGATGGATGGGGCGCCCCTTGGTTGGGGCGCTTTCCATGCGAATAGGAAATTTAAGCTGGCGAGTGTGCTGTGCGGCAGATGTTGGACAGCCAACCAGTATCAGAAAGGAGCAAATCATGTTACGAGCACCCAAGGTAGCACCACCGTCTGATGATAAGCGGTGGCGTATCGTGCAGGGCACGATGCGGCGCAACGGCTATTCACGCCATGGCCTCATCGAAACGCTGCATACTGTGCAGGAATCTTTCGGCTTCCTCGACAACGATTCCTTGCACTACGTAGCCGAGTCACTGCGTGTGCCGCTAAGCCGCGTTTATGGCGTGTCCACCTTCTACCATCTGTTCAGCCTTAAGCCTGCCGGTGAACATACCTGTGTCATGTGTACAGGCACCGCCTGCTACATCAAGGGCATCAACGCTATGTTGGCTGATATAGAAGAGACATATGATATCAAGCCGGGTGAAACGACCGACGACGAGCAGCTGTCACTGCTCACTGCCCGCTGTCTGGGCTCCTGCGGCCTCGCCCCGGTGGCCGTGTTCGATGGTGAGGTTGTCGGTAAGCTCAGCGCAGGCGAGCTGAATGAACGCCTGGCCGAATGGAGTGATGGCGATGTATGAGCGACTAGAACAAATTATAGAAGATGAGGCGGAACGCGACGCTCAAACCGAGCACCGCGTTTGTGTTTGTGTCGCCGCAGGCTGCCTGTCGTCACAGAGTGACGAGGTGCTTGAGGCGATTAGAAAACGGGTGTCCGAGGCCGGTCTGGAAGAGAAGACGCAGGTCAAAGGCACCGGCTGTATGGGCCTGTGCGCCCAGGGACCATTGGTTTCCCAGTGCAGCAAGATGGGGCCGGAAGAGAAGGCCGAGGTCATGTATCAAAACGTGACCGCAGATGATGCGCATGATATCGTCAAAGCCCTGGGCAAGAAGCCGGTCAAGAAACTGCAGCTAGACACTGACATTCCATTTTTCCAAAACCAGACCAAGATTGTCCTCGAAAACAGCGGCGTCGTTGAACCGGAACGAATCGAAGACTATATCGCTCGTGATGGCTACCAGGCGCTGCTCTATGCGCTAACAGAGATGACGCCTGACGAGGTTATCGGTGAAATCGAGAAGAGCGGCCTGCGCGGTCGCGGCGGCGGCGGCTATCCGACGGGGCTGAAATGGACGACCGTGGCCAAGTCGGTCAGCAATCAGAAATATGTCATCTGCAATGCTGACGAAGGTGATCCCGGCGCATTTATGGACCGCAGTGTGCTGGAAAGCGACCCGCACCGCATTCTCGAAGGGATGGCCCTCGCCGGCTATGCCGTGGGTGCGGACAAAGGGTATGTTTATGTACGCGGCGAATATCCGCTTGCCGTGGAACGCCTGAAAGTCGCCATTCGCCAGGCGCGTCGTTTAAATCTATTGGGCAGCGAAATTTGCAATACGCCTTTCCGCTTCCATATTGAGATACGTCTTGGCGCCGGCGCTTTTGTCTGCGGTGAAGAGACGGCCCTGATCGCCTCCATCGAAGGGCAGCGTGGCCAGCCCCGGCCCCGGCCGCCCTATCCCGCGGAGTACGGCCTCTTTGGCGAGCCGACGTTGATTAATAATGTAGAGACGTTTGCCAACGTGGCGCCGATCATCCGTAACGGCGGCGACTGGTACGCCTCGATTGGTACAAAAACGAGTAAAGGTACCAAGGTGTTTGCCCTGGCCGGCGACATTACCAACACCGGCCTGATTGAAGTGCCGATGGGCATCGAGCTGCGCGAGATCATTGAAGATATCGGCGGCGGTGTGCACGGCGGCGGCCGCCCCAAAGCGGTACAGACGGGCGGCCCCTCCGGCGGCTGTATTCCCGCTGACCACCTAAACACGCCCGTCGATTATGAATCGCTGCGTGGGCTGGGTTCCATCATGGGCTCTGGCGGCATGATCGTCATGGACGAAAAAGCGAACATGGTCGATGTGGCCAAATATTTCATGGAGTTCTGCATGACGGAATCATGCGGGCGCTGCATTCCCTGCCGCGTGGGTACGGTGCATATGCACAACCTGCTTGACAAAATCAATAAGGGGCAGGGGACAAGAGAAGATCTGGCGCTTCTGGAAGAGCTCTGTGAGATGGTGCGTGAGACAAGCCTCTGTGGTTTGGGACAGACTGCTCCTAACCCGGTGGTCAGTACGCTGCACTATTTCCGCCATGAATACACAGATCAATTGATTGGTGAACCCCAAGTGGAGGTGCAAGCATGAACAGGCGTGCCCGGCCAAGTATCAAGACTTTAAAGATTAATGACATAGACGTTGGCGCCCGTGAGGATGAGACGATCCTCGAGTTGGCTGTAGAGAATGACATTCATATTCCGACGCTCTGTCATATGGAAGGCCTTTCCGATGTAGGCGGCTGCCGCCTTTGTATGGTTGAAATTGAGGGATCGAATAAGCTGCATCCCGCCTGTATGACCTACGCCCGAGAAGGCATGATTGTGCGAACGACATCAGAACGAATCGAGCGCTACCGGCGTATGATCGTTGATATGCTCTTCTCTGAGCGCAATCATGTTTGCTCGGTTTGCGTGTCCAATGGCCACTGCGACCTGCAGAGCCTGGCTGTTGAGATGGGCGTGACCCATATCAATGTGCCCTACCTTTACCCGCGCATGACCATTGATGTCTCCCATCCCTATTATCAATTGGACCACGATCGCTGTGTCCTCTGCACGCGCTGTGTGCGTGTCTGTGGCGAGATCGAAGGCGCGCACACCTGGGATGTGATGGGCCGCGGCGTCAATTCGCGCATCATCGCCGACCTGAACCAACCGTGGGGAGATTCAGAAAGCTGCACCAGCTGTGGTAAATGTGTGCAGGTCTGCCCCACCGGCGCTTTGTCCCAGAAGGGCCGCGCCGCCGGCGAGCAGAAGAAACGACGCGAGTTTTTGCCCTACCTGACCATCATGCGGCAGGGAGATTGATATGTCGGGCAGCTTGCCAAGAGCTGCTCTACATGGCAAAGGAAAATGATATGAGTGAAAAAACTAAAATCGCAACCGTGTGGCTGGATGGCTGTTCCGGCTGCCATATGTCCTTTCTGGACATTGATGAACATCTGCTGGAACTGGATGCGTTGGCCGATCTGGTCTACAGCCCCCTGGTGGATAACAAGGATTTCCCGCCGGATGTTGTCGTGACTATTGTCGAAGGCGCGGTGAGTTCCGAAGAGGATTTCGAGAAGATCAAGATGATTCGCGGCCGTACGCAGCTGTTGGTTTCTCTCGGCGACTGCGCCATTACGGCCAATGTGCCTGGCATGCGCAATGAGTTCAAGAAGGAAGATGTACTCGCCCGTTCTTACCTGGAGAACGCTGACTTGAATCTGCATATTCCGGTGGAAGTGATCCCGCCGCTGCGTAAGCTGTCAGTGCCTGTACACCAGGTCGTCCCAGTGGACGTCTTCATCCCTGGCTGCCCGCCAACGGCCGATACAATCTGGTATGCCGTTTCTGAACTGCTGGCCGGGCGTATGCCAGACCTGACCGACCGCACGCGCTTCGGCGTCTAGAGGAAGGAGAAAGATTATGTCAAAAACCATCACTATTGATCCGGTTACACGGATTGAAGGACACAGTAAGATAACTTTAACGATGGGCGACAACGGCCGTGTGGACAACGCGCGCTTTCATGTCACCCAGTTCCGCGGCTTTGAGAAATTCACCGAAGGGCGTATGTTCCATGAGATGCCGGCGATCACTGCCCGCTCCTGCGGCATCTGCCCGGTAAGCCATCTCATGTCTTCCTCCAAGGCGTGTGATGAGCTCCTGGCAGTGCAGATTCCGCCCAATGCCGTGCGTCTGCGCCGGATCATGAACCTAGCCCAGATTGCGCAATCGCACGCCTTGAGCTTCTTCCATCTATCATCACCCGACCTGCTGCTTGGCTTCGATTCCGACCCCGCCGAGCGCAATATCTTCGGTGTGCTGCACAAATACCCCGACCTGGCCCGCGACGGCATCGCCCTGCGCAAATTCGGCCAGTCGGTCATCGAAATTCTGGGCGGCAAACGCGTGCATCCCGCCTGGGTCGTGCCCGGCGGCGTCAATGCCCCGCTCACCCCGGAGAAGCACGAGCAGATCACCAGCATGCTGCCTGACGCCTTGACACGCATCCAGCGTACTCTCGATTGGTTCAAAGATGTCTTTGGCAATTTCGACGAAGAGATCCGCACATTTGCCAACTTTCCCTCGCTGTTCATGGGTATGGTCAACGACAAGGGCGAATTGGAAATGTACGACGGGAAGATCCGCATCATGGACGCCAAAGGCGCGATCATTGCCGACGGCCTTGACCCGCGCAACTACATGGACTTCATCGGCGAATACGTCGAACCTGATTCCTACCTTAAATCCCCATACTACAAGCCAATGGGTTATCCGGAAGGTATCTACCGCGTGGGCCCGCTGGCGCGCATGAACATCGTTGACAGCATCGGCACGCCGCTGGCCGACCAGGAGTGGGCCGAGTTCCGCATGTTGGAACGGGGACCGGAGCTGAGCTCCTTCCACTACCATTATGCCCGCCTGATCGAAATTCTCTACACCATCGAGCGCATGGAGCGTTCGCTCAACCATCCGGACATCTTCAGCGAACGCGTGCGCGCCCGCGCGCAGCCAAACCGCAGCGAAGGCGTTGGCGCCTCCGAAGCGCCGCGCGGCACCCTGTTCCACCATTATCGCATCGATGATCAAGGCCTGATCACCTGGGTGAACATGATCATCGCCACCGGCAATAACAGCCTGGCCATGAACAAGGGCATCTACCAGGCGGCGCGCCACTTCGTGCGTGGTGAAAAGCTGGAAGAAGGGATGCTCAACCGCGTCGAGGCGGTCATCCGCTGCTACGATCCCTGCCTCAGCTGTTCTACCCACGCCTTCGGCCAGATGCCGATGGAGGTGGAGCTGATGAATAGGGATGGTGAGGTGATGGACAGCGTTTCGCGCGCGATGTAGATGTAACAGAAAACAAAAGGAACTGGGAACTGGGAAATGGGAACGATAGCGCTCCCATTTCCCTCGGGTCTCAGGGAGCTGTGATGGCAAAGGGCGATGATATTCAGACGCGGCTGGTGAGTTTCGCCGCTAGAATAATCAATGTGTGCAATTCTCTGCCACGCACGGTTGCCGGCAGACATATCGCCGGGCAGCTAGTTCGCTCCGGTACAGCGCCGGCGGCCCATCATGCGGAGGCTAGAGGGGCTGAGAGCACTGCCGATTTCATCCACAAATTGCGAATCGCCGCAAAGGAGCTAAACGAGAGCGAAGTGTGGTTACGTATAATTATCGTCAGCGGTATGGAACCTTCCTTCAAACTTGAGGATCTGCTCGACGAATGCGTCCAACTGAAACGCATTATTAACGCCAGTATTACCACCGCGAGGAAATCAAATCGTTAGCAGCTTCCAGTTCCAAGTTTTCCCTTCCCAGTTCCCATGTTTGATCCCGTAAAGAACGCCCTCTCCACCAACACCGCCATCCCGGCCTTCAACATACCCTATCTGCCTATGGTCGCGCCGGTGGTACAGGCGGTGGTCGACCAGGATTCGTTTGCCCTGATCGAAGTCGCCCGCCTGGAGTGGCTGAAGTTTGAAGCGCAAAGCATGGCCGCCGTGGCCGCGGAGTTCGCGCGCTGGCCGGCCCCGGATCATGTGCGCCTGCATCTTGACCATGTGCCTGTCATCGACGAAGACGGCCGGCAGGTAGACTATACGGCCGACATTCAGACAGCCATAGACCTGGGTTACCAGTCGGTCATGATCGACGGTTCGCGCCTCTCCCTGGACGAGAATATCGCCGCCACACGACAGGTCGCCGGCATGGCCCATGCTGCGGGAATCCCCTGCGAAGCTGAATTGGGCGCTGTCTTGGGGCACGAGGACGGCCCGCCGCCGCCCTATGACCGGTTGTTCGAGTCGGGCGAGGGCTTCACCAGGGTTGAGGAGGCGCGCCGCTTTGTACGTGAAACGGGCTGTGACTGGCTGTCCGTGGCCATCGGCAATATTCACGGAGCGGTCGCCGAAGGGCGAAAAGATAAGAAAAAGATCGCCGCCCGGCTGGATCTCGATCACTTGCAGCGGCTCTACGACGCCACCGGTATCCCGCTCGTGCTGCACGGCGGGTCCGGTATTCCGCGCGACTATGTGCTCGCCTCTTTCAAGCGCGGCATCGCCAAGATCAATATCGGCACTGAAATCCGCCAGGCGTACGAACAAGCGCGGCAGGAGTCCGCTAAAATAACGGCTGCTCAAGACGCGGTCTACGAGCGCACAAGCTGGCTGATCGCCGATTATTTTGGCCTGAACGGCAACCGGCCGTTCATTGTAAACCAGCCGTAGTCACGGTATCCTTACCATGCAAGATGCTGCTGTCCAAGACGGGGTAGGATACTCCGGCTGTTCAAGCGGCACTGAACCGCAATCATGACGCTGCTCGGCATCGACGTTGGCACCACCGGCTGTAAAGTCGCCCTCTTTTCCCCCGAAGGCGTGCTGCTGGGCGCCGCCTACCGTGAATACGACATCGAATCTCCGCAGCCGGGCCAGGCGCAGCTCGACGCCCGCGCCGTCTGGCAGAAAATCAAGGAAGCTGTTCGCAGCGTAACGGCCGTTTCCCCAACCGCCGCAATCAAAGCCCTTGCCGTTTCTTCAATGGGCGAAGCTGTTGTCCCTATTGCGGACAGCGGCGAGATCCTCGCTCCCGCGCTGCTCAACTTCGATGAACGCGGCGCAGAATTCCTGCCCGCGCTGGCAGCGAAGCTGCCCGATGCGCGCCTCTACGCGATCAACGGCAACACCCTGGGCAACCATTACACCCTCAGCAAGCTCAAATGGATTCAAACCCACCAGCCCGACCTCTACGCCAAGACCGGCAAATTCCTGCACTGGAGCGCCTTCGTGGCCACGATGCTCGGTGCGGAACCGGCCGTCGATTTCTCGCTGGCCAACCGCACGCTGCTTTTCGATATTGAAGAAGAAGCGTGGTCTGCGGCGCTTCTGGCGGAAAGCGGCATCGACAGCGAGAAGCTGCCGCCGGTCGTTCCCTCGGGCACGATTATCGGCCGGGTATCCAGCCGGATCGCCGCTGAGCTGGGACTGCCGCAGGGCGTGCCAATCGCCGCCGGCGCGCATGACCAGTGCGCCAACGCCGTTGGCTGCGGCGTCATTGATGCCGGCAGCGCCGTCTACGGGATGGGCACCTACCACTGCATCACCCCCGTAGTCGCCTCCCGACCGGCGCCTGAGCCGATGATCGCGCGCGGCCTGAACAGCGAGCATCACGCCGTGCCCGGCCGTTACGTCACCTTCATCTACAATCAGGGCGGCTCGCTGGTCAAATGGTTCCGCGACACCTTTACGGCCGTTGAGCACCGGCAAGCCGCCGGGGAAGGTCGCTCCATCTACCCGGCGCTCTTCGCCGAAATCCCGCCGGACCCGGGCCGCGTGCTGGTCCTGCCCCATTTCTCGGCGACCGGCCCGCCAGCCTTCATCGCCGATTCAAGCGGCCTGATCGCCGGGCTTCGTCTGGAAACGACACGCGGCGAGATTCTCAAGGGACTGATCGAAGGCGCCGCCTACTATCTCAAAGAAGGGGTCGATTCCCTGCCGCCGGCCGGCATAGAGATTCACGATTATCGCGCCGCCGGCGGCGGCAGCCAATCAGATGTGTGGGTGCAGACCTGCGCCGATATTTTCGGCAGACCGATCACGCGCCCGGCCATTTCAGAAGCGGGCGCGCTGGGGGCGGCGATTATCGCCGGTGTTGGCATTGGGCTGTTCCCAACCTATGGTCAGGCAGTTGAGGCGATGGTGACGTTCGAACGAACGTTCGAGCCGGACCCCCGCCGCCATGAGCTGTACCAGGCGCGCTATGAGCAGTACCGCCGGCTCTGGCCGCTGATGGCGGATCTGCTGCGCGATTTGGCGGCGTAGCAAAAACGGTGGTTGCAAACCACCGCCTGACCGAATAAAGTAAGCGGGAGGCTACCTGGTGAAGCGGTACGCAGCACGCAAGGGATGATCCCGAAATGTGCTTGAGCACGTCTGGTTTTCTGCCAGACGCCGCATTGCATTCGGCGGGCGGCCTGACATCTCACAATCAACAATGGAGACGATATGATCAGCAAACGATATCGACTACAAGAGCTAATCAACCCCACCGACGGCCGTTCTCTCGTCGTCGACACCAGCGGCGGCCTTTCCCTCGGCCCACTGCCCGGCCTGGAAGATTATGCCGGCGCGGTGCTGCCGGTGCTGCCCTGGGCCGACGGCGTTGTGGCCAGTCCGGGCCAATCCCGCGCCCTGCATTCCCGATCGCGGTATGATGCCGGCCTGCTGGTCAGCGGCGACTGGACAAACGCCTTTCGCGGCGAGGATTTCGTCCTGCCGCCGGAGCATATCCACTATGTCCCGCTGCTCAATGCGGCCGACGCGCTCGACCTCGGGGCCAACGCCCTGGTCATGCATTTCCTGCTCGGACACGAAGAGAGCATCGATGCCCAATGTCTGCGGCGCGTCGTCAACCTGGCCCTCGAAGGGTCGAGCATGGGCATGCCTCTGATCGTGGATGTAAATCCGGTCGGTCCGCGCGTCGTCCTGCTGCACAAGGCGATCGAGCTTGGCGTTTCCTACGCCCTCGAGGGAGGCGCCGACGGCGTCGCCATTCCCTGGCCTGGCGGCGCATCCTTTATCGATATCCAGACGATGGCCGCCGGCGTTCCCGTATGGATCAAACCGGACACGGCCGATGTCCAGGACTCGCAGCTCGCCGAAATGCTGGCTGCCGGGGCGACGAACCTGTGGCTGGACGAACGCCTCTTTGCTGCAGACGATCCCTTGCAGACCATTCAGGCATTCTCCAGCCTGCTGCATCAGACGGTGGAGGTATAGGATGAGAACTGGCTTGCAAACACGACTGGACCGCTTGTTCAACCGGCATGGCGACGGCCGTGCCATCTGTGTCGCTGCTGATCATGGCTATATGAGCGACGTTACCGCCAACGTGGTCAACGTACGCGCTATTACCGAAGCGGTGATTGCGGGCGGTGTGGACGGCATTCTGCTCGCGCCCGGGCAGGCGATGCGCCTGGCGCCGCTCTTTCAAGGGCGGGAAGGGCCGGCCCTGATCCTGCGCGCCGACTGGATGAACATGCCCCGGCTGGGCACGGCCAACGTGGCCAACGCCGTGCCGCAGCGCATGCTCTACCATCAGAAAGTGATTACGGCCGAACAAGCGCTCGCCCTCGGCGCATCGGCAATTACTATCTACCTCTTCCTCGGCTACAACGATCAGATAGAAGCGACCGGCGTCGACAGCTGCGCCCGTTTCGTCAATGAATGCCGGCAGGCGGGGCTGCCCTGCATCATCGAGCCGCTCGCCTATGGCGGCCAGGTTACCGGCGCCAACACGGTGGAGCTGCTCACGCTCGGCGCGCGCATGGCTGTCGAGATGGGCGCCGACGCGCTCAAGATTCCATACACCGGCGATGTCGAATCCTTCCGCCATCTGATCAACGTCGCCCAGGTGCCCACGCTCGTTTTAGGCGGGGCCCGTTCGGACCTCGAGCGCGACGCCCTGGAACTCTATATGGAAGCGCAGGAGGCGGGCGCCGCCGGCTGCCTGATGGGGCGCAACGTCACCAAGTCGCCCGATCCGGGACACATGATCGGCCAGCTCAGCGGCATCGCCCATCAAGGCTGGTCGGTAGACGACGCGCTGCGCGGCGAAACCTGGGATTATCTCAAGCTCAAAGCGCGCCCCTCGTTGTGCACCGGCTGCAATCTCTGCGTGGTCGCCTGCGTGGCCAGCCATGACAGCGGTGAGTACGGCACGAACCTATCGCGCCTGCGCATCGATCCCGGCAATAAAGTGGGGCAGCACAAAGTGATGTTCTGCACCTCTTGCAAGAAATGCCTCGACGTCTGCCCGCGTGACGCGCTGCGCTGGCATCCGGAAACGGGTGCCGTCGAGCTGCTGCCCGACCTGTGTGACAACTGCGGCGAATGCGTGGCCATCTGCCCGACCCAGGTCATCGTCCATTCCGACGAAGGGATCAGCTTCGCCGACGGGCATACGCTGCCCTGGTACCCCGTCGTTTGCGATTTTTGCGGCGGCGAACCGGAATGCGCCAGGATTTGTCCTACCGATGCCATATTTATTGCTGAACGGCCGGGTTTTGATCCGGTGAATAGTGAGCAGTGAAAAGTGACCACCAACCGAGGAATCAGATGAACCTGACAGAACGCGCCTACTGCGACCGCATTTTGCGTATAGACCTGACAACGGGAAATATAGAAGTGACGCCGCTGCCGGCGGAAGAGATGCCGCTGCTGCTTGGCGGCAAGGGGCTGGGCGCCTGGCTGCTTTACCACGACCAGCCGGCCGGTGTTGACCCGCTCAGCCCGGACAACCAGCTCATTTTTCACACCGGGCCGCTGACCGGTACAACCGCGCCGACCGCCGGCCGTTTTGGTGTGACGACGAAGAGCCCTGCCACCGGCACCTATTTCGACGCCTACTGCGGCGGCTACTGGGGCCAGATGCTCAAGTATGCCGGTTACGATGCCCTGGTGGTTACTGGCGCCTGCCCTTACCCGGCGCTCATCCTCATTGAAGGGGAGGATGTCTCCCTTCAGCCCGCGCACCATTTGTGGGGGACGACGATCAGCGAGGCCACCGAGCTGATCTGGAAGGAATACGGCCGTGATCGCCAATCGCTCGTCATTGGCCCGCCCGGCGAGGAACAGCGCAGCGTGGCCGGTATCTTCAACGAGAGCCGCGCCCTGGCGCGCGGTGGGGTTGGCGCCGTGATGGGCTCGAAAAACCTGAAGGGCATCGTCGTCCACGGCAGCGGCGGCGTGCGTGTGCATGACAAAGTGGCCTACGAACGCGCCCTTCAGCTTGCTTTTCGCACGGTGCGCATGTCCAGCCAGACCGTTATGCTCAGCCGCGAGGGCACGGCCAATATCCTGGAAATCATCGACGTCATGGGCGCGCTGCCCACGCGCAATTTCCAGCGCGGCCAGTTTGAAATGGCTGATCAGATTTCCGGCTACGCTTTTCGCCAGAATCATTGGAAGAAGGAGTACGCCTGTTTCGCCTGTCCCATCGGCTGCGGTAAATGGACGGAGCCGCTGGAAGACGGCACGGTCATCGAAGGGCCGGAATATGAGACGATCTATGCCTTTGGCCCCAACTGCGCCATCGGCAGCCGTGAGACGATCATCAAGCTCAACTACTACTGCGACGAATACGGCATGGACACGATCAGCACCGGCGCCGTGATTGGTTTTGTCATGGAACTGTTTGAGAAAGGGCTGATCACTGCCGGTGAACTGGACGGCATCGAGCCCGTGTGGGGCGACGCCGAAGCGGCGCTGGCTCTGGCCGAAAAGATGGCCAAAGTCGAGGGCTGCGGCGAGTGGCTGGGGCAGGGCGTGGCCGCCATTGCCGAGCGCTATCCGGCGGGACATCCGTTCGCCATGCAGGTCAAGGGACTGGAAATGCCCGCCTACCATCCCAGTGCCGCCAAAGGCACCGCCCTGGCCTACGCGATCAGCGAGCGCGGCGCCTGCCACCTGCGCGGCGCGCCCTTGGGCGAGCTGTTCAGCGGCGCGGCCGATCCCCTGGCCATCGAAGGCAAGCCGCAGCTTTTCCGCGACCACCAGTCGGACAAAGCGGTATGGGACAGCGCCTGCCTCTGTGTCTTTCCTGCCTATGGCATGTCGCTGAAAGAATTGTGGCAGCTGGTTACCGCAGCCACTGGCTTCGACTATCCCACGGCGCATGACCTGGAGCGCCTCGGCGAGCGCATCAGCACCCTGGCCCGTCTCTTCAACGTGCGTGAAGGGTTTGCACGCGAAGCCGACACGCTGCCCGAGCGCAACCTTGTCCAGCCAATGGTGGGCGGCCCTGCCTCCGGCCAGGTCGTCGATCTCGACCCGATGCTTGACGAGTATTACCGGCTCATGGGTTGGGACAATAACGGCATTCCCACGCCGCAGCGTGTCAGTGAACTGGGTTTATGATCAATAAGCGTGCCCAGCTTTCAGCTGCCAGACCATGATCCTGCTCATCGGCTACGGCAATCCACTGCGCAGCGATGACGGCGTCGGGCAGGCTGCCGCAGAAATGATTGCTGATCGTCCTGGAGACGCAGAATCCGGCGTCACCGCCGTTTCTACAATCGCCACGCACCAGCTCCTGCCCGAACATGCCGAAGCGATCAGCGAGGCGGATCGCGTCGTCTTCGTTGATGCTGATGCCGGGCCGCAGCCAGGGCAGATCGCCGTGCGTCAACTTGTGCCCGACACAGAAGGCAGTGCCGGACTGATCCATGATTTTACCCCGCAGACCCTGCTCGCCTACGCGCAGCTGCTCTACGGCCAGGCGCCGCCGGCAGCCCTGGTCACGGTCAGCGGATTTTCCTTCGATTACGGGGAAGCGCTCAGCCCGCAGATGACGGCTGTTTTGCCCGATCTGCTGCAGCGCATCAACGACCTGCTCTAGTTCCACCTCGCCGGCCGTGCAGCAGGCGCTTCCATTCGCCTATCCAACATTGACAACCCGCGCTATTCACCCTAATATGGTGCATATAGTGCCTGCTAAAAATGGCCCATGAATACGTTCCGCTCAACCCCCGAGATCGGTGAGCAGGAAGGAGGTTTTTGATGAAAAAAGGTAGACGCCTGTCCGTAATGTTCGCCCTCTTGTTCATCCTGTCATTTCTCCTCGTCCCCACAGCCTTCGCCGGCGACTGTGGAGCGCCCGCGGCGCCGGGCGTTGATTGGAGCGACTGCGATTTTTCATCACCTGCAATCTCTGTTGTCGGCCCGAGCGTGAGTCTCGCCGGCGCTAACCTGACCAACGCGCTTCTCCCCGGCGCCACCCTCTTCAATCTGGACATGACCGGGGCACAGCTCACCGGCACCGACCTCACCGGCGCGTCGCTGGTAGGGCTCGACCTGACCAATGCGAATATTCAGGGGATGAATATGGATTCGGCTACGGTCGCCGTCGTTGATTTCACTGGCGCTGTGGGCGTTCCTCTTAACGTCGAGGATGCTGACTTCTACGATTTCATCACCTGCCCGAACGGCGACGTGATCCCGCCATCCGAGAGCTGTGCCTGGGCGCCCACGGCCGTCGGCCTGGCATCATTTGGCGGTCAGGCTCAAATTGCGGTCTGGCCAGGCACCCTGTTCATGGTGCTGCTGCTGGGCAGTGCCGCTGTCTTTCTGTTCAGCAAACAGCGGCTTGCCGGCAAAACGGCCGCTGCCTGATCCTTATCGGACAACGGTCCATATTTTGCGATGTTCGTGCGTGAGCGCGGCGCTGTTCATGCGCCGCGCTTTTTCTTATTCAGCTCCCGCCGCCATGGGCACATAGCTGCGGTACCAGGAGACGATGATATACGCCTCTTTGCTGATCGTATCCTCCCCGTCGGGCCCCCTGACCGTCAGGCTGACCGTGTAGCGCCCTTCGCTTTCATATCTGTGCCAGGGGTGTAGTTTTGCATGGACAACCGTGCCGTCGCCAAAATCCCAACGGCACTCATTGAATGCGCCCGTGGCCAGGCTCGTAAACTGGACGCGCAGCGGCGGCACACCACGCAGGGGCAGCGCGGAAAAATCGGCCGTTATCGGATCATTGGCAGCGGCCCGCGCCGTATCCGCAGCCATGGCCGCAGCGTTCAGCCCACCTGACGATAAGACCAAAACGGCCGTTAACAGGCTCACCAGCAGCAGAATTTGAGAGTCGCCCCCGTTCTTCACGTCTTGCTCCCGCTGAAGCAGTTCAGCCAAACATTGATTCTGCTTCCCAAACGGCCGTTCCCGGTGCACTGCCGGATCGGCCGTCAATCTCCCACCTGATATCATTATAGCATGCTCCGCCCGCGCGTTTCTGCGATTTCATGCGCCCGTATGTGGAAAAATCACCCGCGCGCGTGCACCATCGCAAACACGCGGGAAACCAACCAAGTTATCGTAGGGGCGAGGCGGTCGCGTCGTTGCGTATTGATAGATCTGTCCAATCATCGCGCACATTGTGCGTCAACGGCCGTGCCTGCGCGGACAACCCAACCAAGCTATCGTAGGGGCGAGACGATTGGGTGTGGCCTCACCCATTCACCGACACCTTCGCCCACCAATCGCCTCGCCCGCTGTGCGCCAACCAACATGCATACAGCGCGGGCGACCCAGCCCGCATCCAGTCCGTTCGTTTAAGGCCAACGTTTCAGCGGGCTGAGTCGCCCCTACGGTGCGGCCGTAATTAGAACATTCCACCAAGCCTGTGACATTCGGCACCGGGATACATGACAAATGTCATATTTCCTTGCCTCAATTGTTTTTTCTGCGAAAATATGCGCAGATTTCATCATTAATACATAGATTTACATAGATTTTTGTTCTCCTTGTGTGCCTCCCGGAGGTTCTGCCCTCCGGGAGGTTCTTACTGAAAAGAGGCTAAATGGAAGCTGATCTGTATTCCCCCCCGCGCTTGATTTTTTGGGAAACGACCGCCGGTTGTAATCTCGAATGCATCCACTGCCGGCGCATCACCGTTGCTGATCAACTGCTGCCGCAGGATCTGAGCACAGCTGAAGCGAAGGCAATGATTGACGATATCGCCGCATTTTCGAAGCCCATCTTTGTGCTCAGCGGCGGCGAACCGTTGTTCCGTCCCGACATCTTTGAGATCGCGCGCCATGCCGCAGACGCCGGTCTGATCGTCGCCCTGGCTACCAACGGCACCCTGATTGATGCCGACGTCGCGCAGAAGATCAAGGCGTCGGGCATTCGCCGCGTCAGCGTCAGCTTCGACGGCGCCGATGCGGCCACGCACGACATTTTCCGCGGGCCGGGCGCCTTTGACCGCGCGATGGAAGGGATCGATTGCCTGCGCGACATCGGCGTGCCTTTCCAGTTCAACACCACGGTCGCCAAGCACAATATCCACCAGATGGAAGAAACGCTGGCTATGGCCAAGGGCGCCGGCGCGGTTGCCCTGCATCTATTCCTGCTGGTGCCCGTCGGCTGCGGCGTCGAGATCGCTGAAGACCAGAAGATCAGTCCCGAGGAGTACGAAGAGGTTCTCAACTGGATGTACGACGCGGAGATGGCGGGCGGCATTGAGTTGAAAGCGACCTGCGCCCCTCATTATTTCCGCATCGTCGCCCAGCGCCGCGCCGAAGACGCGAAGCAGGGCATTCGCCGCGAACGGCCGGACAGCCAGCACCGCCAGACACATGCCGGCGGCGGACACCCTGGCGGCGGCCATCCCGGCGGAAACGGGCATCCGGGCGGGCACCCGCACGGCGCCGGTCGTCACGCGATGAACGCCATGACCAAAGGCTGCCTGGCCGGAACTGGCGTTGCTTTCATCAGCCATCGTGGTGAAGTATTCCCCTGCGGTTATCTGCCCCTGGAAGCGGGCCACATTCGCCAGCAGAATATCGCTGATGTGTGGCACAACTCGCCGCTCTTCGCTGAACTGCGCAATCCCGATTTACTGGGCGGCGCCTGCGGCGTTTGCGAGTTCAAGCAGCTGTGCAGCGGCTGCCGCGCGCGCTCCTTCGGCATGCTGGGCGATCATCTCGCTGAAGAGCCCTTCTGCACTTATATTCCCATTCCAATGCGTCAGGAGACGGCCGTTTGAGCCCACAACACGTCGATGTAGCCATCATCGGTGGTGGGATCACCGGTCTCAGCGCCGCCTACTACCTGCAGCAGCTTGCCCAGGAGAGCGGAAGGCCGCTCAGCTACACGATCCTGGAAAGCGGCGATCGCTGGGGTGGTAAGATCAATACCGAGACGGTCGACGGCTATGCCGGCGGCCCGTTTGTGGTTGAAGGGGGTCCCGACTCCTTCATCACGACCAAACCCTGGGCGTGGCAGCTGACCCAGCAGCTGGGCCTGGGGGATAAGGCGTTGGGCACCAACGACGCGCAGCGTAAGGTCTTCGTGCTCAACAAAGGCAAGCCGACGCCGCTGCCCGACGGCGTCATGCTCATCGTGCCTACGCAGTTCATGCCGTTTGCCCTTTCGCCGCTCATTTCGCCAAAAGGCAAGCTGCGCATGGGCATGGATCTCTTCATTCCGCGCGTCACGGACGGCCGTGATGAAACATTGGCTGAGTTCATCCGCCGCCGGCTGGGCCAGGAAGCCCTGGACAAGATCGCCGAACCGTTGATGTCCGGCATCTACAATGCCGAAGCGGAGAAACAGAGCTTGCTGGCAACTTTCCCGCGCTTTCGCGACATTGAAATGAAGCATGGCAGCCTCATTCGCGGCATGCTGTCCGCCAAGCGTGCGCGCGCCAAGGCGCCGTCGGCCAACGGACAGGCGCCGGCCGCCAACAAGCCGCCATCCGCCTTCGTCTCCTACCGGCCCGGCATGGATACCCTGGTGGCGGGTTTGCTCGCTGAACTGCATGGCGACCTGCGCCTGCAGACGCCTGTTTTTTCAGTGACCCGCGCCTTGAACGGCTACGATGTGACGACCGCCGGCGGCCCTTTGCGCGCCGCTGTCGTTATTCTCGCCGTGCCCGCCTACACGGCCGCTGATATCGTGCAGCCGCTGGCCCCCGATGCCGCTGAAAAACTGCGCATGATCCGCTATGTCAGCACGGGCACGATCTCGCTCGCTTACCGGCGTGATGAAATAGGCCATGCGTTGAAGGGATTCGGTATTGTCATCCCGCGCAGCGAGCGCCGCCGCATCAACGCCATCACCTGGACGAGCAGCAAGTTCAACGATCGCGCACCTGACGATGGGGCACTGCTGCGCGTCTTCTTCGGCGGCTCACGCACCCCGGAGATGTTTGATAAATCGGACGAAGAACTGCAGCGCGTCGTTCGCCAGGAGCTGGCATCGATCATGGGCATCGACGCCGAACCGCTCTTCAGCCGCATTTACCGCTGGCCGCGCGCCAATCCGCAGTATGACGTCAATCATCTGCGGCTGGTTGAAGCGATCGAAACCGCTTTGCCGGATGGCATCCTGCTTTCCGGCAGTCCATACCGCGGCATCGGCATCCCCGACTGCGTTCACCAGGCGAAGCAGGCGAGCGCGTCAGCTTTTCAACTGCTCGGCGAAGCGGGCGAAAAAGTGGCCGCGGGGCAGAACGGTGCGCGTGAAGGATCTGGTTCATGAGCGAAAAGCCGGCCAGCGATCGATGGCTTTCACTTTCCGCCGCCGCCAGGCATCTTGGCGTGCATCCGACCACGCTGCGCCGCTGGGCGGACAACGGGGATCTCAAGATCATGCTCACCCCTGGTGGGCATCGTCGCTTTCTGGTTGCCGATCTCGATGCCTTTGCGCAGAACCGGCGCAGCCTGGTGGGCAAGAACGAGGTGGTCGAGGAATGGGCCGAGCGCGCCCTGCGAACGACACGCCAGGAAATCGTCACCCATGGCAGCGAGCCGTGGCTGAGCACCTTTGACAACGGCACCCGCGACAGCAACCGCCGGCTGGGCCAGCAGCTGTTGGGCCTCACCATGCAGTATCTCAGCGCCCCGGAAGAGGAACTGTCCCAGCTGCGCGAGCAGGCGGCAGCAATTGGCCGCCAATACGGTGAAATGGCGCTCATATCCGGCCTGCCGCTGACCGAGGCGCTGGAGGCGACGCTCTTCTTTCGCGATCTCCTGGTGGAAACGGCGCTGCAGCTGCCGGAGAATATGCCCATCAAGCCGCAGGCCAATGTGCGCCTGATGCGCAAGATCAACCAGCTGCTTAACTTGATTCAACTGACAATTGCCGAGGTTTATGATGACTCCCGCTCAGATATTGTGTATCGGGGTTAACCACGATACAGCGCCGCTGGCTGTGCGCGAAAGCCTCGCCTGCACGCCTGAGCAGGTCGCTCCGCTGCTGCAAGCGGAGTTTCCGCAGGTAGCGGAGTGGGTCTGGATAGCCACCTGCAACCGCGTGGAGCTGTACGCGGCCTGCGTCTGCGAATCGGCGCTGGAAAAGGTGAGCGCGCTGTTTGCGTCTTTATACGGCGGCAGCGCCGCCGATCTCGAGCCGCATTTGTACAAGCTGCGCGATGAAGAGGCCTCGCGTCATTTGCTGCGCGTTGCCGCGGGACTTGATTCTCTTGTGCTGGGTGAGCCGCAGATCATCGGCCAGGTGAACCGTGCCTTTGGCGAGGCGCAGGAACGGGGCACGGTCGGCCCCGTCTTGACCGCATTGTTTCGCGCCGCGCTGACCGCCGGCAAACGGGTGCGCAACGAAACGGCGATTGGCAAGAACCCGGCCAGCGTGCCTTCGGTGGCCATCAACCAGGCCCGCGCCCGTATGGGCAGTTTGAAAGAGCGCGGCATTTTGCTGATTGGCGCCGGAGCGATGGCCCAGACGGCGATCAAGGCGCTGCGCGCGCGTGACTACGCCAATATCAATGTTGCCAACCGCACCCTGGCCCGTGCCCAGGCGCTGGTCGAACCCTGGGACGGCCGTGCCTATTCCCTTGAGCATCTGCCGACTGTGCTGCGCACGGCCGATGTCGTTATCTGTGCCACCCACGCCGACCAACCGCTGCTCACCGCTGAAACGCTGGCCGATGTGCAGAAGCGGCGCGCCAATCGCCCGATGCTGCTCATTGACCTCGCTGTACCGCGGGACATCGATCCCGCCGCCGCCGAACTGCCCGGCGTTTCACTGCTGGACATCGATCGCCTGCGCGCTGAGTTGGATGACTCCCTGGTCGCCCGCCGCCGTGAAGTGCCTGCTGCGGAAGCGATTCTTGAGAAAGAGGCGCAGCGCCTGCGCAGACAGCTCGCCGAGGTCAGCGTGCGCCCGGTCATCACCGGCCTGCGCCAGAAAGCGGAGGCCATACGCCGCCGCGAACTGGCGCGCACCATGCGCCATCTAGGCGATCTCGATCAGGAGACCCTGGACCACATCAACCATCTTTCCCATGCCCTGGTCAACCAGCTGCTGCATGAACCGACGCAGCGCCTGCGCAAAGAAGCTTCCGGCGAACGGCCGGACGCCATCACCCAGGCGGTACGCGATCTCTTCAACCTGGGCGCTCCCGAGGAAAGCCCAACGGTATGAGCCGTACCACATCGCTGACTATCGGCACGCGCGCTTCCCTCTTGGCGCGCTGGCAGACGGACCACGTGATCAGCCGGCTGCAGGACGCGTGGCCGCAGCTCGACTGCACCGTGAGCACCTTCAGCACCGCTGGCGACCGTATCCAGGACCGGCCGCTGCCCGCTATCGGCGGCAAAGGGCTGTTCACGGAAGAGCTGGAGAACGGCCTGCGCAGCGGAGACATTGATATCGCTGTCCATTCGCTGAAAGATTTGCCCGTCGCCGACCCGGCGGGCCTGACGATTGGCGCGCTGCTCAACCGTGCCGATGTGCGCGATATGCTGATCAGCCGCGACAACCACACGCTGCAGGAGCTGCCCGCCGGCGCGGTCGTGGGCACCAGCAGCCTGCGCAGACAGGCGCAGCTGCTGGCCGCGCGCCCAGACCTGCAGGTACGTTCGATTCGCGGCAATGTGCAGACACGCATCCGCAAGGTCATGGACGGAGAATATGACGCCACGATTCTGGCCGCGGCAGGGATTGATCGTCTCGGCCTGCACGAGGTGGGCGGCCGGCTGCTTTCTCTGCAGGCGATGCTGCCGGCGCCCGGTCAGGGCGCGCTGGCCGTGCAGTGCCGTGCCGGGGATGAGGCCACGCTTTCTCTGTTGGCCGTGATCCATGACGAAATGGTGCGCGGCGCGGTAACGGCTGAACGCAGCTTCCTGCTCGCCCTGGGCGGCGGGTGCGCCGTCCCCGTAGCCGCTTATGCAGAGGCCGAGGCTGGCGGCTGGCGGCTGCAGGGCCTGGTGGCCGATCCCGCCGGCGCGCCCCTTTTGACCGTATCCGGCAGTGGGCCTGACCCGTTGGCCCTGGGGCAGGCATTGGCCGCCCAGATAACGGCGGACGGCGCGGGAGAAATTCTGGATCGCGTTAAGCCGCTGCGCAGCCGGCGCATTGTCGTCACCCGCAGCGCCGACATGGCCGGGCCGTTCGCCGAACGGTTGGCCACCTTGGGTGCTGAACCGGTTCTCTTCCCTGTCATCGATTTTACGCCCGTCGATGCGCGAACCGTCGCCCCGTTCTTGTTGGCGCTGGACGGCTACGACTGGCTCATTTTCAGCAGCGGCAACGCCGTGCGCTTCTTCTTTGAGCGGTATGACGAACTGCCTGATGCGCCGGCGCTGCCCAAGATCGCCGCCGTGGGACAGGTAACGGCCGATCGGCTGCGCGCGCGCGGTCTGGACCCTGATTTCGTGCCCGATGTCTTCAGCGGTACAGCGTTGGCCGGCGGATTGGGCGATTTGAGCGGGCAGAATGTCCTGCTGCCCAGAGCGCGCGTTGGCCGTCCTGAGACGGTGCAGGCGCTGCAAGAGCAGGGCGCAGCTGTCGCTGACCTGCCGTTCTACGAAACGATCACGGCGCAACCAGGAGCGGCGGCGCTGGCCGAAATTGAACGCGGCGTTGACGTGCTCACCTTCACCAGCCCCTCCAGCGTGCGCAATTTTGTGAAACTGATTCGCCAGGCCGGCATGGACGCCGCTGAGCTGCTGGCAGAAACGCTGACCGTCTGTATCGGCCCTTCGACCGCCGCGGAGCTGCAGGAATACGGCCGTTCCGCTGACCTCGTCGCGGCGACCTATACGACCGAGGGCATGATCGAGGCACTGATTGAGTATCGACAGGTGAATTGATCAATGGCTGGATGATCCATTCGCTGCTGCGGACGATCATTATCTGGTCACGAATTCAACCGTTCAACAAATAAGGTCGCTTATGAACCCTCCAACATTCCCGCTTTCCCGACCGCGCCGCCTGCGCCAGAGCGCTGCTCTGCGGCGCATGGTGCGTGAAACAACGCTCTCCGCAGACGATTTTATTTACCCGCTCTTTGTTCAACACGGGCAGGATATTCGCCTGCCCATCCCCAGTATGCCGGGCCAGAACCGGCTGTCGGTTGACCAGTTGGCTGCCGAGGCGCGGGAAGCGCTGGACCTGGGCATCCCGGCGCTGCTGCTCTTTGGCATTCCTGCTGAGAAGGACCCGGTTGGCCTGGAGAACTTCGCGCCGGACGGCATTGTGCAGCAGGCTGTTCGCGCCATTAAGCAGGAGGCTCCTGGATTGATCGTCATCACCGATGTCTGCCTCTGCGAGTACACCGACCACGGCCACTGCGGGCTGCTGGACGAGATGGGCAATGTCTTGAATGATGAGACGCTGGCTATCCTGGGCAAGACGGCCGTTTCCCACGCGCAGGCCGGCGCCGATATCGTCGCCCCCAGCGGCATGATGGACGGCATGGTCGCTGCGATTCGCGCCGCGCTGGACGAGGCAGGATACGCGGGGACCCCGGTCATGTCTTATGCGGTCAAATATGCTTCCGCCTTCTACGGCCCCTTTCGTGACGCCGCCGACGGCGCGCCCAAATTCGGCGACCGTAAAACGCACCAGATGGACCCGGCTAACGCCCGCGAAGCGCTGCGCGAGGCGGCCATTGATGTCGCCGAAGGGGCGGATTTTCTGATGGTCAAGCCGGCGTTGGCCTACCTCGATATCATTCAGCGCCTGCGCCTGGCCCATCCTGACCTGCCGCTGGTCGCCTACAACGTCAGCGGAGAATACAGCATGATCAAAGCCGCCGCGGCCAACGGCTGGCTCGACGAACGGTCAACGATTCTGGAGACGCTGCTGGCTATCAAACGGTCCGGCGCCGACCTGATCATCACCTATCACGCGAAAGAAGCCGCCCAGTGGCTGGAAAACGGGAAACAGAAAACATAAGGAACAGAAAACGAAGAATAGCATCAATCGTGGGGGCGAAGCAGGCCGGCAATAGTTCTGCATCACGTAGAAGGCGCAATACGGCCCGCCTCGCCCGCCGAGGCGAGAAACAAGAATGACACTTGACATCCAACAACGACCAGACGACGGCGCAGTAGATCTGCGCGAAAAGGGACGCGGCGCGGACGGCGAAACAATTGCCCTTGACCGCCGCCTCTTCATGCAGTTTCTCGCTTTCGGAAATGCGCCCGACACGGCCGTCTTGACCAGCGCCCTGCAGGAAGCTGGCCTGCCCGCCTCCCTCTACGCCGACATCAACGATCCCTACGGCGTCGGCCTGCTGACCTACAGCGAAGAGCCGGATTTCTTCCTGGACACGTTACGGCCGTTTCTCAACCAGCCGCCCTTCAAGGAGATGCTGCCCAAGCCGGACCTGACCATGTTCGGCCGTACCTACGCCATCGGCTACGAACAGGATCTGGAGCAGACGCTGATTACCCGGCCTTCCGAACGAGTCAGCAGCCCGCAGACGCCGTGGGCCATCTGGTACCCGCTGCGTCGAAAAGGGGCCTTCGTCAATCTGCCGGCCCAGGAACAGCGCACCATCCTCATGGAACATGGCGGCATCGGCCGTGCCTTCGGCCGCGCCGGCTACGGCAGCGACATTCGCCTCGCTTCCTACGGCCTGGACAAAAACGATAACGACTTCGTCGTCGGCCTGATCGGCCCTGAACTCTACCCCCTATCGGCCATCGTCGAGCGCATGCGCAAGACGAAGCAGACATCGCAGTATCTGGAAAGCCTGGGCCCGTTTTTTGTAGGCAAGCTGGTAAGCTGAGAACTGGCAGCCGGGAACGGAGACCTGAAGATTACTGACCATTGAATAAGGAAAACCCCCACCAATGACTGACTCACTCACCAACTCTCTCTTCCTCCGCGCCTGCCGCGGCGAAGCGACCGATCGGCCGCCAGTCTGGTTTATGCGCCAGGCGGGGCGCTATATGCCGGAATACCGGGCGATTCGCGCCAGGCAGAGCATGCTGGAGACGATCTTCACGCCTGAGCTGGCGGCTGAAATCACCCTGCAGCCGATCAACGCTTTCGGCTTCGATGCCGCGATCATCTTCGCCGATATTTTGCCGCCCCTGATGGGCATGGGGCTGGAACTGGAATTCGTCAAAGGGGTCGGTCCGCGCCTGGAAAATGCGCTGACACGGCCGTCTGACATCGACCACCTGGCCACGCCGCCGGCCACGGCCACCAAGCTGGCCAACACCCTGGAAGCGATCAAACTGGTCACCGCCGAGCTGACCCCGCGCGGCATCCCCCTGATCGGCTTCGCCGGGGCACCGTTCACCCTCGCCAGCTACGCCATTGAAGGGGGCGGCTCGCGCAGCTATTTGAAGGCCAAGAGCCTGATGGCCGGCGAACCCTCCGCCTGGCGGCGGCTGATGAACAAGCTGGTCACCGTGCAGGCGGATTATCTCCTCCAGCAGGTCAAAGCCGGCGCCAGCGCCCTGCAGATATTCGATTCCTGGGCCGGGTTGGCCCTGGGGCGCGAGGATTACGCTCGCTACGTTCTGCCCTACAACAAGAAGCTGGTTGAGATGGTGCGCCGCGGCACAGACGTGCCGGTGGTCTACTTCAGCACCGGCACCAGCGCCTATCTGGCCGACATCGCCGAGATAGGCAGCGATGTCGTCGGCGTCGATTGGCGGCTGCCTCTCGATGAAGCATGGGCGCAGATCGGCTACGACCGGCCGATTCAAGGCAATCTCGATCCGGTGGCGCTGCTGTATCCCTGGAATGAACTGCGAGCGCGCGTCGATGACGTGCTTGCGCGAGCCGGCTCCCGCCCCGGCCATATCTTCAATCTCGGCCACGGCATATTCCCTAGTGTGCCCGTAGAGAATGTGCGGCGGGTGGTGGCCTATATAAAAACTGGGAACTGGGAGCCGGAAACGGAGAACGGGAAACGGAGAACGGGAAACGGAAAACCTGGAACGGAGAACGGAAAACCTGGAACGGAGAACGGGAACCTGGGGAGCGGGAAGCCGCCAATTGGTGTGCTGGTCATGGCTTATGGTGGGCCGGACTCGCTGGACGATCTGCCCGGCTACCTGGCGGATATTCGCAGCGGACGGCCGACGACGCCTGCCGTACTAGAAGAGATCAGCGGCAATTATCGTCAGATTGGCGGCAAATCTCCTTTGAAGGGTATTAGTGAGGCGCAGGTGGCGGCGGTGGCCGCTCAGTTTGATCCCGCGAAGGTGCGCTTCTATCTTGGCATGCGCCATTGGTCCCCCTGGATTGAGGATGTTGTCGGGCAGATGATTGAGGACGGCATCACGCAGGCGGTGAGCCTTGTCCTCGCCCCGCACTACAGCAAGATGAGCGTCGCCAAATACCAGCAGAAGGTGCAGGACGGTCTGGAGATGTTTGGCGGTGACATCGATTTCCGCCACATCCAGAGCTATCATGACCACCCGCTGCTCATTCGCGCCTTTGCTGATCGCGTCGCCGAGGGTCTCGCCCGCTGGCCGGAAGAAGAACGGGAGCAGGTGCATATCCTCTTCAGTGCGCACAGTTTGCCGGAACGCATCCTGAAGATGGGCGATCCCTACGACAGCCAGCTGCGCGAAACGGCCGACCTGATCGCCGCCGCCGCCGGGTTGTCCGGGGAACAATACTCCTGGAGCTACCAATCGGCCGGCCGCAGCCCAGAACCGTGGCTTGGCCCGGCGCTGGAGGAACATCTCGCCGAGCTGGCGGAGCAGGGCGTGCGCCATGTGATCAGTATCCCCGTCGGTTTCGTTTGCGATCATGTGGAGATGCTCTACGATATTGACATCCAGGCCCAGGAAGTCGCCCGCGAGCTGGGCATCCGCCTGGAACGGCCGTCGGCGCTGAATACCGATCCCGTGTTCATCAGCGCTCTGGTTGATTTGATAACGGAAAACATAAGACAGCAAGAACAAACAACATAAAAACTCTGCCTCGCCCGCCGTGGCGCGATTCAAACGGAACACGAAGGATACTATGCGCAGCTACACCCATTCACAATTCCTCTTTGACGAAGCCAACGCCCTGATGCCCGGCGGCGTGAATTCTCCCGTGCGCGCTTTTGGCGCGGTCGGCGGCACGCCGTTGTTCATCGAACATGGCGAAGGCGCCTATCTGGTGGATGTCGACGACAACCGCTTCATCGACTACGTCCTCTCCTGGGGGCCGCTGATCTTGGGGCACGCCCATCCGACCGTCGTACGCGCCCTGCAGCGGGCGGTTGCCCTGGGCACCAGTTACGGCGCGCCCAACGAGTATGAACTGGAGCTGGCCGGGCTGGTGCGCACCATGATGCCGTCCCTCGACCTGGTGCGCTTTGTCAATTCCGGCACCGAAGCGACGATGAGCGCCCTGCGCCTCGCCCGCGCCTTCACCGGCCGCGAGCGGATTATCAAGTTCGCCGGCAATTATCATGGGCACGCCGACATGCTGCTCGTCGATGCCGGCTCAGGCGTGGCCACGCTTGGCCTGCCCAACTCGCCCGGCGTCCCCGCGGCGGCCGTTTCCGGCACGCTCAGCGCCCGCTTCAACGACCTTGACTCTGTAAAGGAATTGTTTGTTCAATTTCCAGATAGCGTCGCCGCCGTGATCGTCGAGCCGGTCGCCGGCAATATGGGCATGGTGCCGCCTGCCCCCGGGTTTCTGCGCGGGCTGCGCGAGCTGACCGCCGCATACGGCGCGCTGCTCATCTTCGACGAAGTCATGACCGGCTTCCGCGTCCATCCCGGCGGCGCGCAGACGCTGTACGGCATAACGCCTGATCTGACCGCGCTGGGCAAAGTGATCGGCGGCGGGCTGCCCGTCGGCGCCTATGGCGGCAGGCGGGAGATCATGGAAATGGTCGCGCCGCTTGGTCCCATGTACCAGGCAGGCACCCTGTCCGGCAATCCGCTGGCCATGGTCGCCGGCATTGAAACCTTGAAGGGCATTCGCAATCCAGACGTCTGGGAGCGCTTCGACGCCCTCGGCGCGCGCCTCGACGCCGGCATCAAGCGGGCGGCTGACGAGCACGGCATCCCGATCGTGCAGACACGGGTGGGCAGCATGCAGGGGCTCTTTTTCACAGAGACGGCCGTCACCGATTACGACAGCGCCAAATTGAGCGATACGGAACGATTCGGCCGTTATTTCCACGCCATGCTGCAGGAAGGCGTCTACCTCGCCCCCAGCCAGTTCGAAGCGGGCTTCTTGAGCACCGTCCACGGCGAACTGGAGATCGACATGACCATCGCCGCCGCGGAGAAAGCGTTTCAGCAGATCAGCTAGTCGGCTTCTGACTAGCTGTCGCTGCTAATCTCCACCCGACCGGTCATCCCCGGCAGCAGCTGCAGGTCGCGCTCCTCAAGTCTAATCAGCACGGCGAACGTCGCCGCGTCCCCTATGCTGCCTTCGGCCCGCGGGGCGATACGCACGACCTCGCCCCCTATAGGCTCGTTGGCGTATGTCTTTAAGGTCACGACGGCGGGCAGTCCCGGCGACAGCTGCGCCAGGTCGCGCTCGCTGAGGTTGTTGGTCTGGAACAGCAGCGCCTCCGTATCCAGCAGGGTCACGACGGCCGTTCCCGCGCCGACGAAACTGCCCGGCGCGCTGTCCACCGATAAGACCGTTCCCGCCCAGGGCGCCGTCAGCTGCGTATCCGCCAGCGATTCTTCCACCTTCGCCAGATTAAGCCGCGCCTGTTCCAGCGCCAGCTGCGCCTGTTCCACCCCCAGGCGAGCGGCGGCGATATCTTCCGGCGCCGGCCCTTTTAGCGCCTGCTGTAGGGCCTGCCGCGCGCTGGCGATCGAGGCCTCGGCGCTGACCGCACTGTTGCTGTTCAGTCCGGCGATGGCCAGGTTGTAGTTGGCCCGCGCGATGCGCAGCTGGTCTTCCGCGTTGGGAATGAAATTCACCGCCGCTTCCCGTTCCGCTTTGATCACGTCGCTGTAGGGTGGGCCGGTGCAGTTGGGGAACTGTTCGGCCGTTCGGCAGGAGGGATCGTCGATAAACTGTTCCCAATCGCGGCCCGGATCAAAGGCGGTGTCGTACGCTTCCTGCGCATCGACCAACGCCTGCTCCGCCTGTTCAAGCTGCACCTTGGCTGCGGTTACACTGTATCCCGAGGCGGCATCCTGGCTCTGCGCATTTTCCAGGGTCGATTCAGCGGCAGCCAGACTTGCCTGCGCCTGGGCAACGGCCGTTTCGTCCGGCTCCCAATTCAGCAGATTGTCCAACGACAGCTGCGCCTGGGCCAGGCTGTTCTCCGCCTGGCGCACCGCTAGTCCCGCATCGACCAGCGCATCCTGCTTGTCGCTGTCATCCAGCGCGGCGATCAGCTCCCCGGCATCGATCTGGTCGCCCGCCTGGACGTTCAACGAGAGCAAACGGCCGTTCGTCGAAAAGCCGAGCGGCAGCTGCGGATGCATCGCCACCAAGGCCCCCTCGGCCAATATCGTCGTCCCGCTGTCGTAAACAGGACGCGGCGTCGCCGTCGCCTCAGCAGTAACCATATCCTTTGCGGCCGGCGTCGCCGTGGGCGGCGCTTCACCACCCCCCAACTGCTCGCAGGCGCTCAACAACAGCAGAGCCAAAACCAAGCCGATCACCTTCAATTCTCCAGATACTTTCATCATTCCCATAACCCTCAGCCACTGCTCAGCGAACAGCGCCCGATTGAAGCGCGCTACATGCGCAGAATCTCCACCGCTTTCTTCTTCACAATACGCCGCGCGGAAAAGACGGCGCCCAACATACTGGCCAGGACGACCATGATCATAATAAAGGGGATCACAGTCGTATCCACGGCGAAATTGACATGTTCCTGGGCCAGCAGGTGCTCGCCGTAGTAGGTGACGTAGCCCATTGCCGCGCCGGCGGCGATGCCGGCCAGCGCCGCGCCCAGCGTCATCGTGATCGCTTCGATGACCAGCATGCCGGTCAGCTGCCGCTGCTTCATGCCCATCGCCTTCAACATGCCGATCTCAAGCCGCCGCGCATAGATCGTCACGTAAATCACGGCGAAGACGCCGAAGACGGCCGTTGTGAAGGAGATCATCGTCAGAACCAGCAGGAAGATCCGCTGGCTGGCCATATTGCGTTCGTGCCGCTCAAGACGGCTCTCCAGCAAGGTCATCCGAAAATCATAAGTCTCTCTAAACGCGTCAACGGTCAGACGGCTCACCTCTTCCGCATCAGCGCCGGGAGCCAGCGTCGCTTTGACCGCCGCCAGCACTTTCTCGTCGTCCGGCGGCAGGGGCAGGCTCAATTCAGTGCGCAGCCGGCGAAATGCCTCGCGGGAGATCAAGACTGTGCTGCCGTTCTGGGCCTCCAGCCGCCCGCGCCCAATCCCATCAATGCCGGGAATACGGCGCGCGATGCCGATGATCCGCGCCTCCAGGAAATGGTCGAGCCCTTCTCCGCGCAGCTTGACGCGCTCGCCCAGGGAGACGGCCAGATGTTCGGCCAGCCCTTCGCTGATGATAATCGCCTCCGGATCGGTCAACAACTCGCTCAAGGCGGCGGGCTCTCCTTCCGCAAACTCGACCAGGTCCATGAAGAGCACATCTTCCAACCGCCCCTCAACCCCTTTCACCGTCACTGGCGCGCGCTTGAAATCAACCTGGTCGCTGATACCTGAACTGTACTCAAACGTCAGCCCGGCCGAGCGCTCGTACCCTGGTATGGCGGCCAATTCCCGGCTCAGGAAAGCAGGCCGGAACCACTTATCGGCCAGCTCGTCCCCCGCTGCACCCCACGCAGCAGCCTCGATGCTCGCCGGCGCGCCGATCGATTGGCGTAAGCTGGTCTGAAAATTCGCATTTTCCAGCGCCGTCTGCGTGGCCAGAAAACTGGGCAGGACGCCGCTGAACAGCACCAGCATTGAGATCAACGTGTTGCGCGTTTGCCCCCGTTTGACATTGCGGCCGGCGAAGTAGGTCAGCCGCGGCGAGATGAGGTTCATGCCGGCCAGGACCAGCCGTTCCAGGGGGACCGTGGCGATGAAGAACATCAGGCCCAGGCCGAGGACGAGCAGGCCCATGGCCAGGAGAATGATCGTCACCTGGATCGCCGGCCCGCCGAAGGTCTCCAGCGCCTCAAAGCTGGCGATCAGGCCGAAAATGAGCATCAGGCTGAGCCCGCCCAGAAACATGCGAAAACTGGGATTGCGCTCGCGCAGATCGGCCAGATCGTCAATCTGGATGTTGTCGGCGGCGCCGGGGTTGATCGCATGGATCACCTTGGTATTGGCTGCCTCTCGGGCCGGCTTGATGCTGCTGACCAACAGAACGAAGAAGGCGGCTGCGGCGGCAGGCATGACCGTGGAGAGGCTGACCTGCGGGACCAACGGTGTGGTGATCCCTTGGCTGGTGAACTGCTCCTGGATTAAGGGGACGACGACAAATGTGGTCAGCAGTTGGCCGAGTAGGATGCCCAGCCCGACGCCAATGGCGCCGATGACCAGCACCTCGACGATCACCATGGCGAAGAGATAACTGCGCTGCGCGCCGAGGATGCGCAAGATGGCCATATCGCGCCGCTGCTCCTGCACATTGGTCATCATCAAGGTGTAGATCAACAGCCCGACAACGCCCAATGAGATCAGCCCGTAGGTGTTGATCACCGCCTGCGTCGCCAGAAAGCCCTGCGCTGCGCCGCTCAACGCTTTTGCTTTGGCCATACCGTACAGATAGTCGTCGCCCAGCGCCTCGTACACATGCTGCCCCACCTCGCGCACCTGCAGCGCAGCGGATTCGGCATTGCTGCCGGCGTAGATGGCGGGATCAACGGTGGCGACGAGCGTTGAGGCCGTACCGCGCAAATCGAGCCATTCCTGGGTCTCCTGCAGGCCGGCGATGAAGCCGCTGCGCACACCGCCGCTGGCCACACCATCTTCGCGGATGATGGCGGTGACCGTGAAGGGGCGCGCCGTGCGCCGGCTGCTGGCGCCGGCCGTTTGCGGTTTGCCCGTTTCACGCGGTAGGGGGAAGCTGTAGGCGACTTCGAAGATATCGCCGACGGCCAGGTCCAGCGCCTGCGCCGTATCTTCCAGAACGGCCGCTTCGCCGGCGCCGAGGCTATATTCCCCTTCCAGTACGTCAATGGTGCCCGCTTCATCGGTGGCCGGATCCAGGGCGATGATCGTTCCCTCGATGTCCCGTTCCCCGGAAGACATCTCCACCACTGCTTCCAGGCGCGGGTACACGGCCGTTATCTGTTCGTCGGCGGCCAGAATCTGCTCGGCAACGGCCGTGATCGGGATGAACGGTTCGGGACTGGTGTCCTTCTTGCTGACCGCCAGGTCGAAGCGGCCCGTCTCACTGGCGACGAGGTCAATGCTCGACTGGCGAATCGTTTCCACCGTGGCGCTCATGGTCACGATCAGACCGGTGCTGATAATCAAGGAAAGGATCATCATCACGGTGCGAACCTTGCGGCGGCGGAAGCTGGTGAGAATGTATTTCAGAATCATGTCGGCCTTCAGCCGGTCAAGAAGTCAGCGAGCCGGCATCTACTTCAGCGCCGGTGATGGCGGGCTGGCTGCCTGGCTGCTCATCAAGTATCTTTCCGTCACGTAGTCTAATCACCCGGCCGGCGAACTCAGCCATGCGCGGGTCGTGGGTGACATAGGCGATGGTCATACCCTCGTTATTCAACGTCTTGACCAACTCCATGATCGCGAAGCCGGACTCCGAATCGAGGTCACCGGTCATCTCATCGGCGATCAGGATCGGCGGGTCATTGGCCAGGGCGCGGGCGATGGCCACCCGCTGCTGCTGCCCGCCGGACAGCTCGCTTGGATAATGGTGCATGCGGTCGCCCAGGCCGACGCGGTCCAGCAGAGCCGCCGCCCGTTCCTTGCGCTGGCTCCGTTTCGTTTTGGCCAGCACCATCGGCGCCTCCACATTTTCCTGCGCGGTGAAGTTGGCCAGCAAATTGTAATTCTGAAAGATGAAGCCCATCTTGCGCAGGCGCAGATCGGCCAGTTGGTTCTCCGATAGGGCGACCAGGTTTTCGCCGTCTACGATCACATGCCCGCGCCCCGCGTCGTCCAGGCCGCCGATGATGTTCAGCAGCGTGGTCTTCCCCGAGCCGCTGGGTCCCATCAGGCAAACGAAATCACCCGGGAAAATGTCCATTGAGACGCCGCGCAGCGCCGGGACAGCCTCCTTGCCCATCAGATAGGATTTGTGAATATCTTCAACCGCAATGATTGGCTCGTTCATACGCCGTCCACTCGCCTTATCGATAATGAAACTGCCCATATCTTCTAAACGCCATGCGCCCACAAAAACGGACAATGTTCAAAAGACAATACGTTACCACACTCTCTGAGTTGCGGCAGTCAGGCCCTGGTCCGGCGTATGATTCACCCGTCATTTACGACATTCTGTCCCCAAATTGGCTAGAATTGACGTCAATGCCCCAGCCTGTGCATTCATGTAAGTAGAGAGTAAGCGAAGCATTAGTTCATATTTCGATAGAGATCCAATGAAGGCCAAACGTAGAGATTGGAAATTTCGAGCCGCAGTCGCCTTGTCCGGCCTTTTCTTGATCGCCGCCCTGGCTTCGGGACTCTACCTGGTCTCAGGCGGTTATGTTCCCGATATGACGCTGCCCGCGCCGGTTGGCGCCCTGCAGCCCGATCAGAGCAGCGTGATTTTCGGGCCGGTGATCCTGCTGCTTCTGGCGGTCGCTCTCTTTCTAGTCGCTCGCTGGGTTCATCTGCGCAATCGATCCATGTGGCCCGATGCCGGCTGCCCCTCATGCCGGACCGGCCGGCTGGTCCGCGTGCACCGCACCGCGTCCAACCGCCTGCTCGCGTTGAGCGGCATTCCGACGGGGCGCTATCTGTGTACGACATGTCACTGGAAGGGACGCCGCGTTCCCCGAGGGCCGGTGCATCTGTCTAACATGATCGGGAGCCAGGCATCCCCGGCCGATTTCGCAGCCGTGCTGAGTGCGCGGCCAGAATCCCCGTCCCGTGGTGTGGGGGGTCCTTTGCTGCCGGCTGAGCCTGCCGGCGAGCTGTGGGAGGCGGAACGCGCGCCCGCAGCGCCGCATCGCGCGGCTGCTGCTTTCTCAACGGACGGCCTGAATGGGAATACCGTGCCCGCTCACCGGGCGGCCCGCAATGGTCAGACTGACGGCGCCGGTATGGCCGGCCCGCTGGGACTGAAACTGCGAGAAACGCCTCGCGTGCAAGAGACGCCGATCAGCAGCGTAGAACCAGGCGCAGCGGTTGTGATATTGGAAAGAGCGAGGGGCGAGGACGGCCGTACCTGGCAGCTTGTGCAGGCGAATGGCCGCAAAGGCTGGGTGATCGGCATGTTTGTCAAGGAGTAGCGCTGCCGCCAGGATTTCGCGCACGCTCCCACTCTTACGCAGTTCCAACATTCCCGTGCTATACTAACATTATGTCATTACCGGTAAAGATCGCAATCACGCTGTCCAGCTTCGCCTTTCAGAAGTTTCTGGACAGATATGGAGAAGAGATCCTCGCCTACGCCAGCCAGCGCGGCGAGGAAGCTGTGCGTACGTATGGACCGCAGGTCGTGCGCTGGACGGCCGATACCGGCAGCAGCGTCTACGGCCGGGTCGCTCCTCGTGCCAGCAGTGCCGCCAGCCGCATTTCCGCCGTCACCGGTCGTCCCGCCGAAAAGGGGATTGTCCCCGGGGCGGATGAGACGGAGGACGGCCGTTTATCGACCCTGCTTTTTGGTCCTTTTGCCGGCAGGCTGGCCTGGATCGGCGCCTATCTGCGCGCCGCCGCGCATCTCGGCGCCGAACAGCTGAGCGGGGTCACGGACGAGCAGATAGGCGCCGCCGCCGTCGCCCTCTGGCGCACGCAAAACCGGGACAGCTTCCTCGGCCGCCGTGTCCGCAAGCGGCTGTGGAAGAAGTAGGCCGGCGGTCGCCCGAGCAGCGCTGCCACCCCCCAGTCGACAAAAACGAGGTCCCCATCAAACGACGGGGACCTCGCTGCTATTTACGGCGCTGTATTCTGGGACAGCACCGTCATTCTCTACGGGCTGGTCAAGGTCAGCAGCGATCCTGCGACAATCACGTGCTGCTGGCTGCTTGTTGATCCTCTGAAGACTACCCTGGCCGGAAGCAGTTCGATCGGGCCGTTCGGCGGCATGTCACCCTTGTTGCCGGCATGGCCCCACTGGTAATACTTGCTGGCGACAAAACTGCCGTTCTGCGCTGCGCCTGTCTGGAAGACATACGCGTCATCGATATTGTGCCGGCCGCTGCTTGCGAAGGTCTTGTTGTGCTCCATCTTGAAGACATAGTTGCCGGGCAGCAGGCACTGCTCACCGTTGCCACCTACCAGCGCCATCGTGTTGTGCGGCTTGTTGGCGGCGCCCCAGGCGTAGAACTTGAGATTATTGGCGGCTGTGATGGGGACGGCCGTCTCTTCATGGTCCTCGAAAGAAACCTCCGCCAATTGGGCGGTGTAACTGAAGAAGGGGTTCGTCGCCGGATTCTGCCGGCCGCTGCGTAGACTCCGGTAGAGATAGGTGGCGTACATTTCGATCTTGTAATCCACCACACCGTCAATGAAGAAAGTCAGCGGGCCGCCGGCGGTGGTTGTCCCAGCCGGGAACTTTGTGTTCGCCTTGCCGTACTTGAACCACTGCACAGCGACGCCGGGCAGATAACCGCCGGCGCAGTCATCGACCGCCACGCTGATCAGCGTCTTGACAGTATCACATCCCGCTATCACGATGTCCGTCGTGAAGCCTGGATAGCCATTGTATGGGCGGAAGTGGAACTTGTAAGTGCCGGAAAGCAGTTCCATCGTCGGCTGCGCAAACCAGGTGCTGTCACCCACAGGACCGCCGTATGAGATCGTGCCCGGATAGGGCAGCGTCACGGTCGAAGTTTGCCAGGTCAACAGTTGGTCGGAATCGGGCAGGATGACATTGAGCTTCTTCTCGGCCGTGCTGTTGTATTGCATCTCGAACGAGTACTCGCCGGGGAACACCTCCGCTGCCACTTCGCCGGGCGCGCTGCTGCCGGTGAGCTGCCCGCTGCCGCTTGGGAACCAGCGGGTGCCGTAGCTGCTGCCATTGCCCCACCGTGGTTTGCCGTCATCGAGCGGATTAAGGCTGCAGTCCTCCAGGCGCAGCGTCAGCAAATTCGTATCAAACTCAAAAACGGAATTCGCGGCGACATCCTGCGTCTTGCTCTCCGTTGTGTTGTTGACCTTCATCTCATAAGACATGTCATTCGGTTGCGCGGAGACATTCACCACGTCAAAAATAACGCCATTGGCATCCGTTGTCCCGGCGCCGCTGCCCGGTACCTTGGGCACAAACCATGATCCAAAGTTGGTATTGAAGCCGCCGCGCGCGGTTGCGCCTTCAATAGGGCTGCCCGTGTGATCCTTCACTTTGAGGACATTGATCGCCTGCGAAGATTCACAGCCGGCGAAGGTCAGGGACTTTGTGATGCCGTCAAACTTGAAATTGTTGTAGGTCCCCGGCAGCATCTCCATCGTTGGCTTCTGGAATGTTTGCCAACTGCTCTCGTAGAACGTGATGCCGCCGCTGTAATAGAGCGATACAGTGGTTGTCTGGAATACGACCGGGTTGGTGGCTGTATCTGAGACGGGGACGCTGTTGAACTGCTGCCATTTCCCCAGATACTTCACCCCAAAGGAATAGCTGCCGGGCAGCAGCTCTTCTGCGGCCGTGTTGCCGCCGTCCGAGGTCATGCCCATCGGCTGCCAGCTGCCGGCATAGAAGCTGGCCGTGCCATCGAGTAGGCCGGTGTTGTCGCATGTTTCAAGACGTACCTTCATGGCTACCGTCTGGAACGAAACTGTAACTGGGGCTGATGCGAGCGTAAATGGGCCCTTCTGCTGCCCCTTGCCCTTGTACCACATCTGAAACTGGTAATTTCCCGCCGGCAAATCAAACGAGATCTCACCATTGACATCGGTCGATCCGGGGACTGCGTGCCAGGCAGTGTCCCAATACTTGACTGTACCCCCGCTAAGTCCATCCCCGGCGCTGTCGAGCAGCTCCAGGGTCACCGTGACATCACTGCCAACCGCCTGTGCAGATGGAACGGCAAATGCCAGGGCCAAAATGACTACCAGCGCCAACAATAGGGCGGCCGGAACTACGTACTTCCTGCTAAATGTACCCATGTGATTCTCCCTTTCACCAGGTGCGACCCGGCGATGTGGGACAAACGAAGGCAGGTGGTTGAATGATGAGCAGCGTTGTCTTGCCCGTTTGGCCCTCTACTAGAACACGGTTAAAGGAAACGATTCAAACGAGTGGCCGGGACGCACGCCTTTGGTGGAACGAGCGAAGGTGCGATTGACCAGACCAACAGAAACACGTCTTATGACACCATCGGTGAAATGGCCGGCGAAAACAAGGGCCAACTTCACGGTCTGTCTAACTATTCATTCCTATTCCTACGTCTCTTTGACTGCCATGAGAACGACGAACAAGTAGTCGTAGGAAAATGTGCGGTTCCCCACCCGATGCATCGGGCGGGGAACCGCTCTCTGATACGATTACCGGATCTGCATCAATCCGCTAGGGAACGACGCTCCCCAGATCATTGATCACGCCTGGAACCACTATGTGCGTCAGGTTTGATGATCCCTGGAAAATGACCTTTGCCGGCAGCAGTTCGATCCCGTCTGCAAAAGCGCCCTTGTTGGCAGCATTACCATATTGGTAATACTGCGCCGCATCAAACGTGCCGTTGATTACTGCGCCCGTTTGGAATACGAATGGCGCGGCGATATCGTGGACGCCGCTGCTGTCGCTCGTTAGATTGTGGCTGACCAGGAACTGGTAACTGCCGGGCAGCAGACACTGCTGCCCAATGCCGCCAACCAGCGTCATGGGATACTTGTTCGCAGCTTGCCCGTGCGCGTAGAACCTCACGTTGCTGCTCGCGTCCAGCGGAATAGCCCCACCGGCATGATCAACCAGTGACACGGTGGCCAGCTGGTTTGTGTAGCTGAAGAAGGGATTCGTCGCCGGGTTCTGGCGCGGGCTGTTCTTGCTCTGATGGTGGTAAGTGGCAACCAGGACAATATCCTGGTTGAGCGCCTCATCGATGAAGAACGTCAGCGGTCCGGTGGCGGTCGATGGCGCGGAGACCGGATGCTTATTACCCGCTTGCCCGTACTTGTACCACTGGAACGTCACACCAGGTAGATGCCCGCCGGCGCAGTCGTCCACGGAGACGCTGACCAGGGTCTTCGCCGTGTCGCAGCCGGCGATCGTGATGTCCGTCGTGTAGCCGGGATAGCTGCCGAAAGCACGGTAGTGGAACTTGTAAGTGCCGGACAGCAGTTCCATGGATGGCTGTGTGAACCAGGCACTGTCACCGATCGCGCCGCCGTAGGAAATGCTTCCCGGGTAGACGAGGGTGACCGTCGAGGTTTCCCAGACCAATACCTGGTTGGCATCGGGAAGTACGACATTAAGCTTCTTCTCGGCCGTTCCCTTGAACTGCATCTCGAATGAGTATTCGCCGGGGAAAACTTCCGCTGCCGTTTCACCCGGTGCGCTGGAACCGGTCACACCGCCGGGGAAGTACCACGTGCCGAAGGCGCTTCCGACGCCATAGCGAGGATTACCGCCATCGATCGGGTCACCTGTGCACTCCTGCAGGCGCAGCGTCAGCAGATTGGTGCTGAATTCAAAGAGTGAATTCACGCTGATGTCCTGCGTCTTGTTCGCCGTCGTACCGTTAACCTTCACTTCGTAGGACATGGTACTGCCTGGAGCGGGCGGGGCGCGGAAATCGAACAGGATGCCGTTGGCGTCCGTTTCGCCCGCCACGTGCCAGGATTGGTAGTTTGTCCCGTAACCGCCGCGAGCCGTGGCCCCGGCGATCGGAGCGCCCGCATGGTCGCTCACTTTGATCACATTGGCGACCTGGTTAATGCTGCAGCCGCTGATCTCGACGACCGTCTTCGTGCCGTCAAACTTGAAGGTATAGGAGCCTGGCAGCATCTCCATTGGGCTGGTGAAACTCTTCCAGCCGCTGGAGTAGAAGCTGATCGGTCCCGATGACTGGAAGGCCACACTGGTCGTTTCGAAAATCAGCGGGTTGGCCGGTGATACACCCACGCCGCGCTGCTTGTTGATCTTGCCCAGGTGCTTCATGCTGAAGGTGTAAGTCAGCGGCAGCAGTTCTTTGCTCGTCTCGCCAAGAGCGTCGGTTGTGCCGATGCTTTTCCAACCGGAGGCGTAATACTTGGCCTCGCCGCCGGGGATGCCCACGCCGCCGCATGTCTGCAGCTTGACGACCATTTTTTCGGTCTGGAAGGTGAGCAGCGGCGTAACGGCCGTGTTCACCCCGGACATCTTCTCTGTGCCGCCCGCATACTTCATGCTGAACGTATAGGAAAGCGGCAGCAGTTCCTTGATTGCCATTCCCCCGCTGGTGGTCCCGAACGTTTTCCAGCCGGAAGCATAATACTTAACCAAACCATCATCAAGCGGCGGACTGCCGCCCAGCACGCCGTTCGAATCGCGCAGTTCAACTGTGACCAGGGTCGTGCTAAAGAGGACGACGTTAGGCCCGACGGGCGCGATCGCCTGCTTGATTTTCTGTGTGCCACCCCCATACTTCATGCTGAAGGAATACGTCAGCGGCAGCAGCTCGCTGCTCACTGCGCCGTCTACAGTGGCGCCAAGATTCTTCCAGCCGGAAGCGTAGAATTTGACAAAGCCTTCTTCCGGCAAAACATCAATAGCGCCAAAAGAATCGCGCAGTTCGACGGTCAGCGGTGCCGTCTTGAATATGACGACTGGGTCGCCGCCGACATTCTGAACCTTCTTGGCCGTCGCCCCGCGATATTTGATGCTAAAAGAGTACTGCAGTGGCAGCAGTTCCGCGGTGATTGATCCGCCGCCGGTGGTGCCAATCGTTTTCCAGCCCGAGGCATAATATTTGGCCTCGCCTTCTTCAGGTAGGCTGCCCAGGGTGCCGCCGGAATCCTGCAGCTGTACCTCGACTTCCACAGTGTTGAAGGTGACGACATTCGGGCCGGCAGTGGTGATGACAACGCCTGCTCTCTTTTCCGTCCCTCCGAGATATTTCATGCTGAAGGTGTAGGTTCCTGGGGGCAGGCTGCCGGCGACCTGGCCGGTGACGTCGGTAGTGCCCAACGTCTGCCAGCCGCCGGAATAATAGGTCACCAGACCGCCACTGAGCGGGCCGCCTGTGCTGTCCAACAATTGAACGGTGACTGGAACGGATGCTGCCTCTGCTTGCGCACTCCCCGGCAGCAGTGCCAACGCAAATAGAAATAGGGCTGCAATGGCTAACGCCATCGTGACGGGACGTCTGTTCTTAGCAAACATTATGCTGTTTTCCTCCAAACTAAGAGATGCTTCTGGCCAGGATGCTTCAAGGCACTCTGCGACTGGATGACCAGAATGCAAAAAATAACGACTAAACGAGCAGCGAAACTTCGATGCACTCACCTCCTTGACGCGGCCCAAAAGGGGCGCCACAGAAGTCTGCACGACAGTTATTTAGCGTTGTTTTCGAGGATGTATGTCGGCAGTTCACGACTGGATAGATTAACATCTCACAGTATAAAGCATTTTGAAGATCATTGTAAAGTGACAAATGTCACCATGCCATGCTTCCAAAACAAGTCCAACCCATGCTATACTGCCTATAGGATCAAGAACTGAGGGGGGACTGCATGCCATTTGAACAAATGTTTCTCGCCGCTGTACAAGAACTCACCGGCCAATCAGTTGAAAAGCTGCTCGAAAAATACGGGGAACAGGCGCTGGCGGCGCTGCTCAATGCCGGGCAGGAAATCGCCCAGGACCACGCCCCGGAAATCATCGATTTGGCCGTGGACCGGGCCGGCGATCTGGTCGAGGTTGTTTCTCCGGCGGTGACGGGCACGCTGGGCAAAGCCGGCGAGCTGACAGGCCTTACGATGTCCAGCATCATAGGGCAGGGAAGCGGCGAAGCGCTGGGTAGTCTGCTGGAGAATGCGGCCGAAGGCTTGCCCGATATCGACCTCTCTCCGCTGGGAGCAAAACTTCGCGACTCCGCGGGCAAAGGGGCCGGTCGTCTGGGTGATCTGACCGATGCCCAGCTGGGAACGCTTGCCGTCCTGATCTCGCAGTCGTCGGACCGCGGAGGGAACCTGGCGGCGCGCCTGCGCAAGAGACTCAGGCGGTCGTGAAGGCATCGGCGGCCGCGGCGACAAAAAAACGAGGTTCCTATCGACCGCATAGGAACCTCGTTATCATTTAGGCGCCAAATCCGCAATCGGTAATCACCGCACGGGCGGTTGGCGAACCGGCCCTACTGGCGGGCCAGGATCATGCGCAGCTGTGCCTCGGCGTCTGTGACTGCTTCGCCGCCGACATTGATCACAACTCTGCCGATGGTTCCTTCATACTCGAACGGTCCCTCATAGAAAGGACATACCGGCGCGCCGGGATCGGCGCCGACCATGAGGCCGCCGGTCAGACCGAGGCTCAACGGCGTGGTCACCGGGAATGCTGCTTCGCCGACCTGTTCGTCATCGATGAATAATCTGCCCGTGCCTGGCGTACCGATTCCGTGGGCCAAGTCAGCCTCGCCGGTCACTTCGAACTCGAAGCGCAGCGCGTGCTTGCCGGCGGGAACGACCGCCTCTGAGTTGACCTGCAGGTAGTCGCGGGAGACGTAGTTCTGTACGTACTTCAGATGGCCGTCCTGCACGTAGAGCGCATAGCCGCCATCAACACCGCCATAGGAGAGCAGCACGCCATCCGCGCCATCTTCCGGTACTTCTACCGCGGCGATGATGCTGTGTGAGCGGTTAAGCAGCAGCGGCCCCGCGTTGTAGGGCACTGACTGCGTGCCGCGATAGTAGGTGTAGCTGCTGCGCGCCACGGCGATTTGCGGCCGTTCTTCAGCGAAGCGCATGGTGCCACGGCCGTCTACGGGCATCACGTTGTATTTGCCCGCCTCCACATACCAGGTGCCGATCATCTCGATCAGCTTGGCGCGGACTTCCGACTCTACGTCGCGCCCTTCTTTCAACCACGCCTTCGCCGCATTGGCCACCGTCTGTAGGTTCACATCGGCCAGGTTGTGATTTTCGGCGAAATCTTCGTCTACGTGGTACAGCTCCCAGCCCTTAGCGTCCAGCTCGGTCAGCTTATCAAAAGGAATCGGTTCGCCAAAGAAGGCGCCCGCTTCCGTGAAGGATGGTCCCGGCCAAGGGCAGACGGCACGCCAGCCGTCCTGGTAAATCGAGCGGTGGCCCATCATTTCGAAATACTGCGTATGCCGCCTGCTCGGCGCCTGCGCGTCGTCCACTGTCTGCGCGAAACTAACTCCCTCAATGGGTGATTGGGTTACCCCCTTGATCTCGTTTGGCGGCTCGACGCCCAGAAAATCAAGCACCGTCGGCACCATGTCGATGGCATGCGTATACTGCGTGCGCACCTCGCCCTTGCTCTCAATGCCGGCCGGCCACTGAATTATAAATGGATCGCTGATGCCGCCGCGGTAGGTTTCCCGCTTCCAGCGGCGGAACGGCGTGTTGCCGGCGAAGGTCCAACCCCAGGCGTAATGGTTGAACGTTTCCGGCCCGCCGAGTTTGTCCAGCGCGGCCAGGTTCTCTTCCAGCGATTCCGGTACGTTGTTGAAGAAAAGGTTCTCGTTGACGGAGCCGGTGGGCCCGCCCTCGGAGCTGGCGCCGTTGTCGGAGATGAGCATGATCAGCGTGTTGTCGAACTCGTCCAGCTGTTTGAGGAAGCTCAGCAAACGGCCGATATGGAAATCGGTGTGTTCCAGGAAGCCGGCGAAGACCTCCATCATGCGCGCATACAGCTTCTGTTCGTCGGCGTTGAGCGACTCCCATTCCTGCACGTCCGGGTCGTGGCGCGACAGTTCGGCGTCGGCGGGCACGATGCCCAGCTCTTTCTGGCGGGCAAAGGCGTTTTGGCGATAGACGTCCCATCCCTCGTCGAACTGCCCGCTGTATTTGTCCGACCATTCATTGCGGACGTGGTGCGGGGCGTGCATCGCGCCAGGGCAGAAGTACATGAAGAATGGTTTATCGGGCGCCACCTGCTTGGCGTCGGCGATGAAGCTGATCGCCTTATCGACCAGGTCCTCGGTGACATGATACCCTTCTTCCGGTGCTGCCGGCGGCTCTACCTGGTGATTGTCGTAAACCAGTTCGGGATAATACTGGTGTGTTTCGCCGCCCAGGAAGCCATAGTAGCGTTCGAACCCGCGCCCCAGCGGCCAGCGGTCGTAGGGCCCGGCGGCCGAAATCTGGTCGGCCGGCGTCAGGTGCCACTTGCCGATGGCGTAGGTGTTGTATCCTTTCTGCAGGAGTATCTCGGAGAGGAAGCCATTCTCATGCGGGATGTAGCCGTTGGCGCCGGGATAGCCGGTCGACCCTTCCGTGATACAGGCCATGGCATTGGAATGGTGATTGCGCCCGGTGAGGATGCAGGATCTTGTGGGCGAACAGAGCGCCGTGGTGTGCATATTGTTGTAGCGCAGCCCATTCTCGGCCAGCGCATCGATATTCGGCGTGTTGATGGGACTGCCGTAGCAGCCCAGCTGGGCGAAGCCGGTATCGTCGAGAACGATAAACAGCACGTTCGGCGAGCCTTCCTTGGCGCGCAGCGGTTCCGGCCAGGCGGGTTCGGATACATCGAACGTCCGGCCGATCACGCCAGGGAAGGCGGTTCCGGGGGTATATTCATTGAGGGACATCGGGGCTTGCTCCTTTATCTATCGAGGGCGATCAAACGCGTCGCCCGGTGGGCCAACTCAGATTCAGCGAATATGAGGCGTATGGGATCGTCGCAAAACGAATCACCTTTATATTATAGAGCATTTTGCTACAATCTGATGCATCGTTGTAAAGTGGTGGCAGACCCATCAACGGGCGAGCCCAATAGTTCGCCATCAAGCAGGTGCCTATGACCGGACAAATCAAACCCAACTATATTCTTGATCTCGAAGCCGCCTATGGCGAGCCAAGCCAGGAAGGGTTCGGCAGCGCTGTGTTCTTCAAGAAAGTGAAAACGGCCGATCTCCTGGAACAAATCGCCCAGGAGCAGTACCAATATTTCACTGGCGACAAATGGCTGGCCTGGGGGCCGGAAACGTGGCTGGCTCCCTGGAGAGAAACCTACCGCCGGCCGGCCGGCGGCCAACGCGACATCATCAACGAACTGGGCGGCATCGAGGATTCTGAAACGCAGATGCAGGTGGACATGATCCTCAACAATATCGACAACGCGCAAGAAGCGCGGCAGGCGCTGGCTGCCGCCTACGACGACGAAACCGTCTCCGATCTGCGCGCCTATATCATCGGTGACGGCGAAGCGCTCGCCGGCATCCTCATCGCCGGACGCCGAGACAACGGCGACACCACATTTCTGCTGTTCTTGATGGACTGAGGAAAAGCGCCGCACAGTCACCCTGTCACACCTGGAGTATATGCATGGGCTATTTAATCGAAGCGAACAACCTGACCAAACGATATGGCGAGAAAACGGCCGTGGACAGCGCCACCTTCAACATCGGCGCCGGCGAAATCGTCGGCTTCCTCGGCCCCAACGGCGCCGGCAAGACGACCACGTTGAAGATGCTCACCGGGCTTCTGCCACCTGATGAAGGCACGGCCCTGATCGCCGGCCACAACATCCAGGAAGAGCCCTTGGTGGCCAAGCAGGTGCTCGCCTATATTCCCGACACGCCCAATCTCTACGGCAAACTGAAAGCAGTGGAGTTTCTGCGCTTCATGGCCCAGCTCTATCACGTGCCCGGCGAAGTCGCTGAAGAACGCATCAAGCGCTATCTTGACCTCTTCGAGCTCACCGACCGCGCCGGCGACTACCTGGAAGGGTTCAGTCACGGCATGCAGCAGAAAGTCGCCATCATTGGCGGCCTCATTCACGCGCCCAGCATCATCTTCATGGACGAACCGACCGTCGGCCTGGACCCTCGCTCCGCGCGCCTGATCAAGGATATCCTCATCCAGGAGCGGGACGAAGGCAACAGCATTCTCTTCTCCACGCACATCCTGGAAATCGCCGAGAATATGTGCGACCGCGTGATCATCATCAACGAAGGGCAGATTATCGCCGATGCCCCAACCAGCGAATTGACCCAGCTGCCCGGCAGCGACCGCAGCCTGGAGCAGGTCTTCCTCGATCTCACCGGCGGCAGCGACGTCGACGACATGGTGAAGGAACTGAGCGATGTTGAGTGATGTGACGCTCTTGATGAAAACCTACTGGCGCATCGACCAGCGCGGCGATTCGCGGCAGTCTCGCCTGGTGCGCATCCTCAGCTACAGCGTGCTGGTGATCGTCGGCGTCCTCTTCAGCGCGGCCATCGGCGCCGGCGCCGGCGAACTGATTACGAATCCCAACCTGCCGCTGCAGATCAGATTGGGCACGCTGCCCGGCGTGCTGTTGTCGCTGGTCCTGGTGGGCACCGTCTTCGTCGGCATCAACCAGGCGATTCGCGCCCTCTACTTGACCAACGATATGGAGCTGCTCTTTTCCGCGCCCATCCGCACCGAAGCGGTCATGACCGCCAAGCTGGTCAGCCGTTTGCCGGGCACAATCCTGATCACGCTGATCCTGACCATTCCCGCCCTGATCGCCTTCGGCATCACCACCGGCCTGGGCCTGCCCTTCTATTTCGCCGGCACCATCGCCCTGCTGCTGGCGCCCCTGTTCGGGCTGTCGGCGGGGGCGCTGCTGGCCATGCTCATTGTGCGCGTACTGCCGGCGCAGCGCGTTTCCGAATATCTCGGCGCGGCCAGCATCATGCTGGGCGTGATTATGGCCATGGCCTTTCAGCTGCCGCGCCTGCTGCGTGATGGGGACAGCATCGACCCGCAGGCGGCCGAGGCGCTGACCAGTGTCGTGGCCAGCCTGGAGAGCGTCCCCCTGCCGTCCATGTGGGCAGGGCAGGGACTGGTTGACCTGGCCCAGGGGCGCTTCCTCTCCGCCGTGAGCAGCCTGTCGCTCTATCTATTGATGACCGCCGGCTTCTTCGCTCTCACCGTCCTGCTGGCCAACAAGCTCTATCTTAACGGCTGGCTGCGCATGCAGGGGTCGGGCATTACGCGCAGCGGCTACAGCGAACAGGCCGGTATCTTCGGCAGCGGCTCCGTTGCCGCCGGCATCGCCACCAAGGATTGGCTGATGCGTCTGCGCGATGCGCGCCAGCTGGCCGGGTTGGTCAGCGGCCTCGTCTTCGCCGTCTTCTTCAGCTTCATTATGCTGCGGCCGGGCAGTGATCAGAGCCTGCTGGCCGTTGGCGACGCCAACCCTGAAACTTTTATCGACGCCCTTTTCAGTCCCGGTATCATGATCTCGGGCATCATCCTTTATGCCGGCTGGATCACGTTCAATCGCGCCGCGATCACCTCGCTTTCTATCGAGGCCAATTCAATTTACATTCTCAAATCGGCGCCCATAGATCCGCGAACTGTCTTTCGCAGCAAAGTCCTGGGGCTTGTCCTGCCCTTTGCCGTGGGCAGCATGTTTCTTCTGGTCCTCGCCTGGTTCTTTCTGCGCTTCAGTCCCGCCTGGATCCCGTACGCCTGGATATGCCTGGCGATCATCGGCTATGGTATGATCACCATATCGACGATGATGGGCTTCAAGTATCCGCGGCTTGATTGGGATGATCCGCGGCGTATGACCAGCGGCAAAGCGGTGCTGCCCAATCTACTCCTGAATGCCATCTATGGGCTGCTGTCGCTGATCATCGCTACGCTGCCCTTCCTTGGCGCCTACCTCTATCCGGGCTGGACATTGATGTTTGTCCTGCTGGGGCTGCTCATCTTGGCCAGCATGGCCTGGATCGTCGAGCGGGTGAGCGCTCGCCAGGTGACCGGGGCGTGGGCCGCTATCGAGCTGCCCGGCTGATCCGGACTGGAACTTCCACTTCTATGATCTGTCGCGGGCGAGGATGGTTCTTGCACCGGTTATATGCAAACAGCCGCGCACGCGAAATATCCAGCTAGCCGCAGCTTTGCAATAAGACAATTAGCGCACGCATAAGGGGTCTTACGATTTCAAAGCAGCTTCCCTATAATGTGTCCGACTGCCGTGCCGCCGGCGCGGCAACGGCCGTTCCTGATGTAGATGGCGGACCCGTCATCCTGCTCAATCCAGAAGAAGACAAGGAGCCGCTCAGCGGTCATCCCAGCGATGACGGCATGGGGCCCGCGCTCCAAGGAGTAATATGATGCGCCAGCCACTATTGATACTGCTTATGCCCGTTCTCTTGCTCGGTATCGCCGCCTGCGGCGGTCTGCCCGGCCTCTCTCCCGCCGACGAGGAGGCATGCCCGCTTGCCGGTGTGGATTTTCCATACCCGGAGCCGGACTATGATGCCAAACGTGTCCGTGACTTTACCCCCTTCACCGCGGCGCTGGACGGCTTCTCAGCGCAGCGCGCCGCCGAGTTGGACGCCGCGCTCACCGGCAAGACGATTCTCGATATCCAGGCGATGATGGACAGCGGCGATCTCTCCAGTGAAGAACTGGTGACCTACTACCTTGATCGCATCCAGCGGTATGATATCAATCGCCTCAATTCGGTGATGGAACTTAATCCTGACGCTCTGGCCATTGCGCAGGCGTTGGATGCTGAACGGGCCGCGGGCAGCGTGCGCGGCGATATGCACGGTATCCCCGTGCTGCTCAAAGACAATATCGCCAGCGGCGACGGCCTGCATGCCTCTGCCGGCGCCGCCGCCATGGGCGAGTGGCAGCCCGATCGGGATGCCTTCCTGGTGGCGCAGCTGCGCGACCATGGGGCCGTAATCCTGGGCAAAGCGAATCTCTCCGAATGGGCCAATTGGACGGACGACTGTATGCCTAATGGTTTCAGCACTCTGGGCGGACAAACGCGAAACCCATACGGCCCTTATGACCCGTTGGGTTCGAGCAGTGGTTCAGCGGCGGCCGCTGCCGCCAGTTTGAGCACGGTCACCGTCGGTTCAGAGACGCAGGGTTCGCTGATTGCTCCGGCCGGCATTAACTCTGTGGTCGGTTTGAAGACCAGCAAGGGCCTGGTCAGCGGCGACTACATTATTCCGCTGCTGCCTTTCCAGGATGTAGCCGGTCCGATCGGCCGTAACGTTACCGACGTGGCCGTGCTGCTGACGGCGATGGCCGGCGTTGACGAGAATGACCCGGATACCGAGCTAGCGGCTGACCTGGCCGGCACCGATTTCACGCAATTCCTGAGCCAGGACGCGCTCGACGACATCCGCGTTGGTGTCGCCGTGATCCCAGAAACAGAGATGGCCGCAATTCGCGACAATGATCAGCTCGCGGATGATCAGAAGAAGATATTGCTGGATATGTGGAACGGTCAGAACGCGGCGGCGCGGCAGGTTGGCGACGCTTTGCGTGCGGCCGGTGTCGAGGTAGTTGAGCTGCCAGTAAGCGAAGTGCCGGTACAGCCCTTTGTCGTCCCAGCCCTGACCCACGGCTATAAGCTGGCGATCAATGAGTTCCTGGCCGGGCTCGGTGAGCAGGTGAGCGTTCATTCACTGGATGACATTGTCGCCTATAACGGGGAAGACCTGGCTAACCGCGCGCCCTACGGCCAACGCAATCTGCAAGCCTCGCTCGCCTCGGACATGAGCGACGCGGATTTTGCCAAGATGCGTGACGAGAATATCAGCACGACGCAGGCGGGATTCCAGACCCTGTTTGAGGAATATGATATTGACGTGCTGGCTGGGAGTTCCACCCAGGCGTACGCGCCGGCCGGCTACCCGGCAATCACCCTGCCTTCCGGTTATGACGCCGCGGGCCAGCCGGTAGGCCAGATGTTGATCGCCGGTCACCTGGGAGAACCGGCCCTGATCGCCGCCGCCTACGCCGTGGAGCAAGCCATCCAGGCGCGCGTCGAACCCGATCTGGCCGCGACGATGAAGCAGATCGACGCGTTGTCCGAATAGCAGGCGGCAGCGTTGGGACCGAAGCGGTCGCCCGCAGTCTGGGGCAGGACTTGTGATATAACCACCGCAGCCGCCTTGCCCGTTTCTAACCAACAGCTGCCGGCGTAGGGGCGAAGCGGCTGCGTGCATACTTCAGCTATCCTTGGATGCATCAAACCAGCCGCTTCGCCCGTCCCCAAGGTGAATGTCGATAGAGGAGGAAACAGGTCTGTGAATCATCAACCAATCATGCAGCGAATCAGGAGCGGCGAGATTGAATTCTTGCGCTATCTGTGGTGCGACAACAGCAACGTGATCCGCGCCAAGTCACTCTACATGCCTTCCTTCATGGCCTACCACGCTGACGACAGCGACGAGGATCTGCGCGCCGCCCTGGAAGACGCTGTCTCGATCACGGCGGCGATGCAGTCGGTGCCTGCTACGCGGGACGCCCCGGCGCCGGAGGCCGGCCTGGCCCCGGTGGCGGATATGCGTCTCGTGCCCGCCTGGGATTCATTGGTCACAGCCCCTATGCAGGACAATGTCGCCCTGGTGATCTGTGAGATGTTCGACGGCCCGGAGCCGTGGATGCACTGTCCACGCCGTTTTCTGCGGCGCATGATCGCGCGCCTGGAGGCGCATGATCTGACCCTGCATATCGGCTATGAGTTGGAATTCTACCTCCTGCGTCCCGCGGAAACGCCCGGCGCACTGCCCGTGCCCGTCGACCAATCACCGTATGCGCGCAGCCTGGCCGCGCATTTGAGCCATGAACCGATCGCGGCGATGCTGCGCGCCTTGTGGCGGCAGGGAATCCCTGTCGAGCAAACCTACGCCGAGGGTGGGGCGGGCCAATATGAGATTACGCTGGAGCACTGCGGTCCGCTGGCGCTGGCCGGCCGCCTCGTGCATGCGCGCGATACGATTCACGCCGTGGCCCATGATCACGGCCTGATCGCTTCCTTCCTACCCAAGCTGTATGAAGATGGGGCGGGCAGCGGGCTGCATACGCATATGAGCCTCTGGCAAAATGAGCAGAACAGCACGGCCGATCCGGCGCAGCCCTACGCCCTCTCGCCCGCTGCCAACGCCTTCATGGCCGGCATCCTGCAGCATCTACCGGCCCTGATGGCCGTCTGTACACCCAGTAGGAACTCCTTCCGCCGCATACGGCCGCATGCCTGGAGCGGCGCTTACCAGGCGTGGGGCATCGCCAACAAGGAAGCGGCCCTGCGCGTGATCAAAGATCCGCTGACCCAGACGCCCAATAACGTCGAGCTGAAGACAGTCGATGCCGCGGCCAATCCATATCTCGCCCTGGGCTGCATGATCGCCGCCGGCGTGGACGGCCTCGACCGCGACCTGCGCCTGCCCAAACCGGCGGAGATTGATCCCGGCGACTACAGCGCCGGCGAACGGGAGGGGCTGGGCATCGAGCCGCTGCCCGCCACGGTCGAGGCGGCGCTGGCCCATTTTGCCGCCGATGAGGTCCTGTGGGGGGCGATGGGCGCAGCGATGGCCGGGGTCTTCACGGCCGTTCGCCGCGCCGAACTGGAAAGCCTCAAAGATCTCTCGTTTGATGCCGAACGCCGCCTGCTGCTGCAGCGGTATTAGCTGAAAACTGGCGCTTGACTTTGCCCCTGGGGCAGGGTCTATACTATCCTAAGTTCTGGCCGGAACTGTATAGCGAGTGTAGAGCTGTCGCCCCAGCGAATTCAAATAGATTGCTGGAACGCGCGGAGTTGGCAGCCTGCAGACAGCAACCGATGGTATGACAGATGCTTAAGATAGGTGAGTTCTCTAAACTGGCACAAGTCTCTCCGAAGGCTTTGCGCCTCTACGACGAGCGCGGGCTGCTGCGTCCGGCATGGACCGATCGTTTCAGCGGCTACCGTTACTACGCCCCGCAGCAGCTGGCGCGCCTGCATAGGTTATTGGCTCTGAAGGACCTTGGTTTCTCTCTGGACGAGATCGCCAATCTGCTGGATGATGCGCTGGCCCTGGACGGCTTGAGCGAGATGATGCGCGCGCGCCAGAGTGACCTTTCGCGCCGCATTCGCGCTGAGCAGGCGCGCCTGCAGCGCGTGGAAGCGCGCCTGCAGCAGCTGCAGCGGGTTGAGGCGCTGCCCCGGTATGATGTGGTCATGAAGCCGGTACGACCGTTAACCGTGGCCGGTCTGCGCCGCAGGCTGGCCGCACAGGCGGAACTGCCGGCGCTGCTCGATGATCTGCGCCGCGAGCTGCGTCAGATCGGCGTTGTTCCCAGCGGTCCCGTTCCCATGCTCGGCATCTACTATGATGATGGCGGCGGCGCGCGTGATCTGGATGTCGAGGCGGCCGTGCCCCTGCGCCGCCGCCTGCCGCGCGGCTCCCGGCTCAGCGTGCACGAGCTGCCCGGGGAAGAGATGATGGCCAGCGCTGTGCATCGCGGCCCCCTCTCACAGCTGCCGGGGGCGTACGAGGCGGTACTTACCTGGATGTACAGCAGCGGTTACCAACCGGCAGGACCCAACCGCGATCTCTTTTTGCAGCCGCCGTCCGCGGGCGAGGCGCAAGATCAGACCGTCACCGAGGTGAAGTTTCCCGCGCGTCCCAAGCCTTATCTGAGCGCTGTCGCCACCCTAAAGGAGAAACAAGCAATGGAAGTATTGATCGTCACCCAACCCGCATTCAGTGTCGTCGGCCTACCTTACTACGGCAAGAACGAAAACAAAGAGAACCCGCTTGTGTGGGAAACCCTGATGCCGCGCCGTGCGGAAGTGAAACATCTCACGGGCGAGGCGTATGGCCTCTGTTCGGAAGCGGAAGCAGACGGCCGTTTTCGTTACCTGGCCGGCTACAGCGTTTCCGAGGTCGCCGACCTGCCGGAAGGGATGGAGAGTTGGTCCGTCCCCGAGCGTACATACGCCGTGTTTCCCTGCAAGTTGGACACCATCAGCAATGTGTACCAGGTCGCTTTTGAGAACTGGCTGCCCCAGTCAGGATATGAGTATGCCGGCGGATACGACTTCGAGTACTATCCGCAGGAGTTCAGCCCGCACACGGGCGAGGAAACGTTGTACGTTTACATCCCCGTGAAGAAGAGCTAAGAATTCAGGCGAAACTGTGTATAATCTCCCTGCAATGGGAGATTATGCATCTATGAATGACGCAGCAGCAGCACCGGAAACTGAACAAACATGGGTCAAACGGCACCGCTTCTGGACGGCCGTTTTGGTTGGACTGGGCATCTTATTGCTCCTTTTTGCCCTGATGACCTTCTTGCCCGTCACCGTTGACGACACCTCCGTCTCCAATCCGGCGAACGGGCATGATCAAGCGGCCGCCCGCGTCATTGCCATCCGCCAGGCGGAGCAGGAAAGCGGGATCATCAACCCGGTTTGTGAAAGCATCCTGATGACCCACGGTGCAGAAACAGCCAACGCCATTGTTTTCTATCATGGCTTCACCAGCTGCCCGGAACAGTTCCGCGAGCTTGGCGAGCAGTTCTATGAGCAGGGGTACAATGTGTATATCCCGCGCCTGCCGCACCACGGCCACGCCGATCGGGACCGCGACGCCCTGCTCAACACATCCGCCGAAGAGTTAGCCGCCTTCGCCACGGAAACCGTCGATATCGCCCAGGGCCTGGGCGAGCGGGTTGTCGCCGGCGGCCTGTCGGGCGGGGGTACCATCGCCACCTGGGTGGCCCAGGAGCATGAAGCGGTCGATCGTGTCGTCGCCGTGGCCCCATTCCTGGGCATCGGCTTCATTCCCACGATCCTCAACCGGCCGGTTGCGCGCATCCTCGACGACATCCCCAATATCGACATGTGGTGGGATCCCGAGACCAAGGAGAACAGCCCGACAACGGCCGATTATGCTTATGCCGGCTACCCGCTGCACGCCCTGGCTGAGTATCTACGCCTCGGCTTCGCCGTACAGGATGAGGCGCGGCGCGGCAAACCGGCCGTTGATTCCATCTACGTAATCAGCAATGCCCACGACAAATCGGTGAACAACGGCATCACCGACCAACTCATCGCCGCCTGGCATGGGCATGGTGAGGAGCTGCTTGACACCTACACGTTTGAAGAAAGCCTTGGTCTGCCGCACGATCTGATCACGCCGACGCGTGAAGACGGCAACCCGGCCCTGGTTTATCCGGTGATCATCAGCGGGATTGAGGGCCAATAAACGGTAGGCAGCGAACAAGTTGACCCAAAACTGTCAGCGCTCCGTATACCAGACATAGCCGACGACAACAAGGATCGCCAGCAGGACCAGGGCGTTGAACTCCCGTTCGAATTCGAGGCCCAGCGCCTGGATGATCAGCTCTGTGCCGATAAGAATCAGCAGCCCGTTGATGAAGATGCTGATCGAGGGGAAGCGGTCGATCAGGACGACCAGGCGGTCAACGAAGAGCAGACGCAGCAGCGCCGAGAAGAGAAAGAAGAACAAAATCTGGCCCAGAACGGCCGTCATAGTCAGCGTCAGCAGCACCGTGTCCACGGAGAGCAGGGTCAACACCAGCCCCATTTCAGCCAACTGCAAAGAGAAGCTGCGTGGGGGTGGGGGTGCTTCCACAGCCAGCGCCGCCGGCTGGCGAACAGCATGCCATACCTCGCGGCCATTGCTGACCATCAAATAGCATCCGGCGGCAAAGAGCGCCACGTTTTCGAGAGTGATGGGCAGACCGCCAATCTGGAACAGCGGTTCGCGTGTGCCGGTGATGGCGCTGAAGATGAAGAGCAGCAGCAGCCGGCCCGTGAATTCCAGGGTAAGGGCCAGGAAGTTGGCCAAGCCCTGCCGGTCGGGCAGCTCGCTGACCTGGTCTGTTGTGTACATCGCATTGTCGATATCGACAATGGCGACAGTGAGCGCCTGAACGAGCAGCGAGAGCATAGGGCGATTATAGGACGCAGGTCAAAACGAGGCGAAGTGACGCGGGGCGCCGGCCCATGCTGCGGGGCCAAAGGGAGGCTGAACGGATTCGCAGCCGGCTGTTGTGCTTGACGACCCCGTTCCGCGCCGCCGCCCGGCTGAACCGCTGTCTAGCGCCCGTCTGGCTGGCCGCCTGACAGACTACTCGAGCAGCGCGTCCGCTTCCACCCAACCTTCTGTAAGGTCGAGCAGGCGAATTCTCACCCAGGGGCCTTCTTGCCAACGGCCTAAGAGCAGCACGCGATCGCCCGCGCCGGCGGCGGCGACAGGTTTGAAATTCTCACCTGGCGCTGAGCGGAGGATCAATTCCTCCACGGCGACGGTCGCCGAGTCAACCGCCGGCAGGATCGTGGTCAGCGATGGAGCGCTGTCCGCGGCGCTGTCCGCAGACTCAACGACCGGCAGTGTACCGGCCCAGCCGGGAAGCGTGGTGTTGGTCCCGGTTACCCACCCGGAAATGCCGCTCTGTGTGCGTACCTTGAACCATTCACCGCTCGCGTCACGGCCCACGATGCTCACCGGCTCCAGCCGGGACATCTGTACGCCTTCGCTCTCTTGATCCGGGTCCTGGAATATGACCAATGAACTGCTGCCCGTTGCCTGGGCGATCAGCGGCGATATCTGAACATCGGCCGCATCATAGGTGAGCGGGCTGAAACTATCCGCCTGCCCCTCTTCGGCCGTTTGCGTAGTCTCAATCTGGAAGTATACGTGTAGATCGGGCAGCGCGGCCGGGGCGAACGGCTGGTTCGCTGCGCTCACGACCGCGGCCTCTTCTCCCCCGGTGTCAGCCGCGGCCTGCTTCAGGGCCGCCGCATGCTTGATCGCCTCCTGCACCTCATCTCTTTCCGGTTCGCCGAACGCCGGAACGGTCGCTGCCGGCGCCGCTGCCTCTTCCTGAACCGCGGGCGGCGGATCATAGACGGCTGCGTCCGCACCCCAGTCGACGCCGACCGCCGGCTCAAGCGCCCCGAAGGCGGTTGCATCAACCAGGCTGGAACCTGGTCCGGGCCACCAGATGACGGCGGCCAGCAGAATGAGCAGAATCATCAACAGCGGGGCGGCCGCCTGCAGGCGAAATGTGCGTGAATAAGGCGGCCTTCCTTCGGCAGCCGCCGGTTCTTTAAGGGCCGGCTCTTGCCCTGCCAGCTTGAACAGTTCGCACGTTTCGTAACAGTCAGTCAGGCATACCTCTGTCTGTTTGTCAATATCGACGATTTGTGCCAAGTCAAACGCGTGGCAGCGGTTGATGTTCGTCGCGTATGCCCTGGCTGTGGTCTGGTCACCGACACATCCCAGGAGGGGGCAGAATTCTTGCGTAACCGATTCAGAAGCGATCGAGAATCGGCTGTATTTAGTGGACATTGGCATATCTTCTTCCATGAATCAATAGTAGCATGTCGCCATCACTTATATAAAGGGCATTGGCAGTAAAACTGGTGGTTATGGGCATGAATAAACTGTGAATTATGGAGCGGCTTCTTGGGCATTCTCTGGGCGACAGCAGGGAGCGGACAATGCGCGGCTTCTCATGCGTTGGGTATGAGCTTCATTGTGAGCTTATGGCATAAAGCTGACAATCAGCCTTACGGAAGAGGATGGGGTTTGAAGGGCGTGTGGAAAAAAGAACCGGCTCCGCAGGCGAGGAGAGGAAGGAACCTGCGGAGCCGAAGGCGTACGGACTAGGTGAGCTGTAGGGCGCCAGTTGTCGCCCGGCCGCGCAGCGTGGCCAGGGCCTGTTTCTCGATCTGGCGAATGCGCTCGCGGGAGAGGCCCAACAATTCGCCGACCTCTTTGAGACTGTGCGGCCGTGTGTCATTCAAGCCGTAGCGCAGGCGCAAAATACGCGCTTCGCGAAGGGGCAGGGTGGCCACTGCATTCTGAACGGCGTCGACGGAGGATCGCATTTCAAGCGCTTCCGCCGGCTGTGGAACATTTTCGTCGGCGATGAAGTCGCCAAACTCCAGATCCTCTTCATTGCCTACCGGCATGTCAATGGACAGCGGGAAATGCAGCACGCGCATCAGATCACGCACGCGCTCCGGCGCCAGGTCAATCGCCTGGGCCAATTCCACCACGGTTGGCTCGCGCTTCAGTTCGCGCTCCAATCTTTCCTTGGCGCGCAAGAAGTGGGGGACGCGCAGGTGCATGTGATTGGGCAGACGGATCAGGCGGCCTTTGTCGGCCACCGAACGCACCACCGACTGGCGAATCCACCAGGTGGCATAGGTGCTAAAGCGGTTGCCGCGTGTGTGGTCAAACTTATCCACGGCGATGATTAGCCCCATATTGCCTTCCTGCACCAGGTCGGGCATGGAGAGGCCCTGCCCCTGATAGCGGCGGGCGACGCTGTACACGAGACGCAGGTTGGCGCGAATTAAATAGTCCCGCGCCTCCTCGCCCTGGCAAATCAGCATTTCATATTCGCGAATCTGGCGATCAGTTAGGCTGACCGCCTCTTTCAGCGCCTCACGTGCTTCGCGGGCGTTGGCCATCTGCTCGCCAAGATAGACTTCCTGGTCGGCCGTCAGCAGAGGCAGTTTGCGTGATTCCAGATCATAAATCTGATCGACGCCCACGCCCTCGGGAATCTCGGTCGCTTCTTCCGTCTCCCAGGGCATCTCCATGTCTTCCGGGGTCAGACGACCGCCATCCAGATCAATCCGCAGAAGATCGAGGTCCTCTTCGGCGATCGTCTCCGGATCTATAAGAAGTTCTTCACTGATTAGTCTGTTCATTGTTTCCCCTTTTCCGGGTGTCCTCAATCGATACTCACTGAGCCCGGCTGTTTATTCATTGATTAGGTAACAATATATCTACAATAACTATACAAATTATACACAAAGTAAACAGCCTGTCAACTATTCCCCATTTTTCCTAAATGCGGGCCGCTGGTCAGCCCCTGCCTATCCCTAAACGACGCTGTTTGCGCTATTTTTCTTACTTTAATGATAATAATAGATTTTAACAGAAAAACCGCGGTTGAAAAGAGGAAATGGGACAAAGTGGCGGGCCAGGCAGCGGATGACGAGCGGTTCCCCTTGTTGGCCAGGCAGCCCCTCCGCGCCGCATCCTGCATGGCTGCTCACCTCAGCGCGTTCCCAGTTCCCGGTTCCCATTTCCCAGCCAACTGTTTCCCGTTAGCCGCCATCTCTGGTAACATTACGGCCTTAATTTGGGAGCCGGGGCAGTGCTGCGCAAATAGGCAGGCAGCCCACCACGTATGAACGGAAAACATCTTATCGACCGCCGCCGTGCCACTGCCGTCGGCCGCCAGAAAACCATCCTCTGCCCACTACCAACTGCGGCTGACAGCTGATATGGACATCTCAACGTTCATGCGTGAAGATTGGCGGGGCTACCCGCGGCAGTTTTGGCTGATCATGTTCGGCCTGCTGCTCAGCGCTATCGGCACGAGCATGGTCTGGCCCTTTTTGACCATCTATGTCAGCGAACAGCTCAACATTTCGCTGACCGAAGTGGCGGCGCTGATCTCGCTGAACGGCGTGGTCTCTTTGGCCGCTTCCTTCATTGCCGGCCCGGCGGCCGACCGGCTCGGCCGCAAGCGGCTGATGGTGATCAGCCTGGCCGGCAACGGCATCACCTATTTCGCCTTCAGTCAGGCCTCTACCTACGGCGCTTTCGCCGTCTTGATGGCCATGCGCGGCTTCTTCCCCGCTTTCTACAAAGTGGCCAGCAACGCCATGATCGCCGACCTGGTGGCGCCGGAGAAGCGCGCCGATGCTTACGCGCAGAATCGGATGTGGCAGAACCTGGGCATCGCCATCGGCCCGGCGCTGGGCGGCTTTGTCGTCGTCACCTCCTACGAAATCAGCTTCATCATCGCCGCCGGCGGGCTGCTGCTCTATGCCGCGGCCATTGCCCTGCTGGCGCGGGAGACAAGGCCGCAGCGAACGGCCGTGCCCACGACCGGCAAACGCATCAATCTCAACATCTATGGCGAGGTCCTGCGCGACCGCCGTTTCATGGCCTTCATTTTCTCCTTCACCCTCTTCCAGATGTGCTCAGTGCTCATCTGGGTGCTGCTCGCCGTCTATGCCAAGCAGAACTACGACCTGCCCGAAAACCAGTTCGGCCTCATCCAGGCCACCAACGCGGCCATGGTCGTCCTCTTCCAGGTCAGCGTCACCAGGATCACCAAGCGCTACCAGCCGCTGCCGGTCATGGTCGTGGGCACGCTGATCTACGCCTTCGGCGTGGCCAGCATCGCCATTGGCTTCGGATTCTGGACCTTCTGGCTCAGCTATGTCGTGGTCACCATCGGCGAACTGATCATCGCGCCGACGGCCGTTACCTTCGTGGCCGACAGTTCGCCGATCGAGCAGCGCGGCCGCTACATGGCCGTCTTCTCCCTCGCCCAGGGCGCCGCCTCCAGCGTTTCCCCTGTGCTTGGCGGCCAGCTCAACGACCGCATCGGCCCGCGCGCCATCTGGATCGGCGGCGGCCTGCTCGGCCTCGCCGGCGCCGCCGGCTTCTGGCTGATGGACCAACGGGAAAAGCGCCGGCCCGCCGCGGCGGAGACATGATCCTGCGTTGGAGCGCTTCGCGAAGCGCTCCTACAAATGGCGGAGCGGCGTACAGAAATGCTGGCCGCAATTTGTGAACCATTTCCCAATATTGACTTCGCGCTCACTTTCTTGGTTAATAGAAGCAGCCGGCAGGGCACACTATTTGTGAGTCTATTTATGAAGGGACCGGACAAGGGGTTTAGTTCTGCCCTTCGCCATCAGGAGGTATCATGGCCAATTACCGCATCTACTATGTAACCACGGCAACAACCAAACCAGGAAAAGGAAGCGCGTGTGCGCAGTGGTGGCAGGAGAAGGGACAATCCTTCTTTGAATCTTTTCCCGGCGTTAAGTCGCTGCAGGTATACGCCAGCCAGTTCGGCATTGGCAGAAAGCATGGCTTCGAATTCTGGTTTGAGATTGAGAATTACGCCGTGCTGGACAAGTGGGACCAGGCGCTTGAAAACGAGCCGGAAAAATACGGCCCATCGTGGGCGGAATATACGGAATTGTTTGAACCGGGACCCACGCGGATCATGGGCGACTGGCCCGAATCGCGAATCTTGGAATAGGCGGCCCATAACTGACTGCGCCAACCGCAGATGACAAATAATTCGCCCAGCTGATTGTCCCGGAAACCAGAAGTTTCCGGGACAATGGAACGACCGCGCTCTTCGCTTATCCCAACCTCATCCGTTTCGCATGACGGCCGAATCCGGCCTATCATACCCACCGATTCCGTAATAGAATACGTGTGGAGACGCAGGGTTCTGTGTCTTAACATGGCAGGCTATGACACATTACCACCTTGACCACGGCACAACGGCCGTTTCCTACGAACTGATCTTCTCGCGGCGCAAAACGCTGGGCATCACCGTCTATCCCGACGGCCGTGTCGTCGTGCGCGCGCCGCTGGCGGCATCGGAGGCTGAGGTGCAGGAGCTGGTGCGCAAGAAGGCGGGCTGGATCGTCAAGAAGCGGCAGATGTTCGAGGCGTACCCGCCCCCACCGCCGCCGCGACGTTATGTGAGCGGCGAATCACACCTTTATCTCGGCCGCGGCTACCGCCTGACGGTCGTGCAGGACAGCCGGCCGGGCGTGATGCTGGCTGGTGACCGATTCCTACTGCAAGTGCGTGACAGCGGCGATTTGGCGGCGAAGCAGAAGCTGTTGACGGAATGGTATCGTGCCCGTGCCCGTGAGGTGTTCGCCGAGCGGTTGGACGCCTGTCACGTCGTCGCCGCGCGCCACGACATTCCCTATCCCACGATGAAGATTCGCCTGATGAAGAAGCGGTGGGGCAGCTGCTCATCCAAGGGCAACATCAACCTCAATCTGCGCCTGATCCAGACGCCGCAGCCCTGCATCGACTACGTCATATTTCATGAACTGGCCCATCTGCGCGTGCTCAATCACAGCGCCGCCTTTTACGCCTTGCTGGCCAGAATGCTGCCCGATTGGCGCGAACGGCGCGAGGCGCTGAACAAGGTCCAGGTCGCCTGATCCCTGTTCCTGTCGCTTAGAAAGCGGTCAGAAAACTCCCACACACGGCCGTCCTGCGCCATACTTGGGCGATTGCGGATTGTGGATTGCGGATTGGGTATGCGCCCGGTTCCCAGTCCTCCGCTCCCAATTCACCGCTGTCAAGGAGCTGATATGTCGAGGAAGATCTTCCTTTCCCTTACGCTGCTCATGCTGTTGTTGTCTGCGTGCGCGGATGTCGCGCCGGCGCCCGCGCCATCGGCGACGGCCCTACCGCCGGAACCAGCGGCTGAACGGACGGCGGATGCCGCGCCGCAGCCGTCACCGGCCGTGGCTGAGGAGCAGTTGACGGCCGTTGCCGCCGAAGCGGCGGCGCTGGAAGCGACCCCAGTGAAGGCCGAACCAACTGCCGAGCCAACCGCAGCCGCCACGACCTCCCCCGCGGCTGCCGACCTGATCACGCTCGAACAGCTGGCCAATATGAGCTACAGCAGCGAGTTCACGGTCAATGGCAGCGCACCGCTCGTCGACGGCCAAACCAGCGAGCAGGCCGCGCCCGGCTCCGCCACCGAGACGCAGACCCTATTGACCACGCAGGTCGCCTATGGTGACTTGAGCGGACAGCCGGCGGCGGCCGTCGTGCTGGTCACCGATCCTGGCGGCAGCGGCACCTTCTATTCACTGCATGTAGTCGGCCTGCAAGAGGACGTGCCGGTTGAACTGGCCGCGGCATCGCTCGGTGACCGCGTCGAGATCAACAGCCTCGCGATCACCGCTGACCAGGTGATCGTGGCAATGGTCATGGCCGGGCCGGACGACCCGCTCTGCTGTCCTACGCAGCAGGTGGTGCAGGCCTACGAGCTGCAGGGCAGCGAGCTGGTGCGGACGGCGAACGAAGTGATTGGCAGTTCGGCCGAAGCGGCGGCCGGCGGTCTGATTAACCGCCTGTGGATCTGGCAGGAACGGCAGGCGGCGGGCGGAAGCGCGCAGCCTATCGACCAATCGGCAGCATACACGCTGATCTTTCATGCCGATGGCAGCTACCAATATACGGCCGACTGCAACCGCGGCGCCGGTCTCTACACCGCCGGGGATGCGGGCGAGATCAACTTCCAGCCCAGCATCGAGTCATTGGCCGGCTGCGGCCCTGGCTCCCAATCCGAAGGGATGAAGGAGACGCTGCGCGCAGCGCAAACGTACCGCCGCGACAACGGCGCGCTCGCCCTTGTCTGGGGCGATGAATCGATCATCGATACCTATGTCGACGGCGGACTGGTTGTACCGGACGAGAGCGGCCTGGAAATCGACGCCGGCCAGATCAGCGTCGACACGCAGGGGCTGTACGAGACATGGACGGCCGTCGAAGTTCCCGCCCGGCCGGTTGACGCCAGCGCACCGCCGGGAGCGCGCGGCCTGCCCGACCATATCGAAATCACCTTCGACAATCTGAACCCGGCCGAGCAGCGCGGCGCGCCGATCATGCGCATCATTCCTGTCGAGGCGTACCTTGAGTTGTGGGAAATCGCCGGAAATGATGCCGTCGCCGGCCGTATGGACCAGATCTACGAGTTCGCCCGCCGGCCGCTCAGCCAGCCGCCAACCAGCGGCGTGCCCGTTCTGCCTGTTGAACAAACAACGGGCGCCAACGACATGGCCACGCAGATCCGCGCGACGGGTGCCGGGGCGGAGAGCGCCGCGCAGACCGGCTATCGCTTCGTCGGTCGTTTCGCCCAATCGGCCAACCCGCTGACCAACCAGGAACTGCGCTACATTTATCAGGGCTTCACCAACGATGGTAAATACCTGGTGACCTTTTTCAATCCCGCGCGCAGCGACGCCCTGCCTGACGACCCGACCGGCCTGACACAGGCGCAGTTGGACGCCTTTTCGGCGGATACACAGGGGCAGCTGGCCGCCGAAGCACAGCGGCTGGACGCCCTGCCGCCCGATGGCTGGCAGCCGGACCTGGCAGCACTCGACGCGCTGGTCAACTCACTGCGCATTGAGGGTATGCCGTCCGCCGGTCTGCAAGATACAACCTGGACGTGGAGCGGCCAGGTGAGCGATCCGGCGAGCGGCGAGGTCAATGAGCTGGCGCCGCAGGGCGCTCATACGGCGCTGTATGATCAGGATCTGCTGCTCAGCTTCGTCGCCGACTGCAACCTGGGCAGCAGCGGCTACGAACTGGGCGCAACGGGCATGATCGGCACGATGCGCGCCCAACCCGCGGTGAGCGCGCTGGTTGAATGTGGTGAAGGCTCCTTCTCGCAGCAGTTCGCGGCGATGCTGGCTGCGGCGAACGGCTACCGTCTGCTGCCCGGCGGCAGCGAGCTGATCTTGAGCATGCCTGACGGTGGCGATTATCTGCTGCGCGACTCCGGCGAGCCATCCGCGGTTGATTCAGGCGGGCCAGGCGCCGATATCGCCCCGCCGATCGCTCTTGAAGCGGGCACGGCCGATGACCTGGTCGCCGCCGGGATCACGCTCGATGTGACGGGAGTGGCCAAGACGTACGAATGGCAGGCGGTACCGGCGCAGCCGATCCCGCCGGGACCGGGCGGGCAGGGGTATCCGCGCCACGTGCTGCTGACCTTTGATGGAGAAAATCCGCAGGAAGGTGCGGCCAGCAACGACCCCAGCTTGCGCATCTTCCCCATCCTGCCCTATATCAGTCTCTATGAGGCGGCCGGCCGCGATGTTGTCAGCGACCAGGTGTCCCGCCTGCAGCAGCTGATCGGCAGCGCGCAGGGACGGCCGATGCCGCCGTCCGGCTGGATGCCCCTGCTGCCGCCGCCGGCCAGCTTGATGGAGCAATGGGCGCAGTACCGCGACTATGATTTCAGCAGCGGCATGGGTGTGCGCTATGTTAGCGATGCGCCGGACCGCCAGTCGACCGGCGTTTGGGCCAATGACACGACCGGCTACTATTACCAGGGGCTGACGAAAGACGGCCGTTATTATGTCTCCTTCTACTGGCCGGTGCGCACAGAAGCGCTGCCCAACAGCGCCGCCGAAGCGCTGCCGGCCGTGCAGGAACTGGCCAACAGCCCGGAGACGCACGCCCGCTATATACAGGAAACGAGAAACCTGCTCAACTCACTTCCCCAGGACGCCTACACGCCGAACCTGTCCCAGCTCGATGCCATGATTGGTACGCTGGCCATCGGGAATTAAGTACAGTTTGGGCGGCGCGATGATTGGACAGATCTATCAATGAACCGTAGATTCTCTCATTCAAGTCAAGAGATTTCTATGGAAACTATGCTAACTCGAGTTGGATCAAAAGAGGCGTCCTGTTGAAAAACTGCCCACGACCAAACCAGTATCTTGCGAGCGCCGGCTACCAAGGCCAACTTTTTCGCTTTTCCACGGCCGACAAGTCGTTCATAAAACGTGCGAAGCGGATTATTACCCCGCACGCCACCCAAGGCTCCAAGATAGAGGTAATGGCGCATGGTGCGATTGCCCATACGCGATATCGAAGCACGCTTGTAGATGGTCCGGCCGCTATGAAACGGTCGTGGGTCAAGACCGACATAGGCGGTCAATTCCTTAGCGGTGCCAGTTCCATGAGTCATCAGGTTCCAGCGCATAAGCAAGACCAGGAGAGGGAGAACATTTTTCGGGCCGATCCCAGGTATGGTCCGCAACTTGCGCACTTTGTTCTTAATGTCCGGGTCCTGGTCGATCAGGTCCTTAATGGCCGCATCAAGTTCAGCTTGCTCTTCCTGCAAGGTTGCGATGACGCGTTGTACACTGGACAGAACCGCCACGGGCGTATTGGGTCGTTGTTGAAGATTACCAAGGCGATTGTTTTCCGCCTGCAGCAGTTTCTTCAAGTCTTCGCGACGGCTGAGCAAGCTTTCCAGTTCCTGAACAACTGCCGGTATGGGCTCCTGGGGCTCTGGTTGTCGCTGGGCGCCAAAGCAAGCGAGCATCAAAGCATCTTGCTTATCTGTCTTGGCGCGCATGCCGATGCCGTTAGCCCAATCGCGTACCTGTTTGGGATTGGGCAAGCTGACCATCCAGCCTTTTTCATGAGCATAAGCCACCAAGGCCAACTCATAGCCACCGGTCGGTTCGACGACCAGGTGGATCGCCTCTGCCATGCGCTTTTTTCTGATGCGGTTGACCTTGCGGGCCAGTTCTCGAAACCCTTTGCTGCTGTTATCGAACTGGCCGATGAACAGGCCATCGGACTCACCCAGTTGACAAACAGCTGCATCGAGGCTTCCCTTTGAAATATCAACACCAAGGTATAAGATGCTCATGGTCTATTCCCCATTTCTAATGGCTACACGGTAAAGGTTCAACCTGAGAGTGTTTCACAACCTAGTATCCGGGCTTGTTGTCCCTACATTCTCTTCGTTATCTCAGGTGGGGGTCGGTACCCCTCTGACTTTCTACCCGCAGGGTCAAGTCCCTATGGGCGCAACAGCGGCTTTGCGACCTGCCGATAGCCTCCGTCAATTATGGGGATATTGTAAAAGCATGGCAGGGATTCACCAATCTACGGAACGGGCTTGATGTCCCTGGGGCGACGCCGGTGTTTTCCCTGCCTTTTTCATGATACTAGGGGCGACTCAGCCGCTGAAATGTTGGCCTTAGACGAACGGACAGGATGCGGGCTGTGTCGCCCGCGTGCGAATGTTGGTTGGTGCACGGCGGGCGAGGCGATTGGAAGGCGAAGGTGTCGGTGAAAGGGAGAGGCCACACCCAATCGCCTCGCCCCTACGATAACGTGGCTGGGTTGTCTGCGCAGGCACGGCCGTTGACGCACAACGTGCGCGATGACTGGACAGATCTATCAATACGCAATCGCCTCGCCCCTACGACAATTTGGTTGGTGGTGCGGGTGGTGTGGTCGTGTTCTTTACAGAAGCCGCGCCCGCAGCCGGGCTATTTCCTCTGCTGTCTGTCCCCCTTGCAGCAGATACGCTTCCACGCCGCCGTATTCCGTCTCCAGGTGGGTTAACATGTCCAGCATCGTCTGTGGCTCGGTGATCGGGATCCACCAAGGGTTGATCTCTTCTTCGCCGCCCGTTTCGTCCAGCCACTTCTGGTATATCGGCCACAACTGCTCTTGCGTCTGCGCATAATCGGCGGCGATGGCGCGCATGACGCGCCCCTGGTTGGGCGCGTGGTGGTCGAGAGCGATCGTGTATAGTTCCGTCCGCGTCTGCGCCTGCTTGAACAGCGCCAGCACCTCCGGCGGCGATAGTTCCTGCAGCACATTGATATAGGTTGGCGCCTGATCATTGTCCTCAAAAACGGCCGACGGCACCTCAGCTACCTCGTCCGGCGCGCGCAGATCGATGATCGTGCGTACGCCATAATCGAGCAGCGCCTGTTTCCCCTGCGGGGTCAAACGGCCGAGAACATCAGCGCGCACGAAAACCCCGCGCTGCGTTACGGCCCCGTCCACCGTTGGAAGATCTCCTAAATCCCTTATATTGTGACAGCCGTCCCAGTTGAGTGTGCGATCTTGTTCAGTCATGGCGGGCATTGTAGCATAGTTGCCAGGGAGAAAGGGAAGTGGCCCCGAAAATTGAGCGCGCAAGAACCGGCGTCATCGACTGTGGCGGTCGATGTTCGCCTGATGGTAGTTCTGCCCCTTTGCCACTCCGTCACCTTTGGCTACAATTCGTAAAATCGTTCTATGAGATAGGAGCCAAGTATGAAAATCATTCAAGTTGGTGTGGGTGGATTCGGTCGCTTTTGGTTGGAACAGCTCGTCGAATATCCGGGTGTCGAACTAGCAGCGCTGGTGGATATAGACGAAGAGATCTTGATCGGCGCCGGGGCGTACAGTGGTGTTCCGGAAAAGCGGCAGTACGACAGCCTGCAGGAGGCCATAAAGGTCGTGGACGCTGACCTGCTGCTCTGTGTGACGCCGCCAGATCTGCACCTGGAACAAACGTCGGCAGCGATGCGCGCCGGGCTTGATGTCATCGTTGAGAAACCGCTGGCCACCACCATCGCCGATGCCCAGGCGATGGCCGAAGTCGCCCGCGAAACGGGCCGCCTGTTGTCGGTCAGCCAGCAGTACCGCTACCGCCCGGAGACGTGGCTGCTGCATAAGCAGGTGCAGAACGGCGCCATTGGCGAGATCGGGCAGGCGCGCATTGATTTCTACAAGGGGTGGTATTTTGACGAGGATAACTTCCGGCGCACGATGCCGGACCCGCTGCTGGCTGATATGGCGATTCACCATTTCGATCTGCTGCGCTTCATCACTGGTCTGGAAGCGACCAGCGTGCGCGGCGAGTCTTGGAATCCGCCCTGGTCGGAAAACAGCGGCGACAGCTCGGTCTGTGTGACTTTTGCGATGAACAACGGCGCGCGCTTCGTTTACAATGCGAGCTGGGTGGCGCAGGGGGATTTTGCCGATTGGAACGGCAACTGGCTGCTGGAAGGGGATCAGGGGTCGCTGCACCTGGCCGGCAATGAGTGCGCATGGCGCCAGGCCACGGAACGCTACCAGACGACGCCGCCGCAGATCATTCGGCCGTCCGGCCCACCGCTGGAAGGGCAGGCATATGTCCTCGCCGATATGATCGCCGCCAGGCGGGAGGGCCGCCAGCCGGCAACCAGCGTATTCGACAATCTGCACAGCCTGGCCATGGTCATGGCTGCCAGAGAAGCGGTGCACAGCGGTGAGACAGTGACCTTGCCATGATCAAGGTCACGATTTTCAACGAGTTCATTCACGAGCAGCAGAATCCGCTGGTCCAGGCCATCTACCCGGACGGTATCCACAAAGCGCTGGCCAACGTTCTGGACGCTGAAGCGGACATCCGCGTACAGACAGCGACGCTTGAGCAGCCGCAGCATGGTTTGACAGAGGCGCTGCTGGCGCAGACTGATGTGCTGCTCTGGTGGGGACATCTGGCGCACGACAAGGTGGATGACGCGGTCGTCGATCGCGTCCAGGCGCGTGTTCTGGAGGGGATGGGTTTCATCGCCCTGCATTCGGCCCACTATTCCAAACCATTCCGCCGGCTGATGGGCAGCGGCTGCGGGCTCACCTGGCGCGAAACGGGTGAGAAAGAACGGCTGTGGGTGGTCAACGCCAGCCATCCCATCACAGCGGGGTTGGACGCCTTCATCGAACTGCCGCAGACGGAGATGTATGGCGAACTCTTTGACATCCCCGATCCCGACGCGCTGCTTTTCATCAGCTGGTTCGAAGGGGGTGAGGTCTTTCGCAGCGGCTGTACCTGGCATCGCGGCCGCGGGCGCATCTTCTACTTCCGGCCGGGTCACGAAACCTTTCCGATCTACCACGATCTACAGGTGCAGCAGGTATTGAAGAATGCTGTTCGCTGGGCAGTTTTTCGCGGCAATACGGCCGTTCGCGGCATTGGTGAGGTGGTGAATCAGCCGCTCGTTCCATAAGCGGCCGGCGGTTCCCGGCTACCCGTTGAAAAGCGCCCGCGTCATTGCGCCGCCGGTGAGCAGCTGCATGCCGGTCAGGAAGAGGAAGAGATAGATCACGCGGTTGAACCAGCGTTCATCGAAGTTGCGGTTGAGGTAGATGCCCAGGCGCACGCCGATGAAACCGATCGGGGCGAGCAGCAGGATGGTGAGTAGATTGCCCATGCGCAGCAGGCCCAGCGCGCCGTAGGGCACCAGCTTGATCAGATTGACGGCCATGAAAAACCAGACGGTCGTGCCGGCGAACAGCTGGCGCGGCAGTTTCTGCGGCAGCAGGTACATGGTCGCCGGGGGGCCGCCGGCGTGGGCCAGCGTTGAGCCGAAGCCGGACAGGATGCCCAGGAAGACGCCGACCGGACGGCCTGGTCTGCGCCCTTCGATTGCGCCCAACAGCGCGCTGCGGCCGACCTGGTAGAGGACGAATAGAACGGCCAGCAGGCCGAGCGCGCGGCGCAGCATCTCTTCATTGTCACGCAGTCCATTGAACAAGAGCGCGCCAAAGATGATGCCCACGACAGCGCTGGGCAGCAGCAGCTTGAGCGTTGGTTTGTCATAGACGCCCCGATAGTGGCGCACGGACATCAGGTCGATAATGATCAGCAGGGGCAGCAGCAGCGCCGCGGCGTCGGCCACGGAGATGGCCAGCGCGATCAGCGGCGTGGCGATGAAGCCGATGCCGCCGCCGAAGCCCGCCTTGGCGACACCTAGAATGAGAACGGCCATGATTGCCAGCGCCCAGAAATATTGAGGATAGTCAGGAAGCATCGGACAACTATATCGGAAAATGTGCGAATTGGCAGAGCACCCGCACGGTCATATAATCAACTTATGACCCATCCAGAAACTTCCGCCCATCTTTCCCTGTTGCGCAATCATATCGACATCAGAAATGTTCCCTTCAGTGACCGCGGCTCGCGGCTGCTGGTGCTGCAGGACAAGCAGACGTCCAGTTTCTATATCAAATTGGCTGAGCGGCTGACGACGATTCAACCCGACATCGAAGCTTATCTTCGCCGGCCGCCATTTATAAGGGATCTTTATTTGCTGGATGAGAACGGAGAGGAATTAGACTTCACCGTGATCACCTATCCGCACATCGTTCATATGCAAACCGCAGTGGGAGATTTCGCATTCGTATTCCAGGATGCAAAAACCATTGCCCTGGGCCTGCCGCCCCAAACGACCGTAGGTGTACGTTTCCACGTCCAACCCCAGTTCTGGGAAACAACCGAAGACGGGGGCGTCTTCAAGGGCGTGCGCAATCTGATCTATACGAGCAGCTGTGAAACAGTTCGCAACGAGATTACTCCCGATAAAGGGGGTTATACGGTCGACTATATCGTGCGCGCAGCTGGTGACAGCGCCATCACGATTACGATTAGTGACGATCTGCAGGCGCTGTCCGGACCTCAGCCGCTGTCAACATCCTCTGCCGCTGCTGAGGCGCGATGGCGAAACTGGTTCGAGCGCGTGCCACCAGTGGACGAAGAATACCGGCCGAGCTATGCCTATGCCTGGTGGATTATGGCCAATAATCTCATTGGCCCGCAGGGAGAGATTGTCTACGAGGCCATGATGCCCTCAAAGCTCTCCTACGTCGGATTGTGGTTGTGGGACAGCGCCATGCATGCCCTCGCTTACCGGCACGTTGACCCTGAGTTGGCCCGCAATCAGATCAGAACCATGCTTGCCTGCCAGCTCGAAGATGGGATGCTGCCTGACGCCATCTATGATGAAGGCGTTATCGCCACGATTGACCATCCGATCAGCGCTGAAGTGACCAAACCGCCGATTCTGGCCTGGGCGGCGCTCAAACTACATGAAACGGATCCTGATCCTGAGTTTCTAAAGGAAATCTACATCCCGCTTGTGCGCTGGAACGCCTGGTGGTTTTCCATGAATGACGACGATGTCGATGGACTGGTCCAATACAACCACCCCTATTCCTCGGGCCTGGATGACAATCCCTTGTGGGACTATGGCATGCCGGTCGAGTCGCCCGACCTCAATACCTATCTATGTGTGCAGATGGGATCGCTGGCCGAAATCGCCGAAATCCTGGGCATTGAGTTTGAAGCGGCCATGTGGCGCAAACGCGCTTCAGCAATCGTGCGGCGAATGATTAAGGACATGTGGGATGATGAAAGCGGGTTGTTTCGCGCCCTGCACGAGGAGCAGCCTGTACCTGTGCTCACGCCCTTTAACCTTTATCCCTTGTGGACCGGCCAACTGCCCGACGATATCCGGGAGCGGCTGCTGGGCCATCTCACAGCGCCGCAAGAATTCTGGGGGGAGGTCGCGCTGCCCTCCGTGGCCTACAATGACGTCAATTTTGATCCCCAGACCATGTGGCGAGGTCCGGTTTGGGTAAACATCAACTATTTCTTCATCGAAGCCCTGCGGCAAATTGGTGAGACTGAGTTAGCCGACGCGCTGCGAGATAAGACGCTGAAACTGATCATGAGCCATAACAGCATCTATGAATACTACGACGCCCTGACGGGTGACCCTCCTGATACAGCGGCTGATATATTTGGCTGGACAGCTGCCGTCTTCATCGATCTGGCTATCCAGGCCAGCCGTGATGCATCCGGAGGATTGGAGACTGAATGATGAATTCGCCGGAAACGGATGAACAGAAACGATGTGACAACCTGCAGGATGATTTCTTTACAGACCGCTCGCTGATCATCGCCGCCAATCGTGGGCCGGTGATATTTCAGACCGCGGAGGATGGCAGTCGTACCTTTACGCGCGGCTCCGGTGGATTGGTTACGGCGCTCGTCGGTCTGGCCCAGCAAATTGATGCCACCTGGATCGGCTGCGCGCGCACGGAAGCCGACGTGGCCTGGGAGCAGGGCGAGGTTGCGTTATGGAAGAGCAGAGATACCATGCACCTTCAGTATCTGCAGCCCGAACCCGATGCTTATGACGGCTACTACAATGTCATTTCTAACCCGCTGTTGTGGTTCCTACAGCACAGCATGTGGGATATCCCGCGCAAACCGATTATCGACCGTTCGACCTGGGAGGCGTGGAATGAAGGTTACGTTGCCATCAATCGCCTTTTTGCCGATGCAGTTGCTGAGCAGACGAAAGGTTCTACCAAGCGTCCGCTGGTGCTGCTGCAAGATTATCACCTGTATCTTGTTCCTCGCATGATTCGCAACCAGCTTCGCCCCAGCGAACGGCCGACGCTCTCCCTTTTTGTCCATATTCCCTGGCCCGGGCCGGATTATTGGTCTATTCTGCCAGCCAGGATGCGCAATACGATCCTGGAAGGATTGCTGGGCGCTGATCTCTTGGGTTTCCAGACACATGGCGATGTTCTAAACTTCATCCGCACCTGCCAGCAGTATCTGAATAGAGTTGGCGCCAAGTACAAGATCCAGCGCGTGTGGTACCGCAACCACGCCACCCATGTCCGTGCCTTTCCTATATCCATCGATGTACAAAGTTTGCAGCGCGTGGCGAGTTCGCCCGAGGTCGCCCGACTGCGGGATGAGATAGAGACAATGACAGATGGGCGAAAGCTTATCTTGCGCATCGAACGTGTCGAGCCGAGCAAGAATATCGTCCGCGGTTTCCAGGCGTTTGAAGAGATGTTGACCATGTACCCGGAGTATCTGGAGAAGGTCATGTTCCTGGCCATACTGGTTCCGTCACGCATGGACCTCGGCGAATACCAGGACTATCTGCAGGAAGTGATGGCGGCCGTGGGCCGGATCAACGCTGCTTACGCTACCGGTACATGGGAGCCGGTGCGCGTTCTCGTTGGCGAGGGCTATGAACGCGCCGTGGCGGCAATGCAGTGTTACGACGTACTGCTGGTCAACTCAATTGCCGACGGAATGAACTTGATTGCCAAGGAAGGTCCCATTGTCAACAGGCGACATGGCCAATTGGTGTTATCGGAACGCACCGGAGCCCGTGAGCAGCTTGAATCGGCGGCCATCGTCATATCACCCTGTGATATATCGGCCACGGCCGATGCGCTGCACTTGGCCCTGACCATGCCGGAAAGTAAACGGCGGGAAAACGCCCAAGAACTGCGGGCTCTGGTGGAAAAAGAGGATGTTTTCTGGTGGCTGTGCCAGCAGATAGAGACGATAGACCAGCTGGGCCTCTAGTATGAGTGCACAAAGGCCCACGACAGCGATGCTGCATTACACGGCCCCGCCGGTCATCGGCGGCGTCGAGGGCGTTATCGCTGCCCATGCCCGTGTCTTCCTGCAGCATGCGTACCCCGTATCGATAATCGCCGGGAAGGGGGCTCTGGACGCCCTGCCAGATGGCTGCGACTTGATACTCATTCCCGAGCTAGACTCCCAGCACCCCGACATCCTGGCCGCCGGCGCGGTCCTCGAACAAGGGCAGGTGCCCGAAGATTTTGCAGCGCTTACCGGGCGCTTGCGGGAGGCGTTGGCTCCTCTGCTGAGCGGATTTGATAACGTGATCGTCCACAATGTGTTCACCAAGCATTTCAATCTGCCGCTGACGGCCGCTGTCTTCGAGCTGCTTGATCTAGGCGTGATCAACAACTGTATTGCCTGGCACCACGACTTCACCTGGACCAGTCCAAGGTCACGGTCAAAGGTTCATCCTGGCTACCCCTGGGACCTGCTGCGCACATACCGGCCGGATGTCAGCCAGGTGACCATTTCACAAAGTCGACAGGAAGAACTTGCCGGGCTTTACGGCGGTCCCGCGCAGGCGATTCGCACGATCTACAATGGCGTAGAACCCGCGGAGATGTTCGGTTTAACGGCCGAAACCGGGGACCTTGTCGCCAGATTGGATTTGCTTGCGGCCGATCTTGTGCTGCTTATGCCGGTGCGCGTGACACGGCTGAAAAACATCGAGTATGCGCTTGAAGTGGCAGCCGCACTCAAGGGAGAAGGTCTGCGGATCAGGCTCGTGGTCAGCGGACCCCCTGATCCCCATGATGAACAGAGCATGGCCTACTTTCATTCGCTGCAGGAGCTGCGCGATGACCTGGGACTGCAAAAAGAAGCGCGTTTTGTATTCGAGTCAGGTCCGGACCCCGATCAGGCCTATCTCGTTGCTTTGGATGTCGTAGCCGGCCTCTATCGCGCGGCCGACCTGTTGTTTATGCCCAGCCGCCAGGAAGGATTTGGTATGCCGGTGCTGGAAGCCGGCCTGCTAGGCCTGCCGGTTGTTGTCTCAACGGCCGTGCCTGCCGCAGAGGAAATTGGTGGCGACGATGTGCTGCGTTTTGAGTTGGACGAGCCGCCGCGGCGGCTGGCTGCGCGACTCTTGACCTGGGCTGCAGACGACCACCGGCTGCGTCTTGCCCGCCGGACCCGCCAAAACTACACCTGGCAGGCCATTTTCCGGCAGGATATCGAACCGCTGCTGGTTAGCAAAGAGGCGCTATGATCCCCTGTACAAGTGAACGCATGATGCAAAGAATCCGTCAGGCTGAACACCTGTGGTTGTTCCTGGACTACGATGGAACGCTTGCCGATTTCGCTGCCACCCCTGATGACGTGATCCCTGACGAAGATCTAATAGCGCTGATCGACCATCTAGCCGGCGATCCCGCCATACGGCTGACCATCATCAGCGGCCGGCGCCTGGGTCATATCCAGACCCTGATTCCCGTGCCGGGTATTCTCAAAGCCGGCTCCTATGGCCTGGAGCTGCAAACTGCGGACGGCGAAATCATTCACCGCGCAAACTATGACAGGATACGGCCGTTATTGGACGATCTGAAACAGCAGTGGGAGCAGCTCCTGTCCGGGCGCGCCGGCTATTACCTGGAGGACAAAGGTTGGACCCTGGCCATTCATGGCAAGGACGCAGCGGAAGCGGATGCCGCCGCCTTGTTTCCGCAGGCGCGCCGGCTGGCAAATACGCTCCTGGAAAAGGCGCCAGACGATCTTTTTCGCCTGCAGGGGGGCCACCATTTCCTTGAATGCAGCCCGCGATGGGCGGACAAGAAACAGAGTGTCGAGCACATCGTCTCTGCCTATCCCTGGCAGAATGACGCCCTCATGATCTACCTCGGCGATGATGACAAAGACGAAGTTGCCTTTGAAGCGATTCAGGCGCTTGACGGTATGGTCGTGGCGGTTGGGGAGAGATTGCGAGACAGCGCGGCCGACTGCTGGCTGCCCTCGCCTCAAGAAGTTCGCAGCTGGCTGCAGATGATTGCCGATCGTAGGTCACTCTAGCGAGACAACCCTTCAGTCAGGCAAATAATCTGCGCAGCCAGTTCATCGATACGCCGGCGCATAATGGCCGCCTGCCGGGAACGTACGGTTGCCCACGCCATATCCCAATTGACGATGATCATGGTTTAGGGATGATCAAGCGAAAAGGTGGCAAAGCGCTGCGGGCTTGCTGAAACTACGCTGCCCGGCGGCTCTGCCACCTTGGATTATCGTAACTACAGTCTTGAACTTACCCGGTTTTCACTACCCAGGTACCGAACAGCTTGTCATGCCACGCTTCACTCTCTTTGTCCCAGATCGCCCACAAGTAGCCCAGGTAGAAAATGGCGCCGCTGATCCAGTAGCCGATGCTGCCGCGGAAACCGGCGCGCCAGAAGCTGAGTTCCGCGTCGGGTTCTTGACGCACGACGCGGATGTGCAGCCATTTCATGCCCAGGCTCTGGCCGCTGTTGCTCCACAGATAGCCGAAATAGAGGAACTGCAGCAGGAAAATCGTGCCGGCCCAGAGGATGGCCAGTGTCACTGAGACGGCTCCCAAAACTGCGCTGTCCGTGCTGGCGGTGAAGCCAATGATCGGCCCGAGGATGAAGCTGATCAGCGTAGATAGGACAACGATTACCAATAAATCGCCGAACCAGGCCATCAGCCGCGAGCCGAAATCAGCCTTGGGTAGATTCTCCGGGTGGTGTTTTGACCCGCCCTTATGTTTCGAGGCACCTGTATTCTTATTTGACATCTCTTCTTCTCCTGTAAGCTATTGCTATGATCTAGCTGCCGATCAGTCCATCATCTGATTCGCTGACCTGCCGTTGACGCCAGATGATAACAACTGCGATCGCGGATAGCAAGAGAAGCGCCAGGGGCGCAAGCGCGGGGAGGTACAGCAAAGGGAAGCCGGCTGTGGTTTCGAGCGGTCGCAGCGGCGCGTAGGCCAGTCTGCTTTCCTCGCTGTCGATGCTGGTCAGTGCTTGTCGATTGCCGGCGTGCGCGTCACTTTCAGTGCGCACGAAGTAGCTGTAGGCGTTGGGATCGCCGCTGATCGTGATCTGCAGACTGCTGGTTGTCTTGTCTGTTGTACGGCCGTGTGACTGGATCGCGCCGTCTCTTGTGCTGCGCGTAAACAGCTCGTAACCGCCGGAGCCGCGGCTGTAGCTGATCGGCAGCCAGCTGAGCAGAAGTCTGCTGCTCGTTTCCACCGTGCCCGGCAGCGTACGCATTTCCTGCACGCTGACGGAGAGGCCGGACGGGGGCACCGTCTGCGTTTGGGTCCAACCGGGGAAGCTGCTGTCGCATGCCGCCGGCGTGGCCAGCGTATCAAGTTTGTTGAAGTCGAGGGAAGCGATATGTGGGCGCAGCGCGCAGACAGCCCCCGGAATCGCCCCGTCCAGCTGATTGCCGTCCAGGAAGAGGATGCTGTCCAGCTTTGACAGGGCGCCCAACGCCGCGGGGATGGCGCCGCTCAGCCGATTGTCGCCCAGATCGAGCGATCGCAGGCCGCTCAGATTGCCCAGCGCCGGCGGAATCGCGCCGCTGAATTCATTGCCGCCCAACCAGAGATGGGCCAGCGCCGGCATGCTGCCCAGCGATGCCGGCAGCGCGCCGCCTATCTGATTGTCCGTGAGATCGAGACTGGTCAGCGCGTCGAGACCTTCTAGGCCGTGGGGGAGGCTGCCCGTGAGGCCGTTATTGATTAGCTGGAGCGTGATGATGCGTCCGCCGATACATTCGATGCCGAACCAGGTGGCGCAAACGTCCGGCGAGTCGAGCCAGCCGCTGTTGTTCGTCCAGTGACGACCGTTCGTGCTCTGAAACAACCCCTCCAGCGCCTGGCACTCGCCCGGCGTAATAGCGATCACGCCACCATGTTCCGTGCACCAGGGCTGCGTCTGATCATCTTCCTGGGCGGCCAGCAGCGGTGTGCCCACCAGCGCCAGCGCCGCGGCGGCCAGCAGCAGGCCGGCAAGCAGCGGATGCATGCGCCTGAAGATCGCCCGCGTTGGGCTGCGCGGTCCCGCTGGATGAACGACTGCTCGTAACTTTTTCATCGCTAATATCTCACGTGCGCATAAAAATAGCGGGGAGCCGCCTGTTGGGCAAGCAAAGTCAGCCGCTGCACATGGTTGGTCACCGTCCGTTGGTGGGTCAGCGGCAGCCGGTAATCAGGATCCGTGATAGGCTGACGTGCGGGCAGGGCAGGTTGGCGCGCAAAAGGGATCACGCGCGATCGTCTGCCTCAGCAGACTGTCGCGCGTGATCCAGCGTGTAGGGGGGCGGGTAAATCTAATCGTGGCTGGGCGTCTCAAAGCAGCGTGTGGCCATGGTCGCACCCGCCGTGAATATCAGCAGCAGCAAGAACGCGGCGCCGATGAGCGGCAGCGGCGACTCTCCACCGGCCGCCTGGAAATCCGCCAGGGTGAGCGCTACGGCGCGGTTCGTGATCTCATAGCTGAATTCAGAACTGACAATGTTGGGATTGTTTTCGTTAGCCAGCGTCTTGGTGTTGACCACGAAGAAATAATCCTGTCCGGCATCGAGGCCGCGGACGGTGACGCTGTTCGCTTCTTTCGTGGACGTTCGCGCCGCCGGCGTATCTCCGTACGCTTCCCCCGGCATGCGCGCATGCGCTTCGTAGTAGCCCCCGTCGTCCACATACTCGATCGGTTCCCAGGTGAGGGTCACTTCGCCGCTGGTCGTGCTGCTGCGCGCGATTGACGTGATCTTGATCTGCGGCGCCGGCGGCACGGTCTGCGTACTGCGCCAGGTCGAACCGCGTGAATCGAGGCAGAGATCGCTGGCCGACTCATCAATATCCAGCGCGTTGTAGTCAAGGCTGATATTGCCGGTACCGCTGAGAATCGGGTCGAGCCCACACAGCGCGTCGGGCACGGCGCCGCGCAGCAGGTTGCCGTTGAGATAGAGGAACTGCAAGTCGTTCAGGCTGCCCAGGCCTGCCGGGATTTCTCCTTCAAGCCCGTTCTTGTTCAGATAGAGCGCGTTGAGCGGTGAGGCCAGGTTACTGATCTCGGGAATAGGCCCGCTGAGCTTGTTTTCGCTCAGAAAGAGGCTGGTCAACTTTTCGAGGTTGAGTAGGGAGGCCGGCAGGGTGCCGGTCAGGTTGTTGTTGACAAGCAGCAGCTGCTGCACGCGTTGGTCGCCGTCGCAGATGACGCCGAACCAGCCTTCCGTCGGGCTGCAGAGGGAGCCGCCGTCGAGCCAGTTGCTGTTCGTCGTCCAATCAGCGCCGCCCGTATCTTCGTATAGTTCTACAAGCGCCTGGCAGTCAGCCAGGTTGGGCGCGGAACTGCAGACGCCTTCGCCGGCCGCGGCGGCCAGCTGAGCGGTTGAAAACGCCAGCAGGCTGAGCAGCATGATGACGAAGAGCAGGATTAATCGCAAAGGGAATAGGTTACTTCTCATGGGACTGTCTCCCTGCGCTAAACGGCCGTTTATTGGCTTTCTGTCCAGCGCGCCACCAGCGGCTCTCAGGACAGTCGCGCCGGCCGGCACAGTGTTGTCAGGTTGGCCATAGCGTACCCCAGGCAGGCGTCAATTAACATAAACTATTCGTGAAAGATGTGGTAAGGAAGGGTAAAAGCAGCAGCTGTTCAGTTTTTCGGGACTGGTGAGCAGCTCTCAACGCCTACCGTGTACTGTCCGCTGGCCGCTGCCTATCCATGATCTGGAACGGCCGTAGTTCAAACTGCGGCAAACTGGCCAGCAGGTTGCTGAAGACATCGCGCTGGACGGCGTGATAGGACACGAATTCCGTAGCGCGCGTGAAGAAGAAGGTTTCGACCGGCAGACCCTGCGGGGTGGGCGCCTGTTGGCGTACGTAGATGCCGTAATCGGTTCGCGTCTGCGTGTGGCCGGCGATGATCTGTGTCGCGTAGGCCATGAAAAGTTCCAGATTAGTCAGCTGCTTGCGGGCGCGCAGTTCCTCGGGCGTGACCCCTTCCATGCCGGCATTCTGCTTCGCGTCTTCGGGCAGCGCTTTGTACAGCGCGCTGATCTGCGTCAGCAGCGCCTCTTTCTGCTCAGCGGAAGCGTAGGCAATCGAGGTCTGGTCAAGGTAGATTGGCCGCAAAATTTGCCGCGCATCTTTGTGCTGCATATCGCGCCAGTTGGTAAAGGATTTTTTGATCAACTGGTTGGTGGGGATGGTGACGATCGCATTGTCCCAGTTGCGCACCTTCGTGGAGGTCATGTTGATATCCTGGACCACGCCGTCAGCTCTATGTGAATCCATTTCGATCCAGTCGCCTATGCCCAGCATGCGATTAGCGGAAAGCTGCAGGCTGGCTGAAAATCCGAGCAGCGGGTCGCCAAATAGGTAATAGATAACGGCGGCGATGCCGGCCAGGACCCCGGCCATGGCCAGAAGCGGCACCTCCAGCAGAAAGGCAATGATGATGATTCCGCTGAGGATGGCCACCGACACAGCAGCAAACTGGATCGCCGTTTTAATGGGCACCTGCTTGGCAAACTCATAATGCTGGTCGTAATAATCATTGTAGGCGTTGAGGGCGCTGATAATCGCCATCGTCAACATCACGATGCTGTAGATAATCGCACCCTTGTAGACGAGCTTGCCAACCGCTACGTTTAGATTGGGGGTGAACTGAACGAGAATGGCGATGAGCAGGCCGGGCACCGACAGATAGAGGTAGTGCAGGATACGCCGTTTTGCCAGAATACCCGCCCACAAAGGCGAATGGCTCGCCAGCAGCGGGGGAATGAAGTGAAACAGCAGCCAGCGCACCAACAAGGTGCCCAGGATGATGATCCCTGCATAGATGGCAAGTCTGAGGAGTGGCCCGCTGGTGACCAGGTCGATTTCGCTCATCGATAGTTTATATGGGACCGCTGTCGCTCTAGCGGCATTTGCCGCCAGCAGGCCAGTATCCCCAAGTCACCGTCGTCAGCCTGTCTTTGTCCCAATTTGGAATAGTTCACGAATATCAGGACGGAGCATGTAGACCGCCACGGCCACGGGAATGGCCAGGCCAATCGCCGCACAGAGGCAGGCAAAGAGACCGCCGCTAAATAGGCCGAAGAGCCCTTGAATGACGCTCAGGCCGACGGCGATGAAGGCCAGATACCACGCCCAGCTGTTGATGCGCAGCAGGCCGAAGCCGGTCGCGATCTGCACGCCGGCGGTGAGCATCCCCAGCAGCCCGGCCCATACATTGCCCGATATCTGCGGGCTGAGGGAGAAGAGCGAGCCGAAAAGCGAGCTAATGCCCCCCATGCCAAATATGATCATGCTCCAGGTAAAGGAAGCAACGCCCAAAATCAAGAAGACGGTTGCGATCAAGGTAATGCCTGTCGGACGAGCTCTCATTGTTCCATTTCTCCTCTGAATTAACTGCGCAGCGCGGGACAGCGCGTGCGCACGATATCGTCATGCGTCGCAGCGCTCGAACCTCAGCGGGTGCGCTGCGACAGCAGCATAGAAGGCTGCCTGGCATTTTATCATAGTTGCGGGAAGGGGGGAACCTGGGATTGCGGCGGCCGGGATTCGGAGTTGGCGCGACGCCCTGCATCTGGCCCGGTGCGCCGGATTGTTCAGAAGTCGGTGCCTCACCAGCGATCTCCCCAAGCAGCCGGCAGCCGGCGCAGATGTTGCAGAGCAGCAGCCCTGCCTTAGCGGGTGCTCTATGCCCCAATCTCAGCCGGTGATACAATCAGGGGGTTGGTTGAGAGCAGCCCGCTGCTGGCGGAAATTGGAAGCTGAACAGCCAAGCGTGATAATTGAACAGCGAAGAGTGAAAACTGAAGTCCGGAAGAGCCGTGCCTGATAAGAAGCTGCCTGTCGATCTCCCCCATGTCAAACCACCTCATGTGGAGCGTAATTTTCTAACGGCCGATTTTCTCGCCGGACTGACCTTCGCCGCGGTCAATATCCCGCAGGGGATGGCCAACGCGATGCTGGCCGGTGTCAACCCGGTGCTGGGACTCTATACGCTGCTCATCGCCACGCCTGTTGCCGCTCTCTTCACCAGCTCCGTCTACATGAACGTCAGCACCACCAGCGCCCTTTCCGTGGCCGCCGGCGATGCGCTCTCCACCGTACCAGCCGCCGCCCGGCCTGCCAACCTGGTCACCCTCGTGCTGTTGATGGGCCTTTTTCAGATCCTGGCCGGCATATTGCGCCTCGGCCGGTTGGTGCGTTTTGTCTCCAACGCGGTCATGGTCGGTTTTATATCCGGCGTCGCGGCCCTGATCATTCTCGGGCAGGTAAACGACTTCTTCGGCTACCAGAGCAGCTTCGATAACAAAGTACTGCAGCTGGCGGACACGCTGCTGCACCTTGGCGACGCGTATTGGCCGGCCGTGATTATCGGTTCATTGACTATCCTGCTCATTCTGGCTCTCGACCGCACCAAGCTGGGCAAGTTCGGCATGATTATCGCCCTGTTGGTCAGCACGGCGCTGGCCTGGCTATGGGCGCCGGAGAGCCTGGGACTGGTCGGTGACGTCGTCACGTTGAGCGGCGGGAATGGCATCCTGGACAATGTCACCATGCCCGATTTTCGCTATATCCCGGCCATGGCCACGACGGCGCTGGCCCTGGCGATTGTCGGCCTGGTGCAGGGTGCCGGCGTCAGCCAGAGCTACCCGAATCCCGACGGCAAATATCCTGATGTGTCGCGCGATTTTTTCGGCCAGGGCGTCGCCAATACCGCCACCAGCTTCCTCCAGGGCATTCCGGCCGGCGGCTCGATGTCGGGAACGGCCGTTACCGTGAATGCCGGCGGGCGCACGCGGCTGGCCAACATATTCGGCGGGCTGCTCGTCGCCCCGCTCGTCTTCCTATTCAATGATCTGATCAACCAGATTCCACTCTCAGCGCTGGCCGGCCTGCTCATCTATGTGGGCTTCACCAGCTTCAAGCCGGAAGATGTGCGCACTGTCTGGCAAACAGGACGCATCTCCAGCGCGGCGATGATCCTCACCTTTGTCTCCACGCTGGTCATGCCCCTGCAGTTCGCCGTATTCGTCGGCGTCGCCGTCTCGATCATGCTCTACGTCGTGCAGTCCTCCGGCGGCCTGCGCGCCATGCGTCTCGTCCCTGTGGAAGGCGGCTTTCCTATGGAAGAGGATCTGCCGGAGGCACTGCCCGACAATGAAATCGTCCTCGTCCAGCTCTATGGCGAGCTCTTCTTCGCCGCCGCCTCCACGCTGGAAGCGTATCTGCCCGATCCTGGCGATTCCCATAACACGGTGCTCATCCTACGCCTGCGCGGCCGTGATGACGTGGGCAGCACGCTGGTCACGGTCCTGCTGCGCATCGACGAGAATCTGAAAAAAGATGGCGGCCAGTTGATGTTGTGCGGCGTCAGCGAACCAGTCTACAAGCAGCTGCGCCGCACCGGCGCCCTGACCACGATTGGTGTGGACAATGTCTTCCTCGCCGAGGCGCAGCTGGGCCAATCGACGAACAAGGCGATTGCCGCGGGGCGAGCGTTCCTCGAACAGAAAGCACAAGGGTCAGAGACCTAAAACCGGGAACTTCCCCCCCCCTGGTTTGTCGCTTGGGGCGGCCAACCGCCTGCCGTGACATTCGTCATGCGCCTAGGTGACAAAAGACAGTTGATTCTATTCGACGCTGCATGCTACGCTTATGATCTGGGCGGCTCTTTGTCTGGGGCCAGGTCAGCCCCTCTTGGCTTACGTAATTGGTTGAGAATGGCCGCCGGCTTCTTTTTCGTTCCGCTAGCGTCTGGAGGAGTTCAATGAAACCTATTCTCTATTTCACGCTTGCTGCTATCGGAATCGTGATCCTATTGGGAACGGCCGTGCCCGTACCGGCGGACGAGCTGCCTCCCATCTCTGTCGATGACACCGGCCGCTACCTGTTCCCGGGAACCGCTGATGTGCCCATGGAAGAGGCGGCGCGCACCTACCTGCCTGTCTTGATGGCGCCGGACACCTCAATTGAGCCATACCGGCTGATCACCCCAGCGGATGGCGCCCAACTGGACACCTTGATCCCATGGATGGAATTCGCCCCAGGTGATTTGGAGGAGGACGCAGGCGGTTGTTTGGTAGTTGCCAAAGAACCTGACCAGACGAACTGCAAGATGAGCTTTGGCCCGCGGTTCAACAGGTTCGCGTTTGTCTACTTTAACAACCTTGAGCCGGACACTACGTACTATTGGCGCGTTGGCGCTGTTTACGACTATGACTATGACAACATCGTCTGGGGGTCGCAGCAGTGGTCATTTACCTCTGGCCCTGCCGGTGGGCCTATCCCGCCGGCGCCGGTCCTCGTCTCGCCAGCAGACTTCTCCACGATCGCTGCTGACACGATCACCCTGGCCTGGGAGGCGGTCGATGGCGCCGCCGAATACCGGGTCAGTGTAGACGACGAGGTAAGCGGACGCGGGTATGTTACTTCCGGCATCTTTCCACCCGATACGCAGGCTGGACCAGACAAGATCGGCTGGATCTTTGATATTGCCGATGGGCCCCATTTCAGCTGGTATGTAAAGACGCGTAACGCTTATGCATGGAGCCGCTATTCCGCCCCCTACCATTTTACGGTTGAAGAGTAGCGCAGTCTGCGCAGATGCCGGCGGGTGAACCAGGCAATCGGGGGCAGCGATTCCTGTCTCAGCTCCTGCGCTTCCGTCATTCGTTTGTTGGCCGCCACAATTCTCTCGATAGCGCCCGCTGTGGGCTGCTGATGCCAGTCTGAGGCCATCGAAGGGCCGCCGTTCAGCATAAGAGGCAGCTGTCGGGGCGTCTCTTGTGCAAGCTGGCCGAACTGCGCCCGACGTCTTCCGTTGCATTTACACTAGATGCAACAGCCGACAATTGATATAATATAAAGTGAATGGCCGGGTGAGGCGACTATCATTACTATTGTCCCGGCCATAAATCTTAGGTACAGGAGAGTATGATATGTCAAGTGAAAGTTTTGGCGGCGACAATGTTGTGTGGAGCCAGGTGAAATTACCGCCCTGGTGGCTGGTGCTGATCGAAGGTATCCTGCTGATCATCATCGGCATCTTATTGTTGATGAAGCCCTATCAGACGTTCACGTCGGTCATCTGGGTGCTTGGTCTCTATTGGTTTATCAGGGGTATTATCGACCTGGTGTCGCTTATCTGGGACCGCTCGATGTGGGGCTGGAAAATCTTCGCCGGTATTCTGGGCATCATCGCCGGTTGGATCGTCTTGCAGCAGCCTTTTGGCAGCGCGATTGTGATCACCAGCGTGATGGTCTGGATGCTCGGTTTCATCGGTATCTTCATCGGTATCTCCTCCCTGATTCGTGGTTTCCAGGGCGCCGGTATCGGCACGATACTGCTGGGTATTTTCGAGATCATTCTCGGTATCCTCTTCCTGGCTAACACCGGCACCTTCGCATCCTGGGCTCCCTGGGTCCTGGCATTCTTCGCCTTTGTTGGCGGCATCGGCGCCTTGTTTGGTGCCTTCCAGATTCGCAAGGTAGAGAAGAAGATCGACGCCTTTAGCGGCTAAGGAATCGTGATATTCGTCGGCTGATTATGTCGTCAAGTTATTAACGAGAAGTAGCCGCGTTTTCCGCCTCGCTTTTGCGTCGTCAGAAAATGCGGCTATTTTTTATATCGCGCTGTTGGGCGCAGCTTCAGCAGCTATGAACCAGCGCTGAGCAGCGCGATCAGTCAAGGATTTCGCGGAGTGCGCAGATACCCTGAATTGATTCTGTGTAATCTGCGCAATCCCTGACTGTTTCAGATGAATGCTGCTACGCTAGCGTGGTGGATGAGCGGTGACGATTTCGCCGTTGATTTTAGTTTAGCTTGGGGCGGCCGGCCCTGTGGGTGCGAAACGACTTGCCAGGTCGTTTGACAAGTTTTGGGTGAATGCTGCTATGCAGCAGGTAGGAGAACAGCGATGACAGATGAAACCGCCGAAACGGCCGTAGTTGAACCAGCCGCCGCGATTTCGACCACACAGACGTCGGAAGCGGAAGCAGTTGATCCGGCCGCCGTATCTACGACCGCGCAAACGGCCGGCAGCGACAGCCAGGACGAAGCAGCCCCTGAGGGCGGCATCGTCGACGGCACCTGGGTTAACCCCAACTATCCCTCTAGCAGGGTGCGCCGCACGACGCAGATCAGTCAAATAGATTACACGGTGCCCGACGGCCGTCCCTCCTTCATGCGCATGATCTTTGGCAGCTTCGTCATGGTCAGTGAGGAGATCACAGATAGGGCCTCTGTGCAGGGAGAGGATGCGCCGCAGCAGGTCATGCAGGCAGCCATCAACCAGGCGCAGCAGCAGCAGCAGTCGCTGGACAGACGGCCGTATGCCAATCTGCGCTACGGAACGATTGGACTGGCGAGCAGCACATTTGACCGCTTCAATCAAGGGAGCGGACATCTCTCTACCCTCACGCACTCAGCCGCCGATAACTGCGGGCAGGATCATCAACCCCGTCTGGAACAGCTTCCTCTTCGCCCGCTTGCACAAGCCAGTCATGCGTGCCGAACAAGCGGGCGAAAACAAGCTGGAGCAGTGGATTCAGCGCGGCCGCTATGAAGAGGTGCGCAGCCGCGCCCTGGCGGAGGTGTCGATCAATAATCTGGTGGAGGAATCCGTCACCGAAATCAGTCATAATCAAGAAATACAATCGGTCGTTGCTCAGATTGTTGCCAGCCAGAGTACCAGCATCATTGGCGAAATTCTCGATGAAATACGCGAGCGCTTTGTCAGCCTGGACATTGTCCTGATGGGCAAGCTGCACCGCAAGCAGGCGGCTGCGCCTGATTTTCGTGACACCTATCTGGATGCCCTGGCCGGCAGCCGCCTACGTTACCAGCGCCAAGATCTGCAGAAGTCGCTGGCCGGCACTTACGCCGGACCATTGACCCGATTGATGGCATTCCTTCTTGATGTCGTTGTTCTGATCTTCATCACGACGCTGATCTCCGCCTTTGTCAGCAACACCGTGCAGCTCTTTGGGCAGGGCGACCGGATTCAAGCCTTTCTGTCGTCTGAAGGTATTTTGGTCACAGCCGTGCTGCTGCTCATCGCCTTCTTCAATCTTATCGTGATTTCCCTTTATTTCATGTTCAGCTGGAATTTGACCGGCGCGACGGTCGGCGACGCGGTGTTCGGCATCGCTGTGGTCAACAAGAGCGGGGGACGCGTCACGCTCAGCCGCACCATCTTCCGCTTGACGGGGATGTATATTTCCGCCGCGGCGCTCTTTCTTGGTTTCCTATGGGCGCTGTTCGATCGCCGCCGGCAGGGCTGGCATGACAAGCTTGGCGGCACCTTCGTGCTCTACAACTGGCCGGCGAAGCCGGAAGAGCAGTTTTTGCATGAAGAGGTGATGTCTCAGCTGGAACGAAATACGGGCGGTTGAGCCACGCTTCCCAAAGCCTCACACGTCTTGAGAATGAGCTCTCAGCCGGCTGCTGATCCAGGGCGGCGAGGATCTGCTTGCTAGCAGCATACAGCTGTTTTTATGCTATACTTTCCCGGTCGTAGACGCGTCCTACCGCCAAACATTCGCTCAGCTCCTTATGGCCACAGGTACCGCCAGCCCCAACCACATACTGCCAACTAAGCTCTATCCGCCAAGAGTGCCTGCTCAGCTGATTCGCCGGCAGAAGCTGCTCGATCGCCTGCTGCTTGAAGATTTCTGGAGACTGACCCTCGTTTCTGCGCCTGCAGGCTATGGAAAGAGCGTGCTGGTCACCCAGTGGCTGCGCGAAATGGATGCGCCCTACGCCTGGCTGTCGCTTGACGCCTATGACAGCGGCCTGGACACGGTCGCCGCCTATCTCGTGGCTTCGCTGCACAACAAGTATCCCGCCATGGGTTCCGAAACCGGGCAGATATTGCAGCGGCCGCAGCTTCCCGCGCCGGAACGATTGGCTGACACTCTCCTGCGCGATCTGCAGACCTTGCCGGGACCGGTGACACTGGTCATTGATGATTATCATACGATTTCCAACATCGCCGTTCATCATTTCTTTCAGCGGCTGCTGTCGAATATGCCGCCGCAGATGCGGTTGATCATTCTATCGCGCGTCGATCCGCCGCTGGCACTGTCCCGTTTACGCGGCGGCGGGCAAATGAGAGATATTCGCGCGAACGACCTGCGTTTCAGTGACCGGGAAGCGGCCACCTTGATTACCCAGATAGTTGACAAGCCGGTTGGTGGTGACACGGTATGCGCGCTCAATGAATGGTGTGAAGGCTGGCCCGTGGGCCTGCGCATGGCGGCCTTTTCGCTGCGCGGCGTGGACGATCAGGCGCAGTTTATCCGTCGCGCTGCTGCGGGCGGCAGCAAGCAGGTATCAGACTATCTATTAGGAGAGGTCCTGGAGCGACTGCCCGCTGAACAGCGGCTGCTCCTGCTGCGCACGGCCGTTGTCGATCGCTTCTGTGCGCCCCTCATCGATGCCCTGGCCGAGGGTGCACCGCCGGGATCCAGCGGACATGACTTTCTGCAGGCGTTGTGGTCCTCCAATTTCTTCACGATTGCCCTTGATGACCAGGGCGTCTGGTATCGCTTCCATCATCTCTTCCGCCAGCTCCTCGTCGGGCAGGTGGGGCAGACCTTCTCGGCGGAGGCTGTCTCTGCCATGCATTTCCAGGCCAGCGCATGGTTTGAAGAGGCAGGATATATTGAAGATGCCATCATTCATGCCCGGCAGGCAGGCGCGCCCGATCGGGCAGCGCGCCTGGTGGAACAGTATGTTCACGAGGCAGTCAATGAAGAGGATTGGCGTCCGGTCGATCGCTGGATCAATCTGCTGCCGGAAGAAGCCAGGCAGCGGCCGGGCATCCTGGCCACGCGGGCAATGGTCGAGCAGCTGCGCTTTCGCGTGGGCAGCATACCGCCTCTGCTGGATGCGGCGGAGCAAGGACTAAAGAGCAAGCGATTCGACTACACCCCCGATCAGGAAGCGGCATGGATGGGTGTGATCAACACCTTCCGGGCGAGCACGTTCTTGCCGTCACAGTCACCGCAAGACTGCTTGCGCTACGCGGAGCAGGCGCTTTGCCAGGTTGATCCCTCCGCGCGCTACGTACGCAGTCTCGCCGAATTTTGGCAAATCTACGCGCTGCAGCAGTCAGGGGATCCCCGGCAGGCGATCAGCGCGGCGCGCAGAAAGATAGCGGGACAGGTGAGCCAGCCAGACGTGCGCACCCATCGTCTGCTGCTGGCTGAGGCGGCCACGCATCTTGCTGAGCTGGATGTGCCTGGTCTGTACAACCGGGCGCACGCCTACCGTGATCTCGCCTTTCGCACCGGACACCAGGTCAGTTTGGGCTGGGCCACATTCTTCCTCGGCTGGTGCGCCTATCAGCGTAATGATCTCAAGGGGGCGGAGATCTATTTCGAAGAGGTGTTGGCGGCACGCCTTGCGGTGCATGGACGCGCCGCAATTGACGCGATCATTGGTATGGCTCTGGTTCACGCGGCGCGCGGCGACCAGCCGCAGGCGATACGCACCCTGGATCTGCTGCGCGATTTTATCATGGAGCAGGGGATAATGTCCCTGATATCCCTGGTCGATTCATTGACGGCAAGGTTGAAAGACAGGGTAAGCGTGCCCGATCTCGGCAGCGACCACCGGGAACAGTGGCAGGCGCAGATGGCTTCCGACCTGTGGGAGCTGCCCGTGCTTACAACATGCAGGCTGGATATTGAAAGCGCTGACCCACAGCGGCTTGCGGCGGCGCATGAAACCCTGGCTAACTGCCGGACGTTCGCCCAATCGCGGAATGCAAAGCGGCAGCTGCTGCAAATCGGGATTCTTCAGGCGCTGCTTCACGAGGCGCTGGGTGATCACCAACGGGCCTTGGACAGGCTGCGTGAAGCGGTCCTGCTTGCCGAACCGGGGGGCGCCCTGCGCTATTTTGTTGATGAAGGGCGGGGGCCGCTGCCGCTACTGGTGCAGCTGAAAAAGCAGGGAACGGCCGTTGATTTCATCGATCGCGTTCTGGCTGTCTATGGGCCGGCATCTGAACAGACTGCCGCGGCATCTGAACAGACTGCCGCGGCGGCTGCCGGGCAAGCGCGGTCTGAACGTACGCTGAGCCCACAGGCCGTCGCGCTGATCGCCGAGCTGACCAATCGAGAAATGGAAGTCTTGCTGCTGCTGGCCGACCGGCTGACCAACAAAGAGATCGCCGCCGAGCTGCATATCTCACCGCGCACCGTCAAGAAGCATACGATCAACCTCTATCAGAAAATGGAAGTGGACGGCCGTCGCCAGGCGGCTGCCCGCGCCCGCGAATTGGGCGTGCTCTAGCCGCCCGCAGTTCACCGGCCCGGCGGCAGTCAAGGCCTCCAATGATTCGCCAATTCACCGCCCCCGGCGGCTCCTCGGGATACTGACCTGCTTCTCTCCCAGGTGTCCATAATGGCACCAGTATGGATCTTCCCTTTTCCCTGCTCATCTTCTATCATACATATAAGGATGCTCTGCACCCGGGAGAAGCCTTGCTGCTGTTTGCGGCGCGGGCCCCGGGGCAGAACACGCTAACATGGAGTTTCTCTACGGCGTATGAATAACCATCTTTCACTGCACAACAGTGCCTACTACAGCATTCAATTGGCCGGACTATTGGACCAGGGCTGGGCTGAGCATTACGGCGATCTGCAGGTCCAGACAACCGTTTTGCCTGAACAGCGGCGGACGCCGGTGACGACAATTACCGGCGAAGTGAGGGACCAGGCGGCGCTGGCCGGACTGCTCAATCTCGTCAGCACCCTGGGCATGGGGCTGCTGTCGGTCAACTACCTGGGACAGCCGCCGGCAGCGCAGGATCCCCGGTCGGAGCGCACCCCGATCCGGAGCCCGCAGCCGCCGCCAAATGGAGGCGGCCAGGAGCGGCGCTAAAATTGCAGATCCTGGCGTTTATACTTATAGTATTTAGGTGCGTCAGTTCGCGCTTTATTGCTGGGGAGTGACCCATCATTAAACCAAGCGATTGTTCATTAACTGAGTAACCCGATTTCAGGAGGCAAATTACATGGCTGAAAAACAAGATCTTTCCGATCAAGCAGTTGGCGCCGCCAAGCAGTTGGCGCCATGGAGCACCAGGCTGCCCTGGTGGGTCGTATTAATTGAGGGCCTCGTGCTCGGCGTCATTGGCCTGTTGGTCGTTATTGATCCACAGGGTGCAAATGTCAACCTGGTGCTCTTTCTAAGCGCTGCCCTGGTTATCGCCGGGTTGATGCAGTTCTGGAATATCATGAGCAGTCATGTTCCCGAGAAGATTGACAGCGTCGTGGCATCACGCGCGGCAGTCGCCGTTTTCGCCGGCCTCAATATCCTCGTCCTCTTCTTCATCGAAGGCGCCCTCACGCGGGTCGCCGGCTACTCAATCTTCGGAACGGCAGCGCTGGTTTACGGTCTGTTAGCGCTTGTCCAGGTATTTCGTACCGATGGCAGCAGCCGCCGCACCGGCTTGGTCGAGTTCCTGGTGTTTACGTCGGTCGGCGCGATAGCCCTCTGGGGTCTCTACTCCGGGGGTGACGCGATTATTCAGGCGGTGCGCATTATCGGTTGGATCTTCTTGATTGGCGGTATCGCCCTCATCGCCCTTTCTATCTGGCGTTGGCGCAAAGGGGATGAGGCCGACGAGGCGATTGAGGCGGCCACCGGTGTGGTCAGCGGCGCCGCTGACGCTGTGACCTCGCTGGGCAAACCCGCTGACAAGAAAGTGGCAGGTGCTGCCCCTTCCGCGGCGGAAACGGCCGATCAGGTCGAGGACGAAGTAGCCGGCAGGCGGATCATTGGTAAGTAGCGGGCCGCACGATGGGTCACCGGTACACGCCCGAAAGATAGAGAAGCCGTCTGGTCAGTCGGCTCAACAACTCAAATGTAGAAGGAGTCTAAACTGTGGCAGAAAACAAGAACGATACCCTGGTAATTGCCTTTTACGTTAATACGTCCGCCGCGAAAGCGGTGGCCAACGATTTGAAAGATTGGGATAAGGCCAACGACGATATCAAGCTCGGCGCCATCGGCGTGATTACTCTGGATGAGGAAACCGGCAAGGTAAGAGTTGATGAAGTCGGCGAGCGCAAGACAGGGAAAGGCGCTATGTGGGGCACGGCTATCGGCGCCGGGCTTGGCATACTGACCGCCGGGATTGCTCTCATTCCCGGCATGCTTGTGGGCGCCGCCGTGGGCGCCGGTGCGGGCGCGCTTGATCATAAGAGCCTGGGCATGAGTGATGACGATGCTTACCAGATGGCCAATAATCTCAAGAATGGCGGCGCGGCGTTGGGCGTTATGTGTGACAGCTTTGAAGTAGCCGCAACAAAGGCGAAGATGATTGCAGAAGGCGGAACGGTCGATCATTGGGCTGTGCCTGAAGAGACTGGTGAAGCACTTGCCGCCACCGCCGCCGCTCAGGCCGACGCCACCGACGCCGTGGACGCCGCAGCGGCTGAATTAGCAGATGTTGAGGTGGACTTGCCAGGATGTGCCGATGCCGGCAAAGCGGCTGCCGTGGGCACGATTGCCGCCGCCGGCGGACTCGATGCCGCCGATGCCGCCAAGCTGCACGATGCAGGTGTCGAACAGGCGTCCGCGCTGCTCGCACAGGGCGCCACACCGCAGGGGCGCGCCGAACTGGCCGAAGCTACCGGTATTGACGAGGCGACGATCCTGGCCGCTGTGAAGAAGATGGACCTGATGCGTATTGACGGCGTCGGCGTCGTTTACGCGAACCTGCTGCAGGCCTCCGGCGTGGAAACAGTGCCTGACCTGGCGCGCCGCAATGCCGCTAATCTGGCCAAGAAGTTGGCCGACGTCAATGCAAGCGCCGGCATCAGCGATGCACTGCCCACGGAAGAGGTGGTCACTGGCTGGGTCAGCCAGGCCAAAGAACTGCCCAGGATGATTGTCTACTAGAGATTATTGGAAGTGAGCAGTGAAAACTGATCACCGCCAACAGGAGTACCGACATGGCAAAACAAGACAATGATAATGATGTACTCGTCTTAGCCTATTACGCGGATGCGGACGCGGCGGAAGCTGCGGCCAAGAACTTGAAAGAGTGGGACAAAGAGGATGACGGCGTCAAACTAGGCGCAATCGGCGTGGTCACCCTGGACGAAAAAACCGGCCACCTGCGCGTTGATGAGATTGGCCAGCGCAACGCCAAAACGGGCGCTTTGTGGGGCACGGCTATCGGCGCCGGCCTTGGCCTGATCACCGGCGGTATCGGCGTGATTCCCGGCATGCTGCTTGGTGCGGCCATTGGCGGCGGCGCCGGCTCGTTGGATCATAAGAGTCTCGGTATGAGCGATTCAGATGCGGCGACGCTGACCAAGAATCTGCAGGAAGGCGGCGCGGCGTTGGGCATTATGTGTGACGATTTCGAGGTCGAACCGACGCGGGCCAGAATGATTCTGGAAGGGGGCACGGTCGCCTACTTCAGCGTACCCGATGAGATGGCTGTGGCGATTACCGCTGCCGCCGTCGCCCAGTCAGATGCCAGTGCCTCTGTTGACGACGCGGTGAATGAGGTGTACCAGTCGGGCGTGAATGCGGTTGGCATGCAGACAGCGGACGCCGAAACAGCGGATGCCATCGGCGCTATTGCCGCGATCAGCTGCCTCAGCGCGGACGACGCCGCCAAATTGTATGAAGCGGGCGTCGACAAAGCTTCTACCCTGCTGCAGATGGGCGCCTCACCTGAAGGGCGCGCTGAAATGTCTGCGGCCACCGGGTTGGATGAGGTAACTATCCTGGTCGCCGTGAAGGAAATGGACTTGATGCGCATTGACGGCGTCGGCGTCGTTTATGCCCAACTGCTGCACGCTGCCGGCGTAGAGACGGTGCCTGACCTGGCGCGCCGCAACCCGGCCAAGCTGACCGCCAAGCTGACTGAGGTTAACGAAACCGCCGCCATAGCCGAGGTGCTGCCTACGGAAGAGACGGTTACTGATTGGGTAAACCAGGCGAAAGATCTGCCGAAGATGATCAGCTATTAACGGAAAACGGAAAACGTGAACCGTCAACCCTTTACCATTTGCGGGTAGGGGCGAGGCGATTGGGTGAAGATTCGGGAAGGCGTGAAAGGCGGGATGCCAATCGCCTCGCCCGGTCACCTGGGTGAAGATTCGGGAAGGCGTGAAAGGCGGGATGCCAATCGCCTCGCCCGGTCGCCTGGGTGAAGATTCGGGAAGGCATGAAAGGCGGGATGCCAATCGCCTCGCCCGTTTCTTCTGTTCGATCGCCAACTATTTTGTCAATCATCTACGCCTAAGCTTCAGCCCGGAGGGCTAATCATGCGCAAGGTTTTTAGTTGGTCACGCTATGTGATCTGGATCGCCGTCATTACGCTGCTCTTCGCGACTCTCGCGGTCTTTATTTTTGGCCTGATTGCCACGGTAACAATCGTCTTTGAGACGTTTGCCCACGCGCAGTTCGACGCAGAAGGCGCGCGCGTTTTCAGCGTTGAATTGATCGAGATGATCGATCTATTCTTGCTGGGCACCATTCTCTTCATAACGGCCGTTGGCCTGCAGGAGCTTTTCGTAGATCCGGGATTGAAAGAGGTGCTGCCGGAATGGATGTCGGTCAACAGTCTTGACCAGCTCAAGTTTAACCTCCTGGCTGTCATCGTCGTCATGCTGGCAGTGCTCTTCCTGGGCGTTGCCGCCAGCTTTGAACTCACCGATGGGGGAAATATCTTCGGTTTCGGCGTCGCTGTCGCCCTGGTCATTGTTGCCTCCGGCACCGCGGCTTTCCTTTTCGCCAAGGTCGATTTCATGGAGGCAGATGAAGAGGAAAGGAAGAAAGAAGATGCCGCTGACAGTGGAAAGATGGACGGCGGCGTGCGTATTGACGTTGACATTGATGACAGCCGGGCGGCGGAAGAGCAGTGAACAGTGGACAGTGAGCAGTCCAGATTGAACAGTGAAAACCAGGAAGTGAGCATCGCACAAGGAGAGTGATTCAAATGACTTTTTTTTCGGAACATGGCATTGAGTGGTTCAGAGTATTCGAAGTGTTTATGCTGCTTCTCATCGGTATCGGTCCGAAAATCGCCCTGGTGCCATTCGTTGATTTGACGGCCGATTTGGACAAGAAGACCCAGGTTGCCGTGGCCAACAAGGCCGTGCGCACGGCGATTGTCTGGGCGCTGGTCCTGGTTGTTCTGGGCTGGTTCTTGATGGCGCTGCTCCATTTCTCCACCGGCTCAGTCCTCGTCGCCGGCGGGATTGTGCTGCTGCTGATGTCGCTGCATATGTTGGTGAGTGGGTCGGAAACGGATGATCATGTCGAAGAGCATGGTCACAAAGATCCCATGGATATGGCCTATTATCCGCTGGCCGTGCCGTATATCCTCAACCCGGTGGGCATCGCCGTTCTGGTCATCGCCTCCTCCCAGGTGCCGAGCATTATCAGCTGGGACACCCTGATTCTGATTGGCCTCGTCTTGCTTGTCGGCCTGATCGACCTGCTGCTGTTCAGAAATATTGAGACCGTATCCAAATACATGGACCCGGCGAAGTTGGGCGTCACCGAAGCCGTCTTTGGCGTGCTTCTTGCTGCCCTGGCCGTCGAGTTGATGGTGCACGGCCTGGTTGAGCTAGGTGTTATCACCGCTCACCTGGCGACATAGCGCAGAAGCTTGTCAGCTTGTCAGCTTGTCAGCTTGTCAGCTTGTCAGCTTGTCAGCTTGTCAGCTGAACCGCTGAACCGCTGAACCGCTGAACTGCTGAACTGCTGAACCGCTGAACCGCTGAACCGCTGAACTACTGAAAAACCAACCAAGGAGACAGTTATGACCCTGGCATTATCATCATGGAACGAGGGGCCGGCGAAGCAGGCCATTATTGATTTTGTTGAGGCGGTAACGGCCGAAGGCGGTGAGTTTTACGTGGCGCCGGATGACCGGCTGGCCGTTTTTGATAACGATGGCACGCTGTGGTCGGAACGGCCGTTATACTTCCAACTGTTGTTCGCCGTCGACCGTGTCAGCGCCATGGCGCCTGACAACCCCGAGTGGGCGTACACGCAGCCGTTTCAGGCGGTGCTGGAAGGGGATCTGGAAACGCTGGCCGGCCTGGGCGTGCCCGCGCTGCTTGAAATCATGGCCGCCACCCATACGGGCATGACGACCAAGGAGTTCGAGCAGATTGTCAATGCGTGGATCAGCACTGCGCGCCATCCGGTGACCGGCCGGCTCTATACGGAGATGATCTTCCAGCCGATGCTGCAGCTCTTGCGCTACCTGCGCCGCAACGGCTTCACGACCTATATCGTCTCCGGCGGCGGTGTCGAATTCATGCGCCCGTGGACTGAGCGCGTTTACGGCATCCCGCCGCAGCAGGTCATCGGCACAAGCATCGAAACTGCCTATGAGATCCGTGATGGCCAACCGGTCTTGGTGCGCCTGCCGGAGATCAATCACATAGACGACGAAGCCGGCAAGCCGGTCGGCATCAATCGCTATATTGGTAGACGGCCGATCCTCGCTTTCGGCAACTCCGACGGTGATCACCAGATGCTACAGTGGACCGCCTCGGGCAGCGGGCTGCGCTTCTGCGGCCTGGTGCACCACACCGATGCCGAGCGCGAGTACGCCTACGATCGCGGTGCGCACATGGGCGGCCTGGACGAGGCGTGGGACGAAGCGCTGGAGAAAGGCTGGACGGTCGTTGATATGAAGGATGATTGGTCGCAGATCTACCCCTACGCTGTTTGAGCCGGCGCGGCTTCCTGTGCCGCGCAGCGGGCTGTCGCGCCTCAGACAGGCACTGGGACACCGGCCCAGCAGCAATGGTGTCCAGAATTGCATCTATTTGGCTGTTTCAATGCAGATACCTTTCAACTATCATTGGTCTTATCATAGGTGTGTTTGAGTTGGGCGGGGTATTCACCGGCTGCCCGCGGCAGTGTTTGCTGCAACGGGCGTGTTCCAGAGAAGCTGGCGTGATCTCAGGCCGCAGCTCGATTCGGAAAATCGTGCGGCAGTATTGGCTGAAACGACGTTCGTTGCGCTGCAGGTCAATTGGATGCTGGCGAGGTCAACAATGAAATAGGTTTCGTGGGCCGTGTAATGAAGCGAAGACCGCTTATTCAAACTCTTTATCGAGGAGGTGCAAGAAGATAAGAAACGTGATCCCAGCCTGTTTAAAATGTTCCGGTAGCTGGTATTCTGAAGAGAGTGGCAAAGTGATAACGAAACTTTGCAGCCCGGAAACGCTGCAATTATCGACAATCAAGTAGTTTTCAAAAAAGGAGACAATCATGGCAGACAAGAGACCAAATATTCTGGTGATGTTCGGTGACGATATCGGCTGGTTTAATATCAGCGCTTATAACCAGGGCATCATGGGCTACAAGACGCCCAATATTGACCGCATCGCCAAAGAAGGGGCGATTTTTACCGACGCCTATGGCCAGCAGAGCTGTACCGCAGGGCGCGCCGCGTTTTTGACCGGCCAGAACCCTTATCGCACAGGCCTGACCAAAGTCGGCCTGCCCGGCGCAAAGGAAGGTCTGCAAAAAGAGGATCCGACACTGGCCGAGATGCTAAAGCCGCATGGCTATATTTGTGGCCAGTTTGGTAAGAACCATCTTGGCGATCTGGATGAACATTTCCCCACGGCGCACGGCTTCGATGAGTTCTTCGGCAATCTCTATCACCTCAATGCTGAAGAGGAGCCGGAACACCCAGATTATCCGCAGGATCCGCGTTTCAAAGAGAAGTTTGGCCCGCGTGGCGTGATGCATAGTTGGGCCCAGGAAGACGGTTCGCAAAAAATCGAGGATACCGGTCCACTGACTAAGAAGCGCATGGAAACCATGGATGAGGAAGTGTTGGATCATGCGCTACGTTTCATCGAGGAAAATACCGAGGCCGAGACGCCTTGGTTCACATGGTTCAACACGACGCGCATGCATGTTAACACGCACCTCAAGCCAGAGTCGGAAGGCGCAACCGGCAAGGGCGTTTACGCCGACGGCATGGTGGAGCATGACGGGCATATAGGCCAGTTGTTGGACAAGCTCGATGACCTGGGTATTGCCGACAATACCATTGTCGTATATACGACCGATAATGGCGCGGAGGTCATGAGCTGGCCGGACGGTGGCACGACGATTTTTCATGGTGAGAAAAATACGCCCTGGGAAGGCGGCTACCGTATTCCTCTATTAATGCGCGCACCCGGCGCCATCGAGCCGGGAACAATCAGCAACGGTATTGTCTCGCTCGAAGACTTCGTGCCCACGCTCATGGGTTTAATGGGCGAACCAGATATCAAGGAAGAGCTGAAAGAGGGCAAGGAAATCGGGGGCACGGAATACAAAGTCCATATCGATGGTTACAACTTTGTGCCCTTCCTGACCGAAGATGATGAGAAATGGCCACGGCGCGAATTCTTCTACTTCACGGATGACGGAAGCCTGGCGGCGCTGCGCGTTGGCGATTGGAAGGTGATGTTCCTGGAACAGCGCGCCGAAGGTTTTGATGTCTGGGGCGAACCATTTGTCCAATTGCGGCTGCCCTATGTCTTTAACCTGCGTTCCGATCCTTTGGAAAAAGCACTGCACGAATCATGGGGCTATCAGCGCTGGCATTTCGACCACGCATTCATGCTGGTGCCGGCACAGGCGATCGCGACGCAGTTCATGAGTACCTTCGCCGAGTTCCCGCCACGCCAGAAACCTGGCAGTTTCAGCATTGAAACGGCCGATGCAGTGATGACCGAGGCGACGACCAGCGGAAGGTAGTCGTTGATATCAGCGGCGGACCTTGGGAAACCGCCAGCGTTTAATCGTCCCACCTAGACCCCCGCGGTTTGAAGAACCCCGGGGGTCCTTTTCGTAGTATTGGGTGTTTGTCGGGGGTAGGGGCATATCAGAGAAACCGGGTTTTTGCGGCTGCTGCGCTGCTGAAAGCGCCTTCTTCAAGAAACCCGGTTTCTGGTGGTTAGAGGGTAGAGGCCCATCAGAGAAACCGGGTTTTTGCGGCTGCCGCGCTGCTGAAAGCGCCCTATTCAAAAAACCCGGTTTCTGGTTGTCAATGCAGGCCGGCACTTGTCGACGATTCCAGCGTTTCCAGGATGCCGTATAGTGCCGTTTGTAGGGGCGGTTCGCGAACCGCCCCATGTGGCTGCTAGCAGAGAAACCGGGTTTTTGCGGCTGCTGCGCTGCTGAAAGCGCCCTCTTCAGAAAACCCGGTTTCTGGTGGTTAGGGGTAGAGGCCCATCAGAGAAACCGGGTTTTTGCGGCTGCTGCACTGCTCAATGCGCCCCCATTCAAAAAACCCGGTTTCTGGTTGTTAATGCAGGCCGGCGCTGGTCGACGATTCCAGCGTTTCTAGGATGCCGTCCAAATTGAAAGAGGCGGGTTCCTGGCGCGGCGGATAGTCGATAAGGCTCTGGATTTCGTTGGCCACAAGATTCTGCGAGATGTACATGATATACACGTGATCCAGGTGCCACTCCCAGTAGGAATTCGAATTTTCATCGGCGCGTTCAAACGGGTCGCGTCGCAGATTGAATATCTTGGGCAGGCGCAGCGGGACAAAGGGCTCCGCCCACAGCGCCATCGTCTTGGCGCGCTGCTCCTGGAATACCACCTTCCAGTCGCCGCCGCGCAGCGCAACCAGTGCGCCGTCGTCATTGACGTAGAAGAATGAATCGCGCGGGCAGACGTCCGTCTCGCCTAGCAGGTAGGGCAGCAGATCGTAGCCATCGATATGGACGTTGAAGCCTTCGTAGCCGTCGAGCAGATTCTGCTTGACGTCCGGGTTGCCCGCCGCTGCTACCAGCGTGGGCAGCCAATCCTGGTGACTGGTAATGCCGTTGAGCGCCTTGCCTGCTTCGAATTTACCGGGCCAGCGGGCGAAAGAGGGCACGCGGAAGGCGCCTTCCCAGTTGGTGTTCTTCTCGCTGCGCCAGGGGGTGATCCCGGCATCTGGCCACGTGTTGTAATGGGGCCCGTTGTCCGTGGAGTAGAGCACGATGGTGTCCTCGGCGATGCCCAGTTCATCGAGCTTGTCCAGCATACGGCCGACCGCCTGATCGTGCTGCACCATGGCGTCGTTGTAGAAGCCCTGGCCGCTGAGGCCGGCCGCCATTCGGGAATATGGGTGCGGAAATGCATGTGCGTGGAGTTCCACCAGACGAAGAAGGGCTGCTCCTTATCAACGGCGCGGTCGATGAAGTCGAGCGCCAGTTCGGTGACCTCATCGTCTATCGTCTCCATACGTTTCTTTGTCAGTGGACCGGTGTCTTCAATACGGCCGTCGGCGAACGAGTGAATGACGCCGCGCGGGCGGGGCAGGATGCTTTCCGGCAGATGGCTCGGATAATCGGCGTTTTCTGGTTCTTCTTCCGCGTTGAGGTGATACAGGTTGCCGAAGAATTCGTCAAAGCCGTGATTGCTGGGCAGATATTCGTCCTTGTCGCCCAGATGATTCTTGCCGAATTGGCCCGTCGCATAGCCGAGCGGCTTCAACATTTCGGCGATGGTCGGGATCTTCCGCCTTAAGTCCCAGTTCTGCGCCCGGCGCGCCGACCTTGGTCAGCCCGGTGCGCAGAGGGTTTTGGCCGGTAATGAATGCCGCCCGTCCCGCTGTACAGCTTTGCTGGCCGTAATAGTCGGTGAACTCGATGCCTTCGCGGGCGATGCGATCGATATTCGGGGTCTGGTACCCCATCGCGCCACGGTTGTTGTGACTGATGTTGTACCAACCGATATCGTCGCCCCACAATACGAGTATGTTGGGTTGCTTATCTGCCATGATATCTCCTTTCTGGGTCTGCTGCTGATAATCGAGAGTGCGCAGTTGGCGGCCCGGCGTTCGGGAACTGCTCGCGGCCCGTGGATTGCTGGCAAGCGGCGCTTGATCGCCGTGCTGTCTACTAGCACGCCTTAAGCGTATAACCTGAAAAGAGCTGTGTCAACAGGTTCAGAGGAAAGATTCAGCCGCAGCCCCTTGCGCGCCCTGCTGGCAGGGCAGGATGCCGCGTTTCCCGGCTTGTTTACTGCCTGATCACGCAAATGCGGGCAGTTTTCCTGATAAATCTGCTATAATCCTGCGCCAAGCCAGCGCCCACTTGAGTGCTGGGACACAGCAAAACAAGCGATAAGGCAGTCACATGACCACATCACCGATTATCAGCCTGGACAGCGTCACGGCCACCAACACGCCGCCGCGCTTTCATCTACTAACCAAACCCAGCGGTTCGACTTGCAACCTGGACTGCACCTACTGCTTCTTCCTTTCTAAAGAAGCGCTTTATCCGAATGCGAAAAGCCGCATGTCGGAGGCGACGCTTGAGGCGTATATCAAGCAGCTGCTGGAGTCGCAGCGCACGCCGTCGGTGACGGTGGCCTGGCAGGGCGGCGAGCCGACGCTGATGGGCGTCGATTTCTTCCCGCAAGTCGGTGGAGTTTGTGGAGAAGTACCGCAAGCCGGACCAGGAGATCGAATATACCTTCCAGACGAACGGCGTACTGCTGGATGATGAGTGGTGCTCATTCCTAAAGGAAAACAATTTCCTGGTCGGATTGAGCGTGGACGGCACGCAGCGAGATGCACGATACCTACCGCCTGAATAAAGGGGGCGAGGGCACATTTGAGCAGGTGATGCGCGGCCTCAGCTTCCTGCAAAAGCACGGGATGGAATACAATATCCTCTGCACGGTAAACGCGGCCAACCAGGATCACGGCCGTGAGGTGTACCGCTTCTTCCGCGATGAGCTGGACGCGCAGTGGATGCAGTTCATCCCCATTGTGGAACGAGCGACGCTGGAAACACTGCCCATCGCCAATTTGGGCTGGAGCGAACGGCCGGGCGGCGAACGCCTGCTCTATACGCAGACGGGCGAGCCTGGTGACGGAGCGTTCGGTTGGCGGCGAACAGTACGGCCGTTTCCTGGTCGACATCTACGAGGAATGGATCCGCGGCGACGTGGGCCAGGTGTACGTGCAGCTCTTTGATGTGACGCTACACGCCTATTTCGGCGAGCATCTGCTGTGCATCCACGCGCCGACCTGCGGCTACGGTCCGGCGCTGGAGCACAACGGCGATTTCTACAGCTGCGATCATTACGTGGAGCCGGATTTTCTACTGGGCAATATCCATGAGACGCATATGCTGGAGATGGTCGCTTCGCAGCGGCAGCGCACATTTGGCGACAACAAGCGGGATCTGCTGACGCAGCAGTGCCAGGCGTGCGAGGTGCGCATGCTGTGCAACGGCGGCTGTCCCAAAGATCGCTTCGTGCTTTCGCGAGACGGCGAACCGGGCCATAATTACTTATGTGATGGGCTGTTTTCTTCTTCGACCATGTACGGCCGTCGATGACACTCATGGCCCAGCTCGTGCAGCGTGGCCAACCGGCAGCGCGGGTCATGGAGTGGGTAGCAGCGCAAGATAAGAACGCGGTCGCAACGACGCCTGTCCTTGCGGCAGCGGCAAGAAGTTCAAGGTTTGCCATGGAAGGGGCGGCTGAGAACTGGCAGACGGGGAACGGGGACGGGGTATCCTGCGCGCTGGACACTGCGCGCAGGGGATTGCGCGCTGCGGACTACAAGGATGCACCCCGATCACAACAATCTATGATCTTGCCAGAGCAAACGGAGGCAAACGATGCAAGATTTGATACGAGATTGGTTCGCGCAAAACAAGTTCGAACGCAGCTACTTGCCCACAATTGAAGGCAATCTCTATTTCGAGGGGGAATGGGCGCTGCGCAAGCTCACTAATTACACGTTGCTGCTGCTGCTGGCGACGATTATCGCCACCTACGGTGTGACTAGCGCCTCCACAGCCACGGTTATCGGCGCGATGCTTGTGGCTCCGCTGATGACGCCTATCATGGCCACCACGTTGGCACTCGTTCGAGGAGATGAGAGGCGGGCGGCAAAATCTGTGGCCTTGACCGTGATCAGTGTGATCGCAGTCATTGTGCTGGCCATGATGCTGAGCTTGCCCATTCCCTTCATAGACTTCGAAGGAAACGGCGAGATCTCCTCGCGGGTCGCCCCGGGCCTGACGGCGATGGGTGTGGCCCTGGCTGCTGGCGCGGCCGGTGCTTTCGCCAACAGCCGCAAGGAGATCGGCGACTCACTGCCCGGCGTGGCCATCTCGATTTCCCTGGTGCCACCATTGAGTGTCGTCGGCATTGCTCTTGCTCACGGACACTATGAGGATGCGCTTGGTTCATTGGTGCTCTTCATCACCAATTTCCTGGCTATCGTTCTGGCCGGCAGTCTTGTTTTCTGGCTGAGCGGCGCCAATGCGCTCAATTTGAAGCCGACCAACAGAGGAACAAATGCTGGCGCGGCTACATTGTTGCCATCGGCAGTTCATTATTGTCCTGCTGCTGTTGGGGGCGACGAGTGTCACCGCTTTCCGCAACAGCAGGGAGGAGCACCTGACAGAAACGGCCCGTGGAGGAATGGCTTGGCGACAGCACCTATGAAGTGGTCGATATCGTTGTCAAGTACCCCCGCGTGACCGTCACGCTGACCGGCGAGGGTGAATTGGCTGAACTGGAAATGCTGGGGCAAGCGCTAACTGACGGTGCAGCGATTGCCGCGATGATGCGCTGATCCTGAGATAGAAGACGACGACCGCCGTGTTAAAGAGCATTGTCCGATAGTCCGATCCTGAGGAATAGAATCAGTGCGGCAGCGCTGGAAGTTGCAAATCGCAACAGCGGTGGTCTTCTTGAAAGAGGACTCCCGGCCTTGTAGGGCAGAGGGTGCAGAGGATCGCGCAGGCTGCTAGGTGGCTGAGCGCCGAGCTGCCGACACCGCTATCGCTGCTTGCACCAATCGCCTGTTCTGCCTACTCAGCGGTAGAATTACGTGGCCCGCGAATCCTCCGAGCAGAAGCAGCAACCACGCGGAGAACATAGGTGATGACGACTGAAACACCTGAACGGCGAGAAATACAGCATACAATCCTTTTTAGCGCCTTCGCATTTGGCGCAGGGATGATGCTTGGTTTCCTTTTGATCTTCCTACTTCTGGTCAGCCCTATCCTCGATTGGATAGTTGGCTTGATTGATGGCCAGCAGCCGTTCATCAAAATTCTGGTCGGTCTCTTGTTGTTCCTAGGCACCGTCGGCTTGGGCGGGGCGGTGGCCGGCGCCTGGGGCGGCCTGGCGCTGAGCCGTTTCAGCGATGCGGCCACAGACCGTCGTTTCATGGTGCGCGGGGCGCTGAGCTTTTTTCTTGCCAATGTCGTGATGGTTTTGCCGGCGATTATTGTTCTGGCCGCGGTCGCTTTCCTTTCCCCCGATCTCGATGTGAGCCAGACGAAGCTGCCCCTGTTGATGGCGATGTTGGGGCTGCTGTATGGCGCGTTGGCCGGGCTGTTGTTCGGCCTGTTCACAGCCGGATTCTTGCGCACCTTCTGGGTGACCATAGTTTCGGCGCTCGGGTTCGCACTTGGCGGCCTCTTCCTTGGGTTTATCCTGCGCACCGTCGCCGGGTGGGACTCTGGCGCGCTGCGTTTGTTGAGCGCTGCCGGCGGGCTCTTTCTCTTCGGCGCCTTTGGCGGCGCGTTCCTGGCTCTTGCTTACGATCATTTCCAGGAAGAGCGCTTGATCTTCCCCGATACCCGCGCAGGTCGCGCTGCGCGCGCCGGCCTTGTGCTGGGTATTCTTGTTCTGACCTTTATTGTCTTCTCTAACCTGTTCACGCTGGTGAGGATCAATATTCCCGACCTGGATGAACAGTTGTCGCTGCCCACGGTGAGCACGGCTTGGCTGCCTGAAGAGGTTTTGCCGGACAGCGTCGCTCAGGCCGGCACGGTGAATACGGTGCGCTGTGTAGACGGCCGTCTTGAGCTGGCCGAAGCGGGTGGCGTTGTGCGCAAAGAGGAGTGGGCGCCCTGTTATGCCGATCCCCTGGTTGCCGCGGCGGCTGACGGCCGTCCCCATGCCGTCTGGTACAGCGACCAGTTGGTGCGCGCGCTTGGCGGCGTCAGCCAGGGGCATTTTCTGGTGGAGTCTGTGCTTACCGGCGAAGGCTGGAGCTTCCCGGCGATCCTGGCCGAGACCACGGTTCCGGTGACGCCGCTGTTGAGCAGCGACGCCGCGCAGACGCTCTATCTCACCTGGGATGACGGCGGCACGCAGCAGATATTGCGTATGACGCCTTACGCCTGCGACGATCTCCCGTCCGGCGATATCAGCCAGATTGTCTACGAGGCGGTTCGCCAGGAGCAGTTCCGTCCGGCAAGCGATCCTGTGCCCTACTGCAAGAATCGCTTTGACCGCCTCCATTTTACGCCGAATCCCACCGCACCGGCCCAGGGGTTTGAAGACACACCGCTTGGCGCATTTGATACGGTGGCCGACGTGGCGCGCAGCGCGCAGTACGAGGTGCTTTTCGTGACCATGCAGTGGGATGCGCCCTCCGATGTCGAAGGCCCGGGCGATACACTCACGCTGGCCATCGCCGATCTGTACGCCAGGGTCAAGGCGAACCCGGAGCTTTACCCGCGCGGCATGACGGTGCGCATCCTGTTGGGCAACCTGCCTGAGCCGGCCGTGCTAAGCTTCGCCAACCAGCTGCATCACGTGATCACGGATTTGCGCGATGCCGGACTTGAGGTAGGCGCAGATCCGGACATTGGTTGGAAGCTGGAGCTGGCCAACTACACCGGCTCGCTGCCCCATGCGCACAGCAAGTTCATGGTGGTGGACGGCAAAACGGCCGTTGCCGCCGGCTTCAACTACAGCTACCTGCACCTTGACGAAGCGTACCCCCATGACCAGGCCATGGGGATGACCGACATGGGTCTGCAGATGACCGGCCCGGTGGCGCAGATGGTGCTTGCCGCCTATGATGATCTGTGGCGCAATTCCGAGATAGTAAACTGTCCCTTCAACGCGCCGTCGATGGAACTGCTGTTCACGCTGATCTGCACAATGAGTGAAACGGACGATCTGCATCCGCCGGAGGTCTTGCGTTTCTTCCCGGCCGCTGAGAATGAGCACAGCGCCTTTGCCCTGCATCATACGCTGAAACATCTGGAGTCTGACGAAGCGCTGCTGGCCGCTATCGGCGGCGCCCAGGAGAGTATCGACCTCTTCGAGGTGAACTTCTCACTGAATACGCCCTGCCTGGTGCTGTCTATGGTCAGTGATATTTGCCAGAGTGATGATTTCGCGCCGGTCTATATGCTCGCCCTGCGCGATGCGATTGTCGAAAACGATGTTATGCTGCGGGTGATGATGGAAGAGACGGCGATGAATGGATCTGGAGAATCGCGCCGGCATTCGCTGGCTGCAAGCATCGTTGGCCGCCGCGGGTAAAGAAGAGAATCTCGATCTCCGTTTTTCCGCGCACAAGATGCACAACAAGGGCATGCTGATCGATGAAGAATTCCTATCAGTGGGCAGCCAGAATTTCCATTACAGCGCCTGGGGCTCGCCCAGCCTGACTGAATACAATCTGGCCACCGACGATCCGGAGGCGGTCGAGGAGTTCTTGACCGAATACGAGTATTGGTGGCAGCGCGCCGTCCCGGTGGAAGAGAAGATGAAGCAGGATGATGTTTTCGACATTGCGGCGGAGCCGGAGGCGCTGAGCAGCGGCATTGAAAAGTGATTGAACGGGCGATAGGCGTGGCAATCTTGCAGTTTTGCGCGTTTGCCAGGAGGAAATAGGATGAGCAAGCAAAATGGCGATTTGAGGGATCTTGTGGCCGAAGCGGCCGCGGCGGAGGTTGTTGAAGTAATCAATGAAGATGAGCCGGAAACGCTGGTGGTCACGTTTGCCAGGCGCAAGGATGCTGAAGCGGCACTGAGCGCAATCAATAGAGCGCTGCGCAAACGTCATGAGACGATCTATCAGGGTGCGCTTGTCTCCCGTAATGAGGATGATGACGAGCTGCATATTTTCGACCTGCACGATATGGGACTCGGCGAAATCATCGGCGGTGGGTTCAACCTCGCCTTTGATACGGGGCGTGATGGTTTGCGCCTCCTGTGGTCCACGGTGGGCGCGGGGCTTTTCTTTTTTGGCGGCAGTTGGCGGCTCGTGCGCAGCACCGCACGTCGTTCGCTAGCGCTTCTGGGGTCAACCTGGAGCATTCCCCGCCGCCGGCGGCTTGAGTCATTTGGCGCGCAGGGGCAGGTTGAGCCGACCGGCGTGGCGATTGAGCCGGGTGGATCGGCCGTCGTTATTGTCGCCGATCATGAAACGGCCGTTGACCTGGCCAACGAATTGGTACGCAAGGGCGGCGAAATCGCTTAGAATACAGCGGCGACTTCATTGGCCAATAGTTTGTTGTAGGTCATTAGTAAGGAGAGATGTCATGGCACAAGAAGTAAAACGTAAGAAGAACTGGGCCGTTTATATCCTGGTCCTGCTGGCGGTTATCGCCGGTATCCTGGCCTTCCTCGATGCCGGCCGCTATATGGGCTGGATTCCCGTCAATGCGACCGTTCCCGGCCTGGGTGAGATTTCATTTATTTATCCCACCGCCCATTGGTTCGCGGCAGGTTTGTCCGCGTTTGTCGGCGCCATCTGGTTCCTCGTCGCCTATTGGTTGTGGACGCTCAACCTCTCCGGTTGGATGTTTGCAATCATCATGGCCGTGTTGAACCTGATCTTTCTCACCCTGGCCATCCTGGGCCAGACGACTTTCGCGCAGGTGATGCCGGCGGTGCTGGTCAATGGCCTGGCGCTGCTGTTGGCGCTGCTGCCCGGCACCAAGGCGGCTTTTGCGCCGCCGCCACCGTCCGTAGATGCTTCGCAAGGCAAGGCCGCAAAAGCGGCGACCGCGGCGGCAGCATCTGATGCCGCGACACGCACGCGGCAGGCTCCAGCTGCTGACGCGGCCGCGGATGCAGACGCGGACACGGAAGTTGACGCTGAGGCAGTCGTTGTGGAAGCTGACGCGCCGGTCGTGGATGCCGGCGCAGTGCCGACCGCGGCGGGCAGCCAGAAGCTGACGGTGATTGAGGGTATCGGTCCCAAAATCGCCACTGCTCTAGATGCGGCAGGTATCAGCAACGTTGCCGAGCTATCGCAGGTGTCGGTAGATAACCTGCGCGGCATTTTGAAGGATCATGGCTTGAGCGCCGATCCGGCGACGTGGCCAAAGCAGGCTGCACTGGCCGCTGCGGGCGATTCTGATGTCCTCAAAGCATACCAGGACAAGCTGGAAGGCGGCCGGGAAGTATAGCCCGCTCTTGATACGATTGGAGGCTCGACCATCCTTGGCTGCTCTAGGGCGGCAGGGTTGTTCTTGCCTTGAGGTTGGTCAACCGGGCCAATAGGTTCCTGGAAATTGGACCAGGACTGTTTTCAGCCGGAAGCCGGCAGCGTTTGCGGGAAAATAACCGCCGCGATTGGTTCCAGGGAGCAGCGGCACGCAGAGGCTATCTGTCTGGGGAAATGGAGAAGATTTCCGCGGATCTGTGCTCCACGTGGCTTGTCGTGCCTGGTGGACACAGCGAGCAGTGAGAAGGTATGGAACGCGCGCATAGGGCGTGACACTGCACAAAAGGGGGCCTTTCTTGAAAATGAATCTGATCTCGGTTTTCTGGAGAGTGGGTGGCCTGTTATAATCCGTTCGAAGAAGCCAGATTATTGGGTTCTGGTTGGAGGAGTTTTGAGTTATGAGTAATACAATTGAACGTTTTGCGATCTGGTCGGTGCGTACCGTGATCAATATCATTATCAATACGCTGATATTGTTGTTCACGGCGTGGATCATTCCCGGTATCGAGTTTGTGGATACGGTGCTGGGTCCGGCCTGGCTGCAGGCGGTGGCCGCGGCCATCGTTCTGGGCCTGATCAACCTGCTGCTGCGACCGGTTGTCCTCTGGATTTCGCGTCCGCTTGGCTTCTTCCTCCTGTTTGGGGTGGGATATGCGCTGAATATCGTCGGTATCTACCTGGCCGCCTGGCTCTTGCCCGGCTTCGAGGTGGACAATTTCCTGTCGGTCATCGTGGCCAGCCTTCTAGCCAATACGGTTAATATCCTTATTTCCAGCATCATCAATCTTGGTGATGCAGATTCATACTATCGCAAACGTACACTAGACAAGGCGGCGGAACAGCCTTTTGACACTGCAATTGAAGACGGCCGTAATTTGATGATGGTTGAGATCGACGGCCTCAGCTACCATCACATGAAACATGCGCTGCGCGAGGGGCTCCTGCCGACGCTGCAGGAAATGATTGACGAAGATGATTATGTGTTGTCGCTCGTTGACTGCGGCATTCCTTCGCAGACCTCCGCCTGCCAGGCGGGCATTATGTTTGGTGACAACTACGACATCCCCGCTTTTCGCTGGTATGACAAGACGCAGGGCAAGCTGATTGTTTCCAGCAGTGATGCCGGCGAATTGAACGACCGCTACGCGCACGGCCAGGGTTTGATGCGCGGCGGCACGAGTGTCTCCAACATGGTCAGCGGCGACGCCTTCAAATCGATGATGACCGCCTCCGATCTCACCGACGCCGGTCCCGAAGGAAAGCAAACTGCGCGCCGAAGATGTCTATCTCTTGATGCTCGATCCTTCCTTCCTGGTGGGCACCATCGCCCGCTATCTGGGTATGGTGGTCGTCGAACTGTGGGAAGGATGGCAGCAGAAGCGCAAGAAAGTGTGGCCGCGGCTCAACCGCCTGCACGATTTCTACCCGTTTGTCCGCGCGGCCACGTCGGTGTTCTTGCGTGAGTTGGGCGCCAGCTTCGCCGTGATGGACATCGTGCGCGGCTCCCCTTCGATCTATCTCACCTGGCCCGGCTATGACGAGGTGGCCCACCATTCCGGCCCCTGGACCGAAGATGCATTTAAGGACCTGGCGCGCTACGACAACGTCTTGCAGCGCATCCGCCATACAATCAAGAATGAAGCGCCGGTCCATTATGATATGATCGTTCTTTCTGACCATGGCCAATCGTTCGGGCCTACGTTCTTGATGCGCTATGACCTGACCCTCAAGCAGTTTATTGAACTGCATCTGCCGGAAGGCACCACGGTGGAAGTATCGATGGGCGGCGACACGGGCACGATGGGCATCAGCCAGGCGACAGCTGAATTGGCCAATGTGCAGTCGAAAGATGGCGGCAGTTCGACGGCCAAGACGCTGGCCAAGCAGGGGAAGAAGCTGACGAAGGAGGATTCAGCTAAAGAGAGAGCGCGCATTGCCGCGCAGGCGACTCAGGCTGACGTGACCGCCTATGGCAGCGGCAACCTGGCTCAAGTCTATTTTAATCTCTTTGACCGCAAAATAACGATGCCGGAGCTTGAGGCTGCCTATCCAGGCATGGTTGGCTCCCTGCTCGCGCATGAAGGCATCGGCCTGGTGTGCGGTTACCTGGACGACGGCACGCCGATGGCTCTGGGCAAAGAGGGTGTGCGCAACCTGCATACCGGCACGGTCGAAGGTGTCGATCCGATGTTGATGTACGCACCGAAAGAGGGACATGGCGCTTCGACGGTAGAGATTCGCGCCTGGCAGACGCGGCGCGTGATGGATTTCCCGCATGCCGGTGATTTGATGGTCATCAGCACCGTTTACGAAGATGGCACCGTGGCCGCTCTGGAAGAGCTGATCGGTAATCATGGCGGTATGGGTGGCGAGCAAACAGATGCCTTTATCTTCCATCCACGAGACATGGACGTGTCTGCAACGCGCAATTCCATTGATGTCTTCCATATCTTGAATGACCGCCGCGGCGCGCCGCTGCCGCCTCCCGAACCGGTGGAGGAAGCGGTTGATACGGAAGATTGGAAGCTGAGTAATCTGCTCAAGGGCCTCGGCATGGTCAAGGTCTGGCTTGAGCATGTCTTCCGCTGCTTGATTCCTGACCGTGAGGCGTTCAAGGGCGTCGTGGATGATCCGCTGATGACCGGGCCGGCGCTGCTGGTTGGTATTGTCGGCACCACACTGATTACGCTGGCTATGCAGAATACGACCGTCAGCAATGCGGTTCTTATACCGTTCCGTCTTGTCGGTTTCTTTGTGGCTACCGTGGTGATTTTCGGTGCAGGTTTCCTGCTGACGCGCAAAGGCTCGTTTGCCAGGACCATGCGCGCCGTTGGTTTCGCGCAGAGCCCGACAGTGCTGCTTGTCTTTGCTCTGTACCAGCCATTGGCTCACATCGTTGTCCTGATTGTGATCGCGATGACGCTGATCGGCGTCTGGATGGGCACGGCTGAAGCACATGATACCAAGGGCTGGAAAACGGCCGTCCTGCCGTTTATCTACCTGATTCTTTATGTCGTCGGCACGGCGGCGCTGCTCGTCATCCTGGGTGGTGCGGCAGTGACCTTGGCCAGTATCCTGGAGGCTATGGGCATCGCAGTTCCCCAACTGCCGCCTCTGCCGCAGTAGGATTGGACAGAATTTCATTTGTCCCGGCAAGATGGAAGTGAATTAGATGCAAGGTGGGGCGCACCTTCGTGTGCGCCCCACCAGTTGTGTTCCGGGGCTGCCTTCCCGGCAGTAGTAACGTGCTTGCGCACGTTATTTTCTTTTCAGAAGGGGAGCTGCCGGCTGCCGGGCGCGAACCTGCCCGCCGTCGCCGCATCATTCTTGATTCTCCATGATCCGCGGTAAGAACCTGTTTCCCCTCTGGACGGCCGTTTCGCTGCTGGCCTATGGGGGACTTGTCCTGGTTGATCGCGTTAACGGCACCCTGCGTGGTGCGGCGCTGCCGCAGACGATTGGCTTCTACCTGCTGGCTTTCGCCGCCTACTGTGGGGCGCTGATCTGGTTGGAGCGGGGCGGCACATGGTCCGCGGCCTGGGTGTGGGGAACGGCCGTACTCAGCCGCCTGCTGCTGCTGCTGACGACGCCCACGCTGTCCGATGACGTCTACCGCACCATCTGGGACGGCCATGTGGCCATCAACGGCGTCAGCCCGTACGCCTACGCAGTCAATGACGCCGCTTGAATTTCCTCGATATCCCGCAGCGCGCGCTGGTCAACAACGCCTGGATGGCCAGCCCCTATCTGCCTGCCGCGCAGTTGCTTTTCACCCTGGCCGCGCTGATCGGCGGCCACCCATCATCTTGCAGGGGATTATGGTGCTCCTCGACCTGGCGGCGGCGGCGGTCGATCGCCCGGCTGCTCGACCTGGCCGCGCTGCCCGCGCGTCGGCTGCTGCTCTACCTGTGGAGCCCGCTGGTCATCGTCGAAGTGGCCCACGGCGCGCATCTTGACGCCTGGATGGTCCTGCTGACCCTGCTGGCCGTGCAGGCCGCGCTGACCCGGCCAACCTCGGGCGGGCGCAGCTGCTTGTCGCCGGCTTCTGCTCGGCTCTGGCCACGCTGACCAAGCTGATGCCGGCGATGCTGGCGCCGCTGCTCTTCTGGCGCTGGTCGTGGCCGCAGCGCCTGCTCTATCCGCTGCTGACGATCCTGATCCTGCTGCCCTTCGGCCTGCAGGCGGGGTGGGGATTGGCAGGGAGCTGAACGGCCGTGGCCTCTTTGGCGCGCTGCTGATCTACAGCAGCCAGTGGCGCTTCAACAACGCGCTCTTTGATCTGCTGGAGCAGCGCGCTCGGTGGTCCCGACTCGCTGGCGCCGCCGCTGCGGCCAAGGGGATCGTGGGGCTGCTGCTGTTGGCGGTGCTGCTGCTGTTGTTCCTGCTGGGCAGCCGGTACCGCAGAACGCCGGCAGACACTGCGCCTGGCGGCGCTGCCCTTCATGGCCTACATCCTGCTGACGCCAACGTTCCATCCCTGGTACCTGCTGATTTTGCTCGCTTTCCTGCCCTTCTTGCCCCCGGCGGCCGGGGAGAGCCGCCGCTGGTGGCTGGCCGTCCTGCCCTGGTTGTGGCTGAGCGGAACGGCCGTGTTCTCCTACCTCGCCTATTTTGACCCGCAGGTGTTCCTGGAACGGCCGTGGGTGCGCGCGCTGCAGTGGCTGCCGGCCCTGCTGTTGCTGATTGTCGCCGCGGCCGCCCTGATCAGACGGATGATCGGTTCAGGTAGGGGCGAGGCAGTCGGGCGAAACGCCGGCCCTGCGTCTGAACGATGATAACCGGCTGCCTAGTCCTCGGTGCGGGGTTGGCCGTGGATGGCGTCGGTGTGCGGGCGAGGCGGTTGGTGAGCGGCATGTGCGTGGACGGTCGAACCAACGCCCAGCCGCCTCGCCCCTACGTCAATGCTTGTGGGATGCGCGTTGAAGGCGTGCGGGTGATTGGCAATTGTGCGGGCGGCCGGAGCAGCACGCAGCCGTCTCGCCCCTACGTGAAGATGGGGTTCTGTTTTCGAAATATCGGTGGGGATGTGGTAAGGTTTGGCGGCTGTAAGACGTCTAGATGGGCGTGGGCGACTTGAGCGATTAGAGCGCCTGACAGGCTGAGCAGCTGAGCGCTGACCAGCTTATTCTGAGGAGCAGAATGACAACGACAGATGTATTTTCCTGGAAACTGTGGATATATACCAATTACGACTGCAATCTGAGCTGCTCGTACTGTGTCGCTGAATCGACGCCGCGCGCGCCGCGCCGGGCGATTGGCCTGGAAACCGCCTGCCGCATCGTTGATGAGGCGGTCGAAAACGGGTTCACGGAGCTGTTTTTCACCGGCGGCGAGCCGTTCATTCTCGATGAGATCTACGAGATGTTGGCCTACGCCTCGGCGCGGGTCAAGACGACGGTGCTGACCAACGCGATGCTTTTCAACGGCCGCCGCCTGGCACGGCTCAATGAGATCGCCAACCCGAATCTCTCGGTGCAGGTCAGCCTTGACGGCGGGCAGGCCGCGGCGCATGATGCGTTTCGCGGGCCCGGCACCTGGGAGAATACGGTCGCCGGCATTCAGACGCTGCAAGAAAACGGGTATCATGTGCGTATCGGCAGCACGGAAACAGCGGCCAACAGCGACCATATCGATGAACTCATCGCTTTCCGCAAGAGCCTGGGTATTGCCGACGAGGACCATTTCATCCGGCCGCTGGCCAAGCGCGGTTTTTCCGAAGAGGGCATGGTCGTCGGCGAAGACAATCTGCTGCCCGAGGTCACGGTCACCTATGACGGCGTCTACTGGCATCCGCTGGCCTCGCCGAGCAGCCAAGATATGCTGGTTACGCGGGACATTTTCCCGCTGTGTACGGCTGTTGGCCGCATTCGCGACATGCTCGCCGAGCAGAACAGCCCGGCAGCCGAAGAACTCGTCGAGTTCACCTGAGGCTAGCGCTGCTGCCTCCGTGTGAGGCAGATGCCTGTCAGCCTATCTAGCTGAGGTTCTAAACTGCTAAACCGCTCAAATAAGGAGTATGACCATGTTTCCAGATGACGCCGCGGGCCTACGCCGCATTGTCGCTCTGCTCAGGATTACGCTGGGCATCCTTGTTCTCGCTACCTGGCTGGACAACCTGAATAAGGGTGTTTATTCCGCCGGTGGGATCAGCGGCTTGTTCGAATATATTTTTGAAGAAAACGGCGGCGGCGCCGCTTTTTACCGCGCGTTGATCGGCGGCACAATCCTGCAGGCGCCGGGCGTTTTTGGCGCCTTTCAGCTGGTCGCTGAATTCTTGCTGGGCGCCGGCCTGCTGCTCGGCGCCTTTACGCCGCTTGCCGGATTGGGCGCCGCGCTTTTCTTCTTCAACCTGCTGCTCGCTTATTGGGGCGGACAGGAATGGATCTGGACTTATATCCTGCTGACCATATCGGCTGTTGTTGTCGCGCTGACCCGTTCCGGACGTGTCTGGGGAATTGATGCCTGGCTGTTGTCGCGGCGGGGTGAGCCGAGCTATCCGTTCCTGCGCTGACGGCTGCCTGTATGATGAGCCGCCGTGCCCTCCTGGTGATGGCCAAAGAACCTGCCGCGGGCAGGACAAAGACGCGCCTGACGCCGCCGCTGACGCCTGAGCAGGCGGCGGCACTCTACGGCTGTTTGCTGCGCGATACGCTGCAGGCGGTGCGCACGGCCGTTTCCCATACGCCGTTCACGCCGTTCATCGCCTACGCCCCACAAGAGGCGCGGGCCGCCTTTCGTGAACTCGCCCCTGATTTTCAGCTGATCGCGCAGCGCGGGCAGACCTTGGGCGAGCGTTTAGAGAGTGTGCTGACGGCCGTTCAAGAGGCCGGCTACCAGCAGGCGGCGGCGATCAACAGCGACAGCGCCTCGCTGCCGCCTGCCTACCTGGCCGCCGCCTTCCAGGCGTTGGACGAGGAAGCGGTTGATGTCGTGTTCGGCCCCTGCGAAGATGGCGGCTATTACCTCATCGGCTGGAAACGGCCGTATCCGCGGCTGCTGCGCGAGGTGACCATGTCCACAGCGCATGTGCTGCGCGATACGCTGTCCATCGCCCGTGAGGAAGGGCTGCGCGTCTCCCTGCTGCCTGCCTGGTACGACATTGACGACGTCGCCGATCTTGAACGCCTGCGCGCTGACGAGAACGCCGGCCCATTTACCCGCGCTTTCTTCGCTGCATGAACCGCGCCGCCGTCATCATCCCTGCGCTCAATGAAGAGGGGTCGATCGCCGATGTGGTCAGCGGCGCGCTCGCCCAGGATGTTGATTGGGTGGTTGTGGCTGACAATGGGTCCAGCGATCGCACGGCCGAGGCGGCGCGGGAGGCGGGCGCCCTGGTGGTAAGCGAGCCGCGCCCCGGCTACGGCTACGCGTGCGCCGCCGGGACGAAAACGGCCGTTGATATGGGCGCCGATCTGCTGGTTTACCTTGACGGCGACGGCAGCTCGCTGCCAAGCGAAATGTCACGTCTTCTGGAGCCGCTCAACGCAGACAAGGCCGATCTTGTGCTTGGTTCGCGCACGCTCGGCCATATCGCCGCGGGGGCGATGCTGCCGCACCAGCGCTTTGGCAATCACCTGTCCTCGCGCTTGATGTCGATGCTCTACGGTGTGAGCGTGACCGACCTCGGCCCATACCGCGCCATCCGCGCCGCGCTGCTGGCCAAGCTTGATATGCGGGAAATGACCTTCGGCTGGCCCACGGAAATGATGGTCAAGGCGGCCAAACAGGGGGCGCGCATCGTCGAAGTGCCGGCCAGCTGGCACCCGCGCCAGGCCGGCCAATCGAAGGTCAGCGGCACGCTGCGCGGTTCGATTCTTGCCGCCTACTACATCCTCGGTGTCACGCTGCGCTATGCCGCCTCCTGAAGGCGGATAAGGCGGCCGGCCGCCGGGGATCTTCCCCAGCCGGCGCTGCACGGGCGATGTCCCGATCCTGTCCTGCCCGCCGCACCGCAGCGGGAAACTGCGCTTGGCCGCAGCGCGCTTGTTTCGAGCTGTTGAAAAGGCGTAAATAGGCGGCGAAATCGGCTGTCAAAAAGTGCATAATCTTCTAGACTAGGGGCTGTAGAGGATCGACGCATGTATCGAACACACTTTCTCGTTTTTCTTCTCTCGCTGCAGCTGTTCGTCGCTGGCTGTTCAGCGGCGGTCGGCACACTGCCGGCGACCACACCGCTGCCGTCCCCGACAGCGCCGGCAGGCGGTACGCGCCTGCCTCTGCCCACGCCGTCGCCACAGAGCACGGCCGTTCCAGCGGCCACCGCGCCGCCGGAACCTTCCCCGGGGGTCGTTCCCTCCGCGCCGGGTCTCGCTGACCTATCCGGCGCACTTAACTGCCGCTTTGGCATTGCCAAGGGCTTCGCCAAAGAACGGGTGGATTGGATAGAACCGCTGGGTGCCGGTCATTACATGAATTTCACCACCACGGTCTCGGCGCTGCCGGAAACGGTAGAACTGCTGCCCCTCATCCGCATCAAACAGGACAAGGAGAATGGTGTCTATCTGCCCACCTACAGCGTGAAGCCGCCGCTCACCCTGGACCAGGACGGTCTTGGCCCGATCATCGCTGCGAATCCACGCGCCCTGTGGATTGTGGGCAATGAGCCTGACGTCGCCAATGACGTCCAGGACAACACCTTCCCGGAAGTCTATGCGCGCGCCTATCACGACGTCTATCACTTCATTAAGCAGCAGGATCCCGACGCGCAGGTCGCCGTGGCCGGCCTGTCGATGATGACCCCCGGCCGCCTGCAGTACCTGGATATCGTCTGGGACAGTTACCTGGCGGAATTCGGCGAACCGATGCCGGTGGATGTTTGGAACACCCATCTCTACATTCTCTCTGAGATACGCCAGAGTGACGGCGGCAGCAGCGACGGCAAGATCGCGCTGGGCACCGACCCGGACCTCGCCAAGAAGAACCTCCTGGGCGACCCGCAGACGGAATGTCCCAGGGAGGATGTCTACTGCCGGTCGGAACATGACGATCTGGGGATCTTCAGCGAGCAAATAACGGCGCTGCGCAGCTGGATGAAGGCGCACGGGCAGCAGAACAAGCCGCTGCTGGTTACCGAGTATTCGCTCCTCTATCCTTTCGTCGATTATGATGATCCGGTCAACCCGACGGAATGTTTCTTGATGGACGAGTTCGGCCGTTGTTTCACCGAGGAACGCGTCAGCACCTTTCTGGACAAAACTATCGACTATTTCGAGTCCGCCGTAGACCCTGAGCTGGGCTACCCGGCCGATGGGAATCGCCTCGTTCAGCAGTGGACCTGGTTCAGCCTGCTGACGGATGTCGAAGGCTCCGGCGGTTCGAGCAATCTCATCATCGAGGATCACGACCGGTATCAGCCTGGCGCTGAAGCAGCGCTGACGCAGGCCGGCCGCACGTTCCGCGACCGTGCCGCCGCCAGCGAAAAAACGATCAACCTCGTCGCCGCGGCTATCCCTGAGCGGACAGTGACGACGGCGGGAGCAGCGGCCGATGTTCAGCTGCGCGCCGGTTTCTATAATGATGGCACGACCGCCGTTCTGGATCCTTTCACCGTTACCTTCTATGCCGATGAAGCGCTGACCAAGGTCATTGGCGAACGGACGGTCTTGCCCGCTGTTCAGGGCGCGATCAATGGCTGTTCTTGGGGACGTGAAACAGACAGTGCCACCATCATCTGGAAAGATGTGCCGGCCGGCGTCCATCCTTTCTGGGTCAAGGTCGATGCAGTTGATCAGATCAGCGGTGAGACCAGCGAGACGGATAACGCTGCCGGCGGCATCATCATCGTCAGCCCCTGACCCGTTTCGCCGGGCGCGGGCCCTTTCCCCAAACGAACGGCTGCCCTGCAGGTAAAGGTATCCATTTTTACCCCATTTTGGTCCTACTGCCTTTTACCATCTTCGCTTATCATGTGAGCATGGGAAATTGGTCGCTGTTGGCTGCCCGCTGCGGCTGGGCATACGCGCAGGGAAAACGGCCGCTAATAGGACCGGCATGACGATGACAAATCTAGACAATGATGATCAAGAACTCACGGCGCATTTTCCGGCAGTCTATTCGATCCAGATACAGGGTATCCTGGACGAGAGCTGGACGAAGCGGCTGAACGGCATGCAGATCACCAGTACCGTTTCCAGCAGCGCGGCGCACGCCGGGGTAACGACGCTGATTGGCGAAGTGGCCGATCAGGCGGCGCTGTCCAGCATCCTGAGCACCGTTTACGGTCTTTGTTACCCGCTGTTGTCGGTAGCTTACCTAGGACGGTCGCGGCAAGCGGCGCCGCCGATCGAGGAGCAGGCTGCGGCCGAACCGTTTTCACGGTTGTAATGGGGTTGAATCAGCACACGCCTGATTCCCGAAGCAGGTCCGCTTGGCTTCGGGCAGCCAGGGAAGCGGGCGAGAACTCAGTCAAGGGGTAGAGAACCTATGAACGTTGCGGTAACCGTCGAAGGGCGGCAAATAGAGGCCACATGCGACGCGCCGCCAGAGGCGCTGTGCCCGCAGTGCGGCTATCCGGTAGCTTTGCGCAGCAGGCGCCTGATGAACGACGGCGGTACCATCTACTATTGGCGACATAGACAGGGTGGCAGCCTAACCTGTAAGGCGCGTACGGCGTTCATGATTCGCAATAACGGCCGTGAGCAGCGCTGAACAGCCGCCGTGGGCTGCGATCAGTGAATAGTGCGCCAACTGCTGCGCATAGCGCTGAAAGAACGCTGTCTTGACACGTTTCCGCAGCCAAGATTTCCCGGGCAGGTGCTGCCCGTCAAGTGAGGACGCAGTAGGGATTCTGCGGCTGAAGCACGATGAATGCCGTCTGCTGAAAGGCCGCAAAACAGGGCCCTGCACGATTGTTGCCTTCGGCCATGTCTAGTATAATCATGGGGTAATATCGCCGCACAGCCCGTTGGAGAGCAATTGAGTATGTGGAAGAAGATTTTGACCGTCATTCTGGGCGCGGCATTTGTGCTGCTGTTCATCATCTTTGTGCTGGGTCTGGTCGTGACCCGCGATCTGCTGTCGCCGGAACTATATACGCAGGCGCTGGCGGAGAACGAAATCTATGAACGCGTCTATACCGACCTGCTGGCTGATCCCCTGGTGCAGGAACAGTTCAAAGAGCTGACCGGTATTCAAATCGACCTGTTGACCGAAGAGGCGTACGCGCAGATTGTCGGCGCGCTGTATCTGATTCTGCCGCCGGGGCGCATGGAAGCGGGCACCGATAAATTCTTCGGCGGCTTGACCGCCTATCTGTCCGGTGATGTCCCGGAGCTGGAGGAGGAGCTTGAGTTGGGCGCGGCGCTGACGCCGGAGGTGCTGGCAGACCGTGTGGCCCGGGCGTCGACGGCCGCTGTTGTGGGACTCGTCGACAAATCGGAGCCGATTGTTGAGAAAAAGACGGAGCAGCTGGTTCAGGAAGAATTGGTCACCTACTTGGACAACTTCAGCGAAGGGCGCCTGATTCCGCTGCCCACGCGTTTGATCAGAGCCTCTGTCTCCAGCTTCACCACGGCCATGAACGAAGAGCTGACTACGGTCATGCTCGGGCCGGCCAACGCCACGGCCGCTCCCGAAACGCGCCTGCAGATGGAAGCGGCCCTGGCGGAAGATGACCTGACATCGGCTGTCGCCATCGCGATCACGGAGCGATTGAAGATCGTTGCCGCCGCGCAGATCGCGGCCAGAGAAGATCTGCTGGCGCAGAGCAGCGCGCTGGCCGGCATTTCCGGCGCGGCGCTGGCCCTGGGCCAGACGCGCGATTCCGTTGTCGGCGGTCTCAATACCGTGCGCGATTATGCCGGCATGCTGCAGTCTGCTCTGATCCCGATCGCCATCCTCCTGCTGATCCTGCTGCTGGTCATCGTCTGGCTGAACAGCGACGATCTCGGTTCCGCCCTGCGCGCCGCCAGCTGGACCCTGATCATTGCCAGCGGCCTGGTGCTGCTGCTCTGGCTGCTCGGCGGCTTGGTCCTGCGCTCCCAGCTGCAGGCGAGCATGGCGGCGGCGGCGATTGGCCCAGCCAGCCTCGACGCTATGGTGAACGACATCGTTGGGTCGCTGCTGCGCGGCATCTGGGATTCAGTGTGGAGCACGGCGCTTGTCTGGCTGATCGTTGGTCTCGTTTTCCTGGCCTTCGGCTACAGCAGGAAGCTGCTCGGTTTTCTTGAGAATTTGCTGCAAGGCGTGTGGGAATATCGCTGGTGGGTGCTGGGCGGTTTCATCCTGCTTTTCGTCCTGTTGCCGATGCTATTCGGCATCCTGCGCAGCGATGCGCGCGCGGCGAATGAACCGTGCAACGGCCACGCCGAGCTTTGTGACCGGCCGATCAATGAGATCGCCTACGCGGCCAGCCACAACTCGATGTCTATCGCCGAATACGGCTGGATCTGGCCGATGCATGACGGCACGCTCACCGACCAGCTGGATGCCGGCGTGCGCGCCCTGCTGATCGATACCCACTATATCGACGGGCCGCAGGAGCGCGAGGAACTGCTGGAAGCACTGCCCGAGAAATCGCAGCGTGTCGCCCAGGAGGCTTTCCAGACCATCACCGAACCGGGACGCGATGGTGAGTATATGTGCCACCAGCTCTGCGGTCTCGGCTGGTCTGATCTTGAGTCGGGTCTTGAGGAGATTCGTCTCTTCCTGGAAGAGAATCCACGCGAACTGCTTTTTCTCATCATCCAGGATGAGATTTCGGCCGAGGATACGCTGCAGGTTGGTGCGGCTTCTGGTTTAGAGCCCTACATCTATACGCATCCGGAAGGCGAGGCCTGGCCGACGTTGGGCGAGTTGATCGACAAGAACGAACGCTTGATCGTCATGGCCGAAAATGAAGGGCCGCCGCCCGACTGGTATACGAATGCGTGGGACGTGACCGAGGAAACGCCCTATACCTTCGTGATGCCCGACCAGTTCAGCTGTGAGCCGAACCGCGGCGGCACGGGCAAGCCGTTCTTCTTGCTCAACCATTGGATCCAGCGCGGTTCGCCGAATCGGGTCGATGGCGCCAGGGTCAATGCGTATGATTTCCTGCTCGACCGCGCGCAGGAGTGTGAGGAAGCGCGTGGGAAGATGCCGAATTTTGTGGCTGTGAACTGGTACAGACAGGGAGATCTATTCGATGTGGTGGACACCCTGAATGGTGTTTACGAGCAGGCGGAGTAGGGCTCTGATATACTATTGGAGCATCCCGGGAGCGCCGGTATTCTGCCGGGCCCCCGGTTCTTGGCCTGTTAATCAAGCAAGGAGAAAGGTTATGAAACGCGTTGTCTTGTTGACCCTGGTAATCCTGTCATTGTTGTTGGTTGTGGGCGCCGCAGCCGCTGAGCCGCCGGCCCAGGAAGAGGAAGGCCGGCCGTATGTTGTGCAGCCGGGCGACGGGCTGATTAAGCTGGCCAAATTGTTCTTTGGCGATGGGGAGGCCTTTACACGGATCGTGGAAGCGACGAACGCGCTGGCCGCCTCGGACAGCAGTTACCGAGAAATCACGGACGCCAACATAATCCTTGTCGGTGAGAAACTGTGGATACCCGGCCTGGCTGAGCTGCCCACGGCCGATGCGGCGGAGGTGGACGCCGCAGAGAGTGCGCCGGCCGCAGAAGAAGAGATGAGCGAAGAGGATGCGCCAACTATGGAAGATGAAACGAGCAAAGTTGGTTCTGTTCCCCTGGCGGGAACGCGTTGGATGATGACCTCGTTGAACGGCAAGAGCCCGCTGCCGGCGACGACGATTTCTCTGGAATTTGTGGATGAGATGACGGCCGGCGGTACCTCCGGCTGCAATAACTACAGCACGTCCTACGAGCTGGACGGCATCAAGATCAGCTTTGGACCGATGGCCGGCACTCTGAAGGCCTGTCCGGAGCCGGTGATGGCGCAGGAACAGGCGTACCGTCAGGCGCTGGCGGATGCCGCGTTCTATGAAGTGAGTGATCAGGGGTTGGCGCTGTATGATGCCAACACGACGCAGCTGGTTACCTTTGAAGCGGCGGCGACCGGTCTGGCCGGCACGGCGTGGGATGTGATCAGTTATAATAACGGCAGGGAAGCGGTGGTCAGCGTGAAGATCGATACGGCAATGACGGCCGTGTTTGCTGAAGATGGCCAGCTGTCGGGCAGCGCCGGCTGCAACAATTACTTCGGGCCGTACACGACGGATGGCGACGCCATTTCGATTGGCCCGCTGGCCTCGACGCGCAAGCTGTGCGCTGATGAGGAGCTGATGGCCCAGGAAGCGGCATACCTGACGGCGCTGGAAACGGCGGCGACGTACAAGATCACCGGCAGCACAATGGAAATGCGTACGGAAAGCGGCGCCATGGCGGCCAACTTCACTCTGGCGGAGCAGGCGGTGGAATAACGGCCGTGTGAACCCAGGGACAGGTGCCACACGCCAGACGGCCGTATTAGACAGGCGGTTGGAACGCGCCAGTCAGCGGGGCTTTCTGAAATGGATGAAATGCGGTATCTTTAGCACAGTGAAATTCGCACATTGTGCCTGATTTAATAGCGCCTGCCGGGCGCGGAGTCATTACAAAGGAGAAATACGAATGGCAAATAAGAATGATCATCTAGTAGTAGGCCTGTACCCGGATGAGGATACAGCCAAGAAAGCGGTTGATACCATCAAGGAATGGGACGTCTGGGATCATGATGTCCGCCTGGGTGCGATCGCCATCATGACCGCCGACCCCAAGAAAAAGGGCGGCATACATTTTAGTGAGAAAGGCCAGCGCAGCACGAAAACAGGTGCCGGTTGGGGCACAGCCATCGGCGCCGCGGTCGGTATTTTGAGCGGCGGCCTGGCGTTGATTCCTGGGATGGCGCTTGGCGCAGCGGCCGGCGGCGCGATCGGCTCCTTGAATCACCGTAATCTGGGTTTGACGGACGAGCAGCACGACAAGATTCTGGCCGCCCTGGATGGCGGCGGCGCCGCCGTCGGCGTTATGGCCGATGATTTTGAAGTCGACGCCGTCGTAGACAAGATGGCAGAGACCGGCGGTGATGTCAGCCATTACAAGCTGCCTGATGAGACGGCCGCGGCGGTCACCGCCGCAGCAGCCGCACAGGCGGATGCCGAAGATGCGATTGATGACGCTGCCGACCAGGTTGATGAAGAAGATGTAGCCGAAGCAACGAAGGCCGTTGAGGTGGAACTGCCCGACGCCGCGCCAGAGACTGTTGCCAAGGTCAGCAAATTGGCCGCTGTGACCGGTTTGAGCGCCGCGGGTATTGCCAAACTGGATGAGGTCGGCGTGGGCAAGCCATCCTCGCTGCTCTCCGCCTGTGCGACCGCTGAAGGACGCACCGCGCTATCGGAAGCGACCGGCATTGATGAAGACACGCTGCTCACTGCGGCGAAGAAGATGGACCTGATGCGCGTGAAAGGCGTTGGCGTCAAGTATGCGGAACTGCTGCTGGCTGCCGGCGTGGACACGGTGCCCGAACTGGCAACGCGTAACGCTGAAAACCTGGCTAAGAAATGCGCCGAGGTGAATGCCAAAGAGCAGATTGTGAAGGACGCGCCGTCCGCCTCGACCGTTTCCGTCTGGGTCGGCCATGCGAAGACGCTGCCGCGCATGATTTTCTACTAGACCACAAGCGGAAATAGGACGGGCACACATGTCGAGACATGCTGTTCGTTGAGTAAGATTGACATCCCCGGAGGCGTGCCGCTTCCGGGGATGTTTTTTGTTAGAGAGCCTTGTTATATCTGCTGCTCTCTGTCTATAATCATTGGGCCACATTTGGCTTATTAGGTGCGGCCGGGCGCTGTGCTCGCAGCCGCCATGAAATGCGTCCAACGGGCGCGGAGTCATTACAAAGGAGAACTCAAGAATGACCAATAAGAATGATCAACTGGTAGTCGGACTGTATGCCAATGAAGATGCCGCGAAAAGTGCGGGTGATGCCATTAAACAGTGGGATCACAACGATGATGACGTCAAACTGGGCGCCATCGGCGTGATCACCTACAACCCGAAAAAAGACAAGCTTCATTACCATGAGATGGGCCAGCGCAGCACGAAGTCCGGCGCCGGTTGGGGCACCGCCATCGGCGCAACGATTGGTATTCTCACGGGCGGGATTGGCCTGATTCCGGGCATGGCTGTTGGCGCAGCGGCCGGCGGCGCTCTTGGCGCGCTGAATCACAAGAACCTGGGTGTGACTGATGAACAGCAGGCGAAGCTGATGGCTGCTTTGAAGGATGGTGGCGCGGCCCTGGGTATTATGGCGGATGATTTCGAAGTAGACCCCGTGGTCAAGCAGCTGGCGAATACCGGCGGTGATGTCTCGCACTACGTTGTTGACGCCGAAGTCGCCAGTGCGATTACGGAAACGGCCGCTGCCCAGATCGCGGCAAGCGCAGCTGTTGACGCTTCTGTGGCTGAAGACGCGGATGTCGACTCCTCCGATACGAGAGCGGCCGTGATTTCCATCACCGGCATGTCCGCAGACGAGGCGGAAGCGCTGCAGAATGTCGGCATCGACTCGCCGGCCGATTTCATGGAACTTGCCGCATCACCTGATGGTCGCGCGGCGATTTCTGAAGCGACCGGCCTCGATCCCGCGGTCGTTCTCGCCAATGCGAAGAAACTGGACCTGATGCGCGTGAAGGGTGTTGGCATCAAGTACGCGACGCTGCTGCTGGCTGCAGGCGTGGACACGGTGCCGGAACTGGCGACGCGCAATGCGGCCAATCTGGCCAAGAAATGCGCCGAGGTCAATGCGGCCGAGTCGATTGTTGAGGAACTGCCGACGGAAGCGATGACCAGCGATTGGGTGGCCCAGGCGAAAGAGCTGCCGCGGATGCTCTATTACTAGATCCGTAACAACAGCGGGCGAGGCGGCTGTTGAGAACTACTCAGCGAAAACGCGGGTAGTTCCAGTCCGCCTTGCTCTTGCGTGGACGATCAAATACGTTGATCGCTGCCATAACTCTAGCATCCCCGGAAGCGACCAGTTTCCGGGGACGTTCTTCTTCAACCGGTTCTGGTCAAACATCTGCCCTCCGTCCATAGTTCCATTTTAGAATCGTATTATTGCGTGCGGTATGTGCTTTCGTCGGCTGCCGCCGCACATGGCGTCTCACGGGCGCGGAGTCACTACAAAGGAGAAATCAATAATGACAAACAAGAACGATCAATTCGTAGTCGGGCTGTTCTTCAACGAAGATGCTGCCAAGGATGCTGCGCACAGTATCAAGGAGTGGGATCACAACGATGATGACGTCAAATTGGGCGCCATCGGTGTGATTACCTACAATGCTGATCGAGGCAAGCTGCATACGAAAGAGATAGGCGAGCGTGGTACGAAGTCGGGCGCAGGCTGGGGTACGGCAATCGGCGCAGCGATTGGCATTCTCACCGGCGGCATTGGCTTGATTCCCGGTATGGCTGTTGGCGCGGTCGCCGGCTCCGCCGTTGGCGCGCTGAACCACAAGAGCCTGGGCCTGAACGATGAACAGTATGAGGCGCTGTTGGCCAAATTGAAGGGCGGCGGCGCGGCCCTGGGTATCATGGCTGATGATTTCGAGGTAACCCCTGTGATCCAGCAGTTGGAGAAGACGGGAGCCGATGTCTCGCACTACGTCGTGGAAGCTGACACGGCCGAGACGATTACGACAGTCGCTGCCGCGCAGGTTGCCGCCAGTAAAGCTGTTGACGCTGCCGTTTCCGACGATGCTGATACGTCTGACGCGAAGGCGACGATGGTTTCCGTCACCGGTATGACGACCGGCCAGGCAGCCGCTCTGGAAGAAATCGGTATTGAAACGCCGTCGAACCTGCTTGAATTGGCCGCAACACCTGATGGTCGGGCGATGATCGCCGAAGCGTCAGGCCTTGATCCTGAACTCGTTCTCGCCAGTGCCAAGAAGCTGGACCTGATGCGCGTGAAGGGCGTTGGCATCAAGTACGCGACGCTGCTGCTGGCTGCCGGCGTGGACACGGTGCCGGAACTGGCGACGCGCAATGCGGCCAATCTGGCCAAGAAATGCGCCGAGGTCAATGCGGCCGAGTCGATTGTTGAGGAACTGCCGACGGAAGCGATGACCAGCGATTGGGTGGCTCAGGCGAAAGAGCTGCCGCGGATGCTCTTCTACTAGGTCGGAAAAATGACTTCTACGGCTGGAACGGGCAAACGTTTGCTTCGTTGAGCCGGCTTACCATCCCCGGAAACGCGCAGTTTCCGGGGATGTTTTGTTTTGGGGACGGGCTCGATTATTGGGCGCACTTTGTCTATAATAAACAAGTGACATCAGTGATGTCGAGCGCGGTCGAATCCCAGTGGGGGTGGCGGCCGATCAATTGTGCCTCGGAACGTGGCGTTATCTCAAGGAGAATGACAAATGGCGAATAAGAATGATCATCTGGTAGTTGGATATTTTCAGAACGACGAGGCGGCCAAAGCTGCGGCAGCGGCTATTAAGGAATGGGATGTTTGGGATCATGATGTGCGCCTGGGCGCGATTTCGATCATGACCATCGATCCGAACAGCGGCAAACTGCATGCCAAGGAAGTTGGCCAGCGCAGCACGAAAACGGGCGCGGGTTGGGGCACGGCGATTGGCGCGGTGGCTGGCCTGTTGACCGGCGGCATCGCTTTGATTCCCGGGATGGCCCTGGGCGCGGCGGCCGGCGGCGCGGTTGGCGCGTTGAATCATCGCAGCGTTGGTATGACGGATGATCAACATGCCGAGCTGGTTGAGAACTTGAAACATGGCGGCGCGGCCCTCTGCGTGATGGCTGATGACTTTGAGGTTGAGGCTGTGCAGGCGAAGATGGTCGAAGAAGGCGCAGAAGCGCAGGTCTACAACGTGGACGATTATACGGCCGCCCAAATTACGGCTGCTGCCACTGCGCAGGCGGACGCCGAAGATGCGGTTGATGACGCAGCCGAGCAGGTAGACGAAGTGGATGTCGCCGAGGCGACGAAGGCCGTTGAGATTGAACTGCCCGAGGCAGCACCGGAGAAGGTGGCGACGGTGAGCAAGCTGGCCGCCGTGACTGGATTGAGCGCTGCCGGCGTTGACAAGCTGCACGAGGCGGGTGTGGAAAAGGCTTCCGCGCTGCTGGCCGCCTGCGCGACACCGGACGGACGCGCTGAATTGTCGGCGGAGACCGGTATTGACGAAGAGACGCTGCTCTCCGCGGCGAAGAAGTTGGACCTGATGCGCGTGAAGGGCGTTGGCGCCAAGAATGCCGAACTTTTGTTGGCTTCGGGCGTCGATACGGTGCCGGAATTGGCAACGCGCAATGCTGAGAATCTGGCCAAGAAGACGGCCGAGGTGAATGCGAAGGAGCAGATCGTCAGCCATGCGCCGTCCGCTTCGACGGTTTCCGTGTGGGTCGGCCACGCGAAAACGCTGCCGCGCATGATTTACTACTAGGTCGATCGTGTGAACTCTGCAGCTGCGGCAGATAAACATCCTCAACCATGGTGTTTGTTGAGCTCGTGATGACATCCCCGGAAACTGCGTGTTTCCGGGGATGTTTTGTTTTGCGAGGCTTTTTCGTTTAATTGGGGCGCATTGTCTATAATGCCCTTGTTTTTTCGACTGCATGAACAACGGCCGTTGCCGATAAGATTTGCTGCGCAGCGGCCGTGCAAGGAGAAGTCAGCTATGGTCGCCCTAATCGTCGTCGTGTTCGCTTTTTTCGAAGAGATGAAGCTGCTGCTCAAAAAGCCCCAGTACCGTTCGATGCTGCTCTGGGTAGGCGTTTTGCTGCTGATTGGCACTATCTTCTTCAATCGTGCTGAAGGGTGGGGCTGGCTCGATTCGCTCTATTTCTGTGTCGTCACCCTGGCAACGATTGGTTACGGCGATCTCGTGCCGACTACAGAGATGGGCAAGGCATTCACGATTGTCTACGCTCTGCTAGGTCTGGGTATTATCGCTACCTTCGCATCGATGCTGGCCAGAGAACGTTTTGACATGGCCAGCAAGCGCCGCGGCGCCCCTGATGAAGAGGGCAAGCAGGCGGCCTAGCTGGTCCGCGGCACTCCTGCGCCGGCCTGCGCCGCGGCTGCGCGCCGCCGGTTCGCAGGCGACAGTTTTCACAAACCGGACGCATTGTCTATAATGCTTCTCCAACAGCGACCGTGTGAACGAACGGCCGTTCCCGCGTCTATCCCGGCGGGGAACGGCCGTTGATGGAGAAGATAGTATGTCTCAATTGTTAGCCCTAGTCATTGTCCTCTTTTCTATTTTTCGCGACATGCTGGAACTGCTCAAGGAGCCAAAATACCGCGCCATTCTGTTCTGGGTCGCGCTCGTCCTGGCGGTGGGCACGGTTTTCTATCGCAGCATGGAAGGGTGGAGCTGGCTCGATTCACTCTACTTCTGCGTGACTACCCTGGCCACCGTCGGCTATGGTGATTTGTCGCCAGTCACCGAGCTTGGCAAGCTGTTTACGATTTTCTATATCTTCCTTGGTCTCTCTCTGTTTGCCAGCTTCGTCACCATGCTGGCCAGGGAACACATCGAGATTTACAAAGAGCGCCACCCGGCTGACGTTACCGACAGCAAGCTGGTGAAGTAGCGAACGCCTGAACCTCTGCCCGGTCTGTTCTGGGCAGCCGATGTGCCTAGATTGGTCCAAAAAGCGCATGAGGAAATTGGCCTGATGCTTTACAATAGGGCCTCATCTGCGGCGCGGACGGCGCTAACGGGCATGTATTCCACGCGCCTGAACGGCCGTGCCGGAGTGGATTGAAGCAGGAGGACCATTGGTCTTATGGAAAGATTCCGTATTTCGCGCAAAGATTTGATGAGTGATATGGTGACCGGCCTGGTGATGGCCATCATCTCCATTCCCGGTTCGCTGGGCAACGGGCTGTTGGCCGGCGTCAACCCGATGTACGGCATCTACTCGACGATTGTGGGCACGACCGTGGCCGCGCTCTTCACCAGTTCAGTGTTCATGAACGTGGATTCGACGGGCGCCACCGCTATCGCCACAGGTGAAGAGGTGGCCGGTATGAACGACGCCGAACAGCTCGCCACCATCATCGTGCTCGGCATCCTGGTCGGCCTCTTCCAGCTTCTTTTCGGCTTCTTGAAGCTCGGCTTCTTGACCCGCTTCATTTCCAACGCGGTAATGACCGGCTTCCTAACCGGCATCGGCATCCTGACCATCCTGGGCCAGGTAGGTGATTTTACCGGCTTCTACAGCGAGGCCGGGAACAAGGTGATTCGCACCATTGATACGCTTCTCCATCCAACCGAAATTCACCTGCCGTCGCTGGTGGTCGGCCTGCTGGCGATGCTGCTCATCTTCATCGCTGACCGGTCCAAGTTCAAGCGCTACTCCTATGTGATTTCGCTGGTGATTGTCACGGTCCTGGTAACTTTTCTTTCGCCGGACGGGGTGGCCACGGTTGGCGACACGACAGAAGTGCCGCGCGGCTTTGTTTCTTTCTACCTGCCTAACCTATCGCTAATTCCCAAATTGATCCTGCCGGCGCTGGCGATTGCGATTATCGTCCTGGTGCAGGGCGCCGGCGTGAGCCAGAGCGTGCCTAATCCTGACGGCGAGTATCCCGATCCCAATGGCGACTTTAAGGGGCAGGGCATTGCCAACTTCGCCAACGGATTCGTCGGCGGCATTCCGGTCGGCGGCTCGTTGGGCGGTACGGCGATTCTGACCCAGATGGGCGCTAAATCACGCTGGGCCAATATCTTTACCGGCCTCTTTGCCGCGCTGGCGGTGTTGACCATCGGCCCGTTGATTGAGCTGATTCCCTTGCCCGGGCTGGCCGGCCTGTTGATCATGGTCGGCATCAGCATGATTAATATCGGCCGTTTACAAATCGTCTATTTCACCGGAACCGCCTCCGTGGCGGTCATGATCTTCACCCTCATCGCCACGCTTTTCCTGCCCATCCAATGGGCGGTTGGCGTGGGCGTTATACTGCATATTCTGCTGTATGTCTTCTCTTCGTCAGAGGCAGTGCGCATCGAGCGCCTGGTGCGCCAGCCGGATGGCTCGCTGGTCGAAAGCGAACTGCCCGAAGAACTGCACAATGATGATGTGTTCATATTGAATCCAGTGGGCAACCTCTTCTTCGCCGGCGCCGCCGAATTGGAAGAGAATCTGCCGGATCCGGGAGACGCGGTGCGCGCCGTGGTCATCCTTGGCCTGCGCGACCGTGATGAAGTGGGCAGCACCTTCATTCGCCTGCTCAAGCGGTATACTGTGGAACTTGAAGAGAGCGGCAGCAAGCTCAAGCTGACCGGCCTGAATGACCGGGTCATGGATCAACTGCAGAAGACGGGCGTGTTTGAGACGCTGGGCGCGGAAGATATCTACCAGGCAGAGATGACGCTGGGCGCTTCACTGCATGCGGCTGAAGAGGACGGCTGGGCATGGATACAGCAGCAGAGAATAGCGGCCGGCGAAACGGGAGCGATAGCCGGGATGGATGTGGCCCTGGCCGGCGCGGCGCTCCCCCCGATTGAGGCGGTGATGGTGCATGTCTCGCCGTGGCAGGATGGGCTGGCATGGTACGAGCGCGCCTTCCCCGGCGCGAAACGGGTGGAAAGCAGCGATGGGGCGTTCGCCTACCTGGACATCGACGGCATTCAGTTGGAAGTCGTCGAAGCGGATGAGCAGGTGTCTTCCGGCGCGGCCGGATCGGTCGTCTACTGGCATGCTGACGATTTTGATGCGCGCCTCAAATTCCTGACGGACCTGGGGGCGACGCTCTACCGCGGCCCGCTGGAAATTGACGACGGGTGGATTATGTGTCAGGTGATGGATCCCTGGGGTAACTGTATTGGCATCCGTGGGCTGGCAGCGGGTGGCGCGTAGTGGGCAGCTTTGATCACCGGTCATTGATTACGGACACAGGGGACAGCTATGAACAAGCGGGATGAACGGGACATGCAGCAGAGACTACGATCGCCACGGTCGGCGGCGGTGGCCGGCATTATCTTTTCGCTTCTGATCGGCGTGATCATGCTCCTCATTCTGCGGTCGCTGCCGGCTGACTCAACTGAACTCGGCAGGGACGACCTGAACCTCTTTCTCGACGGCGCTGCCCTGGCTGTCGGATTGGTCCCGCTGGCCGGCATCGCCTTCTTGTGGTTCATGGGTGTTACGCGTGATCTGCTAGGGAATAAGGAAGACCAGTTCTTTTCGACGGTGTTCACAGGCAGCGGGCTGTTGTTCCTGAGCATGACATTTGTGTGGGCGTCTGTCGCGGTGACGCTTATCTATGGGCTAAAAGAACTCCCGGAACAGATGATCGGGAGCGGCATCTATGTGATGGGACACAGGTTGATGCGTGAACTGATGGGCACGTTCGCGCTCAGCATGGCCGGCGCCTATGTGTTCTCAACCGGTACGATCTGGCTGCGCACCGGCGTGGTCCCCCGCTGGATGGCGTTCGCAAGTTGGGGTGTGGCTGCCGTCCTGATTGTCAGCGGCCTGCTTCCCTGGTGGATTCAGATGCTCTTTCCTGCCTGGGTATTCCTGGTCAGCGTCTACATTCTGGTGCGAGCGCGGCGGCGAGACGACGCCTGATCGCGAGAAGAGGCGCAGCGCTTCCTCTAGAAAGATTCCGATCTGAACGACGTGTCCTATGCGATTACTTGAGATTCTGATGCTGCTGGCTGTCCTGCCGGTGATTGTCTGGCCGCTGCTGCCCTGGCCGCGGCCGCGCTGGGTCGATTTTCTGCCGGGGGCGGGTCTGCTGCTTATGCTGGCCAGCCTGCTGCTGGAAGGGTACCGCTGGCAGATGCTGCCTGCCTACGGGTTGGTCCTCATCCTGTTCCTGGTAACGCTGCCGCGGCTGCGCGGGTCCGCACAGCAGGAAGGGCGCCGCTCGAGGTGGGCGATTGCTGCCAGCGTGGCCGGGCTGCTGGTCTGGTTGTTTGCCCTGGCGCTTCCCACGCTGCTGCCTGTGCCGCGGCTGCCTGAGATGAGCGGGCCGTATGCCGTGGGCACGCAGACGGTGCACCTGGTGGATGAGAGCCGCGCCGAAATCTATACCGAGGATGCGTCAGACAAGCGGGAAATCATGATGCAGGTCTGGTATCCGGCGCAGGAGGACGGGGCGGGAGAAACGGCCGTTTATCTTCCGGATCTCGATGTGATGGCGCCGGTGCTGGCCGAGCGCCTGGGGCTGCCCTCCTTTCTGCTGGATCATGTCAATCTGACCGCGCTGGACGTCCGGCAGGATGCGCCGCTCCTAACGGCTGATGCGCCCTATCCGCTGCTCCTTTTCTCTCATGGCCTGAGCGGCATTCGCGCCCAGAATACGGCGATGGTGCGTGAGCTCGCCAGCCAGGGCTTTGTCGTGGCCACGATTGACCATACCTACGGCAATGTGCTGACTATCTTCCCTGATGGGCGTACCGCTTTTTTCAGCCCAGACCTGTTTTCCGGGGAAGGGGATCCGCCGCATACAGGCAATACCCTGGTTGGCGTCTGGGCTGCGGATATCGGCCAGGTGCTGGATGAGCTGGCTGCCTGGAATGAAACGCCAGACAATGAATTCAGTGGCAATCTGGACCTCGCCAGGGTGGGTGTCTTCGGCCATTCGACCGGCGGTGGGGCGGCGGTGGCGTTCTGCGGTAAAGACGAGCGCTGCCGGGCGGGTGTCGGCCTGGATGCGTGGCTGGTGCCGGTAGCGGATGAAATCATCGCGCAGGGCGCAGCGCAGCCCTTCTTGTTCCTACGCGCCGATGCGTGGGAATTCGACGATGCGGCGCAGAATGATGCCCGCGCGGAGCAGCTGCTGGCGGAATCGGAAACGGCCGTGTTCCTGGCGACGATTGCCGGCGCGGCGCATTATGATTTCAGCGATCTGCCCTTGTTCTCGCCGCTGACCGCGCAGTTGGGACTTTCCAGCGCTATGGACAGCCGCTATGTCGTGGAGATGATGACCTCGATGACCGCCGCTTTTTTTCGCCAGGAGCTGCTGGATGATGGGGAGAACCTGCTGTTTGGGGCGATGGCGTATCCGGAGATGTCGCTGCTGGGGAATGGTAAGTAGAACGGAAAACAGAAGACAGAAGACAGTCTGACCCGTCCGTACACTTGTCTGGCATGTCTGGGAGCGTCTCCCTGGGGGTTGAGAGGCGGTCAGAATGGAGAATCTCTGAGAGAAAGCAGGCTCTCGAGGGCCTGTACGCGGGCAGACCCAATATGTTACAATGAAATTATACGCTGTTTGCCGTTGTGACGATCTTCAGTTTTTGCTGCCAGGGGAGGCGGGCCATGAAGGAAAGTTCACTCAGCTTATTGTTGGCGTTATTTCTATCCATTGGGCTCGCTGCTTGTGGTGGCGCCGAGGTCGAAACTGAACCGCCACAAACAGTTGTTCCGAGTTCGACACAAGTCCCCATTCCATCAAGTACGGCAGCTGAACCGTCTACAGCCACGCCGCTCCCCGCGGCGTCCCGCGCACCGACAGAGACGCCGCTGCCGCCAACGGCCGTGCCGGCGAGTTCTACGCCGCTGCCGCCAACTGCCACGACAGCTGCAGAGCCCGCAGAAACCTTGCCAGAGTTCATGGTTAATGAGCAAGAGGATGTCGTTGGTGAATGGACTCGGTCAGAAGGGCACGGGTTGATTTTGGCCTCAAACGGCGGCCTCAAATCATTATATGAAGGGCGGCTGTATACCCCGGGCACATATTATTTTGAAGCTGATCAGATGGTCATAGAGAGCGATTTTTGCGAGACATGGGAAGCTGATAATGTAACTGTATTTCCCTGCACCGCTGCCTACACCGTATACGCGATCAAGGATGGGGATACGGTTGTCATGCTCAGGTTTGAGCCGCTGGAGGATCCGTACACGAATCGAAGGCTGGCAATGAAAGGGAGCACCTGGCAGCGAGTCGAGGAATAGTCGGGATACAAGATGCCGGCCCAGCAGGACAAGATTCCCGTATGTCCGGGCAAATCGGAAATCTGTCTTGCAGAAGCCGGGCAGCCGGTTGCCCGGAGAACTATCTTTTTGGCGCAGTAGATTTGAAATATCTCACACGTCCGCAATGTGACATTTGTCACTTTCGCGGCGGTTTGAGCGTATGGCATAATGACCTTTGTAGAAGACGGACGCTGTGGCGAGCCATTCGCCCGCGGAGCCAGCGGCCGGCACGTTCTTTACCAAGGGAGACGAAACCATGAGCAACAGAAAACGACTGGTCTTTATTTTGCTCCTTGGCGCCTGTTTGATCACGGCGGCAGGGGCACTCTCCTTTCAGCAGCAGCGGCAGGCGCGCGCTGCGGAAGCGAGTTATGTGGTCCTCGGTTGGAATGATCTGGGCATGCACTGTTACAACCGTGATTTTCAAGACCTGGCGGTGCTGCCGCCTTTCAATACGCTCTGGGCGCAGGTGGTCAAAGTGGGCGATCCGCCGCAGATCGTCACTGAAGGCATTCGCGTGACCTACGCCTTTCCCGACAATACCTATTCAGTGGGAAAATCGAATTTCTGGGAGTATGACCAGGCGCTGTTCGGCGTCGATCTGCCGGCGAATGTCGGCCTGGCGGGCAAAGGCATGGCCGGCGAGATGGATCAGCATGATCAGCATTTTACGGCTGAGGGTATCCCGCTGACCGAGTTCCGCGACAGCGACCTGGTGAACCGCTACCCGTACCAGCTGGCCGAAATCATCGTCTACGAGGAGCCGGGCGGCAAGGAGCTGGCGCGCTCGACGGTGGTCGCCCCGGTGTCCACGGAGATGAACTGTGATGACTGCCACTATGACGGCGGCGTGGAAGATATCTCAACCGGGCGCATTGAGACGAATATCCTGACGCTGCATGATGAAGAGAATATGGACGAGTATCCGCCTGGGCATGAAGGGGCGTTGATGGATCGGCGGCCGGTGCTCTGCGCGGAGTGCCACGCGTCGAACGCGCTCGCCGCGCCGGGACAGCCGGACGTGCCTAGCCTCTCCAACGCGATGCACGACAAGCATGATGACGAAGTGGACGCAACGCTGGAGGGATGCTACCAGTGCCATCCCGGCCCGCAGACGGAATGCCTGCGCGGGGTGATGTCGACGGAACATGATATGGAATGCGTGGCCTGCCACGGCGATATGGAAGAAGTGGCGGAGAACCCGAATCCGTGGCTTAACGAACCGCGCTGCGACAATGCGGACTGCCACGGCAGCGCCTACCAGCAGGATCAGGCGCTCTACCGGCTGTCCAGGGAACATGGTGGTCTTTACTGCGCCGCCTGCCACGACAGCCCGCACGCCATAGCGCCGGGACGGGAGGCGAACGACGGCATCAAGTTCAAGGATTTGCAGGGGGTCTATGACACCTTGCAGACATGCACGGTCTGCCACGCGACGACACCGGCGGAAAACGGCCCGCATGATATGGCGCCGCCGCCGCCGCCGCTGCTGCCGACAGATTTCAGCTTCCTGCCGTTCGTATCCTGGCGGCCGTAAGGCTGTCTTGGCGTTGAACTGTCTCGAGCGCAGCCGCGCCGTTTGCATAAGGGCTGTACGAACAGAAAGTGATGCGACTTGGTAACGGTCGCATCACTTTCCACTTGACCCTGGCCGGAAGTTTTTGGGTAGGACCGGCAGTATCAGGTTGACCGCGGGAGGGCCGGTGTCATCTGCACTTTCTGACGATACCGTTTGCATCCGTTACAATGTTGACGGCTCTTCCCGCAACTCTTCGCAATTGAAAGTGCGTCATAACAGTATAAATGCAGGCCGGGCGCAATTGCGTGTATGGCGCCGTCAATTGGGCATATTGGTCTGTTAATCGCTGGCTGCTGGACGCTTGGGATGGCGCGCCTGCAGCGGCTGACATGACACCCATCGTACGCTATACTCCCCCTGCCAGCACAATCACACCTGGAGACACGATATGAAGCAACCATTTAGAGAGAGGCTGTTGGCCGGGGATCAGCTTATCGGCACGATGGTTACCCTGGGCGCAGCGGAAGTGGCAGAGATTCTGGCCTTGGCCGGTTTCGACTGGCTGTTCCTGGACGCGGAACATGGCGTTTTGACGCCGCCGCTCTTGCAGGCTTTGATGCAGGGCGCGGGCAGGGAGATGCCCTGCCTGGTGCGCCTGCCCGGCGATGATGAGATCGCGATCAAGAAGGCGCTGGACGCGGGTGCGGCGGGCATCATCGTGCCTATGGTCAATTCGGCGGAACAGGCGGCGGCGGTGGTGAGCCGGGCGAAGTATGCGCCGCAGGGGCGGCGCGGGGTCGGCCTTGGCCGGGCGGCGGGGTATGGGCTTGCTTTCCAGGCGTATCTCGACCGGGCGAACGCGGAAACGGCCGTTGTTGTACAGGCGGAACATATCGCGGCGGTGGCGCAGATCGAGGCGATTGTCGCCGTGGAGGGGGTCGACGCGGTGCTGATTGGCCCTTACGATCTGTCGGCCAGCATGGGCTTGATGGGGCAGGTTGATCATCCCGAGGTGCAGGCGGCGATTGGGCAGGTAACGGCCGTTTGCCGGCAGGCGTCGGTGCCGCTGGGCATCTTCGGCGTCTCCGCGGCCGCCGTCCAGCCCTATATTGACCTAGGCTATACGTTGATCGTCGCCGGGGTGGACACGCTGATGTTGGGCGGCGCGGGGCGGGAGATTCTGCGGCAGCTGCGTTGAGCGTCCGGCAGTGAGCGGTTAGCAGCTGCAGGGTGGGGGCGATGAAAAGAGCGTGGGATGATCCGTTTCAAGACCGCCCTCACAAGGCTAGTCTGGGATATCTATGTCAAACTCGGCGAGGGGAATGGTGTGGTCTCTGATCGCGGTGCCGTCGGCACGGGTGGCCGGCAGGCGCTCGCCATTGTCGGGATGGTAGAAGCCCACATTGACCACATATCTGCCGGGCGCGACGCCGCCGAGAGGTAGCGAGAGGCGGTCGCTGACGTATTCGCCGGCGTCCCAGTTGTTGGTCGGATAGGCCCAGTCGTGCGGCACGCCGTCCTGTTGAACGGCGAGTTCGCCCGTTTCGGCGTCGAAGATATGCACGAAGTAGCGGTAGCTGAGATCGGTTTCTTCCTTGGCGTGCCAGAAAAGGGTCAGGTCCAGCGTCTGGCCGCCGACGCGCGGGCCGTCAAAACCGACCAGGGCTAGGGCGGGGCCCAGGTCGATGGCCAGCGGCGTTTCCGGCTGCGGTGGTTCAAAGTCGGGGCCGCCGCGATTGACGTAGAGCGGGCCGAGGTCGATAGATCCGCTGCTGTTTCCGTCTGCATCCGCCAGCTCGACGGAGACGTGGTGCGTCCCCACGTCGCGGGTGCGCGACAGCGGAACGAGGAAGGCATCAGCGGCCAGTTGGGCGTCTTCTCCCGTGGAAAGCGGGAAGCTGATCGGGCGGCAGGCTTCTTCCACTTCACGGCCGTCAGCATCTCTTACCAGGAAGCAGGCGGTCCACGTGCGCGGCAGCTCGGGATCGATCGACCAGTGGGTGATCCCCGCGAGCGGGTCGCCGATGCCGATGCGTTCGGGATTGAGCGCGGCGGATACGAAGTCGAGACCGGGCACGGCCGTTTCCCATACGCGATAATCCTTCCCGGCGACAACGGCCGTGGGGTAGACCAGCAGGTCGTCATCCTCGTGCGCCGGCGCGATGCCCATCCAGCGCCGCCACCTGCTCGTCTCATCGGGCTCCAGGAAGCGCTTGTGGATGATCAGGTAAGGTAGGTTGTTCGCGGCTAACGGCCATAACTGCCCCGAGATATCGACACTGTCTGGAGGCACCGGATCGTGCTCGCGCTGCCCGTTCAGAAACGGTGTCGCGTTGGTGAAATCGTACAGTTCGCGCGGTGGGCGCGAGACATGGCCGCCGACCAGCGATTTATCATGCGTCAGCTGGTAATACATACCGTATTCGTCAAACCAACCTGCCAGAGGGATCGTGACCAAGCCAAAATCCCCTTCTTCGGCGGCCAGCGTTTCATACCAGGCAGGCGTTTCCAGCTGCAGCGTTCTGTAGGTAGGCCTGCGGTAAGAGATCGCGATCATGGCGGTCAGGATGAAAACCGCGATCAGGGCACCTCTCCTGGACAACGGCCGTAAGAGAACTTCCACGCCATAGCCAGCGAGGACGGCGACAGGAATCGCTAGTAACGCCGAAAATCGCGATGGGAAACGGACCAGCTGCACGATGAGGAAATTATCTTCCAGCCAGGCATAGGGTAGGGCGATCGATTCCTGCCCGTTGAACGTCAGCTGGCGGCCAAGGGCTAGTAACAATAAAAGCAAGGCCATGCTCAGCCACAGCCATTTATCGCGCCGGCGGGCGAAGAGACCCAGGATGGCCAAGGCGAGGGTCACGATCCCGATCGGCGTATGCGTCAACATGTTTGGAAAACGCCCCTTAAGCTGTTGTCCAAGCAGCGGCACGCCTTCGCCGGGCAGCAAGAAGCCGAGAAGGTCGGCCTCGCCCCATTCCTGCCCCTCGCGCACGATGTCTTCGGCGAATTCGCGCGTGGCCTGGAAATTGATCACCGGCCCGGCGAAAGGCAGCAGCAGCAGCGCGCCCAATCCCGCGGCGGCGGCCAGCTGCAGGAACGTTTGGCGGCGGTGTCCGGCGGGCGCCTGCCACAGCCAGAAAACCGCGGCCAAGGCCAGCATCGGCGCGATCATGATCAACAACTGGTAGCGGCTGAAGCCGATGCCGGCCACGGCCAGGCCCAGCCAGAGCACGTCGCGCCATTTGCCGCTTTCGATGAGGCGGTGCATGGCCAGAAGGGCCAGGGGCACGAAGGCGACGAAGATAAGGTTGGGCTGGCTGTAGCGGGTGACGATATAGGGCCAGCCGGTAACGATGAAGCCGGAGAGGAAGGCGGCGGCCTCGAAGCGCGTCAGGCGGCGCACGAGGAAATAGGTCCCCGCGCCGTTGAAGACGAGGACGGCCAGGTAGGCAAGTGTGTAGGCGGCGCCGTCGCTGAAGAAGAGCTGTAGGGGCAGCCACAGGGCGATGTTGAGCCAGGCGATGTTGTGGGTGTAGAGCGCCGTGCCGGCGGGATAAAAGATGCGCTCAGTGAAGTAGGGGCTTTGCCCGCTGAGCAGGGCATCCTTCACCCAATTGAAGGTCCACAGATGGACAAAAGCGTCGCCTTCATCGCCAGGGATGGCCATGCCAAGATTGGCCAGGGCCGGCCACATGAGCCAAGCAGCGAAAACGGCGTAAACGGCGATCGCCAGGAACGGTGCGGCGCGGCGCGATGAGTCTGACATAGGGTTGGTATTCTACTTCATTGCCAATCAAACACAATCTCTAGATTGGACGAAAACTAGCTCCCAGCTCATTCCCCAAACAGCTTCGCGGCGATCGCTTCAGCAGTAGGGTACAGCGCAACCGCTTCCTGGTTGGTCAGAAGGATGATGACGGTTTCATCGTCCATGTAACGGCGAATTTCCGATCGAAAGCCTGGTAATGTGCCGCCGTGCAGCACATATCCCATTTCTTGCGGCGCAATGAACCAGCCGAAACCATAATTCCAACCGGTGCTGCCATCAAAGCCATAATACTCCCCGTCCGGGACCGCCGCCTGCGGTGCGAACATGGCTTTGAGAGAAGACTGGGGCAGGAGCTCATCCGTGTACAAAGCCTGGTCCCAACGATACATGTCCTCCGCGGTGGAATAGATCGAACCCTCGGCAAACAAATAGGGCGGCTCAAAAGCGATAACTCCCTCGGCATCGGCATAACCCATGGCCAGGTCAGTCTCAGTCCTGTCAAACACGCCGCTGTTCGACATGCCCAACGGCTCGAAGATGTTCTGCTGCAGGAAACTCGCGTAGGATTGCCCGGACACGGTTTCAATGATCCTGCCGGCCAGGTTGTAGGTAATATCCTGGTACCGGAACTCTTCCCCCGGTGGGAAGTAGAGCGTGGCAAATTCGGAAACCATCTGGTCGCCCGAGAATGAATACGTGGTGTTGTTGGGAATGCCGGCCGACTGCGAGAGCAGGTGGCGGATCTTGACCGGCTCAAAAATCTCGGGGCAGTCGTCGATGTAGTTACAGATGCTGTCCTCAACATTGAGTTTGCCCTGCTCCTGCAGCAGCAAGATGGCCATCGCCGTGAATTGTTTGGTGATGCTGGCGATGCGGAATTTAGTTTGGGGCGTATTTGGGATTTCCTGCTCACGGTCGGCGAGGCCATAGCCCTCGCTCAGAATCACCTGACCATCGCGAGCCACCAGAACCGCACCATCGTAAACGCCTTTCTCGTAGTTTTCCTGCACCAGGGCATCGATTTCGGCCGCCAGCGCCTTGGGGTCTTGGGTAGGGACGGCCGTTGGCGGAACGGCCGTCGGCGGAATGGGCGTTGGCGAAACGGCCGTTGGCGGAATGGGCGTTGGTGTTGGGGTAACAGCGGCTGCGCAGGCGCTCACCATGAGGGCAAGCAGCAGGATGAAGGCCATCTTTTTCATGATCGGTCTCCTTCGGTTCAACAGAAGCGAACCAGGCATCAGCGCCCAACGGATTGTCGAGCGAGATACTCATTGGTTAAGACCCTTCTCTGCGTGATTATACACGGAAAACGATGTTTCTTAACGCTGCCCGCTCCTTGTAGAATGGTCTGTCGAAGCGTTATCGGTCCTCGCTAAGCGCCTGGAACGAAAGTCAGTTAGGCGTTTCCGTCTCTCTGGATCGGCCGCCGGGGAAGTTAACTGGCATGGGGCAGCCGGCGGGGGACTGCGGAACGCCGTCGCCGTGGATCGAAGCCTTCACGCCGCGCCCCCGCCTCATGCCTTATCCGGGCGACTCTTTCCCCGTCCAGCTCGGCCGCAGGTAGATGAACCAGTAGGCGAGGCCGACGAGCAGCGCGCCGCCGATGATGTTGCCGATACTCACCGGTATCAGGTTGGCCAGGAAGAAATTCGACCAGCTCAGATCGGCGTAGTCGGCCGGCGTTTTGCCGATGCTGGCCCAGAATGAGGCCGGTGCGAACGCTTTGATGATCAGGCCGATGGGCACAAAGTACATATTGGCCACGCTGTGCTCGAAGCCGGCGGCCACGAAGGCGGTGATCGGGAAGATGATGGCCAGTATCTTGTCGGTTACCGTGCGCCCGCCCATCGCCAGCCAGACGGCGAGGCAGACCAGCGCGTTGCAGAAGACGCCGAGCATAATCGCCTGCACGAAGCCGTACTGCATCTTGCCGTTGGCGATGTTGAGCGCGTTGAGGCCCACGGCGCCGCCGGCGAATGCGTATTGTCCGGTCATGAACATCGCGGCGGCGGTGATGATTGAGCCGACGAAGTTGCCGAAATAGACGATCGTCCAGTTGCGCAGCAGCCTGCCCGTGCTGACCTTGCCGCCCGCCCAGGCCATGATGATCAGGTTGTTGCCGGTGAACAGCTCGGCGCCGGCGCCGATGACCAGGATCAGGCCGAGGCAGAAAACGAAGCCGCCAGCGAGTTTGATCATGCCGTACGACATTTCGCCGGCGGCGCCGGTGGTCACGGTGGTGGCGAATATCGCACCCAGGCTGATGAAAGCGCCGGCCAGGATGGCGAGCGCGAACATACGGAAAGGCCCGACGTTGACCTTGGCCATGCCGACTGTTTCTGATTTGCGAGCCATGTCGGCCGGCATCAAGGCGTCTAGTGAGATTGAAAAGTTGTTTTCGTTCATAGCAAAGCTAAACCTCCAGGTATCTGTTTGCATTTGGTGTCGAAAAAGGGAAGGTGAATCGCGTGAAGGTGGCTGATTCCGTGCCGGAAGCGTTGATTTCACCTTTGGTAAGTTGTGAATGTCAAAGGTGATAAGTATAGTGCATTTGTGCTGTTAGGCGAGCGACAGACGGGGCGAAAAACTGGGACGGAAGCTGGGCGCAGCGGCCGTCCGGATCATGGATTCAGACGTCAATTAGGGATGATCCACTTGCTATCGATGGCATCGCTGTCAAAATGGACGACAGGTCGCAGCCGCGGCCAAGCGGTTCCGCTGTCATTATGGGGCTTTAGCATTTGGAGTCTGCACGCGGAGTCCCTTATAATCCTTGGCTGGCAATTCAGGGGACTGTTTGGCCATCATGACAGCGAGCTTGCTCACCATCCAACGAGGCCGGAGGCAACTTGAGACAATACAGAAAAGCGTATAAGTGGTCCAATATTCGCGCCATGCTGCGTAACCTGAAATTGGATCCTGACATATGCAGCGATGATTTTGACGGCCGTCTTGTTGTGATTTCCGGGGCAACGTCAGGAATTGGCCGTGCTGCCGCAATGAAATTCGCTTCACATGGCGCCGATATCTTGAGCATCAATCGCAATGAAGAGAAATCAGCGGCATTGTGCGAAACAGTGAGACGCCAGTATGATGTGCAGTGTTCCTATCTATTGCTGATTATTCAAGTCTCGCAGATGTCCATGCCGTCGCAAGAGAACTGTCTATATTGGAAAGGCGTATAGATGTTCTCATTCACAACGCCGGAGTTTATGTTACCAAGAGGACGTTTACGGCCGACAACCTGGAAATGGTGTTTCAGACGAATTATCTCAGTTCGTTTATCTTGAATCATTACCTCAGAGACAAGTTCGTGGAGCAAAAGGGCGGACGAATCCTATTTGTGAATTCTGAAGCGCATAGATTTGCAGTTTCGGGCTTATACTTAGATGATCTTGCCTGGAACAAGCACCGCTATTCAGGATTGAGGAGTTATGGCGCTGCGAAAATGGCCCAACTGCTTTCCATGCTGAAACTCAATGAGTTTCTTGCCGGAAGCGGGGCAACGGTGAATGCAATGCACCCGGGCAATGTAAAGACCAACAGCGGTCAAAACAATGGCGAGCTTTACAAGCTAATTAAGAGGCTGTCTGTTGATAGAACGGCGAGATCGTCAGAGATCTCTGCGGAAGCCCTCTATTTCTTGGGTGTATCCAGCCAATTGGATCACACGTCCGGCAAGTTTTTCAATCTCACGGTTGAAGAAGAACCTGCCCCGCCGGCCTTGGACAAGGACGCAGCAGAAAAATTGTGGGTATTAAGTCACGAGTTGAGCGGATTAAAATGACATCGAATAACAAGGTTGTGATTGTAGGCGCCGGCATGGCTGGATTAACTGCGGCCGCCTATTTGGCCAGGGAAAACTACACGGTACTGCTCATCGACAAGAATGAGAGAATCGGGGGACTGCTCAATACGTTTGACATTGATGGCTTCTTCTTTGACGCCGGCCCACGGGCTTTTGTGAATTCTGGGATTGTCAGACCAATGTTCAGAGATTTGGGAATCAGTTGGGAGTACTTCGAAAATAGAATTTCGATAGGGGTTGAAGACCAACTGCTGCGCGTCGAATCGATGGATGCTGTGCAGGCGTACGGCCGTATGCTGGCCTATCTGTACCCCGACAAGATTGACGACATTGATGAAATCATAGCCAGAATCGTTGAGCTATCTGAATATACCAAAGTCTTATATCAATTTGATAACCCCAATTTCGTTGATCTCAGGAGTGACAAGAAATTCTTCGTTACTAGACTTGTGCCCTGGACAGTGAAGTTCCTCAATGCCCTGAGAAAGTTCAATCAGTTCAGCATGCCCATGGAGGAATATCTGGGGCGTTTAACCGGCAGCCAATCTCTGATCGATATTTTGAGCCAGCATTTCTTCCGGCAGACCCCTACCTATTTCGCATTGGGCTATTTCTATGTCTATCTGGACTACTTCTATCCAAAGGGTGGCACTATCGCATTGGTCAATCTTCTCGCCGAGAAGATTGCGGCGTGCAGCGGGAGAATTGAGCTCAACAAGCATATTGTGCAAGTCAATCCAGCGGCATCGACAGTCATCGATTCTGAAGGCAACAGCTATGCCTACGATCATCTGATCTGGGCGGCCGATCTGAAAGCGCTGTATCGGAATCTTAACCCGGCAGGATTGGATGCAGAAGTTACCAGGCAAATTGAAGCGAAGGCCCAGAGCATTCAATCGTCCAAGGGGGGTGAATCTGTGTTCATTCTGTTTGCTGCGGTTGACCGTCCGGCTTCCTATTTCCAGGCCAGGGGTGGGGAGCACATGTTCTACACCCCTTCAAGAGAGGGACTGGGAGAGACTATTCGGGGGGAGAGAGAACGTCTGCTGGCAGATTTTGACAAGAAATCCAAGAGAGATGTATTGGCGTGGCTGGACGATTTCTGTGCCCTAAACACGTACGAGGTTTCTATCCCCGCTCTCCGCGATCCTGAGCTAGCACCTGACGGGCAAACAGGGTTAATGATAAGCTGCCTTTTTGATTACGGCGTCGTCGAGAAAATTGAAGCAGCCGGCTGGTATGATGAGTTCAAGGAAACGATGGAGGATCGCGTAATCAGCGTCTTTTCTGAGACAATATATGAGGGCCTGGCGGATGATATCCTCTTTAAGTTCTCTTCTACCCCACTGACCATAGAGAAGGTATCGGGGAGTTCTCACGGGGCGATTACCGGCTGGTCATTTGAAACAGAAATGCCCGTCGCCGACAAATTGAGGAATATCCCAAAATCTGCCCAGACCCCGATTCCAGGAGTCTACCAAGCTGGCCAGTGGGCCTATGCGCCTGCCGGTGTGCCGATAGCGATGTTGACGGGTTGGTATGCATTCAAGGAGATCACCAACGATGCCGGCAGTCGCGCAGAAGACGAAGGGTAAATCGGAACGCCCCGGATCACGCCGGTCTTGTTGAAGAACCGATAGGTTAATGACCAAAGACTCGGGCAAAGGCAGCCACCGCCTCTGCCCAGGCCTTTCGTCTAGGCGGGCTGACTGCACGCTTTCAGCGTGTGAAGGTGCTGTGCCCGCACGGCGCGACCGCCGCCTTCCCTGATCCTGTGCCGGCTACCGGCTGTTGATCACCGGCAGATAGAGAAGTCTCTCTGTTTGCCTGCGTCCGGCATACCAGAAGCCGGGATCGATCTGGTGATTGTCGCTGCGCGACTGCCCGTCCGCCCATTGGCCAAGGACGTCGTCTATCTGGTAGTGGGTTGAGCTTCGCTGCCCGCCGCCGCCGGAGAGCACATGCCAGTTCAGGTCATAGCGCGTCGAGATCTGAGCCAGGACCGGCACGGCCAGCGCCAGGATCAGCAGGAGCAGCAAAACAGGCGCAGTTTTTTGTTCATACCGTTTACCTCCTGCTGCCGGTTACGGTTTTAAGGTCACGAAACTGGAAATCTCGATTTCATCGCCTTGCCATCTAGATCATAGATACCCACGCACAGCTTGCCATCTATCGCCCAGGCATTGGCGATGCCGGTCAGGGCGTGTGACGGTGGTGACGTAGGTGCGCTGGTCATAGGTTTGGCCGTCTATCGTTATCTCATAATACTTCCCCAGATTGAACCACTTACTGCTTACATTACCGGTCGCTGATTGAACATTGCCGAACTGGTCAATGGATCCGTAGGCGATGGCGCGCCCGCTGTGCATGCCGCCGTAAATGTGATCCTCAAATTCGTACTGGGTGACGATTTCCGAGCTGCCCGAGCGCGGCGGTCACCGCTTCCTTGTCCGTGTAGCGCTGGTGGTGGGCGCTGGCATTGTTGGCATGGCTGCCCTTGAGGGCGCCGTTGACGGTGAGGCTGCCGTCTACGACGACCGGCCCGTCGGCGCTCAGGGCGCTGCCACTGCCGTTGTTGGTCAGCTTCAGGGCGGATTTGCTGCTGTTGGCCTGCACGGCCGTTCCCGGCAGCAGCCCCAAAGCATAGGCCACGGGCAGAATTTGCTGGCGCGGCGCGGCCTCCGCATCGGCGCCAACCTTGATGCCCAGCCACAGCGCCTGGCCGTTGAACAGCGCCTGGCTCAACGGCGTCGTGTCGCCGAGGACGGTGCTGAACAGGCCATCCTGTACCGGCACATCTTTCGTTTCCGTCCACTGCGCCTTGCCGCCGGAGGCCTGCTTGTACAGCCGCAGCGTCATCGTATAGCTGCCATCTTCCACCGGATCGCCCGAGTCGGGGCTGCTCAAGCGGCCCTGGTACTGCAGCAGCAGTCGGGGTAACCCCGGCGGCCTCGCCGGCTCGACAACCACTCCCTCCTGTGCGCTGGCCACTGCGCCTTGTTGAATGATCAGAACCACGATGCCCAGCAAAATCAATAGGAGCAGCAGCGTGGTCACCAGGTGACGTTTGTTCTTGTCCATTTGCCATCAACCTCCTTGCTAAAGCGATCTGACTGGTGGGTTTACACGGCCCTGCAATAAGAGAAAGTTCAACAGCATACTAAAAGGTGCTTCGCACTTAGAAACGATACATTATCAGTATACCATAGGTGACAGAATGGATTTGCGGCCGGCCGGGTCAGGCCTCGTTATCGGATGATCGCAAGATCGCCAGCGAGCACATGAGATACTGTTCGGATCCGCGCATTTCTTTGACGATTTATCCGGAGCATTTTGAAATTGAAGCGGAATGATTAACCCGAATTACTAGCAGATGAACTAAAGCCTCCCCTCAGCTATAATCCTTCTGAATCAGAAACCACCTGGGCTAGCTATGAGCATACTAATCGAAACCAAACTGCGACCGCCTCATTTGCGCGATGGATACGTAACACGTCCGCGCCTCTTGGCGCAACTGGATCACGGTGTGGAGCAGGGTCTTATCCTCATCTCGGCCCCGGCCGGATATGGCAAGACGTCGCTGGCGGCCGATTGGCTGCGCCAGCGGCCTGAACTGACGGCTTCCTGGGTTTCTCTGGATGAAAATGACAATGACCTGGACGTTTTTCTGCGTTATCTGACAACGGCCGTTCACCGCGCTTTTCCTCAAGAACGGCCGTGCGCCAACACCCAAGCGCTGCTCAACGCCCCCCAATCACCGCCGCTGGAAACCATCGCCAATACCCTGATTAACGACCTGACCCAACTGCCTAACCCCCTGATCCTGGTTCTGGATGATTATCATCTGATCACCCTGCCGGCTATCCAGCAGGTGTTGGCGGCACTAGTCCGCCATTTGCCGCCTGCGCTACGGCTGCTGTTGATCACCCGCGTAGACCCGACGCTACCCCTGCTGGCACGCCGCCGGGCCCAGCTGCGCCTGCTGGAGATACGCGCCGCCGATTTGCGCTTTGTATCGGTTGAAGTCCGCACCATTTTGGCCCAAACAGCCGGCGCTGAAGTGGATGAGGCCACGGCCGTTTTGCTGGAAGAGCAGACCGAAGGCTGGATTATCGGCCTGCAGCTGGCGGGCTTTTCCCTGCGTGGTCAGCAAGACCCGGCAGCGTTTGCCCGCGCCTTCCAACAGCGCAATCATCGCCTGATCATGGACTTTTTGCTGGATGAAGTGCTGACCCGTCAGCCTCGCCCGGTTATGGATTTTTTGTTGAAAACGGCCGTTCTGGAACAGTTCTGCGATTCCTTGTGTGAAGCCGTGGTCGGCCAGGAGCCGGGCCACAGTGAATCATTGCTGGCACGCCTGTCACGCAACAATCTCTTCCTGATGTCGCTGGATGAGCAGGGAACGTGGTTCCGCTATCATCACCTGTTTCGGGAGCTATTGCAGCGGCGGCTGGCCCAGGAATGGGAGGCAGAGGAGATTGCTGCGCTGCATCGCCGCGCCGGCGAATGGCTGGCCGCCCATGGCTTTATGGAAGCGGCGCTGCACCACTTGTTGACGGCGGGAGATGTGGAAACGGCCGTTACGCTCATCGAAACACAGCGTCATGAAATCCTAAATCAGGGGAATTTCCATCTGCTAGCGCGCTGGCTGGGTCTGCTGCCGGAAGAAGCTGTCCTTCAGCGGCCCACCTTGCTGCAGATCAAAGCCTGGACAATGCGCTGGCAGGGCAAATTTCAGGCTATGCCCTCGCTGCTGCAGCAAGCAGAGACATTGCTGGCCTCAGAAACCGTGATGACCGCCGGCGGCAGCATTGATCCCGACATCTTGCGCGGCGAACGAGATACTTTGCGCGCTGAAATGGCCTTCTTCCAGAACGATTTTCCCCGCTGCATCACCTTAGCCCAGTCAGCCCTGGACCGCCTGCCGCCCCACTGCGCTTTTGCCCGAGGTCTTGCCGTTTTGTTCGTCCTTGTTGGACAGCAAAGCCTGGGGCAAACAGAAGCTGCGCTGGAAAATCTTGGCGTCTGGCTGGATGAGGACCGGTTTCAGCTTCACGCCGCCCGCTACGGTCTACTGTTGGCAGCCGGTGCTATTTACGGCATGGTCGGCGACTTGAAACGTCTGGAGCAAATTGGAAAACATTTGCTTCAAGCAGGGTTGGCAGAAGAACACCCGCTCAGCATCGCCTGGGCGAGCCATTTCTTAGGCCATGCCTATTTCCAGTGGAACCGCTTGGACGAAGCAGCCGCTCATTGGTCAGCTGTGGCTAAATGGCGCTATCATGCCAATTTTATGGTCTACCATGATGCGATGCTGGGTTTGGTACTGATCTATCACAGTCAAGGAAATGTAGGGCAGGCACAGCAAACGCTGGACACCCTTAGCCAGGTCATGTTGGAGATAAACCAGATACAATTCATACCCCAACTGGAAGCGTTTCGCGCTCGTCTGGCGCTGCTGCACGGTGAGGTGGGCAAAGCTGGTCATTGGCTGCAAAGCGGGGTGAAACCCGCTCGGGCGTCACTCTGGTTCTGGGAGGCCAACGATACTACCCACATCAAGGCGCTGATGGCGCAGGGAACGGCCGCTTCTTATCAGGAAGCCGGCGACTTGTTAACTTCTTGCCAGCAGTATGCTGAAGAGACGGCCAGCGTCTGGCTGCTCATCCAGATTAGGGCGCTGCAGGCGCTGCTGGCACAGGCGCAAGACCAGTCAGAAAAAGCCCTGACCGCCGCCGAAGAGGCTGTACGGTTAGCCGAACCGGGTGGCTACCTGCGCCTGTTTGTGGAGTTGGGGCCTGATATGGCTGTTCTCCTGGCGCAACTGGCAAAGCGTGGCTTTGCTCCCGCCTACATCGGCCGTATTCTGGCCGTTTTCCGCGCCGACCAACTGCCCGAACCTGAGATGTTGACCGTGCGAGAATTGGAAATTCTCGCCCTCTTGGCGCAAGGTTTGTCCGATAAAGAGATTGCCGAACGGCTGTTCCTCTCTGTACTGACGGTGAAGAAGCACAACCGCAACATTTACCAAAAGCTGGGCGTAAACGGCCGTCGCCACGCTGCCGCCAAGGCAAAAACGCTACCCCCCACTCCCTAAATACTCCCAATATACTCCCTTTTTATCTTTATACGGATGCTGATTTGCTTTACCATGTATTGATGGCACAGCATAAATTGACGATGTATGAAACGGCTGTTTACCGCATTCGCTTTCAAGGTGCGTTCGATGACTCCTGGTTGGAAAACCTGGGCGCAGAGTGGACCATACAATATAGTGACGAAAGTCCAGCCGTAACGACAACGATTACCGGAGCCATGTGTGACCAGGCCGCCTTGCTGGGTTTGTTGAGCAGTTTGTATGATGTAGGATTGCCCCTGCTGGCCGTTGAATGCCTGGAAACGACCACGGGGAAGCAGAAACACGGTGAACAGCCGGCAGAATAATCAGAAAAACCAACCAAAAGGAGAAATGATGTCAAACGCAAAAGAAGCAACAGAATTTACAACTACCGCCAACCGCGCTCTTCTGGAAGAGTTGCTGTGGGAGGATGTACAAGATTTTGAAAATGCCGGCCGAGGTTTTATCGCCAGCCTGGACGACCCTATTATAAAAGGTGAAAACGGCCATGCTGTCTGGAACCTCGACGCCTATCCCTTCCTGGCTGAAGAAACTGCGCCGCCCAGCGTCAACCCCAGCCTGTGGCGGCAGTCGCGGTTGGTAGCCAATTATCACGGCCTGTTCAAAGTCACCGATGGCGTTTACCAGATTCGTGGCTTTGATTTGTCCGTTATGAGTATCATCGAGAGTGACAACGGCTACGTGGTGATCGATCCGCTGATCTCGGCGGATGTGGCGCGTGCAGGTATGGCACTGTTTTACCAACATGTGGGCCACAAACCAGTGGTGGCTGTCATCTATACCCACAGCCACATCGACCATTGGGGCGGCGTCAAAGGCGTGGTTACCCAGGCCGACGTGCAGGCTGGCAAGACAAAGATTATCGCCCCAGAACATTTTATGGAACACGCTGTCAGCGAAAACGTCATTGCGGGCAATGTGATGACCCGCCGCTCCAGCTATATGTATGGCAACCTGCTGCCCAAAGGCCCCAAAGGGCAGGTTGGCGCCGGACTGGGACAGACGACTTCCACCGGACTCGTCACCCTCATCCCGCCCACCGATGACATTACCCATACCGGGCAGAAAATGGTGATAGATGGCCTGGAAATTGAGTTCCAGATGACGCCCGGCACGGAAGCTCCGGCAGAGATGAATTTTCTATTCCCGAAATATCGCGCTTTGTGCATGGCCGAAAACTGTACCCACAATATGCACAATCTGTACACGCTGCGTGGGGCGCCGGTGCGTGACGCCAAAGCGTGGGCGTATTATGTTGACGAGGCGATTGACATCTTTAACGGGCGTTACGATGTCATCTTCGCCTCTCATCATTGGCCCACCTGGACGGCCGAATCTGGCGTGGAATTCCTGAAAAAACAGCGCGATATGTACAAATATCTCCATGACGAGACCTTGCGCCTGGCCAATCAGGGCTTCACCATGCTGGAAATCCCCGAACTCATTGAGCTTCCGGCCGACCTCTTCCATGCCTGGTACAACCGGGGCTACTACGGCAGCATCAACCACAATGTCAAAGCCATTTATAATCGCTACCTGGGCTTCTTCGATGGCAATCCCGCCACCCTGCACCCCCTGCCGCCAGAAGCCGCCGGTGTAAAATATGTCGAATTCATGGGTGGCGCAGAAAACTTGTTGGCTCAAGCTCGGGCATCATTTGACAATGGCGAATACCGCTGGGTAGCCCAGGTGGTCAACCATCTTGTCTTCGCTGATCCTAACAATAAAGAAGCACTCGATCTGCAAGCCGACGCCCTGGAACAGCTGGGTTACCAGGCGGAATCTGGCCCCTGGCGCAACTTCTACCTAAGCGCGGCCAAAGAACTGCGCGATGGCGTTCTTGATCTTGACACACCTCAGCTCGGATCAGACGTGATCAAAGCGACGCCGCTGGACATGTTCTTCGACCTTCTGGCCGTACGCCTGATAGGCCCGAAGGCAGCAGGCAAGAAGATCGTGCTAAATGCCGACTTCACCGACATTGATGAACAATACCTGCTGATTGTCGAGAATGGCGTCCTCAACTATTCCAAAGGCAAGCAGGACGCTGAGGCAGACGCTACACTGACCCTCAGCCGAACAGCGTTGGATGAGGTGATCTTGGGCGAGGCAAAGCTGGCCGACAAGCTGGCCTCTGGAGAAGCGCAAATCAGCGGCAACCCGGAAAAACTGGTCGAGTTCTTGTCACTGATGGATACCTTTGAATTCTGGTTCAACATCGTCACGCCTTAGTAAGTCTAGTTAGATTGGTCCAATCTTAAAGATTGGACCAATCTCGCCTATGGCAGCGTTATGGATACCTTTTATCAAATAATTGAGCTGGTTGGCAACGCCGGGATCCTGATCTTTGTCGTGGCAAGCATGCTGGGACTTGGTCTGAGCCTTACCGTCAGACAGATTGTCGATCCCCTGCGCAATCCGCGCATTTTGGTTGCGCTGCTCACCGCGAACTTCTTCCTTGTGCCGGGCCTGGCGATCTTGCTGCAGCGCCTCATCCCACTGGAGTCGGGGTTCGATATCGGGATCATCTTACTGGCAACGGCAGCCGGTGCGCCATTTTTGCCTAAATTGGTTGAGTTGGCAAAGGGAGCAATCGCTCTAAGTGTGGGCGCGATGATCCTGCTGATGGTCGTGACGATTGTTTATCTGCCGCTGGTACTACCCCTGCTGCTGCCTGGCGTGGCCGTTAATCCCCTTGAAGTTGCCCTGCCCCTGGTTCTGTTTATGTTGACTCCACTGGCGGTGGGCTTGTTTACGGTGGCTCGTTTCGCGGATGTGGCACAGCGGGGGCAGCCTGTTTTCTCCAAGCTTTCCAACCTGGGTCTCATCGTGGGTTTCGTGGCTTTGGTGATTGTAAATGCAAACATTTTGCTGGATGCCATTGGCAACGGTGCTATGCTGGCCGCAGCACTGCTGATAGTGGGCGCTTTCCTGATCGGCTGGCTCCTGGCAGGCGCGAATCGTGACCTGCGCACGGTTCTGGGGCTGGCAACAGCTCAGCGCAATTTGTCGGCGGCGTTGTTGGTGGCGGGCGCTAATTTCAGTGACCCAAATGTGCTTGTTATGGTCATGGTGGGCGCTGTGTTGATGCTGGGTGGATTACTGACGACTGCCAAAGTGCTAGGCAGTCGGGTAAACGGTATTCAGCAGGTGCAGGATTAGGGTAGTAATAAGAGTTCCAAGATGACAGACATACCAGCTCATGAACGAAATCCGCGGCTGACTACACCAAGAGCCGCAGCAGTAGCCGGGATTATTTTTGCCCTGCTCTTTGCTGCCAGCCTGGTATTTCTACGACTTTCCATTCCCAGTGATTTGACCAGTGAGATCGAGTGGATTAGGCAATCAAGGCACTACCTTTCGACTGCCCTGGTGCTCATGCCCTTCGCCGGGATAGCCTTTCTATGGTTCATTGGTGTCATTCGTGACCGGTTTGGAGAATTGGAAGATCGCTTCTTTTCCACGGTGTTCTTTGGCAGCAGCTTACTATTTATAGGGATGGTGTTCGTCGCTATGGCGGTTGCTGGTGCGTTGGTGGCGAGTGTGGACGTTGATGGTAATTATACAATTAGCCGGGATGTTGTTGTTTTTGGTCGGGCGTTGATGCTGCAAATCAGCAATGTATATGCGCTGCGGATGGCAGGCGTGCTCATGTTCTCCCTGGGAACCATCTGGCGGCATACGCGGCTCATGCCTCGCTGGTTGGTAGGGCTTACCTATTTGATTGCGTGTGCCCTGCTGCTGATCATCAGCCTCAATTTATGGGTCACCCTGCTATTTCCAGCCTGGGTACTGCTCGTGAGTGTTTATGTACTTCTCCAGAGCCATCGCGGGCATACCCCAGTAACACAAGAAGGTGAGGAATGAAAAGCCTGCCAACGAACCTGGACTTACCTATGGATCGCAATGATCTTGTGGCTGATGCCATTGCCGGGCTGACCTTTGCGGTGGTCAATGTGCCGCAGGCGATGGGCAACGCGGTGTTGGCGACGGTGAACCCGATTGCCGGGCTGTATACCTTGATGATCGCGACGCCGGTGGGGGCGCTTTTCACCGGTTCGGTCTTTATGAATGTGTCGACGACCGGTGCGCTGTCGGTGGCGGCGGGGGATGCGCTGGCAAGTTACAGCGGTGATCAGAAGACTACGGCATTGATCACACTGGCGCTCCTGGTTGGCGGGTTTCAACTGATAGCCGGGCGTGCTCAGGCTGGGCAGCCTGATCCGCTTTGTCTCCCAGTCTGTGATGACCGGTTTTATTACCGGTATCGCCCTGCTGATTATCCTGGGCGCCATACCTGACTTAACCGGCTATACCAGCCGTTTCAATAGTGAATTCCTCAAACTGGCAGACACGATACTAAACCTGAGCCAATTCGAGCCAGTGACGTTCATCTTGGGGCTGATGACTATTGTGCTGATTGTTGGCTTGGGCTTCACCCCCGCTCGTAAGTTCTCGATGGTTCTGGCGCTCGGCGCGGTGACGCTGTTGGGCGTGGCGATCACGGCCGTGCTGGGTGAGTCCGTATTCGTGACGGTTGGCGACATTACCACCATTCCCCGCTCGCTGCCCCGACCCGCACTGCCCGGCCTGGTCATGATTCCGGCGCTGATCATGCCGGCGCTGGCGATCAGCATCATCGGCCTGGTTCAGGGCGCGGGGGTCAGCCAGAGCTACCCCAACCCGGACGGCAAGTTTCCGGATGTATCAAGAGATTTCACGGGGCAGGGGATTGCCAATATTGCGACCAGTTTCTTCGCCGGTATTCCAGGGGGCGGCTCGATGTCGGGAACGGCCGTGACTGTCAATGCCGGCGCTAAATCGCGCTGGGCCAACATCTTTGCCGGACTGTTTGTCATCTTGATTGTGCTGCTTTTTGCCGGGGCTGTTAAATTGATCCCCATGAGCGCGCTGGCCGGGCTGCTGATTGTCGTCGGTTATCAAAACCTGCAACCAAAGCAGATCTCGATGGTCTGGCAGACTGGACGGGTGGCACAGACGGCCATGATTTTGACGCTGGTGGCGACGTTGGCGCTGCCGCTGCAATATGCCATTCTGGTCGGCGTCGCCATTTCGATCATGATGCACGTATTCCGCTCCTCCAATCAGGTGCGCGTGGTGGAGTTTGTGCCGGTTGAAAGTGGCTTCCCCGTCGAGCAGCCCGCGCCCATGAAGCTGCCCGATCGTGAAGTGACGCTGCTCTACGCTTACGGCAGCTTGTTCTTCGCAGCGGCAGCAACATTTGAACAGAACCTGCCTAACGCCGAGGAAACGGAGCAGGCGGTTGTCATCCTCATTCTGCGCGGGCAGCCAGATGTGGGCAGCACCTTCATTGGTGTGCTGCGCCGTTATGCCGCCACTGTGCAGGCAAACGGCGGTCGTCTCATGTTGACCGGCGTCGGCCGACGACTGCGCGATCAACTGCAAAAAACGGGTACCCTGGCGCTCATCGGTGAAGAGAATGTATTCGTGGAGCAGGCGCAAATGGGCGTAGCGATGAATGAGGCGCTGGCGACAGCCCATACTTGGTTGGAGACGGTGAGGCCGCCGGAGCCGGACGAGCAGGAAGAGTAGTCTTTGATCAAACCTGGAAACCGGATGATATTGTCAAGATCGGATAGTTGAATACTTGGTTTGGGAAGACACTTTTGAAGAACTGAAACTGCTCAATGATTCATTGGTAACAGTCTTAGGTATTCAGTCGTATGCAGGCTGATGCACAAATTGTTTTCATAAGAAAGGAATCTATATGGCAGCATCGATGACAGATTCATCGAAGAAGTGCGTACGCAGGTGACGGAAGGGACTTCGGCGCTCTTTTTACTAACCAGCGATGCGGTGCAAGACCGCATAGCTGAAGCATTTCAGGGGGTCTCGTTTGAGTTAATTAAATCGAATTTGACGAATGAGCAGGACGCTCAGTTGATGGAAGATTTTGGCGAGTAACAACCGTTCCTCGCCACCCAAACATTCGCTAATGACCCACAATAGCGGTATCGGATAGATACCCCAATTGTGGACAAACTCTTGTAAGAAGAGTGGAGGCAAAACCATGCCGGGAAGAGTACGACGAGAACAACGCCAAGAGGAACGTGCGACTTTTGGCCGAGGCGGGACGGCTACCCGCTACAGAATGCGGCAGAAATTGGTTGCTTTTGGCGATGATTTCTGGATTGAGGATCAAAATGGTCAGCGTACTTTCAAGGTAGATGGCAAAATGTTGCGCGTGCGCGACACCCTCTTTTTTGAAGATACGCACGGGCAGATCCTGTGTAAGACTCAGGGAAAGTTGGTACGTGTTAAAGATACGATGACGATTGCGGGACCAAAAGACGAACGCTTGGCTATCGTCAAGAAAGCGCTAATCACGCCCCTGCGTGACCGTTGGGTGGTGAAAATTGGGGACGGGCCGGATCTGCAAGTGCAGGGCAATATCCTGAACCACCAATATACTATCGGCGAGGGTAGGAGCAAAATCGCCGAAGTTTCTAAAAAGTGGTTCCGTCTGGCTGACATGTACGGCGTCCAGATCGAACCGGGACAAAACGATATTGTGATTTTGGCTGTTACCGTAGCTGTTGACATGATGGCACACGGATAGGCGCGGGAAAGATTGGAGACAAGGCGAAACACTTGCTTTCAGTCTCCATATCCCTGGATGACAAACACGCCAATCATTCCAAATTTGAATTAAATGGGAGAAGATTGATCATGAGAACAACGATAAGAATAGTTTTGTTAGCTGTTACCTTAGTTTTATTAGCCGCCTGCCAGCAGACGGCCGAACCAGAAGCCAGTATGGATCTGGCCGGCTCGAATTGGATCTTGAGTTCCCTAAATGGCGAGCTGCCGTTGGCAGGAACGGCCGTTACCCTGCAATTTGGTACGGATGGCACAGCCTTCGGCACAGATGGGTGCAACCGTTTTAACACGACCTACACCCAAGACGGCAGCAGCCTGACCATCAATCCGTCAACCGGAATTTCCACGATGATGGCCTGTGAAGAGCCTGTGATGAATCAGGCCACCGCCTATACGACAGCATTGTCTGAAACGACCAGCTTCACCGCCAGCGGCAACCAGTTAAGCCTGAGCAGCGGTGGACAGGTTCTGGCAACTTTTGTGGCCGGCACAGAGGAGGCAGCCGGGAGCGAACCGGCTCCGGAAGCCAGCGGTGATCTTGCCGGGACAAATTGGCTGCTAGGTGCCTTAAATGGCGAACTGCCCATTGCCGGTACGACCATGTATCTCGAGTTTGGTACGGATGGTACGGTTTCTGGCTCAGATGGTTGTAACTTGATAAACGCCACGTATACACAAGATGGGAGTTCGCTGACTATCAATGTGCAGAGTGGCGCTTCCACGCTAATGGCCTGCCCCGATCCGGTTATGGCGCAGGCGGAGGCGTTTACCACCGCGTTGGGCGCCACAAACAGCTTTATGATGACGGAAACTGATCTGGTCTTGCAGGACGGGGAGCAGGTGTTGGCAACGTTTGTCACCAGCGCGACCGACTTGACGGATACGGCTTGGGAAGTGGTTAATTACAACAACGGTCGTGAGGCTGTGGTGGGTCTCATAGAAGGCACTGAAATCTCCGCCTATTTTGGGACGGAAGGCGACTTGTCCGGCAGTGCTGGCTGTAATCAATACTTCAGCAGCTTCACGGCCGGCGATGGTTCCATAGAAATTGGAATGCCCGGCACGACCATGCGCTTTTGTGAGCAACCAGCAGGTATTATGGAGCAAGAGAGTGAATACCTGGCAGCTTTGCAAAGTGCCGCCACCTACAGCATTCGGGGCGATTTACTAGAAATGCGTACAGCGGAAGACGCGATGGCCGTGCTCATGACGCGCAAGATCGTCATAGATCTGCCAGAACCTGAACCGGCTGTGCCCACGGGTCGCGTCAATTCGACGCAAGGGCTAAACATCCGTTCCGGCCCCGGCTCTAACTTCCCGGTAATCGGGTTTGCGCAGGATGGTGATGAAGGCGAAATTATCGGTCGCAGCGCCAATAACCGTTGGTGGGCGGCAGCAGTGCCGTCTGCGCCGGACGGCATCGGCTGGGTATCTGCCGACTTCGTGATTGCCACTAATGCTGAAAACGTCCCTGTTATCGATGCGCCGCCGCCGGTGATCATTGTGCCCACGACCGCTCCCACCCCCTCACCTGTACCGCCACCCACCGCGACGCCTGCACCGGAAATCTCCTTTGGCGCCGACCGCACCAATATTAACGAGGGTGAATGCACCACGCTCAGATGGTCGGTGCAAAACATACAGGCGGTTTGGGTCTATCCGCAGGGAGAGCGATTTGAGAGTTTCCCACGCAGCGGTCAAGGCAGTGAACAGGTATGCCCGACCACGACGACAACTTATGAAATGCGCGTACTGCTGCGTGACGGATCTATCATCTTCCGCCAGGTTACGGTCAACGTAGCTGGGCCGGCTGCAACTGCGACCACTGCCCCTGCTGCCGATCCCTTGCCCAATACCCGTTGGGAAGTGGTGAACTACAACAACGGCCGCAGCGCTCTCGTCACGCCGCTGCTCGACACGCGCCTGACGATGGAATTCGGGGCGAATGGTGGTTTGAGCGGCAGCAGCGGCTGCAATACCTACACAACATCCTACCAAGTCAATGGCAGCAATATCACCATCAGCCAGCCTGGCGGAACCAACAAACTGTGTGAGGAACCGGAAGGCATTATGGAACAGGAGAGTGAATTCATTAACGCGATAACCGCATCGTCCACTTTCCGCATCGATGGCAGCACTCTAGAAATCCGCATGGCTGATAACCAGATGGCGGTGGTAGCTAACCGAATTCCGTAAAGGTTGCGCTGGGGTTGATGGTTGGGGTAGCACCCCTGACCATCAACCCTAATGACGTACCATGTCCATAGGAAACCATGTCTACAAGAAGACCGTCACAACCTCGTAGACGCAGTACAGCCCCTCAAGAAAGCTTACTGGTTAAACTCTTGGGCGATTACCTTGACCCCATCGATGTCCTCTCCGCCACTTTCTTCAGTATTCTTTTTGCGCTGCTTTTTACGCTGTCCTATGGCATCCTGATCTACAGAGGCGTCATTGATTCCTTTTTCTCAAGCGGATATGGCACGGAGTTGTTCTTTGCCATTTTAGGCGCCGTTGCTATTTGGGGAGCCATTGACGGTGTGATGTATGCCTTGACGGAACTTTTTCAGCGGGGGGAACGGCATCGCTTACTCTACTATGTGCAAACGGCCGTTGAAGAAGAAACGGCCGTTGACGCCATTGCCGATGAGTTTGATATTATTCTGGAGCCAATAACCAATGAGGATCAGCGATACACGCTTTATCATGAGATTCTCGCTCATTTGCGCCAAGCGGAACCTCAAGAAGTTAGTTTGCAGCGCGAAGATGTGGTGGGCGCCTTGACATCGGTATTGGTATCCGTCGTCGTCGTGCTGCCATCCCTGATGCCGCTGCTGCTGCTGCCCCAAAACACTGCCCTGGCAATCCGAATCTCCAATATCATTTCGGTTTTCGTAATCTTCGGTACGGGTTATAGTTGGGGGGTTCATACTGATACCAATCCGTGGAAAACGGGCTTGCTCCTGGCGTCTGTTTGCCTAATCATGGTTCTGGTTGCTGTGCTGCTAGGCGGCAAGTGAATGTCAATGATGATTAAACAACAAGTGAGAACCGCATTATTCCTCTTTCTTATTCTTCTAATCGTTGGCTGCCGTACGGACAGCTCGAATGATGAGATGCGTGGTCGTATCACTGTGTGGCATAGTTGGCCCGAAGAAGAAGCCGTCGCGCTAGAAGAAGTGGTGGATCAGTTCGAGGAAATCTATCCCGGAGTGCGTATTGTTCTGGTCGCTTTGCCGGAAGATCGTATCTTGGGCGAATTCATAAAATCGGGAAACGCTGGCTTGGGACCCGCCCTACTTATTGGCCACGACAGTTGGATTGGTGAACTTGCGAATGCTGGGCTCATACGGCCGTTAAACCCAGAAGGCAATAAACTGCCGCTACTGAACACACGAAATAGAGGTTTAACAGAATACCAGGACCAGATTTTTGGAATACCCCTTTCGCTGATGCCTAGTGCCCTTTACTACAACAAGAATTTGGTGACAACCCCGCCACAAACAGTGGATGAATTATTACAGGAAGCGGCTGCTGGGAATCAAGTAGCATTCGTGCCTCGGTTCGAGGAAGCTTATTGGGGCATCCAAGCTTTTGGTGAGGGTCTATTTGATGCAGACAATCATTTTACGCTATCTGAAAGCGGATTTACGGAATGGCTGACTTGGCTAGATGAGGCGCAGCGTGCACCTGGCGTTATTCTGAATGTAGATGATGAGTCTTTGTTGGAACTCTTCACGTCTGGTCAAATTGCTTACTATGTAGCAGGCCCTGAAAAACAGAAACTTATCTCGTCAAAGATAAGCGAAGAGAATCCTTTCGAGTTCGGGGTTGTTCCGCTGCCCCGTGGGCCTCTTGGCAACGCAGGCCCATTATTGTCAGCAGAAACTATTTTGCATTATGCTTTTACCTCTCCTGAACAGACACGAATTGCTGACGCTTTAGCTATCTTCTTGGTGAATCAGCAGCAAAGTATCCGTTTTATGCGAGAACTGAAGCGGGTTCCGGCGAATCCGGCAGTTACCGCAGATCGGCGGATTTATCCAATTGTCAGCGGTTTTGTGCAACAAGCCAGAATGGCCGCTGTCATACCAAACGAGATAGCATCAGATTCCCTGGTTACAGCTGGGGATCGAGCCTACATCAGCGTGCTCTCAGGGGCATTAACGCCCGCAGAAGCTGTGTGCCGGTTTGGTCGTGACGTGGCCACCTTTCAGCAATACACCACTGCTGAGGTGAGCTTGCCAGAAGGGTGCGAAATCGTGACCGAATGACGGGCAGCGAAGCGATTTAGCCGCCGGAGCCAATTTCCAACTGTTTTACTTGAATTAATGGTGCCAGATTATGCTCGTTACCTGGTTAGAAGCGAGGGTCAAATGCTTGATTTTGTAATGAACCAGTTCGAAATTATCTTTGCGATACTCTCACGACGAGTCGTGCAGCAGCAACTATTGGCTGTTCTTGTCATATTGCTTATAGCCTGGCTTTTGCCCGAAATCATGCGCCGTTGGCGGCAAAAGCATCGATCAGGTCACGACGATCCGGAAACAGAAGGTAACTCACGAGCAGCAAGGTGGTTGACATCACTCTATTATTTGCTGGCACCACTTCTGGCACTGGTGCTGCTTAACGTGACGGTAAGGTTATTCGCCAATTGGGGCTATCCCAATGGCTTGATGGAAGACGTGAAAAACTTGATCTGGATCTGGCTCATCTATCGCCTGGTTCTAACACTGTTGTATGCTCGCTTTGGCGAGGCAGTGCATCCTTATCAAGTACGAATTGTGACACCGATTTTCCTCATTCTGTTGGCTTCAGAAATCTTGACTATCTTGCCGAGATCAACGAGCATCGCAGATGAAACCATTGGCTTTGGTACGCTTTCTATTACCCTGGGCAGCCTGGCAACTGCATTGATCATGTTATATATATTTATTGTCATTGCCTGGCTCTCTAAGCAGTTTATCGTTCATGGATTAGCCAAGCGTCTTGACACAGAGGCGGGCGTCATCGAATCTGTTGCCACATTGACGCGCTACGCAGTGTTGTCACTGGGCGTCATCGTTTTTTTTGGCGTTCTAGGTCTGGATTTCACGTCATTGGCTATCATTGCCGGCGGTTTGTCGGTTGGTATCGGTATCGGTTTGCAAGATATTGTTGCAAATTTCGTGAGTGGTCTGGCCTTGTTATTTGAGCAATCTCTCCGCCCTGGAGATATTATCGAATTTGATGATCGTATCAGTAAAGTAGAAAGAATTAGTTTGCGAGCAACTATCGTCCGTACCCCGACAAATGAAGAGCTGATTATTCCCAATAACAGCTTCACCACAAATCAGGTCAAGAATTTCACGAAATCTGACCGGTTGGTTCGGATCATCATTCCATTGGGGGTCAGTTATAAGAGTGATCCAGAGTTTGTTAGAGCGTTAGTCACAGAAACGAGTTTACAACATCCTCTGGTGTTAGCCTTTCCGCCCCCCGTATTAGCGTTTCGTGGGTTTGGTGATTCAAGTTTGGATTTCAATTTGTTGGTCAGTATCGACCAACCGGAAAAGGCACTGCCTATCAGAAGCGATCTCTACTATATGCTGTGGAATGCGTTGACTGAGGCCAACATCGAAATTCCATTCCCGCAGCGAGATCTAAATCTGGGGAATGGCTGGGAGAAGTTTGCCGTGGATTTACAGGGTACGTAATATGAAAAAGATCTTTCTACTGTCTCTCATACTCTTTTCTCTGACTGCCTGTACGCCACCTAGGCCAGGAATGCGCTGAGCTAACCGCTTCCCCTTCAGCGGAACCGACCATCTCGCCTACAGCAGAGCCAACTACAGAACCTGAAATGGCGGCGGGCGAGCTGCCAACGGCCGTTCCCTACAACCTGGGCGAGACCACCATCATACAGGATCGCTTTCCAGAAAATGATAGCTTCCGTAATATGCCGGTGCGCCTGAACGGCATCATCGCCGCTCCCACGGGCGGCGACGGCTCTTATCCGGTCGTCGTCATCTTTCATGGCACCCATCATGGCTGCCCAGAACTGGAAGGCGGCGTAGATCGCTGGCCGTGCGATCCAGAGCTGGAGCAGTCCAATTACCAGGGTTTCGCCTATCTGGTTGAAGCGCTGGCGGCTGAGGGGTATGTGGCCCTGGCGCCCAACTTCAATGCCGAAAACACCTTTGGTTTCGGCGAAGGGATGCCCGGTGAACGGCTGTCCCAACTGCTTGAACTGCATATGGGCGCACTGGCTGAGGCTGCTGCTGGTGGCCCCAACGATTTCGGCGTAGCGCTGGAGGGCAGGGCTGACATGAGCCGCCTGGCTTTCTTCGGTCACTCTCGGGGTGGTGAGGCGGCCAGTTGGCTGACGAATAACCAGGGGTTGGCCTTGCCAGATGCGGCGGAAACATTTGGCTATGGCCCAGTTGAAGGGCTGCTGCTGCTGGCTCCGGCACCGATCTTCACCCTGCCGGCCGCTTCTCGCGTGTCTCAGGTTGTGATTCTTCCGGCCTGTGATGGGGATGTGATGAATCAGGAAGGGCAGCTCTTTTATGAAGGGGCGCGGCTAGACCCGGGCCAGGAGCAGTGGGCCTTGTCGGTCTGGCTGGAGCAGGCCAACCATAATGCCTTCAACCAGATTTTGGGCCCCGATATGATCGGATTTAACAACCGGCCGGACTGCGCGGAACTGCTGGCGCCGGAAGACCAGCGTCAATTCCTGACCGATATTGGCCTCACTTTCCTGACGACAATTTTCAGCGATGACCCGCAGGGGGTGGAAGAGGCTTTATCTCGCTTGGGCATGAACCCGACGACGCTGGCGCAAGATTCGTTGTTTGGGCAGCCAGCCCGGATGATGACCCTGGCTGAGGCGGCTCATCGCCGGCCGCTGTTGGTTCCGGCCACTGCTGAGGAGCTGGCAACTAATCTGGCCGGCGGTGCAGTTGAGGCTGATGGCCTGACGACTTTCTTCTGCGAGGAGGGCTATTTTACACCGGCCATGAGACCGGGGAGCGAGCCGTGTAAGCGGGTCAATATCGTCATCCCCGGCAACCCGGCTATGGTGGTCGTCTCCTGGGAAGAATCAGGAGCCACGCTGCGGTTTGCACTGCCAGAAGCGGCCGGTGACTTGAGCGGTTTTACGACGATTAGCTTGAGAGCGGCCGTTGATCCCACATCCTCGTTGAACGCTTCCGGCAGCTACCAGAGTTTTTCGGTACGGCTTACCGCCAGCAGCGGCGCGTCCGCCATTGTGCAGACACGACCCAGCGAACCGGCGCTGGTCTTCCCCAGCGGGCTTGTGGAAGAGGATGATATTTTCGAGGGCGGTCTGTTCACGGGGCGCGTGCCTATGACAACTATTCGTCTACCGCTTAGCGATTTCGGCGGTGTTGACCTAACGCAGATTAATGAGGTGGCGCTTCTGTTTGACCAGGCGCCTACAGGTTCGCTGTTCCTAGGCGACATAGAGATGGTCGCTGCTAAGTGATCTCGGGGTAGCCACGCAAAGGGCCCGAAAATTCACACCATTGGCTGAGCGACCGCAGCCGTCGACAGAAACGGTTTGTCTGGCTGCAAACTGCCCGACGGGATGCCTCTGTTGAATGGACCAAACTGCCAACGTGCAATGCACGGCCGTGATCTGTAATGCGGCCGCGCCAGGGAATGGTCGTTACTTATTGACGAGCATGGGCAGGTAGAGCTGGTTTCTGGCGGCGGGCTCGAATTCGTAGGCGCCGGCGTCGCAGGCTCCTGGGCTGCGAGGGATGCCGCGCTGGTCACGCTCGCTGCACCACCCGGGATACCGGCATCAACGGCCGTGCTGTCCCCGGGGATGGCGTGGGTCTTCGTCGGGCCGCCGTTGCCGGCCAGCGGCTCCAGCTTGATGCCGTTCGATGGTACGAAACCGAGGCAGCTGTCGTCATCGGCGATGCCGCCGGCGCCGGCGACCGTCCCTGTCGTTTCCAGCAGGCAGTTGGCGCTGCCGTTGCCCACCATGAGACTGTTGTAGGCAACGAGGTTGCCGCGGTCGATCCGCAGGCCGCTGCCCTTGGCCGGGACGTCCCGTTCATTGCCGGCTACGGTCGTGTGCTGCAGGGTCAGCGAGGCCTCGGGGGAGGTCTGGAAGAGGGCCGCAGGATTCTCATCCGGCCCGCCGCCGGCGGTGAAGTTGCCGCTGATCAGTGCTGTTGTTGAGTTTCATCGCGCCTCGGTTCAGGATCGCGCTGGCCACATCGGCCGTTTCGGCGATAGCGTTGCCGGAGATTGTTGAGTTCTCGACTTCTGTGCTGCCGTCAGCGGCATTGAAGATGGCCCCGGCAGCTGTGGCGGCTGTGTTGTTGGCGATTGTGCTCTCGTCAATGGTCAGCGTGTCGTAGTTGATGATCGCGCCGCCCGTCGACAGCGCCGTGTTGTCTTCGAGGCTGCTGCGCCTGATCGTCATGACGGATTGATAGGGTCCTTCAATACCTTTACTATCGCCATTCGTGATCGCGGCGCCGTTGGCTGAGATGTTGCCCGTGAATTTACTGTCGACAATGGTCGTCTCTCCGTCCGCGAAGAGGGTCCCGAATTGGCCGGACTCGCCGTAGGCGCTGTTGTTTTCAATCACGCTGTCGAATAGTTCCAGCCTGCCCCGGCTCTCGATCGCGCTGCCAATTTGGGCGCTGTTATCACTCAATGTTGTGCGGCGTATGGTCGAACGGCCGTTGGTGAAGATGGCCCCGCCGTGATGCGCGTTGTTGTCGTCGAAACTGCTGTCCTCGATCAGCATCACGCCTGAACTGCCGATCGCCCCGCCTTTATTGCCTGTATTGAACATGAAGTTGCCGCTGAAGCTGCTGTTCGCGACCGTCATACTGCCTTTGTTGCTAACTGCGCCGCCAGCGTAGCTGGTCGACCCGATGTAGCCGCCGGCCGAGTTGTTCGTGAAGGCGCTGTTCAGAATCGTTAGCTCGCCGCTGCTCTCAATCGCGCCGCCATCGAAGGAGCTGCGGTTGTTGGTTACCAGGACATTGTCCAGCGTCAGGTGACCGCCGGGGTCGACGCGGAACAGGGCGCCCGGCGGTGATAGGCCGTCTGCAGGCGGCAGCTGGCCGCCGTCGCGCAGGGTCATGTTCTTGAAGAGGATCTGATTTTGAATGACGGCGAGCCGCGTGCTGCGCGGTATGACCTTGAGCACCGTCTGTTGGCGACCGGCGCCGTTCACGATCACGCTGGTAGTCAGCGTGTGATAGGATACGGGGTATGGTTCGCTGGAAGCAGCGATCTCGATCTCTTCGCAGGTGCTGTCGCTCAATGCCGCATCGACATCAGGATAGGCGGCCGAGGGCACGGCGCACATCTTGGCTGATGCGGCGGCTGGTTGGCTGATCTCGGCGGCGCCTGATTCGGCCGTTACGAGAAAGGTGGTGGGCAGCAAGAAGGTCAGGATGATCAGTAGTTGTTTCATGGGTTTCCTTATTTGCAGCGCTGCAAGGCTGCAGGTTGGCAGCGGGATCTGGCCCGCGAGCGGTGACGTTCGAAAATGACGAACAGCGCACCACGCATCACGCGCCGGCGTTCGCTGCACACGTCGCGATTTGGTGCCGGCAGTTAGACGGCAGGGCTGAGGTATTCGTCGAACCAGGTAAGGGCGCGCATCCAGGCATCGGCGGCGGCTTCGGGATCGTAGCTGGCGCGGGTGTCGTTGAAGAAGGCGTGCTGCGCCCCTTCGTATAGTTGGAAATGATTGGGGATGCCGTTGGCCTCGACGGCTTCATGCATGCTCTCGTAGGCGGGCGCGGAGATGCCGTCGCGCGTGCCCAGGAAGCTGAGCAGCGGGGCGGTGATGTTTTCTGCTTCCGCCGGGCTGACCGGGGAACCGTAGAAGGGGACGGCGGCGCCGACGCTGCTGTCGGCAACGGCCGTTTGCAGGACGAGCCCGCCGCCCATGCAGAAGCCGGTGAGCCCGATCTGGTCGCTGGTATAGTCCTGGGCGCGCAGGTAGGCCATCGCCGCCTGTATTTCGCCGACGGCGTCACCCATGCCCAGTTCCATGGCCAGTTTGCGCGCTTCGTCAGGCTCGGTGGTGACCTGACCGTGGTAGAGGTCGGGCGCCAGGGCGACATACCCTTCTTCGGCGTAGCGGCGGGTGATATCTTTGATGTGCTCGTTGAGTCCCCACCACTCCTGGATGACGATCACGGCCGGTCCGGGATCGGCGCCGGGGATGCGGGCGAGATAGCCCATGAGCTCTTCGCCGTCGGGGCCGGCGTAGGAGACGATGCCGGTTTCCAGGTCGCCGGCGGCGCTGAGGCCGGGCTCGGGCGGCGGCTGGGTGCTGTCCACGACGGGCGGGGGCGTGCGGCCGGCGGCAGGTGTGCAGGCGGCGAGCAGGGTAGTCGCCGCGGCGGCGCTGCCTAAAACGGCCGTGGCCCGCAGCATGAACTGGCGCCGGTCAACGGAGCCTGTCTGGCGCTCGCGTACAAGTTCTTGTAGTTCGATTCGTTTCATGAGGCTGTTCCTTCATTCTCTGCTGCAGCCGGGCAAGCTGCTATCTCGGCAATTTACGTGGTACCGGTAATATTGTAGCATAATCATCCTGGGTGTGTGTAAGGGAGCGCTGCCTGGTCTGTCGAGGAACTCACCGGCGGCCTGCCTCGCGGGTGAGCTGGGCGCGCAGCAAGAGCAGGGGTGAAAATCACGCCCTTATCCGCTGCCTGATTGTGCGAAGAATGATGCCGCCTGCGCTCGTTCGCCCGGCGGCGCTGCTACGCAGCTCCTGCCAGATCTGAACAGGCGCCAAAGGTTGGCGGGTCGTCCTGGCCGAGGACAAACTTGATGTATTCCGAGCGGGTCAGGGTATTGGCCGCAATGACCTGGCCGTCATTGTCGGCCAGGACATAGGTCACCACACTGCCGGCCAGGAAGCCCATTTTCGGCGGGCGCCAGAAGTTCTTGCTGGTGACGACTTCGCCGCCGGATGAGGTGACTTTGGCGTAGAGCAGGTGGGTGATCCCGATCTCGTCGAGCCAGCCGCGTATCGCCGCCTGGGCGAGGGGTGCGTAGCTGCTGCCCGGCGCCACGGTGGTGATCTGCTGGTTGAACTGGTCAAAGAGGTTGACCGCGCCGACGGCGCGCGCATAGACGAGCTCCGGCTTGACCTTTTTGGCGATCACTTTCTGCAGGGCAGCCTGCTTTTTTGCCAGGTCCTCTTTGATGCGTTTGATCTGCGCTTCGTTGCCCGATTTTTCGGCCAGCTTGAGCTGCGCCTGCAGCGCCGCTGATTCCGCGCCAAGGGTGGTTTCCTGCACGTTCAGCGGTTCGATGACCAGGCTGTTCAGCAGGTCGAGGTTTTCTTGCAGTTCGCCGCGCGTGGCTGCCGCCGTGGCGAAATCATCCAGGATCTGAGACTTGGCGACGCGGTGAAAGCTGGGGAAGTAGGCTTGAATGCTGCCGGCGCGCAGATCGCCGGCCAGGCTAGCCCGTACGGCGAGGTCATCAACGGCGACACTCTTGCCGATGATGCTGTAATCAGTCTGAAAGTAGCCGATGATGTCGGCCGTCGCGCTCAGGACGCCGCCGAGCAGCGGCAGCACGGGCAGCGCGGCTTCTAGGCCGGCCAGCGATTTCATGCCGGCGACGGCCGTTTCATTCTCCTGCAGCTCCCATTTGGCGGTTTCGTCCGGCTCGACCTTCTTCTCTTTGGGCAGCAGCGCGGCGACCTTCTTGTTCTGAGCATCCAGCCGCTCCTGCCAGGCTGCCAGCTGCTGGGTCAGCTGCAGGAGCAGGACATCTTTGCCGCTGAAATCCATGGCGTCGGTGAGCAGAATCTTGACGCTGTCCGCATCCGCCAGCCGCGGCAGGATCTCGTTGGCGATTTCGCGGGCGAGGCAGCGCGCTGCCTGGTAGGCGGCCAGCGAGGCAAAGTAGCCGGCCTGGCCGTCGAGGGTGATGCCCCCTTCCTTGGGTTTTGCGGTTCCCGTAGGAATATCCGGCTGCTCCGCTTTGGCGGTCGCCTTTTGCGCCTCGGCCGCTGCCTGGGCGACCAGCGCCTGTTCTTTCTTCAGCAGTTCATCCGCCGGCACCTTTGGTTTTTCGCTCTCCGCCTGCGCCTGCAGTTCGGCCTGCTTCGCCTCGCTGGCCGCTTTGCTCTGCTCCTGCTTGAGCGTTTCCAGTTTGATCGTCTCCTGCTCCAGGGCTATTTGCTCCATAAGCAGTTCATGCGCGCTTTTCGCCTGTTGTTCATCACCCATGGTATGACCTCCCTTTTTTACAGTATAAACGAAAGGGGGCGTGGTTTCTAGAGGGAATGGGCGTGCGGCGCAGGACGAAATACCGGCTAAAAAAATTGACAGCGGGCGGCACGCCCGGTTAAGGTTACGGCGCCATTGGCGAAGCGTTTATTAGGTCCGTTAACGGGCCAGGAGAGGAACTGTCAAGATGTGGAAAGAGTTCAAGGAGTTTGCCCTGGGTGGCAGCGTGATGGATATGGCGATTGGCATCATTATCGGTGCTGCCCTGGCCGCTGTTGTCGGTTCGTTGGTCAACGATATCCTGCTGCCTCCGTTGGGTCTGTTGTTGGGCGGCGTGGATTTCAACAATCTATATTGGACGCTGGCCCAGGGTAACCCGGCCGGGCCGTACAGTTCACTAGCGGCCGCTCAGGAGGCAGGCGCGGTGACGGTCAACTATGGCTTGTTCCTCAACGCGTTGATTACATTCCTGGTCATTTCACTGGTGATCTTCCTCATTGTGCGCCAGCTCAATAAGCTGAAGAAACAAGCGGCTGAAGAGGCGCCGGCGCCAACGCACGAGCCGTGCCCCTACTGCATGATGGAGATTCCGGTCGGTGCGTCACGCTGCGGGCACTGCGCAGGTGAATTAGCCAACTCGTAGAGCTGTTGTTGTGATGATGTGGCGGAGGGTCTCTGCTTAAGGGGCCCTCCGCTTTTAGTTTCTGAGGATGGGGCTAGTCGAGTCCCAGGTCCAGCAAGATTTCATCGCCGCTGACCAGGCTCAGATCGGTGAAGACGGCCTGCAGTCCGCTCGTCCCGTCGGGGATGTCATAAACGGCCGTGCAGGTGACCACGTCACCCGGCCCCAAGTCGACCAGTTCGCAGCGTTCCTCGTCGATGATGAAATCGAGGCTGTCGCCCAGGTAGCTGTAGCGCCGGCCCAAATTATCGGCGAGCTCCAGGCCGATGTAGGTACGTGGTTCCGCGCCCTGGTTGTCAATGGTGAACCGGACGCCCAGGAGCGTGCCCTCTGCTACGAGATCGGGAATTTCATCACTGTCGCTTTCCAGGACGCCGCCCAGATACAGCGCGTCGAGCAGCGTCCAGGCGATATCATTGGCCATGATAGGGTCGCCTGCGCCGGCAGGTGCATCCGGTCCGCTGTCAGCTTCTTCACCGCTCCCCGGCAGCGGCGCCAATGTTTCCAGCGGGGATGGGGCCGCCTCTGCGGGCGCGGGCTGCGCAGGCGCGTTTCCAGGTTGTTCGACCGGTACGACAACCTGCCCACAGGCCAGCGAGAGCAGCGCAAGCAGGGCGCCAACGAATAAGAGGATCTTCTTAGCTTCCATGATGTTCTTTCCCGCTGGCTTTCCTATTCAGGGATCATGGGCACCGGGTAAATCTGCACTTTCTCCGGCGCGCTGGCGCTGACCCGCAGTGCGCTGTCAACGGTCATATCGCGGTATCCACGAGCGACAACGACCAACCCGTAGGACTGCCCCTTGGGCAGCTGCTTGGCGAAGGTGAAACGGCCGAGTTTGTCTGTCTTGGTGGAGGTGAACGTCATCTCCCGCTCCTGCTTTTTGACGAAATCGGCTGTGCTGACCCCGGGCTTCAAGGCGATGACCAGCGCCCCAACGACCCCTTTCTTGGAGACGCGGTCAATGACCTGCCCAGAGATTTCCGTGTCACTGTCATCCGGCGGGCTGCCCACCGTTACTTCGCCTTCGAGCGTTATTTGGCTTCCCAGCGCCAGAACCAGGTGATATTCCCCTTCCGGCAGCGCTCCTTTCTTGGCCAGCGAGAGGACCTTGCGGCCGGCCGGACCATCGCTCCACGTCTCATCTTCCTGCAAGATCTTTTCGCCATTCAATGCCCAGACCACGCGCCAAGGCAAGCCATCCTTCATGCCCTCGAAGTTGTAGCCGGCGAAGATCTGTGAATGACCGCCGCTCAACTGGCTGCTCGGATTGATGGGGCGGCCATCATTGGTCACCTTTTCACTGAAAACCAGGTCGGAGAATTTGGGCTCCTTGCTTTTTTCTTTCTTCTTTTTCGGCTTCTTGATGGAAGGCAGCGTACCGGCTGCAGGTTTTGGTTTGGCCTGCGCGGCAGGTTTTGGTACGGATTGGACCTGGATGCCCGCTTTCTTGAGCAGCGGCAGGGCCATGTTGACCGGTCGCAGTCCATTGATGAAGCCGCCGACGGCCATTGGTGTATCGCGCTCATCAATACGGCCGTCTTGATTGGTGTCTACCACCGGCCGCGCGTCCACCGGTGAGATGCCAGTGCCGGCGGCGGCCTGCGTGGGGATGCCGACCAGATGGCCGTGATGGTCGACGGCCGTGCCGCCGCTGTTGCCGCCGGCGATAGTAGCGTCCGTCTTAATCCAGGCGCGGCCCGGGGTCACGTCCTTCTGCCGCGTGAAGCCGGAAACGCTGCCGCTGGTGAAGGTAACGGTCTCCCCGCCGATGCCCGGGTAGCCAAATATGGAGACAATGTCGCCCAGTTCAAGTTCGTCGGAGTCGCCAATGGCCACCCAGGGCAGCTTCAATCCGGAAACCCGCCTGCCGTTCACGTCCATCGTGATGCGCAGCACGGCGAGATCCATCTTCGGTGACTTGGCCACGGTTTCAGCGATATAGGAGAGGGCGGGCGATTCGTCTGAGCGTTCGGTAATGGCGATGCCCAGCACCTCGGCGCGCGGCGCGGGCATGCCCATGGCGCGGGGGTCGACGACGTGGCAGTTGGTGAGGATCACCCCCTGCGGGTGAATTACTGTTCCGGAGCCGGTCCACACCGGCTGGTAGTTGCCGCGCCGCCCGCGTGCTAGGGCCACGATCTGCACCACGGCCGGTAGAACCTGCTTTACGACGCTGCGATCAAGATGTCCTTTTTCCACAATCTGCTCTCCCTCTTTGCAGTGATGGTTGGTGAGTCAATCAACTTCCCAGGAGTCCAACAGACTGTCCAACTCCGTTGGTTCAGCCGGCGCTGACGGGGCCTGCGCTTCGTCAGCTTCCGGCGCCGTCTCGAATTCGCCGGAGAGCATCTTCAGCGCTTCCTGCAAGCTCTGCGTCGCTTCCTCTTCATCCAGGCCGGTCTGTTCCGCGACTCTGGCGCTCATGCCGCTGGAGGCGAGATAATCGGCGTCCATCATTTCATCGAGGTCGGCCTGGCTGGGCTGTTCAGCGCCGCGGCTCTTGCTTTTCTGCACGGTGTTCATGAGCAGCATGAAGGCCGCGCTGATGATCACCGAGGCCATCTGCTGCGAAACGCCCAGTTTTTCAGCCAGCGCTTCTGTGAATGGGGCCAGCATCGGATTTCCGCCCGCAGCACCCGCCGCGCCGCCCATGCCGCCGAGCAGGGATTCGAGCAGGCCGCCCATCATGGCGCCGCTGGCCGCGCTGCCGCTGCCGCCCGCTGTCGAACGGCATGGCTCGGGATTCAAGCAGGCCGCCCATGCTGCCCATGTCGCCGGCGTCCTGCGACCCGCCGCCGAGGAAGCCCTGGATCAGGCTGCCCAGAGGGTCCTGACCTTCGGGCGCTGCCTGCCCGCTCGCACCTGATTGGCTTTGGGCCATCATTTCTAGAATTTGGTCCAGCATCGTACCTCCCGTTATGACCTGGTCGTTGAAGAAAGCGAATTTCTGTGTCGGGATATAGTACCGTACCAGCCGCGCTTGTTCAACAGCGCAAGTCGGGAAACTCGCAACGAGGAATGGATGCCGCGCGGCGAATACAGCGGACGGCGGGACGCCGCCGGGGGCCCAATAGGTTACAATAGCCGGTATGGCGCGGCTGGTTATCTTCACTTCAGGAACGATGGGTGATCATCTGCCTTATCTGGCGCTGGCACAGAGGCTGCAGGGGCGGGGGCATGATGTTCTGATGGTGATCAACCAGGCGATGCACGCTTACGCGGAGCGAGCCGGGATCGAGGCGGTGGCGCTGAGCGATGTGGAACGCGGGCCGCGGGAAGCGCGGGAGAATGCCTGGGCGTGGGATCATTGGCAGAGCTCCGTCGACCGGCAGCGCAGCAGCCTGAAGGTCAAGGCGCGTCCGCTCGACTTCTTTACGCGCCAGGTGCAGGAACTTGCCGGGTATGCCGGGGGTGCCGATCTGCTGCTGGCGACGGCGATCCGTGTGCATGGTCTGCCGGCTCACCTGATCAGCGGCGTGCCCTGGGTCACCCTTTCCGTCAATCCATCCGCTTTTGTGCAGTCAACCCATACGGCCGTTCGCGAACAGCAGGCGGACCTGCGGCGCCGCTATTACAACGACAAACGGCCGCTGTTGGATCATGCGCTGCGCACGGCGGGCAGCGACCAACTGCTTCCCGGCTATTACCGGGGCTGCCTGTGGGCACCGCAGGTAATCCTGGGCAGCAGCCCTGCTTTTTCGACGCCCGATCTTGAACAACTGCGGCCCCATGCCGAGCTTGTCCAGACCGGTTATTGGTTTTGGGAAGACCCCGCCTGGTCGACCTGGCAGCCGTCGCCACAGCTGCAAGCAATCTGTGAACGGCGGCCGCTGGTTCTCGCTTTCAGCAGCCAGCCGCTGGAAAATCCGGGCGAGATACTGCGCAAGCATGTTCTTGCCGCCGCACAGCTCGATATGCCGATGGTTGTACAGCGAGGTTGGGCTGACTTTGACGAGCGGGATCTGCCGCCGGGCAGCAATAGAGAGAATGTTTGCTTCATCGATTATGCGCCGCACGATTGGCTCTTTGCCCGCGCGGCGGCTTCGATCCAGCATGGCGGCATCGGGTCAACTGCGCGCGCTCTACGGCAGTTCTGCCCGCTGGTCATCGAGCCGTTCGGCAACGACCAGTTTTACAATGCGCATCGCGTTGTGCATTTAGGCGCGGGCGTTTCGCTGAATCCTCACGAAGCTGCAGCAGAGGATATCTCCGCGGCGATTGAAGCGGTCCTGTCTCAGCGCACGCGGCTGCACGCGCGGCTGATTGGCCGCCAGCTTCTCGCTGAAGACGGTCTTTCTGCAGCCGCTGATCGTATCGAGCATCTGCTTGACCGGCAGCCGGCGGACAGAGGCGGATCGGCGCGGCAGGCCGCTGCCGGCGCAGCTGGGGAGCTGCGCGGGCCGGACAGCAGCACGCAAGAAATCCCACGCATCATTCACCATACCTGGAATGACGCCGAAATTCCCGAGCAGTTCCACAGCTGGTACAAGAGCTGGCGCACGCACCATCCCGCTTGGGAGTTTCGGCTGTGGACGCACGATGAATGCCGCGCGCTGATTGCTGAGCATTATCCCTGGTTTCTGTCCGTCTATGACGGCTATGATTCGACCATCAAGCGTGTGGATGCTGAAATCTACTTTTTGCTGTTTCATTTTGGCGGCGTCTATGTCGATCTTGACTGCGAGGCGCTGCGCCCGCTCGACCCGCTTCTGAAGAACCGGCAGTTGGTGATCGCCCCAGAACCTCCGGGCAACTTGAAGGATGAGGCGAAAGCGGCCGGCTTCAAGCAGGTGCTTTCCAATGCGGTCGCTGCTTCGGTGCCAGGGCATCCCTTCTGGCGGCACGTGATTGATTTGCTGCTGGTCTGGCGAGATGCGGCGGAACCGATGGATGCGGCGGGGCCCTTTCTGCTCACGCGCGCTTATGAGAGTTTTGATGCGCAGCAGACGATGACGCTTGAAGCGTACCAGCGTCTCCTGCCGATCTCCGTGGATGAAGCGTGGGAGGAGCTGCCGGCGGGAACGAAAGCGATGATTCGCCGGGATGCGTATGTGATTCATCATTGGTATGGCAGCTGGCTGATGGAACCGCTGGTCAGCGAAAAGGGGGTGGTCGTTCAGGTGCTGCAGGATGGACGGCCGCAGGCGGAGCCGGCGGAAACGACGCGCGAACAGCTGCTGCGAGCCTCTGCCGGGGCGCAAGCACTGCCCTTCGTTTCCTGCCTGATGGTTCCCCGCAGCGGCCTGCTGCAGGCACAGTTGGCCGTTCACTGCTTTCAAAAGCAAAGCTACACACCTCGTGAATTGATCATTATTGGCGATGGGCCGGATGACGGGTTGGCGGCCTGGTTATCCGAGATCGCCGACCCGTCAATTCGCTATTTTCGACCGCCTGTTGAGGAACGGCCGTTGGCTGCGCTCTATGAAATGGCGCAGACGAAGGCGCGGGGAGATAGTGTCGCCCGCTGGCCGGATGATCAGCTGTTCGCGCCGCTGCGTCTCGAACTGCAAGTGGCCGCCATGCAGCGTTGGGGCGCCGACGGCTGTTTGCTTATGCGGGCGTTGATCTGGATTCCGGGCGGCGGCGTCCTGCTCAGATCACGGGTCGCGCCGCGGGAGGAGACGGCCCTGCTGCCGGCAGCGACGAAAGCGGGACGCGTGGTGCTGCTGGACATGCCGGACCTGTCGCTCACACTGTCCAGCGGCGGCGGGGTGGAGGCGCGGCAGTGGCCGCAGGCCGCGGATCGGTATCGCGGCGTGCGCTACACCGCCGCACTCGCCGAGTTGACCGATTGGTTTGGTCTTGATATGCAGCGTCTGGGCGCTCATCTCGGGGGACGGCCGTTTCCAGCGTCGAATGGCTGACCGCGCGGGAAGCGAGGAAAGCTGCTCAAGGACGTTGGTTCTTCGCGAACCGCGAATGAGATTGCTTCCGGCTGTCCATGGAATGGTCAAGTGATGGCCTGCACCTGCCGCGCCGCAAAAAGGGCGACTTCAAGTAGAGCGTGGGGCCGCGGCGACTTGCTTCAAATGGGGGCTGATTTATGGTATGATGGTCACGATCAGGGAGGGTCAGACATGAACGAGAAAGTGGTGGGGCGGCGAGAAACTGGAAGTCAGCAGGTTACCGTTTCGCGCCGAACGCTTATGAAGATGCTGGCAGCGGCCGGTGTGGTGGTGGGTGTTGAGCGAATGCTGCCGGTCAAGTGGATCACGCCTTCGGCGAAGGCGAGCCCGGGCGTTGCGCCGCCGGTGTATCCAGGCACCTGTAATGAGGATGATTTCCCGCTGACCATCTTGTCTTCGCAGGCTGAGCTCGTCGATCCCAATACATCCCAATACCGGGTCTCTTTCGAGTATAACGAAATCGGGGATTATCTCACCGAGTATGCCTTCCTATTCGCCAATATCGTTGATGGACAGTTGATTTACGACAGAGTGCATTTGAGCAGCGGCGCCAACGGAAGTGTTACGCCGTTGAATGTCGAGGTGCTTTCGCTCGCCTGCGCGGTGGTGCCAAATGGTGATGATGGGCCCGGTAATCCGGCAGGGTTCGTCGGGACCGTGAACGGCAGTGGTGAGTTTTACTTCAATCTACCCGAAGACGGTTTCGCGACGGACGCTGCTGCTGCTGAGGCAGTTGTTCTAAATTGGAGTCTGATGGAGCCGGAGAACCGCAGCAGCCCCCCGGAATTGACGACCGCCGTTCCGGCGGCCGTGACCCTTTCCGATTTCGTCATTAAAGACCCGGGTGATGGGGTCAAGACGGCCGCGGCCACTGCTGCAGCCGCGGGGTTGGGCGTCGTTTCACTGAAGGCGCTGCGCAGGGACACGGCCGGAGAGGCGCCTGGCGAAACAGAGTAGACCCAGCACCCCTGGCAGCGAGAGTTCTGTAGATTCAACCGTCCATTGTTTGGGCGGTTTCTTTTTTTGTCGGCTGAGCACTTCGAATCGAGGAGAGTGCCAGCACCAGGGTTGAAGAGCAGCAGCTCGCGGTCCAGCTCGTCAAGCAGAAAGCCGGCTGGCCGGTAGGGGACAATCGACGCGGTGGGGAGAGTCGAGTCCTCGCTTGTTTTCATAAACGATAGAAAACTAAGAACGGATAGTCATGCTGCCTCTCTTGATGGTCTTTGAGCGCGGCTCGCCGGCTGTGCGGCAAGTGGCGCAGGCTAGCTCAACACATTGCGAAGCTGCCGGGTCCGCGTACCGCGGAAGCGATCGCCAAATTGGCAGCTGACTTATCAGCGAAAAGTAAATAGGCCGCGTTACCCATAGGCTGAGCTTTTCGTGATCGATAGGAAAAAACTATGGCAGCTGGTAGTTATCCTATTGAGATTGTAATGGAAATACATTACACTGAAGTTAGATGAGTATATTATGAATATATCGTCAGCCATGCAGTATTCCTAGGAGCGGTCGCATTGCTTGATTCCGCGCAGGCAGTTCGAAAGGAGGTAACCACCAAGGGTAACAGCAGGAGGTTGGTTAATGGAACAAGCCAGTTTGAGTCAGGGAGCATCAAAATGAAACGCAAAGTATTGGTATTTTTCATCGCTTTATTGGCGGCCATGGTCGCCATCACCGTCGTTCTCGCTGATGACGGCAAGATAGTCCGCAAGAGAATGTCGCACTCGGCGACCCCGTCAGTTCAGGGATATGAAGACGAAGCTGAGCACGCCTTCATCGGTATGATGAAGTTCTACGTGCCATCACAGGCGTCTGATGGTGTTGTGGAGCCCATCGAATACTTCAACGTTGACGAAGTTCTGGAGGAAACGCGCGAACACGCGAAGCCGCTGATCGGCGTCTACATTTATGGCCCGTCCGAAGGCGTCGATGATGTTGGATTTGTCGGCCACGGCCGTCGCGATGCTTATGGCGCGGTGAGCCTGGACGATGGCAATACCTGGAAAAAGACGAACCTATCAGAGTCGGCCGGAATGACCTCCTGTAAGGAGACCGGCGGCCGCGGCGGCTGCACGGTCACGCGCAGCGATATTCCGCTGTTTGCCGACACGCAGTACGCCTACCCCGGCGACGTCGTCAATATCTTCCACGCCATCGCCGGCAACAAAGTGCTGGTTGCATGGCCAAGCCGTTTTTGTTCACAAGGACAGCCAAACTACTCGCTTGACAATGAGGAGCCGACACCGGAACAGGAAGCTCGCCGCGCGGCCATCGCTGACTATCTGGGCATCAACCTGGATAAGGCTTCGCCGGATGACCTTTACCTGGTCGATATGTACGGCGTCGGCGGCCAGCAGGGTTCGGTAGACTACGCCGAGGACAAATTCGAACAGAACCATGAGGTCGGCGAAGTACCCTACAGCTGCCTTTGGACCGCACGCGGTGTCCTGGTCGACGGTGATGATCCGCGGACCGATGGCGTAATAGAGGAAACCTACATGCGCTGGTTCAAGGCCGAACGTCTGACCTCCGGTAGGCGCGACGCGAACCGCATCGAGACCAAATGTGTGGAAGGCGCCGGCTGCGCCATCACCTGGCAGGAAGATCCCGACGGCCTGCGTCCCGGCCAGGGTGAAGGCCCCGGAGAAGGTTGGAGCGGCGCCATCGCCAACAGTAAGACCGACATCTGGTATTCCTATCTCCCCTGGTCAGCATTCGATGTTGTCCAGGATCCCACGGACGAGTCGGGTGCTACACCCATGGCGTTTGCAGATTACACGGCTGCGTCCGCCGGCGATGTCACCCAGAAGCCAAAGCCTTTTGTACCCTTTGCCATGCCAATGCGTATGACCGACAATGCAAAATGCAACGTAGAAAAACCACAGCCATACTGCAACGGATCAGCGATCAATGACAATTTCCCCGATGTGCTGGTCCCGATGGACTACGGTTTGAAGGATATGTGCGCAGACGTTATCCAGATCCCGACCGGCAAGGATGGCACCCCGGCCGATGTCTGTGTGTCCGAGGATGGCATGCCTCTGGTCGGCAACACCGCTTCGACCCGCCCGCGCCTCAGCCTTCATGGCTATGACTCCAGGGGCAAGGTGAAAAATGCGGTCATCGACAGCGCCTTCGTCGTGGTGGTCGCCGAAGAAGACAAGGGCCTGGGCGCGTTCGGTTTCACGGATGACTATGACCCCAATGCCGCCCCCTGTGATCCGAAATCAGAGGAGGAACCAGGGGGAGGAAAGCCGCCCCCCAATGATGACTGCACCGCTTTCGATGAGGGCAAGAATATCTGGTACCACAGCTTCAGCATGGCCCTGGACGACAAGCTTGCCAAGCATGAGCTTGACGGCCTGCTTCGCAACCTGACCAGCCATGGCAACATGCTCAACCAGCCTGAAGTGTCATGGGAAGAAGGTGAGTTTTTCCCGGCGCGCAGCACCGCAGGTATGTGGGATTTTGGCGAGTTCAACTATGACATATTCAACACCGAGATAGCCCGGCGGGGCAGCTTGCTGACCCAGGATATCTACAAAGTTCACAGGTCTACCTCGAAAGCGAAGGGCGGCCTGATTGCTCTGCCGGCCTGGAAGCAGGGCGCCATGAACCAGGGCGGACCTGCTGATGTAATGGTGCGGCGCATTATCATTCCCAAAGGGTGGAAGGCCCGCAAGGGCAATCCCTATGCCTTCCGCAATATGGACTGCGACAAGTGGGCATACAAGGATGGATCGAACCCCTACTATCCGGAAGGCGTTTGCCTTGATTCGGCAATTAACCTCTCGGCTACCGTCCCGGACAGCTGCCTCGATTCGAATACGGGTGCAGTAGTTGCCTGCCCGCAGGTCATCGACGATGGGAGCACCTTCGGCGTTGGCGATACCAGCCCGATCCTGCAGGGAGAGGTTCAGGGAGAAGGCAACACAACCAAGGTCCTGTCCTGGCACCAGTGTCCGTCAGGCTACAGTGTTGAGAGCAGCACCGAAGGTTTCGATCTGCCGCCCACGTGCGACAACGATGAGCGGAAGGGAGACAGCACGCTGGCCGATCAATCCTGGTACAACCCGCTGGATGTGTCCAAGGGCCACCGTGGATTCCTTGACGGCGACTTTGTCATGATGCTTTATGCGTGGTCGCCCAACTGGCGCCTTAATGCCAAGGGCAACGACCGCTACGAGCTCTACATCCGGCGATCTTTCGACGGCGCTCAGAGCTGGGGGACTTTGCCGAGACGTTTTCGGACCTGGGACAAGGAAAAATACAGCGGGCAAGGTACGGTTTCCTGTGAGACGTACCGCAGTGCTGATAAGCAGGCCTCAGGCGACCTGATTGAACCGCGCGTGTGCTACAGCTACAGAGCAGGCGCAGCAGAACAGGCGCGCAATGTGACCCAGCTCAAGTCCATGAAAACGACCACGCTTGACCCTCGATACGCCATTTCGGGCTCTCCACAAGGGGTCAGCATCACGGCCGATCCGTTTGACTCCGGCTATCAGCTAACCGACGAGGATACGCGGGATGGGTCGCGATTCTTTATCGCCTATGAGACTGGCGACAATACGACGACCGCGGAAGGCGAACCGGAGCCGCTCGATCTCTTCTACAGCCGGGCCGTGAACTTCGGCGACAACTACCAGGTGTGGGCCGAAGAAGACGACCTGAGTGTTTGCTACCCGTCAGATCCGCACGACAACGATGTGCCCGAAGAGCACATCGATTCGGGCTTCTGTAATGAGTTCGACCAGCTCGACCAGGGCACACCGGGACTGGAGGCCAGTGAGTCCAGTCTGGCGGCTAACCCCGGCGGACAGTTCCTCTACGCCGCCTGGTCACAGTTGGATCATGAGGATGGCGAGTCCAACGCCATGGCTCGCCGTGTCTGGTGGCTTGATGACTATATCTCAGAGACGGATGCCTGGGTCTTGGGTCAAGGTCCGAAAAATTAGCTTCATGTGCAGCGAAGTTGTCACACCTGCCCGGGCATAATCCCGGGCAGGCTGGGCGTTCATCCAACGCATCAGCATGGAGGGTCGCGCCGCCAGGCCGGCCCTCTCTTTGCGTTTGCGGGCTGCAAAAGTGATACGTATTCTGGGATTGGATGTGTGCTCCCGGCTGTGCCGGGAAGATTCGGTCTTCTGTCGCTGGACAACGATCAATGAATTCACTCGCTGCTATCAAGCATTAGCATGCCCGAATATCCTTGGTTCGGCGCCGCTGAATTACTCTAACGGCTCCTTGTTCAGCAGCCGCATGCCGTTGAGCGTGACCAGCACCGAGGTGCCCATATCGGCCAGGACGGCCATCCACATCGTGCCCACACCGCCCAGGACGAGGAAGAGGAAGACGAGCTTGATCCCGATGCTGACGGCGACATTGACGCGGATGGTGCGCATGGTGGCCTGGCTGAGGCTGACGGCGAAGGGCAGGCGGCTGATCTCATCGTCCATCAAGGTGATATCGGCCGTTTCCATCGCCGTAGAGGGTTTGCCGGCGCCGCCGACGGCGATCCCGACATCGGCGGCGGCCAGCGCGGGCGCGTCGTTGATGCCATCGCCGACCATCGCCACCGGGCTGTCTGCTGCCTGCAGCTCCTCGATGACGGCTACTTTGTCGCCGGGCAGTAGGTCATAACGCAGATCATCGACGCCGCAAAGCGCGCCAACTTTTTTAGCCGCCGCACGGCCGTCTCCGGTGAGCATGACAATCGTCTGCATGCCCAAGGTTCTCAGCTGGCTGATCACCTGGCGGCCGTTCAGGCGCGGCGTGTCGGCAGCGCTGATCGTGCCTCTGTAAACGCCGTCCACGGCCATCAGCAGCGGTGTGTGGCCTTGCGCTTCATCAGCGGCGGCGAGCGCGCACTGCGCCGGCGGGTGCTCAATATTGGCGTCGAACCAGCGATGGCTGCCGATGATCACTTCGCTGCCGTCGACGATGCCGCGTACCCCGCGGCCGGTGAGCGCGGAGACGTTCTTGGCGGCGGGATAACGGCCGTTCAGCCCCGCTTCTTCAGCGGCGGCGAGCACGGCACGGGCCAGTGGATGCTCGCTGCGGCTCTCTACTGCGCCGGCCAGAAGCAGGAGATCGGCGCAGTCGCTGCATGCGTGCCAGCCGGATGCGGCGCCTACCTCACAGTTCGGCGTGCGAATGGCAACGACAGCCGGTTTGCCCGCAGTCAGGGTTCCGGTTTTGTCAAAGGCGATCGTGCGTACCTTGCTCAACGTTTCCAGGGTGACGCCCCCTTTGACCAGAATGCCGTGCCGCGCGGCGTTGCTGATCGCGCTGATGATGCTCACCGGCGTGCTGATCACCAGCGCACAGGGACAGGCGACGACCAGCAGCGCCAGGCCGCGATAGAGCCAGCCGGTCGTTTCCGCATCGGGATTCCAGAACGGCTGCCCGAAGAGCAGCGGTGGGATGAGGGCGACGCCGACAGCCAGAGCGACGACGGCGGGCGTGTAATAGTGGGCGAACTGGTCGACGAAGCGCTGCGCCGGTGCGCGCCGTTCCTGTGCCTCTTCGACGAGGGCGATCATGCGGCTGATCGTGTTGTCGGCGGCAAGGCGTGTGACATCGATCTCCAGCGCGCCTTCGCCGTTGACACTGCCCGCGAACACCTCGCAGCCCGCTTCCTTTTCAATGAGGCGGCTCTCGCCGGTGATTGGCGCCTGGTTGACGGCTGAGATGCCGGCATGAACACGGCCGTCCATGGGTATGCGTTCGCCGGGCCGCACCAGGATCAGGTCGCCGATCGCCAGCGCGGCGACGGGCACTTCCTGCAGTACGGGTTGGGACGTGTCCGGCTGAACGGCCATGCGCGCGGCCGTGGCCGGTGCGATCTGGATCAAGCTGCGGATGGCGTAGCGGGCGCGGCCAGTGGTATACCCTTCCAGCGCCTCGCCGATGGCGAAGAGTACGATGACCATCGCCGCTTCGACGGTGGCGCCGATGAACAATGCGCCGATGGCGGCAATTGTCATGAGGACGTTGATATTGATTTCATGGCTGTAGCGCAGGGCGTTCCAGGCGCTGCGCGCGATGGGCCAGCCGGCGAGCAGCAGGGCGGCGATGGAGAGGGCATTGACCCACAGAAGATCCATGCCCATGATCTCGGTGAGCAGGATGCCTGGCAGGGTGAGCAGCGCGGCCAGCAGCAGCAGCCGTGTCTGCCGGCGCGACCACATATAGGCCCAGAAGCTGCCCGGTGCTTCGACCGTTGGCTCCGTTTCCTGCCCGGCATCATTGATCGTGTAGCCTAGATCTGTGACCACGGACGTTATCTGCGCCGGATCGGCCGTGCCGCTGACGCGCAGCCGTTCCAGTGTGAAGTTGAGATCGCACTGCTCGACGCCGTCCATCCTGGCAACAGCACTCTCGATTGATTTGGCGCAGTTGGCGCAGTCCATCCCCTGGATGGTGAATTCTATAGTTTCGGTCATCTTGACAGGAGTGTACTGGAAAGCGTGGCCATGGGTCAATGCGGCGCGCAAAGCCTCACAACTCATGGAAATGAATCTCGGGGGCGGCGGCCATCTTGCGCGAGACCGGCGACGCGCGATCCGGATGTGACTTTGGAACATCAGCGCCTCATTTTGTGACAGATTTGGAACACCTGCCTGCTAGACTGTTAATCAGGATCAGTGGGTTTGTAGACTGCGACCGTCTGCAGATCGTTTGTTCTGGTGGAGCGCAGGAGGACCAACCACAAAAGTGATACGCATTCTAATATTGGTTGTGTAGTTCCGGCTGTGTCAGATGGGCGCGCCGGCGGCAGCCGGCGATGAAAAGAAAATATGCTTGACGTCAGTTTGGGGCGTGAATGGCCGCAGGCCGCGGCAGTCATGCTAGGTGGGAGGTGCGTACCTATGTCCTTTGTATTGTCGATTCTCAGACTGTCCTGTCGCGTGTGACAGACGCAGCATCAGAAAAGGAGATGGCAAAATGAAGCGCAGACTGTTTCTGTTCCTGTTTGTTTTGATTGTTGTATTGGTGACGATAACGGCCGTTTTCGCTGATGACGGCTATCTTGTTCGCAAGCGGGTTTCGCACACGGCCAATCCGTCGGTGGCGGGCTATATCGACGAAGCTGAGCATGCCTTCATCGGCATGATGCAGTTCTATGTGCCTGCCCAATCATCGGACGGCACGGTCCTGATGGAGACGGACGCCGGCGGGCTCGAATATTTCAATGTCGACTATGATCCCGACAGCCCCAATCCTGATGCTCTGGTGGAGGTACGTACGCATGCCAAACCGCTGATCAGCGTTTATCTGTACGGGCCTTTCGAGGAAGTGGAGGGCACCGGTTTTACCGGACACGGCCGGCGTGACGCCTACGGGGCGATCAGCCTCGATGACGGCGTGACCTGGAAGAAGACGAATCTGTCGCAAACGGCCGATGTCTCTTCCTCAACGGTCAAGCGGCGGGACATACCGCTTTACAGGGATATCAAGAAGAAATATTACCCCGGCGACGTGGTCAACATTTTCCACGCCATCGCCGGCAAACGCGTTCTTGTGGCCTGGCCCAGCCGCTACTGCGGCGGCGGCCAACCGAATTACGCGCTGGACAATGAGGAGGCGTCTGCCGAGCAAATCGCCCGGCGTACAGCCATCGCCGCACATCTGGAAATCGATCTGGAGACGCCTTCGCCGGACGACCTCTACCTGCTGGATATGTACGGCGTCGCCGGCCATCAAGGGTCGGTTGATTACGCCGAAGACAAGTTCGAGGTCAATCATGAAGTCGGCGAAGTGCCTTATACCTGTCTATGGACGGCGCGCGGCATCCTGGTCAGCGACGATCCGGCGACTTCCGAAGTGGAAGGGGACGATCCGCGGACTGAGGATGTCATCGAGGCGAGTTACATCCGCTGGTTCAATAGTGAGCGCCTGACCTCGGGCGTGCGTGACGTCAACCGTATCGAGACGAAGTGCGTGGCCGGCGCCGGCTGCGCCATTACCTGGCAGGAAGATCCCGACGGGCTGCGCCCCGGCCAGGGGGAAGGACCCGGCGAGGGTTGGAGCGGCGCCATTGCCAATCACGAGACAGATGTCTGGTATTCCTATATCGACTGGGAAGATTTCGATGTGGTCCAGGACCCGGCAGAAGAGGCCGGGGATGTGCCCATGAGTTTTGCCCAATATGAGATCGAGGCACAGGATACCGACGTCACGCAGATGCCAAAACCATTCGTGCCTTTCGCCATGCCGATGCGTGTGACCGACAACGCCAAGTGCAAGATTGACGTTGATACGGACGAAGATCTGGACAAGATCAAGCCTTACTGCATCGGCGCGGCAGTCCGGGCGACCTACCCGCACCTCGTGCCGGCGACCGCCTACGGATTGAAGGATATGTGTGCGAACACGGCCGTGATCCTGGACGAGGAGACGAGTGAGGAAACCGAAATCTGCGTGACCGAGGACGGCCTGCCGCTGGTCGGCAACACCGCTACGACGCGCCCGCGTCTCGGCCTATACGGCTACAACACCGCCGGTGATGTGGCTGTGCCCGGCCTGGCAGAAATCGACAGCGCATTCGTCGTCTTCGTGGCCGAGGAATCCAAAGGCCTTGGCGCCTTCGGTTTCGAAGATCCGATGGCTGATGTTGAGAATGCGGTATCTTGTCCGGTAGAGTTTGAGAATCCGGATGGGGGTAAACCGATACCCAATGAGAACTGCACCGCCTTTGATGAGGGTAAGAATATCTGGTACCACACGTTCAGTATGTCGCTTCTGGATGATGTGGGCGGCAACAGCCAGGACAGTCTGCCGGCTAATCTGACCAGCCATGGCAACATTCTCAACCAGCCGGAGGTGGCCTGGGATTTCGGCATATTCTACCCGGTACGCAACACCGCAGATATGTGGGATTTCGGCGACTACAACTACGATCTATACAACACCGAGATCTCCCGCCGCGGCAGCCTGCTGGCCCAGGATATCTACAAGGTTCATGCAGACACGTCGTCGTCAGCAAGCGGCCTGGTCGCGCTGCCAGCCTGGAAGCAGGGCATTATGAAACAGGGCGGCCCTGCTGACGTCATGGTGCGGCGGATTGTCCTGCCCGACGATGGGCATTGGACAGTTGCAGCGCACGGCAACCCATATGCCTTCCGGTATATGGAGTGCGCGCAAAAGGCCTACGCCGATGGCTCGAATCCATTCTACCCTGAAGGTATCTGCCTCGATACACCGATAAACCTGTCGGCCACGATCCCGGATACCTGCACAGATTCGGTGGATGGCGGTGAGGTACCCTGCCCTGAAATCATTGAGGGTGACACACCGTTTGCGACCACTGAAACCAACCCGATCCTGCAGGGAATTGACGAGGACGGCGATGGGGAAGCGGACAGCAACACCACCAAGGTCTTATCCTGGCACCAGTGCCCGGCTGACCCCAGCGTTGTGGACAGCTCTGAAGATTTCGAAGTGCCGCCCACATGTGATGTCGATAACAGGGAAGGGGAAAGCACATTGTCTGACCAATCCTGGTACAACCCCCTGGACGTGGCCAAGGGGCACCGTGGTTTCCTCGACGGCGACTTCGTGATGATGCTCTACGCCTGGTCGCCAAACTGGCGCCTAAACACGGTGGGCCACGACCGTTACGAGCTCTTCATTCGCCGCTCCTTTACCGGCGGCGAGACATGGACGAATCTGCCGGCGGCGTTCTTGACCTGGGACGGCGTCACCTACAACGGGGAGGGCAATGTCACCTGCGAAACCTTCCGGTCTGAGGAATCGGGCAGCGACAGTGATGTAGTTGAGCCGCGGGTGTGCAACAGCTACCCGGCCGGGGGAGGCGAGCAGGCGCGCAATGTGACCCAGCTTAAGTCGATGCGTATCACGACGCTCGATCCGCGTTACGCTATTTCGGGCGCTCCGCAGGGGATCAGCATCACCGCCGACCCGTTTGGGACCGGCTATGTGTTGGCAGAAGAAGATGCGCGGGATCCATCCCGTTACTTCATCGCCTACGAGACTGGCGACAACACGACCACCGCCGAAGGCGAGCCGGAACCGCTCAATCTCTATTACAGCCGCGCCGTGAAGTTTGGCGACCATTACCAGGTCTGGGCTGAAGAGGATGAAATCGGCGCTGCGCCAGACATAGGCACGATCTGCTACCCGTCTGAGGAGCATCTGGATGACGGAGACGAAGCTGATCTACCTGAAGTACTGCTCGACTCCGGTTTCTGCAATGAGTTTGACCAGCTTGACCAGGGCACGCCCGGCCTGGAGGCCAGCGAATCCAGCCTGACGGCCAACCCGGGCGGCCAGTTCTTGTATGGCGCCTGGTCGCAGGTGGCGCATGACACGGGCGAATCCGATGCCATGGCGCGCCGCGTCTGGTGGATCGACGACTATCTCTCTGAGGATCCCGACAACACCTGGGAAGTCGGCGGCGGCGCCGGCGGCGGAGGTGGCGGCGGCGGCGGTGGCGGCGGCGGTGAAGAACCGGTGCTGGACCTGGACATCAACGCGCTGACGGTGACCTCATCCGTCCGGCTGCGCAGACGGGTCTCTATCACCCTTGCCGTTGAGAACGCAGGCGAGATCGACGGCCAGGCGGAGGCTACCGTCGTGGGCACGCTGAACGGAAATGAGGTGTACAACAGGAGCCTGACTGTGGAGGACGCCCTCGGCGGCGGCGCCACGACGTTCTCGTTCCCAAGCTACAAGACGACGTCCAGGGGCACTATCTACTGGGCGGCTACTATCGCCGATGCTGATGGGGATGAAGATATCGCTACGGCAACGACTGTGGTCAGGTAGGACAGAATTCTTAATCTCGCAGGTCCGCGGCGAGAGCCGGCGCGTCAGGCGGCTGCGCCCCGCCAGACCTGCGAGGTTTTTCTCTCAACCTTATCCTGGCAGGTCCGCGGCGAGAGCCGGCGCGCCAGGCGGCTGCGCGGCGCGAGACCTGCGAGGTCTTAGTTATCCCACTTGAGAAACGCATACGGCGCGAAGGACGCTTCATCCACTTCCGCCAGGACTTGACCGGGCAGCATCTCGTTTCTGCCGATCGTATAAACTGCGCCCAGCATGGTGACTACTTCCACCTCGTACCAGGGATCGCAGCCGGAGGGCGGCAGGTTGATTTCCGCCCAGCCAAATGCGGTTGTGTGCGGCTGCAGCAGCGTCTCCTGCCGGATCAGCCGCGGCGGATAGTCAAAACCGCTGCTGTCCGGGGCCATGAAATGCTTGAACAGGTAGGAGGCGACACGGATGGCGCCGTCCGCCTGAGCAGCGGCATTTCCGCTGAAATAGGCCAGAAATGCGTCGTCATTGGGCGCCGCGGCCAGATCAGCGCGCAGCTTGAAGAAGCGCTGTCCGTGTCGCTTCAATGACCCGCTGATGCGGTAATCTTCTTTGCTGAAATCGATGTCGGCCATCTTCTTGGGATAGCCGAAGATTTCGCGGCCGCCGGCCATGGCCAGATCGCCGGTGACGGGCATGGCCAGGCAGTAACCGCCAACCTCGCCTTCGTACTGCGCTTTCAAGAAGAGGGCCCCTTCGCGGTAGGGTGGTCCGAAGTTGGTGCGCGGGTAGTCGGCGAGGAAGGCGTAGGCTAAGGGCTCGCCGGCCGGCTGCAGCGGTGGGGGCAGTAGGCGCTTGACGATCTCAGGCCTGGTCAGCCAGTAGACGGTGACCATTTCGGCGTCGTAGAACTGGTAGCTGCGTCCGTATACGGCCGACAACTCTGCGGCACTCTTTACAAAGCTCATGGTTTTGCTCCCTTTGGACCTCTGCGCGTGACAGGTGGTCCAGACAACCGCGGCGGTTGGCCCCAGGCCCATGCGCCGGCGCGCGAACCGCCTGACCGAATGCGTAAGGACAGTATAACATACGGACAACGGCCGGTGGGGACCAGAAATTAGAGAACGGAAACGGAAACAGCAGACGGGGAAATGGCAACTAAGTGAGGGAGTGCGCGGGCAGAGATGCAGCCGCGGCATCCTGCCGCGTGGATATGGGTGATATAATGCAGGGGGGTAACAATTGGTTGAGGTAGCTATGGTTCGAATGATGCGCGTCGCTGCGCTGCTTTGGATAACTGTGGTAGGGATGGGCGGTATGCTGCGCGCTGCGGGTGCGGAGGCGAGGGGCGCGGCCGAGTCGGTGACGCCGGTGCCGACGCCGATTCCGACGCGTAATTACCAGACCGCGCCGGCTGATCTGCCGGCTGTCGGCGTGGAGCGCTGGCCGGGGGAGACGGGGGACGGGTATCTTTTCATCAGCCTGTACAGTATGGGCGCCGCGCCCGCGCGCTATAACCTGATTCTGGATGATGACGGCGAGCCGGTCTATTACGAAAGCCAGGCGGCTAACCGGTATGATTTCAAGCTGCAGCCGGACGGCCGCCTGACCTATTTTACGACGGCCGGCGGGGAAGCGGCTTTTGTGGCGCTGGATGACGGCTACCGCATCGTGCGAGAAATCAAGGCGGGCAGGGATCCTGAGACGGGGGAAACGTACCGGATTGACCTGCATGACCTGCAGGTGCTGGAGAACGGCCACGCGCTGCTCTTGATTCACGATGTGCGGACCGTCGATATGAGCGGTCTGGCGCCGGGCGGCAGTGAGGAAGCGGCCGTTGTCGGCTGCACGATTCAAGAAATCGACAACCACAATCGGGTTGTCTTCCAGTGGCAGAGTTGGGACCACTTCGCTATCAGCGACACGTATGAACCGCTGACCAACAATCCGCTGCGCTATGTGCACTGCAACTCGATTGAGGAAGACAGCGACGGCAACCTGCTGTTGAGCAGTAAGAATCTGCATGAGATCACGAAGATCGACAGGCAGACGGGTGCGATCATCTGGCGCATGGGCGGCCGTCATAATGAGTTCACCTTCGTTAACGACACCGGTTTTACCGTGCAGCATGATGCGCGCCGGCTGGAAAACGGCCGTTTGACGGTGTATGACAATGCTGATTTCGAGCGGCAGCCATCACGAGGCGTTGAATATCAGGTGGATGAACTGAATAGGCGGGTCGTGAAAACGACCGAATTTCTGAAGACGCCGGCGCCCTACGGTTGGAGCATGGGCAATATGCAGCGCCTGCCCAACGGCAACACGTTAATTGGCTGGGGATCGTCCAGCGAGCCGGTGCTCACGGAGTTCGACGCAGACGGCCGCCGGATCCTGGAGTTGAAGACAAACGATCGCATGGTCAGCTACCGGGCGTTTCGCTTCCCCTGGCATGGTTATCCGAGCGGCGCGCCCGATCTCATCGCCCGCGTGGAAGGAGATGTCGCCCATCTCTTTTTCAGCTGGAATGGATCGACGGAGACGGTGGCCTACATGGTCAACGGCGGGCGAACGCCCCAGGAGCTCGCGCCGCTGACCTGGGTCAGGCGGGACGGTTTTGAATCGACGTTTTCCTATGAGCTGCCGCAGGATGGGCTTTTCTATTTCAAGGTCAGGCCGATCGATGGTGATGGGACTGCCGGCCCGCCGTCGAATATGGTGGTCGTGACTGTGGGCGGGGACCGGAGCTACCTGCCGGCGGCGATGCGGTGATCATTGGCAGGGCCCTGTCATGGGTCGAAGGCGGCCTATTGAGGCGTCCGGCTAGGCAAACGGAAGCGGCCGGCGAAGGATGGGGGCGCCTGCCGGAACGAGAACTGGCCGGTCATCCTTGACAGCGCTCAAGGACTGTTTGAAAATGGAAGCGTTAGGATCGGCCGGCTGCAAATGGCCGCTGGTGATTTAAGGTGGAGGTGGATCTATGGTGCGTCGCATAGGTACAGGGGTATCCGTTTTGCTCATGATTCTGTGGCTCGTTCAGCAGGCGCCGGCCGGACGTATGGCGGGCCAGGAGGAACCGCCGCCTGTGCCGCCGCGCGGCTACCTGACCGCACCGGCGGACCTGCCCAACTTCGAGGCGTCCTACCTGGGCGGTGACCTGGATTCCGGCTACCTGTTTGCGAGCGTGTTCGGCCAGACGGAGCAGTGGGGGCGCTACAATGTGATTCTGGACAATAACGGCGAGCCGGTCTATTACGAACGGCAGCAGCGAAATCGCTTTGACTTCAAGAAGCAGCCCAACGGCCTGCTGAGCTTCTACACCGATGCCGGCGCCGAGCCCGCCTATGTGCTGCTGAATGATCAGTACGAGGTTGTGCGCGAAATAACGGCCGTCGGCACCGATCCCGAATCGGGGGAGGCGTATGAGGTCGACAATCACGACCTGCTGATCCTGGACAATGACGAGGCGCTTTACCTTGTGCACGATGAGCATATTGTGGACATGAGCGCGTATATTGCGGGGGGAAATGAAGAGGCGGTCGTTGTGGGCTGTGTCATTCAAATCGTCGATGCCGGCAATGAACTGCTCTTCCAGTGGCGCAGCTGGGATGCTATTCCCATTACGGACACGCATGTTCCGCTCGACCGGGAACCGCTGCGTTATATTCACTGTAACGCCGTGGAAGAAGACAGCGATGGCGATCTACTGCTGACCAGCCGCAATTTGAGCGAGATCATCAAGATCAGCCGCCAAACTGGCCAGATTCTGTGGCGTATGGGCGGCAAGCATAATGAGTTCACGTTTCTCAATGACCGTGGTTTCAGCGTTCAGCACGACGCGCGGCGGCTGGCCAACGGGCACATAACCGTCTATGACAACTTCAATCGCGATGGGCCACCGTCGCGCGGCGTTGAATACGAGGTTGATGAAGAGCAGATGACGGTGACCAGGGTGGCCGAGTTTACGGGCACACCTGATGTACCTGGCGTGGCGATGGGCAATATGCAGCGCCTGCCCAACGGTAACAGCTTGATCGGCTGGGGCAGAACCAGCCAGCTTCTGCTGACCGAGTTTGATGCGCAGGGGGAAGCGCTGCTGCAGATACGGACGGATGACCCGCTGATCAGCTACCGTGCCTTTCGGTTCCCGTGGCGGGGCTATCCGACGCAGCCGCCGGCGCTGGTCGCTTATGCCGTAGAGAACACGGCGTGTCTGCATTTCAGCTGGAACGGCTCGACGGAAACGGCCGCCTATCTGGTCAGCGGCGGGCGAACGCCCGCCGAGATAGTGCCCCTTTTTAGGGTGGCGCGCGACGGCTTTGAAACGACGTTTGCTTATGATCTGCCCGCGGACGGCTTCTGGTATTTCAGGGTGCGGCCCATCGACGACCAGGGAAAGGTTGGCCCGCCGTCGAATATGGCGTTTGTCGTTGCCGGTGGGGCGGCTGTTTATGCGCCGGTCGTTTCAATCGCCGGCAGCCAGTAGGCGAACATCATACGTCAAAGGGGAGCGCGGACGGGCTGACGTGTGATCAGGCCGGCTGCGGCGGCGTGCTGCGCAGCGTGATCGTAAAGGTGCTGCCCTCACCGGGCGTGGCCTGGACGGTGAGACGGCCGTCGTGGGCGACGATGATGGATTTGGAAATAGCCAGGCCGAGGCCGGAGCCGCCCTGCCGGCGGTCGCGGGCGCTGTCGGAGCGCCAGAAGCGGTCGAAAACGCGTTCCTGCTGGCCGGTGGTTAGGCCTGGCCCGTTGTCGGCGACGGCGATATTGATCTGGCCGTCCGCTTGCGCGAGGGTGACGGTGACGGACGGCGGCTGCTGGTCGCCCAGGGAGGCGTAGCGCAGGCCGTTTGAGATGAGGTTGGCCAGCACCTGATGGATGCGCGCCGCGTCGACCATGACCGGCTGCACCGGGGCGAGATCGCTCTGTAGGCGCACGCCGTCCGCTTCAGCCAGCGGCGCAAAGGCGGCGACGACCTGGCCGGTTAGTTCCTGCAGGTCGGTTTCTTTCTTCTCCAACGGCAGCTGGCCTGTCTCGGCCAGCGAGAGCAGGCGCACATCGTCGACCAGGCGGCTGAGATGCAGCGTCTCTTCATGAATGGCGGCCAGGTTCTCCGGCGTGGTGGGGAAAACGCCGTCGAGCATCGCTTCCAGGTGGCTGCGGATGATGCTGATGGGCGTGCGCAGATCGTGCGCGGTGTCGGCCAGCATCTGTTGGCGCTGCGACTCTGATAGGTCCAAGGCGCGCGCCATCTGGTTGAAGTCGGCGGCCAGCTGGCCAATCTCATCCGTGCTGGTCACCGGCACCTGCTGGTTCAGATCGCCGCCGGCGACGGCGCGCGCCGCGGCGGTCATCTGGCTCAACGGCCGTGTCAGATAGCGCGCCAGCAGCAGGCCGAGGAGCAGGGCGATGGTCAGGGCGATGAGTCCCGACCAGAGAATCGCCTGGTTGATGGAGTCAAGGTATTGTTCGCCGGCGCGATTGCCCTGGCCGGCAGGTTCGGCAAGCAGGGTGCCTACTTCTTCACCGAAAGCGATCAAGGGCAGCGCGACATCAAAATCAGCGGTTCCGCGGTTTTGCCCGCCGCGGCTGGCTACGAGACGGCCATCCCTGTCTAAAACGCGCAGGAAGTAGCCGGTGCCGCCGCCCTGGGGGCCGGCGCTGCTCTGGCGCAGTAGATTGTTGGCGCCTTCCCAACTGCCCATGTCGGCATAGGAGATGCCCAGATTGTCCTGCAGCTCAGCCAGGCCGCGCATTTCATCCGCCTGCAGATAGCGGGCGAAGCCAATATTGGCGGCGCGGTTGGCCAGGACGGCGACGAGCACGACGCCGATCAGGGCGATGAAGACGAAGGCGAGGGTCAGTTTGGGCCAGAGGTGGCTGCGCAGGGCGTTCATGGGTTGGCGTTGAAGCGGTAGCCCACGCCGAAAACGGTCAGCAGGTAGTGTGGATTGGCGGGGTCAGCCTCGATCTTTTTGCGTAGATTCTTGATGTGTACATCGACGGTGCGTTCGTAACCGTCGTAGGCGTAGCCCTGCGTGCGTTCGAGCAGCTCCATACGGCTGTAGGCGCGGCCGGGATTGCTCATCAGGGTGTTGAGCAGGCCGAACTCCATGGGCGTCAGTTCGAATTCTTCGCCGCGCGCGGTCACGGTGTGGGCGCCGCGGTCGAGCAGCAGGTCGCCGGCTCTGACGACGTCGGGTTGGGCAACCGCGCCGCCGGACCGACGCAGCAGGGCGCGCACGCGGGCGACCAGCTCGCGCGAGCTGAACGGCTTGGTCACATAATCATCGGCGCCCATTTCCAGGCCAAGTACTTTGTCCATTTCGTCGATGCGGGCGGTGAGGGCGATGATCGGCGCGCTGCCTTCGCGCTGGTATTCGCGCATGAACGCGAATCCGTCCATTTCAGGCATCATGAGGTCGAGGATGATCAGGTCGGGTTTGTTCTCACGGGCGACGAAGAGCGCCTCACGGCCGTTGCCGGCCGTGACGACCTGAAACCCTTCCTGCTCCAGATAGCCGCGAACGACCTTGACCAGACTGGCTTCGTCATCAACAACGAGAATGAGTTGGCTCATAGGGCTGCTGCTCCAGCTGCTTCTGCAATTCGGTGATCCCTGCTGGGGATGATAATCAATAAGTGCGCAGCGTGCACAAAGAATCTGGGCATGCTGCGCACTTTTCTAATCTGTGGGCCGGGAGGCGGTGGCTGTTTAGGCGTCAGCCTGGGCTTGTTGGCCCTGGCCCTGGCCCTGGCCTTGGCCGCGCCCGCCGCCGCCCTGGGCGCTGCGACCGGCGCCGCTCCACATGGGACGGCCGTATTCATCACGCAGGACGATAGCCGCGCCGTCGGCGAGACGGGTGATCGTTTGCGCTTTGAATTCATCCGCTTCCCAGAAGCCGCTGACACGGACATCGTCGCCGGCCGCCAGCTCGAATCCCTGTTCCTGCAGGTAGCCGGGGCCGGTGCCGACCAGGAGTTCATCGCCGTTGGCGTTGATGATCATGTCTACGCCGGCGAGCGGCGCCTGGATGATGACGCCTTCAATGACGATGATATCATGATCCTCAGCAGGCTGGGCGGCACGGCCGCTGCCCTGTCCGCCGCTCTGCCGGCCTTCACTATTCTGGCCCTGACCGCCCTGACCTTTGCCCTGGCCCTCGCCGCCCTGACCTTTGCCTTGACCGCCACGGTCCTCAGCGGGCTGTGCTTCCGCGCCTTCTTCCGTCTGCTGGTTCTGGCGGCGAGGCGCGCCGCCGCTGCCCTGACCCTGGCCCTGGCCTTCGCCCTGCTGTGGGCTGCCTTCTTCGCGGCCGGCGTTTTCGCCCTGCCCGCGGCCCTGGCCGCCCTGGCCTTGACCGTTCTCAGCGACCCGTGCCGATGCTTCCCCTTCCAGGCGCAGTTCGTTGGCTGATTTGGCGGTGGTGCGGTTGATGGCGCCGGCGACGAGGACGCCGGCGAAGCCTATGAACAGCGTGATGAGTATGATTTTCTTGATCATGATGTCCTTCCTAGATGGATATATTATGAAATGGTTGACGCGCTGTTCTTGGGCCTCGACCAAAGGGAGAGCCAAAAGCGGCGGGTGACATTGACGATCCAGCGCCAGTGAATGAAGAGGTGCAGCAGAGCGGCTGTGATCATGAGCACGGCGCCCCAGGTGTGCAGCAGGTCCCAGGTGGTGCGGCCGAATATGAATCCGGGATCCCAGCCGGCCATTCGGCCGCCCTGATACCCTTCCGGGACGAAGAGGAAGTAGATGCCGGAAACGGCCGTTACCAGAAATCCGAGGGCGACCAGCAGATCGACCAGGACATTGATTCTGGCGCCCTGGGAGAATTTGCTGCCTCTGCCGCGCAGCGTATTGAACACGCGGCGGCTCATCATCTTCACCCACGACCAGTGCAGCGAGAAATGAATGACGACGGCCAGGATCATCAGCACACCGCCCCACATGTGGATGTCACTCCAGGTCTGGCGGCCGAAAAGGATGGTGATGCCGTAGTACGGGTTGCGTCCGCCCTGGTAGCCGCCGACGGGCAAGAACAAGAAATAGATGCCGGTCAGGGTGGCCAGGAGCGCGCCGGTGAAGACAATGGCGTCAATGATCCAGTTCTGCCGGGTTTGTGTTGACAGGCGAATAGGTTTTTCCATGAGATACCTCGACTTGTTAGTGTCATGGTAATCATAGATCGCAGTTGTGAAGAAGGTATGAAGGAGATGTGTAAGGACGGGAAAATTGGGAACTGGGAACGCGCTGATACGCCGGCGCAGCCGGCCGGCGAACGCAATAGGCGGCGGTCGGCTTTACAGCCGCCTGACCCCCACGGGCGAACCGGTTGGGTGAGGCTGTTGCCAGTCGAATCTACCCGGCGCTTGCTACAGCGTGTCAGAAACCTTCAACGATTTGATCAGGTGGCGGTCCGTGTGGTATTAGGGTCATGCCGAAACCGTCCGGGTCAGCGGCCATCGTTCCGCGCTCAGTACCAGTAGCCAGGCCAAACAATCCGCTGGCTGCTCTGTTGATAGAACTGCCTCTGTATTTGAAGTCGCTGGCTTCATAGGCTCGGAAATCGCCGACATTCTTGTTGCCGCTAAACAGCTTTCTTCCCGAGGAATAGGCGGTGAACAAAATCATGCCGCCGCAGTCGTTTCTGACTACTCTCGTCCCGGTGTTGTCTGTCCATGTTTCGTTGGGTTGGCCGTCGTACCAGGCACCGACGAAGATAGCTTGGCCGCTTCCCGCTGTTGCAGGATCGTCGACAATCTTATTGTTCCTGACCACATTTTTTTGCGAAGGTGGCTGTAATTTCACCGTTTCTTCGGTCCAGCCATCATAGATTCTGATCGCCGCCTGGCGCGGGTCGATTATCTCGTTGCGATACAGCCTGTTCCCATAGGAATGCCAGATGACTATACCGTTGGGCGCCTGACTACCGCCGGCATCGAAAACATTGTTCTTTATCGTATTGCCGGAGAAACCAACTATTTCGCCATCATGCAGACCGTAGCCTTCAAATAGCCCTCCAATCAGAGCGGCGCTGTGACCACCTGCTGTTGAATCATATGGACGCCGTATCGTGAACCCTTCAATCCTAATACTGTTGGCGATGATGCTGATCGCGTTTGGCGCCGAGCCGCGAACAGGATTCACACCTGCATGCTCATATTCTTTTGTCGTTGCATTCCACACGCCGCCGGTCGAGGCCTGGACGGCGACCGGATTTGACCACCAGCGGTGGGTTGCCTCAATGACCGTCAGTGACGGGTCTTTGTCGACAGCCTTGATAGTCAATCGATCTTTGTAGACAATTAGTGCCGGGGCATACTGATTGTTGGGGTTTGTATCCGAATGCGGCGGAGTCGGGCTGGTGAATCGACGAGAACCGTAGGTACCAGGGTAAACCTCGATCGTCTGTCCAGGTTTGGCTGTGTTGACCGCATCCTGCGGGTGTTCGAAACAGGGTGTTCTTCCCGCGCACAGCAGGTCATCATCGACATACAGTCTGTTGCGGCTCGCACTCACCGGTGCGGCAGCAACTATGAGGCATAGTAGTACAAGGGAAAGAATCGCCGTAGTTTTCATCAGAAGCTAGCTCCATGTTTCACAGGCGATGATCCTGAGAAACGCAACGTCCGTTCCGGCAGTACGCGTATTGAGGGGTGCTCCCTCATGAATAGGATAACGGTAGGTCATGTTCAGCGCAAGAGGCAAAAGTTGGATCGCGATTGGCAGGAGAAAGCGGCTGGGAACGGCAACTCACAAAACGCCTGGCCCGCAGGGTGGCAGGGATGATAGGGGGCGGCACTGTGGGACTGATGCCGGTTGAGGGCGGGGTAGGTTGGGGGTGTGGTATTGCGCTATACTTGGGGGGTCCGGCAGAGCGGCTGGGATGCTGATATGCCGGCATGCTGACAGACTGAAGCCAAGGAGAATGGAATGCCCTATTTAGCTGATGAAACGAGATACGAGTCAATGCCTTATCGCCGCACCGGGCGCAGCGGGCTGCTGCTTCCGGCGGTTTCGCTGGGGATCTGGTACAACTTCGGCGGCGTTGACCCGCTGGAGAACAGCCGGGCGATGATCCGCACGGCGTTTGACCTGGGAATTACGCACATTGATATCGCCAATAATTATGGGCCGCCGCCTGGATCGGCGGAGTCGACGTTCGGCCAGATTTTCAGCCAGGATCTGGCGCCCTACCGGGATGAGTTGGTGATCTCGAATAAAGCGGGCTACTTGATGTGGCCGGGACCGTACGGGGAGTGGGGCTCGCGCAAATACTTGATCGCCAGCTGCGACCAGAGCTTGAAACGGACAGGCCTGGATTATTTTGATATCTTCTACAGCCACCGGCCGGATCCAGACACGCCGCTGGAGGAGACGATGGGCGCCCTGGACTATATTGTACGGTCAGGACGCGCGCTGTATGCCGGTATCTCTACCTACAGCGCCGAGCAGACGCGGGAGGCGTCGCGAATTTTGAAGGAGATGGGCACGCCCTGCCTGATTCACCAGCCGCGCTATAACATGTTTGACCGCTGGATTGAGGATGGGCTGTTGGATGTCCTCGAGGAAGAGGGGATCGGCTGTATTCCTTTCTCGCCGCTGGCCCAGGGAATTCTGACCAATAAGTATATCGACCAGATCCCGGCTGATTCGCGCGCCGGTAAGTATGACGGCGAGTTGTTCTGGGGCGACACGGTCAGCGATAGGCGGCTGGCCAAGGTGGTTCTGCTGAATGAAATCGCCCAGGCGCGCGGGCAGAATATGGCCCAACTGGCCGTGGCCTGGGTGCTGCGCAAGCCGGTTATTACCTCGGCCTTGATTGGCGCCAGCCGGCCGGAACAGATCGTGGATATCGTCAACGCGCTCGACAATCTGGAACTCAGCGACGAAGAGATCGCGGCCATCGAGGCGATTTTGGCAGGCTGAACGATTGAACGGCCGTCTGGCTGACCTGTTTCTTCTCTGTTGCTAGACGGCCGTTGGTCGGGTTACACTCACCCCTATGATAGATATTCTGCAGGAATTCTTCGCCCGCAACACGGTCCTGGTCTATTTCATCTATGGCCTGGTATTCTTCTTGCTGGGATTCGGCGTCGCCCTGCAGTCGTGGCAGCACACGCGCCTGGAGCTGGCCCCGAGTTTGAGATGGCTGGCCGCTTTTGGCATTATTCACGGCATCCACGAATGGGGGGCGATCATCGTTCCCTTCCAGGCGATGTACGTAAGCGACGCGGCGATGACGCTGATGCTGACCCTGCAGTTGGTCACGCTGGTTGTCTCCTATTTTTGCCTGTTTCAATTCGGCGTCGAGCTGCTGTCTGATCGCTGGCCCTGGATAGTTAATCTTCCGATCGTGATTTCCGCCTTGTGGTTCATCGTCTTCTTCGCGCCTGCCGTGGTCAGCGACGTCTCGTCGGTCGCCTGGCAGCGCGAAGGGTCGATTTGGGCCAGGTATCTGCTCGGATTCCCGGGGGCGATGCTGGCAGCGTACGGGCTCTACTACCAGGCGAAGCGGCAGATCGTACCGCTTGACCTGCCGCACAATTTCCTTATGTTCAAGATCGCCGCTGTGGCCATGGGCGCCTATGCCATTCTGGCCGGCTTGATCGTGCCTCCCGGCGATTTTGTGCCGGCGAATATCATCAACAGCGCCAATCTGTTGGCATTGACCGGCATCCCTGTCTTCGTTTTTCGGTCACTGGCCGGGGCGGTGATTGCCGTGTCCGTCATACGGGGTCTGGGGGTATTCGAAGTTGAGGTAGACCGCCAGTTTGAACAGATGGAGATTGAACGCAGCCTGGTCAGCCAGCGGGAGTTGATCGGTCAGGAACTGCATGATGGCGCCATCCAGCAGGTGTATACGGCCGGCCTGATCATCGAATCTGTGCGCAATAAGGCGGACGATCCTGAGCAGGAGAAGCGGCTGGATATGGCGATGTCGGCGATGAATGAGGCGATCGCCGGCCTGCGTTCCTACATGGACAATCTGCGCTCAGACGACGTGCCGGTGAGCCTGATTGAGGGGCTGCGCGAGCAGGCGGCCGATCCGCGGCTGTCGGTGTTGATGCAGGTGGAGCTGGACCTGCAGCTGAATGAGTATGACACCATGAGCCCGCTGCGTACGAACCGCGTGCTGGCTGTGGCCAGCCAGGCATTGGCTAACGCGGCGCGGCACGGGCACGCGAAACATATCGCGGTCAGGGCACGGCGGCAGCGAGGCATGCTGCATCTGGTGATAGAGGATGACGGCGGCGGGTTCAAGATGCAGTCAAATGGACAGGGTTATGGGCTGCGCGATATGCGCGATCATGCGCGCTTGTTGAACGGCGAACTGACGGTTGACTCTTTGCCTGGCAAGGGGACACGGGTTGCGCTGACCGCGCCCTGGAACGATAGTTGATGGAAAAACTGAAAGTACTTCTGGTGGATGACCATGCCGTGGTACGGCTGGGCTTGATGACTCTGTTGGAGGATATCTCCTGGCTGGAGATTGTCGGCGAAGCGGGAACGGCGGATGAAGCGGTAACGGCCGTCGACGAGACGCGGCCCGACGTGGTGCTCATGGATATCCGCCTGCCTGATGACAGCGGCCTGAGCGCCTGTGCAGCGATTACCAGCCGCTGGCCGCAGACGCGCGTGATCATGCTCACCTCCTATTCCGACGATAGTCTGATCCGGCAGGCGAAAGAGGCGGGCGCCAGCTACTACATTCTCAAGCAGGTCGGCAACCAGGCGCTGATTGAGGCTCTGGAGCAGCTGCAGCAGGGTGGGCTGGATCTCGATATGGCGGCCACGCGGCAGAGTATTACCAAATATCACCAGGTAATTCGCGAGCGCAGCGGCGACCGCTTCAAAGGGCTCAGCGAGCGTGAAATGTGGGTGTTGTGGGAAGTGACGGAGGGCAAAACCGACGCGCAGATCGCCGATGACCTGGGGATGCTGGAAGAGACCGTTCTTGATGATATCAACAGCTTGGTCAAAAAGCTGGAGGTCGACAACCGTTTTGAAGCGGCGATTTATGCCGTGCGGAACAAGATACAGTTCTTTCTACCGGAGAAGTAGGTGGGAGTGGAACAGCCTGAGAATGTAGTTCGCAGGCTCTCGACTTTGGCACTCTGAAGAGACCGCCATCTGCGCCAATCACGCTCCGGGGCATGCGCTTGGTCCCAGCGATAGATGGCTGCATGGTTTACTATTTAACTGTAATCGTCATCATTTCCTCCAAGTCTCGACAGTTGCGTGAGCATCGCCGATACCATCAAACACAAAACAGAATGATAGGGGAGTCATCGTGTCGCCATCTGAGGGGATTGTCCATGTGAGCCGCCTTGCTGGGAAATGACTGCCAACTTGCCACGCTCACTGGCGTTCGAGATATGTTGTAACAGAGCCATCAATCCAGGGTGATGACATGAATAAGCCGAGTTGTGGTGCAAGGATAGCTGCTTCCTGATAACCGGGCATGAAGCATACAACATTTGCCGTAGATTCCGTCATCAGATGTGGAGAAATCCCCCGTGCAGAAGATTGTTTTGTTGAGCCAGAAATCAACACCCTGCCGATGACAAACGGTAACACATCAAGTATGTTGAAGGCTACTTGTCTGGCTTGGATTGACCATGAAATGTGAGGTCCATCTGCCGTTGGTTCGCCAGTCGACGAACCATTGCCGTCATCTGGCGTATTTCTTGGAAGGCAGGAATGGAAACCAAAGGAGCTAAGTCCCATGTATTGGCAACGAAGGATCTTATTCGTTGGTTTTTTGTTCAGTGTTGGGCTGGTCTTTACGGGGTGCGCCGCGATAGTTCATGAGAACAATATGGTCGCTGCCACGCCAACGGCCGTTGACACAGGGGAAGCCGGTGCCCCCATCCCGAAAGAACCTGGAAGTCTATCACCCCGGCAGGTCACCGAGAATTTCTTTCGCTGGTATCTGGGAACTACCGGTGATGGCAGTGATGGTGACTCCAGCAGCCCGCTGACCGCCGGTCTTTACCGTGACAGTGAGTATCTGACAGATGACTTTGTCGCCCAAATCGATGAAATTGTCACCGGGTCTGGGCCTGGTGGCTATGATCCCTTTCTCCAGGCTGAGGACATCCCGGTCAGTCTTGAGGTCCAGGAACCCTCTGTGAACGGCACGGAAGCCACTGTGATTCTCCTGCGCACCTGGGGAAGCAATCCCGAGCCCTCACCCATGGTTGTTCATCTAGTGCAGGAAAACGGCCGTTGGCTGATCAACAACGCTACCCCCTTCGAAATTCCCGTCATAGACCCGCCCGTTGGGCCGGATACTGCCGGCAGCGTCGTGCTTGCCTTTTACGAATGGTACTTAGACTACATTGGCGAGCCTGGCAGCGACAACTTCCGCAACCCCATGGTGGACAAGGCCTATCACGACACGCCCTACCTCACTGACAGCTTTGTGGGGCACATCGACGAACTGCTGGACGGCTTCATCGAAACGGGCGGGGGCTATGATCCTTTCTTGTGCGCCCAGGATATTCCGACGGAAATGACGCCGGACATCACCTTTGCACGCAGCGGCATGACGAGCGTCGTCGTGCGCTCCAGCTTCCCAAACCAGATGGTCACTGTTGACCTGAAGCAGGAAGGTGACAGCTGGCGGATCAGCAACATCACTTGCGCCAACGATCCGGTCGGTACTACGACGGCCTTTTATGTCTGGTATCTGGGCTATATGGGCGAGCGGGGCAGCAGCGACTTCCGCAGCCCGTTGGTGGACCAGGCTTACCATAACCATCCGCTGCTCGCCGACAGCCTGGTGCAGACGGTTGATGAGACGTTGGCAAACTTTGAAGGTGGTGGGTTCGACCCATTCTTGCTGGCACAAGACATTCCGCAAGATTTTAGTGTAGGCGCTGGTGAGGTAGAAAAGACGGCCGTTGTTGAGCTGCAATTTGGCCCGGAATACGTCAAGCACCTGCTGATCACGATGGACGAATCAGGACGGCGTATCGAGGCGATTAGTGAGCGCGTGGGCCTTACCGGAGCAGTTCCATTGGATCAGGGCAGCCGCGTCTCCTAGGCCAACGCCTCACGCCTGATCCTGTGTAGCGTGCTTGTATGCGTATCGTTCGGGACTATTCGTTGAACGATTTTCCGATGGTATGCTTCTATCCCAAACTGCCGGTCTGTTCGTAGACTTTGTGGGAGGGCATGCTTTCGAGCATGTTGTGGGTGGAGCGGATAGCGCCCTTGAAGTCGTCGGATTTCATGAACTCTTTGAACTGCTCGGTCGTTTCCCAGTTGGAATAGATCATCATGGAGTTTGGTTTGGCGGCGTCGATGTAGAGGCGTGTCTCGGTGTGCCCGGGCCATCCCTGCATGAGGTCGATGACAGTTAGAGAGTAGCTGGTGAATTCCTCGACGTATTCTGGCTTCACATCGTAGTTTAGTCCGAATGTTTTCATGGGTTTCTCCTTGGCGAAACGGGGTTGATCGCGTAGATTTTCGCAGAATCCCGTCAAGAGGTCGAGAAGTACCGATTTATTGGGCCGCAGATAAGACAGACGTGAGCGCCCGCCGCAGCTGTTCTGCGGATTGGGGGCCGGTGAAGGTTCGCATGAGACGGCCGTTGTGGTCCAGCAGGGCAAACGAGGGATGCCCGCGCAGCCCAACCTGCTGCATCAGGCGACGGCCGTCTTCATCTTCAGCGTTCAGCCGCAGGAACGCTGCTTCGCCGGCAAACTCCGCTTCGAGCCTATCAACGATAGGCGACATTTCCTGTCAGGGCGGTCAGTTGTCGGTGTAGAAGGTGATCAGCGCCGGCCCTTCGGCGACAACCGTGGCTGATTGGCCGGCGGCCGTGCAGGCGGCCAGGATGAGCGGCAGCAGAAGCAGGGCGGCAAGATACGTGCGCATCGTCGATTCTATCGAGCCGTGCGCTGCGCTACGGACCATAGCTGGCGAACACTTCTGTCTGTCCCGATTTGTCAAAGGCGATGACGTCATACGGTTGATCGGCGGCGCCGGTCACTTCCATGCCGGGGGAGCCAACGGGCATACCGGGCACGGCCAGGCCGGCGATGTCCGGTTTTTCCGCCAGCAGGCGTTCGATGTCAGACGCTGGGACGTGGCCTTCGATGATATAGCCGTCTACGACGGCCGTGTGGCAGGATTGGAGCTCTGCTGGAACTTGATGGTCACGCTTGACGGCCGTGAGATCTTTGACATCTTCGACCTGCACCGCGTAGCCATTTTCTTCCATGTAGGCGATCCAATCGCCACAGCAGCCTCAGGTAGGGGCGCGGTAGACGGTGATCGCCGGGCCGCTGCCGGCATCAACGCTCTGCACCGCCTGCGGCTCTGCGGCGCAGGCAGTTAGCGCCAGCAAGAGCAGGGCGGGGATGAGTAGGGCGAATCTTTTCATAAGCTGATACTCCTTTGTGGCCGGTGGACCAGCGAAAAATAGGGCCGGCCGGCTGACTATCGCGGCGCAAACTATAAGCTGTGCCTATTGTAGACTGATTGTAGCAAATAAATTTACTTATGGAAGGCCCGTGAAGTAGATTGCCAGGCAGAGGGGCAGGGACGCGGGAACAGGACGGGCTGCTACGTTCCGACCACCGCCTGATTCTTTTCCCTAGGCCCTTTTCGTTGGCCAGCCTGCGCCCAGAACCAGACGACTGCTGCGCCAAGCAACAGCATCAGGCCCAGCAGCTGCAGAGTCAGTGAAAAATCAAAGCGGGCAATGAGCAGGCCGCCAAGGATGGGGCCGGCTACTTTGGCGCCATTATTCAGGGAGCCGGTCAGCCCCATCCCGGCGCCCATGTGGCGCTGGTCAATCTGGGCGCATACGATCGCCTTTGTTGAGGGGAACACCAGCGCCTGCGCCGAGCCGAACAAGCCGGCCAGCAGCATCACAGCCGCAAAAGTCGGCGCGCGCACCAGCAGGGGTAGGGTCAAGCCAAAGAGGAACATCCCCAGGCTGATCACTCGCAGGTGGCCCCAACGATCACCCAGACGCCCCCCGGCAGGTCTTAGAAGCATGGCCGCCGCCTCCTGACCCGAAAAAAAGAGACCGACCTGGACGATGCTCATGCCGAGAGAGACGCCGTAGATCGGCAGGAACGCCTTCAGGGCGTACTGGGAGATGAAGATGGAGGCGTCCAGCAAACCGGAGATCCAGATGGCGGGCGTCCTGGTGCCCGACTGCAGCGCTTCCCGGATCTGCCGCCGCAGCGGTGGGAGCGGGTGCCGGGGTAGTGCCTGCGGCGTGGGCAGCAGCAGGACGGGGATGAAGGCGAGACAGCTCAATAGACCAATCACTGTGAAGACCTGGGCCGGATCCATGCGCATGAGGAGCAGGCCGGCGAGGGCCGGTCCCACTAGGTAGCCGGTGCTGCGGCCGAGACTGAACAAGCCGAATTTGCCGGCGCGCTGTAACGGCCGTGTCTGTTCGGCGACATAGGCGAGCGTCACTGGACCGTAGATGGCTGTGGCCAGGCCATGAACGATACGGATGTCGAACAGCTGCTGCGGGGTCTGTACGAAGCGATAGAGAAAGGGCATGCCGGCAAAGAAGGCGGTGCCCACCAGGAGCCAGGCGCGCCGGCCCCAGCGATCGGAAAATATGCCGATAAGGGGCTTGAGCAGCATGCCGGTTAGGGTAGAAACGGAGACGATGAGTCCCAGAAAAATATCGGTGGCGCCGAGGGAGGCCGCGAAAAGGGGCAGCAGGGGCGTTTTGCCCATTTGATAGGCGGAACGAGCGATCAGATCGGCAATCGTGATCAATGCGAAACTGTGAGAGCGTTTGCTGGCAGAGAGCTTTTGATTCAATGGTTGAGTACGCCAGTTCGTGACAATGATTGATCCTGGCGGCGAGGCAGTCCCACTCAGTTGATCACAGCGACCGCTGGGTGATGCGCATCTTCCAGAAATGGCGATCTTCGCCGCCGGTGTCGCGTTCGGGATCTTCCAACAACCACCCTTTTGCTTCGAAGGAGAGCGTATCGGCCGTTCTCTGATCGACCTGCACACCTTCCAGCTGTTCGATGCGGTCGAAATAGTCTGGGCCGGGCGCAGTGATTTCAACACGGTCGAGGCGGTCATTCTCAAATTCAACGAGTGGATCGAGCTCGATGCCACAATCGCGTATCACCAGGGGCATGTTGTCTACTGTGCGCACGCGGAACGTGCGGTTGTGCTGCGGGTCACCGACGATCGAGCCTGTAATGTCAGTCGGCTTGCTCACGGCATCGTCTTCTGTCCAAATCGCGTCCCATTCTCCGTTGACGCCGTAGTAGAGATGCCATTCAGCGTTGCTTGTGTCTGAAATGGCCTCGGCCTGCAGCTGCTCAAAGGTCACATCAAATTCATCGATCTTGTGATTCCCGCGGTCACTCCAGCCGCACTCGATGATGGCGTAGTAGCCGGCCGGGATGCCGCCCATCTCTGACAGATCGACCTCCACGTCAAAGTAACCGTCGCGCAAGGTAAGGCGCGGGCGCAGGTCGCCGGCAGCCTCAACGGGGAGAAATCCGCTGGGAAATCCTGCGCCGCGGTCCCAACGCCGAAAACCGAGATTGCTGCTGCCGGCCGGTGGGTCAGCCCGGCAAATCTGCAAGAAGCGCAGCATCTCTGACCAGCCCTCAGTTTCGATTATTTCGGCCAGCACGACGCGTGCGCGCAGTTCCGAGGTTGCGTGCGGTCGATTCACCGGGGGAAATAGTTTACAGCGCAAGGGGTGGCGGCGTAGATTTGTAAACCAACAGTCGGAGGTCTTTAGAAAATGTGTGATCTGCGCGGCTACGATTTGCGGGCTGTTACTAGCGGCTGCGAATCCGGCGATGGCTGACGCATGGGCAGTCAAAATGTCTGCGGCAATGGTGCTGGCAGCGGCGGATGCTGATGAGACAAATGATTCCACCATGGCATTGGCTGCAAATGGATTCGATCGCAAAGCTTCAAGTATTGAAGCGGCGGGAGGCGTTGTCGTGGCCAGCATCGCTGTCGTTGCAATGGCGACCGCTCCAGGCAGATGCACGTCCAGTTCCTCCTGCCACCGGCCGCCCGCGTTGCCGGGGAACCCACCGCTGCTGCCCATGCCTATGACGGCGCGGTTGACGGGCACCATGGCGTCGTTATCGCCCAGAGGGGCGGCCGTGGTATGCTCGCGTACAATCGTGTGCGCGGGGTGGATTTCCGCGGAGATGGGCGCGTGACCTAGGTCGTAGATGTGTCGTCCCCAGACGGTTATATACTCGCCCCAGAACGGCCGCCATTGAATCGGCAGGGAACCGGTCTCCCACTCATTGTGCATGATTGGATGATAATCTCCATTGGCCAAGATGCGGTTCTTGCTCGTATAAACATGCAGATACATGAAGGCTGGATCGGCGATGATGTCCCAATTCCAATCCATCGTCGCATGCTGGAGCGGGTTGTCCTCAACTGTACGACGTGCGTACTCCTGAAATCCGGCCAGGAAGCGGCTGCGTTCATCTTGCACCGGGATCCAATTGGGAGCGCCAAAGGCGATCTTGGCGTTTGTAAGCGCGTTTGGCAGTTCCGCGGCGGGAATCATCGCCTCTTCCCCGGAGGGTAGGCAGTGCTGGTAAATCCAGCTGCGCATCGCGCCGCTTTCGCTCTTCGTTCCATCCTGAGAAGCATGCCGCTGCAGGACGTCGCGCACGCTGATGTGTTCGCTGCATTTGTAGAGACGTGTTTCGCTGGGATCGAGTAAGATCTGGGGCGAGCCGCCGCTGGATGAGGCCACACGGTTGCGGGCGCGTAGAAGCTGCTGGTGTTGGGCCGGTTCCAGGGCTCCGCTGCCCATACGCCCAAGGAGTTGGCGAAAGCTAATTATCTGCGGGTGGTGAGACGCGGCCCGATTTTCGTCTTCGGAGAAGACCTCATACCAGAGGATTAGGGTGTCAGATGTCTTTGTGAACTTCGCCTTGTGCCGGCGGGTCAATCCATCGCCTATATCAACACGCCCAAGCAGATCGTCAAAGATCAGGTCTTCATCAAAGAGCGACAACTTGACCTTGTTTTGAAAAGTTATGCTGTGGTCCAGAATCCAGCGCGCACCGGGCGCCAGATCACGCTCCATGCTGCCGGCATCTGCGTCGTCGACGTCGATTTTCAGGATCAGTTCAATGTTGCTGGTATCGACGAGAGTCTCCTCGTATTCGATTGTCTTTAGAAATAGGATGGGCATTGTTGTTCTCCCTTGCCGGATCGTTACTGCAAAGCAACCAGTACCGGAATAAGACCCATGTCACCGGCGAGCGGGCGCAGCGCCTTGCCGATGACGGCCCCAAAGGCGCGGGCGGAGTCGGCTGCTTTCATGGCGAAGCCCGGCTCTTCGGCAGTGGTCAGGAGATCGCCTACGGCGATCGCCGCCGCCCGGGCATCGACTTTGCAGAATACACGGCCGATCAGGGCGATTGGCAGCCGGCCCGTCTGCGCCGGATCGCGGCCGAGGATGATGCCCGGTCGGTATTGTCCCGCACCGGAAACGATGCCGGCCACGCAGCGGTCGTAGGCTCCCGCGCTGCGACGCAGCCTGCCGAACTCATCGATGACCATCACTGTACCGGGGTCTATCTCCCCTTCCTCTTCGGCGATGTCGAATTCTTCGGCACAGTCGGCGCCCAAGAGGCGTACATCGCCCGCGCCGCCATCCAATTCGACGCGCGTTTCACCGCGAGCATTTTGCACGCGAACGATACCGTTACTGCCGAAGCCGCCGACGGCTACTTGCGCTGAGCCGCCAAAGAGCCGCAAGGCAGGACGCCCTTCGATGTCGCGTACAAAAACATGGCCGGCTTGACCACGGATTCCGGCGTCAACAACGGCGGAAATGGCGTTGAGCGTCAGGGCAGCCTCGCCGGCATCATTGCGCACGACAACAGCCCCGGGAAAATTCTTGTCGCCGACGACGACAATGGCTTTGGGTGGTTTTGGTGAATTCTCGCCAGCCAGCTCTGCATTGGCGTTGACCATCTCTATGACCGCATTAGTAACAGTGGCTATCGCGGCGGTGACAGCGGAATCGACTGCCACGGTCTGGTTTCCCTGCACGGTCTGGTTTCCCTGTACGGTCTGGTTCCCTTGCGCACTCTGTGTCCCTTGCGCATTCTGCGTCCCCTGAACTGCACCAGCGCCGCCGCTGGTCCCTGATCCAGTACCGCTCGAACTCCCAGCAATGCCTATGAGCGCCCTTTCGCCATCGATCATGGAACGCCTGCCATCTCTGGCGACAATGTCTACCCAATCTTTTATTTCCTGTGACATCGTGCAATCTCCTTGTGTTGGTTGGCAGCAAAGGTGTTCATCAATAAGCTGCGAGTATTACATGCCGGCAAAACTACATCTGTATGTTGACCTGCAGCACGGCCGTATTGGGCCGCAGGGTGACCGTCTGCTTGAAGCTGCCGCTGCTCAACTCGGCCTCTCCGGCGTCGAGCGTGGAAGCGGAAAAGGCGTAGCGTCCCTTGGCGCCGCTCACGGCAGCATAGCGGCGTCCGGACTGCTGCAGAGTCACCTCCTGACCCGACACAAATGTGCCGGAGGGGGACGTGAGCACGCCGGTCAAGTAAGGCTGGGCGGCATCGATAATTTTGCGAAAGGCGAAGGAGCTGAATACCCTGTCATAATAAACTTCGACGCTGTAATGCTCCCCTGGTGCGGCGAAGAACTGCACCGTGGCGGTTACTGTCTGGCTTTGTGAGACCTGGGTGCTGTCGCTGACAGTTATCACCGTCTTCACTGTTTCCGTTTCTGATATGCCGATGCCCAGGTAGCTTAGAAACCCTTTGCGGCTGTCATCGATGCGGCTTCGGTATTCGGCGACTGCCTGCTGGTCGGTGGACGTTGTGGATTGAGAAAGTGAGGCTGCCAGAGTGCCGTCTATGCCGTAGGTTTTGTGGTGTGAAAAGCGATCCTGGGGCGGGGCGGCCTGCGCATCGGCGGCAAAGGGATCCAGAGCCAGCAAGGCATCAATGGTCTGCGCGTCCAGCCCAGTGACGGTCGACCGCCCTGAGCGGTCTTCTTTGAGCATCTGAACGGTGGGCGACCTGAGCTGGCCGTGGCCCAACATTGACAAGCGCAGCTGCCCGTTTCCCGCCAGCCAGACCAACTGAACATCCTCAAGGTAGATTATGCGGTCGCCAATTCCGGGCCCCTGGTGCGTGTCGGCGGTGAATACTTCGCTGTTTGTCAGTCCAATGTCCAACGATTCAGAATCGGATATTTTCGTGCCCACCGTCTGCGAGCTGGAGGCGCTGCCTAAGGCGCCGCTGACAAATTCAAGCCCTTTTGCGGCCGCTTTGGCGCTGGGATCTTGCAGGTTATTTAGACCTACGGCAAGGGCGTTCATGCCGGCCTGCAAGTCCAATATGCTCTGATAGCGGCCGCGCACCGGGGTGCTGCTGCTCGTATCGTTGCTGAAACTATTGGCGGTTCTCACGCCTACGGAATTCGAGCTGCCGAGCAGCGCCGTATTCTTTTTCGCCTGGTCAACCGGTGGATCGTAGACGATGCCAACGGGCAGCGCGGGGATAACAAACGCGCCGGCGCCAACGACCGGAGGGCGTCGAATGAGCAGCCTGCCGTGTACAGTCGCTGTGCCGGAAGAGAAGACCCAGTTGACCGTCGTGGCTGCACCGACGTTGATCAGAACCGACTGGGCACCGGCGGGAGCGGTGACCGTAATGCCTTTAACGGTGACGTTCAGGGCATCTTGCGGCGCTGTTATCCTGAATTCCAGGATGGCTGTAACGGCGTTGATGACGATAAGTGGATCGGTTGGGAGCGGCGGCGGAAGCGGATCGGGCAGACGATCGGCGTCAAGAAAGTCTTCGATGTCGTCAAATAGCGTGGAATCCAGCCCGTCCGGGAACTGCGGGCCGGACGCGGCCAGGAACAGCGGGAACTCCGGGGGAATGGAAACGGCCGAATCAAAGCTGCCGTTGAACGGATCGAGCGTGCCTACAAAGATCGTCTCCTGAGGGGCAGGCACTGGAAACTGGCTCTCAAAGCGCTTGATCTCACCATAGACCGTGCCGTCGGAAACGGGCGTGTGATCCGGCGGCGCCGCCGTGTCGTTCTGATTGAGGTTGTCCTGTTTGAAATCATCGAGAGATCTGGGCAAAGCTGTATGCCTCCTTAGCCAAGAAACTGCGTCTAACTGATTGTCCCGGGATGTGGAAAAAGCGGATGGGTGAGGGATGATGTAATTATTATAATAGTATAGAAATAATCTCTGTCAACATTGTGAAACAATGCACGGAGAATCTGACGGCTGTTTGGCGCCGTGCCGCGGCGGCCGGCGGATTTCGTGAGCGCCTGTCTGGTTCGCCGGCTACCTCTTGAGCATGGGCAGGAAGACGGCGTAATCGGATGGGCCGCTCTGGCAGTCGCTGCCGGCGGTCAGCCAGCGCAGCAGGGCGCGCATGAGGACGTCGTTCTCCCAGCGCTGCGCCATGTCCAGGCAGTCGTCGCAGAAGGCGTCATCGGCGACGGCGGCGACACGACCGCAGCCGGTGTCCACGCCGGCGGCGAGCTTGAAGATGCCGGATTCGCCGCTGTCGTAGGCGCCGCTGCTGTTGTCGTCTCGCCAGGCGTCCAGGCCGAGCGTGTCGAGCAGGGTGACGGCGCTGCCGGAGAGAGCGAGCGATTGGCCGAAGAGCATGGTCATGGGATCGGTGCCGCGCAGCCAGGCTAGATCAGCGTAATTTCCGGCCTGGAAGACGGGCTCGCTGTCGCCAACCGGCGCGTAGAGGCATGCCTGGTCGAAGCGGATGCCGAAGGCGGCGGCCAGCGCCGGGTTGGGGTCTTCGAACCCGCAGTCGCCAAGCAGCAGCAGGCCGCCGCCGCCGGCGATGTACTGCTTTACGGCCGTCTGCTCGGCCGGAGACAGGGCGCGGTCGTTGGGTGAGATGAGCAGCGCTTCGTACTGTGACAGCAGGGCGGCCGTCAGCGGCTCTCCCTCACTCTGCGCCAGGTGGAAATCGGCGGCCAGGATCTCCTGCAGGCGGCCGAGATGGTACCAGCCGGGCTGCGCCGGTTCGCCGGCCTGCTCCGCCTTCGCCACGGCGCGATTCCAATCGAGGGTCAGCTTGTTCTCATGGGATTCGTCGACGAGCACATTGAGGGGCTGTAGGGGTTTGTCTAACGCGCACGGCCGTCCACCGGCCGCCCAGCGGAGCATTGCCGCCATCGCCTGATCGTTCGCCGTCCAAGAGAGGTCGCCGTCGCTGTAGGCATCGTCGCCGAGCACGATCACGCGGCCGCAGCCGGTGTCCTGAGCGGCCGAGGCGAAAAAGGCGGCGAGCGGATCGGTCCCTTCATCGTAGGCCGCGTTGTCGTTGACGTCGAGCCAGGTGTCGGGCGGGGTCTGCGCCAGGCGCGCCGCCTGGCCGCTGATGCTCAGCGGCTGTCCCCAGCTGACCGTCATTTCCTCCACGCCGCTGAGCGCGGGATGGCCGCCGAACTGCGTGAGGGTGAGGTTGGCCTCGTCCTGCGGGGCGGGGCCGAAGAGTGCCAACGGCACATGCTTGATGCCGTAGGATGCGGCCAATTCCTCGTCGGCCGCCGTGTAGCCGGCGCTGCCAAGCATGATCAGTCCGCCGCCGCCGGCGACATAGCGCTTGATCAGGTTGACTTCATGCGGCGTCATCGCCTCACGGTAAGGCGGGATCAGCAGGACGTCCACGTCTTCCAGGCGCGCGGCGGTCAATTTGCCGCTGGCGACACGCTGCAGATCAAACTCAGCCGCCAGCTGGTCATGCAGCTCGTCCAGGTAGAACCATTCCGGTTCGGCCGCATAGCCGATCGTGTTGGCTATTTGCTGCGCGCGCTGCCAGTTGAGGGAAAGCAGGTTTTCGTGCATTTCGTCGACGAGCACCCTCCGCGGCTGCGGCTCGGCCAGCAGGGCGTATTCGCCCGTCTTGCAGACATCGCCTGGCTTTGGTCCGGCTGGCGTGCAGGTCTTGGAGGCGTCTGTCCATTCGGCGGCGAGTTCGTCCCAGTAGTAGAGCGCGAGCGTTGTCTTGTCGAGGCCGTCCAGGTCGTCATCGCTGACCTGGATATTGACATTGGCCGGCTTGGCGAAGGTCAGCGAGGAGAGCGGCGTGCTGCCGTCCGCCGCGGCGAGCGTGAATCCTGTGCCGGCGAAGGCGAGCGGGGCGGTGTCGTGGCCGGGCGGGGCCTGTGGGTCGAGGGTGATCGTGAGTTCCTGGTCGAGCGCGCCGGGCGGGATGGTGACCGTGGTGGATCGCTCCTGGGCGGCCGCCGCGGCAGCCTGCGCTGATGGTGTTGGTGGTATGTAGACGAGGGTGATGCCGAGCGCCGGCTTGTAGACCTCCTGGCGCGGCGGGTCGAAGAAGAAGCGGGAGCAGGAGACGCCGTTACCGCCGAACTGCCGCAGGGTGGTCTGGCGGAAAGCGCCGCTGCCGCGCAGGCTGATTTCTTTGCCGCCGCAGGGTTCCTTGTCTTCATAGAGAATGGCCGTCCAATCGTGGGGCAGGCACCAGGCGGCGGAGGCGGCTTTGTCCTCGAAATCCTCGACCTTGTCGTAGTTCTCGTAGTTTTCCTTATCGCGGTCGATCCAGTCGATCATCAATGAACGGCCGTTGTAGCCCGGCCCTTCAAACAGTTCAACCCAGCCATCGTCTGTGGTGGCGCAGCTGCTGTGCGGCAGGGGACGAAACTCCATCATCTTCACCGATTTCCCGGGACCGTCGGCGCGGTGCTCCGTGCTGTATAGATAGAGCTGGTGCTTGTCGTCCACGTAGATGCCGGCGGCGGCATCAAAGTTACAGTAGGTCGTGCCGCGCTGGCTGCAGGTGAAATGTCTGGAGGAGACATAGTCGAGGCCGATCTCATCCCCCTGCTGCTTGATCGCGTAGAGATAGGCGCGATCCTCACCGTTTGGCCAGGGCGGGAATCCGGGGACGGCGCCTCTTGATGTGGCATCATGGTTGCCGGTGCCTATCAGATAGAGCGCGCCGTTTGTGCAGTCGCTGACCAGGTTGATGCTCTGGAAGGCGTCCCAGTAGAAGGGCTTTAACGCGCCGGACCAGCCCTCATCTTCCGGTTTCCATTCATCGATGTGCTCAAGCGACTCTGGATCGGGGACATGGGGCCGGTCTGCCGGATTGGCCGTGCTGGAGCGGTAGAAGTCGATTGAGGAGGCGTTGGAACTGCTGATCGCCACCAGGTAGCTCTGGTCATGCAGTTGGGCCATGGCCGAGGTGCTGCTCGACTTGGAGCCGCGGTCAAAGTAGCCGCCGACCTGCTGCGGCTGAAACGGCTTCTGCATATCGTAGATATAGAATTGGCTGCCTGCGCCGACGGCCAGAAAATCACCCATCGCCTGGATGCCGCCGGGATGGCTGCCCTTGCTGGGCATGATCTGCGTGTCGTAGATCCTGTCCGCCGCCGCGGGCTGCGTTTTTGAGACATCTGTGTTCCAGGCCAGCCGGTTCGAGCGCCACCGTTCGCCGCCGGCCGTACGCGAGCTCATGTTGGCGGTGCTGAAGACCGCCTGCCCGTTGAACGCCTCGTCGATAGAGACGGTGAACGCCTGCCCGCCGCCGGGCATCAGCCGCTGCGCGCCCTGCCAATGGTTCGAATAGAAGGTCGCTGTGCCGTATTCGGGAACTGGATGGCCGGGGGCGGTGTTGAAACCGAGCACCTCACCGTTGGTGCGCAGGCGGTTGAACGAGCCGACGACATCGGCCACGCAGGGATTGCAGGTGCGCTCGCCCCATTCGCAGGCAGTGTTGCCGGCCAGACCGACCGTGACATGCAGGAGGAGGGCATATTCCAGATCTTTGCCACTGCCGTCGTAGTAGGCGATATGCGGGCTGCCCTGGCTGTCGAGGACGAGGTCGTTGTCGATGCCGGTGTCGCCGCGGCTGTCGACGATGTGCGCTTGGGACCAGTTTCCGCTGGACGTCATGTAGATGTATTTCAGGTCGCCGCTGCTTTCATCGGAATAGCTGATATGGGGCAGGCCGCTGCGGTCCAGAGCGAGTGAATTGTACTGCCCAACGCTGCCCGCCGACTGGATGGTCGTGGACCGCCAGCCGTAGTCCGGGGAGAGGGTGGCGAACTTCAGGTCTTTCTGGCCCCAATCCCAGTAGCTGATGGAAGGCTTGCCCAGGTGGTCGAGGGCGAGTGAGGAGCTGTAGCCGGCGCTTCCGCTGTGGTTGACGACCTGCGGCGTCTGCCAGCCGTTGGCGTCTTTGGCTACGTACTTGAGATTTTGGTTGGTGGCGTCATAGTAGCTGATGTGCGGGTAGCCGTCGTCGTCGAGCACCATCGAGGGGTTGATGCCGACGTCGTCGTCGCCACCGTCGACGGTTTCCTGCTGCCAGCTGCCGCCGGCATCTTTGTAGGTGATCATGAGACTGCCAGCGACATAGTCATAATAGGCGATGATCGGACGGCCGTTTTTGTCGAGTGCCAGCGAGGTATCCGACTCGTCCAGCCCGCCGGTCACGTACTCAACCGGGGTCACGAAGCCGGAGCTCGTCGTATGGGTGTATTTGAGCATGTGGTTGGCTTCGTCGTAGTAGCTGATGTGGGCGTATCCGTCGGCGTCGAGCGCCAGTGAGGAGAATTTGCCGATGCTGGCGGCGGTGGGATCCATGCGTAGGATGGTCCACTTCCCGTCCTGCTCGGCGGCGTAGTAGAGATGTTCGTCTTCAGCTCTATAGAAGCTGATGTGCGCGTCGCCTTCATCGTCGAGGACGAGGGATGGATATTCGCCGGTATCGCCGGCGTCGGCGACGGTGTGATAGGACCAGGGCAGCACTGCTTCATCCGCGGCCGGGCCGGCCTGTGCCGCTGACGAGGCGGCGGCCGTGATGACCAGGGCTGTGACAAGAAGGATCAGGAGCAGTAAAAAGGACGACCGGGGCACAGGCATGCAGCAACTCCCTTGCTTGGCTCAATGAGTTACCGCCCAGTATAAAGAAAACGGCCGTGTGAAAATAGTGACATTCGTCATATTTCAGCGGATGAATTGTGGGTTAAGACGGCCCGATGCGCTGACCATGCCGTCGCCAGGCGAGCCGCGTGTAGGGCGGGTTGTTGAAGAGATGGCTTTGCGCCGCGCCAGGCCTGTGCGCGCTATTGGGCCGCCTAGGCAGAACAATGGGGTCGACCCGGGATCGCTACATATAGGGCACTTTCTGGCGGTTGCGGAAGCCGCCGAACCAGGAGCTGAGGTCGAGCAGGATGCCGATGCCCAGGATGATCCAGTCGAAGCCTACCAACCCCGCCGGCCCCCAGGCGAGGACATAGGCGAGGGTGGTCCAGGGCGCGAAAATGAAGCCCAGCAGCGGCCAGAGAAAGGAGCCGGGAAAAGCGAGCATCCAGCGGGCGGTGTCGAGCAGCCACCAGACGAGAATTGCGGCGCGCGGGCCAATGAGCAGCAGTACGGCAAGCAGACAACACATGGGGTACCTCCGATAGATTGGTCGTCGCTCTGAAGGATAATCAGGGGGCTTCAGGTTGTCAAGAGAACTGCCTGTTGGCGACGCGCACTTCAGCCTGCAAGGGGGGCTAGCCCACCATTCTGGCCCTGATCGGGGCATGGGATTTTGGCGCGGTGTGATTGGACCGGCCGTTTGGCTGCTTCTGCCGGCTGGCTGCGGGCAGGATAGGGCCGGGGAATTGGTGCGGGCGACGACCGCTTGTGAACGAATGCTCAATGTCGACAAATATAATTAATACGTTATTATGTTAAGATTAGTATTACTTATCCGTTATTCTTATTCAGTTGGAGGGATTGCATAAATGAACAATGCTACTATGTGGCAGCGATTGCTGCCCGTGATGCTCATTGGAGCAGCTGTGCTTTCCGCGTGCAGCCAGGCCGCAGAACCGGAGGCTGTTTCTTCACCGCCGGCGGCGGCGACAGATGTGCCCTTGCCCCCGGAACCCACGGAACCGCCGCCCACACCCACGGATATGCCGCCCACAGAGACGCCGCTGCCACCCACAGAACTGCCACCCAGCCCCACACCCATTCCGCCGACGGATGTGCCACCGACACTGACGCCTGTGCCACCGACGGATACCCCAACCGCGGAGCCGCCGACAGTCATACCGGAGGTCTTAACCAATCAGGGGCAGGACATAGTCGGCACTTGGAATCATCGTAGAGGGGCATATCAGGCGATCGTTCGGGAAAAATCTATGCGGATCCTATTTCGCAGCGGGGATATGGCCGGCTCTCACGGCCTATCGTTTTGATGGCGATCAACTGGTGCTCTCCGGCGAGATTTGCGAGAAATCTGCGGGTGCCGGTGACGTCGAGTATTTTAAATGCGAGGGTACGTACTCGGCCTACGTGGCCAGAGAAGGGGACAAAGTTGTTGCCTTCCGCATTGAGGCGATTAGTGACCCGTACCATGAAAGACGGGGAGATTTGTCCGGCAGTACCTGGGACCTGGTTGAAGAATAGATGCGCATTAACAGCCAATAGCAGGTGCTGGTGATGATTGGTTGATGGCCCGGCGTGCAGTAGTGCGCCGGGCTTTGTCGTGTCTGGTTGGTTCACAGAAAGGCTGACTGCTTAGCGGGCCTTTATCCTTATCAGAAATGGTCTGGAATTAATTGAACCGAAGAAAGTTCTGTCCATTCGCGCGGGCGGTCTCCTGTTCGCGCCCGCCTGTGGCACGTTCAGGAGAGTAGTCGCAATGCTCCTGAAATGCGGCCATAACCAAATATGATATATTTCGACTCAATTAATCAAATGCGACCACCTCGGCGTGCATCCTCGTACCTGACACCGTTCCGGTCATAGAAAAGAGCAGGTTTCCTTCCGCGTCGTAAACATCGGTGACAAACGGTCCCGCATAGCTCTGTTTATCGTAGCCAAGGTCCACCGTGGCCCGCACGACGTAACGTATCACACCGCCCTCGCCAATATCCTGAAACCCGGTGAACATGACCGCAAACCGGCGTTTACCGAGCAACTGCCATTCACCAACGGAAGTAAATCCCAGCTCATTGGTGTTGATTATCAACCCATCTTTTGTTTTGGCAGAGAAATTAACAAAGGGCACGCCGCCATCCGGACTTACTTCTACTTCCCATGCACCGTCCAGTCCGCGGTGATTTCTATTCAAGGCCTGTACATCACTCTGCAGGAACAGCGCGGAAACGACGATGACGCATGCTAGGACAATAATCACTACTACAGTTGACCTTGTTCTCACGTTCATGATAGATAACCTCCGTATAATGGGAAATGTGGGATAAAGTCATTATATACTCGGCCGCGATACATTTGAACGGCCGTAGACATACAGTCAGGCATACAGTCGCCCAATCAAAACTGTTATAATGAACAGGGAAGGGGACAGCCATTCACTGCCCGATCGCTTACTATGACGGACGTGGTTTCATTTCCAAACTGGCTGAAGCAACGCCGTGGCGCGCTAGATCTGACCCAGGCCGAGCTGGCCGACGAGGTTGGCTGCGCCACTATTACCGTGCAAAAGATCGAGTCCGGCGAGCGGCGGCCCTCCAAACAAATGGCCAAACGCTTCGCCATCTGCCTGCACGTTACCGAAGACGCACGCCCGGCGTTTGTGCGTTTTGCTCGTGGAGAACCGGTCGCGCACCTGGCTACCATCGCCTCTTTCTCTGCCGATGGGCTGTACGTGGGCACAAAACACTTTTCAATGCTCCCGCCGCTGCCGCCCACGACGTTGTACGGACGTGATCACGATCTCGCCGCCCTGCGCCAGCAACTCCTCTCCACTGACGCACGCCTGCTGACGCTGATCGGCCCGCCGGGCGTTGGCAAATCGCGGCTGGGCGCGCAAACAGCGTCGGAGATGATCAACGCCTTCGAGCACGGCGTGTTCTACGTGCCCCTGGCCACCGTCGCTGATCCCGACCGTGTCCTGCCGGCCATCGCCAGGGTTCTGGGACTGGTGGACAGCGGTGAGCGGCCGTTATTCGATCGTCTTGGCGAACTACTTTGGGACAAGAATTTGCTCCTCGTGCTTGATAACTTCGAGCAAGTGGTCAGCAGCGCCACATTGCTCGCGCGCCTGCTCAGCGTCTGCCCGCTCCTGAAGATCTTGGTCACCAGCCGCGTTGTCACGCGTGTGCGCGGCGAGCACCTGTTTCCGGTCAGGCCGCTGGCGTTACCCGCTTTGGGCCCGCCGGCTGATTCAGAAGTGTCCCTCGCCTCTCCGGCGGTGGCGCTTTTTGTCGATCGCGCACAGGCGGTCCGGCCAGATTTTGCCTTAACGGCCGAAAACGCCGCGGATGTGGCTGCCCTTTGCCATCGCCTTGACGGGCTGCCCCTGGCCATCGAACTCACCGCCGCCTGGAGCCACCTGCTGCCCCCGCGCGCGCTGCTCGCCAACCTGGATCAACTGATCCTGAGCCGGTCCGGCGGGCTGCTCGGTGGTGACAGGCAGCAGCAGACAATGGTCGGGGCCATTGATTGGAGCTACCATTTGCTCCCGCCAGAAGAACAGCGGCTGTTCAGGCAGCTGTCCGTCTTCGTGGGTGGGTGGACACTTGAAGCGGTCGAAAATATTCGCCTGCCGCAAGGCGATTGCCAGGAAGCCTTTGAAGGATCCCAAGCGCCAAGCAAGATGCCTGCTACTTATGTTTTGGATGGTCTGGCCTCGCTCGTCAACAAGAGCCTTGTCGTGCAGTATGAGCTGGACGGAGAAGCGCGTTTTACTTTCCTGGAAGCGATCCGCCTCTACGCCCTGAATAAGCGCCAGGCGCCGGCGGAGACCGATTCAATTCGCTGGCGACACGCACGTTATTTTATTCAACTCGCCGAAGAGGCTGTAGTTAAAATGCGCGGCCCCGAGCAGTTGAACTGGTTCAACCTCTGTGAAGTCGAGCACGATAATCTGCGTGCGGCGTTGAAGTGGCTAATAAGTCTTGGTAAAACGGATCGCCAGGCAGCAATCTACGCGCTTCGTCTTGCAGCGGCGCTGATGGGGTTTTGGAGCCGTCAAGGGTATTTGCATGAAGGGCGCAGCTATCTAGAACAGGCGCGGGTCCTGACCGGCAATTACCGGCGATCAGAACAGCCCGATCTGCAATATGCAGCGCTGCTAGCCGGCATCCATTACCACGTGGGAACTATCGCCTGGCTGCAGGGCGATCGAAAGGAGGCACAGGAGTTTTTGGTGCAAAGTGACGCGCTCTGGCGGGCATTGGGCCGGAAAGGTGAACAGGGCCGCGCCTATGCACAGACTATTCGGCTCATGGTGGAGAAAGAGCTTGGCCACCTTGAGCAGGCCTATAATCTGGGGACGGAAAGCGTCGAGACCCTGCGCGAAATGGGCGATGAGTGGGGGCTGGCAATGGCCCTGAACTGCTTTGGTTCGGCCGCCGTGGATGCCCATGATACCCGGCGCGCGCGGCTGCTGCTAGAAGAGAGCGCCGCCACATTTCGCGCCTTAGGCGATGAATGGGGACTGGCCTTGTCGCTGATGCACCTGAGCCGGCTGGCCCTAAGCCAGGGGGAAGTCGAAGAAGCGCTGCGCATTGGCGAACTGGCCTTATCCTGTGTGCGCAAAATCAACGACGGGCAGCAAATCGCTTATGCTTTGAATATCCTTGGTGACGCAGCGGTTGCCGCGGGCGATCAGGATCGGGCCAGGGTCTATTACCAGGAGAGCCTGACCTTATGGCAAAAACATGGTCACAAATCGTTCGAGGCTCACGTAAAAAGCAAGCTGGCGGACCTAAGCCGGGGTGAATAACTAAACCAATTTAACTACTGAAGGCATGGACTCTCTTCTGGAAGCTGTAGACCGATTCCACAACAAGCTAGAGAATAATCTGAAAAGAGTCCTTGACCTTATCAATAAATGGACAAGATTTGTTTCGACTTAACTAGTCCGCGCAGCGTGGGTGGGCCGGGCTCAAGCCGCATTCCTGAGTCTGCATTCCGAAATTTTCTATTTTTGCTATGATCGGCGGATGCGATTTTGGCGAGGTGTGATTGGTACGGCCGTACTGCTGCTTTTGCTGGCGGGCTGCGGGCAGGATGGGGCCGGGGAAGTGGTGCGGGCGACGGCCGCCGCTGAGGCGGTGGCTGTGCCTGCTGTGACAGCGGCGACGGAAACGGCCGTGCCTTCGGCGACGCCGACGGCCGTGCCCACAAATACAGCCACAGCCACGCTGACCCCCACGCCCAGCGCCACGCCTACCGCTTCAATCACACCTACGCCGACAGCTTCACCGACCCTGGCCCATCCCCTGATGATCGGCGTGATGCGCGAGAAGGTATACCCAGGCAGCGCGATCACTTTCGAGCGCACGCTGGAGCCGGGTGTCAACTACGACCGCTACGTTATCTCCTACGATCGAACGGCAACAAGATCTATGCCCTGTTTACCGTGCCCTGGGGGACGACGCCCGGGAGCGGCTGGCCGGTGATCCTCTTTAATCATGGCTGGATCGAGCCGCAGGATTACCGCACGACGGAGCGCTACATTGATTACGTGGATGCCATCGCGCGCAGCGGCTATATCGTCCTGCGTTCGGATTATCGCGGGCATGGCGATTCCGAGGGGGAGGCGATTAACGCCTATCGTCTCGCCCGGCTATACGGCCGATGTGCTCAATGGGCTGGCCAGCGTCAAGACGTATGCAGACGCGGATCCGGACCGCATCGGCATGTGGGGCCATTCGATGGGCGGCTGTATCACCCTGCGCTCGATGGTCATTTCTGATGAGATCAAGGCAGGGGTGATCTGGGGTGGGGTGGTCGTCTCCTATCCCGACCTGTTCACCCGTTGGCGGCGTGGGGATGCGCCGAAGCGACGCCAACGCCGCGAGCCCACCCGCGAGGCACGCCGCCGCCGCTCCTGGTTCAACGATTACGGCACGCCGGAGGAGAACCCCGGTTTTTGGGCGGCGATGTCGTCGAACAGCTACCTGGATGAACTGTCTGGCCCGATTCAGCTGCATCACGGCACCGGCGACACCACCGTGCCCCACGAATTCTCTGAGATCCTGGCCGCGGAGATGGAAGCGGCGGGCAGGCCGGGTGAGATCTATCTCTATGACGGCGACAACCACAACCTGGCGATCAGCTTCTGGACGGCGATGAATCGTTCGATCGCTTTTTTTGATGAACATGTGAAGAGTGAGCCCTGAGACCTGGGAACTGGGGGCCGATAAATCTCCCCGGCCAGCTGCGTTTCCGGGGAGGAGGTTGTGCTTAGAGCGCCATTTCGGGGAGGAGGCCTAACTGCTGCATGACGGCCAGCGTGTCATAGTAGGCATATTCGTCGAGCAGTTTGCCGTCTTTGACGTGATAGAGGCTGACGCCGTCGAAGTCCATCTTATTACCCGTAGGCGGGATGGACTGCCCCTCTATCTCGCCGAGATCGGTGCCCTGCCAGCGCCAGCGTGAAACGAGCATGCTGCCGTCGTAGATTTCCTCGTACGTGGTCAGGAGCAGATCGGGGTATTGGATGCGCAGGTTGCTGATATGTGTGGCCAGCGCTTCAAGCCCTTCGACCGGTGGGAAGAAGGGGGCATAGCGCACGAAGCCTGGCGCGAAAATATCTTCGATGATCGACAGATCGCCTTCGTTCCAGAGTTTGAGTTTCTGGCTGCTTATGCGGTGGGCAAATTCTTTGCTTTCATTCATCGTACACTCTCCATCTGCGCGCAAAAGCTGGTTTTGCGGCTGCTAGCATAATGCCTGTGGGATACGGCCGAACTGCTGGTTGAAATTCAGCAGGTCGTCTCTCATTGATCCAGGGTTTTCTCTGCGGACAAAGTATCCTCTCGCATGCTGCTTTCCCCCATACGCGGGCTGCGCAGCTCAACGGCGGAAAGTTTGGTTCAACAGCATCACCTCCTTCTTTGCGGCGCTGCCTTCATGGCTGCTGCCGGGCGGCGCCGCCCGGCAGCAGCCGTTTCCATTGATTGATTTTTATATTCTGGCGGCAGTGAACGGCCGTCATGCAGCGACTTCTCATAGGTGACGAGCGTTCGCTGGGGAACGCTCGTCCGCGGCGCCGGCTGTTTAGGCTCTGTATCTCATGGATGAGTAGATGAACGCGAAAGCGGCCAGCGCAAATGAAAAACCAGCGAACAAGACTTGAAAGGACTGTGTCGCATTGAGGGCGACGCCGCCATTGACGGCGCTGTAAAGCTCCCAAAGGATCAGGGAAAGGACGAAAAACAACGGAATTGAACCAAATAGCGCTACCAGGACCGCAGCGCTTCTCGATACGCTACTCATGACACCCCCTTTGGCTTCCTGGCCAACTAATTGACTACTTCCTATTATACCATATGATCTCACGCCCAAGAGGTGTGACTGCGCAGTTCGTTTGATAAATCTGACAATAATATCGCTTTGCTGTGCGGTTGGGTGAGAAGCCGCGGCGGCGGCGGCAGCGTTGGAGATGAGCGGATGGCGTCCGTTGATGGGAAGCTGGCGAACTATTTGGATTTTTTGTCTCGATGATGTGTTGGCGAATTGTTAGTGAGGGGCTGCTTCAGCGAAGCGCCTCTACGGCGAAGGGCCCCTGGCTTACTCGGCACTCCGATTTCGCGGCTCATAGATTTCGCTCTGCGAATAGAAGTCGCGCCACGCCCAATCGTAGGCGGTGAGCGTGGGCAGCCGGCGCAGGGCGGTGCCGCGCAGGGGGCCGGCTACGGCCAGGCCGCGGGTGGGGTCCCAGCTGCTGCCGGTCTGCTCATCGCGCAGACGGCCGTTTACCAGCGAGAAGGTCAGCGGCTTGTTCTCGACGAGACGGCCGTAGGCGCCTGCAGCTTCTCCTGTGGCCCAAATCAGGACCGGCGTCGCGCCCAGCCGGTCATTGATCACGCCCGCGTCAGTCACGTCTTTGACGTAGTAGGCGCGCGCTTCTTCGCCGAGCACGAGGCCGATGACGAAGTCGGGATCGAGCGGCTGCGGCCGGCCGCCCAAACGGTCGAGCTGGCTGCTCATCAGCAGCGAGTCGGGATGCTTATTGAGCCAGTTGGACCAGGTGGTGAGCTCGGAGGGCAGCAAGAAGAGCTCGATGCCGGCGCGCTGCCCGTCGATGGCGCGGCCGACCGGCTGAGACCAGATGGATTTGGTGTCATGATCCCACCAGGTCATGGCGTTCATGTAAAGCGCGCCGGCATTGCCGAAGGTGTTCGTCTCGCCGTCGATTCTCCGGTCATGGACCATGCCGGTGTAGCAGAGCGGTCACCAGGAGACGAGAATGGGCACGCCGGCCAGCTCGTCGTTAACCATTTCATGCCGGGTAAGCACGGCGATGGGATACGCTTTCGCGTCACCTCCCCAGGCGGCGCCGATGACCAGTTCGCCGCCGGCCAGCCGGGAGGCGGCAGCGCTGCTGAATTCAGGATCGTAAATGGGGGCGATGGCGTCGAAGCCCATGCTCAGGCCGCCGATGGGCGCTTCCTCGACAGCTGTGCGCCGGTTTGTGCCCGCAGCCGGGATTGGCGCCGGGGGGGCGGGCAGGCGATCAGGATCGGGGGTAGGCGGCACGGCGGGCACGGGGGCTGCCCCGCTTGGCCAAACGGCCGTGCAGCCGGTCAGCAGAAGGCCGAAGAAGATGATTGCCTGGCGCCACATGAGGCCAGCATAGCACAAAGCGGCAGTTGTTCTGTAAGCTGGCGAACGGTGCTAATGGTGGTCCAACGCTCTTTGGTCCAGATAGGTTTGCAGCGCATCCAGATCGGCGAAGGCGTTGAGGGCGACGCCGTTTTCAGTGAGGTATTGGCGGAGGCGCTGGTCGAAGGTGATGCATTGTTCGTATAGGAGATCGAAATCTTGTGCTTCAACAGCGGGCAGGAGGTCGGGAAAGCCGAGCGCGGCCAGGTCCTGTTCGTAGTCGGCAAGGCTGTTGAAATCGGAGTAGCTGATGCCGCTGAAGGCCCAGGCCATGTGGATCATCAGCTCATGGTAGAGGGAGATGAGGTTGAAATTGGCGGGTTCCTGGCGCTCGCAGGCGAGCATCAGGTGCAGAATGTCCCCCTTGAGCTCGGGATAGCCGCCGTCGAGTACCGCAGACAACGGCCGTTTTTCGCCGGGAAGCGCCGCCTGTTCGGCGAGCAGCAGGGAGCGCGTCGCAGTGAGCAGCTGGTCTGCAGCCGCCAGCAGATCGGCGGGCTCGCTGCCGCTGTTGATGCGCGCTACGGTCTCGGCGAAATCCGGCGGCAGTTTGGGCAGGGCGAGCACCTGGTCCAGCTTGCGGGTGTCGGTGCACCTCTGGTTGAGAACGGCGAGGCAGTGCAGGACTGCGGCGAGCAGGTTTTGCGCGTGCTGGCGGGAGGCGAGCCGGTGGCCGCGCGCCGCCTGTTCGGACAGCAGATAGTAGTGGTAGCCGGCGTCCTTGAAGAGGTCCAGCGCCTTGGCCAGCATGAACGGCCGTGCCTGCGGCTGCTGCAGTTCTTGAAGCCGGTCGCGCAGCGCGAGGAAGCGTTCCGCCGCCGCCGGGGATCGCTGATAGATGATGCGCTGCCTGGCCAGGATCGTGCCTTTCACATTGTCGAATTCAGCCATGGCCTCGAACTGGGACCAGGGGATGGCGAAGAGATCGATCAGGGTATCCTCAACGATGACGGTGATGTGATGCCATGTGCCTTCATGACGGGGTATGTAGCAGAGGTCGAGGTCGGAATACTTGTGCGTGTTCCCGGTCAGCGACGAGCCGAAATGGAGGATGAGATCGATTTCATCAGGCAGTTCACGCTGCAGCGCTTCTGTGATCATTTTTTCAGCGCGTTGGTGGTCAATTGTCATGGAAACCTCCGTAGCATGAGACGGTCGACGGCCAGGCTGCCAGCCGCAGGACCGCGCATCTGGGGTGATTGTGCTTTTTAATGGGGCGGATGCTGCTCCTTGAGCAGCCAATCGGCGTCCCGGCTGGTATTCTATCATTTTGTGGGCGGATGGGGAGCGGCCGGCGCTGTTTTTCGTCCAAGATCCTTCGTTCTATGTTACACTTTAGGCGGAGGAACCAACGATGAATAACCCAACACGAACAACCCTGCTATTCCTTCTTATTAGTTTACTGCTGCTCCTTCTTGTGCCGGCCGCCGGCGCGGCGCCGGATGAGACGGTGATCACGGTGGACAGCGGCGGCGACCCGGACAACAGCAGCAGCAAGACCTGTCTGAACGCGTCACCCTGCACGCTGCGGCGGGCGATTGTGCAGGCGAACAAGGTGAGCGCCGGCAACCGTCCGGTGTTCATTGATTTTGATATCGCGCAGAAAGCGTCCGAGGGGTATGACAGCGCGTCGGATGCCTGGATTATTACTCTGCAGGCGGGCACGGGAACGGCCGTGCTGCCGGCGTTGACCGGCGGCGACATCATCATCGACGGGACCACGCAGCCCGGCGATCGTTTTGACGGACCGAAGATATTCCTGCGCGGTCCCGGCGATGGCGGCCAGGACGGCCTGCTTCTGGGGGAGAGCGCTGATGGTGATGATGACTTCAACGAAATTGTGGGCATCGGCTTCCAGAACTTCCGGCGATCGATGGTAGTCAGTTCGAATCTGAACCTCATTCTGGATAATTGGTTCGGGATGGCGGCTGATGGCTCGGGTGTCTATCTGCGCGATGGTGACCCGACGAAAGGGAGCGGCGAAATCGGCGTGCTGGTCAGCGCTGGGGCGCAGGAAAACACGCTGGAGATCAATGATTTCATCGGCTTTGTTGACGCAGCCGTCGCTCTCAACGGTTCAGGTAATGGCTTGTTTGACACGCTCGTCGGCACTGACGCGGAGGGCCTGGTGCCGCAGACGGGGACGATGGCGGTGCCGTCGTGCAGCCAGGGGGATTGGCTGGGCGGCGCCGGGGTTCGCATTGCAGGCACGGCGAATGAGGTGGCCGATAATACGTTTGTCGGGCTTCGCGTGGAAAACGGGGGCGGCGCGCAGCCGGACGCGATCAGCGTCAGCGGCGACCAGCATTTCCTGGCTGATAATTACATCGGCATTGATTTTGAAGGGCATGAAGCCGGCGTTTGCGGGCGCGGTATTGTCTTGAATGACACGCAGGAGGTTGAGCTGCTGGACAATGTGATCGCCAATCCGGTCCGTTCGGCAATCGCCTTGAACGGGACCGCTTATGACGGCAATTTGCTCTCCGGCACGCTGATTGGCCGCCAGAGCCCGTGGCCGGCAGGGGAAACGGCCGTGCAGCTGGCCGCTTCGCTGCCCGAGGCGTTCCGGGCCTTCAAGCCGGCTAAGGTAACGAGCCAGAGCGATGATTTCATCAAGGGGCGCAGCGGTGAGGGCAGTCCCTGCCCGAACTGTGTCATTGAGATTTTCCTCGATGATAAGGACAATGTGGCCGAGACCCTGGAGCTTGTGGCAGTTGTGACGGCCGATGCCAACGGCTTCTGGGAGGCGGAACTGACCCAGCCAATCCATCCCAGCAACGGCTTTCGCACGATGAGCACGACCGCGGCCGATGACACGATTCCCGGTATGAGCGACGGGACGACCAGCGGGCTTTCGCAATTGTATACGCCGTCGGAAGTGATCGAGTTGAATAGTTTCTTGCCGGTTGTGATGGGGCAGTAGGGCAGGGCTGCAGCGCTGGCGGGGGACGGAGCGGCGCCTGTGCCGGCGGATGTGTCTATGCCGCCTGGTCTGTGAATGCACTGCACAGGCTGACCTTGTTGGCGGGGTCGTGCTGACCGGCTGAATGGCCGAAAGGCTGACCCGCACATATGACATTTGTCACTATCGGGGCTTGCTGTGCGTATGCTATGATGTTGGCGCGTGGAGCCGTTCTATTTGTCTTGTCACCTCCTCTCCACCAGACTTAACAACCCACTGACCGCGAGGAGAAAGCATCATGCAGCGTTTCAAGTTGAGTTTCTGGATTGTTCTCCTGGTTTTTGTTGTTTTGCTGCTGCCGGCAGCCGCCGGGGCACGGCCGTCTTTACCCGCATCAGCCGCCGCTGCGCAGACGGTGATTACAGTAGACAGCGGCACCGATCCCGACAATAGTAAGAGTAAGACATGCAGCGCGGACACACCCTGCACGCTGCGCCGGGCGATCGTCGAAGCGCGCCTGCTGGCGCCGGCGGCACGGCCGGTGGCTATTGAGTTCAATATTCCGGCCACGGCCGGCGAAGGGTATAACAGCGCCCTTGGTGTGTGGGAGCTTGACCTCCTGGCCAGCACGGATCAATCAGTGTTTCGCACGTTGGAAGGAGGGCAGATCAGGATCGACGGCTCGTCGCAGCCGGGCGGCCGTTCTGTTGGCCCGAAGATCATCCTCGTCGGCCCCGGAACGGGCAACAAAGTCGGCATCATCGTTGGCACCAACAACGCCGGCGGCCACGATGACAATGTGCTGCGCGGCCTTGCCTTTCAGAATTTCAAGGATCATGTCATCGTCAATTCAAACGACAACCTGATCACGCAGAACTGGTTTGGCCTGACCGCGGATGGGATGGGGCCGGTGCTGCGCAATGGGGACGCGCAGGATGGCAGCGGCAGCAGCGGTGTGGCTTTGAGCGCCAATGTGACCGGCAATGAGGTCTCGCAGAATGTTTTTCTTGCTTTTGACGGCGTGGCCGCCGCGCTGCGCGGTGATGAGAACCGCTTCATCGACAATTACGTGGGCACGGATGCTGCCGGTGAGACGCCGGGCAAGCAGACGGACCCTGATCTTATCTGCACGAAGGTGGATTGGATTGGCGGCGGCGGGATCAGCATGGAGGGAGACGGGCACCTGATCGCGGACAATATCTTCGCCGGCATGCGCCAGGCGATCTTCACAGGTTCGACGCAGCCGGACGCTGTGCGCGTCACCGGTACAGAGCATATGATCCGCGACAACCTGATCGGCGTGAACAAGGGGGGCGGCAGCGCCGGCGTCTGCGGGCGGGGTATCTTCATGGCTGACAGCCCGAAGAAGGTCACGATCAGGGACAACGTGATCGCTAATCCGGGCCTTTCCGGCATTTCGCTCAACGGCCCGTTGTACGACGAGAATGAGCTGCGCGGCAATGTGATCCGCCAGCGCGCCGCCTGGGCGGAAGATGACTTTAATCCCCAACCTGAGAATGCGATCCAGCTGGGGCCGCGCCTGCCAGAATCACTGCAAACGTTTGCTCCGGCGCGGGTGACGACGATCGACGGCAAGCTGATCCAGGGTACGAACGGCGCCGGCAGTCCCTGCCCCAACTGCACGGTCGAGCTGTTCCTGGATGACAAGGATGGGATTGTAGAGGCGCTGGCTTCCCTGGCGGTGGTCACGGCCGATGGGAATGGTGACTGGCAGGCGATGCTGCCCAGTGCGCTGGCCGCTGACGAAGGGCTGCGCACGACGAGCACGAGCCGCAAATTCAATACGATTGCGGGGCTAAGCGCCGGTACGACCACGGGGTTGAGCCAGCTGTATTTCGTCGGGCCAGAACCACCTGATCAGCCGGTCTATTACCTGCCGGTGGTTATGGGGGAGTAGGGGTGTTGGCTCTCCCGCCCATGAATGCGTAGGTTCGGGCTGACCTTGTTGGTGAACGTGCTGGAAGTGTGTTGAAGAATGGGCAGCACTACGGCCATCATTCCCATCACGATAGCCTGGCATGGTTGGAAATGGCCTCTAGGACAGACGGGCGGCGATAAGTCCGCTGGCCTGGCAGGACCGGCCACATGACACAGGTTCTCCCTCACCAATTGTGCAACCCGCTGACGGTGTAGAATCAGCAGACTCATGCGTCCCCGATTCTCAGATGACGTCCGTTGAAAATAATGAACAAGTGGGACGCGGAGAGCCCAAATTTCGAAAACTGCGCTTCTTATGACGTAGAGCCTGTCATGGCTCTGCGTCATAAATAGTGCAAAGCCTAAGCATTCTTGCTACTGCGCTTGACATGCAGCCAAAAGGCTGCATAATGGCTCCAATGAACGTGGACGCAAATAATGAAAACGTAGTTTTTCGCGCACTTGCCGACCCGACTCGACGACTAATCATCGACGATTTGAACCAGAAGGACGGTCAAACATTATTCGAGATTTGCGGACGTCTTAGTCAAAATCATAATGTGCACATGGCTAGGCAATCCATTACTAAGCATTTGGGGATATTGGAATTGGCGGGAATCCTAAGAGTTGAATGGCAGGGGCGAACCAAGGTCCACTTTTTGGATGTAGAGCCTATACAACGCATTGGCCATATATGGTTAAATAAATACTTGTGAGGATATATGAAAATTTACATTACGAGCGTCTTTGTTGACGACCAGCAAAAAGCGCAAGAGTTTTACACCGAGAAACTTGGCTTTGAAATAAAGCATGACATACCTTTGGGTGACTTCCGGTGGCTAACATTAACAGAGCCGGGCAATCCGAATAGTGTTGAATTATTACTTGAACCTAGCGACCATCCAGCAACCAAACCGTTCAAGGACGCCCTAGTTGAAGATGGAATTCCTTTCAAATCCTTTAAGGTGGCAGACATTCAAAATGAGTATGAGCGGTTATTATCCCTTGGCGTAAAGTTTACTCAACCACCAACGGAAATGGGACCTGTAATAGCGGCTGTACTGGACGACACATGCGGAAACTTGATACAACTCGTTCAATCCGAAGAGTAACGTTGCAAGGGTATGCCCGTTCATAAGCTGTGGTTCAGCGTCAGGAATACTGCAATCGGCCTTAATCCACAAGCAAAACCCTTAAGCGAAGTAAATCAAAACTGGCGCGACCATACATCTGTCGCTTTAGAAATTTCAGGCGGTTCAGATGGCCTTCGACAGGCCCATTGCTCCAAGATTGGTCAATGGCCTCATAGACGGCGGCGGCGTCTCTCTTAAGTGCCACGGCGAAATATTTGAGTTCTTTGACGGCCGAATCACAACAACTCTCCAGCCAAGATGACCAATCCGCAGTTAAGCCCTCGCGCACCATAACTATAAACTTGCCAGCAAGCTGTCGAAGTTCAGCCAGTTTGTCATCTTGTAACAACACATTGAGAAGTTGTTTTTCATCCTCATCCAGCGCGTCGTTGTTTGGATGGGATTCGTACCTCATTTGCACTATTCTTGACGCAGAGCCACCTTCATGTGGCCGGGTCCAACTGGCAGCTTAATACTGGTGACGATCCAGCAGAGCGCGGGATCGGTGATATTGCTGCTGAGGGTGGGAGATAATGACGCGTCAACGCCGCGCGGAAACGGTGTTCAGCTAATCGACTAGTTCAAGCAGCGAGTGGATCTCGCGCGTCATGGGCTGAGCTGGGGTTGGCAGACGGCCGTTTTCGTTGAACCAGCAGGTGTCGATGCCGTAGGCGTGGCCGCCGGCGATGTCGGCGGGCAGACTGTCGCCGATGATCAGGACGTCGTTCTTGGGCGGGCTGCCCATGCCACTGAAGGCGGCGTCGAAGATGCGCGGGTCGGGCTTGGCGTGGCCGACTTCACCAGAGATGACGATGCCTTCGAAGTAACAGCCGATTGGTGACAGGGCGAGCCGCGAATGCTGCACGGCGGGGATGCCGTTGGTGATCAGGTAGAGCTTGTGGCGCGCGGCGAGCTGCGGGATGACTTCCGCCGCGCCGTCGATCAGGTCGGCGCTGTTACCCAGATTGGTCCGGTAGCTGGCGGCGAAGGCGGCAACATCTGTCTGAAGACCGAGGGCAGCCAGCGTAAGCTCGAAGCGGCGGCTGTGTAATTCCGGCTGCGTGATTTCACCCCGTTCAAAGGCGGCCCACATGTCGTCGTTGATCTCGCGGTAGACGGCCAGACAGCCGTCCTCATAGGGCAGGCCGGCGCCGGTGAAGGTGGCGGCGAGCGCCTTGCGTTCGGCGGCATTGTAGTCAAAGAGGGTGCCGTCTGCGTCGAAGAGGAGCCAGGGGTAGCGCATAGTTTACATCCATCGAAACAGTGAAAACGGAAAATAAGGGTCGTACGTGGATTGTAGCAGTTTTTGTTGGGAACTGTGAGCGGGGGCTGGGAAGCTGACGCTTTTGTCGGACGGTCATGCGTGGACACACAGGGCACGGAGGGTGCGCTGTGTCTCTGGTCGTTGGCGCCTTGTGAATGGGCGGCTGAGCGTGAGCAGCGGTAAAAAAAACGGCCGTCTCGATTGGAGACGGCCGTTTTGGGGTCAGCTTGTGTGGTAGTAGGTTCTCTTGCCGCGGCGGTTTTGGGCGCGGCGGCGTTTTTTCTTTGCCGGCGTTTGGGGCTTCAGCGCGGGTTGGAATGCGCCGTAGTCGAAGCCGTCCATCTGCCGCCGTTCGATTTGCGAACCGAGGACTTTTTCGATTTCGCGCACCATTGTCTCATCTTCTGTACCGGAGAAGGTGAAGGCTTCGCCCTTGAGTTCGGCGCGGCCGGTGCGGCCGATGCGATGCGTGTAAGCGTCGGCGGTGTCGGGCATGTCGAAGTTGATTACATGGGAGATTTCAGCGACGTCGATGCCGCGTGCGGCAACGTCGGTGGCGGCCAGGATGTCATATCTGCCTTTGCGGAAGCCGTCGATCGCCTTCTGGCGCTGGTTCTGTGACATATTGCCCTGTAACGCCGCGGCGCGATACCCTTTGCGTTCCAGATCGCGGGCCAGGTTGCGCGCGCGATATTTGGTGCGCGTAAAGATTAAGACGCGTCCCGTGGCTGTATTCTCCAGCATGTGCAGCAGCAGGTTCTTCTTCATTGCCTGCGGCACCGGGTAGAGCGCGTGGGACACGGTATCCGCCGGGGCGATTGTGCCGATCTGCACGGTGACCGGATTCTTCAGATTCTGGTTGGCCAGGGCGCGGATGTCCTTGGGCATGGTCGCCGAGAAGAAAAGCGTCTGCCGCTGTTGGGGCAGTTTCTTGATGATCTTCTTGATGTCGGGCAGGAAGCCCATGTCGAAGAGGCGATCCGCCTCGTCGAGCACGAAGACCTCGATGTTGCGCAGGTCGACATGCCCTTCGCCCATCAGGTCGAGCAGGCGTCCGGGACAGGCGACGATGATTTCCGTGCCGCTGCGCAGCGCCTTGATCTGCGGCCCCTTGCCGACGCCGCCGTAGATGGTGGCGCTGCGGATATTCGTCTTGCGGGCCAAATCTCGCGTTGCTTCGTGAATCTGTTCGGCCAGTTCGCGGGTGGGGGCGATAATCAGAGCGCGCAGCTGGCGCATCTGCCCTGTGGTCAGGCGCTGCAGGATGGGCAGCATAAAAGCGGCCGTCTTGCCGGTGCCGGTCTGGGCCAGGCCCATGACGTCCCGTCCCTGGGTGATCACGGGGATTGCTTGTTCTTGAATGGGGGTCGGGTTTACGAACCCGGCGGACTTGATGCCGGCCATCAGGCGCGGATCAAGAGAGAATTGTTCGAATTTCACTTGAAAGTCTCCTTGACTTTAGTGAGCCAAGTCGCGCTCTCAGCTCTGCAATTGTTTTTAGCAATTGAATTGGGTTAGGTTTGTTCGCGAAACGTTAATTCCGTGGCGACGAACGAGAAGGATAGAGGAAAAGGGGGCGGCGCGCCACTTTGCTCATGTTGGCCAGCTGGCCAGCCGGCCGGCGGTCAGCATGTCAGATGCTTGGCTGGCATGCTGACCCGCTAGTCTGGCCCACTTTCCCGGAAACAGTCTGGGTTCCCGGGAAAGTATGGGCCAAGTTGTTGGCGCTATGGCTTGTAGACGATGATGCTCGTTTCGAGGTTGGCGGACGGGTCATAGCTGTAGCCGTCGCTGCTGACCTCGCTGACGGTGAAGACGACGCTGGGCACCCTGGCTTTGATACCGCTCAGGGTGACCGCGCACTGCCCGCCGGCAGTGGTTGCGCAGGACGCGCTGCCGCTGGCGCCGTCGCTCCAGGCGCCGGAGACGAGCGCGCCGGAAACGGCCGTTCCGGCGCTGTCTGCGACGCTAATCGTGACTGTGGCGTCCCAGCGATTGCGCGCGGCAGGGGTGCTGCCGGCGGCGAGGTCCGCGACATGCAGAAGTTCGTCTGCGGCCGCTTCAACGGTGATGCTGATGAAATCGCTCCCTGTCTCGCCGCCGGCATCGGTGACCTGCGCCGTGATCGTGTGCGCGTTCTCGCTCAGCGCCGCGCTGAAGCTGCCGCCGCTGCCGATCGTTCCGTCAATGCTCGAGGTCCAGGTCAGGGCGGCCGTGAGATCGCCATCCTCGAGGTCGCCGGCGAAGCCGCTGAAGCTGATCAGTGCGCCGGAGGGGAAGATGGCGCCATCCGCGGGCGCGCTGATTGTCACTTCCGGCGGGGTGTTGACGACCAGGTCTTCGACGGTGACGTTCTGGCTGTCGCTGTCGCTCAGCCCGTCATTGTCGGTTACGGTTAGAGCGGCCGGGAAGGTTCCCGCTGCGGGGTAGGTGTGAACGGCCGTAATGCCGCTGCCCGTGCTGCCATCGCCGAAGTCCCAGCTGTAGCTGACGATCGTGCCGTCATTATCGTAGGATCCTGAGGCATCAAACAGGCAGGCCAGCAGGGTACAGTCGTAGGTGAACGCGGCCACCGGATCCTGGGGAGGGGGTGCGCCGAAGAGGCCGTCAACTATCAGGGCGAACGGCTGCGGGCCGTTGGGTACATTGGCGGCGCTGACCTGGACGCTCCACACGCCGGCGTCCGCCCCCTGTACGTAGACGTTTTCGACATTATTGATGGTGTCGGCGCTGCCGCCAACCGCTGACCAACCGCCGCTGAAAACGTTGCCTAGGTACTGGGCGCCGCCGGGCGCGGTGACGATCAGATCGAGATTGTTGACCAAGTTCTGCGCCGCGGTCGCGGTTGATGCATAGTCGCTCCAGACGAGGGTGACTTTGAACGGCTGGCCGGATGAGGCGACGGTGAACTGGGTGACGGCACTGCCGTTCGTGTCCAGTCCGGCAGTATCGTCGATAAACTGGTGGCTGCTGTCTGTGGCGTTCTCGACGTTAACGCGGCCCCATCCTTCGTGGATGTTGGGGATGGGGAAATCGTTGTCGCCGCTGCCATCGTTGTTTTCGTCAGCCATGTCAACGGCGGAATTGATCAGCGTCGCTTTGATCAGGGCGGCGCTGGCGTCGTGGGCGTCATGCTTGCTGTAGTAATCGCGCACCACGGCGGCGGCGCCGGCGGCGACGGGATTGGACATCGAGGTGCCGCCCATATATTTGTAGGCGTCGTTGAGCGGCATGCCCCAACCATCCCACTGGTACAGTCCGCTCCGTGGATCAACGGAATCGTCATATCCTTCCTGATACAGATCCGAGTAGCCGGAGAGGATCCAGGTGCCGGGGGCGACGACATCAGGCTTGATACGGCCGTCGTCCACCGGGCCGCGGCTCGACCAGGAGGCCATCTGTTCCTTGCTGCCAGCGGTCACATCGCTGAACAGCGGCTCGGCCAGGAAGCTGTCGCCATAACGCGCGCCCCAGGTGCCCAGCCAGTTTGTGCCACCCATCTCCGCGCAGGTCACGTCCGGCTGGTAGGCATCCTGTGACCTGTAGGGAAGACCGGTATCGCAGGGGAAATTGTCGGCGCGTACGTTTTCGCTGGCGCCGACGGTGAGCACGTTCTTGGCTGTTGCCGGCGAGCCGATCGAGTCAGCATCGACAACGCCGTTGGCGTTGGCGTCAACTCCTTCATTGCCCGCGGAGAAGGTGATCATCATGTCGGGATTCTCCCAGACGAAGTCATCGGTATTGGCGCTGTCCACGGTATACACCCCGGCTTGAGAAGAGCCCCAGGAATTGGAATGGACGCGCGCTCCTTCGCCGTATGCCTGGCCATATAGATCGTGCAGGTCGTCGGGCAGGCCGGTCAGGAAGTAGCCAGTGGGTGGATAACCGCCGATTCGCTGGCACATTCTGGATACGGCGACGAAGTTTTCGGTGGCCTGGAAGACAAGATTGGCGGCCGGGGCAACGCCCTTGCCCTCGCCGTTAAGGCCGCCGTCGCTGAGCACGGAGGCGGCTGTGTGCGTGCCGTGCCCGCTGTCTACATCGATGGCCCCGTCGTCGTAGATGGTCTTGAAGCAGTTGTCCGTCGTGCCGGGCCAGTTAAATATGGCCGTGACACGATCGGCGGGGATATCGGGATGGGCTGAGGCGGCCGTTCCGCCGCCTATGCCGGTGTCGGCCACGGCGACGGTCACGCCGGAACCGTCGTACCCATTTATGTTTGCAGTTTCAGCGCCCAGAATGACCCGGGCGCCATCTTCGACATGTTTCTGAGGCAGCGCGAATGGCTCTATCCAGGCCACATCGATCACATGGGCGATCTCTTGCAGCTGCGCGGCATCAGCTGCGACGAGCAGGAGGTCCTGGCTGCGATCAAGGATCGTGGCCCCGCTGCGGGTGACAGCGGCGGTCACCTTGCCGGTGTTGGCGCCGCGTTCGATCTGCACACGTAGGATACTGCTGCCTACAAGATCGGCGTCAGGACTGACCTTGTAGGCGGGTTGGAAGAGGCCGACCCAGGCGACGGAATCAAGTTCGGCGGCGCGCGCCGCCTGTGCCGGGTTCATGCGTACCTTGAAGGCGAAGTCAGGGATATAGCCGAGGAGCTCACCGCCGAGGCTGATCACGTCATCTTTCCAGCGCTCTTCGACCGGGCCGTTGAACTGCACAATGTAGTACCCGTGATCCTTGCCGGCATAGCTGGCGATCGTCAGCCCGGGCGGGATCTGCGGTTTTTCACCGGCGGCCGGGACGAAGGTGTCCGCCTGCAGGCGGATTGGCGCATGCTGCTGCTGCGCGGCCAGGCCGGCCGCACCGCCGGCCATGAGCAGGCTCATTGTCATCAATAATCCAATAGTGAGAACAAGGGTGTTGAAACGAATACGCATGAAAAATCTCCTCTACTTTTGTTTGTGAGAAGCCTTGAGGCTTCTCAAAGACGATAATCAATGTGCTGCCGGTTTGCTTTCATTGGGCAGCCGGTAGGTCGGGCGCAGACTGCCCGTCAGATTGAGAAAAACGTGACATGCCGACATGCGGACCTGTTGTCCCTCCTCTGCCTAGGGCAGAATCAATATCGCGCTGGTCTGCGTGTTGCTCGCCGGGTCATAAAGCCAGCCGGTTTTGCTGATGCTGGTGACGGTTGATTTGTAGAGGCCGCTTAGCCTTGAGCGAACTTTGAAGGCTGCCGTGCCGTCATCGCCGGTGGTGCCGGTCTGGATAACGATTGATCCGTCAGGCAGGGTGAACGTGTGGGCGACAGCCGCTCCCGACACAGGGTCTCCGCCGCTGTCCGCAGCGGTGACAACGGAGGTGACGAAATTCGCAGCTTTTCTCTGTATGTAGGACATCTCAACAGCGGCGACGTGCATCTCCGGCGTTTCTCCCGGCTCTCCGCCAGCGCCGAAATAGTTTAAGACGCCCAGATGAATCGCCTCGGCGATCTGGCCGCGCCGGCAGACATTCACCGCGCAGAAGGGATTGGGTGTGGGCGCATCAGGATCCGCGTAGTCGGAATATAGGGGGTATACGAGAAGCGCTGCCTCGGCCGGGTGGGACATGAACAGCGGCTCCATCATCGCCGCCGGCATATTGCATTTGAAGAGCACGCCGGATGCGAAATTGTCGATGCCGTAGTCGCGGAACTCCGCAACACCGGCAGGGGCGGTGTCGCGCAGGAAGGGATACATCACTTCATGGATGGCCCGCGCCAGGTCGTCGTCACGGCTGGGAGCATAGAGCGCCATCGAGCCGTCCCAATCTTCATAGGTCACGCTGTTGGTGTGCACGGAAACGAGGATTGTCGCTTCCTGCTCGTTGCAGTAGGTGTAGCGGTCGGCGTTGGTCAGGTAGGTATCATTGTCATAGCGCGTCAACACTACCTCGGCGCCGTCCCCCTCCAGGAGCGCTTTGAGGCGATATGAGACATCCAGGTTGATGTGGCTTTCGTAGAGAGCGAAGGCGCCGTTCGTTGCGCCGGGATCTAAGCCGCCATGACCGGGGTCGAGGCAGACAGTGATGCCGCTCAGGTCAGCCGGCTCAGCGGATAGGGAGGCCGCCGAAACTGCCGCGGTGATCAGGATCGCCAGCAGCAGTGCAGCCTGTGATAAGGTCGTTCTATTCACGATCGTCTCCTTTGCGCAGCGTTGGCTGCCGCGCGCCAGTTCCCCTGATCGTGAGTTATGCTCCACCTTACATGATAGCGTAAACGGCCGTTTCGCGTAAGTGACATACGGCACCTGTTTGGGGTGAAGAATATCAGGGTGGCCGGCGGGCGGGTTGACCTTCCGGGCAGCTATGACGCTCACGGCTGAATTGACTGCTTGATCGGGATAGGTAGGCGGGGCGAACGCTTGTCGAAAGGGCGCTCGCGCCAACAGGCTTTTCCCTTGCCCGATTCGCTTATTGGTGGCACTATTTCGGTTCTTAGCAGAGGACCACAGCTATGAAAGTCAACATTGCGCCACCATTGTCACATGAAGAGAAAACGCGGGCCGCGATCGGGCAGTTCCAGCGCTTGCTCGCCCGGGGTGAACGGGTTTCTATTAGGAAGAATGTTAAACATACGTTCAAGGAGAAGAAGCAGAAGGCGAATCTAGATCTGCGCGCCTTTAACGAGGTGATCAGCATCGACACGGAGGCGAACACGGTTTGCGTGGAAGGTTTTACCTCCTTTATGGATCTGGTCGATGTCACCCTGACCTTTGATAGGATGCCCCAGGCGGTGCCGGAGCTGCGATCGATCACGGTGGGCGGCGCGATCGCCGGGCTGGGCGGGCAGTCGTCCAGCTTCCGTTTTGGCCTTATCCATGAGATGGTCAGCGACTTTGATCTGTTGAGCGGCGAAGGGGAGGTGCTCCATTGTTCGCCCGACTCGAACGCCGATCTCTTCTACATGCTGCCCAACTCCTACGGCTCGCTGGGGTATGTGCTCAAGTGCACGCTGAAGCTGAACAAGGTCATGCCGTACGTGCGCATGGATTATGTGCGTTTCGCCGCGCGGGAGCCCTTCTTCGCGCGGATGGCAGAAGTGGTGGGCAGGCCGGAGGTGGACTTCGTGGAGGGGGTCAGTTTTGCGGCGGACAACTTCATCCTACTTAACGGCCGTTTTGTTGAACATCTCCCGCCGGGAGAGGAGAGGTTGGTTCCCTTGACCGATCCCTTTTTCCTCAGCGTGCGCGACCCGGGCAGAGCGCGCGCCTATATGACGATCCGCGACTATATCTGGCGTTGGGATCCTGATGCCTTTTGGGCGACCGACCAGCAGAACCTTTTCGGGCTGATTCTGCTCAACCCACGCTTCAGGAAAACGCTCGGCCCGGTCGTGCTGCGTTCCGACCGGCTGATCCAGATCGGCAAGTTCAGAAACCGTCTGCGTAAGAAGGGCAGTGCCGCCACCATCTTCATGGAGGCGCAGCGGCGTGAAGCGTTGATTCAGGATGCGGCTATTCCGTTTGATCGCGCCGCTGAATTTGACGCCTGGCTGGCGGAGAACCTGGCGATCTTCCCGCTGTGGTACTGTCCGGTGAAGACGACGCAGCCGATTGGTACGTATCCGCTCTACCAACCCGGCTCGGAGCTGGTGATCGACTTTGGTTTCTATACGTCGATGGATCTTGATGAGTCGATGGACGACTATTACTACAATATGCAGATCGAGCGCAAGCTGCTGGCCTTGGGCGGGATCAAGTGTCTCTATTCTGACACCTTTTTCCCAGAAGATGAGTTCTGGTCGATTTATGACCGGCGGCAGTATGAGCGGGTGAAACAGCGGTACGATCCAAACGGTGTTTATCTGGATCTGTACAGCAAGGTGATCACGAAGCCGCGGGTGAGTGACGGCGGTGAAGAGGGAGCGCGGGCCGGACAGCGCTGGCGATAAGCGGCTGTTTGCGAAGCAGGTCATTGTGCTCTGCCCCTGTGAACGTTGTCATGAATAGGGTGCCGAAAGCGTTTGGATGCTGCGCATTGGAGATGGTGTGATGAAGGCGGTACGACTTCACCATGTGGGTGATTTGCGATTGGGTGATGAAGCGCGGCCGGAAGCGGGCGTGGGTGAGGCGCTGCTGCGGGTAACGGCCGTTGGCATCTGCGGCTCTGATATTCATTGGTACGCGGAAGGTTCGACGGGGGCGGGCGGGTTCAACGAGCCGTTTGTGCTGGGGCATGAATTTGCCGCCGTCGTGCAGCATGGGCCGCTGGCCGGGCAGCGGGTGGCTGTGGAGCCGCATGTGGCCTGCGGGCGCTGCGCTTTTTGCCTGGAGGGGAATCCCAATCTTTGTCCGGACCATTATTTCGCGGGACAGGCGCCGCAGGATGGCGCGCTGCGCGAGTTCATGGCCTGGCCGGAGGCTTTTCTTTTTCCCGTGCCGGACGTGATCTCCGACGGCGGCGCGGCGATGTTGGAGCCATTGGGTGTGGCGCTGCATACGGCCGATCTGGGCAAGCTGAAAACGGGCATGCGTGTTGGCGTCTATGGCTGCGGGCCGATCGGGCTGCTGATGGTGCAGCTGGCCAAACTGGCCGGCGCGGAGATGATCGTGGCCACGGATAAGCTGCCCCACCGGCTGGAAGCGGCGGTCAGCATGGGGGCAACGGCCGTGTTCCAGGCGGACGAGGTGAGCAGCGAGATCGCGCCGATCATGGCCGCGGCGGGCGGCGAGGGTGTTGATGTCGTCTTCGAAGCGGCTGGCGACCAGGGCGCGGTCGATACGGGCAGCGAGACGGTGAGGCCGGGCGGGCGTCTTGTGCTCTGCGGCATACCGTCCGACGACCGCATCCGCTTCCGCGCCTCTACTGTGCGCCGCAATGGGCTGACGATCAATGTCGTGCGCCGCGCCAAGCACACCTATCCGCGGGCGATCCGCATGGTCGAGGCGGGACTGGTTGACGTGGAGTCGCTGATCAGCCATCGCTTTCCACTGGCGGACAGCGCGGAGGCGTTTCGCGTGGCGGCCGGTCGTGAGGGGTTAAAGGTTGTCATAGAGGTCTGATCGCCAATGGAAAAGGGAAGCTGCGGATACCGGAAGCAGTGGGAAGGCAAGCGATGACCTTGCCCGCTGGACCTCTTGCCAGGGCCGGAACCAGCCAGGTGCGGGCGACGCCGCCCGCACGGAGGTGGTGGGTTCGGCGCATGCCTTACCGGACTGCGTCGCCCCTACAGTCGTTTGAATATATGCCCCGGCGCGGGCATGGGTGAGGGGCTGGATCTGATGCGTTCCTGGGGGCTTTCAGATAGTTGCTTGAACGCTGGAATGCTATTATGATCATATGAACGGAAGACGGGTGAACTGGTTGACCCGTCCTGACTCGTGGCTGAGCAGCCTGACGATCTTGCTGAGGAGCCGTGATTGGACGCAGCGAGATTCGCGCTGATTTCCGTGTCCTTTGAATAGGCTGCCGGGCAGCCAGGAAACGTATTAGTGAAAGGTTTGCGAACGGGAGAATGATGATGAAATTTGCCAGCCAGGGCGTTGAACATTATGAATCTACGGCCGATCCGGACGAGATGGCGGCCGCTTTTGAACGTCTGCAGGCGAAGCTGCCGGCGATGTGGCGTGAGGTGGGCAGCAGTGATCCCGGCGGCGCGGTGCAGCGGGAGAACACGGTGGTGGTTGTGCCGTCATTATCCATTGATCTGGAGATTCCGACGGTGAAGCAGCAGGCGTACGAAGAGCGGTTTTTGTTCATGCTGTTTATCCTGGCGCAGACGAATCTGCGGCTGATCTATGTGACCTCGCAGCCGGTGCTGCCGGAGATTGTGGATTATTACCTGGATATCCTGCCGGGCGTGGTGAGTTCGAGCGCGCGCAAACGGTTGTTTATGATCACGCCTTTTGATGGCTCGCACCGGCCGCTGACGGAGAAGCTGCTGGCCCGGCCCGCATTCCTGGCGCAGATTCGCGATCTGATTCCCGACCCGGACAACGCGCATATCGTGCCGTTTAATACGACGGACCTGGAACGCGAGCTGGCGGTGCGCCTGGGTATTCCGATGTACGCGGCGGATCCGGAGTGTTGGGCGTTGGGCACGAAGAGCGGCGCGCGGTCGCTGTTCAGCGATGAGGGGATCGCGCACGCGCTGGGCGTTGAAGATCTGTTCAGTGAGGAAACGGCCGTGCAGGCGATCCTGGAGATGCGCGCGCAGAAGCCGCAGATGGATAGGCTGATCGTTAAGCTGAACGAGGGCGTGGGCGGCATGGGCAATACGCTGGTTGATTTGAGCGGACTGCCGGGGCCGGGCGAGGCGGGTGAGCGGGAGGCGGTGCTGGAACGCTTCCGGCAGATGCAGTTCGAGATCGAGGGCATCGGCTATGCGTCCTATATGGCGGTGTGGGAGGAGCACGGCGGCGTGGTCGAGGAGTTCTTGAGCGGGGATGAGGTGGAGAGCCCCAGCGTGCAGATGCGCAATACGCCGTTGGGCGACGTGCAGATTCTTTCTTCACATGACCAACTGTTGGGCGGGCCGAGCGGGCAGACCTTCCTGGGCGCGGTTTTTCCGGCGCGGCAGGCGTATGCGCGCCTGATCACGGAAGACGCGCGCAAGATCGGCGAGCGGCTGGTGCGTGAAGGGGTGATCGGCCGTTATGCGGTGGATTTTCTGGTGACGCGCAAGGCGGGCGGCGAATGGGCGTCGTATGCGATTGAGATTAATCTGCGTAAAGGGGGCACGACGACGCCGTACCTGACCCTGCAGTATTTGACGCGCGGGCAGTATGATGTGGCAAACGGCCGTTTCTACACCCTGCGTGGGCAGGAGAAGTATTATATCGCCAGCGATCACATCGAAGACGACAGCTACCGCCGGTATACGCCGCAGGATCTGTTTGACCTGCTGAGCGCGCACCGTCTGCATTTCGACCATACGAGCCAGACGGGCATTGTGCTGCACATGATGTCCGGCGTGGGCACATACGGCAGTCTGGGCGTGACGGCGATCGGGGACAGCCGGGCAGGGGCGGAGGCGTTGTACGCGGCGTGGCAGCGGGTGCTGGCTAACGGATAACAGAAATCAGAAAACGGACAATCAAGCGTTGGGAAGTGGGAGCAGGACGGCGGCGGAGAGGCTCACGATAGTGCGCGCGCCGAAACCCGAAGCCCGCGACAGCTATGGATGAAATTGACTATAGATACGGGAATGATCTGGCGATCGATCAGTTTATTGAGTTGTATGAGGCGTCGACGTTGGGGGAAAGACGGCCGATTGATGACCGGCAGATCGTGGCTGATATGATCGCGCAGGCGAACCTGGTGGTGACGGCGTGGGACGGGGATCTGCTGGTAGGGATCGCGCGGACGATGACGGATTTCGGCTACGTGGGCTACCTGGCGGACCTGGCGGTGCGCGACTCCTACCAGCGGCAGGGCATCGGCATCGGGCTGATCGAGAAGACGCGGCAGCAGATGGGGCCGCGCTCGAAGCTGATTCTGCTGGCTGCGCCGGCGGCGGTGGATTATTACCCGAAGATTGGGTTCAAGAAGCACAACAGCGCCTGGCTGCTGGCCAAGGATGACCCGTTTCCGGCAGATAGGTAGGCAGTGGTGACCATGGGGATGCAGTCGGGGCGCGGTCATGTGCTGCCCGGGTAGACGGGAAGCGTGGGAGCCTACCAAGTTGCATTTGCTGCGGTTCCGATCGAAAGAGGGGAATAGCATAGGGATTCATAGGCAACCGGCGAGTAATGCTGAATCGCCGAATGAATGTGGAAGTAGAGCAAATAACCCATCGCGCGGCTGCACGGCGGGTTAATGTTCTCACGATTAGATCTCGGCAAGGCTCCCCCTGAGCTTCCGGAAGATCCCGACAAGCAGCAACCGCTAGACTAAGACCTGATAAAGAAGTACGGCGCCTGAAAATGTCCCGGCCCCATTTTTGTCTGTTGTCATTGCAAGGGTGACACTCTCTATGGGTTCCGTGAACTCTAGAACGCCATGGCATCTATAGCCAATAACCTGATTGGCATCTGTTGCGAAGGTTGACAGTCCGCTTCCGGTGCATGCCTCGCCATGGCTTGCTATGTTATATTCGGCCTGCATATCGTTATCTATATGCCAGCCGCTACGGCCAAGATAAAAACCACCGTATTCCCATTCAGGAGTGGGGTAATCTCCGCCAGCATGGGAAAACGAACGATAATTAGCAGCAGTGGGCTGCAATATACTAGCGGGCTGCAAGTCATTCACCCACAAGCAAAATCTGTGGTCTATTTGACTCTCATGGAACACGCTGCCAGTTACAACAACTTTGACCATTCTTGAGGGTTTCTGACAGTGAAGCGTATCCAGTATCCTATAAGCGACATTCTTAGATGTGTCAATATCGATAGATCCTGCATCAGCCCCACGTTTAATAATCTTCGAGTCGACAAGTTCCATTTTTCCCTCCGCAAACATACTGAGTGCAATAATACCCATACTATACGATTATTCGCCAAAGTCAATTCTTAGCGGACATCTGCATGTGAAAAGAGAGAGACACCGTATGCACGAACGCGAAATTGCTAGGTGTGAGGATAGGGCGCTTCGCGCGCCGTTCGGGTACGAAGAGCGCCCAAACGTGAGGTATGTTGGCGGGCGTGGTGGCTGGAAGGGGGAGTTGTTTGAATAGGGGTTGTTGAGGACCGGCGGCCTCGTGCCTGCCGGTGCGGAGTTGGCGCTGTGTTTCCGTGCGCGTCGCGGGTGGACACGGGGGTCCACTCCTACCATGTGGTCTTAATCTGCCATCAAGTGTGTTTGTGTTGGTTGATGTAGAGGTCGCAGCGTCGCGAGTGGACACGGGGGTCACAGGGTCTTAATCTGCCATCAGATGTGTTTGTATTGGCTCATGTAGAGGTTGTGGTAGAAGCCTTTTTCGGCGAGGAGGGAGTCGTGGGTGCCGCGTTCGATGACACGGCCGTCATTGATCACGAGCAGCTGGTCGGCCTGGCGGATGGTGCTGAGGCGGTGGGCGATGACGAAGGCGGTACGGCCGTCCATGAGGCGCAGGAGCGCTTCCTGGATCTGCTGCTCGGTGCGCGTGTCGACGCTGCTGGTCGCTTCGTCGAGAATGAGGATGCGCGGGTCGGCGAGTATGGCGCGGGCGATGGCCAGCAGCTGGCGCTGTCCCTCGCTGAAGTTGTGCCCCTGTTCCGACACTTTCGTTTCATAGCCCTGCGGCAGGCGGCGGATGAACCAGTCGGCGTTGGCCAGCTTGGCGGCGGCGATTACTTCGTCGTCCGTCGCTTCTAAACGGCCGTAACGAATGTTGTCCATGACCGTGTCGGCGAAGAGGAAGGTGTCCTGCAGGACGATGCCCAGCTGGGAGCGGATGGACTCCTGGGTGACGCCGCGGATATCACGGCCGTCGATGCGGATGCTGCCCTGCTGCACGTCGTAGAAGCGGCTAAGCAAGTTGATGATCGTCGTCTTGCCGGCGCCGGTCGGCCCGACCAGGGCCACCGTTTGCCCCGCTGAGGCGGTTAATGAGACATCCTGCAAGACGGGTTTTTGGGGATCGTAGCCGAAGGTCACAGCGTCGAAAGTGACCGTCCCTTCCACATCAGCCAGCGGTTGGGCGTCGGGCGCGTCGGCGACGCTGGGATCGGCGTCCAGGACTTCGAAAATACGTTCCGCGCCGGCCAGCGCCGACTGCAGATGGTTGTAGAGCATGGCGATGCCGCGAATGGGGCGGAAGAAGTTGTTGATGTAGACGACGAAGGTGGCGATGACGCCGACGGTGACGATGTCCTGCAGGGCGAGCCAGCCGCCTAATAGGGCGGTCACGGCGATGGTGATTGTACTCATCGTTGTGAACATGGGGCCGAGGGCGGCGGTGATGATGTCGGCTTTGGTGCCGGACTGGCGGTTGGCGTCGTTGACCAGGGCGAACTGCTGCTGGGTTTCGGCACTGCGCGCGAAGGCCTGGATGACGCGCAGGCCGTTGATGCTCTCTTCCATGACGGCGTTCATCGCGCCCAGGTTGCCCTGCACTTCACGGAAGGCGACGCGGCTGCGTTTGGTGACCTGGCTGGTGATGAACATCATCAGGGGGATGATGATCAGTGTGCCGATGGCCAGCTGCCAGTTGAGCAGGAACATGGCCACCATGATCCCGCCGAGCATGAGAATGTTGGTGATGAACTGGATCAGGCCGTTGGAGAGCACGGCGTTGATCGCTTCGCTGTCGCTGCTGACGCGGCTCATCAGGTCGCCCACTTTGTGCTGGTCGTGGTAGGCCATGGAGAGCAGCTGCAAATGGACGAAGAGCTCTTCGCGGATGTCGGCGACGACGCGCTGGCCGACGTCGATCATGAGGATGCCGTAAATGATGGCCGCCGCGCCGCCGACGAGGTAGATGAGGAGCATGAGCAGCGCGATCTGGGCCAACAGCGCGATATCAGCGGGGATGATCGCCTCGTCGATCGCTCTGCCGAAGAGGATGGGGCCGGCGAGCGTGGCCAGGGTGCCGATGATGACCAGGATGGCGATGATCAGCAGCCTGGCGCTGTAGGGGCGGGCATAGCCGAAGAGACGGCCGATCGTTTCTCGCGCCGAGGCGGCGCTTTCGCCGGTCAGGGCGCCGCCGCCGAAGCCGAGGCGTGGGGTGGGCGCTTTCTTGCTCATGCGTCCTCCCCGGCGGCGGGCGCGCCGTCGCCCAACTGCGATTCGTAGATCTCTTGATAGATGGGACTGCTGCCCATTAACTCTGCGTGCGTGCCCTGGGCGGCGATACGGCCGTGTTCGAGCACCAGGATCTGGTCGGCATGCAGGACGGAGCTGATGCGCTGGGCGACGATGAAGGTGGTGCGGTCTGCCATCAGTGTGTCCAGGGCGGTTTGGATGTGGGCCTCGGTGTCGATGTCGACGGCGCTGGTGCTGTCATCCATGATCAGGATGCTAGGCTGGATGAGCAGGGCGCGGGCGATGGCGATGCGCTGTTTCTGGCCGCCGGATAGATTGGCGCCCCGTTCCTCGACGAAGCTGTCGTAGCCGTCGGGCATGGCGGTGATGAAATCGTGCGCCTGGGCTGCTTTGGCGGCGGCGATGACCTCGTCGAAACTCGCCTGGGGACGGCCGTAGGCGATATTTTCGAAGATGGTGCCGCTGAAGAGGATCGTCTGCTGCAGGACGACGCCGATGCGCTTGCGCAGCGCCTGCGGGTCCCAACTGCGGGCGTCGACGCCGTCGATGAGGACACGGCCGTTCAGGGCGTCGTAGAAGCGGGGGATGAGCTGGATGAGCGTGCTTTTTCCGGAGCCGGTGGCGCCCAGGATGGCGACTTTCTGACCCGGCTCGACGCCGAAGCTGATCGCGCGCAGGACATCGCCGCCGCCAAAGCGGGTGGTGCGTCCGCTCTCGTTGAGCCGCTCATGATCGGAGTATTCGCCGTCGTCGTAATGGAAGGAAACCTGGTCAAACTGCACCTGGCCGCTGAGCGCCTCTTCCTGGTAGGGCGTTTCGGCGACGACCAGGGCGGGCCGGGTGTCCAATACTTCCCAGATGCGGTCGGCGGAGGCCTGGGCGCGGGCGATCATGGTCAGGACATTGCCCAGCATCATGATCGGCGCCATGCCGATCAGCAGGTAGCTGTTGAAGGCGACGAACTCGCCGAGCGTCAGGCGCTCGCCGATGACGCTGAGTCCGCCGAACCAGGCGATGGCCACGATGCCCAGGTTGGTCAGCAGGGCGAGCAGGGGCATGGCCACAGCCAACAGGCGGCCGACGCGGATATGCTCGTGCATGTAGGTTTCGCTGGCGCGCGTGAAGCGGTCGATTTCGTAGCGCTCGCGCACGTATGCTTTGACGACCTGCACACCGGCCAGATTTTCCTGAACGGCCGTGTTCATCTGGCCCAGCTTACGCTGCACGACGGCGAACATCGGGCGGGTCAGGATCATCAGACCGCCAATGAGGATGGCGGCGAGGGGCAGCAGGACGAGCATCAGCGTGGCCAGCTGCCAGTCGATGAGGAACATCATGAAGAGGCTGCCCAGGATCATGAGCAGGGCGCGCAGGAGCAGGGAGAGGCCGGCGCTCATGAACATGCGCACCATGTCGACGTCGCTGCCCATGCGGGTCATCAGTTTGCCTGCCTGCATTTTGTCTAGATTGGCGAAGGAGAAGGATTGGATCTGGGCGAACATATCGTCGCGGAGGTCGTAGGCCAGCCCCTGCGAGATGCGGGCGCGGCAGACGCCCTGGCCCAGGGTGGCCGCGGCGCCGACGAGGGCGGCGGCCAGCATGACGCCGACGCCGCGCCAGATGGCGGCCATGTCATTCTGCTCAATGCCGGCATCGATGACGTAGCGCAGGGCGCGCGGCACCAGCAGCTCCACGGCCACCGGCAGGATGACGGTGATCACCATGAAGAAGAAGACCCAGCGGTAGGGGCGCATGTACGGCCGTATTTGCCGTATGAAGTTCAAGCCGTTGGCTCCCGCCGGCAGACTGGCTGTTCGCAGATCGTCGTTCTCATAGAGGCCGTTATTATCGTCCCGAATGGTGAAAATGGCGATGAAAAAGGGAGGGGAAACGAAAAACGGACGGTGCTGCCAGGGCAGGCGATGGTTTCTAGAGAGCGCGTGTGAACGGCCTGCGGCAGGTCATTGTGCGTCTCGTTTCCTGACCGCCCATACGACGGGTAAGATGGCGTGCGCCGCTGCGCCTGTAGCGGCTGTCTACAGCCGCTTCTTCATGAAGCTGCGCTGATGGCCGGGTGGGAAATCGGGCAGTTCGCCGAAGACCTCATAGCCGTGCTGTTCGTAGAAGGCGGGCGCCTGGAAGGTGAAGGTGTCGAGGTAGGCATTCTTGGCGCCGTGCCGTTTTGCCGCTTCTTCGGCGGCGATGAGCAGACGGCCGCCGTGTCCTTGGCCGCGAAGCGCTTCTTCAACCCACAATAGGTCGATGTAGAGCCAGCCCCAGTAAATCTCGCAGAGGATGCCGCCGACGACTTCTTGATCGGCCGTTTGCAGGGCGAAACAGAGGCGCTGGAACTTGTTGTCGCCCGCCTGTTCCTGGTTGTAATCATGCACGCCGCGGCCGATGATGCCCCAAACGGATTCTTCCGGTTTAGCGACGGTGACTATCTGGTATTGTTCATCCATGATGCGTCCGCAGCTCCTTTGCCGCAGCAGGCTGAAAACTGGTGCGAGGCTCTTTGCCGTTCCGTTCTCCCGCAAGCATGACGCCTGCAGGTGGAGAGAACGAGCGAATAGATGGTTTCCCAAGGTGATTATACACGAAAACTGATGCGGCCTGGGGGGTGGGAGCGACCTTTGCCAGCTGATTGACTTGGCCGCGCCGAAAGCTGTAGACTGTTTGTGATTGTCGTTTTAGCTGTGGGAGGAGCGCATCCGATGAGAAAGCTGTCCAGCTGCCTGTTCCTTTTCCTGTTGCTGGCTGCCTGCGCACCGCGCGAACCAGCGCAAATAGGTCCGCCAACGGCCGATGCCGCGGCGGGTTGGCGACGGGGAACTGAGAACTGGGAACGGCGAACGGGGACCTGGCGCGATTTTAAAGGCGGCTGATGCGGCGGGGCCGCGGGCCGGTTATTCGCCGACCAGGGACTGCTGTTTGTCGGCCAGGAAGGCGTCCGGGTTTGTTACCTTGATGCCTTCGATTTGGGGCGCTGCGCCATCACAGAGGGGATCATCCGTTTCTTTCATCCACCGGGCGAGCGATTGGCGCAGTTCCTGCGCCGCCTGGTCCATGCCCGGCGTACCGATCAGGTTGTTCTGTTGATCGGGATCGAAATAGAGATCGTAGAGCATCTCCTGGTGGCGCGGCTGCTGCTGCCAACCGGCGGCGAGAAGATCATGCCTGGCTGCTGTATCGTCAACGTTGGGCAGCACCAGACTGTCGCGCTCATCGAATCGTTTGATATAGATATAGCGCTCGCTGCGCACGGCGCGCGCCGGTTCGTAGGCGGCATGAAAGGTTTGCTCGAAGAAGAGTTGTTCATGCAGGCGGTCGACTGAGCCGTCCAGCAGCGGCAGCAGGGACTGCCCCTGCAGCCACGGCCGTTTTTCAATGCCGGCGAGGTCGCATACCGTGGGAAAGAGGTCAAGGAGTGAGACCATCGAGTCAACGGTACGGCCACCTTTGAAATGGGTGGGGCCGCGGGCGATGAGGAAGGCGGCGTTTCCGTGCTCGCCCACATTGGCGATATGCAGGGGCCACTGCAGACCGTGATCGCTGAAAGCAAAGACATAGGTAGAGCGGTCGAGACCGGTTTCAGCCAGCGTGCGCAGAATCTCACCAAAGCAGTCATCCATGTCGCGTGCGCTGTGCTTGTAGGCGGCGGTCATTTCGCGCAGCGGCGGGCTGTCGGGGAATGGGCGCGGCGGTGCACAGGTGGCGGGGTCCTCAGCGGCTGAGGCGGCGGGATCGGGATCGGGGTAGGGTGTGTGCGTCTCCTGGGTGCCGACGGAGAGAAAGAAGGGGCGCTGCGGCCTGCCGCGTAGGTAGGCGGAGACGCGCGGCGCGATATCATGCCCGAACGCGCTGTCGCCGGTCAGCACCTGGTCGTATCCGACAGCATCGACCCGAGAATTCTGGTGCGCGGCCAAATGCTCGATGCCGCAGAGTACGGTCTCGTAGCCGGAAGCGCCCAGCGTCCTGGCGATGTGATGGTGGGGATTGGCGAGCGCAAAGCCGCGATGGGCCAGTCCCAGCATGCCACTGCAGTGCGGGTACTCGCCCGTCAAGAAAGCGGCGCGGCTCGGCGAACAGGTTGGCGCCACGGAAAAGGCTTTGCGAAACAGCGTGCCCTCCCGGGCAAGCCGCATCAGATTTGGCGCCGGCACGGCGAAGCCGTAAGGTTCGATGAAACGGCCGCTGTTGTGGGAATGTAGGAAGATGAAATTGGGGGTGTTGTCTCTGTCCATAGCTGCAGCTGCGCTGAGAGATCGTGAGGTCGTTAATGGAAAAGGGCGGTCATGACGACCGCCCCTGATAAGCACAGATTACGCAGGGGCGATTCGTAAATCGCCCCCAGGTGTGCAGTTAATTACGGCCGGTTATCGGCGTTGATCAAGGTCAGGCCGAGCAGGCCGGACTCTTCACCTTCCGGCGCGCCGCTGTGCGAAATGGCACCGAGGTACCATTCGTCCATGAGCCCTTCCCAGCTGTATTCGACGGCGCCCATTTCGGCGAGAACAGCCGATTCGGGCTGCGCATCGATGGCCAGGCTGCCGCCGGGCGCGGCGGGGATGATCCAGCTGTAGAGATCATAGTCGGAATCACCGCCGGGCGTTGACCAGCCATGTACATAGAGTGACCAGGTGCCATCCATGGGCAGGGTGATGTTGATCAGTTCATTCGTGCCGCCGGCAGTGCTCGAGGCTACGAGCTCGCCAGTCGGATCGTAGAGGAACATGTCAAGATCGGCATCCGCTTCGGTACCTTCCGGCGGGATGGCGAAGCGCAGGTAAGCCGCGTCGCTGACCTCGAAGTCATGCTTGTTCGAATAGCCGTCATCGGGGTCGAACTCCTGATCGGGATCCTGCACCACGTTGTCCGAGGTGATAGTCGCCGCGATCATGCCATGCGGGGCAGCTTCATAGCTGCCAGTATAGCCGAAGGAGACATCGAACATGCCCGAGGCGGCTGCTCCTGTGGTGGCCACGGACGGCGGATAGCCGAAGAGTGACGGATTGACAGCGATGGGGCTGTACACATCGACCATACCGCTTTCATCTGTCCAGGTCAGCGACCCGTAGGCCCACTCACCTAACGGCGCGCTCTCATTGCTGAATGTCACCGCGTAGCTGGCGCTTTCGAGGGCGTCAAGCGCGATCGTTTCCGGCTCGATGTCAACGGTGAACCCTACCGGTGCGTCCACAGAGACGGTGTAGGTCACGACGCCGGTGGTAAGTGCGGCGCTGGTGACGGTACGGGTGACCGTCTGTGAACCGGCGAGGTTGGCGATGCCGATGGAGGGCACGTTAAGGCCCGTCGCTTTTATCGGAACTCCGAGGCCGTCCAGTGTGGCGCAAGTTGCAGCCGCGTTCGTGAAGACGTCGGGATACACGTCGCAGAGGTAGCCAAAGTAATCAAGGCGATTGGCATAGTACACGAGGCCGGGTTGGAACATGGAGCCTGCATCCTGCGCATGGCCGGGCGCGGCGTGGCCGGCGCCCATGTCAAAGGGATCGGCCATGCTTACGCGATCACTGTCGCGCACATCCTGGCTAGACGTGGTCATCAGCGCTGATTTGGACCAGGACGGCGGGTCAACCGGGAACCTCTCCACGTAGAGGGCGAAGAGACCCGCTACCTGCGGGCTGGACATTGACGTACCGGCAATGGCCTGGAACAACTCGCCGGTTACCTTGTTGGGATCTCCGTCGTAGGCCGGGGAATTGCCGGCCAGGATCTGGATGCCGGGCGCCGTGATATCTGGCTTGATGATATCGGCGGCGAAGGCATTGGGACCCCGTGAGGAGAAGGAGGTTATTGTCGGTGCCGGCGTGAAATCTGACGTGCCCAGGCCGATGATTTCGGCCATAGGCACCGGCTTCGCGTCCATAGGCGCAGCCGTGCCGCTGCCGTCGCCGACCACCGCCGGCGTATAGACGTTGTAGCCGAAGGGTTGACCGGCGATGAAAGCCTTGATCTCCAACCCGGGGGTGTAGTCAATATGGGAGGACGGCACCCAGTGGTTGTCGCTCATGAGGTCGCCGGCATCGCTGTTTTCATACATGATCATTCCGGCGCCGCCGGCCATGTAGACGGCGCGGCTCTTGGCCGCGCGGGCGATTTCGCCGCGGCGGCAAAGGACGATCTTGTCTTCTACCAGGGCTGCGTCGAGCGTGCCAGGAATGCAGAGATCGCCGCCGGCAACTGCCGCGTCGACCAATTCTTTCCCTTCAATACCGGGCGTGATGGACACACCGGAGTAGCTGCGGCCGTCGCTGAGCACGATTACGCCTTCGTAGCGAAGATGCTGCGTGCTGGCGGCAACCGTCGTCATCCAGGGGCTGACGCCAGGGCTGCCGACCGTCGCCGGGGTGGGGCCGGAGTTGCCGGCTGACGTGGCCACGTGAACGCCGGCGTCCTCGGCCATGAGGAAGGCGATTTCATCGGTTCCGGGCGCGCCTGCGCCGCCGCCGACGGAATAGTTGATCACGTCCACGCCGTCGGCAACCGCCTGGTCGATGGCCGCCGTCAGGTCGGAGGTGAAGCCGCCGAGTGCGCCGAGCCCTTTGTAGGCCATGATGCGCGCGCGCGGGGCGACGCCGGATACAAGCCCGCGATCCTGGTTGAAGATGGAGGCGGGAACATTGGCGTTGCCGGCTGCCGTAGAGGCGGTGTGCGTGCCGTGCCCGCCTTCGTCACGCGCGGAGTCAAACTCGTACGGTTCCGCGCCAATGAGCGCGCGGTAGGTGGGCAGCATCTGGCGCGCTACCAGGAGCTTGTTATTACAGGTGAATGGCCAGTCGTTTTCATTGTGGGCCAGGTTGCCGAAATCACAGGCGGGATTTTCAGCCGTGTCTTCAACGGTGATCCCGAGATCGGAATAGCTGCCGTCATCAGCGAAGCTGGGATGCTCGGGCCAGATGCCGCCGTCGATCACGCCAACGATGACGTCTTCACCGGTCAATCCGGTTTGCCAGGCATCGCCGGCAGGGCTTACGGTCACCGTGCCGGTGACTATTCTCTCGCCCAATGGTTGGCGCCACTGGTCTTTCATGACCAGTTTTACACCGTCCTGGCGGGACATCACTTTGGCCTGTGCTTCGCTCATCAGGGCCGAAAAGCCGTTGAGCGTTGTCGTGTAACGATTGGTGACCGATCGCTGTGAGACGCCTGTCGCCGCCAAGACGTCATCCTGCGCCGCTATTGAATAGGCCGCATATTCTTCGGCCGCTGCGGAGGAAGCGTCGAACCCTGCGCCTTCGGCAGCCTTGGTCGCCTTCAGGCCCGGAATCTCGCCGTCATAGACGAGTGCCGGCGCCAACTCCATCAGTACAATATAGCTGCGGTCGACCGCAGCCGACGGTTCCGCTGCCGTGCCGTCAATGCTATCGGACCCGCCCGCTTCCGGCGCTGCGCCAAGCGTCATTGCCGTGAAGGCAAAGACAGCGAGCAAGGCCAAGATCAGCAGCAGCCGCGGTCCAGTTTTCTTGCTAGATATTCGATTTTGCATGTGCTTCTCCTATGGTAGAGAAAGTGGATGAGGGCGCCGCCCTTGGCGGTAGCCAGACCGCATAGACGTGTGTGCCACGTCTAGCTCCGTACCTAGGCATCCGCCCCAAACCCGAGCTCAAGTTTTGGAAATATTTGGTTTCTTCAAATCAGCGTGTGCAACTAGGATCTATCGATAGGCAGCCCTCCCCAGCGCCGAGCGCGCTGAATCCCCCTCTTTCCATGGACTATGGCCTTTCATAGGGGTGCGGCAGGTTACCAAGATGAGTGAAATCACCACCTTAACTCCACGATATTCATGACGCTCCCGAACATGTGAATTCGCAAGTCTTAATTCTATTTGCAGCGTGGTGATTAGTCAATGATTGCGGCGAGGAATCTGGCGTAACGGCCGTTCGCTCCCGCCGCTCCTAAGGCTGCGGCGCAGGGGACAATCCCAGCGACGGCGCCTGTGAGTCCTGCTCGACGGGCCTGCCATCGACTACGACCGGCAGATAGTGGGTTGATGGATTGGGCAGCGCGTAGCCTGAACAGATTTCCAACGATACCTCGTCGATGGTGAGGGCTGTCACGCCGCTGCTGCCGTTGTTGTAGCTGCCGAAGTAGAGGTAGATCGTCTGCCCTTTGTATCTCAGCAGATCAAATTCGTAGAGGGCCCAGGTCCGGGCATCACTGCGCATGCTGACCAGACGTTCAAGCTCGCGGCCGTAATGATCCAGGACGAAGACCCACTGGGCGTCGCCCATCGCGGCGGCGTTGGCCTGGCTGTTCATCGTCTCGGCGATGCTCATCGGGATGGCCAGTCCGGCCGGTTCTGTGGAGTGCGGGTAGAGGTAGAAGGCGAGATTGGCGGCTGTCGCTTCGCTGGGAATGCTCACCTGCTGCAGGGCGGAGGAGTAGCTCAAGATGTTTTCGGCCGTATCGGTAATGCCGGTCAGCATGGCATAGGACCCGGCGTAGACGGGGTAGGGCGTTGCGACGTAGCGCGCGGTGTGGTAGGTGATCGGCAGGTGCCAGGCTTCCATCGTTTCAAAGCCGCCGTTTTCAAGCGCTTCTTCGCAGACGAGCGGCGGCAGGGGGCTGGGCGTTTGGGTCGCAGTGGCTGTCGCGGTTGGTTCAGGCGTCGCGGTTGGCGTGCTCGTCTGGGTAGGTTCGGGCGTATCAGATGGCGTGGCGGTTGCCGTGGCTGCAGGCGGCGGGATGGGCGTATCCGTGGGCGGCGGCGCTTCGGCGGCGCAGAGGATGAGCTGCACTTCGTCGACAAAGAGCGCTGTGATGCCGTCCCAGCCGTTGTTGAATGAACTGAAGTAGATGCGCACATCGCTGCCGGCATAGGCGCTGAGGTCGAACTGGTAGGCGTCCCACTGGCGCGCGTCGCTGCGCATGCTCAGCAGGCGCTCCAGGATGTTGCCGTGCTGGTCGAGGATGAACACCCACTGGGCGTCGCCAACATTGGCGGAGAGGCTGGAGGCCAAGCCGTTTCGCGCCGCCGCCATATCCCGCGGGATGGCCAGGTGCGGTGATTCCGAACTTTGCGGATAGAGGGTGAAGGAGAGCGTCGCTGAGGTCACCGCGGCGGGAATGGAGATTAGCTGCGATACGGAGGAGTAGCTTTCTCCGCTCTGTACGTAGTCTGGATCGGAGATGCCGGTCTGCGCCGACCAGCTGCCGGCGTACTGCTGCGCGGTGGTGTACTGCGCCGGGTATTCGGTGATCGGAAGGTCCCAGCCGGTTTTTTCTTCGAAACCGGGATTGATGATCACGGGCCAGCAGTGCCCGTTTTCAGCGAGCTGCTCATCGCCGGCGGTGAGCGCGCCGTTAGCGACTGCGGGAAGCTCGATGAGGCCGGCGATGGCGGGGCTCTGTGCGGCGACGGATGCCACAGCGTCTTGAACGGCCGTTTGCGGCGGCTGAAGCTCTTCAAACTGCGTCTGCAACAGATCGAGGGTGGGCATTTGACCGGCGGAGGTGCCTACATAGGCCAGCGTGCCCAGGATGATGACCGCTACAACAGCTGTTACTGCTCGCATATTGTTACTCCTCAGGCGCAGGAATAGAAAAGCGGCGCATGCCTGCTAGGATTTAGTATACATAATGTGCGTTTTTATGTCAAATTGATAATTGGGCCGACTGCCAAGCGGCGTCTGCGCTGAGGAACTATGGTCAAGCCTGTTGGCCTGGACTGCCGGGGGCCGCGTGATCTGGTTGGCGGTTGAAGGCGGCCGTCCCGCGGGGACAAAAAAGAGAGCGGCCGCGGGGACCACTCTCTTTTGGCCGGCTTAAGCGCCGGGTTCTTTGCTCAGCGTGCAGCGAGCGCTGTGCTGCGCGCTGATATCCGCCTACTCGGCGGGGCCAAGCTCGACGGGGACGAGGGTGCTGCTGACCTCTTCGGCGCTGCAGACCTCGAGCGAGACGTCGTCGACGTACATCGCTGTACGGCCGTTACTGCCGTTGTTGTAGCTGCCGAAGTAGAGCAGGATCGTGTGCCCCTTGTAGGGCAGGAGATCAAACTCGTAGGGGAGCCATGATTGGGCGTCGCTGCGCATGCTCACCAGGCGCGCGAGTTGTTCGCCGCGCTGGTTGAGCACCAGCACCCACTGCGCGTCGCCATATTCCATCGCCCGCGCTTCGGGCGAAAGCACCGCGGCGATGCTCTCCGGAATCAGCATGGTTTTCGCTTCCGTGCTCTGCGGGTTGAGGTAGAAGGTGAGGATCGCTTCCGTCGCCTCGGCAGGAATGGTTACCCGCTGCAGGGCTGAAGAGAAGCTCTCTTCGTTGGCCATCTCCGGGTCGCTGATGCCGGTGCGCATCGACCAGGCGCCGTCGTTGTATTTGACGTCGCTGTAGCCGGCCGGGCGCGGAGTCAGCGGCAGCAGCCAGGAACTGTCCATGGTTTCAAAGCCGCCATTGACGATCGCCTGCGAACAGACCTGCGGCGGCGGTTCCGGAATGGGGGGCGGCGGAACGCCAGGGCATGAGCCGAGCTGCACATCATCGACGTACATGCTGGTCACGCCCTCTCGCCCATTGTTGAAGGTGCCGAAGTAGAGCTCAATCGTACGCTCATGGTGCGGGTTGACCAGGTGGCTGAGATCAATCGCATACTGCTGCCAGGTCTGGGTATTGCTGCGCATGCTGACCGGGCGCATGAGCTGGCGGCCCATGTCGTCAAAGATGATGACCCACTGCGCGTCGCCGATGCCGGATCCTGCGCCGCCCATCGCCGTGTTGGCATTCTTGGCGCTCTGCGCTTCGGCGATCGAGGTCGGAATCAACAGATTCGACGGCTCATCCGTCTGCGGGTAGAGATAGAAGGTGAGGGTGGCCGCGCTCGCGCCGGCAGGCAGAACGACCTTCTGGCGCACCGATGAGAAGCTGAATGTATTGTCGTTGGGTAGGACGATGCCGGTGCGAACCGACCAGACCGGGCTGTTGGCCTGATCCTGGCTGTATTCGGCCGTGTATTCGGTGGCGGGCAGATACCAGGCGCTGCTCTGCGCTTCAAAACTGCCGTCCTCTACGCCCTCCCAGCAGGGTTTCCAGGCACACAGGGAAGCCGCATCGGTTGTCAACGGCCCGAAGACCGCGTCGCCGGCAGGGCAGATCAAGGTGCCGTCCAGCGTGAGATCCTGGCTGCTGGTGGGAATTCCGCTGGCGTTCTTGAACCAGATGTAGTTGAGCAGCGTATCGGCGGAGAGATCAAGTCCCTCGATCTGCGCTTCTGAGATGTCGGCCAATTCCATGCTGACGCTGTCAGCGCCGGCGCCGGTGAGGTTGGCGCCGCGCAGGAAGGTGCTGTAGAAGTTCGCTCCTGAAGCTGTGACATCGTTCATGGCGGCGTAGTTCAGAAATGAGGCGGTGAAGGAAACGCCGCTCATATTGGCGCCGCTCAGGCTGCTGCGCTGCATGCTGACAAAAGTGGCCACGAGCCCGGATAGATTGGCCTGGCTCATGTCCGTGGCATCGAGAATCACGGCGTCCATGGCTGCGCCGTCCAGGGCTGCTCCCGCGAGCGTGCTGCCGCTGAAGTCAGTGGAATAGATCTCCGCCCCACTGAATAGGGCGCCGCTCATGTCGGCGTCGCGCAGATCGGACAGACCGATCGTCGCGTCGCTGAAGTCGGTGCCGACCAGCGAAGCGCCGCGCAGATCAACCCCATAGAAGGTGAGGCCCGATTTGTCACAACCGTCCCAGTTGACGCCGGGCGCCGGGGCAGCGCTGCAGTCGGTCGCGGTAATGGCCGCCGCTGTCTGCACAGCGTGCGTGTCTTCTCCCCAGCTGCACAGGGAGGCAGCGTCGGTGGTCACTGCACCGGCAACGAGGCCGCCATCGGGGCAGATGACGTCGGCCGCGACCAGGTCGCTGCTGCTGGTGGGCTCTCCGTTGCTTTCTTTGAAGAGGATATACTGCACTGACGCGCTGCTCAGGTCCATGGCCTGCACGCTCGCGCCGCTGAAATCTACGAAGGCCATTGGCGCGCTGCTAAAGCGTGCGCTTCTGAGCATGCTTTCGCGGAAGAAGCTGAAGTAGATTTGCGCTTCGTTGAAGAGCGCGCTGCCGAACTGAGAATGGGAGTAGTCGGAGTAGAGCAGGATGGCGCGGCTGAAGTCGGCCTCGTTGAACTTGCTGTTGTTGGCCAAGACGACGACGTTTGTCGAGTCAGAAAAGTCGGCGCCGTAAAGTTCGGAATTGCTCATGTCTACAAAGAACAGCAGAGCGCCGCTCAAATCAGCTCCGGCGAGATTGCTCATGCGCAGCAGAACGCTGGTCAGCTCGGCGCCGGAGAGGTTGGCGCCGCCCAGATGGGCGCCGCTCATGTCAACATTGGTGAGGTTGGCGCCGCTGAAGTCGGTGTCCATCAGGTTCGCTCCCTGAAGGTTGGCGCCGTCAAGTTCGATGCCTGACTTATCACAGCCGCTCCAGTTGACACCTGGCGCGGGGGGTGCATCACAATCGGGCATGTTGGGCATCCATTCCTGAACGGCCGCTGCATCCCCTTCCGTCTCCATACCGGCCAGTTGGGCGAGAAGCCCCTGAACCTGGGCCATCAGGCCGCCGGCATCCGCTTCCTGCGCTTCCGTTTCCGGCAGGAGCGCCTGCGGCGGCTCTTCCGCTTCTTTTTCGCCGCTGAGCCGGTCAATGAGCGCCTGCGCTCTGGCCATCAAGCTCGCAGCCATCTGTTGGGCGGGAGAGAGCTCTTCGTCCGCCGGATCAGCCGGTTCTTCTTCAACCGGTTCGGTGGCAGGATCACCCGTCTCTTCTTCCGGCGGCGGCAGTGACTCATCCAATGGGGGGAGTTCGAGATCGCCCGGATAGGGTTCCTGCTCCGCCGCATCGGGCAGTTCGATAGTCGGCGCGTCGTCCAGGGGCAGGTCAGCCGCCTGGTTGAAAGCCGCCCCGGCCAGCAGGGCCTGAACGCTGGCTAGCAGTTCGTCGACTGCCTGCCGCGTTTCGGAGTCCGTCTCGGGCGGCTCGTCACCGTCCGGCGGTTCCTGATTCAGGGGAGCGGCGGCGCTTTCCTGGGTCTCCACCGCGTCGAGATCAGCCTGCATGGAGACGAAAAGCTGTTCGACAGCTTCATCGTCAGCGGCTGTGAGGAGGTCCGGCGGCGGCGCCGCTTCGACGACCTCGGCCTCTATCTGGACGTCGTCAGTGACGGCGCCGGTATCCAGTGACTCGAGCGTGGGCTGCTGGCCGGCGCCAACACCGATGGCGATGCCGGAAACGAGCAGAATGATACTTACCATGACTAACATTATTCGCATGAGTGACATGCCGGTTCTCCTTTGCGCAGGGGACAAGGCGATTTATTGACATAACGCCAAATTAAGTATACATAACGACGGATTTTATGTCAAATTCACGGGAAATTTACGGGATATTCACGCAGGGGTTGTTGGATGTTGGGAAATGGGGAAGGCCGCCGATCGCTGTTTGGGGTGGCGACGCATGGTCAAAGTCGCCGGTCTGTGTCGAAGCGCAGCAGCGGTTGGTCTGCGCCGCTGTGCGATGGCCAGCGGGTGGTTCGCATCCGCAGCGGGCCGGTTTTATTTGTGCTATCATATAATGGCCGTGCGCCTATTGTGGCGGACCGCTTTGTTTTATAGGAGTGCCCACCGTGATTAGAAAAATTATGTTCTTGCTACCAATTCTCCTGGTCGCCTTATCGCTGGCTGCATGCGGCGGCGAGGAAACGGCTGATTCGCCGGCCGAATCGTCTGCCGGCGAGACAGGCGCTGCTGCTGCGACGGCCGTTGAGGAAGCGGCCCCGGCGGATGTCCCTGCGCCGGCGGATGTCCCTGCGCCGACCGATGTCCCTGCGCCGACCGATGTTCCTGATCCGACGTCTGAGCCTGAGCCGACCGCTGTGCCTACTGAGGAGCCGGCGCCAGCGGATGCGCCAACGGCCGCCGGCGATGGGTGGGGCGAGTCCGGCAGTACGGCGCAGAGCGCCTGCGACCACCCGTTCTTCCCCATCCGGCCTGGCACCATGTTTGTGATGAGCGGTGAAGGGGAAGAGGATATGCGCTGGGAGGTGTTGAGCGTGGAAGGCGACCTGGAGGAGGCGACGGCCGTTATGCAGATGAGCAGCGGCGACCTTGTTTTCGATTACTCCTGGGAGTGTTCGGCCGACGGCGGCCTCGTCTCTTTCGATTTCTCTAACCCGGCGCTGAGCGCCTTCGCGCCGGACATGAAGATGACGGTGACCGAGGGATCGGGCAGTTTCCTGCCTGCGTACGAGTCGCTGATGCCCGGCCATGCGTGGGACTCCAGCTTCACCAGCACGTTTTCGTTCACACAGATAGAAGAGGGCCTGGAATTGGAGATTGAGGGCACCCTCGAGACGGTGCAGACGAATGAGGTGGTCAATGATCAGCCGGCGACGTTCGACGGCCAGGAGATTGAAGCTGTGCTCGTTCACCAGGATATGGTGATGACTATGGCGATGAATGCGATGGGCACGACGATGAACAACGAGCTGGAGATGGCGGGTGAAGTGCTGTTCGGCTATGGCATCGGCATGCTGGAACAGACCTCTTTTTCAGAATTCGGTGATTACACGTCGGTGTTGAAAGAGGTGTATGTGCCCTAGGTAAACTGGCGGCAGCGGCCGGGCAGACCGCCAGGTCTGCCCGGCCGGTATCGGTGCCGGGTGCCCACGGGGGGGGCAGCAGCAGGTCACAAAGGGCGTGTGTTAAAAATATGTGAAGAGCTACTAGAACACTTGTTCTGATACACTGCTCCATGTCATAATTAATTATGGCGCTTAGGGCAGGTCCGCCGGTTCATGCCTGTCCTGATCGCCGCGCCGGGGTGCCCCGGCGTGCATCTGCTGCCCTGTGCGGGCCGCCGGCTCGCGCCTAGTTTCGCGGAATTTCTTCGCGTAAGGAGCATTCATGTCACCCAAACGACGCTATGTCACCGATGAGGCCAGGGTCGTCCACCTGGCGCAAGAGTTCACCCCCACGTATATGCGAGAGTATTTGAAATGGGCCCTCGTCTGGCGCAATGATCCGCTAAACGGCCGCGGCCTGCTGCCGCCGCCCGTGGGCAAGGCGCTGGAACGGGGCGCGGGCATCTTCTGGGAGGTGCTGGACGGCGAGCGGGCGCGCGTGCAGTGCTTTCAGGCGCCGGCTGTGCGTGTGCATTTGCAGGCGCTGTTGGAGGAGGAATGAGCGAGACGAAGATGGACGGCCGTTCTGGCGATTCTTTGCGAGGGGCGGCGGCAAGCCTCTACCTGGCCATGATCCTTCATCCCGGTTCGCATACGCCAACGAGTCTCGAAATCCTTACCGGGTATACGTTCAAGCCGATTCGTCTGGCGCTGACGACGCTGAGCAGTGAGGGACTCGTGCGTCACGATGATCTGACCGGCGCCTGGCGCGTGGTGCCGGGCACGCCGCTGCTGTGCCGCCTGCAGCAGGCGATGCAGGAAGCCGGCGGCGCCTATGCGCCTGGCGGATGGCCGGCGCGCAGTTTTTCGCGTGAAGCGAGGGAAGGCGGGGCGGACCATGATGATCCAGGCAGCGGCAAGGCGTTGAATAGAGGCACCGCCGGCTTATCCACAGAGCCGCCCGCAGGCCTTGAGACGGGGATTGGAGAAACTCCAGAAGCATCTGGTATTATGCCAGTTCTGTCTGGAGAAATACCAGTACGCAAAGATGTCCGGGCAGCGGAGCCGGCGGGACCGAGATCGGTGGGTGGAGAAAGGCCACAAAGCGGCGGAGCGTGGGCCCCCATGATTGGCATTTCTCCAGAAACGTATGGAAAAACTCCACAACAGGGGCGGGAAGTGGCGCGCGGCGCAGGTGGCGTAAGGCTAGACGCAGGTGGAGAAAGTCCAGACGCAGGTGGAGAAAGTCCACCTATCGATGGCGAAAACTCAAGCATAGATGGAGAAAGTCCAGCCGCAAGTGGAGAAAATCCAGCCGCAGGTGGAGAAAGTCCAATCTCGCGCGCGCGTATTACTACTACTACAGCTCCTTATCCTCCTGATCAACAAACAGCAAGTAGTAAGCAAGCAGGCAAGAAACGCGCGCGCGCCTCACCGCAGCGGTCGCCGGATGCCCGGGTGATGGCCGCCTGGCTGGAACGGGGCGGCGTCGGCCGCTATTCGCCGAAGATGGATGAGCTGTTGGCGCGTGGTCTGGACCTCGAAGTCGTCCAGGCGCATGTGCTGGAGCGGCTGGCCTGCGAAAAGGGGCTGGTCAGCGGGCAGCCCAACTACACGCCGGGTCTGCTTGTGCGCAAACTTGAAGATGGGGATCCGCCGCCGCCGATGCGCTGCCCGAAATGCCTGAGCCTGCGCAGGCAGAGTTCGTTGGGCTGGTGTGACTGCCAGCTTGAGGCGATGATTTCGCGCTAGGGCGCGCCGGGCGGATTGGCAGTTTGCCTACAAGGTTTCGTGTTCGGTACGGGCGATGATTTCTTCTTGCAGCGCATCGCCTAGATCACAGAAGTAGTCGCTGTAGCCGGCAACGCGCACGATGAGATCGCGGTACGCCTGGGGATTGGCCTGGGCGGCGCGCAGGGTCTCGGCGTCGACGACGTTGAACTGGATGTGGTGGCCGTCGAGTTTGAAGTAGGTGCGCACGAGCTGGGCCAGTTTGTTGATTCCTTCTTCGCCGGCGAGGACCTGGGGGGTGAATTTCTGGTTGAGCAAGGTGCCGCCGGTGCGTGTGTGGTCCATTTTGGCGGCGGACTTGAGCACGGCCGTCGGGCCCTGGCGGTCGGCGCCCTGCACGGGGGAGATGCCTTCGGAAAGGGGCAGGCCGGAGAGACGGCCGTCTGGCGTGGCGCCAATGACGGAGCCGAAATAGACGTGGCAGGTGGTGGGCAGCAGGTTGATCCGGTAGGTGCCGCCCTTGTTGTTAGGACGGCCGTCGATAGCCGCGAAGTAGGCTTCAAAGATATCCACCATGACGCTGTCGGCGTAGGCATCGTCATTGCCGTAGCGCGGCGTTTTATTGAGCAGCAGCAGCCGTTCCCGTTCATACCCCTCAAAATTAGCATCCAGGGCATTGATCAGTCCATCCATGGTGAATGTGTTGTGATCGAAGACATGGTACTTGATCGCCGTCAGGGCATCGGTGATCGTGCCCAGGCCCACGCCCTGGATGTAGCTGCTGTTGTAGCGCGCGCCACCGCAGTTGTAATCCTTGCCGTTGGCGATGCAGTCATCGATCAGCAGCGAGAGGAAGGGGACGGGCAGGTATATCGCGTAGAGCCGTTCGATGACCTGGTTGCCGCGAATCTTGACATCGATGAAATGGGCCAGATGCTTCGTGTAGGCATCGAAGAGCGCCTCGAAGGAGGTGAAGTCTCGCGGATCGCCGGTGCGCGGGCCAAGCTGTTTGCCTGAGCGGGGATCACGGCCGTCGTTGAGGGCGAGTTCCAGGATTTTGGGCAGGTTGAAGTAGCCGGTGAGCGCGTAATTTTCCTTGCCGAAGGCGCCTGTTTCCACACAGCCGCTGGTGCCGCCGTTGCGCGCGTCAGCCACTGTTTTGCCCTGGCGGATCATCTCCTGCACGACGACGTCGGCGTTGAAGATGCTCGGCTGTCCGAAGCCGGTGCGGATGATGCGCGCGGCGCGGCGGATGAAGCGGTCAGGGTTTTTCTTGCTGAGCTGCACGGATGAGCTGGGCTGCAGGAGGCGCATCTCTTCGATGACGTCCAGCAGCAGGAAGGTGACGTCGTTGACGGCGTCGGAGCCATCTTCTTTGACGCCGCCGGTGTTGATCTGGGCGAAGTCGGTGTAGGTGCTGCTCTCGGCAGCGGTGACGCCGACCTTGGGCGGGGCGGGCTGGTTGTTGAATTTGATCCAGAAGCACTGCAGCAGTTCTTCGGCCGTTTCGCGGGTGAGGGTGCCTTCGGCGATTTCCCGTTCGTAGAATGGCTGCAGATGCTGGTCGAGGCGGCCGGGATTGAAGGCGTCCCAGGGATTGAGTTCCAGGGTGACGCCGAGATGGACGAACCAGTAATACTGCAGCGCTTCCCAGAAGGTGCGCGGCGGGTGGGCGGGCACACGGCGGCAGATCGCGGCGATTTGCCGCAGTTCCGCCTGGCGCGCCGGATCATCTTCCTCGCCGGCAAGTTCTTCGGCGTGGTCGGCGTGCCGGTGGGCGAAGAGGATCAGCGAATTGGCGGCGATGTCCATGGCGCGCAGCTGCTCCTGCTTGTCATATGCCTCGGGATCGTTGATGAAGTCAAGCTCGGCCAGGGCGGCTTCGATCTCATCTTTGAAGTCGTGCATGCCTTTCTTATAGATTTTGTCGTCAAGCGTGGTGTGGCCGGGGGAGCGCTGTTCCATGAATTCGGTGAAGATGCCCGCTTTGTAGGCGTTGTGCCATTCGGCCGTCATTTCACGCAGGATGAGATTGCGCATGGCGCTGTCTTTCCAGGTGGGGATGATCTTGTTCTGGTAAACGTCGCGCGCCTGCGGGGAGACGGCGAAGGGGATCTTGTCGCGTGCGTCGAGGATGTCCAGATCGCGCAGGGAGTGGCAGCAGAGCTCGGGAAAGGTGGGCGTAGCTTTGGGCGCGGGCCCTTTTTCACCGACGATGAGTTCACCGTCACCGATATAGATCGTTTTGTGGGCCAGCAGGTAGTGGAAGGCCATGGCCCGCTCGACGGGGGAGGCGACGGGCCCCAGTTCTTCCGCGTAGAATTGGGTCATCAGCTCCGCGCGTTCTGTGGATATATGTGGCGCGGCGTCAAGGCTTTCCTGGCGTAATCGTGCGACTCGTGGCGTCATGGCAACTCCGATTGATTGTTGATCTGCGAGATGGTTCTATTGTAGCGAGAATCAGTGAAATGTGAAGCGCACTAAGGGAATCGTGGCGCGCGGCAAGGGGCGAGGCGATCGGGCGTGGGATATGGAGGCAGCGAGAGGATCAGGATCCTGTCGCCGCAATGATCGTACTGGCCGGCTGAAGAAATCAAATAACAAGAAGCCAGGATCCTTTGCGAATCCTGGCTTCTTGTTTGGCGTCAATTCCGCTGGCAAGCGGCCGGCCGACTTGCTTTCTTGTGCTAGATGCCGCTGCCGAGTACCTCCAACGGATCATTGATGTTCCCTTTGCCACCGTCACCTTCGTATAGACAATAGCAGTCCATGGTTTCGAGCACGATGCAGCCGGAGGCGCCTCTGCTCATGCATTCATCACAGCACTCTTGGGAAGGAGAAGGCGGAAGTGGTGGACGCTCGCCGCCGCCACCTTTCTTATGTGTCGCTTCTACAAACTCTTCATTCTGGGAAAGAGCAAACAGTGGTTTTCCAGTTTCTGGATCAATCACAAACACGGTCTGAAATGGTGACTTCTTTACAGCGATTATGCCTTCTTTTATCGATGCTTTTGAACTAATGGCGATCGGCAGAAATCGCTGGGTCAGTCGGGCCGCCTTTTTTGAGAACTTGATAGTTATCTCTTCATAAAGATCACAGCTTACTTTATAAAACGTCATATCCTTTGCTTCTGACTTTTTATCAGACATATGGTTTCTCCTTTATGACATTGGCTTGATAAGATGAATCGGTCAGGTATTTTAGAATGCGGACAACCGGCAGGCCGAACAGTCTCGCGAACGACGGCCTGTGCCTACAGCAATTGCAGCCGCTTTTCAGTCTAGAGTGTGCAGAAGGCAATGTCAACATTGTTTTTGATTTCACAAATTAGGGCGCCGCGTGAATGGCGTGGTGTCGACGTGCGCGGCAAGGATGCCGCGTCACCGGGGATGACCGAATCGTGATGGGCGCGGCAGGGATGATGTGTTTATGGGGATGGTGCGATAGTGATTGATGTGGGCGACACGGCCGCTGCGGCGACAAAAAAACGGGCGGCCGTTTGGGCCACCCGTTCTTTGTTTTCTCTTTCTTTGTGGTTTGTTTTTCGTCTACTGGCTGATAATCCCCGGATCCTTCTCTTTGCCCGAGCCGCCTATGATGGCGCCGATCTGGCCGAAGAGATGGCCGGAGACGAAGGTGAGATAGGTGCCGGCCGCCAGGGCGATGAGCCAGCCGATAAGCGGAATGACGCCGATCACGCTCAGCCCCAGACTGACGCCAAAAAGAACCAGCAGGGCAATGATGATATTGCTGAGGTTGTCGCGGGTCATGTTTATTATTTCGCTGAACTGGAAGCATGCTGAGAGGCTGTCGGTGCGCGCATATTGGATGGTGACTGCCGGGGTCAGCAGGGCGATGGCGATGCCAAAGAGCAGCAGCAGGCAGCTTAGGCCGGCGCCGGCCACAACGCCCATGCTGGCAAAGAGTCCGGATACGTCCCCTTCGGTAACCGCGGCCGGTGCGAAGACCAGCGCGCCGCAGCACATCAGCAGCCAGATGGGAAGCGTGTAGACGAGCAAGGCGATGAACAGATTGATGCCGTCCATGAACAGCTTGCCCCAGTCATGCCATTCAGGCAGCGGGTGCTCCTCGCCGGCCATCACGTTGCGCACGATATGCACCATATAGCCTTCGACAAAGAAGATGGGGATGATGAAGATGCTGAGTATCGTCATCACGACGCCGATCAATGATTTGGTGATCCAACGTTCGTCGTCAAAAATGTAGGTGAGTGATTTGGCAATATCCATTGGGGAGCCTCCTTGAGGTGCTGATTAGGTTGTATCTTATCATGATTAACGCGGCAGGCGCAAGGTGATTGGGCCATCGGCAATCAGTCGACGCTGAAGCCCATCGCTTCTAGGGTGGCGCGCAGCAGCGGCCGTGGCGGATTTTCCAGCCGGCGGGCGATCGGGCCGCTCCAGGCTGCTTCATCGGTGTTACTGCCCAGGCTGTCGTAGTGGGCGGCCAGCGCGGTATCGTAGGCGCGGATGCCTTCTTCCTGGCTGCGCTGGTCATACCGTTCATGATGGATGACCAAATCGGCGGGCAGGCGCGGCTTCTGCGGCGGCAGGCGCTCGGGATCGGGCCAGCCGAGGCACATGCCATAGACGACGTAGACGCCCTTGGGCAGGCCGAGCAGATCAGCCGCGGCCTGTGGATCGTTGCGAATGGCGCCGATCATCACGCCGCCGAGGCCGAATGATTCGGCGGCCGTCTGCACCGACATGCCTACCAGGGCAGCGTCGATTGAGGAGACGAGTGTTGTCTCCAGGTTGGTAGCCATTTCAACGCCGTGGATCTGGGCGACGGTTTCCAAGCGATGAATATCGGCGCAGAAGGCGATGAAGACCTCGCAGGTTTCAATGTGCTTCTGGTTGTTGGCGATGCGCGCCAGCTCTTTCCGCGTCTGCGGATCGCGGACAACGATGATGCTGTAGGTTTGCATATTGCTGCTCGTCGGCGAGCGGCGGGCGGCCTCCAGTATCGTGGTCAGCATCTCCTCCGGGATGGGCTCGCCGTTGTAGAAGCGTATGGTGACGTGATTGTTTAAGGTGTTGGTGACGGGGGTTGCGTATTTCATGGGCTCTCCTCGCTTGTTTGATAGGTGCGCGTATTATAGCAGCCAGTGAACGGAAAACGGAAGGAACGGAAAACCAGATATGGCGTACGGTCATACGGCTTTGCCACCTTGCATCTTGGCAGCTTTCCACTATTATCACGCTGCTACGGACTAAAGAATCATACAATAGGAGAAACCCCTATGTCAGCTGCTTCGACGATACGCGAACTGCAATTTGATGAACTTCGCCGCGCGCAATTGAGCGTGCGCCATGTCCTGGAAATGACGCCGCCCGCGGATTGGGTCTCCTACCGAGACGGCGGAACGGGGTGGACGGTGGTGGAGGTGCTCTGTCATCTGCGCGACTTTGAGTCGGTGTTCCTGGAGCGGGCACGGCTGACGGCGACGCGCGACATGCCGGACCTGCCGTTTCCTGATCCGGATGAGCTGGCCGTCGAACATCGCTATGCGGAAGAGGAAGCATGGTCGGCGTTTGAAGATTGGGTGCGCCGCCGCAAGGGGTTCCTGGAGTTCGTCGAATGTGTGCAGGAAGAAGCGTGGCAGCGCGCCGGTAGACATCCCACGCGCGGCCGTTTTACGCTCGAGCAGCAGTTGGCGCTCGCCACCTGGCATGATGTCAATCATCTGGAACAGATTGTGCGTATTCTGGCTGAGCGGAAGTAGGCGACTGCGGCGTGTTGAGGCCGCGGTCTGACTGCCGTCTGCTGGATCAGTCGACGGTATAGATGGCGAACAGGAGCTGGCCATCACGCCCCGATATCTCTGCAAACGTGCCGCCGGGGAAGCTCTGGCGCACGGCGTCGAGGTCGGCGAGGCGCTCGGGCAGGAAGATGAACTGCGTACGGCCCTCTTTCGACCAATCCGGCGGGTAAAGCGCCCCTTCAGCCACGTCCAATCCCTCGACATGCGGCGCCAGGTAGGGCATGGTGCTGAAAGAGCGGTAGCCCATACGCGGCGCGCCGTGGAAGACGACTTGAGTAGGGGCCGTCTCCTCCTGTAAGAGCCCGGCGATGCGCGTGGCCACCAGGGTGTTGTGACCACCGAGCAGGTAATGGTCGTAGACGCCGGTGAAGTAGTAGCCGGTCTCCGACAGCATGATCCAGGCGATCAGGATGAGTGCGGGCAGCGCGGCCAGGGCTTTGTGATCGGGCCACAGCTTGCGCAGCCATTCGGTCAACAGGGCGAGGGGCAGGGCGACGAAAACGACCACGAAGGGGACAGCCAGGACGTAGCGCTGGGAGGAGGGGGCGTCGAGGCTGACTGTGACGATGAGCAGCGTGGCCACGACCGGCAGCAGGAGCAGCAGGTAGCGCAGGTCAAAATGGAAGAGCGCCCACAGGAGGCCGATGACGAAGAGCGCTGCCGCTGCCCCGAGCAAAAGGGGAGCGCCGGGATCATAGAGCAGGCGCAGTGGTTCGTTGACGATTCCGAGCGCCGCCCTGGAGAACTGCCCGGCGACAATTTGCGCGCTGCTCAGGCCGCTGACGGCCGTTTCGTTGGCCATCCAATCGCCGAAAATGGAAACATGGTTGCCGCGCGCATTGAACTGGTCCATGTGCCCGCTGAAATACATGCCGAGGGGCAGCAGCGTGATGAAGGCGATATAGGCGGCCAGGAGCAGACCGGGCAGACGCTGGTGAAACTGCCGGCGCTGAAAGAGAAAGGCGAAGCCGGACCAGACGAGGAAGATGATCGGCATGACGCGCATGGCGACGTAGAAATATTGGCCCAGCCCAAGGCAGAGGCCGGCCAGGATGAAACCGAAGCGGCGGCCGCTTTTCCACCCATACCACAGGCCGCTGACGGCCAGCACGGCGAAGAAGCCGTCCCAGATGTTGTTGAGCCCGATGCGGCTCATATGGATGTGGAAATGGGAAGCGAGCAGGATCAGTGAAGCGATGCGGGCCATGGTGACGTTGAAGGTGACCCGCGCCAGCCAGTAGACGCCGACTACGGTCAGCGCGCCGCCCAGGGCGGATACCAGGCGCAGGGCGGGCACGGTCTGGCCAAGCAGGCCAATGCCGGCACTCTGCAGGGCGAAGAAGAGTGAGGGGAAATCGAACCAGCCGACGGTGAAGAGGTTGTTGGCCTCGCCGCCGGCGAACTGCGCCGCCAGCAAACCGGCCGACCCTTCGTCTCCGGAGAAGGTGTTGGGGATCAGGTCGGTGGCCAGGCCACGCAGGAGGAGCGCCGCGCCAAAGAGGGCGGCCGTGAAATAGATGTCGGACCAGGTGATGCGCAGATCGGTCAGGCGTTCGTCGCCCAGTGCGCCAAATGCGGCGCAGCCGAGGGCGAGGAGCCAGGCGATGGTGGCCACGGGCGCGGAACGGGCCAGCAGCAGATCGCCGGCGGCGAAGCGGGCGAGCAGCGAGAAGCAGAGGGCGAAGAAGAGGAGCATGACCTGGCCGCTGGAGATCGCGAACGCGCGCGCGGGCCAGGCGGTGGCTTTTTGCAGCCAGGCGGGCATTTCGTCCTGGACGGCCGTCTGCCCGCCGTTGAGAAAAGCAACGATGCCCAGGGCGGCCAGGATGTAGACGGCCGTGCGTTCGAGGCCTTCGGTGTGGCCGCTGGTGGCGATGCTGAGCAGGGCTAAGAGCAGCCCGCCCAGCAGGAGTACGGATGCCTGCAGGCGGAGCGGATGCTCGGGCGCGTCCACCGCGTCAGCTTTTTGCTCAGGATCTTGTGATGTCGTCGCTGGTTCGTCGCTCATTGCGCTTGTTTGATCAGTCGGGACAAGGTTGGGCGGATTATAGCCTGAAATCGGGAAAGGGTTGAGATTCGCCGGAAAACGGCATGGCCGGTTGGGTCACCTGATCAGGCGCCGATGGTGACGTCGAGATCGTAGGCGCGCATGAGCGCGGCGATCTCGTTCATCTGTTCTTCCTGCGGGGGCTGGACGCCGGTCATCGGATAGGGCAGGCCTAGATTGCCGTATTTTTCCTGGGCGGTGTTATGGAAGGGCAGGAGGGAGAGGCCGCGGATGGCGGGCAGGGAGGCGGCGAATTCGGCGGTCGCGCGCAGGTTGGCCTGGTCGTCATTGACGCCGGGGATGATGGCCAGGCGCAGCTGGATGTTGTGCCCCGCCGCCGACAAACGGCGCAGATTGTCGAGAATGACGGTGTTGGCGGCGCCGGTGACGGCGCGGTGACGCTGGCGGTCTAGCACCTTGATGTCGTAGAGAAAGAGATCGACGAAGGGCCGTACACGGTCGAATGCGGTCCAGGAGGCGGCTCCGCAGGTGTCGACGGCGGTGTGGATCTCCAGCTCCTTACATCCCTGCAGCAGGGGCAGTAGGAAATCGACCTGGGCGAGCGGTTCGCCGCCGGAGAAGGTGACGCCGCCGCTGGATTCGTCGAAGAAGGGGATGTCGCGCTGAATCTCAGCCAGCAGCGCGGCCACGCTGATTTGACGGCCGATCAGCTCGCGTGCTTCGCCGGCGCAGTGGGTGGTGCAGATGCCGCATTCGATGCACAGGCTGCGATCGGTGAGGACGCCGCTGCCGTTCCATTGGATGGCGCTTTGGGGACAGTGCCCGGCACATTCACCGCAGGCGATGCAGCGGGACGGCCTCAGCATGATCTGCGGCGTCTTGCGCTGGCTTTCCGGGTTGTGGCACCAGTCGCAGCGCAGCGGGCAGCCTTTGAGGAAGACCGTCGTGCGGATGCCGGGCCCGTCGTGCAGTGAGAAACGCTTGATGTCGAAAATAGTGCCGGAAGCCATGGGGGGAGTATAAACAAACAACGGCAATCGGAAAACCGAAAGCGGCAAGTGGGCGGAGCGGCGGCCGAAATGCTCAGTGGCCGGCAGTCCAGTAGCCGAGCGCGGAGAGGATGATGGTCATGAGGCTGAAGATGATTTCCGACCAGCCGATGGTTTGGATTGAGATCGGCCGTCTGTAGGGAGAGAGGCCATAGGCGGCGCGGCCAAGCAAAATGAAGATGGCCACGGCGGCGAGCAGGGGCAGCAGGTCCAGCCAGACGAGGGCCAGGGCGAGGATGGCGGCGAAGATGTGGGCGGCGATGGCGCTGCCCACGCCGGCGGGCCGGCCGCGATCGAGGCGGATGCGCGCGCGCACGAAGAGGATGGCGGGCAGTTCGCGCATGAGCGGGATGGACCAGAGGGCGAGCGTGTGCGGCCAATCCCAGCCGTCAGCCAGGGCCATGCCGGCGGCGACCGCGGAGAGGGCGATGGGCGCCATCAGTTCGGGGAGCAGCCGGCGGCTGGTGGAGAGCAGGTCGTTGTAAAGCACGAAGGCGGTCAGGGGCAGGACGATGAAGATGGGCACCAGCGGCAGCGGCCCGCCCAGGATGAGCACGCCCACAAGGCTGAATAGGGCGATGAAGCTGTAGAGGCCGAGGACTTTGATGGCGGCGGCGGTGCGTGCGTAACGGCGGCCGCGCTGCCAATCTTTGTAGACGATCTTCAGGGGGGTGCGCGCCAGGAAGGCGCTGATGTTGAGCAAGATCAGGCATATGCCGGTCGTCGAAGGCACGACGAGCAGGCCGAGGAGGATTGGGCTGATCAGCATGCCCCAACCGCCATGTTCGGCGGGGATGGCGACGCTGCGCCAGGAGATACGGCCGCTGCGGGCCGTGGGTGTTTCTTCGGGGGCGTCGGTCATGGCCGGGATGTGGTTATTGTCGCTTGTGGCTGCATGAGGCGCCGGAGATGGTCAGGGGAATGGTGATGCTGTCTTCTGTGACCAGCTCGTAGCCGCGGGGTAGATCGACGGTGTAGGGGCAGGATTCGTCGCCACTGCCGCAGGCGCCGCATTCGTTGTCATTGACGGTCTCGCGCAGTTTGCCTTTGCGAACCCAGTATTGAAGCATTCCTTCCAGCCGCGCCGGTGAGACGTCCAGGTCGCGGGCGATCTGGGACATGGTCAGCGGGCCGCGGTTGTCTTGGAATGCAGCCAGAACCTGGCTTAGTGTGCTTCTACTCACGTTTTCTCCATGATGCTGCTTTGCGCGTCAGGGATGCCGCGTCTGCGGATTTAAAGGGAAGGATGCTGTGGCTGCGGGATCTTTGGTTCATTAGATGAACAGCGCTTTGCCTACCTGGAAGGTGAGCACGGCGGCGAGCCAGGCCAGGGCCAATGTGAATGCGATCTGGGCGAACATCCAGCGGTTACCGAATTCGTGGCGCATGGCGGAGACGGCGGCCATGCAGGGCACGTAGAGCAAAACAAAGACGGTGAAGGCCACGGCGGCGATACCGGCCGCTTCCGGTGATCCGGCCGTCTTGGTGAACGCGGCGACGAGGGCGTTCTGCAGGCTGCCGGTGTCTTCGACATCGTCCGCGATGCCGAGGAAATTGAATGTGGGCAGCTCGACGCCGGGAATTAGATTGATCGTGCGCGGCAGGATATTGGCGATTTCCTGCAGGGTGAGTACACCCGCTTCGGCGAAGCTGATCAACGCGTTTAGTAGATCCTGACCGATATTGGTTTCAGGCAACGGCGCTTCACGAAGCGCCCCTATGTCGGCACCGACGTAGATCTGGTTCATGCTGCTGACGATGATCTCTTTGGCGAGGAAGCCGCCGACGAGCGAGCCGGAGGCCTGCCAGCTGCCAAATCCGGCGGGCGTAAAGACGGGGGCGATGGTTCCGCTTACGGCGCCGAAGATGCTGTCTTCGGCGGCGACGTCGTTGAAGGAGCCGGCGCCGGGGCGAGCGGGAATGGCCATGAGCAGCCAGAGGATAATCGACACGCCGAGGATGACGGTGCCGGCATTTTGGATGAAGCCCTTGGTACGCTCCCAGGTTTGCCGCCAGACATCGCGTGGATGGGGGATGCGGTAGGGGGGCAGTTCCATGACGAAGGGAGCGGGCTGTTTGTCTTTGTAGACGGTGTGTTTGAAGCCCAGGCCGACGAGCAGGGCGATGCCGATGCCCAGGATGTACATGGCGAAGACGAGATTGAAGGAGGATGTGCCGAAGAAGGCGGCGCCAAATAGGATGTAGACGGGCAGCCGCGCGCCGCAGCTCATGAAGGTGGCCAGGAAGCCGGTCAGCTTGCGGTCTTTTTCGTTTTCCAGGGAGCGCGTGGCGTAAATGGCGGGTACGGTACAGCCGAAGCCGACGATCATGGGCAGGAAACTCTTGCCGTGCAGGCCCATCCAGCGCATGATGCGGTCCATCACGAAGGCGGCGCGGGTCATGTAGCCGGAATCTTCGAGCAGGCCGAGGGCGATGTAGAGGAAGATGAGCACGGGGATGAAGACGAGCACGCCGCCGACGCCGGCGATGATGCCGTCGGTGAAGAGGTCGGAAATCCAGGTGCCGCCAAGGCCGATGGCGGCCATGAGGGCGACGCCCCAGCTGTAGACTGTTTCGTTAACGAAGCTGCCGACCCAGTCGAGATAGGGGGCGCTGACATTGGCGGTGAATTGGAAGACGAGCCACATGATGAGCAGGAAGATGGGCAGGCCGAGGTAGCGGTGGGTGACCACGGCGTCGATCTTGTCGGAGGCGGTGATGACGGCCTGCGACGGCCGTTTCTGGACGACGTCGATGATCTGGCCGACGAATTCATACCGCTGGTCGGCGATCAAGATTTCGGCGTCTTCGCCGGTGGCGGCCTCGATGCGCGCCTGCGCCGCCTGGGCGGAGGTGAGCAGGTGCGCGCTGCCGTTGGCGCCGACGATGTCGATAATCGCCGGGTCATCTTCAAGCAGCTTGGTGGCCAGCCAGTTGGGGTAGTATCGGCCGGCGAGTGAGGGGTCGGCGGCGACCAGCGCTTCCAGGGCGGTAATTTCGACCTGCAGCTGGCCTTCATAGCGGGGTTGGGCAACGGCGGCGGGCGGGTTCTGTGAGACCTGCAGGATCGCCCGCTTTAGATCGTCGATGCCCAGGTTGCGCGTGCCGATGGTGACCACGACGGGGATGCCGCCCAGTTCTTGAGAGAGTCTTTCGGCGTCGATTTGCAGGCCGCGGCTGCCGGCGATATCGGTCATGTTGAGGGCGATGATCACGGGGATTTCCAGTTCGACCAGTTGGGCGACGAGGTAGAGGTTGCGCTCCAGGTTGGAGGCGTCGACGACGGTGATCACGGCCGTCGGCTGTTCGTTGATGATGAAGTCGCGGGTGATGATTTCTTCGACGGAGTAGGCGGTCAGGCTGTAGGTGCCGGGCAGATCAACGACGAGGATATCATCGCTGCCAATGGTCAGCGTGCCTTCTTTTTTCTCAACTGTTTTGCCGGGCCAGTTGCCGACATGCTGCCGCGATCCGGTTAGGGCGTTGAAGATGGTGCTTTTGCCGACGTTTGGATTGCCGGCCAGGGCGATGGTGACGCTCACAGAATCACCTCAATCATCTGCGCTTCCGCTTTGCGCAGCGAAAGGCTGTAGCCGCGCAGGCGGTATTCGACCGGATCGCCGAGCGGGGATATTTTGACGGCCGTGATCTCAACGCCGCGGGTGATGCCCATATCCATCAGACGGCGGCGGATCGGGCCTTTGCCACCGATTCTCTTGACGGTCGCTGATTGGCCGGTTTCCAGATGATCGAGCGTCGTGCTTTCTTCTGCGTGACCGATCTCTAGGGGCTTGACCATGACCATGGCGGCCATCGGCAGGCCGAGGGCGACCTGGCTGTCCTTGAGGCGCACGGTCAGCGGCCCGTCCATGGGCGCTTTTTCGATGACGGTGAGCGTCTTGCCGGGCACAATGTTGTGCTGGCTCAGGTAGGCGAACACTTCGGTGTTGGTGGGAATGACGCTGAGCACGGTCGCTTTGTCGCCGACATTCAGTTTGGCCAGCGGACGGCCGTCGACCTGAGGCATGGTGCCGTCGGCGCCGGGGATGGGGTTGCCGTGCGGGCAAAGCTGCGGGTGATCCAGGTAGGCGGAAAGCGCCTCGGCGAGGACATTGGAGGTGGCATGCTCGAGACGGCAGGCGACTTCGTAGGCGCCGGACCAGTTGAAATTGAGGCGATCGACGAGGAAACATTCCCAGAGACGCTGGCGGCGGATGACACTGTTGGCATAGAAACGGCCGTTTTCAGTGAGGGTGACGCCCTTGTACCGTTCGTGGACGAGCAGCTCCTGCTCCTCCAGCCGCTTCATCATCTCGCCGGCTGAAACGGGGGAAACGCCCAGGCGTTCGGCGACGCGGGCGGTAATCACCGGCGCGTCATCTTCGCTCAGCTCGGCGATCGTCTTCAAATACATCTCTATGGTTTCGTTGCTGGTTGTTTGCGTCCGCATATATGGGTTGCCCAACTCTTGATTATAAGGTTGTCCTTATTTTAGATCACAAGGATAGCAGGGCCTATGACATTCGTCATGCCTTGGCATGATGAATGTCATGGGTTCGAAGCTGTCGGGCGGCAGCATTGGGGTGTGACCAGCGGGTATGCCGGCAGTGATTGGTTTGGGCTGCTGCGGTGGGTGATCTACTGCGCAGGATGCAGATAATAACCGATCAGGTCTTGTTCAGCGGCAACAGCGCCCTCGGCTGAGTTGGTGAGGGCGATGAGGATGAAATCATTCTGCGGGTCCATGGCCACGATGGAGGTGAAGCCGATGGTCTGGCCGCGATGCCCCCAGAGGCCAGGCGCAAATTCGATCAGGCCATTGCCGTAGCCGGTGCCGCCGACAGAGCCGACCGCTTCGTTGTCCGCCACGTCGATGAAGTCGGTCATCACGTCCAGGGTGGCCGGATCCTGGAACAGCGCGCCGGTCATCAAACCGCGGGCGAACTTGGCCATGTCGGCGGCGGTGGAAATGATGGCTCCGGCGGACCAGCCCTGCGTGCCGTTCCACTCGGTGGTGTTGATCTCATAGGGGAAGAGGAAGTAACCGTCGGTGATGCTGCCTTCGACGGGGGCGCCCTGCAGCAGCTCGGAGTGGTCCATCTGCAGCGGGTCAAAGATGCGCTGCTGCAGCAGATCGGCGTAGGTCTGGCCGGCGGCGGCTTCGAGCACCATGCCCAGCAGGATGTAGCCGGTGTTGCTGTACTTCCATTGGCCCGGCTCGCCCGGCGCGAAATCGGGCGGGTTGTCTTCGATGGCGATCATGACCAGTTCCTGCGGCGTATACGCGCTGCGCAGCGCTTCGGAGTCGGAGGCGCCGGAGCCGATGACGGCGTCGGCGTAGTCAGCGATACCGGCGGTGTGTGTGGCCAGGTGACGCAGCATCATCGCTTCGCCGTTGGGGACGACGGCCGCCATTTCTGGCAGCCATTTGCTGAGCGGATCGTTCAGCGAGAGGATGCCTTCTTCCTGCAGTTGGGCGAGCAGCACGCCGGTGAACATCTTGGTGTTGCTGCCGATCTCCAGGCGATCAAAGGCGGACATCGGTTTGTTCGCTTCGACGTCGGCGAGACCGGTGGCCTTGACCATGCTGCCCTGCGGCGACTCGATGAGGACGACCGCGCCCGGCGCTTCGCCATAGGCGAGATTGGGCACGTCCCCTTCCTGGTAGACGAGTTTTTCCAGCGAGGCGTCCATCAGTTCTTCCAGCGTTTGCGGCTGCGCCTGGGGAACGCCCTGGCCGGCAGCGTGGACCATGAATTGGGTCCAGATGTCGCCGTAGGTCAAGATCTCGCTGCCGGTGAACTGCACCGTGCCCGCGTCTGCCGGCAGGAGGAGGGCCAGGGAGCCGCCGGACAGCTCGAAAGTGCCGGCCTCGTTCAGCCAATGCAGGAATTGGTTGCCCATGGAGTCGGGTTCGCACGCTTCCTGCGTCTGATTGGCGGCCTGGATGTTGATCACGCCGTCTTCAGCGGCATAGGCGCCGCGGGCGACATTGCAGCCGGCGATGATGGAAACACGGCCGTCTTCAAAGAACTGTATGGTGTTGCTCTCGGACACCAGCGGCGGCGGCAGCAGCGCTGCGCCGGTTTGGTCGTTGAACTGCTGAAGAGTCCAGACGCGGTTGGTCAGCGTGGCATCGCCGTTTGTTTCGGGCAAGAGGGTGTTCTCTTCTTGTCCGGCGGCCGCTTCAACAGGTGCGCCCTGTGGGGCTGGATAGGCGGCATCAGGCGCGGGATACGGTTCTGCGGCGGGCGGCGGGTAGGCGGGCGGTGGGTTCCCGGCGTGAAGGCTGCTTTCGGGCGGGTAGGCGGCTTCGACGGCCGCTGGGGACGCGCTTTGTTCGGGCGGCGGGTAGGCTGCCGTCGTTGGCGGCGCATCGCTTTCTGCGGGCGCGGCAGCGGGCGGTTGGGCCGGGTCAGTGTCGCAGCCTGTGATCAGCAGGAGCAGCAGGAGGAGTAAGGGGAGTAGGAAGATTCGTTTGCCATTCATCAGTATCGACCTCCAACTGGGTCAGGCAAGGGCGCCTGACGTTGGCGAGATCATACCGGATGCGCGCGAAAAAGGCACGACGGCAGGGCAGGCGAAGCATTGACTGGCGCGGGCACGGCAGGCAGGATGGCGGCGGTCCCAGGGGTAGAGACGCGAGGTCCTGCGTCTCTACCGGAGGGGAACAGCGTGGGTCTAGATGGTTTTTTCGATGCCTGGCTGCTTCTGCGCGTATTGGCCGAGGATATGGCCGCCGACGAGGTAGGCATACCAGGTGGTGAAGAAGACACCGATTCCGCAGGCGATGAGGCCGATGCTGCCGACGAAGCTGAGCACGAAGCCGAGCAGCAGCAGGATGATGATGTAGGTGGCCAAATCAGCCTTGATCATTTCCCACATGTCGCTGAAGGCGAACATGTCGCGGATTTCATCCCGTTCGGCGTATTGGACGGCCAGCGCGGGCATGAGCATCGTGGGCAGGATGGCGAAGATGACGGTCAGGCAGGAAATGGCCGTGATCGTCAGACCGAACAGCGCGCCCGGTTCGTCACCGGCCAGGAAGCTCAGCGGGATGGTCAAGAGGCTGAGGAAAATGACGGGCAGAAAATAGACGAGCGTGCCCGCGAAGAATTTGAGCCCGTCGAAGAAGAATTTGCCGAACTCGTCCCATTCGGGCAGCGGCTGCGGATCGCCGTCGCGCACGTTCTTCAGCACCTGAATAAGATAGCCAAATCCGGCCAGGTTGATGATAGGGACGAGTGAGACGACGACGCCGATCAGGAATTTGGTGATCCAGTTGTCTTCCTCGAATGTATAGGTAAATGCTTTTGCGTAATCCATGATGCCTCCAATGGCGTGACTTGTTTGATTTCGTTTCTATGACGCAATACGTCGAATGGGGGGCGCGAGTTGCAGGATTTCCGGGTGATCCGGCCCTGTTTGGATCTTGGTTACGCCGGCGATCCGAAAAGGTACGCGGGCGGACAGTGCGCCGCTGACTAGTTGACCGGCTATTGTATAATATAATCAGGTGTCAACTTTCGTGGACGGCCGCAGCGGTGGCTGTCGAGGGAGCCAACAACATGAATGAGATTCGCCTGATACTCTTGTTGATCCTGCTTGCCTGCCTGCTGATCGCCTGCGGCAGCAAGGAGGAGAGCCTAGACGCGGAGCCGCTCAAACCGGGTGATGCGCTGGGTGACATGACCCTGGTGGTCAGCTCTTCTCCCACTCCGCACCTCTATACTTTCTGTGAAGAAGATGAACTGCTCAGCGGTGACTGCCTCATTCCTGGCGATATCGGCCATTTGTGGATCACCAATGGGTGGGAAGAGGAGACGGCCGAAGCATTGGAAGCGGTCTGGAAGGATGAGAATTGGCAACTGGTGGTGGACGGCCGTACGGTCGACCTGCCCGCCTTTGGCTATGTTTGGTATGATGACGAATATCCGACGTCACACGTGTGGAACGTTGCTCTTAGGAGCCCCACGGAAGGAGAGCACAGGGTGGTGTGGACCCATGACATGGCCGGCGAACAAGGTGAAGAGAGGTGGCTCTTCACGGTTACGGACGAATTGTCCTTTAACGAATAGACTGGCGCCGGGTGAGATTCGCCCGGAAATGAACCGCCGGGCTGGTTCGGAAACCCTTTTGACGGCTTGATTGTGGACTATCCGGCGGCGGCCCGGTCACAACGGCGGCGGGCTGAAGGGGATTGAGGCCCTACGGCGCGGATGGATGTCCGCTGAGCTTGCCCGGGGGGCTGCGCTGTGCGGCCCGCGCCATTTCATCGCCTTCCAAATCAGCTGATGTTTCTGATAGTCGCGTCTTTGAGCTTTTCCATGGCGCTTAGGAGCTGGGAAAGCATGTCAGACAGTTCGTTAGCTTTCTGATCAAATGCCGCAAACGACGCCTGACACTCGGCTCTTTTTTCTCTCATGCTTTCCATTTCCGCTTCGATGTTCTTTATCTCGCTGTCGAGATAGGCGCTGCTGAGATCATCACGTTGGCGATCCACTGTATTCGTCATGGCGGCATCCTTCCCCGGCCTTAGCGGCCTGATCTGGTTCGACTGCCTGGGCAGCGGTTGAACCCTCAATGAGACATCTTTGCCAATTATTTCAGTATAGCATGGCTGTCCAGCCGTTTGTGTTCAGCTACCGAGGGGGGACAGCGCAGGTCTAGATCGTCTTTTCGATGCCTGGCTGCTTCTGCGCGTATTGGCGGCGGATATGGCCGCCGACGATCAGGGATTTTGTGATCCAGCTGTCTTCCTTGACTGTATAGGTAAATGCTTTGGCGCAGTCCATGATGCCTCCGATGGCGTGACTTGTTTGATTTCATTTCTATTGTGCAATGCGCCGGAATGGGGGGGCGCCGGCTGCAGGCCGGATCAGAGCGGCGTTCTCTCCTGGAAGTATTATATTACTTGATGGCGTGTTACAATGCAGGGCAAGCAGCCTGAGGAGCGCGTGGTTATGGAGATTTTCAATTGGATTGACCGGCGGATGGCGCTGCCGGGGGATAGTGAAACGGTTACAACGCAGAAACGATTGGCGGTTATTGTCGCCTCGCTCGCGTCGGTTTTTACCGCGCTGCATGGGATACGCGTTTACAATGCGGGCATGGCTGATATTGGCGTGACCTACCTGGTTCTGGCCCTGTTGACGCTGGCCGGGGCCGCCGTGCTGCTTCTTTTCCCGCGCAGCTACACGGCCGTGGCGGTGATTCTCCTGCTCCTGAACCTGGTAGTCACGCTGGCTGCTCATTATTATGGGGGTGGTTTTTCGTCCGGTATCTGGTTCCTGGTTTGGATCTTGATTACGCCGGCGATTGCGGTGCTGTTTGTCGGCCGGCGGGAGCTGCTGTTCCTGACCGCGGCTTTTTTGGCGGTCACTGCTGCCGCTGCGCTGCTGGAGCCGCAGGCGCGCGAGATCACGCCCGATGTTTCTGCCGCTTTTGCTACCACCGAATCATCGACGAATGTGGCGCTTGTCGGCCTGATGATTACCACTGCTGGGCTCTATCTGTTCAGCCAGATTGAACGGCTGCGCAGGCGCGCCGACGACCTGCTGCTGACGATACTGCCGCGTTCAATCGCTGAACGGCTCAAGGAAAGCCCGCAGACGATTGCCGATGGCTACAATGATGTGACCGTGCTTTTCGCGGATATTGTTGGTTTCACGACGATGTCTTCCGGCGCGGATCCGGCGGCCGTGGTTGGCAAGCTCAACGAGATATTCACTGATTTTGATAACCTGGCGGCCGCGCATGGCCTGGAGAAGATCAAGACGATCGGGGACGCGTATATGGTGGCCGGTGGGCTGCCTGAACCGCGTGCGGATCACTGCCAGGCGGTGGCGGCTTTTGCTGTGGCGATGCAGGCGGCGATGGCGCGACATCGATCCTGGGATGGGGAGCGGATGGGCATTCGCGTGGGAATTCACTGTGGGCCGGTGGTGGCTGGTGTGATCGGGCGGCAGAAGTTCATTTATGATCTGTGGGGGGATACGGTGAATGTGGCCAGCCGCATGGAGTCGGGCGGTTTGCCGGACGCGATCCAGGTAACGGCCGTGGTCCGGGAGCGCCTGGATGGGCAGTATGCGTTTGAGGAGCGGGGCCCGATTATGGTGAAGGGCAAGGGAGAGATGGTGACGTATCTGCTGCGCTGATGGGTCAGCCAACAAGTTGAGCCGCCCAGCTGCCGACCTGCTTAACTGCCAAACTTCTCGTCCGCCAGGCGGGCCTGCATTTCCTCACTGTAGCTCTGGGCGCGGTTGCCGAGCAGGATGTGGAAGGTGCTGCCCAGGGCCATGACGCCCCCGGCGCCGGCGGCGTGAAGCGCCTCTTCATCGACGAGATCTGGATCTTCGACGGTAACGCGCAGGCGCGTCGCGGCGGTCACCTGTGCTTCAAGGATATTGGCTGCGCCGCCCAGGGCGTCGATCATGAGCGAGACCGAGGCGATGATCGCGGGATCGTGAATCGGGGAGGCCGCCTGGGCTGCGCGTTCAGGGCGGGGCGAGCCGTCCGTCTGGTCTGCGTCGAGATCGCCGGGCGCGGCGGCGGGCGCGGTGACGGGCGCGGCGGCGGAACTACTGACGGGCAGGATGCCGCGCATCGCGTAGACGATGGCCTCGGCGTCGCTGCCGACGATTACCTGGACGGCCGTTGCCGACTGTTTGACGATGCCCCTGGCGCCAAGCAGCGAGAGCTGCGTGTTGTTCACCAAGGCGGTGTCGTTGACCTGCACGCGCAGGCGGTCGCTGGAACCAGTCACGGCGACGACATTTTGCTCTCCGCCAAGCGCCTGGACGTACGCCTGGGCCAGATCGTCAACTTCGGCGACGGTTCGCAGCGGACGCGCCTTGTATTTGCGCTCGGGCGTGCGCAGTTCGAGGGCGCGGACGAGAACAAAGATGAGCCCGTAGCAGAAGAGGAAGAATATGCCGACGATCGCTTCGGGGACATAGGGTTGGGTGATGACATCCGTGCCGGACAGGTAGCTGATGCCGGCATAGACCGCCTGTGCGGCGAGCAGGACGAGAATGTAGCCGATGAGTACGCCAAGGGCGACGAGGCCGCGCCTTCTGGAGGTTAAGCTGAGGGCGATGCTCATGGCGAAGAAGAGGCTGATGTGCTGCAGCATGAGGACGCCGGCCTGTACCATGATGGGTACGCCCAGCGAGCCAGGCGCACCGAGAACCATCAGCAAGACTGCTACGGGCAGGATGGCCAGGGGGAGTAGGAGTGAGCGGGCGATTCTCTGTAAGAATTTGAACATCTAATCCTCGTTGTTGATTGCTTGCACGATTGTTAACGAAATGTGCGCCTGGCGCAAGTAGGACGCGGCGGGTTCAAGATCAGGTGGTCTCCGTCACTTTGCGCAGACCGCGCGGACGGTCAACGTCGTAGTCGCGTACATTGGCCAGATGCATGGCGAACAGCTGGCCGGGTAGAATGCTGATAATAGGGGAGATCCATTCCGGGACACTCACGGGAATCCTGAACGGCGTGCGGGCCATGGCCAACGTCGCCTCATCGTCGCTGATGACGATGCTCTCAGCGCCGCGCGCTTTCAGCGTCTCGATGAAGCTCTGCATCTCGGGTGTCATGATCCCTTTCGGGGCGATGACCACCGTGGGGAAGGCGTCTTCGACCATCGCCACGGGCCCATGCAGAAAGTCGGCGCTGCTGTAGGGCTCGGCCATCACGTAGGTGAGTTCCTTGATCTTGAGCGCCATTTCATGGGCGGTCGCATAGTTGAAGCCGCGGCCGACGACGACGCAGATGCGCATATAGCGATAGCGCTCCGCTTTACGGCCGATTTCCTCATCCAGGGCGAGCGTCTTCTCGAAGTTAGCGGGGAGCTGGGCCAGCTGGTCAAGCATCTCCTGGTCATTGGCGGCGGTCGCGCTGAGCAGGGCGATCGCGGCCAGGGAGGTGGTGTAGGTCTTGGTCGCGGCGACGGATTGTTCCAGGCCGGCATGGAGGTTGACGGTATGGTCGGCGGCCTGCGCCATATCGGAACCGGGCGTGTTGGTCAGGGCGAGCGTCAGCGCGCCCTGGCGGCTCGCTTCGCTGATCACGGAAACGATGTCGGGGCTCTTGCCGCTCTGGCTGATGCCGATGACGAGGGCATTGCCGAAGCGCGGCGGGCGGTCATAAATGGAAAAGAGGCTTGGCGTGGCCAGGGCCACCTGCAGGCGGTTGGCCGCGCCGAAAAGGTACTGCGCATAGCGAGCGGCGTTGTCGCTGGTGCCGCGAGCAGCAATGACGGCGTGGGTGATGCCGCGTTTCTGGATGTCTCGCACAAGATCGGCGACATGATCTTTTTCTTCGCTGAGGAAGGCGGCCAGCGCCTGCGGTTGTTCGTGGATTTCCTGGTAGAGATGTGAGTCGGTTAGCATTTGGTTCTTCCTGTCAATGATTATGCGTTGAAGCGGCGGCCTGTTGCGCGGTCGCATTCAGCTGCGAATTATTCACCAGTTGATTGGTTTGGCAACTAGGCATTGTAGACGATTTCTCCAGCAGCAATCGTTGTGGCTATTTCCAGATCGGGCGTGAGCAGCAGCATATCGGCAATCATGCCGCTGTTGATATCGCCGCGTTCAGCGCTGATACCCAGCAGGGCGGCGGGCGTCGTGGTGACGGTGGCCAGCGCTTCGGGCAGCGCGCAGCCGGTGATGGCGATCAGGTTGCGCAGCGCCTGATCGAGGGGCAGAATGCTGCCGGCCAGGGTGCCGTCGGAAAGGCGACACGCTTCTTCGCCGACGTGTACTTCGAAATCGTTCAATAGATAGGAACCGGGGGGCATGCCGAGCGCGCCCATGGCGTCGCTGACCAGATTGGTGCCCTGCGCTCCTTTCAGCGACCAGATCATCTGCACCACGGCGGGATGGACGTGAATACCGTCTGGGATGAGGCCGACGACGATGCCGGGCTGAACGAGAAGCGCGGCGGCGAGGCCGGGTGACCGGTGCCCCAGCGTGGGCATGGCGTTGAAGAGATGGGTGCCGTAGCGGACGCCGGCCGCGAATCCGGCCAGCGCTTCTTCGTAGGTGGCCATCGAGTGGCCGGCGCTGACGACAACGCCGCGCGAGGCGAGTTCCTCGATTAAGGCTGTGGCGCCGGGCAGCTCCGGGGCCAGGGTGACCAGGCGCACCCCGTTTTCCGGCGACCAGCTGGCGGCGCCGGCTTCATCAGGCGGGCGCAGGTAGGCGGGATTGTGCGCCCCTTTCTTCATTGGGTTGAGAAATGGCCCTTCAATATGCAGGCCGAGTGGTTCGGCGCCTTGAAAGCCGGGCGGCCGGGTGTGCAGCTGCAGGCGCGCCCGCTCGATGGTTTCCAGCGGTGAGGTGATGACGGTGGGCAGGTAGCTGGTGACGCCGAATTGGGGCAGCGCCGCGGATACGGGCCAAATCGTGGTGGGATCGGCCGTGAAGTCGTGGCCGAAGGCGCCGTTTAGCTGCAGGTCGATGTAGCCGGGAACGAGCAGCAGGCCGCGGGCATCGAGCACCCTTGTTTGGGCCGGGGCGTGCAGGACGGCATCATGCCCGACGGCGGCAATACGCGGGCCGTCCAGCAAAACGGCCGTGTCTTCGGCATGTTGGGTCGGTGTGACCAGGGTGGCGTGGCGAATCAACAGCATAGCGAGTTCTATCTAGCTGTCCCCGCGCGTCTGCTGGTGGGTCAGCTCCGTGGCCACCAGGCCGGAGCCTTCAAACTCGGCGAAGTTTTGCAGGGTCACTTCGGCGATATTGAGCAGGGCACGGTCGGTCAGGAAGGCTTGATGCCCGGTAACCAATACATTGGGCAGCGTCAGCAGGCGTGAAAAGACATCATCACGCACCACCCGATCGGAGAGATCCTGGAAGAAGAGGTCCCCTTCTTCCTCGTAGACGTCGATGGCCATGCCGCCGATCTTGCCGTCCTTCAGCCCTTCGATGACGGCAACCGTATCGATCAGTGCGCCGCGGCTCGTATTGACGATCATCACCCCATCTTTCAGGAAGGGTATCGCGCGTTCATCAATGATGTGGTAAGTCTCCGGGGTCAGCGGCATGTGCAGTGTGATGATGTCGGCGAGGGAGACGATCTCGACGATGTCGTCGATGTATTCGACCAGGTGCTCGATCTCAGGATTGCGGTAGGGATCATAGGCCAGAATTCGCGGGCCAAAGCCGCTGAGGTTCTTGATCACTTCAGCGCCGATGCGGCCGGTGCCCATGACGGCGACGGTCTTGTCACGGATTTCAAAGCCCTGCAGCCCCTCGAGTTCGAAGTTGTTTTCACGCACGCGATTGTAGGCGCGGTGAATCTTGCGGCCGAGGGTCAGAATTAGCCCGATGGTGAATTCAGACACGGCGTTGGGCGAATAGGCGGGCACGCGGGCGACGGTGACGCCATGCGCTTCCGCGGCGGCGAGATCGATCTGGTTAAAGCCGGCGCTGCGCGTGGAGATGATGCGCGTGCCGCCGGCGGCCAGCTGGGCGATGCAGTCGGCGCAAACATCGTCATTGACGAAGACGGAAATGCCTTCGAAACCGTTGGCCAGGGCCGTCGTTTCTTTGGATAGGTGCGTTTCGAAAAAGACAAGCTCATGGCCGAAATGCTCGTTGGCGGCGATGAGGCTTTCTTTGTCGTAGCTCTTGGTGGAAAAGTTAGCGATTCTCATGCGTTATGGCCGGCTCTATCTCTTAATAACCTGGGCGTGAGGCTTTTCTGGATCATAGTTCGTAGTCCTGGAGAGGGTATAGGTCGCGCACGTCGGCGGCCGACTCGAGGGTCAGAGCATAACGCGCTCTTTTGCGCGCGTCTTCGAGTGAGAGCGCGCGGATCAATGCTTTGATGGTGGGTACGGTGGGCACGGCGGCGCTGAGCTGTTTGACGCCGAGGCCCATCAGAATGGGTACCGCCTGCGGATCGCTGGCCATGCTGCCGCAGACGCCGACCCAACGGCTGTGTTTCTGTGCGCCGGCCGTCGTCTGGGCGATCAGCCGCAGTACAGCGGGGTTGAGCGCATCAATTTGCGCGGCGAGGGCGGGATGGTCGCGATCCATGCCGAGTACATACTGCGCCAGATCGTTGCTGTCGATGGAAAAGAAGTCGGCCTCACGGGCGAACTGTTCGGCCATGATTGCCGCAGCGGGCGTGCTGACCATGATGCCGACGGGCAGCGACTTGAGGCCCAGATTCTTGACCTCTTCATCGATCAATGCCTTGGCCATGCGCCATTCCTCCAGCGCAGCGATCATGGGCAGAATGATGTGCATGTTGCCGCCGGCAGCGGATGCGCGCAAGATGGCCCTGATCTGCGTGCGCAGCAGATAGGGGCGGGCGAGGCCGGCGCGGATGCCGCGCTCGCCGAGAAAGGGGTTGCTTTGCGGCGTAATGGGTAGATAGGCGGGCGGGCCGGCGCTGCCCAGATCCAGCGTGCGGATGATCAGCGGTTTCGCGTCGCCCAGAATGCCGGCGATGGAGGCGTAGGTCTCCGCCTGTTCACTTTCATCCGGGGCGGATCCTCTTTCCAGGAAAAGGGCTTCCGTACGCAGCAGCCCAATGCCGTCAGCGCCAACGTCAATCGCCTGTTCGGCCGAATCTGCGGCGCTCAAATTGGCGGCGATCTGCATATGGTGGCCGTCGGTCGTGACCGCTGCTTCGAGCACGTTTTCGCGATCAGTTTTGCGCTTCTGTTTGCGCTTGCGCAGCATGCCGACCACATAGGCGATCTCTTCTTTGCTCGGGTTCAGGTGGATTTTTGCGCGGGTGGCGTCGAGAATGATTGGTGTGCCGTCAACGATATCCAGGGCGCGCCCTTCGATGCCTGCGATGGCGGGCATGTCCAGCGAACGGGCGAGGATGGAAGCCTGGGAAGTCGCCCCGCCCAGCGTGGTCGCCAGACCAATCACGCGGTCGCGGTTGACAGCGGCGATGTCGGCCGGCGATAGGTCGCCGGCGATGAGGATGGTGTTAACCGGCTGCTCGACCAGTTCGCTTTCTACGCCGGGCAGATGGGCGAGCAGGCGGCGTCCGGCTTCGCGCAGGTCTTCGGCGCGACTGGCCAGCAGCTCGCTGCTCACTTTTTCCAGGCGAGCAGCCTGGCTGTTGATCGTTGTTTCCCAGGCGAAGGCGGCACTGGATCCCGTGTCAATCTTTTCGTCTACTGAGGCCAGCATCACTGGATCGTGAAGTAGTTCTTCTTGCACAGCGTAAAGAGCTGCCTGGGCGGGACTGCCTTCACTCTGCAGGCGGGCCTGCATCACCTGCAGCTCGGTGATTGAGCGGTTGAGCGCCTTGTCCAGGGCGGCACGTTCGCCCGCGACGTCGCCAACGGCCTCACTGTTTAGGACGAGCAGCCGGCGGCGCAGCTGGTGGATATTGCCCACGGCGAGGCCGGGCGAGGTTGTGACGCCGAAGAGAATATTGGGGTCGCTTGAATGAAGCCGCGGCGCGGGGGCATCGATTGCTGCCCGCGAAATGCTGGCGGGGGCGAGGATGCCCTTGGCGCCTTCTTCGCCAAGCCCAAGTTCGATGACCCGGCTCAATGCCTGAATCGCCTGCGCGGCGTCCGGGCCCAGGGCCTCAAGTGTGATCTCATCGCGGAAGGCGAGGTCGAGGTTCATGAGGCTGGTGATGCTCTTGGCATCGGCGGAGTGCTTTCCTTTGAGCAGCCTGATCTCGGACTTGTATTGACGGGCTAGATTGGCCAGAACGGCTGCCGGGCGCGCGTGTAGGCCCAACTGATTCAGAATTAGAAGCTGCCGTGATGTGGCGTCGCCGCTGCCGTCGCTGAGATCGTCGCCGGCGGACCCGCCGCCGCCTTGTTTCAGTTTGAGGTCAAGAATAACGGTTTCCGTGGCGGTGGCCGCGCCTCTCGCTTTGCCAAAGGAGAGTACGTCCTCGCTGTCCATAATGACGATCATGGTCAGCAGGCTGGGCGCGCGCTGGGCCACAAAGTCGGGGTCGAATTCGATGAGCATTTGGCCGGTTTCAACTTTGTCGCCAACCTGTACGTGCGCCTGGAAACCCTCGCCGTTGAGATAGACGGTGTCGAGGCCGACGTGGATCATGACCTTGATGCCGGATGGCGTAGCGATGGTCAGGGCGTGGTGGGCGTCGTGCAGCTGCACAATACGGCCGTTGCAGGGCGCCAGAACTGCGTTCGTGATTGGGTCCAGCGCGATACCGTCGCCCAGGGCTCTTGTGGAGAATACCTCGTCCGGGACCTGTTCAATTGGCATCAAGAACCCAGAGAGAGGCGCTTTGAGCGCGAGAGTGGTCATGTATGCGACCTCCTATGACAGTTGGAATCAGTCAAGTTGCAAGTGGCAAAGATGCAAGGCTGCCAAGCGGCCAAACGGCAAGCTGTTAGAGCCGCTCCCTTCTTCCTTGGTCTAGTCGTGCGTATTGTAACAGGTAGCGAAACGGGAACAAAATAGAGCGGCGGAATCGGAACTCTCAAACGAGCGGTTCCGCCGCCGTCTTCTCCAGTCGCGCAGCGCAGGCAAGCGAGAAGGTGAAGGGGAGCAGGCGACAGCCGCAGGATGGTCAGCGGCTCATTGCAGAAACCACAACGACGAGAATCCTGGTAAAGTAGGAGGGCAGAGATGCGAAATCGAGCCGAGCATAAGGAAACGAGATGAGCGAACAAGCGGATGAAGTGACGATCGCCCGTGTGGTTGACGATCACGCGCCCGTGCACGCGCAGGTATTGGTCGTGCGTGAAGGGGAGCGGGTGCGTCTGGGGCGGGAGGATGCGCAGTGGCCGGGCTGGATCTGGTGTATCAGCGAATCAGGAACGGCAGGCTGGACGCCGGCCTCGTACCTGGTGCGTGATGGCGACTGGGCGCGGCTGCGTGTGGACTATGACGCCACGGAGCTGACGGTGCGGCGCGGGGAACAGCTGGCGCTGCATTATGAGGTGAATGATTGGTGGTGGGCGACGGACGCGGTTGGAAACCAGGGCTGGGTGCCTGCGGCGAAAGTAGCGCTGCTGTAGCGTGAACCGCGAGCAGGCGCGCTCGCGGTTCACTGATTCGTTCCTATTAGCTGCGGCGCAGCAGAATCAAGGCGCTGATCGCCAGGAGAGCCAGCAGCCCGGCAGCAGCCGCGAACAGCGTTGTGGGCAGGGGCCCGGAGACGTTGAACGACTGCAGGGTGATGGCCACAGGTTCACCTTCGGATAACACGAAGGGGGAGTAGTCCGTGATCCCGCTGACGGTCACCGAGAAGTTCGCCGTGTCGCATTGATAAACGGCATTTTCGTCTTCGGGACCGGCGACTCTGGTCCAGACATCATTATGATAATTGTAGAGCGTGAGGCTCTGGCAGCTCAGTCCGTCGAGATCGCCGGCGTCGAAGTAGAAGGTGATCGTAGATTCTGCGGGATTATTGGGCACTATGTTGTAACAGCGCTGAACGGTGCTGCTGCCCGAAGCGCAAGAGTTCCCGGCTTTGATCGTCACCGTTGTATCGCCAAGTCCCTCATCGGCACGCGCCACAGCAGGATCCCCGCCCGTTCCCGTGGTAATCATCAGACCAGGATGGCCGCCGGCCGCCAGAAAGCTTTCTTCCCCATTTTCACCGATGTTTTTGCTGTCGATCAGACCGCCCGCATTATCCAGCGAGCCGGTGATCGTAAGGTCGAAGGAATTGAGGTTGACGGTGGCGCCCTGCTCGATGGCCAGATCGTGGGCGGCAGCGCCGGCAGCCTTGATGACGGGCATGTTTGGCCCGCTGGGTACTGCTGGAACGCGCGCGTCGGATGCGCCGTCCGGCAGGCCGCTGGTCCAGTTGCTGCTGTCCGCCCATTCGTCAGAGGTGCCGATCCAGACGGTCTCGACGCCATTGGTGACGCTGATATCGTCAAAATAGAGCGTTCCGGCCGTATTCTCGACATCGGGATCGACGCCGAGCCGCAGCTCCGCGCCAATGACAATGCCATCGACGCTTTGCAGTTCTTCCGGGGTCAATGCTTCGAGCGAGACATCCCAGCGGTTCCAGCCGGTGTGGGCGGTGGCGCCTTCGATGCGTGTGCTGATGAGTTTGGTGTTTATCTCATCCAGGACAAGCAGCGAAATGTGGTCGGGGCTGTTGCCTTCGATGCCCTGGTACCAGATGGTGAACTTGGTCATGCCGGTCCAATCAGCCGCTGGGGGCAGATTGTGGCTGACCCATGCTTCTGTTCCGGCAGCGTCATCCAGATCGTAGATGAGCTCCAGGGCCTGGCTGCCATTGTGGGCTACCGTGGCCAGATCTGTGTCGGGGTCACCGCTGTAGTCGGGCCACTCGCTGCGCAGCGCATCTCCGTCGACGTAGCTTTCAAAATCTTCAATGACCATGACCTGGGGGCCAATGGCGGCTGATGCCGCTGAGGCCAGAGCGAGAAGTAGGACGAGGGTGAGGAACAATAGTTTACGCATAACGACAATCCTCCGGAATGGTGTAACTGCTCAACAGGCAAATGTTGACATAAATACCCCCAAAGTTTAACATGAAACGGGGAGTTTTTCTAGCACCCTCGCCAAATAAATGCTGCCTTGTGAATCGGGCGGGCTGAGCAATGAGTGCCGCGGCGGCGCAAAGTCGTGCTGCGCAGGGGCAGCAGGGTGTAAAACTGACCCGGCGCTCTGAATGTTAGAGCAAGATAAAAAGAGCGCAAACGGCCGTCTGCAGGCCGGATCGGCAGGGCTTATTTTGCCTCCGACCTGCGCAGGCGGTAGGCGGGGAGCGTCAATCCAATGAGCAGGGCGAGCGCCAACAGGAGGGATGCGCCGCCGGTGGGCTGCGGTGAGGAGGCCTGCGGAAGCAGCTCGATCGCGGTAGGGCTGATGGGCAAGTAGATACGGCCGTGGCCATATTGGGTGTCGTATGCTGGATCGCCGAGGTCAAGGGCTTGATCGAGTAAATAGGCTTCGAGCGCATCGGGTGTCAATCCCGGATTTGCGCCAAGGGCGAGCGCCGCCGCGCCGCTGACATGGGGCACCGCTGCCGAGGTGCCGCCGAAGCGGCTGGGAGCGTAGGTTGCCGTGGAGATAGAGGCATAGGCCGTGACTTCCGGCTTGTCGAACGCGCCTTCCGCGCCGGCGCTGCCCCCGGCGCCATTGGTCGGTCCTTCTGCGCTGTAGACAAACTGATCGTAGGGTGACTCGCAGCTCGCCGCCGCAACGGTTACTGCCTGCGGCGCGTCGGCGAGATTGCCCAGGCTGCGCGGCGTGATCATTTTGTCAAAACCAGGCCCGCGCGCGGTAAAAACATCGAAGTCGACGGTGCGGGTAACGGAATGGGCAAGGACCTGAACGCCGTATGGCGCTGGTTCGCCGGCGGCGGTGTGCGAGAGCATCTCAACCGGTTTTTGTCCATCAACGCCGGACTGTACCATTTGGCTGGTCGCCACCGGATGCCAACTGCCGCTGTCGCTGTCGTAGCGCAGCAGGGCAAGGTTCAGGTCCTGGTCGACGGCGCTCCAATCATTCCAGCGCAGGTAGATCCTGATCGTTTTCCCGTCGCTGATCAGCGACTGCGTGCCGTCGCCCGGCCCGAAGAAGTTGATTTCCTGGTCGCCGTCAAAGTTGTGCCAGCCGTCCAGGTCGGGATCGTTGAATGTGCCGCCCCAGTGGCGTATGCGGTCGTTTCCGGCTGCCGTGATCCAGAGAATTCCGTTATCGCGCGCAAACGCCACCAGGTCGGCGAACATACCACTGCCGTCACCGGGCGTGGCGTTGTACCAGATGAGCGAGGTGGAGATGATGTCGATTTCGTTCTCAATGGCGTAGGCGACGGCTTCCTCTAGGTCGATGTTGGTGTTGATCTTAATCAGAAAGATCTGCGCCTGCGGCGCGACATCGTGAACGATCTCGGCGACGGCCGTTCCGTGCACGTTACCCGTGGCGATCTCAGCATCCGTCTGCCCGTCGACGAAGTTCTTGGGGGTTATGAAGAGAGGCAGCTCGCTGCCCAGCAGCGCCGGGTAGCCTTCGAAACCAACATCGATGACGGCGATCTTTGTGCCTGCCCCCATGTGACCGTTCGCGTGCCAGGCCGGCGCGTTCAGCGGCGCCAGCCCTTCCGAATCAACTGCCCCGGCGGTAAGGTTGACCGCTTCGGCCGTAAGGGGGCGGCGCACAAAGGCGACTGCGGGATCGGCTGCCAGGTCCGCCAGGTTGGCGGGGGGTACCCAGGCCTGAAGCTGGTCATCAAATGCACTGCGCCCGGACACCTGTCCGCCGGCGGCGTTGACTGCTCCGGCGGCCGCCGCGTGATCAGCGGCGGCCACATTCACCTGCACACGGCCGTTTTCCAGGCGGAGATCGTAGCGCTGGGCAAGACCTTCTTGCACAATCTGCGGCGCATGTTCGCTGCCGCCGAGCTGCAGCAGCGCGGGCTCAATGTTTTGCGGGACGTTTTCCTGGCTGTTGAATTCGACCGCCACGGCCTGCAGCGGCAGCGCGCCGGTTGGCGGCGGGTCATCCGCCGCCTGGCCAAACACCGGACCGGCAGCGAGGGTGAGGATTATTAGCAAAAAGGTGATGAAGGTTGGTTTCAAAGGCACGGCTCTCCTGTGATGGGCCCGGTTCACGCTGCAGACAGCTGTTGATGCTGCCTACCTTAGATAAACGCGTAGTATACCAGTAAAGCGGCATGCGCTTATGTAAACGTATAATAGGATGGAATCTTCAGCGAAAGGGGGTCGGTCCGGCGCCGGCACGGGGCCAAACGAGCGTTCCAATAGATATCTTGACGGGCGCAGTACGGTATACTATAAATGGTGGCTGGGAGAGTCAGATTTACTTACTATTATTTAGGAGAACGTTCAAATGTCAGACAAACAGAACAATGAAGCTTATCAGGTCGTTATCGTCAAGTTTGCCGGAGAAGACCGCGCCAAGCAGGTCGTTGATTTGGTCAAGAAGCATCAGAAAGATGCACAGATCGAAGTGAAGGCGTGGGCCGTCGTCGAGGTTGACGAGAAAGGCAAGTCGCACGTGAAGCAGGGCGGCCACGGTGGATGGGGCGCAGCTATTGGTGGCGGCGCCGGTCTGTTGTTGGGTCTGATTGGCGGCCCCATAGGCCTGCTCGTCTGGATCCTTGGCGGTTCGCTGCTCGGTGGATTGGCCGGCAAATACCTGGGCCATCAGTTTGATGAGGATCAGATCAAGGCTGTCGCGGCTTCGATGGAACCGAATACGTCAGCGCTGCTGCTGGTTGCCGAAGACAAATTGGTTGAGGGCATTCAGAACCAGTTGGGCGAGTATGATGGTGAAATCGTCACGGTTACGCTTGCCGACCAGCTGTCCGGCGAAATGGCCACCGTATCGAGTGTTGACCTTGGCGATGCCGGTGCGGCAGATGATGCTGACGCCAGCGGCGAAGCAACCAGCGAATAACATCGATTAGTTTTCTTTCATTAGAAAGTGAGCCGCCTGTACGATTTGTCGTGCAGGCGGTTTTTTTGATCCCCTTCCTCCCTCCATAGTTCGTTCCCTTTCCATCTTGACATAGAACATTTATTCTATCTACGATCAACTCAATTGTTAACCGGCACGCGGCAGGCGTGCAGATGAACAGGTTGAGGATGAATCGTATGCAGATAAAACCCGGTATCCAGAGCAGCGAATTCTGGTTGACGGCCGTGGCTAATATCGGCGGCGCTGTTATCGCGCTGTTGGCGGCCTACGGCCTGGTTCGTGAAGAGGACGGCCGTCTCTGGTTGGCGCTCGTTGAGGCGATGGCTGTGGCTGTGATCCCGCTGGCTTTGGCCTGGATCAACAGCAGTTACATCCAGTCGCGCACAGCATTGAAGCGGGATAGGCAGGACGTGCGCCGCCGGGCGCCCGAGAAAGCGGCTGGTGCCCAAGGGAGCAGCGCAAGATGACCAAGAATCCTGGCTGGCGCCAGCGACTCGCCGAGCGAATTCTCGGGGAGAAGGTCCAACTGGGCGTATCGCCCAACCTGCTCATTGAATCGGGCTGGCGGTCGCATGGGGCCGGGCCGCACGACCGCACCTCGGCCGACATGCGCGCACAGTATGATGACGCGCTTACCGCCTGGCGCAAGAATCCCCTGGCCTGGCGAATCATCCAGATCAGTACCGACTATACGGTTGGCCGGGGGATTTCGATCAGCTCGCCGGACGCTAACCTGCAGCGCTTCATCGATGCTTTCTGGCATCACCCGCAGAACCAACTGCAGCTTCGCCTGGCCGGTATGGCCGAGGAGCTGGCGCGCTCCGGCGATCTCTTTCCTGTGTTGTTCCGGCAGAAGCATACTGGCCTTTCCTTGCTGCGTTTTATCACCAAGGACCAGGTGACGGCGATTGAAACGAAGAAGCGTGATTGGGAGACGGAAACGGCCGTCTTTCAACAGTCAGACGATCCCGGCAGCCCGCGGCGCTGGCTGACACCATACGCCGGTTCGACGCGCAAGTACCGGGCTGTTTGCCTGCATTATCATGTCAACCGCCCCATCGGGGCGCAGTTCGGCGAGTCCGACCTGGCGACCGTTCTACCCTGGCTGCAGCGTTATTCGCGGCTGCTGGAAGATCGGGTGCGCTTCCATTGGGCGGCGCGCATGTTTTTGTGGATGGTGCAGGTGCCGCGCGGCCGCATCGCTGAAAAAGCGGAGCAGTACCGAGTCCCGCCGGATGCGGGAAGCATCGTCGTGCATGATGAATCGGAGAGCTGGTCGGCCGTTTCGCCCGTTTTGCGCGGGGCCGACGCCGCGCCGGATATGAAGGCGGTGCGCAATATGATTGACGCGGGGTCCGGCTACCCGCCGCATTGGCGCGGTGAAGCGACGGATGTCAATCTGGCCACGGCGCAGGCGATGCAGGAACCGGCCGAACGTCATCTCAGCCGGCGCCAGGCTTATTTCGTCTGGATGCTGCAGGATTTGACCTTCCATGCCTACCGCCGCGCCCACGAGGCAAAGCCGGCGCTTTGGCCGGCGCTGCCCAGTGAGGATTATCGCGCGCTTTTCCTGGTGGCCGCCCCAGATGTTTCACGCAGTGACAATGTGCTGCTGGCTCAGGCTTCCAATCAGCTGGCGGCGGCGCTCGATCGCGTGCAGGCGCATTACCCCGGCAGCGCGACGCTGCGCAGGCTGCTGCTTAAGCTCGTTCTGCGATTTGCCGGCGAGCCGCAGGATGACCAGACGTTGGATGCGATCATGGGGGAGGCCATGGAAAACGGGAAAGGGAAAACGGAAAAGGTGAGCCGTGATTAACAGATCGGCGCCTAGAGAAGCGAGGGATGGCGCGATGGTGACTGGGATGGATGAAGCGCTGGAGCGCACGGCCGTTGGTGTGACGCGGGCGCGATTGAGCAGCGGCGGGCGGGCGCGTTTTGCCGGGAGGCTCATTTGCGCGGGCGATGTTCGCAATGTGCTTGACCAGCCCGGTGATCTACATATTCCTGCCCAAGCGCTGCGAACGGCCGTTGTGCAAGGCCAATTCAACAGGATCGCCTGCTTCATCGATCATGCTGGCTGTGCCGATACGCCGTCGCTGCGCAATCTTTTCGGCGTATGGAGCGAGATCAGCTGGCAGGAAGAGAGCCAGTGCGTGGAAGGCAGGCTGACGGCCTATGAGAATGAGCAGACGCGACCGCTGATTCAACTGCTCAGCCAGATTCTGGCCCACGGTGAATCCGCCCCCGATATCGGCGTATCCATCGTCTTTTATGGCGACTGGCAGGAAGACGGCTCCAAACGCCATCTAAATAGTTTTATCAAGATCGAATCAGCTGATCTTGTTTTTATGCCCGCAGCAGACGGCCGAATCCTGGAAGCCCTGTCTGCTCTTAATCTATCGGATTATCAGAATCCGCGTCATGGAGGTAATACAATGACGAAAGAACAAGAGGCGGCCCAGGAAAATTCCGCCGTCGATCCGGTAACACCGGAATTTATAGAAGCTCAAGAACAGTTGGGCGAGGAATGGTTAGGCACCATTAAGCAGGCCGGCCTAAAGCGAATCATGCTTGACTCCGACCTGCCCGACGTGATCAAGGCGCGGCTCAGTAAGACCACGTACAAAACGCCCGAGGAGGTTTACGCGGCCATCCACGATGCCCACGTAGAGCTTCAAGCCCTCGAAGAAGAGGAAACCGTGCAGCTCGGCCAGCGGCCTTACATCTACGTGGAAGACCCGCAGGCCACCATCCGCAGTCACGTCGAATGGTTCTTCGGCGTCGAAAACGCGCCCCTGCCGCCATCGAACTATCGCAAGCTCGACCAGCTCTACGTAGCCATGACCGGCGACAGCGAATTTCACGGCGTATTCCGTCCCGACCGCGTGATGCTTGCGGCCGCCGATACCGGCACCCTCGCAGGCATGGCCGTCGATGCCATGAACAAGGTCGTTATGACCCAAATGTCACGCTTGCAGTTCTGGCGCTGGTATGAAAAACTAGCGATGCCCATTCCCAACGATGGATCAGTTCAATCCATGAAGCTGATTAGCTTTGGTGGCGTCGGCGACCTGCCCACCGTCTCCGAAGGCGCAGCCTACACCGAGCTGACCGTTGACGACGTAAAGGAAACCGCTTCCTTCAACAAGAAAGGCGGCTACGTAGGAATCACCCTGGAGATGATTCGCAATTCCTCGATCGTCGAAATCCAGGCAGTACCCAAAGCGCTCGCCATCGCCGCCGTTCGCACCCGCAGCGCGGCAGTCAGCGACCTGTTTACGTCCAATTCAGGCGTCGGCCCCACCCTCGCCCAGGACAGCACCGCTCTCTTCCACGCCGACCACAGCAACGTTGCCACGACAGCATTAGGCACAGATGCAACCGCCTGGCGCGCTGCTCGAGTCGAGTGCTTCAACCATGCTGAGGTGAACAGCGGCAAGAAGCTGGCCGTATTCCCCAAGTTCCTCTTGGTGCCTGACGATCTGTATGATGCCGCCCTCGCCATCACCGGCTACGGTGAAGGGATGCCCACCTCCTACACGCCCGAAGCGCAAGGCAGGAACGCGGAAGACCCCCGGCCGGTTGTCGTGGTTGTGCCTGACTGGACCGACGCCAACGATTGGGGCTACCTGGTAGACCCCCAAATCTATCCCGTCATCCAGATCAGCTATGCCCAAAGTCCAGGCGGCGGTCAGCATCCCGCCCCCGAGCTATACAGCGTGACCGACGAGAACTCCGGTCTGCTGTTCACCAATGACGTTATGCCCATCAAGGTCCGCGATTGGTTCGCCGTCAATGTCAACGGCCCACGCGGTATCGGTAAACGAAACGTAACGTAAGTTTAAGCAACAAGCCCATGTTGCGGCAGGGAAGGCGGTCAAGTAAGCGAATTTCCCGCCTTCCCACTACCTAAAAAGGAGCATAAATCATGCAAGGTAACTTATTCACAATCGGCATTGAGATGGACGCCACCTTGACCGGCGACATCGTGCGCCGTTTTTCCCTGCCTGTTGGCGCGACCCTGATCGGTGCCAACGCTGGCTGTGACAACACGACCAGCTTTATCCTCGACGTCGGCACAGCCGCCGACGCGGATGCCTATATCGACGGCGAAACCATCACCGGCGCTGCCGCCACCACAACCGATCTGGCCGCCAGCGACCTCGTTGATGGCGTACCCATGCACATACCGGCCGGCACCGAAGTCGTGATCACCATCGACTACGACGGTGGCGCGGGTGGCGACGCCGCAGGCATACACGTCGATCTGTTTTTGCGCGAAGGCTAAGTAGTTCGCCGCAGTCTCCTTTGCTCGACGGCCGTTCCTGGTTCCCCCCTTCCCTCCGCTGGGAACGGCCGTCAAAGGGGATGCAATTATGTTTGATCGGGGATGCTGAAAGGAGGTGTGGTATTGCGGTAATGATTTTCAATATTGACTGAGCGTCAGCATCCCGATTCGATAGCAAGGGGTTAAGGTCACATGCAGGAAGAGAAAGACACCATCAAGAACGAACTAGCCAACGCGCTGGAAATTCAGCCGGCAGAAATTATGGACTACCGGCAGACCGTTGACGGCACCTACACCGTCGTTCTTTTCAATTTCCAGAAGTTCACCCAGGTTGAACCAAAAGAGATCAGCCTGGTGCCGGCCGACATGCGCGGGATCTACCAGCGCCCGTACACCGGCAAAAAGACGCGCCTAGCTGAGCTGGCAGAAATCTTGGGGCTAGAGATAGACCCGAAGGAACCGAAAAAGGTGTACGTCGAGGAAATCAATCATTATCGACTGAATCATTAGTTTCAATGTGTGCTAAGCGCACGGACGGGCAACAACCAGCTCAGTTCTTCCTCTTGGCCTCGGCCATCCCCTCTCACAGTCCGTCCGTGCGCTACACTTTAACAAAGCAATAACCCGTCTGATAACCTGGGAATTTCGAAGACCATCTAAGAAACCTTATGTGGAATTTGAGAGAAATACCTAACAGGTTGTGATACTACCAGTGAATGTCTTCGGAGGTGGCAGGCAGGCGGGTTTTGTAAAAGGGAATGATGAACCTGCTAAACAATTGGCGACAACACTGCTACAGCGGTCCTTGTGAGTTCAGCCGTGAAGGGGACAACTTCACCATCCAGACCGACGCGCCCTACGGCCGAGGCTCCTGGTACTGTTTCCTCGACAGTACCGTAGTACCAGGGCAGCAGTTCCAGTTCTCTGGCCAGCATCTTGGCGGCGCGATGGTCGCCCTCTTTTACAGCGACAGCGAGTTCATTAAGAACACGCCGATCGTAGACGGCCAGATCATCACCATTCCCGAGGACATCAACCGCCTACGTGTGGATCTCCGTTTGTGGAACCAGCAGGGCATCGCCCACTTCCAAAACATCAGCCTAGAAGACTACGAGGAACCAGACCCCGAGCAGCCCGTCAACACCGACCCGCTGCCCGTGCCGCTGCCAAACGAGATGCAGTGTCATGCCGTTACCGGCTACAAGTGGGGCAGTAATATGTTTCTGCTGGTTGAGGATGGCGACGCCGTCCCTGGCTACTTCCAGGAGCCGAACGTCGTGCGCGGTCACCAGGTCGGCCGTGATATTCACCTGAAAGTTGGCTTCCCCTTTTTCGCCGATCTAGGCCCCAGCGAGGAAGAGGAATAGCATGGCGATAACATTTGTTGGGGCTGGTTCCGTTTTTAGTGGTGTTGCTTACGCCGCAACCCCTGGCTTGCCGGCCGGGATTACCGCAAACGATTTTCTATTTGCCTTCTGCGCTGCCCCTGACACGAGTGTCGGAGACTGGGCTGACGATGGTGGCGATGGAAATGGATGGACACAGCTCATCACAAACGAAGAAACAACAGGTCGTGACAACGAAACGGCAATTTACTACAAAGTTGCTGGAAGCAGTGAGTCAGCGCCAACATTTTCTTATGATGGTGCAAACGATCCGCTAACGTCGGCGATTCTTGCTTTTCGTGGCGTCGATACAACGACTCCGTTTGATGTCACTTATAACAATGCAAATCATTATGCGTTTTTCGAAAACGACTGGACGCCAACACCACCTGCTATCACAACCGTAACGAACGGCGCATGGGTTATTGTCACCGCCAGCATGGGCTACAGCAACATAAGCGGATTTACTGCACCGACTGGCTACACAGAACGCGCGGAAAATACCGGCGCAAATCGCAACATGGCATTAGCCACAAAAGAAGTAGCGTCAGCAGGGACCGAAACACCTGGAAGCTGGGGAGTGTCAGGAAGCGGCATGGCGTCGGAAGAATCAGTCTCATACACAATCGCCCTTAAACCAGCTGCCGCCGGCGGTGGCGGCAGCGTCCCCGTCATTATCCATCAATACAAACAGAGGAGAACATAAATCTTATGGCATCCGCACATATCGAAGTGAACGGCACAGGCTCACGCCTTAATCGCCAGCTCCGCACTTTTATCGACCGCCTGCAGGAAGTGCAGGACGACGCAGAACGGCTCAAGGCGACTCTAGACCAGATTGCCTTAGGCGCAGACTGGGAAGCGCTTCAAGCAGCGCTTAACCTGGAAAGCGCGGCCGACGCCGAAACCATCTACAACCTCTTCGGCAGCGCCGAGGGGGAGCTTGACGGCTCATTCATTAACCAGCTGCTGAGCAGGCTGGGGTAGGGGAGGATCGCCCAATAGGAGGCGCACATGCAGTTTCTAAAGCAGTCAACAGCAGTCACCATCAAGCTAGGCCCCTTTTTGGATGACTCCGACGGCAAAACGGCCGAGACGGGCCTTACCTTGTCCCAGGCCGACATCAGGCTAAGCAAGAACGGCGCTAATATCGCCCAAAAGAACGAGAGCAGCGCTGCCTCGCACGATGAGCTTGGCTACTATGACGTCGATCTCGACACCACCGACACCGGCACACTCGGCCGTCTGCTCGTTGCCGCCCACGAATCAGGCGCGCTCCCCGTTTGGCGTGAATTTATGGTCGTTCCCGCCAACACATTCGACAGCCTGATCAGCGGCAGCGACTATCTGCAAACAGACGCCACCCAGGTTGAAGGCGGCGATGCCACCGACGCGATCACCGCCGCTGTTCCCACCGCTGCCGCCATCCGCAGCGAGATCGACAGCAACAGCACCCAGCTGGCCGCGATTGTGGCCGACACCAACGAGCTGCAGACGGATGATGTGCCAGGGCTGATTGCAGCGCTACCAACGGCAGCAGAGAACCGCAGCGAGATGGACAGCAACAGTACGCAGCTGGCCGCCATCGTCGCTGACACCAATGAACTGCAAACCGATGATGTCCCAGGACTAATCGCGGCACTCAACGACCCGACGGCCGCCGCTATCGCCGATGCCGTCTGGACAGAAGCAATCGCCGACCACAGCGGCGACTCTGGATCGACGGCCGAGGCCCTAGACACTGCCGGCGGTTCAGGAGCAAGCGCAAGCGACATAGCGGATGCTGTACTGGACGAGGCCCTAAGTGGTCATACCGACGCCGGTTCGCTGGGCAAGGCCATCGCCGACATTGAGTCCGATGCAACCGCCATCCTCGCCGACACAAACGAACTGCAAACCGATGACGTACCAGGGCTAATTGGCGCGCTAAATGACCCCACCGCTGGGGCCATCGCAGACGCCGTATGGGACGAGAATTCAAGCGCTCACGATGCCGCCGGCTCCACAGGCGCACGGCTCAGGGATGTCGCCCTGACCGACGAGCTGCCCAACTCACCGCCCTCCGCCGCCCAGGTCGCCGATGCCGTCTTAGATGAAGCATTAGGCGACCACACCGACGCCGGTTCCTTAGGCAAAGCGATAGCCGACATCGAAACCGATGCCGCCGCCGTCCTGGTCGATACCGCCGCGCTCAACGACACGGCCCTTCCAGACTCTGTACCGGCCGACGGCAGCCTGCCCACGCTTAAGCAGGCAGTCTACATGATGGCTCAATTCCTGATGGAGCGCAGCGTCAGCGGCACCACCGTCACCGTCAAGAAGGTTGACGGCAGCACCAGTTTGATGACCTTCACCTTGAACGATGGAACGACGCCAAGCAGCATAACGAGGGCAACATAACGGAGGACAAAGTGAAACAAAACACGCGCATAGACACGCGAGTCTATTTGATAAATGGTGAGATGCTTGAAGATAGTTGGGCAAACAAATTCTACAAACAACCAGAGCGTTACAAGCCTGGTTATTATGTCGTTGCCTCAGAACACGGTACAGATAAATATGACCAGCCATATCAAAACCTGTGGGTCAGAGCAAAGAAAAGGGCGACATGACGCCGAATAATATTCGGTCAAGGGGGTCAAAATGCGGCCGCCGGCGTGTGGATCTCCACCACTACCACCGAATAAAATTAGGTGAGCTATGGCTGACATAAACCAGATCATCACCCTGGGCATTGGAACCCCAGCAGGCATTGAGGAATTTATCCTCTTCGGCTTACAGCCGCACACGGTAGCGCACTCAGAAGCGCCGGCAGAACGTACCCTGACCATCGCCGCCGAATCCCGCGAATATGACGTAGAGGCAGAGACAAGGACATTTGAAGCATGAGCCAACACTTCATTAAAGACCCTAACGCCGTTCTAGATTACACCTTCGACTGGTCGGCCTGGCTGGGCGCAGACACCATCGCCTCTTCCAGTATGATCGTCGATACCGGCATAACCAACAGCAGCGACAGCAACGACACCGACAGCGCCACGATCTGGTTATCAGGCGGCACGGCCGGCACCGAATACAAAATCACCAACCGCATCACCACCGCTGCCGGCCGTACAGCCGACCGTACCATCTTAATCACCGTGAAGGAGCGATAGGCGACAACGATGAAGCTGCTCTACCGTAACGACGTACCCATGCCGCCCTTCGGCAAAGAGCGCCCCAGGGTCACCAGCAACGGTACCTATATGTCGCAGACCTACAGAGATCGCAAGCAGGAACTTTCCCTATGGTGTTACGACATGCCCCCCATCAGCAGCGACAAATTAGCCCTGGATATCGTCGGCATACGCCCCATGCCCAAATCAGCCAGCAAGAAAAAACGCGCCCAGCTGCACGGAACCTACACGACAGCGAAACCGGACGTAGACAATCTGTCCGGTGCCGTCATGGATGCGCTCTTCATTGAAGATAGCAACGTCGTGCAGATAACCGTCAAGAAAATTTGGGGCGACGAGCCACATATCATTGTTGAGATTTACGAGATAGACGACGAGAAGGAACATTGACATGACCTCAAACTTCGCCAACATCATAGACCGCTGTGAAACCAGTCTCAACGACGAAACAAACGCCACCTACAAGGCCAGCCAGATCGCCGAATGGGTGAATGACGCCATCCGCGATTACTCCCAGCATTTCCCCCGCATCAAGACGCAGACCATCAACTGTGCCGACGATGACCAGGACTACGATCTCCCCGCTGATTTTATGGGCATCATTTCCGTCGAATACCCCACCGGCGAAGACCCCAAAGAATACTTGTCCAGGCTGGGCTATGCGCACGGCGATTGGAGTAACGGCGACAAGTGGTACGACATTCTGCCAAGAATGGACGACGAGAACGTATCCGAGCTGTTTGTTTCTGCAACACCGGCCACCGGCGAAAGTATCGAAGTGCAGTACCACGCCCATCACGCCTTGATCTCCAACACCGACGACGTAGAAGGGGACTGCTCCCTACCGCCCAAGCACCAGCACATCATCACCAAATATGTGAACTGGCAGGGAACGCAGTTCCTCATGATGGCCGAGCAGAAGAACCCCACCAGCAATTCTAGCCTGCTCATGGCCCAGCTGAGCCAGAACAGCCGGCGGCTCGAGGCAGCCTACCATACGGCCGTCAAACAAGCCCTTTATGCCGCCGATGGCGAGAGCAGGCCGGTGCAGTGGATCGGCAGCAGCGATTATTCAACCGAGGATAGTCTAGCGAGGATTTACTAACATGTATCCTTACGAGCCAATGCCAGGGAGGGGAGGCCGGTCAGTCACAAAACGGCCGTTTCGTTGGCGCGTGTGGCCCACCCACTTCAAAACCATCTGGCAAGAATACGGCGCTGACGGGTCAGCATACGACATCGACTACAGCCAATACGGGCAGGACCATCACTGCGGCGTTGACATCAAATCTGGCCTATACGGAGAAGTCATGGCGGTCGCGGCCGGCACCGTACAGAGCATCAAATATGCCGCTAACGGCCTCGGATTGTACATAACTGTGCAGCATACGGACCGTTTTGGGACAGTTTACGCCCATTTAAGCCGTGTTTTTGTCCAGGAAGGGGACACAATTGCCCCAGGCCAGGTCATCGCCTGGTCAGGCTGGACGGGTAACACCGTCGGCGCGGAGCAGCATCTACACGTCGGCCAGATTGATTGGATCAATGGCGACAAAGGCTGTTTCGGCAAATACACCGACCCCGCGCCCTACTACCGTCATCTTCTGCAGGAGGACCCGTGCGACGGCCCGGCCGGGCCGCACCTCATGATCGACATGCTCCCCTACTTGTGCGGCGACGGCCGCGCCTACTTCCTCGAAGGCAGCCTGGGCCGTGAAGTATGCTGGACAGACACCGACGACAAGGGCAGATTCTACCAGGTGAAAAACGCGCAGTGGGAAGAGTTATGGCACGACGACGCCTTCATCTATCGCGGCCTCGACACCTCGCCAGGGCAGAACAGGTTCTACGTCCACGACCGCCTTAACGGAACGGCCGGCGCGCCCTGGATCAAGCGGCACATGCTCATCGGTGAAGAGTTTACCAGCTGCAAGAGTGTGCGCTTTTTCGACAAGGAAACCTGCCGGCAGCTCTCCGAACATGACGTGACCGACACCATCAAGCTGGTCGCCCATTATCAAAGCAGGCATAACACCTTCGGATTCGGCTTAGACGACGTGATCGAATTAAAATGGATGCAGGGTGGCGAGGTATACTACTACGCCAAGAATCACGGCCTGGTCGGCTGGAAATCTTCCAACGGCACCGACTATTCAGCCTACGCCGGCCCGACCGACGAGAAGCAGCAGAGGGAGAAAATAAAATGTCATGGATAGCGCCGGTGGATGCCATCAGAATACTGGAAAATGGATCAGACACAGACTTAACCGTAACCGTATTTCTTGCGCCAAGACACGCCGCAGAAATAGCATCTCTCATTGAACACCAGGAAAATACAATCGCATGTCTAGAAGCATCAGTAGAACTCAGAAACATCCTGCTTTTTAAGGCCCTAGAATTGATGACGCCCGAGATGCGATCTGAATATATGGCCTACCTTGAGCGAATCAGGCCGCAGTTTCAGGAAGTACCATGAGAAAATTCCCCGTAACGCCTCCCCCGGCCGACGAGTCGGCCGACAGCATCAGCTACACCGTTGACGCCGATCTCAGCCACTACACCGGCGCGACGCTGGTAGTCGGCGATACCGTCTTTCTATCACCGGAAGGCGTCGAGATTCTAGCCAGCACCGACGGCAATTATTACGTGGTCAGCGCCTACAGCTTCAAAGACGCCGACGGCGAAGAGATCGGCGGGATTTACGGCCGTGACGACACCGGCCAAAACGTGATCGGACTCCGCGCCGTAGACGAGGCCGGCAACGACGATGATACCGTAATTGAGATCGTCAGCGAAAGCACCACCGACGCCGCAGCAGAGATCGTCATCCAGGCCAGCAGGGACGGCGAAGGAACGGATACCTACATCAGTCTAGAGCGCAGCGCAGATTCAGAAATCGACATCACGACCGCCCTCGCCAGCGGCCGCGTAAGGATCGCCCCCAAGATAAATCTCTTAGGAGCCAGCGTAGAAATGTGCGACATCTACATCAAAGACACCTATCTGATTATCAAATATGTGGACGGGGCCACCACCCGCTACAAATACCTGGATCTGTCCGGTACAGGCAGCACCTGGACACACGCCACAAGCGAGCCGTAACCAACTGCGAGCGGAAGACGAAGAACGGCCGTCCAGCCCGTCGCGGGCAAGATCCTATGGCTGAACAATGGTGGCCACAGAACTGCCGACCCAGCCATCGCCCCCATCCGGCAGAAGGATATTGATCCAGCCGCCGCCATCGCTGACGCCAATGACCGGCGTCGTATCGTCGCGGTTGACGACGCCGATGATGGCATAATCGATCCCTGGTCCGCTGCGCACATTGGCGGCGGGAACGGAGAGGGCCAGCAGGGGACCGGCGGTGGGTTCAGGAACAGCCGTTTCGGTGGCCGGGACTTCAGCTTCGGCCGTGGGATCCGGCTTGAATGCCAGGGTCGGCGTGGGCAGCAGGGTAGGCTGTGGCGGCAGTGTCGCGGTTGGGCCAGGGATGATCAGCTTGGGCGCCGTCGTGCTGTACGCTTCCAGCGTGGGCGGGACTTCACTTGACCCCAGCCGTCCGCAGGACAGTAGAAAAAGCGGGAGGACGAGGAGTGCCAAGAACTGTGTTGGTCGGGTCATCTTTGCTGCCGGCGCGCGTAATCTTCGATCTGCCGCCCATTATAGGCGCTGATCCTGCATTCGGCGACAACCGGGATAGGCATCAGCGGGGCCGCAGGGCATGGTATAATTGAGACTGGGTGGCCACCTGACAGCTGAGAACTGACGAACGAAAAGCGAGAGAATCCTATGGCATCTGTTGAGCAGTCTTCCGGGTCCACAGCCGGTGAACAAAGCACCTACTTCAATCTACTGGCCGAGATAGGGCATACCAAGCATGTCGGCGGGCAGGCGGCGACCGCGCGTCTGATCGAATTGGCGGACGTGAAACCGGGCGACCATGTGCTGGATGTCGGCTGCGGCGTGGGCATCGCCGCTGTCTACCTGGCCAAAGAGTACGGCTGCCGGGTGACCGGCGTCGATATCACGCCGCGTATGCTCGAACGGGCGCAGGAGCGGGTGCGGCGCGAGGGCGCCGGCCGGCTCATTAAACTTCGTGTAGCAAATATGAGTGCGCTGCCTTTCGCCGACGACAGCTTTGATGCAGCGATCGCAGAGTCGGTGCTTACCTTCGCCGCCGACAAACTACACGTCGTTAATGAGCTGGCCCGCGTGGTCAAGCCGGGTGGAACGGCCGCTTTTACCGAGGCGGTCTGGGTGGCGCCGCCGCCGCCGGAAAAGGCGGACTTCATGGCGCGCGCATCGGGTATGCCGCAGGGCATCCTTGCCCACGATGAATGGCGCGCGATCCTGGAAGCGAGTGATTTGAGCGATGTGGTGGCTGAAGCGAATGCGCTCACAGCACGGGAAGAGTCGAAGAGCCAATACGGCCGTGTCGCCCCCGCCGACTATCTGCGCGCTTTCCCCGGTTTCTTCAGAGTAATCAGCAAACCGCAGTACCGCCAGGTGTTCAGCAAGGCGTTCGCCAGCATGCCCAAAGAGTATTTCACATACGTGGGCTATGGCATCTATGGGGGCGTGGCAGCGGCTGAAGGCTAGCTGGGAACAGCCAACAGACCGCAAGAAACAGAAAACCGAATACCTAGAACAGAAAGCGGGCCCGTGACGCTGCAGCCGGCGCTGCCCGTTCAGCACTGCACAATGCCCGTTCTCCCTGCTACTTCACGCGCTTGCCGTCCTGCATCACCATCCAGATATTATCATTATCGGCCAGCGAGTTGATGTCGTTTAGGGGATCGATTTTGCTGATCACAATATCGGCCGTCTTACCTACTGCGAGCGTGCCCAGGTGATCGTCCCAGCCGAGACATTCGGCGGCCGTCTTTGTGCTGGCCACGATGGCATCCATCGGCGAAAGACCGGCCTCGACCAGCAGGCCCAATTCACGCAGGTTGGTGCCGTGCGGCATGACGCCCGCGTCGGTGCCCATGGCGATCTTCACGCCTGCTTCGTGGGCGCGGCGAATGCTCTGGCGGTGACTGTCGATCACTTCCCGTGATTTTTGCAGGCCGTATTCCGGCATGCCGCCCGCTTCGCCCGCTTCAAGGACGGCGATCGGGGCGAGCAGCGTGGGCACCAGGAAGGTGCCGTGCTCGAGCATCAGCTCAATCGCTTCGTCATCGAGAAAGATGCCGTGTTCGATGGAGTGGATGCCGGCGCGCACCGCCTGCTTGATCCCTTCCGCGCCCTGGGCGTGGGCCATGACTTTGATGCCGCGCCGGTAAGCCGCTTCCTGCACGATGACCTGCAGCTCCTCGGGTGAGAACTGGGTGAATTCCGGATGGTCGGTGGGGCTGAGCACGCCGCCGGTGGCGCATATCTTGACCACATCGGCGCCGGCGCGCAGCACTTCGCGTACCTTCTTGCGCACATCTTCAATGCCGTCACAGATGCTGTCGGGCATGCCCGGGTAGGCGCTGAAGAATCCCACGGTTTCGCCGGAGGGATGCAGGCCGTCGGTGTGGCCGCCGGTGATACCCAGCGCCGCCGTGCTGATCTGCAGGCGCGGTCCGGCAATAAGGCCCTGGGCAACGGCCGTTTTGACGCCCAGATCAGCGCCGCCGGCATCGCGAACCGAGGTGATGCCCGCATCGAGCGTGCGGCGTAGATGGCCAATCGCCTGGTAGAACTTCATCGAGAAGGGCGTGCTCAGCGCCTCTTCCAGTTTGCCGATTTGAAACATCACATGCACGTGAGCGTCGATGAAGCCGGGCAGGATGAAGCTGCCGCCGGCATCGATGTGCTCGGCATCCAGCGCCACCTGCAGCGGCTTGCCGGAGGCGGCCACGGCGATGATCTTATTGTTTTCGACCAACACGCTGGCGCCGGGCAGCGGCTCGCCGCCGCGGCCGTCGATGAGCGTGCCGTTGCTGATTAGTGTCTGGGTCATTGGATTCTCCTCAGGAATAGGCCGGCCAGCGGCTCAGCTGTTCGGCCGTTCAGGGTGCGCGTTCGTCTGCGGCAATGATATCACGATGCTATCCTGTTTAATAATGGCTGCCATCGCCGCCGTCCTGCCGGCACTCCCACTCGGCGATTGCTCGATTCACCGGTAAACTGTTCTACAATAACTTCTTAATCAAAAGTGGAGCAGCCTTGTGATTCTTGTACGCATTTTCCTGGCCCTTATTGGCATCGCCTTCATCGTCTGGACTCTCCTTTCCGCAGCGAAGACATTTGTTGTACCGCGCAGCCAGCAGCAGGCGCTCAATGTGTTTGTCTTTCGTGTCAGCCGCAGCCTATTCAATCTCGTGGTCAACCGCCAAACGACATACGAGGAAAAAGACAGGGTCATGGCCCTGTACGCGCCGCTTACCCTGCTGGCGCTGGTGCCTTTTTGGCTGCTGCTGACGGCGTTTGGCTACTCGCTTGTCTACTGGTCGCTGGGGATACGGCCGTGGACGGAGGCTTTTATCACCAGCGGATCATCGCTGTTGACCTTGGGCTATGCCAGTTTCGACAGTTTTCTTTTTCACCTGCTGTCCTTCAGCGAGGCGGTGATCGGCCTGATGCTTGTGGCCATGTTGATCGCCTATCTGCCGACGATGTACAGCGCATTCTCGCGGCGGGAAACGGCCGTTGCCCTGCTGGAGGTGCGCGCCGGCTGGCCGCCGACCGCCCCGGAGCTGATGTGGCGGCTGAGCGGTATGGATATGGATAGAGCGGAGCGCAAAGCGTTCTGGCATTCGTGGGAGCAGTGGTTCACCGAAATCGACGAAAACCACACGACCCTGGCCGCGCTGGTCTTCTTCCGATCGCCGCGCTCCGACCTATCTTGGGTCCTTTCAGCAGGCGTCGTCCTCGATGCCGCGGCGCTGTCGCTCTCCCTGCTTGAAGATGAATCGGCACCGACGAAGGCGGTCGTGCTGCGCGCCGGCTTCCTGGCCCTGCGCCGCATCGCTGATGTCTTTGCGCTGCCCTACAATCGTGATCCCCACTTCCCCGAGGACCCGATCAGTGTGACCCGCGAAGAGTTCGACGCGGCGTGCGAACGGCTGGAGGCGCAGGGGATGCCCTTGAAAGCAGATCGCGATCTCGCCTGGCAGAACTTCGCCGGCTGGCGCGTCAACTATGACGAAGCGCTCAGAGCACTGGCCCGGCTGACCATGGCGCCCGACGCGGTTTGGCTGTCGGAGGTGACGATGGTGCGCGCCGACGCCGGTTCCGGGGAGACCGGGGCGCAGCTGGTGGCAGCGGAGGAGTAGCCACCACTGGCTTCGGTTCGCGGTATGATCACTGCGTTATTCAGCTGCCCGGCCGCGCTGTGACACTGCCGCCGCGCGACTTTGCGTCCCGACGCTGCGTTGTATAATTCGAGGTTTACTTACACCCAGGAGCAGATCATGAGTTTTGCTGAACGAACAGCCCGGCTGCAGCCGGAGGGCGCCTACCAGGTTCTGGCGCGGGCTACGGAACTTGAAGCGGAAGGGCGCGATATCATCCACCTGGAAATTGGCCAGCCTGATTTTGACACGCCTGAGAATATCAGCCTGTCGGGCATTCGCGCCATCGCCGAGGGGCGCACGCGCTATAACTCGACGGCGGGCATTGCCGAACTGCGCGCGGTGATCGCCGAGGATGCCGGCCGGCGGCGCGGCATTACCTTTCATACGGAACAGGTGCTGGTCAGCCCCGGCGCCAAGCCGAATCTCTTCTTTCCCACGCTGGCTCTGGTGCAGGCGGGCGATGAAGTGATCTATCCCAGTCCCGGCTTTCCCACCTATGAGGCGATGATTGAGGTCGCGGGCGGCACGCCTGTGCCCGTACCGCTGCTTGAGGAGAATGACTTTTCCTTTGATCTGGAGGCGTTTGACCGGCTGGTCAGCGCGCGCACGAAGCTGATCATCCTTAATTCGCCGAGCAATCCCACCGGCGGCGTGATGCCTGTTGCGGATCTGGTGCATATCGCCGCTGCCGCCCAGAAGTATGACAGCTGGGTGCTCTCGGACGAGATTTATACACGCCTGGTCTTTGACGGCCGTCAGGCGCCGTCGATCGCGGCGCTGCCCGGCATGTCCGAGCGCACGATTGTCATGGATGGTTTCTCCAAGACGTATGCCATGACCGGCTGGCGGTTGGGCTATGGCATCATGCCAGAAGCGCTGGCCAAACGGGTGCAGCTGCTGTTCACGCACGCGTTGGGCAGCACCGCCCACTTCACGCAGATCGCCGGCGTGGAGGCGCTGTTGGGCACGCAGGATCATGTGGCGGCGATGCTGGCGGCGTACCAGGAGCGGCGGGATGTGATCGTGTCCGGCCTCAACGAAATCCCGGGTGTGCAGTGCCGGTTGCCGCAGGGGGCATTCTATGCTTTTCCCAACATCCAATCATTCGGCATGCGCTCGGCCGACCTGGCCGATCTGCTGCTGGAGGAGGCGTCTGTGGCCCTGCTGCCCGGCACAGCGTTCGGCGCCTATGGTGAAGGGTATTTGCGGCTGTCTTTTGCTAATTCGATCGAGAACATCAGCGAGGCGCTGCGGCGGATGGCTCAGGTCTTGGGTCGCCTGGACGCTGAACCGCTGACCCGCTGATGCCAGGACCCGACTACGTCGTCCTTACCTCGTGCTGTATCGGCGGGAAGTGCAGCTGGCGTCCCTGCATTTCTTCCCAGATATAAAAGCGCAGGTCGCTGCTGATTTCGTCGAAATTCCAGATATCTTCAATCCAGACTTCCAGCGTGAACTCATTGGTGCGGTCGGCGCCGAATGCTTGAAACTCGACGTAGGGCGCCGGCGTGGGAGCCAGCCCGTCGACCCGTTCAGCCGCGGCCATCATCGCTTCGCGAACGTCGCGCGGATCCTTGATATGGTAGGTGAAAACCTGGATTTCAAGGCGGATAGCACGGTTCTCCCCGCGCGAGAAATTGGTGACCGTATTAGTCAGGAAATGGGAGTTGGGCACGATCAGTTCTACATCTTTGATCGTGCGCAGTACCGTGGCGCGGATGCCAACGTCCTGTACGACCCCCAGTTCGCCGTCCATGCCAATCACGTCTCCGTGCGCCACAGAGCGTTCGAAGAGCAGGACAAAGCCGCTGAAGAAGTTGCTGATGATGTCTTGCAGGCCGAAAGCGATGCCGACGGAAAGCCCGCCGAGGATCACGGTCAGCCCGGTCAGATTAAACCCGGCCACGGTGAGCGCCGCCATGAGCCCGGCGACAAGCACGAGGTAGCTGGTCAAAGTGGCCAGGACGGCCGACAAGGATTCGTCGAGCCCTGCGCCGGGTAGGAAGTTGTTCTGCAGGTAGCTGCGCGTGAGGCGAGAGGCAACAACGGCTAGGAGAAAGACGGCCAGGCCGGCGATGATCGCGCCGACGGTGATCCGCGCGGTTTGCACGGTGAAGCCGAGGCTGAGGATTTCATCAAGCAGTCCGCTGGTGTGGATCAGGGCCACGAACAGGGCGATGGGGCGGATGATTGTGCGGCTTAGTTTCCGCGCGCGTTCCAGAGGCATCCACAAGGTGAGGATGGCGTGCGCCAGGCGGTAGAGCAGCCAGATCAATAGAAAACCACTGAGCCACAAGAGCAGTGAACTGGGACGGCCGATCTGGTCGAGCACAACCACAGCCAGGCGAGCCAGGAGCCAGGCGGATAACGGCCGCAGCACTTTGCGCAGCGTGGCGAATCCATCCTCGTAGGCCGGCAGGCGCTGGACGCGCTCATGGCTGCTGAGACGGATCATCAGGCGGTCGAAATAGCGGGCAAGGAAGCGATAAAGGGCCGGTGTAATCAACAGGACCACGGCAAACAGCAGTACCTGAACTGCCAGAGCCACGATGTCGCCCTGCGGCTGCAGTAGTTGTTCTAACCAGCGTTCAAACTCTTCAACCATACATGCGTCCTCTTCACCTTGGAATGCGGGTATCTTACCACAGAGAAAGGGGATTGGGGACTGCAGCATGTGCAGGACGAACCGCGAAAGCGGAGCGGCGAGCAGCGGGCGAACAGTGCGCGCAGCATTCGTTGGGCCAGCCTTGTTCCGCGCTGCAATGGGGCCAATCGAGCCGCCGTCGTGACTGCGCTGGAACAGCCCGTTTGACAGCTGGTAGGTTCGGTATTAGCCTCGCCAAATGATGGCCAACGATTGCGGCATGGCCTGAGCGATATCCTCCGCAAACTTGAGGCGCTGCCGGCATCGCGGCATCGCGGCAGGCGATTATTCTTCGAAACTATTTTGTTTTCTGCGGTTTCAATAGATAATCCAGGAAAAGGGCGACCCTGCCTGATGGGCGGGGCAGCTTTGCAGGCCTCTTTGGCTGTGGGGCCGGTTCTGATGCCGGCGGCCCCGGATTTGACTGGCAGTGACTTCAACAAAGGAGACAAAGACATGACAATAAATGCGCGACAAGCGGCTGGTATTGCTTTCATTTTGCTGGCACTCATTGGCCTTGCCCTATCGCTGGGCGGCGGCGTTTCCGCGGCTGACGATATCTATACCGCCTACATGCCGGTCGTGACGAAGCCCTCAATTATCCTGTTTAAGGATGATTTCTCAGATGTGAACAGCGGCTGGAGTCGAGAAGATTTCGGTGATGTGAAATTAGATTATCAAGATGACGCCTACGATATTCTGATTCGTGACAAGAATGTCTGGGCGTGGACCGTGGCGCCCGTTGGCGGTTTCTCAGACTATTCTGTGCAGGCGGAAGTGAGCTTCAGTTCCAGCACGGAAGACGGGTATGCCGGCCTGGTGTTCGATCTCGTGGATGTCGACAACTACTACTTCTTCGTCGTCAACTCGAACGACCAGTGGTTTGGCCTGGCCAAGGTCACCGATGGCGTGCCGGCGCTCGTCGTCCCGGCGACCCCTTCCACGGAGATCAACAGCGGCATCGCCATGAATCTTCTGAAGGTGAAGCGTGTTGGCCCGGTGATCGATCTCTTCGTCAACAACGAGGTCGTTGCCGCGCTTGAGAATGAGGGCTTTGGTGAAAAGGGCAAGGCCGGTTTCTATATGCGCTCGAACGCCGACCGGGAAGTGACCACCACTTTCGATAACTTCCTCGTCTGGCTGCCCCGCGAGGTTACGGGCCCAACCTCTGCGCTGGATGCCGCCGCAATGCAGCCAGCGGCGTATCACAGCGGCATGAGTGCGGCGAGCATATTTGATTAGCAGGGGCGAAACGGCCGTCATGCCATGCTGTTCGCGGCAGGTTTAACCAAGATTAAATCAGGGATAAACGGCCGTGAAAACAGAGTTTAACCTGGCCAGTAGTTTGCAGACGGGGAATACCCTATGATATTCCCCGTCATGGCTAAAGAACTGTGTAAACTCAAGAAGTCAATCAAGAAGGAAACGCAGGAGTATTTTCTTCTTGTCCACCAGCCCACCCATATCTGCCGTAAATGCGGCCGCGCGGCAAACAGCAAGAAATCGCTGTGCAGCCCGCTGCCAATTCGCATCGACTAACGGCGTCTCTGATCATCTCCCTGGACGCGAACTCCTCTTCGCGCAGGATGGGCCACAGCACGGGGTTTCCCGGCTACTCGCTCATGATCACCGGCAGGTACACCTTGAAGGGCAAATCCGGAACAAAAACCGTGTATTCGTAGGCGCCCATGTCTGGTTCGCCGTCGCGTGGATTGCCGTCGAGGTCTTTGTCCGGGGCGATGAAACCGCCGCCGGCAGTGCCGGCATCGATGCAGGGTGACGCTAATTTCAAGCGGTAATCACCCGTCACCGCGCTGCGGAACAGCGGATCTTCATCGATGTTGTGATGCGTCCCATCATCACTGTACCCCTGGACATTCGAGTAGTCGGCGATGAAGCAGGAGGTGCAGTCGGGATCACCCTGGAAGTAGAGCGCGTTATTCCACATAATGCTGTTCTTGAGGATGAAAGTGCCTGCTGCTCCCCAGATGATGACCGCCTGGTGTCCGTCCGGTGCGTTGTCGGCGAGGGTGCTGTTGATGAAGATCGCTTCACTGGCGTTCATGGCCATGACGCTGGCCGGGCCGGTCGTGGTTCTGTTGCCGGTGAGCAGCCCATTGACGACCTTCAACTGTGAGCCCATGGCCGTCATTGCGCCGCCATGGTCTCTGGCCTCGTTGTCAGCAATGACGGTGTCTTCGATGGTCAGATCGGTATTGTCGAGATGGATGGCGCCGCTCTGGCTTACGCCCTTGTTTTCACGCAGTTCGCTGCCGCTGAGCAGCACTTTGCCCGTGTTGTTGAGGTAGATACCGCCGCCATGCTCAGCCTCGTTGCCGCTGATTGTGAGCGCTGTGAGCTCGCTGCTGCCAAAGCGAATGAGGATGCCGCCTCCCTGGTTGGACGCTGTGTTCTTCTCGATCTTGCTGTCGGAGATGGAGGTCTGCCCCTTGTTGAAGTAGACGCCGCCGCCCTCATCCGCCTCGTTGCCCGTAACCCAGAGATTCTTGAGGACGGGCGATCCGGTGTCGTTATAGATGCCGCCCCCTTCATCCGCCTTACCGCCGGTGATCTTGAAGCCATCCAATGTGCCGCCGAAACCGCCTTCGTAGCGGACAACGGATCCCGCCTGCTGGCCGTCGATGACTGAACTGTAGGGAATATCCCCTTTCGCCCAGTAGCCGGCCAGATAGCCGCCGAGCAGGTCGATGTTGTCTTCAATGACCAGGTTCTCTTGGTAGAGGCCCTCGGCGACGAACACTGAATCCTTGCCCTTGGCCTGGCTGAGGGCATAGCTGATGGTGGCGCAGGGGCTGCCGGGTGCACTGCAGTCGCCGCTGTCAACGCCGCTGCCGCCGTCGACGTAGCGGGACGTCGGAGCGGCCATCGCCGGTGGGCTGAGCAGGAGCAGCAGCACGGCCGTTAACAGCAGCAGTGCGAGTGGAACGATGGTGCGCTTAGGGGATGAAAACATGGGGACCTCCTTGGCGGAGCGCGTCATTGTCTGCGTGGTGCGGAGCGAGGGGCAGGGCAGCCTGAAAGAGACTTGCCAGCAGGCTGGAAAGGCACGACACCCAGTTCCCCATGTGCCAGCGGACCATCGCGGTGACTGCTCCATGTTGCCCGGCAGGATGCGCCCCTGGCGGGCAGGTAAACGGCCGTGTAGGCGCTGATACTGTTAGTATAAGGATTTCGTGCCGGGGCTACAAGAGGCAGAATCCGCGGAGGTCCGGGCGGCTGTGGAGGGGCGGTTCGCGAACCGCCCCTAGCAGATGCTGCGGGCGGGCGGCCGTCAGCGATTGTCTACAAACGTGATGTAATCCTCATAGACCACGAAGTTATTGTCCGCGGTAACGCCGGGCACGTTTGGCGAGACAAAGACGCGTTCCGGCATCTTGCCCATCTCGGCCAGCTTGGCGCTCGTTTCCGAGAGAAGCGCCATCGTCACGGCAACGGCCGTCAGCGTAGATGTCGCGCCGACATTGCCCAACACGCCCGTGATAGGCACAACAGCGTCTTCCGGCGGCGAGCAGTTGTCGACAACCACATCGGCGATGTCGTGCAGCGTCTTGCCCGAGGAATGGCTTGGTTCGTTCAGCGCGCGGTTGGCCACGCTGGTCACGGCGATCACAGGCAGACCCAGCGACTTGGCCATCAGCGCCATTTCCACCGGCGCCGCGTTCATGCCGCCATGCGAGTAGATGAGCATCGTGTCGCCCGGGTTGAGCTTACGCCCGCGCATCATGACATCGACATACCCTTCCTGCCGCTCCTGCCAGATCACTTCCACGGCGCCGCCGGAACCCACGACAGTCGTCCACATCAGGCGCGCATCCATGATCGGCACGAAGCCGACATAGGAGCCGTAGCGCGGAAACAGGTCCATGACTGGTATGACTGAATGCCCCGACCCGAACGCGAGGACGGCATTGCCCGCGCCGATCGAGCCGGCCATCAGACCGGCGGCGGCCTTAATATTCTCCATCTGCGTTGTCTGGATCTTTTCGAGCAGCTTGCCGGCGGTTGTTAGATAAAGGTCTGCTGACATAGTAGATTCCTCCTACATTGATTAACCTTTGACGGCGCCCGAGGTCAGGCCCTGCACCAGGTAGCGCTGCAGGAGCAGTGCCAGGATCAGCGGCGGAATGCTGCCGATCACGCCCCCGGTGGCCATGAGTCCGAAATCGATGCCGAATTGTGTGCTAAATTCCGTCACAGTGACGGTAATCGTCTTGGTATTGGCGGTCGTGAAGATGAGCGCCATGAAAAACTCGTTCCAGGCGGACAGGAAGGCGAAGGCGCCGACGGCTACCAGGCCGGGCCCGGATAGGGGCAAGATGATGCGTATGATCGCCTCAAAACGCGTGCAGCCGTCGATCATCGCCGCCTCTTCCAGTTCGCGCGGCAGGGTCTGCAGGTAGCCGTACATGATCCAGATCACCGTGGGCAGCAGGAACCCGGCATAGAGCAGGATCAGGCCGCGGTAGGTGTCGATCAGGTCGAGGCGCTGCATCAGCAGATAGAGGGGAATGATGATCACGATCACGGGCAGCATCTGCACGGCCAGGATGGCCAGCAGGAAGTAGGAGCCGCCCGGAATCTTCATGCGCGCGAAGGGATAGGCGGCCAGCGTGCCCGCGATCAAGCAGAGGATCGTCGTGCTGACGCTGACAATTAAACTGTTAGCCATCGACTGTACGAAGCGGTCGGCGGCCAGGGGCATGTTCTGGCCCGGCTGCGGGCCGAAAATCAGGGCGCGGTAGCGGTCGAGCGTCGGGTTCTCCGGGATCCAGTGGGGTGGGCGCGCGATCAGTTCGTACTGCGGCGAGATGCTGGAGATAACCATCCATAAGAAGGGGGCGACCATGGCGAAGACGAAGAGAAGGACGCAGCTGTAGAAGAGAAAGGTGGTTAGCACGGGTTTGATGCGCCGCCAGGTCTGCTGGACGCGCTCGCCGAATGCTGCTTGTGCCGGGGCCGCTGTTTTTTCGCTGCTGCTCATCTTAATACTCCACGCCCCGGTAGATCGCGCGCTGGTAGAAGAAGACGACGACGAGAACGGCGAGGGTCATCAGGTAGGCGGCGGCCGAACCGCGGCCCAACTGCAGGGATACGAATGATTTCAGGTAAGTATAGTAGCCGATCACGGCCGTTCCGTTGGAGGGCCCGCCGGCGGTAAGCGTGTAAATGAGATCGAAGCTCTTCAAGGCCCAGATTGTGCGTAGGGCGACGGCCACGAAGAGCGTGGGCCGGATCAGGGGGATGGTCACATTGGTGAACTTGCGCACCGTATTGGCGCCGTCGACGGTGGCCGCTTCATACAGCTCGTTGGGAATCGTCTGCAAGGCTGCCAGGAAGAGCAGCATGATGAAGCTGGTCTCTTTCCAGACATCCGCCCAGACGACCATCAGCAGCGCCAGCTCCGGGTCGCCCAACCAGATGATGTAATCGTCGATGATGCCCAACTGGTAGAGCAGGCCGTTCGCCGCGCCGTAGCTGGGGTTGAGAATCCATTTCCACATGATGCCGTTGACCACTGAGGGAATGGCCCAGGGCAGCAGGGCGAGCAGGCGCACAGCGGTACGGCCGCGGAAGGGGCGGTTGAGCATCAGGGCGACGGCCAGGCCGAGCGCGATTTCAATGGTGACGGCGAGAAAGACGAAGATAACGGTGATCCTGACGCTTTCCCAGAAGGCGGGATCGCTGAGGATGAAGCGGTAGTTGTCGAGGCCGACAAACGGCCGTCCCAGGTCAGGCCGCATCAGGTCCCACTGGCGCAGGCTGATCGCAAACGAGGCGACCAACGGGTACAACGTTACCACAGCCATGATCAAGGCCGCGGGCGCGAAGAGGGCGAGTGCCAGCTGCAGCTCTTTTCGTCTAGCGTCGGTCATTGTGCAGTTCCATCGTTCAAAAGGCCCCCGGCAGCAGGCTCATGTCTGATCATTCAAAAGGGACCGGACGCCCCGCTTACCAGGGTAGGACAAAGCGGGACGCCCGGTCTTGTCGGGAGATTACTGTGAATTCAATCGCGCTGTTTCCTCGGAGAGCCATTGGATGGCCTCTTCAGACGTTTTGCGCTCGCCCATGACGTCCTGCACTGCCGTTGCCGCCGAGCGACGCCACTCTTCGAACCAGCCATACTGCGGCGGGAACTTGCCGTAAGGCAGCTGCGCGGCCAGGGTCTCGAATCCCGGCCAGGCGGCGGCGATGTCAGCATCTTCATAAAGGGCTAGACGTGTCGGCAGGTTAGCGCCTTCGATGGCGTGGTGTTTCTGCAGATCCTCGCTGGTGAGTTTGGCCAGGAACTGCTTCGCTTCTTTCATGTGTTCCGACGATTTCAACACGCCGAGGCCGCCGGCGTATAGATAGCCGCCGCTCTCCGTGCCCGCGCCGCCAGGAATGAGAATCAAACCGGCGTTGTCGGTAATCCCCGAAAGCTCAGGGTTGCGGTTCGCCTGCGTGACGGCCCAGGTGGAGTCGAGCAGGAAGGCGCTGTTGCCCGCGCCGAACGAGATCAACGTTTCATAATCATCCATGGCGATGCCGGCGGGATCGAAAAGCCCATTTACCGCACCGTCGGCGATCATCTGCATGGAGGCACGGGCGGCTTCGCCGTCGATGAATGCGCCATCCTCGGTGAACAGCTCCTCGCCGTTGGAAGCGACCATCGAGCCCCAGTTATAGTAGAAGTTGCCCGGGTACTTGGCGCTGGGCGTGAAGCAGTAGGGCGCCGCGCCGCTGTCGACGATAGTCTGGCAGGCAGCCATGAAGTCGTCCCAGGTCTTGATGGCCGCGGGATCAACGCCCGCTTCCGCCAACACCGCGGCGTTGTAGGCCATGTGCGCGCCGCCGGCGTACCAGGGCACGGCCAGGAGCTCGTCGCCAAAGGTGTACATATCGACCACGGACATCAACCATTGGCCGGCGGTCTCCTCGGTGATCATATCATTCACCGGTTCAAACCAGCCGCCGGAGGTGAACTCAACCACATTGGCGGAGGGGATGAAGATGATGTCATAGCCGCCGCCGCCGCTGGCCAGCGTGGTGATCGTCTTGTCGTGGATCTCGGCCCAGCCGACAAAATCGACCTGGACATCGATGCCGGTCTCCGCCTTGAATTCTTCCACCGCCTTGGCCACATTGCCCCCTTCGTCCGGGCGAATGAGGGCGCGGATGGTGATGTCCTCCATGGCAGGTTCTTCGGCTGCCGGTTCTTCAGCGGCTGGTTCCTCGGGGGCGGCTTCTTCCGCGGCCGCTTCCGTGGGCGCCGGTAATTGGGCAGGCGCTTCTTCAGCAGGTGCGGCGGTTTCTCCGCCGCAGGCAGCCAGAAGGGCGCCGATCATGAGCATGGTTAAGAGTACGAGTAGTTTGCGGTTCATTCCTGTCCTCCTTGTATGGACTAAGAAAGGGATTTGACAAAGCTGATTGGCTGATAGGGTCGATATTTCTGGTCCGTTCACCTCCTCTTCTGCGCCGTCCGGCGCCCTGTTGATTCCGGTTCCAGCGCATGTTCGAGGGCATGATCTTGCTCCTCGCTGCGCAATAAAGCCGCGTATGCGGCGCCAAATAAACCCGCGTCAGTGGCCAGTTTGGATGATTCGATAGTCACCGAGCTGGCTGAAATAGGTTGGGCGAGGGCCTTAACGGCACGGCGAACGCCCGGCAGCAGCAGGTCGCCCTGCGAGCCGATGCTGCCGCCCAAGATGACGATCTGTGGGTTGACGAGTGAGACGATATTGGCGATGCCCACGCCAATGATGCTGGCGGTGTCTTCAATGATCGCGGCGGCAAGCTTGTCCCCCTGGCGCGCGGCATTGAAGATGGCGTGAGCGGTCAGCGGGCGGATGCTGCGGGCGAGGATAGAATCCGGGTAGTCAGCGAGGCGGGAGGCGGCGCGGGCGGCAATGCCGGGTCCGGCGGCCTGCGATTCCCAATGGCCGATCTGGCGCTGCCCCTCATGCGCCTGGTCCGCCGCCGGCGTCATGGCGAACCAGCCGGCAGCACCGGCCAACCGGTCGCCGCCGCGGACCAGACGGCCGTCTAGAATCATGCCGCCGCCAATGCCGGTGCCGATGATAATGTCCACGCAGGAGTCGAAGCCGCGCCCGGCGCCGGCCCACCATTCGCCCAGAACGGCCGTGTGCCCGTCATATTCAACGAAGACCGGCAGCCGGCTCAATGCCTGCAGGCTTTCACGCAGCGGCACGTCGCGCCAGCCGGGCAGATTGGGCGCCCAGATGACCTGATCGCTGTGCCGCGCCAGCACCGCCGGAATGCCCACGCCGATCGCCTGCACGGCCGTTTTGTCGAGATCGCTGCGGCGCAGCAGTTCTTGCAGCAGCGCGTGGATTTGGGCGATGCCCGCCTGCGGCCCTTCCTGGCTCGTCGGGGCCTGCAGCTGGTCGAGAATCACGCCCTCCCTGGTGACCAGGGCGCACGCTGTCTTGGTGCCGCCGATATCAACGGCCAGCAGGTAGCTCTGTGACCTGTCGCCGCGGCTCACAGTTAGACCGATCCCAGGGTTGAGAAGCGCTGACGGCCGATATAGAGGGCGAGCCCTTCGCCGCGGTAGACCGTCTCCACGCTTTCCACGATTTCAAATGAGTCGTTGTAGGTCAGGCCGCGCACCACCAGGACGGGTTCGCCCGCTTCCAGATTGAGCAGCGCCGCCGTCGCTTCATCCGCTTTGCGCGCTTCCATCTCCGCTTCCGTCCAGGCGGGGTAGATGTAATACTGTTCGCGCAGGACCGTGAACAGGGATAAATCCTGCAGCTCCATCGCTTCCATGCCCGGCACCATCTGGTGCAGGATATAGGAGGACTGCAGGGCCACCGGTTTGTTGTCGGCCAAACGCAGGCGCACCAGGTAGAGGACCTTTTCGCCGGGCGCGCAGCGCAGCAGCGCCTGCCGCTGTTCATCCGCTTCCATCACTTCCTGGGTGAGAATCCGCGAGCTGGGGATGAAGCCGCGGGCGCGCATATCTTCGCTGAAACTGGCGAAGCCGAGGAGGGCGCGCATGCGCGGTTCGGCGACATAGGTGCCGCGTCCCTGCTCGCGGTAGACGACGCCGCTGGCCACCAGTTCATCAATGGCCAGCCGCGCCGTGGTGCGGCTGACGTGCATATCCTCGGCCAGCTCCCGTTCGGAAGGCACGCGATCGCCGGGAAGCAGCTCGTCGCTGTCGATACGGGCGACCAGCGTCTGCACCAGCTGCTGGTAGAGGGGGACGTGGCTGTGTTTGTTGAGTCTGGACATAGCCTGCATCCTGGATAATGTATTGGTAGGGTGGTTGGGTGGTTACAACCAGTTACATTGTAAACGGCTGTTTCCAGTTTGTCAATTGGGGATTTTGGCCCGGGTGTGATCAATCTTGGTGCGTAGACCAGATCGCACATGGGCAGAGCGGCTGGCCGCCTATGCAGAGTCTGCCCAACTACCGCCTTGCCCGCCGTCGGCACAATTCACACTTGCCCAGGCGCGCTCCATGGTCATACACGGAAACTGAACGCAGCCACCGGGCAGGCAGAGTAGGGGCGGTTCGCGAACCGCCCTTTTGGTTACCCTTTCGAGGGGGGGACGTCAGATGACGGTGCTGTAGGCGGCGCGCAGCCAGGCCAGGAGTTCGTCGTCGATGTCGGCCAGGCTGCTGAGGGCGACTTTGTGGGTGATCGAGCCGCTGCCGAAGCCGGCGGCGTCCTGCAGACGGCCGTCCGCCTCATAGGTTGGCACTTTGAGGCCCAGGTCGAGGCGGTCTTTGCTGGAGGCTTTGATCAGGGCGAAGGTCTTGTTCTTCTGCAGGGCGATGTAGCTCTTGCGCGGGGCGATGGCGATCGTAGGATCGATGTGCAGCGCCGCGGCGACAAGCCGTTCGTAGAGCGGCTGCAGGTGCGCCTTGGGGCCGGCGAATTGGGCGGCGATCAGGGCGTTGGGGGCGTCATCGCCGCGGGGGCGGAAGCGAACGGCCGACCAGGTGTCGTCAATGGAAACCTGGGCGATGCCGCGATAACCGGCATCATTGATCAACGCCCAGCCGGCGTCCCGGTTGAGGTCTGTATCCAGGCCGGCGCTCTGCTTGGGGTAGGAAATCCAGAAGAGGGCGTCCGGCTGGGCGGTGGCCAGGGCGATGGGCCCGAACTGGGCCAGCTCATCGCGGTTCTGCGCGAATAGGTGCAGATAGTCATACCGCCCGCCGGTGGGGATGATGTCGGCCAGTGAACCATCCGGCAGCGGTTGGACGGCGGCGAGAAAAGCGTCGGGCGCGTTGAGAACCAGCGCGCGCATGCCCGGTTTGATGTGCAGTTTCTTCTGTAGTTTTTCGTCGGTCATGGTCGTCTCCTGTTTGCCAGATTCTCTATCCCATTGTAGGTGCAGACCCCCGTGTCTGCCCGTGCCTGCCCGTGCCTACCCATGTCTGCCCGTGCCTACCCATGTCTGCCCGTGTCCGCCCGCGGCTGCGTCCGGCGGGTGCGCACGGGGGCGCACCCCTACGGGAAAGGGGGTTGATTGATGAACTGGTAGGGCTTGATCGCTCGGCACACAATCTGAGCTGGAACTGCTCATGACGGCCGTTCCCTTTCCGCTTCTCTTTGCAGGGCAAGCGCCTCTTTGGCCGCTTTGTCCAGCAGAGCGACCGCGGCGGCTTCCCGGACAGCGGTCGTGAGCAGTTCCGGCTGGATTTCGCCGGCCGCGCCGATCGTGACCTGGCGCACCTGGGAGCCGTCTCCTTCGAGCAGGCCCTGCTCGTCGGCCATGAGGATGCCCCATTCAAAACCGAGACGGAGATGATCGTTGTAGGGGGCGATGTAGCAGAAGTATCGGCTGCGCGCGCCGTGTGGGACGCGGTAGCCGATCAGCTGCCAGCCGGGATAAAGCGCTTCGATGACGCCGGGTACGGCCGTTTTGATCAGTGCGCGCAGCTCGCCGGCGGCCGCGCGAATCTCCGGCGGGTAGGGCGCGAGGTAGTCGTCGACTGCATTCATTGGCTTGCCCCGGCCTGGCGCCTGGTAGGGCCGCCGCTCACTTGAGCGCCACGAAATTAAGCTCGTCATGTTCGGCCGTTGCCGGATCGGCCGAGTAATCACCGGTGACGGTGATCTGGCGGAAGCCGGCCACCTTGAGCATCAGCATCAGCTCGCTCTTGAAATACATATTGCCGCGCAGGGTGTATTCCTCAGCCGCCACCTTCTCGCCGTCGATCCATTTTTCCAGGCGCACTTCCCGCGTGTAGGTCTGCTCAAGCGGGTCGAGATCAACGGTACGAAAATAGGCGATGTTCTCACTGCCGTCGGCGGCGACGCGGCGCGAGCCTTCGTCCGGCCACGGCTGCGGCAGATGGGCGCGGCTTTCCAACAGCCACTGGTCCCAGGAGTGGCGCGATGTATATTCGGCCTGGATGTTGAGCAGCAGGGCGCCCCCTTCTTCCAGGTGATCATGGCAGCGGCGCAGCGTCTCCAGATCTTTTTCCCGGCTGCCGGCCAGGTCAAACGAGTCGCAGATGTAGATCGTCTTGTAGCGGCGCGGCAGCGCGAAAGCGTGCATCGGCTGTTCGTAGAGATTGGGCTTGAAGCCGTCTGCCTGGGCGCGCCGCCGGCAGTGAGCGAGCATGTCGCCGGAAAGATCGCAGCCGTCCACGTCGATGCCGCTTTCCAGCAGGGGCAGCAGGATGCGCCCGGCGCCGCAGGCGAGATCGAGCACGGGCTGCCCGTAGCGGGCGATCTGCGCTGCGAAGTAGGGCGCTTCCGGGGCGTCATGGATCATTTCACCCCAACGTTCGGCCATCAAACCGTAATGCCAGATGATGGGTTCACCGTTCATAATGCTTTTCCTTTGGCGTGTTGTCGTTGGCAGCGTTGCGCTGCAGGGAACTGCAGGCGGGCCATTATTGCTATTATAGCAGAAAACAAACGTTTGGTGGGGCAGGCCCCGTGTCTGCCCGCGGGGACGGGGCTGGCGCACGCGGGGGTGCGCACCTACGGTTGGTGGCCTGCCTCAGGCGGCGGGCAGGGCGCCGGCCATGGCGTTGATCTCGGCGGGATCGGTGAGGATCTCTTTGAGACGGCCGTCTTCCATCTGAATCACGCGGTCGCAGTAGCGCACCATGCGCAAATCGTGGGTGACGATGATGCCCGAGCGGTTCTGTTCGTGAATCAAGGAGGCGAAGGTTTCCACGACCTGGAAGGCCAGGCTCGTGTCCAGGCTGGCTGTCGGCTCGTCGGCGAGCACCAGCTGCGGCTCATGGATCACCGAGCGGGCGATGGCCACGCGCTGCCGCTGGCCGCCCGACAGCTGCGCCGGTAGATTGTGCAGGCGGTCGCCGAGGCCGAGGCGATCCAGTAGATCGATCGCCCGCTGCTGCCCTGCGCTGTCGTAGCGGCTGTTCAGGCGCAGCATCAGCTCCACATTTTCCAGCGCGTTCAGATAATTGACCAGGTTGTTGGCCTGGAAGGTGAAGCCGATCTTCTCGCGGCGCACGCGCGTGCGCTGTGATTCCTTCATCTGGCCCAGCTCCTGCCCGCCCAGGCAGATATCGCCGCTGGTCGGCGTGAGCAGGCCGGCGATCATGGCCAGCATCGTCGTCTTGCCGGAGCCGCTGGGCCCGACCAGGGCCACGAACTCGCCGGCGTACAGTTCGAGGGAGACGCGATCAACGGCCGTGATCAGCTGGTCATCCAGCTCGTAAATTTTGGTCACTTCATGGGTCGATAGAACGGTTTCTTTCATCACAGCGCCCCTTAATTGGCCAGGCCCAGGGCCGCCAGTGGTTCCACGCGCGTCAGGTAGCGGATGGAGACAAGCCCGCCGAGCGGGCCGATAATCAGCAGTGTCAGCAGGGCCATGGCCACCTGCTGGCCGTCAAAAATGATCGGAATACTGCCGGGCAGCGCCGCCGCCAACCCGAACGTGGCCATGGCGCCTATGAACACGCCGATCACATTGGTCAGAACAATCTGGATAGTCGCCGAGCTGGCCACCAGGAAGTTGGGCGCGCCCAGCGCCTTCAGCATGCCGACCTGGCCTACTTTCTGCAGCGTCTGAATCTGGAAGAAGCCGCCCACGACCAGGATACCGATCAGCAGCGTGAAGCCGCGCTGGGTATCCAGGGTGCTTTTCTGCTCCGTGTAGCCCGGCGCATTTTCGTAGGCGGTGACGCGGTCGGTGACTTCAATGCCATTGATCCCAGCCTCAAGGCTGCGGGCCACGTTGTCCGCCTGCCACGGGTTATCGACGGCCACGTTGACCACGTTAAAGGTCAGCTCGCCGCTGCCGCCGGTGATGCCCTTGGGGCGGATGCGATCCCAGGTGTAGAGCGGCACGATGACCGACGGCTGGATGAAATACTGCTGGCCGTCGGTAACGCCGACGATTTCCAGGGGATAGAACTCGTCGACCGTGCCCTGCGTCGATTCGACGACCAGGGTGTCGCCGACGCCGAGCCCGGTGCGCACGGCCACGTTCTTGCCGATGATCGCTTCGTTGCCGCGGATGCTGCTCAACTGCTCACCTTCCAGAACGCCTGGTTCGCCCGGCCGGCCCGGTTCCACGCCGATCAGCGAAACGGACTCCGGCACCAGCGCATCTTCATAGTTAATCAGGCCCGCCGTAGCGCCGATAGCGCCGGCGTCCCTGACCCCTTCCGTGCGGCGAATATTGTTCATGAAGGATTGGCCGATCTGGCTGGCGCCGACCGTGAGATCCGCCTGATCCTGGTAGACGACGAGTTCGCCGCCCAACTTGCTTAGATATTCCTTGTTCCCCGCGCCCAAACCCTCAGACAAGCCGGCCAAAAAGATGATCAGCAGTGTGATGAGGGCGATTACCAGGCTTACCAGAAAGAAACGGCCGCGGTTGCGCCACATCTCTTTCCAGGCCAGGTAGGTCCCAACCCGTATGCTCATTCGTGAATTCTCCAACTCAGTTAATAATGATCTGTAAACAGTACCCAGTAAGCCGCCGGCGGTCAACAGCAGAAGCGATGCGCCGGGCCGTTTCTTGCAACGTCGTGGCCATCCGCGCCGGCGGCTGCCAATCGACGGCGCAAGCGTCAAGGGGGATGATAACGGCAAGGCGGTCGTTTGTCAATATTATGTGTATGTTTTGTATAAATAATCATCCGCTTTGTCAAACCGGGGCGCGCCGCTGGGGCGCGGGAACGGCATGGGGGGTGAATTCTTGAGCGCTGTCCCGTATAATCCGCACAACAAGGAGCTGAACAGGTGATCAATCTAGCCAGTGATACACAAACGAAACCAACGCAGGCGATGCGCGAGGTGATGATGCGCGCTGAGGTGGGGGATGAACAGGCGGGCACAGATCCCACGGTCAACGCGCTGCTGGAAAAAACGGCCGATCTGCTGGGCAAAGAGGCGGCTCTATTTTTGCCCACGGGCACGATGTGCAACCTGGTGGCGGTGAAGACGCATACGCGGCCCGGCGACGCCATCCTGACCGACCATCTGGGCCATATTCTGCGCATGGAGACGGGCGGCGCGGCGGCTGCCTCCGGCGTGGTCGTGGAGACGCTGCCCAGCGCGCACGGCCAGTTCACGCCGCAGACGCTGCTAGATGCGCTTTGGCCCGCCTCCAATTATACGCCGCCAGCGGCGCTCGTCTGCGTAGAGCAGACGCATAATTTCCACGGCGGCACCGTGTGGACGTTGGACGAATTAACGGCCGTTGCTGACGTGGCTCACGAACGGGGTTTGCTGGTGCATATGGACGGCGCGCGGCTGATGAATGGCGTGGTCGCCTCCGGTACGCCGGCGGCAGCATTTGCGGCTGTTTGCGAGTCGGTGTGGATCGATTTCACCAAGGGGTTGGGCGCGCCGATGGGCGCCGTGCTGGCTGGATCGCGTGATTTCATCGAACGGGCGCGCCGCTACAAGCATATGTTCGGCGGCGCCATGCGCCAGGCGGGGATCGCCGCCGCCGGCTGCATCTACGCGCTGGACCATCATGTGGACCGGCTGCAGGATGATCATGACAATATGCGGCTGCTGGCTGACGGCCTGCGCCAGATTCCCGGCCTGCTTGTGCCCGAGCGGGTGGATACGAATATCCTCTTCTTCAGCGTCACGGCCGAGGGCATGGACGCCGCTTCGTTCGAGGCCGGCATGCGCGAGCGCGGCGTTTTGATGGTGCGCCTTGGCGATCGCATTCGCATGGTGACCCATCTTGATGTCACGCATGACCAGGTTGAAGCGGCGGTCAGGGCGGCGCAAATGGTCATGGCGCCTGCTGCTTAGCAGACCTGCGCCGCCCCTGACCGAGATCAAGCCGATGGCCGGTGATGTGCGTCTGCCCTGGGAATTACACCCAGCGAAGCGCAGGTTTGACCTGCGATCCGGCTGCATGGAACAACCCAGCGTCCCTGGGAAACGAATAGGAGATATGCCATGAATAGTGCTGAAGAATTCTTGACCGGAGACCAAGAAGAAGACGCAGCGCGTGTCACCTACCTCATCTTCATCTCGGCCGTCGCTGTCTTATCATTCGGGGTCTCCCTGGGATACTATCTTGCCCGTGATGAGGACGTGAAGCAGGTGTTGGGCATTCTCGACATGCTCTATGCGCTTATCTTCTTCGTTGACTTCCTGCTCCGGCTGCGGCATGCGCCTGATCGCAGGCGCTATTTGCTTCGCTGGGGGTGGCTGGATTTGGTCACGTCCATCCCCGGCTTTCCCGCGCTGCGTCTTGTGCGCAGTCTGCTGATACTGCGCAGTTCGCGCTCGATCCTGAGCACAACGCCCGATGAACTCGAAGCGCAGGCGCGCGAGCGTCTCGCTGAAAGTGTGCTGTTCGCGATCGTCTATGTCGGGCTCATCGTCGTTTCCGTGGGCAGCGTGCTGATCGTCATGGTCGAAGATGACGCGGTTGGGTCGAACATCACATCGGGCGGCGATGCTATCTGGTGGACGCTGGTGACGGTCTCGACGGTGGGGTATGGGGACCAGTATCCGGTCACCGCTGCCGGGCGGCTCATCGGCACGCTCATGATTGTTGTCGGCGTGGGCCTGTTCACATCGTTTACCAGCTACCTGGCCTCAAGCTTCACCGATCGCGGCGCAAGAGCGCAGCGAGAGAAGCAGATTGAGCTGGCCACGAAGAATTTCGAGCACACGCAAGATCTCCTTGAGCGGGTGTACGCGTTGGAGAAGCAGCTTGCTGAGAAAGAAGGCGTCGTGGAAAAGGTGAAGAAGCGGGAGGACGGGGACGGGGAGTAGCCGGCTTGTCAGCCCGTCAGCCTGTGGGGCAAACAGGCTGACGAAGGTTATTTCTCGCGCAGCAGCAGTGGCACGCGCTGCAGCACTACCCCATTGACGATGATTTCGATCAGATGCTCGCCGGGGTAATGCTTGCGCGTGGAGAGATCGCGGAAGCTCTGTTTCTTCTTGATGGCGTGACGGCCGGGCGTGAAGCTGTTTTCACGATGGTGGAACACCTTGCGCGTCCGCCTGCCGTTGGCGCGCATGAAGTGGATGGCGTACTCCAGGCGCAGCAGCAAGGGGCCGGCCGTTTCCAGCAGTAGATCGTAGGAGAAGGTGATTTCCTCGCCGATCGCCGCCTCCGCCGGGACGACGCGCAGGTTCTCCAGGCGTACATCATCCGGCGCGGCGAATCCGAAGAGCCGCATGGCGCGCAGGTTGCCCTGCTTGAGCAGCGTGCGGCAGGCGTGTTTGACGAGGCGATCCCGCTGCTCAGAATGGCCGGCCCAGCGTTCAGCGATATCGAGGACGATACCCGGATTGTCCTTGGCGATGTCGTTGAGATTGTTGGCCACGCTGCGCCGTACATCTTCCGAGGGGTCATCCTTCAACTGTTCGAGAATGGGCAGGATGGGCGCCGGATCTTGTTTGAAAGCGGGCAGGCCGATGCCCCAGGGGAGGCGCGGCCGGCTGCCCTCGCTGGCCAGGCGGCGCACGGCGGGATCGGGGTCCTGCGCCCATGCCGTGAGATAGGTCAACGCTCGTTCGGGATCGTCGCGCAGAAACGGCCGTATGGCGAACTCGGCGCTCATCGAGCGGGTAAGCACGCGCAGCGCCGGCAGCGAACGATCCCAATCGTCCAGCCCATAAGCGGCCACGTAATCGGAGAAGAGCATGCCGTCGAAACTGGTATAGGCCGGGGCGGCGGCGAGCAGGATGGGCAGCGCTTGCGCATAGTCAATAGGCAGCGCGGCATGCAGGCAGCCGGTGAGATGTCTCATCTTCTGTTTCAGGGCCATCTCGGCGAAGCCGTCCGCCAGCGCGCAGCGTATAAAGGCCTCGCTGTTAAACGTTCCCTCACGCGCCGCCAGATCGGCGGCCAGCTTCTCGACGAACGCGGTCGAGAAGTAGATGTCCTTGAGACGTGTGTTGTCGCTGGTCATGCTGCCCGCGAGTCAGCCAGTCAGCTGAAACACTTCCTACCCGGTCTCCCGCGCCACGATATTGACGCGAATGCCGAACTCGTCGGCGACGGTTAGGGTGCGTGCGAAGTCCGGGGGCGTGATGCCGAAGCTGGACATGGTCAGCCGCGTTTCGGCCGTTCCGCTGAGCGTGTCACCGTTGACAACGGCCGTGACGTCAAAGATGACGGGCGCTGTGACCCCGCGCACGGTCATGTCGCCGGCCAGTTGGAACTGCACCTCTTCGCCGTCGCTGTAGGCGGCCGGTGCGCCGCTGATGCTGCTGGCAGTGAAGGTGGCCTCGGGGAAGCTGCTGAACTGCGGGCCGCCGCCGTTCTCTTGCAGCCAGCGGTCGCGTGATTCCTGGTCGGTGGTCAGGCCGGTGAGATCGGCCGTGATCGCTGTCGCGCCCAGCGGCGCCGTCAAGTCGGCCAGGTTGACCTGAATTTGTCCGGAAATACCCTCCGTGGTGCCGACGACGTCGACCTCACCGGCAGCGATGCCCAGCTTGGCCAGCGCATCCTGGAAGAACTCCTCATCTACCAGATAGGAGGCGCTCGATTCTTCGGGCACGATCGCAAATGTGCGCAGGCCGCCTGCTTGGCCGGCCGCGCCATCGGCCGGATAGCTCTCTTCGACGACTGGCGGCGGCGGCGGTGGATAGGCCTCATCCGACGCATTGGCGTTCGCGGGCGCAGCGGCGCTCTCCGCCTCAACTTCGGGCGGCGCAGCGCTTTCTACCGCAGCCTCCGCCGCGGCGGCAGTTGGCTGCGCTTCTTCGGACAGAGGTATGCGCGTCTTTGTCGCGGCGGCCTCCTCGCTGGGCGCGGACCCGCCGCAGGCGGCAAGCAGCGCGCTGAAGAGTATCAGGGCTACTAGGACAGGGAGAAAAGATATGAATCGTTTCATCAGATGACCTCGATTGCTTCGCTAGATGGTTGAAATAACTGTATCCAGGGTAAAGCGAAGCCACCGAATCGACTACTGATTTGTACTATTTTCTAACCTAAGGGGTGCGCCGAAGCGTTCTCAGGGCGGCGTGACCAGCGCGGCGTCGGGGATGCCGTCCGGCAAATAGGGGGGCGGCAGCCGGTCGCCACGGCCGTAACGATCGAGCAGCGCGCGCATCAGCAGCGAGTAGAAGCCCTCATGCTTCATCCCCGGCTGCAGTTCTGCGACGCTCAGACCGCCGGCAAAGCCGTAGGCGTCCAGGGAGGCCAGCAGCGCCGCATCTTTGGAGATGATGTGCAGCGGCGTTGCGTAGCCGTCCGCTTTGCGCGTGATGTAGCCCGGCTGGTGATCGCCAATCAAGATGACGACCGCCTGCTCGTCTGCCTCCTGCAAAATGAAGCGGGTCAGCATGCGCAGCTCGTAAGCAATCGACGCCGCGTATTGGACGGGATCGACGGTGACTTTGGGCGTCGTGAGGTTGGCCTGCGGGTTCGCATCTGAGCCGTCGGCCAGCGCGCGCCAGTCGTCGACGAGCGGCGGGATCTCCTGCCACGGGTAGTGGGAGTTCTGGGTGATCATGAAGAAGAACTGCGGCTTGGGCGATCGCTGGAACTGTTCGTTGGCGTAGTGGAGCACGTACTGGTCAGGCGGCGCCGGGCCCCAGCCGTAATGTTGTCCGTCGTAGGCGAGGTCGCTGTAGCGCAGCCAGCGGTCGACGCCGAAGAAGCCTTTGTACTGCTGCCACTGCTCGTCATCCAGCTCGACGGAGAGTGCGGTGACCCGCGCCTGCTCGTAGCCCATGCGCGTCAGGGTATCCCCGAGGTGCGGATACCCTCCCGCCGAGAAGCGTTCCAGCAGCGAGAGGTAGACCGGGTGCGTGTCAACGCGCAGGCCGAACAGCGCGCTTGTGTAAGCCATCCAGGAACCGCCGCCCCAGCTGGGGGACTCGCTGAGGATGGTGGCTGCGCCCCAGCCCTGGTTGTCTAGCTGCTGTTCCAGGTCGTCGAGCAGGGCCAGGTAGGGCGCCCTTAGCTGCGAGCTGCCGTACAGCACGGAGCCGTAGGACTCGACGAATATCAGGTAGATGTCGGGCTGGACAAGCAGCTGCTGGCCGCTGTAATCATAGACGTCCTGCGGCGCGAGCCGATCAATCGCCTGCACCTGGCGGGCCGCGGCCAGCGATGCGCTGATGTTGCTGCCGAGTTTGCAGGTGAGGCAGCTGACCACGCTCTTGGGGCCGGCCAGCGCACGGCCGTTGAAGAGAAAGGAGGCCAGAACCAGCATGGAAAGGGCGATCAGGACGGCGCGCGAGCCAAGGCCCAGGGCGGCCGCCTGCGCGGGCCGGATGAGCAGGCTGAGCAGCAGCATAAGCGCAGCGATCGCGAGCAGGATGGCGAGCAGCAGCGCCGCCGGCAGCAGCGGTGAGAGGGACAGATGGCGGGCGACGAAGGGCAGGCCTTCGGCGACGAGCCGCGCCTGCGCGTAAAAGACGGGATCGTCGCGGTAGAAGAAGATGGATAGATTCTCGTAGATGGCGTAGACGATGGCGAGCAGCAGGGTGAGGGCCGTGAGAACGCGATAGGGGCGGCGCCAGCGCGAGCTGCGCAGGGAGGCGAGGAACACCCAGCCGCTGACCAACAGCGTGAATTCAGCGCTCAGGCGGAAGGGATCGAGGTTGCTGCGCCAGGCCAGAAGCTGGCGGGCGGCGTCCGGCAGCGCTGCGGACAGCGGCGGCAGCAGGGATGTGTGCGCGCTGTTGAGCAGGAAGGCGGGTAGAAAGATCAGCAGATTGAGCAGTAGGAAGCTACCCCAGAAGAGCGCCGCCCGCAGCGTGTTGGCGGAGAGCCTGCGCGGAACGGCCGTTTCGGCCGGCGGCAGTGTATGCGTGTGTGTGGTCCCATTCTTGGGCGATTTTGATAGCAAGTTGGTCGCTCCAGGCCGTCCGCAGAGCTGCTGCGCGTTCGCACGACAGCCCAATGATACAAAAGAAGAGCAGTTGGCGACAACCTGGCCTGGTGTGCTTGCGAAAAGAAACCGGGTTTTTGTTGTCACGCCGCGCCGTGAAAGCGGTTGACGAAAAACCCGGTTTCTGACTGCAAAACCTCTGCGGTTTGAGGCTGCGTTCCGTGAGCCGGTGTACGCAGGTAAACCTCAGAGGTTTGTATGAACGCTACGGCGCCACTATCGCCGGCATAAAGGCATAGTCGATGCGCGTGATGCGCCCTTCGCCTCCTTCGGGATAGGCGGAGGCGCTGATATAGCCGGCCAGGCCGGGATTGATGTAGCTGGACAGCGCCTGCTGGTACGTGGCGCCGACTGAGGTAAACGGGGCGTCGCGGAAGGGATACTGGTCGCCGCCGCCGGCCAGGAAATTAGCGGTGGCGACATTGATGTCATCCCCTGCCTGGACTTCTCCGCCAGTCACGATTACCGTGCCATCTTCCAGGGCGATCTCCGTCACGCGTGTGCCTGGCTGAATGACATTGCCATCGACATCCTGGATCATGCCCTCGCCCATGGGCGTCCACTCGAAGCTGAAGCCGGAAATCTGGGCAAAGCGCCCGCTGCCGCAGTTCGGGTTGTCGTCGAAATCGGAGGAAAGGGTACAGGAGACCGCATTTTCTACAATCTCTTTGAACTGCTCGCGCGGAATATCGGGCACGATCACGACGAAGTTGGAGAAAGGCGCGATGTCAAAGGTGTCCAATTCCGTGATCGGTCCGGCGGGGATAATCGTGTTGTTGCGAATACCGCCCCCGTTCTGCAGGGCGACATCAGGGTAGGGAAGTCCATAGGACGGCGCCTGCAGGGTGGCGAACCATTTCTGGGCATCGGCCAACAGGTTGCCTTCGTTGCTCTCCACCGCACGAACACTGCTGCGCAGACCATCGAGATCGACCGCTGATTGGCCGATGACGTTCTCGTCCATCGCCTCCAGCGCCGCTTCGACAGGGTCTACAACCGTCGTCTGCATCGTCGCATCGGGAACAACGGCGTCATCACAAGGTAGGGTGTCGTTGCAGGTGCCTGTGGCCACGCGCACCGGTCCGCTGCCCTCATCGATCATTTCCACCTTGCCGACCGCGTCAAAACCAACGACCAGACGGCCGACATAGCGATATTCACCCGAGGTTGTGACCACGGGCACCGTATCGCCCGATTTGTCAGTGGCCAACTGCGGATAGTCGCCGAAGACCGCATCCTCGTCGCCGGGGATCAGCAGATCGCCGGCGCTCGCCAGAAGTTCATCACCGCCGCCGGCGATGACGATATCCACGCCGTCCACCTCGGCAATAAGGGCGATATCATTGGAGATATTCTGCAAATGCCCGGCAAGAATGATCTTGTTGACGCCGGCCGTCTCCAGGGCGTCTACCTGCTCCTGGACGATCGTTACCAGATCGTCGGAGACGATGACATTGCGGGGTGAGGAGATGAAGGGCAGATTCGGTGTTTCGATGCCGATCACGCCGATTTTCACGCCGCTCTGTACGATTGTAGCCGCTTTGACGATATCCCCGGAGTCCACGTAGGCCTGCAGCCGCGGTTCGCCGGTGAAATCGAGATTGGCGGAGACATAGGGCGGCATGGAGACGTAGCCATCCAAGAAATCAGCCAGAACGTCTGGCCCAAAATCGAAGTCATGGTTACCAAGTGAAACCGCATCGTAGCCGATGAGCTCCATGGCCAGCGTGTCATAGAACGGCACGCCGTTTTCCAAGCCGGCATTGAATTCCGGGCCGGCCAGGAAGTTATCTCCGGAAGAGATCATGAGCACGCCTTCGCTGGCGCTGGGCGTCACCGCACCGCGCAGGTTATCGACCACGGTCTTGAACCGCGCCGCGCCGCCGAAATCTTCAATGTCGCTGCCCGCATTGACGACCTGGGATTCGCCGTCATTGTTGTGCAGCACCGTCAGGGTATAGGTGACCGCCGGTTCAGCCGGCGCTCTGAGTCCATTGGCGGCCGCCGATCCAGCGATAATTGTCATACTGGCCAGCAGTACGATCAGTAGAATGAATAACGTCGTCTTCCTTTTCATTGTTTCTCCTTTGCCCGCTATCCCGGGCGCATCATGTGGAAAACGTCATTTATGGGCGGCTGGCGGTGCAGCCAGACGCCCGGCAAACCAGATCCTGGAAACCCCTATTCAGCGACGAGCTGGCGGCGCCTGCCGCCGCTGCAGATAGGAGGCAGGCGCGGCGAAGGGCGTGACCGGGAACCGGTCACGGCCGTTATCGCTGAACTGTGCTGAAACTGTTGAGTTAAGGGGAACGGGCGACCTGTCAACGTGCATGCTGACTCCAAGTGATCCCTAGCAATACGAGACCATTATAGCATAGAGTTTTGGCTGATTTTGCTTTCTCGCAGAGAATTTGCATAATGGCAGGGGCACAAAACAGCAGAGCAACTGGGCGCGTTCAGACAAGGACGGTGAGTGATGGGTGCGTGGCATGATGATGAAGAATTCTGGCGGCGGTTCGCGCCGTTCATGTTTAGCGAGGAGCGCTGGCTGGGCACGCCGGCGGAGATTGACGCCTTGAGTGCCCTGCTGGATCTGGTGCCGCAAACGGCCGTCCTCGATCTTGGCTGCGGGCCGGGGCGCAGCGCGCTGGAACTGGCGCGGCGCGGCCACCAGGTGACCGGCGTGGACCGGACGGTACGCTATCTGCACCAAGCGCGGGGCCGCGCAGAGGAAGCGGGGCTTGAGGTTGAATTTGTGCAGGCGGATATGCGCGATTTTCGGCGGCCGGCCGCTTTCGACCTGGCTTTGAGCATGTTCACCACCTTTGGCTACTTCGAAGACGCGGCGCAAAACGCGACGGTGTTGGCCAATATCTACGATTCGCTGCGCGAAGGCGGCGTGCTGCTGATTGAAATGATGGGCAAAGAGGTGCTGGCCCGCATCTACCGAGCGCGTCATTGGGAGGAGCGCGACGGCGTCTTCTTCTTGCAGGAGCGCCGCGTGTCGCGGGATTGGAGCTGGAGCGAGGCGCGCTGGATCGTCATTGATGATGGCGACGTGTTCAGTCACGAATTCGGGCACTGGATCTATTCGGCGGTCGAACTGCGGCAGATGCTGCATGAGGCGGGTTTCAGCAGCGTGGATTTCTACGGCGATCTGGGAGGAGCGCCCTATGATCCGGCGGCCGACCGACTGATTGCCGCCGCCCGCAAGTAGGCCCTTGCGAGCACCCTCTTTTCTACTGCTGAATTGTGGGCAGGTATGGGCATTATGCTATATGCTTTGCGCTGACCGCTAATAAAATGGATACCCTTATGACGACGAGAGTGTTGAGCAAACCAAGAACGAAACGCACCTTCAAATCTTTTTTTCCGATTCTCGAGTGGCTGCCTAAATATCAGAGCGCCTGGCTGCGGCCTGATCTGCTCGCCGCCCTGACGGTATGGGCGCTGCTGGTGCCGGAGGCGATGGCCTACGCGGGCATCGCCGGCATGCCCGCAGAGGCAGGGCTCTATGCCGCGCCGCTGGCGCTGCTGGGCTACGCCATTTTCGGCACCTCGCGCCATCTCAATGTCGGGCCAAGCTCGACCGTGGCCGCCCTTTCCTTCAGCGCCATAGCCAGCCTTGGCATCGGCGTGATGACCGATGAGTGGATCCTGGCCACGGTGACACTGGCGCTCCTAAGCGGCCTTGTCCTGATCGTCGCCGGCATCTTCCGTTTGGGCGTTCTGGCCGATTTTCTCTCCAGACCGGTGCTTGACGGCTTCATCGTCGGCCTGGCGATCACCATTGCTGTTGGCCAGTTGGATAAGCTGCTGGGTTACAGCGCGCGCGAATTGGAGTCGACGCTGGGTGATTTTGTGCCCGAGATTCTGCTGCTGGCCAGCGATCTGGATCAGATTCAGTGGCCGACTTTTATCGTGGGCATGGTCAGTCTGGCGCTGCTCTTTCTGATTGAGAAGTTCGTACCCAAGCTGCCTGGCGCGCTTACTGTCCTGGTGCTGGCCATCATCGCCTCTAACCTGCTGGGACTGGAGGCGTACGGTGTGCACATTGTGGGCGAGATACCGGCCGGTTTGCCGCCATTCAGCCTGCCCGGCGCGGATCTGGCGCTGATTCTGAAGCTGCTGCCCGGCGCCTTCGCCGTCGCCCTGGTAGGCTTTGCCGAGTCAGTGGCCGCGGCGCGTTCTTATGCGACGAAATTCGGCTACAGCATTGATGCCGACCAGGAGATGATCGCCCTTGGTGCCGCCAATGTCGGATCTGGATTTAGCCAGGGATTTGCCGTGGACGGCAGCCTGTCAAAGACGGCCGCTGCGGTTGAGGCGGGGGCCAAGACACAGATGGTGTCGATCATTGCCGCCGTGGCTGTGCTGATCACGGCCCTGTTTCTGACGCCGCTTTTCTATTACCTGCCGGAAGCGACTCTGGGCGCGATCGTCATCCATGCCGTTTTTCATCTCATCAACTACCGCAAGATCAGCCGCTACTGGAAAATTGACCGCCTCGACTTCTCGTCGGCGCTGATCGCCGCCTTGGGCGTCCTGGCCTTTGGCATTCTGCCGGGACTGCTGCTGGCAGTCGGCGTCTCCCTGCTGGGCCTGCTGATCGCCACGAAGGCGCGCTCGACCTTCATTCTGGGCCAAGTACCCGGGCAGAACACGTACCAGAGCCTGGCCTTTACGCCCGATGGGGAGACGTTCCCCGGTATCCTGGTTCTCCGTTTTGACGGATCGCTCTTCTTTGCCAATGTGCCGGACTTCGCTGCTGAGGTGCGTTACGGTCTACAGATTACTGAGCCGCCGCCGCGCGTCGTGCTGCTGGATTTCGAGTCGACCAGTGCTGTCGATGCAACTGCCGTAGAGACGCTGAATGAACTGTTTGACGAACTTGCCGCCAATGATGTCGACCTGCGCATGGCGCGCGTGAAGACGAGAGTGCGCAGCGTAATGCGCGCCGATGGTCTGGAAGAACGCATTGGGGAGGATCATTTCTACCTGTCCGTGCATCAAGGCGTGGATGCGTTCCTCGCCGAGGAAGGGCAGGGAACGGTGGATGATAGTGAGTAGCCGCTGATTGGCGCAGGTGATGCGTGGTTGGCAGGCACTGCCTGGCGGATGCAAAGGTTGGCGGGTTAATGAGGGTCCCCTGGAGAGAGCGGTGCGCGTGTAGTAGGCAACCTGCGATCGGCTCATATCGCCTGCTTTCCCCCCGCAGCGGCTACATCGAAAACGACTTCGATCTCGACGTAGCCGCCAACTCCTCGCTCGGTCCCACCATCAATAGTGTACGCGATGGAACTCAACAGCCGCTGAATATCCTCTAAAAAAGTTCTAAATACATTGGAGAAGCGGTTGTGACCGACGGATAGTCCATCGTTGAGCGGAGAAGCTGCACTGCTCACAGGCCGCTGCCCACCCCTGAGCAGATTCGAATTGACTTCTGTAACGGCCGAAAACAAAGTATAATCGGCACGTGGGTGCGATAACCCAATAACGGCGTCGTTCCCACCGGCGCGTGGGAAGGAGAAATAACCTTCCCTAATGGAGATTGTGCTTTGACTAAATTTTCCAGCAACGGCCGTCCGCGGGTAGTGATTACCGGCATGGGCGCCATTAGCCCACTTGGCCATACGGTCGATGAGAATTGGGACAGCCTGTTGAACGGCCGTTCCGGCATCGGCGTGATTGAGCAGTTCGACAGTTTTCGCCTGCCCGTGCATATCGCCGGTGAGGTAAAAGATTTTGATCCCGGCGACTATATGAATTTCAAAGAAGCGCGGCGTATGTCGCGCGCTTCGCAGCTGGCCATCGCCGCCACGACGATGGCGCTCGCTGATGCCGGCTTGCAGACGCCTTTGGAGAACGCCGATCGCGTGGCCACGATAGTCGGCACCGGCGCCGGCGGACTCGAAGTGGCTGATCGCGAGTTGGATATCTTGCGCAGCAAAGGGTTCAGCCGTGTCAGCCCATTCGGCATGGTCGGCTTCCTGGCCAATATGCCCGCCTATCATATGAGCCTGGTTGCCGGGGCCAAGGGACATATCAACACCGTGGTCACGGCCTGCGCCAGCGGCGGCCAGGCGATTGGCGAAGCGCTGGACATCGTGCGCAACGGCCGTGCCGATATGGCGGTCGCCGGCGGCGTCGAAGGATTGGTGCATGAATCAGCCATCGCCGGCTTCGCGCGCATGCGGGCGCTCTCCATGCGCAATGATGACCCGCAGCGGGCCATGCGTCCCTTCGATCGTGAACGAGACGGCACCGTGATCAGTGAGGGAGCGGGCGTTGTCATTCTGGAACGCATGGACAAAGCGATCGAACGTGGGGTGACGATCTATGCCGAGGTGATGGGGTATGGCTCATCTTCGGACGCCTACCATATTTCGCAGCCCGATCCGGAAGCGGCCGGGGCCGTTCGCGCGATGCGCTGGGCGATTGAAGATGCGGGACTGCAGACCGACCAGATTGACTATATCAATGCCCACGGCACGTCCACACCGCTCAATGATGCCATGGAAACATTGGCTATCAAGACACTGTTCGGCGAGCAGGCCTACGAAATCCCGATCAGCAGCTCCAAATCGGTCCTGGGCCACGCCATGGGGGCGACCGGCGCGCTGGAGGTGATTATCAGCGCCTTGGCCCTGCAGAGCGGCATCATCCCGCCCACCTGGAACTATGAGTTTCCGGATCCTGCCTGCGATCTCGATTATGTGCCCAATGCACCGCGCCAGGTGGCGATCAAGACGGCCCTCTCCAACTCATTCGGCATGGGCGGGCAGAATGCATGCCTTGTGTTGGGCAGGTACAGCGCGAACGGCGCACAGTGAGCAGCAGCGCGTCAGGCGCTTGATGGGCAGGCAGCGGCGCTGTCAACGACAGCCAGGCCGGCCATGGCTGTTGAATTGTATTGTAGAATTCAATTATGGTGACATAGTTGATTCATTGATAGTGAAAGGAGAGTTGACATGGCAAACAAGAACAAGAATCTAATCATCGCTTACTTCCCTAACGAGGAAGCCGCCAAAGGAGCGGGGCATGGCATGAAGGATTGGGACAAAGCCCGCAAAGATATCAAGCTTGGCGGCATGGGGATCGTCACCATGGAAGATGGTAAGTTGAAGACCAAAAAGGTCGGCGCGCGCGCCGGCGGAACGGGCGCCAAGTGGGGCATCATCCTTGGTACGGCGGCCGGTATTCTCAGCGGCGGCGTGACGCTTGTCGGCGGCGCGATTGCCGGTTTGACGGCCGGCGCTATTGGCGGGTCGCTCTTCCACAAGAAGTTGGGCATGACGGATGATGACAAGATGCGCCTGCAGATGCATCTGCAAGAAGGCGGCGCGGCGCTGGCCGTGATGGTCGACGACGATGAGATGGCACCGACGCGCATGGAGATGGATAATCTCGGCGGTGAGGTTGAGCATTATGTCGTGCCTGATGAAACGATGGATGAACTGGAAGAGACGGCGACGGATGTCGAAGATGTCGATGAGGACGAGGTCATTGTCGTCGAGACGTTCGAAGAAGATGATCTGGTGCTCGTCAAGGGTATTGGCCAGAAATACGCGGATCTGCTGACAGCCGCCGGCGTCGAGGGCGTGGCTGACCTGGCGATGCGTCATCCAGAAAATCTGGTCCAGAAGTTGGCTGACGTGAATGAAGCGCAGGACATCGTCAAGGAACTGCCGTCGGATAACCAGCTCGCTGATTGGGTTGCCCAGGCGAAGGAAATGAGTGCGTAACCGTCCTACAGTGCGCAGCAAGGCGTTCCCAGCCCTGCTTTGTGCGTATAAGTGAGATAGAAAAAGGCGCAGCGTTGGGCTGCGCCTTTTTGTTATGATCAATGGGCGGACGTTTTATCCGCTTGTCTTGCGCCATATCGCCAGAACGGTGAGTGAGAGCAGCGCCAGCAGCGAGGCAGCGATGGCCGCGGCCGGTGGTGATGATTGAGCGCCGGCAAGGGATGCCAGGGAAACGGCCGTGGGCGTGCCCGAATCGACGAGCTGCAGGGTGAGCGTACACACTTCCGCGCGATCTCCTTCCTCCGCGTTGTCTTCGGCCGCATAAGTCGCGCACACGTTATTTGAGACCTCATCTCCTTCCGTATCCGCCAGGACCTCGGCGCACATATGGACGGTAACATCTTCGCCGGCCGGTAGTTCATCCAGGCTGTTCCAAGTCGCCGTCGAATCGTTCAGGGAAAGAAATGATGGAGACGTGCCGCCGGGATCCTGGTCGCCATTGTAGTCCGCATAGGTGCAGCCCGCGGTATTCGCCGGTACCAGTTTGATGTTGCTGTCCACGCGCGTGTCAACCAGCTCGATGTCGTACAGCGCAGCGTCGGTCTCGTTGATGAAGGTGATCTCGTAGCCGATGATATTGCCCACCTTCACGGTCGAACCGGCGGCCGCGCCATTGACGAACTCCGGCGTCTTGGTGATGCCCGCATTGCCCGCGCCGTCATAGCAGGTATGGTTGTTCGATTCGTAGTAGCGCCACGGATTATCCTTGGGCGCAGTCCTTATTGCCGCCTACGTTGACCGAATTGTCCGTGTCCCCGCCGGTGCCGTCCATGCAGAAGTCACCGTCTTCAATACTCTGCTGAAATGCGGAAACGTCTGTGATCTTGAAGGTCACGCGCGCCAGTTCGATGTCCCCCAGCGTGCGCGCGCCAAACACGTAGCGCAGCGCATTGGTGCCGGCCGGCAGCGTCGCCCCGCCGCTGAAATCAAATCCGGCGGCTGTGTCGACGCCGTTGTTCATGATGTCTGAATCTGCGTCCCCTGCCGCCGCGGGGGTCACGTCACCGCTGCCGCCTATCTGGGCGTTCGCGTACTTGATGCGCTGCCAGGGACCTTCGCCGCCTAGATCAGCGACTGAATAGGCGCCGGCATTCCCGTCGCGGTCAGGTTTGTAATCATTCTTGTAGTAAGTCAGCGGTCCGGCGACAGGCGAGCCGGTGCCGATCCATTTGTCCCCGTCCGGGACGAGGGGCGTATTGCCCTGGCCTTCTTTCGAGTCGGTCTGCACAAGCGATGGATCTTTGCCAAACGCCTTGACCTGATCGTAATCCCACTGGTTGTATGTCGTCTGCGGTGTAACGTCGGTTCCGGTCGGGTCAACGTCGCCGTAGCCGCCGGCTACCAATGCCGTGCGTGCATCGCTGCTGTAGAAGATGCCGGTGTCGCTCTGCACTTCATTGATCTTGCCATCTTCCGTGCCGGGCGACTCCGTTGAGGGGAATCGGCAGCCGCGAGGGCCGCAGGTATTATAGGCGGCGCGCACGTCGCTGGCGTCAACGGGGGAGTAAATGCCGCCGCTGAGCGCGACAAATTCAGCATTTGAGATAACCACGCCATCCGGCACATAAACCGTGCCGTAGGCGACCATGCCGTAGGTATGGCCCACATCTTTCGGGGCCTGCTGCAAGATGAAGGAAATCTCATCACCTACGCTGAGCCCGCCGGCTATTGTGGGGACGCTGGCCGGATCGAGAGCGATCTGCACACTGCCCGTGCCGACGTAGTCGGCCAGGGCCACGGATATGGTCAATACCAGGATGACCGCCGCCGTCGCCAACGCCGCGCCGCGCGTCATTCTGCCTGCCTGCTTCCTGCTCATCTGCTTTGCTGTCTTATTCAAGAGTTTTCTCCATTGTGCTGCGTTGAAATGGTCAAGCGTTGTGCCCGCTGGCGAAGGGTGTTCGCCGGCGTTCGTCTCAGAGCTACTCCCCTGGGGCAACCGGCCAGGCTCAATATCTGAATTATTATTATTTTAGTCTATTTTATGATAAAAAGAAACGGGATATGGGTCAGCGTTGGCATGAACGGGCGATAGTGGTTCGAACCGCCCCGATTTGACCTCACAACTCGGGAAGAGGTATCCTCTGCTCGGTCCCGATCTGCCCGGATTCGATGGATCAGGTCCGGCAGGCGCGCAGCCATCGCTGATCCGCGTTACAGGAGTAGAATGACATGAACAAGGATTTCTGGAATCAGGCATATGAAGAAGATGCGGGGCAGAGCGCTGTGCCGGATTTCTTTATTGAAGAAGAGGCGGCCGCGCTTGTTCCGGGCAGCGCGCTGGACTTGGGCTGCGGCACGGGCCATATCGCCCTGAAGCTGGCTTCCCAGGGTTGGGAGGTGACCGGTGTTGATTTCGCCGGTGAGGCGGTGCGGCTGGCTAATGAGGCGGCCAGAGAACGTGGGCTGCCGGCCGTTTTCATCGCCGCTGATTCGACGACCTGGCAGGCGCCGCAGCTGTATGATCTTGTGGTCAGCACCTTCGCTATGCCGGAAGGGGATGGGATGAAACTGGCGGCGGCCACGATGGCGGCGGCGCTCAAAGCCGGCGGCACCTTGATCATTTGCGAATGGGACAAGAAGATGACGGCCGTCTGGGGATTCGGCGATGATGATTTGCACAGCCTTGATGCTTACGTGGCGGCGCTGCCCGGATTGAACATCGAGGTGGCGGAGACACGCGGCGTGCCTGATCCTTTTGCCGCTGATGAGGCCGCGGAGCAGGAAGCCTTTGTGTCGTTTATCCGCGCGACGAAACCGCTTCAGGCGTAGACCACTGGTCTAAACTCGACGGGCGTGCGCAGCAGCCTCAGGACCCGGCATGCCTGAGGCCGTCGCTTTCGGGATCATGGCCGTGTAGGGGCGCTTTGCGGCTTCGCGGCCTCCGGGGTCGTCGGTTCAGCGCGGCGCTTGCCAACGCCGTACAGCGTGACCGAATCTGGCGCCTCCACCACTTCCTTCTCCGCTTCGATATGTTTGATCTGGAATCCAAACAGGGCGTAGATGAACGAGACAATCACGTTGATCCAGTTGAAGAAGCAGAACGGCAGATAAGCCCAGGTGGCCACGCCGAGCGTGGCGGACATATAGGCGCCGCAGCTGTTCCAAGGGATGAGCGGCGAGGTGATCGTGCCCGTATCCTCTATTTCACGCGATAATGTCTGTGGGGCGATGCCGCGTTCTTCATACAGCGGGCGGAACATGCGGCCGGGCAGCACGATGGCCATGTATTGGTCACCGGCCAGGATGTTGAGCCCGATTGACGTCAAGCCTGTTGAAGCAACCAGTTTCTTATCAGAATTGGCCCAATTGACGAGCGGCTGCAGGACGCGGGCCAGCAGGCCGGTGTATTCGAGGACGCCGCCAAAGGCCATGGCCATCATGATCAACCAGACGGTTTCCAGCATGCTGGACATGCCGCCGCGGGTGAACAGGCTGTCTATGCCGGGATAGCCGGTCTGGATGGAGAAGCCGGTGGCCATCGCTGACCAGACGCCCTTGAGCATGGCGACCGGCGTACTGAGCGCGGGATCGCCCACGAATTCGAGCACAATATCGGGCTGCAATATGATGGCGGTCAGGCCGCCGAGCAGGGCGCCGGTGATGATCGTGAAGAAGGCGCTGACCCGGCGCAGGGACATGATCAGGACGATTACCAGCGGGATCAACGTCAACAGGCCTATGTTGAAGATCTCGTCCAGGACCTTAAGCACAATGGTGAGGTCGAGAGGCGTCGTGACGACTTCGCGCAGTCCGATTATGGCGTAGAGGGCCGCGGCGATGATGACGGAGGGAACGGCCGTCCACATCATGCCCTTGATATGCGTATAGAGATCGGTGCCGGCCACCGTTGGCGCCAGATTCGTCGTTTCTGACAGCGGCGACATCTTATCGCCGAAGTAGGCGCCGGAGATGACGGCGCCGGCGGTCATCGCTTCCGAGACGCCGAGGGCATTGGCGATACCGATCAAGCCGACGCCGATGGTGCCGGCCACGGTCCAGGCGCTGCCGATGCTCAGAGCCAGGATGGCGCAAATGACAAGCGACGCAAGGTAGAACCAGCTGGGACTGATCAGTTCCACACCGTAGTAAACCAGCGTGGCAATTGTGCCGGACATGCTCCAGGTGCCGACGAGTGCGCCGACGGCCAGCAGGATGAAGATGGCGCCCATTGCCGTAGAGATACCTTCGACGGCGGCATGCCCCATATCGGCCATACTGTGCCCGAGCCGCTTGCCGACCAACATGGCCACGATGGTGGACATCATCAGCGCAACCTGAATCGGCCCGCCGATGCCGTCTGCGCCATAGAGGTAGACGGCCGTGGCCAGCAAGATGATCAGCGTGCCAATAGGAATGAGCGCTTCCCACATGGTTGGTGGTCTAATCTGCGTCTGTTCTTGTTTTTCTGATTCTTCAGACATGATACACCTCCCGGTGATGTAGGATGACACGGTCTGAGGTTGGCAAGGACGCGATGCCGCGTAGGGGCGTGTTCTCACCTACGGGCACGCTGCCACGTAGGGGCGCGTTCTCACGTACCGGCGCGTACCCACGTAGGGGCGCTTCGCGAAGCGCCCCCAAAGAATACCCTACACCGGATCGCGCAGCAGCGGGCAGGTCATACAATGACCGCCGCCGCGCCCTTTGCCGAGTTCAAACCCCTCGATGGTGAGCACTTCCACACCGGCGTCGCGCATGCCTTTGATGGTGTGGGTGTTCTTCTCATAGGCAATGACCACGCCCGGCTCCATCGCCACGACATTGTTGCCGTCATCCCACTGCTCGCGCTCCTGCTGGTATTGGTCGCCGCCAGTCTCGACGACGGTCAATTTGCTGACGCCAAGCGCTTCTCTCAGCGTCGAAATGAAATCCTTTTCGACCGTGACATGGAAATCGCCCGGTTTCTTGCCCGGGCGCAGGCTGATCGGCTGTATTTGATTGACCACCTTCGGGTAGATGGTGATTTTGTCCTTGTCGAGCATAGTGAAGATGGTATCGAGGTGCATGTGTGCGCGGTCTTTGCTCATCACGCAGGCGATGACGCGGTCGGCGGCCCCCCTTCTCGAAAAGATCCTTGGCCACCAGTTCAATCATGCGCCCCTGTGTGCGCTCGCTCATGCCGATGAGCACGACGCCGCTGCCGATGGGCATGACGTCGCCCCCTTCCAAAGAAGCGCGGCCGAAATCGTCGGCCTGAAAACGGCCGTCGTCACCCAGCGGTGGGTACCAGTAGTCGAACGCCGCGTCCTGGAACATGGGATGGGCGCGGTAGATGGTGGTTGCGTTTTACGCCTCCCGCCTGCGCGCCGGCCAATACATGGGATTGATCGATACGCCGTTGTAGATCCAGCAGGAGGAGTCGCGCGTGAAGAGGGTGTTGGGCAGCGGCGGTAGGATGAAGGTGCCGGGGTCCTGTGCGGCCGCTGCGACCGTGAGCGAAACCGCTTCATAGTGCGCCAGGTCAATATAGGGAGCCGCTTTAGCCAGCGTCAGCCCGCCGATCAAATGCCTGGCCAGGACCGCCGGTTCCATCTTGCCGAACGCCTCGCGCAGTTCGTCGGTGATCGACCAGCCGACGGTATAGTCTGAGATGACGATATCGATCAGGCGGGCGCGTGCCTCTGCTGAGGCAGCCAGCGCCTCGGCCAGCAGCGTTTCGTAAAGGAAGACCTCGACGCCGCGGTCGCGCATCACTTGCACGAACTGGTCATGCTCCTGCTGCGCCCGTTCGACCCAGAGCACGTCATCGAACAGGAGATCGTCATGGTTGGATGGGGTGAGCCGCTGCAGGCTGAGGCCCGGCCGGTGGACCATCACTTTGCGCAGCTTGCCCACTTCTGAATGCACGCCAAATCTGTTCATTGGTTCGCTCCTTCGAACATGAAGCGCGCTGTGGGAGATCCCGTGCGCTGCAAGTCCCATGCATGGTGCGCTATCGCGCCTGTTGGCTCCTCTGTAAATAGTGTGCAGCGTGATCGATGGCTGCCTGATCAGTGCGCATGGCGCAGGGACCTGTCTGGTGCGCGTCTCGGGCAGATCCCCTACGCTTCGTGAAAAAAAGCGGCGTCAAGGTTGATCGCTTAGACGCCGGGTCGCTGTCTGCGCCGGCTGCCGGCACGCGCCGCCTATTGATTTGCCGGCCTGCTCCTAGTCGCCCAACGTGGCCACCATGACCGCCTTGATTGTGTGCATGCGATTCTCCGCCTGATCGAAAACGATGGAGGCCGGCGACTCGAAAACATCCTCGGTGACTTCCAGGCCATTCTCCAGGCCGAATTTCTCAGCCATCTCCTTACCGACTTTCGTATCAGCATTGTGGAAAGCGGGCAGGCAGTGCAGGAATTTGACGTCGGGATTGCCGGTTAAGGCCATGGCCTGGGCATTGACCTGGTAGGGCGTGAGCAGGTCGATGCGCTCCGCCCATACGGAATCGGGCTCGCCCATTGAGACCCAGACGTCGGTGTAGAGATAGTCGGCGTCGCTGACGCCTTCGCCCACATCTTCGGTCAGCGTCAGGCGCGCGCCCGTTTCCTCCGCAATCGCGCGGCATTTCTCGACCAGCCACGCTTCAGGCCACAGATGCTCGGGGGCGCAGATGCGCACGTCCATGCCCAACTTGCAGCCGCCGACCATCAGCGAATTGCCCACGTTGTTGCGCGCATCACCGAGGTAGGTGTAGGAAATGTCGCGCAGGGACTTGGGGCTGTGCTCGATCATGGTCAAGACGTCGGCCAGGACCTGGGTCGGGTGGTATTCGTTGGTCAAGCCGTTCCACACGGGAACCCCGGCGTATGCGGCCAGGGTTTCTACTGTTTCCTGGGCGAAGCCGCGGTATTCGATGCCGTCGTAGCTGCGGCCGAGTACGCGCGCGGTGTCTTTCATCGTCTCTTTGTAGCCGATGTGCGATCCGCTCGGTCCGAGATAGGTGATCTGCGCGCCCTGGTCGAAGGAGGCGACTTCGAACGCGGTGCGCGTACGCGTCGACGCTTTTTCGAAGATCAAGGCGACATTTTTGCCGCGCATACGGGGCACTTCATAGCCGCCGTACTTGGCGGCCTTGAGATCCGCCGAAAGTTTCAGTAAGAATCTGATTTCCTCGGGCGTGAAATCAAGTAGTTTTACAAAATTGCGATTACGTAGATTGAATGCCATTGCTTCCTCCAAATAGGATATTAGACCTGCATTATACACCGTTTCTTCGCGCCGGCTGAGCCGGGTTTTCCTGGATCTACCGGTTTGTCGCGGGAACTTTCCCAACCCTCCTAAGAATCTGTCGAACGTTCTGATGTATAATGCTGCCAGAGCGATTTTGCACGGCTCAATGTTGGACTACATCATTCTTATATGGAAGGAGCGCCATGGAAGCATCATTACAGGAACAGTTGACACAGCCGCGGCCGCAGCGAAAGGCAATGGGCAAGGGACTGCGTCAACAGACGCCGCGCAGCAGCCACGCTGACTGGCAGCCGGCGCCGGATCGCGCCGATCCCATCGCCACATTGATGGCTCAGGACGAGGGCCGAGTGAAGGAATTGGTGCCGATCAAATACGGCCGTATGGCTGCCTCACCCTTTGCCTTTCTGCGCGGCTCGGCGGTCGTGATGGCTTCCGATCTGGTTTCGACGCCGACGATTGGCCAGCCGGTCATCCTCTGCGGCGATGCCCATCTATCGAATTTCGGTCTATTCGCATCGCCGGAGCGCAAACTCGTCTTTGACGTCAACGATTTTGACGAGTGTCTTCCGGGACCGTGGGAATGGGACGTGAAGCGCCTGGCGGCCAGCATTGTGGTGGCAGCCCGTGAGAATGGGCTGGATGACACAACGGCGCATAAGCTGGCCTCCGACGCCGTAGACGTCTACCGGCGGATCATGCGGCATTTCTCCGCGATGCCGACGACCGACATCTGGTATTTCCATGTAGACGCCGATCAAGTTCAGGAAATCTTTGATGAAAAGGCCTCGAAGAAAGCGCGCAAAATGACGAAGAAGACGATTGAGAAGGCAGCCACGAAGACGCAGGGGCGCACGTTGGGCAAGCTGACGCATCTGAAAGATGGCCGGCGGCGTTTCAACAGCGCGCCGCCCCTGCTGGAGCCTCTGCGTGACATTGACCTGCAAGAGCATCTGGCGACCTCGATGTCAGATGCGGAAATCAAGGCGATGACGCAGAAGGCGGTGCAGTCGATGTGGGCGCAGTACCTGGACAGCCTGCCGGAAGATCGCAAGTACCTGCTGGAGCGTTTTCGCATTTCCGACGCCGCGCTGCGCGTCGGCGGCGTGGGCAGCGTAGGGACGCGCTGTTTCATCGTGCTCCTTCAAGGCGGGGGGGATGATGAAGGGTTGATCTTGCAGCTCAAACAGGCGGGCGACTCGGCGCTGGCCGCCTATCTTCCACCGCGCGACTACAGGCAAAATGCAGAACGCGTGGTGTTCGGCCAGACGTTGATGCAGGCGACCAGCGACCCCTTTCTTGGTTGGCACCAGGCAGAAGATAGCGGCATTGACTACTATTGGCGGCAGCTGAAGGATATGAAGGGTTCTTTCGAAGTCGCCGGCATGGACGAATCAGGCCTACGGGCCTACACGGCCATCTGCGCGCTCTGCCTTGCCCGCGCTCACGCACGCACCGGCGATGCGGCGGTGATCAGCGGCTATATGGGCAAGAATGATGTGTTCAATCAGGCGCTAGCTGATTTCGCGATGGCCTATGCAGACCAGACCGTGAAGGATCATGCAGCATTGAAACAGGCGATCGCTGACGGCCGTGTTGTCGCCCAGGAGGGGATCTAGTCCGGCAGCAAGAATCTGTGCCCAATCTATCATGGCAGCGCGCGGCATTCTGATGGGCAAATATCGCCAAACTGGGTTATGATTACAGTCGTCTGTGAGTTGGCACTAGTGAGCACCGTGTTCGCGATTCTTAATGCCTGCCGCACCTAAGGAGTTTTCATGATGCCGCGAGTGATTGGATACACCCGCTACTTGATTCTGATTCCCATTATCGGCCTGTTGTTGGCCGCCGCTGGACTTTTTGTTTTCGGGGGTATTGGTCTCATCCAAACCGTTTTCGAGGCGATTCTCAGTGTGCTTCAGGGGACGGAAAGTGGGCACGATGGACTGCCGATTGAAGTTGAGATCGTTGAATACGTACACCGCTTCCTGATCGGCACAGTTCTCTTCATTACGGCTGTTGGGTTCTACCAGCTGTTCATAGCTGAGATTTCTTTCCCATCCTGGCTGCAGATTGACAGCTCTGAGGAGTTGGAAACCAACCTGATCGGGGTGACCGTGGTTGTGCTGGCTGTGCAGTTCATGGGTGTCGTTTTTGTACAGTCCGCAGACGAACTGATGCGCTACGGCATCGGAATCGCTCTGCCCATTGCCGCGCTTTCTTTGTTTGTTGGCCTCCGGACTTGGGCGACGAGCAAGGCTAAGAAGTCAGATAAAGAAATTCAGCTGATGGACGACCAGTCTGAACTGTATGCTGAAGCCAAAGGGGTCGAGACGCCGGTTGAGTAGAGACTTTATTAGAGGCCTTTGGCCAGTCGCTGGGCAGCGATTAAGATGAGAACAGACTATTTATTGTCGCGGGCTGCTCGTTCGCACAAATAATCCCATTATTGCTTGTTGGAGGAAATCAATGGCAAACGAAAACGAAGAACTGGAAAATGCACTTGAAGAGGCTGCTGTAGACGCGGCGCTGCAAGGATTGGACGATGTAGGAGCCGGGTTGGAAGAGATCGCTTATGCGGAGAATCTGGGTGATGCGAGTCAACTCATGGCAGCAGCCGCCGCCAGCGACATAACCCGTGGCGTTGACGCCGAATTGGTCGCAGCGCGCGCGGCAGCATTGAGCGATGCCGTCGGCGATGCCGGCGTGATGGACCTGGCTGAAGGCGCCGCCATACTCGCCGCTTCCGATGACCTGGAAGTGCAGAGTGCGCTGCTTGGTGCGCTGGGCGAAGAAGATATGGCTGATGCCATGGTCCTCGGAGCGATCTCTGGCCAGCTTGACGTCGTTTCCACGATTGTCGCTGATCTGGAGATGCCGGTTCTTTCCAACTTCCTTGAAGAAAAGAGCGCGGAACTGCACGAGTTGGCCGTCGGTTCCATGTTCCAGTCGGCTGCTGCGCGTGCATTGTCTTCCGCTGTGGGCGCGACGGGCAAGGATGTCGCCGATCTTGGTGTCAATGAGATGGCAGAAGGGCTGGCGCGGCTGGCCGTATCCGATGCGATGGCGGTGCGCAGCATGGAACTAGAGGAAGCGGGTTTGGAATTGACCGCACAGGGACTCGTCGAAGCGGCCGCTGCCGAGGGTATGCGTGAAGCGGCGAAAGATTGGGCAGCAGAAGGCATCGGGGACGTTGCCGTTGGCGCGGCCGAACTCGGCGCGGCGGATACGCTGGACACGCTGGAAGAGATTGCCGAAGAGATGGATGAAATAGAAGAACTGGACAAAGAATTGGACGAACTGGACGCGTAGTCTGTTCTGCTAATTGAACTGAAGCGGGCGTTACCGGCAGCCGCCGGTAACGCTCTTTTTTGTCCCCCATTGGTTTGGCGTAGAATACGCATGCGCTGGGCGGGCGGCTCAGCGCCGGGAAGAGCGAGCCGCCGAAGGCGTGAGGAAGGAGAGAGGATGGCATACTGGTTGACTTTAGGCCGCAGCTTCGCTGCGATCGCATTGGGCACGGCGATCTTGTTTTACCCTGACAAGGCACGACCATTGTTGGGTAACTTCATCGGGTTTTTCTGGATTGCCGGCTCATTGATGAGTATTCGTTGGGGGCTCAGTAATGAGCGATCGCGCGCGCTTACGCTGCTAATCGGTATCTTGGGAGCGGTTGCCGGGCTGCTGGTGGTCAGCCGCTTTTACACCGGACGCCTGCTCCCCGAGAACGTGCTGGATATCATGTTGGGCTCGGTGGCAATGCTGACAGGAGTTCTACATATGACGGGGCATTTGCAGGTTACGAAGTTCGCAATAAGGGCGCAGACGCGCAGCGGCACTATTCTGGGGGTCTTTGAAGTAATTCTCGGCCTGACTCTTTTGCTCTTGCCCTGGCGGGAAACGACCCTGATCAACTATGTTGCCGTCGGCTGGGCGCTGCTCGGCGGCATCATATTATTTGGCGATGCCCTGGCGATGCGCAAAGAAGAGAAGCTGAAAGTGGCGAGCAGCGACGCCGAAACTGTCTGACACCGGCGTCGTAGGTGACGGGGAAAATCAAGAAAGGCATCAGGTTATGAGATCATCATCCGATTCCATTTCTCTCGCGACGTGGCGGCGAACGGTCGCTGAGATGTACGCGGCAGTGCGCGAATCAGATCATCATGTGCTGGCCTGGTCGGAGTTCATAGACGGCCGTAACGCCCTGTTCAAGGAACACACGCAGACGCCGCTTTCGGCGAAGCAGCGATTGGGTTTCAAGGGGCTGCCCTACTACGCGTATGATCCCAATCTGCGCGTTTTCGGGCGCACCAATTATGATGTTGAGCCAAAGCTGTTTCGTGTAGACTTGGGAGAAGACGGCGTCCTTGAATACCAAAGAGTGGCAACGCTGCATTTCAGGCTGGCCGACCAGCCGCTGCAGCTCAGCCTCTTCTGGATTGCGGGCTACGGCGGCGGGCTTTTTCTGCCCTTCAAAGATGCCAGCAGCGGTCAGGAGACCTATGGCGGCGGCCGTTATCTCTACGACACCATCAAGGGAGCCGACTTAGGCGCGGAGTGGGGAGCGGTCTTGCTCGATTTCAACTTCGCCTACAACCCGTCCTGCGCGTATTCCTCATCATATAGTTGCCCACTTCCGCCTCGCGAAAACTGGCTCGCTGTCCCCATCCGCGCTGGTGAGAAGAAATTTAAGTAAATCACTTTCGGTGATGGGTATAGATTACCGGCTCCACGAATAGTTTTCTGTACTTTGACTAAATTGACCCGCTTGAATTACTAGTTTCAGGTCCAGATATGCGCTGTGCAAGTAGCTGAAGAGAGTACGTTGAAAAGGAGGTTTTTTTGGACTCGTATCAGTTTCTGGAAAGGGGGATATCCTCAATTGCTGGGATTGGCGTCCTCCCTTTTCCGGACACCGACCCCACCCCGTAAAAATCGGCCAAAAAGCGCCCAAAACCCGTCCAGAAACCCGGTACGGAAATCAAAGTCCGAATTGCACTTGATTCGATGAGTTTCCGGACTGTATAATCGCAACATGAACATTGGCTACGCGCGTGTCAGCACTGATGAACAAAACCTCGCTCTGCAAGAAGATGCTCTGAAGGAAGCAGGCTGCGAGCGAATCTTCTATGACAAGGTCAGCGGCGCAAAGTCGGAGCGACCGGGACTCAAGGAAGCACTGGACTATCTGCGCGATGGTGAAGATGTTCTGGTTGTTTGGCGGTTGGACCGCCTCGGCCGTTCACTCAAGGATCTTATCGAATTGGTCAACAATCTCGAGGAGCGGAAGATAGGTTTCAAAAGCCTGCAAGATCCGGTGGACACCACATCACCCGGCGGCATACTGGTCTTCCACATCTTCGGCGCCCTGGCAGAATTCGAACGCAACCTCATTCGCGAAAGAACCAAAGCCGGACTCGCAGCCGCCAGGGCAAGGGGAAAGAAAGGCGGGCGGCGCCGGTCGCTAAATGAAGAACAAGTCCAGCGACTATATCAGCTTTACGACGACACCAATTCTGCTGGCCAAAAGAAATACACCATCAAAGAAATCTGTGAGATGATGGGGGTCTCAAGATCAACGCTTTATTCGTTTCTTGGGGAACGAAACGACTCGGATTGATTCGCCTCAAAACATCTGAAACGTTTGGAGAAGCCCATATCAAGGCATTAACTGAATTCGTTTTCGAAAACTGGTTGAGTGCCTGTGCCCTCTGAGATCGAAAACAAGAGAATGGGTGGTGGTTGTTAACCCTTTGAGTTAGTGACGATCATCACTTGTGTTGTGACCTTAATACCAGCATAATTATTGCGAATAGGTTTTCACTGTAATCGAAGCTGTATGATCAACGGGCAATTTTGGAAAACCCTTCCTCCCAGTTGGTCCAATTAATCCCTGGTACTGCCTGGCTAATCTAATTGGCAGAGGTAAGTGGGTAGTAAATATGCCGATATTCGAGTCAGTGCGAACCATATAGCAGTTGAAGCTTTTTTGATGCAGTTGATATACCTGGTGATAAGAATATAAGGATGAGCTTTTATCACTATAAATGTGAGAATGGATTGTGAAAAAGCTAATCATTACACTTATGATAATTCTTATCGCTACATTGACTGCTTGTGGCGATGCAACACCGTCAGCCTCAAGCGATTCACCGCCGCAACCAACAGCTACCCCTGCAACAACCCCTCTAAATGCTGATCCGGAACAGCACCCAGGGGATCTCCTAAACAGCCAGTATCTCAGATTCGCTCGGCTTACTACTGAAGATGGGCTCTCCGGTGATCAAACCTATCATATTTCTCGGGATAGCCATGGTTTTATGTGGATTGCCACATCGAATGGACTGAGCCGCTATGATGGCTCCAGGGTTAAGATATATCTCCACGACTCGGATGACTCCAAAAGTTTGAGTCATAACGCCGTCCGCGCGATGGTTATCGGCCCGAGCGGTGACCTTTGGCTTGGCACCTATGGTGGTGGCCTGAACTGGTATGACCCTGAACAGGACGCGTTCGTCCGCTACCAGCACGAACCTGATAATCCCCGTAGCCTGTCTAGCGATCAAATCCGTTCCGTTTACGAGGATCGTGAGGGGACGATCTGGGTTGGAACAGCCGCCGGGCTCAACAAACTCGATCGTGACAGCGGGGAATTCACTTATTATCAGCATGATCCTGACGATCCGCAGAGCCTGAGCCATAATCTTGTCTGGTCGATTCTTGAAGACAGCGATGGTGTGCTTTGGGTGGGCACGGAAAATGGCTTCAATCGTTTCAATCCGCAAACAGAACAATTCGTTCGCTTCCAGCATAATGCCGATGATCCTTCTAGTCTGAGTCACAACACAGTTAGAGAAATCTTCGAGGATCAGTTCGGCATCCTATGGCTTAGCACGCCCGGGGGCCTAAATAAATTTGATCGTGATCGAACCACGTTCACCCACTATCTACATGATAGTTCCGACCCGCAATCGCTAAGTAATAATACTGTAACGGGAGTATTTGAAGACAGTGCAGGCAGACTATGGATAAGTACTTGGGGGGGCGGACTGAATCGATTCGATCGGGAAACAGAGACCTTTTCTCACTTCAGACATGACTCCGGAGATCCATACAGTCTGGGTGCCGATACCGTCTTCGATGTCTATGAGGACGAACAAGGAATGTTCTGGGTAGCATCAGATGGAGGTATCAGTATTTTTGATGGGGGAAGAAAGCCATTCCATCACTATCGTGCCATCTCGCATCTCCCGAATACGCTGAGCAATAATGTTGTCCGTGCCCTGCATGCTGGCCAGTCGGGCGCCGTTTGGGTCGGCACCAGCGGTGGGGGACTCAATAAATTCGATCGCTCAACAGAGGAATTCCGCCACTATCGACATGATCCGGACAACTCAAATAGTCTAAGCGATGATACAGTGCGGGCTATCTATGAGGATAGTGCGGGCAATGTTTGGGTTGGGACATCTCAGCCGGGCTTAAATCGGTTTGATCCACAGACAGAAACCTTTACTCACTTCACGCATGATGCCGACGATCCCCAAAGCATAAGCAAAGGTTCCATCATGGGAATCACTGAAGACATTGATGGCACGCTCTGGATCAGCACCTGGGGCGGTGGATTGAATGCTTTCGATCGTGATTCAGGACAATTTACCCGCTACCAGCACGATCCATCCGATCCGCAGACATTGAGCAACAACCAGGTAATCACCGTTCTTGAAGACCGGGCAAGTGAACTCTGGATCGGCACTTTTGGCGGTTTGAACAAATTCGATCGTGAGACCAAGACATTCACCCGTTATCTGCATGACCCTAACGATCCACAAAGCTTGGGTCACGACTCCGTGACAGCCATGCTCGAGGATCAAGCAGGTGCCCTTTGGATTGGAACTCTTGGTGGGATCGACAAACTTGACAGCCAGAATGAACATATTACTCACTACACAACTGGTGATGGTCTACCAAGTGACCTTATTTGGGGGATCCTGGAGGATAAGCAGGGAAGGCTATGGCTGAGTACTGCAAACGGCCTATCACAACTCGATCCCAAGACAGAAAGCATCAGAAATTTTGACCAAAGCGATGGACTACAAAGCAATACTTTTCTGAATTTTTCGTCCTATTCAAGAAGCCCAAGCGGCGAAATGTTTTTTGGCGGATCAAACGGGTTCAATGCTTTTTATCCGGATCAGATTTTTGACAATCCACACCTACCTCCGGTGGCAATTACGGATTTTCAACTGGCAAACAAGCCAGTACCCATTGGCCCAGACTCGACACTCCAAGAATCTATTCTCGCGACAGATGAACTACTACTTTCCTACCTTGACCGGGTGCTCACTTTCGAATTTGCGGTTCTAAATTTTCGGGGTGCCGAGAAAAGCCGGTACAGATTCATGATGGAAGGTTTTGAAGACGAGTGGAACGAGGTGGACAGCACCCGGCGCTTTGCAACCTACACCAATCTGGATCCTGGCGACTATGTCTTTCGCGTGATCGCCTCCAATAATGATGGCATCTGGAATGAAGAAGGAGCCTCGATTGCCTTAACCATCACCCCGCCCTGGTGGCAAACTACCTGGTTCCGAATTGGGTTGGGTTTATTGGTGATTGGCTTGCTGGTGGGCGGCTACCGCTGGCGGCTGAGTTCCGTTGAAGCCCGGAGCCGCGAATTGGAAGCACAGATACGCTTGCTATTTGAAAATTCACCTTTAGGCATTGCCCTGACTACCTATGGCGGTCAAATTCTGACTGTCAACAATGCCATGCTAGATTTGCTGCGTATTTCGCAAGAGGAAATACTTAAGCAAGGCGTCAGCGATTTCTATGCTGACCCGACCGACCGCAATACAATCGTGGCTGATCTGCAGGCTTCTGGGTCTGTGCAAGACTTTGGTGTGCAGCTCCTCCGCTCTGACGGCACTGATTTCTACGGCAGCGTGAATATGAGCCAGCTCGTCCTTGAAGGCAATGAAGTGTTGTTAACCATGATCGAGGATGTGACCGAAGAGATAACGGTCGAACAGCAAGCCGCCACCCTTGAGGAACGTGAACGGCTGGCGCGTGAACTGCATGACTCCGTCACCCAAACACTCTTTTCAGCCAGTGTGCTCGCCCAGGCTTCACCGCGCATGGTAGACAAAGATCCTGCGATTGGTAAACGTAATTTCGAGCAGTTGGCACTGTTAATCAACGGAGCGCTGGCTGAGATGCGCACACTCTTGCTCGAACTGCGTCCCGACAGGCTCAAGGAAGGCAACCTGCCTGAGCTGTTAAACTTACTGGTCGAGAGCGCGCGTGCCCGCACCAGAGCGACTGTCTCTTTGAATGTCGGAGGCAGCTGTTCACTCCCGGAGGATGTCGCTATCAACCTCTATCGCATTGCCCAGGAAGCCGTTAACAATATCAGCAGACATGCCATGGCAAGTGAAGTTGTCCTTGACCTAAACTGCGAGTCAGACGGTGTAAAGTTGTCTATTAAAGATAATGGGAAAGGTTTTGATCCACTGGCAGTTCCCGCCAGCCATTTTGGCATTAACATTATGCGCGAGCGCGCCCAGAAAATTGATGCACCTATTGAGATTATCAGTGAACTCGGCGGCGGGACACAAGTAAATGTGTCCTGGTCGGCAGCGGGGAACGAAAATGAACATGCATGAGCAGACACCAATCAAAGTTATGGTCGTCGATGACCATCCCGTCGTGCGCAGCGGGTTAAGGGATATGTTGTCCATATTTGACGACATCGAACTGCTGGGCGAAGCATCGGGTGGACGGGAGTTATTGGAGCAGCTCCAGGAGCTCGTTCCCGATTTGATCCTGATGGACATGGTTATGCCCCAAATGGATGGCCTGGAAACCACCCGCGCGGTACTGACGCAGTTCCCGGACGTGAAGGTCGTCATCCTGACCACCTTTCCGCAGGGGCATGTGGTGCGTGATGCCCTTGAAGCAGGTGCGGTAGGATTCTTGACCAAGCATACCGAAATCGACGCCCTGGCCGATGCGATTCGAGCGGCACACAACGGGCAGACGATCCTGGCGCCAGAAGCAACCGCCGCTCTGATGAAAACCCAGGCGAACTCCCCCAGGTTGGGGCAAGACTTAACCAAGCGCGAGCTGCAGGTGCTGGCCCTGCTTGTTGATGGTTTGAGCAACCAGGAAATCGCCCTGCGGCTGAAGATTAGCCCGGAGACGGTCAAAAATCACGTCAGCGCCTGTATGTCAAAACTGCAGGCTGCCAACCGGGCGCAGGCCGCGGCCCTGGCCGTAGAACTGCAGCTGGTCCCCGATTCGCCATCCTAGTCGAAATCATCCCCAGATTTTCTACAACTAAATAAAACAATTTCCTAAGCATGCCTTGGCAGCGGGGGTATGACTGAATCCCCCCATTGGTACTAGCCCGAACTTACTAGCCGGCCATGACCCGGAATAGCGATGTGCTGACGGCCGTACCAACCTAGACTATAGATATGGTTCGCAATTCACAAAGTTACCCTTTCCAAACCTTGTGGCGTCGCCGGGTCTCTACCAGGTTGAACAGAATGGGGCGGCTTGTTTTGTTATTTTGGCCGCCCCTTGGCACCCTCCGCCCGACAAAGGTCAGAGCAGATTAGTATGAAGATATTTGTTGCTGAATCGAACGAGGATCTGCGGCTGGGACTGCAGATGCTCCTGCATCAGGATGCCGGCATATACGTCGTTGGTATGGCTATTGAGGCAGAAGGACTGGTCGTACAGGTGGAGGCCGTTCGGGCAGATGTCCTGATTGTAGATTGGTATCTTCCAGGGGCGCCCACTGGCGACCTGCTCCAGGCTGTTCGTGAGCTTGAAGCGCCACCTAAAACGGTCGTTCTTTCTGTAAACCCTGACGACAGGGAGCCGGCACTGACAGCCGGCGCAGATGCTTTCATAGTCAAAAACGCACCGCCGAGCGATTTGCTGGAGACGGTTCGTTCGCTGAAGGAGAACACAGTGGATCCTTCTAATTAGGCCAATTTTTTAATTCGGTTGATTCGAAGAATCAGCGGTTTTGTTGATGTTAGCAGAAGGGCATAAGCACCTTCCAGTTTAGAAAAATCAAGGAGATTGTCATGAAAAAAATGGTTACTTTGTTCGCAGTTGTAGTCCTCATTGCCTTGCTGGTCGTTGGATCAGTACTGGCCCAGGAAGGTATTCCAGGTGAAATAGAGCCGGAACCGGAAATCGGTGGACCTGGTGAAGTTGAGCCGGAACCTGGGGCAGGGGAAGCAGAAGCGGCTGAAGCACCTGCCGAAGCAGGCCCGTCAGGCACGGCCGCACGGATAGATTTTGAACTTGCTCCAGGTCACGCCGCCAAACGCGGGCACTACAGCATTCAAGTTGCCGGTGGCGCAGAGGTAGGATCCTGGTATGCACTTGACGGCTGGTTGGACAGCGGCTGGATCAACGATCTAGAAATCGGAGCAGAGACTGTACTCGTGGACGTGCTTTACTATCCCGGTCCTGAAACAGAACCGACAAAGATGAGGATTTTGAATCCGGCACCGGGTACAGAGCAGGGGTGGCTGGGTCGAGGTATGGCCCATGCGCTTGAAGTTGCCTGGCCGGATCATGCCCGTAGAAGGGTTTGATGATGTAGAGGCAGAAAGTGTTGATTCCGAGCTGTAGCGTTCCGCAGACATCATTATCTGTCAGCTGGACGGCTGAGAAACGTGGACGACTGCGTCCGCCGAAGGGGATTGTTAACCGGCGGTGGACGCAGTTATGATCAGGCAACTTGCCGGCGATTATGCCGGCGGTGTATGGAGGCTTCACAACGCTTGCAAAAGGAGATTGGTATGAAGAAGCTACTGAATGCACCTGTCCTAATCGGCACAATTGCTCTTTTAGTTTTGCTGGTAGTTGGATCTGTTGGTGCAGGACCAGCTCTGGAAGTTGAACCGGAAATAGAGCCAGGTGGACCTGGTGAACATGAACCAGAACCTGGTGGAGGCGGTGAAAGCGAAGACGGGTCAGAGAGTGAAATAATCGGCCCTGATACAGAAGGCGCTTCGCTTCGCGGAAGCGGATCTGATCCGGAAAATCCATCGGCACGGCCGTTCGTATAAATATTGAGGTGAGTGGTAACTTAGCCGTCCGCGGTCTTTACATCTTTCAAGAGCCGGGGGGTGATGTAATAGCATCCTGGTATGCGCTTGATGGTTGGCTAAACAGCGGCTGGATCAACAATCATGAAATCGGAGCAGAGACTGTACTCGTGGACGTAGATTTACTATCCTGGTCCTGAAACAGAACCGAGAAAGATGAGGATTCTGAATCCGGCACCGGGTACAGAGCAGGGGTGGCTGGGTCGAGGTATGGCCCATGCGCTTGAAGTTGCCTGGCCTGACATGCCAGTAGAGGGAATTGACGAAAACCTATAAAGGTGACTCGGACGAACCAATTAGTAAAGAATGCTGAGTAAAATGGATATCGATGCGGCTACGCAGTGTGTGTCACATTTAATTGTGACGCACACAGCATTGTTGACCTTTTGTAGTTACTGATGGTAAAGTTTATAGTCGCGCGGCCGCATTCGTTTTTGGAAACAATAGTCCGTGGAGCAACGAATAGGGTGTGGAAGCAGGAGGCCTGCCGTCAGATAGGAGAACTATTGCACGCCCATAATTATAGGAGATTAACATGAAAAAATATGGATCTGTAGCTGCTTTATTGGCCATCATTGCCCTCATTGGATTGCTAGCAGCTGGTTCGGTCATGGGCGAACCAAGTGGTGTCGATGCATTGCCTGAAGTTGAATTTCTCGGTAAAGGTGCCGAAACGTATCAGACGACCATGGATGATTTCATAGTTAAGAGAGGTCCGGAACAATACGATTTTGTAGCATGGACCGACCTATGAAGCGGCTGAAGGAGAACGGGTATGGGCCGTGCGCGGCACAAAAGAGGCTCCAACCGCGATTAATAATACCGTTGCAAAGCCTGGGCACGGCTTATGAAAACTGCACGGTTGAGTATGTAGGTATTGATGATGACGTGAACGGGATACGCAATGGTTTTTTCCTGGGTGGCAACCTTGTCGAGTTGATCCAAGAGGGCATGGTCTTTCAAGGAAGATTATATTGTTCCCATTACATCTCAAGACCATCGCCTGGTCGCCGAGGAAAGTATAGCCTACTGGTTTACACCATGTGAAGAAGAGGAGCCTACAGCAACACCGACAAGCACTAAGGAAACTACGGAAACGCCACCGCCCGGCGATGAAGCTATCGTCTTCCTGCCAGCAATATTTGATACGGGGGATGAGCCACCACCGCCGACAGAGACACCGTCTGCTCCTACGGCTACGCCAGAGGGGCCAACGGAAACACCCATACCACCAACAGAGACATCAACGGCAACCTCCGAACCTAACAACCTATACGCTTGACCTGCGACCAGGAGTACGAACATAAACATCGTCGATGAGGAATGCCATTTCAGATTCGTGCAACAGCATTATGAGAACGGTGAACCGTTCGAGAATGTGGACCTCAGAGGGGACATTGGATACGGGATTCGCAGATAGCCACCGGCAAAGTAGAAACGTACAAATTTCTTCGGGGTGGCTGACTTTCATGATTACCGTCCTTGTCGGCAGCATTGCGCAGTCACCGGTAGCAACTGTTACTTTCAATGACCAGGCGACATATGGCAATGCTACCTGCACGGTAGATTTCTCATCGAACTGCAGTTCCACCAACCCCTACACCACCCCCGCGCCGGCAGTTTCGACCTGACTTCCCTCCCGGTATGTGATGACAATTACGTTGTCAGTTCATGAATCTAATGTTGCTGTCGAATTCAAATTCGCCGCTAACGCATCCTACAACGGTTATCTGCTTCCAGATGTTGATCTCAAGGCTGGATTGGATTCCGGATTTTGAGGGAATAACCCAAACAGTAGAGACCAATGTTGACGGCGTCGCCGATTTCAAGATATTGGTTGCTGGTTAACGACATTACCCAAACTCCGATAGCCACGGTCACTTTTGACGATGAGGAAACTTATGGCGACGCATCCTGCACCATCGATTCTGCCGAAAGTAATGCGTTTTGGCTGCGGTGATTGAACGCTCTGCTAACGGTAAATAGCCCAAGAGTCAAATTCGTTAATCGGGCCGGAAGATCGATTAGCTAGAGATAAAACCCGAAGCGTTCTGAATCATATCATATTAAGATCAAAAGTTTGATCTGATCTGTTATTTGATTTTATGGAGAAAAAAAGATTGTGAAGAAAATTCTGATTTTAAGTGTGCTTCTAGTCCTAGTGGTATTGGCAACCGGCTGTTCGTCATCAAGCGAGACTGATCAGGAAACGGCCGACGCCTGCGCAGCCGTGGGCGAACTCTCGGAAGCGCTGGCTGGATTTGGCGAGCTTGACGACGCCTCAACGACAGAAGAGGCAAATGAACGCAGCGCCCTGGTTGAGAAGGCCAAGGAAAATATGCAGGCCGCCGCCGTACTGGGCGAGGACAAGGTGAACGGGGTAAATCTCAACCTGGATGCCTTGCTGCACGAAAATCGGCCAATTGGTTGACGGCGAAGAACTTGCCGCGTCTCAAATCGATTTCAAATGGGATCTCATAGCATCCATGGCCGGAACGTTGGATCTATTCAACAGTGAGTGCAATGTCGCCAACCTTGGTGAGCCGGGGTAGGCATTAACAAGGCACCAAACAATATCAGATTTCAATGATGAGTTTAAGAAAGGAAATGAAAATGAAAAAGACAATTTTGATAATCTCGCTTTTTGTACTGTCCCTATTGCTGCTGACGGCTTGCCAAAGTGGCGAGCAGGTTGACGAAGAAACGGCCGATTCCTGCGCCAAGTTAGGTGATTTCGGGACGAGGCTGAGCGAACTTGGACAAGAGTTATCCCAATTTGATTCACCTGAAGAAGCTGCCGCTGATCCAGGTGTGCAGCAAGCGATGGTCGATATGCAGCAGGCAATGGCTGATTTCAAAGCCGGCGCGACGACAGAGCAGTCCGCGGACGAGTTAGAAGAAGCGGCGGACGAACTTGAACAGTCTATCCGTAACGCGACTGAAGGTATGTCAAGACGCGAAATGGCCGCGGCTGCGGCGGAATCGTTTGACCTCTTCAACAGCGAGTGCAATGTCGCCAACTTTGGCCGGCCAGGGTAATTCATTCCACACGGTTAAAAGGAATGCTTAGCCAGCTTTGGTTGGCTCAGCAAACCCGCCGGCTTTGTCTTAGCTGCCAACTCTGGAAAGGAGCTAGACAAATGTCTAAGAAAATTAAAGGCACAATTGAATTGGACATTCGTAATTCGGTTGAGGATTAGGATGCTTTTACGCAGCCATAGTTTCCAGGAAATTTTGTCAAGATAAGGAAAATACCATTATGCACGGACCATTAGAGTATGTACTGTTTCAATTTGATGACGACCGTTTCATAAGTGAAATTCTGCCCAAGCTGCTAATAATCCGACAGCAGGGCTGCGTCAGGGTGGTTGATTTAGTCTTCATTATGAAAGATGAAGCTAATCAATTAACCGTGGTAGAGGTCAGCGAGTTAGCGGATGAAGATGAGTCGTTATTTACACCCTTGATTGGCGACACCCTCGGGCTGCTTACGCATAAAGATATCGAGATCGCTGCTGAACATTTGCCACCGAATGCGACTGGTGCGGTCTTGCTGCTCGAACACCTCTGGGGTGTTGAACTACGAAATGCAGTTCACGCCGGCGGCGGCTCTGTGCTAGACAGCGCTTACATCAGCCCGCAAACACATGCGGAACTTGTCGTAGAAATGGACCAGATGGAGGCTGAAAATGCTTAAGGATCGGGCGAAGCGTAAGGCGAAGTCGAGAGTGAAATCAACAGCAAAACAGAAAGTAAGACAATCTGCAGCGGAGGATGGAGGGCCGAAAGTTTTGAAAGCGGCCGTAGTTGGGGGAACTGCTTACTATGCGGGTAAGAAAATCCATGACAAGCGTCAGGAAGACCAAATTGGGACCATCGATCCCCCACCTGCGTCCGATACTGAAACGACTGTTGCTGTCGGCGGATCGGATACGATCGCACAGCTGCAGCAGCTAGGTCAGCTGCGTGATCAGGGCATCCTCACCGAAGAGGAGTTTGAAGCGCAAAAGAAAAAAGTATTGGGTTTATAACCGTCGCAAACGGCCGTTCTTCAACTCCGGTTTTGCTCACTGCAAAGCCATGGTAAAGTAGTAGGGGCGGCCCTCATCGCATGTCGTAGCCGGCCGCACGGCTGGACGTTGGGCGACCTTTTGGCCGTGATTTAATTGGCCAGAAGGTCGCCCAATGTATTTGTTTAACGATATATGACTATTCTAAAGTCACATCTACCTAATGCCCTTAGAAGCAGCCTGGCTTATGGTCTAGGTTTGGCGGTGGGCATCATCATCACAGGACTGCTGTATGCCGGGGCCGATTTTGCCAGGCTCGGTATTAGAATACCGCCGGGTTTTTTGATTATCGGCGTCGGCATCGCTGTGTTTTTCGAAGCGATAGGATCCGGTATTGGGGGCGCTATAGGGGGACTGTCCCTCTCTTTACCTCCCGCTAGACAAAAGAGCCACTGGGGCAAAGCGTGGCGCAGTGGTCTGGCGATGGGGCTGGTCTTCAGCATCGTGATTTTCGTAGCGATCTTGACCCTTTTCTTACTCGCTTTCTACGCCCGCTACGATTTGGACAGCAGCAAATTTGCCTTTGTTTTCGCATTTGTTGGCGCTGTATTTGGCGGGCTGTTTGGTCTTTTGTTGGGAGTGCTCCTGGTAAGAAAACACGGCGTCTGGTATGTGGCCATGGCCAGCCTGGTTGGATTTGGCATTGGTGGTTTTGGTCTAGGCGAAGGTTTGCATCGCTATTTACTTACCATTGATACCGCCAATCTGCAGTCGGGAAATCGCCTATGGCTTATCGCCGCATTTCTCGTTTTTGGCCTGGTTGGCGGCGCTGCACTGGGATTTGTTTTCAGCTACCTGTCTGAAAAAACGTATACGCCTAAAGTAACAAAATGGTGGCAATGGGCCATTGTTGGGGCAATTGTCCTTTTTTTTGTGGCGGCGCTGAGCCCAATTCTTGCCGCCGCCGCGGAAATGTTAACACCGAACGACGCCAATCTAGATTCTGTTTTTGATTCGTCGACAACGGGCACCCATTGGTCAACGAGCTCAAACCTGTCTGAAAATGTGACCTTCAGCGGCATACCCCAGGAAGCGGCGCTCGCCGCAAATGCGGTGGGTCGAATGGCCCAGGTCTGGTCTCAAGATGGTGGGAGCGGCTCTGATATTTACTGGCTACCAGGAGAATGGGATGGCGAGCGCGTCGTCTGGCAAACGCCTGTCAACATCTCCAACGGCAGCGAAGCAGCCGTCAATCCTCAGATTACCATCGACAGCAGCGGCGGAAGCCACATCATCTGGGAAGAAGCCAGGAAGATTCGCTATAGTCAATGCGCAGGCAATAGCTGTACAACGCCGGCGGATATTTCTGAAACGCCGACCTGTTCGCCGAACGTTACAAACCACACGGCCCCCACGCTGGCAATAGATGACGCCGACAATCTTTTGGCCGCCTGGCAAGCGGATGATGGGCAGATCCTATACCGGTCATGGCCTGCTGTAAGTCAAACTTCATCCAGTTCCGTGGACTGTGTGCCACTTGGTGTATCGGGTGTGGCCACGCAGCCCCAACTAGACGGTGGCAGCAGCGGCCGTTATGCCCTCACTTACGTTGCCGGAGAAGAAGCGGCTGGAGCCATCCAGGTGATAGCTTATGCTAACGGCCAGTGGGCAAGCCCCTCATCCGTAGTGGGCGACGGCCGCTGGCCGAATATCTTTGTGGATGAAAAAGATGCTGTCCATCTGGCCTGGTGCGGTAACGAGAATGAGGTGCGCTACGCAAGCGGAGAAACGTCGCAAACAGTTTCAACTCTTTCCTGTGGTTCACGTCCCGAAGTGGCCCAGGACAGTTAGGGAACCCTACACGTAATCTGGTTTGGCGAAAACGTGGTCGATACCAACGGCCGTGAGCAACCGCAATCCCTCCTCTATGAAAGCACGCGTACAAGCGATACGTGGTCTGAACCGACCATAATCATCCGCACCGCTGTGACAACACAGCCTTCAATCGCTGCCACGCAAGCCACTCTTCACCTGGTTTGGAATACTGCCCTTTCAGGCCCTGGCGACATCGCCTATGCCAGTTTCATGCCTTACAACTGTGATGATTATTCTTTGGATGGCATCAGTCAGATTGCTTACGAGGCTGCTCGCCGCCCAGAATACAGACCTGTTGACGACCTGATCCCCTACTGCCAAAATCAGTTCCACCAACTCGTCCATATGTCCAATCCTGATCCCGCCTACAGCGATCAGCTCCCCAATCCTAATGGTGGGTTTGACACCTTTTCCGAACTGGCCCAAACGGCCGAATACGAAATGCTCTTTACGACAATGTGGTACAACGAAGACAAAACTGGGGACAGCCCGGGTGCTGTCGTGGCTGCGTCGGTGGCCGCGTTGTACGAAATGCTGAAAGCGAATCCGGAGCAATATCCGCGCGGGCTGACTGTACGCATTCTGACTGGCAATCCACCGCAGCTCAATTTGGAGTCGTTTAGCGATCAGCCTTATTCTGTATTGGCTGATTTGCGCAGCGCCGGTGTAGACAAAATGGTTGACCCCGACATCGGCTGGCGGGTGGAGGTTGCCGATTTCGAAGGGGCGCTGCCGCACAGCCATACGAAAGTGATGATTGTCGATGGCAAAACTATTCTCACTGCGGGCTTCAATATGGAGTACAAGCATTACGCGGTCGATCATCCCTCTGGATTAGGTGAAGGCAAACAAGACCTGGGTCTCTTGGTGACGGGTCCTGTCGTGCAAAGTTCCCATCGCATGTTTGATGATTTGTGGGCGGGTAGTGACCGATATACTTGTTCAGACTTTTATCCATCCGATGTCGCCTGGCAGACAACCTGTCACATTGATACGGCCGTGGCCGATCATGTCCCTGAAGTGTTGAAGTATTATCTACCTGGCGCCGACAGCACGGTCTTTTCCATGTACCGCTCCAAGGAGCATAATGAAGCTGACCGCATCGTGGAAAATAGTCTCAGGGCGGCCAAAGATCAAGTTAATGCGATGCACGTCATGTTTGCGATGGAGATGGTATGCGACCTGAATTTGCTTTTTGAGTTGTGCGACTTTGGCGAAGCGACCGAGTATCTAGATGGCTTGATGCAGGCTGCCGAAAATGGGGCGTTGATTCGCCTCATTCTGAACCCGCTGCCCTTAAATGGTATTGAAACGGCCGTTGCCTATGATGTGTTCATCCAGGAGCTTGAAAAACGGGGTATACGAGATCAGGTAGAGGTGCGTTTCTTTGAAGGACCAGTCCATTACAAGACTACGCTGATTGATAACACATTCTTGATAGTTGGCAGCCAGAATTTTCATTACAGCGCCTATGGTCGGGGTACAGGTCTGTCCGAGTACAGCCTTGGTACCAATGACTTCCAGGCAATTGAAGATTATCAGCAGTTATTTGAATACCAATGGGAACGGGCAGATCAGCGTTAAAGTGAAAACGGCTGCAGGTTGGTTGATGCCTAAATCCCTTCCTGGGCCACAATACGGCCGTCTGCTATCACCTGCTTCAAAATAGTGTGATCTTTCTCCGTAAACCTTTCTCGATACCTCAAAACCATACTTAAGCTAATAAGGCCATATATTTGCTATGAGCCCAATCGGTAGGTCCACAGAAAGCCGTGATCAATTCTGCAGGCCGTTTATGCGCAGAAACCGGTTCATTTTCTGCGCGAAACGCGATCTTTGGCTTACGTTTGTTTGGTAACGGTGCGGGAAATCGGTCGAATTTTTTGCTTCTGTGACCGCATGCGCCCAGAAAAGCACCTTCACGGTTTCATGTGGTGCTACCCTTCAATCTCGATACGAACTGAATGGTTTTTTGCCAACGTAAGTGCACAGTATCCGTCCTGCGCCTACAACGCGCGCTATCACCTGCCCGCTGGCCCCGCCGGAGAATCATCTGGCGATCCCAGTAGAGGCGGGCGAAAAGAAGTTCAATAGAGAGAACGAGGAACAAGACACATAGAACGGAAGACCGGCACCATCCCCTCGCGGACGCGGCATCCCCGCCGCCAGCAAGGAAAGCGCGCACCGCATATCCGAAAGGAATCCGGCGCGCGCTTTTCGTCTGTTCTATCTACAGGCCGAGTATCTGTTTTTTCTTGGCTTCAAATTCTTCGTCGCTGAGGATGCCGGCATCTCTGAGCGCCGCCAGCTGCTTTAGCTGTTCGATATAATCCTCCTGCTGAGCAGATTCTGCGGCGGAAACAGCGGCCGCAGCGGCCTGGTCCGACGCCTGCTTTTCGGCAGCGTCTGCCTGGCCAAGGGCTGCTTTGTCTTCTGCGGTCAAATCCTGCGATTGAATATTCAAATCTTTCATCGCTGCCTGCAGATCGTCGTCTTCGAGTTCCTCTGGTGGAACGCCCGTATACTCTTCGATCTGTTGTGCGTCTTGTTTGGTGAGCTTGTAGACCAGAGCGCCGCCGCCAATGAGCACCGCGCCGCCTACGATTATCCGTCTTCTTCTACGTCTTCTTCTGCGGTTCCTGCGGTTCGACGTACGACGTGCCGTACGTCGTCCCGTGCGTCTGGCAGTGCTTCGCGCAGCACCTCTTCTTCCTGGCATAAATGAGACTCCTTAAACTTGGGCTGGCGTGCATTGAGCTGCTCAACCGGCCGATTGGATAAGATCACCCCTATTGTAGCACCAATTGGAGCGGCCTGCGGGGGGTCTTGGCTTGTGGAACGGCCGGGTGGGCCAATGGAAACCCGGTTTCCGGCCGCTTACCCCTGGCGGGCAGGAATGAAGAGAAGCCGGGTTTCCGGCTGATCAGCTATGGCTCAGAGACCAGATGTTCAGCGAAGAAAGGCAGGACAAGTTCGCCGAATGGATCCGCAAACAACCAGGATGTGCCTTCGAAGCTCTGCATTTCATGGGCAACCCCGGCCCTGGTGAGCTCTTCGGAGAGATGGCGCAGTCCGTCGGTGGCCCATGGGTTCGCCGATTCATCTTCTGCTTCACTGATGGCAATGGCGCCAAGCCGCTGTAGATCGTCCTGGCCGGCGGCGACCCTGGCGGCGATGTTTCCGAAGCCTGCTTCCCATTGGGCCCAAACTTCCTCAGCCGCCGGTACATCTGAATCGACGTAGGCGTAGGCGAAGTATGGGGGGTGCAGCTCAGGATCGGCCGCGCGATCAAGTCCATAACTCATGGTGTCTTCACCCTCCCAGGTCATGAGGTCCAGTGGATCGGCTCGCAGCAGCAGCTGATGCGCTTCCTCGCGAGAAAGAGCGTTCAGACTATCCAGCAAATTCAAGATATCATGCTGGGCTGATGTGCTGGCGTAGCGTGACTCGGAAAAAGCACCCGGCGCGAAGAGGAACGGCTCCTGAAGATAGAGTGCGCCGAAGATGTCCGGGTGATTCATCGCCAGATCCAGCGCGGCCGAACCGCTGCCCGTCTCGCCGAATAGACCGCGCGAAGCGGGCGCGGCTAATGTGCGGTAGTTGGCATCGATGTAGTCGACCAGATCGCGCGCCACAAATGACGGCCAGTCACCATTCAGCGCAGAGTCTCCGAAATAGGTGGGCCAATTGGCGAGATTGTATTGGTTGGGTACAACGACTATCATTTCAGCCACTTCACCGCTCTTCATTTTCAGGTTGGCTGCGCCAGCAACCGCATAGTAGTAATCTTCCAAGCTTGCCAAGCCATATCCGCCAGGCAGGGCGTAGAAGACGGGGTAGCGCTGTTCCGACGCATCATAGGACGGAGGTAAGTAGACGGTGACGATGTTCTCTTCAATGCCCAGCAGCGAACCGGATAGAGAGGGCGCCGGGATAATGACGGTGTTGGAGCGTTCTTGCGGCGCGGCGGCTGCGGGCGTTTCGTCAGCTGCATTGGCTCCTGCGGCAGTTCCCAGCAGCGTTTCTCTGATGGTATCACTTGTGGTGAGATCAACGGCCGTTTCGCCGCTGTTATTGGCGATGTCCGCTGAGGCCCCTTGTTCGAGCAAAATTGAGACTGCCGGCGCCATATTCTGCTGGGCAGCGATATGCAGCGGCGTATCGCCTACCTTGTTAGGGAGGTCTATTGACGCACCATGCGCGACAAGAATGGGAATCATGTCTGTCGATCGTTCTGACACAGCGTAGTGAAGCGCTGAGTTACCAAGCATGTCCTGCTGATCCGGATTGGCGCCATTTTCCAGCAGAAGAACAGCGATATCCGTTTGATTCGTCCCGCGCCTAGCTCTGATGGCGATCATCAAGGGCGTCAAGTCCAGGCTCGTTTTCGAATCCGCGTCCGCCCCGCCTTCCAGCAGAGCTTGAACTGCCTCGGTCGAGCCACTTAGCGCAGCAAGGTGAAGCGCCGTGTACTCGTCGATGTCGGTGGCGCTGATTTCGGGATCGGCGCCGTTGGCCAGCAGGATGCGGAGGATCTCGTGATGATTATAACGGGCAGCGCCAAAGAGCGCGGTCCGGCCATAGTTGGCATCGGTCTCGTTCACATCGGCGCCGTAGGCGATCAGGAGTTCCACAATATCAGCGTGGTTAAGGAGAGCTGCTTCGACCAGCGCCGGCTGATCTATACCTGGCGAACTTCCGCTGCCGACTTGCAAGGTGCCATTGACGTTCGCACCTGCGTCAAGCAGATGTTTGACGATTTCCAATTGGTCATCCTGTGCGGCCAAGGCCAGCAGGCTGCTGCCGTCGCTGCCAATGGTATTGGGGTCTGCGCCGTCCGCCAGGAGATGCCTGACAGCGGCGGCGTCCCGCTCAGTGACCGCCTCAAGCAGCTGCTCATCCGCCGTGCCAGCGATGACCACAACCTGAGGCGTGGCGAGGGCAGGGGGCTGGTCGGGCAGCGGGTCCAGGGTCAGGGTCTGGGAGTTGGCCCTGAAGATGAACCAACCGGCGAGCACGATCAGGGCCAGGGCGGCCAGTGCGCCTGCTGCGTGAACGGGTTTCATGATGCGGCTCCTCCGGGAACGCCGGGAGGCGCTCTCCATGAATGCGGCCCTGAATCGAGCGGATGGCACCCGGCTTTGCGGTTCCAAAGCGAACGCCAGGGCCAGCATGCCGGCCGCGCTCGCATGCTGGCGGCATGCCTCGCACTTTTGCAGGTGGCCGCGCAAGCGCGTGCGCTCCGCCTCATTGAGCTGGCTCTGATGGATCATCCGGTAAGCGGCTTGATGGGACAGTTCACTCATTTGTCAGTTCCTCAGCCCACAATGAGAGATCGCTGTTCGAGAACAGTCCCGCTAGTTTTCGGCAGCCGTAGTGCAGCCTCGAATAGACCGTTCCTTCACGGATATTGAGAATCTCAGCTATTTCCGGGGCGGTAAAGCCATGTATGTAGAAGAGAATGATTGGCAGGCGGTGCTTGGCTCCCAGGTTGTCCACCGCCTGCCATAACTCCCCCCGCAGCTCGCCGTCCGCCGTGTGCTCCTCAGGCGTGCGCGGCGCTGGTGAACTCAGTGTGGTCACATGGGACCAGACGTCGTGCCATTTATCACGAATCTTGCGCCGGCGCATCACGTCGCGGCAGCGATAGATGGCGATTCGGCAGAGCCACGCTTTTAGATTGCTGCCGGGCTGAAACTGTTCGATCTTGCCCAGGGCGACAAGCAGCGTTTCCTGAACGATATCCTCAGCAGCCGCTGTGTCATCCAGTAGGGAATAGGCGAGATAATGCAGCGGCGCGTAATAGCGATCGAGAAGCGCCTGTGCGAGCTGTTCGTCGTCGTATTGACCTAGCAGCAGCAGCTGTTCCGGGTCCCCCATGGTTAGTTGCATTCTAACATACAATCGCCTGCCGGTACGTGAGCCTTCAAAATTGGTGGTGCGGCAGAGCGCCATGCCGCACCAGCCTGCTGGTCTTCTGGGACTAGACGCGGTCGAACTGCATGTCAAACGAGATGACATTGAGCGTGTGAACTTTGCCGTCCTCCACGACGGCTTCTATCCTCTCCTGCGCCCATGTGTGACCCCTGTCGGAGATATCGATTGTGGCCGTGACCTGGTCGCCATCCATGGTCATGGAAACGATCTCGAAGTGACGGCCGTCGTGGGCCATGGTATTGAGCAATTCGGCGATCTCATTCGCTCCTTCGAACGTTTCGCCGCAGGTGCAGTCATGGGCAACCGCGTCCTCGACGAAGACGTCCAGCGCCTGGTCAACCTCACCCTCGTTCAGGGCTGTGAACAGATCATTTACGGCGTACACAGGGTCCAGACTCGCCTGGGCGATGGACCCGTTGGCGATGAAAAGCGCCAGCAGAAAGAATAAGATGACGATCGATTTCTTGCTGTTCATGGCAGCGACTCCTTTGTGGCTGCCCATCCGCCGGGCGCCCAAGGGGAACCCGCCGCAAGGGCATATGGATGGATTAGGCCGGGCACAATGCCCGCAGCCTCAGTCGATTATTTGGGCCGGCTGGATTCGCATAGCATAAAAACTATGACGCCTGCTGTGGCCCCCCCCGAGCAAATGACCTGCTCTACTATACAATCGCCCGCCGGGTGGCGATCCTTCAAAATGTGGTGCGGGACCCGGATCGGGCTAACCTTCCGGCCGCTGGATTTCGAGGGCCAATAGAAACCCGGTTTTTAGCCGCTGTCTGGTGGAATCGACGGCCTGGAAAAACCGGGTTTCTGCGAGCGGATTGCGCGGAAGCGGGGAGTTTGCCGGCGCCTATTCTGCCGAGGTGCCGGCCGATTCAGCCGGCGAGCTGCCGGAGCCGGTGACGCGCGCGATCCAGGAGAGGCGGGCGTCCGGTTCAAGGATGAGGGTTTTGAAAAGCATGGTCATCGGGACGCCGATGATGGCGCCGATGGGGCCCAGAATCAGGGCCCAGAAGATGACGGAGAAGATGACCATGAAGGGGGCAAGGTCCAGCCCTGCGCCAATATAGCGCGGCTTGATGACGTTGTCGGCCGTACCGTTGATGATCAGGATACCGATGAGGGTAATCAGCGCGGTCAGCGGGCCGTATTCGAAGAGGGCGATCAGCGTGGGCGGGATGGCGGCCAGCCAGAAACCGATCGCGGGAACAAAGCTCATGAGAGCGGCCAGGCCGCCCCAGATGAAGGCGTCGGGAATGCCCAGGATAAGGAACCAGACAGTGTCCAGCGCGCCGGTCACGAGGCCGATAGCAGCCGTTATCAGGACATAGCGGTGCAGATTTCTGAGATAGACGAGAATGCGCTGCGCGTACTGGTTACCGGCGAGGATTTCTTCTTTCATAAGGCGCGGCGTTGTGAAGTACTGCACCAGCATAAATATGACGAAGAGCATGATTACCGCGGCATTGCCCAACACGTCAAAGACGGCGCCAAGTAACCGCGCAGCCGCCTCGATAGCTTTCTGAGCTTCGAACATGTTCAGGATAGCGATGAAGCCGCTGCTGAATAGGCCGCTCTTTTCAAAATAGGCCTCCAGCGCCTCACCCAGCTGCCCCGCTTGCCTGAGGTATTGGGGGATCGCCGTCGCCAGCTGTTCAGCAGCCGTGATCACAAAGTTCATTACAAGTAGTACGCCGCCGGCAACGGCGAGCAGGGTGACGATGAAGGCGAGCCAGTTCGGCGCGCCCTTGCTGCGCAGCCAGAGCATAAGCGGGCTGGCGATGATGGCCACAATCAGTGCCAGGAAGAGATTGTTGATGAGGTCGGACAGGAGGTACATGAAGAACAGCACCGCGCCGGCGGCAGCCAGGCCAAGCAGGAGGCGCAGGGTGAAGGACTCTTGATCACTGCCGTGCGGGTTGTTCATGCGCTTTGCCCTCTGCCCGTGAATTCATCCATGGAGGTGGTGATGCCGAAGAATCTGGTGATGTTGTCGAAGAGGTTGACAGGCAGGGGGCGGACGAGAAAGGTTGTATAGCTGAAGGGCGGCATGATCAGGCGCTGGCGTCCTTTTTCGATCGCTTTAATCATTTTGTCGGCGACGTCGTCTGGTTCTAGGATGGGCAGGAGCCAGCTGAAGCGTGTCTTGACGCCGGCGAACATGCCGGTGTTGATGTAGTAGGGGCAGACGATGGTTGTCTTGATGGGCAGGTTGTTGCGTTTGAATTCAAGGCGCAGCGATTCATCGAAGCCGAAAGCGGCGAATTTGCTGCCGCAGTAGTCGGACAGGTAGGGCGCGCCGAGGATGCCGCCGCCGGAGGAAACGGTGACGATGTGCCCGCGGCCGCGTTGAATCATGCCTGGCAGAAAGGCGCGTACGGTCCAGAAGTGGGCCAGGATGTTGACGTCGAAGGTGCGTGTGATGGCGTCGTCATCACAGTCGAGGATGGATTTACCCTGTACGACGCCGGCGTTGTTGACCAGGATATCCACGCCGCCCTGCTGCTCAATGACCTGTTGGGCCGTTTCCTGCACGGCCGTCTTGCGGGAGAGATCGATCTGGTAGATGGCTGTCCGGCCAGGATACGCTGCGCCCAGGTCGTCCAGCGCAGCCTGGTTGATATCCCAGGCAATCACGAAGCCGCCGCGCGCGATCACGCGATCGGCCAGTAAACGGCCGATACCGCTTCCCGCGCCGGTTATCAATACATTCTGCCCACTGATCCTACTCATCGATCACCTCCGCTGCCGCCAACTATAGCGCAAAACAGGCAGGGGATCATGGGAAGTTTTGAACCGAGAATTGGGAACTGGGAAGCGGCGCGATCGACTGTTCCCTACTGGCTGTTGGCGAGCAGGGCGATGCGGAAGGGGTCATAGCACGGCCGTCATGACCCCTTCCGCGACGGCTGGATCGGCCTGCATCAGAGCCCGTGCTTCATCTTCGTCGGGGCTGTTGATGATGACGATGCCCATGCTTTGCGGATCGGTGGTCAGCGTGCGGCCGGCGAGGAAGAGTTTCCCCTGCGCGGCCAGCCCCTGTAGATAGGCGAAATGGCGGCCCAGGATTTCGGCTTCCGCTTCGCTGCCGCCATCCGTGAGCATTTCCCAGCGCGTGGGGCGAATCGCATAAAGGAAGTGCGTGGTATTCATTGGCTGCTTCTCCTGCTGGTGGGCCGCGTGGGGTTGGCTTGAGGGCGAACGTTTTAGAGCACGTCCGCTTTTTCGCCCGGCCACAGGTCCATGACCTGGCGCAGAATGGCCAGTTCACCGACGTGGTAGGCGTTGTGATCAGCGACGAGCATGATTTCGCGGAAGATGGTGTAGCCGGGCGCGTGCGGCAGCTCGGCCAGCAGATCGACCGCCGGATGTTCAATGATCCGGCTGAGCTGGGCCTGGCCTTCGGCGAAGGCGTCGAGGCTCAGCTGCCAATCCTCTGCGCTGGCCTGGGCATCCGGCGCGGGCCAATAGCCGGCGGGCCAGGCCAGCGCTTCGTAGTCGGGATCGACGATGAACGCCAGGATGTCCTCCTGGGCGATGCGCAGATGCTCGACAAGATGCCAGAATGTATAGGGCACGTTCGGCGGGGCGCTGTTGATCGCCTCCACTGGAAAATCGGCTGTGGCATCAGCCAGGGTCATGTGGGCGTTACGGCCGTTCAGCAGCTGCAGCAGTTCATACCGCATGCGGGCATCTTCACTCATGGCCGGGTCTTGTTCACTCATCTCGTCAATCTCCCGTATCGAGGTAGATGCCTGACGCGGCGGAGCGGCCAAAGACAACGACCCAGGAATGTTTCTGTACAGCGTCTGGATTATAGGCGTAACCGACGCCAAAGTCCTCATATTCTGCGGACAGGATGAGGGCGCGGTTACCGTTGCTGTTGATCCAGGCGATGAACATCTCGGTCACCGTGTCGTTGATGCCGATTATCTGGCCGACGCCTGCCCATTGATAGCAGGCGTCACTTACGCGGTCGCTGACGCTGCTGCCGTCGGAACCGCCGTGATCGACGAAGTCGTTTTCAGACATGTCAGCTGCGTGGCGGCGCGCAGCCTGGGTGAGCGGCGACATCACTGTAAGCGGCGCGACGTCGGCGTTCAGGCGGTAGGCGTTGATCAGACCGGCCATCTGGTCTTCGAGGTGTGGCGAGACGCCGGGCAAGTGTGTCGCCGGCACACAGCCGGGGGGCGAAGGCGGCGGCGTGTCGATCAGCATTGGCAGGTGACTGAGATAGACGGCGGGTTCGGGCGATGGTGTGGGCGATGCGGTCGCCGTTGGCGTCATCGTGGTGGTCCCTGTGATCGTCGCCGTAGGCGAGATCGTCAGAGTCGCGCTCGGCGTCATCGTCACCGTGGGCGTTTCGGTGGCAACGGCCGTGCTGCTGGCGGTCGCCGTCGGATCTGGGTCCGGACCGCCGCCCGGGTTATCAGCCACGGCCCGCGCGCTCCAGTACAATAGGAGGGCGATGACCAACAGGGTCAGGTAGGGGAGAAGTTGTGATGTTTTTGAATGATTCAATTGCTTTCCTGGCCGCGTTACCAGCGGCGCCGCCCGAATAATCACGGCTGCAGTTCACCGACAATCGGCTCGCTTGCGCAATCAGCACAGCAGGCGCGCACATTGCAGCCGCTAACTGGCCTCCATAGAATTATCGACTATGACGCCTATCGAACGCCATGAAAATGGCGGGAATTATGGCAAGGTGGCCGGATCTGCCGGCTGAAGCAAGAATATCCCGATCGTGCGGCCGTGATATTCTCATGATTGAAAGGCAGCGCCCAGAGCTCATCGGGCTGGTTTTGGCCTGGTGGCGCCGCTTTCGCGCGGTACCGGGGCTGTTGGAAAAACCTGGGTAGGGGGCTAGAGCACAAAGGCGATGGCGTAGGGGACGAGGGCCAGCAGCGCGGGGAGATTGCCCAGGCGACGGCCGTTCTGGTGAGTGTCCCAGCGGTAGAGGCGCAGAGAGAGTAGGAACGCCAGCGCGCCGCCGCTGAGCAGGACTGCCAGCGAGAGCCAGGGGTTGAAATCCGCCTCCATGCCCATTGCCAGCGCCCGAAAGGCGTTCATGCCGTGCGTGGCCGGCAGGAGCCGAGCGATGCGCTGCGCTGTCGCCGGCAGCAGTTCGTAAGGCACCATCAGACCGCTCAAGAGCATAGAGGGGATGAAGATGATCTGAGAGAAGAGGACAGTCAGCCGCGTGCTTGGCGCGATCACGCCGATGAGCGTCGCCAGGCCGCCGCAGGCGAAAGCAAGGGCGAGAAAAACGGTGCCGAAAGCGATCCAGTTGGACGGCGGCTGGGCGTCAAAAAGCAGGGGAGCGCTGACCAGAATGACCAAGGAGACGATGCTCATGTGTACCAGGGTCGTCAGGCCGGGCATGAACAAGATGTTGGCGTTGGGCAGGCCGTTGACTTTGTAACTGCGCAGGATCCCGGCCTCACGCGCTGACACGAGCGGGTCGGGCATCCCCAGCAGCGTGGCGGCCATCACCGCCATGGTCACCATGGCGGGCACCATCAATGCGCCAAAAAATGGGTTGATTCCGGTCATGAAGAAGCCAAACAGCAGGTAGAGACCCAGGGGAAAGAGATAGTTCATGAGCAGCAAATTGCGGTTGCGAATGCCGCTGCGCAGTTCGTAGTTGAAGTGATAGGTGAAGGCGGTCATGAGGTTCTCCAGTTTTTTGTTCTTTCCGTTTTCCGTTCTTTCTGCCTTCTGTTCTTTGTCAGCAGGGCCGAGTCTCCTGGCCGGCGGCCGTCAATTCCAGGAAGCGCTCTTCCAAGGAGGGCCGTTCGACACGTAGGTCGATCAGCGTGTCGCCGCTGCGGCTGATCTGGTTGACCAGGGCCGGCAGGGTCCGGGCGATATCGTCGCTGAAGTAGATGGCGTAGGCGTCCTGCCGGGAGCTGCGGGTGACGGCGGGCAGGCCGTCAGCGGCGGTCAGCAGCGATTGGCGGCTGGTCTGTACGGCGATGCGGCTGAGGCCGCTGCCGGCGGCGGTCAGCTCGAGCGGCGTACCCGTGGTCACAAGACGGCCGTTGAGCAGAATGGCCAGGCGGTCGCAGAGTGTTTCCGCTTCAGCCATGTCATGGGTGGCCAGCAGTACCGCCGTGCCGCCCGCGCGCAGCTCGCCAATCAACTCGTGCAGCGCCGATCGGGAGGCCACATCGAGTCCGGCGGTCGGTTCATCGAGGAAGAGCACCTGCGGGCTGTGCAAAATGGCCAGGATCAGGGCCAGGCGTCGTTTCTGACCGGTGGAGAGTGCATGGTACTGGGTGCTGCGCTTGGGCCATAGATCAAAACGGCGCAGCAGTTCCGGTCCGGGGCGCAGGCCGTGATAGGCGCCGAAGAAGGCGATCGCTTCCTCCGGCGTCATACTGCCGGGCAGCCCGCCTGACTGCAGCTGTACGCCGGTGACATCGCGCAGCTGTGCCGGATGGGCCTGCGGATCGAGGCCAGCAATGCGCACAATGCCGCTGTCCGGCGCGCGCAGCCCTTCAAGTATTTCCAGGGTGGTCGTCTTGCCGGCGCCGTTGGGACCGAGCAGGCCGAATATCTCTCCGGCCTGTACCTGGAATGAGATGGCGTCGACCGCCCGCGTACGGCCGTATGTCTTGCTCAGCTTTTCTACGGAAATGGCGGGTGTTTGCATCGTGATAATCCTCTGCTCATGTTGGGTGGCCGGCTTCGATTCAGTCCGATCATACAGGAGGGCCGCTGCGCCGCGCATCGGGCAAGCGGGTATTGTCCGCAGTGCCCTCAGGTACAATGCCCTTTTGGACAGTTACGCTGTTGTGCCTGGCTTGTTATAATGTGGCGAGACAGGAAAGAAGCGATGAATCGAACCCCCTATGAACTGAAGCAAGAGGAGTACGCGGAGGATGTGCGCCTGACACGGCCGTTTATGATCTTCCTGGTCTTCGTCTTCGCCCTGACCTACGGCTACGCGGTGACCAGCGATCCGCGCCTACAGCAGCCGCCCATCTTTGTTCTGGCCACCGCGCTAATGGTTGTGCATACGCTCCTCCACTGGTTCAGCGCGCTGATCTTGCAGCGCAGCGACCGGCTGTGGCCCTACCTGCTCGTCCAAGTCATGCTGATCTTCACCATCGCCCTGCTGACGCAGAGCCAGAGTCTGACCGTGGCGCTCTTTCTGGCGCTGGTGGGCGAGTCGGTCGGCCTGGCGGCTGATTGGCGGCAGGCGATTGGCGGCGCAGTAGGGCTGCTGTTGATCTTGATCGTGTGGGTTGTTCTAATCGGCGGCTGGACGGCCGTGCCAGGTTGGCTGCTGGTTATCCTGCCCGCCGGCTTCTTCGTCGTGCTCTACGTGCTTCTTTTTATGCGCCAGGTGAAGGCGTATGACGAGGCGCGCACGCTGGCCGCAGAGCTGGAAATCGCCAATGAGCAGCTGGCTTTCTACGCGACGCAGGTGGAGAGCCTGACGCGTGAAGGAGAGCGGCAGCGCATGGCGCGAGAGCTGCATGATACGCTGGCCCAGGGTCTGGCCGGGCTGGTTTTGCAGCTGGAGGCGCTGGAAGCGTACCTGGAAAAAGGAGATGTTGGCGAAGCGGCGGCGATCGCCGGCACAGCCAAAGGCCGGGCGCGCAGCACCCTGGCCGATGCCCGCCGCGCCATCCACGATCTACGCGAGCAGGACAGCATGGACCTGGGCACGGCCGTGAAATTAGAGGCGGAACAATTCTCCAGGGCCACGGGCATTCCCTGCCAGGTGACGGCGCCGGCTGAGCTGGCGGTTTCTGACGCTGCCCGCGAACACGTGACCCGCTGCGTCAGCGAGGGCTTGACCAATGTCGCCCGCCACGCCCAGGCGAACGAAGCCTCGGTCAGCCTGCGGGCGCAGAACGGCTCGCTTTCCGTCATTGTTTGGGACGATGGCGCTGGCTTTGACACCGTGAGCAGCCAGCAGGCGGGGCATTATGGTCTGCTTGGGCTGCGCGAGCGCGCGCGGCTGGCCGGCGGCGATCTGCAAATCGAGAGCGCCCCGGGCGCAGGCACGACATTGACTTTCAATCTACCCGCACAGCCGGGAGCGAGAGACGTATGATTCGACTGATTATTGCCGATGACCACCTGGTAGTGCGTGAGGGCCTGCGCCTGATTCTCGGTTCAGAATCGGATCTTGAGGTTTTGGGCGAAGCGGCCGACGGCGCACAGGCTGTGCGCCTCACGGGCGAGCTGCAGCCTGATGTCGTGCTCATGGATCTACGCATGCCGGGGATGGACGGCCTGGAGGCGATCGGGCAGATCAGCGTGCAGTGGCCCGCTGTGGCGGTGGTGATTCTGACTACCTATGACGAGGATGAGCTGATGCTGCGCGGTTTGCGGGCGGGCGCCAGGGGGTTCTTGTTGAAGGACACGGGGCGGCAGGCGCTGTTTGATACGATCCGCGCCGCTGCTAAAGGGGAGACGCTCCTGCAGCCGGAGATTCTGGCCAGGGCGCTTGCGCAGACGCGCCCCGCTGCGGCCCCGCCGCCGACTTCAACGGAACCGCTCACGCCGCGAGAACTGGAAGTGATGCAGGCGGTGGCCAAGGGCGAGCGCAATAAGGAGATCGCTTACCGTTTGGGAATCAGCGAACGCACGATCAAAGCCCACCTGACCAATGTCTACAATAAGCTGGGCGTGGACAGCCGGGCGGCGGCCGTCTCGACGGCGATGCTGCGCGGGCTGCTTGACAATGAACAGTGAGCAGCGGCACGCCCCCTGCTCACTTTGTTTCTGCCTTGCCGCTGCTAGCGGATGACTTCCTGCAAGCTCCGGCTGCGCTTAATCAGCAGCATACCAATCGTGGCCGCGAACAGGATACTGAAGAGGGCCGCGGGCCAGAGGCTGGATAGGGACGCCGCCCCGATGCCTATCAGTGAGAGCAGTGTTGGTTCCGCCCACAGGCAATAGGGGGAACTGGGAAATGAGGCGTTTCCATTCGGGCAGGTCGAACTGTTTATGTCGGTGCCGGCCAGCTGGGGAACGCCGTTGGCGCCGCTGAATTCAGCATTGTTGATGACTGTGCCGCCCAGATTGAGCCCCTGAATCTCAGCGCCGGCAAAGTTCACGCCGTCGATGCTGGCCGCCTGCGATAAGTTGGCATTTGTCAGATCAGCATTCGAGAAGTCAGCGCTGCTGATAAGTGACGGGTCAGCGGTTGCTGAGTCACTGAGGGTAGCCAACCTCATGTCGACGCCAACAAGGGTTGCGCCGCCTAAATCCGTGCCGCTGAGATTGGCGCCGAACAGGTTGGTGCCGGGCGGTAATGTGATGCCCGATTTGTCACAGAAGCTCCAGTCAACAAATGGCCCCGCGGCGTCTCCACAAGCAGCCTGCGCGCCGTTCGCGGCGAAAAAGGCCAGTATTGGCAGCAATAAAGCGAGTAGTAACAACCGTCCAATTCTCATATGGAACCTCCTAAATGCATCACTATGGCCAGCCAACCGTTTCTAGTTGACGATGGTCCAGCTTTCTAAAATTATCAAGCGCTGGGCGGCTGGTGTCAATCCGTATTTCACGCCTCTTCTACGAAAAATCGCACCTTCTCTTGAATTGAAAGGACCGCCGGCAGCAGACTTATGGCGGGAACTGCGCGCCGCGACGTGACCATGGGAGGACAAAACGGCAGGTTGCCATATTACGTCAAGTTGTGATATATTATGTCTATCTGTCCTGAGGCAGACTGTATCTCTTTGGTAGTACCCAATCGTAAATAGCGGCGTTTAGTGCCTGGCATAGAGCCTGAGTAGTAGGCAGGAGGCTTATTATGGCGTATTGGCCTATTTTTGTGGTCGCAATTGTATTCGGCCTGATCTTGTATGAATTGATCTTCTGGATTAGAAGAAAAGTTTCGCCGCCGGTGGCGGATCCCCTCGCGGATGACCCGCCGGTTGATGAAACACAGGCTGAATTGGCGCGGGCCACGATGAAGATCGCAGTCCTCGAGAGCCGCCTGGAGGAAGCCGAGATTGCGTACGCGGAAGAGGTCGAAACCCTGCAGGCACAGTACCGCCGGCAGGTTGCGCAAACGGAAGCGACCTACCAGCAGCAGATGGTGGTGCTCTCTGAACGCCTGGCCGCCAATGGCAAGGGTAACTGGAAGAAAGCGCCGGCTCTGGCTGAGGAGAAGCCTCGCGAAGAATACCCGGTGCGCATGGCGGAGAAAGTTGATGCGTGGCGCAAGGGAACGGGGATTGACGAAGCGGCGGCGGATACGGCCGTTGCCGCCGAAGCGCCGCCCGCCGCTGACAAGCCTTTGGTGAAGCCCTCCGTCTACGAAGTTATCGAAATCATCCCGGGATTGGGCGTTGTGGGCCGCAGCAGTAATGGCAGTGTCGAAGCGAGTGCGCCGCCGGAAGCGGACGCGATTTCGCCCGGCGAGGATTGGGTCATGGTGCTTGCGCAGGCGCAGGAAGCGGCGTATGCGCCTGACGACCCGGCACTGCTCGACGAAGCGGATCATGAGGCGGACGGCGCGGCGGTGACCGTTCATGCGCCAGCGGAGCATCCTGAAGTTCTGGCGCAGACCAGGCTGCTCGATGAGGATGGCCAAGATACGGTCGGAGAGCTGGACGAGGCGCCGGACCTTGAGGCTGTCGAAGTGGTTGACGAGGATGGCCCTGACGGCGGCCTAAGCGGTGGGGAAGCGGTGGAGGCCGGCGAAGCAGAAGCGGTTGAACTGGAGTCCGCTGAAGATGAGGTCGCAGCAGCAGATGCGGCCGGAGATACTGCTGCCGGCGCGGCTGTAGCTGTGGTTGACGGGGAAGATGAGCGGGACCTGTACGAGAACCGCTGGACGGCGCTCGAAGATCTGGCGGAGCAGCGGGCGATGGCGCGGCAGCTTGGTTCGGAAATGGATGCTGATTACCTGGACGATGATGAACTCCTGCAAGAGATGGGCATTGCCCAGGAGCATAATGAGCCGCCGGCGTATGCCGGCGAGACAGCGGAGGAAATGATGGGCAAGGATGATTGGAACGTGGATCCCCTGGAAGAGCTGGCGAATCATTTCAACGGCGTGGACGGGCAGCCGCAGCCGGCTAGTGAGACGGCCGCAGCGGGTGAAGACACGGCGGGCGATCCGCCGGCCGCTGAATTCGCCGATCAGGATTGGGAAGAAATGGTCTATGCCAGCGCGGCGGCAGTCCAGCAAAACGGCAGCGCTCTAGAAGAGCCTCCGCAGGAAGAGATTCCGACGCAAGAGATTTCTGCTGAAGAGATTCCGGTGGAAACGGTTCCGGGAGACGAAGTCGCAGCAGACGAGGCTGCGCTGGAAGCGGCTCCTGAGGCGGCGCACGGGGATGATGAGCAGGCGGAGATAGAGGCAACCGTAGCGGCGATTCTGTCCAGGGCGCCCGGGCAGGAGGCTGATCAGGCCAGCCGGGAAGCGGATGAACAGCCGCCCTCTGATTTCGACGGCAATGGAAACAGCCGTTACGAGGTCGCTGACCTTCCTGACGCGGCGGAGGCGGCCGTGCCCGGCGGCGTGCTCGAGCTGCCGGAAGTGGTTGCGGTCGAGGAAAAACCGGCGCCGGAACTGCCGCATTTCAACTGGCAGCGCCAGCCGATTATCTGGCAGGCGGAATATTATGACAATGTCAAGCTGGCTGATGAACCAGTTGTTGTGCGCCAAGACGAGGAAATTGATTTCGATTGGCACGACAACCCGCCGGCGAAGGGACTTGAGCCGCGAACCTTCTCGGTTCGCTGGTCAGGCGCGCTGCCGCTCGATGAAGGCCAGTATCGTTTTGTCGCCCAAGCGCCGGACGGGCTGCGTTTGTGGCTGAACGGGCGGCTGGTGATCAGCGCCTGGTATGACCAGAGTGAACAGACCTACCAGCGCGAGTTTGCCTGGCCGGGTGGGAATATTGATGTGCGCCTGGAGCATTATGAGAACGGCGGCGATGCCCGCGCATTCCTGACCTGGGACCGCGTTGCCTGACCCGTCAAACTTGACATTCTTCCCGTTGAATTGGAAAATTCCGCCGGCGTCTTGACGGCGGAATTTTTTTTTGCCAATTGGTGGCGCCATAAGCTAAGGAGATTGGACCCCTATGTTGAGCGATTTTCGGAAATTCATCATGCGCGGCAACGTCGTTGATATGGCAATTGGCGTGGTGATTGGCGCATCCTTCACGGCGATAGTCAATTCCCTGGTGGCGGACATCATCATGCCGTTGATCAGCGGGCTGTTCGGCGGGGCAGATTTCACGGAGCTTTCATTCCAGTTTGGCGGAGCTACCGTGACATATGGCAATTTTATCCAGGCAGTAATCAACTTCTTCCTCATTGCTCTGACTGTATTCCTGGCGATCCGGTTTATGATTCGCTTGAGCGAAAGCATGGGCGTGGATCCTGATGAACTGGGCTTGGCGGGCGTGGTTCCGGATAGTGAATTGGAGGCAGAAGAGGCGCCTGAACCGGAACCGGCGCCGGATGAGACGGTTGTGCTGCTGACGGAGATCCGGGATTTGATGGCGGCGCAGGCGAAAGCGTAGGGACGTCAGAGCGATAAGAATTCGGAGGTCCAGCGCGCGAAGGAGGGCCTGTGCGCTGTAGACCTCCGACGTCTGGCGGTGGCCTAGCGGTTCAGAGCGCGAACCCAGACTTCGATGTTGTCGCTGGGATTCTCGCGGGTGATCACAGGATTGTTTGTATCACTGATGAAGCGCAGGATCCCATTGCCGTCTTCAATGCGCGCCGATATGCTGTAGCTGAAGCGGGGATCGATTGATGTCGGATTGTAGGAGATGGAGAAGGGCAGCGGCACCTGCTTGCCGCCAGTCGTGCCGATCTGTTCTCCGAGGATGACGGCCGGCGCATCGGCGCGGGAGACGTCCTGCAGGCGTACGGTGAGCACGGAGTCAGGCGGCAGCATGACGCGCTCGCGGTAGGAAACGGTGCCCGTGACGACGGCCGTGCGTGTCTCTACCGGCACCTGGCGCAGCATAACGTCGACATCGCTGGTTGGGCGATCGTGCGTGATCACGTAGACCGGCTCGACGCTGCTGAAACAGTATTTGCCGGCACTATGTTTGATTTCGGCGTGGATGAAGTAGTTGCGTCGGCCGTCTATGGCGGATGCATCATAGGGCACGGCGAAGGAAAAAGGCGCCTGCTTGCCGCCGGCGGTGAAGCTGTCCAGACCGATGGGCTCCCGCTTGTCGGTTCCGGCCGGTCGGAAGGCCAGCAGGACGGTAATTTCGGCGTCGGGCGGTAAAGCGATGCGCTCGCGGTAAAAGAGCGAGCCGGATACGGTTTTCATCGTCGTTTCACTCATGTTGATTCCCCTTTACTACAAATGCTCTCTCTACGTTGTGGCTGCTGAAAAGGCGCCGGATTGGCGTTTGGGCCAGCGCAGCCCGGCCACAGCCTATTTATATCACAGCTTCCGCGCTTGCAGATAATCAAACGGCAAACAACGGGCATGTTCGGCGTGTGCCTGACTGCAAACGCAAGCGCGCGATCAAGACTGGCCAGCAGCTGCCATTCTCCGCACCGACAGCTGCCCCTCTTCATCCTCGTTCCGCCCGGCATGGCGCGTGAAGTCACAGGCATTCATCAGAAAAAAAAGGACGGCACACGGCCGTCCTTTCCACTACGTTAACGGATTCTTTTCTCTACGGCACGGGCAGTTCAACCGTGTTCGAGATCGCGATCATAACGCCGCGTTCGTCAACCATGTAGGCCACAATACGGCGCACGCTGCTTTCCACATCACCGACGACCTGCCAGGTACCGTCCTCCTGGACGGCGGCCAGGTTGTCGAAACGATCACCATCGACCGTGACCAGGATACGCATGCCCGGTTCGGCAGTGCCGACGACGGTCAGGGTTGGTCCCGTGAAGACAGGAACACCGCTGACATCGATAACCGGTGGGCTGATGCCGGCGGTGAGCGGTGGCAAAACGAGCTGCGGCAGCGCGTAGACAATGCTGTTTCCAACTTCGGCGGCGTCGATCACGGGGACGCCGTTGAACTCAATGATGTCGCCAATATGCGTGATGCCGACATTGGTGCCGGCAACCGTCTGCAGTACCAGGCCATCGGTCAGATCCTCAGGCAGGTACTTCCCTTCAATGACGAGATAGCGCATTACCTCTTGATACGCTTCGGGATTGGCATTCCAGCCAAGGATGAGGCCGGGCGGTATGGCCGCGAAGGCGGCATCCGTCGGCGCGAACAAGGTGTAGGACTCGTCGACGTCAGCCAATGATAGGTCGAGTCCGGCGGCTTCAAGGCCGTCCAGCAGCACGCTGAAAGTGCCGGAATCCTCGATCGTTTCCACCAGGCTGCCGGCGTCATCGACCAGCACGTCTTCGGCGATCACATCCGCTTCACCTTCCGCAGGCGCTTCGCCTTCAGCCGGTGCTTCACCTTCAGCCGGTGCTTCACCTTCAGCAGGCGCTTCACCTTCAGCCGGTGCTTCACCTTCAGCCGGTGCTTCACCTTCCGCAGGCGCTTCACCTTCAGCCGGTGCTTCACTTTCAGCTGGTGCTTCACCTTCAGCTGGCGCTTCGCCTTCCGCCGGTGCTTCACCTTCAGCCGGTGCTTCACCCTCCGCCGGTGCTTCCGCGATCGCTTCGCCGGCGACGGCGAGTACGGCCGGGGCGCTGAGGAGGACAGGCAGGCCATCTTCGCCAACTGCCTGAACCCGCAAACGTGCGGCGCTGCCGGGCGCGGCGACTTCAGACGACCAGCTGCCGTCATCGCCGGCGGCTGCCTCACCGATGACAGTTCCGTCGGCCGTTATTTGGACGGTCGATCCGGGCGCCGCGGTGCCGCTGACCGGTATGACGTCCTCGTCTCCGCTGATCTCGGGCACCTGGATCGTGGGCAGGGTCATGTCGGCTACGGAGGCTGTCATCTCTTTCGACTGAGCGGTCACACTGCCATCCTCGCCGATGATTGCCAGCTGAACGGTGCGTGTGCCGGCGGGCAAGTCGCTGTTAAGGCTGAAGTTGCCTTCGTCGTCGGTGGTCGCCGTAGCGGTGACTTCGCCATCGATGACGATGCCGACTTCGGTGCCGGGATCGGCGGTGCCCGTCCATTCATTTGTTCCGGCGGGCAGCTTAATCTCGGGCAGGGCGATCTTGTCCAGCGCGGGAAGGGATGCGCCGTCGGTGCCGCTGATCTCGTCCAGTGTTTCGTCGGGTAGACTGTAATCGGGCAGGTTAATCTGCGGTAGGCGTCCGGGAACGTCAATTGTGACGGATTCGGAAGCGGCGGCAATGTTGCCGTCCTCATCCAGGTGGGCGAAGGCGAGGTCATAGCTGCCGGGAGCGAGGCTGAGGTTGAGCTTCCAACTGCCTTCTTCATCGGAGGTCGTCTCATCGAGGATTTCCTCGTCAACGACGGCGGCGATGCGGGAATCTGGTTCACCTTGCCCTTCCCAGGCGGAGGAGCCGGTAAGGGGGTTGAAGTCCGGTACGGAAAGTTCCGGCGGGGCAAAGCTCGGCGCGCTGAGCGCCAGCACCGGCAGCGAGATGGCCGGTAGGAGCTCGATGACATCGCCCGCTTCATCCAGGGTGGCGACATCGATCTCATAGTCGCCGGCCGGCAGTTTGCCGTCGAGCGTCCAGGTGCCGTCCGGTGCGACCACGGCCGTTCCGAATTCGGCGCCATTGGCCAGGACGAGCAGACTTTGGCCGGGTTCACCGGTTCCAGTGAGTGTGATCGTGCCTGCTTTTAGATCCTGTTCGGGAAAGGCGACGCTGGGCGGCTCGGCGGGTCCGGGCGCTTCTTCCGCCGCGGGTTCGACGATAACGGCCGTTTCAACGACCTCACCTTCCGGCGAAATCAAGCGCGCCGACATCTCGGCGGCGCCGCTGCCGGCATCCACCGTGACGAACCACAGCCCGTCATCATTTATTCCCACGATCCCCGCTTCAACACCATCTACATCCACGGCGACCTGATGGCCGGGCTCGCCGGTGCCGGAAACGGTAATCGTGCCGGCAAGCGCCCCTTCAGGCAGCGGATCAACGGTGAATTCAACCGGTCCCGCTTCCTCATCAGGTTCTTCAGCTTCCTCTTCGTCAGGTTCCGGCTGCGCGCCTTCTTCGATGATTGTCATCGGTATGGCGGCTGATCGGGCAACGACGCTGCCGCTGCTGTCCATCGCCTGCAGTTCGATATCCTGTGCACCGGGAGGCAGGTCAACATCAAGCTCCCACGTTCCGTTTTCACTGACGAGTGTGCGGCCCAATTCTGAACCGGCGGCGACGAGCGCCACCTGGCTGCCCGGGAAGCCCATGCCCGAGAAGGTCTGCGGCCCTGCCTCAAGCTCCGTTCCTGGCGCGGGCGAAAGGAGGTCGGGGGCGCTGATTTCAGCAGCGGCTGAGGCGGGTGCTTCCATATCGGCGTCGGGAACGGCGGCGGTTGAGTCAGCGCCGCTGTCGCTGCCGAAGACGGCAATGATAAACAATGTGATAAGGAGCAGCCCCATCACGACACCTTTGAAAATGTCGAAATTGTGGACCTCCTCGTCGGTTCGATAATCGCTCATGCGTCATTCGCTCCCTTCAACGCCGCCAGACCCTGCGCCGTGGCTATCCAGTTTGCAAAGTCCGGTTTTTGGAATGCCGGAGGTTGGCAAACGGCTTCCAGTTCTTCTGCAGTTGCGGAGGCCAATGCTTCGTAGGTGCAGTAGCCGGCGTTGTACAGGCGTCGTTCGTAGATAACGCCAATGCCTTCCAGTGGTTCGAAATCGTCCGGCTGTGTGCCGTCCCAAACGCGGTTGACTGTGCCTGTTTCTACGGCCAGGCTCATGGCTGAGGCGCGAATCTCCGCCAGGTTCACATCCTGGAAAGGCATTATCTCGAGGATGTCGCTCAACTCTTCGTCCGAGAGCTGCGCCACTTCCCAATAGGAACCGACGGACGCCTCATAGAGCCGTCGCTCGTAGACAATGCCGATGCCCTCGACTGATTCGAGGTCCTGCGGGCAGGAATAGGTGATCTCATTCTCGTAAGAGCGAGTGCGCGGGCTTGTGCTTGCCACGCGTTTGCCGGCGGCACGCAATTTCGCCTCTTCGATCCACGATTCGTAATCAGCTTTGCGCAGATCGGCGGCGGAGATTATGGCGTCCAGCTCTTCCGGCGTCTGGGCTGATAGGTCGTCGAAGGTGAGAATGCCGGCGGCAACCAGCGCGCCAGCGTAACTGTCGCCGAGGCCGTGAATGAGAATCAACTTGTTCTCTTCCGGCTTGTTAAGCTCCTCTTGCAGAACGGCGAGACCTGCCTGGTCACCGGCGGCGGCCAGACCTGCCTGCATGATCCAGGCGTCGTAATCTACCTTGCGCCATGCCGGGGCGCCGATGATCTCAGCCAGTCGTTCCGGTTCGCTGTCGGCGAGTTCGGCAAACGTGAGGATATCCGCTTCGCGCAGCAGTTCGCTGTACTTGGGACCGATGCCTTCGATCAGTTTCAGGTCATCTCCTGCGATCTCAGGCTGCGGTGTTTCCGCATAGGCGAGCGCCTGCAGGCGCCAGCTGTCGTATTCAACTTTCTGCCAGTTCTTGGGCTGGATCGCGCCATCAAGATCTTCATCTGAGGAGGCGGCCAGCGCGGCGAAGGTCATGATGCCGTAGGCGTTCAGCTTCTCCGAGAAGCGGGGGCCGATGCCCTGAATCTTCGTCAGATCGTCGGGTGTGGTGGCGAGGTCCATGACGGCTGCCAGGCGGATGGCGTCGAGGTCTGCTTCTTCTTGCAGCTCATCCAGCTGCTCCAATTCGTCTATTTCTTCGTCTGCTTGGAGTTCCCGGACAGCTTCAACCGCACCAATCGCCGCCGCCGCTCTCAGGGGATCGATGCCTTCATCCAGCTCGGCCTCTTCAATTATTGTTTCGATGTCGTCGATATCGTCCAGCGCTTCCAGCTCCGCGTCGATCTCAGCATCCAGCTCCGCTTCAGCCGCGGCCACCGCGTCTTCGTCCAGGATATCCGCTTCGATGAGCTCTTCGAGGATAATGTCTATTTCGCCGTCGCCGTCAAGGTCAAGACCTTCGGTCGTCGTCTCGACGACGAGGTCAACATTGCCGTCATCGTCAAAATCGTAGGTTTCAAGCACTTCTTCGACGATCAAGTCGCCTTCTAACTCAAAATCGTCATCATCTTCCAGACCGATGTCGATGGCGGCGAGGCGGGCATCCGCTTCGTCGTCATCATCCATGATTTCTGAAGCGGCCAGGCCGAGGCCGAGGGCGGCGAGACCGGTCTTCACCTGGGTTGACCAGCCGTCGTATTCGGCATCGTCAAGGCCGAGCGTGGCCTGCAGCGCCGAATCATCGGTGATCAACAGGTCATCGCTGCTGGTGATACCTGCTTCGTATAGAAGTCCGGCATCATCTTCGTCGATGCCTTCAATGGCGGTAAGACGGCCGATGGCGCGGATGCGCGCTTCGTCGGCCACGTGCTGCAAATCGTCAAAATCTGACCGCAGCTGGGCGTACTCAGCTTCAAGATCGGCGTAATTCGTCTGGCACTGCGCGAGATCGGCGCGCACTGTTTCCAGCAGGGCGTTCTCGGCCTCGAGATCGGCGTACTTCGCCTGGCTTTCACTGAGATCGGTTTGTGCAGCGGCCAGCGATGCTTCTAATTCAACTACTTGATTGTCGGCTGTATCCAGCTTCTCCTGCAGGACAGCCAAATCACCTGCATCAACGCGACCTTTGCGCCAGTATAGCCAATCGATGATCCATTCCAGCAGCCAGCCTAGAATGAGACCTATGAGTAAACTAGTCCAGTCCAAGTTCATAACTTACCTCCTACATTGTATCCTTACCCTATGGGTACCTGAACATGCCAGGAATCGATCTCCGACAATCGATGTAGTTACCATAATGATAACCGACACTCAGATTATAATACAGAACGGCCGTCTGCGAAAGTGGCAGGAAATAGGGGTTGGCCCAAGGTCCGCCGACTGTAGATCGGCGTCTGGTGAAAGGAGAGAGGCGCAGGCATGTTGCTCCGGATCGCCCTGCATAGAATCTTGGCTGCAGACAGCTTGGTTTTGGTCAGGCGGCTGTTCGCGTATACAGCAGGGCATTGCCCTTCTTGCCGGTTGGCGTGATCGCGCCCATTTCGCGCAAGCAGTAGGCCATCTGCTGGGCCAGCCGGCGCGTTTGGCCGGCTGCGGAAGCCAGGTCGGCCGTACTGAAGGGGTCTTTCAGCGCCGCGGGCAGCAGGGCTGCCAGGTCCTGCGGCGTCTCGAAACGCTGCTGATCGACGACGTGCAGGAGCCGGCGCTCGCGAGTGGCCCACCCTCGACGCCGCCAGTTGGTCCTGCCGGTATACTCACGCAGTTCCTCTTCCTGGATGAGCAGCAGCTCCAGCGAAAAGTTCTGCCGTGCCAACAGGCCGGGGAAGCTGACCAGTTCCTCGAAGATCTGCAGCGGCGTGCCCCGCTTCGGCGATTTGCGGCGGCTTTGGGCGCTGTTCTTGTCTTTGGGCAGCTTGACGATCCATTTTTCCTGCGCGATCGGGTAGACGAGCCGCAGCGGATGCTCCTCAGTGAGTTTGAACAGCTTGCGCTTCATGGCGCGGAAGCTCCGCGTCTGGATCTCAATCAGCAGGCTGCCGCGCACGATATCGATGACGAAGCCATCAAGGGGCACTTCAAGGCGGTCGCGCGGCCCGGCATACCATGCTTTCAGTGCCGCATGCAGTGGTTTTTCGTTCAGCGTGCCTATCTGCTTTGCCGCCGCGCCTGAGTCCCCAGGTGATGATGTCATGAGGCAAGTTTAGCAGTGATGGGTCGGGAAGTACATGCCGGCATGCTTCAGATTTCCGTGGCGGGTCCTTCATGCCTGCTGTCTGCCTCGCCAAGCAGCGCGAGCATCTTCTGGAAAACCAGCTGCCGCACGCGCGGGTCAGCGGCCGGGTCGACCGTATCATGCGGAACTGCCTCTACGCGTTCAAACTCGAACTGCTCCACTATGGTCCCGGCGTCACGCCACAACGCAACCAGGCGGGATGTTGTGCCGTTGTTGACCAGGTTGTCGCTGGCGGTTGTGATGACGATGATTTCGCCCTGAGGCGCTGCGCCTTTCTCAGCCGCTGCCATTATTTCGTTTGCCAGCACGAGATAGGCGGCAATGCCGCGCGTCGATTGGCCGGGATAGGCCCAGGGGCGGTGTTTCTCACCTGGTCTGTGCAGGGTCCGGTCGGGCAGACGCAGTAGTATTTGCGCAGCGCGACCGGTCAGGCCGGCGGGCAGGTGCCTGAAGCCAAAGAACGGGACCAGCAGCAGCGTGCGCGTGACCCGGGGCAGCATGACGGCCGTCCAGGCAGCGACCGCTGCCCCGCCGGAAGCGCCGATCAAGACAAGGTCGTCGCCAAGTCCGCCGCCGACAGCCGCCGTATCGCGGGCAAAAGCACGCAGGTCGTCCGTGGTAAGCCGTGCCAGCTCGCTGACCTGCCCGCTGCGCAGCCCGTGATAGGGCATGCGCGGGATGAAGACATTGTGGCCGCGATCGAATAGATAACGGCCGTATGCCTGCAGCTGTGCAGGCGAGTTGGTTGTCCCATGCAGGAGCACATAGGCGCGCGCCGTGCTCTCCCCATGCGCCAACAGAAGCGATCCGCCGGCAGCGGACACGATATCCGCCTCCGCGCCGGCAAGCTGCTGGAAGTGAGCAACAGCCGCTGCGAACGGGATGGATCGATCGCCCTGGGTGGACTGCGGTGGGTCGTTCTGATCTATCATAGCGGCTTCCAGTATAGCCCATCGAATGAACCTTTGCTTAGAGCCTGCTGTTGAAACGGCCGATCGGCCGCAGAAGTTGTTCTAATCAGCGAGCAGCACGCAAGAAAACCAGCTGCACAGGAAATGCGCCGCCAGCGCACAGATCTCATTGTAGATTCTTCAGCGAAGCGCTGCGCAATAAAATCATAGGAGTTTACCCGTTGAAAACAATTAGCATCGCTGCCCTTTGCGAGACATCTGCCATGCAGGCCATGGTTGTAAAAGAAGACTTGCTGCTCTCCGAAGCTGTGAATCAGTTCGCCACCAATCATGATCTGCGCGGCATTTTCTTGACCGATGCTTCCGACCGCATCTCGGGCATCATCAATAAGCGCGATCTGCTCAATTGGGTGAGCATGCAGCTGTCCGCGCCGCAGTCCGGGCGGCAGTTGACTGTCGGGCAAATGAGGCGCCTGCTCAAGGCTCAGAAGGTTTCCGATCTGGCGGTGAATGGCAGTGAAGATGCGGCCGTTCGCTTGGATGAGACCCTGGCTGATGCCCTGGAGAAGATGACCCACTACGAACTGGCTGATATCCCGGTTGTTGATGAAAACGGCCGGATCGTCAATGATCTACGGTTGAGCGAGATTCTCGCCTATATGCTCAACGACGCGTAGCAGCCCGCATGGTACGCCGGCCCAAGCGCTGAGGGCGTGTCCGGCGAATTGAGGCCTCATGCGCTGGTTCGCCGGTCTCAGCTTGCGCGCGCTCGCCCATGATTCTAGCGTGGATGGTTTTTCAATGTCCGTTTGGGCAGGAGAGCGAATGCCGGCAGACATGAACGCAGTGCTCGAAGACGACAATGATCCTTGGACTGCCGTTTAAGGATAGGCGAGGTTTTCTGTTTGCGCGCAAAGAGTATCATCTGCCCGTAGATTCAAGGAGAACTTGAGGAAAGACACATGAAAAAGTCATCGTCAAAAAAGATTGAACCCTACGTTCCCAATCCATATAGTGCGCTGTCAGCAGAACAGCGTGACGAGCTGCTGCGCACATTGGCGGCCCGTTTCGAGAACAATAGGGGCCGCCATGAAGGCCTTGCATGGGCTGATGTACTGGCGAAGCTGGAAGCTCAGACGGATAAACTCTGGTCGCTCAATGAAATGGAACGAACCGGCGGTGAACCGGATGTTATTGGGCATGACAAAGAGACGGGCGAATTTTTTTTCTGTGACTGCTCAGCGGAAAGCCCCGCCGGCCGCAGAACGATCTGCTACGATGGGGAAGGGCAGGCGGCTCGGGAGAAGAAAGGGGTGTATCCAGCCGGCAACGCTGTTGATATGGCGGACGCAATGCGTATTGAACTTCTGGCTGAAGCGCAGTATCGAGAGCTGCAAGAACTTGGTGAGTTTGATACGAAGACGTCAAGCTGGGTGAAAGCACCTGCTGATATTAGAGAACGCGGCGGCGCTATCTTTGCCGATCGCCGCTACGGCCGTGTCTTTGTATACCACAACAGCGCGCCCTCGTTCTACAGCGCCAGGGGGTTCCGCGGCCTGCTGCGAGTCTAGATCTGGGCCCTGAATATAGGAACTGTGTTTGGAAGGACGCCCTGTCGAATTCGGCAGGGTGTCCTTCCCGATTCTTCTAACTAGCGGATCCTGCTCGTTGTGAATGAGCAGATATGTCTCTCCCAGAATTCTGGATCTGTCCTGCGCACGAGCCGGTGACGGTTCATTTCCAGCGGTCCATCTCCCAGATCCACGGTGACGACCATGCTCTCGAAGTGCTTCACTGCGTCCCGCCTGGTCATTTCTTCGTCAGTGCGCCAGGCGATGTGAAAGCGAACCGGCTGATCGGGATGAATTGTAATCGGTTCCTCCAACTGAACACACTGTCTCCTGCACGCGCCCTCATCCTTGACGATGACGCCGAAATCACCGCGCATCAGGACATAGCCGGGGTAAAGCGGGGCATCCTCACTGACATTGATAAAGCCACCACCGCCCGGGTGATGTCCATCAGGATCGGGGTAGGTCCAATTGAATTCGAAGCTGTAGGGAATAAAATCAGGGGCGTTGAACGAACCGGCGGGGAAATCGTAGGTGTACGCGGCACCCCACAAGTGCAGCGCGTCCGCAGCGGCAACGCTGACTATGGACAGACACATAACAACAACCAATAGGACGACAACATGTTTTTTCATGGCTACCTCCCAAAGCTCCATGGTCGCAAAATCCATGTTCAGTATAGATCGACTATCTGGCGAAGTAAAGCATCGACAAAGGGGCCTGCAATCTGCAGCGCGCCAAGCGTCTAAACGCTCTCAAGCCCTGTTTTACCACACGCCCGGCGTACTTTGTGAGCCCGGGCCGCTTCGATTCCCGGCTATGTTCTTCCTCGCTGCACGGCAACGGCCGTAGCCAGGGCCAGCAATCCCACCATCGCCAGCAGCCAGATTGGCCTGGCCGGGCCTGCCGCAAATGCGCCAAGGCAGAGGACGGACGGATCACTGCTGCCAAAAACGACATAGGCCACCTGTTCGCCGGTGTGCCTTCGTTCGCTGTCACCAAGCTGGTCTTCATCAATCACCAGATTAAGGTTTTCCGCCGTCAGAGGGTTGGCGCCGTAGAGAACCGGCCAGCCGCCATCTACGCCATCCATTCCGCTCTGGCTGACGACGGCCGTCGTCGTTGACTGGAAACCGTTCAAGGCGTACGTATAGGGTGGGGCATCATCCACGCCGCCAACAATGTCTGCCCCAACGCCCGCCTCGAACATGAAACCTCCCATGCTGCCTTGTCCGCTTTCAAAGACGATGTAGCCGATAGTTTCATCAGTGCGGTCCGTGTCGCTGTCCTGACCAACCATCTTGCCCGCATAGAATGCTGTGTTCGAGGGTGGATCGGCAGGCGTGGTTCCGCGGGCCCAGAAGTTGGAGAAGCCCTCATCAGCGGCGGTCATTACCTGACCGACGACGACGGGGGCGGCATAGCTGTTGGTGTACGTGCGGCTTTCGCCAACCCAACTGCCCATATGATCCGTGACCGCAGACGTAAACTTGACCGCCTCTATCTTCACGCCATGGTCGGCCTCATTGTAGACGCCGGCTTCCACGACCATGTAGTGGACATCGGCGCTGATCTCGCTCGTTAAGCTATCGGCTCTAGCGAGCGCTATCTCAAAGCTGCCGCCGGCAGCGTTTCGGATGCGCGCCACAGCCGGCGGATCGCCAGCACCATAGTTCACGCTGGCGACCACGACCATCGAAGCGTAGGTGTGGTCCAGCGTGACGGCCGTCCAAGTGCCGCTGGTAACAGCGGAGGATGTCCCGGTCCGCAGCTCGGGAACCGGGGTGCCGGCCGTGCCGAAGACGACTGTGGCCACCTGTTCAGCGGCATGACTGCGCTCGCTGCCACTGTGCTGATCTTCGTCGATCGCCAGATTGAGGCGCGTGGCCAGCAGCGGATTTTCCCCATAGAGGAGCGCCCAGCTGCCGTCCGGTTCAGCCATGCCGCTCTGGCTCACGACAGCAGCGGACACGGCCTGCATGCCCGTCAGGAGATGCGTATAGGGCGGGCTGTCATCCATCCCCGCCGTGGTTGCTGCCAGCAGTTCAGCCACAAAATCCTGACCGTCGAGGGTGCCCGCTCCGCTTTCAAAGACGATGTAGCCGATAGTTTCATCAGTGCGGTCCGTGTCGCTGTCCTCGCCAACCATCTTGCCCGCGTAGAAGGCTGTGTTCGAGGGTGGATCGGCGGGCGTTTCGCCGCGGGCCCAGAAGTTAGAGAAGTCCTCGTCAACGGTGGTCATCACCTGACCGACGACGACGGGGGCGGCATAGCTGTTGTCGTACGTGCGGCTTTCGCCAACCCAACTGCCCGTGTGGTCTGTGACCGAAGACGTGAACTTGACCGCCTCCATCTTCACGCCATGGTCGGCCTCATTGTAGACGCCGGCTTCCACGACCATGTAGTGGACATCGGCGCTGATCTCGCTCGTTGAGCTATCGGCTCTGGCGAGCGCTATCTCAAAGCTGCTGCCGGCAGCGTTTCGGATGCGCGCCACGGCCGGCGGATCGCCTTCGTCATAGTTGGCGCTGGCGACCACGACCATCGAAGCGTAGGTGTGGTCAAGCGTGACGGCCGTCCAGCCTGCGCTGCTGACATTTGTTACCACACCCGTGCGCAGATTGGGTTGAACATCGTTTGTTGGGCCGGCCGCCAACGGCTGCGCACTGCTCGCAACAAGCAGAAGTAAAACAGAGACGAATAGAACAAAGAGGCGCTTGATAGAAGGCATCTGGTGGACTCCCCTGGCTGTTGTGGCGGCGCAAGATAGGCTTGAGCTACTTTGTGCCGGCTGGTGTTCCTGGCAGGATATGACACTCCCCCGACTTTCCCCACGTACGAACAAACTCGTATACTTGAAGTGTAGATGCGCGATCTGGTAGGTGTCAAGTGACATTTGTCATGTTCGTAGTGGCGACTATCCCGGACGCGGCGAGCGATTCCGCTGTCCTGGATAAGTCAAGCGATCCAGTTCAGATGTCTCGGAAACGGCCGTCTCATCTGGACCAGCAATGCTCCCTGACTATTTCGCCATCGCCGGCGCTTCTTCGACAATATCTTGAGCGGCGAACCCTACGAACATGGTTCATCCGGCAGCTGCTGGGCTGCCCGGTCAGGTTTTCGTTTATAATGAGGTGAGGAGCGTGACAATAATGCCTGGTATTGGCCAGGTCACTGTCTAGACTGAGGGTGCAAGACGATGGGCAGCGGTACGGTTTTTCGGCAGACGATCCCTTACCTGATTGTCTTGCTGCTGGTGGCCGGATGCGCCGACGCGCCGGCTGAACCAACAGACACGCCGGTGCCAGCCACGCCAACCAGCACGCCACGAGCCCGACCAACGGGCACGACCGCTCCTGCCGCGCCGGCAGGCAGACCAGTGCCAGCTGGTCTAACAAGAACAAGCGGATCGAATCCATCAGTGGATCTCGCAGCAAGTTGGCCAACCATGGGCTGGCGGACCTCAACCCCTGAGGAGCAGGGGATGGACTCGGAGAAGCTGGCAGACATGTTCGAGCACATCCAGGAAGAAGCGTATGACATTCACAGTGTGACCGTTATCCGCCATGGCAGTATCGTTGCCGACGGAACTGTTGACCCTTTCTTGCCGGATTCAACACACAATGTCTACTCCGTCAGCAGCAGCATAGTCTCGGCCTTGATCGGCATTGCGATTGAGCTGGGGGCCATTGAGAGTGTGCAGCAGCCTGTCTTGAGTTTTTTCCCAGAGCGAACGGTCGCCAACCGTGATGCGCATAAGGAAGCGATGTCCCTTGAGCACCTCTTGATGATGGCTTCCGGTCTGGACTGCCGGGACTCTTACGTGACCCGTTGGCAGGACCTCAATCAACTGCAGCAGTCGGATGATTGGATTCAGTTCATGCTCGATCTGCCGATGGTGGAAGAGCCAGGAACCAGGTTCAACTACTGTAGCGGTGCTTCCTTTCTACTTTCGGCAATTATCCAAAAAACCACCGGCATGCACACTGCTGACTTTGCGGAGGCTCACCTCTTTGCCCCCCTGGGCATTGTAGATGTGGTCTGGCCGGCTGATCCCCAGGGAATCACCCTTGGCTCGAGTGAACTGCGGATGCGGCCGCATGATATGGCGAAAATAGGTTACCTCTATTTGAACGAAGGACGCTGGGATGGTGAGCAGATCATCGCTGCGGGGTGGGTCGCCGCTTCCACACGCCAACGAATCTCCACGCTTTCCAGGGACGGATTCGGTTACCAGTGGTGGACCGATGATGACGGCACCTATATGGCTGAGGGAGAAAAAGGCCAGGCTATTTATGTTGTACCTGACCAGGATCTGGTTGTGGCATTCACCGCTAATTTGGATGTTTTTGAGTTCTATGATCCGGAAACTCTGCTGTTGTATTTCATCATCCCGGCGGCTGCCTCGTCCACCACGCTGCCGGCGAACCCGGATGGCGTTGCCAGGATGCGGGCCCTGATTCAGGAGCTGGCAGCAGCACCTGAGGTCGCAGCTCAGCCCGTCCCGCCACCGCCGGCAATAGCGGAACAGGTGCTGGGTGAATCTTACATCCTGGAGAATAATGCGTTGGGCTGGCACTCATTCTCGTTGGTTCAGCAGGACGCAAACGAAATGTTGCTACGTCTGACCTTCGAAGGGCCGGAGTCTGTCCGTGTTGCCGAGGACGTACTTGAGCAGGAAATCTATGAACTGCTGCGGCGCTTGACCTTTGATGATGCGGCGTCTCTTCGCGAAGCTGAGTACCGGCTCGGGCTGGATGGCGTCCAGCGTGTAGGCGCGGGAGAGCATGGCGTGCTGGCAGCCGGCAGCGGATATTGGCAGGGGGAAAACGTATTTGTCGCCGAGGTTGAGGAACCCGGCAACCTGCTGGGCTGGCGATTTGAAACTGCTTTCGACGGTGATGACGTGACAGCAATGCTGACCGGCAACGGCCGCAGCACTTATGCCATGCGGGGCAAACGTGAGGCAGCGCCGTAGCTCGTGGTCGTGACTGCTTGGGATATCAGTGTCAGGCGATGCTTCTTCCCCTTCTTCGGCTCAAGATGCCGTTCGATCAAAGAGATGCAAACCTCCAAGAAGTAGGCGCCTTCTATTCTATGCTATAATAATAGAAATTACGCCACATGCCGCAATGCAAACTAGGAGCATCTATGATCGACCACACGCTTGTCACATCCGGTTTCGACACCGAAACACTCGTTTCCGAACGATACATCCGCTATCTCATCATGGCCCAGATCGAGGCCGGTCTGCTCACTCTGCAGTCCGAAGAGATCATCGGCCCGGGCCTGATCAGGCGCACGCTCCTGCACCCACCCGCAAACGACTACCGGCGCCTGTACGAGGCCCACCCCGGCGCGCCGCTGCCTGAGCCCCTGTCTCACTCCTTCGATGTCGAACTAATGCCCGGCAACAACCAGCCGATCGAGGCTGTGGCCGTAACCCCCGACGGCCTTACTCTTGCCTCCGCCGCCTGGGACAGTGAGGTGCGTCTCTGGGACGCCGAAAAAGGGGCGATGCTGGCTGCCATGCCTGGCCACAGCGGCGACGTCACCAGCGTTGCTTTCAGCCCCGACGGTGCGCGCCTTGCCTCCGGCTCCTTCGACCGTACTGTCCGCATTTGGAACGCTGCCGCCCAGGACCTGGCGCGCTCCCTCGTTGGCCACACCGGCCCCGTGCTGGGTCTCGCCTTTCATCCCGACGGGCTCCAGCTCGCTTCTGCCTCTTTCGATCAGTCAATTCGTCTCTGGGACAGCGACCAGGGCGTGCTGCTGCGCGCCTTCATCGGCCACACCGGCCCCGTGCGCGCCGCCGCCTTCAGCCCCGATGGCCTCACGCTCGCCTCCGCAGCCGATGACCATACGGTTCGCCTTTGGGACGTAGCCAGCGGCGACCAGATCGACAGCTTCACCGGCCACAGCGATCGCGTGCGCAGCATATGCTACAGCCCCGACGGTGCCTCTCTCCTTTCTGCCGGCGACGACGGCACGATCCGCCTCTGGGATGCCGCCACTGGCGCGGAACAACTGTTCATCGACGCCGGCAGCCCCGTCGCCCGCGCCGCTTTCAGGCCTGATGGCATGCGGATCGTCTCCGCCACCGACGACAGCAACGTGTGCGAGTGGAACCCGGCCGGCGGCGCCCTGATCCGCGAGCATAACGATCACCGCGGTCCGGTGCGCGACGTGATGTACACCGCCGACGGGGCCACCATCGTCTCCTGTGGGCTTGATGAAGATATCCACCGTAGGCGCGTGTCTGATGGCGTTCTGCGCAACCGGCTCACCGTGCCCTTCATGCGCCTGGGTGTCCGTGTCTCCGTTTTCGAGATCGACACGACAACCAACAGTACGACGATCAGGGCTGACGGCAATAACGTGGACATCATCCTTAATCTGCAGCTGCGCTCGACTCGCTCCGGCGGGCTGACCCGCGATCACCGCCTGCAGTTGACCTTCGCCCACCTTGATGCAGAAACGGAAGCAGCCCTGCTGGTTGCGCTGAGCCAGCAAGAAGTGGCCGATATCGTCGCCAACCTGCGCAGCGCGATCAACAGTGAGCTGCCGCTCGGCGTGGCTCAGGGCCAACGCGTCCAGAAATGCGCATCCGGAAATTCGTAACTCCCACGCGGGCCACCCTGGGCATTTACGTCGACCTGGCGCTGCGCAATGGCCCCAAAGGCAGCGACTATCACAGCGAGCCGCGCGGTAGTGTCACGCTGGCCCAGGATTTCCGCCCGGATGACGCTGACCTCGCTTTCGCCACCTCGCCCGGCCTCTTCCCTCTGCTCGGCCCCGACGCGAAGTTCCGCATGGCCGAAGAAACAGAATCCGGCAGTGGTGACTTTGAATACCCGCTCTACAGCGACTTCGGGGATGCCGACAGCAAGCGCATAGGCCACGTCAAGAGCATCAAGATCGGCCCCGAGCCCAGCTTCAATCTGACTTTCGGCCGCCTGCAAATTGACGTGCACGCCGAGTACACCGATGCCGCCGGCGATCCCGACTTCCACGCCTTCTTCACTCTGGAACCGCAGCTGGAACCGGATCAGGTGGATCCCAACGATCCTGCGCAGGACATCGGCGGCGCGCTCGTAAACTGGGACCCTGACGTGGCCATTGAATTCGGTCTTCTGGCCACTGTTCTTATGCTCCTGGCCGGGCTGTTCGTGGCCATCTTCTTCTCGCCATTCCTCGGCTGGGCGGGGACAATTCTCGCCGGTTCACTGCTCGGTCTGCTGGTGCTCAAGGAGCAGATCGCCGAACCTCTGGCCGCGCAAATCGTTGAAGATGGCGCCGGCGACACCATCAGCGACGCATCCTTCCTCAGCGCCCTGCCGCTGCGCCTCCCCGGCGCCGAACGCCGCTGGGATCCCTTCTATGTGACCCAGCACCAGGTCGTATCGCTCGTCGATGAAGTGATCATTGATCATCTGGGCATCGCCTTCGCCGCCCAGGATCTCGCGCTTGACAAACAGCCTTTCCCCCGCGCGGACGTGCGGATTCTCGACGAAGTGCGCGCTGCCGATGGCAGCATCACCGAACTGCATTACTTCGTACCCGATCTCGAAGACATTGAGGAAGACATCCAGGCTGTCGGGCCAGGGTCGGACCGCATGGATTGGTCGGAAGTGGACCCCCTCAACGAGTTTGGCCTGTTTTCCCTGACCATGGCCCAGATCGCGGCCCGCTCGGACGTCAGCAGTCCCGCCCAAAAACGACTGCATGCCCCGGTTACTTACACAGCCGAACGCATCCACCTCGTCAATAACCAGATCGACGCTCTCCTCTGCCTCAGCCGCGTTGAGAAAAGGGCTGTTAGGAGCCCTATCGTACGCGAGAAGCAAACGGCCGTTACTGCCGGCATCATCGCTGATGAAGGGGACGATATCCGCGACGAAGTAACCCAGGAATTGGAAAACGACCTCGGACGCGCCCCCACCGCCGAAGAAATCGACGAGGCTTTCAACACGGCTGTTTCCATTCGCACCGACGAGGAGATGACGATCTGGCTTGAAAACGACCTTCGCGCCATCCTCTCTGACGCCGTCGCTCCCTTCCTGCGCTTCGACCTCGCGCCCGAAGAAATGATCGCCCTGCAAGATGCGGGCATCCTTGCCCTCAACGATGTCGAAATCATCACCCGCGAAAATGCTGACGGTACCGTCATTCGCTACTACCGCGATCGCCCCGACGGAGACATACGAGATAATCTCCTCTCTCTGCCCCACTACGCGCCGCCCTACGTCCCCCCGGCCTGACAGAAACGACGCAGCCGCGGTTTCCTGTCTGAAAAAACAGGAACGACCCGTAGCATGTCATACGCGACGGGCAGAAGGGAATTCAATAACTCGCCTTCACCCAGGCTCAGAGGAAACAAGCGGAACGACAAACAGAAAAGCCGGCTGAAGACAGACCTCAAGGTCCAGATGCTGTCTGTCTATTGAATTGGACCTATGCCGCTGTCTACGGTGAAACGTCGACGATCTGGCGGACGGGGGCTGTTTGATTGCCGGCGGCGTCGAGGCCGATGACGCAGACCAGGGCCGGCAGATCTGTGGTGGGTAGAATCAGCGACCGGCTGCCAAGATTCGTGTAGCCAGCTTGATTGGCGCAGTTGGTGGTGGCGAGGGGGCCGCTCTTGAGTAGGAAAGCGGTGAGCTCCGGGGGATCGGCGTCGGGTTGGATGAGCAGGTGATCGGCCTCGGCGCTGATGGTGAGCGCCGGTGCGGCGGCGGGTGGGGTGGTGTCGATCGCTATGCGCGCCGCGGTGGCGTGCTGCGGCTGCTGCCAGGTGCTGTCAAGCTGCGGGCCAGGTCCGGCGAGCAGGCAGAGCACGTAATGTCCTTCTGTTTGCGGAAGCGGGTCGTCGATAGATGGACGCGCGGCGAGCAGCTGTACGTCGCTGTAGCCCTCGCCCCGGCGGCAGTCCGTGGCGGCCAGCGGGCCGATTTTGTAGCGGTAGTAGGGGAGATCACCACGCAGGGTGGCGTTCCAGCTGGTCTGCGGCGCTGAGCCATCGGGCTGCGTCAGTGATGGATTGACCGCCTGGCGCGGATAGCCGCTGATCGTGAGCTGACGGCCGTTATCGAGCGGACAGCCGGCAAGGGTGAGGTTGAAACGGCCGTCTTCGCCAAAACAGGCGGCGAGGCCGTCAACCGGCGTGGCGTAGGCGGTGTCGGGCCGGAAGGTGACGCCGCCAGGCGTGATTTCGCAGGGCGCGTTCAAGTAACAGGGCGTGCGCCCGCCGATGCTGGTCGTATTGATCAACCCGAAAATCTCAATGGTATCGCCGGCGAAGAGGGGCGAGCCGGAGCTGCCGCCGTAGATGTCTTGACAGTCGAGGCGGTAGGCGTCGTTGAACTGCCATTCATATTCGAGCAGGGAAACACGGCCGTTCGCCCGGCACTGTTCGTGGCGCAGGTAGGCCTCATCTGACGGCAGTTCGGCCGTTGGCGCGCCGAGCACCTCGACTTCGGGCGCGCCTTCCAGCGGCGCGGCGGCCAGCGGGAAGGGGAAAATATCGCGCGCCAGCAGATCGCCCTGGGTGGCGGCCAGCTCAACGAGGGCGATATCGCGCCCTTTCATGCTGCTGTACAGCACGCGCGCCGCCGGCACAGTGACCTGTACGGCGCGTGTGTTGGCGAAGTAGTTGAAGATCATCTGCATATCGGCGGCGGGTTCATTCTGGAGAACTTCAGCGGCGGACCATTGTTGGGCGCAGTGGCCGTTGGTCAGGATCACCGCCGCAGCATCATTGCTGCCGGTGTCGATCAGGACGGCCGTGCAGGCGGAGGTTCCCTGGAAACGGCCGACGCCGCGCAGATGATCCAGCGAGCCGTCATTGATCAGCAGGGTGGAGGCGGCGCCGGGGTAGCGCGGCGGGCGTACGAAGCCGAGATCAGCGATAAACAGCGCGCCGGAAGGGGTGCGGTCGAACAGCAGCTCAACGGCGACAATCTGGGTCAGGTCGACAGCGGCGAAGGCGGCAAGCGGCAGTCGCAGGGCGCTCATCTGCACATGACCGCTGAAACGGCCGTCGCTCATTATCTCCCCGCGTGGATAGGCGAGCGCGGGCGCCTCGGGCGGCACAGCCAGCGTGGCGCTGCCCCCTTCAGTATCATGGAGGGTGACGCTGAAGGAGCGCGCCTCGCCGGGCGTATTCAGGGGCGAGAGCGGATCGAGGGCGGCGCGCAGCTGCAGGGCGGTATAGCGGGTCAGGTCGACGCCTTCCGGCGGCAGATTCAGCCGCAGCAAACCGTCAGGTTCCGGCCAGGTGAGCAGCATCTGCGCCGGGCTGCCAGGGTGGTTGGCCGGCAGGCGGTGGCAGGCGGAGAGGGATGAATCGACGCCGTGCAGGCTGCTGCCCGCCGGGCAAAACAGCGTCTGTAAGTTCTCAGCGATTACATCACCGCCCAGCAGATTGTGGGTGAGCTCGCCGGCGCCGAAGGGGCGCAAAAGCAGCATTTCATCGGCTGCGTCCGGCGCGTGGGCGACCAATGCCGGGCGGCCAAGGATCTGTCCCGGCACCGCTTTGGTGACGGCCAGACCAAGCGCCTCCGCCGCCGCCGATGATTCCTGCGGTGTGCCGAGCACCCAGGCCAGAAACTCGACGGCGTAGGCGGCGAGGAAGGCGCGTTGTTCCGCGGATTGGAGCAGCTGGTCAAAGCGACACTGCGGCCGCGCCGCGCCGGCCAGCATATCCGGGGTTACGACTTCGTTGAACTGGTTATGGTCCGCCGCTTCGAGCAGCAGGGTGGCTGCCGGCGCCTGGCGCTGCCTGTCATCGCGCAGCGCTTCATAGGTGGCCTGCCCGGCGAGGTCGCTCACCTGGCCGTCGCAGGCAGGCAGGATGACGGCCAGCGGCAGATCGGCCGTCTGCTGCGAATCGACCTGCGCAAGCGTTGGCGCCACCTGGAGGAGGCCAAGCAGCGGTCCGTAGCCGGCAAAGGCGGCGTTCAGGCCGTCGTCGAGGCGGCGATCGCGGATGATGCGGCTGGCCAGTTCGGCCGACCGGGAATGGGCGATCCAGACGACGCGTTTGTCATCGACACGGCCGTAGAGGTCGACGCCGAAGTTGTTCTCGCCGCCGGCGGAGGCGTCTATCAGCTGCGCCAGGTGCCGATCGATGATCTGGCCGAGCCGCTCCGCGGACCCCGCATCGCCGTACGCTTCCGTGTAGGCTGCGTTGGCGTTGATGGCCAGGGCGAGATAGCCGGCGGAGGCCAGCTCTTCGACCAGGTAGGTGAAGCCGCGGTAGTTGCGCTGCTCCTGCCCTTCGTCGCACGGCCAGGCCGCTTTGTTCGTCTGTTGATCGGGCGGGCAGCCGAGATGATCGCCATGTAGGATGAGGACGAGAGGATGTGCGCCGGCGGCAGCGGGTACGCCCAGCACGCCGTCAAGACGAAGCGGCATATCTTCGATTGGCCCCCCTCCGACAACCTGTGCCAGTGCAATTGTGCTCTCACCTAAATCGTATTCGGCAACCTGCGCCGATTTGGGCTGGGCGGCGGCCGACGTGGGTGACGGGATCGCCGGCTCAGGCGCCTGTGCGGGGCCAGCATCACTCTCTGGCCCTGTTTCCGCGGGCGCGCGGCTGGCTTCGGCCAAGCCGGCGGTGTTAGGGTCAGGGCGCTCTTCGCCAGAGGTTGGCACTGGCGGGACAGCGAAATCGCAGGCAGACAGCAGCAGGAGAGAGAGGACGATGAGGCAGTAGGCAGCCATAAGCAGCGGCCTGGGGGATGTCAACGGCGATGGCGCAGGAGCAGCTGCAGGGGGCATGGCTCGAATTTAGCTGGGATTGAGGGGAAGGGCAAACTGACAGGAGCGATCGCGGCGCTACGAGCGGCGTGCCCGGGCGGGACAATCTCGATTTTCCCTGTCCCGGTGGCGCCAGAAGTAGCTGTAGCCGCCGGCGTTCATTAGCTTGCGTCTCCGCAGCGTGACCACACCGCCGCAAAATGGGCACTGGGCTTCTTTGGGCGCCTCTTCAGAGGCGGGGATCGCTGTGCCATCCGTCGTTTGAGCAGTCTTCATTGTGTTATCCCTCGTGACATCGCTGAGCCTGGCGAGATTGAGGACCTGCCGGCATCCAGGTCGCTGGCTCGCTGTGGGTTGTCCCCTGTCAGGGGGGCGCCCCACAGGCCAATCCACCAATCCTACTGTAGCTGATTGATCTGAATTCGCTCCAAAGAACTCCTAAACACGCCCTAAACATGCTGCGCAGGTCTATACGTCGATGGCTATAAACCCGGGAGCCGGCAGCCATGCAGCGGTTCTGCCCAAGTAGGTCGTCGACCAGCATCAGATATTCCTCGCTAACTCTTGGTTCTTCGAGGAGATTTCCGATGACATCACTTGTCAACGTTCTGCTATTTCGCTGCTCTTAGGCTTTTCCGTCACTGCTCCCGGATTACCAGCATATTGCGACTGTTCGAAGCTGATGGCGGCCGGGAAGGCACATGCCAATCCTACTTTTCTTTAAGGTATTATAGACTGAAGCGGCATGATTGGGAAGGAAAAAACAGAAACTGAGCAGTGGGAACTGGGGTGTTTTCCCAGAAACGGCCCGTTTTCCCGAAAAGGGCGCGTTTCCGGGAAAACGGGCCGGATGCGTGTTAGTCGGCGGGGGCGAAGAAGGCGTCGATTTCTTCGTCTACGTCGTCGGGGTCGGTTTCACGACGGAATTGGCTCATGTAGAGATCGTGGTAGAAGCCGTTGGCGGCGAGCAGATCTTTGTGCGTGCCCTGCTCGATGAATTGGCCGTCCTTGAGCACCAGCAGTTCATCGGCATTGCGGATGGTGCTGAGGCGATGGGCGATGACGAAGCTTGTGCGTTCGCGCAGCAGTTCGTCGAGCGCGGTCTGGATCAGGCGCTCGGTTCGCGTGTCGACGCTGCTGGTGGCTTCGTCGAGGACGAGGATGCGCGGATCGGTCAGGGCGACGCGGGCGATGGCCAGCAGCTGGCGCTGACCCTGGCTGAGGCCGCCGCCGCGCTCGCCGAGCACGGTTTCATAGCCGTCTTCGAGGCGGCGGATGAATTCGTCGGCGTGGGCTAGTTTGGCGGCTTCGATGACTTCTTCATCGGTGGCGTTGGGACGGCCGTAGCGGATATTGTTCATCACGGTGTCGCTGAAAAGGAAGGTGTCCTGCAGAACCAGGCCGATCTGTTCGCGCAGGCTCTGCAGGGTGACGTCACGAATGTCGTGGCCGTCGATGGTGATGCGGCCGCCGGAGACATCCCAGAAGCGGGGCAGCAGATTGATGATCGTCGTTTTTCCGGCGCCGGTGGGGCCGACGATGGCGATGGTCTTGCCCGGTTCGGCGGTGATATTGATGCCCTTTAGAACGGGTTCTCCAGGCTTATACTCGGCCCAGACATCTTCGTAGACGACACGGCCCTGCACTTGCGGCAGGACGATGGCATCCGGTTTGTCCTGGATGTCGACGGGCACGTCGAGCAGACCGAAGATGCGTTCAGCGCCGGCGATGGCGCTCTGCAAGTTGGTCCAGAGAACCGAGATCTGCTGCACGGGGCCGTTGAACTGCTGGGTGTAGCCAATGAAGGTGATGATCAGACCGAGCGAGACAGTTGTACCCAGGATGGTTCCACCGCCGAGCAGCATCAGGCCGCCGACGACGGCGACGATGGCCAGGCTGGCATAGCCGAACGCTTCCAGCGTCGGCGCCAGGGCGCTGGTGTATGCCTGGGCCTTGATGTTGGCGTCGCGGTTGGCGGCGTTGCTGACGCGGAACTGTTCGATGTTCTCGCCCTGGCGGCTGAATGCCTGTACTTCACGCACGGCGGAGATGCTCTCCTGCAGATCAGCATTAACGGAGCCGATCTCCATCTGCGCCTGGCGAAATGCCTTGCGCGCCTGGCCGGAGAACCAGCGGGTGGCGATGAACATCAGCGGCAGGGTGATCAGGCTGATCAACGCGTAGGGGACGCTCATGCTGAACATTTGCCAGATGATCATGAAGATCAGCAAGAAGCCGCTGATCACCTGCAGGACGGCGAAGGCGATCGCCTGCTGCAGGTTGGACATGTCGTTGGTGAAGCGGCTCATGACGTCGCCCGCTTCCTGGGTGTTGAAGTATCCGATAGAGAGGTTCTGAATGTGGGCAAAGAGCTCAGCGCGCAGGTCGCGCAGCACGCGGAATCCCGCCCAGCGCAATAGATAGAAGGAAATAGCCGTGATGATGGCGCTGCCGATGAACAGCGCGGTGATGATCAGGACGAGCCGGCCGAGACCGGCGGCGGTTTCAGAGGCGGTGGCCAGGGGGTCAGGACTGCCGAACCAGCAGTTGATCGCGGCGTTTGATTCCGCACCCAAGTCGAGGTCTACGGGCAGGTCGGGCACCTGGCTGACGCCGGCCGCCTCAAGGACCGAGGATCCGGCCACGTAGGGGCTGAGATAGCAGTCGACGATCTGACCGGTGAGATTGGGCACGAGCACCTGCATGTAGGTGCCGCTGATGGTCAGGATGGCGACAACCAAGAGCGCCGGCCAGTAGGGTTGAAAGCGTTTGGCGAGCCGTTTCAACGTTTGGCCAAGATTGTTCGCCTTTTCTTCTTGGACGCCTAATGTTCGTTCGCTGTGAAACATAGTCTTCTCCGAGTGGGGGTGCGGAATTCGGAATGGGAAATGGTGCCCTGTTCCCGCCGCTGTTGTGTACTGTCGCCCCTACGTCTTGCTTATTCTGCTTCTCGTTGTCTTGATCGATGCGACGGTTATCGCAGCGATTTCATCTGCTTCTTGTCGCAGTGGTCTCATTTTTTCTACAGGTACAGTTCCTGATTCAATGAGCATGTTCATCCAGAAATCGGCTGCTGTTCCGCACTCCGAATGTCACACTCAGCTCAGTTCTACGTCTTCCGCCAACTGCGAATGGTAGATTTCGGCATAGATCGCGCTGTTTTCCATGAGTTCTTCGTGTACGCCGCTGTCGACGACACGGCCGTTTTCGAGGACGAGTATCTGGTCGGCGTTGAGCACGGTGCTGATGCGCTGGGCGATGACGAAGCTGGTGCGCCCTTCCATTAGTTGATCCAGCGCTTTCTGAATCTCGTATTCGGTGGTGAGATCGACGCTGCTCGTTGAGTCGTCCAGAATGAGGATGTGCGGGTCCATGAGCAGGGCGCGGGCGATAGCCACGCGCTGCTTCTGGCCGCCGCTGAGCGTCGAACCCCGTTCGCCAACAGCCGTGTTGTAGCCGTCAGGGAAGGAGAGAATGAAGTCGTGCGCGGCGGCCGCCTGGGCGGCAGCGATGACTTCTTCGTCGCTGGCATTGGGACGTCCGAAGGCGATATTGTCGCGAATGGTGCCGCCGAAGAGCGTCGTCTCCTGCAGGACGATGCCGATTTGCTCGCGCAGACTGTTGATTGTGACATCGCGGACATCGTGGTCATCCACGGTGATGCTGCCCTCGCTGGCGTCATAGAAGCGGGGGATCAGATTGATGACAGTAGATTTGCCGCTGCCCGTGGAGCCAAGCAGGGCGACGGTCTGCCCCGCTTCGGCGATGAAGGAGACATCCTGTAGGACGTTTTCGCCATGTTCGAAGTAACGGAAGGAGACGTTGTTGAAGGCGACACGGCCGTCGATTTCGCCCAGGTCAATGGCGCCCGGTTTGTCCTGGACCTCGTTGTGTGTGTCCAGAATTTCAAAGATACGGTCGGAGCTGGCCGTGGCCTGGGCCATCAGGGCGATGATCATGCCCAGCTGCCCCATGGGGATGAAGACGAAGGTCAGGTAAAGGCTGAACTTCTGCCATTCGCCAAGCGTGAAGGTGCCTTCGATGATGCCGAGTCCGCCGAAATAGAGAATCGCCGCCTGGCCCAGATTGGCGATCAGGAAGATAAGTGGGAAGAGCAGCGACAGGAAGCGGGTGACCTGCATCTGCTGCTCAAGCAGCGCGTCAAGGCTGGTCTGAAAACGTTCTTCTTCGCGCTCCTCACCGGTGAAGGATTTGACGACTTTCAGGCCGCTCAGGTTTTCCTGCACAATGGTATTAACGGCTGACAGCCGCTTCTGCACCTCGCTGAAAAGGGGCATCGCTTTGGCACCAAAAATCATGAAGAGGAGGAAGGCGATGGGCAGCGTGGGCAGAATGATCAGGGTCAGCCGCCAGTTGGTCATGAAGAGAATAATCAGCGTGCCGGTGAGCAGGAGGAAGGCCTGGATGGCCATGAGCAGGCCCTGGCCGAGGAAGAGGCGCAGCTTCTCGACATCATCGGTGGCGCGAATCATCAGCTGGCCGGTGCGGTTCTTGTCGTGATAGCTGAAGCTGAGATGCTGGATCTTGGAGAATAGATCGTTGCGCAGGTCGAAGGCGATATTCTGCGAAAGCGCCTGCGAGGCGTACATCTGCACGAAGGAGAAGATGCCGCGGGCAACGGCGAAGAGAATGACGACGATGCCGGCCCAGATGAGCGCGCGCGGCGCATTGTCCAGCGCTATCTGCATTTGAGCGACGGTTTCACCCATCTGTTCCGCCGCCGCTTCCTGACCTGCGGGCGGCAGGCCGAGCACGGCGCTCAACGTCGCCGAATTGACGATGGCGTCGATGATGTTTTGGATAAGGATGGGCACCATTAACTGCGCGCCGGTGGCAACCAACAAAGCGACGACGGCCACAATGGCTACCTTGGGATAATGACCCACGTAGCTCAGCGAACGGCTGAGCGTCTTGCCGCCTCTGGATTGGGATGATGTCATTTGCATAGAAGTAGTCCTTTTATCACGTTTCAGCTATCGGTTGTGCGCTGAAACCTTTCACCGGTCGCTGTCTACCGGGACACACTGTTTTTTCGTGGCGTTGATGCTCTCGCCGACGGTGGTCAGCAGATCGTTTAGCTCGCCGCGTTCCTGCGGGGTCAGCGCCTCAAAGCAGCTGGTGACGGTGCGGAAGTGTGCGGCGGAATGCTGGCGGACGAGATTACGGCCGTCCGCGGTCAGGCGGATGTTGAAGCGGCGGCGATCATGCGGGTCGAGGCGGCGCTCGATCAAGCCTTCTTCTTCGAGATCGCGGATGAGGGTGCTGACCGTGTTGCGGCTGATGCCCTGGCGATCGCTGATCTCCGAAGGGTTGAGCTCAAGACGGCCGTCGAGCTCCTCACTCTTCAGCAGATTCATGAGCAGGCGGAAGCGGGCATAGGAGAGGCCGGCCTCTTCCAGGCTCTGTTCACCGAGCTGGTAGAGCGAGTGCGCGACCATGCGCATGCGCTCGATAAGGCGCACAGTGTTGGGGTCGACCTCGCTGTTCAGTTCTTGCATCAGCGCCAGCCATTTTTCGCGCCGTTCACTGTCGATTGGGGGTGCAGTCATACCGCTTCTCCATGAAAATTAAGCGTATCTGGAGGGATTGTACGACCTCGAACTATTCTGTCAATGACTATTCAGATTGGGCTTACCTGTCCGCGGCGAGGGGCGGGGAGTTGGGAAATCAGAGCGGCGCGTCAGGGATGCCGCGGCTGCCAGATGGCTTCTTTGCTGCCGTCCGCCGCTTCCTGGAACATTTGCAGCATGGGGATGGCGTAAGCGAGGCGCTTCTCTGTTTCGGCGGGGCTTTGCTCTCTTTCCTGTTTGAGCTGGGCCGCGTTCCGCTTGAGGATGAAGGGGTCTTCCCAGGCGAGCCAGTCGACAGGGCGGGTTTGAACGATGTCTCTGATGGGCAGGATGTATTCGGCGACGTGGGTCATGTCGCGGCGCTGGACGGTGGGGATGATCTCCAGCAGTTGGGCGGCAGGCAGGACCAGGTGGCACCAGCAGAAATCGAGAGAACGGCCGAACAGCCATTTGCCGGCCGTGGTGGCCATGCGCTCAATGTCATAGTAGTTCTGCGGGTGGGTCTGCCAGGCGGCGGGGGAACGTTCGAAGATGATCGGGGGCTGCCCTGCGGGCAGGGCGCTGATATCGGCGAGGACCGCTTGGCGGTGGCTGCTTTGCAGGGCGAAGGCGATGCGATCGATGTAGCAAAGGTGCAGAAGCTGCGCCGGATCGCACTGACGGGCGGCCGTTTCATAGAGGGCCAGAAAATCATCGCCGGCGATGGGATCATCGTCGTAGGCGAGCACCTGGTAGAAAGGCTCAGTGCGCAGCCAGGCCATTTCCTGGGGCAGCCGCTTCTGCGTGGCCAGGGGCACGGAGACTGTGACGGTATTGAAGAGCGTTTTGAGATCGGCCGTGATCGCGCGCAAATGGGGGAAGAGGATGCCCTGGGGGTCGTTCATGGGGATGGCGGCGTTGGGGTTCATAAGTTTTCCTTATGGATCGGATGGTGCAGCATGCATGATCGTTTCACTGTCGATGAGGATCCCTGCGCGGTTGTAGAAGCTGAAATTGAGGCAGCCGCTGCCGGCGGTGACGCGCATGGCGCCGTACTCCTGGTTGTAGCGCACGGCGCTGCCAGGCAGCGGGGCGGCGAAGGGATAGATTTTCTGCCGCCCGCCAAGCCCGTTGACGATGTAGGGGAGCCCATCAATCAGCAGTCTTTCGTATAGATGTTCATGTCCGGCGAGGACGGCGTCGGCGCCGAGGGCGGCGAAATCCCACTGCACAACAGGCTGGCTGCCATGCTTTCTACCGGAGGAGTAAGGCGGATGGTGCAGAACGACGATTTTCCAGCGGGCGCCGCTGGCGGCCATTCGCGCGGACAGCCACTGCGCCTGCACAGAATCGGCGGCACGGCCGTCCGGTTCTTCTCTATTGCTGTCCAGGATGAAGAGATGCAGATTGCCCTGCACGATGTCGTAGTAACGTTCATTGCCGGGCAGCGTGAAGTAGTCGAGATAGGGGGCGGCGCCCGCTGTGCGCCAGTCATGGTTGCCCAGGGCAGGGTAGAAGCGGTTGGCGGCGGCGCCAGTACCATACTGTCCCTTGTAAGGGTGGATATGGCGGCTGAAATAACGGCCGATATTCTCATCGATCGTCCCAGCGGCGCCATTGGGGTAGTTGTTGTCTCCTAGAGTGACGATGAAGTCCGGCTGCCATTGGTTGACCATTTCGGCAACGTCTGCTGCCGGCCGGCCGGCGTCGCCATAGTCGCCGATGACGGCGAACTGTGTGCCGCCGCTGCATGCTAGCCCGCTGCCTGGCTGGTCAACGGCATAAACATTTCGCCCGCTGCCGCGGTAGATCCACAGAAGATAACCAAGGATTGCGAATAGAGCGGCAGTAAGCAGGAGGATGCGTGTTTTCATGCCTGGCTATTATCGCTGAGATTGGGGCTGCGTCGAACAGCGCCATACGAATGACCTGATTGCGCTAGAAGATTGGTATGACGGAGCCAAGTAGGATCGCGATCAGCCAGAGGACGACGAAGGTGGCGATGGCGAGCAGGATGATCATCGCCGCTGTATTGAGGCGGCGGGGGCGTGGGCTGTCGCCGGCGAGAATTATTTGGACGGCGTCAGCCGCTTCCTGAACGGCGGCGGTCGCGTTCCATGGCTCGGCCTGCACCCACCGCCAGCCGGGCGTCGGGCGCGGGAGGATGAGTTTCCGGGCCGGGCTGGCGGCGATGGCGGCGAGCAGACTGTCGTCTGCGGGCAGACCGGCGCGGGGCGCGGCGATGGACCAGGGGCCGAGGATGATGTCCGCCGCGGCGACGGCCTGTTCTGCCTCGCCCTTGTCGAGGGTGACCGCCATCGCCTGGGCGGCGCTTGCGGTCAGGCCGACGGCTGTGATGTGACTGCCGGGGAAGGCTGCCTGCATGCTTTCCAGCAGCTGGCAGCCGAGACGGCCGTCCCCATCATCGGCGACGACGAGGCGGGCTGCGGCTGCGCGCTGCGCCTGCTGGTTGTCAAGATGCTGTTGATCCTGCTGCAGCAAACGGCCGTGATAGAGCCAGATCAGGGCGGCCATGATCGCGTAGGCGGCGGCGAGGCCCATCGTGCGCAGGTCGCCGGGTTGGATGGGCTCGCCGAGAAGGGCTGTCAGCAGGCGCGATAAGATGAAGATGGCGGCGATCAGGAAGGTGAGCGTGGCCAGCAGTAGAAAGAAGAAGAGATAGAAGCGCCGAGCCATGGAGCTGCGCGCCAGCGCGCCCGCCGGATCGGGTTCGGCCGTTTCGTTCTGGATCGCGCGCCAGGGAAGCACCCAGACGAGCGTGCCCGACAGCAGCATGGCCGTGAACCAGGCCAACTGCTCCTGCTGGCGGCTGACGATGTAGTCGCCGGCATCGAAGAGCAGGCCGAGCAGGCCGCCCAGGCCAACCAACAGCGCCAGCAGCCCCACGCCGGCCACCAGGTACCAGTAGAGGCGGCGCAGACCGGCCTGTTCCTCCTGCAGCGGTAGATCGCGAGCCTCTTCATGCAGAACCAGCGCGTGATAAGCCCAGACGGCGCCGCCGACGAGCAGGGCGGCGAGCACCGTTCCCGAACCGGACTGCGGGTCCAGCCCCAGCAGGCGGCGCAGGAGGCCGGCCAGCAGGGCAGTGGCGCCGCTTACCGTGACTAGAACGGCGATGAAAATGACGAGATAGAGATAGAATTTGCGCAGCAGGCCGTGCATCTGGGCGTAACGGCCGTCTTGGTAAAGGCGCTGAGCGCTGGTCCAGAAATAGAGCCACAGTGGCAGGCCGGTCAGGACAGCGGCGATGGCGTCAATCAGCTGGTTACTGAGGGAGAGGCCGCCCTGACCACCGCCGGCCAGCAGCAGCCAGCGCAGCAGGTTGGCGGCGGCGATGCTGGTCGTCAGCAGGCCGGCGGCGGAGAAGACATAGAGGAAGATTGTGTGCAGGGTTTCGGAGGCGACTGTCGCCGTTTGCGAGCGGCGATCCTCCTGCAGCAGGCGCGCATGATAGACAATCATCGGGGCAAGGATGATCAGGGCGATGCCCGTATAGGCGAGGTTGGCCTGATCGGGCAGGCTGTTCTCGATGAAGAGCGTTGGGTTTGGCGTACCGCTTACCAGGCGCAGCAGCGAGCGCAGAAAACTGGCGGCATTGAACAGCAGGGGACCAAGGAAGGCGCTGAGCATGACATAGAGGTAAATGGCGCGCTCGGGAAGTGCCTGGTTGGACGCGCTTTCCTGGGCGGGCAGCCGTTGGGCCCAGCGCCAGTGGAGCAGATACATGGGCAGTCCGATGATGATCACCGAAATCTGGAAGGCGATGCGCTCTATGCCGGGCGACAGGTCGGGATCGGAGAGGCCCACAGCCGGCGCGATCAGGTTGCGCAGCAGGGCGATGACGGCCCAGACGACGGCCTGCAGGCTGATCGCGGCGACGACGTAGAAATACCAGCGGCGGAAGCTGCTCAAGGAATGCTCCTTGGCGGGTCGTCACAGAGGTTTTCCTCGCCCCAGCAGGAAGAGAAGTAGCGATCGCCGCTGACGATCTTCCAGCCGTCCGCACCCTCCTCAAGGCGATAGGTGAGCAGCTCCGAGTAGCTGTCGCCGGCGAACAGGGAGTTGGTGCTGAATATCTGGCGCACGGTGACGGCGACGCTGCCCTCGCTGACCGGCCTGCTCGATTCAACGACGAGGGAGAAGTTGTCGCTGCTCGTGAATTCCCAGGGGTTTTCTTTCAGACTGTCATAGAACTCGTCGATATCGGCAGGGTAGCCGAGCGCCGGCGAGAGGTAGCTGTACGCGCGGTCGTATTCGGCCGACTGCAGGGCCATCAGGTAGTCGTGCACAACCGCTTCCGGCGTGTTCTCTGCCTGGTACTCTGGCTGGGGACGCCGCATGACGACGACGAAGGCGAGAACGACGATGAGTAGGATGACGGCGATGATGGCCAGAAGTAGTTTGTCGGAGCTGCTGCGCTTTGACATGGGTTGGTCCTTGCTCCGCGGCGCAAAGAAGCCGTGGAGTCCTTGACTTTACTGTTCATCATACGCGAGAGCGCGCATGTTGTAAAGTGGGTTTCAGGTGGTGGGCTGATGGGCAGTGCGCGCCATCGAGAGCACGTTTGCGGGAGGTAAGCGGGCGTGGGCGGGATGCGCCTATGACCGTTTGTTTTGCGCCTGCCAGATGGCATCTATTTTGCGGTGGAAGGGTACATCCTGGCGGAAGGCGCGGCGGGTGGGTTCGTCGGGGATGCGGGCTGCTTCATTTTCGAGTTCGTCGTGGGCGAGGCGCAGCAGAGCGGCAGCCCGCGGATCGTTGTTGGTTTCCAGAATTTCCAGGAGAAAGAGGTAGTTGCGCAGGCCGAATTCGGTGATGAAGAAACGGCCGTCATCCTCCAGATAGTGCAGCGCCGCGGCCATTTCGACCAGCGCCCGTTCGGGCTCACCCATTTTCAAGTAGGCGTAGGCGAGGATGGCCAACGTTTCATGTTCATGTACTTCTCCAAGCTCCCGGCGCACGTGCAGGGCATGCTGCAGGGGATCGACGGCCGCGGCGGCATCGCCCAGTCTGATCAGGGCGTGACCGACGCCGGTCGCAGCCGATGCTTCCATGGAGCGATGGCCGATGACCCGCGCTATGGCCAGCGATTGTTCATAATTGGTGAAGGAAGCGGCGAACGCTCCTTGATTGAGATGTACGGTGGCCAGGTTGTTGAGGCAGAGACATTCAACGATGCGGTTATCGATTTCGCGGGCTACGGCCAGGGCGCGTTCAATGAACTGCCTGGCCCGCGCGTAGTCGCCCTGAAAATTGGCGTTGCTGCCCAGGTTGCTGAGAGCGAAACTCTCCTGGTAGCGGAAGCCGGTCTGTTGGGTGAGTTCAAGCGCTTGCTCATAGTAGCCGCGGGCACGGGCGATATCGCCCAGGTCGGTGCTCAAGACGCCGAGCCAGACCAGCGTGCTCGCCTGGGCGTTGACGTCTCCCAATTCGACAAACTCGGCGAGTGCTTCCTGGTAATAGCGGTACGCCTCTTCGTGGCGGCGCATGGCGCGGGCGACGATGCCCAACCCGCGCAGAGATGAGCCGGCCAGGGACCGGTCGCCGGCCTCCTGCGCCAGGGCGAGGGCGCGCTTGAGCTGCTCATGTGCCGGCCTGTAGCTGCCCGTGCGTTCCAGGGCGATGCCCCATTCCAGATAGCTGCGGGCGAGGATCGCCGGCGGGCCATCTTCTGCCGCGAAGGCGATCGCATTCTCGGCGGCGAGGCGCATGGCTTCGTAGTCCGAGACCGCTTCGGCATAGCTGGCACGGCGCAGGGAGACATTGGCCAGCTTGATTGGCGAAAGCAAAGCGGCAAGCGCTTCCAAGGTATTCAGGTCAGCCGCCTGCTGCTCTCGCTTGCCCAGCAGGTGATAGGTTTTTTCGCGGCTGCGCAGCAGATCGTATCTACCGGCGATATCTTCAGCGGGCAGCAGCTCGTAGGCGCGTGAGAAATAGGCTTCGGCTTCATCATTGGCGTAGCGTGCGGCGGCTTGTTTTCCGGCCTGAATGAGATCGTCTACAGCTTCGATGCCGCGTCCTGCCTTGATCAGGTGATCGGCCGTCAGTCCAACCAGTTCTCCGGAGCGGTCGCGGCTCTGCGCGCGCAGCCAGTCGGCGCTGAAGCCGTGGTAGCGGCGGCGATCGCGCAGTAGGACGCTTTCGTAGGCGACTTCACGCAGGATTGCATGCTTGAAGATGAACTCGTTGGCCTGGCCAAAGGTGGATGTCTCACGCTTGTAGATGAGTTCGCGGCGCAGCAGACCCAGGAGGGTTTCTTCAACTGCCGCCGTATCCAGGGGCTTATGGGCGCGCTCATTGAGATAGCCGAGCGCGGCATCCCAGAAGACACGGCCGATGACTGAGGCCTGCTGCAGGATCGCTTTCTCGATGTTCGTGAGGCTGTCCAGCCGCGCCTGCAGGATGCCGGCGAGTGTCGGCGGCACGCGCAGGGCGGCCAGGTTTTCGGCGTTTATTTGCCAGCTGTCTTCTCCTTTGACAATCGCCCCTTCCTCGATGAGCATCTTCACCAGCTCTTCCACATAGAAAGGGTTCCCTTCGCTGCTTTCCACAATGAGATCGGGCAGCGCGGCGGGTACATCATCGGCAAGTTTCAGGATTTCATAAACGAGGCGCCTATTCTCTCGCGCCGGCAGTGGGCGCAGGTCGAGCCTCCGCTGATAGGCGCGATCGGCGAACCAAAGAGGGCGGCGGTCGTAGAACGCTGGGCGGGCGGTACCGACGACGAGCAGGGGCAGGTCAGCCAATACCTGAGCGCCCTCAACGAACATGTCGAGGGAACTGTCATCGGCCCACTGCAAGTCCTCCAGCAGGACGAGCACGGGATCGTTGGCCCCTGCCGCCTGGAAATAGCCCTGCAAATAGGCGAAGGCGCGATCGCGGATCTGTCGGGCGTCGGCAAGCACCGGCATCAGGTGGGGGCTGCTGCCCATGTCGTAGCCGAGGAGATGGCCGACAAAATGAGCGCGCATTTCGATCTGTTCCTCAGTGAGGTTGTGCAGCGGCGCCATTTGTTCGGCGAAGCCGGCCGTGAGCTTATGGGTGACGACCTGCGCAGAATCATCTTCCAGAATGTCGAAGCGAAAGGCGAACATATCGCGGAATAGGCCGAAGGGGATGTGCTGGTTCTCCTGGCGGGCGCGCCCACGCAGCAGCAGGACGTCGATCTTCTGCAGATCAACCCAGTTTTCAAATTCATAAAGCAGCCGTGACTTACCGATGCCGGCTTCACCGGCGATGGTGATGACCTGGCGTTTCGATTCATTGACCACGGAGCGGAAGGTCTCTTTGAGGATAGACTGTTCCCGGCTTCGGCCGATCATGCGTGTTTCAACGCCTTCCACACCGCGGCGCCTGGTGCGGAAGGAGCGCGCCTTGGCTTTGCGTACGATGTAGACCTGCAGGGGATCCCGCTTGCCCTTGACGGTGATCGGCTCAAGAGGCGTGACGTCGAAGACGCCGCGCACGTGTTGGAAGGTGTTGTGGGAGATGAGCACCTGGCCGACGGGAGCGACTTGTTCGAGGCGATCGGCCGTATTGACCGTATCGCCGACGGCCGTAAACTCGGCCGTGTCGCCGACTTCGCCGAGGAGTACCGGTCCCGTGTTGATCCCGATGCGCATCCGCAGATCGTGCAGGTCATTCTGGCGAAAGGCGGCAAGCGCGTTCTGCATGGCCAGGGCGGCGAGGATGGCCATTTCGGGATCGCTTTCTTGAGCGGTCTTTACGCCCCAGAGCGCCATGACGGCATCGCCGATATGCTTGTCAATATAGCCGCCGTAATCTGTGATAACCGCATCCAGGCGGCGCCAGAGGGTGTTCATAAAATCGCCGACTTCTTCCGCATCCAGGGTTTCGGACATGGCGGTGAAGCCGGAGACGTCGGCGAAGAGAACCGTGATTTGCTTGCGCTGCTGATCCCGCGGTTGGGCTTCCAGCTCGCTGAGCTGGCGGCGCAGGGCGAAGACGGAGTCGTCGACCACCTGGTCTCCAAGCGCGTCGCGCTGCGATTCCAGCGCGGCGACGGTCCGCCTGAGGCGCTCGATTTCGTCAGCTGGAGAATTATCGGTCATGGTCTATTCTGGCTGGCGCCGCCGGGGGCAGTGCCTTCCGGGCGGCCGATCGGTTGAAGCCGGTTCTGTACCGGCGGCGTTAAGCGCTGTGCAGACACGGCGCCTGCAAAACGCTATCACTATCGAAACGCGCTGCCGGCGGCTGCCAGAGCTGCCGGCGGTGTCTATGACTTGGGCAGACAGGGCCTGCTTCTACAAGGCGCGGGAAGATTGGTGCATCTTGGAGAGCGCCTGCACCTGTTTCTCGGCGTGGTAGCTGCTGCGAACAAAGGGGCCGCTTTCTACCCAGCGGAACCCCAGATCGTAGCCAATTTTCTTCAGATCTTCGAATTCCTGCGGCAGATAGTAGCGGTCGATTGGCAGATGCTTTTTGCTGGGCTGCAGATATTGGCCAATGGTCAGAATGTCCACTTTGAGGGCGGCGAGATCGCGCATGACTTCGACAACCTCTGCAAACGTTTCGCCCAGACCAACCATGATGCCGCTCTTGGTGAGCACTTCATCGTCCATCTTCTTGGCGTTGCCCAGGGTGGCCATCGCCCATTCGTAATGATCCTGCGGCTGCACCTTGCGGAAAAGGCGCGGCGCTGTTTCTACATTGTGGTTGAGGATTTCCGGGCGGGCGTCCATGACGATCTTGAGCGCTTCCTCGGACCCTTTGAAGTCGGGAATGAGCACTTCGATGGAGCAGCCGGGTTGTAGTTCGCGAATGCGCTGGATGCATTGGGCGAATATGGGCGCGCCGCCATCTTTGCGTTCGTCACGATTGACGGAGGTGATCACCACATGCTTGAGGTCCATGGTCTTGACCGCCTGGGCGACGCGTTCCGGTTCGAGCCAGTCAATTGGTTCCGGCCGTCCCGTCTTGATATCACAGAAGCCGCAGCTGCGGGTGCAGATGTCACCGAGAATGAGGAAGGTTGCCGTGCGGGCGCTCCAGCATTCGCCGATATTCGGGCAGTGGGCTTCTTCGCAGACGGTATGCAGCTGCTTGCTGCGCATGAGCCCGCGAACCCATTTGAAATCTTCCCCTTTCGGGGGGCGGACGCGCATCCATTCAGGACGGCGCTGGGGGCGCTGTGGTTCGCTGGCGATTGAATCGAGCTTAATGGTAGACATGTGGAATTCCTTCAAATTGAGTTTCGAAGCCGAAGACAGTGGCAAATGTTTCTGTAAGTTGTGGGATCACGTCCTGGACGCTGATTTCTCGCCCTGTTTGTCGTGCCATGCTGGTGACGCCGTGATCATCGATGCCGCAGGGCACGATGCCCTGGAAGTAGGTGAGGTCGGTGCAGACGTTGAGGGCGAAGCCGTGGCTGCTGATACCCTTGCGATTGACATAGACGCCGACGGCGGCTATCTTCTTCAGCTCCCCTTGATCCGCGACCCAGACGCCGCGAAAACCTTCGAAGCGCTGTGCGTCGATGGAAAAGGCGGCCATGGTCTGGATGAGCGTCTCTTCGATATCATAGACGTAGCTGCGAATACGGCCGATTCCGCGGCCATACTGTTTTTCCAGGTTCAAGATCGGGTAGCCGACAAGCTGGCCGGGCCCATGGTAGGTGATATCACCGCCGCGGTCGACGTGATAGAGTTCAATGCCCTTCTCCGCGCGCGTTGGCTCGTCGTAGATCAGATTGCTTTCATCCCCATGACGGCCGAGTGTGTAGGTATGCGGGTGTTCAAGGAGCAGGAGCTTTTGCGGCAGGTCGGGGTTGTTGGTGCGCTGTTCTACCAGTTCTTTTTGCAGATCCCAGGCGGTTCCGTAATTGATGCTGCCCAGGCGTTCAATAGCCAGTTCGTTATTCATCGTCAGTGATTATAGCAGAGAAACGGAATTATTAATGCGTGAACCGCCCAATTGTTGAACTGCTAATGAAGGGGCGGCCGTGCCATGTCAATAATCCGGCAATTGTCTACTCGCCGCCTTTCTCCCTTCTTTTTGCAGCAGGCCCAACGACCCGTTCCTCCCCGGCGAGCACGCGTTTGATGTTTGGGCGCAGGGCGAAGGTGATGATCGCGGCGGTGAGCAGGCCGCCGGCGAGATAGGCGGGGCTGGCGTCGTAGCCGGCGACATAGCGGATGCCGAAAGCGATGGGAATGACATAGGCGACGGCCAGAGAGGCGACGGAGGCCATGCCGGTGAAGTACAGCGTTGGCCCGCCGAAGGCGAAGGTGATGAAGAACATGGGCCACCAGATAGCTGTGACCCAGCCGACGTTGGGGCCGGTGCCGGCGCCGCCGCCGAATTTGAGGAAGATGGACCAGTTGTGCCCGATGACCGATGCGGTACCGGCCAGGGCCGCGGCCCAGGGAAGCCATTCGGCGGGCACCCTGCCGCCGGTGATCCAGCGGGCCAGCCAGACGGCGGCGAAGCCTTTGAATACGTCCATGAGGAAGGTGAGTATGAAGACAGCGGGGCCGGCAGCGCGCAGTGAGTTGGTGGCCCCGGTGCGACCGCTGCCTACGTCACGCAAATCAACGCCTTTGGTCACCTGCACGAATAGAAAGCCAAAGGGAATAGCGCCCATAATGTAGCCGGCCAAGATGGCCAATAGCATGTAGAACCAGTCCATTCATTCTCCTTGCTGGGTAGGTTTCCTATAATGGATTTTCCACAGTTAGGGAGTTATGGTCAAGTGCCGGCAGCGGGCGGCGAGAGAGTGCTCACACTGAGGGTAGGTTGCAGCCGTAATGCATGTATAGTAATATGTTACTACTGTTATTCCTGGTTATTCGTGGAGGTGCCCAAATGGGTGAAAAAGTCATTCATTGTCGTGATGTTGGGTTTGATTGTGAGGGTGTGGTCAGTGCGGACACAGACGAGGCGGTCATCGCCCTGGCCGTTCAGCATGCTGCGGAAGTTCATGGCGTGACGGAGGTGACCCCGGAGATCGCCGAGGCAGTGCAGGCGGCTATCCGCGACGAGTAGGATAGGATTGGCTGCCGGCGTCGACTAAAAGGGTTGACCGGGCCTGGTTTGGGCCCGGTCTTTTTATTTGAACGATGGGTGATGGGAGCGGATGCCGGGGCGCCTTGCACCTGAACCGGCCGTATGAGCCCCTTACTTATCAGCTGCTTTCCGCCGGGACGACAACGTCGAACGTGAATTCACCATCCTGGGTATCGACGAGGACGGTATCGCCATCCTTGATGTCGCCCTGGATGATCCGTGCGGCGAGGGGATCGATCACCTGGCGCTGGATGACCCGTTTCAGCGGGCGGGCGCCGTAGATGGGATCGTAGCCTTCTTCGGTCAACAACTCGGTGGCCGCATCGGTGAGGTTGAGGTCGATGTTGCGGCTGCCCAATAGGGCTTCCACGTTCTGCAGCTGGATCTGGGCGATTTCGGCCAGATGTTCTTTGTCCAGGCGGTGGAAGATGACGGTGTCGTCAATACGGTTCAGGAACTCGGGCGTGAAGTGATTGCGCAGAGCGGCAGTCACTTTCTCTTCCATGACGACGGGATCTTCTTCTTCCATGATGGCGTGACTGCCCAGGTTGCTGGTCATGATGATCACGGCGTTGCGCAGATCGACGGTGCGGCCCTGGCCGTCGGTTAAACGGCCGTCGTCGAGCACCTGCAGTAGGACGTTGAACACTTCAGGATGCGCCTTTTCGATTTCGTCCAGCAGGACGACGCTGTACGGCTGGCGGCGCACCGCTTCCGTCAATTGGCCGCCTTCGTCGTAGCCGACGTAGCCAGGAGGCGCACCAACCAGGCGGGAGACATTGTGCCGCTCCTGGAATTCACTCATGTCGATGCGCACCATGTTGCCCTCATCATCGAAAAGGAATTCGGCGAGGGCCCGCGCCAATTCTGTCTTGCCGACGCCGGTCGGGCCGAGGAAGAGGAAGGAACCGATCGGCCGGTTCGGATCCTGCAGCCCGGCGCGGCTGCGGCGTACGGCGGCGGAGACAGCCTTGACCGCTTCGTCCTGGCCGATGACACGGCCGTGCAGCCGATCTTCCATCTGGATTAGTTTTTCGATCTCGCCTTCCAACATACGGCTGACCGGCACGCCGGTCCAGCGGCTGACGATGGCGGCGATATCTTCGGAGTTGACTTCTTCTTTGAGCAGAGCGCCGTCCGACTGCAGGTCTTCAAGCCGCTTGAGGGAAAGGAGCAGCTGCTGCTCCAGTTCGCCAAGACGGCCGTAACGCAGCTCGGCGGCGCGCCCAAGGTCGGCTTCCCGCTCCGCCTGCTCGATCTGTACGCGCACCTGTTCGATCTCCTCACGGATATCGCGCACTTCCTGGATCGCCTCTTTCTCCGACTCCCAGCGCGTTGTCAGCTGGGTGCTGTCTTCTTTTAAGTTGGCTAATTCTTCTTCCAGTACGTCCAGCCGTTCCTTGCTGGCGTCATCTTTTTCTTTCTTCAACGCTTCGCGCTCGATTTCCAACTGCATGATCTGGCGGTCGATGGCGTCTATCTCCACCGGCTTGCTGTCGATCTGGGTGCGAATGCGGCTGGCCGCTTCGTCGATGAGATCGATCGCCTTATCGGGTAGAAAGCGGTCGGAGATGTAACGGTCGCTGAGCGCGGCGGCGGCGATGACGGCGCCGTCGGTGATATGTACGCCGTGATGGACTTCATACCGTTCTTTGAGCCCGCGCAAGATGCTGACCGTGTCTTCTACGCTCGGTTCTTCGACCAGAACGGGCTGGAAACGGCGTTCCAGAGCGGCGTCTTTCTCAATGTACTTGCGGAACTCATCGAGGGTTGTGGCGCCGATGGCGTGCAGTTCGCCGCGGGCGAGCATTGGTTTCAGCATATTGCTGGCATCCATGGAGCCTTCGGCAGCGCCGGCGCCAACCAGGGTGTGCATTTCGTCAATGAAGAGCAGAATGTCCCCTTCAGCGTCCTGAATCTCTTGCAGCACAGCTTTGAGGCGTTCCTCAAACTCGCCGCGATACTTGGCCCCGGCAACGAGCGCGCCGAGATCGAGGGAGATGACCTTCTTATCCTTGAGACCCAGGGGCACGTCACCGTTGACGATGCGTTGGGCCAGGCCTTCGGCGATGGCGGTTTTGCCGGTGCCCGGTTCGCCGATGAGGATGGGGTTGTTCTTGGTGCGCCGGCTGAGGATTTCGATGACGCGGCGGATCTCTTCATCACGGCCGATCACGGGATCGAGCTTGCCGCGCGCCGCTTCTGCGGTTAGATCACGGCCGTACTTGGAAAGCGCCTCATATTGTGATTCCGGATCCTGGCTGGTCACGCTTTGTGAGCCGCGTATGCCGGCCAGCGCCTGCATGATGCCGTTGTAATCAATGCCGTGCCGGGCGAGCAGTTCGCGAACGGGGCCCGCTTTCGGTTGGGCCATGGCCATCAGCAGATGCTCGGTGGATGTGTACTGGTCCTTCATGGCGCCGGCGATGTTTTCCGCTTCCTTGAGGATCTCGGTCAGCTGGCGGCTGAGCCCGACCTGCATGGAGGCGCCGGTGGCGCGAGGCAGTTTTGCCAGTTCTTGATCGACGCTCTGCCGCAGTAAATCGATGTCGGAGCCGATACGTTTGATCACGGAGGGCACGACGCCGTCCGGCTGGTCGAGCAGCGCCTTCAGCAGATGGATTGGTTCGATGCTGGCGTGGTTGTATTCGCCGGCGATCTGCTGCGCTTCTTGCACAGCTTCTTGTGCTTTGTGGGTGAATTTATCAATACGCATGGGGGTACTAGCTCCAGTTGCTTTCGGCAGCCAGCTGACGGCGCAGGGCCACCAACTCGCGCAGCAGTTGTTCCTCGCGGCGGGCCATTGCCTGCTCAAGGGCATCGAGCTGCTCGCGTAGTTCGATGATTTGCTCGCGCATATTGAGGGCTACTTCTAGGCCAGCGAAATCGAGGCCGATATCTTCGTGTAGGCGGGAGATGCGGGCGATGCGGCGGATGTCCCTGGCGCTGTAGCCATGGCTGCCGCCGCGAATAAGGCGCGTGCGCACCAACTGTTCAGTCTCGCAGCGCTCCAGAAATTCGATCGAAATTTCCGCTAGTTGGGCGGCTACGATGCGGGTGTAACGGGGTTCATCTAGTGCGTTATCTCTCATAGTGTGACTCTCCAGAGTGAATAGTCAACAATCATTACCTATTGGATAATGGACAACAGCTAATCCTGATCATTGACTCTTGACTTCTGTCCTATTGGCTGTTGCTGCGCATATCGCGCCACTGTTCGACGAGGCGCGTTTCTTCTTCAGTAAGATTCTGCGGCGTCTGGCTCTGCACGGTGGCGTAGAGATCGCCGCGGTTGTCCGGGTTCTTGATGTTGGGCATGCCCAAGCCGCGCAGGCGGAATGATTTTCCGCTGCTGGTGCCCTTGGGAATGTTGAGTTTGACGGTGCGATCGATCGCTGAGACGGGAACGGAGCCGCCGAGCAGCAGGGTGAAGAGATCGACGGGAACGGTGATACTTAGGTCATCGCCGTTGCGCTCATACGTGGCGTCGGGCAGAACGTTGACCTTCAGGTAGAGGTCGCCTGCTTCGCCACCGCCGGCGCCGGGCGATCCGAGGCCGCTGAGCCGCACTCGGGAACCGCTGCGCACGCCGCGCGGGATCTTGGCGTCAATCACACGGCCGTCATCGAACTGCAGCGAACGCGTGGCGCCGTTAAACGCTTCTTGAAGCGTGACATCTAGTTCATACTCGCTGTCACGCCCTTTGCGCGGTCGGGCCTGGTAGGGATCGCCGCCGAAACCGCCGCTGCTCCGTCTCGAACGGCCGCCGCCGCCGAAGAGTGATTCGAAGAAGTCGGAATTGCCGGCGCCCATCTGACTGCCGAAGATCGCTTCAAACTCCTCCGGGCTGATCGTCTGTGAATAGCCGCCGCCGGCACGGCCGCCGGCCTGGCTCCTGGCGCCGGATGCGCCCCATTGGCTCCAGTCGAAATCTTCTGCGCCGCCGCCGGCCCGTTCGTACTGCTGCCACTGCGCGCCGAATTTGTCATATTTCTGGCGTTTTTCATCGTCGGAGAGGACTTCGTACGCCTCGTTGATATCTTTGAAGCGTTCTTCTGAGGCGGCGTCACCGGGATTGACGTCAGGATGGTATTTGCGGGCCAGCTTGCGGTACGCCTTCTTAATGTCATCGGTCGATGCCGTTTTGCTGACGCCAAGTAGTTGATAGTAGTCTTTTACATCCATAGTTTGATAGTGCTCTTTACAGCGGCGTTACCAGCACGCGTGCCGGACGCAGCAGTTCATCGTCAACCAGATATCCTTTCTCTTCCACGCTGACCACGGTACCGGGAGGCAGCGCCGGATTCGGGGCGGTGCCCACCGCTTCATGGATTTCAGGGTTGAACTCCTGGCCGGCTGGAACTATCGCCTGGACATTGTGCCCGGCGAGCATTTTCAGGAAGGATTGGCGCGTCAGCTCAACGCCCTGGCGTAGACTTTGCGCATCCGCGCCCTCTGACGGTAAATGGTCAAGGGCGCGGTCGAGATTGTCCATGACGGGCAGCAAATCGCGCAGAACTTTCTTGCGCTGCAGTTCGGCTTGAATGGCGAAGCGCCGCTCAAGCCGCTGCTTGCTTTCCAGAAAATCAACTTCAATCTGCTTGAGGCGTTCCGCTTCCTCACTGTGGCCCTGCTCAGCGAGCAGCAGCGCCTCTTGCAGTTCGTTCATGCGCTGTTCCGCCAGCGCCTTTTCGGTATCGCTGTCGCTGGCGCGGGCTTCCCAGGCGGTAAACTGCTCCTGCGCTTCGTCGGCCGCTTTTTGAAGCTCATCGCAGGTCCGCTGTGCCTCATCGACTCTGGCCTGTGACGCGACAAGGGTGCGCTCTAATTCTTTGGCGCGCTCCTGCCATTCGCCTGCCGCGGCCTGTGACTGCGCGGCCGTTGACTGCCACTGTTTGGCCTGCGCTTCCCAATGGGCCGCCTTCTTGTTCAACTCTTCGAAGGCGGCTTCTATCTTGGCGATTTGCGAGGCGGTCAGCACTTGACGCTGTTCGCCCTGCGGGCCGCGGCGTGGGCCGCGGCCATAGGGATCATAAGTTCCAGGGGGCATGAATATCCTATACCTCTTCGAAGCTGCCGTCTACGACGTCGTCGTCCGCGGCGCCAGTTTGCGGTCCGGGGTCGGTCGGGCCGCTCTGGGCCTGGGCCTGCGCCTGCTGAAGCTGCTGGGCCAACGCGTTGTTGGCCTGGGCCAGCTGCTCACTGAGGCTGCGAATGCGGGCGACATCTTCGCCGCTCATCGCATCGCGCAGCTGTTGGGCCATCGCCGAGATTTGCTCACGGTCGGAGTCCGGCACCTGCGGGCCAAGATCAAGCAGGGTCTTTTCGCTGGTGTAGACGAGGTGATCCGCCTGGTTGCGCGCTTCGGCCAGTTCACGCAGGCGCTGGTCGTCCGCTTCGTACTGCTTGCCTTCGCGCACCATTTTGTCGATATCATCCTGTGACAGATTGGTGGAGGCGGTGATTTCGATCTGCTGTTCCTGACCGCTGGCCTTGTCCTTGGCGGTGACGTGCAGGATGCCGTTGGCGTCGATGTCGAAGGTTACTTCGATCTGCGGGATGCCGCGCGGCGCCGGTGGGATGCCTTCCAGGCGGAAGTGGCCAAGGGTCTTATTGTCTTTGGCCATCGGCCGTTCGCCCTGCAGCACGTGGATATCAACGGCCGTCTGGTTATCTTCGGCGGTGGAGAAGATCTCTGATTTGCGCGTGGGAATGGTCGTGTTGCGCGGGATGAGCGTGGTCATGACGCCGCCCATCGTTTCCAGGCCGAGGCTCAGTGGGGTGACATCCAGCAGCAGCACGTCGCTGACATCGCCGCTGAGCACACCGCCCTGAATCGCCGCGCCGAGGGCGACAACCTCGTCGGGATTGACGCTCTTATTGGGCGCCTTGCCGGTCATCTCATAGACCAGATCCTGAACCATCGGCATACGCGTCGAGCCGCCGACGAGGACGACTTCATCTATCTGATTGGCTGATAGGCCGGCGTCTTGCAGCGCCTGGGTGAACGGCTCGCGCGTTCGTTCCAGCAGGTCTTCGGTCAGCTGCTCAAATTTGGCGCGGGTCAGCTTCATCTGCAGATGCTTCGGTCCGCTGGCGTCGGCGGTAATGAAGGGCAGGTTGATTTCCGTTTCATTCAGCGTGGATAGTTCAATCTTCGCCTTCTCCGCCGCTTCACGCAGACGCTGAAGCGCCTGGGGATCGCCGCTGAGGTCGATGCCCTGTTCTTTCTTGTATTCGCTGATCATCCACTGCACAATGCGCTCGTCCCAATCGTCGCCGCCGAGATGGGTGTCGCCATGCGTCGCTTTGACCTCGACAACGCCGTCGCCAACTTCCAAGACGGAGACATCAAAGGTGCCGCCGCCCAGGTCGTAGACGAGAATTGTCTGGTTCTCTTCCTGGTCCAGCCCGTAGGCAAGGGCGGCCGCCGTTGGTTCGTTGATGATGCGCAGGACTTCCAGTCCGGCGATCTTTCCGGCATCTTTTGTCGCCTGGCGCTGCATATCATTGAAATAGGCGGGGACCGTGATCACCGCTTTGGTGACCGGCTCGCCCAGGAATGCTTCAGCGTCTCTTTTCAGTTTCTGCAGGACCTGGGCGGAAATCTCCTGCGGGGCGAAATCTTTGCTGACGATCGGAACTTCCACGCGGGCATCTTCGTTGGGCCCGGCTACGATGGTGTAGGGCACCATTTCCTGTGTACGCTGCGTTTCCGGATCGTCGTAGCGACGGCCCATCAGACGCTTAATGGAGTAGATCGTGTTTTCGGGGTTGACGACTGATTGGCGTTTGGCCACCTGGCCGACGAGCCGCTCGCCGTTCTTGTTGTATGCTACGACCGAGGGGACGGTATTGCCGCCCTCTGCGGATGGGATGACGCTGGCGTCGCCGCCTGCAAAGGCTGCTACGACCGAATTGGTGGTTCCCAGGTCAATTCCTACAATCGTGTTGCTCATGCTTCCTCCGTGATTTTCTGGGGGGTCGGGCGTAAGCCCCGACCATCTGGGTTATCGTTTATTAACTGTTGTTGATTTGGATAATTGGGCCGCTCGGACCCTGGTGCGCAATTCTACCGTTTAACTATAAAGCTGGCACGTAAGAATTGGCTAAGATTAGCGTAAATCGTACATAAGAAATGGATACGGCAGCGGGAGATTGACATGGCCGGCACTGCAGCTTGGTCGCTTTGCTGCAGCGGACTATTTTGCAGTGAGCGGATGCGCCTGAGAACGCCTCAATTGGCGCAGTGGGAGGCGGTGGATCAAAAAGAGCCAGGCTGCTGGGCCCGGCTCTGACGAATGATTATTGGGTGTGAACTTCTAGACGTTGTCGCTGCCGCCGCTGAATGCAGCTTCGGTGCTCGGAAGCAGGGCCAGGACCAGGGCGACCACGTTGACCAAGACCTGGATGGCTATGGCCGAGAAAGTCGTCTGCCCGAGTAGGGCCAAAACGAGGACGATCAGGTTGACGACGGCGATGACGAGTACGAAGAGACGTCCCGACTCGTTCAGTTCCCAGATCCATTTGGCGACGACAAACCAGATGACGCCGACCATGACTTCCAGGAGCGCGCCAAGCCAATAGGCGGAAGGCAGGGTGAATTTCAACTCGCCAAGTGTTGCGACAGGTATCCAGCCCATGTAGCGTCCGGCGTCGATAAGCGCCAGGATCCCGGCGAGAATCGCCAGAATGAATAAGATGTAAATGGCCCATGTACGTTTCATAGGTTCCTCCTATTTTCAAAAGCCAACAAATGATAAATCCCGCACCGAAAAATGGAACGGGTAACGAAAACCAGGATCAATCATAGCATTGATTGCTGATGGGCTGCAACTTTAATTGTGGTGCGCCGTGCCGGTTGGGACCGGCAGCGCGGCAGAAATGTTTGCAGGGTGATTTAGAAGAGGTATCGGGTAGAGGTGCCGCGGGTTGGAGGAACTGGGCGCTCTGATGGGGAATTAGAAACAGGCGCCGCCAAGCGCCTGTTTTTCGATCGAATTTGCGCAGCCGATTGCCCAACTGCTACAACAGCAGCTAGACGAGGGCGCCGCCGCTGCGCACGAGATCGGTGGCCAGTTCGGCGGCCGTTTCGTGATCGGCGACGATGACAACGGCCGTTGTTCCCGGCTCCAGGACCTCCGATGGATCCTGCATCTCTTCATCGGCCTCAAATGAGTTGAGGCTGCGCCGGCTGGGGATGGTCATGGTCGACCCGGCCAGGCCGGCGGTCAGCAGCGCGGTTTTGCGCAGGAGGCGGATTCCGCTGCCGATCAGGGCGAAGCCGGTGGTGGCGGCGCTCAGGGCGAGTTTGAAGCCATCCCGTCCCAGGTCGAGGCCGATTTCGGCCGTGCCGGTGATGACGTCGGTGAGCCCCATGTCGCGAAGATCTTCGATTTTAAAATCATCGCCTTCGTCGCGGCTGATCATGGCGCCCTGGTAAATCGTCTCATTGCGCTGGCGCAGGGCCTTGTTGACGACACGCACGGCTCGCGCCGCGTCCAGTTCATCTTCAAAGGCGACGATGATCGTCTCCGCATCTTCGGGCACTTCCGCCGCCGCGTCACTCTCCGCTGTCTCTGCGTCGGCATCAATGTCGGCGGCGGTTTCTTCTAGAGCTTCCGCAGCTTGTCCAGCTTCTTCCTCAGCGGCGGAGGAAATATCATTGATCACATCACTCATAATGTCTTGTTCGTCTTTGTCGTTCATTGGCATATCCTTCATCTGTCAAATGACAATAATAACAACCTGGTTTGGCAAATTCGGAGCTGGCCGACCAGATCATCCGGCCCCCCTCTGTAGCTATTATACCTGATACTTGCTGCAGTTCGTCTTCATATCAGCGGCAGTGTGCCGGTGAGGCCGGCATGCAGCCGGCGCTCATTCTTGATGCCAAAGCCGTTTCATAGACTTTAATCCCGGTTTTATCCAGGGTTCGCGCTTTGATCTGGTGCACAGCTGCTCGTGGTTGATCCCCGCCCGAATCCGGCGCGACCGCCGCTTGACCAACAGGCTGTGCTGCTTCACGATTCATCCTCAAGTGCAGCGAAGATGTCTTCGGTGAGCATTTGTTCCGGGGCGGGAATGCCTTGTTCCCACCAGTGGTTGAATTCGCTCAGGAATTCGCGGATTGCGCGTGGATGGTCGGTGGCGATGTTGTATTCGGTTAGACTTGGTGTGTCCCAGGCGCTCCAATGAAAATTCTGACTGCCAACAGACAACCACTCTTCGTCGATCAATACCGCTTTATCGTGCATCTTGTTCGCGGAGAATTTGACCTGCAAGTTGTCCGTCTTCCCTGCCGCTTCGAGATTGTCCTGGAGCCAGCGAATGGCCATGCGGTTTTCAAAGCCGTTCATCGCTGACTTCTCGACGACGGCGCGAACGACGACGTCCCGCTCGACCATCGCTTCCAAGAGGGCCTGCATATAGGGCGGTGCGAACTCATCCTCGCCGCAGAAATCGGAGAGGATAGAGAAAAAGACACAAACGGTATCGAGGGAGAAGTTTACCTCGAAGAGATCGATCGTGTTCTCCGCCGCGCCCAATGCTGTCAGGAGGGCGTCGTCAGACTCCAGATGTTTCGGGGTGTGGTGCAGCGCGAAGGCGCTCTGATCTACGTCTTCTAGCGGGAAGAAGCGGAGAACCTCCGGCGGGTGGGTGACTTCGGTGGGGATCGTGCGACAAAGAGCGCTGAGCAGGATCGGGATATTGACGGGATAGGCCCAGCAGTCGAGCTGATCGGAGTTGCCCCACAGATCGTCGTAGGCAGCCATCACGCTCTGCGCAATGGGGCCGGTCATCTGGATGGCCATGTCGGTCATGCCCAGTCCCTGACCGGAGGGGTGCTCTTTAGGCAGGTGCAGGTAGCTGTAGTTAAAACCGGCAGCGGCGGCCGTTTTACCATCGACAACGATGAATTTGCTGTGCGCGTGCGGCCAGAGCCCCTGGTAGTTGGCGATCTCCAGCTTCCATCCCAACTCATCGTCGCGAAATTCATCGACGCCGCTGGAATTGAGATCCTGCAGGACGTAGACCATCTGATTGATGAGGCTGAAGACGGTGAGCTCCGGCAGGTTGCCCAGCATGATGCGTACGGTCATGCCGCGCGGATACTGTTCCGGGTTCGCCTTTAGTTTTTCGTATAGGTCTGCGACGGTGTCGGTCAGCGTGGTACCGGGGCTGCCCGCTTGAGAGGGTTTGTCCCACTGCATGGTGACGAAGAGCACTTCGTATTCGGCGTTGCGCACGACGTCGGCCATGGTGTCAAAGGCGCCGTTGGGGGTCGGCTCGCTCAGAAGGTCAGATGAGGAAGGATTGGGCGTGAAATGGAGGCGATCGAAGCGGTTGCCGCAGTAGGTGATCTGGTCGCCATCAGCCCAGTATTCCCCGGCTTCAATGGCGTCGTAGACGACCTGGCTGATGCGGTTGGCCGGGGGCTGCTCACAGCTGTAGGGCGTCATGGTTTTATAATGCTGCCCGGCGCTGTCCAGCCAAGCGAGGGTGAGTTCTTTTGCGGCGCCGCTGCTTAACTGGGGTTCCACGGGACCAGTTGGCCGGGCGACGATTGACGGCTCGGTCCAGACGCCGTCTTCGTTGATGCTCTCCAGTAGGAAATGCCCGCCGGAAACTGTGCCGGTGCTGCGGCGGACATGGTCGCTGTAGTAGATGATGTGGGCACGGCCGTCGGCGGCCTGGGCGATGACGGGATCGGCGAAGCAGCCGGGCCAGCTTTCTGGGACGGTTGGCTGGCCATCCCGCGTCACGACAACACGGCCGTCCTGGCAGGTTACCTGCGGTGCTGAGCCGGCGACCAGCCCGGCATCATCAGGCGCTCCTTCGACATCAAACCAGTGCGTTCCCTGCGTAGGCAGGCTGAGCTGCTCGTCAAGGTCGGGCCAGTTGATCGTGGCGAAGCTGACGATATTGACGATGGCGACGAGGGAGAGCACGACGAGGATGCCAATACCCACGCCGCGAGCGGCGCGCCAAAAACGGGTGTCAGGAAAGAAGACCTGCGTGTCGTGGTAGCGTTTGTAGACGAAGCCGAGCAGGGCGCCGCCGGCTGCGCCGAAGAAGAAGAAGCCGGCGGTGACGATCAGCAGCTGCAAGAAACGGCCGTCGATACCGGCTGCGCCGCGGATGAACAGACCCAGCAGCAGCCCGCCAAGGCCGAAGCCGGCGGCTGCCGCGAGCAGAACGGCCAGGAAACGCTGCAATCCAGCCGTCAGCAGAGCAAACATCAGGCCGCCGATGATGCCGTAGAATAGGCCCAGCAGGCCCATAAGGCGCGGCAGTTTGCTGACGCTGATATCGATGTCTTGGTTGAAGAAGGCGGTCAAGGCGATGAGAGCGACCGCGGGGATGAACATCAGGGCGTGGGCGATCGCGAAACTGATCGCACCACGGAGGATGAATTTGCGCCGGCTTGTGGCGTCGCTGAAACTGCTGATCGCCGCGCCGCCCCAGGCGCCTGCGGCCGCGCCGCCCAGCCCCACCGTGATGAAGATAAGCAGGATGCCGAAGAGCAGTTTGAGAAAGAGCTGCAGCGGCTCAAGCAGGCCGGTGAGGCCGCTGATGATCGGGCTGACGAGCAGCAGGAAGATGAGCAGGAAACCAAGGGCCATGCCCACGCCCATTGCCAGGGCGGTAATGAGGACGGGGTTGAGCCGGCGTCTGTTCGTTGGAGCGTTTGAGGTCATAGAGGTTGCCGATATGTCATGATACGTTAGTTGGGTCCGGGTGCACAATTATGCCTGATTGGATGTGGGCGTCCAAGCAGGTCTCATGTTGAATCATGTGACATGTCATGCCGCAGGAACGGGCGCTTACGGGCCATCTTGCTCCTGCATCAGGATGCTTTGTGTGGGGAAGGGCATGACGATGCCGGCGGCGTCGAGTTCGCGCTGCAGGGCGGTATGCACTTTGTCGGTGATGCGGCGGGTGTCGGCGTAGGTTTCGATCCACCAGCGAACGCGGAAGATCATCGCCGAGTCGCCCATATCATTGTAGAGGATGTCCACAGGCTTGCTGTCCAGGACGTCGGGCACCTGGCGTACGGCTTCGCGCATGATGGTGCGCGCTTTGTCGATATCTGTGTCGTAGGCGATGCCGACATGGGTTTCAATACGGTAGTTCGGATCGGGGTAGGTATAGTTGATGATCTCATTCTTTGAAATGAGGCTGTTGGGGATGATCACGAGGCGGTTATCACGGGTGAGGATGCGCGTGGTACGCAGGCCGATGACGGTTACATCACCCCAGGTGTTGGCGGCTGATATCTCGATGCGGTCGCCGACGCGAAAAGGACGGTCGAGGAGGATGATGACGCCGGCGATAGCGTCGGCGATTGTGTCGCGCGCAGCAAGCGAAAAGGCCAGCCCGCTCAGGCCGAGGAGCGCGGCAAAGGCAGTCATGTTGATGCCGAATTGGGAGAGCGTTGCCGACGTGGCTATGAGAACGAGGATAACGCGGGCGATGCGTTTCATAAGGAGGATGACCGGCAACATCTCATCTTCGCGTCCGGCTTCCCTGTAGCGATGCTGCGCTTCGTCAGACGCCATGTTGATGAGCAGCCAGCCGGCACGCGTGAGCAGTATGATGGCCACAACAAAGATGATTGTTTCCAGCCCCAGCTTCAAACCGGGGCCAAGGAAGAGCAGCCGGGCTATCGCTATCTCGAGCGCCCAAAGAACGATGAGCCAGCGCAGCAAGCCGGCGCTCTTTTTGAAGAGTGATTGGGCTTCTTCGTCCTTGAGAAAGCGGTTGAGGTAGTCTGATGCGGCACGGCTCAGCCAACTACCGAAGATGAAGCCGATGACTACGATGAGCAGCGAGATAACGAGGTTTATCCAATCGGCGCTGGTCAGGCCCAGGAAAGTGAAATCGGCAAGCCGGGTGTCTTCAACCAGGATGTCAACAGTTTCGGCGATTACGTCGGGCGTGGCGGTCGGGCCCGGGACGCGAGTTTCGATGACACCGGCCGCTTCAAGTGTGCTGTTTACCCCCTGCTGCGTTTCTTCGACGACATTGGCAGCGCTTGTCGGGGCTGTTGTCGCCGCAGGCGCGGTGTCGCTCGCTGAGCTGCAAGCAGTCAGCAGCAGGGCGATGAGGACGAGAAGTGGGCGCAATGATGCTGTCTGGTTCTTGTTCATGATCACTCGTTTGGTCGGATTGTCTCAGCGCCAAGGTGAACGCTGCCCGCTTGGTTGATGCAATTATAGCGCCATTTCCACGGAGCTGTGTAGGCGGTGCTGTCACGGGGTCGGGTGGGAATTTCGCGCTCTCCTGTTTCGGTCTATAATCCACTGTGTGATTATGGCCTGGCTTCTCTCGCAGATCAACCCCATTGTCCAGCTGTCAATCGTGATCATGATGATATCGATCGGGATGCAGGTGACACCCACCCAGATAGCTGGCGCGGTGGTGCAGACGCGCTTGATGGCCAAGGCGCTGCTGGCGAATCTGATTATCGTCCCGCTTGTCGCCCTTTTCCTCGTGTGGGTGTTTCACCTGCCGCAGGGGTTGGCGCTCGGCTTTCTGCTCGTGGCCGCTGCGCCGGGCGCGCCTCTGATTCCCAAGCTGACAGAGGTGGCCAGGGCTAACTTACCTTTTTCTGTCGGCCTGATGTTTGTGCTGTCGGTTCTGGCGATTGTCACGACCCCGCTGACGGCCAATCTTATTCTTCCGCTGGATGAAACGATCCAATTTGACGTTCTGGAGGTGATCCAATCGCTGGTACTACTGCAGCTGCTGCCTTTGCTGGCCGGCCTGGCCGTTGGGCGCTGGCTGCCGGCGGTGCAGAAGGCTGTTGTACGACCGTCTATCCTGCTGGCGAACCTTGCTACGGCGGCGATCATCATCCTGGTAATCATGCGCGATTACCGGACGCTTATGGCGCTGGCGTGGACGGCCGTGGCGGCGATGCTGATCCTGATTGTCAGCATGCTGCTGACCGGTTGGATGCTGGGCGGGCCGCAGAAAGCGTCGCGGCGTTCTCTGGCGTTGGGTACGAGCGCGCAGTCGAATGGGCTGGCTCTGCTGATCACGAGCAGTAGTTTTCCGGGTACGGGCGCCGATATCGGCGTGATCGCCTTCGGGCTGCTCAATATCGTCATCAATTTTGCCGTAGCGATCTATTGGCATCGTAGCGCACAAGCCCAAGGCGCGCGGCATTCCCGTTAGCGGGATCGAGAAAGCCCGGCCGGAAACGAAGGCGATTGAAGCGAATTTCGAGACGCTGCGTGAGAAATTCCCCTTTGATCCGCTTGAGTTCCTGCAATTCTCGATGCCGGACGCGCTAAGGGTTACACAGCGAGTGGATGCCGTTGATTAACCTCGCAGCCTAGTTCGATGACATAGTCAGGGCCCTCCTCGCACTAATTCAACTGCCGGAGGGCCTTTTGTTTCTGGTCCTGCTGCAAGTAATGAGCGCAGATTTCAAGGAAACAGGGTGAAACGAAATAGCCATTTTTGACATACGCGACTAATCCAAATAACCCATCAATAAACTGGTTTTGTGCTCAAAAATACCCTTTGTCTGCGCCCGCTATTCGTCCCTTCCTAGTCCACTGCATCGTTTCCAAAGACGGATAATAATATAATGTGTTATAATGACCTGCAGTAAGGGCAGTGAAACCGCCGCCGCTTCCTACCGTTCGATACCCCATGAAGGAGATATCTGATGACGAAAACTTTCTCGAAGCAGGACTTTATTTCCGCGATCAAAGAAGACGCTTTTGAAGAAACGGGCAAGATTGAGCTCGTCGGCCTGGTGAAGAAGGCTGGAGAAGAGGATATGATTCTGTTCGCCCGGCCGGGCGACTGCGGGTCATGGGTCTCGATTCCGGCCAGCATGATTGCCGAGGAGCCGCAGCCGCAGCAGCTAAACACGGTTAGCTGCGAGGACCATTCCCACCCCGTGGTGCGCTTTTATTTGAACGCGCCCGCGGAAGAAAACGTGGAGGCCCAAGTGTTCGCCGCACTGGCGCACAGGCGGCCACGCGACCACCGTTTGCTCTTTCCCGGCGCCGGACGCGTGCGTGGAGGCGGCAGGCCACCCAGCGTACTGCCCTTGCTCGGACGGCCGTTTGGCAACGTCGGCTTGAACGATGTGGACGACATTGTCGTGAGTCCTGTAGACGACTGTGAGCTGGAAGGGTTGATGGCCGAGCTTATCTGCGAGTTGGAAAATGCCGGCCTCCCCCCGGCAGATAGGAAGACGCTCTGCGATTATGCTCGGATTTATGCCGAGTGGGGATGCCGCTTCAGCAGGATAAGCGCTGCCTGACAACACGACTTCATCTCACAATAGGGCCGGTACGTTAGAGGGTCGACCCTTCTTATTACGTTACGTAAAGCTTTCACATTCCTTGGTGATGATGGCCCAGCCGCCAAGGACAAAGACAACTGCGGTGATAAAGGCCGCCCAGAAATAAGGCAGCGGAATGCCCGCGCCCAGCAGAACGGCCAAGCCTAGCAATAGGATGGCCACCAGGCCCAGCAGCCCACCCCAAAACATCGCCCTACCCAGACGACATAGGCCGCAGTAAGCAGCGTATATCGTCATCAGAACGCCTATGCCCGCGCCAACGACGCCGGTGATTGTCGCTGCATTGAGCTCGGGTAAACTCAATAGGTCCTGGCTGATATCGGCGACAACGCCCGTGGCCATGCCCACGATGTAGGCGGCGATCAACAGGCCCAGCAGAATGCCGTTTAGTACGCACCAATCAAAACCGCCGTCGCCGTCGCCATCACCATCGCCGTCGCCGTTTCCGCCGCCATTACCCCCGTTCCCATCATCATCAGGCTCGCAGCTTTCAATCTCCACCTCGAAAACCGAAGTCGTCGAGCAGCCGCCGCAGCGCGCGTTAACCGTAATCGTATAACTGCCCGGATTCTCGTAAGTGTAGCTCGCCGTGGGAACGGTGGTGAGCTCCTCGTCATCCGACATGTTCGGGCAGGGATTTTGTGAAGTGCATTCGCCGAATTTCCAGTTGAATTCGCACGCGGCGGGCGGGTCAACTTCGCCCTGCACGGTGACCGTGCAGCCGTCAATCTCGATTTGCTCGTTGACAAAGCGTGGTGGTTCGCAGCAGGGTTTGTTCTCCAAATCTATTGTTAGCGCTGGGCATTCCAGTTCCTGCCCGTTGGCATCCTCGACGGAGGCAAACACCCGCGTATTCACGATGGGCGTGTTCATCGTGCCGCTGACCGCGATGCCCTGGCTGGTACCGGCGGGAACGGAGACGGGATTGGCGGACGAAAGCGAACCCGCACCCGGCGGATCAAGCCTGAAGCGGATAAAGCGATCCTCGCTGGTAATGTTGAATACGGTGACGGCAAAACTTATGGTGGCCTGGTTTGAACCATCGTCTTGGCATTCAATAAGCGGGGGTGGAGAAACATCGGTGGGGTCGTCTCCGTAGCGGATTTCTGGGCACTCGCCGCAGACCAGCGTCTCGTACGTCTCCAGCACCGTGCAGCTATCGTCACTGTTGCAGATGACGCGCACAAAGAGCGGGTTATCGCTGATGTTTCCGCAACCGCATTCTTCAATCGGCAAGACCGCTTCCCAACTGCCGCTGTTGTCCGCATCCAGCTGAGCCTCGGAAAACGGGCCGTCAGAACCTGTACAGGAAACGCCAACAGTAAGCTGCTTATCGTCCTGGTCGACATCAATGCCGCAGTCTTCGACATCACCGCGAACCCAGATGTGGTTTGGCGGATTTCCCAATCCCAGGGGATCCTTCAGTGTAATGACGCACATATCGGCACTTTCTCCAGCGGGAAGATCGGACGAACGCTAGGCTGAGCTGCCGGCGCTGTGGTCGAATTTCCGCATGCGGCGGGTCTGTCGGGCGATAACTGGTAGAAGCAGTCTAGCAGGCGCGCGAAGCGCATGTCAAGATTGGGATAGTTTTCACAACTGCGTGCAAGTGGCAAGTGGCGCACCGACCTCACTAAGCATCAGCCTGTAGTCGATGTCGCTGAAGGGTTGGAGATGCTCGACGTGTCGGACGATGTCGAGCTGATGGGCACCCTGATGGGCCTTATGAGCACCGCCGATGTGGAACGTGGTTTGGAACTGGCGCGCATCGCTGGTGAACTGACGGCAATCAGCGACCAGGACCACCTGATGAATAGGCCCATCCTGTCTGACATTCTGCAGCTGCGCGGTGAAGCGCTGGAGATAGCGCCAGTGGATGTGATGATGCAAGGAGTAGGCACACGCGCGATTTCCGCGGCGTCGAGTGACGAGCCTGCTGTGATTGCTTAGCTGGGCGCTAAAGAAGCGGCAGAGGGGTTTGCCCGTATGGCAGCTTCCGCCGGAATGGCCATGGCCGGCGAAGATCTGGCCTGGGACGGCGAGACGATGGTGATGCAAGGACTGTATTGCACGACGCACGAGCAGACGATGCCAGACCCATGCAATCATTCGCCGGTTATCCCGGGCAGGTGCAGCCGCGGTTACACCTGCGAATGATTCCTCCAACTCGAAATTGCCCGGTTTATCCGACCGTGTCGTCACCTTAAAGAATCCGAAACTGAAACAGCCTGACTAGGTCTCTTCGTCGAGCGCGAAAGCGACCGCCTGTTCAAGCGTCATGCTGCGTCCTGTCTGCCGGGCGTCGGCATATGCCTGATCATCCAATGCGGCGCGCATGGCCGCCGAACTGCGTTCGATCTCTACTCTGTCGGCGGGCCACCAGGCGGCGCCGCTTTCATCTTGAATCTTCGCCGCCGCGGCCATGAGTGCTGCACCTCTCCTAGGCAAGCCCAATTCGGCACGCAGCCCGGCCAGTCCGGCCAGACATTCGGCGACACCACGCCGGTTACCGAACTTGAGAAACATGGCGAGGCTCTCGCGGAAACGAGCTTCAGCCTCTCCGATATCGCCCTGATGTTGCGCGATATAGGCGAGGGTATGCACAAGCCGGGCCAGATCGCCAACATCCCCCATCTGGCGCAAGAGCGCTTCACTTTGCAGATAGTAACGTCGCGCCTCGTCATACCTGCCCTGCACACGGGCGACTTCGCCGCGGTTGTTGAGGGCAAAGGAGTCCAGCCATCCTTCGTTCACGTTTTCACCGATGGCCATCGCCTGGTCCAGGTAGCCTGATGCTGCGCCGAAATCGCCCAGGCCCAACGACGCGTTGGCGAGGTGCACCATCGTGACTGCTTCAAAAAAGCCGCTGCGGATCTGTTGGAAAAGCGGCAGCGCTTCGTGCAGCAGAACCCGTGCTTTTTCGTTCTTCACCGCTGTTGACATGAATGATGCCAAAATTCATCAGGGAAAAGGCCATACTAAAAGGTTCTTCTACCCAACGCGCGACATCCAACGTTTCTTGCGCGTAGGTATAGGCGGTATTCAGATCGCCCTGCCACATTGCGAGCACCGCGCAGCAGCCTAGGGCCAGAGATCTTGCTGCCGTGCGATCTTGCGCCGCGTGGGCAGCGAGAATGCGTTCTGACCATTCCCGTCCTTCGCTCATGAAGCCGCGGCGGTACCAGAACCAGGTCAGGCCCAGCGCAAGATGGGGCGCGATAGCCCGTCCTTCAGGCGTCGCCAGGCTGCGTGAGAGCAGAGCGCGCAGGTTGTCGTGTTCGAGGTCGGTCCAGTCCAGGGCAGGGATGGCTCCTGACGTGAAATAGTCGAAGCCAATCTTCTGCAAACGCTCGCCATAGTATTGGCTGTGACGGCCGATCATTATGCCAAGTTCGCCGGACTCCTGCAGACGTTCGGCCGCGTAGTCACGGATCGCCAGCAGCATCTCGAAGCGCATTGTGCCGTCCGCCAGCGACTGTTGTTTGAGCAGACTGTTGTCCAGTAGCAATTCTATGCCGCTAAAGACGTCCAGATCATCGTCGATGCCGCATACTTCTTCGGCGGCATCCATCATGAAACCGCCGGCGAAGATGGAGAGCCTGGCGAGCAGCTTCTGTTCATCCTCGGCGAGCAAATCGTAGCTCCAATCGATGGCCTTGCGCAGCGTTTGCTGCCGCTGCGGGAGATCGCGCGCGCCGCCGGTCAGCAGCTTTAGCCGGTGGCTGAGCCGTGACAATAGGGACTCTAGTGAGACCACGCGCAGACGGGCGGCGGCCAGTTCAATGGCCAGCGGCAGGCCATCAAGGCGGCGGCAGATTTCGGCGATCAGCGGCGCATTTTCGCCGGTAACAGCCAGCCGCGGATTGGCGGCGGCGGCCCGTTCAAGGAACAGTCTGGTCGCCTCATTTTGGTGAAGCTCCTCGACCGTGATGGGCGCATCGGAACCGGGGCTGTTGAGCGTGGAGACAGGATAGTTATGTTCGGCGCGTAGGTTGAGCAATGTCCTGCTGGTGACGACTATCTTCAGCAGCGGCGCAGCGGCCAGCAGGTCAGCGACAACAGTAGCGGCGTCGACGACCTGCTCGAAATTGTCCAGTATGAGCAGGATTTCTTTGTCGCGGAGGTAATTGGTCAGGGTACGCAGCAGGGGCTGATTGCCACCTTCACGGACATCTAACTCACGCGCCGTCTTGGAGATGAGGAGTTCGCTGCTGGTTGTTTCAGCCAGAGGTACGAAGAAAACACCATCAGGATAGCGGCCGAGGTTTTCCTCTGCCACCCGCAGGGCGAGGCGCGTCTTGCCGGTGCCACCGGGGCCGGAGAGGGTGACCAGACGTACGTCCTCCTGGTTTAACAGCGCCCCAATCTGGGCGATATCGCGCGTACGGCCGACGAAACTGGTGGATTGGGCCGGCAGGTTGTGCGTTTTCAGGTTGAGCGATTTCACGGGAGGGAATTCCGTTTGCAGACCGGCAATGTCGACCTGGTAGAGTTGTTCCGGCAGGCTGAGATCCTTGAGGCGGTGACGCCCGAGATCTTGCAGGGTGACACCCTGGGGCAGCCGGTCAGCGACCCGTTCGGCCGTGGTCGAAGCGAGTAGGATTTGCCCGCCATACCCAACGGCCCTGATGCGCGCCGTGCGGTTTACGGTTGTGCCATAGTAGTCGCCCTGACGCAGATCAGCCTCGCCGGTGTTCAGGGCCATGCGCACCCGCAGCGGCTTCGCTGTGGGCCAGGATTGAGCGTTCAGGGCGCGTTGGATGCTCGCGGCAGCATTGAGTGCGTCGCCGGCCTGTTCGAAGACGGCGAAATGACTGTCTCCTTCGCCGCGTGACTTGACGATGACGCCGCCGGCAGCCTTGACGGCGCTGATGATCAGGGAATCGTGGATGCTCAGCGCTTCGCGGGCCGCGGGCTGGTCGGCTTCCCACATGCGGCTGCTGCCTTCAACGTCCGTAAACATGAAGGTAACGATTCCGACAGGCTGATCGCTCTCATTACGGATTTGAGGATTGTTCATCAGGAAATTGTACTTGCAGTTGTTCGGACTGGCTGTGGTCAATCAGTGACTAAGGACACGTCAGGCACGGCCGTTGCAACAGCCCCGCCTGACGCTAACCCGAAGCGCAGATATGATGCGCAACGGTCTGTTTGGATTCTAGCACGTTCGGGCGGGGGTACAAGGGGCCGGGACGGATCCTGCCAGGGACCGCCTCCTGCAGCATTGGTGTTTTCGCCTAGCGGCAGATCAAGAGCGGCCGGTCGGCTTTTCGCAGAACCTGGTCTACCACACTGCCGACGACAACCTCAACCAGAGGGATTTGCCCGTAGCCGCCCAAGATGATGAGATCGATTTCTTCAGCTTCGGCAGCGCTGAGTACAGCCTGCGCCGGATCGCCTGTTCGTTGGAGATAGGTCACCTGAAGGTCGTGCCCCTCCAATTTGGCGCGTGCTTTGTCACTCGTCGTGGTCTCGTCCGGATCATCGACGACTGTCAGCAAGATCAGCGGCAGCTGCCATTGGCCGGCCATATAGAGGGCGATGAAGAGGGCCTCATTGGCCTTGGGGCTACCATCATAAGCCAGCAGTATTCTTCTGAATTCAGTGACTGTGTGTGGAACGGCCAGGACAGGGCGTGGGCTGCCGCTGAGCAGTTTGCGAAAGTTGGAGTTAAGGCGGTCGAACGCCTGCGGCCCGGGCGGGTGGGCGAGGCTGACCACCACCAGATCGGTCCAGCGGGCGCGATCGCAGATCGTGGGGGTGACGGCGCCGGTTTCGATGCACATTTCGCCGGGCACGCCGGCCTGCCGGCAGCGCTCGCTGAATCTAGCCTTCAGCGCCGCGATCTCGCGGCTGTTCTTTTCGTCAAGCTGGGCGACGACGTGCAGACCGTAAAGATGCCCGCGTTCGAGCTGCGCCACCTTCACTGCCTGGTCGAGCGCCAACCAGCCATCATTCTGACCATTCATCGCCACAAGCAGGCGAGGAAAAAGGCGCTTCATGCGCCGCTTCAGCAGTGATGATTCACGCCACAATCCCGGCTCGGGCTTGGCCGCCAACCCATTTTCCGTCAGGGCTCTGTTCACCTGGCTGCCAATGCGTCTTATGATCTGTTTGGGGTGGTGGCTCTCGGCGCCAGCGAGATCAGATGCGGCCATCTCGGCATCAACTGCCCACTCTAGTTCTTCGGCCAACTGCTGCCGGTGCTCGTCGATCCATACATACAAGTCAGCTTCGGTGCGTTCAGGGAAATCGCGCATCATGCCGCGTTCGCGGATCATTTGCACGACCGGGGAGTAGATGTAGCGATACCAACGCTCGGCTGCTTCTGGATAGGTGATTTCCTCTCCCTTGTATTCCTTGACCCACCATTGATGGACCCCGATTTGCTTCTCCAGAACGCGGTAGTTACCGGCCAGGCTCATGCTCAAGTCGAGATCGGGATGAGCTTCCTGCAGGCGGGTACGTTCGAGGAATTCCACATAGCGCTCTTTGATGATGAGGTCATCGGGCTGCACGGTCGGATCCAATGGGACGTCTGTTTCGACCAGGGTGACATAGGCCTCGATCAAGGGCTGATCCTGACTGCGCGCCACGGATACGCGATGATTGCCGTCGCGCACGAAGTAGACCTCGCCAATCTGATAGACCTCAATCGGGGGTAGTCCGGTCATGCTGCCGGTGAGCGAATGCACGCGCGCCCAGCGCAGCTGGTCTTCGTCCACCAGGGGCAGAAAGCGGCGTGTGAAATCCCGGGAACGGCCGACGCTGCCCACAATGGCATCGAGGGGAATTTCCTTTAGCTGCCGCCTGCTGGTTTCTCTGGCATGGACGCTCGTGCGCACATCCTCATAGGAGAGGAGATCAGCCGATTTGCCGGTCAAGGCGGCGCGAATGAGTTCCAGGTTGGCGCCCCAGCGGGCCGCGTGAAACTCTCTTACGGCTGACTGCCGTGGGATGTCTGTTGAACTGCTCATATGTTTACCCTGGGAGGCGCTGATATTCTGCGCGATTCTATCGGCAGTAGTGCACGGAAGGCAACATTAACCCGCGTCTTGCCGCCAGCTTTTAGCAAAGGGTAATCAGCGTGCCTGGCCAGCTCCTGGCTCACTGCCCAGGGAACTGCAGGACGGCTTTAAACAAGCCCGGTTTGCGATCAGTCAGGTCGCGAAGGGCACGCCCTATCTCGGCGAAATCGTAACAGGTGACCAGGGGCCTGGTTGCCAGCCGCCCTTGTGCAATGAGGGTCATGCCCTGGCGCATTGTGGCGACTTTTTCGTCCTGGCGGCGAACGTGGCCGTTGATGACGTCTATGGCTTTGAGATTCCACTGCTGCATATCGACTGTGCGCATGCCCTGGTTGGATTGGTGATAGCCGACGAGGATAATACGGCCGTTTTCATCTCAAGTTCCCGTCTAGCGCTGCTTCTCTCTGTGCATTGCCTGGATGCCCAAGGCGATGGCGCCCAGGACGCCGGCCCGGCTGCCCAAGCCGGGCGCCACGATGTAGTCGTCCATGTGGTCCGTGATTGCCGGGTGCTGCACATAGCCGTTGAGGTAGGCGGCGGTTTTCTCTCTGACTTTGCCAATCAGACCAGGTACGTCCATGACGCCACCGCCCATAATGATCCGCTGCGGTGAAAAAGCAGTGATAAAGGTCTGTAAGGCCTGGGCCAGGTAATCGGCTTCCAAATCCCAGGCTTCGTGATCGTCCCCCAGTTCCTGCCCTCTTAGGCCCCAGCGTTTTTCGATGGCCGGGCCGGCGGCCATGCCTTCCAGGCAGTCGCCGTGGTAGGGACAGCTGCCGGGATAAGGATCGAGCTGCCGATCGTGACTGACGCTTATGTGCCCCATCTCCGGGTGGATGAGGCCGTGCAGCAGCTTCCCATTAATCATGGCCCCGCCGCCGATGCCGGTGCCGATCGTGAGATAGATGAAGGTGTCCAGGCCCTGGGCAGCGCCCCATTTGCCTTCCGATAGGGCAGCCCCGTTGACATCAGTGTCGAAGCCGATGGGAAGGTCAAAATGCGCTTTGAGGGCGCCGACAACAGCGGTGTTTGCCCAGCCAGGTTTGGGTGTTGTCGTGATGTGGCCGTAGGTTGGCGATGTTGTGTCAGGATCGAGGGGGCCGAATGCGGCCACGCCTATGGCATCAAGCGGGCCATCGATTCTCTCCCGTTCCTGGAAGAAGGCGATGGCGCGGCGCAGTGTCTCTTCAGGTGTTGTTGTTGGAAAGCGTGTTTCAGCGCGCAGGTCGTTTGGTCCGCTGCCCACTGAGCAAACGAATTTGGTGCCGCCGGCTTCAATTCCTCCGATTAACATAGGCAGTGTCCTTTGTGATTATGGTATGCAGCGGGCGAGGCAATCCGTATGCAGGTCTCCGTCTGGATTTCCAATGCTTTGCCGCTGATGCCGCCCACGATCCTTTCCGCTTCTCCGATCAGGTCGAACCGCTCTCTAAGCCAGTGGTCACTATTGGTTTCCAGTTCCGAGGGAAAATTCTACCACTTAACCTTTGATACCGCTGGCAGCGATACTCTCGATATAGGTGCGTTGGAGCAGCAGGAAGAAGATCAGCACCGGGCGGATTTCCTCTGACTGTACTGTCATAATCGGCCACAGATATTAGTTCCACATGGGCATGATCCTCAGGATTTCCGCCGTGGAGAACACAGGCACGGAGATGGGTACAAGAACCCGTGGATAGATTTGAAACCAGCCAGCCCCATCAATGTGCGCGGCTTCTACCAGCACGTATGGCATCTCCTTGGGCCGCCGGGAGCGTGCGTGTTACTCAAAGCGGCAGCTTTGAGGGTGTTTGGCACGGGGCTGGTGGCTATCAGGTGGTGGCTATGCTGGGGGAATGTCGGGGTTGGTGAGGGCGGGGATCATTGCGGCGAGGGCAGCGGCCGTCTGCGCGGCTCGTTCCCGCCAGGGCCGTATCCAGGGCAGCAGCGCGGGGTAGCGGTCTGCCTGGGCCTGGTAGCTGTCTGACCAGCTGCGGCAGGTGGCTGATAAATCGCTGATGATAGCGGCGGCGTGATTATATTGCCCGGCGGTTCTGAGCAGATTCGTCAGCAGCTGCGCGCGGTCGCCGAAACCGCGCGGCAGGTCGTGCCGGCGGGCCAAGGCGCTGATCGCGTCGCGGCTGAGGAAGAGGCCGCTGTAGGGCGGTGTGGTCAGCGCGCGCGCGATCTCCTTGAGGCCGCTTTCTTCCCCGGCAAGATCGGGTGCCGCGGGTAAGTTGAAGGGGGCGCCGGGTGGAACGGCCGTGTCCAGGTGATCGGCGCAGAGGTCGAGGGTCAGATTGGCGAGGCTGCTGTAGAAGAGATCGCCCGAGGCTTCGATGGCGGTGACCAAAGGCGGCAGCCAGGTGAGGATATGGGCGCTGAGGAAGGATCGCTGGCGGCTGTGCCATGAGGCGGCGGCTTGAGGCTCTCCTTCGGCATGCGCGCTCGCTTCGGCGGCGCAGAGCCGGGCCATGAACCGCAGCTCGTGGCCAATGTGATCGGCATCGCTGAGGATGTCACAGCCGTTCTGCTGGTAAACGGCCGAGATCGCTTCGCTCAGCGGCCCGCCGAGCAGACCGGACGGGTCGCGGAAAATCGATTCGTAGGGAAAGAGAGTGACCGAGATAAGCTGGAAATGATCAGCGGCGGCCTGGTCGGGATCGCGCAGGGAGGCGAGCGCCGCCAGTTCGGGGACTTCATCGAGCTGGGGCAGCTGATCGGGGGAGATGCCATCCAGGAAAAGACGACCGAAAAGATCGTAGGTCCGTTGGCGGGCGAGAGCGAGTTCGGCAGGTGTCATAATAACTGAAAACGAAAATGGTTGTTGGCCAACTGTACCTTGTTTTGGGGAGAATTCCAGAAGAGCGTTTGCAGCGAGCCGTGACCAGCCAGCGGCAGCAGGCGGCCGGTCGGCATGTCAGGATCCTGGCTGAGACGCTGACATGCTACGTTGGCAGCTTCGGCTGCAGGACGGCGTAGGCGTAGGAGCCGGTGAGGGCGGCGAGCAGGGTGACGATGGCCAGCCAGGCGCCGCTGCCCAATTGGGCGTAGATGGGGGCGGGGCAGGCGCCGGTGACGGCCCAGCCGAGACCGAAGAGGATGCCGCCGATTACTGTGCCCTTGTTGAGTTTTTTCGATTTGATGACAACTTCCTCGCCGTCAATGGTGTTGGCGTTCATGCGCTTGATGATGAGGAGGGAGATGAAACCAACGACAACGGCCGAGCCGATGACGCCGTACATGTGAAAGCTTTCAAAGCGGAACATCTTCTGGATTTCAAACCAGGAGACGACCTGCCCTTTGACGAGGATGACGCCAAAGAAAATGCCCATCAGCAGGACGCGAATGTTAACGGCCGTGCTGCTGGTTTCTTCGGCGCTTGGTGGGGTAAGTGCTTCTTGATGCTGCATGATTGTGATCTCCCTAGATGAGTAACGGCATGATCAGCCAGGTCATGATTAAGCCGCCGATGAAGAAGCAGATGGTGGCGATGAAGCTGGAAACCTGTAGGTTTGACATGCCCATGATGGAATGGCCGGAGGTGCAGCCATTGGCGTAGCGCGTGCCAAAACCGACGAGGATGCCGCCGCCGGCTAGTAGGAGCACGCCTTTCCCGCTGTAATAGATCTCGGGCAGGAAGGGCACCGGTTCATAGGAGAGTAAATAGTTGCCGATAAATCCGCCTAGAACGACGCCGCCGGCAAGGAATACCTTCCACATGTTTTGCCGCCAGTTGTATTTCAAATAGGGCAGGGTCGTGCGTGGGGCGCAGATGGCATTGATGTCGCGAAAACTGCCGGAAATGCCGAAGCTCTTGCCGGCGAGCAGGACAAGGCCGGGAACCATCAGGCCGATCAACGGGCCGACGATCCACCAGGGCCACGGCTGCATAATTACATCTAGCATGTTTCTCTCCTTATGAAAAGCGGGTCAGGCTGACAGCCTGCCGGCTGCGAGCTGATCCGCGGGGTCTATAGAACTGATGTGTAATTTTATAACATGATATAGACAAGGCAAATCAATTCTTATCTACGGCGCTTGACGGACATTTTCTTGTATCTCGAGCCGGACAATTGGCGGCAGTCTAGATGGCGGCGGCTTGTTTGTCTGTGAGCCTGCTTACCGCGCTCTAAACAACGTACACCTCGGAGGTCTTCGCCCGGTCATGTGGGCAGGCGCCTAGAGACCTCCGAGGTCTGGTTCGGCTAGAATTCTGTGTCGAATCCGGCCCCTTCCCAGGCGGCCATGCCGCCGGTGACGTTGTAAAGTTCGCTGAATCCCTGGCGCAGCAGCAGGCTGGCAGCCGAGCTAGAGCGCTTGCCTGTGGCGCAGGTCAGGGCAGTGGGCAACTCCGGATTTAGTTCCAGAGAGCCCAGCTGGGTGGGGATGAGCTTGAAGCTGAGGTTCTTGGAGCCGGCGATGTGCCCTTCGTACCATTCATCGTCTTCGCGCACATCGAGCACCTGCAGGCCGTTGCTGACCAGCCGATCGCGCAAAGAGTAGACATCTATCTGCGGTATGGTGGTCATGGCGTTGCCGGCGTCCATCCAGGCGCTCATGCCGCCTTCCAGATAGCCGGTGACACGCGTGTCGAGAGCGAGGAAGGCGAGATTGAAGATGGCCTGCTGCGCTTCGCTGTCCTTGTTGGTCACCAGAATGATGGGCACGTCGAGCGGGGTGATCCAGCCGACACGCTGCTCGAATTCAGGGCTGGAGAGGTGCGCATGGTAAGCGCCAGGAATGTGTCCGGCGCCGAATTCGGCCGATGAGCGGGTGTCGACAACAATCTGCCCGGCGGCCATGTGCGCTTCAACCTGCGCGGCGGAAAGGGGCTCGGCGACCGGCGTTTCCATGGTCAGCGGCAGCAGACCCTGATTGGTGGCGACGATATTGGCGATATTGGCCGGCTTGACCGGCTGCTCTTCCTGCATATAAGCGGTGAAAGTATCGCGATCCGTGAATTTGAGTGCGTCGTTGTAGCGTCGTTCGTATCCTACCGTAGTGACAGCCTTGCCACTTGTGACGCGTCCTCAGGTGGACCCGGCAAGATGGCCGGGATACACCTCAACATGGTCGGGTAGGTTTAGAAAACGCGGGATAGAAACATCAAAGAGCACGGGCGCGCCTTCGTCACCGGCCTGGGCCAGATCGGGACGGGCGACATCGCCGACCAGGACGAAATCGGCGGTAAGGATGAACCAGGGCTCTTCGCCGCGCGGATAGTCACGGACGAGCAGGTTCAGCTGCTCTGGCCGGTGGCCGGGCACGTGCAGGAACTCCATGCCGACGCCGCCCATACGGATTTCGTCGCCGTGGGTGACCCGCGTCGCTTCGTAGTTGATTTCAGCCAGGGCGGGCAGCACCAATTCGGCGCCGGTGTCCTCGGCCAGCCGCCTGGCGCCGGAGATGTGATCGGCATGGCTGTGCGAGTCAATGACGTAGCGAATGGTCGATTTCTTCTCTTTGGCCATATCAAGATATGGCTGCACGTCCCAGACGGGATCGAATACGGCGCATTGACCGGTCGCCTGGCAGCCTATCATGTAGGCAGCGCAGCCGGTCTCTTCTCGAATCAAGGTTTCAAACCACATAAGGGCCTCCGGATATTAATGTGAAACAGAATGAACAGAAAACATAAGACAGAAAACTGGGCAAGGTAGGTCCGCGTTCAGTAGTTGCGATCAATCAGCGGCAGTGCTCTCGACTTTTCCTTGGCGGCCGAATGGCTGTTCAGGAAGTACATACGCTTCTTTGACCGGTTTGAGCGGCCGTTTCAGCCAGAACGGCCGTCGCAGGCCGTCGGGGCTGTAGTCCACCGCGCTGCGGGTCAGGTCGACCCACTCGCGGTAGACCTCCATGGAGCGGTTGGTGTCGACCCAGACGTCGCCATACGTCTCGCCGGGGGCCGCCTTGCGCACATTGACCGCTTTTTGCAGCCAGCAGTGAGCGCCGCTGATCGGGTCGGGGTGCACGGCATGGGTCAGGTTCTGGTGCACGCCGACATCTTTCCACCAGATACGGCTGGTATCGGGGTCGAATGTTTCCCATGCCTGGGGGCCGCTGATGATATTCAGTTTGCTGCCGCCCTGACCATCCTCTTCGAGCGTGGCCACATTGGACATGCCGGGATTGACGCCCAAGTTTTCCTGCAGGCGCCAGCGGCCGAGATGGTGGCTCATGGCGATGACGCCGGGCTTGATGCCCTCGGTGATCCACGCCTTGTCGATGAAGTAACCGATCTCCGTCTCCACACGGATCAGGTCGCCGGTTTCGACGCCCAAACGCTGGCCGTCCTGCGGGTGCATCCACACTGGATTCTTGTGACTGATTTCGTATAACCATTTAGCGTTGGCGCTTCTGGTATGAATGAGCGTCGGCAGGCGGAAGTTGGGCAGCAGCAGCATTTCGCCGTCTGTGCGATCGATATTGTCAGGGTGCACGTGGCTTTTCAGCGGCCAGGGGATGGTGTATTCCCGTTCCGTCCAACCCCATTCGTAGAGCGTGGGGCTGAAGAATTCGAGCTTGCGGCTCGGCGTTCCCAGACCGGCCTTCGCTTCCCCGTCGACAACGACGCCGACCGGCTTGCCGTCGCGGATCAGACGATCCTTGCTGTCGGTTTCGGCGCCTTCGCTGCTCACCGCGTTCTCGTAAGGCGTGTAGTTTTCATGGACGACTTCAAAGGCGCCGAATTTCTTCATGTAGGCGAGCGGTTCAAGCCCTTCACGGGCGGCGGCCTCCGGCAGGCCAGGCACGCTGTTTTCAAAGATCCATTGGTAATATTCATCGTTGGTGATGATTTCGCCGGGGCGGTAGGGACTTTCGAAATGCCGGCGAATACCCAATTCGCCGTCGGGGTCCATATAGGCGGAGAGCTGAATCCACCATTCGTTTTCTTCCCATACTTCGCCGGGGTTGGCCTGGTAGGTGAATTCGACGGGACGGCCCATGCGTTCCATGGCCACGCGGCGCACCGGCTGGCGGTAGGCGATCCATTTCGCGGCGTGGGTTTCCTGGCTCATCAGATCGTGCCGTTCGCCAGAATGGCCCATCGGCAGCACGTAGTCCGCGAACCAGGCTGATTCATTCCAGGTGGGCGTCAGCGCGACGTGGCATTTCATCTTCTCTTCGTCTTTGAGCGCCTTGAGCCACATGAAGCCGTCGGGATTGATCCACATGGGATTGTAGACACGGGTAAAATAGACATCGATTTCGCCGCGCCCCTCTTCCAGGAAGTGGGGCAGCAGGAAGCTCATTTCGAAAAAGGCAAAGGGCCATTCGTGCGGCAGATGAAGCTCGTTCCAGGCGGCGCCGGGCGGGGGTGAGTCGAACGGCTTGGGCACGAATTTATTCCAGCTGTTGGCGGAAGTGCCGCCGGGCGTACCGAAGCTGCCGGTCAGGACATTGAGGAAGAAGAGAGCGCGGGCGATTTGCCAGCCGCCTAGATTGCCGATGCTGGCGCTGCGCCAGGTATGCGTGGCCAGTTTGCCTTCACAGTTGGCTACATATTCGGCCGTTTCAATGATGCGTTCAATGGGGACCTGCGCTTCTTCGGCGGCGCGTTCAAAGGAGAAATCGGCGTAGAGGTCCTTGAGCAGTCTGTCGAAAAGCTCAAATGTGAAGGGACCTTCTTCGATTTCCTCGCGCAGCGCCTGGTAATAGGGCTGCAGCTTGCCGTCTTTGACGGCCTGCAGGGTGTCCTGCCAGTTGACCCAACGGCGCACATACTCCTTGTCGTATCGATCGTTCTGGATGAGATGGTTGGCGATGGCCAGCAGCACCGTGCCCTCGCTGCCGGGCCAGGTGGGCAGCCAGACGTCGCTCATGCTGGCCGTGTTGCTCAAACGCGGATCGAGTGTGATCAGCTTGGCCCCTTTCATCTTGCCTTCGATGATGCGTTGGGCATGGGGATTGAAGTAGTGGCCCGTCTCCAGGTGGCTGGAGATGAGCAGGATAGTGCGGGCATTGGTATGGTCAGGGCTGGGCCGGTCGAAGGCGGCCCACATGAAGTAGCCCATGCGCGCGCCGCTGGAGCAAATATTGGTGTGGCTGTTATGGCCGTCAACGCCCCAGGCCTGAATGGCGCGGTTGGTGAAATGATCTTCTCCGGGACGGCCGACATGGTACATGATGCCGTCACGCCGCTTCTGGCGGCTTGCGCGCATCTTGGTTGAGATTTCGGTCAGGGCTTCTTCCCAGGTGATGCGCTTCCACTTGCCTTCACCCCGTTCGCCAACACGCTTGAGCGGGTAGAGAATGCGCTCGGGATCGTAGATCTGGTTGTGCGTGGCCGGCCCTTTGGCGCAGTTGCGACCGCGGCTGCCGGGATGGGCGGGATTGCCCTCAAATTTCTTGATCTCCAGGCTGGTCTTGTCCACGTAGGCCAGCAGGCCGCAGGCGCTTTCACAGTTGAAGCAGACGGTAGGCACGAGCGTATAGCGGCGGGCGACCTTCTTGGGCCATGCTTTGCCGTCCCACTCGATCCAGTCATCCCAGTAATCGGGCGGCGGGTATTTGGACAAACGGCCGTCTTCCTGCTGCACCGAGATCAACTCGACATCGCTGATGTCGGCATCGGCATATTGGGGCAGCGCCTGACCGCCGGCGTTTGTTTCGGCGGTGGCCGGCGGCGGCTGCGGCGGATCTTCGGCGCCGGGACGGAGCATGTTCTTCAGGATGTGGCGGATGCTTCTCGGATCTTCGTTCATAGAGTTTCTCAGCTTGTCAGGCTGCCAGCGTTTCGGCTGGTCAGCCTGTCAGTAAACGGTGTTTGGTAAGTCAACAGCAGGACCATTCAACTATCCAACGATTAGCTATTCGGTATGTCCTGCGGTGCCATGACGAATACGTACTCATAGAGATAGAGCCCGGCGATGGCGGACGCGGCAGCGATAGCCAGCAGGATGGCAGCGGCTCCGCCGGCGAAGGCGGCCAATGCAACGAGGATCAGGGGCAGGATGTGGCCCAGGCCGATGGCGCCCCACCAGAATTTGTTGCGATAACGGCCGTGGCTGATGTCGTGCGCGGCGCGGGCGGCAACTTCGCTGGCATGGGGGATGCCGAATTCCCCGGTCAGCGTAATGAATAGATCGACGAGCAGGGCGATGACAAAGGCGATCAGCATGGCCTGGCTCATGTCAGCCGGCAGCGGCGAGAAGAGATTGACGATGAGCAGCGTGGCGCTCCCGGCGGCGAAGGCCTGGACGACGAGATGGAAGGGGAGCAGCGGGCTCTGCCACAGGTCGCGTCCTTCCGCCTGGGCGAAGAGAAAGGCGGTGTAGATAGCCACGCCAAGGGCGAAGGGCAGCCCCAACCAGAGCAGAATCTCGCGCGTGATGCTGTCATATTGGTAGAGATAGGCGCCGATTTCGAAGAGCCAGTAGAGCAGAGCGATGAAGGTGAAGCCAATGAGCAGTACGGCGCCTCTGGCCAGCCAGCTCTTCCACTGCGGACGCATCAGCAGGTAGAGGAATCGCGCTGGGCGCTCGAGGTCGTAGACCAGCAGACCGGTTGTGATCGCCAGGAAGAGCAGCGTCAGGAAACCGGCGATTATGGCGGTTTGCCCGTCGAAGGAGAAGAGATTCAGTCCCCAGCCGAGGCCGATGAGCATGAAGATGCCGGCGGCGATGCCCTTGGTGACCAGGTAAGCGGGCACGGGCCAATGCCAGGGAATTTTGTGCTGCGCGTTATAGGCGACCTGCACCATCTGTTCGGCCACACGGGCGCCGAACTGAATCGGGCCGGCAGCGGGCTGTCCCTGCGTTTGCGGCACGCGAATGGTCGCGTCGGCCGACGCCCAGCGGTCATTGCGCTCTCTAGTGGCAGGAACGGCAGAGGCCCCGCCGTGACCGTTTTCGCCGTGGCCGTTGCTGCCGTGAAGCGGTACGACGTCAGCCCACATAAAGGTTTCCGGCGTGCGCTCGGTGGCGGTTGGATGCAGCGAGATGTCGTTGCCATCTATATAGAAAAGCTTGGGCGCCGTGCCCTGGTCCGGCTTGCGCACGGTGAGGTCCTGGGTGGCCAGCAGGCGGCTTATTTCCGTGTTCGGATTGTTGATGTCGCCGCTGATAATCGCCTGTTCGGGACAGACGACGACGCAGGCGGGCTCCAGCCCGAAATCGAGCCGGTGGGCGCAGTAGTTGCACTTGGCGGCGGTGCTGGTGGCGGGATCAATGTGGATGGCATCGTAAGGGCAGGCCTGCATGCAGGCTTTGCAGCCGATGCAGACATTGTTGTCGAATTCAACAATGCCGTCGCTGCGCTGGAACATCGCCTCTGTGGGACAGATGCGCACACAGGGGGGATTGGCGCAGTGATTGCAGCGCGTGACCTGGAAGTGGCGCCGTGTATCGGGATAGGTCCCGGTTTCAACGTACTTGACCCAGGTGCGGTAAACGCCAAGCGGCACCTCGTTTTCGCTCTTGCAGGCGGTCGAACAAGCGTGACAGCCGATGCATTTGCGATTGTCGATGACAAATCCATAGTTCATCGTATTGGCCGGGCTTTGTTCCATGGTCCTCTCTTTGTAGCTGGCGAGCAGATCAGCTGGCCAGCCTCTCAGGTGTCGAAACTCATTGACATCGTTTGTGGTTGGCATTGGATCAAGAAGATGAAATCCTCATCTTCCTGGTACATATCAAGCAGCTTATGACCGCTTTGTCGGGTCCAGGCGCTGATGCTCGAGGGTGCGTTGAGGTCGGCGGCCAGGATGCGAATGGTCTGGTCGGGCTGCATGGCTTCTATGGCTTTGATGGTGGCGACGAGCAAGTGCGGGCAGCGCAGTTCGCGCAAATCGAGGCTTATTTCCGGTTGATTGGTTTGACTGACCAACGGATGCTCCTGAGGCTGCTTTGTTCACGGTGGGAGTGGAGCGGCAGACCGATCCAATCCGCGATAATTATAGGGGATATTGGAGCAGGCGTAAATAGCCCGTGAGGGGGATGGTGTGTCACCCGTGCGGGGGACAGAGCTGGATAGAAAACGGAAGGAACGGAAAATGGGAAACGGAAAGCTGGGAAATGGGAACTGGGAACTAGCTGGCGCGGAACTGGTAGACTTTGCTGACGAAGGCGGCGGGATCGTCGGGGGAGACGACGACGGTGCTGTCGGTAAAGCGCAGAACGACGGCGCGGGAGCCGTCGGTGACGTAGGCCTGATAATCACCGAGGAGCGTGCTGCGGAAACGGCCGATATAGCCAAAGAAACCGCCGATGCCGAGGGTGCGCATAGAGCCGCTTAAGACGCCGGGCCGCACGGTGATATCGCGTAGTTCGCGCAGTGACCAGCGCTGCGACCAGCCGACGTGGCGAATGAGCAGTTCATCTTCGGTGAGCCGGTAGCCGCGGATGCCGACGATGAGCGTGGCCAGCAGGATCAGGCCGACTAGAACGGCGACAATCATCATGCTCTCGCGGCCGAGGAGCATGAGTAGTGCTATCACAAAAATGGTCAAGAGCCTGGCCCTCATATCCAAGGGCGCTGCGCGGAAATCTTCGTACATAAATCCTGCCTATCCAGGTAACAATAGTGAGTTAGGAAGGAAATGTCAATGGCTTTTCATTAAAGATTCGTCCTGGCCCGTTTTTTGCGCTGCACAGGGGTTCAAGCGGTCGATCCAGCCCTGATTCTGCATGCATTTTGCAGAGAGTGCACGCGAAGCCACCGGGAGTCCCAAGGGTTTCCCGGCGTTCTTTGTGCACTCGGCAGCATCTGCGATTTGCTTGAGCGCCAGCCGAATAGCTGTTCGCTGGGCGGAGCCGGCCTGGCGCGCGTTTATTCCGTCAGGCCGATTGTCTTCTGCAAGTTGGCGAGTACGATTTTTTCCTTGTCGCTTACACGAACGGCGCCAATGCCCAGGAATCCGCCTTCCTTGCCGGCTTCGGCAACAGATTGGGCGACGCTCATGACCCATTCCTTGTAGCCCTGGGCTTCTTCAGGCGTCGCTTTCTGATCGACGATGGCGGCTGCGCCGCCGACGTAGTCGTAGATCTGCTTGGCGATTTCATTGGGGTCCTTGGTGTCGAATTTCGGCTCTTCGAACTTCTCTTTGTTTTGCGCTTTGAGCTGCAAATCGGCGACGATGTCGCCAACCAGATCCTGAGCGTCTGGCGGAAGCGGGTTCTGCACCATCGCTTTGGCCAGTGCGGCGGATTCTTTGAAAATGCTGGTGACAGCGGGATCGCCGGTGATGATGGCCATGCCGGCATATACCGGGGCGGATTCAAGCTGGGTCCATTCTTCGGTTGTGAAATCCTCTTTTGTCGTCATATTGGGTCTCCTTGTGAACCATGGTTGGCATCGGAATTGTTCAGGCTGCCATTCTACGATAAGCGGCGCTGTCGGGCTAGAAAAGCCGGCAGGCCTGGCAGTATCCTAAGCATCGCCGCCTGTCGGCGCAGGCTCAGTCGAGGTGGATGAGGTTGAGGCGCAGACCGGCGATGACGGCCTGGGTGCGGTTCGGCTGTTCGAGTTTGACCAGGATCCGTTTGGCGTAGGTGCGTATGGTTTCCTCGCTGATGTGCAGTTCGCCGCCAATCTGTCTGTAGGTCAGCGGGGATGCCATGAGCTGTAGGACCTGCAGCTCACGCGGGGAGAGCGACGGCCGTTCAGGAGCGGCTGCAAGCGATGGCTGCCGGGAGCGCTCGATCAGGGCCTGCGTGACTTCGGCGCCGAGCATTGGCTTGCCTGCGGCGACGGTGCGGATGGCGTAGAAGAGATCGTCTGGGCTGATGTCTTTGTGCACGAAGCCGTTTATGCCGTGATCGAGGGCGTCGAACACGGCCGTTTCCAGCGGCGCTCCGGAGAGAATGAGGCAGCGCGCGGCGGCGACATTCTGCTTGATTTCGGCGGCGGCGCTGAGGCCGTCCTGCCGCGGCATCTTCCAGTCCAGCAGCACAACGTCCGGCTGCAGCTCGATGGCCATGGAGACAGCATCACGGCCGTCCTTGGCTTCGCCGACCACTTCCAGGTCAGACTCTTGCTTAAGCACCAACGCCAGGCCGCGGCGAACGACTTCGTGATCGTCGGCGATCAGGATGCGGATAGACATGGCAGCATTATAACCCAACTACGGCCAGGGATGCAGTGCTGCCGCGGTCTGCTCGCGTATGGCCGGATTCGGTTGGCGCCCCGACGATACCGGCTACCAGGCGCTCGATCGTACAGCGTCCCAGAGCGTCTGGATATTCTCGAGGGGTACGTCAGGCGTCAGTGTATTACTGGTGAAGAAGACCAACGATGCTTTGTCACGGCAGGTTTCCATCGCCCAGCGCACTTCGGCGCGCACATCCTCGGGCGTTCCATAAGGGAGCGTCCTAGTTACCGACATGGGACCATAAATCAGAAGGGGATCACCGTTGCGGGCTCGTTTGTCCACGATCCATTCCAGATCCATTTCACACTCCCGCTGGAAACCCTGCAGACCGTTCACGCCGCTGGCCAGTACATCGTCCAGGAGTCTGGTGTAGTTGCCGTCGCAGTGCCAGACAATCTTGGCTCCAACTTCCAGAAGCGGTTCGAAGATGCGTTCCAGTTTTGGAAAATATTCTTTCCGTAGAAAGGTGGGTGAAACCATCGGGCCACGTTGATCGCAAAGATCTTCGCCAGTGAATATGGCGTGCGGTAATTTGCCTTCACGGATCGCCCTGGCGCGCAGCGTGGCCAGCTTCAATCCCCGGCCGAGGCCAAAGTCGATGAATTTGCGAGCATGCTCAGGGTACATGCCGATGATGAGCATCGCGTTTTCGTACCCATATTCCCAACCGGGGATTGCCTTGGGAATCAAGTACCAATCTGACGGGCAGTAGACCAGGTCGCCCATGGCGGACTGTTTGTCCTGGTAGTCCGAGACGAAATCTGCATAGGCAGACTCTTCCTCGAATGCCGCCAACTGTTCTTCGCAGCTGGGGAGCGATTCGATATCTTCTAGAACAGTTTCCAGCGGCATATGATCGCGTTCTTCCATGATCTGGCCGTCCACAATACGATACTCACCGCGGGTGACCGGGGCAAAAATGTCTATGACGCCGTCGCTGCCTAAAGCCTGTTCCGCTTTGACACCCCAACTGAACGGGTCGTCCCAATACTCATCGTCGCTGCACCCGGTCAGCGCCTGGACGTGGGTAGGGGCGGCCAACCAGCCGCCCATGATTGGAGGACGGTCAGACATATCCAAGTTGAATGCGGTATGCAGACGCGTTCGGTCGTTGATCATCGCTGCTTCTCCTGTCTCTATTTGATTAACGATCCGCTATTTTCACAGAATTGACTGGCTGGATGCCTATTGGTAAATCTGCGTTTCCCCGAAGAAATAGGGGAATGCGGGCCAGCGGGGCATCGACGGTGACCGTCTGCCCACCCTCACAGCTTTCGTAGGTCCAGGCGTTACGCCAGGTCTCCCCGGGAGGGAGGTAGACGTCGCGACTGCGCGAACCTTCGAACAGAACGGGCGCAACCAGGAGATCAGGGCCAAACATGAATTGATCTTCAATGGCCCAGGAACGGATGTCTTCGGGAAAATCATAGAACAATGGGCGCATAGGCGGCGTACCAAGCGTGTGGGCAGCCTTCATCTGTTCCATGATATAGGGACGTAGTCGCTCGCGCAGCTGCAGCAGCCCGGCAATGGTTTCATACGCCGCGCTGCCAAAAGACCAGATTTCATTGGGACCGCCGCTTTCCCAGTAGCGGTCCAAATCGGCCGGCTGGCGAAAGCCGTGTAGGCGGAAGAGTGGGCAGAATGCGCCAAACTGAAACCAGCGCACAATCAGCTCACGAAAATAGGCGGACTCCGGATCACCGCCGTGGAAGCCGCCGATGTCAGTCGTCCACCAGGGGATGCCACTTAAACCGATATTCATCCCCGCACGAACCTGCGCCTGCAGCTCTTCAAAGGTAGATGCGATATCCCCAGACCAGACCGCCGCGCCATACTGTTGGCTGCCCGCCCAGGCGGAGCGGCAGAGGGTGACGACTTCCTGCTGTCCGGCGGAGCGCATCCCTTCGTAGAAGGCGCGCGCCTGCATGCGTGGATAGATGTTGGTAACAGCGAGGCCGTTGCCGAGGTGATAGCGCAGGTTTTCGGGATCGGTCGGATACATTTCCGGCTCGCAGGCATCGAGCCAGAAGGCCTCGATGCCGTGTTCGTGGTAGCCCAGCCGGATCTTTTCCCAGAAGAAGCGCCGCGCATCCGGATTGGTTGCGTCGTAGAAATAGACGGGCGCCGGCGCCCCGGGAGCGTCCGTATCGGTGAGAATCCAGTGGGCGGGATTGCCGCGGTTCGTCTCGATCAGCAGTCCACGCTGCTGCATTTCCGCGAAGTTGCTGCTGCTTCCGTTGACAGTCGGCCAGACGGATACCATGAGTTTAACGCCCAACTCCTCCAATTCGCGCACCATGCCGGCCGGATCGGGCCAAGCCTCAGGGTCAAATCGCCATTCTCCCTGGCGCGTCCAATGGAAATAGTCGATGACGATTACAGAAAGGGGCAGGCCCCGTTCTTTGTAGCCGCGGGCCACGGCAAGCAGTTCGTCCTGCGTCTCGTAGCGCAGCTTGCACTGCCAGAATCCGGCAGCCCACTCGGGCAGCAGTGGCGCATGGCCAGTCGCTTCAACATATCGCTCCACTATCCGGGCGGGTGTCTCTCCAACCGTGACCCAATAATCCAGCTCGGATGTGGCCTCGGCGATCCAGCGCGTGTGGTTGCTGCCCAACTCGACACGCCCTACGGCGGGGTTGTTCCACAGGAAGCCGTAGCCGCGGTTGGAGAGCAGAAAGGGGATGCAGACCTCGCTGTTTAGCTGCAGTAGATCGATGATAGTGCCTTTCTGGTCGAGACGGCCGTGTTTGTGCTGACCGAGCCCGTAGAAACGTTCCCCATCATGCGCTTTGAACCGGATCTGCGCCCGGTAGAGGTTGCCCCCCACGGACTTGAACCGCCGCTCAGTCTGAGGGAATTTCTGCCACATTTCGGCGAACAGCTCCTGTTCGGTCTGGTTATTGATGAAACGCACGCTGCCCTGGGCAGTGATTTCGGCGCGCAGCATCCCGTTCGTTATCGTGGCGCGGTGCGATCGAATTGTGACATCGGCCGTTTCCGCCGGTGGCTGGCGCAGGGCGCTAAGGGCATCATCTTTACTAGCCCCGTTGACCGCAGCGCGTACGCGCAGAGAATCTGGCCCCCAGGGTTCAATAGACATCCGTTCCTGGCCTTTCTCCCAGATAAGTGTGTTCTTACAGTGACGGAAACTCATTGCATACTCCGATTCGTGATTAAGCGTCTACTTGCGCGCTCAGTTCTCTTGCAGTTGGCAAGGCCGCGGCCCAGCTTGCCGGTTGACGAGCCGCGCTAAAGGCGCATTCCGCCGACCCTGGCTGTTATCCTTTCAGTGAGCCGCCTGTCAAGCCGGCGATGAATTCTTTCTGTTGTGTGAAATAGAAGGCCAGGATGGGCAGGGCAGACAGGAACATGAGAGCGAACATCTGGCCGTAATTCTTGTTCAAGGAGCTGGCCGCTGTGTAGATGCCGGTCGTGATCGTAACCCCTTGACCGGGGCCCAGGATCACTAGGGGCAGCAGAAATTCATTCCAGGACCATAGGGTTGTGAAGATGATCACGGTGGCGGTAGCCGGGCGCATCAAGGGGAATATGATACGCCAGAACATGGTGAACCTGCTGGCGCCGTCGATCATGGCTGATTCGTCCAGCTCGCGGGGGATCGTCTTGACAAAGCCCGTGTAGACAAAAACAGCGAAGGAAAGCAAACCACCGCCAATTTGCAGCAGGATCAGCCCTTGGAAGGTGCCCATCAAGCCCATCCACTGCAGGAGGCGCGACACCGGAATCAGCACGACTTGCGGCGGTACGAGCATCCCGGCGACAAACAACAGCAGCAGCAGCCGCATATAGCGCTTGTTGCTGCGGCCAATTACAAAGCCAATGGTTGACGAAAAGAAAACGATGAGGATGACGGAGACTGCCGTTATCAAGAGGCTGTTCTTCAGTCCCTCGAACAACAGGTTATCGGGCCGTGTCATGACCGCGATGATGTTCTGCAAGGTGAAAGGCGCGGGCCAGGCGATCGGTTCGTATTGAATCTGCTCTTCCGTCTTGAACACGTTCACCAGCGCCAGGTACAGGGGGATAGAGAAGATGAATGTGATCACGGCGGCGAATATGGCCTTGCTGTATTTCTTTGCTTTCGCGTTCATTAGACTTCCACCTCTCTGCTCTTGAGTGATGTAACAATAACGCCGGAAATGAGGGCGGTGGTCAAAAACAGAACGACCGCCATGGCCGAGGCGTATCCCAGCTGGTTGCCGTTGAAGGCAATACGTACGATGTAATAGGCGAGCGTTTCCGTACGGCCGCCTGGTCCGCCGCCGGTCAAAACGGCGACCTGATCGTAAAGCTTGAATGTGATGATCAGCAGCAGGACCATATTGATGGTGACACCGGGGGCCAACAGCGGCCAGGTCACATTGCGAAACTGCTGCCAGCGATTGGCACCATCAATCCTGGATGCCTCAATGAGATCTTTGGGGATACCCTGCAGTGACGCCAGGTAGACGACCGTGCAAAAGCCAATCAGCTGCCAGATGACAACGATTGCTATGGCGCGCGAGGCCATGGTGGGATCGCCGAGCCAATGGACAGGCTTTTCAATGAGGCCTATCTGCATCAGCGCACTGTTCAGGAGGCCGCGATCGACCAGAATGATTTTCCAGATGAAGCTGACAATGACCGCACTTAGTACCTGTGGGATAAAGATCAGGGTGCGCAGCAAGCTGTGGAAGCGATCACGCACATTTAGCATCAGGGCGATCAATAAGCCGGCGACGTTGGCTCCCAGGGTGACCACGATGCTCAGGCGTGCCGTCATCCACAAGGAGCGAGTGAAGCTCTTGTCGTCAAGGAGGTCGATATAGTTGTCAAAGCCGATGAAGTCGGATGTCTTGTACAGCAAGTTCTGGTTTGTAAGACTGAACGCGAACGCCAGGAACAACGGTAGGAGAGTCATCAGGAAATAGAGCAGTGTGCCGGTTAGGACGATCAATTCAAGAAATCCGAAGTGACTCAGCTTTTGCTGAACGGATCTTGCCCAACTGGTGGTGGATGATGTGCTCGTTTCGCTTTGCAAGCCGGTCATCTGTTGTGTTGCCATACCTAGTCTCTTTTTTGAGGAGAAAGGTTCAGCACCTTTCTCCTCAAAACAACAAAAAGAAGGAGTCAATGCTCATTGAGAGCATACGAGCAGACGCGGCACGGTGCACCGCGTCTGCGAAACAGCGTCTGCTAGTTGCCTAGTCGTTCAGCAGTGTCGTTCCACACCTGATCGAGGCGTGCCATTTCTTCTTCTACATCGGTTCCCAAGAGGATGTTCTGGATGGAGGCGTAGAACTCGTCCTTCCATCCGGGAATGGGATCGTGGTCGTTATTCGCCCAGGTGAAGGCGGCAACCTTCGGGAAGTCGTCATTGGCAACGATATTGTTGTAGGTGTCGTAGTACAGGTCGCTCATCTCTACATCGTAGTCGTCAATTCCGTAGTTCTTCATCATCGGGAACAGGGCATCATTCTGAATGATGGCGGTCATAACTGCCGGATGCATCTCGAATAACTCGGCGAACTGCATGAGTTCCTCGGGATGCTCAGAGACTGCGCTCACTCTGGTTCCCCCGCCGACATAGATGGAAGCGATCTCCTTGCCGTCGGGACGAGGTAGTAAGAAGGCGCCCATCTCGAAATCCATGTCATCGGGGGGATAGCCGATAAACCAGCTTCCCTGCATGTACATGGCCGCGCCGCCATCGTAGAAGGTCTGATTGGCCGTGGCGAAGTCGGTACCGAGGGCGGCTTCGTCGATGTAGCCGAGATCATTCAGATCGGCCAGCATCTGCATGGCAGACACGAATTCAGGGTCACTGAAGGCGACTTCGCCGGCCTTGCGCTTGAGCATCCAGTCGGGATCATCGCCAAGGACGTTCTGTGACACCAGGCCAACGCCGGGGAAACTGGCGCACCACGGTTCAGCGCCGCACATCAGCATCGGGATATGGCCAGCATCGAAGATAGCCTGCGAGACCTGCAGCAGTTCGTCCCAGGTCTTGGGTGGTTCGACACCCACTTCTTCAAAGATCGCCTTGTTGTAGAACACCAGTGGAATCAGCTGCGCGCCTACAGGCGGCGCCCAGCTCTGGCCGTCGATGTAGGCGGCTTCCGGCATCAGGAAGTTTTCTTCAAGATAGGCATTGTCAAAGGGGAGAAGTAGATCCGCTTCTGCGAAGTCAGCGACAGTCACCGCGAACGGGATATCTGGAAACTGGTCCGTGGCGGCCAGCTGCTTGGCATAGGCGTCACGATCTGCCGTAGAGGACCACTCGACTTCAATGTTGTCGGGCAGATCTGCCAACACAGCATCGATAGCATTGAGCCAGAAATCCGCATTGAGGACTTCGGTTTCATGGGTGACCATTGTGATCACTACGGCCTCTTCGGCTTCCGCAGCGGGCGCCTCTTCCATGGGCTCCTCTGCTGGTTCCTCTACGGTGGGCTCGTCCGTGGGCGGCGCCTCAGCTTCCTGTGCTTCTTCGGCGGGGGCAGGTTGTTGGGCCGTTTCAGGCGCGGCGCAAGCTGCCAGAGTCATCATCACTAATGCCAGTATGAGTATAAAAATTGTCTTCTTCATTCTTGGGTCTCCGATTTGGTTCAACTGAATTATCAAACGCTTACAAACGATGTTCTGCTCAGAAAATGATATGGATTGTTCCAAAGTGCGCGTACTTTTTGTGACTTTTGAACAAGGGAACCGGATTTGAGTTTGTTTTGCTATAATTCAGCCCATAGATTTCTCCTTTTCTGTTCTTCATCATTGATGGCGGGAAGCGGGCAGTCTTATGGCAGCGTCCCCAGTAAGGTGAGGGCGCTGCTTTTTTTGTTAGTTCGCGTCTCCGTGCAAGAGTTTTGGCGGGAATAATAACTGCGGCTGCTCGATGATTTGGCCTTCTAGTAAGGCGATCATGAACTCGGCTGCCTGCGCAGCCATTTCGTCGGCGCGAATGTCGATAATGGCTGGTACAAATGACGACAGGTTGGATATGATGGAGTGTTCCTGGCATATGATGGAAAAATCGCCGGGAATGATGTGTCCATGATCTTGTACTGCCTGGATGGCGCCCAGGGTGGGGATATCGCTCCAGACGAGAGCCGCGCTGGTTTCTGGATGGGAGGCGAGTAGGGTGTTCATGGCCGCTTCCCCTTCTTCGGGGGAGAGACCGCAGGCTTGCAGCAGCGGCGGGATTTGGAAACGATCGCAAGCAGCGTGGTATTCGCTCAGCGCTCTGACGGAGAAGCCATATTGATCGTCGTCCTTGAATAGATAGGCGATCGATCGGTGGCCGGCTCCGGTGAGATGGGAAAACGAGCTGTCCATCGCCTGCCGGATATCCACATCGACGTATGTAAGCCCGCTGTTATCGGCACAACGGCCGATCAAGACAAACGGAATATCTTCTTGGCGCAGCATCTCCACGCGATCATCCTGCATCAGTACTTCCATCAGGATGAACCCATCAACCAGGCCGCTCTCAGCAAAACGCAGCAGGTTCTCCGGGCTGCGGTCGGAGTGGGCGAGCAGGACGAACGTGTAATCGGCCTGATTAATCGCTCGCGATGCGCCGGAGATGAACTTCATCTCCAGGCCGGTTATTTCGGGCGCCACGAGGGGTAGTACAAAACCGATGTTGCGGCTCTGCTCGCGAGAGGCCAACCGTTTGGCAGCCGCATTGGGACGGTAGCCGAGATCGTCAATGGCCTGCTGGACACGAACGCGCGTGTCTTCTGAGATGGGGCGCTTATTGCTCAGTGCGTATGAAACCGTGCTTCTGCTGACGCCGGCTCTGGCGGCCACATCGGCTATGGTCGGTCGTTTAGTTGATGGTGCCATCCTGTCCTCAAGAGCGTTACGAGTCATCGAACCGATTCGATGCTGGGCACAGTATATGTCGAACCGATTCGATTGTCAACTGTCGATGCAGTTTGGGTGCGTTTGCCGGCGCATTGAGCGCGGAGAAGGATGGATGGAAAAAATGGCGAGGACGTCGATCTTTCGAGAGGGCTCCTAGCGAATATGGTGACTGGGTGTCAGTGCGGCGGGAGGGCGGCGGTCGAATTGGCGGCGAGGTTCAGGAGGCTTCGTTGGCTGGTGGCGTGTGGTGGGCCTGGATATTGGCGGGAAGTTCGATGACGATGGAGGTGCCGGCATCGGGCTGGCTGTAGATGCGGCAGGTGCCGCCGAGAGCGGCGGCCCGCTCCTGCATGCCGCGCAGGCCGAAATGATCGGCGCTGTAGGATTGGGCGAGGATGGCGCGGGGGTCGAAGCCACGGCCGTTATCGCGGGCGATGAAAAGCACGCTGCCGCCGCTGATGTCGACGCAGATGCGGGATTCACGGGCGCCGGCGTGGTGCGCGATATTGGCCAGCGCTTCTTGAGAGATGCGATAGATGCTGCGCCGCACAGCCGGGGATAAGGCGCTGAAGTCGCCGTGAATATCGAAGAGAAGGTCCATTTCAACCGCCTGCAGGATGTCGGCGGCATAGGTGCGTAGATCGGCTTCAAACTGGTCGGCGGTGAGTTCGGCCGGCCAAAGGTCGCGAACGGTGCTGCGAATGGTGCGCCGCACTTCTTCAGCCGTTCTCAGCGCCCAGGCCAGTTCCGCCTCTATCGCCGCCGGGTCGTCGGGCAGCATGCGGCTGCAGGCCTGCAGGGTATAGACGAGGCCAAAGAGCGATTGGGATACGGTATCGTGTAGATCGAGGGCGAGGCGGGCGCGTTCTTCCTGGATGGCGCTTTCTTTGGCGCGGCGGTGGCGCGTCTGCATCATGCCCAGGGTAACGGCCGTGTGCTGGCTGATGGTGATTAAGGTGAGGCATTCTTCTGTGTCGCTCTCGCGGCCGGCGAGATTGACGAGCAGCAGGCCGATGGGCGTGGCGCCCCAAAGCATAGGCAGCGCCAGCGCTTGTTTGAAGCCAAACTCGGTGGAAAGGTCGAGGCGCGCGAACTGCCCTGATTGGAGCGTGGCGATGAGTGGATCGGCCGTTTCGTCCAGGCTCAGTTGCTGGTGGTTGAAGGATTCGGCGGCTGCCTGCAGCTTGTCCTGTTTCATCCAGGGGTGCAGGCGGTTATGCTCCTGGTCTACCAGGGCGACGATGACGCTTTCGAAGTCGAGTTCCGTCGTGATTGCGGCCAGCAAGTGCGCCAACGCTGAATCGAGATCGATGGCGTGCTGCAAGGCGATCAGGAGATCGAGCAGGATGCGCTGTTGGTCGCTTTCCGAGATGCGCGGCATAAAGAGAGTATAAACAATCAGCGGAAAACAGAAAACAGCAAACTGGGAACTTGAACTGGCAACCTGGAACTGGGAAGCGGGCGGGCAACTGCGCTATAATTGGCAGTTGGAGGTAAAAGATCTTGAGTAAAGAAATTGTGGTTATTGGTGGTGGGCCGGCGGGGATTGAGGCGGCGCGTGAGGCGGCGAAATTGGGGCTGGCTGTGATCTTGATCAGCGCCGGGCCCGTCGGTGGCCGGGCCGGCTGGCACAGCCTGCTGCCCAGCAAGGTGTGGCTGGCGGCGGCTGATGAGGAGGTGAAGCCAGGCGCGGAGGATATTCTGGCCCGGCTGGCGCAGATCAAGCAGGATTGGAATGAGCAGGCGCGGGCGGAACTGGATGCGCTGGGCGTGATGGTGCTCCCCGGAACGGCGGTGTTTGATGGGCCGAACTCTATTCAGGTTCACGACAATGAGGGGAAGGTGGTGGCGGCATTTGCCGGTGTGCCGCTGGTCGTGGCTTCCGGTTCGGTCCCTGTGTTCCCGCCGGGTCTGAAGCCGGACGGCAAGCGCGTGATTGCGCCGAGGCTGCTGAGCAAGCTGGCGGCGCTGCCGTCGAGCATGCTGGTGATTGGCGCCGGGGCAACGGGATGTGAAGCGGCCTACCTATTCAATGCTCTGGGTGCAGAAGTAACCTGGATCGTTGACCAGTTCGGCATACTGCCGCAGTTCAGCGGCGCGGCGGGTGAGGCGCTCGGCGCGGCGTTGGATGAACAAGGGGTGCGGATTGTATCCGGGCAGATGGTGCAGACAGTGGCGCGGGATGAGGATAAGGTAACGGCCGTTCTTGAGGATGGCTCGCGCCATGAGGCAGAGATGGCTTTTGTGGCTGTTGGCCGGCGGCGTGATTGGGACGGCCTAAATCTGGCGGCGGCCGGCATTGAGGTTGATGGCGGTGCGGCTGTTGATGCCTACGGCCGGTCGGTCGACCCGCTGGTATACCTGGTGGGGGACGTTGACGGCACTGTCATGACGGCGAACAAGGCACAGGCGCAAGGCCGCACTGCCGCGCGGATGATCGCGGGGGTGGATGCAGCGCCGTTTAGTTTGCAAACGTTGATTCAGCCCGTCTACACGGAGCCGCAGGTGGCCCAAGTGGGGGATATGACTGGTGGATCGGATGTGATTCGTGCGCGCGTTCCGTTCAGCGAGAGCCTGAAGTCTCATCTGATGGCAGAGGGGGCTGGCTTCCTGGAACTTGCCTATAATAAGAAGGACGGCCGTGTGCTTGGCGCGGTGGCGGTCGGCCCGCATGCTGCCGATGCGTTGAGCCCGATCGCCGTGGCGATCAAGTTGGGCGGACGTGTTGGGGACCTGGCGGACATATATGCCGCCTATCCGAGCGTCAGCGAGCTGGCATTTATTGCAGCGAGAAAATAGTCACCAGACAACAATCAGCAGCCAGCGTGTCATGCGTTGGCTGTTGGCTGTTTCGGTGCACTTCTTGACTGTTCCCCAACCCGTTCAAAAACCGTAAAAACCGGCCCGACGCGGGCAATGAACTGCTATACTGTGGTGTAAGTTAGTTCAGCCTGCCAGTCGTTTGCCGGCTGCCGGGTTTGCAGGAGGAGGTCCATTTATGAGTAGGTCCCTGCTGACATTGATCACAGTTGTGGCCAGTATTGTGGCCATTGTCTCTGTGAGTATGCTTGGCGCGCTCTTTTTCCGTGCGCGCGGCGATCTGGCACAGCTGGGTGCTGAAACCGAGCCGGCGCTTGTCCCCGAGGTTGTGACGGAACCCGTCTCGCTGGATGACGAGCTGCAGGCCGTCATTGCGGCGGCCAACCTGCATCCCATCGATCTCGGCCCGGTTCCGGACGAGGCCAAGGTGGTCCTGGGGGAGGCGCTGTTTTTTGACAAGGAGATCAGCGGCAATCGTGATATTTCCTGCGCAACCTGCCATCATCCGCTGCTGCATGGGGGGGATGGTCTTTCGCTGCCTTTCGGTACGGGGGCGAAAGGGCTGGGCACGGCGCGCAAGATCGGCGCCGGGCGCGGGCTGGTGCCGCGCAACGCGCCGGAGATTTTCAACCGCGGCGCGCCGCAGTGGTCGACGATGTTCTGGGACGGCCGTATTGTGCAGGAATTCGACTATTTTGGGTCCCCTGCTGCTGACGCACTGCCGGAAGGGCTGGACAGCCCGCTGGCGGTTCAGGCGATGTTCCCGCCTACGTCTCGGGAAGAGATGCGCGGCCGGGCGGGCGACTTCTGCCGCACGATGGAGACAGAGATGGAAGTGCGCAATGTGCTGGATGGGGAAGCGGTCGCTGCGGAAGAGGTGCCGGAGTTGAATGAGGTCGCCCTGGTCGTGGATAGTGATCTACCCGGCATCTGGTCGGCTTTGACAGAACGCCTGCTGGCGATCCCCGAATACCGGCAGCTGTTCGCTGAGGCGTACCCGCAGACGCCGCTCAGTGAGTTTGGCTTCCAGCATGCGGCGAATGCGATCGCGGCTTATGAAATTGCGGCGTTCTCTTTTGATGACAGCCCTTGGGATCGCTACCTGGCCGGCGAAAGCGGCGCGATGTCGGAGACAGCGAAAGAAGGGGCGCTGTTGTTCTACGGCGAGGCGGGCTGCGGCAGCTGCCACAGCGGCGTCTTGATGACCGATCAGAAGTACCACAATATCGGCGCGCCGCAGTTCGGACCGGGCAAGGACGAGACGGGCCTGGATTACGGCCGTTACCTGGAGACGGGTGAACAGCAGGACAAGTTTGCGTTTCGCACGCCGCCGCTGCGCAATGTAGCCCTGACCGGGCCGTGGCTGCACAACGGCGCCTATGAACGCCTGGAAGATGTGGTGCGCCATCACCTCGACGCGGCCGGGAGCCTGGGCGCTTATGACGGCGAAGAACTGCCGGCGGATTTACGCGCTACACTGCGCACAGAATCGGCCGTTGTGGCCGAGGTGATGAGCACGCTCGACCCGATTATTGTGAGCAAGCCGGACCTGGACGCTGAGGAGATGGATCAGCTCCTTACGTTCTTGCACGCCTTGAGCTCACCGTCGGCCGTTGACCTGGCTTATCTTGTGCCGGAGACAGTTCCCAGCGGGCTGCCGGTGTGGGACTGATCAAGGGGCAGCAGGATACAGCAAACAGCAAACATTAAACGACAGATGTAAAACAGAGAAGGTGCACGGGTCTCAGAGCGTTTTTCTGAGTCACCGGCGCCTTCTCTGTGATCTGTTCGGGCGAATCGACAGGGTGTCGAGCCGCGGGAAAGGGGGGATCTCTTCGTTCCGGCTGCGCCGGGTCAGAGATCGTCTATCGGCTGGGGCTTATTCCACGGGGTAGCCGGCGCTCTGCCATTCGTTGATGCCGCCGGTCATGTTGTGCGCATTGTCAAAGCCGTTGGCGCGCAGATACTGGGTGACCTGATCGCTGCGGTTGCCGCTGCGGCAGGTGACGACAACTGTTTTATCGGTGGGAATCTCATCGAGCCTGTTCTGGATCGTGCTCATGGGTAAGAGGTTGATGCCAGGGATATGTTTTTCGTCATATTCCTCTTGTTCGCGTACATCAAGCAGGTAGACATCGGGATTGTTCTGAATACTGTAGACCGTTTCCACATCGATATTCTGAGGCAGCTCGTCGAGCGATATGCCCGCGGCGGCCGGGGCCTCCTCGACGGGAGCGGCCGGCGCTTCTGAACCACCGCAGGCGGCCAGGGTCATCAAGAGAATGAGTCCTAGTATGAGTGTCACTTTTTTCATCTTTGTCTCCTTGGTCACGCTGGTCAGCGGCCAACTTTCAATGATCGAATCTTATCAGCTGCATTGATTGTCACCGATTGGCGGTTGGTGTCAACCAGCTTTGATCACTTTCTAAAGTGACGGGCGATAATCAACGGGATTCTTGGTAGAATTCGAGATTGTAGGTAAGATTATCCTGGCGATTTTAGCGGAGCGAGTCGCTTTGTCCCGCGCGTTGGCGGGGTCAATCGTTGTGAGGTGCTTGTATGAACATTGAACCATTAGGCGTACGTGTCCTGATCCGGCCGCTGGCGCAGGAAAGGGAGACGGCCAGCGGAATAATTCTGCCGGAAACAGCCAAAGAGAAGCCGCAGCAGGGCACAATCAGCGCGATCGGTGATGAAAAGGAAATGGTGACAGGCTTGATGGTTGGTGACCGCGTCCTGTTTCCAAAGTACACGGGAACGGAAATCGAAATTGAAGGCGTGGCGTACCTGATCATGGAAGAAGGGGACGTCCTGGCGCGTATTACGTTATAGCAAAAAGGGAGGGTGAGCAGATGGGTCTGTTCCAATCATTATTTGGCCCGCGCGGCGGGTCGTCTATTCCCGGCGTCAATGCCGTTGAACTGAACGAGAGACTTGAGCGTGGGGATGAGGTGCTGCTTGTCGATGTGCGCTCACGGCAGGAGTATGTGCACGACGGCCATATCGAAGGGGCGCAGCTGATGCCCCTGCAGACGTTGATTCAGCACGTGGATGAGCTGCCGCAGGATCAGGAGATCGTCGTGGTCTGCCGATCGGGCAACCGGAGCATGGTTGCCTGCCAGCAGCTGATGGGCTTGGGTTTTGCCGACGTGAAGAATTTCAACGGCGGCATGATCGCCTGGCAAATGGCGGGCCTGCCTGTCTCTCGAAAATAGCGGGGCGCCTGACGCGGCAGCCTGGTGTACGACCGGCGGGTGATGACCCACCGGTCGTTTTTTGCGCCTGCTGCTCTCACATCACCCGCTGGATTGGCGTTCCTGTGCGCCGCGCCCCTAAGTCGGACCAGCGGGGGCATTTGAACAGAAAGTTACGGTTTGGGGTACTCCATAGAACTGTTGCGAAAGGATTAAGAAAACCCATCACATCGCGAGAATATCTCAATCTGATTCTTACGAGGATTACCTGCCGACACCGGTGGCACATTAATTTTGATAATTACTGTGCCACCGGTCACTTGTTGCGATGCGAACGCCGGGGGTTTTTGTTCCGAGCCGTCTGTACACATTCCCTATGGCGTGACGATGTTGAAGTGAGACGGGAAAGGCTGGAGCAGGCTGAAGAATTCGATCACTTTGACAACGCTGCCATCAATCGTCACTTCGCCGTTTTGGATGGCGAGCTGGATGGTTGTATCGCCAAGTAGAATCTCGCCCAGCGTGTCGGACCCAATGGAGATCGTGGCCGCCGCATCGGACGACTGCTTTCCAACCGTGTGGTTGACAACAGAATTTTCCAGATTAGTTATGAACTCATTCTGGTTGTTTTCGCTCGGCCGGTCATTGAAAACCCAGTTCAAGACAATCGTCTTGCCTTCAGCACGGGAGGCATTGAGGTGGATGGCCAGGAAATCGAAAAGCTCTTCCAATTCGATGACGCTAAGGACCTCCAGGCCGCCCTTAAAGGTCGCACCGGCGCTGCTGTCTATGCCGTTGCGCAGCTCCTCGGCCCCGGTCAGGTAGAAATTGCGCCAGGGACCGGACTCGGCCTGATACCCGAGCTGTTCCAGCGCCGCCGCCTGCAGCAGTTTGGCGTCCGTATTGTCCGGGTCGGCGAAAACCACATGGTTCACCAACTGCGCGACCCAACGGTAGTCACCGTTGTCATAGGCCTCTTGCGCCGCGGCCAGCACCTGGTCCGCGCCGCCCATCAGTTCAACATACTTGGTGCTGGCCTCCACCGGTGGTAGTTCGTGCAGGTGGGCCGGGTTGCCGTCGAACCAGCCCAGGTAGAGGTCATATGTGGCCTTGACGTCGTGGCTCAACGAACCGTAATAGCCCCGGCTCGACCAGGTCTGCTGCTGGACTTCGGGCAGTTCGATCATCTCCGCGATCTCCAGCGGGACGTACCCGCGATTAGCCAGATTAAGCGTCTGGTCGTTGATGAAACGATAGAGATCGCGCTGGAGTTTGAGATGGTCGACGACTTCACTGTTGCCCCAAACGGGCCAGTGGTGCATATTGTAAAGTACCTCCACATCGTCGCCCCAGCGGTCCAGCGCCTCGTTAAGATATTTGGACCAGGCAAGCGGGTCGCGCACTTTGGCGCCGCGCAGAGAATAGGTGTTGTGCAATGTGTGCGTGGCATCTTCGGCGCCATTCATGGCTTTCAGGTCAGGGTTGTACCAGAGCATTTCTGAAGGTGCTTCTGAGTTGGGCGCCATAAGCCACTCGAAAGTGAGGCCATCAATGACGGTGGAACCTGTGCTTTCATCAATGATAACGGTGGGTGCCAGGAGACTCTTCGTGCCTTCTGACAGGGTCATGCCCAGGCCCGCGCCGACGCTGGTCTGTGCTCCTGGTGGAATCAAGGTGCCGTACATATAGTTGGCGCGGCGGCCCATGGCATTGCCCGCGTAGACGTTTTCCTTACTCGCTGCTTCCAGGAAGCCTTCCGGGGCATAAACGTCCACATCACCGTTAGCCACCGCTTGCGCCGTGGTCACACCGAGAACGCCGCCCCAGTGATCAACATGGCTGTGAGTGTAGATGACGGCTACGACGTCTTTGGCCGGCCGGTTGGCCAGATAGAGATCCAGAGCAGCCTTGGCCGTCTCCACCGAGACCAGCGGGTCGACGATGATCAGGCCGGTGTCGCCTTCGATAATGGTCAAGTTGGAAAGGTCATAATTGCGAACCTGGTAGAGGCGGTCGGTCACTTTGAAGAGGCCGCTGGTATTGACGAGTTGGGCCTGGCGCCAGAGGCTGGGATTCACCGCATCAGGGGCATCGGAGCCGTTCACGATGAAATCATACTTGGTCGGATCCCAGATGGTGTTGCCTTTGTTGTCTTTGAGCACCGTATCAGGCAGGGAGGCCACGAGATCGCGACTGACGTCGTCATAATCCGAGGTGTCGTCAAAGGGTAGCTCGTTCAGAACGGCCTGGTTCGCGGCGATCGTGGTGTCCGTGGCAGGATTGGGTGACACTGGCGGCGTGCCGCCAAACTCTGTTGGGTTCGATATGAACGGCAGAAAAGCGACCAAACCGTTTTCTGCTTCTCCGGCACCGGTGCCTTCATCCTGGGCCTGAGATCGGGTCACAACGCCGATTAACAGAAGCAGCAATGTACTAAGGACAATGATTCCTAACATCTGCGGGAAACGCCGATTACGGCCGGTCTTCTGTCCTGACTCATCGCTGGCAGTTTGCCGATGGATTTCTCTCATTTGTGTTCTCCATTTGGCGTGAATTTTTAGAATTGCACTCTAATCTTGCCCCCCATTGCAACCAACCAGTGGCACAGCGATCGGGATACTGCTGTGCCACCGGCTTGCTGTTTGTTTATGCTATTAGGGCGCCTGAATGGGCAGCACCGGGAAATAAGCCAGGCACGGCCCGTTGGAAAATGTCGCGGTCGCCGTAGTCGGCTCTGACTGCACACCGGAACGCGCGACGATCAGAATCTCCTGCGTTCCGCAGGCGTTCGTGCTGTAAGGTACTTCCAGGCGGTCCGATTCGCCAGCATCAATGAAGGGCAGCATCTCCACGTCGAAGGCGCGCGGCTTCGGCAGCGTGGGATCATCCTGGTGCGCCCGCCATGCCGCCGCATCAGGGTAGAGCCGCACATGAACCGCCTCCGCCGGCGCTCCCTCAGCTGTGATGTCGGCCGAGACGATCACCCGCCCTCCGGGCATCGTTTCCTGCGGCGTTACCAGGGCGTTTTTTATTTCCAGGACAAGATCACCGGGTGGCTGTGTTTGAGGAGGCGAGTCTGCAATATAAAACTTGCTGTGCAGATAACCGACATTGTTGCTGAAGGTTTTTTGCTCATCATCAAGCGTCACCATCTCCAGAGGAACAGCGCCAATGTTTGCCAAACTTCCAGGCTTAGATTCCAGGCCGTGACCCTGCAGCTCAGAAATCATGTTCCCAGAGCCATCTTCGGCCCAAACCAGCACCCAAAAGATGTGGTACGTGTCACCCAAACCATCTGTGTCCAGGGTCGTCGTAACCGTCTTCCAGTTGGCAGTTCCGCCATTATTTGCAAAGCCGGGCAAGGGACCGGTTGTCTCTTCACTGATGAGTACGCTGTCGCCAACCGGTGTTGTACCCTGAATCTGCTGGCGATAGAAACGGACATGAATGGTTGAATTGGCATCCATATCCTTAAAGCTGTAGTTGTAGACGCGAGCCTGCAGGACAACATCATCGCCCTCGGCAGCTTGCGAACGCTGTGGTCCACTGACGCCGCCAACAGTCACCAGCAATCCACGCATCCAGTAGAACTCACTGTTCCAAAGGTCATCGGGAACGGGATCGTTGAAAATCATACAGTTATTGCGCGCCTCCGCGAACAAACAGTCTAGTGAATCCTGGGTTCCCGTCGGATCATCCAGTGCCCAGCGCATGGGGTGATTCAGTGCGATATCGACATTTTGCGAGTAAGGACTGTTGTCAGCACCCCACCAGGATCCAGTTCCGGAAGCCTTTGAATTGGCGGCGAACGCCGCCTGTAAGGGGCCTGTTGCCTGGATGTTCTGCGGCAGATTAACATCATCCACAGTGCCATCAGGTTTATTGCGACCGAATATGTACGGCTCGACGCGGTACTGATAAAGACCGGTGTCCAGGAACGTACCCGGTTTGGCGATGCTGATGCCCTGCGAAGCGCCCACCGACGAGGATGACTTGTTCAGCGTCTCTACAGAGTTGCTGTTGTTGTAATCGAGATCGCCGGAGAGATTCACATCCACCGCCTCACCAATTTGCTTTCCGCCCGATAAACTGTACGACGTTTCGTAGGAATGGCTGTTGGTTGTGCCCACAGTCTGTTCTTTATCCTGTGAATTGCTCCAACTCAACGATTGCACCTGGGAAGAATTATCGGTGAAGAAATGTTGCGGGCCGGTAAGCAGATTGAGTCCGCCGGAAACCCGCTGCGCCAGCTGAGTTTCGTTCCAGGGGTATGAAAAGATATTGCCCGGTTCGTGCACAGGCTGGTACCACTCTGTATTCGCTCCAGGTCCGGGTCCGGTCCCACCGCTGTTTGGCCCGGAAAACATAACATAGAGCGGCTGTTCTTCACTAGGGTCGCAATCACTGTTATCGGCCGGGCAAATCGTCTGGCCGATAACGGGATACATGAAGAGGTTAAAGGAACTTTCATCGTACCAGATCTCGTCGCCAAAGCCGGTCGTCGTCGAAGCATCATACTTGAATTCGTTCTCTTTAAAGGCGTAGGTTTCGCTGACGTCTTCGTGCTTGTTCTCCGTGGTCTTTTGGAGCGCACCGCCAATCGAGCCAATAACTGGTACCTTGATCTTAAACTTGCCGCCGCCCTCTTCGGTTGTGGCGTAAGTATAGCTTGTCCTGTTGGTATCGGCCGATTGGTTGGTGGTCGTTTCGCTCATTGTATAGTTGCTATTGAAGGTGTCGGGAACGGCCGAGAAATTAACGACCTGCCATTCCGTCGCCGTGGCCTGATCCGGTAATATGTAGTCGACATGCATCGGCGGCGCGCCCAGGATAACAGAAGGTTGGGAATGGCTGTCGATACGAATGACCGTTGGGCTGCCGAGGCGCGCTGAGCGCCCCTGCAGATCGCCGGTAGAAAGCCAGTTGAACGGGTACGGTTCAGGATTACCACCGGAAAACAGGCCAAGAGTTGGTATGTTGTTGATGCCGAGAGAGGAGTCGAGTTTCAACATCGATTGTGATTTCGGTGTGTAATCCTCATTGGTGGGATCGACGCTGAAAAAGTGCACGGTAAGGTCATTGCGCAGGATTGCGATCTGCGGGTTGAAGTCGGTGTCGTTCGGATCGTCGCCAATGGCCGCAAAACGGCCGACGGCCAGACCATTCAGCCATGGTGGATTTAATGGTGAGATGAAGCCAGTGTTGTGCCAGTCGATATCTCCCGTGGAGTAGCCCTTCATTGTATTGAGTGCACTGTCAAACGTGATGACATTGACATTGAGGACAGTTGAATCATTATTGCCTCCGGCGCCGAATACTTCGCCATGGCTGGCGACGATCGCCTGATCGCTGCCACCAAGCCAATCCAGCTTCTCGGATACCGCCAATGTGTGATCCGTCACGTCCATAAACGTTTCATAGAAGAGAACGTTGCTGATCTCGCCGCCGCCAATGGCATTCCAATCATTGTTGAACTGGTACCACCGGGCGAAATACCTTGTAGGTTCAAGGGAATTGAATGGCGGTGACGTAATGAGGAGCAAGCCTGTTCCATCATAAGAGCCATAGTTGCCGGCCGTAATAGAGACCATATTCGGGACGGGAAGCGAATCGGGGTTTAATAGCACTTCTAAAGCTTGCTTGCCATCGCACATAGTGCCTGCAACCGAGCCGGGGCAAACTGTAGCGAAGTGGACGCTGCCGCCGCCGATCCAGGCAACGTCGCGCAGCCCATCGTTGTTAAAATCGCCCGTCACCGGATCGTGGCCTGTGCCGGGAACTGAGTCTAGAGAAGTGACGGGGCCAACATTCATGCCCGCACTCTTGTCGTTGATATCTGTGGCACTGGCTGCCCGGACTTCAGAATCACTCAGGATAAAGAGGTCCTCGAAGCCATCCAGGGTGAAATCACCCATTGCCAAGGCTGTGTTTTTTGCCGGCATGGTAAAAGTAGAAACGATATTGTCGTTTGTCTTAACATCCTGGATATGCAGCGCCATATTGTTGCTACCCGAGCAGTCGTTGCCGGAGGCTGATGATGAAGGGGAAAGGGTTACAATCACATCGTAGGCCAGATTAAAGAAACGACCGCTTCGTGTCTGCTGCGGTTGGCGCGGCAGGACATCCAGGGGTTGGATATCTTCATTCACTATGTAGCATGGTGGTGTGGCGACTGTTCGTTTCGTCTGGCTGCTGATCGTCTCGTTGGCCGTTTCTAAGACATAGTTATTCACTTCTGATTCAGTCTCGCTGTTCATCGGTTTTGTACGCGCGAGGACTAAATCATCCACGGTAAATAGCTGGTAGTCACCATCGAGGGGGTCATCTACAGTGTCAAAATCAGGATCTTGGGCCGCAGCCTGATCTTCCCGCGCCAAGAGCGGGGCAACGACGGCGACCAGTAACACAGACAATATAATCACAGCGACCGGTATGATCCAGCCCTGTCTACGAGCTGGTCTGGCAGCTTTATTCATTTTGAACGTTCTCCTTTTCTTAACTCGGTTGGCTTTCGCCGGTAAACAAAATATGGCCTAAATATTGCATTGTATGGACCAGCTGGGTATTTGAACAGAAAGTTGAATTCTTCATCTTTAGCCTGTTTTGCGGAGTTCACGCGTTCTTATGTAGTACTGTACATCTATGCTGCGGTGAATGGAAAGGTTGTCCAGAATCAATATCAGTTCATCATTAGGCCATTTCTGAACAACTGCATCCAGAAGTTCGATGAAATCCAGACTGCGACGTCGCTCTTGGCATAACGTGAGAGCCGTACCTGTACTTGGTTCGAAGGCACCAAAAACCCACACTTTCGCACGGCGGCCATAATCAGGTTTTAATGGCGGTCTTTTTCCCTGAGGTGCCCAACGTTTTGCCGGATATGTCTTGGCCGACACAGGTCCCATTTCATCGAGGCAGATTACACGTGTTTGCGGTGGTGGCTCTGTGTAGTAGCCTATGATGGCCCCCTTTTTTCCACAAACTGTGGGTCGGGCCGTGCAGTGAAATAGGTCTTTTCCTGATACCAGCGTAAGCCTTCAGCTTGTAAAATGCGCGCTAGCTGCGCCCTGGAGACACCGATTTGGTTGGTATTGTGCAAGTAGTCGACTAAGCGGTCTAAGGTCCAGTGCCCAAAAGGCAAGCCCAATTTGTCAGGATCTGTTCGAGCTAAAGCGATCATCTGGCCACGTTCTGCTTCCGAATAGGTTGGTTTGCGACCACCCCGTGGTTTATCTTCCAGGCCAGGGATGCCTTCTTGGCCAAAACGTCTGAGGCGCAAGTAAACAGCCGGCACACTGCGGTCCAGTTTGTTGGCAATCTGTTCGACAGGCACACCTTGATAGGCTAACAAAATCATTTTGGCCCGTTCAACGATTCGATGTGATTCTGTCGCTGATCGGCTAAACTTTTCCAGCTGTGTTCGTTCTTCGTTTGTTAAAGTTCTTAACTTGATTCGTTTGGGCATTTCGGCCTCCTCGAATCAAATTATAACCTATTGTGAGATCAAGCACTAAGACTCTTGGTGGTCCCGTACCCTAAATGATGTTCAACAATTCGTTTCTGTGGCACACCAAGTGAGAGTAGTTCCTGGATGCGTTCTTTATCCTTGTCGTACATACTCGACTGAATCGTGCCTTTGGGTTTTCCAAGGACGACACCCTGCGCTTTCTTGGCCGCCAACGCCTCTTTCGTTCTGAGAGAAATAAAGTCCCGCTCTATCTCGGCAAACAAAGCCAATAGAGTCACCATCACTTTGGCGGTTATGTCCTGGAGTCCTTCGCCCAAGCGAAGGTTTTGTTTGATGATCAGGATAATGACTCCATAGGCAACCAATTGGTTGATGAGCAGGATGACCTCGCCAGTGCTGCGACCTAATCGGCTTAATTCAGTCACAATCAAAGTGTCGCCTGGTTCTAAGCGTTCCTGGAGTTCCTCGATGCGACGCTGCCGGCTACTACGCCGCGAAGAGACAGTCACTTCAATAAATTCATCGACTTGTATCCCTTCACGATGTCCATACTCTAAAATTTCATGACGCTGGTTTTTGACATCCTGAGCATTCGTAGAAGCGCGGATATAGGCAACTGTTTTACTCATATCTCAAGATAACCCATTTAGGTCCACGTAATTGGTTTGCATATAGGATAAAGATACCATAGATTATCATGAGATAAAAGGAGAAGGAGAAACGAACGTTTTCAGTGCCGTTATCCCACACAAAATCCAAAGCAAGATCCATGGTTACAAAAGAACAATTCTTGTCCAATAAAAAGCGTTATCAACCGATCACCTTGCCGCAAAAATTTTCTGATGAAGAGATGGCCAGAGACTGGACGCTATCAGAAATCGACATCGGCGAAATTAACAAATATCGAGAAGAGTATCGGCTGTTTGTGGCCGTGCAACTTTGTGCCGTGCGTTTGCATGGCCGTTTTCTGAGTGATGTGAATGATTTGTCGTTGAGGATTATCTCCTACCTCAACAATCAATTGAGTTTACCGCCGTCTCTTACAATCCGGACACCAGAACGGAAAGCAACGTATACAACATACCGCAAAAACATCCTGACCCATCTCGGATTTCAGAAGTTTACGGAGTCCGCTCAACAGAACCTGCAAATCTGGCTCGAAGAACAAGCAAGACAGGGAATTCTACCAAAGGATCTGTTTCACCAGGCGGAAAAGTATCTCTTAGCTAAACGCACACTACTGCCTGGTCCTTCTGTCCTGGAGAGGCTGGTCATCCGTGTCTGTTCTGAAGTGCATGCTCAGATATTTGAATCTATTTATCGGCGCTTATCCCCTGACTTGCAGCAGCGCCATTGACCGGTTACTTGACTGTACCGGAAAGAGGCCAACATTCTCTCTTCGCTCAACTAAAAGCTTATCCACCTGAGGCCAAAATTTCTTCTCTCCGTGTTTATCTCCAGCGATACCAGACGCTGAAGGCCTCCGGCATTGATGCCATTGAAGAACAATTGGCCGAACCTGCTTTTCAAGATTACCTGTTCAATATGACGAAGAAGTACAGCGCCAAAGAAATCAAGCGATTGAATAAGCATAAACGCTACGCAATGATGATTTGCGTTCCTGCTGGAAACCCGCAAAGTGCTTCTGGATCATCTGGTCAAGATGCACGACCAGTATATGATGGAGATCAGCCGTCAATCCAAGAATTCTTACGAGAAAAAGCATCGACAACTGCGTAGACGCCAGAAGCGAGCGGTTGACACGGTACTCAGTACGTCGGGCATTCTACTTGATTGGCCGGATGACAAGCCACTATTGAAGCACGATCTCTGGCAGCATACGAGTGAAATGGAATTCCGCAGCTCCTTGGATGACCTGCGTATCTTCAAAAGGATGCAAGAAAGAGGGTATGGCGATCTACTCTTGGCCAAGTACCCCAGCCTACGCAAATACTTCGCCGATTTCATACACCTACCCTTTGCGGCTGAGCATGGCAGCGACCCGTTACTGCGCAGTATTCGTCTCGTTCGCCAACTGGATGCGGGCGAGATAAAGAAGTTGCCCCATGATACGCCAACCGCCTTTGTACCAAAAGAACTACGCAGAGCTTTGAAAGATGATGCCGGGAACATCAACCGCAATGCCTGGGAGATGGGCCTTGCTTTAGCGATTAAAGATGCCTTGCGCTCCGGCGATCTTTACCTTCCGCAAAGCAAACAGCACGTCTCATTCTGGGATCTCATGCTCAGCAATTCCCGTTGGCAGGAACTCAAGGAGGATGCCTTTACTGAGCTGCAAAATCCCGGAGCAGCATGAGGCGAAAACGCAACTCTCGGATCTGTTTCACGAAAATGTCATCACAGCTAGAAAGCAATTCGGCCGCGATAATTTCGCAAAAATCCTGAACGGTAGGCTTAAATTGAAACGGGATGACAAATTGGCCGTACCCGATTCTGTAACCAGGCTGCAGAAAGTTATTGATACCAGTATGCCGTCGATCCGCATTGAGAATTTGCTGATGGCAGTCGATGAACACACAAATTTCAGCCGGCACTTTATACCCATTCAGGGTCACCGCTCACGACCCGCCCACTTCTACAAAGCATTAATGGCCGGGCTCATTTCGCAGGCGACCAATCTTGGTGTGGTAGCCATGAGCGCCAGCGTCAAAGATATTTCCGTGGATATGTTACGGCATATTCTCCATTTCTTTGTTCGGGAAGAGACATTAAAGGCAGCCAGTGCTGAAATCGTTAATCGCCATCACCAACTTCCATTGAGCGCGGTCTATGGTTCGGGCAAGATGTCTTCCTCCGATGCGCAGCGCTTTGGCATTCGCGCCAGTAGCCTTTTAGCCTCCTACTACCCACGCTATTTTGGATATTATCAGAGAGCAATCGGCATCCACACCCATGTCTCTGATCAGTATTCGGTCTTTAGCACCAAGGTGATTTCATGCAGTCCCCGTGAGGCACTTTACGTTCTGGATGGACTATTGGAAAACAACACCATTCTGAAACCGCAGAAGCACACGACTGACACGCACGGCTATACGGAGATTATCTTCGCCCTCTGTTATCTGCTGGGCTATGAATTCATGCCCCGCATTCGCGACTTGAAGGATCAGCAACTTTATCGAATCGATAAGACCTTTGACTATGGTATTTTCACTCCGCTGCTCAACAAAAGAGCGATTATCGAGATTGTTCAAGAACAGTGGGATGCCATGCTACATGTCGCTCTTTCTCTAAAGCAAAGGACTGTGCCGGCGCATGTTGTTGTCCAGCGGTTAACCAACAGCTACCCTTCCGACCGATTATCCAAAGCGTTTACCAATCTGGGCCGCATCATCAAAACTCAATACATATTGCGTTATCTGACTGACTCTGAGTTACGCAGAGCAGTACAGAGGCAACTCAACAAGGGGGAATATCGACACAAACTGCCACGTCGGATTTTCTTTGCCGACCAAGGTGAGTTCACCACTGGTGATTACGAGGAAATCATGAACAAGGCTAGCTGTTTGAGCTTCGTCTCTAACGCCATACTTTATTGGAATACGATCAAAATCAATGGCATCGTGGAAAATCTTAGGCAGCAAAGGGAAGCAATCGACAACGAAGCCTTATCTCACATTTCGCTGCTGCCTTACAAACATGTTCTGCCCAATGGGACCTACTTCATCGAGGATCTTTAGGGTGATTTCGTGCAAGAAATTACGGTTTACGATGGATTATCTACTCCCAAACCGTAACTTTCTGTTCAAATGCCCCCGCTGGTCCAAGTCGGGCGGGCGCGGTGGGTCAGGCGGGTGCGGGGGTGAGCGCCGCCTCCTGCAGGCTGCGCGCCAGATCGACCAGCAGCGTATTCAAGCGGTCAAGTTCAGCCTCGCTCAGTACGCGCCAGGCGGAGAAGAAGAGGCGGTCGGTCACCATTTCAGCGACGTCACGCAGGGCGCGCCCGCTGCCGGTGACCTGCCAGCGGCCGGCCGCCTGTTCAATCCAGCCTTTGTTTAAGAGGTGGCGGATCGCCGAGGCGTAATCCTCTTCATCGTAGCCGCGCGCTGCCAGCAGATCAGCCAGCTCGGATGGTGTGTTGGCCTTGTCGCGCCAGATGTGGGTAAATGCTTCCCAGGTACGGCCGTCTACGCCGTACGCCTGCCAGGAGTAGAGGTGGGCGTCTTCGCGGAAATAGAGCAGATCCGTTAAGTATTGGTCGACCTGCACGGCCGGCGGCGCCTGCGGGCCGGGATCAGTCCAGCGGCTGCTGGCAAGATTCGCCTTCGACTGCGGTAGAGGCAGCTTCTCCGTGGAAAGGACAATGCGCCTGAGCAGCGCGGCCAATTCTTCCATTTGCGGCCGGGGCAGAACCGGCGCATCGGCAATGGCTGCCTGCGCAAAGTCAAAGAAGGCGGACAGCGCCGTGCGGCCCGGCGCCGTCAGGCGGTAGCGGCCGGGCTGGTCGGCGGCCAACAGGCCGCGCTGCAGCGCCTGCTCGAGCATTTCCTGCCTGCGCCGGCCGGCAAAGTAGGGCGTCAGCGCGGCGAAGCGATCGGCGGCCAGCGGGGCGGGGCTGACGCCGGCTGTGCGCAGCAGGGGCAGCCACGCATGACGGGCCTGGTGCTGGTTGAAATTGGACAATGCCTGTTCGCGATAGAACGGCGAAAAGGCGTTCATCGCTTCGATGCCGTGATTCCAAATAGTCATTTTGCTGGTCATCATAATCGTTCCCTTGCTGTGCGCTGCGCCAACCTGGCACCAGGCTGCATCCATACTTCGGCCCGCGGGCCACGCTGCTCTGTCAGGCCGGCGCTGCCACAGGCGCGGCCTCCTTTAGCTGACCTGCCAATCGTTCCAGCAGGCTGCCCAGCTCACCAAGTTCGTCCGTGCTGAGCGCATCCCAGCCGGCGAAGAAGATGCGGTCGGTCTGCAGTTCCGCCTCTTCACGAACGGCACGCCCCAGGTCAGTTACCCGCCATTCGCCGCCGTCCTGCTCAGCCCATCCCTTCTCACCCAGATGAGCCAGAGACTCGGCGTACGCTTCTTCGGTAAAGCCGCGGCCGGCGAGTTTCTCCTGCAGTTCCGCTGCGGTGTGGGCGTCATCGCGCCAGAGCAAGGTGAAGGCCTCCCAGGAGCGCCCGCTGATATCGCTACCGATCCAGGCGGCGATATGGGCGTCGTCGCGGAACAGGGTCAGGTCGGTGAGATATTGATCGACCTGCACGGTGGTCGTGGCCTGCGGTCCGGTTTCCGTCCAGCGACTGCGCGCCAGGTTTGGTTTCTGATCGGGAACCGCCAGTTTCTCGGTAGCCAGGACGACACGCTGCAGCAGGTCTGCCAATCGCTGCATATCCGCAGCAGGCAGCACCGGGGCGGTGCTGATCAGTTCCTGCGCCGTTTCGAAGAAGCCGGCCAGCACTGAACGCCCTGCTGCAGTCAAGTGATAACCGGAGTCGTCATCGCCGGTCAGAAATCCACCGTCGAGCGCGCCTGCGAGGAGCTGTGCCCGTCGTCCGGCAGCGGCATAGGGCGTGACTTGGCTGAGCCGGCTGCGGGTCAGTGGGTCCGGGTCCGCCGCAGCGCTCTGCAGGAGGACGAACCAGGCGTCCATGGCGCTAGCTTCGCGGATCCTGGCCACCGCTGCTTCCTGGTAGAAAGGGGCGAAGGCATTCATTGTCTCTGTACCGTTGGTCCAAATACGCATTTTTTCGTTCATTGTGTCTGCTCCTTGCTGCGCCAGTTTCTACCGGCGGGCGCGCTCAACCAGGCCCTGGTACGGGCAATCCCAATAAAGCATTTCAATCGGCCCTTGCGACCGGTCGCGGCCATGTTAGGAACCGCGACCGGACAAGGGCTAGAACGGAGGCAGCAGCTACGGTGTAACTGCCAGGAAAGCGAGGACTGCCTGGAATGTGTCACGCAGGCGGTCGTCGCCTAATGAATAGCATTTAGCTCCCTCGCAGCGGCGCTCGATCAAGTAGCCGGTAGCGCTGAGCTGTTTGAGGTGGCGTGAAGCGGCGGATTGGCTGAGATCCAGTTCGCTCATGATGTCCTGCGAGCGCTGCTCACCGTTCTCGGCGATGAGGCGCAAGATGCGAAGCCGCGTATCGTCGGCCAAGGCGTTCAGACGAACGACGATCTCGTTGCGGCTGAGGTCGGCGGCATAGCCGATTGCGCCCTCAGGCAGGCGGGCGCCGAAGACGATGAGGAATGAATCACCTTCATAGTAGCGGCCTAAGTAGGGGCCGATGTGCGCGGAAGGAATGAGCACCAGCCGCTGGTATTCATTCTCAATGAGAGGCCAATCCATGTCGCCCAGCGATTGACCGGTGACAAATTCGGCCGTTTCCTGAAAGCTCTGGCCTTTGAGGTTGGTGTCGTTGAAAGCGGCGGTGGAATCGGTGAGCATGGGCGTGATCGCGTCCCATTCAGCGGCGAGAAAACGATCCCACATCATGCGCAGGTGCGAGACGATCAAGATCTGCATCGCGGCCGGATTCACCGCGTAGGTATAGGCCTGGCGTTCAAGATCCGGGTCTACAATATCGGGGCCGAAACGGCCGATGAGGAAGTCTATGTAGCTTTCGGGGCTGCGCAGCACCTCTTCGTAGGTGGTGTAGGGGCCTGGCTCATCACGCATGCAGGCGAGATCGAAGTAGCTGTCCAGCAGCCGGTCGCGCAGAGCGACGGGGTCCATTTCTTCCAGGTAGTCGAGATAGGCGGGGAAAGAGGGCAGGTGTCGTTGTGGGAAAAGCGCGTAATGCAGCCCTTCAACGACAAGGCGGTGATTGTCCAGCTCGGCAGGGGTGAGCGCTTCGCGCGTATTGATCACCCATTCACCAAGCCCTGACAGGTAGGCTGCCTTGGAGATGAGGATCAGGCTGTGCAGCAGGTTGTGAACAGGTTCGATACTGACGTCAATTGTGCCGGCCTGCGGCCGGACGAGTGTTTCTGCTGGGGCGGGCATCGGGTGCTCCTCTGCAACAAAATCTATATATCTGGGTTACCCGCTTAAACGGGTAATAGTAATATAGCAGAAGGAACGGCCGTTGTCAAGGGGATCGCTTGGCTGCTGATGCTGCGGCTAAGAGATTGGCTGCAGGAGGTGGTGTTCCGCGAAGGCGGCCAGATTGGCGGTGAGCTGCCGGGCGAGATCCTCGGGCTTTTCGGCGGGGTGCTGCAGCAGCAGGAAGCGCAGGGCGGCATCTTGGCTGCCGTAGCCGGCCGCAGCTCGCCAGCAGCCGGCGGCCAGGCCGTCCAGACGGTAGACTTCTTCACGGGAGGTGTCGAGCAGATAGAGGACGTCTCCAAACCAGCCGTAGACGAGGCCCTCGGGTACGATCCACCCCCACAGGCTCTGCGGCGCGGGCGGCAGGCCCAGGGCGCGGCGGTTTTTGAGGCATTTGTGCGGCGGAACAAAGCGCCACTGGTGGCTTGGTTTGCTATCGAAGGGGGTGAGGATGAGGTTGTCGGGTTCGCTCCAGGCGAAAGCGACGCTCTCCACGGCCTGCGAATACGGCCGTTGGCCCAGGTAGGCCTGCATACGCGCTTCTTCGGGGGCGGCGTCATCCGGCGGCGCTTTCTCGGCCAGGTCGTGGGCGGTGATGCAGCGTTCAACGGGCGCGTACGCCGCTTCTACGGCCGCGCGCAGTCCCGGGGCGGCGTAGAGGAAGGCGAGTATGATCCGGCCGCTGCTCGCGCTGTGTTCGGCCAGGACCTGCTGGATGCGCCGGCCGGTCAAGGCGCAGTCATCGACGATGCAGAGGAGATCGGCCGTCGATGGCGCCGGCCCTTGCAGCTGTTCTGGTTTAAGGTCGAGCTGGTAGGCAAGCAGGCCAAGCACTATCAGCCCACCGCGGGGCACGCCGCGGAATGATGCCCGGCTCAGTTCGGCTGGGGAATAGTGGCGCTGAAGTTCGCGAGCCAACAAGGCGGCGTCCTCCGCGGCCTGGCGGTAATCTACGTAGCGCAGCTTCCCCAAGAGATGGCGAGCGTGAAGACAGAGCGGCCACAAACGCAGCGCTTCGTCCGTGGTCAGCGGCGTGAACGGTGGGCCCGTCTCTGATGGTGATCGCTTGCTCATTATGCTAGAATCTCGTGCCTGACCCGATTGTCATAGGAAAGTGATGGCGACGCAAACCAATGTTAGCACAAGAATCGGAAACGCCCTGCCAGCCGGCGTAAAAGGGCGCCTGTTGACGGGTATCTTTGCGGCATATGGCAGGCTGGCGGCGACGCGGACGCCTTACGAGTACCTCTTCCTGCTTTCCCATGTGCGCGCTGGATCCTCGCTGCTTTCGCTGATACTGGGCAATAATCCTGACATCTGCGGCTATGGTGAAACGATGTTGTCCTATCGCTCAGCTGACGATCTACGCTTGCTGACCGGCAACAATCTGTACCGCCTGCAGCCGTGGCGGCTGCCGGGAAATGAGCGCTTCATGTTTGACAAACTGGTGTTCGACCATCTGCTGGCGCCGGATAAGGTGCCCATGCTGGCAGAAAAGCGGAGCAGGTTTGTCTTTCTGATCCGCGAACCTGCCGGCGCGATCCGCAGCCTCATGCCCAAAGTGAAGGGAGAGGATGATACGTTGGCCACTTCCCTGTATGTCCTGCGTCTGAACACGCTGGAGCAGTACGCGGCCCATTTGCGTGGGTATGACAGGGCGTTCTTGCTTACCTATGAGGATCTGCTTGAACGCACAGAGACTACGTTCAGCGGCCTGGCTGCTCACCTTGGGCTGCGCGAGCCGCTCAGCGAAACGTATGATGTCCTGCGTCCGATGAAGGTGCGAACAGCATCGCATTACAAGAAGATGCATTACGGGCAGATTGATCGCGGCGGGCCAGCTTCTCCGCAGGCGCCCATCGGACCGCGCAATCTGGAGGTTGCCTGGAATGCCTATAATCGCTGCTGGTCCGCCCTGTCTGCGGTGAGCGTCCTGGCCTCAGGCGCTACTGGCTAAGGCGCGCGCTCAACTCGGCAGAGGCGCTTGCCAGACTACCAGCGCCCCCCTGCGGCATCTGCAGATCAAAGAATTGGGCCTGGCGGCTCACGAGCGCCAGCAGATCGAGATGATCTGCAACGGCGGCTTCATCCCAGCGGTCAACACTTTCTTCGATTAGGCGGGCCAGGCCGATGGCGGATGGCAGTTTGCTGATCTGAAGGGCATCTCCGGCCGCTATGCTGGGAAACAGAATGGCGCTCACCACAGCCGGTGATTGGGCGACAGCGTCACCCAGCAGCGCGGTGCGCGGCAGGAGGTATTTCTCGCTGACGTTTGCGGTTCTTGTTTCGCCCAGGCGCCGCCCGTATTGGGGCAGCAGGTCGAGGCTGTGCGGGTGGATGTTGACTGCGCCGGGTGAGGGGCAGGCTTGGACACGCCCCTGTTCTTCGCGCAGTAGGGTGACGTCGTTGGCCAGATAACGCCAGCCGTGCTGCAGCAGGGCGAGCCCTGTGGTCGTTTTTCCGCTGCCGGAAGGACCGCAAAGGAGAACGGCCGTGCCGGAGGCGGCGGCGAAGGCATGCACCATGTGGTACCCGTGCCGGCGCAAGAATGGGGCCAGGGCGATCATGGTGATGTCTTCCAGACTGCCTGCCGCCAGCAGCGGCGCAGTGAGCGAGACAGCGGCTTCTGATTGGGCGAAATTGAATGTTATTTGCGCGGGACGGACGAGCCGCAGTATCCCGCCGGCTGCGCTGTCAAAGAAAGTGACGCCTGTTTCCGTCTGGCTGCGCGGCGCTCTTTGCGGGACGGCCGGCAGCCGGGCAACGACGGCAGCGCTGAGTGTGATGTCGGGCCCCCTGTCGGATGGCAGGCGCGCGGCCAACGCGATCTCGCGATCGAACAGCTGCGCCCAACCGGCCAGAAGCCGCGTGTCGTCGGCGGCAAAAGCGATGAGCAGATTGTTCAGCAGGGCGCGCATGGCGGCGTCAGAGCGTGCCTAGCCGGCGTCGGCAAGGAATTGTTCGATGGCTTGTTCAAATATCGGATAAGGCTGTGCGCCGGACATGGCATGGCCGTTGATGATGAAAGCGGGTGTGCCGTTGACGCCGATCGCGGCGCCTTCTTCCAGGTCGGCCATAACGGCCGTTTGCTGGCGACCGCTGTCCAGGCACTCGTCAAAAGCGGCGCTGTCCAACGCCAGGTCTTGCGCGTACTGCTTAAACTGGGCAGCCGCATCAGGGTTGCCGCTCCACGCGCCTTGTTCGGCGAAGAGGCGATCGTGCATGGGCAGGAAAGCATCCTGTTCGGCGGCGCAGCGCGTCGCCTCCGCCGCCTGCACGGCCTGCGGGTGGATATTGGTCAGTGGGAAATCCTTGAAGACATAGTAGACCTGGCCTGTCTCGACGTACTTCTCCTTGATCTGGGCGAAGGATTGTTCAACGTAGCGGCTGCAGAAAGGACACTGGTAGTCGGTATATTCGATGATGGTAACCGGGGCATTGGGATCGCCAATCGCGTTGACGTTCTCCAGGCTGGGTTCCGGCGGCACAAAGGCATCGGCCAGCGTGCCTTCCTTGGCCAGCTCAACAGCGTAGTCGAACAGCTCGTACGGCTGCGCGCCAGGAATGGGCAGGCCATCTATAAAGAAGAAGGGTGTTGAATCTGCGCCAAGGGCCCGCGCTTCTTCGACGTTCTCCTGGATGGCGAGCATATATGTCTGCTCGTCCATGCAGGTGGCGAAGGCGTCACCGTCAAGGCCCAGACCAGCGGCGAGATCGACGAATATCGCTTCCGGCAGTTCGCCCTGTCCGCCCCAGCCGGCCTGTGAGTCGAAGAGGGCATCATGCATTTCCCAGTAAGCATCCTGTTCACCAGCGCAGCGGGCAGCTTTGGCGGCCGCACGGGCATTGGGGTGAATACTGTCCAGGGGTAAATCCTTCAGGATATAGTATACCTCGCCCGTGGCGATCTTCTCGGCCATCAACGTGGGCAGCGTCTCCTGGGAGAAGCTCTGGCAGTAAGGGCACTGGTAATCGGTGAACTCGACGATGGTGACCGGCGCGTTGGGATCGCCCATTGTCGCCGCGTATGTGTCGGTGGCTATCACGGCCGGCGTCGGTTTGACGGCCGGCGGCTGCAGCGGCGATTCCTGCTGAGACGGTGCCTGCGGTTCCGGGGGTTCCTGGGCGATTGACTCGCCGCTCTGCACCAGGGCTATCGCCTGGTTGAATGCTTCCAGCGGCTGGGCGCCGATGAGCGGCTGGTCGTTGACGAAGAAGCTCGGCGTACTGCGAACGCCCCGCGAAAGCGCATGGTCGATGTCGGCCTTGATCTCATCGCTGTAGCGCAGCTCAACCTGGCACAACGCGAAGGCTTCCTCGTCCAGCCCGATCTGTTCAGCGTACGAGGTGAAGATGGGATCGGGATCGCTTACGCCCCAGTCGCCCATCCGCTCATAGAGCATATCGTGCATCTGCCAGTAGGCCTGGGCGCCCTGTTCTCCGGCGCAGCGCGCAGCATTGGCTGCCGCGAATGCCTGGGAATGGATGCTCTCCAGCGGAAAATCGTAATAGACGAGAACCGCTTCGCCATTGGCGATTTGATTCTGTTCGAGCTGGGGCATCGTCTGGGCGGTGAAGCGGCCGCAGAAGGGGCATTGGTAGTCGGAGAATTCTTCTAGAAGAATGGGGGCCTCAAGATCGCCGCGGTAGGGGCGTCCTTCGGCGGTGAATCCGACGGGTACGCCGTTGTAGACGGCCTCGGCCGTCTCCGTGAATGCGGCGGGCGCGGTATCCGCTGGGCCGGCTTCAGACGGCGCGGTCTCTTCTTGATGATCCGCGTCCTCGGCGCTCTCCAATGAGGGAAAGATATCCGCGGCGGCCGGTCCGCAAGATGTGATGAAAAGAACAACCGCCGTCAGCGGTAGAAGAAAGAATAGTATTCGATTTTGCACAGTTCAGAATTCTCCAGCTTGGGTTTCGTTGAATTATGTCACAATGTCACGCGGCCAGGAAAGGCGGCAGGCGCAAATCTTAGTGAATGGTCATAGAAACCGGCGGATAGTTCCGGGAGGATTTGACTGGCAGAAGAAAAACCTAAGCTTTTCGCCAGGGTAATTGCTTTGTGCTAGACTAATTATTTGTTTCCAGATAGTGAGGATACGCGAAGCGAATAAGCTTTATGGACCTACGCGCAAAGTGTAAAAGTGTATGAGAAGTCGACCGGGTAAGGCGATAGGCGGCGGGCTGCTGCTTGCTGTGCTGCTCATTTTGATGGCTGCGTGCAGGGACCAGGGCGGTGAGGTCACGCCTGTGCCTGCGGACACCGGCGGCCAGGAGGCTGGTGAGACTCCCGCCGCGACTGAATCGGCTGATGCGGCAGATGAAGCACCGGAAGACGTTGAGCCACCGGAGCCGGCCACAGAGAGTGTGGAATCAATCGCTGAGGAGGCGACGCCCTTGGCGGCCGTTGAAGCGGACCCGCCGAAGGAAGTTGTGGTTTGCCTGGATGGGGAAATCAGCGACTTGTTTTTGTACGGAGATGCGTCGCCGGCGGCGCTGGCTGTGCGGCACGCTTTGCATGAGAACCTGGTAACGTCATCCGGCTACGCCTATGAGGCGCAGGGCTTGCGCAAGCTGCCCAGTCTGGCTGATGGAGATGCGCAGCGTATCCAGGTTACTGTGCGTGAAGGGGATCGTGTCGTTGATGTGAACGGCAATGTGGTTTCGCTGAGAAAAGGCGTGGTGGTCAGCGACGCGTCCGGCGAAGATGTGGCGTACGTGGACGAGCCGCTGGAGATGGAACAGCTGGCGGTGGATTTTTCTTTCAATCCGATGGTCTGGTCGGATGGGACGCCAGTGTCCGCGGTCGATTCCGTTTTCAGCTTTAATGTTGCTGCTGATCCACAGTCGTCTGCGGACCGGGGGAAGACGGGCTTAACAGAAAGCTATGAGGCGACGGATGACTTGAGCGTGCGCTGGCGCGGCCTGCCCGGTTTTCTGGATATGACTTATTTCACGAATGTATGGACGCCGCTGCCGTCACATGTTCTGGGCCGCTATACGGCCGTTGAACTGCACGATTTGGAAGAGGCAACCAGCAGCCCGTTGAGCAGCGGGCCGTACGTGGTGGAAACGTGGGAGAGCGAGAAGGTGTTGAAGCTGTCAGCGAACCCGCATTACTACCGGGGCGATGAAGGGCTGCCGCGTATCGATCGGGTCACGATCCTCACCGGCAGCATCGAAGAATTTCTGGCGGCAGAGGCGCCCTGTGATGTGATCGCCGGCGGCACGCTTGGCGCGCACAATCTGCCTGTCCTGGCTGCCGATGGCGCGTTGGACGGCTGGGAGGTCATCACGGCGCCAGGAAATGTCTACGAGCAGATCGCCTTCGGCATCAATCCGCGCAGCGATTACGCGGCGGACCAGCCTGATTGGTTTGGTGATGCACGTGTTCGCCAGGCAATCGCGCTGTGCACGGATCGCGAGCGCATGATCGATGAGGTGAACACCGGTGAGGGGGTGTTGATGAATACCTTGACGCCCGACGAACACCCGCTGACGCCGCCGGGATTGACGGCGTGGTCATACGACCCGGACGGCGCGAACGCGCTGCTGGATGAGGCGGGATTCCTAGATCATGCCGGGGACGGCCGGCGGCAGGATGTGACGAGCGGCGTGCCGATGACGATCACCCTGGGCACGAACAGCGAGAGCGCTCTGCGCCTGCGCATCACGCAGATATTCCAGGAGAATATGGCGGCGTGCGGTATCCCGGTGGCGCTTTATGAGCGGCCGGCCGGCACGTGGTTTGAAGCTGGGCCGGCGGGACCACTGTTTGGCCGGCGGTTTGATCTCGCCTCATTTGCCTGGTTGGGGCGTGTGATTCCGGACTGCGCGATGTTCACGAGTGATAATGTGCCAGGCCCGCAAGAGGATGGATTCGGCGGCTGGGATGCGCCGAATGTGAGCGGCTGGTCGGATGAAGCCTATGATGCGGCCTGCCGCACCGCCGTACATGCGCTGCCGGGCGGCGAAGGGTACGAAGCACAGATGGAAGAAGCGCTGCGCATCTTTAATGAACAACTGCCCGCACTGCCGCTGTTCACGAATTATGTGGCCACGGCTGTGCGTCCGGGGATTGTGAACGTGCGTCCTGACGCGGTGCAGCCTTCAGTCTTGTGGAATATCGCTGAGTGGGACGTGGTGGAGTAGACTTGTTGGCGAGTCTGTGGGCATGGCTGAGGGGCGAGGGCCCTGATACGGATGACATTGATTTCGATATGGCGGACAACGAACGCTTTTTGATAGCCGGTCTGGGCAATCCAGGCCGGGAACACAGCAAGAACCGGCACAATATCGGTTTCATGACGATCGATCGCCTGGCGGAGATGAATGGGATATCGCTGGGCAAGGTACAGTCGAAGGCGGTGACCGGTAACGGCCGTATCGCAGGTAGGCCGGTGATCCTGGCCAAGCCGCAGACCTACATGAACCGCAGCGGCGATGCGATTGGCCCGCTGGTCAATTATTACCGCATTCCCCTGGAGAATGTGCTGGTCATCTATGATGAGCTGGATCTGCCGTTTGGCGCACTTCGCCTTCGGCAGGGCGGCGGGTCTGGTGGGCACAATGGCATGCGCTCGATCATCAATCATCTCGGCGCGGATTTTCTGCGGATGCGGTTGGGGATCGGCCGTCCGCCGGGCCGTATGGAGCCGGCGGACTATGTGCTGCAGGATTTTCGCGGGCCGGAAGTTGACGACGCCGCTGTTTTGATCGCTGAGGCTGTGCGGGCCGCGGAGACCTATTTGCGCGAGGGCATTGATCTGGCAATGACGCGGCACAATCTGAATCCGGACCAGGATGAATGAGATAGAGCGGCTCTGTTTGCGCCTTTCGATAACTATTGGGGAAGGGACTGGCCGGAAAAACGCCGGTGGGGTCCCAGGATGAGCGGCTGAACTGACGATGAGTATATCCGGGTTACTATTATTATTTGACGAGCTTCCGGCTTACCGCGGGCTGAGCGCGGCGCTGGCTGAGCATGTGATCTTGCCACCGTTGGGCCTGCCGGACAGCGCCCGGGCGGCGATCTTGGCGCGTCTTTACCAAGACCACAAGGGGCCGCTGATCTTCCTGACCGGTCGTGTCGATCGCTCGGTGGCCTGGGTGCAGGCGCTGGAGTCCTGGCTGCCGGAGGAGAACGGACTGGCGCGTTTCCCCGAACCGACGCCGCTGCCCTATGATCGTGGTCCCTGGAGCGAGCGCACGCGCCGCGAGCGGCTGGCTGTTCTGACGACGCTTGCCGCGCCGCAGCACCCGCTGATCCCGGAATCGGCGGCAGCGCCCTTAATCGTGAGTTCGGCGCGGGCCTTTCTGCAGAAGACGATCCCGCTCAGGCGTTTCATCAGCGCAACGAAGGTGCTGCGCCAGGGCCAGGCGCTGGACCTGGAGAAGCACCTGACCACATGGCGTGAGGCGGGATACGCGCCGGTGAGCGTTGTCGAAGAGGCGGGCCAATTCAGTAGGCGCGGGGGCATCCTCGATGTTTTCCCGCTGTCGGCGGCCTATCCGGTACGAATTGAGCTGTTCGGTGATGAGATTGATACGATTCGCTATTTTGATCCGGCGACGCAGCGCACGGTGAGCGCAGACATAGCGCAGGAAGGTGACCGGATCGTTGTGCCGCCGGCACGTGAGGCGCTGCCGGGCGCGGTGCAGGCGTATGCCGAGACCTGGCGGGATGAAGCGGAGGCGAGTGAAGGCAGTCTTTCTTCGTGGCGTGATGATTTGCCGGCGATGCGGGCGGGCATTGCTTTCCCGACGATGGAGTATTACCTGCCCTACATCTACCCGCGTCCGGTGAGTATGCTCGATTATCTGGGGCAGGATTCCCTGCTGGTCATCGATGATTGGGCGGAGCTGGAAAGGGCTGTTAATGACCTGCAGGATCATGCAGACCAGGTAGCCAATGAGCAGCCGATCTTGCCGCCGGATTACCCGAGTCCGCTGTTGGATTGGCCGCAGCTACGGGATGAACTGCGCTGGTGGCAGCCGCTGGTCCTAGGTGAAGGGGAATCGAGCGACGAAGGTGCGGCGCAGGCGGCGACTATGAAAGCCGCAGCGGGCGCAGCCGACAAGGGGAGCCAGATTGTGTCGGCATTGGCCGATGCGTTTGAGCCGGGACCACGTTATGGCGGGCAGGTACGGCCGTTGATGACCCAGCTACGCCAGGCGCAGCAAGAGGGAGAGACGGTGGTGGTGCTGAGCCGCCAGGCGCCGCGTCTGGCCGATTTGTGGGGCGAAGACAGGCGATCGCGAACGGACGGCACACCGCTGACGGGCTCGGCGGTCGAGCCGGTGCTGCCCCAGGAAGATCTGGCGGAAGCGCCGGCGCCGGGATCGCTGACCTTTGTGCAGGGAAGCCTGGCTGAGGGCTTCGTGCTCGTGCGACGTGATGATAATCAGATCCTGCTGGAGCTGCTGACCGATGCCGAGGCCTTTGGTTGGAAACGACCTGTGCCGCGGCGCAGCCGGCAGTTCCGCCCGACAGCACCGGAGGCGACGTTCGCCGACATTCAGGCGGGCGATTTTGTGGTGCATCTGGAGTATGGCATCGGCCGTTTTGCCGGCCTGGTGACACGCCAGATCGGCGGCATGGAGCGCGAATATCTGCTGGTGCAGTACGGCAGCAGCGACACGCTGTATGTGCCGGTCCATCACGCGGATCGCCTGGGCAAATGGGTGGGCCCGGATGATCGTGAGCCGAAGTCACATCGTCTCGGCGAAAAATCATGGAGCAAAGCGAAGGCTCGCGCCGCCCGCGCCGCCGATGAATTGGCGGGCGAGCTGCTTGACCTGTATGCGGCACGCGAGTTGGTTGACGGGCATGCCTTTGGAAAGGATGACCCGTGGCAGGCGGAATTAGAGGCGAGTTTTCCTTACCCGGAAACGCAGGATCAGCTGCGCGTTATCAGCGAGGTGAAAGGGGACATGGAGCGCTCGCTGCCCATGGACCGGCTCGTTTGTGGTGATGTCGGCTATGGCAAAACCGAGGTGGCGCTGCGGGCGGCGTTCAAGGCTGTGTTGGACGGTAAGCAGGTGGCTATCCTGGTGCCGACGACGATTCTGGCCCAGCAGCATTACACGACCTTTAGCGAACGGCTGAAGCCTTTCCCGGTGAAAGTAGAGATGCTTTCTCGTTTTCGCACGCAGAGCCAGCAGCAGCGTATCGTGCAGGAACTGCGCCAGGGTGAGATCGATATCATTGTGGGGACGCACCGCATGCTGTCGGACGATGTTTCCTTTAAGGATCTTGGCCTGGTGATCATTGATGAGGAGCAGCGCTTCGGCGTGGCGCACAAGGAGCGGCTCAAGCAGTGGCGAACTGAGGTAGATGTGCTGACGATGACGGCTACCCCGATTCCGCGAACGCTGCATCTGACGCTGGCCGGTGTGCGCGATATCAGCATCATTGACACGGCGCCTGCGGAGCGTTTGCCGGTGCAGACTTATGTCGGCGAGATGGATGATGCGCGGCTGCATCGCGCCATCTTGCGCGAGTTGGACCGCGGCGGCCAGGTATTTGTGGTGCACAACCGCGTGCAGACGATCGACATCGTGCGTAAACGTATCCAGAAGATGGTGCCGGAGGCCAATGTTGTCATCGGCCATGGCCAGCTAAGCGAGCGGCAGTTGGAGCAGATCATGGAGGATTTCGCCGAGGGGCGGATCGATATTCTGATCAGCACGACGATCATTGAGAGCGGCCTTGATTTTCCGAATGCGAATACGTTGATCGTCGACAATGCGGAGCGCTTCGGCTTGTCACAGCTTTACCAGCTGCGCGGACGGGTGGGGCGCGGCACGCGCCGGGCGTATTCTTATTTCTTCCACAAGCCCTACGATGGCTTGAGCGCCGATGCACAGGCGCGGCTGGACACAATTGCTGAAGAGACGCAGCTGGGTGCGGGGTACACGATCGCCATGCGCGACATGGAGATTCGCGGCGCTGGCGATATTCTCGGCTCGCAGCAGAGCGGCCATATTTCTGATGTCGGTTTCGACCTGTACACGCGCATGTTGAATTCGGCCGTTCGCAAGCGTAAGGCGGAACGGCGCGGCGAGAAGCTGCCGCTGGAGCCGCTTGAAGATACTTTGATTGATCTGCCGCTGGCGGCCTATATCCCGCCTGATTATGTGCCTGATGGGGGACTGCGCCTGCGTCTTTACCGGCGAATGGCGACCCTGGATTCGATGCCGGAGATCGAAGAGATGGCGGAAGAGCTGGCTGATCGCTTTGGTGAAATTCCGGATCCGGTGAATAACCTGTTGTACCAGCTGCGCGTGAAGAGCCTGGCCCTGAAGGCGGGTGTGCCGGCGATTGTGACCGAGATGGGACAGGTCAAGATCAGGCTTCCGGAAGAAGGCAAGATGGATGGTTTTCATCTGCAGCGATTCTTGGGCGGCAATGTGCGGGTGAGTAAGACAGCTATCTGGCTGCCCAAAGAGATGAGTACGCGCGAGTGGCAGGTGGTTCTGGTGCAGGTGCTGGAAAAACTGCAGGCGATGCGCGAGGGGCAGAATCGCCCGTGACGCTGTGCGCAGGCTGACTCGAATCGAGAATCAGTTGAAGATTGTTGAACGACCGCCGCGTGCGGGCGTCTGACCGATAAACCAGCCAAGACGCTGAGGGGCTAATCGTATGGAAATCCAATTCTTTTCAGACCCAATGAACCAACCGCGCTCGCGAGAAGATGTGCGTATGAAGCAGATCGGCTTGTTTGTGCATGAAGGGGGCCGGCGGGTGACCTTTGGCGTTGAGCTGACGCCTTTCTTGGAACGGCCGTGTCTTGATGTTCAAATCAGTAATGCTGAAGGGAAACTGGCCGGATCGCTGAGCGTGATTGAGACGATGACGCCGAATTTCAGTATCGTCATGCACCTGCGGGATGAACCAGCGGCAGATCCTTACCAGCTGCGCGCTGTTGTTTATTACACGACGCCGGAGACAGAACGTGCGGACGTGGACAGCCAGCTCGTAGAGTTTTCTACGATTGAAGAGGGTGAGGCCATCTTCAAGTTTGCCTAGCGGTGTGAGCCGGTGAACTGCTCAGCCGGCAGGCGGCGCCTGCGCATGGATTCACCAGCTGGTGCCGGCGAAAACCATGCTGGAAGCGATTTAATCCGCTGACACGCTGGGCGTCTCAGGCTATAATCATGATCAGCGCTGCCGCGCAGTGCCGTCAAGCTACCAGTGCGCAATGAGGAATGATCAAATGAAACAATTCAGTTTAGCCGAATTTGTCCGCAGTCTGATTCCGGAACCGGCGCAGCAGCCGGCGATGGTTGTGCCCGGCGGGCCTGATATTTCGCTGGACGGGCCGTTCTTGTTTGCCAAGATAAGAACAAGCAGCGACGACGACCCGCGTACTGTTGAAGCGGAGCGCCGGCGAAAGACGACCTCGCAGGGCGATCGCGAGCGGGCTGCAGCGCCCAGCCGCGACAAAGATTCGACGCCAACGACGGCGCCGCCTTCAAAACCGCCATCGCAGCCGCCGGTGAGACCACCGGGTGGCAGCGGCGGTGGTGCTTCCTTCCCGTCCGGCGCAAGCGGCGCGGGCGGCCTGAGCGGCGGAGGGGGTGGGCTGCCGATAAACCCGCTGCTTCTGGCGGGCGGTGGGCTGCTCTTGGCCTGCCTTTGCGGCGTCCTGATGTTTGGCGGTAGTTTGTTTGGCGGCGGTGGTGACAGCGGCGGCAGCAGTGAGGCGATTACGGACCTTCTGGGTGTGGCAGGCGGCCAGCAGAGCGGTTTGAACGGGAGTGGGCAGAAGGAGCAGAACAGCCAGAGCGGCAGCGGTCTGCAGCTTCCGGGAGCGTCGGGTAGCAATTCTGAGCCGCCAGAAGTGGGCGAAGGTGATGAAACGTGGCTGGTGATGATGTATCAGGATGCCGACGACAAGATCCTGGAACAGGATATATACCTTGACCTGAACGAGGCGGAACGCATCGGGTCGAGTCCGAACGTGCACCTGGTGAGCCAGGTAGACCGTTATAAGGCGGGGTATTCCGGCGATGGTAATTGGTCCACGACCAAGCGTTATTACCTGACGTACGATCCTGATCTGAATCGCGTTAACTCTGAAGAGATCATGGATCTCGGTGAACTGAATATGGCCAGCGGCGATACGCTGGTTGATTTTGCGACCTGGGCGATTGAGACCTATCCGGCGGACAACTATGTCCTGATCATGTCTGATCATGGCATGGGCTGGCCGGGCGGCTGGCTGGATCCGGCGCCGGGTGGGCGAGGGCCTGATAATGTGGCCCTGGCGCAGTCGACGGGTGACCAGATTTTCTTGATGGAATTGGATGAAGCCCTGGGCGAGATCCGCCAGAGAACAGGGATTGACAAGTTCGAGTTGATAGGCATGGATGCGTGTCTCATGGCGCATGTGGAAGTGTTCGACGCGTTGGCGCCCCATGCGAACTACGCAGTGGCTTCGCAGGAAGTGGAGCCGGCGCTGGGTTGGGCGTATACGGGTTTCCTAGCTGAACTTCTGGCTGATCCAGATGTTGACGGCGCCAGTTTGGGCAAATCCATTGTGTCTACCTACATCGATGAAGACCAGCGTATTACTGATGACGCGGCGCGAGAGGAATGGGTCGGGCGCGGTGCTTTTGGCGCCCCTTCGCCGGATCAGCTTTCTAAACAGTTGAGTGATGACATTACGCTGACGGCCGTTGACCTGCGGCAGATGCCGCAGGTGATCGACAGCTTAAATAACCTGGCCTATGTGTTGCAGGGCGACAGCCAGCGCGGCGTGGCGGAAGCGCGCAATTATGCGCAGTCGTTCACCAGCGTATTTGGCCGCAGCGTGCCCGCTTCCTATCTGGACCTGGGCAACCTGGCCGGGCTGATCAAGAACAATACGCGGGATCCTGAAGTGGGCCAGGCTGTGGACGAGCTACTAGCGAGCATTGACAATGCAGTCGTGGCGGAGCGGCACGGCAAGAAGAAGCCGGGCGCCACTGGGATGTCCGTCTATTTCCCCAACTCGCAGCTCTACCGCAATCGCGTCGCCGGCGGGGAATCCTACCGCGAGGTAGCGGTGCGCTTCGCTGAGGAGTCGTTGTGGGATGATTTCCTTGCGTTCCACTATACGGGGCGTGAGTTCGGGCCGGCAGAACAGATGGCCGCAGCGGTGGATGCGGCGCAGGTTGTGGCCCCGGGACAGGGTGAGATCATCGTCAGCGATTTGACGGTGTCTGATGATGAGGTTGATATCGGTGAGACGATTCTGCTGAGCGCCGATATTGAAGGGGATAATATCGGCTATATCAAGCTCTTCACCGGCTTCCTTGACGAAGCATCGAATGCCATCTACGTTGCCGATACGGATTACCTGGACAGCGGTGAAACGCGTGAGGTGGGCGGCGTCTACTATCCGGATTGGGGAGAGGGTAAGTTTACGCTGGAATTTGAATGGGAGCCCATTGTATTCGCTATTGATGATGGTGAGATACGGGTGCCGGCGTTGTTCGAGCCAGAGGTGTACGGCGCCTCGGTGGATGATGCTGTCTATTCGGTCGATGGCGTTTATGCCTACGCGGATGGTGAGACCTTCCGGGCGACGATGTATTTCAACAATGATGACGGCACGATGCGCGAGGTGTTCGGCTTTGCGGGTGACGGGACAAGCGGCCCGCCGCGAGAGATCCTGCCCTCGATTGGCGATACGTTCACCGTGCTGGAGAAATGGCTTGATCTGAAGCCAGCCGGTCAGCCTGCCGGTACAGCCGCTGAGCCGGGCGGCACGGTTGCCTTCGGCGGAGAGCAGCTTGTCTGGAAAGATCTGGATGCGGCGGCCGGGCCCTATGTGGTTGGCTTCCTGATTGAGGATCTGGATGGCAATGTCTACCCGGTTTATGAGCGGGTGACGGTGAATTAGCTGAAGCGTCAGGGCTTTTCCAAAGTCGAAAAAGATATAAAACGAAAGAACCTCAATCTGTTATTATGGGATTTGCTCAAAAACCAAATAACGAAAGAGGTTCTCATGCAAGATCATATCACATTGGAAGGCGTTTTGTCGGATGGGGTTGTCTTTGATATTCATGCATTCATGGAGCATTTGCAGCAGGTCAGCGACCAGCGGAGCCGGCGAGGGATACGATACTCGTTACCATATCTATTGAGCATCATCGTTTTGGCCAAGCTTTGCGGGCAGAATAAGCCCAGTGCAATTGCCGAGTGGGCGAAACTGCGGGAAAAACAGTTGGCAATCGCCTTTAGCGCCGAGCGGCAGACAGTGCCCTCACTCAACACCATACGGCGGACACTGGCAGAGACAGTCATAGCTGAAGAGTTACAGACAGTCTTCAATCGCTTCCTGCATCAAACCTATGGCGGTCAGCAAAGCATACTGGTCACCCTGGACGGCAAGACATTACGGGGGACGATTCCAAAAGGAGAATCCAGTGGCGTGCACTTACTGGTGGCCTATCTTCCCGAAGAAGGGATTGTCTTGATGCAGGTGGCAGTAGAGTGCAAAGAGAGTGAACTGACTGCAGCGCCACGCATCTTAACATCTTTGGACCTCAGGGGGCGTGTTGTGGTCGGTGATGCCCTGTTCACCCAACGCAACTTGTCGGCCCAGGTACTCTATGAAGGTGGCGATTACTTGTGGTTTGTGAAGGGCAATCAGCCGCGTCTGAAAGAAGATGTTGAACAGTTCTTCGCACCAGCAAGAAGAGCGCTCGGTTGGCATGCACCAGAACTAGTACGGGGCGAGGCACAGACAACAGAAAAGGGGCATGGACGTCTGGAGCAACGGACTCTGACAGTAATTGCGGATGACAGCGGATTTATTGACTGGCCTGGTCTGCAGCAGGTATTCAAGTTGGAGAGAAAAGTGACTGAGATGACGACTGGCGTCATTTCCATTGATGAGGTCGTTGGCATCACGAGCATGTCACCGGAGAAAGCATCTGCAAAACAACTATTAGAGTGGACGCGGAATCATTGGGGTATCGAAAATGGTTTGCACTATCGCCGCGATGTTACCTTGGATGAAGATGGGACTCGTATGTCCAACGATTATCTGGCCGAAGCAATGGCCGTCCTAAACAATTTCATCATCGGCCTAATGAGCAAGCTTGGTTTTCGCAATCTGGCATCAGCTCGGCGCAAATTCGATGCTAAGTTTACCCTTGCCCTATCGTCATATGGCTGACTTTGGAAAAACCGTGGCTGAAGCGTGGGGACTGTTGACTGGGAACTGGGATCTGGTTGACCCGTGACCGGTCCTGAACAGCGTTCACCGAAAAGGAGCTGGACAGGGTTGAGTGTCCGCTGCATCGTATGGAAAAATCCTTGACGCGCTACGCGTGGTTGTCAGTTGGTGCGGCCGTTTTGACGATATTGCTCAAAACGGCCGCTTTTGCGCTCACGGGGTCGATGGGCTTGTTGTCGGATGCCCTGGAGGGATTTATCAATCTCGCCGCTGCAACGGTGGCCCTGGTGACCCTGCGCGTTGTCGAGCAGCCGCCGGATGAAACGCATCAATATGGGCACGATAAGGCGGAGTATTTCTCGAGCGGTATTGAGGGCACGCTGATCCTGGTGGCCAGCGCCGGCATCCTGCTGACCAGCAGTCGCCGCTTTCTGGACCCCCAACCGATAGAGCAGGCGGGTATCGGTCTGACGATCGCGATTGCCGCCTCTTTGATCAACCTTGTTGTTGGGCAGGTGGTGCTGCGCGCCGGCAAGCGCTACGATTCGATCACGCTTGAAGCGGACGGCCAGCATTTGATGGCAGACGTCTGGACCTCGGCGGCTGTGGTCATTGGCGTGGGCGCGGCCGTCTTGACTGGGATTGAGCGGCTTGATCCTTTGGTGGCGATGATTGTGGGTGTGAAGATCGCCTGGGAAGGGGTAAAAATATTCCGCCGGTCGGCGCGCGGCCTGATGGATACGCCTATTGCGCCGGAAGAACGGGAAAAGGTCGAATCGATCTTAAACGCGCATGCGGATGAGGATGTGCGCTGGCATGCGCTGCGCTCGCGGCAGGCGGGTGGACGGCGGTTCATCAGCGTGCATGTGCTGGTGCCGGGGGATTGGAGCGTGCAGCAGGGGCACGATCTTGTGGAGGAGCTGGAGGCTGAGGTCGCGCAGGCGATCAATCGGGCGACCCTATTCACGCATATCGAGCCGCAGGATGACCCGCGGGCGGAGAACGACCTGGATCTGGATCGCGAATTCACCAGCTGATAACTGATAGGCGCGCTCGCGTTTCTAGCGTTTGTGCCTTCCGGCTGCTGCCGGTGCGGCGGACGGCCGCCGCTGCGTGTGTTCCTTTCCCTGTGGATGAGTAGAGCGCCTGAAGAGGCGAGAGAAAAACCGGCCGAGACCGTTGGTTTGCGGCGGCTGCCCTTCGCGAAGGAGGCGTTCTGCTGCCGCCTGTTCCCGGCGGCTGTCCAGCCTCTGCCTGGTGAACTGTCTTTGCGCTTCATAGTTCTTGTCCATTGTGTCTCTCCCATATTGGAAACAGGGATCTGTTATAATACGTGTGGGATCACCTGTCTCAGAAGGTCTTGATTGCAGTGTAGCCTGGCGGCGTCGAGAAAACGTCGACAGCCAGGGTAGGGCTGAGTGGAGAGGCCATGAGCGATGCACTGAGGATTCAGCTGCTGGGCAGTCCTGCAGCCTTTGTCGGGGAGGGGCAAGTCACCGGCTTCGTTTCCATCAAAGCGCAGGCGCTGCTTTATTACCTGGCGGCTACCGGGGAAGCGCACCGGCGCGAAACCCTGGCCGCACTTCTATGGAGTGATGTCCCTGACCCCACCGCCAGAAAGAACCTGCGCGATATTCTCTCAAATTTGCGCCAGTTGATTGGCCCCTTCCTGGTCATTACTCGCCATGAAGTGGGGCTCAATCCGGCCGCGCAACTCAACGTCGACAGCCAGATTTTTCTCGATCGCTTGACGGCCGTGCGGGGCTTGGAGACGCCAACAGCGCCGGCCAGCGCGGAAGCTCTGGCGCTGCTGCACGATGCCGTCTCCCAGCTGGCGGGTGAGTTCCTGGCCGGTTTTTTCGTTGGGCAGGCGCCACTGTTTGAGGAATGGATGCTGGCTGAACGGGCGTATTTTCGTGGTCAACTAGGCGACGCCCTGGCGCTCCTGGTTCGTGGATACAGTGCGCGGCGCGACTATGAGATGGGCATCAGAACTGCCCGCCAATGGTCCGCGCTAGACCCTCTGCAGGAACTGCCTCAGCGCTCGCTGATCCAACTGTACGCAGCGGCTGGCGATAGGCCGGCAGCGATGCAGCAGTATTTTGACTTCAAGGCCCTGCTTGCGCAAGAATTGGGCGTTGAACCGGCGCAGGAGAGTACAGCACTATTCGATCGAATTCGCACGGCCGACAGCGCATCCGAGGCGCCTGAGCGCGGCGAGTTGGTCGTCCGCGGCTATGAGCTGCATGAATTGGTCCATGAAGGGAGCTACGCGTCTGTTTATCGTGCCTACCAGCCGATGACCGGGCGCAATGTGGCCGTCAAGGTCATCAATCCACAATTTGCCAATCAGCCCGAATTCATTCGCCGCTTTGATCTTGAAGCGCAGTTGGTGGCCCGGCTCGAACATCCACACATTGTGCCTCTCTACGATTATTGGCGGGAACCCAACAGCGCGTTCCTGGTCATGCGTTGGCTGCCGGGGGGCAGTCTGCAAACTGATTTGCAGGCGGGCAGCTGGGAGCCCGCCGCGGCCGCCCAGTTCCTCGATCAGATCTGTACCGCTCTGGCGACGGCGCACGGCCTGGGCGTGGTGCACCGCGATATCAAACCAGCCAACATCTTGTTGGACGAGAAGAAACAGGCGTTCTTGTCAGATTTTGGCATCGCCCGGTACTGTGACAGCCTGCTCGAAGCCGGCCAGCTCGATCCCGCGGGCAGTTCGCCGGAATACGCTTCACGCGAGCGTCTCCTTGGTGAACCGGGCACCCCGGCCGCTGATGTCTTCAGCCTGGGCATCGTGTTGTATGAGATGCTTGTGGGAGAGCATCCGTTTGGTCGAATAAGGAACGGCGAACTACGGTACAAACGCGTGCCTGCGAGCGTTCCGCCTGCATCACGTGGCTGCCCAGGCTTGCCTGAAGCAGTCGATGAGGTTATCTGGCGGGCAACGGCGGCAGATGTGAAGGATCGATATCCAGATGCAATGAGCCTGGCGCATGCATTTCGGCAGGCTGTTGGCGATGAAGCAGGCAGCTCAGCGAAGACGACGCTCGTTTCCACGCCAGAAGTTGTGAATCCCTATAAAGGCTTGCGGCCGTTCGAGGAGAGCGACGCCGCGCGATTCTTTGGCCGCGAAGCGTTGGTGCAGCGCTTGTTGGACCGGCTGATGCTTTTAACCCCGACAACGACCAGCGCGCGATTCCTGGCGGTTGTAGGACCCAGCGGCTGCGGCAAGTCAAGCGTGATACGCGCGGGGCTTATACCAGCGATTCGCCGCGGTGCGCTGCCGGGATCAGAAAGCTGGTTCATTGCTCATACCCATCCTGGCGCGCATCCGTTGGAAGAGATCGAGCAAGCGCTGCTGGGCGTCGCAGTCGAACCAGGGGGGCTGCTGCTCGATGACCTGCGCGCGGACCCTGGCGGCCTGCAGCGAGTCGTCAGGCGCTGTTTGCCCGGCGAAAGCAGCCAGCTGCTGCTGGTTATTGATCAGTTTGAGGAGCTGTTCACGCTCGTCGAAGATGAGCGCGAACGAAAGCACTTTCTGGACTGCCTTTGCTCGGCAGCCGCTGACAGCCACAGTAATCTTGTCTTGATCGTTGCCCTGCGGGCTGATTTCTACGATCGCCCACTGCGCTATCCGCAATTTGGTCAATTGGTGCGCGGCAATCTAGAGACAGTCTTGCCTCTTGCGCCGCAGGAATTGGCAAGGGCTATCGTATTGCCGGCCGAACGAGCAGGTATTTGCTTCGAATCCGGCCTTGAGGCGCTGATCGCTGGCGATACAGCAAATCAGCCCGGCGCTCTGCCTTTGATGCAGTATGCCCTCACTGAATTATTTGACAGACGGGAAGCAAAGCATCTGACCCTGGCGGCATATGGTGAAATCGGCGGCGTAACCGGCGCCCTGGGGCGAAGCGCTCATGACCTTTACGTGGCTATGGCGCCTGCAGAGCGAGAAGATGTGCGGCAGCTGTTCCTGCACCTGGTAAGACTGGGGGAAGAAGGGGAAGTGACGAGGCGCAGAGCGACCCGTGCCGAACTCGAAGCGCTTGCAGTCGACGGCGAGCGATCGCCGGGAACAGAGCGGGAAAAACCTCAACGCCGCGATGCGGCAGCGATGGCCGAAATTATTGACCTCTATGGACGGCACCGGCTGCTCACGTTCGATCGGGATCCGGCGACGCGCGCTCCTACCGTGGAAGTTGCCCATGAGGCGCTCTTTCAAGAATGGCCGTTGATGAGAGCGTGGCTGGATGATTACCGGGAGGACATCGTGGTGGGTAGGCGCCTTGAAGCGGCCGCATCTGAATGGATGGCGGCCGATAGGGAGTCCGGCTTCCTACTGCGGGAGAGCCGTCTGGACCAGATCGAGGCATGGGCGAAAGGCACTACCTTTGCCCTGACGCCCCTGGCAGGAGCGTACCTGGCTGACAGTCTGGCTGCGCGCCGCCGGCGACAAGCAGCCGAACGGGCTCGCCTTGAACAAGAGGAGCGACTGCGTAGACGCTCCCGTAACATTTTGCGCACCCTAGTCATCGTCTTAGCAGTGGCGACAGCGACTGCCACGATCCTGGCAGGCACGGCGCGTCAAGCGCAGCTGTCATCCCAGGCAGAGGCCAGAGCGCGGGCGACACAGCAGGCGATCGCTGAGTTTGAAACTGATGCGCGGGCCACCCAGCAATCTCGCGCCGAAGAACAGGCGGCCGTGGCTTCGTCTCGTGAACTGGCCGCTTCGGCCTTGAACCAGCTTGGCGTCGATCCGGAGCGCTCCATCCTGCTGGCGCTCAGTGCCTTGTCGAAAGCGCCTACTCTGGAGGCGGAGAACGCCCTGCACCAGGCTGTCCAATCCTCGCGCGTGCTGCGAACAGTGCGTGGTCATGCCGGACCGGTCTTTTTCCTGGATTTCTCTGCGGATGGAAGCAAGCTGGCAACGACAGGTGAGGATGGATCTGTCCGACTCTGGGACGCCGAAACGGGTGAGGAACTGCTGACCCTGGTTGGTCACAGCGCTCCCTCTATAGGTGTTGATTTCAGCCCGGATGGAAAACGTCTGGCCACGAGCAGCTATGACGAAACGGCTGCCGTCTGGGACGTGATGACGGGTGAGCGTCTGCTCACGCTTGCGGGTCACGAATCTGAAATCACATCCATTCATTTTAGTCCAGACGGCCGTCGTCTGGTGACCAATGGCCAATACGATGGGCAGATCAAGGTCTGGGACGCCGCAACGGGAGAGGAGCTGGATGCTTTCCATGCCCATCAGGCGCCGACATGGTATGTCACCTTCGATCCAACCGGCGAGCGCCTGGCGACGGCCAGTGTTGATGGGACGGCAAAGGTCTGGGATGCTGTTACCTATGAGGAACTGCTCACCCTGGAAGAGCAGAGTGACGGCGTCAGCCGCGTAAACTTCAGTCCGGATGGTGAACGCCTGGTGACAAGCAGTATGGGTGTCAAAGTCTGGGAGGCGGCAACGGGTGAGGAACAGCTCACCCTAGATGGGCATCGCGGCTATGTCCTGTGGGCTGACTTCAGTCCTGACGGGAAGCGAATAGCTACCTCGGGACTTGACGGGACAAGTAGAATTTGGAACGCATATTCGGGCGAGGAACTGTTCGCCCTTTACGGTCATGCCGGCCTTGTTCTGGGACTGGCCTTCAGTCCAGACGGCTCCCGGCTGGCCACTGCCAGCTACGATGGCTCGGCGAGGATATGGGACCTTGCGCCCGAACGGGAACTACTCACGTTGTCTGAGCACACAGCTTATGTGTTCAGCGCTGCTTTCAGTCCAGATGGGACGCGGCTGATCAGCGGCAGCGAGGACGGGACCGCCAGGTTGTGGGATGTGACGGATCCAGGTCACAATGATTTCGGCCGGCTCTTATTCACAGTGGGCGAAGCAGATCCTGCGAATGGGGTGCGCGCCGCTGCGTTTAGCCCGGATGGGACACGATTCATCGCTTCCAATGCCCGTGGCGAGGCCACGGTATATGATGCCGGGAGCGGCCGGCCGCTTCTGGACCTGCAGGGCCATGCGCCTGGCCTAACTGGGGAAACTGTCTACACCGGCATCACCGGCGCCGCTTTCAGTCCCGATGGATCGCAAATAGCGACGGCCAGCGACGACCTAACGGCTAGGATTTGGGATGCGGCCAGCGGACGTGAACTGTACAGGTTGGAAGGCCATGTCTCTGCTTCTGCAACCACTCCTCCGCATGAAGGGGTGACTGAGGTGGCCTTCAGCCCGGACGGCACGCTGGTGGCCACGGCCGGGGCAGATGGAACAGTGAAAATTTGGTCGACCGGGGACGGCCGAATGCTCCTTGATCAACTGGCGCATCCCCGCAGCGGGGTCATCGATATTGCCTTCAGTGCGGATGGATCGCGCCTGGCCACGGGTGCGTTTGACGGCAGTACAAAGGTTTGGCGCGTATCCGCATCGGCAGCCGGCGGCGGTGAGACAAGCGGTGCTCTGGAGGAGCTCTATACCCTCATTGGCCATACGGGCGGGGTATATGGGGTTGTTTTTACGCCCGACGGCAGCCGTCTGGTCACGGCCAGTGAGGATGGTGCGGCGAAAGTGTGGGCTGCGGCGAGCGGACAAGAGCTGCTCACCCTGACCGTTCAGCCGCTGGGACTTCTGGACGTGGCAATCAGTCCAGATGGAAAGTACCTGGCTACAGCCGGGCGTGACGGCGCCATACGCCTCTTCGTCCTCGACACGGGTGAATTGATTTCATTGGCGCAATCTCGGGTCACGCGATCTTTGACCGAGGAAGAGTGCCAGCGCTTCCTACATTTGACTTCCTGCCCGCCGCCGTCGTAGCCGGCACGGTGCCGGTACTCCGCCATTTCGGAATCGTTGGGCGGTACGGCCGTGTCATGTTCGACAACGGGAAACGGATCGTACGAAGGTGGCGTACTGTTTTCGTCTCTTGGTTCGCGAGCGTTGTTTGCTGCCGGAAATGCCGGCGAGAGGCGGCGATCTCTCCGGCGGTCTAGAGCGGGCGCGGGCGCTGCTTTTCGCGTTCGGCGGCGAGCTTGGCCAGCTTTGTTTTTGTCTCGCGCCAGGTGACCTTTGAGAGGCCCAGCTTCTGGCGGATGTCGTCTTTCTCGACATCGTTTTCCCAATCCTGCAGGGCGGAAATCCAGCGCAGATTTTCGAAGGAAAGGAGTCCCTGCCGCAGGTCGACGGCTTCGCCGATGTCGGTGAGGATGTACTCCAGGTTGCGTGCCGTGCAGGTGAAGAGGGTGTCCGTCGGCTTGTACTGCTCGAGGTATTCGTCAAGGGATTCCAGCCATACGGGATCGAGATCGAGCTTTCGTTCTTTGTAGCGCAGGCGCGGGTTGGCGTAGCGAATGAAGAGCACCGGGCGCAGCGGTTCGCTGCGGTCGATGTGATTGGGAACGACATTCATCGCTTCGCTCTTCTTGATGCCGGTCTGCAGGAGCAGCGTCAGCAGCAGGTAGGGGCGGGCATCCGGTTTTTTGACATCGACGCCGGCGCGTATTTGTTCTGCCTGGAACAGCGCGCTGCTGATCTGGGCATCGGTGGGCAAGGTGGGCAGCGGGCTGGTGACGGTGCGCTGCACGATTGCCGCCGAAGGATCGACGTCCAGTACCCCAGCTTCGTGTAGCCACCCAAAGAAGACCTTCAGCGTGGTGACACGGCGGGCATATGATTTGGGGCTGCAGGGTACACCACGGTCGTTAAGCAGCCAATCGAGAAAGTCGTTGAGATTCTTTGTGCCGATTTCGCCGACCGGCTGGCCGATGCCAAGGTATTTGCCGAGCAGACGAATATCGCTGGAGAATGCTTTCATGGTGTTAATGGAGAAACCCTCGTCGCGCATGTGGTTCTCAAAGACGCCCAGGGCAGCCTTCAGAGAGGCATCGGGACGAATCGGGGGCGTTCCTGCATCTGATTTCGTTGAGCCTTCCTGGCCAGGCAGCGTCGGGTTTTGTTGTCCGTCGGTCATTGGCAATCCTCGCTGGTTGGCAGTTCAAACCATGCAACGCAAAATGGCGGAGGCGTCTTGTCTGGTGTTGGCTTGCAGCTGCTCATCTAATCCTCCGGGTGGTTGGCTTGTCGCCCGGGAGGAATCTTTCCTACTCTCTTCGTGTAGTTGCCTCGATATTATTGCAATCGGGGGGTTGTGTCAAGTGGCGAATTGGTGACTGGAGGGAAACAGTTTGCGGCCAACAGAAATCGGAAAACGGGGAGCTGGGAAGTTGGAGGTGGGAGCGGAGCAACCTGCAGCTTCGTGGGGCGGCAGGGCGGGATGGGACTTGGCCGGCATCTACTGGGTGGTTGGCGGCTGTGGCTCCGGAGCTGTTTGCAGCCAGACGTCGAGATCCTGTTCGAGCCAGGCGAGGGGATCGATCCAGGTACGGCCGACCAGGAGATCCCAGTGGAGATGGTTGCCGGTGGAGCGTCCGGTGGTGCCGACTTCGCCAAGCAGGTCGCCGACGGCGACTTTTTGGCCGGGGATGACGTGGATGGCCGACAGATGGTAGTAGCCGCTGTGCAGACCGAGGCCGTGGTCGATGATGACGGCGCCGCCGCGGATAGTGAGTTCTTCGGCGAGCATGACTTGCCCGGCGGCCGGCGCGGTTACTTCGCTGCCGCGGTAGGCGCTGAAGTCGGTGCCTTCGTGGTAGGTGTCGTAGGGGCCGCCGTTGACGGAGCGGCGGGCACCGTATTGCGAGGAGATTTCGACATAATCGCTGATTGGCGGCGTGAAACTGCCCTGCCAAAGGGCGGTCGGGGAGACCTCGTCCCACAGCTCGCGCAGCCGCTGCCGTTCCTGCTGGATTTCCTCGGCGTCCAAAACGGCCGTGTTGTTGAACGTCACCTGGTCCCAGGTCCAGTCCCGCGCCGTGAAAGCCAGCGGCTGCTCCCAGAGCGGCTCTCCGGCGCTGCGAATGGTGAGCAGGTAGTGGCCCGGCGGAAAGAATGCGCCGGTGGCGCCCAGGGCGGTGACTCTGCTGCCTTGGCGGGTGACAATCAGAGGGTTCTGTTCCAGCGTGATGGCCGGGGTTGTTTCGCGGGGCGCATGGCCGCGCAGAGCGAAGGCCGCGCCGGGCTGGCGCGGGGGCGGGGAGATGGCCAGGCCGTCGAGGCTTGTGGGGAGTTCGCGCGGGGGCAGCGAGCCGCCGGGCAGGAAGAGCGGCGTGTAGAGCAGCGGACTGTATGGATGGTCGCGTTCGTTTTGGGTGATGATGGTCCAGGGGTTGCGGCCGCTGCGGGCGGCAAGCTCCAGGACGCCGCCGGCGAATGGTCGCAGCAGACGGCCGTTTTGCTCGTCGACCTGCGGCAGGGAGAGGGTGGCGCCGATAGCGGGCTGGCGGTGGGGATTGATGCTGCCTGAGGCGGCGACAAGCTCGTCTGGGGAAAGCGTGAAGCGGTAGGCCAGGGCATCCCAGGTGTCGCCGAGCGAAATGGTGATCGCTGCCTGCGGCTCCTCTTGGGCTGGTTCGCTGGCGGATTGGGCGGCGGCTGGGGAGGCGGCCTGGCATAGGGCCAGGATGATGGCGCAGCATACAAGCAATTGAATGCCGGGCATTGGGGAAGAATCGCGCTTCATGTGCGCTATTCTACAATGATTTCGTTGTTTGTCGGAGCCTGCGATTCTAGGGCGAGTTTCATGGCCGCCAATTGTGATTCGATATCGTCGTCGCTCTCTGTGAGCAGCAGTTCATCTCTGGTTTCAATTTCGTCGACGCCGGGCATTTCCAAGAGACCTTCATCAACAAGACGATCGATGGCGGCGGCACGGGCCTGCATCTGCGCCGATTTCTGTTCAGCGGCGGCCATGGCTTGGCTGAGATCAGCCAGTTCTTCAGAGACGCCGGCCAGCGCTTCACCGATGTGGACCTGCGCCTCGGCGGCGCTGTAGCGGGCGGCGAGGAGTTCCTGGCGGGTGTAGAAGGCGGCCAGCTGGTCGGAGAGGCGCTGCTCGGTGATGGATAGGCGATGTTCTTCACGTTCGATTTCGAGCAGCTGCTTGTTAAGGGACTGCAGCTGTACCTGTGCCAGCTGGCGGCGCTGCAGCCGAAGGCGGGCGAGATCTTCGCGGCCGTCCAGCAGCGCCTGGCGGGCAAGCGCTTCCAGCTGGGGCAGCTTGGCGCGCGTGGATTCCGCTTTGTCCTGCAGGCGCTGTTTGGCGATGCCCACTTCGGAGAGCGCCCTGCGCACACGAATGAGCAGCGCGCGCTGTTTGTCGTAGGTGGAGCTGTAGGCCTGCCGCGGATCTTCGGCGGGCGTCATCAGCGCTTCCTGCAGTTTCTTTCCCAGACGTTTGAACGGGCCGGCCATGATATTACCTCGTCAGGCAGGGCGCCCAGACAGCGCCCTGCCTTGTTGTCCTCTTGATAGTGATTCAAGCTTCCGCCAGTCCGGGCGCAGGCAGATCGGGTGACTGCAGCTGGCGGCGTCTTCGGCGCTGGATGCGATAGTAGTAGGCGCCAAGCATACCGGTCGCGCCGATCGTGACCAGGCGAATGACCAATCGTTCGATCTCGGCCGTTTCAGTGATAAAGGCGGGCGTGAGCAGGATGCAGGTCACGCTGTAGAGCAGCAGGACGAACAGGGAATAGATCAGGCTGAGCCGTCCCGTGAAGACGAAGGCGAACGCGAGAATGATCGGGTAGTAGAATACGTAGAACTGGCTGTGGACGCCGTTGGCGCCGGGCCAGTAGGCGATGATCAGAGTGATGACCGCGGCGTCGATGATGCCCAGGACGATCAGGAGCAGCCTGTTGGCGGGCTTTTCCATCAGGTAACGGCCGTGTACGAAGAAGTTGAGGGCAATAAGCGGTACGACGAGGGCGATGCCGATGGTCATCTGGTTGAGCGTCTCCGACGACCACAGCACGAGAATGGTCATCGCCACGACAACAAACCAACGGGCATAGATGATGACGAGCTGGCCGAAGAAGATGTCTTCGGCGGCTTCTTGTTCGCTGGTACGTAGGTTGTTCATGATTGGTACTCCTTTTACAAAAATCGAAGATTTGGCCAGTCTGCGCAGTTTCCTGTCGCGCATTCTGTTTGGCTGCTCGCGCAAGCCGGCCTTATGTGCCGCATCGTTTCACTAGACGGCCTCAGCCGGTGTGATGTCGCGCAAGAGCTGCTCGTCAGGCCGGATCGTCTCGCGGCGCCGCTGGTGTTCAATCTGCAGGTAGAGACTGCCGCAGAAGGCGACGGCGATGATCATGATCAGGCGGGCAATGATGACGTCCGCCTGCGCATCGTAGCTGACCCCGGCGATGGTGCCGTAGAGCAGGACGACGATCGCCGTGTAGAGCGCGGTGAGCCCACGGGGGAAGGCGACGGCGAAGGCGGCGATTGCCGGCAGGTAGAAGACGAAGATACTTGAATGGTAGCCACCCTGGAACATGATCAGGACGGTAATCATGAAGATGTCCACGGCGCTGGCGGCATAGACGATGTGCTTGCTCAACGGCCGTTTCATCAGCAGCTGGGCCTGCAGGTAGAAGTTGGTGACCGCCAGCAGGAGGATGGCTACGAACTGCAGCCGCAAATCCTGCATCGATTCAACATTCCACACGGCCAGGAAGAGCGCGGTGACGATCATAATCCAGCGAACAGCGACAATGACGGGCTGTCCAGATGCCAGATCCAGCTCGTTCCAGGCGCCGGAGGTGTTTACGCGCCGCATGAAGGACTCGCTTTCCGGCTCGGTCCCTTCGGGTTGTTCTGCGATTGTTTGTGACATTGTTATTCTCCTTGCTGGGTGCTTTCCAGCCTGCGAACTTGCCAACCAGCGGCTGATCCGCTAAACGGCTTCATCACGCCGGCGGGGGCAGTTTGTGCAGTTCCTCGTCAGCCATCAGCGCGGCCAGTTCTTCCTCAACTGCGCGGCCGGCGGTGATCTTGCGCAGTTCAATTTCTACCATGTCACTGTCGCCAAGGACGGTTGGCTCCAGGGAACCGCCGGATGTGAGGGCGTCCAGCGCTGATGCGCGGGCCATCATCTGGTTCGTCTTTTCTTCGGCGCGGCCGAGCGCCAGGCTCAGTTCGCCAAGATCACCGGAGACGCCGCTGATCGTTTCGCCAATCCTGACCTGCGCTTCGGCGGCGGTATAACGTGCTTTGGTCGCCTCCTTGTGCATTCGAAAAGCGGCTACGCGATCAGCGATCTGCTGTTCGGCCGCAGCGAGCTTCGCCTCTTCGGCGTCGAGCTCGGCAAGCTGCAGCTCCAGCCCCTCCAGCTCGACGAGGGCCGTTTGCTTGCGGTTGAGAGCCATGCGGGCCAGATCCTGGCGATCAGCTGCGACAGCCTGCCGCGCCTGATTTTCCAGCCTGGGAATGCGACCGCGCATGGTCTTGACCTGCTGGGCTAACTGCTGTTTCGACGTGGCCACGTCGATCAAGCCGCGTCTGACTGTCTGTAAGAACTCTTGCTGCTGATGTCCGGCATAATCAAGGATCTCACGCGGATCCTCGAGTCTGTCCAGATCGGCAGAGCTCTTTACCTTGAAGTACAACGTGATACGTTCCCAAAATCCCATAAGTGCACCTCCGAACCAACAATGTTGGTTCAAGCGGCCAGCCGGCGGCGTTTAGGCGACCGGCCGGCCGGTTGACGATAAGCCTCCCCCAGAGAGGTTGTGTAGACGGCCGTCCCGCTCGGGCTGCCGCTGTGCTTCTGCAATGTGTTGTACTCATGTCATTCACTCTAATGAAAAAGCTGTGCTCTGGTGTGCCGTTTCTCTGTGACTTTGCGCGAATCTGTGCGCAGGCTGGGCGCTGCGCCCTCGCGGATCACTTGACCGCGATCGCCGTCAACGATGATTCTATCTTCGCCGGCTAGCAGCGTGGTGGCGCTGGAGAGAGACATGACTGCAGGGATGCCGTACTCCCGAGCGACGATAGCCCCGTGTGAAAGGAGGCCGCCGGCTTCGGTGACAATGCCGCCTGCAACGGCGAAAAGCGGTGTCCAAGCGGGATTTGTGGCTGGTGCGACGAGAATGTCGCCCGGCTGCAGCCGGCTGAAATCTGCGGGACCGGAAATGATTCGCGCCGGGCCTGCGGCGACCCCCGGACTGCCGGCGATGCCAGTCAGGACTGCGGGATCATCACGCTGCAGCGGTCGAGAAGGTTCCTTGCGCGCATTCCCGCCGGTGATCAGTGTGGGCCAGGGGCCGGCGAAATAGGCACTGTAGGCGGCGCGCCGCTCGCCCACCACGACCTGACAGGGAGCCGGCGTGTCCGCCAGCCGCTCCTGTTCGCCCAGTTCCAGGAAGAAGATATCAGTCTCATCGTCAATCAACTGGCGCCGCCGCCAGCGGCGGCCAAGCTCCAATTGAATGCGCCTGACCGGTGGAAAGAGGCGAGTCCATTCGTAATGCATCGTATCGCGCTGGCGCAGGAGCCATTGTGTCTGATCCAATAGATAGTTGAACAGCGGCCTGCGGAGCAGTCGATCCGGCCATGTCCGGCCCAATGCCTCGTGCACGCGCGCGGCGGCTGCTTCTCGCCGCGTGAGCAGTTCAGCTGCTCGCTGCAGCGGACCTGCGGCGGGCTCCACCGCCAGGTAGCTCTGTACAAAAGCGATGACCGGCGACGGGTCCTCAACCCAAGTGGGATAGCAAATATCGAAGTACTGTTCGCGATGCCCGCACACGTCCAGCAGCGCCTGCAGCTGTCGCAAGAATGGCTGCTCGCCGGGCAGCGCGCGCAGTTGGACAAGCGCCTGCTGCGGATCCTGTTCCCGAAGGATGCGCAGCACCTGCGGATCGCGGCGTGCCTGTTGGGCAAGGTCCCAGATCAGCTTGTTGCTCTCCATGACGACATTACCACTGACGCCGCTGAGCAGACTGCTGAGTAACTCATCTGTCTGCGGGCCAAGCGGGCGTTCGAGCAGCCGTCTGAGGAATGTCCTGTGGGCGCCGAGGGCCGCGATGAGCAAGAAATCATTGTTGAGCAAGGGGCCTGCGCCCTCATAGCAGATCTGACGTGTTTGTGTCAGAAGCATCCGGTCGTCCGCCGGCGCCAGGGGCAGGGTATTGATTTTGTCAATCTGCCGGCGATAGGCGGCCAGCAGGGCGGGAACTTGGCGGCGAAAGCGACGCACAAAGCGGAAGAGACGCCAGGCCATGCGCAGCTCGGTGATGCTCAGGCGCGGTTGGTCTTCGTCCGGCGCGAATATGTTGCTGAATTTGGCCTGCAGATGACGGCGCTCCGCAGGCTCAAGGTCCTGCAGTACTTCCTCGATATAGTCGATGCTGATATAGGGCTGGCCGCGGATGGCACGGACTGCGGCAGCGTCCGGCAGATCCTTGAATCCCAGCTCGGAGAAGGAAGCCTGCAGCATTGCTGCCAGCAGGGGGCAAACGACGGAGAGGAAAGCGGGTGAGAGGCCGTCCGGGAAAATCTCGACGAACATCGCCCGGCTGTAGGCGCCGTCGTCGACGTCCGGCAGCGTTCCCAGGGTAGTGATCGGCCGTGCCTGCAAAATGTAGCAGCTGCCAGATTCCAGCGCCCACTCTATGTCCTGGGGTGCGCCGAAATACTCCTCGATTCGGACAGCCAGCGCAGTCAGGTGGGCGGCCTGGCTGGGACGCAGGGCATTTTGCCGCTGCTGCTGCTCAGGGACATCTTCCTCGACTGCGCCGGCGCGGGAGGAGAAGACGATCTTGCGCTCCTTTTGGACGATATCCTGTTGGAGGATCTGTCCGCTGCTCTTGTCGACGATGAGGGTGTCGGGGTTGACAAGGCCGGAGACAATCGCTTCGCCCAGCCCCCAGCTGGCATTGATCACGCATTCGCTGCGGCTGCCGGTGATCGGGTTGGCGGTGAAGAGGATGCCTGACACAGCGGGATTGACCATTGCCTGGACGACGACGGCGACAGCCACCTTCTGATGCTCAAAGCCGTGGCGCTGACGGTAGGTCATGGCGCGGGAGGTCCATAGGGAGGCCCAACAGCGGCGGACGTGTTCAAGCAATGAATGGCCGCCGCGGATATTGAGATAGGTGTCCTGCTGCCCGGCGAATGATGCTTCCGGTAGATCTTCGGCCGTGGCCGAGGAGCGAACGGCGACGGGCGTGGCTTCGAGGTGACGGCAAGCCAGGGCGCGGCCGAGGTCAGCGTAGGCACGCAGAATGGCGGCGGCGATCTCTTCGGGGATGGGCTGCTGTTCGATGAGGTCGCGGATGACGGCCGATCTGCCGGCGATGTCTTCGTGGTCATCAAAGTTGATCTCGTCCAGCAGGCGGTTGATGACCTGGTTCAACCCGGTGACCTCGAGCAAGTAGCTGTAGGCGTCCGCGGTTATGCAGAAGCCGGGTGGAATGGGAAAGCCGCCGGCGGTGAGGCGGCTCAAGTTGGCGCCTTTCCCGCCGGCGAGTGCGCTGTCGGCGGCGTGTGGGTCCGTGAACCAGCAGATGTAACTCATGATCTATTCTCCGTGTTCTAGTCGTGTTGGTCTGCCGCACTTGCAGAGAACGGCCGTCGGTCAATGCCTGTAGTGTACGGGAACGGGAATGCGCTGGTGTGTCGTTTTTGTGTGAATGTATGCGCTCGACCTGCGAATGGAGAGCGGGTAGAACTTCTTCTATAGTTGAGATGCTCCCCGGCAGAACTCCCCTTTTGCGTTCTGGTGTGGGCAGCAATACGTGATTGGAAATCGGAGCTGCGGAACCGGCTGCCGCACAGCTTGCTCCTTCCCTGCTCCTTCAGGCGTCTTTATTCGGGCAGGATTTTGTTGTATTATGTTGCCAAGAGGGTGTCCAGCGTTTCGGTTAGCGTGTCGAGGGAGGCATTTCGATGGGGCCGCTGCTGCCGCTAGATCAGAATGAATTGCAGACAGCCGTGCATGAGGCGCTGAGCGATTGGACGCGCATGGGACAGGCTGACGTGGACCTGACGCCGCAGCTGCTGCTGGTGCGCGAAGCGCTGGCTGATATGGGCGGCGAGGCGGGCGCTTTCGCCGCGCGGAAGGCCACCTATGTGGTCCTGGAAGAGGGGCTCGCTGCCCTGGCAGAACAGGACGAGACGGGCGCCCAGGTTCTGCGGGCGCGATTCTACGACGGGGAGATCACCAGGCAGGTCGCCTCGAGGCTGCATGCTAGTCCTGATCAGGTGAACCGCTGGCAGCGGGCAGCGATCGACAGCCTGACCGGCATCCTGATGGCGCGTGAGATGAAGCGGCGTTCGCAGCGCTCGCGGCAGCTGTTTGAGGGGCTGCCGGCCGCACCCTATTCGCGCCTTTTTGGATTTCAAACACTGCAGGATGAAATCGCCGGGCAGCTGCTGCGTCCTGGCGAGCCGCTGATCGTCGCCTTGTCGGGCATTGGCGGCATTGGCAAGACGAGCCTGGCTGATGCCGTGGCCAGGTTGGCCGCACCGGCGCTGGTCTTTGAGCAGATTGTCTGGCTGCGAGCCACGATCGATCCCTTCGCTGAAGAGGGGGCGGCTGAGCGCAGTTGGGCGCAGGTGGCAGCAGACTTGAGCCGGGCCCTTGCGGTGGATGGGGACGCGGCGGAGAGCCAGGCGGCGTTACAGCGGCGGATGGCGGAAGCCTTGCAGGGGCGTTCGGTACTCGTCTGTCTTGATAACCTGGAGCAGGAGGAGCAGACGGTCTATTTCCTGGAACAGGCAAGACGGCTGGCCGGGCGCAGTAAGTTCCTGCTGACTACGCGGGCAAGACCTACCGTTTCAGCGCCGGCTTATTTTCGTTCATTAGAGGAATTAGGGTTCGCCGACGGGATTGATCTGCTGCGCCACCAGGCGCAGGTGACAGGGACGGCCGTGTTAGCGGAGGCGGATGAGACGGACTTGCGCGCGATTTATGATGTGGCGGGCGGCAATCCACTCGCGCTGCGTCTGGTGGCCGGGCTGGCGGCGGTGATGCCCCTTGCGGATATTTTGGGGGGACTGGAGAAGAGCCGACCGGGCCCAATTGAGGATATGTACCGAGCGGTTTTCTGGGAGGCGTGGCGCACGCTCAGCGCGCAGGCGCAGTCGCTGCTGCAGGCGATGCCGTTGGTGGCGGAAACGGGCGCTCTGCCACAGCAGCTGCAGGCGGTCAGCGGACTGCTTGAAGAGGCTTTCTGGCCGGCGGTGCACGAGCTTTTCGCGCGTTCACTGTTGGAGGTGCGGGGGAGTGTTCACGAAAAGCGATACAGTATTCACCGCTTGACGGAGACGTTCTTGCGGACGGAGATTGTTGGCTGGCCGGAGAGCCAGTGAGGCAGCTCTCCAGGTTGTGATCGGGTAGGCGGCGCGAGGCAGGCGACTTGACAAGTCGCCCGACAGGGGCGGGAATTGATAGTGACTTCGGCTCAATTCACAGAGAGTATCAGCGCCAATCTGCGCTACTGGCGCGGCCGGGTGGAGGCAAGTGAGGATCCTGCGCTGCATGCGCTACTACCGGAACACCTGAATATTCACCGCGCGCTGGCCTTCGGGCTGGAACTGCCGCCAACGTGGCGGCAGGCGGCGGAACTGCTTCTTGCCTTGAATTACAGCATTGAGCACAGCGGCAGCTGGCGCAACTGGCAGGAACTTCTGCAAAAGGCGCTTTCGCTGTGTACGGAGGAAGACGCGCTGCTGCGCCTGCGGCTTCTGGATCATTCGGCCCAGTATTACCGGCATGATCGTGCGTGGGAGGCATCATTGGCTGCCACGCAGGAACAGGAACGACTGGCCGCCAGGCTGGGCCAGCCGGAGATGTTGGCCCAGGCACTGCTCAACTACAGTAAGCTGACCTGGCGCCAGCGAGATTATGAGGCAGCGGAGCGCTACGCGCGGCAGGCGCTGATCGCTTTTGAAGAAGTGCGTGCTACAGAAAGACAGATGGGCGGTCTTGCTACTGTGCTGGGGCTGATCGACTACGGCCGTGGTAACTACGCTGATGCGATTTCCTACCATGCCCAGGCGGTGGCCTGTTTTCGCCGGACAGATTTCCTGGTGCTGTTGGCGCGGTCTTTGGTCAACCTGGCCCTGGCGCTGGAGGCGGGCAACGATATGGAGCCGGCAATGGCGGCATACTTGGAAGCGCAGTCGCTGCTGGCGGACACAACGTATGAGATGGATAAGACACGAATCGAACTGTCGCTGGGATCGCTGCTGTTCAACGCCGGCTGCTATGACGAGGCGGAAGCGGCCTATTTGCGCGCCTATTCACCCCATCTGAGGCGTTCCGGCCTGGTCTATTTTCAAGGCTTGGCCACCAATAATCTGGGCAATGTGTATCTGGCGCAGGGAAGGTTGGGTGAGGCGGAAGCGATCCTGAATGAGAGTCTGTCCCTCTGGCGAACCGCTCATGCGGAGCTGCAGCTGGCCAATACAAGGGGAACGCTGGCCAAGACGTTCGCGGCACAGGGGCGTACGGCCGAGGCGCTGACGGCGTATCAAGAGGCGATTCGCGGCGTAGAGGCGTTCACCGATGATGGCTGGGCGCGCCAGCTATTGGCGGAGTTTCGTGCGGAGGAAGCGGAGCTGCGCGGCAGGCAGGAAGAAAGAGGACAGGCCGTTTGAACGATATGGCCTGTCCCTTGATAGTTGATCAGCAGTTGCCGGGCGCGCCGGAGACGGCGAAGGTGGTGTTGGCGAGCAGCAGGGCGCCGATGAATAGTACTGGGAGTAAGGCTGCCAGCCGGGCAATCAGGGGATTATTTGTGAACATCTCAAGCCTCCTCAAGGATTGTGATTGTGGCTCGCTGCCGCCGGCGCCGCGGTGGATTTTCTGGAAAGCGATCACCTGTTCGCCGGCTTCGCAGCGGCCTTCTGTTGGTTGGTTCGTACGGCGGCCGTTACTTGATTCCAGGATAGGTAGGCGGCCGGCAGGTTTGAATATAGTGATGCTTGAATTCGCTCAAGAGCGGGTTAAGTGGGGTGGAACGCGTGTTGGATGAGTCGGAAGTGGCAGGAACGGCCGTTGGGGGATCTTTCGGACAGCAGGTGCGCTTCTACCGCCGCCAGAGCCGCGACCCGATGCGCGGGGGCATGCTGACCCAGGAGCGCCTCGGTGAGCTAATCGGCGTGCAGATGGGGGATGCCGGCTATTCGGGCGCGGCGGTCAGTGAGTGGGAGCGAGGCAACAGCAAGATTCACGCCGATGACCGGCTGGTGCTGCTCTCCCTGCTGTCGGTGCTGGTGCGTTGTGAGGGTCTCAAGGACCCGGCCCAGGCGGACGACTTGTTGGCGGCGGGCAACTACCGCCGCCTGGACAGGGGGGAACGTGGGCTGGTCTTTCCAGCAGAAAACGGCTTCGCGGTCCAGGAGGCAGGCGGCGAGAAGGAACGCGGCGGAGAACGGAGCCGCCCGGAAGCGCCGGGGAGGCGATCGAAACAGCTCATTCTGTTAGAAAAGGTGCACAGCTTCTGGGTGGAGGGTGTGCTGGAGAAAGCGATCCAGGGAGCGCCGCTGATTGATGTGCCGCGCACAGTCTCCTTTGAGGCGGTCGAGCATCCATGGGCGGGGCACCTGGGTCCCGCTCTGATCGCTGAAGGGTCCGAGCTGCCAGCCCCTTCGATTGCTGAGAGCTATGACCGGGCAGACGGCGCGCTGTTGATCCTGGGCCAGCCAGGTTCGGGAAAGACGATGACGCTGATTTCGTTGGCGGCGGCGTTGATCAACCGTGCGCGGGAAGATTGGCGTGAGCCGGTTCCGGTCATTCTGGATCTGGCAAGCTGGGCGCGGCTGCCGCTGACGATCGCCGAGTGGGCGGTTGAGGAAGCGGCGGCGAAATATCAAATTCCGCGACGATACGGCGGTAAATGGCTGGCTGCCGGCGAACTGATTCTGCTGCTGGACGGGTTGGACAATCTGCCCCTGGAACAGCGCCAGGCGTGTATCGTGGCGATCAATGTCTTTCGCAAAACGCATGGCCTTACCGGCGTGGTAGTCTGCAGCCGGACGATGGAGTATCAGCAGGCGGAACGACTGCTGGCGCTCAACGGGGCGGTTAGTTTGCAGCCGCTGGATGAGGAACAGCTGCAGGGCTATCTGGCGGCGGGAGGCGAGGGGCTTGCGGGGCTGGAGAGGGCGCTTTCTGAATCGGCTGATCTGCGCGAGATGGCCCATAATCCGCTGATGCTGAATATCATGACCGCCGTCTTCCGTGATGTGGACGCTTCCGCGGCAGAGGCGGGAGGACTTTCGGAAACGGCCGTTACCGTGCAAACGCTCTTCGATGCCTATGTGCAGCGCATGTTTGCGCAAAGGGCAGCGCACGAGCAGTATACGCAGGAGAAGACGGTGGCCGGGCTGGCGTGGCTGGCCGGCGAGATGAACGCGCACAACCAGACGATTTTTCTGATTGAGAAAATACAGCCGAGCTGGCTGCCGGGAACTGGTTGGCGGCGGCTCTACATGATGCTTGCCGGCGCGATCACGGGGTTTGCCGGCGGGTTGATTATGTGGCTGTTGTGGCGGCTGCTGCGCTATACGCAGCCGCTGCTGCCATCCCCCGTCTCGCAGAAGCTGGCCGCGCTTCTAGGCATCCCGTTGGGCACATCGGAGCCGGTGGCTATTCTGCTGGCTAATGTGGGGTTGGGTTTGCTGCTGGGGCTAACGCTGATGCTGCTGTTTGAGTATCGCCTAGGGCAGCCGCTCGAAGCGAGCGGCTCGCGGCGGCAGCGGCGCAACCAGGTGCTGCTGATCGGCGCGGAAACAGGGGTGGCGACGGTGCTGTTCGTGCTTCTTTTCAGCGAACCGCTGCTGGCAGTCGCCTGGGGCGTCGCCGAAGGGTTCATGTACGCTTCCGCGGCGCGCTATATCTTCGGCTGGAGCTATCAGACGGAGGTGCGCACAGTCGAGGCGCTGGGATGGTCGTGGCGACACGCGGCAACGGGGGTCCTGCTTGGCCTGGTGTTGGCCCTTATCGCCGAGGTATTGGAGTCCCTGCTTTACGGGTATAACGGCGCGGAACGTACCTCGGTCACGCTGCTGGTTGCCGGGTTCATTCTGGGAGGACTGCGCGGCCGTTCGACCGAGGCGAAGAGCCGGCCGAATCAGGGTGTCTGGCTTTCGCTGCGCAACAGCCTGATCGCGGCGTTTGTTCTTTCGATGACGATGGCGGCGCTGACCTGGCTGATCCGTGATGCCGTCTACGCATGGCAGATCGGTCTGCTGTCGGCGGTGATAGCGGCGGCGATCATGGGCGGCAGCGTCTTCGCCAAACATTTTCTTTTGCGAACGATCTTGCGCTACCAGCGAACCGTGCCCTGGCGATACGCGCGTTTCCTGGATTATGCGGCTCAGTTGGTGCTTCTGCGCAAGGTGGGCAACGGTTACATCTTCATCCACGGGTTGATGCAGTCCTATTTTGCAGAAACTCATTGACATCTCCTGCACAGCGCGCTACAACTTGCCGGGTGAAAATGGGTCGACAATAGGCGGGGGCCATTGGATCTTCTATGTATCATGTGTATCTGGGCCTGGGCACCAACGTGGGCCAGCGAGAGGAAAACTTGCAAGCGGCTATCGCCAGGTTGGCAGAGGCGGTGGAGATAACGGAGGTGTCGCCGATCTATGTGACGGCGCCGTGGGGTGTGACTGACCAGCCGGAATTTCTCAATCTATGTGTCAGCGGCCTGACCGCGCTGTCGCCATGTCCGCTGCTTCATTTTGCTAAGACGTTGGAGGTCCAGTTGGGACGGCGCAAGGTGATTCACTGGGGGCCGCGGCTGATCGATATTGACATCCTGGTTTATGAGGAATTGAATGTGCGCGCGCATGACCTCGACGTACCGCATAAGGGCCTGCCGGAACGGGCGTTCGTGCTGGCACCGCTGGCTGATATCGCGCCTGATCTGGTGCATTCGCTGACGGGAAAAACAATTACAGAACTTATGGCTGCGGTGGATACGTCGGGCGTGTGGCCATACCGGCCGGCAGTTTGATAAGTGTTTCCTCCTACTGCAGGCGGCCTTGTGAGGACAGCCTAGTTGGCGTGGTGGCCCATTTATGACCTGCTGTTGTCCCGCAGCAGCTCTTCCGTGGAGCGAATCGTGCAGAATTCGCCGTTCAGGCTGGCCAAGCTGATACGGTGCATCTCGTCGGCCGTATAATGTGTGCCGTCGTGGCCGGTTCGCTCGAATGCGGCCGTGGCGTCGGAGACCAGCGTTACCTCGAAGCCAAGATTTTCGGCCATGCGCGTTGTTGTTGAGACGCAGTGATCGCTGGTCAGGCCGGCGACTACCAGGGATGAAATGGCCTCCTGGTGCAGGTGCTCCTCTAGCCCGGTGCCGATGAAGGCGCTGTTGACGGATTTGCTGAACTGCTGTTCTGCGGGCAACGGCCGTGCTTCTTCTTTGAATGCATTGCCCGGCAGCTCGGGGCGGAGGGGGGAGTCCGGTTCGGTTGAATTGTGCCGGACATGGATCACCGGCAGGCCGCGTCTGCGCCAGGCGGCAAGCAGCAGGGCGATATTTGATTCGGCATGCGGATTGTTGCGGGTTCCCAGAGAAGGGTCGTCCAGCCCCTTTTGAACGTCTATGAGCAGCAGCGCCAGCTTATTCATGTGATGCCTCCCAGCGTATTCTTGTCGACAGATGTTTCCTTAAAGCGTGTTCCCTGTCAAGTAGCAACCGCCTGGCAGTCCCTGCCGGGGCGCGAAAAGGAGTTCACGGCTGTAACTTCCCATTAGTGCCGTTCAAATACTTGACACAGTGCGTCATTTGTGGCAGTATTGAGTAATCACTCAATAATTGAGGGAGCGCTCATTATCCTGATCGACAACGCTGCAGAGCTGCGGGGTGGCAAGTTTGCAAGGTAATCATTCGGTGGACAACCGGGAGTCTGGCAATGGGGATAGGCGGCAGCGGCGCATTGCGGCGCGGCAGGCGCAGATCCTTGAGGCGGCCGAGATTGTATTCAGCCAGAAGGGATATGAGCGGGCAACAACGCGTGATATCGCCGATATGGCTGATGTCGCAGAGGGGACTCTCTACAACTATTTTGGCAGCAAGAGCGAAATCCTCGATGCGGTCGCCCAATCTTTCGCCGACACAATTAGTGACGAAATCGCCCATATTGAAGTTGAAAATCTACATGACATGATGGCGGAACTGCTGACGGCACGGCTGCGCAGCGGCCGGGAGCGCCGGCTGCTGATGTTGTTTCTCTACGAGGCGCGCCTGAGCCCTGATGTGCACCGTGTTTTCATCCAGGAAGCGCTGCAGCAGATTATCGATGGCACGGCGCAGAGGTTCCAGACATTGATTGATGCGGGCGTTATGCGGCCGGTGGACCCGGCTCTGGCGGCCAAGGCGATCAGCGCGACGATTATGGGGTTCGCGGCGCTTTATGAGATGGGGCAGTACGGCCAGGAAGATAATGGTCTGTCGCCGCAGCGTTGGGGAGAGGAATTGACGGGTATTTTCCTCGATGGCCTGCAGGCTGGCGATAGTGATGGTGAGGAAAACTCGGACTGATGTTTGATTGGGGCAGCCGCACGTTCGTTATGGGCATCATGAATGTCACGCCGGATAGTTTTTCCGGGGATGGCATCTTCGATGAAGCTGATTGGTTAACGGCTGTGGTGGCACAGGCGGAACTATTTGTGGCGCAGGGGGCGGATATTCTGGATGTGGGTGGTGAAAGCACGCGGCCGGGCAGTACGCCGGTGAGCCTGGAAGAGGAACTGCGCCGGGTGGTCCCGGCAATCAGCGCCATTCGCCGCGAAGTGGGTGTTCCCATATCAATCGATACGTATCGCTCCGTTGTGGCCGAAGCGGCGCTGGATGTGGGGGCTGATTGGGTGAATGACGTCTGGGGACTGCTCATGGATGAGGAGATGGCCGGACTTGTGGCACAGCGCGGCTGCCCGGTTGTGATTATGCACAATCGCAGCAAGCCGAAGGATGTCGCCCAGGAGGAACGTCTTGGCGGGCGCTATGTCGGCGTGGCCTATGACGATCTAATTCTAGATGTGGCGCGTGAACTGCTGCGCAGCGTCGATATCGCCCTGGCGGCCGGGGTTGAGAAAGAGCAGATTATTCTCGATCCGGGCATTGGCTTTGGCAAGTCGATCAGCCAGAACTGCCAGCTGATCGATGAGCTGAATCAGATCAAGGCGCTGGGCTATCCAGTCCTGTTGGGACCTTCAAGAAAGTCATTTATTGGTTATACATTGGATCTGCCACCTCAGGAACGGGTGGAAGGAACGGCCGCCGCCGTGAGCATCGGCATCGACCGTGGCGCTGATATCGTGCGCGTTCATGATGTGCGCGAGATTTCTCGGGTGGCAAGAATGACGGATCGTATTGTTCGCGGCGTCTGATTTTCACAGCAAGGTCTGATTTGTTTAGTATGGGGGTAATAAATGTTAGATTTCCGATTGGATGAAGAGCAGCAGATGCTGACGGAGGCGATTGCGCGCTATGCAAATGAACGCGTGCGCAAGGTGTTCCGCGATGCCGAAGAGGATGGCGAGATACCGGCTGACGTTGTGCAGGCAGGGTGGGAGATTGGCGTGCTTCCAACCAGTATTCCGGAAGCATACGGTGGATTTGGCGAGTATTCGGCGGTGACCGGTGCGGTTGCGACGGAGGCGTTCGCCTGGGGAGACCTGGCGATTTCTTTGAATCTGATGGCGCCTAACCTGGTGGCGATTCCACTGATGCTGGCCGGCACGGAGACGCAGAAGGAGGCGTATCTGCCACTTTTCGCCGACGAGCGGGCGCCGCACTTTTCCGCGGCTCTGACTGAACCGGTGGTGCAGTTCAATCCCTATAAATTAGGCACAACGGCCGTGCGTGATGGGGAAATGTTCGTGCTGAACGGTACCAAGAGCGTTGTGCCGCTGGCCAATCAGGCGGAACTGTTCCTAGTTTACGCGAATGAAGCGGGTCAGACACAGGCGTTCCTGGTTGCGGCCGACTGTGAGGGCCTTCAGGTGGGCGTTCGTGACAAGCTGATGGGCATTCAAGGGCTGCCGACGTATACGGTTACCCTTTCTGATGTGCGTGTTCCGGCGGCGAATAAGCTGGGTGGTGACGTAGGCATCGACTTCAGCGCACTGCTGACGCACAGCCGGGTCGCCCTGGGTGCGGCGGCAGTTGGCGTGGCGCGGGCAGCCTACGAATATGCGCTCGCCTATGCCAAGCAGCGCGTGCAGTTTGGCGAGCCAATCGCGCACCGGCAGAGCATCGCTTTCATGCTGGCTGATATGGCCACTGATGTGGATGAAGCCCGGCTGATGGTGTGGGAAGCGGCGTGGAAGCTGGATCAAGGGGAAGATGCGCTGAAGGAGGCGACGGTGATGAAGCATCATGTGGATCGCATGGTGCTGGCGGTCGCTGATCGTGCGGTGCAGGTTCTCGGCGGTTATGGGTATATTCGTGAGTATCCGGTGGAACTGTGGCTGAGAAATGCCCGCGGATTCGCGTCGTTTGACGGCCTGGCGATTGTTTAACTTGAGGGGAGCAACCTGATGATAAGTTTTGAACTACCACCATTTATCCAGAACCAATCGCAGTTGATTGATATGGTCGCTAAACAGGCGATGCGGCCGTTTTCGCGCGACCTGGATGAGAATGAGCACAGCCGGCCGACGGCGTTTGTGACGATGACCTGGCCGTTTACGCAGGAGATGGTCAAACGGGCGCTGAAAAGCCTGGAGAAGCCGACTGGCAGCAATGGCAGCAGCGGGCCGGCTGCCACGGAGCGCAAGGGGCCGGATTATTCTACTCTGGCGCTGATTGTGATGATTGAGCAGTTGAGCTGGGGTGATGCGGGGCAGTATCTCTGCCTGCCACATCCGATGCTGGGCGGCGCGGCGGTGGATTCGGCAGGGACGCCGGAACAGCGCATCCGCTTCCTGAAGAAGTTCACGGAAGGGGAACCGAAATGGGGCGCGATGGCGATCACAGAGCCGGACGCTGGATCAGACAACAGCTCGATGCGCACAACGGCCGTGTTGGACGAGGCAAGCAACGAGTGGGTTCTGAACGGCGAGAAGATTTTTATCACCAGCGGCAAGCTGGCCCTGGAAGAGTCGGATGGTCTGTGCGTCGTCTGGGCGACCATCGATCCCTCTGCCGGCCGCGCTGGTATCAAGTCGTTTGTCGTTGAAGGGAATACGCCGGGCGTCTCGATTGCCAAGCAGGAGCATAAGCTGGGCATCCGCGCCAGCGACACGGTTTCTCTGCATTTCGATAATGTGCGCATCCCGTTCGACAACCTGCTGGGCAAAACTGATGTGCAGCGTGAAGGGACCGTCCGTGGCTTCAAAGGTGCGATGAAGACCTTTGACTCGTCACGGCCCGCTGTAGCGGCGAGCGCCGTGGGTATTGCCCGCGCCGCGCTTGAGTTCACGACTGAACGCCTCGCTGAAGAAGGTGTTGTTGTGGACTATACAAAGCCGGTTCACGAGATGACGACCGTGGAGCGCGATCTGATGGAGATGGAGGCGCGTCACAAAGGGGCGTGGCTGTTGACCCTGCGCGCGGTCTCATTGATGGCCTATGGCGAGAGCAACCGGCTGGAGTCGAGTATGTGTAAATACCGGGCCGGCGAAGCTGTGACCTGGATAACGCAAAAGGCGGTCGAGCTGTTAGGACCGCTTGGCTACACGCGCGATCTGCTCGTCGAGAAGTGGATGCGCGACGCCAAGATCAATGATATCTATGAGGGCACACGGCAGATTAACCAGCTGATTGTGGCACGCAGTATATTGGGATACAGCAGAAGAGAGTTGAAGTAGGAGCAGACACATGACATATCGCATTGACAAGGTCGCAGTGATCGGCGCGGGGACGATGGGGGGCGGAATCGCTGCTCATCTGGCCAATATCGGCATACCGGTGGTGCTGCTGGATATCGCTACGCCGAATTTGAGCGACGCAGAGAAGGATGATCCGGCGGCGCGCAACCGGCTGGTCAACAGTCTCTATGATCGCATGGTGAAGGCGAAACCGGCGAACCTAGCCAATAAGGATCGCGCGGAGTTAATCACGATCGGTAATATGGATGATGATTTTGACCTGGTGGCTGATGCTGATTGGGTAGTTGAGGTGATTATCGAGCGCCTGGATTTGAAGCAGGCGTTGATGAAACGCCTGGAAGAGACGTGCAAGCCGGAGACGATCATCTCTTCCAATACGTCGGGTATCCCGATTCACCAGATCAGCGAGGGGCGTTCGCAGAATTTCAAGGAGCATTTCCTGGGGACGCATTTCTTCAATCCGCCACGATACTTGAATCTATTGGAGATCATTCCGACGCCGGACACCGATCCGGCCGTGACGGCGTTTATGGTCGAATTCGGCCGCGACGTGCTGGGCAAGGGCGTGGTCGTCTGTAAAGATACGCCGAATTTCATTGGCAATCGTTTCTTTTCGGTGGCTGCTTCCTATGGCATCGAGCGCGCCTTTGAGCAGGGGTATTCGATTCCGGAGGTTGATGCGATCACGGGGCCGACGATCGGCCGTCCCAAGACGGCGACATTCCGGCTGATGGATCTGGTTGGATTGGACGTCATGGCCCACGTGAACGGCAACCTCTATCCAGCCATCGAGGACGATCCTTATCGCGAAATGCTGCAGCCGGAGAAGACGGGCGCGGTGATGGCGCAGATGCTGGACAACGGCTGGCTGGGTAATAAGAGCGGCCAGGGTTTCTACAAGAAGACCTTCGTGGACGGTAAACGGGAATTCTGGACGCTGAATCCGGAAACGATGGAGCACGAGGCGTCGCCCAAGGTGCGCTTTGAGTCGGTTGGCGCGGTGCGTAAGATTGAAGATCTTGGCGCGCGCGTGGCTAAACTTCTGGCGTTTGATGACCGGGCGGCGAATTATGTGCGGGATCTGCTTTACTTCGGTTTCAGCTATGCCGCCTACGTGGCGCCGCAAGTCGCTTACAGTCTGAGCGACGTTGATGACGCGATGCGCTGGGGTTTTGGCCACGAAGCGGGTCCCTTTGAGATGTGGGACATGCTCGGCGTGGCGGAGACGGTCGAGAAGATGGAGGAGGCGGGCCTGGAAGTGGCCGATTGGGTGAAGGAGATGCTGGCTGCGGGTAACGAGAGTTTCTACAGCAACGGCAGCGTCTATGACTTCAACAGCGCCGCCTATGAAGCGCGGGCGATTGATGGGAAGGTCGTCCTGTTGAGCGGGCTGGACGAGGTGGAAAAGAATCTGAGCGCCAGCCTGCGTGATATGGGGGATGGCGTGGCGCTGCTTGAGTTTCACGCCAAGATGAATGCGATTGACCAGGATATCATCGATATGTCGCATCTGGCGCTGGCGCGCCTGGACACTGATTTTGATACCCTGGTGATTGGTAATGATGGCCCGAACTTCTGCGTAGGCGCCAACCTGTTCGCCGTGGCGATGGCGGCGCAGCAGGGGATGTGGGATACGCTTGATAACATGATCAAGAGCCTGCAGGAAGCGACCTTCGAGCTGCGACACGCGCCTAAACCGGTGGTAACGGCCGTGCACCAGATGGCTTTGGGCGGCGGCGCGGAATACGCGATGACCGGCTGGGAAACGATGGCTGCACATGAGACGTATATCGGGCAGGTGGAATTTGGCGTCGGCGTGGTCCCGGCGGGCGGCGGCTGTAAGGAACTGCTGCGGCGCAAGGTGAACCCGGTGATGAAGACGCCGAATGCTGATGTCCTGCCCGTCATGCAGGAGACTTTTGAGCAGATCGCGCTGGCCAAAGTGGCGACCAGCGCCTGGGAAGCGAAGGATATGGATTACCTGGCCAAAGAATCGCTTATCGAAATGAACAGCGACCATCTGCTCTATGCGGCGAAGCAGCGCGCTTTGCAGCTTGTGGCCAGCGGCGCGCGACCACCGGAAGTGGAGAAAATCTACGCCGCGGGCAGAGACGCGTATTACGCGCTGCTGCTGGGCGTTCAGAGCCTGCAGTGGGGCGGCTACGCCAGCGAGCATGACGGGCTTATCGCGCGCAAGATCGCCTATATCCTGTGCGGCGGCGACAGCAGCGCGGCCGCATGGGTCGATCCTTGGGTGATTCTAGATCTGGAACGGGAAGCATTCCTTTCACTCCTCGGTGAGCAGAAAACGATTGAACGTATGATGCATATGCTGCAGACCGGCAAGCCTTTGCGGAACTAATGGGAGATTTGATATGACGCGTGAAGCAGTAATTGTGGCGGGCTCTCGAACCGCAGTTGGTAAATCGAAACGTGGCACGACGCGCAATTGGCGCTCGGATGAGATGGCTGCGGCGGCCATCGTTGATGTTCTGAGAAAGGCTGAGGGATTGGATCCGGCCGAGATCGATGATGTCATTGTTGGCTGCGCTATGCCGGAAGGAGCGCAGGGGCTCAATTTCGCGCGCTTGATCGCGCTGCGGGCCGGGCTGCCGGTTGATGTACCGGCGATGACGGTCAATCGTTTCTGCTCAAGCGGCTTGCAGACGATCGCCATGGCGGCGGAGCGGATCATCGCTAATGGCGCGGATGTGATCGTGGCCGGCGGTGCGGAGACGATGAGCATGGTGCCGATGACCGGTTTCCGGATTAATCCTAATCCGCAGATGGTGGAAGCGATGCCTGAGGCCTACATGGGGATGGGCTTGACGGCCGAAAATGTGGCTGATGAATATGAGGTCAGCCGCCAGGCGCAGGATGAATTCGCCCTGCGCAGCCACCAGCGGGCGATGGTCGCCCAGGCTGACGGCCGTTTTGTGGAAGAAATTGTGCCCATAGAAATCGAAGAGGCGCGCGTGGGTCTGAATGGAGAGCGCATCAGCGAGACGATCCTCTTTGATACGGATGAACATGTGCGAGAGGATACGACACTTGAGGCGCTGGCCAAGCTGAGACCGGTGTTCAAGCAGGGCGGCAGCGTGACGGCCGGCAATTCCTCGCCCTTGAGTGATGGCGCGGCAGCGGTGCTGGTCATGGAGCGCGGCAAAGCGGAGGCGATGGGCTTGACGCCGATCCTGCGCTTCGTCGGGTTCAATGTCGCCGGGGTACGGCCGGAAGTGATGGGCATCGGCCCGATCGCGGCGGTGCCGCGGGTATTGAGCCGCAGCGGTGTGAGCCTGGAAGATATCGACGTCATTGAGTTGAATGAGGCGTTCGCCGCCCAATCATTGGCGGTCATACGTGCGCTGGGTTTGGATGAAGAGAAGACGAATCCAAACGGTGGTGCAATCGCGCTTGGCCATCCCTTGGGCTGCACGGGCGCCAAGCTGACGGTGCAGCTGATGCATGAGATGGTGCGCGGTGACCTTTCGCTGGGCATGGTGACGATGTGCATCGGCGGCGGCATGGGCGCGGCGGGGATTTTTGAACGCGTGAATTGAGTTCGGGGTTCTGGGCTCTTGATGCGGAATGCGGCCTGCGCCGCGTTCCGCTTTTTGTTTTGGCGCGCCAGAGCAGTGATGACGTTGTGGGAACTGCGGAAGCCTCACTCTTATTGTTTCTTCTTGCGCTTCTTGCGTCTGAGATCTTGTTCGGGCAGGAAATAGGCGAGCGCAGCACCGCTGATGATCCCCGGGAGAAAGATGCCCCAGGCGAAGGCGCTGATGAGGATCCACCACCAGCCGATGGTGTCGACGGTGCGGCGCAGGACGAGCCATTGGGGGATGCCGACGACTGCGCCGGCGATGAAGCCTACGGGGACAACCCAGGTGAAGAAGTCGGCCGTATCGGTCTGCGGGTTGATCTGGAAAAGGAGCAGCCCGGCGACCAGGGTGCCCGCTATCCAGCCGAAGCCGGTGGCCAGGGTCCATGGCTCGCGGGGGACGTCGTGCCGCTGTAAGAGGATTCCCTGTAGAACGCCGATCAATGTGGCGAAAGCGGCGCCGATGATCAGGGCCTCGCTGATCAACTCAATGGATGTGGGTGATTCGGTGGCAAAGAGGCGGGCAAAGAAACGGCCGATCGCCAGCCCGGCAAAGAAGCCGATATTGGTCAGAATCACCCAGACGATTAAGAACCGCCACCCGGCGGATTCATACTCTTTGCGCCAGAAATTTCGCCACGCTTTCATTGACAGTTTGTCCTCGCCAGATAGTTCAGCTGCAGCCAGCCACTGTGAAGCATAGCACAAGCGTTCACGGGCAGCATCCTGACAGCTGTGGTCAAGGCGAGCGTGCGTGCATCGCGCCGCAACCGCGCCCGCGGCTGCGAAGAGCGGGCCGCGAATAGTACAGGTTCTGTACGGCCGTTTGAAAGCGAGGTTTCCTTCATCAGATCAATACCTCTTCTTCACATTTTCTAAACAAGTTGTGCCTATACTTGGCGGGATATGAGACTGGAGGAGATAGATGCGTGGACGTAGAGTGTTCTTGCTTGCGCTGCTGGTGCTGGCTCTGACGGGCCTGTTGATGAGTGCTTGTTCTTCGCTGCCGGCGTCATTGACGACGGCTGTCAGCGGCAGCGAGGCGGAAGAAGATGGGGCGCTGCAAACGGCCCCGGTGCGCCAGGGTGATATTACGATTTCAGCGACCGGCGCCGGAACAGTTGTGCCGGCCAAGCAGATCGTTGTCGGCTTCAAGAGCGGGGGCGTGCTGGAGGAGCTTCTGGTGCAGGTGGGCGATGAGGTTTTGGCCGGCGATGTCCTGGCGCGGCTTGAGGATACGAGTGCTCAGCAGCAGGTTGCCTCGGCGGAGCTGCAGCTGGCGCAGGCGATTATGCAGACCGATGCCTCGGCAACGGAAGCGGGGGTGAGCTTTGATGATCTAAGCGTGGAGCAGGCACAACTGTCGCTGGATCAAGCTCAGAAAGCACTGGAGGATCTGCTGAATTGGACGCCCGATGAAGATGAAATCGTCAAAGCGCAGGCGAGTCTCGATGCGGCGACGGCCGGCTACAGCGCCGCCCTCGGGCAGGAGTCCTCTTCCAGTAGCAATATCTCGGTGAAGCAGATCGACCTGGCGCAGGCGGAACGCGCTTTGGCGGAGGCTGAGGACGCGGTCAGGATTGCCTACGATCCCGGCCGGGAATGGGAGCTATTTGTTGATGATCCTTCTTGCCGGACTGGCGAGCAGTTTCCCAACTGCACCGGCCAACCCTACAGTGATGTGATTGAGAACGAGCGCGCCTCTGCCGACAACGCTTTGCAGCGAGCGACTGACAACCTGGCGATCGCCCAGGCGAATTACAGCTCGGCGGTAGCCAGCACGAATCGCAGCGGATCTACCAGCGCACAGGGCAATGTGCTCAACGCGGAGCTAGCGCTCCAGGCAGCGCAGGAAGGGCCGACTGCTGATGAGATCTCAGCGGCGGGAACGGCCGTGCGACAGGCGGAGCTGGCTCACCAGCAGGCGCTGCTCAACAAAGAGTTGGATGAGAAGATCGGGGTAACGCAGGCGCAGCTGTCGCTGGAAGCGGCGAAACAAGCCCTGGCGGATACGGAACTCAGGGCCACTGTGGACGGTACAGTGATGGCTGTTTCTGACAGTCCTGGCGAAATCGTTGGCAGCGGGCAGTTGATCACCCTGGCCGATCTCAGCCAACCGCTTGTCGAGGTCTATCTCGACGAGACGGACCTCGACAAGGTTGGGGTTGGTTACGAGGTAGAAGTGATCTTTGATGCGCTGCCGGATGATATCTTTAGCGGGCATGTGACCACGGTGGATCCGATGTTGAGTGCGGTCAACGGCGTTTCTACGGTACGCGCGCTAGTACTGCTTGACGAAAGCTCCTTCTCTAAACCGCAGACGCTGCCTGTCGGGCTGAACGCGTCAGTCGAGGTGATTGGTGGACGCACCCAGAATGCGCTGCTGGTGCCGGTGGAAGCGGTACGCGAGGTTTCTCCGGGTGAATACGCGGTGTTCGTTATTGGTGAGAGCGGCGAGCCGGAACTGCGATTTGTCGAGGTTGGTCTGATGGACTTCTCATTCGCCGAGATTATCAGCGGATTGGCGCAGGGCGATACGGTTACCACCGGCCTTGTGGAGACGAACTAGCTTATGGATCAGCCAACGAAAAGCGGACCGCTGATTGAGATATTCGATCTGCGCAAGTATTACGGTATCGGCGATATCCAGGTGAGAGCGCTCGATGGCGTTGATCTCACTATCAACGCGGGTGAACTGGTGGCGATCATGGGCCCGTCCGGATCGGGAAAGAGCACGCTTATGAATATTTTGGGGTGCCTGGACCGGCCGACAGCGGGCCATTACGTGCTGGCTGGTGAAGCGGTCAGTGAACAAAGTAAAGTGCAGCTGGCGGTGATCCGCAACCGCCGGATCGGATTTGTCTTCCAATCTTTCAATCTGCTGCCGCGAACGAGCGCGCTGCGTAATGTGATGCTGCCCCTGGTTTACAAACGAGATAAGAGGCTGTCGCAAAAGGAGCGGGAGGAGATCGCCATGGATTCTTTGGAAGCGGTCGGCCTGGCCGACCGCGCGCACCATGAACCAAACGAGCTGTCGGGCGGGCAGAAACAGCGGGTTGCCATTGCCAGAGCGCTGGTCAATAACCCGGCGCTGCTCCTGGCGGATGAGCCGACGGGAAACCTGGACACCAAGACGGGCGATGAAATCATGGCGGTACTGCACGGGCTGCATAGGCGGGGGCGCACGATCGTTGTGGTGACCCATGAAGATGATATCGCCGGCCAAACAGAGCGCACCGTGGTGCTGCTTGACGGCAAGATAGCATCGGATGGGAGGCTTGGATATGGCAGCTAGCGTGGAACATGAAGCACCGGCGCCTGGCGCTGCGGCTGAACTATCTCTAGCGGACGCCGGCGGCATGATCAGCCCGCTGGAAATCCTGCGCATATCCTGGGAAGGTATTGTCAGGAACAAGGTGCGTTCGTTGCTGACGATGCTGGGTATCATTATCGGGGTTGCTGCGGTGATTATTATGATCTCGATCAGCGCAGGTACGGAGGCGCAGATCGCCGAACGGATCGAGGGGCTGGGGGCAAACCTGGTGTTTGTGCAGGCTTCTTTTGGTCGCGGCGCGCCGGGTGGCGGCGGCAGCAGCGGGCCGCAGTTGGTCTATGATGATACGGCTGTTGTGCAAAGCGTCAGCGGGGTTCTGGGGACGGTGGTGGAACAGCCGGCGTCGGATACGGTCAAGGCGGACGGCACCACGCTGACTGATGTGACTATCGTAGGCACGACGGCCGATTTTCCGTCCGTTCGCGCCGTGCCTATCGCCGACGGCCGTTTCTTCAATGAGCAGGAAGTCGAGAGGGGCGCAAAAGTCGTCGTGCTTGGCGCCGCCCTGGCGGCTGATCTGTTTGGCGACGTCGATCCAATCGGCAAGGCACTCAGCGCCGGCAGTACCAAGCTGAGCATCATTGGCGTCGCCGATGAAAAGGGAACCGTGGGCAATACCGATTTTGATTCGCAGATGTATGTGCCGATTCAACTTGTCTTCGACAAGTTCATCCCGTCACAGTTTTCGAGATTCCTGGGTGACCGAGTGCGCCTGATCTACGCGCAGATTGACGAAGAAGCGGACATGGAGCGGGTCATGGAGCAGATCCAATTGAAACTGGCCGCCAGCAAAGATGTCGCGGTGAGTGAACTGCCGTTCACCATTCAGACCCAGCAGAGCATTGTTGACACGCAGGCGGCCACGACCGAGGCATTTCGCAACCTGCTGGCCTGGGTGGCCGGTGTGTCGCTCATCGTTGGCGGCATTGGGATCATGAACATTATGCTGGTCAGCGTGACCGAACGGACGCGAGAGATTGGAATCCGCCAATCTGTGGGCGCAACGCCGAATGATATCCGCCTGCAGTTCTTGACGGAAGCGGTGATGTTGAGTCTCGTCGGCGGGATCATTGGCGTCGTCCTGGGTGTAGGCGGGGCTGTACTCTTCGGCCGTACGGGCGGAATGCCGACTGTGATTGTGCCCAGTTCGATCCTGCTGGCCTTTGGGTCGGCAGCCTTGATTGGCGTGTTCTTTGGCTATTTTCCGGCGAATAAGGCGGCGCAGCTGGATCCAATCGAAGCGCTGCGCTATGAGTAAACGCGACCAAGCATTTCACTGATGGCGCAGGCTATATGCGGCAGAGACATGCATGGAATATACAGGTAACAGGTGAAAAAGATGAAGAGATGGACAGTTGTCTTGATGGTGATTTTGGTTCTTTCTACTGCTCTGACGGCCTGCGGCGCCGGGACAGCCGCTGGTGATGCGGCCGCGGGGCAGGGCAGCGGGATCAATCCGACGGCGGCGATTGCGGCTGCCGCCAGCAGCGGTGCGGCGTTGACCACTGATTTCAGCGGGGCGCTGCCGTTGGAGGCGCAGCTCGCCTTTGGGATTATGCAGCTGGAAGACACAAATCTGGCTGTGACGACCGAGCAGGCAGAGGCGCTACTCCCATACTGGCGCGTTCTACAAAGCTTGATGCGGAATGGTAATGCGGCGGATGCCGAGGTCGCGGCGGTGGTTAAACAGATCCAAGATGGTATGAACGGTGAACAGATTGCGGCAATCGCCGCCATGGCGCTCAGCGAAGAGAAGCTGCAGACAATGATTGAAGAAGGCGCGATCGCTCTCGGCCGAAACAGCGGCCAGGAAGGTCAGGCGGCAGAAGGCGGCGGCGGGCTTCGCCCCGGCGGCCTGCCCGGCGGCAGACCGGGTGGCGGCGGCGGTCCCGGGTCTGGATTGGGCGGTGATCCTGCCGCCTTTGAGACGCGGCAGGCTGAGATAGCGCAGAGCGGCGAGAGCCCGCTGAGCGCGTTCATCGAACGCGCGTCATCCGGCATGATCATTCGCCTGTTGGAGACGAAAACTGGCGAAGCCCCTGAACGCGGATTTGGCGGATTCGGAGCGGCGGCTGCCGTGGTCAGTGATTTGACCGGTTTGAGCAGTGAGGCGCTCAATGAAGCGTTGGCTGAAGGCCAGACGTTGGGTGAAGTCGTTGAAGCGAATGGGGTACCTGTGGAAGAGGCGCGAGATGCAATCCTGGAAGCGCTGGCTGACGTTCAGCTGCCTGGTGATCAGGATGCCGCAGTGTGGGTTGATACGCTGCTTTCCGGAGGCACAGGGGTACGGCCGCAAGAGGATTGATCTATCAGCAAGCTGATTGGCTGAGTCTCCGAATACGGGTCCTCATGCGGTCGGCTGATGTCTCAGACGGGCAGGTGGGAACCGCCGGCATCCCCGATAGGGACGCCGGTGGTTCCTGTATTGAGCCGCTGGTCGCGATCAGGTGAAGCCGCCCAGGATCACTCGGAGTCGTAGGCGCGGACGATGAGCAGCGGCCTGTCGACGCGCTGCAGGACGCCGGCGGCGACGCTGCCGTAGTAGACGCCTTCGAGCCCGCTGGAGCCGTGGCTGGCCATGGCAATTAGATCGGCGCCTTCTTCGACGGCCGTATTCAGGATGGATGCCGCGATGGGTCCGTACTCCACGCGATAACGGGCCGCGATACCGCGGTCGGCGAGCCGTTTGGTCACTCGGCGCAGGTAGTTTTGCGTGTCGACGACATACGCCTGCAGTTCTTCGCGTGTCAGCTGGGGCAGCGCGTCGTATTCCTCCGCGGAAACGGGCATGGCCGGCGTCATGTGCGGGATTTGAAAGACACGCACAAACACAACGGAGGAGCCGTAGTGGGCCGCCATTTCTTCTACGTGTGGAAGAATTGCTTCTGCGCGTTCTGAGCCATCCAGTGGTACCAATATCGTCTTGTACATATGCTGTCTGCTCCACCCTAGGAATTGATTGAACTCTCCGGGTACAAACTGTACTCTGCAGCCTGTCCCCTGTAAAGTGATTAATCACGTCTATGGTAATGACAAATGTCACTACCGGCAAGCGCCGCGGAACGGATGCGTTGACCGCAAGCTGAAAGAGGCTGCGGCCAGGCCACGGCGGTCAACGGCGTGCGCTCCATGCCCGCATGAACTCAGGACGCAAAAACCCAGGGACCTGCTACGTGCAGGTCCCTGGGATACGTATCATCCGGCGCGATTCCACGGGCGTCTCAGCGCATCGAATCTTGCCCGTTATGCAGCGCTATCTGAAGGTCAGATAGGCGCCGTTCACCCAGCCGTTGACAGCGCCGGGGACTACAATCTGGACCCAGCCATTGGGATTCTGAGCCACGACATCGACGGCCGTGCCGCCATGTATCACGGCAATCGCCCGGTATTGAACGCCAGGTCCGCTGCGCACATTGAGTGATGAGGCGTTGACAACCGCATCATATTGCTGCTGCGGCGGCGGTGGTATTGGTTGGCCGCTGCCGACAACTGGCAGACTGGTGAAGGGGAAGGTGGTGTGCAGATAGTACTTGTTCACCCAGCCATTCACATGATCATTCTTGACCAGTATCCATTTTCCGCCCGAACTACGGCCGACCATATAAACGACTTCGTTCTTTTGCAGTACACCGACGACGCTGTTGCTAACGCCAGGTCCGGAGCGCACGTTGAGATAAGATGCTTTCACCTCAGCGACGGGGTAATCGACGTTTGCCGGCGGCATCGCTGACGGCGGCATCGCTGACGGCGGCATTGGCTGCGGATACATCGGCGGTTTTGGCTGCGGATACATCGGCGGCATTGGCTTCCCGCTCAGCTGCTGCCAGGTGAATCCAGCGACCGCGTTGCCCCCTTTTTCAAAATACTCAACGACCATCTTGTGCGGCCCGGCGTGAAGGTTGATATCTACTTCATTCGTGCGTAGATTTCCTTCTTGCCAGTCATCAATGATCACTTTGCCGTCAAGATAGACGCGCATGCCATCATCCATTGTGGCCGAGAAGCGGTAGGTACCGGCAGCGAAATGGTACGTACGTATCCAGCGCGCCGAGAAATTGTCAACGTTAATTGACGGATCGGGCGAAAGACCCTTCCAATCGAAGTCGATGCCTTCGTCGCAGCGCATCACCGCTGGATTTCCTTGCAAATCACGATTGTTCCAGTAATTGGCTTGCCAGTTACTGCAGGCGTAACCGCTTGCGCTGACGGTGGGAGAAAAAACAAACAAGGCGATAACGGTGAGCAGCAGGCTTGCCGCCAGAACGCCAAAATAACGGGTAGACCTGTTTCTGAGTAACAGCATGTCAGTACCTCCTTACTGTGAATACATCGAGCCCGTACATTGCGCCGACCCCTCTGGATTTATTATGTCGAGACAATCAGCTTACATAATATACTCCATACCGAGTCGATGTGTAAAGTATTAGGGCGATATTGGGGGTCGTTTTATCAAAAAGTTCACACCGGGCAGGAGTATCTGCGCCCGATCAGGTGCGCTGCAGACAGGTGAGGGAGTGTTTCGGGTGTGAATCGCTCAGGCCAGGACGCGGGCATCGTCGACGCGCTTGGTGACCTTGATGTCGTCGAGATGCTCCAGGATCGCGATCGCATACTTGCGGCTGGTGCCCAGCAAGTCTCTTGCCTGCGCGGCGTCAATCTGACCATTGCTTTGAAGGAAGCCGGTGATCTTCGCCGCAATGTCTGCGTATTGATCACGTTCGTAGACGACGTCTGCGTTTAGCTGCTCGAGACGGCCGAGATCGATCAGGGCATAATAGAGATCCTCTCCCAACACTCGCTGAGACTCTTTTACTGAAGGGGTGCTGACGCCGGAGCGCCGCATGGCGGCCAAATAGCTCTCAACCTGGGCTTCCTGCGTCTGTGACAAGAGGATTTCGTGATCGGCGGCGCGTAGGTAAGGACCTTCCGCGATCATGGCGCCCTGTTCAACATTCTCGGCGACAAGCGCGTTGAACATCTGCGGCTTGAGGGCGAGCCGGCTGCGAAGCTCTTCGCGCGGCATGCCCAAGCGCAGCGGGCTGCTCTCATGGTAGCCGGCGAGACTGGCCAGGGCTCGCTTGTGCAGCGCCTGCCAGCCGCTCCCGGTAATAATCAGTCCACCGATGTCACGCAGCGCTCCGCGCTCAATCATGCCGGCCAGGAGTGGTCGCGCAGTGTCGTTGTCAAGGCCGGACAGCGTGATCAGGTCATTCGGCGGCAGCGGCTGCTGGCGGTTGAGCGTCAAATAGATCAGATCCTCAGGGGAGCCCTTAGCCAAGGTTTGCAGTCTGTCTACGATATCGGTCCGAAAACGGCGGTGGCGGCGGCCGGGGTGAGGGTCTAGAATGTCACCGCCGCCCAGCGTTGCCGGGGGAGACGGCCGTCGCAGAATGAAGCGATCGCCGCGCGCGGCGGCAATCGGTTCGCTGAGCGCCAGCTGCAGCCAGCCGTCCTCGCCGGGCAGAATCTCTTTTTGGCCCAAGACGCGGGTGCGCGCCAGTACCTCGGCGGACCCGACAAATAGTTTGACCTGCATGTTGTGTTTGAGGGCATCGCCGGCATCGGGCAGGTGGTGGTAGAAGGCATCAAGCATGATCGTGTCGCTGACGGTACCGGGTCCGGCGATAACCTGACCGCGTTCGACCTGATCGCGATCGATGCCGGTGAGGTTGATGGCGACGCGGCTGCCGGGATAGGCGGTCTGCAGCTTGGTTTTGTGCGTCTGCAATCCACGGACCCGTGCCTTTTGTTTTCCGGGAACGATTTCCACTTGATCGCCGATGGACAGCGAGCCCCCGGTCAGGGTGCCGGTGACGACGGTTCCGAACCCGGATAGAGAGAAGACGCGGTCGACAGAAAGGCGCGGACGGCCGTTGTCAGGATGGGCACCTTTAGCGCTCAGCCGTTCTTCTAACAGCAGCTTCAAATCCGGCAGGCCTTCTCCGCTATAGGCCGAAACGGGGACGATGGGCGCATCGGCGAGAATCGTGCCTTCAACCGCCTCGCTCACGTCGAGTATGACCAGCTCGAGCCAATCGGGATCGTCGATCAGGTCTGTCTTGGTGAGGACAATGATGCCGTCGTCGATTTGCAGCAGATCAAGAATGGCCAGGTGTTCGGTGGTCTGCGGCATAACGCCTTCGTCGGCAGCGATGATCAACATCGCCAGGTCGATACTGCCCACGCCGGCCAGCATATTCTCGATGAAATCGCGATGACCGGGTACATCAACGACGCCGATCTCCTGATCGCCAATCGTCAGCCAGGCAAAGCCGAGATCAATGGTCATCTCGCGCGCTTTTTCTTCGGCGAGGCGATCGGGATCGATTCCGGTGAGCGCCTGGACTAATGTTGACTTGCCGTGATCGACATGTCCGGCGGTGCCTATGACGTGCAAAGATTTTTCCATCGGTGGTGAGCCAGCTCGATCAGAAGCGGGCAAGAGCCGCGGTGGGCTACTCCTCTCTCACTGGCATGACGGTTGGCTGGCGGCGCCGTTTCGGATCCTGTGCTTTGGCTTTCTCAATCTCCTCCAGCCAGATACGGGGCAGCTTTTTGATGGCATCGGCCTGCGCCGTTTGTATGCGCGCGATTGTGTCTCGAGAATCTTCTATGGCCAGCAGCTGTTCTTCAAGCTCAAGGATCTGTTCTTCGACCTGCTTGTCAGCGCGTGCCGCCGCGTCCCAGCGCTGCTGGACATCAACTTCTGCGCTCTTCCATTTCTGTTCATCCTTTTGGATGAAGCTGTCCCAGCGTGACTGCATGCGGTTTAGTTCAATACGCAAAGTTTCTGCGGCCTGGCGCTGCTGCTGCTCCAGCTGCTTCTGCCACTCGTCCATCTTCTGCAGCGTCTCACCCGCCGTCTTATACTGGTCTGCGTAGCCAACCCAGTCGCGGGCATATTTGTCCATGATGTCCTTGTGTTCGTCCAGCTGGTAGCGCCATTTCTCCAGCTGCTTGTTGCGTTCATGCTCGCCGATCTGGATCTGCTCCGACCATTTCTTGATGATCTCGCGCTGTTCGAGCTGGGCCTCAATGAGATCCTGGCGGGAGGATTCTGATTTGGAGAGAGTATTGGCCAGAACGTCGATGCGCGCGCTGAGCGGATCCCAACGTTTGCTAATCTCAAGTAGGGCCGTTTGGATATCGGCGATCGAGCGGCTGTTCTGCTGCTCTTTTTCTTGCAGGAAGGTCACCGAGCGCTCGAAGTCAGCGACCTGGTTGCGAATAGGGTCGATGCGGGTCTGCGTAGCGGCGATAAGTTTGGCTAGGCGCGCTTCTTCGGCAGTCCTCAATTCCATATCGCGCTGCAGCCGGCCGATGGCGGGGAGCTCTTTACGCGTATCGGCGATTTCACGGGAAAGGCTCTCGTGTTCAACCCGGCGCAGCCGGTCGATTTCCTTTTCAGCCTGAATGCGGCGTTTGTCGTACTCCGCTACCTGTAAGAACAGCTCTTCGCGGACAAGGGTGATGCGGTCATCAATCTCAGGGAGACGGCCGAGATTCTGTGTGGCGGTGCTGAGCTGACGTTCTAATTCCTGGATACGCTCATCACGGCGGGCGATTTCTCCCTCCTGGCGCTCCAGGCGCTGTTCGAGTTCGCTGAGGCGTTTGCTGGATTTGCGCCGCTGTTCTTCGATCCATTCCATTCGCTGCAAGAGTTCGGCGGCTTCGACCTGCTGCACAATCTGTGTCTTGTCTGGCATCCTGCTCTCCTTTACCGCCTTTTCACTGCTGCGCTTCGCCGCCTGCGGCGCGCGCAGAAATCAGTTCACACGTGATCAAGACGGCCGTACCAACGGCAGACGAGCGCATTATAGCGATATCGGGGTCATGATGCGAGTGCTGCAAGGGAGCTGTTAACGATGTCTGCAACCCCTGGCCCGTCACGTATGAGGGGCATAATCGTGGCTCGACCGTAGCTGACAAATCGATCAACTGGCCTTACAATCGGGGCATGCGTATCGGAATCGACTGCCGGCTGCCCACCTACCGGATGGGTGGGATCAGCCAGTATGTGCTAAATCTGCTCCCTTTTCTGGCTGAGCTGGATCAGGTGAACGAGTACATTATCCTGCAGAGCCGCAAGGAGCGGCGCAGCTTCCTGCCTCCGCAGGCAGGATCATGGCAGACGCGCAATTTATGGACGCCGCCGCATCACCGGTATGAACGCTGGACATTGTCGGCGGAACTCGCGCCGATGGGACTGGATGTGCTGCACAGCCCTGATTTCATCCCACCGCAAAGCGGGGCGCGGCGGCGGGTGATCACAATTCATGATTTAACCTTTGTGTTCTATCCGGAGCTGCTGACGGAGGAGAGCAGGCGCTATTATCTGGATCAGATCCAGTGGGCAGCGGATGCGGCTGATGTGATATCGGTGGACAGCCACGCGACGCGCAAGGACGTGATCGATATCCTGAAGGTTGACCCTGAGAAAGTGACCGCCGTGCATTTGGCCGCCAACCCGCTGTACGGCCAGGCGGTCGCGCAGGATGCGGTGCAGAATACGCTGCGGCGCTATGGCGTGACGCCGGGGTTCTTCCTGTCGGTGGGCACGATTGAGCCGCGGAAGAATCTGCCCATGCTGCTGCGCATTTACGCGCGGCTGCGCGGCCAACGAGGTATCCGCGATCCGCTGCTGTTGGTGGGGCGCAAAGGCTGGCTGTATGAGGATGTGTTCAAGACGATAAGCGATCTGGCCCTTGAACCGTACGTAATTCATTTTGACGCGGTTGATGACCACGATCTGCTTCATCTTTACCACGCGGCAGGGGCGCTGGTGACGCCGTCACTCTATGAGGGATTCGGCCTGCCGGCGCTGGAGGCGCAGCTGTGCGGCTGTCCGGCGGTGGTCAGCGATCGCGGCTCACTGCCGGAAATCGTCGGTGAGCAGGGTCTGATCGTCGATCTGGAAGATGAGGATGCGTGGGTGGAAACGCTGGCCCAAGTCAGGCAGGATGAGGCCTTTCGTGAGCAGGCAACAGCAAACGGCCGTGCGCAGGCGCAGCAGTTCTCCTGGGAGCGGGCGGCGAAGCAGACGCTGGCGCTGTACGTGGGGCAGGATACTGCGGTCTCACGGCAGGGTTCGTAGAGCGCACCGGCCTAGTTTTCGGGAGTTTGATGATGCATCTACTGTTCATGACACCTCAGCTGCCGTATCCGGCGCACCAGGGAACGAGCTTGCGCAACTATCACATCCTGCGCGGGCTGGCCGGGAAGCATGAGATCAGCCTGCTGAGTCTAGTTGATGGTGATCGGCCGGATGAACTGCCGCCGCAGTTGACAAGCCTGTGCGCGGAGATTGTGACGGTGCCGGCGCCGCAGCGCTCCACGCAGCGCCGCCTGTGGCAGATTCTGACGAGCAGCCAGCCGGATATGGCGCTGCGCCTATTTTCAACGGACCTGTCGGCGGCGCTTGAGTCGATGCTGGCCCGGCAGCAGTTTGATATTGCGCAGATTGAAGGGATTGAACTGGCATGCTTGATCCCCACGCTGCGAGAGTTCGCGCCGCAGCTGCCTATCGTCTATGATGCGCACAATGCCGAGACGCTGCTGCAGTCGCGATCCGCGGCAGCTGACCGGCAGAACGTGAAGCGATGGCCAGCGGTGGTCTATTCGCGGGTGCAGAGCAGGCGGCTGGCGGCATATGAGGCGTGGGCGTGCAGCGGGGTGGATGCGGTGACGGCCGTCAGCGAAGCGGATCGCCGCGCTCTACAGCGGCAGGCCGGTCTGGCAGCGGGAGCAGTCATCGCTATCCCCAACAGTATTGACGTCGCGTCTTACGGCGCGGCGGCGGACGAAGGGCAGCCTGATGCGCGGTTTCAATTTGACGTCGTCTTCAGCGGTAAAATGGATTACCGGCCCAATGTAGATGCAGTGCTTTGGTTCGCCGAGGATATCTGGCCGTTGATCAAGGAGCAGAAGCCGGAGGCGACGTGGGCGATTGTGGGACAGAAGCCGCATGCGCGGCTGGCTGGCCTGGAAACAAAGCCGGGCGTCACGGTTACGGGCTGGGTGCCGGAGATAAAACCGTACCTTGCCGGCGCCAAGGTATCTGTCATGCCTTTTCGTGTAGGCAGTGGCACACGCCTGAAATTGATTGAGGCACTGGCGGCGGGTAGGGCGGTGGTGAGTACGCCGGTTGGCGTGGAGGGTTTCCCAGTTGAAGATGGGCGCCAGATCCTGCTGGGTGAGACGGCCAGCGCATTCGCGGAACGGACCTTGCAGCTGCTTGATGACCCGCATCTGCGGGCGCATCTGGGGCAGGAAGGGATGCGGTTTGCCGAGGCGTATGATTGGCGCGTCGTTGTGCCCCGTTTTCAACAGGTCTATGATGGCCTGGTTTCCGGCCTTGATTGAATCGGCCGGACGATAATGCAGGGCGGGTGGGGAAGCAAAGGAGATTGGGAAGAAATGGAGATTTGTCTGAGAGCGTCGTTACCCTCTGATCGGTCATTCTTGCGCGAGATGCTCTATGAGGCGATTTTCTGGCGAGCGGGTGCTGATAGACCGTCGCTTGAAGTGGGGCTTGCCTATCCTGATTCAGCCAGAGAGATGGCCGGTTGGGGAGAAAGAGATGGTGATACGGCCGTCGTTGCCGTGGTGGATGGGATTCCTGCCGGAGCAGCCTGGTATAGATTCTGGAGTGACAGCAATTTCAGCAACGGTTTTTTGGATGAAGACACACCTGTACTGGGCATTGCCGTCCATAGTGACTATCGGCATCAGGGCATTGGGAAGAAGATGCTGGCGCGGCTTCTTGATTGTGCTGGGGACAATGGGGTTCAAAGAATCAGTCTCAATGTTGGCAATGACAATTACGCGAAGAACCTTTACGGGCAGCTTGGCTTTCAAGTAGTTGCTGACAAAGGCGACGCGATGACAATGGTGCGCCAACTTGGGCCTGCGACAGCTCTCTGATTCCGCTGCTCAGGGACAGAAAGAGCGCCAGGTGCAAAGTGCACCTGGCGCCTTGTTTCATCCGTTGCTGGATTAGTTACGATCAGCCGCGCAGCGAACTTGCCGGCGTGCTTGACGGGGTCGGCTGGACATCGGGCCAGATGAAGCGCTGCAGGTCCAATTCTTCCAGGTCATACTCGTCGTTATAGCCGTCGTAGGCATCCGGGGTAGGGGTCGGCGTGATGGTTTCGTCCGGCCAGCCTACTTCCAGAGCGTGGCAGATGCCGCGGCTGAGCCAGCCGTAGGGCGTGCCCGGCGATGGGTTGAAGATGCGCATATTGATTTTCGGGCCATCCTCAGGTACGTAGAATACTTCGATGTAGACATCTTCAAAGGAGATGTCGATATTGTAGATCCAGCCGCTGTCCTGCCATCCTTCCTGGGCGTACCAGGTGTAGAGAAGCCGGCCGCCGACCTCGCGTACCTCATAGATGCCTTCTCGCGCTTCGTCACCGCTCACTTCGAAGTTGATGCGGAAGCAAGCAGGGAGCCGCGGTTTCTTTGTGGCTGTCGCTGTAACCGTCGGTGGACCAGTGGTGGGCGTTACCGTTGGCGGGGCCTGGGTGCTGGTCGGTTCGGGGACGCCTGGCGTACTGGAGGGTCCCGGTGTTGGGGACGGTCCCGGCGTCGCTGTAAACTCCGGTGTGGCTGTTGGCGTGTTTTCCGGCGTTGGTGTGACTGTCGGTTGTTCAGCCTGGCACTTACTGAGCCACAGGCCGATGCTGTCGGCAGCATGCAGTTTCAGTCTGCCTGACTTCGGTGTTCTGAATTGACCGCCGGAGACCATGCCCTGCGGCATGTCATGTACCGCATCTCCGTCAACGTAGAATATATTGATGCGGTCATCCGGATCATCATCTATGGTGGTGTAGCTGATCTTGCAGTCTTCAGGTACCCACCCATAATCCACCCAATCATTGTTGTAAGCCCGGGGAGCGCCAACTGAGGCGGCCCATACGCGTTGTCCAGGTTCCGCGTTGTAGGTCGGGCCAGCTTCGGTTGAAAAATAGAAGGGGCCCTTATGCTTGACTATGAAGTGTCGGCCTGAATCAACGGTAAAGCTCCCACCCTCACCCAAGAATTCTATAGTCGGTGTTCCGGCCAAAGCGGAAACAGAGTCATACTGCTGCAGCATCTGCGTCATCAGCAGTATCCCTAATAGAACCGTCACTAAGGGGATGTAGCGTTTCATTTATCCCACCTTTCTTTGCGCGATGATTGCTCGTCGCCAAGGATAGTTCCAACGCGCGGTTTGACGCACTGTTGTCCCTCTTATACGGTTACAGTGTAGCATGCCTCATGGACCTTAAGAATGGCCTTGCGGAGGGTTAAGGGGGTATTTTATGTAATCTTCACAACACCTAAACGGGAATTTAACCCTCCAGGCGCTTGAAAACGGGTGGGCGTCTATGCGCGGCCGTGTGCGACCGCTGCCGGCGGGCTCTGGCCCCGTACCGCAAAATGGGGCGGCGGGCTAGCTGAGCGGCAAATAGGGCGCTTTGGGACTCGTGCTCAGAACAACCGTGCCCTCGTTTGTTACCAGGGCCAGGTCTTCGATGCGCACGCCGCCATAGCCGGGCAAATAGATGCCGGGCTCGACGGTGATCAATGAGCCTCTGCCCAGGGGTTGAGGCGGGCGAGTGGCGGACATGAAGGGGGCTTCGTGTATTTCCAGGCCGACGCCGTGACCAAGTCCGTGACCGAAGTAGTCGCCAAATCCAGCCTCGGCAATGGCTGCGGCGGCAATTTCATGCGCTTCACGGGTGGTTGTGGACGCCTGAATTCCAGCCAGCGCATTGGTCTGGGCGGCAAGCACAGCACTGTAGATCTCGTCAAAACGGCCGTCGGGGGAATCGCCGTAGAAAAAAGTGCGCGTCATGTCGCTGTGATAGCCATCGAGCCTGGCGCCCATATCAACGAGCAGGATTTCACCGATCTGCAGTTGGCGTTCGCCAGGGGCGTGGTGCGGCCGGGCGCTGTTAGGCCCAAAGGCGACGATTGGCGGAAAGGCCATCGCTTCGGCTCCGTCTTCACGCATCTGCCTTTCCAGCTTCCAGGCCAATTCTCGTTCGCTGATGCCCGGGGCGACAAATTGGGCCATTCGCGCCATGGCTGAATCGGTGATGGCGGCGGCGGCGCGGGTGATGGCGATCTCTTCCTCCGTTTTCTTCTTGCGAAGCGGTTCCAGCGGATGGTCAAGAGGCCGCCAGACGATGCCGTCTATCTTGTTGAGATCGTCCGCCTGCTGCAGGGTAACCTGGTTGGCCTCGATGCCGATCGTTTTGACGCCGACAGAGTTGATGAACAGTGCCGTGTCCTGCGGGCGGCGTAAATGCTTGAAGAGTTCATAGTCAGGCGCTTGGTCAGCCGCCTGTTCCCAGTAGCGGGAATCGGTGGCCAGGATCGCATGATCGGCCGTGATCAGCAGGGAAGCCGCGGAGCCGGTGAATCCGCTCAGCCAGCGGCAGTTCAGGATATTGGAGACCTGCAGGCCGTCAATCTGCCAGTCTGACAGAGCGCCGCGTACCAGTTCAATGCGTTCAGCGTAGTGGCTCATAGTATTTCCTTAGTTATTTCGCGTAGTCAACAATACTCTACACTTCATCAGCAACCAGAGCGTTGACATGCTGCAGTTCATGTTCGAATATCGTGCGCAAAGTAGCAATCATCGATGCGTAGGTGGGGTCGATGCCGAAGTAGGATAGGTTTTGCGTTCCCAGGTTCATCCCCTTGCTGAACGGCGTATCCGAGGCGTAGTGAACGATGCCAATGGGGAACGTGGCGTTGTAGAGATTGACTATTTCGTTATAGGGATGGCGGGTGGGGCGAGACATCTCGTAGACGCCGCTTAGATAGGGACCGGCTTCCATTTCCAGGTCGGTGTACCCTTCGCGGTAGAAGACAGACATGTAGCTTTCATTCTGCAGGAAGGTGCCGGGCACGGTGATCGCTTTCTGATTGTCCAGCACTGTCCCGTAATTGAGATGGGAGGCGATTGAATCGGCGGTGATGTCGTTGTCGAAGAGATAGGTGTTGAGGGAATGCTCGTCGTGGATTACGCCGGGGATCATGACGTCGCCAACACGGCCGTTGAGTGTGGCTGCTTTGCCCATCACGTAGACGCCGCGAACGTGGGCGACATTGCGGGCGATCTCGGTCAGCACCTGGTATGCGGCGAGGCCCAGGGGATAGTCAATATTGACGATCAGCGCCTGGCTCTGCGCCAGCTGTTCGAGCCCGGGCATCTGCAAGCGCGGATCCATGCGTTCCGGATCGAGCTGGTCTAGTTGAACTACCTGAACTTCGATATCAAAGGCGTGGCCGCTGCGCACGCGTGAAATGCCCAGGGATTGTTCATGGTCGAACTGTTTCTGGCGTGACTCTGGAAATTCCGCCTGGTATTTCTTCAACACATAATAGAGGTAGTTCTCAAGGCTGCTGGGCACGTTGCTGTCGCGTATGTCATGGTATTCGCGGTGCAGATCCTCTGACCCTGATGTATTGATGAAGTCATGCAGCTGCGCCTCGTGGGAGAGTGCATAGCCGCTTAAGAGGTTGGCCATGCTGTGGGTGTTGCTGGAAACGAAGTAGATGGGGCGTTCCGTGAAGTCTATCTCCGGTTGGTGGCGTTCGACATTCTGCCACCACCTGCGTGTCGCTCGTTTGTAATCGGCCAGGGAGCCGGCGAGCGAACGAATGGCGATCTCCTGTTCCTTTTCGGCAATTGTCAGCAAACGATCGGCCGTTTCGTCACCCCAGATCTCACTAAGTCGTCCGAGATCGTCGGGATTGATTTCGGTGAGGTCGGAGAGAAGCTGCAGTTCAGCAAAGGAGGGGTCGCCATCACCCTGGCGTATCTTGCGTAGGAGCTGGATCACTGCCGGGGCGCCCAAGCGTTGGTGCAGTTTTCCGCGTTCAATCTGGTAGGCGGTGAGAATAGGCACGATATCGTCGATATCGGAGCGGCTGGCGATGTAGACGGCGAGCGTGTTACGGCCGTCGAAAAAAGTTCGCCTGCGCCGTCCTGGCGCGTCGACTCTCTGCCACAGCTCGATGTCGCAGTAGCCGTGCTCGCAGAAGACGCGCTCCGACTGGCCCATGACGACCAGCTCTATGCTGTCCAGGCAGTTCGGCATGCGCAGAACCGAGTAGATGAAGGCTGCCATGTCAATCTCGGGATCGCTGGCCTTGACATGCAGGGCTGAGTGCATACTCTTGTGTGCCTCAACCAGGGTCTTGATCTGAACGGGTCGCGAGCTGCGCAGGAGTGAGTAGTAGGTGCGCAGGTATAGAAGAATCTCTTCGTTGCCTGAGGTTGGTACGGTGCGAATCATTGCTTATCCTTCCTGCGTAGGGTCACGTTGCGCGATTAGGCGACATGGATGATGCCCGGTCCCTCGATGACCTCGCCGACAACCACGGCGGTGGGACAGGCGGCCAGATAGGCGGGGACGCCGGCCGGGGGCACGCTGACCAGCAGGCCCCCAGAAGTTTCAGGGGTGAACAGCATATCTTGCATCAATTGGGTAACTTCAGGGCCAAAGCGAACGTGTTCGACGAAAAAGCGCATGTTATTGCCCATGCCGCCGGGGAATGTGCCCGCCTCACCGTAGGCGATCGCTCCGGGCAGCCAGGGTAGGCGATCCAGGTGGAAGCGAAAGCTCACGCCTGCCTGCACGGCCATTTCCCGCGCATGGCCCAGCAGGCCGAAGCCGGTGATGTCGGTCACTGCCGAGGCGGAGGCGATCTGGGCTGCCTCCGCGGCTTGGCGGTTGAGCTGTTTCATGCTGGCGACGGCCGTGGCGAGATCCTCTGCAGACGCCTTCTGCTGTTTCAGCGCTGTGGTGATGACGCCTACGCCCAGCGGCTTTGTCAGGAGTAGTATTTCACCTGGTAAGGCGCTGCCCTTGGTCTTGATTCGATCGGGATGGACGATGCCGGTGACGGCGAGGCCGTATTTGGGCTCTTTGTCATTGACGCTGTGCCCGCCTACAACGACGGCGCCCGCTTCGGCTACTTTTTCCGCGCCGCCTCTGAGTATCTCGCGCAGATTCTCAGGCCCTAAATTGTCGGGGTAGGCGACGAGGTTGATCGCAAAGAGCACCTGTCCACCCATGGCGTAGACATCGGAAAGGGCATTGGCAGCGGCTATCGCGCCAAAATCGTAGGGATCATCGACGACCGGCGGAAAGAAATCGGTCGTGCTGATGATCGCCTGCTCATCGTTCAGCCGGTAGACGGCCGCGTCGTCGGCGCGATCCAGCCCGACCAGTAGGTCGGGGAAGTCGGCCGAGTTAAATGTATTCCTGATGGGTTCCAGTGCCTGCTCTAGCTCCGCCGGAGCCAGCTTTGACGCTCAACCCGCGCATGAAGCAAGCGCTGTGAGGCGTATTTGCTTACCGGTCATGTTGACCCTCCGTTCCGTTAGAAAGAATGCCTCACAGCGCAAAGTTGACGATAATCAGGACTCCCTGGCCCTGCGACCTGTGAGGTTGTGTAGTACGGGAAGTATACCTTATGCCAATGCTATCGCAATTTGAATTGACGCGACTAGAGCGGCTATTTATAATGAACCAGCCATGAAAAAGAATGGATTGACACGGCTAGAATCCCTGGTGCGGGAAACGGTGGAAGGCTCTTTCGGCCGTCTATTTGGCGGCTACCTCGAGCCGATGGATGTCGCCACGCAGCTCGTCCAGGTGATGGAGGAGAGCGGCTCGCCTTCGGAGGTTGCGGGGACCTTTGAGGTGTCTCTGCATCCCAGCGATTACCAGAACCTGCTCGATCAGAACCCGCAGTTTGCCGGCGATCTTGCCGAGGCAGCCTGGAAGCTGGGCAGGCGCTACGGGCTGCTGCTGACCGCAATGCCCACCATCCATATCGTGCAGGACGATGCGTTGAGGCGGCACGCGTTCCACATTGAACCGTGCGCGGATGGCAGGGAGGCGCCGGGGGTTGACACGACGCAGGTCGTCGGCCGGCGGCTGTCCGCCGAGAAGGCGATCGCAAGTTTGAAGGAACTTGATGCCTTTCTTATTGTACATGGCAGGCGGCATGTGGCGCTGGACAAGCCGCTGATCACAATCGGCCGGCGGCCCGACAATGATATTGTGTTGGCGTCATCTTCCGTCAGCCGGCAGCATGCGCAAATACGCTGGCGTTTTGATCGTTTTGTCCTCTATGATGTCAGCAACCGCGGGCGGACTGTGGTCAATGGTGAAGTGGTTGGGGAGAGCATCCTGCGGCCGGGTGATGTGATTGCCCTGAGTGATGCGATGCTGATTTATGGGGAAGGAAGCGATCGCGGCGGCGCGCAGCCGCATGACCAAGAGACGGGCGCGATGAACACCCAGCTGCTGCTGCCGAAGCGATCATGAACGACGCCATCCTTCTGTTTCTGCTGCGTTTGCTCAGCGCGATTCTCCTCATGGGCTTTCTGGGGGCGATCGCCTGGATGATCTACCAGGATCTGAAGCGCGCCTCCCTGAGCACCTTGGAAGAGCGGCGGCCGAAGGGCCATCTGCGCGTCGTGGCCAGCGAAAGCATGACTGCGGGCGCCGGCACGGTATTCCCGCTGCTGCCGGTCACACGTATCGGCCGCAGTGAAGCCAATACGATCGTTCTCGAAGACGCGTTCGTGTCGGCCGAACATGCGCTGCTAAGTCGACGCGAGAAACAGTGGTGGCTTGAAGACCTGGACAGCCGCAACGGTACGCTGCTGAATGATCTGCCGCTGGAAGCCGGCACCGTAGTCAGTGCCGGTGATGTCATCACTATCGGCAGCGTGGCGCTTAGAATTGAGCCATCGGAGATTTCGGGTTAGACTCTTTGAGTATCCTGAGAAGGAAGGGCATGGTTTGGGCCCGCTTCTCGATTGGCGAGTACACACAGCTCAGACTTCATCAAACCTGATGAAACAAGCGGAAACAGCGCGAGACAATTGATGATTCTTACTATCTTTCTCTTTCTTGCCGGGGCAGTTATCGTCCTCGGGACATTCGCTTCGGCGCTGCAGACATTGATCCTGCCGCGTGGAACGCGCGATATCGTGACTCACAGCGCATTTCGGGCAGTGTGGCTGGTCTTTGGGCCGCTGCTGCGTTTTACGAAGTCCTATGAACGCCGAGATCGCATCATGGCGCTCTATGCACCGGTGACAATTATGCTGGTTGTCGTGGCGTGGCTGGTCCTGGTGCTGCTCGGCTACATGTTGATGTATTACGCTACCGGGGTTCAGCCGTGGGCAGAGGCTTTCCGGTTGAGCGGCTCATCGCTGTTCACATTGGGCTTTGCCACAGTTGATACGGTATGGCTGCACGCGCTGGTCTTCAGCGAAGCGGCGATTGGTCTAGGCCTGGTGGCTCTGTTGATCGCTTACCTGCCGACGATGTACAACGCCTTTTCCAAGCGTGAAGAGGCGGTCAATCTGCTCGAGGTGCGCGCAGGATCGCCACCCACGGCCGTTGAGTGGCTGGTGCGGGCCCAGGAAAATGATATGTTAGGCCGCATCAGTCACAGTCTGGAACCGTGGGAGCATTGGTTCGCGGAAGTCGAAGAGTCGCACACGTCGCTGCTGCCGCTGATCTTTTTTCGCTCTCCACAGCCGGACAGAAGCTGGATTACTGCGGCCGGCGCCGTGCTGGATACAGCGGCGATGATGATGACGGTCGTCGATTTCCCTTATGACGATATGCCCCTCCGGCTGACATCCCGGGCAGGATACCTTGCCCTGCGGCGCATCGCCGACCTGTTTGATATCGAGTACGTGGCAGATCCCCATTTCCCGGACGATCCAATCAGTATTGCCCGCGAGGAATTTGATGAAGCGTGCGCTCGCCTTTCTGAGGCGGGTATTCCTATCTATGAGGATCTAGATTTGGCTTGGGAAGAGTTCGCCAGCTGGCGCATCAACTACGACTTAACATTGATCTCGATTGCGGCACTCATTCGCGCCCCTTATGCGCCCTGGTCTTCCGACCGCTCGGTGCGGGGCATGAACAGGCTGTCCATCTGGTAGGCTTTGGGGGGATGATGCATGTGGCATGGTGAGTTTGGGGGGATGCTTTGATTGACCAGAAGAATGGCTGTTGCGGAGCGTGGCAGTTGGTGAGGCGCGAACGCCTCGCCAGGGAAGTGTAGCTTATGGGTGGGATGCGCGGATGGTCTGCAGTTCTGCAGCAGGATGAGAATCAGGAAACACCAAAGCTGACGCGCGAGGTGCTTGAGCGTATCTGGTCCTATGCCAAGCCGTATCGCTGGCTGGTGCTGGCATCGCTGTTCACGATATTGTTGACGACCGGTATCGCGCTGCTGTCTCCGCAGCTGTTCCGGATGATGATCGATGTGGCAATCCCCGAAGAGGATTCGCGCATGATCACGCTCCTGGCACTGGGTATGATGGCGATTCCGCTGATTAACGGTGTGATCGGTATATTTCAGCGCCGCTTGAACGCGACCGTTGGTGAGGGGCTGATCTATGATCTGCGGCGCGACCTGTACAAGCATATGCAGCAGATGTCGCTGCGCTTCTTTACGCAAACGCGCACGGGCGAACTCATGTCGCGCCTCAACAATGATGTGATGGGTGCGCAGACGGCGATTAACGATACCACGGTCAATATCGTTACAAACCTGATCAGGGTTGTGGCCACGCTGGCGATCATGTTCGCCATGGATTGGCGTCTGACGCTGCTGGCTGTTGCCGTCCTGCCGCTGTTCACGATTCCGGCGCGTCATTACGCGGGCATCCTGCGCGATCTGCGGCGTGACTCGATGGTCCACAACGCGGAAATGAATGCGACAATGAATGAGACGTTGAATGTCAGCGGCGCGCTGCTTGTGAAGCTGTTTGGCCGCGAGCAGATGGAGTATGACAAGTTCAGCGAGGAAGCACTGGAAGTGCATGACATCGGCATCAAGACGGCCGTGACAGGGCGCACTTTCTTCATGATGCTTAGTGTCGTAACTGCCGTTGGCACGGCAGTTGTTTACCTGGTTGGTGGGCACATGGTGCTTGCCGGTACATTTACGGTGGGCACGATCGTGGCTTTCAGCGCCTATGTGGCCCAGCTGTATGGGCCGATGCGCGACCTGGCGAATGCGCCGGTGGCGTTCGCGCAGAGCATGGTCAGCTTTGAACGCGTGTTTGAAGTGCTGGATCTGCCGGTTGAAATTCGCGAAACGCCTGGCGCGGTTGATCTGGGGCGGGCAGACGGCCGAATCGAGTTTCGCGATATATCCTTCGACTATGAGGCGATTGATGAGGGGGAATCGGCCTCTCTGGAGGAGGTGGCGCGTTACGGGTGGCGTGCGGATGGCAGTGTGCTCTTGAAACGGGGCAAGCAGGTTGAGGAAGACGAGATCGCACAGGCTCCCGATCAGATCGGCCCGTATATCCCCGAACGGCGATGGGCGCTAAGAGATGTGAGCTTCGCCATCGAACCCGGCCAACTGGCTGCGCTGGTGGGGCCAAGCGGATCGGGCAAGTCTACGATCACCTACCTGATCCCGCGCCTGTATGATCCGACGGAAGGAACCGTCTGCGTGGATAATGTCGATATCAAGTCGGTGACGCTGGATTCTCTCTCCGACAATATCGGCATGGTTACGCAGGAGACCTATCTCTTTTTCGATACGATCCGCGCCAATCTGCTCTACGCAAATCCGGACGCTGATGAGGCGGAGATAATCGCGGCGGCCAAGGCGGCGAATATCCATGAATTTATTGCCGACCTGCCTGACGGATACGACACGGTGGTCGGCGAGCGCGGCTACCGGCTCAGCGGCGGAGAACGGCAGCGCATTGCCATCGCTCGCGTCGTCTTGAAGGACCCGCAGATCCTGGTCCTGGACGAAGCGACGTCGGCGCTGGATTCCCTCTCAGAAGCGCTTGTTCAGGAAGCGCTCCAGCGGGTGATGGCCGGCCGAACTAGCCTCGTGATCGCCCACCGGCTGTCCACGATCCTGGCGGCGGACGTCATTCTGGTGATGCAGGATGGGCATCTTGCGGAGCAGGGCACCCATAAGGAGCTGCTGGCGGCTGGCGGTCTCTACAACGACCTGTACGAGACGCAGTTCAAAACAGCCGTGGATAATACGGAAAAGCTCGCTGCTGAATAAGGACAGACCCCTGCTGCCGCAGAAGGCTGCAAAATATCAAGTTGGCTACTGTATTTCGTATAGCAAATATAATAACCACACAAACACACCCTAAGTGCGTTGAAAACTGGGCAGCAGCGGGTGGGGTGGGCTAGTCTGATCCGGCAAGCAGTGGGATGTAGCTCAGCAGTTCGACTGTATCGGCCGGATCGGGAACGTCGAGGTAAACCGCTTTCGCAACACCGATATTGTCTTCAACATCACGCCCGTGAACGAAGATCGTGTGGCGACCGGGAGTGAAATCCACCAGCAGCAGCTGCGCGCTAAACGTCTCATCGCTGCTGCCCTCGACAGTGTCCTCCGGGGATAGCGGCTGCGGATCGGCGCCGGCGGCCCAGAACGGGACGTCCACAGCATATTCGGCGCCGGCTACAGATTGGCCGCCGTTGTCACCGTCGTCGAGCAAGGCCGTCAGCGTCACCTTGCCGGCAGACGGCTCGCTCACCGCTAACTGCACAACATCGGGGCCCTGAATCAACTCATAAGGGCGGCGGGCGATCCGGGCGGCATACAAGAAGGCATCACGGTTCTCGGGCCACTGCTGGCTGTCGATAACTGCGTAAGGCGGAGCGAATCCTTGTTCCGGCCTGCCAATCTCGAACGTGAAAGCGGGCATGCCGAGTTCGCCATATGCCCAGTCGTCGGTCGTACCCCGCGCCGTATAAAGACACTCGGGCGCGCGGCAGGAGCGATAGCCATTAAGCGCGGCCAGCTTGTCGCCGACTGCCTTCAACCCTTCTTCGTTTGCGGAAAGCACGTCGGAGAAACCAAACGGACGCAGGATCAGGTTGCTGTAATTGTGCAGGGTAAAGAGCATGCCGCTGGTATCCGCCGGGGCGGCATCCTCAAGGTCCGGGCCGCGGCGATCCGCGAAAAGTGAACGCACGAGCTCTTGCAGCGCGTCGACCTCCGGCTCTGAGGCGGCGGAGGGTCCGGAGTAGGTAGGAGAGCAGGGCGATGTGCCATTTGGGGGCGCCCAGGCAAAACTATGATTGCGATTAAGATCGACGCCGAACTGCCAAGCGGTCTCGGATGGCCACGCGTCACAGTCACCGAAGCCATCATGGTCCGCATCGCGATCTGCGTTCTTGCGGTGCATCAACGGATAACCGCCGTAGGCGGATGACATACCGAGCTCAGCGATCCAGTGACCGTCCGGGTTCGCCGTGGGGATGATCCACAGTTCGTGCCAGTCGAGAAGCCAGGTTACATCCGGGTCCTGGCCGTAGCGCTCAATCAGCAGCGCCAGCCAGCGCATGGCGATCTCGGGGGTTGTCAGTTCACGGGCATGCAGGTTGGCAAGGGTGAAAAAGACGGGCTTCTCACCACGCGTTATCCGCGCTTGGCTAAGGAGCGATGTGCCTTCTGTCAGCTCGTTGGTCACGCGCATGGCCAGCAGTTCAAATCCGTCCGTCCGTTCGCCGCCGGGCATAGCACATCCATTTACCGCCTTGCAGAAGCTGTCGCCGTAGGAAAGCAGTTCCGTCAGATCAGGGTACTGTTCAGCCACCTGCCGCATGTCAGCGTGGAGTTCGTCAACCGTGCGGTAACCCTCATGGAAGCGCGTGCGGTCGTGTGCCAGCCAGAAAGGAGCGGCGGCAGCAACCGTGAAGCCCGCTCTTTCGACCGCCTGGCGCTCATCTGCATCGATGGCCGCCAGCACGTAGCGTTCTTCTAGATTATTGAATTCAAAGAGGTCATATGTGGAAAGGCGGCTGAGATCGCCAATCTCTTCGTAGTAGATACGAACAACCTGCGGAGCAGAGGGCGGGTCCGCTTGGCTCGCCCAGACAGTGGCAGCGCCGGCAAGCAGCGCAGCAAGGAGAGCCAGCGCTGCGGCCAGAAGATATGGCCGAGGTGAGCGGCGCATGGTCAATTATGTTTGGCCATCATCCTGCCTCGTCCGATCAGGAAGCGCGGCGCTTCTGAAACTGGGGGATGATCAGCGCCGCTAACAGCAAAATACCAAGAATTGCAAAAACTAGAATACCTGCAGGATCCATTTGTAACTCCATTGAAAAAGCTGGTCAGCAGCTGCATGACCAGCGGGCCAGCCAACGATGATGTAGGTGTGCTATTCTACCCAGATTGCGCCAATGATGCCGCTTCATCGGGGGTGATATCAACATTGTCCAGCCATTCGCTGACTATATGCACGCCGAGCACTGGCGCGTAGACGTTGCGGGTTGTTGAGACATCCGCATGGCCGAGAAACTCCTGGACAACTTCCAGGGGCATTCCTTCTCGCAGGAGCTGCGTGGCGCGGAAATGGCGAAAATCATGCGCCGAAAGGCTGGGGTGCAGCTTCAGCGCCGCAACAGCCCGCTTGACGATGTTGTGCGCTGAGGTCACAGAAAGGCGCGCATTGCTCGCGTTGCGGCTGTGAGCGACGAAGAGGGCCGGGTTGGCGTCCGCGCGCTCGGCCAAGTAGGCTTGAATTGAACGGCGGGCGTAGCTGCGCATGTGAATCGTGCGTGGCTTATTGCCCTTGCCGGTGATTGTGGCGTATTCGGAACGGCCGTGGTCGACGTTATGCCGGCTGAGTGCGACCACTTCAGAGATACGGGCGGCCGTGGAATAGAGTACTTTGACCAGAGCGCGGTCACGAAGCAAAGAGAGCCGCCGGTTGTAGCGATCGTTTTCCGGCGGCAGAGGCAGTTGATCATAGTAACCGATGATCAGGGGCATCGCCTGGCGGGCGAGATCGAGATCAATCACCGTTTCTGCCTGGCTGCGGTCTATCTGGCGGCGGGCCATCTGGCGCTGCAGCTTACCAAGCTGCACATTCTCGGGCAGCGCGTCGAGCCCATCCAGGTAATTCAAGTAGCCGACGATGGCCGCCGTGTAGGTGGTCGTCGTTGATTTCGAGCGGTTGGAGAGCAGCCAGGTGCGGAACTCGAGGACAATCGCCGTGCTCACCTGCGCCGGAGAAAGCGGCCATTCGTCTTCTTTGGTATACGAACTCTTATTATAATATTGTAGCCAATCAGCGAAGAGACGCAGCCCGCTGCGATAGGTCGCTTCCGTCTTCAAGCTGCGCGAGCCGGCCTCAATAAGAAACTGGTTCTCATAGAGCCAGGCGGGGCGGTCAGGCAGGGGGCGGCCGCTTAGAGGGAGGAGATGCTCGCGTTTAGCTGCCATAGCCTAAATAGTAGCATAGGGGATGCGGTCTTTGCCAACTAGATTGTTGATACGGCATCTGCCCAGCAGCATGCGCTGCTTGCCGCGGGCAATGGATGCAGTGCGGGAAAGCGTCATGGAATCGGCAAAGGAAGTGGTTGGCGTGCCGCAGCACCGTGCAGAGCGTACGAATAATGAGTTCCGGCAGGAGCAGGCGGGCTTGTGACGTTGATTCCGGCATCTACATCTTTATACTTAATTTAACTAACATTAGCTGTAGTATACTTAGAAGAGGGGTATTTGCCCATGATTGGGTAGAAATCGGTATGTTTACAGGGGAATTGTGATCGTAAATGTGCTGCCCTGACCCGGCCCGGGGCTGGCGGCCGTAATTCGGCCGCCATGGGCGTCGACAATCGTTTTAGAAATAGGCAGTCCAAGTCCGGTGCTTTCTTCGCTGCGCCGGCGGGAAGCGTCTCCACGATAGAGCCGGTCAAAGACAAGCGGCAAATGGCCGGCGGCGATGCCTTCGCCATTGTCGCTGACTTCGATGATCAGGTGACCGGCGCTGCGCTGCACCGTGAGCGTGATCTGCCCGCCATCGGGCGTGTGGCGCAGTGCATTTTCGAGAAGATTGTGAATGGCCTGGCGAATACGCGCCCGGTCGACGTTGATGACCGCCGGCATCGTGCCCAGCAGCTGCACGCGCAGTTCGATCTCTCTGGCGGCGCTCAGCGGCTGGTATACGGCGGCAACATCCTTCACCAGTGCGGCGATATCAACCTGCTGAATCTGAAGCGGCAGCTGCTGGGCCTCAGCCTGAGCAAGGACATGCAGATCACTAACCATCACTGTCATGTGGTGCGTCTGAGCAATCAGACGCTCGATTTCTTCAGCATTCATCGGGTAAACGCCATCCTGCATCGCCTGTAGATTCCCCTGCAGCACATGCAGCGGGTGGCGCAGTTCGTGAGCGACATCGGCAAGCATGCTCTGGCGCAAGGATTCCGCGTGCTCCAACTGGGACGCCATTTCGTTGAACGCATTGGCGACCGCGATCATCTCCTGGCTGCCGCGAGGGACAACGCGCGCACCCAGATCGCCCTGGCCGATGTCGGCCGCCGCTTCCTCGAAGTCAGACATGGGTGAAACAAGGGTCCGGCTGACAATCATGCCGGCGAGAATGGCCATGCCGCCGACAATGGCAAAGGCCAGGAAAGGATTGGGGACAAAGGGCTGGAAGGCTATCTCCACGAAATAAGCCTGCACCTCGGGCGGCGGCGGTGCCGCCGGCTGCGGGTAGTTTAAGCGAACCACCAACGCCACGAGAAGAAAGGAAATGGCGAGCACAAGCGCGAAGGCGAGGCTCAGCCGAACCCAGAGCTGGTTCACGTCTCCTCCCCCGCTAGACGGTAGCCGACGCCATAGACGGTCTGTATATATTTCGGTTCACGCGGGTCCGGCTCAATCTTGTAGCGCAAATTGCGGATATGGCTGTCCAGGGTGCGCTCTAGACCCTCGTACTCCAGGCCCAGGCCCTCTTGGATGAGCTCGAATCGTCTGAAGACAACGCCGGGCTGCTTGATCATTACCAGCAGCAGGTCATATTCCGTCGGCGTCAGATCAACGAGACGACCGTCCACGCGCACCTCATGACGGGCTATGTCGAGTTCAATGCCACCGTGACGCAGCGTTTGCGGCTGGTAAGGCTCCTGCGTGCGCAGTCTGGCGCGGACACGGGCCAATACTTCTCGCGGGTTGTAGGGCTTGGTCACGTAATCATCGGCGCCAAGCTCCAGGCCGACGATCTTGTCTGTATCGTCAACCCGCGCGGTTAGCATGATGATCGGGATATGGGCGAGCGCAGCATCGGCGCGCACCAGCCGCGTGATGTCGTAACCGTCCCGATCTGGCAGCATGAGGTCCAGGAGCAGCAGATCAGGCTTTTCACGGCGCAGCTGGTGCACGGCCGTTTCGCCATCGTAGGCGACCAATACCTCGTACCCCGCCTGCTCGAGGTAGGCGCTCATCAGGCGCACCACCTCTTGGTCATCGTCAACGACCAGAACCGTTTGTTTCGACATCCTCGTCTTTTCTCTCCTTGTCCCCGGCGATGTGCCTGAGCGCCGCCTCATGATACTCGCGTTCTGACCTTTCGCGCCAATTGGAAACGGCGCTGACGACCATCCATAACAACCAGATAAGAAAGGACCCCAGCAGCAGAAAAGGCAGCGAGGTTAACAGAGACAGCGGACCATAGATAAGAGCGATGATCCCGCCGCCGACAAGCAGCAGCGTGCCTATGGTCATGACCAGATAGGTGCGCTCCTTATCACGCGGTTTGCTCATCGCTCATCCCTCCGCTGCGGCCACCTATTCATAGCGCAGCGCTTCAATCGGCTGCAGCTTGGATGCTCTCCAGGCAGGGTAAATACCAAAGATTAGCCCGACGGCCGCAGCGAAGGAAGCAGACAAGACAACGGTCTGTATGTCAATCACCATGGTGATGTCGAACGCTCGAGAGGCCCCCTGAACGATAAGCCAGCCAAGTATGACGCCAAGAACTCCGCCCAGCAGGCTTAGTACCATGGACTCCAACAGAAACTGCACCAGGATATCGCGCCGGTAAGCGCCAATCGCCTTGCGGATGCCGATCTCTCTCGTTCGTTCGGTAACACTGACCAGCATGATATTCATGATGCCGATGCCGCCAACCAACAATGAGATCGCGGCGATGGCGCCGAGGAACGCGGTCAATGAAGCCGTTACCGTATTGATCGTGTCCAGCAGGCTGGATTGATCAAAGATGGAGAAGTCATCCTCGTCTCCATAGATGGTCCCATGTTGTTCGCGCAGGGTTTCTGTGATCTGATTGATGGCGTCCTCGACCTGTTCGCTGCTCACCGCTTCTACGGAGATTGAGCTGATCGCTTTTTGACCCTGGCGCGTGCGGTCGGTGTAAAGGCGGCCCTGCGCCGTCGTCAGGGGCACATAGACGGTATCGTCATTGAAGCCACCAATGCCTCCCCCACCCTCTTCAAGCACGCCAACCACTTCATAGCTGACCCCGTTGATCTTGATTGGGCGCCCCACCGGGAACTCGGTCGCGAAGAGATCGGTTGCCACGCCGGCGCCCAATACGGCAACGCGCGCGGCGATCGCATCGTCATTTTCGGTCAACCCATCGCCAAGCTGAAACTCATCGAGGTTGTTAATCATCATGTAGGTGGGTGAAACGCCGCTAACCGTCGTATTGACGGATTCGCCACCGTAACTGACAGGTTGGCTGCCCTGCACAATGGCGCCCACATGGGCGGCCGCAGGGACATTGGCCGGATCAGACAAGGCATCCACATCATCTTGGCTGAGGGAAGAGTAGCCACTGCTGTTTTCAAAGTCCGTGGCGATAGAAATCAGATTGGTGCCGATAGAGTTGATTTCACTGGTGATGTTTTCGCTGAAACCGTTGCCTATGGCCATCAGGGCGATCACTGAAGCGACGCCGATGATGACGCCAAGCATGGTCAGAATGGCGCGCATCTTGTTGGCAGCGATACTGTCCAGCGCGGTATAGAAGCTTTCCATTATATTCATCGTATTCCCTATATCCTAGTGATGTGGGCCATCGACAATCAGGCCATCGCGCAGCCATATGGTGCGGTGGGCGCGTTCGGCCACCTCCTGCTCATGGGTCACCATAATGATCGTCATACCACGCTCATTCAAGTCATCGAAGAGGTCCATGATCTCCGCGCCAGTCTGCGAATCTAGCGCACCTGTCGGCTCATCAGCCAGAATGATGTCCGGCAGCGTAACCAGGGCGCGAGCGATAGCCACACGCTGCTGCTGGCCGCCGGAGAGCTCATCCGGTTTGTGATCCATGCGGTCGCCAAGACCTACGCTGTCCAGCGCTTCGCTTGCACGCCGCATGCGGTCGCTGCGGCCCACTCCCGAGTACATTAACGGGAGACTGACCTGTTTCAGCGCGGATGTGCGAGGCAGCAGGTTGAACTGCTGGAATACGAAGCCAATACGCCGGTTGCGGATGCTGGCGCGTTGGTCGCTGGTCAGTTTGCTCACATCTTCGCCACCCAGGACATAGGTACCGCTGTTCGGTGTGTCGAGGACGCCGATCATATTCATCAATGTACTTTTGCCTGAACCCGAAGGGCCCATAATGGCCACATATTCGCCGTCCCGAATGTCCAGGTCGACGCCGCGCAGGGCATGGACGACCTGCATACCCATTTCATAACTCTTGGTGATGTTGCGCATTTCGATGGCGTTGTTGACAGCCGGTGGCGCGAGTTGTTCGCTGTCCGGTGCAGGCATCACGGTTGTTTCATCAATCTTGTTCATGGTCATCCTCTCCTTAACCGCCGCGACCGCCAGGGCCACCGAATGTTTGTAGGGGAGCGTTTAGCCCACCGAGTAGTACCTCATCCCCTTCAACCAGGCCGCTGACGATCTGCGTATACTGCCCGTCCCGTGAGCCAATTGTGACAATGACGGGAAGCGTTTCTCGACTGCCCTCAGCGTCGGTGCGCACCACGGTGACTGAGTAGGTGCCGTTGGCGCGATCCGGCTGGATGGCCGCATTGGGAACGAGTAAGACATTCTCGCGGTTAGCGGTGAGCAGATCGGCATTGGCCGTCATACCAACCAGGATGGGCAGATCAGTCGGCGGCAGACCCAGATGGACATCATAGGAGACCGCGCCATTGCTGCCGGCGTTTGATCGCGGGGCAATGGCCGTGATCTCACTGCTCAGCTCAACAGTGGGCCAGGTCTCCATCGTGATCGTCGCCGGCTGGCCGGCGGCCAATCGACCAACGTCGATTTCGTCAACACTCAGGATGACCTCGAGCCCATCTGTGGCGATCATTTCCACAGCCAGGTCGGACGCCTGCTCACCAGGGGCGACGTGAACGGCCGTGATCACGCCAACAAAGGGGGCGCTCACGGCGGCATCTTCAAGGGCGTTGAGCGCTTCCTGCAGCGCAGTCTCAGCCTGAGCGACTCTAGTCTCGTAAATCGTAATGTCCGATTGGTCAGGTCCGGAAAGCAGCTTATCCAAACTCGCTTGGGCGTTGGCCAGGTCAGCTTCGGCCGCAGCGATATCGGCGGCCGACGAACCAGCGAGCAGCGCCTCGTGTCGTGCTACGGCAGCATCATACTGCGCGGAGGCTGAACCTACGCCGGCCTGAGAAGCAGCGACCTGATTGGCATCTGGATTGAGCAGTTCGTCCAACTGTGCCTGCCGGATAGCGACCTGGGCATTGGCGCGGCGGACCTCTTCGGAAGCCGCATCCATCTTGTCGTTTTCTACCTTGGGTGTACAGGTATGCGTGCCGTCGGCATTCTCGTCACAGTCGGCCAGGTCGACCCAGGCGTCGTGTGCGGCTCTTTGATTGTCCAACGCGTCGTTGAGGTCTCTCTGCGCAGCAGCGATATCAGCTTCACTTACTTCCTGAGAGGCGGAAAATGAACCGGATGCGGACCAAATACCGGCCTGCGCTGCCTTTACGCGTGCTTCCGAAGCAGCGATCGCTTCCGCAGACGGGCCCTGTAGGTGGTCATCGAGCTGGGCCTGCGCGCTGCGCACAGCCGCCTCGGCCGCGGCGAGCTCTTCCGCTGAGGGATCGGCGATCAGGTCAGCGAGCTGCGCTTTGGCTATCGCCAGATCATATTCGGCCGAAGAAACGGCACGATCGAGCGCTGCCGTATCCAGTCTCACCAGCAAATCACCCGCATTGACGGTGTCTCCCACCGAGACAGCAACTTCCTCGACTTTTCCAGGGGCTGCCAGAGAGAGCGCAGCCTCACGGGCGGCTGAAACCTGCCCGCTGGCGGTGGCGCTTTCAGCTAGGTCGCCAATGAAGGCAACGGCCGTTTCAGCTTCCGGGTCCGCAGTCGATGCCTGGTTCTGACGTCCATTGAATAAATACGCGCCCAAAGCAAGCAGCAGGACCACGACACCCGCGGCAATAATCCACTTGTATTTCTTGATTGTTTCCATTTTACTCATCTCCCCCATTGCCAAAGCCGGGCGCGCCAAAGTCAATAGTCGGCGCGGCAAGTTCACCAATCAGTACGATATCCCCTTCAGATATACCAGAGAGTATTTCCGTAAAGTCATCGTCCTTGAGACCTATGGTCACTGCGACGGTCTCAACCAGCGGCTCGCCTTCCTCTTCACCAACAACCAGGTTGACGCTGTACGTGCCGGCACGGCGATCGGCCGTAATAGCTGCGTTGGGTACGAGCAAGACATCTTCCTTTTCACTCGTGATCAGCCGGGCATCGACCGTCATACCAACGAGGATGGGCAAATCTGCAGGATCAAAGGTGAGGACAACATCATAATTGACGACGCCGTCGGTATTGCCTCCTGCGCTGGGTGCGATTGAAGTAATGGTCCCTTCCAGCTCAGCATCTGGCCATGACTCGAACGTGAGCAGCGCAGGCTGGCCAATCGTTAAATCGCCAATGTCCAGTTCATCAACCTGCAGCACCGCTTCCAGATCACTGGAGACCAGCTCAAGCACATTGCCTGCCGCGCGTTCACCAACAGACACCAGGACATCCGTAACCAGACCGTCGAACGGCGCCAAAACTGTTGACTCAGCCAGCGTTTCTTCGGAGGCAAGCAGATTGATTCGCGCCTGCTCCAATTCCGCCTCGGCAATGGCAATTTCTTGTGCACTGGCGCCTTTCTTCAAATCAGCCAAATCTGCCATCGCGCGGGCAAGTCTGGACTCGGCGGCGCTGATCTGGGCAGATGTCGCCCCGCTGAGCAGGGCTTCGTAGTCTGCCTGCGTCTGGCTGAGGTTCGCCTGCGCCGACGAAATATCCGCTGAAGCGCTGTTGAGGCTGCCCTGTTTTGGCCCTGTCCTGAGCTCATCTACCTTGGCCTGGGCGATGGCGAGATCTTCCTGCGCATCGATCAGGGCCTCATGGGTAAAACTGAAGGCGAAATCTTCGTTGCGTTCTTTGGCCTGTTCGTAGGCGATCTGCGCGGTAACCAGATCCGCTTCGGCGCTGGCCAGGGCACTGGCTTTCACCGAGTCGGCGGTGCTGTTGTAAGATGCCGACGCAGACCACACGCCGGCCTGCTGCTGGCGGATATTCGCTTCATATTCGGCGATTTCCTCGGCGGTAGGCCCAGACATCAGATCATCAAGAGCTGCCTGAGCACTCTGAACGGCCGCTTCTGCCGCTGCGATATCAGCTGCCTTTGAGCCCTCCAGGAGTGCCTGCAGTTCCGCCTCCTTCAAGGTGACATTCTGCTTCGCCCGCTCAACTTGCAGCGTCAGATCGCGCTGGTCGAGCTGCACCAAGGCATTTCCCTCTTCAACGGGCGTTCCGGCGCCGACTAGAACGGCAGCCACGGTACCCGGTTGGGTCACAGACAGTTTCGCCGATTGTACCGGCTCAACCTGGCCGCTGGCTGATGCGCTAGCAGACAGATCGCCGATAAAGGCAGCCACCTCGTCGCCCGTCTGGACGTCGCCGACAGTCGCCTGGCTGTTTCTCGATTGGAAGATAAAGAATCCTCCAGCTATTAGTAAACCAACAATCACGAGGAGAACGATCCAGCGACGGTTTCTCCCTTTCTTGGTTGGCTCATTTGCAGTTACTTGCATACGGTGCTCCTTAGATAAGCTGTTCATATGCTCAGCAATTAAGCTGCTCGACGCAAAGATCGGCACACGGACCTTTGGCGACCTAGCGGCAACCGGACTGAGTATTACAGATAAGTCTAGCCAATGATTGTGCAGAAGTTGTGCAGAGAGAAACGAGTTTGGCAGCAAATCTCCAATCGGTAGAAACTCAGAGGAACTGCCGGCCGTTTCCGGCCAATCTGCCGCAGCAGAGCGTGGAACAACCGGCGGCTGCCGCAGGTGAACATGCAGATGCCCGCCAGGCGGCAGGGCCGATTGCCTTTTGCACCTAATTCTGCTAACTTACGCAGACGGAATTATGTTGCGTTTTAGCAGTTTGGCAGGCTGGCCACCAGTTACAAGACAGGTGGGCTGGCAGGTCGGAAGGCTGGAGAATCCTAGAGGGCCCAATCCATGGAAAAACCCACAATCTCATACGATGAAATAGACGCCATTGTCAGCGGTTATCACGGTGACCCTTTTGCTGTGTTGGGACCGCATCCAGTTGATGGCGGCGTGGTTATTCGCGCTTTCGTCCCCGGGGCGCAGCATGTCAGCGTCGTCAGGGAGAAGCAGAGCGACCAACCAATGTCCCTGGTGAAAGAAGAAGGTTTCTTCGAAGCGCTGCTGCCGGGGCAATCACTCCCCCTAACCTACCAGCTGCAGGTGGAAACCGCAGGTGGTGATGTAGTGCTATACGAAGATTCGTATCGTTTTTCTTCCACGATGTCAGATTTCGACGCCCATTTGCTGGCGGAAGGGACCCACATGTTCATGTATGAACGACTCGGGGCGCATCTGATGGAAATCGATGGTCGGTCCGGCGTCCTCTTCGCTGTTTGGGCACCAAATGCCGAGCGGGTGAGCGTGGTCGGTGAGTTTAATGGCTGGGACGGCCGTCGCAATCCTATGCGCTTCCATCCAGACAATGGCATCTGGGAATTGTTCGTTCCCGGTCTCGGTGAAGGCGTGCTCTATAAGTACGAAATCAAGACACATTATCAGGGGTACATGGTCAGCAAAGCGGACCCGGTGGGCTTTTTCAGCGAAATGCGGCCGAAGAATGCCTCTATTGTCTGGAACATCGACAAGTATTCGTGGCAGGATAGTGGTTGGATGGCTGAGCGCGGCGCGAGGCAGGCGGCAGATGCGCCGATTAGTATTTATGAAGTACATCTGGGCTCCTGGAAACGAAAGAATGGCTGGGAGTGGCTTACCTACCAGGATTTGATCGAGGAGCTTATTCCCTATGTAAAGGACCTTGGCTATACGCATATCGAACTACTGCCTATTACTGAGCACCCGTTTGACGGCTCCTGGGGCTACCAGGTCACCGGTTTCTTTGCGCCGACAAGCCGCTTCGGCACACCTGATGAGTTCATGGCCTTTGTCGACGCCTGCCACCAGAACGGCATTGGCGTCATTCTCGATTGGGTGCCGGCTCACTACCCCAAGGATGAGATTGGCCTCGGGTTCTTTGACGGAACGCATCTCTATGAGCATGAGGACCCGCGGCAGGGTTCCCATCCCGATTGGGGCACCTATATTTTCAATTTCGGACGAAATGAGGTGCGGCAGTTTCTGATCAGCAATGCCTTGTTTTGGCTGGACAAGTACCATATCGATGGCCTGCGTGTCGACGCGGTCGCTTCCATGCTCTATCTTGATTTCTCACGCGAAGAGGGACAATGGGTGCCCAATCGATATGGCGGGCGCGAGAATATCGAGGCGATAGAGTTTCTGCGCGGCTTCAATACAGCCGTCCATGAGAAGTTCCCGGACGCGATCACCATCGCCGAGGAATCGACAGCTTGGGGCGGCGTTAGCCATCCTGTCTCCGAAGGGGGCCTTGGCTTCGACTACAAATGGAATATGGGCTGGATGCATGATTCGCTGCAGTATATGAAGGATGATCCAGTGTACCGCGCGTACCACCACGGGACGCTAACCTTCTCACTTTTGTACGCCTTTACCGAACAGTTCATTCTGCCATTCTCGCACGATGAAGTCGTTCACCTCAAGCGCAGCATGCTGGACAAGATGCCCGGCGATGTCTGGCAGAAGTTCGCCAATCTGCGCCTGCTTTACGGGTACATGTGGAGCCATCCCGGCAAGAAGCTGCTGTTCATGGGCGGCGAAATCGGACAGTGGACGGAGTGGAGCGAGGCGAAGAGCCTTGATTGGTTCCTGCTCGATGATGATCAACGTCATAGAGGTCTGCAAGATCTGGTGCGCCGGCTAAACCATTTGTACGCTCAGGAAAGTGCGCTACATGAAATCGAGTACTCCTGGGATGGCTTCTCCTGGCTGGACCTGCATGACAGCCAGAACAGCACGCTGGCCTTTGCGCGTCTCGATCGCGACGGCAGCGCCATTCTAGTAGTCTGCAATTTCACACCGGTTGTGCGCTATGGTTACCGTCTCGGCGTACCGGAAGACGGCGTCTATGAAGAAATACTCAACACAGATGACGAACTATTCGGCGGCTCGGGCGTTGTCAATATGGCTCAAGAGAGCCAGCCTACCCCCTGGCATGATCAACCGAACTCGATTGTGCTCACGCTGCCGCCCCTGGCGGCCGTCTATTGGAAACGCAAGATCGAGTAAACATTAGAATGCACAGCGAAGCGAAGCGCGATTTGGACAAAATCGCGCTTTATGTTATTATCGTTGGGCTCTCACGCCTCAGCTTTATTGAGGTTCTTTTTTTGTATAGTGGAGGTTTTTAAAGTTGGCTAATATTCAATCCGCCAAAAAGCGAATTCGACAGACAGCGAAGCTCACCAAGCACAATCGTGTGTTCAGGTCAGCGGCGCGAACTCATGTTAAGAGGACCCGTCAGCTCATTGCTGAGGGGAAGCTTGATGAAGCAGAAGCTGCTGCATTGATGGCCTACCAGTCATTGGACAAGGCAGCTCGCCGGCGTATTCTGCATCCGCGCAATGCCGCCCGGCGAAAAGGTCGTTTGATGGCCAGTCTTGCTAAGGCAAAAGCCGAAGCAGCTGGTTAGAGCGTAGTTTTCATCGAATTTCATGAACACCATCCACAACGGATGGTGTTTTTTTGGTTACCTTGGCATTTTAGAAAGGTGGCCAACTCAGGAAGCAGTTGCTAGGATCGTAAGCTATGGACGAATCCCTTCAGTTGACAGAAATCCCGAGCAGCAAGAATATGCGCATGATCGCCGGTTGGCGGCAGTGGGCGGATGCCGGATCGGTGTCGTCAGCGCTGCCGGAGTATTTGATAGAGCTCACTGGCGCACGCAAGATCGGCGAAATGAATGACGATGGCTACTACCTGTTCCAGATTCCAGGCGCTCATCATCTACTGCGCCCCGTAATCGAGCTGGAAGACGGCTACCGCGTTTCTCTGGAGGAAAAGCGGAACGAGTTTTACTTCGCCGGTGATACTGAGAATGGATTGGTGATTTTCTTGGGGGATGAGCCGCATATGGGCGTCGAACGGTACGCGGCGAGTTTCTTCACAGCCGTGAAACAGCTCGGCGTCTCGCAGATCGCCGGCCTGGCCGGCGTTTACGGACCTGTGCCCTATGATCGCGAACGACAAATATCTTGCATATACAGTCTGCCTTCAATGAAGGAGCAGTTGAAAGATTACGCCGTGAGTTTTTCCGATTATGAGGGCGGCTCAAGCATCGGCTCGTATCTGGTAAGTAAGGCTGAGACGGAAGCAGTTCCCTACTTCATATTTTATGCGATTACGCCGGCATATGACTTTTCTGAGGATGATATGATGAGCCAGGGCATTCGTCTGGAGAATGATTACAAGGCATGGCATGACATCATGCGCCGCCTCAATCATCTCTTGCAGATGAATCTGGACCTGAATGATCTAGAGGAACGCAGTCAGGAATTGATTGAAGTAATCGACCATCGGATCAGCGAGCTTGAGGAAGAACTGCCCGATATCAACATCCGTGAGTATCTTGCCGCCATTGAGGCACAATTCACGGAAACGCCGTTCGTCCTCTTGGATGACGTCTGGGAAGATGAATTTCGTAACCTATTTGGCGATGAGCATGATCAGTAGCAGCAGCTGAGCAAACGGCCGTTCAATCAGTTTCAGGCTCTCTTAGAACAAAGCCCTCACCGCGAATCGTCACTAGCAGCTGCGGGTTAGACGGATCCAGCTCAATACACTCTCGAACCCAGCGTATGTGAACATCCAACGTGCGCGTATCGCCGACATAGTCCGTTTGCCAGACATTGCGCATCAACTGTTTACGGGTAACGATCTGGCCTGGATTGCGCAAGAACTCTTCGAGCAGCAAGGCAAGTTTCGGCGTCAGCCGCTGTTCTCCTCGCCCGGCGACTTTCACCGCTCTTTTTCCGCGAAAATAGCTGAGATCGCCATAGCGTACTATTTCTTCCAGGTTGGGGTCAGCGGGCAGAAGATCCTTCACGCGATTGAGCAGTTTTCGCCCCGTGAACGGCTGTTCGAGGTAGATATCGGCAGTGGCTGCGGGCTGCTCACGGACGCCCTGGCTGCGGCAGTAAATGATCGGCGTATCAGGGAGAATGCCGCGCAGCCGCCGGCTGATGCGAACCCCGGTGGAGCGCATAGAAGAGGCATCCAATACGATCAGATCAGGACGGTATTCCTGGGACCAGGCAACTGCTTCCCGGCCAGAAGCAAACGAGGCAACAGCAAAACCCGCTCTGGAAAGCGGCTGATACAATGAATTCTCAGATTCAATGTGTCCCTCAATGAGTAGTATGGCACGACCGGATGAGTCCGTTGGCATTGGCAAACCTTAAATAATCCGCTGTCGATTCACTTACCATTATATGTGGAAATAGGTTGCAGGCAATATGAACAATTGTTTTGCTATTCCTCTGGCGAAGCACAATCTTTTCAGGCGGCTCCGCTGTTTGCCTATGCGCTCATAGGAAGCTATGATCTTGCCCAACTACTCTGAGGTTCCGACATGCGCCGACTGCTTCTAGCCATTACGACATGGGAATGGTTGCTGCTTCTCTTATTGTTACCTGTACTCATTTTCTCCTCCTCAACTGGGGCATTGGCATTGTTTGCCCTGCCGCTTTTCTGGCTGATCCGCAAGGCTGCGACGGGCCGTTTCTTCCCGCACACCCCGTACAACGTCACCATTCTCGTCCTGGCCGCGGCAGTATTGATCAGTTTCCTGGCCGTCTTCGATATCGCGCTGAGTTTTCCCAAAATTGCCGGCATCGTTTTTGGCATCGCCCTCTTTTTTGCGTCGGTGGAGCACTGCCGGCAAAGGGACAGCGGCCTATGGACTGTTCTGGCCGTTCTTCTACTTGCCGGCAGCGCAGCAGCAGTCTTCTCAGTTTTTTTCACGACATGGGCCGGCCCATTTCGCATGCTGGAACAGGCGAAAAGATCGCTTCCCCTTGACCTGCCGGCGCTTCCCGGCGCCGTCAGCGGCGTCATCAATCCCAACGAACTTGCCGGCGTCATGGCCTGGATAGTCCCCGTCGCTGCCGCCGTTCTATTCGGCTACTGGCGCCCTCTCTGGCGGGCGACCTGGCGCGGCTCCCGGATCCTGCTCCTGGCGCTGGCAGCCGCCTTACTCATCAACACCTTCATCCTGCTGGCGACATGGTCACGCGGGGGATTGGCCAGCGTCTTTCTCGCCATCCTGGTCATGCTGGCGATTGCGTATCCGTGGGGCCGCTGGCTACTGCTGTTCGGGCTGTTGGCCGGTATACTGCTGCTGAGCACTGCAGGCCCGGACCTGCTGCTGGGCGCTCCATCGGCGGCCATCGAATCATTTGGCCTGCAGGCGAGGCTGGAAATCTGGTCACGGGGACTTTATGCGTTCGCAGATTTCCCGCTTACGGGCGTAAGCATGAACGGCTTCCGCCGCCTCGTCCACCTGCTGTACCCCTTGTTCTCCATCGAATCAGATACCGACATCGGGCATGCGCACAACCACCTGCTCCAGGCGGGGCTCGATCTAGGCATCGCGGGATTGATCGCGTACCTGGCCGTCTGGATTCTGTCGGCTGCTCTGCTGTGGAATGCGCTGCGAGACAGAATGGGTGCGGCATCCGGCCTGCGACCGCTGCATATAGGTCTGGCGGGATCGTTGACGGCTGGTTGGCTTTTCGGCATCGTTGATGTGATTGCCCTAGGAGCACGACCGGGCTTCATCTGGTGGCTGCTGCTCGCGCTGGTTTCTGTCTCGACAACGGATGTCTTCGGCCGCCCTTCCCGGGAGCGGGCAGTAGGACATTCGTTTGACTGAACATATGGGCGCCATTATAATCCGGCCACGGTAGGCATAGTTGACCGTGCAGGCGTGGTGTAGTGGTAACATCGATGCTTCCCAAGCATCTGTCACGGGTTCGAACCCCGTCGCCTGCTCTTTGAATAACTGCCAATTGGCATAACTGAAAGGTCGTCACACGGGTGACGACCTTTTTTTTGCAGCCAGTGGCGCGATGAAAGCACCAACCAACAGCCAAAACCATCGCAGGCGCTCCAAAGCACGGTCGTCGATCCACGCGCAGAACGAGAAAACGACACAATGAAAGTACCCCTGAGAATTGCGGAAACAACCGAAGCGCTTAACACGTTCCTTGAGGATACAGTTAGAACTTCTGAGCTCAAGCTGCAAAGAATTCGGCTATCCGACCAAGATCAATGGGCGATGAAACAGGGAGTGCTGTCTCATTTCTCCAACGGATTCTTTCATGTGGCCGGTCTAAGAAATCAGAGATCGCAAGAAGAGCATCTGGTCCTCTATCAACCGCAAAGCGCCCTCACAGGTTTGGCGATATTCCGGGAAAACCACCAGGTTTATGTCTTACTGCAGGCGCGTGTTGAGCCTGGTCTATCGAATATTGGACAATATGGTCCAACGATTCAATCTACGGCCGCCAACTACATGAGAATGCATGGCGGCAACAAAACGAGCTATTTAGAGCTGTTCAGGAGCTTTAGCCCGATCGCCAATCCATTGGCGAACAATATCCAGTTTGACCTGGGCAAGCGGTATTTTCAGAAGAATAAGATACTCAGCTATTTGGAATTGGACACCCTAATTGAAACAGAAGAAAACATGATATGGGTCCCCCTGCAGGTCGTCGCAGAGGAGGTGGCCCGTGATAATTACCTGAACCCAGACCTCAGATCGCTGCTCAGTTGTTTCGATTGGGATCTTTTTCGCGAGAGCTATGATGCTGGCGGCCAGACGGCCCCGGCCCAAAGAGCCAGCGGACTCGATTTTCCCGCAAATCTGCTGGGCAACAACGAGTGGCGGTTGGTCACCCTTGACGAATTGGCGGGTTGGGATGTTCAAGATGAATCAATCGCCGATGTCTCTGAATCAGGGATATGGGTCGACATTTATCACGTTTCTTGTTTCAACAGAGAAGTACGAGCGTGGACACAGCCGCTCATGAGCTGTTCAAGCCGCGGATTGGTGATTCTATTCGTGCGCAAGGTGGAAGAGCGGTTCGAGTTCCTTGTTTCTATCGACTCTGAATTTGGCATAAGTGGGCAGCGAACAGTTCTACCCTCGATTGCTGTCTATCCCGGCGACAGCCATAACACGTCCATAGGGCTTTCTGGAACCGAAATTCTCCTGGCCGAGATGGCACAATCTGAAGAAGGCGGAAGGTTCTACAATAATGAAAGCCTCTATCAAGTGCATCTGATCACAGAGGATTTCGACACGACGCCCCAGCAGCAGTGGGTGACTTCAGAAACCCTCAAATCGATTCTAAAGTCTTCTACGACAGCGAGCATTCAACTGCGATGCATTGCGTCCCTTGTATTGGACTTGATCAATCCCCATAGTTTCAGTTGACGCAGCCGGGCAGCGAAGGTCCGGTTCTCAAGCCCATTCAACGAGGTGCAGGTCAATAGCATGAGATGGGGAGACGAAAGGTCCTACGCCCATGTTGTTGTTCATAAATAGAGCGTTAATCATGCTGCGATAAGCATGATTCCGGCGATCTTTCTCTACTTCTTCACGGAACAGGATCTGAATCCAGGCTACAATCTAGCAAGTGTCGAAGTTCACATTATGTCATGTGGATTACCCTTGTCATCATCGATCAGAAAGGAAGGAACCTGGCCAATGTCCGCAGACCAACCCTTTGCGCTAAGACAGCTTATCCGCAGCTACGCTCTGCAAATAGACTACCTACAGTTGTTGAGCAGACACGGCGTGGTGGCGCAGGACGCAGCACAGGCGGAGATTGAAATCATCCATGAAAAGATGGATTATGCCGCGGAACGCTTCTGCCAGCTGCGCCAGGCGCACGAAGCGCAGCGGCCGGCTACCGGCCATGCGATCAACCCCATCTTGATTCCAGATTTGCAGTATATCTGATCCCGCTCCCTCGCCGGCATCGCGCAACCTTTCGCACAGACGTGCCATACTGACGCAAACGCGGCATGATATAATGGCAGCAATCAAGGAAGGTCCGATGTCAACGATCCTCTGCTCCAAATGCGGTCATGCCAACCCTTCTCTGCGGATAACCTGCGACAGATGCTATCAGACCCTGATAGCTGCCGAACAGCATCATCCCCCTGTCGCGCCGGAGGCCGAAAGCAAACACATCCTTGAAGAAATAGCGGAGTTCATTTTTTACTCGGGGACCTACCCGGAGAACCCGCGGTTCGATATCGGCGGGTTCCTGAAGGATCTGCAGGCGATGAAGCCAGAAATGCCGGAGATAACAATTCCAGAGCGATTCCTCAGTCCCAGACCCCTGACTCTTGACGTTCCAGAAATGGCGCCGAATATCCCAGATCTTCCTGAACTTGATCTACCGATCGCCCTTAGCTATCTAGCCAACTTGAGAATGCCAGAACTGGACTACTCGCCCGCGCTCGATTTCTTGGCGAGCTTAGAAATACCGCAGTTCAATCTGACGGCGCTCGGAGAGCTCCTGCCACACATAGACCTCTCCAGTATCAATCTACCGGCGCTGGCCGAATTACTCCCGCACGTCGATCTTTCGGCCATCGATCCCGCAGCATTTGGCGAACTGATATCCAGTGTTGACCTTTCGGTCATCGACCTCTCGGCGCTCGCTGACCTACTGGCCGGAGTCGATTGGTCAGCGTTCGCAGATGGATTGTCGGAAATCGATCTATCAGCAGTTGCTGAGTTGCTTGAGGGCATCGATATCAGCTGAGCTATTGTGGACCTTGCGCCATTGAAGGCCTTTTTCCAACTGCCCCGCAGCAGTCCGCCCGAGGGCGCGTCAGGCAGAATGTTTTGGGCCGCACGTGCGAGAACAATGCATGCCCGCACGGTTCTCGTCTGATCCCCCCTCCCTTTCGCCCCATACGGCTATTGACATGGACAGTTCGAAGCGGCTAACATCATCCCTGTAGCAATTCCACAAGACAATCTGCCCGCCCAATTCGCTTGTGGTTCGGTTTTGTACAGGAATGACCAAGTGACTACACGAAATCTATAGACGTATTACTCTATTGGGCCATATCAAGGGCACTCGAAGACGGCTTAGCCTGCGGTGAGTGTGCAACCATGCCGAGGGACCTCTTGTTATAATTGCGACATTTATGGTATCCGGGCATCTGCGTAAGCTTGAACAGCCTAGGTCTATGGAAGAGTAAGAGCTATTTTGAATCCAAACTTTGAGCGCTGGCTTCTGCTGGCGCTTCTGTTATTTCTGTTAGTTTTTAGTTCGGCCTGCCGGCAGCCAGACCCGGCGGCGACTGATACCCCCTCCCCGGAGCCCAGTGACAGCCCCGCTGAATCGGGTTCTACGCCGACGGTGGCGATCGCCTCGTCAGCCACGCCGCTGCCAACGGTCAGCTATCGAGGGGTTGAGTTCGCATTTGACGAACAGATTCTGGGGCCCCTGGGCGCGACATCCCATCGTCTGCCCGCACCTCACGGCAGCTCCGAGGTACAGCCGGAACGGCTGGAGATCAGCCTGAATGCGGAGAACACGACGAACGGGCCGGTGCTCTACGTTTTTCCTGTGACGCAGTATGAAGCGCTGTCAGAGGATGCAGCCGGGGAGATAGCAGTTCTGCGCGGCCTAATGGCCGAACGACCGGCGGAAGTCGCCGGAGATTTGCCTTTCTTGCCCATGGTCCAGGCGGTAGCAAGCTATCATTCAGACCCTACTTACCTCGACTTCAAGAACGGCAGCGGCATCAGTTACCTGGCACGCGTCGATCACGACCACAGCCTGGCCACGGATGAGACCTTTTTTTACACGTTTCAGGGCTTGACTGATGACGACCAATTCTATGTCGCCACCCTGATTCCGTTGACTGAGATCGATCCGAATTGGCAGGGAGATACAGCGGCAGATGCGCAGTACAACGCAGCCGCTGAACATACGGCGAAGGCGGCTGTTAACAACGGGGCGTGGATTGGCGCCGGTCTGGAAGACGGCCGCACGCTGATCGACGAACTCATGATCAGTTTAAAGGTTGCACCCGACGAAAGCTTCCCCTCAATCACCCTGCCCCAATTCGTGACCTCACAAGGGTTCTTTGTGGCGTACGACAGCGAGCACAGCGGAGAGGCCGCGATGGCGTATGGCCCGGCAATAATCGGCAGCCCGCAGGGCGACAGCACCTTTCTGCGCGGCGTGCCGGACATGCTGACCGTTAAGTTCCGCCCGGCTGAAGACGGCGGCTCCGAGACCATTCTGCAGGTACAGCCGCTGCGAAATGAAGAGAACGAATTCTACGCGACAATCCCTGAATGGCAGCAGAATGAAGCGAAGGCGCTTGAGCAGGGCGACCTGGCGACTGTGGGCCGGTCACTCAATGAAGGCGTGGTCTCCGAGCTGCAGCGGATCGTTTTTCAAAATGGAACGGGTGTCCGCGGACTGATCGCGCAGCAAATAGACCAGGCCAGCAGTATCGACGGCGGGGATTCTGAGCTTGAATATTTCTTCAAAGGTGTGAGCGAAGACGGCCGCTATCTCATCCGCCTGCAGCATCCTCTGCCGCAGGAAATTGAAGCGCAGGATGCTGTCGACTACCTCGACACGGTTATCGCCTCGCTCCTGGTCGATTCTGATGCCAGCACAAGCTCCTCGGTGCCGCTAAATGCCGCAGATTGCGAAAACGACGCCGAATTCGTCGAGGACGTGTCGATACCCGACTACACGATCGTTGAGCGCGGGGACATATCGGTCAAGATTTGGCGCGTACGCAACAGCGGCACCTGCACCTGGACACCAGCCTACCAGGTGTTGTACGCACAGGGCAATCCGCTGGAGTGGCAGCCAATGGCGATCGCAGAGATTGTACCCCCTGGGGAAGAGACTGAAGTGGGCGTCACGGTACAGTCCCCCGCCGCCCCCGGCTTCTACCAGGCGTGGTGGCAGGTGGGCGATGACCAGGGCCAGCCGTTTGGCAGCGAGCTGGGAATTCTTTTTGAAGCGCCGAGAGCAGCCACGGATATTCCGGGATATGGCGTCATTGAAGGCGAGATAAATTATCCGGCGAACGGCAATCCAGCCATAGATATCTATTTCCAGCGCATAGATGGCAGCGAACGTTACGTCATGACTACCGAACGGGGTTGGACACGCTTCTCCAATGCCGTGCCTGTGGGCAGCTACCATGTATTCGCCAGGGTATCGGGCGACACGAGCGATTCCGGCGGCGGGTATACGGAGGCGGTTATCTGCGGATTGCACGCTGATTGTCATGACCACAGCTTGGTTGAAGTCGTCGTGGAAGAAGGGCGCGCGGCGCGCAACGCCAATTTATTCGACTGGTATGCGCCGGCAGGCAGTTTCCCACTTCCGGAAGGCGCGACAGCACAAGTCGACACCTAGTTCAGGCGAATACGCGGGTCGAGGTAGGCATAGATGATGTCTGCCAGAAGATTGGCGAAGGCAAAAGCGAGGACAGTTACCATTGTCAATGCCTGCAGCAGCGGCAGGTCACGGCGGTCGATTGCAAAGACCATCAGGCGCCCCACCCCAGGATAGTTAAAGACATTTTCAATAACAATTAGCCCACTGATCAGCCAACCGAAACTGATGGCGACAACGGTCACCGTTGGCATAAGCGCGTTGCGCAGCACATGCTTGAATATCACCGCTGATCTGGATATACCTTTCAGTTCGGCCGTGCGCACATAGGGCTCGCTCAGCTCTTCCACCACGCCGGCCCGCGTCAGACGCACGATGTAGGCGAGGAGTACCAGCGTCGCCGCCATGGCTGGCAGGATCAGCATCGGCAGCGCCTCCCGGAAGGTAGCGCCGGGTGGGATTGAGGAGTTCGCAGGAAACCAGCCCAATCGTCTGGCGAACAGCTCGATGAGAATGATGCCAGTCACGAATTCCGGCAGGCCAACGACGGACAGCGAGCCAACACTGATCACATTATCCCAACGGCTGTTCTCTTGCAGTCCGGCGACTACACCGAGTAGAACGGCCAGCGGCACACCAAACAGCATCGTCAGCCCCGCCAACATCAGCGAGTTGTTCAGACGCTCCATCACCAACGGATAGATCTCCGTGCGTGTGCTAAACGAGATTCCCCAATCACCGCGCACGAAATCTACGAGCCAGTCTGCATATTGAACCGGCAGAGGATCATTCAGACCAAATTCTTCGCGGTACGCCTGCAGCTGCTCTTCACCCGCTTCACGTCCCAAGACTATGCGGGCCACGTCTCCAGGCAGATACTGGGTGACCGTGAACACGATCAGGGAGGTGAGCAGCAGAGTAAGCAGAAGGAAACCCGTTCGCCGGGCGATATATCTAGTCATCTTGTCCAACCGGCGCTGAGTCACCCTTGGCGTCACTCACTTCTGACTGCATCAGCTGCAGGTCGGAAAGCGGTATGTGACAAAGTATGCGATCCCCGCCTTCGTTCTCCTGCCATGCCGGCACTTCTGAGCGGCAGATCTCTCCGAGGAATCGTGGGCAGCGAGGATGGAATGGACAGCCATCCGGCTTATTGATCTGGCTGGGCACATCCCCTTCAAGCGGTATGTGGTCCTGACCGGCATCCGGATCAAGATGGGGGACGGCGGAGAGGAGCGCTTCGGTGTAGGGATGCATCGGCAGCGAGAAGAGGCGCGCTGAGTCGGCCGTTTCCACTATCTGACCGAGATACATGACAGCGATCTGGTCGGCAAGATAGCCGACCACAGCCAGATCATGGGAAATAAAGAGCAGCGCGTTGTTCTTGTCTTGCTGCAAATCACGGAGCAAGTTCAGAACAGACGCTTGAACCGAAACATCAAGCGCCGATACCGCCTCGTCCGCGATCAGCAGATCGGGTGCTGCGGCAAAAGCGCGGGCGATGGCCACACGCTGCTTTTCACCGCCGCTGAGTTGGTTTGGAAAGCGCTCCGCGTAGGAAGCAGGCAGCTGAACCGCAGCCAGCATTATCGGGACCTGTGCGTCAGCCTCGTCGCCGGACATGTCAAGCAGGGAGATTAAGGGACGGCGCAATGTCTGTCTGACCGTCATATGGGGATTGAGCGCCTCATCCGGATTCTGGAAGACAAACTGCAGCTGGCGCAGCGTGTCGACCGAACGGGATGAGAGATCGGCAGAAAGCGGGATGTCGAGCAGGTCGATTTCGCCGCCCGTGCGTGTGGCAAGGCCGACGACCGCGCGGGCAAGCGTCGTTTTGCCGCTTCCGCTCTCACCGACGATGCCTAACGTGCGGCCTCTGCCCAATGTGAGGTCAACGCCGTCGACAGCTTTGACCACGGCGCTTGGCCGGCGGCGCACGGCATCGATGAATGAACGCCCCATATCAAAATAGACCTTGACGTCTTCCGTCTGCAAGACAGTTTCAGAAGAGGCGGTACTGCTCAGGACAGCGATGTCCTGCTCCTCTTGACGTGCGGTTATCTCGCCGGCTGCGATTTCCGGCCATCTGAAACAGCGCGCAGCGTGCGCTGGATTCACGGCATCCAGGTCCGGCCGCTGCGCGGTGCATTTGTCGATCGCCAGGACACAGCGCGGCGCGAACGCACATCCGCTGGGGCGCTCACCCAACGGCGGTATCTGGCCGGGAATTGCACGCAAACTGATTTCTGACTTCGTTTGGCCGACCTGAGGAACGCTGTCCAGGAGGCCGCCGGTGTAGGGATGGACCGGCCGTGTGAAGATCTCCGCGACAGGCGCCTGTTCAACCAGGTCACCGGCGTACAAGACAAGCACACGATCGCAGAGATCAGCGACGACGCCCAGATTGTGGGTTACGTACAGAACAGCCGTCTGCCCGCCTCGGGTCAGATTCACGGAAGAGATCAAGAATGGACGCCTGCGTCGTCACATCGAGCCCAGTCGTCGGCTCGTCAAGAATGAGCAGTTTGGGCTCGGTACTGATGGCCATTGCGATCAAGACGCGCTGCTTCATACCGCCGCTGATCTGGTGCGGGTAGCTGCGCAGGACGCGTTCGGGATCAGGGACACGCACCTTGCGCAGCAGGGCCGCAGAGCGAGCCTGCGCTTCCTTGCGGCCCAGGCCAAGGTGGCGGCGCAGCACTTCAGCGATCTGTTCACCGACGCGCATTGCCGGATTCAACGATGATTGGGGATCCTGGGGAACGAAGGCGACATCCTTGCCCCAAATGTGGCGAAGTTGGTCCTCTTGGAGGGCCAGCATATCGATATCTTCAAACTGGATCTTACCGGCGACAACGTGGCCGCCTTCACCCAGGTAGCGCATGATCGCCAGCGCCACGGTCGATTTTCCCGACCCGCTCTCGCCGACAAGACCAACTGTTTCGCCGGCCGAAATCTGCAGATCGAAATCTCGCACGGCCGTCAACAAGTCGGCGCCGTGCTGGTAGGCAACCGTCAGGTTCTGAACATCGAGTATGGGCGTTGATTCAGCCATTGTCTCAGCGAGTCCCCATGAAAATGCGCTTAACGCCATCCGCCATCAGGTTTACACCAATTACTACCAGCGCAATAGCGGCGGCGGGGAAAAAGAGCGACCAGGGCAGCTGGGAAACATGGGGCCGTGCTTCAGCCACCATCAATCCCCAGTTAGGACTCGGCGGCTGTACGCCAACCCCCAGGAAACCGAGTGAAGCCACCAGAAAGATAGCATACGAAAAGCGCAGCGCCGCTTCGACCGTCAACGCGGGCATTACAGAGGGGAGTATTTCACGGAACATGATCCGCGTATTCGTTTCGCCCTGCAGCTGGGCGGCCTCTACGAACCCTTTCTCGCGCACGGAGAGCACTACGCTGCGCGCGACGCGAGCCACGATCGGCGTATAGACGACGACGAGAACGATCAGCACGCTGTACCGCGACCTGCCAAGGGTGCCCAACAGTAGAAGCGCAAGCAGCAGCGCGGGCAGCGCCAACAAACTGTCGAAGAAGCGCATCAGGATCTCATCCAGCCAACCGCGCCGATAGCCGGCAATTAGCCCAAACGTCATACCGCAAAGCACCGCCAGTATCGTTCCCAGGCCGGCCTCAAAGAGCACATCGCGCGCGCCATACAAGACGCGGCTGAACACATCGCGCCCGAGATGGTCGGTGCCGAACCAATGCTCTGGGGATGGCGCCTGCCGGGCATCCGCATATATCTGCTCGTTGAATCCATAGGGAGCCAGCCAGGGACCGGCGACTGCCAGAAAGAGGAACAGGATGAAGATAGACGTCCCAAAGGCGGTGATGGGACGATCGTAGAGGTGGCGCAATACCGAAAGAAAGCGTCGCCCCGTTTTCGGGGCAACGCTTGTTGGTACCGCACTGGTGTCAGGAACGGTCATAGAAAACAGCTAGGAATCGCTGAGGCTGACCTCGCGGAAGTCTGTGCGCCCGGCAAATGCTTTCAACTCCAGATTCTTAAACTGATCGTTGATGGCGCCAAACTGAGCGAAGAAGTAAGGCACCAGGATCGGACCGCGATCGCTGAGCAGCTGCTGGATCTGGCGGTACGCGCTCACCCGCATGCCGTCATCCACTGTCGTCGATGCGGCTGCCGCTAACTCATCAAATTCGGCGTCGCTAAAATGAGATTCATTCCATTTGGCGTCGCTGACCAACATCGTATCCAGATAGAACTGCGGATACGGGCGCGATCCCCACCCGGTAATACCAAGGTCAACTTCCAACCAGCCGTCGTCACCGTAGTAAACGCTTTCCGGCTCGACGCTGATCTCAATTTCCACGCCGGCTTCTGACCACTGCTCTTTGAGCACAGCAGCAAGATCGGGGCGTCCACCCGTATCAGGCGTGTGCAAGACCATCGACAGGGGATTGCCCTCGTCATAGCCGGCCTCAGCCAGCAGTGCTCGCGCCGCTTCAACATCGCGATTCGGCGGCATGATAGATGGATCGTAGTAGGCGTCATACAAGGGCCCAATCGGCGTATCGTTGCCGATAACGCCAAAGCCTTGTTGAACCACGTTTAATATCGCTTCGCGGTCAGTAGCCAGTTTCAGGGCCTGCATGACCTTGGGATCGTTCCCCGGCTCACGATCGGAACGCAGCCGCACAAGATCGAAACCGTTGGTAGGAATACTGTAGGTGGTCAGCCCTGGCGTTGATTGCACAGTCTGGAACAACGCGGTGGACATACGCATGGCCAGGTCAATTTGACCGCCGATCAAGGCGTCTACTGCCGCGGAATCGTCATTGAAGAAGATGATATCAAGACCATCCAGTTTTGGTTGACCCTCAATGAAATACGCTTCATTGGCCACCATCGTGATACGATCCTCAGGGCTGTAGTTGTCCACTTTGAACGGCCCGGTGCCGTTGAAGGTGGTGTCCGCGTCTTCTGTCCCTTCTTTGAGCACCAACGCGTGATTATCGCTGAGATCGTATAGGAAGAAAGAGTTAGGCGCAGTCAGCTTGAATGTAACTTCACGGTCGCCGGTCGCTTCCACACTGGCGATGTTGGCGAATAGATCGGCCGTTGGGGTGCCTTCGGTTGAACGCAGCCGGTCAAAAGTCCAGACCACGTCGTCCGCGGTGAAATCAGTGCCGTCATGCCACGTGACACCCTCGGCGAGCTGGAAGATATAGGTCAGGCCATTGTCTGCTGTAGTCCAGTCGGTCGCCAATCGGGTGGCGATATTGGACTGCGCGTCGATGTCCACAAGATAGTCATAGACATGATTGGCCACGAGAACTTCACTATCAGATGAGATTGCGATCGGGTCTATGTTGACGACCGGCTGCATGGCCACACGCAGTGTACCACCGCCGGATGCGGATACCGGTTCTTCCTCGACAACTTCACTTTCGGGAGCATTGACTTGAACTGCTCCTGTTATTTCTTCGGGTTGATCTTGGGCGGCTCCACCACAAGCAGCGAGCAAAAACATAACAGCAAGTAGAACGAGCCCAGCAAGACGCTTGTTGTGCACGGGAAAACGTGTTCCTAACATAATTTGTAACTCTCCTTTACGATAACACTTGGGTCGACAGGGAATGATAGGCAGTACGTGTGATTCAATAAGTAATCACGACCACAGATCGCCCCCAGAATTCCGGATTTTTTATTATAGGACATTCTTGAGGGGATGCACGGCCGTTTATTAGCCGCGCAGAATCGGCGCAGAAGCGTGCCTCAGCGGTGCCTGGCCGACCCGGTTGAAGAAAGGTTATTACCCTCAGTGAGAACGGCCTAAGTAGACGAATCAAGCCTTATCAGGGCGGCTAATTCAGGGTATAATTCAATCTGTGTCTGGGTGGGCCATCGCAGTGTGCGCGACACGCACGTACAACGACTGACCACCTGACTGAAGCATTACCAATATGTGCCGTTCATCAATGGGGAGCGTACACAGGATCTGGTGCAATGTCGCACAATTGGCCGGTTCCTTTTACCCCTCACAGGCCACAATGACAAAAGGAGAACCAAGATGGACAAGCAAACATTAATCGACAACCTCAACAACGATCTGGCCAATGAGCTTAGCGCCATCGCGCAGTACATCACCTACGCCGCAAAGGCCACCGGCCCTTACCGCCCGCAGCTCGCACAGTTCTTTCTCACGGAAGTTGTCGACGAACAGCAACATGCATTATTCCTGGCCAACAAGATAGTCGCCCTTGGCGGCGAACCGAATACAGTAGCCGCACCGGTACCGCCTGCTTCAAGCAACCAGGAAATGCTGGAAGCGGTGTTGGCAGCAGAACTGCAGGCCGGCAAAGACTACACGGAACGCGCCGAACAGGCAGATGCCTATGGCGACAAGGGGCTGGTAGTCGCTCTGGAAGATATGGTCCGTGACGAAATGGGCCATTCAGAAGAAACGGAAAGGATGCTTCGCGACTGGCCCATGTAGCCAATCATGTCATCAACTGCCTGAAGGCAGCTAAACTGAAGGGCCTGGTCGCTGAGACCGGGCTCTTTTTTTGGCGCTGCTGGTCCATTTGAACAGAAGTTGGACGAGCACGTTATGGGATTTTGCACTTGACAGCCCGGCGGTGACTCTGCTAAACTGCTGCCCGTGACGAAAAATATTGGCGCGGCTCTGACCGCTAAGCAGGGAAAGAAGAACAAGACAGGCACCATCCGGTGATCTGGCATCTGTGCTTTCCCGCCTCATAAGCGAACAAGCGCTCCACCAGATTGCTGGTGGAGCGCTTTTTTTTTGGGATGACGCTCCGTGGAAATTCGACAGCGCATAAACGGCGCAGACAACAGCGCTAAGAAGGGTAAGAAGAGCAAGCCGAGATTTGGACCGGTTTGTTTCGCCTGCGCCTAGCCCATCAATGTTACGTGCACAGCGGACCTGCCGGAAGAAGGCAGGTCCGCTTTTTTGTTTTTGTTTACTTTGGAGGTAAAAGGAAAATCATGTCAACCATTGAATGTGTAGAGTGTGGAGCCACTATTCAGATAGCGGCAGATGTCATGTTAGGCGAGGTTCTCGAATGCATGGAATGCAGCGCCGAGCTTGAGATCATCAGCCTCGATCCAGTGACGGTGGAACTGGCGCCGGAAGTAGAAGAGGATTGGGGTGAGTAATGGCGGCAGCGGTTTGCCGAGAGCTGATATGAACGTCGCTATTCTATACTCACGAATTCGCGCCGAAGAGAAATTGATCGTGCGCGCTTTTACGGAAAGGGGCATTGAGCCGGATATGATCGACGTGCGGCGAACCTCTTTTGACCTGCATGAGCGAGAGCGCTGGACGGCCTATGATGTGGTGCTGGAACGATGCGTGAGCCATTCTCGCGCGGTGTCGGCCCTGCAAATTCTTGATGCGATGGGTGTTCCCTGTGTCAATAATGCGCATGTGGCCCAAGTCTGCGGCAGCAAGCTGGAGACTTCGCTGGCCCTGCTGAATGCAGGACTGCCCACGCCGCGCGTGAAGATCGCCTTCACCCCGCAGGCGGCCCTGGAAGCTATCGAAGCGATCGGCTACCCGGTCGTCCTCAAACCGGCGGTCGGTTCGTGGGGGCGCCTGCTGGCCAAGATCAACGATGCCGAAGCAGCTGAAGCTGTTCTGGAACATAAGGAAACCTTGGGATCCTACCATCACAGCATCTTCTACGTACAAGAATACATCAACAAACCTGGCGCTGATATTCGCACCTTTGTCGTTGGCGACGAGACGATCTGCGGCATCACGCGCAGCTCGGCGCATTGGATCACCAATACGGCGCGCGGCGGCGTCGCTGAGAACTGCCCAATCACGGCCGAAATCAACGCGCTCTCCGTTGCGGCGGCGCGGGCGGTCGGCGGCGGGGTCGTTGCCGTTGACCTTCTGGAAGATGAAAACGGAAAGCTCCTGGTGAATGAAGTCAACTACACCATGGAATTCCGCAACAGCATTGAGCCCAGCGGCGTTGATATTCCCGGGCGCATGGTGGATTATGTCCTGGCCACCGGCAGAGGAGAAATCGCCGCGCTCAACCACAATGGGCAGTCGATGGGGGCATCATGAGCCAAAGAGCAGCTATTGTCGGTGGATCAGGCTACGCGGGCGGCGAACTACTGCGCCTGCTGCTGGACCATCCCCAGGTGGAAGTGAGCCAGGTAACTTCTCAGCGGTATGCCGGACGCTACGTTCACGGCGTTCATCCCAATCTTCGCGGCCGGACACAGCTCAAGTTCTGCGAGATATCGGCTCTGGAGCCGTGCGACATGTTGTTTCTGGCCCTCCCGCATGGCCGGTCATCGGCGATGATTGAGGAATTCGCCGGCATCGGCGAGCGCATTGTCGATCTGTCAGCCGATTTTCGCCTGCGCGACCCGCTTGAGTACGAAGCTGCCTACGGGAGTCCTCACTCCCAGCCGGCATGGCTTGATCGCTTCGTCTACGGCCTGCCCGAAGTTCATAGGGAGGCGCTTCGCGGCAGCCGGTTTGCCAGCGGCGTCGGCTGCAACGCCACAGCGGTTACGCTGGCCCTGCTGCCTCTGGCCAGAGCAGGCGTGATTGATCGCGCCGTCGTCGACTTAAAGGTCGGATCCTCGGAAGGGGGCAATGCGCACAGCGCCTCGTCGCACCATCCGGAACGCAGCGGCAGCCTGCGCTCTTTTGCACCAGTCGGGCATCGCCACCAGGCAGAAGTGCGCCAGGCGCTGGGTGCGTTCGATCTCTATTTCTCAGCGACGGCCGTTGAAATGGTGCGCGGGGTTTTGTGCACCGCACACCTGTTCCTGAACAAGGAATTGAGCGACAAAGACCTCTGGCGATTGTATCGGGGCCAGTACGCGGACGAACCATTCGTGCGCTTGGTGAAGGAGCGGCGGGGTATCTATCGCTTACCGGAACCAAAAATCCTGTCGGGCAGCAACTACTGCGATGTTGGTTTCGTCAGCGAAGCGGGCAGAGACCGCCTCGTTGTCATCTCGGCTCTGGATAATCTAATGAAAGGAGCGGCGGGTTCGGCCGTGCAGGCAATGAACGTCATGATGGGCTGGGAAGAAACAAGCGGACTTGAGTTCCCCGGCCTGCATCCAATCTAGTACGGAATAGAAGATGAAAGATCCAATTATTGTGAAGATCGGCGGCAGCGAAGGGATAGACCTGGATGCCGTCTGCGACGACATCGCCCAACTGATCGCCGGGGGAGAGACATTCGTTTTGATCCACGGCGGGTCATTCGAAACGAATGAAGTAGCGACGGCGCTGGGACATCCCCCACAGTTCGTGACCTCTCCCTCCGGCTATACGAGCCGCCTGACCGATCGCCGGACGCTGGAGATTTTCGAAATGGTCTACTGCGGGCGCATCAACAAAGCAGTCGTCGAGAAGCTGCAGCAGCGGGGCATCAATGCGATCGGTTTGAGCGGACTGGACGGCAAGATATGGTCAGGCCCACGCAAGAAGATGCTGCGCGCTGTTGAAAATGGACGCCGGCGCATTATTCGCGATACATACACCGGCCGCGTGTCGGAGGTAAACAGCGCGCTGTTGGCGCTGTTACTGGACGCGGGCTACCTACCGGTGCTGACACCGCCGGCAATCAGCGATGAAGGCGAAGCAATCAACGTTGACGGTGACCGCGCCGCGGCTGCGACGGCCGTGGCCATGGGAGCGCAGCAGCTGCTGATTCTCTCCAATGTGCCCGGCGTATTGGCCGATTTCCCCGATGAAGCCTCGCTGATCCCCGCCCTGGCCAGCGGTGAAATCGATGAGATTGCCAAGTCGGCCGCTAAGGGAAGGATGCGCATCAAACTGCTGGCGGCCCAGGAGGCAGTGGACGGCGGCGTCAGGCGCGTTGTTTTGGGGGATGCGCGCTGCGAGTCGCCGATTACCCGGGCGCTGGCGGGGGAAGGCACGGTTATTTCGGGCGCGGAGGAGCAGGCCTTATGAACACGCTGACGCTGGAGAAACAGCATACAAGCGGCGTCTATGGCAAACGAGACCTGGTTATCGTCCGCGGGCGCGGCGCAACCCTCTGGGATGAAGAAGGCCGCGCCTACCTGGATTGTGTCGCCGGCATCGGTGTGGCCAATATCGGGCACAGCCACCCACGGCTGGCGCTGGCTCTCGCCGAACAAGCGAATACCCTGGTGACCTGCCAGGAGATGTTCTACAACGACCGGCGCGCGGAACTTCTGGCGCGGCTGGCCGGACGGCTGCCGGGCGACCTAAACCGTTTCTTTCTCTCCAATTCAGGGACGGAAGCGATCGAGGCCGCAATTAAGTTCGCGCGGATCAGCAGCGGGCGAACCGGCATCATCGCCGCCGTGCGTGGGTTCCACGGCCGTACATTGGGATCGCTGTCGGCAACCCACAAGACGATCTACCGCCGTCCGTTTCTACCCCTGGTCCCAGGCTTCCAGCATGTTCCGTTCGACAATATCGATCGCATACGCGAAGCAGTAAGCGACGACACGGCGGCGATCCTGGTCGAAGTGATACAGGGCGAGGGCGGCGTCTTCCCCGGCAGTCCAGCCTACTTCCAGGAACTGCGCCAGCTGTGCGATGAGCGGGGCGTCTTGCTTATCGTCGACGAAATCCAAACCGGGTTCGGCCGTACGGGTCGCTGGTTCGCCTGCGAGCACATGGGCTTCGTTCCGGACATACTTTGCCTGGGCAAAGCTGTCGCCGGCGGCGTGCCCATGGGCGTCACAGCGATGACGCCGCGCGTTGAAAATCTTAGCGCGGGCATCCATGGCTCCACTTTTGGCGGCAATCCGCTGGCCAGCGCCGCGGCTCTGGCTACCCTGGGAATCATAGAAGAAGAAGGACTGGTTGAGCGCGCTGCTGAAATGGGCGCCTATTTCATAGCCCGCTTGCGCGGCCTGCCTTCCCCGCTCATCCGCGAGGTACGCGGGCTGGGCCTGATGATCGGGATTGATCTCAGGATCCGGGCCATGCCGCTCGTCAAATCGCTGATGGAGGATGGTATCCTGGTGCTCACCGCGGGAAAGACGGTTATCCGCCTCCTGCCGCCGCTGGTCATTACACGTGACGAAATAGACCGGGTGGTTGACGCTTTGGGCCGACAGCTGGACGCTCAGGGGGCAGCGAGGCAGGATGGCTGAGAACAGGGCAGAGCAGAATGATGCGGTTGACTTTCTACAAGCGCTGGTCGCCGTTCCCAGCATTTCCGGGCAGGAACAGACGGCCGTTGCCCTGCTCGTCGACAAGATGGCGAAACTTGGCTTCACCGCCACCGTTGACGGCGCCGGCAACGCCGTGGGCATCCGGGAAATTGCGGGGAGCGACGGTCAGATCAATGCTGAAATCGTCCTATTGGGCCATATCGACACGGTGCCCGGCGATATCGAAGTACGAATCGAGGACGGCAAACTCTTTGGCCGCGGGTCAGTCGATGCCAAGGGTCCGCTGGCCACATTTCTGTTCGCCGCGGCCGGCGCTGACCTGAAGGCGGGTACGCGGCTGGTTGTCATTGGCGCCGTGGAGGAAGAGTCGGCCACGTCGAAGGGCGCCCGTTTTGCGGCGGGCAGTTATAGTCCCGACTACTGCATCATCGGAGAGCCGAGCGGTTGGGACGGCATCACCCTTGGCTATAAAGGCAGACTGCTGATCGACTATCACCTCAGCCAACCGATGGCGCATACGGCCGGACCGCAGACGGGAACGGCCGAACAGGCAGTCTGCTGGTGGAACCAACTGCAGGCATTCGTCGAACAGGCGAATGAAGGACGCGACAATCTATTCGACCAGATACTGCCGTCTCTGCGCGAGATACATACGGTCAGCGATGGGCTGCACAATGAAGTCCATGCCAAAATCGGTCTTCGCCTGCCGCCCGATTTCGATCTGGCAGCCTTCTCAGAAGAGGCGGATTCCTGGGCCGGCGCCGCCAAACTCACCTATTACGGATACGAACCGGCGTTTAAGGGAAATCGGCGCTCGCCGCTGGCGACACTCTTCAACCAGGTGATGCGCCAGGAGGATGTTCGTCCGCGATTCAAGCTCAAGACCGGCACCTCAGATATGAACGTCGTCGGCCCCGTCTGGGGCTGCCCAATCGTCGCCTATGGCCCGGGTGACAGCCAGCTGGATCACACGCCGCAGGAACATATTGAGCTGGCGCATTATGCGCAGGCGATCGCCCTGCTGAGCGACGTACTCTCCCGCGTGAGCGCGCTCCATTCGCGCGGCTAGACTGACGTCTCTACAACAGCATGGTTTCAACCAGGCCGGCCGCCGCGACAGGCTGTTCTGGGCTGCAAAGAGAGGTTTGCAATCGCGTCCTACACGAAAAACAGCCTTAATCTTCAACATGTGGCTCAGTTTCTGGACAGCGTGGGAACCAATTCGCCCTGCCAGCCGTCTACAAAGTAGATGTCAGTCTATTTATTGCAGATATGCGCGCCGAACGGCCGCATGAGAGAGTATGAGACAGTATGCTGAAACAAATGACTTGGCTGCTGCCAGCGGCGGTACTACTTCTGTCGACGGCATGCGGCGCACAGGCCGTGCAGGCACCGGCAGAGAGTTCGGGGCCGCTCGAGCCGGCAGCCGAGATGCACGAGGCAGATACGCCGACGGCCGAAGCACTGAAGAAGGTTCCGGAACCGCCGCTGCCCGAGACCCCTACTCATGTGGTGGAGACAACCCCTATCATGGATGAGATGCTTGAATTAAACCCTCCAGCGGACAAACCAGATGCTGAAGCTCAGCGGTACATCCAAACGGCCAAACAGGATCTGGCCGGCATGCTGACGATCGATCGCTCGGCTGTCACACTGGTTCGTTATGAAGAAGCTGTTTGGCGTGACGGTTCGCTTGGCTGCCCGCAGCCGGGCATGATGTATACGCAGGCTCTGGTCGGCGGCTACGTGATTGAACTGAGTGTAGATGGAGTGTCCTTCTATTATCACGGCGCAAACGGCCGTGATCCATTCTTATGCACTAACAACATGGACCCAAGGGACGTACCTTCTCTGCCGCAAGACGGGCAGCTGCCAGTCCCGCCAAGCACAGGCATTGAAGAATAGCGATGAATGGGCTCCTCGAGACCGCAAAAGCCGGGCGGGTTCCCTTTGGGGCCAGCCCGGCTCTATTCTTGGCCGCACGAAATCAGGCGCGATGTATTAGCCGCCTGTCAGCGGCGCGGCGCGTAAGACGCTGAAACGAGTGACTTCGGCACCGTCGGCTGCATAGAGAACCAACTGATCGCCGCTCTGCGAAAACGTCGCTGCCGCCTGCAGCACCTGCAAGTAGGCGATTTCCTGGGCGTCGATGGCTTCCCCGCACGACATTCTGGTGCCGGCCAGCGGGCCAATGGACAGGCCGCTGAAATAGGCTGAGTAATTTCCACTGCTGTTGTTGCAGCCGCCATACGCGGCCGCAGTTCCGTCACCGACAAACTGCAGCGTCATTGTAGAACCAGGAACCGGCAGCTGGTTCGTGTTGAGTGAGGTCACCGCCCAAGAGGTATCGGCCAGTGTGTTCGGCTGGTTGACCTGAACGGTAATGGAACGAATTTCCGTCGTGCCGTCAATATGCTGCACGCGCATTTCATAGGTTGTCGTCTGCTCGGGACAAACCTGCTGCGAACCCTGGCCTGTCTGGGGATAATCCTCATAATTTGAACCGGCCGGATAGACCCAGATTGCCTGGATATTTTCCACACGCCAGCGTAGCGTGCTGCAGTCTCCCATGTTGATAGCTGTCGCGTCGGCCGTAAAACTGAGCGAAGGGCTCGGCGGCGGAACAGGCGTAGGTGTGGGCACAGGAGCCGGCAACGCCGGCGCCGGAACAACCGGGACATCATCCGCGTTCTCCACGGCCACATTGGCAGCGGAAACCCAGGCAGTGCCGGACGGAACATTTGGCGCGTCGACGACCCACCACTGGTTGTCTTGACCACGCCCAACGACCGTCCCCGACTCACCATAAGCAGCAACGCCAAGCGACGGGTAATTCGTCCCCGGACCGGTGCGCACAAAAACGCCTTCGGGTGCGGTAACCGTAGCCGTCGTCGCACCTGGCTGCGCATCGGGAATATCAACATCGACAAAGGCAGCTTCCGTAAAGGTCAAGATATCGCCGCCGCCTGGCAGCGTCAGCTGCATTTGATGACCGCCGGGCAGCAGTCGAAAGGCGTTTGCCGCGGCCTGCGCACCCAGAAACTCCTCCGATCGTGACTCCGGCAGGCAAGCGGCGCGCGTTGACGGTCCGAGTGTGTGCCGTATGCTGCCATCGAAGCCACCAATGACGCTGTAGCTGCCGCCGCCGAGATTGCAGTCTGCCTGGTAGTTGAAGCTGCCATCCACGTTGTAGTGAACGGTGTACTGCGCGGGATTGTCAATCGGGGCGGGATCATCACCCAGCGGTCCGCGGCTGGTCCAGGCCCATGTTTTGTCTTCAACGCCTGAAGACACGATACCTTCAATTCCCAGCGAGGCGACCAGGGCATCCAGGTCTGCAAGATCAGGCTGCCAATCAGCAGCGCTGAGGCCATTCAGGTTCTCCGCCTGGACAGCGATGTGCGCCGCGGGATCGCTGTTGAACGCATCGAGCGTTTCCTGCGGTACGCCGGCGGCGCTTTCCGGCAGGTAATCCGTACGCAACGGATTCCAGTAGCTGACCAGGTACGCACCATCATTGGTAAAACCCTGATAGACATAGCGCAGACCTTGATTGGAGACTGGATTGGCGTCCTGATTCCACCGGCTGGCAAAGCGATAGCCGTCCTTGGAGGCGCTTCCTGCCTCAGCATTGGCCCGGCCTACCTGTACGGCCAGATCGTTGTAGGCGGTGCCAACCTGTTCGAGCGGCAGCACCGGCATACCGGAAGTGGGCAGCGGCTCGGGCAGCTCAACCGTCAGCTGCGCGATCCGGTTCATGATCCTGGTGATTGTATCATTGTCGTTGGCTGCATACATCGCCTCGTAGGCGCTGACGGGAATGATAAACATGACTGGATCGAAGGGTTCACGCGCGTCCGGCGACGCGCCATTGAACGTAACTTCGATGTGCTCCGGCAGACCAGTGGGCCCCGGGGGTTGGCTGGCATCATACGGCCGTTCCGCGACGACATACGCCTGCCAAGACTCAGCAACGCCGGCCGTATCCAACGTGATCTGGCTGGGTGCTATGCCCACCGTGCCGGGCAGGCTGCCGCCATCAGTGAAGCCCATGGTCGCCGCTGTGCTGGTACCGAGCTCTAAGCGATCACCATCCCGCGCGTAGGTATTGACCGTGTTCAGCAAAGCCAGGAACTGCTGATCAAGCGATTCTTCCCCGCAAAAGGCCATGGTTGAGGGCCCGAGGAGAATCGCCAGATCATTGCCTAGAAGCTCGTATGTGCCGGAAAGGCGATTGCAGTCGGCTTGAATGTCGACAGTCCCATCATAGCGAAAGCCAACGGTGTAGTTCTGCGGATTGGGCACGACAGATTGCGCGGCCGGATCTGATTCGACCAGATCCTGCCACGCCCACGCTGTATTAGCGATCTCGCCGAGCGACGATTCAACGTCGGGCAGCGGAGGCGCGCCGGCATTATTGAAGCCGACGGTCGCACCTTCACTGGTATACAGCTGCAAACGGATGTCGGCGGCTGTTCCGCTGGTGGACTTGCTCAAGAGATTAAGGAATTGAGCGTCGAGCGACTCATCGCCACAAAACGCCATCGTGGATGGGCCGAGGATGATGCGCAGTTGGCCAGCATCGAGAAGATAGCTGCCGTTCACAGTATTGCAATCGGCGGTGATGGCCATCGTCCCATCGGCCATGAAAACGACACTGTAATCCTGCGGATTGGGGACAACAGACTGCGCGGGCGGATCGGTTTCGACAAGATCCTGCCACTGCCACAAGATACCGGTAAGTTGATCGACGGTCAGCGGTGCTCCTCCGCCATCCGGAACTGGAGACTCAGGAGACTCGGTGGCCGCTGCCTCAACATCGGGCAAGCCCTCCGTGCCGCCGTCCGCTTCGGGCGGCAGGTCAGTAGCCGCTGATTCGGAAGGCTCCTGGTTGTCACAAGCTGCCAGAATCAGTGCCAGCGTCAAGAGCATTACCAATAGGATTCGCTTACTCATCATTTTCCTTCCATACCATGCTGCGCATGCGGCAGGTGCGCGCTTCTCCACCGCTCTTTTCCAAAATACAATCCGCGCTGCTTTTGCGCGCAAGTTCTTTGCCTTAAATGAAGATTATACCGCCATGGTTCCCACCGTAGGCAAAACGTTACGTGAAAAGCATCAAGGCGCAGGGGTTGGTAAACCGCCCATGAGCGCGCCGATCGATTTGGCAGGATTCCTAAGCGTATTTCTGGGGGTTCAGACCCTCTAGACGAGCCGCCGCCGCCAGTGTATATTGGTATTATTGGCAACATTAGCAGCCGGAGGCGTCATCCGATGAGTAATCACCATGTATTAGCCGCCGTTAGCCGCCAGATTCGATCGCTCATTTGGCAGGGCATCAAGCAGGATGCGGCGACCCAGTCGCTGGTCGAGAGTGAAGAAGCGATCAAGATCGGCCCACCCGATGCGGGTATCGCGGACGGCCGTTTGTTCATCTGGCTGTTCCAGGTTCGTCCGAATCTCTATCAGGCGGATCTGCCAATGCGCCACATCACCGATGTAGCCGAAGCGGCCCCCCTACCCCTCGATCTCTGGTACATGATTACGCCAATCTTACCTATGGGAGCTGGGGATGGATCAGAACTCGTCGTACTGGCGCGCACCATGCAGGTAATGGCCGCCAATCCGCACATCATGATCGATGCGCCAGGATTCGCCGAGACAGCGCGTGTCACACTGGAAGATCCACCCCTGCAGGAACAGGTATTGTTGTGGCGCGCTCTGAGAAAACCCATGCTGCTGGCAACATTCTATCAAGTCAGCGCGGTGCGCATCGATCCACTGGCATCAGCCCGCGAAACAGTGAGTTAGAGCACCCGGATGACCAGCAGCCATGAAATCACGCGGGCGCGGATCAAGGCGCACGTTGTCAGCGCCATAGAGAATGATCCCAGAGTTGCCGGCTGTCTCGACTATGGATCCAGCGGTCATGGCTCAGGCGATCAATGGTCCGATCTAGATCTTGCCCTATTTATTCATGATGAGTCCCTAGATTCCTTCGAGGCGACGTGGCAGGGTTGGGCCGCGCAGTTTGGGCCGCTGCTGCTGGCCTACACGAGTTTTGTCGGTCATCCGTGGGCGGTGTATGAGACGGGTGGGATGCCGCTGCGCGTGGATTTCTCGTTCAAGCCGCACTCCTTCATCGATGAGCTGGCGGAACTGCCGCTGTCACCGAAAAATGCGCGGGATATGGTCCTCTATGATGGGACCGCCGGCGCCCTGACCAAGGCCTTCAGCCGGCTGGTGGGCAAATCATTGGAACCACCCGATCATGAAGCGGCCTTCACCCAGGCGGCCGGGGATTTTTTCTATATGCTGCTGCGCTGCTATGCACGGCTGCTGCGCGGCGAATTCTGGGCCGCGCGCCATGACATCCACGCGAACGTCCTGCATAATCTCATGGCTTTGCTGCGGATTGAGGGCGGCACGACTGACCGCTGGCTAGCCAGCAATCCGGCAGACAATATTGAAAACGCGCTGAGCGCGGAGAGATTGGCTGCACTGCGGGCATGCCTTCCTGACCGAGAGGATCGCGACCTCGCACGATCGATGCTCGCCGCCGTCACGCTTGGCAGCGAGGTTTGCCGTGAAATTCAACGGACTCAGGACTGGGCGTGGCCGGACAAGTTGGCCGGGCAAACGGAACTGCTGCTGAGCTCTGAACGCGCCGGGACGAGCAGTTTACCGCCGGTGACGATGTGGCCCATTGGAATCGTTAGCAGCAGCATCGATGATCTGCTGTGCCCTGAAGCGATCAAAGCAGAGCCGTCACGCATCATCGTTAATCCAGCGCTTGACGCCGGTCTGCAAGGGCTTGAGGGCAACCAACGCCTGCTGGTGGTCTTCCAGTTCAACCGCCTGGCCGGCTACGACCTCCTGCAGCGGCCCAAGAATGACCCGAGCCTGGCAAAGCGCGGTGTATTCGCCCTGCACAGTCCGAGACGGCCGAATCCGATCGGCGTAACAGAAGTCGACTTACTGCGCAGAGAAGGGAATATTCTACATGTTCACGGGCTTGACGCGGTCAACGGGACGCCGGTTCTCGATCTAAAACTCAATAAGCATCGCGATGTTTCGTGAATCAGCAGCCGAGATGATGCCGGCTCAGACCAGCAGTCTGAAATCAGTCACCAGCGTACAGATATCACCCTCATCATCAATACCGAAATAGGAGGGATAGGTCCCGGCCCCGTCGCCAGTTGAGAACATGACAACATTGTGACGCCGGTCAAGCGACTGTTCCATCCAGTAGCGCTGCGGCTGATAGTTCTCGGTGAGCGCGACTAACAGGACGTCGATCTCATCAAGATGGGCAAAATCCGCCTGGGATACGGCGGCGGCATCCATAAATGCCCCGGTGCCCGAGTCGGAAGGATAGCCAAAATAGCCGCCGGGCGACAGCTTCTTCAAGTCCTCACCCTTGTGCAGCGCCATGACCCAAACAGCCGGCCGTCCGCTGGTGAACTTCACACGGGCCATGGCGATTCTCTCACCGGCAGCGGGTGAACGCAGCAAGGAAAGATCGACATCGTAACGCCCTGGCAGAACGGACTGGATGAATGGCGGGCAGGGACCGGCGGTCAGCGGATCACAAGCAACAATGCGCCCGCTGGGCAGCGAAACGCGCCCGGCGGTGACCACGGAAAAACTCAAGGTGTGGTCCTCGCGTTCAATTGTGCGGCCGTGGGTAAAAGCAACTGCATACGTTTCGGCAATATCTGCCATGGTCATTCTTCCATCTAACTTCTTATCGGGTCTGTATCACTGTGGCTAGTTGGTGCAGCGCGATTTGAGAAATCGCGGCGCCATTCGCCAATTGAAACAGACCCGTTGTCGTCAAGATACCTATACCACTATACATGCATGAAAGGCGCCTGCCCACTCAGAATTACGGGGCTTTTCAGAAGCAGGTTCGATAGACTCGTCCGCCCAATCACGCACTGCAGACCTTGCCAAAAAACAGCAAGTTCTTTGCAGCGCCGGCACGACAATTTCGGACCGCAGGCATTCTGCTGCCGCCGGCGTCTAGCGAGGGACGGTGCCATACCCATCGAGGATTGACACAAGGGAAGATTCACCGTAAAGGGTCAGTTCTCGCCTGGCTGCGACGATCTGCTGCTTGCTCTGTTCGGGGAGCGTTCCCGCGGCGAGCAAGTTGAGCAGCGCGTCGGCGGCTGCCCGGCGGGCCGGCAGCCGCTCGTGGTCCAGGGTTTCCAACAACAGCGGCAGGGCGGGGTCGCCGATCGACTGCAGCGCATTGAGGGCCGCTTTGTCGGAGAGGCGGTTGTCGCCCAGCGCCTCAGCCAGGGGCGGCAGCGATCGCTCGCCGAACTGTCCAAGCCCTTCAATCGCGGCCCGGCTCACCCGGTAATCATCGTCCCAGCGAGCCTGCAGAAGCGCGGTGAAGGCTTCATCGCTGTCGTCAACGGCCAGGGCCCGCACGGCGACTTCACGCACCGCCGGCGCTTCGTCAGCGGCAGCTTGAAGAAAGGCGGGGCGCGCCTGCCCCAGCAGGTACTGGGCCAATAATCGAACGGCCGTTTCACGCACCTGGTCATCGGGGTCGGAGAGGGCGGCGGTCAGCGCGTCATGGGCGGCGGTCTCGTCCAGCTGGGCCAACGCTGTCAGGACAGCCTGGCGAGCATCGCTGCTGCCGGCCGCGTAGGCATGCTGCAGGTCAGGGACAACGGCGGGATCACCCAGTTCACCGAGCGCCCGGGCGGCCTGCACGCGCAGCTGCATGTCGGGATCCATAAGCACCGCCGTCAGCGGATCCAGCGCAGCTGCTGATGCGGAGGAAGCAAACACATCAACCGCTGCTTTCCGGACCAACAGATCGGGATCGTCAATGACCGGACTGATCAGCTGCAGAATGTGCGGGTCATCAATCTGGCTCAAGGCGCGAACAGCCGCGGCGCGCACCATACCATCACTGTCGCCCAGCGCCTGCGACAAGGCTTCCACATCGCCGAGCCTGGCGACAGCGCCAACAACTTGAAGCCGAACCTGGCTGTCTTCATCGTAGAGCGCTCGTGCGAGCCATATGCGGGCATCATTGTTCTGCAAACGGCCGAGCAAACGAACCGCGGCCAGACGAACGGCCGGATCAGCATCGGCCAGCCCACCGGCCAGTTCAGCAACCGCATCCTCCAACTCCAACGTTTGCAGCGCCTGATCGGCGGCCCACTGCACCTCTTCCCGCTCATCTTTCAGTGCGGACAGGAGCGGCGACACAACTTCATTTGTGCCAACTTCACCCAGCGCTTCCGCAGCCGCTCTGCGCAATTCGGAACGGTCGGAATGCAGGGCGTCTACGAGAGGCGCGATGGCCGCTGGTTCAGCGATCTGTCCCAGGGTCCAGATGGCGCTGGCATGCTGGCGTGAAAGTGCCGGATCGCCGAGAAGCGCCAACAAGGGGTCAATCGACACTGTGCCCAGGCGCACGCAGGCTGACCACTGCCGGCTGACCATATAGTAGTAGGCGGCCTGTACAGACTCATCGGGACGCCATCCCAGACGCCGCAGAGATTTCGCCGCTGTCTCCTGCATCGCGCGCGGCGGCGAGGTCAGCAGGGACAGAAGGAATGGCACAGCCTTCTGGTTCCCAAGAAGACCCAGTGAAGCGGCGGCGGCACGGCGCACATCGCCGTCCCCATCATGAAGCGCTGTTATTAAGGGCAGAAACGCCTCCTGGGCCTTGATCTGGCCGAGTGCAATCGCCGCTGCTCGCCGAACGGTTGGATCGTCGTCGGCATGCAGGCGCTCGATCAGCTGCTCAGTAGCAAGCCGCACGCGCAGTTCGCCAAGGGCGCTCGCGGCGCCACAACGCACGGCCCCGTCCGTTTTATAGGACAGGGCCTTTTCCAGCCCGGAGACATCACCGGACTGTTTCATCCCGGCAACATCTGGCGGTCCAAATAGACGATGGCGTATCGACATAGTTTCTGCTCCAGCAGCGCATAGATACCACTGACACGCTGTCAGGTCAAGAGAAGCGCGCTGCTACTGCCCTACAGGCACGGAGGGCTCCTGCTTCGGGGGAGCTTCCATGGAACGCACGGCCGGATTGAGGAGGAACAGCAGGGTACACAAGATCATCAACCCGCCGAAGCTGATGAAGAGAAGACGGGCATTGATACCTACGAGGGCGCCAGTGATCACGTTGGAGAGCGGCTGCAGCCCAACGGACGCAAACATCAATAGACTCATCATGCGGCCCAGTAGATCTGCGGAGGTGCGGCGCTGCAGCCAGGTAATGAATATGATCACCACGTAGCCATCGGCAATACCCATCAGCAGTGTGATTGCCGCGGCAGCGATGGTTGTGGTCACCAGACCGAGCGCGATAACGCCCAGCCCGAGGGCGCTCCAGATGATGCCGATAGCGAGACCCAACTGCTTGGCCGGAGGCCTGGGCAAAACACCGGCCAGCAGCGTGCCGGACAGGGAGCCGGCCCCATATGTGGACATGATCAGTCCGTAGGCGGTCGCCCCGCCATCAAAACGCGTGGCAGCGAGCACCGGTATCCCGATTGAAAGCGGGCCGATGATCAAAAAATTGGAAATGGCGATCAGGAGAAAATAGGCGCGCAGCGATGGGTCGTGCCACATCACGCGCAGGCCCTCAATAATCGCCGAAAAAAGACTCTCCTCCGCGCGCGGCGCTGCGGCAGATGAATGAAAGGCCGTATTGCCATCATCAACAAACCAGAGAGTAACGGCCGATGCCAGAAACGTCAGGGCGTCGATAGCGAGCGCGATACCGATTCCGCGAAGATCACCGTCAGCGGCCGCAGCCGGATCGCCTGCCATGACGGTAATCAACACGCCTGCCAGCACAGGCCCGGCAAAGAGGCTCAACTGCCAGGTTCCCTGCATCAAGGCATTGGCGGGCTGAAGCTGCTCGTCGCTAACCAAACGGGGCACAATGGCGCTCTGCGCCGGATAGAAGAAGGCGTCCGCCAGGCCGAACATCAGCGCCAGCAAATAGATCATCCACATCTCGACGAAGCCGGTCAGGACAAGCCCTGCCAATAGGAAGACGAGCAGCATACGCAGCACATTGGAGACCAACATCACTAATCGTGGTGAGAAACGGTCCGTGAGCGCCCCACCAACAAGCATGAACAGGGCACGCGGAATGGCGGCCAGGGCGAGTACTGTGCCCATGGCCAGCGCATCCCCGGTCAGCTGAAGCACCAGCCAGGGCAGCGCGATCATATAGAATTGATCACCGACAACTGAGATGGCTTCGCCTATCCACAGCAGGCGGAAATTGGGGAGCTTGAAGAGCGAGCGGAAAGAGGCGTTCTGCAATGCTTCGGGCGCGTTCTCGGCCGCTTCCTTTTCTTCGTCCATTTTCATTGAATCCATGGGTTACCTTCTAGAGGGAGCAATCAGCATTGCTTTGGCGGAACAGCTTCCGCGCCTGGCAGGTGAGTTGAGCGCGGTCCCAGCCCGCGCAAGAATGTCGCCATGGATAGGCGAACGGCCGTGTCAAAGTCGTACTGCAAGTTGTGGAGATTGGTCAGCTGCATGACGGCCGAGCCGTGAACTAGAGACCAGACGGCCAGTGCAATATCATTCCGGCCGAAATCTGGCGACGCTTGAATCACACCGCTGTCAATGGCCCTCTGCACGCCCTTCAGAAGAACACCGTAGGCACCTTCTTCGTTCACATCTTCATAGGATACGGGCGGACCATCCGGTATTTGTGCGAACATCAACATGAAATGCTCTTCATTGCGCAGGGCAAAGCAAACATAGGTTATGCCGAGCTCGACCAGGTATTGATCGGGGGCCAATTCCTGCGGAACCTGCAGCAGGTAATGCATCAGCCTGCGATCCCCTTCTTCACAGACGGCATCAATGATGTCATCCTTGCTGTCGAAGTACTCATAGAGCCCCGCCGGGCTGTATTCAACACGCCTGGCCAAAGCTCTCAATGAGAGTTTATCAGCGCCATTCTCGCCTATTATGGCCAAGGCAGCGTCCAGGATTTCCTGGCGCGTTCTGGCCTGTCGTTTTTCTCTCGGGCTTAGCATAACCGCCTTCCTAACGTAGTATGGTTTCCGAACAGTGTTCGGATTCTAGCAGCAAGGTTTAGATTGTCAAGATGTTCGGGTGAAATTCACCTTGACGACTGCGGCGACACGGCCGTATCATCCCCGCTATGAAACGCTCGCTTCTTCTGACTGCCGTTCTGCTCCTATTCGTGCTGTTTGCGGCCATGATCGGCTTACGGCGAACAGCAGTTCCAGAGCATCCCTGGTTTGAGCAGTTTGACGAGTACCCGCTGATCATCGCCCACGCCGACGACGCCGGCAGTGGGTTGTGGCCGGGGAACACCATGCCCTTTCTGGATGGGGTCGCCGATCTGGGGGTGGATGTCCTCGAAATGGATGCCCACATGACGAAAGACGGCCATCCGGTGCTACTTCATGATGATACCGTCGACCGAACAACCAATGGCAGCGGCCTGGTGAGTGATATGAGCCTGGACGAGATTAAGGCCTTGGAGGTTGGCGGGAACTGGACGCAGGACGACGGGGCATCTTACCCTTACAAGGGCCAGGGCATGCAGATTCCGACCGTGGAAGAGGTTTTCCAGCGTTTTCCGGACTACCCGATGGTCATTGAAATCAAGCAGGAGTCCCCTTCGATGGCCCTACCCTTCTGCGATCTCATTCGCCGGCACGATATGGCGGAGAAGGTCCTTGTGCCGTCTTTCAGCGATCAGGCGATCAGTGAATTCCGCGCCGCCTGTCCAGAAGTGGCGACAGCGGCCGGCAGTGACGAAGCGCGCAATTTCGTCATCGCCAATTTCTTGCTGGCCAGTGGGCTGCTGGAACCGGCGTACCAGGCGTTTCAGGTCCCGGAGGAAAGCGGCGGTATTCCGGTGGTCATCCCCCATTTCGTCAACAGCGCCCAGGATCACAATCTACAGGTCCACGTGTGGACGGTCAATGAATCTGAGGACATGAAGCGCTTCATTGATATGGGCGTAGACGGCATTATGACCGACAGGCCGGACCGTCTTCTTGACCTGTTAGGGCGGTGACCACCGGACATGATCAAGAAAGATAGTCTCAACGAAGCGGCAGTCCTGGAACAGTTCGGCGCCAATGCCGAAGCGTACGTCAACAGCGAGGTTCACGCCAAGGGAGCCAGCCTGGACAGAATGGTCACGCTGCTGCAGCCTGAGGCGACATGGCGCGTGCTGGACGCAGCCACCGGCGCCGGACACATGGCGTTTGCGCTGGCGCCCTTTGCAGCGCAGGTGACAGCGACGGATATCACCCCGCAGATGCTGGTCCAGGCGGAACAGTTGGCGGGGCAGCGCGGCCTCGGAAACATTGTCTTTGAAACGGTCGATGCCGGCAGTCTCCCTTATCCCGAGGGCAGCTTTGACCTGGTCACCTGCCGCATCGCCCCGCACCACTTTGCTGATATCGGGCGGTTTATCGGGGAAGCAGCACGCGTACTGCGACCGGGAGGATGTCTTGGTGTTGTCGACAATGTCGTGCCCGCGGGTCCGACCGGCGATTACATCAATGCGTTCGAGAAACTTCGCGATCCGAGTCATGGACGCTGCTGGAGCCTGGGCGAATGGCTGAGAGCCTTCGACGAAGCAGGATTGGCGCTGACGCACCAGGAGACGTTGGCCAAGCGCCTGAATTTCGAGTTTTGGGCGCAGCGGCACGACCGGGATATGCGGCGTTATCTGCGCGCCATACTGCTGGAAGCGGGAACCGCGGCGACGGCCTACTTGCAGCCGCAGGGTGAAGCAGATGACTTGACATTCCGTCTGGTGGAAGGGATCATCATTGGCCATCGACGAACTTAGTCTGGAGGCACCTATGGGAAGCTGTATTGCTGCAGGTCACATCTGCCTGGACATCATTCCTGATCTTGAGGGACAGTCCGGCTTTCTCGATGCCATTTTGCCTGGCCATCTGGTGGCGGTCGGCGCGGCGACCATGGCTCCGGGAGGATCCGTCTCCAACACGGGGCAAACGCTGTATAAACTAGGCATTGACACGCGCCTCATGGGCAAGCTGGGCGACGACTCATTTGGCAGAGAGCTGCGTGCGCGATTGGCCGCCGAAAATCCGGGGTTGGTGAGTGAGATGCGCACGCTGTCCGGCGAACATACCTCCTATTCGCTCATCCTGAGCCCTCCCGACACGGATCGCGTCTTCTTGCACTGCACCGGCGCCAACGACACCTTTGGGCCTGAGGATGTCGACTACGAAACTCTGCGCACGGCCGATCTATTCCATTTCGGCTACCCGACGGCGATGGCACGGATGTATGCGGATAATGGCCGCGAATTGACAGAGCTGTTGCGGCGTGCCAAGGAAACAGGCATTACGACCTCGCTGGACACCTCCATGTTTGACCGGCATGGCGCTCCCGGGGCGACTGATTGGCAAAGCCTTCTCGAACGCGCCCTGCCTTTCGTGGATATCTTCCTACCCAGTCTAGATGAAATCCTGCTGATGCTGGCGCCGGAGCGAACGGCGACTGGACCTGATGCGGCCTTGTGTCGCGACTTCGCCGGCAGGCTGCTGGATTGGGGCGCCGGGATTGTGGTACTCAAGCAGGGAGCGTACGGGCTCTATCTTCGTTCCGGAGCTGTGGGCAACGGCCACGACATGGGAAGAGCATTTTCCCATGCCGCCGGCAGCTGGCGCCACCGCGAGCTGTGGGCGCCCGCCTTTCAGGCCACGGTTGTCGGAACAACCGGCGCGGGAGACTGCGCCGTCGGCGGTTTTCTGGCCGCCGTACTGCGCGGGATGGATGTGCAAGAAGCGCTGCAAATGTCGGCGGCGGTTGGAGCGTGCAACGTGGAATCAGCCGATGCGACGAGCGGCGTTCGTTCATGGCCTGATACAGCGGCGCGCATTGAAGCGGGCTGGCGGCAGCACGCGCTGGACCTGCCCGGTTGGACCTTTGAGGAAGAGCGCTCGATATGGCACGGTCCCTTTGATGGTCAACAGAGTTAGTATCGTTTTTGAAACAGCAGGAGTAGAGACAATGAGCGGGACATTTCGATTTTCATTCGGGCCGTGGAACATTCACGAAGGAGCAGATCCATTCGGACCTCCCGTACGGCCGTCACTCGCCTGGGCGGACAAACTGCCCATCTACAAGCAGTTGGGCTTCGACGGCGTACAGCTTCATGACGATGACGCCGTTCCCGATGTGGACAGCCTTTCACCGGCGCAGCTGGAAAAGGCAGCGCTGGAGATGCGCCAAATGTTGGATGGTGAGGGATTGGTGACAGAAATTGTGGCGCCGCGCCTTTGGGAAGACCCGCGCACGATTGATGGCGGGTTCACATCCAATAACCCGCGGGAGCGGCGCTACGCGCTGGAGCGCAGTCTTCGCACAGTGGATATCGCCAATGTGCTGGGCTGCCGCAACTATGTGCTCTGGCTGGCTCGGGAAGGGACGTATATTCGCGAGGCCAAAGATGCCAAAGTAGCTGTTGAACGCCTGGTTAGGGCGATCAATCAGATTCTTGCTTACGATCCGAGGATTCGCGTGCTGGTGGAGCCAAAACCAAATGAGCCGATGGACCAGGCGTATATACCTACGGCGGGTCATGCCGCCGGTTTGTCCTACCTGACAGATGATCCTGATCGCGTCGGCGTCTTGATTGAGACGGCGCATACGATCCTGGCAGGGCTGGATCCATCGGATGAAATGGGATACGCGCTGGCTCACGGGAAACTGTGGAGTGTGCATCTCAACGATCAGAACGGCCTGAAATTTGACCAGGACAAAGCATTTGGTTCAGTTGATCTGCGCCGGGCTTTCATGCAGGTATGGACGCTGGACCGCAACGGGTATGGCAGCAATGGTGAGTTTGTCGGCCTGGATGTGAAGGCGATGCGCACGCAGCCAGCGGACACGGCGACGCAGCATCTGAGCAATAGTCGTGAAATCTTTCTGGCCCTGCTCGACGTGGTCCGCGCTCTGGATACGGCCGAGATTGAAAACCTAATTGACGCCCGCGATTACGAGGCCCTGGAAATGGTGATTCTTCGCGCCCTGATGGGCCGCGCCTAGCAGATTCGGCGACGCAGCCCTGAAGGCCAATTCTCCCTCTTAAGATAAGCAGCCTGAACCCACAGGATCTCAGTGGATCCTGTGGGTCCAGAGAGCCGTCACGGGTGTGGCGGCCGGTGAAAAGATTTCTGCGACAAGCGGGATAGCACTTGGCCGCCTTCCCCACCCACATTCAATGCCCAAAACCGATGGTTTCTGTCACATGCATCGGTTGCCGCCTCTCGCGTAACTTGTTATGATTGTGTCGCTACAATCAATACAATGACGCAACTATCTAACGCCTACCTTTTTGAACAGATCGCCGAGTCAATTCGCCTGCAAATCGCGCGCGGCGAGCTGCAGGCGGGGGATCGCCTGCCCAGTATTCGAGAACTGGCGCAGGAATGGGGCTGTACGCCCGGGACAGTCAATCGTGCCTACGCGGTTCTGGCTGATGAAGGCATGGTGAGCAGCCGGCGCGGGGGCGGGACCATCGTCAACGAAAACGCGCTTGCCGACCAACAACCGCCGCTGCGCTCCGCTATTCTGGTCAACCAGATTGAAGGGCACTTACTGAGCCTGCTCAACCAGGGCTATACGGAAGGCGAAGTGGAATCCGCCTTCACTTCGGCGCTTGCGCGCTGGCATGCGCTGCGCGAAGCACCGGCAGCAGGCGGCCGGCAGCGCACGGACAAGAGTTTGCGCTTCATCGGCAGCCACGACTTGGCGATCGACTACCTGGCGCAGCAGCTGGCGGCGCAGAGTGACTCACGGCTGAAGGTCGCCTATCGCGGCAGCCTCGGCGGGTTGATAGCGCTTTCGCGCGGTGAGGCTGATATCGCCGGCAGCCACCTTTGGGACGAACAGAGTGATGAATACAATGTCCCCTTTGTGCAGCGCGTGCTGCCCGGTAAACGGGTTGCCCTGGTGACGGTCGCCGGGCGATCGTTCGGGCTCATTCTGCAGGCCGGCAATCCGCTGGCCATCAATTCACTAGCAGAGTTGACCAGGCCCGGCGTACGCTGGGTCAACCGCCAGCAGGGAAGCGGGACGCGGGTATGGCTCGACGCACAGCTGAGGCGCCTGGGTGTGGAACCGGCCATTATTGACGGCTTTGACGATGTGAGAACGACGCACAGTGAGGTCGCGGCAGCGATCCTTGACGGCACGGCGACGGCCGGTCTGGGCATTTTCGCCGCGGCATCGGCTGTGGACCTCGATTTCATTCCCTTTGCGCAAGAACTATATCAATTGGTGATTCCTGAGGCGGTCATCGAAACGGCCGTTTGCCAGGCACTGCTCGCCATTCTGCAGACAAGAGAATTCAAAGAGAACGTGGCCGCCTTTGGCGGCTACCAGGTAGAAAAAACAGGCGAAGTCAACTGGGTTGAATAGGAGGACCCAACCATGTTCAAGAATTTGTTATTGTTGTTGTCACTTCTGGTCCTATTGACAGCTTGTGGCGGGACGGACGATGTCCCCGAAGCATCTTCTGGGGGAGAAGCAGTCGAAGCAAGCCAGGAGCGGCCAGCCGCCGAACCAGCGGCGGAGAACATCATTCTGGCGACTACTACAAGCACTTATGATTCCGGCCTGCTGGATGCAATTCTGCCTGGCTTTGAAGAGGAGAGAGGGATAACCATTGAGGTCGTGGCTGTCGGCACCGGGCAGGCGCTGAGCCTGGGCGAGCAAGGCGATGCCGACGTGCTCCTGGTGCACGCGCGTTCGCGTGAAGATGACTTCATGGATGCCGGTCATGGTGTGCGGCGTGAGGATGTCATGTACAACGACTTCGTCATCGTCGGCCCAGCAGAAGATCCCGCGGGCGTGTGCGGAATGGCTGCAGCGCCTGATGCTCTGGCGAAAATCGCTGAGAGCGAAGCGACTTTCGTATCGCGTGGTGATGATTCCGGCACGCACACCAAGGAGAAATCAATCTGGGCAGATGCCGGCATTGAACCCGCAGGAGATTGGTACCTTTCTATCGGGCAGGGAATGGGCGCGACGATAACAGTTGCCGAAGAGGAGCAGGCCTACACGCTCAGCGACCGCGCCACCTATCTTTCAAGGACGCTAGATGGTATTGATCTAGAAATTGTTGTTGAGGGAGATCCAGTCCTTTTTAACCCGTACGGCGTCATGGCGGTCAATCCTGAGAAGAGTGAACAGATTTCGCTTGAAGCGGCCAATGCGTTTATTGATTGGCTGGTATCAGTTCCCACACAGGAAGCAATAGGCGAATTCGGGACTGAGAAGTTCGGAGCGCCGCTGTTTACGCCTGATTCGGAGGCATGGAACGCCGCGCAGTAGCGCACTGCTGCCGCCGAATCGTCACTATTGCCATCTGTTTCTGAGAGAAGTGAGAGCCAGGCAGCCACCGATTGCCCGGCCTCGCTTCTCTCACTCCTCCTAAAGCCAAGCCCCTCGTCAAACCAGCCCCGGCGCCTTGTCGAATCCAGTTTACCCCGGCTCGGCAGCTCCCCTATATCGCCAGCCGGCAGTCCAGATCAATGATACTTCGGTGAGCCTGAAACGGCGCCGGCTTCTTCATTGAATGTACGTGCAGCTGAAATTCTGATGGTCAGATTGGCAGTGCGCAGCGCCGCCTGGTCAGCAGGTGAAGTGAGCTGGAAACAAAAAAGGGAGCCTGGCGCAGAGGCCAGACTCCCTTTTGTTCAGATTATGCTATTCGAGATCAGTAGGTGATCACACGAGGCAGTTCTTTTGCTTCCTCGACCCATTTTGTTATCTCAGCTTCGGAAGGTAGTTCGTCTACCAGACCAAGCTTATCATTGACCTCTACCAGCTTGGCGTACAGATTGCCGGCGTTGCGCTGGGCAAGCTCAACGACTGTATCCACGCCCGCGTTTTCCAGCAGATCAGAATACTTGACGCCAACACCCTTAACACGGGCCAAATCAAGATCGTTAACCCATTTTAGAACGACTGGCTCGGCGACACCGGTTTCTATGGAAATCTGGGCGCGTCCGGGACGGGATGCTCCCCGTTCCAATAATGTACCGGCATTCGCAATACCTGCCTGTACCAGCTTCTCAGCGTCTGCCGGATCGAGGCTTCTCACGGCGGCAACCAGAACAGCTGCTTTCCCCTTAACATCTGCGGCCGGATCGCCATCAGCATCAAGATCAAGATCAATACCTGCTGAACGAACAGCATCGCCGGCGTCGTCAGCAGCGTCGCTCACGGAGCCCACAGCATCGGCAGCAGCGGCGGCTGTTGCAGCGGCTGCATCACCAGCAGAATCAGCGGCATCGCTGACTGCATCACCAGCGGCGTCAGCGACGTCGGCGGCTTTCTCTTTGGAGGCAACTGCGGCGGCGGCGGCCGCGGCGCCAACGGCAGCGGTGCCGGAAGCGGCTGAATCAGCCATAGCCGAGGTCTTGGCCGAAACGGCTGCTGCCGCTTGTTCTAGATCTTTTTTCGCGCTGCGAATTCGGAAGGCGTTGAAGATGGCGATAATACCGCCGATAACCATCAAAATTCCGACCGCCCAGGGCAGACTCAGGATGAATGCCTGCTGGTTACTCAGGATAAGGATACCGAGAATAATACTGATTACACCAAGGATGCCGGTGCCCCAGCCGCCGCCTTTGAAGGCCTGGATCAGGTTGACGATACCGATGAAGATACCGAACAAACCAAGCATCAAAACAACTGTGGCTGTAAATACAAGGGCGCCGCCAAACGGGGTCGTGATCAGGAAATAACCGGCGATAATACCGACAATACCGGCAAATATCTTCCATCCCCACATAGAGCTGTCAAAGAAAATCTTGATGATGTTGAAAATACCGGAAATGAACCAGTAGAGACCAATCACCCAGACGATTGCAGTCCATGTTGATATGGGCTGCGTCAACAAGAAAATGCCGATAATAATCAGCAGGATACCTTCGATCAAGACCAGCCACCAGGGGACGAGTTTGACCTTTGGTGCGTTTATAGCTTCAGACATGGTATGTTCTCCTCTAATATATGATTAAAGCTGCCAAAAAGTATAACGCATTCCCAACATGAATGCTACATAAGTCTGGGTTTTGCCGGGGCTTTTTTCAGGTCCGCCGGTTGTAAATCAGCGTCTGACGTGAGGCCAACATGCTTCTGCATGCCGGCCTGTTGTGAAGTTGGCTATCGCCCACCCTATTGTGGTCAGGCAGCGGTATGCAGCCGCCGCAGCGGATGTTCACTAGCTTGGAGAAGAAGCGCGCGGCTTTTTCGAGCAACGCTGCGGGGCCAACCGTACAGCTTCCTGGGCCAGCAGCCTCACCCGCTCATCCAGCACGCGACCACTCTTGAGGTTTGACGGCCAGGATGTCGAGAATGCTTTTGATTACGGGCACCAACCGGCTGATGCGCCCAGCATCGGACCAGCTCAAATCATCGTAAGGGTGGTGAGCCAAGGCCACACGGCTGGTTGAGGTAAAGGCGACGCTGGACACACCGCGAAAGGAGAAGGTCGAGTGGTTGCTTTCCGGCCATGGGTCGGCCCAGACAAGATCGTGGCGAGTGGCGGCGAGTGCTTTCAAGGCGCTTTCGAAAGCAGGGGCGCTGCTGATGGCAGTGATACTGTCCGGCGCCAGCAGCTGGCCGACGCCATCGGTATTGATGCAGGCGATTACATCGCTGAGGTCGTCTCCACCAAGACGCAGATATTCATCATCACCAATTGGCATATACTCCTCATTCGTGAAAGAAACCAGCTCAAGGGTGAACGGATAGGCGCTCTTGTCCAGCACTTCAGCCAAGGCGAGCAGCACGGCGACCCCACTGGCATTGTCACAGGCGCCGGGGGTGTCTATTTTAGTGTCATGATGGGCGCAGAGGACCACCCTTTTCCTGTGGGAGCCGGCACGGCCGACGATATTGGCTGTCTCTCCCGGCGCACGATGGGAATCGATCTGCAGGTGCAGTTGAGCGTCAGCAGCTTGGATAATTTCTCGGCCAGTTTCGGCGGTGACAGTTGCCGACGGGATGACAAATTCCCAATCCTCGATCAGGCGTTCTCGACCGCCGCCAATATGCTGCACCGTAATCAGCGCTTGCGGACGCCCCTCCTCAAGAAGCTGGATGATCCTATCGTCAAGCTCACTCTTTAGAAACCATGATTTGGGGGAGAGCGGCGCCGCGATCAAAGCTCCGTAAAGCACAGCGATACGGCCGTTCAGATCGGCAGACTCCAGCTCAGCCAGTGTGCCGAGCGGTACCGCCGCGCCCAGGGCGTCACAGGAGGGTGCGTAAGCGTTGGCGGCGGCGGGCAGCTTGCGGCCGTTTAACAGCAGCGTCGTTGCGCAGTCTTCCCACGACGGACAGCCGAAGGGTTGTCTCTCTACCTGCCAACCGTAACCGGCAAACTGGCTCTGAATATAGGCTTCTGCCCGCGCACAGGCCGGCGATCCACCAGGTCGCTCCCCGATTTGATTGACCAGCATCTCCATATGCTCAGCGATACGATCGGTTGTCTGCGGTTTGTTCATCGAGTCTCCCTTTTGATAGAACTATGATGGGGCCGTGTTCGGCGCCTCAACCTATATTCTACAAGGGTGGTGTATTACTGGAGGGTTACGTGAGAATCAGGAGATTCAGCCCGCTCAATCATTGTCAACAGCTGATCGATGATGCGCTGGGCGCGTGTGTCGTGTTCACGCAGCGTCGTCAACCAGCGATCGGCGGCGTGGATGACGCCTTCATCAGCGGCCGGAGAATCAAGAACTTCAGACAGGTTGTCACGCCGGCCGCTGTCAAGAGAACGCACGGCCCGCAAAACCGCCATCGTGCTGTATCCGGCGCGGGTCAGCAGGCGCAGGACACGCAAACGGCCGATTTCCTTCGGGCCGTAGCGGCGATAGCCATTTTGTGGATCTCTGGGCGGGCTAATAAGGCCGCTGCGCTCCCAATGGCGAAGTGTATCCTTGGTGAGTGACAGCAAAACGGCCGTCTGTCCAGGAAGCAGCTGCGGGACCTGGCGGTCTACTTCGTGCTCGCCGGCGACCCATCGTTGGAGATAGTCGCTCGCCGCCTGTGACTGCGCGATCTCGCCCAGGACAAGTGTGTGATGCGCGTAGGCCGCCTGCAGAGCCGCCGTAAGCTCTCCCTGCGCCGCCTGCCGAACGAGAGCGGCCAAAGAATGGCGGATGTGCCGGCCAGGGTAAGGATCTTCAAAAGCGAGGCGTGCCAGCTTCATCTGCGCCAGGTGGCATTCGTTGAACTGTCTGTAGCCGGCCTCACTTCGCGGCAGCGGCGGGAGATAACCCCACGCTTCATAAAGGCGCACGGTGTTCGGGTGGACGCCGACCGCGCGAGCGAGATCGGAGGTGCGCAGGTATTTGCTTCGATGATTCCCAGCTTGCCCCTTCATCGTTTACATCCTGTCCTGTGACATCACAGATCACAACTCGATTTAGAATTGGAGCGGCAGAAAATTAACGGCGGCCAGAATAAGCGCCGCCGCTAAAAACGACAACAGGGGAATCATAACGGCGCGCCAACGCGGAATTGCCAGCGATTCTTGAATGGCCAGCCAGCAGGCGACGACTACGATAAGCGTCCCGGTGATCAGCAGCAGTGGACCGACGTAATTCAGTGGTGCAAACCAGGTGACGAATCCGCCCACCCCGGCATAGGATATTGCGTTAAAGGCACGTGTAAAGCTGTGCTCCATGCGAGTCATGCGGCCGGCAGCGGTCGCCGCCGCAAGACACAAGGTCAGCCCGACCATGAGCATGATGGCGCCGGAAACGAGCATGGGCGAGTTTTGGCCCCAACCTGCGAATGACAGCAGCGGAAACAGCAGCGTCCCCAGACTGAGGAGAAGGGTTATCAGGACCGCCTGCCCTGTCGCCTGCGGATCGTTGGCCACCTCGCCAAACAACGATCGATCGAGACGCAGCGATCGTGCTGCGCGTCTGAAGATGCCCTGAACATCGGAAATACCGGCCCACATGACCGGCCATGACCAGGGGTTCTCTGTAGGTTCTACCGGCTGCGGATCCAGCCTGACGGCCGTCATGCCACGACGGGCGTTGAGCAAAGGAAACAGCTCGCAAGCGTTCGACGTTGGCGGCAATTCCATATCAGATGGGTGAAAAAGAAAGGCATCTGTTTGCTGGCCGCCGAGCCCCCCATGGCTGCCGATCAACTCCTCAAATGCAGCGACTTGTTCCTCCCCGTAAACGCTGCTGAAAATGATCAAATCTCCTGAATGGGGAAAATCAGCGAGGCGGCGAACCTGGGCGGCGCGAAAATCGGAATCGCCATACATCGCCAGCGGATCTGTATCGCCTGTCAATGAATTGTCCACAAGATTACGGGCGCCTGTCTTTCCAATCACCCAGGGAAGTCCATCGTCCATGTAGGTCACTACGAGACCAATGTCAGGATGGGCAACCAGGTTCTCGAGCAGGCCGGGATGAAGCCGCGCAAGGTCGGCGGCTGCCGCCTTGCCGCTGAGCTGCGGGAAGTAGACATTGGCCAGGTTGCCGCCGACAAGCACCAGCATGTCAGCGTCGGCGGGCACTTCACTGTCCGGGCCCCTTACTCGTTTTCCCAGGTTCTTACCGGCGCGGCTGAATACATCCGCCCGCTTCTGTCCTTCTCCAGTATGGCCGTGCAGCCCTTCAATCTCAGAGAGAACAGCGGTAACCTGCGTCCTTGTGTTTTGCGCATCTGACATTTCGGCGACGAAGCTCTTGCCAACCGCAAGCTGCTCCAGAAACTCACCAAGCGTGTAGCCGGTACGCTGGCGAAACGTGGCGCCGGACGACTGGCCATGATCTGAGAGAATGAAGACCTCGTATGGACGCGGCGCTTTACGCTCAATCACGTCAAGGATGCGGGTCAGCGAACGATCAAACCCTTTCAGGCTGTTCAGCGCATCTGTTGAATCGGGTCCCGCGTGGTGTGCGATCTCATCGTAGCCCATAAAGGTCATATAGATGGCGGGGCTGCCGCGCATGACATCAAGGATGACCGCGTTGGTGCCAACGTCACGAATGAAGATGTTCAGCGAAGCGCGCAGCAGCGGATAGAAACGATTGAGCCGGTTCACGCGTGGCTGGATATTGCGCAGCCGCTGCCGCGTCGCCTGGAAGAACTCAAGCATCAGATCCCAGCCGGTGAGGATTACCGCGCGGGTAAGCAGGTAGGGGTTCAGAAACACCAGCGTCAGGTCGTAGCCTGAGTGCGGCGTTTTCTGACCTGGCTTGTCACGCAGCGTGCTGATGGTCATCAAGGAGCGCGCCGCCTCTCCAGACAACAGATTGTTGACACTCGTCCCACTGCGCAGAAGGCCATTGCCATCAAAGAAACGCTGGTTGATATCCGCCGCATCGAGAATGTTGTTGGAGACAATCAGCCGCGCGTTCTCCTTCTCGTACCAGCGGAAGGCGGGAATGTCATAATTGTCTCCGTACATGATGCCTGCCTGGCAGGAAGAGCTCTGTGATGGCAGGCCGCAGTCGAAGTGGGATAGTCTGTGTGAACCGCTGTCGAGCAGGCTTTTCATCGCCGGCAGCAGACCGTCGGCAATTGCCTGCCGCGCGCGGTCGTAGCTCAGCCCGTCAATCTCCAGAAATACAAGCCCGCGCGTCAAGGTCGGATCATCGGGATCGATGTCTCGCCGGCTCAACCAGCTGACGACGCCGTCGAAATAGGCGTAATCTTGATCAATGCTGATCAGGCCGGTGATGAACGTGTTCACAATTGAGAGCGCGGTCGAACCCAGAACAGCGGCAAGAAAACTGTCAACTTCAAGAGTGGGTAGGAAATAGGCGGAAAGCAGCAGTATCCCGGAATTGACGAAGAGCGTGAATAGACCAACCGTATAGAGATTTATGGCGAGACCGGTCAGCACAATCAGCGGCCTGATGAGGGCATTGAGAAGGCCCAGCACCACGGCAACCGACAGAGCGGCGGCTATCTGCTGAGACGTCGATCCGACCAGCGAAATGCCGGGCACCAACCGGGCCATGACGATGACGGCTATCGCTTCGAAAAGCATAACCGCGCTGATTCTCAGGAGGACTCGCAGGAGGTCACGCATGCGGCGTATTATTCAGGCTTCAACAACTCGATGCAAATGGCCCGTGCCAGCCGGCGACAGTGCTAGGCATGATCATAGCGTGTCAGCGTCTGTTGAGCATAGTCGACTACGCTGAGGCGCAGCGAGAGCGGCGACGTGACTTCTACGGCATTTCCCAGACCAAGTATCCACGTTCGCGCATCTTCGAATGTTTCGAAACGCAGCGTCACCGCGCACATTCCGCCGCTGGAAGTGGTTTCAGGCTCACCGGCCAGATAGTCGCCGGCCAGCGCAAGCGCATGCTCCGCAATCAATACGTCTACGAGCTGCTCCGGCCGCTGCCGCTGACGGAGCAGCGTACGCGATTGCCAGAAATCGGCAAGCTGGAAATCTTCTGGGCGCTCGAAACGCTCTGCGGTGATTGACGCGGCGAGAAGACGATCCAGAGAGATGACGACAGTGTGCTGATCACGGCCGGCGACCAGAAACCATTCACCGCCGGCTGCCACCAGACCAAGCGGCAGCACAACGGCCGTTATCGTACCGGCACGACTTCCCATTTCGGAATAGTAGGAGAGGCGCAGCGCCCGATCTTCCCACAGCGCCTTGCGAATCGTCTCAAACTGCGACCCTGGTTTCTCCTTACCGCTCCATTCCGAACCATCAATGTAAACCTTCTCCGGAATATGCGATCCTGGCTCTTTTCGCGCACGGGGAACTGCAGCAGCAAGTTTACGCAGCGCGGAATGAAGATCGGCGCCAAGCCCAAGATCAAAAAGAGGCGCGGGCACGGAGAGCGTCAGCAGGGCCCGTAATTCGCCTGCGTTCAATCCGGTAAGGTCCGTGCGGTATGAGTCGAGCAGGGCGATGCCGCCGCCAGGTCCGCGCTGCGCGTAGATCGGCACACCGGCCATGCTTAACGACTCAATGTCGCGGTAGATAGTGCGTTCGCTGACCTCCAGCTCCTCGGCCAGGGACAGCGCGGTGGTACGGCCGTTTTTCTGAAGAATCATCAGAACAGCCACCAGACGATCGGCGCGCATCGCTCCTCCTGCTGTCAACGAGATATCAAAGCGTGCTTATTATCGATTGTATCTCAATTTCTTGACAGAAGCTGTCAGGAATAATGACTATACTGGACATTAGTGATGAGGGTTGTCGACATACCGCCGTTCGCTACCTGTGATCCAGACATATAGAACAATAGAAAGGAAGAATCAGAATGAACGAAAAAGAAATCCGCGTGATAGAGATGGCACCAATGCGCGTCGCCTCAGCCCACGCTTTTGGTGAGCACCCGGAAGGCGCGGCTCTGGCAAAGATGCAGCAGTTCGTGGAGGAAGCCGGGCTGCTGCAAGAGGACGGCAAGATACCGCCGACTTTCGGCTTCAACAATCCGAACCCCTCCGCAGGCAGTCCGAACTACGGCTATGAAGTCTGGCTGCCCACAGCGGCCGGCACCGCACCTTCGGGTGACATTCGCATCGTCGACTTTCCCGGCGGGCTGTATGCCGTCGCCGGCTGCCATGGTTTGCAGAATATCGGCAGCGACTGGGCGGCGCTGGCGAAATGGCGTGAAGGAACGCATTATGCCACCGGCAAACATCAGTGGTTGGAGCACCTGCTCTCGCCACCCGGGGCGCCGCCTGAACAGTTCCGTATCGATCTCTATCTGCCGATCGCCGAATAGAGATTAGAAAGAGTGGAGGGACCAGCGCGGTCCCTCCAGCCGCTGCTTGCTAGATAGGTTCAAATCGGGCCTGGAAGAAGCGCAGATACTCCGGTTCGTAGACCATATTTAGCCCGTTTGTCTCATCGCGCTGTTGGAATACCGCCTGCACCGATTCGGCGACCACATCCATATGGGCCTGTGTGTAGACGCGCCTGGGGATCGTCAGGCGGGTCAACTCGAGGGCAGGATAGCGATGATCGCCGGTTTCCGGGTTACGTCCGGCGCTGACGACCCCGCGCTCCATGCCACGAACGCCGGAGTCGAGGTAGAGCTGCGCCGCGAGCGTCTGCGCAGGATATTGATCTTGTGGGATATGCGGGTAGAACCGCCGCGCATCAAGGAAGATTGCATGGCCGCCGACCGGTTCGACAATTGGAATGTCCCAGGCAGTGAGCAGCTCGCCCAGATAGCGGACCTGTTCGACACGGCTGCGCACATGATCGTCCTGCACCGCCTCATAAATACCGATGGCCAGCGCCTCCATATCACGGCCGGACATGCCGCCATAAGTATGCAGCCCTTCATAGATGACTACCAGGTTGCGCGTCATGTCAAAAACGGCCTCGTCGTTTACGGCCAACCAGCCACCAATATTGACCAGGTTATCCTTCTTGGCGCTCATCCAGGCGCCGTCCGTATAGCTGCAGAATTCAAGGAGGATGTCGGCGACCGGCACCTCGGCGTACCCCGCCTCTCGTTCCTGAATGAAGAAACAGTTTTCGACCATGCGTGTGGCATCAAGATAGACGTTGATGCTGCAGCTTTTGCAGAGCTCGTACAACGCGCGGGCATTGGCCATACTCACCGGCTGACCGCCGGCCATGTTCACCGTTCCGGCCAGGCTGACGTAGGCGATCTGTGCGCTGCCGACCTTGTCGATCAACTCCTGAAGTTTTTGCAGGTCGATGTTGCCCTTGAATGGATGCTGGCTCTGCGAATCATGAGCCTCGTCAATAATGACATCAACGAATGTACCGCCGGCCAGCTCCTGGTGAAGGCGAGTCGTTGTAAAGTACATATTACCCGGTATGTACTGCCCTGGTTTGATGACAGCCTGGCTGATCAGATGTTCAGCGCCCCGCCCTTGATGGGTGGGGACAATGAATTTATAGCCGTAGACGGTTCGAATCGCCTCCTCAAGGTGATAGAAGTTGCGGCTGCCCGCATACGCTTCGTCACCCATCATGATGCCCGCCCACTGGCGATCGCTCATCGCGCTCGTGCCGCTGTCAGTCAACAGATCAATATAGACATCTTCTGATCGCAGTAGAAAGGTGTTATAGCCGGCTGCGATGAGCGCCTGCTCTCGCTCCTCACGGCTGATCATGTGGATGGGCTCCACCATCTTAATTTTCCAGGGCTCGGCCCAGGATCGACGGCCGTACTGCTGGCCCATGGTCTGCGGCTTTGTTGAGGTCAAAAGATTTCTCCTTTCTTACGGATGGTTGATCTCAGGTTTTGCTCCTAAACACCATCAATTGGTAGTTCCGTGGAACACTTGATTTCGTCTAGAACCAGGCTGGTATGGATACGAGCGACACCGGGAAGCCTGGTCAGGCGATTCTCGACGAACTGCTGCAAATCCCGGCGATTGCGGACGACGATCTTCAGCAGATAGTCAAATTCGCCCGTCACGTGATAGCACTCCAGGACGCGGCGCATGCGCAGCACCTGAGCACGGAACTGCTCCAACTCCTCAGTGCCGTGCATGCGCAGGCTGATATTGACGTAGCAGGTCATGTCAAAGCCGACCTTTTCCTGGTCAAGCAGGGCGGTGAACCGTCGTATGTACCCTTTCGCCTGCAGGCGCTTCAGCCGTGCGTGTGTGGCAGGGGGTGACAGTTCGATCCGCGAGGCAAGATCAACGTTACTGATACGGCCGTCGCTCTGCAGCAGCTGCAAAATCGCAACATCGACCTCATCCAGATCCTCAAATGATGAATTACTCATGGCAGCAGCAACCTTCTTATTACTTATATTCTGCGTAGTTATTATTGTCCAGAATATAGTACGCTCTATATGGCTATTTGTCAAAACTTAATTTTGTAAGCAGCGCGCGGGAACAGCCCATGATTCTTCCCAAATCCACGGCTCGTACAAGCGGGATTCAACTGGGACAATAGAGGCGGTTTCTTGGACAAAACACACCTATCTGCATATACTGCCCGCAATCTACTTCTTATGTAACGGAGGGATGCATATGACGACTTCAAAGGAACAAACGGCTGAAAAAGCTTTGTCTGTCCAGCCATCTGAACCATTGGCCGCGAAGCCGGTCCAATTGGCCTGGCGTGCGACCTGGCTCGACCAGCGCGCGTTCCACGCTGTAAATCTAGACTCGGAACCCTTCAAGCGTGGGTCCTTGGCCCTGGTTGTGGCGCTGCTCATCGCCGCAGTAGCACGATTGATCGGCATCGGTTTGGGGATACTGACGTCGCCGCGGATCGAGGTTATCCAAGAACAGGTTTATGGCGCCGTTACCAGAACGGAGTACTTCGGGACGCTCGCAGACCAGACGCCGGACTTTCTCCAGCAGTTTGATGCTGCGTATTTCGCGCTGTGGGATCTCGTCCGGCTGGCCGGAGGGTATCCTTCCTTTGCCGGTCTGGGCAGTTCCCTGATTACGCTCCTGATGTTCCTGGCGAGTTGGCTCGTCTTCACGACACTGACTTACGTCGTTGCTTATTGGATGGGGTCGAGCCCCGGCATTGGCCGGGCCCTGGGCATATTTGCCCTGGCTTATACGCCGGTGATGCTAACGATCGTCGAGATAATTCCCGGCGCCTTTGTGGCATGGTCGCTGATCTTTATGCTCATCCTCGTCGCCAAGTTTCTGGCTGCCCGCGAGGTTTACAAATTGAGTGCAGGAGCCAGTCTGGCCGTGATCCTGCTGCCCTACCTGATTGGGATCATTTTGATCTTCAATCTACTGATATTTGGGGCCGCGTTGGGGCTTAACCAAATTCCCTATCTTGACGAGATACTGCGCACCGTTCGCCTCGCCTCGGCACTCAGCGGGTAGGCATTAAGGAACCACGATGAAAGAGAAACTACAGGAATACTCCCATATTCTTCAACTCGACACCGCAACACTGCTTGGTTTCAAGTACGCTCCAGATGGCCTGGTCCGTGCCCTGCAGATGTTTTTTGTTGTCACGCTGATTGCGGGACTGGGCATCTGGCTGGGCATTCCGGTACAGTTGGAAAGGCCGGTTCTGTATGAGGTCCTTGATGAAGCGCAAGATATGGTCACAACCTACGCGCGATCGGTTGATCCCTTTCTACAACAGAACATCCCATTCATTGCCAGCCCGGAAGCGCTCGCCGTTCCCGTTGGCAATCTTGCCGAAGCGGCCGGAGAAGCAATAAACGAACTGCTGCTCCTGGCTGAGGATGAGGCAGAGGCGGTGGCTCCACCGCTGGGTACACGCCCGAGCCGTGTCGTCCGCCTGGTTGGCCAGTGGCTTTCCGTGCCCTTCGCCATCATGGCCGACTGGATATTCGTTGTGCTGGTGGCTATGTTGGTGGCCAAGGCCGTGGGCGGGCGAGCGACATTGGGCCAGCACTTAACGGCCGTACTGCTGGCATCGGCGCCGCTGGTACTGATTCTACCCACCTTCATCCCAAATCTTGGCTCCGTCATCCCGCTGACCTTCGCCCTTGGCATCACGCTGTTCTCGCGAATTCTAGCTATCGTAGGGGCCGGCTGGGCTGTGCTCATCTTGATCAAAGGGCTTGCGCTCGCCCATGAGTTTTCGTGGTGGCGCGCGATCGCCGTACTACTGCTGAGCTGGCTTACTATCTACGCACTGCTGCCCCTAGCCGGGGTCTTGATCGGCGGGTACCTTTTGGGTCTTTAGCGACTTGCTGTTGAAAAGGAAAGAGCCCGCCGGCAATTCTGTGCCGGCGGGCTCTTGATGTTTCGAACTTAAGTGAATCTACTCTTTAACTTCGAATGGGCTGGGAATGACAACCCAGGTGTCGAAGATCTTATCATGCCATGTTTCGCGACGGTCGCCGAAAAACGCCCAAAGATAACCAAGGCCGAAGATCAGGCCGCTGATCCAGTAGCCGATCGTTCCACGCAGTCCACCCCTAAAGAATGAAACAAGCGTGTGCCCGTCTTGACGGGTCACGCGAATGTTCATCGCGATCATGCCAAATGATTGGCCGCTCTTGCTCCACAGATAGCCGAAGTAGAGAAACTGCAAGAAGAAATTGACCGCAACGAGCAGCAAGCCCATTGTGCCGGTCAGAAAGCCAATAATTCCGCTGTCAGTTGCATCACCTATCGATACGACAGCGGCAAATAAGAGCGTAAGAATGAACGAGAGAATTCCCATCGCAATTATGTCAATCAGCCAGGCTATCGCGCGCGTACCAAATCCGGCATTGTTCACTGTATCCACACTATACCTCCCTATCTAATCTATGATCAACGCTTCGCAGGCTGGCTTATCAACCGAATCGCCAGCCATAGACTATAGTTTGTGCCAACTGAGTTTGGAACGCAAGTATTTCGCCGCGGTCATCTTGCCTACTTGCACCGGCAGAAATGAGCATTAAGGCTGGTCATTAAATGATTCGAGCACGGCCTGGATATCGGGATCAGCGGCATAATGCGCCAGCGCTTCAACAAGAATCTCACGCCGCGCCCGATCGGTGACAAGGCGAGAGACAGCGACGACCATTTCAGTCAGTTCTTTACGGCGAGCTATCAGGGCTGTGAGAACCACGTAGCGAAAAACATCGAGGTCGGGCTCCGCTGTGAGATAAGAAGTGACAAATGCCAGCTCCTGCGGACCAGAAGTATGGCCAAGCAGTAAGTCGAACAAGCCTGCTAGCTCAGCGGGCGAGGAACGCTGCCGGACGCTGTCGATGATGCCGGGCAGCAGTTCCGCGGGTATGGCGTCCATATTGCGCAGACACTCGCCGGAAGCTTCTTCACTTCTCGTCCCACCATCGGCCATGACATATAGATATAGCGGCAGCATTTCGCCACGGTTTCCCAACACGCGCGCCGCGGTAACGGCCGGTTCCCCCGACATCTGGTCGAAATGGGCATCACCCAGAAGGCGCCCGGCATGGTAGGCGGTCGTTTCGTCATTGAGTTCGTTGAGGACGAGCAGCGCTGAGCCGCGGAGACGGCCGGCCTCATCGAGGAAGTCCGGCGGCAGGAACTCGTATGTCTGCACAGCCTCGATAAGCAGTCCGCGGGCGCCGTGTTGGACCACCGGTCTCAGTGCATCGAGAACAGCACTGCGCAAGTAGGCGCCAGAATCCAGCTTGGCGCCGTTCATGGCGTAGTGCAAGTAGAGTGTAACAAGTGCATCGTGCGCCTCGGGAGATGGGTTCTCCGACAGAATTTGCAGGGCAGCCTGGAGGATATCGGCTCGCGCTCGCGGTTTCAGAAGCAGGAGATCGACGGCCTCCGCCGCCTGGCGCCGCGGATCGCCGGCAAGGCTCCGTAGATGGCTCAAGGTATTCATCGTGCTGCGCCTCCCGCGCACGGGCGGTTATCGCCGAAAACCGGCCCTTGTTTCATGCGCTCACTTCTTGGCAAACAAAAAACCCGGCAGCCGTAGGTTACGGGCAGCCGGGCTTATACTTAGCATGTGGACTAGGGTGAACTAACGACTTGTTGTCTGTGTTTTTCGACTACGACGGATAGCCTTTTTACGTTCGATACGCTTCAATTCGCTCTTGGAAACGAACCAGCGCTTGCGACGAACATCAGATAAAACTTTGCTTTTCATCACCTCTTTTTTGAAGCGACGCATCAATTGTTCCGGCGATTCACCGGGTCGAGCTACGACCTTTGGCAAGTTGAATCACCTCCTTCTTTTTCAGATTTGTTTTGCAGCCTATGGATCGATCAGTCAGCACTCAGCTGTCACAGCACCGCCATACCAAGCAGCACCCGCTGAACTGCGGCAAACATCCATTCACCTGAAGATTGTCGATAAGTTGCAAAGGTTTCGCCAGGGTTGAAAGAACCGACGAGGCGCGTACTTTCTACGCTGGGATAATTCTATCCTGATTCCCTGTGCCGCGCCACCTCTCTTAAGCGTGCGCTCGTGCTCTAAATGCAGCAATGGATGGATTAAACTTGTCCTTCAAACGATCCGGCGGCGGACCCGCCTCTAAGGGCGCCGGCCGCGACTAATCAGCTCGTCGATGTAGTCTGGCATAGGGATGCCCGCTTCCAGATCTTCGTCTGGGATGGGATCGCTAAATCGCTGTACAAGCGGCAGCAGTCCGGCCCACACGGGGAGCGCATAATCATCAGCCTCATCGACTGGTGGCCCTGAGCGCACTTTGGCTGAGGCGAGATCGATGGCAACGGCGGCAACTGCCGTGGCCTTCAATTCGACCTCATTTGGCTGGCGCGCATCCTGCCAGCGGCCTGGCAGCACCTGGTCTGTGAAGCGGCGCAGCGCTCCCATTTTGGCCTCGCGGTCGACAATGAGCTGACCGCTGCCAAATAGGACGGCCGAACGGTAATTGATAGAATGATGAAAAACGGAGCGCGCCAGCACCAGGGCATCAACATGCGTGACGGTGATGCACAGGGATGCGCCTGATTCTACATGGCGCATCAGCCGGCTGCTGGCAGCACCATGCAGCAGTACCCGGTCGCCCTGGCGGGCGATCAGCGTTGGAATGACAAACGGCTCGCCTTCCTCAACGAAGCCAACATGGCCAATCAAGGCGCGATCGACGATCTCATAGATCGTCTCCTTGTCATAGGCGCCTCGCTTGGGAACACGCCTCACGCGATTCTTTGCGGTCAAATCAAACTGTGCCATAGTTATCTGTCCCTTCCCTGCATCATTATTGAAAACGGTGAGGCGGTGCTGCACGCTTCTATCCATTAGTGAGGTTGACGGTGCAGCCGTCTGGAGAGTATAACAAAAGGAAACTGCCAACCGAAAACAGATGCGGATTGAGAGTCGAGGTTTCGACATTCCTTCCAGGAGGTATCAAGTGATGAATCAGGAAAAAAGTCCTTTTGCGGCCATTATCAGCGGCGAACTACAAGGAACCATCATTGCCAAGGATGATGAGCGCGAATTTGCGCTTATCGAGTGTCTGGAACCGGAAGCGGCCGTTCATTGGCTGGCCGTACCTTATGAATATGGGTATGGAACGGCGGAGATGGAACAAGAGCACAGCGCGCGCTTTCTTGAATTAATGGATTTCGCGCTGACGCAGACCAAAGCGCTTGTGGCCGAGTACCCTATCCTGGGCAGCGGCTTCTCAGTGAAGTTTCACGTCGGTGCGTTCGAAACGATACCACACGCCAAGCTGCATATATTGTCGACCGAGTAGCTACCCTTCTTTGCGGGCTAGAAACACGCCGCTGTCACTCTTTATCGTAAAGGCGCCGTCCGCGTCGATCTGCTGCTTCAGAGTTTGTCTCAGCACGTCCACTTTCTCGGGGCTGCTGGCGCTCGCGGCGTCCGGCGAAGAGAGCAGATAGGCCACGATATCATCAGCGTCGGTCACCAGAAGATGATTTTGATAGCGATACATTTCGACATCGCTGAACTGCTCCAATAGTTGAGAGGCACCATTCTCAAGGGAAAACGCCCCGCCCATCCAGGCGATTTCTGCTGTTTGATCGGGCATGATCTCATAGCCCAGCTTCCTCAGTTCCCCCAGATGGCCTGCGCCATTGGTGGCGGCGAAGAAGCGGCCGCCGCGCTTCAACACACGATGCATTTCCCGCAGTGCCCCACGCCGATCGGGCACGTGATACAGCATATGATTGGCAATGAGCAGGTCGAATGTGTGGTCAGGATAGGGGAGCGCGGCGACATCCGCAGACTGAAAACCAATGAAGGTTTCGTGTTGGCCCAGTTTCTTACGCGCCTCGCGCACCATGCCGTCGGATAGATCGACGAGCGTGACCTGGCAATCAACTGGGACGGCGGTCACATTCTCAGCCCAAAGATTACCCGGCCCACAGCCGCAGTCCAGAATCTTTGAACGGCCGTCGATAGGCAGCAAGGAAAGGAGCCACTGATGCCATCCGAGGTCATTTGTGCTGTACCGGCGGTGCAGCTGTGCTCTGGCGTTTAGGTTGCGAGAGTCTTTATACTGTTCGCCGCGCAAATAGGCTGGATCCTGAAAGTGTGAATAACTTCGCTGAGTGCTCATCACACGTGATCGTAGCCCCACGGATCCGGGAAGGCTCGACTGCTGCCGGTCTGCTGCCCTACGCAACACCGGCGCCTCCCTAAGAAGAGAGGTGCCGTAGAAAATCGCTGCCGGCGAGCGAATGGATATCTATTCGACGAAAATCTCTACGCGTTCGCCGTCTTCCTCATCAAACACATCGATGATCTTGCCCTGCTGTCCACTGCGCACCGCTTCCATTATCGCTTCGTACTGTTCACCGTCTATTTCTGGTGCGAACTTTGCCCCCATCTTGATGCCGACGTTCACTAGGCCCATGGGGATATTGACATCTACTTTCTTGCGCCCGGTTGTACTATCCGTGACGCGCACGCGAAACCAGCGCGGTTTGCTGCTTCCTTTCAACGGTTCATTGGCTGCCGTTCGATCGGCGCTGTCAAGCGCGCGCAGCAAGTCTGCCCCTTCCCCGGCAGATATTTTCCCCTCTTCAATCATGCGCAAGATTTGCATTCGTTCCTCTGCGCTGGCCATAGCTGTCTCCTCGTCTAAACTATTGTCGGCTAAACCGGTGATTCTTCATTCGTAATCCCGGTGCTTTTGTCAATGCATCATATCCAGGTGCATTTGGGTGAGCGTACGCTCCGAGCGAAAGCGGAGGGATGGCAGCAGTGCATTCATCACCTCGTCATCCGCGTTGTGAAGCAGCTGCACCTGCCTGCTCGGCAGATACAAGAGCCGGCTCAACAGCTTGTGCACAAGCGCCGCTTCCAACTCACCCTTCCTGTCAGGACATACGCGCACGCGCAGCTGATGCACCCTGCCCCATTCGCTGTCGATGGCAGCAATCCCCTGTAGATGGCCGCTGCCGGCGGCGGCCATCCATACTTCGGACTGCCTCCCGCTCAAGAAATCAGCAATGCGGCCGATCTGGGTCCGGCGATATTCGTCACCGGCCAGGGGTTCAGGCCAATTAAGATCGGCCGGCTGCGCCAGCTGGTCGAGACGATAGGCATCGCGCCAGCGCGATCGCGGCAGTCGTTTCACATCTACGTCTCCCCTGGCTGGGGGCAGCGCCAGTTCCGTCGGGCTGATCCGAGAACGGGAAAGCTTCCACGCGGTCACCGTGCCCAGTGTTGTGTATCCCAACGAACTGTAAAGCGACTTCGCGCCGAGATTATCTCTCTCCACCTGCAAGCGGATCTCGCGCCCGCCGCGCCTTTTCGCTGCCTTTTGAACGATCTCCATCAGGGCTCGCGCAATGCCGCGCCGTCGATAAGCAGAGTCTATAGCCACGTTGGCTACCAGAAAACGGTCGGGGCTCTTGGTGGTGAGCAGTGTCACGTTGCCAACAATACGGCCGTCTTCTTCCCAGACAAAGCCGGGCGTCAGCCTGGAAAGAACTGGATCAAATCGCCAGAGCATGGCCGGTCTGTTGGGACCCGCCAGATTATCAAAGACATGCTGTCCCGAGCGGGCCAGTTCATCGGCAAAAACAGCTTTTAGCAGCTGTGCCAACTGCGGGAAATCCCGACCGGGATCGATTGGCCGCGGCCCGTTGGCTGGGCTGCTTGCCGGAAACGTAATTACCATACCTGTCTTATTACCCTTGTCGCCGTCTGATCATTGAAGCTGACTATAGTTTAATCTCCTTGCAGCGCTTCGAGCAACATGTTGGCTTCGTCAGGGGAAATGACGCCATTCTCCACCATTTTCAGGATTTTCAGCTGTGCTTCGAAATTACTCTCAGGTTTGCCGGCATCCGTCCCGCCGGCGGCCTGTTTTTCACTCGTCTTTGGCTTCTGCTTGGGGGGCGCTGATTCTGCTTGAGCGGCACTGCGAGCCATTGCGGCCGCCGCCGCTGCCTTCTGAGAAAACTGTTCACTCATGCGCAGCATGAAATCAGGGCCGAAATTGTTCTCCAATTCGGCCGTGACGCGGGATACTTGCTCATTGACTTCAGAGGCCACTCTCGTACCCAGATTCGTCAGCTCAGTGACAAAATCAAAGTCAAAGTTCAGATCACCTGCCGGGTTCCACTCTTTGGACACTATCTCGGCCTCCTTCAGGACCAGTCTGCCGCCGGCTTGAATCGCCAGGCGCGTCTTTCCGTCGCCAAGGCGGCCGGACAGGCTGCCATCTGATTCACTAACATCGAGCAGCGGAAGCCGGTTGACGATCCGGGCAGCTTCAGCCTCCAGCAGCAGGGGTGCGTCTGCGGGCCAGGTCACGACAATATCGCCGCCGGCCACCAACGAGTGTTCAAAGGGGCCCAATCCGCCAAGTAAACGGATATCCCCTTCAATCTCCTTGACCTTGCACCGCCCGCCTATATTGCGCAGATTCGCGTCGCGATATCCTTTAATCAGCTCGACATCAGCGTTCACACTGCGCACATTGACATCGCCCATCGCTTCGCCAAAAAGCAGCGAACCGGTGACATGCTTGGCAACCGCGTCACCGTTGACAAGCTCTAGGGCGAGATCGCCGTCCAGATTGCGCACCACCAGGTCTCCATCAATCCTCTGTATGGCAAGCTGGCCTGACAGGTTGTTGGCGACCATATCTCCGGCGACATGCCCCACTTTCGCGGAGAAGAGATTGCCCAGAACGAGATCCCCCATCACCTTGTTCACACCTACGTCACCGGTGATACTGCGAATGACGACGTCACCGCGCCCCATTTCGACAAGAATACTGGCGCCCTCCGGCACGTGAAGCGTGAGGTCTCCGGTTGACTCGAACGTCAACTGCCCTTCCATCTGTTCGACGGTATATTCGCCCTTTGCCTTTACGTCAAGGTCCATCCACGGCCGTACGACCAAATCGCCCGCGCAATCGGTGACAACGAGTCGTGGCGCCTTGCCTACTTGAAAGATCTCTTTTCCCATCAGGTTTATCCTTGCGCTTTACTCGAAGTAGATACGGACATGCTCGTTGCTTTCAACATCCTGAACATCAACGAGTACGCCTGAATCGACTTCAGACATCATGGCGCCAATTTGGCTGATATTTTCGCTGTATTCTTTCGGCGCGAAGGCTTGAGCAATCCCCAGGCCAAACTTTACCATGCCGAAGGGCACATTCACCTTCACGGTGCTCTTGCCAGTATCCAACTCGGCGACCTGGATGCGCAGCCATCTTGGCTCAACGGACGCAGGGTTCGCGGCGGGGAGCGGAATGTCTTCGATTTTCAGGTCGCCAGCGGCCGCTGAAGCGTTCACTTCTTCACGATCAACATCGAAATCCATTTCAACTTTCAACGGCGTATCAGCCTCAAATGCCTGCTCTTTAGTCGCCGCCGCTTCAGGTACCGTCTGATCGAGCAGAGCGACTGCTTCATCAAGCGTAATCTTGCCCCGGGCAAGCAGTTCGAGCGTTTCTTTGCGGGTTTCTTCTCTAGTCATTGCTATTGATTCCTTCGGCTTACTGGCCAGCTATTCTTGAAGCAGTTCCAAGGCTTCTTCAGCAGACAGCTTGCCACTATTGAGATCAGAAAGGATTTGCTGCCGGGCTTCGTCGGAGACGCCTCCTGCCTGGGGCAGTTCAGCCTCATAGCCCATTGCCCGAATGACATCGGTTAGGCGCGCACGGACAGCCGGATAGGAGAGACTCAATTCTTTTTCAACCCACTTGATCTTCCCTTCGCAGCGGATAAACGTCTCCACAAAATCAAGCTGCTCGGGCGTTAGTGTATAGAGGCGGCCTAACGTGAAATGGCCTTCAATACTCGTGTCGCAGCTGCGACAGTGAAGCCGCGTAACATGCAGCGTATCTTGGCATATCGGGCATTGGCCTATTACCGGTTTCATAGATGCTCACTCCAGAAAGACGTCCTTCATGCAATCATATTTGAAGCATATGATAGCCAACAGGCTTCAATTTGTCAATATATTTGTTAATTTTATTACGGTGGGCGTAATTTTATTAATACTTGTATGAATATTGTTAGTGGATAGACAACGCCAGCCAGTTCAAAATCGACCGATTTCATTGGGGAGAAAGTGAATAACAGCAGTGGCTACTGCGCCCGGGTCTCGCGGATCTCCAAGAAGACCACATAGGCAAAAGCAAGAAGCGTGGTTGACAGAAGGAAGAGCGGGCCGAATTGGCCGCGCATCACGGCGATGCCGATACTCACTGCAGCATAGAGGGCCAGGGCAAGCTCGAGCCACAGGGTGATGTCATGCGGCAGCCGGTACGGCCGGTGACTTTGGGTTGTCATGACAGGCACGCTGTACCCTTTTGGCGTCCTGACAAATGGGTGGTGCTTCTTGCCCAGGAGGGCCTCCAGCATGGCGCGTGTATTGCTCGGCGCAGTGCCTATGGCCACCAGCAGCAGCATTGGAAAATAGAGCAGCCGCCTTCTCCAATCGGGGTATGTTTCCCTTTGCGCCGCGATGAACAACAGCGGCTGGCCGATACCAATGATCGTGAACAGCAGCATGAACGTAGGCAGTCTCACATCCAACATCAACATCGGCAGCTGCAGGGCCAGCAGCAGCAGGAGAAGTATGTGCGTGCTGTAAGCGGACATAGACAAGATGGCGTAGATACGACCGGCGAGCGTGTGGTTGCTGTCGCGCATAATGTCGCCGCCATACTTCTGCAAGCACTGGATGGAGCCTTTTGCCCAGCGTGCTTGCTGGTTCTTGTAGGCGCGAATTCCAGCGGGAAGTTCCGCAGGGGCCACCACATCGCCTAGGTAGAGAAAATCCCACCCCTTCAGGGTCGCCCGCGTACTGAGACAAAGATCCTCGCAGACGGTGTCAGCCTGCCAGCCGCCGGCATCTTCAACACAATCACGCCGCCAGACGCCGGCCGAGCCATTGAACTTGGGGAACATGTTGGCGCGGTGCCTGACGCTTTGCTCCATGACAAAGTGTTTATCCAGAGCGATTGACTGTGCGGCGGTCAGTGAGGACTCAGACGCGTTGAGGTGTCCCCACCTGGCCTGAATCATACCCAGGCGCGGATTGTCGATAAAGTGCGGGATCGTATCAAGCAAGAAATCCGGCTCCGGCTGGAAATCGGCGTCAAATATGGCGACATAGTCACCATCCACATAGTTCAGCGCAGCGGCCAACGCGCCGGCCTTGTAGCCGGAACGCCGTGATCGTCGCACATGTTCGATTTGCACGCCATTTGCCCCATGATATGACACGCGGGCGCCGGCTACCTCCACGGTCTCATCATCAGAGTCGTCGATCACCTGTATCTGCAGACGGTCCGCGGGGTAGTTGAGCGCAACGGCGGCGTCGATCAGTCGTTCGACAACCAAGCGCTCATTGTAGACAGGAAGCTGGACCGTTACGCGCGGGAGCTGTGATTCGGGCACCTGCGGCAGCGGCGACTGCTCATCCTTGTGACGCCAAAAAAGAAGAAGCGTCACAAATCCGAGCAGACCGTAGAGCGAAAGAATGCTGACAAGTGACAGATAGAGAAATATGAGCAAATTCGCCATCAATCCTCATCAGCTGTCGAATGGACGACCGTCTTCAAGCGCTTATTGAAGATGCCTCTTGGCAGCATTATCTTGCGTCGACATCCCAGGCAAACTAGACCAACATCGGTACCCAATCGAACAACTTGCCACTCATAGCTTCCGCAGGGGTGTTTTTTTCTTAGCCGGACGACATCGCCCATGTGAATTTCGATGTACATAGAGCGGCGATTATAGCAGAAGCGCCAGGTGCATACATAGGCATAAACGATAAGCTCAGGATGTAGGCGGCAGGCAGCAGGCGCGCTGTTTTGGAGCAGCTTGCACCATTTGCGGAGCGTGCTATCAGGTGGACAGACAACCATGTTATGATGTATACAGTGAGATGGTGGGTGGAACCGGCAGCAGCAAACAATGCGGGAGATGAATTATGGACACACAGGAATCGAAAAGGACCCCTGACAGCGACTTGCAGAGCCTTGATCTGAGTGAGGGCCAGCGCCTGTTTCTCCTTGGCCTGGCCCGCTCAGCGATCGACAATGCCGTATCCAATAGGGTTCCTGCCGTTGACGAAGCGTTCGAAGATCATTTGCAGCAGCCCGCTGCGGTATTCGTCACGCTTTGGCAAAGAGAATTGTCCGCTTCTTCGTCCGATGATGTACAAACCAAGGGCCTGCGCGGCTGCATCGGCCGTGTGCACCCGGACTACCCACTGTATTCGGCCGTTCAGAACGCGGCGGTCAGCGCCGCCACACGTGATCCACGCTTCCCCGCCGTTCAGCCTGGCGAACTAGATACCTTGATCATCGAGATCTCCATACTTTCCCCTCTGCAGGAAGTCAAGTCTCTACAAGAGATCGTGATCGGCCGTGACGGCCTGGTCATTGAAGCAAACGGCCGACGCGGACTGCTGCTTCCCAAGGTGGCGACCCGGCTGAATTGGGGGCGCGCTGAATTCGTGCAGAATGTTTGCCGGAAAGCAGGTGTTCCGCACGACATCTGGCCTCAAAACGGCCGGCTCCATAGATTCAGCACGCTAGAATTCCACGAATAGGCCGCCGGAAAAACTGATTGCAACTTTCCATAATCAGGCTATAGTTTTTTCATAAGATGATCAATGGAGGTGTTGCGCAGTGAAATTTCTAAATTCAAGGCGGTTCGGCGGGGCAAAGCTGCTGTTGGCGCTATTTCTGGTTACAATCGTTTTTCTAATCGGTAAGGTCACGAACGCCCTCGATGACCAGCCGGCGGAGGAGCCTTTCTTTTACAGGTCCGGACTTCCAGATCAGAAGGCTTCCCTGAACCATTCCGCCGCAACAGTTCATGAAGACGCTCCTGCGCAGCGCTATCTGACTGCGCCACCTGATCTACCGGCTTTTCTAGTCGAAAAACGTCCAGGTACGCTCGATGATGGCTACATTTTCGTCAACATGTTTGACGCAGATGCGATCTTCGGCCCTGGTGCAGCCGGGCAGATAGTCGGTTATTCGCTCATCCTGGACAACAATGGAGAACCGATATATTACAGTCGGCAGACGAATGCACGCTGGCCTTCCCTGGATTTCAAGAAACAGCCAAACGGGCAGATTACCTACTATGAGTTCGCCGGCGAAAACAGCGTTTATGCCGTACTGAACAACAATTACCAGTGGGTGACCGAGTACAAGGCGGCTAGGGACCCAGAGACTGGCAAGAAATACACGGTGGACGGCCACGATCTGCAGATCCTGGACAATGGCAATGTTCTGGTTCTGATTCACGACGCGCAGACGTTCGACATGAGTGGAATCGTTCCTGGAGGAAGTGAAGAAGCCACTGTCATAGGCTGTATCATTCAAGAACTTGATGCTGATAACGAACTAGTATTTCAATGGCGGTCCTGGGATCACCTGGATCGGATCAAAATCAGCGACACAAATCAGCCCCTTGATCGATCCCTGATACGCTATATGCACTGCAACGCCATCGAGGAAGACAACGATGGCCACCTGCTCTTGAGCAGCAGAAATCTGGATGAAGTCACCAAAATCAATAGAGAGACGGGAGAAATCATCTGGCGAATGGGCGGCCGCGGAAACGAATTCTCCTTCATCAATGATGATGGCTTCAGCTACCAGCACGATGCGCGCCGACTTGCCAATGGCCACATAACCATCTACGACAATGCCAGCGGCGGCACGTTCTCACGCGGCATCGAATACCGCGTTGATGAAGCGGCCAAGACGGCTGAAATAGTGGCTGAATTCCGCAACACGCCTGAGACAGACGGCCCATTTCAGGGCAACATGCAGCGTTTACCAAACGGCAATACATTAATCGGTTGGGGATTCACCGATAGGACGGTTCTTACTGAATTCGATGCTGGCGGCGGCAAACTTCTTGAATTCAGCACAAGTGAAGGCATGGCAACGTACCGCGCCTTTCGTTTCCCGTGGCAAGGTTACCCCACCTGGCCACCTGCTCTGGTAACGCGATTGGAAGGAAACAGCGCGAAGCTGTATTTCAGTTGGAACGGATCGAGTGAAACTGTTAACTACAAAATATATGGCGGTCACAGCCGGGACAGTCTCGTCCTGCTGGGAACGGCGCCCGCAGACGGTTTTGAAACAGTCTATGAGCACGCCCTGCTCGAAGGTAGCGATGGTTTCTGGTACTTCCAGGTCGTTCCAGTTGATGGCGAAGGCAAGGAAGGCCCGCCATCCAGAGTTGCCCACGTAGTAGTTGGCGGGGAAATCCTGAATCTACCTGTAGTTTTCGCCAGCCAGCCGGAGTAGCAGATCACGGGCAGCAGGCGGCGCTCCCGGGCAGCGGGTTTGCGGGACTGAAACAGCGATGACCAACGAACTGCCGGTAGTCCTTGTCCATGGCATGTTTGGCTTTGGCCCGGGTGAATTCGGCCAACTCAATTATTGGGGCAGCGCGTTCGACGTTCCCTCACCTATTCGGCGAATCGAGGCCAGCGTGGGCCCGATTAGCTCGCCCCATGATCGCGCCTGCGAGCTGGCCGCTCAGCTCAAAGGCGAGCGTGTCGATTACGGCGAAGTACACGCAGCTGCCCAGGGTCATGCGCGCATTGGGCGTGACTATCGGGGCGAGGCATTGTGGCCGAAGTGGAGTGAGAAGCATCCCTTGCACATGGTCGGCCACAGCCTCGGCGCATCGACGATTCGGGCACTGCAAGCGCTGCTGGCCGAGGATTATTGGGGCTGGGGAAGCTCCGAGCGCTGGATCGCTTCATTGAGTGCGATATCGGGCCCGCTGAACGGCACGACTGCCATCTACTACTTCGGCGCAGATCTCGAGACTGGCCTCCTGCGACGAGGGGGCGGCATGACACCAATGCTGCATTTACTGGCCCTTTATACGGGCTACAGCGGCCAGACCTTAGATAAGATCCATGATTTCGATCTTGACCATTGGGGGTTTTCACGCCGAGAAGGTGAGGAACTATCTACCTACCTGCAGCGCATCGGGCGGTCGACATTCTTCTGGGGGAATGACAACGCCTTTTACAGCGTGTCGCTGCAAGGTGCTTACCGGGACAATGCGCGCTGGCACACCTTTCCAGGCAGCTACTATTTTTCATATGTCACCGAACAGACCTTCCGCCTTCGCCCGCACGGCTATTATTACCCGGCGCCGCTCATGAATGCGGTCTTGCAGCCGGCGGCCTGGGCTATGGGACGTAAGAATTTCGCGGCGCCACCCATACCTGTCAGAGCGTTTGCCAGTGCTGACTGGTGGGAAAATGACGGTCTGGTGCCAGCATTCTCACAGCAGTATCCACACACCAATGGACGACACCCGACCGGCGGCAAGATAACCAGCAGTACTACTAGCTCCCGATTCCTAGCTGGGCGCTGGCATACCCAGTGGGAGCGCGGGTTCGACCACGCGGCAATCTGTATCGCGCCTCACTTCTGGCAGCGCGGGAGACAGGAACGCTTCTACACCAATCTATTCGCGCGCCTCGCAGCACTTTCTATCGCCCAATAAAGCAACCAGCGAATCGCCATCCTTCAGTTTCCCCTACACAGCCGCAGCTGCCGAGCATTCCAAACGTCTCAGAATCAACGGATCTGGCACAAGATATGACATATGTCATGGTTACTACAGTGACATCGTCACTTGACGCGCGCCTAGGAACGTGAATGATACTATTAGAAGTAGCAGACCCTTTTATCGATTGGAACTGGAGATGTTGATGTGGTGTCAATGGTTAGCAGTTCAGCTATCAGTAAAGGCGTTGAATTGCAGTTGGCCGCCCCTCTCTCTCCGGTTTGAGCGTTACGGACCGAGACGATTTTCCTGACCTAAAATAGAAGAAGGAGCCCATTTATGGAAACAACGACATTCGATCTGAATATGATGTACGCGGATCACCACGTGATTGAGGTTCGCAAGTTGATTTCGTCAATTCCCGGCGTCGAAGAGATCTACGCCAGCAGCTGTTTTCACGTGGTAGAGGTTACTTTCGACGAGAGCAAGGTGAGCGCCGAAACGATCAGGGAAGCACTCGCGGACACAGGGTATATTGGCGAAATGACCTTCCCGACAGAATCCGGTGTGGGCTCGTCGGCCCCGAATGGCCAGGAAGCGTTTTTCAGGCATACAGCTGCCCTCGAACAGACGGGTGATGTCGTCGGCTTCGCCCAGAAGGCGCCATACGCGGGACGGCCGTTGTGGCCATGTCCCGGCGTCGGCGCATTGCACAACGAAGAATAGGATAATCCCACGCAAATACCAAGGAGGTCCCTTATGGCGAAAAAAGCCCGCACCCCAGAAGAACACACAATCGACCCAGCCGCACAGGAAATGTTGATTCGTGCGGATGAGCTGAAAATTGGAACCGCATTCAGTCGCGCTGACAAGATGTCTCCCTGCAACATCGGTTCTGCCGGCATGTGCTGCAAATTATGCGGCATGGGTCCCTGCCGCCTGACCAAGGAAGGAGATACCGGCGTGTGCGGCGCGACGATAGACACCATTCAAGCGCGCAATCTCATTCGTGCGATCGCCGCCGGCGCCGCTGCCCACTCTGATCATGGCCGTGACATGGCCTTCACATTGAAAGCAGTGGCCAACGGCGAGACGGAAGGCTACCGGATTCGCGACGTCGCAAAGCTGCGCGTCGTGGCAAAAGGGTACGACATCGACATCGAAGGCCGCGCACCGGAAGAGATCGCCAACGATCTTGCCGATCTCTATATCGCGCAGTTCGGCCAACAAAAAGGGGAAGTTGTAGTCACTAGCCGCGCGCCGGCGAAAAGACTAGCCCTTTGGCGCGAGCAGAATGTCGTGCCGCGGGGCGTCGATCGCGAGGTCGTTGAGGCGCTGCATCGCACCCATATTGGTGATGATCAAGATCACGAACACATTCTCAACCATGCCGTCCGCACGGCAATTGCCGACGGTTGGGGCGGCAGTATGATCGCCACCGACGTCTCCGATATTCTCTTCGGTACCCCGGCCCCCGTACTGGGTGAAGCGAATCTAGGTGTCCTAAAGGATGACATGGTCAATGTGGTCGTGCATGGACACGAGCCAACGCTGAGCCAGATGATCGTGGCCGCTTCGCAAGACCCGGAGATCATCGCCTATGCCAGAGAAGCGGGCAGCAACGGTGTGAATTTGACCGGCATCTGCTGCACCGCCAATGAAATTCTGATGCGCCAGGGCATCCCGGCGGCAGGCAATTTCCTGCATCAGGAGCTTTCAATCCTTACCGGATCCGTAGAAGCGATGGTCGTCGATGTGCAGTGCGTCATGCAGGCGCTGGTAGGCCTGGCGGAGAACTTTCACACGAAAATCATTACGACGTCTCCAAAGGTCAAGATCAAGGGCGCGACTCATATCGAATTCGACGAGCATCATGCCCTGACTATCGCCAAGAATATCCTCAAAGCCGCCATCGATAATTATGAGAATCGCGGCAAGACCCAGATCCCACAAGTAAAGGAGAAACTGGTACCCGGCTTCTCGCACGAGTATATCAACTACATGCTGGGTGGCAGCTACCGCGCCTCGTTCCGGCCATTGAATGACGCAATACGGGACGGCCGTATCCGCGGCGTAGCGGCCATCGTTGGCTGCAACAACCCGCGCAGCAAGCAGGATTATCTGCATGTCAAAGTAACCCGTGATCTGCTCAAGAAAGATATTCTCGTCGTCGAGACCGGCTGCGGCGCTATCGCGGCGGCCAAACTAGGCCTGCTGCTCGGCGAAGCGGGACTCGATCAGGTTGGTCCCGGTCTGCGCGAAGTATGCGAAACCATCGGCATCCCACCGGTTCTGCATATGGGCTCCTGCGTTGACAACACGCGCATCCTCACCGTGCTGACCCAGATGGTAGAAGAAGGCGGCCTGGGCGATGACATCGACCAGATTCCCGCTGTCGGTCTGGCCCCGGAATGGATGAGCGAAAAGGCACTGGCCATCGGCACCTACTGCGTCGCTTCCGGCGCCTATGTCATCTTCGGCGGTTCTTCCCCGGTCGGCGGGATGCCGGATAAAGTCGACGAAAGCGATGCGGTCGCCGACTACATCAGCAAGGGTTGGGAAGCGATATACGGGGGCAAACTGGAGTGGGTTGACAACCCGGACGAGATGGTCAGACGTACGCTCGCCCATATTGATGCGAAGAGAGAAGCATTGGGGCTGCGCACCTACGATCCTGACAATTTCGGGCGCAGCGGCGACCTGCGAATGCAAGAACTGACAGAGCTACCGTTCGCTGAGCAGCGCGAAGCGCTCTACGGCGTTGCAGCCGACTAGGAGGAGGTAATGTCTCGATATATAGCAACAAGAGCCATCCGGGGCGCGAACGCCCTGGTCCACGAAGCAACATTGATGTTGGACAAGGCGATTGCGAAGAAAGGAGCGGATCACCCGATCTCTTTCCCCAATACCGCCTACTATTTGCCGCTGATATACGGCATGACCGGCCAGAAGATTGAAACTCTGGGACAGTTGAAGCCGGCACTACAGCAGGCGCGCGATCTGTTACACCCTCTGCCCTCGGCCGAGAATTGGACGCCCTATCTGGGCGAAACGCTTGACAGCGGCATGGCCACGCTGTTCGCGGCTGAAGCGATTGAGGCGATTCGCTTTGCTTACGAACTGCAGCCGGAACCACTGCCTGGTTTCGCCCTCGCCGGCGGTACAAACTACAGCAGCAACGGTGACGGCCTGGTTGGCCATCTCAATGGACCGATTGATGACATTCAGCTGCGCTCCTGGGGCATTCAGCTGGTAGACGGCCGTATGCCCGGCTTCGCAGCCATTGTCGGCTGCGCAAAGTCAAACGAAGTCGCCGTAAAACTCATCCGTGAACTTCAGCAGCGCAATATCCTGACGTTCCTTTCCGGGAATGTCAACGGCCGTTCGATCATCCACCAGCTGCAAGAAGAAGGGGTCGAGCTTGGCTATGACACCTACACCGTCCCATTTGGCACGGATACGCTCAGCGCCATCTACGCGCTGGGCTTTGCAACGCGGTCGGCGCTTACTTTTGGCGGGCTGAAAGCGGGACAGGCGCGCGACATTCTACTCTACAATAAGGAACGCGTCTTCGCCTTTGTCCTGGCCCTGGGCGAGGTGGACGACCTCAAGTATGCGGCGGCGGCCGGGGCGATCAATTTCGGATTCCCTGTGATCGCAGATACAGTGATCCCCGAAATCCTACCCACCGGCGTCACGACATACGAGCATGTCGTCAGTATGCCCTTCAACGAGATCGAAGGGGCCAGCGACAGCGAAAGGGCGGAGAGATTGGTGCAGAAATGCATCGAGATTCGCGGCCTCAAGATCAAGCTGGCCGATGTGCCGGTGCCGGTTCCTTACGGCTCCGCCTTTGAAGGTGAAGTCGTGCGCAAGAATGACATGCGCGTCGAATTTGGCGGCAAGAACTCGCGCTGTTTTGAGTATTTGCACATGGCGCCGATGAACGAGGTCACTGATGGCAAGATCGAAATCATCGGGCCCGGATTTGATGACGTGCCAGCCAAGGGATCGATGGACCTGGGCATCGTCGTAAAGGTTGCCGGTAGGGAGATGCAGAGCGATTTCGAACCTGTCCTGGAACGGCAGATCCATTACTTTGTCAATGGTGCGTCGGGTATCCAGCATATTGGACAGCGTGATATCGCCTGGATTCGCGTTTCAAAAGCAGCTTCGGACAAAGGGTTTGATCTGACACACTTTGGCAAAATCCTGCATGCCCGATTCCATGCCGATTTCGGAGCGATCGTGGATAAGGTGGAAGTAACGATCTACACTGAACCGGAAGGCATGGCTGAACAGCTCGAGGCAGCAAGGGAGGCCTATACATTCCGCAATCAACGGCTCGCTGATCTGACGGATACGGCCGTCAATGAGTTCTACTCCTGTACCCTGTGCCAGAGTTTCGCTCCCGACCATGTCTGCATCGTGAGTCCGGAACGACTCGGCTTGTGCGGCGCCTACAACTGGCTCGACTGCAAGGCCTCGTTCAGCATTAATCCCACCGGGCCGAACCAGCCGATTATGCTGGGCAAGCTGCTCGATGAGAACACCGGCTACTGGGAAGGAACGATCGATTACGCGAAGCAGGGTTCCCACGGGGTCATCGATGAGATTTCCATGTACTCGATCATGGAAAACCCAATGACCGCCTGCGGCTGCTTTGAATGTATCGTCATGTACATCCCAGAGGTAGAGGGTGTCATGATCGTCAGCCGCGAAGACACCAATATGACACCGGCAGGCATGAAGTTCAGTACGCTGGCCGGTGTAGCCGGCGGTGGTATGCAGACGCCGGGCGTGATGGGCGTCGGCAAGTATTACCTGGTCAGTCCCAAGTTCATCTCAGCCGATGGCGGCTTCAAGCGCGTCGTCTGGATGAGCCGCGTGCTCAAAGAGAGCATGGCCGGTGAACTGCAGCATGTTGCTCAACGTGAAGGCATTCCCGACTTGATTGAGCGCATCGCCGACAGCTCACAAGTAGAGGATGTCGAGCAGCTGCAGGCGTGGGTCACTAAGGTGAACCATCCCGTCCTGGAAATGGGGCCGATGGTAAAAGAAGCGTCGCCGGAACGTAAGCGGGCCGCGCAAGAAGATGTCGTGACACAGGCAGCGGCCGTTGTCGAAGCAGCGGCTGCCAAGCAACCTACGGCGCCGGAACCAGATGTGCCCGCAGCAGCGACTGCACCAGAACCAGTCGTCGAAGAAACCGAGCAGCCGGCGGCAGTCGAGACAGTGGAGCCCGTTGAAGCAATCATTGAAGAAGCGGCTGCCGCAGAAATACCGGCTGAGGCTGCACCGTCGGAATCGGCAGCAGCTGCGGCTGGACCAGCGACCCAGGGTGACTTCCTGCGCGAGGCCCAGCAGGCCGCGATGCGGCAGAGCCAGGCACTACAACAGGCGGCGGCTGAGGCGATGCGTCAGGCAGAGTTAATCGGCAAAGCAAGAGAAACAGCGGCCGTTCCCGCGTCCCCCGCAGAGGCGGTGGATGCCCTTCGCCAGGCCCTGGAAGCGGCATTGGGCGCCCTGGGCGGCGCGCAGATCAGCGCCGCAAACACGCCACCGCCGGCGGCTGCCGAAGCAGCGCCAGCTGTGGATCGGGCAATCGCGAAACCTACGGAGCCGGCGGCAGCGGAACCAGTCGTTGAGACGGCCGTTCCAGAGAGCACGCCGCTGCCCGCCAAAATAAAGGCAACCCCCTCACTTGATGCGGAATGGCTGCCTTCGGACAGTAGGACACCGCTGGCCAAAGAAACGTGGGCAGGCAAAGTGCGCGAAGTAACGATCGGCGCGACATCCGCAGACGGCGGTACTAGGGGCGGCACGGTCACAATTGGCGGAGAAACGGTGATGCCCTTCATGACTTTTGAAGGGGAGACGCCCAACCGTCCGCTGATCGCGTTCGAGATCAAGGACAAACAGCCGCTGGATTGGTCCGCGCTGCTCTCGGAAGCGTGGGGTGAAGCGATGAGCGATCCCGCACGCTGGGCGCAGGCCGCCGAACAGGCGGGCGCTGGACTGCTGCAATTAACGCTGGATCTGGAGAATACACCGGAAACGGCCGTGGAAACGGTACGCGCGGTGCTGCAGGCAACGAGTCTGCCACTCATTGTCTTCGGACCCGGGCAGGCGGACAAGGACAACGAGCTGCTCGTGCCCGTTGCCGAGGCGTTCAAGGGTGAACGGTTGGCGCTGGGCGTTTGCGAGGACAAGAACTATCGGACAATCGTCGCCGCAGCAATGGCCAACGATCACCTGGTCATCGCGCGCACAGCCATGGACGTGAACCTGGCCAAACAGCTCAACATCCTGATTGGCGACATGGGACTGCCCATGGATCGCATCATCATGGATCCAACGACCGGCGCGCTCGGCTACGGCTTCGAATATGGCTATTCGGTGATGGAACGGTTGAGGTTGGCGGCACTGCAGGGTGACAGCATGACACAGATGCCCATGCTGGTCACTCCTGGTGAAGAATGCTGGAAGACCAAAGAGTCAAAAGTTGGCAGCGGCGTCCCTGAAGAATGGGGGCAATGGTGCGAGCGAGCCGTGACCTGGGAAACGCTGACGGCGACAATGCTCATCGAGTCTGGAGCAAACATCGTGGTCTTGAGGCACCCAGAAAGTGCGAAGAGAGTCCAGCTGGCCATTGACGATCTAGTTTCTTAGCGTGTTGATTGATAGGCGTGAGAGACCTCCGAGGTCTTAGATGAGACCGTCCTGCTGAGGACAGACCTCGGAGGTCTGATGACATCGCCAAAACTTCATATCAAATAGACCGCCGATATCTGCTCAGCGCAACATAAGCCTCGGCGGCTTAACTTAAAGGGAGTGAATGATGGCTCTTTCAGGCATTCAGATATATAAGAAACTTCCGCAGACTAATTGCAAAGATTGTGGTTTCCCCACCTGCCTGGCTTTTGCCATGAAGCTGGCTGCAAAACAGGTTGAATTGTCGCTGTGCCCGCATGTGAGCGCAGAAGCGTCAGCAGAATTGTCTGAGGCTGCGGCACCGCCGGTACGCCCAATCACGCTGAGCGCCAACGGCAACGAGATCAAAGCGGGAAATGAGGTGGCGCTGTTCCGTCACGAGAAACGCTTTTTTAGCCCGGCAGGCTTGTTCCTGCGCGTCTATGACAGCGAGCCGGCCGACGTGATTCGAGAGAAGGTAACGGCCGTTGCCACCTACAGTGTCGATTATGTTGGCATCACCCTGAAATGGGACGGCATTGCCGTTCAGGCGAATGGCGGTAATTTTGTGGCGGCGGTAACGGCCGTGCGTGATGTCTCCCATCTGCCGCTCATCCTCCTCGCATCCCCAGAAGAACTTCAACAGGCGGTACCCACGTTGGATGACGGCAAGCTGCTGCTTGGCTGCGCCACTACGGACAATTGGGAGACGATGGCAAGATTGGCAAAGGAGACCAACACGGCGCTGGCCATCCAGGCGGACAGTATTGACGAAATGGTCGCCCTGAGCGAAAAGATCAACGCGGCCGGCGTCGCTGATATCGTACTGGCCCCCTCTCAGCGCGGCATGCTGGGAACCTTGACAGCCAACAGCACCGCCCGGCGCATGGCGCTCAAACAGACCTTCCGTTCGCTGGGATTTCCAATTCTCAACATAGCGGGTGACGCGGCTACCGCGGACATGGAAACCATACTTGCTGCCCAGGCCATCGGCAAATACGGCAGTTTCATCGTCCTGGATCATTTTCAACCGGAAACGGCGTATCCACTCCTTGTATTGAGGCAGAATATCTACACGGACCCCCAGAAACCAATTCAAGTTCAGCCCGGTCTATACGAAATCAATGATCCTGGGGCAGACGATCCGGTACTGGTGACGACTAATTTCTCGATCACCTATTTCAGCGTCGCCAACGAAGTTGAAAGCGCCGGGCTCCCCGTCTGGCTGCTTGTGTGTGATGCCGAAGGCATGAGCGTGCTCACAGCCTGGGCCGCCGGGAAATTCGATTCTGAACGTATCGCCAAGGACGTCAAACTGTTCGGCGTGGCTGACAGAGTCAGCGACAAGCGGTTGATTTTGCCCGGTCATGTCGCCGTGCTTTCTGGAGAAGTCGAAGAGGAATTACCAGGATGGGAAGTACGTGTGGGCCCGCGTGAAGCGGTCGATATTCCGGCCTTCCTGAAGCAGGCGCTGGCCTAGAAGGCAGCGCATTTCTTATCAGTCAAGAAACAGATGGCCGAGCACCGTATTACATTCGACGATGAAGACCCGGTAGTCGTATCAACAGGTACGCTGTTGATCGATGCCGCGCTCCTGGCCGGCGTGAACATCACCCAGCCCTGCGGAAGCCAGGGACGCTGCGGTCGCTGCGCAGTCAAGGTGGTGGAAGGCGGGATTCGGCGCAGGAGCACGCTGCGCCTGTCGCCTGAAGATGTCGCCGAGGGGTACGCCCTGGCCTGCCAATCGGTGGTGGAAGGGGACGCCATTATTCATGTGCCCGATCAGGAGTCGCTCGAACGACATCTGACGACTGATCTGCTGGCCGCAGATGTTGCTGTTCCTGCGGGGTATGATGCCCTGAACGATCAATCCCTCAGGCGGGTCAATGTAACAATCACACCGCCTACGATGGACGACCAACGAGATGACTGGAGCCGCCTTGCAAAGGCTGTCCGTGAGTCAACAGGCATCGGCAAGCTCACGATTTCGCTGCCGCTTCTGCGCCGTATGGGCACAGTACTGCGCCAGGAGAATTGGCAGGCTACTGCCGTCGTGGCGATTGAAACGCCGGACGCGGCGGACAGTGTGAAAACAGGACAGCTGCTCGCGTTGACGCCAGGACACACGCCTGTGGATGCGCCTCTGTGGGGGATCTGCATCGATATCGGGACTACGACTGTATCCGTCTGGCTTGTTGATCTGATCAGCGGGCAGGTTGCTGCACGAACGGCCGAATACAATCGACAGATCCGGCGCGGCGAGGACGTGATCTCGCGCGTAATCTATGCCGGCAAGAATAAGGGTCAGGAGGAACTGCGCGAGCTTGTCCTGACAAGCATCAACACGCTCATTGGACGCGCCTGCGGCAGAGCTGCCCTGCATGGGAACGCTGCGGCGGCGGGAGACAACCAAGAGGATGCTGTAACGTACGCCTGCGCTCCCGAACAGATCCTCAAGGCGACCATCGCCGGCAACAGTATCATGATGCACCTGCTGCTCGGCATCCCGGCGGACAGCATCCGCCAAAGCCCCTTTGTCACATCGATGAATCAGCTGCCGACTCTCAGGGCCGGAGAGGTAGGTCTGGAAATCTACAGCGAGGCACAGATCCTGTGCTTGCCGGGTGTGGCGAGCTACGTGGGCGCTGATATTTCGGCCGGGGTGCTGTCGTCGGGGCTGGATGACATGGAAGAGATCACGCTCTTCATGGATATCGGCACCAACGGCGAAATCGTGCTGGGCTGCCGTGACTGGTTGGTGACCTGTGCCTGCTCAGCAGGCCCCGCTTTTGAGGGTGCGGGCGTCAGCGACGGTATGCGCGCGACCAGGGGCGCCATCGAAGAAGTCTGGATCGACGGTCTTACCCTGGAGCCAACACTGCGCGTCATTGGCGAGGAGAAACCGCGCGGCATCTGCGGCAGTGGATTGATTTCGCTGATGGCGGAGATGTTTCTGACCGGGGTTATCGACAAACGCGGCTTTTTCAACAGCGATCTGGCCACGGAGCGCGTGAGGCGTGTGGAAGGCGGCTGGGAGTATGTTGTTTCCTGGGCTGACGAGACCTGGCATGGCAAGGATATCGTGATCACGCGGGTTGATATTGATAACCTAGTCCGGGCGAAGGCGGCGATTTACGCCGGTATCGCTGTGTTGGCTGAAAGCATCGGCGTGCCACTGGCGTCAGTTCAGACCGTCTTAATCGGCGGCTCGTTTGGCAAATACATCAATGTTGAAAAGGCGGTGCAGATTGGTCTGCTGCCAGATATGCCCTGGGAGAGTTTCCATTTCCTGGGAAACACGGCCGTGCTGGGCGCGTACTATGCGCTTCTCGACAAGGAGGCCCGGCGGCGAATCAATGAGATCGCCGGGCGCATGACTTATATTGAACTTTCGGCTGACAACAGTTTCTATGAGGCGTTTACCTCAGCCTTGTTCCTGCCACACACAGAAGTTGAACGATTTCCGTCAGTAGAGCAGCTAATGAATAAGACGAGAGGCGATGTCCTGAAGCAGCCGTAGCGAAGACGCAGCGACTGCACTATAGACGCGGCATCCCTGCCGCGATAGAGGTGTCACATCATTTTGGCGCAGCTTGTAAGTATTTACAGCTGGCGAAGGGGACAACAGCATGTACATCATAGGTGAAAACATCCACATAATTTCGCAAAGTGTAAAGGATGCGCTGCGAGAAAGAGACGCCCGTTTCTTTCAAGAACTCGCCGTACGCCAGGTGGAAGAAGGTGCCAGTGCGCTCGATCTCAACCTTGGCCCACGTAAGAAAGATTGGGAGGAGGTGTTCCCCTGGATGGTTGAGACGGTTGAAGCTGTGGTTGACGTCCCGCTCTGCCTGGACAGCACGAACTTGCTGGGCATCGAAGCGGGCCTAAAAAGCATTACCAAAGCACAACCGATCATCAATTCTACGTCTGCGGAGGCGGAACGATTGGAGAACGTTCCCCTGCTGGCCAAGAAGTACAACACACGGCTCATTGCCCTGACGATGGGCAAGAGCGGCATCCCGGTGGCGGCCGATGAGCGCGTCACTATTGCCCTGGAAGCGTTGATTCCACGAGCCCTGGAGATTGACTTCCCTATCGAGGATCTGATTATTGACCCGCTGGTACTCACCGTTTCAGGATGCCAGGAGTACTGCCCAGAATGTCTCGAGGCCGTCCGTATGCTGCAGTTCGCCTGGGACCCACCTCCCCCGGTGTCGGTAGGTTTGTCAAATGTCTCCAATGCAGTCCCGCACGCCAACCGGCCGCTGATCAACCGCGTTTACTGCGCCATGCTGATGGGCACGGGCCTGCAGATGATGATCGCTGACCCGTTCGACGCTGATCTGAGGGAGGTCATCCGACTTATTGAGGAACGTGACGACAGCACGGCTGTTGGCCGGCTCTATCTGGCCATCCATGATCGCATTGCGGAAATGGAAGAACCCTCGGTCAGCGACGTAGACCTGAACGATCCGCAACAGGTCGCCATCTGGCGGACTGTGCAGGTTCTATTGAACAAGGTTATTTATGCGGATTCCTACTTGCAGCATGAAGCGATGGCCTGAAACGAGGCCCTGTCGCTTGCGTAGGAGGTGAGCGTTCTGGTGACGATCCCGATGGAAGAAAAAGAGAACGGTCTGGCGCGGCGCGTTGATGAGCTGCGTGCAAACATCCTCTCGCGCGACATGGCCGTTCTGGCGGGCAACACAGGCGCAGCGCTCAGCGACGGCCGTTTCCAGCTTAGAGTTTGGGGCGAAGCGGTGGTGATCTCGCGGCGAGATTTCGTCGCCATACACCTGGAAAACGGCAGTCCGTGCGACGATCTGACCCAGGCAATGTTGGCGCACTATTTCTATACATCGAATGGGACGCCGGTGGCAAACGAGTGGATCGCTTTCAGAGAACTTCCCGATGGCCAGTTCTACGCCACCGCTTTCCAGGGGTACACAGGAAACAAGCTGGCGAGGTTATTTGAGAGCAATGTCCCGGCATTTGCGGCGGCCGCACGTGAGATCGGAGGACAGGCCCTGCCGCTGGGTGATGCCGCCTTTTCTTTTCAGGCGCTGCCGCGCGTTCCTATCGCCATTGTCTGTTGGCTCGGAGATGAGGATTTCCCATCCTCCTATCGTGTGTTGTTCGACAAAGCCGTCACGCATCATCTGCCCACGGACGGCTGTGCGATTCTGGGCAGTATGCTGACATCTAAATTAAGCAGGGCCATGGCACAGGCCGCTGCAGCCTGAGGCAAGGAGATAAGTGATCGCCTATGAAGATAGCAGTTAGCGGAAAAGGGGGTGTGGGCAAGACAACACTTTCAGCCTTGTTGGCACAGGCTTATGCTGATGCGGGACAGCAAGTCCTGGCGGCCGATGCCGATCCGGCGCCCTGCTTGGCGGAAGCCCTGGGTTTTCCGGCCGAACTGCGGGCGCAGCTGCGACCGATCGTCGAGATGGATGATCTCATAGAGGAGCGCACCGGCGCGAAACCTGGCACGGTGGGCGGTTTCTTCACCCTCAATCCACGCGTCGATGATATACCAGAACGGTTCAGCGTCGTACACCGCGGCGTGCGGCTCCTGGAAATGGGGGCAGTCGACATGGGCGGCGCAGGCTGCATTTGCCCGGAAAGCGCGATGCTCAAGACATTATTCACCCACCTGATGTTCCGGCAGGATGATGTGCTCATATTGGACATGTATGCGGGAGTTGAACATCTTGGCCGGGCAACGGTCGATTTCGTCGATGCGTTGATCATTGTCGTGGAGCCAACGCATCGCAGCTTAGGAACGGCCGTTCAGATCAGGAAGTTGGCCCGGGATATCGGTCTGACACGGTTAGGGCTGGTAGGAAACAAGATCAGCGGCGAGGAAGACTTGCGGTTCATCGAGACGAACTCTCCGTCGCTTCCTCTCCTTGGACACCTCCCTGCCGACCCGGCGGTCCAAGAGGCGGATCGCCTGGGTATCGCAGTCTATGACCATGTGCCGGAACTGAAGCTGGCCGCCGAACAGATGATGAGCAGTTTGACAGCAATCGAGGGAGCAGCTTAATGACAACTACTATCGCACTTGCCGGCAAAGGCGGCGTTGGAAAAACAACGGTGGCCTGCATGATCATCAAGCACCTTGCACAGAGCCAACCGGGGGCGGTACTGGCGATTGACGCTGATCCAAGCAGCAATTTGAATATGGTCCTGGGACTCGATTTGGAATGGACTGTGGGGGATGTGCGGGAAGGCCTGCTGGAACAGGTAAAGGAGTCATTGACCCTCGGCGGCGCGGCGATGGGCACAATCGCCGGCGGCGTCACCAAACAAGAATATCTAGATTACGAGATCCGCTCTGCAATTGCCGAGGGGGAACAAATCGATCTCATCGCTATGGGCCAGCCGGAGGGTCAGGGCTGCTACTGCGCGGTTAATCATAATCTGCGTGAAGTGATTGATGCAATCAGCCGCAACTATCGTTACGTGGTGATTGACAACGAGGCGGGCATGGAGCACCTCAGCCGCCGTACAACCCGGGATGTACAGCATCTCTTGATTGTGACAGATCCTACGCAGCGCGGGATCGTGGCGGCTGAACGCATCGCCTCTTTCCGTCGTGAATTGGACATCCATATCGAAAACACGGGACTGATCTTGAACCGCCTCAGCGGCACGATTCCGCCGCCGCTGCAGGAACGCATTGACCAGATGGATATTCCGTTGTTAGGCACCGTCCCGGCCAATGAGGAGTTGGCTGAATTCGAATTCAGCGGACGGCCGTTGGTCGCGTTGGATGATAAGTCGCCGGTCTACACGGCCGTTGTCGACATTCTCGATGAGATCCTTGACACTGCATAGCCGCAATCAATTATCCGGTACAACACATATGCTCTGTTGATCTACTTACTGAAACTAGATTTAGGGGACCCTGGCGGCGCCTGAACTGCGAGTAAAGGCAGTCTGATTTCCAGGGAAGCGCAGATATCAAGTTGGCCGAGCAATGGTACCTCGACGACTAGCGCGAAAGAATTGATTCTTCCGCCTCGGGGCAAGGGGTAAGCATATGTTCACAAAGATTCTGGTACCGTTGGATGGGTCAGATGTCGCTGAACATGCGCTGGCTCCCGCTGCGGCTCTGGCCAGGGCATGCTCAGCGACGTTAGTCTTGCTCTGCGCCTGTGCACCCAAAACGACGCAGGCCTCGCTGCAGCCCCTCAATGATGAGAAGGATTGGTTTCAGCCGGAAGAGATCAATGAACCGGCAAAATATGAGGCGAAGAACTACTTGAGCGTGCTCGCGCAGTGCCTGTCCCGCCAGAACGTCAAGATCCAGGGCCTTGTGATTAAGGGAGATGAAGCCGGTGCAATTATCGGCATAGCTGAGGCACAGGATATTGACCTGATAGTCATGACAAAACACGGCCGTTCGGGCGCCAGGCACCATCTGTTGGGGGAGGCCACCGAACGCGTCTTGCACCACGCCTCATGCTCGGTGCTGGTGGTCTCCCCAACCTTTCCCGGAGAGCTGAACAGCGCGGCTGCTGTCGATCCGGCGGAAAACATGGGCAGCATGGCGACAAACCTGACCCTCAGGCAGCTGTTCGAAACCAGGCGCGCAGAAGAGTAGACTCAATTCATTCTGACCAGAGCCGGTTTAGGTGACGCCATTCTTAGCTTTGGGTGATTGGCCGCTGAATTATGACAGCGGCCGCCGTTTGCATGATAGAATCTTGCGGCTGAGGGATCGTATCAGGAAAATGAGCGGCAGGCAGAAAATGCAGAAAACAGGAGTAGGAAGAGCCCTACGCGTATTCACACCATTCATGATCTTGCTCGCCGGCCTGGCTGTGTTGAACTATCAGGTCGCGAACGAGAGTTCTTTGCAAGCCAATCCCACGGCAGCACCCACGCCGCTTAGTACGAAACCGTCAGAAGTCGCTGATGCAGCCGGCACGCCTGTTATCAGTGGGCAGCCGCCGATCGCCACAGCGATTAGGAACGGCAGCCCAGCCACTCCTGAACCGTCAGTTCCACCGCCCAGCCCGACGCCTACGCCGCCTCCCGAAGATGCCGCTGTCCTACTAGGACCCCCGGTGGACAGCTCGTTTTCTGTTGATTCCCCGGTGACGTTCTACTGGCAAAGTGATAAACGTCTCGAAGAAGACCAATTGTTCGTGCTGCACATTTTCAGTGAGGCGGGCGAACAAGCGGCGTCCGTGATTTCTGCTTCCGAACTAGGAAGCGGCTACCAGGCTGGCTTTGTCGCCGACAGTCTTGACCTGCCGCCAGGCGACTACTTGTGGCAGGTAAGGCTCCTGGGGCAGCCGGCAGGTCCGCTGCTGGCTGTATCGGAGCAGCGGCCAATCACTTTCGTTGACAAGGGTAATTAGGTCTCGATATTTTAACATTCAACTCCTGTATTAAGGTCAGTTATGCAAAGCGGCAAAATTGCACTTTGGAGGATAAAGTAGTAAGCTTATCGTAGGTTTAATAGTCAAGCAGGGTGTGAGTTTCGGGCCGATTTTTGAATCGGCTACTTGCGCTGTTTAGCCGGCTGAACCGCCATGTATCGTTAGTTGAGGGGGTCGCGCCGCTTCCAGTTTTCGAAATTGGGTTCGCACAGAAATTTGTTGGATTTCCACGGTTAAGGTATCTTTCGGGTTTTTGTTGATCGTCCAGGCCAAGTAGACAACATGATCGCGCAGAATAGTACAGATTTTTCGGGTAAACAGTTCGGCAACTATGAGCTGGAAACGCTGCTGAAGCATCGGGCAGCTTCCGATCTCTATCTTGCGCGCGATATTAAGCTTGATCAGCCAGTTTTTGTTGAGATTCTGCGCGAGCAGGTGAGCGAAAACCCTGAACTGGCCGGCCGTTTCCAGAGGCGCATGGAAACTGTTGCTCAGATCAAGAAAGACAACATCGCCCCAGTCATTGAAACTGGTGTCACAGACAGCGGCTATGCCTTTGCTGTGATTGAGTATATCCAGGGTGTCTGGATGAGTGACATGCTGGCAGACTGGCGAGAAAACGAGTTTATTCTGCCGGTCAACGATGCCCTTCTGCAGGCGAGAGACATCGCCGATGCGCTCAGCACCGGCCATTCCTCAGGCCTCATTCACCATGATCTTCGCCCCGACAATATTTTAATCAGTGAAGCCAGCAACCGGCCAATCATCATTGATCTCGGCGTTCCGGTCACCACAAATATGCGCAACGGTGTGTTAAGCGAGTCCCGTACGAATATGTTGGACTATGCATCACCGGAAGAGCTGGATGGCAAGGCAATTGGCCGCCGCAGCAATATCTATTCGCTGGGCATCATCCTCTACGAACTTCTGACAGGTCATCGCCCAGAATTACCTACCTCTTCGTGGGACATTTTCGAGCATTCAACAATGCCCAAGGAAGTACCTCTAGAGGAAGCGCGTGAAGGTCTATCGGGTGAGACTTACCGGCTCGTTCGCAATTGCCTTTGGCGTCAGGAGTGGAGTCGTTTTGAAACGGCCGATGAAGTTATCTCTGCGATTGACACGGCGATGCTGGCCGAGCAAAGCGTACCCAAAGCTGCTATGTGGCAAGACGGCCGCAATCGATGGATCTATGTTGGCGTGCCCCTGCTGTCACTCCTTGTGATCGTGGTCGGTCTCGTCTTGTTGTGGAGCCAGTTTGCGAATGCGGAGCCACAGGGTGTTCAAGCGCCAACAGCTCCTGCCGTGGCGGTCGCCACAGAGGACTCCAGCGTCCAACTGGAAACGCCGAACGAAGAGGTGGCGGAAATTGGCGAGACTTCTACGCCGCTGCCTACCCTTGAACCAACAGTCACTCTAACACGTGAAGCACCACCTACTTCAGCAATGGATACAACGGTCCCCGTGTTTGGACCGCTATCCGATCAACTCTTCAAGCGAGATGAAACGATCAGTTTCGCCTGGATCTGGCTCAACCAACCGCAGCCCAGCGAATCGTTCACCGTGTATATAGATTCGGAGGACAGTGATACCGATCCTATCGCTATCGGCACGGTTGACGAACCTGACAATGCTTCGCTGTACCGTCTGGATACGAATGCGGTGGAACTCGCTCTGCCGGCAGGATCCTATTTGTGGCAGGTCCGCCTGGAAGATATTGATAATGGCAAGATGATCGTTGAAAGCGATCCACGACGATTTATCATTGCTGAGGAACCTACAGCGACACCAACGAACACAGCGATCCCTCCGACGGCAACCGCCTCGGCAACGTCTACGCTGACGCCTGAACCGCCAACAGCGACGTCGAGCCCGACGCTGACGCTTACGCCGTCTGCTGCTGTTGTCTGTGTTCAAGAACGGCCGTTTGGCTGGGTTGAACATCGCGTTCAAGCAGGTGAGACAATCTCAACATATGCGGTGCGCGGTGGCAATATCCCAATTCAACGGATATTGGACGCCAACTGCTTGACGCGTAGCTCTGTGCTCAGCATCAACCAGTTCCTCTATATCCCGGCTCCCCCGGTAACAGCCACCTTTACCCCACGCCCGACATCCACAGCGGCTCCGACATTTACGCCAGGCGCACCATCCTCGGGCGGCGGAAGCGGCATCGGTGATGGTGGCGATGACGGCGAAAGCGGCGGCGGCAGTCCTGGATCTCCCACAGACGAGCCCAAACCGACCAAAACGAAACGACCGATTCCAGTTCCAGGCGGGTAATCGTCATTTTTAGCTGGTGATGCTTCGGCGGCTGCTCTATCTCCATGTTTCCCACAATTGATTTGTGCTAATTCTCAGCGACAATCTGAGCCGTTGCATAACAGAATTCAGATGCATGGTTTTCTGCGTTAATATTGCAGTTGGCTGGCGGCGAGACTTGCGGCGACGAGAATTCAAGTGGCAAGAGCCTGTTAATTGTTGTTTTTTTGGTACCTATCGTGACCTCCAGGAGTGGTCAACTAGATGGCGCGGCGCATATTGTTAGTGGGTCTATTTGGCAGCATCATCGCACTATGGATTCTTGGCTCCAGCGACGATCTGGCCGCGAATTCTCAATCCGGTCGCACCGCCAACGGCGGTGTTGTCGCTCTTGCTGATGCGGAACCGCCGACCAGTACGGCAACGCCGGCCAATACGCCAACCAGTACCGCCACACCTACCAATACACCAACCAGTACCGCCACACCTACCAATACACCAACCAGTACCGCCACGCCGACCAATTCGCCAACCAGCACCGCCACGCCGACCAATTCGCCGACCAGCACCGCCACACCTACCAATACGCCAACCAGCACCGCCACACCAACAGCCACCGCCACGGCCGCGACAACGAATACGCCCACCAATACGCCGGCGCCGACGAATACACCTACCGCCACTGCAACCGCTACGGCAACACGTGTGCCTCCGCTGCTGGACCTAAATGGCAGTGCCAGCGGATTGAATTACCAGACCTCGTACCTGGTAGGCGGCGATCGCGTGCGCATTGTGAGTCACATGCTGGCGATTACGTCAGGCGGCACATCGCTGAGTTCAGCGACTGTCAAGATCGAAAACCTCAAGAATGGGGCGAGAGAGAAATTGGCTGTGAATCTCTTTGGCACAAACATCACGAAGAATTTCTCCAATGGCATCCTACAGCTGAACGGAGTAGACACAATTGCCAACTACGAGAAGGTGCTACGCACAGTAACTTATGAGAACACGGCCGTCACTCCAAACAAGATCTCGCGACAGGTCACGTTCTTGGTGAAGGATGGCCAGGTCAGCAGCAACACTCCGCAGTCAACGGTCAAAATCGTTGCTCCAGGTTTGACGATAAGTATTGCTCCGCAGGTCCAGCAGGTTCTTCAAGGCGGAACGGCCGAATTTGACGTATCGATCAAGAACACCGGTAATGTCACGTTGACCGACATCACGGTGGCTGCCAGCCTGGTTCCCGACTGCGCGAGACAGTTTAGCAGCCTGAACGCCGGAAAGACGCAGAATTACGGTTGCGCTGTCACTGTCAATGACGACCTGACAAATGAACTAGCCGTTGACGCCAACTACCAGTTCAGCGGCACAACGCAGACCCTATCTGCGACAGACTCGGCCCAGGTAGAAGTCAACAATCCCAACATTCAGATTGTTAAAGCGCCGGGCAGCCAATCGCTTCTAAACGGCGAAAAGGCCACTTTCGACATCATCGTCGTGAATACCAGCCAGAGAGTTGATCTGAAGGATGTAGAGGTCACGGATCTTTTGACCCCTGCCTGCAGCAAGACGATCGGTGGTCTGGCCGCGCAAGAAGACAGAAAATACACCTGTCAGACAGACGCCATTTTCGCGCCGTTCACCAATGAGATTACCGTTACGGGAGTGACTGAGGACGGCGGAGAAGTAACTGACAGCGGCAGCGCCTCCGTGGAAATATTGGATATGCAGCTCATGTTGGCCGCGAATCCGATTATCCTTGGCCTGCCGGGAGGATCAGTCGAGTTCATCGTTTTGATCAAGAACGAAGGCAGCAGCACTTTTAGCCCGCACTCTTTGACCATCGATAGACTCGGCTCACTTGATGATCCGGACAATCCCAACCTGGAGGACAACAGCTGTATCGAAGCTGGTCTAGCTGAAGTCGCCGCGGGCGAGTCCTATGTCTGTTCGTTCAATACGAACGTCGAAGAAGGTCTTGGGGTTTATGACTTTGTCCTGACCGCAATCGTCAAGGACACCAACAAGAGGCGCCTTACACTAGATTCTTCCGCCGAGGTGATTGTCGCAGATTCGACTGTTCTCGTGACGTCACTTGAAGCACAGCCAAGCAGCCTGCCCGCTCCCGGCGGCGCGGCGGAGGAAACGATTCTGGTAAGCAATGCATCCTCAAGTCTGCCTCTCGACCTGACTTTTCTCCATCACTCTGAACTTGGCAGCTTGGACGGTGTCGGCGACTGTGTGCTGCCGCAGGATATAGGACCAGGGCAGGCCTATTCCTGCAAATTCAGCATCAATGTGTCCGGTGAAATCGGCGATTATGTTTCGCACATCGTCTCAGCGGCCGGCGAAACATCCAGCGGTGTTGTGGTCGGCGATGATGCTCAGGTTGACATCACCCTCTTTGATCACGCGCAGCAGGAAGCGTGGCTGCCGGTCGTGGCAGTTAGCGAGGAGCACCCGGAAGAGGACAATGACACCCCATGTACATCATTTCCACTCACAAATGGTCTACTCTACTACTTCACATTGGATGACGAATTTGATTGGTATTACTTTGATGTCACCCGCGGCGGAACGGTAACGGTTCAGATCGAGGATCTAAACGCACCTGATGCACAGGTAGCGATATTCGCCAACAATGCCTGTGACCAGCTAGTTGACACAGATCTGGTAAGCTACAATGGAGATGATCTACCCAGCAAGACGCTGCAATTCTCAGCGACTGCAGGGCGTCACTTCATGTTTGTTGCTGACACACCGGCTGCGAAGGCAAAGTCCGCCTATTCACTTGTTGTTCGAGTTCCGTAAATCCGTAAAGAGGAAACTGCCGTGTCGCTGCGCCGCTTGATTCTTATTGTTGGTCTATTGGGCCTGCTAACCTCCTATATCTTTTCTCTTGACGGCTGGCGCGGTGAAGAAACGACTCGCATTTACGCCGCCCCGCGGGCGGAAGCGGGTGTGGCTGGACAATGGCTGCGGCTGTTCAAGTCTCCCGACCACTCTTACGTCAATCGTGGAGCAGCAGTCCGCTTCACGATTGTCGTCCTAAACACAAGTCCAGACGATGCGCTGCGAGATGTTGCGGTGTCCGATCCCCTGACGCCTGACTGCAACAGGCCCGATATCGGCATGCTGCCTGCGGAAGGGGAGTACAGCTACAGCTGTACGTATGAAAATGTACAGGTTCCCTTCAGCAACGAAGCAGTTGTCAGCGGCATCAACAACAGCAACGAGCAACCTGACAGCACCAGCGACACGGCACGTGTTGATATCCTAGAACTGAACGCCACTATCGATACCAGTGCGGATACCGTCGCCGCCCCGGGCGGCCCGATACGATTCACGGTTACGATAACGAACGCCAGCTCCGTGGATGTGCAGCTGACTTCCTTGATCAGCCCGCAGCTTGGCGACTTGACTGATTCGCTGAACAGCAATCTGGAAGACAACACGTGCGCTGTTGAGGCTGGACTTCCGCTGCTTGGTTCTGACGGCGATTCAATCCAGTGCGCCTTCACAAGCGATGTAATTGGCCTGCCGGGTGACTACTCTTTCAACGTCAACGCCTCAGGCGTCGTAGAGAATACGTCTGTCAATGTAAGCGGCAGCGGTACGACGGTCGTTAAGATCTACGAGATCATCTCCGCCTCACTAACGGCCGATAGAGACCATGTGCTGCCTGGTGAAGCTGTTGATCTCACTGTTGCCATTCAGAATCTGGGAGATTCTGAAAGCGTCAGGATATTAACTATCGAGGATGCAACTCTGGGAGACGTTACCCTCTTTGGGGACTGTGAACTGCCTCAGCTGTTGGATGTTGGCGAGGCTTACAGCTGTCAATACGAACAGACCTCCACGGCCGCGATTGGCGAAGAGCAGTCATATATCTTGACGGTCGCCGGCGAAACAGCAGCCGATCCGCCAGTGGCCCTCGGTGATCAAGCGTCGGCGACGGTTGAAGTGATTGAACCAATCGTCCTGCTTCCGATGGTCACGCTTGTTCCACAGCCGACCAGCTGCACAGCGCCCCTCTTCATAGACATCGACACGGTCTATCAGTTCTATCCCGATACCGAGCATGCGATCTACTGGTTTGCCCTCGCCGACACCACGGATGTAGTTGTGGAGCTTATGAACTTCCTGCCCGAAGAGGGCCAGATAGCGATCTACAAAGATACCGGAAAAGGGTGTGATCCGGCATCACTCGAAGATATCGGGTTTGACGGCAGCAGCGACATTGATAGGACCCTAGCCGTGGGAGCTCAGGAGGCCGGCAACTACTATGTGTATATCTTCAGCGGCGCTGATTTGGGGAGAGAACAAGCCTATTCACTCCTGGTCCGAACGCGCTAGCCACGCGCTTATTCCATATTCTGGTTAGGGCAGCAGATCTTTAACCAAATCCAACTGCTTAAGTTATTTTGTTAACTACAGCAGCTAGACTACAGTTTGGAGCAGCGTGGCTCATGTATGGAAAACAATCCATGCTGGAAAGCGGCGCTCCAGCAAACCTATGATAGGGTCAATTCAAGCGGATCGAATAGTCGATCAATTCAAGATAAAAGATCTAGCTGGTCAGGATCAGTATAGGGAGTATTACACGGCGCTCGATGTCGACAGCGGCGATCTGATCGCGCTTTCAGTTATCAAGCGCGAATTCGCAACCTATGACAACTTCATCCAGGATTACCTTCACCGCACGCAGACGCTGATCCAGATACGCCATCCGAACCTGACAGCATATCTGGCCACAGGCCTGATAGACAGTGTGCGGCCCTATGTTACCTCACAACCGGTCAGTGGTTTTTCGCTGAATGACAGGCTCGAGCGCCTGGCACGCGAGCATACGTCCGCGCACACAGTCTACGCGCTGACCCTGGTACGCCAGACAGCATCCGGCCTGGGCTTACTTGAAAAACTGGAGCTCTTTCACCATGAGCTGACACCAGAGACCATCCTGCTGCGATCCGTCACCCTCAAGAATGAGGCATCTGTCATCGTCACCGACCTGGACATACCGGACCCGTATGCCGGCGAATTCTTCGAGTACAGCCCCTACGCAGCCAACTATCTTTCCCCTGAACAGCTGTCGGGCGGCGAGATCGACGGGCGCAGTCATGTCTATACACTGGGCGTTATTCTCCATGAACTGCTGTGTGGACAACTGCCGCAGGGGCCAATGACACTCTGGCGAAGAATATGGTTTGCTCTGAATGGTGGTTCAACCCTGGACAAGAAAAGACCCGATTTGTCGCCTGAGACACGCGCCCTGATTGAACGCGCGCTCACCAAGAACAAGCGCCGCAGATTCGGATCAATTGCGGCGTTTGGGACGGCACTAGACGGCGCGCTGAAAGTTGAAGACGTTACTGTTCGTTCAGCCGCGGAGGGGGATGGTCAGGCGAGCCGTCCGAAACGTGTTTTCTTGATCCCCCTGGTACTGCTGATGATCTGCGCTGCACTGGGGCTCCTTTCGCTGCAGCTGCTTCCCGGACTAAGCAGCGTACCACAGACTTCTATGGCGAGTGTTTTGCAATTCGCTGAAGTCGGGCAGACGGCGACCGCGGAGGCTTCCCCCACCAGCTTGCCAGCCTTCACGATGACGCCATCCCGTGCAGCCAGCCCCACTCGCGCCACTGCCACTAGTCGTGAAGTCAGCACCAGCGGTGTGGATGAGCCGCAATTAGCGCCTGCCACTGACCAGGCAACCAGTTCACCAATACCGTCGGAAACGGCAACAGAAACGGCAACGGTAACCCCTACCACCACGCATACGGTCACGATTCCGCCAAGTGCGACTCCCGCACCGACGGCCACACCGCGTCCAGCATTTCGTGTGCTGGCCAGTTCCGCCAATCTACGCCTTGGCCCAGGGACAGTGTACGAACGCTCCGGCTTTGTCTATGCGGGTGAAGATCTAGAGATTGTCGGGCGCAGCGGCGGCAACTACAGCTGGCTCAATGTACGCACCGACTCCGGCGTGATTGGTTGGGTAGCTTACGATGTGGGTGAATTGGTGTGGACAGAGGAGTTGTCGGACATTGAATTGGCTGCAACCATCCCGCCCGCGCCCACATTCACGGCCACGCCAACTGCAACGCCATTGCCACCCACCTCCCTGCCCTCACCTGTCTCCGGAGGCGGCGGGGACGGCGGGGACGGCGGAAATGGCGGGGGTGGCAATAATGAAAAGCCGCGTGCCACACCGACACCGCCCTTGTAGGCGCCAGCTCAACGGCCGTTTGAGCAAGACGCCGCCATATCTGGAAACTGTAGGAGAGAATGAGCAAGAATAGTGCATTGAACATCACAAGAATTGACAATCGCCGGCCGCTCAAGCAACTGACTGCCGCTGTCCTTCTTTGTCTCATATTGATTTCCGTATTCTCAGCGACAGCGGATGCCAGGGGCGTGCTTATCGCCGCCGCGGCTGAGAGGCCAACCATCGATCTAAATGGACCCGACGAGCCGGGAATCGATCATATTGCGGTAACGTTTGTGGAAGATCAGGGGCCGGTGACGATCGTGGCCGAGAATTTGGCGATCATTTCCAATCGAGCTCAGATCTCCTCGGCATCGATCACGCTGGAGGCTAAGCCTGATGGGTCCCTTGAGACGCTGGATATTTCCGCAGATCTGGCCGGTACAAAGATCGCAAAGAGCTATAACCAGCAAAAAGGTATCCTCAGGCTCACCGGCGTCGATACGGTAGGTAACTATGAAACAGTCTTGAGAACGGTAACCTATGATAACCTTTCGCAGGCACCTGATGAATCGGACAGATTCGTTTCATTCATCATCAATGATGGAAGCGGCAGCAGCGATCCCGCGGGCAGCACTGTGCCGATTCTTGGGGTCAACGACGCGCCCGTTCTGGATAACGGCGGCGATATGCAGCTCGATGATATTCATGAGGATGATCAGAAACAGATAGGTAATGTCGTTTCCGTCATCATCGCGTCAGCCGAAAAAACCGGCATCGATCGCATCACAGATCCGGATGATCCGGATGGAATCGAAGCGGAAGGAATAGCGGTCATCGACGTAGGCAACGGCAATGGCACGTGGCAATTCTCAATTGATTCCGGATCAAGCTGGCTGCAGTTTGGCACGGTCAGTGATAGTTCGGCCGTTCTTCTGGATGAGGACGCGCGCGTCCGCTTCTTACCCAACAACAACTACAGCGGCCAAGCGGGTTTTACTTTCAGAGCATGGGATCAGACATCCTCGGCGTCGCCCGGAGAACGGGCAGATGTCTCACTCAACGGCGGGACATCGCCCTTCAGCGTCGCGTCCGAAATCGCCACGGTTGACGTCCTGGCCATAAACGATCGCCCGTTGGTCGATTTGAACGGGCGCCTGCCCGGCGTCGATTATTCCGCGGCCTTTTTGAGCAGAGACACAGCGGTGGCACTGGCGGCGACAGATGCCTTCGTCTACGACCTTGAGAGCAGCGAGCTTACGTCGCTGACCGTGGTCCTGCAAAATCGTCCGGACGGAACGGCGGAGTCACTCTTCGTAAGTGACCGCCGTGGTGACATTCAAATAACCCCGTACGATCCGGCCACAGGTGAACTACGGCTGGAAGGCACAGCGACCTTGAGCGACTACAGTGCTATGCTGCAAGGTCTGCGCTACGTAAACACCGCCGAGGCGATGAGCGATGACGAACGGGTAGTTGCCTTTGCAGCCAGTGATGGCACGGAGAGCAGCGCAACAAGCTTCAGCAGGCTGATGCCCGTGCTCTCCAATAGCGCCCCGCTGCTGGATCCAGATGCCGGGATGAAGTTCACAGAAACAATTGAAGATGATGCCGACCCCGCAGGCGATACGGTTAGAGAGCTGCTCAACCGGGCGATACCCTATCCGGTTCAGGATGCGGACGCGGATGCGCTGCGCGGCTTCGCCGTCATCGACGCCGAGAATCAGGACGGCGCCTGGCAGTTCAGCATTGACAGCGGCAAGAGCTGGCTGGCGGTTGGATCGGTTTCTGACAGCGCCGCCTTGCTATTGAATGCTGACGCGCGGCTGCGGTTTGTTCCCAGTCCAGACTTCAGCGGCGAATCTAGGCAGGTCACGGTACGGGCATGGGATCAGACGGAAGGGGCCAATGGCATGGCGGGCTTTGATGCGACGACCAACGGCGCGAATACCGCCATCAGTACGGCCTCAACAGCCGTCCCAATCATGGTCACTGCGGTTAATGATGCACCCGTGCTGACTATCAGCAACGACACGATCGCCGAGTTCAGTGAAGGCAGCGGTCCAGTTGTCGTTACTGGTCCCACCCTGCAGATCAGCGATGTCGACAATGAGAACCTGGAATCAGCAACCGTTTTCATTGACAACCTGCTGTTGAATGAACCTGACATCTTGGAGGCCACGCCAAATGGGTCGGGCATCGTCGCCTCATACAACCAAGCGACGGGAACACTCGGTTTGGAAGGGACAGCTACTTTGGCGGAGTACCAGGCGGTCCTCAGGTTTGTTACATTCAATAACCTCTCGCAGGATCCCTCCGAGGAAGATCGCCAGATCGGCTTCATCGTCAGCGATGGCACGGCCGCCAGCGAACAGCGGACCAGCATCGTGCGCGTTGAAGCGATTAATGATACGCCCCTGCTCGATCTCAATGGGGAAGATCTTGAGGGCAGCAGCAATGTGGTCTCCTTCGACAAGGACAGCAGCGGCAGCGGGGGATCAGTCGAGCTGGCGGACAACCTTCAGCTGCAGGACGTCGATAATACGACCCTGATTGGGGCCATTGTTACGCTGCAGAAACGGCCCGACGGCAGCAGAGAATCCTTGAGCGTCAATACGGGCGGCACGAATATCACGGCCGTTTCCAGCGATGCAGGTGGAGAGATCGTGTTGAGCGGTCAGGATACGCTTGGCGCATACCAACAGGTGCTGCGCACCGCCGTATATACGAATAGCTCACCGTACGCAAATCGCGCCCTGCGTGACATATCTTTTGCTGTCCAGGATACGTCCCTCGGCACAACGGCAGAAATCTCAACGGTTATCGTTCAACCACAATATGCGCTCGTTCCTCTAATCGCCCATCAGGCGGTGGGTCAGCCGCTTGTTGAGGAACCCAATGACACCTGCGAGGAAGCGCTGGCGATCGCCAATGATGTTGACTATTCATTCGGGGCTGAAGATATCAATGATTGGTTTAGTTTTTCCTTGGCGAAAACGATCGGCACGACTGTTGAACTGCGCGAGTTCGCCCCGGAAAGGGGACAGCTGGTTATCGCCTCTGGCACCTGCGGCGACCTCAAGCTTGCCGGTCACAACGGTGACTTTTCAACGACTAAGATCGTTAAGCTGGGCGCTTTGAAAGCGGGGCGCTATTACATATGGGTGATTAACGATGGCCCCACCAATCTGGGCAAGCCCTATCATCTGAGGGTGCGTCTCGACTAACGGCCGTCAGGCCGCGAGGCGGCTGTCACGCAGACATTCAATCAAATGGGCCCTTAGTTGTCCAGGATGTGACGCGCGATTACGAGACGCTGAATTTCGCTCGTTCCTTCACCGATTGTCATCAACCGCGTGTCACGATACATGCGCTCAACCTCAAACTCGGAACTGTACCCGTAACCGCCGTGGATCTGTATTGCGTTACGGCATACACGCTCGCTCATTTCCGTGGCAAACAGCTTGGCCATCGCCGCCTCTTTGGAAAATGGGCGCCCCATCTGTTTCAGCCAGGCGGCCTGATAGACCATCAGCCTTGCGGCATGAATTTCTGTCGCAGCATCAGCGAGCATCCATTGTATCGCCTGGTAGGTGGCGATAGGAGCGCCGAACGCCTGGCGCTCCCTGGCGTAAACCAAGGCGGCCTCATAGGCGGCCTGGGCCAGGCCGATGGCCAGCGCGGCAATGCTTACACGCCCGCCATCGAGCACGGAGAGCGTCTGCTGCAGGCCGTGACCTTCTGTTCCCAACAGGTTTCCTTCCGGCACGCTCACTTCATCAAATGAGACGGCATGAGTAGGAGACCCTTTTAGCCCCATCTTTTTTTCCGCCGGAGCAATGGTGATGCCAGGCGCGGCAGATGGAACAAGCAGGTGGCTGAGGCTGTGACTGCCCTGCCCGCTGCCAGTACGGCATAGAACGACCATCAGATCGGAAATCGAGGCGTTTGTCATCCACATCTTGCTGCCATCAATGATCCAGGCATCCCCTTCACGGACAGCCCTGGTACGCACGCCGCTCTTCAGATCGGACCCTGCCCCTGGCTCCGTAAGCGACAGACAGGCAAGCTTCCCTGCCCCGCTCACCAGAGGCGGCAGCCAGGTTTGCTTTTGCTGCTCGCTGCCATACTTGACAAGTGGGCCAAGGCCAAGGCCATTGTGCGCCGATATGGCCAACGCCGTCGAACCACAGCCCCAGGCGAGCTCTTCAATGGCAATCGCGGCGCTCACAGCATCGAGTTCAGCCCCGCCATACATCTCTGGAACTTCAAGACCCAACAGGCCCAGGGGTCCCATTTTTCTGACGGCCGTCCAGTTGAACTTCTCCTGCTCATCCGTCTCTCTCGCCAGCGGCTTGACCTCACGAGCAACAAAATCATGAACGAAATGTCTTACTTCTTTTTGTTCATCATTCAATTCGAAATTCATGGCAAGACTCCTTGTCACGATCGGCGATGATCATGGCCTAGGTCACACTGCTAACAGAACTATTACTCGTAAGGTGTCTCCCCGGCACAGCTGAAAAGCGATTTACTCAAGAAGGGCTGCGATAATCTGCCGCAGCGAGCGCAAGCAGCAGCAGCTGCTGTAGTCCGGACTGCAGGCTGCTGGTCTCGATATATTCATCAAGACGGTGTGAATTGGCTGATTCTGTAAGGCCGATGCAAACAGAAGGGATGTTCAGGCTCAAGGGGATGTTGGCGTCGGTGCTGCCGGAAACATAGATTGCCGGTGGACCGCCCACATATCTGAGCGCCGCATCCGCCCAACCCACCAGCGGGGTGTCGCGCGATATGCGACCAGCGGGCCTGTTGCCGACTGGCTCGACCGTAATCTTCACGATTTTCTTGCGTTGAAAGGCGCGCTTGCGGGCACGTTGAATAATAACGCCGACCTGGCTGACCAACCGGTCCAACTCATCACTATCAGCCGAACGCAGATCAAGCAGCATGCTGGCCGACGAGGCGATCGTGTTGACCGACGTTCCCCCTTCAATCATACCCACATTGTACGTCGTCTTGGGTCTTTGCGGGACACTGAGACGATCGATGGCGGCAATAAGCTGTCCCAGCTCGTGGATGGCGCTGGGGCTTCCGAAGCTGCCCCAGGAATGCCCGCCAGACGTCTCGACGGTTATACGAAATCTGCGCACTCCTATCGCTTCGTGTGCAATTTGCCCGTAGAGACCCCCTTCCACGACAATATAGAACGCCAGGTGACCAAAACGATCAACTACGGCGCGCATGCCACGCAAATCACCCAACCCCTCTTCGCCAACGTTGCTCACGAACCAAGTGTCGGCATTTGGTCGCAGGTCATACGTCATCAGAGTTTCTGCGATGGCAAAAAGGCCGGCAACGCCCGTAGAATTGTCGCCCACCCCCGGACCATACAGGAAGCGCTTGTCACGCCGCAGCTCAAGATTGGTGCCGGCTGGAAACACGGTGTCGCTGTGTGCGGAAATGATGACCGGTCTGTGAGCGCCCGAGTTGGCGCCTGGAAAACGGCCGTAGACATTGTGCAGGCTGTCTCGCCAGACATCTCTTAAGCCAAGCTGCTGAAATCGTGACTCAATGAAGCTGGCTCGCTTTTCCTCCGCAAAAGTCGGCGCCGGGATCTGCTGAACAGCCATTATCCATTCGATTATTTCATCTGTTCTTGCCGCGAAACTTTTCAACGCCGCTTCCGCTCGCGGGCACTGCGCTATACGACTTATTCTATCCATCTCAAACCAGCTACCAACAGTGACGTTCAGTTAGTCACGACATATTTGTCAAAATAGGGTGCCAAGCGCGCCGGCACACGGCAGTATACCTCCATCCCATCGGCACCAGGTGATTCCTGGTCGACCTGGCCCCGCTCGTAGATCATGGAAAGCAGATCACCCCGTCCATACGGAAGGAATAGATGTAGCGGTTCCAGGTATTGGGTCATAGCCGCCTCAATCGTCGTGAGCAGGGTATCGATACCCTGCCCTGTCAAGGCAGATACCAAAGCCGCCGGGCGCTTGAGACCGAGACCCTCAAGGTCCGCGCCATCCTCATCCAGCAGATCAACCTTGTTGAGAGCGATGACAGTCGGCAGGTGATCAACCTCCAACTCGGCCAGGGTGTCTTCCACTGCTTCAATCTGTTCTAGGGCATTTGGGTGCGTGACATCAACGACGTGCAGCAAGATATCGGCGCCGGCAATCTCCTCAAGCGTCGCACGAAATGCGGCCACGATCTCCGGGGGCAGCTTCTGGATAAATCCAACGGTGTCGGTGAAAAGGACTTCCCGCCCGCCAGGCATCGTGACCAGGCGTGTCGTCGGATCAAGCGTCGCGAAGAGCATGTCGGCCGAATAAACATCAGCGCCGCTAATTCTGTTCAGAAGTGATGACTTGCCGGCGTTTGTGTAGCCAACGATGGCGACGACCTGCAGCTCCGTCTGCTGCCGTTTGGCGCGGTGGCGCTCACGGTGCGCGCGAACCGATTCCAACTGCGTCTTGACGAAAGAAATTCTGCGGTTGATTTCGCGCCGGTCAGTCTCCAGCTGCGTTTCACCGGGGCCGCGCAATCCAACACCACCGGATGCGCCGCCGGCTCGTCCACCGGCCTGGCGCACAAGATGTGTCCACATGCGGGTCAGGCGTGGCAAACGATACTCAAGCTGCGCCAGTTCCACCTGCAGCTTGCCTTCACGCGTCTGTGCATGTTGGGCGAATATGTCCAGTATGAGCGCCGTACGATCAAGAACCTTGATCTCCTCTCCAAACTGCTTCTCCAGTTCGCGCTGCTGGCGCGGCAGCAGTTCTTCGTCGAAGACAACGACCGTGGCTTCCAATTCTTCCACCAGGATCTTGATCTCCTCCAGTTTACCCGGACCGATAAATGTTTTGCCATAAGGACGATCGAGACGCTGAATCGTCCGGCCAACGTTGTTCAGGCCTGCTGTGCCGGCGAGCAGAGACAGCTCTTCCAGGCTTTCTTCAGCAGGCAGCAGCATGGCGCTGCTTTTTATGTCCACGCCGACCAGGTAGGCGCGCTCTTCCGGCTCACTAGTTTCGTACAATTTGCTGGTAATAGGCTTCTCCTGGGCTATTTCTTCATTTATTCACGTCTGTCAATTCAATCCTGGATTCCACTCACTCGCATTGAACGCGGGCTTTGCACCTCGTAGGCATAGCGAACAACCTGCTCGCTCTGTGACTCGAGTATGAGATGCCATTCGAGGATATTCATATCTGTCTGTTTTGACGGCTGCGGCTTTACTTCGTCCAACTTCACCTTGATTTCTTCGTGACGCGAAAGAGGCATCTGCTCCCGCAGTTCCACGTCAGCCGCTTTTTGCAGCAGATTCTTCAGTTTCACCTCATAGGCGAAGGAAACAATGCGATCATCTTTCAGCAGTTTCTTGTCAACCTTGCGGCTGGTCAGCTCACGCGTAACCTCAATGCGCTCTTCTATCCCCAACAGCAGCTCGAGCTCGCCTGCTGCAGGCGTATAATCCAGCTGGGTCCGACCGATATATTCATCATTGAAAAAGAGGCTTGCCTGCCCGGGGAGAAGCGGCGCTGCACCGACATTGAGCACCTTGAGCAAGCGGAAAACGGCATCTGTGTGCTTGGGAATTGATAGGTAACTCATATCGACGGTTGGAGAAATGCGCGCCAGATAGAACTTGCTCGGCGAACCATCAGTCGCGACGGTGCAGGATCCCTCAACACGGTAGGTCACGATCGCGTTAGCAGTATGAACTGCGGCGTCCGCGAAGTCAGCGTCAATCAGCTTCTCAGGCGCGGCCATCGCCGGGCGTGACATCAGCGTATCTTCAGCGGACGCGCGATTATCCAACATGGCTGTTCGCTTTGCTGACTGAACCGGCACAGGAACCGGCGGCATAGTCGAATCGATGTACCATGGCTTCAACTCCGGCAGGCGCTGGTTGAGCGCCGGCCTGGCTGTAGATACTTTCAGCCGCACATCCTGCCAGTCCTGGCCCGTTCGCTGCGAAACCTGGGCATAGGCGGCAATCGTCAGGCGGCTGTCACTGCCCTTGAGATCATCATAATGAAGATCGTAGAGCGGATGCCACTGCGCGCCGCGCACGACATAGCTGAGTTCCGGAAAGAATTGACCTTCGCCATCCACAGCGACAGCGACGCGGACCTGGTAACGATGGCGCGGCTGCGCCGAACGAAGTTCAGACAGGTCCATCTCAAGTTTCTCTCGTTTCCTGGTAAGGGCGCGGATCTGCGACTGCAAAGCACGCTGTTCTTTTCTTATCGCGCTGTCTTGGGTCCGGATATAGGTAAGGAGATCGTTCTGGTCGGCTATGGAGATACGGCCGCGAGCGAGCCCCTTGGCATATTCACCGCTTGCCATGCGCAGACCCTCTAGCAGATCGGCTTCAGCCTGCCAGGTAGCAAGCTCATCCTCAAGCGCGTAATGCGCTTCATTGACGGCATCAAGCTCGTCGTCAAGTTCCTTTATCCTGGGAGACGGAGAGTACTCATAATGTTCACGGGTGACATCAACACTGAGTATCTTGACGGCGACATCGCCGCTCCCGCTCACCCGGACTGACTCTTTTTCGATGCTCAACGGCAGTTCGTCGAACAATAACGCGTCCACTGATGACGTTAGCTGCACGCTGCCGCGACAGCTCACTTTTGCTCTATCCGGGTAGACGGTTACCTCTGTCAACGCATATGGGACTTTCTCTACCATTCCTGATGCTCCACCTTGGGTATGTTAACGATATTGTACATGATCAGCGATCGGCCGTCTCTGCCAGATCTTGTTCCGCAGTCATGCGATCGTAGTGGAGGTCGAATTCGCGACAGAATCGACGCATCTTGGTCAAGGCTCTTTCTGCATACCATCGCCCACGTTCTCGTTTGCCCATTTTGGCTTGTGGCGGAGGAAATAGGCCGAAGTTGGCTTTCATCGGCTGAAAGTCTTTGGGGCCGGCATGCGTCACATAGTGGCACAAAGCGCCCAGCATGGTGCCGGTTGGAAAAATGACGGGCGCAGTACCACGCAGATATCGCGCCGCATTGATCCCGGCGGCCAGCCCGGTTGCCGCATTGCCCATGTAGCCTTCAACGCCGGTGATCTGCCCTGCAAAGAATAGATCTGAACGGCTGCGGAGCTGTAATGTCGGCTGCAGCAGTCTTGGCGAGTTGATGTAAGTGTTACGGTGCAGCATGCCATAACGCAAGAATTCCGCGTTTTCCAGGCCAGGGATGAGACGGAGAACCCGCCTTTGTTCTCCCCAACGTAGGTTTGTCTGAAAACCAACTAGATTGTACAGCGAAGCAGACACATTATCCTGGCGAAGTTGAACAACCGCATACGGCCGTCTACCGGATCTGGGATCGATCAGGCCAACCGGCCGCAGAGGCCCGAAGGCCAATGATTTATGTCCGCGCGCAGCGAGAGTTTCCACGGGCATACATCCTTCGAAAAAATGGGGGTCTTCCCGCTCGAACTGCTTGAGCGTGATCGTTTCCGCCTCCAGCAGGGCCGCTACGAGCGCGTCGTATTCCGCCTTGTTCAGCGGACAGTTGATGTAATCTCCTTCTGTCTGCTCGCCTTCATCGTAGCGCGACTGGCGAAAGGCGATCTGCATGTTGATCGATTCCGCATGAACAATTGGCGAAACCGCGTCATAGAAGTAGAGATGATCCTCGCCGGAAAGACGCTGCAGATCGACGGTGAGCGTTTCGGAAGTTAACGGGCCGGAAGCGATAATCGCCGGTACGTCCGGAATCGCGGTGACTTCCTCGCGAACGAGTTCGATGAGCGGGTGCTCGTTGATACGCCGGCTGACCAATTCTGCAAAGAGGTCACGGTCTACGGATAGAGAAGAACCGGCGGGAACGGCCGTTTCCTGCGCACAGGCCAGAATGAGTGATCCCAGGCCGCGCAGCTCCGCTTTCAGAAGGCCAGGCGCCTTATTGACCAGCGCTGAGCCCAGAGAATTGCTGCATACCAGCTCTGCCAGGTTATCTGTTGTATGGGCAGGCGTGGACTTGACCGGTCGCATTTCGAAGAGCCTGACCCTTATGCCGGCCCGCGCCGCCTGCCATGCCGCTTCGCTTCCGGCCAGCCCACCACCTACAATAATCAGTTCGTCACGCATCAATTACGCACTCTCTCGATCAGTCACAACTGCCAGCATTATCCCGTTAAGACAGCGCCATCAGCAATCGTGCGCTGAGCATCAGTATCGTTCAATAAGGAAACATCACCCTGCACAGCCACCCCACGGCCGAATCTCACGTCCCCCGTAATAGATAATTCGGAACATTCGAGCAGTGACGGCACCCCCACTGGGAAACGCTCGTCGAACTCATGGATGAATTGGTAGTAATGCTGGTCCAGCTCGACAACAGGCGGCTGACCATCTCTATCCGCATGCATCTGCACAGAGTAATCAGCAGTCAGTTCATAGACATCTGAACGCACGATCAAGAGATCGCTGCTTTTCTTGACTGGTGCGAAACGGGAACGCGGCACGACGATCGCTTCCGCGCGCTCAAAAATCTCAATGGCCGATCCCATTGCTGTCTCCAACTGGTACACAGGTGGTGAGTTCCTGTCACGCGGGTCAACTGTCTTGCCGTTGCGAATCATGGGCAGCTTCAGATTGTAGTCGTGATCGCGCAAGGCGCGATCCAGCGCATTCAGATCTACCCACAGATTGTTGGTATTGAAATAGGCGTAGCGGCTGATATCTTGAAAAGCGGCTAGATCGTGAGGCGGACACTGAGCCAGTTCGCGCAAAATGAGCCTATTGTCGCGCCGTCTCCGGGCCAGATGCCCGCCTTTGCGATCGATCTCCGTCCTTGCGGTAACCTCCAGCATGAAGGGCAGCTGCTTCTCCACGAAGTAACCTAGGAGCGCATGATCAAGCGTGGCTCCCAGGTTGTCGGCGTTGGATATAAATGCGTAGTTGCAGCCCGCCGCCAACAGCGACTCAAGCACCCCTTGCGTGACCAAAGCTATGTAGATGTCGCCATGTCCAGGTGGGCACCAGGTCAGATCGGGATTGTCCGGCCACTCTGCCGGTGACAGATCATTCTGGGATACCTTCGGTTCCATATGCTGGACAAAACTCTGCGGCACATCATGGCTAAGCGCCTCATAAGCACTCAACACTTCACACGAGTCCGCTTCCGTAGCATAGCTGTTCATCAAGACGAGCGGCACTTGGGCGTGGATCGCTTGCTGCGCAATTATGTCAAGAAACGTGAGGCCATCCTTGACTACCAGCAGTGATTTTGCTTTCTGCAAGCCCATGCTTGTGCCCAGCCCCCCATTCAGCTTGATGAACGCGGTCTCCCGGGAGGCCTTTTTGCCAACAGCGAGCATGCGCTCCGGCAAATCGAGCATGTGGGTCATCGACGTCGCAGGTTCTATCTCATCTTCGGTTATCAGGCCGGTGTATCCGGATACCAGCTGGTGGTAGTAGAAGGAAAAATTGTTGATGAAGAGTTCAGGCAGACCCGCTTCTCGCATGCGCTGCTCAAAAGGAAGAAATCGCTCTTGTTTCGACATGGGCACTCCTTTGACTATTCAAAATCACTCTTTCGTCCGGTCAGCCTCTAGTTTGGCCAAAATACTGCGTGCATGTTGGTCGCGCGGATTATCGCGCACCGCTTTCTGAAACCATTCGATTGCTTCTTCAGTCTGACCGCGATCGCGGTAGATCAAGCCGATATTGTAGGCGACGCTCGGGGCGCCCGGATCAATTTCTAGCGCGCGTTCAAATGCAGCGATGGCGCGCAGTTGTTCCTCATCGTTGGCCAGCACAGGATTACCCAAATAGGCGGCGCCGAGGTTGGTCCAGATCATTGGCTGATCCGGATACGCTTCGCTGAGCGGCTGCAGGATTGCCACGGCCTTTTTGAATTTCTTGGTCAAGATGTAGGCACCGGCCAGGTTGATACCGGCATCAATATCTCCGGGCAGCAATTCGTGAGCCTTTTCCAGATAGGGAACGGCAGCCGCAGCCTTTCCCTGGTGAAGGAGCACTGTTCCGCTCTTGAAAAGCGCATCGAAACCCATGGCATCGTAGTCGGCCGTTTCATGTTCCTGAGGCAATTTACTGCCGGCAGCTAGTTCATCTTTCTGGTTCATTGTTACTCCTTCTTCCTGGTGATTACTAGTGTAACCAAAATCAGCAGCGTGCCGCCGAGCAGGAGAATAAGCCACGGCGCGGCATCATTGAACAGCTGCGCTGTCTGCGAGGGCGGCTGCAGACTGGCCAACCATGCGCTTTGCAGTTGATCCAACGATAGGCTGAGTACACGATCTACACCCTGCTCACAATCATCGCCGCCGATATAGGCCGACAGCAGATCGGCCACTGCTCCTGCCTCGTAATTCTCAGAGATGAAACTGACCAGAGATGCGCTCTGAGCCGCTGCCAGGTCGTAGCGATCGCCTGAGGCCTGCGGCTGCTGACATAAGCGCCACAGAGGAATGGTCTCACCAGAATCGACCGCACCTTCCAACAGCTGATCATGGCGCGGATTGTTGACCGTCCGCGCATTCTCAGCAACGCCCTCGCGAAGCCACCAGGGAAGCAAGCTGATCTGTTCGCCCGCTGCGCGATAGAGCATGAGATTCGCCAACTCATACGGAATGCTCTGCTGTAGATCAGAATCGGCCGTTTGCGCATTAACAGCCGTAACGAGAATCACGCCGAGATCGCGCTGGTCCGGCTGCATCTCGTCAACACCGCCCAGCCGCAGTGCTGTGCGCAAATCGGCCGAACTTGGGTACACATAGATGTCAAACTGATCAACCTTCTCCAAGGGCAAAGTTTCCAGCATACCGGTCAGCGAGCTCTGAACGATATCAAGCACGTTTTGTCCAAAGAAGGGTCCCTCGCCCGTCCAGTGAGCGACCGCATTGTCGCCAACCATCGTCTGCCAACCAAAGCGATCGTCTTCATAGGTGAAGCTCTGTTCAGGAACAGATTGAACGCCATTCGCCGTGTCAAGCTGCCAGGAATAGCTCACGTCGCCGAATGGACGGATGTCCAGCGAATGCACATCTACGGTCTGTGTAACGGATATCACGTTCCCAGGCTGAAAAGGGACATCGACCTCATAGATATTGGGTGAAAGCTCCGGCCGAAACGAGAGCGTAACCTGCTCGACACCTGACGCATTGTGGCCTTGCAGTGAAAAACGAAGCTCCTGGCCATATGCGTATGCAGCCGATGATTCCAGCGACAATGCGTCGCTCTGCGCCGCCACAGTTGCCGCCAGGCTGAGCAGAATAAGGGCAAAGGCGAGTAGATTTCGGTTAATGCGCTTCACAAGTGCCAGAGCTAGAGTCCCAAAAGAGTAATTGCTGCCGCTATCGTAAACGGGCTGATCAACGTGCCCAACACTACAATACTGGTAACTGCGGGTGCCGGCAAACCAAACTCCGTGGCCAGGATAATCGTAAAAACAGCGGACGGCATGCTGGACTCAATAATCGCTGCGCTTCTCGACAGACCCTGCAAACCAATAAACGCGGCCACCACAACACCAACCAGCGGACCGAGCAGCAGGCGCACGCTGATGGCAGGAACAGCCAGCCGCAAGTTCATGTCGCCTCTCAGATCAGCCAGCTGCATTCCCAAGACCAGGAGCATAACCGGGATAGCACCTGCAGCGGCAATCTCGACTGCGCTCATAATTGGCTGCGGAATTGGTATTTTCCAGTAATAGACAAAGACAGCCAGGACAGCCGCATAGACCGCCGGCAGCCTGGCCATTCTTGACAGTGTTTCCCGCCAGGTAACGGAACCGCTCGAGGCGATGAAGACGCCAACTGTGTAAATCAGTATCGTGGCCGTGACATAATAGATGACTGCACGGGACATACCTTCATCCCCATAGCGCAGCTGCACCAGCGTAAGTCCATAGTTGCCACTGTTCACAAACATGACAAGGATCAAGAGCGCCGATGTTTCAAGCCGCGTTAGCCGAAGTACGCGCGCAATGATCAGGCCGATGACGCCCATAATGGCGACTAGCGCCACGGCAAACAGTCCGATTTCCAGGAATTCCTCTGATGCTAGATCAGAAGTGACGAGTGAGGTAAAGACCAGCGCCGGACTGAGCACATTCATTGCCGCACTGGACAATGATTTCTTCTCAACCTTGAACCAGTAGCGAAGCGCATAACCGAACCCGGCAACAATCAGAATCGGCAGAATGTTGCCGACAAATACGGAATAGATTTCGCTCAACGGATACAGCCCGGGCTATTCTTCTTCATCCAGCAAAACATCACCAAACAGGCCAAACTGCAGATCCAGGGTGTTCCAAGAGGAGTCCTCAAGAGCTTCGATGATGACCGTATCGAGATCGTCAAGATCGGGGTCCTCAGACATCTCCAGTAAGATTTCCTGAACCTGATCGCCGCCAATTTCGGCCAATGCTTCAATCGCTGCCTGGGCCACATCTTCGTCGTCGTCGTACGCTAACTCAGCCAGTCTCGGAACTGCCTGCGAATCACCGATATTGCCTGCCGCGCGCACAGCTTCCTGGCGAATCTCCTCATAGGGGCTTTCCATTTCGTCCATGATGATTGGCAGCCAGCGAGGGTCAGCACTGCTGCCCATGGCGAACAGTGCGCTCAGCTGCAGTTCGCGCTCGGGGCTCTCGTATGAATCCTCTATCGCCTTATTGACTTCAGATGTGCTAACTGAACCCAGCGCTTCCAGGGCAACACGGCGCAGGATAAGCGTGGACTGCGGGTCCTGAAAGGCGGCCAGCAGTACATCATAGATCTCATCCTTGGGTACGCCCTTCACTTCACCCCAGGCAGACAACAACAAATAGTGGGCCAGGGCGCCTGCCGCCGCCGCCTGAACCTCGCCTACTGGATCGTTCTTGAGAATATCGATGATCGGGTCAATGAGGGCGACATCTGTCGTATCCCAAAGGCCATCCAGACTGGCGATTCTTACGGCGGGATTGCGATCGTTCAGACAATAAGCAAATACGGGCTTGAACTCAACCACAAATTCTTCTTCGGATATGTCAGCCAAATGCCTGATGATCTCGTGCCGGCGATCATCGCCAGTCGAAGCCCAGCGCTTCTCAAACTCGCGCCGGTCATCATCGGACATATCAGACAGGAAATAGAGCAGTCGGATTTCTATCAGTTCATCCGACAACAGCTTGTCGAGAGCCTCGCTGAAAGCGATATCCGCTTGGTCACTATCAAGTTCAAGATCGTCACTGCCAAGATCCACATCGTCGTAGGCAGAATAGGGTTCGTCGTTTTCCATGACCGGTCCTTTCGCCACCGGGCAGACCAGAGGCGGATGGTATGAATATGATGGGCATAACACGCCCTATTGTATTGGATTATTGGGGGGGGACAATTGGATTGACAATATCCTGGAAAATCAGGAGCACCATTAATCCCAGGAGGACAAGCATGCCAATCACATGGACCATACTCTCCCGTTCCGGTTCAATTCGCCGGCCGCGTACACCCTCGATGAGGATGAAGAGAATACGCCCACCGTCCAGAGCGGGTATAGGCAGCAAGTTCGTCAGACCAAGGGCGATATTGATGAAGGCAGCCATAGTCAACACAGGGTAGAGATTGCCGCTGGAAGCGGATGCTTCCGCCGCCTGGCCGGCTATCTGGCTGATGCCGACAACGCTTACCGGACGCGCCTCTTGAGGTGTAATATCGCCACGAATCAACATGCCGGGCAGCTGGCCGTATATGGCGACATTGCGCCACATGAAATCAAGTGAATTGCCCGCCGCTTCAACGGGGCCTCGTTGGATACGCACACCACTCGAAGCGGGCACCGTCAATCCGACGCCAATTGGGCCTTCTGTCGCCGGGTCATATTCACCAGGGCGCCTGGGAACCAGCGTAACAGTCAGTTCCTCGCCGTTTCTCAACACCACTAAATCGATCTCACTGCCGGCGTAAGTATCAACCACATCACGCAGGGCGCCGGTGCTGTCGGCGCGAACGCCCTCAGCCAATAATATGACGTCGCCAGCCTCCAAACCGGCGTCAAATGCGGGGGTGCCTGGTAAGACGTCGGAAACTTCGATGGCCGGCGGGCCAATCATAAGCGCGATCCAAAAAATGATGAGCGCAGCCAGGAAGTTGGCGCCTGCCCCGGAAAACAGGACAAAAAGGCGCGCACGTTTAGAAGCAGAAGCAAAGCCGCCAGAAACCGCGGGGTCATCTTCGCCGGCAGGACGAACAAAGCCGCCCAGCGGGATCCAATTCAGTGAATAGATCGTTCCCCCGCGTTCAGCAAGCTTCAGCGCTCGAGGCGGTAAACCAAAACCAAATTCCTCGACGCGAATTTTGGACAATTTCGCGGCTGTGAAATGTCCAAGTTCATGAATGAGCACGACCGGCGTCAGAATGATCAAGAAACCGCCAATAGCCCACAATACCGACATAAGAGATGCTCCGACTCTTTATCCAGCCATCTCTTAGAAATGGCTATGTTTGCGTAACAAAGGGATTATAGTGGGATAGCAGATGCATTCCAACAATCGAACGTCTGGTCTAACAACGTTCTAACGTCATCCTCTCGGCTTGGCTGCTAAAACGGCCAGAGAATAGGTAGAAATATGATCAGCAGCACCCATATCAACAAAGTTAGCGGTAGGCCAACCTTGGTGTAGTCAAAGAAACGATAGCTACCCGGACCGTATACAAGTACTGATGCCTGATGTCCGATGGGAAAGAGGAAGGAGTTGGAGGCGGCGATGCCCACACCCATAACAAAAGCCTGCGGAGCGACACCCAACTGCACAGCAGCACTGATAGCAATTGGCGCGACCAGAACGGCCGCAGCCGCATTGGACATGAATTCAGTGATTAACGTCGTCAGCACGAACAGACCGATCATGATCGCCTGCGGGCCGTAACCGCCTACGAGGTTAATGATCAGATCCGAAAGGTATTGTGCCGTGCCTGTTTTGGCCATGGCAATGCCCATGGGAAGCATACCGGCAATCAAGAACACTGACTGCCACTCAATTGAACGGTAAGCTTCATCCATATTCAGACAACCGGTCAAGATCATCAGAATGGCAGCAAGAACTGCTGCGGCGGCAATATTGACAGTTCCGGTGGTTACCAGGCCAATCATCAATATGAAGATCGCGATGGCATACGGCGCCTTGTTGATTCTGCGGCTTTCCGTATTGATGGCCGCAGAGACAGGACCGAGAACCAAGAAGTCAGGCACTTGTCGCAAGCTGTCGAGCTGCTGGCGACGGCCGTGTACCAAGAGAGTATCTCCCAATCTCAGCGGCGCGTGCCCAATGCGATCAACGATCGCCGTCTCATTATGCCAGATAGCCAGCACGGTCAGATTGAACCGTTTACGAAAGTTGATATCCTCCAAGGTTTGCCCAATGAAATCCGCCTTTTGACTGACGACGATCTCCCCGATGGTTGAATCGGGTGATGTCAGATCGGTATCTTCCAGCTGAAAATCAGGATTGATCGCCACGCCGAGCGAGTCCTCCGGCGACAGAATTCTATCCATCGAACCGGTCACTACCAACAGATCGCCGCTGCCGATTCGAATGTCTGGCAGTATGCCAACACGAACCCTATCGTCGCGCACGATTCCGACGACGTTGAGCCCGTGGTCTTCCCTAAGACGGGTCTCAACGAGCTTACGGCCAATGAGCGAGGAATCAGGCAGCACTTTCAGCTCTGTCATGTAGTCACGCAGCTGATATTCATCCACAAGTCCTTCATCCTGGCTCGTCACTCGATCGGGCAGCAAATGTCGTCCAATCAACACCATATAGGCGATGCTGCTGCTCATAATAATCAGGCCCATCGGCGTATAGTCGAACAGGGTAAATGGTTCGTAGCCAGCGGCTCCAAGCGCCTGACTTACCAGGAGATTGGGCGGTGTTCCAATAAGCGTCGTGACACCGCCAAGGAGCGAGCCATAGGCCAATGGGATGAGCAGTTTGGAGGCGGGAATACTGACTTCGCGACCAATGGCAATAACGGCAGGCAGCAGAACAGCCGTGGCGCCGATATTGTTCATGAAGGCAGACATGACTCCCACCGTGACCATGATCACCATGATCAAGCGCCACTCTTTTCTGCCTGATACGCGCATGATGCGGCGTCCCAGGAAATCAGCGATGCCGGTATACATCAGACCGGCGCTTACAATGTAGATGGCCCATACTGTGATCACGGCCGGACTGGAAAACCCGGAGAATGCCTCTTCTGTGGTCAGCAAACCTGTGAAGAGCAGGGTCAACAGAACCATCATTGAAATGACGTCAACGCGAATGCGCTCGGACGCGAAGAGGACAATGGCCACGCCGAGGATCAAGAGGACAAGAGCGATCTCGCTAGTCATTGGAACTACCTACGGTTATCGAGAAGAATATCTGCCGCCCGTAGCGCTCAGTTTCGTGGGTCGTGAAACCATAGTGCAAGACAATAACTGTCAAGGTCATCTTGATGCAACTAAGGGGAACTGCAGCCACCAGTACTCCTTCATCAAAGCAACGATCGCGCCAATCATAATCGCGATTCCTGGGCCTGAAACACCAGTTCGGCAACTACTTCTGCGAGGACAGATTGTACAAGCAATGAATCATTTCTTCCACAGCAGATCCTTCGCGATCATGCCAAAGACGGGTCGCGTTGGGACTGCACTGCGCTGCGGTGAACTGTTGACAGATCCTATTGTTGAAGGTAGCATGGTTTTCATCGATCCACGCTATCTTCAAGCGTGAATCCAGGGGCTAGTACAGCGCATGGGCCGCCGGCTCTCCATGAGTCGCGGCGGTTGACGAGGTGGAGGTTCCCCACTGCGGAGTGGGTGCTAACCATACATTCGGGAAAATCGAGAGATCAGCGGATGCCTCCCAGAGCTGCCACACTCTGATTCAATGCCCCTTCAAAATGAGCAATGCCTCAAACCGCAGCAGGTAACTGCGCGACAAATCGCATTGCTCGTGGCAGTTGAACAAGGGCTTGAAGCCGGACGCCATCCGTTTGCGCAGAACGCGGGCCCTCCATAGAAGGGGCGTTCCCAATCGAGGTTGCAATTGCATTGGCCCGGGCACGCTCGATAGTGCATGGATGCCACAGCACCTGGCGGCAGATGAAGCGGCCTGGCAGACGGCATCCTTGTAGAGGAGCATCTGAGATGTGTGGAATCGTTGGCTATATAGGACCAGAGCAGGCACCACAGATCGTCATGCGTGGGCTGAAGCAGCTGGAGTACCGTGGCTATGATTCGGCCGGAATCGCCGTACTGCAGGAAGAGGGGAGCATCGCCATCAGCCGCGATGTGGGCAAATTATCCAATCTGGAGCAGCGTCTGGTTGAGTCCCCTTTGAGCGGGCATGTGGGCATTGGCCACACACGCTGGGCAACGCACGGTTCGCCAAGCCGGCGTAATGCGCATCCTCATATGAGCATGGACGGCCGTATTGTTGTTGTACACAACGGTATTGTGGAGAACTTCCTGGAGATCAAGGAAGAACTCGAAGCAGAAGGGGTGGCATTCCAGTCAGACACGGACACGGAAGTAATCGCCCAACTGCTGGAACGCCACTTGAGTACGAGCATACCGCTGGATTCGGCCGTTCGCCAGACATTGCAAATGCTGAAGGGGGCCAGCGCGGTTGTGGTGATGAGCCTCAATCAACCCGATGAACTGTACTGCGCGCGGCTGGGGAATGCCGGCGGTATCACCCTCGGGGTCGGCGAAGGGGAAATGTTCATCGCCTCAGACATCCCGGCGATACTCGCCCACACCAGACAGATGATCTTTCTCGAAAACCGGCAAATGGCACGCGTCAGCCGCAGTGGTTATGAGGTGACCGATTTGGCAGGCCAGCCAGTCACCGTGGAAGTTCACAACGTGGCCTGGGATCCGGTTAGTGCGGTGAAGGGCGAATTCAAACATTTCATGCAAAAGGAGATATTTGATCAGCCCCGCGCCCTGATCGATACGCTTGGCGGGCGCGCCGAATTTGAGACGGGACACGTTTCGCTGCCTGACCTGAACCTGACGCCGGAAGCGGCAAACCGGCTGCGAAAGCTGTATATCGTCGCTTGTGGTACGAGCTACTATGCAGGACTCGTCGGCAAATTCATGATTGAATCGTTGGCCCGCCTTCCCGTTGAAGTGGAGTATGCGTCGGAATTCCGCTATTACAACCCGATCATCGACGGTGATACGGCCGTATTGGCCATTACGCAGTCCGGCGAAACAGCAGATACGTTGGCCGCGATGGAGTTGGCCCGCGAGCGCGGCGCCACGCTGTGGGCTATTGTAAACGCCTTCGGCAGCCAATCGATGCGTATGGCTGACGGATATATCCCTATGCAGGCAGGACCAGAAATCGGCGTCGCCAGCACCAAAGCGTTTACCAATTCGATCATGGATATGTACCTGCTCGCCTGCCTGCTGGGTTCGATGCGCGGCACGATTAGCGACGATCAGCTCCGACAGTTGATCATGGATGCCGCCCATATCCCGGATCTGGCCGGTCGTGTTCTAGACAGAGACGCGGAGTATGAGGCACTGGCAGGCCATTTCTTCAAGGCAAACGACTTCCTATTCCTGGGCCGCGGGATTAACTATCCAATCGCCCTGGAAGGCGCGCTCAAGCTAAAAGAGATCAGCTATATCCACGCGGAAGGGTATCCGGCTGGTGAGATGAAACATGGCCCGATCGCATTGATCGATGAAGTGATGCCTGTGCTGGCCATTGTCACCAAGGACGCGTTGTACGACAAGATGGTCAGCCAGGTTCAGCAAGCGAAGGCGCGCGGTGGGGTTGTAATCGCCTTGGCGACTGAAGGGGATGAAAACATCCTGCGAGACGCCGATCACGTTATCTACGTGCCGGAAACCCCCCCCCTGCTGGCGCCAATCATCAACGTCATCCCACTGCAGCTGCTAAGTTACCATATCGCGGAACGCCGCGGCGCTGATGTCGACCAACCCCGAAACCTTGCCAAGAGCGTTACGGTAGAATAGCCAATTTGCCTGCCTAGCGCCCCAGGACAAACACGTAGAGGGTGACAATCATCATGAAGCCGACGACGACGGGCCAGAAGAGCAGCTTGGCGATGAGGTTGTTCCCGATACTGACCAGCGGTAGATACGGGTAATTGACGACGACGAAGCTGTTTGCGGCCACGAACAAGGTTAGCACATAGAGCAGCAGATAGAAGTATTCAAGATAGGTAAGGCCAATCGCCGCTGCGTTGTCGCGTAGGGCGCTGTGAAGCACTGCCACGACGAAGAATAGAGCGGCCGTATAGCTGAGAGCGGTCACGATCTCTTCCGGTTCGTCAGGCTGCTGATCAGTCAGCAAGAAACCAAAAATCATAATCGTGGCGACGAGCGCCGGAAGAAAAAAGGCCATGAAGGGCCCCAGAAAAAGGCGCTCAACGCGGATATTGAAGGCCAGTTCCGGTACGTCAACAGTTGGGCGCTGGGGGATACCCATGTCGGTGCCGTAGCGGCGGGAGCCCATACCAAAAGCGCTGGCCATCAGCCGCCAATTGTTGATGCGCACGGTATCATCCAGTCCGGGCAGCAGGCTCGGCGCCGTCACATTGTAAGAACGTAAATCGGGAATAAGCACGGCATTATTTGCGAACTCAAGCGGCGCCAGCCGTATATTGATATCATAACGGTCAAGCGGATACTGTGTGGGATTAAACGCCTGGCGCAGCGCCGCGGTCACCGTCCAGATAATCAATGTCTCATTTTCTCGTTCTTCTCGATACACTTCATCGATCATGGCCGGCTCGTCGATCAACTGCGGCAGCGAAAAACCAGGCGAGATTTCAACGCCTTCGATTTTGGGGACATGCTGCCAGGCATAGCCATTCAACGTGACAACGCTCGGTTCGGGAAATCTTGCCGACTGGATCAGCAAACCGGTCGGCACGCCAACCGGCGGCTTTAGCCCGCGCTCAGCATACTCTTTTTCCAGCGCCTGTTCATACCGTTTCAGCGCCGACTGGGAGGTCAGCAATACGCCCTCTCCCAGGCCCTTCGGCGTATTTCGCTCAAGGGTAATGATGATCAGAATCATCACCACACCAATCAATGAGAAAGTGATGGAGGCAAGCCACAGGCGATCACGCGTCGCTTCATCAAAATGAAGCAGGATGGCGATGAGAAAAAATAGGAATGTGCCGCCGGCCAGGACAATAGCAACCTGGTAGTAAAGCAACGTATTAATACCGAGCAGGTACTCAGATTCGGAGAGCTGTACCAACAGCGCCCAGCCGGTTGTCATGATCGGCGTAAAGAAATCCCAAACGCGCTCCTCGTTCGCGATACGATTCACTGACAGCGTCTCTCCAGCCAACGCGCGACGAGCCGAGTCTTGAAAAAGCTCGTCCTGCAGCGTTTCATCCGTGAAGATATTCCCCGCGGCGACGCGCTCTGGTATCGGGTGAGAAAGGAAGGTGCCAGTATCGGCATAGACCGCGCCGTATCCGGTGGCACCGAGGTCCAATTCGGCAACAAGCTCGCGCATGCCGTCCAGCGAATAGTCCACCGAAACGACGCCCGCCGGTTCTCTGCTTGCGGAGTCCGGAGAAAAGAAAGGCACACCGTAGCCAATCAAGACGCGACCCGCTCCTTCCGCCAAGTAAGGTTCAGCCCATGTCGCTCCAGACGCTGCCGGATCGTAGTACCATGCCGTCTGAGGCGCTTCGGGATCGTCGGAAGGCGGCAGTGTATAATCGTAAAGTGATTCCTGGCTTTGTGATTGAAAACCGCCTGCGGGGTCACGGGAAACATAGATGAAGTAGAGATCATGCGCTGCGTCGTATGCGTCTCGGGCAAACGCGATGGTGATGCCATCCAATGACGGATTGTCGTCAAGCAGCTGCTGCAGTTCCATTTCAATGTCCGCGTACGCCAGTGTCCCATCGCTGAGGGCCTTCGCCAGATCCTCGCTGAGCTCCATCGTGTATGCGAAGTCTTTCTCCAACGCTTCGGCAGCCTTGATCGCCTGGCTGGTGGCCTTGCCGAAAGCACTGTCACTCAGCTCATTCTTGATCATCGAGTAACGGACGATTAGTCCGATCAACAGCAGTCCGGACACGATCGCCATCACGATCAGAATCAGACGCCATGAGCGTCCTTTGCGCTGAGGGGGTGAGCTGGTTTTGGTGTTCTCTACGGTCATCGATCAGTCAGTTCTTTTTGATTGGCAGCGACATAACAGTGTAGAAAGTCGCCTGACAATAGGATGCAGTTCACGCCCGCATTATAGCGACTGCGTGAGAGTTTGGGCAAACGCATTTCTCGCCGCCAGTAGAGTGGATGGCGCCGGCATTCTGCACGGCCGTGCCGGTCTATCAGTCGTTTGTATTCGAGTCTAGCGGCTGAAAAGTAATTAAGAGGTCAGATAGCATATCTTCGAGTGCGTGACAGACTACGTTACAATCTCGACTGAGCAGCCAGGGCCGTTTTTCGTATGACCTTATGCACGCAGGCGACAGTGAGCACTGGCTGGATGAGCAAATGAACAGATATCGATTACTGCTGGCAACAGCTTTTTTTCTTGTGGGCATCATTCTGGCGGCCCCCACCCTGATCGGGGCACTGCCCGATCGATATGTGCTGCACCTGCCGGAGCCGATTCAGAAATATGGTCTGCCCGAAGACCTGTCGCCGCTGCTGCCGACAGTTGAAGCGCCGGCGGCGGCAGCTGCGCTGCTGATAACAGCAACCCAGAGTGCGCCAGAACCAACCGCAACATTGGAGCCGACGCCGACTCTGAAAGGTTTGACCAATCCCGGCGAACCTAATGCCGCGTCAGCGGTGCAGGAAGCAGGCAATCTTGAACAAGAGACTCTACCGGCGGCCACGTCAACAGCTGTTCCCACGGCGACAGCGACACCCTGGCCGCTGCCCGCAAAGGCACGACTAGCGGGCGTAACGCACAAGTTTCAAAGTTGGAACAACTGCGGACCGGCTACTCTGGCAATGGCACTGACGTTTTTTGGCGAGCAGATTTCTCAGGAACAAACTGCCTCGATACTGAAACCCAACCCGGAAGACCGCAATGTCAGCCCGCATGAGATGGCCGCCTATGTCAACGAGCAAACGCCATATGGCGCACAGTTTCGCGTAAATGGCACGCTGGAAACACTGAAGAGACTGGTAGCCAATGACATACCGGTGATCATCGAGACGGGTATTGAGCCGCCAGGAGAGTATCGCTGGTTGGGCTGGTACGGCCATTATCTGCTGATCGTCGCCTATGATGAGGAAAGTGAGCAGTTCTGGGCCTATGACTCCTGGTTGGGTACGAGTGAAGAGCCCTTGCAGAATGCACATCCGGAAGGCCGTGTGATCAGTTATGCGGACTTGGCGACAGATTGGGCCCAATTCAACCGCAACTACATCGCTCTCTTTGAACTGGATCAAGAAGAGTTAGCGGAAGCACTCATCGGAGAGGACATGATCGATGAGGTGATGTGGCAGCGTACGCTGGCCAGATCAAGGGCAGAAATTGAGGAAGACGCGCAAAACCCCTTCTACTGGTTCAATTTGGGCACGACGTATACAGCCCTGAACCGCTTTGAGGAAGCTGCCGTTGCCTTTGATCAGGCAAGGGCCATTGGTTTGCCGTGGCGCATGCTCTGGTACCAATTCGGACCATATGAGGCGTACCTAAATGTCGGACGATTCGACGATGTGGTCTTGTTGGCTGATGTTACACTGGAAAACCGACCTTATTTCGAAGAATCTTACTATTACAAAGGGGCTGCTCTTAATGCTCTGGACGTGCCGGATGGCGCTAGAGAGAACTTCGAGAAGGCAGCGAGTTTCAATCCGAATTTCACGGCAGCGCAGCTGGCATTGGCTGAACTTGAATAGATCACTGGCCCGTTAGCGGACCAGCGAAGAAATACAGGTGACTATGAGTAAGCGAGCGAAGATTATTATATTGGCCATCACCGGCCTACAAATCTTGTTAATCATTGGGCTACTGGCGCTGCCGACGGCCGTTCAGGCGGTCCCTGGCCGCTATCGAGTCGCCCTCGCCGAGCGCAATCCCTTTCTCAGCGATATCACCGAGGGCGTGATAGACGCTGTTGCACCTGTGGCCACGGCACTGCCGGCCCCGGCACGAACGAACCAGGGGGAAGAGATTAGCATCGCCTCTCTCATCGCTGAAGTCGAGACTACTGCACAACCGACGCAAGCAGCAGTAGAACCTACCAGCGCGGCAGTTGCCACGCCTGTCCCTGAGTTAGGGGATGAATCTGCCCCGGAAGCCTCCGCAGCCAGCGCTGCTGACGAGCCCGCCCCGCCCACGATGACGCCAGTACCGCAGCCAACCGCCACGTCGGCCCCCGTGCCTGACAGCCACGTACTTGAAGGAATCGGCGCTATCCAGCAAACATTCAACAACTGCGGTCCGGCCAATTTGACCCAGGTTCTGAACTACTTAGGCAACGAAACCACCCAGGTCCAGGTCGCAGAATATCTGAAGCCAAATCCTGAAGACCGCAATGTCAGTCCGTGGCAGATCGCCGATTATGTTAACGAGCAAACGCCAGGCTTGAATGCCATTGCACGAAGCGGCGGTACCCTTGAAATGATCAAACGATTTGTGGCCGCCGGTTATCCTGTGGTCGTCGAAAAGGGGTATGAACTTCCTGAATCGGGATGGTGGGGCCACTACCTGACCATTTACGGCTATGACGATGCCCGCGAAGAGTTCTACACACAGGACAGCTACCTCGGGCCCTTTGATGGCTCGGGCAGCACCGCTTCGTATGATGAGATCGAGGAATACTGGCAGCAGTTCAACTATACATTCTATGTCGTCTACGAACCGGTTCAGGAAGATGAGGTCGCCGCGATCTTGGGTCCCGATATGTTTGATGATTTTGCGATGTGGCAGAACGCGGCTGAACTGGCCGAGGCGGAAACGCAAGAAAACCCCGATGATGCGATCGCCTGGTTCAACCTGGGAACAGCCTTGACCCGCATGGGCGGACTGACCGGAGAGACCAAGTATTATCAGGGCGGCGCGCAGGCGTTTGACCAAGCACGAGAACTGGGCCTGCCCCCGCGCATGCTTTGGTACCAGTTCCAACCGTACCTGGCTTATCTAAAGCTTCAAAGGTACCAGGACATCGTCGATCTGGCAGACGCCACGCTGGAAACCCAGGGAGGCCGCAACGTTGAAGAGACGTACTGGTACAAGGGTCATGCCCTGGCGTTCCTGGGCGACACCTTCGGTGCCAGCGAAGCATACAAGGAAGCGCTGCGTGTCAATGAAAACTTCTACCCTGCGCAGTGGTCCCTGGATGCCCTCAATTAGCGACCGCGGCGACATTGCCAAGCTGACCTACTGCACGTATACTGGTCTGTACAAAATCGCTGTGCCCGCGAACAATTCCGGTAGAGCGTATTGGAATTGAAATGGGAAATCAAGAAGAACGTGCCGGGGGATCGACAAGTATCTCGTCCCCTGAGCTAAATGAACGTCGCAAAGCAGATCATATTCGCATCAACCTGGAAGAAGACATCAGCTTCAACCGTCTGACCACGGGATTTGATGCACTATTCTTCATGCACGAGGCACTGCCGGAAATCGATCTGGATCAGGTCAATACGCGCAGCGCCATTTTTGGCCGCCCAATCAGCACACCCTTGCTCATCTCTTCTATGACCGGTGGAACGGCCGAAGCGCAAAGCATCAACCGCATATTGGCCGAAGCCGCGCAGGCGGTTGGTATGGCCATGGGACTGGGTTCAATGCGCGCGGCAATCGAAGATCGCTCTCTTGAAGACACCTATTTTGTGCGCGATGTGGCGCCGGACATCCCGCTGTTCGCCAACCTGGGCGCCGTGCAGTTGAACTACGGTTACGGATTGGCAGAATGCCAGCGAGCTGTGGATATGATCGAGGCAGACGCACTCATCCTGCACTTCAATGCCCTCCAGGAGGCTGTGCAGCCGGAAGGAGATGGCAATTTCGCGGGGCTGCTGGCCAAGGTTGAACAGATTTGTCGTACACTGCCGGTTCCGGTCATTGCCAAGGAAGTTGGGTGGGGATTCTCAGAAGAGACGGCGCGGCGGCTGGCTTCGGCCGGTGTGGCCGCGATTGATGTCGCCGGCGCCGGCGGAACATCGTGGAGTCAGGTGGAAATGTATCGTGCGCCAACAGCTCGGCTGGCTCGCGTTGCCGGGGCCTTCATTGATTGGGGAATACCTACCAGTGTATCGATCCAGTACTGCAGACAGGCCGCTAATCTACCGATCATTGCCAGCGGCGGCATTCACAATGGGATTGATGTCGCCAAGTCTATTGCTTTGGGAGCACAGCTCGCCGGCATCGCCGGTGATTTCCTGCGCGCGGCCGATCAAGATGGCGCTGCAGGCGTCATCGAATTAGCCCGAACTATAACCGATGAACTCAGGGTGACTATGTTCGCTGCCGGTGCAGTGGACCTCAATGCCTTGGCAGAAACGCCATTGCATAACACCTTTTAGATTTTTCCAATTGGAGTATGAATTGACATGGACAACGAACTGACGTCTCTGGCGCAGCAGATGCTGCCTGCGCTTGATAATGAAATGCGTACAGTTTTGCAGTATGATGGAACGCCGCCCGGCCCTTTCCTGGGCATGATGCAGTACCAGATGGGTTGGGTTGATGAGTCGCTGAAGCCAATCGAAGCGGTCAGCGGCAAGCGCATTCGACCGCTGGTTTGCATGCTGACGAATGCGGCGGCGGGAGGCGACTGGCGGCAGGTTACTCCCGCAGGGGCAGCCATCGAACTCCTGCACAACTTTTCGCTTATTCACGACGATATTGAAGATGTCAGCCCAACACGACGCGGACGGCCAACTGTCTGGAAGATCTGGGGCGAGGCGCAGGCGATCAACAGCGGGGATGCCATGTTCACGCTTGCCCATACAGCGATGAACCGGCTGCTGGAAAGCGGCGTTGAACCAGCTACCGTGGTGCGATCACTGCGCCGCTTTGACGAAACCTGTTTTCGCCTGACCGAAGGGCAGTATGCCGACATGGACTTTGAAGTACGTGATGAAGTCAGCGTCAGCGAATACATAGCAATGATAACCGGCAAAACAGCCGTGCTCCTGTCCCTGAGCACGGAACTAGGCGCCGTCGTTGCCGGCGCGCCGCAAGATGTTATCGACCATTACGCCCAATTCGGCCTAAATCTTGGGCTGGCTTTCCAGGTCATTGACGATATCCTCGGCATTTGGGGAGATGAATCCAGAACGGGGAAATCGGTGGCGACTGACATCATTACAAAGAAGAAGACGCTTCCTGTACTCTATGGGCTGGAGAACTGCGAACCCCTGCGCGTCCTCTACCGTGATCGAGACGCCGACGGCGCCTTCGTTCAAGAAGTCGTCCAGCTGCTTGATGAAGTAGATACAAGGGCATATGCTGAGGAACGCGCGCGGGCGTATTCAACAGCCGCAGTTGAGCATCTGACAGCGGCCGCCCCCACCGGCGATGCCGAGAAGGCACTTTTGCAGCTGGTAGATATGCTGCTGATGCGCGACATGTAATCTACTGCGCAAACTACGACCGTCAAAAAAGGAAAGAAGTCCGCTTCCAGTTGAAGCGGACTTCTTTTTTTGTACATTGGCAACAGCGTCAGTCTGCTATGTCTTACTCGACGACATCTTCGCCTTCGACTTCAGCTTCAGGAAGTTCTTCCTCAGGCGCAGCTTTTTCATCAACGGTCACTTCCGGAACAGCGACGGTCTCTTCAGCCTCTTCTTCCGTTTCAACCACATCGGCGCTGAAGTTGCTTTCCAAAGCGCCACCAGCCATCTTCAGAAGCTCTTCTTCAAGATCATCGGGGCTAACTGATTCGCCCTCACCTTCAGCCATCGCAACAGTTGCTGCGGTGGCTTCCTCTAGCTCCGCTTCCTTGCGGGCGCGTGATGACTCGGCCGCAGCCGCAATCATGGCTTCCAACAGGTTGTCGTCGGTGTTGTCGTCGATCAACAGGCTCGTCGTAACGGTCGCCAGGTCGATTTCAGGTTTCTCAGCCTCCAGGCGCAGCTGTTCTTCGCGCTCCAGCCGTGCCTCATAGCCGGTGCCGGCGGGTATCAGCTTGCCGATGATCACGTTTTCCTTGAGCCCGACAAGATTGTCTGCCTTTCCAGCGATGGCCGCACCGGCCAAAACCTTAATGGTATGCTGGAAGGAACTGGCGGACAAGAAACTTTCGGTGTTCAAAGAAGCCTTGGTAATGCCAAGCAGCACCGGCTCGGCCTCAGCGGGCTGACCACCTTCGGCCACGATCTCCTCGTTCGTCTCCTGGAATGAGGGACGTTCAACGAGATCGCCCGGTAAGAACTGCGTATCTCCAGAGGCGGTGACAACAACCTTGCTGAGCATTTTGCGGATGATCACCTCAAAATGCTTGTCATGGATGTTCTGCCCCTGCGGACGGTACACCTGCTGAACTTCGCGCAGGAGATACTGGGTGACCGCATCAGGACCGAGAATGTCCAGAATGCGATGAGGGTTCTGAGAGCCTTCCGTCAGCGGCTGTCCGGCATCCACTGTCTCACCATCTCGTACAAGAAGGCGCACACCGGCCGGGATCTGGTAGTCTTGTTCTTCAATGCTTTCCCAGACAACACGCAGTCCATCATCATCGATTCTCACATGGCCGTCATGACGGGCCACAATCTCTTCATCGTCCAGCTCGGCAATCACATCACCGGCTTCGGCCATATCCTTGTCTTCAACGCGTACGGTCCACTCATCAGGAATGTCATACACATCGTCGACCATCCGGCGATCAGTAACGAGCACGTGGCGCACGCCATCTACCATCTGGGTATCGATCGTGCCGCCGATCTCCGTAATGGTCGCTTCACCTTTCGGCCGCTGCCGGGCCTCAAAGAGCTCCTCAACACGCGGCAAACCCTGTGTGATATCGCCGCCACTTGAAGCGGTACCGCCCGTATGGAAAGTTCGCAAGGTCAGCTGCGTACCAGGCTCGCCGATCGACTGGGCAGCGATAATGCCGACCGCAACACCCATCTGAACCGGCTTGCCGCGCGCGAGATCGATGCCGTAACATTTCTGGCAGATTCCCTGACGCAGCTCACAGGTCATTGGCGAGTAGACATTGATATCATCCAAACCCAGGCTGTCAATTTCCGCGGCGACCTCGTCAGTGAGAAAATCACCTTCCTCGACGATCATTTCACCGGTCTCCGGATGGAAAAGCGGCTGTGCAACAACGCGCCCGGCAATTCGCTCGCCAAGCGTCTGCTTGCCAAAGTTGTCTTTTCTCTTGACCCATACGCCCTTGTCCGTACCACAATCTTCCGACATGATGATAAGATCTTGAGCGACATCAACGAGCCGGCGTGTCAGATAACCGGCATCGGCCGTGCGCAGCGCGGTATCAGCGAGACCCTTTCGCGCGCCATGAGTAGAGATGAAGTATTCCAGTGCTTCCAAACCCTGGCGGAAATTAGAGAGAATGGGCACTGGGATGATACGGCCCTGCGGGTCAGCCATTAGACCGCGCATACCGGCCAGCTGGGTAATCGGGCCAAAACCACCTTTACCCGCGCCGGAAAGCGCCATGACAGCCATTGGTCCGTCAGGATCCAGTGATTCTCGTACGGCATCGGCAACATCGTCTTTGGCTTCGTTCCATGTCTCCACGGTTCGTTGATACTGCTCTTCCGGGGTTAATAGACCACGACGATACTGGCGATCAATTTCATCTACACGGGAACGTGCCTGATCGAGAATTTCATCCCGCTCAACCGGCACGGTCAGGTCGGCGACGGCGACCGTTGTTCCTGAAACGGTAGCGAATTTGAAGCCAATATCCTTGATAGCATCGGCCATTTTGATCGTCTTTTCGTCACCAACCATACGGTAGATGGTGTTAATCAAACGGTTGACACCGCCCTTGTCGAGCAGCTCATTGACGAAGCGCGCTTCTTCGGGCAGCGCCATATTGAACAGCACCCGACCCGGCGACGTATCGATCATACGCAGCCGCGGTTCGCCGTCAACGTAACGCACACCATCTTCGTCATAATATGTTTCGGTATACAGCTTGATCTTGGCATGGATGTCAACGTAGTCCATTTCATAGGCCATCACGACCTCATCCATGTTGCTGAACACGCGGCCTTCGCCCGGCATGTCATCACGAATCAAAGTGATGTAGTACACGCCGAGGACCATATCCTTTGATGGGCCAACGATCGGTTGACCGTCCGCCGGCTTGAGCAAGTTACGCGTTGCCAGCATCATGTCCTTGGCTTCACGCACGGCTTCGCGGGACAGCGGCACATGAACGGCCATCTGATCACCATCGAAATCAGCGTTGAAGGCGGCACAGACCAGTGGATGTAGCTGGATCGCCTTGCCTTCTACAAGTCGCGGCATAAACGCCTGGATGCCAAGACGATGAAGTGTCGGCGCACGATTCAGGAGGATGGGTCGCCCTTGAATAACCTCTTCGAGCACTTCCCAAACCTCGGGCGGCTGACGTTCAATGAAACGTTTAGCGCCTTTGACATTACTGACATGGCCGTACTGAATCAGCTTGCTGATTACGAACGGCCTAAAGAGTTCCAAAGCCATTATCTTGGGCAAACCACATTCGCCCATCTTCAGTTTCGGACCGACCACGATCACAGAGCGGCCGGAATAGTCAACGCGCTTACCCAGAAGATTGCGTCGGAAACGTCCCTTCTTACCCTTCAACATGTCGGAGAGCGATTTGAGCTCGCGGCGTCCGCGGCGGCTCAACGCCTTGCCACGCTGGCTGTTGTCAATCAGGCTGTCCACAGCCTCTTGCAGCATGCGCTTTTCGTTGCGCACGATTACGTCCGGCGCTCCGAGATCGAGCAGGCGCTTGAGGCGGTTGTTGCGATTGATGACCCGGCGATACAGGTCGTTGAGATCGGACGTGGCAAATCGACCACCATCCAACTGGACCATCGGCCGCAAATCAGGAGGGATCACCGGCAGTACTGTGAGAATCATCCACTCGGGCCGGTTGCCGCTCTTGCGCAGCGCTTCTACAACCTGCAGCCTCTTTGTCGCTCGTTTCGCCGCCTGCTTGGAACGGGTCGTCCGTACCTCGCGCCACAGATCACGCGAGAGCTGGTCGAGGTCCATGCTTTTCAGAATCTCATGAAGCGCCTCCGCACCCATCCCGGCGCGGAAGACGTTGCCGAACTTACTCTTGAGATCGCGATATTCATTCTCATTCAAGAATGACATCTGCTCGATCGCTTCAAGCTGTTCACGATTTGTCTGCGCCTGCTGACGCAAACGGATTAGTTTTTGATCCATCTCATCGCGCAGCTCTTCGGTCGCGGCATCGATCTCCGCACGGAGTTCAACCAATTCGCGCTGTATGTCGGCAACCTGACTCTGATGCTTCTCTTCGAACGCCTGCTGGACATCGGTCAACTGCTGGCTGGCGAGATCCTGGACGAGAACGATATGTTCACGACCGACTGTCTCACCGGCGCCGGCGACAACCTCATCGCCAGAGGTAATTTCTTCTTTGGTGACAGAACCTTGAAGGTTTTCCAGCCGCGTTTGAACAGTCTGCGCCTCTTTCATAAAGGCATCTGTCTCAGCTGACAGGCGGTCGTCGAAGGTGCTGTTCAATTCCTCAAGCTGGGCATCAAGGGCGGCAACACGATTGGTTACATCAACTGTAATCTCCGCTACCTGCTCATGAAGCTTAACTTCAAGCTGTGCTTCCGCCTCGATCAACTCTTCATCAAGGCGAACAAGGGCTCTCTCACGCGCATCCTGATCGACACCAGTAACCACGTATTGAGCAAAATAGAGTACGCGATCGAGGTTTCGGCGCGATACGTTCAACAGGAGTCCCATGTAGCTGGGGACGCGGCGCGTATACCAGACATGCGCTACGGGTGCAGCTAATTCGATATGGCCAAGCCGCTCTCGGCGAACCGAAGAGCGCGTAATCTCGACGCCACATTTGTCACAGACGATCCCCTTGTAGCGGACGTTTTTGTATTTACCGCAGTAGCACTGCCAATCGCGTGTCGGGCCAAAAATAGCTTCACAAAACAAGCCATCCTTCTCCGGGCGCAACCGCCGGTAATTGATGGTCTCCGGTTTTGTTACTTCACCATAGGACCAGGAACGAATCTGCTCAGGGGATGCCAGGCTAATACGTAATGAACGAAAATCTGTCGTTTCCACCTAAATACGACCTCCAAATAACTAAGGCGCTCTTGGCGCAGGCGATCTGGCAAGCATGCATGCTCAGGAGTCACTGCGACGCAGTTGCGCGAATAAACGCTGGTCTAATTCTGTTACCCGTCACCTACTATCGGGTCAATGCGGTGCGCCCCGTCGCACACCGAACGAGGAATCAAGTGCACAAACACGAAAAGAGCGTTCGGCAGCCAGCCGACGCTCTCATTGCTATCTCTCTCATTTAGCATCAGGGTTGATTATATCGATAGACACTAATATGTCAACTCTTTTAGGCCTATAAAAGGCATCAAAATATGAACTCTTAACTTTAGCACATTTTGCCGCTTTGGTAAACCCCGTTTTTCGGTGAATTGTTGCTGCTCAGCGAATCTGTCGCCGGCGAATTGAAGTGGAAGCTGTGCCGACGGCAGCGCAAGCTGCGCCACGATTCCGTCGCTTCGCCCAGAAAACTGGTTACGCTTTTTCGCCAACCGAAGCGCGCAGGTACTCTTCCATAAAGGGGTCTAGCTCACCGTCCAGAACAGCCTGCGTCTTGCCGGTTTCGTACCCGGTGCGAACGTCCTTGACCATCTTGTAGGGATGAAGGACATAGGATCGGATTTGACTTCCCCAACCGGCATCAACTGACTCACCTTTCAGCGCGGCGATCTCAGCGTCTTGCTTTCTTTGCTCCAGTTCATAGAGCTGCGTCTTCAGCACACCCATAGCCACATGCATGTTCTGGGTCAGTGACCGCTGATTTTGACAGGAAACGACGATGCCTGAAGGCAAATGGGTGATACGCACGGCCGTTTCGTTTTTCTGCACGTGCTGCCCACCCGCCCCACTGGCGCGGAAGCGATCGATGCGCAGGTCACCCTCATCGATATCGATCTCGATTTCGTCAGCGATATCGGGCCACAGTTCCAGCTTGGCGAACGATGTATGCCGTCTTTTCGCGGCATCATAGGGAGAGATACGCACAAGCCTATGAACACCGCGCTCTGACTTCAAACGGCCGTAAACGTAATCCCCGCGGATAGAAAGCATACAACTCTTAATACCCGCTTCGTCCCCCTTGCTCAAATCCAGGATATCAACTGTGTATCCGTGAGACTCCCCCCATCGCGTATACATGCGCAGAAGCATATCGGCCCAATCCTGGGCCTCGGTTCCACCTGCCCCGGCATGAATCGTTACAATCGCATCTTCATCATCATATTGGTTGCTGAATAGGGTGCGGAACTCAAGATCCGCGATCTCTTTCTCGAGGACAGCAAGATCCTGATTCAGCTCATCTTCCAGCGACTCATCCTCAAGCGAGGCCAGCTCCAGGGTGTCGTCGAGGTGCCGGCGAATGCGCTCCCAGATGCCCACCTCATTGCGCAGCTTCGTGATATCACGCATCATCGCCTGCGCCTTTACCTGGTCATCCCAGAAATCGGGGACAGAAGAGGCCAATTCGAGGCTGGCTAATTTCTCATTCTTGGCATCTAAGTCAAAGCCGCCTCCGCAGCTGGTTGACGATACCTTCAAGTTCCTGTAATCGATCGACTAATCCACTCATCAAAATTCTCCATCAAACGGCGCGCCAATCTACGAATCTCTGCCCGCCGATTCTTCAATTCAATTCTAGACTATGACCGGGTAATTACTCAAACAATGCGTCCACAAACTGGTCGGGGTCAAACGGAGCCAAATCCTCAATCTTCTCACCGGTTCCGACAAATCTCACAGGCAGCCCCAGGTCGCGATAGATGGCGAAGACCATCCCGCCCTTAGCCGTACTATCGAGCTTGGTGAGGATCACGCCGGTGGCGCCAACAGTCTCCTTGAACTTCTCAGCCTGAACCAACGCATTTTGTCCGGTAGGCGCGTCCAATACGAGCAGCACCTCATGCGGCGCCTGATGAACACTCTTCTTGGCAACACCGTACACCTTTTCAAGCTCGCGCATAAGATTGTACTTCGTATGCAGGCGCCCTGCTGTGTCAACGATAAGGAGATCATATCCACGAGCACGCGACGCACGAATACCGTCGTAGGTAATCGCGCCCGGGTCATCACCAGGTTGACCGGCAACGACAGGAACATCAGCCCGCTCCGCCCACACCTGCAGTTGATCTATCGCTGCCGCGCGGTATGTATCCGCCGCTGCCAACATCACCTTGCGCCCATTGTCCTTGTAATAATGGGCGAGTTTGCCGATGCTGGTCGTTTTCCCGGAACCATTGACGCCAACAACCATGGCCACGGTCAACAAGCGCGGATTCTCAAGCGGGAAATCCTCCGGCTGGACGAGAATCGCACGAAGCTCTTCTTTCAAAGCGACAAAGAGCTGTTCAGCCTGGTACATCCCTTCGGCCGAAGCACGCTGCCGAAGACGTTCGACAAGGTAAAGGGTTGTGGGAACTCCTATGTCTGCCTGGATCAACAGCGCCTCCAGGTCATCCCATGTTTCGTCCGTTATGTCGCCGGCGCCTAGGACACCAGCGATCTGTCCAAATACCGAGTTTCGAGTGCGAGATAGTGACTCGCGCAGATTCTTAAACACTACATTTCCTCTTGGGCAGCGTTAGATATTGTCTGCCACCTGGATTATGACCAATCGGCTCAGAGTCGACTAGTCGTCCTCATACGGGCGTGGCGAAATGTCAATGATTTCACCGTCGGTCGTCAGCTGCTCAACTTTCAACGAAGCTTGCTCCAGCCTGGCATTGCAGTAAGCGGCAAGCTGCTGCCCGCGTTCAAAGATAGCCAGTGATTCTTCCAGCGAAAGCTCTCCTGCTTCCAACTGCTCAACCGTTTGCTCAAGCGCTGCCAATGCTTCTTCAAAAGTAAGGTCAGTGATGTTTTCATTCATAATGCTTCCGCTTTTGGTCTTTCAAGGTACCACACTAGCCACATGCCCATCAATAAAGCCAATGCCGTCAGCACTGGAAAAGTCAACCGTATCCAGGGAGACGCTGAACTGCTTCCCGCATCAGCCGGATGGAGAACCAGCGGCGTCCGTGGAATCGCCCAGGCGATATAGACAGCCAATGCCACGTAGAGCAGGCCGCGCAGGCGAATCCAGGGTATCCAACTGTTCAGGAGCAGCACGATGATCGCTACGGCTACCGCGGACATGCTGGTTCGAATGCGCGGTTCAGCCAGGGGAACGCCGCCCCAGCTCGCCCGCTGCGCGAAGATGCTGAAGATACCGCCAAATACAAAAAGCGCGAAGGCAACCCCGCAAATTGTCTGCGTCCAGGACTGCAGTCTTTCGTTGTCAGTCAGCGCGACGAACAGCCCCATGACACCGGCAACATAAAACCCAGCCATGCCGGCGCGCGTAAAGGCGACATGGGCATAGACATAGCGTATCGTTTCGCCTAATGTTTTCTCGGCAGGCGCCAACATGACAACTGCGGAAAAAAAGGCGACCAGCAGCGCCAACAAGAGCCAACCTAACTTTCGACTTTTAATGAGAGTCATCAGCAGAATAGTACCTTCCGACCCTAGCCCAGGCAAGTAACAACGGCCGTCGAAAACGGCAGGTCAGCAAACCACCCCGGCGGCAGAAACCAGCAAGCGACGTACGGCAGCGGCCTCAGCAGGCGGTCTAGACGCGCCCGGCGGACAGCATTCTATTGACAGCTACTAATCCGCCTTTAACCATGCTATGATACAGTCGTTAAAGATGATACTGAACCATTATGGCCCCGGCTAGGAACGATTGAAACATTATGTATGCGCAAATAATCAGCGGAGACGCTGTTTTTGATGAACTCGCCGCTGAATGGGATGAACTCGCTGCGAGAGGTATGACCGATACGCCATTCCAGAAGCTCGCTTACCAGCGATCCTGGTGGCAGAACCTGCAGCCAGCAGACAGCCAACTATACAGCGTTGCAGCGCGAACCGCAGAGGGCAGCCTGGCGGCAGTCGCCTGTTTATACTTGACGTCCGATGGCAGCCTGCGCTTCAACGGCTGCATTGAAGAAACGGATTACCTGGATCTGATTGCGGCAGCTCAAGACGCCTATGAGGGCTGGGAAACAGTATTCGCCAGTCTACTCAGCAATGATTTCCCCGCCTGGCGTCACCTTGAACTGTGCAATATACCGGAGGCATCACCAACCCGCACGGTCCTGCCTGACGTGGCCGGCCGGTTCGGGCTGACAGTTGCCGAATCAACGATTGAGGTATGCCCGGTCATTGAGCTGCCCATAAGTTTCGAGGCTTACCTGGGATCGTTGGACAGCAAACAGCGGCGCGAGATCAAGCGCAAGCTCCGCCGGGCCAATGGAGCGGACGCCGTACTCCGTGTCGTCAATCAGGACGATGACCTGGCGGCTGCGGTCGATGATTTTCTGGCACTGCTGCAGAAGAGCACGTTTGAGAAGCGGGATTGGCTGAATGAAGGAAGACGGGCGCTGTTCCAAGAAACCGCAGCGGCGGCACAGGCTGAGGAAACACTGCAGCTTCTATTTCTGGAGGTGGACGGCCAGAAGGCGGCCGCACTCTTCAATTTTGATTATGGCGGGCGCGTCTGGGTCTATAACTCAGGACTGGATCCCGATCTCTTTTCGGCGCTGAGCCCCGGCGTTGTTATTACGGCCTGGTCAATCGAACTGGCCATAGAGCAGGGCTGTGAAGCGTTTGATTTTCTTCGCGGCGATGAGGCCTACAAGTATCGCTTCGGCGCTGAAGATACGGCCGTTTACCGGCTGCAAATCGTCAGGTAGGCCGGAAGCCACCAGGCATTCGTCTGAACGTCCCATCTGATCAGGCACTGCATATGTCGGAACTCAATTTAGCAGACGAGCACTTCCCACAGCGCATAGCGATGCTCAGCGTGCATACCTGCCCATTGGCCATGCTAGGGGGCAAGAAATCAGGCGGCATGAATGTCTACGTGCGCGACCTCAGCCGCGAACTGGCGCGCCGGAGCATTCAGGTGGATGTCTTCACCCGTTCGCAGGACAGCTATGTACCCATGATTAGTCACGGCCTGGGCTATGGGGCGCGTGCTGTTCACGTAAAGGCGGGCCCGGAGCAGCCGCTGCCCCTGGGCGAAGTGGCCGACCACCTGGATGAGTTCGCGCTGGCCGTAGAGCAGTTTGCAGAAGAAGAAGGGATCAGCTACGACTTAATCCACAGTCATTACTGGCTTTCGGGGCTGGTCGCCGGCAAACTCAAAGCCGCCTGGCAGGGGCTCCCAATTGTGCATATGTTCCACACGCTGGGGCGCATGAAGAATCGGATTGCAACATCGGACCGCGAGATGGCGCCTTTGGAACGTATCGAAGGTGAACAGGAAGTGATCGACATCGCCAATCGCATCATTGCCGCAACACCCGCCGAACAGGCGCAGCTGCATTGGCTCTACGGCAATCGTTCAGGTAAAGAAGTCGTCGTCCCACCGGGTGTGGACCTGGGGCGCTTCAAGCCTTTGCCAAAAGAGGCGGCCAAGGCACATGTCGGCATCCCTATCAGGAACAAGAATATCCTCTTTGTTGGTCGCATCGAACCTTTGAAAGGGGTCGATACGCTGCTGCAGGCAATGGCCCTGATCCAAGAAAGGTACCCGAAGGTCGTTGAGAATGTAGACGTTACGATCATCGGCGGCGACCCCTGGGCCAATGATCCCGATCTGGAAATGGCGAGACTGCAGTCTATGCGCGCGCAGCTGGGCATTCATGACATCGTGACCTTCATCGGCGCGCGCGATCAGAACGAACTGCCCTTCTATTATGCAGCCGCCGAGATGGTCATTATGCCTTCGCACTACGAGAGTTTCGGTATGGTCGCCCTGGAAGCGATGGCTTCCGGAACGCCCGTAATCGCCTCTGAAGTCGGTGGCTTGGCATTTCTTATTCGCGACGGTGAGAACGGATTCCACGTGCCATCACGTGACCCGGAAGCGCTGGCCGAACGAATCTATGAATTATTGACCAACGATAGTAACACGCACCAACTGGGTGAACAGGCGCGAGAATACGCAGCCGGCTACGCCTGGCCGCTCATAGCGGACCAGATGCTGACCGTATACGCGGATCTTCTGGCGCCGGTTGAAGACGAAACGCCGCCAATCAGCCGGCACCGCGAAAATCCACTCTAATCTCTCAGACCGCTGACGAAGAACCAGCCGACCTCGATTCGCCCGTGACTATCCGATCTGCTCCAGGCTGCCCAAATAGGGCTGAAGCGCTTCGGGAACCCTGATCGTGCCATCCGCCTGCTGGTAGTTCTCCATAATCGCGATCATAATCCGCGGCAGAGCAAGCCCACTGGCGTTAAGCGTGTGAACATGTTTGGCTCGCCCACCATCTTGCGGACGGTACTTGACATTGGCGCGGCGCGCCTGGAATGATTCCGTGTTGCTTGCCGAACTTACTTCCAGCCACTCGCCGCAGCCCGCCGCCCAGACCTCAACATCAAATTTCTTGGCGGCTGCGAATCCAAGGTCACCGGTAACCATTTCGACAATACGATAGGGCAGGCCAAGGGCCTCACAGATATCGGTGGCATGCACGACCAATTCATCCAACGCCTGATAGCTGGTCTCCGGCGTCGTGAACTTGTACATTTCTACCTTGTCAAATTGATGCCCGCGCTTAATGCCGCGCACGTCGCGACCGGCGCTCATTTTCTCGCGGCGGAAGCAGGCGGTATAGGCAACATAGTTGAGCGGTAGATCCGCTTCATCAAGAATCTCATCGCGATGCATGTTGGTCAGCGCGATCTCGGCCGTTCCCAAGAACATAAAATCTTCTTCAGCGTCACGATAGATATTGTCGGCGAACTTCGGCAGTTGTCCCGCGCCAACAAACATCTCTGAACGAACCATGTAGGGAAGATTCACTTCCGTGTAGCCATGCTGGTACACATGATAATCGAGCATGAACTGGATCAGTGCGCGCTGCAAGTGCGCGCCTTCACCGGTCATGACGTAGAAGCGGCTGCCGCTCAGTTTGACGCCCCTCTCGAAATCCAGAATGCCCAGTTCGGGACCGAGGTCCCAATGTGCTTTGGGCTCGAAATCGAATTCCGGCAGCGGCGGCCCCTGCGGATCATAGACGATGTTGTAGCTGTCGTCTGGACCAACGGGCACGCTTTCATGCGGAATATTGGGCACCCACAGCATCGCTTCATTGAGCGCCTGCTCGACCTCGCGCAGTTCTTCATCCAGCGCCGTGATCTCGCTGCCAATCGCGCGCGTCTCGTCCTTGGCCTGGTCAACATTGGCCTGCATGCTCAACACCTGGGCGCGCAGCATCTCAACAGGCTGGCCAACATCCTGCCCCGCTTCGGCACTGCGCAGATCCGCTTTCATCTTCTTCAGACTGCCCATCCAACGGCCGATCTGTTTCGAGCTTTCGTTGCGCTTGCCGCGCAGCTCTTCAACCTGCTGCAGGATTTCACGTCTGCGTAGATCGGCGACCACAATCTCGTCAATCGGGGCCGTATCATTCAGCTTGGCTATTTGCTCTTTCACCCACTCTGGATTCTGTCGTATCACGTTAATGTCAATCATTGTTCTGTTTCCCTTTGCCTAACAACTGCACACAATAAAAAAGCCCCCTCGTCTGCCAGGACGAGGGGGCCCGTGGTGCCACCTGGTTTTGCCGGACAACCTGATGCAGGTTGAGCGGCCTCAAAAAACGCAATAACGGGCGCACCCGGCCTGCCTTATTACTCTTGCGAGGTTCGGCAGGCGACTCCGGAGTGGATTTCTGACCGTGGACCGTCGGCTCACAGCATCCGCCAACTTTCTGAGAGGCTTTCAGGCCGTACTCGTCTCCATCATCGTCAATTTCTCTATATGTGCTGGCATTATAATGTCTGCACAGACGGCCGTCAACCCGATTTTTCCCGTGTTAGATCTGCATTTGATCGCCGCAAGGGCTCTTGACAAGTCATTCAACAACTGTATAATTACAGTATATTGAATTCAATATAGTTTATTCCAAAAGGGAATGCCATGAAGAAAGGATTCGGTAAAGGCGCTGGTTTTTGGTCTGATTGGGACGACTGGGAAGAGCCCAAGCATGATCAGGGAGCACGGCGAGGGAAACACCGCTGGGCGCGCAGCGAACGCGGCGAGCATTGGCGGCAGCACTTTAACAATTACATGGGCCAGTATCCCGAGGAGCATTGGCTGTTCGGCGGGCGGAGATTTCGGCCGTGGCATCGCGGCCGCGCCGGCTTCAATCCTTTCGTCGCCAATCTGATGAGTATGGGTGGCGGACTGCTGCCGGTCCTTGTGCTGCAGTTGATCGCGGAAGAGCCTCGCTACGGGAACGAAATAACGAAACTGATTCGCCGACGCACCGGCGGACAATGGGTAGCAAACCCAGGCGCCATTTATCCCTTGCTGACCCAGCTGGAAGAAGAAGGCTTCATCAGCGGCGAATGGGAAGATACGCGCAAACGAACGATGCGAGTCTACAAGATTACACCTCAGGGAGAGCTCGAACTGGCGCGGTTGATCGAAATCATTCAACCGAAGATCTCAGAAATGATCACAGTTCTTACTGACCTTGAGGAAGGAATGAACGCGGCGTCCGGAGAGGAAAAGGGCGAATCATAAAGCCCCAGCCGCACGATGCGGCAAGACAGATTTACAGACAGCAGACAGATTAAGAAAAGGAGAACCAAATCTATGAAAGAAAATGAAATTGAAACCATCAAGAATGAGGAAGAAAACAAAGAAAGTATGAGTGAAAAAGTACATTACGAAATCAAGTTCGTAGAAACAGAAGATGGATATCGCCTGGAGGCTTCCGGCGACAAAGATGCGCTGCGGCGCCTTGGCATTGGCCCAAACATGGTGGGCAAACGGCGCGGTCGCGGCCCTAGGCGGTCAGGTCATGGGCGACCACGTCATGGCCGACGAGGCGCCGGGGCACGACACGGCCGCAGAACGAACCGCAGGATGCGGTTTGCCATGCAGGGCGGGCGCGGTCCTGGCAGGGGTCCGCACAGCCACCATCGCGGTCCGCGGGGTCCCTGGCAAGAACCCACCCCTTGGAAGGCAGATCAGCAAGAAACCTGGGAGTGGTAGCGACTGCTTGAAAAGTAGCAGTTGAGTGATTGGCGGCACGGTTCCCCTGAGACGGTCCGGGCCGGAATCGCTCTAATGACATAGACCCCGTTTCCTTTTTTGACAGGGAAGCGGGGTTTTTTGTTTCCCTGGCAGCCGGCAGTGCAAGCAGCAGCCAGACGGGGGGCGCGAAGCCATTGGCCCGTCTCATGGTATAATGCATTGGCTTCTTGCCCTTGAGCGCCGCCAGGCCTTTGGAGGAGAGAACAATGACCAGAGTATCAGTGCCAACAACATCCGCAATTTCGAAGCCAGGATTCAGTGCCGCAATAATCCTGACTACTATCTTGGGCGTGCAGCTCATACGCGGCCTGCTGCCGTACCTTCAGCCGCTCCTGGGAGAACGGCTGGGTTGGGGAACGGTCAACGTCGGTCTATTCGCGCTTGCTGTTTTCCTGTGCGCTTTTCTAGCCGGACCGCTCAACCGCTTCCTCGGCAGCGGGCTTCTGATCCTGATCTGCGGCTTAGTCATCGGTTTGAGCCGCCTTGCCGCCCAATTCTGGACGGGGGAGCCTATCCTTGACATGATCTATGCCACGACTGGCGTGATCGCTTTCGTGCTGTTCCTCCCCACGGCGGTTGGTCTGGTGATAGGTTCACAGAGCAGGGAAAGCCCTGTCCTGGCTGTCGCCATTCTGGCCGGGCTGGCTCTGGACCTCGCCCTCAACGGCGTCTTCTTCAGCTACGACCTTTTTTGGCAAAGCGGCCTTTGGCCAACCGTGATCATCACCCTGCTGGTCCTGTCCCAGTGGTGGGTGCTTTATCGCCTGCTGCGTCAGGCAGCAGGAAGCAAACCGGCCGATGCTCGCTTCTCCGCGGCGATCTCTTGGAGTCTGATCGGTCCTTTCTTGTTCCTGCAGCTGCTGATCTTCGGTAACATTGGCTGGGCCGGCACCTCAACTGGCTGGTCGTTTACGGCAGCCTTTTTCTGGCTGCTGCTGGCTCACGGCGCCGGTCTTGCCGCATGGCTGCTGCCGCTAAATATAAACCGGGTTGTCCTGGCAGCTGCCTGGATCGCAGCGCTGCTGTCTCAAGTTCTACTGTTGATGGGTCTGGCAGACGCGTGGATCACGGCCGTATATCTACTGGCGGGTCAGGTGGCCCTGGCCGGATCCCTGGTGGCAGCAGTCGGCTATCTCAAGCGGCAGGCAGCGGGTGATGGTCTGCGCAACGTCAGCCTTGCCGGTGGGATCGGCATGATCCTGCTTGTTGTCCTGCTGTTTGTCTATTACGCCGGCTACGATATTGCGCTGCCCTTCTCTAACCAGGCACTGCCCTTGCTCGCACTGCTGCTGGCCCTGCTAGTCAGTTTCTCAGCTTTACACAGTTGGTGGAAAACGGCGCTGCAGGTCGATCAGCCGCTTCTCCGCCAACTGACGGCCGTCGTTCTCATTACTCTCTTGATTCCGCCCCTCCTGCGCATCACCCAACAGACCCCGACACCGACCGCCAGCGGCCAACAAATACGCGTCATGACCTACAATCTGCACTACGGCACCAATCCGCTGGGGCAGCTTGATCTAGAAGCCCTCGCCCAGGTCATTGAAGCGGAAGACCTGGACGTGGTCGGTTTGCAGGAAGTTTCGCGCGGCTGGGTAATCAACGGTTCGGTTGACATGCTCGTCTGGCTCGCCCAGCGATTGGAGATGACGTTGATCTTTGGCCCGGCATCCGACGCCCAGTGGGGAAACGCAGTTCTGAGCAGACTACCGCTCATTGAACAGGGAAGTTACCCACTGCCTACAGAAGATCTGCTGCTGCAGCGACAGTTTATTCATGCCCGGTTCTCAAGTACGGACGGCGCCGACTTCAACCTGATTGACACCCACTATCACAACCCAGAAGACGGCGGCGGTGTGCGCGTTCAGCAGAGCGAGGTGATCCTCGAGTTTGCGGCAGGCATGCCGCGTACGATCATCATGGGAGACATGAACGCGGAACATGGCATGCCTGAAATCGATATGCTGGCGGACGGCGGCTACGGTGACGTGCTCGATCTGACCGGTGTGCAGCCGGGGCACACGAATCCTGTGCCAGGGCCCACGCGCCGCATCGATTACATCTGGATTACGCCTGATTGGCAGGCGAATTCGGCCGTTGTTCCCTACTCAGAAGCTTCGGATCATCTGCCTATCGCCGTATCGCTCGAGTAGAGCAAAGTGGAGGCCTGAAAGATAGAGCGGGGCCGCGGCGGATCAGCGGAATCGAGCCAAGTCATGGGTCAACTCAGTCGTGCGTCAACTGCGCAGCGATCACCGCCTGGCCCAGGGCCAGACCGCCGTCATTGGGGGGAACCTTTTGATGAACAAGCGTTTCAAATCCTGCCTTTTCCAGGTGCCGTACCGCCTGTTCCAACAACGTCACATTCTGGAAGACGCCGCCGCTGAGAGCAACCTGGTTAATACCCGTCCGATCCCGCTGAATCAGGCTCATCGCCAGTATAAGGTCAGCGATCCCATTATGAAAACGAGCCGAGATAAGGGCGGTATCAACGCCGGCCAGCACATCGGCTACTACGGCGCTCAGAAGCGGCGCGGCGTCAAACTGCGATTCATCGATCGTGAAACGATACCCTTCCGTTTCGTTCGCCGCGGCAAGCGATTCCAGCTCGATGGCGGCCTGGCCTTCGTAGCTGATCGTCTGGCGAACGCCGGCCAGCGAAGCGACGGCGTCAAATAGGCGGCCCATGCTGCTGGTCGGAAAGGTGTTGATATTTGCCTCCAGTTGTTTACGCAGCAGGGCCAGCTCCGCTTGCGAACAGGCAAGCACAGGCGCCAGACGGTCGTCCCACGGGATATCGGCAGCCCACAGATGAGCCAGGGCAAGACGATACGGCCGTTTGATCGCCGCATCGCCACCGGGCAGCGGGCTGTACTTGAGATGCGCTGCCCGCTCGTAATGACCATAGCCGGCCACCATGAGTTCACCGCCCCAGATGGCGCCATCCGGCCCATAACCGGTGCCATCAAAACTAAACCCGATCACCCGCCGCTCGCGCGCCAACTGATGTTCGGCCATGAGCGCCGCGATATGCGCATGATGGTGTTGAATCTGGACGACGGGCGCCTGCGCCTGCTGCGCCAGCGCCCAGCGCGTGGAAAGGTAGTCCGGGTGCAGATCACAGGCGATGATATGCGGCTCTACACGAAATATATGCCTGTAATGGTCAACGGCCGTTTCGAATGCCTGGAGTGTTTCCAGGTTCTCCATGTCACCAATGTGCTGGCTTAGATAGGCGAACTGATCCTTGGTCAGGCAAAATGTCGATTTCAACTCACCCCCCACGGCCAGAATGGGCGGTACGGCAAACGGCAGCTTCACAGGAAACGGCGCGTAGCCACGTGATCGCCGCACGGGCAGCTCCGAACCGCGCCACAAGCGAATCACCGAGTCATCACAGCGCGCCACAATCTCCCGGTTATGCAGCAGAAAAGCATCGGCTAACCCGGCCAACCTTTCCGCCGCCTCCGCGTTTCCCTGGACGATAGGCTCATCAGAGTAGTTGCCGGAAGTCATCACAAGCGCCCCTACACGAAATCTGCCGCCGGTAAAAAGGAGGTAGTGGAGCGGCGTATAGGGCAGCATGACGCCGATCATTTGGTTGCCCGGAGCAACCAGACTTGACAGTGGATCATCGGCGCGCTTCTTCAAGAGAACAACCGGCCGTTCTTTGCTGGTGAGCAGCGCCGCTTCCGCATCTGAAACAAACGCGAATTGGCGCACTGTCTCTAGATCTGCGGCCATCACAGCAAGAGGCTTGCCAACCCGCCCCTTGCGCTCACGAAGCCGCGTCAGAGCGACATCATTGGCGGCATCACAGGCCAGATGGAAGCCGCCCAAACCCTTGATCGCCACCACCTTTCCGTCAGCCAACAGATTCTGAGCCGCTCGCAGCGCGCTATCACCTTGGGCAGCAGCATCGCTGTCCCCACCGCTGTACTGCAGCCAGATATGGGGCCCACAGACGGGACAAGCATTCGGCTGGGCATGGAAGCGCCTATTCAACGGATCGTCATATTCTCCCTGGCAGTCGGCGCACATCGGGAAGATTGACATGGAGGTGAACGGCCGGTCGTAGGGAATATCTTGAATGATCGTAAATCGTGGCCCGCAGTTTGTACAGTTGGTGAATGGATAGCGGTAACGACGGTCAGCGGGATCCAGTGTCTCTAGAAGGCAGTCATCGCAGACGCAAACATCCGGCGAAAGCAGTGTATTACCTACCGCCCTGCTCTCGCTGTGCACAATGATAAACTCCGTTTCGCCCAGCAGCGGCAGGCCGTTCACGTCCACCGCCTCAATATAGGCAAGAGGCGGCGCGTCGCTGATCAATGCTTGCTGGAAAGCGTCAAGCGTCTGGCGGGGGCCCTCAATCTCGATGAATACGCCGCCGCTGTCATTTCCGACATGCCCGGCCAGTTCGAACCGCTTGGCCAGCGCAAACACAAAGGGCCGAAATCCAACGCCCTGCACGACGCCGGACACGGCAAGCCGCCGGCGGGCAAAGGAATCGCTGGCGTTATTCTCGTTCAGATTCAACGTCGTTCTTACCTCATCCGTGTCGCAGTTTGTGGTCAGTGACAGAGACCAGGATACCTTGACTAGTCGAATTCTTCATCCATTAGCTGCCGGCCCAACTCTACCGTACGGCGCACGAATAGGTCGAAATCAGATTCGACGCTGCGGTGATTGCCGATGGCGACGCGCAGGCAGTATATGCCGGATAACAATGTATGCGAAGGCGCGGCAACGCCATCTTCGTGAATGCGCGTGAGCAGCTCAGCGTTTAGTGAATTAAGCGCGGCATTTTTTAGCCCACCAGGGTCGAAGCGGAAGCAAACGATATCCAGACCAACTGGCGCCACCAGCGACAGCTGCGGCTCTGCCTCGATGAGCGACTGCAGATAGTGCGCCTGAGCGATATTGCGGTCAATCTGCCGGCCGAACCGCTCAAGCCCATGCTCCTTGAATCCCATCCATACTTTCAGGGCACGAAAGCTGCGTGACAGCTGCAGGCCATAATCACTGTACCAAATGTCACCGGCGTTAAGTCCACGCTGTGCATGCTGCAAGTATTCCGGGGTCAGTGTAAAGGTATGCCGGTGATCAGACTCGCTGCGCACCAGGACGCACCCGGCCTCAAAGGGCATGTGCAGCCATTTGTGCAGATCGAGCGCGATGGAGTCAGCCCGTTCAATGCCGTCCATCAACGATCCATTTTCGGGTGCAGCCTTCACAACAGCGCCGATAGCGCCATCAACATGGAACCACAACCCTTCGCTGTCGCAGATATCGGCCAGCGCATGCATATCGTCAATGGCACCGGTGTTGATCGTGCCCGCATTGGCGATTATGCAGGCGGGCTGTAGTCCGGCGGCACGGTCGGCCGACATCTGCGCTTGCAGGGCCGGGATGTCAACCTGGTAGTTATCGTTGACGGGCAGCTTGCGCAAACTCTCGCTGCCCAGGCCGAGTAGTTCGACTGCTTTCTGGTTGCTGCTGTGCACTTCGACCGAACTGTAGAAGACCAGGCGCTTCGCCGCCGCGTACAGCCCGTCCGTGCGGATGTCAAAACCGGACTGGACATTGCGCGCCACGGCCAGCCCAACCAGGTTGGCCATCGATCCGCCGCTGACCAACAGCCCGCTCGCATCGGCGGGCAAGCCTATCAACTCTTTGCACCAATCGATCACCTGGCTTTCCACCATTACGGCCGCATGAAAACCGCCGCCAAGATTGGAGTTCATGATCGCCGCGAGAAATTCGGCCAGCGCACCGCCCATCGTGCCGCTGCCCATGTACCATCCCCAAAAGCGCGGGTGTATATTTCCCATGGGATAGGGCATCACACGCTCGAGAAACTCTTCGTAGACTGCTTCCGCGCCCTGCGGCTGCAGGGGCAGGGGTTCCGAAAAACTATCCATGATTTCTTGCGGAACGGGCTGCCAGACGGGCCGCTCGCGAACCGTCTCAAGATAGGCAAAAGCATCATCAATCATGCGATGCGCCAATGAGCGGTAGCTATCCCAATCTAGCGGATCGAGGTTTTCATCAGGGGCAAATTCAGACATAGGGCATTCCTTTTTGCAGCTGCTTCAGCCTGCGAGTTTGCAGGGCCACATGTTTACCACAAAACAGCGTCAGAAAATAGGGGAATCGATGACGACAGCCCTGATAATGGCATCTGGTTTGATTGCGACGCCGGCTGGACCGCCAGGATGGCGGTGGGATGAGCAGGTATGGCGCGAGAACTGGATGATGAATCTACTTACGACGGCCGATCTTGCCAGCGTGCTTCATACACGCCAGCGAAATCGGCCGGGTCTGTCTCACCTGTAGGCTGTCTGTGGATAGGGCACGGCTCTCTCGAGGCCGCCGGAGGGTTTGTTCTTGTTCAACCAGAGGCGCAGCAGATCAAAGGCGAACATGTGCGTCTCGCCGCTGTTTTGAGGAAAACCTGGATGGCCGCCATTCGCATGAGGTCGGGAGAGTTCCATCGTATCAGGGATATTCTCCAGCAGGCCGCGCTGCGTGAGTGTCTCCAGTCCCTTCTTGAGAACGGCCTCGGCAGCCTCTGGATCAAGGGTCAGTTCAGCGCTGACAGCTCTGCTGGAAATGGGCAGACCAGCCTCACGCACTGCGGCGGCCATTGCCACCAGAACCATCTTCTCCTGCTCGCCGCTGTTCTCCCAGAGCGCCAACAGGTAGCCGTCATCTTCCTGGAGAAGCATTTCTACGATCTTGTTCAAGTGGCTCAGAGCAATAAGCCGGGTTTGACGATCAGTGCCATTGATCTCCGACAGCAGCCTGTTGCAGACCAGCTGCGTTAGATAGGGGTGCCCGCCGGTCAGGCGGAAGATCTGCTCGACTACAAGATCGTCATATTGTATCTGCGGCTGAACCGGCACACGAATCAATTGTTCCGTCTGGCGCTTGGTCAACCTGCCCAGTTCCCTTGCCTCTCCGGCATTGTAGAGGAGATGCCAGAAATCATCAGCCAGCTTGTTGGTGCCGCAGAGGACAAAAGCGATCTTTTTACGATGCTGCATCAGCGAACGCAGGTATGCGAGGAGATCATGATTGACCCACCCCTCATCAATGAGTACGCGCAAATGATCAAGCTCATCCAGGATCAGCACCAGACGGCCGTCCTCGGGCAGGCATTGTTCAACGCCGTCAAGGAACTGGTCAAATAACTGGAATCCCTGGCTGTTGGACGGCCATAGGTCAGGCACGGGCACGGTGAGTCCGCGATTACGCATATTGCGCGTGATAATCTGGCAAAGCCGTGAGAAGAGCTCGCCGTCGTGCTTGACTTCGAGGTCTCGTATATTGACATAAACCGGAAGGAAGAGTCCCGGTGAATGGGTACGGATTACGCGCCCCAAGGAGCCATTGGCCAACTGCAGCAGGAGTGACGTCTTGCCTATTCGTGGCTGCCCCGTAATGATCAATGAGTTCGCATTCCCATCGCCAATGAGCGTCGAGCCAATCCAGGCAAAATCATCTTCTCGTCCGGCAAACATGGCCTCGTTTCCTGCGGCGAGCGGCTTGCCGGCGATATAGGGGTTGTCCAATTGGAAGAGCGAGAACACCTGTGTGCGGAACTGAATTGGGTGTTCGATTATCTGTTGGAACTCATTTCCGCGCGTGTCGTAGTAGGTGATGCGCAGGGTGAGCTTTGTATCCTCCTCGCGGGGCTGAACGCTGATCTCCAACGGGTAATCATAGCCGGCGTCCAGGCGCGCGATATGGCATATCGCTGACTGCGGTTCGATAGCGTATCCGGGGCGCGGTAGCACTTCCACCAGCAGGTTCTCAACTAGTTTGCCAAATCCGGTATTGACGAGGCTTCCCGAAATCTGGGCACGTCCACGCGTCACCAGGGGGCGCAGTTCGTCGAGATGAAAGGCGAGCGTTGTCGCCTCGTCGGCGGCCGTTCGAGATTCGATTTCGCCAACGACCTGCAGGACGATTCGCGTCGTTTCTGAGACGGGACGGCCGTTCAGGGTGCGCAGGTGGTTTATCTCCGCCGGCGTCAACAGAACATTCTCCCTTTCCGCCAAAAAACGCTGCGTGAACAGCGTGAATTCTTCTTCGCTGCGCGGATGGCGAGGCAGCAGTTCAATTTCAAAGACACGAAATTCATAATCTTTGAAAATGTGCTGGCGGCGCGAAAACTGCTGTCTGACAACTGGCTGCCGCTCGCGCACGATATGATAATCCTTGGGGCTGTGGATACCCAGCTCTTCCTTCAGCTTGCGCTGCAGGGTGCGTGCAAAAGAATCCCGATCGCCGTGCTGGTTGCTAATGCGTCCACCGACCAGGTTAAATCTGCCCCAGTTCTTATTCCACTGCATCAGATATTTGCGATCTTCTCCCTGGCCGATCGTCACCAAAGCCAGCGCGCTTCGTTGGCGAAGGTGCCCCAACAGCCGGGTGATATCCTGCGGTCGTTTCGATTGGGCGACAGCCTCCTTACCGTAGACCAGGGCACTGCACAAGGCAAGGCGCCTGGCCCATGGCTGCCAAGGCTGGCTGTCAAGATTCTGATACTTCAGGGCGGCCATACTCTGAAAGAAGACGGCCACTGGATAGTGCTGACGGAAACGTTCCGGGCTGAGTTTGCGAGCGACCTGGCGCAATGAGTACAGAAAATAGAGAAGGTTCTCGAAGTAGAGAGGGAACTGCGTGTACAGATCGTCATACCAGTCGCTCTGGTAATCGCGGAGGCTCGCCGTGAACGCCTCAAAACTGGAATCAGCATGCCTGAGGAGCAGGTTTTCGACCAACAGAATGAACTTTGTCGTTGTAGTGGCATCCCAGAGCTTCTCTTCCACCATCTCATTGAAGAGTCTGTAGAATACGTGCGTTCTGAACTCAACTTCCAGCTTCGCCAGGTCGAAATAGACGTGCCCGGCGCGCGCGTCAGAGAAATCGATGAGCCAGAGAGGCACATCGGAATGGGCTTCGACCAGGATATTCCCAGCGTTCAGATCGCCGTGTATGACCGGCGCCACGACCGGCGCCGGGAAGATCATATCTTCGCGGCCAACTTCCCAGAGCAAGAAGCGTAGGTTCTCCAGCGGGGACAGGAAGCCTGCTGAAGCGAAATCGAAGAAATCTGCCTCGAAATCATAGGTATGGCCGGTCACATCGCTGATATGGCGAGCCAGGATTGATTCCTGCGTGTCACTAACCAACCCGCGCACGGCCACCTTCTTACCACGCCTAAATACAGGATGATTGAGCAGCTCATATTGCGACGGCTGCAAGTGTACTTTGAAGCGCAGGATGGGATGCTCTTTGTCCGCTAGGAGTGGATCGGCCGGATACTGTTCAACCAGCGTGTCCTGCAGGTAGAGGACACCCTCGCGTGAATTGACCTCAGCTATTTCAAATCCCTGCAGAAGCACTTCCGGACGCTCGCCGCCGCGCACAGCATTGTTGATGTCATTGAGGGTCTTATTGTTGGGCACGGATGACATCGTCGCCAGCTGTTTCGCTTCCAACGTATACTGAGCCCCGTCTTCGCCATCTTCGACCCAGACAGCGCTCTCAATGGTCAGCTGCGGTGGCAGGATACGACTATAGAGCGGCGCCCAGTAACGTAGCTCCGTTTCGACGGAGCCGTTGTACAATTCACGCAGGCTTTCGTGCAGCTGCTCCAGGATCTTGTCCAACAGCTCTTTGCGCACGCGATTCTGGTCCTGAAGGAACTGTGACAGAGTCAGCGCGTCCTGATTAGAACCGGCCAGACTGTAGCATGCTCCGGCCAGATGCTGGGCGCTGACAACCTTTCCGCGAATCTGGCCTACCTGGCGAAATAGGCGGGGCTGGATGAGGTTTTCCTGCTTTTCCTGAACAGCCTCCAGATCATCGATCGTGCCAATCTTCAAGATGCGCTTAAGCTGGTGGCGCGGTTTCACTGTGTAGATACGTGATCCGCTGAATCCCTCATCCATGCGGAATATTTGCACAACATCGCTGTTTGCGAACAGGCGCTTGATGATGTACTGCTCTTCGGGATTTCTGTATAGGGCCTCCAAATCATAGAGTCCCAGGCCCGGTTCGATGCGCGGCTTGACATCGTCTCGCGCATAGTAGTCGAAGACATCTTCCCAGCGAACGGGCAAGAATATGTGATGGTTGATGTCTTCGGCCAGGTTCGCTAACTGGGGAGCCGATTTGAGATAATGCCAGGTCGCCCCGGACCGCAGCAGGTAGCGCATACCGTCATCAGCATGGCTGGAGAACGCAATTATGGGAAGCCGCGGGCGAATTTCGCGCAGCTGGGTGACGAACATGGTAACGGATGTCAGCGGGTGATTGTCGGCGTCGATGAATACGAGATCGATTTCCTGGTCAGAACGCACGGCCGTCAGTGCGGCGGAAAAGTCGGGAATGAATGTGAAGAGAAAGTCACTCTCATGGGCGAGGACAACATGTGGGAAGCCCGTCTCAGCCACGCGTACGTCGGCCGCCACCTGGAAGGAATCCCCAATACAGATGGTTTTCAGCTTCATGATTTTTCGAAAGCTAAAACGCTTGTCGACCGCCATTAGTCTTTCTCCCTGTGATCGTTGATCTGCTGCTATGACGCGGCTGCGCGGCTAAGACCGCGTCAGATGCCAATAGTGTCCCAGCGCCCATCATCGGCGCCCGCTTCAGCCGCCTCCAAGACAGGCAGCCATTGGTCGATACTCCAAATCTCGAGGTAATCAAACATACCGGCAAGGACCAGTTCACCATTGATGCCGGCAAACTCTCTCAGTGAAGCAGGCAGGGCTATGCGGCCGCTGCTGTCGGCCGAGATTTCCACAGCGCCGGAAAAGAGGCGCCTGCGCAGGTTCCGAATGTCCCGGTTTGTAAGTGGCTGCGCCAGCAGCTTTTCGGCAAGGCTGCGCCACTCTTGTTTTGGAAACAGCAGTAGATTTCGCTCAAATCCGCGCGTGATCACGAGATTGCCATCAAGTTCCCGCAGAACTTGCTCGGGGATAGCAACCTGCCCTTTGCTGTTGATGGCCTTTCTGTGTTCGCCCAATAGCATAGTTATTTCAACGTGCGCAAATATGGTTTACTCGTTTGACGAGCAAGTGAATAAGATAGAACAACAGACCACCCGGCTTTTCGTGAAATACAATACGGGTAACCTGCTAAACCAGGCTATACAATTCAGGTACTACAAATAACGTTAGGTCTACGGTGACTCGTGAAACACTTGATTGTGAAAGACAACGCCGCACACACAAAAATAGTTATGTCATGTCTCACGTGTGTCGTAATTATGTCTACTTGCGTCTACTTTGTCAAGCAACAGCCCGTAGATATGGAGAAGTTCTTGCGCGGCTTTCTGCCAGCTGAAGCGGCTCGCCTGCAAAAAACCGGCCGCGGTCATTTCAGCCCGTCGTTTCTCATCGTTGAGCAGCAGATTCATCGTCTCGCCCCATGCCGCTTCAGATTCGGCCGGAAGCTGTAAGGCGGCCTGGCCGCCAACCTCAGGAAGACTCGAACTACTGGAAATGATCGCCGGCACGCCGCAGGCCATGGCCTCCAGCACAGGAAGTCCAAACCCTTCATATAGGCTGGGAAATGCGAAGAGATCAGCGCCGCTGTAAAGCGCCGGTAGATGGTCATCAGCGACAAAACCGAGGAAATTGACACGATCAGCGATCCCGTGGCGCGAGGCCTCGGCCATCATGTCCTCTTCCATCCATCCTTTGCCGCCGGCGATAGCCAGCGTGTGCGGATTGTTTTCGGCAACCGCTGCGAATGCGCGAATGAGCATCTGGTAGTTCTTGCGCGGCTGAATCGTTCCAACAGAGAGTACGTAGGGCGCGTCACCAATAGGGTAAGTGCGCCTGACCTCGTCCAGAACGGCCGTATCTTCAACCGGCCGGTAGGCGCCGCTCACTCCGCTGTACAAGACCGTGATCTTCTCTTCAGGCACATCCCAACACTGCTGCAAATCGACGCTGGTTGAGATAGAGTCGGCCAGCACATGCGTGGCCCGTGAAATGGACCAGGGCACAACCTTGTTCAGATAGGAGACGAGGGCCGGCGGGAATGTATCCGGGAAATGGATGAAAGAAAGATCATGGACGGTGAGCAAGGTGGGTATGCCGCCGCTGACGGGAGGCAGTACAAAATCTGGGGAGTGAAAGAGATCTAGCTGTCCACTGAACAGCTGAACCGGCAGGGGCAGCCGCAGACGGTACCAGAGCCGGTAGAGCCAGCGCTCATCTAGAAAGGCGGTTCGATGCTCGACCGCCGGGCCGCTGGGTAACGGATCGGCAACCGGGAGTTCGTCCGGGACGCGCGCGGAAAACAACGTGCAGCTATAGCTTGAATCGAGGGAAACGAGGGCGCGAACCAGTTCACGGGTATAGCGGCCGATTCCCCCACCCTGAGTCAACGCAGATGTGACATCAATGCCGATACGAGGCGAAATCATCAATCCACGTCATTGTAGGTCCAATAACGATTGGCAAAGAAATTCCAGAACATGACCACAACGACGGATACCGCCAGCGCCGTGTTTTCGCCAAGCCTGGCAGCATAAACCTGCAGCGGCGTAATCAGGGCATACGCCGAGGTCAGTGGACCATGCAGCAGGGTAATAATCGGTATCCTGATTAAGATACCGGCCAGGCTGACCAAGAAGAACATGAAGAACTGCCGGCGGCTTGATTTTGATCTTGAATCAGGATAGGTCCAATATCGATTCCAAAGAAAATTGGAGATAATTGCGGCGATGAATGAAATGGTGCCGGCAAACGCAGGCGCCAGTGATGCCGCCTGTACGGGAGAGAGTCCAAGATTGACGAAGAAAGAATTGAGGGGTTCGCCGACAGCCAATAGATCATGAAACGGCCCAACCAGCAGGTTAAAGATACCAAAATCAACGACAAAGCCAATCGCCCCCACGACGGCAAATTTGAGGAAGCGTTCTGCTTCCTTGGGGCTGACCCCAAAACGGTCAGAAAATCGCGCAACCGTAGCTATCATTTACTCTCTTTCTTTCGACTTCCTGATCACTGACAACTCTGATTGAGAATTCAGATTCAGCAATTGTAATAGACCCAGCAAGACGCCCAAATGTATATAAATATTGTTAACGTACAGCTTATCAACAGCGTGATGTACTGTCACTGCCGTCCAGACCCCAAGGAGACCGAGCGCTACGCCGCGAACAGGCCACGCTTCCCTACGCAAAACATGCAACGTCTGCCAGAATATGGCGCCCCAGAGCAGCAAATAGGCAGCCAGACCAATGAAGCCAGTCTCCGCTAATATGTTCACGTAGTAGTTATGGGCATGCCCCAACGGATCGGGCCAGTTGATCAGGGCGTATGCCCCGTAGGCCGCTCCATAGTTACCGAAGCCGATACCCAACCAGGGATGGTCACGGACCATGTCCAGACCCGCCTGCCAATGTGCAAGCCGCTCGAGGACCGAGTAATTCTCATCGTTGATATCAACGCCACGGACATCACCAAAGGTCAGATCGCCGGCGAAACCGCTCAGCCGATCCGCGATCGTCGGCGGCAGAAGGTTTGATTGATAGAGGAAGAGAAAGCCAACGGCCGCTATCAAGAAGACAAGGAGTCCATAGCGCAAGCGCCGCGGCCAGAAAACCGCCATCAGAGTCACGCCGGCAAGAAAACCCATCCATGCCCCGCGGCTCCAAGAAAAGAGGAGTCCGAGAGCAGCCGCCGCGGCAGCCGCAAAGACAGACAGAGTAATCAGGGCGACACGCAGAAATGACCCGCCTTGTTCAGGCGCCTGCTGATCCCTCGCCTGCCGTCTTCCCCATACCCATTGGCTGAACAGTCCAATAAGCACGCCGAGGGCAAGTAAGGCCGTCAAATTCATGTAGCCGCCGAAGGGGTTCGGCTGCTCAAACGTGCCATAGGCGCGATAGAAGCAGCCCAGCACGAGAAAATGCTCAGGCCCATCGCCGCGAAGCATGAACTGCCAGATACCAATGGCGGCCTGAACGACGCCTGCGGCCATTAGCATCACAACGACCCAGGCGATACCGGCTGTCGAAGCTGTTCGTGCCGGCTGCTCGCCCCCTTTCTGCTGCACTCCGAGCTGCCTGCCCATATCAGAGACCATAAGCATAACGGCCAGCACTTCCATCCACTTGACTACTTCTTTGATGCCAAGAACAGTGTCCACTGCGGACACGAGTGTGATGGCCGCAACCCCAATAAAGATGAGGAGCGGGATGGTCAGGGGACTCCTGGGGATGCTAAATTGGCGGGAAATCAGACTGCGGCTGATCCAGGCGGCCAGCGCCAGGAGGAGCAGCAGCTGCCCGCTGTCGACCGACATCCCCCCCAAGATGACGCTTTCCAGGGCGCCGAATGGGCCGGCCAACAGCGCAAGGGCCAGCGCGGACATGGGTTGAATCAGAGCCAACAAGAGGACGGTTGCGGTGATGAAGATGAATACTGCCCAGGTCACCGGCAGCACAGAAAGCAGGAGACCAACCAGCAGCATCAAGAAAAGGGCAGCCAAACCTGGCCAGGTATGGAATCCACCCAAGGTATGGCTGGTTAGGGACTCTCTTGTGAACAGGGTCATATTGGCGTATTCACCTTAGCACATAAGGCGGTCAACTTCTGTCGCGGAAGTAGGCGACAGTTTCCCGCAGACCCTCGGCCAGGTCAACCTGCGGCTCCCAATTCAGGATGCGGCGTGCTTTGCTGATATCAGGACGCCGCTGCTTTGGATCATCTTTGATGCGTTCATCCTCAGGCTGTACAAACCTAATCTTGGAGGAGCTGCCAGTGGCTTCGATCACCTCACGGGCAAAGTCGAGAATGGTCATTTCAATGGGATTACCGATATTGACCGGCAGCGCTTCGTCAGAGTTTAACAACCGGAATACCCCTTCTACCAGGTCAGTGTAGTATTGAAACGCCCTTGTCTGAGTTCCATCTCCATAGACGGTGAGCGGCTCACCGTTCAGCGCCTGGCTGATGAAATTGGGAACAACACGGCCGTCATTGAGGCGCATGCGCGGGCCATAGGTGTTAAATATGCGCACGATGCGCGTATCCAGGCCATGATAACGATGATAAGCCATCGTCATCGCCTCGGCGAAACGCTTCGCCTCGTCATAGACGCCCCGCGGGCCAATCGGATTCACATGGCCCCAGTATGTTTCCGGCTGCGGATTCACCTGCGGATCGCCATATGTTTCTGAGGTTGATGCCAGCAGATAGCGGGCATTTTTGGCCTTCGCCAGACCCAGCGTGTTGTGGGTGCCCAGCGAACCAACCTTCAATGTGGGAATCGGGTACTCCAGATAGTCATTAGGACTCGCCGGTGACGCAAAATGCAAGACAGCGTCGATAGGCCCGGCCACATATATGTAGTTACTGACATCATGCTTGATGAATTCAAACCGTTCATGGCCAATCAAATGAGCGATATTGTCCATATTGCCGGTGATGAGATTATCCATCCCCACCACTTGATGGCCTTCTTCAATATAACGATCGCTTAGATGAGATCCCAGGAAGCCGGCGGCACCCGTGATTAATAGTCGCATTTGTCACCCTCAATAGACTCAGTTCTGCCCGGCCGCGCGCCAGGCGGCGCTTCACCCTTATTCATTGAACCGGCACTAGGCAGGTCGACTGAACCAACGCTCAGCTTGCCTTCCAGGCAAGTAACTCCTACTTATTGTAGCTGGAGCTGGCGGTGCCGACGACAAGAGATGGCAAACGGCCGTTGTACGATTAGAATACGGTGGAATCAGCAATTATACAGCGTGTATAAAACTGGCTATAATAGGGAGCAAACAGACCCGATGGTACCGATCCTGAGCCTGTTTGCGCTTTTACAAAGGGACCCATACATACCTGGACAAGAAACAGATCGCTCCAGGCGGTGCCAATCGTTCTGCTATCCCACAATTCCCCATTTGGAGGTAAAAATGTCTAAGAAAGAACGGAAGCATATCAAGGTAACCTATTCTACGCTGGCAAGCCCAGATCCTCTGCTGCATGAGTATTTTGATGAGGCGGTCGAAGAGGCCAAGAACAACTTCGGCAAAGTGTATCCGATGCTCATCAACGGCGAAGAACGATTTGCCGAGGAGACCTTCGTCAAGATCAGCCCGATTGATCTGGACATGGAAATGGGCTTCTTCCAGAAAGGAACCGAGGCCGACGCCAACTACGCTATCGAGGCGGCGAAAGCGGCCTTCCCGGCCTGGCGAGCGACGCCCTGGCAGGAACGCGTCGCCATTTTGCGCAGGGCAGCGGATTTGATCAGCGAACGCCTCTTCTACATGGGCGCGGTGATGAGCATGGAAGTCGGCAAGAATCGCCTGGAGGCGCTGGGCGATGTGGAGGAAACGGCCGACCTGATTCGCTACAACTGTGATGCTATGGAAAAGAACAACGGCTTCAGCTTCCCACTGCTTTCTGAAAGCGAACGCCACCACAACCGCAGTGTCCTCAAGCCATATGGTGTTTGGGTTGTGATTTCGCCATTCAACTTCCCGGGAGCATTGGCGGGCGGACCGAGCAGCGCGGCCATGGTTGCCGGCAATACCTGCGTGCTAAAACCGGCGACAGATACGCCATTCACCGGCTGGCTGCTTGCGGAATGTTTCCGTGATGCCGGCATTCCGGCCGGGGTCTTCAACTTCGTGACCGGCGGCGGGCGAACCGTTGGCCAGACGATGGTTGACCACCCGGACGTTGCGGGAATCACCTTCACGGGCAGCTACGATGTGGGCATGAACATCCTGCGCCAGTTCTCGGGCAGCGGCTGGCCGCGCCCGGTTATTGCGGAAATGGGCGGCAAGAACCCGACAATTGTCAGCGACAAGGCGGATCTGGACAAAGCAGCGATGGGCGTCATGCGTTCCGCCTTTGGCCTGCAGGGGCAAAAATGCTCCGCTTGTTCGCGCGTCTTTGTCCATGAAGATGTGAAAGATGCATTCACGGAGAAACTACTTGAGCTGACCGAGCAGATCAGTGTCGGTGACCCGACTGAAATCGGGAACTTCATGGGTCCGGTGGTAAACAAGAGCTCTTACGAGGATTATGAACGGTTCGTCGCTGACCTTCGCAAGGACGGCCGTATCCTCTACGGCGGCGCGACGATCGGCGAAGAAGGGTACTTCGTTGCGCCTACTATCGTCGATCACTTGCCGCTCGATCATTATCTGTGGCAGCAGGAGATGTTTCTGCCGATTGTAACCATTGCTGATTTTGCCGACTTCAACGAGGCCATGCGCCTGGCCAATGAAGTCGAATATGGCCTCACAGCCGGTTTCTTCAGCGAAGATGAAGATGAGATCCAGTGGTTCCTTGATAATATTGAAGCGGGCGTCGTCTATGTCAATCGTGCCGGTGGAGCGACGACGGGCGCGTGGCCTGGCTACCAATCATTCGGCGGCTGGAAAGGAAGCGGCTCAACCGGCAAGGCTGCGGGCAGCTTCTACTACGTCCAGCAGTACATGCACGAGCAAAGCCAGACGGTCATAGACTAAACATGTCCGGTCATGCGCTGATGCGGGCAAAGCATCAGGATGTGCAAACAGATTCTTGAACAAGACCTCCCCGTGCGCGTCGTTCGGGGAGGTCATCTCTTTGGAGACCTTGAAGGAGCGTGAGGGACCATTTGTATGAACCGTGACAAGCGTTGTACGATGGCAGAAGCAGTTAGCCGCTATGTAGAAGAGGGGAACAGCGTGGCGATTGAAGGCTTTACCTCTTTCATCTGTTTCGCTGCGGCACATGAGATCATTCGTCAGCAGAAGCGAGCGCTTACGCTGATACGCATGACGCCTGACCTCGTGTATGACCAGATGATAGCCGCCGGCGTTGCGGCGAAATTGGTTTTTAGCTATCTAGGAAATCCAGGCGTGGGCAGCCTTCATTGTGTGCGCCGCGCCGTAGAAAAGAGCATCCCTGTTTCGTTGGAAATAGAAGAGTATTCGCACTTCGGTATGGTGGGACGCTATATTGCCGGAGCGAGCGATCTCCCCTTCTACCCGCTGCGTTCCTACCTGGGGAGCGATATGCCTTCGGCTAACGCTCAGATCCAGTTCGTGAAGAGCCCGTACAGCGATCAAGAGATCGCTGTGGTGCCGCCAATCAAACCAGATGTGGCCTTCATCCACGCCCAGCGCGCTGATGCGCTGGGCAATACACAACTGTGGGGTCTGCTGGGCATGCAAAAGGAAGTTGCCTTCGCCGCCAAGCAAGTCGTCGTGGTTGTTGAGGAAATCGTCGATGAAGCGGTGATCCGGCGCGATCCCAATCGCACATTGATCCCGGGGCTAATTGTGGATGCGGTTGTCCATGAGCCGTTCGGCGCCCACCCCAGCTACGTGCAGGGATATTATGATCGCGACAATGAACTCTATCTCGCCTGGGACAAGATATCACGGGACCAGGCGACGACCGAGGCATGGCTGGACGAATGGGTCTACGGCGTGGCCGATCGCCAGGCGTATCTGGAGAAGCTGGGAGAAGAGCGATTAAGCAGCCTTGATGCCGGCAGCATGCTGTCTGATCCGGTGAATTACGGCCGTTATGATTAATCCGGAACTGGGCACAAGATTGTGGCGAACAGCGTGGCAGATCTCTTTGTAGAAAGTGAGCGGCACCGAGCGCGTCGTGGCGTATGGTTCGTTCTGCTGGCTTCGGTGCTGTGGGGCACCACTGGGACGGCTCAGGCGCTGGCGCCGCCCACTGCCCAGCCGCTGACGGTAGGCTTTGTGCGCATGTCGCTGGGCACCTTTGTCCTCGTCATCATCGCCGCCCAGCAGGGTCATCTGGCCAGCCTAAAAGATTGGCGCGCCTGGCCGCTGGCCACAACGCTCCTGGCAGCGGCGGCCGTCGCCGCCTACCAGCTCTTTTTCTTCGCCGGCGTTGCGCGCACCGGAGTAGCCGTAGGGACGATTGTCGGCATTGGCAGCGCGTCAATCGCCGCCGGTATCTTCACGATCATCGTCTATCGAAGTTCCCCAGGAAAACGATGGGTAGTTTCGACATTTTTGGCGCTTGTGGGCTGCAGTTTACTCATCCTTTCCGGCGAAGACTTGCGAGTCAATGGGTTGGGCATCCTGCTGGCAGTCGCGGCCGGAACCAGCTATGCGCTCTACACGCTATTGAGCAAGCAACTCCTGGAACAGCAGCCACGCGGCGCCGTACTTGTGGTCACCTTTCTACTGGGCAGCTGTCTCCTAATGCCTATCCTTTTCGTAGGCGATTTCAGTTGGGTAGCGGAACCGCGAGGCATTCTCGTGGCGCTTCACCTGGGCATAATAACCGTTGGCGTCGCCTACACGCTCTATGCCATGGGCCTCAGTATCATCACGGTGGCAACAACGGCTACCTTGACGCTTGCTGAACCACTGACGGCCGGATTGCTAGGCGTGTTCTTGCTTGGTGAAGAACTGAGCGCCGGCGCGCTCGCCGGGATCATCTTGCTGCTGGCCGGTCTAGTCCTGCTTGTCTGGCGGCCATCCACTTCGTTGGAGCCAGTAAACGACGACAGCAGGGTATTCTGACACCGCCCATGGTGGTGCAGTTTGTAGAAAATGCAAATAGGAAAGATCTGATGGATTACACGAAAAACGAACTCATGATTGTGAATGCCTCCCGAGCCCTTGAAGGGAGTCGTGTTGTCTTTGTTGGTGTTGGACTGCCCAATATTGCCTGCAATCTCGCCCGCCGCAGCCATTCGCCGCAAATGGAATTGGTCTATGAGAGCGGAGTATTTGGCGCACAGCCGGCGCGGCTGCCGCTGTCAATCGGCGACCCGACGCTGGTCAGCGGCGCGACCTCGGTAACCAGCATGGCAGACCTCTTCATGTACTACCTGCAGGGCGGACTGGTTGACGCCGCGCTTCTGGGTGGGGCGCAGATCGATCGTTTCGGCAATCTGAACACAACGGTCATCGGCAATTATGCCGAGCCAAAAGTGCGGCTTCCGGGATCAGGGGGCGCCTGCGAAATCGCGATCAACGCCCGCAAGATACTGATGATCATGCGGCTGAAGCGCCGCGCATTCGTCGAGACACTTGATTTCCTGACGAGTCCCGGCCACCTTGATGGCGGGATCAGCCGTTCGGGTTTGAATATTCCTGGCGCGGGGCCGGCCTTGGTCATCACCGACCGTGCATTGTTCAGCTTTGACAATCCCCAACATGAAATGATGTTGGTGGCCTTGGCGGAAGGAGAAAGCGTCGAGACGATTCAACAGGATGTTGGCTGGCAGCTTCGGATTTCCGACGAGTTGAAGGAAATGAAGCCTCCGGAAACTGCCGAACTGGCCATCATCCGCGAGCAGTTGGACAAGCAGGGCCTGTACCGTTGACGCGGGTTTCCTGCGGCGAGAATTAACCCACAAGCAAGTTATCTGACGAAGCGACGAGGAGGCTGGGCAGGCAGCGCCCATTGAAAGAATAATGCGCTACGCACATCCGCACGGACATGTCTTTTATCGGAAGATGGGATTTGGTCGGCCAATGATCGCACGCGGCGAGGGCATATATCTCGTTGACGTCGAGGGCAAGACGTACATCGATGGCTCTGGCGGGCCGCTCGTCATCAATGTCGGGCACGGCCGTCAAGAAGTCATTGACGCCATGAAGGAACAGCTGGATTCAGTGGCCTATGTGCATGCGATCATGTTCACTAGCCAGCCGCTGGAAACACTTTCGGCCGAACTCGCCGAGGTTGTTCCGCTGCCGCATCCACGCTTCTTCTTCTTGAGCAGCGGATCAGAGGTCGTCGAAGGGGCGATCAAACTGGCCCGGCAAATACAGATGGCGCGTGGCGAAGAAGGCCGCCATCTCATCATTAGCCGATCACTCAGTTATCACGGGATGACCCTTGGCGCACTTGGCGTAAGCGGCCGTCCCGGCATGCGCACACCGTACTGGGGCATGCTGAAGAGCATGCCGCATATTCGCCATCCATATCCCTATCGCTTTCCGGCGGACGGCGAAGAACTGGCTGACAGGTTGGAGGAAGCGATTCTTGGCTACGGGCCGGAAAACGTGGCCGCCTTCCTCGCTGAACCGATCAGCGGCGCCAGCCTAGGCGCGGCCGAACCGCCCGATGATTATTGGTGGCGCATCCGGCACATATGCGACAAATATGGCGTGCTGCTCATCGCCGATGAGGTCCTAGTCGGCATGGGACGCACCGGCAAATGGTGGGCCCTGCAGCATTGGGATGTTGAAGCTGACATTATTGTAACGTCTAAGGGCCTGGCGGGCGGATACTTTCCGCTGGGATTCATCGCCGCGAAAGGGCCTGATGTCGATCTGCTGCGAGCCGAATTGGGTGACTTCAACCACGGCGGCACGTTCAGCCACCATGCGGTGGGCGCGGCTGCTGGATTGGCTACTTTGCGTATTATGCAGCGGGAAAATCTGGTGGCCAATGCAGCGAGCGTTGGTGCCTACCTTGGTGAACGCCTGGTGCAGTCGTTGGGCGGTCATCCACACGTGGGCGATATCAGAGGACGCGGTCTTTTTTACGGCATCGAGTTTGTAGCCGACCGGCTGTCGACAGAACCCTTTCCCGCCAGCCGTCAGATCGCCTGGCGCTTGTGGCAGCGAGCGGCAGATCTGGGACTGCTGGTCTACTTTTCGCAGGGCTGCGCTGATGGCTTGAATGGTGACATTATCATGCTGGGTCCGCCGCTAATCGTCAATCGGGCGCAGATTGATGAGATCGTGGCGCTTCTGACTACGGCCGTTCATGCGGAACTTGGCGGCTGATTTGAGGTAAACTACACTCCCCGCTCTGGCTGCTGCCCTCATACATCTGGCAAAACCCTGCAGTCATCGGAACGTGGCAGCATATGGACAACAAACGCATTAGCATCCTGGACCTCCAGAAAAAGAAAGCGCTGAGCGAACCAATCTCGATGTTGACCGCCTATGATTTCCCTTCAGCGCAGCTCGTGGACGCTGCGGAAATCGATATGATTCTGGTGGGCGACAGCCTGGGTATGGTCGTTCTTGGCTATGACAGCACGGTTTCGGTGACGATGGAAGAGATGCTGCATCACTGCCGCGCGGTTGCCCGCGGAGCAAGGCGCGCCTTTCTAGTCGGCGATATGCCCTTCATGTCTTATCAGCCTGATACGGCGGAAGCGATCCGCAACGCGGGACGGCTGCTGAAGGAAGGACATATGGACGGCGTGAAGCTGGAAGGCGGCCGCGAAGTAGCAGCGACCATCGCCGCGATTGTAAATGCGGGGGTTCCCGTTCAGGGTCATATCGGATTAACGCCGCAAACTATTTCCAAACTGGGCGGGTATCGCGTGCAGGGCAAGACGGCAAAATCGGCTGCAGCGTTGTTGGCTGACGCCCTGGCGCTGCAGGAGGCCGGCTGCTTCAGCATTGTCCTGGAAGCTGTTCCGGCCGTCGTGGCAGATCAAATTACTGACCAGCTTTCCATCCCAACCATCGGTATCGGCGCCGGGTCCGGCTGCGATGGCCAGGTGTTGGTTTTTCACGATATCCTGGGCCTGTATGAGGCGCTGCAGCCGCGGTTCGTCAAGGAGTATGTGAATCTTCGCCAGACGATCATCGAGGCATTTCGTACCTATAATCGTGAAGTCAAAGCGCGAGAGTTCCCGCAAGACGAACATACTTATCTGATGAAGCCTGGAGAAGAGGCGCTTCTGTTTGACGATGATGAATAATCTGCCTTCGGCGACAGTCACGATCATTGGAAGCGGTGCGCTCGGATCCCTGTTCGCGGCATTTCTGCAGCCAAATACAGACCTGGAGATGCTCAGCCACTGGCCTGAACAGATTGAGGCGATACGCTCGACGGGATTAACCTGCCTACAAATTGACGGCCGTCCTTCCACTCACCACTTCCCAATCTCAGATGACCTGCGAAGCCTCGGCCCTGTCACTCTCGCCCTGGTGATGGTCAAATCCTACCAAACGGCGCGGACCGCCTTCGAATTGGCCCCGATCATGGCCGCCGATGGGTTTGCCGTCACGCTGCAAAACGGCCTGGGCAATTTCGAGCTGTTGGAGGCTGCGCTGGGACGCGGCCGAGTGGCCCAGGGCGTTACGGCGCAGGCGGCGACAATGCTAGGCCCGGGAAGGGTACGTCATGCAGGGAACGGCCTGACGACCATTGCCCGGATTCCCGGGAAACGAGAACCGCTTGTTGATCTCGTTTCCCTCCTCAATCAAGCGGGGCTGCCGGCTGACGAGAGTGATGACGTCAGCGGCTTGCAGTGGGGGAAACTGGTAGTCAACGCGGGCATCAACCCGCTGACCGCCCTACTGCGCGTTCGAAACGGGTTCCTGGTCGAAAACGAAGCAGCGCGGCAGGTGATGTGCGCGGCAGCCGAAGAGTGCGCCGCCGTCGCCTCGAAGGCGGGCATTTCGCTGCCCTATGAAGACGCCGCCGCCCAGGTTACGGGGGTGGCGCAGGCAACGGCCGGCAACTACTCGTCAATGCTGCAGGATCTCCTACGCGGCGCGCCAACTGAAATCGATGCGATCAACGGCGCCGTGGCCAGCTATGGCCGGCAGGTCGACCTGCCCACCCCGTTGAATGATGAGCTCTGGCGCCTGGTGTCATGCATGCAGGATGATTCGCAAACAGGCGCCGCCATAAGTGATGACGAACTCCTGCAGACCCTTCTGCAGAAAGTGACATAGGATACCCATGATAGTAACAGATTCAGTCGATGAAGTACGCCGGCTCCGCGGTCAAGCAAGCGATCTCAGCTGGGGTTTGGTCCCCACAATGGGCTACCTGCACGACGGCCACTTGTCGTTGGTCAAGCGCGCCCGGGACGAAAACGACCGCACTGCCGTGAGTATTTATGTCAACCCGACACAGTTCGCGCCGACGGAAGATCTCGACAGCTACCCGCGCGCACTCGAACGAGACCTACAGCTCCTGGAAGCGGAGGGCGTCGATCTAGTCTTCGCCCCGCACGATAGGACGATGTATCCGCCTGGATTCCAGACCTATGTCACAGTTGGCGACGTTTCGAAACCACTCGAGGGGGCTTCGCGGCCTACTCATTTCCGCGGCGTCACGACGATTGTGGCCAAGCTGTTCAATATCGTTCAGCCGAATCGCGCCTATTTCGGACAAAAGGATGCCCAGCAAACGATTGTCCTGAAGCAGATGGTGCGCGATCTTGATTTTGATGTCGAGATGATTATTTGCCCGATTGTCCGGGAGCCGGATGGTCTTGCACAAAGCTCGCGCAATCAATACTTAACGACCGAACAACGAGCGGGGGCCAACGTGCTCTACCGCTCCCTGATGGCCGCCCAGGCATCCTATGAAGGTGGGCAGCGCAGCGCGGAAGCACTCAGGGAGCTGATGCACGCCGTGATTGCGCAGGAGCCATTGGCGAAGGTGGGTTATATCAGCGTGGCTGATCCCGGTACGCTGGCCGAACTGGATGAAATCGACGACCGAGGGCTGTTTTCAATGGCTGTCTTTTTCGGCAAGACGCGCTTGATCGACAATCTTCTAGTCGGCGAAACCTGATCGAGTCTGGCCCAGCCGGCAGGCCACGCTATTCGGCGGCTGCCTCGAACACGCCGTCAGCGACCTGCACCTGCAGCGCGTCCCCTTTCTGAACCTGCAAGCGGCTGCTGACAACAGTGCCGTCTTTGTGCCTGACGATAGCGTAACCACGCGCCAGCGTCGCCTGTGGGTTCACGCCGCTGAGCTGCGTATTCGTCACGGCGAGCGTTGATTGAAGACGTTCCAGATAACGACTCATCCCCTGTTCCAGACGCATCTGCAAAGAATCCACGCGCTGCAAATAGCTGTCCAACCGGGCAGTTGGGCTGAGGTAGAGGAGTGACTGCACCTGCGCGCGCAGCCGCCACTGCGCATGCTCAATCTGCTGTTCGACCGTACTGGCCAGCCGTTCGCTGATCTGCGCCAACGCCGCGGGCAGATTAGATAGATCGGGAACCGCCAATTCAGCGGCAGCGGACGGCGTAGGCGCTCGCAAATCAGCCACAAAATCAGCGATCGTGAAGTCGGTCTCGTGACCAACGCCGCTGATCAGCGGGCGGCGGACGGCGTAGATCGCTCGGGCGACGCCTTCATCATTGAATGCCCAGAGATCTTCGATAGATCCCCCACCACGGGCCACGATAATCAAGTCGATGTCATCACGGCCGTCCAACCAGCGAATGGCCTGGACTATCTGGGCGGGCGCTTCATCCCCCTGCACAAGCGTCGGCGCCAGCAGCACCGAAACGAGCGGATCGCGCCGCTGCAGGACGTTGAGAATGTCGCGCAGCGCCGCCGCATCGGCCGAAGTAACGAGACCGATTCTGGCAGGAAATCCCGGGATTGGCTTCTTGTGCTCCGGGTCAAAGAGGCCCTGATCAGCGAGCTTCTGCTTGAGCCGCTCAAAAGCGAGCGCCAATTCGCCCCGTCCTTCGGGTTCCATATGATCAGCGTAGAGTTGGTATACGCCGGATGCTTCGTAGACGGAGATTCGACCGTGGACAACGACAGCATCACCCTCTTGCGGATCAAAGTGCAGGCGCTGGGCCGCAGTGCGCCACATGACGCATTTCAGCTGTGCGTCTTCATCCTTCAATGTGAAGTAGAGATGCCCCGACCGCGCTCTTGTGAAATTCGAGATTTCGCCGGTCACGTCCAGGCTGCGCAGGCGAAAATCGATATCAAATAACTCTTTGACATAGCCGGTCAGCTCGGACACGGTCCAGACATCACTCTCCGTATCGTAATTATCCAGAAATCCCACTAGTCTCCTCAATTCGTCATGACCTGCGGTGCAGCGCACCGCCTGCCAATTATCTACGCGTCCTGCACCGCTCGCCACTCGTCGTAGGGGGGCACATCCTCGCCTACCGAATAAAAGAAGAAGTAGGCTCCCATAGGACCTATGAACTTAAAACGTTTGCTGAATGCTTTGGACCGCGCATAGTAATCATTTCCTTCCAATGACCGCAGATACTCTTGCAGCGAGCCGTGTTCTGCGATGATCACCTGGCACGTTCTGGCGTTGCTGATTGTGCCTTCGATCTTTCGGCCGTTGCGCACGATGCCCGGATCTTCGAGCAGACGTTCGACATCCTCCTCACCAAATGAGGCCACTGTGTCCACATCAAAGCCGGCGAAAGCGCGCTGGAAGTTCGGCCACTTTTGACGGATCACCTGCCAGCTGAAACCGGCTTGAAACGCAGCCTGCGTAATCTTTTCAAAGTAGCCGGCATCGTCCTCAGGAACGCTGCGCGCTGGAATTTCATAGTCGGGCATATGGACCACCTCTCTAGATCAGTGAACTATGCAAACTGCCTCGCCGGTAGTTGGTACGCTTGATTGTAAGGAAGAGAAGCGGACGCGGCAAGCGGTCATTCAAGCGATCGGCCTGGCCACCGCAAGGTGTGGCGATTGTCGCTGGCCGGAGGCCATGCTAGAATCGGTGCAAATCAACACATGGAGGTGACTGCTGAACAGTCTAGATCTAGCACACATGCTTGTCGACACAGTCGTTGACAAAAAGGGGAGCGACATTCTGCTATTGGATATTCGCGAGCACGCGATATTCGCTGATTATTTCTTGATCTGCAATGCCGAAAACGAACGGCAGCTGCGGGCGCTGGCTGACAATGTGACCAAAGATGCCAAGGATGATGATATTCTTGCCAGGGGCATTGAAGGCGAACCTTCTTCAGGATGGGTACTGGTCGATTTTGGTGACCTAGTGGTGCATCTATTCTCACCGGACAAGCGAGACTACTACAGCCTTGAAGATATCTGGGACGATGCGCGCGTTGTCATGCGCATCCAGTAAGAAGCTCCCACTGCGCTCACCGGGATTCTGCTGACAGAATCAGATTAATCGAATAAGAGGTCAGCCTCCTGCTGAATATGGCGACGGCCAGAGGGCGTCGTTCTATTGAGCAGGAGGCTTTTCGTTACAGCTTACTCTTGGACCCAGGGCTCGGTAGCGCGGTTCCAGGTCACGAGTTCTTCCGCTGAAAAGAAAAGAGCGGCTTCAAGGTCACCATTCTCCGGGCTGTCCGAACCGTGAACGAGGTTACGGCCGACTTCCATGCCCAGGTCACCGCGAATCGTACCCGCGGCTGCCTCGGATGGCTTTGTGCCACCAATTGTGTTGCGGGCGGCGAGGATCGCGTCGTTGCCTTCCCAGACCATCGCCACGACTGGTCCGGACGTGATGTAGGCAACCAGACTCTCATAGAAAGGGCGACCTTCGTGGACGGCGTAATGCTGCCGCGCCAGTTCTTCGCTCATCTGCATGAATTTCATCGCTCGCAGTTTCAGTCCGCGTCGCTCGAAACGGCCGATTATTTCTCCCATATAGCCACGTTGTACGCCATCAGGTTTAACTAAGATCAAAGTACGTTCCATCTTGATTCTCCATATTTCGAGGGTGCCGATAGGACAGTAGGTATGCCAACCGGGTTCCGATAGATTTCACTCGTCAAGCAATTCACAAACAAAAAAAGAGACAGTCCTGTATGCAACTGTCTTCTGTCAAGCATAAGTCGGGCTAGATAATATCGATTTACTGCAAATGGTCAAACCCCTTGCGGTAAGTGGCGATCGCCTTGTCGACCTCATCGTTTTGCATGTAGGCATCGCCCAACAAACGCAGCAATCCGGGCGAGTCCGCATGAAGTGCGGCAGCTTCTTCCAGAGCAGCAAGAAGCTCGTCAGATACGGAGTCTTCCTCGAGAATCACCTGGTACAGAGAAATGGCCTGCTTAAGCTCTCCCCTTTCCAGCGCGTCCCGAGCTTCAAGCAGCGATTTACTCGATCCTACCGCTGGCCCAGGAGCAGCCGCTACGTCGTCCCGGGCAGACGCGGACTGAGAGCCCCGGCTGGCCAGGTTTTCCATCCAGGCGACCGCTTCATCAGGGTCGTCCGGCATTTCCTGTAGGACATCATTGTCGATTTGCGATTCTACGCTCGCTTTTTCCAACTCAACGAGATCTGACTCCGAAATAACGATAGCATCACCCACGCTGGATTCAGACAGATCCGCAGTCGGAGCAACCGTGTCAGCCTCTTCGACTATCGCCGCTGAGGGCTCGTCGCCCTCCTCTCCAAAATCGCTCAACCAGTCGAGGGCTTGCTGTGGATCAGCAGGCATTTCTGCAGACAGGTCTGACAGAGGATCTTTCTTCGGTAGTTCCTGGCGAGCATCCTCTTCGACAATGACAGCGGCTGCCTCCCGGTTATTCTGCGATCTTGCCTGACGCCCAGCCATCGACGTGGCCACCAATCCGGCTAGGGCCATTCCGTCTATGATCGACAACGCTTCATCAAGCGAGCTGACGGGCTGCTCACGATCAAACGAGACATCGGACAAATCAAGACCCTGGGCAACTGCCAATTGTTCCAGGTAGCTCAGCGCTTGATCCACATCATAGGGGTCATTGATCGTGCTTTCCGGCGGAATCTCGGTTTGGGAAATGATCTCGGATGCCAACAGCCGATCGGCGACACTGGGCAGTTCCTCCAATGGAGAACTCTGATCAACCGCCAACTGCTCCAGCCATGCCATCGGATCGGAATCGATCGGCAGCTCCGCAGCAGGCGCCTGATACAGTTCTTCTGACGCCATCTCGGGATTCTCCGGCAGTTCCTGGGGTAAGTTTTCCTCCACAGGCTGCGCGGTCACCAAGGTAGGCATTTCATCAATCGGCATCCCTTGTCCGGCAGCAAGCTGTTCCAGCCAGCTCATCGCATCTTCGAGCCCATCCAACGGACCGGTTTCGGCGCTGCCTGTAGACCTTCCGCCGGTCGCAGCTCTATGCGCAACACTACCGCCTTCAAGCGCTTCAAATTCAGCAAGCTCAGCGTCTATATCGGACCACTGCATCGTCGGCAGTTCTTCCGGCTTGATGGTAAATCCCGGTTCGCCGGCGTCATCACGCTCATCCAATCCTGCGGCGGACTGCTCAGCACCCGGCTCCTCAGGTTCGGGAAGAGGAAATATGATTTCTGCACTATCATGCAGTTGGTCTTCGGCGGAGTCTTCCGAGCTATTTTCTGTTACTTCTTGCTCGTCCATGAGATTTACTCTTTATCAGCTTCAGCAGGCGCCTCTTACCCAGTTCGGCATGCCAACAGGAAGAACGCTGACCGCGACATCAGGGCCGGTCAGTTGATGATATTATGTGAATTTTCCGTTAATTTGGCAAATCGCGGCTGGTCAGGGTGTCAATCAAAGAAGACACGTCGTGCTCGGCGGCCGGGGAAGGGCCGATGGGATCCCGAATGGTATCGTGGCCCAGCAAGGCGGAGAAGGTATTGGCAATGCCCAGCGTCAGGACATCAAGTTTGTAGCCACCTTCCAGGACAAACAGCAAACGGCCGTCGCAAACGCGCTCGGCAAGATTGACCAGCGTCTGGGTAATCAATGCGTATCCAGTCAAACTCAAAGCCGCCATCGCCAGTGGATCCTGCCAATGGGCATCAAAGCCAATTGAAACCAACATCATTTCTGGCTTGAAATCAGTTACCAGGGGGGTGATATACTCCTGGATGGCGCGAAGATAACCGATGTCGCCAACACCTGGCGGAAAGGGCACATTGACGGTGAAGCCCTTCCCTTTTCTGGTCCCTACTTCATGAAGGCCACCAATGCCGGGATAGAAGAAGGGAGCAAAGAGGTGCATCGAGGCGAACAGCACCGAGTCATCCTCATAAAAGATATTCTGGGTCCCGTTCCCATGATGAACATCAATATCCAGAACGAAGATTCGGTTCAGGCCATAGGCCAGCTGCGCATGGCGGGCAGCCACTGCAACATTGTTGAAGAGACAGAACCCGCCTGCCTGATCTATTTCCGCATGATGACCGGGAGGCCTGACCAGCGCGAAACCATTCCGTGCTCGACCATGCATGATGTGATCGACGGCCGTACAACAACTGCCCGCAGCGAGCCTGGCCAATTCAAAGCTGTTGGGCGTCGCATAGGTGTCGCCCCCATCCAAAACGCCCCCACCCTGGTCACTGACTATCCTGACGTAATCCACAAGCCCGCTTGTATGGACGTGGCGCAGCTGGTCAACAGTTGCCGGTACAGGGGTGACAACAGCGAGATCATCAAGCATACGAAAGCGCTCGAGTGCCGGCAGGGTGCCGGCAAGTCGAGCGCGATTCTCGGGGTGATGTTCCTTCGTATGACTGAGGGCCGGCGTGTGCAGCAGTATCGTCGTCATCGACCACACATATTAGCCAAACAACGCGCTTAACAATCCCAGCCCGTTATCGAAGAAGACGATCAGACCAGCAAAAACAACAGAAACCATCGACATCAGTTTGATCAATATGTTCAGGGCAGGACCGGATGTATCCTTGAAAGGGTCACCAACGGTATCGCCTACGATTGACGCCTTGTGCGCCTCAGAGCCCTTGCCGCCATAATGCCCTTCTTCAATGAACTTTTTCGCATTATCCCAGGCGCCGCCCGAATTCGACATCATCATGGCCAGCAAGAAGCCCGTCGCCAGTCCACCGGCCAAAAGACCAAGTACACCGGCCACGCCAAACAAGACGCCGATGACCACGGGAACCGCTATGGCGATAACGGCCGGAACGGTCATCTCGCGCTGGGCGCTAACTGTACTGATTTCTACACAGCGTGCGTAGTCCGGTTTTGAGGTGCCGGCCAGGATGCCGGGGTCTTCCCTGAACTGACGGCGGACCTCCTCAACCATGTCACCAGCAGCACGGCCGACAGCACGCATCGTCTTCGCCGAGAAGTAGAAAGCAGTAGCCGATCCGGCGAAAAGCCCGATCAGGATGAACGGGTTCATCAATGACAGATTGAAGTACGCAGCAAAATCGACGACGGTCATCTCAGCCACACTGACCGTCCTGCCGGCGATTTCAAGCGTCTCCTGACCCTGCAGTTCGCCTAAGACGAGGCGAATCTCTTCCAGGTAGGCTGCCAACAACGCCAACGAAGTCAAGGCTGCCGAACCGATGGCGAACCCTTTGCCGATCGCTGCCGTCGTGTTACCGACCGCGTCAAGAGAATCGGTACGGTTGCGCACGTCAGAGCCAAGTTCGGCCATTTCAGCGTTACCGCCGGCATTGTCGGCAATTGGACCGTAGGCGTCCGTCGCCAATGTAAATCCCAATGTAGAAAGCATCCCGACCGCCGCAATGCCGACGCCATAGAGGCCCATCATGATGTTGTCAGGACCGCCCAGTGTGAAAAACGCAACAATGATGCCGATGCCCACGGCAACTACCGGTATCGCACCTGATTCCATTCCAACCGCCATACCTTCAATGATCGTAGTCGCAGAGCTGACCTCCGCCTGCGCGGCGATGCCACGCGTCGGACCAAAAGCATGCGACGTATAATACTCAGTCGCCTTGCCGATAATGATGCCAACGACCAGGCCGGTAATGATGGCAACCCAGACGGCGATCCAATTGGGCAGCGCCAAGAAATAGAGTAAAGGGATAGCCAGAACGGCGATGCCAATTGAACTCCCATAGAGACCGCGGCCAAGCGCATTGATCAGTTGTTCCTGGCTGGCATCTTCATCGGCGCGCACCATGTAAACACCCAGGATGGACAAGACAACGCCAAGAGAGGCAATCACGATCGGGGCGGAGATGAAACGCAGCTGCATTTCGATTACCGTAGCTTCGCCCAAGAAACCAATGCCCGCGGCGGCGACTGCAGCGACTCCAAGGGCGGACGTGGCCAGAATCGAACCCGCGTATGATTCATACAGGTCGGCGCCCATTCCGGCGACATCGCCGACATTGTCACCAACGTTGTCAGCGATCGTGGCCGGGTTTCGTGGATCATCCTCGGGAATACCTGCCTCAATCTTACCAACCAGATCGGCGCCGACATCGGCTGCTTTGGTAAATATGCCGCCGCCGACCCTGGCGAATAATGCCTGCGTCGAAGCGCCCATACCGAAGCTGAGCATAACCGCAGTAATGAGCGGCAAGGGATTTACAGCAGATCCCATCGAACTGTTCGGCATAAATGCAGCTGAGCCAAAATAGAGGAGCAGGAACCAGACCGTGATATCAAGCAGGGCAAACCCCACTACGACGAGGCCCATAACCGCACCCGCTTTCAAAGCAATCTGCAGACCGCCGTTGAGACTGGTGCTCGCGGCGTTGGCGGTTCGAGCCGATGCATTGGTCGCCGCTTTCATTCCAAAGTAGCCGCAGAGCGCTGAAAAGAATCCACCGGTCAGAAATGCGAAGGGCACGACCGGGTTCTGCAAATTCAGAAATGCCATAATCAGAAACAGAATGAATAGAGCCCCGAAGACGATTGCAACCACGCGATACTGCCTGCGCAGATAGGCGCTGGCGCCGTCACGAACCGCATCGGCGATCTCGATCATGCGCTCGGAACCTTCGCTTTCCTTCATGACTTGTCGATAGAAGTAGTAGGCAAAAAACAAGGCAATGACGGCTGTCAGAGGCCCGAGCCACCAGAGCATCGGCAAACCAATTCGTCCTGTTTCCGTAGCTTGTGCAAAGTTGTATGCGATTTCCATAAAGAAAGTCCGTCCTTCTCTTTTTGGGTCAGTGATTCATGTCGACAGATATTCCGATAAAGCTGCGCAGTACCTCACAAATTGCGCACTCACTATCATCGTCAAACTGCAAATAGGGGAATGACAGCTCTGGATTGTAACGAACGTGACAGATGGTGTCAAAACGAAAACCGTACCAGTTTGGAAATCGGCGGCGATCTTCTTGGTACATTGTGCACAAACATCTTGAACATTATTGAGAAATATTGCACAATTATGTCGTGAGTCGCGGCAGACGACCAGCTTGTGCAAAGTCAGGTGACGCAACCACGGCTCTCTAGGAGCTGTTTGTTTGCTGTTTGGTATTCTGCGAAGGAGATGTGTAGGCATGAGTACTCTGGACCTGACAACGTTCGAGATTGCTGCAATGTGGGCTGTACTAGGCGTTTCGATTCTTGGACTGGCCTATGCCCTTTACCTGAGGAATCAAATTCTGCGAGAGGACAAAGGCAGCGCTGAAATGCAGCTGGTCTGGGAAGCAATTCGCGAGGGAGCGGATGCCTACCTCAACCGTCAGCTGCGAACCATCTTACCCTTTATCGCCATCTTAACTATTCTGCTGTTTCTCAGCGTCTATATTGTTCCCCCAACAGAAGAAGCAATGCACCGTTTTGAGGGCTATAGTGATGACACGGTGCGCCTGATCATTGGCCTCGGCCGCGCGATTGCCTTCGTGATGGGGGCAACATTCTCATTGGCGGTTGGCCAGATTGGCATGCGCATGGCCGTGCAGGGAAATGTTCGCGTCGCGGCAGCAGCACGCACCAGCTTCAAGGATGCGCTGCGCATCGCCTACCGATCGGGGACGATCACGGGCATGCTGACCGATGGCCTCGGCCTGTTCGGGGGCACGGTGATCTTTATGGTATTCGCCGGCGCAGCGCCAGATGTACTATTGGGATTTGGCTTTGGCGCCACTTTAATCGCGTTGTTCATGCGCGTTGGCGGGGGCATCTTCACGAAAGCGGCGGACGTCGGCGCCGATCTTGTGGGCAAGATCGAAGAGGATCTACCGGAAGATGATCCGCGAAATGCGGCGGTTATCGCCGATCTCGTCGGCGACAATGTGGGCGACTGTGCCGGTATGGCCGCCGATATTTTTGAATCCTATGAAGTGACGATTGTTTCGGCGCTAATCCTTGGCATCGCACTCGCCGCCATTACCGGTGACGTTCAATGGATTCTGTTTCCGCTGCTGGTGCGCGGCATCGGCGTCCTTTCATCCATCGTCGGCACCTATCTGGTCCGCGGAGACTCCAACGAGCGCGGCGACGCGATGCGGGCAATCTTCGCCGGTTTTCTGACGTCTGCGGCCATATCGGTCATTCTGTTTGGGATTGTCGCCTTCTTCTATATGCGTGATGTGCCTGGCGGATGGTGGCGCCCATTTCTGTCGACGGCCGTTGGCGTCTCCCTGGCGATCGTCATCGATCGGCTCACGGACTATTTCACTGGCAGCCATGGCAAACCGGTGAAGGATATCGTTAGAAGTACCGGTGGGGGACCGGCGACAACCATCCTATCCGGCCTATCAGAAGGGTATGAATCAAGCGTTTGGAATGTTGTCGTCATCGCGGCGACCATCGGTGCCGCCGTATTGATCTATTCCGGCGTTGCCGTCGAGCAGTTTGTAGAAAGCGGCAGTGCGCTCACTATTGGCGCAGCCCAGCTGACGTTCATCCTGTATGGCGTAGCGTTGACCGGCATAGGCATGCTCACCCTAACCGGAAACAACGTTGCTATGGATTCTTTCGGACCCATTGCTGATAATGCGAACGGCATTGGCGAAATGGTGGGACTTGATGACGACGCGCGCCAAATCATGGCTGATCTAGACTCAGTCGGCAACACGACCAAGGCAATCACCAAGGGGATCGCGATTGGTTCGGCCGTCATCGCCGCAGTCTCCCTATTCGGCGCCTACATCACCGATGTGAACAAGATCGATCCGGAGGCACTTGTCTCCGGTATCCGCATCTCTAATCCGGTTGTCTTCATCGGCATCCTTCTCGGCGGTGCGCTTCCCTGGATGTTTTCGTCGCTCTCAATCAGAGCTGTCAGCCGGGCAGCCACGCAAATGGTCAATGAAGTGCGCAGACAGTTCCGCATTCCGGGCATCCTGGAAGGCACCGTCAAGCCAGATTACACGCGCGCCGTAGAAATCTCAACAATGGCAGCTCAGCGGGATCTGATTCCTCTGGCAATCCTGGCAGTATTCACGCCCATCCTGATCGGCATGCTGCTTCGCGTTGAAGCGCTGGGCGGGTTTCAGGCCGGCATCATTGTAACAGGACAACTGCTGGCAGTTTTCATGACTACTTCCGGCGGCGCCTGGGACAATGCGAAGAAGATCATCGAAGATGAGCCGAGCGACCTGGCAGCTAATACCGGGAAGGGCTCAGAACGCCACAAGGCGAGCGTCGTTGGCGATACTGTGGGCGACCCGCTGAAAGACACGGCCGGACCAGCATTGAACCCAATGATAAAGGTCGTCAATCTTGTCAGCCTTATTATCGCGCCGATAATCGTCCAGTACAAAGGATTCAGCATTGGCTGGATTGTTGTCGAGATTCTTCTCCTGGCACTGTTATGGTGGGCCATCACTCGCTCGAAGCGGGACGTAGCGACCGCGGTCCAAACGGAATCGGCGACAGTCTAGGCTCCAGCAGCTCTCGCCGCCGTAGTTTGACGGCATTCTGTTCAGGGCTTTTACAAAGTCGAAAAGATAGATCCCTTATGTCTGGTTGACCTGAGATCTTCCACAAACAATTTGGTCCTTTCACTACAATTAGATATCGTTCTAGATGATGGTTGTGCACCAGCATAAAGCTAGGGTGATCTGACTTGCGTGTGAGAGACTGCCTCGCGCCAATCATTACCTTCGACCAGGATATTGTAGACGGCGCGCCGGCTGCCAGGTATGCCAGGGCGTTCGTTGCCCTGGTCGAGATGGCAACCATATTGGAAAAGGTTTTCAGATAAATCGTCTCGCCGTAAGGCAAGCCGCGGGAGCTGGCCCGGCCACGGAAAACGTTTCAGTTATTAAGTCGCATTTTTTGCACTGCGGGTTGAGGAAGAATCACAGACCCGGGTAGAAGATATATGAATTGGGTCGCCAGTAAAAGAGCCATCGGTTTCTTGGTCATAGGCGTAATCGCCGTCGCCGTTGTCGCGGTCTTGTTGTGGTTGGACCAGGAAGCGAAGGCGACTGCCCCAATTTCCGTAGATACGACTTTTTCGCACCCACCCGGCGAGTATGATCAAGCTATCAATCTGCAAATCAGCACCTCACATCCTGATGCCCGGGTGTATTTCACGCTAGACGGCCGAATCCCCGATCCCGCAAGCGACCCGTTGGTTACATCTCCGCTCGCACTTGCCGCCGATCCGCCGCAAGTCGTCATCGTTCGTGCGTTGGCTGCGCTGCCCGATGGCACAACCGGCCCCGTTCGCAGCGCTACCTACTTCATGAACCTGGAAACAAAACTGCCCAAATTATCAATCATCACTGATCCAGATCACCTGTGGGATGAAGAGGACGGCATTTTCGCCAACTATTTAGAACGGGGAAGAGAATCAGAACGGCCTGTCTCAATAACCTATGTCACCGCCGAAGGGGAGCCCGCCTTTCAACTTGGCGCCGGACTACGCGTCCACGGCGAATTAAGCCGTTGGTTTTCTGACAAGAAATCTCTCAGACTGTATTTTCGTGACGACTACGGCCCCAAAAAACTAGAGTACCCGCTCTTTGGTCAGGAAGGGCAAACGGCATTTGACCGCCTGATACTGCACAATAGTTCGAAGGATTTGCGCCTGTTCAGAAATCCATTGACCGATCGCCTGGCCGAAGAAACAGGTGTTTATTCATCACGCAGCCAACCTGCGCTGCTGTTCATCAACGGGGAGCCATGGGGCATCTATAACATTCGCGAACCGATAGATCAACGATTCCTCAGCCAGAATTACGGGATTCCTTCGGCCGACCTGAGCGACACGCCAAACATTCCTTCGCGACAATCTGCAGAGCAACGGGCTGTTGATCTGGTGCATTGGCAGCAATTCATGGCGTTTGTGGAGGATAATGACTTATCCGACCCGCAAAACTACGACTATCTAAAAACCCAGATCGATCTCGAGAACTTCGTCAATTATTACATCCTGGAAATGTACGCCGGCAATACCGACTGGCCGCATCACAACGTTCACCAGTTTCGGCCGCGAACGCCGGGTGGCCGCTGGGAATGGATCGTCTGGGACAGCGACAGAGCTTTTGATCTGGCAGACCGGCAAATGGTTCAACATGTCCTTGAAGCTACGCATCGTTATGGCAAACCCATGGAGATGTTCATTAACAAGCTGCTGGCCAATCCCGAATTTCACAACCTTTTCATCACCCGGGCTGCCGACCTACTCAACACCTCTTTGAGTACAGCCAGCGTGCAGAGAGACTTGGATGAACTGGTTGAACTGTATGATCAGGATATCCAAATTGAGAAGAATCGCTGGGACATTTCTAGGAACTGGGATGATACGCTTAACCATATCTACGACTATGCCGCGCAGCGACCAGATCTGATGCGCCAACACTTCATCGATAGTCTGGGGCTGGCGGGCGCCTCACAAATCACATTTCAGGCTGCCGGGGTTCCTGGTTGGGTGGTCGTCAATGACATGGAACCACAAGAATTGCCCTGGTCCGGCATCTATTTCCAGGACTCCGAAATAAGCTTGCGCGGGGTTCCGATGGTTGGGTACCAGTTTGTTGGCTGGGAGGAGGTGCCCGGCCTGACAAATAATGAGGACGGCACTGCGGCGCTGCGCGTGGGTGGTGACACGGCTCTAGTCCCCCGTTTTGAACCGCTATCCCCTGGCACGCCGCGCGTCGGTGATGTGACCATTGAATCCTATCACGCTGACGATGAGCAGGCTGGTGAACAAGAGATTCAAGGTGACTGGTTTGAACTGCGGGTGAACAAGGAGGGCGGTCTCGATTTGCGCGGCTGGCGCCTGACTGATAATGACAGCATTGCGGCAACCGATGAAGGATCAATCATATTCGCTGATGATCCACTGCTGGGAAATTTGGCCGCGGGCACCACAATCCGCATCATTGCCCCGACGGCAAATCAAAACTCAGGCAGCGTTGTCGAAGACGGTTGGCAAGACGGTGTTCTTGTACTTCACGTTGGCCACGAACTACTGGATACGACTACGGATCCCTGGTTCAATCTTGGACCACGCGACAATCTCCTGCTGTTGGCTCCTGGACCGCTTGATGACTGGCGCGATGATATTGCTATTGATTTATGGAGCGAAAATAACGCCGTGCAGCGCAGCACCTTTGGACTACCGCCTATTACTTCCGATTAAGGGATTGATACGGAAGTCAACAGGAATGAATCCTGCGCGGAAACCGCTTCATCTCCGGCGGTAATCGCCAATCTTTCCCCAGTTTCAGGTATATACAGTCCTACCCGGACCTGATACTCTCCCGCAGGCAGGTCGGCGGGTAGTTGGATCAGGTGAGAATCAACGATCGTCTCCCCAGGCAGCCAGGAATGCGTAGGGAAACGGCCGTTATCAGGAATACTGTCATGGCTCGCCACCAGCTGGCCTGTACTATCCAGGATATGGCTAAAAACCACGTAGTTGTCTTCGAGCGGGCCAACAGGCTGCCAATACAAAGAAACCTCAAGAGCCTCGCCGGGTTTGAAATCTGAAGAAGTAAATCCCAGCAGTTTTACCTTGTTGGCAAAGAGTACTTCACGGGTCTCAATACCAGTCAGATCAACTGCCGCTGGAACCAGCACATAACCAACTTGTATACGATCAAGGCGTTTCAAATCATTGTCCAGAGATATCGGCAAAAATTCGTCTGATTCCAAATCTCTAAGAGAAATATTTAGCGGATACGCCCCCGGTTCGAGGTCGAGCAGAGAAGTTAGGGAAAGCTGCTCGCTGATGGAAGCTCCCGGCAGCCAGGCCGCCTGCTCACTGCTGCTGGGCAGCACATAATCCCATTCGGCCAGCGTATTAGAATCCATGGGTGACAGCATGCGTATCTTTGCCGAAAATGGTGCGCTTGACTCTGCCGCAGCGGCTGCTTCTAAATACAGCGTGACATCCGCCTTGTTTTCAGACGCCAGTTCTTCCTGGTTGACTTGATAACCGAGAATACGCAGCCGGTCGGGAATACGCGCATTCAGCGGGTAGGCTGCACCAAGCGCTGGTGGCGGTGGTTGGTAGTGCCAGATCGTAAAAGGTCCTTCCGCGACATAGGGCGAATCGAACTCGGCCGTCGCTCGATAGTTGAGTCGGAACCAGCGCGAATTGGCCAACAACTGCCACGGCAAGCTATCGTCGGAAACAAGATAGTCGACGGGTTGTTCCAGCAGCCGATCCCGCGCCTCGTCCGGCAGTGCGCGTGTAGCCAAAGGTTCCGGAGCAGCCACCTGGCGGTTGGCCAGGTAGCCTACCTTCTTACTTGACCCAATCACAGCATCGACGGGCGTATTCATTTGCAGCCAGGAGGCGATGTCGTTTTCAATTTCCCATCTAGCTTGCGGTCTCATTTGAAAAAGATCGATGAGCGCGAAGAGCTGATAGCCGCCTACCAACAGAAAAGCAGCCGACAAAGAAAGATTGACCAATTGATCCTTATTCAATGTTGAAGTTCCATTGGCCGCCAACCACCCTCCAAAAAACTCGGCGCTAATGCCAACAAGAAATAGCATAATCGACCAGGCGAACGCCCTCGCCAGAGATAACTGCAAAGCAGGGATGCCGACCGGTGCAGGCAGTACCAGCAAAATAGCGGCTGTGATGGCTAGGGCTGCCACAAAGGGCCGCCTGTTAAGCAGGAATACAACACTCCACCACGCCAGAGCAATTACCCAAGAATAAGAATTTCCTATGGAGGCGATGATGAAAGGGCCAGAACAAAGCAGCAGGGCTGCTACCGCCGATCCAGCAGATCGATTGATGCGCCTTCCTATTGCCAGAAACGCGAAAGCAGCTGCGCTCCACCCTAGAGCGCTCAAAATGGCCGCGGCCCGCGTAAATCCAAGACCAAGACGGCCAAACAGCCCAACCACCACGCTGAAGAGCAGCGAAGCCGAGCCTTCGGCTGATGAATCATCGGCCAGGGCTTGAATCCACATACTCCCCGCCGCCATATTCCTTGCCTGGCGCAAAATGCCATAGACTTCGTCGGCGAAATGGTTGCCCCAGAATCCTATCAAGCCTAACGGGATGAGCAGCAGGAGGAGTGAGAGAACTATCGTTGTTGATCGTTTAGCTGAAAGGTTCATTGGTGCTTCACATCTTGTTCTACCAACGCCAGCAGTGCAACAAGATGGCGATTTGATGTTAGCACGTGTACAGCTGAATGAAAATGCCAAGTCTGTACTTTCTCTATCGTCTTAAGGCGCACTTTGGAAAACCGTTGCATTCTGGTAACAATTTGTGCCATATTCTGGTCATTATGATATCCTGGAAAAAAGGAGATTTTTCAACATGACCGTACATCTGTATGTTTCTCTGATACCTGAAGCGCTGATCGCTTCGATGCTGCCGCCAGAAGAATTCGGCACCTACTACTCGGTAGGCTACAGCAAGAAAACCAGAGGGCAGGCAATGTTCTTCGAATTGGACCCGGATTATCGGGATGAGTTTTTCAACATCGATGAAGGAATCGAACGCTGCGTGCCCCATGTGAGTGGCGAGCCCAAGAAGTCGGTTTACATCTCGACCTATCGCGTCCTCGAGCATATTGCGCTAACCGATATCGATACGCTTTACCTAGTCACAAGGTTTGGCGAGACACTGCCCTTGAAGCGGAGCTACGACTACCCCTCGCATGACGAGGGCCTCTATATGTACCAGGAAATTGCTCCTAAGAACCCGCTGGTTGTGAGCACGTTGGCGCCCGTGGAGATGTATCGCTTCCTGACGCAGGATCCTACAAAATCAATTCACCTTCCGGCCATATGTTTCGTTGAACTGCGTCTGGGAAATCTGGCCAAGGATCCGGAGTTCGGCGCCGTCGGGGATTTGCCGTACGATGGACTTCCTCACTTGAGGGAATCGCTCGTTTCAGTCAATTCGGCGGCAAAGACGGTGCATACGAAGATGGTTGATCGCGTGCATACGGTTGAATATCCCTACCGGATGATAGAAAGCGGCATCTTTATTGGCAATACGGACGAACTCGCTTTCTTCCCCTTACCCCCGCGCGAAGAACTGCGCAACAAGTATTATCGTTGGTGGCGCTCTGCCAATATGGGCTAAATCACCTGAGAAAACAAAAAGCCGGAGATGCGCAAGGCATTTCCGGCTTTTTTCGTATTCACCTGCAGACCTAATCAGCTAGGGTAGAGAGATCGCCTTCATCCTCTCCCAAGGCACGCGCCTTCAGAATTCGGCGCATAATCTTGCCTGATCTGGTCTTGGGCAGTCCTTCGACAAATTCTACCGTGGTGGGCTTGGCGATTGGACCCAGGTCATGGCCGACATGATCGCGCAGCGCCATTGACAGCTGCTCGCTCGGCTCAAATCCTTGACGCAGAATGCAGTAGGCGCGGATGATGTTGCCCCGCAGTTCGTCCGGCACGCCAATGACGGCAGCTTCGGCCACCGCCGGATGGCTGACCAGCGCGCTCTCGACTTCGGCCGTCCCCAACCGGTAACCCGACACCTTGATGACATCATCAATACGGCCGATTATCCATATATAGCCATCTTCATCTCGACGCGCACTGTCGCCAGGCAAGTACCAACCTTGTTCCTCAAAACGACTCCAATACTGCTGGACGTAGCGGTCAGGATCGCCAAGAATTGTGCGCAGCATCGCCGGCCAGGGTCTCTTAATAACGAGATATCCTTCTTCGTTGTCTGCGACTGATACACCAGCTTCGTCGACCACGTCAACTTCAACGCCGGGAAATCCCCTGGTACCGGATCCAGGTTTGAGCGGCACACAGGGCAAGGGCGTAATCATGAAATTACCGGTCTCTGTCTGCCACCAAGTGTCCATGATCGGGCAGCGCTCATGACCAATGACGCGATGGTACCACTTCCACGCTTCGGGATTGATCGGTTCGCCGACAGAGCCAAGAAGCCGCAGGCTTGACAGATCATGACGGTTAGGCCAGCTTTCGCCAAAGCGCATCAGGCCGCGAATCGCCGTGGGAGCTGTATACAGGATCGTCACGCCGTACTTGGCAATCATCGACCACCAGCGATCCGGATAGGGATGCGTGGGCGCCCCTTCATACATAAAACTGGTTGCGCCGAGAACGAGCGGCGCGTAGACGATATAGCTGTGCCCGGTGATCCAACCGGGATCAGCCGCACACCACCAGACATCTTCTGGCTTGAGATCAAACACCCACTTCAAGGTCGTCGAAGTGCCGACCATGTATCCGCCGTGCGTATGCAAAATCGCCTTCGGTTTCCCGGTGGTGCCTGACGTGTAGAGAATGAAGAGCGGATCCTCAGCATCCATGACCTCCGTGTGCGCCCGCGGATCTGCGATTGGCAGGGCCATTAAGTCATGGTACCAATGGTCGCGGTCGGGAACCATTTCGACATCCTGGCCGGTGCGCTTCACACAGACGACACTCTGAATCGTGCCCGCACGAGCCACCGCTTCGTTGGCAATCTCTTTGAGCTTTATGATGCTGCCTCTAAGCCAGGCGCCATCACAGGTAACCAACACTTTGGACTCGCTGTCGTTGATCCGGTCAAGCAGCGCCTCGGTGGAAAAACCTCCGTACACAACAGAATGCATGGCGCCGATCTTGGCACAGGCAAGCATCGCGATCATCAGTTCTGGAATCCGGCCCATATAGATCGTGACACGGTCTCCCTTGTTCACACCCAGCGAACGCAGCACGCTGGCGAACTTACATACCTCATAATTCAACTGCTGGTACGTGTAGGTGCGGCTGTCACCCGGCTCCCCTTCGAAAATCAGCGCCGCCTTATTGCGGGTACTTGTGCGCATATGCCTATCGAGCGCATTGTGCGCGATGTTGACCTTGGCACCCACAAACCATTTGTAGAATGGCGCATTATGCTCATCCAGGACTGTTTCCCAGGGCTCGAACCATTCGTAGTTTTCAGCAGCTATTTGGCCCCAGAAACCGGGCAGATCGTTGAGCGCGGCCTCATTGACTGCATCGTAATCACTGATATGCGCCTGATCGACAACTTCGGGCGACGGGTAATAGACTTCTCCGACCATTTCTTTCTCTTTGGCCATTCTAAACCTCCCAAGAATGATGATTTGTGAATTGTGACTTTTGGATGTGTGTTAGGACTTCGTCGGTTGACGCCACTTAGTATACTGATATTTTCGTATGAGGAAAATCGATTTTGCTGAGGTCGCTCGCTTCTAGTAAGATTGCCCTACGACCTTCCTTTTGCGCTTACTATTTGTGTGGAGAGAGTGACTCTTCCCTCAGGAACTATCGGCCTATGAAACATGCACCAAAGATCACTGTGATTGGCGCGGGCAGCTCCGAGTTTGGCCTGTCTACTCTGGCGACTGTTGTTGGCGACGGCCGACTGCGAGGAAGCGAGCTGGCACTTGTCGATCTGAACGAAGCTTCGCTTGAGCTCGTCGCACAGGCCACAAGACGGATGAGCGACGCGTGGGATGCCGGCATGACGGTAGTCACCGATACGGAGAGAACGGCCGTATTGGCTGACTCCGATTTTGTGATCATCGCCACGGAAGTACCTCCGAGAGAAGCCTTGTGGGAAATGGACTGGGAAATACCGCTGAAGCATGGGCTGCGCCAACCGTATGGCGAGAATGGCGGCCCGGGCGGTCTGATGCACGCCTGCCGCCAAATAGCGCAAATCCTGCCTATGGCCAAGGATATGGAACGTCTCTGCCCCGACGCCTGGCTGATCAATTTCAGCAATCCGCTGCCGCGCCTCACGCGTGCGATCAGTCGTTACACGGATATCAAGGTTGCCGGCAAGTGTCACCAAATCGATGTCGGCTACGCACTGGTGGCCTGTCTACTTCATGAACGTTTTAACATCGATGTGCCCGCCGGCATTACACTGCATTCCGGGCCAGACAATATACTGAGTATTCGCGCTTTATCGGCGGCTGGCAGACGACATGTCGAAATGACATCTGCCGGGCTGAATCATTTCATCTGGCTCTGGGATGTCCGCGACAAAGTGACCGGTGAGGATCTCTATCCGCAGCTGAGAGCGGCAGCTTCAACCGCGCCGCCTACCCTCGAGCCTTTCTCGCTGCACCTGTTGAAAAGTTTCGGGTTCCTGCCCCTTCCCGGAGATACGCATCTCGTCGAGTATCTACCGTGGGCGCATGATCCGCTCAGCAAACCGTGGGAATATTACCATATCGCTCTCTATAAGTGGGGAGAGCAAGACCTTGTGCGCCAGCTGCTGCACAGTATGTTGGTGGATTTCGCCACAGGGCGCAGCAATATCGACGGTCTACGCGAAGCGAAAAGTGAAGGCTCCGCCGAGATCATGGGCGCGATGGTCTCTGGTGAAACCTTCCATGATGAGGCGATAAACATCCCCAATCATGGCGCTATTGCCAATCTACCCCCGGAAACAATCGTTGAAATCCCCGGCACGGTGAGCGCCAGCGGAATCGAGGGCGTGAGCATAGGCGAGCTGCCGGCGCCGATTGGTGAACTGCTGCGCCGAGAAGCCGCGCTGGTTGAGCTTGTTGTGGAAACTGCCGTTTCGGGGAACAAGCAGCTTGCGCTGCAAACGCTGCTGCTGGATCCAATGATCAACGACATCCGCAGAGCCGAAGCGATCCTGGACGATTATCTTCGCGCATTCTCCGGCTATCTGCCTCAATTTGAATAAGTGGGGACAGGACTATCCTGACTCAAAAGACAATCGTTTGGAGGACAACATGAGCGATACGCACAAAGTGGCACCTGGTCAGAAAGTCAATCTTGCTGATATTTCGGCGGATGGCAAGGATTTTCACGACAATCGAAAGCAAGCCGAAAAGGAATTTAAGAAGCTGCGCAAGGAATTTCGCGACCTGCAGGCCCGCCTGTACGCGGAAGACAAGCATCAGATGCTGCTGGTTTTCCAAGCCATGGATGCAGGAGGGAAAGATGGCACAATTCGGGCGATTACTCAGGGCGTCAATCCACAAGGCGTCCGCGTGTCATCGTTCAAGGGTCCGACAAGGTTGGAATTGGCGCATGATTTCTTGTGGCGCATTCATCCCCACGCTCCAGCGCGGGGTATGATCAGCATATTCAATCGCTCACACTACGAAGATGTCCTTATTGTTCGTGTGGACAATCTAGTCCCAGAATCTGTTTGGCGTCCACGCTACGACCATATCAACAGCTTCGAGAGGTTATTGGCCGATTCCAATACAACGATACTCAAATTCTACCTGCATATCGATCGCGAGGAGCAGCGGGAACGCTTCCAGGAACGGGTCGACATCCGGGCCAAGAATTGGAAATTCTCATTCGAAGATTTGGAAAAACGGAAACAATGGGATGCCTACATGGCCGCCTATGAAGAAATGATGGCACAAACATCAACAGCCTACGCGCCCTGGTACGTTATCCCGGCCAACCAAAACTGGTACCGCAACCTGGCCATTGAACGGGTGATCGTGGATACACTGAACGATCTTGATCCGCAGTATCCGCTGGCCGATCGGGACTTGACTGGCGTCGTCGTGGCGTAGGGAGCACTTTAACTACTCGTTCATAGCCGGGCACCTGTGATTATGCTATGCTCAGAATCAAGAGGGTTGGCGTCAATATCTTGCCGGCCCGATTGGTAAAGACCGCATGGATTTGATCAGGCAAATCATACAACTGCTGAGCGAACCGCCAGGCAGCTTTATCTACCATATCATCACGCTGTTCGCTTTGCAGGTGGTCTTTGCCATTTCCTATTCGCGTTGGCACCGCCAGCCTGAAGACGAATATGCCCGCAATATGAGTTGGGCGGCCGGCGCGATCTTCATCGGCCGCCTTATCCTGCTAGCCGCCGGCTTATTGCTTAACCGCGACCCGGCCGCCGCGGCCGGTATACTGCCCCCTTTAGAACAAGCGATCAACACTGCGAGTATCCTCCTGCTTCTTTGGGCATTGATCCCAAGCATGAAACGCCATCCCCGCGCGCTGGATATTCTTCTGATAGGACTGCTTGTTTTGACAGGCGTGATGTACCTTTTCTTCGCCCAGGAATGGCAGAACCAGATAGCCAGCGGCGAAACCGCCTTTCACGGAACGACCCAGGCCTCCATTTGGACGATGATGCAGATCGCCAGCCTGGCCGTCGGGTTTGGATATCTGCTGTTCTACGGCCGTTCGCTGGGAGCCTTGCCGCCAATCATCGTTGGCGCGCTACTGGTCAGCACGATTATTCACCTGTGGAACTACCCCGAATTCATCCCCACCGATACCAACGTCGCCTACTGGATTCGATTGGGGACTCTGATCGCCATTCCACTGTGGGCGGTCTATGCCTACACCTATGCAATGACGCCCCTTCTGACATCGGAATCAAGATTTCAGGATTCGGTTCAGAAATTCGGGGGATCGCTTGATCAAGCCGCCCAGGTCATTGCCACGCAGCAGCCGCCCCGCCGGCTCGCCTATTCGCTGCAGATGGCTAACCAGATGTTCAATACCTCTTTTTCAGCTATCGGCCTGATCAATCCTGAGGATAGCAATATCGTTGATTTCCATATCATGCAGCCGGAGCAGGGTCCGGGCGAGATCGCGAATCAGGAATTGATGCTCACTGAACATGCCACGCTTGTTACAGCGCTGGGTCAGGATGGTTCTACGCAGCTGCTGCGCAATGGCCTGGGCTCACGGCAGCTCTACGGATTCTTCGAAGCTGTCGCTATTGAGCCGTCCGCTTCCTTGCTCATTTATCCGCTTGGCAGCAATGGCGACAAGATTGGGCTGCTGGTCCTGCCTGCTCCGGAAAACGCGGATCAGTGGCCGGAAGAAGCGCAAAATCTTGTGCCAGGATTGGCGCATTTCATCACCCAGGCGCTGCTCAACAGCCAGAATCAACCGCCTTCGGTGGAGCCCGACGTGCCGTTGATGCCGCCTGCCGCCGCTGCGGCCGTTCCGGCGGCGATCATCATGGACAATATTAGGGTGCAAGATCTCGAGCAGCAGTTGGCTACCCTGCGCGCGGAATTGAACGAAGCTGAGCAGAAGCGGCGGCATGCTGAGGCAAATGCCGCCGCCGCCCAGAAGCAGGCGCGTTATCTGGCGGCGGCGCTGCGAGCAGTACAGTCTCTTCCTGAATCACCACAGCCGGAGGAGAATCAGGCTGTTGAGCCAGAGGTTGAAGAGAACACGGCATCTGATCCCGATCCGTCTGCGTAATGGATAACGATACCGCCCTCCCCCCCTGGATCATATTCTTGCTGATCGCATTGGGAATCGCTTTCACTGTTGGCATGGCCCTGCTGCTGGCCCAGCTTGACACGCTGCAGCAGCGCGCGCTGCTGCCCCAGCCGACACTGCCCGTCGTCGATGTGGATGCGACGCTGGCTGCAGGCGATCTGACGGTCGTTGTTATCAGCGGTGGTGATTCAGCTGGCAGCACGCCTACTCTAGCGCCGCCAACGCTTAGTGCGCCAGATGAGGCAACCACAGCGGCCACCTCTGACCCGACGCCGGTGCCACCCTGCACAGCCCCAGCAGACGGCTGGATACCGTACGCGGTCCAAGAGGGCGACACATGGGCCGCACTTGCGGCGCGCTATGGCATTTCTGTTGAAGCACTTTCTCAGGGCAGCTGCCTGGATGAATCGCAAGAACCACAGCCAGGGCAAATCATCTATGTGCCCTTGTTGACGCCAACCCTACCCGCTGAAATTGCCTGCGGCGTCCCGCCCGATTGGGTCCACCGTACTGTTCAACCCGGTGAGACTTTGGAATCCATTGCGCGAAAACGGAACATTACGGTGGGGATGCTGCTGCAGGCTAACTGCCTCGAAGATGCGCTCGTTGTTCCAGCTCGCAAGATTTTTGTGCCGCCTTTGCCCATAAAACCCCAGTCTGCGATGCCTGGTCCCCCGCCACAGAAGCCGCCGCCCGGCTGGCATCCTGGAATCATGCCGACTGCCACGTCTCCTGTATGGCCTACTAATACTGTGATGAGTACTGCGACGCGGGCAACGCCAACCCTTGCGCCTACCCACACAGCGGAACCAACCCCCAGTTCAACTGTGACTGCTGCGACAACGGCTTCACAGACAGAGGCTGCGCCGCCGACAGTGACGCCCGCTTCGCCGCAGGGGACAGCGACGGGCGAACCTTCTTATCCAGGAGCAGTACCGTCACCGCCGGCCTACCCACAGCCATAGGCTGCGCAGAATCGAATAAGCGCAGCCTAAGCGTTGGGCTGTCAGCGGCGCCCAACTTGGTACTAAAGGCGGCTGTGCTATAATAGTCAGTCGATTTCTGGGCACTCATTTTACCCTGTGACCAGGATTGTTGGATAGTCTGGAATATGAATGAGTCTGAAGAACTGCGCCAGTCGATACTGGCGCAGGTTGCTGAATACTACCAGAGAGTACACGAAACACGGCCGTTTGAAGAAGGCAAAACTGCCGTTCATTACGCCGGTCGTGTATTTGATGAGCAGGAAATGCAGCACATGGTCAGCGCCGTACTCGACTTCTGGTTGACCGCCGGACCATACGCCGAGCAGTTCGAACAGCAGCTTGGCAGTTTCCTGGGGGTCCGCGAAGTCCTCCCGGTCAATTCTGGTTCTTCGGCCAACCTCGTGGCCATGACGACTCTGATGTCACTGAAGCTGGAAAACCATCTCCGGCCGGGCGACGAAGTGATAGTCCCGGCAACGAGCTTTCCAACCACGGTCAATCCCACACTGCAAAATGGCCTCGTGCCCGTCTTCGTAGACAGCTGTCTCGGAGATTACAATCTCGATATTCAGCAGCTCGAAGAAGCCGTTTCACCCAAGACAAGAGCCGTCACTTTCGCACACACGCTTGGCAATCCAGCCAACATGGATGCCATTATGGCCTTTGTCAGAGCGCACGATCTATTCCTGATCGAGGATGCATGTGACGCCCTCGGTTCTACGTGGGATGGCAAAATGGTCGGCACCTTCGGGGACATAGGCACGTTGAGTTTCTATCCCGCCCACCACATCACCCTGGGCGAAGGTGGCGCCGTCTTCACAGATCGTCCCAAATTGGCCAAGATCGGGCGTGCGGTCCGCGATTGGGGCAGAGACTGTTGGTGCGGCTATGACAATCCGGTAAACGGTAAGTGCGGTATTCGATTTGACCGTGAAGTTCCGGGCATTCGCGGCTGCTACGACCACCGGTATTACTATTCGGAGATCGGCTACAATCTGAAGTTGACTGATCCGCAGGCAGCCATGGGCCTGGCCCAGCTACAGAAGCTGCCTGATTTCATCGCCAGCCGCAAGCGGAATTTCGCATACCTTTACGACCACCTGCGGCAGTTCGAGGAGTATTTGATGCTGCCTACTTGGCACGCGAAAGCCGATCCGTCCTGGTTTGCTTTCCCGCTCACGGTACGCCAGGATGCGCCTTTCCTGCGCCAAGAGCTGACGCGATTTCTTGAGCTGAATAGGGTGCAAACGAGGCTGATTTTCGCGGGCAACATACTGCGCCAACCGGCATACCGGGAGATTCCGCACCGGGTTGTCGGCGATTTGGCGGTTTCCGATCAGATCATGGAAGGCGGCTTCTTTGTCGGCGTGTATCCTGGACTAGACAAGGCACGTCTTGACTATATGATTGAGCAGTTCGACTCATTTTTCGCGCAGTTCTAGCTCCCTTGATTCTTATGCAAACTCTTTCAGTCATCATTTGCTGCTATAACGAACGGGAAACAGTCTCCGGCGTCATAGACGCTACGAAAGATGTTGATCTGGGATCTGGTTGGACACGCGAGATTCTTGTCATTGACAATTTCTCCACGGACGGCACACGCGAGATCCTTGAACAGATCGACGATCCTGAAATCAGAACGTTCTTCCATGAGCGCAATATGGGCAAAGGCATGTCTATTCGCACGGGTATCGCCAATATGCGCGGCGACTACATGATCATCCAGGATGCAGATGCGGAATACGATCCCGCTGAACACGCCAAATTCTGCCGGAAGGTTGACGAAACCGGCGCAGCGGCGATTTTTGGCTCCCGCGTTCTCGGTGGCGATGTGAAATACGAGTATGCACGCGCCTATCTGGGGGTTCGCTTCCTGACTCTGATGACGAATGTCCTGTTTGGCGGCCGTTTGACGGACGTGGCCACAGCCACGAAGATGGTACGGGCTGACGTGGTTCAATCTTTGAATCTGACAACAACAGATTTTAACCTCGATTTCGAGCTGCCGGATAAGATTCTGTTGTCAGGACACGAGATACTGGAGATACCGATCAGCTACGATCCACGCACCTATGCGGAAGGCAAGAAGATCACCACTATGGATGGTTTCCGAGCGCTGAAGACGATGCTTAGGGATCGTCTGGGAGTTACGCCGGTATTGAAGGCGGACGTCCCTGATTCGGCGGCGAAAGCGAAGCACCAGTGAACAGATCTCGGGTCGCAAAAGAGGCGAACGGGATAGGCGTTGGTTCACAAGGTCTGGATATTAGATAGTACGGATTCACACAATAACCCTATGAAGAAAATTGTTGTAACAGGTTCCATTGCATACGACTACCTGATGTCGTTTCCCGGGCATTTTTCTGAAGTGATCATGCCTGATCAGCTGCAGAATATCAGCCTTAGCTTTCTTGTTGACAGCATGGTCAAGCTGCGTGGAGGCAACGCGCCGAATATCGCCTATTCAATCGCCATGCTTGGCGGACGGCCGTCGATCATGGCGACCGCCGGCCAGGACTTTTCCGATTATCGTGCATTTCTGGATGAACGAGGTGTTGACACGTCGGCGATTGTTGAGATCGAGGATCTGTTCACGGCTTCTTTTTTCGTCAACACAGACCTGGATCAGAATCAGATCGCTAGTTTCTATACGGGAGCCATGGCCCGCGCCAATACCTTGACCTACGCAGAATACGCGCCGGATACTGACTTGACCATCATTTCGCCAAATGATCCGCAGGCGATGCGGGCCTATGTCCGCGAGTGCAAGGAGCTGAGCATCCCCTATATCTATGATCCCAGCCAGCAGACGATACGTTTGAGCAGTGATGAACTTTTCGAAGGGCTCAACGGCTGCTACCTGCTGGCAGTGAACAGTTACGAATTTCACCTGATTCAAGAACGCACCGGTCTCAAGCGGAGCGAGATTCTGGATCTGGCCGGCGGTCTGTTGGTTACGAAGGGCGCCGAGGGTTCGGAACTGATCATTGAAGGCGAAACGTGGCAAATACCGGTGGTCCCACCATCAAAGATCGTCGAACCTACAGGTGCCGGCGATGCATTTCGGTCAGGCCTGATACGCGGTATTGAGCTGGGCGTACCCTGGCCAACTGCCGGCCGAATGGGTGCGCTTGCTTCAACCTATGTCTTGGAGAACATGGGGACGCAGAGCCATCAGTTCACGCCGCAGAGTTTTGTAGCGCGATATCGCCAACATTTTGATGATGACGGCGCCCTAGACAGCCTCGTGTCGCTGCAGGGAGCCAACAGTTAGTTGTATTGAAGATCCGGGGCGCGCTTGCGGTATTGGCAGCGCCCACTAATTACTAAGGAGAACTAATCACGATGGAATATGATGTAAAAGACCTAGACTTGGCCCCAGGCGGGCGTCTTCGAATTGATTGGGCTCACCAGGAAATGGCAGTCTTGGAAGGCATTAAGGAAGTTTTTGAAGTGGAACGGCCGTTCGCGGGGCTGCGTGTGGGCGCATGCATGCATGTCACAACTGAAACGGCGAACCTGATGGTCGCCCTACAGGCCGGCGGCGCGGATATCACCCTGGCGGCCAGCAACCCGCTTAGCACCCAGGATGATGTGGCGGCCTCGCTGGTCAGCCATTACGAAATCCCGGTTTTTGCCATCAAGGGCGAAGACAATGAGACCTACTTCAATCACATCGAAGCGGTGCTCGCTACGAAGCCTCATATTGTCATGGACGATGGCGCTGACCTGGTCAGCACAATCCACAAATCGCATCGTGATCTGATTCCCAATATGTTGGGCGGAACCGAAGAAACGACCACCGGTATCATCCGGCTGCGTGCTATGGCGAATGATGGCGCCTTGCAGTTCCCGATGATGGCGGTCAATGATGCACTCACTAAGCATCTATTTGACAATCGGTATGGCACTGGCCAGTCGACCATGGATGGTATCGTTCGGGCCACGAACTATCTCATCGCCGGACGAAACATCGTCGTAGCCGGCTATGGCTGGTGCAGCCGCGGCATTGCCATGCGTGCAAACGGCCTGGGCGGCAACGTGATTGTCACCGAGGTCGACCCGCTCAAGGCTCTCGAGGCGGTCATGGACGGTTTTCGCGTTATGCCTATGATGGAAGCGGCGCCAATCGGCGACATTTTCGTCAGCGCTACGGGCGACATTCACGTGTTCGATCGGCATCATTTCGAGGTGATGAAAGATGGCGCTGTGTTGGCAAATTCGGGTCACTTTGATGTTGAGATTAACAAACCGGCGCTGCACGACATGTCTGTTGGCGAACCGAAGCGCGTGCGACCGTTTGTTGACCAGTTTACAATGAAAGACGGCCGTCGCATCAACCTGCTTGGCGAAGGTCGCCTGATCAACCTAGCGGCAGCCGAAGGGCATCCGGCCGCGGTCATGGATATGAGTTTTGCCGGCCAAGCGATGGCAGCTAAGTACCTGATTGATAACCAGGGAAAACTGGAAAACAAAGTCTATACGGTTCCTGTCTCCCTGGACCAGGAGATTGCACGAATCAAACTCGAATCGATGGGCATTGGCATTGATACCTTGACTGACGAACAGTATGAGTACCTGAATTCCTGGGAATCCGGGACCTGATTCTTGAATTCGTTATCTTGAGAGATGTCGTCCTCTGGACGGCATCTCCTTTTCCAGCTTGACATGAATAGTTCTACAGCATGAGTTCTCCACGAGATTGGCACGCAAGTGATCGCACAGGAATAACACAGGCGGCGCGCTTGTTCTCAAACATCGTCAGCCCGCCGGTCATCTACGCGCTGATGGCGCTTGTCCTGTCGCTTTATTCGCTGCCACCGGCGCAAGCATTGACCTGGGCGGCCGTCTACGGGCTCTTCGTCTCCTTGCTGCCCATTCTCTTCGTCATGTGGATGCTCAGCACCGGACGTGTTAAAGAACTGCACATGAGCGATACGGGGGAGCGTCATTTGCCCTATATCGTGGCCATCATCTGCGCGACGGCGTTCTTCGTGATTGTCAATACGGCCGATGGCCCGGAACTGCTGCGCTGTCTGGCCCTTTTCAATATCGTCACCCTCACTGCCCTGACGATTATCAACACACACTGGTTAATCAGCTTCCATGCCACGGCGATCGTCGCCGCCTGGTTTATTGTGGGCCTGGTGTTTGGCTGGCAGGCCAGCCTGTGGATTCTTCCGCTGGTGGTTCTGGTGGTTATCATCCGGCTTTACTTGAAGAGACATACCCTTGGCCAAATCATTGGCGGGCTGATTCTTGGCCTTGTCTCAGTTTGGGCGCTGACCTTATTTGGATGCTTTGTGTGATCACCTGACAAAAAATAGGCGGACCTGATGTTTGAACAAGAACGCGTAATCGGACGTCTACAACGCAGAATCGTGGCTGATCCAGCGATTTCGGCCTGTTTCTTATCTGGCTCCTTCGGCCGCAATGCGGATGACGCGTATTCCGACCTTGATATCGCTTTGATCTATGCGGATGATGCTGCGCGAGACAATGCGTGGATAGACCGGGTTGAGTTGGCGCGATCAGTGATGCCCTACGTGTCGCTGAAGGCGTTTGACGCGGATCACGTGCGGCCTTATCTATTCATCGCCCTACTGGCCAACGGCAGCAAGATCGATTACCGTTACGAGTCGGCCGCCTCGCTTGCACCCAATCCCTGGGACAGTCAGATCCGCATTCTCAAGGACAATGACGGATGGGCGGAAACATATCAGAGCGCTTCCGCCAGGTTGAGCAAACCACAGCCAGCCATCGGTAGTTCCGAACTCATCCAATTAGACCAACGCTTCTGGATCATGTTTTGGGACACATTGCGCCTGCTTGCACGCGGGGACACGGAGAAGCCATTCCCGATCTATCTGGATCTACTCTCGTTTACACTGCCACCCCTGCTGCGGGCCCTACCGCCCGGCGAACCTGCGCGTGAAAGGCTGATAAGCGCCTTCTACACGCGTGACGCGCGAGCAACAGCAGAACACCTCAATAAGTTGATGCAGGCGTACTTGGCGGCACGCTCGGCGATAATCCAGCGCTATCACCTGCAGCCAACTGGCGACGATGCCTTTGAATCGGAGATCCGCAAGTTGATTCAGCGAATTGCTTGAAGCGCCGGATCAAGCCGATCAAGCTTCTCGTAGAAGTCGGCAAGTTCAACACATTCGAGGAGCGCTGGCAATAGTCGCTCGGCTTCGGGAACAGCAAACAGGTATTGTTTGAGATGCTTGCGGAAGAGGGTCAGTCCATGCGCCTCACCGTAATAGCCAACCATTTCACGGGCATGCAGGCGAATACCATCCAGTAACTCGCATCGCGAAAGCGATTCCTTGTCTCTTCGTGCGAATATCCAGGGATTTCCAATCGCCGCACGGCCGATCAGCACTGCATCACAGCCGGTGCGATCCTTGAGGGCTTGAATATCCGCCGGCGTGCGCACATCGCCGTTGCCCAATACAGGAACGGAGACGACGCTGCGTAATTGGGCAATGGCATCCCAATCGGCACGCCCGCCGTATTTCTGCGCCTTCGTGCGCGCATGCATGGCGATCAAGGCGGCGCCATTGTCCTCCATGATTCGGGCGATCTCGGCGAAATTGCGTTGATCATCATCCCACCCCAAGCGTATTTTTCCAGTGACAGGCACCTCTAGATTTGTCGTCAACAGATGGAACGTCTCAGCCACCAATGCCGGCTGGGGCATCATGCCGGCGCCGGCGCCACGACCGCTGACTCTGCGCGTAGAGCAGCCCATGTTGATATCAATGATATCAGGCCCACGCTCTTGAATTCGCAGTGCCGCATCAAGAATCTTCTGCGCATCATTGCCGAATATCTGGAATACGACCGGGCGCTCATCCGGTTTCTTGTCCAGCCGGCGCCAGAAACGATTGTCACGCTTTTTGCCGATCAATCCTTCCACCGGCACGAATTCGGTATAGTTCATCGCTGAACCATAAGCCCGGCAGAGCGCGCGATAGGGCACGTCGGAGTAACCAGCCATCGGCGCCAGGATGGCATCTCCGTAAACAGGAACCTGACCGACGTAGAATGTTGGCTTGATCGTCATAGAATGATTTTAGCAGGAAATGCGTCTTTGCTACAGCAGGCCATCATGGCTAAAGATTTGCTGGCTGCCCGACGCTCGTGGAATTGTGGCTGTGTTCAATCGCGGGCCAGCCAGCGCCGCACAGCGGCCGCGATTGATTCCCCCTGGTCATGCTCGCTAACATCAAACCATTGGATACGCGGATCATCGTGGCGAAACCATGTCGCTTGCTGGCGGGCGAAGCGATGAGTCTCAAACTTGATTCGCTCTCTGGCCTCCGGCAAATCCATCTCGCCCCGAAGATAGGCGAGTATCTGACGATAACCTAATCCACTCATTGCCGGCAGTTGTGCGTGATAGCCGCGCGCGTGCAGTTTGGAGACTTCTTCCAGCAGGCCGGCCTCCATCATGAGGTCAACGCGCTGATCGATGCGCTCGTACAGCAGCGGCCGATCGCGGTGCAGGCCAATCATCATGATGTCATACGGGGGTGGTTCTTTGCGCTGCAGCTTGGTAATCGGCTGCCCGCTGATCAACGTGACTTCCAGAGCGCGCACGACGCGGCGCGTATTTCGAGGATCAATGCGCTGCGCCGCCAGCGGATCGAGAAGCCGCAGCCATCGCGCGAGCTCGACGCCGCCGAGCAGTTCCAACTGCCGGCGAAGCGCCCTATTTGGAGCGATTTCCGGAATACCCCAGCCCTCCACGACAGCCTTGACATATTGGCCCGTACCGCCAACCAAGATTGGCAGGCGATTGCGCGAAATGACTTCGTTGATGGTCTGGTACGCCAGGCGCTGATACTGTCCGAGCGTCAATGGTTCGTCAGGCAGGCAGATGTCGACCAGATGATGCGCTACGGCTGCTCTTTCTTCTGCAGTGGGCTTGGCTGTGCCGATGTCCATACCTACGTAAAACAGCCTGGAATCGGCGGAAATAATCTCGCCGTCAAATTCCCTGGCGAGTTGAAGAGACAGGGCAGTCTTGCCTACGGCCGTCGGTCCAACAACAACAAGCAGGTCGCCTTCTAAGTCACTTCTGTTCCGCGTCGTCATCAGGTGAGAATGCGAAGCGTGGTAATAGGGGTCATAGTAGTAGGGGTCATAAGCGTCGTCATCCAGCAGTTTCCGGCGCGTTACCAGCCAAGTACGGCGTTAGGAATATGTTCGCAGCGCAGCAGCTTCCCGTGTCGATCAAGCTCGACAGCCACCAGATCAATGCGCCAATCGACATCATTCAAATCATGCTGCGTCAGGTACTCTTCAGCAAGGACCATCACCTGCTGCGCTTTGGCCGCGGTCAACGCTTCTTCCGGCAAGCCATATGCTGTTCCGCGTCGTGTCTTCACTTCAACAAAGATGATGCTCTCACCAATTTGGGCGATCAGGTCGATCTCGCCCCGCCGTGAACGCCAGTTGCGCGCCAAGATCTGGTAGCCGATCGATTCCAGATAGGTGGCGGCGAGGTTCTCACCCCAGCGGCCAAGCTGCTGGCGATAGTTGGCGGCTGCGGATTGAGGCGCATCACTCATCAGCCGGCCGTCCATCCACATAGTATGGATCATCATCAAGCTTGATTCTTTTTACAATATCCCTGAGTCTGGGTCTTAGCCGCGTATGCGGACGATACCAGCGTCCATGTTTGATACTGCGTTTCAGATCTGGCCGTTCTTTGCACAGCTGTTCGTACAAGGCAATCGTCCTTTCGATCGTGCGGTCGATATCATATTCCTGGCTGGCCTCACGCGCCGCTGCGCCCATTTGGCCGCGCAGCGCATCGTTAGTCGCCAGGGCAACCATTGCCGCCGCCAGGCCATTCTCAGGATCCGAAGTCAGAAAGCCTGATACACCATGTTCGACGCTGTCGACGATACCGGGAGAGCGGGAAGCGGCCACGGGCAAACCTACAGCCATGGCCTCGATGACCGCCAGCGGGTGCACTTCAGTAACCGAGGCTGTGACATAGAAATCGCCTGCGGATAGGATACTCGGCATTTCCTGATAATCCACCGATCCGTAGAAATGGACCTGCTGCTCGATGCCCAGTTTAGAGACCTGGTGAACAAGATCCTCTTTGGCCGATCCTTGACCAACCAGAAGCAAATGTAGATCGGGAACAATGTCAACAGCGACAGAGAATTGATCGATCAGAATTGGCAGGTTCTTTTCTACGGAAAGGCGGCCGGTATAAATGGCCAATTTAGCCGTTTCCGGAATTCCTAAGTCGGGTTTGTCCTTGAGACCATCGGGGTCATAGAAACGGTCAAGATCGACGCCGTTGGGAATCACCACGATCGGCTGCTTCACACCGAACTGCTCCATAATATCTGCGACACTTTCGCTGGGCGCGATGACGGTATCCGCCATGCCGGCGTATTCGGGCCAGATCTGTCGCAGCAGCGCATCAGCGGCTGGCTGTGGGAGGGGTAGATAGGCACCCGTGTAGAGATCGTGCCGGGTGTGGTTGGTAAGTACGATGGGACAGCTGCCATAACGGTGGGCCAAATCAACGCCATAAACAAGATGGTGGCAGTGGAGAATATCCATCCTCCTCATCAGTTCACGCGCTTCGCGAGTATAGCGCACGCCAATCTGATACCCTTCATCACCGACGGGAATCGCTGGTGAGCGAACAACGTTGGACTCCTCACCTTCTGGATCGGGCAGGCCGAGCGTGAAGATTGTGACGTCATGGCCCAGGCGCTGCAGATAATCCTTGTAGAGCGAGACCATGTGCGTAACGCCGTTGACGACCGGCTTGTAGACGGCCGTGACCATACCGATCTTCATTCGCCCTCTGCGGTAGAAACAGGTCTACTCATCGTCGCCGTCGCCGAAATCAAAGAGCTCACCTATCGAGCGCCGATAATAGTTCTGAAGGATTGCGCCGCTGAATACCGGCGCCGTACTCAAAACAACCATGTTCTCAGGTCTGTCTTCTTCCCTTCTGGGAACCGTGTCAGTCGTTACTATTTCGCGAATCTGCGGTATCTCGGCGATTCGTGGCAGCGCATCGCCCAAGAATAGACCATGGGAACACACCAGTGAAATCTCTTCTATTCCCTGATCAACGAGAAGCTTGCACAATTGGATAACCGTGCCGCCTGTTGCTATCTCGTCATCATGTACCAGGGCACGCCGAAAACCCTTTACCTGGCGACCGATCATCCCGCCGATTTCTACTTCGGAATCTGAAACGCGTATCTTGTTGGCTGAAGCGACTGGAAGATCCAGCATCTGCGCCAGACGCCCCGACGATTTGGCACCGCCAACATCTGGAGCGACAACGACCGTATCTTCGCCCGTATAATGACGCGGCTGGAAGTGATTGGCGAACAACCCTCTGGCAGTCAATGGATCGGCCGGTATGCTGAAGAACCCATGTACCTGGGGAGAATGCAGCTGCATGGTCATAACGTGGGTCGCGCCCGATGTGGCCAGCAGATCAGCCACAAGTCGCGCAGTTATGGATATCCGTGGTGCATCTTTCTTGTCGGATCTAGCGTAGGAGAAATAGGGGATGATTGCATGGACTTCCCGTGCGGCAGCGCTCTTGGCTATGTCAAGCATCATCAAGAGTTCAACAAGATGATCACTGACCGGCGGAACGAGCGATTGCACGATATAGACAACGCGACCGCGAACGCTGGCGCCCAACTGGGCAAAGAGATTGTCATTGCTGAATCGCGAAATATGTGTGTCGTCCATTGACAGGTAAAGAGAATCGGCAATTCTCCGTGCAAGGGCCGGGTTAGACCGGCCGCTGAAAAAACGCACGTCGTCCTGGTCAATTGGTTTCAGATTCTCCTGCATAGTTTTCGCTCTCCGAGAGTGCTAACGAATGGTAAACAAATGCGACGGTTCAGAACCTCACTGGATGGTCGAGCGCCACTGCCAGTGCTTGTTTGTACTCATGCCGGGCAATTTCTACCGCACCAAATCGCTCAAGATGCCTGGTCAGGAATTGGATATCGAGAAGGAGGTAGCCCTGCCGGCGCAGATGGGCGACCAGGTGGACAAGCGCCACTTTGCTGCCATCACGCATATGGCTGAACATGCTCTCCCCGGCAAACAACCCATTGATGGCAACGCCATACAGGCCGCCGGCCAACTGACCATCACGCCAGGCTTCGACACTGTGCGCAAAACCAAGTTCAAACAGGTCTTCGTACGCTGACATAATCTCCTCGCTTATCCAGGTTTCTTCACGCCCGGGCGCAGCCATTGCACAGGCTTGAATTACCTCCCGAAACGCCGAATCGCGCCGTACTTCGAAATCCCCTCGCTTGAGTACCCGCTGCAGCGACCGCGGAACGTGAAATCTATCGAGGGGCAGCACAGCACGGGGATCTGGATCATACCAGAGGATTCCTTCATCTTCGTCAGCCATTGGGAAGACGCCCTGCGTATAGGCTGACAACAGTAATTTGGGTGTAAGCACCATGAATATCACGCTTGCTGCGGCTGACCCTTCCCACTCAGCCAGTCCGACGAGGCACCCTCTAACCAGCCGGTCTCTTGTGATGATTGATTTTGCCTTGGGGCATGCCGTATCTTAGCACATATAGCTGGATTTGCTGCCCTAAATCGCGACACAGGGATGCAGCAGCAGGCTCAGCCGCCCGGTCTGCAGCGGTCAGGGTTTACGTTGAACGAGACCATGACAAAAGGCCCGACGCTAGACCTGCGCGCGCCATGCAGCCAGGGCAAGTAGTGCCCACCCGGCAAGAAAGGCCACCCCGCCAAATGGCGTTATGGCTCCGAGCCATGAGGTTCGTGTTAAGACAAGCAGGTAGAGACTCCCCGAAAAAAGCACAATGCCAAGCAGGAACATATAGCCGGCCCAGTTTGCGAAGGTCGTACCGTATCGCACACCGATCCAGGCCGTCAAGAATAGGGCCAGGCCGTGAATGACTTGATAGCGAACGGCCGTGTCGAAGGTGCCCGCCAGCTCGGGATAGGTAGCGAAATAGCCGCTGAGACCATGTGCACCAAACGCACCGGCGCCAACCGCAATGAACATTACAATAGAACCAGCAATTACAAAGAAACGATCCATTTACTCTACTTCACTCCAATAGGCTCATCGACTGCGTACAATCATCGTTGCGCAGCAGGCACTGCGAAGGACTTTCTCGGCCACGCTGCCATAGACCCAGCGCTGCAGGCCGGTACGGCCGTGGCTGGACATGACAATCAGGTCGATCTCTTGACGAGCGGCATAATCAATAATGGCTCCCGCCACGGAGTCTTTACTGCTTTCCACTGAGACCTGTACAGCATCAAGATTAACAGACTCGACTTGTTCCTGTAGATAATCCTGTGCCTCGCCAATCTCTTTGCTCTCCATGTCAGCGAACACTCCGGCCATGGACTCCGTTTGCAGAAGAGCCCGCTCCGACGTCGCAACGCGCAGCAAATGCAGATCTGAACCCAGGGCCTCTACTAGTTCAAGCGCCGGCGTCAGCGCTCTCTCCGCCAGTTCGGATCCATCCAGGGGTACAAGTATTCTGCGCGGAATTGAACGAGCCGGCGGCTGACGGCCGTTAATTATCAACGTGGGGCAAGGCGCCTGACCCATAACGCGCTCGGCAACACTGCCATATACCCACCGATTGAACCCTGAACGCCCATGACTTGACATCACGATCAAGTCAATTTCGTCCTCTTGCGCCTGCCTCAAAATAGCGTCGGCGGCAGAGCCCACTTCGCACAGCACATCTGTGGGCACCGAGTCGCTCAGATTATTTCTGACCTGACGCAGATAGGCAAGCGCTTCATCTTCTCCCAAGCGGTTCATTTCCTCATACAGGAGTGGATCGGCTGCCAACACGGTGAAATAAGCAACGGCGCGCAGAAGCACCAGGCAGCCATAACTCCCTTTCGCGATCTCTGTGGCCAGAGGCAAAGCGCGCTCGGCTAAGCTCGACCCGTCTAGCGGTACCAAGATTTTGGAAATCATCAGGAGGCTCCTTTAATCGACAATCAACAAAAATTAGGGTAGCGCTGCTAGGGCGAAACCCTCAAGAACTGTCAATCACATCGTCGACCTGCCCGGCTGCAAAATTCTCGAGCAGATCGGTAACCGTGATAATCCCGACCAGGACACCATCATCTTCCACCGGCAAGGCGCCGAACTTATACAGGCTGAGCATGCGCGCCGCCTGATATGCCGGTGTATCAGGCCCCACGGTCATTGGATTGGCGGTCATGCAACTGCCGGCAGTCGCCCTATCTAGAAGCTCCTCATCCAGCCAATGCCCGTGAAGAACCATTGGAGAATTCATCACCAGTCGTATGTCACGATCAGTTACGATTCCTACCAGTTTGCCATCTTTGAGTACAGGAAGTTGGCGACACCCCTCCGTCTTCATCAATTCGATTACATGGCGCAGTGGTGTATCTGCAGCAACCGTATACGGAATCGGCGTCATAAGATCGTTCACTGTTAGCATTGGCATCTCCTGGCATTCAATTATGGTATCGGGATCAGCCCACAAAGGTGTCGACGATCAGCATGATCTTTCCCTTCCTACTAGTTTAGATCGCTTTTTCGGCTTTGCATCGTGGCAAATGTCATGCTTGAGAGATGACATTTATCTGTATTTTCGGCGGAAGCGCGTTAGAAATCGTTGCCTACCTGCAACTGCATGATAAACTTCTCATTCCGTAAGACAAATCTACGCTCCTGCCCGGCTGTCTCTAATCCCCGATCCGGTGAGAGAAGTCGTGCAGTTCATGTTGAACAATCAACCTGACAAGTCCCCATTTTCTACAAACTGCTAACAAGGAGAAGTGTTGAAACATGGCTAAGAAACCGAAACGTACGAAGAAAGCACAAACGAGTCGAGGCACAAATTGGCTGCTGATTGGCGGAATCACGATCGTGGGGCTCATTGGTCTGTTTGCCCTGCTGTACCTGGCGCTGCGTGAGCCGGAAACGCAGACGCTGGCCGAGTACTGCGACAACTCCAATGGAAACTGTGTTGAATATGGGGATGCTGGTGCACCGGTTACCCTCATTGAGATTTCCGACTTCGGCTGCTCCCACTGCCGTGATTTTCACCTGACCAAAGCGACCGCCATCATGGAGAATTTCGTGGATACTGGCGCGGTACGCTGGCTGTTCCTGCCCTACGCCCTTCGCCCAGAAACTGTTCCCGCCGCCAATGCTGCGATGTGTGCCAACGAACAGGGCATGTTCTTTGAACTCACTGATGCGTTGTACGCTCAGGAACCGGCGACGGCGCTGCAGCGTGATGGCTTCCTGGCTGCCGGTGAGGAGATTGGGCTGGACATGGAAGCGTTCACACAGTGCCTGCAGGACGGCCGGTATAACCGGACAATCAGCACCAACCAGCAGGCGGCAAATGCTGCCGGCGTCAATGCGACGCCAACATTCTTCATCAACGATCAAGTTGTTCGTGGCAATGTTCCTCTTGAAGAGTTTGAACGTCTCTTCGCCGAATTGGCCGGTTCTTAAGAGATGAATTTGCCTAAGAATTGGCAGGCGCTTGTCATCCAACTGCTGGCTGTGCCCGGCATGCTGCTGGCGTATTATCTCCTTCTCTACCACAATGGCGTGTTGTTCACTACTTGCGGGGTGAATGAGCTGTTTGACTGTGGTAAGGTCAGTGGGCCGGGTTCTCCCTACTCGTCAATAGGACCGATTCCTGTCGCGCTGCTCGGACTGATTGGATACGGAGCGATCTTCCTGGTTGTCTGGCTGAGCAGTTGGTCCGAAACGGTTGAGGAGTATCTGCCTGAACTGCTGCTCGGGCTGGTGGGACTTGCCTTTCTTTTCACACTGGGCCTGACGCTCCTGGAACTGTTGGTTATTCATGCCTTCTGCCAGTTCTGCTTGTACAGCGCCGCTATCGTGCTGGTTATGTCTGTCCTGGCAGTCGGTCTAATACTCAGTCAGCGAAAAACAGCATAGCAGAACGGATTGCGCAGCATGCACGCTTGGATGCGGTCCTATTGGAAAAATGAGGGACTGAACGGCCGTTTCAGGCGTCGGCTTCAGCTGGGGGCTGGGGTGTCGCATCCGGGGGGAACTGCATGCCGGCCTCGTCAGACACAGCACTTTCAATTTCTTTTATCAGCTGGTCGGAATTGATGTGCTTCAGCAAATAACGTTTTGCGCCAGCATTCATCAGCAGCTCACGCTCGACCGCATCCGCGTATGGGGCGAGCACAATGACAACGACCGTCTCGCCAGACATATCGTGAACGGCTTTCACCACTTTCGCCATTCCCTCGTCTGACGTACTATGCAAACCGAGAATAATCACATGCGGCCGTCGAGCTTCAATCTGCTCAGCCGCGCTCACCGGATCTGTGGAAACGCCGACAACATCAAGATGCTGCGGAACGCTCAAACGTATGCGCAGCGCGCGGCGTACAGCCTCATGCCCGTCAATGATCAATACCCTAATGGGTAGTTCGTAATTATCGGTCGCGGTTGCAGGTGTCATTAGCGGATAATGCGTAAGTCTCGTTGCTTGATCTACACTAAGAGAACCTTTCCCGGCCTCTATTGCCTTTACCATGAGCCCAGTATACGCCGCCAATAGGAATATACTCAGTGACAAATGTCATCCGAAGTCAGGACATCTGTCATCCACTCTGGCAGGATCGCGTGGATCTGGGCTGATTGGCAGCCGATCCTGAAGGAACAGCACGGTTGGGGTGCGAAACAGAAAGCGGCATGCGATCAATATTGGCGGCAGAAAGAACTTGACACAGCGAAGTGGCAGACTAGACCGGCAGACGGAGCGTTACCGTCGTTCCCTTGCCCGGCGCTGCACGCAGTTTGAACGTCCCACCCAAACCGTCAGCACGCGCCTGCATGTTCGCCAATCCATGTCCCACCTGTCGTGAATCGTCATGCGGGTCAAAGCCCTGGCCATCATCGTTTATGACCAGCGTTACCGCAGACTCGGAACGGACCAGGGTCAAGGTTACGTTCTTAGCACGGGCATGGCGAGCCACGTTGGCCAAGGATTCCTGCGTGGTAAGAAAGACTGCCCTCGCCGAAGCGGTGGGCAAATCATCGAGCTTCTGGGCTACCGTAATGGTCACCGGGACCATCGTATTGGCCTGAAACTCGCGAACAAGGCGGCCAAGGCCCTGGCTGAGTTCGCCGCTAAAGCGTCGGGGCCGCAGGTCCAATATGAAGTTGCGAATGTCGCGGATAGCGTCGTTCAATCCCGATATGGCCGTATCAAGCAGATGGGTTGATTCATCGGAATCCTCCGGCAGCGCAAATCGAATTGATTCAAGCGTCAGGCCGACAGCGTATATCGACTGGATCACGCCATCATGAAGATCCATGCCAATCCTTGTCCGCTCCTCGAGGATAGCTAACCTTTCAATCTCTTCATAAAGATTCGCGTTCTGGATAGCCACTGCGGCGTGCGCGGCCAACATTTCTATCAGCTTCTGGTCAGCCTCACTAAACGAGTCGGCGCCCATCTTTTCGGTCAGGTACAAATTGCCAAGCGTTTCCCCGGAATGGATAATGGGGACACCGAGAAAACTATGCATTGGCGGATGTCCCGACGGGAAGCCGACAGAGCGTGAATCGCCGCCGATATCGGGAATGCGAATCGATTTCTTCTCCGTGATAATCGATCCTAGAAGACCCTCACCGCGCGGATAGTGAGGGATGCCCTCAATGATCTGCGGTTCCATACCGCTGTGTATGAAGCGTCGCAGGCCGCCGTTCCGATTTGGGATACCCAATGCCGCATATCTAGCATTTACCAATGTGCGCGCCGTGTCGACTATGAGCTGCAGAATTTCACGCGAATCCAGTTCCCCCGCAATTGCTAAAGCAGCAGCATTAAATGATTCTAAGAATCTGATCTGAGGTTGGTTCGGTTGTACTCATATGGGGAATCGAGAAGTCACAAATTCAATAATCGGCACAGGTGATCTGCAGATTGGCGGATCCATGCCCCCTGCAATCGACTAATGCCTAGATATGATCCTGCAGGTGATGCTTGATTGCGTACGCAGCGGCCTCTGCGCGGTTCGAGACATTGAGCTTGCTCAGAATGCTGCTAACATAATTGCGTACGGTTCCTTCGCTCAGGTACAGTTCAGTCGCTATCTCGCGGTTAGTCTTTCCGGCAGCAATAAGTGCCAACACCTGTCTTTCCTGGCCGGTCAAATCAGCAAAGGCGACAGCTTCTTCTTTTTGAATGGAGCGCCTGACCTCAACAAAAACTCGCTGGGTAAGTGAAGGATCGAGCATCGACTCCCCGCGCGCGGTCGCCTCCATCGCCCTGATCAAATCACCACTACCGACCTGTTTCAGCACATAGCCGGTCGCGCCGGCGCGTATTGCGGCAAACAACAGTTCGTCTTCTGCGAAAGAGGTAAGCATAATCACTTTTGTGTCCGGCAGTGCCATTTTAATCTTGTGACAAGCCTCGATTCCGCTTCCACCTGCGAGTCGAATATCCATCAGAACGATGTCCGGTTCGTGCCGCAGTGCCTGCGCAATCGCCTCTTCTTCAGAATCCGCTTCAGCGACAACTGAAAACCCCTGATGCTTGTCCAAGAGCACTTTCATGCCGAGGCGAACAACTTCGTGATCATCTACCAATAGAATCCTTAAGGTCATACTTCATAGTATAACGATGATCTACTCAACCAACAATTTGCAGCAGGCAACGTTCAGAGTTTACTGCGGATCGGGCTAGAAAGATTGGCTCACCGATACCGGAGCCAAGCAGCACCTGCGCAGCCATTTTAGCCGGGATCATGGAAAATGAGCCGGAATTAATGAAAACAGCCGCTAAGCAATGACTTTTGTCACATTTTCACATGCTATCTGTCACTGCCATACAGCCACATTAGGCGATAAGATTACACAATAGTCACGTTAACTATGTAAAAGCGGCTTTGCCGTGCAATCAACCGGCGGATGAATTCTGAGGCCTGGGTATCTGTATGGTCGAATGGATGCTTGCGGCATCCAAGTACGCATCAGATTTTCCTTGGCCTTGAATGCTGCATATCAACGGGCCGAATCGGCAGTGGAGCTACTGATTTGGTTCACAATTTACGGAGGATGACACTATGTCACCAGCAAAGAAGTACGTTTATCTATTCACCGAGATCGAAGCGGCCGAAGAATACGTCGGCGGCGATTGGGACCTTGCTCGTGGTCTGCTTGGTGGAAAAGGTGCAAACCTAGCCGATATGACCCGGCTCGGTGTGCCGGTTCCGCCTGGGTTTACGGTCACGACGGAAGCATGTAACGATTACCTTGCAGCCGGAGAGAAGTTCCCTCCCGGTATGTGGGAGCAGGAACTGGCGGCGGTTGAGGGCGTTGAGCAGCAGCGAGGCCGCACATTTGGCGATCTGGATAAGCCTCTGCTGGTCTCTTGTCGGTCGGGCGCCAAGTTCTCCATGCCCGGCATGATGGACACCGTACTCAACATTGGCATGAATGATGAAATCGCCGCGGCGATGGTCAAACGCACAAATGACCCGCGTTTCGTTTACGATCTGTATCGCCGCCTAGTTCAGATGTTTGGCAGCGTAGTCATGGGCGTCCCTGATGAAGCGTTTGAACTAGTTATAACCGCCAGACGCGCAAAAGCCGGCGTCGAGTCAGACTCAGAGCTTACCGGTGATGATTGGGAGAAGGTGACCCGGCGCTTCAAAGAAATCTACCAGACGTTCACGCGCTCAGAGTTCCCACAGGATCCGTACGAGCAGCTGCGACTGGCCACAGAAGCTGTGTTTAAGTCCTGGAACGGGAAACGTGCGTTTGCCTATCGCAATGCGGCGGGTATTGATCACAATTTGGGGACAGCGGTTAATGTTCAGGCGATGGCCTACGGCAACATCGGCGAGAATTCCGGCACGGGCGTGGCCATGTCGCGAAATGCCTCAACTGGCGAACAAGAGCTGGAAGGCGATTTCTTGATGAATGCCCAGGGTGAAGATGTGGTAGCCGGTATTCGCGCCACGCAGCCGATTTCTGACCTGAAGGTGCAGATGCCGGTGATTTACGACGAATTCCTGGAGATCTCCAAGAAACTTGAAAAGCATTATCGCAATATGCAGGATATGGAGTTCACCATCGATCGCGGCACGCTCTACCTGCTGCAGACACGTGATGGCAAACGTACCGCACAAGCTGAAGTACGTATTGCCGTGGACATGGTCGAAGAAGGTCTGATCTCGAAGAAAGAAGCTGTGCAACGCGTGCAGCCCGAACAGGTTGATTTCTTCCTACATCCGCAGTTGGATTCCGAAGCTATCAAGAGCGCTGAGGTTATCGCCAACGGCCTGAATGTGTCGCCAGGCGCAGCCGTCGGCGTTGTCGCTTTCGATGCAGATACAGCCGAACGTTGGGCAAAAGATGAGGGACGTGAAGTTATCATGGTCCGTCCGGAAACGAAGCCTGATGACGTCCATGGCATGCTGGCGGCCAACGGCATCTTGACCAGCCGCGGCGGCCGGACAAGTCACGCGGCCCTGGTTGCCCGACAGTTCGGCAAACCAGCTGTCGTCGGCGTCTCAGAGCTTGAGATTGACCTCGTATCCCGGCAGATGAGCATCGGTGAAGACCTGGTCGTCAAGGAAGGTGATTGGATTTCACTGGACGGCACGACGGGCACCGTCTATCTGGACAAATTGGACACGGTCGTACCCGACATCAAGAACCCTTACCTGCTGAAACTGTTAGAGTGGGCCGACGAAATTCGCACACTCGGCGTCTGGGCAAACGCGGACTACCCGCGGGATGCCGAGCGCGCCCGTGAATACGGCGCCACGGGCATTGGCCTCTGTCGCACCGAGCACATGTTCTTCGAAGCGGAGCGCATGCCTGTTGTTCAGAAAATGATTATGGCCAAGACGGCCGTAGATCGTAAAGAGGCCCTGGACCAACTGCTGCCGCTGCAGCGTGGGGATTTCGACGGTCTGTTCCGCGCCATGGATGGCTATCCAGTAATCATCCGCCTCATCGATCCGCCTCTACATGAGTTCTTGCCCTCCTACGAGGAGCTGGTTCAGGATCTGGCTGATCTCAAAGTTCGGATGCAGCATTTCCATACCCTAAGTGAAATTGATACAGCATTGGCTGAGATTCGCATCAAGCAGGACTATCTGGAACGTGTTGAAGCACTGCGCGAGCTAAATCCGATGCTGGGCACACGCGGCGTGCGTCTTGGTATCCTCATTCCCGATCTGACAAAAATGCAGGTACGAGCCATTTTTGAGGCGGCATGCACCGTGGCAAAGGATGGCGTCGATGTACATCCCGAGGTCATGATTCCGCTGACTTCGCACGTCAATGAATTGAAAGTGCAGCAGACGCATTGGAATCTGTCGCCAAGGAAGTCATGGAAGAGCAAGGTATCGAAGTCGCTTACAAGTTCGGTACGATGATCGAGATTCCGCGTGCAGCTCTGACAGCCGATGAAATGGCCGAGTTCGCGCAGTTCTTCTCCTTTGGGACAAATGACCTGACGCAGACCACCTTCGGCGTCTCCCGAGATGATGCCGAAGCCGGATTCCTCATGGAATACCTGCAGCAGCATATTCTCGAAGAGAACCCATTCGCCAGCATCGACGCCAAGGGCGTTGGAAAACTGATGCAGATCGCCGTCGAGCTCGGCCGCGGGACCCGTCCAGACATGGAAATCGGGATCTGTGGCGAGCATGGCGGAGAACCTAAGAGCATCGCGCTCTGCCACAAACTCGGATTGAACTATGTCTCCTGTTCGCCGTTCCGGGTTCCGATTGCCCGGTTGGCAGCTGCCCATGCAGCCTTAGCAGACGAATCCTAATTATCGATTCGCGACAAACCTGGCAGGTCCCGTACCTGCCAGGTTGATTTGTTCGCCGAAGGAGTCCAGACATGGCTAAAGTTTTCAAAACAATGGATGGCAATGAAGCAGCTGCGCGAATTGCGCATAAGCTTAATGAAGTAATTGCTATCTATCCCATCACACCATCTTCCCCAATGGGTGAATGGGCTGACCAATTCTCAGCCCAGGGTCAAACCAATATCTGGGGATCGACACCTCTTGTCGTCGAAATGCAGGCCGAAGGCGGCGCTGCCGGCGCGGTTCACGGGTCACTGCAAGCAGGCGCCTTGACAACAACGTTCACAGCTTCGCAGGGCTTCTATTGATGATCCCCAACATGTACAAGATCGCCGGTGAGCTGACCACAACCGTATTCCATGTGGCGGCCCGCTCAGTCGCTGCGCAGGCGCTTTCAATCTTTGGCGATCACAGTGATGTGATGGCCGCCCGCAACACCGGCTTCGCTTTCTTGAGTTCAAACTCAGTGCAGGAAGTGATGGACTTCGCCACTGATTTCCCAGGCGGCAACCTTGCGTTCCCGCGTGCCCTTTGTTCACTTCTTTGATGGTTTCCGTACGTCGCACGAAATCAACAAGATTGAGTTAGTGCCCGATGAGATCATCAGGTCAATGATCAGTGACGAGCTGGTTCAGGAGCATCGCGCGCGCGGGCTTTCGCCTGACAATCCGGTAATTCGCGGCACAGCCCAGAATCCTGATGTCTTCTTCCAGGCCCGCGAGACCGTCAATCCATTCTACGACATCTGCCCTGCCATAGTGCAGGAAGAGATGGATCGTTTTGCCGAGCTGACTGGCCGGCAGTATCGCATCTTCGATTACGTCGGTGCGCCTGACGCTGAGACCGTCATCATCTTGATGGGTTCCGGTGCAGAGGCCGCGCGAATGACCGTTGAGTCGCTCAATGAAGCGGGAGAAAAGGTCGGCGCGATCATCGTGCGCCTGTACCGCCCGTTTGACATCAGTGCTTTTGTAGACGCGCTGCCGTCAACGACGAAAACGATCGGCGTCTTGGATCGCACCAAGGAACCGGGCTCAACTGGCGAACCGCTCTATCTGGATGTCGTGTCAGCGATTGTCGAGAGCATCGCCGACGATTCCGCACCTTTCGCAGTGATGCCCAAGATCGTTGGTGGACGTTATGGCCTTTCTTCAAAGGAATTCACGCCGGCAATGATCAAAGGTGTGTTCGAAGGCTTGCAAGAAGAGAAGCCCAAGAAACACTTCACCGTCGGCATCATTGATGACGTGACGCACACCAGCCTGCCCTACGATCCGGCATACAACATCGAAAAAGACGACGTTGTACGCGCAGTCTTTTACGGTCTCGGTTCTGATGGAACGGTTGGCGCGAATAAAAACTCGGCCAAGATCATCGGTGAGAACACCGACAATTACGCTCAAGCTTACTTCGTGTATGATTCGAAGAAAGCCGGCGCGGTAACTGTTTCTCACGTCCGTTTCGGCCCACGGCCAATTCATGCCACTTATGTCATTAGCCAGGCGAATTTTGTGGCCTGCCATCAGTTCCAGTTCTTAGAACGATTCGACATGCTGCGCGTCGCCCAGCCGGGCGCGACTTTCTTGCTTAACAGCCCCTACGGGCCAGAAGAAGTATGGGATCAACTTCCGCGAAGTATGCAAGAAGAAATGATCAAGAAGAATATCAGGTTCTATGTCGTCGACGGTTATAGTGTGCCAAAGAGACCGGCATGGGACGGCGTATTAACACGATCATGCAGACTTGCTTCTTTGGCTTGATGGAGCAGGTGACTGGTGAACCGCTGCTTCCCAAAGAAGAAGCGATCGCTGAAATCAAAGCGGCGATCAGCAAAACGTACGGTAAGCGCGGTGAGCAAATCGTACAGGCGAATTTCGCTGCTGTAGATGCAGCCCTCGCTCACATGCACGAGGTCCTCGTACCTGACGAAGCCAGCAGCACGTTCGAAAGACCCCCTGTTGTTCCCAGTTATGCGCCTGATTTTATCAAATCAGTGACGGCCGAGATTATTGGCGGTCACGGTGATCTTCTACCGGTCAGCGCTCTACCCATTGACGGAACCTATCCCACCGGGAACAACAAAGTGGGAAAAACGGAATATCGCCACTGAGATTCCTGTGTGGGATGAAGATATCTGCATCCAATGTGGCAAGTGTGCGTTCGTTTGCCCGCATGGCGTCATCCGCATGAAGATCGTTGAACCGGAGCTGGCTGAGGATGCGCCGCCGACATTCAAAGCGGTGCCGGCCCGCTACAAGGAATTTAAGGAGCAGTTGTTCTCGCTGCAAGTCGCGCCTGAAGACTGCACCGGCTGTGCGCTCTGTGTAGAAGTTTGCCCGGTCAAGAATAAGAAACAGCCGAAATTCAAAGCGATCAACATGGTGCCCCAGGCACCGCTGCGCGAGCAGGAAGTAGAGAATTGGGATTTCTTCCTGACCTTGCCAGAAGTAGACCGCTCGCGGGTTCCCGCTTAACCAGGTGAAGTACAATCAACTACTTCAACCGCTGTTTGAGTTTTCCGGCGCGTGCCCTGGCTGCGGCGAAACGCCATATCTGAAGCTGTTGTCACAGCTCTTCGGCGATCGCACGTTCATAGCAAACGCAACTGGTTGTTCGTCAATCTTCGGTGGCAACTTGCCGACCACGCCATGGGCCCAAAACAGCAGTGGGCCGTGGTCCCGCCTGGTCAAACTCGTTGTTTGAAGACAATGCCGAATTTGGTCTGGGTATGAGCGTGGCTCTGGACCAACGCGTGGATGCGGCGATCCACCTGCTGAGAGACATGCGTTCGACTCATCGGTGATGAGCTGGCTGGGAGCATCCTCTTCTCAGACCAAATCACCGATACTGATATCGAGGAACAGCGCGCTCGTGTTGCTGACTTCAAAGACGTATGACGGAGATGCTTGGAAAACAATGGCGATGAGGTCACTCCCTTCCATGCAGCACTGCAACAATCTACTCAGCATGGCCGACGTACTGGTTAAGAAGAGCGTCTGGATTGTTGGTGGAGATGGCTGGGCATATGATATTGGATACGGTGGTCTGGACCACGTCCTGGCTTCGGGCCGCAATGTCAACGTCCTGGTGATGGACACCGAAGTGTACTCCAATACTGGCGGCCAGATGTCTAAGGCGACGCCCCGTGCCGCTGTCGCGAAATTCGCCGCTGCCGGTAAACCTTTGCCAAAGAAAGACCTCGGTCTACTGTCCGTGAGCTATGGCAATATTTATGTCGCCCGCGTGGCTTTTGGCGCCAATGACCGACAGACGATACAGGCCTTCCTGGAAGCCGAAGCATATGATGGCCCATCGCTAATCATCGCCTACAGCCACTGTATCGCCCATGGCTATGATTTGCTGTATGGCTTGGAGCAGCAGCAAGCAGCCGTGCAGTCGGGCTACTGGCCGCTGTTCCGCTACAATCCGGAACTGGACGAGGCTGGACAGAATCCATTCAAGCTGGATTCGCGCAGCCCCAACCTGCCGCTCGAGAAGTACATGTATCGCGAGGGTCGCTTACCGCATGTTAACCCAGAGTGATCCCGCCGCCGCGGACCGTCTGCTGCAACTTGCGAAGAGCGACGTGGCAACGGCGCTGGGATCAGTACGCAAAGATGGCCGCCGCGAATGGAAAAAGACGGTCAAGAGTAAGAGGTGTAGCGTGGGAGCGGGCTCTTTGGGTGACCTGCTCTGCAAACGACAAGGAGTAATACCATGGACCTTAGCACAACCTACCTGGGAATGAAGCTAAAGAATCCGATCGTGCCCTCAGCCTCCCCGCTTTCGCGCAGCGTTAGTTCGATTGCCATGCTGGAAGATGCCGGTGCTTCTGCCGTTGTTCTCTATCTCGCTTTTGAGGAAGAGCTTAACCACGAAAGCGAACGCTGGACCGCTATCTTACCGAAGGTACGGAGAGTTTCGCCGAAGCGCTGTCATATTTCCCCGAAGCACCGCGCTATGATCAGATCGGCCCGGATTCCTACCTGGAGCATATCCACCGTGTCAAGAAGGCGGTGGAGATCCCGATCATAGCAAGCCTGAATGGCGTCTCCACCGGCGGATGGATCAATTTCGCCAGGCAGATCGAAGGAGCCGGCGCTGACGCGCTGGAGCTAAATGTCTACTTATCTGCCGACGAATCTGGACCTAACCGGCGCGGAAGTCGAACAGATATACCTGGACATACTGCGCGACGTCAAAGTCCGAGATCAGTATTCCGGTCGCCATGAAACTTAGCCCGTATTTCAGCGCAACGGCGAATATGATGAACCGGCTGGTGGACAACGGCGCGGATGGCCTGGTGCTTGTTCAACCGATTCTACCAGCCGGACCTGGACCTGGAGAATCTGGAGAGTCACGCCGCATCTTGTGTTGAGCAATTCGAATGAGATGCGACCTGCCGATGCGCTGGATCGCCATTCTTATACGGCCGTATGCAAGTCGACTTCGCTCTGACCACGGGCGTGCATACAGCGGAAGATGCACTCAAAGCCGTCGCCGCCGGCGCCTCAGTCCGTGCAGATGGCCTCAGAACTGTTGAAGAACGGCCATGGCCGTATCGGCGAAATCATTGGCCGAAATGTCCGATTGGCTCTACGAGAACGAATACGACTCGTTAGACATGCTCAAAGGCAGTCTCAGCCAGATGAATGTCGGCTTCCCCGCCGCTTTCGAGCGCGCCAATTATCTTGAGATCGTGCGCTCCTTCGCGCCTACATTCTAAGCCTATCAAATAACAGGGTCGATGTGACTGTCGACCCTGTTATCTTCACTGTTTGCCAAACCTCCCGCAAGATGCCGCTCTTCGGTGGCTATTCCCCCGCTTGAATCGCGGAAAGCACGCCATCATCGCTGCCAACGTAGACTGTGCTGCCGTGAACGGCCGGTGACGACACGCCACCGCCAAGTTCCAACTGCCAGCGCGGACGGCCGTTGCGAATATCGACGGCATAAAGATTATTATCCCAGCTGCCGAAATAGAGCGTGTTTTCGGCTATAGCGGGTGAAGACACCGCCGGAGCGGAACTGCTGACCGTCCAGCGCTCCTTGCCGCTGCTGATCTCAACGGCCCGCAAAACGCCATCGAGGCCAGTAACGAATACGAGCTCCTCACTGACGGCCGCCGACGCATAGCTCTCAGTCGGCAGTTCGAACTCCCAGCGAAGCTGCTGCGATTCCAGGTCAACTGCATACAAACGCCCCAACAGCGACTTGGTCGTGGCCACCTGATAAAGGACGCCGCTGGAAAGCACCGGACCAGCGGAAAGCGATACAGTAGCGCCGAAATCATACTGCCAGAGTAGATCACCGCTTTCGAGATCGAGAACGCCCATGATACCGTTCCCTCCGCTGGCAAAGACTTTGCCGTCCTCAACAGCGGCTTCATAGGAAACCGAGCTTTCGAAATCTGCCCGCCACTGAAGTTCACCGCTCTCAATGCTGACCGCCTCCAGGACACCGGCTTCACTGCCGACCACGACCAGCCCATCGGCTACGGCCGGCGAAGCGGTAATGCCGCCGCCCATGTCATGTTCCCATTCGGCCTCACCAGTGTGGCGATCAAGCGCATAGAGAATACCGTTTCCGCCGCCGAAGAACAGTTGATCGCCGACAACGGCCGGAGATGAGATGATGGCAGTTCCTGTTTCAAAGCGCCATTGCTCCTGGCCGCTCAGGGCGTCTGCCGCATAGAGATTGCCGTCGTAGCTGCCAAAGTAGACCGTGTCGCCCACGATGGCAGGGGTCGTGAATACCCAATCCCCACTCTGAAATTCCCAGGCCGTCTGGGCGCTATCGGCAACGCCTTCCCCTTCAAAATTGCCGTCTCTACGCAAGTTCGCACTGAAAAAGGCGCTTTCCGTTTTTTCGGCGGCGGGAGGCTGTGTCTGCATGCAACCCGACATGACGAGAAGCAGCAACCCGGCGAACAATAGTAGTTTGCTAAATTGTCTCATTGCACCATCCTGATTTTGCTCTCTCAGCGCAGCTTTCTTTGTTCTAAACAGCCGCTCAATCAAGGCACCGTTAGGGTGAACGAACAAAGTACTGGACCGTTCGCCATTCTAATAAAAAAGGCCAGAACCTACAACAGGTTCCGGCCAATCTAATCATGATCTCGAAGCGGAGCTAAGCGCTTAAGAAGTCGCGCAGGACTGTGTGCAAAATACCGCCGTTGCGATAGTAGGCGACCTCTACCGGCGTATCAATACGGCAGATCGTCTCAAACTCGATTATGCTTCCATCATCCTTAACCGCTTTACTGTGACGGTCTGGCAGGGTTGAAATTATCAGCAAGTTTACTGTACTGTAGGTTTCTGTCCCATCCAGGCCGAGAGATGACGCGCTTTCGCCCGGGAAGTATTGCAGAGGCAGCACACCCATCCCCACCAGATTACTGCGATGAATACGCTCGTAGCTCTCCGCAATCGCCATGCGTACGCCGAGCAAAGACGCCCTTGGCCGCCCAATCACGCGAACTGCCCATGCCGTAATCTTTCCCGGCCAACACGACCAGCGGTGTGCCATCTTCTCTATATCTCAAGGAGGCGTCATAGATCGTCATCACTTCGTCGGTCAGGCAGATAGGTCGTCCACCCACCTTCCGTACCTGGCGCCAACTGGTTGCGCATGCGAACATTGGCGAACGTTCCGCGCGTCATAACCCGGTCGTTTCCGCGCCGTGAACCATAGTAGTTGAAGTCGAGCGCTTCAACGCCATTGTCCCGCAGATAGTTGGCTGCCGGACTGCCCGCCGAGATAGATCCCGCCGGAGAGATATGATCGGTTGTGATCGAATCGCCGGCTTTCACCAGGACGCGAGCGCCGCTGACATTGCGGATCGGGATCGATCTCTTCCGTCAGTTCGGTGAAGAATGGCGGTTCATGGATATAGGTTGAACGTTCGTCCCACTCGTAGATTTCACCGCCGCTAATGGGAATCTGATTCCATACTTCGTTGCCATCCCAAACATTGCCGTACTGCTTGATGAACATCTCCGGCGTAACTGACATGGCGACCGCCTCGCGAATTTCTTCATCTTCGGGCCAGATCTCTTTCAGATAGACGGGACGGCCGTCCTCGTCCGGACCCAGTGGCTCGCTGATCAAATCAATGTCAGTCGTTCCCGCCAAGCGCATAGGCAACCACGAGGGGAGGTGAAGCCAGATAGTTCGTTCTGGTCAAAGGATGAACACGCCCTCAAAGTTGCGGTTTCCGCTCAACACGGATGAGACAACCAGGTCGCCTTCCGTAATCGCACCGGCAACTGGCTCAGGCAGTGGTCCCGAATTGCCTATACAGGTTGTGCAGCCAAAGCCAACGATGTAGAAGCCCAGCTTCTCCAGATACGGCAGGAGGCCGGATTTTGAGAGGTAGTCTTCTACGACACGGGATCCCGGGGCAAGGCTTGTCTTGACATAGAGCGGCACCTGCAATCCTCGCTCAACAGCTTTCTTGGCCAGCAGAGCAGCACCCAACATGACGCTGGGATTGGATGTATTGGTGCAGCTGGTTATCGCGGCGATGACCACCGCACCGTGTCCAATCGTCACATCCTGCCCATTCGATACAACGGCCGTGCGCGCGAGCTCATCCGGCCGCAGGCCAATGCCTTGAGGGCCAACCGGCGCCAACAATGCCTTATGATAGCTCTCTTTCATATCTGCCAGGGAAATGCGATCTTGCGGCCGTTTTGGCCCAGCCAAACTCGGTTCAACCGTTGAAAGGTCTAGATGAACCGTATCGGTAAAATCGGGATCAGGCGTTTCATCAGTGCGGAATAGTCCCTGTGTCTTTGGTGTAGCTTTCAACCAGGTCAAGCAGATCGTCCGGCCGGCCTGTTCCACGCAAATAGCGAAGCGTTTCATCATCAACCGGGAAGAAGCCGACCGTCGCACCATACTCAGGACACATATTGGCGATTGTCGCCCTGTCAGCAAGTGTCATTGAGCTCAGGCCGCTGCCATAGAACTCGACAAACTTGCCGACCACGCCCTTCTCACGCAGCAGTTGTGTGACCGCAAGCACCAGATCGGTTGCCGTGGCGCCTTCGGGCAGGCGATCGGTCAACTTGACGCCTATCACTTCAGGAGTCAGCATATAGATCGGCTGGCCAAGCATAACGGCTTCCGCCTCGATGCCACCAACACCCCATCCCACAACGCCCAGTCCGTTAATCATCGTGGTGTGTGAGTCCGTGCCGACGAGGCTGTCCGGGAAAGCTACAAGATCATCCCCTTCATTTGTCGTCATGACCACCTGGCCAAGATACTCAAGGTTCACCTGGTGTACAATACCCGTGGAGGGAGGTACTACGCGAAAGTTCTCAAATGCTTCCTTACCCCATTTCAAGAATTCATAGCGCTCACTGTTGCGCTCAAACTCGCGCTCCGCGTTATACATCAGCGCAAACTGCGAACCGAAGCGATCAACCTGAACAGAATGATCAATCACCAGATCAACCGGGACCTGTGGGTTGATTTTCGTGGATCGCCGCCCAGACGCGCCATCGCAGAACGCAGGGCAGCCAAATCAACAACGGCTGGAACGCCAGTGAAGTCCTGCAGGATCACGCGGCCCGGCTTGAAAGGCAGTTCAGCTCTTTCCGGGTCCCTTGCTGACCAGCCGGCCAATCGGACAACATCTTCGGCCTGTACTATCTGACCATCGCAGGTTCTAAGCAGTGCTTCAAGCAGCACGCGAATTGAGAAAGGAAGACGCTCAATATCACCATACTCGGCCAGCTTGTCCAGCCGGTAGTAAAAGATATCAGAGTCGGGAAGCTTGGCTCGCGCCCCAAAATGATCCAAAACGTTATTCATTGTGTACCTCACTTTGATTAGCCACTAGAGTGATTATTATAGCGCACTCTGAGCATGCTCGAAACAGGGCTAAGACGCAGCCGAACAGGGCGCCAATGGGTATGCTATAATGAGCGGGATATTGAGAAGGTTCTCCAAGATGAACACTGCCTCTACCATTCTACTGGTCACTGCGCTGCTCTTCGGATTTCTTACCGGCTTCCACAACAGCGCCAATATTGTGGCCACGCCAATAGCTTCCAGGGCGATCAAGCCTCGTCAAATACTGCTGCTAGCGGCCCTGGGATCGTTTCTTGGTCCTTTTCTTTTCGGCGTTGCGGTGGCTGAAACCATCGGGACAGGCATCACTGATCCACAGCATGTGACCCTACCCGTCGTGATCGCCGGCACGCTTTCCGCTGTGCTGTGGGGGCTGTTCACCTGGTGGCGAGGCATTCCATCGAGTTCGTCACACGCGCTCATCGGTGGCCTGGTAGGCGCCGTCGTTGCAGCAGATGGGATTCAGGCGATCAGAATTGAGGGTCTGGTCAGGATTGGCCTGGCGCTGCTCATCTCCCCGCTCGTCGGGCTCCTTGCCGGATTCTTGATCATGAAAGGGACCATTTTCCTCGCGCGCGGCGCCACGCCCAACATCAATGCTTTCTTCAAGCATTCCCAGCTGGCCTCTTCGTTCGGACTGGCGCTTGCTCTGGGAACCAATGACGCACAGAAGACGATGGGCATCATTACGCTGGGACTTGTGGCCGCAGGAGTGATCCCGATATTCAAAGTACCTTCTTGGGTTGTTGCACTCAGCGCTCTGTCTGTATCACTGGGTATAGGACTAGGAGGACGGCGACTGATCAGCACGTTGGGCTATCGCATTTATCGCATCCGCCCGGTTCATGGCTTTGTTTCTCAGTTTTCAGCAGCGCTTGTTCTTCTCGGCGTATCCTATTCCGGTGGACCAGTGAGCACAACCCAGGTGATTAGTTCCTCAATCATGGGCGCAGGATCGGCCGAACGCGTCTCCAAAGTTCGCTGGCGCGTCGGGTATGAAATGATGATGGCCTGGGTGTTGACAGTACCGGTATCCTGCATTTTCGCCGCTGTTCTCTATTATCCGCTTGCCTGGCTGGCGAACATCTAGCAGAGTTTGAGGTTTTTAGATGGAATGGATTAAACGTTTCTTCAGCCCCCGACAGGATGTGTTCCAAGAGCTACTGATTCGACAAGGGCAATATGCGATCGCCAGCGTTGAGGCGCTGCAGCATTATCTCAAGAATCCCGGTAGGAAACGGAGTGCGAAAGCACGTGCAACGGAAAAGGAGGCCGACGAGGTACAGCGGATCCTCGTGCATGAGCTGGAAGACACCTTCGTTACACCGCTTGATCGTGAGGATATCTTCGCTCTCGCACAAGCTCTGGATAATTTCATTGACTATGTTTACGATACCGTCGCCGAGCTGGAAATCTTTGAACTGACCCCGTCCGATTCTATGCAGACAATCTCCGACATGCTGCTGGAAATGGCCCAGGAATTACATCTAGCCACGCAGCGGCTCATCGATCATCCACGTGTGGCCAGCGAGCATGCGCGACGCATCAAGAAGATTGAAAACGATGTCGAAACGGCCTACCGGGAAAGCCTGGCGGAGATGTTCTCCGGTCCTGAGGAAATTTCCTATCTCATGACTGTCCTCAAGGCGCGCGAGGTGCTCCGACACATGTCGAACGCCTCGGATCAGGGAGATCGCGCCGCAGATGTTATTCTGGATATCGGCATAAAATGGTACTAGCGGAGCATGTCATCGACCGAGAAACAGCCGCAAGTCACAATAGATTCCCTATCAATCAAGATTTGCGCTCTCACTTTCATGGTTCTTTCACGCACTCATCACCTCCACCACGTGAATTCCTCGGTATAATGGCCTCAATTAATCACGCATAATTCACGGTGGCGGAAGATATACAGATAAACGCCTTGTAAGTTGAAGTATACAAGTAGGAGTTATTAGTTCATGTACCCGCGGGCTTTTCCTAGAGTAAGTGCTTCCCGGTGGGAAGCTGGTGAAAATCGTGAAAAACAACTGTAGGTATTTGCTTGACGGGTAGAAGGAGGCAGCGCGTGAAGAAAATATTACTTGGCATGGGGGTCGTCGCGGTCATGGGTCTAATGATCGTGATGATTGGGGGTTCTGCCAGCGCAGAATCTTTGCCGGAACTCGTGTACTTGGGTGAGGGACCTGGCAGCTTCGATACACCGCTCAGCGATTTCATTGTGAAAACGAATAGTCCCTTCGACTTTGATTTCGAACCTGGACCAACCTATGTGACTGACTCGAAAAACAAGGAAGTTTGGGGGGTAAGCGGAGCCAATCAGGCTCCACCCCCGATATGGGAGGAGCTGGTTGACCTTGGGCCAGTTGAAGCGCGCTGCATCGTGCGATATAAGGGCATCGATGACCAGGTGGACGATCGGATCAATTATTTCTTGCTGGACGGAGAAGTCATCGAAACCGTTGATCAAGGGCTGGTATTTGGTGGGAGCTTTCTGATTCCAAAGGATGGAAACCTCTCGTTTCTCGCCAATGACAGTGTAGGAGGATGGTGGTCGCCTTGCGACGAGATGGCAACACCAACGCCAACGGAAACGCTGGCACCTACGGAGACGTTGGTCCCAACGGCAACTGGGACCGTTACGCCAGGACCGTCGCCAACAGCAACGGGCTCGGCCACCCCGGGACCATCACCGACGCTAACAATTACGCCTCTGCCGCCTACGGCCGAGCCAACGGCTACGCTAGAACCAACCGCAACGCCTACTAAACGGCCGCGCGAATTCGCCTGCGTGCGCATCAATTTTGATGTCGGCGGTGACGACGCGGCACGCGGCCTCTATATCGTCGAGGAGACTGGCGGCAAGCTGCTCGCCTCCTGGTATGCTCTGGATGGGTGGAAAGACAGCGGTTGGTTCAAAGATATTGACATCACCCACGAAAACGTCTATGTGAAAGTACTCTACTATCGCGGACCTGACGCAGATCCGATTGAAATGACAATACTCAACCCCGCACCAGATTCGCCATATGGCTGGATGTCATGGGGCGTCTGCCACGCGATTGAAGTTGCCTGGCCGGGAGAGAAGCCAGAAGGCGCATCTGTACCGGATGAGTCGGCTCCGACCGCCGCCGGATCAGCGGACCAGGGCGATGCCGGCAGCGTCGAACAAGCAGCGCCGCCTCCACCCGCTCCGCCTGACGAAGATGAAAACGAAGATGATGGCAGCACGATGGGAGCAAGTCTAAACGGCTAGACGACAGGTCGTTTTGCAATTGATCCCCGTTCACATTCGGACCGCTTCCTTGACCTGTTCATAGTGAAGGAGCGGTCCTTTTTTTGTCTGGGCATGTGCGGCGGGATCCCTGTCAAGAAGCGCAAATGCTGGGTTATGACGATTGCAAATGTGATGCTAAAATGACTTGTAGAATGCAGAGTAGCTTGATCTTAGTACCAGTCACATAAGGGACGGTCTCGTCGATGTCGAACAAAACCTCGCTCAAGCGTCGCTCAGTACTACCTGTTTCGCTGCTGGTCCTGCTGGCTGCGGGATTCCTCTATTGGTTTGCTGAAACCTGGTTAAGGCATATTCTGCTCTATTTTTCGACGGCCGTCTGGGCGCGCAACCTGGTGAGCAGTCTGCCCGTCGCCAAGAACGTGGCGCGTCGATTTGTTGCGGGTGAAACGATTGATGAGGCCGTTGCCGTCACCAGAGCGCTGAACGGCCGAGATATGCACGTGACGCTCGACTACCTCGGAGAAAGCGTCTTCACTGTCAGCGAAGCGGCGGCAGCGCGTGACGAGATTTTGCGACTCTTAGAGCGCATTGAAGCAGAGAATTTAGATGCCACCGTGTCGGTGAAGCTAAGCCAACTTGGGCTCAAGTTTGATCCGGCCCAGACGTATGAGAATATTCGCCTGCTCGTGGCTGCCGCAGCGGAACGGAACAACCGCATCCGCATCGACATGGAAGAGAGCGCAGTGGTTGATCTGACGCTTGATATCTACCGCCGGCTGCGCTTCAAGGAAGACTTTGACAGTGTCGGAATCGTTGTGCAGTCCTATCTCTATCGTACCGATGAAGACGTGGATACACTCATCGAAGAAGGGGCGAGTATTCGACTTTGCAAAGGCGCATACATGGAGCCCGCCGATGTGGCCTATCCCGCGAAAGAGGATACAGACGCCAGCTTTATGAGATTGATGCAGCGGATGCTCAGCGAAGAAGCACGCAGAAATGGTGTCTCTCTGGGGGTGGCAACACACGATGAGCAAATGATTGCGGCAACGAAATCTTTCGCCCAAAGAGAAGGCATTGAGCACAAGGCGTATGAGTTCCAAATGCTCTATGGGGTACGACGCAATTTGCAGGAAACGTTGGCCGAGGAAGGGCACGAGGTGCGTATTTATGTGCCTTACGGCACAGCCTGGTATCCATATTTCGTGAGGCGGCTCGCCGAGCGACCTGCCAATCTGTGGTTCTTCCTCAGCAATCTAATGCGCCAATAAGCAGCAACATCACACGGCTAAGGCCTGCCAGAAAGAGTGCCGTGAATTGATCGGAGAGTAGGAATTGACAACAATTGAGACTATTGAGGAAATTGATGGCGTCCAGGTGGCCCATCTCCGCGAATACGTAGATGAGCGGGGCCGTTTCATGGAAACGTTTCGCAAAGAGTGGTTTCCCCAGCGTTCCTGGGAATATGTGCAGTGCAACCGCTCTGATTCAAGACAAGGCGTTCTACGGGGACTGCATTATCATCACCATCAAATAGATTACTGGTATGTTCCGAGCGGTTGTCTGCGGGCCGTACTAGTAGATATTCGCAGGAGTTCGCCCACCTACTTGAACAGCTACCTGGTCGAGATGGGTGAAGAGAACGAGATTGGTCTTTTCATCCCCGTGGGCGTAGCGCATGGCTTTGTCGCCTTGACCGACGTGACGCTGACTTACACAGTGGACAATTATTTCGACGGAGCAGATGAACGGGGCGTGGCCTGGAATGATCCAGCTTTCAACCTAGCGTGGGGTCTTCCTGACCCGCTCGTGTCAGAGCGCGACCGGAATAATCCACTCTTGCGCAATATCACAGCCGAGGATCTACCTTAGCGCGGCGGAAGCTAGCCAAACAGACGCTCCCAAAGCGGAGGCCCCAGAATAAGCACGCCCGCTACAGCGGCGCCGACTGCACACACCAGCACGGCCCCCGCGGCAGCATCTTTCGCTATTTTGGCCAACGGGTGCGGGTCCGGCGAGACAAGATCTACGACAGCCTCCACCGCGGTATTGGCCATTTCGGCCGCCCACACAACGGCAATTGCCAGCACCAGAATCGCCCAGCCGAATGTCGATACGCCGAGCCAGAAAGCGACTATCACTACCAGGAACGTGGCAAGGGCATGAATCCATGCGTTTCGCTGGCTGCGAACCACATACAGCCAGCCTTCAAACGCATAGCGAAAACTCAACACGCGCCTACCGAGTTCGCTGTGGTCTTCTTGGGCCATCAACAGCTGCTAACCTTCCGTGGGCTCTACGTGCGCAAGGCCAAGTTTGTCAAGCAGATCGCGCTGAACAGCCCACATAGCCCTCTTCGCCGCAGGGTCCTCATGGTCGTGGCCCAAGAGGTGCAGCATCCCATGTATCAAGAGCAGTTGGAGCTCGGCCGTCGTACTGTGTCCCCTTGCTGCCGCCTGCCGTCGCGCATAGGGCACGGATATGGCGATATCTCCAAGATAGGCCGGGCCATCTTCCATCGGCACGGGTGCGTCACCAAAAGCGAAGCTGAGAACGTCCGTTGTCCTGTCCTCAGAGCGAAACTGGCGATTCAGTCTGCGCAGAGCCTCGTCGTCAGTGAGCAGCACTGTCACCGCCGCTGCCGGCAGATCCTGGGATTCCTGGACAGCGGCGGCTGCGCTGTCCAACGCATCTTCTACCAGTTCCGGAACGGCCGTCTCCCGCTGAATATCCAACTTGATTGTCATGTTCTAGCTCTTAATCAGAGGAGACTTCATGGGGCAAGAGCGCGCTGGTAGATGTCTGCGGATCAGATTCAGCGATCTCGGTTTGAGCGGGTTCAGGAAGTGCTTCGACATCCTGATCCGCCCCCTCAAGCTGTTCATTCCCGGGGTAGCGAATTCGAACATGGAAGCGGCCCTTCAATGTCTCAATAAAGGAAGCACGTATCAACTCAATATCTCCAAGAGTCAACCCGGAGTCCTTGAGCTGCCCTCCCATTACATCATCATCAACAATCGTACTGACCAGCTTCACAATAGCCTCGAGGGTATTGGGTCGCAAAGCGCTGGAAGTCGCTTCCACCGCATCAGCCATCATAACAATGCCGGATTCACGCGTGTCCGGCAGCGGGCCGGGATAACGGAACTTCTCGATATCAACTTCATCCGCTTTTTCGCCCGCTTGATCGCGTGCCTTGTGATAGAAACCCAAGACGACACGGGTACCATGGTGCTCGGCAATGAAGTCACGTATCTTATCCGGCAAGCGATAACGCTTGGCCAACTCAAGACCATCCGGGACGTGACTCACGATGATACGAGCGCTCGTATAAGGGTCGAGTGAATCGTGCGGGTTAACCCCTTCCTGATTCTCGATAAAAAATGGCGGGCGATTCATCTTGCCAATATCATGATAAAAAGCGCCGACGCGCACCAATGTGCTGTTGGCGCCTACACGTTCAGCTGCCTGTTCGGCAAGATTGGCAACCATGATGCTGTGATGATATGTTCCCGGCGCCCGGCGCAGCAGTTCCTGAAGCAGCGGATGGTCAAGACGCGAAAGATCTTGCAGCTGCACAGTCGTGATAATGCCGAAGACACTGCCCAGAATGAAGAACCCCACCAGCGTGATCGCGGCTGAAAGCAAACCATTGCTCAAAGCGTAAACAAACTGTGTCAGGAGGTCTACCGGCTCCATCACCTGAGGGAGCATGAAAATCAGCAAAACCGCAATCTGACCGAGGACGGCGAACAAACCGGCGCGAAAATAGCTGATTATCCTTTGGGAGTCCCTCAGTGTCAGGATCGCCATCAGACCACCTACTGTGGCAAAGACAGCCAGACGAAGTGAGTCTGGCGCATACAACCCGAAAATCGCGCCAATAATTAGTGTAACCAGCATGGAAAAGCGCACTTCATAGACGACTGCCAACAGCATTGACAAGGCAGCCAGGGGGAACAAAAGCGGCCAATATCCTCCGGTTGACGCCATAACCCGCGCAACTAGCGTAAACAGCAGGATAAGGCCAACTAGTACAGCCAGATAGCGATTACTATCCTGCTCTCCAATACGGAACTTCTGCCAATAGAGAACAATAAGAATGACTGACAACAGGGCTATCAGGAATGCGCTCAGCAGTGTCTGCCAATCAAGACCCTGGCGCAACAAGCCAAGCTGGCTCATGAGTTCCAAGTCTTCCTCGGTCACGATCTCACCAGCACGAACGATGCGCTGATCTCTCGCTACGCTGCGCGTAATATCTTCTACTTCCTGGGTAGCCAATTCACGAGCTGTCGCCGTAGCCTCGTCGTCAAGAAAGACGGTAGCAGCTATTAGCTGCCACGCCAGATTGGTCACTACACTGCTTTGAGCCGGGCTAAGTCCGAGGCTTGCCTGCCGGCGGGCAATTCGCTGAAATTCCTCAAGCTGGTTCACGCGAATCTCCTCGCGCATCAGGTCATCTACAATACGCGATATCTCTGAGTTCACTGTCCCAATTTCGGATTGGCTGAAAGCCAACAGGTTGTTGGCCACTTCTTCACTTACCTCGAGGCCATCGATGCTCTGCAGGTAGGTTATCTTGTCTTCTGCTGTCGTCAGCGGATCATTGCGAACGGTCTCAATAAAGGAAAAGATCGCCGTTGCTTGGGCAAGCTGCGCTCGACCGATCCCGGGATCGAGCGGCGTGTAACTGTCGGCGACTGAATTTCGCGCTTGTTCGCGGGCCGCTTCGGTGAGCACGTTACTTGTATAGGAATAGGAGATAGGAGCAAAAACGTCATCTGGGGCAGGCTCTCCCACAACCACGTTGACCTGAGAGGTCCATACGAGATTAAAGGAGAGTATCAGCGTCATGCCCAGCGTGAGGACAGCGGCAAACACCAAGAGGCGCAGTCCATGGACAGTCTCACTTAGTTGCTGACGTGTGGCGGGAAGTGCTTCCATTGTCAAAGATGGTCCCAGTTGAGAAGGAGCTGCCTATTGTGATTGAAGCAGTTCGCGCACAACCTCGTTTACCATTCGGCCGTCTGCTTTACCCTTTACTTGCGGCATCAAGCGACCCATCACTTTCCCGGTATCTTGCGGCCCTTGCGCCCCGACTTCTACGATAACGTTCGTGGCAACTTCTACTATCTCTTCGCGCGTCATTTGCGTAGGCAAATATGCTTCGATTAGGACGAGCTGGGCCTGCTCCTCATGGACCAGGTCTTCACGGCCCGCAGCCTCATAGTCAGCAATACTCTCACGACGCTGTTTGGCCTGTTTGTTCAGAACGGCCAGGACTTCTTCATCACTGAGCTCTTTCTTCTGATCAATCTCGACCTGCTTGATCGCAGCAAGTAAAAAGCGGAGCGTGTCTCTTTTTTCGTTGTCGCCGCTGCGCATGGCATCGGCCGTATCCAGTCGCAACTGTTCCTTTAGACTCATTTTAGTTCCTTTTCTGTTCAATTAGATTGTAGCATTGGGCATAGGGGTGTCAACATGCGCCCGTTTTCAACGGCTGCTCTGCCCCGCTCCACCACAGCATGCAAAGGAGAATCAGTCCTCGTAATCCAGGCAAGGCGCTGGCGAAAAGCAGTCAACGAACTGCCAGTTTGGGGTCAATCTGTTTCCTATGACGCCTTGGCCAATACCGTATAAAGGTTTAGATCCCCTTCTCTACCATCGCTGCGAAATTCATCCACAATGACCAATGATGCGTTAGCGGCCAACCATGAGATCTCTTCTTGATCGAGTAGATGGACATAGCGCACACCGCGCCCTTCGCGCTGCCAGGACAGAAGGTAATCATCTGGCTCAACATCAGTGCTGCTCAAACCGACTTCCCGCCAATCAAGTATTTTGCGCTGTTGGCGAACGCTGGTCGTGAACTGCCAGTTCGATAGGAAGATACGGCCGTCTGGCGAAAGGTGGGCCGCCATCTCCTGAACAAGCGCCAGGCGCGAATTCTTGCCCGGGATATGCTGCAAAGTGGCCAGGCATACCAGCAGGTCGAAGCTGCCCAGCCCTTCAAAGAATCCCGGCCGGCTGATGTCTCGCGGCAAGAACAAGCCTTCGAGCGCAGCATCTGCGATGTCCAGAAATTCATCGGTGAAATCTATGCCAGTGTAGCTGAAATCCGAGACGTGATCTGCCAGAAAAAGTCCGAAACGGCCGTTTCCACAGCCGATGTCGGCAACGGCCCGGCAGGGATCAGGCAGGTGGGGCAGCAGCGGTAAGAACCCCGGTTGGGGAGCGCCGCGACTTTGCGCGAATGAACCAGCGAATTGGGCATAGAATTCCCGGTTGATATTGATGAGCTGCTGGGCCGTTTCAGGTCGCATCGTGCAGCCTCCGGATTCGCCCGGTGTTAGTGACGTACCAAAACCTGCCCAGATCATCCTTCACCCACAAGCCGGGATGCGCAAGATCGACGACAACAGCCCGCAGCCACTCGCCATCAGCAAACTTGATTTCGATCTCGTCGCCCACAGCGTATTGTTCAACCAGGCGCTTGTTCATGATCTATTGACTCCACTTACGCGTATGCACTGAGCGAAATACTCGTTGGCAGCGGCTAGAAACCAAAACGGCTCAGAATTCGATCGACGCTCGACACATAGCTGCCGCCAAAGAGCCGTACATGGACCAACAGCGGGTATAGATTGTAAATGTCGCGCCGCTCTTCAAAGAAACCTGGTGACAGTGGTCGCAGCTCTTCATAGCGCCTGAAAAACGATTCGCCAAACGTGTTGAACAGCGTGATAAATGCCAGCTCGATTTCAGGCGAGCCATAGTAGATGGCGGGATCAAGGAACCCGGTTACACGGCCGTTCGCCGCCAACACATTGGTCGTCCAAACATCACCGTGAATAAGCGCAGGCGCAGCAGGCTCTTCGAGTAAATCGGTCAGACAGGGTATGAAACGGTCTATCCGGCGGCATAGCTCAACCGGCAGACGTCCGGCATTGACGCCCTGCCCAGCCATGTAGCGCAAACGCTGCTCGGCAAAGAACGGTATCCAGGCGTCCGACCAGCTGTTCGGCTGGTGCAGCCCGCCGATCAACGTCGACCGCTCAAGACCATATGCCGGTGCTGATCGATTATGCAGATCCGCCAACAACTCGGCGGCATGAATTTCGGCTGCAGCGGGAAAACTACTTTCCCCTGGCAAGTAAGTCATGAGCAGCAGTTCCGGCCTGCCAACGATCGTTCTGGGAACAGGCAGACTGCTGTGCGAACGCAGATAGTCCAGCATATACGCCTCAATGTCCAGACGCGGGTCAGGACCATCCTCTACTTTGGCGACCAATTGGGAGCCATCTGCGGTCTGCACGTGGTACACCTGGCCAATACAGCCTCCGCCAAATGGACTGATTTCAGTGACAGGCGCTCCGGCCGCCGATTCTATCTGAGAACGGATGTCCACGACCTACCTGCTGCCGGGCGGGTGAACTACCAGGTTATCAAACGCTACCTGGGCCGGCGCCATTTCAAATGTGCCGGCATCCAGCGCGATATTCCCAGACCGATAGGCATCATCACTCACCTGCTCGAGCAGCACATCATTCACAAACAGGGAAATATTGGGGCCCCGTGCTTCGACGCCTATGTGGTTGACAACATTGAGACCCTGCACGATGGCATCGCTGCTGCGCCAGTCACCCATGAAAAGCGCCCGGCTCCCTCCTTGATCATGACGCTCCAGGATATACGTTCCGTCACCGGTCAACTCAAAGCGATAGAACTGCTGTGGGCCCTGCATGCGGAATAGGACGCCATAACTGCTCTGTGGCGATCCGGACAGAATTCGGCCGTCAACTTCTAGGAAGAAGTCTTCAAAAACAGGTTCCTTTAGCGTCGCATACTGAACCAGCCGCGGGCCCTTAACTTCGATCAGGAGCTGCTCAGGCACGATCGTCGTTGAACCCGTATCATCACTCTCCAACTTCCACGTGCCAGTTTCCCCCAAGACGAACTCGTCTCGGAAGAGCGTCTTGGAGACTCCCGGAATCGTAACCTGCATATCAGAACAGGCAGCGATCAACAAGGTGAGAAGGAGGAGTATTCCGTATTTCTTCACAAGGACCATACGATTGGATGCTTGGCAGCGGTCTCGCTGCCAGACTTCATCGGCTACGGCGCAAATACCCGCACATCGTCAAAAGAGATTTCTACTGTCCCCTGCTGCAGGGCGCTGGCTGCCAAACCGATATCTCCTGACTTGAATTCTGGATCTGTAACGGTCAGCAAAGGTTCACCATTAACGGCCAGGCTCAGCTGGTTTCCTATGCAGCTGGCCTGAATGTCGTTGCTGGCGATGCCCTGATTAATCAGATCAGAGGGTTGATATTGACCGTCGGGCGTCAAGTATTCGATTGGCACATCGGTTCCCGAGTACTTGCCGATAGCGTAGTAGCCATCCCCGCTGATCAGGAAAAGGTAAAAGTGCTGATCATCCTGATAGCGGCAGATGACGCCAAAGGCATTGTCGTCGACGCCGCTGAGCTGTGAGGCCCTGACATTAATGATGACATCATCAAAGGAACGTTCGGGATTCGTCCACCAAATCTCACCAGGGCTGCTGGTGCTGATTTTCATCTGCCCATCTTCGGCGGCCACCACGGCGCCGCCGCGATTGTATTCCACCCACCCGCAGTTCTGTTCGCCGCTGAAATCGTCGGCAAACAAAGCTGATCCGCTGTCACATGCATCCGGTCCAGCATCGGCGAATGGTATCGGCACGGAGACGGAATCGCACGCTGTCAAGAATAACGCTGCAATGAGAATAGCCAACATGGCGGTCTTGAAACGCATAGAAAATAGCTCCATCATATTCACAATCTGTATTGGCTTGAATTGTCTGGGCCTACTCCGCGGCATTACCCGCTTCGCCTGAATCAAGCATCGTATTGACTTCGTTGATCTCACTTTCAATATCAACCTGCCGGTTAGACAGAATCATATAAACAATGAAACCAACCACCCAGGGAGCAATTATCAGCAGTGAGATTAAGGTGTAGTTTTCCATTCATTCTCCTCGCAAACACGCGTGTGTTAGGCTGCATACAACTTGTCGAGTTTACCCCGAATAATCCCCTGTTACCAACATGAAGGATGGCCATCTGCTGTATGAACGAATGTTCAGGCTCGAGAATCCCATATCGGTTCAGCAACGCCTTTACACTGATTCTCATATCGGGACATGACGAAAAGGAGATCGGAGAGGCGATTCAAGTAGGGGATTGCGAAAGCGCCAATCCGTTCTCGCTCGGCAACGGCTGTCACCTCACGTTCCGCACGACGGCAGACAGTGCGGGCCACATGAAGCTGCGCGGCGCCCGGCGTGCCCCCAGGAAGAACAAAGTTCTCCAGCGGGCCTACCAGCGCGTTTAGCGAATCCACGAGGCCTTCTAGCCGAGTGACGTGGCGCGCCTCTATCTGCGGAATGGAACGGGGTTCTTCTTCGTCAAAGACGAAGGAAAGATCGGAACCCAGATGAAATAGTTCATTTTGGATCAGTGAGAGCTCATCGTTGAGCAGATCATCTAGATGCGAAGCCTTGGCGACGCCGATATGCGCGTTCAATTCATCGACTGTGCCGTATGCCGAGACGCGCGCATCATTCTTCTTGACCGATTGTCCACTGCTCAATCGTGTCCTACCTTCATCACCATTCCCGGTATAGATCTTGGTTATCCGCGGCATATTTACTCCTGTCGCACACCGTCACATTGTCCCCAATCGCGGCATAGCGGCTATTGTCGGTCACGCTGCATTCTCGCCAGGCCGTCCACAGCATCCCCAACTGTCAACCATCCGCTCCCTGGAAAAAGACGTGCAATTTCCGGTGCGAAGGTCGCTGAGCTTGACAGCACCTCGACCAACGAACCGTATGCCTCTATTTTACCCTCTGCGAGGATCAAGACACGATCTGCTAATTGAACGGCAAGTTCGACGTCATGAGTAACGACGATCAGACCCATGCCGGAGTCTTTCCAGCGCTTCCAGATACTTACCAACTGCTGCTTGATTTGCCCATCCTGCCCTCGCGTAGGCTCGTCCAGCAGTAGGATCTCCGGCTGCGAAACCGTAATCGCACCGAGGGCCACACGCTGTCGTTGGCCGGTCGATAGATCGCGTGGGTATGCCTCTTCCAGACCGGCCAAACCCAGATCATCTAACGCTGCCTCTATGCGCTCCTCGGACACGATTTCGTGATTGTCCAGGGTTATCTCCAGCTCCTGGTGCACTGTCTCGGCGTACAAGAGGTCGTCCGGATACTGAGGCAGGTAGGCAATTCGCCTGGCCAGCGCTACTGTATCATGCTCCAAGACGGATTCTCCGTTGAGCAGCACATCACCTGCAGAGGGATCCAGCAGACCAATAATACATCTAAGCAGTGTGCTCTTACCGGATCCGTTTTGCCCCATTATCGCCAGAACTTCACCACGATGGAGGGCCAGATCGACCTTGTCCAGTGCGAGAACGTGGTTGGTGTACGAGAAGGTCAAGCCTCTTGTCTGCAGGATGGGATCTGCGAGATCAAGAGGCGAGGATGGGCCGCCCTTATCAGGATTCTGCTGCTCTGCTGGCCGGGTCGCCTGCGCGGGAATCAGTTTCTGGGCCTCATCAAGGGTGAGCGGGACTGGATCCCAATTCTGACGTCGTGCCAAATCTACCAAAGGCGGCGGCTGGGAGATATAGGCCAGCGTGCGTCTTACGGTGTCATGTGCCAGAACACGGCCGTTTTCGAAATAGGCCATTGTGTCGGCGTATGGCAGCACCCGTTCCAGACGATGCTCAGCCAGAACGATGGTCAGGCCAAGATCTCGGTTGAGGTCGCGAAGTATATGCAGCACCTCAGCTGCCGACTTTGGATCCAACTGACTGGTCGGCTCGTCCAACACCAGGATTTTCGGTCTGAGGGCCAACGCACTGGCGATAGCCACACGCTGGCGTTCGCCGCCGGAGAGTGTTGTAATGGCCCTACTGCGGAGCGAAGTTAATCCTAAACGCGCCATTGCTTCTTCAACGCGTTCGTGCATTTCCAGCCAGGGAACCGCCGCGTTTTCCAGGGCAAAAGCGATTTCCGGCTCCACTTTTTCGAGGATTGTCTGCGCTTCCGGGTTCTGTGATACAAAGCCGACATGGCGGCTGATCACCTGCGGTCCGTCCTGGATGACCTGCAAATCATTGACGAGGACTTCGCCGCTGATAGCGCCGCCGCTGAAATGCGGTACAAGCCCATTGATCGTGCGCAGGGCAGTTGATTTGCCGGAGCCAGATGGGCCGGTCACAACGACGAATTCGCCGGCCTCCACCACCAGATCCACGGCATCCAGGGCCGGACTCTCTCGGTTCGGGTAGGTATAGGTAACAGATCTTAGTTGAATCATGTCGTCGATCTACGGCCGTGCGGCAGCTAAAGCTCCACAATAATCGCCGGCGCCGCCAGCATCGCTATTGCCAACCCGATAAGCGGGTCAAACGCTGGAACAGCTGCCAGAGGGTAGGGTGAATATGATATTGTCTCGGCACCAATGCCTGGAAATGGCAGCAGCAGCAGAGCAACCGGCAGCAGTGAAATGGCGACCAGCAGCCAATCCTGAACATGCCAGTGCGTAATCTGGTACTTTGTGCGCTTGATATGTCTGCCCTGGTCCAAATAGGCGATTAACATGAATGCGCCGCCGCTCACAACCAACAGCCATCCGGGAAGCGATTGGTAAAACGAGACAATCCATCCGGTGACGATCAGCAGCAGTCCGGCAAGCAGCAGTGCTCTGGTTTTCGATGACAGATGTTTCCCGGTTGTGGCCCCATAGCCGCGCGCAACCATCGTTTCAGCCAGATTCATTGAACGCTCCAAACCACCAACCAACAGGGGGATGACAATTGGCTGCCAGTCACGCAGCCCTCGTATGCGGTGACCGCGCAGCGCCTGAGCTTCGCGGACGCGATCTAACTGCTGCAGCGTTTCGGGAACGTACGATACAGCAATGAGAATCACAATACCCACGTTTGTCAGTGCGCGTGGGGCAAGAGAGATCAGTTCGCTGGTCGATACGATGTTGTTAAAGGCCAAGAACACGGCCAACAGCGTAATCAGCACCAAGGCACTGATCGCGCCGTATACAACCGCTTCCAACGTCCAAGGGCCGCCGATCAGCCACAGATTCTGTGGCAGTCGCAGCAGCACAGTCTGCCCAACATGAACGAGCAACAGATTGAAGAGAACTGAAAAGAGCAGAATGATGAAGGACAGCCGCCAGAATGAGATCTTGAGCGTCGCCTCATCTTTGCTGCAGCTGTTCTGTACGATCCTGGCAATCAGCAGGATCAGCATCAGGTATAATGGGTTGCGTGTCAGCAAAGTCAGAATCGAGGCGGAGAGCAGCCAGATGAGCCAGGCCTTGGTATTGAAGGTTCGTTTCATGACGCAACAATCTGAAAGTCGAATCTATCGCGAAAACGCTGCAGCGCGCGCACTGCTGGTAGACCAAGCGCCAGCATCATCACCAGGTTGCCGACACCGCGTGTGATGTCCCAGACCAGCGACGTCGTCACATAAAAAGCCCCGTAGTTGGCCAGGATAGACCTGACACTCTGCCCGGCCCCCTGCCCCTGCGATAGCCCGGCGCTCATGAAGGGCCAGAAGAATAGGTTCATGATGAAACCGTACAGAATACCCCAGACCATGGCGAATAGAGCCAACATAGCGATCTGCCAGAATGGATCCTCGACCTGCGGCAGCAGGCCGGCTGTCAGGCCCACCCAACCGGAGGCAAACATCTGATAAGGCAGCCACGGGCCGACGCCGCCCGTGAGCAGCGCGGAGACAAACATCGTCAGCGTGCCCATCAGGAAGCCGAATCTCGCGCCAAATACATAACCGGCAATGACAATTGGCACAAAGATCGGCGAGAAGCCACCTGGCCCCGGTATTGCAACCTCTATGAAACGCAGAATTGAGGTGGCCGCAATCAGCAGACCGAGCGCCGCGATCATTTTGGCGCTTGTGGCCTGCCCCTGTACTTCAAGCAGCAAGACCCCGATAGTCAGTGTCAACAGTACCGTTGTGAGCGCCTGGGACTGTTGGGGATCTACCGCTTGAGAGTCCGTCAATGTTGCAGAAAGTGGCAGGATTATGGGGTATAGAAACACCCCGACTCCAACCATCGCACTGAGCACAAAAATGCTGTATGTTAGTATCTTCTGCATCAGGCGAACTTCAACAAGAGCACATCAAAAGAGGAGCGTTACCATACCCCCAACCTCGAGGACTATAACATAAGCCATGGCGGCAAAGCTAATTACGGAGAAGTAGACGCGCGCCCAGATCCCCCAATAGCCGCCCCGCCAGGCTAGTATGGCGATGATTATCATCGCTGCCGCCAGCAGCATCAACAATGGCGGAATGGCGAAGAAGGGTGCAGCCGCACTGCTGATGGCGAAGATACTGGCCAGTCCCGAGAATACAGCGTCAAGCGTGAAATAGGCTGACCCTGCAACAAAAAGTAAAGCCATCAGCCCAAACGTAAGGGCCAAGATACCGCCGATCCTTCTGAGGCGCTTGCTGGGTGAGCTCTCTGACGGCCGTTCCTTCGTACTGAGCACGCGTATCAACCATGCCAATGGCAGAACTAGAAAGGCGGAAAGAACAATCAACAGAAACAGCGTCGCCAGGCCGAGCTGCCACCACAGCGAGTCAGACAGTTGGTTCAGCTCGCCAACAAAGGGAAATGAGATCGCATCCTTAGGGGCAAACGGTTTGGCCGCGATCTCTGCCAGGCAAGCCGTATCGGGAGTCAGCTGCGGCGCTGTCAAGAACTGCATCATGATGCTGTCCATACAAGGATCGCCAAAGGCAACCCCATGGCTGCCGCTGGGATTAACGACATGCGTATCATTAGGTAAGCTATCAGAGGCGACCTCGGCGAAATAGGGCGGCGTTATCGGGTCATAAAAACCAGACATGAGCAGAACCGGTGTGTCTCCGGTCACCGGATCATCCACCGTTGATGGCAGTTGATCGACCTTCCATATCTCACAAGCATCACGATAGCTTTGCAGATCCGCTTCCACCTGGTCTGCAAAATAGGGTCGTACGCCATCGAGTGCTGTTTCTGAAGGGTCAAAATCTGCATCTTCAGCACAGATAACTGAAAAATACATCCCTTCGCTCATCGTGCGATCAAAGGCAAACAGCGGCCAGATGCCCTCGATGAAGGTCATGTCTCCCGCCTCAAGATTTGCCACAAGCTTAGGAAAGTAGGCATAGGAATCCGGCAAATAGAACGCCTGGAACAAGACATCGACGAGCGTGTCGCCATCCAACTGCGTTACGGCCCGTTCACCCGTGTCAGCATCACGCAGCGTAAGCGTGACGGGGGTTTCGTTGAGGTCATCCACAAGATGAAAGAACCGCGCTTCAAGATCAGGATACTCGCTGCTGCATTCCTTATCTTGTTGGCAAGTTTCTATGATTTCAGTGAAAACGCGATCCGTGTTTGCCGTGACCTTGGGAATAAAATTCAGATCCGTCGGCACAACGCCGTCAAGTATCGCGCTGCGAAGGTTTTCCGGATGATCGCGCAGCAGGTGAAATCCCAACAGTGTCCCATACGAAACGCCGTAGAAATTGTACTCATCATAGCCTAGAGCCTGGCGAATCGCCTCCACATCAGCCGCGTTTTGAACGCTGTTGAACGCCGAAAGGTCAACACCGTCAGCAGTCAGGCGATCGTAACATGCCTGCAGGAACTTAAGAGACTGCGCTTCAGCCTCATCCGGTGGCAGCGCTAGAATATCGGCGGCGCCATCAAAGGACTCTGTACAAGATAGATCAGGCTCCGCGTAGCGCGTGCCCCGCTGGTTAAAAACGACGACATCCCGATCCTGCCACATGCTGCTTGTACCTAGCATGATCGGGAAGATCTCAAAAGCGTCGCCACCCGGCCCTCCCTGGGCAAGAAATATGGGGTCTGGTTTTCTGTTCTCCGACTCGGAGCGCGAAACAGCCACCGGGATCTTGATAACCGGCCCGTCTGGGTTCTCATGTCTTTGCGGAACGGTGACATAGCCACATTCAAATTCCGGACCTGGAAAGATAGGGAGAGGCTTTTCAAACCAGCAATCCGCTGGCTCGAAGTTGCCGGCCCCGGCAGCGGCTGCTGAAGACGGCAAGTAAACCGATGCAATCAAGAGCAACCCTGCAATGCTAGAAAATGCCAGTAACAGTCGTTTATTCATCAACATATGCTTCGATTCTGATTCCTTTCGAGGTTTATAGCACAGGTCTCTACGTTTGCACGCCCCAATTGTTTCTAGATGGAATAAACACTCATGTTCCCCCGTATGGGGAGACCGCCTGGCGTGATTTCAATCAGCCGGCAGCTGACATTTATCGTCAGCTAAGATGCTTTTGTCAGCAGGGTGGTACCTGCTATAGTCAGCGAGATGAAAAGGAAAACACTTTGGCTGGGGCTGTCACTGATCGCCTTTTGCCTTTTGCATACGCCTTCGGCAAATCTACCCTTGAGAATGCCGGCCGTGGAGGCTCAGGGAGATCCTGGTCAGCAGATCCTGAATCTAGTCAACGACCTGCGCGCCCGCAACGGTTTACCGCCTTTCACCTGGGATCAGAGACTGGCGTCGGCCGCGTTGAACCAGGCCAGCTTCATGGCGGCCAATAACATCTATTCTCACAGCGGCGCTGGTGGGTCAACGCCCCAATCACGGGCGACTGCCGCCGGTTTTCCCGGTCGGGCAACGGAAAACGTAGTTGGCGGAACCGGACTCACACCCGGCCAGGGGGTCGTATGGTGGATCAACAGCCCGATTCATCTCAACACGCTGCTCGCACCGCACTATTCCCATGTTGGCATTGGCTCAGCTCAGGGGTTTGATCAGAACTTCTATGCATTAGTGGCCGGGGCGCCTGCGGATATTGTCGCGCCGGCGGTGCCGCAGGCGGCTGATAATAACGACGAGCTGCTGGCGCCAGTCGCCCCGATCGTACTGGCCGAGCCGCGCGAAGATGGCTCCATTGTGCATACCGTCGGGTCGGGCCAATCATTCTGGGTAGTCGCCGCAAGGTACGAAGTCCCGTTGGAACAATTGTATCTCTACAACAACCTGGACGAAGAGAGTGTCATCAGCCCTGGCGACGAATTGATCATTCGTCTGGGTGAGGGACAGGAACCACCCCCGACGGCAACACCACCGGCAACCCACAGAATTCGTGAGGGCGACTCGTGGTGGACAATCGCCGCCTGGCACAAGCTCTCGGTTGCCGATCTTTTGTGGCTAAACAGCGCCACTGAGGATACTGTCCTGCATGAGGGAAACGAAGTACGGATACGCTTATTGTCCGGTGAAAGCCCGCCGCCGACACCGACACCGCAGATAATGCATGTCGTCAGTGCGGGCGAGACTGCCTGGGATATTGCTATTCGTTACGGGCTCACACTTGGTGATTTCCTGCTCTTGAATGAACTGGGGCCAGACGCTCTTTTGTCAATCGGGGACCAGCTGATGATTGTGACGGTAACGGCCACACCTTCCCCGACGATACCACCTACCGAGACGCCGGTGCCAACGGCGACACCGACGCAAACGCCGACGACAGTACCATCTCCGTCGCCGCAGGCAGTCAGTGAAGCGAGAACGGCCGTGGCGTTGACGCCAACGCCGCTGCCGGCAGGAAGCCAGGTCTTGGCCTTAGGTGCGTTCGGACAAATTGGGCTTGTGGCCGGCGCCGCCCTACTGATTGTCGGCCTTATGTCAATCATTTTCGTTTGGCGCCGCATAGATTAGCTATTTTCCCAGCAACAAGTTCTGGATACAATAGAAGCGTTCAGCACAATGACAGGAATGTACTGAACACGTCTCGCAATGGATCCTGTTGGAATAGTGGAGGTACGTCCAATGTCAACCACGAATAAGGGGTCAGATACTACTGCTCACAATATTCCGGATGAAACCAGTGAAGAAGAGATGATGAGAGCGCTCGTGGCAACGATAAGCGCTTACATCGAACACTACCACGGTGGAGCCGTTGAAATGGTCGACTTCAACGATTCTGTACTTAAGGTGAAAATGAGCGGTGCATGTGATGGCTGCGAGTTGGCACCGGTTACCTTACACGGCTGGGTAGAAGGCACAGTCAAGCAGTTCTTCCCTGACCTTGACCGCGTTGAGGCGGTATAGTCCGGCCAGCTCAGACAAGAACGGCTGGATGACTATGGCAAATAGTGGCTGCCCACCAATGGGCTAAAGGACTCCGGGAAAACGAAAGAGACGCGAAGTTAACGGAGCCGTGCCCCAAGTTCCCTAGCGCTCGGGCACCGTTGTGATTCTCTATCATTATCAGGGATTGCGTCGAGCTTATAGAAACAGAGAGGGCAGTGGGCTCGGCACAATGATGAAGAAATCATGTGGCAGCGGGAATGTCACCGCACTCTATTTTGCAGGTAGTCGAATAATTGTAACATTAGGGAGTTTGCGTTATGTCAATATCGCTATTGGACGACAGCCTTACTGTCAGGATATTTTTCGATGAATCCGACCGTGATTTTGCCGATGACATTTGCATTCGGCTGACAGAGGTTTGCCCCAAAGACGAGAGATTGTTTGAGTTTGAAGAGACAAATATATACATCACCCCTGATCAAGCATCTTTACTTGTTCTGGCGCTGCAAAGAGCATTGGACGATTATCGCGCATCGAATCAGGATCCTTGATAAGCGGCGGAGCGAAGCACAACGTTCGCAGCCCTGGATCATGCCCAACCGTTTGCTGTCAGCCAGCAGTAGCCTTGAGGAATAGTGCCAGTGACCGAAGATAAGAAAAACAAGATTGGTCTCATAGTGGGCCGTGAAAATGATTGGCCAGAAGCATTTATCGCCGCCTTGGCAGCGAGAGACAGCGGTGTAACGGCCGAGTTCGTAAAGCTAGGCGGCACGATCTTGGATGACGAATGCCCCTACCCGGTGATCATCGACCGTATGTCTCATGAAATTCCCTATTATCGAACCTATGTGAAGTACGCCGCTCTTAATGGCTCGTACATCATCAACGACCCATTCGTCTGGTCAGCCGACAATCGTTTCTTCGGCACGGCTATTGCCAATCGCTTGGGGCTAAAGAGCCCACGAACCATCGTCCTGCCCAACAAGGAAACGCATACGGAGACCGTTCCCGACAGTTTCCGCAATCTTGAGTATCCGATGAATTGGGAAGGGATCACCGACTACGTCGGCGTACCGGCGATCTTCAAGGAAATCCGGAGCGGCGGCCGTCGTCTCTCAGTCCGTGTGCACAATATCGACGAGCTGGTTCAACGGTATGATGAAAGTGATACGCGAACCATGATACTTCAGGAAGTCATTCAGGGCGGGCAGCACGTGCACGTCCTGATGGTCGGCATGGAACATGCGCTGATCCTGCATTACGCCCCAGAACAAAGCCGCTATTTACCGTCAATCGACCTGGATTATGATACCAAAGAACATATTGTTGAAAGCGCGCTTGCGCTCACCGCAGCCTATGGATACGACATCAATCTAATCGAGTTCAACCACCAAGACGGGGAACTCATCGTCATAAACAGTACGAACCCCTCACCGCTGATTAACCGCCAGTTGTTCAGCGAAGAGCAGTTCAATTGGATCGTGGACAAGACTGTGGATCTGGCCCTCAAGCGGCTGGAACAGCCGCTCCCGCAAGAAGTTCCCTTCAAAATCATGCCTGGCGGCTAGACGCAGCAATTTAGAAGCACTTTGCCATCCTCGATACCATGTTATAATGTTGCACGTTTTGATAAGAGTTGGTCTTTGACTGGACCGTCCGACACTAAATCACTATTTCCCTTCACAATGAAAAACGCGAATCCTCGCCGCGAATTAGCGATAGACCCGGCGAGGAGTCAACCGATACTGCACATCGCAAAGATGAGGAGACAAAATAGCCGATCATGATGGCAATTAACGCAAAGATACCAGAGAAGATTGAAAGGTTGCCAGAGCTCGCATATAACCTTTGGTGGAGCTGGAGTCCCGAGGCGAGGGAGTTATTTCGCCGCTTAGACTACCCCTTGTGGCGCAAAACGAGCCACAACCCGGTAGAGATGCTCATCGAAATGAGCCCGGAAAAACTGGAGGAGCGCGCAAAGGATGCCGACTGGCTGCGCCTGTACCATAAGGTCATGCTCATCTTCGACCAAATGCTTGAAGATGGCAACACATGGTTTCATGAAACCTATCCTGAGTTGGTAGATCAGACAATCGCCTATTTCTCGTTTGAATTCGGCCTGCACAATTCGCTGCCCATTTATTCCGGTGGGCTGGGCATCTTGTCAGGAGACCACGCAAAAGAAGCCAGCGACCTTGGGCTTCCCTTTGTCGGCGTCGGCTTCATGTATCCACAAGGCTATTTCAGGCAACGGGTTCCCTCGCATGGCTGGCAGGAAGCTGTCTACCAATTGATCGACATTGATCGCGCGCCTATTCAGATTGTCACAGATGATGATGGCCTGGATCTGAAGATCAGCGTGGAATTGGGCCATCGCACCGTCCATGCCCGAATCTGGCGCGTCAATGTCGGCCGTAACCCCCTGTATTTACTGGACACCGATGTCGATGAAAATGACCCCTGGGACCGGGAATTGTCAGCGCGACTCTATTCCGGCGACAGTGAAATGCGAATCCGCCAGGAGATCATGCTAGGCGTAGGCGGCGTCCGCGCACTACAAGCATTGGGCATTAAGCCGGCCGCCTGGCACATGAATGAGGGACATTCCGCTTTTCTACTGCTCGAGAATGTCCGCTTGAAAGTCGCCGAAGGTCTGGATTTCGAGGAGGCCTCCGAGGTCATTCGCAAGAACAGCATTTTCACCACGCATACACCGGTGCCGGCGGGCCACGATGCCTTTAGCTACCATCTACTAGATCAATATTTTGCAGACTACTGGGGCCAACTCGGGATCAGTCGCGAGGATTTCCTGTCGCTTGGCGCACACGAAGAGGATTGGGGACAAGCCTTTAATATGACTGTCCTCGCTCTGAACCTCGCGGACAAGGTTAACGGCGTAAGCAAACTCCACGGAGAAGTTTCCCGTGAGATGTGGCAGCCGGTGTGGCCGGATCTGGCCATTGAACAGGTTCCCATCACCTCAGTCACTAACGGCATTCACATCCCCACCTGGATTGCCAGTGAATTGAGCATGCTCTTCTCCAAATACCTTGGTGAAGATTGGGTCGATCAGCAGGACAATCCGGTGATTTGGCAGCGCATTGTAGACATCCCGGCCGAAGAGCTTTGGGAGACCCATATGTTTCTCAAGTTCAAATTGATGCGCTTTTTGCGCTCGCAGGCTCGCCGAAGGTGGGTACGTGGACAGTCAGATCCGACCCAGGTGCTCGCTTCGGGCACCATGCTCGATCCAGAAGCGCTTACCGTTGGATTTGCGCGACGTTTTGCCACGTATAAGCGGGCGACGCTCATCTTCCGGGACGCTGAGAGACTGCGCAACATTCTACTGGATACGCACAGGCCAGTTCAGCTGGTTTTTTCCGGAAAATCCCACCCCGCTGATGATCCTGGCAAGGCATTGATACAGGAAATCTTCAACCTGGCCAAGCACAGTCAGCTAGGGGGCCGGATATCCTTCGTGGAAGATTACGATATGCATTCTGCACGCTATTTCACGCAGGGCGTGGATGTATGGCTCAATACGCCCAGACGACCCCACGAGGCGAGCGGCACCAGCGGAATGAAAGCATCTCTCAATGGGTTGCCCAATCTGAGCATCCTCGATGGATGGTGGGTCGAAGGCTATAACGGGGCAAACGGCTGGGCCATCAACGGCAAGCAGCTGGATAATCCTGATGCGCAGGATGAACACGATGCTGAGGCAATCTACCGCCTTCTGGAAGAAGAGATCGTTCCTCTCTACTATGATCGCGATCATGACGACATTCCACGCGGGTGGGTTGAGCTGATGCGAGAAGCGATTCGCTCCAATGCGCCGCGTTTCAGCATGCGGCGGATGGTGAAAGAGTACACCAATAATCTCTATTTGGAAGCAATGAAAGCAGAAATGCCTTAGGTATGCATGTCTGAAAAACACCAGGCGGTCATGCGACACGCCTGGTGTTTTTGTTCGCTATGAATCCCTGGCCCCGCCGACTCACTTTTCTTCTGGTTATCGCGGCCTGGTTGGCTGTTATGACCATTCCCTTCTTCGCCTTCTCACTGGCCGCACGCTCGCAGCTGCAGCTGGGATCCGCAGAAGGGACTCATATTCGTCTGTTTTTGATTCAGGAAAAGGATGCTGAGGGTGTAGGCGTGGAAAGAGTACAGCCCGTTTCGGCCGATTCAGACTGTACCCAAAACAGTGTAACTTACCTTATGTGGAAAGGGGATGCGGAAGATGTGGCGTACTGCCTATGCGTTGACGCGGAAACGGGCCGCGCGCTTCCTGCCAAACAAGGTAGATGCCCTGCGCGCTAGGGATTACTCTCCGGCAGCGGCACCTGTACCCGGATTGTTGTAAGCATATTCGCAGCGGACGCCCGCCAGATTGCAGTCAATATCGGCCGTGCAGCGGCAAGCCAGCACGTGATAACCACCTATGTCCGGCATCATTTCGGCCGGATATACTCGTTTTTCAAGAATTTCGATATCTTTGTTGATCAGTTCGCACCAGCGACCGTCGATCTTCACCCACTTCACATCAGCCATAGCCTATTTCTCCAAAAAATCCGCATTACTATTTCAATATAGAGCGATTCTACATGAGGCGCCAGCGATTTTCCAGTGCTAATTGTCACTAATTGACGTGATGATGATCATATTGTCCAGCCGTACTAGGGAAAGACTTTCGGCGCCATTAGAATAGTTGGCATGGGTATTCAGCTTTGAGTCCGTCAGGCAGCAGTGTACTGCTGAGACCTCCCCACAAAGGTTCAAAAAGATTTGAAGATATTCTGCTTGATGAAGGTTGCGAATACGATAGTCATTCAGCGGCATCCTTTTCTCACTCACGATCTGCGTGTTCCCCTTGCCGCAGATGATGGCAAGCCTCGCAGACAAGGAAATCAGCAGAGCTGCGCTCATGATCTAGAGATAGCCTAATTCGTGTGCGGCTTTGGTCAGATCTTCCTGAAAATCGGGATGGGCGATGTTGATCAAGGCGCGGGCCCTTTCTCTGACTGTCCTACCGTGCAAATGGGCGACGCCATATTCAGTCACCACGTAGTGTACGTCATTGCGTGTCGTCACGACACCGGAACCCTCATACAACATCGGCACGATACGGCTGAGTGATTCGCCCTTGGCGGTAGAAAGAAAAGCGACAATGGGCAGGCCCCCTTTGGATCGTGCCGCGCCGCGAATGAAATCCACCTGCCCACCGGCGCCGCTGTAGAGCTCGGCGCCAATGGAGTCGGCGCATACCTGACCGGTGAGATCCACCTGGAGGGCGGAATTGATGGCGACCATTTTGTCGTTCTGGGCGATATTGAAGGGATCATTGACATAATCAGTAGGGTGCAGCTCAATCATGGGATTGTTGTGCGCGAAATCGTAGAGGCGCTGGCTGCCGAAGATGAAGCCTGTGACGATCTTATCAGGATGGAATGTTTTCTTGCTGCACGTGATCACGCCGCGATCCACCATATCAATGACGCCGTCAGAAAACAGTTCCGTGTGGATACCTAAATCACGATGGCCGCCAAGATTCTGCAGCACCGCGTCAGGGATGCTGCCGATGCCCATCTGCAAGGTCGCGCCATCTGGGATCATGTCGGCAATATGTTTGCCAACTCTCATATGCAGATCGGAGCTTCCACCCTGGGGGACTTCGGGCAGCGGATAGTCCACCTCGACGATGTGTTTCAGGCGGCTGATGTGTATGAAGCAATCGCCAAGCGTTCGCGGCATCTGCGGATTAATCTCGGCGATGATGATCTTCGCTTCCTCGGCAGCGGGTTTGGTCGTACCAACCTCAACACCAAAGCTACAGAAACCATGTTCGTCAGGCGGTCCCAGCGAGATCAGGGCCACGTCGAGGGGAATTGAACCATCACGAAACAGCGACGGGATCTCTGAAAGGAATATCGGCGTGAAGTCGGCACGCCCCTCGCGGACTGCCTTGCGGACATTATTGCCTATGAACAAGGCATTCACCCTGAATGAATCCTCGTATTCTGGAGCGGCATACGGGGCCTCCGCGAAAGTCAAGATATGGGTTATCTCGACATCGCGAAGCCGGCCGGCATGTTTGGTCAGTTGATTGATCAGCACCTTGGGCACACCGGCGCCGCCGCCAACATAGAGGCGGTCATTGGACTGGATATCAGCCAGGGCTGTGTCGGCGTCTGTGATCTTGCTGCGATAGAGCGTCTCCCAGTTCATCGTTCCACCCCGTCATTCATGAAGATGCTCTGTTCACGCCCAAGCGCGGCCGCCACACCGGGATGGGCCAGATTTCCCTGATACATGTGAACCCCTTGAGCAAATCCTGGATCTCGATTGATCATGCCAATGATGCCGGATTCTCCTAAATCTTTGAGGTAGGGCAGCAGGGCGTTTGTCAGTCCATAACTTGTTGTCCGCGAGACTGCGGCGGGCATATTGGGTACGCAGAAATGGATGACGCCATCAACTGAATAGACCGGGTCGCGCAGCGTCGTCGGGCGGCTTGTCTCTACGCATCCGCCGTCGTTGATTGAATAGTCGATGATCACTGAGCCAGGACGCATTTTGCGGACCATTTCGCGCGTAATGCACTGCTCCGCCCGGTGACCCGGCTCTTGAATTGCGCCCACCATCACGTCGATGAACGCGCTGATACGCTCCAGATTATGACGCGTGGCCAATAGGGTCGTGACGCGGCTCTCGAACAGCTGATCCACCTGCCCGAGCCGCTCTATGCTTTTGTCCAGCACGATAACCTGCGATCCCAAACCGAGGAATGCCTGTATCGCGTTTGTGCCCAACACACCGGCGCCGAGGATAGCCACGGCGCCTCGCGGCACGCCCGGGATGCCACTGAGCAGCGTCCCGCGACCACCGTGCGTGCTCATCAACAACTGCCCGGACACAATCGGCGCGAGACGGCCGGCGACTTCACTCATGGGCACCAACACCGGCAGCCGCCCACCACTGCCTTCAATGGTCTCCATAGCCACGGCCGTTATTTCCCGCTCTTCCAGCGCTTCAAAGAGATCTCGCGAGGCGACCTGCAGGTGCAAGAAAGAGAAGATCGTCTGGCCCGGCCGGAACAACGCATGTTCCTCTTGAGCGGGGCGAGCAACTTTCACCACGGTATCTGAACGGCCGTACACTTCTGCGGCAGAATACACAATCTGCGCGCCATGACTCCGGTACGTTTCATCGTCGAAGCCTGCGCCCAAACCGGCCCCTTTTTCCACATACACCGTATGACCTATGCGAACCAGCCCCTTGACCCCGGCCGGCGTCAAGCCCACGCGTTTTTCACTCTGCAATGTGCGCACTTCTTTAGGTATACCAAATTCCATATCAGCACCCTCATCCGATCTGCATCTGCTGCCGCAGGGCGGCAGCCACCAACTGTCAATGATTCCAGTTTAACCTGATGTGTCAACTATTGCCGTGAAAAGAGGGTCCGGGGCACGGTTTTTCCAAAGTCAGCCATATGACGATAGGGCAAGGGTAAACTTAGCATCGAATTTGCGCCGAGCTGATGCCAGATTGCGAAAACCAAGCTTGCTCATTAGGCCGATGATGAAATTGTTTAGGACGGCCATTGCTTCGGCCAGATAATCGTTGGACATACGAGTCCCATCTTCATCCAAGGTAACATCGCGGCGATAGTGCAAACCATTTTCGATACCCCAATGATTCCGCGTCCACTCTAATAGTTGTTTTGCAGATGCTTTCTCCGGTGACATGCTCGTGATGCCAACGACCTCATCAATGGAAATGACGCCAGTCGTCATCTCAGTCACTTTTCTCTCCAACTTGAATACCTGCTGCAGACCAGGCCAGTCAATAAATCCGCTGTCATCCGCAATTACTGTCAGAGTCCGTTGCTCCAGACGTCCATGCCCCTTTTCTGTTGTCTGTGCCTCGCCCCGTACTAGTTCTGGTGCATGCCAACCGAGCGCTCTTCTTGCTGGTGCGAAGAACTGTTCAACATCTTCTTTCAGACGCGGCTGATTGCCCTTCACAAACCACAAGTAATCGCCACCTTCATAGAGTACCTGGGCCGACAAGTTGCGTTGGGTGAACAGGGCATCACCGACCACAACACGCCCCCTGAGGTCCAAAGATGTTAAGATGCGTGGCGCTGCAGTCAGTTCACTCTCTTTGCACTCTACTGCCACCTGCATCAAGACAATCCCTTCTTCGGGAAGATAGGCCACCAGTAAGTGCACGCCACTGGATTCTCCTTTTGGAATCGTCCCCCGTAATGTCTTGCCGTCCAGGGTGACCAGTATGCTTTGCTGACCGCCATAGGTTTGATGCAGGAAGCGATTGAAGACTGTCTGTAACTCTTCAGCTATGACTGTCTCTGCCAGTGTCCGCCGTATGGTGTTGAGTGAGGGCACTGTCTGCCGCTCGGCGCTAAAGGCGATTGCCAACTGTTTTTCCCGCAGTTTCGCCCACTCGGCAATTGCACTGGGCTTATTTGTTTTTGATACTCTAAATCGGCGTCACTTTGAATGAGGATGATCACGAAAAACAGCGTCAGTAAGCTGTTAATCCGCTAAGGTTGGGAATCCCACTTTAGCGGAGAAGGAAATGATCACTGTGATAGACCGAGAGAGAATTAGACGCGCCTACTTCATCGAAGGCAAAACGATGCGCCAGATAGAACGAGAAATGCATCATGGCTATTGGACGATACGTAAGGCCTTGGCATCGGCTGAGCACCAACCCTACACGCTAAGTCAGCCGAAAGCGGCGCCGAAATTAGGTCCGTACAAAGAGAAGATAGATAAACTGCTGGAACAGGAGCGCAGCCTCCCCCGCAAACAGCGCTTTACGACGCACAAGCTATATGAACTGATGGAAGCGGAAGGGTATAGTGGCAGCGAATCCAATCTGCGCCGTTATGTGGGCAAAAAACGGGGCGAACTGAAACGACCCCCGATCTTTATTCCCCTGCAGTATGAGCCTGGTCAAGATGCGCAGGTCGATTGGGGAGAAGCTGTCGTGATCATGAAGGGGGAAAAGGTGAAGGCACAATTGTTTGTGATGCGCTTGTGCTATTCACGGCGCACCTTCGTGATGGCCTTTCCCACTCAGAAACAAGAAGCTTTTTTCAGTGCCCATATGGCCGCCTTTGACTTCTTTGGCGGTGTGCCGCACACGATTACCTATGACAACTTGAAGGCAGCCGTGGACCGGATCCTAAAAGGACGGAACCGTCAGGAGCAAAAGCGCTTCATAACATTTCGCAGCCATTATCTTTTTGAAAGCCGCTTCTGTACGCCCGGAGAAGGGCATGAGAAAGGGAGTGTGGAGCATGGGGTCAAGTATGCGCGGCAGAATTATCTCGTCCCCCTACCTGAGGTGCGCGATTATGCCCAGTTGAATGCCTGGCTGCGAGAACGATGTCTGCAGGACGACCAGCGCCAGGTCAGTCGCCAACCGCAGTCGATAGGTGCCATGTGGGCCGAAGAGCAACCCCATTTACGGTCGTTGCCGGCCACCGACTACGCCGGTTACATCAGTCGGGAAGTGAAGCTGAATCCCTATGGACAAGTTACCTTTGAAACCAATCGCTACTCCGTTCCCGCGGACAAAGCACAAAAGCAACTGACCTTGCGCGCTTATCCCTTCCGCATCGAGATCGTCAAGGGGACGGAAATTATTGCCACACATCAGCGCAGTTACGAGCGCAAACAGGATATTCTCAACCCCCTTCACTATCTACCCTTGTTAGCCGAGCGGCCAGGCGCCTTCAACCACGCCCAGCCTTTGCAGCAGTGGCGGAATAGTTGGCCGCCCCTCTATGACGAATTGCTGCTGCAACTGAAGGAGAGTCAGAATGAGCACAAAGCGATACGCGAGTTTATTCAAATCCTACAACTCCATCTCGACTATGATGCTTCTGTGGTACAAAATGCCATTGAGAAAGCACTGACAGAGAAAGTGCCCCATCTGAACGGGGTGCTATTTTGTCTCAATCGGTTGCTCGATCCAACGCCAACTTTCAAGGCGTTAGACTCACTGCCCCAGCCTCATCTATCACAGGTGGGACAAGCCCCCTTAACGTTGCCCCAATATGACCAACTGCTGCGACAGGTAGACTCATGAGTTACGCACAATTAGAACAACAACTCACAGACCTGCATCTGGCTTCTATTCGCAAGCAGTACCAGACGTTAGCTCAGCAGGCAGCTCAGGCCAACTGGTCTTTTGAAACCTATTTGGCGCAGCTGATTGACCAGGAATTCCAACGACGGACGATGAACCGCCGCCGGCGACGCATCAAGGAAGCGAAGTTCCCGCTCTTGAAAGAGCTAGCTGATTTTGATTACACGGCCATTCCGCAATTAAGTAAACAACGCGTTCTATCCTTGGCGGAAGGGGCCTATCTGGAACAGGCGGAGCCGGTGATCTTGGTCGGTAATCCTGGTTTGGGTAAGACACACATTGCTACTGGTTTGGCCTTAATTGCCTGTCGCCAGAATCATCGTGTCCGCTTCTACACCGTGACCCAGTTGGTCAATGAGTTAGCTTTAGCCCAACAGGAACACCAACTGCCCAAACTCCTGGAAAAACTGGGCAGGCACAAATTGCTGGTCCTAGATGAATTTGGCTATGTCCCTTTTTCACCAACTGGGGCGCAACTCTTGTTCCAATGTTGCAGCCATTTGTCTGAGCGTACCTCGCTCATTATTACCACCAATCTCCCCTTTGGTGAATGGGTTTCGGTGCTGGGTGATGAACGTTTGACCAATGGCCTTTTGGACCGTCTAACTTTTCGCAGTCATATCTTGGAGTTTGTGGGGCAGTCCTATCGTCTGCGACAACAACTCAATCTTCAAGGTGTAGACAAGGAGGCGAACCTATCGACTGACGAACCGCTACTCCCTACTTTTGACTCGCCAAAAGTAGCAAAAGCGAGGCTCCCCAACCCTTCGTGACGCTGTTTTTGATGCACAAGTGACGCTGTTTTTGGCGATCATCATTTTTTGTATTTATTGGAGTGACGCTGTTTTTAATGATCTTTTGACGCCGTTTTTGGTTGTCAAAAACACTTATTCTGCCCGCAAAGCTTGGCCAAAACGATGATGCTCAATAGATATGGTAACGAGTATCGTATCCCTCGCCGGCTCCGCTGGTCGCTGACCTGCTGCAAATGCTCCATGAATGCATGAATATCAAAGACAACCCCATCCGACAAAACGCCTTCCAATGTGATATGATCTTGCATGAGAACCTCTTTCGTTATTTGGTTTTTGAGCAAATCCCATAATAACAGATTGAGGTTCTTTCGTTTTATATCTTTTTCGACTTTGGAAAAGCCCTGGGGTCCGGGGCGGGCAGACCGCCGTCATGATCAACCCGCGGAACATTCAAGCAGGCTTAATCTCAATTCGTCATTCTAATTAAATTCTTCAATTCCTGTGTTTCACCGTCTTTAATTAAGAACAATCGATCATTTCGTGACATTCCTCGCTGTGCGTCATGCTATTTGTCACTATAAATGTGTTTGGGATTATGGCATAATATGAGTAGGCAGAAGGATTTCCCGTTCGTTAACAATCTGTACCGTCCAGGTTAGGGAACAGAGTGACAGCGAATTAAGGCTAAACTGCTCATTCTGTCTCCCCTACCTCAAACCCCACAATTTCCATATCCCACTAATGGAGGAACCGTTTATGGCAAGCGGACGAATAATAATCAATGAAGAGCGTTGTAAAGGATGCGGACTCTGCCTGGAGGCTTGCCCGCCAGGCGTTCTGATACCAGCCGATCACATCAATTCTATGGGCTATAGGCCGGCTGCCCTTTGCGATCCGAATCATCTTTGCACAGGCTGCGCCCTATGCGCCGTGGTGTGTCCGGACGCCGGAATCACCGTGTATCGCGACGTGCCTGCGGTGCGGGCGAGGCAAGCCGTCATGGAGGTGGTCTGACATGTCGAGACAGCTCCTGAAGGGAAATGTCGCAATGGCTGAAGCGGCTGTTCGTGCCGGATGCGAGGCCTATTTCGGCTATCCTATCACACCGCAAACAGAACTGCTGGAGCATATGGCCAGACGCATGCCGGAATTAGATCGCGTCTTTCTGCAGGCTGAAAGCGAAGTTGCGGCAGTCAATATGGTCTATGGTGCGGCAGCAGCCGGTACGCGCGTCATGACCTCTTCCAGCAGTCCGGGCATCAGCCTGATGCAAGAAGGGTTTAGCTATATGGCCGCATCCGACGTACCAGCGGTAATCATCGACGTTGTACGCGGCGGCCCCGGACTGGGAAACATTCAGCCGACCCAGGGTGACTATTTCCAGGTCACCAGGTCCGCCGGTCATGGCGATTTTCGACCGATCGTCCTCGCCCCGGCCTCCGTCCAGGAAGCGATTGATCTGACGGTCCTGGCTTTTGATCTGGCGGATGAATACAGGACGCTGGTTTTTGTCATGGCGGACGGCGCGATCGGGCAAATGATGGAACCGGCGGAACTGCCTGCGATGCGCGACATACCCCTGGAACGGCCGTCCTGGTCGTTGACCGGCGCAGACAGTCGTGAACCAAATGTCGTGAGTTCTATACAAATGGGCGCTCACAACCTGGAACTGCACAGTCACCATATTCAAGCTAAGCTGCGTGACATCGAGCAGAGCGATGTCTTGCGGTACGAAGCGTATCGCCTCAACGATGCGGATTTTGCACTTGCTGCCTTTGGCACAGCAAGCAGAGCCGCCGCAACGGCCGTCAACCAGCTCAGGGACGCCGGTATTCGTGCCGGCCTCTTGCGGCCGATCACACTGTGGCCCTTCCCCGAGCGAGCGTTTTGCGAGCTGGCGGATCAGGTAAAAGGCATCCTGGTCGTTGAGATGAACGCCGGTCAGATGCTGCACGACGTTCGTGAAGCAGCGGCGGGGAGAACGCCTGTAGGGTTTTACGGCCGTATGGGCGGCTATATACCAACAGCGGAAGCGATCGTCACGGAGGTAGAGAAGATGATCAAAGGCTTTGACAGCGTTGATCTGGAGGGTCGTAATGGTTACTACTGCTAGAGAACTAACGGAGAAAATGGTCTACGAAAGGCCGGCGGCACTCAGGGACGTCAGGACCCACTACTGCCCAGGCTGCACACATGGCATCGCTCACCGGTTGGTCGCGGAAGTCATAGACGAGTTGGCCATCCGCGAGAAGTGTATCCTTGTCGCCTCGGTCGGCTGCTCTGTATTCTCGTACAAGTATTTCGAGATTGATGCCTGCGAAGCCGCACACGGCCGTGCGGCGGCAATGGCAACCGGTATAAAACGGGTCAATCCCGACAATATTGTCTTTACCTATCAAGGGGACGGCGATCTCGCATCCATCGGCATTGCCGAAACGATTCACGCGGCAGCCAGGGGAGAGAAACTGACAATCGTTTTCTTGAACAATGCCATTTATGGGATGACCGGCGGCCAGATGGCGCCGACCTCACTGATCGGCCAATCCACGACTTCTTCGCCGCTCGGCCGTGACGCGAATCTCACGGGCTACCCGCTGCGAATTGCAGAACTGATGGCCGGTCTGGAAGGAACTGTATACAGCGCGCGCCGCAGTCTTCATGACGCAAGGCATATCGTTCAGGCGAAAAAAGCAATCAGCATCGCGTTCGAATCCCAAATGATGGGGCTTGGTTTCAGTATCATTGAGCTGCTTTCGACCTGCCCGACAAACTGGCACATGACACCGGTGGAATCCTGCAATTGGGTGCGCGACGAGATGATTCCCTACTTTCCATTGGGCGATTTCAAAGTCGCTCCCGAGCTGACCAGCCGGGCAAGACGGAGACGAAACAAATCTGGAGGCGCACAATGACGACACCCTGGAATCATCGCTACGCACAGAGAATGCAAAATGTGGGCGGCTCGCTCATCCGTGATCTGCTGAAGCTTACCCAGAACCCCGAAATCATCTCCTTTGCCGGGGGGCTGCCTGCCCCGGAAGTATTCCCTGTGGACGCGTTCGATACCGCTGTTTCAAAGGTGCTTCAAACTCAGGGCTCAGGCGCCTTGCAGTACAGCGCAACAGAAGGGTATCCCCCACTGCGACAATGGATCGTCGAATACATGGCCAACTACGGCATCGAGGCCAAAGCAGAGAATATCCAGATCACTAGTGGATCACAACAAGCGCTTGATCTGATTGGCAAGGTAATGATCAATCCAGGTGATTTGATCCTGACCGAACGACCCACTTATCTGGGCGCGCTCCAGGCATGGCGCACGTATCAGGCTGAGTTTGTCTCTGTGCCAACAGACGAGGATGGACTGCAGACCAATCTCCTTGAAGAAGCGCTCTGTGCTGGGCCCAAGTTCATGTATGTTCTACCCAATTTTCAGAATCCGGCCGGCGTCACCTTGACGCTTGAACGGCGCAAGCGGTTGGTCGAACTGGCAGACCTCTATGGGATTCCAATTATTGAAGACGATCCGTATGGGGAGCTTCGTTATGAAGGGAAAAACATCCCTCCCCTTGTGGTATTGGACGCGCAGAAGCAGACTCGCCAGCCAGATTACAGCAATGGCCACGGCTTCATGCGCGGCAATGTCATCTACGTCAGCACCTTCTCCAAGACCCTGGCGCCGGGTCTGCGATTAGCCTGGATTGTTGCCCCGGCGGACGTGATCAATCAGTGTGTCTTCGCGAAACAGAGCATGGATTTGCACACGAGCACGCTGATTCAAATGACCGCTTACGAGCTAATCAAAGAAGGTTTCCTAAGCGAACATATTGAACACATCCGCGATGTCTACGGGCAGCGGCGTGACGTCATGCTGGATGCACTCGAACAATATTTTCCAGAAGGTACGCAGTGGACAAGACCCCAAGGTGGCCTTTTCCTTTGGGTGACACTTCCGGAGGAGATTGACACGTTGGCCCTGATGCCGAAAGCTCTGGAGAATAACGTGGCTTATGTGCCGGGTACGGCCTTCTATGCCGACAACGCGCTAAACAATACGTTCCGGCTCAATTTCTCGAATGCACAGCCCGAACAGATAGAGATCGGTATCAAGCGGCTGGGGAAAGTCTTGTCCGAAGCTTTGGCAAAGCGTCATAGAGAAGAGCTGGTACCTGCATAGAGAGGTAAAAACCACCCATGGAAACATCAATCATTATTAGTGGTTTTGGCGGGCAAGGGGCGCTTTTCGCAGGACAGCTCTTAGCTTATGCGGCAATGGATTGTGATCGTCAGGTCACCTGGATCCCTTCATATGGTCCCGAAATGCGCGGCGGCACCGCCCACTGTACGGTCATCATCAGCGATGACCCCATTGGCTCGCCGCTGGTTGAGCGACCTGATGTGGCAGTTGTGCTAAATGGCCCTTCCTATGAGAAGTACGAACCACTGGTGCTCCCTGAAGGGCTGCTCGTTGTGAACAGCTCCATTGTCGAAGAACACTCCTTGCGAACCGACATCGATATCATCTCGGTGCCGGCCATTGAAATTGCGCAAGAAATGGGATCCGCCAAGATGATGAACGTGGCGTTGTTAGGGGCCATGTTGGCCAAACGTCCTATTCTTGAGCTAGCCACCTTGCAGCAGGCACTGCGGGATCATCTTCCGGCCAGCAAAGCACATCTTCTTGAAAATAACTTGCAGGTTCTAGGGCGCGGCTTCGCGGTCGGTGATACAATTCCTGTGAAATAAGCAGCTCACGGGCAAGGAGCCTGGCAAGGTCTTTATTCATGATTGAGAGGGTATTGGTCCCGCTTGACGGTTCGATGTTGGCGGAAGTGGCGCTGGAGCCGGCGCTCCACCTGGCGCAGCGGAACAGTGGAAGCATCTACTTGATGCGCGTGCCCATCTATTCTGATACCGGCGCGCAAACCGGCCCCAATGATCAGGATGCGTGGGCCACCGAGGATCTTATCCCCGAGCACGAAGATGCGGCGGCATACCTGCGTGAAATACGCAGCAAGGTGTCGCAGCCAGGCGTTTCGGTCAGAACCATGGTCGTTGAAGGGGACCGAGCCAATGCCATTGTTGACACAGCCGTTACCAATGATATCGATCTAATCATTATGGGTACGCATGCACGAACCGGCATGTCACGATGGCTGTATGGCGGCATCGCGGGCAAGGTAATCCGCCAAACACGCTCTCCCCTGCTGCTGCTGCGCAAACCTTGCCAGCTCAAGCATATCCTGATCACCCTTGACGGCTCACAAATGGCGGAACTGATCATTGATCCAGCCCTGGCACTGGCAGATGCGTTTGGCAGCCGGATCACGGCCATTCAAGTTGAGAACCAGCCCACGGAACAGATGTTGGTCACCGATGACGAATCCTATCTGGACGGGATCGTTTCGCGCTGCCAGCGCAGTGGATTACAGGCAGCGTCGGCCGGCGTAACCGGTCCAGTCGCAGACACAATTCTATCTTACGCCTCTGAGAACGATGTTGACTTGATCGCTATGTCCACGCAAGGCCGCTCGGGACTGCAGAAACTTATCTATGGGAGCGTAACCGAAAAAGTCATGTCAGATTGCAAATGCGCCATGCTAATAATTCGCCCCGTGGATCAAGAATCGTCTTGAACTATCCACGGTGGAAAGGATCGCTGTCAATACAATACTGGAAGTATTGGTTTTAGAAACTAATTATTGTCCCACAAGCCAAAGGAGTAAGTAACATGACCTCTTATCAACGCATCCTTCCCGTGCCCTCCGATTTAGATATCGCGCAGGCGGCGGTAGCAAAACCGATTTTGGAAATCGCTGCCGACATCGGTCTTGAACCAGAAGACCTCATATTATTTGGCGACTACAAGGCCAAGGTGAACCTTGATGTGATGCCGAAACTGGCTGACCGTCCGCGTGGCAAATACATTGACGTGACGGCGATCACACCCACTCCATTGGGTGAAGGCAAAACGACAACGGCCATCGGACTGGTTCAGGGACTTGGCGTTATCGGCAAGAAATCTATCGCCTGCATTCGACAGCCAAGCATGGGCCCGACATTCGGTATCAAGGGCGGCGCCGCCGGCGGCGGCTACAGCCAGGTAATTCCCATGGAGGATTTCAACCTGCATCTTACAGGAGATATCCACGCAATCACCGCAGCTCATAATCTCGTCAGCGCAGCTATTGACGCGCGCTACTATCACGAAAGCCGCATGAGTGACGAAAGATTGGAAGCGATCGGTTTGGAACGGCTGAACATTGATCCGTATAACATTACCTGGAACCGGGTCATGGATGTCAATGACCGTTCGCTGCGCAATATCATCTCCGGTTTGGGCGGCCGTTTAGACGGCAATCCACGTGAGGCCGGGTTCGACATCACGGTGGCCAGCGAGATAATGGCTATCCTGGCTCTCGTCAAAGGGCACGATTATCGCTCCGCGTTGAAGGATCTGCGCGAACGTGCGGGACGCATCGTCATCGGCAACAACACCAACAAGCAGCCGATCACGCTTGAAGATCTGCAGGTAGCCGGCGCCGTCGCCGTCTTGATGAAGGACGCGCTGCACCCGAACCTGATGCAGACATTAGAAGGGCAGCCCGCATTTGTTCACGCCGGGCCTTTCGCAAACATAGCGCACGGCAATTCCTCCATTCTCTCCGATCAGGTTGCCTTGCAGTTGGGCGACTATATCGTAACCGAATCTGGTTTTGGGGCTGATATCGGTATGGAGAAATTCTTCGATATCAAATGCCGCTACTCCGGTCTTATTCCCGATGCCGTAGTCCTGGTAGCCACAATTCGCGCACTGAAGATGCACGGTGGTGGACCGCGCGTCATTCCTGGCCGGCCGCTTGATCAAGCTTACAAAGAAGAAAACCTCGAGTTGCTGGAAGTGGGCCTGGCGAACCTGGGCGTTCATATCCGCAACGCGAAGAAATACGGCATTCCGGTGGTTGTGGCTATCAATAAGTTCACCGAAGATACGGCAGCCGAGATCGAATTGATTCGCAAGTACTCAATTGAGGCAGGCGCCGAAACGGCCGTGATGACCGATCACTGGACAAATGGCGGCGATGGCGCGACTGACCTGGCGGAAGCGGTTGTGGCAGCGTGTGAGAAGCCATCTGATTTCAAGTTCCTCTACCCCCTCGACATATCGATCAAGGAAAAGATCGAAATCATCGCTCGCGAGATTTACCAGGCAGATGGGGTTGTCTACGAGCCTCTGGCCGAACGACAGATCAAATCGTATGAAGAAAACGGTTTTGGCGATCTGCCAATCTGCATGGCCAAGACGCACTTGAGCATCAGCCACGATGCAAGCCTCAAGAATGCGCCGTCCGGCTTTACGGTCACCGTTCGCGAAGCACGCGCCTCGGTTGGCGCCGGGTTCATCTATCCGCTGTTGGGAACGATGCGCACCATGCCCGGACTTGGCAGCAAGCCGGCGTATATGAATGTCGACATCGACGAAGACGGCAATGTAATCGGTTTGTTCTAACCTTCAATAGGGAAAGGGATCTCGCTGCGATGGCGAGATCCCTTTTTTTGTTCCCCTGACCCGGATGACAAAGATAAGGGTAAGGCCTTTTAAGCCCGGCGACCAGCAGGCAGTCCGTGCCCTAATTCTGGCCGGATTAGGCGAGCATTTCGCAGCTATCGACCCCACCCTCAACCCTGATCTTGACGACATTTGGACGACGTATGCTGCCAAAGGAAGCTGCGTCCTCGTTGCCGTCAACGGCAGCGACCTCGTCGGCACCGGCACATTGACTAGAGAAACGGCCGACACCGGGCGAATCGTGCGTATGAGCGTCGCCGCCAATCAGCGGCGGCGGGGCATCGGGCGTCTTCTAGTTGGCGAGCTTCTAAGGGAAGGTCGCGAAGCCGGCTATACGAAGATCGTCCTCGAAACCAACGACGATTGGCACGGGGCTATCCGGCTGTATCGGAGCTGCGGATTTCGGCCGTACGCTTTGCGAGACGGCGAGATCCACCTGCGGATTGACCTCACTGGCAGCTGACACCGGTTGCGGAGGCAGCACTTCGTTGGCGCCGACGACATCACGGTAGTAGTACGCGCTGTCTTTCAGTATCCGCCGCTGGCTCCCATAGTCAACATACGTCAATCCAAAGCGCTTGGTGTAACCATAGGCCCATTCGAAATTGTCCATCAAAGACCAGGCATAGTAACCTTGCAGGGGAATCCCTGCGGCTATTGCACGATGCGCCTCCAGCAGGTGCCTGTAGAAATAGGAGATACGCCCTTCGTCGTGTACATGACCATCATCAGCGACAACATCGGCGAACGCCGCCCCATTTTCGCAGATATACAAACGCTGAAATCCGTAGTGATTGTAGGTGCGCATGAGCACGTCAAAGAGCCCGCTGGGGTAGACCTCCCACCCCATCTCTGTTACTTCAGGCTGCGCACTGTTCAGTAGCGAAAAACCATGATCGGCAGATCCGGAATCCGTGCTAACTATGCTGCGCGAGTAGTAGTTCACACCTAGGAAATCGATCGGTTCGGCGATTGCAGTCATGTCACCCGGCTGCACGCCATCAAAAGCGCCATCATAGGAGCTGAGAATATCATCGGGGTAGCCAAATCCAGCCAAAGCATCGAGATACCAGCGGTTAAGCAAGCCATCCGCCAACCTAGCCGCGTTCCTGTCGCCTGCGCTCTGCGTGGCAGGCACCTGAGGTACCAGGTTAAGCACAATACCGACGGATGCGTCCGGGCTGTTTTCTCGAATTACCGGAACTGCCCTGCCATGCGCCAGCAGCAAATGGTGGGCAGCATACACCGCTGCTGTTCGATCCTGGCGGCCTGGCGCATGAACGCCCCACTCATAACCCATCGTGGCGCTCACCCACGGCTCATTCAAGGTAGCCCACATCTTGACGCGATCGCCAAGGTGCCGGCTTATTACTCGCGCATACTCAACGTATGCATCCACAATCATGCGATCTGGCCACCCGCCCTGATCTTCAAGCAGCTGCGGCAGATCCCAATGATAAAGCGTCACGTTTGGCGCGATGCCGTTTTCGAGCAGTTCATCCACAAGCCGGCTGTAGAAATCCAGGCCCGCCTGATTCACCGTGCCCGTTCCGGCGGGCAATATGCGCGGCCAGGCAATGGAAAAGCGATAACTTGTGAGCCCCATGTCGCTTAGCAGGGCGACATCATCGCGCCAATGTCCGTAGTGATCACAGGCGACAGCGCCGGTTGAGCCATCTTCTATTTTGCCCGGTGTATTGACAAAGCGATCCCAGATTGACTCGCCTTTGCCATGTAGATCCCAGGCCCCTTCAATCTGGTAGGATGATGTGGCAGCGCCCCAGAGAAACCCTTCCGGAAACTCCGCCCGCAAAGGCTCTTTCACTGATCTTGACATCTCAAGCTCCCTCTCAATAAACGATCTATAAACAACTACGTATGATCAGCTGTAGTCACTGCTCTCTTGAACGGCAATATGCGGCAATCACACACGGCCGTCGTCTTCGCCAAGAAATACCTTGACCTGGACGGTCGCTTGACCTGATTCAGCCAGTGGGACGATATCACCTTCTACCGTTGAACCATTGACTACCAACCGCGTCTGATTACCCGGCCCGACACGCTGCACGTCAATCTCATAAAGCACGTTGCGAAAAGTACGTTTCACCTGGTAGTCTGACCACGTGTCAGGCACTGCCGGGGCAATTTGCAGCCCGTGATAAGTCGGCCGTATGCCAAGAATCCACTGAGTGACGGCAACGTAATTCCAGGCAGCCGTCCCTGACAGCCAGGAATTCTTCGCCTCCCCAAAAGTTGCCGCATCTCGTCCGGCAATCATTTGAGCGTACACATAAGGCTCACTGCGATGGACGTCGCTGATCTCCTCGCGCGCCGAAGGATTGATACGCAGGTAGTAGTCGAGCGCCTGATCACCGTGGCCGAGCGATGCCTCACCAATCATGATCCACGGATTCGTATGGCAGAATATTCCGGCATTCTCCTTGTAGCCTGGCGGGTAGCTGGAAATTTCGCCGAGATTGAGATAATAATGTGTGTAGGCTGGTTGGTGCAGAACGATACCATGCTCTGTGGCCAGGTGCTCATTGACCGAGCGCATTGCTTTTTCAGCCTCGCCACTTTCACGGCCGATGCCGGCCATGACACAGATCCCCTGTGGCTCAATATAGATTCGCCCTTCCTGACATGAAGACGAGCCGACCTTGTCACCAAAATCATCATAGGCACGCAGGAACCACTCACCATCCCAGCCGGACGCAAAAACCGTCCCGACCATATCATCAGCAGCGGCGCTGTAAACCGCAACATCCTCTTCTCTCCCCAGGATTCCGGCAAGTGACACCATCTCCCGAGCAGCCAGCACAAACAGCCCGGCGATGAAAACGGACTCAGCGACCTTGCCTTCTTTTGAGGTAGCGGTCTGGAAACTTTCCCCGGGCTCCTCCGAGAAGGTATTCAAATTCAGGCAATCGTTCCAATCAGCACGACCAATCAAAGGCAGGTTATTGGGCCCGCGCCGTTCCAGGGTGTAGTTGAGGCTGCGCTGCAGGTGTTCGTACAGGGGCGTCTCGGACCCTGGACGGTTGTCATAGGGTACAAGCTCTTCCAGGATCGAATAATCTCCGGTCTCTTTCACGTAGGCCACGGCGCCGAGAACCAGCCACAGCGGATCGTCATTGAAGCCGCCGCCAACGGCGTCATTGCCGCGTTTCGTCAACGGCTGGTATTGATGATATGCGCCGCCAGAGTCAAGCTGTGTGGCTGCGATATCAAGAATCCGCTCTCGCGCACGCTCGGGGATCATATGGACAAAGCCAAGCAGATCCTGGTTTGAGTCGCGGAAACCCATGCCACGGCCGATTCCAGACTCAAAATAGGAGGCCGAGCGGGATAGATTGAAAGTGATCATATTCTGGTAAGCGTTCCAGATATTGACCGTACGGTCCACGTGGTCGCTGGATGTTTTTGTCTGGAAGACGCCCAGCAGTTTGTCCCAATGATCACCCAGAACACCAAGGGCATTCTCAACTTGCTCGCGGTCCAGGTAACGCTCTATAACCGGCTTGACGGTGCGCTTGTTGACAGTCATGGAGTCCCTGGGATCAAATTTGTCATCCCGCGCGTTTTCATGATAACCAAGCAAGAAAATAATCTGCTCTTCTTCACCTGGCTGCAGGTGCAGGCGAAAGTGTTGGGAGCCGACCGGCGCCCACCCGTGGGCGATGGAGTTCGTAGACTCCCCGGACTCAACAACGACAGGATTATTCCACCCTCGATAGGGACCAAGAAACGCTTCTCGCTGTGTGTCGAACCCGTCCGGCATCCTTGAGCTGGCGAAATAAGCGAAGTGATCCCGGCGCTCGCGGTATTCAGTCTTGTGATAAATCACACCATCTTCAATCTCGACCTCACCGATATTGAGATTTCGCTGATAGTTGGTTGAGTCGTCCAGGGCATCCCACAGGCAAAATTCTACCAGCGAAAACAAGGAAAGTTCACAGGCATCAGCGCGGCGATTGCCAATCGTCACCTGCCATATTTCCAAATTCTCGCCCAACGGTACGAAATAGCGTATACCGGCGTCGATACCCTCAAAGGTTGAAGAAATGGTCGTATAGCCCATGCCATGGCGACACTCGTAGTTTTGCAGATCTCGCCCTACGGGCTGCCATGTCGGTGACCAGAATTCGCCGCTGCGATCATCACGAAGATAGATGTAACGGCCGCCTGAATCCGACGGCACATTGTTATAGCGATAGCGGGTTAGCCGGCGCAACCTAGCGTCTTGATAGAAACTGTAGCCGCCGCCTGTGTTGGAGATGAGACCAAAGTATTTCTCGCTGCCCAGGTAATTGATCCACGGGAGAGGGGTGTCGGGCTGGGTGATCACGTATTCTCTTTGAATGTCATCAAAATGACCGTATTTCATAACAAAGTCCTTATTGGTGATTGTCCGATGGGAATGATCTAGGACGGAAACGTCCCTTATTGATTTCTCAGGCTGTCGCTTTCTCGATCAGCTGTCATTCAAAGCGCGGGACACCTCGGCTACAAGACGTTCGGCAACGGCTGTTTTGCTCTGCAGCGGCATCTCTTCAACGACACCGGAAGCCCCAATGAGCAGCACGTGATTTGTATCGACCGCAAAACCGGCACCTTCCTCCAACACGTCATTGACGGCGATGAAGTCCAGGCCTTTTCGCAGCAGTTTATCACGCCCATACTCGAAGGCGTTATGGGTTTCGGCGGCGAACCCCAGCACAATCTTAGGAAAGCCAGTTTCTTCTCGTCGTTTGGTAACGGCCGACAATACGTCCAACGTCGGCTCCAGACCAATGGCGACGCCCCACTGCTCAGTCTCTGTCTTCTTCAACTTCTTGTCCGACCTTTCTCCCGGGCGGAAATCGGCGACGGCGGCAACCATGAATAGGACATCGGCGTCTCTTGAAGCCGTACAAGTCGCCTCTCCCATCTCATCGGTGGTTTCAACGTGGACAGGATTGCACCCGCGAGGCACATCCTCACCTATGGGTCCAGCAATCAGCGTCACATCGGCGCCAGCGTCGAGCGCGGCCTGGGCGACAGCCAGGCCCTGTTTGCCGGTAGAACGGTTGCTGATAAATCGGACGGGATCGAGATGTTCGCGCGTCGGACCGGTTGTGACAACCACCTTTCGGCCAGAGAGAGGCCCGCCAACCGCCAACAGCAGCCGCACATCTGCCAACAGGTCTTGAGGCTCGCTCATACGGCCGATTCCAGTGAGTCCTGAAGCCATGCGTCCTTCCCGCGGACCGGAGATTGCAGCACCTCGCGACTCTAACAGTGCCAGATTTTCCTGTGTCGATGGATGCTCAAACATGCCGCCATCCATAGCCGGCGCCACCAACATGGGGCAGCGGGCAGCCAGCGCGGAAACAGTCAGTAGATTATCGGCAAGCCCGTGGGCAAGCTTGGCGATCGTGTTCGCGGTCGCCGGCGCGATGAGCATCAGGTCCGCACGCTCACCCAGCTGCACATGCTGCACATGGTCATCTAACTGCCACATATCAACCAATGCCGCACGACCGGTAATGGAACGAAAAAGGAGCGGGGACACAAAACGCTGTGCAGACTCTGTCATAATGACGTCTACGACTGCCCCGGCTTGGGTAAGTTTTGAAGCAAGATCTACTGACTTGTAGACCGCCACCGATCCGGTGACGCCTAGAACGATATGACGGCCGTCTAATAGAGAGATTTTATCCATGGCCTACAAGTTTAGTTTCGAGATCGATAGCCTGCAAGTGTTACTGGAAAGGCGTTACGCTATAATCAGATGCTAGATACCGTTTGCGAAGGAGTCGCCACTGTGTTTCCCCCCAATCGACGGCAGACAGCCGTCCTGAAACTCATTGTAGTTAATCTCATCCTGCTGGCCATTGTCATCTTCTGGCCGAGTGGAGACCCAAACCAGTCAGTCAATATGGCAGTAGCAAAAGGCAAGCAGATGCTGGACATGAACCTTGCTTCCGCCCCGGCGCTGGACGTTCTGACAGCCAGGGAAATTGCCAGCGAGAGTCCGGACCTGGCAGCTTCTGGATCTCTGGAAGATTTGGAATTTGTCAACGCTGTTCTTTTGACTCCCGGGGAGGCGCGCAGCTGGCAGGACGCCGGCTGCAGCGGCGGCGACTGTGCTCATGTCACCTTCTACGATCATGCACAGGGGGGCAGTGTTGAGGCGGTTGTCGATCTGGACACCGCGCAGCTTGTCGCCAGTTGGAGCAACGAGAACGCACGGCCAGGAGGATCAACCTGGATACTGCCGCGGGCGTTTGAAATTGCGTCAGCTGACGCGGAAGTTCAAGCAATCCTCGGGGATATTGGTAGTGCCGACCCGGCGATGGTTCCCATGTCTGGTTGGCTGGCGGACGGGAACTGCCGTACAGAATGGTGTGTTGATTTAACGTTCCATGATCCGAACGGCAGCGGCAAGGTCTTCCATGTTTTTGTCAACATGGAGAGCAGCCTTGTTGAACGCACCTTTTATACCCGTGGGCGGCCGGACCGTGAGGCCGTTATGCCCTCAGCGGAGGGTATGGCATTTACTGATGACTGTCACGAACAATACGGGTGGGAAGTCTGCTGGGAAATGACGGCGCATGATGGTGTGGACTTTCAGGATGCAACGTTCAAAGGGGCCATGATATTCCGCAGCGCGAAGATCGGTCAGGTGGAAGCGTGGTATCCCAGCTGGCCCGGCGGTTACCGTGATGAGATCGGGTTCTCCGCATCGGTTCCCCCATTCGGTGACACGGTGGTCGATGATCTGGGCGACGGTTTTGAGGTCAGGCAAATCTTCACAGAGTTCACACGATGGCCAAACTGTATTTGCTGCTATCGCTACGAAGAGATCATTCGTTTTTACGAGGACGGGACGTTGGAGTTTCGGTTTGTGTCGCACGGGCCCGGCTGCGATGACCTGTCAGTCTACCGGCCGTTCTGGCGCATTGATGTCGATCTTGACGATCCTGAAAATGACCAGGTCTGGCTTTGGGATCGGGTTGAATGGCAGGAGCAGCCCCTCGAATTTGAAGAACACCCTATTGTGGACAACGTGTCGCCCGAAGGGCAGACACTGGCAACAATCGATGGTGATCTGAACTATCGATGGCTGATGGAAGAACAAGATCCGTTGGGCAGAGACGAAGGGTATTTCTTCCTGCTGCAGTTCAAGGAAAACGAAGGTGACGGCCCAATCGTAACCGGCCCAGGCGACACCTTTATCCCTCCTCGCCAATGGGTTGATGGCGATGATTTGTCCGGGGAAAACGTGGTCATCTGGCATGTGCCGCTGCTTAAGACCAGCAAGAGCGAGCCTTGGTGGTGCATGCCCGATCCGGAGCCAGACTATTCTCCCTGTGCGGCGATACTGCGCGCCGTGCCCGGCAGCGAATTCGTTAAGCTGTCGGACGAAGAAATTGCGGAACTGGAAGAAGAACTGGAAGAGGGGCCGCTGCTGCCTGAGCCAATAGTCACCCTGGCGCCAGAGCCCACACCGCGACCGATCGAAGGTGTTGAGCCTGAAGAGATCGCCCTCAATGCGGGATGCACTTCCTGTCACAAGATTGGCGAACTAGGCGAAGGACATAAGGTGGGGCCCGACCTGAGCAATATTGGCTGGAATGCACAAGGGCGTGTCGAAGGCATGTCGGCTGCAGCGTATATCCAGCAGTCAATCACCGATCCGAATGTCTACCTGGCCCCTGAATGCCCGAACGGGCCCTGCATGGAAAACATCATGCCGCGTGACTATGGGCAGCGGCTTTCCGAGACGCAGCAGGAGGTCCTGGGCGCTTTCTTGCTGGCGCAGCAAGCCCCGATGCCAACCAGCCCCGCACAAAACGTTACCAGCGCTCAGCCGGCGCCAGAAGCGACGGCACAGCCAGCCGAGCAGAGCTCCAGCAGACTGGGAAATGACAACGTCACAAACGTGCGCATTGCTTCAATCCTGCTGCTGAGTTTGGCCTTCTTGATCAGCTTGTTTGTCTATCTCAGGGGAGATGACGCCGCCGAGACGTAGCGTGTCTAGCGGTATTTCTCGCGCAGGGCGCGTTCGACCTGGCGGTCGGAATCCTTCTTGGCAATATCGTGCCGTTTGTCCCGCACCGTTTTACCCCGCGCCAGCGCTACCTCAATCTTGGCAAGCCCGTTTTTGAGATAGAGTCTGGTCGGGATAAGCGTCAGCCCCTTGGTTGCCAGAGCATCCAGGATCTTGTTGATCTCACGCCGGTGCAAGAGTAGTTTACGTGGCCTCGTAGCGTCATGGTTTTCACGGTTGCCGTGAATATAGGGCGCGACATTGGCATCAATCAGCCAGAGTTCACCTTCACGCGGCTGCACGTAGCTGTGCTGCAAACTGACCTGGTGACTGCGTATCGATTTAATTTCCGTTCCAGTCAAGACCAGGCCCGCTTCAAAACGATCCAGTAGGTGGTAATCGAATGTCGCGCGGCGATTCTTGGCAATAACCTTCACCCCTTCTGCCTTCTTCATAGTCAGCCTTGTCTCTCAGATAGTCCGCTTGGGCTTTTGATGCGGGTTGAATATGCGCAGCGGTTGCTGCGCATGACCTGCCTATTCGCCATTGATTATATACTCTAGCGCTCGCTGAAGCTGTGTGTCGTTCTCTCCACCCAGATCATCCGGGGATGCGACCTCCAGATCCGGAAGAATACCTTCTTCGCCAATGGAGAGATCGTTCGGCGTGAACCAGCGCGCTATGGTAACACGAAGTTCCGATCCGTCGCTAAGCGTATGGACATGTTGAACGGACCCTTTGCCAAATGTGGCCTCACCGACGAGTATGCCACGGCCGTTGTCTTTGACGGCGCCGGCAACAATCTCCGAGGCGCTGGCACTGCCCGCATTAACCAGGACAACCAACGGTAGTTCCTCAGCCAGCTCCCCACTCTGGGAACGGAATGTCTCATCTACTTCACCCCTGGCACTGCGCTCATATAACACAATGCCTTCGGGAAGGAAGAGATCGGCAACGGAAACAGCCTGATCCAGAAAACCACCGCCATTGTCTCGTAAATCGAGAATGATTCCATCCGGGTCCTGGGCAAGGAGCATCGTCAGGGCCCCTTCAAGGTCTTCCTCGGCCGCTTTTGTGAAGCTGCTCAATCTCACGTAGGCAATACGCTGCGCATCCTGCTCAATCATCTCGGCTTCAACAACAGGGACTTCAAACTCAGCCCGTACCAAAGAGAATTCGAGGTGATCTTCTTCACCTTCACGCAGGACAGCCAGGGTCACCTGCGTGCCTTCGGGACCACGTACCAGCAGCAGGACTTCATCGAAGCTCAATCCATCGACAGATTGCCCGTCAACGGCCGTGATCACGTCGCCAGCCAGCAGTCCCGCCAGATCCGCGGGCTGGTCATCAATAGGCCGCACGATTTCCACGAACCCATCTTCATTTGGACGCACAATAGCACCGATGCCAGACACGGAGCCATCCAAGTCATCACGCATGCGTTCCGCAATCTCTGGGCGGATGAACCGCGTATAGGAGTCGTCAATCGCCTCCAATGAACCTGTAATCGCGCCATAGAGCCTGTCTTTATCTTCCGGCAGTTCGCCGTCAAACTCACTTTCAACCAACTGCCAGACCTCATAGAAAGTAGCGAGATCAATCTCTTCAGTATCAGAATCATTCGGTGCAGTAGCCGGTTTCGTCGCATCGACGGCCGGCACAGCCGTTTCTGATGCCGCCGGCACAGCCTGGGGCGCACTCTTCTCTACGATCTGGGTCTCCGTCGGCGCTTCTACAGTGTCCGTGGCTGACGGCGGTTCAGCGGTCAGGGCGGAACTCCCTGGGACGGTTTCAGGCGAAGGCGCGGCTCCATCTACCACCTGCCCGCTCTGGGATTGACCAAGCAAGAAGCCACCATAGGCGGCCGCAATCAGCATGACCAGCACAATCAATCCAGCAAATGCCAGAAAGGCAGGTCTGTTCGGAGAAGGTTTTTGATTATCAGGTTCACTCATCAAAAGATTCGAGAAAGAATGGGCGCTCTATGAAGCGCCGCTATTCAGTTTCTCCCCCTAGTAGTTCAATCGCGCGTTCGAGCACTTCATCCCGCCCATTGTCAAGCGCCTCCTGAGTTACTTCAACTGTAACGTTCGGCTGCAGCCCCTGGCCATCCAACTGCGTCAGATTTGGCGTCAACCAGCGTGCGGACGTCACATGGACAGAGGACCCATCACTCAGATCGAATACCAATTGCACCGACCCCTTGCCAAAGGTCGGCTCATTACCGACGATCTGGGCGCGTTCACGATCCTGAAGGGCGCCGGCCACGATCTCGGCGGCGCTTGCAGTTCCGCTGTCGACCAATACGACGACTTCTGCGTCAGGGATCAGCGTATCGCTTGTCGCGTTGAAAGTGCGCTCCCCTTCTTCTTTGCTCCGCTGATATAGGATGGGCCCGTCTGTGAGGAAATGATCGGCAACGCCAACGGCCGCGTCCAACAAACCGCCCCGATTCTGGCGAAGATCAAGCACATAGCTGGTCGCTCCCTGCTCGCTGAGGTCGCTCAATGCGTCAGCAACCTCCTCGCTGCTTTCAGCGCTAAAGCGCGACAGGCGAACATAACCGACCGTCTCGTCTTCCGTCAGCAGGCGGTAGGCAACGGAAGGTATCAAAATATCATCACGAATAATCGTGACCTCTACCGCCTCCGACTCTCCCGGATGGATAACCGTCAAGATGACCGCTTCACCTTTCGCTCCCTTTACCATGTTGGCGATATCGGCAACAGTCATCTCCAGAGTAACCGGCACACCGTCCACAGATAGCAATATGTCACCGGACAAAATACCCGCCTTTTCGGCAGGGTTGCCGGGAATAGGCTCCAGCAAGACATCCCCTTCATCATCGGGCCGGGACAGGTAGGCGCCGATACCGCCAAAGCTGCCTTGCAGTTGTTCTCTTTCCACATCGCGAACCACCGGCTCTATGAACACGGTATAAGGATCAGCCAGCGTATTCAGTGAACCACGAATAGCACCATAGGCGCGCTGCTGATCTACCGGCATCTCGCCAATGAAATTACCTTCTATGCGGTCCCACGCTTCCCAGTAGATATCAAATTCCTCTGCGGCCTGAACCTGGATACTGCGCGTTGAGCGCAGTTCGCTGACGAAGTATCCAGCCGCAAATGCACTGCTGATGAGAAGAATCAGGAATAAGAGGGTGAGTAAGTTGCGGGTTCGAGTTGACATGACGATGGATGCCCTTTTGGCTCTGGAGACAGTTTACATCCAAGAAGCTGACTAGCGCTATCGCTGTAATGTTGGATCTATTGGAAATTCGAACAGGAAACCAATTATCAGGGCCTTACAAGAAAAGCCAGATAGCCGGCTATTCTTGCCCTTGCTATCTGACACAGACAGTGACCGTTTCAATTGATATTAGTTTAACACATGTGTTCTGGGAGGCAATCTGCGGTATACTTTGATGGGCAAACGTTAATCGATATGCATGGAAACGCCGCCATGTTTTTGAAAGATTTGCGTTTATCCAAATAAGAAGAAGAAGTGAGTATCCGGGTGCCTATCCCAGATGGTAAGTCTCCAGCTAAACTGCGCCTATGGCGAACAGTGTGGGCAATGCTATTCGTTGCCCTGCTGTGCCTCCCTGCCAGTGGAACGGGCGCGGCCCAAGATGATACGCAAGATGCGGATGTTGCCCGAATCCTTGCCGAACTGACCGTTGAAGAGCGGATTGGCCAACTCTTTCTGGTCACCTTCAAGGGTGATACCTTGGCGGGCGACAGTGAAATAGTAGACCTTATTGCGAATTATAAGGTCGGAGGCGTCGTACTACAGCCGGAACTAGACAATCTCACCGGTTTTGGCGTTCCAGACAATACACCGCTTCAACTAGCACAGCTGACAAACGACCTGCAGTCCCTTTCCCTATTGGGTGAGACACCTGCTGAAATAAGTGTGGAGCCTTCACCGTCAATTGAGGGCACGCCTCAGACACCAGTGCCGTCTCCTTCTCCCAGCCCCGTCGGCTTTCGACTACCCCTGTTTGTCGCCATGAATCATGAAGGACAGGTTCAGGAAGGGCAGCGCATTCTTGGTGGATTTACGGCCGTGCCGACTAATATGGCCATGGGCGCCACATGGAAGCCGGACTACGCGCGCGGAATTGGAGAACTAGTCGGACAAGAATTGGAGGCCGTTGGCGTCAACATGCTGTTCGGCCCCACGCTCGACGTCTTGGAGAACCCCGCGCAGCTCAATCCCGCTGATCTGGGAACCAGCACCTTTGGCGGAGATCCCTACTGGGTAGGCTTGATGGGCCAGGCCTACACGGACGGCGTCCACTCGGGAAGCCGGGATCGCGTCGCCGTCATCGCCAAGAATTTCCCCGGCAAGGGCAGCAGTGATCGCAGAACAGATGAAGAAGTACCTACCGTTCGCAAGTCACTGGAACAGTTGAAACAGATCGAGCTTGCGCCATTCATCGCCGTGACGGGAACTGCACCTGACGAAGATTCGGTCGTTGACGGCATGTTAAGCACACACATCAGATATCAGGGCTTTCAGGGCAATATTCGGGCAACCACCGCCCCGGTGAGTTTTGACCCGCAGGCACTCAACTCGTTGATGGCCATGCCTGAATTCACAGAGTGGCGTCAGAATGGTGGTCTCCTGGTTTCAGATGCATTGGGCGTGCGCAGCGTCGAGCGCTTTTATGACGATACGGAGCAGGAGTTTCCCCACCGGGTCATCGCAAAAGATGCGCTGCTCGCAGGAAACGACTTACTCTACCTCGCCGACTTCGCGTTGGGCCCGGCGACGTCCGGAGAACAGGCAGCCAATATCAAAGACACGATCGAATGGTTTCGCGAGAAGTATGAGACAGATCAATCTTTTCAGCAGCGTGTCGATGAAGCGGTAACGCGCATCCTGCACAAGAAAGTGGCCCTCTATGGGAGTGATTGGTCCGCGGCCAATGTTCTATCCGATGAACAAGCGCTGTCTACCCAAGTGGGCAATGGCGACTCACTTGTCTTCGATTTAGCCCAGGAGAGCACGACTCTTATTTCACCCAGCTTGACGGAACTGGCTGAACGCATGACCAGCCCGCCGGGATCTACAGATTCGATTGTCGTTTTCACGGATGTGCGTGAGATCCAGCAGTGCAGCACCTGCCCTGAAGATGCCGTTATTGGAAAAACGGCGATTGCTGACCGGCTGGTATCGCTCTACGGGCCGCAGGCGAGCAATCAGATCAGGGCCAACCAGGTAACCAGTTTTTCCTTCGATGAGCTTGAAGAATTCTTGGAGGCCGGCGGCAGTACGATTGTGCTGCCCACAGTTGCACCAACGCCCTCGCCCGATCCTGAGGCAACTACGGGGCCGGCCACGCCATTCGTGACGCCGACGCCCCTGGCCAGCTTTCTGGTGCAAGAAGCGCTGCGGGATGCTGACTGGATTGTATTCGGTCAATTGGACAGCGGCCCGAGTTCAGAACCGCTGAACAGATTCCTGGCTGAAAGACCTGATATTTTGCGCGATAGTCGTGTGCTGGTTTTCGCGTTTGATGCCCCCTATTTCCTGGATACGACGGAAATCAGTAAGCTGACTGCCTATTACGGTATATACAGCACGGTCGATATGTTTGTCGACACGGCCGTGCGCACGCTGTTTATGGAGGCACCGCTGGAAGGCAAGTCCCCGGTGTCAATTGACGGCATCGGCTACAACATGTTCCTGATCACTCGACCTAATCCTGAACAAATTATCGAGCTCTACATAGTAGACAGTGGCGAGGTGCAGTCTCCGCCAAGCCAGGAACCTTTGGCAGCGGAGATCGGCGATACGCTTCATCTCGAAACCGGCGTGATCACTGACCACAACGGCAATCAAGTACCTGATGGCACGCTCGTCCAGTTCACACAGCAGGATCGTATTCAGGGTACCTTGAACATTATCGCCGAAGAACCGACGCTGGATGGAATCGCTCGTTTGGGTTATGTCCTGGAGGCGAGCACCGGCCCTGGCCAGTTCCGGATAACTGCGTCATCTGGCGGCACAACCATTTCGCAAGCTGTTGATATTTCCATCGAGGATGAGGCGGAAGTAATCATCGTCGTGCCGACCTCGGCGCCCACAGCAACGGTGACGGCAAGCCCGACCCCAACGAATACGCCTGTCCCGACCGCAACAGCGACCGCGGTGCCGCCAACGGTGACCCCGGCGCCGCCGCCGGAACCGCAAGAACCGGGCATCCGCATCGCCCTCTCGGAATTGGAGATGGTCCTGTCTATGCTTAGCGGGCTCATGGTTTTCGCTGTGGGAGCGCTCTTCATCGGTCGAGAGCAGGGGGACGCCAATCAACGAACCGGCGCACTCTTGTGGGGCCTTATCGGAGGGCTGTTGGCCTATATCTATACGATCCTGCAATTGCCGGGAACAGACTGGATCCTAAGTCTGGGCAGCTGGGCAGGGCTGGCCGCTACGCTGTTGGGCGCTGCACTAGGATGGGCGCTTTACCAGCTCATCAGCGGCTCAAGCCCCCTTCGCTCGCATTGATCTGCGCCAGCCTCGCCGAAAATCAGTGCGATATCACGCGCACTTCAGGGATCTCATGCGGTGGATATGAATGCGCAGCCCACCTCTAACCAACGATGCTGTATTCGTACTGTCCGCGAACTGGCTCATTGTCGGCGAAACGGCCGAGTCTAAACATATTCACATCGAACGCCGGCTGCGAAACGCCGGTCACGAGGTCAGCCGTCATCACGCCGACAGCCGGTCCCAGTTTGAAGCCGTGACCACTAAAGCCGCTGCAAACATAGAGCCCACTTCCAGCAGGGAATTCATCGATGATAGGATGCCAGTCTGGCGTAATGGCATAGAGCGACGCATAGCCGCCAGTAAACTGGCTTTGCTCCATGGCCGGATAGCGGTTCACCAGGCCTCCACCGGCCTCCATCACAAAGCTGTCATCCAGCCCTTCAACGAAATGGTCCGGATCAACGATGGCTTCAGCTTCGCCCGGATCGATGAGACCAACCAAGGTCAGCTGCCCCGTCTCTGACCGAAAATAGGTTGCATTAATAAAGTCAGCGACAACGGGATGCGCCGCTTCTTGACCGCTGGGTCTGCGGAAAAAAGCGACCTGAACCCGGCACGAATCGATAGGCAGTTCGCTTCCCGCCAAGGCGGCCACCTGGGAAGCCCAGGCGCCGCTCGCATTGATCACGATGGGCGATGAAAGAGCACCGGACGCCGTCTGTATGCCGGAAACGCGGCCTGCGGAGAACTCTATGCCGGTCACGGCCGTTTCTTGCAGCAGGGTAACTCCCGATTTGCGCGCCGCCTGCGCATAAGATGTGACAGTCAGATAAGGATCCGCATAACCACTTTCAGGCTCATAAGCGGCCAGTACGAGGTCAGAAGTAACCAGGCCAGGAAACATCTCCTGCAAATCTTCCGCCGACAACAGTTCGGTCCGGATTCCAATGGCGCGCTGCAAGGCCACATTTGCGCGCAGTCCCTCGCTGTCGCTTTTTGGCGCCAGGGCAATGAACCCGGTCTGCGTGAAACCGCTCTCACCTCCCACCTGTTCCTCAAAATCCTGGAAGACGCGCAAGCTGTACAATGCCATGCGCGCCGTCAGATCATTGGAATAATGCTGGCGAATGATCGCCGATGACTTTCCGGTCGGGCCGGCGCCAATCGTATCTTTGTCCAACAACGCCACATGCAAACCACGCCTTGCCAACTGCAGCGCCGTGCTGCACCCCATAATGCCGCCACCAATAATCAACGCATCATACACTCTCGACATCTTTCTACTCCTGGCTCAACCTCACTAATTCACGACACCGGCATCAACCATTGCCAGATAGATACGCTCTGCCGAATAAGGCGGCCCATCCAGGCGCACGCCGACAGCATCATAAACGGCATTGGCCAAAGCAGCAATTGTGGGGATCATGGGGTGCTCTCCGATTCCGCGCGCACCCCATGGCCCGTCATCCTGCGGCTCTTCGACGATAATATTGACTATCTCTCGCGGAATATCTACCGTAGTTGCAATACGGTAATCAACGAAACTGGGATTCTGCATGACGCCCTGCTCAAGCTGCATCTTCTCAAAGATCGCTGAGCTCATCCCCTGGACAATGCCGCCTTCCAGTTGAGCTTCCACCAACTGCGGGTTGATCGCCCTGCCGACATCGTATGCGCTGACCGCCTTTAAGATTTCGATTTTGCCGGTATCCATATCGATTTCGACATCCAGCCCCTGCGCGCCGACCGTATAATGCACAACCGCGCGGTCACCCTGCCCCGTCTGCGGATCCAGGCCAGTCACATAGGTGGGCATGAACTTGCCGCGCCCAACAATAGGTCCGCCAGTCCACTCCGTGAAATCTTCGTTGGGCAGGCCATAGATAACGAGATCTTTCAGCGGGGTTTCGTTTTCAGATTTGTAGGAAACGACGATGCCATTGACGATGTCCAGATCATCGATGTCTTCATCCCATGCCTCGGCGACGACGTCAAATATCTGGCGGCGAGCGTCGCCGGCCGCTTCCTTGATGGCGTTGCCCATGCTCCAGGTAATGCGGCTGGCCACGGTTTGCCACTCATAGGGACTGTACTGAGTGTCCACAGGGCCCGCTATTCTGACCCAATCGAATGGAACGCCGAGCGCTGCTGCGGCAATTTGTGCGGCCACAGTGAATGAGCCCTGGCCAATTTCCTGACCGCCTATGGCGAGCGTAACGGTGCCATCCTCGTTCAACTGCAAGCGTGCGCTGGAGCCAGCATTGGGCGGCATCGCAGGAGCCTTCCAGGCAAGCGCGATTCCCCGGCCTCGTCTGCGGTTGGGGGCGCTTGCAGCGGCTTCTTCGCCCCACTTCAATGCTTTTGACACTTCCTCAATGCACTCCACCAGGCCGTTGGCGTGCATGGTCATACCTGTTACGAGCTTATCACCTTCTCTAACGCAGTTCAGTTTGTGAAATGCGACCTTGTCGATACCGATTTTTTCAGCCAGCTCATCCATACATTGATCGACGGCCGTATGCAGTTCCGACATGCCGAAGCCGCGGTAGGCGCCGCCAATCGGATGATTGGTATAGACACATAAACTATCGGTTTTCACATTCGGGATATCGTAGGGTCCGGTGCTGCTGTAGCCGCCGGCACGGGTGATATTAACGCCATATTCCGTGGAGGCGCCGCCGTCCCAGTACATCAGATTCTCCATGGCCAGGAGGCGCCCTTGATCATCACATCCCACTTTGAGGTTGATGATCAATCCCTGACGCACGAAATTGGTGTAGAACTCTTCTTCACGCGTCAGGCGCAGTTTGACCGGACGGCCGTTCGATCTCGTCGCCAGCGCTACGGGCAGCGCCTCCATGGTCACACCCGCTTTGCTGCCAAAACCACCGCCAACATAGGGGGCAATCACACGAATATCGCTTTGCGACATGCCCAGCGCCTTAGCGAAGATAGTTCGCTGGGCAAAAGGGGATTGGGAACTGGCCCAGACGGTCACCTTGCCTTCTTTGCCCACCTGGGCAACGGCGACATGTGGCTCAATAGGCACATGCTGCACATGTGGAATCGTATACTTCCGCTCAACTATCACAGCGCATTGTTCCCAGGCGCTGTCCACATCCCCCTTGCGAATCTTAAAATGATTGGCAATATTGGTGCCGGGCTGCGGGAAAATAAAGTTAGGCGCTTCGTAGTCCGCCAGATCGGGATGAATCAGCGGCGCCCCGGCTGATGCACCGTACTCAGCGTCAAATACTGGTTCAAGTGCCTCATAGGTCACATCAATCAAGTCCAACGCCAGTTCGGTGATTTCCTCGGAAACGGCGGCGACACCGGCAACGGGTTCGCCAACGAACCTGACGCGATCGCGGGCAAAAATATATTTATCTTTGAGATAAAGGCCAATGTGGTTCGGGAAATCTTCGCCGGTCAGCACAACCTTCACGCCGGGCAGCGCGACCGCGCGACTCGTATCAATGGCCAGGATTCTCGCGTGAGCGTGCGGGCTGCGCTTAATGCGCGCATGCAGCAATCCCTTGCCAAATTCAATGTCGTCAGCATAAACAGCCGACCCGGTCACTTTCTCGACAACATCAAGACGGCCGACAGACTCTCCGATCAGTTCAGGTGTTTTCTCTTGTATCTGCATCCCAACCTCCGTTTCGTTCGCGTCTTGATAGCCGCCTAATAAGCGGCCGCCTGCTCGCGGCGCGCCGCTTCTTTAATGCCCTCAATAATGCGTACATAGCCGGTACAGCGGCAGAGATTTCCGACCAGGGCATCCTTGATCTCTTCTTCATCCGGCTGCGGGTTGCGATCGAGCAAGGCCCGCGCCGAGATTAAAACGCCCGGTATGCAAAAACCGCACTGCACGCCGCCTGCATCGACAAGCGCCTGCTGCAGCGGGTCCAACTGCGTATCATTGGCCAGACCTTCAACCGTCACAATCTCCGCCCCATCGCACTCCACGGCTAAGACGAGGCAGCTGTTGACCGGCTCGCCGTTCAGCAGCACAGTGCAGGCTCCGCACTCACCAGCCGCGCAGCCGTTCTTCGTCCCCGTAAGAACCAGTTCCTCGCGGAGAGCCTGCAGCAGTGTCTTGTGAACGGGAATATTGATAGTTTCTGTTTCACCATTAATGAGTAGAGTTACCGTCTCGGTTTTCATCAATCTATCCCTCCAACTGCTGCCAAACATCAGAAACAGCGCGCTCTACCAGGTTGCGCACCATGAGCTTGCGGTAACGTGCGCCTCCCCGCGTATCGTCAATAGGCGATGCCGCGGATTCAGCCGCTTGCGCGGCAGCGGCGATGCGTTCTTCTGTCAGTGGGACGGCAGCAAGGATCGCCTCGGCCTGCTTGGGAACCAGCGGCACCGGTGCAACAGATGCCAGCACCAGGCGATACCGGCAGCCTGATTCGGCCGTATCATCCTCAAAACCGAGCGCCGTGACGCCTACGATGGCAAGATCGCCCGCCGCATTGCGTCCCAGTTTGATATAGCGACCGGCATGTCCTTTTGGCGGACATGGAAAGCGGAGCGCGGATACAATATCACCTGCCTCCAGGACCGTTTGTCCGGGACCAGTAAAGAAATCCTTGAGAGGCTCCTCACGCAGGCCGTTGAGGCCGTTGACGATGGCGACACCCTCGTAGACGATACAGGCGCCGATAGTGTCGCCGGCCGGAGAAGCATTGCAGATATTGCCCGCTATGGTTGCTCGGGATCGCAGCTGATAGCTGGCAACTGTGCGCGACGATTCGACAAGCAGTGGGAAGATCGCGTTGACCTGCGAGTCGGCGATGATCCGGTTCATATTGACCGCTGCGCCGATAGTCAGACCTGATTCCTCGTCAAAAAAGAGATCTTGCATGCCGGGCAGCGCTTTCACATCAAGCAGATATTTCTCTTTCCATACGCCGTCGCGCATGCGCACAAAAGTGTCCGTTCCACCCAGAAACGGCCGTGCCTCATGCGCATGTTCAGCCAGAAAGCGGCTGGCCTCTTCGTAAGAGGCGGGTTTCATGTAGCTGAATTCGGGCAAGCCATGCGTTGGTTGGTGCATCTCTGTTTCTCCATTTCCAAAAGGCGGCATTCAACTGCCGGACCAAGGATTATGACAAACAACCAGCAAACAGGTGTCCTTAGAATGTCCTACCACGACCACCGAGGCGTTCCACGTGCAGCGGATCGTAGCAGTCACCGTATTTCGTCTTCGGCAGCGCCTCTTTTTTGGCCATCAGATCCTCGTACTCATCATCGTCGACCATCGCCACGATTCTGGCAATACTCGCCTCTCCGTCAACGAATCGCCAGGGGAAACAGCCAACCTGTACACGACGATTGACCAGAAGATCGATATCACCGCCAACACATTCGGCATGGATGATGCCCTTGTCGAACATCCACAAATGCATCATCTGGTACATATCGGCAGTGAACACCTCAGGCAGTGATTTCCCGAATTTCTCCAGGAAATAGGCGTCGCAGTCAGCTGCCTGCGCGGGCATCCAATCGCGAATTTTCGTATTCATCGGATGGTCAGCGCTGCCGCAGTCAACGCCTAACCATTTGATTTTCTTCTCCTGGCACCAAACGGCGAAGCGTGCATCCGGGCCAGGATGCCTGACCATATAGCGCACCTCGTTGCCATAGGGTTGGTCCCAACCAAAATGATGGTAACCCGTATGGATGATCAGTATGTCGCCTTCCCGAACTTCTACGCGCTCTTCAATCATTTCCGGCGTATAGATATCATAATCGCCGCAGCAATCGCTAAGATCAACAATCGCCGCGTCTCCAGTGAGGAAGTCGAAATCAAGGCTGGCGATATCTTTGCCAGGGGTGTAGAAGTGTATTTCTCCGTCGAGGTGGGTGCCAACATGATTGCTGTGCGTCACCAGTTGACCATTCGCGCCATTGGGCGCCAAGCGCTTGAAGTATTTTACCTGCAGGGGTTCATAAGTTGGCCAGGGGGGCGTGCCAATACCAAGGGGAATTGTGAGATCAATAAACTTCATGTGTCTCTCCTCTGCTGCCCTGTATGGGGCTGTCACTATCCAATTGCTAATGAGAATGCTGCCAGCCCGGGGAAAACCGCTGAAACAGCACACGCCGTTAGGAGCTGCAGAGCCACAACCCCGTGGCTAGCGTGATGCGAGCACTCTATCATTGGCTGCCTATCCTTGTCAACTAATAATGTCATAGTTATTCCTGGTCAAAGATCATGAAGCGACCGAACTTGGAGAACTCAGCCGCTCGTGGGTTCAGTCCATAGCTGTCCAAGACACCTAAAGATTGCTTAGATCAGCCAATTCGGGCTACTATGGGCAGGCTGACAGGTTGTATGCCTGACTGGCTTTTCTCAAGGAGATTTTCATGACAGCATCATTATCGGGAATTCGCGTGCTGGATCTGACTCGCGTTCTTGTCGGACCGTACGCAACCATGATCCTGGCGGATCTAGGGGCAGAAGTGATCAAATTGGAGATGCCGGGGCACGGAGACGATGCCCGCCATTTCCCGCCTCATGTGAACGGAGAAAGCGCCTATTTCATGAGTCTAAATCGCAACAAACGCAGTATGACGCTTAATCTCAAGGATGAAGCAGGAAAAGCGCTCTTTCTGGAACTCGTTCAGAAAGCAGATGTCCTGGTAGAAAACTTCCGACCAGGCACGATGGCGCGACTTGGCCTGGGATATGAAGCATTGAAGGCACTTAACCCAGGCTTGATATATGCGGCCGCGTCCGGCTTTGGACACAGCGGTCCCTACAGCAAGAGAGCGGCCTATGATGGTGTGGTTCAGGCGATGGGCGGGATTATGAGCATCACCGGCGCGCTTGGAGGCGAACCGACCCGGGTGGGCACATCCATTGGAGACATCGCCGCCGGCCTCTTCACGGCCGTCGGTATCCTGGCTGCCGTCATCCATCGCGAAAAGACAGGCGAAGGTCAGATGGTAGATGTGGCGATGCTAGACTGCCAGGTTGCTTTGCTCGAAAACGCGATAGCACGCTATACAGCGGCCGGTGAGATTCCCGTGCCAATCGGCAATCGTCACCCGTCGATCACGCCCTTCGAACCCTTTGCTACCAGCGACGGCCAGCTGATGGTCGCCGCGGGCAACAATGTACTGTGGACGAAATACTGCCAGGCCATTGAACGACCAGACCTTGCCACAGATCCACGATTCGTCACCAATGCCCTACGAACAAGCAATTACGAGGAACTTCGCCCGCTGATCGCCGCCGCTATGGCGGAAAAGACAACGGCCGAATGGGTTTCAGTTCTAGAAAGCGCCGGCGTGCCAAACGGACCGATAAACTCGGTTGACAAGGTTGTCTCCGATCCACAGGTGTTGGCCCGCGAGATGATCGTCGATGTAGAACATCCCGTCGCCGGCCCAACCAAACTGCCCGGCATCCCCATCAAGATGGATGTCACGCCGGGCGAAATCAACCAGCCGGCGCCGACGCTCGGCCAACACACGCAGGAAATTCTGGCCACGCTGCTGGGCTATGACGCCGAAGAAATCGCCCAGCTCGAAGCTGCCGGAATCTTCTGAGACCACAGCTAAGGGTGTGAGAATGCGGAATGCCGCAGTCATACCCTGCTGTAGCGGTCGCGAATATTCGGAATCAGATATTCATCAAAGGCGCGATCGATCCCATAGTCTGGCGCCCAGGCCCAATCACGTCTTGCCAATTTGTCATTCAGGCCTGCCGGCCAACTATCGACAATTCCCTGCCGGCGCTGATCCGGATCAAATGCAATCTCGGCATCTGGAAAGGCGTCCAATGTACGCCGTCGGAATTCGGCAGCAGACAGACTAAAGCTGGTCACATTGTATTCCGGGCGGCGGAGCTGATCACGCGGTGCTTCAGCAAGGGCCAGCAGCGCCTTAACTGCATCGGGCATCACCATGAAGGGCAGAACACTATCTTCACGCACAAAGCAGGCATAGGGCTTGCCCTGGGCGGCCGCGTGGAGCATTTCCGGTCCGTAATCCGTTGTTCCGCCGGAGGGCACCGTATAAGCACTGATCAGGCCAGGGAAACGCACGCTGCGAAAATCAAGCATCACTGGCCGGCTTGTGGCCAACTGCAGATAGTGAGCGCTGTAATAACTGCCCAGCATTTCACAGTACAACTTATTGCAGCCATACATCGTCGTCGGCTGATTCCAATCCCACTCTCTTACGGATGTATCACGCGCCTTCATCTCCAGGCTTGGTAGGCCATAGGCAGCGACTGAACTGGGAAAGATGAACTTCACCGGCAGACCACGCCTCTGGCTTTGATCAGCAGCCATTTGCAGCAGATTAAGCGTGCCGTTAACGTTCACCTGATGGGCCAGATCGGGCGCAAATTCGCTGCGCGTGGAGAGCAACGCCGCGAGATGAAAGATCAGATCAAAGTCGTATTCCGTTACCAGTCTTGCGAACAATTTCTGATCCAAAACATCGCCGACAATGTGGGTCGACATTCCGCTCAGTTCGGCCGGTATGTCGTATAGATCCAGGGTTAGCAGGTCGACATTGCCGGCCTCCGCGTATTGGCGGATAAGCGCCTGCCCTATCTCGCCGGAAGCTCCTGTGATGAGAATGACTTTCTTGCGCATGGTACTCCTTCAACTATGAGACTACTGGGTTCAGTCAGTGGAAATGACTGCTCCTAGTTTATCACATTCATCACGGAAACTGGCGGTGGTGAGGGTGAAATCGACCATGAGGTCAGGGATGTTTTCGCAGCAGTCTGCAGCGCGACTTGTTAGCCGGAACGCAGAATCATTCGCTCGATGATCAGGCGCTGGTATACTTCATGGTTTGCCTATTCAGCGGAGTGAATCAGTGAGTGATAATGAGCAAATTGGAGCAAACAGTTTAAGCCAGCGCCGGATATTCTGGTTCTGGCTGCCTCTTTTCGCGAGTTGGCTGCTGATGACGGCCGAAGGACCATTCGTTTCCGCTGTGATCAACCGCCTGCCGGATGAAGTGATCATGCTCGCCGCCATGGGCATCGTGACCAGCCTCTCTGTTTTGATCGAGAGCCCCGTCATCAATCTTCTGGCCACATCAACGGCGCTCGTGAAGGACCGTTCTACCTACCTGCTGGTGCGTCGATTCTCAATTCATTGGGCCATACTGCTGACCGTGGTCAGCGTCTTGTTGGCATTCACGCCGCTCTTTGATCTGGTGGTCATCGATTTATTGAAAACGCCGCAGCCAGTCGCGGTTTGGGTACAGCCCGGACTTCAGATCATGATCTTTTGGAGCGGAGCGATAGCCTGGAGAAGGTTCTTGCAAGGTGTATTGATCCATTTCGGCTACACGCGTAGTGTGGCCTGGGGCACGGTCGTACGCCTGATAGCCTCTGCGGGAACGGCCGCTGCTATGGGTCTGGGCAGCGAGCTGCCAGGCGTTGTGATCGGCAGCAGCGCGCTCATGGCCGGGGTCATCGCCGAGGCGCTGTATGCCACAATCGCCGTTCGTCCAATCCTCGACGATCAATTGTCCGCCGCCAAGGCTGAGCCGGACGCTCTTGAAATGAGCTACAAGGAGTTGGTCTGGTTTCACCTGCCTCTGGCTGGCACTTCCGTACTTTCGCTCTTGGCCCAACCGCTTGTTGCGACCAGTCTGGCACGATTGGCTAATCCAACTATATCCCTGGCCGCATGGCCCGTCGTTTTCCAGGTAACGCTGATGGCCCGAGCAGCGGCTTTCGCCTGGCCGGAAGTTGTAATCGCGCTGAGCGACGGACGGCAAACCTTCCTGCCAATTCGAAGATTCACTTTCAAGATGGCGGCGATATTGACTGTCGTGATGGCGCTCTTCGTGTTCACGCCTCTCTCAGCATTCTACATATTCATAGTTCAGGACATGACGCTTGTTGTCGGTGAATTAGCACGGTCCAGTCTCGCTTTGTTCCTGCTTTATCCCGCGCTGACTGTGATGACCAGCTGGCTAAGAGGCCTGCTGATCAAACGGCATGTAACAAGCCAGGTCAATCTGGGGATGGTCATTAATCTTTCCGTCACAACCCTGGTATTGGTGATCGGGGTATATCTGAAACTACCCGGGCTGCCGACCGCGGCCATAGCGCTCAATCTGGCAGCGGTCTGCGAAGTCATTTATCTGGCCTGGCGGACTGGCAGAACACTGCGGCCAGACATTCGACTGCTCAGCCGGCATCACGCAGTAACAGCATAGCCGGCAAAATCAATAGAAACGCACAAACTCCCGCCACGGCCGTCTGGTCTTGCTGCGCTGCTCGGCCGGCCAACCCAGTGTCAGCAGCCCCTGCGCCTCCCAGTCATCAGGAACCGAAAGCACCTGCTGCACAAGGTCGGGCACGAACAGCGGCGCGCATAACCAGCAGGCGCCAAGCCCCTCCGCAGAGGCCAGCAGCCACAGGTTTTGCACCGCCATGGCCACGCTGTGGACCGCCATTTGGCGTTCCGCACCGCTGCGCCGTTCATCCACGTACCGGTCCATATCGGACAGCGACAAGAAGAAAACAATGACAACCGGGGCGCCGCTGATGCGCGCGTATGACCGTGATACATCCCGTTCAATCACCTCCACGGGATCGCCGTCTCGCTCACGATCTTGGCGCAGCTTCTCACCCATCGCTCTAGCAAGCCTGTCTTTCGCCGCATAGGAGGTCAATACAGCGAAGCGCCATGGCTGCCGATTGTGCGCTGACGGCGCCCACATAGCTGTCGCCAACAGTTTCTCGAGTAAGTCGTCGGGAACTGGGCGATCTTGATATCGGCGAATCGCTCGGCGGCTGCGTACCAGATCATACAACTCAACCTTGGCCATTTGTTCATCCTTTCGCTCGTTAAGATCAGGGATCCGCCATGTTTCAAGTCTGGCGGTTCACCTGGACCGCCTTAGTTTAAGCCGCAAGCCGCATTCCTTCAAAGAACAATGGGCCATGACAGAACACTGCCCGCGCCATCTTTGAGAATAGATGCGATCATTGTAAACTCTCTTGCTGACGAGAAGTAGACGAAGTCTGTGGGAACCAGCAGTGGAGCGCTCTGAGAAACGGGAGTGTGAAATGAGCAAAGAGGCTTTCATTTTTGACGCCATACGAACGCCCCGAGGGCGAGGAAAAGCCAGCGGATCGCTGAGCAACGTGCCCCCAATCGAACTGATCAGCGGGCTGCTTCAAGACCTCCAGCGACGGAACCAACTGGATACGTCTCAGGTTGACGACGTCATCCTTGGCTGTGTCACCCCGATCGGGGAACAGGGGGCGGATATTGCGCGAACGGCCGTGCTCAATGCTGAGTGGGACGTCGATGTCCCTGGCATGCAAATCAATCGCTTCTGCGCATCCGGCCTGGAAACGGTTAATCTGGCGGCCATGAAAGTACGATCCGGTTGGGAAGAGATGATCGTCGCCGGGGGCGTGGAGTCTATGTCACGGGTGCCGATGGGCAGCGACGGCGGGGCGATGATGGACGATCCGCAGGTCAGCAGGAGAATTCATTACGTGCCGCAGGGCATAAGCGCCGATCTGATCGCGACGCTGGAAAAGTTCACCCGTGAAGAACTGGACCGATTCGCGTTGCAGTCACAGCAGCGAGCAGCGGCGGCCACTGCGAATGGCCATTTCAAGCGCTCGCTCATCCCCGTGACGGATGGGAATGGCGAGGTCATACTTGACCGCGATGAGCATATTCGTCCAGGAACGACATTGGATGGATTGAGTCAGTTGAAACCGGTCTTCGCTGAAATAGGCGAGATGGGTTTCGACGAAGTTGCCTTGCAGGTCTATCCGCAGGTTGAGCGGATCGAGCATGTTCATACGGCGGGAAATTCATCTGGCATTGTCGATGGCGCAACGGCCGTATTGATCGGCTCTGAAAAAAAAGGGTCGGCTTTGGGCTTGAAGCCAAGAGCGCGCATCGTTTCTTCCGCGCTGGTGGGCACCGAACCAACAATCATGCTTGTCGGACCCGGCCCCGCCTCTTTGAAAGCGCTGCACACGGCGGGCATGAATGCCGCCGATATCGACCTCTTTGAGGTAAATGAAGCGTTCGCGGCTGTCGTCCTGCGCTTTCTTCGCGATCTGGGCCTCGAGAACAGTGAACGTGTGAACGTGAACGGCGGCGCGATCGCTATGGGGCATCCCCTCGGCGCAACGGGAGCCATCCTGCTGGGCATTGCTTTGGATGAATTGGAACGCCGTGATTTGCAGACGGCACTGATTACGCTTTGCGTCGGCGGAGGGATGGGCATCGCCACAATTATCGAACGCGTTTAGTTGTTAGTTGGAGGAAGAAGGACGGCAACATGGCTGAAGCAAAGGCATCCATTATCCAATTACCCCTGGGACCACTGCAGACCAATTGCTACCTGCTGGCCTGTAATGAAACGGGGCAGGCCTTGGTGATCGATCCCGCCTGGGACGGCCGTTTGCTGTTCGAAAAAGTGACCGCCGAAGGTTGGTCTTTGGAGCAGATACTGCTTACTCACAGCCATTTCGACCACGTGGGCGGGCTGGCTGAGGTCAAAGAGCTCAGCGGCGCGCCAATTGCCATGCACGCCGAAGCAGTTCCCATGCTGGAAAACGCGTCTCTCGCGGCAAACCTCTGGCAGATTACGATTCCTGAACCACCCTCACCGGACAAACTGCTGAGCGAGGGTGAAATAGTCGTGGTGGGTGATTTGCGCTTGAAAGTCCTATTTGCACCGGGCCACGCGCCCGGACACGTCTGTTTCTACCTAGAAAGTGAAGGGGTATTGTTCGACGGAGACGTGTTGTTTCAACAGGGTATCGGCCGTACGGATCTTCCAGGCGGCGATTATGCGCTGTTGATGGCCAGCATTCATGAGCAGCTGATGGTACTCCCGGACGAAACGATCGTTCTCTCTGGTCATGGACCAGCAACGACTATCGGCCAGGAAAGACAAGGGAACCCTTTCCTCATCTAGTACAGCCACCCGAGCGGGGCCCCTCTTATTGGGAAGTCACAGGGGTTGGCAGCGGCGTCAGAGTAGGCGTTGGTGTCGGTGTGGGTTCGACGCCCATCCACAGAAAGAAGCTGTCTTCACTACCACGCCCGCCATATTCGTATATGATCCCACCGTCGGACCGTTCACCGGCGATCCTGACAATGCTCACCCGCCAGCGCATTTCATGCGCCTCCGCGATCTCGGGCCGCCACTCCAGGGGCACTTTGAATGAGTTGTCGCGCGTAAACGCCCGGTAAGGCAGGCTGTCAAGCTGATCAAGGTCAGTCATTTCGACCATGTAAGTCTCAGCTTCTTCAAGGTCCTTCACCGCCAACCATTGCAGCCGCAGCAGCTCATCCGGGGAATCGATCTCGGCCCCATTGACAGGATAAAGCAGTGACGGTCCGGCCGGAAACGCAGTTGCAGTTACCGTTGGCTGCGGTCCCGCCGTGGGCGGCAAGCTGTCACCAGGAGACACACGGGGCATGCAGAGCGTGTCCCCAGGGTGAAGCAGCTGAATCGATTCTTCAGTCAGTCTATTGACCGCCACGATCGCTTCCGCGGGAATACCGCGCTGGGCTGACAGACCATACGTTGAATCACCTTCCTGTATCGTGATAATCTCGCAGTCCGTGGCGTCAACGACTATCGTCTCACCGCCGACTTCCAAGACCATGGACTCCAGCGGCGGCGTGGCGGTTGGCCAGGGTATGCCCAATTCCTGTCCAACTTGAATCGGCGAATCGAGCTGCATCCCATTGGCCTCCGCGATACTACCCGTTGACACACGATACAGGAGTGACAGCCCGAAAAGCGTTTCACCGCCGGCCACCGAATGGAAACGAGGCGGTCTTGGCGTATCGGTCGGCACCGGGGTTGCAGAGGGAATCGGGGTTGCCGTTGCAGGTGGGGTCTCTGTCGCCTGCGGCGTCCAGGTTGGCGTCAAGGTAGGTGCGGGTGGAATCGGCGTAAATGTCGGCTGCAAGGCGAGCATCACTTCTGATCCCTGGCTGCGCAAAATCAAGAAGCCGAAAAAAGCTGTAATCAGGACAGCGATCACAATGAGAATGCGGAGCATCCGCGATTTCTGAGCTTGTTTCCGCTCCACTCTATCCGCCGCTGTATCGGCAAACACAAAAGGGGCGGGCTGTCGCGTATGGCCCGGCGCACCTTCCGCCAGCGAATCTGCAGCATCCGGCATCTCTTCCAGGGGAACATCGGCCGGCAGATGCGCACCACACATAATACAGCGCGTAGATCCAGGTGGAACGACGCTGTCACAGTCAGGGCACCGCAGCTCTTGCGGTGCAGGCTCCGTCTCAGGCGGTATTGTGGGTTCTTCTTCCATATTTTCGAAGCCTAGCTTCAAACCACAAATTATACCAACCCTGATTTTGCGTACAAAACGCCCTCATAAGCAACACAGCAGGCACTTTTCTGCTACAATTGGTGCGCGCTATCTGGTCGCGGCCGACATCCGCGTCATGCTTGATTATTGCGACCGACCTTAACCTGGAGACAGTGAATGCCCGATCTGACAACTGAGTATCTTGGCCTCTCCTTACAAAGCCCTCTTGTTGTATCTGCTTCCCCGCTTTCGCAAGAGCTGGACAATCTCAGGGAGATGGAACGGTATGGGGCTGGAGCCATCGTCCTTTTTTCGCTGTTTGAGGAACAGATTGAACTTGAGGAAATGGGACACAAGGATTATTACACGTCGCACATAGAGGCGCTGCCGGAAGAACTGCAAGATGTCGCCGCAATGACGGAGTTTACGATTGGAGCCAGCGGCTATATCGCCCATGTTTATCAGGCCAAGAAAGCAGTTTCAATTCCTGTTATCGCCAGTCTCAACGGTTATTACAGCGGTGGCTGGGTGCGCTACGCGCGTCTGCTGGAAGCGGCCGGAGCTGATGCGATTGAGCTGAACACCTACTATCTTGCTAATGACCGGCATACGAAAGGGTCGGAAGTGGAGGAGATGTACTTGCAGCTTGTTCGCGACGTTGCCGCGGAAGTCAGCATTCCCGTCGCCGTAAAGATCGGGCCCTACTTCACGGCCATGTCAAATATTGCTCATGATCTATCTGCAGCTGGAGCGGATGCGCTGGTGCTCTTCAATCGTTTCTACCAGCCTGATTTTGATATCGAAAGCGAAACTGTTGCACCTACGCTCGATTTGAGCACGCCTGAGGAGCTGCGGCTACGTTTGCGCTGGGCCGCGCTCCTCTTTGGCCATCTTGACGCGCAGACGGCTATTTCCGGCGGCGTTCACGGGCACGAAGATATTGTCAAATGCATAATGGCGGGATCGAACGTGGCCATGATGACATCTGCGTTGTATAAACATGGCATCCAGCATATTCGCACAACGCTTGCGAATCTCGAAATGTGGCTGTCGGAGCATGATTACGACAGTATCAATGATTTGCGCGGCCGGCTGTGCGTCTTCACGGGGGGCAATCAGGCCGCATTTGAACGGGCGAATTACATGAAAGTTCTTAAGTCTTATTGAGCCGACAATCGGAGAAAACCATGAGTATTGTGCTGACAATCAATGGCCGCGAAGAATTAATTCCGGCCGCTGCGACAGATAACCTTCGTGATGTGCTGCGACTGGCGGGCTTTTTTAGTGTCCGATACGGCAGCGATGATGGCGTGACAGGAGCCTCAGCCATCCTATTGGACGGCCGCCTTCTCAACAGCGATACGATGCTCGCCGGCCAGGCAGAAGGCCATGCCATCGTAACGGTCGAAGGGTTGACCGAACAGGTCGGCGAACTGCATCCTATTCAGAAGGCGTTTATTGAGACGGGCGCCATCCAGTCAGGCTACTCGACGCCGGCGATGATCCTGGCGGCCAAAGCGCTGTTGGATCGTAATCTCAACCCTACAGAAAGTGACGTCCGCGAAGCGCTTTCCGGCATTCTCTGCCGCGAGACCGGGTATGTCAAACCGGTCGAGGCGGTCCTGCGCGCGGCGCGCTACCTGCGCGGCGAGCCGGTCGAACCGTACGAGGGCCCGTCAATTGTCGACGCCAGTTATCTCGTTGGTCTGCCGCCGGCAGATGAATCGCTCGACGATTCGGGTTTGGATTCTCCCGCCGCTGCCGGCGATTCCGGCGAGGTAAAGACCGATGTCCGTCCGCAGACCAATATCTTGCTGCAAAGCCAGGTTCCGGAAACGGCCGTTGTTGGCAAACCAGAAACGAAAGTTGATGCCGTGAAGTTGGCCAAAGGCAACCCCGCTTTCGTCGACGATATCGAACTGCGCGGGATGCTTCACGCCAAGCTGTTGACAAGCCCTCATGCCCATGCGCGCATCCTGGATATCGATGACAGCGCTGCAAAGGCACTGCCAGGCGTGCATGCAGTTATCCATTACCAAAATGTCGCCCGCGTGAAATACGCCTCGGGCGGCCAGAGCTACCCGAACCCGCACCCCCATGACCAGGTAAGCTTTGACAACAAGGTGCGTTACGTTGGCGACCGGGTCGCCGCCGTTGCGGCGGACACCCTGGAAATCGCTGAAGAGGCGATCAAGTTGATCGCCGTTGAGTACGAGGTACTGCCGGCCGTCTTCGATGAAAACGAAGCGATGCAGGCCGGCGCGCCGGTGATTCATGACGAGTCTGATACAGCAGACATTCATGACGCGCAGCGAAACATTGTGCACCATATTGACGCCGAGGTAGGCGATGTCGAACAAGGATTTGCGGAAGCAGATCACGTATTCGAAAAAACATACTATGTTCATCAAGTGCAGCCTGCTCCCATCGAACCTCATATTGCGATCAGCTGGTGGGACAGCGACGAACGACTTGTCATCCGCACTTCCACGCAGGTGCCGTTCCACGTGCGACGAATGGTCGCTCCGCTGCTCGGCCTGCCGGCCAAGCAGATCCGCGTGATCAAGCCGCGTATCGGCGGCGGTTTTGGCGTCAAGCAGGAGATGCTCCTGGAAGATATTGTCGGCCATCTGACCATAGCGACGGGCCGGCCGGTACGCCTGGAACTGAATCGAACTGAGGAGTTTCGCAGCAGCCGCACCCGTCACCCGCAAACAATTACCTGGAAGGCGGGCGTCATGGCTGACGGGACGATGCACAGCATGCGCATGACTGTCATCGGCAACACCGGCGCTTTCGGCACGCACGGCCTGACTGTGCAAACCGTCACCGGTCTCAGAGGGCTGAGCAGCTACAACTGCGCCAACAGGAAATTCGATTGTTACGTTGTCTACACCAACCGCCCGGTGCCCGGCGCCTATCGCGGTTACGGCGGGCCACAGGCATTGTTCTCGCTGGAAGTACTCATGGACGAAATCGCCCAGGAATTGGGGATGGACGTGATCGAGTTCCGCAAGAAGAATTGGGTGCAGGCGGGCGATCCCATGCCGATAGCGCCGCTGTTGGGCGAAGGTGAAAAAGAGACGGTTATTGAAGTTCCGCTCATTCAATCCTGCGGTCTGAACGAATGTTTCGAGCAGGGATTGAAGGCGATTGGCTGGGAGCGCAAACGCGACCCCAATTTCTCTGTAGTACCGGGTAAACCCCATGTCCGGCGCGGATTGGGCGCCGCCATGTGTATGCACGGCACGGCGATCCCGGGGCTGGATATGGGCGGCGCCAGCATCAAGATCAATGATGACGGCTCGTTCAATGTGCTTGTTGGCGCGACTGATTTGGGCACTGGTTCTGATACAGTCCTGGGGCAGATGGCGGCCGAGGTGCTCGGCGTACCGCTTGATGACATTATCGTCTATTCCAGTGACACCGACTTCACGCCCTTTGACACCGGCGCCTATGCCAGCAGCACGACCTATATTTCTGGTACAGCCGTCAAGATGGCAGCCGAAAAGGTGGCCGAGCAGATTCGCGAGCGAGCCGCGCTGATGTTGGAATTGGAACAGTGGGATGATATCGAGCTCCGTGACCGGTTCGCCTTCGCCGCGGACGGTCGTTCAGTGAGCATCGCTGATATCGCCCTGCACAGTCTTCACGAAGATCAGCAGCGTCAAATTATGGCCACAGCTTCCTTTGTGAGCATGGATTCGCCGCCCCCATTTGCCGGCCAATTCGCCGAAGTGGAAGTTGATATGGAAACGGGCCAGGTTACGGTCAACAAGCTGGTCATGGCCGTAGACGCCGGGGTCCCGATCAATCCTATCACGGCGAGCGGACAGGTAGAAGGCGGTATGACGCAGGCCCTGGGCTATGGTCACGTTGAAGAGATGGTCTACGATGAAGATGGCACTATGGTAAACAGCTCCCTGGGACCGTACCACATCTATCGCGCGGACGAGATGCCGTGGATGAAGGCGATCCTGGTTCAGACAAACGAGCCATCTGGCCCATTTGGCGCCAAAGCAATCGCCGAGATACCAAAGGATGGCGTCGCCCCGGCGCTCACCAACGCGGTATTTGACGCGACTGGCGTTCGTCTGCGCAGCATTCCCCTGACGCCGCAGGCGGTTCACGCGGCACTGGTCGCGGCGCGCGAATCAAACTAATAGTTAACCTTGCTGCTTTTGACAGCTTACGGGCAATTTAGTATCTTTCGCCCAAAAGCGGGCGGAAGCAGCAAGGTCTTATTGGCTCCCCCGCATCGAGCGTGATGCCTGAGCCAGAGAAAAATACGCGGCGCTACCACCTATTAGCCTTCGCCCTGTTCGCTTTGCTGACCTTGCTGATGACCTGGCCGGTCGCGGCAAGAGTGGCAACGCACCTGGCGGGCGGGCGCGATGATCTGTGGGTGCACCAGTGGACGTTCTGGTGGGTGCGCGAAGCGCTGCGCAGTGGCCTCAACCCCTTCTTCTCACCCACACTCTACGCCCCCGTGGGCGCCTCGTTAACATCCCACAACATCGCCTGGTTCAATATCGCGCTCTGGCTGCCGCTCCAGGCGATTTTCGGCCGTATCCCCGCCTATAATTTGGTGTTTCTTGTTGTCATACTGCTCAATGGCTTCTGCATGTACCTGTTTGCCTGGAAACTGATGCGTTCTTATGCCGCCGCGCTGGCCGCAGGCATCATTTTCGGTTTTTGGCCCTACACGCTGTCCCACTACGATCACGCCAACATGATGGTGCTGTTTTGGGTACCATTGACGCTGCTGCTCCTTCATAAACTGGTAGCAGATGGCGGCGTTGGCGGCGATGAAGTACGACCGCGAAACAGAGGGTGGCTCATTTTGGGTGCGTCGCTTACCCTGGCCATGATCGGTATCTCGCGTTGGCAGCTGCTGATCATGAGCAGCCCAATACTCCTCGGTTACACATTGTACCTGCTGTGGACCTACCCCGCAGCGCGAAACCGCGACACATTCGGCGCACTGCTTGCCATCGCTACCGTTTCTGTTCTCGTCATGACGCCCCTGGCAGCGCCGCTGGTAGTTGATCAATTCACACGTGAGTTCCCGCAGGATGTATTTCTCGACGAACCACTCTGGGGCAGGACCGACCTACTCGCCTATTTCGTGCCAAGTATTCACAACGGGCTGTGGCAGGCGAGGGTTGCTGCCCTATACGAAAACTTCGTGGTGAACCAGTTCTACACACCATTTCTGGGATTGACGACGCTGCTGCTAGCTGTGGTTGGCGTCGTGCGTCGTTGGAAGAAGTCTTGGATATGGCTGCTGCTCGCCCTATTCTATTTCGTCCTGGCCCTTGGGCCTGAGTTGGCGATCAACGGCCGTTCCTTCCCGTCTGTTCCCATGCCGTATCGGCTGATCGAAGATCTCTTCTTTATGCGCCTAATCCGGCGTCCGGACAGGCTCAACATTTTCCTCAGCCTGCCCTTGGCAATGTTGGCCGGCTGGGGCATGCAGACGCTGATGGAACATATTCCCAATCGCAAAGGGCGCCGCGCACTAGCGCTGGCAGCGATCACATGCATCCTGCTGGCTTATTCGCCGGTTCCATTTGCCACAACGCAGTCTGAAACTCCCGCGTGGTATAGTCAGGTGACAGCAGAAGGGGATGAATTTGCCGTCCTGGATTTACCGATGAATGATCGATCCTATGACAAATGGTATATGCAGTACCAGACGGACCATGGGCTCCCCCTGGCCACCGGGCATGTTTCGCGACTGCCACGTGAATCTACGGCGTTCTTGCGCAGCGTACCGCTGCTCGCCAATTTGGTGGAACAGGACCAACTGCCCGATCCCGCACTCAAGGACGTTGGCCAGCAGCTTCGCCTGCTGTCCGATGCGGACATTCGCTATCTCATCTTGCACAAGCGGTTCGCCAACGAGGGTTTGCAGGCTGCGTGGCGCGAGTGGCTGGCAGTCAATCCCGCCTATGAAGATGCGGAACTTATCGTTTACCACACCGATCTTGAGGCGGGGCGCGACTTCAGCTTTGCCCATGCGCTGACCAGCGATCTGGGACTGGTGCAGGCGAGTTTTGCGCCGGCTGAGGCTGTGCAAGAGGGCGTCGTCAAGGTCGATGTCGTCTGGGGTACAGCGGCCAGCCCACAGGAAAATCTGGATGTATGCCTGGTTCTGACTGGATCTGGTGGCGAGGAGGCGGCTTCTTCCTGCCAGTCGATCGATGAGCAGACGCCAGCAGCGCGTTGGACGGCAAACGACCTGCGGCGGGCGAGCTACACTCTGCCGGTTCCTGCGCGACTGGATCCCGGAGATTATCAGGTGACACTTCACCTTTCCGATCCAGAAACAGCGGAAAAAACGGGCAGCACGGCCGTGTTGGGCAATGTCACGGTTCATCCCTTTACACCGGCTGGCTCAGCCACCGCTGCATGGCAGGAAGGAATCACCTTGCGCGGCAGTGAGCTAACTGAGGACGCCGGCAGCCTCATTGTGACTCTGTACTGGCAGGCAGAGCAGCCGTTGAGCAGCTCGTACAAGGTTTTTCTGCATATTGAGGACGCCAATACAGGAGAAATCATCGCCCAGAGCGACACGATTCCCCGCGGCTGGCGCTATCCAACAACCCTCTGGCAGCCAGATGAAATTGTTCGCGACCCGATTGAACTGCCGCTCATCGAACTGCCCGCAGGCTCATATCAGTTCGTGGTCGGGCTTTATGATGAAGCGTCTGGCGAACGCCTCCCACTGGCAGCCGCGCATCATGGCACGCGGCGAGATAGTCTGATAGTTGGCACCTGGGAGAAATAGTGTGAGTCACTCATCCCGATCGCGCAAACTGCTCTCTGGCCTCGTGGTCCTCTCAAGCCTGCTGCTTGCCCTAGCAATTCTGGGCGACTGGCTGCCTCATTTGCGCGGACCTGCTCCGGAAACGAGCGTGTGGTATTGGCCTTACCTCCTGCGCCCCGTTGTGCGCTTTTGGCCTGCGGCCGCAGCGGCACTGCTCATCCTGGCCGCCGCAGGCTGGTGGATATCTCTGCAGAATCCGCGGCGCTCACAGACGGCGGCCGCCTTGACTCTTCTCTTCGCCGGATCATTGCTGCTGCAAGCGTCACTCGTGTACGCAGACCGCGCTGACGTCGCCGCAGAGCTAATAGACCGTACGCTATCCAATCAGGCAAGCGGCTTTTTTGAAGCGGCGGCGGAGATCGACGATGTCAACTACCTGCTGGCAAACTATCCACAGGCGATGCCCCTGTTCGTATCTGAACATGCACGCACACACCCGCCGGGGATGATATTGTCGAATTGGGTCACTATTCAAGCATTATCCCAATTGGATGGATTGGCCAAACCGGCAGCGGCCTACGTCCAGCCACTGCGCTGCACAGATTTGTGGCTGTATGATCGCCCGCCGGCGGTTTCCGCGGCCCTGGGAGTCTGGGCATTGCTGCCAATGCTGTTCGCGGCAGCCACTGTACTGCCGGCCTACGGGGTGGCGCGCCAGCTGCTGAACGGCTACGCGGTGCGCCTTGCGACCGTCCTGGCAGCAGCCTTGCCGGCGCTTATCTTGTTCGCACCTAAGTCTGTGCAGCTGTATGCACCGCTAACGCTGCTCATGTTCTGGGCATTTCAGAGCGGGCTGCTGCGCCAGTCCCTATGGCGCCTGCTGGCTGCCGGCATGCTGGGCTCTCTATTAACCTTTCTCAGCCTGGGCAACGCGGCGATCTTCGCCTTGCTCGTTTTCTATGCCCTCTTTGTCTATCTCTTCATGTTTCGAGAACTTGATGATGGCCAACATTGGCCACCTTCAAGCAGTCTTGTCGCTAGGCAGATGCTCGCCCTCGGCGTCGGCGCCATATCAGTGTGGCTCGTGTTCTGGCTGGCATGGCGCGTGCCGCCCTGGGAAATCGCCGCCGCCGGTCTCGAGCAGCACTATCAGCTGGTGACCAATCTGCGCAGCTACGGATGGTGGACAGGCTGGAACTTGATCGATCTATTGATTTTCAGCGGCTGGCCGCTGGCGTTGGGTTTTGCCGGCAGCCTGTTCCTGGCATTCCGGTATTGGCGCAACCATTGCCTGCAGGCGGTTGATATTCTGGCCGTCGTTCTCGCTCTGCTGATTCTAGTGCTCAATTTTTCGGGCACGGCCCGCGGTGAAGTCGGCCGGATTTGGCTGTTTTTCATGCCGCTGCTGGCCTTCCCATCGGCTCATTTCTGGAGAAAATCCCTCCCTGATAAGCGGTATGCGCTGGTCATCATCGCTCTTCAACTCTTGATGGTGCTATGTTTGGGCTGGGCGTGGCAACCGGTGCGCGCGGTGATCGTCGTCGCTGAAAGGCCGCCGATGAACCAGGAACTACCTCAGACGAAACTCAACATGGCCTTCCCTGACGAACCGCTGCGGCTCACCGGATTCACGGTTGGATCCACCAGGGTTGGTGCGGGCGAAACGCTGCCACTGAGCCTTTTCTGGGAAGCTGAAGGGCCGGCATCACGGCCGTATACAGTCTTCAATCACCTCCTTGATCAAGACGGCATGCTGGTCAGCCAACAAGACAATTGGCCCGTGGCTGGCAATTGGCCGCCGACCTGCTGGCGTGATGGTGATCTCATCGTCGACACGTATACGCTGACAATCCCCGTCGAAGCGGCGCCCGGCATCTATCACCTGTCCTCAGGCCTCTATGACGCAAAAAGCGGAGCGCGTCTTCCCCTGGCAAACGGCCGTGATGCCGTTGATCTCGGCGACATCGAAGTGATCCCCCGATAGTTTCATACGACTCTCGCCATGCCATGCTGCGCGTGGGCGACCCCATTCTGTAGGGTAGTGAACGGCTGAGAGTTGGGTAGGCGCGTTTGTTGCGGTATGGGAGTAAGCTATACTAGCCAATGACGATGAACCAAGTACCATGCGCTGTGGGCATTATGGCCCACAATGAAGAAGCCAATATCGGCCAACTCCTACAAAACCTACTCGATCAAGATTTACAGATCGTTGATCTGCGCTCTGTGATTGTGGTGGCCAGCGGCTGTACAGACAACACGGAGACGATTATTCGTCAGTTCAGCGAACGCGATCATCGCATTCAACTGCTTGTACAGGACAAACGGGAAGGGAAGGCTTCGGCCATCAATCTTTTCCTTGGCCAGACAGACGAAGAGGTATTAGTGTTGAGCAGCGCCGACTTGCAGCTCAAGCCGGATACACTCGAATACCTTGTATCACCGTTCAGAGATCCTGAAATCGGCATGACTGCCTGCCGGCCGGTGCCAGTTAATGACCCGGATGTATTTATGGGCTTTGCCGCCCATATGCTGTGGGATCTGCACCATGAGATGAACATGCACGGCTTCAAAGCGGGAGAAATGGTGGCCTTCCGCAAGACGTTCAAGCGCATCCCCCAGCATACGGCCGTGGACGAAGCGAGTATCGAGCCGCTTATACGCGGACAAGGATACAAGGTCCAGTATGTACCTCAGGCTGTCGTCTACAACAAAGGACCGGATACGGTAAACGATTTCCTGCGGCAGCGCCGCCGGATCTATGCCGGTCATCTTGAGCTGCAGCGTGATCTGGGATACTCAGTGAGCAGTATGAGCGGCACAAAGATTCTTGGCCTGCTCCTGCGGCAGCTGGACTGGCATCCGAAGAAGTTTGTTTGGACGTGGGGTGTCGTGGGGTTGGAAGTCAACGGCCGTCTGCTCGGCCGGCGCGATTTCAGAAGCGAACGTGACCATACTGTGTGGGAAATCGCTTCCACTACAAAGGAACTGAAGGCTTAGATTTGAATTCTATGTCAGGCGTGCTTGCGCGCATCCCGTTATTCCAGGCCTATCGCCGGTTCGGCAGCCCCAAAATGCTCCCGCTAAATATCACCATCTCGCCTTCGCCCAAGTGCAATTCACGCTGCCTGACTTGTAACATTTGGATGAAACGAGAGGATGAATTGACATTGGAGGAGTGGGACAAGGTGCTGGCTTCGCTGGGAGAGGCGCCATATTGGTTCACAATCAGTGGTGGCGAGCCGCTTATGTACCCCGGCATTGTTGAACTTGCCAAGCTGGTTTATCGTCACAATCGGCCAGGAATCATCAATATACCCACCAACGCCATCCTAAAAAGCGGGCCTGATCGCGTGGAACAAATATTGGCGAGCTGCCCCGACACGCGGGTGATCATCAATCTTTCCCTGGATGGCGTTGGCGAAAAGCATGACATCATTCGCGGCGTTCCCGGCAATTTCGCCAAATTCGAGGAGCGCCTAGCGCACTATTTTGAACTGCGTGATGCGTATCCAAACCTGACCGTTGGCATTCATTCCGTCATCTCGGTCTTCAGCGTTGGCCATCTCGACGAGCTCATCGCCTATGCAGACCAGTCGCGCGCCGATCAGTTCATTACCGAGATAGCCGAACCTCGTGTTGAGCTTGATACAATCGGCCTGCCAATCACGCCTGATCCCGAGTCCTACAGCCAAGCGATCGACAGCTTAATCGCCTATGTGGAAAGTAAACAGTTCAAGGGTCTGGCGCGGGTAACAGAAGCGTTTCGTATCGAGTATTACAAGCTGGTCAAGCGAATTCTTAACGAACAGGATCAGGTCATCGATTGTTACGCCGGCTGGGCCAGCACACAGATTTATGCTGATGGGAGCGTCTGGCCCTGCTGCGTCAGAGCAGATAATCTGGGGAATTTGCGGGATCACAATTACGATTTCAAAGAGATCTGGTTCGGCGAGGCGATAAAGGAAGTGCGCCGGAGCATCGCGGCGAAAGAATGCTACTGTCCGTTGGCGAACGCATCCTATACCAATATGCTGCTTGATACGCCAACGCTGGGGCGCGTGGGGTCGAAATTCATCGCCCCTCAAAGCATCAGCGTGAACAAGAACGTACCGACGGATCGAGAATAATTATAGGAGAATGCCGCATGTCCTTCGAATGGTTGAAGAGTTTCCAACAGAATATGGAAAAACCTGAGGATTACGCCGAGAAAACGTTGGCAGCCTACCGGCTTGGCATGCGCGCCAAAGGGTCAATTGCCGGCGTGCGCGTGGCCGCCGATCCTGATGGCTGTGCAGCCTGCCAGCGCCTCGACCCGCAAAGGGTGACCCACCCTGATGACACACCGCACCTCCCCCTGCTGGACTGCGATCGCCCTGATTCGTGCGGTTGTGTCTATCGACCTGTGATGACTTACCAACTTGATGAACAGGAATGAACAATTACCAGGCGGCGCCCTACCAATAATGAGCGAAACGCAAACGATTAAGGATCTCTATGTATTGGCTTTGGCGGAAGGAGAAGGCATTGGCACAGCATATGAATACTATGCGAAACGGCTCGCCATGCTGCCCTGGCTGAAAGACGGGGCGCGACCGAAGCGTCTTCTTGTGGCCGGCCTTCCGCAGAAATACGGATCGAGCCTTGATTTCCTACTGCTCGGCGCTGAAATGGGATGCCAGGTAACTGTGATCGATGAACGGCAGGCCGCGCTGACCAAACTCGCGCGGGTCCTGAAAGACCTGGCTGCAGCTCGTTATTCACCTGAGCTGCGGGCCAATCTATACCAGACGGGAGATATCTGCACGCTGACGGAACTGAGCGGCCAATTCGATCTGATCCTATCTTCTGAAGTCTTACAGCGATTGGATCCCGATCAGCGCGCGGCCTATGTTGAACGGCTGCAGGGACTGTCACAGCGAATCGCTTTGTTCGCGCCGAATGCGGATAATGATGCCCATGTTGGTCTTAGCGGCCTGGGGGGCGTACAGCTAAATGAACTAGCGGTTTTGATGGGCCAGGATTCGGCAGCGGCGAGCAGGAGTGACTATATCGATATGCCGCCCTTTCCACCAGGTATCACGCGGACGTCAACGCAGAGAGAAGACGCGACGACGGGAACAGGAGAGGCGTTCGCCATGTGGGGGCTGGGCGTATACGCGCGCATTGAAAGGTTCATACCCGCAGCAGTGCGGCGCAAATGGGCACACATTGTCTTCGGACTGTATGGCCCCCGCCAACGGTAGGGCAACAATTGGACCACGGCCGTAAACTATCTTGTTTACGCCCCTATTACCCTAAGTTATAATCCAATCTTGCATCCTTCGATATTGAACCGAAGGTCCCTTAGCAAAACGAGGTAATCATATGCCAAAAGCATTAATCACAGGCATCACCGGGCAGGATGGCTCCTATCTTGCCGAATTTCTCTTGGAAAAAGGATACGATGTTATCGGTATGGCACGCCGTACCAGCACAGTCAATTTTCATCGCATCTCACACATCCAGGATGAAATCGAGCTGGTTCCCGGAGATTTAGGGGACCAGGTTTCGCTGATCCATCTGTTGGAGGAGCACCGCCCTGACGAGGTATATAATCTCGCCGCGCAATCATTCGTGATGACATCCTGGAGCCAACCGGTATTCACAGGCGACGTCACCGGGCTTGGCGTTACGCGCATGTTGGATGCGATTCGCTTTGTGGACCCGCGCATCCGTTTCTACCAGGCAAGTTCAAGCGAAATGTTCGGCAAAGTCGTCGAAGTACCGCAGAGCGAAACGACCCCATTCTACCCTCGCAGCCCCTATGGTGTCGCCAAGGTATATGGGCACTGGATAACAATCAACTATCGGGAGAGCTATGACCTACATGCGACTTCCGGCATCCTGTTCAACCATGAGTCACCCAGACGCGGCCTTGAGTTTGTAACACGCAAGATCACCCATCATGTGGCGCAGATAAAGAAAGGGTTGATTGATGAGCTGCGCCTTGGCAACCTGGATGCTCGCCGGGATTGGGGGTATGCCGGCGACTACGTACAGGCGATGTGGCTGATGCTGCAGGAGGACACACCAGAAGACTATGTCATTTCCAGCGGCGAGACGCACTCAGTAGAAGAGTTCCTCGAGGAAGCATTTGGCTGCGTCGACCTGGATTGGCACGACTATGTTGTTCAAGACCCACGCTTCATGAGGCCGGCCGAAGTCGACCTGCTCGTCGGTGATTCGAGCAAGGCAAAGCGTAATCTCGGCTGGGAACCAACCGTCTCATTTTCAGAATTGGTGCGGCTGATGGTTGAAGCAGATTTGCAGATGCTTGAAGATGGGGAGACCGCAATCTAGATACCGCCCAGCTACTGGAAAGCTCAAGGCTAGATATCCTACCGGAGGGAATCAACCGTATGTCAACAATACAATTCGGCACCGACGGCTGGCGAAGTCGTATTGCCGAGGATTACACATTTGCTAATGTACGGCGCTGTACGCAGGGGTTTGCCGATTTTCTAAGGACGAGTAACAGAGCGGCATCGGGCGTTGTAATCGGCTATGACCAACGCTTCCGTGCGGAGGATTTTGCGGCCGCCGCGGCGGAAGTTATGGCCGGCAATGGCATTCACGTCTGGCTGACGGAACACAATACGCCGACACCGGCAATCTCCTACTCGGTCGTGGACCGGCAGGCCGGTGGCGCGATCAACATTACGGCAAGCCACAACCCTGCCGACGATCTTGGATTCAAGGTTCGAGATCCGCAGGGCGGCGCCATTCCACCCCAGGATCTGAAACGCATAGAGTCTCTCATACCTAAAACTGAACAGGTAAATCGCCTTTCGCTGGACGATGCCCTCAGCGACGGACTAATCGAGTTTTTCGACCCGGATCCGGCTTACATGGCCCAGATTCAGCGCCTGGTAGACATTGACCCTCTTCGCGAAGCGGGCCTATCCGTCCTGGTGGACTGCATGTGGGGCAACGGGGCCGGATGGTTTCCACGGCTTCTGGATGGCGGTTCGACCAAGATTCTTGAAGTCAACAACGAACGCAACCCGATCTTTCCTCATATGACACGGCCGGAACCGATCCCGCCAAACGTCGACTACGGTTTGAGTTTTGTTCGTGAAGCTGGGGCAGACGTAGCAATCATCAATGATGGAGACGCAGATCGCCTGGGCGTTGGCGACGAGCACGGGAACTTCATTGACCAGCTTAGAGTCTATGGCCTGCTGGGCTACTACTTCCTAGAAGTGCGTGGTGAGCGAGGACCGATTGTAAAAACGATATCCACCACGAAGATGCTGAATAAACTGGCTCGCCAATATGATGTCCCTGTTTACGAGACGGGTGTTGGGTTCAAGTACATCGCACCCAAGATGATGGAAGTAGGCGCCATGATCGGCGGTGAAGAAAGCGGCGGCTATGCGTTCCGAGATCATGTCCCGGAACGAGACGGGATTCTGGCCGGACTGTTCCTGATGGACCTGATCGTACAAACTGGCAAGAAGCCCTCTGAACTGCTGGATTGGCTTTTCGAGAAGGTTGGCCCTCACTACTATGATCGCATTGACAGCCGATTCGATCAGCCTCGGAAGAATGAAATCCTGGACAATGTCAGCTCCGCGCGCCCTCAAGCAATAGGTGGACTTCGCTGCACCGACATTGTCACGATAGATGGGCACCAGTTTATTATGGAAGATGGCGGGTGGTTATTGATCCGTTTCAGCGGCACTGAGCCAATCATACGCGTCTACTGTGAGACAACGCATGAGAATGCGGTCAGTGCGATTCTCGAAGACGGGCTGAGAATCGCCGGCCTTCAGTAGAGGAGATCGAGAGCCTTCCATCTATTATTTGGCGGCGGAGAACAAGACATGAGCCGAGCGTTCCAGGATTACTATGCGGACGACCTAAGCCACTGCTATGGCTGTGGTACGTTGAATGATCACGGCCTGCAGATCAAAACATTGTGGGAGGGTGAAGAGTCGCTAACGCGCTTTCGGCCTGGACCATATCATACGGCCGTCCCCGGCTATGTCTATGGCGGGCTAATCGCTTCTCTAATTGATTGTCATGGCACAGGAACGGCGGCCGCGGCTTTGTACCGGGCCGAAGATCGTGAAATGGGCAGCGAGCCGACTATTCGCTGCCTGACAGCCTCTTTGCACGTTGATTATTTCAGGCCGACGCCTATCGACGCCGAGCTCGTAATCCGTGGGCATGTCAAAGAAGTCAATGGCAGGCGCGTGACCGTAACCTGTTCACTGTATGCCGGTGACACGGAATGTGCGCGGGGGGAAGTTATCGCGGTCAGGGTGCCCGACAGCTATATGGAGGAACTGACCGCCAAGGCGGCTTGAAGAAACCGTTTCTCGGATTCCGGCGCCAACTGACTATGCTAGTTGATACACATTGCCACCTCGATTTTGTCCGCTTCGACGCAGATCGCGATGCGGTTATTCTGCGTGCGGTCGAGGCGGGTGTGAAACGGATTATTGTACCGGCAGTCGATCTACAGAACTGCTCTGCTGTCGTGATGCTGGCTGAGCAGTATGCCGGTCTCTTTGCGGCGGTTGGCGTCCATCCCAATTCCACGGCCGAATGGACGACCAGCTGGCTTGACCAGGTTCGCGAATTCGCCAAGCATTCCAAAGTGGTCGCTATCGGCGAAATAGGCCTGGACTACTATTGGGATGATGCTCCCAGAAACGCGCAACATGAAGCATTGTCAGCACAGCTCAACCTGGCTGCGGAGCTGGACCTGCCGGTCATCATTCACAACCGCGACGCCAGTGAAGATGTAATCCGGCTTCTCGCCGATTCGCCCCTGGCCAATCGAGATAGACCGGGGGTCCTTCATTCATTTTCTGCCGAATGGCACACAGCCGAAGCAGCGCTGGAGATGGGCTTCTTCATCGGCTTTACAGGGCCGGTAACGTTCAAGAAAGCGGACGATCTACGCCGCATCGCTGCCAGGGTTCCTCTGGACAGGATCCTGGTAGAAACCGACGCTCCATTTCTCGCCCCGCAACCGCGGCGCGGCAAACGAAATGAACCGGCCTATGTCACTTACGTTGCTGAGCAAATGGCCGCGCTGCATGAGATGAGCAGCGAAGAAATGGCCAGAATTACGACCGCCAACGCGCGACGACTCTTTGGCAAAGCATTGGACGGGGGCGAAAACCACGATGGCTAATACAGAGGGCTCGATCGATCTTTCGGTCATCATTGTCAGTTGGAATGTCAAAGCATTGCTGAAGGAGTGCCTGCGTTCAATTGATGAGAATCGCGGCACCCTGAATTTGGAGGTGATCGTTGTGGATTCAGCATCCAGCGACGGCAGCCCGGACATGGTCAGCGAAGATTTCCCCTGGGTAAGGCTGATTGCCAGCGATGCGAATCTCGGCTATCCGCGCGGCAACAACGTTGGCATTACGGCTTCCCGCGGGCGTCATGTCGTAATTCTCAATCCTGACACAGTCGTTCTCAGGAATGCATTAACGTCAATGGTCGATTATCTGGATGGTCACATCGATGTCGGTGTGCTGGGTCCCCAACTGCTCAACGCAGACGGCAGCATACAATCCTCACGACGGCGGTTTCCTTCGCTGTTGACGGGCATATTTGAAAGCACCTGGCTCGAATCCCTGGCCCCCGACATACTGCTCAGACGCTACTATGGTCTGGATCTGGCGGACGATCAGGTAAGTGATGTCGACTGGGTGACTGGGGCTTGCCTGATGGTCCCACGCCGCATCATCGATCATGTTGGATTATTCGACGACGGGTACTTCATGTATTCTGAAGAGCTCGATTGGTGCCGCAGAATCAATGATGCCGGTTGGCGAGTGGTCTATTTGCCAGAGGCACAGGTCATTCATCTTGTAGGCAAGAGCAGTGAACAGGCTGTCACAGCGCGTCATGTGAACTTTCAGCAAGCCAAGCTGCGCTATTTTCGCAAACATCACGGCCGTCTGCCTGCAGCCACGCTGCGGCTCATTCTGCTGGCCAATTATGCGGGGCAGCTTGCAGTGGAATCTGCCAAAGGTCTGCTGGGTCATAAGCGCGGGCTGCGCCGGCAGCGCATACAATCCTATTGGCAGGTCATTCGTTCCGGACTGAGGCCGGCCGGCTACTGATCCATGAGAATCGCTCTGGTAACCGGGGAATTTCCGCCAATGGAAGGCGGCGTTGGGGCCTTTACTCAGGAACTGGCCAAAGCCATGTATGCGCAGCAGCATGAAATGCATATCATAACCAGCCGCGAAGCCGGCACGACCAGCAAGAAACAGCGTTTTGGTAGGCTGCCTGAGCCCGTTGATCTGGGATATGCAAAACTATACGCTAATATTGGCCGCTGGCGCTGGCCGTCCGTCGGCACCATCGCTGATTTGACTCTGCGAAATGAGTTTGATGTGGTAAATGTTCAGTATCAGGCAGCGGCATACAATATGAACAGCCCGGCGATCCATCTGCTGCCCTGGCGGCTGAAGCACATTGTCAGGGCCGTCATCACATTTCATGATCTGCGAACGCCCTACCTTTTCCCCAAAGCGGGTCCGATACGTGAGAAGGCTATCACGTATATGGCGGGCCAGAGTGCGGGAGTGATCACAACGAATGACGCCGACTACGATAACCTGCGGTCACGCGTGGACACACCGGTGACGACAATCCCCATCGGCAGCAATATCAAGGTTTATCAGGCCAATCATATTGAGATCGCTGAAGCGCGTGAAAACCTGGGACTTCAAGATGGCGACATTCTGCTGGGCTATTTTGGCTTCGTCAACGAAAGCAAAGGGACTGATACGCTCGTGCAAGCGCTGAGCCAACTACCTCCCGAATACCATTTGCTGTTCATTGGCGGTCAGACAGGTTCCAGTGATGACACAAATGCAGATTTTGTCTCGCAGGTACACGGCCTAGTAGAAGGACTTGGCTTGAACAAGCGCGTTCATTGGACAGGATTTGTCCCTGAAAACCGCGTGTCCACTTATCTGGAAGCGGCTGATTTGATGGTGATGCCGTATCGTGACGGTGTTTCGCTGAGAAGGGGCACGCTTATGGCCACGCTGGCTCACGGATGTGCGTTGGTTACCACGGCTCCGCAGACACCGGTGGCGGAGCTTGTTCATGGCGAGAATATCTGGCTGGCGGCGGCTTATGATCCAGGAGGGCTTGCGGAAGCAATCACCTCGCTGGCAACGGACAAGGAGCTGCGTGTGAAGCTGGGTCGCGGCGCACGGGAAGCTGCCAAGGATTTTTCGTGGGAAGAGATCGCCAGACGGTCAGTTGAGTTTTATCAAACTGTTAATGATCCGAGAGAAATGGGAGCTCCGAGAACATGAATAGAAGATTTGGTTTATTTGTCGTTACGATTTTTGCTATGGCAGTTGCCGCAGTTTTGTCGATCCAGGGAGCAGCGGATTTGCGCGCCAAAAATGAAGAGACGTTACTGGCTTACCTGCCGGTAATCAACGGCCCCTTTGTGCCTCAGTTAGAAGGTTTCGTGACCGATCTCGTGCCGCCAACGGTGATCACGGATATTGTCGATCCCGGCGACGGCCGTTTCTTCATCGCTACACGAGACGGCCGTATCCAGATCAGTTCACCTGACGGCTCAGTTCAGCCAGATCTTCTTGTAGATATTAGCGACCGAGTCTATGACGACGGGAACGAATCAGGCCTGGTCGGATTAGCCGTTCATCCGGAGTTCACAGCTAATCCGCTTATCTTCGCTTTCTATACCGAACTCGTTGAGGAGAAAGTCTACGCGGTACTGGCCCGTTATTCAGTCGGACCCAGTGGGCTGGCAGATCCGGCGACTGAAGTACGGCTGCTGCGAATCTTCATGACAACACCGCGCCACCATGCCGGGGCACTGCAGTTTGGGCCGCAAGATGGGTATCTCTACGTATCCATCGGTGATGGTGGAACAGGCCGGGACGGGGGCAACTTTGGTCAACGGACTGACACATTACGCGGGAAGATACTGCGCATCGACGTTGACAATGGGCTTCCCTATACGATTCCGGTGGACAATCCCTACGTTGATGATCCTGACAGCCTTGATGAAATATGGGCGTCAGGTTTGCGCAATCCGTGGCGCATCAGTTTTGACAAAGAAACGGGCGATATGTACATCGGCGACGTAGGTGAGGAGGATTGGGAAGAGATCAATTTCATCCCCGGAGGAAGCGCGGGCGGACAGAATTTCGGCTGGTCCTGCTCGGAAGGTCCCGACATATTCCAACCGGACCATTGTGTTGAAGATGTAACCTACACGGCGCCCATCTATTACTATCCACACAGCCAAACCGGCTGCGGATCAGTCACCGCCGGGTTTGTCTACCGCGGCACGGAGATTCCTGAGCTTGCCGGGCAGTTCATCTTCGGCGATCTCTGCCGGGGGAGACTCTGGAGCATGAAGCCCGATGGAGAGCAGGGCTGGGATGTCCGCAATTGGGGTGAAACCGGCAAGAACATCACGACCTTTGGTGAACGATATGATGGCGAACTGTTCCTGGGCGCCAACAAAGTTTACCAGATCGTGGGTACCGGACAGCCAGAGTAATCGCCTGTTTCGCCGCGACCGAAACCAATGTTTGAGCAGGTAAACAGAAAGCAGCAGGTCAGCGCCGGCACTGGAAGCGTGTCATTCTAGCTATGAGTGAACGTCGCTGGCTGACGCTGATTCTGGTCCTCTTCATGCTGCTGGGTATCGTTTACGCGGTGACCACACCGCCGTTCGAAGCTTCTGACGAGCTCTGGCACTATCCGATGGTACGCCACCTGGCCGACGGCAATGCACTGCCGGTACAGGTTCTTGATCCGGCACTGGCCGGACCGTGGAAACAAGAGGCTTCACAACCTCCGCTCTACTATTATGCGGCCGCCGCGCTCACCTTTTGGATCGATACGGCCGATATGGCGGAGGTGCGCCGCGAGAATCCGCACGTTGACAACGGGCTTATTTCTGAAGACGGCAACACCAATCTGGTTGTCCACCACCCGCAGGAGGACCCCTGGCAGGGGACGCTGCTGGCGGTACGTCTCGTTCGATTCATGTCGCTGCTGATGGGAACGGTGACCGTTTACTTCACCTACCGGATTGCGGGCGCGGCGCTGCCTGGACGTCCGGAAATCGCGCTAGGAGCAGCAGCCGTGAATGCCTTCTTGCCGATGTTCCTATTCATCAGCGGCGCCGTCAACAATGACAACCTGGCAATCATGCTCTCATCGCTGGCTATGTTCGTGATGATTTCGATTGTGGCCAATATTCAGCGAAGCCGGGGGCCGGACAAGACAATCAGACCACGGCGAAGAATCGGAGCGTGGCTGCTGCTGGGCAGCATTGTCGGTCTGGCCCTTCTGACCAAGGAAGGGACACTTGGCCTAATACCGCTGTCCTGGGGCGCTTGTTTTGTCGCCGCCTGGGCGGAAAATTGGCAAGATTCGGATGAGGGGACCAGGCATACGATACGCCGGCTGCTATTGATCTTCGTACGCTCTCTCGGCTATTTCATACTGGTTCTGCTGCCGGTCGTTCTTATTGCCGGCTGGTGGTATCTGCGCAACGTGCAGTTGTATGGTGATTGGCTTGGATGGAGCGCCTTTATCGCCGTATTGGGAGAGCGCGCGCATCCCGCATCCCTGCTGCAGTTGTGGGGAGAACGGCGCGGTTTTCTGATGGCCTATTGGGGCCTATTCGGCGGCGTTAATATTCCGATGCCCGGCTGGGTCTACGCGGTTTTCAATACACTGCTAATTATGTCCGTGATCGGTTTCTTTCTGGTAGCATTTCGCGAACTCCTTACCTGGACTACTGCAAAACGAGGGAAGTGGCGCAGCTTGCATGATATCGTCGATAATCTTATGCAGTTTGTTGTCGACTATTTCGCCATGATCGTGGCCCTGCTCTTCTCAGCAGCCGTTGTCATAGGACTCATTCGCTGGGCGACGACAACCTGGTCATCACAGGGACGTCTGGTGTTTAGCGCAATTTCAGCGCTGAGCACATTGTTCGTCATAGGGCTGGGGGGCTGGATGCCTCAGCGGACCGCCAAATGGGCCCTAGGCGCTGTCTCCTTCTTTTTCCTGCTGATCGCTGCCGCTGCCCCCTTTCTGTGGATAAAGCCCTCATACGAGCCGACAGCGTATGCTCTGGCGCAAGACGCAGATTTCCAAGAGGTCCAGGTCACCCTCGGTGATAGGATACGCCTGAACAGAGCGGCGATCGACGTCGGAGCGCCAGGCGAGCGCAGTATCGAGCCGGGCGATTCCTTTTGGGTGCATCTTGAGTGGGACACTTTAGCGCCGCTGGCAGAAGATTGGAGCGTCTTTGTTCACGCGGTTGATCCGGTGCTCGGCCGTCCTGTAGCACAACGCGACATGTATCCGGGTCAGGGCCTACTGCTCACATCCTGGTTGGACCCGGGAAGCAGGCTGACAAATTCCTACCACCTGCAGCTTCCGGAAACGGCCGTGGCACCGGCGGAATTGGCGTTGGTAACCGGGCTCTACAACGTCCAGAATGGAGAACGCCTAGTGACCAATGATGGCCGCGATATCATCCCTCTGGACAGTCTCACCTTGCAGCCGGCCGCCGGCGCGTACCCGAACGCCACCAGCATCAGCTTCGAGAATCGCTTCGAACTTGTGGGCTACGCCCTTGAACCGCGTTCCACTGTCGCTGGTAACGCCATTGAACTGACGCTCTATTGGCAGCCGCTGCAAACCCAGGAGGAGGATTACACATTCTTTGCACAGGTGGTCGATGAGGATACAACGCGATGGGCCAGTCTCGACTATATGCCGCCGGAGGGCACATCGACATGGCCCGCGAATGAGGTCCAGATTATACCGATGAGTTTGACTATCTCGCCGGATACACCGGCGAATGTCTATCCGATAATCGTAGGCATCTATACACGCGGCGGCGGCGGTGAATTTAACCGGCTGCAGATTCAGACCGAGGACAACCGTCTTACGGATGATTTCCTGGAGCTGACGCAGGTTCGGATAGAATAATGGCGCCGCCTGTGCAAAGCAGATAAGCTCTTGGCGGTGCGCAACCCTGATATGAGTGACTTTCGCGGCTATCTTGATCCCACCCAATCTATCTGGGGCCTGGGGCTGTTCGTGGCCTTGTTCGCAATCGCCGGCGGCCTGATCACCGCCTTCGGCGGCCCGCTCGCAGCGGCCGCCTTACTCATCGCCCTGGTCGCCGTCTTTGTCGTTCTACGCGAAATAGAAGTCGGCTTTTGGGGCGTCATCTTTGTTGTCGCGCTAATTCCCTTTGCTACGCTGCCTATTGATATCGGCCTGACGCCGACGTTTCTGGATCTCGCCATTGGAGCGGTGGTCGCCGTCTGGTTCCTCGGCCTGGTATCCGGCCAGCAGCGAACAATTATCCTGACGCCGGTCACCCTACCGCTGCTGATTTTCATGCTGATCACGGTGTTCGCATTCATTTTTGGCCTGAGTAACGGTCCGCTGACGCCGACATTGCTGCGCAAGTTCGCGGAACTGCTGATCAGCCTGGGCCTCGTCCTGGTGATCATCGATTACTGCAGTAATTGGGACAGGCTGCTGCGCTTGGTTAAGATCTTGCTTCTCGCCGGAGCAGCAGCTTCAGCACTAGCAATTGGCCTGTGGCTGCTGCCCGATGACACGGCCAATTCAGCACTAAATATGCTGCAGCGTCTGGGGTATCCAGGAGGCTGGGTCATTCGCTACATCGAAGAGAATCCTGCTCTGGCGGAGCGTGCAATTGGTACCTCTGTCGATCCCAATGTACTTGGCGGCCTGTTATTGATGATCGGCGCCCTTGCTGGACCACAGCTTGTTGCCCGAGAACCACTGTTCTCCAGACGGGTCACACTGATCATTGTCGGCCTAATCTTCGTTGCCCTGATCCTCACTTTTTCGCGAAGTGCGATGATCGGGTTGACTGCAGGCTTGCTTTTTGTCACGGCCGTACGCTACCGCCGGCTGCTTCCCTACATGCTGGCAGCGGCGCTTCTGCTTATGCTGCTGCCGGTCGCGCAAGAGTATATCGGCCGCTTCATTGAGGGGGTCCAGGGGCAGGATCTGGCAACTCAGATGCGCTTTGGCGAGTATAAGGATGCCATGACTCTTATTCAACGCTACCCGCTTTTCGGGGTTGGTTTTGCGGGGACGCCTGATATCGATCTATATCTTGGCGTCGCCAACGTCTACCTGACTATCGCCCAGGTGATGGGGATGATTGGCCTGCTGTCCTTCCTCCTGGTCATGGCCACGATATTCGGCTATGCGTATTTCAACCGGACGTGGTTTGTTCAGCATCCGCGGCAAGATGCTGTCTGGCTGGGCCTTCATGCAGCACTGGTTGGTGGTCTGGTCGCCGGCGTTTTCGATCACTATCTGTTCAATCTGGAGTTCCATCATGCGGTGACCGCTTTCTGGATGATCGTGGGATTGGCCACCGCGGCAACCCATCTCGGTTCGATATCAGCAGAATCTTCATGAGGCTGAGCCAGCTGTTCTGGGCACACAACAGCCCCCTGATCTGATCACAAGAGAACAGTCAAAGAATCAAGTCACCTAGAACAGCGCAGTCTCAACCTTGTCCTGTCCGCCGCCGGGTTCTCCCAAAGTCGTGATCGCGCCCAGTATATTGCCCGCTATCCCGGCGCCAATCATGATCGCAGCGATAGCGGTTGTATTGGGATGGTAGAGGAACATAGCCGCAACTACCAGCAGCACCAAGACGGCCAGCCCCACAACAAAACTGGGTCTCTGGGTAGAAAGCGCGTAGTTAAGCCAGATGCTGATGGCGGCGTAAAGCGTGGTCGCGATGCCAACCATCCCCAGGACGATTCCAGGATCGTTGTAAGTCGAGGTAAAAACAGTCTTGACCAGTGGTTCTGAAGCCAGGAAATAGACAATCGTCAAAACAAGTCCGACAGCGATAGTTGCAGCCAGTGAGAGGCCAAGGACAGGCCGCGGGTCTCTACCTTGTGCACGGCGCTGGGTCGCTTTGGGAAACAACACCAGACCAATGCCAAGGGTCGCGAACAGATTGATTTTGCCAAGAGTCACGACGGTACCGTAATCACCGGCAATGGTCTCACTGAAGAAGCGCTTGACGGCTATGGCGTCAATATTGATCAACAAAGCATAGGCAACAAGGCCAATGAGCGTGTACAGCGAATAACGCAAGCTGACTGCGGGCACAGCAACATTCTTCACCGGTGTCTTGAAATATCCGCGCAGGAACCATACGGCGACGAGCAGCGCCGATGTTGTGGCCAATGGTAGGGCCAGAATCGCCCCAAATGCTTCGAGACCGATCAGCATCAAGAGAATCGCGAACATAAGCCGCATCGCCGACTGCAATACCTGGACGGAACTGAGCCCGAGGAAGTTCTGTATTCCTTGCAGCGTCCCGTCGGTGACTGGGCGAACAAAAAGCATCAGCAGCGCCAGACTGGCAGCCCAGAGCGGCCACGGCGAATCGACATTCATAAAGCGGGCGATCAGCGGACTGAGCAAGAGCATGGCGAGCGTGGCCACAATGCCCCAACGCCATGCCCAGGACCAGCCACGGTGAAAGAACGCATGGACTTTGTCTGCACCGTCTTGTTCGGCTGTAAACTCGGCCGTGTAGTAAGCGACCACGTTGCGAATCACATTAGTCACGTTTACGAGCACTTGAATGAGCGCCACGACCGCGATGAAGACCGCGAACTGCTCTTTGACAAGCATGCGACCGGCGAATATGCTCACCAGCGCATCGAGTCCGCCGGCAACCACCATCGCCGCGGCCATCATGGCCCCCTGAACGGATCCCCGATTTAGGAACTCCTGCGCTTTCGCTCTCAAGGTTGAACCTCGAATGACAGCTCTACGGCCGCGCGTCCCTGTTCATCTTCTGTTCCGTCACTGTTTTCAGCCGGCCAGCGCAGCAAGGTATCGGGATCGTATATGCCGATTTCAAGCCGGTATGGTCCTGGTGTCAGCTGGCGATCAATTGGCAGAATATGGTCGTCCCGGATGGTAGTTCCCGGCGGCCAGATGGCAAACGGGTAGCTCCCATTTACCGGCGCGCCATCATGTTGGGCGACAAGATCGCCGTTGGCGTCAAGTAAATGAACGAATACCTTGCCGTATCGATCAGCAGCCTGTAGGGGACGCCACCAGAGCGTCACGGCCAGTGCTTCACCGGCCTGGGGGAGCGCGTCGCTTACGCTCATGCCAAGCAGTTCGACCGACTCATCATAGCGAGTTCCCACCGGCAGATAATCCTTGGAGACCGGTTCAGCGGTCATCACCCAGGATGCATCAGTGAGTACCTGCGGCATGAGCCACACACCCGCTGCCTCACCGCTCACCAGCGAGGTTTCAAGCGAGAGAATTACGCCCTGCCCCGCCCAGGGGCTCAAGTCCAGTTCCTGCCAAGATAGAGCGGCCTGAGAGACACCATCCGCAGCGGTAACGACGCTCTCCATCAACGGCACGTCATCTGCGCGTACAATAAATGAGATTTCCCCCAGGCCTTCAGCAGCGTGAGCAATGCGCAGGCGGCTGTCTGGCGGAACGATGAGCGCGTAGCGGACCTGAGAATCGCCCGGAACACGTATGGCGGGGTAGGATTGAACGACATCTGTTGTAACGAATCGGGCCTCCGGCACCCGAACGGCCGTCCACAGATCATTGGTCAGATCTGTAATGACGCGCGGCGTGGCATTTGTGAAGTCTGCTGCACGCGCTGGAGAATACTGGGCCGTCGAACTAGCAGGACCTGTAAATATGCGCGCCCGCCCGCTGCCCAGCTGCCAGATCAGGAAACAACCCAGGATCACCGCCAGGAACCAGCCCAGGGAGCGCGCGACGCTGCGCCGTACAGACTGTTCCGGCGTTTGCCGTCCAGGGGCGGCCAGGACAAGCAGCACAGCACTTAACCCGGCCGTAGTTAACAGCAGCCAGGAAAACAGCGCGCCCTTAAATGGCGCCGGCTTGTACTGCTGTAGCCTCAACCGGAACACCGCCGGCAGCAGTTGTTCTCCCAGGGCATCAAGCCACCACCGGCCAGGCATTCCTGCGGCATAGGCTGCAATCGCCAGGTTTCCAGGCCGGATGAATTCATTCATATGCAGCGAATCACCCAATCTGTCGCCGCCGACACTGCGAGCCAACAGCGGTTGTTCAACCGTGGCTTGCGAAGAGGTCAATGAAAAGGTGTAGCGGCGACCTTCTGATTGTGGAAGCGGAGGGAAAGAGATTGAATAGACGTCCCCATCATAACCAGCCCTTAAAGGGATGTCCGTCTGCCACATGCCTCCGCTGTCATCAGCCAGCGTCGCCCTGGCAACGCTGTCCTGCTGCCCGGCCAACCACAAGGAAATCGCGGATAGGTTATCCGATCCGGCGATGAACGATTGGCTAATTCTGTTCTCCCCATAGACAGCGAGCGGCGAGGGATCAGGGACGCCAGGGGCTGCCTGCTCCTGCGTCCAGGGACGAGGGAATAGATAATGCGCATCATAGAACATGGGCACCTGCACCTGCGGCCCCACACTGCTGCTGCGCCATTCGGCAAAGGCAACAAGCAGCAAGAGCAAGGCAAACAGGAAAAGGGCAAGCAGCCAGGGAAGTAGGTGGCTGCCTATACCTGTTCGCGGCGCCGCCGCATCTTGTTCGTTATCCACAGTCAATAATCCCTACAGGTAGTATCGCGGCAGCACGTAGCCAAGGAGCGCCGCGAAATTTAGTACGATCATGCTGAAACGCAGCAGATTGTGTGCCGTGGGCTGCCACTTCTGCGGCACCAGTGCCAGCAGGCCAACGGTCAACAGCGTCAACATTGGAATAACGGTTCCCAGCCAATAGCGCCCCTGCAGGCCACGGCCGTTTCCATACTGCCACCAGAAGAGCAGATCATATCCCTGGATCAAGAATACCGGCACAAGAACTGTCAAGGCTAGGAATCCCCATACCACCAATGGAGCGCCGCTGGCGCCGGATCCCCACGATTGAAGAGCAGGACGCCTCGACCATGTTCGCCATAACAGAAGCGCCAGGCCGGCAATCGCGGCAGCCGTAAGAAATCGCAGCAGATCATATATCCAGGGCGGGAGCGGCGTATCGATCCAACCGAAATGCGCCCACCAGGTTACGAACATACCGCCGATTACGGAACGATAGTAGTCAACAAGATGGGCCAGGAATGTGTAGTCGAAGAATGGGTTCTGGATGATGCGATGCCCCTCTAGAACGGGGTTGAAGTAGAAGAGATCGTTGTTGATGCGCAGGCTTCGCAAGACCCACCAGCCCGACATGAGTACGATGACGGCTCCCATCACAATCGCCCCAATGAGCACCTGTTTTCGACGATCCTTTCCCCGCCATAGATCATATAGAACCAGCAGTCCGATGAGCGGTGCATAGCCATTGATGGTTGGTTTGGTGAGGAAGGCGATGGAGAAGACAATGCCGGTAGCCAGGCCAAGTTTCCAATCGAGCCCGTCACGGAAGACAATGATCGAGAGTAATATCAGAAGCGAATAGGCGAGAAAGAAGAATCCGTCCACGGTAGTCACGGCAGTCATCTGGGTCATCATCGGGTGGAAAGCCACCAGAATCGGGATCGTCAGCCGCATCGCCGGGCGGTGTGGGAATAACTGCCGCGATATCAGGTAGGCGACGAGTACAATGCCAATGCTCATCACCAGGGAAAACAGGCGCTGGGCCTGTGCGCGAACTAATAAGTCCTGTCCAGCGAACCAGCGGTAAGGGACAGAAGCGATCATGTAGTAGAGCGGCGTCGCCTTGTTCAGTTTGCCCACCATGCCCAGTTCGAAACTGCTGCGCGTTTGTGGGGGCAGATTGGAGAAAGCTTCTTCACCTGGGCCGAAGGACGACTCGCTAAACGCCTGTCTTTGCTCAGGCGCATAGGGAAGACGGCCGACGTCAGCCAACTGGCGGGACAGGGCAACTTCATCAATCAGATACGTATCTGCTGCGTCCGGCAGCCTGCCCAGTTCAGCAATGAACTGGATCACATTGTAATGATCTTCTTCGTCCGGCCCCTGCCAGAGCGGCAGAGCGATACTCCACATGATGCCTTTCGACAGCATGATCAGCAGCAGCAGGAGAATTAGCAGCCACTCGCGGCGGCTTGTTGAGCCCAATTGATCCGAAAACATGAGCGCCTAATTCTACCCGATACGATAGGCGTGAAACAGCTAAGGGAAGTGAGCATTAAAGTATCGTCTGCCACACGTAGGGGAATGGCCGGAAACAGAGAGGGAATGCTATTTGCGAGCAACCAGAAAGCAATGAGCACTCTGGGGCCGGAAATAGCGCAGCAGCTGCTGCTCGAAGGCAGCGGCCATTGGGGTGAAACGTTCGAAGGAAGGATACTGATCAGGCAGTATCTCCCACATCCAGAACAATACGCTGTACTGTTCGGCGGCCACAATCTGAAATTGAGCCGCAGACACGGACTCCTGAAGACTTTGAAAAGTGAAGGGGGCATTGATCTCGTCGCCCATCCAACTCGGATAGAGTCTGCGCCCCCATCGAATAATGGGATTATCTTCAATTGTCTCAATAAGAAACAGATGGCCGCCGGGCTTCAGAACGCGCCGCGCTTCTGCCAATGCTCTGTCAACGTCACCAATATGATGCAGCACATGCTGAACATAAACAACATCGAAGGAATTGTCCGCCGCCGGGACGTCCAGACCGCTTGCCACAAGCGCAGGTCCATGGTGACGAGCAAGATCGACACGCTGGTGAACCATATCAAGTCCGATCGAGGAACGGCCGTACTGCGCGAAACGGCTCATATTCCAGCCGTTGGCGCACCCCAGATCCAGGATGCGATCGACGCCAGGTCTAGTCAGCAACTCTTTCTCCACGGCGAAGTAGGGAAGCACGCTGTAACGGCTGGGCGACCAATTCTCGCCGAAGACGACTGGTTTACGATAATCCATCTGGCTTGTTTTTCACCGCTCCAAGTGGGTGAGCAACCGGAAGCGGCTGCATTCAGTGCTGCTGTTCACGACGCGGATCGCGAAATACGTCGAAGCGGCGAATGTGTAGGCGATGCAAGAGGTAGCGAGCGGCAACCCACAGGGTACTGAGTCCATAGGCTGCACTGTCCACGAAACTAATTGAAGAGGCTTCATTGAAGTATTTCGTCTCCACCGGCACCTCTGCAAAGCGAAATCCGAAATGCTGGGTTTGGAAGATCATTTCCGTATCAAAGACGAAATTGTTTGAATTGCGCAAAAATGGCACAGTGGCCAGCAGTTCCCTGCTGTACGCTCGATAACCAGTATGACATTCTGATAGGTTGGTGCCCATGACCAGATTCTCAATTGTCGTCAGGAAGCGGTTGGCAACATACTTGTAGTAGGGCATGCCGCCCTCACGTGCACTTGATGGAGGCAAGAATCTTGTGCCTAGTACGAAATCGCCCCGTCCTTCACGAATCGCCGCTATCATATCGGGGATAATTACGGGATCATATTGGCCGTCAGGATGCAGCATGATGACGATTTCGGCCCCCTGCCGCAAGGCCTCCATATAGCAGGTCTTCTGGTTTGCCCCATAACCTGCGTTGTGTGGATGAACAATCAGTTCAAGGTCCAGTTCCTTGGCGACTGCTACTGTCTCATCAATGCTGCCATCGTCAACTAGGATTACTTTGTCGACAGAGTCAGGCGGTATGCTTCTATAGGTGTCTACGAGCGTCTGAGCCGCATTGTAGGCGGGCATCACCACGACAACCTTTTTTGTAGTATCGCTCATGTAGTTTCAGGCTCTCCATAGCGGCTGCTTGAACGGCTCACCGTCCCGTCCGCTGTTGTTTGTGCAGGCTCGTTGTTTTCGCTGCCGGTATCACCGGCTATGCTCTGCCACCATTGATTCGAATCCTCATCAATGTATTGTATCGGAAGATTGGCTACCGCCTGTAAGATAATGGTTTGTTCCTTAATCAGCAAATCTTCGCCTCCCCAGCTGCGCAGCTTTTCCGCCAGGAGCGGATGAGGCTGGAACCCGGCAACCACCTCGCTTTGCTGCAAACTAGCCGTCACGTCCTGACTGCTTACGTCATGCGCAGTACCCGAAGTGACAAACACCAGCTTGCTCAATCTGGCAGTATCCACCGTATTAGAATCAGGGTACAGCGTCTGCAGCGGTTGTTTCGGCTGCGGAATGAAGCGCTGCAAATAGGTGTTAAGTGTGGCGGCGGGCAAGTCTTGATCGCTTAGCCACAAACCGATCTGGCGCGTGAAGCGTGTATATAGCAGCCTCTGACCAGTCAAGGACAAACGGCCGTTGAGCTCGTCTGCCGATTCGCTGCCCTCCAACATCGTGCGGTCTATGGTCAGCGGTTTTGGGTAACTGAATGCGTTTCCCTGCCCATCAACAACCGTTAGATCGTCGGCCAGGAATGCGAAGCCGTATCGCGCGCACAGCTGGCTGATCGCCATGCCCAGGTCCTGATCGGCGCTGATGAGAACGGCCCGTCCCTCTTTGGCGACACATGCCGCATTGACCATCGCATACCCTTTCTGCACCAGGCGCCAGCGCAGGATCGGTTCAACAATGTTGGTGTATAAGAAATCGGGTGAATGTTCAAGCAGCGGCGAAACGATAATCTGAGTATAGTCACCGGGCAGTACCGTCAGGCCAAAACCAAAACGGCCGAGTTGGTCATCATAGCTTATGCCGCCCGGCAGATAGGTAGGCGTACCCTGGCGATCGACACGAATCTGCATGTCAACGTCTGATGAAGGGACTTCGGCTGCGAAATCATCCAGTTCACGCAGCGGCACCTGCGATTCAATTCGCAATAGATCGTGGAAGTTGTAGCAATAGTTGAGCGGCTGCCACGCCATTGCGCTGCGCGTCCACACCCATTGCTCGGAGAGAAGGTAACGAACCAGGCCAACGGCAGTGAAGGCGATCAGATTAGCCAACAAGAGGTTGACATCGAGCAGACTGGTCAGCAAATAGAAAACGGGAAGATGAACAAGGAAAACAGCTATCTGCGTTAGTAAGAAATAGCCCCAAAAACGGCGGCGGCGTCCGGCGCTTTCCCGCTCGCTAAAAACCCAGAATTCGAGCGCGAAGAATACGGCGAGCCAAATGAGTTCAGCAGCCAGCAGAGCGGAAACGACAGGCGCAAGCAGCGCCAAGTAAGCCAGGACTGCGAAAAGGGCCATGTTGCCAAGGATACTCAGCAGCGTCACAACCAGGAAGCGGCCCAGATGAGGGTTGGCTGTAGAGCGCAGCTTGACCAGATGGCGAAAGAATCGGCCGCCTTCACGAACATCCGCTTTGCTCTCACCGCTGTGGCGAGGCGCGAATTCAAAATGAACTTCACTTACCTGTAGGCCCGGGTTGCGGACAAGGATCTCCAGCAGTATCTTGAATCCGTCCGGGCGCAGCGCCGGCACATCAACAGCCGCGCGCTTGACCAGAAAGAGCCCGGTCAGGGGATCAGAGACATTCTTGAGCCGGCGAGGAAAGAGCGTTCGGGCAAATACGGTAAGCGCCTTGGAATTCAAGGACCTCAGGCGGCTCAGGCCGAACGGGCCGAAAAGATCGCCCTGCCGGCTGCCGACAACAATATCAGCACCTGTCTTTTGGGCGAGCTCCCACATGCTGACGATTGTCTCTGGCGGATGCTGAAGATCAGCATCCATGACACATACCCACTCCCCCTGAGCAGCATCGAACCCTTCCACGACGGCGCCGCTTAGGCCGTTTCTTCTTTCCGGCGGACGGGCGATAATACGTATGGGGAAAGGGAACTGCTCTGCCGCCGCGCTTACGACAGCAGCCGTATCGTCGGTGCTGTCATCTACAAATAAGGCTTCGATCGAGAAAGCGGACAGCGTTTCGCCGAGTCTGATCAGCAGTGGACGAATATTGTCTGATTCATTGCGCGTCGGAATTATGATAGTGATTTGAGGAGCTGAATCGGGCGTTTTCGCAACCTGATCGGCATCCGCTTCCGATAATTCGCTCATTGGATCTACCAGTCGATCGCTCCGACAATATCTGTATACATATCGCAGGCTAGGTCTGGCGCATTGCCATCAACAGCTACGTGAGCAGAGCGCGGCGCCGTGTCAAGTGAGCCGCAATCGGCGGGAGATGAAGCGTTTCGTCCATAGATCATCGTTGGCAGTCTGATCCCACATGCTCGCAAAGGTCGGTTTTTTCAGCAGCCTTCTTACTTCGCCGCTTCCTCGCTGGGCTGTTCTACCAGCTCTGTGAGACCACAGGAAACACATTCTGTCGTGTCCTTGCTTGCCTGGACCATGATGCCATCACACGCTTCCACACTTTCAGGAACGGGCTTTTTCCAGCTCGTCCACTCACAATCGGGATAGCGAGAGCAGCCATACCAGATGCGGCCCTTGCGGGTGCGTCGTTCGACAATGTCTCCTCCGCCAACCGCGCAAACCACACCAGTTTTGTTGAGAACCTGCTCGGTATAGCGGCACTTGGGGAAGGTGCTGCAGCCAATGAAACGGCCGTATCTACCTTCCCGGTAAACCAGGGGATTGCCGCACGTCGGACAATCTCTACCTACCGGCTCGACTTCCTTCTGCAAATTGAGCTTGGGAAGTGCTTTGTCCGCTTCTTCAAGTTCCTCTGCAAACACGTCGTAGAACTCCTGGATCACCGGCACCCAGGCCTTTCCGTCCGCAATCTCATCCAGGTCATCTTCAAGGCGCGCCGTGAAATCCACCGACAGAATATCGGGGAAGTATTCGACCAGCAGATCATTGACAATCAGGCCGGTCTCGGTCGGATAGAGCCGTCGTTTTTCACGATAGACGTACCCACGATCTTGAATCGTGCTGATGATTGAAGCGTAGGTGCTTGGCCGGCCGACGCCATCTTCCTCGAGCGCTTTGACCAAAGACGCTTCTGAAAAACGGGGAGGTGGCTGCGTAAAGTGCTGCTCCGGCAGGAGCTTCAGCAAGTCGATTTCTTCATCCTTCTCTAGGTCACTGGGCACAGGATGTTCCGCATCAACATCTTCGGGTCGATCTTCGGGTCGGGTTTCCTCATAGAGTGTCAGAAAACCAGAGAAACGTAGTGTGGAGCCGGTTGCCCGAAAAACATAGGGCCGATCGGCTGGAGCCAGATGAACATCCCCGGCCAAAACGTCCGCAGACACTGTGTCATAAATCGCCGACGACATCTGGCTGGCTACAAATCGTTCCCAGATAAGGCGGTACAGGCGGTACTGATCGCGCGAAAGATACTGTTTCATCTTCTTCGGCGATCGATAAACTGACGTAGGTCTGACCGCTTCATGGGCTTCTTGAGCCGACTTGGCTTTCGTGCGGTAAACTGGTGGTTTGGTCGGCGTAAAATCGGAGCCATAGTGCTCGTCGATGAAGCGGCGCGCTTCCTGCTGCGATTCACCAGACACGTTGACACTGTCCGTGCGCATATAGGTTATCAAACCAACAGAATCACCAGCGTCAATGTCAATACCTTCATAGAGCTGCTGTGCAAAGCGCATCGTTTTCCGCGTGCCAAACTTCAATTGCGCGATGCTTCTTGCTGCATGGTGCTGGTGGTGAATGGCGCCGCCGGGCGGCGGGTACGCTGACCAACCCTGACATCACCGACGTTCCAGGCCGCCTTTTCAAGCGCCAGCAGATGCGGTTTGACGTCTTCCTCTGTGTTGAGTACGGGTTCTTCGCCCTGGTATCTTCGGAATTTGGCAAGAAAATAGGGACGGGGGGCCTGGCCGCGATAGGGGAGTTGGCTCAGTTCCGCAGCAAGCGACCAATACTCCTGCGTTTCGAATTTGTCGATCTCGCGCTCTCGCTCTACCACAAGGCGCACAGCAACTGATTGGACCCTACCGGCCGAAAGACGGCCACGCACTTTACGCCACAACAAGGGGCTCAGTTTGTAGCCGACCAACCTATCCAAAATACGGCGCGCCTGCTGCGCATCGACGCGATCCATATCAATTTCGCGTGGCTCTTCGAATGCGGCGACAACGGCCGACTTCGTGATCTCATTGAACACGACGCGCTTCGTTCGTTCCGGTTCCATTTCCGCGGCTTCACGAACGTGCCAGGCAATCGCCTCACCTTCCCTATCAGGATCAGTGGCGAGGTAGATGTCTTGGCCTTCGCGGCTGCTTCCTTCAATTCTTTGACCAGCTGGCGCTTATCATTGGGCACACGATATTCCGGTTCAAAGTCGTTTTCGACATCAACACTAAGTCGGCTGCGCAGCAGATCGCGCACATGGCCAACACTAGACTTCACCGTATACCCTTTACCAAGATAGCGGCCAATGGTTCGCGCCTTCGCCGGTGACTCAACAATAACCAGACTGCCGGAACGGCGTACACTGCTTCGTTTCTTGCCGGCTTTCTTCTTTGTCTTCTTCTTTCTACCGGCTGTGACCGGAGGTTTCTCCAGGTGCTCATGAGCCGGTGTATGTCCCATTTTGTAAATGGTACCTCCACAAACAGGACAGGTGCCGCGCGTCCCTGGGCTGCCGTTAGCTGACCATTCCGCCTTTGGATCCACCAGGATTCTTTTTTCTTTGCATTTGAAGCAGTACCCTTCAAGGTTCAATTCTTCACTCATATCTTATTGTCCGTTGTGACTGTTCTCCGATTCATGTATTGTTCTTGCGAGACAACCTCTTCACTAGCTCAGGTTCGTCGCAATAGAACCCGTCTCTCTGTGATCACAGCCGCCGGCAAGAACGACTGGTTGCGTTAGGTTAGGTTAACTTTGTTCTGGCTGGACGGCACTATCGTAAGCAGGCCCAGGTTCCCTGACCATCACGTAATTCATGCCGCCTACCTGGCGCACGATACCCTTCAATTCCAACAGCGTCAATGTGCTGCTAACTACCTGGCTAGACAAGCCAGTTTCACGGCTCAACTCATCAATATGAACTGGCTCACCCGACAAGTGCTCAAAAAGAGCCGCCTCTTCCTGTGTCTCGGGCAGCGCCTCCTGCACAGCAGAATGCTCAAACACCATCGAGAGATTCAGTTCTTCTAAAACGTCATCCGCCTTGGTAATCAGCTTGGCACCCTGCTGGATCAGCCGGTTCGTGCCACGACTGGTCGGGCTGTTGACATTTCCCGGCACAGCAAATACTTCACGTCCCTGATCGAGGGCATATTTCGCCGTGATGGAGGCGCCGCTGCGATCCCCAGCCTCGACAACGACAACACCAAGCGATAGGCCGCTGATGACTCGATTGCGCGGTGGGAAATTTCTGGCGTCTGGTTTGGTTCCCAACGCGTATTCAGAAATTACTGCGCCGCGCCCACGTACAATCTGCCGGGCCAATTCACGATTCTCCGGTGGATAGATATTGTCGGGGCCCGATCCTAAGACGGCGATCGTTCGCCCGCCATGTTCAAGGGCGGTCCGATGCGCAATGGCATCCACGCCTTTTGCCAAACCGCTGACAATTGTCACGCCGTTGCGGACCAGACCGGCCACAAGTTCTTGAGTCACCTGACGCCCATAAGGCGTGACGCGTCGTGTACCAACAACGGCCACCGCCCAACGATCGATATCCTCCAGACTGCCAACAACATAGAGCAGCGGCGGCGGCGCATCAACCTCACGTAGGTAAGAGGGATACTCCGGTGCGTCCCAAAACAGCAAAGATATGTTCTTGGATCGAACTCTGGTAACTTCTTGAGCAAGATCCAGCGTGGCGCGGGCGTTGATCAGGTTCGTTCGCGCTTTCTTGTCAATTCCGAGCCGCTCAAGCTGCGCATCGCTCGCCTTCCAGGCTGACTCGATATCTCCGAAATAGCTCAGCAGCGCCTGGACCTTTGCCGGTCCAATGCCCTTCACCAGGTTGAAGCCTAGCCAGTACTTGTCTTCAGACATCGGTTCCAGCATATCATGCGCAGGTCATGTGTCAAGCATTTAGCAGTCCGGGCAAAAGGTGAACTATCATGCGATTCTGCTCGAAATCAATGTCAACGACGACTTCTTCCGTATCAGGAATTAGTATCTCCCCAGAAGATCCTTTTACCGCAAAGACGTTGTTCGCTCCGGTCTCAATCACTTCAACAATTGAGCCCAACTCCGACCCATCCTCCGCAACAACAGACAAACCAAGAAGCTCATGAAGAAAGTACTCGTCTTCTTCAAGTGGAATTGCCTGATCCTCCGGAATCTGCAGCAATTTACCGCGCAGTTTCTGTGCTTCATCCCGATTGTCACAGCCGGCCAGTTTAACAAGGACGAAACCTTTATGTAAACGGGCGCTTTCGACGGCAACTGGGATCGGCGGAGATTCACCAACGTAGACCACGTCGAGCCAACCAAAGCGCTCAGGAAGATCAGTTTGAGGCATAACGCGAACCTCTCCCCTCACGCCATGCGGCTTGGTAACCTGGCCGATCACCAAAAAGCGAGGCTCAGAATGTTCGCTTTCGGAGCCTCGCCTAGTTGATCTATTGTTTGCTTCAGTACCTGATTTCAATGAATCAAACCACCGTCGTTATAACCCTTCAACGATCAGGGCACAATCACTTAAGCGACATCATCCGCTTCCAGCAGCTCCAGGGAAACCTTGGTGCCCTGTTTCGCCGCCGGTACCTGTAGTACCGCGCGAATCGCGTTGATTATGCGTCCGCTCTTTCCAATCACTCTACCCATGTCATCCCCGGCGACGGATAGTTCGAGTATCGTCGATGCCGGACTCTGAACTTCCGTGACTCTGACCTGGTCGGGATGATCCACCAGTGACTCTACAATATACTGGACAAGCTCTTTCATGATGCCACCTGGAGGTGTACGTTTTATTCTTCTTCTTCAATAGCGTCCACTGCAGCGGCCATTTCGGCAACGATCTCAGCTTCCACAAGTTCTTCAGAGACTACAATAGGGGTACCTTCATATTCAGCCACCAGGGTCTCAAATTCTTCCCCCTGACGCAGTCGCGCCAGACGGTCAATGGTCCCTTGCTTTTCCAGCAGCCGGCGCACTGCATCAGAAGGCTGGGCGCCAACGCTCAACCAATAGAGCGCCCGATCTTCCTGGATCAGGAACTCCAGCGGTTCAGATCGCGGGTTGTAATGACCGATGCGTTCGACGACACGGCCGTCACGCTTCGATTCAATGTTGGCAACCACGACACGATAACTTGCTTGCTTCTTCTTGCCAGTACGACTTAGACGGATTCGTAGCATAATTTCACCTTACTCTCCAATTGCTTTTTAACGACGAAGGCCGGTGCCAAGGAGTGAGCCTAAACCACCACCGCCACGGCGACCTCCCTTCCCTAGTTTCTTCATCAACCGCTGCATTTCCTTAAACTGCTTCAGCAGCGAATTCACTTCCTGTACCGATGTCCCTGAGCCAGCGGCAATGCGGCGTTTGCGACTCGCCTTGATTACTTTCGGACTTCTTCTTTCCTGGGGCGTCATAGACTGAATAATCGCCTCGACGCGCTTCAATTCGCCTTCAGCGTTGCTCAAATCAACGCCCTGCGACATCTTGTTCATACCAGGAATCATGTCCAATACTTTTCCCAGCGGGCCCATGCGCTTAATCTGCTGCATCTGATTCAAAAAATCGTCCAGATTAAACTCACCGCTGATCAACCTTTCGCCGGCCTTCTGCGCCTCTTCCTGATCCATTTCTTGTTGAGCTGTCTCAATCAAGGTCAGGACGTCCCCCATGCCGAGGATGCGGCTGGCCAACCTATCAGGATGGAATATTTCGATGGCGCTCAGCTTCTCGCCGGTACCCAAGAATTTGATGGGCACGCCGGTAACTTCACGCATCGAGATAGCAGCGCCACCGCGTGCGTCGCCATCAATCTTGGTCATGATCAGGCCGGTGATATCGACGGCGTTGTCAAAATCGGTAGCTACCCGAACCGCTTCCTGACCCGTCATGGCATCAGCAACAAGCAAGGTCTCTACCGGATCAACGGCCCCCTTTATACCTTTGATCTCGTCCATCATCATCTCGTCGATGTTAAGACGACCGGCGGTATCAACAATGACAGTTGTCAGGGCATTGCGCGTCGCATATTGAACGCCATGTCCTGCAACATCAACAGGGTTGGCATCGATGCCTTCGCTATATACCGGGATGTCAAGCTGCCTACCCAGTGTCTCCAACTGGTCTATTGCCGCGGGGCGATAGACGTCGGCGGCAACGAGTAGTGGTCGACGGCCCTGCTTTCGCAAATGCAGCGCCAGCTTTGCAGCCATTGTCGTCTTCCCCGCACCCTGCAAGCCGACGAGCATAATGACTGCCGGTGACTGCATACCGAGATTCAGACGGCCAGGTTCACCAAGCGTGATGATCAGCTCGTCATGGACGATCTTGACGACTTGCTGTCCCGGAGTCAGGCTGCGCATCACTTCCTGACCGACAGCACGTTCGCGAATACGGCCGACGAGATCCTTGACTACCTTGAAATTGACGTCAGCTTCGAGCAGCGCCAGACGCACCTCGCGCATGGCGGCATCAACATCGGCTTCGCTTAACTTTCCATGCCGCTGTAGATTGTCGAAAACTGTTTGTAGGCGGCTGCCTAAGGATTCAAACACAGAAATTCCAGTAAATCACTCATGAATACAGCCCAACATTCTAGCCGGGCTGGTTCGAGCGGTCAAACAAATCCAAAACTAACGCACAAACAGGGGCGAACCAGTCGAGGCTCGCCCCTAATTCGGGCTGATTATACCTTAATGTCAAGAACAGGAAACTATTCTTATCGAATGATCGCCGTTCTCGCGCACCTACTCGACCGGCGTCACAAATGCTTCAGCTGCCAGGCGAAGTTCTTCTGCCTTTGCGGTGCTTTCCCACGGCGCATCGATATCATCCCGGCCAAAATGACCAAAAGCGGCCGTGTTGCGATATATCGGGCGGCGCAGATCCAGATCCCTAATGATGGCCCCGGGACGCAGGTCAAACTGGGCATCGATCAGCTCGACGAGCTGTTCCGAACTCAGGTCACTGGAGCCAAATGTTTCCACATTGATGCTGAGCGGATCCGCTACGCCGATCGCGTATGCAAGCTGGACCTCGCAGCGCTCAGCCAGTCCAGCAGCGACAACATTCTTGGCTACCCACCGGGCTGCATAGGCGGCGCTGCGGTCGACCTTTGTCGGATCTTTTCCGCTGAATGCTCCACCGCCATGCCGGCCCATACCACCATAGGTATCAACAATGATCTTACGACCGGTCACGCCAGCGTCGCCCATTGGCCCACCGACCACGAAGCGACCAGTTGGGTTCACATATATGAGCAGCTCTTCGTCTACCAATTCCTCGGGAAGAACGGGAAGGATCACGTGCTCAATCAAAGCACGGCGAATCTCATCTTGCTCAATTTCGGGCGCGTGCTGCGTACTAACAAGCACGGTGTGAACGCGCGCAGGTTGGCCGAAATGATACTCAATCGTCACTTGTGATTTGCCGTCGGGACGCAGCCAAGGCAGTGTGCCGTTGCGGCGAACCTCACTGAGGCGCTGGGTCAAACGATGTGCCAAATGAATCGGCAGCGGCATCAGAACATCGGTCTCGTTACAGGCGTAACCGAACATCATACCCTGATCTCCGGCGCCCAGCTTCTCAACATCAATCTGGTTGGCACCGTTTGCCCGATACTCCAGCGCTCGATCGACGCCCTGGGCGATGTCGGGACTCTGTGCCGCGATAGCTGACATGACGCCGCATGTATTGCCGTCAAATCCCTTGGAGCTGCCGTCAAAACCAATCTCTACAACAACCTGGCGAACCAGCTTGTCGAAATCAACAAAGGCGCTCGTCGTTATCTCACCGAGAAGCAGTACAAACCCGGTCTTTATCGCAGTCTCGCAGGCTACACGGGCCGTTGGATCCTGCTCCAGAATTGCGTCCAAGACAGCGTCGCTGATCTGGTCACACATCTTGTCAGGATGCCCTTCCGTGACCGACTCTGATGTGAAGAGCAATTTCTCAGCGGTCATAAATGTTGTCGTCATTTTTTCCTGTTACCTCCAGATTTTCATAGGTACCCGAACGGTCCTTGCACTCCCGCGCCGGCTAGGATATTTCACACAGTCGCTTTGGCACAAAAAAAGCCTCTTGGCTGGCAAGAGGCATGAATTTACGAAGATTACCTCTTATCTTACAGCGCACGCTGTCGGAATTAGCACCTTCCCAATACTCTGGGGGTTGCTGCAGTTTCAAAGGGCCGGTCCCTCCACTGCTCCTGATAAGTGCAAAGTTTACACTATGATATTGTCAATATGAATCAGTATAGCCAATTGCATCCGCTTGTCAAACTGGCACGCCTTACATTGAATCGCCGCTAAGCTAGCACATTAAATTCGACAAGGCCAGCGCGAAACATCCTCACTATCAGTGTTCACAGGAGCAAGACTATTCCCACTTTTCGGGCGGTTCGGACATCCCCAGAATATTGTACCCTGCGTCCACGTGAACCACTTCTCCGGTAACGCCACTGCTCAATTCAGAGCACAGCCACAGCGCCGTATTGCCAACTTCACTCTGATCGACATTTCGCCGGAGCGGCGCGCGCTCATCGGTGTAGCGCAGCATTTTCCGGAAACCGGCGATACCACTAGCTGATAGCGTCTTGATTGCGCCGGCCGATATGGCGTTCACGCGAATACCTTGAGGGCCAAGATCGGCTGCAAGGTAGCGCACGCTGGCTTCGAGAGCGGCTTTGGCGACGCCCATGACATTGTAGTGAGGCACTACTTTTTCGGCACCATAATAGGTCAATGTCAGTACGCTGCCTCCCTTGGGCATCAAGGGCAGCGCCGCTTGTGTCACGGCTACTAGACTGTAGACGCTGATATCCATCGCCAGGCGGAATCCCTCGCGTGAGGTATTCACAAAACGGCCGGTTAGCTCCTCGGAAGGCGCGTAGGCGATAGAATGAACCAAGATGTCGATTTCGCCAAAGTGGTCGGCTGCGCGGGCCATCACAGAATCAAGCTCATCCTGCTGCGTCACGTCACATTTCTCAACAAACGAGATACCTAGTTCTTCTGCTAGAGGCAGAACTCGCTTTTCCAGCTGAGGAATTCCGTAGCTGAGACCAATTTCAGCACCATGCTGGTGCAGAGCCTTTGTGATTCCCCAGGCGATAGAGTACTTGTTGGCAATCCCAAATACAAGTGCCTTTTTCCCTTCAAGCAGTTTCATAATTCATCTCCGATTGAGACATGTTAGTCAGAATAAGCAACACGATATGGACTTGTGCAAAACGAACAAGAACGGCGGTCGCTCAAAATGGCCAAATGAGGGGCACCAAGAGCAAGGTCAGGAAAAGAAAGATCAGGACCATGGGCAAGCCCACCTTAAGGTAGTCATTGAAGCGGTACCCACCTGGCGTCATGACCATCAAGTTTGTAGTCGTACCGATGGGTGTCAGGAATGCTGTGGAGGCGCTGACCGCGACGGCCATGAGCACTGGGTAGGGTGAGATGTTCATGTCCATCGCAGCTTTGAGCACGATAGGCGCGATCAGAACAGCCGTCGCTGTGTTGTTGATCACCTGGCTGAAAAGAGTGGTCACAAGAAAGATACCGCCGAGCAGAGCCAACGGACCAACGCTTCCAAAGGTGCTTACCAGGCCGTTGGCCAAGAACTGGGCGCCGCCTGTGACTTCGAGAGCGATACTCATGGGTATCATAGCCGCAATCAGCACCACGCTCTGCCAGCTAATGGCGCGATATGCCTGAGTCATGTTCAGACAACCAGCGAGCACCATGACCACGGCAGCGATAAGCGCTGCAAATACGGCCGGCACAATGCCGCTAACCATCATGGCAATCATGCCACCCATTGCTATGACGGCGACCACGGCTTGCGGGGTCAATTCAATGACCTGGCGAGACATAGCCTCAGGGCTGCCAACAATAACCAGATTGCGCCTTTCGCTGCGCATGGTCTCTATCGCTTCCCATGAGCCACGTACCAAAAGCGCATCCCCAAACTCCAGCGCCGCACTCTTGCGGCTCACCAGGCGATCTCCTCGTCTTATGCTGACTACCGTTACGCGATATCTTTTACCAAAATCACATTCAGCAACTGTCCGGCCGATATAGGTAGATCGGGGTGTCAATAGGACTTCGGCAATCCCGGTCTCGGCAGAAAGAAGCGCTTCTGATAGGCCTTCACTGTCATCATCTACGGGCAGAACGCCGAGGTTAAAATCCAGCATCAGCTGGTAAACCGCTTTTCCGCTTCCTTTGACCAACAGGATATCTTGGGCGTCGATTGCCGTATCGGGACCTGGTACCTGATGATGGGGATCATGGAGCAGTGTTTGCAGTGGTCTTGCTAGGCCGCTCTCTTCGGGGCGTCCGGGAGTTTCTGCCGCGGCGCCATTCTCGATACTCAGTACAGTGACGCCATAGTCATGGCCCATAGCAGCTTCGGCAAGCGTCTGGCCGATGAGAGGAGAACCATAGCGCACGCGCAGGCGATACAGATTTTCGACCAGGGAAAATGTCTCCGCTAACTCTCCAACTGCTTCGATTAACTCATCAGGCCGATCTTCGACGCTGTTCTTGGGCAGCCGTTTACGGCCGTAAAAAGCCATATAGGCGACCGCGGCGACCAGCAGCGGTAGCCCGATATACGCATACTCAAAGTAACCAAAAGGCTCGTAACCTGCTTCACGCAGCGCATCAGCCACAACAATATTCGGCGGTGTGCCGGTCAGGGTGAGCAGCCCGCCGGTATTCGCCGCAAACGCCATCGGCATCAAAAACATGGAGGGCACACTGCCAACTCGCCAAGAGGCGGCGACAACCGCCGGCAGCAGCGTCGCCACAGTTCCTGTGTTGCTAATAAACGCAGAGAGCAGCGCCGTGCCGACCATCAGCACTACCAGCAGGCGCACCTTGCTGCTTCCAGCCAAATGCAAGATCTGCTGGCCGAGCCACGCCGTCACGCCCGTGCGCGATAGTCCTTCGCCAACGACAAAAAGAGCGGCGATCATGATCACCGTCGAGTTGCTAAAACCGGACAGTGACTGTTCCGCAGTCAGGATGCCGGTGAGAAACAGCGCTAGAAGCGCCATCAAAGCCACCAGGTCCGATCGGAACCGCCCCCAGATGAAGAGGACTATTGTCACTACCAGGATCGAAAAAGTTAGAATCATGCGGAAGAACAATGCCTCTGCTGAAGGCGCGGGTCAGCAAACTAGATAGAGACGCCGGATAAAGGGAAGACAAATACAATCAACGGTCAAATTCGAGCGAAGCGCTTATGGACAAGAGGAAACAGTTCCAGCAAGGAAGCATCCTGCCGCCCGATCTGAGACCAAATCAAGCCCTGAGATACTGCCCGGGGAGCGCTTGCCGGTGGCAAGCTTCGTCCACGAAGCTCCCAGGATGTCTATCACCTCTATACCATCACACTTCGATGACTAGAATACTGCCAGAATGATGCCCATACCAATCAGGTACAAGACGCCGCCAATAGCAACGGTCATGAAAGCATTGCCTGGGCTCAGTTCAAGTCCCTCTTTCACAGCAACGTACATCGCGGCAATCGACCAGGCGGCAGCGCCAAACACAAACATGATCCCGACTATAGGTATGAAGCTGAACACCTGGATGGCCAGCGGAGCATAGGCGAAGCCGACTACGCGCATCATCTCAGAGATCGTCGCTTCGCCGTTATACACTTTGGTGCCGATGATCTGCGTCAAGACCGACCAGAGCAGCCAGGCAACAATTGCCCAAGCGGCCGTCGCCAGAAACTTATTGGTCGTCGCTGCGGTCACGCCCAATCCGACACCAAACAATACCTGGCCAAAGCCACTGCTCAACCCGGCTAGAATAGAGGACACTATGACCACCACCAACGCCTGCCAGATAGCAGATGGATCCTTCTCAATCTCATTGAAGGTATCTGCACTCAAAGATAGGACACCCTTTAGTCGACTAATCATCAAAACCTCCTAGTTGATTATGCGCTGCAAGTTTACCCGAAAACTGTGACGGAGTGAAACGATCCGATTGACCGTACTCCGCCAATCACGGTGTGGTTTGCCTTTGGCGGCAGCCAGGCCCTGAAGATCTTGGATACTCACCTGCCCGCACACTTGTCGGAAATGTACACAGCATTTGACAAAGAACGGGTCAGACCACGGGCTTCTGCCTGCGGAACAGCAGGAAGGGCACGGAAATGCCTACACCCAATGAAAAAATAATGAGACTTGCGGTCAATGCTTCAAATGCGGCAGCGACAAACAGAGACTCAGCACCGTCAGGTCCGGCATCGATTACCTTGATCAAGTTCAGCATGCTTTGAAATGCGATACTGCCCGGAACAAGCGGGATGACTGCGGGAACTGTGAATACGGTAGATGGAACCTGAAGTCGTCGAGACAGCCAATACCCTGCAAATCCGACCAGCGTAGCCCCGGCAAGGGTACTCAGAATCAGCTCCAGGCCACTATTTGAAAGGCTGCTCTTGACCCCATATCCGAGCGCTCCCAGTATCGCACAATAGGGCAGGATGCGACGCGGTACCTGGAAGATGACTGCGAAACCGGCTGCCGCAACTGCAGCCCATAGCATTCCCGTGAAAATCATCTGTATAGTCAATCGTTCACCTTCGTCGCCTTATCAACGAGGCAGATTCAGCTCAAAGAAACTCAACGTAATGAAGACCCCGATGGCAATCGACAGCGTAATAATCAGGCCATCAAAGCCCCTTGAGAGCCCGTTATCAGTATAGCCGCGCATCAGGTCCTGCGCGGAGTTAATGAGCGGTACTCCCGGAACTAGAAACAAGACGGAAGCGATGATGGCAACACCCGGCGTAGCCGTTAACGCACAATGATCAGCAGCACCGGCGACGAAACTGGCCACGAACGCGGTGGCAATCACGATGAGATAGGGATTGAAATAATGAATCATGAGCTGCTGGCGCAGTATCGCTCCGGCGCCCGCGGCGATAAAGGTAGCCAAGAAAGCAGTCCAGTCACCACCAAACAATCTACTGAAGGCAGCGCACGCCAAGCAGGCAGCGAACAGACCCAGCCAGCGGGGAAATACGGGCAAATAATCAGTAATCTGCTGAAGCTGAACCCGCGCTTGATGACGATCAGTATGCCCTTCCGACACGTGATGGCCAAGATCATTGACGGCCGTTACGACTTTGAAGTTGACGCCGCGACGAACGATACGACGCGTTTTAGTACGAAAATCATCACCGCTCGTGGCGGTTATCGTAATCGCATCTAGCGTAACCTGCACATCCATCCAGTTGCAGCCGAGACCAGTGCCGATGCGGTGCACAGACTCTTCAACCCGCTCACTGTTCGCTCCATATTGGAGAAGCAGCTGACCCGCCCAAAGTGAGAGATCAATAATGTCTCTCAGCGCCTCATAGCTGAGCGGTTGTTTGCCGCTCAGGGGCCGCATGGCATGATCAGCGACGGCATTGTCGCCACCCTCCACCGCCGAGAGATCGTCTCCTATGTTCGTCACTCTAGTTTCTCCACCAAATTTCAACGTGACACGTAAGCGTTGTCCCTGACCCAATAGCGCCAGGGTTTTGAGAACCAGGGTTCGGGCGTTTTGCCAAGCCCGATGCGTGGACCACTCATGATGTTTTCCAGCGCGATCCCTGGGCCGTGCTCAATCCAAATAGGACTGTCCTTCGCACAGATATCAAGTCCATTTTGTGACCTGTCGATGGCAAGAGCCTGCGCTAGTTTAGCCGGGCCGTTGGTAAGCTCTTTATTAGGACGTTTGCGCAGCGAACGCATGGTCTCGACGCCGTCGGTTGGTTCCAGGGCGCGAATCAGGACGGCGTTTGCTTGCCCAGATTGGCCAGTGACAGTGTTGAACATCCAATGCATGCCGTAGGTGAAATAGACGTAGGCATGTCCAGGAGGTCCAAACATCACGGCCGTCCGCTTGGTAGGCCGTCCACCATTGGCGCGATCGCCATGACAGGCCATATCTCGTTCGGCCGTATCACAATAGGCCTCAGTCTCAACGATGACGCCAGCCAACCTGCTGCCGCCTAGATTGCGAACCAATCGACGGCCCAAGAGATCCACAGCAACCTGCCGTGCCGGACGCGCGAAGAAAGAACGCTTCAGTGGTTGTGACATAATGCTGCTCCGCGGCCATGACAACGGGCGAGGACTTGCCGTCCCATGGGAAATTCGCGCAAATAGAGTGTCGTTCTGCCGGAGAAATTGTACGAATCGGCCATAGCCCAGCAGACGCATCCTGCTGGTACTGACCGGCGCCGGCTTATGGGCAGCCCGTATTCGCTATCGCCTGCCAGGTACTGGGATCATTGCTAAAGGCAGCACCGGGCCAGGTCGCGACATCCGAGGTCGATTGCGCCTGGGACATCATGCCAAAGGTGGTGAGCAGATTCACCTCGGCGGACGAAACGCGTATTTCGACCACCCACTGTGCTGCCGACTCGCCGACCGCAGCGGCCCAATTGGTGCTGGAATAGGAGGAATCCCAGGTCAAGCTGTCTGTGTTACTGCCAATACCAGCCCAAATCTCGCTGCTGCCGTCCCGATTGACGATGATGAAACGATCGGCGCCGTCAGGATCGTAAACCCCGGTATCGCTGTCGTAGCCCGAAGCGTCATTGTCAAATCCAGTGCGAACCGTGTCGCTCGGATCAACGACCGGGTCATTGATCAGATAAGCCACGTAGTAGTTGCTGTTGTCCTTCGTAAGGTACATCTGAACCTGCCGCGCCGGGTTTGATGCGGCTGAGAACTGGGCGAACGGGGAAGATGGCCATTCAGAAGGCAGGAACGCGCCATCTATTGCCGGCGGCGAGGATGTACAGGAGATAGGCAGGGTCGGACCGACGGGAACATCAGTCGCCGTTGGTGTTAAGGTCGGCGTAGACGTGACTGTTGGCGACGGTGTAGGCGTCGGCGTCTCCAGGGTTGGACTCGCTGTCACCGTTGGTGTATCTGGTGGCGGTGGCGTGACGCTGGGCGTCTCAACCGTGGGAGGCAGCGGCGTATTCGTGACCACGGTCGGCGGCGGCCACGTTGGTGAAACCGGCGGCGGTTTTGTCATCGTGGGCGGACCAGGTGGCGTCACCCATGGTGGCCTTGTACGCGGCGGAGGACCAGGCGGGGTCACAATCGGTGGCTGCGGTCCGACGGGATCGTAGGGATCGAGAGGATCTGACAGCAAAATCAGGACCTCATTGCCATCGGTAAAACTGTCTCTGTCCGTATCAACATGGAGCGGATCAGTACCATAGATCAGCACCTCTTGACCATCTGTGAGGCCATCCGCATCGGTATCGGGATTGAAGGGATCCGTGCCGATAAACCCTTCCTGCGCATTGCTCAGGCCATCACCGTCGCTGTCGCCCTGCACATCAGCCGTCGCGGCAGCCGAGGTGGCAGTGGCCTGCGCACCCGCCTGGGCCGTAGCGGTTTGCATGGTGGCAGTCTGATCAACGGTGGGCGTAATCGTCCCACCGGGCAGGTAGACGGCCGTCTGTGTCAGAGCAGCCGCGGTCTGGGTAGCCGATAGGCCGGCAAAGGGCAGCGTGGCAGTCGGCCCTGGTGGGAACAGGCGGTCGCGGTTGAGAAATGTCGCGAAAGCAAGTGCCGCACAGCAAATGGCAGTCAAGAACAGCAGCGCGTACAGAAGCCACGGCGGCAGCATGCCGCCGGCAATCGCCTCGGCGGACAACTGCTGCCGGCCGCCTGTCGATGACAGCACATTGACTTCATAGGGATAGACATCATCGCTGTCCAGAAAACTGGACTCGCGCGCTCTCACATCTAGATTGACGTGGGCAACCTGCCCTGGCTGCAGGGGGATTCGGTTCGTCTCGCCAGTGAAATCCAGTGCGTCCTGCGGATCACGTGGCAGCACGCTAAATTCGCCGGCTGCGCTGCCCGTATTTTGCACGGATACCGTTGCCGTTCCCGGCAAGCGCAGCTGCTGCGGTTCCAGCGCCGCAGCAAAAGTAAAGATCGGGTTGACAACAAGATTGAGGGTAGCGGATACGTCAAGATCTGGATGAAGCTGCGACACAAGGTCAAGTAGTACGCGTTGGCGTCCGACGGGTGTACTCTGGTTGATCGGCGGTGAGATGCCAACCGTCATCTCTACGGTCTCGCCCGCCGCAATAGGTACAAAGGAGGTCTGCGTAGTAATCCAGTCGTTTGGTATGCCTTGGACACGAAGGCCGCAGCGATCATCGACGTCGCCGCGATTGATTACCTCAACCTTGATGTCAGCGTGACGTCCCGGATCAACTTCAATTGAGTCCTGTATAGGATAAATCGCCAGCGGTGAAGCAGTACCGTTTTCCGGCAGCCCGCGCGTAGTGGCGCCCGGCACGGTTGCTTCCGCGACAGCAGCCACTGCCGCACCAGCGGCCAACGCAGCGGCAGCCGACGAGGTCATGTCCGGAGGCAGGAGCTCCAACTCGTAGGGGCCCACGCGCAGCATGGAGCCAGGCATTAATGGCGCCGGTTCCTGAGGGCGGAGCCGGCGATCGTCCAGCCAGGTGCCGTTCGGTCCACCGAGATCCAGAACCTCCCAGCCGAGCGATGTCGCCTGTAATCTGGCATGATGGCGCGAAACGCCATCAGCGGGCAGAACGACATCATTGTCCGCATTACGGCCGAGGGTCACTACAGAATTGGTCAGCGTCATGATGCTGGGCTGGTGGCCGGGCGCGTTTATTTCCAACTCGTAGCCGTCCGGAGGATCTTCAACGCGGTCCAGGATATTGAGTTCTTGCCTGGTCATGATCCGCGTCGGTGTGCCTTCAAGCGACAGTTTGGCGCTGCGCAGCGCGGTAGCCATTTCGAAGCCGCTGCTAAAACGATCATCCGGGGATTTGGCGAGCGACTTTGCCAACAGTCCATCGATCAACGGTGGCGCGTCAGCGCGATATTCACTTGGTGGCGCCGGCCGTGTACCTCGCCGGTGTGTGGAAATCGCGTCGGCCAAGGATTGGAATGCAAATGGTAGTCGATTTGTGACCAGCTCGTAGAGGACGATGCCCAGGGAGTATAAGTCCGATCGGCCGTCGAGCTCCATGCCTTCGCATTGTTCAGGAGACATGTAGGCCGGTGTTCCAACCGTAGCCCCACTCTGCGTCATCGGCATGCCTTCTTGCAGTTTCACAAGGCCGAAATCAGTCAGAACTGCCCGAAACGGCTGTTCGCCTGGTTCATCAGGGTGACTCAACCGTTTCAGGATGATATTGCCGGGCTTAACGTCGCGATGAATAACGCCTCGCCTGTGGGCATAATCCAATGCCTCATCGATTTGAATCGCGATCTGCATACTCTGCGAGAAAGGCAAGAACTTGCCCATGCTCTGAAGGCGCTGCAAATGCTCGCGCAGACTGCCACCATCCACGTATTCCATGGTGATGAACAGACCGAGATCTGATTCGCCAAAATCATAGATACGTACAATGGAAGGATGATCAAGCTTCGCCGCGGTTTGGGCTTCTTGAATCAGTCGTTTGCGGAATTCCGGTTGGCGCGCAAAATGGCTGTGCATGAGCTTGATCGCAACTTGTCGATCAAGGTTGCGATCAAAGGCACGGTAGACGGTGCCCATACCACCGTCCCCAAGGAGAGCGTCGAGGCGGTAGCGATCGTTAATTGTTTGCCCAATCAGGCTACTCATAGCCCTGAACCTCCTGTCTAGTCATCCATTATACTACGCAGTACGTCCAGGAATACCTTTACTTCAGACTTTCCGATCCAGTAATGGGTCACCGCGCGGACAGAACGTGGTCCCATGGTTCCCACCCAAACATTCGCCTCTTGCTGCATCTTGCCTGCGATCTCAGCAGCATCATAGGGAACATCATCAGCAACGTCAAAAAAGACCATATTGGTCTTGACCATGCCGCGATCAAGACAGATACCAGGAATGGTCCCAAGCCCTTCGGCCAGTTCAAGCGCATGCAGATGATCGAGAGACAGGCGGTCGATCATTTGCTCAAGGGCGACCACGCCCGCCGCAGCAAGGATGCCGGCCTGGCGCATGCCGCCGCCAACCGCTTTGCGAATTCGTCGCGCCCTGGCAATATAGTCGTGTGATCCACACAACATCGAGCCGACCGGGGCACACAGCCCTTTGCTCAGACAAAACGTCACGGAATCTACATGGCGCGTAATCTGACGAACGTCAATCGACTGGGCAACGGCTGCATTGAATACCCGCGCACCATCAAGATGAACGTTGAGGCCATGCCGGCGGGCGATGTCACGCACAGCAGCGAAGTAGTCCGCTGGAATCGGGTAGCCCTGCCTAGCGCCGTAGCTGTTTTCCACATGAATCAGGCGGGTTATTGGTAGGTGCACGTCCGTAGATCGTATGGCTGATTCAACCTCGTCAAGCGCCATCATGCCAATGCGATCGGTTGGCAAGGTCATGGGGACTACGCCGCCCAAAGCAGCAACGCTGCCTGTCTCCCAGAGCATGACGTGGGAGTCACGACCAACAATAAACTCTTCACCTCTGGTCGCATGAGTCAACAGGCCAACCAGATTACCCATGGTCCCGCTGGCCACCAACAGTGCGGCTTCGTGGCCAGTTTTCTCTGCTGCCAACGCCTCCAGATAGTTGACCGTGGGATCTTCACCATAGACATCATCTCCGACCGCAGCGGATGCCATCGCCTCGCGCATTGCAGGCGTCGGCCAGGTAACTGTGTCAGAACGAAAATCAATTCTGTCCATCTCTCAAGTTTACGTAATATTGGAGAGATTGCAAGATCAAACGGCGTCCACGGCCGTCTTTTATCGAACTGGAAGGGCTTGATTAGGTGTCGGAAGCCAGCAATCTCGGGCCCGGGTTGGTGAACAATGAGGGGGGCGCAGACTGCGGCGTGAGCAGGAGGAGCGACGCTGGCTTCACCTCACAATTCAGCGGCGTTCTGCCGGCCGGATCGCCATCTGTCTGCACGACCATTGCCGGTTCCGTATGTACAGTGATCTCCTTGCCGCGGAGGAGCCATGCATCCGGTTCCTCAGAAGGCTGGCCGCGCAGAATGCGTACGGCATGACGCGACATGCTGACTAAGCCGCGCCCGCCAAACAACCATATCTCCAGCAGGCCATCGTCCACTTTCGCATCCTGGCTCAAGGTTACGAAGCCACCTGCATAGCGCTGGCAGTTGCTGATCAAAACTAGCACGTAATCATCTTCGAATTGATAGCCATCGACCTCAACCCGGGCATGCACGTGGGAGAATTGTGACAGCTTGGGAAGGCCCTGAACAATATAGCTGGGCCATCCGATACGTTTTGACCACTTCGGCCGCGGTTCCAGTTCGCTTACCATGTATGAATCAGCACCGGTTCCGGTCCATAGTATCCAATAGTGACCGGAATCCTTTTCGGCGTAGGATGTATAGCCGAGATCGATGGTCTGCACGCGCCCAGCCATCAAGGCATCACTGGCCGAGATCAGACTGTTGTCATTGCGCAATCCAGGCAAGGGAAGCTGCAATTCGCGGGCAAAGGAGTTGGCGGTTCCGGCAGGCAGGACACCCATGATGGTCTGTGAACCGGCCAGGCCGTTGACCACTTCTCCCAGGGTCCCATCTCCCCCGGCAGCAAGCACAAGCTTGCGCCCATAGTCGACCGCTTCGGCAGCAAGCTCTGTCGCGTGTCCGACCGCCTGCGTCGGTTTGATTTCAACCTCCCACCCGATCTTCCGCCAACGCGTGGCAATCTCCACGATATTGGGCGCCAAATCTGCCGGTCCGGCCAGTGGATTGTAGATAATCGTCGCGGTCTGTTCTTCAGTTTGGATCATCGTCCGTCACCTGCTCATTGGCTGGTTTCTGTACGTGGACTTCAATCACGCCTCCCAGATCCATCGTCTCATCAATAATTCTGCCGGCAAACGCATCGATTTGCGCAGCGTTCTCAAGAACCGAAGCATTTGTTATCTGCACGTCGCCATCACGACAAGGCACCGCCAGCGGCAGGTAATAATCTGCCGGAGCTTCTTTTACACGGTAGTTGCGTTCAGCTTGGACGCCTCGTTCCTTGAGCGTGGCATAGAGCCGGTCGACATAAGGGTCACCATCGACGAAAAGATCATTGATCTCAGCGGCGTCCTGAAACCTATCCCACGTCGTATGGATAAAGGTCAGCCGGCGCCAGCGTAGGCTCATGATCGGTTCGGGCAGTCGCTGCAGCGGCCCGAGCTGGATCTTGTAGTAGATATCATCCGCCCGCTGGTGATCTTGCTGCGCCGGCAGAAGAGCGCGCCGTGTTGTCAGCTCATGTCCCAGATTGCGCGCGTAGTAGTGGATGGCCCACTTCTGTTCCGCGAATTTGCTGCCGAAATAAAAGGCAACATATTCTGCGTGCAGTCCTTTTGGTGCAAACCGCATAGGGATACGATACCATCCTGCTTCCTGTATTAGAGTGAAGTCCTGCGGGTCAGGCAGGTAGGCAACCAGAACGCGATCCTCGGGAAACATGATTAGGATGATTGTATGCCAATCCTGTTTCACAGGTCAAACATCCGATTAGCGATATAATCACAACCTTTGTTACAAGAACGGGAGTAAGTCATGAGTGATCCACGTACAGAAAAGTTAGCGGAGCTATTAGTGAACTACAGTGTAGAGGTGCAGCCGGGGGAGACGGTCTTACTGAATGGCTCCCTTGCCGCGATGCCCCTCGTGGTCGAAACCTACCGGCAGATCATACGTGCCGGCGGCCATCCATTGATTCAACTACAGGATGATACGTTCACGGAGATTCTCCTAAACGAGGCAAACGACGAGCAGCTTCAGTTCATCCCGCAGCCGATGAAACTGATCGTTGAGACCTATGACTGTATGATCAATGCGCGCGCCACGAACAACACACGGGCACTGTCCGCCACCGATCCCGCGCGCCAGAGCGCCATGCAATCAGCGCGCAGCGAGTTGATGGCCGCCTATATGAAACGTGCGGCCGAAGGCTCCTTGCGCTGGGTCAGCACTATGTACCCGACCGCTGCCCACGCCCAGGACGCCGACATGTCATTGAGCGACTACGAGGATTTTGTCTATGGGGCCTGTCACGCGGACGAAGCTGATCCTATCGCCGCCTGGCAAGCGGTTAGCGCAGAACAGCAGGTATTGGTCGATTGGTTGGCCGGCAAGGATCAGGTCACCGTCAAAGGACCGAATATCGATATGCGGCTGTCAATCAAAGGCCGGACCTTTATCAATTCGGATGGCAAGAAGAACATGCCATCGGGCGAGATATTCACCGGTCCGGTTGAAGATTCAGTGAATGGCTGGGTAAAATTCAGCTATCCGGCCATCGTTGCCGGTCGTGAAGTATCCGGGGTACAGCTCGTTTTCGAAGATGGGAAGGTTACGCAGGCAACGGCCGAGAAGAACGAAGAATTCCTCTTGCAGATGTTGGACACTGATCCCGGGGCTAGCTACCTCGGCGAGTTTGCCATTGGAACGAACAAGGGCATTCAACGGTTTACCAAGTCGATTCTGTACGATGAGAAGATCGCCGGGACGATACATATGGCGCTCGGCCGGGGTTATCTGGAAACTGGAAGCAAGAACACATCGGCTATTCATTGGGATATGATCTGCGATATGCGCGATGGCGGCGAGATTGATGTTGACGGCGAACTCTTCTACCGCAGCGGTGAGTTCAATATCTAGCCGCGCCGCATCCAGCGTGGGTGGATTGGTAAATGCCAGAACTACCAGAAGTTGAAACTGTCGCCAGGGCGCTGCAGCCACAGTTGAGCGGACGCACCATTACGGCCGTGCGCAATTCTTGGCCGCGTCATATCGATCGCCCCGCCCTACCGGAGCTGAGCGCTCGCGTTCGTGGACGAACGATCAACGGCGTGTCCAGGCGTGGAAAATTCATCCTGTTTCCGCTGGACAGTCCGGACACGCTGATCGTCCATCTGCGTATGACCGGTCACCTGGCGGTGGTCGATTCTGAAACGCTCCAGGATAAACATACACATACGGTATTCGAGCTAGACAACGGGCAGGAACTTCGCTTTCGCGACACGCGCAAGTTCGGGCGGGTCTATCTGGTCGCTGACCTAGAAGATGTTCTAGGTGGGCTGGGTCCTGAGCCGCTGGAGCGTGATTTTACGCCGCAGCTTCTTGAAGATATCATGCACGACCGGAGACGAATGTTGAAGCCTTTTTTACTCGACCAATCCATGGTCGCCGGCATTGGCAATATCTATGCTGATGAGGCATTGTTTTTCGCCGGTCTCCATCCGCAGCGCCGGACCGACACATTGGAAGCGGCGGACATTGCCAAACTCTTTGAAGGGATTCAGCATGTCCTACGGCTGGGTATTGAACGTGAAGGGGCAACTATCAGCAGCTACTTGAAACCTGATGGCGAAAAAGGATCCATGCAAAACGATGTGAAAGTCTTTCGTAGAACAGGTGACTCTTGTTTCGATTGTGGTGAACCGATCCAGCGCATGGTCCTGAACGGCAGAAGTACTCATTTCTGTGCAAACTGCCAGACGTAAAGAAAACGGAGACACCGTAGAAGAACGATGTCTCCGCTACCTGTCCTTGACACGCTTCTAGCGCCGCCGCCTGCTCTTCTTCTTTTTTGACTTTTGCCGCGATGCGCGAGCACCCGACCCATTGCCGGCATCCTTGGCAGCAGATCTTGCAGCACGGCCGTGACACTGTTTGTATTTCTTGCCGCTGCCGCAAGGACAGGGATCGTTACGGCCGACCTTGGCGGTCGCGCGCTCCACGCCTGCCCCTTTGCCTGACCCATGCGAGACTACACGGTACCCGGCGCTCTGAGCCTGTAGCTTGTAGTTCACTTCCGCCTGCTGTCGCGCCACGAAGGCCATGTGGTTGCCGATCTGGCGGAAGAAACGATCGGCTACATCTTTCTGGATGTTTTCACGCATGTTGGTGAACATGGCGAACGAACGTTTCTTGTATTCCACTTTGGGATCGCGCTGACCCAAGGCGGTCAGGCCGATTTCACGACGCAGATCATCCATGGCCGTCAGATAGTCACGCCACTCGTTGTCAATGGCTGACAACAGAAGCTGTCGCTGAAAATTCCGGTATTCAGCCGGACCAATGCGTTCCTTCCACTTAGCCTGTTGGCTCAAGACATAGCCATTCAGCGCGGTGATCAGATGTTCCCCGTCCAAAGCGGAAAGACTCTCTAATAGAAGGTCCCTCAGGGCCAGTTCAACGCGCTGGCGAAATACAGCCTGCCGGGCGCCGACCGTCTTGACCGTCAAATTGTCTGTTCTGAACTCATCGAACGCCGTCTCTATTCCGGTCTCAGCTTTTTTCCAGATCTCATCACGTTCTTCCACCGGTATCTGCTGGGCCAGAAACTCGTCGTATAGGTTGTCGACGAGGGTAGCATACTCCTTCTTCATGCGATCCCGCGCCTGCAGCTGGCCCGAACGCATCGTGGCCAATCCAGAAAGATTGGGAATCGTCGGCAAGATAGGTAGAAAACGTCCCATGGCCTGCAAGAGCTGGTAAAGATTGTCGCCCCGCTCTTCATTCTCATAGGCGAGAACCATCAGCCGGTCCGACAGCTGCTCAGGAGAAAGATCGTCCAGTTCCGAACGGTCTATCGTCACGATGCCTGGCAGCAGTCCGCGCAGTTGGCGGACAACGCCTGTAACGTTGATTGTGTCCGTCGCCTCGGTGCTGAATTCAGAGATGACCCGGTCGATTTCCGATCGCATAAAACCGGGGTAGTCAATGACATAATTATTGACCAGATCATCGATGGCTAAATCAAACGCCTCAGATATCTTTTCATCGAGATCAACCTCTTGACCAAGCAGTATCTTGTGCCGGTCGCCGTAGATTGCCTGGCGCTGTTTGCTCATCACGTCATCGTATTCAACGACATTCTTGCGGATATCAAAATTGTATCCCTCAATTCTTTCCTGCGAACTCTCGATGATACGATCAAGCATGCTGTTCTCAATCGGCATGTCTTCAGGAACGTTGGTACGAGACATGAAGGACTTGAGCCGCTCGCCGCCGAATCTGCGCATCAAGTCATCTTCGAGTGAAAGGAAGAAACGTGACGACCCGGGATCGCCCTGGCGCGCAGCACGACCGCGAAGCTGATTATCAATACGGCGGGATTCGTGGCGCTCTGAACCCACCACATGTAGACCACCGGCAGCCCAGATATCACTCCGATCCGCTTCCGCGTCCTCGTAGATCTGTTTGATCTGCCCGATGAGTTCAGGGGGCATACCTGGTGTCTGCTGCACGATGAGCGCGGCTTCTTCATCTTCATTGGATAGAACGGCGCGAATCAGCGCCGCGCGCGCATTGTAGTGTTCGTCGAAGAGCATCTGACCGAGCACTTCGCCCAAAGCCTGAGCCTTTTGCTGCGGCGATGACTGCCTCTGATTCAATACGGCCGCATAATTCTGAAGAATACCAAGCTCATGGATAGCGCGATCGACGAAGGCGATGTCAGCCCCCATCTCAACAAGCTGTTCACGGGATCCAGCATAGTCGCCAAGCTGCACGCGGGTAATGATTTGTTCAGCCGTGTTGTAGTCAAGGTCAAACTCTTCATACAGCTGTCGCGTTACATAGCGCACGAGACCAAGCTCCTCAACCTTCGGAAGTGCCTCTTGGATAATACTGTTTTCCTGCTCCAACCATTCCACCAGATCATCGCTCAGTTTGCTGTTCTTGGCGGTCATTTCCCTTGCCGCCTGCGAACCGTCGGAGAGGAATCGTTGTGCCAACTGGGTGAACTGACGCTGGTCAAATAGTGCCGTGGAAACCATGTCCGCCGACAGGCCTTCAGGGTTCCCGCCGAGCAGGATATCAGTTCCACGACCAGCCATATTCGTCGATATGGTAACGGCGCCCTTCTTCCCTGCCTGGGCAACAACCAGCGCCTCCGACTGGTGCATTTTTGCATTCAACACTGAATGAGGGATCTTGTCCTTCGTCAACTGCCGGTGAATTCTTTCTGAATGCTCCACCGACGTAGTGCCCACCAGAACAGGCCTCTGGCTTTCGTGTACGCGCTTTATCTCGGCGATCAGCGCGTAATCCTTGGCTTCGACGTTAGCGTATATTTGATCCTTGAAATCGATTCGTTTGAAGTAAACCGGCTCCTTGGTCTTCGGGTCGAGATAGCGAACCGCATCGCTGTTCTCCACCTTAACTTGATCGGGAATTAGGCCAAGCTCACCAGTGTTGACAACATATTCCACATTTGTGGGCAGTGGCGTTACACCTAAAGAGTAAATCTCATCAAATTCCTCGGCGTCCGTGAGAGCGGTACCAGTCATGCCGGCCAGCTTTTCGTACAGTCTGAAGTAGTTCTGCAAGGTAATCGTAGCCACGGTGACCGTCTCACGTTTAATGGTCACGCCTTCCTTGGCCTCGATTGCTTCATGAAGGCCATCTGAGTAGCGCCGTCCAGCCATCAGGCGGCCAGTGAAATCATCAACAATGACAACCTGCCCATCCTGCACCAGGTAATGAACATCATTCTTGAACAAATATTGGGCACGGAGTGCATTGTCCAAGTAGTAAGTCAATTGATAGAAACGCGGGTCGTATAGACTGTCACCTGCATCCTGATCAATTTCTTCAATCCGCTTCTCGATCTCCACGATTCCTTCATCGGTCAGACTAATAGAGCGGCTCTTTTCATCGATGTCGTAGTGGCCGTTTGGCTCCTCGTCCTCGCCAGCCGTGTTCTCTTTGAGACCCCGCACATAGCCGGAGAAACGAGCGTATTCTTTACCAGACCTGGGCGCCGGGCCGGAGATAATGAGCGGGGTACGCGCCTCATCAATCAAGACATTGTCGACCTCATCAATTATCGCAAAGTGAAGGTCGCGCTGAACAAGGCGATCCGGCGACGTCGCCATATTGTCACGAAGATAATCAAAGCCAAACTCGCTGCTGATTCCGTAGGTAATGTCCGCCTCGTATGCTTCGCGGCGGGAACTTGGACGCCAATGCACAAGGCGTTCATCTTCAAGTTCAGCGCCTGGGTTGACATAATCAGGATCGAACATAGCAGAGAATTGTTGGGGAGCGATACAGGAGACTGTCAGACCAAGCAAATGGAAAATATTACCCATCCACCCGCCATCTCGTCTTGCCAGGTATTCGTTTACCGTGACCAGGTGGACGCCTTTCCCTGTCAACGCATTGAGGTACAGCGGCAGGGTGGCCACTAAAGTCTTGCCTTCACCGGTGCGCATTTCTACAACCTCACCACGATGAAGTAGGGCGCCGCCCATTAGCTGGACATCATAGTGGCGCAGGCCAATCGAACGAACAGATGCCTCCCGCACCAACGCAAAAGCCTCGGCCATTAGATCATCGAGAGATTCACCGGCCTCGTAACGTTGGCGTAATGAGGCGGAGCGCTCGCGAAGCGCTTCATCAGATTGCGTCTGCAGTTCCGGCTCTAGCGCCCCGATTTCAACCACCAGAGGCTGAAGGTTATCGATTATTTTTTGGTTCGGATCACCAACAATTTTGGATACTAATTTCTTGAACATAGGCGTTAGTGTATCAGGTCTTTCTTAGACCAATGTTAACACATAGAAATTGATAATAAGCGTTCTTCCTTACTCGTTGAACAGTTCGCCAACGCTTCGCCCTTCATGGGAGCGCAGGATAACCTCGGCCAGCATCTCGGATACGGAAAGGACTTTTATGTTTGGAAGCATTTTTTCCGGCGGAATTGGAAGCGTATCCGTGGTCACTATTTCCTTGATGGGCAGCCTGGATAATCTATCCGTCGCCGGATCTGATAGTACCGGATGGGCGAACGAGAGATACACATCCCGCGCGCCCTCAGCTTTAACCAATTCTATCGCTTCTTTCATTGATCCCGCTGTATCCACCATATCATCGACGATGATGACATCCTTGCCGGCAACTCTACCAATAAGAGTCAGCGCCAGACGTTTCCCATCGTCGCCCACACGCCGCTTCTCTACAAAAGCCAGCGGTAGATCCACCGCCGCCGCGAAATTCCTACCCCGCTTGGCAAACCCAAGATCGGGCGTAACAACAACGGCATCCAGTTTCTTGGCTCGGAAATAGTCTACCAGGATATGGAAGGCGGTCAGTGAATCGCCAGGGATTTTATAGAAACCCTGAATCTGGGCACTGTGAAGATCCACCGTCATCCAACGATCCGCTCCCGCTGCTTCAATCATGTCTGCCAGAAGTCTCGCAGAAATTGGGACGCGCGGCTGGTCCTTTTTGTCGCTCTGTGAATAGGCCAGGTAGGGAACTACCACGGTGACTCTGCCCGCCGAATCGCGTTTGAGGCAGTCGATGGCAATCAGCATCTCCATGATATTTGTGTGCAGGGGCTGCGCATGGGTCTGAATGAGGTAAACGTCCTGCCCACGTACACTGCCATGCAGACGGACAAATATGTTCTGATTGGAAAACTGAATGACGTCCCAGCCGCTAAGCGGTACGTTGATATAGTCAGCGATCTTCTGTGCCAGTTCCGGGCAGCCAGATCCGGCGAATATTTTGATATCCCCGTACATGATATTCCACTTCTCCTATTGAGCGATGCGCTCTACGTGTCCGAACGATTAGCAAAAGCCCGCACAAATAGAGTTTCGGCCGCTGTGTAGGGATCCATTTCACGTAGAGCCACGGCCGTTACCAGTTGATCGCGCACCTCGGCTGAAACCAGGTGCTGGGCGCGTGATAGGATCTGATTCTGCAGCAGCCGTTCAATTTCACGCCGGCTGCGCTGCGCTTCTTTGTGAAACCATTCGCCGCTGTCAACGAGATAGGCGCGATGCTCCCCAATCTTGTCTACCAATACATCAATACCCTTGGCTTCAATCGCGATCGTCTGCAGAACCGGAACCATCCATTGTTCAGGCGTACTCGGCGCAGAAGCAGCAGCGTGTGAAGCATCGTCGGCTAGACGCGCATGATGTTCCAAAGCGCCGGTCTGCCCGATCTGCAGCATCGTCTCTAACGCCCGGACTGTATTCAATGCCGACGGCCGATCCGCTTTGTTGACAACGAGAATATCAGCGATTTCCAGGATGCCAGCCTTACTTGACTGCACCTCGTCTCCACTGCCGGGCGCCTCGATCACAAGGACGGTATGCGCCGCACCAGCGATATCCACCTCCGCCTGCCCCGCCCCCACGGTCTCCACTAGAATCACGTCATAGCCTGCGGCATCCAAGATCTTGACGACGGTCGAAGTCGTTTGTGACAGGCCGCCCAGCGCACCGCGTGAAGCCATACTGCGCAGAAAAATACCCTTGCGATCAACAATATCAACCATGCGAACGCGATCACCTAGAATCGCACCGCCAGTGAAAGGGCTGCTCGGGTCAACAGCAATGATGCCAACACTACTACCTTGACTGTAGAAGCGGCTGGCAAGCTCATTGACGAGGGTGCTTTTCCCGCAGCCTGGCGGGCCCGTTATGCCCACGACGTGTGCGCTGCCTGTATGGGGATGGAGCATGCGCGTAACGTCACGCGCCGCGGCTTCATTGTTTTCAACGTCCGTTATCAAGCGTGCGACGGCGCGGCTGTTACCCTGACGTATCTTTTTGAGAAGTTCACTCACGCGCTAGCGTCCCTTGAACAGTTTCCGTAATTTCGGCCAGCCCCGATCCGGGACCAAAGATAGCGCTTACTCCCAACGCCTCCAGGAGGGGTATGTCCTCCTTGGGAATGATTCCCCCGACGAACAGCGGAACTTCAGACATATCGTTGGCGTCCAATAGGCTTATTATGCGGGGCAGCAGCGTCATGTGCGCTCCAGACAGTATGCTCAGGCCAATCGCATCAACGTCCTCTTGCAGCGCCGCGCTGACAATCATTTCCGGCGTTTGGCGCAAGCCGGTGTAGATAACCTCCATGCCCGCATCACGAAGCGCGCGTGCGATCACCTTAGCGCCGCGATCGTGCCCGTCCAATCCCGGTTTTGCAATCAGTATGCGAGGTGGCCTGCTGTCAATCATCATTCATCCTCCGAAGCGCGCTGCTCGGACCTTTTCTGTTAGATTTGCCGAAGCGTCGTTGATAAGTTGAATTATACAGGCTGTGCATGGCATTTCCTAGGGAGAGTCTAAACAGGCAGCGAGCCAGGAACTGCGGTGGAGAGAACGAAGTGGCCAATTGAAGTTAAGCCTTGCATCTGCTATAATGCAGTGCGTCATGAACTGTGCAGAATGGACCTTGTTTGTGGATCCATGGCACCACCTATCGATAGGAAAGGCGGGTTACAGATAATGCTCAAGAAGCTTTTTTATGTTGGGTTGGGAATCTCCATCATCGCGGTCAAGGAAGCGGCCTCATTCCTATTGGCCAAAAGGCAAGAAATGGAAGAGCGTCAGGCAGATGAGGCGGTGGACGACGAAGTAGTAGTCCGGGCAGCGGTAATAGAGGATCCGGCAGGTTTTACGGAGACAATCGTTGAAGAAGTTGTCACTACACCAGATGATGACAAAAGCGTTCTGGCAGCGAACGACCTAACTGAAATCATTGGGATCGGTCCCACCTATGCGAAACGCCTTAGCGGGGCCGGCATTACGACATTCGCTGCGTTGGCAGCACAACCGCCGGAAACGCTGCGCCATATCACAAGAGCTACAGGTAAATCGGCTGATCCGAAATCATGGATAGCCCAGGCGGCCGGCCTACAGTAGTCCACCCGCTCAGTTTTGCTGAACAACTGATCCGGCGCCCTTGCCGCAAAGCCCTCGCACCTAGGGAAAGGCGTCCCTCCTGGCGCTTACCTGACGTAGAATTTCCAGCTGGCCCAGATGGTAGGTTTCGTGCCAGTGAAGTCCTTCAATATGCTCATGAACGGTTTGTTCACCCTCATTGTCGGGCCGCGCTGCCAGACCAGCCTGCCCGACTGCCCGCAGCCCCTCGCTGATCCCCTCCTGCGACATGTCCAGGAGCGACAGCAGTCGCTCAAGCGATACGGCCGTTTCGGCAGTGGCGGGCGATGAGTCAGTCGCGTAGAGCAGCGCTTCTTCTCCGGACAGCAGTTTTGGCCAACCCAATAGATCCAGTACGCGATCTCTGTTGACAACGATGTGCCCTGTCACCCAATTGAAATTGTTGGTCTTGAACGCCGGCACAGCCAGGCTCTGCTCATGAGACAGTCCATCGGCAAACCTTTGCACCAGCCAGCGATTGGTTTCGTAGGAACTAATCAGTTTTTCTTGGGAATTCAATGTCACCTCCTTGTCTACAGTTGCCGCCAGACAACCCATGTTACCAAAGCGAGGAAATGGCTCGCATGTTCTATTATATCACCAATAGCCCGCCCAAACCCACCTGCTGTGGCGGATTCCCTTAGCAGATTGTGTGTGGGTTGTGAATGTAAGCGTACAGAATCTATGATTCGGAGCGTGGGTGAGTGAATTTGAACGAATGCTCCTGTGATGCGTCCACGCAAGTGCCTTAGCAAAACGAGGATGAGCCCGATAGAGATGGAAAATCAAGCAGCTTATCTTGATTCGACGACATTGAATAAACCGAGACTGCAGGTACTGAAAGTGGGCTCGCTAGCCGCAGCAGCGCTTGTAATCCTACTTCTTCTCTTGCCCTGGCTGTGGCGGCAGAGCATACGTCTCTATTACTCAGGGCAGATTCGGTCGGCGGAAACTGTGGATCCGGCGCGTGTCGCCATCGTCTTTGGCGCGGCCGTCTACAGTGACGGCCGGTTGAGTTCAGTGCTGCGCGACCGCATGGACACAGCCATTGCCCTTTATCACGGTGGAAAAGTGGATAAGCTGTTGGTAAGCGGCGACAACCGTGTCGACCATTACAACGAGCCGGGAGCAATGATGGCCTACGCGATTAACCGCGGCGTCGCTCAGTCTGACATTCAGCCCGATTATGCCGGGCTGCGAACCTATGACACCTGTTACCGAGCGCGCCACATTTTCGAAATAGAGCAGGCGATACTGGTTACGCAAGCCTTTCATTTGCCCAGGGCATTGTTCACTTGCCGCCAGTTAGGTGTGGATGCGATGGGTACTGAAGCGGATCTACGACCGTATCGTGGTTCAAGGTGGTACGAGTTTCGAGAAACAGTTGCGACTTCGCGGGCCTTGTGGGATGTCCTGCGTCGTGAGCCCGCCCAAATACTTGGCGATTCGATCCCGTTACAGTGATCACACGTTGGTAATGCAGAACCATCAATTGACAGTACAATACCCGCACCTGGAAATTCGCTGCACAGTTCGCGGCGCACAAACCTAATGGATAACCAACCAGAGTCAGGAACAAGAAGTTCCAATCCTAGATTCGTGATCGGCGCCATCATATTGGTTGCAATTGCTGTCGCCGTTGTGCTGCTGGCAGTCGTCGGCCAGACCTCGGGTACAAGAGGGCTGCTGCCGGCACTGACCTCTCCAACGCCGATACCCATGCTGGGAGAGGGGAATTCTCTGACTCCGGTTCCAGTGACCTTCGGTGAGCTGAACGCGGATCCTGTCGCTTTCCTGAACATGCCGATACAGGTAACGGGTGGTTTCATGGAACTAGATTCTCCAGCATGCCCGCGCTACAGCGGGCCCAATCCACAGTGGGCGCTGGTGGCTGAGGAACTTCAACTAGATGCCAAGGGATATGATCGTGTGGTCCGCATCCTGGAGCCAGGTACGGAAATGAGCGTTCAGGGCATATGGCGTCTTTATCAGGGGCCGCTGGGATGCGGGAAAGGGCCGGCCACAGGCAGCACCTGGTATCTGCAGGTGCAGCGCATTGTCCAGCCCAATCCTCTTGTTGGAAACGGCACCATCGGTCCTGTCGATATCGGGATTGTCGATCCCGCTTTCCCGGCGCTTATTTCCACTGAAATACCTTCCGCAACGCCCACAGCAACAGCGACCCAACCCGTGGAGACGGCAACCGGCGTGGCAACGGCCGATCCGATTGTTCCTACAGCGTCGATAGAACCAACCAGTACAGGTGCCGCCACGCTGGTCGCCACGCCTTCAGTCACACCGATCGGCGCACCCAGCACGACAGAACCCGGGGCCGGTACAGCGCAGCCTTCGGCGACGCCAGGTGCGACAGCGACAAACGCCAACGGCGTCAATCCCACAGCTACACCATCGACCCCACTGCCTCCGACGGCCACAACAACCTCTGGCGGTGGCTATCCAGGTCCGGCCACAGCGACGCCTGCGGCAACGATTGATCCCTACCCTTAGTTCGGCAGACAACAGCGCAAAGTCTTGCCAACCAGGATTATTCCATGAAGACGATGTTCATTCCGGCCATAGCGCCACATTCTGACAATGAAGGACCAGCTTACTGGTATATATTCAACGGCTCGCGACTGCTGGTTCACAGCGACACTTCTGAGCTGAGGGTTCCAGTGGCAAAGAGCCCCAAGGACCTACCGGTTGACGTGCGGCGCAAACAGTTTCTCGGATATTTGCAGCAGAATGAGGAGATGACACGCTGCTACTCGGGCGAAGTGGCGGATGATACCCAACCTCCGCCGGGCATGGCCTTCCTTGGTCTGCGGCGCTTATTCGACAGGTTGGACGACGTGACATTATCCCTGGCTGGACGAGCGGTGCAGATCAAAGAGTGGGATCGCACGCATCAATTCTGCGGGCAATGCGGTTCGTCAGTTTCTCAAATCGCGTATGAAAGAGCGAAGCGCTGCCCAACTTGTGGCCATACCACGTATCCGCGATTGTCGCCGGCAGTTATCGTCAGCGTCGAACGCGCTGCTGGATCCGGCACAGAATTGTTATTGGCTCGTAACCAACGCCATCCGAAGAGTTTCTTCAGCGTCCTGGCCGGTTTTGTGGAACCAGGCGAGAGTCTGGAAGAATGTGTCCGTCGTGAAGTGTGCGAAGAAGTTGGCATCGATGTGCAGAATATTCGATACTTTGGAAGCCAGCCCTGGCCATTTCCTAATTCATTGATGATCGCATTTACGGCTGAATACGCGGGCGGCGAGATTACACTTGAAGAAGAAGAAATCGCTGAGGCAGGCTGGTATAGAGCGAACGAACTGCCGAAGGTGCCGCCTCCTGTCAGCATCGCCCGCAAATTGATAGATACTTTTGTCCAAAAGAACAGCGTAGATGGCTAAACCATTAGATGGTCAACAGTTGCTGTTTACCATCTTCTTACTATGGTATAAAATTACCCTAGCCCTTTGCGTCACAATATCACGCATCTTTAGAGGTTCTAAGTGAAAAATATCATGGTCACCGGTGGGGCTGGCTTCATCGGCTCTAATTTTGTCGTCCACCTGCTGAACAAATACGAAGATTACAATATCTTGGTCTTTGACAAGTTAACGTACGCAGGAAATCTGGATAATCTTCGCGATGTATCTGACGACTCCCGCTACAGTTTCGTTCGAGCCGATATCTGCGACGCCGCCGCGGTTGCAGAAGCAATCGAAGCACATGACATTGATACCATCATCAATTTCGCCGCGGAGACGCATGTCGATCGTTCAATTCTTGATCCAGATGCTTTTATTCAGACCAGCGTCTATGGCACTTATACGCTGTTGGAAGCGGCGAGAAAACTGAACCTTGAACGCTACCACCAAATCTCTACCGACGAAGTTTACGGACATATCCCACCTGGCTGTTCGAGTGTTGAGGGTGACAATGTAGACCCGCGAAGCCCATACGCGGCCAGCAAAGCAAGCGCCGACCTGATGGTCAATGCCTACTATGTGACCTACGATTCACCGGTAACCATTACCCGCGGTTCCAACAACATTGGCCCCTACCAATACCCGGAAAAAGTGGTCCCGCTTTTTGCGACCAATGCCATCGATGACCAACCACTGCCAGTGTATGGGGACGGCCGTCAGGCGCGCGAATACCAGCATGTCGCCGACCATTGTGAAGCAATCGATGTTGTTCTGCACAAAGGCGCCATCGGCGAAATATATAATATCGGTACCGGAGAAGAGATGGAAAACCTGCGCATGGTTGAAATTCTCCTGGACGAGTTGAACAAGCCAGATTCTTTAATTCGCTATGTCGCTGACCGGCCAGGTCATGACCGGCGCTACAGTCTGAATATCGACAAGATCAGATCTCTGGGCTGGCAGCCACAGGTTTCGCCGGAGGAAGCGGTGCGCTTGACAGCTCGATGGTATGCCGACAATGAATGGTGGTGGCGCAAAATTAAGTCGGGCGCTTTTCGAGAGTATTATGAAGAGCAGTACGGCGAGCGGCTGCGCAATACATCCTGAGAAAGCCGCGCCCTCAAGTCGGAACAGTGCCCGGAAATCGGGCCATTTTAGGAACGACGCTAATGCAGTATTGTCTCACCCGTAGCAATTAGTAAACCACGATTTAGTTTAGGAGATATAGATGAGCAAAGACACATTGACGATCACTGACAACCGCACAGGCAGTTCATACGAAGTCCCTATTGAGCACGATACGATCAACGCCATGGATCTGCGTCAAATCAGAGTTGTAGAAGATGACTTCGGCATGATGAGTTATGATCCCGGGTTCAAGAATACTGCCTCCACAAAAAGCACCATCACCTACATTGATGGCGCGAAGGGCATCTTGCGCTACCGTGGCTATCCTATCGAGCAGTTGGCCAGCCAGTCCAACTACCTGGAAACAGCTTACCTCATTCTCAATGGCGAGCTCCCCTCTGAACAGGAATACGCGGCCTGGGAACATGAAATCCTGCACAAGACCTTTCTTCATGAGAATATCAAGCAGCTCATCGAGGCGTTTCGTTATGATGCCCACCCGATGAGCATGTTCATTTCTACCGTGGCGGCTCTACCGACCTTCTACCCCGAATCGCGAAATATCGCCGATCCTGAGGTGCGCCTGAAACAGATCATCCGCCTCGTTGGCAAGGTTCCAACAATTGCGGCATTCTCCTACCGTCACCTACGTGGCCTCCCGTATGAATATCCCGATAACAAACTGAGCTACACGGGTAACTTCCTGAAAATGCTGGATCGAATGACACAGGTTAACTACGAACCAAATCCAGTATTGGAGCGAGCATTGGACATCTTGTTCATCCTGCATGCTGATCACGAACAGAACTGTGGCACAGCAACTATGCGTGTCATCGGTTCCAGTCATTCAGATCCTTATTCGGCTATGGCCGGCGCGGCAGCGGCTCTCTACGGCCCTCTGCACGGCGGCGCGAACGAAGCAGTCTTGCGGATGCTGGGCGAGATCGGTGATATCAGCAATGTAAAATCATTCATGGAAGGCGTAAAGAATCGTGAACGTCTGCTGATGGGCTTCGGCCATCGCGTTTACAAGAACTATGATCCGCGCGCGACAATCATCAAGGAAGTGGCTGATCAGGTGTTCGGTGTGACGGGGGCCAACCCGATGTTGGATATCGCCCTCGAACTTGAACGAATCGCTCTAGAAGATGACTTCTTTGTATCTCGGAGCCTGTACCCGAACGTGGACTTCTATTCCGGAATCATTTACCAGGCCATGGGATTCCCGGTAGCGATGTTCCCGGTGTTATTTGCCATACCACGAACTATTGGCTGGCTGGCACAATGGAACGAATTGCTCAACGACAGCAGTCAGAAAATCGCGCGCCCGCGCCAGATCTATCTTGGGTATGACGAACGCGATTATCTGCCTATGGATGCTCGCGAGTAATCTCCCACGCCATAGTAACAGCCTGAGGAAGGGCTTGGCTCAATCGCCTCTTGATTCAGAACTGACGTGAAGCATCTCGACGCTTCACGTCAGTTTTTAGATAATGATATAATGATTCGCAATTGGTTTCGTTTCCTTGGACCTTTAATTCTTGCACTTCTTATGGTAGGCTGTCAAACGGCCGCGAGCATTGAAGAATTGACGCCAACGGCCGAGATCGTACGGCCGAGCGCTGCAATTGAGAATTCCCCAACTCCCCAGCCGAGCGTTACCGCTACAGCAGCGGCAGTCACGCTTCCCGAAACCGCGGAAACGCCAGAGGTAGCGCTCACACCAACGGTAACGGTTACACCGGCACCCACGGCCACTCCCACAGAAACGCCGATCCCTGCTAAACCCGTCGAGGCGATTACACTCGCGCCGATAATAGACGAAACTTTCGTGAAGCCTCTTTATCTCACTCATGCGCAGGACGATCGCTTGTTTGTCGTTGAGCAGGCAGGGATCATTCACATCATTCGCGACGGCGCGCTGCTAGAAATGCCGTTCCTCGACATCCGATCCAGAATCGGCTCAACACAACTGGAACAGGGCCTACTTGGTCTCGCTTTTCACCCCGACTATGCGGAAACCGGCACCTTTTTTGTCAACTACACGAATCTAGAAGGTGATACGCAGATATCCCGTTTTGCCGTAGACCCTGACAACGCAGATCTCGCGGACCCGAACAGCGAGACGAAGCTGCTTACAATCGAACAACCCTTTCCAAATCATAATGGAGGACAGATCCTGTTCGGACCCGACGGCTATCTGTATGTAACGGTTGGTGATGGCGGCAGCGCGAATGACCCGTTCGTCAATGGGCAGAACACAGGGACACTTCTTGGAACGATTCTTCGCCTCGACGTCGACTACTCAGACGGTTCCTACAGCATACCATTCGACAATCCTTTTGTTGATGATGACGATCGGCTCAATGAAATATGGGCCTGGGGACTGCGCAACCCATGGCGAATCAGCTTCGATCGTTCAACCGGCGATCTGTTCATCGCTGATGTCGGGCAAAACTTGTGGGAAGAGGTCCATTTTCAGCCGGAAGAAAGCTCAGGCGGGGAGAATTACGGCTGGAATATCATGGAGGGTTTCCATTGTTTCCCAAATGATCCTTGTGATACCAGCGGCTTAGAACTACCGATCTTCGAGTATTCACACCAACAAGGATGCTCTATCACCGGGGGGTATATGTACCGGGGTATGCAGTACCCGGAGCTTTACGGCAATTACTTTGTTGCTGACTATTGTCAAGGAACCGTATGGCGTCTATTTCCTGAGGATTCAGGCGAATGGTCGGACGCCCTAGTTCACGACAGCGGCTACGTGATATCAAGCTTTGGCGAAGATGCTGCTGGTGAACTGTATATCCTGGACCACGACGGCGGGTCAATATACCAGATCAGGCCCTAGCTGTTGAAATCAGATCTGCAGCGGAATCCAGGACATTCAATCCACATGAAAACTCATGACGTCACTGCGAACATGGCAGCCGCTGCGAAGGACCTATCATTCCGATGAGTGCCCAATCCTATGAGCTAGCTGTCGCGCGAGGTCCAGCACCAGGCACAGTTTACGTACTTGCCGACCAGAGTCTAACCATCGGTCGCGATCCGTTTGCGGATGTTTTAATCAATGATCCGGAAGTGTCGCGGCAGCATGCTTTGCTGATTAGCGTCCCTTCCGGCGAGTTCCTGCTGCAGGATCTTGGTAGTACCAACGGCACCTTCATCGACGGTGAGAGGTTGGGCAAAGAACCGGTGGCCTTACGGCCGTCAAACGCAATTTCTATGGGTGGTACGGTAACACTGCTCTTTCGCGAGCGCCACCATGCTGAAGACAGTGACGCAGGGCAGGTCATCGAGCCAGGAATACCAGAGAAGGTCACGGCAGTTCCGCAGCCCGCAGACAACAGCCCTAAATTACTGATCGCAATAGACAAACCAACAGATGAACCACTTCGCCAGCCAACTCCAATCACTGCGGCCGAAAACTTGCCACATTCCACGCGGCATGAAGCGGAGAGAGCCGTCGATATGACGCCAAACTTGATTTTGGGATTGGTGCTGCTGCTGCTCTGCTGCTGCCTGAGCTTAATGGTATTTTTGATGTATTTGGGCGGTGACTGGTTCTTCAGGCAGATCGGACTAGTACCATGAATCGGCGGCCAGCGCTGCCTTAGGGTCTACTCGCTGACATCCGTGTCTTCGATGACGATACCTTCTATGACATCATCTCCGTCTTGTTGGTCGCCGTCATTCGCTGATGAGCCCTTTAGATCTTCCGTCTGCCCTGAGCTGCCAACGCGACCCAGGTAGCTTGCCACGACATCTTGGGGAGCCAACTCAATAAACAGTTTGGCGCCAAGCAGAAGGATACCAATATCATCCAACTGGCCCAGACCAGGAATAACGTCCGGGAGAAAATCAAAGGGGAAGATGAGGTAGGCGATCGCCGCAAAGGGTACAGCTTTCAAGTATATTGGTACTTTTGGATCGAGAATCAATTGGAAAACGAGTTTTCCCTGCTGCCATAATTCGCCAAAGAAACCTGGTTTACTGCTGCCGTTCATTATTGATTTATTACTCACTGGATTATTCCTCTCATTTGGTTACTGTTAGACTATACGCAAAACCATGCGTATTTGTTGCAAGAGGTCCCATTCAACCTTAATCCATGATAACACATGAAAGTGGCAGACACGAAGGCATAATCCGCGTTTCATGAGCCCTAAACGGCAAGATTTCAGATATTCTTGCAGCAAAGTTGGCCAATGCTACAATCCATGCGCGTCAATTTGAGAGTATAATTGTGAAATGAGCTGGCTGCTAGTCGTAAAATTCGTCGCGATCATTTTCTTCCTGATCATGTTCATGCGCAAACCGTCCCTGGTTTGGGGTATTGGGCTGCTCACGGTAACTTCGGCCGTCCTACTGGACACGTTGATGGGCACCTTTGATCGTCAGGCGCTGGAGGCAGAGCTGGGCTTCTTTTACTTCATTGTTGCCGGCGTGTTATTTGCCGGTGCGGCCCTGTGGTTGTGGGGTCTTCTGGCGCCGCAGCTACGACAGTCCGCAACGGCTCCTTCGCTCGTCGCAGGGGCACCGGAAGAGATCGTCTCACAGGTTGCTGATCGCGCAGCCCCCCTGCCCGACGACAGTGACACGTCATTCGATCGACAGATGCTCTACGAGAATATCCGCGAGCGCTTTGGCCGCGAAGATGTACTTGACCTCATGTTTGATCTCGACATTCACGAGAGCGACGTGATGACTATTGATCAGGATATGAACGAACTGATCGTCAACATCATGGGCTATGCCGAGAGAAACGGGCAGAGCGCCCAGTTGGCCCTGGCAGTAGAACGCATCCTTACGCCTCCCCCAGCGGATCATCTGCCGCGGCTCGAACGGATCAATGCGGATTCGCCGCCAACCATTCTGCGCCAATATCTCTTGGCGCACTACTCGCTCAGCGATCTTCAGAGCCTGGCGAACAGCCTTGACATTGACTGGGAACAGCTCGACGAAGGCGCGAAACGCGAGAAGGTACGAAGCCTGCTGCAGTATGTCCAACGTCGCAGCCGCCTCGACGAACTAGTGGCACTAATGCACGAGCAGGGCCAGACTGAAGTCGAAGACGCATAGCGTACGCTATTGAGCCCGGGTGCTTGTTCAACCTATTGGACGCCCCACCGGCCCCCGCTGTCTCTACCTGTTTGTAGGAAACATACGTTCGATCCAATCTCGCGTTTCGATCGGCCGCAAGTATTGGCCAAGAAACAGATCATCAACCCACAATTCAAAATGAAGATGAGCATCTGAGAATTCGCTTTCTAATGAGGCGGGTGAACCGGAGTTTCCGACTTCGCCAATGGCCTGCCCCCGCGTAACGGCCGTGCCGGGCTGAAGTCCTGGTTCGATGCTGCGCAGGTGAGCGTAGCGAGTAACAATACCCTGCTCATGTTCGATCCAGATCTGCCGGCCCAGGTAGTTGTCGAGAATCTCCGGAGCTGTATAGCCAAGTCGGCTGGTTTCCGCCGACCAGAGAGCCAGATCTGCAGCTGTTGGTCCGACATAATCAATGTCGGCGCGGATGATCGTCCCATCTCCTGCCGCGAGCACCTTTGTTCCCGGCTGCCAGTAGAAGTCCAGGCCATTGTGTACGCCCAGGCGATAGTGCCGGGGTGCGCCCGGCATTTGGAAATCGCGGAACGTGATGTTCGAGCCGCCAATCGGTACGACAAAGTCGTCCAGCCCTGCCAGCTGTTCCGGATCGTTGAGGCGAAGATTCTCGGGATCTGATCCGCCTGCACCTGCTATCGAGACAAGGCGATCTGGTTCGCCCAGAAAGTATAGGCTGTCTTGCCCGGCAAGGAGCAAGTTCATGGACTCTTCAACAGGGGCGATGGCGGACACAAGTTTATCCTGTGGCAGTTGAACGACTCGCAGCAGCGCGCCGGACTTAATGTCGAGGAGCATCAATCTTCGACCAGCCTGATCCAGCACATATAGACCTTGAGCAGTGGCCGCTATCTGGCGAGGTTCTTCAATCTGAATCCGTGGGGCGAAGGCGGAGATGCTGCTGGTATCGCGGTATTTGTTGATGCCGCCCACTTGATCATGCAGTTCGCGCTGCAGTACGAACACGTCGCCATCATAGTAACTAATGTCGACAGCTCGCAGTTCCGGCAGCCGCCAGATTCGGTTGAGCTCTCGATCATAAAGCTGGGCGAACTTGTAATTCGTTTCTAGAAGCGCTCGATTTGGCACATCTTGTCCGTCCACTTGATCCGCAGACAGGGCCACAAAGTAGTGGCCGGATGAAGCCTCGGTCGGGCGGTCATAGCGATCCAACCGCCATGTCCCGTGCGGCAGATTATAGGCATAGACATCTCCCGCACGGTCCAGTACGAGCAGATGTTCACCCATCAGCGTGAGGTCAAGCGGCTCGATCACACGTACACCATCCACCTCGTCGCCGGGCTCCAATAGGCGGCGTGGTGGGGCGGAATCTCCCAGATCGATTTCCAGCACGCGACCGCTGTCAATGAGATAGGCAGAACCGTGTGCTGCTTCAACAGCCAGCGGATGGACAAGAGTGCCGGCTGGGAACTGCCACAGACCAGTATTGCTCATATCGCTGACCAACAGCTCTACGCCCCAATCAGCGGCCATCTGTTGGAATGCGTCCTGCGGAGGGTTGCTGAATTCCGGCGGCGGCAGTTCAGTTGGCGTGGCCGGAATTGTGGCTGGAACAGGTGTGACGGACTGCGATTCTGTCTTATGTACGGGTAGTTCAGTTGGCGTGGCTGGAATCGGTAGGACGGAATCCGATTCCAGCTTGCGGGCGGGTAGGTCAGCTGGTGTGGGCCTAATTGTGGCTGTCGCCGCCACCGCTGCCTGACCACGGGGTTGTGGTGCGCTGCTGGCCCAACGATAGGCGAGGGCAAATAGAAGCAGCGCGATGAGTGAGAACCCGACAATCAGAACTGTTCTGCTCAGGGAATCGGAATTATTGCGGTCATCTTTCACGAGGAGATTCTATCCAAATGGATCTGTTGGGGAAAATCAATCGTGTGGTAGGCTCATACTGGACCGCGCGGGATGTCCAATGCAAGAACCGACAGAAACAGGAAAGCTGCGTCATGGGGATGGCGCTAACCAGGAAGGCTGCATCCCGGAAATGACCAGCTGCTCTTTTTCACCTGTTTCCACGTCAAGTCGCCAGATGCTTGGACTGGCAGCCAAGTCATCTTGTGAGATCTGCTGAAACAGCAGGTAACGGCCGTCTGCTGACCAGGTGGGAGGCCCATGATTGATCGCGGGATCATCGGCGACTGCTCTCGCTTCACTGCCATCGTCACGCATGATCCACAGCTGACGCGCGGCCCCGGTACCTGGGGCACGACGGCCAAAGGCGATCCAGGCTCCGTCCGGAGACCAGGCGGGAGCGCCGTCCTCGACACTTAGATCACCGCCAAGCATCAGCTGTTCGCCACTATTGACATCGAAGCGCATGAGGTGAACGGCCGTCTGGTAATCATGTTCATGAGCTTGATGATCTTCTCCCTCATCTCCATGCACAATGAGTAGATCCAAGACCGGGAGCAGCAGATGACGGCCGCTTGGACCCCATACTGCCCGCGTGCCAATCTCATTGACAATAAACTGGGAACTGCCGTCTTCCAGATTGTAAACATACATACCCTCTTTCTCTGGAGAATGATAACTCAACCACTGACCATCAGGAGACAAGCTGCCGAAGGCGCCGTGGAGGCTATTGTCTTCGAGCACCGGAAGCACCGACGAGGTCTCTGTATCAAGCCACCAGAGTACCGGCGTTTGGGCAGCGCCATCACCGTCGACCTCGCGTTGTTCAAACAGCAACCGGCGTGAATCCGGCGCCCACGAGAGATTAGAACACTCGACGCCAGGGCAGCCATAGAGGCGCCGGGGGGTGGATCCGTCTCTTTCCATCAGCCATAGGTCACTGCCCCCATCATCGCCCATCGTCGATAGAGCAATATGATAGCCGTCTGGTGAGGGAGCGAAGTCTAGTACGCTTGTGCCGAAATGCGTCAATTGTACCGGCTTGTTGGCGGAGTCGATCTTGTACAGCTGCACCAGACCTAAGTGATCCCAACCCAGGTAGCGTAGATCCTCAACTGTGGATTCTGTAGGATCCGGGGAACAGGCAGTGAGGAACACCGACAAGGAAGCGATGAGTAAGAGCAGCACATGCGGCAAACGCAGCCTCGCGCAGCACACCTTGGTGACCCGTCTAACTTGCAGAGAAATCGTATTGATCTGCGGCCGCTTCCTTATCATGAAGCGTGATCCTACGAGAGAGGATCTCGGTCTCCTAGTACAAGGGCAATTTCTCAATTGGCTCTCAGGAGCTGCTCAACATAGCGGGAATGCCGCTCTGAAAACCAGCTGCCATCTAGAGGACTCAGATCGACATTTCGCCAGGCGTTGGCGGCATTTCATACTCAGAGTCAAACTCAGTGTAGGTGCCCGTAACCACATAGACAATCCATTCGCAGATATTGATTACCCTATCGGCGGCCCTCTCCATATTGTGAATCGTCCACTCAAGCAGGTTTGCATGAGGGATCAGATCGGGTGACGTAGCAGCATAGCCAACAATATCTTTGTAGAGCTTATTAAATATGTGGTCAACTTGATTGTCCCATTTGACCAGGCTGGCCGCCAATACAGCGTTCTTCTCGCTAAATGCGATCATGGCCATGCTCAGCATATTCTGCGTTAATTCCGCCATGCGTGGGAAGTCCTCGGCGAACGAGGGAAGCAAATCGCCCTCGGGACCCAGTTCGAGGCTGGTCTTGGCAATACCCTTAACGTAGTCGTGCATACGCTCCAGTTCCCCGGCGATTTCAATAACAGCAGCGATGAAACGCATATCCCCGGCCATTGGCTGTTGGGTGGCAATCAGGGTCAAGCTGTTCATCATCATATCGATTCGTTGGGAATTGACATGATCATCAATATCAATCAACTCTTGAGCCAATACGGCGTTTCGCGCTACCAGGGCATCTGCGACCAGGCTAATATTCTGGCCGACTTCGCTGCCCAATGTCAATACGCTCGTCTTCAGATCATCCAATGCTTGGTCAAAGTGTTCTCTGGTCATCTAGTTGACTTCCTCCCGGCCATGAACCAGCCGACTTGTGCGATTCGGTCTTCTAACCGAAACGTCCGGTGATGTATTGTTCCGTCAATTGCGCGGTGGGACTGGTAAAGATCGTCTGTGTGTCACTGTATTCTACCAAATAACCGGCGCGATCTTCATCCATATTGAAAAATGCTGTGAAATCAGAGGCACGCGCGGCCTGCTGCATGTTGTGGGTGACGATAACAATCGTGTAGTTCTTCTTGAGCTCCTGAATCAGCTCTTCGATTCGTAATGTAGAAATCGGATCCAGCGCAGAAGCGGGCTCATCCATGAGGATGATTTCTGGTTTCACGGCAATAGTCCTGGCAATACAGAGACGCTGCTGCTGGCCACCGGAAAGGGACAGCCCGCTTTGATCAAGTTTGTCCTTCACGTCCTCCCATACCGCAGCATCGCGCAGGGACTTCTCGACCAATTCGTCCATGTCTTGCTTCGAACCCTTGAAGCCGTTGATCTTCGCACCCCAGGCAACATTGTCGTAGATTGACTTGGGAAAGGGGTTAGGTTTCTGAAAAACCATGCCGATTCGACGCCTGACTTCGACTGGGTCGACATCTTCGGCATAGATATCGGCGCCGTGTAAGAGGACTTCACCCTCAGCCCAGGAACTGGGGATCAGATCATTCATGCGGTTGAATGACCGCAATACCGTACTCTTTCCACAGCCCGACGGGCCAATCAGGGATGTGATGTGATACCGCCTTATTTCTAGATCTACATGCTTGACTGCCCGGAAATCACCATAGTAGACACTCAGATCTTTGGCTTCTATCGCCAACGGTCCATTCGTAATTTTGTTTGAGTCTGTCATTTAATTGAACCTCATTAAGCGAATCGTTTGGAGAAATGATTGCGCAGGTAAATTGCCAGGGCATTGAGTGCAAGCAGGAGAATCAGAAGGGCAATAATCGCCGCTCCTGCGATGTTTCTAAAAGTGTCTTGCGGCCTGGTCGTCCATTGATAGATCTGGGCCGGCAGCGAGGTGAATTTGGAAAAGGGTGACGTTGGATCCGACGTAATAAACGTTGACGCGCCAACAACGACCAGCGGCGCTGTTTCACCAATCACGCGGGACATTGTCAGGATCGTGCCTGTCAGGATGCCTGGAAGGGCATTGGGCAGGACATGATTCCATATCGTCTGCCATTTCGTCGCGCCTAATCCCAAACTTGCCTCACGCAGTGACGGCGGGACGGCCTTGATTGCCTCCTGCGCAGCGATAATGATGATTGGCAGCCCCAACAGACCCAAGGTCAGGCCGGCCGAAAGAACGGTACGGCCGTTCGCCGTCGTGCCGGCCTCTACGAAGCCAAAAGCGGCGCCGCTGGTGATCGGTTCGAGGAAGCGCACAAAAACGGCCAGTCCCAACATACCATAGATAATCGAGGGCACGCCAGCCAGATTGTTGATGTTTGTCTGAATGACGTTGTTGTACCATTTTGTCGGATCAGCGTACTCTTCGAGGTAGATAGCGGCGGCAACGCCAAGAGGCAGCGCGACAAGGATGGCGATAAAGACCACCCAGAGCGACCCCAAAATGGCCGTACGTACGCCCGCGATCTCAGGCTGGCTTGACTGCGGACTGGTTAAAAAATCCCAGGAAAGCCAGGACTTAAACTTCAAGTCAGCATTTGGGAAATCTTCCGCCGCTTCGAGGGCGATTTCTTCGCGATCTAAGAATTGACGGAATCAGGTACCAGGAACGCAAAATCTTGGGTTGGATTACTTCAGTCGTAATCATGCGCACTAATTCGTCATGGGTTCGCGTCTCGTCTGCACATCCTGTAGGCGGGTTCTCGCTGGCACATGCGGTCGCGAATGCCTCTGGATCATCGCAGACCAGCTGGTCGAGATAGAAGCGGTTTTCGCGCTCTATTGCGCGGCAGCGGCCGGCAGTCACATTGGTGGAAAGAATGTCAACCAGCGCGTAGTATGAAAGTTCATCCAATGTCTGTTCATCAAAAACAGAGCGCACAAAAATATCCATTGTGCCGCTGTCGGCGGTCGGAATGTAGCGGTCAATATTCTCCGCAGGCCAGGCGGCATTCACGTCAGCCCAGGTGGTCGCTTCGGTAAACAACAACTCCATTTGCTCACGCGTCACATCAGCCGCAAAATCATTCTGCTCACTTACCGCCGCTACAACAGCATCCTTGCCAATCAGATATTCCGTAAGAGTAAGATCATTGCGCCGGCAAGCTTCGAATTCGATGGTGTCCACCGGCCGGCTGGCGTCGACAATATCAACGCCTTCGCTCCCGGTACAGAATGTGTTGAACCCGCCCCCAGTGCCACTGCTCTCAATAATCACTTCACCCTGAAAGCCATCCTTCTTGAACATCTCAGCTATTTCCCGTGTGATGGGGTATACGGTGGAACTGCCAGCGACCATGATTTCGCCATCAAAGTCGGCTGGGTTGATCTGCGGGGCTTCGCTGACGCCCAATGCTGTTAGAATAGCTTCCTGCTGCGCTGCCAGCGCATCTTTGTCGGCCGCGAAGTAGCCGACTTCAGAAACGACTTCCAGGTTCTGAAGGTAATAGGCAAGAAAAGCAGCTACCTGCGGTTGCTCTTTCACTACTTCCGCTGCGCTGTAGAGGAAAATCGGTCTCGTCCCAGGGTAGTCACCGGACAAGACACTTTCCAATGTTGGCGCAACACCATCTACAGAAAGTGCGTTGAGTTTCGCCTGGTTGTCGGAATAGAAAGCATAGCCGAAGAAACCTGCGCCCAACGGATCATCACCGATGCCTTGAGCCAATGACTGGTCATCTTCGCTCGATTCAACAATGTTTGAAGCCGCAAGAACACGCGTCTTGTTGAAATCTGTAACCAGCGAGATTTCCGGTATCTCCACTTGTTCAGCTACGAGGCCGAAAGATTGGTTGATTATGGTGGTTAGCAGCACCAGCAGAGCGATGATTGCGGTTAGTGTTGCAGCAAGGACCGCCAGAAAGAACAATTTCCCCCGCGTATGGCGTCCAGAGATCTGAGCTTGCATTTCATCGCCGGAAGGATAGTAATCGGCGAAGTCATTGTTGACCTGCTTTTCTACAAATTGGTTGTCGATCATTCGTATGCCTCCCGGAACCGCCGGACTATGCGCTGGCTGATCAGGTTCAGAATCAAAGTCATCACAAAGACAAGGAGTCCAATGGCAAAAATACTTTGATAATCGACTGAGTCATAACTAAGGTCGCCCCCACTGATGCGGACCATATTGCCAGTCATCGTTTCTGCCGAATCAAATGGATTCAAAGTCAGATTAGGCCCTGCACCGGCGGCTATGGAGACGATCATTGTTTCTCCGACCGCGCGCGAGATACCGACCACGAAAGCAGCGGCAATGCCTGACAAAGCCCCAGGCACAATCACCTTGAGGGACGTTTCCAGACGCGTCGCACCCAGACCATACGCTGCTTCACGCATCGCGTTCGGGACGGCGTGCAGCGCATCTTCGGAAAGCGAAGCAATCAACGGGATGATCAAGATGCCTACAACAATGCCCGCCGTAGCCATGTTGTAGATTTGCACCGTGTCAGCGCCAAAGATCGTTCGTAGGAAGGGCGTTACAAAGGTCAACGCAAAATAGCCATAGACCACCGTGGGAATTCCAGACTAACACTTCCAGGACTGGTTTCACCACATTCCGGGTCCGCGGTCTTGCGTATTCACTGAGGTAAATAGCAGTAAGAAGTCCCAATGGCAACGCTACCAACATGGCTATGAAACTGATCATCAGCGTAGCCGTGATCAGCGGTAGGATACCAAAACGACCGATTTGCGGCTGCCAAATGGTGTCTGTGAAGAAATCGACCACGGTTACCTCGGGCAGTTGAAAGAAGGCGATGGCGTCTCTTACCAGAATGAGCACGATACCCACAGTAACGGCAACTGAAATGATGCCGGCAAACAGAAGTACTGCTTCAATCAACGTCTCGCCGATACGCGGCTTCTTTTTCAGGCTTCTCTCAATGTCGGTCGTGGTTTCGATACTGTCAGACTCTGCAATGGCCATATTCCTATCTCCAGAAAGCTAGTCGCTAAAAGAAGGCGCGCGCCCACGGCCGAAGTAATCCGGAAGACATGGGGCAGCCTCTCTTTCTCTTTACCAACGGTCGCTGTCGCAGGGCTTGATGCTTTGTGACAGCGAGAGGAGAGGACGAAACCATCACCCTCTCCAGTCTAGATCAATTTGGCTGTACTCGATGGGAATCGAGTCTCGCTGGCAGCGGCCTATTGGCCCATCGCCTCCAGCCATTTCGCACGCGACTCATTGAGCGCTTCATCACTGGCCGGGAAGTAACCGACATCAATCACTTCCTCGTTGACATAGGTCAGGAAGAAGTCGATATAGTCGGCCACCTGCGGCTTGTCATTCATGATCGTGCTGTCGCTGTAGATAAACAACGGGCGAGCAAGCGGGTACTCACTGGCATCAACCGTTTCCGCGCTGGCTTCGACACCTTCGATGGAGATGGGTTGAATCAGATCTGTGTTTTCGGCCGCATAAGCAAATCCGAAGTAGCCAATGGCATAGGGACTGCCGGCGACACCCTGCACCAGCACATTGTCATCTTCACTTTGCTGTACATTGGATGCGGTCAACTGTGGTTCCGGATCCTCGTCATAAATCTCTTCGGTGAAGTAGTCAAAGGTCCCGCTGTCGGTTCCGGGAATGAAGCGCTGAATAGGTTCGTCTGGCCAATCGGCGCGTACATCAGCCCAGGTGCTTGCTTTACCAAAAATCATGTTGAAGTTCTTGCAGAGTCGCATCTTCCAAGAAATCATTGTCATTGCTCACAACAACCGCGAGTGCATCTGTGCCGACACGGAATTCGATCGGTTCGCGATCGTTTTCCTGGCACGACTCAACCTCTGAGTCCTTGATTGGGCGGCTGGCGTTGGAGACATCTGTTTCGCCAGCCACGCAGAAGCGCTCAAACCCGGCGCCGCTGCCGATACTGTCTATGGTGATGTCACCACCGAACCCTTCGTTCTGGTAACGTTCAGCGATACGTTCCGCCAAGGGAAATACTGTAGAGCTGCCAGCGGATACGATGTTACCGCTTACGGCCAGTGGGTCAGGCATCGGCAGCATACCTTCAACAGTTTCTTCGGCAGGCGCCTCTTCGGCAACCCCTTCTTCGACCGGTCCGACCATTTCAGCGACCGAATCACCCATGCCGTTCATGGCGGCAAGCCATTTGTCGCCCGCTTCGGTCAGCACTGCATCGCTGGCCGGGAAATAACCAACATCAACGACCTCGTCATTGACGTAAGTCAGGAAGAAATTGATGTAGTCGGCTACCTGTGCCTTTGCCATCATGATGCTGCCATCACTATAGATGAAGAGCGGGCGGGCCAACGGATAATCATTAGCATCCACTGTCTCTGCATTGGGCTCGACTCCGTCAATGGAGATCGGACGCAGCAGGTCTGTATTCTCGGCCGCGTACGCATAGCCAAAGTAGCCAATGGCGTAGGGGCTGCCGGCGACTCCCTGCACTAACACATTGTCATCTTCACTTTGCTGGACGTTTGGAGCAATCAACTGTGGCTCAGGATCTTCGTCGTAAACTTCTTCAGTGAAATAGTCAAAGGTGCCGCTGTCGGTGCCGGGGATGAAGCGCTGAATCGGCTCAGCCGGCCATTCGCCACGCACATCAGCCCAAGTATTGGCCGTTCCGAAAATCTGCTGCAATTCTTCTATGGTAGCATCTTCTAGAAAGTCGTTGGCGCTGCTGACCACGACAGCCAGGGCATCCGTTCCAACTCGGAATTCAATCGGTGCACGGCCCCTCTCGTTGCAAGATTCGATCTCCGAATCCTTGATCGGCCGGCTGGCATTGGAAACATCTGTTTCGCCAGCTACACAGAAGCGCTCAAACCCGGCGCCGCTGCCGATACTGTCAATCGTAATATCGCCTTCAAAACCTTCGTTCTGGTAGCGCTCGGCGATGCGCTCAGCTAATGGAAAAACGGTAGAGCTTCCTGCGGAGACGATGATGCCGTTCACCGACAGGGGATCGGGCAGCGGCATCTCATCCATCATCTCTTCCGCCGGCGCTTCTACCTCTTCGGCTGGTGACGCGTCAGCTTCCTGAGCGGGTGCAGGGCGGGTTGGTGCGACCTCTTGCCCAGAATCGCCGCCACAAGCGACGACGAACAGAGCAATGATGGTCAATATGAGTGCAATTTTCAATCGCATGTTTCTTCTCCAGTATCAGTCTGTTCCTTGGGAGTGCCCCCATCGCCACATTCATTTGCTGCGGCCCCCTTCAACGTTGATAGGTGTGGGGAAAGCCGGCAGCATGAAGGACTCCAAAGGCATGTTAGATTATTCACATGGGAAGGATATCACGCCGCCACGCTGAAATCGGGGCGCGAAGTTAACGTTGGGCTAAGGTCTTGTTAACGATTAGTTAACAGTGTCGGAAAGGAGCGGCAGCGTGAAATAGAAGGCGCTTCCTTTGCCAATCTTGCTCTCCACCCAGATACGACCGCCATGCGCTTCCACCACATGTTTGGCGATGGCCAGACCCAGACCCGTTCCGCGCTGGCCGCGCGTGCGCGCCCGATCTGTCTTGTAGAAACGCTCGAAGATCCGGTCAAGATCTTCGGCAGCGATGCCTGCACCAGTATCCTGGACAAGGATTACAAGCTCGGCAGTATCGGTCTCCACGAAGGCTGCCACACGAATGACTCCCCCAGCATCCGTGAACTTGAGTGCATTGTGCAAAAGGTTGGAGACCACACGATGAATTCGCTCAGCATCCGCCATTACCGGCGCTAAATTACCCGGAAGTTCGACGATCACGTTGATGTTCTCGCGCTGGGCCTGGGGCAGGATCCGCTCAAGTGGTAGATCGATGAGCTCACCTACCTCAGTAGCGGTCATGAGAAGAGGGACTTCCCCAGACTCAATACGCGACAGCTCGAGAAGCTCTTCGACCATTTGCGTCAACGCGTCGATTTCACCGTGCGCTCGCCCCAGAAACCGGTACGCTAGGGCAGGCTCCTCAAGGGCACCATCCTGCAACGTTTCGACGACCGCGCGGAGGGCGGCCAGCGGTGTTCGCAGCTCATGGGAGATATTGGTGATAAAGTCGCGCCGGACAGTCTGCAAGAACCTGACCTGTGTTAGGTCCTGCATAATGACCAGGAAACCTTTGGTGCCGTCTTCCTCAAATGGCGTCACGAATGCGTTCAAGAATAGACTTCGGCCGATTTCGATTGAGGCGACTGTTTCCTGCCCCTCGATCCGGCATCGCTGCCACAGGTCGATAAGCTGGTGATGGCGAACGACCTCAGCGAAGGAGCGGCCGGTGGCGCGCCGCCCTTCATAATTTAACATCGTCAATGCCGCCGGGTTTGCGAGCAGTACGCGACCAAGCGCATCAGTTATCAATGCGCCGTCAGCCATGTTCTGAAATACGATTGACAGCTGTTGGTTCTCCCCTGCCAGGCGACCGATCTCTTTGCGAAGACGGTCAACCATGTCATTGAAGGCTCCTATGAGCGCCGCTTCCTCACTGCTTGAATGGGGCAAGATCCGGGCATTAAAATCGCCGTCAGCTATTCGACGGGCCATGCCTGTAAGCATCGCCAGTTCGCGGTTCCGTCGGGCCGAAACGAAAAGTGTAACGCTCATAACAAGCAGCAGTCCCACAACAGCCACGATCCAGATGCCGTCTGTGAAACAGGATTGCTGCGCGGCGCAGTCAGTGACCTGCGCGAATAAGATCGATCCTAAGAACGTGGCAACGAATATGATGCCGTAGAGAAGTGCCTGGTGCCAATTGGAATAACGAAGCAAGCTATCTCCCAATGTTGAGATGGGAACAGATCTGGAATTACGGCTAACCGTCGAAGCGGTAGCCAACTCCCCGTACGGTTACGATACGCTCTGGCTTGCTGGGATCCACTTCGATTTTTTCGCGGAGCCAACGCACATGAACGTCAACTGTTCGACTGTTACCATCATACGACCACTGCCAAACGCGTTCTAGTAGCAAATCCCTTGACAGGGCGATGCCTTGGTTTCTGGTCAAGAACAACAGCAGTTCAAATTCTTTTGGTTTCAATCTGAGAAGCTGGTCATCAAGAATAATCTCACGCCGATCCTCATCGATCGCTAGATTGCCGAAGTTGAGAACGGTTTTCTTTTTTGGCGCAGCTTCGCTCACCGCACCTGATTCGGAAGCGATGTCCTCACGAATCAGTTCAATACGTCGGAGTTGAGCCTTAACCCTGGCCAGCAGTTCACGAATACTGAATGGCTTGGAAATGTAGTCATCCGCTCCCATTTCTAGCCCAACAATCCTATCGATCTCTTCGGTCCGCGCCGTGAGCATCAGTATTGGCACAGTGAGTTCTTTGCGCAACATACGACACACTTCAAAGCCATCGATACCAGGCAGCATGACATCCAGGAGAATCAAGTCCGGCTTGTGCTCGCGGGCCAAGCTCAAACCGTCACGGCCGTCCCCTGCCAACAGCACTTTGTAGCCATGGCGCCGCAGATTGTACTGCAGCATTTCAGACAACGTTTTATCATCTTCAACGACTAATATCTGATAAGTCATGATTTCCCTTGTTCGACCCTGAGGCCACATGATTCTAGCGGCTAGCAAATGATATGCCAAAGCGCGGCTGTCAGGATCCGAATTCCTTTGATAGACTGGGGCTCAGTCACCTTGCGCTCTGATGTCTGGCACTAATTGAATCAAAGGAGAACAAGATGTTGAATCTGGCAGTCCTGCTCGAAGACAGCGCTCGTGAAGTACCGGGCCGCGATGCGATAATCTTCAACGAGATCAAACTCAGCTATGCCCAAGTCAATGGTGCCGCCAACCAGGTCGCCAATGGGCTCACAGCGCTGGGAATCACCAAGGGCGACAAGGTTGCTTTGAGCTGCCCTAATTTGCCATTTTTCTCAATCGTTTACTACGGCATATTGAAGGCGGGCGCCACGGTGGTTCCGCTCAACATGCTTCTGCGCCCACGTGAGATCGCTTATCATCTCGCTGATTCGGATGCCAAAGCTTTCTTCTGTTTTCAGGGAACGCCGGAACTGCCTATGGGCGATTTTGGTTTCCAAGGTTTCCAGGATATCGCGAGCTGCGAGCACTTCTTCATGATAACGGCCGATCCTGCCTCACCGTCGCCAACAGCGGGCACGAAGACATTGGGACAGCTCATGGCTAACCAGCCGCCGAACTTCGATACAGCAGCGACGAGCCCTGACGACACGGCCGTCATCCTGTACACCAGCGGTACGACAGGCCAGCCAAAAGGTGCAGAATTATCTCACAGCAACATGATGATGAATGCGCATCTTGCCGATACGATGTACGAACCCGCGGATCATGATGTGACGTTGATCACACTGCCGCTGTTCCATTCCTTTGGCCAGACAGTGCAGATGAACATGGGCTTCTACCAACCGATGACGTTAACCCTGCTGGCGCGCTTTGATCCTGGGGCCGCGCTGCGCATCATGGAGCGCGACAATGTGACCATATTTGCCGGCGTACCGACTATGTATTGGGCCATGCTGAATTATCCTGGCGCAGACAAATTCGACCTGAAGAAGATCGCCAAGAATATGCGTCTTTCCTTCTCCTGAGGTTCCGCCATGCCGGTGGAAGTCATGAAGGCGTTCAGTACACGTTTTTCGGTCAAGATCCTCGAGGGATATGGCCTGTCAGAAACAAGCCCGGTGGCCAGCTTCAATCGCACAAACAGACCCGTTAAGCCGGGCTCGATAGGTCTACCTGTTTGGGGTGTCAGCATCCGCGTCGCCGACCTGGAGGGGAAAGACGTCCCAACTGGTGAGATGGGCGAGATATTGATCAAAGGTCACAATGTCATGAAAGGGTACTATCAACGACCAGAGGCAACTGCTGAGGTATTGGTAGACGGATGGCTGCATACGGGCGATATCGGCAATTTTGATGAAGAGGGTTACCTCTATATCACGGATCGCGTAAAAGACATGATCATTCGTGGCGGATTCAACGTCTATCCGCGCGAAGTGGAGGAGGTCATGATGACGCATCCTGACATCAGCCTGGCAGCGGTGATCGGGGTCGCTCACGATAAACATGGCGAAGAAGTGAAAGCGTACGTAATCCTCAAAGATAGTGCAGAATCATCACCGGAAGAGATTGTTGATTGGTGTAGGGAGTATTTGGCAGCCTACAAGTATCCACGCATTGTTGTGATCCGCGAGGACCTACCGATGACGGCCACTGGCAAGATACTCAGGCGAGAACTGCGAACAGAATAGTTTACTGAAGCAGTTCCGTCCAGATAGCTACAATAGAAATCGGGGGTGCTCAACCAATTGAGCGCCCCCGATTTTTGCAGCGTTGATTGAGTATTGCCCTTGTAAGCGGCTATTCTGGATCGAGGTAGGGTTGAAAAAAGCGGGTGGCAACGGCCGAATGATCAACAACGTAGGCATAGCCACCAAAACGATGCTGTGAATTAACAAACAGCAGCTGCTGGGTTCCCGGCGTCATGTCCGCCATAACGGATACATCTTCGACGCTTCCCCATTCATCTCCGGTTCCCTGCACATAGAGCACTGGAACTTCACCACTACCGCTGGCGGCGAAGGCAGGTACGATGCCGGCAAGACGTGGCCCGCCAAATATCTGGTAGAATGCCGTGGAAACTGTGTTGATCAGGGAACCAAAAACACCAAACAGATTGTCCGCGATTCTCCCAGTAAACAGTGACGGGGTCATCGGCTGCACCAGAAGCGCGCTGGTGACCAGTTCCGTCTGAGGCAACGCGAAGAGAATGGCATTGGCGCCGATCGAGAAGCCCATCGCTCCGATGCGATTACTGTTGACGTCTTCCCGGCTGTGAAGGTAGGCCAACGCTCCCAGAATGTCCTTGGCCTCGCTCTGACCGAACGTTACCGGATGCGCCGTGGCGCTCTCGCCATGATTGCGCAGATCAATGGTCAGGACGTTATAGCCATCAACATGCAGATCTGCAATCAACTGCAAAAGGTCGACTGCTTCGCTGCCGGTCACGTTGGAAAAAAGATTGCCACCATCAAAGCCGACCCGATTCCACTGCCACCCATGTGCCAGGACAATCGTCGCTCCACCACGTTTCGTCTCTGTGGACGACGGAACAAACCATCCGGATACGCGAAGACCATCCTGTGCAGGAAACTGTACATTTTCAAATGGTATTCCCTTGTCCTGAGGGGTCGTTCGCAGCTCTTGTCGCGCGGGCGCAATCATCAGGCGGGCCATGTAGGCAGATACCGCAGCGGCAAGACCCACTGCGAAACCAGACAATGCAAATAACCAACGTATTGTTCGTCGAAATGTACTCATCCCGTCTTCATCCCCTTCATTGACAGTTGAAATTATACCTTTTTCCAGCATGCGCCCAAACAAATTGCTGACGATGTCACCTGAAGCCGAACCGCCCAGCCATTGAGAAAGCTATGCAGTTTTATGAGTCACTGCTGTCGATTCCGTCAAAGAAATCTTTTTCGACATACCCTTCTGGCACGGCTGGGTAAGCCCGCATGAAGTACTCTGTGGCCATGAACCGCCGCTGAAACCACTCTGGAAGGGCACGAGAATTGCTTGTTCCGCCACCCTGACTGGGGTGCTGGGCGCTTGCCAATCGTTTGACATCCCAATACGGCCGGTAGTTGATATGGGCATTGAGTTTCTTATGGGGGATCCCCAGTTTTGTGAAATCTATATCCTCATTTCGGCCCATCTTGGTAGGGTCTTTCCCGCGCAAGCGCAGCAGCGTCGTGAACAGCTTGACCATCCGGTTGGGAAACGCAGAATAATAGAGACGCTGTGGCTGATAAGCGGCCAGGTCATCCTGCGCAAATCGAGCGGGGTCACCGGCAGCGAAGAAAGCTTCCGTTGTCACTTTCCAGCAGTGGACATGATCGGGGTGGAAATACCCACCGGTTTCATCATGGGTGAGTACAACCTGCGGACGGAGTTCCCTAATCAGCTTGACGATGCGCGCCACAGCAATCTGCTCATCAGTATTGATGAAAGACTCTGGATTATCGTTGGCAGGATCGCCGATGTATCCGGAGTCACGAAAGCCGAGCTCATGTACGGTCCCGCCGAGCACGTCAACGGCGGCATTTAGTTCACGCGTGCGGACGTCAACTAGGTCGGCCAACGACTCTTCATACCCTTCGGCGACAGAACCGGCAACACCGTCGGTAGCGATGGCGATGTGGACATCAACCCCCTCACGCGCATAACGTGCGAGCGTTCCCCCTAGGCCAAATGATTCATCATCGGGGTGGGCAAGTACAGCTAACAATGTTGGTTTCATAAGAGATGTGTTTTCATAAGCGTGGTGAAGCGACGAAGCCGGTCAACTAATCCTGTGCCGTGCGCACAGCGACTGCCATACCCACGGCATAAGCTGCGGTGTGCGAGAGGCTAATCGTCCAATAATCAAGACCCTGTTGGCTGGCGATTCTTTGGGCATCGCCATGCAACCGTAAAACAGGTTGGCCATTTTCCTCGTTAACGATTTCTATGTCCTGCCAGCTAACATCACCTATGCCGGTACCGAGCGCTTTGCCGACCGCCTCTTTAACGGCAAATCGCGCGGCAAGGCTCTGCACACGGCCGTTACAGTAAATCTGTTCCCCCTCGGTAAAAATTCGTGCGAGAAATCGCTGACCGTATTTTTCAAGGCTTTGTTCTACTCTTTCAATTTCGACCAAATCAACGCCAACCGCTAGCACACCGGCACCTTCCTCAATTTCATCGCCTTCCTGCCCAATCAGCCAGGTTCCTCAGGACCGTGCAAACAATTGAAGAGCTGCTTTGCATCCTGCTTGCGGATGAATGCGGTAACCTGGTCTCCCGCCTGAAAGACGGTATCTCCATGTGGGATTATGAGGCTGCTGTCGCGCCGAATCGATATAAGAACACAATCATTGGGCAAGGCAGCCGCTACCTCTGCCACTGTCTTGCCGACAACCCGATCAGCTTCAACCAATGATATGTCGACAAATTCGGTCTCTTCGGCGTATTGGCTCTTGATGTTCTCAGTCTTTTGTTGAATCTCGACGCGGCGTGTTCGAGCCAAATCATAGGCCCGCGTGATATCGGCACGTCTGACATAGCCCAGCAGTTGATAGGGATCATCGCGCGATACGACAGGCATCTGTCCAAGGCCGCGCGGAGCCATCCGTGTCAGTGCATCGCCCATCGTCTCATCCGGGTACGTTATCTTCAGATGCGGCCAGGTACTGGCGATTTCGCTAACTGGCGTGTCTTCGGGCAGGTTTGCCAATCTTGCCTGTTCCAGATCATTGATAGTCACGACACCCCACAGCTTTCCGTCTGCATCCATTACCATGAGGCCATGATGATGAACTTGAGCGAATTTTCTGGCCAGGTCCGTTAACTCCGTATCTGTAAAGACTGGTTCGACTTGGCGACGCATTACTTCATCCACTGTGACGCTCTGCAACACATCACGGTCGCGGCCACGATCAAGGCGTACGCCTCTCCTGCTCAGTTTGAGCGTGTAAATTGATTCACCATGCATCAGATACTGGGACAGCAAGGTAGCCACAACTACCGTCAGCATGAGCGGCAGGATGATACGGTAATCACCGGTCAGCTCAAACAAGATAATTACGGCCGTGATCGGAGCATGGCCCGCAGCGGCAAAAACGGCAGCCATACCAACCAGCGCATAGGCGCCTTGCGGTGCGGCAACGCCGGGAAAAAGGCGATTGACAAACAGTTCAAATGATGCGCCAAGCATTGCCCCCATGAATAACGATGGGGCGAAAACGCCGCCTGATCCACCAGAACCAAGCGTCAGATTGGTAGCGATTATTTTGGCGATCAGCAAGATGAAGGCGGCGCTGAACACCAATTCATTAGCCAGGGCGCTCTCAATGACATCATACCCGACGTTGAACACCTGCGGTATGCGTGTCCAGGTGACCGGCTGTGTCAAACTGAGCAGCGGATAGCAAAAGGCGAGAATGCCGAGCAGAGCTCCGCCAATGGCCGGCTTGAACCACTCCGGAACACGCTTGAACTTATCAAACAGATCCTCGGACCAGTAAAGAGAACGCGTGAATCCTACACCTACCAGGGCCGCAAGAACACCCAAAATGGGGTAAAACAAGAATTCCCAAAGAGAATTGATTCCGTATTCGACAGGAATGATAAAGGCGGGCAAATCACCAAACGCCGCCCGACCTATGACGCTTGCAGCCACAGCGGCAACCACCACGGTACTGAAATAGCGCACGCTGAAGCGGCCAAGGATGACCTCAAGGGCGAATATGACGCCGGCAATTGGGGCGTTAAATGTGGCCGCGATGCCTGCCGCCGCGCCGCAGGCGACCAGATTACTGATCCGGTCGTCGGACAGCTTCAAAGCCTGCCCAATCGTAGAGCCTATGGCCGAACCAATCTGTACGATCGGGCCCTCGCGCCCGGCTGACCCACCACTTCCGATGGTTATGGACGAAGCAAGAGATTTGACGATCGCCACGCGTGGTCGAATCCGCCCCCCTTTTAGCGCTACTGCCTCCATCACCTCCGGAACGCCATGTCCTTTGGCTTCGCGAGCAAAGAAATAGATGAGCAGGCCCACCAGCAGCCCGCCCAGGGCGGGCACGATAATGATATAGGCCTTTCCCAAACCGCTCGTGATCTCGGGTATCCACTCATAACCAATCCAGCTAACGGCTTCAATCAAGTAGCGAAATATGATAGCGCCGATGCCGGTGAGAATACCGACAAGTAGAGCGGTTCCAATAAGAACCAGCTCGGGATGCGGCTGCCATCGATCAAGCAGGTCACCCAACCTTCCTGTCATGAAGAACGATGATTCTGTCGTTTCACTACTTTCTTTGCTTTGGTTCATTCGCGCGCTTGTCATTTCCTTCTGCGATTAGGGCATTATAGCGCGCTGATGGCGTATTCGGAAACGGTAACCGGTATCAGAGATCTAGTCTGCCAGACGTTGGACTTCGTACCTCTGATCGCCGTCGGAGTCCAGCTCCAGGCTTATCTCTTGCCCTCCGAAACCGTCAACAAGGTCGTGGGCGCGCACCGTTACGGTCGATATTTCCGGCGGAATGGAGATACCGCCTTGAGAGCGCGTGAATGGCTGTTCGTTCTCATGTGGATGGAGCAGCAAACGGGTAAAAGGGCTGTCAGGATCGGGCAGAACAACCGTGCCGTCCGGCAGAACCACGTCCCAACCGTCCGCGTAATCATCCCAGCCCAAATCCGGATGCTCAACCGTCACAGTAAAGCGCCAGGAATCCTCAGTTTCCTGCCTGGCCAATACGAACACAACGTCGGCGTTCGCTTTGCGGGCTGCGCTGCTCACCGTGGATTCTGCCGTTACCGCGGGTGCGGCTGCAGCGGTCGTTGGAACGGCTGTGCTTTCCTCTTCAAGCGGCGGCACTGCTTCCGGCTGCGCTGCAGTAGTTGGTGCGGGACCTGGCGCGGAAGCTGCGTCTGAGGGGCTCTCCGCAGAGACACAGGCGGCCGCAAGCAGTGGCAGCAGGCAGAGCCAGACGAGCGTCTGAAACCTAGTTAGCCAACGCATCATGTCTGCTCCGCGGCATTCATTCCACATCGTACGCTCACTATCTCGGCCATCACAGCAAGCGCGATTTCTCCGGGGTTGGCGGCGCCGATAGCCAGCCCGATTGGTGCAAATATGCGATCCGTCTGGCTGCTGGTGAACCCGTCCTGCGCCAGCCGCTTTAGACGCTTGGCATGGGTCTTTCGGCTGCCAAGAGCTCCGATGTAAAAGACGTCGCTTTCCAGAAGAATTCTGAGTGATGGATCGTCAATCTTAGGATCGTGCGTCAGCAAGGCAACGGCCGTATGCGGGGTCAATTCGATTTCGGCAAAAGCGGACCGAGGCCATTTCTGAATGAGCCGGTCAACGTGGGGAAATCTGGCTTCTGAACCAAAAACGCTCCGGGGATCGATCACAGTGATGTCATAACCGAGCAGTCGCGCCATCTTCGTGAGCGTGATGGCGATATCCCCACCACCTACGGCAACCAGCATAGGCGCTGGTTGAATAAGATCAACAAAGACATCTGTCTCAGCATCCAACTTAATCAAACCGGTCTGACTGACGGCCGTCGCGAGATCCATGAGCTGCTCTTGTAGATCAGGGGCGATGCTGCCTGTCGCGCCACCCATTCCATCAACAACTAGTTTCTGGCCCACTATCTCACCAGGCCCGCGAACTATGGTGGCTATGTATCCTGACTGCTCCTGGTCAATCATCTGGCAAACGAGATCAAACGTTGGCAGGTCGAGATTCTCAACGAAGATATCGATCGAACCGCCGCAGGCCAGGCCAACATCCCAGGCCGATTCGTCCGCCACGCCAAAGTGCAGCAGCTGCGCATCACCCGTCTCCAGGATATCACGAGCTGCTCTAATCACGGCACCCTCGACGCAGCCGCCGCTCACAGAACCAGTCACGTTGCCATCGCTGTCAATCGCCATTTTGGCACCGGGCCGGCGAGGTGCTGATCCCCAGGTTTTCAGTACCGTGGCAACAGCAAATGTTTCTCGCCCATCCATTCTCCAGGCGGAAAGATCACCTACTATCTCTTTCATTGCACACCTCCGCAGTTAATTTCAATCGTCCCGGCAGAAAACAACGGTTGGTCAATACGACCCCTTTGATTGTACGACCGCAGCGGCTCCGTAGCCACAATTTCTTCGCATGGCTTGACACAGGTCCCGCATAACGTAGACTTGCTGTCGATCATGGAATTAGCCATACAGACGAAAGGACTAAGTAAGACCTATACACGTTCCAGCCTGTGGCCGCGACGTCAGGCGTCGCAGGTAGTACACGCTGTTTCAGATGTATCGCTTTCTGTAGAGAAAGGGGAGATATTTGGGCTGCTGGGTCCCAATGGCGCCGGGAAAACGACGCTTGTGAAGATGCTCTGCACGCTGATTCTGCCCAGCGCCGGCAGCGCAACGGTTGCCGGCATTGATCTTCATGACGACAGCGCAATACGTGCGGTTACCGGGCTGGTCGTTTCTGATGAGCGAAGCTTCTACTGGCGGCTTTCCGTACAGCGGAATCTGACCTTCTTCGCGGCTTTGCACGGGCTGTACGGTAATGAAGCATCTGCCCGCATCGACAGCGTACTTGACGCGGTAAACCTGACCGATCGCCGGAATCAACGCTTCAGCGACCTCTCAAGCGGGCTGCGCCAGCGCCTGGCCATTGCACGGGCGCTGCTGCATATTCCGCAGGTTCTGGTGCTTGATGAGCCAACGCGAAGCCTTGATCCCACGACAACAGGGCATATGCACCATCTGCTCAATAGCCTGCAAGATGATCATGACCTATCGATCTTGTTGATCACACACGATTTGGGTGAAGCTGAGAAAATGTGTGCGCGCGTGGCGCTGATGCACGAGGGTCGGATTCGGGCTGTCGGCCGTCCGCAAGATTTGCGTAGGCAGCTGGATCCGCGTCGCAAGTACGCGATCACGGTGGACAGTCTCTCCGACGATGTGCGGAACGCTTTGGGGCAGCTCTTGCCCAGCTATGAATTGGTGGCTGCGGCGGACGACCAGAAGGCCCTGCTCAGTTTCACAGCAGGTGAAAGCGACGGCATTCTGTCGTCCGTCCTAGAGCTGATTAACCGGTACGGGCTACAGGTGTACACCATTGACGGCGCACCTCCAACGCTTGAAGAAGTTTTTACACACTACACAGAAGAAACAGAGGGCAGCCTTCCGTGAAGCTGTTCAACGCCTTTCTCGTGCGCGATTTCTTCTCGGAAACAAGCTATCGCTTTTCCTTCATTTTGTCTTTGGGTGGAATCGTCTTCAACGTGCTCGTCTTCTATTTCCTGTCGGTGTTTGTCGAAACGATCGCCTCCCCTGGGTTTGTCGGTGAAGAAGGCGACTATTTTTCATTTGTGCTTATCGGTGTCGCCTTCAGCGGCTATTTCAATGTAGGATTGACAAGTTATTCGAGTTCTCTACGCAAGGCGCAAATGACGGGGACTTTGGAAGCGATGATGATGACCCCCACCTCGCTTTCGGCAATCGTTACTGGCTCAGCAGTCTGGAGCTATGTGTTCACTACCTTCCGCGTGCTGGTCTACCTGGTCGTGGGCATGCTGGTTGCCGACCTGCGGTTCAGCGACGCGAACTATCCTGCCGCCCTGGCCGGTCTGTTCCTGGCGGTAATCTCATTCGCCAGTATTGGCATCATCGCCGCCGGCGTGATCATGGTAATTAAGCGCGGCAACCCCATCACCGTTATCTTTGGCAGCGTGGCCAATCTGGTTAGTGGCGTCTTCTATCCCATTGAGGTTTTGCCCGACTGGCTGCAGGTGATATCGCGGTTGATGCCGCTTACCTACGCCTTGCGTTTAATGCGACAAGCCTTGATCGGCGGCGCTACCTGGGCGGAATTGACCGATGAGTTCCTGGCACTGCTGATTTTTTGCGTGATCTTGTTCCCGCTGTCACTTTTGACCTTCCGAATAGCCGTACGGAGGGCTCGACAGGAAGGCACGCTGGCTCACTACTAGGCGCGGCCTGCTCGCTCTATTCGACCTCTGGTTTTACCAGCTCAATTTCGAACAATCGGGGCCAGAGCTTGCCAGTAACAAAAAGACGGCCGCTTTCTTCATCGTAGGCAATGCCGTTGAGTACAGCCTCACTATCAGTGCGCAGATCGGGACTCAACAAGCCTGCCAAATCTATCCATCCCAAGACTGTGCCATCTTCCGGGGAGATACGCGCGATCAGATCTGAATGCCAAATATTGGCCCAAATCTCTCCTTCCACATATTCCAGCTCATTGAGCATCGTTACCGGGCCAGCTGCGCCCGCTACCTGAATTCGCCGCATCTCCTGGAAGGATTCGGGATCCCAGAAGCGAATCGTATCGCTGCCATCACTGACTATCAGTTGGCTGCCGTCGTGGGTAATCCCCCATCCTTGATGGGGATAGTTGAATTCCTGGAGGCGTGCGAAGGTTTCGCTGTCGTAGACAAAACCAATCTGTGACTGCCAGGTCAACTGCACAATCCGATCCTCAAATAGAGTGATTCCTTCTCCGAAGTACTGCTCATCCAGGAGCAGGTACTGCTCGACGCTGCCGGTTTGCAGATCAACCCGTCGCAGCGATGCGTCTCGACCGGTGCCTTCCAGCAGCGTGGTCAGATTATCCTCAATCACCAACCCTTGTGTGTAAGCCAGTGGATCGTGCGGGTATTCGTCTGCAACGCGGTAGCTCCAGATGGGTTCTGCCTGGGCTTCTACTTCTGGGACCGGGTAGGCGTCGGGCAAGATTAGCGGCGCCGGCGCAGGATAATCTAACAGGGGCGCCCGTGTAACTACCATGAGTGGCTCGCTCGTTGGGCTTGCCGCCAGTGCGGGTCCAGGCGTCGCAGCCAGCGTGGGGCTGGCCGGCGTTATGGTTGTCTCAACCAGTACAGCCGGCGAGGGCAGAGCAGGCACGGATGTGACAACGCCCGGCCGGGCCTCGGGTGCGACCAGCAATACAGGCGCAGGCTGCTGCTCCTGGGATTGGCAGGCAAACAGCAGCAGTATGGGCGATAAGAGGAATAGATAGCGCATGGTCACTTGGTGTTCGTAGCAGCTCAAATTATGTCTACGGAAGGTTAACCCGAACAGGAGTTTATTCAACAGTATCACGGCAAATTCTAACAAGAGCAAAAAGTGGTTATCTCTGCGCCTACCTCTCACTGTGGATGTTCCAGGCTTGCCTGAATTCGCGACTCATCTGAGTGCTATACAGATGTTGTCCCTTCGCGCCAGAATGGCGTACCTAGAGACAGAACGCTGGAGCGCTGCACATTCTCTGGCGAGACCGCGCAGCGATTGGCCGGGCTCATCGGGCTGTCACCTTTGCAGTGCAGATCGCCCGTAAACTGCGGTCATTTCTCGTGACCAGCGCGGAACTGCTCGTCACGATAACCATCACGCTGGATCCTAAACCCCAGGTAAGCCGATACTGGCCAACCAGTTTCAAGATGCTATGATTAAGCATGAGACTGACCAGTCGGTTTGGTATAGAAAGGAAACGGATGGAAAGCGATCCAACAAGCACGAAAGGCAGGATTCTCGACGCTGCCTTGGATATATTCTCTCAAAAGGGATTCTACAATGCGCGCCTCGACGAGATTGTCGATGCGTCAGATACTTCCAAGGGTGCCATCTACTTTCACTTTCCTAACAAGGAACGGTTGTTCCTGGCCCTGGTCGACCAATTCGCCGATCTGCTGGAACGACGCGTGGTAGAAGCCATTCAAGAAGAAGATATTGGGATCAACCGTGTTCGCGTCGCGATGATTACCATCCTGGACACGTTCGGACGCTACCGCCGACCGGCCAAGATACTGCTTGTACAGGCAGCAGGTCTCGGCGCGACTTTCGAAGAGAAGCGCAATGAGATCAACGACCGCTTTGCCTTCCTCATCCAGACTTACCTAGACGAATCTATTGAAGTTGGTGATATCGACCCCGTTGACACAGAGGTTGTCTCCATCGCCTGGATGGGCGCTATCTACAATGTTGTCATCCGCTGGGTTCATACCGGCGAACCGGAACCGGACCGGATTCTGAACTCTTTACTGCCAATCTTATTGAAGAGTGTCGGCTATGAGTCTTGATAGAGCAGCAAGCATGGACTGGGCACCGGTAAGGGACGCCGACTCGCCGGCGCCGGGCCGCCTGGTCAGCTTCAGTATGCCCGCCCCGGGACTGACTGTGGACAACTTTCTTGAACAGGCAGCAGGGCTTCCCCGCTTTTTCTGGCAGCGGGGCGGCGATGAACAGCTCTTTGCCGGCTTTGGTACGGCCGTGCAGTTGATAGCCTGGGGAGAGAACCGCTTCCAGGAAATCAGGCGAAAGGCCGCTGCGCTATTTGAAAATGCACAGATATTGGGTGAGCATTCAGCGCCGATTCTGCCGCGCCTATTTGGCGGTTTCTCATTCCGCGACGACTTCGCGCCCGATAAGACGTGGGCGGTTTTTCATCCGGCGCAGTTCGTCCTACCCCACTACCAACTGGTTCAAAAAGGCGCTTCAAGCTGGTTGACAATTAACGCTCTGGCTGGTGGAGCAGAAGATCGCTCAGATATGGGCATACAGCTTCGCCTCGCGCTTGAAGCACGGTATGCGGCCCTGCTGGAAAACGAGGCGAAAAAGGCACAGCCCTATGGCCACCCGGATCTTGAAAATCATTATCCAATGTCCTATGCGGCATGGACCGGCCTGATAGAGCGTGCTGTCCAGGACATGGGAAACTCACCTCTCATGAAGGTTGTTCTGGCTCGTGTCTGCGAAATCAGATCAAAGCGCAGAATTGATGTTTGCCGGACTCTGACCTATTTGAATGACCAGTTTGAGGATTGTACGCGCTTCCTTTTTGAGCCACGACCGTATCACGCCTTTTACGGAGCAACACCGGAATTGTTGGTAAAGACGGAGGGTGAAACAGTAACAACCATGGCTCTCGCCGGTTCAATGCCCCGCGGTCAGACAGGCGCAGAAGCTGACGCCTATGCCAGATCGCTGCTGAACAGCGCTAAGGAACGCCACGAACACCAGCTCGTGGTTGAGGCGATTCGCCGCCGGCTGGAGCCCATAACGGCACAGCTGCAAATTCCGGCTGCGCCGCACGTATACCGGCTGAGTTATATCCAGCATCTGCTGACGCCAATCTCAGGAACATTGCGCCGTCCGGAAGGCATCTTGCCCCTGGTACAGCTGCTGCATCCCACCCCGGCCATGGGTGGCTCTCCTCGAGATACAGCCATGAATTTCATCAGCAAATATGAACCGGTGCCGCGAGGCTGGTACGCGGCGCCTGTCGGCTGGTTGGACAGCCGTATGGACGGAGAATTTGTGGTCGCCATACGGGCAGCGATCGCGCAGGATAGACGGGTCTGGTGTTATGCCGGCGCCGGCATCGTTCCCAATTCACAGCCTGACGTCGAATGGGCGGAAACAGACCTGAAATTCCGGCCAATGCTGCGTGCGCTCGAATCCGCCGCGACAGTTGGTCAATAGTCCGAAGATAGAACAAGCTGACTGGAATCATGATGGAACTATCACCTACTGTACCTGATCAGAATCCCTCGATGGTGTGGGCCAACCTGTTTGTCGATGAACTCGCTCGCGGCGGTCTACGCGATGTCTGTATTGCCCCTGGATCTCGCCACTCCCCCCTCGTGCTCGCCTTTTTTGCGCAGCCAGATATTCGCATTCACTCACACCTCGACGAACGAAGTGCCAGCTTCTTTGCCCTGGGCATGGCGCTGGCCGAGGACCGGCCGGTCGCCGTACTTTGCACGTCCGGTACGGCCGGAGCCAATTTCTTTCCGGCAATTATCGAGGCAAACATGTCTCAGGTTCCGCTGCTGGTGCTTACGGCGGACCGCCCGCCGGAGTTAAGGCACAGCGGCGCCAATCAGACAATCGACCAGGTGAAGATGTTTGGCGACCATGTATTGTGGACAGTAGACATTGCTTTGCCCGAAGAAAAAGCGGCTGATATCGCTCTGCGCAACTTGCGCACTACGGCGGCCCGGGCGCTGGCAGCGGCCAGTGGAGTGCGCAAAGGGCCAGTGCATCTCAACTTCCCCTTCCGCAAACCGCTTGAACCGCTGGATAGTAAAGCATGGATGGCCTCCTATGAGCAGACTGCGGCGGGCTCAAGGAAGAACAACCTGCCATTCTCCAAGATAGAGAGGGGCAATATTCGGCCGTCAGAGGATCAGATCGAGCAGCTGGCTGAAATGATCTCTCGAACAGAGGAAGGCATTATCGTCTGCGGGCCGCGATGCCCAGCCGGCGACTTTCCGCTGGCAGCCGCCCGGCTTGCACGAGCATCCGGCTACCCGCTTTTTGCCGATCCACTCTCGGGACTCAGATTTGGGCCGCAAGTCGTTTCCAATCCTATTGCCGGCGGCTATGAAACGTTCCTGAATGTAGCTCATGATTGTCCGCGACCAAAATTGATCCTGCAGTTCGGCGCCGCACCTACCTCAAAGCGTCTCAACAATTACCTCGCCGAGTGTGAAACGTCGCTTCATATTCATGTACGCGAAAATGGCGTCTGGGCGGACGAAAATCATAGGACCACACATTTCCTGCAGGTTGACGAGCTTGCACTGTGTGTGGCATTGGAGAAGCGGTTGGCGTCATCCCGCGGCTCTGCATGGCTCGATCAATGGATGCGCCTGGAAGCAGATACCTGGGTGAAGCTTGCTCAAACCATGAATGAAATGGTCTTTGACGCCGCCTATGTATCGGACCTCTTCGATTATTTGCCGGACGGCGGCGGGCTGTTTGCCGGCAACAGCCTGCCCATCCGCCACGTCGATCAATTCGCACGACCGACTGAAAAAGCAATCCAGGTCTTTGCCAATCGCGGCGCCAGCGGCATCGACGGCAATATTTCAACAGGTCTTGGCATAGCAGCCGCTCTCGGCCGTCCGGTCACGATCTTGTCCGGCGACGTCACCTTCTATCATGACAGCAATGGACTCCTGGCGCTGCAGCATATGAACAGCGCCGGCATCACTCTCCTGGTGCTCAACAATGATGGCGGGGGAATATTCCGGCGGCTGCCCATTACCCAATTCGACCCCCCTTTCCGCGACTTGTTCCAGGTTCCGCACGGCCTTGATCTGGCATCAATCGCCCGCACATACGACCTGGCGTATCACTGCCCAAGCAGCCGGCAGGCGTTGGCGGCGCTGCTAGCTTCACCGCCAGATCCGGTGATAACGCGGCTGATAGAAGTCAAGACAGATGCACGGATTGACAACATTCGACGGAGCGAGCTTGAGGCACTTATCAGCGGCGCCTCACCCCGGGACTAGAGAAGAGGTTCTCACCAAAACGATCAACTTTTACCAATATTCATGAGGAGCAATTCAATGAGTGAATGGCAAACTGTCAAGGAATATGAAGACATTACCTATCAGAAAGCGGACGGAATGGCGCGCATCGCCTTCAACAGGCCTGAAATTCGCAATGCGTTCCGCCCGCAGACAATTGACGAAATGATCGAAGCGTTTCGAGATGCGTGGGTGGACAACGAGATCGGCGTCGTTCTGCTCACCGGAAACGGCCCATCCCCTAAAGATGGAAAATGGGCTTTCTGCGCTGGGGGGGATCAATCGGTGCGCGGGTATGCGGGCTACGTTGACAAGGGCGGCGTCGCTCGCCTCAATGTCCTCGAACTACAGCGCATTATGCGTACAATGCCCAAGCCAGTGATCGCACTGGTCGCTGGATATGCGATTGGCGGCGGTCATGTGCTGCATGTCGTCAGCGATCTAACGATTGCTGCCGACAACGCTGTTTTCGGTCAGACAGGCCCCATTGTGGGCAGCTTCGATGGCGGGTTCGGGTCAAGTTATCTGGCCAGCATCGTAGGCCAAAAAAAGGCGAGAGAGATTTGGTTCCTCTGCCGCCAGTACAACGCGCAGGAAGCGCTGGAGATGGGTCTTGTAAATACCGTCGTGCCGCTGGAACAGCTTGAGCAGGAAGGGATCACCTGGGCGCAGGAAATATTGAAGAAGAGCCCTATCGCCATCCGCTTCGTTAAGGCTGGACTCAATGCGGAGCTAGACGGGCAGACTGGACTGCAAGTCTTGGCCGGTGACGCGACCATGCTCTATTACATGACTGAAGAAGGCAGTGAAGGAAAGAACGCTTTCCTAGAAAAACGGGATCCTGATTTCCAACAGTACCCTTGGCGGCCGTAATATGATCGCGGGGCACTCCGGGGATTGGCTGGCGGCGCGGGCACGGGCCACGCCGCTGGCGACTGCCCTGATTATCGGTGACCAGCAGTGGAGTTACAGCCGGCTTGATGAGCTGGTGGGACCGTTCGCTCACAACCTTCGGGCCTATACGAAGAAAGGAGAGCGAGTCGCGGCACTGCTGCCCAATGACCTGGTCTTCGTCTGTCTGGTTCATGCGGCAGCGCGCATCGGCGTCATTCTAGTTCCCCTTAACAACAGATTGTCCGCAAATGAGCTGGCATGGCAGTTGAAACAGGCCACCTGCTCCACGCTGGTTTATGACGAAGCTACGGCCGATCAGGCAAGTTCCATTGGCTTGCAAGGCGTGCGGCTTGTCTCTGGCGCCAATCTACTTGCCGACGGTCCCGCCGACGGCGATGAGTCCGACCCGCCGCTGGATCTCGATGGCGTACAGGCGATTGTTTTTACTTCAGGCACGACTGGAAAACCGAAGGGAGCGATGCTCACCTTCTCAAATCATTTCTACAGCGCTGTCGCTTCCGGCTATCGTCTCGGTGTACTACCAGATGATCGCTGGCTGTGCTGCCTACCCCTCTATCATGTTGGCGGTCTGGCCATCCTGCTGCGCTCCTGTCTCTACGGCACGGCTGTTGAACTTCAAGACGGCTTTGACGCGGATTTGGTAAACGAAAGCGTGGACACAGGCCAGCCAACGCTGGTATCGCTCGTGCCAACAATGCTGCACCGCTTACTGCGCGCGCGCGACGGGCGGCTAATGCCTGGATCACTTCGTCAGGTGCTGCTGGGCGGCGCTGCCGTCCCAGGTGAGTTGATCGCGGCATGCCGTGAATTGGGCATCCCGGTCAGCGTCACCTATGGGTTGACCGAAGCTGCCTCGCAGGTGGCAACCATGCCTCCCGAAGATGTCGCCCGAAAACCAGGCTCAGCCGGCAAGCCGCTGCTGTTCACGCAAGTCGCCATCATTTCCGAAGACGGCCGTGCGCTTCCAGCCGGAGAAGTCGGCGAGATTATCGTCAGCGGACCTACCGTCATGTTGGGCTATGATCGAGATGAGGCGAGCAGCGCCAAAACTCTTCAAGACGGCTGGCTGCACACCCGGGATATTGGGTATCTGGACGATGACGGGGATCTCTGGGTCATGCAGCGGCGGGACGATATTATCGTCAGCGGTGGTGAAAATGTGTACCCGGCCGAGGTGGAGTCAGTCGTCAAACAGCATCCAGACGTGCTCGACGCTTGTGTAGTCGGTGTTACTGATCAGGAATGGGGCCAGCGCGTGACAGCCGTCGTTGTCCTAAAAGAGTGCCGATCCGTTTCAATTGAGGAACTAGCGGACCATTGTCGCCCTCAGCTCGCCGGATATAAACTTCCTCGCCAGCTGCTCATCGTTCAAGACCTGCCCAGAACAGCGTCAGGCAAGATACACCGCCGGGCAGTTGCTGACTTGATTAGCAGCCGCGATCGCCGCCGCCAATAGTAATGCCCGCGATCAGGATCAACGACGTCAGCTATTTCTACCGCCGCCAGGGCGCCGGCCCGCCGCTTGTGCTCCTGCACGGATTTACAGGTTCTTCGCTTTCCTGGGCCACGCTTGCGGAGACACTCGCATCCCAATATGACATCATTTCGATAGATTTGCTCGGACACGGGAAGAGTGAATGCCCGCAGCAGCCGGTCCGCTATTCAATTCAACACGCCGCCAGCGATGTTCTTGCGATTGTTGAGCGTCTTGATCTGCAGACGATCTCCCTGCTGGGCTATTCAATGGGCGGCCGGCTGGCACTTTATCTGGCTCAGCAGTATCCGGAGATTATCAAGACACTGCTGCTCGAGAGCGCGTCACCAGGAATCGCCGGTGTCCACGAACGCAAACTCCGACGGCAGTGGGATTACGACCTGGCAGACAGCATTGAACGTGAAGGCGTAGACGGTTTTATAGATCAGTGGGAACGACTGCCGCTGTTCGCCAGCCAATCCGCCGTTCCCCGGCGAAGACAGACGAATCTGCGAAAACAGAGATTGCAGAACAGCGCGCTGGGTCTGGCCAACAGCCTGCGCGGTATGGGTACAGGTAGCCAGCCTTCGCTGTGGAATGGATTAGCAGCCAATTCAAGGCCAACCCTGCTGCTGTGCGGCGGTATCGATACAAAGTATGTCCAGATAAACGCCGAGATGGCCGGACTTATGCCCCGAGCTGAATTGGGTCTGATGGCCGGCGCCGGTCATAATACTCATTTCGAGCAGCCAGATGAGTTTTCCGAAGTCGTGTCCGATTTTCTGAAGGAGGCCGGCTAGGCCTCTGCGTTCGAGCAGCGATGAAACCAGGCTGTCCCATTTGTCCTACAACACTTGACCGATACTGAAGATAAGCACGAACAACAGCGTCGTAATCGACATCTGTTTCAACATGGGGTTGAGCTCCTGCGGAGATGACGTACGCCAGACGAGCAGCCCGTTGCGAATCAGAAGGGGGACAGTCAATAGAAATAGGAACTGCCACGGCGAATAGTAGTTCTGTAGTACGTAGGCTACGGACAGAACCACCGCCCCAAGCAGAAGTATCCAGTGGTAGACACGCGCTGCCCGCAAGCCATAGCGAACAGGAATTGTATTCTTTCCAGCCAGCCGGTCGGATCGCCGGTCACGTATGTTGTTGATATTCAAAACGGCAACAGCCAACATGCCGCAGCTGGTGGCGGGCAGCAGAATGTCCCAATCGAGTCTCTTGGTTTGCAAGAAGTAGGTTCCCATCACGGCAACCCAGCCAAAGAAGATCAAGACGGCAGCATCGCCCAGACCGGCGTACCCGTAAGGCCGGAAGCCAGCCGTATAGCTGACAGCAGCCACAATCGCGGCAGCCCCGATCAAGACAAAAATGAGGATGAGCTGGCTTGATTCTGAGCCGAAAGATACCCACAACAGCGCCAGTCCGGCAAGCGCTGAAAGAAGCGCGCTGGCACCAACTGCCAGAAGCATCGTTCGCGAGCTAACTGCGCCGCTTTGAACCGCACGCTTTGGCCCCTCGCGCTGCGCGCTGTCGGCGCCATGCTGCCAGTCTCCATAATCATTGGCTAAGTTGGATAAGATCTGAAGTAGAACGGCCGTTATGATGGCCAACAAGGTGATTGTCCAGCTAAACGGAGGGCGTGACGCGGCAAGAGCGCTGCCCATCAATATGCTGGCAATAGCAAGCGGAAGCGTCCGCGGGCGCATTGCATCAATCCAAATAGTAACGTCATTGCTCTCTTGGGTATTATTCATTGGGGCGAATTATACTGAATACCTGAATCTATCCAATTGACAGAGGCTGCAGGACGCTCACCAGCCAAGTTGTTCAGCAACAATGGGTGCCAACTGCGCCGCGATTTTCTGATGGCCATTCACGTTCGGATGCCAGTCACAGCCGAAATCCTCCCCGGAACGCTCCAGGTTGTCTTCGATCAGCACGTAAGTCACCAGCTCGTCTCCGGCATCCGCGCGAAATCGTTCGACTGACGACTCGATTACCCGGGGAGCTGGTTCCAACATCAACGGACCGGCAACGGCGAATATCGGAGTTTTCGCGTACCGCGCACGCACAGCTCGCAGCAGGCTGACATACGCTTCAATAAACGCCTCATCCTCCGGAAACGGTACAGAGGAATAATCGTTCGTCCCCAGGTTGATTACCACAGCATCTGGCGTTCCCTGCTCGGGCGGCCAAGCAATTGACGGGTTGAGACCCAGCGCGCGATCGATGAAGGCAACGGCGGTTTCTGGGGAGACGGCGCTCTCTTCTCGCAGATTGCGAACAACACCCAGGCCAGAGAGAGCGATCAGCGCAACCTGCGCATCCAGCTCATTCCCTATCATCGCCGCATAAGTTTTTTCCGCATTTTGCGAGTCAGGTGTAAACCAGCAGTCCGGGGATTCTCCCTCGTTGCCATATCCGGTCGTAATTGAGTCGCCGATGAATTCCAGGCTGCGCTGTGGTGGAGGGGAAAGCTGTCCCAAAGCGCCACCTTCTATCTGGCCGCCCTTGAAGACGGCCGCACCAACGTACGCTTCTGTACGCTTGGCAATTCTGACGGTGTGCTCCCCCGGCGGCAGATCATCAGCGATCAGATATGCCTCTTGGCCCGGTTCCGTCTTCAGTATCTGCTGCTGTTCGTCGACACTCACGTTATAGCTGTTACGGCCGTCTTCAAGATAGATGGTCAAAGAGGTCCCGCTAAACGTGAATTCGATCGCGACGGCAGACCAGTCAAATGCCAGCTTCTGCGGATTGGCAGCATCGAAACGGCCGATGATGCGAACACGGTCATCATACGCCGTAAAACTAGTCGATTCTGCGGTCACGACCTGCGAAGCTGTTACCGTGGGCAGCGGTGAGGGTGACGGTGGCGGCTCATTGGTGGCCGGTTCGCTGTTTGGCGCCGGGGACGTATCTGTTCCCTGAGGTATCTCCTCTGCTGCGCTGCGCACCGCCTCCAGTTCCCCTGGCGGACTCTCAGCAACAGCACAGGCTGTGAATATTGATAAGAGGCCCATCAATAGGATTAACTTATAGTTCATCGCATCATTCCAGCCGTCAGAACAGTCAGTCCAATCTTCTTCTAACTATCGCAGTCTATAATCAACAGCACTGCCAGTAGCAATGAACAGGATCTTATAGGTGTTTCCTTAAACTCAAAATTTACTATAATTCCATTATTCAGGGCTCATCACACTATGGTTTCTATGATACAAACACAATCAAGATATGATGCTGGTTACCAACAGGGCGCGACAATTCCTGTAGACATTGGAGCCGGCCTGTTGGTAGGCGGCCAACAGGCAATTATGATGGCCGGTCCTTGTTCTGTTGAAAGCTATGCGCAGACCAGAATAACCGCTGAAGCCATAGCCGTGGCCGGCGGACGCGTACTGCGTGGCGGAGCCTATAAGCCGCGCACCTCGCCCAATACGTTCCAGGGGCTCGGTCTTCAGGGACTGGAGATTCTGCGCACCGTGGCTGACGAGTTTGACCTGCTGGTTATTACTGAGGCGCTCGCCGTTGAACACGTGCCCCTTGTCGCCGAACTGGCTGACATCATTCAGATCGGGAGCCGCAATATGCAGCATTATCCACTTCTGTGGGCGGTCGGTGAGCTTGATATGCCTGTGCTGCTCAAGCGCGGCTACATGGCCACTATTGATGAGTGGTTCGCCGCCGCGGACCACATCGCAAGCCGTGGAAACCGGCGCATCTTGCTGTGTGAGCGTGGCATTCGTACATTCGATACGGCAACGCGCAATACATTGGACACCAACGCGATTGCATTGGCAAAGCAGATGAGCACCTACCCGGTTATCGCCGATCCCAGTCACGCCACAGGAAGATCTGAGCTGGTAATCCCGGTTGCGCGCGCAGCTATGGGAGCCGGCGCTGATGGGCTTCTGGTTGAGATTCATCCCGATCCGCAGTCAGCGCTTTCGGACGGCCGTCAATCCCTGCCGATATCAATGCTGCCAGCATTCTATTCCGCAGTGCGTCCAGTCGCCGCCGCATGTGGCCGCGAGCTGATCTGAGGAACCTACTAGCCGGGATAGGCCAATCGTTATTGGCCTGTGATCAGTTGTCTTGTACGGCAGCACGGGCTGCGGTCGATTCGACCCCAACCACCTACGTGACATAAAAGAGCTACACTCAGTTGAATATCATTATCGTTGCTCTTTGAATCTGGTAAACTATGTCGAGATGCGCATAAGACATGGTCGTGCCTCGGTGATCGATATGACAAGGGCAGGTTTGCTGCCAGTTCTCCTCATGGGGCTGCTGCTGTCTGCCTGCCGTGCAGTAGATCGCGAGGTCCAACCGACACCAACGCCCTTCCCCAAAGAGGTACGATCCCAACGGGTTACGACTGCAGCACCAATCCCAATCACATTGGACAACCTGGCGGCAAATCCTGATTTCTATGTCGGGGCCACGCTGCATCTTACCGGCCATTTCCGCCGACTGCCTCTGCTTGCTTGTCAAGGGGAAGCGGTTCCATCTCCTGCAACATGGGGACTCGAATCTGATGGCTTTCTGGCCAATGCGTCCGGCATGGATGAACAACTGCGATCGCTGTTGGAAGAAGATCAACTTATCACCGTCGAGGGTCGCTGGCTCAGGTTTGAGGGCCCCTTGGGGTGCGAGCCCTTTCTAAACGACCAAACTATCTGGTATCTGTCCGCCGATCAGATCCTCGATCCACACCCGCTTGTCCGTGCGCAGGCGACCGCCAATGTGGATCCGCAGGACTCACCCGGAGACACGGGAGCTGCAATCGCGACCGCAATCGTGGAACTCCCGGCAGATGATGGGGTGCAGGCGACCGCTACGACGATTGCCTTGCCAACCGAGACGGCAGCGGCGACGGCCGTGCCATCAGTCACGCCGCAGATAGTGCCGGCTACACCGGGAGAGGCAGTGACCGCTACTTTCACTCCCCTTCCATCGGCAACAGCCGGCGGCGCCAGCTTTACACCCACGCCGGACGCGGGTCTGACAGCAACCGTGCCGGTCGCCGGGTCGCCCACTGCGACGCCGGATGGCACAGGCCAGGCGACCGCTACCGCCGATCCCGGCGCTTCGGCTACCCCTTCAGGCTCAACACCAGGCGAAAAAGGCGCGCTCGATCCAGAGGACTTGATCATCGATATGCTCAGCGCCGGTGCAACTGATCGCTGGACGCTGGATCTAATTGCAGGCGATATGATCACCATTACCGTTGCTCCGGGCGGCATGGCAAACATCATACTTTCCGTCCTGGACAGCAATGGCACTGCACTTGTCAACAACCAAAACCTCACCCCCGTCGGCGAAGTGGAAACTATCAAAGATCTCAATATCGCTGAACCGGGGATATACGATTTGCTGATTAAAACCGAACAAGGAATCGAAACGGATTACGCGCTCATGTTCATGGATCAGGAGTCCTACAGTTTCGTCTTTCGCGGCACGCTTGTAAATAATGCAACAAAAAGCGACACGCTACCGGCAGATACGGATCAGTTCTGGTTCTTCAACGCAGTGAGCGGCGAAAGCGTCAGTTTCACCGTAACGCCGGACAGTGGCAGTGATCCCTACATCGAACTGTATGATCCAAGCGGCGCGAGAATGCTTACGCTCGATGATACGGGAGAAGGCGAGGCCGAATCTTTGGAGACCTATACGCTGGTTGATGGCGGCATGTATGGAATCCGCGTGGCAGAGTTCGATTTCAGACCTATGTCATACCAGATCGTCTTGACAAAGCCATAATCTAACCGGTTGTTAAGGGAATGATGCTACGCTTCATGCATGCAATTTTCCATCACGCTGTTGATCGTTGCCGCAGATCCCCTGGTACGCTCAAGCCTGGCCTTTCTTTTTGAAGACGCCAAGGGATGCGACGTACGTTCTGTAGCTGGTCCGGCCGAGTTCCTTTCGCCCGACGCGGAGGAATCGGAGCTTCTTGATTCGGATCTGATTTTGTGGGATATGGGATGGGATTCGGGCAATCTAGAATCCCTTGATTTTCAACGTATTGATCGCCCCGTTGTCACCTTGGTTGCAGATCATGATCAGGCCACTGAAGCGTGGAACGCCGGTAGTCGAGCAATCCTGTCCAGGGAAGCAAACATCGAAACGATGCTCAGCACGCTGCAAGCGGCCATAAACGGCCTGATTGTGCTCGACCCGTCGGTCTCCTCCTTGCTGCTGCCCACCCCGCCCAGGCGACCTGATGATCTGGAAATCGCGCCGACTTCCCGTGAATTGGAGGTCCTGCAGCTGTTGGCGGAAGGCCTGACGAATCGCGCCATCGCCAATATGCTTGACATTAGCGAGCACACCGTTAAGTTCCACGTCAATGCCATTCTTAATAAATTCGGGGCACAAAGCCGCACGGAAGCGGTCGTTGTGGCTACACGGCTCGGCTTCATACTGCTCTAACGACTTGTCGCCCTGCCCATTCTTCCAGGTACGCCCCTGACCGTAGTGCGGAAGTCAATCAAGGAACGCTGTGCTATCCTGATATGGTGGCTGTTCACAATCGAGCAGCCGGTTCAAGCAAGCGATGAATTAGCGTAAGGAGTGATTATGTCGACACTAGTGGACTTGTCGCAAGGCATGGGAAACGTGGTTGAGAGAACCGGCGCGGCTGTGGTGCGTGTTGAAGCCCGCAGGCGATTTCCCGCTTCTGGTTTCGCCTGGTCAGAAGATGGATTGATCGTGACCGCGCATCATATTCTGAAACGGGACAACAAGATCAAGGTTGGATTGGCCGATGGCACGGTGACGTCCGCTGAACTGGTCGCCCGCGATCCATCGACAGATCTGGCGCTGTTGAGAGTTGACGATATCCAGATGATCCCTCTAGAAGAAGCTGCGGCAGCGGATGTCAAGGTAGGCAATCTGGTGATGGCACTCGCTCGCCCCGGCAAGTCCGTACAGGCGACGCTGGGCATAGTTAGTGCCGTGGGACCGGGTTGGCGAACAAGACATGGTGGACAGGCCGACAAGTTCATCCAGACGGATGTACTCATGTACCCGGGTTTCTCGGGTGGACCCTTGGTGACCGCCGGGGGCGCACTGGTCGGGCTGAATTCTTCGGCGCTCATGCACGGGGTCAGCGTCACCCTGCCAGTTTCCACGTTGAAGAGGGTCATCAACGCCCTGCTGCAGCACGGCCGTGTGCGCCGCGGATATCTCGGCGTCAGCACGCAAGTCGTACGTCTACAGGATGCGGTGCAGAAAGCGTTGGGTCAGAAAAGCGGGCTGCTCATTGTGGCGGTTGAGCCAGGGAGCCCGGCGGAACAAGCCGGACTGACCATTGGCGACACTATCGTAAAGATCGGGTCAACGCTGGTAAGTCGCCATGACGATCTATTGGCTGAGTTGATGCAGTCAGATATTGATGAAAAGATCCCGGTAGCAATCGTTCGCGGCGGTGAAGTTCAAACGCTGAACGTGAAAATCGGGGAACACACCTAGCAGACAGATCATGGGCCGGTGAGACCGGCCCATGATTATTTCTTGTCTTTGCCTACCTGCCCCTTGCAAATCGTTCCTCTTGCCACGGATCCGCATCATTGTGATAGCCTGATTTTTCCCAGAATCCTGGCTGATCATCAGCGCGAAATTCAAGCCCACGCAGCCACTTGCCACCCTTCCAGAAATAGGCGGTTGACTTTTCACTGCGATCGTCAAAACTACCAATCACGGCGCGCAGCGGAAAACCGTGATCCGCTGTAAGCGGCTTGCCCGCATAATGTGTGGCCAGCAAGAAGTTGTCCTGCAGGGCTGTCTCCAGCGGCGTATTGGTTGTATATCCAAACTCGCAGTGTTGAATAATGTATCTGGCTTCAGGCAGAGGTTCGATTAATCCTTCGCGTACCAGCGTCGACACAGAAACGCCCTCCCAGTCCGTGTCCAGCTTCGACCAGCGGGTCACACAGTGAATATCCAACCGGATCTTGGTGCGTGGAAGCGCATTGAATGATTCCCAATCCCACTTTCTTTCTGTCTGCACAAGGCCAAACACACGAAAATCCCAGGCCGTCAGGTCAGCTTTGGGAACTGGGCCGTAGTGCAGCACCGGAAACTTATTTGTCAGTGATTGGCCAGGCGGCAGACGACCTGCTTCAATTGCGTTCTTTTGCTCTTCACGACGAGACAACATCTTCTTCAACATATGGGTAATTCCTTGGAAACGGCATGGTGATCCAGCCTGCGCTCGGCCGCAGTCTATTTTCAGATAATATCGGAACCACAATCATTCTAATTGGCGGCGCCGCATTAGCGGTGATTCTTCAGCTACCATTAAGTTTGCTTCTCACGGCCAGAACAAGCCACTGCGAATAGCATGCAGTTCCGGCTCCATGTCTCACAGCACAATCACAGATGAGTCTTCTTAAGCAGGCTGCGCGCATTGTTGGCACCATGTTCGCTGATTGTTATAATTCGTCATTCAGGAGAGGTCGCATAGTTGGTCTAGTGCGCACGACTGGAAATCGTGTACTCCGCAAGGGGTCGCGGGTTCGAATCCCGCCCTCTCCGCCTTTTGTCACCATTCAGCGGATCTATCCGTTGGTCAGAACGCAACTAGGTGATAATTAGGATCATCTTGTGCCATGGACCGCCCTAACATCTAGATGTGCTTGGGCGGTTTCTTCTAGGGCCGGGTTTACTGGAGTAGCATGAGTTTGGAATCTGGTGCAGCAGCGACAGCGACAGCATTCAAGCACCCTCAATGTGGCGGATTGATCTTCATGGTGGAGCAAGAGGATCGAGTTTATTTTCAATGCAATGCCTGTTCCGAGGTCGCCGAACAACTCGAACGGCTTGCCATTGGGAAACCGGTAATACTGCGAAGAAGAAAGAGAAACGAGAAGAACCAGCTCACGGCTCAAGAGCTGGAAGTTTGAGACGATTCACAGCCTGGCCTAGTTCTGACCAGCTGCCGCCAGAGTCTTCTATTAATGCCTACTACATCCAGTAGCCGGCAAAACGCTCCTCGAAGGTTGTATAGAAACCTTGAAGTACGTCGGGGAGATGATCCAGCGCCACGCCATTTTCATTGACCTCGTACCAAACCCAGGTCAGAATTGACTGTACATAGCGATGATGATACTCCATTTCGGGCGCAGCAGTAAAAACGTCCTGAAATTCGGTGATGGGGATCAGAGCAGCTGCTCGCTGCGCTTCATCGAATACTGCCAATGCCTGGAGCTCATACCTTGTGGCACCCAATTTGAGCGCATCAACCTGCTCACTTACTCTGGTGCGTGCTACCATCCAACCCTCCTTATATCGTTCAATCGCTAATTAGATGTGCAGCTTATTGCTATGGAGTACCATAGTACCATACGCTAAACTATGTGTCCATAGAACATTTGATGCGTTTTTCCGCCGCCATGCGCATTGCCTGAATATGGTGAGTGGGATACTATCCTGACCTGTTGAGCATAACTCTTCACGGTTGGCAAGGAGCGGCAATCTATGCATTCAATCTTCTATTTTGCTTCGCTATGGAGTTTTTCGGAACCGGTTAAGCAGGTAAGTTCTTCACCGATCTGGGTTCCCTTGGCTTTGGGTTTTCTTGTACTGTTAATATTCCTCTGGGGCCTTACTCGAGGCAATGTCAAAGACGAAAACATACCCGATCTGGAAACGAACGGCGGCGCAAACGACCTACAAGATAACTCAGTACAACATTAGTCAGGATCTACTCGAACCCGACACCGATTATCGGGTATGGCTCATCAAGGATTGTTTTGCCGGCGGCGTAAACATCTCCAAATCAAACCGGCAGCTTCGCGCCCCTGTCGGCAATTACTTCGCTGCACGCTGCTAGTAGGGAATAGACCGTACTCGTCACTCAGACACATCGGCGCCCGCAGCGTATTCCCGATCAAGGTACCAGACAGCAGTAATCCCCAGAAAGGCCGTGACCGCGCCAATGAAGTACCCTTCGGCGATCGTGGCCTGGGTTATGAACACAGCAACCATGCCAAGCGTGCCGGCGATCAAGTAGAGTATCAATACTGCTTCACGCTGCGAAAAACCACGCGCCACCGTTCGATGACTGACATGATCAAGACCGGCGGTGCCCGGGCTGACACCGCGACGAAGCCGCGAGAAAATGACGAGCAGCATGTCAAAAATGGGCAAACCAAGAATGAACACGGGCACCATCCAGGTGACGAAATTGCTATTCTCCGGGAAGCGCAGCTGCATTGCCAATACGGCGAGAATGAAACCGAGAAACAACGATCCGGCGTCACCCATGTATATCTTGGCCGGGTAGAAATTATAGCGGAGGAAACCGAGGCAGGCTCCAAGAAGAGCGGCTGCCAGGCCGGCGACCAGGAATTGATCGTGAACAGTGGCCAGCAGCAAGATAAAGGCTGCGGCAACGGCACTTACGCCCGCGCTCAGCCCATCCATATTATCCAGGAAATTGACCGCGTTGCTGATCCCGGCCAACCAGAGAAACGTCATCGTATAGTTGAGGACGGCGGGGAGTGGTAGTTGAACATAGATCCCAAAATAGATCAGAATAACCGTCGCCAGCAGCTGGCTTGCAAGTTTTGCCCACGCCGGCAGCCCCAGGCGATCATCAATCAAACCCACGGCGGCCACAACAGCGCTTGCCAGCAGCACTCCGCTAACCACGCGGGGTAAGCGTCCCAAATAGAGATAGAAGACCAGCATGATCGCCAGCAGCATACCGCCTATGATTGCTAGACCTCCTAGCAGCGGGATCGGCTGCAGCTGCAGCTTACGCTCCTGTGGTTCATCGACGAAGCCGATATTGACAGCGAAACGCCTGACCTGCGGCGTGCCAACGGCCGTTACGGTCAGGGCTACAAGGAAGATCGCGATGAAGGCCCGCATGATCAATCAGTGTTTGACAGGAAACAAAACATAGCGGCAGCTTTCCATCTTACGGTACTATTCCAGGGTATCGAGAAACGATTGGATTTGCCCAGCGATATCCGCCGGAGCGGATAGCAGCGCTTGCTCAGCCATCGCTCGCGCGCTGGCTAGGTCTCCCATCTCTCGATAAACGTCCGCCTCCAAATAGTCTACATTCCAGTTTGGACGGCCCGCACTCTCGTTGAGGTCTCTCGCCTTTTCAAGTGCGATGAGTGCTTCATCAAACCTTGCAAGGCGCTGATTGATCTGGCCGGCCTGAATCCAACCGCGCACCTGCCGTGGCTGAAGGCTTAGGCCGGCATCGAGGCTCGTTATCGCCGATTCATACAGCGCCTGGGCCGCAGCCGCATCTGTTTGCGCGCCGGCACACACGGCCAATACATCGGCGAAACCAAAATAAGTGTCTGTGAAGAAAGGATCTATCGCCAGGGATTGCCTGAAAATATCAGCAGCCAAATCGCAGTCCCGGCGCAAATCAAAGGAAAGACGGGCAAATTCATTTCTGATAACAGAATTCTGTGGACTGGAACTGAGCGCATCCAGGTAATATGATTCCGCCTGGTCGAGATAGTACTCCTGCGATTCGGGATCGTCGCTCGCGACCGCCCAACGGGTATTCAGCCTTGCCAGGTTAGCCGAGTGGTCCGTATTAAGCGGGTTCAACTGACGCGCCTCCAACAAACGCTGTTCGGCCACATTGAGCAGCACCTGCTGCTCTTCTCTTGTGGAGGCCAAGGCTGAACGCTCCAGATAGGCGCGACCCAGAAACAGATAGTAGTAGTCTTCTAGGGGCGCAAGATTAAGCGCTTCTTCATAGACACCGATGGCGACATCCCAGAGAAGAGGATCTTGGCTTTGCATCGCCTGGCCGTCGAAAGGCCGACCTCGTTTGAAGACAACATCTGCCTGTACCGGCCGCATATTCGTCTGCGCCACGATGAAGAATACGAGCAGCAGCCCCACCACGGCGCCGGCGTAGGCAGCAACACGCCCGCGAGATCGAGCGACAGCCATTGAACGACGAACCAAACCGAGGCCGGCCAGCAAAAGCATAAGGAACAGGAAAAGATAATAAACGGAAACAAAGCGCATCGCCTGGCCGGCCTCCAGCAAGCGCGCCTGCTCAATTGATGAGACCGCGGCGTCCGGACGGAAAAAGAGCGCAAACAGACTTGATATTGGTTCAATCCCCTGCAAGAATATCAGATAGAGCAGCGCTTCACGCAGCAGGACTGCTTGAAAATAGGTGTAGAGCAGCCCAATGGCCAACGATGCCAAAGCAAACAGAACGGGTGGCAGCAGAATGGGCTTGAACGCCTGATCCCAGAGGGCAACCAGCAGGGCAGCGCAAAATATCGCCAGGATCAAAGCGGAAAACCATGAACCGGATACCGCGAGCGGCAGCGTCAAGATTAGACCCGCTAATGCAGCCACCAGGCCGGCGACACGGCCGCTGCCGGCGTCGCGGAAGAGGCTCCATGCCACCCAAAGACAAGCAACGGCCGTCAGCAGAAACAGGCTGCGGCCGAGAATCGCTGACGGGCCCTGAGGAGATGCGCCCAAGAATCGCTGCGCAAGGCCAAACAGCCCCAACAAGAGGAATCCGACCGCGGCCACTTTCTGACGTGTTGGCGCCAGGGGCGCCATGGAAGGCATGCGAACTGAAAGAACCCCCTGACGAATCATCTCGCTGAGAATAATCAGGACGCCAAGAATCCAGCTCAGTATGATCATCAAGTAAATGAATGGGGACTCCAGGAAGTCTCGCTGCGCATTGACGAATAATGATTGGTTGAAAATATCCCTGGCTAGTAGGTCCGCTCCCGTTTCAATCAGCTTGTCCTGCGGCAGGACATAGTTAATGAAATCAAAACCTAACGTTCCGACAGCAAGCGCAAGTAGGAATGTCCAGGCCACCAGCGGCCCCCACATCTGCTCATGTCCAAGTTTCTCTGTTCGCTGCAGCGCGCTCTTACCGCGCTCTTGCACAAATGATGCCTGGGGCAGCTTGTAGGCGACAATATACATGAGGGCAGCGAACATAAAGAAGTGTAAGCGCGTAGCGGCAATGGCGATTCCGAAATGTACTTCAACGTAATGGGCCAGCACGGCGGCCAATAGAGCGTTCACCAGCAGATGGTCCGTCTGAAAGGCTGACAACTGCACGCGATGATCACCTGGCTGCGTCCCACTGCGGGAGAATAAGGCATAATAGAAAAGGTAGATGATTAGGCCGAGGATTGTGCCGGTTGGTATGGCGACTCCCAGATAGACAGGATCAAACACGGCGAGACTCAACACGGCGCCGGCCAGTGCGCCGCCTACCCAGGCGCCAACCAACACCCTGCTATCTCTCCGCGAACGCACCACGCCAAGGTACCTAAATCCATAGTAAAAGACGCTGAGATACAGCGCCTGCCAGGCGACGAACCCCGCCAGTCCAGTAATTACCAATGCATCGAAGGTCTCATTGTGGGATCGATCGGGAGAGGCGTTCCGTGCTTCTACGGTCGCCAGTTCCGGCGGGTAGAAGCGATTGAAGGCGACGTACATTGATTCAGGGCCGTAGCCGATTAGTGGTCGCCAGAAATTGAAGCTATCTGTACTGCCATCCGGATAGGTGAGCGGGCTGTGTGGTGAAATCAGTTCGACGACGCCTTCCCAAATGAGGACGCGCACGCGGTTGCTCTTTTCCCTGCCGGTGGTCTGCGAGGGATCGAGTATCCGGCCGTACGAACCCACGTTGGGAAGTTCCTTCCATTCTGTTTGCGCTTCGAATACGCTGCCGACTACAGGCGAATCTGCCAGCCGGGTCAATGTAGGTGCGGGTAAATTAAAAAGCAGCATCCATGCGGCCACCATGGTTGTCAGCAGCAGCCAGCTCAACCACAGCCACTTCCAGCCTCGTCTCAATACGACCAGCACAAGCATCAGGCCAACTGAAAGAAATATGCCGCCAAGAAAAACTGCGAACGAGATGGCTGGAGAGGTCGCACTCGCCAAGGCGCCGCTCACCAGCAATGCTACAAAAGGCGGGACAATCATTGCCAGGGCAAGGAGGAAATCTTTGGGCTGAAATGATCCTTTCTCCTCAGCCGAGTTTCGTAAGGCGACGAGCAGCAGCAGCACAAATGAAAAGAGTGCTGTGGCAAGACCGATAAGGGGCCCTCGGCTGCCGGACCAGTAGATAGCCAGCAGTTGAATAGCCAGGGCAAAGATGTAGATTGCCGAACGGATCACATCAGCGTATGCGAATTCATCATCACCGAGTATGTTTGTGAAGGCGTCGATGATGCGACCTAAGGTCACCGGAACCGCCATGATTAGATAGGCAGCGATGAAGATCGCGTTGCCCATGTGCCCGGCAACACGGTTGATCACGTCGCCACCCCAAGGGAGGGGATCGAGGCCAAAGTGCTGCAAGAGCCCGTAGAAGGCGACGGGGATGCTGGTAACAATAACGGCAGTTGGGACCCGGCTTACCTCAACGCGCTTGCGCATGGTTGATACGGCGGCAGCAAAGAAGACGATATAGGCCAACGTCGTGTAGGTGCCCTGCAGTCGCTGGTAGGATCCAGCCCAACTGACACGCGGCGTAATGGAAAACAGGGTCGCCAACAGATAGACAATTACGAGCGCCAGAATCGGGACAAGGAATGGTATTCGCCAGATAGATTCTTCGTGCCGCCAGCGCAGTTTCTGCCACGCTCGCCAACCGCGCTGATCGATAAATCTGACCAGCCAGGTGAAGAACATGAGGACGGCAACCGACCGCAGGATGGCTACTTTGTCTGGTTCGAATACACGTTCCGAGTGGATATTGAAAAAGAGAGGGATGCTGATCAGAGCAACCAACCACCCCGCCTCCAGAATACCATCACAGAAACGCGAAAGTTTTGAGGTCATGCGTTGACAACCTTCACCTTCTAGATTAGTGCAGCACTTAGTCAGCGTACAAGCATAGCAGAAGTACCATCTCCTGCCAGCGTCCTAGATCGTGGTTGGTCCGCCAACCGTGCGTTCAATATCGCGCAGCCGTTCGACGGCCGCCTGCGAGGTAAATTGGATCCGGACAAAGTCTCGCCCGGCCGCTCCTATTTGCCGTCGCAGCTGCCGGTCCTGCAGAAGGCGAATGACCTGCCCGGCGAAATCGTGGGCGTCATCCGCCACGAGCAAGTCGCGCCCGGGTTCAGCGCCTACTCCCATGCAGACGGCACCTGTCGTTACGACCGGCAGGCCAGCGGCCATCGCCTGAACGACCTTCACCTGAATCCCTGCTGAGAAGCGCAGCGGCGCCACGGAAATCGCACACTCTACAAAAACTGATCTTAGGTCAGGTACGAACCCAAGCACACTTACGCCCGGAAGATTATCCAGATCGGCAACCCTGCCTTTGTCGCCTGCTCCAACAATTTGCAGTTCGCAGTCAGGTATTTCACTCCGGATCAAGGGCATGATTTCGCGGGCCAGGTATCTGGCAGCATCAACATTGTGATTGACCTCCAGGTGACCAACAAAGAGCAATTTCGAAGAATCAATCCCTTGCGGGTCAACCATTAGAAGCACCTCATCGATGCTGTTAGGTATAACCTGCTGCCGCACCTGTTGTTCACTCTGCCCATACAGCTCACGATCACGTTCACTGATAAACCACACCTCATTAAACTGCGCACCAACAGCCTTCTCGTAGCGGGCGATCCGCGGTTCTTCCAAACGATAAAGGGATCGCCACAGTGTAGACTGATAAGGCAGTGACGTTCGCAGTTCGTATGAAATCAGGTCAGTGAAATCCAGGATGCGGTACAGTTCCGGGCGGTTCTCCAGGTACGGAGCCATACGAAAGAGATGCACGTAGGCCGCATCAATTGGGCGGGAAGCAAGCAGATGATCAATGACCGCCGCCATCTGGCGCGAACGATAATAGAGCGTCTGCAGCGGTACATCCCGCCAGCCGTTGAGCGCAGCGCTCAGCGCAGATTTCCACCTTGGCAGGCGCACGAGGTGCATTTCTTCACAGTAGGGCGCCAGCTCTTTCGCCAGCAATCGTTCATTGTCGTTGGCGATGAAAGAAAGCAACGTGATGTCATGCTCACGAGAAAAATGGCGTAGAAAGCTGTAGGTGCGGACGCGATCGCCACGGTCAGGTGGAAATGGAAGTCTGGACGTTAAGAATATAAGTCTCATAGACGATCGACCGCGCCTTTGTCTGCGCGTCGTTCAGCGGAGGCCATTTGTGTTTGCGGAACGGCGCGCCAATTCAAGTTATTCCTTATCATCACGCCTTCCGGCGACGCGATTGAGAAACTGGGAAACAGGTAGCGGCAGATAGCCATACCGCGACCAGTGATCATAGAACCTACCAAATGCTCGTCTGCGCCCTAGAAAGGAGCCGGGAATCGATTCAGGTGAGAATGGTCCGTGCTTAGTTTCAAGAGCGGACAGAATCCGAGTAAGCTGCAGGGTGTTATGCGCGTCATACTCTGCATACTCTTTGCGCAGCCAGTGCCGGGCATCACCGATGTGAAACGTCAAGTGTTCATCGCCCAGTTCTCTGAAGTGCGAAGATAAGGCCACAAGGTTTGCCAGAAGCGCAAGCCCTACCCGGCCGGCCCCCAGACAAACATCAAACAACTCAAAATGGTGGTAGCTGTCGCGCGGGAAGATGAAGCAGTCCCATCCGCGATGAGAGACCCCTGGATGCGCATACATCGCGTCCAGCTGTTCAACCGTGGTGAAAGTATCAGGAATGGTGCGGCGGTTGATGACAAACGCATCACAACCAGATTTAATAAATCCATCAACTGCCCGGTAGAACTCAGACTGAAGGGCAATGTCCACATTCGTGTAAACGAAATAGTCGGCGTCGGATGCTTCATAGAGGCGATCCAGAATATCCCTTAGCAGCGGCAGTTTTCGCCGGACCTTAAATTCTCCTACATCCAGGACGGAGCGATCCAAATCCGGTGTCTGTTCGAAGAAAGGGGGGACGACAGGCCGGTCTTCACGATACTGTGCGGAAAAGAGCGCTACGTCAGGATCAGGGGCAGCAAGAGCCTGCGCGCGGCGCATTGTCTCAAAAGTGATCGGTTGAGCGATGAAAAGATCCGAGGACGCGTCAGCCATCAGCGGATTGACGATATGCGCAAATGTGACAGCCATTAATTCGCCTTCAAGAACTGGATTTCCGGCCGATTACCATACCGCGAATGTCAGCGTTGGCGAATCCGGTGAACCACAGCGCTCGCTGCTTGGCAGCTGCAAGAAACTCAGGCCGCCTATCGGATGGCAAGCTTCACAACGATTCCTGTTGATTGAGCATGACGTTGAGCCGTGACACAACCATGTCAATGGCGACACGATTCAATCCCCCACCGGGTATGATGACGTCGGCAAATCGTTTACTAGGTTCAACAAACTTTAGATGCATCGGTCTAACGGTATCGAGATACTGCGCCACGACTGAATCAAGCGAACGGCCGCGTTCGTTGATATCTCGATTCATACGGCGAATGAAGCGCACATCTGAATCGGTGTCAACAAATACTCTGATATCCATGAGCTCGCGAAGGCGGCGCTTTGTGAAGATGAGTATGCCATCAACGAGGATGATCGGGCAGGGCTCCACCAAGAGCGTTTCCTCTGTACGCCGGTGTCCGGTGAAATCATAAACGGGCACCTGGACTGCCTCGCCATCGAGCAGCTTATCAATATGCTTAACTAGCAGTTTCGTCTCAAGCGAATTTGGATGATCGTAATTGAGGCCGGCGCGCTCATCTAGCGAAAGATCGGGACGGTCCTTGTAGTAGGCATCATGAGGCAGGTAGGCGACTTTCGCAGCGCCGACTGCATCTAGAATGGTCGTAGCAACCGTGGTCTTACCAGAGGCGGTGCCGCCTGCAACTCCAAAAACAATCGGTTTCTGATCCAGCATCTTAAAGGGTCATCTCCTGCTCCATGAGGGCAAACATACCACAGTCCCAGTAGACAAACAAAAGGCTTTGGCGCGAGGCACCAAAGCCTTTCAGTTGAGGAGCCGACGATCGGAATCGAACCGATGACCCCAGTATTACGAGTACTGTGCTCTACCATCTGAGCTACGTCGGCAATCTCCATAAAACACACGCACCAAAAGTGCGTGGCGAACAAGCAAAAATTATAACAATGGCGCAGCCGGTTGACAAATGCGATTCATTTTCTTACGCCAGAATCAGGCCCTGTCGCCATGCCATACGTGACCGCGCCAAAGACGCCAATGCATCCTGTAGAGTTTCTCACGTAGGATGTCCACAACTAGAGAAACTACCCACTCGCTCAACCCAACGCTACGCGATTACCGGGCACAGCGCACCATTCACTCCACGAACCAGCGTAGAGGCGCCCGTCACCCAAAACAGCGTAAACCAACGCCAGCAGGTTGTTGCACGCAGTAACCCCGGAGCCGCAGTAGAACACTGTTTCTTCGGCAGGCAGATCGCCGAGAAGCCGCTCGAATTCCCTGCGCAGAACAACCGGCGGCAGAAAACGGCCGTCGCCGTCAACAGCTGCCCTATGAAAAAAGTTGACCGCGCTCGGAATATGACCGGCAACAGGATCGATTGGCTCCGTCTCACCACGATACCGTTCTGCGGAACGAGAATCGACAAGCAGTCCAAACGACTGCGCTTCGGTCATCTCGACCAACAGTTCCGATCGGCCTTGACCTATAAACTCGACCGCTTCAGCCTCCTCAACACCTGATACGACAGGCATACCGGCGGCCGCCCAAGCGGGAAGACCACCGTTAAGAACTGCCACCCGATCGTGTCCCATGTAGCGTAGCATCCACCAAAGCCGCGCAGCAGCTGCCCCGTTGGCATCGTCATATGCCACTACCTGCCTGCCCTCAGCAATGCCAAGGCGGCCGAATAGCTCCGCCATTGAATCCTCAGATGGAAGTGGGTGCCGGCCGCTGCCAGCGTGGATTGGACCGCTCAGATCACGATCAAGATGGGCATACTGCGCTGTCGGAATATGTCCAACAGCATAGGCCTGAGCGCCCGCCTCGGTATCTTCCAAATAAAAACGGCAATCAACCACTATGACATCGTCTTCGGCCAATAGTGCCGCCAGAACATCTACTTCAACTAACGAATTAAGAATTGTCACCCTACTTCTCCAGACTTAAATCATCCAATTGAGCGCGTCTTTGTGGACACGCACGCTCGCCTCGAGGACACAAAGACCTCGCTCCTCACGCCAAGGATAACGACCATTTTCATTTCTTGACTAAGAACACTTGTTCGTGTATAATCCAGAACAAATGAGCGGTTTTTATATTTGCTCCGCTTCCCTGGCCATGGGCAACCTGTATTCATAAGGAGCTGAATCGATGAGCGAAGAACTGAAATTATCAACCAGGCAGCAGAACATGTTGCGCTATATTTATGATAGCCTGACACTGGAAAGCCGGCCTCCTACCATTCGTGAGATTGGCGGGGCTCTCGGGATCAGTTCCACTTCTGTGGTCAATTATAATCTCAACCGGTTGACAGAGAAAGGGCTTCTGCAGCGTGATCGTACGGTATCACGTGGACTGCGCCTGACCGATATGGCCTATGAGTTGTTGGGAACGGTCGCAGTCGCCGCCGGCAAGGCCGGCAACAATGTGGCGGCGCAGCTCAGCAATCTTGTCCGTATCCCGATTCTAGGAAATATTGTCGCCGGTGAACCTATTGATGTAGCTAGTGACAATTTTAGCGTCTATGACGAAGATGATTATGTCGAAATCAGCGCCTCCATGCTTCGCGGCAATAGAGCAGAAATGTTCGCCCTCCGCGTAGATGGCTATTCGATGATTGATGACATGATTAGTGATGGTGATATCGTCATCCTACAATCGCAAGAAGTTGCCAACGATGGTGATGTTGTAGCAGTCTGGGTCGACAGCGAAGGCACAACCTTGAAACGCTTCTACCGCGAAACTGATCAGGGCATGGTACGGCTGCAGCCACGAAACCCGTCGATGGCTCCAATTTACGTTGAGCCAGATGTTGTCAAGGTGCAGGGCAAACTAATTCTTACCCTCAGCCAGGCAGTCTAGCTAAGTTTGTATCGGTAGTGGAGGAGGCGGCCATTGGGCCGTCTCTTTTTTACCTAGTGATTAGAACATTTGTTCTTTATGGAAATAGAGCCATGATCGCAGAACAAGGAAACTCTACTTCGACAGCGCACGAGGCCCATCAGTGGCAGGTGCGCTCGGAGGAAATCAACGGCGCCTTGGTGCGCCATGGGATTCATGCCACGGAAGTAAGCGGCAAGATTGACGCGAACACGCTGACCTACAACATACGCAGTCAGATGAACGTGGGTCTTGCAAAGCTGCGCGACTTCGCGATGGATTTAGGACGGTCCCTGAGAGTCAGGGATGTTGGCACCAGCGTTGACGAGAGTGGGCTGCATGTGGAAATCCCCCGTTCAACCGAGGCTGCTGTTCCGCTTCTTGATCTCTTAGCCAGACACGAGGATATCCCGGCTTTCTCAGCCGCCCTTGGGCTTGCTGAAGAGGGAAGCACAGTTCTGCACAGGTTTGATTCTCGCGACACCCCACATTTGCTGGTCGCTGGCGGACACGACGCCGGAAAGAGTGCGCTGCTGCGCACTGTCGCGGTTTCGCTGGCAATCACAAATCGCCAGAGCGCCATCCAATTGGCGGCGATCTGCCCGCTCACAGCGGATGAAAAAAGGCAGCGTACCCAAGCAGCATCCTGGATACCGCTCAACTACCTACCTCATATGCTGTGCGATGTCGCCTTCCGGCACACTGAGATCATTGACTTGCTGACCTTTCTCAGCCAGGAGATAGCATACCGTGAGCAGCATGCCTTTTCGGAACCGCGTCTGATTGTCTTGGTCGATCAGGTTGATGTGGTGATTGCGCGGGGCGGACGCCAATGCGCGGAACCTATCTTGCGCCTGGCTCAAAAGGGCGAGGACGTCGGCATCCACCTCGTGCTCTCCTCCACCGCTATTGACTCGGCAGCGATCAGCACCCAGTTGTCAAAGGAGATTTCGACACGTCTGATCGGCCGTCCCGATGACCTGCCGTCAAACAGGAATGGTGCGGCGTCACCTGGCACAGAGTCCGGGCAGCTCCTAGGTGAAGGCGATTTTCTGCTTCGCCAGGGAGGAGCCAGCCGGAGGATGCAGGGTGCTTTTGTTGATGATTTCGATCTTCATTTGAAATTGACGGAAATGTATCAACACAAAGCGATTTTGCTGGCCCAGCCCAAGGAGACAAGAGTCCGGCTGATGAAGCCTATGCAGATGAAGGCTGCGGTTGAGCCAGTGGGACAGGTTATGCAGGCAGTGACGGCTGTCGCCGACTAGCTGGTGTCTGCAGCAGTTGGTCTGGAACCTGCTGGTTTGACTATTGATGCTGTGGAGCGTCTGGCGCGGGCCCGGTTGGGTTGAATTTCTAGAGAGAAGGAGCAGCAGTCATGGAAATTGGAATGATGTGGCTTGATACAGACAAGAAGCGATCCCTCGAGGAGAAGGTTAGAATGGCCTCCGAGCATTATCGAGACAAGTACGGCCGTTTTCCTGAACTGTGCCTGGTAAACACGCGCATCTTGGAAGATGAGAAGAAAGTGGGAAGAGTCATGGTGCAGCCAGCCAAAGCGGTTCTGCCCGGTCATTTCTGGTTAGGAATGTCCGCCTGAAGCTGGAGTTCTCTTACTGCCTTATCTTTGCCGGCGCAGCCGTACGTAACGGCTGCCACCGTCGATGACGATCAGCCGTGCCTGGCACGGCTGCCCTGCAAGATCGAAGATTTCGAGCTCGCGCTCGATTGATTCGCTGCTTCTATCCGTTACAAAAGCGTTCAGTTCCTGATGGCTGCTCAGTTCCGAAATCGGCTTGCCAATCGCCTCCGTATCACCAGTTTCAAACAGCTGCGCCGCTGATCTATTGATCATCATCACCTGATCATTCTCATCAATCAGGAGAACGGGATCGCGATTCTGGTTGACCATGGCGCTCAAGACAGTTCTCTCACGGTCGATATGGCGATACATGTTGGCATTACTGATCGCGATAGTAGCGTAGCCCGCCAGCGCAGCCAGCGTTCTAGTATCATCGGGATCAAACGATCGCCTGTGTACGTAGTTCATTACGCCAAGCACGCCAATTGCTTGTTCTTCCAGAACCAAGGGCACATAGATCAGAGACTTCACAAGCAGCGCGGTGTGGGTGCGTTCCGTCGCCGAATCATCGCCAATCGCGATCGCCCGCTTGGTCTGCAGCGCCTGGCCTGCCAGACTATCCGTCACTCGCTTGCGAACGGTTTGGGCCTCGGAATCGATGTTCTTGGAGGCGCGTATGTAGAGTTCGTCGCGATCTTCATCCAGCAGCATCAGCGAGCCTTCCTCTGCGCCGACAACATAGACCGCAGCTTCAACAACTCTTTGCAGCACCTCTTCCAGGTCCAATGAAGATGCGACGGATTTGCCGACTTCATAGAGCACATTGAGCTCCTGCGCACGCCGCTGGAGCTGCGAGTTGCTGTCCATAAGTTGGTCAACTAGAACGTCATGCTCCCGCTGCAGACGTGTCTCGCGTAGGGCATTGTCGATCGAGTCGCTCAGTTCCTGTGCATCTATTGGCTTAATGATGTAGTCGCTTATGCCCAGCCGAAACGCAGCGACGGCCGTCTCCTCAGAACCCTGGCCGGTCATAAGGATGGCCGGAACATCAATATCATGTTCGCGGAGCTTACGCAGCAGATCCAATCCGGTCAGCTGTGGCATCTGTTGGTCTGTGATCATCAGGTCGGGGCGCTCAGCCATTGCGATTTCAAGACCCATCAAACCGTCAGATGCCGTAAGTACCTCAAAGCCTTTTGGCTCCAGTACGTATTCGGCCAGAAAATCTCGGATTTCCTTTGAGTCGTCAACTACCAATACGCGTTCAGTCACGGTCTGTTCTCCGAAATTGGTTTTTGTGCGGATGGATAGCTTAGTTTACTCTTACAGATCCTCTGTCGCAAATCTACCGGCAGCAGCAGCCAGACACGCTAATGCGGCCTGTAAGAAAGTTGTCGTCAGATGCCAGCTGGGTTAGCATGACCGCCTTATGATTCAACTTGGTGATCACCGCTTGACCTTTGCTGGGCTGTTCATGCTGTTGTTGCTGCCCTTATTGGCCGCCTGCCAGCCGGATGAACCTGAAATGGTCGTGGTCACTGAAGTTGTACACCTCGGCGATGAACAAATAATTATCACGCGCATCGTCGAACTCCTGCCAACTGCCACGCCTACACCGCCCCCACCGATCATGGAACCCGCGCCCGTAGCATTGGATATCGCCTATGAATCCGCGCTGCCCGATCTCGATCCTCAGCATGTATCTAGCAAGGCGAGCCTCGATCTCGCTGAAAGCCTTTTTGCCGGGTTAACCAACTTCAACCATGAAACGCAGCAGGTAGAGCCAGAGCTCGCCTCCTCATGGCGCATTAGCGGCGACGGCCGTACCTGGACCTTTATTTTGCGCGATGACATTCAGTGGGTAAAACCGCTTGGCATTCAGGGCAGTCCAGATCAGGATGTGGCCCCTGAAGCATATCGTCCGGTCGACGCCAATGACATCGTCTACGCTTTTCAGCGGGCATGCTCCATCGAGAACAACGTACCGGATGCGTTTCTACTCTTTAATATCCAAGGCTGCGAAACACTGTACAAGCTTGTTGAGCCCTCTGACACCGATCGAAACCAGGTGGGCGTCAAGGCCGTTGATGAGCACACGGTCGAGATTTCGCTGCTGGAACCAGCCAGCGACTTTCTTACGATCACGTCTCTACCACAGTTCCGACCAGTGCCGCGGGAGCTTGTTGAAGAACATGGCGATGAGTGGCGCGATGCCGTGGAGGAGCTGTCAGATGGGTGGCAGACACCTGACAACCTCGTGGTCAGCGGTCCTTTTGTCCCCAGCGCGAATACAATTTCAGATGACGCATTGCTTCTGAATCGCAACGTGTCCTGGCCCCTTCCCGCAAAGGGAAATGTCGACGTCGTAAATGTCCAGTTCCAGCTAGACGAGATGGAGATATTTGAGGCATGGCAAGAACGAGAACTAGACCTCGGCCTCTTACCGGCCGAAGAAAGGGAGGTTTTTCTTGAAACGTCACCGGATAAGGCACGTCTTATCACCAACCAGACTGTTTTCTACGTTGGATTCAATTTTGACAGCCCTGTTTTTCGGGAACCGGCGGTCCGTCGTGCTTTTAGCAGCGCCGTGGATCGTTCCAGCTTGATAGAGAGCATGTTTGACGGTCGAGCGCTTGGGCTTCGTCATTTTACGCCACCTGGTGCATTTGGCGCGCCACCACAGAACGAAGTTGGAATAGGGTACAGCCCCGACTACGCCCTGCAGCAGATGGACCAGAGCAGCATACGAAGCTGCAAACTGCTTCCACCTGTGACGATGCTGGTCAGTACTGCCGATCTCTCGCTTGAACAGGCTGAGCTGGTACGTGATATGTGGGTCAAAGAACTGGGCTGTGATGAAAGACTCATCGAGATTGAACAGGTAGAATTTGGCGAGTTGTTGGCCGATACTTCACCGGCAGCGACCGAGTCACGCCCTGACATGTGGGAACTCGCCTGGCCGGCCTACTATCCGGACGCGCACAATTTCCTGAACGATCTGTTTCATTGTACGGATGGAGAGAATCGGCAGAATCGTGAATGCAGCGAACTGGACGGCCTAATGCGGCAGGCACGTAATACGCCAGATCCAGAGGAGAGAACAGATCTCTATCGGACTATCGAGAATGAGTTTTTTGCCACAGATGGCAGATTTCCGGTGATTCCTCTCTACGTTCGAGGAGATTATGTCCTGGTGCAGAGCTGGCTCAATTACCCGCCTGCGCTATCTGGCGGCGAACAGTTTAATACGTATCAAGTTGATCAAGAACTGAAGCGCCTGGAGCGCAGTCGCAGCTGATCACTGATCTATAACGGTCTTCATTTGTACCGCTCCTGGGCCAAACACCCTCGCCGCGATCCAGGCGATGGTCATCGCCGGTATAAACTGCGTGAAGGGCAAAAGTGCTTCGAATGCGAATACATTGCGCAGCGCCTTCAATCCAAGCCGGTCCAGTATCATCCAGGTAAAAGGGGCGGCCAGAATATCCAGGGCGAAATCCAGGAGATCAATAAACAACACCAGGGCCAGCGGCGTACAAAGCAGGGCTTCCCCAAACCCAGCGTCCTCCGGGATATCTATCCGCCGTAAACGGCGCACGGCGAAAACAAGGAGCAGCATCGCCAGGACGAAACTGACAGCCATCATGGCAGCAATGAACAGACCGAAGTCGCGTAAACCTTCCTCAAACACTTATTCCTATCTCCAGAAGAACCTAAAAGCCGGATCAACAGATCTTAGCCAGACAAGACGACAAGCACAAACACAACAAGAATCGTCAGCGCACCTGCCAATTCGATAATCGTGGCAATTCCCCAGCCAGCCACACCACCAACACTGGACTTCATCGCCAACTTCAGGTCGCGATGTTTGATTAGTTCACCAATCAAGATGCCAACGGCGTAGCCAATAATGGTCCCGATCAGAGGCGTTATGAAAGTGCCGATGATCGCTCCGACAAACCCCAGGAAAATCGCCCGCTTTGCAGCGCCGGTTTTCTTCGCGCCCAGGTAAGGCATCCAGATACTGGCCAGTCCAGTGACCAGGGCTACCAAGGTCAAGCCAGCGAAAATCCATGGAGTGATGATTGCAAAGTCGGTCACCCATGCATAGGCCAGCAGCGTTAGCCAGACGAGAATCATCCCTGGCAGAATGGGAATCACGATACCAACTACGCCTATTAGAATAAATGCAACGGCTATGCCGAATGACAAGGCCTCCAGCAGCACCATTCCCAAACACCTCTTCCCCGCGGAAGCACAAGCGCTCCCTACTAACCAATAATACGTTTATGGCTGCGCGATAGTTGCGACTATCAAGTTATTCCTCACAAAGAGACGTCCATCTAGTTCCGGCGCTGCGAACCCGCGTCCGGCAAACGCATGGTACAACTGCGCAAGCCAGTCACTGCGCAGACCTAGAGCATGCGGTAGGACTGCAAAAAACGCCTAAATACCCGTTTCAGGAACGGGCGATAGATAAGCATTCGCCCGATGCCTCTGGCGGCCAACTCGCTCTCTGACATACGATTGACCCGCTGCCACGTGTAGAAATCGGGCATCTTCTCAAACCAACCGGCAAAATAGGGGAACCAGTTGACAATCGTTTGAAGACAGCGCGCCGCTGGTATCGCCTGTCTCATCGCGCGCGCATCAAACTGCGGTCCAAGTTCTGCTTTCATTGCCAGTAGATAGCTGTCAATGATGGTCTCGTCGTCTAGCGGCGAGTCTTGGCGAGCGTATATACGTGTTTCATCATCGGAAATCAGAAGATCAAACCGTTCTTGCAGCGAGACCAAGTCATAGATTCCCGGGCCCATCGTAACATTGTGCCAATCTAACAAACGCCGTTGGTCAAACAGCGTAACATGCCAATGATAGATGTGCATATCCCCATGCAGCAGTGTCTGGGGAAGTCTAGACAATGGATCCAAAAGGGGAACAGGATCGTCTAGAAGGTCAGAAACGGCCGCAAGATGCGTTTCGCCGAGCACGCCAGGCCAACCACCCAACGCACGCATAACCGCAACGCCGTTGGCAGCTTCCAGGAACTTGGGTGCGAGCCGGCCCAGATGTTGAAGCGCATGATCAGAAACCATGGCAGATGGGCCCTCATCAAAGTAGGATCCCAATTCGCTTCGCAGCCGCGGCAGATCATAGGATTTCTGTTCACGATCGATGAAATGGGGAAGCCAGGTGAACCGATCCCGAATCTGATGTTGATCCCAGTAGATCGAATGGAACTCGACCATATCCGAAATCACGTCTTCAACATCCCGCGCACTCCAACTCTCCTGCGGTACATCATTGGGCACGTCGTCCATGATCACCCATCCACGATCCCCACTGATGTGCGTGAGATAGCAACGAGCCACGATAAAGGGCAGTGCCTCAGCCAAATCCCGGTAGAAGCAAGCTTCCTGAGCGGTTGTCTCTTTGCCGATGAGCGTGATCGGATCGGATTGATTTTCCAAGACGAGCGTGTATCGCGTCACGCGCGGAGAATCATCTCCGGGAGACGGCTTGCGCAGTATCGGCTGGCCAGTCACGGCAGAAACCACAACATCCTCCAGTCCTGGCTCGCTGGACAACAGCGCTGTCCAGGCCTGCGGGTCGCGGCGCAGCAGTTGGGTCACTTCGACTCGTGATTCATCCATAGAGCAAACATTGTATGGATTTCGCGCAGTGCAGGCAAGATAACGAAGTATTGCTAAGAATGCTGCCCGCAGATTCATGGTCCTTGCCCGTGAATCTAGCAGCGCTTCCGCCGGTTGATTTCCACAGCGCATCTTTTGCGCCTTTGGATAAAGCAAAAAGTTGCTATAATGCGCCACGTAGATCCCTATGCGACAGGTGCCTTATGAAGATAAACAGTCAATCAGATATTCCAGATGTTCTTGGCAAGTTCGGCCCCTATGGCGGCCAGTTTGTTCCTGAAACCTTGATGCCGGCCCTAGAAGAGTTAATCACTACCTACGAGGAAGCGATCAATGATCCTGCGTTCGTTGAGGAATTCTCCTATCTATTGCGAACCTATGTCGGCCGGCCCTCCCCGCTTAGCCATGCAAAGCGGCTTTCCGAGCAGTTGGGCGGCGCCCAGATCTATCTTAAACGTGAGGATCTCAACCATACCGGCGCGCACAAGATTAACAATGCGCTCGGCCAGGCGCTGTTGGCGAAACGCATGGGAAAACAGCGCATTGTGGCCGAAACCGGAGCCGGCCAACATGGCGTCGGCACGGCAACCGCCTGCGCGCTCCTCGGCCTGGAATGTGTTGTCTACATGGGTGACGTTGATATCGCCCGGCAGCAGCCGAATGTGTATCGCATGAAACTGCTTGGGGCCACTGTTCAGCCAGTGAGCAGCGGCAGCAGAACACTAAAAGACGCGATCAACGAGGCGATTCGAGATTGGGTGACCAATGTCGAAGATACGCACTATCTACTGGGTTCAGTCCTGGGACCGCATCCATATCCAATGATGGTCCGCGACTTTCAGAGCATGATCGGCCGTGAAGCGCGTTCGCAGGTGCTTGAGATGTGCGGACGGCTGCCGGATGGGATAATTGCCTGCGTCGGCGGTGGCAGCAACGCGATGGGAATCTTCCACGCTTTTCGTGACGATGAAGACGTTGAATTCATCGGTGTGGAGGCAGGTGGCGAAGGGATCGCCAGCGGCAAACATGCGGCGCGTTTTGCAGATCTCAATATTGCCCGTGTTGGCGTCTTGCACGGGACAAAGAGTTTTGTGATGCAGACAGACGACGGTCAGATCATGGAAACGCACAGTATTAGCGCCGGTCTTGACTACCCCAGCGTCGGCCCTGAACATGCGCTGCTGCGCGATCAGGAACGCGCCTTTTACACCTATGCCACGGACGAAGAGGCGCTGGAAGCCTTTCAGGTATTGTCGCAGACGGAAGGGATTATTCCTGCGCTGGAATCAGCACATGCAGTCGCTGAAGCTATCAAACGCGCGCCTGCGATGCGTTCCGACCAGGTATTGATCATCAATCTGAGCGGCCGCGGTGACAAGGATCTAGATACCGTCATTCAAGCATTGTCTTCTTAACGAGTACAACTACGCCGTTTTGCCTAGAGAAAAGTAGCAATTTCCGCCAGCGGCTTTTTGTCGATTGCCGGCACCGACACTTCGTCGGCCGGATAGCCAACGACCAGGATCAGGAACGGCCGTTCATTCTGCGGACGGCCAAGCAGTTCGTTGAGAAAACCCATGGGGCTTGGTGTGTGCGTCAGGCTGACCAGGCCAGCCTTGTGAACGGCAGTTATCAGCATACCGGTGGCGATTCCCACCGACTCCTGCACATAGTAATGCCTGATCTTGCGATTTTCCTCACCCACCCCATAGCTCTGAGCAAACACGACGATCAAATAGGGAGCTGTTTCCAGAAAGGGTTTGTTCTCATCCGTTCCCAGCGGAGCAAGCGCCTCCAACCATTCCGGCGTGGCGCGCCGGTTGTAGAACTCCCGCTCTTCTTCCTCTGCCCCCTCGCGAATCACTCGCTTCAATTCTGGATCGGTGACCACTACGAAATGCCACGGCTGCAGGTTGGCGCCATTTGGCGCAGTACCTGCTGTTTTCAACCAGGATTCAATTATCTCTCTTGGCACGGCTCTGTTCGAGAATTCGCGTACAGTTCGACGCGTACGCATCAATTCGTAAAATTCAGATGCGCGAAGAATCATCTCCTCGACCGGCAATTCGTGATATCCTTCGAGAGGAATAGTGTTATATTTTGCCATACTCATCCTCTTCCCGTTAAAATCAGCTTCGCGGGTAATGGTAGTTAGGACAGAACGTGATCAATCGGCAAACCCACTGATGGAAAGCGTGACGGAATGCCTAAACCCTAATAGCTTAAGGGAAGAATAGATCATTGTCGATATCTCCACAGAAAGGGAGCAGAGAGAGGTGCACTCATGAGTGAAAAGATCGGATTCATCGGATTGGGTATTATGGGGAATGGCATGGCCAAGAACTTGATCGAGGCTGGGTTTGAGGTCAATGTATGGAACCGTACCCCTGCAAGAATGGACCCTTTTTGTGAAGCGGGCGCACGCTGCTGCTCCAGTCCGGCTGATGTGGCCGCGCACAGTGATATCATCATTACGTGCGTGAGCAATACAGCCGACGTCGAAGAGGTCATCCTGCGCGAGAATGGTGTAATCTATGGCGTGAAAGAAGGCAGTCTGGTCGTCGACATGAGCACAATCAGCCCTGACACGACCCGCTACATCACCGGCATTCTGCAGCAAAAAGGCGTGGCAATGCTCGACGCGCCGATCAGCGGTGGCAGCGAGGGCGCAGCCAATGGGACGCTGAGCATCATGGTTGGCGGTGACGCCAAACAAGTCCAACGTGCCCTGCCGGTTTTCGAGGCAATGGGCAAAACGATCACACATGTTGGTGAAAATGGTGCCGGTCAGACTGTGAAGCTGGTCAATCAAATTCTCGTTGTGGTTACAATGCTCGGCGTTAGCGAGGCGCTGTTGTTCGCCCAGGCCGGCGGACTTGATTTACAGAAGACCTTGGACGCGGTGAGCCAGGGTGCGGCAGGAAGCTGGTCGTTGAGCAACCGCGGGCCACAGATGATAGAACGAGACTGGCGTCCCGGTTTCATGATCGATCTACAGCAGAAAGACATTCGCCTGGTCCTGGAAGAGGCGGACAAATTGGGCGTTCCGCTGTTGGGCACAGGGATCATTTTCCAGCTCTACCGGGCACTGCAGGACCAGGGCTTGGGCGAGGAAGGGAATCACGCCCTTGTGAAAGCGCTGGAGAATCTGTCGGGCATCATTGTTGGCGGCGAGAAAGCGTAGGCGAATTGACATAATCGGATACCGGGCCTTATGAGCGTCAAAGTCAAGATTTGCGGCATTACCAATCTGGAAGATGCGCTCGCTGCTGTCGAGGCCGGCGCCGACTATCTCGGCTTTATCTTCTACCCTCCCAGCAAGCGCGCAGTGGAAGTGAACGTCGCGAGAGAAATAGCGCAGGCGGTGCAGCTTCTACCCGGCAGCCCACTGCTTGTGGGCGTGTTCGTCAATGAGACGGGCGCTGAGATGGTGCGCGTTATGGATATATGCCATTTGGATCTGGCGCAGCTCAGCGGCGAAGAAGTCCCTTTCCTGGTCGCGGACAAGCTGTCACCGCTTTATGGCCGCGCTTACAAGGGAATTCGGCCCGCGTCATTCACGGAAGCAGAGGTGGAAGCGGAGTGGTATGCAGTCCCGGATCGTCCCGAGCCCCTCCCCAGCTTGCTTGTTGATACCTACCACCCTACGCTGAGAGGCGGCACTGGAGAAACCGGCGATTGGGCGCTGAGCGCAGAACTGGCCCAGCAGTATGCAGGGCTAATGCTTGCCGGAGGCTTGAGTGCCGCCAATGTAGCTGAAGCCGTGCAGCAGGTACGGCCGTTTGCCGTCGATGTGGCCAGCGGCGTGGAGGCTAGGCCGGGCAAGAAGGACCATGCCCTCGTTCGATCCTTCATTACGGAAGCTAAAAACGCTTCGAACTCTATTTAATCAAGGTGCGCCTTAACGGATTCGGCGACATCAATCGGAATACCGGGCACGGAGCCAATTTCTTCGGCCGTCGCACGTCGTAGTTCATCAAGCGAGCCGAAGTGCGTCAATAAAGTTTGACGCCGTTTTGGCCCGACACCGGGAATACCATCCAAGATAGAAGCAACGCCAACACGTGCGCGTCGTTTGCGATGTCCTTCGTTGGCGAAACGGTGTGCCTCGTCTCGAACTCTCTGCACCAGAAATAATCCTTGGGATCGTTCCGGCAGCATGACGGATTCTTTCTTGCCAGGAACAAAGAGTTCCTCTTCCTGCTTGGCGAGTGCGGCGATAGGCACCTCACCGTGCAAATCAAATGAATCGAGCACCTCAAGGGTCGCCGACAGCTGCCCTTTGCCCCCATCCACGATCAGGAGATCAGGCAGCAGTGCCCAGGCCGTCTCCTTCTTGATCTGACCAATCTTGCTGGGATCGTGCAGTTCGCCGGCCAGCTCATCCTTGTAGCGGGCGAAGCGACGTGTCAGGACTTCCTTCATCGCCCCATAGTCATCATTGCCGACAGTGCGCACGTTGAAGCGGCGGTAATCGCTCTTCCGGGGAACACCCTGAACGAATACAACCATCGATCCAACCGTTTGTTTTCCTTGCGTGTGGCTGATGTCGTAGCACTCGATGCGTGAGGGGGGAGAGGGCAGATCCAGCGCCTGCTGCAGCTCTGACATAGCCGTTACGTGTTTCGATCGATCCGACGCCCACTGCTGGCGCAGCGTCGCCAATGTGTCTGCCGCATTGGTGGAGGCCATCTCAACCAGTTCTCTCTTTTTTCCTCGCCTGGGCACATGGAGAGTTACCTTCGTGCTTCTCTTCTGTTTCAGCCACTGCTCAATGACCATCGCTTCAGACACTTCATTCGGCAGCAAGACTTCTCTAGGGATATGGGCCGCCTCATCATAGAACTGGGTCAAGAATTCCTGCAAGACCTCCTCATCGGTTTCGCCTTCGGTGCCATCCAACAGAAAATATTCACGGCCAATCAGTTTGCCATGACGGATAAAGAATACCTGCACACAGGCATCCCCTTTTTCACGAGCAAAGGCGATCACATCTTGATCGGTGTTGGCGGCAGCAATGACCTTCTGCTTGGAAACGATGCGGTTAACTGCCCTCAACTGGTCACGATACTCCGCGGCCTTCTCAAACTGCAAGTTTTCCGCAGCGTTGGCCATATGCCACTCCAACTGCTTCATGATGTGATCTGATTTTCCGTTCAAGAAATCCATCAAACTGAGGATCATCTCACGATACTGCTCTTTGGATGCTGCCCCAATACATGGCCCACTGCACAGTTTGATGTCGAAATAAAGGCAGGCACGGCTGTCATTCCCAGTAATCGTGCGATCACACGTCAGATATGGAAATACTTTTCGCAGCAGATCCAGCGTCTGATGTACGGCCCAGACTGATGTATAGGGACCAAAATAACGTGAACCATCGCGGACCATGCGCCGTGTTACGGTAACCTTGGGGAACTCATCTACCCAGTGAACCTTGATGTAGGGGTAACGCTTGTCATCCTTCAAGCGCACATTGTATTTCGGCTTGTACTTCTTGATCAGCGTATTCTCGAGAAGCAGCGCCTCCAATTCCGAATCAGTTGTGATGATTTCGATGTCTTTGATTTCGCGTCGTAAACGCTGCGTCTTGATGGAATCAACATTGCTGTGGAAATAAGATCGCACTCGGCTGCGCAGATTTATCGCTTTGCCGACGTAGAGGACTGTGTCCTGCCCATCCTTATGCAGATATACACCTGGCCTGGTTGGCAGGTTGGCCAATATCTCTTTGACATTTTCCGGCGGCGTGAAGCTCATGCCATTGATTATAGCGAAATCAACCTGTTGCATCACACCCGTTCACCGTTTCAGATCAATTTCAGTATAATCGAGCGTAGATGAAGCAATCACACAATGATGACAAGCGTGTACTCCTGCTCACTACAGCACGTTCTTATCGCAATGCAGCTTTTCTTTCCGCCGCTGAGCAGCTAGGGATAGAGCTCGTCCAGGCAGTAAACATGCCCAGGGAATTGTCGCGGACCTGGGCAGCTGGATTCAGCGTCGACTTTGGCGAGATTGGTGCATCGCTAGAAACTATCGCCGCGTATCATCAAAGACGGCCGCTGCAAGCGGTTCTCCCTGTAGATGACAGCGGAAGTATTCTGGCGGCAGCTGTCGGGGAAGCGCTTGATCTGCCTCACAATTCAGCAACAGCCGCCAGGGCGACCCGAGATAAACTTGCCTTGCGCCAGCTGCTCGGCGGATCGAGTCTGAATTCCCCGCGCTTCAGCGAATATGTAACGGGGACAGCGCTCTCAACCGTAGCTGACGAAATCGGGTTTCCTTGCGTCGTCAAACCGCGAACGTTGAACGGCAGCCGCGGCGTGATTCGTGCCGACAATCTGCAGCAGTTGCAGGCTGCTGCGGCGCGAACCGCAAGACTGATCAGGTCCGTTCAGGGTCTGCCGGCAGAGTCGGCCGTTTCCCTGCTCATCGAGTCATACATTCCCGGTGAAGAAGTCACCCTGGAAGGCATCCTGGACAGTGGGCGCCTGGAAGTGCTGGCCCTATTCGATAAGCCTGATCCGCTCGTAGGGCCGTTTTTTGAAGAAACCATCTATGTGACACCGTCGCGCCTTCCTGCGGGAATGATAAGCAGAATTGCCGCCTGCACGTCCGAAGCTGCAGCGACAATCGGTCTGGAAATGGGCCCTGTTCATGCCGAGCTGCGTCTCAATCAGCATGGTCCCTGGATCGTCGAGATTGCCGGGCGATCGATTGGTGGGCTTTGTTCACAAATCCTGCAGTTCGGGACAGCGGGTTCTCTTGAAGAGCTCATCTTGAGACAGGCATGTCGTCTCGACTACAATAGCATCGAAAGCCCGCAGGAGGCGCGCGGTGTGATGATGATACCGATTCCTGGGGCGGGCCTGCTGCGAAGCGTCGATGGGCTGAGCGAAGCCAAGCAAACGGCCTTTGTTGACGGCATCGAGATAACAGCGCCGCTCAACAATCCGATCTCGCCCCTGCCGGAAGGGGACGGCTACTTGGGCTTTATTTTTTCCAGCGGACCATCGCCGGAGGTTGTTGAGGAAGCGCTGCGGCGTGCTCACAGGCAGCTGGCCTTCAGGATTGATCCATTGCTGCCCCTACTACAGGACGCACACTTGACCTCTACGGGGCAGTAGAATCAGACTCGGAAGTAACCAAGGTTACTTTTGCGGTGCGGCCCCTTTGGCCGGCGCACCACCGCTGATTGGGCTCTGTTCGCCCTCATTGAAGAAAAAGGCCTCCATCTGCTCGAAGAGAAATTCCTGAGAGCGTGGATCAGCCAGGTTTAGACCGTAATGATTAATCAGGAGCGTGGCTTGTTCATTCCATTGCTGGTAAGCATACTGTGAAATATTCTCATAAATGCGCAGTCCCAACGGGCCCGGGAATGGCGGGCGAACCAGGGCTGGTAGTTCCTGGCCGAGTTTGGCACATTGCACAACAGTAATCGTTCTTTCTACACGGGTCATTCTGATACCTCTTTGATAGCGTTGGTGTTTCTGGTCAATTGACCAGACCCAGGCGGCATAATGTCAGTATAGTATGGGTGACCCACTCTAACAAATGCAAAATATCATTGGTCGCTACCCTAATTTCATCTTCCTCGGAATGCCAGTTACCTTTTCAATCCGGGTTCTGGAGGGATTGCTGGCGGCGGGAGCAAGCCCATCCGCGGTCTGGATACCGGAGAACGAAGCGGTAACAGGCGTGGGGATTCGGGAGCTTCAGCCTGAAACAGGCAAGTCTGACCTCCCTTTGCTTACCCCCTATTTTCAGCGGGGTATCGCACAGCTCGCCTGGGAGCACAAAATCCCGCTGTTTGCGATCCAGGGCTTTAGCTCACCCGACACAAAAAAAGCACTGGCATCACTGCGAGTGCATGCAGGCATCATCGCTTGTTTTTCCAGGCGCCTGCCGCCCGACATCTTAACCATACCACGATCAGGTTTCTTGAATCTCCACCCCTCTCTACTCCCCGCCTACCGGGGCCCCTATCCATTGTTCTGGACATTTCGTGACGGCCTGAAACATTCAGGTGTGACACTGCATCATGTGGACGAAGGGCTGGACAGCGGCGACATAGTGCTGCAGTCAGCGGTGAACATTCCTGACGGTATCGGTGCCAGTGAGGCGGATGCACTATTCGCCGAAAAGGGAACCGCCCTGATTGTGGAAGCGCTCTCCAATCTGGCTCTGGGCAGCCTGCCTCGCCGGCCGCAGGAAGAAGAAGCGGGCCATTTTGGACGGCCGTCAGCCGATGACTTTGCGATTCCGACGGATTGGCCAGCGCAGCGCGCATTCAACTTCATGCGCGGAACGGCTGAATGGGGGCTGCCCTACCGGATCGCGGGTGATGGGTTCGAACTCCTAGCCCGCAGCGCCCTAGCTGTTGACAGCAAGGGCATTTTGGAGGCACCTATTGTCCGGCAGCATCGCAGTTCCCGGATCCGCTTTGACACAGGTGTTTTGCACGTGAGCGATTGGTAGGCTATGTCCCTCCTGAAAGAAATCTGGTTTCGCTTGCTCAGCTTTGGTTTCTACCTGCTGTATCACCAACTGGCTCCCATCTACGACCAGATCAGCTGGCTCGTCTCGTTTGGCAAATGGCGGTCATGGCAGCTTGCCTCGCTTCCCTACGTGCAGGGACCTGATGTCCTGGAAATTGCCCATGGCCCCGGTCACATGCTTCGGGCACTCAACCAGGCTGGCTATCGAGCAGCCGGAGTTGATCTGTCACCACAAATGGGACAGTTGGCTCTGCGCAAACTGCGCGCCGATGCAGCACCGCTTAGCATTATGCAGGCTCGTGCGCAGAATCTACCAATCGCTCCCAACAGTTTTGATTCTGTCCTGACCACATTTCCCACCGAGTTTGTCGCCGAGCTGGCAACCCTTGAAGAGGTCCATCGCGTTTTGCGCGACAACGGCCGTTTTGTCATCGTGCCGCAGGCGCAGCTGACCGGAGGGTCTGCCGCCGTTCGTCTGCTCGAAGGTCTATATCGAATTACAGGCCAGAGGAATCTCCCCGGCGCGGCGGATGAACAGCGTCAGACCATAGAAATCTTTCATAGTTTCCATGACCAATTCAACAGAGCGGGCTTCGACCTTCGCACTGAGCATGTACTGCAGGCGGACAGTAAAGTAATCGTTCTGATCGCTGCCAAACAAGCTGTATTCAGCTAAGGTTGCCGTTCATCAATCGATATGTTAAACTTTCGCCCGTTATGCAACAGATCAAGCAAGTCAACCCACGTGAGAATCGCCGCATGCACGGTCATGCTCACCATCATTTTATTATCGATCACACCCTGGGTTGAGGCGGTTTAGGCATACACATCATACAGCTAATGAATAGCACCCTCCTCGATACTGGGGAGGGTGTTTTTTTGTGGAGGAATAATGACGCGATCCGATATTCGTCTGGCTTTGCCCAGTAAGGGCATACTACAGAAAGGTGCCCTGGACTTTCTTGAAAAATGCGGGCTCAAGGTATTTAGACCCAACCCCCGCCAATACGCGGCCACTATACCCAATTTGGACGGAGTAACTGTGCTCTTTCAACGTCCGGGAGATATTGTGGTCGGCGTGCGCCAGGGAACGGTTGATTTTGGGATCAGCGGCAGTGATATCGTGGCTGAAAAAGGGTTTGGCAGCGAGAATATTCTGGTCCTGCATGACCAGTTGGGATTCGGCCCCTGTACACTTAACCTTGCCGTACCGGAAGAAATACCAGTTCGGACAATGTCGGATCTGGCAGCGTGGGCCGAAGAATTGGGCGCAAATGGTCGCCCATTGCGCGTGGCGTCGAAATTCCCCAACGTCACCGGTGAGATGTTAGATCGGCATCAGGTGGGGCCATACAAACTGGTCAGCCCAGAGGGCACTCTTGAAATCGCGCCGGCCATCGGCTTCGCTGATGCAATCGCCGACCTCGTATCCTCCGGCATAACGCTGCGTGATAATCATCTGCGAACGCTGGAAGATGGTCTTATCCTGCGTTCCGAATCCTGTCTGATAGCCAATAGAAAGGCGCTGCAGACGCGAGAAGATGTCCTGCATGTCGCCCGGACGCTTCTGGAGTTTACAGAAGCCTACCTACGCGCCCGGAACTCATTTCAGGTAACGGCGAATATGCGCGGCAGTTCAGCAGAAATAATCGCCCAGCGCATGTTTGAGCAAACAAGTATTGGCGGGCTGCAGGGCCCTACCATCTCACCGGTCTTCTCCCGCGAAATGCTGCCGGATAATGATGATTGGTTCGCAGTGAACATTATTGTGCAGAAAAGAGATGTTTTTCATGCGGTCAATGAGCTGCGCCGCATAGGCGGCAGCGGCGTGATTGTCACACCTTGTGCCTACATTTTTGAGGAAGAACCGGCACGCTATCGCGCCATGCTGGCGGCCATAGAGAATTAAAACGATGCTTAACATATACTCTGTATCAGACGCCCATGATTCGATTCTACAAAGAGATGCGGGACCGCATACGCTGGTCAGCGAGGGCATGCGTGCCGGACTCGAACGCATTTTCGGCGAGGGGACAACGCCGGAGGGAGCTGTGAGCCGCTTACTGCAAGCCGTTCGCGAAGACGGTGATCGCGCGATCATTGACTGGACCAGCCGCATAGATGACATCGACATCCAGACGCTACAAGTCAGCGAAGCGGAGATATTTGCCGCGCTTGACCGCCTACCTGGCGATTTGGGTGACGCGCTCTATTTCGCCGCCGGACGCATACGGGCGTTCCATGAACGCCAACCGATTCCCAGTTGGACGACCACGGAGATGGGCGGCATTCTTGGACAGCGATTCACGCCGATCCAGCGAGTGGGTGTTTACGTGCCCGGTGGAACGGCGCCGCTTCCATCCTCTCTTTTGATGTCGGCAATTCCAGCACAGGTCGCCGGCGTCCCAGAAATTGTCATCGCTACGCCGCCAGGGCGTCCTGACGGCCGAATTTCTGATGTTATTCTGGCCGCAGCCGCCATAGCGGGTATCAGGCGCATCTACGCCGTGGGCGGAGCGCTGGCCGTGGCGGCTTTGACCTATGGCACAGAGACGGTAAGCAGAGTCGACAAGATCGTGGGGCCGGGCAATTTATTCACGACATTGGCCAAGCAGCAGGTCTATGGTACGGTGGGCATTGACGGAATCTATGGTCCAACAGAAACGGCCGTTGTAGCGGATGACTCAGCCGACCCCGCGTGGGTCGCCGCCGATATGATGGCGCAGGCTGAGCATGATGTGCTTGCCTCTGCGATACTGTTCACCCCGTCGCAGCCATTGGCAGAGGCGGTTCAAGTTGAAATCGGCCGGCAAATAGAATCCTTGAGCAGGGCGGATATTATCGCCAAATCGCTGAGCTTTAAGGGAGGGATTGTTCTGGTTGACGATCTAGATCAAGCCTGCCGGTTGGCCAATGACTATGCCGCCGAACATACTTGCCTGGCCGTTCATAAGGAGCAGCTGCAGCGCTGTATGGACGCAATTCCGAATGCCGGCGGGCTGTTCATCGGCGAACGCTCCTTCGAAGTCCTGGGCGATTACGTCGCTGGTCCCAGCCATACGATGCCGACAGGAGGCACAGCCCGGTTCGCCTCTCCGCTCAATGTACTTGACTTCGTGAAGATCAGCAGTATCGTCCAACTTGATGAAGAGACCTCAGCGCAGCTAAGCCCCATCGCCGCGCGAATCGCGCGAGCAGAAGAACTGACTGCCCACGAGAATGCCGCTCTGAAACGAGTAGCATCTGAGTGACAGAGATGAACCGCAGGTGTTTATTTCCTGGCAGCAGGAGGACGCAGCAGTGACCCAAAAAAGAGAATCCTGGATACGTCCCGACATCGCAGCAATGGAACCCTACACGCCGATCCAGCCGTTCGAGGTTGTGTCGCAGCGTCTTGGACGCCGTGTGGACGAAATTACAAAGCTGGATGCCAACGAGAACCCCTATGGTCCTGCCCCACAGGCGCTTGAGGCCATCAGGGTTGAACGTTGGTTCCATATCTATCCCGACCCGGAATCAGGCGCGCTGCGTGCGGCGCTGTCCGACCATCTCGGATTCCCGGCAGAACGTCTCTTGGCGGGAATGGGCGCCGATGAGCTGATTGACCTGATCCTGCGCGCCATGCTGTCACCAGGGGATGTGGTCATCAACTGTCCGCCAACCTTTGGCATGTATCCCTTCTCGACAACAGTCAACATGGGAACCCTGGTCAGCGTACCGCGCCGGGCCGACTTCTCGCTTGATATCGAGGCCATTCGAACAGCCGCAGCCGACCACCCAAACGCGAAGGTGTTATTCATCTGTTCGCCAAATAACCCGGATGGCAGCACCATAGACGATGCCGGCCTGCTGGCACTCCTCGAACTGCCCGTCCTGGTTGTCCTGGATGAAGCGTATATCGATTTTGCCGAAGCATCTGGCCACAGATCCCGCTTGAGCTGGGCGCTCGACCATGACAACCTGGCCGTCATACGTACCTTTAGCAAACTGGCCGGACTGGCCGGACTGCGCGTTGGTTACGGAGCGTTTCCGGAATGGCTGCTGCCCCACCTCTGGAAGATAAAGCAACCCTACAATGTGAACGTGGCCGCTTCGAGCGCGGCCGCTGCTTCTCTGCAAGACCCTTCCTGGATGTTGGAAAAGGTTAAGCTGATTGTTGCCGAGCGTGAGCGCATGATCGCTGAGCTAGCCAGATTCAATTTCCTGCGGGCCTATCCAAGCCAATCGAATTTCGTCCTTTTTCAGGTGGTGGGTCGCTCCGCGCAGCAGCTTAAACTGGATCTGGCCCAGGAAGGTATCCTGGTACGCTATTTTGATAAGCCAGGCCTGGAAAACTGTATACGGATTAGCGCCGGCCGGCCGCAGGACACAGGTTATTTAATCGCCGCATTGGACATCCTTTCCTAGTGAGCAATAAGAGTTATGACAGAAAAACGAACAGCCTTCATCGAACGCAGAACGAGCGAAACAGCCATTGCCATCAAGCTTGATCTGGACGGCACTGGACGCTATGAAGTAAGTACAGGGATTGGTTTCTTTGACCACATGCTTGGCGCATTGGCCGCGCATGCCCTTTTTGATCTTGAAATTGAGGCCGTTGGCGATTTACATATCGACGCACACCATACGATTGAGGACGTAGGGATTGTCCTTGGCCAGGCGATCGATCAGGCGGCAGGTGACCGCAGCGGCATTTTTCGTGTGGGCCATGCCTATGTACCAATGGATGAGTCGCTAGGATTTGTCGCTCTGGATTTCAGCGGCCGACCATATACCGTTTTTCAGGCAGATTGGGCAGCGCCGGCCATCGGACAGTTTCCCACTGATCTGGTCCAGCATTTCTTCGAGTCAGTGGCGGTACACGCGCGGCTGACGCTGCACGCGACGGTTGAAGGACGCAACGATCATCACAAGGCGGAAGCGCTCTTCAAGGCGCTTGCCCGAGCGCTGCGCATGGCGCTGGCCAACGACGAGCGCCGCGTAGGCGTCCCCTCGACGAAAGGTACGTTAACCTAGACGCAGTAGGAAGGTTTCTGTTTATGGACTCCACCATTACGATGATTGACTATGGGGCGAGCAATATTCGTTCCGCGCAAAAGGCGTTCGAGGCGGTTGGCGCGAACGTCGAGCTCACTTCAGATCCCGAAACGGTTCTCAAAGGTACGAAATTGGTACTGCCCGGCGTCGGTGCTTTTGGCGCCGGGATGAATGCGCTGCGCGCTCGAGGTCTGGATACGGCCGTTTGCGAAGCGGTCGCCAAGGGCGTTCCGCTGCTGGGCATATGCCTTGGGATGCAGTTTCTCTTTGATGAAAGCGATGAAATGGGACAGCATGAAGGTCTCGGTCTTATTCCTGGCCGTGTGACAAGATTTGACCTCGATGATGACCAGCTGAAAGTGCCGCATATGGGGTGGAACCAGATCGAACATGATCAGAGCCACCCCCTGCTGAGAGACGTGCCCGACGGTTCACATACCTATTTCGTCCATTCCTACTTTTGCATTCCCAGCTTTGAAGAAGATATCGTGGCCGTGACCCGGTATGGTCGGCCGTTCACATCGATCGTCTCACGAGAAAATGTGCACGCCATTCAATTTCATCCAGAAAAGAGCCAGGTTCGCGGTCTGCAGCTGCTCAGTAACTATTTGGCAATGGAATAAGGAGATTCAATCTTGGAATTCACGATTTATCCGGCAATAGACTTACGCAGCGGTTCCGTTGTGAGACTGCAGCGCGGCGACCCAAACCGGCAGACTACCTTTGGCGATGATCCACAACAGATGGCTGAAAAGTGGGTTGAGGAGGGTGCAGAGTGGCTGCACGTTGTCAATCTAGACGGCGCGTTCGACGAAGGGGGCGCGGCGAACTGGCAGTCACTGCCCGGCATCGTGTCCGCCGGCGCCAAGGTTCAGTTTGGCGGTGGGCTGCGTACGATGAAGGATATCGCCCATGCCCTACAGCGGGGCGTCGAGCGGGTTGTACTCGGCACGGCCGCCGTTGAAGATCCCGAAATGGTCGCCGATCTGGTCAGGCGTTTCGGGAGCGAGAGAATCGCCGTGGGCATCGACGCGCTTCATGGCGAGGTGCGCACGCACGGTTGGCAGAGTAATGCGCAAATGACACCGCAGATCCTCGCTTTGCAGATGCGCGCGCTAGGCATTTCCAGAATTATCTACACAGACATCGATCGCGACGGTCTATTGACCGGCGTGAACAGCGAATCAACGGGCGCGCTTGCCCAGGCAACTGGCATGTGCGTTATTGCCTCTGGCGGGGTCGCTTCGCTGGATGACGTACGCGCGGCAGCCGCTCAGGCGGCGAAAGGCGTTGACGGCGTGATCATCGGCCGCGCCCTGTATGACGGCCGTGTCAACCTGGCCGACGCGCTGGCCATCGCCAACGATCATCAAGGTTAGCAGCAAGAGGAAAGTGAGATGCTGGCAAAAAGAATCATCCCCTGTCTTGATGTCAAGAACGGCCGTGTCGTCAAGGGCGTGAACTTCGTCAACCTGCGCGACGCGGGCGATCCTGTCGCCCAGGCGCGCGTTTATGACGCTGCCGGGGCGGACGAACTTGTATTCTTGGACATCACGGCGACGCATGAGGCACGCCAGACAGTCATGCAGATGGCGCGCGACGTTGCTGATCAGGTGTTCATCCCCTTTACCGTGGGCGGCGGCATCCGGACAGTTGATGACATGAGAGCCATCCTGCGCTCCGGGGCAGACAAGATCAGCGTCAATTCAGCAGCAGTTCGCAACCCCGATCTCGTCGCCCAGGGCGCCTGGGAGTTCGGCAGTCAGGCCGTGGTCGTAGCTATTGATGCACGCCAGGTACCAGACCGGCCAAATCAATGGGAAGTGTATGTGCGCGGCGGCCGCGAACCAACGGGTCTTGACGCGCTGGAATGGGCCGCCAAAGTAGAAGCGATGGGCGCCGGTGAGATCTTGCTAACCAGCATGGACGGAGACGGCACACAGGAAGGGTACGACATCACGCTGACCCGCGCAGTTGCCGATGTCGTTTCTATTCCTGTCATTGCTTCCGGTGGCGCCGGCAAATTGGCCCATTTCGCTGAGGCGCTTACCACCGGCGGCGCCGATGCAGCGCTTGGCGCCTCACTGTTCCACTACAAGCAGTTGACCGTGCAAGAGGTCAAGGAATATCTGGCAGCAAAGGGCATCCCCGTCCGCCCATTCATCGCCAACTAGCATTGCCCCGGCACGGAGAAAAAGAATGAACGTGGTTACCGACGATAATTTGCAGCTTCGCTACGACAGCCAGGGCCTGATTCCGGCCGTTGTACAGGATGCCGCAACCAGGCAGGTGCTCATGGTCGCCTGGATGAACCTCGAGGCGGTGGGGTTGACGCTCGAGACCGGCGAAGCGCACTTTTGGAGCCGCAGCAGACAAACCATGTGGCACAAAGGCGCCACGTCGGGAAATACCCAGAAAGTAAACGAAGTACGCGTGGATTGTGATGCGGACACACTGCTCCTGCTGGTTGAGCCGGCCGGCCCGGCCTGCCATACAGGGGAGGTCAGCTGTTTCTTCAGAGGTCTGGCAGTAGAAGATTCAGCGGCGTAGGTAGCACACAACATTTCCCATTAGAAATAGACAGCAGAGAGAAAAATGAGCAGTCAGATTGAAGAGCTTTACCAGGTACTGTTAGACCGTAAAGAGAACCCCTCGCCCGATTCCTACACGAGCCAACTACTGGCCGATGAGAATGAAATCGCCAAGAAGGTCGGCGAAGAAGCTATCGAAGTGATCTTGGCCGCCGCAAAGCAGACGGATGCACGGCTTATCGAGGAATCGGCCGATTTGGTCTACCACCTCCTTGTCTTGCTCGTCGCCAACGGTTTATCCTGGGACGACGTTCTGGCCGAACTCGCCCTTCGCCGCAGGTAAAACGCCTGCAAGGCAGTAGTTTAGCGTTTGCTGGCAGCTCTCACCCTGATGTACCATCCTGCAAGAAGGGTTTAAGAGTGACTATTGTCTAAGATTAGCTCTAGAATCACGGCGGCTGTGCCGGGATTCGTCACAGGCTTATATACCGGCCGCATTCTCGGCGAATTGTGGGCCGGCTGGCAGGGCAGCACGGAACCGTGGCTGGCCGCACTTTTCACGCTGGTCAGCGTCGTGGTTTTATCCTGGCTGTTCAGTCGCTTGCCCATCCGGCGAACCTGGCCGGCGCTCTTCCTGGGCCTCTATGTTCTTTACCCTGAATCCAGCTTCCAGGTGGCCGGCCGCGTCATCTTATTCGCATTCTTGGTCTGGTGGCAGAGCAGCGAGAAGTGGCTGCATATCCCGCGTCCCTCCGTAGATTCTCTGATCGCCCTCATTTTGATCTTTTCTTGTTTCGCTCTCTATCTGAAAACATTGGCTCCAGATATTCTGCCTGCCGACAATGGTGAATTTCAGCTCATAGCCGCCAACCTGGGCGTCGCCCACCCGCCCGGTTTTACGCTCTACACGATGCTTGCGCACTTGATGACGCGGCTTCCCCTGGGGCCAACGCCCGCCTTTCGCGTCAATCTGTTCTCGGCGATCACAAGCACATTGACGCTGACGGCCGTTTATGTCTCGGTCTTCAAGCTGACAAAACGGTACCTCCCGGCAATCGCTGCCGTCCTTGCTCTGGCCACGGCGACGACCTACTGGGCGCAGGCAACGACAGCCAATATCCGCAGTTTGACCGCGCTGTTTTCGGCCGTCATCTTCCTAACGTTGGTCCTGTTCTATCTTGCCAAGGGAGCCGCGAACTCGAATAGCGACAGCCGTCGCGCTGACCGCTATCTGATACTCTTCGCTCTGGCAATGGGCCTGGGACTATCGCATCATGCCTCCCTGATATTTCTAGGTCTGATCGCAGTCATTTTCCCGCTGCTCGTCGACCCGTCACTGCTGCGAACGCCCGCGCGCTGGTGGCGTCCTGTCCTGGCCTTCTTGCTGGGGCTGCTGCCCCTGCTCTACCTGCCTTGGCGAGCCAATGCAGACGTTCGCGGCGCCTCACCTGGACTGGCCACATGGCAGGGTTTTTGGGAGCATGCGCTGGCGTTAGGTTTTCGCGGTGACTTTTTCACCTACCTTGAACCATCACTGCTGCTCGAGCGGCTCAAGATCATGGAAAATATCCTGACTTTCCAGTTCTCAACTGGTATGTTGTTGGTCATACTCATTGCGCTGGTCATGCTGACGCGTCAGGATTGGCGACTGGCATTCCTCTTTGGCGGCAGCGCCCTGCTCTTCGCCTTCATCACAGCCACCTATCGCGCGCCGCAAACGGTCGAGTATATGCTCCCGGCCTACGTGGCGCTGACGCTGATGCTTGGCACTGGCGCTGGCGGCGTTGCCGGAAGTCCAAGATTGAGCCAGGCAGGTATCTGGATATCAGTGAGATACGTGCTCACCGCTCTGATCTTCATCATGGCTACCAGCCAGCTTCTCGGTCGTTACGACAGCTATTCAAGGCTAGGCCGGGACACCACTTCACGCGACTATGCGAACAAGCTACTTGAAGGGGCGCCGCAGGATGCACTGCTGCTGGCGAACTGGCACTGGGCGACACCGCTGTGGTATTTGCAGGAAGTTGAGGGAGCCCGTCCTGACGTAGAGATTCGCTATGTGTTCCCGGAAGGCGAGCCATATGCGCAGACATGGGCCAGGCGCGTGACCGAAGGGCTGGCAAACGGCCGAAACGTGATCGCCACCAACTTCGACAACGAGGCTTACGCCGCCCTCCCCGCTTCCGAGCCGCTCGGTAAAGCATTCCTGTTTCGACAGGAACCACGGCAGCAGCTGCCCGACCAGTACAGCGCAGTTGACTTCACGCTGGGAGAGACAATTAAGGTTCTGGGAGTCCATGTCGAAGCAGCTGAGTCCACGCTGAGCGAAGAGGCGGTGCTCACCCTAGCCTGGCAGCCGGTGAAAGCGCTTGAGCCGGCGACGACTCTCTTCGCTCACCTCGTCGCTGCAGACGGCCGCTTAGCGGGGCAGAACGATGTGCCCGCGCGCGCCCAGCATGATGGGATCACACTCACCCAGTTTCGCCTCACGCCATTTGCCGGGACACAACCAGGGCGCTACGAGATTCAGGTTGGGGCGTACGCCCGGGAGCCGCTGCTCGCTGCCGATGGCTCAGCGCGTATCCTCGCCTCTTCAATTCAACTAATGCCCGCTGAATTTCCTCCCGCTACTCAGAAACCGCTGAACCGCTACGTGGAAGCAGACACCTCAAGAATCCTTGTCGGCTATGACAAGGACAATACGCTGCCCGATAGACCCCGGTTGTATCTCCATTGGCGAACTGCGGATGGGCACTACAGCGAGGTTTACGATATGGGCGCTCCCGTGCTGCCAACCTATTCAGGGCCTTGGGGTGTACCAAGCAGCCGCTGGGGAGCGTTGTCTGCTCTGAATTCGACGCACTATGTCCCCCTTGGTGAGGGGATTGTCTGGACCGGAAGCACACAGCTGACCGATGTTGAACCCGGCCAGGTATCGGTCGTCAATCAAGATTTCCAGAGCTCATTTCCGGTAGCGGACGATCTGGTCGTTTCGACACGGCTGATCGGCTATGAAGAGGATGGGTATCATTGGGCCTGGTGGGATCTTGATGACGCGATTCCGGCCATGGGCGCCATACCAACCTTGAAGTGGATCGCGGGATCAGAAGTGAGGTCGCCCCACTTTGTGAAGGTCAGCGAAACGGCCGAAGCGGATCAAGCATTGGGCGTCACCCTGACGCTTTACGACGCCTTTACCGGGCGGGTGCTGCCAATCCTGGACGACCGGTTGGCTGGTGACTATGGTTGGATTCCAGCTGGGGAGTATCGGGTTCCGCTCCAAGTAACCGGCACTGAATAGCGCATCACCAATGCCGGCATAGATTGACACCGGTCATTCCGATTCTTGTACCTCGTAATAGTCCGAAACTGTTGATTGCGAACGATTCTCCGTGTCCACTTAGACAGGGTCGATCTCATACAAATCCCGGCTGCTCTTTGACTCGCTGGCCATGCCGCAATGTGGTCGGAGTTCAAGGGAGTGCAGTTGTGGGTCGGATTGGCAGGTCAGTCGGGCTGCGTTTTCATGGCCGACTACCCAGCGATTTACCAATTTCTGGGTTGGGCCTCTACGCAGCCCGCCAAGGGACTCAGTTAGTGTGCTGGCACTTGCCGTATTGGCAATTGTGTGTGCCGGGCGATCTTATTCCAGGAACGCAGTTCCACAGAGAGCGGCGTTCTTGATCCCACTGGCAACCCACCTGCTGATTTACTCTGGCGTTGTCTATATGCCGCGCTGCAGAATTCCGATCGATTGGATCTTGTGCATTCTGGCAGGGGCTGCGATCTGGCGGTTGATAGGTAAGCTGCTGCGAACTGACCGCGCCGCCATCCTGCCCGTACTGATCAGGTAGGGCCGCAGCATTAGGCCGGCGGCTCGCAAATGAATATGGGAATGTCTCGTTCTGTGCGCTGTCGATAATCGGCAAATGGTGGGTAGAACTGATCACAGATTGGCCAGAGGTCAACCTTTTCTTGGTCCGTGGCCAGCCGGGCGTTGAGCTTCATCGTCTTGCCGCGGTGGTTGACTTCAATGGCGCTGTGCTTGACGAGGTTGTAATACCAGGAGGGGTTGCTGTCGCGCCCGCCTTGGGACGCGACGAGAAGGACGCCATCTTTGTAGGGTAGGTACATGAGGGGGATCGTGCGGATGCGGCCGCTCTTGGCGCCTTTCATAGTGACAAAGCATACCTCTTTGCCTTCGAGGGTATTGAATCTACGACCGCCGGTTAGGCGATTCATGAAGAGGTGTACGCGCGGCATGACTTTGAGGACCCACCGGGGGGGCGGTGCGCCTGCACGGTTCTTGTTGGATTCGGCCGTCATTTAGATGATTCTCCTGATTCAGTTTTTTGATTTCTCGTCTAGTTGAATAGCTTCCTGAACATGTTGCTAGTGTACTGTAGTTTTCAATCCCTGGTAACCAATAGATTTTCGGGATAAGGCGGCTGCTGTTGTGTGCCGACCGGCGTTGATTGCGACCGATTCCACATGTTTTCATATCTTCCAAATCGGGGTCAGTTCAGCATTGCATACCGACGGCATGGGATGGATTCAATGGGGTGATGTATAGTATGCAGGGAAATGATTGTGAAGCGTGATGGTTTGAAGGATTGCCGCAAACAGAATTCGAAGTTGGAAAAGGAGAACTCGAGATGACAAGAGTGCGCGTGGGTGTGCAGCTGCACCCTCAACATACGACCTATGACTCGTTTGCCGCGGCCGTGCGCGAAGTGGAGGCGCTGGGCGTGGACTCGATTTGGAATTGGGACCATTTTTACCCGCTGTACGGGGAGGAAGATGGCGCGCACTTTGAGGCTTGGACGATGCTGACAGCGATGGCGATGCTGACTGACCGGGCAGAGATCGGCTGCCTGGTTACGTGCAACAGCTACCGCAACGCGTCGCTGTTGACTCATATGGCGAAGACGGTGGACCATATCAGTGATGGGCGACTTATTCTGGGCATAGGGGCCGGCTGGTTTGAGCGGGACTATGATGAATTTGGCTATACATTCGGCACGGCGGGCGGCCGTTTGAATGACCTTGCGGAGGCGCTGCCGGTAATCAAACAGCGCATGGCTGAGGAGGTTCCGACGCCGGTTCGTAATCCGATTCCGATTCTGATCGGGGGCGGTGGTGAGAAGGTTACCTTGAAACTGGTTGCGCAGTATGCGGACCTGTGGAATGGGTTTGGACCGCTGGAAACATGGCAGCACAAGAACGAGATATTGACGGGCTGGTGCGAGAGTATCGGGCGTGATCCGGCGGAAATCGAGCGCACGGTATGGGTTGAGGCGAAAGATGTTCCTGGCAATCTTGATGCGTTTATTGAGGCAGGCGCTGCGCACATCATTGTGGGTATGGGAGAGCCGTGGGATTATGATATCGTGGGGAAACTGGTCAGCTGGCGGGATGCTGGTAAATGAAAGAATGTGACATATTCCGTCGCGGTTGGCAACGGGTGAGGATGGAAGACGTAAGATTTTGCGTCTCTACGCGAGGGAGTCAGGTGCAGATGACGGCAGCAGTATGCAAGGTGCAGATGGCTTTGTCGCAGAATTAGACGTTTTCTTGGCTGGTGAACCGCTCGCCGAAGGTCACGCGGCGTGTGATCAGGGGCGCGCATCCGATCTCAAGCAACAAAAAAGGGCCGCCTGCCGGCGGCCCATCATTCACAATTCAGCAGTTCAACAATCAATTATTTATCGTTCTGAAGAGCTTTCACCGTCGCCGCGCCCAGTGCCGCCGCTCCGGCCACGCCGGCCGCAGCAGCCAGACTGGCTTTCCCGTCATTGACGGTCAGATCCTCAAGTGTCACCGCAGTCGGGTCGCTGAGCAACGTCTGCGCCGTACCACTCTGACGCGCTGCCGGCTCCTCGAGAAACCATTCCACTGTCGGCGCCGCAGCCACCGCCGTCCGGCTATCCAGCGCGAGTTTGGGCTCGGGATAAGTCAAAAGGAAGAAACCTCTGCCAAAGGATTGATTGGTCAATGTAATCTCGCCCGAATTCGGGAGCGTTATATTGCAGCTATCGTAACCACTGCGGTTCATAATTCCCAGACCTCCCACGCCACCGAGCGGCGTCATATTATAGATGGTTTGGGCTGTTTCGTTGATGTCCGGGATGACGGACGCAGTCAAGTAAGCACTTTCGCTCAAGATACCGGCATTGTCAATATAGCTGAAGCTGACATTCCAAAGATCCGTGTGGTTACTCACCAGATCGGCGCGGCTTTTTACGATCGAAAGATCCAGCTGTCCTTCAGAACAGAAATCAATCTCAACATCCGGTTCCGCAGCGACAACTTCTGGTGTCACCCAGTTTAGCGGCAGCAGCCGATTCAGGCCGACAACAGCGCCCGATGCCCCGAGCAGTTTAAGTAAATGCCGTCGCGAAACAGTCGGCCCCGATTCACGGTCAGATGGCAGCGATTCGTTGTTCTGATTCATGGAATCTCTCTCCTAAACACTCTTATAATAACATAAGACAGAGATTTGTAAACCCCCAAAACGATCAGCTGTGGCGAATAGTCACGTTAGGCAGTCCCCAGCTGAGAACGCCCATATCGCGTGCCATTACGGCCAGGCCTTCCGTATCGACGAAACCATTGTAGCTGGCGCTGGGAAATATCAAGCCATCACGGTGTAGATCGGCGTCAACCAGCAGCATCGTCCCGCCCACACCGTCGAGGCGTACAAGATCCTGGTCGCGTAGATCTGTCAAATACAAACGGCCGAATCCCTGTGGCGGCTGCAGGAGCCCGTCAATCATGTACGGCGACCAATCCAGGCTCTCCGCCTCGGGCGCCAGTTGGTAACTGTTCAGGTCGAACGGCGCGTCACCCTGCGCCTGCAGGCAGTTAGGCACCACAATGCGCTTACCGCTGGCCAGCAGCTGCTGAATGATGTCCGGCGGCCATTCGGCGACGTCGACATCGATCCACAAGACCCATTTTTCATCCTGCAGTGCAGCCTGCATCAGCGCGTTGCGGCTGCGGGACAGCTTGCCGCGCCGCAGCCGCTGCACGCCCGGTTCCCAGCGGGGACCGCCGAGGTGCAGACCGTAATCACGGCGCATCAAAACGGCGCGTCTGTAGCGCTGCTGCAGCTGCGGCAGCGCTCCTGCAAGCATCGCCGCCGTATCGTCTCGGCTGTCGCTCTCCAGGAATCCAACGGAAAGCTTTTCTGCCGGATAATCGAGCTGCGCCAGATTGGCCAAGTAAGCAGCCAGGTATGGCGCCGCATCCTTTACCGGCGTCAGGATCAAGATCTCAGGCAGTTCGTCCTCCCCCGCAGACGTTGACTCGACGAACTGATCGTCTGCCTCAGCCGCCTCAGGGCCGGCCGCCGGCGCTTCAGGTTTGCCCGGCGCGACGGCTGTTATGCCGGACAAGAGGTAAGCGCCCAGATTCTCCAGGTTCACGCCCAGCCATCCCTGCAGCGCCTGTAACGCCGGTTCGTAGCGAAAACCGTCGTAGCGTATGGTCGCCTGCTGGATTTGCTTCAGCCAATGTGCGAGCTCGAACGTATTGCCGCCGTGGAAGGTATAGACGTATAGCTCCGGCATATCGAGCAGGACTATACGTTCATTGGCCGCCACCTGCTCGACAACGGCCGTATCCTCGCCGCGCCGCAGCGCCGGGAAACCGGAGACCAAATCGCGGGGCAAGATCGCCGACCCTTCCCACAGTCGATAGGGCGATTTGGCAAGCGTGCCCAGCGAAGGCACCCAGATCAGCTCCCGCGCCAGCAAACAGGCGCGCGCACCAAACTGGGCAAGCGCCGCCATCTGCAGCTCCAGCCGCAGTGGGGCCGACAGATCATCGTCATCCCACTGCGCGATATAGTCGCCGCGCGCTTTCTCCAGGGCCAGCGTGCGCAGCTCACCCAACGGCCGTCCGTCATCCGAAAGTCGATAGTAGCGCACAAGCGGGTCTTCATTCTCCGCGATCCAATGTTCCAGCGCATCGTCCGGCCCGTCATCAATGACGATCAGCTCACGGTTGGCATAGCTCTGCTTCAAGAAAGTCTTAATCGCCAGCTGCGCCAGGAGCGCCCGTTGGCGAGTAACCATGAGGCAGGAAACAAACGGCCGCTCGATCTGACCTGCGCTGCGGCTCAGCAGCGCCTCTCGCGTTACCTGCCGGCTGTCCAGCTGCGCCTGCCCGTTGATCATCAGCCTGACCAGCGCCGGTTTTTCGCCCACGATCGGCTCTATCCACCAGCTTCCGTACCAGTGATGGATGGCATACGCGTCACGCAAGACAAGCTGCTTCATCTCTTCCGACAACGAGGGCCACAGCTCCTCACTGCTTGTCGGGCAAAGCTGCTGGTGTGGCGCCAGCGTAATCATTTCCGGCGAACCGAAAGATTTGTACGCGCGGCTTAGCAGGAAAGGGCCTGTCGCGTCAAGCGGTCCCGGCGCCTGGCACCACCCGACCAACAATTCAAAAACGTGTTCCCAGAACAGATGGCCAGGACGCGAGGCCATCAAGGCGTTGCTCAACATCTTATCCAAGAAGAGCTTGCTCGCATGGGTCTGCAAATGCAGCGGCGGTTCCTCTGTCAACAGTAGTTCCGCCCCGTCCAATAGAGGCTCAAGCGAGCGGAAAGCCTCGTAATCAAGGTCGACATACAAGCCCCCGTGATGATAAAGAATAAAATAGCGGGCAGCGTCGACGCGCTTTATCTCGTCCGTATACGCATCATAGATGGGCAAGAACCAGTCATAATGATCGGCGATCAGCGCGCGGCACATCGCGTCCGTCCACAGGCGATATTCCCAATCGACGTGATGCTTGCGCCAGCTCTCATGCCACGCCTGAAAGCGCTCGGGGATCATTTCATCTTTCCACTGCTGGTGGATCAGTTTTGGAATCGCGCGCTCCGCAGCTGCCGGCGGCGGCTCCCCAGATTGCGAGCGAAGCGGCACCGCAAAGCGCGACCTGCGCCCTGACGCCCTGTCCTCCAACACCCGTTCGATAAGTGTGACAGCGCTGCCAATACCGTCCTCATCACGCAGTTCGCGGCCCAGGCTGCGTGCGCGCAGCCGCATTCGCCTCGTCTGCGTCTGCTCAATCGCGGCAGCAAGCCCGTCTACTGTGGCCTCAAAGGGGTGGAACGCGATGCCGGCGCCCAGCGCGGCCATACGTCCCGCGTTGTAGAACTGGTCATTGCCGAAAGGTTCTACGATGACCGGGCGGAATTGGCGAAGGGCACGCGCCAGTGAACCGATGCCCCCGTGTTGAATCACCACCGCAGCCCGCGCGAACAGCCAATCATGCGGCGCGTAATCAATGAACTTCACCGCAGTGGCGTCGGCGTCGGGCGGAAGATCGTCCTCACTAAAGCCGGCCCAGCCGCGCTGAACGATCAGGGGCAAGCCCACCTGCGCCGCGGCCCACACATGCTTCTGCAAGATATCACGCGGTTCTTCCAGCGGCTGGCTGCTAAAGGCCAGTACAAGAGGCGACCGCGCGGCGAAAGCTTCCAGCTCCGGTGACGGCTGCCAATTCTGCCACGCCGGATCCTCCCAATACCAGAACCCCGCCTGGTCGACCGTCGTGTACGGCCGTAAGAAATCTTCATCAGGCCGCGAAAAATGGGGGCTGCTGCCCAGGATCAGCTGGGGCGACCACAAACATCCGCGGTACCAGTCAGGCGTCAGCCGCCTGCCACCGGCTTCGCGCACCGCACGATCGATCAGCGGGCGCATCGCGCTGTAATGCATGCGCTCCACCGCGGCCTGCTGCTGCCTCTCCAACGCCAGGGGCGGCTGGTGAAAAGAGAACGGATTAACCGACAGCGTCATCCAAGGCAAACCGGTGACCAGATGTGCCGCCAGTCCGTGCGGCCGTATCGCCGTAGCCAGCAGCAGGTCCGCACCGTCCAGAAACGCTGATAATTCCCGAATTTGCTTGATGAACGTTTCCGGCGCACGCGCGGTTGCGTTTGGATGTTCCGCGGCACGATGCCACGGATTGCGCCAATGGTCCCAGGCCCAGGCGTTTTCTCGCGCCTCCTCCGGCCCGCGCTCGATATCGCTAATGGCCACCGCCGGCAGCCCGGCTCGCTCAGCGTATTGGTGCATCGCCTGGTTGATGACCATCAACACATCGTGCCCGCGCGCCTGCAGCCCCTGCGCCAGCGCCAGGTAGGGCAGATGATCGCCTAGAGTACCCGATGTAAAAATAACCAGCCGCGTCATAACGTTCCCATTGTAACCCAACTGACAGCGTTTGCAGCCAGCGTATGAAATCCGTCGCGCCCGATGGATCGGCGTCCAGCATGCCGGGGCGACGTTGCTAGGCCATCCTCAGCGCTGTGCGAGCTGTTGAGCCGGCAGTAAGTGAGTCCATCGTCCAGATCTTTGACGAAGATCCGCATTTGCCTAACCTGCTGAATCATCCGGAAATTAGCCAGGCGATTGTTGCGCGGAGGAAGCGTAGCGCTATGTGGTGACGACGGCCGTATCGTTGGCAAGCCCCATGCCCGCTGCGACGGCGTCGCTAGGGCATCTTGACAGCTACCGCACCGGCCGTTTGCCGGCCAATCCTAAGGCACGCGTCCGGGCCACGGCTGCGTCCCGTTTGGACACACCCAGCTTGCGGTAAATGTTACGTATATGGGTGCGCACGGTGTTGATGCTGATGCCGAGACTGTCGGCAATGTCCTGATAGCTAGCCGGCTGTGTCAGTTGTGCCAGCACCAGGCGTTCTTTATCGGTCAGTTGGGCCGCCTGCCGGCGCAGCGCTTCAGGTATTGTCGCGACCCACATTTCTGCCGCGGCTGGATGATCCATGACCGCCAGCAGCGGCGCGAGCGCGGGGATGTCGAGAATGAAGCGAACATAGCCGGTTTCAACGGCCAGATCGAGGGCTCGGACCAGGGAATATTCAGCCTCCTCATGCCGGCCCATCTGCAGATTGGCCCACGCCGACAGGGCGTATAACTCGGCGGCAAACCGCCGGCCACTGATGCGTTCTGCCTGTACGATAGCAGCCGCTATCTGTGGCGTGACGGCTTCGAGATCAATCCCCCCGGCGACGGTCACCTCTAGCAGAGAGACGAAGTCCGGCAAGTAGTTGTTGGTAATTTCGCCATCAACTTGTACGCCCAGCGCATTAGCAAAATGCCAAGCACGTTCGACTTGACCTTGCCGCACCAACTGGTGGATGTGCAGTCTGTTGAGCATCGGAATCGAGCTCTTTCTGCCGATGGGCCAAGCATCTTCAACCTCGCCCGATTTGCCTGTGGCTCGCGCCATGGCGAAGAGCGCGGAGAGAGAGGCAATCTCGCTGATGAGCGCCGGTTCGGCTAGACGCTGGGCCAGGGCCAAGGCCGATTGCTGCTCGCGCTGTGCGCCTTCCAGATCGTCTATCCGGTAGCGGAGGTCGCTGGCAGTCAGAAGCGTTGAAATCAATTCCCGGATCGTAAAAGAATCGTCTGGCTGCGCGCCGTCCATGATTTCCTGAAACATTGCCAGGGCTTCTCGAGGATGACCAAAATCGGCCGAGATCCGTGCCTGCTCCCGTCGGACCGAAATCGTACCGTGGTCAAAGGCCGCGTCTTGGAACGCCCCGACTGCCTGATCGCCCTTCGCCAACGCGTATCGTCCTTCTCCGTTGAACAACGCAAGATGCATTTGCAGGAACGCGAATATGCCCCGGGAAATGGGGTCCTTAAGCGCCACGTGCTGCTGAATGTCTCGGCCCAATGCCCTGGCGCTTTCCAAGTCACGCTGGAAGTAGAAAGCCGCCATTTTGAACACATATAGTTCGGCTTGGGCGCGCTGGCGCGCCACTTCCGCTGTCAAGGCGGATGCGAGGGCGGCGTCCGTGCGCGCTACCAAACTCACGAAGTAAGCCTGGTCGCGCATTATCGCGATCAGGCACAAATCCAACAGGAGGCGCGGGTGCTGGTCGAGGGCGTTATTAGGGAAGAGCGCCAGCCAACGCTGGGCCTGCTTGGTACCGCCGCGCAGAATCTCTGGGCGCACGGCCGCTTCCAGAATGGCGGCAGCCAGGGACAGATCGTCCGCGGCCAAAGCGTGCTGCACTGCGGCTGTGACCTGGTCGTGCCGCGCCAGCCAGTTTGCAGCACGGCGATGCAGGGCGGCGATGGCCGCCCTGCCCAATTCCTGATGCAGCTGGTTCTGCAGCAGTTCCTGAAAGAGGTGATGGTAGCGAAACCACTCCTGCCGGCTGTCCAGCTGGACCAGCGGCAGCCCAGCCCCAATCATCGACGATGGCCGGATGTCTGCAGTCGTTGTGCCGCTGACAGCCGCGGCGAGCGAGTTGTTGAATTGGTCCAGGATCGAGATCTCCAGCAGGAATGTGCGCCTCGCGGGCGGGAGACCGTCCAGGATCTGGGTGGTCAGATATTCGGCCAGCCAACCGCTCCGGCTCTGGCTGGCGGCGAAGAGTTCGTCAATGTCGCGCGATTCCGCCACTGCCGCGGCAATCAACTGCAAAGCCACAATCCAGCCTTCAGTTTGTGCCTCCAGCCGCGCCAGCGCCTCCGGCGTGAGCGGTGGAAAGCTGCGCTGCATCAGGTAGGTCTCCATCTCGTCCGGCTGAAAGCGCAGCTCAATCTCGCTCAGGTCTAGCACCTGTTCCGCCGCGTAGAGCCGGGCCAGTGGTCCATAGGTGGCGCGGCGTCCAAGGAGCATAAAGTGCAGTCGGGCTGGGCGCCGTTCCAGGAACAAGTTCATCAGCGGCGCCAAGGTGGGGGAATCGACGTGGTGCAGATCGTCGAGCACCAGGAGAAGTGGATCATTGTCTGGTTGTGGTGGTTCGCGCTGGAGCATGCTGAGCAGCACCTCCAGCACACGGTCCGGCTGCACCTCCGGCTCGTCGAGCAGGGGCTCGACGGCGGCAGCCACTCCCGGCACAACCGGCTCCAGCGCGGCGGCAAGGTAGCGCAGGAACTGCAGCGGCTCGTCGTCGCCAGGGTCCAAAGAAAGCCAGGCGGCCTGCGCGTCCAGTCCACGTATCTCGAGCCAGCGGCTGGCAAGGATAGATTTCCCGTAACCAGCCGGCGCATGCACAAAGATAACCGGTATTGACTGCCATTGGTCGAGCCGGACATTAATGCGCGGCCGGTCCACAATCCGTGGCGGCGGCACGGGGCGCGTCACTTTACTGGCCAGGATGTGCAAGCAGGCGGACCTCATCTTTTGCCCGGTATGGCGGCTGTGCTGCTGACTGGGCTCAAAAACACGGCGCCAATCTAGTTAGGAAACGCACTCTATCTCCCCAGAACGATGGCTGCGCCGTACTGTTCACTGGGGGCACAAGACCCTTCTCGGCCCCTTATTGCCGCATTGTATCACATCATTTTAGTTTTTCATGCGATAGTTGCTTGCCTCTTCGACCTATATAATCGCGATGTATCTATATTATGATTAACCGCTTGCCCTTTACAGCATCTTGCGGGAACAGCCCGAGAGCTTGCTGGGTGGAACTGCAAATTTGCAGTCAAAAGATCTATCTGGAAGAAGCTAGTTTGTTTGCATTGTCACGTTAAATTAATTGCAAGATAGCCCTGGTATACTTTCAAGCAAGAGTCCTGTAACTTATTGGAGATCGGAGGAAACTGACCATGAAATCTCGCATCATCCTATTATTACTATTCCTGACCAGCGTCGTTGGCTTATCATTAACGATGGCAGCGGCGCCGCCGGTGGCGGCAGCGCCAATGACCTACGTCGTCACATCCACCAGTTGTACCGGGCCCGGTTCGATTACCGAGGCGATGGCCTCGGCCAATGCCAACCCGGGCGAGGATACCATCCAGGTGGTGCCTGGCCTGCAGATTGAAGCGGGCGAATGCCTACCAGGTTTTAAAGGTTGGGGGGGCGATTATTTTATAGTCAATGCAACCGAGTCGGTGATCATTGAAGGCAACGGTGCCAAATTGGTTGGACACATGGTTTGGTTTAGTAGCGGTGGGTTAGACACACCTCTTGATAAGTGTCCCTCCGACGACCCTAACACCCTACTTGGTGCAATTACGCCGGGCTTCATCAAAGTCGGGCTGTTCGAACAGAACAACGAGGACATCACCGTCACTGTGCGTAATCTAGACATGCAAGAACTCAACAGTGTGGCACGAATTGAGAAAAATGCATCGCTTATCCTGGAAGACCTATCGATGTATAGGATAATCTCAGCTTACAGGAATTGTAATGATACTGCAGTTACGGCTGCAGAAGGTGCGAATTTTACGGCGCGTCGCACCCGATGGGAAAGCATTTGGCATCTAAAACAGGTCAGAATTATCGCTTTTGGGTATGCTGCTGCTATCAGTAGTTATAGTCTTGAACTCGCTGGTGATCTTACTATTGAGGATTCGTATTTCTCTCAAGTTTTCCGTGCTGGCACCATTAATTGGTGGGGGAAGCCGGGGAGCGTGGTCAATATCGTCACATCTCGTTTCGACGATGCAAATGGTTTCATCATCCAAGCATCAGCTAAGACGAATATCGTTAATACAATCTGGTCAGAGCTTCCCTTTTCTGGGGGTGAAATTGAGACTAGGCTGGCAAATGCGTCCACCGAACCAATGAATATTGTTGCTTCTACCTTCTTGTATGCGCATACTGGCTGCGATTCCGATTGCCAGTTTTACGGAAGCCAGGGAAGGATATATCGCTTGCCCGGGGCTGCAAAAATCAACTTAGTCCAATCGGCAATCGGCGTGAACTTTCCTGATCTAGGTCCAGGTTTCGTCCATGAAAAATTGTTGGATCCCAATTCGGTGGATCCCCCTTATGGCTTCAGCGCCGATGAATACACCTGGGTCCAGCCCACAGCAGGGCAAGATGCCGACGCTCTGAAGATCGATACCAATCAGCTAAACCTGCTCACCGACCCGTCAGCCTTTCGCCAGGCAGGACCTGGAACCACCCAAGCCGAATGGGCAACGCCGCTGGACTCGGGTGAGCTTATCGACCGCGTTCCCGATGCAGCCTGCGGGAAGGCCAACCAGCTTCTCAATCCCATCGACAACACTTGTATTACCGTGGATGCCCTGGGCAATCCTCGGGTGGATGCCAACGGCAAGCGCAACATTGGCGCCGTGCAGTTGACGTTGGCGCCACACCTGACGGTCAGCTCCACGGGCGACACAACCGTCGACCTGGCCTGGACCAGACCCCAGGACCCGGATCCCACCAAGCCGGTCACAGGCTATAAAATCTTCTCCCGTCTTTCCGGCAGCCTTGACCCCTTTACGGAGACCACTATTTCCGGAGCAAACACGCTTTCGACAACCATTGGCAGCCTGGTAAATGGCACGGAATACGAGTTCAAGATGGTCTCTGTCAACAGCGACGGCGATATTCCTGTGGAGAGCAATCTTGTGACTGCAACCCCGCTCGGTCCCATCGGCACGCCGGTGGTGACCGCAACGCCGGGGAATGAGCAGGTCGATCTCTCTTGGACGCTGCCCAGCGACGGCGGCCATGTGATTGACGCCTACTCCATCCTCTGGCGTCCGGCCGGCACAATAAGCTGGATCGGTGCTGCTGGCACTTTTGGCACAGACAGTAATCCCCCTGCCACGCAGACGACCATCACCGGCCTGACAAACGGAATTGAATATGAGTTTGCCGTCACCGCCAATGCGTCAGCCGTAGTCGGTCCGCAGGGCTTGGCCACGGCCACGCCGGTTGCACCGGGTACAATCGTCATCTCCAAACTGACAACACCGGCAGGAGGCACGGGCTTCAGCTTCACGCAAGATGTTGATAACAGCGGCGACTTCACTCTGGACGATCAGGGCAGCAAAAGATTCAACGCCGTGGCACCCGGAACCTATACGACGACGGAAGCGGACCCCCAGGGGCTGGGCTATGAGCTGACCAACATCAGCTGCGTTGACGGTGACACCAATGGCGTTGCCTCTACAGGGGATGTGGCTGCGCGCACGGCTACCATCAACGTCGATTCGGGCGAGACCGTGCAATGTACCTTTTATAACGCGGAAGAGGAAACTGTCGTCATCGAGAAGCGTACTATCCCACCTGGCGGCAGCGGCTTCACCTTCAGCGACGACATCGGCACGCCCAACAGCTTCACGCTAGAAGATGCCCAGACGCGCACCTTCACCAACGTACTGCCGGGAGACTACCAGGTCACTGAGGGCACCATGTCCGGCTACGAACTGACGGCCATCGATTGTACGGTTGAAGGCGTGCCCGTCCCCGGCGATCTGGACACGCGCACCGCTACCTTTACGCTGCAGCAGCCCGGCGGCAGCGCCCACTGCACCTTCACCAACAGTAAGCTGGGCACGATCATCATGCGCAAGGAGACGCTGCCCGACGGCGCCCTGGATGCATTTGGCTATACCATCAGCGGGCCGGACACCAACGACAGCGGCTTCCTGACCGATGGTGGTTCGACCCAGATCGACAATGCCAAGTCCGGCACGTGGGCGTTGACGGAGTCGCTGCCCGCTGCGGACTGGCATCTGGGCGACATCAGCTGCACGTCAACACTGGGCACCAGCACGTTCACCAAGGACATCAACAATCTCAAGGCAACGGTGGAATTGGCCCCCGGCGATACCATGGACTGCACCTTCACCAACGTGGAGGATGAGACCATCACCGTGGAGAAGGTGACGGTCCCCGCCGGCGACACGACAACTTCCTTCGCCTTCAGCGGCAGCGGTTCCATCGGCGATTTTGCCCTCAAGGATGGGGAAAGCCAATCCTTCAGCGTGGACGCAGAAGCAGGACCGTACATCCTCACCGAGGACGATCCCAGCGGGGCGGGCTATGAGGTGACGGAGATCCGCTGCGTCAACACCCTAACAGGAGAGATAAGCCTGGGCGACTTAGACACCCGCTCGGTTGCGCTCAACACCCAGCCGGGCGAGAGCCAGCACTGCACCTTCACCAATGAGCGCCACGGCCAGGTCGTGATTCGTAAGGCGACCGCCCCCGCTGGCGACACGACCAATTCGTTTGGTTTCTACGGAAGTTTCCCCTCCTTCTCTTTGAAGGATGGGCAGAATCAGACCTTCCTCGATGTGGCGCCGGGCACCTACTCGGTGAGTGAACTGGATCCCAGCAGTCTGGACCCTGAATACGGCCTAAAGGGCATCAGATGCACGGACAGCGACCCCAACGGCACGCCCTCCAGCAGCAATCTAGAGACGCATACGGCCTCCATCAACCTGGATGCCGGGGAGACGGTGGATTGTACCTTCATCAACAGCGAGCCCGACACCGTTTCCATCCGCAAATCGACCTTTCCCGCCGGCGGCACCGGCTTTGGCTTTGATGGCAGCTTCGGCCAGTTCACGCTGGACGACGGCCAGCTGAAGAGCTTCGAAGTCTCCTCCGGCAGCTACACCATCAGCGAAGACGACCCGACGCCGGGCTACGATTTGATCCTCGCCTTCTGCTACGATGCCTCAACCGGCGAGTTCTACGAAGGGGATCTAGAAAAGCGTCAGTTAGACCTCCTCGATCTGGAAGCGGGCCACCAGATACTGTGTGATTTTGTCAACGCGCAGCGGGGCACGATCATCATCGAGAAAGCACCCGGCGCCGGCACGGGCTACGCCTTCAGCGGCGACCTGGGCGACTTCAGCCTGGACAGTGGCCAGGAGAAGGAATTTGTCAACCAGCCGGTGGGGCAGTATCTCGTCAGCGAACAGACGCCCCCCGGCGACACCCTCACCGGCCTGACCTGTACGGACGACGATGCCAACGGCGTCCCCTCCACGGGCGATGTGGCCGCGAATACGGCCACGATCAACCTCGACCCGGGCGAGACGGTGCGCTGTGCCTTCACCAACCAGCCCGGCGGCAGCATCGTCATTAAGAAGACGGTTGACTCCGGTCCCAATGGTCCTTTCACTTTCCTGGACAACATCGTCACCCCGGCCACCTTTGAACTGAGTGGCGGCGAAGAGCAGCGCTTTGACGGCGTCCTGCCCGGGACGTACACGGTACAGGAGACAGGCGTTCCCAATGGCTCGGGCCTGGCACAGATCACGTGTGTCGATTCCGACGGCAGCGGCACCCCTTCGGGCAGCGACCTGAGCGCGGCGACGGCCGTCATCCACCTGGATCCCGGTGAGACGGTGGAGTGCACCTTCACCAACCGTGAACCGGAGGTGCGCATCACCGAGTCCTTCCAGGTTTCGCGGGTCGAGGAAGGCAAGCTGAGCGGCGAAGGCAGCAAGGCCTGCTACTGGGTCACCCTGGCCACCGTGCCCATAAGCGGCAACGTGGTGGTCAATGTCGGTCCACCGCAAAACAACCAGGTTGGCCTTAACAAAGCCTCAGTTACATTGAACAACAGCAACTGGAATAACTTAAGCACAGCGCTGCGCAGCAACTTCGTCTGTATCCGCGCCATCGACGACCACGTGGCCGATGGCGGGGCAGAGGTTTGCCGCGACGGCAACAGCGACATGTTGGGTGGCGGCTCTGTGATACCCAACAAGGAGTGCGGCGACCACCAGGACTTCATCCCCCACAGCGTCGCCAGCAGCACCGTGCCCGGATTGGATACGAACACGCCCATCGTGCGCATGGCGCCCGACGGCGCATTTACGGAGCCCGCGACCATCCCCGCGTTGGTGAGAAACAATGATACTGTCGGCGTGCAGCTGACCGAGTCTTATGCGGTGACCGACCTCGATGAGGATGGGTCGCCGGTTCAGAAGGCCTGTTATTGGGTCAATTTGACCAGCCAGCCCACGGCGCCGGTCAACGTGCAGATGGCCTCCAACACGGTCAACCTGAACAAGACAGAGGTAACCCTCAATGCATCCAACTGGAACACGCTAAAAGCGGGCGTGACCAGCAACCAGGTCTGTGTATCGCCTATCGATAACAACGTTATCGAGCCGGACGGCAACTTCTGCGCTCCCAAGAACAGCCACATCTTCGGCACCGGCGCCAATGCCGGTCAGGTCTGTGGCGACTACCTGGGCCAGGTCAGCCACAGCGTGAGCAGCGCCGGCGATGCCGCTTACGATGGCACCACTAACATCAAGAGTAACGGCCCCAACTTTGACGGCAACAAGAGGACGGTGGATGTGCTCATCCGCAACGACGACACGGCCGCTTTGCACGTCATCCCCGGCTCCTTGAATATTCTCGAAGGAGAAACAGCCAGCTACGATCTGGCGTTGACGGCGCAACCCGGCGCCGCGGTAACCGTGAATAACGGGGAGCAACAGACCACGTTTACGGGTGCTACCTGGGACCAGCCGCAGCGGTTCACGGTGGCCATTGCCAACGATGACGTGGCTGAAGGGCCCCGCCAAGATGCGATCGCGCACACGGTCACCAGCAGTGATGCCAACTTCAAGAACCTGGACTCCCCGCCGCTTCCGCTGACCGTAGTCGATGACGACACCGCCGGCGTTATGCTCTCCACCGCGGAAGTGCAGCTTGCCGAGGGAGGCAGCACCTCTTATACCCTGCGCTTGACCAGCCGCCCGGGCAGTACCGTGACGGTCAGGCTTGAAGCGGATGGCCAGGGAGAGGTATCCCCGGCGACAGTGACTTTCACCAGCGCCAATTGGAACGACGCCCAATCGGTGCAGGTCACGGCCGTTGATGACCAGCGCGCCGAAGGGCCGGAGCACCAGGGCGTCATCGCCCATGTGGTCAGCAGCAGCGATGCCGGCTATGACGGCCTGGCGGTGAGCGATCTGGACCTGCGCATCGCCGATAATGACGACGCTATCGTGCTGCTCAGCCAGGCGAGTGACCTATCGGTGGCCGAAGGCGGGGCGACAGCCGTCTATGAGGTGCGCTTGAACAGCGAGCCCGCGGTACCGGTTACCGTCGCCCTGAACGGTGGCGACCAGCTGCGCACAACGCCGGCGAGCCTGGTTTTCACTACCGATAACTGGGATGAAGCGCAAGGGGTGACCGTACGTGCCGTGGACGACGCCATTGCCGAAGGTGGCGAGCACGAAGGGACATTAGGCCACAGCGTGACCAGCAGTGATACCTTCTACGATGGCTCTGTGATTGACGACCTTTCTGTGACCATTGGCGACAATGACATGGTCGGGGTTCAGGTCAATCCAAAAAGACTTTATCTAGAATCAGGCGAGCAGGGCAGCTACTCTATACGCCTCACCTCCCAGCCGCGCGGCGAAGTGGTCGTCTATATAGAACCCCAGCAAGCGATCGCGGTTGATGCGGACCTATGTGATGAGGAAGGCGGGAAATGCCTGCGCTTCACGCCGCAGAACTGGAATGTGGTCCAGGTGGTGACTGTCTCGATGGAAGCAGAAAGCGCCGCAACGGGGACGATTAAGCACAGTGTGGTCAGCGACGATGCGCTGTATGAGAATGTCTACGCTGCCTCTGTGCGCATTGGACCATTCTCGGGCGATCTCTTCCTGCCGGTCATCCGCCGTTAGTAAATCACGTCATGTGGCTCGGGCAGCTGCCTGAGCCACATGCATCTTTGTTTCCATCCCCAAGTTGCACACAGTTACATTGAAATCCAGTCGCAGCATCCTGTGCTCTTGTATTAGCAAAAGACTTAATGGCTAAAGGTAAAACCAATAGCAAGTATCAAAAGGAGATACAATGTCAAACAAAAATCGTAATTTAATCGTAGCCTACTATGCTTCGGCCGATGCAGCCGACGAAGCAGCGCAGAAGCTCAAGCTGTGGGATGAAGCGCTCAAGGAAATCAAGCTGGGCGGCATCGGCATTATCACCCTTGAGGATGACAAGTTGAAGACGCATAAGGTCGGCGCACGCGCCACGGGCACTGGCGCCAAGTGGGGCACGATCCTCGGCGCAACCGGCGGCCTGGCAGCAGTCGTTTTGACAGGCGGCGCTGCCTTAATCCCCGCCGCGATCGCTGGTGCGGGAGCTGGCGCGATCGGCGGAAGCTTGTTCCACAAACGAGTCGGCCTGTCTGATGCGGACCAGGCGCGATTGACAAAACACCTGCAAGACGGCGGTGCCGCCCTGGCTGTTATGGCTGATGATGAGGAAGTAGAACCCACCAAGGCCGAAATCGCATTATTGGGCGGCAACGTGGAACACTATACTGTGCCCGATGAGGTTATGCGTGAAGTTGCCGAGACGCACGAGGCGATTGAGGAAGCGCAGGCAGAGGTCGAGGATCATTTCTCCGACTATACGGATGATGAGAAATGGGATAAGACCGAAATGTTGATCGCCGCGCCAAGCCTGACTGCCGAAGATGCTGCCGAGCTGCATGAAGCGGATGTCAAGGATGTGGAGGATCTGCAGGAGAAGGCGGCGACGGCCGAAGGGCGCGCCGAGCTGGCCGAGGCAGCTGACATGAGCCGGGCAGAGGTAGACTCTATCGCTTATGATCTGGACCTGGGCCGCGTGCGCGGCGTGGGCCGCAAGTCTATTGCGCTGCTGAATGCAGCGGGCATCGAGTCGGTTGGCGAGCTGGCCGAGTACGAACCCGAAGAGCTGGCAGGACTGCTGATCACGGCCAACGATGAAGAGCATGTCGTTGAGCATATGCCTTCCGTTGATACGCTGGCCTACTGGATCGAACAATGTCGCGAACTACCGCCTTACCTGGTGGCGATCAAGGTCCTGAAAGAAATGTTGGACGAGGAAGCGTATTCGTGGCGAGCCATTGCGGGGGATGATCCTAAGAAGAGACGGGCAGACGCCGTCATGTTCAACCGCAAGGAAGGGTACGAAGTCCGCTTGATGATCCAGAAGATCTGCAACACCTTCGGCTTCACCACCGTGGACGAGGTCAAGCGCGTCGAAGCAGTTATCGCTAACGAGCTGCCGGGCAACGTACGCAGCCAGGAGAATGTCTACAACTGGCTGGTGGAGTACTTCGAAACGCACTAAGTGGTTAGTAGGGGGAGCCGCTTAATTTTTTTAATCTATCCTTTCTTCCTACCATACCGGGCGGTTTATTGCAGCGGTATATTGATGGTCGGCACACGATGTAATTGCCTTAAACTGCAGGACAAGGAGTAAACAGAATGAAAACCAGGCCCTATGCTCGCATCTTAATCCTTTCGGGTTTAGCACTTTCTCTGATCACCATCTTCCTGTATGCACTGGTTATGGCCGGCACGGCCGTTGCTGGCCCGCAAGCTGATGCGAAAACCTTTTTGCCTATTGTAGTTAGCCCGCTGGTGCCCGTCGACAGTTATGAAACGGATTTTAACGACGGCATCGGCACGTGGGAAAAGGTGCGCTGGACGAACGGCGCCAATGTTGATGTCGATCACAATGGCAGCGGATACCTGGATGTTGAGGTGAATACGAAGGACAGCTATGCCATCGTCTCGCCCCTGATCCCCGGCCCGCAGGCTTCTTACAACATCACATTTCACGCCAAGCTGGACGACCGTAAGGATAAAGCGCAGTACGGCGCTATCTTCGGCGGTGATTGGCAGGGCGCGCCCTGTCCTGGCGACAATACTAATGGCTGTTTTAATCACTATTTTGAATTCCGCGTGCGCTACCGTGATATCAACGGCGTGCAAACCTTGGAATACCGCATCCGCCGCGTTGACGGCCATGGCGGTAACAACATCGAAGATCCGGTCAAAGACCTGGTCCCTTGGACGCCGGCAACTAACGTCAATCCCGATGATTGGAATAAGTGGGAAGTGCGCTACAGCAACAGAGGAAGTATACGTGTCAAGGCCAACAACCAAGAACAGGCCGAGTCAGCACGCGACGGCAAGTACACCCAATCCCGTTACTTCGGCCTCTATGCCAAGGCCGGCGAGAATGGTGACACCGAAGCGAGTTTTGACAAATTCAAAATCGAAAAAGAGTAGTTAATTAGCTTGTCAGTGAGTCAACCTGTCAGCAGGTCAATAAAAGCTGGCAGCTTCACGAAGGAGGAAATGTGCCCGAAAACAAGGAAACCGTCATCAAGATGCGCGATGTGACAAAGCGTTTCGGAGAGGTGGCGGCAGTCAACAACATTACACTCGATGTTCCGCAAGGTGGCATATTTGGTTTTATCGGTCCCAGTGGCTGCGGAAAAACAACAACCGTGCGGCTGTTGATTGGTAATTACGAGGCGACCGATGGCGACATCGAGGTCCTGAGAAAATCGCCAGACGACTTTACCGCCGGCGACCTGCGCCAAATTGGCTATATGCCGCAGCTGTTTATCCTCTATCCGGAATTGACGGTGTGGGAGAATCTTAATTTCGCGGCTTCCATTTATGGCTATCCAATGGACCGCGACGAGCGGCTGCACGAGCTGCTGGACCTGGTGGAGCTGACGGGGCACGAGAAGAAGCTGGCTCGCAATATTTCCGGCGGCATGCAGCGGCGCTTGAGCCTGGCCAGTACGCTGGTGCACGAGCCGGAGCTTATCTTTCTCGACGAGCCGACGGCGGGCATCGACCCGGTGCTGCGGCGCAAGTTCTGGGACCATTTTCAGGTCTTGAAGGATCGAGGGCACACGCTTTTTGTGACCACACAGTACGTCGGCGAGGCCGCATACTGTGATTATGTCGGCGTCATGCGCAAAGGCGAACTGCTGATGATCGAGACGCCGGAGATGCTGCGTTATAAAGCTTTAGGCGGCCATGTTCTGGACCTGCGAACAGTCGAGCCGATGAGTCTCGAAGCGTTAGTCAAGCTGGAAGATCACCCGCTGATCAACGGTGAAATCACATTCATTGAACAGCTGACAGCGCGGTTCGCCGTGGAGAAGGCAAGCACCGCCATCCCGCAGCTGCTGGATTGGTGCCGTGAGCATAATGTTGTCGTGGAGTCAATTAACGAGTTTGTGCCCCCATTTGACGATGTATTTGTGATGATCATGGAGCAGCAGCAAGAAGGGGAGGAAGCCTGACGATGAAAGAATTCCTGATTCAAGTCTCCGCGTTTGTGCGCAAAGAGATGGCCGAAATCCTCAGGCAGCCACGCCTGGTAGCCACGCTTATCCTGGGGCCTTTTCTTATCTTGTTGATTTTTGGTATCGGCTACAACAACAGCCTGCGTACGATGCGCACGGTGATGGTGGTTCCGGCGGATAGCAAGATCAAAGAGGAGATTCAAGATATCGCGGGGCGCCTGACGGGAGCTGTTGAACTAGTAGATATTGTGGAAACGGTAGAGGAGGGTGATCGCTTGCTTGCTGATGGGGATGCCGACCTGGTCCTGGTAACGCCTGCGGATCCATTTGGCGATGTTCGCTCAAACCAGCAGGCGCAGATGGAGATGATCCACAATGAGATCGACCCGCTGGAGCAGATGTTCGTTCATACGCTGGAACGCGCCTACGTCGAAGAGGTGAACCGCTTGGTCATGGTGCGCTCACTTGATCGGGCTAAAGAGGAATCACAAACTGTACTGGAAAAAGTACAGCAAGCGCACAGTGATGCAACTGAGCTGCGTACTGATTTGCAGAATGGCGATGGCGAGAAGGCAGCTGCAGGGATTGTTACCCTGGTGGAGGATTTTGAGGAAATCGATTTGGCACTTTCTTCCAGCCTTGCTTCGTTTGAGGGCGTGCAGAGCATAGCGGATGAAGAAGAGCATCTCTCGCCATTTGAAAGGCTCAAAGATGCAGCAACCATATTAGCCGAACTTGAATCATTTGATCCAGGTCAAGAGAGCTATGAACAAGAGATCGCCGAGGTAGCCGATCTGGAAGAGCAGCTTTCGGAAATGGATGATTATCTGACAGAATTTTCAGGGTTAGATTCGCGTGTGCTGGCACGGCCGTTCGCCGGAACGATAGAACAACTATCACCTGTGACCTTTGGGCCGATTGACTTTTACGTGCCCGGCGTCATTTCTTTGCTCCTGCAGCATATCGCCATCACCCTGGCCGCGCTATCTATCGTACGCGAGCGTGTTGGCGGCGCGATTGAGCTGTTTCGCGCCGCGCCGGTCACTTCCTTCCAGACATTGTTGGGTAAAACGATCAGCTTCATGATCTTTGGCGGCGTACTGGCCGCCGTACTGACGATTCTGGTTATCTTGCTCCTGCACGTGCCCATGCTGGGCTCGTGGGTCTGGTATGCGGTGGTCATACTGGCCTTGCTCTATACATCCTTAGGGATGGGCTTTGCCATTTCGTCGATTTCTGAAACGGACAGCCAGGCTGTGCAGTATTCGATGATCGTGCTCCTGGCCAGCATCTTTTTCAGCGGCTTTTTTATCGCTCTGCACAACCTGTTAACGGGTGTACATATTGTTTCCTGGCTGCTGCCGGCAACCTACGGCACGGCGATGCTGCAAGACGTGATGCTGCGGGGACGGCCGCCCGAGGCGCTACTCTTGGTGGGCCTGATCTTATTTGGTGTACTCCTATACACCTTTGCCTGGTGGCGCCTGAGACATCTCATGGCCAGAGAATAGATTGGGAGTGACGGAGACATATATGGAGAGCCCCTCCACAAATCAATTGCATCTGCGCAGAATTGCCGGCATCAATGCCATCTTCTTTTTCCTCTTTTGGTTGATCGTCCTGCTGGCTGGGGCCGATTTTCCGCCGCCGGTCGGTTTCCTCTGGCTGGTCATCGTAATTGCGGTTTGTGCCTATGTCGTCTATTGGCGTGTCCCCACCTACATCGACTGGTATCGTTCAAAACGACCCCGCCGTCATTGGCGCGTCCTCCTCGACGGCATCGCCGCCGGTATTGTCGTCGCCGTTCCATTCGTGCTGAGAGGAACCGGCGAGCCATCCATGACCCCGCAGCCCGTCGATTACGCCATCTGGTTTGCTGTTCTCGGCTTCATGGGCGCACTCAATTCACTGGCGATTTATTTCGTAAATGCCTTAGTTGTCACGATCCTGTTTCCTGTGAAGTAATCCCTAAATAAGTGGAGGTTTTAGTTATCCGATGAAGAAAACAACATCTATTCTATTTCTATTATTGATTTTATTGCTTGTGGCCTGCCAGGATGAAGGGCAGGAAGCCACCGAGGTTCCTGAACCAACCGTAACGGTAGAGGACACACCGGTAGAAGAAGCGCCACCAGAGGCAGCGGAAGAACCAGAAGCGCCTGAACCGACCGCAGCGCCAACGGAGATACCCACAGAAGAACCTGTTGCAGAACCAACTGCAGAAGAACCAACTGCAGAAGAACCTGCTGCTGAAGAGTCAACGGCAGAAGACGCAGAGGCTGGTGACGCAACCACGATCACCCCGGATGAGCAGCTTGATCTGATGGCCGCCATCGCCCCGCCGCCGCAATTGTCGGATAGAGAACCGGGTGTCGACTCAGTCTCTTGTTCACCAGGCGTATTATCGGGCAATAACCTTGTCGAAGGCGAAGATTACACCTGTGGCGTCTTCACTGTGCCCCAGAATTGGGACGAGCTGGACGGCCGTAACCTTGACCTGAGCTATGTTGTAGTCAATGCGACTGGTGAGAACCCTGAACCAGATTCCCTGATCTACCTGGAAGGTGGTCCTGGCTCATCCGCGATCTTGGGAATGAATATCGATAAGTACCAGATGCTGCGGCCTGAACACGATCTCATCTTTTTCGACACACGCGGCCTCGGACTAAGCCAGCGCCTGGGTTTTGAAGAATGCCTGGTATTGGCCATGCAGAATGACGCCCCCGCAGAACAGATCGAGGCCTTGCGGACAGCGGCACCAAACTTGTTGGCGAGGGTCAGCGGCGAGCAAGGGGTAGGAGCGCCAATTATTGCCGATCAAGATCTCCCAGTTCTTAACGCGATCTGCTCGGAGCAGTTTACTGCGCAGGGCCTTGACCTCAACCAGTTTAGCACGGCATCCAATGCCCGCGATGCGGTGGAGCTCGTCAAAGCGTTGGGGTATGAGAGTTTCAATATCGACAGCGTCTCCTACGGCACGCGCCTGGCAATGACGATTATGAACGACATCCCCGGATACGATGCAGCGCCAGAACTGCGCTCCGTGGTCCTGGACTCGGCATTCCCGCCATCCGTTTATTTGATCAGAACGATCGTGCGCTCTGACCACGACTTCCTGCCACAGCTGCTGGACGAGTGCGCATCAGACGCTGCTTGTAACGAAGCATATCCTAATCTGAGTGAACGCCTTTCTGCACTGCTGCATGGGCTGGAAGAAGCACCGCTCACGGCGAACGGGGAGACGGTCACCCTTGAGGACGTCGTTAAACAGTTGAGAGATACAGGGGGCACGCGGGCTGCTTACCTGCCGAAAATGATCGCCGAATTGGAAACGGGTGTATTAGATACCTATCTCGCCTTGCGTGATGGAGAAGTCGGTGCCGACCCTCTGGAAGCCATACCGCTATCGGCACCTGCAGCAGCAGAGGAGCTGGATCCAAATGACCCGGTGCAGGCGTTTGTCGCCGCTGCCCTCGATCTTTTGAGCCCTGAGGAGGCTTTGATATTTCCAGCATACTTTCAACTCTTAGTCGCCGAGGAAGATCCACTGGCTGTGCTGCCGGAGTTCATCGCGGAAGGCTTCCCAGGCGAAACCGCAGACCAATTGCTAGAGATATCGGGGACGCTGACCGCCGAGGACTTCGCCAATTCTCCCTATGTTGCCCAACTGCAAGCCGAGGCTGCTGCTGCCAGTGATCCGCAGGCTCAGCTGGCCTCAATGCGTGAGAACAATGCTAGAGGAAAGGCTGAGTTGTTGTATAGTTCGATTCACTGCATCGATGATATCCTAAATGAAAGCTTTGAGGATGCAGTTAACAGCTACAATTCTCTGGCGTTCCCGCAGCTGACGAACCTGGACAAGTCGCAAGTGCAGGCTGGTCGTTGCCAGAATTGGCTCGTTAACCCGGCGCCCATTGAGGTGAAAGACCCAGTGACCAGCGATGTGCGCACCCTCATTTTGCAGGGTGCCTACGATAAGCCCACACCCATCTATATGGGCCAAACGGCTGCCAGCGAACTGGCAAACAGCACCTACGTCCTGATACCGCAGCAAGATCACGGGACCTGGAGGAACGCGGAAGGCTGTGTGGGGCAGATCGCCACCGCCTTCCTGCAAGATCCGGACGCAGAACTTGATCTGAGCTGCCTGGACGCGCGGCGTCCGCAGTGGGTATTACCCGGGGACGACCTGGGCAGCGGGTGAACGGGGAGGCGGCTTTTCTGGTTTTCCTGCTGGATTGGAAAATACGGTCGAAAGATGGACAGACTTGAAGGAACGGCCGAAGAGGCCGAGGTTGAGGCTATCGATGATGGCGAGGTGGTGGTCACGATGAAGCATTGCGTTCAGATGCGATCGACATTGACCAAGTGAAGGATTGGCCAGTAATGAAAAAGAAAGGACAGCGCATTAGGCCCTATTTATCATGGATCTTAATCGGAATTGTCGTTGTTGCCATCCTGACGCCGCTGGTTTCTCTTTTCGGCTGGCGGCCGCCGAAAGAATTCTCCATCGCTACGGGACGCGAGGGTGGAGCCTACTACGCCTATGCTCAGGAATACCAGAAGCGGCTTGCCGAATTGGGTTTCACGATCAACATCCGCGAGACAGCCGGTGCAATTGAAACGATTGAACTGCTTAATAGTGGTGAAGTTGACGCAGGCTTCGTGCAGAACACCGTATCCCCCGGCATTGCCTCCCCTTCGTTATCCACGCTGTCAGCCATCTACTACGAGGCGTTGTGGATCTTCTACCGCGAGAACCTTGATCATCCACCTGTCAATACATCTCAGCTTGAAGGACTGCGAATCAACATCGGCGAAAAAGGCAGCGCCACGTATGAAACCGCGCTCACGATACTGGAAATCAATGACGTTACGGCGGAGAATACGACCTTTAACAATTACGCCTTCGGCGAGGCGGCGCAAAAACTAAGAGACGGAGAACTAGACGCGGTGATGATGGTTGCCGGAGCGGCTTCGCCTCTGATCACCGACTTGTTGACCACGCCAGGTATCCAACTCCTGCCCACCCACCGGGCAGCCGCCTATACCAGCCTCTACAAGAACATGGCTGCTGTCGTACTACCGCATGGGGTAATCGACCTGGATGAAGACATTCCAGCGCAGGACACGCCCTTGCTGGCGGCCAGGGCCACGCTTGTGGCCGGGCCAAGCCTGCACCCTGATCTGGCGCGCCTGCTGCTGATCGTCGCCGACGAGATCCACAGGCCAGGCGGAATCTTCGAAGCACCGAATGAGTTTCCCTCCTCCACCTTCGTCGGCATCCCGATGAATGCTGATGCGGCACGCTTCCTGGAAAGAGGCCCTACAGCGCTGGAATACTACTTGCCTTTGTGGCTGGCTTCGCGCCTGGAGCGCTTCTTACTGCTTCTGCTGCCCCTGGCCATCATCTTGTATTCTGTTGTTAGGGGAATCCCGTCCGTGACAAACTCCGTCTTCGGCTACAGTATCAAGCGGCGGTACCTTGACCTACGCGAGATCGAGCGGTACTACATGGATTATGACGAAGCGCAGCTAGAGAGCGCTATAGCTGAGCTTGAGTTCGCGCAAGAACGGTTGATCAAGACGACGAGAGTGCCAGCTTCCGTGCTGGGTGATCTATACGATTTACATTATCATACCGATGTCACACTGGACCGGCTGTACAAGCGCCGGGCCGCGTTTGATGAGAACCCATAAGGGTTCCCTGAACATCCTTCAAGCTGCCGGGCACGGCATAACCAGTCACCATAATTCTTGCCTTATATCTCCAAAAATCTAGACCGTGCTCGCCGTAGAGCGCTATCATTTTCACGCAGCAACGATTTTTCCCTGGCAGCATAGTAGCTGCCGCGTAATGCCGCTCCCGTATTGCCTCAAAATAGAACGTTACCCAAGTGGTAGTTGTTGCCTCATAAGTCGCGTTACTCTGGCAACTTCCATGATCGTCGCAGGCCTGCATCAATCCGACGACTTAGTTGGGCTGGGTTGCGTGAACGGTTGTGCTGCTGGCGATCATGGCTTTGGGCGAGCACTGGGACTTCGACTGACCGTCGGCCGCGGTGGATGATGATGCGGACCAAGGTCCGGGGACGAGCTGGCGGAGGGGCCCGCACTACGTGCGGGGCACGTTCGGCGCGCAGTTTGGCGGTCCAATGGGGGGAACGGCCAGGCCAACATTAATGGTGAGTTGTGAATTGGGGAATGATTAACTGGAGCCGTGTATGGCGTGGTTTATGCTGGGGTTAGCGACAGCCGTGGTGGCGGTGCAGGTTGTCATAATGCGGCCTCATTCATGAGGCATTGTACACGGCCGGAGATGGGAAAAAAGCGAGGGCATCATATGATGCCCTCAGCGATATCAAAACGACATAGGAACTAATACGCGGCCGTGCATTCTCTCTCGTCGCACTGACCCACATCGGCTACGATTAGGGCAGCTAGCCTCGCACGCTGCTAACTTCAGTAATTACTGGCTGCCTGCAATCCGCCACCCGACCTAATCATGACCCTTCATGATAAACTACTCGACCACATTGGACATGTCGAAGGACTTGCCGCCCTGCACCGGCGGGTATTCGGCCAGAGACTGCAGATGCGCAGCCATCAACCGGCCCATGGGTTGGATGAGCCAGGAGACGTTCTGCATCAGATGGCCGTAGGAGTCTTTGTTATCATAGCTCTCAAAGGGGTCCATACGAATGTTGAACACAAGCGGCACCGTGCGCGGAATCACATTGGCGTAATAATCTTCCTTGGTAGAGAAGTGGAACTTCCACGGACCCATACGCACAGCCATCAACTTGCTTTCGTAATAATGAAAGATGTGATTGCGGTTCGAATGGTCCTGATTGCCCAGCCAATAAGCCAGGTTATTCACCCCGTCGATAACCTGCTGTTTCTCCTCCAGGACGCGTTCATGGACATTGTCGACGCCCGCCGCTTCGGCAATCACGGTGAATAGATCCTGGTGTCCCTGGATGCCGTTCAACGCCGATCCCGCCGGGATCTTGCCCGGCCAGCGGGCCATGCAGGGGACGCGGACGCCGCCTTCGTACGTGGTCATCTTCTCGCCACGGAACGGCGTCGTAGCCCCGTGTGGCCACGAAGAATGCTCCGGCCCATTGTCAGTGGAGTAGATGACGAGCGTATCTTCGGCCAGTTCGTTCTCGTCCAGGAAGTCGAGAATGGTGCCGATGTCGCGGTCATGCTGCATCATGCCTGCGCCGCGATAATCCGCTTCGCTGGTGTACTTCTCTACTTCCCGCAGCCATTCGTCATCAATTCTGGTATAGAGATGCATCCTGCTGGTGCTGATCCAGACGAAAAACGGCTTGTCGTCTTCTTGCGCTCGCTCGATGAAACCAAGAGCCTTGGGGATGACCTCATCACTGTCGAAGTTATGCATGCGCTCCTGGGTCAGGGCTCCGGTGTCAGTGATCTCTTGTTTTCCTACCGGGCCAAATCGTTCATCAACGGCCGGATCCTCCTCGTCTGTGGCGAAGGAATGGATCACACCGCGTGTGCCGAACTCATGCTCATATGCCTCCAGGCTGCCGGAGAATGCTGTGCCGAAGTTCTGGTAGTCTCTCTGCTCAGCCTCTTCCTGCGTGTTCAGATGATAGAGATTGCCAAAGAACTCGTCAAAGCCGTGGGCTGTCGGTAGATGCTCGTTGCGGTCGCCGAGGTGGTTTTTGCCGAAGTGGCCCGTAGCATATCCCTCTGCCTTGAGGACTTCGGCCAGGCAAGGGGACTCCTTCTGCAGGCCGAGGACGTCGCCTGGCTGGCCGACCGTCGTCATGCCGGAACGTATCGGATATTGTCCGGTAATAAATGCCGCCCGCCCCGCAGTACACGATGGCTGAGCGTAATGATCGCTGAACAACACCCCTTCCTTTGCGATCCGGTCAAGGTTCGGCGTGGGCGGGCCCATCAGGCCATGACCGTAGGCTCCAAGATTGCTCCACCCGATAGCATCCCCCCATATGACAAGAATATTGGGTTTTTGCTCTGCCATAAGATCTCTTTTTTAGTCTTGTATGTTTTTGAAGCTAACACGGATAATTCCATGAAATGCGGGGATTTTATCCACAATTCTCATCTGCTACAATGGCGCTTTCATATTCATCTTGAACAGGCCGGACCTCTGTTTCTTCACCACTTCTGCCTCTTTTCTTGAAGAGCTTTCCCAGCGCGCCGGCGTCTTCAGGTTATTCATCGGCAACGGCACCAACTAAGAAAGGCGTTGAGAAGCTCACGACACCGTTAACCCCATCTTCTGTCGCTCCCGTCTCCTTAAGGGCTTTAGTGCTTATGCAGGACAAAATCAAAATGGCGCATACTCAAATGTCCGGAGATGACAGACACTAATACTGATTCACAATAGCGCTGCAGGCCAACGTGGCCAATTGAGAGCCGTGTCGCGCTCGGTCGTGCAGACTGTGTCACTTCACATGTTGTAGTGTTCGCGCGGTTGGAGGACGGCCGCCCATTGTTCTGAACCCTAACTGTCGGTCAATCGGTATGTTCTTGCTGAACATACCAAATTGCCATTTGGCCCTTGCCTTTGACGTCGATCGTGCCTTCTGGCTGGCAGTCGAATTCCTCTTTGATCAAGTCGTACGTGGCGCGCGTGATCTGGATATGGCCGCCGCGACCATTGGACTCCATGCGACTGGCGGTGTTGACGGCGTCGCCCCAGAGATCGTAGGTGAATTTCTTACGGCCGATTACGCCAGCTACCACGGGACCGGAATTGATGCCGATGCGAAAAGCCAGCTTTCGGCCGCAGAAGGCATTGGCATCGATGTAATCACGCATTTCGACAGCCATGTGCGTGATCGCCTGGGCATGGTCTGTGCGCGGCCGAGGCACGCCAGCGGCGACCATGTAGCAGTCGCCGATGGTCTTGATCTTCTCCAGGTCATATTTCTCGGCCAGGGTGTCGAAATAGGAAAAGACCTCGTTGAGCAGCTCCACCAGCTCATTGGGCGTCATACCGGCCGACATTGGCGTGAAGTCGACTACATCGGCGAATAAAATGCTGACGCCCTCAAACTGGTCGGCAACGATGCGCTGCTCATCTTTCAGCACAGCGGCGATTTCCTCGGGCAGTATGTTCAGCAGCAGATTGTCGGATTTATCCCTCTCCACCTGCAAGATATCGAGGAACCTATTACGCTGGCCGACGAAATAAAGAAATATGATAAGAATCAAAAACGTCGATCCAGCCATATTGAGCACAGCCAACACGTTCTTGAAAAAGAAGGGGATATTGTTCGTTTGGCGCAGCAGTGGCTGGAGCAGCAGGCATACGAGAATGGCCAGTAGAAAAGCACCCACCCAATAGAGCGTGCGGCGTAGATCAAAGAACAGAATGGCCAAAGAGCAGGAGAGAAATCCCCAGATAAAAACAAATCCTGAATTGATGTGTCCACCCAGAGCAAGCGCAATCAGAAACGTCGACAAGAAGGGTATAGTCAGGGCAGGAGGGATGATACTGTTGAAGCGTTCGGGTGAAGCTCTCAGTATAAGGATCATGATAGCTATTACCAGAGCACCAAGAACGGCCAACGCAGAAGCGATATATTCCGCCCACAATGAATAGAGCAGGGCATAAAATAACAACGCAGGAATGGCGAAAAGTACAATGATATTTGTCAGGATAGCTTTGCGGAGCCGTTGATCGTCACTATCGCCTGGTTCCACAGCTATCTGGCCGGCAGATTCCATCAGCCTGACGGCAGTGTCACGCATTGATGCAGTCGTGCTCATAGATCACCTCACTGTTTCCTGACTAAATACCCTGGAAGGATTCTCTTGACAACTCTGCTATTGCTAGAGAGATTTGCGGCCCCATGGTAACCCGAAATCAGTGGTCATGCACAGCAGATATGGGCGAAGACTAGTTGTCGAAGGCAGTTTAGCGTCTTGCCCAGGACGAAGCCGCTTCGCTTCGGGAGGCCGACCTTTTGGGTCGGTTACCCTTCGAGTCGGGAGGAGACTAGTCGAAGAAGTCGGCGTTGACGGCCGTCTGCAGCCTGTAGTCTCTCCAGCTCTTTTTTTTCTGCCAGAGGGCGTCGTGAGTTGTGCGCACTGTGCCTAAGTAGACGGCCGTGGCGTTGCGGGCGGGGTCGAGCTGGTGGGCGTAGAGGGGGGTTCTGAGGACGTAGCGGGAGAAGGTTTCGATGTCGAGCAGGACGTGGCGGGTGGCTGCGGCGACTTTGGGCAAGGGGCCGACTTGTCGGGCAGAGTTGCGGAGTGGCAAAGTGGCAGATTTCGCGCTCATAGGTCCATGCCCAGGTCGATGGAGAGCTGGTTGAGGACAATGTCCCAGTGGTCGGGCTGGTGGCCGTCGAGTTTCATGACGAGATCGCCGATGGTGCGGACGGCCGTGCAGTAGAGGGTGTTGACTTTGACGAATTCGTCGTGGGTGAATTCGTCGTGGTGCTTGTTGATGTAGTCGACGATGTCGCTGAGGCGCAGTTTGGTGAGGGCGAGTTCGTCGGCAAGGTCGAATTGTTCGGCGTAGGTGAGCAGGTGGGCGTATTGCGCTGCACTGATCACGCTGCGGTAGAAGCCGTGTTTGGTGGCGTTGCTGTTGGCGAGCGGTGCGCCATGGGAGATGGATAGGGCGCTGCCGCCAAGTGGTCGGCCACCATGTGCCTTGCAGTGCTGGGTGCCTTTGACGGCGTGGTTCTTGCAGGGGTGGCCGGCGGCCGTGGTGGGTGCGTCCGGGGGTGCGGCGGCAGCTGGCTGCCACTGCCCTGGGTGGGGGTGAGCGGGTAAATGCGTGGTTGGCTGCCTGTAGGCGGGAATATCAGCCGTCTTATTGCTGGCATCGTGGTTATTGTAGCTTGTTCTGGCCGGTCTCCTGACTGCGATCTTTTGGTGCAGTCGGGAGACCGGGTTCAACGAATCTACAGGAATCGGGTTAACAAAGCACTAAACGCTATTCAGCACAGGTCAATACCAGCTCCACTTGGAAACTGATTTCTGATCCAGTGGGGTTATATACCTGAAATATCCAATTGCCGGGAGAATAAGGTGATGAGGCGGAAATAAGGAGTTCTGTCGGATCATAAGCACCAACATTGTCATAGATAGAATATCCCATTGCAACAGGGATATGGCTGGTCTCATTACAGTTTACGCTGAAGTTTTCTACGTCATCTGCTGCAACACTAGAATCACGGTCTATAAAGCGGACCTGGTAGATGTTGGCAGCGGCCTGAGGGCCTTCTGGACCTTCCGGGCCTTCAGGACCTTCGGGACCTTCAGGGCCTTCGGGGCCTTCGGGGCCTTCGGGGCCTTCGGGGCCTTCGGGGCCTTCGGGGCCCGTCATGTTCCAACTATAGGGAGTTTCTTGTTTCTTACAGTCCGATTCCAAGTCAACGATACGAAGTTGTCCGGCGCGATTAGCACAGACATGGATTACACCATCGGATTCGGCTATCACCCAGGTAGCACCGATGGCGAGAACGAACAAGGCGGCAATAGATACAGCAAATACAACTTGTCTGAGACGCATGGCTCTTTCCCTTTGCACATGATAGTTGTTATCATGCGCCTAAAAATACTGAGGCTCCACGAAAGACTATAGCATATCTATTGCCAGCAACGCAAGATGTCCCAAAGCGGTGATATCGGCTGGCAATAGTGCCGCCAGAATGGGCGCAGAGGTAGGTAGAAGTACACCGGAGATGATTTGCAGTGCGATAGCTACAAAAGGCGAGGTTTGTGGCGAATTTTCGATTGCATTGTTCGCCAGCCTGACGTCAATGAAAAGTTTGACGAGGCGTTTGACGGCGTAGTAGGTGAAGACGGGCAGTTTTACGTCTTGCCCAGGACAAAGCTGCTTCGCTTCCGGAGGCCAACCCTTCGGGTCGGGAGGGGCTAGTCAAAGAAGTCGTTGTTAGCGTCGGCGAGCGTATAGTCGTCGGGGATTGGGAGGCAGTTGGGGTGTGGGTCGTGGACGGTGATGGCGCTGGCGAGCAGGGCCTCGGGCTCTTCCAGGGCGGCGGGGGATGATGACGCGGACCAAGGTCCGGGGACGAGCTGGCGGAGGAGGTCGCGTTCGGCGCGGAGGTTGGCGGTCCATTGGGGGGAACAGCCAAGTCGATAATTAGTAGTGAATTGCGATTTAGCGAATGATTAGCTGAAGCCGGGCATGGCGTGGTTATTGCAAGGATTGCCGGCGGCCGCGGTGGCGGTGCAGATTGTCATAATGCGCCCTCATTCATGAGGCATTGTACACGGCCGGGGGTGGTGACAAAAGCGGCAAGTTGCATGTTGCGGGTAGCTGGTTGGCATTGCCTGCAGTTCTATCGCTGTCGTATTGACATAGTAGCTTATTCCATGCTAGTCTGAGGATAGCGTTCGCGGGTTAGGCGTCCGCGCCGCCTGCAAGGGAGTCTAAATCATGGATACTTTCGAAAAACTAGCTGCATTTCTTGACCGTCTGCCAGGCGGTTTTTACCGTACGGAAAGCGGTATTGAAATGCGCATTCTTAAGCGTATCTTCTCCGAAAAGGATGCCGAGTTGGCGATGCACCTGACGCTTATTGCGGAAGACGCGCGTGTTATCGCACGCCGTGCTGGGATTTCTGTAGAGGAAGCCGAGCGACGCCTGGAATCGATGGCCCGACGGGGCCTCATTTTCAGTTCTGTACCCAGCGACGGTTTGCCGCGCTACATGGCCACCCATTTCGCTGTCGGTTTCTACGAATATCAGGTGGGCACAATGGACGAGGGATTGGCGCGCGACGCCGACAGATACCTGAAACAGATCCCGCCCGAAGAGTGGGAGGAAGCGCCGCAAATTCGCACCATCCCCGTCGGTGAAAGCATCCCCGCGCAGTTGGAAGTGATAAGCTACGAGCAGGGTGAAGCGTTACTGGAGCGACACAGTCGGTTCCGCGTCAGCCCCTGTATTTGCCGCAAAAAGAATCAGCTGCTGGGCAAGGGTTGCGACAAGCCGTTGGAGACCTGCCTTACAATGGGTAGTGCGGCTGACTACTACGAGCGTAATGGGATCGGCCGTGCGATTTCCAAAGAAGAAGCCCAAGCGCTCCTGCATGAGGCCAACGAGGCTGGGCTGGTCTTGCAGCCCAGCAACACGCAAGAAGCAGGCTATATCTGCGCCTGCTGCGGCGATTGCTGCGGCGTGCTGCAATTGGCAAAGCGCCACCCGCAGCCTGCCTCGGTGCTCATCTCTAACTTCTTCGCCCGAGTTGACACAGAACTCTGCTCAGCCTGTGGTGACTGCGAATTTCGCTGCCAGATGGAAGCAATAGCTGTGGATAACGGCTATGCCGAGGTCGATCTTGTCCGCTGCATCGGCTGCGGTCTCTGCGTTTCTACCTGTCCGGAAGAAGCAGTTACGCTTGTAGAGAAACCGCGACATGAGCGCGCTGCTATTCCCAAGGATGATGAGGAACTCTACATCGATATGCTGCGCGCACGCGGTCTGGTCACCACACCGGGATTGGTTGGCATGGTCGTGCGGTCAAAAGTAGACCGTGTGCTCTCCAAGCTTTAGTTGAATGTATTCAGCTTTGACGGAGCCATGATCGTAGTAACTCTGTACAGATTCTCTGCGGGAATATCAAAACAGATTGCGCGCTGCAAGCCCCCTCCCAATTTGGGAGGGGGAAATGTATGCTGGGCAGTGGGCGGTTAGTCGAAGAAGTCGGCATTTGCGTCTTCGATGAGGCCTGTCGAAGACAGGTGGTCGTCGGGGATTGGGAGGCGGTTGGGGTGCGGGTCGTGAACGGTGGTGGCGCTGGCGATCAAGGCTTCGCGCTTCCCTTCGGCAAGCTCAGGGTCCGCGCCCGGGGACATGACGGGGACTAGCTGGCGCAATAGGTCGCGTTCGGCGCGCAGGTTGGCGGTCCATTGAGGGGAACGACCGTTTTTGTCGAATTCGTCGGGGTTGACAATGCCGGTGCCGACGCGGGCGACTTCGAGCTTGGCGTCTTGAAAGTTGATCGTGACGTTGTACTCGGCGGCCTCATGCAGCAGGGCGAAGACGTCGCGCTTCAGGGCGCCAGATGCGGCGGCGACGGTGTCGCCGTTGCGGCGTGTTGGGCCTCGGCGATGATGTATTCGGCGCGTTCGTCGTCGGACATGGGGCGCGGCCGGGAGATCCAGAGGATGCCGCCGGCGAGGGTGCCTTGCTGGCGCCAGAAGCCGATGCCGAATTGAATACACAGATAGCCTTTTTTGTCGCGCCAGGCATGATTTCCGTTGGTGCCGGGTATTGGATGGGCACCGGTGATTAGGGCCAGATGGGCGACGGTTCCTGTCCTTCGGACAGGTTGCAGATGCCGATCTCCTGGGCGTTGGGGTGGACGCCCATGAGGGTGTCGGCGAAGTCGACGACAAGGCCTATCCTGCGGATAGGTTGCGGTTGATGGGCTGGCCGGCGTAGGCGCTGTCGCCGCTCGATCTGGCTGAAAGTGTAACCGGCCAGATAGTCTTGCACAATCTGCCTTCTGTGGCTGACCCCCTTACCGATGTCTTTGATCTGACCGCGAGTAGGGACCAGCAGGCCATGTTGGCGCAAGGCTTGCACGTCTCGTTTGATGGTCGAGAGGCTGCTGCTGAGCAAGCAAGCCAGGTCTTCATGGGTCAACAAGGCGCCCTGCTCATACGCTTCCTCCGTTAGCCGTTGGATGCGTGCCTGGCGTAAGGCGGCCATCCCTGCCTTCATGGCGACGAGGTCTTCATCAGCATACAGCGTGAGCGTGACGGGTTGCCGTTTGCAGGCCCGCAATGGCCGCCCCGCTGGACTTTCTTTGCTGACTGCCAAATACGCCATCTGGCCTGTGCTTGGTCTTTGCGGAAAACATTGGTCATAGTAGCACGACACTTCGTCGACTAAGGTGCGTGAGACCATCGGCGCCAAGTTGAAATCAGTGTGCAAACGCTCAATGAGACTTTCATTGACACTCTTCTGTTGTAAACGTTCAATAACTGCTTGCTTCATATCACCCTCCGGTCGATGGTCTGATTATATTTTACCGACCTGAGGGTCATTTGAGCCTACATACAGTTGTTAACAAGGAAACTCAAATTACACCATCGACTAAGACGCTAACCATTTTCTCTGGAAAAGCTAGCAATGATTATCAAACCAACCTCTTTTATCTACCTCGGATAGAGATTGCACTTTTTAGGCGGAAGAACCATGACGCACGACATATTTGGGAAGAAATAGTTGGGTGCCTCATGGTATACTGAGTGGTGCAGCCTTATTCATTTCAGGCGCATGTTCTCAGGGGAGCATGGGCAAAGGGAGTTAGAGCCATGCTACGGTGACTTTTCCTAATTCACCTTGGCTTGTGTTGTATTGTTTTCGCTAGTATCTGTGACCGTTGCACATGAAGAAGCAGGGGTATCGGAATACGTTCCTGGAACAGATATAACTGTGCAGATCAGGAATGACTTAAACGCTGGTCTTGACGTAACATTGCCTGCAAGCCACTACTACGTCAGCGAGTCCATTTTTGTTTTCGGATACAGCGGTACCATAAAAGGAGCCCTTTTCTGATTTATAATGCAAGAGAGCCTGTTTTCGCAAATTGGTTAGCAGAGATCTCGGATATTCGTGTGCTGTTGGCGGGAGGATCACGGCATGACAGCAAGCCCTCAATATGATTTCATAACCACAGAGCTAGACCCGGACATATTGTCAACTCCGTTCGATGACCAGACAAAGTGGCACGTGCTGACGGGGGCAGCGTGCACCGGCAAGACCACGATGATCGAGCAGCTGGCCGGCAAAGGGTTTCGAACATTTCCGGAGACCGCGAGAGTGCATATTGACGCCGAACTGGCCAAGGGTCGCACATTCGACAAAATGTTCGCCAATGCGGCGGACGAAATCACGATAACAGAGATGCAGCGCGATCTTGAGCAAAGGTTACAAACACACGAAATCACATTTCTCGACCGCGCGCTGCCGGACTCAATCACCTTTTACCGCTTCTGCGGGCTGGATCCAAACGAAGTTTTGCCCGACTGTTTCCGGCATTGTTATGCCTCCGTCTTTGTCCTCAACCGGCTTCCCCAATTCCATCAGGATGGCGCACGCATAGAGCATGATGCTACCTCAAATTTGCTGGACGAATGGCTGTTCCGCGATTACAGTACCCTGGGCTACGACGTCGTGCGCATTCCCGTTTTGCCCCCTGAGGAACGCCTCGCCTATTTTCTCGATTACCTTTCTGCAAAGGGATCGCTTTGATCATTAGACGGTATGCTATCAAGTCATCAAGGGCCAAGACCAGGTCCGGCTATACGACATGGGATACTGTTTTCTGGCGACATCTCAAGGAATTCGCCGGGAAGAATCGGAAGTTGCGAAGAGGAGGTACATCAGATGGCATCCAATCCATTTCATGAAAATGCTGTAGTCTTAACGGGCGCGTCCTCGGGAATCGGCCGTGAACTGGCACTGCAGCTTGCCAAACAGGGTGCAGCGCTGGCCCTGGCAGCCCGCAATATTGATCTACTACCTATCCGGTGCATGGCACTGTTGAATGCCATGCACCGGCCACCTGCAAGTGGCGGAACGGAGTTCCGGGGCAGTAGGTGCGATCCTTGTGCGTGTACATCTGCTTCATGAAGCAAGGGCAAGTGCAGGAATAACGGGAAGCAGCCCTTCGGGACTGAGAGGCGGAGGAATAGCTGATCGTGTAGTGGCGATCGCTCTCAGGATCCTGGCTGTAGACTCCGGCGAGCCATTCGGTATGCAGCTTGCTGGGCGGATAAAGGATGATGTGATGGTCGAGGACGAGTCCGAGCGCCTTTTCCAGCGGGCGAATTAAGTGCGGGGCAACGGCGGCGACGGGGACCGTAGGATCAGATAGACATCGTAACCATGGGGGGTTAAATCGGTTGGCAAAAAGAGAAGGCGTTCGCCCGGTCGGGAACCGGTAGCGAACGCCTTCAAAATATCCCCCCAAAAAATGTGACAGCTTGGGCTGTCGGAAGAGAGAAGAGGAAATGGATAGTTATGTTAGCATAAAAGAACTGAAAAACCAGTGATCTTTTGCAGGTGTTACGTATTGATTTGGGCAGTTTTGCGACGTGCCCAGGTCGATCCGCTAGGAGAAGCCCGAAATCAGTAAACAGTGGGCAGTGAACAGTAAACAGTTAGGCGACGTTGCGTTTGCCTATTCCGCGGGGGCCGTTGACGTTGACGGCGAACCAGTCGCGGATTTTGATGGGTAGGACGTCGTTGGTGAAGAGGAGGCCCTGGCCGGGGTTGGCGACGCTGTAGAGTTCGGGGGGCGGGTGGATGCCGCCGCCGGGGCTTTGGGCGTAGGTGATCTGGATGACGGGATAGATTTTGGGGTCTACGAGGTAGGCCCAGTCGTTGGCGTCGGTCCAGTCGGGGACGGTGATGACGACGGGACGGGGGTCGGCGGCGTTGCGGGCCTGGGCCTCGGGGGTGTAGCTGGTGGGCATGCCGTGGCCGTAGCCGGTGATGGAGAGGGCGAGGTCGTAGAGGTCGTCAGGCACCAGGAGGAATTTGGGGTAGACGGCGAGTTTTTTGCCGCTGTGGAGCTCGACGTGGTTGAAACACTCGACGCGAGCGGCGCGCCAGGCCGTGGCGTCGGTTCCGAATGCGGTTGTGGCGACGTTGTTGTGGTCGGCGTGGAAGAGGGCTTTGGAGTCTTGCGATAAGGTGGGGCCGACGCCGGAGTTGGCGGTGAAGAGGGCGGCGACGGCAGCGGAACGGGTGCGAACGGCGGCGATGGCGAGGGCCCTGGGGATGGCCTGGATTTCGCGGATGGCGGAGTTGCGGATCATTTCGAGGGTGATGCCGACGTAACCGCCTTTTTTGGAAAATGGTGCGGTTTCTTGAACGTCGTCGACGGTGAGTTCGGTGTAGGCCGCGCCCTCGGAGACGGGGGGCAGGTCGCCGATGCCGCCGAGGGTGATGAGCTTCATGTCGTGGACGCTGCCGTCGTTGGAGACGGGGACGGCGAGACGTTCGTACCAGCGCCAGAATTGGAGGTGGGAGAGCTGGGCCTGGACGACTTTGTTCATGGCGTCGGCGGCGATGTTGGCGAGGGTGTCGGTGCTTGCGGTGGCGAAGAGGGTTTTGTCGGGGTGGAAACGGCCGTGGTAGGCGACGTCTCCAGTGAGGGCGACGTAGAGCTGGTCGAGTTTGCGGTAGTCGGGGGGCGGGATGGGGGCGTCGGGGACGCCGAAGAACCAGTCTAGATGGGCGCGGAGGTGGTCGATGGGGTCGGTGACGTAGATGAGCTGGGGCATGGGGGGATCTCCAAGTGCGGGATGGTTGGTTGGTACATGGGGGTATTGTACTAGCACATGCGTGCTAAAAAAAGCGGGGATTGACAGAATGAATCGGTTGAAGGCGTTCGTAAGTAGTAGCTTTAGGTTTTTTGAATATTATGGGAAAATAGTGGGTGTCTTTGGTTTGGGCAATCAGACGGTAGCTCAACTGAAGAAAGGGATAGAAATCTCATTGGAGGGAAAGCAATGGACTTTATCGACAAGATTAGAGAGTTGGCCGCACGTGTTCCAAAACAACTGGATTACTGTACGACGGAGGAGGCAACAAAGAATGCCCTGGTGATGCCTTTCATCAATGCATTGGGATACAACGTCTTTAATCCACGTGAAGTCATCCCAGAATTTACGGCCGATTTTGGGACTAAGAAAGGGGAGAAGGTTGATTATGCTGTCTGCCAGGATAGCCAGCCTGTAATGCTTTTCGAATGCAAATCGTCAGGTACAGATCTCAATAAAGTACATGCTTCTCAACTATACCGCTACTTCTCGGTCGTGCCCCAGGCGCGTTTCGGAGTTCTGACAAACGGCGTGGAGTATCGCTTCTTTTCCGACTTGGAATCGCCCAACAGAATGGACGACAAGCCTTTCTTTACCTTCAACATACTTGACTTTCAGACCAGGCAGTGTCTGCACGTTCATCGCCGCTACGGGATGCACGTCGGGCAAAGCAGTTCGGACATACAAGCGCTCCGCTTCGTCCAGCAGGTCGAGAGCGTCATCCAGGAATCCCTGGTTCTGCTTTAGTCGAGCTTTTGCAACGTACCAGCGATGTCGCCAAACCCGTACCTCAACTTGCTCACCCAGCTTCCTGCTTGTAGCCAAGTCCTGTGCAGCGGCCTGTAGATCGCCTCGTTCACGGTGCAGGGGGTGAAATGGCCAGGGGTGGGGCCTTATGCGCATGTTAAGGCAGGGGTGGCGAAGCTGACGGCCGATGATGGGGATCTGGCGCTGCTGGGTAGTATTGATACAACTTCGGAAACGGGGAAGCGCGATCGGGCGATCATCCTGCTGCTGCTGGCGCATGGCCTTCGCGTGGGCGAGCTGACGCAGCTATATATTGCGGATCTGGATGGCGCGTTCTTGAATGTGAAGCGAAAAGGGGCGGAGCAGAAAACGGCCGTGTTACTGGCACCGGAAGTAAGAGGAGGGATTGATGATTATCTAGACGGGCGTGGAGAGCTGACGCCTGCGGCGCCGTTGTTTGTGGCGAGTGAGAAGGGGAAAGCGGCGGCGGCGCAGCTGCATGGGGCGTATGAGGAACGGCCGCTTTCGGCGCGGGCTATCCGGGCTATGTTGACGCGCCGTTGTAATGCGGTGTTCGGCCGTGGACATGGGATCACGCCGCATACGCTCCGGCATGCGCTAGCGACGCGGGCGGACCAGGAGGGGGCGGCACTGGGGGATATCTCAGCCATGTTGGGGCATAAGAGCACGCGCATTACGCATACGTATCTGACGAAGACGAGCGGCCGTGGGGATGCGCTGGCGGGGATGTTAGCGACGCGCTACGCAGAAGTCGTATCAAGAAAATAATCCCAAAATTCTTTATGTAAAAAACCAGCCGATCAGAAAACGCTGGCACAGAAAATGGGGGAAGTGACCATTGCGTTGTCTCAATAGACGGACCCAACTGGCAGCTTTGCTATCCACGCGGCCGATTTGGTAAGCATTTATCTTCTGGTCGTCGTGTTGATGATTGGACGTGGTTGTGATGGCTTGGGAGGGCAACTGGTTCAGTTTATTGTGGACTGAAACTTCTGAAACTAGATTTGTGCACAGACTGATAAGCCACAGATGCAAGTATATTGTACAAAATATATACAAATACTTGACTAAATGTGCGTTTAATGATAATATGGGAATTAGCGAAGAAAGTAGTTTTGTAGGGAGCCGGTTTGGCTTTGGCAGGTGAAGAATATGGAGCGTGTGAATGAAGTTATAAGAGCGGGCAATGTCAAGGCGCCTGTTTACAATTTGAAAGCGGTGGTTAGGGATACTGGCTTGAATCCGGCTACGCTGCGCGCCTGGGAACGGCGCTACGGCATGCCGCAGCCGCAGCGTACCGAAGGCGGCCACCGCCAGTACTGCCAGCATGACATTGATACACTGCATTGGTTAATTGCGCGGCAGGAAGAGGGGATGTCGATCGGCAATGCGGCTAAGTTATGGCAGACGCTAAATGAGCAGGGCGAAGATCCTCTGCTCGAATTTGACATAGCCCTGGAAACCGAACCAGTTTTGGCCGCTTCTTTAGAAACGAGCAGCGAGATTGCCAAGCTGCGCGAGGAATGGGTGCAGGCGTGTCTCGCTTTCGACCGATCAGCAGCGGAGCAGACTTTGGCCCGCGCTTTCGCGCTCTTTCCGCCGGAAGTTGTCTGCGTGGACTTGATGCAGGCCGGCCTGGCGGCAATCGGCGCTCTCTGGTATGAGGGTAAAGCGACCATTCAGCAAGAGCACTTCGCCTCGGCGATGAGTATCCAGCGCCTGGACATGTTGATCGCGGCCACGGCACCGCCTACGCACCGAGAGCGGATTATTGTCGCGGCGGCGGAAGATGATTTTCATGTCTTCAGCCCCTTGTTGTTCACTTTTCTGCTGCGGCGACGGGGTTGGGACGTTTTGTATCTGGGGGCCGATATGCCCACGGCATCGTTGGCGGAGACTGTGGCGCAGGTTAAGCCACATCTTCTGATCGTCTCGGCACAGACCCTGGCCACGGCGACGTCGCTGCTGGATGTGACAGCGGCATTGGATGGTGATGACACGATCATCGGGTATGGCGGCATTGTCTTCAATATGATGCCCAGTTTGCAGGAGCGCATCCCCGCCCATTACCTTGGACCAACAATTGATGGTGCGGTGGCAGAGGTAGAGCGATTAATCCGAAGCGGCAGGGCGAATCCCCCGGCGGCCGGCCAGTCTTATGACGAGGCGCTGAGACAATTCAAACAACATCGTTCGCGTATTGAATCGTCGGTTTGGAACAATTTTTCGGCCGCGGATAAGTCACGCGAAACGCTGCATGATATGAATGAGGAAATGGCGGGCATCATTACGGCTGCTCTGCGATTCGGCGTTGATGAGATTCTCGGCCGTAAGATGGCGTGGCACCAACACCTGGCGAACAGCTACCGAATTTCAGATGAAGAGGCGTTTGCTTACTTGAGCGCCTACCAAAAGGCGGCGAACACTCATCTCGGCGTTGCAGGACAGATGGTGGCAGATTCGCTGGCAAAAATGCCTGTTGATTAGGCCCAACGTCGACAGCAAGGGCTTAAAAGGGTATGCCAAACAGCCAGAAAGAAGCAATGTAAGCTTTGTGGCTTACCATCGATTGTTGTTGCGTGTCCACAGCCAGATTGGGGATTAACGTCAGTAAGGGGTTGAGGAATAAAAAGAAGCTGCCCAATGCGGCAGCTTCTTTCGTTCCCAGTGATGCGTTCGTTAAGAGATGCCGCGGCAATCTCTCATATGACAAGTGATTATTTGTAGGTGTTGACGACGCTGTTGTCATCACCAAATTCATTGGGCCAGTAGGCGTCGGCGCCGTCATCATTGGCCCAATTGGCGCCGTCGACATGATAACGGAACTGATACTCGCCATTCTTGGGCATACGCGCCTTGATGCGGAAGGGGCTGCCGGCTTTGTTGGCCCGTTTCATGGCCACCGGCTGCCAATCATTAAAATCGCCAACCAGCGCGACTTCAGCGACATTCTCATTGGCATACTCAAAGGTGACTTCACATACATCTTTGGTTTTGAAGAATTTCTTTTCAATCATTTTCAAATAGTCTCCTAGAATCGATTTTCAAATGTAGCAACCACAGCTTAAGCCCATGTTTCTGGGAAGCTGCAGCCAGGCGGCGCAGCAGGCGCTGCAATTCATCATTAGTTGCAGATGCCGGCTGAACCAGCGGGGGAGTATAGACGTCGTGCAGGATTCGCGCATAATAGAATCATGTTCTATTCAGATAGCGAAAAGCGGGCAGCGTTGTCATTAGAATGGTCGCCCGGATCGCCGGGCGTCTATGACTTTATTGCGGCCGAGGGGATGCGCTGATGCGCTGGCGAGTAGGCTCGCCGGGCGATATTCTGGTATAGTGCCTCTCCGATAATTTCAAACTAGGAGACATCAACCAAATCACATACCGGCTTTGATTCGTATAAACTGTATTCGGTTGATTTCGTGGATTACGCTGGTGGCTTATAAACAAGTTGAGCGCAGTTGAAGTCTTTTCCAGTTGGTTGATATTCTCACTGTGCAGCGGATAATTGCCCATGATCAGGAACGCATTATGAGAAGCAACATGGAAGATGCAAAAGCGTGGGCCACTGAGCATATCACAGCTATCCGTTGGAGTATTGTGGTGGCCATGCTCCTGATAGGCTTCTGGGGCTTGGTCCTGGGTTATCGTTACGTCTCCGGTCACTACGTCATAGCAGACACAGGGTCGGGGCGATTTCTCGGCTATTTCCTGGTCAAACTGGGCCCTGAGCTTGCTGGTATTGTTATCGGCGTTGTGGCCATTGATGCCTTGAATGATTGGAGGCAGGACAAACAACTCAAAGAACAGACTATCCTCCAGTTGGGCAGCAGGCATATTGACGTGACTGATACTGCCGTCAGTACATTAAGGGCCAGAGGCTGGTTGGAGGATGGCTCGTTGAAGGGAGCGTTCCTGGAAGGGGCGAGCCTGCAGGAGGCTTACCTATGGGGAGCGGACCTGCAGGGAGCTCTCCTAGAAAGGGCCAACTTGCGGGGCGCTTTCCTGCATGGGGCCAACTTGCAGGGCGCTTTCCTGGGAGCCGCCAATCTGCAGGGCGCTTACCTGGAAGAGGCCAACCTGGAGGGAGCTGTCCTGGAAGACGCCACCCGGCAGGGAGCTATCTTGGAAATGGCCAACCTGGAGGGAACCATTATGCCGGATGGCACAAAGCTTAAAGGGGCTGACTCTCCAGATGAGCTCACCTATGAAGAGTGGCTAGCCAAGCAAGGCAGCCAGGAGCAAGAAAAGTGATGAACATTTCTTCACTTCTTATGAAGACGAGTCAGTTTTAGTAGCCACCATCATTTTAGAAATGAATCAGCGGCATCTTTCAAGGCTGCTCCCTTTTCCGGCGAAAATCTTCCTGAAGTGCGCCACAGCACTTTACCCGACTTGTCAAACAAGTAGACTCCTATATTTTGCTCGTTTTCAATGTCGAGTGCTTTTCGAAATGCAGATTTGTCCAGATAAAGGGTAATCGTGCGCGCCCGTGTGGCTTCGTTCGGTATGCCCGCACGCATACCTTCGTTTAGAAACGTGCGATAGATGGGACCTCTGCTCGGTAATGTCGGAAATTCATAGTAGTGGAGCTCAGGGTGTTCTTTCGCCAGTTCCTCGACAAACGGAACCCATTCATCGATCAGATCCTGGTGCCGGCGCAAGAAGGCGATGAAAACGAGATTGATATCCCCAGCAAAGTCATTTGGAAACACCATTTTCTGGCGCAACAGGTTGCTGCCTTTTACGGTCGGTAATTGCATTTAGTCCTCACTCCCACTCGCTTCCACGCTCAAACCTTTTTCTGCTTGCTTACCAGCAGCCTGACCTTCCAGCGAAATATCGATTGCCCGCTGAGCAACCGCATCAATCATGCGTGAGAAGATGGCTACATGGAAGGGATAGACAGCATACCAATAGAGCAGTCCAAAAAGCCCCTTTGGAGCGAAATAAGCAGTCTGCACCAGTTCCGTACGACCTTCCTCAATATCGTTCGCTTCATATTGTAGCCAGCCTTCACCGGGTAGTTTCATTTCGGCGCGCAATCGGATCAAGTGATCGGGTTCCACCATTTCCACGCGCCAAAAATCCAATGCCTCCCCTTGCCGCAGTTTATCAGGGTCGCGGCGGCCGCGGCGCATACCAACCCCGCCAAACAGACGATCGATTGCACCACGTATCTGCCAAAGCCAGTTGTAAGGTGGCCAACCGCGCTCGCCGCCGAGCCCTGAAAACGCCTGGAAAACGGCCGCTTGTGGCGCATCGACGCGCCGTTCTCTGTGCTCGATGAGCATCCCTTGTTCTTGCGCCAGGTGGACGGGCTTAATATCTCCCTTGCTGGAGGCGAGAGCGTCGCTCCAGAGGGTTTCTATATCCCCCTCTTCAATCCGAACCAGAGCGCGTTGCAGCGCCGTTTCAAAATCAATTGGTTCGATGTCGGGAAACAGAGCTCTGGCAGAATCATCTTGCACAACAAGCTCATTGCGAAGACCTTCCACGAGCGGGGTGACCACGCTGGCAGAAACTGGTGTTATCCAATGCACCCAGTAGGATGACAGGCGCGGCGTTAGTACGGGTACGCGAATGATCAGGCGGCGCAGGCCACGAATCCTGGCGTAGGTCAGCATCATGTCGGCGTATGTCAGGACATCCGGCGCGCCTATCTCAACCGTCTTGCCGCGGCTGGCCGGCGTCTGCAGCGCGGCAACAAGGTAGTTGAGCACGTCACGTATGGCGATGGGCTGCGTTTTGGTGTAGACCCAGCGCGGGGCAATCATCACCGGCAATCGTTCTGTTAGATTGCGCATCATTTCAAATGAAAGGCTGCCGGAACCGACGACCATGCCCGCGCGAAATTCGGTGACCGGGACAGCAAACTGGCGCAAGGCGTCTCCCGTCTGCTGACGGGAACGCAAATGCTCAGAAAGATTACTTTCAGGATTGCCAAGTCCGCCGAGGTAGACAATGTTTTTTACACCTGCATCCGCTGCTGCAGCAGCGAAGTTGGTCGCCGCCTGAATGTCGCGTTCGCTGAATTCATCGTGGCCGCCCATGCTGTGGATGAGATAGTATGCGGCATCCACGCCTTCCATCGCCGGAGGCAGTGATTCCGGGGATTAGCACATCACCTATGGCGATCTCGACCTGGTCTTTCCAGGGACGGCCGTCAAGACGGTCGGCACTGCCTCTGATCAAAACCCGGACATGGTATCCGGACTCAAGAAGGCGCGGCACCAAACGGCCGCCGACATATCCGGTGACACCAGTAACCAGGACTGTTTTGATACCGTCTTGTTGATTCATGGGCGTTCTGTCACTAAAGTCGACTGCGATCTACTATTTATCTTTGTCCCGATAATCGAGATAGGCGGCCACAATAAGCGGACCAACGGCCAGGAGAAAAGCAAGGAACCCCCATATAAAGATAAAGGTATCACTCATGGCTTGTGCTCCCGGCAAAGACCAGCGCCCCAAAGCTTAAAATGGAGGGCACCCAGATACCGACGAAAATGCCCAGTTCACGTTCACCAGTGAACCAGAGATACACCGATAGTAAAAATGATAAAAAAGCAGCTACCAATATGGAAGCCTTGGCGATGCGCATTCTAGAACTCATGACTAAATCCTCCCGCTTGCGGTCAGGGGCAAAAACCCAGGTCTTGGGTTCAGTTTGATAATACCACCCAGTCACCTATTACGGCAATGGCGTTATTTGATGAAGCGGAGGCAAATGTGATAGTGAGGCTGTCATAGACCGGACCTGTGAGACTTGTTCGTTAAATGGGGGGTGCTGATGGCTGAGATTTATTACTTTGCGCATTTGGCGTTGGCCGTGGACATGGGATCACGCCGCATACGCTGCGGCATGCGCTAGCGACGCGGGCGGACCAGGAGGGGGCGGCACTGGGGGATATCTCAGCCATGTTGGGGCATAAGAGCACGCGCATTACGCATACGTATCTGACGAAGATGAGCGGCCGTGGGGATGC
>CAVYDY010000002.1:0-27734 GCA_963767495.1 uncultured Chloroflexia bacterium
CAAATGCTTCCGACAGTTGGGCGAATGGTGAATGGCTGGGCAACGACGGAATTATTTGGAAACCGCGCATTTTACAGTGGGAACTACGCCTTACGCGCCTTGGCTGCCCAGGTTGGATGGGGAGGCAATGACCAGATCGAAGCGTTCTATCCGATGGCACATGTTGATGCGAACGGCGAACTCTTCGACGGAACACACGTTTATCATCTTCGATGGGAGAATGATCCGCCTGTGAATGCGTTCTGGTCGATCACCATCTACGACAAGTCCTATGATGGCGCGGCCGGCTATATGGTGGAAAACCCGATCAATCGTTACCTGATCAATTCAACTACAGAAGGGCTTGTGCGCGATGCTGATGGCGGCTTGACGATTACAGTGCAACATGCGGAACCAAACGATCCGGTCAAAAGAGCAAACTGGCTTCCCGCACCTGCGGCAGGGGAGTTCTACTTAGCTTTGCGCTTGTATTGGCCGAAACCAGAGGCGCTTGATGGCTCATGGGAACCGCCGTTAGTTGTACGTGTAGATTAAAGATAAGAGTCCGATAGACGTAAGTTAAAGAATTTCAGGAGTGGCAGATCTCAAGCAACTTTCTGTTGCCAAACTGCTACTCCTAACCATCCAAAATAAAGGAGACTATCATGAAAAAAATTACCCTAGAAGAAGTCAAACAAATTGCAGAAGAAGCGTACATCTATGCCTTTCCCATGTTGATGGGATACCGCTTTGCGTATGGAACGTTCCTGCAACCCGCTTCGCCAGCGTATCGTGGGCCTGCCAACGCTGGTCCATTTGGGGAAGCGGTTACGTTGGATCACACGTTTAAAGAAGTAATCACCCCTAATGCCGACACCCCTTATTCATTTGGACTACTCGACTTACGCGGTGGGCCAGTCGTACTCACCGTACCAGAGATCACAGACCGCTACTATGTGATGCAGTTCGAGGATCTGTTCGGATGCAACGATCTCTTTATTGGGAGCCGGGCCACAGGCAGTGCGGCTGGTTCATATTTCCTGATGGGGCCGACATGGGAGGGTGACATACCAGAAGGATTCTCTGGTTCATTCCGCTTTGAGACGGGGTTGGTGTTTTTACTCGGCCGTACCCAATTGCTTAGCCCTGATGATCAGCCCGCGCTGGCGGAGGTGATGCGTCAGTACCGGCTGGAGCCGTATGAAGTGTTTCTAGGTGGAGAAGCCCCACCGTTGCCAGCATTTGATTGGCCGCATTGGGACGATCCCGCTTCCCGTGATGAGCGTTTTATCGGATATATGAACGCATTACTGCCTCTGTGTGAACCCATCCATCCCAGTGAAACGGAACTGTTCGCCCGATTCGCCTCAATTGGAATCGGGGCTGGTGTACCGTTTGATCCTGATGCATTGAGCGATGAACAGCGCCAGGCCATCGTAGAAGGTATTGCCGCAGCCATAGAAGCATTCGCCCAAGCGCTTTCGGCAGTTGCGCAAAATGTGAATAGCTTTGAGATGGCGTCAGTGTTCGGAAACCGCGCATTCTTCAACGGGAATTACGCCTTACGCGCCGTGGCCGCCCAGCTTGGATGGGGGGGAACGACCAGATCGAAGCGTTCTATCCCTTGGCACGGGTTGATGCTAATGGCGAAAATCTTGATGGCGCACACGCTTATCAGCTTCGATGGGAAAACGATCCGCCAGTGAATGCGTTCTGGTCGCTCACCATGTACGACAAGTCGTATGACGGCGCGGCTGGCTATCTGGTGAAAAACCCCATCAATCGTTACCTGATCAACTCAACCACAGAAGGGCTTGTACGGGACGCTGATGGTGGCTTGACGATTACAATACAACATGCGGAACCAACCGATCCAGCCCAAAAAGCAAACTGGCTTCCCGCACCTGCGGAGGAGTTCTACATATCTTTGCGCCTGTATTGGCCGAAACCAGCGGCTCTTGATGGCACATGGGAACCACCGCTAATTGTACGTGTGGATTAAAGATAAACAGTCTGATAAATGCAAGTTAAAGAATTTTATGAGTGGTAGTCAAGCAACATCTTGTTGAACGTGTGAATTTTCGGACGTATGATGTGTTTACACCTTACAGGTCGCTTCGCCATGCTTCGGTAAGGTTGTGCCGCGGCAGATGCCGCGCATTCAGGCCGCGCTTGACTGGATCTTCATAACGGCCGAAGTATTCTTCGATCTTGTCTGTCAATTGCTCAATTATGGCGGCGTATCCCGGATTCTGATACAGATTCTCCGTTTCACGCGGGTCGGAACGCAGATCGAAGAGTTCATGTAAGCCGTCAGGGTAGCGCAGCAGAAGCTTGTACCGTTCTGTGCGTATCATGCGCAGGGGCCCATACTCGCCATATTGTTCGCGCCGCCAGTCAGGAACTGCCGCGCTGTTATCAAGGAGTGCCAAGTAAGATCGTCCCGGATAGTTGGCATCCTGGTCGGGTTGTACGCCGGCATAGTCAACGAGCGTTTGAAAGAGATCGAGATGGTCGACAGATTCAATGCGGCGCTGGCCGGGCAACAAACGTTCCGGTTGATTGAACAGTAAAGGAACACGGATAGATTCCTCAAGCATGTTGAGGGGCAGCGTGCCGTTGCCTTTGCCCCAGATGCCGTGGTGGCCGCAGCAGAGGCCGTGGTCAGAGGTGTAAACGACAAGCGTGTTCCGGCGCAGGGATGCCATATTTTGTGTCCCTGCAGATGCGAAATCTTGTGTCTCCAATTCATCAATCAGCTGACCGACCGCCTCATCGATCTGGGTGACGGCCGCGTAATATTGGGCCAGCGCTTCCTGGGGATCATTCCTGGTGGGAAAGGTTGATTCAAGGTTTTGACGGCCGAATGGATAGGCCACATCATCGGGTACATCGGCGAATGACCCGCCGCGGTAAGCATCTACCAGGCGCGGCGGGTGATTGCGCCAGGGGCTGTGCGTGGTGGTGAAGGCGACAGTCAGGAAGAAGGGGCGCTCCTCATCCCGGCTGCGCAAGAAATGGAGTGCCTGATCGGTGATGATCCGTGTCTTATAGCCGGGAATCACCCGAGAACGGCCGTTGTCGCAGTAGCGATGGGAGCCGCCATGTTCTACCGGGTAATCATGGCCCAGCGTAAACCAGTAATCAAAGCCAGGCTGCGGCTGTTCATCGTCGCCCATATGCCACTTGCCGCAGTAGCCTACCTGGTACCCGGCGTCTGATAGAAGTTGGGCCAGCGTCGTTTCATCTTTCAGCCACTCCTGCGCGAGAACTTCTTCATCGGATGCCAGATAATCGTGAAGGCCATGCTGCGAGGGCAGCCGGCCGGTAAAGAGGGAGGCGCGAGCCGGCGAACAGACTGGTATGGGCGTGAAGGCGTTGTCCATCTGCACGCCCGTCGCCGCCAGGTGATCGAGATTAGGCGTATGTAACGCCTGATTGCCATACGTACCAGAGGCCCATTGGCCATGGTCATCACTTAAGATGAGGATGATATTTTTTTGTTCTGACATCTGTTAGCTGACTACCTCCGCCGTTAAGCTGTCCGCCAGGGCTATGATCTCTGCCGCAGGCGGCAGGTCCGTGGCAGCGCCCAGGCGCTGCACCTTCAATGCGCCGGCAGCTGCGCCCCAACAAACGGCCCGTGGAAATGGCTGGCCATCGAGCAGCCCGGCAAGCAGCCCGGCGCGGAAGGCGTCTCCCGCGCCTGTGGCATCAACTGCCGCAACTTCCGGCGGCTGTACGGTATAGGCGCAAGATTGCGCATCTCTGCCATCGATGGCAAACACGCTGTTTCCGCCATCCGTGGCAATGACGATGCCCTGGTTGACCGCCTGCAGGCGGCGGGTCTGCTGTTCAATGTCGACGCCCGGTAAGGCCTCGCGCATGAAAGCCGCCGAGTTGGTCACGACCGGCGCCAGGGGCAGAATCGGATGGTCTGTTTCGATGACATCGCCCACGGCCGTTTGTACGCCGGCGCCGGCAGCCAGTTCAGCCGCCCGCATGCGCTCTTCACCGCCGTACAGATCTAGCGGCATGTAGGTGGCACCAGCCAGATGCCGGCGGGTCAGCTCTGTCTTGCGGGCCTGCGGGTAGCCAAATACCAGAAAGGTTCTCTCCCCATCCGGCGTGACGAGGGCGCGGCAAAACGGCGTCGCTTCCTCCTCACCACGCTCTACAAAGCTCAGGTCGAGCAGGGGGTGCTGGCTCAACCATGCCCACAGCTGCTGCCCGTACAGATCTAGTCCGATCCAGTTGCCGCTGAGCCCGGTGCGAATCCCGAAGTTGGCCAGCCAGACAGCCGTGTTCGCCGCCGCGCCGCCGATATGGTAGGAATCGCTGGTTGGGAAAGCGGCCAGTTCCGGGCTCGGTAGGTGGGGGAGTTGGACGATATTGTCCACCCCGATTTCGCCGTAACAGAATACGTCATTCTTCATGAGTCACCATTCAGCAGCGCCCAGAGCCTGTCAGAGCATGGCTGGACGCGGCACTCAGCTGCCACACGGATGGGGGAGTCTTCGTCAGGCGACGTAGTTATCGTCGTGCTCCCACGAGCATTTGTATTGGTTAGGTTAACGGAGACGGACGCCTCACGCCATACAAATAAACTGCTGTCCAGCAAGGCCATAAGAGCCACGGCATCATGCAGCGAACAGCCCCCTTGCTCCCATCCCTGGCTCTCTACGCGATCGATCCAGCCGGGCGCCTGCCGGCGCAGCAGGTTGAGCGCCTGGTTTGTGCGCGGCAAGGCGACAAAATCTTCGCGTGAATACTTGATTTGACGTGTTATCTCCAGACCAAGCATGTGGATGGGCCAGCCGGCATTGAGGACGATTTGCGCCGCTTCGGGATCGCAGCGTGTGTTGAATTCCGGGCCCAAACTGCCGAAGGATCCGCCCATCACGATCAGCGAATCGACCAGGGTGACGATGTCGGGGTCGAGGCGTAGGGCGATGGCGAGGTTGGTCAGGGGGCCAACGGCCAGGATCGACAGCTGGTGGGGATTTTGGCGGATCGTTTCCACGATCAGGCGTGGCGCCGGTGTCGTTTCTACCGCTGCGGGCCAGAGCGGCGTACGGCCGTATCCCGCTTTCCAGTCATCAAACCAGCGGTTGTCACCCAGCAGGGGCTGCGAAGCGCCCAGGCCGAGGGGTACCTCTGTTTGATCGAGGTAGCTCAGTAGACGCTGTAGATTCTGCATGGCTAACTGCGCATCAACATTGCCATGCACAGTCGTGATCGCTTTAACGTCCAAAACCCCGGCCGCGAACAGCGCGATCAGCGCTGCCCCGTCGTCAATCTCTGCGCCGGGTGTGCCTAAGCTGATATCTGTATCGAGCAGGACCTGGCGTTTCTGGCGGCCGGGCACCTGCTAATCTCCTGTGCTGGGAGCCGGTGATTCCTCATCCAAATTCAATGCCTGCATGAAGCGATTCTTGGTGATGCGCACGCTTAGTTTTTCGCGCAGACCGACCAGGACGAGGGCCAGCAGCGTGGCAAACTGGGGTATGAGCTGAATGAGATTGGGCGGCAGGTCACTGACTGTCTGCACGCGTACAGCGAATGCTTCGGTGAAGCCGAAGAACATACCGGTGAACAAGACGCCGATGGGATGGTTAAAGCCGAAAATAGCGGCGACGACAGCCACCCAGCCACGGCCGTTGCTCATATTTCTGGTGAAGAGCGTCAGATGGCCCACGGAAAGGAAGGCGCCGCCCAGGGCGCACAGCATACCGGCAATTACCAGAGCCATGATCTGTATGCGTTTGGTGTTGATGCCGGCTGTTTCCGCCGCTTCCTTGTTCTCACCGGTTGCCCTGATGTGCCTGCCAAACGGTGTCCAGAAAAGAATGACATAGCCAGCAATACAGGCGAACCAGGAGAAGTAGACGATGGCGTTGTGGCCGCTGAGCACTTCGCCCATGAAGGGAATATCCTGAATGAAGGGGATATTGATGTCAGCTAGGCGCTGAATGCTGGGGTCGGACCAGGAGCCTGACATTGCCGAAGGTGATGCGCATCAGGTAGACTGTCAGCTCCAAGATGAGCAAATTGATGGCCAGGGCCAGGATGATCAGATTTACCTCGTAGCGCAGATATAAAAAGGCGAACAAGAGACCGAGCAGACCACCGGCAAGCACTGCCACACCGATGCCGGCATAGGTATTTCCGGCGTAATAAGCGATTACAATGCCCAGGAAGGCGCCTAAAAGCATTTTTCCTTCAAGGGCCAGGTTGAGAACACCGGCCCGGTTACAGAGTGCGCCGCCCAACGCAGCCAGGATGATCGGCGTAGCCAGACGAATGCCGCTGCTAATCAATGCCGGGGTCATAAGTTCAGAAAAACCATCCATTATTTGTTCTCCTCCACCGCCATTTCAACAGCTGATTTCTTGCCGCGACGGCGATCAGACCAACGTCTGACCGCCGCGATCTTGTCTTGATAGAATTTCTCGGCCGAGACAAAAAGAATCATCAGAGCGATTATTGTGCCCCCTAGTTCCCGTGGGATGTTGAGCGCAAACTGTAGGCCGAGCTGCGCGCCGAGACTGACGCCGGCAAACAAAATAGACACGAGGAACACGCCAATCGGATGCACCTGCCCGAGAATAGCGACCGAGAGGCCGGTAAAGCCGAGGCCGACAGAGAATTCCTGGTTGATGCGATAGTGCACACCCAGCACTTCAATAACGCCGGCCAGTCCGGCGACAGCGCCACTGAGGAACATGCCACGCATCGCCGCGCGATCATTGCGGATGCCGCCAAACGCCGAAAACAGCCCCGACTGTCCCGCCATACGCTGTTCGTAACCAGCGCCGGTGCGCCAGAGAAAGATATACACGGCGATGACAACGACTACAGCGATCACAAAGCCCATGCCCCATTTTGACCCGGGAATAAATGTGGCCAGCTTGGCGCTGTCGCTGATGACAGGTGAAAAGGCCGTTGTCGACCGATCGGCACGCAGCGGATAATTGACCATGTAAACTGAAAACAAAATAGCTATTTCGTTGAGGACGATCGTGGAGATGACCTCATTGACTCCCAACTTCACTTTCAGCGCGCCGGCAATCCAGCCGTAAAATCCGGCAGCCGCCATGGCCACCAGCATAATAAATAGTGGGTGAATGATTGGGGGCAATACAATCGCATAGCCGAGCCAGGCAGCTACGAGGGCGCCAATCATGAATTGTCCTTCCTGTCCGAGGCTGAACATGCCGGAACGAAAAGCGATGACAGCCGATAGACCGGTGAGCATCAAGGGCGTTGCCCGTTCGAGCGTTGTCAGGAGCGCACAGTTGCCCCCACCTTTACAGCCAAATCCCGCCTGAAATAACTCGCTGTACGCTTCAATCGGATTGACGCCGGCTAAATAAACTAACCCGGCGGCCAGCCCCAATCCTGAAAGTATGGCCAGGATGGGCACCAGGATCTGGTTCATGATCTTGTCACGACGGTATGCATCCATACTCTGTTCTCCCTTATACGGGCTGGTCACTCTCTTCTACGATGGCATCCCAGGCCGGCTCTTCATATTCAAGAGCACTGCCGCCCATCAGCAATCCAATCTCTTCTTTTGTGGCCTCAGCTGGATCGACTTCACCGGCGATCTGACCCCGGTAGAGAACAAGAATACGGTCGCTCAAGGCTCAAAATCTCATCCAGCTCCACGGAAATCAGCAGGATGGCCGCCCCCTGATTCGCGTGCTTCCAGCAAGGTGCGGTGCACGAATTCAATGCTGCCCACGTCGAGACCACGCGTCGGCTGGTTGGCGATAACCAGAATGGGCGCGCCTTCCAATTCCCGCCCCAAGACGACCTTCTGCATGTTGCCGCCGGAAAGCGTGGCGATTTCACCGCCCGGGCGGGCGCCGGCGACAGAGAATTCATCTATCACCCGCTGTGAAAAATCATGCATGGCACCCTTCTTCAGAAAGCCGAACTTGTTGAACTCCGCCATTTTGTAGCGGGTGACGACGAGGTTTTCATCGAGGTTGGCCTCCGGGTTCAGCCCCATCTCAATACGGTCTTCGGGAATATGGGCCATGCCCAACTTTCGCCGTTCGCTTACGGGACTGCCGGTAATATCTTTGCCCGCGAAGCGGATTTGGCCTATTTCCACCGGCTGCATGCCGGTGACGGCAGCGACTAATTCCGTCTGGCCGTTGCCGCTCACGCCGGCGATTCCTAATACTTCGCCGGCGAAGACTTCCGCTGAGAAACGGAGGACGGCTGGAACACCACGCGCATCGGCGACGGTGATGTTGTCTACTTCCAGGACGACGTCGCCCGCTTTGACGGGTGCTTTATCGAGGTTGAACTGCACATCGCGTCCAACCATCATACTGGCCATTTCATTGGTGGTGGTGTCGGCAATCGCTTTGCTGCCGATCATACGGCCGCTGCGCATCACGCTGACGCGATCGGCCACACTCATTACTTCAGGTAGTTTATGAGTGATAAAAATAATCGTGTGGCCATGCCGGGCGAGGTTGCGCACGACGATGAGCAGTTCCTTTACTTCTTGCGGCGTCAAAACAGCCGTGGGCTCGTCCAGGATCAAGATTTTTGCCTTACGCTGCAGTACCTTCAGAATCTCTACGCGCTGCTGCATGCCCACCGATAGGTCACGTACTTTTGCCTCGGGATCAACAGGCAGCCCAAAGCTGTCGGCGAGCTGGCGAACGGCCTCGTTCTCATCGTTCTTTTGCAGGATGCCAAGCTTGCTTTTTTCGATGCCCAGCAAGATATTTTCAGCTACGGTGAACCCTGGTACCAACTTGAAATGTTGGTGGACCATGCCAATGCCCAATTCAATGGCATCGTCCGGATGGAGAATCATGACTTTTTCTCCGCCAATTTCAATGCGCCCGGCATCGGGTTTTATCAAACCATAGAGGATGTTCATGAGGGTGGTCTTGCCCGCGCCATTTTCACCTACGAGGGCATGGACATGCCCTTCTTCAACGCTGAAGTCGACTTTGTTGGATGCCAAAACGTCGGACGAGGCAAAGTACTTCACGATCCCTGTCATCTCTAGCGCAGCTGCCATAACATTCCCCTTCCTGATAAAAAAGAGACCTGGCAGGCCACAGTTTACCTACCAGGTCTCGTCTCATTAATCTACTCGCGGACGGAACTCAAAACTCATTCGCTGTGTTCTACTCGGCCGGTGCGATACCGTCGCAAGCGGCGGTGGGATTCAGCGCATTACAAACTTCGTAATCGCCGCTCAGGATTTTCTCCCGATACTCTTCTACCGTGGCCTTAACATCGGGCAGTTTCGCCGTCATATTCTCAGGACCTTCTTCAGCGAAAGTTGTCGATCCCTCATCCCAGGAAAGTCCTGCCGCGCCATCGACGAGACCAAGCCCGGAGAACCCACCTTTGAATTCGCCGTTCAGGGCGCTTTCGATCAGTATGTAGGTGGTGACGTCTACGCGCTTCAACATGGAGACGATAACGCTGCCCGGCTGGATCCAATCCTGGTTGGAGTCGACGCCAATGGCGAAGTTGCCGGTCTGTGCGGCTGCTTCCAGTACGCCTTCACCTGAACGGCCGGCGATCTGGAAGACGATGTCGGCGCCTTCTTCGTACTGCGATAGGGCGGTTTCCAGGCCAAGCGTCGGGTTGGAGAATTCAAAGCCTAGATAGCTGACGAGGACTTCGCAGTCGGGGCATACTTCATGCACGCCCTGTTCGTAGCCGTAGTAGAATTGGTTGAGGGCCGGGGCGTCGCCGCCAACCACGGCGCCGACTTTCTTGTTTTCGGTCATCGACCCGGCGACTAGGCCAGCGAGGAAGCTGGATTCATGGACGTCGATCTGGTAGGCAGCAAGGTTGTCCGGTAGATCTTCAGCAAACACCTCGGACGGTGAACCAAAAAGCTGGTCCGGATATTCTTCTGCTAAAGCCAACCAGAGTTCGGGGTCAATCGCCAAACCGAGGACGATATCATTGCCGCCCTGAATGGCCGCGCGCAGCGCCGCCTCATGTTCGGGGATACCATTCGTCTCGATGACGGTTCCCGGTACGCCAAGTTCTTCCATGGCCCGCTCGGCACCGCGGTTTGATGAATCGATGAATGAACGGTCACCCAGCGGGTTGGGCATCACCAGGGCGAAGCTGAAATCTTCCGCTGCAGCTTCTTCTGCAGGGGCTTCCTCTTCTGCCGGGGCAGCTTCTTCCGCCGGCGCAGCTTCTTCCGCCGGAGCGGCTTCTTCTGCCGGGGCAGCTTCTGGTTCCGGGCTGCTGCAGCCAAATAAACCCAAAGCGAGCACTGCTAACAACGAGAAATAAAATAGACGCTTTACCTGTAACATTGTTCTCTCCTTTTAACTTGTCTACTTCGTACCAGTTATTGGTACATTGACGAGGGGCAACACCTTGAGGGACTTCGTTATGGGGTCTTCGGCAAGATAATACAAAACAGCTCTTTCCTTATGCTAACGAAGGTTTGCCGAAATAATAGGACTGTTCAGCGTAATAAGCAACCATTTCAGGGTCGAATTTGCTACCAAGTACCTACTGCTTTGGGCCGGATCGCTGCTTCAGCCAGCTGTAGATTTTTGGGGAGGCCACGACAAGGACTGTCAGGGCGATCAGGATGTTGCCTAATTCTCGGGGTACGCCTGCTTCGATCTGCAGGCCGTTGATCGTTCCCAAACGAACGCCTCCTAGGAGAAAAGCGGTAATGACCACTCCCAGCGGGTGCGCCTGGCCGATCAGGGCTACAAAAACGCCGTCAAACTGGTCGATCGAGGAGAAACTGCTCACAAAACGATACTGCACACCGATGACTTCTATCGCCCCGGCCAGGCCGGCCAGCGCGCCACTTATCGACATGGCGCGCATGATCGCCCGCCGCGGCTGCATACCCGCATAGCGGGCGAAGGCGGGTGAATCGCCGCTGGTGCGTACTTCCAACCCGGGTGCCATGCGCCAGAGGTAACTGTAGATGAACAGGGCGGCCCCTAGGGCGATAAAGATGCCGGCATTGAGCTTAGTTGACGCTGCCAGGGGGCTGAGGCGGCTCCATTCAGGAATGCGCATGAAACTGACAGGGCCGACGATCAGGAAAGCGATGGGGTTGAGCAGCAGCGTTGAAATGATCTCGTTGACGTTCAGCGCCGCCTTTAGGAAGCCGGGGAGGAAGCCCCAAACTGCGCCGGCGGCCGCGCCGCCACACAGTGCCAGCAGGAGGATCCAGTTCGTCGAGAGCGTCAGGCGGTTGGCCAGAAATGTGGCTGCCGCCGCCCCCAGAAGCATCTGGCCCAGCTGGCCGATGCTGAACAGCCCCGCGCGAAAGGCAACGGCCGCTGATAGACCACCTAGAATTAGGGGCGTGGTGTACTGCAGCGTCGTTAGCACCGCGCAGAAACCACCCGCGCCGCAGCCAAAGCCGGCCGTGAATAGAGCGCGATAGGCAGCGAGTGGACTTGTTCCAGCCATCTGGATCAACATGCTGCCAACAAGCAGGCTGAATAGGACAGCCATCAAGGGAACAGCGATAGTTTGTGCGCGGCGGGCCATAGAGGATGGTGATTTCTACGGGTTGTAGTCCTGAATACGCCGTTCGGGAACTCTTTGTGCCAGGCGCAGCATGCGCTCTCTCACTTCGCGGATGATCAGGGGTTTGTCAATGGTCAACAGCTGCCTGTCGCGCATCAGCATACGGCCGTTAACGAGCACCGTTTGCACATCGGAGGCGCGGGTATTGTAGACGAGGCTGGCGGTCATGCTGTGAACGGGCTGCAAGTGGGCGCCGCTCATATCGACGAGGATGATATCGGCCAATAGACCGGGAAGGAGACGCCCGATCTTGTCCTCCAGCCCGATGACCGCAGCGCTGCCGGACAAGGCGATGTCCAGTGCCTCACCAATGGGCATCACCTCCGGATCGCGCGCCTCATGCTTCTGCAAAAGGGCCATCAGGCGCATACTTTCAAATACATCCAACGTGTTGTTGCTGACAGCGCCATCAGTCGCCAATCCGACAGGAATACCCGCCTGGCGCAAAGCAGCGATGGGTGTCAGGCCCATGCCTAACTTCAGATAAGTCTTCGGCGCGTGGGCGACGCCGACCTGCTCCGCCTGGCTCAGGATCGCGATATCTTCGGGAAGTATGCCGCAGCCATGAGCGATGATCGTTGGACAGTCGAGAATCCCGGTTTCCAACAAGACCTGGATCGGCGTCATGCCTCGTTTTTCAAGGCTGGCCTCTGTCTGTCCCATTTCCTCGGAGGCGTGAATATGGATGCCGGTACCGAGGCTCTGTGCGTAGCCGGCGGCGGCTCTGAGAAAGTCATCATCACAGGTGTATGGGGCGTGCGGGGCCATCCAGGTTGTCAGGCGTCCCTCCGCTTTGCCCTGCCAGTCCGCAGCCCATTTCGCGGAGGCTTCCAGCGCTTCGTGGCCGCCGCTGCCGAACACGGCCCAGCCGAGGGCGGCCCGTGTGCCTGCTTCCTCTACGGCCAGCGCGGCCTGGTCCATGAAAAAGTAATGATCGGCCACAGTGGTAACGCCGCTTTCAATCATTTCCGCCAGAGCGAGCTGCATGCCCCAGTAAACATCTTCCTCTTCCAGATTGCTCTCTAGAGGCCACATAAATTCATTGAACCATTTCTCGATCGAAACATCTTCCGCCAGGCCGCGGAAAATGACCATTGGGGCATGGGCGTGGGTGTTGATCAGGCCGGGCATAGCCAGCATACCGCGGGCATCAATGATTTCAGCCGCCTGGTCTTCGCCGGAACTTGCTGTGTCCTGGATGGCGTCAATACGGCCGTTGCGAATGAGAATGTCGCACGCCTTGCGAATAGTCAGGCGCCCGTCATCACCAGGAACAAGCGCATCACAATTTCTGATTATCGTGTCGAACATCATGTTGTTCACTCCTTTCCTGCCGCAATCCCCAGGGGCCGGCAGGCCCAGCTCCTAACACACTGGTGATGCAGACGGGGGCGTTAACCAGCGTTTGACCCCTATGTGCAACATGCACATAGAGTTACATATTCCTGTCATCGTGTCAATCTTTCCGGGAGTTCGCGCCGGCGGTGATCCTGTCTTCATGTTAGGGTACCCGGTATAGAAAGTTTGCTATATATTTCCAACGTTTACAGCGTGCGCATAGAACGAGGATGAGCGGCATGATTCTTTGCTGTGGAGAAGCTTTAATTGATTTTGTCCCCCTGCCGGAGGTGGGCGGCTATAAACCGTGCCCCGGCGGGTCGGTTTACAATATCGCCGTTGGCCTGGGCCGGTTGGGCGCGCCGGTCGGCTTCTTCTGCAAAATTTCGGAAGATTTCTTTGGCGATCAGTTGATCGCTTATCTGCAAGAAAATGGCGTTGATACCGGTCAATGCCCGCGCAGCGCCGATCCAACGACCCTGGCCTTTGTCAGCTTGCCGGGGGAAGGGGAGGAGCCGCGTTTCATGTTCTACCCCAATAATTCGGCCGATCGCCTGTTAACGGCCGAAGAGCTGCCTGTGCTGCCGCAGTGGGTAAAAGCGCTGCACTTCGGTTCCATTTCGCTGGTAATGGAACCGGGGGCGACAGCACTAGAAACGCTGATGCATCGGGAAAGCGGCCGGCGGATTATCTCCCTGGATCCCAATGTGCGGCCTGGCTTAATCGCGGATCAGGCTGCCTACCGCCGCCGTTTTGAGCGTTGGGTGCGGCTGGTTGATATCGTCAAACTGAGCCGCGTTGATTTCGAGTTCCTCTATCCCGCGCAGAAGATGGAAGAGGTTATCGCTGACTGGTTCATGATGGGCATCAGTCTCTGCATCGTCACCCTGGGCGCGGAGGGATCCGCCGGCTACACAGCCGCCGGTACGACCGCTTATGCTGCTGCTCCTCAGGTCAGGGTGGCCGATACTGTCGGTGCCGGAGACACGTTTCTGGCGGCCGTGTTGAGCTACCTGGAGCAAAGGAATCTCCTCGATCAGCGAGAGCAGCTGCGAACACTTGACTCAACGGAACTCGCCGTCTGTCTAACCTATGCCGGCCGCGCAGCAGCCATCAACTGCTCGCGCCAGGGGGCGAATCCACCCTACAAATATGAAATGGAGCAAAATGATGAATGATTCTTCCCGCCTACGTCTTTACATCGATACGCCCGACACTGCGCTGTGGCAGCGCTACTTGAGCAGCGGCCTGTTCTATGGCGTGACGACAAATCCTAAACTGCTTTACCAGGCGGGCATTCCCAATACGGTAGAGAATCTAGCTGGTCTGGCTCATACCGCCTTTGATCTGGGAGCGCAGGAGATCCACCTGCAGGTGTGGGGTGGTGAGACGGCGCCGATGCTGGCCATCGGCCGTCAGCTGGCCGCGATCGACTCACGGGTCAGTGTCAAGGTGCCGATCACGGGAGAGGGGTTGTTGTGCGCCCGGCAGTTGATTGAAGAAGGGGCGCAGGTGACATTGACGGCCGTACATGCGGCCGCCCAAATGCTGCCGGTGATCGCCCTGGGTGCCGCCTATGCCGCGCCTTACCTGGGGCGCATGAACGATGCCGGGCTTGATGGCCTGGATGAGATTTACGCCATGCGGGAGATGATTCACCATCTCGACAGCGACACGCGGCTGCTCATAGCCAGCATCCGCCAGCTGTCCGAGCTGGCGGAGCTGGCCCGCCGCGGCTGCGACACTTTTACCTTGGTACCGGCCATGGTAGAAGATCTGCTCAACAATCTGCAGACACTCGCCGCCGCCGCTGATTTCGAAGAAAAGGCGGCTGCCTGAGCAGCGGCGGCCGCTTAGGGGCCGTGGGAACCTAAGCGGCGCGAAGGGCTACCTTGCCCAGAGCTTCGTCGAAGACCGCTCCGCCCACCATTTGCCCGGCAGCGCCTTAGGGTATCGCCTCTAATTCCACGGCGTCAAGGCTGTACACGGTGCCGTCAATAGCCTTGCGGGCAAAGTAGAACATCACCCGCACATCATTCGCCGTGCCGCTGAATCCCGACGGTGTAAAGGTCAATGTCGTCTGGTCGAAGTCAGTGCCCAGATTCACCGTGGCACTCAAGAATTTGTTGCCCGTCTGGCCCGCGCGGAACAGCTGCACACGCATATCACGGCCATTATTTGACTTGGCCGCAAAGCTCAGGCGGTATGTTTGTCCCGCTTCCAGCGACAGCCCTTTCTGATAGAGCTGCATATTGCTGCCGGTCACGTTTATCCGCACCTGCGCCGCATGGGCGCAGTTGGACGCCGGTGCGCCGACGGAGAAGTTGCCCAGGCCATTGGTGTAGAAGGACCAGGAAGTTTTCCCATCTTCGAAGTCAGGGTTGCTGAGCAGGCCGCTGACCGGCGTGCAGCCGCTGGGGATGGGCGTTGGCGTGGACGTGGGGCTCGGGTCTGGGATAGGCGTAGACGTTGCCGTGGGGCTGCTGACCAGTTCTTCCAGCAGTACGGCATCGATCCAGATCACGTCGTTGTTGGTGGCTCTGCCGGGGAACCAGAAGCGCAAACGGCCGTCATTCACCGTACCGTTGAAGCCCTTCGTGGTAAAGACGGTCTCGAAAACCTGCCAGTTGCCGGTCAGATCTACGGCCCAGTTCTTGAGGCCGTAGCCGGTATGGGGGTTGCCATGTTTATGCAGGTAAATGGACATGTCACTGCCGTTCATCGAGCGCGCGGCAAAGCTAAGCCGGTACTCTGTGTTCGCCTTCAGACCTAAGTCCCTCTGGTAGAATTGTGTGTTTTGGCCCACTGTGCCCAGCCTGACCTTGGCCGCCTGCAGGCACGCATAGGGATCGCCGGCGTCGGCCGTCACGCCGCCGCCACCGGTGCTGTAGTAGCTCCACTTGCTTGTCCCATCTTCAAAACTGGGATTTTGCACCACGCCGTTCACGATCGCGCAGCCGGCGGGCACAGGTGTGTCCGTTGCAGTTGGTGGTATTGACGTTGGTGTCGCTGTTTCCGTTGCTGTGGGCGGCAGTGCTGTTGGCGTCGCTGTGTCCGTTGCAGTTGGTGGCACCGGCGTGTCAGTTGCTGTGGGTGGCACCGGCGTGTCAGTTGCTGTGGGTGGCAGCGCTGTTGGTGTCACTGTGTCCGTTGCAGTGGGCGGCACCGGCGTGTTCGTTGCAGTGGGCGGCACCGGCGTGCCCGTTGGCGTGCCGGTCGGCGGAACGCCGGTGGTGCGGAAATGGATCCAGCCCACGTTTTCGCCCCAGGCATAGCCGTCGAAGGCGCCCGTAGATGGGTCGATTATCACGCCGCCGTTAGCCGGCGCAAAGTTGATCCAACCCACGCTTGTTGACCAGGCATAGCCGGAGAGATTGCCTGAACCGTCTTTACTGACACCGTAGGACGTGCCATCTTGGGCCGTGCCCTGGAACCTGATCCAGCCGATATTTTCGCCCCAGGCATCGCCTTCAAGATGATCGCTGAAGACGGTAACGCCCCCAAAGGAGTCAGGGTTGAGATTGATCCAGCCGACATTCGTTCCCCAGGCCCACTTGTAGGCGGGGTCGACGTTACCTGCAGCCAGGGTCGCGCCCACCAACATCATGCTCAATGCCAGCACCACGAGCGCGGCGACAGTCCAAGGGTGTCTGGCTATTTCGCGTTTGAGCATCATTGCCCACCACGCACAGGCCAGGTACTCTCCAATGTGTTGGCCTTGTTCTTGACATTCGCCTGGCCGGTATCGGAACTCACCGTAAAGGCGAAGCTAGACCCCGCTAAGAATGACGTGCTTGTCCAATAACTGCTTTGGGGGTAAAGACTGAGAGAAGCCGTGAAGGGGTGGCCATTGGGCAGCGCAGGATTACTTTGGGTTAGATCCATCAGGCTGGTTAATTCGTTCACATTAGACATGCGCCAGTCGCCGGCGACGCTGCCATCCGTCAATCCGCAGGTGCCGTTGGCCAAAGCATTAGCCGCCGCCAGGGCCGTCTCCCAGGTGGCCTTGCCGCTGCTGTTTGTGCCGGCCAAGTCCGCACAATTGCCGTTCTTGAGCCAGATCATCGTGGTCAGGTTGTCGGTCACCGTTCCGTTCCCATTGTCCGTGAAGCGTTGGCCCGTCCACGCCGGTATGTAATATTCATCAACGATGGTAAAGACGCCGCCTGGAGCCGCGTGTACCGGCCCGGAAACGGGCACGACCCCCCGTTGGTACTCTCCATCCTGGCCCGTACCCGCGCAGGCAATCACGGTGCCGGCGTTGTTGTAGCACGCCGTATGTCCCGTCTTGGGTACGCGTGGGGCGCTCGCGCCCTGGGGATTGGCCGCGGCCATAATCTCGTCTAGTGTGCGCATCGTTCCCGTACCAGGCCCGCTTGCCGGCTCTGTGAATGTCGTTTGCTTGGCGGGGATGACGCCTGTTGTTAAGCGCGTATAGATGTCGTCCAGCGTGTACATCTGCGAGCCAGGGTCTGTCGGCCCTGTGCTTGGGTTCAGGCTGCCGGCCAGCACAGCTCCGCCGGCGGCAAGCAGCAGGCCGAACATCATTCCGATCATAACGATCAAGGGGATCTTGTTTTGCATTTCAAACTCCTAAACGATTTGGATAGCTGATTGGATTATTCTCCGAAACGCAAAACTTTGTCCATGAGAACCAGTTTCCAACTGAGGCGCGCTGCTTCTCGCATAGCGAGGGGTGTCGAAATTCCATTTTCAACAAGCGGCGCTTTATTTGAATTATTATATTACTTTTTTCACCCATTGTCACCTACATCTCACAAAGTGTGACGTCAGTAACTTTGGGACAGATCGGCAGCGAGTAATAAGAGAGGTCAAACCTTGTGTTGATCCACCACCATCCCCAGCGGCGCTGCCCCTTACCTGGGCGCATTAACGACGCCGGTCTCGGTGGGCTGGATGAGATCAGCGCCCTGCAGGAAATGAATCATCGTCTACATCGCTCCACGCGCCCGCGCATTGCCAGCATCCACCAGGTATCTGACCTGACCATCATGGCACGGCAGGGCAGCAATATAATCAGAGAAGCAAGGACTTGTTTTATTGCGCAATTCTTGGATTTGTCATGTTCTTATAATAATGAGCATTTTCTGTATAGAGTCGCGCATGATCTGGATCGATTGATTGGTGCTTTGTTATCCTTCCAGGATATTGTCGGCAATTCATCTTGCGCGCACACCATGCCGCAGCTAATTCCATGTTAGTTAGGAGTAAAGAAATGACCACCCGTATATTGATGATTGCATCGCTACTGCTGCTCGTGATCGCTGGCGTGTCCTTCGCGCAGGACGGTACAGACGCCACTGCTGTCGCCGAAACCGTCTCCTGTCCTCAATCTGTTGTGTCAGGACTTGAGGAAGTTGAAGGGGAAACGGTGGTGTGTGGCACAGTGAGCGTGCCCGCCAACTACGACGATCCCAACGGATCAACCATAGACCTGACCTACGGTATCCTGAAATCTACATCGCTGTCCCCGGCCGCCGATCCAGTCATCTATCTGCACGGCGGGCCTGGCGAGGCGGAACTGACTGAGCTAACGCAAACCCTGCGCAATAAGTTTGCCACGCTGCGCGAGCGACGTGACGTCATTGTTTTCGATCAACGCGGCACAGGTTTCTCCCCCGGCGAGGTTGAGTGTTCAGCAGTCTATGAAGGTGGCTACGATGCGGCTGCCGAACGTGTTCAGAATGAAGGCTTTGAGGGTCTCGAAGTCGCCGGAGAGGTGCAGAATGTGCTGATGGAAACGTGCATTGAAGCGCTGGAAGAGAACGATGTCGATCTCACCGTGTACAACACAATCAATAATGCGCGGGATGTCGCTGCCCTGGCGGATGCATTAGGTCACGATACCTACAATCTGTATGGATTGTCCTATGGCACAAAGCTGGGGTCGGAAGTCATTCGCCAAAAACCGTCGGGACTGCGCTCAGTGCTCCTGGATTCCGTGATCACGCCCGAAGTCAAGTTTTATGAACAGATGCCGCAGGCCAATGAAGAGTCATTTGTGAATATTTACAACATGTGCCTGGCTGATGAGGCATGCGCTGAGGCGTATCCCGACCTCATTGAACGTCTGAATGGGCTGTTTGAACAGCTGGATGAAGAACCGATCTTGCTCGATGACGGCAGCGAGATCAGTAGCGAAGCATTGGCTGCGCTGCTGACCAACGCCGCAAATCTACAAACCGGTGTGTGGCAGGTCCCTTATTTCCCGCGCCTGATTCATGAGTTGGAGCAGGGCATCACCGATACCTGGTCCGGCTTAAACGATTTTTCATTGATACCGTCTGAGACGACAAATCGCTTTACCGCACCGTCGTCCGACATCCCCTTCTCCGCTAGACGCATGCTGAATACGGCGAATGAACTGGCGAGGCAGTCAGATTCATTAGACAATACCGCCCAAAAGGTCGCTGCCCAAGCTCTTGAGCTTGTTGAAGAGACAGATATGACACCTACGAATCTCTTTCTGCGCACCTTGGATGAACGCCGGGACACCCCATACAATGCCTTCGAGGACTACAATTATAGAGTTGATTTTGTGTCGCTGCCTCTACAGGAGGCGTCACCATCTACGCTCGAAGCGTTTGTCAACAATCACTTCGAAGGTGTGGACGCGGCGATCTTGTTAGACGTCGTTGATCAGATGAGTGAAGATGACGTCCAGGAACTGTTCAGCCGCATGCGGTCCGATGAGCGGGCAGCCAACCTGCTTTTCGAACTCAATTTCGCGCTTCATCTGTACGTGTGCAATGAGGATGTTCCTTACAACACGATTGAAGGGGTTCAGGAATATGCTGAAAACTACCAGATTCCTGGGCTGACCCGTAGAGAAATTGGTAAGACAACGCAAGTGCTCGAAGCTTGTGATGTCTTTCCTGCCGGCACGGCTCCGCAAAGCTTCCACGACCCTATTACGGGAGACGGCAGCATTCCTATCCTGGTCTTCTCGGGAACGAACGATACGCAAACCGCGACCTCTTGGGCAAAAGAGGCGGCCGATCAATTCATAGGTTCCCAGTACGTGAGCTTCCCCAATGTGGGGCACGGCGCCATCAATTTCTCACGGTGTGCCCAGGACATTGCCGCGGCGTTTATGGACAATCCCGAAACCGAGGTGAATGCGAGCTGCACGGCCGACTTGGTGCCGCGCTTCGTGCTGCCGGATGACCCGCTCGTCCCGTTATCATAAGCAACCCGGCTGCCGCACGGCAGCCCTCAATAAACTAACACTTAATCGGAGGAATCCTCATGAAAAAAACTGGCAAGAAGTGTCTTGAATGCAGCGGTGATATGTATACGATTCAAATTATCGATCGGGGTCAAAAGGGTATCCATTACAACTTTGCCTACACGACCGATGAATTCAAGAAAAAGCCAAGGGCTTACAATATTTCCGGCCTGGTTGCCGCGGAAGCGTGTGAACTCTGCGGGCGCATCGCTTTCCGCACGGTTCCCAAGGATTGATGAATCAGATAACCTGTTGGACGAAGCACGAAACAGTCAAAAAAGCCCCGGTTTAGTATCGGGGCTTTTTTCGTGGCGCAGTTAATCCGTCTTAGATACCGTACGTTCTCAGAGCAAGCACGCGGAAAGGAGCATAATCTAAGAATCGAGTTCAGAGACTTCAACGTACATTCAGGCTCACCTTTCCTCTGCCTATTGTGGGGTAGGCTAACCTAGCCACCTTCAATATACAAGGGTATATCTACGCACGCATATTGTTCATACCCACAATGCATGAATACCATCATCATGTCCTAAATGAAGACGACCCACTACCGATAAGCTCACTCATCGAAATTTTCCGGTGTCCCGATCAACGGTGTTTTCAGCGGAGCGGCGGCGCCAACCATCACTGCGATCGAATTACCACCAGGATTCCATTGGGGTGGGATTTCCTTCCAATTATTGGCCAGCCAAACGTTGCCTGACGGGTCGATTGCTATGCCGGTATTGCGCAGCAGGGCATTGCTTGTGTAGCCGTTGGCCGGGGAAATCGGCTGCCCTATCTGCTGTTTACCGGGCGGACATTTGGATGGATCGATTCCGCAAAATTGGCTCACGCGAGGGGGAATGCCTTTATCATCGATATTATCAGGATCGCCATATTCGGGGTTGACGCCGAAATTGGCTACCCACACCGTATCATTGCCATCAACCGCTATGCCCCAGGGAATGAGCACGCCGCCGCCGTTGAACGGCGAATTGGGGTGGAACTCTCCATCGGGGGTCAGCAGCGCAATTGAAGGGTTCTGAGCATCCCCAAAATCGTTGGCCGGAGGATTACAGGGCGCATCGACCACGTCCGAGTTGGCGACCCAAATGTTGCCCTGGCTGTCGGCAGCGATACCCATGGGATGCGTCAGCTGCTGCGTAGGGTTAATGGTTCCGGAGATTACGTTCAACAGATCGCCATCCGGTCCGAGAACAGCGAGTGAATTACTTTTGTTTCCCACGACCCATGCATTGCCACCAGAGCCAATCGCCAGACCGAAGGGCTTTTCAACCCCGATGTCAGCCAGGTTGACGGCTTCGTCAGGCGAGCCCTGAGGGTAAAGGGTGACCGAATCGCTGCCGCAGTTTGCCAGCCAGATGCTGCCGCTTTTGTCGGCGACGGTTGACTGCGGCCAGGAGATAGCACCCTCGGTATAGCCCGTCACATCTTGTGAGACCGGCGTGCCATCGGGACGGAACTCGGAAACGCTGTTGTTTGTGGCAGGCACGCCATATGAATTGCCTGGCGTCGAACAGGCCGGCGCTTCGAAGCCGAAATTGCCGACCCAAACATGCCCGTTAGGAGCGAGGGTAATGCCGAAACCCGCGCCCTCGAGGCCGCCCCCAAAATAGGGGGAGCCAGGGAAATTTTCACCCCAAGGATAGAATTTCAGCAGTCGTTGGCCCGCGCAGGAAATATCCCCTGCAGCCTTGGGGATGTAATTGTCGTTCACCCAGATATACCCCTTTTCATCAATGGCGAAAGCTCCTGGGCCGTTCATTAAGTCGTCATTGGTCTGTTCGCTGGTGTCTGTGCCGGTGAACCTGAGAAACAGCGTCCATGCATTTGGGGGCAGCAGTCGTGCCGGGGTGTACCGCGGTGCATCCAATGACAACAGAAACAGCGTGTCACTGTTCAGCCAGGAATATTTAGCGATATTCGATACGGCCTCAAGAACGCTTCCCGGCGCTGATTCACCAGGCGGCGTCGTCGCGTTGAACAAGACGTAACAGCCGCTCCAAGAATCAACACAGGCGGCGACCATGTTCGCCAGAGAGTTGAAATTGCTGAGCGTTGATGTATCCATCCCATTTGGAGATGCCCCAAGAACGACTCCCACTTCCCCGGTTTGTGAATTAGCTAGGTTGCCCGCCATATGAACGGCGTTGGTCATGCCGTATTCATTACCACTGATCGATTCGCCGTCAATGAACTGCGCGAAGGCAAACCCGGCAGCCACCGTGGTTCGTTCGTTGATGACGACGTCACCGGAAACCGGCGCTATACCGATAACGCTGGCCAGCGTCGACCACCCTTTGACTGCCTTTACAAACAAAACCGGCTGCTGCTGGCTTGAAGGTGCGGCCGGCAGTTGATAGGAAATGTCAAACGCCCCGGAAGGATCTGTCGTCGCCGTCCCAAGCGCCTGCGCTGGCTCCACAGATCCAGCATATTTTGCAAGAAGTGTTACTTCATATTCTGGCAATCCGCTGTCGCCACTTTCCACGCTGCCACGAAGTGTCAGGTCGTCAACGGCTTCAGCGGGAGTACTCACCACCGGAAGATAAAGACGAAAACTGTCCGCGGAAACAGATTTTGAGATCAGCAAGGCGGGTAGCATCAAAGCTGCGATAAGAACGGTTAATTTTCGGAGATTCATTTTACGGGCCCTTTCTCGTTGGCTAACCTTTCTCGTTGGCTAAATAGAAGAGTCAGAAGTGTTGGGTGGCGATTCACCCCGCCCGGACGGCACCAGTTAATGGTTTCGTGGCATTGCATGTTTTTGCAGAAAATTACAGCGAAACTGCAAGAAATAGTCCTGATCTTTAGGAGTGCCCCAGATGACGCCCAGGATAATAAAGCGTATCATAATTATTACGGACATGCCATGGGAATGATTCAGCAATTGTGAAGATGATACTCTCGCCCACACACCCGCGATCGCCGGTCTGCAGCGTTGGTGTCCTGGGCTGCGGCTTCGACGAAAGTCGTATGCTGGCGTATTTCGTGATTTTCATCCCCGTTGTCAAGGGGTAGTTGGCTTGTGGGTATGTTTGTTGTGGGAGACTTCTAAGCTGAGGCGGTATACTAGCAGCGGTTGAACGGTCGGCTGCTCTTATTTTTGCGGCGATGGCGGCGGAAGACAGCCAGGAGATAATATGCAGATGGAAGAGACTGGTTCCCTGGTGAAAGTGGCCGTGATACAGGCTGCGCCATTCCTTTTTGATCGCGAAGCGACGGTGGTTAAGACCGGCCGTCTGATCCGGGAGGCTGCTGCCGAAGGCGCGCAGCTGCTGCTTTTCCCGGAGGCGTTCATTCCTGCCTATCCACGCGGTTTGAGTTTTGGCATGGTTGTCGGCAGCCGCAGTGCAGGGGGGCGCGAGCTGTGGCAGTTGTATTGGGATAACGCCGTAGAAATTCCCGGCCTGGCGACGGAGGTGATTGGCGCCTTCGTGCGTGAAGCGGGTGTTTATGCGGCGATCGGCATCATTGAGCGCGATACGCAGTTCAGCGGCGGCACGCTTTACTGCACCACACTTTATTTTGGCCCGGACGGCGCGATCCTGGGCAAGCACCGCAAATTGAAACCAACGGCCGCTGAGCGCCTGATCTGGGGTGAAGGTGATGGCAGTACCTTGACCGTGCTGGACACGGGCCTGGGCAAAATCGGCGGTTTGATCTGTTGGGAAAATTATATGCCCCTGGCGCGGATGGCCATGTACAGCAAAGGCGTGGAACTTTATCTGGCGCCAACGGCCGATTCCCGCGACAGCTGGCAGGCGACGCTGCGTCACATCGCCTGCGAAGGGCGCTGTTTTGTGCTGGGCTGCAACCAGTACGTCACCAAAGCGATGTACCCGGCCGACCTGCAAGCGTTGGCTGAATTGGCCGCGGCGCCGGAGGTGATGTCCCGCGGCGGCAGCGCCATTGTCTCCCCGTTGGGCGACCTGCTTGCCGGCCCGCTCTATGACCAGGAAGGGATTTTGTACGCCGACCTGGATATGGCTGAAATCGTTAGGGCCAAGGTCGATTTTGACGTGGTCGGCCATTATGCCCGGCCCGATGTTTTTCAATTGACCGTCAATGAGACGCCCGCCCTAGCGGTGCGGCATAAGTCAGAGGGACAACCATCATGATTTATTTTCTACTGGCACTCAACTCTTTGCTCATGATCGTAATGCCGATCCTGCTCGGCATCTGGTTGGTGCGGCGTTACAAGGTCGCTTGGAAACTTTTCTTCATTGGCGCAGCCGGTTTTGTCGTCTCCCAGATTGGACATATTCCCTTCAACCAATTTGTGCTCAATCCTATTGTCGGCGATCTTGTCGAGGGAGATACGGTAAGCAAGGCGCTTACCGCTGCTTTGCTGCTAGGTCTTTCCGCCGGCCTTTTTGAGGAAATTACCCGTTATCTCTTCTTTTATTTCAGGAAGAGCATGCGCGACTGGGATGAAGGTATGATGTTCGGCGCCGGGTGGGGCGGGGTAGAGGCGATTATTGTTGGCGTGCTCGCGGCGACCTCGATCGTCAATATTTACATTTACCAGAGCGGGCTGATCGATACGCTTGTGCCCGCCGATCAGCTGGCGGGCAGCGCCGATGCGATCGCCGCCGGTGCGCAGCAGATCGAGGAATTGGTGAATTCACCGCCGTGGATGTTTGTCCTCGGTGCGGTGGAGCGGCTGTTTACCATTGTTCTGCACCTGTCGCTGTCAATCCTGGTGCTGCAGGCATTTGTGCGCAAGAATATCATCTGGTTGTTCATTGCCATCGCCTGGCATACGTTGGTTAATGCCGCCGCTGTCTTCGGGACGCTTCAGGGGTGGGATCCGCTGCTTATTGAAGCAGTCATCGGCGCGGCCGCTGTGATCAGCTTTTTGATCATCCGTTACTTTAAGCCGCCCGCCCAAGCAGTGGAAACCGCAGAAGATGGCATAGATAGTTAGCGAAATGAGCGTGTCACAAGGAGTCGGAACAGCATGAAATTAGCGGAAGCGTTGATCCAGAGGGCGGATTACCAGAAGCGCATTGCGCAGTTGCAGAATCGTATTGTACATAATACCCGGGTGCAGGAAGGGGATGAACCCGCCGAGGATCCTAACCTCTTGTTGGCGGAGATGGAGCGCATCGCCGCTGGGCTGGTCGACTTGATCCAGCGTATCAACCGCACTAATTCGGCTACACTGCTGGATGCGGAGGCGTTGACCATCGCTGACGCCATTGCTGAACGGGATAATTTACGCCTGCGCCACGGGATTTATACCGCTGCGGCCAACGCGGCCGTTATCCGCCAGGATCGATACAGTAAATCAGAAGTGCGCTTCCAGAGCACCGTCGACGTGGCCGAGATGCAGCAGACGGCCGATGATCTGGCGCAAGCATATCGCCAATTGGATACGCGTATCCAGGAAGCTAACTGGGTATAATCTGCTGGCATAACTGGCATAGGCTGAAGCTGGTAGCGACGAGCGCAGAGGCGAATACGACCCTCCAGCCGGCGGGGTAAGCCGGCTACCCTGGTGGCGTGAGGGGCCACGCCCGCGGCGAACCGGCGTCCTAGCGCAGGCCAGTAATGGACCGGTGTACAGGGTAACGGGCATGTACAATCAATGTATTGATCTGCTGACGTTGTGAGGGGGGCTAGGGGTTTTCAGCTAATATTCAGTCTGTTAAATTCGCGGCCGGGTTCAGAACACGGCCGATAAAGAGAATCGAGCCGCTGGCCATATCGCGGATGAGGAATAGATACGGCCGATCCGCAGTAAACGGGAGCGGCTCTTCAAACATAGGCATGGACTTCAGGCGCATGATCACGGCCGTGGCCGCCGCCGCCTCCGTGCCTGCTTCGTCCACGGAGACGAATGCCTTGTGGATGATACTGCTGATAGACAGTTCGCGGCCCCCGGTCATGCCCGAGAAATCAGCACTCGCGGAGAAGGCGTGCGGCATACCCATCGCGGACAGCGCCGGTCCCAGTTCAAAAGCTGATTCAAATTCGAAACTAGGCAGGGTCAAAGCGACACGCCTTTGTGCCATGTCGTTCAGGATGGAATTGACGCGCACGGCCGTTAATGCGTTTTCAAATGCAGCAAATGCGCCGGCCTCGGGCAGCAGAATAAGCATCAATAGGTCACGGCCGTCGTAAAGCAGTTCGAGCGCCTGGTACCCGGCCCCGGCGCAGTAGCTGAATGATGCCGTCTGCTTCATCATTGGCACGGTGACCTGATCGCCATCAGGCGGGGTGAACGGGCCATCTTCAGTCATGCCGGGTTCGAATGGCTTGCTCCAGGCGGCGTTGAAATAGATAGCGTTGGTCAGCACAAGACGGGTCATACCATCAATGGCGCCCTGCGGGATCAAATCATTGATCCGTTCTTCCGTCTCTTCGCTAACCCACTCGTTGATCAGCAGCCGTGATGCGTCCGGCGCGCCGGCGAAATCAAACAGGCGCAGCCCGGCGCTATAGTTCTCAGCCAGTGTATCGAGAAATGCGGCCAGGAACTGGTGCCCTTCCTGACCCCAAAGGGCGTTAACGATATTCAGCTGGAACCCCTGGCCATCCCCGCCGCGCGCGCCCTCACCACGGCGCGCCAGTTCCAGGTCCAGACCATTGAACGCCGGATAGAGATGCGCTTGGGAGAGCAGGAAATGGAGCGTGTGCGCCATCTGTTGCTCGTCTCTCGCGCTCCGGCATAGGTCATGGCCAGCGCCAGGGAGATGCTGTAAGGGGAGTAGAAGAAATTGCCCGTTTGCTTTCTGAGCGCCTGGTACAGTTCAAAGCGAAGGCGCTGTTGCCCGCCACCAGTTCCGCCAGATCGGCAGCGGTCACAGTTGGGGAAGTCTCCCGCTGCCTATCGACGATGCTGTGCTCATGGATTCGCTGATTGGATGCTTCCTTTGTTGACTTTTTGGCCACACAAATCACAAGGTCATTATAGACGATAAACGGCAAGTTTTTGTTTTGACTCGCCGGATGGCTGCTCAAGAAACCTCGAAAGAATTGGATCTGGTATCTCCGCAGCAGACTGCCTGCTTCCCCCACGAAACAGACCTGCTATACATATGGTGTATGAAATGCTGTTGTGGAGTGACCCCAAAATCGGTTGGCATGGTTCTACCGGACTCAACTACAGCTGCGCGCCAAATTCTTCGGCCGAATTGCAGTTCTGGTGTGAGGTTGGCTAGCAGGTGTATTGTATGTGTATGTAAATGGCCGTTCTTCGCCAACCCTTCCTTTTTCATTATGGGGTATGGGGCGCAATCGTCGGAAAGTTTACGGTCTCGTTGACATAATGCACTAGATAATATTAGTCGGGTCATCCGGATTATGAAATGGTCTCAGTTCCCCGCGTTTAACTTCTTCTGGTAACGAAAAGTAATATTTGCCCACAAAGTTAATATGATGACTCACTAAGGGTGATAACCGTTCCACATCTTCGTCTCGCACATCAAGCCCTGTTTTCTTGAGATAGGTAATGGCAGCATCCATGTAACGGGTGGTCCACAATACGACCATGTTCAGCACCAAGCCTAACGTGTTCAATTCATCTTCTTGGCCCTCGCGGTACTGCTCGTATAATTTTCCTTTGCGTCCAAAACGAATGGCTCTG
>CAVYDY010000003.1:0-959310 GCA_963767495.1 uncultured Chloroflexia bacterium
AGGGTAATTCTATTCATAATTGTCTCCTTTGTTTAACCGGGAAAAGTGGTGAAAAATCTGCATCGTTACTATCAAAAACAACCATGCTTTGTCGGCCGAAGCGGCGAATTTGAGAGCATTCTGATGTCGCCAACAGTATCCAGAATTTTTGGGGATGCGCGCGGCCTTAGAATTTGCCCGTATTGGCCCACTCGTTTCTAGGTGGAATCGGCTCCATGTTGTCCCAGTGTTCCACAATCAATCCATTCTCTAGCCTGAAAATGTCAAAAACGGCTAACGCTTGACCATTGAGCGTTGCTTTGGAATAGGCCACCACATGATCCCCCTGACCGATCACCTTAAAGACAAAGTCATAGCTAAAATCTTGTGTGGCCAGAAATTGCCTGACGGCCTGGATGCCATCAGGCACATGGGGGTTATGCTGAATATATTTTTCCTCAGAAATGTAGTTGGCAGCATGGGCATGATTGCCATTTTGAAACACATCCACAATAAACGAGCGGATGATCGCTTTGTTTCGTTCTGTTTCGTCCGCATCCTTAATCTCAAAATCACCCAACACCATGTCGTTGCCGGAAACGGTCTCCTCCGGCTCAATGTAGGGGGCGATCACGTCCCAATGCTCTACCAATTTGTCGTTCTCATCGGTGTCGAACATGTCGGTGGTTACCCATTTGGCACTGCCATTGTCGATGTCCTGATAAACGTGCAAAAACACAAAACGGCCGTCTTCAATCGCTCTAATTATCCGAATATCACGATTGGTAGTACGCTGCAAAAATCCTGCAAAGAACTCGGCAAACCCATCTGCGCCATCACGCACGCCCGTGCTGTGCTGTGTATACCTGTCGCCGGTGTACTGCTCAATAACCTCGATCCGGCCTTCTTTGATGCCTTGCAGGTACAAGTTTTTGGCGTTTTCCAGTTGTTTACTCATTGTATTTCCTCAAGTGATTCGCTGAATAGGAGAATGCCTTCAACGGCTGTTGAGGGCATCCTCTTATCGTTTCCTGCTAGATATACTTGATATTGATCTTCTCAATCTTGCCGTTGAATTTGAAAGGCGCCCGGTCGTGATAATCGAGCGCAACCAGCGACTCCGAATCCATGCCGACATCGAAGGTTTCCGAGGCGGCAAAAAACCACGGGCACAGAACGCTCAAAACGTCCCGACCCAAGCTCATCACCATTGATGGTGAACACATGGCTGTGGTATGGAAACGGCTGTAGGCGATGCCGCCCTCTTACGTCGTGCGTACGACCGGCGGCGGCGTCCAGGTTCCATCCAGCGCTTCTTCTTCAGGCCAATAAATGCGCATCACCAGATAGAACGGCCCCGCCGGCGCAGGGAGCCAATTGGCCCGTTCTCCCGCGTCTTGCGGTTCCTCATGCTGGATAGTGATCGTGAGCGACCCGTCTTCACCCGTGACCAGTCCCTGGGTCGCGGAATTGATCAAATAGCGATTGATGGGATTTTCCACCAGGTAACCGGCCGTCCCATCATAGGACGTGTCATACATCGTCACGGACCAGAACGCCTTGGCCGGCGGCAGCTTATGGAAGGTGATCTGGTAGGCGTGATCCCCGGTCAACGGCCGTTCATCAGCATCTTCACGAGCCGTGGGATACAACGCTTCGACTACGTCATTACCGCCCCACCCGGCCATGGCCGCAACGGCTCGCAGCAGAAAGTCGCCGTCATACCATTCCCGCGTGCCGAACACATCCGAGGACATCCAGCCGTTAGTTTTCTGCAAAATGGTCTTGGTTTTTTCCGCCATGGTTTCACGCGCCGCCCTGACCCCTGCCCGCACAGCCTCTCGGCTTTCCTCGCTTATGGACTCGCTGCTGAAAGGCAGTCCAGGACCGATGCCGATTTTGGCAAAACGAGCCATCAAATCCGCCTCGGAACGATGGATTGGCTGGCAGAAGGCAAGCAGAAAGTTCAAGTAGCCGATGAAGCGCTCATCATGCGAGGACTCGTCATCCCAAGCCGGCCATTCCGTATCTGCTCTTTCCCGACGCTCCTGCCCTCGATAAGCCGACAGCGTTTGGAGCTCATAATGCGCCATCACCTGGTTCAGTGCTGCCGCGTCGTCCGCGCCGAGCAGTTGGGTACGGCCGATGGCGAAAACGAGATCAGTATCGAAACGCAGAACGGCGTCGAACGCCTCCTCGTCCACATCACCTTCCCAGCCCGGGCCAACAAGCAGGTAGGAACCGGCTTCGGTTCCCGTGGCCCGCGAACCGATGAAGTGCGGATTAGTGCCGAACAGATCGACGAACTGAAAGACATAATAGCGATCCTTGATCGCCGGAACCTGGAGCAGCAGCGGTTCCGCGCGTAAATCGAGCAGCACAAACGAATAGGGCGTGTCGGCGTTGGGCGTAATCACATCCTTGAAGGTGTGATTCAAGGTGTCAGCCTTGCCGGTGATCGTGTTTGCCGGCCCACGATAAGAGGGCAAATCGCGTCGCAAAAAAGAAGCATAGGCAAAGCGGTAGCCCATCAACATGGGAAAAGCGTAGATGTAGGCTTCTTCTGCAATTTGCTGCGTTTCTTGAGGAGAAATTTTGTCCATTATGAGCTCCTCCTTGATTATGCCTACATTCCTATCGCTCTTGCCATCCATTTCACGTTCCCTTACCCATCCCGGTCTACCAGATTGTGCTAAGTAAGGGGGAACCGCAGCCTAGCGGATGCACTCCACAGACAGCAGGGGAAACCCCAATCCATACAATCCATTCAATACGCCAAAAAGGGCCGCCTGATCTTGAAAACAACCACTGAGCGTTGATTGGGTTATCTTCTCTCGCACCGTGACATAATTAACGTTTAGACCCAACTGCGCCGACCAACGGCCGTCCAAACGGCCGTACACGATGATGCGGTAGACGGCTTCCGTGCCCAAAGTAAAATGGAATGGGTCATCTTTGCAGCAAGCCATGGCTAACCTCCAGCGCATTGATGCAGATGTATATCCCTATTATGCCATATTGAAGGCCCGTTTGATGGTAGAAAAGTGGTAGGAAACTGGTAGTTTGGAGTGGATGCCTACTAGTCGTCGGCTGTGGAAACAAGCCCTAATTCCTGGGCGCGTTGAGCCGCCTGCCGCCGGTTAGGGACGGACAGCTTGGCGTAGATGTTTTTTAGATGGAAGCGGACGGTGTTGATGGAGATAAACAACTGGCGGGCTATTTGTTTGTCCGTAAGCTGCCGGGCCAGCAGGGTCAGAATTTCCATTTCCCGATAGGTCAGTTTTTCTAGCAGCTGCGTCTTGCTATCAGCAGGCGAGTTACCATGCGCGGCCAGGATGCTGGCAATGTAGGACTGGACTTGAGGGTCATCCACATGAAGCTGGGCCAACAGCCGCGCCATCGGGGTGCCTAAATCAACAAAGAGCCGCACAAATCCGCCTGGTTCTGCGAGCGAAACGGCCGATGCCAAGAAGCGCAGGGCTTCCTCCTGCTGATCTTTCGTGGCACACATCAGAGCTTGCAGGTTGAGCACTTCGATCAAACGCAGGCTGTTGTGCGTGTCTTCCACAAATTGGCGTAAACGGATGAGTAGTTCAGATGCTTCTTGCCAATTTTCTTCTGCGATCAACGACCAAGCCAGTGTCAGATAAGGGATCTCAAGCAGCACCATTTGCGAGAACGGATCGTCGACCATATTAACCCAATAGGTTGGGGGTGATCGCTTACCTTGCATCAGGACCAGCCGCGACAGATGTGATTGCCCTGTCAGCAGCAGCTCCTGATAGCTGTTGTCTCGTGCCCATTCCAGAACTGAGGCCATGATCTGCTGCGCCTCATCCTGTGCCCCCACTGATTGCAGAGTTTGCGCCAAGCCAAACGAGGAATGGGCATACATGCTGGGAAAGAGCAAATAACGCAGGTCAATGACGCGCTCGTAATATGCACGCGCCTTATCCAGATCATTCCACTGATAGTAAATGTAGCCCAACGTTTGTAAGGCCCACCCGCGCGTGGTGTGGAATTTGCCCTTTTCCGCCAGCTTCAAGGCATACAGGGCCGCCTGTTCTGCCCCGTGCAGATTGGCTGATAACAGTTCCACAAGCATGAGTACAAAATAGAAGCGATGAGCATACCGATTGTCGATGCTTCCCGGTTCATTTAACGCTTCTTGTATCTCGCTGTAGGCTTCATCCAACTGACCATTCAGTTGATAGCCTGCAGGAATAACTGACACGGCAAAGTTGCGCACCCAAAGATGCTCAGCAGGGGTCACGTCCAGAGCGAAGCGGGCGCTCTCAATGCATTCTCCCCCTTGCCCGGCATAATACTGCAGAAGCGAAGTCAGGGCGGCCGTTTCTCCCTGTAGAATGAGCCGTTCCGGGGCGCTGAAACCAACGTTGGCTGCAAAAAGGCCTTCAATTTGCTGCAGAATTGGGACGATCTGTTGTTGATTGGCGGTACGGTATAACAGCCATCCCTTTGTCAGGAGTAAAGGGATGTGCTCATCGAGCATCTGCCGGGGCAGGGTGTTGAGCCACCGCTGCAGCATTGACCATTGATCCTGATTCATTAAGTCGTGCCGATGAGCGGCAATCAACTGCATAATGCGCTGCCGATCATCGGCGGCTAAGGCGTGGTCAAAAGCTTCCTGCAGCCAGCCATTTTCTTCAAACCAGCGGCTGGCCCGTCGATGCAGGCGGGCCATTTGCCGGACGTCTGTGCGCATGGCGGGCTGATATTGCAGCAGATCCTGAAAGAGATGGTGATACCGAAACCATTCTCCCTGTTGGTCCAACGGGATGATGAAGAGATCCTTCTGAACGAGCCATTCTATTATCTGCCGGCTAGAGGTGAAGGGCGTCAAATCCGGCGCTTCGTCCAGCAAGGCATCGCAAAGGGGAGCACAAAAGCGGTCGCTCACGGCCGTATAGAACAAGAAGTTCTGCACAACAGGCGATTGTCGTTCCAGCACTTCTTGCAGCAGATAATCTAAGATGTATTGATTGGCGTCACGAACGTTTTGCAGGAACAGCTCTGTATCTGTCTGCTGGCGCAAAATCAACGTGGCTAAATGCAGACCGGTCACCCACCCTTCCATCTTGGCCGTCAACTGGTCGATCAATTCCGGCGTGGCACGCGCTCCCAAAGCATCCGTCAAGAGCTGTTGTACTTCATGGCGATTGAGCTGCAGGTCACGGGTGCGGATTTCTGTAATCTGTTCTTTGGCCCGTAAATTGACCAGATCCAGCATGGGGTCTTGCCGGGCGATCAAGACCAAATGGATATGTTCCGGTTGGTGTTGGATGAAGGTGACCAGCAGCTGCTGCGTGTCTTGTGAGGTGATGTGATGATAATCATCCAAGACAATGATGAATGAGTGGGGAATGACGGCTGTTTCGTTGATCAACGTCTTGGCTAAATAATCAAGGGGAGGCGGGCGTGTTTCTTCCAGTAGAGCCTGAGTTTTGGGACAGGCACCAGGGAACAGAGATTGAATGGCGCTGAGAAAATAGCTGAGAAATAGAACCAAATCCCCATCTTTCTTACCTATTGAGAACCAGGCCAGCGGACATGCACACGTTTCCAGCCAGGAACTGGCCAGCATGGTTTTGCCATAGCCGGCGGGGGCGGAAATAAGGGTGAGTTTGCGCGAACGGCCGTTTTGCAGCCGCTCAATGAGGTGCAGACGAGGCAGGAGATGTGGGTGCAGGGATGGTCGCTGCAGCTTGGTCCCGATTAGGCTAGTTTCCATTGCAAAATTGCATGAATATGGGCCTTAAAGTAATTTTGGTAAGCGACCAAACAAACCAGAATCACAAAAGGCCCACTCCAATGCTAATCGACAAACATGAAGCGGACAACATTCTCAATCGAATTCCTGGTCTAACCATCAAGATGAGCCCTGAACTAGCTGCCGTTGACCAAGTTCTAGATGACGACGAGCTGTTTTGCATGATTCGTGATGACCTTGCGCAACGCTATCCTAATACCATGACCGCCGGTCGGAAGTCGACGCCGGTAGAGGTCGTTCTGCGTATGCTGGCTATCAAACACCTGTACGACTGGAGCTATGAACAAACCGCGTTGCGAGTTGCCGACAGCTTAGTGCTGCGTCAATTCTGCCGGGTCTATCTGCAGGCCACGCCGGACCAGAGTACGCTGTGCCGTTGGGCCAATCTCATTCAGCCACAGACATTGCAGGCTTTCAACCAGCGCATCATGAATCTGGCCATCGATAACAAGCTGACGCGTGGCCGCAAGTTACGCATGGATGGCACGGTGGTGGAAACGGCCATCCACCATCCCACCGACAGCCGCCTGTTAGCCGACAGTGTGCGCGTGCTCGGCAGGACCTTGACCCGGGCCAAGGCCCTGCTCGGGTCAGGAACGAAGCTAAGCAAAGCGATGTTCCGCAACCGCCAGCGCAGTGCGAAGCGAGCCGCCCGTCACATAGCCGGGCTGAGTCATCGTAGCCGGGAGCAGATGAAATCCCATTACCAGCGTCTGGTGCAGACGACACAAGCGACGGTTCGTCAGGCAGAACGGGTGCTGGACGAGCTGCAAAAGCAGGTTGCAGAGGAAGGTCACGGCCTCATCGAGACTCTGCAAACTTTCCTACCACGCACACACCAGGTTATTGACCAGACTGTGCGCCGGGTATTCTCCGGCGAGAAAGTGCCGCCGACAGAGAAACTAGTCAGCATCTTTGAGCCGCATAGCGACATCATCCGGCGGGGTAAAGTCAATAAGGACACTGAATTTGGGCACAAGGTCTGGCTTGGCGAAGTTGAAGGCGGTTTCATCGCTCAATACGAGGTGCTAGATGGTAATCCAGCCGATGAGTCTCAATGGCAGCCGACGCTTGATAAGCATATTCAGCTGTTCGGCCGGCCGCCAAGACAGGCCAGCGCCGACCGCGGTGTACACTCCGCCAGCAATGAAGCTTTTGCGGCTAAGCTGGGTGTGAAACGAATCGTTCTACCCAAGCCTGGACGCAAGTCAGAGACGCGTCGCCAATACGAGCGGCAGGGTTGGTTCTGGCGTGGCCGGCGATTCCATGCCGGCGTCGAAGGTCGGATCAGCGTCATCAAGCGCAAGTACGGACTCGAGCGCTGCCGAAACCGTGGTCACGATGGCTTCGAACGCTGGATTGGCTGGGGCGTTATCGCCAACAACCTGACCGCCTTGGGTAAAGGGCTCAGTCCTTGATGATTAGATTGGAAAGGTTCAAGATCCCAGGGGCAAATGCGCGCCATAGTCTAAATCGCAATGGAAACTAGGCTATCATCTTGCATAAAATTCCTCTGAAAAAGCTTTCAAGAATTATACGTCGTTCTATTGCTTCCTTCGTTAACCATAGGCAAATCCGCGCCCATGACGGGCAGAAAAAGAAGCGCAGCCAGGGAACACCCAGGCATGGCTCGACAGGCGAGAGCACTTTCCGCCTGCTGCCGGCGACATATGAAGCCCCCGGCGCTTAAGGCCTGGCTACAATTCGCCCTTGTCCAACATCTCCATGATCCGGGCACGATAAGTCGTATCGCGGTCCGCCAGCTCCGGTTCCACGCGCGCCGCCTCTTCAAAGAAGTAACGCCGGTCACGCCCCATCTCCTGGCCGGCAGCCGTATGCATATCCAGGGCATAATCCGGTATTTCCGGCTCTATTTTTCCCTGGGCCACGGCGCGGCTGATCCAGATAGCCATTTCATCGCTGGAACGATCTTTCTCGCATTGGCTCAGATAGCGCGCCGCATGTATCGCGAATAATTTACGTTCCCCAGCCTGCCGGTCGAACGTTTGCAGCATCTGGTAGAGTGAATTGATCAGGATCGGCGCCTGCGGCTCACCAAAACCAATATCCTCCACACTGATCACCATCAGCCGGTACCAGAGATAATCTTCCAGAGCGGGGCTTGTGAGCACCATTTCGTAGGCCAGCGCAGCCGCGTTCTCCGTATGGCCGCGCCGGATCTCTTTTTGCAAAGCTGAGATGACATGGTCGGCGGAAAAGCCGTTGGCTGTTTTGACATCTACCCAGGGATCACGAACGGTTGTTGGCATAATTCTTCCTTGTAATCTACGCACTCTATGATTTCTTATTCATGGTTCGACAGTACGCCGTGATGATACCACTATACATGCCGATCGTTGAGCCGAGGCTGTCGATCTCAACCCATTCATCCGCGGCATGGGCATTGCCGCCCGTTGGCCCAAAACCGCATAAGCGTAGGGATGCCCGCTTCGATCAGCATATACCCCTCATTGGCCGGCCCCGCCCCGGCAACCGGCCAGGTATGGCCCGTCCAGCGCCGCGTTTCCGCCTGCGCGATGCTGGCCAGGGGATGATCGCCGGGATAGCCGCGCCCGGCAAGCTGTTCTTGATGCGCATGGTCACGGTGAGCCCCGCACGCCGCGCGCATTCAACATCAATGACCTGCTGAACAGCATCTAATACATCCTCTGCTGACTGTCCCGGCATCAGGCGAATATCCACCAGCGCCTCGGCCGCGGCAGGGACCATGCTCTCAAACTCGCCGCCGCTGAACAAGGTTCCCGGCGTCACTGTACAGGAAAACCCGCTGAATGCCGGGTGGTCCGGCGCGGGAAGCTCGAGATCTTCCAGGGTGAGCAAAACGGCCGCCAGGCCGGTCACAGCATTGACGCCCGCTTCTTTGCGGCTCCACTCCCGGCTGCCGGTGTGCACTGCCTGGCCGCGAGCCGTCAGCAGCAATCTCAGCAAGCCGCGATGGCCGATGCAAACGATGTCGCTGGCATAGGTGTAGATGGCGCCCTTTGCTTGAAGATAGCCGTTGTCCAGGAGATAGCGAACGCCAAGATCGCTGCTGGCGCCGGACTCCTCGTCTACCACGCCGGCCAAAATGATTTTGTTTTGCGGAGAGGTCCAGCAGCTGCCGGTCACGTAGGAGCGCCAGCGTATACAGGCCGCAGGCGATCCCCGCCTTATTATCCGCCGTTCCACGCCCGAACAAACGGCCGTTCCGGATCACCGCCGCGAAAGGCGGGTCGGACCATTGCGCTTTCGTCGCCGGCGGCGACCGTGTCCATATGCCCGATCAGGGCGAAACCACACGGCCCTTCCCCCACGGTCACGACGACATTCGGCCGTTCGGGATCACAGGCCACCAGTTCATCGGCTAGGCCCAGCCGTTCCGCTTCTTCGGCGATGCGCAGGGCAACGGCCGTTTCAGAATCACGGCCGTTAACCGACGGCAAACGAACCAGATCCTGCAGGAAGGACAAGACGTCGTCCTTGTAGGCGCCAGGCGCTTCATTCAGAGCCACTTTGTTCATATCGATAAGGGCGCCTCCCTTTCTCAAGCTAAGTTTCCCATACACCTATCTTGATTCCATACGGGCAAGGCGGTTGGTATCAGGGCGTTTCGTTACCCACTGAGCCTGTACCCAGCCGCTTCGTCCCTACGTGGACATCTAGTTCAATGCCAATGCCATTAGCTCCTCGAAACGCTGCTGGTCAACTTCGCGGATAATATGGGCGCGTGCCGGCTGGTCGCCGCGGCTCATCCAATCGACCGTGGTCTGACCGCGCGTGTGTTGGCCGTTCAGCTCGACCATGATCGGGCGAAATTCAGACTTCTGCACAATATCAGGCTGCAGGGCGACCGCCATGGCCAACCCGTCGGCGCCAAAGAGCTCTGGGCTGCCCAACACGCCGGCTATGAAGTCGACCGTTTTTTCACTGACCTGGGTATAAAAACGGGCGCGATCTGAATCAATGGTTGTCCACTGCTTGAACGTATCCATGGGGATGCCGTGAGCCACCGTCGCTTCCCAGGAGACGAGCGTGAACTCCGGCCAGGAAGAAAAGACGATGTGCGCCGCTTCCGGATCGGCGTAGATATTGAACTCGGCCGTGAGATTGGGCGTATTACCGAGGGCATCTACAGCGCCGCCCATGATGACCAGCCGTTTATAGTACGCGGGGAGTTCGGGATCTAGCATCAGCGCAACGGCCAGATTCGTCAGGGGGCCGATGGCTACCAACGTTAGTTCACCGGGTGATTCATGCGCCAGGCGAACAAGCGCTGCCGAAGCATGTTCTTTTTCAACGGCGCGTGTCGAAGGGGCCAGACCCACATCGCCCAGTCCATCAAGCCCATGAACATGGGCCGCATCTTCTACATGGGGGATAAAGGCGCTTTCACAGCCGGCGAAAACGGGCGCATCCTCATCCAGGATATCGAGGATGGTGCAGCTGTTGGCGACCGTCCTCTCCAGGCCGACATTGCCGGCAACAACGGTCAGCGCTTCGATTTTTACGCCGGGAAAGGCGCTGGCCATCATGATCGCATGCGCGTCATCAACGCCAGGGTCTGTATCAATAATCATCCGTTCCATTACAACTCCTGCAATTTCCTCTCTAAATCCTGGTTGGCAATCTCTAACGCCTGCCGCTCCTCTTCATAGTCGATCGTCGTCAGGCTTCCGCCGCGCAGAAGCCACTCGCCGGCGACCATGACATCGCGCACATGCATGCCGGTAATGCTGTATACCAGGGCTGTATAAACATCTTGAGCCACCGGCGCCCAGCCGATTTCCAACAGATCCAGTGTGATCAGATCGGCCTGCTTGCCCGGTTCCAGTGAACCAATTTCATCTTCCATGCCGAGCGCTCTGGCGCCGCCCATCGTGGCCATATCCAACAGGGTGCGCGTGGGGATCGCATTTGGCGTGCGTTCAACGAACGAGAAGAGTTTACCGGTTATCTGCATCTCTTTGAACATGTCGTAGCTGTTATTATTGGTCACGTTATCGCTGCCCATGGCCACATTGATGCCCGCATCGAGCATGGCCGGCAGCGGGGCCGAGCCGGCCGCGTTGCGCATACAGGATGAAGCGGCGACAACGGCCGTAAATGGGTGCGCTGCCAGCGTGGCGAAATCTTCAGCGGGCACATCGATGCAGTGGGCAGCGATGATCGGCTGTTCCAGCATGCCCATCTCCAGCAGCTTCTGTACAGCGGTACGGCCGTAGGCCTGCTGGCAAAAGCGATCTTCCTCACCGCTCGTCGACAGATGGATATGGAAACCCGTGTCGTATTTTTGCGCCAGCGCTAATTCCTCGCGCATCGCCTCTACGCTGTTATCGGCGAAAAACGCGTGCGGGCCAACCCAACCGCTGATCAGATCATCCGCTTCCACACTGGCCAGAAAACGATCCGCCGCCGCGATTTCCCTGGCACGCGCGCCGGCATCTCCCAATTCCACGATACCATATGCCAGCGCGGCGCGCATGCCGCTGCGGCGCACGGTGGGCACAATCTGATCCATCCAGAAATATTGGTCGACAAAGCAGGTCGTGCCGGTGCGGATCATCTCGGCGCAGGAGAGCGCCACAGCCGGCGGGATCATCTCCGGCGTCATCACTTCCTCAATAACCCGGATCGTCTCATACCAACCATCAAAATTAAACAGTGAGTGCCCTTCCGCCCGGCCGCGAAACAAGGCCATCGGAGAATGGGTGTGTGCGTTTACCAGACCCGGCATCACAAGGCGGTCAGGCAGATCGATTACGTCATCAAAACGACGGCTGCCAAGCGTCGGACTGTGCGCCTACTTCGACAATGCGTCCCTCTTCAATAACGAGATAGCCCGGTTGGTAAATATGATCCTGATCATCCAGGCAGACAACTTGATTGGCGCGTATCGAGAGTGGCTGTCAATTTCAATCCTTTCCGTGACTCGCGGCTAATGTGTAAATTAGGCGTTGATTGTATAATTTTTTTCAATGTTGGCATAGCCATGGAGGCAATCAATATGGAATGGCATATCAAATGTGATCCGGATGAAATATCACGCTACATTTTCTGTCCCGGGGACCAAGCGCGCGCGCGCAGAATCGCCGATCAGATGGAAGGCGCTTACCTTGTCACGGACAGCAGAGGCTACGTGGTTTATTCGGGAACATACAAAGATGTATTCATGACAGTTTGCGGCACCGGCATGGGCGGCCCTACCGTGGCCATCGCCCTGGAGGAGCTGGCGCACATGGGCGCCGACACCTTCATTCGCGTTGGCTCATGCGGCGTCTTTCAAGAAGGACAGATGCCGGGTGATCTGATCATCGCCAGTGGGACGGTCCGTCACGGCGGCACGGCAAATGGTTACTTGCCGCTCGCCTATCCGGCCGTTCCGACTTTCGCTGTCTTGAGTGCGCTGGTAGACGCCGCTGAAGCAGCGGATTCGCCCTACACTGTCGGGGTCGGCATCGCCGGTGATGGTTTCTATGCTCCGCACAATGAAGAGACAGTCGAGATGATCAAGTCGGCCGGCATTGTTTCCGTGGAGATGGAAAGTGATACGCTGTTTATCGTCGGCGCGTATCGCGGTTGGCGAACCGGCGCGCTCTACTGCTCGGACGGCTCCCCGGGCGAGATCAAGCCGGAATGGGGTGAAGAAGATTTCCGCCGCGGAGAGCTAAACGCCATTCAGATTGGCCTGGAAGGCATGCTGCAAATCGCCAGAGCAGATGGCGTAGTCTGAAAGTAATGGCGCTGCCGGCAGATTATGAAGAACGCGTCTATGCGGGCGTCTTGGGCAAGATCATTGGTGTCTACCTCGGACGGCCGTTTGAAGGATGGACTTACGAGCGTATCCTCAAAGAGTTAGGGGAAGTCGATTATTACATCAACGACAGGCTGCCCGGACAGCCGCCCCTTGTCGTCACTGATGATGATATTTCAGGTACTTTCACCTTCCTGCGCGCTTTAGAAGATTATGGCAGCGGCCAGGCGATCACGGCCGCCCAAATTGGCCAGACCTGGCTCAACTATATAATTGAAGAGCGCACGATACTGTGGTGGGGAGGCTTCGGCTTTTCCACGGAGCACACCGCCTATCTACGCCTGAAACGGGGCATGCCCGCCCCACTGTCCGGCTCGACGGCCGTCAACGGCAAGATCATCAGCGAGCAGATCGGCGCCCAGATCTTCATCGATGGCTTCGCCATGGCTGCGCCCGGCGATCCGGAATTGGCAGCATCGCTGGCCGGGCGCGCGGCCAGCGTCAGCCATGATGGGGAAGCGATCTACGGCGCCCAGGTGTTGGCCGCTATGGAAGCGCACGCTTTCGTGGAGCCGGACATCAACAGGCTCATCGACTGCGGCGTGGCGCAGATACCGGGAGACTCGCTCATCTACCGTCTGATCAACGACATGCGCGAATGGCATGCCGCCGATGCAGATTGGCACAAGACACGGGCGCGCATTGGCCGGTATTACAACTACCAGCTGTATGGCGGTAACTGCCACCTAGTGCCCAATCACGCGCTGATTATGCTCGGGCTGCTCTACAGTGATGACGACTTTCAGCAGGCGATGAAAGTTGTCAGTACCGCCGGCTGGGACACCGATTGTAATGCCGGCAATCTGGGCTGCCTTTTGGGTATCAAGAACGGCCTGGCCGGTCTAGAGAATGGCCCCGACTGGCGCGGCCCGCTGGCCGACCGCCTATTTCTGTCAACGGCCGGTGGGGGTCGTGCAATCAGCGACGCCGTGATCGAAACATACCACGTCGTCAACGCCGGTCGCGCCCTGCATAACGCCCCACCGTTGGCGCCCAAGGAAGGGGCCCGTTTTCACTTCGACCTGCCGGGCAGCGTGCAGGGATTCCATGCACTCGACGAGACAGTACTGCTGAGAAATGTGGTGGGGCACAGTAAAGACGGCCGCCGCGCGCTGGAAATCCAATTCGCCGCGCCAGGACGAGCAGCCACACCTACCTTCATCCAACCGAATGAAGTGGACATGGGTTGGTACCCCTTGATCGCCTCGCCAACCCTCTACACCGGGCAAACCGTTCACGCCGGCCTGAGCAGCGACCAGCGCGCAGACGTCAATCTCTTCATTCAACGCTATGACCAGGCAGACAGGCTGCGCCTCATCGAGGGCCCTGCAGCCGCCCTAGAGCCGGGCGCGTTTCAGGAGATCAGTTGGCAGATTCCAGATACCGCGGGCCAGCCGATCGCCCGCATCGGCCTCGCTTATCAAGGGGACGTGGCAGCTGCCGTCCATCTTGATTATCTGACCTGGACGGGTGAACCTGACCTTCTGTTGAGCCGCCCGGCGAAGAGCGAACCTGGATCGGCACAACCGGCGATGTGGCAGCGCGCCTGGGTTGACGGCATCGATTTATGGCAGAAAACGTGGCCGGAACCGTTCAACCTAGTGCAAAACGAGGGACGCGGGCTGCTGATGCAGGGCACGCGCGAATGGCGGGATTACGAAATTCAGGCGACGGTCATACCGACATTGATGGCGGCCGGGGGCATCGCCATCCGCGCCCAGGGAATGCGCCGCTATTATGCCCTGCTGCTGTGTGAAGGAGGCACGGTCCGTCTGATCAAAGCATTGGACGGCGACCAGATCCTCGGCGAAAAGGCGTACGACTGGCAGCTGGAACAGCCGTATGAACTGCGCTTGCAGGCCAAAGGCGCCCTGCTGCGCGCCTCGGTCAATGGGGAACTGCTGTTCGAAGTCGAAGATGCCTCGCTGGCCGGCGGTGCGGCCGCTTTTGTGCTGGAAGAAGGGCACATGGTCAGCGAGGCCATGCTCGTTCAACCCGCACCGGCAGCCTGCCGGCGCTAGGATCATTTGCCGCCCGGAAGGCGGCGCGCCCAGGATTGCATATCCGTTCCAGTAGGTCATAATTACCTCTTTCCTGGCAAATCGATCGCAAGGATTGGCGAACATGGACGACTTCTTTGATATCCTTTTTCAACCCATTCAAATAGGGCCGGTTGTCGCGCCCAACCGTTTTTACCAGGTGCCGCACTGCAACGGCCTCGGCTACCGCATGCCGCAGGCGCTGGCCGCCATGCGCGGTATGAAAGCGGAAGGGGGCTGGGGCGTTGTCTGTACCGAAGAAGTTGAAATTCATTATACGAGTGATATCGCCCCCTATATAGAAGGAAGACTGTGGGAGGACGGCGATATTCCCGCCATGCGCCTGCAAACGGACGCCATTCACGAACATGGCTCCCTGGCCGGCATCGAGCTGACGCACAACGGCCTGGACGCGCCCAACGCCTTCTCGCGCACCCCGCCCCTGGGCCCGCGCTCTATGTCGGTGATCGCCGGCTATGAACCGGCGCAGTCGCGCCGCATGGATAAGCAAGATTTTCGCAATGTGCGCCGCTGGCACCGTGAGGCGGCGCTGCGCGCTAAAAAAGCCGGGTTCGACATCATCTACTGTTACGCTGGACATGACCTGACGCTGCCCATGCAGTTGATGCAAAGACGGTATAACGATCGCACGGATGAGTATGGCGGTTCGCTGGAGAATCGCGTGCGCTTTTTCCGTGAACTGATCGAAGAGACCAAAGAAGCGGTGGGCGACACCTGCGCGGTCGTCGTACGCCTCGCTGTTGAAGAATTGATGGGCGAAGATGGCATCACCAGCCAGGATGAAGGGCATGATATCGTAGCCATGTTGGCCGAACTGCCCGATCTGTGGGATGTCAATATCAGTGACTGGTCGAATGATTCGGCGACCTCTCGTTTCGAAAAAGAGGGGTATCAGGAAAAACATATCGGCTTTGTCAAATCCTTAACCAGCAAACCGGTTGTCGGCGTCGGCCGTTATACCTCGCCGCAGTCAATGGTCGCCGCCATCAAAGGGGGTGTTGTCGACATGATCGGCGCCGCACGGCCCTCTATCGCCGACCCCTTCCTGCCCAAGAAGATAAGAGCAGGGCGCTTTGAAGATATTCGCGAATGTATCGGCTGCAATATCTGCGTGACCGGTGATATGAAGATCTATCCCATCCGCTGCACGCAAAATCCAACCATGGGCGAAACATGGCGGCGGGGCTGGCACCCGGAACAGATCACGCCAAAGCGCAGCGACAAGGATATCCTGGTCATTGGCGGCGGTCCGGCTGGCCTGGAGAGCGCGCGCGCCCTGGGCCAGCGCGGTTACGGCGTCGTCCTGGCTGAAGCACGGCGCAGCCTGGGCGGCCGTGTCGAGCAGGAAGCACAGCTGCCTGGCCTGATCGAATGGCGGCGGGTAATTGAGTGGCGGCTGAATCAGATCAACAAGCTGCCTAATGTCACGCTTTACCCCGAAAGCGCCATGACCGCTGAAGAGGTGCTGGAAGCGGGATTTGAGCATGTGATCGTGGCCACTGGCGCCAGCTGGCGGCGTGACGGGATCGGCCGTGGCCGCTGGCGTCCCATTCCCGGGCATGAGGCGCCCCATGTCTTCACCCCTGACGATATCTTCGCCGGCCGGCTGCCCGCGGGGCGCGTTGTTGTCTACGACAATGACCATTTCTACCTGGGCGGCGTCCTCGCCGAAAAACTGGCCCGCGAAGGCAATGAGGTCCTGCTGATCACCCCGGCGGGGATGGTCTCCATCTGGACGCAAAATACACTGGAACAGGAGAAAATCCAGCAGCGATTAATGTCCCTTGGTGTGGAACTTTCCACGCAGCAAACGCTGCAGGAAATCCACAAAAGGAAAATCACCCTTGCCCACGCCCTCACCGGGGACGTTTCAGAAGTCACCTGTGATGCGGTCGTGCTGATCAGTGACCGCTTGCCGAATGACGCGCTGTATCATGCGCTGAAACCGTACGAGGAGAATGGGCAGCTAAGAACCTTGCGCGTCATCGGCGACGCCGAAGCGCCCAACATCATTGAACGCGCCGTGTTCGCCGGGCATCTGGCCGCGCGTGAATTTGATGAAACGGCCGTTGAGGGGACGCCGTTCAAGATCGGGCGGGTGATTTGACAAGCTCCGGCGCGCTACGCCATTTTCGACGCGAGCCGGAAGAGCGATACCGCAATTAGGATGTACCAGATCATTCGAAACAGCGCGGAGATAGTTGGCGGAAGCCAGACAATTTGCTGCGCGAAGGCCAGGGCCGCGAAATATCCCAAGCCAAACCCATTGGCCAGAATACCAGCATAGGCAGCCGCTTTGCCGAAGGCGTCACTGCGCAGCATGACGAAAGAGATGATTAGGCCGGACAGAAGCACCAGGAACAGGCTCAAGTAGATACCGGTACCCTGGGCGAGCATGCCGGGATTATCAATGGCCAGCAGCGCCTCGCCGGCGGCCAGGTACATCACCTGCTCCGCCTCTGTTGCAGCTGCCGCGTGGCGCTCGCTCAGCGTCAGCATAGCGAATGCCTGGTTGGAGGCGAAATAGACCGCTATCCCGGCAAGGGCAAAAGCTGCAGCCGCTGCCATGGCACTTTTGTTTGTCTTATGCAAGGCGCCATAGAGAGCGAGGAAGATCAGGCCAACAAGGGCATAGTTAATCAAATCGACAACATTGAACAGCATCAGGCCGATGAACACATCATCTTGCAGCAGCGCAAACCAGCCGCCTGCATTGACGGGCCATGCTTCCGGCACATCGAAGATGCCAAATCCCCTGAAAGTCATCAGCTCCGTGCCGAAGTTTCGCCTGAAAAAGATGACGGCGAGTAAAGCCGCCGTCCCACCGGCGTAGTAAACCCCTTTCCAGGCAGAATCATTCATCTGCAAGGCATGCCCTCTGTGTGCCAATACGAATCCCAATCCCGAGGAATCAATGACTCAGGACAGCGGTTCCTTGAGCGTTTCGGCCACGGTTGTCGCCCAGGCCATGATCGCCTCCCAATCACGGAAATCACCGACCGGCGCCTTAACATTCTTGATCATCGTCCGCTCAATGAAGTTCAAGTCGTCCATGTCGATCTCGCCGTGGAAGAGCACAATATCGTGGGGCTGTATGCGGTCAGCGACCGGCTGCTGTTTCTCTGGGAAGCGCCAGCCATCCATCAGTTCTACAGGATCCCCTTCACCGGTCGGCCCGCTGGAGAACAGCCACACATCCCGTTCGGCCAGCGCCGGTTCGTTGGCTTCCAGGAACTTGACCGCTTCCTTACGCCATGCGCCGATATACACCGCACTGCCCAGGATGACGGCTGTGTAAGGCGACAAGTCCTTAACCTGCTTCACGGGCACGACATCCGTGGCCACGCCCGCCTCTTGCAGCACCTCACCGATTTTCTCGGCGATCTCAGCCGTGGCCCCATGTTTTGTGGCATACGTCACCAATACCTGTTTGCTCATGTTGGTCCCTCCTCGAAGAACTGCTCAGCCGCAAACTTCCTGTAAAAAGGCGATCTGCTCATTCAGCGCCTCTTCGAAATATTGCCCTTCGTAGATATCAAAATGACCGATTGGATACGAGGTCACAAGCGCCTTGTCCCCTAATGCCTGCGCAGCCTTCACGTGCGAATCCGGCGCGGCGAGATTGTCATGCTCGCAAACAAGAAAGAGCACCGGGCAGCGAACATCTTGCGCAGCTTCGATGGGGTCACGGCCGTGACCCATAAGAAGCAGGCGGGCGCAAACCTCATTCTTGAACGTAGCAGACTCCTCCATCAGCCGGGCGTATCCATCAAACGTGCCCGGCGCATTCAGCATGGCCAGCGTGCCCGGCTGGCCAGCAATGGGAATGGTATGCGGCGAAAGGCCAAATCGGGAACGCCCTTTATCCCGCTGTGCATGGACAAAGAGGCGAGCAAACCAGCCATACCCTTCGCGCTCCATAAAGATCTTGCTGTCCGCTTCATGATCAATGCCGGCGCACTGCGCGATAACGGCGGCAATACCTGCATCTTCCCCGGCAATGACCAGGCCATAGCCACCGGAAGCAGACGTGCCCCATAGGATGATTTTCCCAGGATCAATCTCGCGTCGCGACCGGGCATAGGCGATCGCAGCTCGTAAATCGTCAAGCTGGTAGGCGACATCATAGAGCTGCCGGGGTTCTCCATCACTATCACCAAAGTGCCGGTAATCAAAAGTAAGAACGGCCGTGCCTGTCTCGATGAAGCGCAAAGCGTAGCGCTCAAGAATGCAGTCTTTAGTGCCGCCGAAGCCCTGGTTCATGACGATACAGGGTACAGGCTGCGACGTATCTTCAGGCAGGTAGAGCCACGCGCGAATAATTGTACCGCCTACGGAAAACTGAACATCCTGGCGCGAGGCCGGCAGTTCACGGCCGTTGGCCCCCTCCTTACGTCCGGGCAGCGGCTGCTTGCGCACGGACAGCACCGGGGCGAAGATGATGACCGCCAAATAGCCAACTACTGCGGCGACAAGCAAAAAGAACCCACTCAGCACACCCTTTACTTTCGTCATAGTCTGCATCTCCCGGGTTATCCATAGTGACAGGTTTTCTATTGATAGTGTATGCGCTGGCCAAACACCTGCAATCTGGCAAAGCTCACGCTCCATCCATGACAAAACGCGGGTCAATCCACTCTACAGTCTATACACACTGCTTTGTGAAAAGTATCACAAAACGAAGCCCTGCACAATGAGACCAACTGGTCTGCAAGCTGTTCGACTCTAGGAATTGTAATGGCTGGAGGTGCTCCGCTATTTCTCAAGCGGCTGGCGGAACAGTTGATCAAGCGTAGGCAGCAGCAGGGGCCATGCCCCATCTTTCTTCAGCCGCTGGATCTCTGTCTGTACAAAATGCGTTCCCTGGTGCTCTAGCTCCTCAGCATCGCTGTACGCATGGCACACGCGATCGTGGAGCGCTTGCAGACAACTGGCATAGAGGAGAAGCGGGTCCAAAGCGGCTAGATGTGCTTCGAATTCATGAGGATGCAGCGGATCCCAATGCGCCTTCTGCCGTGCCAGCAGAATTTCAGATTCGGCGCTGATCCACATGGGTAAATCGTGCGGCGTATATAAAGGAAAGATCGGCGCGCTTGACTGCAGAGCACAGACGGTATGCACAGCATCAGAGAGGATTTGTAGATCCCCACCAAACGAAAACGCCTCGACCTGCTTTGACTTGCGGTCGCACAGAATAATCCGGCCGGCGCAAACACGATATCTTTTCGCCATTGTCCAGGGGTAGCATATGCTGATCCGCCCAATATCGCCAGCGTGCGAAACGATCTGGAATTGAACTTTCTGGGGGTCAAAATGGCGGTATGTTGGCGTTTTGGGGATGATCACATCCATCCGGGGGTGGCCAGGATGGTCCGGCATTGTTTCATACGGATAAAACGCATACCCTAAATCGGGCTCATGCGATAAATCTAGCGAGGCAGTTTGTCGTGATTTCATAGATCAATCCATCACACCAATAGTAAACAATGGATCTAAAAAGGCCAAATCAAAGGCAAAAAGATCGCGACGATAATCAGGATGATCAGATTGAGCCAGATGCCTACTTTCGGGTAATCGGAAAAACGGTAACCACCCGGTCCGAAAATAAGCACATTCACCTGGTGGCCGATGGGCATCAAGAAAGAGGTTGAAGCAGCCAAAACAACGGCCATCACATATGTCTTGGGGCTGACGTTAAGGCCAAAAGCGATATCGATCGCGATAGGGACCAGCAAAACGGTAGCGGCGACATTGGAGATGACCTCTGTCAGCAGCGCGGTGAGAACAAAAATACCGATCATCACACCGCGCGGCCCGAGATCGCCCAACAGGCTGACGATTTGATCGGCGATCAACACAGCCGTTCCTGACGTCTCCATAGCGATACCCAGCGGCAGAATGCCAGCGATCAAAAATATCGAGCGCCAGTCGATAGCGTCATACGCCTCATCCACGCGCAGCGCGCCGCCAAGGACCATGCAAAGGGCGGCAATCACCAGCGTCGGCGCAGGGCTCAACCACCCGGCAATAATAACCAGCAGGGCGGCCACCAGGATAGCCACCGTAAGCGGGGCCTTGCTCAGATTGCGCATCTTCAGCGGCGGCGTATCCAGAATTAGGAAGTTCGCATCGTAACGCAGCTTGTCAATGCGATCCGCCTGCCCTTGTACCAGCAGGGCATCGCCAAATTTCAGCGGGACATCGGACAATCGGGCAACGATAGAACGTCCCTGATGGCGAATGGCCACCACAGCGAGATCGAAGCGCGCACGAAAGTCAATTTCGCGCAGTGTCTTACCTTCCAGGTCGGCGCGCGGCGACAGGGTCAGCTCGACCAGGCGCTGGCCGCCGCTTTCCAACGCCTGCTCAATGCCCGGCGCATCACTGTGCCGCATGGGAACCAGGTTAAGGGCATTTTCGGCATTGACAATATCCTCCGGACGCCCTTCAACCAGCATGATATCCTGTGCTTTGATCGGCTGGTCAGGAAAAGGAAAATAAGGGGGAGTGTCCCCACGCACAATGTGGATCACATTGAGATCAAATTTCCTATTGAACTCAACCTCCGCCAGGCTCTTACCGACCATGGCTGAATCAGTGGGGACACGCACCTCGGTCAGGAACGGGCGCAGCCGGTATGCTTGGGACGGGGTGTTCGCTGAATAACGCGCGGGCAGCAGGTGCCGGCCGGCCACGACCATATAGAGAATGCCCGCGGTTAAGACCAGAACGCCCATGGGTAAAAAATCAAAGAAGGCGAACGGCTCACTGCCATAATTGACCAGAATATCATTGGCCAGGATATTGGGCGGTGTGCCGATCAACGTCATATTGCCGCCCAGCAGCGCGGCAAATGCCAGTGGGATCAATAGTTTAGAAGGCGGCGTTTTGATTTTTTCCGAAATGGCGATCACGGCCGGCAGCAAAATAGCCACCGCGCCGATATTGTTCATCACGGCCGACATCAAACCCGCGGTAACCATGAGGATGATCATCAGGCGCACGGGGCTTGTTCCGCCAAGTTTCAACATCGATTGGCCGAGGGCATCGGCGACACCGGTCTGGTAAAGCGCGCCGCTGATCACAAACACCGCGCCAACCGTGATCACCGCCGGGCTGGAAAAGCCGGAAAAAGCCTCCGCCGCCGTGACCAGGCCGGTAACGACCAGTGCCGCCAGGACCAGCATAGCCACCACATCCACGCGCAGCTTCTCGCTGACAAAGAGCACCAGGGCCCCGGCCAGGATCAACAACACCAGGACGTTATCAAGCGTCATAGGGAATCATGCCTGCCGGCCATGCGCACCGTGCTCCGAATTTCCCGCGCAATCAATTTCCGAACCAGACCCAGATTACGTAAATGATATAAGCCAGGATCAGGATTCCACCCTCCGCGCGGGAGAGCCTATGGCCGGTGGTTAGAAAAACGAACAGCAAGACGACCGTCCCCAGCAAGATCAAGGTTGAGGTGAATAAATCGGCCGTGCCTACGCTGATCGTGCCCCCCTGGAAAATCAAGACCAGGATCCAGGGCAGGCCCAGGCCAATGAGGATATCAAACACATTGGAACCGACCGCATTGGCTACAGCCATATCCCCACGCCCCTGGCGGGCGACCACGACGGAAGCAAATAGATCGGGCACAGAAGTACCGGCCGCCAGGACGGTCAGGGCCACAATGATCGGTGGGACGTTCAGCGCGTCGGCAAAGACCACCGCGTACTCCACCAGGAAATAGCTGAGCAAAGCGATAAAGCCTATAGAAACGACAAAGGCACGCCAGTAGGATTTCTCCGGATCGCCGGTAAAGAGGCCCATGATGCGGCTGACCAGCGCCGTCACACGAAAATAGATCCCGGATCGTTCCCGCTCCAGATCAATCTCCTCGCTGACGATACCCACCGGATCCTCACCGGCATCACTCTGCCAATTGAAGAGGACAAAGATATAGACCCCGTACAACCCGAGAAAGAACGCTGTTTCCCAGATCGTTATTTGTCCGTCGAAAACGGCAAAGATGAGCAGCGCCAGGCTCAGCGCGTACATGACCAGATCGCGCACAATCACCCGCCAGGTGACAGCAACAGGGCGGGCAACGGCCGATACGCCGGTGATCACCAGGACATTAAAAATAGCCGAGCCGACAATGGTCCCGATCCCCACGTCACCGTGCGTGCCATCCGCGATGACCAGCGCCAGCAGGGCGATGAACAGTTCCGGCGCTGAGGAACCGACAGCCATCAACGACGCGCCGGCTACATCGCTGGGAATCTTGAAGCGGCGCGAGATCTGGTCCAGACTGACAATGAAGTATTCGTCGGTAATGATGGCTAAGAGGTAGACAGCAGCAGCTATCACCAGAACACTGGTAAGAATGTCCACGTTATCGTATTCCTATTCGTATTGTTAGAGCGAGCAGTCAAGCAATCATGATCATAGAGCACAACACACCCGATCGGCAAACCGCTCTGCAAAATATCATCCACGGAATGCAGATGCGGCGCATCGTGCCCCAGCGAGATCAAAAACGACCCGGCTGCCAATAAGCAACCGGGCCGCATCATGCGCTATATAATTGGAAGAAGAGCCGCTATGCCGCAGCAATCGTCATCGACTTGCTGCGCACGCGGTAGCTGCCGTTCTTGGCCAACACCTGGGCCACATACTGTTCCGGCACATCGACCAGCGTCTGCTCTTCATGAATTTTGATCGCGCCGATGGAATGGCCGGGAATGTCGGCATGATAGGCGATCTGCCCCACAACATCATTGGGCCGGATCCCCTGCGCTTTCCCCACATTCAGCGAAAGGCGAATCATCCCCTTTTCATGTGACTGTTTGCCGTCCATCCTGCGCGTCCCACTTGGCCTGCTTTGGCCGCGCTGCCGCTGTCGTGAACCCTGATTTCGTGATTGTCTGTTAACCACTTCTCCAATCTTGGCAATGGGCCGCTGCTTCTCTTCAGCACGGGCCAGCTTCAAGGAAACGGCCGCGATTTCAAGCAAATCGTGCCCCTCCTCAACTAATTTCGTCACTATTTCGCGCTCGCGGCTGCAGCGACCGCGGCGCAGCCAAACTGCCAGATTCTCCAGCAGCTCTTCTTCACGCCTGTTCTGAATTTCTTCAACAGTAGGCAGTTCGAACTTGGTTATTTGCTGGCGCACGAATTTCTCGATCTTGCGCAGCCGCCACTGTTCTTTGGGGGTAACCAGGGACAAAGCCACGCCTTCGCGGCCGGCCCGTCCGGTACGGCCGATACGGTGCACATAGATTTCCGGGTCGAGCGGCAAATCATAATTGAACACGTGCGAGATATCATCGATATCCAGGCCACGCGCGGCGACATCAGTAGCCACCAACACCTTTATCTGGCCGCGGCGGAAACGATTCATCACCTGCTCGCGGGCATCCTGGCTCAAGTCACCGTTCAATGGTTCTGCCGGAAAACCACGGCCGGACAGTTCATTGGCCAATTCTCCCGTGCCTACGCGCGTGCGCGCGAAGATGAGCGCGCTGCCGATCTCTTCTACTTCAAAAAGACGCGTCAAAGCCGCCATTTTGTCATGTTCGTTGACCAGGTAATAGCGCTGCTCAATCGCCGCGGCGGTGAGCTGCTGGCGCTGGATGGTGATCGACTGCGGATCGGTCAGGTAGCGGTCGGCCAATCTGCGAATGGGTTTGGGCAGTGTGGCCGAGAACAGGGCTGTTTGCCGCATGTCCGGGGTGCTTTCCAGAATCGTTTCGATATCTTCAATAAAGCCCATGCTCAACATTTCGTCCGCTTCGTCTAGGACGACAGTTTTTACATCACTCAAATCGAGGGCTTCCCGCTTGATGAGGTCCAGCAGCCGGCCGGGTGTGCCGACGACGACATCCACCCCACGTCTGAGACGGCCGATTTGACGACCGTATGGCTGCCCGCCGTAGATTGCCAGAACGCGCACATCACGCAGACGACCATAATCATAAACAGCCTTAGAAACCTGCAGGGCGAGTTCACGGGTTGGCGCGACTACCAGTGCCTGCACCTTGCCGGTTCCGGGGACGATATTGTGCAGGATAGGCAGCGCAAAGGCGGCCGTTTTTCCGGTGCCCGTTTGTGCCTGGCCAATCACATCATGCCCGGCCAGCATCAACGGTATCATGCTTTCTTGGATGGGGGTTGGGGTTTCGTACCCCAGTTCGCTTACAGCCTGCAGCAGCTGCGGATGCAGATTCAGATCACTAAATTCAATTGTCATATTGCTCCTACTTGCGTTTTGAAGAATCTAATCTGGTGCCTACCTCCCGGTACGCACCCCCTTTGCCAGCTAACAACTGGCTCAATGTCGCAAGTAGAGCACTCTGTCGCTGCAAAAAAGCCTCGCCTTCAAGGCGGGGCATCTCAAAAACCTTAAAACTATTATTGCTAAAGATTTGGAATCCCGAAGAGGATAACGGAAAGAAGTATAGCACAAAATATCAGTACTTAAATGAGCGTTTGCCTAGTGACGCATGCATCAGGCGCCATAGGTCACATCCGCCACGGGTCATTCCATCGCCGGAACGCCTGATAGCAGTCATAAAAACCCGTGGCCTAATCCGGACCGGGCAACACGAAAATCTTCGCCCATGCTATAATCAGCGACGATGGATAACGGCTTCATTCAAAGCAAGCTGCGACCACCGGGCATCAACGCTGATCTGGTCGAACGTAGGCGCCTGATACAGTTGCTTAATCAAAATCCAAACCGGAAACTTACCCTAGTCAGCGCGCCGGCCGGGTATGGTAAATCTACTCTGATCACGACCTGGCTAAATGATCAACCGCACCCTTATGCCTGGCTTTCTCTGGACGAATTTGACAACGATCCAGTCCGCTTCTTGCATTATGTGGCCAAGACAGTTCAAGTCGTATTCCCCGAAGCGTGCGCGGGATTATTGCAGATTTTACAGGAGCCCGATCTGCCGGCGCCGTCTATCCTAGCCGAAGTGGTCATTAACGATGTCAGCCAGCTCCCCCGGTCTATTTTGCTTGTCCTTGATGATTATCATCTGCTCCATAATGCCGCCATATTACGGCTTGTCGCACGTGTTTTGGCGCAGGCTGATGACAAGCTGCATCTCGTACTTATCAGCCGCGGAGATCCGCTGCTGCCGCTGCCGCGACTTCGTCTACAGCAAGCGTTGGTAGAAATTCGGCAGCACGATTTGCGCTTCGCGGATGCGGAAGCGCTCGCTTTCCTGCAAATGGTTCTGAATAGGGAATTTGATAGCGGTCAGGTAGCGGTAATCAATCAACAGATGGAAGGGTGGGTAGCCGGCTTGCGGCTGGCCACACTGTCTCTGCAGCATTCCGAGCAGGCTGAACTCACCTTACCAGATCTTGAAGGCAATCCACAAAATGTGATTGCCGGCTATCTGTTTGCAGAGGTCCTGGGCAAACAGACGACGGCCGTGCAAGAATTCCTGCTGCAAACCGCCTGGGTAGATCGTTTTTGTGTCGGGTTGGGAGCAAAGCTGGTGCAGTTCTCCGCTGCGGACGCTGATATCCAGGAGATTATCGCCTATTTGCAGCGCGCAGGTTTGTTCATCGTCCCCTTGCCTGCGCAAGCGGGCTGGTATCGTTATCACCATCTATTTCAGCAGATACTGCGCCAGAAAGCATCCCTTATGTGGGACAAGGCGGCGATCCGCGCCCTGCACAATCGCGCAGGGAATTGGTTCGCTGGAGAAGGGTTGGTCGATGAAGCACTGCAGCAGTTCTTACTCGCGGAAGATATGGCGTCTGCCGTCGCGCTCATTGAAATAAACAGCCGCAACTTGCTTAACAATCTGGAGCGCCGGCGGCTGGAACATTGGCTGGAACTTCTGCCAGAAGGAATTGTCTGGCAGCGTCCCTACTTGCTGACCGCCAAAGCGTGGCTCTTCTACCGCCACTGGCGCATACGGGAATTGGCATCCGTCCTGCAACAACTGCAGCAGTGCCTGGCCGAAAACGGGTCGCAGATGAGCCCTATTGAACGCCAGTTCATATCCGGACAACTACACACTTTGCAAAGCGCGACACGATACTTTCTGGATGGGGAGTATGTGGAGAGCGCCGCCGCCGCCGAGCAAGCGCTGAATTCATTGCCGGCGACTGAACGGGGCGCATTGGCAACGGCGTTGGGCTGCTGGGCACTAAGCATGCAGGCTCTAGGTGATTCAAAAACGGCTGTTTCTCGCCTGCAGCAGGCGCTTGCCGATCCCGCGCCGTTTGGCCCGGCACCTGTGCAGTTATACCTGGCTCTTTCCAGGCTGTACCTGAACAATGGTGAGTTATTATCGCTCAAGCAGGTTGCCGGCCAGTTTTCCGCCCACGTGCAAGGGTTGCGCCCGGGAATGGCGGCGGCTGGTTGGATAAACGGCATTTGCTGTTATGAACTGAATCAACTGGATCGAGCGCGCCACTATTTCGAGTCGGCCGTTTCCTTACATTATGTGACCAACTTTCTCGCAGCCTGTGACAGCTGGCTGGCCTTGGCGCGTATCTGCCAAATAGAGGACGATCTCGCTCAAGCGCAAACTCTGTTGGACGAGGTGCGGGCAGAGACAATACAGCTCAAGAACCAAACGCTTCTGGCGGCCATCGAGGCTTTCCAGGCATACCAATGGCTTCTGCAAGGCGATACGGTTGGCGCGCTGCACTGGGCACGCGCTTTTGATCCCGACAAGTCTCTTGATGCAGTTGCGCTGCTCTTTGCACCCGTATTTTTCTGGACTCGCATTCTGACAACCTGTGGAGATCCCTCTGAAGTGCAGGCGGCGGGAGAATGTCTGCAAGCCAATATAGCTGCAGCTCAGGCGCGCCAGGATGTGCGTCATGAAATACAATCATGGATCCATCTGGCGCTGGTTCAGACAACGCTCGGGAGCGACAACCTGGCGCAAGCGTCGTTGGGGAATGCGCTGCGATTGGCCAAGCCAGGTGGGTTTGTACGTGTTTTCGCCGATTGCGCACCCGCCATACGGCCGTTGCTGGAGAAGCTTGATCGAGAAGGAACCTCTCAGTATGTCGATCAGCTGCTGTCGATTGGTGTTCATCATTCACCCCAGGAACCGGGGGAGCTGCACCTGACCAATCGTGAAACAGAAATCTTACAGCTTATGCAGACCGGCTTGAGCAACAAGGAAATTGCGCAACAATTGGTGATTTCCCTGTATACGGTCAAGCGCCATGCCTCCAATATTTACCGCAAGCTGGACGTAGACGGCCGTCGCCAAGCCATCTACAAAAGCCAACAAATAGGCATCCTGGCCGCTCAATAGCCAATCTACAACCTTTTTACAACCCCCTCAACGATCCCTTATCGTTTAAACTGATTAGTGTCAGAGTTTTGATTCATAAGGATTGGTTCATGCCTCAAACCGATGAAATCGTGATTTATCACATTACAGTTCAGGGTCGCCTCTCCGCTGACTGGGCGGATTACCTGGGTGGCATGACGATCACCTCTGCACAAAGAAATGACCAGCCCATTACAACCTTGAGTGGTTCGTTAATAGATCAAGCCGCCCTCATTGGTGTGATCAACAATCTTTATTGTCTAAGCTTTTCCATCTTGGCTATTGACCAACAAATTGTAAGCAAAAAGGAGAAAACCTATGTCTGATTATCGAGATATTAAGAACCCGTATGGTGGTGGTCCGAGCACGGGCAGCACGCTGCCTACTTATTACCGGCCCACACCGTCTGTAAAGAGTCGAAATAACTACTTCCCCATGTCGGAAGAACTGGGGCCAGATGAGATGCGCATTTCTTTCATGGGATCCAGCCCCTATCCGCCGCGAATCAACCAAGCGGGTACCTGCATCATGGTGGAACTAGGCAATGGCGACCGGTTCTTCTTTGACTTTGGTCCTGGCTGTATGCGCAATATTGCTGCGATGCAAGTTCCTTTGCAGGAAGTCAACGACATCTTTATCACCCACCTTCATGTGGATCATTACCATGATCTTTCTTACCTTCTGCCTTTCCGTGCCTGGTCTGGTGGCTGGGCGCCTTTGCGCGTGCACGGCCCTTCTGGCCGTACCCCAGAATTAGGCGTGCAAGGTATGGTCAATGGCATGAAGCAGATGCTTAAATGGCATTTAGAAGCCTTCGATATGTTCCCTATTGGTGATGGCTATGAAGTGGAAGTCAATGAATTTGATTGGAAAGATGAAAACGGCATTTGTTATGACAAAAATGGCGTCACTATTCGCCACTGGCGTCGCTCTCATGCCAAAGATGGGGCTTCTGCTTATCGTCTGGATTGGAATGGTTTGAGCTTTGTGTGGACTGGCGATGGCCGACCTGACGAGTTGACAACGAAATATGCCGAAGGTGTTGATGTATTCGTAACCGAATGTGAAAATGACACGGGTAATCTCATCCAACTTAAGTATGGTCTGCCGTCATGGCTTTATAATTACACAATTGACACCCATCATACACCCCATTACGCCACAGGTTATATGATCAAAGAAGTAAACCCACGTCTGGGTATGGTGACACACTTCCCTTATGAGCATGACCTGGTTAACGAGACATTGACGGGTATTCGCGCCCATTGGGATGGTCATTTTGTCTTTGGCGCCCCGGATGGGGTGGTTGTGAATGTGACCAAAGATGCGATTTGGGCGCGGGATGCTGCTCTGCCAGAATCCACGGGCCAGAACGCACCGAATTTTGTCAAGATGTTCAACTTGTCTGAGATTCCGGAAGAATTTGAGGTACCGCAGCCACGTATCCCGCGCGAAGAGCAGCAGGAACAGCATACACGTGATTTGGAGATAGATCCCAGCAAATACTATCCCGAAGATGTGGAGCGTCCCCCGCTCACGAAGTTAGAAGATCCGACAACAATTAATTTGAAAGCGATGCTGGCGGCTCGTAATCCTCAGAAAAAAGAAGATTAGTTTGAAAAGAGTGGACCAATCTCCCAGATTGGTCCACTCTGGACAACGTTGTTTAACTCCCCAAGTGATTTATGGAAATTATAGATAATGGGATAACGGCTGTTCCCGTTACCATCCTCACTGGTTTTTTAGGCGCAGGCAAAACAACCCTGCTCAATCGTATCCTCAATGGCGAACATGGTCTGCGCGTGGCTGTGCTGGTCAACGATTTTGGCGCGATCAATATCGATACCGAGTTGATTGTTGGCGTGGAAGACAACGCCATCAGCTTGGCCAATGGTTGTGTCTGCTGTCAGATTCGGGATGACTTGATTGAGACGGTGGAAGAAGTCATTAACCGCCCCGAACAACCTGAATATATCTTGCTGGAAGCCAGCGGCGTCGCCGATCCGGCTGGTATTGCCGTCACCTTTGTGGATCCCAGATTACGGGATCGTATTCGCTTGGACAGCATCATTTCCGTGGTGGATGTGGAACAGTTCTATGCCAATCCTGAATACCCAGCTTTGATGGAACTAAAAATGCGCCAAATTGGTTTTTCAGACATGGTCATCTTGAATAAAGTAGATTTGGTCGATGATGCGGAACTACAAAAAGTGCGGGCTGGCATTGCAAAGCGTTTGCTCCGCATCCGATTTGTGGAAGCAGTGAATTGTGATGTGCCATTAGAAATCTTGCTGTCTGTGGGGCGGTTTGACCCCAGCCAATTAGAAAGCGACGAGCAAGATCATACCGACCATGGACAGACGTTTAGCACCTGGAGTTTTGAGACAGAACGGCCGTTATCCCTTGAAGCTCTCACGCAAATGGTCAAAAAGAAGCTGCCCGGCAACATTTACCGCTGCAAAGGAGTGGTCTACACAACTGAGCATCCCGATCAGCGCGTGGTACTACAAGCCGTCGGTCGTCGTTCCGACATCTCTCTAGGTGATGCATGGGACGGCCGTCAGCCAAAGTCTCAAATCGTGGCGATTGGTGCGCCCGGAAGTATTGACGAGACGGAGTTGACTGAAATGTTTGAAAGTTGTGTGGTCGAGTTGGGAACGGCAGTTTAATTCAACAGGATTCTTCAAAAAATGACGATTAACAAACCGAACATCGTATTTATGCTTGTTGACAATCTGGGATGGGGTGATCTGGGCTGTTATGGGGGATTAGCTCCTACACCACGCCTCGATCAATTGGCAAGAGAAGGGATGCGCTTCAAGAACTATAATGTTGAATCTCAATGCACCCCAACGCGTTCTGCCATCTTAACTGGGCGAATGCCAAAACGCTCTGGCACCATTAGTGTGCCTTTGCCTGGACAAGGTCATTATGGTCTCGCTCCCTGGGAATATACCATCGCCGAGCTGCTTTCCGATGCAGGCTATGCTACTGCCCTCTATGGCAAATGGCATTTAGGCGATATCGAGGGTCGTTTGCCTACAAATCAAGGCTTTGACGAATGGTTTGGCATCAAAAACACAACCGACGAAGCAGGCTACACCTCCTATCCCATGTTCCACGAAACTGGCTATCCCAGGCCACAAATTTGGCAAGGCGTCAAAGGAAGCCCCTCAGAACCCGTGGCAGAATACAATCTAGAATCCCGCGCTCTGATGGACGAACGCATCACCGATCATGCCGTCGATTTCATCAACCGCAAATCAGATGGCGATGATCCATTCTTCATGTACGTCAGCTTCACCCATATCCATCCCCCATTCCATCATCATCCAGACTTCACAGGCAAATCTGGTGGTGGCAAATATTCAGACATGTTGGCTGAAGTTGATTTCCGCAGCGGCCAAATTCTGGATGCCTTGGATGAAGCCGGTATTGCTGATGACACGATTGTTGTTTGGAGCAGCGACAATGCCACAGGCGTTGCCGCAGGGCTGGCCGGTTCCAATGGCCCTTGGCGTGGCGTATTTGGCTCTGGTTTTGAAGGGGGAATGCGGGTTCCTGCATTGGTGCGCTGGCCAGGCAAAATCCCTGCAGGCAAGGTCAACAATGAACTGGTGGCCACTTATGATTGGCTGCCAACCTTAGCTTCACTTGTTAATGAATCTGATCGTGTACCCACGGATCGTCCAATTGATGGCGTTGACCTGTCTGATCTACTGTTAGGTAACTCGGAAGAGGGAAATCGAGATCACCTTATTTGTTATGGCTCTGATGGTGAGGTGATGTCAGGTAAGTGGAAGAATATCAAAGTGGTTTTCCGTTATGCCGAAACGTTTGACGGCCCCATCATCAAACCTCAGTTCCCGATGGCGTTTGATTTAATTGATGACCCCGGAGAACAATTAAACCTGACAAGCGAACGCATGGATATGATGTGGATGTATGGGCCTGTCATTCAGCGCATACTTGCTCTACAACAGAGCTTTGCCCACTATTCTAATATCCAACCAGGCGAAGATTTTGAAGGCTACGATTAAACAAATGAGAGCATTGACATGAACAGCTTACAAAGAAAACAAAGTCAATATGTGTCGTTTCTATTTATCCTCTTAGTCACAATCTTTATTGCCGGCTGCTCACCCAGTTCATCAGAAGCCAATGCAACCAGCGACCCAAACAAAGTGACAGACATCGTTTGGGAATGGGAAGCACTTAAGACAAACAGTGGAGAAGTTGATGAGGGTGGCCGCCCAATTCAAGAAACAACCGCCATACCCAACCCCGAAAATTACACCCTCATTTTACGAGAGGATGGCACATTTAGCGGCACAGCAGATTGTAATCAGATTAGTGGCACGTATTCAACGGAAAGTGGCTACTCTTTTACCATAGGGCCTTCAACTATGGCCTTTTGTGGCGAAGCGTCGCTTGACCAACAATATCTTGATCTCTTGGGTCGTGTTGTAGCAGGGGGTCCTGATGGTGCTGGTGGCTTTGCTTTGGAAACGCCTGCAGGCGGCGAAAGGATGGAATTCAGGAATGGAGGTGCTGCACCTGTGCAATAGCCTATAAACTGGATAATTGACCAGACAAGTCCCGGCTTAGCGCCGGGACTTTGTGTTTGCAATGAATATGGGTCCCTAGCGTATATCAGCACACGGATATTCATACTACCCACTGTTGGCTACCGGTGGGGCAAGCAGTATCGGCCGTTCAATCGTGGGACTGTTCGCCAGGAAAGGATTCAACGTGTTTTTCACCTACAGCGCTCGCCGGGAATCTGCCCAAGAGCAATCAACAGTCATGCATGGCGCCGTGATCAACGCCTCCCTGGGATTAGGTGTCAGTCCCGGGATGACCAATAAATAGGGGGATTGTTCCGTGTTTTCAATAGAATCTGGAAGAATCCACTGAATCACGTCAACCGCTGCTAGTCGCCCTCCTCTTCTCCGCCGCCATCTCCGTCGCCTGAATCTTGCTTGTCCTCATCTTCTTCATCCTCGCTTGCTTCTTCGCTTGTTTCCTCGCTTGATTCCTCGCTTGATTCCTCGCTGCTGTCGTCATTTTCGTCACTTTCGTCACTTTCGTCACTTTCGTCATCATCGCCCGTATCATCTTGGCTTTCATCGCCAGCCTCTTCTTCCTCAGGTTGAGCGCTGTCATCGCCACTATCTTCACTGCCATCTGACCCACTGGCTTCTTCATGTGAGAGATCGTCTTCACCGGTCAATTCATCTTCCTCAATAACCACCGGAGAAGGCAGCGGAGCTGGCTGGTTTGTATTTGAACTATCATTCGGCTGCAGAATGTCCGGCCGCTCAGGGGTATCTAGAGGCTCAGTAGTTGGCGGCGGCGTGGGGGACGATCTTATTATCGGCGCAGGATCAACAAGATCGGGCTCGGGCAAGCGGCCGGTGACAATTTCGACTTGCTCGGCAACGACAACATCACCAGCAGTCGTTCCCATGATCTGAACCAGATAACCAACGTCTACTTGGCCATGGACGAGGGTCGAGGCGTTGATAGTCACGGGGATTCCTTCAACCACCATCCTGCCCGGGGTAGACTCTTCAACGGTGCCGCTAAAGGTCACTATTTCATGGCGGCCCAATGCGATAAGATCAAGCACTTCATCCACGCGTTCCCGGCGAAAATCCTCAATCATCGCCGCCACTGTATCAGGATTCAGTGAATAAACCAGCCGCGTTTCTTCCAGGAAAAGCTTGGCGCCATAAAGCGTATCCCCTGGAACAGCTTCACCGGAAGCGAAAGCCATCGCAGCGCCTCCCAAAAACAGGAACGCCAAGACAGCCAGGCCGGAGAGCATAATTTTCCGCAGCCAAACCGCTGCAGATACGCGGGGCTCGTGCTGTAATGCGGCAGCTTCCTGTAAGAACCTGCGCTTCGCTGCCTGTTCCGCCGCAGTTGAAGATGGCTTTACCGGGCGGGCTAGCTCTGCTGCCGTCACCAGGTACGGCCGTAATTCATCGGCCATTTCCGGATAGCTGGCCAATATCCTTACGACCGGTGTGCCTTGCTCCAAGAGATCAAGAGCTTCTACCAAAGTGCTTTCTAGTTGCCGGCTCATCATTCTACCTCTGAGGCACCATTTCTTTCGTCAGGGCCATAATGGCACGCGCTTGCAGCATTTTGACAGCCGCCTCACTCTTATTGACAATTTCGGCGACCTCACGAATCGGTAAACCATATCCAAAGCGCAGGGCCAATACGTGTCTCTGTTCTTCGGTCAATCGTTCCATCGCCTCGCCCAGTGCCTGGACATCCATCCGCCGGGCCAGCCGATCATCAAGCGGTTTCTCACCGGTTGACAGCCCATCCACGAGCGTAACCAACTCCATTTTTTTACTCCGGCGATAATATTCTCGGGCAACGTTTCTGGCCGCACCAAAGAGCCAGCCTTGGATCGTATTCGGTGGCGCCTGTCTATCACGAATAGCCTTGAGGAAACGCAGGAAGACCTCACTCGTTAGATCTTCGGCCGTTTGGGAATCGGGCATACGAAACGAGAAATAGCGGTAGATACCCTGATAATGCCTATCATGTATCTCCGATAATGCCTCTTCATCTAGCGTCTGCGCTCGTTTGAGCAGGTTGAGCTCATCTACCACAGTTTAATGATACGCTCCCGGCCGTCTATCTGTCCAGAGCTCCAATTAGTTCTCCGTAAACGATGGTGGGCAGGTGTGCCGGCGGACCGCCAACAATAGACACATCTACGCTCTTTCCCCATCTGGGTCACAGACCTTCGCCAATATTGTTGCGGTCTTGATCATTAAGTGACCAAACAGCGGAAAAAGTAACGCGGAAAGATACATATTGATGCTGGACAGCTCCCAATCGACTTGAGTTTTCATTGGAGTCCCATTTTCACCCGTTACTTTTGCGCAGCTTCTGTCACTAATAGACTGACGCCATCGCGAGGCAAAAGATTCGACAGGCGTAGAAAGGAGATAGAACTATGAAAAATCTTGGGGCAATTCTCGCCGTCGGTATGACGGCCGTCATTCTCATAACCATTGGCGCTTCAAATTTCCTACTAGCTGCTAAAGCGGAACCCCCTGCTGACAGTGGAAATACACCGCCGTTGGTTGAACAAACGACTATTGTTCCTGATGTGGCGGCTGTTCAGGCTGCCTATCAAGCCCGGGAAACATTACTCCAGGCGCAGCTCACAGAGCTGGATACGGAACTCATTGACCGCCAGATCACCTATGATTTGCAGGTAGAAGAATTGAGCTGGTTGATTGTCACCAGCGAAGAACAGTTGGGCCATCTGCAGGAGCAGGAAACTGTTTTGCAGGAGCAGATTGACCAGCTTCTAGTTGCTCAAACTGAACGCACTGCATCTTACGAAGGGCAGCGCCAGCAAGCTTATTACCAATATCAAGTCAATATCGAACAACTACAAACCCAACTGGATGAGGCAAATGTCAAACTTAATGACGCGCTTGCCCGTCTCGGCCAGTGAGAGAGGAGATAACATGTCCCGAAAAACAGCATTGATCGGCGCCGGTGTGCTTACCGGCATGATTACAGGTGCTCTTCTAATTCTATCCTTCTTTAGCGAAGTACAGGCCAATGATGGCCCGGGAGCTCCGGCTCCTGTTACGGTAGTGGACAATACAACCAGTCAAGAGCTAAGTGAGTTTGAAGCGGCCTTAGCCAGGAGAGAACTTGCTCTCCAAGACCAGCTGGCTCAGCGTCAGTTGGCGATAGAAACGCTGGACGAGACCTACAAGGAACAGTTTGCGGCCCTCGACGATCGTCTGGCAGAGGCTAATTCTCAACTGGTCGATGCTTCAGAGCGCGTTGAAGCGCTGCAAACGGAGGCTGCGGGCATCCAGGGAGAGATTGAGGCCGCGGACCAGACGTTTCAGGAAGAAATGACGGGTCTGCAAAACGGACTGGTCTATCAAGATTCACAGATACGGGCAGAGCTTGAAATGGTCTACGCCCAATTACAGCAGGCCTACGAGCAAATCGCCGCCCAAGAGGCGCTCGCTATGTCCAGTGGTGGCGGAGGTGGCGGTTCGTCATCCGATTCCCATGATGATGACAGCGATCATGATGACCACGACGATGACGATCACGATGATGACGATCACGATGAGGATCACGAAGACGGCGATGACGATCATGATGATGACTAAACAATCCACCAACGGCGAAGCGGCTCGTTGGGAATGGCAACAGCACAGGTTTCGGGCTATGAACACGGATATTCAAATCTCAATAGCTGCGCCTGGGCAAGAAAGGTTAGTACAGATCGTTGAGGAATCTTTCCGTTACTTTGAGCAGCTGCTGTCTCGCTTTCGGCCGGACAGCGAGCTGTCCCGCTTTAACGATTGTCAGCGAACCGCCTTTCTCGCCAGCCCAGACTTTTTTGCCGCGGTACAGGCGGCGCTCTGGGCAGCCCAGCAGACCGGCGGCATTTACGATCCGACGATCCTCTTCTACCTGGAAGAGGCTGGATACGATCGCACGTTTGGAGCGGTAGTCAATCAGAGGCCACTGTTCAATGACCCTATTGAATTTCTACCCACTATGGCAGCCGAATCAGATGGGATTCTGACCGGGTACAACTATCGTCACCTTGATCTGGATCCCTTTTCACAGATGATAAGCCACCCTGCCGGTCTGCAAATAGATCTCGGAGGTATGGGTAAGGGCTGGACGGTAGACCGCGTTACCGACGAGCTTTGCGGGCAAGGACATTTCCTGCTGAATGCGGGAGGGGATCTGTATGCGTATGGAACATCCGGCAGCGATCGAGGCTGGGAGGTCCATCTTGCCCACCCATGCATCCAAGATCTGAACTATGCTTCACTGTCGCTGGACCATCACGCAGCAGCGACTTCAACCATAGCCAGACGCCGGTGGGTAAAAAATGAAATCGTGCAGCATCATCTGATAGATCCGCGCACCGGCCGTCCGGCAGAGACAGATGTTATTTCTGTCTCAGTTATTGCCGGACGGGTATTTACCGCCGAGATATTCGCCAAGACGGCCCTCATATTAGGCGTTGAGGAAGGGTTAGCCTTCCTGGAAGCTCTGCCGGATGTTGAAGGAGCGCTTTTTTCCACAACCAGCGAGATTCATGTAACCAGCCGAATGGATCAATACCTCAATCGAATAGATCCTTCCGGCTATTAAGAAACCGCTAAAACGTAGAAGCTGTCTTCAGGCTTCTAGAACCATCAAAGTCCCGGAAAATGATTTCTGGTTCTTTAGGAGTAAGAAATATGAGCAGTCAGAAAAAAACTAACAAAGTGACCACCAGCCACAAAATCACGACGGGTGCAGTCAGCGTGATCGGGATCGTCGGTGGCTGGAATATCATCGGCAATATGGAGAAGACCGCTTCCGCCGAAAATATCATTGTCGAGGAGGATCTCGACCTGGCGCCAACGGCAGTCCCACCATCACCCACGCCCTGGCCGGCAATCCAGCCGCTTGCCGAGATCCCCCGTTTGCAGATCAAGCCTTTACCTACCCTGGCGGTCGGTGGGCCGGCGGGGGCAGTGCAAGATGCGCCGGTCCAGATAGCCCAGGATCCGGACGATTCCTTTGGTCTATCAACGATGCCCAGCGCAGCTCCATTGCCGACTCTGGCCCCACTGCCCACTGTACCGGAATATGTCCCACCACCACCGCCGCCACCAAGCAAGGCTTCCTCCAATGGTGGAGGTGGCGGGGGCAATACAAGCAAAGGTAGCTAGAAAACAGATCCCTATAATCCAACTCGACAAGAAGGAGGCATATCGACATGCTGTCTAAAAGAAATCAGAGTGCAGAAGAGGACAAACAACGACTGCTGCGCGGAGGTGCCGTTGGTGGCGTTCTGCTGGTGATTCTGCTCTTCGCTCTGGCAGGTAAAGCCGGCGACCAGGACCAGCTCAGCCTTATCAGCCAGAGCTTGGCCGGAGGCCTCCCTTCATTGCTTCGCCACACTTTGGGCGAACAAATGCAGGTTATGGGTCTTCCACTAGAGGCTGGCAGCCAGGCATATTGGTATGTGGCGCGCGCTGGTGGCGTCGTCGCCTATATTTTGCTGTGGCTGGCGACGTGCTGGGGGATCGTGATGAGCAGTAAAGTTACCAAGGGCTACGTAAACATCCCGGCAGCCTTTGCGCTCCACGAGTACCTGCCCATACTGGGCGTCGTTTTTGCGGCCTTCCATGCGGTGGCCTTACTCGGTGATACCTATATCGGCTTTGACATTTGGCAGCTGCTTGTCCCCTTCACGAGTTCCTACGAACCTCTTTGGACAGGATTGGGGTCACTGGCTTTCTACCTGTTCCTGGCTATCACCGCCAGCTTTTATGTTCGCAAACAAATCGGGCAGAAGGTTTGGCGAAGCTTACATTATCTATCCTATTTGGCATTCCTGATCGCTTTGTTGCACGGCGTGAAAGCCGGTAGTGACAGCGGCACTCTGGGGATGAGGGCGCTCTATTTGGCTACTGGCGGCATCTCTTTGTTCTTGCTCTACTACCGGATACTGTCCTATGCACCAAGAAAAAGCCGGGACCGCCTGAGAAGTTTGTCAGCGAGGGAACGAAAGGCTTCATCCGGCGCATAGTCAGGCTGATAGAAGCGGGTGATCTCGCTGTTGAACCCAACCTATCTAATAGTATTCCTTAGACCTTCGCTGAGCCTCAGCTGCCAGAGTGCGGCTATACTAGGGCATCTCTATTGAACGCAATTTGAGGTGATTTGATGCGTAAAGCCATATTTATTTCTCTAACCATAATTGCAGCTGGTTTCTTACTGATTCAACTACTGCCATACGGCCGAAATCACACCCAACCACCGGTCATTAGAGAACCCGCCTGGGACAGCCTTGAAACGAAAGAGCTGGCTGAACGCGCTTGTTACGACTGTCACAGCAACCAGACTGTGTGGCCATGGTACAGCCATGTTGCCCCCGTTTCCTGGATGGTGCAGCACCATGTGGATGAAGGGCGGCAGTATTTGAATTTTTCAGAGTGGGGAAGCGGCCATCGCGATGGCGAAGAAGGGGAAGAAATGGCCGAAGTCGTTTACGAAGGTGAAATGCCCCTGGCTTCCTATCTCATTACTCACCCGCAAGCCCGGCTGTCCAACATTGAAAAAGCAGCATTAGCTCGAGGCCTAATGGCCGTCGGAGGCGGCGACGCTGAGCACAAAGGGCAGCAAGTTGAGACAGAGGAAACCGATGAGCATGAGGAAGGCGAAACATATGAGGATGACTAAACGTTAACCTGTATATGGAACAGAGAAGCTGCATTGTAGACAGCGATCTGATCGATCATGCCCAATCCCGCAGCACGCATTCGGCTCGATGGACGATCTGGCCTATCCTCTCCTGAATAATCGGGCTCAAAGTCGTGCCGACGGAGAGATCCGCTGGCTGAGCTCCCAACAAGTGAAGATTGGCAGGCAATCGCTGGCGAACGCTGGCCCACCCCAGAATTTCCTGAAACGTTACCTGGTGCTGCGATAATTTGACCCCGGCATAAAGAGGGATAGCCTCTCGGCCCAATTCGACAAGCGTGCCCGGCTTCGACCCGACGTCGACAGCATCTAGAATCAATAGATGGCTTGCTTCCTCAACATAAGGCAAGAGCCGAAATCCCAGCACACCACCATCGATATACTCAAACGAGTTTTCGCTGCCGGATTTGGCTGCCAATTTTTCAAGCGCGTGAACACCCAACCCTTCGTCACACTGCAGCGTGTTTCCGAGGCCGAGAACAATCTTTCGCATCAACTTTCGTCTCCGGGCTTGGCTACCAGCGGCGTATAGGTGCGATAATATTTACGCGTTTCTTCGTAAAAGCCGCCCGCATCCCAGAAATCAGGTTCGGAGCAGCCAAGACATGGATGGCCGGACTCTATGGGAAAGGAAAGCCCCTTACCCCATTTCAGCTTGGCACAAGAATTATGTGTCGTGGGGCCTTTACAGCCCAAAAGGAAAAGACACCAACCGTTCTTGGCGCCGTGATCGTCGAAAGAGCCAGCAAACTGTCCAGCGTCGAAGAACGGCCGTCTCAAACAACGATCGTGGATGGTACGGCCGTAATAGTTCTTCGGCCGGTTGAGTTCATCTAGCCCCGGCATCTTACCTGAGACAATGAAATAGGTGATAAGGCCGGTAATTACTTCGGGAATGGCAGGACAACCAGGCACATTTACCACCTTATTTGCAGGCAGGACTTCCCCGATACCTCTTGCAGCCGTGGGGTTTGGGTCCGCTTTAGGGATACCACCGAAAGCGGCGCAGTTACCGACGGCTATGACAGCCGCCGCGCCGTCCGCCGCCTCATGCAGATGATCGAGTGCCGTGCGCCCACCAATTGTGCAATAGACGCCGCCGTCAGCGGTGGGTACGCTGCCTTCAACTACCAGGAGATATTGACCCCGGAACTCCTCCATAATCGCCTGTTTGTTTTGTTCAATCTGGAAACCAGCAGCAGCCGACAATGTTTCATGATACTCAATAGCGATCTGATTCAAGACCAGATCGACGGCCGTTGGCGACTGGGAACGCGTGAATGCTTCCGTACAACCGGCGCAGTCCTGCATTTCCAACCAGATGATTGGCAGGCGAGGTCTATTTTCCAGCGCATTTGCGACCAACTTCGAAAGGCCGTCTACCTGAATGGTGCCGGTGTCGTCGCCATTTGCCCTCAGGGGGGGTACAAGGCCAAATCCCATGGTTCCCGCCAGAGCGGTACACATTGCCAAGAAGTCACGTCGCGAATATCCTTGCTGTCGGATATGTTCATAAATCGTTTTCTGATTCATTTCATCCTCTGATAATTCTAGTAAACGTTCCTCTGTGCCGTTCTCGATCAAGAAACGCAAACACTCAACCCCGTGGCCACTTCCCCCAGCGAAATACCCTTGCCGTCAACCAGATGGATTGCGCACGCCATGCACGGATCGAAAGAATGAATCGTGCGTAAGATCTCCAGAGGCCATTCCGGTTTTGCCAATTTTGTGCCCACCAGGGCCTCTTCATATGCCCCCGGTTGATCTAAATGATCGCGGGGCGAACCGTTCCAGGTGGTGGGCACAACCAGTTGGTAATTGTCGATTACACCATTTTTTATCACGATCCAATGTCCCAGTGCTCCGCGCGGCGCCTCAGAAAATCCAAAGCCGCGAGCGGAAGTAGGCCAGGTGATCGGTTCCCATTTTTCGTCGTTGAACGTAGCAGTGCGTCCGGCATCAATTTCCGCGACGAGGTCATCATACATGCCGCGCATAGCGTTGGCAAACACCCTGGTTTCAATTGCGCGTGCGGCCGTACGTCCGAGGGTCGAATAAATGGCAGTCAAGGGTATATCCAGTGAACTAAGCACTTCCTCGACCAGTGCTATCGTTTCCTCATTACCCGAAGCCACCAGTGCCAACACGCGCGCCAACGGACCAACTTCTACTGGCTTTCCATTCCAGCGCGGCGACTTCAACCATGAGTATTTCTGCTGCGTATTCAGGTAATCATAAGGTGGCTGCGGGCCCGTAAAATTCAATTCCGTCTCGCCTTCCCACGGATGCAAACCATTGTGGTCACCACCATTGTACCGGTACCAGGAATGGGTAATGAATTCCTGCATCTGTTCAAAGTCTAGCGGGTCAGGCTCAAGCACATTGTCCAAATCTCGGTCCAGGATCAATGCGCGAGGGACCAGGAATCCGGAATGGTCATTGATGTTTTCTGCAGGGAATTCTCCCCAGGTCAGGAAATTTCCCACTCCCTCGCCGAAGGAGGCGTAATCAAGATAGTAAGGGGCAATGGCCATCAGGTCGGGCCAGTAAACCTGCTCGACGAAGCGAAGAATGTAGTCGATAGAATCACTGATTATGCCCAGGCGCTCTCCGTTGAGGGCGGTTTTACTGTTCATATCAATGGGCAACGGCACGCCGCCAACCAGAAAATTGGGGTGGGGATTCTTACCACCGAAGATTGTGTGGATTTTCGTCGCCTGCGCCTGCCAATCAAGCGCTTCCAGATAATGGGCAACCGCCATCAAATTGACAGCTGGGGGTAACTTGTAGGCTGGATGGCCCCAATAAGCGTTAGCAAAAAGGGAAAGCTGGCCGCTATCGACAATGCCCTGCACTTTCGTCTGAACATCTTTGAAATAGGCGGTTGTATTGTTTGGCCAGAGGGAGATTTGCTGCTGCAGCGCGGCCGCATCTGCTGGATCAGCCTTGAGCGCACTCAAAACATCCACCCAATCCAAAGCATGCAAATGATAGAAATGCATCACATGGTCATGGACATATTGCTGGGCGATCATTAAATTGCGGATATGGTTGGCCGCGACCGGGATCTGGATAGCCAGAGCATCTTCGACGGCACGAACTGAAGCAATGGCATGTACCAGCGTGCAAACGCCGCAGGCGCGCTGGGCATAGGCCCACGCTTCGCGTGGGTCACGATCGCGCAAAATGCGCTCAATACCCCGCACCATGGTTCCGGATGAATATGCGCTGGTTATCATACCCTGTCCGTCTATTTCTGCTTCAATGCGCAAATGACCTTCGATTCGCGTTATGGGATCGATCACAATTCTTTGAGTCATTTTCTTTTCCTCAACCCTTTCAATCTCCGAGTATGACAGGCAAATACACGCGATCCGTTTCGACGACAGGCGGTGGTTCGGGGCTCACGGTTGGTTCCGGGCTTGGCGTCGGCGCTGGCGGCGGCACATCAGACGCATCCCCCGGAAACGACAAGGCCTCTATTTCTTCAATGTTATCAAATCCATCGTTGTCGGAGTCCCAAGTATTGATGGCCACCAGATCGCGGCCTTGCTGCTTGTAATCGCGGCCGTAGTCATTGAGCGCCCACTTCGTACCGGTGTGGCAGAGATTACAGCTGTCTAATCTGGTGCCTACGATATGTGGAAAAGTTTCCCGTGCTGCCTGCATGTCGCCGGCATCAGCTAACACCGTGTTTTCCCCTTCAACAAAGGGCAATAGTACAACAGCGCCTAAACCTGCGGAAAAGATAATTCCTAGCAGCCAGAACGGCCGTCCCTCGGCGGCCCAAGAACCGAATCGTTGTTTCATCGAGGATCGCGTCATAGTTGATTTCTCCTGGCTCATATCCATGCCCACATTTCGTCTTCCATCAAAACCCGGTCAGGTGGCTTCTCCTATTTCAGCTGCTCACCTAGGTAGAAGCACAATCATAGGCTACATTCATTAAGTGTCCGATCTGCAGAAAAAGTAACGGGACAGTGGTAAATTGAGATTATTCCTGACCCGGCCCCTCAAAGACTTGCCCAACCTGAACTAGCAGAGCAGTTACAACGACTGTACAGAAAAGACCTATCATGAGATGGGCTATTATGAAGAAAGCACTGTTGGCTACCGGTGGGTCAAGCGGTATCGGCCGTTCAATCGTGGGACTGTTAAACTAATCTTGGAGAAGACTGCCGGCCCATCACGACCAGGGACTGCTGCACGGCCCTTGAGTTTTGACGGAATCACAAGCATACCTATGATTCATCGGTATGCTCATCGATCTCGTTTCTAGCGCATCTGCAAATCTGTTTGCAGATGCTGGACGTCGTTCAAACTATCCAGCACTATGCCGGCATGATTGATTTGCACGCTGGACAGGCTGGCATTATCCAACTTGAGCTCCCAGAAAGATTCGGGCGGCAGTTGCAGTAGATGGCTCAGCAAAACGCGCAGCGTGCCGCCGTGGGACACCACGATAATCGTTCCCACCTCATGCTCCTTGATCTCTTGCCAGGCAGCCAACACGCGGCGCTTGGTGATGTCCAGCGTCTCGCCGCCTGTCGGCGGGTGCGCTGTAGGGTTCTCCTTCCAACGCCGGTAGCTGTCACCATCCTGTTCAATGATTTGATCGTAAGCCAACCCTTCCCATGATCCAAAACTGATCTCGCGCAGACGCCTGTCGGTCGTTAGCGGGACGCCGCAGGCAGCGGCGATTGCCGCTGCCGTCGTGCGGGCGCGCCGCAAATCGCTGCTCACCAGCCGCTCAATAGGTTCACCGGCGAGCGCCCTTGCAGCTTGCCGCGCCTGCCACTCGCCCTTGCTGTTTAACGGAATGTCGCGCTGCCCTTGATAGCGTCGCTCATTATTCCAATCTGTTTCGCCATGTCGTACAAGAATCAGCTTCATGTTTCGTTTTCTCCGGCCCAGGTGCGCAGCGTGCCCAGCGAACGGCCGTGATGGTATTGGATCTATGGCAGGATGCAGCGGTGTTCTGAGAAGAATGGGTAGACCAACCGGATTTCAACTCCCTGACTAGCTCACCGCCAGAGGTTCTACCTCCCAGATATCCCCCGCATATTGGCGCATGGAACGATCAGAAGAGAAGAATCCGCAGCGCGCACTGTTTAGGATTGACATGCGCGTCCACTGTTCCTGATCGAGATACGCCTGTGATGCCTGCGTCTGGCAGTCGAGATAGGCTTGGTAGTCGGCGCAGACTAGATACTCATCATGATAGAGCAGCGAATCCACGATAGGCTTGAACAATTCTTTATCCCCGCCAGAAAAGACACCGAGAGATATGCTGTCGATCGCCGCTTTCAGTTCCGGATTATTGTGATAGTAATCCAGGGGATGGTAACCATTCTGCTTGAGCGCGGTTACTTCCGGCGCGGTCAGGCCAAAGAGGAAGAAATTATCCTCCCCCACGCGTTCACGAATCTCAACATTGGCGCCATCCAGTGTGCCGGTTGTCAGCGCGCCGTTGAGTGCGAACTTCATATTGCCCGTCCCCGAAGCCTCCTTGCCGGCCATGGAAATTTGCTCCGAGATATCCGCCGCGGGATAGATCTTTTCAGCCAGGGTGACATTGAAGTTCTCCAGAAAGACCACCTTCAAACGTCCGTCTACCTCGGGATCATTGTTAACCACCTCGGCAACATTGTTGATCAGCTTGATGATCAATTTCGCCATCTGGTATCCCGGAGCCGCCTTCGCGCCGAAAATAAAGGTGCGTGGCACAAGCGTCATCTCCGGATCAGCCTTGATACGATTATAGAGGGTGATGATGTGCAGCGCCTTGAGCAGCTGCCGTTTGTACTCGTGCAGGCGCTTGACCATGATGTCGAAGATTGAGCTGCTGTCCACTTCGATCTGGTTGTGCTCCCCGATATAGGCGGCCAGCCGCTCTTTGTTATGCAGCTTGACATCACGCCACATCTGGCGAAACTCAGCATCATCCACATACGCTTCCAAACCGCGCAGGCGATCGAGATCACGAATCCACTCATCGCCGCCCAGGGTAGCGGTGATCAGGTCGGAGAGCAGCGGATTGGCCAGACGCATGAAACGGCGCGGCGTGACGCCATTCGTCTTGTTATTGAATTTCTCCGGCCACATCTCGGCAAAATCACGCAGGGTGTTCTCCTGCAGCAGCTGCGACTGCAGTTCCGCCACACCGTTGATGGAAAAGCTGCCAACGCTGGCCAGATGGGCCATGCGCACCTGGCGTTCCCCGCCTTCCTCGATGATCGACATGCGCCTGGCGCGCGCCTCATCACCAGGGTAACGCTCGCGAACTTCGTTCAGAAAGCGGCGGTTAATCTCATAGACAATTTCCAAATGGCGCGGCAGCAGTTGTTCAAAGAGACTGATCGGCCATCTTTCCAGCGCCTCCGGCAGCAAGGTATGGCAGGTGTAAGCGAAGGTTTTATTCGTAATCGCCCACGCCTGATCCCAACTCAGCCCCTGGTCGTCGAGCAAAATGCGCATTAATTCGGGAATGCCGATCACTGGATGTGTATCGTTTAGCTGGATGACGACCTTCTGTGGAAAACTGTCCCAGCCGCTGTTGCGCCTCTGGAAGCGGTGAATAATGTCGCGCAGTGAGCAGGCAACGAAGAAATACTGCTGGCCCAAACGCAGGCGTTTGCCCTGATAGGTACTGTCGTTGGGATAGAGCACCTTGCTGATATTCTCCGAGTATACTTTTTGCTCCACAGCGCGCGCATAATCTCCCGTGTCAAAGAGCTGGAAATCAAACTCTGTGGTCGCCCGGGCTCGCCACAGGCGCAGCATATTGACTGTTTCTGTACCATAGCCAGGCACCAGGATATGGTAAGGTTCGCCCAGCACACGCCCCGACGGAACCCAGCGCACGCGGTAGCGGCCCTGCCCGTCAGCATAACTCTCCGTATAACCGCCCAGGCCAATCTCAAACATATCGTCCGTCTGCACAAACTCCCACGGATCGCCCAGGAAGAGCCAATCATCGGGGCTCTCTACCTGCCAGCCATCTTCAAACGACTGTTTGAAGATCCCGTACTCATAACGAATGCCGTAGCCGACACAGGGGATATCCAGGGTAGCCAGCGAATCAAGGAAGCAGGCTGCCAGACGGCCCAGGCCGCCGTTTCCCAAACCAGGCTCCACATCAAGGTCGATCAACTCCGTGATATCAAGCTCAATATCGTCGGCAAGCTGCAGTGCCAGCTGCCAGGTGTCACTGTAGAGCATATTCTGGGTAAGCTGTTGGCCCAGTAGATATTCGGCCGACAGGTAATAAACGAATTTGGGGTTGGCCTCATACTGCACGTCTGACGTACGTCGCCAGCGATCGATCAGATGGTCGCGCACGGTATGGGCCAGCGCCATGTAAATATCCTGTTTGCTGGCGGACTGCACGGTCGAACCCAACGTGTAATAGAGATTGTTCTCAAGCAGATCGCGAAAAGCTTCAGGGGTTTTCGCAGTGCGTTGGTGATTTATTCCCGAAGGCGTCTTTCTAGAAGAGGTATTCATCGATAAAGATCTCCTATTATCATTTGTATCGAATAACCAGAAGCTGGCTGCTGCTGGGTGACCATTAACCGTCGCCAATGGTTAAGATGCTGCATTCCCACCTGCAATGAAGTGATTTTACTCGATCTTGAGCGGGATTCACTTATTCATAAAATCAAACCGGCGCTTCGCTGCAAAACTCTCCACAAACCGCCACGCTGGAACAAAAATGCGCTTAGAAACGCTCCCACGGCCGAAAGCAACGTCTTTTGCTGGTCAGAAAAGAGAAAAAAGAGGCTGTCAGACCTCGCCGCGTTCACGGGCGACGCCGGCGGCGATTATGGCCAGAAATTGATCGATCGCTTTGTCCAGCAGTTTGCCGATTTGCGCCTGCTCGTCTGCGTCGAAAAATTCCTTGAGCAGCTTCAGCGGATTGCGGACGTCGCGATCGATTTCATCAAGCTCAATAAATTCACGAACACGGCCGTGCAGAACCCGCCGCATCTGCTCGCTGTTGGCGCTGAAATCACCGCTGTCGTCCAGCAGGCCCATATCGCGGGCGAACGTCCGGTAGCGGCTGTGCACAGTGACGCCGTTCATGAACGCATCATCACCATGATAGTAGGCCACCAACGCCGCCACAGGTTCTCCTGCCGGCATATGGGTGGCGATATTGTCGCCGTCAAGGTCACCATGTAGATCTTCCAGTCCGGCTAGGGAGTCCTCACTGCCGACGTCGACCGGTGCCTGCCGCGTGAAGTTGGCCAGTACATGCGTGCCCAGGTCGCCGGCCCAACTGGCATAAGCATCGCGGATAATATCAACACTCTGCCGGACATCGATTGAGGTAATAACATGCGCCAGATCCAGCTGTTCACCGCGGATCGCCTCATGTCGCAGCTGCTCAAAACGGGCCCTGTGGCGCTCCGCGAGCTCTGTCTCGCCGCGGTTGAAGGGCATAGCCACGCGCCAAATCCCCTGGTTGTATTCCGGTATCGAGCGGCGAAGCTGGGAGACGATTTCCCGCTCCTGCCAATGCGGGTAATCACGCCGCAAATCATCTAATAGGGCAGCTAATTCTTGATAGACGCTTGATACCATGCGCATGCCGCTCAAAATCAGCTGTCTGGCCCGTTGGTCAGTTCCAGCAGATCCCACAAATTTCCGTACAGATCCTCGAAGACAGCCACGGTACCGTAAGGCTCAACTTTTGGTTCGCGCACGAAATGGATGCCGCGCGCCACCATCTCATGATAATCACGCCAAAAATCATCGCTGTTGAGGAAAAGAAATACACGGCCGCCGGTTTGATTGCCCACAAACGCTTCCTGCGCTTCATTGGATGCTTTTGCCAGCAGCAAGCTCGTGCCGCTGGAACCTGGTGGGGCGACGACGACCCAACGCTTATCTTGCTCAGGTTGGTAGCTGTCCTCAATCAGGGTGAAGGACAATTTCTCAGTATAAAACGAGACAGCCTCGTCATAGTCGCGAACGACCAGGGCAATATGGACAATCGATTGCTTCATTTACGGAGCTGTCCTCGCTTTGCTTACGCCGCCGTTAATTCCAACTGTGGCTCTAATTCCCCCGGATAGGGCAGCGGTTCGTGCACCAGCCGGTAGTTGATGAAGATGATCGCCACAAACAGGAAAAGGGCGACAGCCTGATGTGACAGGGCCAGGACCAGCGGCACATTGAACCAGATAACGCTGACGCCCAACGCGATCTGCGCGCCGACCAGGGCTATCAGCCACAGGATCGCCTTGTGCACACTCTCTGAATAGCCGCGCTTGCGGGTCACCCAGTACATATAAATCGCCGCCAACAGTACGCCAAAGGCGAGCCAGCGGTGAATAAAATGGACCGTTGTCGGCGAGGTCAGCAAATTCATCCACCACGGTTCCAGGTAAGTGAGCAGATTGGACGGGATCAAACGGCCGAACATCAGCGGCCACGTATTAGAAACATGTCCCGCTTTCATCCCCGCCACCAGGCCACCATAAGAAATCTGCAAGACGAGCACCCCAATCACCAGCACGGAAACGATAAACGGGGAGGAGCTGGCTGCGCCATCAACCTTCTTCGGGAAGCGGTAGAGGTGGTTCAGAGCCATCCACAGCGTCATGGCCAGCAGAAACAGCGCTAGGAGCAAATGGATCGTCAGCCGGTAAGGACTAACCGCCGGCACATCACGCAGGCCACTGCTGACCATATACCAGCCCATGACCCCCTGCAAAGCGAACAGCAGCGCGATGGCCAGGTAAACGGCCGACTTACGCCAGGGAATGATCCCTTTAAACAGGAAGTAAAACAGGGGAATAACCACGACCAGCCCCGCAAAACGGGCCAGCAGGCGGTGGATATACTCCAGGTAAAAAATACTCTTATACCCTTCCAGCGTCATATTTTTATTGATGATCTTGAATTCCGGCGTCGCCTGATACTTGGCGAACTCTTCCTGCCACTGCTGCTCGCCGATAGGCGGAATAATCCCACGCACCGGTTCCCACTCCACCATGGACAATCCTGAACGGGTCAGGCGCACATAGCCACCCAACACCACCATAAACATGATCAGGCCACAGACGACAAAAAGCCATGTCGTCACCCTCTTGTTATCTTTTTCACTCACTGTTCCGCACCCTTTTCACCCTACTCATTTCGATTACGCCGCCTCCACAAGGGAAAACAGCAGCCGTCATTATACCCGCTGGTTTTCTTCCTTGCCTCATTAAATCAATTGGCGGCGCCGCTCATGCCGGCAGGCGGCGCCTGGATTGGCCCACGCCGTTGGCAAAAGGTTGTATCTATCTTTTGGGAATATGGGCAACTTGTATATAATCCACCAACTTTGATTAATGGTTTCTTAGGAAACTCAATCACCCACGAGGATAGGTAGATTTGTGAGGAGAGGCAGCACACTATTTTTCCTGAACTCCACGAAGGCCCCGTAGACAGATCCGTTGGCGCCTGATTACCCTCGTCCTATTTTGTACATAAGATCACTTTAGTATAGGAGAAAGCTATGGCCGATGCTCCACTATTACAATTGAAAGGAGTTACAAAACATTTTGGCGCCGTCCAGGCCCTAACCGATGTTGATTTCGAAACCAGGGCGGGTGAAGTAATGGCGCTGGTTGGCGACAACGGCGCCGGAAAATCAACGTTGATCAAAGGGATTGCCGGTATCTACCCCTTCGATACGGGCGAGATCTACATGGATGGCGGCAAAGTAGAGGTCCACGGGCCGCGAGATTCGGCAGCTTTAGGCATCGAGATCGTTTACCAGGATCTGGCGCTCGCTGACAATCTCGACGTCGTCAACAATATGTTCCTGGGGCGTGAACTGACCAGCAAGCTGCGCATGCTTGATGAAGTCAGCATGGAACAAGCCGCACTGGAAACCCTGGATTCACTCTCTGTAACCACGATTCGTTCCGTACGACAGCAGGTGGCCAGTCTCTCCGGTGGCCAACGACAGGCCATCGCTGTGGCCAAAGCGGTTATGTGGAACTCGCGCCTGGTTATTTTGGATGAGCCGACGGCCGCTCTCGGCGTCGCGCAAACGCACCAGGTACTCGCCCTAGTCAGGCGGCTGGCTGATCGCGGACTTGGCGTGGTTATCATTTCGCACAACCTGCATGATATTTTTGAGGTGGCTGACCGGATCACTGTTCTACGGCTCGGCCATAAAGTGGCTGAATTCGAGTCAAATAAGACAACCCAACAGGAAGTCGTCCACGCAATAACTGCCGGGACACTGAGCCATGTTCCCGGCATGGAAGAGGAAGTAGCATGAGCGAAGAAAAGAACGAAGAAATCAGTACGTCAGAAGAATTTCAGGAGGCCGTCGCCTACGCCGCGTCAGTCGAACAGGATACGGCCGAGGTCGCCGGTGTGGTAATTGCCGAATCGCCCGACGAAACCGTCAGTGATGTGCTTGCCGATTGGTGGCGGCGCGTCAAAGTCGGTGATCTCGGGTCGCTGCCCATCATCGTTGGCCTGTTGATCATCGGCATTATCTTCTACCTGTTGGAGCCGCTTTTCTTCAGCCCGCGTAACTTTGTCAATTTGCTGCTGCAAATGGCCGGCGTAACGACCATTGCCATTGGTGTCGTATTCGTCCTACTCATCGGCGAAATCGATCTTTCGATCGGCTATGTAAGCGCAGTCGCCGGCGTAATGACCGTCTTGCTCTTGCGCCTGCCCTCCCCCGCCTTACCGTGGCCCGTCGCCATTGGTATCGCCCTGCTTTCCGCATGCCTTATTGGTATCTTGCAGGGTTGGATCATTACGCGTACCGGGGCGCATTCCTTCGTGGTAACCCTGGCCGGTTTGCTCGTCTGGAGCGGCGTGGTGCTGATCATGACCACCGTTTATTCGACGGCGGGCACGATCATCATCCAGGATGATGTCGTCGTCGGTATCGCCAACAAATTCCTGCCACCGCAGTGGGGCTGGGCTTTATGGGCCGTCACCAACGCGGTCTTTGTCTACTCGCGCATCTCTCGCTACCGCTCATTACAGCGACAAAATTTGTCCACGGGCCCTGTATCCTTGATGATTCTTTCGATCTTGGCCGTAGCGCTGGTGACTGGCTTCGCCGTCTATTTTGCCAACCTGGACCGCGGCGTCCCCGTTGTCTTTATCATCGTGCTTTTCTTCCTCCTGTTTTGGACCGTCATCACCACGCGCACAAAATTCGGTCGTTACGTTTATGCTGTCGGCGGCAATCAGGAAGCGGCGCGCCGCGCCGGTATTAATGTCAACCGCATCCGGGTCATGGTCTTCATGATTACCAGCTTCATGGCCGGGGTCGGCGGCATTATCTTGGCCTCGCGGCTGCGTTCAGTAGATACAGCGACCGGCGGCGGCAACCTGATGCTCAACGCAATCGCCGCGGCCGTTATCGGCGGCACCAGCCTCTTTGGCGGCGTCGGCTTCGTCATGAGCGCGCTGCTCGGCGGCCTGATTATCGCCGCTGTCGAGAACGGCATGGGCCTGTTAGGCTTCCCGTCCGGCGTTAAGTTTGTGGTCAACGGCCTGGTGCTGCTGTCAGCCGTGCTCATCGATGCCCTGTCACGCCGCAGACGCGAATCATCAGGTATCGTCTAGGGAGAAATAACTGCCGAGCCGCAGAGCAGCAAAGTTGCAGAGCTGTATGACCGCAGCCCACCACCGCACCCTTGCCGCTCTGCGGTTTTGCCTCCAATCAAGACGCCGTCTGCTCGGCGGCAGCCCCAATACTTCAACACCCATTGAAATAGTGACATTCGTCACCCGCTGCCCCTGACAGAAGTCACTTCAACACAAAGATATTTCAATTATCATTGAAGTAAATAGCGCGATTATCGAAGAAAAGGGAAGAATCTATGCCGGAAAGCCTTACGTATACCCAAGACAAATTCACATTCACGGTGGCCGGCGGCCGCTGCTATAACGCCGCCGGTGTGTGGGCTAAAGCGGAGGGAGATCTAGTCACCGTAGGTGTGTCAGACTTTTTCCAGCAGAACAAGGGTGATGTCGCTTTCGCCGATGTCAGCGAAGCAGGCACGGCCGTAACCGCCGGCGACGAATTCGCCAATATCGAAACCATCAAAGCGGACGTCGCACTGCCCGCCCCCGTCAGCGGCATAATCACGGCCGTCAACGAGCGATTGGAAATGGAAGCAGAAATAATCAACCAGGATCCCTACGGCGCCGGCTGGCTGGCGAAGTTTGCGGCAAGCGACTGGCCGGCGGTCTCAGCGGAGCTGATGACCCCGGAGCAGTACCTGGCGCATATGAAAGAACAGGCGCAGGCGGAAGGCGGCTTATGAGCAGCAGCAAGAAAGTAATCATCGTGCCCTGCAGCGGGATCGGCAAGACCTACGGCACCGTCAGCCGTGAAGCCGCCTACGAAGTGATTGAAGAGCTGCGCCCACAAAGCACGCAGTTGGTGGCGCTATCAAAGTTGGTGATGGGTGATGAAGAGGCACGCGCCGCCGTGGCTGACTGCCAGGTGATCACCATTGACGGCTGCACCCTGGGCTGCGCTGCTAAGATGGTGGAAGTGAGCGAGGGCGCCGTGGCCAGGGAGTTCGCCGTGCTGGATGCTTATCGCCGCCATCGCAAACTAAAACCGCGCGGTATCGGCGAACTGAATGAAGGGGGCCAACAGCTTGCCCGTGTGCTGGCTGAAGAAGTCGCCGCCGTTGTCGATGAATTAGAGGGAGAGGAAAATGCCTAAACTGCCCGCAAAGAAAGTGGGCATTATTGCCTGCTCTGGTGAAGAAATCGCCGAAGGCGCGGTAACGCGCCAGGCGGCGCTGCGTGTTCTGGAAGAGCTGCGGCCGGATGATACGGTGACGATTTGCCTGCCGCTGTTCCTGGCCGGCGGCGAGGGTGATCGCGCCTTCGCCCGCTTCTACCCGACCATCGCCATTGATGGCTGCGAACTACGCTGCGCTGCGCGCGCCACCGCCGAATATTCTGGCGAACCAGCGGTGAGTTTTGTCATCACCGACATCGCCGTCGAAGAGGGCCTTGGCCAGATAGCCGGCCTGCGCCGCCTGAACGAGGCCGGGCAGCAGGCCGTCAGCCAGACGGCCGAACGCGCGGCCGCTGCGGTGGATGACCTGCTGGATAAGAAATGGAGCCGCCGCCAGGGAGCATTCATCGAAGATGCGCCGCTCCCGCTGGACGTCCAGCAGCCAACCGCGGCCACCTGCGCCTGCGGTTCAGGTATCCCGGTGCAGACGGTGCAGGTCAACGGCCTGCCGGTGACAATCGTCGCCCTGCCCGCCATCTTCGAGCAGTTCCAACAAGCGGGCAAGGCACCGTCGCCGCAGACGACCGACGCGCTGCTGACCCACACAAAAATCTACAATCCTGTCCCTGCCGATGACGAAGACGCCTACCGCGACATGCTGAATCGCGAATACGGAAACTTCTGGGGTGAAGAGGAGCAGGCGGTATGAGCAGCACCACTACCTACCATACCACCGTCACCTGGCAGGGAGAGCATTGGGGACATGTGGCCATGGGCAACGGCCCACAGATGGCGTTTTCTGCGCCGCCCGACGCCCAGGGTCACCCCGATGTTCTCACGCCGGAAGATGCCTTCGTCGCCGCCGTCAACAGCTGCATCATGCTCATGTTCGTCTGGGCCGCGAAACGCTTCAAGCTGACGCTGCTCAGCTACGAATGTTATGGGGAAGGCACGAAACTAGTTGAATTAGACCGCACTGAAATCTTCAGTGAAGTCAACCTGTGGCCGCGCATCCAGCTTGCCGCCAATGGTGAGCAGCCGGCCGTCGTCGAAAAGCGCTTCAACAAAGCGCTGCAGGCGGCGCAAAAATACAGCCTGATCGCCAACTCGCTGAAATCGGCCGTTATCGTCGAACCTGAATTAGAGATAATCCCTGACTAGAATCCAGTCTTTTTCGTGACGTGATACAGTCGTGAAACTGGAAAAACCCGGTTTCTACTACCTAGGAGAGAAGCGAATGTTACAGATTATGGTACTCGGTGCTGGATGTGAAAACTGCAAAAAAGTCGAAGCGACGGTAAACACGGCCGTCAACAAACTCGGCGTAGAGGCGGAAATCAGCAAAGTGACTGACTATGACAAGATCCAAGCCTACGGCGTCCTGGCCACGCCCGGCCTGATAATCAACGACAAAGTCGTTTGCGCTGCCCGCGTACCGGGCGAAGCGGAAGTCACCACCTGGATCACCGACGCGCTGGTCGCCGCATGAGTGAGAAGGCAGCTACGATGGCGCTAGATTTCAACGACGAGCAGGCGCTGCTGGCCTCAACGGCCGTCTTCAAAGCGCTGGGCGACGCCAACCGCCTGCGCATCTTCGCCACACTGATGACCGGCGACTCCTGCAACTGTGAGCTGCGCGAAACGTTGGGATTGGCCCCCAACCTGCTCTCCCACCATTTACGCGTGCTGGAGAAAGCGGGGCTGGTCCATTCACGACGCGACCAGATGGACGGCCGCTGGATCTACTACAGTGTCGACCGTGAAGCGGCCGGCCGCTGGGGAGCATGGTTCTCCGGGTTTCTCAATCCCGGTCGTATCCAGGATCGTCCCGTCTGCGGCCCGGAAGGGCAGCTTGTCCCCCTCAACGCCGTACAGAGGTGAACCACTTCTAAAGGCCGCACACTCATCCGAAGCGTCTGCCGCGGCAGGCGCTTTTTTTATTGAGTTCGGCAGGTTCGTCCGCCGTTTGATTCATGGATGGCTCACTACACGAAGTGTACGCCGTGGACAGCTCGATCCAGGCCAACTTGCTTGAGTATGTTTCCTCTCGTCAGCCGCCGAACCGTAGGCACGCAGCCATTAATTCGCCTGATCAGCAAGCTCCCACCAAGCAAAAGTTGCCACCAGCCCAGCCAAGCCGGTCAGAACGACGATGGCGAAGCTGATCCAGCCCAGGTCCGCATACGCCGGGCCGGCCATACCGGAATAGAGCGCCGGGATCGACCAGGGAAACAGCTCGCCCCAACCGGCAGCGGCGACCAGCTGGGCCAGGATCAAGGCCATGATCGCCGCACCCATTGGCGGCATGTAGCCGCGCCCTGCGCAGGCGAAGAAAGCGATAGGCGGGATAAGCAGGATGGTCAGAGCGGCCGTTCCCGCCAGGGCCAGAATGCTGTCCCCGAACAAGCCGGCCGGCGCCGGCGGCAGTCCCACGAGCCAGCCCACGCCCAGGCCGATGAAGCAAATAATCACGGTCAGAACAGCGCACCAGAACACAAGCAGCACGAATTTGGCCATGACGATGGCGGCGCGCGGCGTCGGCAGCGCCAGCAGATCACCGATCGTATGGTCGGCATATTCCCGGCCGAAGATCCAGCTCGCAATCAGGCTGAAGAGAATCAAGCCGCCGATCGCGATCGCCTGGGCCATGACGCTCACAAAGGTCAGCCAATCGGCGGCGCCGGCCACAATCTGCGCCTTCATACTGATCACGCCCATGCGCTGCGCCAGCGCCGGATCTTTCATGATCCACATGAAGAAGCCGCCGGCAAGCGGGGCCAGCGAGAAGGCGAGCAGGGTCAGCAGCGGCATCCTGGAACGACGCGCCTTGAGCAGCTCTACCCAGACAGCCTGCTCGAGGTTGCTCATGGCGCTTCCTCCCCGGCCATGCCCACCAGGCGTAGAAAATAATGTTCGAGATCTTCCCGCTCGACGACAAGCATCGTCGGCGCCTGCCCGGCGTTAACCAGCAGCGCGGCAATCTCGTCAGGTCGAGCGACGGCCGTCTCTTCGTGCAGATGAATAGCTCTGTCCGGCCCATTTTGCGGGGCGAATCCCGCCCCACTCAGCACGGCCCGTGCCGCTGCCGAATCACGCGCACTGATCACCAGACGGCGCATCTGCTCCCGTTCCAATGCATCAATAGCCAGCTCGCGCAGCAGGCGCCCCTCGTGAATGATACCCACGCGGTCGGCCAGCCGCGCCACTTCACCGAGAATATGGCTGGAAATAAACACCGTGACGCCCTGCTCCGCCGCCAGTTCGCTGAGCAGGTGGCGGATTTCAACAATGCCCGCCGGGTCGAGGCCGTTGGCCGGTTCATCCAAGATCAGCAGCTGGGGGTCGTGCAGCAGCGCCTTGGCCAGGCCCAACCGCTGCGCATTACCCAGGGACAACGTGCCCGCGCGCCGCGACGCATAGACGGTCAAACCCAGCTGATCGATGACCCGCTCCACGGCCGTCCGCGGCGTTCCAGGCCGCAGCCGCCGCGCCGCTTCCAGATTCTCACGCACCGAAAGTTCAGGATAAGCATGCGGCATCTCGACCAGGTAACCCACCTCATGCCACGGCTGGCGATTGCCCCGCTGAACCCGTGAACCCAACACCGTCGCCGCGCCCGAAGTCGGCTTCACCATGCCCAGCAGCAGGCGAATCGTCGTCGTCTTGCCGGCGCCGTTAAGCCCCAGAAACGCATATATTTCACCTCTGGCAACAGAAAGGGAGAGATCCGCAACGGCCGTTACCTCCCCATACCGCTTGCCAAGGCCACTTGTCTCAATCGCTGCATTCATATTAAAACACGCATCCCTGGGACCCCCGCTGGCTCCAACCTCTGGCTGAACATGGCAGGTAGGCAGTGAGCCTACTCAGGCACCAAGATGCATTCACCCGCACCGCCTCATTCTGCGGCGCCTATGCCGGATGAGTCTCCAGCAGATTGCTCTGACCGGCTTCGTGCCGCGATTCCGCTTCTTCCTCAGAGAGTCCGTGTAGTTTCGAGGGATCAAACGGCAGATCGCGTCGCTTTGTAGACCTGGCCCGGCCGAACCAAACCGCAAGAAGGCTGCTGAGGACCGCCAGGACCGAAACCAAGACAGCCGCCAAGCGGCGAAGGCGCTTCTGTTTGCTATCGTGAGTTTCTTTATTCAACGTACGGCCGCACTTTCGAGCTGACTGAAGGGTTTGACGCTACTAGCTTATAGATTTGGTTTGTAATAATCGCTTTAGCGATAGGCGATCCAGAGGTAGCAGACGACTTCAGTCGTTACTACAAACTTATTTACTGCCGTTGCTTCGACCGGCGCCAATACCTGGCCAGGATCAGCGTGATGATCTGAGCTAAAGTCACAAAAAAGATGTTGACTGCAAGAACACTGAATGCGGCCGCTGCCTGATCCAAGTTAAAGTCAGCCAGGGCAACGCCGATATAGGCAGCGGCCGGTATCGTGGTGACTGAAATCGCCACGCCTACGGCATTATGCCCCTGGTCAACAATGAGAGCAACCATCGCCGCAACCCCTGCCGCCAGGGCTATGAGGATGGTAAATCCGTCAATCACACTGACAAATGTTGTCAATGTCGGATTGACGGAGGCGACGCCGCTGTCGATGATACCGGCAGCCTTGAAAAACAGAGTAGCCAACAAGCTCACCAGAACGGCTGCCGTAAGCCCTATCAGCAGAGTGCGCAGCGCGCGCAATGCGCGACGAAACAAGCCGGCCGTCAGGGATACGGCAATGGCATTGACCGGAGCAAGGTCGGGACTGATAGCCATGGCGCCGACGATGACCACCGCGATATCGGCGACGAGACCCACAGTGGCGATTAAGCCGGCCAGGGCCATGAAGATTAAATACCAGGAAGTCAAACGCCCCTGCCCGCGCGCCCGCGCCAGGACCATCTCCCATGACAGGATGTCCTGCTCCGTATCCTCCTCGAGTGTATCTAAGAGCTCACTCTCCCCGCGTACGGCCAAGCCAACATCAACTAACGATACGTCTCCACGCTGCCAATGAAGCAGCGTGCGTAGCTTTCGCAGCACCTCATCGGCCGCTTCCCGGTCTACAAGCGCCAATACCATGTCGTTACCGGACTCTATCTCAACTCCGCGCATGCAGACAACATGATCAACCTTGGGTGTTTCTTGCAGCAGGCCAACCACGTCATCTGTTTTATCCGCCGGGCTGATAATGGTCAGGCGGTGCATATTACTTTCATCTCATTGAGCCACTCTTGCGCCCCATGATTCAGACAGCGTCTAAGGTCTCCGTCCATGGCAAAGTTTGAATTCTTTGCCGCTGTTACTAGGGCATAGTTCATTGTGACCGAAGCTAAAATAACCACTTTCTTATTACTTAGTGCTCCATCTCATAAGTGATTTGAGATAGGGCGATATATTTTCCGCCAGACGTAAGGATGGCGCCGTTCATTCCAGTAATTTGTACTCTTAACAATTGAAGAACGAAGCGTAGCCAAATCGTCAAACCGGCGTCCCGACAAAGCAAGGGATCGCAATGTCTTCCACCAGGGTTCGATTAAATTGAGCCACGGTGCATATGTTGGCTGAAAAAGAAAACGGACACGTCCATGCGCCAAGGCCCATAGCTGGACACTTATACTGCGGTGGATAGAAAGGTTGTCCAGAATCAATATCAGCTCACCATCTGGCCATGTCTGCACGACCGAATCCAGAAGTTCGATGAAATCCAGACCGCGACGTTGCTCTCGACACAAAGTGAGGGCCTTACCTGTACTTGGTTCGAAAGCGCCAAAGACCCACACTTTCGCACGGCGGCCGTAATCAGGTTGCAATGGTGGTCTTTTGCCCTGAGGTGCCCAACGTTTTGCTGGATAGGTCTTGGCCGATACAGGACCTATTTCATCGAGGCAGATAATACGTGTTTGCGGTGGTGGCTCTGTGTAGCAGCCTATGATGGCCCCCTTTTTTCCACAAACTGTGGGTCGGGCCGTTCGGTGAAATAGGTCTTTTCCTGATACCAACGCAAGCCTTCAGCTTGCAAAATGCGCGCTAGCTGTGCCCTGGAGACGCCGATCTGGTCGTTGTTGTGCAAATAGTCTACTAAGCGGTCTAGGGTCCAATGCCCATAAGGCAAGCCCAGTTTGTCAGGATCTGTTCGAGCTAAGGCGATCATCTGGCCACGTTCTGCTTCCGAATAGGTTGGTTTGCGACCTTTCCCTGGCTTATCTTGTAGACGGCGATACCCTCTTCGCCGAAACGTTTAAGGCGCAGGTAAACAGCTGGCACACTGCGGTCCAACTTGTTGGCAATCTGTTCGACGGGCACACCTTGATAGGCTAGCAGAATCATTTTGGCTCGCTCAACGGTTCGATGTGATTCTGTTGCCGAACGGCTAAACTTTTCTAGCTGTCTTCGTTCTTCGTTTGTTAAAGTTCTTAACTTGATTCGTTTGGGCATTTTGGCCTCCTTGAATCAAATTATAATCTATTGTGAGACTAAGCACTTAGAGGACCGATGATCTGCTTGATGGTTAAATTCAAACCCATGGCCAACATGCTTGTAACAACGAAGACAAGCACTGAAATCTGCATAATAACTGCAAGGATATCATTCATTATTTGATCTCCTCTTCTGGTTCACTGACACTCTTAGCTAACCACTCCTGGGCCGCCGCATAGGCAGCTTTTGTTGATTCACCCAGAATATCCGTCGCCATATGGATAGCGTCTTCCGGAATAGATTCCATCGTTTCCGTGCGTAATAGTTGCGCTAACACATTCTCATGTACATCAGATAGCATCAACCGGCCGCCGTTTGCACGCAGTTCGGCCGCATAACGTTCCATGATAGAAATCATCGTGGTTCCGACCTCGGCCATCCCCCGCAAACGAACGATAACTACTGAACGGTGCGACTCTTTGGCAGAAGGCAGCATATCCTGGATTGTGCGCGCGGCGGCGAAGTATGTGCTACCACGTGCATGAAGGATCGTAACGCTGTTGTCCGGCAGCTTTTCTGGCGCAGATCTCTCCCGGAAATCGCCGGTATCGGTGATCTTTATGGCATACAGATTGATATGTTGGGAAGAACTATAGACATAATCGAGGAGGGATAAAATAATGCCAATAATAATGGCCTGCTGAATGGGTAACATCAATGTTGCTACAAATGTCACTACCATTATTATTCGTTTGGAACGAGCGACATCCCAGACATCGCGAACACTTTCCATGTTGATAATTTCAATGCCGACAACGATGAGGACAGCGGCAACGGCGGGCATGGCTACCAATTCGACCAGGTTTGCAAAAAGCAAGACAAATACACCAACGAAAATCCCCAGAAAAATGTTGGCCCAGCGCGACTTGGCCCCTGTGCTCATGATGATGCCCGTCCCACCCAATGATCCGCCTAAAGGCAAGCCCTGGAACGTTCCTGAAACGAGATTGGCAATACCCTGTCCGGAAAAATCTTTTGAAGCGTCAGGATATTCGCCATCGGGATTGGGGATACTTTGGCTTACACCTGATGCTTGAATGAGACCGAGCAAAGCTAGGGCCACGGCCGAAAGTGCCAACCCTGGGATCATCGACAAGTCAGGCAAGACTGGCGTGGGAATTGATCCGCTGATTTGATTGGTATCGCCAACGAGTTCGACTGAACTTATTCCAAGGACGACAACGGCAACTGAAGCGAGGATCATCGCTATCGCTACCGAGAAATTTCTGAGTCGGGTGCGGTTTAACAAGAGAATGAGCGCTACAGTGACCAGCCCGGTTATCAGCGAGGGCATATCCCATTCGCCGGGGTGAATTAATGTGTCAATTGCCGAGGCTACCGTGTTGCTAAATTCGCTTTCATAACCGGTGAAGTCACCTAACTGGCCCAAAATAACGACTACAGCCACGCCTGTGAGAAAGCCCACCATGACTGTGTTCGAAATAAAGCGCGTGAACTTGCCCATCTTCAGGAGCCCTAAACTCAATTGGATAAGGCCGGTGAGGACAACCAGGGTGAAAAGGGCGGTTAAGAAATTGTCTGAGCTGACACCGGCCAGTGAATCGGCCACGGCCAGCATCATGGCGCTGGTCAAACCGATATTCATGAAATGGGAACCAGAGAAGAGAGAACCTACCGGTGTTCCGGTCATGAGGGCATTAAACGCATAGGTTGGGCTAACGCCGGCAAGGGTTGCCGAGGCTATGGCATCAGGAATCGCAATGAGCGCTGAAATGGCACCCGAGGCTAGATCTCCTGCCAGGTTCTTAGTTTTGAAATCAAGGATACTCATTTGTTCTCTCTTTTAGCTAATCTCTTTGAGTGCCTAGGCTAATCGCTGCATATCTTCGTCACTCAATCTAAGCTGATTGTCGACGTTGTAGGAGAGATTGGGCAAGTCGATACTATGTCGCTACCTGACGCTGCTTCGATCCCGCGCATACAGACGACATGATTGACCCTGGGTGCTTCTTGCAAAAGGCCAATCACATCATCTGTTTTTCCGCCGGGCTGATAATGGTCAGGCGGTACATCTCTACTTACTATTCCTCGTGCCAATCCAATAGCAACAACAGAAGGAGCGGGATCCAAGAAGTTAGCCGTACCCTGATATCCTGGACCTCTTGTTGTTGATTTACCCTCATTTTTTACCTCTTTTACTATTCTTCGTCTGCGGCCTCTTCGACCGCCAGAACTGCTGCCACAACCTGGGTGGCTTCTTTGATGGCCGCTTCCTCAATCATCTCCGCCGCAATCAGCGCGGCGATTGCCCGCCGGGCCGCTTCTTCCTGGACGGCTTCCGCAAGAGCGACCGCTTCGGCCGCTTCCAACACGGCCTCTATCTCAACAATCTGGGCCGCTTCAACGACGGCCGCGGCTTGCAACGCAGCCTCCAGTTCCTCGCCAAGCAGAACCAACCCTTCGGGCTCGATCAACGCCTGTCCGAGTACCTGGCCACCACCCGCGATCGTCGCATCATGAATCTTCCTGGCCCACACGTGTTCAAACAGCACCACGATACCGGAGTAGCCTGCTGGGAGACTGTAAACGAGGTCATTGACATCATAGGGCGTAATGCCGAACACGCTGCCGGTCTCAGCCACAATTTCGGCCGCGGCCTCAGCGCCTGCTTCCGCGCCCTCTTCTCCTCCGGCCCCCAGGCCAATCAAGCCGCCAATGAGCGCGCCATAGAGGATTTCTTCTTCCAGGGTCAGGTCGCTGAGCTCTGCGCCATACACCTGCCCTTCTTCGTCCTTTTCAATCACCAGCATATCAATGAGTTTGATATCGCCGCTCCAACTGGCGGCGAAAATCTCATCGATCACGCTGCTTTCCATCACGTCGCCATCAAAACCGGCAACAATCATTTGCATAGGTCCAATTGCCATTGAATATCTCCTTACATTTGCTGACCAGCAGTCAACTGGTCAGCCCATCAGAGCAGTGCACTATATGCCTAGGAGCTGCTGCTTCTTGGTCTCGTAATCTTCCTTGGTGATTACACCCTCATCTCTTAATTTGGCCAATCTTTCCAGTTCATCCATATAGTCCGGCTGGTCGCCGCTCTGAGCCACTTCCTGGTCACTATCATCGCGATACTGCTTCTCGATCTGCAAGTCGTTCATCGCCTGTTCAAGTTCTTGATCGCTCATATCTTCAGGATTCTTACCGGTATGTTCCTCGATCCTATTGGCGTCCCGTTTGCTCATTTTGTAAGCGCCAAAGGCAACCAGACCACCAACCAGCAGTATCCGTCTTCTTCTCCGCCGTCTGCGGCGTCGCATATGCTGCCGTCTCTGTCGATGCATTGACCTGCGGCGCATGCCGCCACCTCGTCTACCCATTCCACCACCACGTCTCATTGTTGCACCTCCATTTGATGCATCTTTTGGTTTACAAAAACAACTTCTGCTGGGAAAACTTGCTACTCGTCACCGGTGCTTAGAAAAGCCATTCCGCTCACATCAACTCCGCCGGCTCCAATTTTGAGGGATAGCCATTGTCACGCCTGGCCGTCGTTGGTAACTGCTTGTTCGTGCGCCGGCCATAGAATTCAGATACGTGATGCACATGATCAAATGCCTCGTCAAAGCCGCCAAACTGCAGCGGGAATTTCGCCGCCGCGTGCCGGGCTATCTCCTTGACAGTGGTCGATCCATCCATCATCTGCAGTATAAAAAAGTCGACCTCCCCTTCCACGCTGCGCAGCGGTTTCTGCTCTGAGTCACTCTGATCACTTTGGACACGCAGCCGGCCGGCCAGCGTTGATTGGCTGATTATTTCCATCTCCTCACGCTCTCTGCCGACTTGCCAATGCCAGTGGGCGCCGTTTGCGCTCGCTTGAACTTGGACGTGCAAGCAATCGCCGGCCGATACGGGCAGCGGCCGTTCCATCGGCAGCAGAATCTGCGTCCAACTTGGCGTATTGAAGGGCGGTCCATTAGAAATAGTTATGCCGGAAACCAATGTCGAGCGGAACCAGCAGCCCAGACCATGCACCTCACCATCGCGGCTGGCAACAAACTGCGCTTCGCCGCTGATTTCTGAACTCTCAACCGCTACCAGTTCAGCCTGGGCCACAACTGCCGGCGCGCTCAGGAAGGATTTTGGCGACAAGCTGTGCCATATCAGGTTATTGGCCACGATGCCGCCTACGGGCGAGAGATCCAGCGTGTAGCTCTCCTCCTGCCAATCGTGTAGAAATGCCAATCCTCCAGGATCTTCAGTTGGGACCATTACCAATTCAACAGAGCGGGGGACAATGCGGCCGTTTTCAGCCAGAAGACGATCACGAGCGTCGATGATCCAGCCCAGGACCCCTTCCTCAAAGCCCATGTTGCCGATGGTTTCGGTTACGAGGACATCCACCGGCTGCGGGAGTTCAACGTGATCAGACCAATCATTGATAAAGGTGATGCGATCCTGGAAGCCATTTTGGTGGGAGATAGCCTCGGCCAGTCCGATTAGGGGATCTTGTTCCACGGCATAGACATGTCTGGCGCCGGCCATGCAGGCAAAGTAAGCGAGAATCCCGGTGCCGCTGCCGATATCCAACACGATATCGCCGGGCTCTACGGCTTTCAGGATGGCCTGCAAGTAACTTTGCATGCGCACGTCATCGGCCAGCATCGCGTGGTGATATTCAATGGTTGAGAGTATAGATCTATCGTACATAAATTAACCAAGCTTATTGATGGCGCAGGCGATTCTTAGCACATCCTCGTCGCTCAATTTCAGCTGATTGTCAAGCGTGTAAGTGGGATTGGGCATGTCGATACCCTCGCGCAGTGCTAATTCCTGTATCGTGGCATTCACGCTGTCGGTCACGTGGCGTTTGTCGGCATAACTCTCAACCCACCAGCGTACGCGGAAAGTGTTCGACGAATCGCCAAACTCAATAAACCAGACGTCCACCGGCTTATCGGGCAGCACGCCTTCAACTTCGCGGACGGCCTCCCTAATTGAGTGGTGAACCTTGGGAATGTCCATTGTCGGACCAATTCCAATATCGGATTCAAGCCGGTAGGTGGTGTCGGGTAAGGAGTAATTGACCACGGTATTATCGGCAATGTTGCTGTTAGGGATGGTTACCAGGCGATTATCGCGGGTTAAGACTTGTGAGCTGCGGATACCGATTTCGCTCACATCACCCCAGGTACCTATTTCGGGTATATCGATGCGATCGCCGAGCCGGAAAGGGTGGTCGACCATGATCGCCAATCCCGAAATCATGTTGGCGATGGTATCCTGGGCCGCGAGGGCGAGGGCGAAGCCGGTGATGCCCAGGGCAGCTGATATGGCGAAGACATTAATACCGAAGTGAGCAGCCAAGATGAGGCCGCCAACAATGACCAGGGCCAGGTGAGAGAGGCGTTTAAGAAGAGGCACAACCTGGCCGGCCATGTTGTCGTCAAGTTGATCTTTGCGCTGGGCGATATACCAGTCCACCAAAAAGTCGCCCACGCGCCAGACGGCGGCCACGGCTACAAACAGGTACAGAAGGAAATAGAGATCTTCAAGAACGGCCTGGGCCGTATCACTTAGAAAATTCAACCTTGAAGTAGCGAACTGAAAGCCGACAGCGGCAATGAGCCAACCGATGAGCGGCCGAATCGCTTCCAGAATAACGTTATCGAAATCAGATGTCGTGCGCCTCGTCAACCGGCGCAGCAGGGAATAAAGCAAACGGCCGCCAAAATAAGCCAGCAGGGCGACGACCACGAACGAAATGGCCAGGTTGATCATCGTCTGGCCGTCGATACTGCCGATTGACTCCGAAACCTGTTCACTTACTTCCGACCCTATTGTCGGCGTGCTGGTAGGGGCGGGTGTGGCGGCCGGCTGCGGTGTAGCAGTGGTCTGCGCTGCATCCTGGGCTTGTGCAGCGAAGTTGTTGCTTACGGCCAGCAAGAAGAGAAGCAAGCCGGCCGCTAGTAGGGCAGCCTGACGTGAGCGAGTAGATTTTTTCATGAAAGCGCCCTTTGCAAGCGATTCTTCGACATGACTAGTTCTCGTTTCCTGCTTGGGCGCTGCCGGCGGCATCGGCTTCTACAGCCATTTGATGCCTTGTGGTCTGCGGCCGGGGGAGAATGCCCAGACCAAAGGTGAGGGCATGCGCGGCAACAGCGGCCAGGATAACGGGGATGGCTTCGGTGGCTGGTGCGCCGGTGATTAACATGACGAGGATGGCCAGCGTGAAGGGGATGGGCATCGCCGCCGCGACCAGGGCGGCCATGGTACAGCCAACAGCCAGCGCCAAGGGGATGCTGGGGAAGATGAGGTTCACGGCCGTTCCCGCCGCCCCACCCACAAAAAACAGAGGGAAGATCGGACCGCCAATGAAACCCGTGGAAATCGCTCCGGCCGTAGCCAGCAGCTTGGCAAAAACTAGAACAATAATCAGAGCCGCGCCCATAGCCGCGCCGTTCTCGGTGACAAATTGTAAACTACTGGATCCCAGAAACATCGACATTGGCAGGGCCATGCCCAACAGTCCCAGGAGAAGGCCGGCTCCGGTGCAGCGCAAGATTGGCTGATTCTCAAGCGGCGCAACGACGCGCTTCAGAATCCCTAAGGTGATCCCGTAGACAAGTGCCAGGCCGGCACCGAGGACGCTAAGGACAAGGGCCGCGCCAAGGTGCCATATTTCGAGCGTATAGGTGGGTAAATCCAGCAGGAAGAGCAGCTCAGCGAACTCTTCCCCGGCGACAGCGTAGAAGATAGAAAAACCAATCGTTGCTGCTGCGGCGGCGATGGCGATGGTGCCGAAATACAACGGTGTTTGCACATGCGGAAGTTCCAGGCGCATCACTACAAAGGCGAAGGGTGAAGTAAACAGGCCCCCATAGGCACTGACAACGCCACTCAAGACGTTGGATTCCCGGATTTTTTGCGGCAGATTGCGCCGTTCTGACAGCCAGGTGGCGAGCCCTCCGGCCAGCAGGCCCGAAGGCACCTCGGGTCCGACGCTAAAGCCTCCAATCAGTGAAACAAGGGAGACAAGCAAAGAAGCAGGAACAGGTTTGGGATCGAGACGGCCTTCCAGAACTGCCTGGAAGACGTTGGCTTCTTCAGCATCTGTGAAGTGGTGAACCAGACCTACAATCAGGCCGGCCGCGGTCATGATGGCCACAACCATCCAATTCCCGGAGAAGGGTTCCGCATCTGATATATCGAGCCATCCCCACACCAGGCTCAAGCCCATGTTCATCAAGATCACGAACACCAGCGTGCCGATTCCAGCCAGGACGGCTATCAGCGAACCCCAGGCCAGGCGCTGCCAAAAGAAGGGGTCTCGCAAAAAAGGTTTTGACATGAATCAACTCCTTTTTGCATTGCCAGACGCTTCAGAAGAACTATGAAGATTCCAAAGCGCCTGGCAAAGGCTAAAACAAGGGATGACTATTCAGCGCTGTCCTCATCAACTGCCACAGACGCTTGCTTCGTTGCTTGCTCGTCCAGCCACTTTTGCGCCGCTTCCAGGGCAGCATCCTCAGCTGCACCCAGACCGACCTGCTCTTCGAATACATTTTCTTCTCCGATCTGTTCCAGAACGCCAGCATTCTTGAGCTCTACCAGCAGGTCAGGATGCACGCCCGCAAGCATCAGCAGGTTGTTGCCATCACGCAGATCGGTGTTGTAGCCCTCGAGCCATTTGATAGCGGTACTGCCAATGTGTTCGGTGCCGCGCAAGCGCAGAATAACAACAGCATTCTCCGCTTGGAGGGCATCGGGTAAGTTTTCGTCCAGAACCGGGACCTCGGCAAAGAAATCGATACCACCCAGGGAAATGATCGTCGCCTCTCCAGACGGCAAGCTTTCGGGGGGCTCATGCTCTTCGTAGCGGCCGTCCTCAGCTCGCTTCGTTAATTCATGCGCGTCAAATTTCTGCGATGAAGCCCATACATAGAGTAGAAGCGAAAGTCCTGCACCCAAGAAGATGGTCCACTGCAGTGGAATAAACAGTGCAGAAAGGAAAGTCAGCCATAAGGCCGCCGCCGCACCCCAGGAAGTTTTATGAACCAGCTTCAGGCTGGGAAGGCGAGCAGCGATAAGTTCGCCGCCAATTACAAATAGCAGCCCAGCTATGACTGTCAGTGGGACGAGTTCGGCCAAGGGGCCGAAGAGCAGCACAATAAGCATCAACCATAAAGCGGCCATGATACCGCCCCAACGCGAAGTGGCTCCTCCACTGACACTGATGCCCGAACGGGAAAGTGAGCCGCCGGTCGGCATTGATTGGAAGAAGGATCCAACAAGGTTGCCTAATCCCTCGCCGATGAAATCGCGTGATTGGGAGGATTTACTCTTGTCAGGATTGGGATATGCGGTGCTGATACCGGCACCCTGTACTAAAGCTACGATAGCAACAGATAAAGAGCCCAACGCCAGACTAGGTATGGCACTAAAATCAGGCAGCATTGGCGTCGGCAAACTGCTGGGAATATCGGCAATGTCGCCCACGAGTTCAACATCGAGACCGAGGACAAAAACAACGACCGACATAAGCAGGAGGACAATAATAGATGCCATCTTCTCTGTGGCCTTAATCCGCTTCAAGATCAAAACCAGGATCAGCGTCGCCAGTCCAACCAGTGTAGTTGTCATGTCCCAATTGGAGATATTGGCGAACCAGTTCACGACTTCCGCCACATCGTTCGACCCCACCGGATCATAACCAGAAAAATCGCCTAGTTCTCCGATTATGATCAATAGCGAGGCACCCAACACAAAGCCGGTCATGACCGCATTGGAGACAAAACTGACCAGCTTGCCCAGACGCAGCAGTCCGGCGACAAACATGTATGTGCCTACCAGGAATGTGATCGTGAAAAGGGCTGCCGTATCGCTGCCGTCATACCCAGCGCTATCAATGACGCTGCCAACAGACAACGCAATGGCACTGGTTAGCGTGCTGATCATCAGGATCGTTCCCGTGGATAATGCCGCCACCAGGGTGGCCATCATGCCCGAGTACAGCCCATAGACTGGATTGACCCCGGCCAATTGGGCGTAGGCCATGCCTTCCGGGATGCTGAATAGACCGGTTGAAAACCCGGCTAAAACATCCTTCATGAAAGATTTTCCGGGTTTTAATGATGTAAGATAACTAGCCATAATATTTTCCTCTCAGAGAGATGGACCCAGTTTCGAAAACTGGACCAACCTATGTTTACCCACCCACCTGCACTACAGGGATTTCCACGTTCTCAGTGGGGTTGCCATTGGTGATAACCGGAATCGCCGTATCGTTAATCCACATAAGATTGCCCTCACTATCCGTGATTCGCGCCCGCATTGTGTAGGTATGGTTGTCCTCGATTTGACTTGGGTCATAGCAGACCTCGTATGGAATAGGTACCTGTCCCGGACTTTCAATGGTCTGCTCACCGACTACTTCAGCCGCTGCATCGGCCCTTGATGTGTCCTGAATCTGGACGCTGACAACCGCATCTTCCGGCAGGGCGATGCGCTGCTTGTAGGTGATGGCTCCCGTAACACACGCCTCTCCGCTGTCATCCCCTCCACAAGCGGCAACCACAATCACTAGCAAGAAAGACAAGGCCAATAGTTTTAGACGAAACATGATTATTTATTCTCCACGATGCTGCGAGAGGGGATTGGTCCAGTTAATAACAACTGGACCAATCAACCCTGAGTGTTTAGATCAGCGCGCCAGGTATTGGACGGTTGTGGGCCATTGGCCGCGCCAGCAAATCTTTGCGAATGGTTTCGATCATTTCCGCCTTGACCACGGCGAATGCCGGATCGTCCCATAGGTTGACCAACTGCCCCGGATCCTCTTCCAGGTTGTAGAGCTCACCTTCGGTTCCTTCATACGTCTTACTGCGCTCATACAGCGTGCAAACGATATTGTTGGCGTACATGCTGTTCATGATAATTGATGCCGCCGGGGTGTGGCTTTCGTACTGCGTAAAGGTGTACTCACGCCCCTGCTTGTCGCCTTCTTCATTGCTGACAGGCAGCGGACGGCCGTCCATCCACTCCGGTACGTCAACACCGGCGATCTCGCAGAAAGTGGGCGAGAGGTCAATGATGCCTACCGGCGAATCAACTTCGGCCGCGGGCACCGCGGCATTCTTGGCCGGCTTCCAGACCAGCGGCAGGCGGCATTCATGGTCGGTCAGTCCTGGACCGATGAGCAGCAGCCCGTAGGCGCCGTCAAAGCCGCCGTGGTCGGGCGTGAAGATGATGTCCGTATCATCGAGCCAACCCTTCTCTTCCAGATGCTTGATAACTTTGCCTACCCCGTCATCGATCAGCTTGTTGCTGGTATAGATTTTTTGATGAATCTCTCGTATGTGGTCGGGTTTAAGTTCATCGCGGTAATGGTAACCCTCGAGCGCTTCGAAAGAGATGAAGGTCTCACCGGTGTACCATTCCTGCCAATGCCAAGGTTTCTGTTCCAGCCATTCCATGCGCTGGGCATCCGATTCGCCAAAAGCTTTGTAGGGAGCGATGTCTTTCCAATTGATGTAATCTTCCGCTACTGGCGGATCGTATGCGTGGTGCGGGTCGCCATAACTCATCCACACAAACCAATCCTCTTCGGGATCGAGCGAGTCAATGTGGCGTATCGTATTGTCGGTGGTCCAGTCGGTCTGGTACAGTTCCCGTGGGATCGGGTTATCCTTGACAAAAACGGCCCCTGTCTCGCCGCCCCCTTTAATAATCATTTGAGAGTGACCACTTTCCATGCTAAGCAGTTGATAATAGTCACCCACATGTTCCGGATGATATTTCTTCAACCACTCCATGTAATGGCTGTTGGCGGGCACCGGACCGTGGGCAGCGAGCTGGGCGTGGTCAAAACCACGCAGCGGGCCGAAGCGGTTGTTTCCGCTTAATTCGGCCTCCATGCTTAGCGGTGAACTAAATGGTTCCCAATGTGCTTTGCCGATCAAGGCCGTATGGTAGCCGGCATCGTGAAGCACATCGGCAATTGTTTCTGCTTCGTGATCCAAAGGGATGCCGTTGTTCCAAGATCCATTGGTGCGTGGGTACTGCCCGGTGATAAGTGAGTTGCGGCAGGGCATACACAGCGGGTGTTGGTTGCGGGCCTGATGGTATTGAACACCTTCAGCCGCCAAGCGGTCCAAGTTTGGCGTTTGTGCGTAAGGATCGCCGGTATATCCCAGCGAGTTCCAACGCATCATGTCAGTTGTGATAAATAAAATCTTTCTACCCATTTTTAAACCTCCACATAAGATTCAGGTCATTGAAAGTGAATTTAGCTGTTCAAAGTAATTCCCAACTGTTAGTTGTCTTTTTTCATTAGCGCCTCCTCAACCTGGGATCGAAAAATCGTGTGGTAGATGTCACCCTGCAGCTGTCCCAGCATTTCCAGGTAACGACGCGTATCAATCATGCTCTCTTGAGGTACATAAATCAGGTAGGCTGAACTGTCCCGTTTGAGGGCCTGATTGACATCTGTCAAGAAGTGCGGATCCAGACCCACTTCGACTAAGCGACGGCAACTTTCTCCTTCAGAATCACCAAAAATCACCGCGGCAAATGCGACGGCCAGTTGGCTGTCATTTTTTGGCAAACCAACCGGTTCCTGTCTGGGCGCCTGAATAAGCAGCTCAGCGTTTGTATTGCGATAGACCAGCAGCACGTCACTCAGCCTCAAGAGCTGGCCGCCGTAACTCCTCTCTAACTCGCGCCAGTTTTCAGCGGATGCTTCCGTGCCAGTCATGATGATCACAATCAGTTCGCTATACACCGTCACCCCGCAACCGAATTTCCTCAATCATCGTCAATAAGCTTTTTGGTGGCGTACTTTTACTAACAAAGGACTCAACGCCGGCATCGCGATACACCTGGCTCATTTCCGTGCGACTACCGAGAACAATCACTAGTGGACAGGAATCAATCTGTCGTAGGGGAATGATGACCTCCTGCACAAGGTCTTCGGCCAGGTTTTCATCAAGCAGCAAGAGGTCAGAAGAGTCAGCTGTGACCAGACTCATGAGCTCTGCTTTGTTGGCGGCCGTTCCGGCAATTTCGAGCCCAGGGCGTCTCTGAAGAAAATTCTTCAGGGCGCTGCGTAAAGCAGCCTGTTTTCCGGCGATCAGAATCAGCATACCTCTTGGCTCCGGTTATCATGTATGAACCTGAATTATTAGGATGTGTCTTGTCAGGTCTGTCTGCGGTGACTTGCGTGGCGCAGTATCGAACACTGTTCCTATCATGAACGAAAAGTGCCCTCCGCACACTAGGCAAAGGGATAGGATCAGGCTAATTCTGGGCGAGGTCGGGAATTAGTCTAAAGACTAGAAAGAACCTAGCCAGAGGTTAGTTTTGAAGGGGCAGTAGGAGAGGGGCGGACCGGATCCAATCAGGCGCGCAGGTGCTATTGGTGTTTGCGATCGGAAGATGACGTAAAACCATACTGCCGGGCCAGGGCGGCTGCTTCGGTACGGTTGGTAACACCCATTTTAGAAAGGATGTTGCTGACGTGGTATTTAACGGCGGCAACGCTGATTACCAGCTGCGCGGCGATTTCGGCGTTGGAGAATCCTTTAGCCAGCAGCACCAGGACCTCCTGTTCGCGAGCGGTCAATTCAAAATCGGGACCGGATTCTGCGTCAGTTTGCACCAGCGCGTCCATGGCTTCCATGGCCATCGCCGGCCGGCCGGCATGGGCTGTGCGAATGGCTTCGGCTAATTCGTCACCAGAAATTGCTTTAACCAGGTAGCCCATTGCGCCGGCCTGCATAGCGCCTTGGATGAGGTTGCGATCATGAAAGCTGCTCAGAATGACGACTTTGATCTGGGGGAAACGCTCCACAATAGCCCGCGTAGCGGCAACGCCATCCATTTCGCTGGTCAAAAACATATCCATCAGTACTACATCGGGATTTGTTTCGGCACACCTGGCTAATGCTTCCTGTCCATTACCGGCTACGCCTACCAGCTGAAGATCGTTAAAGGAGCGCAGCGAGGAGCGGATACCCCGCTGAACCAGTTCGTGATCATCTACGCTGAGTACACGGATAATTTCTGTCTCGCTCATTGAATTTGATTCCTAGATCGCTTAGCAAAACCGCTGAGGTTTATATTATATCCCTTGCGCAATAGGGGGCATACACTTCAGCAGTTTCTAAATTATGCCGTGCGCAGCCACTGCCCAAAGATCGCAGAGCTTTTACAGCCTATTCGCTTCTTCGCCAGACGGCCGTCACTTCCGTGCCCTGATCTGCTACGCTTTCAATGCTCAGGTCGGCATCGATGGCCTCGGCGCGTTCCTGCAGGATATACAAGCCTAACTGGTGACTCTGCCGTAATTCGATATCAAAACCACGGCCGCTATCGCCAATGCGCATGACGACGCGTTCTTCATCGCAGCGTAAGTTAATCCAGGCACGCTCCGCTTTGGCATGCTTGACAATGTTATTCAAGGCCTCCTGGGCAATGCGATAGTAAGCGATTTGCACATTGGCCGGGAGATTGCAGTCACCAGCCACGGTCAGCGAAATTTGCAGACCCGTGCGGCCGGACATGGCGTCCACCAGCTGGCGCAGCAGGTCGCTGAGACTGCGATCGACGAGCTCGCCCGGCCGCAGCTCTAACAGCAGCGTGCGCAGCTCAGCCTGAGCGCCCAAGGTTAGCGCGTGTAGGTCATTGAGGTCTTGCTGCGCCTCCTCTGGATGTTCTTGCCAATACTTCGGCACAGCTTCGGCAATCAGGCTGGCCGAGTAAATGGTCTGGGTTACTGAGTCATGCAGTTCGCGGGCGATGCGGTTTCGTTCTTCTTCTACGGCGGTTTTTTCCGCTTCCTTCTGCAAAGCCTGTTCCGCCAGCACCCGATCTGTGATGTCATCCACGATTCCTAACAAAACATCTTGTCCTTCCCTGGAAAAAACGTTCTCCGTCAGGTTGGCAAAGAACAAAGTGCCATCGCTGCGCCTTAGCTGCACTGCTGGAACTTGAACGATATTGTCTGTCGCTAACCTTGCGGTGATTTCCTCCCGCTGCGCCTGGTCCGCGAAAAAATCCGGCACGTGGGCCTGAAAGATTGTGTCATCCGGGTAACCAAGTATGTTTTTCAGCGCATCATTAGCCGTCATCACACGGCCGTTCATATCGGCCGTGCCGAATCCTAAGGGCGAGTTTTGAAAGATTAGGTCGATTTGCTCCTGAGCAAAACTCAATTCCAGGGTACGTGCTTCAAACTGCTCCTCCAGATCCACATTGGCTTGCCGTAAAGATTCGGCAAACGCTTCTTGATTGCGCAGCACTTCTTCCTGGGCACTATCTTTTTCCTGTCTATAGGTGCTGATACGATCGGCCAGAGCCAGCGATAAGGCCAGGGTCAGCACAACAACGCCTATTTGAGAGCCGGCTGCCGCAAAATTACCCAGGGGCAGGAAACCAAAGCGTGAAATAGCAAAGATCAACATGCTGGTCAGGAGCAATAACCAGGCGAGCAGGTAGTAACGAGCCGGACGATAACCCTGCCGCCAGGAAACAATCCCTGCTGACACGATTACAAGGTAGCTGGCTATTGTCAAAATCAGATTGGGCCTGGCGGCGATGCCCAGGTTAATCAAGAGAATCGGTAGCAGCACACAATAGGCGATAAATAAGATATTGATCGCCTCGTGTATCCGGGGACTGTTTTCTTTCGTTGGCAGAAAAGAAGTGGTGAACTTTAGGGCAGCCATGATGACCAGGACGAAAAACAACTGGCCGCCAATGGCATTTAGCCTACCCTGGCCTGGCCACAGGTATTGGTGGGCGAAACCATCATCCACCATGAAGGCCAAGAGCAAGAAGAATAGAAGTAGAACGTAATAGAGATAACTGCTGTCCTTCAGATATAGAAACAGGATAAAGTTGTACCCGGCCATGATAAACAAAACGCCATAGATAAAACCGTTCAGTACCTGCTGGAACAGATCATCTTGGGCCACGCTTTCGGCCGACCTGATAGCGAGCGATATATTCATTGCCGCTTCAGATTCAAGACGTAGGTAAATTTCCTGCTCCTCACCGGGGGCCAGAGGTAAATTAAACAGAAACCCGGGGTGCTCAATCTCGCGCGTGTTGAAGGGCAAAATTGTGCCCGTCTGCGTAACCTGGTATTGTCCGGAATCGGGCGTAGGAACATAGACGTCGATGAAGAATAGATTGGATTTCACCGACAGCAGCCACTTGAGCGGTTCCTCCGCCAGATCTTCTACGCGAAATCGGACCCAGAAGGCCGAGTCTGTAAAGCCGAAATTCGGCACTTCATCCTGGCTGGGCACAAATTGAGAGGCAATTTCAGGGGAAGTGACATCCTTGATGGTCCACTGCTTTTCTTTGTCTTCCAGAATTTCCAAGTGCAGCCCGAGAGGATAGCGGTCTTGCGTATCGGTTAAGACGGCCGTGTCTTGTGCTTGAGCGGCGGCCACAATAGAGATAAGGCACAACAGTGCCAATAGAAGAGTAGGGACTCGTTTATTGCTCAGCATATTTCTCCTTTGGTGGGTAATTATACCAAAGGGAGAAGCGATTGTTGTTGGCCGGTAGTAGATTTCATTATTTGACTGTACCTTTAGAGACGAAACTTGCACGATGCGCTTAGATTTGCAGGCGAGTGACGTACCACATGATGATGCGGAATGCATTACTCGACGATCTTGGGCGGGCAGGGTTGGTATCAAATTCACTGTAGCCCTGCAAAAAGAGGTCTAGGTAGCTTTTGCGATGCGCGCGGAAACGAATGCAAAATAAGTGCTAGTTTTGAAATCTCAGCCATTCACATATCCCTTGCCTAACTCAATCGATCTTTCCCGATAGAGGGTCTCGGCCGCCCGCATGATCTGGCCATTGTCGAAGATCTTCTCTGTTTCTCTATCGAGGCGCCATACATCGGGGCGCAGGTCGGCGGTGAACTGTGATCTATCAATCTCGGCGGCAATGAAGCAGAGGGCTGCGCCGTTTTCGCCACGGTCATCAACGGTTGATGGTTGCGTAGGTGTGGGCGCAAGACTCTTCGTTTCGCCGCACTTGCGCGCACGTGAGAGCGCAGCATGAGCCAGTTCACGGCCATTTCCTTTGCCTGCCATCCCTTTTTGTGCCAAACTCGTCATACAGGATCAGCCTGCCAGGCGCGCGAAGAAGCGTCCTGGCGGATTGCTCAACTGAGGTCCTCACGGCACTATCTGACCTATGAAACTGGCTCAAACGCTCTTCTGGCTGCTTGTTTTCTCCTTCCTGGGCGCGGGCTGCTCCTCATCGCAGACCCCGTCCGGACCACCCACGCCTACTGTTGAAACCTCATTTCTGCCGCTGGAAATGCAGCTCAAGCCCACCCCCACAACACTCGCGCCGGCGGCGACGGCGCTGCCCCTGGAACTGCAGGCCATCATCAACAGCGAGCCTGTCATCGATCCCGTCAGCGATCTCGTCCCCGCCGTCGACCCTGCCATCGTCTCACTGCTGGCATCCGTCTCCGAGCAAAGCTTGATGGGCTATGTGCAGACGTTAGAAGGGTTTGGCACACGCAACACCTTCAGCGAGACCGAACGGGATGATTTCGGTATCGGCGCAGCGCGGCGCTGGATATTCGCTGAATTCCAGCGCGTCGGTGGCGAACGACTCGACGTTCAATATCAGGATTACCCGCTAACCTTTGAAGGGTTGACCACAACGCAGCGCAACATCATCGCCACCTTGCCCGGCACCGGCAAATATCCCGGCATCCTGGTGCTCATGGCCAATTATGATACGCGCGCCAACGATTGGCTGGATGGCAAGAGCCTATCGCCCGGCGCCGATGACAATGGTTCCGGCGTCGCCGCCCTCCTGGAAATCGCGCGCCTGATGAGCGCCCACACCTGGGACCAGACGATTATCTTCGCGGCGCTGACCGCCGAAGAGCAGGGCACCTTCGGCAGCCGCCATTTTGTGCAGGAAGCGTCTGCGAACAATATGCAGATTGATGCCGCCATCAACAATGACATGATCGGCGGGCGGGCCGGCATCCCCCAGTCGGTGCGCCTCTATTCCGTCGGGCCCGACACTTCTAACGCGCGCCAGCTGGCCCGCTATATCGATTACGTAGGCGGGCTCTATCTGCCCACCTTCCCCGTGCAGATGATCGATGGCCTCGATCGTGAAGATCGTTGGGGCGACCAGCGTGATTTTGTCAACGCCGGCTATCCGGCCGTGCGCCTGATTGAATCAGAAGAGGATCTATCCATCCAAAATTCAACGCGGGATACCTGGTCACTGATTGATTACGCCTATTTCAAGCAGATTGTGCAGCTCAACCTCGCCACCCTGGCCAACATGGCCTGCGCGCCGTCGCCGGCGGCCATTGCCGAACCACTCTCTGATCCCGGCACCTTTCTCGTCGCCTGGGTGCCCGATCCTGCCGTGGCCGGCTACGCCATATCAGTGCGCCCGTTGGGCATGGAGCGCTTCACGCCCTTCAATTTCGTTTCCGCTGAACAGGCGGGCAATGTCGTCCTCAGCGGCTTTGAATCAGAGTCGGGCTACGCGATCAGCATCGCCGCCCTCAACGAGCGCGGCTGTCTGGGCGCATTCTCCTCACCGGAGATCATCATTAAACCGGCCTCCTCGTAAGAAGTGTCTCAGGTTTTTCAGCAGTGGTTTTGCGGCTGCGACATACTATTCGCCGACGATTGAAAAGCGAGGGTAAGCACCGCTTATCTGTTGGCGAATTTGTTTGTTCGCGCTATGTTTCGGGAACGATGAACACATTCAATAAATGGCGTGAAAAACTGTCATCCACCAGCTGGCCTGTTATCGCGCTGTTGCTTCTGTTCATTCTCCTTTTCGTAGGCCGCGCCTTCCTGCCGGATAAGGTCTTGATGCCTCTGGATTTGATAGCCGCCAGACCGCCCTGGCGGCAGCCGAACCAGGCGGTCGATGTACATAACCCGCTGCTCACTGATGTTGTTGATTACATTTACCCGGTGAAAGAATTCGCGGCGGAGCAGGTGAAGCAGGGTAATTTGCCCTTGTGGAACCCCTATGTGCTGGCCGGTTATCCGCTGACCTATAACACGCAGGCGGCTCTGTTTTATCCGCTGTCTATTCTCTATTATTTGCTGCCGCCGGTCACGGCCGTCGACCTGACCATCCTGCTGCAAATGGTGCTGGGCGGGATCTTCATGATCGCCTACCTGCGCTTGCTGCGCCTGCGGCGGTTAGCCGCTTTGAGCGGGGCTGTTCTATTCCTGTTCAACGGTATGATGGTGGCCTGGCTGGAATGGCAGGTGGTTCACGCAGCCGTTATCTGGCTGCCGCTGCAGCTGTATCTTATCGAACGCGCGGCACAAAAGCTGAAATCGGGGGGCGACAGCCCGCTGCCTGATGCGGCCCTGGCCGGGATCGCTTTCGCGCTGCCCTGGTTGGGCGGGCATTGGAACTGGACGCTTTACGGCAGCATGACCGCCGCCCTTTACTGGGTATGGCGGTTTGCCCCGCTGCTGCTTCAGGGGCGCCGCGATCACAACCGGCAGCTGATTAAGCTCGTTCTACAAACGGCCGTTTTGCTCTTTGGCATCGGCATCGGCCTGAGTCTGATCCAGGTCCTCCCCGCATTCAATTATCTACGACAGGGACACCGCCAGGCATTCACCTTCAACCAATCGTTAAGCCTGGGCCTGAAGGAATGGGCGGTGGTCGCCCTGGTGCCGGACTTCTTCGGCAGTCCCATCCACAAGAACTGGTGGGGAGGCACCAATTACAATGAAATCGCCCTCTATTTGGGCGTGCTGCCCCTATTCTTCATAGCTATCGCCATCCTGCTGCGCCGCACAGCGGTCACCAAATTCTATATGGTCTGGGGCGGGCTGGGGCTTTTGTGGGCCCTGGGCACACCTGCTTACGGCATGTTGTTCGTTCTGCCCGTGTTCAACGGCCTGTGGCCAAGCAGAGCGATCACCATTGTCGTCTTCTGTGGGGCGGTCCTGGCAGCCTTTGGCGTTGATAGTCTGCTGCAGCCCACGATCAACAAGAAAGCGATGCGCAGCGGCGTTATCCTGACGGCCGTCTTTCTGATCACCCTGTTGGCCGCTTACCTCTGGTTCTACCGGCCCGATCTGGGTGACTTACAGCCTGATCTGCTGTTCTTTGCTCTTTCGCTGCTCATCGCGATCGCCCTCTTGATGACTCGCGCAGGCGGCCGTCTGGACGCCCGGCCTTTTGCCCTGCTGGTAGTTTTGTGGCTGGCTGTTGACCTTTTCTGGACCGGCTGGGACTACAACACCATCGGCGATATCGCTGATCTCTATCCGCAGACTGAAACGGCGATCTTTCTGCAGTCCGACGCGGAGCCTTCCCGTATCACGACCCTGCCGGTGGGGGTCGCCTACCCGCCCAATACATTCCTTCCAGACCGCCTGCAGGCGATCAATGGTTATGAACCGGCGATCCTGCAAAGTTGGGTCAACTATATCAGCGCGGCCGAAGGGGGAGAGGCAGTCTACTATGAGCGGAAACTGATGCCGCTGAAGGGGCTCGATTCGCCGCTGTTGGATGCGATCAATCTGAAGTATGTGGTCACGATAGCTGATTGGTATCAGGAGGTATCCACCGCCGGGCCGGAACAGGAGCCGGGCGACGAATGGATGTCCCTGGAAAGCGGCGCTGTTTCCTTTCCAATTACCATGCCCGAAGCGGGGCTGCATCGCATTGACCTTCCGCTGAGGGCCGGGGATGGGGCAGCGGGCACGATCACCATGCGGGTCTTCACGACCGACGGCCAACAGGAATTGGCCCATGCCAGTTGGGACATCGCAGAGCCGCCGGATGATGGGTGGGTCTCCTTCTTCTTCGGGGCCTTCCCTTCTGATTGGGGGCGTGATTTTTCAATCAGCCTGGCGTATGACGGCGAAGAGGATCTGGCCGTCGGCGCGTCTGAACAGGGCCCCGCTTTTCGCACCTTCTATCTGCCGCGCCCGCAGCTGGCGCATGAAGACAACGCTGCGCGCGTCTACCTGAACGACGGATACTTCCCTCGCGCCTATCTCGTGCCGCGGGCAGTTGCCGCCCGGGATGGGGCAGAAGCGCTTGCACTGGTCGAGCAGGCCGCCGGACAGCTGGATCAAGTTGTGATCCTGGAGACAGGGGATGACTGGCTGCCGCCAGAAGAAGCAGGAACCGGCGTGACCGGGACGGCGGCGATCACTACCTATGAGACAGACCGTGTAATCTTGGAAGCTAATCTGGAAACGGCCGCTTTCCTGGTGCTTGCCGATACATTCTACCCCGGTTGGCGAGCGACGATTGACGGCGAACCAACCGCCATATACCGCGCCAACTCAGTCGTCCGCGCGGTGGCGCTGCCCGCCGGCCGGCACACCATCACATTTACTTTCTTGCCCATTGATTTTCTGATCGGGTCGGCCGTCAGCGGGCTTGTCCTGCTGCTGGCCACCGGCCTGCTGCTCTATTGGCGGCAGACAAGCCGCAAGAAGGGGTAAACCTCCTGCTTCAATCGCGCGCGCCAAGCCGAAACGATTTTCGTTCGCGCCACATGCCGTCTATTTTTTCAAGCAGCGCCACACGCTCCGCTGTTCCCCGGATAGGCAGCGCCTCTTCAGCCGCCGCGTCAAGCGCCGCGCCCATCACCTCAAGAGCTTCTGCGTCCGGTAGATAGGCGACGGTCATATGCGGGATCACATCCGCAAACTCACCTTTGTACGGCGGCGATTCAGGAAAGCATTCGCTAACAGCGGCGATCAACCGTCGGAATTCTTCCTCCGGCTGCGGCGTCAGGTAGAGTACAGTGGGAAAGCGGCCCACCGCTGTGAGAGCGAACGGAAAGGCAGGGAAGCCGTGGAAAAGCTCGGTCAGCGCCGCATCCAACCTGGCATCAGGCCGCAGATCCGGCACAAAGGGGATATTGATCGTGATGTGCGCGGGGATATCGCTGGCAGCCAGGCTTTCATGCTGCGCCCGAAATGAGCGCACAAATGCTTCCGCTTGCGGCACAAAGACAGCCAGGGCCCGTTCCTCAACATCGCCACTCATGTCACCTCTCCTACCGCCGTTTGACTGGCTCTTGCTTCCTGTAAACCGCCAGGTACATCCTTCTCTGCACGCGAACCCGGTAATCAGATCCGGCCCCGGCAATATAACGCTCCGCGCGCGTCACAACGGACGCCGGGATCTCTTTCGAGCCGCTCCAGCGCTCGGCGGCATAATCCAGCAAGCCTTGCAGCGAATCCCAATACTCGGCGAATTGGAACGTATTACGCCTTTCGAGGGCAAAATAGCCGCGGCGCACGACTTCTGCCATCGCTTCATCAGCCGCGATATCATCCGCCGCGCTGTTCTCATCATCGAGATGACCAGGCACAAAAACCACATCCCCACTCATGATCTCTATTGGCGGATGCGAGTAGAACGGGCGAAGATCAACCAGGATGGCGCCCGGCGTCAGAACCCGCCAACACTCCTGCAGGGCATGGACCATGCCCTCATGTTCAATTCATCACAACGACCAGGCAAGTACGGCGCACTCAAAATGACGGGCAGGAAAGGGAAGCCTCTCCGCCTGCGCCTGCGCAAACGAAACGGCTGTCTGCAAAGCCTGTGGCCGCGCGGCCACAGCCCCGGCCAATCGTTCGGCATCGGGATCGACGGCCGTTATCTGGCCGGCAAGCGGGGCATAACGCCAGGTCAAACGGCCGTTGCCACAGCCTATCTCCACAACATGACGGCCGTGCAAGCAGTCGAGCCCATTCAGAAACTCAATCTCCACCCCTTCCGGGTCGCGCACTGGGTTCATGTGCTTGCTCCTGTTCTCGGCAGATAGACGAGTCCGCGCTGCAAGATCGACTGCACACTTTGGGAATAGCGCGCCAGAACGATCAACAGAACAAAGAGAACAGCGACCACCATAATTGAGATAAACAGCGGCCGTTCCGCATCGCGTGCGTCAGCGGCAAACAAGGCAACAGCCATGGCGAATGCCAAACCACGTACCAGCCAGCCGGCCATCACCTCCAATGTCATGGCAGATGCCGCCCGGCCGGCGTCAATACCGGTCGAACGGTTCAGGGCCAGCGCGCGAAAAGGGGCATTGGGTAATTGCAGGAAGATGGTGAACATGAAGCCGCTGGCGTCAGCATACATTGCCTCTTTGTAGCTCGTGGCACGACCGGTCAGGAAGCTTGTGCGTAGGGGCAGCAAAACATAGGCGACAAGCAGGAAGATCGCCCCTACCGCCCACTCAACCCAATCGGAATTACGCGCCGCTTCAACCGCTGCTGGGATATCCACCAGCAGCAAGACGAGCAGAACGATCAGGCTTATCAGACCTGCAGTCCGAAAAAAACGGCTGCGCAACGATATCAGGTCCATAGAACCGGCAACTCCTATCAGTCCCAACCAACTAGCTGTCAAACTTTGTAAAGCCGAGTTAGTAATGGGCGGCGCTCCATTCACTGCGGATCTAGCAGATACGCGGCAGCATTTCGCCCAGCATCACGTCAACGATACGCGTGCTGCCGTAGGCGGTCTTCATCAAAACGCGGCCGGGATTCTTCTCCTGCACCTCGCCGATAATCACCGATTCTTCTCCATATCGCGTGCGCCGCATGGTTGCCAGCACCCGCTCCGCATCATCCCGCCCCACGATGGCCAGCAAACGCCCTTCATTGGCGATGTACAGCGGGTCAAACCCGAGCATCTCGCAGGCCGCCTTAACCGCCGGTCGTACGGGAAGCGCCTGCTCCTGCAGCACAACGCTCACACCTGACTGTTGGGCGATCTCGTTTAATGTGCTGGCCACGCCGCCGCGTGTTGGGTCGCGCAAGACGCGGATATCATCACTCGTCTCCAGCATCGCCTGGACCAGGTGGTTGAGCGGGGCAACGTCGCTCTCCACGGCCGTTTCCAGCCCCAGTTCATTGCGCGCTGCCAAAACGGCGATGCCATGATCGCCAATCGGCCCGGAAAGCAGTACGACATCACCCGGGCGCGCCAGCGCGCCGCCGATCTCAATGCCTTCTTCCACAAGACCAACGCCGGATGTACTGATGTATAAACCATCCGCCTTGCCGCGCTCGACCACTTTCGTATCTCCAGCGATGATCTGTACGCCCGCCTCCGCGGCTGATGCCTGCATCGACTCGACCACCCGCTCCAGCAGGCCGATCTCCAGGCCCTCTTCCAATATAAAGCCGGCGGTCAGATAGAGCGGCCGCGCGCCCATCATCGCCACATCATTGACTGTACCGCAGATCGCCAGACGGCCGATATCGCCCCCCGGAAAGAAGAGCGGCCAGACTACATGGGAATCGGTGCTCACCGCCAACCTGGCGCAGGCAGTAGGCTGCACCACGCCGGCATCATCCCCGGCACGCAGCGCCGGATTGTCAAAAGGAGGCAGGAACATATTGGCAATCAAGTCATGCGACAGCTTCCCTCCGCTGCCGTGGCCCAGGATCACATAACCGCGGTCGCGAATAGGGACCGGGCATAAAGCGCTTTCGATATAGACAGGTTTATCATTCATTCTTTTTTCGGGTTCCGGATATGGGATTGGGGGTTTGACTACTGCTTGTCGGCCACAATCCAGGCAGCGAAGCCTCCATCGCTCACAACTTGTGTCTCCAGCCCTTGTGCGGCGACCATCGTCCGGATCTCAGCCGGATAGTAAAAGTGGCTCTGCATCAGGGTTACTTTTTCAGCCACAGCCACCATCTTCACGGCGAAGCGGCGCAGGTCAGGCTCTTCGATCAGCAGCCGCCCGCCCGGCTTCAAAACACGCACCAGTTCCACAATCGCCTCTTGTTGATTGCAGAAATGGTGCAGGGCATCGACAACCAGCAAACGATCGAAACTTTCATCGGGAAAAGGTAAAAATTCCGCATGGGCAGCTGCCTGGCAGGACGTCTCTTTTTCCTGTGCCTGCCGCAGCATTTCAGTCGATACATCGCTGATAACAAGCTCATCCACATACGGCCGTAACTGGCAAGACACCCGTCCCGTGCCGCCGCCCGCATCCAGCAGGCGTCCAGCCACCGGCAGGCGCAGCAGGGAGATCAAGCGCGCCGGATCAGGCGGGCCAAATACGCGGTCGTAAAAGGGAGCAAAAAAACCGAAATGATCTAACATAGCTGCGTACGGAATTCGGAATTCAGATCGCGGAACATGGGATCAAAGCGCAAACAAGCAGCTTCGATCACCTAGAAATCCGTGATCACATCACGCTTATAGCGATAGTAAGCGGCACAGGCGCCTTCACCGGAAACCATCGTCGCGCCAAGAGGATGTTCCGGCGTGCATTCTTTGCCGAAAGCAGAACATTCATCCGGTTTTTTGAGGCCCTGTAGAATCAGGCCGGCAATACAAAGCGATGATTCTTGCGCCTCAATCGCGTCCACATTAAACCGGCTTTCAGCGTCAAATTCAGCGAACTCCGGGCGCAAACACCAGCCGCTGTTGGGAATGGCGCCAATACCGCGCCATTTGCGGTCACAGACCTGGAACACCTGCTCGATCACCGCTTGCGCGGGCAGATTACCCTCGAAGGTCACTGCCCGCTCGTAGGCGTTCTCCACTTTCGCCTGCCCTGCTTCCAACTGCTGCACCGTTTTCAGGATGCCTTTCAAAATATCCAGCGGTTCAAAACCGGTGACGACGATCGGCGCCTGGTACTGCTCGGCGATCTGCGGATATTCCCAATAGCCCATCACCGCGCAAACATGGCCCGCGGCCAGGAAACTCTGCACACGATTGTTCGGCGAGCCAAGAATAGCGTGCATCGCCTGCGGAACGCGAACATGGGAGACGAGAATGCTGAAATTAGTCAGGCCCAATGCCTTGGCCTGCACCACGCTCATCGCGTTGGCCGGCGCCGTAGTCTCGAAACCAATGGCGAAGAAAACGACCTGCTTATCGGGGTTTTCTTGAGCGATTTTGAGCGCATCAAGCGGCGAATAGACGACGCGCACATCCCCGCCCGCCGCACGTATGGCGAAGAGATCCCGGTCCGAGCCGGGCACGCGCAGCATATCGCCATAGGAAGTAAAAATCACGTCAGTGAGCGCAGCGATGGCCAGCGCCTTGTCAATCTGCTCCAGCGGGGTGACGCATACGGGGCAGCCGGGACCATGCACCAGTTCGATTTCCGGCGGCAGCAGTTGGTCGATGCCGAAATGCATGATCGCATGCGTCTGCCCGCCGCAAATCTCCATGACCGTCCACGGCCGTGTCACGGTGCGTTCGATTTCGGCCGCTATTTTGCGCGCCAGATCAGCATCGCGGTATTCGTCTACATACTTCACGACGCAGCAGCTCCATCCGCCTGGGCAGCGGCTTCTTCAAGGCCCGGGCCCAGTTCCTCGTCGATGTCCGCCAACTGGCTCAAGATTTCAAGCGTTTCAAACGCCTCTTCTTCACTCAACTGGCTGATCGCAAAACCGACATGGATCACCGTGTAATCGCCGACTTCGATCTCCGGCACATAAGCGAGACACGCCTCACGCACCACGCCGCCGAAATCAATCTTGCCCATCTTCAAACCGTCAGTTTCATAAATCTCAATGACTTTACCCGGTACACCTAAGCACATAGTATTTGTCCTTTAGCCTCTCAGCATATGAGCCCGTCAGCTCTGACTGTTCACTTTCCCCTGTTCACTCTCTCCTGCAGCCAATCCGTCCATGCCTTCACCCCTTCCCCCGTTGTACAGGACATGGGAAAGAAAGCGACACCTGGATTGAGAATTTCAATGCCCTGGCGGAAATACGCCTCATTGAAGTCGATATAGGGCAGCAGATCTGTTTTGTTCAAGATCAGGGCGTCGATGCCGCGATAAATATTGGGGTATTTATAGGGCTTATCGTCCCCTTCCGGCACGCTGGCGATCACGACATTGAAATGAGTACCCAGGCTAAAGGAAGCGGGACAGATTAGATTGCCTACATTTTCCACGATCAACAACTCAATCTCTGACAACGGCAGCGCCGGCAGCGCCTTGGCCAGCATCACCGCGTCAAGATGACATTGGCCGCCGGTGTTAATCTGCACGGCCGGCATGCCCGCCGACATCACCTTGTCGGCGTCAATTGTTACTGCGGCCGTATCCCCTTCCACAACGCCCAACTGCAGGGTGTCTTTTAATGCGTTGATCGTCTGCAAAATAACGCTCGTCTTCCCCGCACCGGGAGATGCCAAAAAATTCACGCCCAGGACGCCGGCATCTTCCAAAACCCGGCGGTTTTGCGCTGCCAGGCTGTCATTGGCGCTCATGATTTCTTGCACGACAGGTACAGTTGTAGTCATAATCAATCCTTAATCACTTGGTCACGCTCCGTCTGTGATCGCCTGCTGGCTCACAGGCTGTCTAGCTGACCTGCTGTCCCGCTTCCTCCACATCGATACTTTCCAGTCGAAAATCATCACCGGCGATCACGCGCACCTGATAGCCGCCGCACTGGGGGCACGCTTCCAAACCACGGGATAAAACATAGCTGTGCCCGCAGTCGAGACAGTTCATTTGGGCATCAATCCGCTCAAAATTCAGAACCGCCCCTTCACAAAGCGTGTCCTTGCTGATGATGTCCCAATAGAACTGCACAGAGTCATCGACGATGGAGGACAATTGGCCGATAACCAGGTTCAACGCTTTCACCCGTGCTGCGCCGCAGCGCTCAGCGTGCTCAAGCGTGATGTCTAGAATACTCTGCGTGACAGCCATTTCATGCATAACAATAGTGTAGAGGCATGTCTCTCTCTTGCCAACCGCCCTACCTTAACGCAGCAGCTGTTTCTCATACAGTGCCATTCGTCATGAAATATCGCGCCGGTTGTCACCCATCTCAATCCTCACCAGATGTCAAGGATCAGCACAATCGGGGACAAGTCATCGATTGAAGATGTGGATCTTGCGCTGTTTTTGTAGCTTATTGGAGCGTTACACGGAGCAATGCTCTTGACCTGCTGATCAAGGAATGGCCGGCGACGGCCGTCGCTCCTTGTTTAGGACAGCAGCTTGCTCTCACCGGCGACGATAGACGGATCTACGGCTTTGCCATGACCGGTAGGTAAACATCACCCGGCAGCTACTGGCTGCCCCCAAGATACTGCGGAAAGACACAACCTTCGTGATGGATACCCAACTTATATGTTAACAGAAATCACCTACCCCCGATAGTGACAAATACCATATTCACCGCAGTCGACAAATGGGCGCTTCGCAGTTCTGTCGCGCCGGCATCTTCTGTTTACAGTGGGCGACAGCTCTGCTATGCTTTGCTCGTGAACATGAAGCAACCGGCGAGGGTTATCTAGACAGTGGCCGCTGCAGCGAAGAACCGGCTGGCTGCTCTCCTGCTGTTTATCGCCGTTTTTCTGGCGGTCGCGCTCCCGCGCTGGCTCATCGTCGCGCAGTCCGCCACGGCCGACGAGACCAAGTGGGTCGCCCGCGCCGCCAACTTCTCCACCGCGCTGAGTGAGGGCGATCTGGCCAATACCTATCAAAGCGAGCATCCCGGCGTCACCACCATGTGGGCCGGCACGCTCGGTCTCAAAGCGATCTTTTCCGACTACGCCGCTCAGAACCCCGGCCAACTGGCCCCGCATGAGCTCGACCAATTCCTGTTTGATCACGGCCGTACCCCCCTGCAAGCGTTGGCGTCCGGACGGCAGGTGATGGTGCTGTTTAATGCTCTGACCTTAACGTTGGTGTTATTCTACGCCTGGAAGCTCCTCGATCTACAGACGGCTTTGCTGGCCGCGCTTTTCAGCGCCCTCGCCCCTTTCTTCGCCGCCCTCACCCAGCTGATGCACCTGGATGGACTGGCCGGCTCGCTGATGCTGCTCTCCTTAATGGCCTTCCTCAGCTACGCCAACCGGCTAAGGAAACGTGATTTGCTCCTATCAGGTATCGCCGCCGGCCTGGCCTGGCTGACCAAAACGCCGGCCTTTGCCCTGGGGCCGATCCTGCTGCTTCTCGCCTTCCTGTCAGCCTATGGGGGCGGTTCGCGAACCGCCCCCGATAAAACGGCCTTGCGCCGCATGCTGCTCGCCTGCCTCGCCTGGCTGTTTATTGGGCTGCTCACCTTCTTCATTGTCTGGCCGGCGATGTGGGTTGAACCGTTGGGTACCTTGGAGCGCATATTCGGGGAAGCCCTGAACTACGCTGCCGGCGGTCACGGCGATCCCATTTTCTTCAACGGCGTTATCTACCCGGACGGCCGTATTCCCACGCGCATTTTCTACTTCTACCCGCTTACCTATCTCTGGCGCAGCACCCCAGTCGTCTTAGCCGGACTGCTTCTGGCCATTCCCGCGCTGTGGCATCGCTGGTCGCCCCTCGATCGCCGTGCCGCCCGTTTCACCATGCTCGCCCTGTTTTTGTACGCCCTGCTCTTCACCCTCTTCATGACCCTAGGTGACAAGAAATTCGACCGCTACCTGATCCCCACCTACCCTGCGCTGCACATCATCGCCGCCGCCGGCTGGGTAAGCCTGCTTCGCTCAATTATCAGGCGCTACTTTTCTCAGGGTGCATGGAACGTCCCGGCCAGAAGAAACGGGCTACTGCTTCTCTTCCTGGGCCTACTTGTCGCCTGGCAGCTTGTCGCTCTGACCCGTGTCTTCCCCTACCCGCTCAGCTATTACAACCCCTTATTGGGCGGCAGCGAGCGCGCGCCGCAGGTGATGCAGATCGGCTGGGGCGAAGGGCTGGATGCGGCGGGCCGCACCTTGAGAGAAAAGCCGGGCAGCGAGCAACTGATCGTGGCCAGCTGGTACCGCTCTGTCCTGGCCTACCATTTTAATGGCGCGACCATCTCCATCAAGGCCGAACTCACGCCGGAGGAAGCAGCGGCCATCCAGACGGCCGACTACGCCGTCATTTATATTCACCAGTGGCAGCGCAATGCGCCGCCGGACTTGTTGGATCTATTTGGCAGCCTGGAACCTGAGCATACGATCGAGATCAACGGGCTGGAATACGCCAAGATCTATGACTTACGGCCGTAAGTCATGCGGCGCACCAAACTAAACAGTAGGGTAGCATCACGCTGCCTGGTTTGGTCAAGCATTCTCCTCCTGCTGGCCTATGGGTTGTCCCTCTCCTTGCCTTCCATGGCCGACGATTTTTCCACTTCCCTTTTGTAGATAGATACTCTTGGCTTCGATCCCGGCGCTTCTTTTCTTCTCCTATGCCTACCTTCAAGCTGCTCCGAGAATTCTGATGTTGGCCAGCGTGGGTATTGCCTGGTTGTGCGCAAACGGATGGTGATCCTCTCTCCGGTATTTTGCCATTCGCTGCCTGGCCGGAGGATATAATCGTCCGCGACAACCGGTATGCCGCTCTTGAAATCCAACCGGCATATCTATCAATCGGACTCTATGATCGTTACTCAGGCGAACGCATGCCCGCTTTCACGGCGGACGGCACTCCCCTGGCTGATGAGGCCGTCCTGATCCCGCTCAACTAAACAGCCCGCCCACGTTTGATAACCATCTCAACCGGGTTCTGGCCGAAGAAATAGGCGATATGCCGGTAATCCGCTTCCTTGAGGATCAGCAGATCCGCCTGCTTCCCAACTTCAACCGAACCTAATCTCTCACTGAGTCCGACAGCATGCGCGGCGTTCAGTGTGCTTGCGTTCAGCGCCTCAGAAGGCAGCAGCTTCTGGAAACGGCAGGCGATGGCCATCACCAGGGGCATAGAATAACAGGGCGCTGAGCCGGGGTTCAGATCCGTAGAGAGCGCCACAACTGCCCCGCTGTCGATCATCGCCCGCGCATCAGCATAATAATCAAGGCCAAGATTGAAATTGACCGCCGGTAAAGGGACGGCCACTGTGTCCGAGTCCGCCAGCCTGTTGATCGCATCCGCGCCGCTGAAATCGAGATGATCGGCCGAAATCGCGCCAAGCGCCACGGCCATGGGCACGCCGCCAAGAGGATTAAACTGGTCCACATGGATCTTCGCGCGCATGCCGGCAGAAATGCCCGCCTCCAGAATACGCCGCGATTGCTCGACATCGAAAGCGTGATCTTCACAGAAAACATCGATGAAGAACGGCATCCCTCTGGCGGCAAAATGGGAACCGCGGTACCACTGAGCCGCGGCCGGGATCATCGCTGCGATCACCAGGGCAACATAGCCTTCTGCGTCCCCCTGATATTCGGGCGGGACCGTGTGCGCGCCGAGAAACGTGGGTAGGATGTCACAGGGATGCGCCAGATCCAGCTGCTCAATGACCCGCAGCATCTTCAGCTCGCTGGCCACATCCAGCCCATACCCTGTCTTGATCTCCACCGTCGTGCTGCCCAGGGCCAGCATTTCATCCAGCCTGTGTGCCGCCGAATTGACAAGCTCTCCGATAGACGCCGCGCGTGTGTGACGCATCGTGCTGACGATGCCCCCACCGGCGGCCATGATCTCCACATAGCCGGCGCCTTTGATGCGCAGTTCAAATTCATGGGCGCGGTCACCGCCAAAAACCGTATGGGTGTGTGGATCGACGAATCCGGGGCAGATCGCTTTCCCGGAAGCGTCGATTGTCTGGCGGCCCTGGTAGAGCGCATCTAACTCGCCGGTATCACCCACGGCGACTAATTTGCCCGCATCCACGGCAACTGCGCCGTTCTCGATAAGGCCAACATCCTGCATGGCCGCGCCTCGTTTCGGACCGTCGGGCCCGGCACAGGTTGCTATCTGGGCAGCATTGAGAATGAGCAGATCGACAACTTTCGTCATGAGCGTATGGGACTCCTCTAAAGAAGATACGAATCAGCTGAGTGCTGGCGGCTATTCCATCATCGGGATCTTTACGCCCCGTTCTTTGGCCACCTCTATCGCTCTTTCGTAGCCGGCGTCGACATGGCGGGCGACGCCCAGCCCCGGGTCTACGGTAAGAACGCGCTGCAAGCGTTTCGCCGCTTCCGGCGTACCATCAGCCACGATCACCTGCCCGGCATGCAGGCTGTAACCAATACCCACGCCGCCGCCGTGGTGGAAGCTGACCCAGGTCGCCCCGCTGGCCGTGTTGATCAACGCATTGAGAATCGCCCAATCGGCGATGGCGTCAGAACCATCCTTCATACCTTCCGTCTCGCGGTTGGGACTGGCCACGGAACCGCTGTCCAGATGATCACGGCCGATCACAATCGGCGCCTTCACCTTACCCTCAGCCACCAATTCATTGAACCGCAACCCCGCTCTGGCGCGCTCGCCGTACCCCAGCCAGCAGATACGCGCCGGCAGGCCCTGGAATTCAACATCCCGCTGCGCCATCCTGATCCAGCGCGCCAGGTGCTCATCTTCAGGGAACAGTTCCAGGATCGCTTCATCGGTGGCATAGATATCTTGCGGATCGCCGGAAAGCGCCACCCAGCGAAACGGCCCTTTTCCTTCACAAAATAAGGGGCGCACATAGGCGGGCACAAAGCCCGGGTAATCAAACGCCTCCAGCAGGCCGTTGTCATAGGCCCGCTGGCGCAAATTATTGCCATAGTCAAAAACGACGGCCCCCTTTTTCTGCCAGGCCAGCATCGTCTGCACGTGCGTGGTCATCGACGCATACACGCGGCTCAAATAGGCCGCTTCATCGCTCTGCCGCAGCGCCGCGGCCTCGCTCAAAGAAAAACCAGCGGGAATATACCCGTAGAGGGGATCGTGCGCCGAGGTCTGGTCGGTGACCACGTCAGGCAGCACGTCCAGCGCCGCCAGCCGCGGCAGTATCTCGGCGGCGTTGCCAACCAGGGCGATTGATTTCGGCGTCCTGGCTGTGACCGCCTCTTCCACCCAGGTCATCGCTTCTTCCAGGTCGGCCGTTACAGCATCTACCTGCCGCAGTTCCAGGCGGCGATCGGCGCGCCATTGGTCCACCTCCACAAAAAGGCCAACGCCGCCGTTCATCGTCACCGCCAGCGGCTGCGCGCCCCCCATCTCTCCCAAGCCGGCGCTGAGCACAAATTTACCAACCAGGTCAGCCCACCCTTCCTGCCGGGCCAGGGAGCCAAACGTTTCGTAAGTGCCCTGCAAAATACCCTGCGTACCGATGTATATCCAGCTGCCGGCCGTCATCTGGCCGTACATGATCAACCCTTCCAGCTCCCACTTATCGAAGTTTTCCTGCGTGGCCCAGGCAGGCACGATATTGGAGTTGGCGATCAGCACGCGCGGTGCGTCTTCATGCGTGCGGAAAACAGCGACCGGTTTACCCGACTGCACCATCAAGGTTTCGTCCGGCTCTAACCTGCGCAGTGACTCCAAAATCGCCTCGAATGATTGCCAATTACGCGCCGCCTTACCACGGCCGCCGTAGACGATCAGGTTATCAGGATCAAAGGCGACCATCGGATCCAGATTGTTCTGAATCATGCGGTACGCCGCCTCGATCTGCCAGTTCTTGCAGGTGAGTTCCGTGCCCCGCGGGGCGTGTACTTCTCTAACCATTGTTCCTCCGCATCAGTGGCGCCAACAGGTCAAAATAGTGGGTATATGGTTAGTATATCATGCCGTCGCACTTCTGTAGGAGAGGCGGCTGGAGAACATTTTCGACATTTCTTTCTGCCTTTGCACTATCCGCTTCACCCGCGCTCGCTGTACGTCCACCTCGTTCCACCTCCCAGGCAGCAGCGCCACTAGACCACTCGCACGGGACAGCGTAGAATACGAGCAAGGTTTTCACTGACTACCACAAGCGCCTGTCAGGCAAGTGGATGGGAGACACAAAGATGAACGAAGTCGTCATTATTGATGCGATACGCAGCCCTGTCGGGCGGGTCGGCGGCGCGCTGGCCTCGATACGGCCGGACGATTTACTATCCTATGTACTGGCAGCGTTGATCGCGCGCACCGGCCTCGATCCGGCGCTGGTTGAAGATGTCTATGCTGGGGCAAGCAACCAGGCGGGCGAAGACAACCGTGACGTGGCGCGCATGGCCCTGCTCATGGCCGGCTTCCCCAAGGAAGTCGCCGGCGTGACCATCAACCGCCTCTGCTCATCCGGCCTGGAAGCGGTCAACATGGCCGCCAAGTCGATCATGGTTGGCGAAGCGGACATCTATATCGGCGGCGGTGTAGAAAGCATGAGCCGCGCGCCCTGGTCGATGCCCAAGCCGGAACGCGCCTATCCGATCGGCAATCCCAAGGTCTACGACACGATGCTCGGCTGGCGCTACGAGAACCCGCGCATGGACGCGCTGTACCCGATCATCAGCCTCGGCGAAACGGCCGAAAATATCGCCGATGAAATGCAGATCAGCCGTGAAGATCAGGACGCTTTCGCCCTGGAAAGCCAGCGCCGCGCCGTGGCCGCGCTCAATGACGGCAAGTTCAAAGAGGAAATCACGCCCATCTCCGTGCCCCAACGCAAAGGAGATCCGCTCATCGTGGACACCGACGAGCATCCCCGATACCACATAGAAGATGGGGACTATACGCTGGCCACCAGCATGGATCAGCTGTCGCGGCTGCGCCCCGTGTTCCGCAAAGGGGGTACGATCACGGCCGGCAATGCCAGCGGCCTCAATGACGGCGCCGCCGCTTTACTGTTGATGAGCGCCGATCGCGCCCGCGAGTTGGGCTTGAAACCAATGGCCCGCTGGCTCGGTTCGGCCGTCGCCGGCGTCGATCCCGCCGTCATGGGCTACGGCCCCATCCCGGCCACCAACAAACTGCTTGACCGGCTGGGCCTGACGCTCGATGACATCGGTCTGATCGAACTCAACGAAGCGTTCGCTGCACAGTCGCTTGGCGTCATGCGCAAGATGGCTATGAACCCCGAGATCACCAATGTCAACGGCGGCGCAATCGCCCTCGGGCATCCCACCGGCTGTTCCGGCGCGCGCATTCTAACCACGCTGCTGCACGAAATGAAGCGCCGCGCGCCCGGTGAAAAACAACCCTACTACGGCCTGGCCACCCTCTGCGTCGGCGTTGGACAGGGCGTATCTACCATCGTGGAGTGGCTGGAGTAGCAGCGCTTCAGCGGCTCAGCATTTCAGCGATCAGCTGATTTGTTAACCCACCGACACGCTGACCAGCTAAAAAATGCGCCCTCTCAGCGGCATCCGCGTCCTCAGTCTCGGGCAGTATATCAGCGCTCCCTACTGCACCCTGCTCCTGGCCGATTCCGGGGCGGAAGTGATCAAGATCGAACGGCCCGGCCTGGGCGATCCGCGCCGCGCCATCCCCCCCTTCGCCGAAGGGCCGGACGGCGCCAGGGTTGCCGGCGGCTTCATGGCCTACAACCGCAACAAACAAAGTCTCGCCCTGGACCTGCGCAGCGAAAAAGGCAAAGAGATATTCCGGGAACTGGTCAGTAAATCAGACGTCGTTGTCGAGAATTTGCGACCCGGCGTCATGCAGAAATTGGGGCTCGACTATGTGGCGCTCAACGCATTGAACCCGCGCCTGATCTATGCCGCCATCTCCGGTTTCGGCCGTTTGCCCGGTTTCGAAGGGCCGTACAGCGACCGTCCCGCCTTCGACATCGTCGCCGAAGCGATGAGCGGCGTCATGGACCTCGTCGGTTTCGCTGACAAGCCCCCTTCCTGGACAATTTATGGGCTGGCCGACATCATTTCGGGGATGGCAACCACTCACGGCATCATGCTAGCCCTCTTCGCGCGCGAACGCAGCGGCGAAGGCCAATTTGTAGACAGCGCCATGCTGGACAATATGATCGCCCTCAACGAACGGATGGTCATGCTCTATTCACTCACCGGCGAAGAGCCGCAGCGCGGCAGCCTGCGCCACCTCTACCCGCGGGCCGCCTTCAAGTGCAGCGATGGTTATCTTGCCCTGGTCGCTCCCAATGACCTTATCTGGCAGCGTATCTGCCGCGTGATCGGCCGTGAAGATCTTGTTGACGATTCACGCAGCGCGGATGGCGCGGCGCGCGCCGCCAATGCTGATTTTCTAGACCCAATCATCGAAGGATGGTTAGCCAGCCGCACACGCGCCGAGGCCGCCGAGCTTCTCAACAGCAGCGGCGTCCCCGCCGGTCCGGTGCACACAGCCAGCGACGTCTTTGAGTCGCCACAAGTCGCCGCTAGAAAGATGCTGATCGACATCGCGGATCCGCAGGTAGGCGCCTACCAGTTTGCGCGCACCACGCCGACGCTCTCTTCATCTCCGGAAATCGAGAGGCAGCCCGCGCCGCGCCTGGGCGAGCACACGCGGCAGATTCTCAGTGAACTGCTCGGTTACGAAACGGCGCAAATAGACCGTCTGCAGCGGGATCAAATAATCGAAACGATCGACTGACGGCCGTTTCTTCCCTTCACACCCCTCCCACTTCATCTTCATAGGCTCTTCACATCTGCGGGTTATCTTACCGGTGATGTCAGCGGGCATGGGTGACAGCCTGGCGTCACGAATCCGCGGCGGGCAAGGCTGCAAGAAGAGAACACAAGGGTCCTTATGAACATGAGAGAACGCGTCTTATACACAAGCAGTACAGATGATCGCAGCCGCATGAAAGCGGTGGCCAACAATCTGATCCTGCATATCCACCCCACAAAAGTCGCCAAGCCGGCGCTGCGCTTTTCCTATACGTGGGGTCTGGGCGGCATTTCCACATTGCTGGCCATGATCCTCGTCATTACCGGCGTCCTACTCATGTTTCGCTACGACGCCAGCATCGATCGCGCCTACACCAGCGTCCAAACGATGGAAACAGAGGTGCTCTTCGGCTCTCTGATTCGCGCGATGCATCATTGGTCAGCCAACTTGCTGCTCGTCACCGCCTTTCTGCACATGCTGCGCGTCTTTTTCACCGGCGGCTTCAAAAAAGGGCGTTCTTCGAACTGGATCGTCGGCATCGCGCTGCTCCTGCTGGTGATCGCCTTCAATTTCACCGGTTATTTGCTGCCCTGGGATCAGCTCGCTTATTGGGCAATCACCGTGGGCACCAGCTTGTTGGAATACGTGCCGCTGGTAGGTTCGGCCGTCAGCGGGTTTCTGCTCGCCGGCCCGGAAGTCGGGCAAGGGGCGCTGCGTAACTTCTACGCCATCCATGTCGCCGTCCTACCGGCCATCCTGGCCCTTCTCATGTCGTACCATTTCTGGAAAGTCCGCAAAGATGGCGGCATTTCCCAACCAATCACCCCACCCGTAGGTCCGGAAGGAAAGCGGCGCAGCGTGGAGCGCGTGACCACGATCCCGCACCTCGTACAGATCGAACTGGCGGCGGCGGCCATTGTTGTAACGATTCTTCTGCTGGCCTCGATGTTCATACCCGCTCCATTGGAAGAATTGGCCAATCCCAACCATCCCCCCAACCCGGCCAAGGCGGCCTGGTACTTCATGGGACTGCAAGAACTGCTGCTGCACATGCACCCGCTGGCGGCGCTGCTGTTTCCCGGCATCCTGCTGGCCGCCCTTGCCGGCATCCCTTTTTGGGACAAACAAGATGACAACATCGGCATTTACTTCCGCTCATCCGTGGGCAAGAAAACAGCAGCGACTGGCGCCCTACTCGGCCTGGGCCTGGTCCCCCTGCTGGTGCTGATCGACGAGTTCTGGCTCGATCTGCCCGCCCTGCTGCCCACCTGGCCCACCCTGTTAAGCAATGGCCTGCTGCCGCTGCTGCTCTCCCTGGCGGCGTTGCTTCTCATTTACAAGCTGTTCCGTCTCGCTTTCAAAGCGAATCAGAGCGAAGCCCTGACCGGTTTATTCAGCTTCATCGTCGCCGGTTTCATCCTGATGACTCTGATTGGCGTCTATTTCCGCGGCGCCAACATGGCCTTTGTCCTGCCCTTCTAGGCGATGGAGCGAATTGACTGCGCGAGAAAATCATATGACTACGTATCGAGAAACAAACAGCAATAAACAAAAAGAGGCCCAACTTTCACGCCGCGATTTCCTAAAGATGGGCGTCAGCGCCATGAGCCTCATCGCGCTGCTCGAAGTCGGCGGCGCCAGCCTGCTCTTCATGAAACCACGCAGTAATGAAGGGGAGTTTGGCGCTTTGGTGACCGCCGGCGCCGCAGACAGCTTCCCCGCTGGATCAGTCACCGAATTCCCAGACGGCCGTTTCTATCTCGTGCGCGCCGCTGATGGCGGATTCCTGGCCGTTTACCGGCGCTGCACCCATCTCGGCTGCACGGTCAGCTGGGAACCCGAGCAAAATCGCTTTTTCTGCCCCTGTCACGCCTCTACCTTTGACACGCATGGTGATGTAGAAAACCCACCCGCGCCGCGGGCATTAGATACCTTTCCCATTCAGATCGAAGCAAACCAGGTATTGGTAGACACCTCCCGCATCCAAAACCGCGACGGCTTTGTGCCGGATCAATTGGCATACGCCTGACAAGCCGCCGGAGACAGCTATGAACCGCTACACGCTGCTGACCTTTATCGCACTCTTAATCCTCATTCTCGCCCTGCCCGTTTACGCCTGGCTGGAGCCAGCGCGCATGGCGCAGGCGCAGGCTGATCTACGGCAGGAATCCGTCTCCAATGCAGCCGTCTACTACGTCGAAAACTGCGCGCTCTGTCATGGCGCGGCAGGGGAAGGCATCGGTCCAACGCCGGCGTTGGACAATCCCGGTCTACGTGAAGCGGATTATGATTTTCTCTACAAAACCATCGCCCGCGGCCGCTACGACACGACGATGAGCGGCTGGCATGAAGAGGAAGGGGGCATTTTCAATGCGTATCAACTCGATGAGCTGGTGGCCCTCGTTCGTTATGCCAACTGGTCACAAGTAGGCGAGATGGCCGCGGCCCAGGGGTTGATCCCACCCACTCTGCCTGTGCCGGAAACCGATGAGGAGTTCCTGGCCGAAGTGGCCACGCTGGGCCCGCAGGGCGCCGCCTGGGCGGAAGGTATGTCACTCTATGCCAGCAACTGCACCATCTGTCACGGCATCAATGGTGAAGGCTCTGAACTGGCCCTACCGCTCAACACCCCTGAAATACGCGCCACCGATACGACCGAACTGGCGCGGATCATCAACGAAGGGGTGCCCGGCACGATGATGGCCGGCTGGAGCGGAGCTTTGCATACGGCCGATGTTGACGCCATCGTCAGCTTCTTGCTCAACTGGGATGTGGTCGAAGCTGAAGGGCTTGTGCTGACAGCGCCGGAACCGATCCATATCGACCTGGACAATCCACAAGAAGTCCTCGCTTTGGGAGAACATATCTACAGCAGCACCTGCATCGCCTGCCACGGTGAAAACGGGAGCGGCGGCACCGGACCCGTCCTCAACAGCCAGCAGATATTGAGTAGAAAAACAGATGAACAGATCAAAGAGACGGTCATCAACGGCGGCCACCGGCCAAACTCCAGCATGCCCGCCTTTGGCGACCGATTGACGGCCGTGGAAATTGACGCGCTGGTCTCCTTCATTCGCGCCTGGGAGCCAACCGCTCCCTGGGTTGAGAATCCACGCGGCAGCGAACAAGGGGGCGGCCCTCCCTGGCTGCGCGCCACGCCCGACCCCAACAATCCCGTTGATCCCGGGGCCCAGAGACAGGGCAAAGGCCAGGGACAGGGCCAAGGTCAAGGACGCGGCCAGGGAAACAACGGTCAGGGAGGCGGCCCTCCCTGGCGGCAAGAAAACAACGTCCCCGGCAGTGAGCAGCAGGCCCTTCCCCAAACGCAAAGCCCGGCGAATTTCTACAGCGGTGAGGTCGTCACGGCCGAAGGTAATCTACTCACTTTCCGCGCTGTCGATGGCTCGCTGATTGAAGCGATGTTAGGCCCGCCCTGGTTCTGGACGGAGAGCGGTATCCTGCTCACGCCGGGTGACAAGATCGAGCTGGAAGGCTTCGAATCGCCGGATCATATGGAGCTCAACTGGATCAGTAACATCACGACCGGGGAATCACTGCGCTTGCGCAGCCCGGAAGGGATGCCGGTTTGGAGCCAATAAACGTCCCAGCGGGCGTGTTAGAAATCGAAACGCCCGGCTTATCCGGCCGGGCGTCTTAAGGGATTAACTTGGCGATACATAGATGCCAAAGGCGGAAGCTTCCCGCTGTTTTAGAGCAGCTCCCCGGAGATAACCTGCTCTAATTCGGCGACAAATTCCGCTGACGGCAGATTATAGACCGCGGCCGCTTCTGCTACGGTGTAAAAAGGGGCAACCGGACAGCCGACACAGGCCATATTATGACGGCCGAACACATCGGCCGTTTGCGGCCAGCGTGTGAGGGTATCCTCTACCGTCATGTCGGCGATATTGCCCGTATCAGCCATAGATCAGCCATCCTGGTTAGTTTCAGAGCGGTAATGATAGCCAATAGTTGCCTACTCCTGCAAGGTACGAACGTAAGCAATAATGTCCTGGATCTGATTCTCATTCAGAGCGGGGTTGCCGCCCTTGGGCGGCATGTCGACGCCCGTTGTATTCAGGGGATCACTGGAGGGACGGCCGATCTTGATAAACTCCACCATTTCTTCGTCGCTTTTTTCTCTCAGAAATTCGCTCGTCGTAAACGGTTTTCCCAGGCCCTCGATACCTTCACCTTTGACGCCGTGACAGGCGCTGCAGATCATTTCGAATTGTTCTTTTCCGGCATCTGCATCACCCAGACTAACCGGCACGGGTGCCGCCTCTTCTGGCTCGCTGGCGGCGGATGAGCCGCTGCTCTCCCCCGCCGCAGGCCGCCAGGAACAGCATGAGTCATAAGTCCAACAAACAAACTGATGTGTTGCAAAAAATCTTGTGCTCCTAAATTCACTAAGATAGATAGTCAGCTGAAACGCTGCCCAGCTGGTTCACTGCTCCTATTCCGTTTCATGCTCATGACCCGCTCCATGCAGGTCGCCGGGCATTTTGACATCGCGGGCCAGCAGATCAGCAAACGACAGGACCATAGCGCCTTCCTGGCCAGGCGCCAGCGCCTGCGCCTGCGCCTCGTCGGCAAAGGCGGCGATGCCAAAGCCCATCGGCGTCATGAGCACATCGTCGAGAACATAGTATGCCTCTTCGGCGCGGATCCACTCAGCGCTGGCGAAGTCATGGACCCAATAGGAAGCAACATCCTCGGCTTGCTCGTAATATAAGACATCATCCGCCAATATCATCAAAGCGGCGCGCTACACCGCCGGTCTGTCCAGTAGGCAGCGGCGAAGCTCTCCTCATTGATGATCATCCCGCAGCGATCGCAAACATCTTGCCCGTACGACAATCTTGGGCGGCTTCATCAGTATTCGCTGACTGCGCCGCAGCCAACCAGCGACCAGCAGTGAGCGACGACTACAAACAAGCAATCGTAACTCAGCGTTTCATAAGACACCTTTCCTTTGGAAAACCTGCGTGTCACAAAAGGCACGATAACCCACAACAACAGCAAACCAATCAGGCGCCGGCAGCAGAGCTGCTGCCATAAGTGCGAAAGGCATAAACACCGGCGGGGCCCAACACTTCCAGGTTTTGGCGCAGGTTGAGAATGGAGGCGAGCTTGAATAATTGCAAGGGGTTGGCCAGCGCCGCCGCGAAAAGCTGGTTGACGTTGAGTTGCAGCACGACGGCCGTGCCCATCAGCCCAGATCGCCAAAGAAAACGAGCAGCAGCCAGAGAAACAAGGCCACACCAACGGCCGTTGCGCTACGCGTGACCAGCCGCCGAAATCAAGAAACCCACGCTCAGGCTGGCCACCGCCAGCAAACAGGACAGCAGCAGCAGCACCACATAGGTGCCCATCTCCGTCCCGCCGCCGTTGAGCGCAATCAGCAAACCGGTCAGGCCAAAGCCCAACCCCAGCGCGGCGATCAGGGCCAGCGCCATACCGATGAATTTACCGAGCAGCAGCTCCAACTGGTTGATCGGTTGGGCCATCAGATAAATCAATGTGCCCTTCTCGCGTTCTCCGGCCAGGCTGAGAGCGCCCAGGGTCAAGCCCATCAGCGGCACGATCAGCAGCACCAGGTTGATCAGGCTGGCGCTGGTGCGGCCGAAGCCGGCCAGCCCATAATTGCCCGCGCCGGACAGAGCCAACCAGGCCAAGAGCCAGCGATAGCCCGGCAAAGGCGATGGCATAGAGCACAAACCAGCGATTGTGGCGCGCATCGCGCAGCTCTTTTTGGATCAAAACGTAGACATTTTCGAAATCAATCATGGTTCATCCGGCTGTCTGCCCAAGCCTATTCAACCGTGAAATCTTCTACGGTCGATGCCGGCTTCGTGCAGCATGTGCAGGACTTTGCCTTTTTCACCGGCCTTGACCTGCACGCGCACGCCACGGCCGTTGCGGCTGACCGGCATCCCATAAGCGGTGAGCGTCTCCAGGGCCGGGCTCAATCGCCGGTTCCGGCAAGTACAGGTGCAGTGTCGATTCCCAGCCCAGGCGCTGCTCCATCTCGTGCGGCGGCGCATCCACAACCAGGCGCCCGGCCTCCATCAGCAGCACGCGGTCGGCCAGAGCGGTAACTTCTTCCAGCCGGTGCGAAGAAAACAGCCAGCGTTTTACCGCCTACTTTTAGCTCGTGCAGCAGCGGCAAGAAATCTTCGCGGGCGCGGATGTCCAGATTGGCGGTCGGCTCATCCAGAATCAGGATCGGCGGATCGGCGAGCAGCGCCAGGGCCAGCGCCAGCCGCTGCTTCAAGCCGCCGGAGAGATCACGCACCGGTTTGCCGATATGGGGCTGCCAGCTCCAGCCGCGTCCAACAGCGGCGTGAAATCATAGCCGCCGGGCACTTTCTTCGAGCCGGGCGTAAAAGGTGAGCGTTTCGGCGACGGTCATGTCATCATGGAAGTTGAGCTCCTGGGGCACAAAGCCGATCAGGCTGCGCGCGGCTTTGCCCTGTTTCTGGACATCCATGCCCATCAATGGCGACGCTGGCCCTCAAAGGGCAGCAAGCCCCAGCAGGCAGCGCAGTGGCCGTCGTCTTGCCCGCGCCATTCGCCCCCCACAGACGCCACGGCCTCGCCAGGCTGCACGTGAAAGGAGAGATCATCGACGGCCGTCAGAGTTGCCGAAGCGTTTCGTTACATTTACTGCCGTAATCATCTGGCTCATAGTCATTCCACTCATTGGTTGGATGGCAAATCGCCGCTTTTTGTTCGATCAATCTTTCTGCTGCGCCGCTGCTGATGGCAGTGGCAATTGTAGCGGCGCCAATGCAAGCGCGGCAGGGCGACCAGACCACAGCGCGCAGCCACGACCAGGGCCAGCGGCCAGCCAGATCCAGCCCTGATTGTCCGCCTGCGGCAGGGGGGGCGCATCTGCCGGAATCAGCGGTGCCATATACGGCCGTGTCATCTACCAGTTTCGGCTTCGGCTTCACCAGCGGAAAGGCCCGCGCCGCAAAATCAATCGCGTTGCTGGCCGGGCTGTAGATAAAGAGGCGCAGCAGCGGTTCCTGCTGCATCAGGTTTTCAAACAGCCGTTCCGATTTGTATGCCATATCACCGCGGCCGTCGCCGTCGGCGTCATAGCCGGCGTAATCGCTCCAGTAGTTCCCCTGGCCGTCCACAGTCCAGCATGTTCTCCTGCATCGTGCCGCCGCCGGCGACGGCCACCTGCTCCTCGTTCTCCACAAAGCTGTTGCGCTAAACATGTTGTGGCGCACAGAAGGCATCATCTCCACGCCGATGTCATTGTAGGCAAAGACATTGCCGCGAAATGGCCGATGCTGTCTACTTCCGCGGTGATCTGTCCAGATGCGCCCCGACACGATTATCGAGGAAGAGGTTGTCCTCGATGACGGCGTCATCCATGTCCTTGAGCCCAACACCATAGCCGCTGGGCCGCGGTTGTTGGCAATGGTATTGTTGCGCATGTGTCAGACGGCGGCTGTACATCAGGAATGTGCCCACGGAATTATTGAGCAGCCGGTTATATTCGATGGTAGCGTCGTCACAGTACATGAAGTGCAGGCCGTAACGGCCGTTGCTGATCATATTGTTGCGCACCATCAGGCGTTCCGAATACCACAGCACCACGTCACGCCCCTTGTCCACGACATTATCTTCAATCGAGCACATCAGTACTGTACCAGATACGGATCGGGTCGCCGCGGCGCTGCACTTCCAGATCTTTGCTGCTGATTCGTTACCGCGGATGACGCCTGCCATGCGCTTGTCTGAAATAGATGCCAAACAGCGTGTCTTCAAAACGGTTGTTCTCGACAATGATGTCTTGCGCGCTCGACAGCAATGCCGGAATTTTGCTCGATCCAACGAACTGCCGCTGTTCTTGATGACAAAGCCGCTGCAAGACGCGTGCCCTGGCGCGGTAATTCTCGACGACGGTCCCTTCGTTTTCGCCGTCAATAACCGGCCAATCGATGCCCGATCAGCGTCAGGCGGCTTGTCGATGTCCAGGTTGCCCGCGAAAGGTGCCGCCATGCACTTCAATCGTGTCACCATCGTTGGCTGCGGCAACGGCCATCGCCAACTCTTCGGCCGTGATCACAAATGTCTCACCGCCTGTTCCTGGGCCGGCATGCGGCAGTAACGCCGCGCAGCACCAAGGCCAGCAGCAACAAGCAGGGCAAGCAACAGCGTCGCGCATCAGCAACCGCTTGCGCCATTTAGCTGTTCTCCGGCCGAGGCATCCGACCAGCGGTTTATAGGCCTTGCGGTGGAAATAAAGGCCAACGATGCAGAGAATCGAAGCCAGTAATGGCCAGCTACAAGGCCGACTGCCCGGCGCGGCAATGGTATCAAATTGAGCGATCTTACCGCTGCCCAGGACTTGGGCACAAAGGGATCAATCGCACTGCTCAGAGCGGCCGTTTCGTCCAGATTCAGGCCGAAATCGCGCAGCCAATACTGCATATCCAGCCAGAAAGATGACCGGCATCAATATCGCCGGCAGCACGAGCAACACCACCCATTTGCGTATGCACGAAAATAGCGGCCAGCGACGAGCAGCGACCAACGCGCCAATGGCAAAGACGCTGACCGAGCGCTCCAATTTGGCCGCTTCATCCAGAGGCCGCATACCGATGTAATGGTTAAGGCCATCGATCTCGGCTACATCGCCGGTCAGTTCGTTGACGTAGGCCATGACATGCAGGCCGCCCGGATATTGCGGCGCCAGCAGGGTCATCTTCCAATAAGGCAGAAATATCGATACCAAGAGCAGGAGGGCCGCAGCTACGAACAGATAGTTGGGAATACGATAGTGTCGTTTGTCTGTCATCTGTCGCAGTCCGCCGGCACGCGTGGGCCGGTCAATTTTTGCGATATGTACTCATCAGGCTCTTCTTTCCTGAAACTCAGCCTCTGAGGTCTAGCGAACGCCGGCTTGCGATAATCACGAGTGCTCAGAGGTCTGTTGCATTGCATCACCACGCTGCTTGCCTGATCGTTAGGCTCGACCAACATGTAGCCGGTCATTTCCAGATGCAGTGCGAGCAGAATTCGGTGCAGTAGTAGGAGAAGACACCGTCTTCGGTGGCATCAAACTCAAAGGTCATCGGCTTCGCCCGGTTCGATGCTGAGGTTGATGTTGTAAAAGGGAATCGAGAAGCCATGGGTGGCATCGTAGGCGCGTTCGACATTGGTGATATGCCAGATGACGTGGTCGCCTTGCTTGATATTCACGTGTTCCGGGGTGAAGTGGCTGCGAACGGCCGTCATCCAGATCTCTACTTCGTTGCCGTTACGCTCAATACGTTCTTCGCCAAGCTGCACCGCATTCGCATCAATCGCGTTCGTGTGCGGGTTCCAACCGACTTCAGGATAAACTTCCCACGGATCCAAGCTTGTCCGCTTTGATGATTTGCGCGTAATGCGGCTCGCCATCAGGAATCGGCAAATCATAAAGCAATGGCATGTTCGTCGCCGGGCTCGTTGATATCCAACAGCTGGAAGTTCTGCGGCAGCAGCGGCCCTACATTGGCGAAGCGATCGATCGCCCACTTATTCATCGAGACCAGGTATCTGCCGTCGGGGCTGACGGTGTCGCCTTCGGCGGCAGCAATGTGGCCGACGTTGTACTGACAGGCGTCTTGGTAACCAGGGTCCAATCTTCTTCCTCGTGCAGGTCCGCGAAATCACCACCCAGGGTCCAGCGAGCCACGGACGGTTCCAGGAAGAGGCTGGTGTAAGCATAGCCCTGGTCATCAAACTGGGTGTGCAGCGGGCCTAGGCCAACTTCGACCTGCGCTTCTACGACATCATCAAAGGCCAGGATCGGCACGCCATAATCGTCGGTTTCAAAATTGCCGGCGGCGATGGCCTCCTGGATTTTCTCGAAGCTGTAAATGCTAACATGCGGGATCGAGCTTACCGGAAACAGTCAGGAATTTACCGTCAGGCGTCACATCACGCCGTGCGGGCTTTTGGGTTCGGGCGCAAAGTAGAGAAGACCTTCGTCAATGGCCGTGTCCAGACGGAATAACCGGGAAGCCATTGACATCGATCGTCTTGCCGGCGGCCGCTACTTCGATCGGCCTTGTTCTTGTCGAAGATATGCAGATAATCCATATCATTTTGGGAGCGCCGGCTTCAAAGGGCGGATTGCCGTCTTCCACACCACCGGTGGCCATTTCTGTATTGAACGAGTTGCAGAAAATCCAGCCATCGCTGGCCAGCTTGCCGGCGTCGCACAGATCTTGCCAGTAAGGGGGCAGTTCAATCGCGAAGGATTCATCTTCCAGAATACGGCCGGCTTCACGGTCAAATTTCCAGAACGTGACCATGCCGCGATAATCTTCTTGCATAATCCTCGATAGAGCTATATTCCCAGCCCAGCGGTGAGCCATATTGGCCGCCTTCAATAATCTAATCGGTATCAGGCGTCGCAAAGGTGCCGCCATGATCGCCAAGGGCGATGGGGTTCTTGACAATTTGCTTGGTTTCGAAGTCTTTCAGATCAATAACGGCGACACGGCCATTGGCTTTATCGTTGATGAAGAGAAATTCACCATCATAATCGCCACCGGTTTCGCTCAAGGCGGGATGATGGGTATCGCCCCAGGTGATGTCGCTGCCCTCAGCGTTGCCGCCGGCCAGCACTTCCATCGTGCCTTCAGCGCCATAGCCATAGCCCTGCCACGGTTCCGGGGTGAAAACGGCGATCTGCTTGATGATGCGCATGGAAGGCAGGCCGATGACATAAACCTGCCCGCCATGCCCACCGGAGGCAAACATGATGTATTCATCATGGACACCGGAGGGCGTATAGGTCTTGAGCGCCGCCAGCACATCATCCGGGGTAAGCCCGCGGGCCTCGGCAATGGCATTGGCATCCCGGACAGGGCAGATGTATCCGCGCTGCTCTGGTCGCCGTTCGGCCGCGCTCTCGGCCGCACCGCCATCATCCTGGCAGCTAACCATCAGCAGCGACGACCAATAGAACCAGCAACAGTGCCGAAGATGGCCAGCTTATATCTTTGATACCCAACCTCTCTGCATCTCCATATTCCATCTCCTTTTGGAAGCTACAAGAAGAGGAATCCATTCGGTGACTGCCCAGAGAAAACGCCATCACTAGCGTTCCTACAGCTTACAGGCAGAAGGCAAGGAATTGCTTTGCAAATATGCAAACTGGGGAAAGTCTGGGACTGTGAACAATCGCAAGGCCGAGTGCGGAGGTCTAATCAAGTAATGCCTTCGGCGATGATGCACCAGTGCATGGGCGTTCATGATACACAACCCGTTTACGCCCCAGGCCAACGATGTCGTTTTGCTCCCATTTATTCAGAATGCGGCTGACATTATAGAAATTGGTGCCGGTCATTTCAGCCAAGTCCTGGCGCGACAAGGCCATATCGATCAGCACGCCGTCCTCCTCGCGCTTGCCAAATTGGCGCACCAGGCGCAGAAGCGTGATTGCCACGCGCTGCTCCACGCGCTGGGTAGCCACTTCCTGGTAGCGAGCCTGCAGATTGGCGAAGCGTTTGGCCACCAGTTCCATACCGTTGAGCGCCAGTTGGGGGATCTTGCAGCATAAGCTGGCGCGTTGTCTCTCGGTCCCAGGAATAGGCGAGGCAATCTTCAAGCACTTCGGCGGAAGCAGGGTAATCCATTTCTCCCAGGGCAACGATGATGCCGATGCCGCCGCCAGGACCAACGATCTGCAAGATAATTTGGTGGCCGCTGGGCGTCACCTGTGTCAGTTTCACCTGCCCTTCGATGACGATGTAGAACAATTCTGCCGGCTCGCCCTGATGAAAAAGATGGCGCTCCCAAGTTGGCCCGTTTCGGCCGTCCGTACTCAAGGAATAGTGAACACTGGCTGTCGTCCAGGTCCCTGAGCATCAGGTTGGACGCCACAATTCTACTAAGCTCATCTATTTGCATCACAGAACGATAATATCATAATTTATGAAACTGACACAGGCGCCGCCGTGTTACAACCGGCAGACGCGCGAACTTCCGAACTCACTCAGTACCCAATGTTTTCTCCAGAGCCAGACACACAGCATGCTGTAGAGGCCAACCATAAAACCATCCGCGCAGCGTATGATCACACAGTGACCTTCCGTCCCCAACTCGCTGTGAGCAGCGCGATCAGCAGAGCGACAAACAAACCGAGGACAGATCCTTTTGCCGACGCCACGGCATGGAAGCGGTAGTCATCATAGCCAGCCATACCTTCTGAACCCGGCAATACGATGAACGCAGGCGTCCACCAGGTGAAGATGAGCCAATCCAGGATGGCCATGTCAAAGAGGTTGATAACCATATAGACAGCGTAGGCGTTCGCGAAAGCCGCAGCAAACGAAAGCCGGCCATCATTCGCCCGCCTGAGCCGTAGGTTAGACAGCAGTACCCCCCCGAAAAAGATCAGCAAGAGAGGGATGGCCAGGACAGCTGACAGCTTCCTGGCCCGTTCACTTTTCTCCCCCCATTTTTCGCTGATATCAGGCGGGAAGTCGTGCACCCAGATTTCCGGATCAACAGCGAGTGATACGTATACATACAACCCGAAAAGCCCACTCAGAATGCCGCCATCTCGCAATATGCGGCCGATTGACAATTCCTCTCGCACACTCAAATCGTTCATTAGTTCCCCCTTTACAAGGGGGGCATTATCCTGCACAAGGAAGAAGTTAGCCATGCTGCTGTCCCTGGTGTGAGGGCGAGCAGGTTCGATTGATAGGATGCCCGGGAGCTGTCCGTTTATTCGTGACGCAGTGCTTCCACCGGATCCAGCCGCGCTGCGCGCGCCGCCGGGTACAGCCCGGCCAACAGGCCGATCAGCATGGCGAAAATCAATGAGCCGATGGCCAACCAGGGCGGAATGATCGATAGGGTGCCCACGCCGGTCACACCCTCGTTGATCAGATAGCGGTGCGCGCCCCAGTCAACGATACGCCCTAAGATGGCGCCGAAAATGAGGCCGAAGAAACCGCCGATCAGCCCGATCAGCGCCGCCTCCATCGTGAACAGCGAGCGAATCTCACCACTCGACGCGCCCAACGCCTTGAGCACGCCAATCTCGCGCGTGCGTTCGTAAATCGCCATCATCATCGTATTGGCCACACCCAGCGCTGCTACCAGCAGCGCCAGCGCGCCCACGGAACCCAGCAGCGCTTGCAACAGCGACAGCACCTGGTTGGCCACGTTGAGCACCGCTTCCAGGGACTGCGTCTGCAAGTCAAGATCTTCAATCTGCTCAATAACTGCCGGCACGGCCGATAATTCAGCCGCGCGCACAGTCAGCATATCGTATCCTTCTGTTTGCAAAATATCGGGGTCCCCATACCACCACGCCTTCATCGCTTCACGTTCCGGCAAACCGAGATCCAGCGAACGACTGCCAAAGCTGTCGCGCACACCGATGATCGGCGAGAGGAACTGTTCCGTTTCACCGCGCGGCAGGCGCAGCGTCAAGATCGCCTCCTGCCCGATCAGATCCTCGTATGTCTGACCTGGCGCCAGTATGCGATCAGCCAAGCCGCTGACGAGGACCACCCCCGAGGCATCAAGCGCCGCAAACTCCTCCCCGGCGGCCATGCCGCTCCCCCCGGCAAACTGGAAATTACGCTCACCAAAATTATCCGACACCCGTACCTGTTCTTCCGGACCGCCCAACGACAAGGTGATATCCAACCCCTGCGGCAGCTGCAAGGCGGGCGTCACTTCCATCACCTGATCAATAGCGCTGATGCGCGCCACCAACTCCGGCGTCAGCGGCGTATCCGTCTGCGGCGCGGCAAAGGGATCAAAGGCATCCCCCTCACCAAAGCGCGGGCTGACAAAAATATTCTCCAGGCCAATCGTCTCGAAATTGCGCTGCACTTCCTGCTGCACACCCACGCCAAAGGAGACCATAGCCACCAGGGTGACGATGCCGATGAGCACGCCGCCCGCGGTGAGTAGATTGCGCACCGGGCGCCGGCCCAGGCTGCGCACGGCCGACTGCGCCAGATCGCCGAAGCTGAGCCTGCTGTTATCCGTAGGGGCGGTTTGCTTAGGGACGGTTTGTGTAAGAGCGGTTCGCGAACCACCCCTACGGCCTGTCTCTTCGATGCTTTCCAGGTTGCCGTCACGCAGATGGACAATACGATCCGCATACGCAGCCACTTCCGCGTCATGGGTGACCACGATCAAGGTCAGCCCCTGCTCCTTATTCAACTGGCGCAAAAGGTCCATCACCTCGGCGCCAATCTTCGAGTCAAGGTTGCCGGTCGGCTCGTCAGCCAAAATAAGCGCCGGTTCATGCACCAGCGCGCGGGCCACGGCCGTCCGCTGCTGCTCACCGCCGGAAAGCTCCGTGGGATAATGGTCGAGGCGATGCCCCATGCCCACACGCTCCAGCAGCTGTGACGCCCGCTCGATACGTTCTTCCTTGTCCACGCCGGCCAGCATCAAGGGCACGGCCACATTCTCCACGGCCGTCAGGCGCGGCAGCAGATTAAAGCTCTGGAAAATAAAGCCCACCTGGTGGCGGCGGTGATTCGTACGCTCTTCCGGGCTTGCCGTATGCAGCGGCACACCGTCCACCCATAGTTCACCGGCCGACGGATGGTCCAGCCCGCCGATCAGATTCAGCAGCGTCGACTTGCCGGAGCCGGACGGCCCGACCAGGGCCACGAACTCCCCATCCACGATCTTCAGGTCGATCCCTTTCAACGCTTCCACGAGTGTATCGCCGCGCTGGAAAGAGCGCTGCAGATCCAGCATAGTCATCGAATAGCGATCCGGCCCGCTCCCCTCGTTTACCTGTCCATTCGTACCGGGCTCAGCGCCCGTTGATTCTGTTTCAGTCATCTCTATAAGTTAAAAAACCTCGCAGATCCGCTGGACCTGCGAGGTTTCAAGTTAGGTCAACAAATACGCGCTTAGCGCAGCGACTCAGCGATACCCAGCGCCTCATCAGCGGTCAGATCGCCGCCAATCCAGAAGGTAACATCACCTTCTGACCAGGTAAGCAACGTGCGTTGGCCGGCGTCATCACTGAACAACAACCCTTCCACGCCGCGCAAGCTCACCGGCTGGCCATTCGCTTCAGGGCTCTCTGCCGCCGCACCGGCCGCGCCCTGGGCAATGGTGAAGCTCTCGCCGTCCGGCAGGCGGTAACGCTGTACAATCGCGCCGCGCAGTTCACTGATCCCTTCCAGTCGCGCTGCGGATGGTACTTCTGCCGGCGAAAGCAGATCGAAGTCAGCCGCCGCGGCCGCTTCTTCTTCGCTTAAGGAAGCCGGCGGTTCCAGGTCAGCCAGCTGCACAACCTCGGCCCCTTCCGGAATCGCAAAGGTAAAGATTTCATCAGCAATACCCTGGTCTAACTCCAGCAAAGTTGCCGTCGCTTTGCCATATCCAATCGCGCCGCCGGTATATTCCATAGACAGCGGGGCATTATCATCAGCACGCAGCCATACATTCAACAAGCCGCCGTTAGCGCGCATCTCTTCTGGAATCGCTTCCGGGATGGGGATCAGGCGCAGGGCATTGGCGGCCGTTCCGGCAACATCTTCACTGCCATTACGTTCAGCCGTGAAATATTCCAACAGCTTGTCTACCGCTTCTTCCGGCGTTTCAGGCATATCTTCTTCGTTAAACTCAGGATATTCCGAGCGGTCGAAATCGCTGTGCGCGAATTCCCCGTCATGCTCGGCCATCTTCGCCTTCATTTCTTCACGCGTGCCGACATAAACAGTATTCTTGGCCGGATTCCAGATCCAGACCTGCGTGCCGTCGCCCACGGCGATCATACCCGCGGATTCCGGTTTACTGGATTCGAGCACCTCCACGCGGAAAGCAGGTTCGCCGTCAGGCCCGGCATCACGCCGGCCCCAAACTTCAACGGTACCACTGCTGTTTCTCTCCGGCGTTTCCATTTCTAGCTCGATGACAGCATGTGCATCCTGCGTATCGGCAAGCAAACGCGCCGCCTGGTGCAGCATATCATCCGCATTAGCGCGAACCATCATCACCACCGCACCGAGGGCAAACACAGCCATCAGGGCGCCCAAGGGAATAAGATATCGATTTCGATTCATTCTCTAGCTCCTTCACACAGCACTTTCTATGTGATCAACAACATTATGGCACAAAACAGCGCCGGTCGAAATGCTCTTCACAATCTCTTCAAAAGAGCCTACAAGCAGATCAGCGAATCAGCAGACCAGCCAATTCCCTTTCCTTCTAAACGACACGCCCCCGTGATTTGTGACAAACAGCCAAAAACTGGCTAAATATCCAGGATGGATCATTCCGTTCCCAGCTCCCAGTTTTCAAGTTTTCTGTTTTCCGCTGTCACTTCCCCGTTTCACTTACAATCAACCCATCCGCCAGCGTGATTGTGCGCGGCACGCGCCTGGCCAATTCGCCATCATGGGTGACCATCAGGATCGTCTTGCCCCCAGCGACCAGGGACTCGAACAATTGAAAGACGGATTCGGCCGTTCGTGAATCGAGATTGCCGGTCGGTTCATCAGCCACCAGGATCGGCGGGTCATTGGCCAGGGCGCGGGCAATCGCCGCTCGCTGCTGCTCGCCACCGGAAATTGATGCCGGGAATTTTTGCGCATCATCCACGATACCCACCTGGTCCAGCAAAAACAAAGCCCGCTCCAGGCGCTCCGCCTCGCTGTATTTGCCGGCCAGGTCCATGGGAATCAGCACATTCTCAACGACCGTCAATGTCGGCAGCAGTTGGAAAAACTGGAAGACAATGCCCAGGTTGTGGCCGCGCCACTCCGCCATCTGCCCCTCGTCGAGCTGGCGAATCGGTGTCTGGGCGACGATGACCTCCCCGTCTGTCGGGTGGTCAATCCCGGTGAACATATTGATCAGCGTCGACTTACCGCTGCCCGACTTGCCCACCACAGCCACAAACTCTCCCTTATCCACCTGCATATCGATCCCTTTCAACGCCAGAAAGGGCCCGGCGTCCGTCTTGTACGCCTTGGTGATCCCGCGCAGATCGATCATAGAACCATTGGTATGCGGAAGGGGGAGTTCGGTATGGGGGAGTTCAGCATCCCCTGCCGCCCCATTCATTCGCCTTCGTAATTTCGCCAATGCACCCATTTCGTTCCCAGTTCCCAGCTTTCAGTTCACAATCCGGCCATCGGAAATCCGCACGGTACGCGTCACCCGCGAAGCCAGTTCCCGATCATGCGTGGTCATCAGAATCGTCGTGCCGTTGTCTACCAACTTCTCAAAGACATGAAAAACAGCTTCGGCCGTTTTTGAATCAAGGCTGCCGGTCGGTTCATCGGCGGCCAAAAAGGAAGGATCATTAGCCAGGGCGCGAGCGATAGCCACGCGCTGCCGCTGCCCGCCGGAAACGGCCGAAGGCAGCTTGTCCGCCTGTTCCATAATGCCCACCTGGTCGAGCAAATTCAGTGCCCGTTCCCGCCGCTCCTTTGGCGAGCTATATAGATTGGCAAAATCCATAGACAGCATCACATTCTGGGCGCAGGTCAACATCGGCAGCAGTTGGAAAAACTGAAAAATAACGCCCACATTTTGACCGCGCCATTTGGCGATCTGTCCCTCGTTCATCGTATGCACCGCCTGCCGGTCCACGCAAATTTCGCCCGACGTTGGCTGATCAATTCCCGTCACCATGTTGATCAACGTCGACTTGCCCGCGCCCGACTTACCCAACACCGCCACAAACTCGCCGCGCCTAATCTGCAAATCAATACCCTGCAGTGCCCAAAAATCACCCGCCGGCGTCGCATACGCCTTACGCACATCGCGCAGGTTGATCAGCGGTTCGTCTCGCAGGGGCGCTTCGTCAGGTGGGAGCGCTTCGCGAAGCGCCCCCACAGTATGCAACTTACTCATACGCCAGCACCTCCCGGATCGTCAGCCGTACCGCATCCCGTGCCGGGCCCAGGCTGGCCACCACAGCGATCAGCATCAGCGCAAAAAACCAGGCCGCGGCCGCCGTAAAAGAGTATTGGTAGGTCAAGGGCACATTCAACAGGGCGAGACCGACCTGTTCACTCAAGAAAGCGCTGATCGGTATGGAAAGCAGCATGCCAATCACCCAGCTCAACATGCCGATAGCCACACCCTCCGCCAACACAATCTGGCGCACGGAAATATTGGAAGCACCAACGGCGCGCAGCACACCAATTTCACGGATGCGTTCCAGGATATTGATGCTCATCGTCGTCGTCAGCCCCAGGCCGCCCACCGCGGCAAGCAGCAGGGCCATCAAGATCAGGAAAGCGACGATAATCGTGAACATCAATTCATTCTGGTCATTAATCTGCCCTGCCGTGCGTGTACTGCTCACGTCAAACCCCGCCGCTTCATACGCCTCAAACAGCTGCCGCCGGACCATATCCTGCTCCGCTGTACTGGCCACTACCTGCACATGCGTCGCCAGGCCGGGCGTGCGCGTTAGGTAGGCGTAATCATCATAAGCCATGTAGACGGCCGGTCCCTGTGAATCGGTGCGGATGATGCCCGCCACCTGCCCATCCACTTCCCGGCCGCCGATCTTCAGTTGGACTGGGTCGCCCACCGCGAGGTCAGGCTCCTTGTCCAGGAGATCAGAGTTGATCACAAAAGCATTACTCTCGCCCCCGGGCAGCCACGCGCCCTGCTGCATCTGGGGATCGATCAACATTGTCTCCGCCGGCACCGCATAGACGCGAAAGAAATTACTCTCCGACTGATCAGGGCGCACGCGCAGCGCGGCGTCAAGCGACCACCCTTCAATGCCGGTCACCCCCGGCACATCCGCCGCCACACGCTCCAACGCTTCGACACGATACGGCCGTGCCATGCCCAACGTGACATCATATTGATGGTGGCGCAGAAAGCCCGCCAGCGTCGCATTCACCGAGCGGTTGACGCTCAGTACAGAGATAAAGAGCGCCGTGCCGATGATCAGCACCACCAACGTCTGCAAGAGCCGCCCCTTGTGGCGCAGCGTATTGCGAATAGAGAGCAAATACGGCCGGCCCAACGGGCGGATACGCTGCGCCTGGATCAAGAAGCGCTCCGTGATCCCCTTATCATTCATACTCGCCTGCATGCCCGTATCGTTCAGCGCCTTCTGCGTCGTGATCCGCGTCCCGTTCAGCACCGGGATCATGCCGGCCAGCACCGGCAGCGCCAACCCCATCAAGACCTGCCCCCCGATAATCGACGAAGAAACAGCCAGACTCTCCGGCTGTACATTCAGGATAGGCTGCACAATGCCCGACATCAACAGCTGCGCCGTAATAATCGAGGCCGGGATACCAATAGCCACCGCAATCAGGCCGTAGACCAGCAGCGTCAGGAAATACATGCCCATGATCTGCAGGCGGCTGGCGCCGATCAACTTCATCACCCCGATCTGCTGCAGCTGCTGCGTGATCAACGCCGAAATAGCATTGACCACCAGGAAACCGGAGAGCAGCAGGATGATCAGTCCAAAGCTGGACAGGATGAAGATCACCGTATCGATGATCGCTTCCTGCGGTCCTTCGGGGACGATGGTCGAGCTCAATACAGGCCGCCCGCTGCGTTCGATCTGATCTTCAACATCCTCGACAACGAGCCGAATCGCCTGCTCGTTCTCGATCCCCGCCGGCACGCGAATACGCATCTCCGTATATAGGTCACCATAGCCGAGGCGGCGCATCGTATCCGGCGTCACGTATCCCGTGCCCATGTTGGTCACATCAGGACTGAACTGCTGCGCATCAAAAGCGGTCCCGGCGACAACAAGCTGCTTCCTGCCCCCATCCGCCAGCTCAATCTCCATCCGGTCGCCCAGCTGCACATCCAAATAATCGAGGGCGAGATGTTCAAGAATGATCTCATTGGTACGGGGCGGCCAACTGCCCTCTACCGGCGTCACCCGGTCGACCTCCATCGCCATGAAATCGGGCACGGCCGTAATCAGCAGATCCTTACGCAGCCCTCCATCATCAGTGACATACACACCGGCCGTATGCCGCCCTTCCGCCGCGCTGACGTTTTCGATCTCCGCCACCCGCTCCGCCAGGTCATCCCCAAACGGCATCGTCCCGATCGTCGCTGCGGCGATCAACGCTGCTTCCCGATCGCTGCCATGTTCGCGGACCAGCAGCTCCTGCACATCGACGATCACGCCAATCGCATAAACGCCCACCGCGATCGCCAAAGCAACCACCAGCGTGCGCCCGCGGTTGCCCCAGAGATCGTTGAATACCTTGTACCAGCGTGTTCGAATCATGACAGCTTGTCGGCGTGACAGCAGTTCAGCGGCTCAGCTGACAGGCTGATGTGCTTACTTGCCCAACATCTGTTATGGCCTATAATGGGTCATAACTCTGGGATACTATGCAGCATGACTCCTTGAAAGTCAAGCATCTTCAGCCCGTTGCTCATCAGCTCTTTGCAGAATCGGCCGGCAGGTGAAATCAGATGAACCAAGAAGACAAACGCGTCAGGCGCACGCGCACAGCCCTGGCTGAAGCGCTGATCGCTTTGACGATAGAAAAAGGGTACGAGACGGTGACGATCCAGGAGATCACCGGGCGTTCCGGCGTGGGTTACCGCACTTATTTCCGCCACTATGCCGACAAAGAGGCGCTGCTGCAAGATGTCTTGCAGAGCACGGTCGCCGAACTACGCCTGCTGATTGAAACGGCCGATCCCGGCAGCGGCGCGGAGTACCAGCCACTGCCCGCCGAAAACGGCCGTATCATCTTCGAGCATATCGCCGCTCACAGCGATCTCTACCGCGTCCTCTTCAGCAGCGGCAGCGCCGCCCTGGAACCGGTGATGGCCTATGCGTACGGAGAAGCGTTAAGCGCCGTAGAACATCTGCCCGATCCCCCGCTCCCGCCCCCCATCCTGGCCCAGCATATGGTGGCCACGACCTTCGCCCTGGTACAGTGGTGGCTGGCCAACGACATGCCTTACACGCCGGCCGACATGGCCGTCTACCTGGCCCAGCTAATCGCCGTCCCCGCTGCATAGAGAACCGACTTTCGGCGACGCGCAGCGTGCCCGTTATGTGACCCGCTCTACCATCTCCCACCGGGCGGATGTTTCAAGTTTCTTGTTGAGGTGATAGGTCAGCGCTAAGGCGATACAGCTCTTCAACTCGTTCACCGGGACTTCATCATCACTGCTGAAATCAATGCTCCGATTTCCACCGAATCTGAACGTTTCCGGATACTTCTCTCTGAATGCAGGAACCAGATTTGCCGTACACTTGAAATAGATCGCATACTGCTCTTCACGGGTCTTCTTCCAGGCAATCCTTACGGTACTTCCACTTTTTGTTTCCGGTGTCAGATAGCTTGGTTCCCCCCACTTAAGCGTCTCTTCTAGTTCTCCAACTTCCTCCAATGAATCTGCTGTATCTAATATGAGCTGACGAAGAAACATCAGCCTGGTTCTTATTTCTTGAGGATATGAGTCAAAGACAGCGGAGACATCTGAATTCATTGAGATAGTTGAGTTTTTTATCATGCCACACTCGAGCTATTGGGCAACACACAAACGATGGATTCAACAGGCTCATTATACAATGCAACATTCCAAAGGGCGTGCTTCATTTCGGTTAAGACTACAGCGCGATTTGACAAATCGCAGTTCAATTTGCCAGCTCATGGCGCGCAATCGCTCGTTTCTCAACGACATCACGGCTGCGGCGGCGGGCCGGCGTCCGCCGGGATGGGCGCACCATCAGGAACTGTGCGCAAGTCGTCACAGGAGACGAAGTGAACATCGCGCCACACATACCCCCGGTCGTCGAACGTCTCGATAGTGTCTATCCACCGTTTTTCACCTTTCTCCATCAGGTAGATATGGGGACTGTTTCCGCATTTGAGGAGGACTGGATCGGCGTGGTCGTAGATCACTTCTTGCACTGTCAGGGGCAAATTCTCGACAGCGCCTTGATCGATGCCAAAGAGCCAGGGAAGAATGAGGATAACAGCCAGCGTCCAGACAGCATAGGCGACGGTCCCCACGCTGAAAGCGTGGTGGATTTCGGGCAGCCACCGCCCATCCCGGACCCGTAACTGTAAGAGCAGCAAAACGATCAGGAGGCCAATATTGATCACGTTCCAGCCGATAAAGGTGAACCGGTTTGGCGTCAGCCTGTCTATACCGGTTCGGTAAAGCATGGCGGCCAACGCATAAAGGCTGACGAGAAGAGCCAGGAAGGCGACGGCCATGATGCCCAGACGCAGCCCCCGCGCCAGGCGTGGGGAGATATCGTTGAGGCTCACGGGAGCCGCCCCTACCAGCAGGGCAACGATGGCGAAGAGCATCATGTTGTAAATGACCAGTACGTCGCGATTGTCGAACGGGGCGCGGAAATTGAAGGCGATGAAGATGAGATAAACGAGCAACACCAGCAGCGTTAAGGGCAGCATGACGCGCATCAGCAGGGCTACCAGCTTGCTCAACCCCTCGTCAAAATCCTGCCCGGCAGGGGGAACGGTTGGGTTGTAGATCACGGCCGTGGCTACCACCGCTATTAATCCCAAACCGCCGGCAAAAAACAACCGCATCACCTCATCCGGCAGTCTGATATCTAGGGCTTCAAATAGACCAGCAGTGATCCCCGTGAACAGAACCCCGGCAATAGCGAATAGGCCGCCCACAATGAAAACCTCCAGCGATTTGATAAGGAAGGCGAAGCGATCGCTTGGCTGGCGATGCCCGGCGCACAAGAAAGCGCCCACACCCGCCCAGGCCAATAAGGGCAAATGCATGACCATCAAATTCAGGTACTGCTCCTGGAAGGGTGTGGTGCCCAATCGGGGAAAGATCAAGAGCACATACGCGGCGGCGGCAAGGAGCATAATCCCGATGAGCAGGCTCGGATGCCAGTTCTTACGGCCGACTACCGTGAGATAGGTGAGGATGAACAGGGCGGAAAGCGGCGCGGCCAGCCAGAATATCGCTGGTAAGAAGTCATGGCCGATACCCCGGAATCCCTCGATGGTGACCATAAAATCATCGCCGGAGAGCCACCAGAATAACAGCGCGTTGATCAGCGCCAGGGGAATGACCCAGGCCCAGGCAACGACATACCCCTTCGCCTGGACGGCCGTGTATTTAAGCCGGTAATACCAGGCCGCATAAAGCAATTCCTCGGGTGCGCTGGCGTGGCCGGCATCAATGGCCTGCTTAAACGCCTCCGCTTCGCCCGCCTCTAGCGCCGCTTGATAGACCTGTTCCAGCTGCTCGGCGTCTTCGGTAAGAGCTGTGACTTTGTCCTGGTATGACATGGCAATTAGCTCCCGTTCTGGTTCAATGATATGTCGCCGCCTGCTGTTGAGCTTTCCGTTGGTGGCTTCACGGTCCAGCATCGACAGTGACATTATAGCAAGCGGCTGAAACTAGCACTCGACGCATACCACACGAATTTTCACCGCAAATGGAAGATGCTGGCCGGTGCGAGGCGGGAGATAAGCGCTAAATCACCTTTTGACGGATCCAGTGCGCGGCTGCTGTTGTCGTTTCCAGTTCTGCTGCCGTCGTGGTATCCAGTAGATCGATGGCTGGTGACGTCGTCGCCCCGTTTTCTTTCAACCAGTGGTTAAACTGCACTTGCTGATCAATGAAGACGGAGCCGCCGCTTTCCCGCCACGACGGCCGGGCGCGTAAGCGTGCCGCCAGCAGATCATCATCACACACCAGGGCCAGGTAATGCGTCTCGCTGAAATAGCGCCTTTCTACACACGGCTCCACATTGGCCGGGATCGCGCCGGCGTTAAAGAGCGTCACCGGACGGCCCGATTGGTTGACGTTCTTGGCCAGCCGCAGCCACGTCTCATAAAAGTCGCCATAATTGTCTTCCGGCTGGTCAAACGCTGGCCGCCAGAGTAAATCTCCTTCCAGCAGCACGGCCGTCTGCACCTTGCCCAGCAGCTGCCGGTAAACGGCCGTCTTGCCGCCCCCGCTGGGCCCGCACACCAGCAGCAGCGGCAGCTGGCGGAACAACTGCCGGCGGCCGCATTCCGGACAAATGGCGAATGGTCCGCGCGGATCGATCGCCTTATCAGCGTGGTAGGCGCCGCACTGCGTACAGATGTTGAACATACCCCTCCTACGCAGAACTTGCCGCGAACTGATCATAGACCAGCCTGCCCACTTGGTTAGCCAGCCGCACGCGCTCCTGCTGCCCTGCACCGCCGCTGGTCAGCAAGACGACGATCACGGCCGATTCATCCCGCAGCAAGAAGCCGGCATCATGATCAGCATCATCCAACTCCCCCGTCTTGTGCGCCCATCTGTCCGCTTCGGCGGTCAGCGCGGGCAGCTTACCCTGGTAATGCTGCCGCCCCATGATCGCCAGCAGCCGCTCGCGCATGTCCGCCTCAAGCTGATCTCCCTGCCATAAAGCGAGCAGCAGCTCGGCCATGTCCTGCGCGGTGGTCACATTCTGCAGCCCCTGAGCCTGGGCCTGCCAATCATACATCTTGCGCCGCAGCCGCGTATCAGACAGCCCCAGGGTCACAGCCGTCTCATTCACCGGCGCCGTCCCCAACAGGTCGATCACCATATTCGTCGCCGTATTGTCGCTGAGGATAATCATCAACGTCACCAGGTCATGAACCGTCAGCAGGCAGCCGGGAGACAAATCTTGCAGAATGCCCGAGCCGGGCACCTTATCTTCGGCACGTAGCGGTAATCGCTGCGCTGCGTCAAGCTGTCCATCCTGCACAAGCAGGGCATAATGCAGCATAATCGGCAGCTTAATCAAACTCGCCGCCAGGAACGACTGCTGCGCGTTGAAACTCAGCCGGCAGCCGCTTTCAATATCAAGAATGACCAGGCCGCACTGTCCGGAAAATGCCCGGCAATGCGCCTCGACCTGCTCGAACCAGTCTCCATTCTCATCCATCTTACAAGCACCTCACCAAGCGGTTAAGCTCATCCACCAGGATCGCTACCGCCTCAACCGACTCAGCCGTTAGTTCAAAGCCTATGACAATGATCTCATCTCCCGCAGAAATAAGATGCGCCGCCCAATCGCCGATGTAGCAAACTCTTGCCATCCTGACTCTCCTTTCAAACTAAGCTGGTGACCCTATCTTGCACTGGACATCTTGCAGTGAATCAAAAGGTTCAGAATCGAATGCTTTGATCATGTTGTATGCAAACGTTTTCAGAAAACCAGGAGATAGGGCGATTTTCGGTCGTATTATCAGTTTTTTTCGCTGATTCTGCCTTTTACTTGACAAACAGCTGCTATTTCTGATACTATTTCTGCAAACGTTTGCAAAATTAAATCAATTTCGCAGGTTTTTAAACGGAAACTATGGCCCGGCGTAAGAAAAGTTCTGACCAAGTCACCATTGTCGACGTCGCCCGTGAGGCCAATGTTTCCTATTCTACAGTCTCCCGTGTAGTCAACAACAAAAGCTATGTCAAACCGGAAACGCGCAAGCGTGTTCTCGAAGCGATGGACCGGCTCGGCTACCAGGCCAATCTGCAGGCGCGCAGTCTCGCCGGCGGCCGTTCCAACGTGATTAGCCTGCTCGTGCATGGCACGATCAGCCAATACACGGGCGAGATCATCCGCGGAATCGATGACGCAATAACCTCCGCCCAGTATGAATTGATGCTTTACACCTCCCACCAGCACAAGATTGAGGAGGGTACCCATGTGAACATGATGGTCCGTGGCATGGCCGACGGCCTGCTCATCCTGTCGCCGCGGGACCCCGAAAAATATGTACAATCCCTGCGCGAACGCAGTTTCCCTTACGTCCTAATTGATCAGAAAGGCATGGAGGATCACGATCCCTCGGTAACTGCCGCCAACCGTGAAGGTGCTTACAAAGCCGTACGTTACCTAACCGATTTGGGACATCGCCGCATAGGATTCATCACCGGCTTCGCGGACGCGGATGTGGCCAACGAGCGTCTGGCGGGTTACACACAAGCCCTGGCCGATAACAATATTCCCTTCGATGCGCAGTTAGTTAAAGATGGGGATTTCTTACAGCCGTCAGGGCACACTTGCGGCAGCGAACTACTAGGGCTCCCCACCCCGCCGACGGCAATCTTCGCCTCCAGCGATATGATGGCCCTGGGCGTGATGGATGCGGCCCGGGCGCGCGGGTGGCGCATTCCCGAAGATTTATCGCTTATCGGCTTCGACGACATCCCCATGGCCGCCGCTGCCCATCCTGGGCTGACCACTGTGCGCCAGCCTTTGGAGGATATGGGCCGTATAGCCACCGAAATCCTCTTAAGGGCCATCAAGAATCCAGAAGATCCACCGCAAGTAGTCGTTGTCCCCACGGACTTGATCGTCCGCGGAACAACTGCACCTGTTAACACGTTTAGTAATAAGATAGAAACCGCTGTAAGACAGCCCATGAGGAGGTGATGCTCTGAGAAAAGCATAAGGACGAAACACCGTCGGTTTCGTTTGATTTTGTTGTTAGCAAAACAGTTATTTTCAAAGTGAGGAGATTCACAGTGAAAAGCAAAAAAAGCTTGTTATTCGTTTTATTATTAGTATTCAGTCTAGCACTTGTCGCCTGTGGCGGCACGAGCGAACCGGCAGTTGAAGAAGCAGCTCCTGAAGAAGAAGCAGCCCCGGCAGAAGAAGCAGCCCCGGCAGAAGAAGCAGCTCCTGAAGAAGAAGCTATGGAAGAGGCGTCAGGCGACATGCAGACACTGAAAGTCTGGTCCTTCACCAATGAGTTTCAGACCATCGTCACAGCCTTTGAAGAACGTTACCCCAACGTGGACGTCGAATTCACGATGATCCCCATGACCAATGGCGAGTACCAGACAAAACTGCTGTCTTCCCTTGGCACCGCGGACGCCCCGGACGTTATCGCCCTCGAAGCTGCTTTTGTAAAAGAGTATGTGGAAAGTGATTTCCTGGCCGACGTTAGCGATTTGATGCCCAAAGCGGAAGAACTAGGCGTATTCTCCTTTGTGACCGACGTAGGCACGAGCGACGGCGTCACCAAGGCCTACTCCTGGCAGGCGACCCCCGGCGCGTTGTTCTACCGCCGCAGCCTGGCCCAAGAATATTTCGGCACCGATGATCCCGTAGAAATTCAAGCGCTGTTGTCCGACATGGACAAATTCACGGAAGCAGCCGCAGTTATCAAAGAAAAATCCGGGGGCGACACGTACATTGTCTCTTCCAGCGGTGATTTCCAGAATCCCTACTTTGCAAACCGTTCGCAGCCCTGGGTTGTTGATGGCGAATTGACGCTCGATCCGTTGGCTGAAGAATATGTAGCTACCGCCAAGCTGTTCCGCGACGAAGGGTACGAGGCACAGGCTACCCAATGGCAAGAAGGCTGGTTTGCCGGTATGAACGACACGCTTGTTGATGCCGAGGGCAACCCCAAGAAGATCTTCTCTTACTTCCTGCCCACGTGGGGCCTGCCTTATGTGCTGGCGCCAAACGCTGTCGCTGCTGACGGTTCGTCCGACACCACCGGCGATTGGGCTGTCATTGAAGGACCACTGCCTTACTCCTGGGGCGGCACCTGGGTTGGCGCAATGGACGGCAGTGAAAACGCCGACCTGGCCAAACAGTTCGTTGAGTTTTCCGCATTGGACGAAGAACATCTGACCAACTGGGCAACCGGCATCTACACCAACGAATACCTGAAAGCTATCGATCCTGACATCTCTGATGACCAGGCACAGGCCGCCGGCGACTTTGTCGCCAGCCAGGTGGTCGTTGAAAAAATCGTCGACAGCTTCGATGACTCTGAGATGAGCGCCTTCCTCGGTGGACAAAACTCCTATGGTGGCTTCGCCGCCGCAGCGCCTACCGTCGACAACAGCCTGATGCAGGGTTCTGACGACGCGATTCAGCGCGCCATGGGCGACCCCGTAAACCAGTACCTCAACGGCGATATCTCCGAAGAGGAAATGTGGGCAGCCTGGAAAGATGCCGTACGCATCGAATTCCCGGATATGATCATCAACTAGTAGTGTGAATAGGTCTAGAAGAAAGGGTCAGTGTATTCCAAAAAAGAATACGCTGACCCTTCCTAGTAACGACTTCAATCGTTCAAGGGTTGAAGCAGATGCCGCAAGCCATTTACAAAGGAGCACTGCCATGACTGTTACCGATTCAGAGGTTTTAGTGGGCACAGCACCGAAGCCTACGAACAGATTTCAATTAAGAAAAGATCAATACGGCTACCTTTTCATCGCCCCTTTTATCATCGGCTGGTTGCTGTTTGGTCTCTATCCTATCTACAATACCTTTTACCTCAGCTTCACCGACACGACGATGATGTCGCGCGAATCGAATTGGGTTGGCCTGCAAAACTATGTACGCCTCTTCGCCGACGACACCTTCATGACTGCCGTCAAAAACACCTGGCTGCTGTGGATATTGAACTTCATCCCCCAAATCGGCATCGCCATGTTGGCCTCCATATGGTTTACAAGCACGCGCCTAAAACTAAAAGGCGTCGGCATCTGGCGCGCGATTTATTTCCTCCCCAATCTACTGATGCCTGCCGCCATCGCCGCCCTGTTTTTTAGCTTCTTCTCTTTCTATGGTCCCGTCAATCAGATAATGGTGCGCTCTGGCATTCAAAACGAGGCCGTACACTACTTGCAGAGCCCCGCCTTTGCGCGCAGCCTTGTCATTTTCATTCAATGGTGGATGTGGTTTGGGTCAACCATCATTATCCTGATGGCCGGCATGACATCCATTTCTCTCTCTCTCTACGAGTCTGCCATGGTTGACGGCGCCAATGCCTGGCAGATGTTCTGGCGCATCACCGTGCCCTTATTAAAGCCGATCTTGATCTATATTTTTGTGACCTCTCTGGTAGGCGGCATGCAGATGTTCGATATCCCCTACCTCTTGACCGACGGTCGTGGCTCGCCAAGCCAATCTATTCTGACTAACAATATGCTGATGTATCTCAAATTTTCCAGCAGTCGCGGGCATATCGGCGCCGCCTCAGCCGTCGGCGTGGCGGTATTTATCATGACCTGCGTTTGCGCGCTGGGTATCTTCTACTTCTTACGAGATAAAGACTAGCAACTAAACACCAACGATAGAGAAAATGGAGCGAATATCATGGGTTACACTAGAAGTACAAACATAACACGGTTCTTTGTATATATTGCACTGATCGTTCTTTTTATCATTGTCATCGTTCCTATATGGCTGCTGCTGGTCAACGCCACGCGGTCGACCGCTGAAATTCAACAGGGACTCAGCCTGCTGCCCAGCACGCATGCAATTGATAACTACAACATTTTGGTGGGCAGAGGCCTTAACCTGACGCGAGGTTTCGCCAACAGCCTGTTCCTTTCCATCACGACGACGTTTATTACCGTCTACTTCGCATTTCTGGCGGCCTTCGGCATCGCTGCCTACAATTTCCGAGGAAAGCGCTTGTTCAGGGGCTTTATCGTCGTCCTGGTGCTGATCCCGATGCAGCTGGCGATCATCGGCTATTTCCAGTACATGTCGGGTTTTGGTCTGACCGACACTTACGCCGCGCTTATTTTCCCGGCCTTCGCCTCCGCTTTCGCTGTCTTTTTTGCCGTCCAGTATTTCGAGGCGATCTATATCAAAGATCTCGTCGAAGCGGGACGGATTGATGGCGCCAGCGAACTGGGCATCTTCCATCGCATTATGATGCCTATTGCCATACCCGGCGCAGTCACCTTGGGCATTTTTACGTTTATCGGTTCCTGGAACAACTTCTTTACCCCCTTCATTCTGATTTCCTCTATTGAGAAGTACACGCTGCCGATGTTGGTGCAGCTAATGCGCGGCGATGTTTATCGCACAGAATATGGCGCCATCTATCTGGGCCTGGCCGTTACTATTGTGCCGGTCATTATCATTTACTTACTTCTCTCGCGGTACATTATCAGTGGCATTGCCATGGGGTCGGTGAAGGAATAGACCGGCAGTCACAACCGCATGAGGCGCCTTCTATTGCCGGCTTTGGTGACAGTTTCTGCCCTGTTTGGGCTGCATGGAAAATCGTAACCAGCCAGAAGCTGATTCATCAACGCCGGCAATGATAGCAACCAGTGCGGCCACAGCAACGGCCGAGCCCACCTATGCGAGCGGCCTCTTCACTCCGCCTAACCGGCAAACTATGCTGATTATCGGGCAGGACACGAACAGCGTTGACGACTATATTGCTGCCCCGGGCACTGTTCCCGGTGGGGAGCAGTAATGTCATCAACGTATCACAACCCCGTCATCCCCGGTTTTTATCCTGATCCTTCCCTCTGTCGTGTCGGCGAAGATTACTTCCTGGTTACCTCTACTTTCGCATACTTTCCCGGCCTACCCATCTTTCACAGCCGCGATCTGGTCAATTGGCGCCAGATAGGGCACGCCCTGGACCGCCCATCACAGCTCAATCTGGATGGCGTCATGGCCTCCAGAGGCTTGTACGCGCCCACCATTCGTTTTCACGACGGTCTTTTCTACATCACCAACACGCTGGTCGACAACGCATATGACACGCTGCTAAACGATGCGGTTCACGAGCGCAATTTCATCGTCACCGCTGAGGATCCCGCCGGACCCTGGTCAGAACCGTACTGGTTGGAAGGCGCGCCGGGCATCGATCCCTCCCTCTTTTTCGACGATGACGACCGTGCCTGGTATACCGGCAACCGCATCCCACCTGGCGGCCCTGACTATCCCCACCACAAAGAAATCTGGCTGCAAGAACTCGATCTAGACAGTATGCAGCTCATTGGCCCCCGCTGTTCCCTGTGGGACGGCGCGCTTAAAGGCAACCGGGAAGCGGAAGCACCCCATTTATATAAGAAGGATGGCTTCTACTACCTGCTGATCGGCGAAGGGGGCACGGAACACAACCACGCGGTCACCATCGCCCGCAGCGCCGCGATCACGGGCCCGTACGAAGGCAATGCACGCAACCCGCTCCTCACACATCGCAACCTGGGCTTTGATTATCCCATCGCCTGCACCGGACACGCCGACCTGGTCGAAACGCAAAATGGGGAGTGGTGGATGGTGCTCCTGGCCACACGGCCGTATGGCGGCTACTTCTACAACCTGGGCCGCGAAACATTTCTCGTGCCCGTGATCTGGCAAGACAGCTGGCCCATCGTAAGCCCTGGAAACGGCCGTGTCCTATTTGAAAATCGCGCCCCCGATCTCCCCACCCAGCCCTGGCCGCCCCTGGCCGCCCTCGACCATTTCGACGACCCACAGCTTGCCTACCATTGGAACTTCTTACGCACGCCGCGTGAGCCATTCTGGAATCTGAGCGAACGACCCGGCTGTTTGCGGCTCAAGCTGCGCCCGCAAAAACTCTCAGAACCAGTCAACCCCAGCTTCGTCGGCCGGCGGCAGCAGCACATTCACTTCCGTGCCCAGGCAGCGCTGGAATTCACGCCCGCCGGCAGCGCCGAATGCGCCGGTTTGGCGCTCATCCAGAACAACGATTTTCACTTTCGCTTCATCGTCTGCCAGGATGCAGGTGAGGAGCAGATCGTACGCCTCATCCAACGCAAAGCCGGCCTGGAAACGACGCTGGCCGAACAGCCTATTAACGGCTCACACCTCTTCTTTCAAGTGCAGGCCCAGGGGCAAGAGTACAGTTTCTTTATCGCCAACGAGGCGGACCAATGGCAGCCGGTCGCCGAAGCAGTAGACGGCCGAATTCTAAGCACAACCGTTGCCGGCGGCTTCGTAGGCACGTACATCGGCATGTATGCCAGCAGCAATGGCCAGATCAGCGAGAATCATGCCGACTTTGACTATTTCATCTATGATTGTAGAGAGTAGAGAACAATTCCTGGCAGTGGGGTACTCCGTAGGTCAACTTGGTAAGTTGTTTCTTGCCGGTGAGGATACATACAGCATCCCACGTCGGGCTGCACCTTGTAGAAGAACCTTCCGTTCATCTCGCATCCTGCACCCGGGCTGTAATGATTTGATGACAGGTGATTATCCCTGAAGAGACTATAACAATGGAAAAAGAAAACAATAAGAAAGTAGACGTATACTGCAATCCCGAACGCTCAATTGAAGCGCGCGCCGTCGATCTGTTGTCGCGCATGACCCTGGAAGAAAAAGCTGCCCAACTGGGAAGCGCCTGGGCCTTCCAAATCCTCGACGGAAAAACGCTCAACCGCAAGGAAGCACAGAAGCTGTTCGAGCTGGGCATCGGCCAGATCACGCGTATTGGCGGCGCGACTAACCTGACGCCCGCCGAGGGCGCGCAGCTGGCCAACGAAATCCAACATTATCTGACGACGGAAACGCGCCTGGGCATTCCCGCGATCATGCATGAAGAGTGCTGCAGCGGCTACATGGCCCGCAATGCCACCTGTTTTCCGCAAACGATCGGCCTGGCCAGCACCTGGGAACCGGAACTGGCCGAAGCAATGGCCGTTGTCGTGCGCAAACAGATGCGCGCGGCCGGCGCCCACCAGGGACTCTCGCCCCTCCTAGATATCGCCCGCGACGCCCGCTGGGGCCGCGTGGAAGAAACCTTCGGCGAAGATCCCACCCTGACCGCGGCTATGGGCATCTCTTTCGTGCGTGGTCTGCAAGGGGAGGATTGGCAGGAAGGCATCGTGGCCACCGCCAAGCATTTTGTCGGCTACGGCCGTTCCATGGGCGGGTTCAACTGGGCCCCACCCCACATCCCCCCGCGTGAGCTTCGCGATGTTTATCTCTACCCATTTGAAGCGGCCGTCAAAAAAGCCAACCTGCAGTCGGTCATGAACGCTTACAATGAACTGGACGGCGTGCCCTGCGCCGCTTCCAAACGATTACTGACCGATATCCTGGTTGAAGAATGGGGGTTTGACGGCGTGGTCGTCTCCGACTATTTCGCCATCGAACAGCTGCAGTCCTTCCACCACATCACCAACAGCAAGGCGCAGTCGGCGCACCTCGCCCTACGCGCTGGCCTCGACGTCGAACTTCCCGGCACCGACTGCTATGGCCAATCTCTGGTTGACGCGGTGCAGCAGGGTGAAATTGATGAGGCGCTGGTCGATCGCAGTGTGCTGCGCGTCCTGCACCACAAATTTATGCTCGGGCTCTTTGAAGACCCCTATGTTGACGCCCAGGCCACGGTCGAAGTCTTTGACACGCCCGACCAACGCCAACTGGCGCGTACCATCGCCCAGAAATCAATGGTGCTGCTCAAGAATGAAGACGATCTACTGCCTCTCTCCAGAGAGTTGAGCCGCATCGCCGTGATCGGACCGCAGGCGGACAATGTGCGCCACCTGCTCGGCGACTACGCCTATCCCTGCCACATCGAAACCTTGCTGGAGCAGACAGCGGATAGTTTCAATATCTTCAATATGCCCAAATCCAGCACGGGAACCCCGGTGGACCTGGTTGAAAATTTCGTACCTATCGAACCCATTCTGGCCGGTCTTCAGAAAGCCGTTTCCTCCGCCACTCATATTGACTACGCGAAAGGATGTGATGTCACCGGCGACGATGCCAGCGGCTTTGCCGCGGCGGTCGCTGCCGCCGAAACGGCTGAGGTCGCTCTGCTCTTCGTCGGCGGCAAATCCGGACTCACCAGCTCCTGTACCAGCGGCGAGGCGCGCGACCGGCATGAGTTGAACTTACCCGGCGTGCAGCAGCAGCTTGTCGAGGCTGTTGTCGCTACCGGCACCCCGGTTGTGGTCGTGCTGATCAACGGCCGTCCGCTCTCCATCAGCTGGATCGACGAGCATGTGCCCGCCATTCTTGAAGCGTGGCTGCCCGGCGAAGAAGGGGCCGCGGCCGTCGCCGGCGTGCTCTTTGGCGATGTTTCCCCCGGCGGCAAGCTGCCCATGAGCTTCCCCCGCGATGTCGGCCAGGTGCCCGTCTACTACGCTCACAAGCCATCCGGCGGCAAATCCTACTGGAAAGAAACGTACGTCGATCTCAGCAACAAGCCCCTCTACCCCTTCGGTTATGGTCTGAGCTACACCACCTTCCATATCGAGAATCTACGCTTCAATAACACCAGCATGGCGTCCGGCGAAAGCATAGAGATCAGTGTAGACGTCAGCAACACGGGGTCGATGGCCGGCGATGAAGTAGTGCAGCTGTACGTGCACGATGAGGTCGCCGCCCTCACGCGTCCCACACAGGAGCTCAAAGGCTTCTGCCGCGCTGCCTTACAGCCCGGCAAACAGCGCACAGTGACCTTCACCCTGGCCGCCAATCTGCTGGGCTACACCGGCCCCGACATGAATACCATCCTTGAGCCGGGCATCTTTAAGATCATGGTCGGCAACGCCTCAGACAATATCCTCCTGACCGGCGAAATAGAAGTCACCGGTGAAATTGTAGACATCGAGGCCACAAAACAGTTTTTCGCTGAAGCTGCTGTCAGCTAGCAGCTTCTTTCTAAGAAACGGGAACCTGTGGAAGGGACATTCCGAACGAATCCCCGTTATTGCCTTGCCGGGGAAGAAGACGAAAGTTTGGACGATGCTGATAGACCGAGGCGTATTGAACCAAGCGGCCCTGCTTAGAGCCTGACGCCGCTGGAGGTGCTGCGGACCTGCCCGCCTGCTGCCGTTGATCCGGCAGGAGAACTGCGCCGATTGAACGACAATATCGGAAAGTGCTATATGATAGCGAAGGTGCGCTGTGATTTAGCGCGCCTGCTTTGAATAACCAGCACCAAGGAGAACAGGCCATGTATGAAACAATGCAGCTGTCACTGCAAGATGCTTTGCAGATGATTGATGATGTTCGCGAGACGCTGCAGAAGAACAAGAAGGGAGCGGCCGTGGCCGTTGTTGATGCGCATGGAGAGCTGATCGCTTTCGTGCGTACGGAGGGCTGCCCGCTGCCTTCGATCAATAATGCGATCCATAAGGCCTTTACCGCGGCCAGAGAAGGCAAGGAATCACTGGCAGTCGGCCAGGCCTCGCGCGCAGAGGAATTCGCGATCACGAACTTCGGGGATTTACGCTATACAGGGTGGGGTGGCGGCGTGCCGGTCAAATACGAAGAGGAAGTGATCGGAGCGATCGGCATCAGCGGATTACCGGAGGCGGATGATATAGCCCTGGCGCGCCATGCGGCCGCTACCTGGCGTCCTGTTTTGTAGCGAGCCGCTCTTCTGCCTACAAGGTAACCTGGCAGGAGTGGGTAGACGGTGATTTATCGCTGCGGACGTGGTGGCGACTATGGCGTGGCAATAAAGTCTACGCTATCTGGTCCTGGCAGGATCCCAAGCCGTTTGCCTACTACATCTGGAATTATGCCCGGCCACACTTCTCCAGTATGTTCAAGGAGAGCTTACTGCGTATTCTAAGAGGGCCAAGACAAGCGTCGGCAGAGTAAGCAAACCGTTTTGAATCGGCGTGCACCATGGAATCCTCCGGGAAGGAAAGATGGACGCGCGGCTTCTGTCTATGTTCCGCCAGATGGTTGAGCCAGATTGCCTGGAGGCGTAAGAGCATAGACGCCGGCACAAAATGAGGTCGGCAGATAGGTGAGCTTCCAGCCGGCAGGTTCCAGTAGTTCTCGCGTCTCATCGGTGGCCCAGTAGTACTCCTCTTCCCATGCGTCAGCCAGATCCCTTCTGCTTCTGTCGAGATCGGCAGCGGTTGGAAAGATTATGTCGCCGATCACCATACGGCCGTTGGCAGCGAGATTGTTCCGCGCTAATCGCGTAAGAATCCGCAGCTTCATCTCCAGGGGGAATTCGTGAAACACGTAGTTGGACACAATGCGGTTGAAGCGCCTATTCAACGCCGCGGGCCATTCATCCAGGGTAAGATCCGCTTGAAGCAGGTCGAGCTGCGGCAGCTTGGCGCTGGTTTTCGCCAGCATCTCGGCTGAGAAATCGACGCCCGTAACCTGGCAGCCGGCACCCGCGAACAGCTGCGAAAGATTGCCCGTGCCCACGCCCAGATCGAGTACAGACATGCCGGGAGATGCGCCGGCCTGCTCCCATACAGTTTCTAAAGCCTGGGCGTAGCCGGCAAAGGGGAAGCTGTCTGCCGGCGCCAGGACATCTTGGTCGTAAGTCTGCGCCCACTGGTCAAAGCCATCAATAAGTCCTTGTTGTTCTTCTCTGTCCTGGTCAGGCATCGTGACCCCTTTTGTTCATGTTGACAATGGCGTATCGTCAGACAGCGGTTCACTCTTTGAGATGGATACCAGAAAGCAGCAGATGGCCAGCAACAGCGTAAGAGGTGTAAAGACAATTTTCTCCGCTGTACTCTGCGAGGTGAGGTTGCCCAGCGTGTTGAGCAGCATGAAGGCGGTGATCACCCAGGATGCGATCTTGATTACTGTTGATGGCGGCATGCTGCCGGTGAGGCCCGCGCGCCGGCGGATGACGTAGGCGAATAGAGCCAGGATGAACATAGCCGCGATACTGGCCAGCCGCAATCCTGGGGTAAGGTCGGCCTGCGTACCGCCCCAAGCCATCGTTACGGGCAAAATGCCAACAGCCAGCAGCAGCTGCAAAACAATCACGATGGCGAATAAGATGGTAGCCACTTTAGCCGCCATACGCGCGGTCGAGGGGTTTGCTAATGCTGTCATGCCTTCATTCCTTTTGATATGCTCACTGGTCACATAAAAGGGATCGCAGCTGGGCTTTTTTCACTTTGCCCAGGGCATTGCTGGGTAGTTCGGGCACGAAGAGGATACTGCTCGGCGCTTTGTAGTTGACGAGGCGCTCGCGGCAGTAGGTGATGATCGCTTCGGCCGTTGGCTCGTGGCCCTGCCTGGGCACGATAACAGCCGTCACCCGTTCTCCCCATTCATCATCGGGGCAGCCGATCACGGCGCACTCGGCGACAGCGGGATGCGCCGTCAGCACCAGCTCCACCTCTGGCGGGTAGACGTTGAGCCCGCCGGTAATGATCAAATCCTTGGATCGCCCTTTCAGCGTATAGTAACCGTCCGGCTCGCGCAGGCCCATATCGCCGGTGCGCAGCCAGCCGTCCGCGCTGAAGGATTCGGCTGTTTTCTTAGGCATCTGCCAGTAATCTTTGAACACGTGCGGCCCGCGAATTTGTACTTCGCCCACCTCGTTGTCGGACAGCACTTCTTCCGTGATCGGGTCGACAATGCGCGCTTCCACAGCGGGCAGGGGCATTCCCACGGAGCCGACTCTTCGCTCACCATGCAGGGGGTTGGAGAGATTCATACCGGTCTCGGTCATGCCGTAACGCTCTAGAAGTGTGTGGCCGAAAATCTCTTGAAATTTGAAGAAGACGTCATCGGGCAGGCGGTCGGAACCGGAGGTGAGCAGGCGCATATGCTTCAGATCGTAGTCGCCGGCAGCGGGGAAGTTTACCAGGCGTTTGTGAATCGTAGGCACGGCCATGAACAGCGTACACTGCCTCTCCACCATGGTCTGCAACGCTTGTTCAGGGGTGAATTTAGGCAGCATGACGACCGCTGCTCCCGCATTCAGGGCACCATGCAGGGCCACTACCAGGCCATGGACGTGGAAGATGGGCAGTACATGCAGCAAGATGTCATCTTCCTGCCAACCCCACGCCTCGTGCAGGCTGTTCAGATTGGCCGTCAGATTGCCGTGGGTGATTTGCGCCCCTTTCGGCCGTCCCGTTGTGCCGCTGGTGTAGATCATCAAGGCCGTCTGATCGGGGTCGGCGGGCAAATCCGGCAGGTCATCGAGTGGGGCACCGGCGATCAACTCCGTGAAATCATCGGGGTCTGTTGTTCGCAGAAAAACGAGTTGTTCCAGGGAGGGGATTTCGGACAACGCCGCCGCTAGTTTTTCTTGCACAGCGGCATCGCCAAAAAAGAGGCCGGCGCCGGAATCGGTCAGAAAGTAAGTCAGCTCATTTTGCGGGTAGCCGGGGTTGAGCGGCAAGGTGATCGCACCCAGGCGCATAATCGCCAGGTGCAGGTAGATGAAGGGCAAGCATTTCGGCAGCTGCAGGGCCACTCTGTCGCCGGGCTGCACACCCAGCGACTGTAAATAGGCCATCGTTTGCTGCACCTTCGCTTCAAGCTGCCCGTAGGTAACGGTCTGCGGCTCCTCCGGCAGCAAATAATCAATCGCCGTTTTTTCTGAAAGGATCTGGCTGTTTTCGTGAAGTCTGGTCAAGAAAAGCAAAATAGGCCTCCTCTATGCTTGATTGGCCGGCTTTCGTTGTTTTCAGAGAGCCGGTGCGACAGGTGGTCAAGGGGCATCAGACGAAGAGCGGTTCATACTTGCCTGCGCCGGCGATCAGCGCCTCTTGTTCAACCTGATCCAGCGGGCTGAAATTCTCACAAGCTTCCAGGAACATAGGCAGAATGGTGGGATCGCCCGTGGTGCACAGTCCAGTCACGTCCTGCGACAGGGCGAAGTTGACAGCTTGTTGGATACTTTGCGGATCATCAAACGGCTCGTACCAGCAGTTGTAGATTTTCGGCTTGTCGCCCCACGGTCCCTTGGTAATCGACTTGATAATCATCGTGCCCAGATCACGCTCGCGGCACTGGCGCAGCAGCTCTTCGGCATTGCTGCGGAAAACCGGATTGGCGTATTGAATGAAGTTGACGGGGAACAGCACCGTGTCGAAATCGAAACGGCGCAGTGCTTCGAGAAAGACGGCTGGGGAATTCACACCGTGGCCGGTGATGCCGATATAGTCAGTCAGCCCTTCGTCGCGCGCTTCAAGAATCGCCTCCAGGGCGCCGCCAGGCCTGCTCACCTGATCCAGCTCTTCGATGCTTGTTATGGCGTGCAGTTGGAAGAGGTCGAATTTGTCAACGCGCAGTCGCTCGAGAGAGCGGCGCAGTTCGTTTGCCGCCTCCGCTTTGTTTCGCTGCTCTGTCTTGCAGCCCAGGAAGAAGCGGTCGCCTTCACGTTCAAGCCACGGTCCCATAAGTACTTCGGCCATACCGTAACCGGGCGCAATGTCAATGTGGTTGACGCCTGCGGCAATGACCTGTTCCATCGCTTTGTCAACAACGTCTGGCGTGGTTTCATAGAAAGCGGCCGCGCCAAATATGGCCACTGTGCTCATATGCTCCGTCCGTCCGAATCGTCTTTGTTCCATCCTACCCTCCTGGCAGCACTTTTTCTTGGTCTTATGCGAATGGCAAATAGAGAAGTGAAACTTGGCAGCGCTTGATGCTCTGACTATAGCAAAAACCGGCCGCAAGGGCAGGTAAAAGACAGTCCTTAGGGGCGGCCGGAGATTCTAGGCGCTTACGGCAAGCGGCTGGTAGCTGCCGACGCGGAGCGGCTGCATGATTGGGCAGAGCGCGTCGACGATGAGCTGCGGATCGTCTCGTTCCGCATTGTGCGAGCTGTTGATAGTCTGCACCTGCACCGCTGCACCGCTGTCGTTGGCGTAATGAGCCGCTTGCAGCAGAGCGGGGGAGTCGACCACGCGATCTTCGCTGCTAAGTATCAGCTGGCTGCCATCGAGGAGGGTGGCCAGATTTTCGCGGGCGAGATTCAATTTGAGCAGCTCCAACCCTTGTTCCAACAGAATAAAGGGATTGTAGCGCTTGAAATCGAGGAAAGTGCAGTCTGGATTAAGCGCGTATTTCTTACCAGCTTCGCGGCGGTAGAGGGCTGGTACAAAGCTGCGGTAGAGGGTCCGCGATACACTCTCGTATAGAGGTAGACGGCCGATCGTGTACTTGAGGGCTTTGAGCGCTTTCAGTTGGGCAAGCCCTTTGCGGGCGTTCTCATGCAGGATGAGCGCCGGGGCGGAAAGCACTTTCTGTATTTGCAGGCGGCGCCCCTGATTAGTAACGGCGCTTTGCAGTTTTCGCAAATCAGTCTGGGCCAGGGCGAGGCCGCCCATGGAATGGCCGTAAGCGACAAGAGAGATATCACGCTCGCCGGCAAAGTGGCGCAGCAAGAGCCAGCGCAAGACCTGTTCGATGATCGCCGGCTGGCTGCGAATGCTGTACGGCGCTACATCGAAGCGATCGACCTTATAGCTGCGCGGTAGATCGTAGCCGGGATGGTTGATCGTAAAAATACGCAGGCGAAAACAGCTCTGGAAACAGTCAAAGAGCAGGGGTGTGAGCAGTTCGAAGTAATCCCTGTTTTCGTAGGAGCCGGCGGCATAACCGGGATGGTAGGTGAGGACGACAAGAGGCAGTGCCGGGTCGTCGTTCGCATGCGGCAGCAGGTGCTCGCGCACAGACATCACCTGTCTGTGTCGCGGCTCGGTGCTGATCTGCAGATGCAGGGGTGAGGAAAGACGACATTTAGTTGACTCGTTCATAGGCTCCCATTTTCACCGGCGGGATTATACACAGCGAGGGCAAAGGGGCAAACCGGCTGAGCTTGCCGGTATCGTGATTGGAGCAGCGTCCGCTGTTTCTAATCTCTGGGCGATTTAGTCGGGTTGTGTCTGAAAAGCAGGTTTATCCCCTATGTTATAATTTAGACGTAGTTGAGCCACAGTTCGTATCTGGGTGTGAGTGGAGAAGACCTGTCACTGACTAATTGGGAGCCAGAAAAGGTCTTCCCGAAACGGGGCTACCCGAAGGAGAACAATCATGAGAGGGTCAGAGAGGCGGTTTAGCAGCCGGCGCTGGTTCAGTACGGCCGTGTTCGGTTTGAGTTTATTGCTTTTATTAGTGGCTGCAGGTCAAAGCAGCGCGGCTGGTTCGAGCACTCCTGCGGCAAGCGAGGCGGTTGATTCAGCCGACCACATATTGACTTCCCGTGCTGATGGCGTACTGAGCGCATCCTGGGATCATACCTGCGGGCTGAAGTTCGACGGTCGCGCCGAATGCTGGGGACTCAATGACGGTGGGCAGGCAGAGGACCAGATTGGTCCCTTCGCCCAGGTTGCGGCAGGAGTAGACCACAGCTGCGGGTTGGAGATTGATGGTGACATTGACTGTTGGGGAGATAATGAAGGCGGGCGTGCGGAAGACCAGGCCGGCCCTTTTATCCAGGTCAGCGCAGGCCTGGACCACACATGCGGGCTAAAGCCGAACGGCAGCGTGGCATGCTGGGGCTCCAATTGGGCTGGCCAGGCCAAAGATCAGGCTGGCCCTTTTCGCCAGATCAGCCTGGGAAGGTCGCATTCCTGCGGGCTGAAGCCGGACGGCGTCGCGGTGTGCTGGGGCTACTATTCGGATGGGAGGCCAGGTCCTTTTAGCCAAATCAGTGCGGGCTATTCGCACACGTGCGGATTGAAACTCGATGGCAGCATTGACTGCTGGGGCGATAACGATTATGGGCAAGCAGAAGATCAGAGTGGTTCCTACACCCAGGTCAGTGCAAGCGTATACCATACGTGCGGATTAATGTCTGATGGCAGCATTGACTGCTGGGGCGATAACGATTATGGGCAGGCAGAGGACCAGGCCAGCTTTTTTACTCAGGTTGCTGCAGGGTCTATTCACTCGTGCGGCCTAAAAGCTGATGGGAGCGTGGACTGCTGGGGAAATAATCGTGACGGACGGGCAGAACGACATCCCGGGCCCTTTGGCCCGTATATCCCACCGAATGGACCAACCACTCGCGTCTCGGTCAGCTCGGCGGGTAACGAGGCAAACAACAACTCCGATCATCCTGACATCTCGGCCGACGGCCGTTATGTGGCCTTCTTCTCCGGCGCTAGCAACCTTGTTCCTGACGATACCAATGACACTGGTGATATCTTCGTTCACGACCGGAAGCTGGGGAAGACCACGCGCGTCTCGGTGAACTCGGCGGGCAGTCAAGCCAATAAGTGGTCGTACCATCCGGCCATCTCGGCCGACGGTCGCTATGTGGCCTTCGGCTCTGAGGCTTCCAATCTGGTCGCTGGCGACACAAATAACGTGGGGGATATCTTTGTCCACGACCTCAAGACAAGCAAGACCATCCGCGTCTCCGTAGATTCGGACGGGAATCAATCTGTCGGATCCGGTTCTTTCCGGCCGGCTATCTCCGCCGATGGCCGCACTATAGCCTTTTATTCTGGCGCTACCAATCTGGTACCGAACGACATAACCGCGGATGATGTCTTTGTCCACGACCGGGAAACGGGGAAGACCACGCGGGTTTCGGTGAGTTCGGCAGGAGTACCGGGCAACAGCTACTCGCGTGACCCTGCTATTTCAGCCGACGGTCGCTATGTGGCTTTTTGGTCCATCGCCAACAATCTTGTGACGGGCGACACCAACGAGTGGGACGACATCTTTGTCCACGACCGCGAAACAGGCAAGACTATCCGTGTCTCCGTAGATTCAGATGGCAAACAGGCGGATGATTATTCAGAAAGCCCGAGCATCTCGGCCGACGGTCGGTACGTGGCTTTCGCCTCTCCGGCTACCAACCTGGTAGAAGATGATACACATGAGTGCTACTACGATCTGCCCCCTTACTTCTGCTGGGATGTATTTGTCCACGACCTCAAAACAAGCAAGACCACGCGCGTTTCCGTAGATTCAGCGGGGAATCAGAGTGATGATCAGGACTCGCTTTATCCCGCTATCTCGGCGAACGGCCGGTACGTTACTTTTGAGTCCTATGCCAGCAATCTAGTTAATGATGACACGCAAATGTGCGGTACGGAGCCAAATCTTTTCAACTGCCCGGATATCTTTGTCCATGACCGCCACACGGGCCGGACGATGATTGTTTCTCGGAACTCAAATGGCGATCAGGCCAATGATTACTCGATGTCCGCGGCTATCTCGCGCAGCGGCCAGTATGTCGCTTATAGATCCTTCGCTAACAATCTGGTCAGCGACGACAAGAACAATGAGCCTGATATCTTCGCTCACGATCGTGGCAAAGATTACAATTATCTACCGGCGGTGGAAATCGCCCCCGGGGTAGGATGGAAAGTGGGTATTCAGGTGCAAAATGGGGGTGGATCCGCGGCGCCGATCGCGCTTACGGCATATGATGCCGTCGGTAAATCGCTTTCTTGTGGGACGGTGGATACACCACCAGGGCACTCAGCCAATTTCTTGTCCTACCGGGAATGCGCTTTACCGCATCCGCCGCTCGGTTCTGGCGTCCTCAGCGCGGATGGGCAGCCGCTGTCCAGCATTGTCATGCTTTCCAATAATGACTTCCAGGGCAGCGGTTTTGCCGGCGCTTCCTATACAGGCACAAGCGAGGAAGTCACCTCAACCCGGTTGTTCTTCCCGTTGGTTAAGCAGGACCACAACAGCCGTACCACGGCCTTTAGTGTTCAGAATGTCAGTGATAAGTCGAACGACATCTCGGCCGTTTTCCGGGTCAACGGGCAGGAATACACAAGACAGTACAAGAATATTCCGGCTTTCACCTCGATTATTATTACACCTGCGGATGCTTCTGTGCCCGGTGGGTTCGGCCAGGTAGGCAGCCTGACGGTAACCGGCACACAGGCGCTCGCCGGTGGCTCTTTAGAACACAACCAGGATGTCGCAATGGCCGAGAATCTGCAGGCTTCAACCGCATTCGTCGCTGATGATTCTGACCGCACACTCTTCTGCCCACTGGTGCGCAATGGGCATACTTCGAAAGGGCTGACCTCGGGTGTGCAGGTGCAGAACATCAATTTCGTCACTAACAATGTCAAGTTCATCTATACATCCGTGGATGGCGGCACCAGAGTGACACGCTCGAAGACAATTGCCCCTGGGGCTTCGGCAACCTTCTATGCGCCCTCTGAAGGGGTTCCGGATGGCTCGCTCGGTTCAGTTACGCTTGAAGGCGACAACGACATCGTGGCCGTGGTCAATGAACGGGGTGTTCTGACCAACGGGCGCGCTATCTTGACGACCTATGCTTGTTTCGGCGTACAAAGCACCACCGACAGTATTTTGATTCCGCTCTATAAGGAGTTTTACAAGGGCAATACGACCGGTATACAGATTCAGAACGTGTCTGGTGATGGACAGTCGGCGACAGTAACGTTGGAATATCAGGTTTCAGGTCCTGGCAGCAGCAGCGGGCAGGCGACATTCTCACACAAGACGCCGGTTGTGGATGGTGCAAGCATCACCTTCTGGGGCGTTTCAGATCTGAACGAACACTCCGATCTCTTTGCTACGGGAGGTGACCCGTCCAGCTTGATGGGTACTTATGGCAGCGTAGTCATCAAGTCAGACCAGCCTGTTGTGGCCATCGTTAACGAAGCAACGTATGGGTTGAACGGCACAGCCAGCAATCAGGATTCGAAGAACTATGAGGGGTTCAATGTAGAGTGAGCAGATGAAAGCAGGCATGCTTCAATTGACGAATCTTTTGGAAGCAGTAAACAGGGTCACTCGCTCTTCGTTTACTGCTTCTTTTTCTCGTGTATATCGTGGTCAGGGTGTTCCTGCCAACATGCAGGTGACCTATTGGTTGCGAATACCTTTCTGCTGCTACTCGAGTGGAGGGGTGGAGGGGTCAGCAACAAGGCTGTCCTGCTGGCGGACGAGGAGGATGGCGGGGAAGAAAACGAGCACGGAGAGGCCGGCGCCGAGCCAGAAGGGTGCCGTTGGGTCCATGGCGAAGATGACGCCGGATATGGCGGTGCTGAAGATAATGGAGAGGCTGATCGTGGATTGGTAGACGCCAAGTACGCCGCCGCGCAGTTGGTCGGCCACGGTGTTCGTGGAGAGCGACTGCAGTGGGGGCATCATCAACCCCATCCCCACGGCGAAAAGGAGCGAACCGACGGCCCCGAAGAAGACGGTGGTCAGGGCGGCAAAAATAAAAAGGGCAACGGTGCGCAGGGCAAGACCGACAATGACCAGGCGCGCCTCGTCAAAGCGTTTTAGGGCAGGGCGCAGCAGGAATGATTGGGTCAGAAATTGACCCAGTCCGACAATGGCCAGCAGCATGCTGATGCCCAGCGTGATCTGCTGCGTGCTCTGGCCGGCGAAGAGCACGGCGTCGCCATAAAGTGCGAAGGTAGCCTGCAGCAGGCCCATCGCGAATTGGCCGACGAAGGCGACGACCAGGATGAGCGTCAGGGGCGCATTGCGAAAAATGTCCAGTATGCCGATGCCGCCGCGGTTGTAGTTGCGGTTGGCAGTGCGCTGTTCAGCGGTGAGTGTCTCGTCAAGCGTGAAGTAGGTGAGCAGTACGACGCCGACGGCAGCGACAGCGGCGAATATGTAAGGTATGCGCGGGCCGAAGGCTGCGGCCAAAACACCGCCCAGGATGGGGCCGAAGATGAATCCCAGACCGAAGATGGCGAAAACATAGCCGAGTGCTTCCGTACGTTTCTCGCGCGGGGTGATGTCGGTGATATATGCCTGGGCAACGATGATGTTGCCGCCGGTGATGCCGTCGAGAATGCGGGCCAGAAAGAGCACGGCGACATTGGGCGCGAAGGCGAGCATGAAGAAGCTGAGCGCTGTTCCAATCTGGCTGATGATGAGCACGGGCACACGGCCGTGTTTGTCGGAGAGGCGGCCCAGGTAGGGCCCGGCGATAAATTGGGCGCCGAAGAAAGCGGTGTTGAGCAGGGTGATGACCTCCGGCCCCATGTTGAATTCGCCCTTGGCGTACAGCGGCAGGATAGGCAGAATCATCGCCGCGCCCAACATCTGCACAAAGACGATGAGCAGGATGGTCAGCAAGCGCGTATCTATTTGACGAAGTCGCTTCATATAACAAAAACCAGCCAGGCGGAATACCTGGCTTGCCTCCCGGGCACCCATAATAGGGATGTCCCTGATAGAGAATAGTACGGCAGTTACGGCCGTCGGGCAATTTAGCGCGCTGTTCTCTATTCTATCGGATAGATGCTGTGCGGTTTCTCGGGACTGCCGGTGACGATCTCGCATTAGGAAGCATGGGCCATTGCGTGGGCGCTCTTCACAGCGCGCAAGATCAAAGGGTTTTATCTGTAACATATCGCCTCCAAGCAAAACCTGCGAGGTCATCAGCTATCGTGATCTTCGATCGCGTCGTCAGACCTCACAGGTTCAGGATCATGGCGACGGTCGTCCTATGGGACGGGCGCGACCGATCGATCACCAGTTGTTACAGAGTTTCTTCTCGATCTGCTATATTTGCTCACCATGCCCACGCTTCCTACCTCAGACCATCTCTTAGAACAATTGCAGACTAACTCGCTGTTTGCCGGGTTTGACGAGAAAACGCTGCGCACCCTGGCTCAGGATGCACACTGGCGCGAATACAGTGCTGGAGAAGTTATTGTTCTGGAAGGTGAAGGATTGCCTGGCCTCCTGTATCTTCAGGCCGGCTGGATCAAAGTGGTGAAAATCTCACCTGGTGGACGCGAACAGGTGCTGCGTTTTCTGGAGCCGGGTGAAACGTTTAATGAGGTGGGCGTATTTGCTGACCAGCCCAACCCGGCGACCGCCATCGCCTTGGAACAGGCCGGCGTATGGCTGATTCGGCGGGAGACGGTCATGCATTTGCTGCGCGAAAACCCTGCTTTTTCCCAGTATGTGATCGCTAAGATGGCCAGTCGCCTTCTCCACTTGGTGTCGCTGGTAACGGATTTGTCATTGCGGCCGATCACCGGGCGTCTGGCCCGCCTACTGCTGGAAGAAGCCGTTGACGATCTACTCCTCAGACCTCGCTGGTACACCCAGGCAGAGCTGGCAGCCCGCTTGGGCACTGTTCCCGATGTGGCGCAGCGTGCTCTGCGTCATCTTGAGAAAGAGGGCCTGATCGAGGTGAAGCGGCGCGAAATCCGTATCTTGAATCGTGATGCCCTGAAAGAAATCGCCGCTTGATTCAAACCCGACAAAAGTCGTAGAACTCGAATCGCTCCTTTGGTATGCTGGTCGTATCAAAGGAGCGGTTTGTTTTTAGGCAGCAGTGAATGAACGGGATCAAGAACAGGTTGATGGTCGCCGGCCAGGTTTATCTCGCGGGATTGGAAGGCGCGCCTGTTGAAGTACGGCGCTGTATGGCCATTCGCTCTGGCGACGGCCGTAAACTAGGCATGGTAGCCGCTGTTTGTCTCGATGGTCACTCGCAAGATGTTGTCGCGCTGCTGCTCGGCCGTCTACCGGTGACGGCCGATTACCGCCTGATACCAATCGAGTTGATTAGATGCGTGAGTGAGGATGTTGTTCACCTGCACATACCGGCTGAATCTGTGCAGGAACTGGCGCGGCGTACGGCCGAATCTGACTGCCAATAGTAAGCGAGGAAGTTAATATGAAATCTTGGAACAAGTGGTTACGAAAAAGTCATCGTTGGTTAGCAGTTCCCATGTTTATTCTGATTCCGATCTCAGTAGTGCTGAGAGTGTCAGGAAACGGGGCTGTCATGGCGGGCATTTCACAATGGGAAATGATCCAGTCCTTGTTGATGTTGTTCCTGGCCGTTTCCGGGGCCTATCTGTTCTTCGTGCCCTATTGGGCAAAACTGAAGCGGAATCAACGACGAAATAGCGGGGTAGAAGCGGCTCGTTCGGAACAAATGACGAGGACAACATTATGATCCCCTATTTCATAATGGCCGTACTTTATCTCTCGATGGCATTTCTGATGGCGCTGGATGTAGCGTTGGTTGATTGGCATATATTACCCTGGTTCAACGGCACGGTCTGGCTGCGTGTCCATTTCATCACCCTAGGCGTCTTGACGGAGATTATCTTCGCCGTCATGCCGGCGCTGGCAGCCATCTATTATCGCCTGCCGCGGCCGAAATTTCGCTGGGATATCTGGCTGTTATTAAACGCGGGTATTCTGACGCTCTTGGTCGGTATGCCCCTGGTGAATCACTTGCTCATCTTCATAGGGGGTACGCTGATCTTTGTGGCGACAGGGCTGCTGCTCGTACAACTGGTCCAGATGCGACCGCAAAACCAGCAGCAGGAAACAACTGGAACCAGCCATGCCGGGCAAAAGTTCTACATTGCCGGGTTGGCCTATTTTCTCCTGGGCATCATTGTCGGCACCGGGATATTTCTCGGGTGGGCGGCGCCGCTGCGCATCAGTACGCCCGTTGAAGTCCATATCCACGCCAACAATTGGGGCCTGATGTCTCTGGTTTTTGCGGGACTTATCGTCGATCTGTATCCTGTGTGGGCGAAACGGCCGTTGGCCAACCCAAAAACAATCACGCCTATCTTTTGGATGATGACTGTGGGCGCTTTTGGCCTGATCTTCGGTCCCTGGTTTGAAAATACAATCCTGCTCGTCCCCGGTCTTCTTCTGCATCTGGCCGCCACATTCTGGCTGCTGTACAACGTTATTAAACCATTATGGGGCGATCGCGAAGCATGGACGGTGGGCCTTCTGCACATCGTTCTATCCTATGCTTGGCTTCTGGCGCCTATCCTGATGGCGCCGGCCGTGCTGTTTAAAGTGCCGGGGCTCCCCGTCAGCACAATTGAGGGCAACGCCCCTCAGGCCCTGATCTATGGCTGGCTCTTGCAGTTCGCCTTTGCTGTCGTGCCCTATTTTTTCATGCGCCTCTTCTTGCCTGACGAACCCGCCCGCCTGGGAGGTACGCGGTTCAGTCTGTTGGCGGTTAACTTAGGCAGCGCCTTTCTATGGGCCGGTATATTCATCGCACCCGTGCGGGGGACCCTGTATGGCATCGCTTATCTCCTGTGGGCATTGGCGATGCTGCCTATTCTGGTCGATCTGTGGCGCGTTACGCGCACCGGGATCGATAGACTGGAAAGCGATGGAGAACCAACAATGTTGCAAAGCGATGGATAGCTCATTCACTTCTGCTTTTTAGTAGGCAGGGTCTGAATATTTGTTCGCGCGCCTATGAGCACGGTTTCTCCTTATTTGGTAAAGTTAACCATGCATAAAGATCTATGCTATTAAGTACCTGACCCATACCCGATGGACAGGGTCGCAGCGATTCGGACAGATCTAGGCGACCTTTGGCACGCAGCAGAAGGTGACAAGATGAGTGAGCAGGTCCAGAGCGGAGGTTGGCGGGGCCGATTTCGACTGCGCAGCTCGGAAACGGCCGGGGATAACCGGTTTGGCACGTTGGCCGGTGTTTTTGTTCCGACTATTCTCACGATTTTGGGCGCGATCATGTATCTGCGCCTGGGTTGGGTTACCGGTAATGCCGGCCTGCTTGGCGCTCTACTGATCATCTTCCTGGCGCATGTGATCACATTTACGACCGGACTCTCTGTCTCTTCGGTGGCCACGAACACGCGGGTGGGGGCGGGCGGCGCTTTTGCGATCATCTCCCAATCGCTGGGCATTGAAATCGGCGGCAGTGTTGGCGTACCGCTTTTCCTGGCCCAGGCCATTTCCGTCTCCCTTTATGTGCTGGCTTTTTCCGAAGCGTTGATCAGCCTTATTCCTCCCGAAAGCAGCATCACTTTGTGGATGGTTTCGCTTGTGGCTTTTATCCTGGTGTTTGGCATCGCCTACATCAGCGCCCGTTTCGCCTCGCGTATTCAGTTTCTGATCTTGATTGGCATTGCCCTTTCTCTGGTATCGATACTTCTGGGCGGCGTCGCGCTGGCCAGAGAAGGGGCGTTGATCGAATCACCGGTGCTCTGGGGAGCCTTCAGCGAATCTAATTTCTGGACAACCTTCGCTGTTTTCTTCCCCGCAGTAACGGGCATTATGACCGGGATCAGTATGAGCGGCGCGCTGCGCCACCCACGCCGCAGTATTCCCCTGGGCACGATGAGCGCTATTGTTGTCGGGTTTGTCATTTATTTCGCCCTGACCTACTGGCTTGTACGCGTGGCGACGCCGCAGGAGTTGTTGAATAATTCAACGGTCATGGTCGATAAAGCGTTGTGGGGCTGGGCAGTCTATGTGGGTATGTTGGGGGCTACATTCTCGTCGGCATTGGGATCGCTGGTGGCGGCGCCGCGCGTGATGCAGGCGCTGGCCAGCAAGCGGGTGCTGCCCGGGAGCGACTTCTTGGCCAAGGAATCGGTAAGTGGGGAGCCGCGTAATGCGGCCGTTGCCACCGGCTTACTCGCCCTGGCCGCGCTGCTCTGGGCGTTGTCGGCCGGCGGCATCAACTCTGTCGCCCAGGTGATCACGATGTTTTTCATGATCACTTACGCGATGTTGAACCTGGTGATATTGACCGAACAGCAGCTGCGCATGGTTAGTTTTCGCCCCACACTACACATCCCAAAACTGGTGCCGCTGATCGGCTTGATCGGCTGCGTAGTGATTATGGCTTTGATCGCACCGCTGTTTAGCCTGATCGCCGGTATTCTGATCTTTGCTCTGTATATTGTGCTTTCACGCCGCAGCCTGGTTGACGATCGAAATGATATTCGCAGCGGCCTCTTTTTCACGCTTGCTGAATGGGCGGCGGTGAATGCCAGCCAGATGCCTTCGGCGCCGCAGCGGACCTGGAAACCGGTGGTGTTGGCTCCGGTCAGTAACTCGAGCGCCCTGCGCGGCACCTATCGCTTCTTGTGGGCGCTGACCTGGCCGCAGGGGGGAGTGCATGCCCTGGGTATTTACGCTGACTCACAGGATGAAGTGAAGCTGCAAGAATTGGAGTCGTTGACCGATGGCTTTGTAAATGATGGTATCTACGCCAATGCGACCTTTTTGGAGGAAGCGGACTTTGTCAATGGGGTGCGGGCGACAACGCAGGTTCTGCGCAAGACGTTTTTCCGGCCGAATATACTGCTGCTGCGTCTGAAAGTGGACAGCGATCTGGATGAACTGCAGGCGCTGGTTGATAAAACGGCCGCCTACAGTATGGGCATCTTGCTGCTCTATAACCACCCGCTCAATGGCATGGGGCGTGAGCAGTTGATCAATGTGTGGGTCTCCAACCAGGGGCCGAAGTGGGAGCTGGACCTCGGGTTGAGCAATCTCGATCTGGCATTACTGGTAGCTTACCAGCTGGCGCGAAATTGGGACGGCCGTATTAATCTTTGCATGGCTGTCGACGATGAACAGGCGCAGGCGGAAGCGTATCTTAGTCGCTTGATCAGGTTAATTCGACTGCCATCGACGACAAACAGTGAGGTCATTATGCGGCCGTTCAGCGAGGCGATTGCCGCGGCGCCGTCGGCGGACCTCAATATATTCGGCCTGTCGCACGAACCTGATTTACGGTTTTGCCAGCGTCTGGTGGCGGAGATCGACACGAGTGTCGTGTTCGTGCGCGATTCTGGTGAAGAGAGCGCGATGGCGTAAGAAGCCATTCAACCGGTCAGCTGACACGCTGATTGGCTGACCAACTATCCAAATGAGGTGATAAGGAATGAACGAAAAATCTTATTCGCATACGGCCGTCAAGGATTTGAGCGCGCTGGTAGAGGAGGCGCCGGAAGACTCGATTGTGAGCCGTACGGTGTTCAAGGATGGGGACGCGCGCGTGATCCTGTTTGTCTTCGCGCCGGGCGAAAAACTGTCTGAACATACGAGTTCTTATCCGGCGATACTGCATTTTCTGGAAGGGGAAGCAGTGTTGACTTTGGGAGAAGAAACGATGGCGGCGCAGCCGGGTACGTGGGTACATATGGCGGCGAACCTGCCGCACAGCGTTGAGGCCCGTACAGAGGTGAGAATGTTGTTGACGATGCTGGTGAATGGTTGATAGCTTGATTTCCCCTAACAAAAAACAAGAAGCAGAGCACTCTACAGTTACAGACGATAGAACACAGAAAACGGACGGCTTCATGGTCACTCCTCAGTACAGGCGGTTATGGTTCGCGGCGCTGGCTATTTTTATTCTGGCGGGGCTGACCGGCGCTTTTATGCGCTTTGGCTTGATCTACGGCTTCCCCTGGGGCTTGCAGTTCGGGAATGTGCGCCACGCACATTCCCATGTGATGTATTTCGGTTGGGTGACGCCGGCGCTGATGTGTCTGATCGCCGCGCAGCTGCCGGCTGTGACGGGCCGCTCGCTGTCAGCACGGTTTCGCGGGCCGGTGGTGATGTCGCTCTTGGGCGGGCTGCTGGCTTATGTGCCCTTCTTACTCTATGGCTACGCGCCGGCGAACATCGGCGGCCGGCAGGTGCCGCTTTCGGTAGTCACAGCCGGGTTCAATGTCATTGGCTGGTATTGGTTTGTGTGGGTCTATTGGCAGGAGACACGCGGTGCGGCGCGCAATTACCCTCTACAGTTGTGGGACGGGGCGCTGGTATTCCTACTGTTCGCTTCGCTGGGGGCATGGGGATTGGCGATAATCACCCGGTTGGGCATACAAGACCCGTTCTGGTCATTGGCGATGACGCACATATTCCTGGATACCTTCTCCTATGGCTGGTTTATTCTTGGCGTATTGGGCGTGGCGTATGTGACACGGCCGTATCTGGCCGGTAATAAAGTCGCGCGATGGAGCATTAACCTGGTGGTAATTGGCATGCCGGTCATTTTCTTACTGGGCATGCCGCTGCATGTGGTGCCGGCCATTATGCGCTGGCTGGGCGCGTTGGGCGCGCTGCTGGTGGCGGTGGGGTTGATCGGGCATATCTGGGTGCTGTGGAGGACAGTGGAAAATGGAGAACTGGGACCAGGAAACTGGGAACGGTGGCGGCTGCCGCTGCTGTTTCTGGGACTGACGGCGGTGACGTTGGTGGCTACGGGGGTGCCGGCGGTGGCGCGTTGGGCGGTGGTCAGCGGCGTGCGCGTATTGTATTTGCACTGGATGCTGTTGGGCTTCGTGACCTTGGGACTGGTGACAGGCGCGCAGGAGAAGTGGGGGAGAACGGCCGTGGCGGGGTGGCGCTGGATGGCGGCGGCGATCCTGATCTTGATCGTGAGCCTGATCCCGCTGACGACGCTCTGGCCGGCAGCGCTGCGCGGCGATTGGACGCGGTATTTTGCGGCGATTGCGGCGCTGTTTCCGGCGATTGCGGCGCTGGTCATGATGGTTAAGTCAAGAAAATCAGCAGCGGGACATTCCGTAGGCGCTGGCGAATAGCCTCTGAAAAATAGGAGAACGGACCATGCGATTCAAAGAGATTGTATTTCTATTAACCATGCTTCTTATCATGCTGGCGGCGGCTGGCTGTTCATCTCCCGCAGAACCGGCGGGGCTTGCCAACCCGGCGTCTGTTTACTGCGGCGAACAGGGTGGTGAACTGGACATTCGTAAGGATGCCGATGGTGGTGAGGTTGGCTACTGCCAGTTCGATGATGGCAGCGAGTGTGAGGAGTGGGCCTTTTTTCGTAGGGACTGCCAGAAAGGGGAATTTCCTGCCTCGACACAGCTGGCCAATCCAGCGGCCGTTTATTGCAGCGAGCAGGGGGCCGCGTACGAAATCCGCGAGCATGATGACGGCGGCCAGTATGGCGTCTGCATCTTCGACGATGGCAGCGAATGTGATGCGTGGGATTTCTTTCGCGAGGAATGCGCGCCGGGAGAGGGCTAAAGCGTGGCCGTGTGATCTACTAAGAAGCTAGTCTGCCAACCCCAACCCATTCTACAGTCGCGGTTTCTTGGCTCGCTTGTGGGCGCGGCGCATCTGCGTGGTCTGGAACTCGCGCACCGATTCGCCCGGCGCGGGATGGCGCAGCGTGTATTGGCCGTCAGCCTCGACATCCCAAGCGGAATAGTTGTCTTTGAGCGCATCTTCCAATAACTGCTCCAGCTGCTCTTTGTAGCGGGGGTCTTCAATGGGCGTGATTAGCTCCACGCGGCTTTTCAGGTTGCGTGTGCGCCAGTCGGCGCTGCCGATGAAGATTTTCGACTCGCCATTGTTGTGGAAATAGTAGATGCGGTCGTGCTCCAGAAAACGGCCGAGAATGCTGATAATGCGTATATTGTCACTGTAGCCGGGCAGATTGGGACGCAGCATGGTGTGGCCACGCAGAATAAGATCGATCTGCACGCCGGCCTGCGAAGCTTGGTATAGACGGCGGATGATGCCGCGATCGTCCAGGGCATTGAACTTGGCAATAATACGGCCGTTACCGTGTTTTTCCTGATTAGCGATTTCCTGTTCGATGAGTTTGTAGAAGCGCGTGCGCATATGGTGCGGCGCGACGAGCACTTTTTCATAGGATTGGGCCGGCGCGAATCCAGTCAGTGAATGAAAGAGGTTGACCACGTCATGGCCGATGATCGGATCGGCCGTCATCAAGCCAAGATCGGTATAAAGGCGGGCGGTCTTAGAATTGTAGTTACCGGTGCCGATGTGGCAGTAGGTGCGAATGCCGTCCGTATCCTGACGCACGATCAGCGTCGTTTTGGCATGCGTCTTCAAGCCTACGAGCCCGTAGGCGACGTGTACACCGGAGTTTTCCAGCATCCGGCCCCATTCGATATTATTGGCTTCATCAAACCGGGCCTTGACTTCGACAAGTACAGCGACCTGTTTGCCGCTTTCGCCGGCGCGCATCAATGCTTTCATTATCGGAGAATCATCCGACGTGCGGTAGAGGGTTTGCTTGATGGCCATGACGCGGTCATCCTTGGCTGCTTCTTCGAGCAGTCGCTGGACGCTGACGCCAAAAGAGTCGTAGGGATGGTAGACCATCAAGTCCCCATGGCGCATAATGGCGAAAATGTCTTTCGTTTCCTTGGTCTCGCCCTCATGCTGTAGTTCATAAGGCACGGCCGGCTCAAATGGCTCGTAGTGAAAGGCGGGCATATTCAAGTCGGCGATCTGGAAACAGCCGGTGAGATCGAGCAGGCCGTCCACTTCATAAATATTCGGGCCGGCCAAGCCGAGCTCGCGCAGGAGCACACCGCGGTCGTAGATGGGCATGCCGCTGTCTACTTCCAGACGCACCACGGGTGCGAAGCGACGCTCGCGCAGTTCTTCGGAAATCATGGCCAAAAGATCGTCGGCCACTTCTTCGTCGCGGCTGACATCAGCGTTGCGCGTGATGCGGAAGGGGTGAACGCTCCTGACGATCATGCCCGGGAAGAGCTCGTCAGCATGGCGGGCGATTAACTGCTCAACCGGCAGCACGCGCAGCGCCGTCTGGCCTTCGCTGTCGGGCACGCGCAGCCAGCGCCTGGGGGGTGTCTTGAGGCGTACGAAATGGGTGGTGCCATGCTTGGGATGCTCCAGAATGACGGCCAGGGAAAGGCTGAGGTTGGAAATGAAGGGGAAGGGGTGGCCGGGGTCGACGGTGAGCGGCGTCAGGATCGGGTAGATTTCTTTGCGAAAATGTTTGTGCAGCTGCGCTTGCTGTTCAGGATCGAGCTGATCGTAGTCACAGACGTCGAGGTCGGCTTGTTGGCGAAGCGCGGGGCGCAAAACATCTTCCCAGGTCGCGGTCATCGTCTTGTGCATGAGTAAGGTGGCTTCGTGCAATAGGATCAGCTGTTCGCTGGGCGTACGGCCGTCGATGGAGAGCTCGCGCACGCCGGCCGCTTCCTGGCGCTTCAGACCACCGACGCGCTTTTGCGTGAATTCGTCCAGGTTGCTGGCCGTTATCGCCACAAAACGGACCCGTTCGAGCAGCGGAATGCGCTCGTCCATCGCCAGATGCAGCACGCGCCAATTGAAATCTATCCAGCTCAGCTCTTTATTGAAGTAGAGGGCCGGGTCTTTCAGGCCGGCATCCTGGGGAACGGGCTGCGGCTTAACCGCTTTGGGTAAACTGAACGGCGCTTCTTGTCCCTCTTCACGGCCGTTGCTGGAAGCCGGGGTTTTGGGCTCGACAAGTATGGTCTCGCTGTCTGTGTCGATTTCGGAGGGAATCTCTTGAAGTGAGCTCATCTGTTTTGCCACCCTTTGTACCTGTGAGTCATACTGCTCTTTATGGTGAAATCGCTTTCTATTATACACGATCCTTACAACTCTCTCTTGAAACATGCGGCGAAGCCATTGAAGTTGAAACGGCCGGGAAGCATCTTCCCTCCGTATGAGTTTTATGCAATACTAGAGAGAACAGACGGTATGGCGCAGTATCCGGCAGTCCGCACTCATTCGGGGGATCCATGAGCAAGAATAATCAGAACGAGAAATACGAGAAAGAAGAGGAAAAAAACGAAAAAGATCGGGCGGGGCAGGAAGAAAAGTCCTTCGAGGAAAAGTGGCGGCGGGACTCGCTTGGCGCAATCGTCTGGGCGCTGATCTTGATGTGGGCCGGGGCGGTGTTCCTGGCCAGCAATCTGGGAATGCTGGGCGCTTTTAACGCGCTTCTGGCCAGCATCGGATTGCAAACGGCCGAACTGCCCTTTAAGCTGCCTTTCCTGCATCTCAATGCGTGGTCGCTGATCTTCGCCGGTGCCGGTGTTCTGCTGCTGGCTGAGGTGATTATCCGCCTGATCATCCCGTCTTACCGCCGCCCGGTGTTGGGAACAGCGATTCTGGCGGTCATCGCCCTGGGCATTGGCCTGGGTTCCTGGGGGTTGATTTTTCCCCTGGTCTTGATAGTCGCCGGGCTGGCGATCCTATTGGGGGCACTCTTCAGACCGAAGTGAGCAAGAATCTCGTGATCCGGTTAAGCAGCCAACACATTGGTGGTTGCTCGACTATGCTATAATGCCCAGGGTACGCGCAAGCAGACAGAAGAAACCAAAGGAGCACGAGATGACATACGAAAAAGCAGTAAACGCCCTGGTGGATGCGAAGTTGTTGGACAAAGAAGATACCAAGGCAGCGGTGACGGCCCTACAAGCACACTCAGTTGAATTCACCTACCCGGATTGGGCGGCGGCATTGGAGAAGGCCGGCTTGATCAAAGGCAAGGATGTCGAGAAAGCGGCTGAGGTTATGCAAGAGGCAGGCGATAAGGAAGCAAAAGAAAGCGGCGCCGACTATGACGACGCCCTGCGTAATGCCGGTATTCTCTGATAGTAACAGCCACAACAAATAGACCAACACCTCAACTGAACTGAAGAAACCGGCACTGCCGCGTGTTTCGCCGATCCCCTGTCAGGCCGCGCGGCGGGTCGGATGCGGCTAGAGACGGCCGAGGTTGAGCGTCATGAATTCGCCCCAACCGTAGTTGAGCGGCGTCCACCAGCGATCACGGCCGATGCAGCGAAAGTAGGGAGGCGTGAAGGCGCGGATGATGTCCCCGATCTGGTAGCGGGGGAGGATGAGCGTCGAAACGACGAGCTTGCCCATTTCGCCGGGACGCATCTCATGCAGCATTTTGATCCCGGAGCGGGTGAGGACCTCAAAGAAGAAGAGATCATAGTTGGGCACCCACGCTTTTTTGTCGTCGCGCTGCTGGCCGAACATGCCTTCCGTGGCGCCGTAGATTTCGCGAATAACCACACGGCCGTAGAGCGCCTGCAGCGCCTCACGATGGTAGGTGTTGATGCCGGGCGTGCTGCCCAGGGTCATGATCTGCGGATTCCAGAGATCTTTGGGGTAAATGCCGTGATGCTTGCGCAAATGACGGCCGAAGGCGAGCGCGGTTGGTGAGACGCCGCCAACGAGGGTGACATTTTCGTCCTGACAGCGGTCCAGGGCAAGCTCAAAGCGACGCTCCCAGGCGCTCAATGCCGTGGTGCCGCCCAACGCATCTATCTCCTCCTGGCTGGGCAGGGAACGAATGGGCGTCATTCTGGAGACGTAACGGGCATAAATGCCGGAACTGTAGCCATATTCGATCGCACGATCGCCGGCCGCGATCGTGCCCACCGTCGAGGGAAAGTTGAGATTGAGATTGACGCCGTCAAAGAGGTCGAAGCGATCCGTGGACAGGACGTAGTTCATCATGGCCCGCCCGGCGCTGATGCGCTGGCGTAGATCGGTATCGGTCATAGGGATGAACTTCGACTCCCCTTTTGTCGTGCCGCGGGTAATGGCCCAACCGACCGGCTCTTCATAGAGGAGAATGCTCGTTTCGCCGGCCATGACGAGGTCGATGAGCGGCTTGTAATCGTCGTAGCTTTGAATAGGAAAGGCGCTGCGGTAGGCCTCAATCGTGTCGATACCATCCGCGCCATGTTCCTGGCCATATTCAGTCCGGGCGTACCCCTCCAACAACGTGGCAAGCACGCGTGCCTGCGCGGCGGCGGGATCGGCGACGGACTCGTGCCACGGCTGCAGCATGGCGGTGAGCATTTGCTTGCCTGCCTGAGGATCGATAGCCATCAGCCGAAGACGATCGTTAGAAAACGGGGAATGAGCGCTTCTGTTTCCGGGCTGGGCTGGAAGCCGGCGATGAGCGCCTGTAGTTCTTCCGGGCCGTACAGCTTGGCGTATACATCCTGATAGCGGGCGAAACGCTGCAAATTGTCTTCGACGGTAAGCTCGGGATGAAACTGGGTGGCCCAAATCGGTTTTCCGGCGATGCGCAGTGCCTGGAAGGGTGCCCGTTCGCTGGCGGCGAGATTGATCGCGCCGCGCGGCAGCCGTACGGCGCGGTCTTTGTGGCCTTCCTGGGCCATGAAGCTGCCGGGGAGATAACCGAATAGTTCGTCGGCACGGCCGTCGGCGGTGGGGGTCAATTCAAACGCGCCAACTTCCATGCAGTCGGGCGCGTAGGCGATTTGGCCGCCAAGCGCCTGTACCAGCAAATGGAACCCGTAACAAGAAGCGAAGGTGGGGTGGCCGGCCTTGACCACTTCAGCGAGAACGGCCATGACGGCAAACTGGTTGGGGAGATCGTTCTTTGAGACGGAATAAGCGCCGCTGCCGCCGATCATCAGCGCGTCGTAGCGGCGGATTTCGGCCAGGCTGGGCGTTCCTTGCAGTAGATCGAAAGGCACAATCTGTTCCAAATCGAGGCCGGCGCGATCGGCGAAAGATTGGCGTTCTTCATGGCGCGCCAGATCGTCAACATGGCGCGCCTGTAAGAGCAATATCTTCAAGTTCATTCACATCTCTCAATACATATCTCGATGATTCTTGGCGATTATACATACCTGTTGGATAGTCCGGCAATCATCGTGCGCCACTGCCGGGCGTCAGTCGCTTTCATACGCACGGCCGATTTCATCCCGATCCGGGCGGGGCAAGGCGCGGCGCGTGCGCGCATCCAGGACGGCGGCCGGCCCTGATTCGACGTCACCAACGGCTGCGCAGGCGATACCGGATGCGGCCAGGGCGGCGATGATCGCCGGGACATCTTGGATGGGGGCTGTGAAGAGCAGCGCGCCGGAAGCGATAGCTGCCAGGGGGTCGAGATCAAAGGCGGCGCAGATGCGCGCCGCGAGTGGAGGAACAGGGACCGCTTCCAGGTCTACCAGCAAGGTCTTGTCGCTCGCTTCGCCCAGTTCCCACAATGCGCTGAGCAGGCCGCCTTCGGTAGGGTCGTGCATGGCGGTTACATCACCGGCGGACAGGGCAATTTGCGCATCGCGCAGGATGCTGATGCCGGGATCGTGCAGGTAGTTTTGCGCCTGGGCCAACTCTGCGGCGGAGAGGACGTCATGCAGCCGGTCCGCGAATTCGTTGGCTAGAATGGCCGTGGCTTCGATGGGTACGCCCTTGGTGAGCAGCAGGCGGTCGCCGGGGCGCATACCCTGCGGCGTGATCAGCTTGTCGCGCGTTGTTTCACCGATCAATGTGCCGGCGAGGATGGGACGGTCGAGACCGTGGGTGATTTCCGTGTGGCCGCCGATGACGCTGATACCTTTCTCCGCGCAGGCGGTATAAACCTGGCCGGCGATTTCCTCTACGAGATCAGCCGTTGTCGTTCCTTCGGGCAGCAGGGCCGTGACCAGCAGCCAGCGCGGCCTGGCGCCGGTCGTGGCGATGTCGTTGCTGTTGACCTGCACCAGGTACCAGCCAATGTCGGCCGTGGCGAAGGTGATCGGGTCGGATTTTAGGACGAGCAGGCGGTCGCCGAAATCAAGCACGGCGCAGTCGACGCCGACCTGCGGGCCGAGCAGCAGGCGCGGGTCATCCTGCGGGGCTTTGGCCAGTAACGGCCGTAACAGATCGGGAGGCAGCTTGCCGACAGGCAGCGGATCACTCATGACGAGATGATAGACAGGGCCGGGATATCGGGCAAGCAATAGACGCTAACTGGTAATGATGGCCGCGCCGTACAAGTCGGTAAATCCACAATCCTCAATCAAAATTTGTCAGTGCCGGCCGTAGCGCTGCAAGGCCATGAACACCGCCGTTGTGCCGAAGCGCAGGGAATCGACGGGAATGCGTTCGTCGGCGGCGTGGATGGTGGCCATGAAATCGAAGTCGGGCGGCAGATTCATGGGCACGAAGCCGTAATGCTGGATGCCCAGGCGGGCGAAGAAGCGGGCGTCGGAGACGGCGGGCAGCATGTACGGCAGGGGCACGCCCTCGGGATCGAGCTCACGCAGAATGCCGGCCAGCATATTGAACTGGCTCATGTCCAGATCGCCGCTGGCCGGTGGATCATAAGCGAGCACCTCGATGTCGATATCTGGGCCGGCGATCGCTTGCACTTCTTTGACCATCTGCTGGGGAGTGAAGCCAGGCAGCATACGGCCGTCGAGGTCGAGCGTAATCTCACAGGGGATGACATTGATCCTGTCGCCGCCGCGGATGATAGTGGGGCTGACTGTGTTACGGAAGAGGGGCGCCAACGCTTTCAGGCGGTCGCCCGTATTGGCCAACAGAGCATCAGCGAGGCGAGGTCGCAGCAGTTGGCGCAGGATCAGGCTGGTCGAGCCATCTGTCGCCCCGGCCAGGCCCTCGATCATCATGCTGGTCACCGGCGTGATATGCAGCGGCGGGCGCCGGCTGTCCAAATCTTGCAAGACCTGGCCGATGCGGGCCATCGCCCCACCGCTTACTGGCATGGAGCCATGCCCTGCCGGACCGCGTACAGTCAGACGCATTTGGCACTGCAGTTTTTCGGCGACCTGAATCGGATAAAATTTCTGCCCGCCAAGATGCATGGCAAAGCCGCCGAATTCGCCAAGACCGTAGCTGACGCCGGCGAATAGGTCAGGATGTTCCTCGACGAGAAAGCGCGCGCCGTAATCGCCTCCTGCTTCTTCATCACAGAGCACGCAGAGCATGATGTCGCCGGCGGGCACGATCCCTTCCGCTTTCATACGCAGCATGGCGCAGACCATCATGACGACGCCCGATTTCATGTCCAGGGCGCCGCGTCCCCAGATGTAGCCGCCGTCCTCGACGCCGGCAAAAGGTGGGTGGGTCCACTGCTGATCGGCTGTGGTTACGACATCGACATGCCCTTGCAGGAGCAGCCCCGGCGCGGTTCCGGCGCCGGGTAGGCGGGCGACCAGGTTGGGGCGCGGCGCCTCTTTGGCGATGATTTCTGTCGCTATACCCGCTTCTTGCAGCAGCCCGGCCAGGGTGTGAATGCATTCAGCCTCGCTGCCGGGCGGGTTGGTGGTGTCGAAACGGATTAATGTCTGCAATAGTTTTTCTGGTTGGTCGTAAAGTTGCATAACAAGTTTCTATCAGACACCGTCGATAATCTCTGCGGCGTCATCGTAGACGGCGAGCGGCGTTTCCGCATCTTCATCCGGCTTCGAGGTGAAGCGGCGCAGGACAATAAACAGCAGGGGGATCAGGAAGATATTGAAGATGGCCAGCAGGCGGAAGACGCTGGAAAATCCGATGTCGTCGGAAAGGCTGGTGGCAATGCCTTCTCCGCTGGCGATGCCGATATTGGCCATCATCTGAAATAGGGCGAACATGGAGCCGGCGATACGCAGGTCGGTGATGCCCATGGCCAGCGTGGCGTAGGTGGTCCACTGCAGGCCGACGACGATGCCCCAGGCAAGGGCCAGAATGAGCAGGGCGTTGACGCTGCTGATGAAGCTGAGGGCGAAGCCGCCGATGGTGACCAGGATGAGCGTGGTCATTGCCGCCACCTTCAAGTTGACTCTGGTGGCGATCAGGCTGAGGCCGATGGCGCCGGCGACCATACCGATCCCTTTCAATGTGCCATAGGTACCCAGCGTTGTTTCGCCGGCGCCCAGATCGCTACTCATATAGAAGGTGACCAGGCCGTCCATGCCTTGAAAGGCGAACCAGGCCAGGACCAGGAAGAGCGCGAAGAGGATGTAGTTGGGATGCAGCAGGACACGGAAGGCGCTCCAATCGAAGGCCAGATGTGCCGAGCGCTGTTCCGGTTCTTTCACCTGGAAAAGCATGATCAAGGGCAGCAGCAGGATGACGCTTATGACCAGAAAGATGACCGAGAAGCCAAAGCGCGAGGCCAGGAGGCCAAAGATGAAGGAGAGGGTGATCAGCCCGGTGGCGCGGCCGCCGGTCATGAAGCTTTGTACGCGGCTATGATCTTCGGGCGGCATGACTTCGATAGCGTAGGCATCAGCCGTGGTATCGAAGAGCGCCATGCCGAAGACGGCGATCAGGATCAGACCGGCGACCATGGCGAAATTCTGACCGGGGTCAATGAAATAGGCGACGAAGAAGGCCAGTGAACAAATGAGCACGCCGATGATCATATAGGGCACACGATGCCCATAGCCGAAGAAGTCGAAGCGGTCGCTGATCAGGCCGTAGATGAATTTGATGATGAAGGGGAGCAGGGCCAGCGTTGCCAGGATGGCCAGGCGATCGGCGGTGATGCCTTCGCTGGACATATGCGGTTTGAGGAAGTTGAGCTGGTAGGAGGTGATTACACCCTGCACAAAATAGAGCATGGCGAAGAGCATGAACATGAAGTTGCGCGATTTCTGCTGGGCCATAGCGTCCTCCCTGGCAAACTACAGGCTTGCAGCCCATCAGCTGCTAGGCCGTTGACGGTGACGTGTCACGCTAATCATATCCCAAATCATCGCTGTTGTTGACCTTGTTTTTTGGGTTTTCGTGGGAGGTGGTGTGGGAGCATATAAGTAGTGACCGGTGGATGCAAACCACCGTCTGCCCAGGCAAAGCAGGCTTCCAGCCTACTTGCGAATCAGTGCTCATAATCAGCAACGTACTCCCGTACGTTTCATTGGTCAGACGCCGACTTGTGATCGGCGGGTTCCTATGTGCGCCAGGTGTCGCGGAAGACGCGCAGCCAGTTTTCGTGCGTGATCTTGGCCAGGTCGGCTTCGCTGTAGCCGGCTTTTTCCAGGACCTGCAGCAGGTTGGGCAGGGCGGCGCAGTCGGTCAGGCCGTAGGGCATTTGCGCGCCGTCAAAATCGGAACCGAGAGCGACGTGATCGATGCCAATAAGGTTGATGACATAGTCGATGTGGCTGACGATATTGGCCAATGGGGTGTCTCGTTCATGCTTGCCGTCAGGGCGCAGGCCCATGGGCATGTAGTAAATGCCGACCAGGCCGCCGCTGCGGCCGATCGCTTCGATCTGGGCGTCGGTTAAATTGCGCGTGATGGGGCAGATGGCGTGAACGGCCGTGTGGCTGCTCACCAGCGGCGCGCTGGACAGCTCGGCAACATCCCAGAACCCTTTTTCATTAAGGTGCGCGAGGTCGATGAGTATACCCAGATCATTGCAGCCGGCGACGAATGCTTTGCCGACGGGCGTGAGGCCGGGGCCGGTGTCGGGCGAACTGGGGAAGCGAAAAGGCACGCCGGAGCCAAAAGCGTTGGGGCGGCTCCACACGGGATTGATGACCCGTATGCCGCGGTCATAATATGCCTTTAGATCGCTCAGGTCAGGGCTGACGGCGGCGGCGCCTTCGAGGCCCAGGACCATGCTGAAGCTGTCGTTCTGTAAATTGTGCGCCAATTCATCGGCCGTGCGTGTGATGGTGACACGGCCGTTGCCCTCCCCGGCGATCGCTTCGGCAAGCGCCAGGACGTCCAGGGTGAATTCGCGGGCGTACTCGTACGCGACAGCGTCGCGGTATTTGACGTCATACCCGGTATCGGTCAGCGTGAGCCCGTGCAGGGGATCGCTGTCGGGGGAGTCGGCGGGCTGTGGGGTGAAGATGGCGCAGACGCCGCCGGCAAGGCCGCCGAGCTGGGCGCGCGGCAGGTCGATCTGGCCGAACTCGCTGCGCTCGTAAAACGTACGGCCGTGACCGCGTTTCGGGTTGATAATATGTGTCAGGGTATCGTTGTGACCGTCGAAAATGGGCAGATTGGACATGCGCGGGATTGTACCGTTGAACAGAGAAAGGTAAAAGAGGGCGGAATGACAAAGCTGCAGCGGCCGAGCTGGAATCTGGTGGTTACGGGCGCGCGGGTAGTTGCTATAATCAGAACAAGACAGCAGCGGAGGCAGTAAGATGAGTGAGCGAACGATTATTGAATGGCAGGAGATGATGGCGCGCGGGGATATAACGGCCGTTGGTCTGGTTGAGTATTACCTGGCGCGGATTGAGCAGGTTGACCGCGGCGGGCCGGCGCTGAATTCCGTGCTGGAATTGAACCCGGATGCGCCGGCGATCGCCGCAGCGCTGGACGCCGAACGCGCAGAAACGGGAGCGCGTGGACCGCTGCACGGGATACCGCTGCTGATCAAAGGCAATATCGATACGGCCGACCGCATGACGACGACGGCGGGCTCGCTGGCCCTGGAAGGGCATATCGCCGCAAAGGATGCGTTCCTGGTTGAGCGCCTGCGCGGCGCGGGAGCGATCATTCTCGGTAAAACGAATCTCAGCGAGTGGGCCAACTTCCGTTCCAGCCGGTCGAGCAGCGGCTGGAGCAGCCAGGGCGGGCAGACGCGCAACCCCTACGCCCTGGATCGCAACCCCTGCGGTTCCAGCTCCGGGTCCGGTGTGGCCGCGGCGGCCGATCTATGTGCGGCCGCGGTGGGCACGGAGACGGATGGCTCGGTTGTTTGCCCGGCGAATGCCAGCGGTATCGTTGGCTTGAAGCCAACGGTTGGCCTGGTGAGCCGCTCGGGAATCATTCCGATTTCACACAGCCAGGATACAGCGGGACCGATGGCGCGCACAGTCGCTGATACGGCCGTGATGTTGGAGGTAATGGCCGGTTTTGATGCCGATGATGAGAGCGACCTGGGGTTTCAGGCGCCCGGCAGCTATACGGCGATGCTCGATGCCGGCGGCTTGCGCGGGGCGCGCATCGGCGCGGCGCGTCACTTCGAAGGCTTCAGCCCTGATGCGACCGCCATTTTTGAGAAGAGCCTGCAGGTAATGCGCGACCTGGGGGCAACGATCGTTGACGATGTGGTGATTGAAACGGCCGGACAGCTGGGTGAACCGGAGATGGAGGTGCTGCTCTACGAATTCAAGGCTGATCTTAATGCCTATTTAGGCCGGCTGGGTCCGGCGGCGCGGGTGCATTCTTTGGCGGATGTGATCGCCTTTAATGAAGCGCATCAGGAAACAGTGATGCCTTACTTCGGGCAGGAGCGTCTCTTGGCGGCGCAGGCAAAAGGGGCTTTGTCCGACGAGGCGTACCAGCAGGCCCTGGCTGACTGCCGGCGGCTGGCTCGTAAAGAAGGGATTGACGCCGCGCTGGACCGCCATGATCTAGACGCCATTGTCGCACCCACCGGCATGCCGGCGTGGCCCACCGATTGGGTAAATGGTGATCATTACCTGGGCAGCAGTTCCTCGCCGGCGGCCGTAGCCGGTTACCCCAGCATCAGCGTGCCCGCAGGGTATGTGTTTGGCCTGCCGGTGAATATTTCGCTGATTGGCGGGCCGTGGCAGGAGGGTAAACTGATCCGCCTGGCCTATGCCTTCGAACAGGCAGGGCAGGTAAGACGGCCGCCGCAGTTTTTACCATCGCTGGATTATCGTTAGTCAACCGGCCATCTGACCGCTGAAACGTTGTTACAATTGCAAGAAACTATTATCAGGAGAATTCCCAATGATTCATGAAGCTGAAACCATGTTGCAAGAATTTGCCGCCTACGCCCGTAACACCGATAACCAGGAAGATATTCTCTCCCTCTATCTGGTTGTTGACCCTGCCGATGAACGCAACCAGGGCCAAGCGAAATGGCCGATCGTTTTGAAGAACAGCCTGGCGGAGATTGAAGCGGGGCTTGATCCTGAGCAAACGAAACAATGGAAAACAGTGCGCCTGAGCGACAGTTCGGAGAAGACGAAATGGGCCCGTATCCGCTTGCGGCTGGAGAATTTTATGGGCGGGTACAAGCCGGAAGGGAAGACGTTGGCCCTATTTATCGGCCCCGACCGGGAACTAGCTTATGAGCTGCCGGTGGCGTTGTCCAACTCCGCTCATTATGGCAAGCCGCAAATAGCGAAGTTCTTGCGCGCGCTGGATGAGTACCAGGAATATATGGTGGTGCTTTTCTCCCAGGATCGTGCGCGGGCAGTCAATATATTCCTTGGCGAGTCGGCCGATGAAGTATCGATCCATGTTGACCAGACCTGGAATCGAAAAGTGCATAAGACCGCGCATGAGTCAAGCCAGTCGGATCGCCTGGATGAAATTGATCGTCGTTTTGCACGCCACGCGGCCGGGGAGCTGGATAAGCATTTTATGGGTTCTGGTGATGTCGAACGCATCATCTTTGGCGGCAACATGCAGCTGGCTCATATTGTACGCAATTATATGCATCCCAACGTCGCTGACCGCGTGATTGCTATGCTGCCAATTCCTATCGATACATCGGCCCATGATATTGCCGTGCAAATACGCCCGGTAGCGGAGAGTTCTGAGCGCGAATTTGAAGATCATCTGGTGCGCAACCTGGTCAGCCGGGCGCAAGCGGGCGGTCGAGCAGTACTGGGCGAGGAAGCGGTAAGCGAGGCGTTAGGCAGGCATGCGGTTAGTGAATTGGTCTTGCCTTATCCGACGGATGTAGAGATGGCGGAAGATCTACTGGTCAAAGCGCTTTATTCCAGCGCGGACACAGAATTTGTGGAAGGGGATGCAGCCGAAAAGCTACATGCGGAAGGAGGCATCGGCGCTTTCCTCTACTATACGGCTTAATTAATAGGCAGCTGATCGGACAGAATGCCCGCGATCTTGGTTTGTTGAGCAGCATCGCAGATCTAGATTACGGGCTTATATATTGGCCAGTAGTAGTTCCTCGACATGAGGGGATAAAGTGGCTATCGTCGGATGCTCAAAAAGCATTTCTAGGCGCAGTTTAATTTCAAATCTTTGAAGCAGACGTGCAACGATCTGCATGACCATGAGGGAATGACCACCTAGCTCGAAGAAGTTGTCGTGAATGCCGACCATTTCGATTCCTAATACCTCTTGCCACAGTGCGGCAAGCATTTCTTCTACGGGTCCTTCGGGGGCCATGAAATCTACGCTCAAATGGGAGCGTGTAGAATCTGGCGCCGGCAAGGCCCGGCGATCAAGTTTGCCATGAGGTCCAAGAGGCAACTCTGTTAGGATGACAAATCCTGAAGGTACCATATAGGATGGCAGTTTACGCTTAAGATGTTGCTGTAGTTGACTAATATCGACTGTTCGATCGGCATCAGGCACTATGTAACCGGCCAGCCTTCGGTCTCCGGGACGATCCTCGCGGACGATGACAACGGTCGTTTTTACGTCCGGCCAATCTCTAATATGCGCCTCTATTTCACCTAGTTCAATACGATAGCCGCGGATCTTCACCTGGTGGTCCACCCTGCCTAGAAACTCCAGGCTGCCGTCCGTCCAGATGCGAGCCAGATCTCCCGATTTGTAGAGTCGGGCACCGGGAGGATCGCTGTAAGGGTTCCTGAGGAATTTCTCGGCCGTTAATTCAGGGCGATTCAAATAGCCTCGCCCAACACCATGCCCGCCAATATATAATTCGCCTGGAACGCCTACCGGGAGTAATTGAAGATTATCATCTAATACATATGCCTGGGCATCGGCTATAGGACGGCCGATGGGTTCGAAATTCTGTGGGACAGCCAACTGGCATTGATTGGCGATAATGCTAACCGTTGTCTCGCTGGGACCATAAAAATTGAGCAGCGCCACATCTAACGTCTGCAGGAAACGATCCCGCAGTGTTACCGGAAGCGGCTCACCCCCTACCAAAACAACGCGTAAATCGGGGCAGTTCCTGATCTGCGGCTGATCTAGCAGATACTCCAGATACGATGGCACCATATTAACAAACGTAAGCCCGTATTTCTCGATAATCGCCGCCATTGCTGTGATATTGCCATCGAGTTCTTGCGGCACAATTACCATTGTCAGACCGGCCGTTACGCCATTGAAGACATCACCGTAAGCCCCATCAAAGCTGAGTGGGCTCGAATGTATCAACCGGTCATTCTCGTTTGTTAGCCCCGTTCTTCGATTCCAGGCAATGCGCACGTTTATGCCGGCATGTTCGATCATTACGCCCTTTGGTAGACCCGTCGAACCAGACGTATAAACCACGTAAGCGAGATCATGCGGCGAAAGCTGGCAATCTAAATTTGATGTCTCTTCCTTGCTGAGAGATGCTTCATCTTCATCCAAAAGGATCAGCGGACAGCCCATCTTGCGCCATTTGGACTGCCATTGTGATAGCGTGATCACAATGTGAACCGCTGCATCTTCCACCATAAATGCCAGGCGTTCCTCCGGTAGGTGGGGATCCAGTACCAGGAAAGCGCCTCCTGATTTGAGGACAGCCAATATCGCCGTTAATGATTCCAACGAACGTTCCAGGCAAATGCCCACGATGACATTTGACGTTACATTATGATGCCGGAGCGCGCGGGCCAATTGATTAGCCCTGGCGTTGAGTTGTTCGTAGGTGAAATAAGACCCGGCAGGCAGGGCCTCCGCTACAAATGGGGTCGATAGATCGTCATTAGCCATTAGCGCCGCGATCTTCTGTGGCTGCCGGGCAGCTTCCGCTTCGAGAAACTGGTGCAAAAAAGGCGGCATCGCTTGATTGGTGTCCACATCATTGAATTCGACGAGTAGTTGCTCTCGTTCAGCGGGCGTCAAGATTGCTAGATCAGAAACAGGCGTATCTGGATGATCGACGATAGCCTGCAGCAAGACTGCAAAATGGCCCATCATACGCTCAATCACAGTGCTGCTAAAGGCTTGCGGTCGGTAGTGCCAGATCAGTTTTCGGCCGTCATCAGGTATCACCACAAAAAGATCGTTTGCTTCTCCTGGGCGATCATCTACAAGCGTGTTCACACGCATTGTGCCAACCTGCATTTCCAAGTGATTCCCAGCGACGTCACGCAGGTCCGGTTCGCGCAGTACCATATCGCTTAGAAAGGTTCCATGTGAGCGTGTTTCATCGAGCTGAAAACCCACTGCTGCGCGCGTATCGTCCCAGTTACTTGCCGGCTCCAGGTCAATGTGCAGTGGCACGTGCGGCACAAAGAATGGCTCCATTCCGCCAATAGTCTCTCTTAGGGAAGAGTCGGAGTAGGCAAGGTCATAATGAAATGTTTGGGCGATACGACCGAAATAGACCGCGAGCGCTGCCAAAACAGCATCCCCTGCGGCTGCGTCCGCTTCTTGTCTCTCCAGAAAAGCGACGGGTGTGGAGAAGGTTGCGGAAATGAAACCGGCATCAGCAACATCTGGCGCCGCCGGGAGTTTGTAATCGATCGTCAGCGGTTCCAGCAATGCCAGGCGGGAAGACCAATAGGCCTCATGCCGCGCCAGTTTTTCATGCGTCTCACTGATAGCTGCTGCTTGATCCATCTCCAGATGTGGTAAAACATCGCCCACGCCCAATCCAGGGGACGCCAACATTTCAGACACGTCCTGCCGGCTGCCTTCTGGTCCGTAAAAATCACTTAATTGAACGACATACGTACCCGTTGCGATGCGTATCTCGTTTTCCGAAACTGCCAGGATTGTGCCGGGTTTCGCCTGGGACATCGTCTCAAGGGTATCAATCTTCCGCACCAAAACGATACGTTTGCCAAGGTATACTTTCGGTAAGGCCAGCGGATTTCTATAGGTGCCGAATTCCAGACTACGCAACAGACGATCGATCGTGGAGGCGGAGGCGTTCCAATCGATAACGGCCGCGGCCGGCGGGCGCTTCCAAAGTGGGAAATAGCTGCGATCGGCTAGGTTCTGCCGCACCCTTTGTTCTTTATCGCAAGTTAATTCATCAACTAGCTCAGCAAAGGCCTCGATGCTTTTTTTATAACAAAGCGCATTGAGCGTCAGGGCAGTCTCATGGGCCCCTATGGGAAACGTCGTCTGTTTCAGAATGTCTCCCGCATCTACATCATTAGCCATCACATGCCAGGTGATGCCATGAACCGCTTCGCCATTAAGAATAGCCCAGTTGGTGGCGTTGACGCCGGCGTAGCTGGGCAGCGGCGCATCGTGAAAATTGATGGCCAACCGCCTTGGCAAACGCAGTACACTGTCATGCACAATGACCGGGTTATCGACGCTGATCAGGTAATCAAATGATGTACGCTGAATTTTTTCTTGCCACCCTTCATTAAGCGAAAACTGTGTGATGGCTTGCTTCTCAGCCCACTTCGCAACTTCCGGATCGGCCGTTACGATTCCAATTACGGCCTGGCCCTTTTCCAGCGCAATCTCTGCACAACGGATCAATCTGGATTGATTGCCGATAAAAAGATAACTATGCTTCTCTTCGTTGTTCATTGCTTCGCCAAACGTCTGCCACAAAATCTTGCTGATTTACGCCTGTATTGATCGTTGGGCCAGAACGCCTGGCCCGTATGTATTGTGGTATATTTTGTTTGTCTATCAGATAAAACTGGAGCGTAGCATAAGATACACGAAAAAGAGAGGACGGCAACGGCTGATATGCTGCGGACGGAAACCACCGGAAGAGGAATGGGTGGACAGCGGTGAATTCTAGAATCCGTACTGCTCCTCACTAACAAAGGGCGGCACCGGGACAATTGGTGTCGCCCTTTTCTGCTTGACTGGAGAGGGCTAACGACCGTTTCGCGCACAGTTACTCTGAAATAGACAGCAGCCGCGCAATTCATGCGCACCTGGCACGGTTGTAAACCACGACAGGTTTCTGTGAGAGAAATGTTGTGCAATGGCCACGAATGTTAGAATGGTTTCCTTGGCGGCGGGAACCAGAAGCCTGCCGCCGGCGTTATAAGTGTAGATAGAGATAGGCGAGGCTGTATTGTCCTCTTCGCCTGTCTTGTTTTGTAGAAAAAGTTAGGAGATTGAACAGATGAAACAACATAATTGGAAATGGCTTATTTCCATCCTGGTCGTTGTCATGTTCCTGGTCGCTTGCAGCGATCAAGAACCGGCGGATACCGGGGCCGTGGAGCCTGCGCCGGAGACGGCCGTTGAAGAGACCGTACCGGAAGCACCGGAAGCGGTGGAACCAGCCGAACAGGTCGAGGAAGCGGCAGAAGCTGCCTACCCGGCCGAAGAGATGCCCGAGATCAGCCAGCCCATCTATCGTTGGGGCGAAGCTGCCGACCGTCTTTGGGTGCTGGTTGGCTACGGTGACGCGGCCAACCCGACTGTGGTGGAAGAGGGCGTTGTGATCACAGCCACGTTCAGCAGCACAGAAGCGCAGATGAATGGCGAGGGTGGTTGTAACAATTACTTTGCCGGTTATGAGTCCACCGATGAAGGGGGGCTGTCGATCAGTCCCAACGCGGGCATGACGATGATGGCCTGTGAACAGGCGCTCATGGACGCGGAAAGCGCCTACATGGCCGCGTTGGCTTCGGTCAGCGCCTGGGCTATTAATGAGAATGGCAACCTGGAACTCACGTACTCCAGCGGCCAGCCGTATGAAGAAAAATTGATCTATGTCCCCGGCGAAACGCCGCTGACTGGCCCGACATGGCAGCTGGTTAGCTATGGCGATCCGGAAAATCTGACTGAATTGGAAGAGAATACATCAGTTACGGCCGTGTTCCTGCCGGAGACAGATACAACAGGCACAGTGAGCGGTAATTCCACCTGCAATAATTACAGCGGTGGCTACACACTGGATGGCAGCAATATCAGCTTTGGTCCCACTGCCGGCACGATGATGATGTGTATTAGCGGCATGGAACAGGAGTCAGCCTATCTGGCAGCCCTGCAGTCGGCGCAAACTTACGAAATCGCCGGCGCCAATATGCAGATAGTCTATGACGGCGGCGTCCTGAATTACACCTCGCTCAACTTGCCGCTGGAGAATGTACTCTGGCAGGCGGTCGCTGTCGGCAGCGAGCCGGTTCCCGAAGAGGTTGATGTCACCGCTTTGTTCGTCCCCGGCGCAGATGCGGGGATGGGTGTTGTCGGCGGCAACGCGGGCTGCAATAACTACAATGGTGGTTATGAAACAAGCAGCGATATCAGCCAGAACCCGCCGGTAAATTCGATCACGATCAACGCCAATATGGCGATGACGATGATGGCCTGTCCCGATGAGACGGTGACCCAATTGGAGCAGACATATCTGGCCATGTTGGGAACAGCCGAGAGCTACGAGATTCTGGGTGATCAGATGGTCCTGCACACGGCTGACGGCGACATTCAGTACGCCGCCGACCGGGCGCCTTTGCTGGGCACGCGGTGGAGCCTTGTTTCACAGGGTGACATTGAGAATCCGCAGCCGCCGGCCGAAGGCAGCAGCTTCACGGCCGTGTTTAACCGCCTGCCCACGCTGCCCTCCGGCACGGTTACCGGTGAGACGGGCTGCAACGAGTACAACGCGACCTTTGCCGCCGATCTGTCCAGTATCAAGATCAACCTGCCCCAGAAGAGCAATAATGAAGACTGCCCCTGGGGTGCCGGCAACTTTGAGGTGGAGCAGCGGTTCTTCCTCGGTTTGAATTCGGCTACCAGCTACCACATCATTGGCAATACGCTGCAGCTTCTGTCCAGTGAAGAAGGCGCGAAACAAGCGATGAACTTCGTAGCCACGCAGCCGGACGTCGAAGGACCGGCGCTGGACCTGACGCCGCTTGCCGGGACCTTCTGGTACCTGTCGGCCATCGGCGACACGCCGATCGTTCCGGGTACGGAAATAACCGCCGGGTTCGAGATTGATGAGGGTGGTGTTACCGGGCAAATCAGCGGCTCTGGTGGCTGTAACGCCTACAACGCGGCCCTTGGTGAAAACTTTACCGTTGGCCCTATCGCCAGCACGAAGAAAGCATGCCAGGCGGCGGTGATGGATCAGGAGACGACCTACTTCGCCTGGTTGAGCAGCGCTTACGGCTTTGACCGTGCGGGCGACCAGCTGCTTGTTCCCACGGCCAGCGGCGTGCTGACCTTCAACAGCACACCGATCCTGGATCAAGTGCGGGAACTGCAGAATACAACCTGGTACCTGATCTCCTATGAGACGTTGACCGCTATCCCCGGCAGCAATCCTACGGCTTTCTTTGCCACGGATGGCAGCACGGTAAGCGGCACCACCGGCTGTAACGAGTACAGCGGCGCATACAGTGCGCAGCAGGGTAATCAGCTGGCGATCAGCGGCTTCAGCACGACGCGCGCTGCCTGCGCCTCTGATGCCTTGACCAAGCAGGAAGAGACTTTCTTGCGTCTGCTGCCGGCGGCTGTCAGTTATGCAGTCAGCGGTACGCAGCTGCAGATCGTTACCGTGGACGGCGGCACGATGAACTTCTCCTCGATCGCGCCGCAGGCGCCTGCCGGACCAACGGCCGTGATCATCAGTGGTGATTTCGCCGATACCGGCCAGCAGATGACCTTTGATGGGTCGCAGTCCACGGCCGGTTCTCTGCCGATCACGCGTTATGATTGGGATATGGGCGATGGAACGCCCCTTAATGGTTCGACGGTGAAATACACGTTCAACAACCCCGGTTCCTATACTGTCACGCTGACAGTTACCGACCAGGGCGGGCAGCAGAACACGACGACCAAGACGGTGCAGGTGAATCCTGTCGTTGAGGTTGTGCCGCCGACGGCCGTGATCGAAGGGCCCAACGCAGCTCTTGTGGGTGAGTCTGTCACCTTCAGCGCTGCCGGTTCACAGCAAGGCACAGCGGCCATTGCCAACTACCAGTGGCAGTCGGGAGACGGCAATGATACCGGTCTCGTTCCGGACAACAGCTTCACCACGATCTACTCGCAGCCGGGCACGTACTATCCGGCGGTGACGGTCGCCGACGCTGCCGGGCTGAGTGACAGCGCCAGCATGGCGATCACGGTCAACGCCGGCCTTACCGGCACCGGCTGGATACTGAGCAGCAGCATTCCCGGTACCTCCATCTCGCTGCAGTTCGGCAACGGGTCACTCTCCGGGTTCGCAGGCTGCAACAGCTATAATGCGGGCTATTCGAGTACGCGAGCGGCAGGGAATACGAATAGTATCACCGTTGCGCCTATCACCTCCACACAGGCTTTGTGCTCTGAGGAAATCATGGCGCAAGAGCAGGCATACCTGGCCAGTCTACAGACGGCCAGCAGCTACACGATCAACGGTTCGTCGCTGACCCTGACGACAGCCAACGGCCCGTTGACTTACAGCGCGGCGGTGGCTACGCCATACGCGGGTCCTGTGACAACGCAGTAACTAACTGCTGTCATCCTCGTTATTGAGTATAATGCGTAGGGATTGGGGGTTTTTTGCTCCCAATCCTTTTTTGTTACCTGATGCGTGAGGACTATCAATGAATCGGTTGAGCTGAATGAATCCACTATTGCTGTTGATCTTGGTCACGCTTGTTCTGGTGGGTTGTGAGCAGCTGGTGCCGGTGGATCGGGATGTGATTTACCAGTATTCAACATTGGACGCCCTTTTGACCGGCGTCTATGACGGTGATGTGACCTACGGTGAGCTGAAGCAGGCGGGTGATTTCGGGCTAGGCACCTTCCATGCGTTGGATGGTGAGATGATCGCCGTTGATAACGAGGTGTACCAGGTGACGGCCGACGGCGCCGCTCGCCAAGTCGCGGATGATGCCCTCTCTCCTTTTGCTGTGTTGACGTTCTTTGAAGCGGATCAAACGGCAGAGTTGGTTGAACCTGTTGACTGTACGCAGCTGGGTGACTATATTGATACCTTGCTGCCGACGACGAATATCCCTTTTGCGATCAAGGTCGAGGGCACGTTTGCGGCGCTTAAGTCGCGCAGCGTACCACGCCAGGAGAAGCCGTACCCGCCGCTGGCCGAGGTGGTAGCGACGCAGCCGACCTTTGAGTTTGAGAATATCGACGGTGTGATGGTGGGCTTCCGCCTCCCGGAATATGTAGGCAGCGCGAATGTGCCCGGCTACCATTGGCATTTCTTGACGGCCGATCGCACGGCTGGCGGCCATGTCCTGGAATGTACAACAGGGCGCGTCGACATAGGAATCGATCACAGTGACGCGTGGACTGTGCAGCTGCCGGATGGGGGCGATTTTTACGCCGTAGAATAAGCAGATGCAGCGAATGGCTGTATCTTGGGAACTGATGATGGCGTGGTGGCAGTCAATACTCAGGCAAATTGGTTTGGGGGCGGAAGAGCCGGTTCTAGAGGATCGTCCAACGGCCGTGCCGCACGATCCGCTGCCGCCGGTGCATAAGAAAGTGTCCTTGATCATCCACAATCCGGCCGTGCCTGGCACCGGCAAGACGTTGAATGATTTTCTGGGCTGGCACGATCCTGACCGGCTCGCGGCGACGTTCATTGCCGATCTGCGTGAAGCGAGCTATGGCTACGCCAATTATGAAATCGCCGAACGCATCCTGGTGGATGGGTTTCCGGTTAAGCAGGACGGCTTTCGTTATACGGCGGATCAATTTGTGCGCCGCTGGCAGCGGCGTGACGGATTCCACCAGCCGGACGCCGTTGATTATTACGCACTGCTCGATGAATTTGAGATGATCGCCAAGGTGGACAGCGGGGCCATTGACGAATTCTGGCTGTTCGCTTTTCCCTACGCGGGCTATTACGAGTCAATCATGGCCGGGCCGGGTGCCTTCTGGTGTAACGCGCCGCCGTTGGCGCATACGGAAGACGCCGCGCGCCGTTTCATCATCATGGGATTCAATTTTGAGCGCGGCCTGGGGGAGATGCTCGAAGCGTACGGCCATCGCGCGGAATCGATTATGGAGCGCGTATTCCGCAGCAAGCGCGGACGTGAGAACCTGTGGCGCCGGTTTACGCGCTACGACGGAACGCATCCCGGCCGCGCTGAAGTGGGTAACATTCATTTCGCGCCGAACAGCACCCAGGATTATGATTGGGGCAATCCCACGCCGGTGCCTACGCGGGCGGCAAACTGGCTCAATTTTCCCGATCTGGATGGCGAATCACAACGGCTAAATACGGCAGCCTGGGGGCGGGGTGACATCCGCGAGCATCACAAATGGTGGTTCAAGCACCTGCCGCACGTGCGCGGTGAGGCGGGCGGCATCGCCCATAACTGGTGGCAGTATATTGTTGATCCGAATCTGGTTGTGTGAGGGAGCGCGTCGGCAGTTCTGTTGATTAGCTGTCCGGCCCCACTTCTGACCCGCTAAACAGCTGCCGGGCCAGAGCTTCTATGGTGTCTCGCAAGGCCAGTTTATCGAGCCAGCCGCTGGGGATGGCCGCGGCGCCATAGTGGGCGCCGGCCAGCTGCCCGTAAACGGCGGCTGTGGTATCCGCATCGTCGCCCAGGTTGGCGGCCAGCAGGCAGCCGTCGCGGAAACTATCGCTGTGGTAAAAGGCCCACAATGCCGCTTCCAGAGATCTGACGACGTAACCGCTGCCTTGAATATGCGGCGGCTGGCGCTCTTTGAAGGAACCGCCGGCCACTTCTTTGATTTCGGCCGTTTCCAGCGGATGCGTCTGCCAATACGTGGGCGCCGGCGTGTAGAAAGGGCTGAGCAAGTCGGCTTTTTCGGCTCCAGACAGGGCGCCGGCGATCAGACCGCCAAAGGTGCGGCAGGCGTCTATGCAGGCTGCCGCGCCGTGCGTCGTTCGTGAACTGAGTCCCGATGCTTCGATGGCCCGGACGGGATCATGGGCGTAAAACATGGGCACCGGCGCCAGGCGCATGATCGATCCATTACCCGCCGAGTAGGGATCGCTGGGCCCGGAAAATGGCTCGCCGGTCTGCTGAAAGGTATGCAGCGCGCGGCTGACAGTGCCGCCGATGTCGAAACAAGTTCCTGTGCTGCTTAGATACCCCTCTTGATACCAGCGCAGATAGCGCTGCATCTGATCCGCGGCGTCGAACCCTTGCTTTTCAACCAGGCTCTCGGCCAGGCAAAGCGCCATCGAAGTGTCATCGGTCCACTGGCCCGGCTGCAGATGGAACGGGCCGCCGCCGACCATATCATCAATTGGCATGAATGATCCCGGCGCCTTGAATTCAAGTGTTGTGCCCAAGGCGTCGGCAGCGGCAAGGCCCAGCAAGCTGCCCAGATAGCGGTCAATTGATAGCATGACAGGTATTCTACTGAGCTGGTTGGTTCGCCGCCATATTAACATGGGTGCAGGCAGCAGAGGATCTGATCAAGCGCACCTTGACCTGGGGGTTTCGAACGGGCAGGTGATGGCAGCGGGGCGGAGGCCCTGCTTCCATCGCTTGGTCAATGATTGTTATGGACTGCTGGTAACGGGCGCAGTTAAAACGTGGGCAGTCTCCTGCCTATGCAGCTTTTTCCGGCAGTTCGCCGTTATGCCACGGCGTCTTGCAGGGCCTGCACGGCCGTTTCTTCGGCGTCGTGAACAGCCAGGATCTGCCCGGCCAGGCGCTCGCGAAAAGCGATTGTTTCCGCCTGCGTCAGCGGGAAAGCAGAGGCCATTGAATCGCGTATTTCCTCCAGGCGGGCGTTGATCGCTTGAATTTCCTCCAGGGCCGCGCCGCCTTGCTCCAGGAAGAGCAGGTGCTTGCGCCACATCAGCGCGCGGGTTTCGGCGAACGGTGGGATATCATCCGGCAGCAGGTAGGCGGGCAGCTGCTGCCAGGCGGCCGCCGCGGCGCGGAATTGTACGGCGGCCTCATTGAGGGCAGGCAGCGCCAGGAGCAGCGCCGCTTCCTCCAGGAAATCAGCATAGAGGCCCCGCTCAGCATCCTGACCACTTCCTTTGCCGAATAGGAAGGCGAAATTAAAGGCGGAGGTGAGGCCAGCAAGCATCGGCCGGCCGGCCGGGAACTGCTTCTCCCAGCTCAAACGCTGTTTGGGATGGGTCAGCATCTTCGCCCAGAACTGGTAGGCAGTGAGGCCGAAGTTGTTCCTGGAACCTTTGGGCGGTTTTTCCGTGAAGAGCTGAATGGTGTCGCAGATGCCCAGACGAACGGCCGAAGCCAACTTTTCTTCGACAGGCGCTTCCAGCGTCAGCAGGCGGTTCTTGTATTTCTTGATGCGGCCGCGCGCGGCCGCCAGCTCCGCGGGCGTCACAGTCAGCGGTACGCCGGCGCGATCAGCGATAGAGACCACATCTTCCGCGGGTTCATACCCATAGACGAGCAGCGGGAAGGCGCCCCACATGCCCTCGTCCCAGGGCAGCGCGTTGTAAGGCAGGCTCCACATATCGGCCCAGAGAATGGCCGGTTGTCCTCCGTCGAGTGTATCGACCAGAAGATTCTCGGCGCGCTGCGGCTTGGCCGTCTGTTGAATATGCTGTACCACGCCAAGCCTGGAAAGCATCTTATCCAGGGGATCAAAGGTGTTACGGGTGAGGATATTGCACTGCGGATCGTACCCTTCATATAAGAAGGTGAAATAACCCATGACGATGCCACCGCTGACGCCTAGAAGAAAGGCTTCGCTGTAGGGTTGGCCGCTGTGCGGCGCTATGAAGCCGCGCTGGGCGAAGAAATTGCGGACAGAGCCGGTCTCCCAGTGGGTTCCGGCGAACTGGTTGTAATTGGCTATTGTAGGCATCGGACGATCTCTCCTTCGGTGATTTACAGCCACAAGACAGTGTCCTGTGCCGCATGCTGGAAACAGTGTAGCGCAAAAACGACCGTCTGTGGGAAAGAAGAGACATAGTATACAAGAACGGCCGTTTTCAACCGGCTTTACGGGGCACCAGCCTACACAGCGGCTGCTCGCTTGAAGGAAACATGCGCCCTGCGATCAGCGACGATTTTTAATTGCGGTTAAATTGCTTTTGAACGCCTCTTCATGCTGTCTCTAACCCGCCGCAAATTTATTATGAACGGCCCAGGTAGTTTCTTTCTTTTGCCTCTGATATCACTTATCGCTGTATAAAACATGCTGTCCGGCCCGGCCCTTGTGTTCGGATGGCGCCTGACAATGAAATGAGGGATCAAGCGTGAAGACAATTATCGTCATGTTATTGCTGGTGGCTGGAGGTGTGACCGGCTGCGCGAATGCACCCGTTGAATCGGGGGCGGAACGTGAGGCTGTTTCGGTAGAAGTAGAAGCAGGTAATCCCGGGCGGCTTGTTATCTATTCCGGTCGTTCGGAAAGCCTGGTGCAGCCTATCATCGATCAGTTTGTCGAGGCGACGGGCATTGATGTGCAGGTTCGCTATGGCAGTACGTCGGAATTAGCGGGACTACTCCTGGAAGAGGGCGAAAACAGCCCGGCGGATCTCTTCTATGCTCAGGACCCTGGCGGTCTGGGTGCGGTGTCAGGGGCCGGCTTATTGGCGAACCTTCCCGCCGAGCTCCTGGCTAAAGTCCCCGATCGCTTTGCCGGACCCGATGGCACATGGGTCGGGATATCGGGGCGTGCGCGGACAGTGGTTTACAATACGGATGAGATAACGGATCCAGAGACGCAGCTGCCGGATGATTTGATGGGGTTTGTCGATCCGCAGTGGAACGGCCGTATCGGTTGGGCCCCAACCAACGGCAGTTTCCAGGCTATGGTCACCGCGATGCGGTCTGTATGGGGGGGAGAACAGACAGCCGCCTGGTTGTCAGGCGTTCAGGCCAACAACCCGATTGAGTATCCCAAGAACACGCCCATCGTTGAAGCGGTCGGCAGCGGTGAAGTGGCGGTTGGTCTGGTCAACCATTACTATTTACATCGCTTCTTGACGGAGCAGGGAGAAACATTTTCCGCGCGCAACTATTTCTTGCCCGGCGGCGGACCGGGATCGCTGATCATGGTTTCAGGCGCCGGTATCCTGGATACGGCTGCGAATGACGCCAATGCTCAACGCTTCATTGAATTCCTACTCTCCCTGCCGGGACAGCAATATTTCGCATCGCAGACCTTTGAATATCCCCTTGTTGAAGGGGTCAAGACAGTGGCGCTGCTGCCTCCGTTGGCAGCATTGGACGAGGCCGCGCTCGATATCGACCTCGCTGATCTATCGGATCTGGCCGGCACCCAAGAATTACTGATCGATCTGGGAATCATCGAATAATCAATGGCCGAGTCACCGCTTGATGTGCCCGGCGGCAGTTTTCCGCCGAACTTCTTGCCCGATAGTGCCCGCGCTGTTCATGATGCGCGCGGGATTATCAAACGCATGGCGGCCGGCTATAGGCGTCTTGGCGGGTATGAGACAGCGCTGCTTTATTCAGGGGCGGCGCTTTTTGCCTGCCTGGTGCTGCTGGTGCCGGCTTATCTGCTGCTGCGCACCGGCACGGCATGGCGGGAAGCGATTGAGACAATCGCACGGCCGTCAACCCTGAAAGTGATCGGCAATACGGCGCTGTTGGCGTTCAGCGTGCCCCTGGGCGCTGCCGTGCTGGCTGTTCCGTTGGCCTGGCTGACGACGCGAACGAACCTGCCCGGCCGACGGGGATGGTCGGTGCTCCATGCGCTGCCCCTGGTGATTCCTAGCTATGTTTATGCCTTCCTGTTTCTCTCTTTCCTGTCACCGAAGGGATTCTTGCAGCAGTTCCTGGGCAGGCTGGCCGGTATTGAACGCCTGCCCTCCGTCTATGGATTTGGCGGCGCGTTTGTGGCGCTTACGCTGATCAGCTACCCCTTTATCTTCTTGACAGTCAGTGCGGCTCTGCGCCAGATGGATATGACCTTGCTGGAAGTGGCGCAGACGAACGGCGCCAGCAAGCGGCAGATCGGGCGGTATGTTCTTCTGCCCTATCTATGGCCGTCGATCATGGCCGGCGCCCTTCTCGTGGCGCTCTACTGCCTGCGCGATTTTGGCGCGGTCACGCTGCTGCAGTTCAGTACCTTTACGCGGGTCATCTATAACCGCTATCTTGGCTTTCAGCTGGACGAGGCGGCGACGATGGCGGCGGTCTTGGTGCTGATGACGGCCGTTGTTATGCTCTTCGAATCACGGTTGCGTCATGATAAGGAAGAGGCGCCCATGGAAATGAGTGATCATGCGCACAGCAAGCTGGTGAATCTGGGGCGCTGGCGCTGGCCCGCCTTGTTGTTCAGCGGCCTCGTGTCGTTTATGTCTTTGATTATGCCGGTGGCACTGCTGGGATACTGGATTTTGCGCGGCGTGCAGCAAATGTCGCCACTAGGGGGCGCTTCGGTGATGCAGCAGAACAGCATCCTGCTCAGCGAGCTGCTTGAACCGGCGCGTAGTTCGTTCACCCTGGCGCTGGTCACGGCTGTGTTGGCGGTGCTGCTGGCCCTGCCGATCGCCATCCTTTCCGTGCGGCATAAAGGGCGTCTGACCGGATTTCTTGAGCGGCTCAGCTACAGCAGTTATGCCCTGCCGGGCATCGTGGTTGCCCTGGCGTTTGTTTTCGCGGGCATTCATTACGCACGGCCGTTGTACCAGACGATTCCCCTGCTGCTGGCGGCATACATGGTCTTGTTTGTGCCGCTGGCGATCGCTGCGGAACGGAGCGCCTTGTCTCGTATCCCGCGAGAACTCGAGGAAGTTGGCTACAGCTTGGGTGGCTCCCGTTTCGATATCCTGCGTTATGTGACCCTGCCGCTGATGCGGCCGGGTCTGATCGCCGGTGGTGCGCTTGTCTTCTTGACGGTGATGAAGGAGCTGCCAGCAGCGCTGCTGCTCAGCCCGTTGGGTTACCGCACACTGCCGATGCTGATCTGGAGCAATATCAGCGAGGCGTTCTTTGTGCGTGCGGCGATGCCCACTTTGCTTCTGCTGCTGCTTTCCTCCGTGCCGCTGGCCTGGGTATCCTTGCGTGAAGATCGCGCCTGATCAGGTGGGTATTTGGCGTAATGGCCGGCAGCCCCATGATTTATCAAAGGCGCTGCATTCCCAACGATAACAAACCATTGGGGGCGTCAGGCGGAGAGATAGGCGATCGTTTGCGGGCCCTCGGGCATCGCGCAGATGCGCGCCTGTGGGCCGATTTCCGCGGCGAGCTTGCTGACTGTGGCTGTGATGTCGCCGCATGGTGTCAAGAGGGCGCGGCGGATTTGCGCGTCGCTCAGGCCGCTGCTGTGCACATGGACCGTGGCCTGAAGCTGGATCAGGGCCTGTATCTGGACCTGCCACTGGTCTTGCTCAGCGAAGCCGGGTTGGGCCAGGAGATCAAGAACGCCCTGCGGTGAGCCGCCTTCAGCTAACAGCCCGGCATAACGGCCGTGATCGGGGATGCCGTCTTCGCAGGCGGCGGCCATGATGATGTGGCCGCCGGGACGCAGGATGCGCGCGGCGGCGCTCATGCCCTTGACGGTCTGGTAGAGGTTCTGGTCAAGGGGGAAGCCACTGTTGGTGGTGATGGCGATGTCGTATGGCTGGTCGACGGCGACCATGGCCTGCGTGCGCACGAATTCACGGCCCGCCGCGTGCGCCTCTAAGAGATCGCCGGCGAAGACGGCCGTGATCTGCTTATGCTCATTCAAGGTGACATTGAGTAAGAAGGCGGGGCCGGTTTTCAGGGCCGCTTCGCGCATCTCTTCCCAGATGGGATTACCCTCACAGACACCCCAGGTGGATTGGGGATGGGCGATCATGTCACGGCCGTGATTAGTGAGCACACTTTCCGCGCCGCAGAGGGCGGGCATGACCGCTTTTGGCCCGCCGCTGAACCCGGCGAAGAAATGGGGTTCGATGAAGCCGGTGAGAATACGCACGTCGGACTCGAGCAGAAAGCGGTTGACGCGCAGGGGATTGCCGCTGCCCGTCGTACCCAGGGAGCGGAGCATCTGGTCGTCGTAGGCGTCATGCTGCAGGCAGCGAAAATTGTCGTAGACGGCATCGCCGAGCAGGGTGCGCAGTTCAGCGTCCGTTTGCGGGCGGTGTGTGCCCAGGCCGTTGAGCAGCGTGATATCCTCACGACGCACGCCGGCGGTTTCCAGTTCGGCCAGGAGCACGGGCAGAATTAGATGGTTGGGGGTGGGGCGGGTGATGTCGCTGTGTACGATCAGCACTCTGTCGCCCGCCTTGACCAGGTCGGCCAGAGGGGGCGAGCCGATAGGGTGGCGTATGGCCTCTGTCAAAAGGTTGGCAGGATCACTGGTGCCGGGCAAGGATGGGGCAGCGACGATCTCGGTGCTGTCGGGGAGATTGACGTTGATGCCGTTACGGCCGTAAGCGAGTTTGACTTCCATACGCTATTTTTGTGATGGGGAGATCAAGGATTGCGCAGATTCTTCTTTGCCTGCTGTCTACTTTGTTAGACGCCGGCGTTGCTCAGATCATAGATGGCCAGGCGCATCGACTCGGACAGTGAGTGGTGATCAGCGTCAAACTCAACCAGCGCATTTTGCAGACGCTCGCGCAAAGTCTGGTGGTGAGCCTGCGGGTCTTCTTGAAATTGATCGATGTGCTGCGAGACATCGTCAAGCGTGGCCTGCTGCGCCTCTGTAACTTCGGTTTCGTCAATTGTCTTTTGTAGATTATCTACTGATTTCTTTGCTTTATCCATGAGTGATATTCTCCAGGGTGGTATTGTGAGTAGCTTACACCAGATTGTATCGACCGGCTACAAGGCACTCGAGGTGCTGGAAAAGCCAGGTCCTCAATTCCCAAGCAGTTGCCCATGGAGATAGACAGATTGGTATTCTGTTGTTGCTTTACCTTTCAGTCTATCTCCTTGGTCAATTTCCCTAACTATAAGTAAGTAGGAAAAACGGTGAGCGCAGCATGTCCAAATACGTCATTGCGTCATTACTCCAAATCCCCACCTTGACAAACTGTCCTAAAATCCGTACCCTGTGGTAAGATGGTTAATTGGTCTTACCAATCATAATGACAGAAACCACATTCAGCCCATTGCAGAAACAACAAACAGTCGCCGAAGCGATATCGGCCGAAATCCTTGACCTGCTGCGCCAAAAAGAATTGCGGCCTGGTGATAAATTACCCCCTGAACGGGAACTCGCCGAAATGCTCGGCGTCAGCCGCCCGTCCCTGCGCGAGGCTTTGCGCGCCCTTTCGATGATGAAAGTGATCGAAATTCGTCAGGGGGACGGTACCTACGTCAGCGCCCTCAAGCCGGAGGAACTAGTCGAGCATCTCGAATTTGTATTCATGCTCGACGACTCCACGCTCCTGCAGCTTTTCGAAGCACGCAAGATCATCGAGACCGGCAATGTATCCCTGGCTGCAGAACGTATCACCGACGAAGAGCTGGCCGCTTTGCGCGATTGCCTGGATCAATCGGAACGCGCTGTCGACGACCCAGAAGCATTCATACTGGCCGACATTGAACTGCATGAAATCATCACCCGTGCTGCGCGCAACCCCCTGCTCGAACGTTTCATGGCCAGTATCGGTACCCTCAGCCGCGCTAGCCGCCAAAAGACCACACACATGAGTGGTGTGACCAAAACGACTGTCGAACATCATCGCCAGATTGTCGCCGCATTGGAAGCACACGACCCGCAAGAGGCCGGTGCGGCGATGCTGCGGCACCTGGAGCATGTCGAGCAGATGTACCGCGAACTAGCCGCGGCTGAACAAACAACAAATTAACCGCCGGACAACATTTGCCCGGCGAATTGGAGGGTATCTAAGTGAAACTGGTGAGCTATCGTTCTCAAGGAGAGACCCGCCTGGGTGCAGTACACGCCGGTAAAATCATCGACCTGGCCGGTGCGGCGCAGCGTTTTGCCGCAGGCGCGAATCGTAACATCCCGCCAGCGATCTACGGCAGCATGGCCGATCTGCTTTGCTCAGACCGCGGAACGCTCGAGTTAGCGAATGAAATCGTGGCCTGGGCACAGGAGAACGCGCCCGATACCGTATTGGATCTAGAGACGGCCGAGATCGATATTCCCCTGTCTAATCCGGGAAAAATAATCTGCGTCGGACTCAACTACGCTGATCACTGCCGTGAGACCAACACACCCATACCCGAATCTCCCGTGCTTTTCACAAAGTTCACCTCGTCCCTTCTTCCACATGGTGGAAAAATCACCTGGCTGCCGGAAATGACGCAGAAAGTCGACTACGAAGCAGAATTGGCACTAATCATCAGCAAGAAAGCCACCAATGTCACGGAGGAAGAAGCGATGGCCTATGTCGGCGGCTATACTATTGTCAATGACGTCAGCGCGCGCGACGTGCAGTTCAGCGACGGACAGTGGATTCGCGGCAAATCATTCGACACCTTCTGCCCCGTCGGGCCCTTTGTCGTCACCGCCGACGCCCTGCCCGACCCGCATGCGCTTGACATCCAATGCCGGGTCAACGGCGTCACGCTGCAAGATTCCAACACGGGCGAAATGATCTTTAAGATCCCTTACCTGATTTCCTACATCTCTCGCTCCAGTACGCTGATGCCCGGTGACATCATCAGCACAGGCACGCCACATGGTGTAGGCATCGGCCATTCCCCACAGGTGCTGCTCAAACCAGGCGATACAGTAGAAGTGGAAGTAGAGGAAATCGGTATTCTGATCAACACAGTTATTTAGCACGACGAAGGTGTTCTTATGCGCATTGTAGATTTATCAGTGCCAATCGGCGAAATGACCTTGAGCCCTCCATCGGTCAACCTGCAGCTGCAAATGACCAGCTATCATCGCGGTCCCGGCTTCTGGCAGGCCAGCAAGATCGAAATGCTGCTGCATACCGGTTCCCACGTTGATTTTAGCAAGCATACCGTGGAAGATGGTGAAACGGCCGTTGATGTGGACCTCGATCGTGTCTTTGGCCAGGCGCGAGTCATCGACCTCAGCCATGTTGGGCCCAATCACGAAATCTCCGTCGCCGATATGAAAGAGCACGCCCAAGCCATTCAAGCGGGTGACATCGCCCTGGTGCGCACCGACTGGACCGAAAAACATTGGGGTAATTTCCCTACCTATTACATGGAATCCCCCTACTGCGCCGCTGCGGCGGCGCAGTGGCTCGTCGATCGTGGCGCACGTGCCATCGGTTTTGACTGTTTCAGCGAATATTGCGCCCGTTTACCTGACTTCACCTCCGAAGATTTCATCATCCACAAGGTGATCTTGGAAAATGGCGCGATTCTTATGCAGCAGATGACCAATTTATCACAGCTGCCCACCGACCAGCGTGTGCAATTCTTCGCACCTTTCATCAAGATAGACGGCGCTGAAGGTTCCCCAGCGCGCTTTTTCGCCCTACTGGAAGAATAGCAAATAGTAGCAGATTGTTTTTTGGAGAAATGGTGCTGAACGGCTGGTACGCTGAAAGGCTAACCAGCTAAAAAGGAGACAAGAATGTGACAGTCAAAAACTATTTCACCCCTGAATCGTTGCAAGAAGCCCTGGACCTGAAGGCAAGTTATGGTCATGATCTGCTAGTCATTGCCGGTGGGACACTTATGATGCCTCAGATCAATGAAGGTCTTTTCTTCCCGGAGATGGTCATGGGCCTGCGCAATGCCGGTATGGACACGGTAGCCCTGAACGGCAGTGCCGTCATCGGCGCCGCGGCCACTATGAGTCAAATGGCGGAGCAGACCAGGTATCCAATCCTACAGGAAGCAGCAAACAGCATCGGAGGTTGGGCTGTGCGCAACATGGCAACCGTAGGTGGGAATCTATTCAACCAACCACCATACGGTGATTTTTGCGTTGCCCTCTTGGCCCTGGACGCGAAGGTCAAGATCCAAAACGCTTTATCTGAGCGCGTAGTCGATCTGAATGAGTTCATGACCGGCGGCCGTCAAATGGAAGCAGATGAGCTGATCACTGAACTGCACATACCCAATCACAGAGGCCAGACCGCTTTCCACAAATTTGGCCCGCGCCAGGGCAGCGCAGCGACCATTGTCACCGTCGCTGCCCATATCGAGGCGTTCGATGGCGTTGTCAATATCGCTCGCGTCGCCCTAGGCGGCGCCGATACGACAGCAAGACGTTCTCTCGAGGCCGAGGCCGTGCTAAACAACGCGCGCTTCTGGCCGCAGGAGCAAGCGGAGGCGCTTGCCGCAGAGGCGGCAGCCGCCGCTGCAGAGGCCAGCGACCCCATTACCAACGCAGTCGCCAGCGCCTGGTATCGCCGGCAGATGATTGATGTTCAGTTGAAACGCCTGCTAAGTGGGCTGCTCAGCACGTTTGATGCCTAGCCGTTGCAAAGGAGATAACTATGGCTGCGGAAATTGTAAGTTTTGTGCTCAACGACCGTGAGGTTGTGATCGTCGCCAATCCCTTGGAAACATTGAAAAATGTACTGCGCGACCGGCTCGGCTACATGGCGACCAAAACGGGCTGCTCCCAGGGAGGCTGCGGCAGCTGTACTGTGCTTGTGGACGGTGAGCCGATGGTAGCCTGCCTTCTACCGGCCAAGGATGTCGAAGGCAAAGAGGTGACCACGCTCGAAGGATTGACCAAGACGGCTGAAGAACTGCACCCCGTTCAAGCGGCATTCTACGACAACTTCGCCGTGCAGTGTGGCTACTGTTCACCAGGGATGATCATGGTCTCTAAGGCACTGCTCGATCGTACGCCCCACCCTACGCATGCGGAAATCGCCGACGCTCTCGCCGGTAATATTTGCCGCTGTACCGGTTACCAGTCCATCTTTGAAGCGATCGAAGATGCAGCGCATCGCATAAGCGGCCACGAATGGTCAGGCGGCCGCGAAACAGGAGGGTCAAAATCATGACGGTACATCAAAAAGATGAACTACACGTCGTCGGCCATTCCGTACCCCGGCGCGACGGCCTGGGTCATGTCAAAGGGACAACCGTCTATTATGAAGATCACCAGATCAACGACTTATGCTACCTGAAGATGGTGCGCAGTCCCGTGCCCCACGGCAAGCTGAAAGGCATCGACTTTTCTGAGGCCGAAAAGGTGCGCGGCTTCGTGGCCTACCTGACCCATGAAGATGTTCCCAACAATATCTACACTATCCTGCGCCTCATCGGCGTCGGTCCCGACGATGAACCGGTACTGGCCGAAGACCGCGTACGTTGGAAAGGGGAAGCGATCGCCGCCATCATCGCCGAATCAGAAGAGGCGGCGCAGCGTGCGGCCTCTCTGGTCAGGCTGGATATAGAAGAACTGGCGCCTGTCCTGGATGTAGAAGAAGCGCTCCAGCCGGGCGCGCCGGTTATCGCCGATACCGGCGTCAACCATTTCATTTACGAGAATGGGATGGACCACCGCCAGGTACGCCTGGGTGACGTAGAAAAAGGCTTCGCGGAAGCAGATTATATCGTCGAGTCACGTTTCCAGAGCAGCCCTATCGAACACGCGCCGACGGAAACGACCGGCTGCATCGTCGTCCCCGAATCAGACGGCCGTTTTACCGTCTACACCAACACACAGGCCCTCTTCTTTTCGCTGGACAACGCCGGCATCACCCTCGATCTACCGTTCGAGAAGATGCACTTCATCGGCGGTACCGCCGGCGGTGGATTCGGCGGCAAGGTCGACGTGATCACCGAACCGATCTGCATTCTGGCAGCGATGAAAACAGGGCGGCCGGTCAAGTTCAAGTATTCACGATCTGAGGAGATGGCTGTTTCCTCGCCGCGCGGCGCCTGGCGCCTCTACTATAAAGACGGCATCATGGAAGACGGCCGTATCGTGGCCCGCCAGGTAACCACCTACGCCGACTCCGGCGCCTATAACCGGCATACTCCCTACGCGGTAACCAAACACGCCGCAAACGCCGCTGGGCCCTACAATATTCCCAATGTGGCTATTGACGTCTACTGCGTCTATACCAACAAGGCACCCTCCAGCGCCATGCGCGGATTCGCCGTCACGATGGCCTCCTGGGCCATCGAGCAGCAGATGGACAAAATCGCCGAAGTCATTGGCCTGGATCCCTGGTCCATCCGTTTCATTAACGCCTATAAAGATGGCGACATGAAACCGCATCATAAGGTCGCGGAAGACGCAACATTGATAGAGGTCATGCAGGCCGCGGCGGAAATGGGTGGTGTGGAATTGCCCCAGGAATACAAGGAAATGAGTTCAATGGAGAATGGTCATGGCTAAACTAAGAGGAACAGGTATCGCTGCTGTCAATTATCCCACGGGTATGAATCTCGGCGGCGATCCCTCACAGGCGTTGATTCACAGCACCACCACCGGCAACTTCATCATTTCCCTGTCCAGCACTGACCTGGGCCAGGGACTGAAGACAGTCATCGCCCAAATCGCCGCCGAAACGCTGGGCGTTCCTTTCCAAAACGTGATGATTGATACGGCCGACACAGACACCGGTCCACACTGTATGGGCACTTTCGCCAGCCGCGCCACCCACCGCGTGGGCAACGCCGTCATCGAAGCGGCCATGGAAGCGCGCCAGATAATGCTCGAAGTGGCTGCCGACGAACTTGAGGCCAATCCCGCTGACCTGGAAACGGACGGCAGCGGCCTGATCAAAGTGAAAGGACAGCCTGATCGCGCCATTCACATCATCGATCTTGCCCTGGCTGCCCACTTCAAATATGCGCGGACCATCAGCGGGCGCGGCATGTTCATGAAACCAAAGAGCATTGTCGATCCGGAATCAGGGGCGATGGACCCCGACTCCACGGAAGCCCATGCCTGCGTCATCGCCGAAGTGGAGGTAGACACGGAAACAGGCATCGTCGACGTGTTGAGTCTAAAATGCGCCTATGAAGTCGGCCGTGCTGTCAATCCCAAGCTGGTCGAAGGCCAGGTCGTTGGCGGCGCCTTCATGGGCATGTCTCACGCGCTATACGAAACTACCGATCCCTACTATCCCAGCGTGGAGCACAAACCGATGAACTGGACGGAATATAATCTGCCCGGCCCGCACGAAGTCCCCAAAATCGAGGCGCAGATCCTGGAGTACCCTTCCAGCACTGGCCCTTACGGCGTCAAAGGGGTGGGCGAGATGACGGCCAACGCGCCCATTCCCGCCATCGCCAATGCCGTAAAAGATGCCATCGGCGTGCGAATCTACGAGCTGCCGATCACGCCCGAGCGCGTGCTCCGAGCCCTGGCTGAGAAGGAAAGCGCAGGAGCGTAACAATAGCTAACGACGCGCAGCACGTCAGGTACACATGTATTCAATGCGCGCCACAATAAAACAAAGATTACGCAGGTTACAAAGATAAACACTTTCAATCTGCGAAAATCTCAGTACGCAAAGCGTACACGTAATCTTTGTTCGCTTAATAAAGGAGAAACCATGGTCAAAGTAATATCCCTGATGAAACGTAAAGAAGGCATGAGCATTGAAGAATTCCGCCAGTGGGTCTACGAAGAACATTCCCAACTGGGCGCGCAGTTCCCCAAGATTCGCCACTACCGCGTCAGCGCGGTGCTGCCCGACTATGCCGACGGCCCCTATGACGCCGTCAACGAACTCTACTTCGATCAGTACGAAGATTTCATCGCCGCCCTGCAAACCGACATCGGCGCCCAGGCCGGCGCCGACATCAAGGCGCACTGCGCCGAAGACCGCTTCCGTCTAGTTACGGATGAGAAAGTAATCGTCGAGTAAGTTCGGATTGGGTAATTCGGAGTGCGGAATGAATGTAATATTCCGCACTCCGCAGGAAGCGAAGCGGCTGAGGTCCAAATTCGCTATTTAGAACCCATATGGCTCGCCGCTCATGGCCCGCGCTTGCGCAGTAGGATATCGTCCACCGTGGCGCCTTCTGCAGCGCCTATGCCGTCATCGGAAATGAAGGCCAGCGCCGCCCACACGGCCGTCTTCCCTCTTAGATCCCCCGCCGATGGCACATTCGCCAGGTCAAGCGTTGCCTCCTGCCAGCCGCCGGAGCTGCCCCACCGTCTGTTCATTGTCAGGCTCTTTTTAACCAGCTACCAACCCACGAAGAAAAGCCGCCTTTCAAAAATATGATTCTTACTGTCCACAAACCCGGCTCCAATGGCAGTGTAATTGAGCGATCGAGCTGCAAGCAAGTGTAGAAAAGCACCAATCAGGCGTGACAAACATCACAAGCACGAAAACTTTATCGCTGCGCCACAGCAGGATATCGGCAGCGAAGCGGCCGCCGGCATAAAGGCACGCTGTCAATAGATTTGGGATTGCCGATTTGCGAGTTCGGGTTTAGACTCAATCCAAAATCCATGAATGTGCAGCGGCTAAATTTGAAATACGACATGCTTACCTCCATCTCTGAAGTCCGAGAACAACTGTTGGGTGAAAAATATGTTTCTGACCGTTCTCTGGCCACGGTAATCTTTCTTTCCCTGGGTCTGGGCAAGCCGCTTTTCCTGGAAGGCGAAGCGGGCGTGGGCAAGACAGAAGTGGCCAAGGTGCTGGCGCGCATCCTCGATGTGCCGCTGATCCGCCTGCAATGTTATGAAGGGCTGGACGTGCACAACGCCGTCTATGAATGGGCCTACTCGCGCCAACTGCTGCATTTGAAGCTGCAAGAAGCGAGCGGCGCCACGCGCCAAGAGATGGAAGGGGATCTTTACAGCGCCGACTTTTTGCTGGCTCGCCCCCTGCTGCAGGCCATTCAACAAAAAAACGGGGTCCGGCCCGTTTTGCTCATCGACGAAATCGATCGCGCCGATGAAGAGTTCGAAAGCTTCCTCCTGGAAATCCTTTCCGACTTCCAGATTACCATCCCCGAAATCGGTACCTTTTCCGCCCCACAACCGCCGGTTGTCGTCGTCACTTCTAATCGCACGCGCCAGGTACACGACGCGCTCAAGCGGCGCTGCATCTATCACTGGATTGAATATCCCGACTTTCAGACCGAATATCAGATCGTCACCCTGAAGGTGCCCGACATCCCCAAGCAGCTAAGCCATCAGATCGTCACCGCCGTGCAGACTATGCGCGAACAAGATCTGTACAAGCCACCCGGGGTGGCCGAAACGCTCGACTGGGCAGAGGCGCTTTACCTGATGGACAAGAAGCGCCTTGATGAAGAGGTGATCAATGACACCCTGGGCGTCCTGCTTAAGTACCAGGACGATATCCGCGAAGTTTCCGGCGACTTTGTGCGCCACCTGGCGCAAACAGTTGATGGTTGAACCACGCATCGACAGCCGGCATTTGCTTCCCAATCTTCTCCATTTCGGCCGTTTGCTGCGTTCCCTGGATTTCAAAATCAGCGCTGGCCAGATCAGTGACCTGGCGCAAGCCTTGACGCTGGTTGACATCAGCAGCCGCCACGATTTCTACTACGCCACCCGCGGTCTGCTGGTCACCGATCCGCATGACTTCGAACGCTTCAACCAGGCCTTCGATCTCTTCTGGACAGGCATGCAGTCCTGGCTGCTCAGCTTGGGTACGATCCGGCATATGCGCCAGCCGGAAGAAGGAGAACAGCCGCTTAAAACTCCCGATTCCCTCTTAGCCCCCAGTCAAGAGGATCAGCCCGCAGAAGAAAAGGAGGACGAACAAGATGCCGAGGCGGAAGCCGCAGACGATATGGAGGTCAGCGCCCTTTATAGCCCGCTCGAGCTGCTGCGCCATAAGAACTTCGCCGAATTCACTGAGGAAGAAAAGCGCGTCGTCAAGCAGGCCATGGCCAGACTCATCTGGCAGTTCAACGCCCGGCAAACACGCCGTCTGCGCCGCACCACAAAACGGGCGCGCTATCTGGATCTACGCGGTTCCATCCGCGCCAATACGCGCTACGGAGGCGAGATCATCCAGCTGCGCTGGCGCCGCCGCAAAACTAAACCACGCCCACTGGTCGTTATCTGCGACATCAGTGGATCCATGGACCACTATTCGCGCCTTTTTTTGCACTTTATTCATTCCTTGAGCCAGGATGTGCGCCAGGTGGAGTCCTTCGCCTTCGGCACGCGTCTCACACGGCTAACGCCCGCGCTGCGCCACAGTGATGTTGACACGGCCGTGGACAAGATCGCCCATCTCGTCGTCGACTGGTCCGGCGGCACGCGCATCGGCGAGTCCTTGAAGCATTTCAACTACCAATGGTCGCGGCGCGTTCTCGGCTGGGGCGCAACGGTGCTCATCATCAGCGATGGCTGGGAACGGGGTGATCTAGAGCTGCTGGATAAAGAAATGGACCGTCTGCGCCGCAGCGCTCACCGCCTGCTGTGGCTCAACCCCCTGGCCGGCTCGCCCGGCTACCAGCCGCTGGTCGGCGGCATGCAGACCGTCCTACCCTACTGCGATGAATTCCTACCCTTGCACAACCTGCACAGCCTGGAACAAGTCGTCTCCCGCCTCGGGGCGGTTAGGCTGTAGTGCATATCCGCTTGGCTCACTCCTCGGACACACCATACGCTTCAATAACCGGCTATTTGATCAACGCCTGAGAGGGGATGCCCATCCTATTCACCCACTCTTTGACGGCATCAAGAACAAAGTCGGGAACGCATATCAATAATCGAACGTGTCGTTTGGCTTCCAGCTGCCCGGTCGCCACGAAATCAAACACTCGCAAAATAGAGGTTTACGGCTGCTTAGCCGCCAACAAACTTCGTCTTATACCCCATCTTCTGCAGCTCGGCGGCCACCTTGTCACGGTGATCTCCCTGGATCTCAATAGTGCCCTCTTTCACCGCGCCGCCGCTGCCGCATTTCTTTTTCAGTTCTTTGCCCAGCGCCTTCAAATCCTCCGGCGTCAGGGTCAACTCCATGATCACCGTCACCGTCTTGCCCTTACGCCCCTTCTTCTCGCGGCGGATGGAGGCTGTTTGTTCCTGCGGCGGCAAGCTCTTCGGTTTGGGGCAGCGGCAGGGATAGCTGCCGCAGCGCGGGCAGCGCTTGGCCGCGGCTGAATCCGTTGAGTAAACAACATTTCGTTTCTTTCGTCTCATTGTTCTATTCTAACAAAAACACGCGTACCGTCCGACCGGCGATCGAGCCCAACGCTACGAAAACAGGATGGCAAGCCTTCGATCCACAAACAAACAGATGCTAACCAATGACAACTAGTCACAACCCACTTTAGTACCCTTATGACATTCAAAACCCTTTCGCAAAAGATCGTATGGTCTTGCCCCTGGTACAACGTCCGCCAAGATCAGATCGTCTTACCCGACGGCCGTCCCGGCGAATACAACGTCGTTCAAAGAGAACCCGCCATATGGGTGCTGCCCGTCACCACGGACAATCAAATTGTCATGATCAAAAGCTACCGCTATACAGTTGATGATTGGTGCTGGGAACTCCCGGCGGGCAGCGTCAAACCACAGCAGTCGCTGGTCGATGCCGCCCGCGCTGAACTGGCGGAAGAAGTTGGCGGAACGGCACAGCAGCTTGATTACATCGGAAAATCTTACATCGATAACGGCATCAGCAACGAAATCGGGCACTTCTATCTGGCGACCGGCGTCATCCTGAGCGAACCAGCCCACGAGCCCGCGGAACTGATCGAGATCCATCTGCAATCAATTCCCACCGTCTTACAGATGGTGCGCCAAAACGAGATCAGCGATGCGCCCTCTGCCCTGGTGATCTGGCTTTGTTCTGAGCGTCTACAAGCGCTGAAATAAGAAACCCGGTTCTTCTACTTCAAGAAAACCGGTGACCTTCATCAAAAAACCGGATTCCTAAAGGCCTAGCTACGACAGCACCCGGTCAATCGTTGACCGCACGGCCGTTTTCAACAGATTCCCCGTGCCCAATACCCCTCTGGCGCGGCCGCGTCGCAGATGCAGATCCACCAGGTCCCTGGGTACCCCTGGCTGTTCCGCCTCTGGCTTACGTACCAGGCTCAACGCACCGGTCGTGCAGGTCGTCACGCATAGTCCGCAGCCGATACAGCGATGCTCATAGAGAATAAGGCCATCATCACCCATTTCCAGCGCCTCCATCTGGCAGCGCATCGTACAGGTATAGCAATCGTTACATTCCTCGATATCCAGCTGCGCCACGTAAGGCGATGACAAGACCGTCGCCGGCTGCGGATGGCGCTTGGCCAGCTGCAAGACCTCGCAGCAGTCGCCGCAGCAGCAGCAAATATTAGAGACCTTCTTGGCATTGCCCGGCTGCAGAACTAATCCATGCGCATCGGCGGCGCGGATAATAGCCAAGGCCTCCGCCACGTCAATCTCACGCGCCATACCGTGACGCACATAATAATCGGCCGAATTATTAAACACCAGACAGGTCTCCAGCGGCTTATCACATGGTTCCCCGGCAACCGCGTTCTTCTGGCGGCAGACGCAGGGCGCCACAGCGAATTTCGCGCGTGATCTGACCAGCGCTTCCGCCTGTTCATGCACCAGAATATCTTGCTGCACGGGGATACTTTCACCAACAGGGATCGTGCGCAGCTGCGGCCCCACCTGCCAGAACTCCGGCGTCGCCACCTCCTCATGGTACATGTCGATATCGTGCACAACCTCCGGCGTCAGCTTATTAACCTGAAACTCGAAGATGCCGATCACCCAGGGTGTGGCCAAATACTTTGGCACGTTCTCGTCGCGGTAGTTGCCGTAAACCAACCCTTTGCGCGCCATCTCCTCCAGCCGTTCTTTCACCTCGGCCAGCGGCAGCCCGGCGCGGCGGGCGATCACCTTCGGCGGCTCAGCGATCAAATTGAGGTGCAGCGTCAAGCGCGCTTCCTCGGGCGTAAAAAGGCGCTGCAAGATGCGGATATCAGCGCCTGACTCCGCCGGCGGAAATCCGCCGGGCAAATTGTCCAGATGCTTTGCTAAATCCTGATAAACACGCTCCGCCATACCAACCTCCCATCATGAGGAGCCACAACTCTGCTGTCGAGTCAAGCTCACCGTGAAGCATACCCGATAACAACAAGGCCAAGCAACTTCCTTTGCATGCACTGTGGATCTACCACTTCCCAAAACAAAACAGGCTAGAATACCCCCATGGACCTCTACACAATCGGCTCAACGATCTTCAACTATGCGGCAAAAGGAGGCATGATCGCCGCCGGCGGCGGCATGCTGCTCATCTCCCTGGCTGCGGCTGTTGGTCTCCTGAATCGTCCTCCATCCGATTACCTGCTGATCCTGCTCGGCGACTACTTCCTGATCGGCGCGCTGATTGGCGGCCTGGTCGGGCTGGTCGTGATTCTGCGCGAACGACGCCAGTAAACCGGCAAGATCTTACCATACGTTTTCGATGCCATTGAAGGCAACAAGACCTGGCAAGTTTTGGGAGATCTATGTGACAGCAACAAACAACGAGCTATCCATCCGCCGCGTCAGCGGAGACGAGGTACAGGCATATGTAGAGATGCGTCTGGAAGCGCTGCGCAACCATCCGTTGGCGTTTTCGGCCGACTACGAACAAGAACGCAAGCGCTCACTGCCGGAATGGAAAAAGCGCATCGAGACAGCGGAGATCTTCATAGCCTGGGATGGCGAGGCAGCAGCAGGAATGGCTACATTCTTGCGCAGCAGATCGAGTAAGACAGACCACTATGGCAATATCTTCGGCGTCTACGTGCGTCCCGGCTATCGCGGTCACGGCCTAGGCGGCAGGCTGGTCGATCGCTGCGTCCAATGGGCGCGCGAGAACAATATGAAGACGGTCTACATCGCCACCGCCGCCGCCAACACTGCGGCCATTCGCTGCTACACGCGCTGCGGATTCACCGTCCACGGCGTGCGGCCGATGGCCATGCCCCAAGACGGCGTCTACCATGATGAACTGCTCATGGCGCAGGCGTTGTAGCGTGGCACATCCCCAACCCAAAATCCGAAATCCCAAATCAGATTACCGGATTCAAGATGAAGTACACCGTAAACAAGGCGATCGACACCACCGTGTACAGGGTGAGCACATTGTTCACATACCGCTTCTCTTCCAGCAGTTCCGGACGCATGAAGAGCGGAATAATGAAGGGCGGCGGCAGCACCAGCAGCGTGAACAAAGCCACCTCATACGCTTTGCCCAAGCCGAACAAGCCACGAATCACGAAGGTGTTCAATAAGAAGGCCACCGGCAGCAGAATCGCCAGGCGGATAATCACCAGCTGCGACGCTTCGCCAAGACCCTGGCGGTCAAACTTGATGCCATAACCGACGATGATCAGGATCAGAGGAATGGTCAGGTTGGAGAGAAAGCCCAGTGTAGCAATGACCGCTCCCGTCACCGGCATCGTCTCCAGCGCCTTCTGCCAACCGAGCACATTAAATAGGAGGGCCAGCAAAATGGCGATGACCACCGGCGAGCTCAAAAAAGAACGCAGCAAACCTGAGATTTTCTGTATGCCGTCCCGTTCGCGCAGCAGCAAGGGAAGATAAGCAAACCAGATGAATAATTCGTGGCCCAGATCAACCACGGCGAAAACACCAAATTTGGCCATCCCGTAAGCACTGCCGAAGAGACTGACGCCCAGCATCCCGTATTCAAAGCCGGTCATCAGGAATTTGAAATAAGGGTGATCCGGCTGGACGCGTGGCCCCAAGAAACGGCCGAAAATATAGAGCGCCACGCACAGCCCGAAAATGAGCACGGCCAGGACCAAAAAAGAAGGTTTGAGTTCGACATTCAGGAAAGAGACAAATAGTACCGCCGGCAAAGCGACATTGACCACAATCTTGCGCAGACCCTCGACAATATCCTCGCCGATAAAGTTCGTGCGCCGCATCCAAAAGCCCAGGAACAGCAGAAACAAGATCGGTAAAACGCGGTTGATAATCTCAATTGTCTGGCTGTCCATAGCGTTATCCTGATTTCAAGCGAGGATTGATTTCCCGCCCCATCCACAAACGTCCAATTATGGGCTAACGCCGCTTTTCCGGCAATAACCCTGGACCATCAGTTTGTGCCGCCTTGGAGACAGATTCCTCTAGATCAAAAAGGGCGCTTTCAAGCCGCGTTGGCTTGAAAGCGCCCTGGATCCGCAGTCTACACTTACGTTATTCCCCATTCAAAGGGCCATTTCCGCTAGCTCCTACGCGTGCAGCTTCTGCGCCGCTACAAACGACAGCTCGTTCTCGGTCAGCGCCCAGGCCGTCTTGTTCGTCGCAGCGAACTTATCCATGAAGTTCAGCGCCAGGGCCTCCCAATCGCCCGATTCAATCACTTCATCCTTATCACGGAAATAATCAAGGATGTCCGACGGGTGCCCGCGTTCCTGGTCGATCTCCGGATCGCCGCCCTCATGTTTCGCTGAAATATTGGCCACATGCCCGGCGATATCCACCAACTCGTCGCGCCGGTTATAGGGCTGGCGCACAATACTCTTGTACGTTTCCGTGATATGGTGTTCAAAACGGATCACGTCTTCAAAGCCCAGCGCTTTGCGGAATTCGGCCGTTATCTCCATCGTTTCATTATTGATCGAATTGCTCCAGTTGAAACCAATCAACGGGGAGCTGCCATCGTCGCGGGCGAAGAGTTTGGCCCCGATCAATGTCCACAGGCCGGCATACGGGTTGTCGTTGCCCATGAACACGGAAATCTTAAACTCGATATCCACGCCCAGGCGATACAGAAGGTAACCCAACAGCACCGTGCCCGGGTTGATATTCAACACCTGGCGCACACCGTAATTGGTGTAGTAATAGAGAAACTCATCGAGCCACTTCAGGGCGTACGTATTAGGCTGGCCAACCCCACCAAAATAGCCGGTGATCGTTTCCGGGCCGCCCAGGTGCACATTTGAGCCATCCGTGCCCTTCGTATCCAGCGTCTCCACATAGCTGGCGCCGATGATCTCCATCGCCGCCGCAAAGGCGGGTAAATCACCGTCCGTCTCCTGCTCCTTCATCTTACGCACGCGGATAAAACGTCCGGGCATCAACTCGCCATGATCAATAGCCCGCTGGGCGATGCCTTTCAACCACGGGAAATACTGCGCGGCGCTGATCTCCAAGGTCACAGCCATGTCGTCATTAAAAGAGATCTCCGCCGCGCGATCGCCAAGCACTTTGCGCCGGTAATCGGCAACCGTGATAAACGCGCCCCTATCCCGCTGTTCCACCAGCCAATCCAGGTCATCCAGGTACGCCGGACTGCGCTCTCTGACCCGCTCGCGAAGCACCGTCAACTGGCGCGCCGCCGCCGCCTTAGCATTGATCTCCTCCGGCGTGCCGTACTTTTCAACCACCGCCAGAAAATCCTCAATAACGCGCATATCGGGATTCAACAAGACAGCATTAAGCGCGTCCACCCGATCGGGCGGAATTTCCAATCGTCGCCGTAAATTTTCGTCCATTGTTTCTCCTTGGCACCAAACCTGCGATGTCTACCAACTATTCTCTGATGGTGAATAGGCGTGAAGATCTCGCAGGGTCATTTATTAGAAAGGCCCATCTTCCTCATCGATCATCGCCAGCAGTTCCTCGTACTCTTCGTCCTTCATACCAAAGTATCGTTCCCGCTCAGGGAATTCCTTCGTCGTTACTTCCTGCACATACTGCTTCAAGCCGTTGAGAATGACCTCACCCGCGTTGCCGTACACCTTGGCCATGCGCGGCGTAAACTTGGGATATAGGCCGAACAGATCATGGTAAATAAGCAGCTGGCCATGCGCATGCGGACCGGAACCGAGGCTCATGATAATGCAGTTCTCAGCACGCTCGGTGATCAGCCGGCAAACGCTGTCCGGCACCAATTCCAACAGGATACAAAAGGCGCCCGCCTCTTCCAGCGCCTTGGCGTCATCGATGATCTTCTTCGCCTGCAAAGCCCCCTTCCCCTGCAGGCGGAAGCCGCCCAGCGCGCTGGCGCTCTGCGGCGTCAATCCCAGGTGTCCCATCGCCGGAATCCCCGCCTGGACAATACCGGCGATGCGGTCAGCCATCTCCGCGCCCCCTTCGAGCTTGATCGCATCACAGCCTGTTTCCGCCATAAAACGACCGGCATTACGAATCGCCGTTTCCACGCTGGGCTGGTAGCTCATGTAGGGCATATCACCAATCACAAATGCAGTTGGCGCGCCCCGGCGCACCGCCCCTGTGTGCCGGATCATGTCATCCATCGTCACCGGCAGCGTGCTGTCATAGCCCAACATCGTCATTCCCAAGCTGTCGCCGACCAGGATCATATCCATCCCGGCCTGCTCCTGAAGATAGGCCGTCGGATAATCATAACAGGTCAGCCAGGTGATCGGTTCGCCAATGGCCACTTTTTCAAACAAGACGGGCAGCGTTACTTTCTTTCGCTCTGACATTTTTCCTCCAAGATTAGCTGGTCAGTAAATCCGCAGTCCCATATCTGAAATCCTAAACGTTCATCCCTGCGCCTGCAAGAGCCGGTAAAGCGTCCCCTGGGCCAGGATATCATTACTGATAATCCCCATCACACCCGCGCTTCTCTCGTCCGCGCTGAACACGGGCATAGCCGAAATCTCATAATGCTCCAGCTTACGCAGCACTTCCAGGATGCTGTCTCCCGGATCAGCGCTGATCACATCACGGCTCATGATCTCGGCAACGGGCAGATCATCGCCGCACCCCGTGGCTGTGGCGCGGGTGATGTCCCAGTCGCTGACGACGCCGCTCAGCTCGCCGTTGTCGGAGACAACCGCCAGCAGGTCCCCCTTGTCAGCCACCAACAAGGCAGCCGCCTCGCGCACCGTTCGCGATTCCTGGATCGTGGGGATGGGGTCCATGACATCAGCCGCGGTGCGGTCACTTTCACTGCTGGCAATACGGCTGATCGCGATCTGCTCCGCCGCTTCACAGGGCAGCATATCCGGGTCGCCGACCAGCAGATCGATCAACTCCTTCATGTTACGGCGCACAACTTCTTTGACCTGCTTGTCACCGGCGATGCGCCGCTGCTCGGCCAGCGCGGCGAATTCCTCCTGGTGCGCAGCCAGCCACGCATCCACGGCTTCACGGTCACCCTGTATATCTTGTGGAATCTGTAAATGGGCCGGTGACTTCAACAGCTGTTCCTGCGCCGCATAGATAACGCCGCCGGAATTGACCAGGAAATCAGTAGCGATGAGCACCCCTTTTTGCCAGTAGACGCTGCGCTCCATACGGCTGCGCGCCGCTTTACGCGCCGGATCGGGAGAATAGGTATTCGCGCCTTCGACGATCATCGTCCAGTTGCCCATACGCTCGACAGTCATCGAGCAGCCTGACGCGGCATCTACATCCAGGTAATTGGCGATTGGCGCCGCCGGCACCAGGCAAAACGCTGATTCGCGCAGCAGGTCGTCGCTGTAATTTGAATATTTGGCCGGCCTTTGCCGCGCTTTCCGGCCGCTGAGTTTTTCGCGAAAATACGGGCCGGCGACCACGCCTTGATCGGCCTGAATCGCCAACAACTCCGGCACGGGCAAACCTTCCTCATCATAGATATAGCCGCTGATATCGCTGACGCCGACGATGCGCGGCCGTTCTTCAGCAGCGACATCGCTCAGCATGCGCGCCGCGTGCGTGCCCACCGCGCCGAAGCCCTGGATAAGCACGGTCAGATCACGGCCGTCGGGCAGCTGCAAATCGGCGAACTGCGGCAGCCCTTTCAAGCGCTCAATCTCACCCAACAAGGTATGGATGGCCACGACAACACTCTGCGCGGCGCCGCCCAACTGGTCGATGCGATTGCCGCCCATATCGGCCGTCTTCGAAACAGCGCCCTCCAGCCCATTCTCAATGGCGATTGTTTTCATATCTTCGTCATTGGTGCCCACATCCGGACCAGGCAGGTAGATATCCTGGTAGCGTCCGATAAGATGGGCAAAGCCTCGAATAACCTGCTCACGATCCCCCGGGTCAAGCGCTTCCGGAGCGACGATGCCGCTCTTGCCGCCGCCGTACGGCAAATCTGCCGCCGCATTCTTCAACGTCATCCCCCTGGCCAGGTTATGAATGGCCGCCGGCGTGACGTCGGGCAGCATACGAATACCACCCATAGACGGCCGTCCCATGGCCAGGTTATCCACCACCAGGTAGCCGCCGATCTCCAGCGGGCTCTCTTCATCCCACATACAGACCACCAGGCGCGGCCCCAGACTGTCCACGGCGATGCCCAGCCGCTTCAAGCGATCGACATCCAGCGGGCCAAACTCCATAAAAGCCATCGCCCCTTCGCGGCGCAGGCGGTTATGCCAGGTACGTTCCGGAAGAGCCTCTCGTAAAAAGGACTGCATATAACGTGGGATCATCTCGCACCTCCAAAATAAGCTCGCCAGCAGCTCAGCCTATCAGCTGCTGCGCTGCAACGCTGCCTTCAAATCGGCAGCTTGATCGACGACTTCACTTCCGACAAGACCAGGCTGGTCTGTAAGCGAGCCACGCCGGGCAGCGGCGTAAGCTCACCCACAACAAACCGTTCCAGATCTTCCCGGTTGCGCAGCACTACTTTGAGCAGGTAATCATATTCACCGGTGATGTTGTAACATTCCAACACCTCGGGCATAGCCAGCACACGGTCGCGGAAGCCATAGACATGTTCAAACTGGTGCACTGTCAAACCAACCAGAACAAAACAGAGCAAGTCATATCCTAATTTGGCCCGGCTGAGCATGCCGGCGTATCCCTCGATAAAACCCTCGCGCTCCAGACGTCTGACCCGCGCATGGGTCGCCGGGGGCGATAAGTTGAGCTGTCGCGCCAGCTCCGCATTGGCTATGCGCCCATCTTCCTGGACAAAAGCCAAAATCGCGCGGTCGATGTCATCAAGGCTTCTATATGAAGATTCTAGCATTTCTCCGGCCTCCAGGTCAATAATCATTCGTCAATACGGCATATAGTACGAATAACAGTATACAATATTGTTGATTTTCCGTAAATCATTCGTTCAGGATGCAGCTTTCTGCCCGATCGCCGGAAGATTCGCATACGGCCCCGCCCCAGTCGTCACGATCCATCCGCAAGGACGGCCGGTGACGCGGCAGGCAGGCTGCTATTTGCGAAATTATGGGGCAGAAGCGTGGGGGTTTTTGCTTTTTTTCAGAGGGATAAGCCGTATAATCGCGCAGCCCATAGCTAAAGGATGGAAACAATTGAACGATAAGCCACATTTGGATATGCAAACGACAGTCGGCTCGCTTCGCGCAGAGATCGTTGATTTTGTCGAGGAACGTAATTGGGAACAGTATCACGCACCCAAAAGCCTGGCCATGAGCATCGCCATTGAAGCGGCGGAAATCATGGAGCATTTTCAATGGGTCTCGAACGAGGAAAGCCAGGCGATGGTGCGGAATGAACAGGCGCGCGCGCAGGTGGCCGACGAAATGGCCGATGTGCTCATCTACTGCCTCGCCCTGGCCAACCAGGCTGATATCGATATAAGCACGGCCGTCAAGGCAAAACTCGAACGCAACCGCAGCCGCTTTCCCATCGGCTATATGCCGCCGAAACATGAAACATCTTCATGACCTCCGCCTCCACAAATTTCCGGAAGCGATTTCTGTCTTGCCAGCGTTCGCCCTATCCGCTTACCGGTCTGATGAGTTCATACACATTGTCTAGCGATTCTCAATTCAGCCGCGCTCTTCAGGTCAGCAAAAGACCCATCAGCGGCAGCAGCATCATGATCACGAATGCCGCAGCCAGCAGCCAGGTCATCCAGCGCTTTTCGGGATGCTCGACCCAATAAGTGAGGGTCACGGCAAAGAGCAGTGCCTGGATCATCACTTCCGGCCACCCTTTGACATGATCCCAGAAAGGCACAATCGTATAGATCATCCCCTCAACGGACCCTGGCGAGGGACCGAACGTGGAGAGGATGCCCACGAACACCAGGATCACCCACATGATCAGCCAGCCATTCTTTCGCCCGAATAACACATCGCGCAGCAGGTAGAAGACAACTGCAAACAACAAACCACGAATCGGCTGAAACAGCGGCCCGGCCATTACCATCGGATCCTCAATCTGGCGCATGAAGCCGCTGAGATATGACTCGGCGTACCAGGAGCCATAGTCCAGCAAGGTGGATGCCAGTAGGCCCATTACAAAGTAAGTAACTGTGTGTACGACGATCGTTTTGATCGCTAAAGGAATAAATTTGATTTCTTCTGCTTCCATTGATGGCCCCTGTGTTTCCGGTCTACGCTACTTTACGTCTTCTGTTCCTACTGTTCTACTTATTTTCTGTTCCTACCAGAGCCCCGGCAGCAGCCGGAAGCGCGTCTCCCGCGCATACGCTGCGTAGCCGGGCAGTTCGGCGGTCAATGTCTCATCCTCCAGATAAGCGCGCAAGACAAACAACGCGGCCAGCAGCGCGCTGGGAATCAATGCCCACAACGAGCCCAACAGAAAAGGCGTGGCCAAATGGGCAGCAATCACGCCCACATAACCGGGATGGCGTACAAAACGGTACGGCCCGTCGCTGGAAACAGTGTGCCCACGCTCCGTCTGGATGCGCACCCCTTCCGAGAAGAAGGCATTGGAAGCCATCGCCCACAAAAACAAGCCATAGCCAAGCGCCGTGAACAGCAAGCCGGTCAGGTGTACAGCCAGCGGCAGAGGCGGCGTCCAGCCCCAGCGAAAATCAAGACCGCAGATGATCCAGCTCAGGAACATCAGCAGACCGGACAACATCGTGATCCGCTTGTCCCACGCCTGCACCCCTTCGTCCCGTGATCCTCGCTGGCGCTCGGCCAGCAGTTCCGGATTAATCGGGATCAAAATCAGCGGGTGGGCGATCAAGAAGATCGCCAGCAGGATCACAAATACCCACCCCCAGATCCAGTACAACGTCCCTGCGGAAAAAAAGAGGACCGCTGCATAACCCACGGCGCCCGCCGCGGCCTGCAGGATCCACTTGATCACCCCGCGGCGCACCTCTTCCGCTGTCATCGCTTCTCTGCTCACAACCACAACCCTTATCTGAAACCCGTGTTAATCGTACCCAAAGAAGCGCACCAGGTATATGGGCCGGTAGCGATCGTAGAGCGTGATAATCAGACTGAGCAGCAGCACAAAGAGCAGGATATTGGCCAGGGCTTCCCGGGTAAAGGCGCCGTAACGCAGGTAGGATATGGTCAGAAATACCGGTAGATTGACGGCGAACATGACCACCCCCTGGCGCAGGGCATGCGGCCAGGCGACGCCGCGCCGCGCCAAAAATTCACTCAACAAGGTATTGACGACAATCACAACTACGATGGCTAAGGCCAGCTCCAGGTCACTGGATCGTATGCCGGGCAAAATCTGGGCGAAAATAATCACTAGAAACGTTATCAGCGCCGTTTTTTCGAAAAGCTCATGATCAAAGAACCGCTTGGCCAGATCCTGTGAGGTGCGCTGCAGCTGCTCCTGCTGCGGCTGGTCGAGGTGCGCATCCCGCTCAAAGGAGAGGTCCCAATCAGCCGGCGGCAGCCGGCGCTTGACAGCTCGCCAGCCAAAAACAAGCAGAAGAAGTAATACGAGGGCGGTACCAATAAACAGCGCGGTGTTGGCGGCGAAAATCTCTGCCCAGGCTGTATCCAGCGGGTAGCCGAGCAGCTGCTTCAGTCCATCCGTCACATCCAGCTGGGCGATATGCAGCCAATATTCCTGCGGCAGCTTGATCACAATCCAGATGAAAGCGGCCACGCCGACCAAAGCTTTAGGTGACAAACGGCGCGGGTCCCAGCGCAGACGATACGTCTCGTAAAAGATGAAGAAATATTCGAAGACATTGGGGAACATGAGCAGCAGCCAGCGGAACTGCAGCATTTCAAACATCACCACACCCAGCAGACGGTAGTAAAAGAGGAAGCGGCTGATACGCACGGCCGTATAGTTGCTCCAGTTGCGCAGGGTGGCGATATAGGCGATGGCCAGGTAGTAGATATCCAGCGCCTTGTCATACCCCTGATACCCGGTCAGCGTCAGACCGGTCAACGTCTGGAATACCGTCTGGTCAACGGCGTCCAGAATCAGGGCGGCGATGATACCTGGCAGCGGATAACGCGGTATGGTCAGCGGCACCAATACCCGCGCCAGCACAACTGTCCAGAAAACAATGAGGTCGGCAGAAACGCTCATAGCTCCTCATGAGCATTATACCATAGACCCTACTCGTGATAGCGCAGCAGCCGCAGGGCGTTGAGCACAACGAGGATCGTGCTGCCTTCATGCAGGATCACCGTACCGCTGAGGGCCAGCCAACCCAGCACCGAGGAGAGCACCAGGAAAGCGATCACCAGCATGGCGATGGCCAGGTTCTGCATGATGATGCGCCGGCTGGCGCGGCTGAGCCCCACGGCGAAGGGCAGTTGGCCCAAATCGTCGGCCATCAGCGCCACATCGGCCGTTTCCAAAGCCACGGCCGTTCCCGCGCCGCCCATAGCGATGCCCACCGTGGCTGCAGCCAGCGCCGGGGCATCATTCACCCCATCACCGGTCATAGCCACATCCCCGTACTGCTGCTCCAGCTCGCGCACGGCCGTTACCTTATCCCCGGGCATCAGCTCCGCTCGCACATCGGTCACACCCACCAGCCGCCCGATCTGCTCAGCCACCGCCTCGTTATCCCCAGTCAGCAGAACCAGCTTCTCGATACCCAGATCAAGCAGCTCCTGCATCGTTTCGCGCACGCCGGCGCGTGACTGGTCTGCCAGGGCCACGATACCCAGGACTCGGGCGCCATCAGCGACGATCATCGTCGTCTTGCCGCCCGCTTCCAGTGCCTCAACGACCTGCCCCACCTGTGCGGGCAGTGCTTGCCCATACTGCTCTGTGAACAACTCCGCTGTGCCGATGAGCACACGGTTCCCGTCTACCTCACTGATCACGCCCCGCCCCGGCACGTTCTGCAGGCCGTTCACCGCCGGCAAAGCGAGTCCCTGCGCCTGCGCTTCCTTCACCACCGCCAGCGCCAGCGGATGATTTGACTGCTGTTCCACCGCGGCGGCCAGGCTGAGCAGCCCCTGCGCATCAAAGCCATCCAGGGGCACGACATCGGTCACCGCGAAGCGTCCCTGGGTTAGCGTCCCCGTTTTATCAAAGGCCATCACCTTCACCGCGCCCAGATTCTCCAGATGCGCGCCTCCCTTAATCAGAACGCCATTGCGCGCCGCCTGAGCGATACCCGCCAGGACGGCCGCCGGCGTGCCGATCGCCAGTGCGCAGGGAGAGGCCGCCACCAGCAGCAGCATCGCCCGGTAGAAACTATCTTCAAGCGGCATCCAGCCTACCAGCGGCGGCACGACGATGACCAGGCCGGTCAAGATCAACACCGCGGGCACAAATCTACTGGTGAAGCGCTGCGTAAACTGCTGCGTGGGGCTCTGCTGGCTCTGCGCTTCGGCCACCATCTGCATCACGCGGTTGAGCGTGTTATCCTGCGCCAGGCGCGTCACCTGCACATCCAGCGCCGCTTCCTGGTTCACCGTCCCCGCGAACACCTCGTCGCCGGCGCCCTTGGCCGCGGGCACACTCTCGCCGGTGATCGCGCTCTGATCAATACTGCTCGCCCCACGCGTGACGACGCCGTCTACCGGCACGCGGTCACCCGGCCGCACAACTACCACGTCGCCAGGTAGGATCTGCTCCACCGCCATCTCCACGATCTGCCGGTCGCGGCGTACGCGCGCCGTTTTGGGCATCAATTCACCCAGGGCGTTCACCGCATCACGAGCACGATCCAGGGCATAATGCTCCCCGGCATGGCCCAGGCTGAAAAGAAAGAGCAGGAACGCCCCTTCCGCCCACTCGCCCAAAAGAGCCGCTCCCGCCGCCGCGGCCAACATCAAGACATCGGTATCAAAACGACCGCGGAACAAGCCGGGAATGGCATGCGCGGCGATATCATAGCCGCCGGCGATGTAGGACAATACATAGAGGAGGACGGCCGCGTTTGGCGGCAGGCCGAAGAAAGTTTCGCCCAGCCAGCCGGCCAGGAAGAAAATGCCCGATAGGGCTACCAACAGATAGCGCCAATTCTCCTGAATCCAGGAGGGCATGAAGGAAGGCGCCTCACTTTCCGCGCAGCAGCTGTGCGCATGCGCCGTCTCTTCCGTGGGCATAACCCCGGTCGGCGCCATGATCCGGTATCCCCATTCATCCAGCGCATTCTCGATGCGGCAGCGATCGAGCAGTTCCGTATCATAGGCCACATAAGCCAGCCCGGCAGCGTAATTGACCCGCGCGTGCACCATCCCCGGCAGCGCTTGCAGACCTTTCGCCACACCTGCCGCCTCACTGCCGCTGATCATGCCTGTCAGGGGAATACGTTCATGCCGGAAACGCGCGGCCAGGTCGCCCCCTGTTTCCTCGGCGAGGCGCTGCACGGCCGTCAGCGAAACCAGGTTGGGATCATAGTGAATGCACAGCTGCGGCGCCCCGCCGTTCTGCTTCACATGGGCGTACTCAATGCCCTTGACCGCCTGCAGCTTTTGCTCCAATGCGGGCACACATTCATCTTGACCATCTTCAATCCCCGGCAGCAGCAGGGGAATATCCAGGGCGACAGTTTCTTCAGCCATCTTCTCTCGGTTTAGCGATGCTGCACGTGGGCCAGGCCGTGGGCGAAGAGATCGCGCACATGTTCGTCATCCAGGGCATAGTAAACATAGCGTCCCTGCTTCTGCCCGCGCACCAGCCGCATCTGGCGCAAATGGCGCAGGTGGTGGGAAACGGCCGAATGGCTCAGGCCCACCCGCTCCGCCAGTTCACCCACATTCAGATCCTGCTCCAACAGGGCAGCCAGGATACGCACCCGCCCGGGATCGCCCAGCGTGCTGAATAAAGCCGCCAGGCGTTCGGCCGTTTGTTCGTCCAGATCAATCTTCTCGTTCATTTTCATCACACCACATCAATACATGAACATATATTCATATATCAAACAGATTATAGCCCGGTCTCAAATACCTGTCAACCAGCGCAAACCCCAATCCACGTTCCGCATTCCGCGTTCGTCCAGTTTGCCGCCAGCAGAGCCAGCAGATAAACTCAAGCAGCAATCAAACCTACAGGGAGTTTCCATGAACAGTTCTCTTACCGATTTCGCCGGCTATCCTTGTCTCAAACTGGACAATGGCGCCGTATCCCTTTGGCTGATCACCTCCGCCGGACCGCGCATCATCGGCTTCAGCCTGTCTGAGGGCGACAATATATTGGCGCAGCTTCCCGACCTCGCCCTCCCCACGGCCAACGACCAAGTTTACAAATTACGCGGCGGGCACCGGCTCTGGCACGCACCGGAAGATCGCGTACGCACCTACCTGCCCGACGACAAACCACCGCATATTGAGGAGGTTGAACGAGGCGTCTGCGCCACGCAGCAGGTGGAAAGCAGCACCGGCATCGAAAAACAGATCTGCGTGACCCTGCCCGACGACCAGCCGCGCGCCGTTATCGATCATACGCTGACTAACCGCGGCCTCTGGCCCGTAGAGCTGGCGCCCTGGGCCATTACCCAACTGAAACCGGGCGGCCTGGGCATCCTGCCCCAGGCAACGGCCGATACCGGCCTACTGCCCAACCGCCGCCTGGCGCTCTGGCCCTATACCAATATCAATTCGCCCTTCATTCATTGGGGGGATCGCTTCATCTTCATCGAAGCGAAGCTGGGAGACGAAGCATTAAAAATCGGCTGGGCCAACCCCGACGGCTGGCTGGCCTACAATGTTGACCGCACGCTCTTCGTCAAGAAAACAGTCTACCAGCCCGATACTGACTACTTCGACTACGGCAGTTCCAGCGAATGCTACTGCGGCGAAGCCTTCATCGAATTGGAGACCCTAGGCCCGCGGGTGACCTTACAGCCCGGCGAATCAACCACCCATCGCGAGGTCTGGTCACTTCATGCGGATGTCGAAATAACGGCCGATGAAGAGGCTGCCGCACAGTTAATGGCTGACCTGGCGCCCTAGAAAGAGAACACGATATCCTCTGCACTCAACCCTATCGAGAACCAGCGACAGGCTGCCTGTAGATCGCGCGTTTCCGCGCTGTCAGCCGCCGAGGCCGTCCCCCTCATCAGGCAGCGGGTAAGCACGTAGAAAGCGGGACATCAGCCAGAAGCCGCTGATCAATATCGTCAGCCCGAGCAGTGTTGTCGTCACACCCTGCGGAATCGGCAGCAGGGCGCCCGCGGCATTAAAGAGCAGCGACAGCCCCGCATAAACATACAGGCGTTTAATCCCGGTGACCGCCCCGGCCACGAGCAGCATGAATGCCGCCACAAGGCCCATCAGCAGCATTACATTCTCGCTGGCAAACTCACGCACCTCCGGCGGTACACGACCAGACACCGTAAACACAACCAGGCCGAGGGCCACGAAAAAAACCAACATGCCAATCAACACCGTCCGCGTGTTCCTCGTGCGCGCTGCCTGCTCGCTTGTGAAATTGATATAGCTGAAGCGCGGCGCCGTAATATGATTCTTCATCGGCATATAAAGGAGGAAAGGCATCCAGGTCAAAACCATAAGCGCGGGGGAATCGAACAGCATCTGCAAGCCAAATCCGATAAGTCCCCCGCCCAGCATGATATCGATGATTCCATCCTGGTGGTAAGAAATATAGGCGCGATCGTCCAGGTTTTTCTTCTGCGTCATGGCACGTTTCCTCAGCGACGTATCCTGTTTATAGCCATACAGGTTCAAATTGCAAAGTCACATGCAAATGGTACACCATTTATCAGAAGCGCCTATCAAGAATCCGCCAGCGTTGAAGAGAGCCCACCCGCCGTCAACGGCCCATCCTGTTGGCTGGCCGGTACATGCTTGGCCGGCAGCGCATTCGGGAACAGCTCCCAGGCACGGGTCCAGACGGCCGAGAAATAGGCCGTCATGCAGCCTTCAACTGCTTAATTCAATCAATAGAGAAAGCTGCCGGACAGCCGGCAAGGGCCTCTACTATTCGACAGCGGCTCGAATAGTCAGACCATCGATCTTCTCGGCGGCGAAACCATGCGTCGAACCATCCCAAAACAGAGAAAAGCTGCAGGCGGTGTCACTGCCCAGTGAACCTGGCAGGCAGCGCAGGATATCGGCGCTGTCGCCGCCGGCGCCGGAGACGGCGAAGGGGCCTAAGGTGCTCAGGTAGAGAACCGAGGCATCCGGCTCAGACCACAGGGCCACGACATCTTCATGATAAGTGGTGGCCAGGCCGGCATCAGAGCCATCAAAGAACAGAGACCAGGATCCGCTGGTGTCCAAGCCTGTGCTCGCCGGAGTGAAACGCAGCAGATCTTCATCCAGACCGCTCAGACCGCCGACACTCCACGAGCTGAGCGTACTGATGATCAGATCCCCATTATCAAGAACCGTGAAAGCATCGATGTCTTCGTTGCCGTCGTCCAGGCCAACATCGGAGCCGTCAAAGAAGAGAGAGAAGCTGCCGGCCGTATTGCTGCCCAGGGAGGTGGGGATAAACTGGATGATGTCAGAATCATCCACATCGCCAACATCGGGCAGCGTGGAAGCGGCAACGATGCTGAATAGGAGGGTGTTGTCGGCAAGCAGATGAAACGCGTCGATATCGCTGCTGCCGCTGCCGGAGAGACCAACATCGGAGCCATCCATGAACAGGGACCAGGCGCCAGAATCCGTGTCGTAAGCAAGAATGTCCTCATCCGCGAAAGACACCCCGTCTACGGTGCCGCCGCTTGTGGAGCTGAGGTAGAGAGCTGGTGTCTGGCCGCCAGGGACGGGCGTGTTGGTCGGCCCTAGCGGCGTAGCTGTTGGTGTGGCGGCGGGCATTGGCGTCTCTGTAGGCGGCACCGGCGTAGCTGTAGCCACATCCGGCGTGGCTGTGGGTGCTTCTGGTGTGGCAGTAGGCGGCGCCGGTGTGGACGTCGCTGCCGCCGGCGTGCTGGTCGGAGGCGTGCCGCCGGAGCCGGCCGAACGAATGGTCAAACCATCGATCTTCTCGGCGGCGAAACCATGCGTCGAACCATCCCAGAACAGAGAAAAGCTGCAGGCGGTGTCACTGCCCAGTGAACCCGGCAGGCAGCGCAGGATATCGGCGCTGTCGCCGCCGGCGCCGGAGACGGCGAAGGGACCTAAGGTGCTCAGATAGAGAGCCGAGGCATCCGGCTCAGACCACAGGGCCACGACATCTTCATGATAAGTGGTGGCCAGGCCGGCATCAGAGCCGTCAAAGAACAGGGACCAGGATCCGCTGGTGTCCAATCCTGTGCTCGCCGGAGTGAAGCGCAGCAGATCTTCATCCAGACCGCTCAGACCGCCGACGCTCCACGAGCCAAGCGTACTGATGATCAAATCCCCATTATCAAGAACCGTGAATGCATCGATGTCTTCGTTGCCGTCGTCCAGGCCAACATCGGAGCCGTCAAAGAAGAGAGAGAAGCTGCCGGCCGTATTGCTGCCCAGGGAGGTGGGGATAAACTGGATGATGTCAGAATCATCCACATCGCCAACATCGGGCAGCGTGGAAGCGGCAACGATGCTGAATAGGAGGGTGTTGTCGGCAAGCAGATGAAACGCATCGATATCACTGCTGCCGCTGCCGGAGAGACCGACATCGGAGCCGTCCATGAACAGGGACCAGTCGCCAGAATCCGTGTCGTAAGCAAGAATGTCCTCATCCGCGAAAGACACCCCGTCTACAGTGCCGCCGCTTGTGGAGCTGAGGTAGAGAGCAGACGGCTGGCCAGGCGTACTGGTCGGCCCTAGCGGGGTAGCTGTTGGTGTGGCTGCGGGCATTGGCGTCTCTGTAGGCGGCGCCGGTGTAGACGTCGCTGCCGCCGGCGTGCTGGTCGGAGGCGTGCCGCCGGAGCCGGCCGAACGAATGGTCAAACCATCGATCTTCTCGGCGGCGAAACCATGCGTCGAACCATCCCAGAACAGAGAAAAGCTGCAGGCGGTGTCACTGCCCAGTGAACCTGGCAGGCAGCGCAGGATATCGGCGCTGTCGCCGCCGGCGCCGGAGACGGCGAAGGGACCTAAGGTGCTCAGGTAGAGAGCCGAGGCATCCGGCTCAGACCACAGGGCCACGACATCTTCATGATAAGTGGTGGCCAGGCCGGCATCAGAGCCGTCAAAGAACAGGGACCAGGATCCGCTGGTGTCCAATCCTGTGCTCGCCGGGGTGAAACGCAGCAGATCTTCATCCAGACCGCTCAGACCGCTGACGCTCCACGAGCCAAGCGTGCTGATAATCAGGTCCCCATTATCAAGAACCGTGAATGCATCGATGTCTTCGTTGCCGTCGTCCAGGCCAACATCGGAGCCGTCAAAGAAGAGAGAGAAGCTGCCGGCCGTATTGCTGCCCAGGGAGGTGGGGATAAACTGGATGATGTCAGAATCATCCACATCGCCAACATCGGGCAGCGTGGAAGCGGCAACGATGCTGAATAGGAGGGTGTTGTCGGCAAGCAGATGAAACGCATCGATATCACTGCTGCCGCTGCCGGAGAGACCGACATCGGAGCCATCCATGAACAGGGACCAGGCGTCAGAATCCGTGTCGTAAGCAAGAATGTCCTCATCCGTGAAAGACATCCCGTCTACGATGCCGCCGCTTGTGGAGCTGAGGTAGAGAACTGGTGTCTGGCCGCCGGGGACGGGCGTGTTGGTCGGCCCTAGCGGCGTAGCTGTTGGTGTGGCTGTGGGAGCTGGCGTTGGATCATTCGAGACTTCAATGAGAACAGCCGGCGCCAGTGATTTCACTCCGCTGACCAATACCACACGTGCCCCAATTTGATAGTCACCGGCGGCCGGCTCAGCCCACTCATATGCATAAGGAGCCTCTGTGTCTGTGTAGACTAACGCGTTGTCCACATAGAATTCGACCTGCGCGACGCTGCCAGGCGCGTTATCGGTTGAAGCCGTAATAGTTATTGAACTTCCTTGACCAAAGACGCTGCCATCAGCCGGAGCCGTGAGAGATATAGGCGTTACGACGGCCGTCGCATTTGGCTCCAGATTGTCAATTTGCTGCAGATAAGCAACAAGCTGGCTAAGTTCGCCGCTGGTGAGCGTCGATGTCACACCATGTTTGTCGTTAAGGTTCTTCGTTGTCAGGACGTCGAGCAGGGATGCGGCCGAACCATCGTGCAGATAGGGAGCCGTTTCCCAAACACCTCTCAAGGTGGGTGTATCGATGCCTAGAAGCGGTTGCCCCAAGCGCAGCCCAGAGGTTGCGCGGATCGTTCCCACGTCGTGAAGCACACCGGATGGACTGTCGCTGAATTCTCGACCGCCATGGCAATTTGCACAGCCAAGTTGGCCAAAAATCACTTTGCCCGCCTGAGCATTAGCTGTCAATACGCTGCCGTCGCCTCGGAACGGGCTGGGGTGAACCTCATCGAGAGAGGCCACATAGGCGGCAAGAGCATCTAATTCACCGCTGATACCTGCCTTACTATCGCCAAGCGGTTGATTGCGACTGCCCGTATTAAATTGAGCATTGCTCAGAAATCCGGTGCCGTCAAACTGCCCGCGCATATCATGTTCAAAGTCCTGGATCTCATCGAAGTTAGCGCTCCAATGGACTCGCCCTTGACCCATTCCGGCGCGACCAAGCAGCGAAACGTTATTGCGGAACCCTTCACCAATAGCCAGCCGATCCCAAACGCGTCCATCTTGACCACCATCGCCAATATGACAAGAAGCGCATGAAAGGTACCCGTCATGGCTCATCCGCAAGTCATCCGCATTGTAGAAGATCTTCTTGCCCGTCAACACCTGGCTGGGCAGCTTCTCCCCACTGACGACATCGACCTCTGCTACCTTTGGCGTATTTTGAGGCGCGTTATTGAGCAGATCAGTCAGCTCATAGACAGAGACGGAACGCGACAGGAAACTATGCACAAAAGCTCTTGTACCATCCTTGTTGAAGGCAATACCTTGTGGCGCACGGCCCGCATCCTTCAGCACCCCAACAACACCGCCTGTCTCCGCATCTATGATATCTACGACGTTCGAACCCTGATGAACGACAAAAACATAGTTGCCCAACGGGCTGAATCCAACCGCCAGGGGACGATCGCGATTGTCCAGGTCGATACGTCCATCGAACCGCTCACTATTCGTCGTGAGATCGATCTGAGCAACCATACTGCGCACGGTTGATTCAAAAGTGTGCGCCTTGCCGTCCAGCTGCTGCCCGCGAACCGTGTTGTCTTTCTTAGAAGGCACCCAAAGCCGGCTGCCATCAGGCGAGATGCCAGGATTGCCCAGGGCGTTAGGAACACCACGTCCCGAATTCTCAGTATCGGGACCGGGATCGATGCCCAACTGAATCATGCGCGTTACCATAAGATTATTGGCGCTCACTTCCACCACACTGCCGTAGTTTTCAGGAGAGATAAAACGCGTTACAAAGATGCGGCTGCTATCACTGGACACGGCAAGACCGTGTGGCGTTGGGCCGACATTGACATCTCCGGTGATCGTTCGACTGTTGGGATCAATCCTGAGCAGCCGTCCCGTGGCTTCCAGGGTAACATAAGCGGCCGAGCCGTCAGGGCTGAAGGCAATACCGAATGGGCGCGAAGCATAAGGCAGATCGATCGTCCCCATGTTACTGCCGTTACCTGCATTGAGAATGTTGATTGTGGCATCATCCTGATTCACCACCCAAATAGTGCCGTCGGCAGCTTGCGCCAGTGTGGTGGGATGTTTGCCAACGGCCGTTTCCGACACTTTCTCATAATTACCTGTCGCGCGAATTGCGGACACCTTGTCATTGTCTGGATTGACATTCCAAATCTTATCTCCGGCGCGGCCCAATATGATACTGCTCGAAGCTGTGGCCACATCTTCCAAGGCAGGGACGTAGACTGTATGCGTCGTTACGCAGCTGCCAACAGCGGAACCATCCACAACTTCAAGAAATACCGTGTAATTGCCTGCCGCTCCATACACATGGCTGGCGGTAGAACTCAGGCCGGGTTCCGTGGGATCTGTCCCATCGCCGAAGTCCCAGGAATACGTCTCATTTCCGCTGCCATTTGTAGCGGAGGCGCTGAAGTTCACTGGCTGATTTACTTCGGTAGCATTTGTCGCCGCAATCTCGCAGCCCAGGAACGGCTGAACACCTTCTCCTGTTGAAAATCTGGCCCTGAATTCTTGCTCAGTTCTGTTACCGGCAACGTCCTTTATCCCCGCCGCCGGCACAACCACTTCATAGGTAGTATCAGGGTTCAGCGGTGAATCGGGGGAGAAGTTCACAATACCATTCTGGCCGCTGTACGTGCCGTTCAGCGCATTCCCACCCACAGGGCGTACAATGAAGGTACTGCTGTTGACGGTACGCAGATCAACCAGGTCGGTAAAAGTCAGACCAACCCGTGAAGTAACGGCCTGGTTCACAGCATTTTCCATGGGAACAATCATATTGACCGCTGGACCTGTCGTATCTTGACCTGTCTGGTGGGGCACGATAAAGCTACCCTTACCATGATCGTCGCCTATGATGACAAGGTTGCCCAGAACCGTGGCGAAATCTTCGTCACGGTTGGGAATATTCGAAGAAGCAGTGCCCACAATCTGAAAATTATCGCTGTCGCTGACGTCTACTTTGTAGTATTTATTGGAGGCGCCGGCGTGAATGAAGCCGTCTTGATAGGAAAGGTAGCCGCCTTTATCCTCAAACGGAACTGAACCCCGCACCGTAAACTCGCCTGGATCGCTGATATCGATGCCAACCAGTTCCGCATTAAAACCGGCGACATACAGCATATTGCCGTTGACAAGAGAACTGTAGACGCCGGGCGTACCCGTCCTTATCGTTTCCAAAATGACCGGATTTTCAGGATCACTGATGTCAAATGATGTGTAGCCGCCAACCTTTCCATTGTTCTTGGTGGCAAATAAGAGATTGCCGACAGCAAATACAGACCCAACATTGTAATTACCCATCTGCGAACTAGGGATAGGGTTAGGCTCGTCACCTCGATCGACCATGACGGGATTATACGGGTCAGTGGCATCAACAATATGAATACCGTACAAGCCCGCCCCTACATAGATATAGGGCGCCTGCCAAAACACCCAAAACGGTTGGTAGAGATAACCGTCGCCTGCGCCCGGTAGTTCCAGATGGCTCAACTTGACCGGCGCATGAATATCTGTCCAATCCCAGATATCAATGCCGTGGTGCGTACGTATAACAACATGGCTGCCTGAATTACTGATGCTGGCGCCATAGCCATGATTTTCACCGATTTCCTCCGTATCCTGGTCGGATTTTTGAGAGACCAGAACAGGGTGATAGGGATCAGAGATATCATAGAAAGAGAAGCCGCCGGCGGAACCGTTCTTGCCAAAGATGAGGGCCAGGTGGCCATTGTGCATATTGACGGGACCATGATTAAGCGGCGCGCCAAGATCGCCATTAATGCCGCTTATGACGGTGAACAGTTCATTCGACGGATAGACAACGTTCGGGAAACCAAGACCATATACGCGCAAGATGGGCAATCCGATACTCAGTAAGATAACCGGTAGAGCAACGAGTAAGAGTAGGATACGCCCATATTTCTTACGCTTTGGAACCATACTTGAATCTCCCCTGGCAGCGTTTTGCAGCAAACGCAAGCCGCCAGATTGTGATGAGCTATGTGTAATTATATGAGTTAATCCATGTGCGCCAAACGAGCGCTTCAACTATTAAGGGTAGCTCGTCTCCACAGGCAGCAGAACCCATCATTGGCCGGCCAGCAAATGCTTGGCCGGCAGCGCATTCGTCCACTGCTCCCAAGCACGGGTCCAGATGGCCGAGAAGAAAGCCGTCATGAAGCCCTGGAAGATAAAAAACAGCGGCCAGAAGAGAAAACACAGGGCGAGGATGATGCCGGGTACCAGCAGCAGCAGGCCCAATAACAATGAGAGTCCGATCTGGATCAGGAAGATCGCTAGTGCCGAACCTATGTTTTGCGACAAGACGGAAAAGCCACGGCCGTAGGCGTCAAAAACACCGCCACCTTCTAACATAGCGGCCCGGTTGGCGAAAACCTGCAGCAGCCCCAGAACAAAAGCGGCCAGAAAAAGTATCGACGTCAGAACAGCGGACAGAAAGGCCGCACCGCCGCCCAGGAATGACGCTGCCTCACCAACGTAAATCAAGCCGCCGCTTACGGCTATCCCGCCCAGACCTAGCAAGACACCAAGAAAGGCCGGCAGTGCGGGCAGGAGACCGATGCCGAGCAGCGTCCAGATCTTGTCCGCAGCGGCATTCCAGGCTGTGGAAAACGAAACTGGTTTCCCCCGATCTAGCCCATTAACGCCGGCGATCAAGCCACCACGGGCAAGCGTCCCCACAACAAAGAACGCCGCACCGATGGCGAAAATAAGGAAGGCGATTATCATGATAGCCGGTGTGGCCAGGTTGATTTCTAGCGCGTCCCAGATAAGGGGCCGAGACTGCCTGATGCTCAGCAGGCCGCCATCCCCGCCGGCAAGATTGGAGAGAGCGCCACTGCTGCCGCCGCTGCTGCCGAAAACAGCCAGCATACCCAGTACAACAAGGAATTTACGTGCCCACACGAGTTCGGCGGCACGACGAAACAAATCACTGTAGTCCATGTGAACCTCCTATTCAGTAGATTGTGCAAATCAGCTGCCAGGCACTTCTGCTGCCCGCTGCAACCGCTGCGCTTGTTAATCCTGCTGTTCACTATAACGCCCTCGTATGTCACTGGTCTTCACCCAACAGGACGGTTCTTTCCTGGCCAGTTGACCAGTAGCCAGCCGGAAATCCAAGTGGGTACGCCGGCATAGAAGAAAACACCTTCTTACTGACGATAGAACGGCCCGGGCTTATCTATACCGGGGAACGACGCCTTCCAGGCGGCACAACGGGCAAAGATCATCACGGTGTCTGCCTCCAAAATTGGCGCCGTCACCTTGGAGCTCCCTCAGCCATTGAGGAATCGACTTCATCCATACTCTCGGTTACTATTGCCCCACGATCATGTGTGACACTCGCGTCCTCAAAATGAGGTGAGAATCATGGAATGTCGGCTTGATAACATCACGGTGAATTACGAGATCTATGGGGAAGGACGGCCGTTACTCCTACTGCCCGGCTGGACCATGGCTGCACGCGTGCATGCGCACATCATGGAACCGCATCTGCAGCAGCGGGCCGGCTGGCAGCGCATCTACATCGATCCCCCCGGACACGGCCGTACGCCGGGCGCCGCCTCGGTTACCAATCTCGATCAGATGTTGGAAATACTTCTAGCCTGCCTCGACACGATCATCCCCGGGCAGCACTTCGCCCTGCATGGCTACTCACTAGGCGCATACCTGGCCCGCGGCATCCTTCACCGCCGTCCCAGCTCCGTTGACGGCCTGTCCATGTTGGCCCCGGTCGCGATCGGCGAGCGCGCCAGGCGCACCGTCCCCGGCCACACCGTTCTAATTGAAGACCCACAAGTGATGGCTTCACTGAACGAAGAAGAGCGCGAGCTAATGGAAGCGATCATCGTGCGCAGCCCCGGCTTCCTGGCACAGATGCGCGCTTGGCCGCTGCTCAGCGAACAGGATCAGAGCGATTATACATATCTAGAAACGATCCACGAAGACCCGGACCGCTACCGCTTCACCGTTGATGTCGATGCCCTTGAGCAGCCTTTCGACAAACCATCGCTGATCATCACCGGGCGGCAGGATACATCCGTCGGTTATGCCGATGCGTGGCGGCTGATCGACAATTTCCCCCGCGCGACCTACGTCGTTTTCGATCGCGCCGGCCACTTTATGGAAGAAAAAGATGCTCTAATCAACCCCCTGATCAACGAATGGCTCGACCGCGTGGAAGAGACCCTCGCTTAGGCGCCGCATCCCCCAATTTAGACCGGCAGCAGAGCAGCGGCCGTTTGGCACGCATTCTGATGCGGCGCAGGCGCCATCCTGTCAAATAGAGACAGCCCCGGGCAATCAACCCGGGGCTGTTTCTCGAAGAAATTATTTGGTTTTATTGATAATTTCTTGAAAACTATCCGATTAGAGCGGCTCCACCGCGTCCGCCGGCACCCACGTCTCCCCGGCGCCCAGCGGCATATCAAGGCGGATCCAATCCCCCTGCTGGTCAATGACATGCACCTTCGTGCCGCCGTTCAAACGATAGCCCGAATCAGCTCCTGTTCCTGGACTATCACTGATCGCCACCGATGGGATAACAACCACGCCAGGCGGCTGTGTCTGCTGCAAGAAGCTGCGGCTGGCCAGGGACACACCGGCCAAGAGCATTAGAATCAAGACCACCAGGGCCAGCGTCTGCGTCACGCGCCGCCCACGGGGTCCGCTCACTTCACGATAAGCCAGCATGAAGAAGCCCAGGAAGAACCACAAGATCAGCACGAATATCGCTGTCTCATTAAGACTCATCCAACTTGTGACTGCGGCCAGCACGGCCACCGGACCGGATGGCTCTTCGGCGAACAGTTCCGTCGTCTGCTGGCGGGCCAGCTCCAGGTTCGCCTGGATATCCGCATCCCGCGGCGCCAACTGCTGCGCACGCTGCAAATTCAATACCGCGCGCCCCATATCACCCTGCTGGTAATACGCATTGCCCAGATTAAAGTAAACCGTGCTGTCTTCCACGCCGCGTGAAAGCTCTTGCTCGTAAATGCGCGCCGCCTCGCCATAGTGGCCGGACACATACAGCTGATTGGCGGCATCTACTGTCGCCGCATCGGCCGTTACGCTGTCGTTGAGGAGGATGATCCCGCCGGCCAGAACCAGCAGCATCAGTATGCCGATTATGCCGATAATTAATGCATTTCTTTTCATGACTAGTTTTCCGTTTTTGTCACTACCTGATCAGTGACCAGATTCTTGTCCAGCTCGCCGATAACCGCCGCCGTCTCGCTCCACAGGTCCCCGCCTTGCAAGGATAATTCTGATGGCGCATACCGCCCCATTTCGCTGAGCATCAAGATGTTTTGCACGCGCGCCGTCAAATCGCTGTCCACGCCGTTGGCGCTCAACAGGGAGGCCAGCTGTGTTTGCGACAGGCCGGCGACCGGTTGGTTCAGTTTCTCTCCCAGGTAGCCGTTCAAGATGGGGCCGGCGGCCTCCTGACTCTGGCCCTCTTTCTGAGCCTGGGCGAGCGCCCTTTGCGCTTTACCAGCGGCTCCGCGGCTGCGCCGCATATCGGCCGTATCCAGCCGCTGCTGCGCATACCGCTTCCATCCGAAATGACCGACAAGCAGCAGCAGAGGAACGGCCCACAACAGCCAGTAACCACTCTGTTCCGTCAGCGGCATGCCCACGGCTCCGCTTCCTAACTCAGTCGAGCTCTTGATTGGGCGCAGATCCGATGCGCCCGGGGCGGCCAACGTTGTTTGCGGCGCCGCGGTGCCCGGTGCGAGCGGTGCCGTTGGCACTGCCGCTGCTGCCGCACCCGTCACATTGATGATGATCGGCTCCGTGCTTTTCGTCTCGTAACTTTCCGTCTGCGGGTTGAAATAACTGAATTCAATCGCCGGCAGCAGCAGGTCGCCCCCTTCTGTGGGCACAAGCACGCGCTCGTATGTCCGTGATCCCTGCAGCCGGCCGTCTATAAACTGCGAATTGACCGTCGCTTCGCTGTCAAAGGCGCGCCATTCGTCTCCTTCTGTCCACACCGGATCGGGCATTGTTTCCAGATTACCGGCGCCGGTGATGGCGACCGAAAGCGTCACCGTATCATCCGCGTCTATCTGCTGCACATCCGTCCACGCCTCGATGTCGAACTGGCCCACCGCGCCGCGAAAACTGTCCGGGGCATTTTCCGGTAAAGGCTGCACATTCAGGGCGATTGGCTGCGTTTGCAGTTCAATGCCGCTGTCGAAGAAATCTCCGGGGATAGATAGGCCGGCCGGTTCAATCGTTACCTCACCGGTAACCGTTGGCACCAGGACTGTCTGCAGTTCCGTCACCCGGTACGGCCGTCCCGCCGCTTCCGTGGAATAATTCGTCTGCTGGTCAGACAGTTCTTCGCTCCAGAATCCAGTGAAGGATGGCGCCGTATAACTTGGCTGGTCGAACAAACTGCCCGCCTGGTAGAAACGGAAGTTATAGACGATCTCTTCACCCTGATAGGGTGATGGATTATTGACGTCCGCTTCAATAAAGTAATCTTGCCCTTCCAATTCCGTGGGCATATCCGCCGGATCCAGCGGCGGCGCAGCCTGCCCCCCAGGGGCGCCAGGCATCGTCTGGAAGCCGGGCGGCAGCAGCTGGTTCAAGTTCGGGAACCCTGGAATCGTGGGGAATGCCCCCAGTGAACCGGGCCGTGACGGCAGGCCGGGGTTCGGCGCCGGCTGAACCTGCCCTGTGCCCTGTGTGACCTCAAGCGCAATAGGCTCGGTGCTGAACGCCTGGCCGTTGATCTGTACCACGATAGGGTCGATGACCAGGGTGCCGGCGCTCAGCGGACGCAGCGAGTAGCTGTACGTCGCCTGCACCGTCATATCGCCGTTGATGACACTGATCTGTGTGCCGCTGCTGCTGCCCAAGATCTGGAAATCATTCATCGTCGGCAGCACCGGCCGTGAGGCATCCCCGAGGCTCGTATCAATCGCCACCGTCAACACAAGCGTCTCGTCGGTGCTCAGGAAATTACGATCCACTTCCGCCGTCACCGGGGATTGTCCCAGCGCCGGCAGGACCATAATCCCCAATACCAGCAGCGCAATAATCGATGTGAATAAAAGTTTCTTGTTCTTCATAGTTACTCTATCAGCCATTCCAGTTTTCGTTTTCTGTCTTCCATTGACTGTTTTCTGTTGACTGTTTGCCGTTGACTACCAATCCTGTACCGGCGGCGTCCAGGGTACAGCGAAAATCTGGCCCAGCTTTTCCTGCAGTGTCTGCCCGTCGCGGGCGATCGCTGCCAGCAGCTGCTTTGCCTGTTCTTCCGTCATCCGCTGGCCCGGCTGGGGCATCTCATTCAACTGCCCTTCCTGGTTCTCGTCTGGTTCGCCCTCTTCAGGCTGGCCCTGACCTTGTTGATCTTGCGGCTCTTGCTCTTCTTCGCCTTCGCCCTCACCTTCTTGAGGCTCTTCCTGCTGTTCTTCTTCGCCTTCTTGCCCCTCGTCAGACTCCTGTCCTTCTTCGGACTCAGACTCCTGCTGCTCTTCCCCTTCACCTTCCTGGGGCTCTTCTTGCTGTTCTTCCTCGCCCTCGCCGTTCTGGTCTTGTTCTTCCTCTTCGCTTTCGCCCTCTTCAGATTCCTCTTGTTCCTGCTCTTCTTGCTCTTGTTCTTCTTCCTGCTGCTCTTCGTTTTGCTGCTGCTGTTGCTGCTGCAGGGCCAGTTCTAGGTTGTACTTGGCATCCTGGTCATCTGGATTGAGCAGAAGAGAGTGCGTATAAGAAGCCACGGCCGTTTCCAGATCCTGCTGGTTATAGGAGGTGTTGCCCAGGTTGTAGAGCCCGGACTGCGCTAACGATTCTTCATCGGCGAAACTCAGCGCCATCTGTAATTGTTCCAACGCGGCGGCATAGGCCCCCTGCCGGTACAGCGTATTCGCCGCGTTATAGTACGGCTCAGCCAGTTCCGGATCTTCAATCTGCGCCGTCTGGTAGGCGACCAATGCGTCCTGGTACGCCTGTTCGGAATAGGCGTCATTGCCTTCTTTGTTAAGCTTCTCCGCCTTCGATGTCGTGCATGCCGTCGCCAGCAGCACAAGCGCCATCAGCGCCAGGAGAAGGAATGTGCTTGATTTCTTATTTCGTAACATGATCATAGAATCCTGCGTCTTATAGGTTGACTATCGACTGAGTGACTAGGCGCTATCGGCTACCTGGCTGGTCGACAAAACCTGCGGCCGTGTCACGGAAACCCGTGCTTCCTCGCGGCTGCCCTCTTTACGGTCGGGGATAAACTCAGCCAGGATCAGCGCGGCCAAAGCCAGCGCCAGGAATATCTGGAAACGCTCAATATAGGTCGTTTCAAAACGGCTCTGCAGCTGTGCGCGCTGCAAGTCGTCAATCTCACCCAAGAGACTGTCCAACTCACGGCCGCCGGCCGTCGCCTGATAATATTTTCCGCCGCCTGTTTGCGCGATAGCCTGCAGGGTGCTCTCATCCAACTTTGAAAGGACAACCGCACCGCCCTCATCACGCTTGTAATCAATCACTTCGCCGTACTCATTCGTAACCGGCACCGGCTCGCCTTCCGCAGTACCGAAGCCGATTGTATAAATGAGCACACCGGCGTCGGCTGCTTCTTGGGCCGCTGACAGCGGGTCTGTTTCACGATCTTCCCCATCGGTCATCACGATCAACACTTTCTGGTTATCAAGCGTCTCATCAAAAGCGGAGGCCGCCGTGCGAATCGCGTCACCGATCACCGTGCCCGGCCGTGAAATTACGCCCGGCCCGGCGCTTTCCAGGTAGTTCAGCGCAGTCAGGTAGTCAGAGGTAAGCGGAACCTGTACGAAGCTGGCCCCGGAGAAGAGCGTCAGCCCGATTTCATCTCCATCCAACCGCTCCGTCAGATCGGCGATTTCCAATTTGGCCCGATCCAGGCGTGTGGGCTTGATGTCCTCTGCCAACATGCTCTGCGACACATCCAGGGCGATCATCACCTGTAGGCCTTCCTGATCTATCTCGCGTACTTCACTGCCCCACTGCGGGCGCGCCAGGGCGACGACCAGCAGCGTCAAGGCGGCCAGACGTAAGAAGGTACGCCAGCGCCGTCCGCGCCAGTTCGTGTCGGCGCTCAGGCGAGCGATCAATGCGCTGTTACCCAGGCGGTTGATCGCACTGCGCTGCTTCCGTCGCGCCCAATACAAGAAGAGCGCTGCGACTGGAATAAGAACGAGTCCTATGATTAAGAATTGAGGTTGTGCGAATTGCATAGCTTTTTTCCCTATGTGTTACACCACAGTCAGACTGACTGTAACCTTATGGGACCCTCCGGAATACCGTATTGCGCAGCAGCGCTTCCAGCAGCAGAATGATCAATGCGGGAAGCAGAAGCCAGATCATTAGCTCTTGATGTTGGTTGAAAACCTGTACTTCCACCTGGGATTGTTCCAGCTGGTTAATCTCATCGTAGATGGCGCGTAAACCCTCGGTATCCTCGGCGCGGTAATACCTGCCGCCAGTGGTATCGGCGACCTGTTGTAAAGTCGCTTCATCGAGAACGCTTTCCTGGTAGGCAATCGTCGTATTGCCGAACAAACCTGGCACCGGTACCGGTACTTCGCCAGGCCGGCCAGCGCCAATCGTGTAAATCTTAACGCCTAACGCTTTGGCCGCCTCAGCCGCCGTAAGCGGGTCGATTTGCCCGGAGTTGTTGACGCCGTCAGTGAGCAAAATAACGACCTTGCTCTCGGCATCACTGTTGGTCAGCATATTGGCCGCGTTGGCGATACCCAGGCCGATGGCCGTGCCGTCTTCCAGTCCCAAGTCTACCGCCAGTTCTACCTGTTCCAGCGAGCGGCTGACCATATGATGGTCCAGCGTCAAAGGGCTCTGGCTAAACGCCTCGTTGGAAAAGATCACCAGGCCGATGCGGTCGTACGGCCGTTCCGTCACAAAGTCATTGATCACCTGTTTGGATGCTTCCAGCCTATTTTGCGGCTCAAAGTCGAGCGAAGCCATGCTGCCCGAGATATCCAGGGCCAGCGCGATATCCACACCTTCGCCCGTGATCGTCTCCCGGCCCTGCACAAACTGCGGTCGCGCCAGGCCGATAATCATCAAGGTAATCGCCAGAACACGCATCATCGTTGTCAGCGGGCGCCACGTCGCGCGCCACGAGCTGGGCAGTCCTTGCATCAAAGCGGTGGCCGGGTGATGCATCGTCGCCGGTTTCGCGCCGCGGCGGGCCAGCAAATAGTAAGCGGCCAGCAGTGCCGGAACGAGCAGCGCCAGCGCCAATATCCAGGGGTTCGCGAATTGAAAACTTGTCATGCGCCCACCTCTAATTTCTCGCCATGTCCATTACTTGAAAAAGAACGCGCGGCAGCCATTGTATGCGGTGCGCCGCCATCCAGATCGTCGCCTGTGATCACCAGGGGTTTCGTTGATTCAACAATCATCCGTCCCTGGGCGATCAATTCGTAAGCATCTGCCTCGCTGGGTACGTAATCGGCGAACTTCACCAGGTCGCTTTCCTCGAGGAAAGATTTCACGCGGCTTCTCGTTGCGCGGTCCAAGCTTGTGCGCTGCAGTTCCCGGCCGATCTCGCTCGTCGTTCGTTCCATCATCGGCAGCTCATAGCTGCGTTCAAGGTAGAGACGGACCGTATCGGAGACCAAGCTGTAATGTTCCTTAAATCGCTTCTGCTCCGGCAATCCGAGGCTGCCAATGCGCTGCAGTTCATCCAGGGCGACTTCATACGGCTGGCGGTTGTCAACCGCGGCCAAAGCGAGGCGCGCCTGGCGTCGCCGCCAGAACAGGTAACCAATCCCTGCAATCAAGGCCAGCAGCAAGCCGCCGGCCAGCCAGGGCAAGAAATTGACATAGGGCAGTTCCGCCTGCGGCTTTATATCACGCAGCGTCGTATCCCCTTCTACCAATACGGACGTGATCGTCACCGGCGACGGAGCGGCCGTTACTTCCAGCAGCTGCCCTGCCCCATCGGTCACGGTGACCGGCAGCGGCGGCGTGCTGAACTCGCCTGGGGCGAACAGCCGGGCGTCAATGACCACTATCGTCGTTGTCGTGCCGTCCCCGTTATCCGCCGATGTCGCCGGCGATTGGGAGCTGATCACAAAATCACCCCACTGTTCACCCAGCTCAGGCGTGATCACCTGGTAGCCGGTCGGGTGCGTCACCACCAGCGTCAATTCCACGGGATCGCCCACGGTAGCGCTGTAAGGGCTCTCCGGCCCCAACACCGTCGCCGTCACCTCATCCTGTGCGCCCACAACACCCACCATCATCAGGGCGATTAGCAGCAGCAGGGAGATAAGTAAGTAATTTCTTTTCATCTTGGAGATTCTCGCAGTAGTTGCAGATTGCAGGTTGCTACAATAGTCTGCACTCCGAATTCCGCATTGCTATTAGTGTCGGATGCGCTTCGATCTATCCTGAAAAAATTGCGTCAGGGGAATGGTATATTCCTCATCGGTGTTAATATCGATGCGATCCACGCTGGCCTGCCGGAATACGCGCGTCTTGTCACTTTCCAGTTTGTCCATCCGTTCATGGAAGGCCGCCTGCCATTTCTTATTGCCCGTATCAATCCACTCGATAGCCCCGCTTTCCGGGTCTTCCACAGCCATCAAACCTACATCGGCGATGCTGCTGTCCAGGGGATCGTTCAGATCGACGGCAATGAGATCGTGGCGCCGGTTCGTGACCGAAAGCGCCCGGCGATAACCCTGCGGGTCGGCCATGAAGTCGGAAACCAGGAAGATAATGCTGCGTCGTTTCAGGATATGGTTCACCTTATCCAGGGCCATCTTAATATCGGTCCCTCGATTTTGCGGCTCGAAAGCAAGCAGTTCGCGAATCAGGCGCAGGACATGCTTGCGCCCCTTGCGCGGCGGGATAAAGAGCTCCACCTTGTCGGTGAAGATCAGCAGGCCAACTTTGTCATTGTTCGTCGTCGCGGCAAAGGAAAGCACAGCCGTCAACTCCGCCGCTATTTCCCGCTTAAAGCGTTCCACTGAACCGAAGTTTTCGGAAGCACTGGCATCAACGACCAGCATCACCGTCAGTTCACGTTCTTCCACGTATCGCTTGACATACGGCTCGCCTGTGCGCGCCGTGACATTCCAGTCGATATTGCGGATCTCGTCCCCAACCTGATACGGCCGTACTTCGTCAAACTCCATACCACGACCCTTAAAGATCGAGTGGTATTCGCCGGCGAAGCTGTCGTTGACCAGTTTCCGCGTTCGAATCTCGATACGGCGGATTTTCTTCATTAACTCAGAAGTTAGCATTTCAGCGTCTCAGCATTTCAGCATGTCAGCGTGTCAGCGTCAGCCCCCAGGCTGATCGGCTGACACGTCGACCGGCTGACTAGCTCATTACGGTACATCTGTATGGTCCAAAATCCGGCGAATGATATTGTCGCTGGTGATATTTTCCGCTTCCGCTTCATAGGTCGTGATGATGCGGTGACGCAGGACATCAGGCGCGATCTGCTTAATATCTTCGGGAGTCACAAAACCACGTCCCTTCAGGAAAGCATGTGCCCGGGAGGCCGTGATCAGGTTAATGCTGGCCCGCGGCGAAGCGCCGAACTCAATCAAGGGCACCAACTCCGGCAGCCCATGCCCGGCTGGGTCACGGGTGGTCAATACCAGATCGAGGACATAATCCTTGATCTTGTCGTCCACATAGATCTGCTTCACCATCTCCCGTGCGCGCAGAATATCCGCTGGCGAAACAACCGCCTGCGCCTCGGGTAGAGTCGCCCCGGTCATGCGGTCGATAATAACGCGTTCCTCATCACGGGAAGGATAGTCGACCTTCACCTTCAGCATGAAGCGGTCCACCTGCGCCTCGGGCAGCGGGTAGGTTCCTTCTTGCTCAATCGGATTCTGCGTAGCCATGACCAGGAACAGATCATCCATGGCGAATGTTTCGTCGCCGATAGTCACCTGGCGCTCCTGCATCGCTTCCAGCAGGGCGCTCTGCACCTTCGCCGGCGCGCGGTTGATCTCATCGGCCAGAACCAGGTTGGCAAAAATCGGCCCTTTATGGACGCTGAACGATCCTGTCTGCGGGTTGTATATTTGCGTACCGGTCAGGTCAGCAGGCAGCAGGTCGGGTGTAAACTGGATGCGTGAAAAATCACCCTGGATCGCATCGGCCGTCGTCTTAATCAATAATGTCTTGGCCAAACCGGGTACACCTTCAAGCAAGATATGGCCGTCGGCCAATAGACCAATCAAGACGCGCTCTACAAGCGCCTCTTGACCGACCATCACCTTATTGATTTCAGCCAAAAGATCCTGCAGAAAAATCGCTTCCTGCTGGACCTGGGTGTTGAGTTCACGAATGCTTACTGGATTCATACTATTTTCTCCCTGTTACGTAGGGGCGCTTCGCGAAGCGCCCCTACAGATCTTCATCCCACTTAAGCTCTGTGCAGCGTACCTGTCAATACTGGGTCGCTGCCGCATAACCAGGGCAAATCAATTGTTGCCGTTGCCCCTAGTTCATCGCCACTTATCTGGCTGTTAAGATTCACTTTTACGGTGATGCCGCTGACATCAAAAACGGACGTGGCGGCCAATTTATTGGGATTGGCGGCCGCTGTTTTGCCTGAGGCCACAACACTGCTTGCCGGAATCGCCGCCGTGCCACATAAGCCGGCGTCTAAGGTCAGGCCCTCGCCCAAGAACACGGTGCCTTCTACGATACCGTTACGGTGCGTCATGTCCAGGGACATGTTCGCGCTGCTGCCATCAGGCGCATAGACGGTTCCGTGGAAAACGCCTTCATAAGGACCGGCCTTGCCTACAGCCGTTTCCGGCGCCGCGCTGGCTACCGACATTGTCAATACAATTCCCATCACTACGAATAGACCAACCAATAATTTCTTCACGATAATGCCTCTTTTATTCCATACTTTTGGGCCGGACAAAGCCGAGCCATATCAATAAAACCATGTTTATCATAAAGCATGACCGGCCGGCTAGCTTTAACAGTCTATTCTCTTAACCTTATGGGAACCTTAAGAGACGGCCGATTCCACCATTTTGCTGGAGAAAAGCATCTTGCCAGGGTAAAAAATCACGAGTGGGCTGTGATATAATGAGCTGCATGACCGGGACAAAACCATTCAGCCTGGGAGGAAACAATGGCTAGTAATTTAACCGTATTATCTTTTGACGACATGGAAACGGCCGAAAAAGTGCACCAGTCGCTGGTGAGCGCCAAGAAACAAGGCTTGATCACCATTGACGATGCCGCCGTCGTCGTTAAAGACGCAGATGGCAAGGTTAAAGTCGATAATCAAGTCGCGCGCGGCACCTGGATCAGCACGGCTGTTGGCGGCGGACTCGGCTTACTCATCGGCGCCATCTTCTTCCCCATTGGTGGGCTTGTCCTCGGTCTCGCCGGCGGCGCCTTAGTCTCCAAGGCGATGGACCTCGGCATCGACGGCAAATTTGTCGACGATGTCAGTGCCAAGATTCAGCCCGGCACATCGGCGCTCTTCATCCTTTCTGAGCAAGGCAACACGGCGGCGATTATGGCGGTTCTGCGCGAGTATGATGGCCATCTGCTGCAAACGACACTCGACAGCGAAGCCGAGGAAGCGATCAAGAAAGCGCTTCATGATACTGACTAGGAGCGACGGTCAGAGCAAGCTGAACCATCACGAATAGTACCCTATCTCGATTCCCCCTCCTGCTTCCTTGTCGATAGGGCACAGCAAATCACATTGAAGGCAGGCAATGACATACGTAAACTGTACCAATCCGTGAACAAAACCAACAGATCAGCTAGAATGCTGGTAAGCTGAATCGCTATTAGTCGGAGAAACTAAATGTACGAAATACCCTTTGACGCCAAAATATCCTGCACCGACGGCCATGCCGGCACATCGACGGCCGTTACCCTGAACCCCCTGACCAAGATTATCAGCAACCTTGTCATCCAGGATGATCACTTGCACCAGCGCCTTGTCGCCATGTCGCTGATCAGCAAGACCAGCGATGATCATATCTGGCTGGACTGTACCGAGGCTGAACTCCAGGAGATGCCGCTCTTCGAGACGACCGAATATGTGCAGCGCGCGCCGCAGAAGTCTGGTGATTGGGCGGAAGAAGATGGCGAGTGGGAAGACGGTGTCGATGTCTCGCAGTTCGAAAGAACGACCGCCTACGGTAATCCGATAACGGTGGAGCAGGTGCCGGAGGGAGAGATCGCTTTCCATCGCAAGACAGATATTGAAGCGACGGACGGCCACGTTGGCGAGGTTGAACGCTTCTTCGTAACCCGCGAAACCGGGGAGATCACGCACCTTGTGCTGCACAAAGGGCACCTGTGGGGCAAGAAAGAAATCGCCATTCCACTTTCGGCCGTTGAAAGCGTCGACTACGATTCCGTCCATCTCAATGTAACCAAGAAGGCAGTCGAAGCATTCAAACTGTCTAAATAAACGAGCAGGAGCCAGGCATACAATCTATTGCCTGGCTCCTGGCAGCAAATCTCACTAGAAATTCACCAATTCAAAAGTTCACCCCATCAATTATCAGCAACATACTTCGCCAGCCAATCATAAACCGGCGCCATCTCGGCGAGCTGAATAAAGGATAGCTCAACCAGCTCTGGACTGGTCAGCGCATCTCCCGGCAGTGCCGCCGGATGGGCATACAGGCCCGCATAGCGCAGCAGATCCGCGCGCGGGTGATCGGGGTCATAACCGGCCGGCACCCGTTTATAATGTTCGCCCACCAGCTGGTAAGCGCCCGCCGCCCCGAGGGCGCGCAGCACACGCACCAAGTCAGCTCCCGACTGTTCATCAGCCACGGCATCCCGGTAAGCGGCCAACTGCGTCTTTGAAAACTTAAACATGCCGGCCATCAGTTCCATGCTGTCCGCCCCCATGTGGAAGCCAAACGCCGGCCGCGTCATCTTCTTGCCCCGGCCGTCGGTGAACAAACCGGCGATATTGATCTTATAGGGCGACTTATCCTTGCTGAAACGTGTGTCGCGATAGAAACGCATCAACACGCCGCGGCCGTCCGTGCGCGTGTCGTACAAAATTGACGGCTCTATCTCCTGCAGCCGTTCGCCGAGGGCCGCCACAAAATCCTGCGCCGGCGCTAACAGATTCGCCTCGTAGGCCGCCTTATTCTCCTGGAACCATTCCTTATTATTATTTACCTCAATATCGCGCAAAAACTGCAGTCCCGCTTCGGGGAAGCCGCTGAAACTCTCTATTTCGCTCATTTGTTGCTCCTATGGTGACGCGCAATCTCTTGCGCGCAGATTAGCAGGTCAACAATCGGCTGACCGCTGACCAGCCGAAATGCTAACCAACTCACTTCTTCGGCGGCAAGCCCAGCACAAAAGCCAGCCCGCGATCGACCCACGCCTGCAGCGCGTCGGCCGTTTCATACCCCGCTTCATCAACATAGATCATACCCTTCATCGGCCGTCCCGTGAAATCCATTGGCCGGGCATGCGACTGCGCCAGGCATGCTTCATACTGCTCCGGCCCAACGCGCACCATCAAATCCTCGGTCGTCAGCCCGCAGCACATATGGCCGTTGACCATAAAGGCCAGCCCGCCAAACATCTTCCTTTCCGTGACGCCGTCCTGATCAGCCAGTGCCTCCCGCAGCCGGTAGGCCACATCTTCATCATATGCCATGTTCTATCTCCCTGGCTCCCAGCGTCTGTATTAGAAAATATGTTCTATTATATGGAAAATGAAGTTGTTTGGCAACAGGAAAACATCTATCTAAGAGCGCTGATTGTTACGGAATCTTGGACAGCGGGCAGCCCTTCATCTGCCCGCTGACCAGCCGGCTAACTCATCTGCCATACGTGTCGATCAGCGATCGCACACTCAAATTCACTGGCATGCCCGGTTCCACCCCGCTCACCGTCACCGTGACCGGCTGCCCCGGCGGCAGATGGATGAAATTATCACTAAAACGGACGGCATCTTCCGCCGCCTCCAACCAGACCCACAGAGCAGGCTTTTCGCTGCGCAGCGTCACGGCCGTTACCGCCCCAGACTGTTTCGTGAAGACCATCTCGATCTGCGGTTCTTCCAGTGCCAGATGTTTCGGCCGTACCAGCGTCACCAGGTTCTCGGCGACCACGATTCCCTGCGCATCGAGCAGTTCCAGCCACACCAGCAAATCGCGCGCCCCGTACTGATCAATGACGCCCTGTAGATCAAGCTCCGTTACCAAAAGGTCGGCCTGGGTGGGAACGGTCACCATCAAGTTTCCCTGCGCGGCCGTCTCGCCGCCCACCGTTGTAACCAGCCAGCGCACGCTGCCGCTTTCCCCAGTCAAACGGTCGCTGGTCACATGCACCGCTACCGTACCGCGTTCCAGATCTTCCACGCCGGAGATGATCACCGGCGCGTAGAAGCGGCGGGCCATATGCTGCAGCGCCTTCCACCGGCCATAGTAATCCAGCGAAGACCAGCTGGCCACCGGCCAGCAGTCATTTAGCTGCCAGTACAGCGTGCCCATGCCGCGCGGCATGCTGCGCCGCCAATGCTCTATCGCGTAGCGCATGCTCGTACCCTGTACGATCTGGCTCAGCCACAACGTGTTCTCAAACGAAGTCGGCAAACGGAACCAATCCAGCATGTAATGGATGATCGTCTGGTTGCCGATGTCGCTGCGCTGGTGGTGTTCCATCACATAACTGGTGATATTCCGTTCTTCCGGCGTGGTATACGCCGCCACCGTGCGTGGTTCGGGAAACGATTGAAAGCCGAATTCGCTGCAGAAACGGTGCCGGCATGTGCGGTAGTATTCAAATGGTTCCTTGCCGTGCCACACTGCCCAGACATGCGCATCCCCGTAGCGGGGATTATTCCAATCGTACCGATTCCCGTGCGGGCTGTGCGGGCTGCTCGGCCAATAATCCGTCTGCGGATCATGCGCCGCCACCAGATCCGGCAGCATCTCGTCGAACAGGGCCCCGTAATCCTCTTTACTCATCGTGATTTGCGTCCACTCTTCGCTCACCAGCCCCTGTTCCAGCTCATTGTTGCCGCACCACAACGCCAGGCAGGCGTGGTCGCGCAGGCGGCGGATATTATCGATCGCCTCCTGTTCGACGGTCGCCATGAAGCCCTCGTCAAACGTGGGATAGGTCGCGCAGGAGAACATGAAATCCTGCCATATACAGATGCCCAGCCTGTCGCAATAATCGTAAAAGATATCCTGTTCGTAGATGCCGCCGCCCCAGACGCGCAGCATATTCATATTCGCCGCCGCCGCATCGGCCAGCAGGCGCCAATACTTCTCGTCGCTGATGCGCGTCACGAAATTGTCGGATGGGATCCAGTTGGCCCCCTTGGCGAAGAAAGGCACGCTGTTCACACGGAATTGGAACGATTCACCCCATTCATCTTCATGCCGGTCCAGTTCCAACGTACGCAGACCGATCTGTTTTTGCCAGGAATCAACCAGGGCGCCCTGCCCATCCAGGAGGAGCACCTGTATCTCATACAGCGGCTGCGCCCCCAGCCCGTTCGGCCACCAGAGCTGCGGATCTGTTATCGTAAACGCCAGCGCTGCTTCATTTCCCGGCAGCATAATTTCCTGTTCACTGATCGTGCTGCCGTCTAAACTGACTGTGCCGACGGCCGTCGCCGGCAGCTTGCCGGGATTTTCGACGCTGATCTGCGCCGTGATGCTTACCTGCCCTTCCAGGCTGTGATCTTGCGTCAGCTGCACATCGCTCAAGCGTCTATCAAACGCCAGCAGCTCAATGTCGCGCCAGATGCCGCAGGTCGTCAGCTTGGGGCCCCAGTCCCAGCCGAAATGGTAGGCCGCTTTGCGTACATAATTGTCTCCCGGCAGCTTGTGCGTGTCAGTACTCCAGCTGTGAATATAGCGCAGCGCCAGCTTTTCCTGTCCTATACGCAGCGCCGAAGCAAAGCGTATTTCAATCTCATTGTCGCCGGCGCGCAGATGATCCTTTACGTCGAATTCCCAGGTGCGGAACATATTATCGGTACGGCCGATCTCCTGCCCATTCAACCTGATCGCGGCCAACGTATCCAGCCCGGCAAAGCGCAGCAGTACCTGCCTCCGTCCAAGAAACGCCTCCGGCACACTGAAAGAACGCCGGTAAAGCCAATCCGCTTCTCCCACCCACAACACTTGTAGTTCGTTATCGCCATAAAAGGGATCTGGGATCTCTCCCGCAGCCAATAGATCGGTATGAACGCAGCCGGGCACCACTGCCGGCAGCCACGCGCCTTCTGTTTCCTGCGCCTGTTTCACCTGCCAACTGCCGTTAAGCGTCAACGTCTCCATTTCTACCCTCAATTGTGCCCCACGCTGTCGACCATTCAACTATCCAACAATTGGTGTGTTTACCGTTCGGCGACATAGGTGCGCAATAAAGTCGCCCCTCCGCCAGCCCCTGTGACCACAAACGCCCCTAACGCCGCCGGCAGCAGGCTGAACTGGATCGCCTGCAGAGGCACGTCATTAACCCGGGCTTCTCCCGCCAGAACGCCCCAGATCTCGAACGAACGGCAGTCACACATACCACTGAATGTCTCTCCCGCGGCCAGCGTCACCCGTTCGGTGACAAAATACTCATTGGCGCACAGCAGTTCGCGGCGTACGCCGCCGTCGCTGCTGATCAACGTTGGCGGGCTAAGCGTTGGCTCAACCTGCGCGAAGTTAATCACATCCAGCGCCTTTTCAATATGCAGCGGTCGCGGCTTGCCGTCCGCTCCCACCCGGTTCCAATCATACACGCGGTATGTCGTATTCGAATTCTGCAGGATCTCGGCGATCAAAATGCCGCCCATGATCGCGTGCAGCGTGCCCGCCGGCACACAGATATGGTCGCCCGCCTTGACCTGCACGCGGTGCATATACGGCTCCAGCGCGCCATCGACGATCCCCTGGCCAAAAGCTTGCTTCGTGGTCCCTTTACTGACCCCCAGGATCAGTTCCGCGCCAGGCTCCGCGTCCAGCACCACCCACATTTCCGTCTTGCCCAATTCATTCCCTTCGTGGGCCAGCGCATAGTCGTCCTCTGGATGCACCTGCACCGACAGCGGACGGCTGGCATCCAGCAGCTTGATAATCAGCGGAAATTTATCCCGTTCCAACGCCCAGGCATTATTGCTGCCGATCAGGTCCAGGCCGAGGTCATCCTGTACCGCGGTCAGCGACATGCCGGCAAAACGGCCGTTTGTCACCACCGTCGTGCCGTCCTTATGCCCGGCGATCTCCCAGCTTTCCGCGATCGGGCCTTCCGCCGGCAGCGTGCGCCCCAACTTCTCCAACGTACGCCCGCCCCACAAATAATCTTTCAAGACCGGCTCAAATAATAAGGGATACATATCATCTTTCATCGCACACTCTCTATGCCGTCCGCCAGCAGAATCAACAAGTTGGCCGGACCTTTATGACCCTTTCTTCAGATTTTCCGCGACTCTGTAGGCGACAATCCTGCTTACCAGATCAAAAGGAATCGACTCATCCAGCGGAAATCTGACCGACCCCTTCGCGGTTGCATAGGGCGCCAGATCTTTCTTGAACGCTTCGATGCCTGACGGCGCAGGATAGAAGCCGATATGGGTCTTGTAAGCTGCAAAATGTACCAGGTTACCGTTCAGTTTAAAAGTCGGTATCTGATAAGTGATCGTCTCTTCCGCGTCAGGTGCGGCCTCTCTAATCGTCAATCGCAGCGCCGCCAATTTTTCTTGAACCGCTTCCGGGAAAGCGGCGATATACGCATCGATAGTCTGGGGCGGTTCTTTTTCAACTGTCATTTCTTGCCTCCCGCATACTGTAGTTTCTCAGCCTGGCAATGCGCCGGTTTATTTCCATGCAGGCACGGCCGTTGTGGTAGGGCGCCTTCCACAACCCCGCTTTGCTGCGGGGTATGGGAGCACCGTCACTGTCCAGCCCCCAGATCCACTCCCCGCAGCGCCGGTCAAGCAGCGCATCCTGGACATAACGCCAGCAGTTGGTAGACGCGTTGAGAAAGTGCGTTTCCCCACTCAACTGGTAAGCGTTCAAGAAGCCGACCATCGCCTCGGCCTGTATCCACCACGTCCTGTCGTCGTTCTGATCATCATCGCGCAGGCTGCCGTCTTCGTTGAGCCCTTCATCGTAGACGACTTGGGCCATCTGTATGGCTGTGGGGATGATCCCGCCCAGGAGTTCCTCATCTCCCAACAGCTCCGCCGCTTCGACCAGCAGCCAGCTGGCCTCGATATCATGTCCGTAGGATACACTCTCTGTCAGTGATCGCCACGCTGCGGTGAAGTGCAGCTTCATCTGCCCAGTTTCCTGATTGATGATCTGCTCGCGCATAATCTGGACCAGAGCGTGCAGCCGCGCGCGCAGCTGCGGCGAATCCCAGGCGCGCAGCAGATTGCTGTAAGCTTCCAACATATGCAGGTGCGTGTTCATGCTCTTAACGGTTGGAACGGCCGTTTCGTCTACATTCACGGCATCTGTAAAACGCCAATCTTTATGAAAGGCATCAAAGTAGCCGCCGAATTGGGGATCGACAGCTTTTTGCTCCAACCGCTCAAACAAAGCAATGGCCACAGCCAGACTGCGCCTATCTCCGCTGGCCAGGAAGTACTCGCTGAGACCATAGATGGCGAATGCCTGCCCATAAACGATCTTATGCGTGTCAACGGGAAACCCGCCTGCATCCACCAGCCAAATGAAGCCTTGATGGTAGGCGTCCCAGAAACTGCTCAAGAGATACCAGTAGGCGCGGGAAGCCATCTGCAAATAGGCGGGGTCCTGATAATGGAGATAGGCATGGGCGAACGTCCACAGGATTCGACTGTGCTGCACCAACCCTTTGACCGCATTCGCGTGTACCGTGCGATCGCTGTCAATACGGCCGTAAAAACCACCCTGCTCCTGGTCAACAGCGAACTGCATGTGGAACGGCAGGATATTGCGCAGCAGCTCCTGCTCTACCTGCCTGCCGTACATTTCTATAGCCATCTACCTTTCGTTCTCTTCTGCCCGATTCGCATTCGTCCGCAGGGCACCACCTTCTTTGAGCGGACACTTTACCGTCGAACTGCTTTCGTGCTTGACACCTATTTCAAACCATGATAATCTTTTGCCATATGGGAGCGCTCCCATATAGGCATCATTATTTTTCCAGTTATATTGTCGTATATGTACACTTCTTGGTCAAGATCACAAGAGCAGTTGGCCAAATCACCCAACAGACTGGAAGCGCTCCCATAACTGGGCGGGATTATGAACAACCTTACGCTGGAAAAAGTCGCTGAATTGGCTGGGGTTTCACGCTCTACCGTTTCCAGGGTCGTCAATGATCAGTCTGGTGTCCGTGAAGATGTCCGCCGGCGAGTCTGGCAGGTAATTGAGGAAACGGGATACCGCCCTAACCTGGCCGCCCGCGCCCTCGCTTCCAATCGCTCCGGCATTATCAGCCTGGTTGTGCCCCACGCCTTCTCTACCTTGTTTGCCGATCCCTATTTTCCACGCCTGACCCAGGGCATCACCCTGGCCTGTAATGGCAGCGATCTCAGCCTGACGCTTTTTTTGTTCCATAACGAATCGGAAGAAGCCAAACTCACCAGGCGCATCGCCAACGCCACTCTTTTTGACGGCGTGATCATGGCTTCTGCCCAATTTGAGGATCCTCTGATTCCGCACCTGATCCAAAATGAAGTACTCCTGGTCATGATCGGCCGTCAGGACCGCTATCCTGAAATCAGCTTCGTCGACGTCGACAATCTAAGTGGTGGCTATGCCGCCACCAGTCATTTGCTGCGCCTCGGCTATTCGCGCATTGCCCATATCAGTGGCCCCCAGAATATGGTCGCCGGTGTGGACCGGCTGGCCGGTTACCGTAGAGCAATTGACGATCGCGGACAGAAGTACCAGGAGGATCTAGTCGTCGAAGGAGATTTCACCGAAGCGGGCGGTTATATGGCTATGCAGCGCCTATTGGCAGCCAAGCCCGACGCGGTCTTTGCCGCATCCGACCAACTCGCGCTGGGCGCTTGGCGGGCGATCCGCGAGGCCGGCTTGCAGGTACCATACGATATCGCGCTCGTTGGTTTTGATGACCTACTGCCCGCTGGTTCAGGACGGCCGCAGCTGACCACCATTCGCCAACCGGTCGTGCGTATCGGCCGTGAGGCCGTCAATATCTTGCTCGATGTCATTGAGAACGGCCCAACGCCGCCGCGCCGCGTTATTTTTGATACGGAACTGGTTATTCGCGAGTCATGTGGTGCCCATCTTGCCACCTGACCCATCAATCGTACATGAACTAGCGTCTTTACTGACTGGCTGACCCGCTCACAAGTTGAGCAGCCATTTCGGAAGGAGGTGATTCTGCAAAGAGATTGGTTTCTTTTTGATAAAAGACCCGATTGGGAAAATGACACATCTTTTGTTGTTGGTTTTTTTGAATGAGCCCTACGGGGCGAAGGGAGATTGAAATATCTAAGAGATTAATCCTTTTTATTGGCTTGCTGTTAATAGTCGTTGTGGCTCTTGCCGCTTGCCAGCCACAGACCGTTGAGGTCACCCGCGTGGTCACAGAAACACAGACGGAAACAGTGACCGAAGAAGTTGAAGTACCGGTTGAAGTGACCCGCGTCGTTACGGAAACGGAAACGGTAACCGAAGAAGTTGAAGTGCCCGTTGAAGTCACCCGCATCGTGACAGAAGAAGTGATCGTGTCTGGTACGGAGCTGCCGCGCAATGAAACCGTGTACTTCAATGGGTTCCAGTGGAGCCCAGTCGTCTGCTGGAATCCTTACTCTGCCAACTGCAACAATCCAGTTGCCATAGAGCAGAACGCTGCGAGCACAGTCACCATGTTCGAAACCCCGTACATGAACAATCCGCTCGATGGCAAGCAATATCCTTTGCTGGCGGATGGCGATTATGTGTGGAACGATGAGCAGACTGAAGTCACCTTCAAGCTCAAACCCGCCGCCATGTGGAGCGATGGTACCCCGGTGACCGCTGACGACGTCGCCTACACCTGGGCTTCCCATCTCCTGTACGAGACAAATCAAGGCGTTGGCTACAGGGATTTCATTGACACCATCGAGGCCGTGGATCCCCAGACAGTCCTGATCAAGGCGAAACTGAACGACGCGGGCCAACCCGTTAATCCGCTCCAGGTCTCCAATTACCTCAGCTCATCCTACGTGTTCCAGAAAGCGTGGACCGAAAAACTGGAAGAGCGCGCCGGCGGCGATCCCGCTGCTTTTAAAGCGGATGGCGGTGAAGATGTCGTTTGATCCGGTCCTTACCACAGCTTCTTCAATGACGATACGAAAGTCGTCTTCATTCGTGATGACGAGTACTGGGGCCAAGATGCCTCCATGTGGGGCAAGCTGCCGCCGCCGAAGTACCTCGCCCACGCTATCTATGCTGATAACAACGCCGGTCTTGTTGGCTTCCAGGCCGGCGAGGTGGATGTCAGCCAGCAGTTCAATGCCAATGTGCAGGAGCTGTGGCTGGATCAGGGACTTCCCGTCTCCACCTACCTGCCGGAGGCGCCCTACAGCATCACCGCCAGCCTGCCGACCGCCTACTACAATGTGAACTCCCCTGGTCTGGATAATCCTGTGGTCCGTAAGGCGATCGCCATGGCTGTTGACTATGACACGATCATCGCCAACGCCATGACCAACCAATCCCCGACTTTCGAGCAGGTTCCGCGCTCCGTCATGAACCCGACTCCTGGCGAACAGGCTCTGTACGATCAGGCAGCCGTCGCTGACCTGCAGTGGGCCGGCAACGACATCGATGGCGCCAACGCCCTCCTCGATGAAGCCGGCATAGTCGATACCGATGGCGATGGCATTCGTGAAATCGACGGCCAGAACCTTTCCTATCGGGCCCTCTGCCCCAATGGCTGGTCTGACTGGCAGGCTGCCATCGAGATCGTTGCTGCCGCCGGAGAGAATATCGGTATTGATATCACGTCCGAGTTCCCTGAATGGGGCGTTTACCAGACTATCTTTACCGACGCCGCCGTGAATGACTATGACATCTTCATGGTCTGGAGTAACGGCGCTGGCCCCACCAATCCGTGGGGACGCGTCCGCCAATTCATGAGCGGTGAGTTTGCCGGTACCTCGGGCAACTGGAACGGCAACTGGGGCGGCTATGTCAATCCACGCATTGACGAAATTATCGCCGAGATCCCCCTGACAACCGATCCGGACGCGCTGAAGGCGCTCTACACGGAAGCGACCGAGATTTACCTGACCGATGTACCCTCCTTCACCCTCATGTACCGTCCCGATTGGTTCCACGCGGTGAACGAATCGGTGTGGACCAACTTCCCGCAGGTTGATGATGGCACCGATCCGCCCGTCCCGCCGACGAACCTGATCCGCGGCTATGGCATGGCAGGTCTGTATAACATCACGCTTGTTGAGTAAAGGACAAGCCTAGTTTAACTTAGCAGCCATGTTCCGCGAACAACGGAACATGGCTGTTTCTCAAAAAAAGTGGATCATAAAAAAGATGAATCGTGAGGAGGTGCTGGATTGAAAGCGTACTCTAAGTATTTCGGTCGCAAGCTAATTTGGTTATTGATCACATTCTTTGTTGCCTTCTTGCTCAATTTTATTCTGCCCCGCCTCATGCCTGGCGATCCCGTGGCCGTTATCACCCAAAGGGTTACCGCGGGTATGCAGAGCCAGGCTGGGATCCAAAGGGTTTACGAACAGTACGCAGAACTGTTTGGCACCAACCTGCCCATGCACGAACAATTTTTCCTCTATTTAAGAAACCTGGTGCAGGGTGATTTTGGTATTTCCTTCAGCCAATATCCCAGGCCGGTTGCCGACATCATCGCATCTTCCATCTGGTGGACGGTGGGTCTGCAGCTCCCGGCGATCCTCGTCGGCTGGATCATCGGCAACTTGCTCGGCGCGCTGGCTGCTTATCATCGAGGAGGCTATGACAAAATCGTCATGCCCGCCAGTATTTTTGCCAGTAACATACCGGCCTTTGGTATGGCCGTCATTCTTTTGGTTGTTTTTGCCATTAACCTGGAATGGTTCCCCACCTCAGGTGGGTATGGTTTTGACATGATTCCCAGCTTTAGCGCGTCATTTTTCTGGTCTGTGTTCATGCATTATCAACTACCATTCTGGTCGATCGTCATCGTCCTCATCGGCGGCCAGGCAATTGGCATGCGCTCCATGGTTATCTATGAACTGAATTCGGATTATGTGAAGTATAGCCGTCTGATGGGCATCAAAGACGGCAAGATCATCCGCTATGTCTTTAGAAATGCCATGCTGCCCCAGATCACCGGCTTGGCGCTGGCGATTGGCACCATCGTCGGCGGCGCACTGGTGGCCGAGATTATCTTCAGTTATCCGGGGATTGGTTCGACGCTTCTCACTGCCGTGAGAGGTCAGGATTACCCCCTGATCCAGGCCTCCACATTGATCATCACCTTGATGGTGCTCATCACAAGCTTTGGCATCGAGCTTCTATACGGCGTCATCGACCCGCGTATTAAATCGGCGCAGTCTGATTAAGGAGCGCCTCCTTATAATCCCCAATCCGAAATCCCATATAGATATCGGAGGAGACTGTTATGAAACATACACTCAAACAGGTTTTTAGCTCTACTAGATTTGTTATCGGTTTTGCCATTTTTATGTTCATCTTATTGACCGTGATCATTTACCCTCTCTTCGTAAGAACTGATCCATTGGGCATCATCGGTGAGGGCACTTTCTTCGAACCCGGGATCTATGTGAGCGTTTATGACAGCATTGGTTCCACGCCCTATACACTTAAGCTGGAGGACGCCGCTGCCAAGCGCATTGCCGGCAAGTTGGGCAATGAAGAACGAACAGCCATAGGGGAATGGCTTGTGGCCTATGGGGTTCCTGAAAACGAGATCGACAGCGCGGATACCGAAAAACTCCTTGGCCAATGGGTGAACAATTATGACCCGGCGGAGAAGATTGCCGGGATGACGAACGCCAGGCGAAACTACTTCAAAAGGCTCGACGCCTCACTCAAAGGACTCTTGGCAACGGAGGGCGTGACCATTGCCGCAGAAAACGCGGAAACGGGTGAACTGGAGGAGACAGGCTTCGTCCAACAAACTGATTACGTGAATGTCAACCAGATTCCCAACGTACGCGTACTGCCGCTCGGAACCGATAACTTCGGCCGCGATGTGCTGACGGAGCTGGTTTCGGCAACCGGCACCTCATTGAAGATCGGTCTTGTCGCCGGTCTTGTCGCCACCACGATCGGTCTAACGTTGGGATTAATGGCCGGCTATATGGGCGGCTGGGTGGATGACGTCATTATGTTCTTCACCAATATGTTTACAGTCATCCCCGGCTTTGTGCTGCTGATTTTGATTACCTACAGCATCGGGCAGGAACATCGCGGCGCCACGACGGTCGCCGTGGTGATTGGCCTTACCGCCTGGGTATGGACTGCAAGGGCCGTGCGCGCGCAGGTGGTTTCTCTGCGTAACCGCGACCATGTCAATATGGCCAAACTGTCAGGTCATTCAAACGCCCGCATCCTCCTCCTCAGCATTCTCCCTTTCATCGCTTCTTATGTCGTCATGGCGTTGATTCTACAAATTTCCTCGGGTATCCTGGCTGAGGCTGGATTGTCAATCCTAGGCCTGGGACCGAGAACAACCGAAGTGCCGACTTTGGGCTTGATGGTGAATTGGGCGATGATCTACTCGGCGCATCTACTCGGAAAATGGTGGGCCTATTTCCCCGTGATCTTAGTCATCGCTCTGATAACGTTCTCGCTGAACTTGATGAACACGGGCCTCGATCAGGTATACAATCCGGCTTTAAGGGAGTAACTTGTTGAAATGGAAGATGCAATTTCAGATGTTAGCGAACTAACAACAAAATACATCACCCGGCATGACGAAGACATTTACGCTGTTGACCACGTTTCTCTACAGGTCAAAAAAGGGAAAACGCTCGGTATCGCCGGAGAATCCGGCTGCGGCAAGTCGACATTGGCGCTCAGCCTAATGGGCTATTACTTCCCTCCTCTGCACTATACGAGCGGCGAGATTATTATCGACGGGCGCAATATTACTGAGATGACGCCGGAAGAAGTTCGCAAGAAAGTATTGGGCAACGAGATTGCCTATATCCCCCAATCGGCGATGAACGCCCTCAACCCCACCCAGAAGATTATCAGCATTATTCAGGATGTTGTTCAAGCACACGATCCAACCGTCAGCAAGAAAGAGATTCACAAACTTGCCGTTAAACGCTTTGAGCACTTAGGGCTTCCGCCCGAAGTGCTGCAAAAATACCCCACTGAACTTTCAGGTGGCATGAAACAGCGCGCGGTCATTGCCATTTCTGTAATCCTTTCTCCCATCGTACTCATCGCTGATGAGCCATCCTCCGCACTTGATGTCACATCACAGAAGATGGTCATCAAGATGCTGCGCCAATTAATGGATCAAGGGTACATCAAATCGCTGATCTTTATCACGCATGAGCTTCCGCTGCTTTACAACGTGACCGACGATATCATGGTCATGTATGCAGGGCAGATCGTGGAGCAGGGCAGCGCAAAAGAACTCGTGTTTGATCCACTCCACCCCTATTCAAGGGGTCTCATGGGCTCGATCATTGTGCCGGAGAGTGGTCTGCGCGATGCGAAACTGACGGCTATTCCCGGGGTACCGCCTAATCTTAAAGACCCACCGCCAGGCTGTCGCTTTGCCGAGCGCTGCAAGTACGTCCGGCCAGAATGCACGGTAACGTCTATCGAGCTGCACGAGGCGGGCGGAGACCGCGCATACCGCTGCATCATACCGGAAGCAGAACTAAGGGAGATCTATAAAAATGAAGACCGATGAAAAACAAGCGCAAGCTGTGATCCTGAGCACGAAAGATCTTACCAAAGTTTTTGGAATTGGCGGCAACAAGACTTATCGCCGTTGATCATGTGGATATCGATCTTCACAAGGGCGAGATCGTATCGATCGTGGGCGAATCGGGCAGCGGAAAGACGACGTTGGCCAAGATGCTTTTGGGATTGATCAATATCACCGAGGGGGAGATTTACTTCCAGGGGAAAAAGCGCGATATCCGCTCGCGCAAGAAGAAAAAGGAATATTGGAAGAATATCCAGGCGATTTTCCAGGATCCCTTCTCGTCATTCAACACCTTTCAAAAGATCGATGCTGTTCTTTTGGACTGCCTTCGTATGCGCGGCGACGGCAGACTTCCCCAGGATCAGAAAGTAGCATTGATGACCGAGGCGTGCAGCTTCGTCAACTTGAAGTTCGCCGAATTGACGAACAAGTATCCTTTTGAACTTTCCGGCGAGCAGATGCAGCGTTTAATGATCGCCCGTATCTTCTTGCTGAATCCGAAGATCCTGGTGGCGGATGAACCTACCTCGATGATTGACGCCTGTTCACGCGCCACCATCCTCGATGAGCTGATGAAGCTGCGTGACGAAGCCGGGATGACGGTGATCTTCATCACCCATGATATTGGCCTGGCCTATTACGTTTCTGACAATGTGTATATCATGGAGAACGGAAAAGTTGTTGAAAGTGGAACGGCCGATGCGGTGATTCTGCATCCGCAGGAACCCTATACCCAACGCCTGATCAATGATGTGCCCAAGATCCATGAAGAATGGGACCTTTCAACTGTTTAAGGTGATTTTCCAATTCTTCCAATCAAGCAGTCCGCCCTTATTGAACAGCAATCGAATTCTTTTAGAAGAAGGAGCCTCCCGTGACTGATATTCAAGCTATCGTTGCAAAGATGACCTTGCAAGAAAAAGCTGCCCTCTGTACTGGGGCCAGCGCCTGGACAACTGTACCTGTCGAACGGTTGGGTGTGCCGGAGATGCTTGTTTCCGATGGACCCCATGGTGTTCGCCGCGTACCTGATGTCAGCTCGATGACTATGACCAGCCTGCCGGCCACCTGTTTCCCAACAGCATCCAGCCTTGCTTCAACCTGGGACGTAGATTTGCTGCACGAGCTGGGCGAAGCCCTGGCTGAAGAGTGCATCGCCCTAAATGTCGATGTGCTGCTAGGCCCTGGCGTAAATATGAAACGTTCCCCGTTGGGCGGACGCAATTTCGAGTATTATTCTGAAGACCCCTACCTTGCCGGCGAGATGGCTGCCAGCTTGATCGATGGTATCCAGGGCAAAGGCGTGGGCACTTCCATCAAACATTTTGCCGCAAATAACCAAGAAACGCAGCGGTTCAATATCAGCGCCGAAGTGGACGAGCGCACATTGTACGAAATCTACCTACCGGCATTCGAGACCGCTGTAAAGAGAACCCAACCCTGGACAGTGATGTGTGCCTATAACAAACTCAATGGCACCTTCTGTTCTGAAAACTATGCGCTCCTGGTCGACATTCTCAAGGACAAATGGGGCTTTGAAGGATTGGTTGTCTCCGATTGGGGTGCCGTACATGACCGCGTCGCCTCACTCAAAGGGGGGCTCGATCTGGAAATGCCTGGCCCTCAAGACAACCGCGTCCAAGCTGTGGTTGAGGCGGTTCGTGCAGGAGAACTAGATGAACCTGTCTTGGACGAGGCCGTCCGGCGCATTCTGTCCGTAATCTTCAAGGCGCAGAAAACACCCAAGGGCGGTGACTTCGATGTGGACGCCCACCATAGACTGGCGCGCAAAATCGCCGCGGAAGGGATGGTCTTACTCAAGAACAATGGCATTCTGCCGCTAAAAGAGCAGCAGCATATCGCGCTGATTGGCCATGCTGCCAAGGAAGCGCATTTCCAGGGTGGCGGTAGTTCACATATCAACCCCACCAAAGTAGCGATCCCATTTAAGGAATTACAGAACCAGGCTGGGGAAACCGAGCTGAGCTATGCCGAGGGTTACCCAGTCGATGGCGCCTTCCGCCAGGAGCTGATCGATGAGGCGGTAGACCTGGCGCAGTCCGCCGATACAGCGCTGCTCTATATTGCTTTACCCCCCACCAAGGAATCGGAAGGGTATGACAGGCCTGACCTTGATTTGACTGAACAGCAAAGCACGCTGATCAAAGCGGTCGCCAAAGCACAACCCAATACAGTTGTTATCCTAAACAATGGCGCACCTGTGGCTATGGGTGACTGGATTGCTGATGTCGCCGCCGTACTCGAAGCATGGATGATGGGTCAAGCGGGAGGCGGCGCTATTGCCGATATCCTCTTTGGCAGGGTGAACCCTGGTGGCAAACTGGCGGAAACTTTCCCGCATAAACTGGCCGATATCCCGGCCTACATAAATTGGCCGGGCGAAGCGGGCACTGTACGGTATGGAGAAGGGATATTCATCGGCTACCGTTATTATGATGCCAAAGAAATACCAGTGCTCTTCCCCTTTGGCTACGGGTTGAGCTACACGGATTTTTCCTACAGCAACCCTACCCTCTCGTCCGCTGCCTTCAATGATGTTGATGGTTTGACGGTGTCTGTAGATATTACCAACACGGGCAGCGTCAGCGGCAAGGAGATCGTTCAATTTTATGTGCACGATCACAAGTCCGAGCTGGTGCGCCCGCAAAAGGAGCTAAAAGCTTTTGCGAAGGTAGAACTGCAGCCCGGCGAAACAAAAACTGTCTCTATCGCGCTTGATTTCCGCGCCTTTGCTTACTACCATCCCAAATACCAACAGTGGATCACTGAAGATGGGGAATTTGATATCTTGATTGGCGCCTCATCGGCCGATATCCGTCACACATTAACGGCGACGCTCACATCGACGCTTGATCTGCCCTGTATTATTGATAAGGAATCCACCATCCGCGAATGGATGACCGATCCACGCAGCGCCGCGGTCTTGGGACCGCTTTTCGAGCAGATGATGGCGCATAGTCATGAATTCTTTGATGCAAACCAGGATGGGGACATCGGTATGGATATGATGGAGATGATGGCTGATATAACGCTGGTCAACATGCTGGCATTTCAGCAGAGCAATTTACCCATGCCCGCCGATGTGATCGTGGAGGGTTTGTTGACCCAGCTGCACAGCTCAGAAGCATAACTATTCGAGCTGCTTCCTGGTTCTACTTTAGCTTGTTTTAGTCGAAACCCGGTTCTTCTCAATAGCCGGGTTTCTTATCCTCATAGGAGCGCTGCCATGACGAACGCTATAAGAATGACTGTTCCCGCTTTGCCCAACATCTCTTGGGACGATCGACCGGAGGGAAACAATGACGTCCTCTGGCGTTCCGCGCGTAATCCGATCATCCCCCATGATCTCATCCCCAGCAGTAACAGCATCTTTAACAGCGCCGTCGTCCCCTTTGGGGATGGCTTTGCCGGCGTGTTTCGCTGTGACAACAAGGCGCGGCGCATGCAGATGCACAGCGGCCGCAGCGCCGACGGCATCAACTGGGCCATTGACAACGAACGTATTCGTTTCATTCCTGATAACCCTCAGATCGCAGAGATCAATAAATTTGAGTATGCCTACGACCCGCGCGTCGTCTGGCTGGAAGATCGCTACTACGTCACCTGGTGCAACGGCTACCATGGCCCCACAATCGGTGTTGGCTACACCCACGATTTTGAAACCTACTACCAGTTAGAAAACGCTTACCTGCCCTTCAACCGCAATGGCGTACTTTTTCCGCGCAAGATCAAGGGCAAGTTCGCCATGCTGAGCCGCCCCAGCGACAACGGGCACACCCCTTTTGGCGATATTTACTACAGTGAAAGCCCGGACATGACCCACTGGGGCCGCCACCGCTTTGTGATGGGGACAACGAGCGGCTGGCAGGCGACAAAGATCGGCGCCGGCCCCATTCCCATCGAAACGGCCGAAGGCTGGCTGCTTATCTACCACGGCGTGCTTACGTCCTGCAACGGCTTCGTCTACAGTTTTGGCGCCGCGCTGCTGGACCTGGAACGGCCGTGGGAAGTGCTCTACCGCTCCGAACCCTACTTACTCGCCCCGCAGGCGCCCTACGAGCGCACCGGCGATGTACCTAATGTCGCCTTCCCCTGCGCCGCCCTGGCCGACGCCGAAACCGGCCGCCTGGCCATTTACTATGGCGGCGCTGATACCGTCGTTTGTCTCGCTTTTGGCTACGTGGATGAGGTCATCGACTTCGTCAAGTCAAATAGTATCTAGTCGATTAGTCCAGAGTTGATGGTCCCAGTTGCGAAAACAGCCGGCGGCAGACATGACTCGCTTCCGTCGCTTCCGGCAAGCATCCTTCGGCAGCAAGCAGATTTGCTGCAGGGATCAATCCATGGGGGTCAAGATCACCCGCCACCAAACAAACCGCTCAGCGCGCCTCCTACGGGCACCACAATAAGATCTTCTACCTAAAAAACCTTCCAAATCTCCGCTTCCGCTAACGTTATTCTTACGTTCATTTGCCATAAATAATAGTGGTCGTGAGCCGACCAAATCTGGTATCAAAAAACTATATAAGGAGTAAACGATCATGTTTCGACAACCATTTAACTGGCGTGAAATGGAACGGCTGCGGCGGGATATGGACCGTCTATTCGAAAGCACGTCGCCCCGCTTCCAGCGTGCTCGCGCCGCGCGCTTTCCGGCCATCAACATCTGGACCAACGAGAGTGAAGGGGTCTTTGTGACCGCCGAACTACCGGGGGTCGCCCCCGATTCCCTGGAGATCACCGTCACCGCCGACACACTAACTATCAGCGGCACACGCACGCCCGAAGATCTGCCCGAAGGCGCCTACTATCACCGCCGCGAGCGTTATTGTGATGAATTCAGCCGCACGTTGCAGCTGCCGTTCACAGTCGACAAAGACGGCGTCACCGCTACGGCCGAAAATGGCGTCCTGCAAATGAACCTACCGCGCGCCGAAGCTGAAAAACCAAAGCAAATTGAAGTGCAAACAGGATAGCTAACAGCGAACTTAACCATGCAGGGCAGCCCCCATGCGGCGGCTGCAGGAAAAAGTTCGCCTGACAAATTGAGGAGACCAACCCATGACCGACGAATTACAAACACAAAAACGAGAAGTGGAAGTTGCCAATGGTGCGGAACGCACGCGTGCCTCCCGCGTCTATCTGCCGCAGGTAGATATCTACAGTGTGGAGGAGGGCATCATCATCTTGGCCGACATACCCGGTGTGGCTGAAACGGATATCGATATCACGCTCGACAAGGATGTCCTGACGATTAGCGGCTATATCTCTGACCATGCCGCCATGCCCGAGAATTACGAGCTGGTACATGGCGAATACGGGGTCGGCGATTACCAGCGCAGCTTCACCCTGACCGATGAAATTGATCGCGACAATATCGCAGCCAGCTTGAGTAATGGTGTTCTACGCGTGAGCTTGCCCAAGGCACCGGAGGCGCAGGCACGTAGGATCGCCGTCAAAGCAGTCTGATGCCGCGCAAGAATTACTATCTCATCCTGGGTGTCGCCACAGACGCCACCCAGGATGAGATCCAACGCGCTTTCCGGCGCCTGGCCAAAGATCTCCATCCAGATTATTACGGGCAGGACAGCAAACCTTTTCTTGATTTGCAGGAAGCGTATGCGGTGCTCGGCGATCCGTCGCGGCGCATTAGATACGACCGCGAGAGAAGGCCCGCCGGACCGCGTATCTCGGGGGGCCGAGCAACCGCCGAACCACTACGCCCGCCCCGTGTTCGGCCAGAACCACTCATTCCCAAGGAACAACCACTGATCTTCGACGATCTGTCTCTCACACGCTCGTTCCAAACATTTGGCCCTTCCTTCGAGGAACTGCTCGACCAACTGTGGCGCAACTACAGCCCCGCGCGGCCGGAAATGGATCCGCTGGCCAGCCTCACCGTGGAGATCATTCTCAGCCCGCGTCAGGCCCTGCGCGGCGGACGAGTTCGCCTGCGCGTGCCGGCGCAGATGGTCTGCTCTCTCTGCAGTGGCCGTGGCGGCATCGGCGGTTTCGAATGTGTCCGCTGCAATGGCACGGGCCATATTACCGCTGAATTTCCTATCATCCTCATATACCCACCCGGTGTCATCGACAACCACGTCGAACAATTGCCTCTCGACAGCCTGGGAGTCAAAAACCTCTATCTAAATGTCATCTTTCGTATCGGTCACTGATCCACCAGACCTAAACAACTTACAAATCGTCTGTTAACAAGTTCTGAACAATTCTCCCTTAAGATACATCCATACAAATCGAACAGCGGGCAATTCCGCTTCGCTGTGCATCAATAGTGTAAGGAGTAATTAAGTGAGTAAGAAATTGACGAAAACAATGGTAGTAGGCGTGATAGTAGTTCTGGTCATGTCCCTGGGAGCGGTCGCTGCCTTTGCGCAAGAAGACACGGTCCCCGATAACGACGGCCGACCGGGGATCCCCTTTGGTCCTGGCGGATTCGGCGGACATCGTGGCCATCATGGTTCTGGCGGCGGCGGTGATGAAGCCTTGGCTGAATCACTGGGCATTACGGTTGAAGAACTGCAGGCAGCCAGAGATCAGGTCGCGGCCGACCGCCTCGCTCAAGCGGTTGAAGACGGTACCCTGACTCAAGAGCAGGTCGACAGCATGCAGGCGATGCAGGCTGTGAGACAGTACATCGACCACGAAGCGATCATGGCCCGGGTCTTCGGTGTGACTGTCGAGGAACTCGAAGCAGCCCGTGAAGACGGCACGATGCGCGACCTGCTGTCCGCTGTCGAATTTGACCCGACCGCCATACAAGAACAGATGCAGGCAGCCACAGAAGCTGCCATAGCAGAAGCTCTGGCAGCCGGCGACATCACCGCCGAACAGGCGCAGCTCATTTCTGAGCAGCTTGCTGAAGGCGCCGGCATGATGGGTAAATTTGGTGGCAAAGGTGGCTTCCGCGGCGGGAAGAGTGGTTTCCGCGGTTTCGGCGGCGCCCCGCAGGTTGACGAAGATGGCAGCGCTGTTTCCCCCTTCGCTAACTTCCAGAACGCGCCCGCCTTCGGTGCCTAATAAGCAGACAGCTTCTTTCTCCTCCCCCTTTTTCAGACCTCGCGGATTAGGACCCGCGAGGTCTTTTTCGTTCCTTCCATTTTCTGTTTTTTGTTTTCGTGCTTACCCCGGCTGCGGCCCACGATCCAGTGCGTCCAACGCCAGCGTGAACAGACCAATGCTCAGCAGCGTAACAAGCGTACCCGTATCGACTGCTCCCAGAACACCCAGCACAATAGCCGCCACGGCCATCGCCATAGCCACAGCGCGGAGTATAAAACTGATCATCGTGGAGATACTCTTGCTTTCTGTTTTCATGATTTTCCTCTTTTGTTCAATGTTGAAACCAGTTTAGCAAACGGAAACCGCCCTGCCATCGTGCTTCGGGGCACAAGCAGGGCTGTACAGGCGTACAATGCCCTCTTGGTCAATAGGGTACGGCTGCCGGCGAACAACGCCACGTTAATGAATTACCAACCGCTTCTTAACAACTTCTGAACACGTTTTCTTTATCATAGTGGTATCGTGGGCGCCAAACCCGCGCCAACTCACTATCGACAAGGAGAAAAGGTATGAAAAACAGATGGACGAAAACAGCAGTTATCGCCCTGATTGCTGTGCTGGTCATGTCTATCGGCGTCATCGCCGTCTTCGCGCAGGATGACACAACCCCGGAAGACCCCGCGCGCCCGGCGATACCCTTCGACCGCGCTGGTTCCCACGGGCACGATAAGTTTCACGGCCGTTATAACGGGGCCGCCAACGATGAAGCGCTGGCCGAGGCGTTGGGCATAACAGTTGAAGAGCTGCAAGAGGCCCGCCAAAAAGTAGCCGCCGATCGTTTTGCCCAGGCTGTTGAAGATGGCTATCTGACCAGAGACCAGGCCAACACCATGATCGCCATGCAGGCGCTCAAAGGGTACCTCGATCAAAAAGCACTGCTGGCCGAAGCCTTCGGCCTCACAGTTGAGGAATTCGAAGCGGCCCGTGAAGCGGGGTCGCTGCGCGACTTGTTGGCCAACATCACCCCGGCTGAACTGCAGGAAAATATGCAGGCGGCTGTGCAAACGGCTGTACAGCAAGCCGTTACCGATAATGTCATCACCCAGGAACAGGCTGATCTCGTTCTGGAGCAGCTTGAAAGCCGGACGGCCATGCGTGGTAAATTCGGTGGCCATCACGATTTCGGCCGCGGCCGTGGCGGCTTCCACGGGCATCACGGCGCCCCCGAACCCAGTGACGGCTACGAAGAGGGTGAGACAGCCAACCCCTTCCGCAATTTCCGAAACGCCCCCGCCTTCGGCGCCTGATATCTTTAGTGAGCCCTCCCTCTAAGACCCCGCTGTTCTTCAAGACCAGCGGGGTCTGTGTATTTCACTAGGTTCTCTACGCCCAGTCCACGCCTATCCTGCACCCAGGCCTCTTCTTAACATTTTCTGAACAATTCCTACCAATCTTCTTAAACTTGTTAGCGTAGACTATAAATGACAAGCAAGCGGGTCAGCTGACATGTTGAAATGCCGACCCGCTTACCAATAGGAGCAACAGCTGTGACAACAAGAGCACTTATATCCACATCAATTCTCATCTTCATCGCTTTGGCCGTGACTGGCTGCGGCATACTCAGCGAACCGGCCGCCCCCAGCAGTGAATTAGAAGCGGCGCCTGTCGAGCAGCAGCCCGCCGCGGATGAAGCCGCCCCCTCCGCGGCCGAAGCGACCGTCTATACGATTGACTCCGGCGCGTCCGAAGTACGCTTCGAACTCGACGAACTGCTGCGCGGTAATCCCGTTACCGTCGTCGGCGTCACCGATCAGGTTGCCGGTGAAATCGCCGTTGATCTCAACGATCTCTCCACGGCCCAGGTCGGCCAGATTCAGATCAACGCTCGCGGCCTGTCAACGGATAACAACTTCCGCAACCGCGCCATCCAGAACGAAATTCTAGACACCGGCGACTTCGAATTCATCACCTTCACCCCCACGGCCGTCAATGGATTATCCGGCAGCGCCGCCGCCGGTGACACAGTAGAGTTCACGGTAGATGGCGACTTGACCATTCGCGACGTCACGCAGCCGGTCACCTTCAATGTCACGGCGACGGTCACCTCTGATTCTTTGCTGCAGGGCACCGCGGAGGCCGTTGTGCAGCGCGCCGATTACAACCTGACCATTCCCAGCGTGCCCAGTGTGGCCGATGTGGAAGAAGAAGTAGAACTCACCATAGAGTTTTCAGCCAACGCATCATAGGGAGCGTTTCAGCGGTCAGCCGGTTGGCATTTCAGCTGACTGCTGGCTGCCGACGAGCAAAAAATGAGTAAAACGATTCTTGTTGTCGACGATACCGAAAGTTTGCGTACCCTGGTCAAGAGCTATCTGACCCAGGAAGGGTTTCGCGTGCTCACCGCCGCCGACGGCCGTCAGGCGCTCTTTCTGGCCCGCGATGAAAAACCCGACCTCATCCTGCTCGATCTGATGATGCCCGAAATGGGCGGCTATGAATTTATGCGCGTATACGGCCGTGAAGCGGAGACGCCCACGATCATCCTCACCGCCAAGGTCGAAGAAAACGACAAGGTGCTCGGCCTGGAGCTGGGCGCCGACGACTATGTCACCAAGCCGTTCAGCATGCGCGAGCTGACGGCACGCATTCGTGCCGTGCTGCGCCGCGCCGGGAAAACCGCCCCACAGGCGGAGCTGCTGCGCGCCGGTGACATCACCCTCGACCGTAACGGCCGTCTCGTCAAAGTCGAAGACAAATACATCGACCTTACCCCGTCGGAATTCGATCTCCTGGCCGCGCTCATGGCCACGCCCGGCCGCGCCTATTCACGCATGGACCTGCTCGACCTGCTGCAAGGTAGCGCCTTCGAAGGCTACGAGCGCACCATCGACGTCCACGTGCGCAATTTGCGCTCCAAGATCGAAGTTGATCCCAGCGATCCCCGCTACGTGGAAACCGTCTACGGCATCGGCTATCGTTTTGCCGCTGAGTCATAAGCATGCGCTCCCTGGCCGCCAAGCTCACCCTCGCCTTTCTTATCGTCGGCATCACCGGCGCCCTGCTGGTTGCCATCTTTATGGGCAGCCAGACACGCAACGCCTTCGACGACTTCGTCCTGCAAAGCTACCAGCGCCAGACCGTCAATCGTCTCGCCGAATACTATGAAACCTACGGAAATTGGGCAGAAATCACCGGCGCCAGGCCGCCCCGTTTTGCTCCCCGCGGGGGTCCGCATGAGCGTGACGCGCTCGACCTTTTCACGGTCGCCAATGCAGCCGGAGAGGTGATCCTCGCCGGCCGCCAATATCCGCTGGGCTATCAGTTCAGCAATGATGAACTACAGCTTGCCGTCCCCGTGGAGGTTGACGGTCAAGATGTAGGCTGGGTCCTATTTGCCCAACAGCCGAACCGTATCGGTAACATAACCGGTTCCCTCGAAGCCAACTTCCTCAGCAGCATGCGCCGCGCCCTGGTCTGGGGCGCCCTGGCAGCCGCCCTGCTCGCCCTCATTTTGGGCGCCATTTTGGCGCGCACCATCTCCCAACCCATTCGTGAACTGACCGGCGCCACGAAGCGTATGGCCGCCGGTGATCTCGGCATCCAGGTGTCCGTCCGCACAAAAGATGAGGTCGGCGAACTGGCCGTTTCCTTTAACCAGATGAGCAGCGATCTGGCCGGGGCCACGCAAACGCGCCGCCAGATGACGGCCGATATCGCCCATGACTTGCGCACTCCCCTCAGCGTCCTGCTCGGCTACACGGAAGCGCTCAGCGACAACAAATTAGACGGCACCCCGGAAACGTATGCCGTCATGCACAAAGAGGCGCAGCATCTCAGCCACCTAATCGACGACCTGCGCATCCTTTCCCTGGCCGATGCCGGAGAACTACCGCTCAATATCCGCCCGGTCAGCCCCCAAGAACTGCTGCAAAGAACGGCGGCCAGTCTCCAGCCCCGGGCGTCAAAGAAAAATATCGAACTACTGGTAGACGCTGCCCCCACCCTGTCCGCGATTGAAATCGATCCCGAACGGCTGGCCCAGGTGTTGAACAACCTCGTCAGCAACGCCATCCGCCATACCCCGGAAGGCGGGCGCGTGACACTGTCCGCGGCGGCACAGGCTGACAACATCATGCTGACCGTGGCCGATACCGGTGCCGGCATCCCCGCCGCCGATCTACCCTACATCTTCAACCGCTTCTATCGCGGCGACCAGTCACGGCAGCAAAACGGTGAGTCCGGCCTCGGCCTGGCCATCGCCAAATCCATCGTCGACGCCCACGGCGGCACAATCAGCGTCGACAGCACCCTCAACGCCGGCTCAACTTTCAAGATCACCCTGCCTGCTTGATTGCGGATTAACCAATGCGGGCTGCGAAATTGTGGCCCGCCATAATCACGCTGCCTGCCCGCCCCGTAGCCGCGGAATCCTTCCGCGCTAATGCAGCGCCGTAGAAAAACATGGCTTGCTCTGGATCACCTAAGAAGCCAATCACTTGCGTGCCGCCGGCCTACCAAGATAATTAACCTCATGAAACGAATAACCTTAGTCACCGGCGGCAACCGCGGCATCGGCCGTGAAATTTGCCGCCAATTAGCCCAACAAGATCATACCGTCCTCCTCGCCAGCCGTGACCACGCACAAGGAGAAACGGCCGCTGCCCAACTGCGCCAGGAAACTGGCGGCGATCTGCGATCGGTCCAGCTCGACGTCACCAATGAGGCGGACATCCAGCGGCTGGTCAATGACATCACCAGAGAACACGGCCGTCTCGACAGCCTGGTCAACAATGCCGGCATCTTCCTGGAAAGAGGAAACGACCTACTTGCTGTCGATCTCGACGCAATGCGCCAGATCATGGACGTCAACGTCTACGCCCCCCTGCGCCTCATCCAGGTGCTCCTGCCCCTGCTGCATAAGAGCGACAGCGGCCGCATCGTCAATATCTCCAGCCTCATGGGCGAGATAAGCAGCGTGGGCAATGGCAGCCCCACCTACCGCCTCTCCAAGGTCAACCTCAACCTGGTCACGCGTGTGCTGGCCCAGGAACTGCGCGACAGCGGTATCAAGATCAACGCCGTGAGCCCCGGCTGGGTGCGCACCGACATGGGCGGCTCCTCCGCTCCCCGCACCGTCGAGCAAGGCGCGGACACGGCCGTCTGGCTGGCCACCCTACCCGCTGACGGTCCCAGCGGCGGCTTCTTCCACGACCGCCAATCCATCCCCTGGTAGGTCAGAAGGTACGATGCGCTGATGCCATGCTTGTTGCCATCCAGGTATTCTGGGGAGTAAATTAGCCCACCATGCAAAACGCTGAGAAAGATTACTCGCGCAAATGGTATGTGATGGCGGCCGTTTCAATGGGCACGCTGCTCGCCACAATTGACGGCAGCATCGTCAATGTCGCCCTACCGACGCTGGTTCGTGAGCTGGGAACGGATTTTGCCACAGTCCAATGGGTCGTACTGGCTTACCTGCTGGCTCTGGCAACACTGCTGCCCAGTGTCGGCCGTTTAGCCGATATGATCGGCAAAAAACAGATCTATACCATTGGATTCGTAATCTTTACGCTTGGATCCTTCTTGTGCGGTCTCGCCTCAAATGTATACATGTTGATCCTGTTCCGTGTGCTTCAGGCCGTCGGGGCGACAATGATCCTCGCCCTGGGCGTGGCCATTGTGACTGAATCATTCCCCCCAGAAGAAAGAGGCCAGGCATTAGGGCTCTCAGGGACTGTGGTATCAATCGGCATCGTGATCGGGCCCACGTTGGGGGGACTGATCATCGATTCTTTTTCCTGGCGGTGGATTTTCTTCGTGAACATCCCGATTGGGCTGTTGGGCATCTTGATGACGATCCGCTTCGTGCCCGATATAAAACCTGAGGGCAAACAAAAATTCGACTATATCGGCGCGATCGCGCTTTTCTTCTGTCTGCTGGCCTTCCTGTCAGCCCTGACAATAGGCCAGGGCGCCGGGTTTACCGATACGCGCGTGCTGGTTCTCTTTCTGCTCGGGGCGTTATTCTTAGCGCTCTTCATTGTTGTAGAAAGGCGCGCAGAACAACCGATGATCGATTTGACACTGTTTCGCAACAGGCAGTTCAGCGTCAATCTCATCACCGGATTTCTGACATTTGTGGCCATTGCTGGAAGCCTGATATTGATGCCGTTCTATCTTGAAAACGTCCTTGGCTACAGCACGCGCCAGGTAGGCTTGCTGATCGCTGTACTCCCCATATCGATGGGCGTTGTCGCGCCGATCTCCGGATCTCTCTCCGATCGATTTGGCACAAAAACAATCGCCGTTATCGGACTTGGCATCCTGCTCATCGGGTATGCAGCCCTGACGACATTGGATATTCAGACCTCTGCGCTTAATTTTGTGCTGCTGTTCCTGCCGATTGGTATTGGAATGGGGGTTTTTCAATCCCCGAATAACAGCGCGATCATGGGAACTGCCCCGCCTGATAAACTCGGCATCGTCTCCGGCATGCTTGCCCTGAACAGAACCCTCGGGCAGACGACGGGGATCGCCATCACTGGCGCCCTCTGGGCCGCCTTGACGATCTACTATGCAGCCCCACTGCAAATCAGCAGCGCAACGGAGGCTTTGGCCCCGGCACAGGTCGCAGCTCTGCAGAATACCTTCATCGTTGTTGCTGGCATGATCCTGCTGGCTCTCTTATTGGCGATTTGGTCGTTGGTAAAAAGCCCCCGGCAGAGCCCGCCAGAGATTGTCAAATAGCTATTTTAAGTTAACATAACGACAAACCGTAACTAGCCGGTCACAGCCGGTACAAGAAAAGGAGAAATGATGAAACGAGTAATCCTTGTCTTAGCCGTAGGTCTTGTTCTTGGCGTTTTCTTTGTCAGCAGCGCCGCCGCGCAAAATTTGAGCCCCGAACCTTATTACGTTCAGCCAGGCGACACCCTCTCCTCGATCGCCCAGGAATACTGCACGATCTGGCAGGACATTTATCGCTACAACGCCGGTATTATCGGCGACGATCCCAACCGGATCGAGCCAGGCACGCTCATCTACGTCATCGACCGCTGCGACCAGAATGATGTCTATGATCGCGGAGCGCAGCCCCACGCCATGGGCACCGTCAACGGGCAGTATTACACTATCGCCGCCAGTGATACTCTCTACTCCCTCGGCCAACGCTTTGGTCTGAATTACAAGATCATCATGTTAGCAAATGGTATGGACAACACGGCCGTTATGACGCCAGGGCAGCAGCTGTATATTCCAGGCCTCAATGTCGGCCACCTTCCCCCCTCGGTCACCATTACCTATCCGCAAAATGGCACTGTTTACCACACGCCCTACGTCGTCAGCGGCACAGGACAGGGACTTGTGGAAGGGAACGTGATCGTCCGGCTCCTGGATAGCAGCGGCAACCTCATGGCCCAACAGGCAGCCGTCCTGCAGGGTGCGGATGCCGGGACCGGCGGCTACGGCACCTGGCAGGTCACATTCTACAATGTTTACAGCCAACCCAACTCCAACGGTTCGGTCGAAGCCTTCTCCCCCGAGACCGGTGCCACCGATGTTGTCTACTTCCTATTCTCCGGCTACTAATCAAGCAAGTTGAAGACAAAAACCCGGCCCCCCCGAAGGCCGGGTTTTTTCTATACTAACCGCAGCGTTCCCACCTGCAATATTTGTCTGGCAGGCAATGTCTATCGTGCGCCCCGGTAAAACTTTGGATTTCAAATAAAACAGAGACTGCTCGCGATCTTCGCCACCCGGACCTGACAAGAGCAGCTGCGCGCAGTATGCGGCGATGTCCTGTTACAGCTGCGTGTCACCGGCATCGTGGCACGATAGTTTTCAGGTGTCATACGTTGGCTTCTCCTCAATTGGGAAGGTTGAGTCCATTTTTTTGGCAATCTGACAACGAAGCAAGCAGCGGAGTGCATTCCTCCCAGGAAAGGATATGATCTGGCAAAAAGGATCGCCTCTATGTCCGCAGGTGCTGCACCAACAACCAGCAGGAACAGGACGACAATCGTTCTCGCCTTTGCCGCCATCTACATTATCTGGGGAACCACCTACCTCGGCATTCGCGTCGCCGTGGAGACCATGCCGCCCTTCTTCATGTCCGCCGCCCGCTTCCTATTCGCCGGCGCGCTGCTCTTCACCATCTTGCGCCTGCGCGGCGTGCCGCTGCCCAGACGGCTGCACTGGCGGTCAGCTTTAATCATTGGCGGTTTCTTGCTTGTTGGCGGCAATGGGCTCGTCACCTGGTCGGAACAGCAGGTGCCATCCAGCACAGCCTCTTTGGTCATCGCCACGGTACCGCTCTGGATCGCCTTACTCGATTGGTTGATCTTCAATGGATCGCGGCCCGGCAGGCGGGTCACATTCGGCCTGCTGCTTGGTCTGGCCGGCATCATCCTGCTCATCGGCCCGGGACAGCTACTGGGCACGGCCAGCTTCAGCACCTTTGCCCTGCTGGTTCTCCTACTGGCGCCAATTCTGTGGAGCCTGGGCTCGCTTTATTCGCGCGGTGCGCCCCTACCCGAAAACACCTTCATGTCCACGGCCATGGAAATGCTGGCCGGCGGCGCGCTCTTGTTCCTGGCCGGGCTGCTCACCGGCGAGGCCGGCCGCTACAATGTCGCCGAATTTTCCACGCGCTCCCTGCTCGCCTTTGCCTACCTGACCGTCTTCGGTTCGATCATCGCTTTCACCGCCTATATCTGGCTCTTGAAAAACGTTCCACCGACCAAGGTAGCCACCTATACCTACGTCAATCCCGTCATCGCCGTGTTCCTCGGCTGGTTGATTCTGGACGAGACCATCACCCCCACAACCATCGCCGCCGTCGTCATCATTGTGCTCGCTGTGATCCTGATCACGACCGCCGCGCCAAACGATGTTCCAGAAGGTGAACAGGCAAAAGCAGACAGGGAGATCCAGCAGGCGGAATCGCCAGGATAACGGCCGTCCTGATTGGGGTGATGGACCGAATCCATGAATCCACACCGCCCCTGTTTCCCCGTTCACCGATAAGAACAACGAGGCCCTGGTGGCAAATTAAGAACATATAATATTAGCGATACCTAGGATTTCGTTGATTGCTACCAGGCTGTTCCCTATACTGAACTTACGTCACAAGAGATGTGGCCAATAATTCAGCGCAAGGAGACACCAAAATGACTAACTTCGTTCTATTGTTCAACGGTGGCGGCATGCCCGAGACAGAAGAAGAGCGGGCAGCCGTAATGGCCGCCTGGGGCGCGTGGTACGAGGCGCTTGGCGCCAATCTCGTTGATGGCGGCGCTCCCCTTTTGCCCGTGGCCAATACGATCACCAGTGAGGGTGTAACCGCCGGAGTCGGCGGCACCCCGCCCAGCGGCTACACGATTATCTCGGCCGATTCGCTCGCCGAGGCAACCGAGATGGGCAAAGGCTGCCCTATTCTCACCGACGGTGGCCAGGTTTCTGTTTTCGAAACCATGCCGATGTAGCTCCCAGATATTTACTGCACTGTTTGCCCCGGTTTCCCGGGGCTTTTTTTATTTCTCCTACGGATCAATCATCCTGCCCCCTTTGCAGCCCTGCCAGCTGCGGTATACTGATACCCGCGAACCAAAACAGCTGCCATACAGCCGGTTTGCCGGCAGCCTGACCAGCTATCTCTAGGAGCGACATGACCAGAGCACGAAAACTCGGCATCCCTTTCGACGGCGAACCGGGACCCCTGAACGCCATAACCGATGTGGATGGAACTCTTGTAGGACAGACGACGATTATTTGCGGAGAGGGCGCCCTGGTGGTCGGCCAGGGGCCGGTGCGCACCGGCGTCACGGCGATACTGCCGCGCGGACGGCACGATGATCCTGTCTTCGCCGCCTGGTACGCGCTCAATGGCTGTGGGGAGATGACCGGCACGACCTGGGTGGAAGAATCTGGTTTCCTGCTGGGACCGGTGATGATCACCAATACACACAGCGTCGGCGCTGTACACGAAGCGGTGATCTCCTGGAGCCGCCGCCAACCTTCCTTCGATCCCGCCAATCCAATGACGCTCTTTAGCTTGCCCGTGGTCGCCGAGACTTACGACGGCCGTCTCAACGATATCAACGGCTTCCATGTCAGGGCCCAACATGTCTATGACGCCCTGGATTCAGCCGCGGCAGGCCCGGTGGCGGAAGGGAATGTAGGCGGCGGGACCGGCATGGTGTGTCACGGCTTCAAGGGCGGCACTGGAACCGCATCTCGCCGCGTTGTTTGCGGTGAGGAATCTTATACCGTGGGCGTTTTGGTTCAGGCGAACCACGGCGCGCGGGCCAACCTGACCATCGCCGGTGCGCCCGTTGGTCGTGAAATCGATGATCTACGGCCGTTGTTCGGCGATGCACCCCCCGAAGAGGGCGCTGGCTCCATCATTGTTGTTGTGGCCACCGATGCGCCGCTGCTCCCCCACCAGTTAAAGCGCCTGGCGCGGCGGGTGCCTATCGGCATCGGCAAAGTTGGCGGTCTCGGCGAAAACTCCTCCGGTGATATCTTCATCGCTTACTCGACCGCCAATCCCGGAGCGTCCGGCAGCGGGCTGCGCCAATTGAGCATGCTGTCCAACCAGCTGATCAACCCATTGTTCGCCGCCGTCGCTCAGGCCACCGAGGAAGCGATCGTCAATACCATGATCGCCGCCGAGACGATGGCCGGCATCAACGATAACACCGTATTCGCCCTGCCCCACGATAGATTGTTGAAGGTCCTACAGAAGTACGGTAGGCGTGCGTCTTAGTTCCGCGCTCCGAATTCCCCACTAAAACTCCATTTGCAGATAGGGCACGTTGTTCTCAATGCGTTCCTTACGGCCGTTCATAAAGGTCTCCACCCATTCATCCCCCTGCAGACTGTCGTAATCACGGGTGACGATCGCGTAGAGATCGATCTCACGCATCTTCATGAAATAGGGAATCTCCTGCTGCCAGGCTGCATCCAGATCATTTTCGGCCAGGTAGCCGCGCATGAAGGTCTGCCAGAAGAGGGGTGCGAAGTCAGCGGCGTCTTCGCGGTTGGTCACCGCGTAGAAAAGCACCATCGCCAGGTCATAGGCGAAATGCCCGTAGGCGCAGTCATCGAAGTCAAACAGCGTGATCTGTCCCTCTTCGTCGACAAAGAAATTGCCCGCGTGCGCGTCCTGATGAATCATGCTATAGCTGTCTGCCTCCTGTGGCAGCGTCTGCAAATGGTCGATGACTTCCGCGAGCCGCTTCTCAATGACTGGTTCGAGCAGTGGCAGATTCATATTCAGCGGATCATCCCACGACGGCCGCCGCCAGGCGGGGTCTCCTACCATGTAATCCTTGCTCAAGCTGTGCAGGCGTCCCAGCAAACAGCCGTATTGCTCGATCAGCTCATCCGTCCAGCCGCCCATCTCCCATACCGGCCCGCCCGGCGCTTTCACAAAAGAGGTAGCCAGGAAACGGCCGCCGCGATCATCAGGAATCTCTGCTACCAGCGCGCCGTTCTGTGCACAAACAGCCCTGGCCACGCCGGCGCCCCCGGCAGCCAGGTAATTGATCCAATCCACCTCGCCGCGAATCAGATCCGGCGTGCGCCGCCGGCTGTGTGCAACGCGCAGGATATAGGCATGGCTGTCCTGCTCGTATTCGTAGATAAAGCTTTCGAAACCATCCAGCGCCTGAACTTCCCCGGTGATGCCATACCGGCGCAGCGCTTCCTGCAGAATCTCATCGTTGTAACGATCCCTGATCTCTTTTTCCAAAACACCCTCTTTCCCTACCGGGCAGCAACGAAGTGTGAAATTGTACCCTATCCTGTGGCGCAGAGGGCACGCGCCGGGGCCGCAGTCCATTGACCGCTAGGGCCCACGGCGTTATAAAACCAAGAACCGGACAGCTTTCCACTGACAAGGAACGAGCAACAATGGGCGATAGACTCAGCGAACAGATCAAGACCTTTGCCGCCATGCATGATCAACCACTCGTCGCTCAGGCATTCGTCGACAGGCTGCAAGAAGGTGCTTTGACAAGAGACGAGAACCCCTATTCCCATTACTGCGTCTATTTCGCTGCCTATGATCCCGAAACAGGCCGGATCTTTGTGGGCCACCATATCAAGAGTGATCTATGGCTCTTTAACGGCGGCCATATCGACGCCGGCGAAACGGCCGAAGAAACGCTGCTAAGAGAAATGGGCGAAGAGTGGGGGCTGCAAATTCCGTTGACAACTATTGGCGAACCGAGGCTGCTCACCATAACCGAAATCGATAACGCGATGAAACAGCGCTGCACGAGGCATTACGACCTATGGTACTTCGTGCCCGTCAGCCAGCAGACTTTCGCACCTGATCAAATGCTGCTGGCCAAAGAGTATCACCGGATGGCCTGGTTGAGCCCTGCGGACGCCAGAAACGTCATGAGCGACGCCAACACCCGCGCAGCAGTCACCCTGATTGAGCAAATAAGCAAGAAAAGGGCGGCTGCGGATCAAGGCAGCGCGCATCGCTAATACGTGGCTTGCGCAGCGCCGCTGCTTACAATGTACCGGTTTAAGCCGGCTCTCGTTTCGGACCCGGAGAATGATCATATCCCTGACGCCAGACGTCGCCTTCTATACCCGCCATGATGTTCTCTTGTGCAGATCGTTTTTATCATATAATCTCTAGGAAGATGATAACTGTTCTGACCTGCTCGTCAATCTGATCGATGGCGGCTGGCACGCTATTCCTTGTAGCCGCCCATTCCATGCGCGCCTGGCGCGTATAGAAACCGCGGCTGCGCTCTATTCGCGGAGGAAACCAACATGAAAACTGTATCCCTGGGTGACACCGGCGCTGAAGTCAGTACGCTATGCCTGGGTGCCATGTATTTCGGCACGCGCCAGAATCCGGCAGAATCTTTTGCTTTAATGGATCAATATGTCGAGGCCGGCGGCAGCTTTATCGACACAGCCAATATCTATTCCTACTGGGAGGATAACGGCGTTGGCGGTGAGAGCGAACCCGTCCTGGGCGCCTGGATCAAGGAACGCCGCAACCGTGACCAGATATTTGTTGCCAGCAAGGTTGGCTTCGACTATCAGGATGTTCCCGCCAGCCTGACGGCCGATCTGATCGAGCAGGAATGCGAGAAATCTTTGCGGCGGCTCGGTCTGGAGACCATCGACCTCTACTATGCCCACGTGGATGATCGTGAAACGCCGGTGGAAGAGACCCTGGAAGCATTCGGCCGTCTGCAGCAGGCCGGCAAAGTGCGCTACATCGGGGCCAGCAACTTCAGCGCCTGGCGCCTCGAAGAATCACGCTGCGCCAGCCTGGCCAATGATTGGCCTGCGTACTGCTGCGTACAGCAGCGCTATACCTATCTGCAGCCACGGCCAGGCGCCAGCTTTGCCCCTCAGCTTGCCGCCAACGATGACCTGCTCGACCATTGCCGCAGCCGGGACACAACACTGCTCGCCTACTCAGTGCTTCTCAGCGGCGCCTACACACGACCGGAGCGCGCCATACCCGACCAGTACGCCGGCACAGACACAGACATTCGCCTGGTTACCCTGCGCGACGTCGCCCGCGAAGTTGAGGCTTCGCCTAACCAGGTGGTCCTGGCCTGGATGCTGCAAAACGATCCCCCTGTGCTGCCGCTGATTGCCGCCAGCACATCCACGCAGCTGCAGGAGAACATCGACGCCCTGAACATCACGCTGAGCAGCGAGCAAATGGACCGCCTGAACGCGGCCGGCACAGCGTGAGCCCTGAACCCATCAACGGCGAACGCATCGACGAATTACTGCTCTTCCTGCCGGGCTTTGAAGATGTGCAGCGAGACTATATCATCGCCTGGAATCCCTACCCCGTCTATGCGGACGATGTAGACGCCTTTTTTCGCCTGCTGTCCATGCCCATGTGGATGAGCCGCGACTACAGCATACAGGAAGACGGGGCGCGGCTCGCTGATGATGCCTTTGTGGCCACCGCCGATCTCGAGCAGATACGTCGCATGTTCACCTTTTGTGTGCGTGGCGAACGCTTCAGCACCGGTATTTGGGACAATCTCCTGAAAGAAGGGCGTATCACCGCTTTGCTTAGGCGCCTGCAAGCCCTGCGTGACACGCTGCCCGTATCCTGAAACAGGTAATCAGCCAACCTTGTGATAGACCGGCAAAGTGAGGAAAACGATGGCACCATTAATCGGCAAGTACCGTGGCAAAGTGAGCAGCAACATTGATCCCAAGCAGATGGGACGTTTACAGGTTGTTGTCCCCGCTGTCTCAGAAGAACCATTAGGCTGGGCGATGCCCTGCGTCCCCTATGCGGGTGATCAGGTCGGTTTCCTCACCCTGCCCCCGACCGGCGCCAATGTCTGGGTAGAATTCGAACAGGGGAATCCCGACTATCCTATTTGGACCGGTTGTTTCTGGGGAGAGCATGAAATGCCCGCCGCGGGCAAGAGGGCGCCCGCCTGCAAAATTCTGGTGACCGACAGCATCCAACTGCTGATCAACGATGAAGCCGTTACGCTGAAAATGACAGTGGAGAGCGACCGTTCTTGACCGCTGACTGCTGAGTGGCTGGCCAGCATATTTGACGGAGAAAAACGATGATCGACCTTATGCAGCTTCCCCCCGAAAAACAACTCGACTTCTGGCTTGGCGAATGGGACGTCAGTTGGGGCGAGGACCAACACGGCAGCAACCACGTCACACGCATCCTCGATTCCCGCGTTATCCAGGAAAACTTCAACGGCGCCCCGGCCGCAGACTTGCGCGGAGTGAGCCTCTCTGTATACAGCCCGCAGCTCGACCAATGGCGGCAAACCTGGGTGGATAACGGCGGCAGCTATTGGGATTTTCGCGGCGGCGTGACGGACAACCAGATGATCCTGGCCACCGATGACGTCATCGACGGGCAGCCGGTCAAACTGCGCATGGTGTTTTACAATATTGAAGAGAATACGCTTGATTGGCGCTGGGAACGCTCAGATGACGACGGCCAGACCTGGCAGATAACCTGGCAGCTTCATTACCGGCGCGCGGGGTAGAAGCGATTCAGCAATTGGCCGATTACTGATAGGCCGAACCATTACTTGGGAGAACATAGATGAAACCGAGAATTAGTATGATCACCCTTGGCGTCGAAGATCTGGAAAAAGCGGTGAAGTTTTACGAGGAGGGTTTAGGGTTCCCCAAAAGGGAGTCGTCACCAGACGTCGCCTTCTTTCCTCTGAACGGCACCTGGCTGGGGCTCTATCCGCGCGAGGCGCTGGCTGAAGATGCGCTGGTCTCAGCGGAAGGGAGCGGCTTCAACAATTTCGCCCTTGCCCACAATGTGCCTTCTGAAAAAGAGGTCGACGAAACGATCGCCCAGGCCGTCGCTGCCGGCGCGACGCTGGTCAAACCACCGCAAACTGTCTTCTGGGGCGGCTATTCCGGCTACTTCAAAGACCCCGACGGCCACCTGTGGGAGGTCGCCTATAATCCATTTTCCTGGATCGGGCCAGAGGACGATTAGGTATACGGGTTCAAGTTCGCAGCTGCCTGGTTTACGGATTGCGTAGTTTTGCAGCTGACCCGCGGCCGTTTCCTGCGGGCAATTCGCCAGGACCGCCACCTCTTCACGGCGCAGGCCCGGCGTGCGCCGCCGTTTTGTTTCCCCTGTCATACGCACACATTCACCCACACCAGCCGGTGGTCCGACGCCGGGAAGGGATCGACGCCTACCAGGGCGAACAGTGGATCGGGCGTCTCTGGCCAGAAGACGCCGCAGTCGCGGATAGACAGGTTCTTACTGGGTAAAACGTAATCCACGCGCAAATTGCCGGGCGCTGTCTGGAAATCTTCTTCGCTGCCGTCGCCGAAATCGGCCGTATCATGCGCCGGATTTCCCTTGTGCAGCGTGTTAGCCAGCCCCTGCAGTGCCGCCTGCTCCGCACCTCCCGCGCTGCCCGGCGTTGCGCTGTTATTAATCAAGGGGTGTTCCGTCAACTGCCGCGCCGCGCCGCGCACACTGCCGCCATCGTTGGGATCAGCATTCTGGTCGCCGGCGATCACAAAGTGCGCGCCCGCCTGCAAGCCGCCCCGCTGCCCCTGGTCGTCGTAGAAATAGGCGTTCCTGGCCGGGTCGATATAGTCAGCCCAGAAACGAATCTCATCAAAATTGCGCTCACGATGCTGGGTTTCCGCGCCGCTGACCACCGGCGGCGTAGGATGGCTGGCCAGCAAATGCACGCGTTCCTCGCCGATCAGCAGCGGCACGTCCCAATGGCTCTTAGAGGACAGCCTCAGCCTGTCGAACACATCGGCCGTATGACGATCCGGCCGCAGCGCCCCCGGCATATCCCGCCACAGGAAATGCTGAAATGTGCGTACGGCCTGGCAATCGATAGGGTATTGGGAAAGGAGCAGCATGCCGTACTGGCCGGGGAAGAGCCCGTAGCCAAAGGCGTCGCCCGGCCCGCCCAGCTCGCCGTCCTGGTCCAGATCCAGGCCTGAGTCGATACCCGTGTTTGACGGCGCGCTGAAGCGGTAGGCATAATCCACAGGGGCCGCGCCGTTCTGCCCGATGGACAGGTAATTAGCCTGGAAAAGTTCCGCCGCCCGCCCCGCTTCGTCATAGTCGAACTCATTGAGCAGCAAGATATCCGGCCGCATGCGCTGGATGATCTCGGCCACAATCCTGGCCTGCTCATCGGATCCCGACGAGAGATCCGCGATCAACTGTCCCGCCTCGTCACGGAACAGAGAACTGTTAAAGGTAGCAAAACGGACAACCATTCCTTACCCGCCCTCGCTAATTATCAAGCTGCACCACCCTTATGGGGTTCGCAGGGATGCGCCGGCATGTTCAAGCAGGCGCGCCAGCTCTTCGTAGGGCTGCGCCCCGGCGACGCCGCTCAGGCCCACGGCAAAGGTGGGCACGCTGCGCACGCCGATGCTCATCGCATGCTGCCAATCGTTGTCAACAGATGTTTTCATCGTGCGCTGCTCCAGCACTTCGCGCGCTTCTTCCACCGGCAGGCCCAGCGCTTCTACCAAGCCCAGCAGTACATCTACATCGCCGATATTCTGCCCATCGACAAAAAAAGCCTGGTACAGCGCCATATTCAACTGTTCGCTTTGCGCAGTGCCTTCCCCCCATTTCGCCAATTCCTGTGCCAGGCGGGAGTTAAAGATCATTTCCTGGCTGATGTCAAAAGGCAGCCCTTCCTGTTCCATGAACATCTGCAGACGGCCGCTCATCGCCGAAATATCAACGCCGGGGCCAAACATCTCCTGCAGGCTCTGTCCTTCCTGCGGCGTGTCCGGATGGAGTGGGAAATAGACATAGTTGATGTTGATATCGTAATTTTGCTTCAGTTTTTCAATACGCCCGGTACTGAGATAGCACCAGGGTCAAACGAAATCAGTGTAGACGTCGAGGGTGATCGGGTCACTCATTTGATTCTCCAAATAATCGGTTGTGTCCGCTAACCATAGCGCACTTTGCGTGCTGCACAAACATCTCTTAACGTGGCCATGTTGAAGCAGCACCCGCCGCCGGCCCGGCCCGTATCGCCGCTGCCGCATGGTATACTGAGCACAAGGGAGCAGCGCATGTCTGCCAAACTTGTTTTGCGAAAAGAGTTGTTCTATCTTGTCATCGCGGCGCTGGGTGCAGGGATGGCGATGCTGGCTGCCTGCCGCTCGGCGGGCGAGCCACCACCCATGCGCCAGGAGCTGCCGGACCTTCCCTATGCGGCGGCGCTGCAAGACGCCCTCGACCAAGCGCTTGAACAGGGGCAGGGAGCACATGACCTCGGCTTATCAGCGGCCGTGATCGCGCCAGAATACGCGCCCTGGACCGGAGTCAGCGGCAGCTCTCAGCCCGGTGTGCCGCTGACCGCTGACATGCTTTTCAACATGGGCAGCATCAGCAAGTCCTTCGAAGCCGCGCTTACTCTGCAGTTGGCCGAAGAAGGCACGCTCGATCTCGACCAGCCGATCGCCGCCTGGCTGCCCCCCTATCCGCGGGTCGACGGCCGTATCACCCTCCGCCAGCTGCTAAACCACACCAGCGGCCTGTACAACCTGTTCGAGCACCCCGACTTCCCCTGGGTAGGCCCCGGCGTCGAGTATAGCCGTCAGTGGGAGATCGAAGAGACCCTCCAGCGTTTCACCGGCGAGCCGTACGGCCCGCCAGGCGATGTCCAGCATTATTCCAGCACGAATTACCTGCTGCTCACGGCCGTTCTCGAGCAGGCTGGAGAAGCCCCCGTTCCCCAACAGATCAGTTCCCGCTTTCTCGATCCGCTGCAGCTCGACAAGACAGTTGTCAGCATGGGCGCGCTGCCGCCGGCGCCCTTCACAGTCGCCCACCCCTGGCTCGATATAAATGGAGATGGCCGGCTGCAAGATTTCAGCGGTACGCCGCAAACCTGGATCGCCAGCATGACCCATCCCGTTCTCTATGCTGCGCCGCTTGATATGGCGCGCTGGATGGCCGCGCTTTATAGCCAGCAGCGCGTCCTCTCCGAAGCGTCGCTGCAAGAGATGCTGGCCGTTCCCCAGACGCGCCTGACCGATCCCGAAGGCGCGCAGTATGGACTCGGCGTCGTTGATTTCTCCCAGTATTTAGGGGTTCCCGTGATCGGGCACGGCGGTTCAGCGCTTGGCTATTCCGCCGCCGCGCTCTATTTCCCAGAGCATGATATCGCCCTCGCCTGGTCGATCAACACCGGCGAAAGCCCGCGCGCGCTGGCCGACGAGCTGATGTTCGACACCTGGACAGCGCTGTCACGGGAAATCCTCGAAAACGCCCCCTGAAGATCAAAGATCTCAACAACAAAAGCCAGTCAAAACCCTCTAAGCAAGATCGCTGAGATTTCTATCGTATGGTGCTCCAAAGCTCGGAGGTCTTTGCCGCAAGACTCATGCAAAAGAGGCCGGCAAGACCTCCGAGGATTTTTCGCGCTGCCTGTTACGCGCCGTAAACAACCGGTAAGAACAGATCCGAGATAAAGGCGCGCAGGCCGGCCCAATAGCCGCTGATCAAGCTGTAGCTGCCGCTCGCTGATTCGGCGGCCGCCGGCTGGCCTGACGTACTCATGATTGTATACGAAGCGCTGCTCATCGTTGTTCCACCGTTGGCCACGACGTTCCAGGAAAGGTCAACTGCCTGTACCGCCTGAGGGCCGGCCGCCGCAGGCGGCGCGGCCAGCGTCAGCGCCAGCCAACCAAGCAGGATCACAACCAGGACAAGCAGCAGCAGCTTCCCGTTTTGTTTCCAGAACTGCATTGTTGCCTCCATGGCTACTGCCCGCTGAGCATGACCCAGGCCATGCCATCGCTTTCCGGCGCGCTCATCAAACGACCGACTGCCGGTTCATCAGCGGCCGTCTTTGCCACCTGCTGCCCCAATTCTGTGGCCGACAGCGCGCCGACGTTAGCCTGCACCAGGCCCTGTACGACCACGGAAACGAAGTCGCCGGCGGCGGCCGTTCCCCCAACTTGTTCAAAGCCGCCTACCTGCGCGCCGTAGACAGCACTGACCGGCTCACGCACGGCCGCGCCGCTGGCCACGCCAATAAGCGCCGTGTCGCCAGCCTGCGCCTTCTGGACCTGCATCACCGGCACATTCAAATCAGCGTCCAGCTCCACGCCTAACAGGGAGACAAAATCACCCGGGGCGATGGCCGCCTCACCAGCGTTATAGCCCATATAGGCCATGGTGCAGCCAGTGCAGCCGCCCCCGCCAACGATACTAATGCCGGATGGACCGTCAAAAACAGCGGCGAAGTAGCCAGAGTCATCATCCCCCTTGGCATACATCCCGCGATAATTCTCGGAGCGAATGATCGCCCCATAGGCGCCAGTATGCGGGATTGAGGTGACCTGCCCGCCTGAGGCGATGGCCAGCAAAGCGGCCGTCTTATTGCGCTCAGCGCCGATTGCTGCCGCCTGGTTAAGCGCCAATACAGCGTGCCCGCCTGTTGCCGAGGCGTCTCGATTCCATACGGTCAGCACTGATCCGGTATCATCTTGCCCGCCAAAACTACGGTCGCGCGTTTCCGATCCCTGCACAACCGCGCCCGGCGCCAGGCTGAAGGCGAACGGCGCTCCTTGCAGCCGCTGCCGTGGGGTCAGCGTCTCTCCCTCCACCGTCACTTCCATCCACGCCGGCTGAGAGAAAATCTCCGGATCTAGATCCACGGATGGACCGACAGCCGTTGTAAACAAGCCGCCCTCGACCGGAATCGTCTGCGTCTGGCTGAAGACCTCCGTGCCGCCGCTCAACGTATTGTAGACGCTGTAGGTCATTTCATAATTACCGTCGGGGACGGGGTTCCCGCTGGCGTCGAGCAGGCGCCCCTGATAACTATATTCAGGGCGAAGGCTGCCGGCGCAGCCGCTGATCAGCAGGGCAAGCAGCGGTAAGAAAATCAATAGAATACGGATTCGTCGTGTAGAAAGGGACATGTTTACCTCCAACAACTAAAGTCAATACGAGCTAAAGCTAAATGCGGATACGGAACGCCAACTTCGGAAGAAAACAAAAGGTACGGTTACAGAGGGGTAAGAATAATCTTGATGTCTCGCGCAGCCCGGGATTGGAATGCGCTGCTGACAATAACCGCAGGTACCCCAACTACAGTGTAATAAGTCCACGCCCGTTTGTCTATGGGCACGCTACGAAAAAACCTGGAATCGGGGTAAAAAAGGGATGCCAGCTTTTTGAAAGTTGACATCCCTTTACGTCACCTATGCAGCTGTTCAGCGCATTAGCCATTCAGTCCCGCGGCTGTACACTCTGACCCATCATAAATAGCGTTGGTTGTCGATTAACCAACCTTTCTGGCCACAAAAATCAATTCCCCCGGATAGGTCGAGCCGTAGGCGCTCTTATCATAACCGGCATACAACGCCTCTACCTCGTAGCCGCAGCGCAGCAGCAGGTGCTCCGCTTCAAAACGGAACAGGTAGCGCATCGGGAAGGCATGGACCAGCCGCTCCTGGTTCCCATCCGGATGTGTCACATAATAGATCAGCTCCGCCCGGATCACCTGCTCAAAGTAATCACGTGAAACGACCATGTGGCTTCTTCTCACATGACGGCCGTCCGGCATCATAAAATCCGCTTCGTCACTAAATTCTTGACCCAGATTATCGTGGGTCAGCGCCTCCATTGACGGGTTAAATAGATCCAGGATCAGGCGTCCCCCTGGCGTCAGGTGGCGGTGGAGCGTACGCAGGCAGGAGATCTGGTCCGCCACCGTCGTCAAATGTTGAAACGGCCGAAAAGGGATCGTCGCCAGGGCGAACGTCCGCCCCAGGTCAAAATCACGCATATCCGCTTCCACCAGCTGTACGCGTTCCTGCACCTCCTGCGCTTCTTCTGCCAGCCGCTCGCGGCACACGTCCAGCATATGTGTCGACAGATCCAGCCCCGTGATCTCGATGCCCTCGCGCGCCGTGGGAATCAACACGCGTCCCGTACCGCAGCCGGCCTCGAGCACCGGCCCACCCGCCTCCTGTGCCGCCTCCACAAAAAAATCCACATCCGGCCGTCCCTGGTACGGCACCACGAAATCGTACAAATCGGCAACAAATGCATAATCCGCATAACCACCTGCTTGTTCCATAACTGCCTCCGTTGAAAATGTAGAATTCGGAATTCGGAGCGATAGTCACCCATCGCCGCATACGCCTGCCGTCAATTATACAATACCGACCGGCGGCGGGTTCCAGGCAGTAACCGGACGCGGCCCACACACACCCATTCCAAGTTCGAGGCAGCACCCGAGGCCCACAACCACGCCTGCCGCGGTATTGATATCTCTTGCCTATTCATGGGAAACTACTGGCTGCTGGATGGAAAAATCAGGTTGGACAACCTGTTGGATGGCGCTCACTGGCGCAAGGATTGCTGCATGAATCCTTGCGCCAGAACGTGTCTTAGCTCCCCTCCCTGAGGGGGTCTTCGCGCCTGGAGTTTAGCGCAGAAACGCCTCCGAGAAGGGCGTCAACGCGGGCGCATACGTAACCTGGGCACCCTTCCTGATTCGAACGTTTCTACCATACAGGTGGCCGTCTAGGTGCGCATTTTCATACAGACTGATGTACGCACGCGGGGCGACAAACGTCCCCACAAGCGCGACATCCTTGCCCAGCAAGACGCCCCTGCCCCCGACCTTGAACAGAATATCCTCAGCCGCGCCGCGGAGGGGGACCATCTGTACGCCTTGATGGATTGACACACTTCGCTGCACGTTGATGACCGTTGATCTGCCGGGACTGATCACGAATTCTATAGTGGCGTTCTTTTCCACTCTGATACCGCGGAACGCATAGCTGCCCTCTGTGAGCTGTAACGTAGCACCTTCCTTCACGATGAGGTAGCCATAGGATCCCGGCTTCAGGGCCATGAATTTGTTTTTCATGACAGTCTTCGTGGGCCACCAGGCGCGAACCCGTACCGTAACATCCGTCACGGCGGGGATATCACCATTCTCGATAAAGCCGCCTGCGATGTCCACGTTTTTCTTCAGCCTTACCTGGTCCGCTGCCAGCACCATTCCGCCAACACTGCTGCCTTGGCCCAAATACACATCATCTCCACTGATCACATCTCCGGCGACCGAACTATTCTTTTTCAAGGTGATATCTGCTGCGCCACCGATGCTGCACAGCAGGTCAGCCCCTTCGTATACCGTTGCTGTTTTCTCATTGGCGTAGGCGCAAAAACGCATAAACCCATGGGCAACCGTCACTGTCAGCGTGTCGCAAACGGCAGGCGCGTCGTCCGCCATATCATCATCCTTGATGCAAATCAGGATCGTATAGAATCCAGGCGGACCATCATACTGGTATGTTCCAGTGATGCTGCCATCGCTGCCGGCTGTGCTGCCCGGGGGACCGTAAGGATCTTCAACAACATCGCCGGCTTCAGCTGGACCACCATCCCCCCACTCTATCGTCGCCGTATGGGTATCAAGCGTGCCCCTGTCATGAAAGATCACCGGATCAAGGACAAGCGTATCACCCTCGAAGATTACCTGGTCAGCGCCGGCCTCGAGTTCCGGCAGGACATTATTCACAGTGACGGAGAAGCTGTCACAAACAGAAGGCTGCAGGTCCGCCATATCGTCGTCCCTGACGCAAACCGTGACTTGATAGCCGCCGTCATCGGCGTAAACATGGCTGCTGGTAACTGTGCCTGCCCCAGAGGAAAACGTGATCAGCCCATTCTCACCAGCCGTTCCATCTCCCCAGTCAACCACTGCCGTATGGGTGTCCAAAATGCCTGGATCGCTGAACACTGCCGGATTCAGGGTGATCAACGCCCCTTCATCAATCCGCTGATCGTCCCCCGTATCCAGCAGCGGGAGGACATTGGCCACGTCGATAGTGGTTGATTTCTGGACAGTATCCGTTCCGTCAGAAATCGCGACCGTAACGGTGTACGAACCATCATCGACATAGGTATGCTGCTCCACAATGAGGCCATCATAACCAGCTGCAGATGGATCGCCTGCAAGAGATTTCTCACTTGTTGACCCATCACCCCAATCTACTGAAAGATCAACCTGCTGTGAACTCCCATCATGCCATGTCCCGTTGAGCGTAAGTTCCTGCCCTTCAACGGCCGCTGCGGGCGTAATTAAGAGCGGGCCCATGGTAGGCCCAATGTTGGCCACCCTGACGCTCTTGCTGAACACCTCTTCACCCATATGCATTAATGTAATCCTATCAATCGTTCCACCAGGGCCAGGTGTGTAGACGGCCAGGGTCGGGTCACTCTGATTCTTCAGTAGACGTTCGTGAACAACCCCGTTTAATCTCCATTCGTAAGCGACATCAACATCCCAGGGATACCACTCGCCGTTGACACAGACATCATTGCCATCCGCGTCCTTACCGAGGCCGCCAGATTTACACCAAAAGATCCTGGCGGATCCTGCTTGATGGTTGAACTTGCTGTTCAGCCCCTCATCCTTAAAGGCAGCATAGCGAGCATGACCCGTACCAGTCATATACTCGTTTTCGATATCTCCTTCCTTATAATGTTCACCGTCATACATGGCCAGATGCGCATTCTCGGGGCCACACCAGGCGAAGGAAGACATACAGTTAGAAAAACCGTCATAATCCCTGTCGTAATGGCGGCATTCCCCGGGCCAGCCATCCAGGTCGGAAAAGCGATCGAAATCATCTTTTGGCAGACTCGTGGCATCATTGGGGACGCTCCACTGATCTCGCCAATCCATGGTCACTGTAATGCCATCCCCTGTATTCTGGTACATGCGCACCCACGGCTCGATCATGTAGTTCTTGCCGCTGAGCTGAACAGCCGCCGATCCTTCTTCGACCACGTCTGGGATTCCCAGGTCGGGCAGCTCAAACTGCGGCTTTGCACAGGCCGCACTAGGTTTCGCCGTCATATATCTGGGGCTGAATTCAGCCATCTTCACAAAGTCATAGACGCCATCGTCTATGCCGCCCATGGGATCGCCATCAGCCCAGTGAGAAGCGGCGTAGTAAAGCAGTTCGCCTGAAGGTGTGACGTAGGCGGCTGCTCCGGCAATGAAATTGCCCTGGTAGCGCATGGCCACATGCTTGTCCAGGTCGGTGCAGACATTATCCTTATTGCAGCCCCATTCGTAGAAACGGTAACTATGACCTTCTTTGTTTTGTGGCTTTCCCGCACTGCGAGCAACCATTGGCCTGGGATTCTTGAAATCGCCGTTATCTTCAACGATCGTCAGATCCGGTGGATCGCAGAACAGCCCGTTTGGTGCATTGTCATCTTCAACACAATCCAGGTCGGGATCGAATAGCTTAAAGAGGAAGAGCTCATCTTCGCCAAGAGATTTCCCGGTTCCTTCTACCTTCCATAGAGGCGTACTGGATTCCGTATTGCGCGCCGCAAGAAGATAGAGGCCGCCTGTTTTTTCCTGGACAAATGTGAGGTTCTGGAAGCGCTGGTTGTCGGGCCAATAGCCATCTTCATGCAGCTGCTTCAGCGTGTCACCTTCCCGATCCAACTTGGCATAGTACGGGAATCCAAAGCCGCTGTCGTTAAAACTGCCGGACGTCGACCAGTGGAAATGAGCCCCTTCCGAGTCATTGGTCATCAACAAGAAACGGCCGTTTGCGCTGGATTCATCTGCCGGCAGCTTGGCGATCGCCACCGCCTGCGACCCGTGACTCCACCCCGTTCCAGCATCTCCCTCAGGCTTGATGATCAGTTCATGATTTGTCATCTCAATGGGGTTAAGCGGATCACTGCAATCATAGAAGATGATCTTGATCTCTTTGAGCTCCTCATCCGCAGCGGAGCGCTTATTGCCCATAGGAACAGCCAGAATATCGCCCACCATCGCGATGCCTGACGGGTGCTTGTGTTCCGAGTACTTAATTATGTTCACGACGCGGTCGCCTACTGGTGGATTGGTCCCAACCGTCTCACCGCTCCCATCCCCGGAAGATGGTTCTCGCTTCAGGCGGTTGGAGCCTAATCGTTCACCATGTGTTTCGAGTGACGGTAGTTGTACGACCATCAATGCAGGGAAAGAGTCCTCATCAAACGGATCCCCGCTGACTGATACATAGAACACGGGGGCAATATCCGTCCGCGGTGAACGGGCCATGCCCTGTATATGATGCTTAAATGGTCCGGGGAACAGCTCAATCTGCGGCGTTACGGGACCAACATAGAATCCAAGCCACTCACCTTGATGAGCAAGGTTCCAATATGCGTTTTCTACCGAATCTACCGTCAAGTTTTCTTCGATAGCATCAAAAACATCGTCGTTTGTGAGCTGAGAAAGTTCCCTGTTTGAATTGTTTGCCGCCACAGATAAGGCTGATGGCAGTGTCAAAAGAATGAGTATAAATAAGCCCAATAAGATAAGCGCTGCTTTTCTCATGATGATAGTTGCCCTCCTCGCATAAACTATGGCCGTTCGCTATCTGATCACTGATGTCAAACGCCCTGGCTGCTGCCCTGCCAGTACGATCGATAGTCAGGCGAACGATCTGACTATCTTTTCACGACACCAACTCCTTCCCAATATACAGAGCGATCGTGCAAAAATCGTGTAAATCGCGCGAAGTTAGCAGGCGCGTTTCGGTACGACATGCATGATCACCTGTGCAACGATAGCGGCTCAATAGCGGAAATGGCCCCTACCCGGGCGTTCATGAAACCCCGCCAGGCAGTGACGAACCCATCGAACTGTCCAATGGCCCGCCTGCTCGCCATGGGACGCCATATGCAGCAGCCACCGCCACACATAGGGGCAGCTGACGGCCGTACTGCAATATATGCGCCCCACAGCCCATGGCCCCCAGCCACCATTAGCCGAGTTTCAACTAGAATAGCCCAGCTTGATCAACCACCCGTTGGCTTCATAGCTATCACATCTATGCGAAGATATCGACGGGCCGCAGCCCCAAATCGACAATCTTCTATCCCCTTCTCCAACGTTGTGCGATAATTTCATCTATGGAAAGTAATTACAATAGGAAACGGCTAGATATCGCCACTTGGGCCAGCTTCATGATGTTTGCTACCAGCGCCATCATCGTCGCCATTTGCCTACCCGAAATATCACGCACATTTTCCACCAACCTCTCGGAGGGCGGCGGGATAGAGACAGCAAGAAGTTTTGTCTTTCTACTGGTACTGCTCCTGGCGGGCATGCTGGCGCAGCGTTGGGGCAAGAAGCGATTTCTGACGTTGGGCCAATATCTCATTGCCGCCGGTCTCTTGCTGGGCAGCTTCTCCCAGAATTACGCGATGCTCGTCCTGGCGCTGATGCTGGCAGGTATTGGCGGCGGCTTGTCGGAAGCGCTGCTCAATCCGCTGATCGTAGACGCGCATCCTCGCGAATCCGGCAGATATCTGAACATCGCTCATGCTTTTTATCCCGTGGGCGTGATGAGTTCAGCTCTGCTTTTCGGCGAGCTGTTGACTCTGGGATACGATTGGCGCTTCATTTTTCGCATCGCAGCGGCCGCGGCGTTCCTTGTCGCCATTCTCTTTACCACGCAGCGTTTCCCGCCGGAAGAGATAGACGACAGCTCCTACCCGAAACTATTTGCCAGCGTGCTGCGTTTGGGCGGCTTCTGGCTTTTCGCTGCCGCCATATTCCTAGGCGCCAGCATCGAGTCCGCTTTTACTTTTTGGAGCCGCACCTATGTCGGCGACTATCTCAGCGACGTACCCCGTTCCGGGGCAATGGCGGTTGTGATCTTTGCCGCGGCGATGGCCTTCGGCCGTTTTCTGGCCGGCTATCTTTCCAACAGAACGAGCCTGAGCAATATCATGATCAGCTCGGGAATTCTGGGAATCATCGTCAGCTTCCTGATCCCCTTGTCCGTTTCGCTGTACGGCTTTTACGTCCTTCTGGGGCTGGCCGGCCTGGCTACGGCCTGCTTTTGGCCGACGATTATGGCCGAGGCGGAGGATTATCTGGCGGTCAACAGCACAATCCTATTTGTCCTGCTGGCCTGCATGGGCACCATCGGCTTTGGCTTAACGCCTTGGGTCCTGGGTATGATCGGCGATACGACCGAGCTACGCGCAGGGTTCGCCCTCGTCCCCATCTTCTTCATCGCCCTTGTGATCCTCCTGATCATCGAACGCCGTTTGAGCCACAAGAAAGCGCAAAAGCCGGTGGAACTTAGTAAAGAACCTTCCACGGTTTAGGTGATGGCTCATTTTTGCTAAGTCGACTCCTCCACTAGGGTCACCAACACCTTGTCCACGCGCCGCCAATCCATATCGACTACCTCAATGGTCATATGCTGCCACTGGAAACTGTCGCCAGCCTGGGGGATACGTCCCAAATAGCTCATCACAAAGCCGCCAACGGTCTGGTAGTAATTTTCCGCTTCTTCGGGCAGAACTGAAATATCAAAGAGCTGCTTAAATTCTTCGATGGACAGTTTGCCATCGAGCAGCCAGGAACCATCGGCGCGGCGCACAGTTGCGGGATCGCCCGGATCTCCGATCTCAGGCACATCTCCCACAATGGCTTCCAGAAGATCGATAAAGGTCACCAACCCTTCCACACCCCCATGTTCGTCAGTAACGATAGCAATCTGCGCCTGGGCTTCTTTGAATTGTTCCAACACCTGGTAGACGGGAAGTCCGGAAGGGATAAACAGCGCCGGCTTCAGCGACAGTTCGATTTCCGGCATATCTTCCCCCAACGTCCGCACGACTAAATCCTTCACAAAAAGCAGCCCGACGATATTGTCCAGGCTGCCCCTGGCAACCGGATAGCGTGAATGAACGCCGCTGCTGATCTTGTTACGTATCACTGCCGGCGAATCATCCACATCCAGCCACAGGATATCGGTGCGATCAACCATCAGATCATTGACATGCAGGTCTCCGACACGGAAAAGCTGCCCCACGATTTCCTCCTCGATGGGGTCCACCACGCCGATTTCGGTGGCCTGCTCCAAAATCATCTGGATTTCATCCTCCGTAATTGCCGGATCGTCAGAGGGATGAATACGCAGCAGGCGCAAAACGAGCTGGGTGGAAGCGCTCAGGAAATACACCAGAGGGTGCGTCAGCCCTGCCAGCCAGGTCATGGAAGGCGCAATACGACTGGCAACGTTTTCCGGATTATTCAAGCCAATCTGTTTCGGAGCCAGTTCCCCCAAGACGAGTGTGAGATAGGTGACCAGGAGAACGGCAACTACTCCGGCAGCCAGTTCGCTGTAGGCATCTACAACCGGAAGCTGCGCGAGATACGGCTGCAACTGCGCGGCAATCTGAGTGCTGCCCAAGGCGCCCATTAAGACAGCTACGAGCGTAATTCCGATCTGGATGGCAGCCAGGAAATCCTGCGGTTCGCGCGCCAGTTCGAGAGCGGCTTGGGCGCCGCTGTCCCCGCGTTCGGCGCGGAGCCTCAGCCGCGCCTTCCGCGCCGAAACCACGGCGATCTCCGACATAGAAAAGAGGCCATTAATAAGAATGAGTATGATCAATCCCAACATAGAACGACTCCATAGAACGACTTGCCAACCGATGACAGACAGTGTAATTGGAAGCAGATTTGCCTGCAACTGTTTATAAGCATCCCGGACAGGCTGATTCTAGGACACAAGACGGAGAGCCATTCTCTCCATTTCCCAGAACGTGAATTTTCGCTACAATGCAGGTATGCTTCCCGTGATGGATCCTTCCCTGGCGCCCTTTTTCGATCCGCGCGGCGTCGTCGTTATCGGCGCCTCCACCAATCCAGCCAAGCTCGGCTATGGCATCGCCCAGAACCTGGTCAAAGGCGGCTATCCCGGCGCCATTCACTTCATCAATCCCAAAGGGGGCCGTCTATTTGATCGCCCCATCTTCCGCGACGTCAGCGAAGCGCCCGATCCGGTCGACCTGGCCGTGATCCTCGTCCCAGCTACGGCCGTCCCCGCCGCTCTCAACTCCTGCGCGGCGCGCGGTATCCGCGCCGCCATCATCGCCAGCGGCGGCTTTCGCGAAACGGGGCTGCAGGGCGCTGTATTGGAAGAAACCTGCCTGGCCATCGCCCGCCGGCACAAGATACGTCTTATCGGCCCCAACTGCATCGGCCTGCTCGACACGCATTTGCCGCTCGACACCACCTTTCTACCCCCGCCCGCCCCACCGGCCGGCGACATCGCCTTCATTTCCCATTCCGGCGCCATCTGCGCGGCCATCGTCGACTGGTCGCGCGGCCAGGGTTTTGGCTTTTCCCATCTGGTCAGCCTGGGCAACCAGGTCGATGTTGACGAAACAGATATCCTGGCCCCTATCGCCGCCGATCCAAATACACGCGTAATCGTCCTGTACCTGGAATCAATCAGTGATGGCAAGCGCTTTGTCGAAACCGCACGCCAGATCACAGCCCATAAGCCGGTTCTGGCCCTCAAAGTCGGCCGTACCGCCGCCGGACAACAAGCGGCCGCCTCACACACAGGGGCCCTCGCCGGTCAGGATGCCGCCTTCGACGCCGCCCTGCGCCGCGCCGGCATCCAGCGTGCTGAAACGGCCGAACAGCTCTTCGATTGGGCCCGCGCCCTCGCCTGGTCGCCGATACCGTCTGGGGCGCTTCGCGAAGCGCCCCCACCTGACGAAGCGCTCCTACCCGGCGAAACGCCCCTACCGCGCGTTGCTGTCCTGACTAACGCTGGAGGCCCCGGCGTGATGGCGGCGGATGCGATAGAAACGAACGGGCTTGTTCTGGCCGCCCTGGCTGATCAAACGCAGGAATGGCTGCGTGAAATCTTGGCCCCCGCTGCCAGCGTCACCAATCCGGTAGACATGCTCGCGTCCGCCTCACCGGAACAGTACGCGGAAAGTCTGCGCCTGCTGCTGGCTGATGATGGCGTTGACGCAGTCCTGGTCATTCTGCCACCGCCGCCGATGTTCACCGCCGGGGCCGTCGCCCGGCAGATGATCCCGCTGATCCAGACGGGGTCCAAACCGGTCGTCATCGCCCTGATGGGGCACGGCCTGGTCGGCGAAGCGCTCGCCTTCTTCCGTGCGGTCAACATCCCCACGTACACATTTCCTGAACCGGCCGTTTCCGCCCTCGCTGCACTTGCCCGCCGCGCGGATTATCTCAGCAGCCGGCAGTCAGCGGTTAGCAGCGAACGGTTGGCTGTGAGCAGTGAGCGGTCAGCTGCCGTATCATCTGCTTTGTCCGCGGCACAGACAATGGTTCCGCAAGACGTTCTCTTCAATATCCTGGCCGCGTATGGCATCACCGTTCCAGCTTCCAGGATTGTGACAACTGCCGCCGAAGCAGCAGCCGCTGCACAGGCGATCGGCTATCCGCTGGCTCTAAAGATCGCCTCACCGGACATCACGCACAAGTCAGACGTCGGCGGCGTGAGGCTCAATCTACAGGATGCGGCGGAATTAACGGCCGCTTTTGACGATCTGATCGCCATTGCCGGCACCGGCTCAGATATACTGCTCCAGCAAATGATTCCCCCCGGCCAAGAACTGATCATCGGCGTGACCCGCGACGCGCAGTTCGGGCCGTTGCTCATGGTTGGCTCCGGCGGCGTAGAGGTGGAAGGGCTGGGAGACATCGCCTTCTCCCTGGCCCCCCTCAGCGAAAGCGAAGCCCGCCGCCTGCTGCGCGAGACCTGGGCCGGACGCAAGCTGGCCGGCTACCGCAATATCCCGCCAGCCGACGAACAGTCAGCCATCGAAGTCGCCATCCGCCTCGGCCAACTCGCCGCCGATTTCCCGCAGCTGGCCGAAATCGAGATCAACCCCCTGATCGTCTTAGAAAACGGCGCCATCGCTGTTGACGTCCGCGCCCGGCAAACGTAGCAGTTCGGCGAGTCAGCAGCCCCGCAAATCAGCCGGCTACTTCTCCACCCTGCTGCCCTGCCCCCTAATGCGTCCATCCGCTAAATATACTAAAATGGATCATTGATTATTTGACAATGCGCCCCTGCGCACTTTGGAACTGCGAGTCGATCATTCCCGCACTTCGCATTCAGGAGACCTCCTATGCTCAAATCATTTAGACGCTTATTCGTCATCTACAAAGGCTACTGGGGGAAGCTCGCCTTCTCTCAGGTTCTCTTATTCATCTCCGCCCTCTGTATGATCGGCGTAGCCACGCTCACTCAGCGGCTGATCAACGAGGGTATCGGCGCGGCCGATGTCCAGGTTATTATGCGAACGGGCCTGATCATGATCGTCCTGGCCCTTGTCGCCGGGCTGGCTATGACCGGCACCGCTGCCTACGCCGTTTTCTTCGCCCAGGGCACCTCTTACGTCTTGCGCTCCGAACTGTATCGCAAGATTGAGACCTTCTCCTTTTCTAATTTCGATCGCTTCCGCACCGGCAATCTGCTCGTGCGTCTTAACTCCGACGTCGAAAATATCATGCGCGCCGTGATGTACTCGGTCATGCTCCTTCTCTACGCGCCCTTCATGGTCACCATCGCCCTCATCCTGACCATCATCCGGACGCCCGATCTGGTCTGGATTATGCTGGCCGTCATCGCCATTATCCTGGTGATTATGGCCTTCCTGGTTCCCCGCGTGTTCAAGGCTTACGACGAACGGCAGCAGAAACTCGATGGCGTCAACAACGCCATGCAGGAAAATCTTTCCGGCGTGCGCGTAGTCAAAGCGTTTGTTCGTGAGGAGTTGGAAGAAGATCGCTTCGCTGATCGCGCCGACGCCATGCGCCAGCCCGCTTATCGCGCCGCTTTTATGACCGGATTTCTTTCGCCGCTGCTTTCCGGCATCTCGCAGTTGGCCATCGCCACCGCCATCTGGATCGGCGGTCAGCAGGTTTTTGCCAACATGCTCGATATAGGACAGCTTGTCTCCTTCACTCAATACTTGAATATGGTTGTCATGCCGCTGGCCATGATGGCGGTCGTTATTCCCTTCCTCATGCGCGGCGATGCTTCCGCCCAACGCATTTTTGAAGTGTACGATGCCGAGCCTGATCTGCAGGATAAAGAAGGTGTGCAGGAAGTGAATCCTGACGATATCAAAGGCCAGATCGTCTTTGACAATGTTACCTTCGCCTTCCGCCGCCCGGACGGTGAACTGGATCCCCCCGCTTTGCAGGATATTAATTTGACCATCGAACCAGGCCAGCGCGTCGGCTTCTTAGGCGCCACCGGCGCCGGTAAATCCGCTCTGGTCAACCTCATTCCTCGTTTCTACGATGTCACCGAGGGGCAAATCACGATTGACGGCATCGACGTACGCGACTTCCCGAAAGAGCAGCTGCGCAAAATCGTGGGCATTGCCCTCCAGGAAGCGCTTCTCTTCCAGGGGGATATGCGCTTCAACCTCAAATTTGGCAATCCCGAAGCCGAGGACGAGGTGATGATGGAAGCGGCCAAGGCGGCTGATTCCTACGGCTTCATCACCAATCTGCCGAAGCAGTGGGACGCCCATGTCGCCCGCCGTGGCTATAACTTCTCCGGCGGCCAGCGCCAGCGACTCTCCATGAACCGCACGCTGACCACTGAACCGAGGATGCTCATCCTCGACGACAGCACCAGCGCCCTCGACGTAGCTACCGAAAGCCGCGTCCAGGACGCTATCCCCAACTTCGCCCCGGGCATGACCACCATCTACGTGGCCCAGCGCATCAGCGCCGTGCTCGACCTGGATCAAATCTACCTGCTGGAAAACGGCAAAATAGTCGCCGAGGGTAATCACGAAGAATTGATGAAATCGAGCACGCTCTACCGCGAGATTTACGAATCACAGCTGGGCAGCGATGTCCTTGCCGGAATCGATGAAGAGGTGACAGCATGACCGCCACAGCCATTGACGAAAAGAATGTCAAAGATGTAAACCAGGAATCGGCCGTCGACAAAAAGGACGATTCTGCGCAGGTACTGGGTCGTCTTCTCGACTATATGACCGGCGGCGACAGCAGCGGCCGTTTCTATTTCGGACTGGCCCTGCGCATTATCGGGCTTCTTGGCCTGATTGCCCTACCCACTATCACCGGGCAGGCGCTCAACACCGTTACCGATCCCAATGGTAATGTAGAAGAGCTGACCAGGTGGTTTGTATTCGCCCTTATTGCCGGCGCCATCTTCCTCGGATTCAGTTTCTTCGCCGAGCGTATCTTCGCCGACCTGGCTACCAAGGGATTATTCAAGCTGCAAACCGCGCTGTTCGATCACATACAGACACTCTCCTTGAACTTTTTCGACCGCCAGCCGGTCGGCCAGTTGATGAGCCGCGTGTCCAATGACACGGAAGCGGTCGCTCTCTTTTACGAAAGCGCGGTGGCCCAGATCATCCGTGCCATCTTCCAGGTGCTGCTGATCACCATCGTCATGTTCCTGGTGAACTGGCAGCTGGCCGTCGCTGCCCTGCTCGTCGTGCCGGTCATGATCGTCCTGACCCTGATCATCCAGCGCGTTTCCACACCCGCCTTTGTGAAGATGCAGGAAAGCATGGGCGATCTCAGCGGTTTTCAAGAAGAAACTATCTCCGGCCACAAGGTCATTATCAGCAACCGCCAGCAGGAATGGGCCGGCGACGCCAACGCTGTGCTGGCCGGCGATGTTTATGAAGTGGGCAAGCAGGCCTTCTTCACCTCCTTGATGCAAATGCCCCTGACCACCTCCCTGATCATGGTCCAGATCGTCATCGTGCTCGTCGTCGGCGCCTTCTTAGTCCTTGCCGGCGAAGCTGAAATAGGCACGATCATCGCCTTCACCGGCTACGCCGCGCTGCTCTCCGGGCCGCTGTCTGAGATAGCCAATCTGACCAGTACCACGCTCAATGCCATCGCCGGCGGCCGCCGCGTCTTTGAGATCATGGATGAAGTACCGACTGTCGTCGATGCGCCGGATGCTTTCAGCTACGAGTACAAGGGGGGCCACGTGCAGTTCGAGCATGTCGATTTCAGCTATGTACCCGGCCGTAAGATTCTGAAGGACAACACGTTCGAAGCACTGCCCGGTCAGAAGATCGGCATTTGCGGCCCCACCGGCGCCGGGAAGAGCACGATCATGAATATCCTCACCCGCTACTACGATATCGACAGCGGCACCATCCTCGTCGACGGCCAGAACCTGCAGGATATGACCCAGGAAAGTTTGCGTACGGAAGTGGGCATGGTGCTGCAGGAGGCGTTCCTCTTCACCGACACCGTCATGAATAATCTCAGATACGCGCGTGAAGGGGCCACCGACGAAGAGTGCATTGAAGCGGCCAAGCAGGCCAACGCCCATGAGTTCATCCTCAATCTGCCGCAGGGATATGACACCTTGATGACTGAGCGCGGCGCCAACCTCAGCCAGGGGCAGCGGCAGATGATCACCATCGCCCGTGCCATGGTCGCCAATCCCAACATCCTCATCCTCGACGAAGCGACCAGCAACGTCGACACGCGTACGGAAAGGTTGATCCAGGAAGGGCTCAACAAGCTTATGGAAGGGCGCACCAGCTTCGTCATCGCTCACCGTTTGAGCACCATCCGCGATTCAGCCAATATCATGGTCCTCAACGGCGGCGAGATCGTAGAGTTCGGCCCACATGATGAACTGATGGAAGCAAAGGGCTTCTACTACGCGCTTTATATGAGCCAGTTTAAAGGCAAAGCGCCGAGCGACGCGGATGCGACGGATGTCATGTTCGCCAGTACTTAATCTAGGCAGCGGAGTAAATGATGGAAAAGAGAACGAAAGATAATCCCTGGAAATTGAAGACGCCCCCGCAAACATCCGCGTATGAAATGTATGTGGAAGAGCAAGACGGCCGTGAAGTGATCGTATGCACCGTCGGCAAGACCGTCCTGCTCTACGATTACCGCGCGCTTGCCGACTGCCATGCCATGTTACAAGCGCATGGCGACTGGATGCTGCTGGGCAGCAAAGATGAAAAACAGCTGGCCAAGGAAGGCACCGTAGAATACTGGGCCCGTTCGCCTGAGAACCCGATCGGCGGCTGGTACGGCCTGAAGAAAAACTTCAGAGGCCGCTTCGCCAACTACATCCCACCCTTGATGGAAGAACTCGGCCTCGCCGAGGTAGAACACAACAAGCGCAACAACAGAATGAGAGCGGTATAGCCGCTCGTTCATTAGCGCTCTATCCCGTTCGCAGAATGTTGAGCAGCCTGGCTGTAGAACAACCAGGCCGCTCTTTTCGATGGCGCGTGATGGAATAGACTATAAGCTGCCGGGGATTCCAGACGAACTCGATAGGCTCAAAATAATCTGAAAGGAAAAAAGAATGAAACATTTGGAAAATAAATGGGCGCTCGTCACCGGATCGAGCCGCGGTATTGGCCAGCAAATCGCCCTGGGCCTGGCTGAACGTGGCTGCAATATCATCCTCCACGGCCGAGAACCGCAAAACCTCGACGATACCCTTGCCAAATTACAGGTGTTTGACGTGCAAACGCACATCGCCACGGGCGAGCTGTCCACAACTGCCGGCGTCAGCCAAACCATCACGCAGGCGATGGCCGCACCAGGTCCGGTCGACATCCTTTACAACAACGCTGCCGTAATGAGCGCGTATGAATCGATTTTGACCGTCGATCAGGCTGAATGGGATCGCGTTTTTCAAATCAATGTCTGGGCATTAATAGCACTGTGCCAGGCATTCGCTCCCGGCATGCGCGAACGGGGCTACGGCCGTATCATCAACCTCACCTCCGGCATTGCCGACCAGCCCAACCTGGCCGTATACAGCGTATCAAAAGCGGCCGTTGATAAATACTCGCGCGATCTGGCGGCCGAGTTCAAAGAGGAAAACGTGCTTGTTAACTACGTCGACCCGGGCTGGCTGCAAACTGATATGGGCGGCGAAAACGCCTGGTTCCCGGTAGAGAGCGTGCTGCCAGGCGCCCTCGTTCCCGCCCTGCTCGAAGACAACGGCCCCACCGGCCGCTTTTTCGCTGCTCAGGATTTCAAATATCTGGCATGTTGATCCGCTGGCCATCAAATATCTGGCGAGGAATGGTCGCAGAGAGGCACACCGCAAAGCGCAGGTAGCATTGGCAGAATCAATCCACATCCAGACACCGCTGTTTGAAAACCCGATCATGAATAGGCGTCTTAACCGGCGTGTTTTCATGAAGATGGAGTGCTTCCAGCCCACCGGCTCATTCAAGGCGCGCGGGATCGGACATCGCTGCGCCAATGCTGTGGCTGCCGGGCAAACGCACCTGGTGTCATCATCAGGCGGAAATGCAGGTTACACCGCCGCCTATGCCGGTCGTGTATTGGGAGCCCGCGTCACAGTCGTCGTCCCGGCCAATACCTCATCAAAAGCGCGAGAACGCATGGCGGCCGAAAACGCCGAGGTGCTCGTCCACGGCCGTTACTGGGATGAAGCGGATGCCCTGGCTCGACAGCTGGCAGCGGAGAGCGGCGCGGCGTATATCCATCCTTTTGACGATCCAGCTATATGGCAGGGGCACAAATCGCTGATTTCGGAAACCGTGCAGCAGTGCCCGCAGAAGCCCGATGCGGTCGTCGTGGCGGTGGGCGGCGGCGGTCTTCTGTGCGGTGTCGTGGAAGGGCTGCAAGAGATAGGCTGGACCGGCACGGCAGTGTTGGCAGTGGAAACAGAGGGCGCTGATTCCTTTTCGGCGGCTGTCTCGGCAGGCCATCTCGTGACCCTCCCGGCCATAACATCCATTGCCTCCACGCTCGGCGCCATGCGCGTGACAGCGCAAGCGCTCTATTGGGCCGCACACCATCCGATTCTGCCTGTCGTTGTTTCTGACCGCGACGCCGTGCACGCCTGCCTGCGCTATATCGACGACATGCGTGTCCTTGTAGAGCCCGCCTGCGGCGCGGCGCTTTCACTGCTGTACAGTCACAGCGAGCGCCTGGCCAGATTTGACTCTGTGCTCATGGTCGTTTGCGGCGGGGCGGGCATCACCCTGGATGCATTGCAGGAACAGGCAGCCGCATTGGGCGTCGAATAAGCCGCCCTATTGCTCTGCGGATGAACCATTGGCGCAGCACCCCCTTATGGTAGAAAATATCCTGGGATGGGACACAAAGAAACATCACCCCAGCAAGAGCAGGACTCGCTATGAATAAGCTGATTGGATATGTATTTGACTTGCGTTACGTGGCCATTATAGCGGTCATCGCCCCGTTTTTTGGTGCAGCCTTGATGCTGTTTTACGGGGTACAGAACACGGTAGACGCCTACCGACTTTACTTTGGCTTTATCGAACCGGCGGGTGATATAGAAGCGGGAGAAGCGGCGATGGTGCAGCTGGTCGCCTCTATCGACCATTTCATTTTTGCCATAATCCTGATGATCTTTGCCATCGGTATCTACGCGCTTATGTTCAGGCGCAGCACCCTTGGCGAAAGGCCATCCTGGAACCATTTGAAGAACCTGGGCGGCATGGATGAAATGCTCTTGAAGGTCATCATCATGCTGCTCTCCGTCAGTTTCCTGGAGTTCATGCTCACCTCCGGTATGGGTAGTTTAACCTGGACAGCACTGGTGGTACCGTTCACCATCATCGCCCTGGCCATTGGCCTGCGCTGGATGACCTCCGCCGCTGTAGAAGAAGAAAAAGCGGATCGCCCCACAGAAACAATCACCGTGCAGGGCAGTTACCTGGATGCTATGGAACGGCTGGCGGATCTACACGATCGCGGCGCCCTGACCGATGCCGAGTTTGCCGAAGCGAAAGAATCGTTGCACAAATAGCGGCGCGGCTGCAAAATGCCGGTCACGACGAACCAAGGCCAACCGTCTCAGCTGAACAGACGTCTAATTTTCTAGGGAGTAGAAGCGATGTTCAAAAAAATGGATGAGAGCACAGGCAATATGTTGGGTTATCAGGTCATCGGCGACATCAGCAAAGATGATTACGCGATGCTGGTTCCCGAGGTTCAGGCCGTGGTAGATGAACAGGGCTCGGTGAAGCTGCTTCTGGACATGGAGCAGTTCAAATCAGAGAAGCCGGAGGCCTGGGGTTCCGATTTCAGTTTCGGCCATACTTACCGCAAGCAGATAGAAAAGATGGCCATTGTCGGCGACAAGAAGTGGGAAAAAGGATTGGCAAAACTGGCTGAGCCTTTTTATGCACGCGAAGCGCAATACTTCCACACGGCCGATATCGCAGATGCGTGGCGCTGGCTTAAAGAGGACAGCGACTGATCTCTGCCCAATAAACGCTAGGTACCCTGCACGCCTGACTGCATGTCATTTTAAGCACCCACTGTCGGGCATAACCGCCGGATCGATCAGGAAGGCGGCGACCGCTTCCCTTGCACAAGCGTCGGTATTCATAACGCCATGCCCCGTTTTCGCGAACGTTAAGTGAAAACTGTTGGCCAGCCTTTGCGCTGCTTGCCTGTCCCAGGCCGCTGGAATCAGGACGTCTTGCTCGCCACGAAGAACAAGCGCGGGGATATCACTCACAACAGGCGCCTGCGGGCGCAGTTCCCAATCCCTACCCAACCACAGCGCACACAGCGCCCTTCTTTGGGCCACATCAGCCATCGCGAATTCGTAGACGCGCGGCTCCATCTCCAAGCCAGTATCGCCCAGCGAACGCCGCGCTGCCGGGTCGATTTCCTGGCAAACGACCGAGAGGTTCATACCTTCGCTGAACAACTGATCGCCAACGCAGGGCTTTGCCAGCTCAATCAGAGCCACATAGTTGCCATCAGCAATATCCTCTATGAAGCCAGGCATGTGGCTGAAAGATTGTGGCCAGCGGCCGGCGATGCTAATCATCATCCGCAAAAGATCGTCGCCATTGAATGATTGGTAAGGCAGGATCCAGCGGTTTGGAATAAGGGCCGGGACATTGACCGGCGATCTGTCCAACGCGTTGACGAGAGAAAAGAACGCCTCCTCAAACTCAGGATGGGCCGCTTCATTTGCAGCGAAGAGCGTGTCAAGCGCGTATGCGTTAGTGATGGCGTTCTCTTTGGCTAGATCGATGTTAAGGGGATAGACGGAATCCAGGACAACGCTGCGCAAGCCAGTTGGATAATCCCGCATGATCATCAGCGCCTGGCGTGCCCCATACGAGACCCCGTACAGATTCCAGGCATCATAGCCCAGCACCTGCCGAAGGCTCGCCGCGTCGGCCGCGAGCGTATCGGCCGAGTAATTGCGCAGATCATACCCTTCCGCCATCAGCCGCTCACGACAACGGCCGTAAGCCGCCAATCGGCGCGCGAATTCCTGGTCTTCATCCAGCTGTTCGTCGATCACGCGCACATCAAAACTGTCTAGCTCCGGGCAGTTCAGCGAGGGCTGCGAGTACCCTATCCCGCGCTGGTCGTAGAGGATGATATCCCGTGCGCTCAGAACCCCGGCGAAGCGCTCTATCGTCTTGTCGAGCCGATCCAGCGCGTAAGCGCCCGGCCCGCCGTAGAGGATGATCAGCGGATCAGGCGCCGGCGTTTCGCTGCTGCTTTTTATGATCGCCACGTGGAGGTGAATATGACGGCCGTGGGGATTCTCATACGCTTCGGGGACCTCCAGATCGCCACATTCGACGATCTTCCCTTCAGGCAGTGGAAAACGACACGCGGCTTCCGTGTAGCGCACGGCCGTTTCTGGCTGCGCCGCGACGCTCGAAATCGATAGCGCGGCCGGCACGCAGGCGGTCACTGTGCAGAGAGAAACTAGTAGACAATATAAGATGATCCGCAGCCAGATAAGATATCGTCGGAACCTGAACATCGATCGCCTCCAATCTGCCCGCACAATCCGGTCAGTTCGATGGTGAGTTCTATTGTCGATGACGCCTCTCAACAAACTCTCAAACCGCTCTCAAAAAATGGTGAAACTGGGCGTGAATCGTCGGTTATAATGTGCTTAGTGGTAGCTGCTGTGACCTGGGTGCGTTGGCTTTAACCCCGGAAGGGCGATCCTGCCGGCGCCCGGCGTATGTTGAAGAGAAGGGCGCCATGAAGACACTCGCTGTCAAACTGCTGGGACCGCTAAGCGCAGATATTGACGGGCAGCCGGTTCAAGGACTCAAGACAAACAAAGTACGGGCACTGCTCGCCTATCTGGCGATAGAGTCGGACCGGCCGGCCAGACGTGAGACCCTAGCCGGCATGTTCTGGCCGGAGTTTTCCGAAAGGCGCGCCCGCGCCAACTTGAGCCAGGCGCTATTCACGCTGCGCCACAGCATTGGTGATGATTCGGCCGCGCATCCCTTCCTCATCGTCAATCGCCATACAGTCCAGTTCACCCCTGATAAGCGTCTGTGGGTGGATGCACGTGCGTTCGCCGATGGTGTGCTGGCCAACAAGCGTGCGTCAACGTGGACAATGATTCGCCAACTTGAAACGGCCGTAGCGCTCTACAAAAGTGAATTCCTGGATGGTTTTTCGCTGGGCGGCAGCCCGCCTTTTGAGATGTGGTGCCTGACGCTGCGCGAGCGCCTCCATCGCCAAATGAGCGACGCCCTGACCCAACTCGTCGACATCTATGAGCGGGAAGCCGATTATGAAACAGCCTTGACCTATGCCTCGCACCTGGTAAGCATGGACAGCTGGCGCGAAGAAGCGCACGTGGCCATGATGCGCCTGCTGGCTCTCTGTGGTAGGCGCAGCGAAGCATTGGCCCAATATGAAACATGTCGCCGCGTCCTCCTAGAGACTCTAGGCATTGCGCCAATGCGGGGGACTACTGCGCTGTATCATGCCGTTCGTGATGAACGCTCGATCGCAAGCACCTTGTCCAGAAGCGCCGTTCCCGATCAGGAGGCGGTACTTCCTGATTTTTTGAACGTGACAGCAGCAGCACTCCCGCCAATCACTTGTGTCAGCCGGCAGAAGGAATTGGCACGGCTCGAGCATGTTCTGGAGAGCGCTATGGCCGGGCATGGTCGCGTAGTCTTCGTTGCTGGTGAGGCCGGCAGCGGCAAAACCATACTCTGGCAAACATTTGCCCGCCAAATGATGGAGCGACACCCGCAGTTGCTGGTCGCTTCCGGCAAAGGCACGGCCTACACGGGACTTGGCGATCCTTACGCTACTTTTCGTGATATCATGTCCCACCTTACCGGGAACGTCGCCACACAGTGGGCAGCAGGCACGATGAGCCGCACACAGGCGCTGCGCCTGTGGCGCGCACTTCCCTTTGCCATCGAGGCCTTGCTGCGGGATGCGCCGGCCCTGATTGGCACGTTCGTGGATGGTGCGAACCTGCTTGAACGAGCAGCGGAGTATGCCCGAGCGGCCCGATTGAATCACCGGCAGATGGACTGGTTATCTCAATTGGAGGCGCTCGTGGCGGGCGGCGCCACCGCGGCGGGATCCGCCGGACAGCATCAGAGTGCGCTCTTTGCGCAGTTTGTGTGCTTTTTGACAACCATGGCGCGGCACTCGCCACTGCTGCTTATAGTGGATGATCTGCAGTGGGCCGATGTGGGCACAATAGGACTGCTCTTCCACATCAGCCGCAACCTTGCCGGTCAACGCCTGCTTCTACTTGGCGCCTTTCGGCCCGAGGAGATAGCGGTTATGCAGGATGGGCGCCGGCATCCATTGGAACCTGTTGTGCATGAAATCCAGCACGAATTTGGTGATATCATGCTGGGACTGGGCCAAAGGGCGGACCCATCATTTGTCGAAGCAGTGCTGGACAGCGAGCCAAACAATCTGGATGAGGCATTTCGGGCCAGGCTCTTTAAGCTTACTGGGGGGCACCCGCTTTACACCGCCGAGCTGCTGCGCGGTCTGCAAGAGCGCGGCGAGCTGCTCAAAGATGCGCGCGGCCGCTGGGAGATAGGGAGCGAACTGGATTGGGATACGATACCTCCGCGCGTCGAAGGCGTTATTGCCGAACGTATTGGTCGCCTACCACTGAAATCACAGCGGCTGCTTCAGGCGGCATCTGTACAGGGCGAATCCTTCATCGCTGAAATAACGGCCCAGGCCCTGGAAGTTGATGAGACCGAGGTGGCATTTGCCCTGGGTAATGAGCTGAGCCGCGACCATCACTTGGTGCGTGCGCAGCGACTTGAACGTCCGCGTGACGGGCGCGGACGATTGTCGACTTACCAGTTTCACCATTTCCTGTTCCAGAAATACCTGTATGACAATCTAGACCCGATTGACAAGGCGCGCCTTCATGAGATCACAGGCGAGGCATTGGCCCTGCACTTTGGTGACCATGCTTCGCAGATGTCAGTGCAGCTTGCGCGTCACTTTGAGGCGGCAGGCTTGATAGACAAAGCGGTGGATTTCCGGCTCCAGGCCGGGAATTACGCCATTAAGTTGGCGGCCAACGAAGAGGCCAGCAAACATTTTTCGCGAGGCCTGGATCTGCTGGACAGCCTCGTCGAGACAGAGGGGCGGGCCCGTCGTGAGCTAACGCTGCAGCTTGGTCTCGGAACGGCGCTGCAGTTGAAGGATGGTTATGGGGCAGCAGAAGCAGAGAGCGCTTACAGCCGGGCGCGCTATCTTTGTGACTTGGTCGGCGATTCGCCACAGCTCGTCTCCGCGCTGTGGCCTCTGGCGACTTATGCAGCTATGGTGGGTGATTTGCCGCAGGCTGTGGACCTGGCTGAACAGGCCGTGGCGGTCGCCCATCGCAGCGAGGATCCTCTCTTTGTCTCTGTGGCCTACCACCATCTAGGCTGGATAAGCTACCACTGCGGTCATTTCACCGAATCCCTCGCCCACCAGGATGAGAGCATCGCGCTTTATGACCAGCAGTATCATGAGACCATGATTCGCATGTTTGGCCATGACTTTGGCGTTACAAGCCTCGGCTGGAGCGCTTGGCCTCTTTGTTTTCTTGGCTTTCCTGATACAGCGCTGCTGCGCTGCCATGAAGCGATCGCACTCGCCCAATCCTTCGATCATCCCTTTAGTTTGGTGCATGCCTATACAATGACTGCTCACGTCCATCTCTTGAGAGGTGAATTGGCCAGGGTAGCTGAGTTTGCAGAACGCATGATCGCGATTGCCAACGCTTATGGTTTTGCCACCTACATAGCGGCAGCACCGACATATTTGGGAGCCGGGCTGATCGGAAAAGGGTATTTCGCCCAGGGGATCGCGCAAATGCGGACGTCACTAGATTACTTCGAGACGGGTGGCGTAAAACTATATCATCGCGGGACACTCGTCCTTATGGCTGAGGCGCTCACTCAGTTGGGCCGGATCGAAGAGGCTCAAACTGTTCTAGCTGAAGCTGATACCATCGGTTATCGTGATCACTCTGATGCCCTTCTGGAAGACGTCAGGGGGCAGATTTTGGCAGTGCAGGGCTGCCCGTCTGAAGAAGTGGAAGCTTGTTTTCTGCGAGCCATCCGCATTGCGCAGGGACAGCAAGCGAAGTGGCTCGAACTGCAAGTTACGATGAGCTTGTGCCGGCTGTGGCAGGCGCAGGGCCGGCAGCGCGAGGGGCTGGAGAGGCTGACAGCCGTCTACGATTGGTTCACGGAAGGGTTTGACACCCCCATCCTTAAGGCCGCTTCTGCCTTGTTGGCAGAACTGGCGTAGGGTGAGTCTTAGGGTCTTATCAACGCTGCAGCTAATTAAGAATTAGCCACCTACGCACAGGCCCGTCAACGGCCGACTTCGCCAATTCACTTCTGCAAGATGGCCAGGACATGTATAATCTAATCGCGGCACACACGACAGAGGCTTTTTACCCAGGCAACAGGAGTGAATGATGGACAATACAAGAACTCAAATCGCTGAAGCGAGGGATTATATCCAAGCGCGCACGAGCATAACGCCCCAGCTGGCGCTGGTCCTGGGATCAGGGCTTGGTGATCTGGTCGATGAAATCGAGGTCGATGCCGAATTTCCTTATAACGAAATTCCAAATTTCGCCGTCTCCACGGTTAAGGGGCACGCGGGCAAACTGGTCATGGGCACGTTGAAAGGCAAAGAAGTCGCCGTGATGCAGGGCCGCCTGCATTACTACGAAGGGCACCCCATGTCGGCGATCATCTTCCCCATTCGCGTCCTGCACGCGCTCGGCGCCGGCACACTGATCGTCACCAACGCCGCCGGTGGGTTGAATCCCGCATTTACTCCAGGCGACCTGATGCTGATCACCGATCATATCAATGTCATGGGGAACAACGCCTTGATCGGGCCCAATGACGAGGCGATTGGCCCGCGATTTCCCGATATGACCCACGTCTACACGCCGGCGCTGCGCGATCTAGCGCTGAGCACTGCCGGGCAAGAAAACATCCCCCTGCAGCAGGGCATCTACGCCGCCTGGTCCGGGCCGACATTTGAGACACCGGCCGAACGACGCTATTTGCGCCTGATCGGCGGCGATGCGGTGGGCATGTCCACGGTGCCGGAAGTGACCGCGGCAAGGCATATGGGCATGCAGGTCCTGGGCTTTTCGGTGATCACCAATGTCGCCACCGGCCTGGCGGACCAGCCGCCGGATAATCACCTGGAAGTGCTGGAAATGGCTCAGCACGCCGGCAAGAACCTGGCCCACCTCTTGGGCGTGATCATCGCCGAAGAGCAGTTTTAGACGCGACCTGCGGCACGCCTACCTGAATATCCTTGTCGTTGAGCAGCCTCACCGGCAGTCGAAGATGCCAACCTCAGAACGGTTGGCATCTTTTCCCCGTGACTCCCACGCGATTCCCCCTTATTTGTTCTTCAAATTCACCACTTTGAGGTAATATACAGCGAATTTTCTGAGCTTGAACCGCCGGGCTGTTGGCGGGTTTTATTAATCACACGGTACGACTGAATTCGTGCGCGATGACAACACGTAATTCATCACAAGGTATTACTTTTTAGAGCAGGTATACGAATGACCAACTCCATCTACCTCACCACCATTGAGCCCTACAGTGGAAAATCGCTTGTTTCATTGGGCATCATGGAACTTCTCCTGCGCCGCACACCTAACGTAGGCGTTTTTCGCCCCGTGATCGAAGTGCCCCCGGACAAGGGCTGCGACAAGAATATCGAACTGCTGATCACCTACTACAACCTGGACCTCAATTACGAAGACACCTACGCCTTCTATCGCCATGAAGTAGCTGACATGATCGCCGAGGGTCAATATGACGAGGTACTGGACAAGATTATTGAGAAGTACAAGGTCCTGGAAGAGAAATGTGACTTTGTGCTCTGCATCGGTTCAGATTTCGAAGATGGCGGATCGGCTGTTGAATTCAACTACAACGCCGACATCGCCCGCAACCTGCGCAGCCCCGTACTCCTCGTCACCAGCGGCGCCGACCAGACCGTGGATGAAATCATTAACGAGGTCAAGATCTCTATCGAAGCCTTCGAAGAAAGCGGCTGCCAGATCCTGGGCGCGGTGGTCAACCGCACTAACCCAGATCTCGTAGACGATCTCGTCGAAGCGATGGAAGACGAGCTGCCTGACACGCACGCGCTCTTCTCAGTGATTCCCTCGCGCGACAAGCTCAGCAGCCCCACGATGAATGAGATAGCCAACTATATGGACGGGCGCGTCCTCTACGGCGGAGATAAGTTGGAAAACCTGGCCTACAATTATCTGGTCATCGCCATGACCATCTCCAACTACCTACCCTACCTACAAAACAACTCACTGCTGATCACGCCCGGCGATCGCAGTGATGTCATCCTCAGCGCCCTGCAGGCGCACCAATCACAAAACTATCCCAAAATCGCCGGTATCTTGCTGACCGGCGGGCTCAAGCCGCCCGATTCAGTGGATCTTCTACTAACCGGCCTGGCAGATATCGTGCCTATCCTCTCCGTACCGATGGACACCTATCAAACAGCGATGAAGATCGGCCATGTTCGTTCCTATATCAGCGCCGATGCCAACGCCAAGATCCGGCTCAGCCTGCGCCTCTTTGACCGCCACGTAGATACCGTTGCCCTGGAAAACCAACTGGTCAGCCTGCCCGATCAAGGCATCACCCCGCGCATGTTTATCTACAATCTGATCCAGCAGGCCAAGTCGGACAAGAAGCACATTGTCCTGCCTGAAGGGAACGACGAACGTATCTTGCGCGCATCCGCTTCTCTCAGACGGCATAATATCGTTGATATCACGCTGCTCGGCGATCGCGAAGAAATCGAGAACATGATCTATAACCTGGGTTTTTCCAGTGAATTGGCGGATGTGGCGATCATCAACCCGGTCGAGTCGCCGAAGTATGAAACGTACGCGCAAACACTCATGGAACTGCGCCAGCACAAAGGGATGAATCTCGATATGGCCCTGGATCAAATGGCCGATGTCTCTTACTTTGGCACGATGATGGTCTATAAAGGCGATGCCGACGGTATGGTCTCCGGCGCGGCGCATACAACCCAGCACACAATTCGCCCGGCATTACAGTTCGTAAAAACGAAACCGGGTGTCTCTATCGTCTCCTCGGTTTTCTTCATGGCCCTCTCCGATCGCGTGCTCGTCTACGGCGACTGCGCCGTCAACCCCAACCCAAACGCCGAGCAGCTCTCGGAAATCGCCACTTCCTCGGCCGACACGGCCCAACAATTCGCCATTTACCCGCGGGTGGCTATGCTCTCCTATTCGTCCGGCGCATCTGGTAAGGGAGAGGAAGTCGAGAAAGTGCGTGAGGCGACGCGTCTGGCGCAACTGAGCCGGCCCGATCTGATGATCGAAGGCCCCATTCAGTATGATGCGGCCGTCGCCCTCGATGTAGCCGCCAAGAAAATGCCCCATTCCGAAGTCGCCGGGAAGGCTACCGTCTTCATCTTCCCCGACCTCAATACCGGCAACAATACCTACAAGGCGGTACAGCGCGAAACCGGCGCCATCGCCATCGGCCCCGTTCTGCAGGGCTTGAATAAGCCGGTTAACGATCTCAGCCGCGGCTGTACCGTTGAAGATATTGTCAACACCGTAGCGATCACGGCCGTTCAGGCCCAACAAGAGTAGTCAACAAAAAACAGAAAACAATCAACGAAGAACAACAAACCATGAAAATCCTCGTAATCAATTCCGGCAGTTCATCCATCAAATACCAACTTTTTGACGGCGAAAGTATGACGGCGCTCGTCTCCGGCCTTGTCGAAAGAATCGGCGAACCGATCAGCCGCGTCAAACACACCATACTCGTAGAGGCGTTTCGCGAAGCGCCCCTACAGCGCACACTTGAAGAGATCCAGATCAGTGACCACCGGCAGGGTCTCTCTATCATGGTCGATCTCCTAATGGACGACGAGATCGGCGTCATCGCCTCACCAGACGAAATCGACGCTATCGGCCACCGCGTCGTGCACGGCGGCGAGCGTTTTAGCCAGCCGACCGTGATCACGGACGAAGTCAAAGAGACGATTGAGACGCTCATCCCCCTCGCCCCACTGCACAATCCGGCCAACCTCACCGGCATCGAAGTCGCCCAGGAACTGTTCCCGGATGCCATCCAGGTAGCGGTTTTTGATACCGCCTTCCACCAGACGATGCCCGCCAGGGCTTACCGCTACGCCGTACCGAATGAACTGTACGAAGCGCATGGCGTGCGCGTCTACGGCTTCCACGGTACCTCGCACCTCTATGTGACCAAGCAGGCCATCGACTATCTTGGCAAGCCCGCCGCAGACACCAACCTGATAACCGCCCATTTGGGTAATGGCTGCAGCATCACGGCCGTCCAAGGCGGCCAATCCATCGATACATCCATGGGCTTCAGCCCCCTGGCCGGCCTGATCATGGGTACGCGCAGCGGCGACATTGATCCCGCGCTGCCCTATTTTCTCGGTTCCAGCCTGGGCATGTCCTTTGACGAAATCGACCGTCTCCTAAACAAGCAGAGCGGCATGCTTGGCCTGACCGGACAAAACGATCTGCGCGAAATCGAAGCGCGCCAGATGGACGGTGATGCCCAAGCGCAGCTGGCTATGGAGATGTACGCTTACCGCATCAAAAAATATATCGGCGCCTACATGGCTGCTTTAGGAAGCATAGACGCCATCGTCTTCACTGCCGGCGTCGGTGAAAAAAGCGACATCGTGCGCGGCCTCACCTGCCAGGGTCTCGAGCAGTACGGCATTAAGCTTGACGAGGCACTCAATAAGCAGGGCGGCAAAGCGGCCGTTACCGAAATCCAGGCCGCGGGCAGCTCTGTCAAGCTGTTGATCGTGCCCACAAATGAAGAATTGGAGATCGCCAGCCAGACCAAAGAAGTCATAGCGTCGAACTAAAACCTCGCAGGTCTTACACGTAGCATCTGGATAGAACTTATCGTAAAGACCTCCGAGATCTAGCAAGCGGAAGATCAAGCAAGGGACGTCAGGGAGCGCACAATGTCCGCAAAAAGTTTACCCGATAAAAAGACGAAGATTGTCTGTACCATCGGCCCCGCCTCTCGTTCGCCGGAGGTCCTCAAAGAACTGATTGAAGCCGGCATGAACATCGCCCGCATCAACTTTGCTCACGGAGATGCCGACTCCCACCGCGAGGTAATCCGCGATATTCGCGCCGCCTCACAGGAAACAGGGCGGCGGGTCACCATCATGGGCGACCTGCCCGGACCCAAGATGCGCATCGGCGCCGTTGACCCTGAACCGACCTTCCTGAAACGAGACCAACCGTTTATCCTCGAATCAGGCGATTTCACGGGCAATGCGCAGCGCGCCTCCATGAAATTCGAGGGCCTGGCCAAAGCCGTTAAACCGGACGACAGGATTTTCATCAACGACGGTCTGATCAAATTGGCGGTGGAGAAGATCGCCGGGAACGAAGTACACAGCCAGGTCCTTATTGGCGGCGAACTACGCTCACACAAGGGTGTCAACTTCCCCGGCATCAAGCTGGGCATCAGCGCCTTTACGGACAATGACCACCACTGGCTTGCCTTTGCCGCGTCCGAAGGGCTTGATGCAGTTAGCCAATCCTTCGTTGATACGGCCAATGACATTACCGCGCTGCGCGAGGCGGCGGCGGCGCTGAATTATGAACCGTTTATCATCGCCAAAATCGAACGGGCCGGCGCGCTGGACAACATGGAAGAAATTCTCGAGGCGACCGACGGCATTATGGTCGCCCGCGGCGATCTCGGCGTTGAAATTCCCATCGAGCGGATCGCCATTGTGCAAAAGGAGTTGATCACCCAGGCCAACCTCCTGGGCAAACCGGTGATCACGGCCACGCATATGCTGGAATCGATGACCTACAACACGCGCCCCACGCGCGCCGAGGCGACCGACGTAGCCAATGCGATTCTCGACGGTACCGACTGCGTCATGCTTTCCGGAGAAACGGCCGTTGGCGAGTACCCCGTGTCCGCGGTTGAGGTAATGGCCAATATCGCCCGCGCCACAGAGCCTTACTGCAGCGGCCACAAGGTCGCCGACATACTGATGGCCAGACAAAAAGGGGACAAACCCGATCCCGACAGTCTCGTATCCGGCTCCATCTACGTAACCAGTGAGTCCTATGACACCGTGGCCGTCGTCGCCCCGACAATGAGCGGTCGTACGGCGCGCATGATCAGCCGCTTCCGCCTGCCGGCCTGGATCATCGCCGTATCGCCCCAGGAATCCACCTGCCAGGCGCTGCAGTTCTCCTATGGCGTCTACCCTGTCTACCAGCAGTTCCGGCCTACCAGTTGGGAGAAGTTCACCCGCAAGTGGCTCGCCGACCACAATCTGCACGGCGACCTTGCCCTCATGACGCAGGGTTCCGGCACCGGCACTGCCGGTCATTCCAATCGCATTGGCTTTATTGACCTTAATCAACCAATGAGTGATATCATAGCCTGGTGAGTTCACTGTTCAGCCCTCGATTTTCACGCTTTAATGATCGGTCCGCGGCCGCGATCATCGCGCCGCGTTTCCGTTCATCTTGTGCCCGCAGAATCTCTGCCGTGACACTGCGTTCCCGATTCCCAGTACCCAATTCCCAGTTCTCAGTTCTCAGTCGCCCTAACTCGTGACCAATCTCACCCCCCTGCTCCCCCTCCTGATCATCTTCGCCGCCGCGCTCGCTGCTGCTCTCTACGGCCTGCCGGCGCTCAACCGGCGCGGGACGATCACCCAACTATGCTGGCTGCTCGCCCTCGCCCCCTTTGCTGCTTTCCTGCTGCTTGCCGCCGGCGTACCCACCGTCAATGAAGGCACGATTATCAGCTGGCAGTGGCAGTGGCTGCCCACTCTAGGTCTCAGCCTCGGTTTTTACGTCGACAGCCTCGCCCTATTCTTCGGGCTCCTGGTCACCTTCATCGGCATCCTGGTCGTCATTTACACCGGCTACTATTACAAAGGGGATCAGAGCGCCTGGCGTATTCTCACCTATCTACTGCTCTTCATGACCTCCATGCTCGGCCTCGTTCTCGCCGGCGATGTCCTGACTCTCTTTCTCTTCTGGGAAGGCACCAGCATCCTTTCCTACCTGCTCGTCGCCTACAAAACTGACTCAAAAGAGGCGCGCTACGGCGCATTCCGCGCCTTATTCATCACCGCCGGCGGCGGTATCGTCCTGCTGGCCGGCCTGCTGTTTATGAGCATCGTCGCCGGCGGCACCGATTACGCCACCATCCTCAACAGCGGTGACATCCTGCGCAGCAGTGAATTCTATACGGTGATGCTCATCCTGCTCGCTTTCGGCGCTTTCACCAAGAGCGCCCAATGGCCGGCCCATATCTGGCTGCCCGGCGCGATGAGCGCCCCCACCCCGGCCAGCGCTTATTTGCACTCGGCCACCATGGTCAAAGCGGGCATTTACCTCATGGCGCGCATGAACCCGGCCATGGGCTTCACCGAAACCTGGTTCTGGCTGCTCACCATCACCGGCGGCATCACCATGATCGCCGGCGCTTATCTCGGTCTCAAACAGAATGATCTTAAGGCGCTGCTCGCCTATTCAACGATCAGCCAGTTGGGCATCCTGATGATTTTGATCGGCCAGGACATTTCCGAGGCGTACAAGGCGCTGGTGATCGGCATCCTGGCCCATGCCTTGTATAAGAGCGCGCTGTTTATGGTCGCCGGTATTATCGACCACGAAACTGGCACCAGGGATATGCGCCGCCTTGGCGGCCTGGCTAAAGTGATGCCGTTCACCTTTGCCGCGGCGCTGCTGGCCGCGTTATCCATGGCCGGCCTGCCGCCGATGTTCGGTTTCCTGGCCAAAGAGACGCTGTTGGCTACGGCCGTTCACCCCACGCTGCCGCCCCTGCTGGCCACGATCTTCCGCTGGGGCGCCGTTCTTGCCGGAGCGCTCATGCTGGCCCAGGCCGGTCTCCTGATCTATGAAACATTTCTCGGCAAGCCCAAAGATCCTTCGGTGAAAGGGCACGAAGCGCCCGTCCCCATGTGGCTTGCCCCGGCCATTCCCGCCGCACTCTCAATTATCCTGGCCATGCTGCCGGGCCCCAAAGAAGAAGCAGCGCTGCTTTCCGGCGCAGCGCAGGACGCTTTTGGCGCGCCGGTCAAGGTATCCTTTGTGCTCTTTCACGGCCTGACCGTGGAATTACTGCTCTCCCTGGTGGCGATCACCCTGGGTACGCTGATCTTCATCTTCCGCCACCGCATCAGAGCATGGCAAAATCAATTCTTACCCGACCTCTCTTTCAACGCCCTCTACCGCTGGGTGCTGGAAGCCATCGACCGCGCCGCCTATTACGCCACGCGCCTGCAGCAGGGCAAACTACGGCCGTACCTGATGATCATGATCGCCGCCATCGTTCTGCTCGTCCTAGGGCTTACGTTGAGCCAGAGCCCGCCCGGATCGGCCGTGCTCTCCTGGCCCAAAATAGATTCCCATGGCGGGCTCGTATTGCTGCGCATCGTCGCCCCGCTCATCGTCCTCGGCGCCTCCGCGGCGACCATCGCCTTGCAGCGCGACTTTTCGGCTGTGCTCGCCCTTGGCGCCTCCGGCCTGGGCATGGCGCTCATCTTCGTCCTTGAACCCGCGCCCGATGTCGCCCTGGTGCAGATCGTCGTCGACATTCTCGCCCTGGTTATCCTCGTGCTCGCCCTCACCCGCCTGCCGCGCGTACAGCGGCACAAGGCGCAGTTCCTGACCACGACGCGCGGCCGTGACCGCACACAGCGCGGCGTCCCCATCTGGATCTTGCAGGCAGTTCTGGCGAGCATGCTCGGCCTGATCGTCGGCGGCCTTACCCTCTTCGCTCTGCTCGACCGCGGCCCGCAGGACAGTGTTGTTTCCCCCTATTATGTGCAGAACGCCAAGGTCGAAACGGGGGCAACCGATATCGTCGGCGCCATCGTCGTTGATTTCCGCGCGCTGGACACACTCATTGAAATAGCTGTGTTCAGTCTGGCCGGTCTGGGCATCGCCACCCTGCTCACCTATGCCGCGTTCAAGCACGGCGATCACAACCCGCCCGAAGATCACCAGGACCGCAAGCTGTTTACCACGTTGGGCATCGGCGGCCAGCATCTCTCCCCCTTTATCCGCACCGCCGCCTTTGCCGCCCTACCGCTGTCCATGATGCTCGCCTTCACGCATATGATGTACGGTCACGACCAGCCGGGAGACGGCTTCACCGCCGGCGTGATCATCAGCCTGGCCATCGCCCTCTGGTATATCGTCTTTGGCTTTGAAGAAACCAGGCGGCGGCTGCCCTGGCTGCATGCCACGACCTTCATCGCCGCCGGCATCCTGCTGGCGATCAGTACCGGCACAGTCGCCATGCTGATCACGGGCAGCTACCTGGGCAACGTCGATTTCACCGCCGGCTGGACGCTGCTGCCCAAAGGCTTCCACATCAGCACATCCTTCCTGCTCGAGATCTCCATCTGCCTCGCCGTCCTCGGCGGCGCGACGCATATGCTCAGCTCACTCGGCCACCCGGAAACAACGGACAAACAGTTGGCCAGCAGTCAACAGCCAACAGAAAACGATCAACAGCCAACGGAACAAGCGACGGGAGATTAGATGAAACAGATACCTGAGACCTGGGAACCGGCTAAAAGAAACTTTAGCTTTGCGCCATGGAACTGATAACCGCCGCCACAGTAGGGCTCCTATTCGCCATCGGCATCTTCCAACTGCTGCGCCGCAACGTCATCCGTTCGGTGATCGGTCTGATGATCCTGGCCAATGCCGTCAATCTCTTCCTGCTTTCGACCGGCGCCTACGAAGGAGATGCGGCCGCCTACACAACGGCCGCCGGCACGCGCAGCGATCCCTTACCGCAGGCGCTGATACTCACCGCCATCGTGATCAGCATGGGCGGCACCGCCTTTGTTCTGGCTATGCTCTATATAATTTCTTCACGCTATAAAACAGCCGATCTAGACGAAATGGACGGACTAAAGAACTGAGAACTGGGAACTGAAAATCCCGCATTATGCAAGATCTGATCGTCGCCTTACCCATCTTCATCCCCCTCGCCGGGGCCATGATTGCGCTGCTTCTGCGCAAAAAGCCTTCCCTGCAGGCAGGATGGACGCTGTTCACCATCAGCGCCAGCCTGGCAGCCGCTGTCTGGCTGCTCGCTGAGGTGTGGCGCGGCGGTGAGCCGCTCGTCTACCAATCCGGCGGCTGGCCGGCCCCCTTCGGCATCTCGCTCGTCGCCGACATGCTCTCCGCCCTCTTCGTGGTCATGACCCAGCTGATCATGGTCACCGGCATCATCTACGCCCTGGGCAGCAAGGATAAAGTCATCGGCTACCCCACCTTCTACCCGCTGTTCCTCGCCCTGGCCACGGCGCTCACCGGGGCGCTGCTCACCGGCGATCTTTTCAATCTCTACGTCTTTGCCGAACTGCTGGTCATCTCCGGCACAGTGCTCACCGCCATTTCCGACGATCGCTTTGGCGTCGAAGCGGCCTACAAATATTTCTACATCAGCCTGCTCGCCGCCTTTTTCATGCTGCTGGCCATCGGCTCACTCTACGCCGCTTACGGCACGCTCAACATGGCCGACCTGGCCGTGCGCATCCAGGCGGCTGGGACAAGTGAGCCGCTGCTCTGGCCGGCCATCGCCTTCCTTATGGCCACCTTCATGATCAAAAGCGCCGTCTTCCCCTTCCATTTCTGGCAGCCTGATTTCCATGCCGCCGCGCCGACGGCCGTCAGCGCCATGCTCTCTTCGGTGGTCGTCAAGCTCGGCGTCTACGGCTTCCTGCGCATGACCACCCTGCTCTTCTACGAGCAGGCGCCGCAAATCCAAACTATTTTACTCGTCCTGGGGGTCACCGGCGTCATCTTCGGCGGCCTCTCAGCCATCGGCACGCACAACGTCAAGCGGATGCTCGCCTACTCCACCCTCGCCCAGATCGGCTTCATTCTCGTCGGCATCGGCTGGGGCACGCCCTTTTCGATCGCCGCCGCGATCATCTTCGCCTTCAACCACAGCATCATCAAAGCGGCGATGCTCATGCTCGCCGGCTACGTCGCCAGCCGCGCGCCTATCAAATCGGCCGCCTTCGACATCGTCACCGGCGCCGGCAGATCCCTGCCCGCGGCCGGTCTGCTCTTCTTCCTGGGCAGTCTCGCTCTGGCCGGCATCCCGCCCACCAACGGCTTCGTCAGCAAAATGACCCTGTTCAGCAGCGGTCTCGACGCCGAACGCTTCTGGTCGCTGCTCTTCATCGGCGTGACCAGCATCTTCACCCTGATCTACACCACGCGCGCCTTCCAGCGCATCTGGTGGCATAAGCCTATTCAACTGGGGACTTCGGAAATCGGGCTTGGGGATGAACAGCCGCGCACCACGGCTGAACAAGCAGCCGGGCGTAAGGGCGACCAGCTGCTTGCCCCGGCCATTCTCGTCGTCTTGATCCTCGTTCTGGGCATCTGGGCCGAACCCCTCGTAGCGGCCGCCCAGCTCACGGCAGTCTGGCTCGGCGACCCGGCGGTGTATATTCAGGCCGTGTTAGGAGGGTAGAAACAGCCAACAATCAACAATCAACGCGTTGATCTATCGAGGAAACCATGGCAAAAGGAGAAGACATACAAGAGCGGCTGATCGCGTATGCGGCCAGGATCATCAGAGTGACTGGCGCACTGCCCAAGATAGCAGCCGGGCACCTTCTGCACAGCGGAACCGCGCCGGCCGCCCACTACGCCGGGGGGCACAGCGCAGAAAGTCCGGCCGATTTTGTGCACCAACTGAAAATCGCGGTCAAGGAACTTAACGAGAGCGAAGTTTGGCTGCGCATCATTGTCGCCAGTGATATGCTGCCCCAATACAAAGCCGCGTCTTTGCTGGGCGAAAGCGACCAACGACAGCGCTTCCTCAGCGCTAGCATCAAAACTGCGCGTAAATCAGCCCATTAGCCACTGCTTATTGACGATTGATTATTGAGTATTAACCTTATGATTCAGCTGCGTGGTATTTTCCTACTAACGGCCGTGTACATCGCCCTCACGGCCAACCTACAACCGAGCAATATCCTCATCGGCCTATTACTCGCCGCCGGCGTCATGTTTCTCCTGCGCAGTGCCGGCTACAGCAGCGCCTGGCACTTCTCGCCGGGTGGGGCAGTCGCCTTCGTCCGCTATGTGTTCATCCTCATCTACGATCTCATGGTCAGCGGCATCCAGGTAGCGCGCATCGTTCTCAATCCCAACCTGCCCATCAAGCAGGGTGACATCGCCATCCCCACCAACTGCGAGACAGAAGTCTCCCAGGCGCTCAGCGCCCACGCCATCACCATCACCCCCGGCGAAATGGTCGTAGAGATCGGCCAGGACGGCGCCATGTACACTCATGTCCTCGACGCCACCCACGCTGAAGAAGACAGCATCCGCGCCCAGAAAATGCGCGAAGATCTGCTGGAGAAGATAGCATTATGATAAGCAGGTCAGCAGGTCAGCAAAGGAGGAACGCGGACTAAGGAACAAGACAGTTGCCACGCCAGATTCCGCATTTGACCCATGGAAAACATCCTCACCACCACCCTATTCATCGCCCTCGCGCTCTACCTCGGCATGACGGCCGTCGCCGTCTGGCGCGTCTGGCGCGGCGAAAACGTCATCGACCGCCTCATCGGCGTCGAGCTCGTCAGCACCCTGTTTCTATCGATTCTTGTCCTGATCGCGCTCATCTACCGTGACAGTATCTACATCGATCTCGCCCTCGCCCTCGCCGGCCTCGGCTTCATCGGCACCATCGCCCTCGCCAAATATATCGCCGATGAACAGGTGTTTTAGCATGTCAGCCCGTTTTTCGTTTTCTATTGATCCTCCCAGGACCTAGCCATGGATACCTTCCTACAAACCCTCGCCCTCATCGCCGTCATCGTCGGCACCTTCTTCTCCCTCATCGGCGTCATCGGCCTCATCCGCCTGCCGGACGTCTACACGCGCCTGCACGCCACCGGCAAAGTGGGCGTCTACGGCGCTGTCCTGCTCCTCGTCGCCGCCGCCCTCTGGACGCCCCTCGGCTGGGGCAAAGCGCTGCTGCTCATCGTCCTGCTCATGGCCAGCGGTCCCGTCTCCGCGCACGCCATAAGCTCCGCCGCCTACCGCATCGGCCTGCCCATGAAAGACCCCGCCCGCGACGATCTTGGCGATCTGTAGATCAAGAAACCGGGTTTTTTCAGACGAAAACCCCGGCTTCTAAAAGAGTTTCTAAAAAATAAAGGCAAACCAACCGTGTTTGCTGTTGTTGTTTTTGTGGTTTTCTTAGGCAGCTTGGGGTTGGTGGAGGGTGAGGTTATGCGGATGTAAAACAATGGACTAGCCTGTAATATTGAATGGGTATTTTTGCATAGCCCCCCGAAATGGTATATTCAGAAGAGCGCTTCTTGGATTTTGTAGGCTTTGCATAACCGGTGATAGGTGAGTCAAACGGCTGGGGGCAGTCTTTTCGCGATCGAATCAACTATTGAAATACGTATACACAGTTCCGGGGGATTTCTGCTATGGAAAACTTCCTTGCAGTTGCTAAACAATCGTGGTCACTCTTGTATTTCGCAGTAATCATGGCACTACTCAGCAGCTGCACGGGCTCAGCCGCGAGAAACGACCCTTTGCCGGGTGAGCCTGCCATACCCAAGTCAACGATCGCAGTGCCGACGGTCGCAGCCACCAGTCCGCCGACGAGCTCCCAAATCGCAGGTCCGACAACCACCGCCACTAGTCCGCCAACAAACGCCCAAATCGCAGGTCCGACAACCACCGCCACTAGTCCGCCAACAAACACCCAAGAGAAACGCGTGTCACAACCGGGCAGCTACGAAGGCTACTCTGAACCGATTTATAACGAGAGTGCTTCATCATCTCAGTACATCACCATGCGAGATGGAACAAAATTGGCGGCGCTCATCCTCCGGCCGGCCAGGGATGGAAAACCCGTGAACACGCCGTTGCCGGTGATCTGGACCCATAACCGCTATCATCGAGAGGGAATATTGAATTGGCAGGCGATTGGCGCTGAGAAGCCTTACCTGCAAACTGTATTGCCGTATGGCTATGTGATTGTCTCGGTGGATATTCGTGGCACCGGAGCTTCATTTGGAACTTATCGGGATCTATTCTCGCCGGAAGAAACAACCGACGCCTATGACATAACTGAGTGGCTTGCTGTACAACCCTGGTCTGACGGGAACATTGGCATGTATGGCCGATCGTATATGGGCATCACCCAATTCATGGCCGCCAGTGCAGCGCCGCCGCACTTGAAGGCGATTTTTCCCGAAATGTCTGAGTTTGATCGATATTCCTTTATATATCCGGGCGGCGTGTTCCACGACGATTTCTTCCGCCAGTGGGGAGAAATGATAAACGAGCTAGATGCCAGCGGTTTGGCCGTAGATGAAGATACGGATCAGGCCATGCTGCAGGAAGCCTTGAAGGAACATGCGGGTAATACGGATGTATTTGACCAGTATTCGCATTTGCCCTACCGGGACAGCGTATCTGCTCTGACCGGCACGCAGCCATATATCACCAACAACCCGGCGAATTACCTGGAAGAGATCCGGGGTTCCGGCATCCCTGTATACCATTGGGCGGGCTGGTATGACAATTTTCCCAAACACGCGCTCTTGTGGTACCAGAACCTGACAAACCCGCAAAAAATCGTGATTGGCCCCTGGGCACACCCGGAGTTGGGGCACCTTGATCTTGCCACAGAAATGGTGCGCTGGTATGACTATTGGCTGAAAGGGATTGACAATGGGGTGATGAGCGAGGCGCCTATTTATTACTACACCATGGGAGACGGGCAGAATTCCGGATGGCACTCAGCCTGGGAGTGGCCGTTACCCGATCAAGAGCCGACTAACTATTATTTCGATGGCACAATATCAGAAAGTGTAAAATCTGTGAATGATGGGAGTCTCAGCCTGGATTTGCCTGTACCGACTACCGGCGTAGATGAGTATCTTGTGGATTACTCTACGACTTCCGGTACGGCCACCCGTTGGACGGCCGGATACGATGTCATGTCACCAATTTATCCCGGCACGATGATGTTCAATGATGAAAAAGGGTTGACCTATACGACACCGCCTTTACCCGCTGCGGTCGAGGTCACCGGTCACCCGGTTGTCCATCTTTGGGTCACATCTTCAGCCAGTGACGGGGATTTCTTTGTGTATCTGGAAGACATCAGCAAAGGCAGTTATTCAAAATATGTGACTGAGGGCAATCTACGCGCCTCCCACAGAGCTGCTTCCACAGCGCCTTATGAGAATCTAGGACTACCCTATCATCGGAGCTATGCGGAAGATATCGCCGATTTACCCGATGAGCCGGTTGAACTCGTCTTCGACTTGCTGCCTACTTCCTATATCTTTGATGCTGGTCATCGGATTCGGGTAACAATCACCTGTGCAGACAAGGATACTGCCCTGACGCCGCAGTTGGATCCTCCTCCCACAGTGAATCTATATCGCGAGGCCGATCATGCCTCGTACATTGTGCTGCCCATCATTCCGAAATCTTGATGCTGACCGGGTATTTTTATTCCGGTCCATGACGAGAAAGTAGCTGACTCTGGTACAGCAGCCTTCATCATCGTTGGACTCATCGCCATGGCAGCCCGCTTGAAAACCGGCTGTGGGTTGAGTTCAAGCGTCATAAAATAACGGCCGATCGCCAAGGGTGGGTTTAACTCCAGGGCAATGATTACGCCCTCGACTTCGCTATCCAGTGCGCCAAAGCGAAAATCGACGTTGAAACCGATGGCGACACCTGGCATGCAAATCCTGAAAAGCGGCGCTTGATAATCTGCGCGACAATGCCCTCAAGATTGATGGCTGGAAAGTGCTGCGCTTCAACACAAAGCAAGTACGCGAGCAGGCAGCCACCTACTGCGTCTCAACCGTTTCCCAGGCGATCAACAAATTGGGCGGCATCGTCCCCCGCGCAATCGATCCCGACGCCGGCATCTACCAACCCAGCCTCTTCGACTGGCAAGCCTTGGAGGTCTTGAATTCACTCTTTTTGTTGGAGAGTGTTTGTAACTCCGGCGAGGTTTAAGGCGTCACCTGCGCCAGCCAGGCCAATAGATCTTTACCAACGGCCGTCTCCGTCAGCAGTAAATTCGTGCCATGCGCCTTCCCCGGATACAGGGACACATCCAGCCCAACGACCGATCCCACCGACAAGGCATCCGCTTCCGCGGCGGCCAGGGAAGGCACATTGTCAGCAACTGCCTTAAACGATTTCCCATCGTCCGTTGACTTCCAGATGCCCCCCTGCGCGGCGCCCAACAGGATTGTTTGCGGGTCAGCCGGATCGAGAGCCACTGCCAGGGCGCGCCCGCTGGCATCCTGTTCACTTTGCCCGGCATAGCTAATATCGTTGAGTGGTTCGGGCCCCAGGCTCTTCCATTCATCCGCGCCGGCTGCATCACGCTGCTCTCCGGCTGCTAGCTCCTGGTTGATGGCCGTGCGGTGCTCCTCGGCGGGAATCGTGTCCAGCGGATAAGCGCGCTGCTCCCAGAACCAGCGCTCGCGGACCAGCGGATCATCTTCACTGCCCAGAGAGAACTCGGCAAACTCCCGTACCTGGGCGCTATCAAACGCATCATCGCTCAAGCCGTCAACATTCGCCGCAACCGGGCTCAGATTGATGCGCTGTTCACCCTCGGCAAGGCGGGTTTCCGCCCAACGGTTCATGCCCAGTAAGCCGATGGCAGCCAGAAAAGCGGCGACCAGCAAGAAACGAACGTTATGACGGAGAGTATTCAATGGACACCTCGCTAAGAATGAATCTGGGCAGCTGCAGAGCGGCCGTTGCTGGTTGATAAACCGTGAAAAACAGCCCTTGAGGACCGGCGTGAAGACGGAGGCATCTGTCGTGATGGCGACAAAGAGTGCCTCGTCTGAAGAAGAACTATCTTGTTTGCTTAAGGAGTGAATCTGCTACAAGTTATATGATAATATAATTTAATCCGGCTGCACAGGCTCCAGACCCATCAAGAAATCTCGCAGCAGCCTTCAGTACTCAACAAGAGGCGCTGCGCAATCAAGCAGACGATGTACGCTGCGCTCCAAACTCAAACAGCATCCACAGCCAGGGCGGCAGCACACTGATGTAATGTTCCCAGGTGCCCGGTTCGGCCGTCGGGTCGCCATTCGACGGCCGTTCCCACATGCCCTTCAAATGGAAGCCCAGGCCGGCCAGATAGGTCAGCACCGGCCCCAGCGCGTGCTGGAATTCACGCGGGCCAAGCACTTTTTGCGTAGTTCCATCTGGTCCCGCGACATCCCAATGAGGATCAAAGAGATATTCACTGCCATCTTCATACGGTTTGTTGATCGCATAACCCTCTTCGCGCCACATCTCTTCCCAGACGCCGCCGCTGAAGGGGTTGTCCATATCCAGCCGGTAATAACCGCCGGGCCGCAGGACGCGCGCCACCCCCTGGAAAACAGGGCGGTAATCAGGCACAAAATTGATCGAATACGGCTGCCAGACGAAATCGAAGGCCCGGTCAGCAAAACGTGACAGATCGCGCATATCCCCCTGCTCGATACGCGCCTCATACCCGTAATACTCGGCGGCCTGCCGGTCGCCCGCGAGTTGACCCTCGGTGATATCAATGACCGTCACCTCAGCGCCCAAGAGTGAAAGCGCCGCCGACTGCTGCCCCCCTCCCCCGGCCAGGACCAGCACCTCTTTGCCCGCCAGCGAATCGATCACCGCCTCCGGCAGCAAACTTTGATCAGCAACCCAGGCGCGGGCGGACGCCTCATCCAGATCCAACATCGGCCGTCCATACGCAATCCCCGCCGCTACCAACGCTTCCCATCGCTCCCTATTAAAATCAGCCAATTCGTCCAACGGGCACCTTCCTCAACACAATTCGCGCGGACATTTTTCTCCATCCGCCAGCGCGTTAACAACCAGCCAGTTTCCAGAAGATTGACGCTGCTCATCCGCCCGGCGGCCGGCGCGCCCAGCAATCTGCCGTACTATACCAAATCTTAATCACTTCTGTACCTCATCTAAACGCCCCTCGCCTACTATGGGCCACAACATCAATAAACTAAGCAAATATGAGGGTAAACAATGTTCACAAAAAACAGATGCCTTTTCATCCTATTCAGCGTCCTGGTTCTGGGCGCGGCCGCCTGCGGCGCCGCCCCTTCCCTGACGCCGGCTGCACAGGCGTCCGCGGCAGACAACAACACGGCCGCTGCTGACGAAGAAGCTGAAGATGCCTATCTGCCGACCGTTATTTCCAGCGGCGTCGCAGAAAGCAGCCAGCTGACCTACGCTATTGTCGACACCAACCAGGGCCTCTGCTACGACGACAGCAGCATCATCGATTGTCCCGCTGAAGGCGAAGCCTTCTACGGACAGGACGCCCAATACAGCGGCGCCGCCGCCAGCTATACCGACAACGACGACGGCACCGTCACCGATAATGTCACCGGAATCGTCTGGCAGCAGACCACCGACACCGACGGTGACGGCGACATGGACGCCGCCGACAAGCTGTCCGCATCCGCCGCCGCTGCCTACTGCGAGAATCTGAGCGATGCCGGCTACGACGATTGGACGCTGCCCACCATCAAGCAGCTCTATTCACTGATCGATTTCAGCGGCATGGACCCCAGCGGCTATGAAGACAGCGACACGTCCGGCCTGATCCCCTTCATCGACACCGATACCTTCGACTTCGCTTACGGCGATACGGAGGCCGGCGAACGTATCATCGATTCGCAGTACGCCTCGAGCACCTACTATGTCTCTGACGAGGACGGGGAACTGCTGTTTGGCGTCAACTTCGCCGACGGCCGTATCAAAGGGTACGGCATCACGCTGCATGGACAGGACAAAACGTTCTCTGTCGCCTGTATGCGCGAAAACAGCAGCTACGGCGTCAATGATTTCGTTGACAATGGCGACGGCACGATCAGTGACAACGCCACCGGCCTGATGTGGGCACAAGATGACAGCGCTGCTGATTACCCTGCTGGCCTCAACTGGCAGGAAGCATTGGCTTACACAGCAGCGCAAAACGATGCCGCCTATCTGGGCTACAGTGACTGGCGCCTGCCCAATGTCAAAGAGCTGCAGGGGATTGTCGATTACGATCGGTCCCCTGACACCACAGATTCCGCCGCCATCGACCCGCTCTTCAATGCCACGCCCATTTCCAACGAGGAGGGCGAAACCGACTACGGCTTCTACTGGAGCAGCACGACCCATACCAACTGGACAGACAACCCTGGATCAGCGGGTGCATACGTCAGCTTTGGCCGGGCGCTGGGCTATGAGAACGGGTCATGGACTGATGTTCATGGCGCGGGCGCCCAACGCAGCGACCCCAAATCCGGTGATCCCGCTGATTGGCCCACAGGCAACGGCCCCCAGGGTGATGCCATCCGCATTTACAACAGCGTGCGTCTGGTGCGCGGCGCTGATGCGATCGCAACCCCGGACGGCGATCCAGATGCCAGCAGCAGCAGCCCCACAGCCGATCTCAGCAGCAGTTCCTTCGCCCAAACGGCCGGACAATCTGCATCCGGCGAGCAGCTAGACGGTCCGGGCGACCAGCAGCATCCTGACCTGGCAGCCGCTGCCGTAGAACTGGGCGTAGCCGAGGAGGCGTTGATGGCGGCCCTTGGCGACCCGGCGCAGGGTCCACCAGATTTTGCCGCCGCGGCCCAACAGCTCGGCGTTACGGAAGCAGAAATGCTTGCCGCGCTGGACGCAACCGTAGGCATGCTGCCTCCGGCGGGCGGCCCGCCGCCCATGAATACACCATAACCAACGAGCAAAGAAGCGGCCTGGTGGTGACTAGAGAGAGGCGAGCAGGGAGATTGCTCGCCTCTCTCTTTTTGGTTATCAGCAGAGAGGTTAAACTATGTGAATTCGAGCAAGACATTGTTCGACAACTATGCGGAGCGAGGGAATTATGGCTGCAGTTGATGATGCCGGCGCCGGCAATGCACAAAACAAGCAGGGCGGACCCAGCTGGCTTCAAACGTTTTTTCGCTGGCTGTTAGGAGCCGGCCTGCTCCTGGCGGGGGCCGGCCATTTAACGTGGCTGCGCACCGAATTCCTGGCGCAGGTGCCGCCGTGGCTGCCGCTGGATGCTGACCTGGTCGTTGTTCTTTCTGGTCTGGTAGAGATAGGGTTGGGGCTGGGGCTGATTTTTCTATCCCGCTATCGCGTCGCCCTAGGCTGGGCCACGGCCGTTTTCTTCATCCTCATCTTCCCCGGCAACATCTCACAGTACATCAATCAGATCGACGCCTTCAGCCTCGACACCGATAAGGCGCGCCTAATCCGGCTGCTGTTCCAACCGCTTCTCGTCATATGGGCCTTGTGGTGCACCGGCGCCTGGCGCGCCTGGCGCGAAAGCAAAAGATAAAACGTTCAACTCACCGAAAGACACAGTCTGACGAAAACAGAACAATGACAAACAAAACAGGTCCTGGTTCACGTGAAATGAGCCAGGACCCGTATGCGTCACTCTTAATTCTCAACAGTAGGCGTCAGGTCGGCTTCGCCCCCTCTCCTTTGATCAACTGTTCGTTCATGAAGTCAAAGGCGCCGGGCGCCGGGCGCAGAGCTTTTTCGACAATCTCCTGGGTGACGATACGCCTTTCCAACAACTCCTCGTCGCTGAACTTGAACAGCCCGCCATCCAACAAGAACTGGGACCCCGTTAACAAAAACTGCATCGTCGCCAACGGCCGTTCTGTGTTGAAAACACCCTCTTCATTGCCCTGCTCTACGATCTGAGCGAATACGGGCGACAGCCTGACAACAGTCTGAATATTGGTCGCTTCATGCAGTTCCCTGTTGCCCGGTAAATGCAGGTGCTCAGCAAGCTCATTTGTATCTTCATCACCAATATGGCTGTCCGACAGCAGCGCCTGCATCTTGCTCATGGCATCCTTTGACGCGAACCTTGGATTGCCTCTTCCCTTTACCATTTCTCAACCAAAAGACAACAACTTCTGAATACCGTTTCTTTATCATTCCCCTACCTACAACGAACAGGCCGAGAAAGCGGCGTTCGAAAAATGGAAGGAGCAATTGATGAACAAAAACATGTTGGTGAATGAAAGTGACGTTCAGGCCAACGGCCGTTCTGATGACGAGATTGAAACCATGACCGACGAGCTCTGCCGGGAAATGAAGGGAACGATCTCACGGACAACTGTGGAACGAACGCTGACCACGCTGTTCGCTGGCTACGAGGATGCCCCTGTGCAGTTGTTCGTGCCCATTATTGTTCGCCGGCAGGCCCAAGATTTATTGCGCAGGCTGGCCGCAGAGGACTCAGCAGCAAACATCGCCGGCCAGCCCGGGTGATCCACACGCTGGCGATCTTTCTCAATTCTTAAATGAATCTAGTCCAAATCTAAATAACTGCCTGCTATCCTCTGCACAATCTACTTTGCGAGGAAATCCGATACGATGACAATACCTACAAACCTGCTTATCGCTTTTGCCCTGAACTTTCTGGTCGCGCTTTTCGTCGTGCGCGTCATCTACTACCCGACCAGAAAGAACAAGAATTATGTCTTCACTTTCCTGGCCTTCAACACCATTATCTTCTTCGTGATAAGCCTGCTGGCCAGCACCGAGTTGAGCATCGGCATTGGCTTTGGTCTATTCGCCATCTTTTCCATGCTGCGCTACCGCACCGACGCTATGCCCATCCGCGAGATGACCTACTTGTTCGCCATCATCGCTCTATCCACCATTAACGCCATTCTTTTCAGCAATGACACGATAGCCGTGCTGCTGCTGGCCAACGGGATTATCGTCGGCTTTCTCTATCTATTAGAAAGCGGTTGGGGCTTCCAATACGAGTCCTCACGCAAAATCATTTACGACAACGTAAAAATGCTAAAGCCGCAAAACGAAGAACTGCTGCTGGCCGATCTAGAACGACGTACGGGCCTAGCCATCAAACGCGTTGAGATTGGACCGTTGAACCTGGCCAAGAAAACAGCCGAATTGACCATCTATTATGACGAAACCAGCGAAGATAACGGCCGTTACCAGCCGTTTATCAAAGCGCTGGCCGAAATGAAGGAAACAGACTCATGAACCACAAAATTATCCTCTTGATCACCATCCTACTGCTGGCCTTTGGTGTGGCTTGCAGCAGCGCCCAGGCCCAGGAGAAGAGCACTGCCGTGAACGACACGGCCGTCTCTATCACCGCAACGCCTGCTGCGGACAATGCTGAGAACAATCCGCAGCCCGTTCTTCTAGTAGACGAAGTAGTTGAAGAAGACGAAGTGATTGAAGAAACGGTCGAAGAAACCGCCCGCCCTGAAGGCTGGAGCGAAGAGACGCACAGCAAATCGGCCGATCCCAACTACGCGGTTGTCTTCCCCGAAGACGAAGTCAACACAATAACCATCTCCATTGACGCCGCTGAGTGGCAGGCGATGCTCGACGACATGACAGACACCTACGGCGAGCCTGGGACGAGAAGCGGCCCAGGAGACATGGGACAAGGCCGGCCGGAAGGGCTGCCGGATGCGCCCGCGCAGGGTGGCCCTGCCGGCAGACCGGCCGGACCTGGTATGGGAGCCCCTGGCATGGGCGGACCTGGCGCCGCTGATCTCACCACGGAAAACCCGATATGGGTGGCCGCGGACATCGAATTCGAGGGCAACACCTGGACGGATGTCGGGGTGCGCTTCAAGGGCAACTCGTCACTGATGACTACCTGGTCCAACGGTTCGCTGGAGCTGCCATTTAAGCTCGACTTCGATCAATTCGAAGATGAAAACCCTGCCATAGATAACCAGCGGTTCTACGGATTCAAGCAGCTTTCCCTATCCAACAACTTCAACGACGCCTCCTTTATGCGCGACGCGGTTGCCGCGGACATTATGGCCGACGCGGGCATCGCCAGCGCTGAAACAGCTTTCTACGAATTGTTCGTCGATTATGGTGAGGGGCCAATCAGCTTTGGCCTCTACACGATGATTGAGGTCATTGATGACACCGTGGTCGAGCGCGTATTCGGCAGCGACGACGGCAATATCTATGAGGCTGACGGCACGGCCGTTTCCCTTGCCGAAGGGACATACGACGGCATCAGCGCCGGTTTCCAGAAAGAAAACAATGAAGACGAAGCAGATTGGAGCGACATCGAAACCCTCTATACCGTCCTGCACGCGGATACCCGTCAGACCGATCCCGACGTCTGGAAAGCAGACCTGGAAGCGGTCTTTGATGTGGACACCTTTCTGCACTGGCTGGCCATCAACACCGTCATCGAAAATTGGGACACCTACGGGGCGATGACCCACAACTTCTACCTGTACAACAACCCTGAGACAGGCCAGCTGACCTGGATTCCCTGGGACCATAACGAAGCGCTCAAGGAAGGCAAGCGCAGCAGCATGACGCTCGACATGCAGAACATCGGTGATGAATGGCCGCTGATCAGCTATCTCTTGGCAGACAGCGCCTACTACGACGCCTATGTCGGCTATATCGATGAGACGATCAACACTGTTTTTGTAGCGGACGAGATGGTGCTCACCTACCAGGAAATCGCCAGCCTCATCGAACCATACGCTGTGCAGACGATTGACGCTGATGCCTTTACGCAGGGCGTACAGGTGCTCATCGACCACACCTACAGTCAGGTCGCCGAGGCAGAGCAGTTCTTGGCCCAGGAGACGCAATGATTCGCCAAACATTTGCAGAAAATCAGGTTTTTCAGGGACAGGAACAACCCATTCCCCCAAATATGGATTACACTAGTGTGATGAACAGAACCATTCTTGTAGTCGATGACAAAGCCAATGTGCGCACGCTGCTGCGCGAGTATCTGACGGAGCAGGGCTTCCGCGTCGTTACCGCCGAAAACGGCCGTATCGCCCTCTTCACCGCCCGGCAGGAAAAGCCTGATCTGATTCTGCTCGACATCATGATGCCCGAGATGGACGGCACCGAATTCATCCGCGTCTTCCGCAAAGAAGCGGACACCCCGATCATCCTGCTCACCGCCCGGCTGGAAGAGGCCGACAAGGTCGTGGGTCTGGAATTGGGCGCCGATGATTATGTGACCAAACCGTTCGGCATGCGCGAGCTGCTCGCCCGCATACACGCCGTCTTACGCCGCAGCGGGCGGGAAGAGACGGACCAGGATCTGCTGCGCGTAGCTGATGTCATCCTGGACAGAAACGGCCGCCGCGTCACCGTCGCCGGGCAGGAGGTCGACCTCACCCGCTCCGAATTCGATCTACTGGCCCTGCTAATGAACGCGCCCGGCCGCGCCTACCCGCGCACGGAGCTGCTCGAACATCTGCAGGGGACCGTGCTGGAGGGCGCCGAAAAAACAGTCAACGTCCATATCCGCAACCTGCGCAGCAAGATTGAGCCAAACCCCGCTGAACCACGCTACATAGAGACCGTATTTGGCGTTGGCTACCGCTTTTGTAGGGAATAATTTTCTCAACTGGAACCCTGATGCACTCCCTACGTCTCAAACTCATCATCACCTTCCTACTGATCAGCGTTGCCGGCACCTTGCTGACTACCTTGATCGTGCGTTCATCGAACGAGCGCGCATTTAACGAGCTGCTGCGCGAGCAGGAGCAGACCGCCTTTGTCAATGAGCTGCGCGCTTATTACGAGAGCAATGGTTCGTGGCAGGGGGTGGGCGTCCAGATCATGCCGGCAGCGGCGGACCAACCGCCGGAGCGACCGCTTCCCTTCGCGCTGGCTGACGAAAACGGCCGGATCATCCTCCCCAACCGGGAATTCCCGCCCGACACTGTTGTGCCGGCGGACTCGTTAGCCGATGGGGTCCCGTTAGAGGTAGATGGCGTACAGGTGGGCACTGTGCTGGTAGAAGCACAGCCGCCGCCGCCGCGCAATCCGGCCGAAGAAGCATTTGCAGCGCAAACAAACCGCGCCCTGCTGCTAGGCGCACTCGGCGCGACGGCAGTTGCTCTGGTTCTGGCCATCCTTATGGCGCGTACGCTGACCCGGCCGATCCAGGAGCTCTCAATCGCCAGCCGCCAGATAGCGCAGGGCAACCTGCAGCAAGAAGTGCCCGTGCGTACTCAGGACGAATTAGGCGACCTAGCCATCGCTTTCAACCAGATGAGCCGCGATCTCAACCATGCCAATCAGGCCCGCCGCCAGATGACGGCCGATATCGCCCACGATCTACGCACGCCGCTGACCGTCCTCGCCGGCTACCTGGAAGCGATGGAAGACGGCACGCTCCCCCCCACCCCTGCCCGGCTGCAAATGATGGGCCAGGAAGTTGATGTACTGAACCGTCTGGTTGCGGACTTGCGCACCCTATCGCTCGCCGACGCCAGCCAGCTCACGCTGCACAAAGAGCCGGTCATTATCAACGAGTTGCTGGAACTGGTGCAGGCCGCGTTTGCCCACCAGGCCGCGCAGCAGCAGATAAGCCTTACCGTGAAAACAGAGGATCCCCTGCCGGAGGTTACTGTCGACCAGGCACGCCTGCGCCAGGCGTTGGACAATCTGATCAGCAACGCCCTGCGCTATACGCCCGCCGGAGGCGCCATTACTCTGGGCGCCGCACCCACAGGGAATGACGGTGTACAGATTTCGATCACTGATACCGGCGCCGGCATCCCCGCCTCTGACCTGCCGCACATCTTCGACCGCTTCTATCGCGGCGACCGGTCACGGCAGGAAGGGAATGGTGAATCAGGATTAGGCCTGGCCATCGCCAGGTCGCTGATCATCGCCCACGAGGGGACGATTGACGTGACATCCACACCGGGCGAAGGAACCACCTTTACCATCTCGCTGCCAGGTTGACGGTCACGCAAGATTTTGGGCAGAACAATGCAAACAAGAACTTGTCCGCTGCAGCCTTGATAATTACCCCGGCTCTTGAATCTATTTAGTCGAGAACAGGGTTTGCGGGATCAGTATTCTTCGTCAATTCAACCTGAGGCAGGAGCGCTTCCACCAACTGGCGCGAGCCAACGGCCGTGCCACTCATACTCGCTGTCGCCGCCCCACACGCAATCCCCCAGCGCAGCGCTTCAGGGACAGCAAGTCCCTCAGAAAGCCCCCACACCAGACCGCCAACCATGGAGTCTCCGGCGCCGATCGGGTTGCGCTCTTCAATCGTGGGAGAAGCCGCCTGCCAGACTGATTGTTCATCTACCAGCAATGCGCCATCCTTTCCCAGAGAAACGACGACATTGTCGATACCTGTATCCTGAATTGCTTTTGCCGCCCGCGCGATTTCAGCCGGGCTGTCCACCGGAAAACCGGTAAGCTGCTCTATTTCTACATCATTGGGCTTGGCCAGAAACGGCCGGCCATCACACCCCTGTCGCAGCGCCTCTCCGCTCGTATCCAGAATGACACGCGCGCCGGTTTCCTGGATATCTTGAATGAGGCCAGCATAGATTGTGGCAGGCACACCAGGTGGCAGGCTGCCGGCCAACACCCACCAATCGCCGGCACGGGCCAACGCCCTGACCTTGTCTCTCAATGCATCACGGGCAGCCAGGGATATGGTCGGACCTGGCTCATTGACCTTTATGTAGTGAGTGGGAACCTCGGTCACAATGCTGACGTTCGTGCGCGTTTCACCGTCAACCCAAACAAAATCAGATTCGATACCCAGTGACTCCAGACCGTCGCGCAGCAGTTCGCCATTATGACCGCCGGCGAAGCCTAATGCGATGCTGCTGCCGCCCAATGATTGCAACATGCGCGAGACATTGAAGCCTTTGCCGCCATAATCGATATGGATCGCCTGGCTGCGCAGAACTGTGTCCATCACGATAGCCGGCACGACCAGTTCTTTGTCAACAGCCGGATTAAGCGTCACTGTATAGATCATAAGTGCCCCATTCGTCGCTTCTGGCCATAGGCATACGAAATCCCGCCAGGCGCGCCCATCAACGGCATAAAGACAGCCACAGCCATACGCTGCCGCCCGCGCTATTCATATGCCAGCACTTCCCGGATCGTCAGCCGCGAGGCGCTGCGCGCCGGCCACAGGCTGGCCGCCACCGACAGCAAGATCACGACCCCCAGCCAGATAAAGAAGCCACTCATCGTGATTTCCAGGGGCATGATCGTGCCCAGCATCGCCGTACTGATGATGCGCAGGAGAACAAAGCTGATCGGAAAAGAGAGCACAGCGGCTATGCAGAAGCTGATCAAGCCGATCATCACGCCCTCGACAACGACCGATTTGGCGATCTCAAAATCGACCGCGCCAATGGCGCGCATGACGCCAATCTCGCGCGTGCGCTCCAGGACGTTCATGCCCATCGTGCCCATCAGACCGATGCTGCCTACAACGGCCGTTAAAATCGCCATGATCAGCAAGAAGACAACCAGGATATTCATCGTCTGTGTTTGCTGCTGTCGTGTGACCTTACCCGCTTCGACATTACTGATCTTATACCCCCGGTCACGCAGGTGACTGTCCAATGCCTGGCTGAGTTCGCTCTGGCTTTCCAACGTCTCCGCCTGGGCCACGACCCTAAAGGTGGTCGCCTGTCCGGGCGTATTGGTGAGATGGGCAATGGTGTCATAATCAGCGTAGCCCAAGATATTATTACCCGCCATATCAATGAAGCGGAATATACCGACAACCGGCCATTCTTCTACGCGCCGGCCCGGAAACTCAATACGCAGACTATCTCCCGGTTGCAGCTCCGGAAACTTCGTCCATATCGTATCCGATACGACCAGCACCTTTTCATCAGCCGGCTCCAGCCAGCGCCCCGCCACCAGTTCCGGATCGAGCAGCGTCGTGTCGTCAGGCGGCACAAAAAGGACGAGATTGGTCACAACCCTGTCAACATCATCCAGAACATCAGCCACGGCCATGCTCCAGCTTTCTACCCTTTCCACGCCCGGTATCTGGAGGATCTCGCGCTCCACCTCCGCTGCGCGATACGGCTCCTGCAGCGTCACTATGACGTCGGCCAGGTAATGCTGGGCCAGCGTATCCATGAACCCGTTGAGTGAATCGCGTACATTGAAGACAGCGATGAAGATTGCGCCGGCCATGGTCAGCGTGAACAGGGTCAAGGCCAGCCGCCCCTTGCGCCGGAAGGTGTTGCGAATAGAAAGCAGCAGCGGCCGCGATAACCAGGGAATAACTGTGTCCAGACGATAGAGCAGCCCATCATTCGACCCTTGTTCGGCAGGATTTTCTTCACTGATCGCTCGCCGAACCGATGTTCTCGACCCCTTTCTAACCGGAACATAACCGGCAACCAGCGGCACTGCAAAGGCGAGAACGACCTGCAGCAAAATAGCGATAGGCACCACGCGAAAGCCCTGGATTTCGATACTGACCCGATCGCCCATAAACGTGGCCAACCCGTAGCCGGCGATCACGCTTAGCGGCACAGCGACCAGCAGAGCCAGCGCGCCATAAAAGATGATCAGGGCGACATACATGAGCAGGATCTGCGTACTGCGCCCGCCGACCAGCTTCATCACCCCGATCTGCCGCCGGTGCTGTGTGAGCAGGGCATTGAGCGTGTTGAAAATCAGCGAACTGCTCAAGAGCATGATCAAAATGCCCAGGGCGGCCAGCACACCGACAATGGCCAGAACCATTGATTCCAGAGGATGTTCGGTAGTTTTCTTTTTGTCCGTGCGATAAATCTGGCGGCCGCTCTGCTCTACTTTGTCTTCCACCTCGCCGGCGACCAGATCAATCGCCTCCTCATCATCTCCCGCCGCGACGCGAACATAGAGACGATTGTAGAGCTCATACCCGCCAAGCCAGTCGGCCGTATCTAGCGTAACGTAGCCGCGCGGCGGCAGTGCGAAATTACCGGCAGCGAATTGGTCACCGACCGTGCCCACGACCGGCATCGTGCGAATCGCGCCGTCGGCCAGCTGCACCAGCACCTCGTCGCCGGGCTGGTAGCCGGTGCTGTTCATCAGATCTTCGCGCACCATAAGTTGGCGATCATCCGCATAAATGGTGCCGCTGACCGGCGTTAACAGGTTGATCCTGGCAGTGCGGAAATCATCTGCGGCGATAATGTCGAGGGATTTCCAATTCTCGCCATCCAGCCCGACACGCACCGAGAGCATATGCCGCCCCTCGGCATCCACAACCCCGGGAATGGCTCTGACTGATTTCAGTAGGTCATCGTCGAAAGGATCGCTGACAATCTCGATATTGGCAGGCTGTGCGGAGGAATAGCTGACGCCGATATCCTCCGACAGGATAACGTATGTAGAGGCGATGGTGCCAATGGCAAATACACCGACGGCGATGGAAGCGACCACCAGCAGCGTGCGCGTTTTGTTGATCCAGAGATCGGCCAGCACCTTCTGCCAGCTCGGGCGCATGGCGTTTACGTTCATACCACCGCCAGGCGGCCAACGTTGTCGAAGCCGGGCAGCAGGTCAGCAAATGGGTGACTATCGCTTGCCCGTGGAACGCGCTTATTACGATCTATCGATGAACTAACAAAGGCGGTTAGCAGAGATCGACGCATAATTGGCTCCCCACATGTCAGGGAACATCCCTGTTCTACTCGTAAGCCAGCACTTCCCGGATCGTCAGGCGCGCCGCGCTGCGCGCCGGCACGATGCTGGCCACTACAGACAAAAAGATCACCACCCCCAGCCAGACAAAGAAGCCAATCATCGTGATTTCCAGGGGCATGATCGTGCCCAACATCGCCGTGCTGATGATGCGCAGCAGAATGAAACTGATCGGGAAAGAGAGCACGGCCGCGGCGGCGAAGCTGATCAAGCCGATCACCAAGCCTTCGACAACGACTGATTTAACGACTTCCCGGTCAACCGCGCCAATAGCGCGCATGACGCCGATTTCCCGCGTGCGCTCCAGGACATTCATGCCCATCGTTCCCATCAAGCCGATGCTGCCCACAACGGCCGTTAAGATAGCCATCGTCATCAGGAAAATCACCAGGATATTCATTCCCTGCGCCTGCTGCTGGCGTGTGACCTTACCCGCTTCGATATTGCTGATCTTATATCCCCGCTCGCGCAGATGGCTGTCCAGAGATTGGCTGAGCGCATTCTGGCTTTCCAGCGTCTCCGCATGGGCGATAACCCGGTAAGAGCTCGCCTGTCCGGGCGTGTTCGTCAGGTGAGAAATCGTGCCATAGTTAGCATAAGCCAGGATATCATTGCCCGCCATATCGATGAAACGATACACACCGGCAACCGGCCATTCTTCGACGCGCTGACCCGCTATCTCGACGCGCAGCAGGTCGCCAGGCTCAAGATCAGGATATTCATCATATATCTTGTCCGATACGACCACTACCTTTTCATCGCCAGGCTCCAGCCAACGCCCGGCCACCATTTCCGGATCCAGCAGGGACGTCCCGTCAGGCGGGGCGACGATGATCATATTCAGCACAACCTCGTCCTCTTCATCCAAAACTTCGGCCATCGCTGCGCCAAAACTCTCGACCCTTTCCACGCCCGGCATCTGCATGATCTCCCGTTCTACTTCTGTCGCCCGGTATGGTTCACTCAAATTCACCATGACGTCAGCGATATAATGCTGCCCCAGCGTATCCATAAAACCATTCATCGAATCACGCACATTGAAGACAGCGATGAAGATCGCCCCGGCCATAATCAGCGTAAAGAGCGTTAAAGCCAACCGCCCCTTGCGACGAAATGTGTTGCGAATTGAAAGCAGCAGCGGTCTTGACACCCAGGAGAAGCGCAGGCCCAGATTGTCAACAAGACCTGAATTCGTCGTCTGTTCTCCGGGGTTCTCTTCACTGATCGCCCGGCGCACCGTCATTTTTGTCCCCTTATTAACCGGGAAATAGCCGGCAAACAGGGGCACTGCAAAAGCGAGGATGACCTGTAGGAGAATGGCGATAGGCACGATGCGGAAATCCTGCAGTTGGATGCTCATCATGGAGCCCATGAAGCCGGCCAGACCATAGCCGGCGATCACACCGAGAGGCACGGCGATGACTAAGGCGATCAATCCGTAGCCGATAATCAGGGCGATGTACATGATCGAAATCTGCGGCCCGCGCCCCCCTACCAGTTTCATGACCCCAATCTGCCGCCGGTGCTGCGTCAACAGTGCATTGAGCGTATTGACGATCAGCGAACTGCTCAGCAGCATGATCAAAACACCCAGAGCGGCTAACACACCAACCATCGCCAGAACCATCGATTCCAGAGGGTGCGCCGTGGTTTTGTTCGTATTGGTACGGTAAATGGTCCGTCCCGTGCGCTCCACTTTGTCTTCCACCTCGGCCGCGACCGCTTCAATGGCCGCTTCGTCATCCCCGTCGACAACCTGCACATAGAGACGGTTGAAGGAATCCTGCGCGCCGAGCCATTCGGCCGTATCCAGGGTGACATACCCGCGCGGCGGCGCGGCGAAGTTGCCCGCCGCATACTGGTCGCCTACGGTTCCCACAACAGGCATTGTGCGAATCGTGCCGTCAGCCAGCTGCACCAGCGCTTCGTCGCCCGCCTGCAGCCCTGAGCTGTTCATCATATCTTCGCGCACCATGAGTTCGCGGTCATTGGGATAGATAGTGCCCGTGACTGCCGTCAACAGGTTCATCTCCGCCTCGGCGAAATCATCAGTCGCCACAACATCCAGCGGCTTCCAGTTCTTCCCATCCCATCCTGCGCGCACCGCAAACATCTGCCGCCCCTCGGCGCCGGCAACGCCGGGAATATCTTCCACGACTTTCAACAGATTGTCGTCAAACGGATCGGTCATGATCTCGATATTGGCCGGCTGCGCGGAAGCGTAACTGACCCCGATATCCTCGGACAAGATCACGTAAGTGGTAGCGATTGCGCCGATGGCGAACACTCCCACGGCAATAGAAGCGACCACCAATAGCGTGCGCGTTTTATTAGCCAACAAATCGGCAAGCGTCTTTTGCCAGCTGGGTCGTATAAACTTCATTTTCATGCAATTACCGCCGCCTGGCTGCGCGCCGTATTCTCTTGGCTCCTATCCTGGGCCACACGCTCTAATAAGGCCACCGTTGCCGGGGACTCTTCCATAATCGCGAAGAACTGTTGCCGCGACAGCAGCCCCGCCTCCACGGCAGTTTCCCCCGCACGCACCGTCGCCAGCGCCGCTTCGTCTCCCGTCAATTCTATTTCACCGAAGAAATCATTCGGCCCAAGCTCGGCGACTGCCATTGACTCATTGTCAAGAATCTCAACAATGCCGCTCTCAATCATATAGAAATGGTTGACCGGATCGCCCCTGCTGATGATGATCTCCCCCGGTTCGTAGCTGCGTCTCTGCAAATCATGCGTCGCCTGCAGCATCTGCGGGTGATCCAGCGACGGCAGCGTGCCGGCCACGATGGGATCGATAATCTCGCCGTCTGAAATGATCACAGTACGGTCGACGCGGCTGGTCAATGAGGAATCATGGGTCACGATCAGGATCGTCTTACCCTGCGCCGCCAGCTCCCTGAAGACGCGGATCACCACATCGGCCGATTTTGAATCGAGGTTGCCTGTCGGTTCATCGGCGACAAGGATCGGCGGGTCCGTGGCCAGCGAGCGTGCGATTGCCGCCGCCTGCTGCTGCCCGTTGGACACATTGGCCGGCAGATCATAGGCATGATCTTCCAGGCCCACCATCTTCAGCAAGGCCATCGCTCGCTGCGGCCGGTCCGCGTACGCGTACACATCACAGTAATCCATGGGCAGAATCGTATTCTCCAGCAGCGTCAGCGTCGGCAGCAGTTGGAAAAACTGAAAAACAATCCCCACATTATGCCCACGCCACAACGCCCGCTTGCTCTCAGTCATGCTGTAGATATCTTCGTCGCCGATGCGCACATCGCCCGAGGTAGGATGGTCGATGCCGGTGAGCATATTCAGCAGGGTTGATTTGCCGCTGCCCGATTTACCCACCAGGGCCACAAACTGACCATAGTTGATTTCCAGGTCGACCCCTTTCAGCGCCGTAAACGCCCCCGCCGCGTTGACGTAGGTCTTGACCACGTCCTGCAGAAGGATCGCCGGTTTCGACTGGTCGTGCTCAGCACTGGTGCTCACATCAGCCAGCAGTGACTCGCCGTCGTCATCACCGGACGGCATGATCACTTCTATCGCTTCCTCTTCGTCATCACGGGATGGCTTCTTGTCTAGTTTATGCACCAACTCGCCGTCTGATATGAGCAGCCGCCGCGAGAAGCGGCTGGCCAGGTCCATATCATGGGTGACCATGATCACGGTCTTCCCCTGCTCGACCAGCTTGGCGAAGATGTTGAAGATCGTTTCAGCCGTTTCTGAGTCGAGGCTTCCGGTCGGTTCATCAGCCACGATTAAGGGCGGGTCATTGATGAGGGCGCGCGCGATGGCCACACGCTGTTTCTGCCCGCCGGAGATATGCGCCGGCAGCTTGTAGGCGTGTTCGCTCAGCTCGACGATGTCCAGCAGCGCCAATGCTTCTTCCTGGCTGATCCCCGGCTTGAACTGTCCGGCGAACTCCTGCGGCAGCATGATGTTGTTAACCAGATTCAGCTGCGGCATCAATTCGAAGGATTGGTAGACAATGCCCATGTTCTCACCACGCCATACCGCCAGCTCATCCTGGTCCATATGGGCGATTGAGAGCGGCCGGCCATTGTCGCTGTGTCCCGCCTCGTTCTGCGGAAAAAAGAGCGCTTCACCGCCGCTGATCTCGCTCACCCCGGAGATCATATTCAAAAGGGTTGTCTTGCCGGCGCCTGATTTGCCGACGATGCCCAGAAACTCCCCGGGCATGACGTCCATGTTGATATCGTTCAGGGCCACAAATTCCCCTGACCCTGTTTCGTACACTTTGCGTACGTCGCGCAGGGTGATAATTGGGTTGCTCTGCCGCGCGCCGGCAGCGGTCGTTTTCCCATTTGCTGTGGGCACATCAGTTTGCCCGCTCTTGTTCTTGTCTGTATTCATACCTGTTTACTCAATCTAGCAGCTCAAAGAGCAGCAGCCAGGCGCCGCTCTTTGAGAAATCATGCTAATTCGGGTACTGGCCAACCATTCGACCGGCCCATTCCACGTCAAGAGAAATGACGCGCGCCCTTGTTGTTACCTTTGTTATTATAGAAGAAAGACGCTGGCAGGATTCTAACGCTTAATGACGCCAGCGCCGCTATTCATTCATTTTCCAGGCGATTACGTAATCGGTGCCATTCCAGCGCGGCGGCCTATTGGCCAGCCGGCTGAACAGCTTTCCAATGCTTACGATTCTGTATCAATATCGACCGTAGCAGTCATCCCCCAACGCAGGGGCAGGTCTGTTTCTTCCAGCGTGATTGTCACCGGATAGGTCACATCACCCCGTATCAACTGTGACACGGCCGCGATATCAGTGACCACCCCGTTCACCACCTCTCCCGGCAGCGCATCGATCCGCACTTCCGCAGGCAGTCCCAGCTTCACGCCGACCACGTCCAGTTCCGTCAGGTCGTTCGTTTCCACCTGCCAGCCGCTCACATCACCCAACTGCAGGACTGGGAAGCCTGGGCCGACTAGCTCCCCTATCTCGCTGTTGATACTGCCCACTCGGCCGTCAAATGGCGCCAGCAGCGTCATCCGTTCCAGCGCCTTGTTTGCCGACTCCACATCCGCTTCCGCCTTGACCAGCGCCGCCTCCGCCTGCGTCACCGCCGATTCGGCCAGCGCGACCTGCACCTGCGCCTGTTGGATGCCCACATTCGCCTGGTCCACGCCGACCTGCGCCTGCTGTATCTGCTCTTCGCGCGCTCCTGCCAAGGTCAGGTCAAGCTGCGCCTGCACCAGGTCCCGCTGCGCCGCCGCCGCCGATACGCCGGTGCTGGCCAGATATGCTTCTGCCGGCGTCGCCCCCGCTCGCGCCTCTTCCACAGCCGCTTCCGCCGCCGCCAGATTCGCTTTCAGCGCCTCTAACTGGAAGCGTGTCTGTTCTTCCACTGCGCCGTACAGCGGGCAAATCTCTCCCTTTGGCGTGTCAAAACAGAAATCGATGATGTCCTCATCATAGAACTGCTGCAGCTGCTCGACCTCCGCCTGCACCGCCGTCAGATTCGCCACCGCCGCCTGCACCTGCGCATCACTCACCCGCACCGCCGAAGCCTGGTTGCCCGTCGCCGTCACTATCCCCGCTTCCGCTGCCGCCAGGTTCTTTTCCGCCGCCGCGATCTCTTCCGGCGTCGCCCCCGCTTCAACCAGCGCCTTCTGCGCCACCGCCGCTTTCTGGCCCGCCTCAGCTCGCGCTACACCTGATTCTGCGACTGCAAGCCGCGCCTCCGCCGCCTGCAAAGATGCCTCCGCCGCCGCCCTGCCTGCTTCCGCCTGCCGCACCGCATTCTCCAACGGCAGCGCGTCTAAACGCATCAGCGCTTCTCCCTCTTTGACTTGCGCACCTTCTCTCGTCAGGATCTCGGCCACATTGCCGCCCATCTGGAATGACAGCGCCGCGCTGCGCAGCGGTTTGACTTCACCTTCGGCCGTCACCGTTCCGAATCCCGTGTTTATCGCCCGCGTGTTGGTGTCTTCCAACACCGACGGCGCCGCCGCTGTTTCGCCGGCTGCCGTTGGTTCCGCGGCCGGTTCTTCATTCTGGCAGGCGGCTAGCCCGACCAGCAAGATAACCATCAATAGGAGACTTCTGTATTTGCTTCTTTTTTCGTTCATTTTTCACTCTAACAAGGCGATTCGAGATCATATCGAGTCGCGCACTTGATATTTATCGCCTCACTCCACATCCACATCGACGAATACGGTCATGCCCCAGCGCAGCGGCAGCTCGTCCCCGTTTTCTAGCCCTATCGTCACTTCATACGTCACGTCCCCGCGCACCAGCTGCGATGTCTCGGCGATCTTGCTGACAATGCCGGTCAGGGTCTCTCCCGGGATCGCATCAACCTGTATTTCCACCGCATCCCCCACCGCCAGGTCGACCACATCCAGCTCGGTCAAATCGGTCGTCTTGACCTGCCAGCCGCCGAAATCGCCAATCATGGCCACCGGCGCACCGCCCGCTACCACTTCTCCTTCTTCCACCATCACATCGGCCACGACTCCGGCGAACGGCGCGTTGAGCGTCATCCGTGACAGCGCATCTTGCGCCGAATCTACCGCCGCCTCCGCCTGCATGATGCCTGCCTCCGCCTGCGCGATCGCTGACTCCGCGTCTGTCACGCCCAACAGCGCTTCCTGCGCTGCCGCCTGCGCCTCTTCTACCCCCGCTTCGGCGACCGCTATCTGCTCTTCTCGCGCGCCCGACAGCAGTAAATCCAGCTGCGCCTGCGAAGCGTCTCTTTGCGCCGTCGCTGCCGTCACGCTGCCGAATGCGGCCGTTCGCTGTCCGCTGTTGGCCCCCGACCGCGCTTCTTCGACCGCTGCCCTCGCCGCTTCGATATTGACCACGGCCGCATTGTAGTTCTGCTGCGCACGCCGCAGCTCGTCCTCATCCGGGCTGTCGTCCCGGCGCAGTACATCCAGCGTCTCGCGCAGCGGCAGCAGCTGGGTTTCCGCCGCCGCTAACCGCGCTTCCGCCGACTGCACTTGCGATTCCGTCGGCCCCTGCAGCACCACGCCCTGGCTCGCCGATGCCTGCGTGATACCCGCTTCGGCAACGGCCACCGCCGCTTCTTGCAGCGCGATCTCTTCCGCTGTTGGTTCCGCGGTGACGATGGCCAGCGCTACTTCGGCCGCTTCTACCCCGACATCCGCCGCCAGCGCGCCCGTCTGCGCCGCTTCCAGCCCGGCCTCAGCGACCTCCTTGGCCGCTTTCGCCGTCTCCAGCGACGCCTGCGCCTGCACTAAGGCGATTTCTTGATCCGTGGCGTCGAGCCGCAGCAGCGCCTCCCCCAGCGACACGCTGCTGCCGGCGTCGACGATTATTTCTTCTATCTGCCCGCCGGTTTCGAACGACAGCATCGCTTCGCGCAGCGGCACTATCTGCCCTTCCGCCGACACCAGACTGGTGTCCACCGGCACGACAGCCGTGGCCGCCTGCGCCGCCGCCTCTTCTTCCGCCGTGTCCCCGGCGAAGAACTGGTTGTATACAAAGTAGCCGCCCGCGGCCAGCAAGACCACGACGACCACACCTATTACTATCCGTTTCCAATTCATCGAACCTATTCTCCAAACGTCACTTTCGTAGTCAATATCCGGCATGCGCCAGGATTCTCAAATTTATTCGTAAGCCAGCACTTCCCGGATTGTCAGGCGGGCAGCGCCGCGCGCCGGCCAGATACTGGACAGCACAGAGAGAACGATCACGGCAGCCAGCCAGATCACATATCCGGTCACCGAGAGTTCTAAGGGCATAGCCGTGCCCATCATGGCCGTACTGACGCCAGTTAAGAGCACATAGCTGATCGGCAGCGCGACCACCACCGCCACGACCCAGCTGATCAAGCCGATCATGACGCCCTCGATGACAACGGACTTAATAATCTCTGAATCCACCGCGCCGATCGCGCGCATTACGCCGATCTCGCGGGTGCGTTCCAGAACATTCATCCCCATCGCACCCATCAGGCCGATAGCGCCGACAATGGCGGTTAAGACGGCCATGGTCATCAGGAAGGTCACCAGAATAACCATCGCCTGCGACTGCTGTTGGCGGGTAACTTTGCCCGCTTCTATATTGCCAATCTTGTACCCGCGCTCGCGCAGATAGTCATCCAGCATATTGCTGAGATCATTCTGGGCTTCGAGTGTTTCCGCCTGGGCCACAACCCGGTAATTGGTCGCCTGCCCGGGCGTATTCGTCAGGCGGGAAATCGTGTCATAGTTGGCGTAACCAAGCATGTCCGCTCCCGAATCCATAAAGCGGTAGATGCCCACAACCGGCCATTCCTCCGCGCGCTGTCCGGAAAATTCTATGCGCAGCGAATCCCCGATTTCAAGGTCGGGGTATTCATCATATATCCCATCCGCCACAACCAGCACGTTTTCGTCACCGGGTTCCAGCCACCTTCCGGCCACCATTTCCGGATCCAGCAAGGTCGTGTCATTGGGCGGCGCCACAACGATCATATTGGTCACAACCTGATCATCTTCGTCCAGTATTTCGGCCGCAGCCGCGCCCCAACTTTCCACGCTTTTCACGCCGGGTATCGTCTGAATATCACGCGCCACCTGTGTCGAGCGGTATGGTTCGTTCATCGTGATCATCACATCCGCCAAAAAATGCTGGCTCAGCGTATCCATGAAGCCATTGAGCGAGCCCTGTACATTGAACACGGCGATGAAGACTGCGCCAGCCATGGTCAGGGTGAATAGGGTCAGAGCCAACCGCCCTTTGCGCCGGAAAGTGTTGCGGATAGAAAGCAGCAGCGGCCGCGAAATAAAAGAAACCCGCTGGCTGACCCGATCGATGAGACCGGCGCTGCTCTTCTGTTCTACAGGGCTTTCTTCGCTGAGCGCCCGCCGCACCGTCATCTTGGTTCCCCGCGTAACCGGGAAATAACCGGCAATCAAAGGCACGGCAAAAGCGAGAACAACCTGCAAAACGACGGCGATGGGTACGACGCGAAAACCCTGGATTTCAATGCTCAACATATTGCCCATGAAGTTGGCCAATCCGTTGCCGGCGAGTATGCCAAGTGGCACCGCGATAATCAGCGCAATGATACCGAAGGCGATGATCAGGGTGATATACATGATTGAAATCTGCGGTCCGCGCGCGCCGACCAGTTTCATAACACCAATTTGCCGCCGGTGCTGCGAGAGCAGGGCGTTCAGCGTGTTGATGATCAACGTACTGCTTAGAAACATGATCAAGACGCCCAACATACCCAGGACGCTGACCATCGCCAAAACCGTGGATTCCATAGGGTGTTCCGTGGTTTTGTTCGTATTCGTGCGGTAGACGGCCCGCCCCGTACGCTCCACTTTGTCTTCCACTTCAGCGGTGACCGCTTCAATGGCCGCTTCATCATCTCCACCGGCAACCTGCACATAGAGGCGGTTGAAATCATCATGGCCGCCGAGCCATTCGGCCGTATCCAGGGTGACATACCCGCGCGGCGGCGCGGCGAAATTGCCCGCCGCGTACTGGTCGCCCACGGTGCCGGCGACGATCATCGTGCGCACCGTACCATCTTCGAGCTGCACCAGCGCTTCCTCGCCCGCCTGCAGTCCGGTGCTGTTCATCATATCTTCGCGCACCACGAGCTGGCGGTCCTCAGGATAGTGCGTACCGCTTACCAGCGTCAGCAGGTTCAGTTCCGCCATGCTGGGATCGTCAGCAGCCACGATATCCAGCGGTTTCCAACCATTCTCACCCTGCCCCACGCGCACCGAGAGCATCTGCCGTCCTTCGGCGTTAATGACCCCCGGCACTTTTTCCACGGTTTTCACCAGGTTCTCGTCGAATGGGTCGGTGATAATCTCGATATTGGCCGGCTGCGCGGAAGCGTAGCTAACCCCGATATCCTCGGAGAGAATGACGTAGGTGGTGACAATCATGCCCACCGCGAATACGCCCACCGCGATAGAAGCGACCACAAGAATCGTGCGTGTCCGGTCGGCCCACAAATCGGCCATCACTTTTTGCCAGCTGGGCCGCATAAACGCCTGGTTCATACCGCCGCCCCGACCATATCGCGTGCCCTGTTTTCCTGGCGCCTATCCTGGGCCACACGCTCCAATAGGGCCAACGCCGCTTCATCTCCCGTCGATTCTATTTCACCGAATAAATCGTTGGGCCCCAGTTCGGCGGCAGCGGCCGTTCGCCCATTCGCTGCAGGCAGATCCGTTTGCCCGCTCTTATTCTTTGCTGATTTCATACCACTTCGCTCTACAGACCGGCTCAAAAAAACAGCATGCAGCTGCTGTTCTTTCGCGCCGATCATTAATCTTTATTGAACCGTGCCAGGTAATATGGCATAATTATGCCACAGGATAGGGCATAATTATGTCACACAGTATGGCATAACGCGATATGAATGTCAACAGATCCTAAGCAAGCATTCCTTTGAACAATCTAGGCAGCAAAGAGCAGTCGCTGCCCATAAGAAGAAAACATGAACGAAGAAGATAAACGCGTCATACGCACACGATCCAGCCTATCCAATGCGCTCATAGAGTTGAGCTGTGAAGAAGGATACGATGCGGTAACGATTCAAGACATCACCGATCGCGCGGAGATCAACTACCGCACCTTCTATCGCCACTATGAGAGCAAGGATGCACTGCTGCTCGATGTCCTGCGCACGACCATGAGCGATCTGCGCAAGCTGATGCCGCCGCCAACACCGGCTGAACTGAATGACGCGAATTTTGAAGAGATCGCGACGCAAAAGGGAAGCAAACTTTACACCTACGTGGCCGAGAAAAGCAGCATATTCCGGATGCTCCTGCAAAGTGGGCCGGCAGCGCTGGTGCCCATTCAAGCCATCGCCCAGGCTGAGACGGAAATGTATATGGCCGATTTGCCCCCGGGGAAAGTTCCCTACGAGCTGATCGCCAACCACATAATCACCTCTACAGTTTCATTCATTCAATGGTGGCTGGACAATGATATGTCCTATACGCCGCAGCAAATGGGCTCGTATGCCGCGCAGTTGATCATGTATCCCATCCACCGGCTGCTGCTGGAGAGCAGCCAGGATTCTCCCAAGACATGAACCATCTCCTCCCCAGCCCGTGAAGGTACAGCGGGGACCTGGCCACATGACACACGACATATTTGGGAAGAAATAGTTTGACACTCGAAAAGTGCCCGCACAGAGTCGCATAATTTGGCAAACCTGCTGCACAATCTGGCATGTAATACTGTTTCTAGTGGCAAAGGGGGAGTTGCATGTAGCCGGAAGAAGATGTCAAAACTTGACTAAAAACGAAGGTTTATCCGACAAAAAATATTTGATTGAAAACCACTGCAAAACGACAAAGAATTCTGTTATTTATGGGTTTACATTCAAGTTTTTGATCTGTGTGAAGAATCGAACGTATTACGTGTATACCCCTTGCTTGGAGTGGCTCCACTGTCTGGGAGACTGCCCGTACATGCGTTTGAACTCTCGGCTGAATTGAGAGGAACTCACGTAGCCCACGTCCATAGCCGCTTCGTTCACATTCATTCCTCCGGCAATCTTCATGGCGGCGTTGTTCAGCCGCATAGACTTCACAAACTGGATGGGCGACATCGTGGTAGCCTGCTTGAATTTGCGGTGGAACACGGCCCGGCTCATCCCCACCTGTGCGGCCATATCTTCGATGGTGACCGCTTCGTCCAGGCGGGAAGACAGATACTCAATTGCCCGGGCGATTTCATTGCCCACTCCAAATGCGCGCCTTGCGGAATCCCCTGCATCCCCCTTCAATACAGCGTAGTACACCTCCCGAAGCCGACCGTCCCCAAGTACCGCCGTATCCGCCGGGCTATCCCCCAATTGCAGCAGCCGCAACAGCGCTTCAGTGAATGCGTCGTCCCAGCGAGCGAGTGCAAGCCCCTGCGGGAGCGGGCCGCCCTTGGGCTTTCGGATGGCACCAGCGGCGCTTTCCATCTCAATTGCCAGTTCGGTCATCACTCTCGTATCCAGGGAGATATACACGCCCAGGAGGGGATTGTCCGGCGAAGCTGTGGGTGTCCCCGCCTCCACCGGCATCGACATGGCGCAACACATGTATTGACTGCTGTCGTATACATATGATTTACCATCCAATATAGCTTCCTTGGCCCCGTTCACGATGGCCACCACGGTGGGTTCGTACACCGCAGGGGCGCAGCGAAGCGACTCGGTAACCCGGAAGAGTTGCACCCCCTTCACCCCGGTTTCCACCATGCCATCCTCGCTGACCCTGTTTTCAATGAATTGTTTTATTTGTTGTTTGCTCATGCAACCAATATAGCACTACAAAACGCACAATACAACCGAATTGATACAATTAGGCATGTTTTCGCGATTATATTCGCCTATTAATACCCATCTATGAGAGCTATAGTTATTTCAGATGGGGAAAACACCTGTCGCACAAACAAACAACCATCCGCCGCTGGCAGGAGTATTAAAATGAAAAACAAAAATTTTCCAGCGGCACTCTAGCTAAACAAGCAAAATAAGGAGTTTGAACAATGACTAACAATAATAATTTTGGACCAAAGGGCTGGACACCGGAGCGACTCGGTTCCCTGGCAGGCAAAACATATCTTATTACCGGCGCTACCAGCGGTACAGGATTTGAGGCATCGAAGATACTGCTGTCCAAGGGGGCAAAAGTAGTGATGCTGAACCGTAACCCCAAGAAATCAGCAGACACCATCGCGTCATTGAAACAAGAGCTTGGTAACGATGCAGATGTGTCATTCATACGTATGGACCTGGCGGAACAGGCTTCTGTGCGGAAAGCGGCAGAAGAGGTACTTGAGACGGTGCCTCGCATCGATGCGCTCATTTGCAACGCTGCCATCGCCCAGGTGCCCGAACAGGTGATCACCGTGGACGGCTTTGAAAGCCAGCTTGGCGTGAACCACTACGGTCACTTCACCCTGCAGGCCCTGCTCTACCCGCTGATTGAAAAATCCAAAGGACGCATCGTGACTGTGGGCAGTATGGGGTACAACATGGGCATTAAAACAATCAAGTTTGACGATATGAACTGGGATCAGGATTACACCCCAAATGATGCCTACAGTCAGAGCAAACTAGCACAGATCATGTCTGTCTATGAATTACAGGACCGACTGAAAAGAGCGGGCAAGACGGGTGTAAAAGTTTATGCCTGCCATCCCGGCTCTTCCAGGACTTCACTGATCACAACAAGCGGTAGTTTAATGATGCGGTTCGCGTTTCATCTGATGGCATTGTCTCCATTGACACAATCAGCTGAAAAAGGTTCTTATCCTGAACTTATGTGTGCTACTGAAGAGGACTTAGATCAGAAAGGTTTTTATGGACCTACAGGACGAAACAATTGGACTGGCCCAGTTGGGGCACACAAACTAGAGCCACATGCATTGGATAAAGATGTAGCGGAGAAGTTGTGGGAACTATCAGAAGAGGAAACTGGCGTCGCGTGGGATTTGTAATACACGACGACACAATAACTAATTTGGAGAAAATTGGACAAAATCTGAAAGGTGATTGACATGAAAGATTTCAAAAATGAAGTAGCTGTAATTACCGATGGAGCAACCGGGATTGGAAAGGCAATGGCCGACAGATTTGGAGCTGAAGGGGCAAAGGTGATTATTAGCGCCCGGCGCGAGAACAGGCTACAGGAAGCGGTGAAGGACCTTACGGACAAAGGAGTAGATGCGCCCAATGGCTGGTGGTGTTAAACACCTGTATGAAGGCAGCATGTTGTTCCTCAATTTCCTCTAGAGTCGCAGCTTGTTCAAACCTGGCATCGGCCAGGCGAAGTTGAATCTTGAATTGTGATTCAATAAGGTTTTGCCAGGCTTTTCGCTTTCTAGCAGGCCGTGTAACCGAAAACGGCCCAGCCGAGGATTTTCTTCCCACATGTGCCCACTTTCATGTGGCCAGGTCCCTACAGCGCCTCTGAACTTGTGCTAAATCTGGACGGGTTCTGGTAAACTTCACTCTACGCCGATCTGACCGGCGTAGAGACCTTGGACAGCGAATGGCCAGGGAATTCATGCTGCGAGTTTCTTCAGCGGCGAGGAGTTTACATTGATGGCATCTAGATCCAGCGATCTTTTCATTGGGCGTACCCCTCTACAAAACAATACACCCCCGGTCTCAGGCAGCACGGTTCAGCTGCACGGCGAACCAACCTGCCGCATTGCTCACTACGACCAGATGCCTCCCTTCTTCATGAGCCTGGTCAGCAGTTCCGATCACTGGTTCTTCATTTCCAGCAGCGGTGGTCTGACAGCCGGGCGCATTGATTCAGATTCGGCGCTTTTTCCCTACGAGACAGAAGACAAGATCACGGCCCACAGCGACCTATCAGGCGGCAAAACGATCATTCGCGTCACGCGTGACGGCCAGACGGCTCTCTGGGAACCCTTCTCCAATCGATATGCCGGCATCTATCGTAAGGAACGTCACCTTTATAAGAATTTCACCGGTAACAAACTCCTTTTTGAAGAGATCAACCTGGACTTACAGCTGTCCCTGCGCACTATGTGGCGCACCAGCGAGCGCTTCGGGTTCATCAAAAGCAGCTGGCTGCAAAATGTGGGTGATCGACTCTGCCGCATTGACCTGCTCGACGGTCTGCAAAACCTGCTGCCCTATGGCGCAACCAATGCCCTACAAACCACGTTCAGCAATCTGCTTCATGCCTATAAACGAAATGAACTGGACCCAGACACCGGGTTGGGGTTCTTCGCGCTGAGTGCCACACTGACCGATCGCGCCGAGCCGAGCGAATCATTAAAAACAACCGTTGCCTGGCAGAATGGACTGCAGAATGCGCGCTATTTGCTCAGCAGCAAACAGCTGGACGCTTTTCGCCTCGGTCGAGAGCTCACCCAGGAGCAGGATATACGCGGCAAGGCGGGCGCCTACTTCGTCAATTCAACATTCGATTTGCCCCCTGGCCAGCTCCATCATTGGCATGTTGCTGCTGATGTAAATCAAGACAGCGCGGCTGTCGTACGTTTGGAACATCTGCTTAGCCAGGATCAAGCGGTAGTTGAAGAAGCGATCGAGGCTGACATCGCCCAGGGGTCGGCCGAACTTCTGCACTATGTCGCCGCGGCGGATGGGCTGCAAGCGTCGGCCCAGGAGACAACGGCGGCCCATCACTTCGCCAACACGCTGTTCAATATCATGCGCGGAGGCATCTTTGCCGCTGGTTATCAGGTTGAACGAGCGGATCTCGGCGACTTTTTGCAGACGCGGAATCGTGATGTGCTGCAGGCCAATGAAGCGTGGGTCGCCGCCCTGCCGGGGCAGTTGGAAATCCAGGATCTGTATGACCGCGCAGCGGCTGCAGGATCGCCCGATCTAATACGCCTTTGCTATGAATATCTGCCCCTCTTCTTCAGCCGCCGGCATGGCGATCCCAGCCGCCCCTGGAATCGCTTTTATATCAACCTGAAGAAGCCGGATGGTTCGCGCAATCTAGATTACCAGGGCAACTGGCGCGATATCTTTCAGAATTGGGAACCGTTGGCCCGCTCATTCCCAGCCTACACGCAAGGCATGATCGCCAAATTCCTGAACGCGACCACCGCCGACGGCTACAACCCCTACCGGGTCACCCGTGATGGCATTGAATGGGAGGTCCCTGAACCTGATAATCCCTGGTCTAATATTGGTTACTGGAGCGACCACCAGATTATCTATCTGCAAAAGTTGATGGAATTTGCTGAGCAGAGTCAGCCCGGATCGCTCGCCCAGCTTTGGAACCAACCCATTTTTACCTACGCAGCTGTCCCCTATCGATTACGCCCCTATGCTGAAATGCTGGCCGATTGGACCAACACCATTGAGTTCGATTGGGAAAGCGAGAAAGAAGCGGAGACGGCCGCTGCCGATCTGGGCACAGACGGCCGTCTGCTGCGCGATTCAAGCGGGAACATGCTTCACGCCACCATGATCGAAAAGCTGCTTATCCTGCTGCTAGCCAAGCTCACTAATCTGGTGCCGGAAGGCGGCATCTGGATGAATACACAGCGCCCCGAGTGGAACGATGCCAACAACGCCCTGGCCGGCAAAGGGCTATCCGTGGTCACAACCGCCTACCTGCGCCGCTTCATCACATTTTGGCAGGCGCAGTTGGTGGGATTCGAGGAAGAAACCTTCTCTGTCAACATGGCCGTTTTCACCCTCTTCTCCACGGTGCAGCAGATCCTCACCAACTATCACGCGCAGCTGCACTCGAATTTTGATGATCGCACGCGCCGCGCTTTCATGGACGACCTGGGCACGGCCGTTACGCTGTATCGAACAACCCTCTATGCACAGGGCCTGCCGCAAACACAGGCTGAGATCAAGGGCGAGGCCATCAGCGAACTCCTCGCCACAACCCAGGATTACATCGAGCATACCCTGCGCGCCAACCGGCGCCCCGACGACCTCTACCACAGCTACAATATCTTGCGTTTGGCTGACGGGGAGGCCGCCGTTGAGTATCTCGACCTGATGCTGGAAGGCCAGGTAGCGGTTCTTTCCGCCGCTCTCTTGACGCCCGATGAAGCCCTGGCGCTGCTGCACAAGCTACGTCACAGCGCCCTGTACCGGGCCGACCAGCATTCCTACATCCTCTACCCCAATCGTGATCTACCCGGTTTCCGCAGCAAGAACAATGTGACCGCGGAACAAGTCGCTGAATCGGCGCTCGTCGAGCGCCTGACCACAGCCGGCGACACCCGCCTGCTGATCCGCGATGACAGCGGCGTGTACCATTTCAACGGCGCCTTTCGCAATGCCGGCGATGTGGCGCGCGAACTCAACACCCTGGAACAAGAACCGGAGCTCGGCGAATTGGTAACCGCCGAACGCGCCTTCATCCTGAAACTATTTGAAACAACCTTCAATCACCACGCCTTTACCGGCCGCTCCAGCACCTTCTTCGCCTACGAAGGGTTGGGCAGCATCTACTGGCACATGGTTGCCAAGCTGCTGCTGGCCGTACAGGAAAATTATGCTCACGCATTGGCGTTGAAGACAAACAAGGCTGTTGTCGATGGCCTCGCTGACGCTTACTATGACATCCGCCAGGGGCTGGGATTCAACAAATCCCCCGCGGAATATGGGGCATTCCCAAGCGATCCTTACTCGCACACGCCAATGGGCGGCGGTGCGCGCCAGCCCGGCATGACCGGTCAGGTAAAAGAGGAAATCTTGACCCGTTGGGGTGAATTGGGGGTGTTCATACAGGATGGAATGCTGCAGTTCTCGCCGACGCTGCTGCGCGCGGACGAGTTATTGCCTGAGGCAGGCAGCTTCACTTACATCGATGTCTGGGGGGAAAGCAAGCGCATACACCTACCACCCAATTCACTGGCCTTTACCTGCTGCCAGACCCCGGTAATCTACACGCTGGGTGATGAGGCAAGCATAACGGTGGTTTTTGCCGGCGGGCAATCTGAAGTCACGATCGGAAACCACCTCGATACCATCACCACAGATCATATCTTCGCGCGCGACGGTAGGGTAGAGAAGGTGCAGGTCACGGCCGTCATTGGCGGCGAGCCATCGTAAGAAAAAGCCTTGGCTGCGCAGCGGCTGCTGCCTGATGTCTATCCCTACTACCCCGCAGGGCCGTTTTGGCCGCTGAGATAATACCCCCTACAACGGCCGATTCCGGGTGGGACCACCCACCTCAAAACATTGTATTGTCGTGGGCTCATGCAGCGGGAATCCCCTGTAAGACGCCCCAATGCTCAACGATTTTTCCGTTGTCGTCGAATCGAAAACTGTCAATGCCGGGTTAGCTCTCATCGCCGGGCCATTCCTGGCAGCAATGAAGAACGACCAGGTCCATCGCCAAACTTCCCCATTAGGTTTCAAAAACGAACGCGCGAGATCTCTTGTGCCACGGTTTCAGTTCCCTTCAGAACCACCATAGGGAACCTGGTGCACCGAACCGCCAACAAATCAAAAAACAAAACCGTGCAAGAGGAACCGTCGATAGAAATTATCTATCGAGATCTATCGAAAAGTGTAATCGGCCGTGTGACGGATATCACTATTGCCGATCACCTTCTGCGCCTATAGTAAACACAGAAGGCAATTAATGAGTTTTGCAATTAATCATCTTGTTAAGACAGGAGTTGGCATGGAACAAAGAATGGCCGCGGAGGTAATGGCTCTGGCTAAAAACCAATCAGCGCTGTGCAGCGTCTTCGCCAACCCCAAACGTGTGCTGATCTTATGGACGTTAGCCGACCAGGAAAAGGCAGTCACGGCAATTGCCCACGCTATCGACGCTTCATTACAGAGCACATCCCAGCATTTAGGCTTGATGAAAGCGGCCGGCATATTGGAAGCGCGGCGGGATGGCCAGACCATCTACTATCGCATCGCCGACAATGCCATGGATGAGCGCTGCCAGCTGCTGCTGCAGGTGAAGGAAATGCGCAGCGAACAAGGGGTCCTTGCCTAGGTGATTTTGGTTGCGGCCGGACATGAAATCGCTGGCCATGACATGAAATGTTAAGTATTGAGAGTTGAGCTTAATTAAGGAGACAGCCATGTTAGACACCGTTGAATTATCTGATATCCAGGCCGCAAAAGTTGTTGACGCGCGCGGCAGCGCCTGCCCCGGCCCCCTTCTGGAAGCTAAGAAGGGCATCGGTTCAATCAAGGTTGGCGAAGCGTTGGAAATCTGGTCCGGCGATCCGCGGACCAAACAAGACATTCCCAAATGGGCCGCGAAAGTGGGCCATGAATACCTGGGCAGTCTGACCGCTGAAGGTGGTTACGACCGTATTTTCATCCAGCGGTCCAAATAAAAGGAACAGGCCGATCATGGGCACAGAACAAAATAACGCAGCACCAAAAATACTCATCCTGGCCACGCTCTCTGGGGGCTATGCGGGAGCCGATTCTGTGGGCCAGCTGCACAGTGACTACGCCTCAAACGTATTCATTCTGCCCACTGTGTGCCCGGCCATGTTCCCCGAAGAGTTCTATCTACGCACTTTTGAGAAAGGCTTCGATGCCATCCTGGTCATGTACAGCGGTACCGACTGTCCCTTTAAAGGGGGCGCCGAACGCACGGCTGAGATCGTCAACCGCGTCTATCCACTGATGAAGGAACGCGGAATTGATCCGCGGCGGCTGCGTCTGACAGCCATCTGCACGGTATGCACCAAGCCGTTCCTCAACGAAGTCGACCAGATGAACGAACTGCTTGGCGACATCGGCCCGGTGCATGTTGAAATCACACCGCCACCGCCGGTAGAACAGCTGCGGGCGGCGCAGGCGGCGGGAGGATAACGAGTGATGGCGAAACAAGACCCCCTTCCGAATGCGAAATCAGTAGACGCCCTGGTTATTGGCGGCGGCATTGCCGGCATGCAGTCGGCGCTCGATCTCGCCGACCAGGGGTACCATGTAGCGCTTGTAGAGAAGGAAGCGAGCATCGGCGGCAAGATGATCGCCTTGAGCAAAGTCTTCCCAACCCTCGACTGCTGCAGCTGCATCACCACGCCGAAGATGTCGGCCGTTGCTCATCATGAAAACATCGAGCTGCTGACCTACTGCGAAGTGCAGAAAGTCAGCCAAAACGGCGGCGGCTTCAAGGCGCAGCTTCTCAAGAAGCCGCGCTACGTGAATGAAGACACGTGCACCGGCTGTCGCCAATGTGAATACGCCTGCCCGATTGATATTCCTTCTGAATTCGATCTCGGGCTCGGCGCGCACCGCGCCATTCGCGTGCCCTTCTCCACGGCCGTCCCGCAAAAAGTCGTCCTGGACATCGATAACTGCATACTCTGCGGCAAGTGCGAAAAAGCATGCCCACATGGATGCATCGATTTCACACAGACCGCGCAGGCGCTTGAAATAGAGGCCGGGGCCATCGTCCTGGCCACCGGCTTCGAATTGACGTCCACCGACGCCAAAGAGGAGTACGGCTCAGGCTCCTTACCTAATGTTGTCAGCCCGCTCGTTGTCGAGCGTCTGTTGGCTCCAACCGGCCCTTACGGCCACGTCTTGCGACCATCTGATGGCAAAGAGCCAGACTCCATAGCCTACGTACAGTGCGCAGGATCCCGCGATGCCACTCTGGGGGTGGAATACTGCTCGCGGATCTGCTGTATGTATGCCATCAAGCAGGCGATGCTGCTTTCTGGTGCCCTACCCCTTGCCGATATAACCATCTACTACATGGATATTCGCACTTTTGGCAAGGGGTACGAGCAGTTCTACCAGAATGCGCGGGCCATGGGCATTGAGTTCGTCAAAGGCAAGGTCGCCAAGATCGATGAAGATGCGGATCACAACCCCGTTGTACGTGTGGAAATGATTGATGACGGCTCGCGCGTAGTCGAGCGCCCGCATGACCTCGTCGTACTTTCGACAGGCATGGTGCCCGCTTACAACCCGCAGAATATGTACGGCGTGCCGGTGGCTGCCGATGACGGCTTCATCCATCTGTCCGCACCCAATCTTTCACCCAGCGTCACCGACCGGCCCGGCATTTTTGTCACCGGCTCGGCCGCCGGACCGATGGATATCGTCGACAGCATTGTGCTGGCCGGCGCGGCCGCGGCGGAAACGGCCGCTTATTTGCAGAGCAGAATTTCAGCCAGTCAGCCGGCGGTTCAGCCGCTCAGCGTCGCCGCTGACTAGCCAATAGAGAGACCTATGTCTAGAAATGAAGGTCAAAACAACGAAGAAATCCGTGTAGGCGTATACACCTGCAAATGCGGCGGCAACATCAGCGATGTTGTGCGCTGCCAAGCCGTCGCCCAGGCCCTCGAAGATCAAGGGCATGTGGTCGTGTCACGAATCGACATGTCCATGTGCTCCGATGCGGGACAGGCCCTGATCGAAAAAGATATCAAAGAAAACGGCGTGAACCGCGTGGTCATTGGCGCCTGCGCGCCGTCGCTGCACGAGCAAACCTTTCGCGGCACTGTCGCCCGCGCCGGCTTGAATCCATATTTCTACCATCATGTCGGCATACGCGAGCAAGACAGCTGGGTCCATCATGACGATCCCGACGGCGCAACGGACAAAGCGGTGCGCTTGATGTCCGCCGGCATCGCCAAGGCACGCCTACTTGAACCGCTCGAATCGATTCGTTTGGAAGCAAAGCGCCACGCGCTCGTGATTGGCGGCGGCGTCGCCGGCCTGCGCGCCGCCCTGGACATCGCCCGGCGCGGACTGAAGGCCACGCTGATCGAGAAAACCCCTTTTCTCGGCGGGCACATGGCCCAACTGGAATCAATCTTTCCGGCAAACACCGCCGCTCGTGCAGAATTAGACAGCCTGATCCAGAAGGTCGTGTCCCACCCCAATATCACCATTTATCCGGGGGCGGAGCTGGCCGGTATGAAAGGGTATGTTGGCGATTTCCAGGCCACGATCGTCCAGCAGTCGCGCGGCGTTTCCGCCGACATTGGAGAGGAAGCGATGGCCGCCTGCACGGTGGAACTGCCTGATGAATTTAACTACGGCCTGACCACGCGCAAGGCGATCTACCGTGCGTATGACGGCTGCTATCCGCCTTCACCCGCTGTCGACTGGGATAACTACGTCGATGGCTGCGTTGAACTGGACGGGCAGGTGCTGCACTTGCAGAACAAGCCGGTAACGTTCGATGTAAACGTTGGCGCGGTTGTTGTCGCCACCGGATTCAAACCATACGAACCACACCACGGCGAATATGGCTACGGCGTGAACCCACGGGTGATTACCCTGCCCCAGTTCATCCGCCTGATGGCTCTGAGTGAAGGTGCGGAGAAACTGCTGTTCGACGGCAGTCCCGTGAACAACGTGGCCTTCATCCACTGCGTAGGCAGCCGGCAGCTTGACGGCATCAATGAACCGCAGCCGGATGGCCAGGTCAATGATTACTGCTCGCGCGTATGCTGCACGGCCACGCTGCACACGGCCAACGAGCTGCGCGCGCATTATCCCGATATCAATATTTGGGACATCTATGAAGATATTCGCACCTACGGCCGGGGCCACGAACAGATTTACACCGAAGCATCACAGAACATGGTGCACTTCCTGCGCTTCCATGATGATGAACTCCCGGTCGTAGAAATGGGGAATGGGCAGTCCGCAGCCGAAACGCCGCTGCTTATCCAGGTCAAAGATTATCTGACCTGGGGCGAGGAGCTTGAACTCCCCGTCGATCTCGTCGTGCTGGCCGTGGGCATGATGCCCAATCCGATCGAGGATATTATCCGGCTGTTGAAAGTCTCCCCCGGCGCCGACCGCTTCCTGGCGGAAGTGCATCCCAAGCTGCGACCAGTGGAAACGGCCGTGCCCGGCGTTGTATTGGCCGGCACCGCGCAGGGCCCGATGACGATTCAGGAAAGCTGCGCGGCGGCCTCGGCGGCGGCGGCCAAAGTGGCCGTCTTATTGAGCGCCGGCCAGGTTGAACTGGAACCCTTCGTCGCCCGTGTCGATCCTGATCGCTGCGACGGCCGTGGCCAATGTGTCAAGGTGTGCTGCTACGAAGACGCCATCACCCTGCAGCCGGTTAGTGAGGGCGCTTCGCTGAGTGCCCCTACAGCGGGAACCGCCCCAACCATGCAGAAAGCGTTTGTCACCTCGGCCAACTGTGCCGGCTGCGGCTCCTGCGTCAGCGCCTGTCCCAACCAGGCCATCGACTTGTTAGGCTGGACCCTGAATCAGTACGACGCCATGATCGACGCCCTCTTAGGCATAGAAACGCATGGGAATGGGAACAGCGGAATGCGGGATGCGGAGTCAATCCCAGATCCGACATCCGATATCCCACATCAGCATGAGGTTGTCACATGAGTACAAAGAATGATGCCAAATCACGGGCCATATTTCTCAAGAAGCTGCGTGAAGAACACAAAGAGACGGTCACCCGCTCGCAGGCGCTGCTCAAGGAACAAAAAGCAGTGCGCCGGGAAATCTGCAAACATATCAGAGACGAATCAAAGGCGGTGCCCGAATTAGCTTCGCTAACGGGACTGCCGGCCAGCGAAGTGCTGTGGCACATCACGGCCATGAGGAAATACGGTCTCGTCTTTGAAGACGGCATGTGCGGCGAATACTACCTGTACCAACACACATAGGATAACGGCCATGAGCAATCGTGTAGACCCCAACCTGTTACTTGATTTAAAGGATTATGGCGCTGTCGGCGCTGAGATCTGTTTTAACTGCGGCACGTGTACAGCAATGTGCCCACTCACCGACGACGAACATCCCTTCCCACGCAACATGATCCGTCTGACCCAGCTGGGCCTGGAAGATCGCCTGCTGGAAAGCACCGATCCATGGCTCTGCTACTACTGCGGCGATTGTGCGCAGTCCTGCCCGCGGCAGGCTGAACCAGGGGAAACAATGATGGCCCTGCGGCGCTGGCTCACGGCACAGTATGATCCGACAGGCCAGAGCGCCAAACTATATACCTCAGAGAAAGCGGTGTGGCACACCATCCTGCGCATCTGCCTGATTACGCTGGCCGCGTTTGTCATTTTCCACCTGGTCACGCGCTTCCAACGCATTGTCACCGGGACTGTCGAACTGAACACATTTGCTCCGGTGATGCTGGTCTGGTTCATTGTTCTCGCCCACGGCGCCTACCTGGGCTACCGCATGCTGGCCGGGTCAGCCAATATGTTCAAATATGTGATGGCGCCGGTGACCAAGGAGATTCATGTCCCGCTGAAGATCTACGTGCAAGAATTCAAGGCGTTCATCGTGCACTTCTTCACGCAGAAACGGTGGCGCGACTGCAGCGACGATCACAGCCGCTGGTTCAAACACCTCTTCCTGGTTTCTGGCTATCTCACCATGCTGATCCTGATCATCGGCTTTCTCTGGTGGTTCCAGACGGACGAGATCTATCCGATCACTCACCCGCAGCGCTGGTTAGGCTATTACGCCACCATCGCCCTGATCATTAGCTCGAGTGAGGTTCTGATCAGCCGCCGCCGCAAAGATGAACAACTGCACCGCTTCTCGCAGCCAACCGACTGGCTCTTTCCGGCATTCATTCTCACCGGCGCCGTCACCGGCATACTGGTGCATATCTTCCGCTATGCCGGTTGGGCATGGCCAACCTACATCATTTACGTGATTCATGTGATGGCCATGATCGCGATGCTGGACACGGAAGTAGGTATCGGCAAATGGGCCCATTTATTCTACCGCCCCCTGGCGCAGTACCTGGATGCGGTGAAAATGCGCGTGCGCCAGGAACAGGCCGAAGGCAGCCTGGTGCCCGTGGGAACTGATTAACAATCAAAACTATGGTCGGTAGAGGGAGCTGCCGAGGCTGTCCTAAACGATCGTAATGAATCTGAAACAAAACCAATAGATAAGGAGAATTTACAATGAGTGAAAACGGTAGTGACAAGATGGTCGTTGTATGCAATCACGCGGATCCGCCGCACGTCATGCCTACGCTGATCATGGGCGCCTCCGGCGCCAGCATCGGTGACGATGTGATGCTGTTCTTCTGCCCCGGCGGCGCCACCGCCCTGGTAAAGGGTGAATTGGAAAAAATCCGGGAGAAGAAGTTGAAGGGTCTGCCCGATCCGGTACAGCTCTATGACGACATCCTGGCCGAAGGCGGCCGTATCATCCTCTGCGAACTGGCGCTGGAGAATAAAGATATCAAGGTTGAAGATGTCCGCGACGGTGTGGAAATATTGAACGCGCCGTCTTTCCTTTTAGATGCCCAAGGCGCCGGTCTTTCTCTGGTCTTCTAGAGTCTGCCAGGTTGATCTTGAGCACCTCCTCTTCCTTGGGGCTAACGCCCTGCGAACAGAGAGGCCGCTGGAAAATCACGGGTCGCATAGGTAAACTATCGTGGTCAACGGCCTCTCTGTTTTGTTATGGGAGATAAACATTCATGCGAAACTATCTACTGTTCCTGCTTACTTTGCTGTTATTCCCCTTTCTTCTGGCGGCGCAAACAGCCGAGACGCCCATCGTCCAGGCGGTGCTCTTCTATTCGCCCAGCTGTCCGCACTGTCATCAGGTAATCAACGAGCTGCTGCTCCCCATGCAAGAAACCTATGGGGAACAGCTGCAGATTGCCGGGATCGACACCACCCAACCGGCAGGAAGCGAGCTCTACGGCAGAGCAGTGGAGCGGTATGAGATACCAGAAAATCGGTTGGGCGTGCCGATGATGATCATCGCTGACACAGTGCTCGTTGGCGGTCGTGAAATTCCCGACCGTTTCCCGCAGCTGGTTGAGGAAGGTTTAGCATCTGGAGGAATCGGGTGGCCGGACATTCCGGATCTCACCCTTATCGTTCCCGACCTGCCGCCATCGGCCAATCCTGCTGACCCATCCGAGGTCTCCGCGGCGGCGGCTGCGGCAGCAACCAGTGCGCCGGAGACCGTGCCTACGGCCGTTGGCGCCGCCGAACGATTGGAAGAAATCAATAAGGTAGTCACGGATTCGGAAAGCGCGGCGCCTCCCAGCGACCCGGCGGGTTTCATGCTCGCCTGGGTGGTGCTGTTGGCTATGATCGCGGCCTTATTCTACGCGGCGCGCCGGATCTATCGCACCTGGCCGTCGATCGCCTCCCCGCCGACCAGCGGCATTTCCTGGCTGGTACCGCTGCTGGCGCTGCTGGGCCTGGGCGTCGCCTCCTATCTCGCTTACGTGGAAGTGAACCATGTGGAAGCGGTTTGCGGCCCGGTTGGCGAATGCAATATCGTGCAGAGCAGCCCCTACGCCCAGCTTTTCGGCATCCCCATCGCGATCTGGGGCGTGCTTACGTACCTGGCGATCATCGCCCTGTGGGCCGGACAGCGGTTTCTCTCCGGCAAGCTCACGTCCTGGTCTGTGTTGGCCCTGGTTCTACTGACTGTTTTCGGCACGCTGTTTTCTATTTACCTGACCCTGCTGGAATTGTTTGCCATTAAGGCGATCTGCCTCTGGTGCCTCTCATCGGCCGTTCTGACAACGTCGATCATGGTTCTGGTCGTGCGTTATGCGGCCGCAGAGACAAGGTGGGCGGCCGCTCCTGCTGGTCAGGTTGTCGATACGCCATAGCCGGGCGGCAACCTGCCCGGCCGGCGACAACTTATGATGAACGTCGTTTTCGGCCCGGTACCCTCACGCAGGCTCGGCCAATCGCTGGGCATTGACACGATCCCGTTGAAAACCTGCAACTGGAACTGTGTCTACTGCCAGCTAGGCCGCACGATGCCGCTGACGAATGAACGGCTGCCGTATTTCCCGATCGCTGAAATCCTGCGCCAGGTCGAGGATGCGCTGGCCCAGCATGAACCAGGGGAGATCGATTGGCTGACCTTTGTCGGCTCGGGTGAACCGACGCTGCACAACGGCCTGGGCGAGTTGATTCACGGCGTAAAGGAAATGAGCGATCTGCCGGTTGCTGTCATCACCAATGGATCGCTGTTGTATCGCCGGCAGGTGCGGCAGTCGCTGCTGCCGGCCGATGCCGTACTGCCCTCTCTGGATGCAGGCTCGGCGGAGCTGTACCGCCGGATTAACCGCCCCCACCCGCAAACGACGTTCGCGCGCCTTGTCAGCGGACTGACTGCTTTCCGGCGTCAATACACGGGCAGCCTGTGGATCGAGGTGATGCTGGTACACGGCTTGAATGACAGTGATCAGGCGCTGCACGAGATTGCAGAGGTACTGCGCCGCATCCAGCCGGACGAAGTTCACATCAATCTGCCCACGCGACCGCCGGCGGAAACGTGGGTACGACCGGCGGATGAAGAGGCGCTGGTGCGCGCACTGGTAATCTTCAGCGATGTGGCCAGGGTTGTTCATCCGGCCGAAGGCGTTTTCGACCTCGATGGCAGCGGCTCTGTCATGGAGGCAGTTCTGGGGATTATCAGCCGCCATCCGATGAGCCAGGATGAATTGGAAAAGGCGTTGGCTCACTGGGCGCCCGATGAGGTTGACGCCATTCTCGCCGACTTAGCGGAGAGCGGCCGCGCCCAGGTTGTGGAACGTCTTGGTACGCGCTTCTGGAGTGCGGATCTGTCGCACTATCCCGATGAAGCGCATAGTCTGGCAGCCTCTCCCGGGAAGATCAGCGCCCGACGGCCGTGTGATCCGGAGAAGGATTAAGGGCCGGCTGCACATAACTTAATATGATTACAGGATTGATAGGTAGGATTAGTACGATGAAGATAGCCGCCGTAACTGATGATGGATTGACGATTAGCGCCCATTTTGGACGGGCCATTAAGTATGCCGTTATAACCGTGGAAGACGGCCGGGTAACAGCCGAAGAACTGCGCGATAAAGTTGGACACCGTGATTTCCAGGGCGACGGGTCACACGGTCATGATATTCCGGTCCAACCCTCCGGATATAAACATGAACCGGGTCACGGCCAGGGCGCGCACAGCGCGGAAAAACACCGCCGCATGTTCGCCGCGATTCCTGACTGCCAGATTCTGCTGGCGCGCGGAATGGGCCAGGGCGCCTATTCAGGGCTGAACGAGGCGGGCATTCGGCCGATTCTGACGGACATCGTCACTATCAACGATGCTGTGCAGGCTGTCATAGCAGGTACGATTGAGGACCATCCGGAACGGCTGCATTGAGCCAAATTATCACCGATCTACTGAACAGGTCGTTTGAGGGCACCATCAGCAGGGTTCTCATCGGCCTGCATTGGACGGCCGTTGTCGCTGAAATAGCGGGCGAACGGCGCTGCGGGCTGGCTTCCACGCTGCACGCAGCGCGCCAACATCACTGGGAAGCGGATATCCCCCAGGCTGGCCAGCTGGCGGATATGCCGGCCGCGGCGCTGGCCGGGCTGATCTCCCGCCCCTCCCCGCTGCTTGCCGGCATTGGTGCAGCGACAATCAACGCCTTTCTTACTCCGGACCCCCAGATGCTGGTTGATTTGAATGCCGAGGCGGTCATAGGCGCTCATGGCGCGGGCAAGAAAGTGGCCTTGATCGGTCACTTTCCCTTCGTGCCCCGCTTGCGAGACCGTGTAGGAGTGTTGTTTGTCCTTGAGCAAAATCCACGAGCCGGGGATTTACCGGCCGGCGACGCGGCGGCTATCTTACCTGAAGCCGATGTTGTGGCGATTACGGGAACAACGCTGATCAACCACACCTTGGACGATCTGCTGGAACAGTGCGCGCCACAGGCGCTGATCATCCTCCTGGGACCAAGCACGCCGCTCAACGCAGCCTTGTTCGACCACGGGATCGACATCTTATGCGGTTCAATTGTCGATGCTGTCGATCCTGTTCTACAAGCAGTCGGGCAGGGGGGAACCTTCCGCCAGGTTCGCCGGGCCGGCGTTCGTACGGTAACGATGACGCAACCAGGATACAATAGGGAAATCAACAGGGACGGCCGTTCCGCAGACTAACATGCGCGGGGCCGTTGGCGGAGACTGAATCCATGATTGACCTGATGCGCCTGAGAGCGTTCGTTATCGCGGCCGAGAGCCTTAGTTTTTCCGAAGCGGCGCGGCAGTTACATCTTACGCAGCCAACAATCAGTCACCATATCAAAGCGCTGGAAAAAACGCTTGGCGTCGAGCTGTTTGTTCGCAGCGGCCATACAATCAAGCTCAGCGAAGCGGGCCGTTTGCTCCTGCCCTTCGCCCACAAATTGATCCACCAGGCGATCGATGTGCAAGAACTAATGGCCTCCTTGCAGGAAGATATCGTCGGCCATCTACGAATCGCCTGCAGCACGACGGCCGGCAAATACGTTTTGCCTCAGCTCGCCGCCCGCTTCTGCCAGCGGTTTCCCGGTATCAACGTCAGCATCCTCGCCTGCCGGCCGCTGCATGTCATTCCCCAGCTGCTGGAGGGCGAGGCCAATCTCGCCGTTGTCAGCAGCTACGATCTCTGCGGCAGCGGCTTCGAATGCCAGGAATTTTTCAAAGATACAATCGCGCTGATCGTACCCGCCGAACATCCGTGGGCCACGCGCGACTCTGTTGATCCCGCCGATTTACTCGACGAGCCGGTGCTCATGCGCGAGCCAACGTCGGGGACGCGGCGGCTCGTCCTCACTGAATTAGCCAAGCATGATATCGTGCTGGATGATCTCGACGTTTTTCTCGAATTGGGCAATGCCGAAGCGATCGCCAGAACCGTCGAGGCCGGCTTTGGCATCTCCTTCATATCCTCCCTTGCTGCCGACTACGCGCTAAAACTAGGGCGTGTCATTTCCGTGCCTGTGGTCGACTTCGATCTGCAGCGTACGATCTACATGGTACGCCGCGAACTTGACGCACCAAACCGCGCCCAGGAAGCCTTCTGGAACTTCGTGCACGACCCCTCCAACGCCGACCTGCTGCGCCTGGCCGGCCAACAAGCGTAATTAGACCACAATAGGGATATCCGATTATCGGCCTGGACCGGCGATAACTGGTTCACCTATCTGCATCAGCCAGTCCCCAACGGCTAAGTGAGAGCCGGTACAGCCAGAAATCAGCGGTGTTGCCCAACAAGTTTCCCATGCGGATCATGTGCAGTACGGTTTCAATTGCTTCGGCGCGCTCGGGACCATATATTTCTACCAGGTTTCCTACGGTTGCCGCGTCTGGTTCGCCGTCCGTCTCCGCCCAATGCTGTGCATACAACAATGCGGGCAGCTCCCCGGCCGGTGCGTCATCGAACTCGCCGTAGAGCATCTTTTGCAGTTCATCTTCAGGCAGTCCTGCCTTGAGCGCTTCTTGGGCATGGTAATAGGAACAGTAGCGGCAGCCATTCACGGCCGTGACGGCCAGCATCAGTCGTTCACGAAAGGCGAAGGAGACGAGATCGCCCCGCATAGCCTGGCGGATTTGCGCCCGATTTTGCAGCGGGAAACGGACATCGCGCAAGAATTTTCCCAGGCTGTTATAGAAACGCCTGTTGAATTTTTTCATCACTTCCCCTCTCTTGTCGATCGGCTAGACCAGGCCGCTGCCCGGTGACGAGTTATCCGAGCCGGAGGCGCATATAACGCAATTCGCAGCAGCCTGATACTCACGCTGCCATTATAGCGGCATGAAAAAGAGAGAGGTAGCGGCCAAAGGAGAGATGTCCAGGGTCTATGGAAGATCGCCCTGCATTCTAGGTCAGCCGCCAGTTGTGCAGGCGGGAATTGACCAGCTTGGCGACCATGACCACGGCGAGGGCGACAAACGCCCCGTACTCGCCGGAAACAAAAGGCAGTTCACGTCCGCTGAGCCCGGCGTAGAGGATGTAAACGGCCGCTGCTCCCAAGAACATTCCAATAATCAGGAAGGGGCTAGACCAGGAAAACCCGTCGCGCTCCGTCTTGGAGGATAGGCCGCCGGCGGCGCACATCACAAAGCCCAGTACGAATAGGGTGATCAGCGCGCTGCGCGGGCCGGAAATCAAGGGCAGGCGCCACTGCGCGACTACGCCGGCAATTAGCCCAACGACCGCCAGCACCAAGACAATAGAAAGCCCATTTCGCCCACTTCTTGCGACTGTATTTGTATTCATCGGTTAACCTCCAAAACTCCCTGTGGTGCAGCGTGCCGCGCTGGCGGCGCACTTGCATCACTTAATAACCCTATGCCTTCATCATACAATACGGGTCCACCACCTAGTTTGTTTCCCGCGCCCAATGGCCGCGTGGAAGCGGTCAATAAACCGAAAATGATTGACAAAAAGCCAACCAGGGATCATCCATACCAGGTTCATTGCACCTTCACCGGCACTGCCGCTTCTTCTCGTTGTTCCATCCAGGCAGTCAAAGTTGTCGCCGGCGCGCCCACTATCTGATTTGCCTGCGTGGGATCGCCTGGTTCACCGACCTTCTGGAAGTAGGCCATTAACTCGGTGAAAAACATGAGCATCATGTTGCCGGTGGCTTCGGCCGTCGCCCGGGCCGCCTCGATTGGCATTACCATCACTTCCTCAATTGCCGGATGGAAGACCGCGCAATATTGCTCCAGCGCTGCTTTCATTGGGATTGCTTCGGGACCGTGAATGTACAACCGTTTTCCCAGGGCGGCATCGCGTTTATAGGCGTTGGCAACCATACGGCCCAGGTCGCCGGATGCGAACCAATGCCAGGGAGTTTGTAGATCGCCGACGAGGGTGGCACGGCCGTTGATAACAAAACGCGGCAGTTGTTCCATGGGCCAGGTCGGGCAGAATATAGTGTAGGGAACGCCGCATTGACGCACGGCCGTTTCCGCCGCCAGCTTCTGCGCCGTCATCGGGAACCAGCCATTCTCGGCGCAAACTGTCGATCCTGACATATAAGTGATGTGCGCAATCCCGAGCTGCGGGGCCAGGGCCGCCACGTTTTCGGCACTAATCTGGTCAACCGCGCCGCCGGTGCTGATATGCACCCCGTGGCAGCCGGCCATCGCTCTCTCCAGACTAGCCAAATCCGTCACATCCCCCGGGACAAGTTCAAACCCCTCGTCGAACTGCGCTTCGCCTTTCTCCAGATCGCGGGCCAGAACACGCACTAAGAACCCATCTTCTCGAAGCTGCCGGGCCACAAAGCCGCCCAACAACCCTGTACCGCCGATTACCAAAATGTGTTTATCCACTGTCTTTCTCCTATTGATACTCAAATGGGTGCGTCTTGTAGTCGGCTGCCGCTGCTTTGCCACGCTTATGTTCGTTTTCTATTTTTCGTTGGCTGCTGATCGTAAATTGTTAGCCAGATCGACTTCCGCCGGCCAGTGAAGCAGCAGCAGCCCGACGAGAATGGCCAGATCAACGCCGACAGCGCCGACCTTGTTAAACCACGAGGCGAACGCATTCCAGAACAGAAACACGCCAATCAGGGAGATAACGGACGATCCTACGGCCAACGGCCGCCACCACGCATGCGGGATGCCCCAGCCCATCAATGCCAGAGCCGCCATCAGAAAACCGGTAATCGCCGCCAGCCAGATGAGAATACTCAGCACATTGGCCGCCGCCTGGCCAATCAGACCTGTTAGCAGCCATGAATAGCTGTTCCAGGTGGGACTCGCATCTACGCCAAGCGCAGGCAAAAGGCACATGATATGCCCGACGCCATGGATAACCAGCACGCCCGCAATCAGAATCTTTACTGTTCTACTATTCATAACTACCGTCCCTTTTTCATTCTATGTCGTCATATCGCGTTCTGTTTTCTGGTGGTTGGCAACGCGCTTCACGGCCAACAGCGGCAGCCCTAGATCGCGAATACGCATCAAAACGCCATGCAGCGCTGCCTGGTCTATAAGAGGGCCATAAAGGATCGTCTCACCGCCCGTTTCGTGGCAAATCGCCATCCCGGCAAAGAAGTCAATAGAAGAATCATCCAGATGACTCTTTACATGAATCTCGTACCAGGTTGGCCCATCCATTTCACCCCCGCGCCGCTCCTTCACCATCGATTACTGTAGACAGGATAGATCAACGGCCCTCTTTTGTAATCACTCAAAGGTGTAATCTGTCACCGCTGTCCGCTGTTACACCTGGGTGGGTCCCGGCGAGCACGGTGTATGATCCCCTTGGCGCTATTCGCTATAATCCCGGAAGGTATAACTTCCCCAAAGCAAGGATGGCCTTTGATGACAGATAAACAAGAAACCGAACAGACTGCCGATACCCTGCCACCCGTTGAAGGGCAGTTGGTAACCAGCCAGCACAGCATGACCATCGATGAAAGGAACTATGCCTATACAGCGACGGCCGGCACATTTATACTGCGCGAAGAAGATGAAGAAGGGCGCGCGAAGCAAAAGGCCAGTATTTTCTTCGTCGCCTATACCCTCGATGGGGTGGAAGACAGCAGCAAACGGCCGTTAACCTTCTCCTTTAACGGCGGGCCCGGCTCCTCATCTGTCTGGCTGCACATGGGTCTGCTCGGTCCCCAGCGCGTTGATCTCGGCCAGGACGGCCACCTGCCGCCGCCGCCCTATCAGCTCGTTGAGAACGACTATTCACTGCTGGATGTCAGCGACCTCGTCTTCATCGATCCCGTCACCACCGGCTACAGCCGCACCGTGGAAGGGGAAGAGGCCAAACAATTCCACAACTTCCAGAAAGATATCGAATCCATCGCCGAGTTCATTCGCCTTTACACAACGCGCGAACAGCGCTGGCTGTCCCCCAAATACCTGATCGGCGAAAGCTACGGCACGACACGCTCCGCTGCCCTCAGCGGACTGCTGCAGGAGCGGCATGGCTTATACCTGAACGGCATTATGCTGGTCTCCTCCATCCTCAACTTCCAAACGGCCGTGTTTGCACCCGGCAACGATCTACCCTATATCCTTTTCCTGCCCACCTACGCCGCCACAGCCTGGTACCACAAGCAGCTCGACGCCTCACTCATGGGTGATCTGCGTGACTTATTGGCTGAAGTGGAAACATTCGCCCAGGGAGAATACGCCTCGGCGCTGCACCAGGGCGCGCAGCTGCCGGCGGACGCCCGCGCCGAAATCGCCGGGAAAGTAGCCCGCTATACAGGCCTCTCGCCAGCCTATGTTGAGCGTTCCAATTTACGCGTTGAGATCCACCGTTTCGTCAAAGAACTCCTTCGCGATCAGCGGCGCACCGTCGGCCGTCTCGACAGCCGCCTGCGGGGCATCGACCGCGACGCGGTCGGGGAGCAGTATGAATATGATCCCAGCTATGCCAACATTCAAGGTCCCTATACCGCCGGATTCAATGATTATGTGCGCCGCGAACTGAAGTTCGAAAGCGATCTACCCTACGAAATTCTCACCGACCGTGTCTATCTGAACTGGCGCTTTGAAGAACAGCAAAACCAGTACGTCAATGTGGCGGAGACACTGCGCAAAGCGATGAGCGTCAATCCCTACCTGAAGGTATTTGTAGCCAATGGTTATTACGATCTCGCCACCCCCTATGCAGCCACAGAGCACACCTTCAATCACCTGGACATCGATCCGGCGCTCCACGACAATATCTCCATGGCGTACTACGAAGCGGGGCATATGATGTATGTCCACCTGCCCTCGCTGGCGCAGCTCAAAGGCGACCTGGCGAACTTCGTGCAAGCGGCGTCAAATTCGACCGCTGATCCCAGCACTTAACAGCTTTTTCTATGAGAGAAGGTCTAGTTCGCGGGCGCGGGCGACGGCCTGCGTACGGCCGTTAACGCCCAGCTTCTCGTATATATGGCTGCTGTGTTTTTTCACCGTGTTCAGGCTCACCGTCAACACCACCGCGATCTCTTTATTGCTCTTTCCGGAAGCAATGAGCTGTAGAACTTCTAATTCGCGCGCGCTCAAAGGATCCAGCAAGGCCATTTGCGCTTTACCTGTGTCCGCGAAGAAGCGCAAAAGCCGGCCGGCAAACGGCTGCGCGGCGCGGCCCTGATCTTTCAGAACCCGTAACAGAACCTCTAGTTCCGGACCCAATTCCAGGAAGGTCAATACCGCGCTTTCTGGAGCAGCCAGCGCAACACCCTTCTGCAAGCTCTCCAGTGCCTGCTCCCGCTCCCCCATCTTCTCTAGAGCCAGCGCTTTGAGCAGCGACACCTCGACAACACGCGCCACACGTGATGCCGGAACCGGTTCAGCGCTTGTCACGATCAGATCATGCAGTGCCAAAACCAGCGCCCAATCCCCCTCGACCAGGGCGACGCGTGCGTGCGCCGCCTTCATGATCTCGTCCACAACCACGGGCACCCGCGGCGGGACCGGCCCATCCAACCAGCGCCGCGCCATGGTCAGATCACCCTGTCCTAACCAGAAGTGCACGGCGAAGGCCGCTATTTGCAGCTTATGCAGGGGCAGCAGCGCAAACGCCTGTGCCTGCTTCAGCGCCGCAACCGCGCCCTCAATATCCCCTTCAGCCCCCCGCAAACGGGCCAACGTACAGTAAGCATCAAGATGCTTATAGCCGATCCCCCCTTGCCCGCTGATTGCCAGGCCCAGCGCCAGGTTCTGCGCCGCCTCCGCCAGCTCATACCGCTCCACCTGCACGGCCGCCAGGCCGATATGGCCCATGCCGGCAAAGGGAGGCGAAACAGGGGCGGCCTGATCCTCTGCCAATTCAATGATCTGCCTGTTCACTGCCTCCGCCTCGTGCAGTCGTCCCTGGTGAAGGCGCGACTCGGCGATCATGGACAGGGCATGGGCAGCCAGAAAGCGATTGCCGCCGAGCAGCGCCAGCCGGTGCACTTCCTCGCTGGCGGCGACCAGCTCCTCCGTATTGCCAGCCAGGCCATGCGCCCCACCGGCGGCATTGAGCGCTCGCGCGCGAAAAATATGATCATCAGGGGGCAAATAGGCCAGCGCTTCTTCCACCTCGACCATCACCTGTTCAACATCTTCTTCCATTGAGGCACAGTTAGCCATCAAAGTCGCCAGTTCACCGCGCACGACGTCATCCACCACCAGACCTGGCTCTTCTTGCAGCGAGCTGCGCACCGCCAATAGAATTTCCTTCATCTGACCGGCATTGCCGGATAGGAATAAGGACCAGGCCTGGTCAAGACGCAGCCGCGGGCGCCCGGCCAACACATCTGGCGGCAGAGCATCGATCCAGCGCAGCAGGGTATTAAGCCGGCCCTGCTGCATCACCGGGCGCGCATGTTTCTCTATCAGCTGCGCCGCCCGGGTCATATCATTACAACGCAGCACATGGTAGATCGCTTCTTCGCGGAACCCATTCGCTTCATACCATTCCGCCGCGCGGCCGTGCAAGATTGCTATGTCAGCGAAGGAACTGCTCTGCTCCAATCGATTGGCTAACAGATCGGCGAACAAATGGTGGGTACGGTACCAAAAGTGGGCGTCGTCCAGGGGAATAAGAAAGAGGTTCCGGCGATACATTTCTTGCAGCAGCTGGTCGCTGTCCATGCTCCCGGTCACGGCTGTACACAAGGGGGCACACAGACGGCGCAATACAGCCGTTTGCCGCAAGAACTGCCGCACATCCGCGGGCTGCTGCCTGAGCACTTCATCGAGCAGATAACTCATGATGTAATGATGGCTGCCGGCGAAGGAATCGATAAACGCCTTGCGATCGACATCATGCCGCTCGAGAGCCAGCGCCGCCATTTGCAAACCGGCCGCCCATCCCTCTGTACGTTGATCCAGCACAGCTACATCTGCCGCACTCAGGTCGAGGGCCAACAACTCATTCAACAGCCGTTCCGCCTCAGGACGGTCGAAACGTAGGTCTGCCTGACGTATCTCGGCCATCTCGCGCCTCGCGCGCAAGCGGGGCAGTGGCAGCGGTGGATCGGCACGGGTGAGCAGCAGCAGATGATGCGGCGGCGGCAGGCGTTCCAACAGGAAACCGATCTGCTCGTGAATCACCGCCTCATCAATCACGTGGTAATCATCGAGGACGAAGACGATCCGGTCCTTATATGCTTCCAGGTCATTGAGCAGGTGGGTGATCACGGCCATCATGGCGGAGGGTGAGGTCGCAGACAATGACGCCAGCAGCGGCCCGCCAAAGGGAACACCTGCTCGCTGTAATGCGCCCAGTATGTAGGACCAGAACTGCACAATATCGTTGTCCGCTTCGTCCAGGGAAACCCAACAATAGATTGTGTCCGAACTATTCGTTTCTTGGCGTGTTCTAATCCATTCGGCAATCAGCGTCGTCTTACCAAAACCGGCCGGAGCGGAAACCAAGGTCAGGCGGCCGTCTAGCCCTGCATCTAGCTGTTTGACCAGGTGTGGGCGAGGCACCAGGAACGGCCGTGCCGGGGGATAATACAATTTCGTCTGCAACAGATTGCCAGCCACACGTCTATTATAATGAGGACCTACAAGCGAGTCATTTCATCGGCATCATGCCGCTGTATGCAGTTAACCTACCACGGAATCAAAACCATGGTCGTAGTCTGAATCTACGGCAAGATCGGGCATATTCCCGTGTACAATAAACAGAACCTTTTTCAGCTGCTAATTCACAGGTAACGTGCTCTCATCAGCTGAAAATGACCTATAATAAAGGTCGCGGCAGCGAGGCAGTTCTCTGCTTTCACGGTTTGAGCGGCTTGTACAGCTGCCAAACTGAAACGCTAAGACCCTGACAGACTATTCCAGCGGAGACTATCATGAGCGCATACCAGGTGACAGCCAAACAGCAGGCCCCCCTTCGCGTGGCCATCCTGCGCGACACCATCGAGAGCTACGGTAAAGTCGGCCGTTTATTCAAAGAGCTGCACGCAGCGTTGGACGAGCACGACATCACCCCAACCGGCCCGCAGTTGGCTATCTACTTTGACGAAGCATACACGCCGCACGATGCTGACGTCGCCGCAGCTGTGCCCGTCGCCGCCACGGCACTGCTGCCGGCAGACGACCGTGTGATCATCAGCGAACTGCCCGGCGGCGAAATGGTCTCCGTGGTACGCACCGGCCCCTGGGACGACTTCCGCCCCGCCTACCAGGCGATCATGACCTGGGTCGAAGCCAACGGATACGAGATCGACGGCCCCAACCGCGAGATCCATCTGCAAGGCCCCCGTTCCGGCGTACCTCCTGAAGAATTCCAGATCGAGATCCAATTTCCCATCAAGAAACGCTAGAGAAAGCCCCCAAGGACTCTAAGAACAGCTCAAAAAGCATGAGCCGCCAGACCGCGGAATTTTTAGCAAACAAAAAGTAATCCAAGGAGATTAGAATGCAATTTGTGCAAACCGATGGCTACCTCGCCGTTCCCCCCGCTGTCCAAGGGCCTGGTGTATTAGTTCTCCATGCCTGGTGGGGGCTGAACGACACGATAAAGGATTTCTGTACGCGGCTGGCCGAATCCGGTTTCGTCGCCTTCGCCCCAGACCTCTTTCAGGGCGAAATTGCCGGCAGCATCGCCGAGGCGGAAGCCCTTAGCAGCGCGCTCGATGCCAACTACCTCCAGGCCAGGGCCAGCATCGCCGAGGCAGCATTGTTCCTCAACGAACGTGCCGGCCAGCCAGACCGCGGCCTCGCCGTGATTGGTTTCTCTATGGGCGCCTATTATGCGCTGGATCTCGCCGCCGCCGATCCTGAACACATCCACTCCGTCACCATCTTTTACGGCACCGGGGGCGGCGACTTCAGCGATTCGAAAGCGGCCTACCTCGGTCACTTCGCCGAGCATGATGCGTTCGAACCGCAGTCCAACGTCGACGCGTTGAAGGATGCCCTGAAGCGTGCCGGCCGGCCGGTGACCTTCTACTGCTATCCTGACACAGGGCATTGGTTCTTTGAACCTGACCGCGCGCAAGCATACGATCAAGCCGCCGCCGGCCTGGCCTGGGAAAGAACCCTGGCCTTCCTGCGGCGTTCTTTCACCATGTGAAAAAAGCATTGCGGAAAAACGGCCGAGAAGCCCTAAAATCTCCAAGGTCTTCAAGCGCGACTTGCATGAAGGCAGAGTAGGCCCCGGCGGTTTCGCGCCAAACTGCTGCTTACGGCAGTTTTCTCTTATAATCTCTATCTGAATGACGCGCACCTGTTGACTTTGCTGGTCTAAAAAGGGGATGTGGACCATGGTAAACGATGTTTTGCAACGAAAGGATGTGCCGCAAGAAAGCCGGTGGAATGACAAAGCAGTCTTTGCTTCCTGGGCTGAATTTGAGGCAGAGGCAGAGGCCCTAAAGGCCGCTCTGCCCCAACTGACCGCTTTTGAGGGCAAATTGGCCCAGGGGCCAACCGAGTTGGCCGACTGGCTAACCTTGATGACCGCCCTGGACCGGCGGCTGATGCGCATGCTCTCTTATGCCTACATGGCCACGGCCGTCGATGCCAATGACATGACTGCCAAAGAGAATATGGGTCAGGTAATGGGGCTGTTTGCCAAATTCAAAGCCGCCTCCGCCTTTGCCGAGCCGGCCATGCTGCAGCTGGGGGCGACTTTGCTGGCCTGGGCCGGCGAAGACCCCCGCCTCGAACCTTATGAACATTATTTCACCAACCTCTTGCGCCAGAAGGCTCACCGGCGTTCGGCTGAGGTAGAGGAACTATTAGGGCTGCTGCAGGAACCTTTTAGCCAGACTGAACAAACCGCCATGGAGTTGACCAATCTGGATATGACCTTCACCAACGCCCTTGACAGCCAGGGCCAGTGCCATCCGCTGTCGCAGTCCGCGGTACGGCGCAGTCTACAAGATCCGGATCGGGAACTGCGCCGCACTGCCTGGCAAAACTATGGCGACGGCTATCTAGAGATGAAAAACACATTGGCCAGCAACTACATCAGCAGCGTGAAGCAGAATCTCTTCTTGGCCCGCGCGCGCGGCTACAATTCAGTATTGGAATCCCAACTGGCGCCGTACAATATGCCGCTAGACGTATTCCATAACCTGCTGGACACCTTCAAAGCCAACATCAGTACCTGGCACCGGTATTGGGAGGTCAAACGCAAGCTGTTGGGCGTGGACCAACTGCATCCTTATGATATTTGGGCGCCAATCGTCGAGAACCAACCGGCCGTTTCCTATCAAGAAGCGGTAGACATGATCTGTGAGGGCATGGCCCCCTTGGGCGAAGACTACGTGGCTGTGCTGAGGCAGGGCTGTCTAGAGGCTGGCTGGGTGGACTATGCGCCAAACGCCGGGAAGGCACAGGGGGCGGCTTCCGGCACCTGCTATGACACGCCGCCGTTCATCTACATGAGCTACAATGACTCGCTGCTGGATATGAGTACGCTGGCCCATGAGTTGGGGCATTCGATGCATGCCTATCTAATGGATGTCACCCAGCCACATATCTATAATGACGCGTTTGGCCTGTCTATGTCGGCTGCTGAAACAGCCTCTAACTTCAATCAAGCGCTTGTACGCGCCCATCTGCTGCAGACCAGAGCGGACGATCCCGTTTTTCAACTGGCCTTGATTGATGAGGCGATGTCCAACTTCCATCGCTACTTCTTCATTATGCCCACGCTGGCCCGCTTTGAGCTTGAGGTCTACAGCAGAGCTGAGCAGGATAAGCCGCTAACGGCCGATATTCTGAACGACTTGATGGCCGGTCTCTATGCCGAAGGGTATGGCGACAGCATGGCGGAGGATCGAGAACGGACGGCAGTCACCTGGGCGCAGTTCGGGCATCTCTACCTACCCTACTACACCTTTCAATATTCGGTTGGCATCAGTGCGGCCCACACACTGGCTGATCAAATATTGGCCGGTAACAACGCTGCGGTCGACAATTACCTCGCTTTTCTCAAGGCAGGCAGTTCCTTGTATACGATGGACCTGTTTGACCTGGCCGGGGTGGATATGACAAAGCCGGATGTGATAGAAAACACCTTTGCCGTATTATCCGATCTGGTAGATCGACTGGATGCGCTGGCCGTATCCGCGTAACTTAACCCATAAAGACGGTCATTTTCGTCTATAATGCTTTGTGTGAGTGAGACCCTGCTGCGCACAAAGTTGTACATCCCCATCCTGCGGCCCCAAAATCTGGTGCCCCGGCCGCGCCTGATCCAGCAGATTGATCAGGGCCTGCAGCAGGGCCGCAAACTCACCCTCGTCTCTGCCCCGGCCGGGTTCGGCAAAACCACGCTTGTTCTCGAGTGGGTTCATAAATCGCGGGCTGTGTCCGGCGAGCCGCGCTTCGCCTGGTTGTCACTTGACGAAGAGGACAACAATATAACCCGCTTTTTGACCTATCTGGTCGCCGCCCTACAAACCATTGATGGCTCTATCGGCCATGGCTTATTGGCCGCGCTGCAGTCTCCCGGGGGCATCACAGCCGAGGGCGTCCTGACCACACTGCTCAATGAGATTGGCGAATCCTCTGCCTCTATTGTTCTGATACTCGATGATTACCACGTGATTGAATCTTTGCCGATCGACAGGGCGGTCACCTTTCTTCTCGATCACCTACCGCCACAAATGCACCTGGTTATTGCCGGCCGGATCGATCCCTCCTTACCCTTATCGCGTCTGCGTGCCCGCGCCCAGCTGGTCGAGATTCGTGCCCGTCATTTGAGTTTTTCCCCTGACGAAGCGGCCGTTTTTTTCAACAAGGTTATGAGGCTGGATCTTTCGACCGGTGATATCGATGCACTGGAAAAACGTACCGAGGGCTGGATCGCCGGATTGCAGCTGGCTGCACTTTCAATGCAGGGCCTTAAACAAAGTAGCGATATCGCCCGCTTCGTCAACAGATTCACCGGCAGTGATCGCTATATCCAGGATTACCTGGCCGATGAAGTGCTCCAGCAGCGCCCCAGCGGCACGACAGAATTCCTATTAAGAAGTTCAATTCTCAGTCGTCTAAGCGCGCCGTTGTGCGCTGCCGTCACCGGGCAGGCGGACAGCCAGGCTGTTCTGGAAAGCCTCGACGACGCCAACCTGTTTATCATTCCCCTGGACAACGAGCGGCGCTGGTATCGCTACCACCATCTGTTTGCCGAACTATTGGCTCACCGTCTGAAGCAGGCATACCCTGAACAGCTGCCCGATCTTCATCGACGGGCAAGCGCCTGGTATGAAAGCGTGGGGAGTATCGATGCCGCCATCACCCATGCGCAGGCAGCCGGCGACAGCGAACGCGTGGCGGAAATCCTTGAGAGTCATTGGCAGGAAGTTGTGCATCGCGGGGAGGCGGCGCTGCTAAAGCGCTGGTTGGACAGCCTTGGGCCGGACTATACCGGGAAAAGCGCGCCATTGCGCATGGCTTATTGTTGGATTCACGTCCTGACAGGCACGAACGATCAGATCCCTCCCCACCTCAAAGCGGTCAAGGAAATCTCGAAGAGAAACAGCGAAACGGCCGGCCTACAGCAGCCGATGAAATTGGCTGTCATTCCTTCTCTGGTGGAAACCATGGAGGCGACCATCTCCTTGGAAAACGAGCAGCCGGGGCGGGCCAAAAAACAGGCGCAGAAAGCGATCGCCTTAATCCCCGGGGAGGCAGCGCCAGCCGTCCGGCAGTTGCTGCAAGGCGCGGCAGCCTATCGATTGGCCGAAGCGCACAGGGAACTGGGTGAATATGACCATGCCTGCGCCATCCTCCTGGAAGGCCTCGAAGCATTGAAGGCCAGCGAGAATTACTTCGGGACAGCGGCAATGCTGCTGCGCATTGTGACTATGTATCAAGAATCAGGCAAGTCAGCGGAAGCTGTCAAATTGTGCACGGATACCCTCGCCTATTTTGAGGAAGGTCAGCGGCAGAACGTGGCCCCCAGCGGATTGGTTCATGTGATCTTGGCAGATCTGCAGGCTGATTCAGGAAAGTATGTGCAGGCCGCGAAGAACATGGAACTTGGCCGGGGGCTGGCGGAACAGATGGAGTCACAAGAACTGCAAGCCCTTATGATGCGCGTTGGCCAGAAGCTGGCTGATAAAGAAACGCCTCCCCAGCTGCTCATCGAGCCTTTGAGCCCGCGTGAACTGGAAGTGTTGCACCTGATCGCCGGCGGGCTGTCGAATCGTGAAATTAGCGAAGAGCTCTTTCTGGCTCTGGATACGGTCAAAGGACACAACCGCCGCATTTACGAAAAACTTGGCGTTAAGAACCGTACCCAGGCTGCAAACAAAGCTGTCTCCCTAAAGATCCTCCCCTTACCATAACTCAGGCGCTTCTGCCGCCTGAATAACCCCTCGAATAACACTTTAGTGTCTACAAAGCAGCCTCGCCCTGCGGTTATAGTGTCTTCATAGCCATCACGACAGGGAGCAGACATGATTCACACGAACGGCTGCATCGATCGACAAATCACTTTACGGAACGGGAGGCGGCTTGGCTGCAATGAATACGGCAGCCCAGACGGCAAACCAGTCATTTTCATGCACGGATCCCCCGGTTCGCGGCTTGATTGGCTGATGCTTGATCTGGATAACCACGCTGCTGAACTGAACGTACGCATTATCGCTGTCGATCGGCCGGGCATGGGCCTTTCTGATTTTCAACACGGCCGTCAGCTATTGGATTGGCCTGATGACGTGGCTGCGTTGGCGGATGCGCTGCACCTGGATCAATTCGCTGTGCTCGCCATCTCCGGGGGCGGGCCTTACGGGGAAGCATGCGCCTACAAGCTCCCCGAGCGCCTGATACGGACGGTGATCGTCTGCGGCATGGGCCCCCGCGAAGCGCCCGGCAGCACCGAGGGGAGTTCCTGGACCTTGCCTGGAAAACCGTCAACAACGCGCAAGCTGATCTTAATCATGATGGCTCAGACCGTGCGCTCACGGCCTGAAAGGTTGCAACCGCAGTTCTTAGCGGCACTTTCCGGACCGGACAGGGATCTGCTGGCGGAACGTCCTGAACTATTGCAGATGAGCATAGGCAGCTGGCATGAGGCTTTTTGTCAGGGTACGGGCGGCATCCAACTGGACGCCGCACTATACACACGGCCGTGGGGGTTCCAGCTTCAAGACATCTCCGGTGACGTTCACCTGTGGCACGGGGAGAACGATAACAATGTCCCCAGCTCAGTTGGACAGTATGTCGCGCAGGTCATCCCCAACTGCCAGGCCACATTCTTTGCAGACGAGGGGCATTTTTCCCTCCCTGTTAACCATATGCAAGAGATTCTAAACACGCTCGTCCGCCCATAACCGCGGTTATTCTCTAAGGCAACAGACATGCAGCCATTATCCCAACGCTCGCAAATCACCCTCTACATCTTGCTGGCACTGATGGGTCTGCTCAGCCTGATCATTTTAGGCTGGCAAATCCAGGTGCTGCGCGGCAAAGAAATGAAAAATCCGGATGGATCGGCCGACAGTTGGCATGAGCAGACTATCTTCTACGGCATCTCCATCGCCGATATTTTCCTGGCCTGCCCGTTGAGTATCGTCGGCATCCTGCTCGTATTTATCAGCCCACGCTGGGGCTACTATCTGCTGACCTGGGTCAGTTTTTGGTTTGTCTGGGCGAATATTATGACCACGGTCACAAGTCTGCGCTTCCATAAACCAAAAATCACCCTTGCTTGGTTTATCGTTTTTCCATTCGGCGCAGTGGTGGGCCTCGCCTACTTCCTATGGACCCTGGTTCACTTCGACATCATTTACTGACCAACTGTTTTCAGGAGCGCACCGATGAATATCATCTGGGGAATCTTCCTCGCCATCATTACTTCCATTGCCTATTTCGGCCAGGCCATTACCGCTTTCTGGCCGGAAACGGCCGTCCGTTTGGGCCTGACTGAAGCGGAAGCTGATGTTGATCCAACCTTTTATGCGGATGTGCGCGGCGAAGCCATTTGGGATACAGCCGTTCTCTGGGTGCTGCCCGTCGCCGGCGTGCTGCTGCTGTTGAACCATCCCACCTGGGTTTATTTTGGATTGGCCGGCGGCGGCATCTATCTCTACTTCGCCGGACGAGGCATCGTGGTGCGCCGGGTGATGCAGCGCCGCGGCATTCGCATCGGGACGCCACAGTCTCTGAAAACGATCTACCTGTTTCTGACCATCTGGGGAGTGACGGCCGTTATCACAATCATCATGGCCGTTGCTGCTCTCCCCATCTCTTGATCGAGGTCCGCGATGAGTGAACCAGTGATTCCGCTAAACCCGGTCAGGAAGCTGCGTCATATGTCGGACAGATGATTGAGATAAGGACTTCAGAAAGGAGGTTTCTCTTTGACACTATTTCCAGCCTCTTCAGGGGCGCGGCGACCGTCGTCTTTTCAAGAATCAGTCTACTACGTATTAATATCATTCAAACAAGGAGACACATGATGAGAAATTTACAGAAGATGGGCGGCATTGCCGCGCTGTATGAGGGCGTAATCTACATCTTGGGCATACTGGGTTATATGTTGGTGTTGGACTATGGCAATGTTACCGACCCTGTCCAGAAAGTTGCTTTGCTCGCCGAAAACCAAACCTTCACCTACTTTTTGACCCTCCTCGTCTACGTACTATTCGGGCTCTTTCTGGTTGTCCTGGCGCTGGCCCTCTACGACCGCTTGAAAGCCGCCTCGCCAGCACTGATGCAGGTAACAACCGTCATCGGCTTGTTCTGGGCCGGCGTTGTTCTGGCCAGCGGCATGATCTTCAATACCGGCATGGACAGGGTCGTCGAGCTCTACGGCACAGACCCGGCGCAAGCTGCGACGGTCTGGTTGGCGATAGACGCTGTGTTTGAAGGAATAGGCGGCGGGAATGAGCTCTTAGGCGGAGTATGGGTTCTGCTGATAAGTTGGGCCGCGCTGCGAGCAGGAGAGTTTCCCAAGTTATTGAACTACCTTGGCGCGGCGATCGGTGTGGTGGGCATCCTCTCGACTGTCCCGGCTCTCAGTATGCTGACCGATGTTTTTGGGCTAAGTCAGATCGTGTGGTTTATTTGGCTGGGGATCATCATGCTGCGCAGCAGCGCAAGCGTGGCAGCGGAATAACCGGACGTGTTCAGGCCGTATAGTTGGCTGCAGCCTTTTCTCCTTTCCCCATCTCCTAATCGAGGCGCGCGATGAGTGAACCACATAATGAAGTCGCCGGAGACAATTACAGTATCAAGATCGAGGGCCATCTCGATGAAGGCTGGGCTGACTGGTTCGAGGGACTGCTGTTCACCCATGAAAACGATGGCTCAACCACGCTCAGCGGGAAGATCGCTGACCAGGCCGCCTTACATGGGCTGCTGAAGAAAATCCGCGATTTAGGCTTGCCTTTGTTGTCGGTCAATAGGTTTGACTGTGACCAATTAGAAATAACAGATATTGATGACGAGCAGATACACACCAGCAGCGAATGAAAATCAAATCTCGCAGCAGCGCTGCAAACATCATCTGGTGGAGCGCTGCCGATCAACGGGTGGTCCGGTCATGTATCTTGATCTGGCGATCACCCTGCTCCTCCTCTGGATCGTGTCCAGGCAGCGCGGCGCCAGTTGGCCCGATTATGGTTTCACACGGCCGAAAAGCTGGCCGCGCACGGATCAACAGCTTTCATCGACATGGAGACCCACTATGTCGGGGGACAGCCTGCGTAGGCGATAGCACGAGGAAAACAGCATGATGAAAATAGTTGTGGCACTCTTTCTAATACTTCATGGGCTGGTGCATGCCATCCTGGCGATGGTGCCTAATCCCGATGCGCCCGATTCAGGTTTCGCGACCTTCTTTTCGCGATCATGGCTGCTGGACAAGCTTGGCCTACCGGAATCGGCCGTCAGAACCGTCGCTCTCGTTCTGGCGGCGACAGCGACGATCGGTTTCGTCGCCGCCGGGCTGGGGCTTCTCGGTATCCTGGTGCCGTTCGCCTGGTGGCGTGCCCTGGCCATTACGTCAGCGGCCGTTTCCCTGTTGTTTTTGGTCGTCTACTGGAATTCATACCTAATCGTTGGCATCGCCATCGATGTCTTGATTCTGGCAGTCCTGATTTTCACAAACTGGACACCCGAATAGGAGAATAAGATGAAACGTCCATTTATGCTCTGGCCCCTCGTTTTCTGTTTGGTTGTCCTGGCCCTGGGGGGCGGTTTTGCCGGCGGCATTATGATGTTAGTTGATCCCAGCGGCGAACTTCTCGGCGTGGCCGAGATTCTGCCACAATTGCCGGTGCCCAACTACATTCTGCCAGGCCTCTTCCTGCTGTTTATGATGGGGGTGTTTCCTCTCCTGATAGCCATCGCCCTGGCAGCCCGTCCAGCGTGGCATTGGATTGACGCATTGTTCCAGTGGAGCGGCCACTACTGGGCCTGGACTTCGACCCTTGTTCTCGTCGCGATCCTGGCGCTCTGGTTACTGTACGAAGTGTGGCTCATCGGTGCTTTCCCGATCACCAATATCACGGCCGTCCTGGGGTTGCTGATCCTGCTCTTCGCGCTGCTGCCGGGCGTACGCAGCTATTATGCCAGCTGAAGAAAACCTTCGAGGTCTTTGATCGCGACTTGCGTGACGCTGCTTGACCAGACCTCGAAGGTTTCGCGCCCGGCAGACCGCCAGCGACTGCTTCGATTCTACTGACTCATTTCAGACATCAATCTACCGACGTTTGCCATTAATTCATTATTCTCTTTTGTGGGGCTAAAATCGATAAACTTTAGATCCTTGTCTACAATTGCGGTGTGCCCCGCCGGAGCGTAAAACAGATCCCCTTCCTCGAATACCTCTTCGGTTCCATCATCATAAATAAACCGAAACGCGCCTTCGAAAATGTAACCCCAATGAGGACAATGGCAACTGTCGTTCGGTAATCCTTTTAGCAATGGCGTGAAATCGGTCCCTTCTGGAAGCTGATGGTCGTTTTACCTCACTGGATTGGCGTTAAGCTGAACTGGCGGGTTGTGCTGCAAATTTTCTTAAACGGACAAACTCCTGCTGACCAAATGCAAGCGCAAATCTAGGGCGCATCAGACTGCTGCTCACGGCCGTTTTAGTCTATAATGCCCATTGTGACTATTGAAGGCCTGCTGCAAACAAAGCTGTACATCCCTCCGTTACGACCGGCTCTGGTTCCCCGGCCGCACCTGATCGAACAACTCAATCATGGGCTGCAGCTGGGCCACAAACTCACCCTCATCTCCGCCTCCGCCGGCTTTGGCAAGACGACGCTGGCCAGCGAATGGGTCGCCGCCGGACGGCAGCCGGTCGCCTGGCTGTCACTGGACGAAGGGGACAATGATCTTTCACGCTTCCTGGCTTACCTCGTCGCCGCCTTACAGACGATTGTGCCCGTTGTAGGCGAAGGCGTAGCAGCTCAACTCCATTCTCCACAGCCGCCGCCAATTGAATCGATTCTGACGACTTTGCTCAATGATGTCACGGCCGTTCCAAGCAATACCGTCCTCATCCTTGACGACTACCACGTTATCGACGACCAAGCGGTTGACGATGCGCTCGCCTTTCTGCTCGAGCATCTGCCGCCTCCGCTGCATCTTGTCATCGTCACTCGTGAAGATCCACCGCTGCCCCTGGCCCGTCTGCGCGCCCGCGGCCAATTGACCGAATTGAGGTCCAGCGATTTGCGTTTTTCCCGCGCCGAAGCCGCTGGATTTCTCAACCAGGCGATGGGATTGGACCTTTCAGAAGAAGCGATCGGGGCCTTAGAGCAGCGCACTGAAGGTTGGATTGCCGGCCTGCAGTTGGCCGCGCTTTCAATGCGCAGCCAGAAAGATATCACCAGCTTCATCAAATCTTTCACCGGCAGTCACCATTATGTGCTCGACTACCTCGTCGAAGAAGTCCTGCAGCAGCAGCCCGAAAGCGTGCAGACCTTCTTGCTGAGCACATCCATTCTCGACCAGCTGACAGGCCCCTTATGCGATGCGCTCACCAGCGAAAATAACGGCCGGCAGATCCTGGAATATCTCGAACAGAACAACCTGTTCATCATCCCCCTGGACGACGAGCGCTGTTGGTACCGCTACCATCATCTCTTCGCTGATTTACTGCGGCAGCGGCTGCAGCAAACCTCTCCCGATCAGATTCCTGAACTTCACCAGCGGGCGAGCGCGTGGTATGAGCAGGAAGATCGGCCGTCCGCCGCGATCCGCCATGCACTTGCCGCACAAGATTTCGGGCGAGCGGCGGACCTGGCCGAGTTGGCCTGGCCGTCAATGTCGGGGAGTTTTCAATCCATCACTTGGCTTGGCTGGGTGAAGGCGCTGCCGGACACCCTGGTGCGCGCCCGGCCTGTACTCAGCATCGCCTATGCCTGGGCATATCTAAACAGCGGCAGCCTGGAAGCGGCCGACGCCCGGCTGCGGGACGTCGAACGCTGGCTGCAGCCAGAATCCGGTCTGAGCGAGCAGCGGGAAGAGCCGCCCGCCCAGATGATCGTTGTAGACGAAGCGCAGTTTCAGGCGCTGCCGGCAGCATTGGCCGCCGCCCGAGCCTACCATGCCCAGGCTGCCGGCGATCTGGCCGCTACCATGACCTACGCTCAGCAGGTCCTCGATCTCGTACCCGAAGGAACCACTCAATGGCGCGCCGATGTAAAAGCGCTCCTGGGACTCGCCCAATGGGCGAGCGGAGACCTGGAGTCAGCCCACCAAACCTTCTTCGATGGCCTGGCTCATATGAGCCCCCTCGACATCATCGTCGGCACCTTCGTCCTGGCAGACATAAAAACGGCGCTGGGCCAACTCCACGCGGCGATTAATAGATATGAGCTCTCGCTGCAGCTCGCGCTGGAACACGACCAGCCCATAGGAACAGAGGATCTATACACAGGAATAAGCGATCTGCACCGTGAACAGGGCGATCTAGAAGCCGCCGCTTCAGACTTACAGAGGGCCAGAACGCTGGGTGAAAAAGTTGAGCTGCCGGACTGGCAGTATCGTTGGTGCATTGCTCAAGCGCGATTAGAGGAAACCCGCGGCGATCTGGATGGCGCGCTTCACCTGCTGGACGAGGCGCAGCGTCTCTATGTCAGAACCCCCCTGCCCATCGTGCGTCCCATTGCGGCGTTGAAGGCGCGAATTTGGGTCGCCCAGGGAAGACTTGCTGAAGCACAGAGCTGGGCGCGCGCGCACAATCTATCCGCGGATGACGATTTAAGCTACCTGCACGAGTTTGAGCACGCCACCCTGGCCAGGATGCTCATCGCCCAGTACAAGAGCCACCCGGTAGAGGGCGGCATAGACGAGGCCGTGGGCTTGCTGGAACGCCTCCTGCAAGCAGCCGAAGCAGGCAGGCGAACGGGAAGCATGATTGAGCTCCTTGTGCTGCAAGCACTCGCGCATGAGGCGCAAGATAACATTCCTTCTGCTCTACTGTCTCTGGAACGCGCCTTAACATTGGCCGAACCGGAGGGCTACGTCCGCATCTTTGTCGACGAAGGGCCACCTATGTCCCGCCTGCTCGGCGAAGCTGCTGCCGGCGCGATTGTGCCAGATTACGCACGCCGTCTATTATCAGCATTCTCCGCTGCCGGACCGCAGCAAACTGCTCCATCAAGCCGCCAACCCAAAAGCCGCAGTCCAGAACCCGCATTGGTGGATCCTTTGAGCGCGCGCGAAATCGAAGTGCTGCAGCTCATCGCCGATGGGCTGACCAATCGAGAAATCGCGGACAGACTTTACCTCTCCTTGAATACCGTCAAGGTCCACACGCGCAACATCAACAGCAAGCTCGGCGTTAGCAGCCGCACGAAAGCGGTGTTCAAAGCGAGATCGTTGGGGCTTCTGCCCGCCACCTGAAATAGGCGGCATCTATAACCGGCGCCGGGAATAATTGAAACAAAAAACGGACTGTCAGCTGACAGTCCGTTTTTTGTTTCCCAGGACAGCCCTGCAGCTCACCCCAAGATAACAACTTCTTGGTATGACACTAATACCACCTGACTGCTACATTGTAAGCATAAGATTTATTCAGGGCTCAATACACATCAAGGAGCAAGTGATGACCGCCAAAGAAAAAACTAACAGAAAGACCGCAGCAGCCGTGGGGACTCTATTCCTAATCGCTATGGCTGCCAGCCTTGTAGGAGCCGGCTTAATAGAAACAGCTTTGACTGGTCCAGATTTCCTGACGGCCGTTTCGGAAAATGAAACTCAACTACAAATCGGCGTACTCCTTGAGATGATCAATGGCATTGCCGTCGTCGGCATCGCCGTGTTGATGTACCCGATTTTTAAACGATACAGTGACAGCACAGCGCTTGGCTACGTTGGTTTCAGGCTTATGGAAGCCGTCTTCATCACAGTCGCTGCAGTCGCCCCCCTATCCCTACTGCCCCTGAGCCAGGAATATTTGGCCGCAGGCGCTTCGGCCGCCCCTTATTTCCAGCCGGCGGGCTCGCTGCTTGTCGCAGAACGTGCGACCGCGGCGGGGCTGTTGATTCCCGTCTTCTTTAGTTTGAGCGCCGTGCTGTTCTACTATCTGATGTATCAATCAGAGCTGGTCCCCCGCTTCATATCACTCTGGGGCTTCATTGGCGTCGCCTCGATCGTAACCCTCAATCTTCTAGATGAGGGGATTGGCCCGCTGTTTGTCCTGGCGCTGCCAATTATCTTGAATGAAATATTCCTCGGGATATGGCTGATGGTTAAGGGGTTCAATGCCTCTGCGTTCGTATCACCATCGGCCATGCCAGCGACAGGCGAAGCAGTTTAGGCAAGCAGCGCAAACGAATGTAACAAGCCGCAGCAGGTACAGGGATATGGCAAACGAACGCAACCCAGGAACAGATCTGAGCCAACCTCCAATCTATCAAATCAGGATCAAGGGCCATCTAGGTTCGCAATGGACAGAGTGGTTTGAGAACCTGACCATCAGGCGGGAAGAGAACGGCGAAACCCTGCTAACCGGACCGGTGGTCGACCAGGCGGCATTGTTTGGCCTGTTAAGAAAAGTACGCAATCTAGGAATGCCACTGCTTTCCGTCACCCGCACCATTCCCAACCAGGCGCCTGCGTCAGATATCAGACAGTGACTTGAGGCAGGTCCCTTTAGTTTTTTAATGAAACTCGTTCATATCGCTCAAGAAGAGGAGAGAACAATGGCCGCCAAAGAAACAACGAATTCATACAGAAGAACCGCGATAATTGTAGGTGTCCTATTCATTGCTGCGACGGTTTCCTCCATTCTTGGGTATCAGGTTATTTTGAGCCCTATTCTAAATGCTCCGGATTACCTGACGGCCGTTTCGGAAAATGAAACCAACGTGATAACGGGTGTGCTCATTGATTCAATCAACACCATTGTCGTCGTTGTCATTGCCATCATGCTGTTTCCGATCTTCAAGAAGCATAATGAAGCTTTGGCTCAGGGGTATATTGGTTCCCGGATTATTGAGTCCGTTATCCTGGTCATTGGCAGCATCAGCATCCTTTCACTTGTGACCTTGAGTGAGGCGTATGTACAGACAGGGGCGCCGGATGCTTCCTATTTCCTTCCTTCGGGGACCACACTGCTGGCCGTTGATCAATGGGCCTTCTTGCTTGGGCCAGGGATCGCCTTTGCCATCAGCGCCCTGATATTGAACACTCTCTTTTATCAATCAGGCCTTGTGCCTCGATTCTTATCGGTCTGGGGTCTTATTGGAGCCATCTTGTTGTTAGCAGCAGACCTGCTGGCGATCTACGGCCTTAGCACGACATCGACGATCTTTATGTTATTGATATTGCCAATAGGCTTGAATGAAATGGTTCTGGCAGGTTGGTTGATCGTGAAGGGATTCAATCCAACCGCGAACGCTTCCCAGCCGGCAGCGCAAGCATAAACGAAGATTAGATATCAGGAGGAATCTCATGAAAGCAATCGTATACACCAAATATGGTCCGCCGGATGTTCTTCAGATCAGAGAGGTAGCAAAACCGACGCCTAAGGAGAATGAAATACTGGTAAAAGTAATGGCGACAACCGTGACGGCAGGAGACGTGAAGGTTCGAAGTTTCAAAAATATCCCTACCATGTACTGGCCCATGTATCGACTGTTTTTAGGTCTCAGAAAACCCAAAAGAAGGATTCTGGGGATGGAGCTGGCCGGCGAAGTTGAGTCGGTAGGCGACAATGTGCAGCGCTTCAAGAGAGGCGACCAGATTTTTGCGGACAGCCCCGAAACAACTTTTGGCGCTTATGCAGAATATAGTTGTCTGCCTGAAGACGGGATAGTCGCCGCAAAGCCTGTCACGATGAGCTATGCAGAAGCGGCCGGTGTCCCATATATGGGCTTGTCGGCGTTGTTTTACCTCAGAAAAGGGAACATTCAGCGCGGAGATGAAGTGCTTATCAACGGCGCTTCAGGAAGTGTCGGCTGCTACGCCGTGCAGCTCGCCAGGCATTTCGGGGCAGAAGTCACCGGGGTATGCAGCGGCACGAATTTGGCGCTCGTAAAATCTCTGGGCGCCGATACGGTCATCGATTATACGCGGGAGGATTTCACGAAAAACGGCAAGACCTATGACATAATTCTTGATGCGGTAGGCAAGAGTTCCTTTTCACGCTGCAAAGATTCGTTAAAGCAAGACGGCGTCTATCTTTCAACGCTGCCCACGCTGCGCCTTTATCTGCAAATGTTCCGCACGTCGCGGGGCCGTGGCAAAAAAGCGATCTATGCCGACCCAAGCAGCAGCAGTGAGGAGTTGGTTTTTCTCAAGGAGCTTATAGAAGCGGGAAAGTTAACGGCCGTCATTGATAGATGCTACCCATTCGAACAGATCGTTGACGCCCACACATATGTTGACAAGGGGCACAAAAAGGGCAATGTGGTCATTATCGTCGTCCCTGACAGCAGAACCTGACAGGGAAACAGATCGGGAAAATCCAAGGTAAAAGAAAAAGGAGCGGAAAAATGAATACGGGTAAGAACACTCCCAGACTTTTAGGCGCAGCGTTTCTGTTGGTAGCTGCCGCAAGTCTCCTCAGTGGACTACTATTGACTTCAGTAGGTATCCCGACGGTAGGTTCGCCTGACAATATTTCTGAAACCATGATCATCATTGCCGGCAATGCAACCACGATGCAGATGAGCATCGTCGTGATGTTCATTGAATCCATGGCCATTGTTCTCTTGGCGACACTGCTTTTTACGTCCCTGAAGAACCAAGACGAAATCGTCGCGCGTTGGGCTTTGGGATTATGGATAATTGAAGCAGTGGCGCTTGCGATAAGAGGAATAAGCGCTTTCTCTCTCCTCAGTGTAAGTCAAGATTTTGTAATGGTCGGGGCGCCAGATCCTTCATATTTCCAGACGCTTGGCGCTCTTTTTTTTGGCACTACCAAATTTAGTTACAGCGTACTTATGATTTTTTATTGTACGGGAGGTGTACTGTTTTACACCTTGTTCTATAAGTCGAAATATGTACCAGCGGCGCTTTCCCTTTTTGGCATAACAGTCGCCTCTCTGGGTCTTATTGGGACCCTACTTGAGATTCTTGGTTTTGACGTTCCCTTATATCTCTTCCTCCCCATTCTGCCGTTTGAATTAGCCATCGGAATCTGGCTCATCGTCAAGGGATTCAAATCAACTGCCGTCGCTTCTGAATCTGCCTGAACGAAACCAAACAGAGTCTGGACGAGCACCAAGAGCAGCAGCGAATTTGGTGCTCGCGCCAAACAGAGCAGCGATTTCCAAAATCCCCCAAACACGGCCGTTTTAGTCTATAATGCTTTCTGTGAGTGAAACCCTGCTGCAAACGAAGCTGTACATCCCCCCAATACGCTCGAACCTTGTCCCGCGTCCGCAGCTGCTCGAACAACTCAATCAAGGGCTCCAGCTTGGGCATAAACTCACCCTTATCTGCGCGCCCGCCGGCTTCGGCAAAACCACCCTGGCCAGCGCATGGGTCACCGCTTGCGACCGACCGGCCGCCTGGCTGTCGCTCGACGAAGGGGACAACGACCCGGCGCGTTTCCTGGCCTACTTCATTGGCGCCCTAAACAGGATCGAGGCAGTTGAGACCTCCCTCGGGCGCGGCACATTGAGCATGCTCCAGGCTCCCCAGCAGCCGCCCATTGAGGCTATCCTGACCTCGCTGATCAACGATATCGCGGGAATATCCGGCAGAATCATCTTCGTCCTAGACGACTATCACAACATAGAATCATCGCTGGTTGACGATGCGCTCGCTTTCTTGCTCGAAAACCAGCCGCCGCAGCTGCACCTGGTCATCGCCACACGCGATGACCCGCAGTTTCCGCTTTCCCGTCTACGCGCGCGGGGCCAATTGAGCGAACTTCGTGCGATTGATTTGCGTTTCACATCCTCCGAGGCCGGCGAATTTCTCAACCAGGCGATGGGCCTGGCCCTTTCCGCAGAAGATATCGCCGCCCTGGAATCCCGCACCGAGGGCTGGATCGCCGGGCTGCAGTTGGCAGCAATTTCAATGCAGGGGCGCCAGGACACGTCCACCTTCATCAAATCTTTCACGGGCAGCCACCGTTTTGTTCTGGACTACCTGCTCGAAGAAGTTCTAGAACAGCAGTCCGATCGTATCCAGGACTTCCTACTGCAGACGGCCGTTCTCGACCGGCTGACCGGCCCCTTATGTGACGCCCTCACCGGGCAGGAAGACGGCCGGGAAATGCTGGATTTATTGGAACGCGCCAACCTATTCATTGTCCCCCTCGATGAAGAACGGCGCTGGTATCGTTATCATCATCTCTTTGCCGATCTGCTGCGCCAGCGCCTGCGCCAAACAAAATTTGCGCAGATACCCTTGCTGCAAATCAGGGCCAGTGTGTGGTACGAGAAGAACCGCTTCGCCGACGAAGCGATCCAGTATGCCCTGCGCGCCGAAGATTTCGAGCGAGCAGTCCACTTGATTGAGGAACACAGCGACCCCATCTGGCGTCAGGGGGAACACATCAAGCTGCGGCGCTGGCTGGCCAGTCTGCCTATAGAGCTGGTATATGCCAAACCACAGCTCGCTATCTTTCACGCCGAGGGCCAATTTGTCAGCGGGCAGCAGGAGGCGGCTGAACAAAGTCTCCTGGCGGCTGAACAGATGCTTGACCAGATACCTGCTGCTGACCGCGGAAATCTAGCAGGGAGAGCAGCCGCCACACGGGCCTTTCTGGCTTTCTACCAGGGAGATATGCCGGGAATCATTCGTCACTCGCGCGAGGCGCTTGACTCTCTGCCCGAGAATGACGCGGCCTGGCGCAGCAGCGCGGCCAATGCCATAGGGGACGCGCACATTATCAAAGGCGATATGGCTGCGGCTCAGCAGGTCCAAACAGTCTCTCTAGAGGCAAGCAAAGCGATGGGGAACATCTACATGACCCTGGTCGCCAGCATGAAATTGGCCATCACCCTACGGCATCAGGGTCATCTTCAGCAGGCTGTAGATATCTGCCGGCAGCAGTTACAACTCGCCGAGGAAAATGGGTTGTCGCAAACAGTCGTGGCCGGCTGGTTATTGGCCATATGGGGCGAGGTGCTGGCCGAGACAAATGACCTGGAAACTGCACTGCAGCTGGCGAATAGAGGCGTCGATCTGACCATGCGCGGCGGCCGGGCAGCAGATGTAGCAATGCTCGGCTGGAGCTACATCTGCCTGACGAGAGTCCTGTTTTCTACCGGGAATACTGCCGGCGCCGGAGAAACTGTCCAAACAATCGAGAATATCGCTCTCGAGACCGATTTCCCGCCCTGGATCACGCGAATGATCGCAGCCTGGCAGGCGCGGATTTGGCTGGCACAAGGCAGGCTCGAAACCGCCTGCCAATGGGTGGATGAAAATGGGTTCGATACCCCTGGAGCGTCCGGACAGCTGCAAGAAGTTGACTTCTTCTTGATGTTTGATTATCTGGTGCTGTCCAGGATCCTCATCGCACAAGAGCGGCTGGACGAAGCAGCCGGGCTGCTGACGCAGCTGCTCGAGGTGACAAGGGCACAGGGACAAACGGCGCGGGAGATCGAAATCTTGCTGCTGCAGACGCTTACCTTTCAAGCTGCCGGAAAAACAGATCGCGCGCTGTCCGCTCTCGAGGATGCGCTGACCCTCGCCGAGCCGGCCGGCTTCATGCGCACGTTTGTCGATGAGGGCCCTCCACTGGCTCACCTGCTCCAGAAAGCGACCGCTCAAGGAATCGCCCCAAATTACGCGAGCCGCTTGCTGTCAGCCTTGCCCACAGAACAAGGCGGCATAAAAGAAAACATAGCCGCCATCCACATTCCGCATTCCACACTCATGGAGCCTTTGAGCGAGCGCGAACGCGAAGTACTGCAGCTCATCGCCGAGGGGCTGACGAATCGAGAAATCGCCGACCGGCTTTACCTGTCACCGAACACGGTCAAGGTCCATTCCCGCAATATCTACGGCAAACTCGATGTGCACAACCGCACGCAGGCTATCGCCCGGGCGAGAGCTCTGGGAATACTGCCCACCATCTAAGCGGCTGCCGTCTAAACCCGGCATCAGAACGTGCAGAGACACCTGGATCCGGCAGGCGGCTCGTCTTTTCATCACTTCCCGGCACTGTCCTCAATAGATCAGGCAAACAATTAACCCCCGAATAACACCTTCGGGGTATGACACTAGTACTGTTTTGGGAGTATGCTGTAGGTGTAAGAGGCAGCCAGAGATGAACAAAATCAAACGCAAACTTTCACTTTATCCAGCAGCCTACGAGATCAAGGTACCAGGACATCTCGATTCAAGTTGGTCCGCGTGGGATGAAAAAATGGCTATTTCTGTCGCCGGCGAAGATGATGGGCAGCCGGTTACTACCCTGTGCGGCACAGTCGACCAGGCCGCTTTGCAGGGTCTACTGCGCCGGCTCTACTCATTGGGGCTGCCGTTGATTTCAGTTACCTGGATCGAGGAGGATCAATAATAATGGCTCAAATCAGTTTACTAGCCCCGGAAAAATCCCCGGCGGCGGCAGCGACCAGTGAAACTGTCCGCTTGTTCTTTGTCGATCATTGGCGCGCGGCCCTGACCATACTCGTCGTGCTGCACCACATAGCCATCGTCTACGGAGAGGGGGTATCGTTCTGGTACGTAGATCCCCCTAAAGGCGAAACGCTAGGAGGGTTTTTGCTGGTATTATTCGTACTCTTTAACCAGGCATGGTTCATGGGTGCCTTTTTCTTGTTGGCGGGCTACTTTACGCCGGGATCATTTGAGCGCAAGGGGTCCGGTTCCTTTCTCAAGGACCGGTTGATTCGAATCGGTATTCCACTCCTCGTGTGGATATTCGTGCTCAACCCGATCTCCAACACCGGTCTTTTCCTCGAGCCTGCTGTCTGGATTGCAGAACCGTTGACCTGGCAAAGCATCTGGCAGCTGTATCCCCAATTCATCGGCCTTGGGGTCGCCTGGTTCCTCGCCCTGCTGCTCATCTTCAGTTTTGGTTATGCTGCCTGGCAATGGCTAACCAGAAACCGGCCATCATCCTCGACAGATATCTTTTCACCCCCCAGCTATCTGGGGATTGGCATCTTCATTTTGGGTTTGGCCCTGGCGACCTACCTGGTACGGATCATTGTCCCCATGGGCAAAACTGTGCTCGACTTTCCAACGCTTGCCTACCTCCCGCAGTATCTCAGTTTCTTCATCGTAGGAACCGTCGCCTACCGCCGCGACTGGTTTCGCACTATTCCCGACCGCATGGGCAAAGTGGGCTTCGTGACCGCGGTGGTAGCGACACTTTTGCTGTTCCCGATTCCACTATTGGGCATGTTGGGCGGCTCAATGCGTTTTCTGGGTGATGGGAGTTGGCCGTCGGCTGTCTATGCGCTCTGGGACTCCGCCTTCGCCGTCGGCATGTGCCTGGCCTCCATCACCTTCTTCCGCCGCTTTTTCAACGAGAAGAGCAAGTTGGGCAGCTTTCTCGCCCAGCAGAGCTACGCCGTCTACGTTATCCATAGTCCAATTATCGTTTTTCTGGCATACATGCTTTATCTGGCGTATGTGCAGATGGGAATCGATCTTGGACCCTTGCTCAAATTCGGCATCGGGGCGGTTATCATGGTCCCGATCTGCTTCGTCCTCGCCTACCTGCTTCGCAAAATCCCCGGTGTGTCGAAAATTCTCTAGCCAGGATGAAGATGAACGATATGGTGGGCGTAATATCGCCGGTGGTTCTGTCGCTGATCCTGCCGTACCCCGCAGTTCGCTGGGCCAGCATCATCGTCGCTGTACTCGTGGTTATTTTCAATCTCTTCAGCCTACCGTACGCATCCGCTTTTGACAATTTCCTGATCATTGCCAGCTTTGTATTTAATGCGCTGGTTATCTGGTACGCATGGAACTGGGTCTAAGGGAGATTTGACAACAATGGCGCCAGACAGAAAACTAGCCATGCGCAATATTATCATTTTCGCCATCCTGGTAAACGGGCTGGCCTGGCTGGGACCGGTTCTGGGAGGCGATCCCACGGCACCCGGCCCTGGATTTCTACTTTGGGCAGCCGCGCCCATGCTGTCCGCCCTGGTGATGAAGTTCCTGCTGCGGGACGGCGTGTCACTAGGCTTCAAACCAGCATTTAGCGGAAACGGCCGTTGGTATGCCTTGAGCATCCTGGCGTTTCCGGTGGCTATCGCTATCGTGCTCGCCCTGGGTCTACTGGTTGGCGCAAGTCAGATCAATAATTTCACCATGCCTGCTTTTGTGACGGCCATGATCCCACTGGCCGTGACCTTCTTCATCTTCGCCTTTATTGAGGAAGTCGGCTGGCGCGGCTACCTGGCGCCCAAGGTCTATAGCCTGAATGACCAGTTGCTTGGCCATATAGTGATCGGCCTGATATGGGCTTCCTGGCACTTGCCTTATCTTCGTGAATTGTGGGCACACACGTCAGAAGGGTTACTCACGCTTCTGCCACGCTTTATCCTGGGCACTATCGTCTTTGCGGTTGTGTATGGTGAGATCCGCATACGCACTGAGTCCGTGTGGCCGGCGGTGCTCATGCATTGGACAGGCAATACCGTTGCCAACACCCTCCTTGCCGGGTTTGCCGGCGCAGGATTCGTTTCTCTTTTACCGGGAAAGGAATGGTTGGGCTCCTTTGGCGTGGAAGGCACGTTGATGATCGCCTTGTTTGCTCTGCTTGGCGGCGTGTTGTATTGGCAGCGGCAAAGTCAAGGCGAAACAAAGCCCGCGGAATAGATCAAGATCAGGCCTCAACAATTGTCTACGCTGATGCGGGTTGGCCGGGAACAATACACCATGCAGTCCTGGAGGGAATAGTTATGAAAGCGATTATATGCACAAAATACGGGCCGCCGGAAGTCTTGCAGCTGCAAGAGATAGAAAAACCAACGCCCGGAGACAACGAACTGCTGGTAAGAATCCATGCGACCACAGCATCCATGGGGGATGTGAGAATTCGCAGCTTCAACGTCCCTCGCGCGCAGTGGCTGTTCGCCCGCTTATATCTAGGGCTCAGGAAACCCAGGAGATCCATATTGGGGATGGAGATGGCCGGGGAAGTTGAATCAGTGGGCAAAGATGTGACGCAGTTCAAGAAAGGAGACCAGGTTTTTGCCCTGTTATTTCCGGCAAAAGAAGCTTTCGGCGGTTATGCCGAGTACAAATGTCTGCCTGAAAATGAGCTGGTGGCCATAAAACCGACCAATATGACCTTTGAGGAAGCCGCCGCTGTCCCTGCCGGCGGAATGACAGCCCTACTTGTTCTTAGAAAGGCAAACATCCAGAGCGGGCAGAAAGTCTTGATCTATGGCGCGTCTGGCAGTGTCGGCACCTTTGCCGTCCAGCTTGCCAAACAGTCTGGAGCCGACGTTACCGGGGTCTGCAGTACGACGAATCTGGAAATGGTGCAGTCTCTTGGGGCTGATAAGGTCATTGATTACACACAAGAGGATTTTACCCAGAGCGGCGAAACCTATGATGTTATCTTTGACGCTGTAGACAAGCTGACCTCTTGGCAAGCTGCAAAATCTTTGAAGCAGACAGGCACCTACCTTAACGTTGACAAGGATTCAAACGATTTGAAGATAACGGCCGAAGATCTGGTCATCCTCAAAGAGCTCATTGAAGCGGGCAAGCTAATATCAGTCATCGATAGGCGCTACCCACTGGAACAGATTGTCGAAGCCCACCGCTATGTTGATAACGGGCACAAGAAGGGAAATGTCGTCGTCATCGTGCAGCCGGCTGACTCGATTTAGTCTCAGACCGCTCGCAGCGCACACGACCGCTAAGCAGCAAGAACGGCCGTTTCTTAGCAGGAACGGCCGTTTTTCTTCACGAAACGAGATCAAGCATTTCAGCTGACAATCACTCCTGGAACTGCTTCACGGCCTGCAAGACAGGACCCAGGAGCGCGCTCCAGTTCACCTCGTCTTGATTCAGCGTACCGGTCATGGTCAGGTCGCCATCAGGCCAGTAGAGCATAAATGACTGTCCCACGCCGGTGTGCCCCCAAAGGACGGAACTTTCGCCGCGGAAGCGCATCAAGCCAAGGCCGTAATCCCATCTGTCACCCATCTCCTGCCAGGGCAGCCAATCAAACATCTCTTCACGGACAGCGGGGTTGGCAAAAAGCTCATTGTCGACAAAGGCACGCAGGAAACAGGTCATATCCTCCGCCGTGGTCACCAACCCACCCCCCGCCCAATCGGCCGACAGGGAGCGAAAATCCGTGTAATTGATGTCGCCATAATAGACGTTGGACAGCCCATGACCCGGCACGCTGGGCCGCGCTTCCTCGCGGAATTCCATGTAACTGTTTTCCATGCCCAGCGGCTCAAAGAGCTGCTCACGGTAAACCTCATGCAGAGGCTGTCCGGCAGCCGCCTCAATAACCAGGCCGGCCACGATGTAGTTTGCGTCCGAATAGCGGAGGTCTTCGCCGGGTGCAAAGAGCGGCGGCAGATTTTCTTTGACATAGGTCACCACGTCAACAGGCTGCCACAATTTATCCGTTTCATCCACCAACACCATCTGCACAAAACGGCCGTCATCTCGCTCATCAAACCAGTGGTCCGCCAATCCGCTGGTATGGTGCAGCAGTTGGCGCATGGTAAGGCTTTCACCGTAATGCTGCCCCTCGTAAATGTGCAGGCCCGCGATAACGTCATCCGCCAGATAATCCGCAATAGGTGCGTCCAGATCAAGAACCCCAGATTCGGCTAACCTCAAAGCCAGCGTCGCCAGCATCATCTTGGCCGAGCTGGCACTGCGGAACTGATCAGCGGGCAGCATCGCCACGTCCGCCTCGGGATCTGCCAGCCCGGCGGCTCCCTGCCATTCGAACTCCGGGCCCTGCACCTGCAGCACGGCGTTGTGAACGTTGTCATTTTCGCGGACCACGTTTTCCAGCGCCCCCTGCAGCGCCTCACCCAGCTCGGCTTCGGTTTTGATTTCTGATTGGCAGGCGCTCAATGCACATGCCGACGTGATAAGCGCAGTAAATAGAATCCACTTGGCAAGTCGCATGATCTTTCCCCCTTATTTCTAATTCTCGGCCAACCCGCGAAACGTAGGCGCAGCCAGCAGCAATGCCCCCGCGGCAATCGCGCCAAAGAGCCCCATAAGGAACCACTGCGGCGCAAAGCCCTGGGCGATCTTCATGAGTTGCCCGGTGACAATGGACAGTGTCAGCACCAGCAGCAGCACTAAGATGACCCCACCCAGCAGCACGCCATACGGCCGTTTCTGCCACAGCCACGCCCCCACCAACAGCAGAGCCGGAATCACAAAAGCTAAGTCCGTCACCAGAATCGCGTTCGCCTCTGACGGTTCGCGGGCAGCCATGGCCATTATCGCCAATCCCGCCCAGACCACTGTCAGCAGCAGCGAAATCACCCAACTAAAAATTGCTACTGCGCGGCAGGGCAGCTGCTCCGCGTCTACCGCCGGCGGCGGCGTAGGAAGCAGCACGACCAGCATCCCGTACACCGACAATCCCAGGCAGGCGATGTAAGCAAAATAAAGCCAGTTGGCGACGCCGCCGTAGGCATAAATGATGCTTATATAGGCGGTGTAGCCCAGCGTTCCCGCGGCGACAATAGGGCCGCGCACATCACCCGCACGCAGCCAGCGCAGCGCCAGCAGCAGCAGCGGCACGGCCAGGAACAACGTCACCGCATCCTGTCCCTGACTTTCCGGGATCAGGTGGGCTGGAACCACGCCCACATAGAGCTGCGGGAAGAAAAGGCCGCCGGCCGACGTGACCAGCAGCAGCGGTAACAGAGTAACGATCAATATAAATGGGGCGCGCCCCATCGTTACAGGTTGCGTTTGATTCATAAGGCTCCCCCCTCGTCCGGCAGCGGCTCTACGCTCACCAACTCCGCCCCCAAATTGCGCAGCCGGGTCAAAATGCCGTATAACGCCGCCTGATCCAGATCACTCCCATTCAACCGCGTCACCGCCGCGCCATCCTCGCCATATGCCGGGCTGATGGTAAGCATTTCAAACCACGATTCCCACCGCGGGTCCAGGTGGCCGCGAATGGTTATCTGGTAGGAAGTTTTGTGAGAAGTCATGTTTGGGAACCCCTCCTGTTCAAGACGCTGTTTCTCCATGTCATCTGATCAATGATCTGAGCTTAGCGCATGAATAGACGGCCAGTCTCCATCCAAATGGACGGTAAGACGGATGGCGGCAGAAAAAAGCCCCAACCAACAGCTGGTTAGGGCCAATTCAGTTAGGTGGAACAAACGAAACAGTTACAGAACAGCCAGCTCCCGTGCCCTTGCCACGGCCGTCCCCCGGCCAGAAACGCCCATCTTGCTGTAAATCTGGCTCGCATACCAGCGAATAGTGTTCACCGAAAGAAACAGTGCATCGCCAATCTCTCGATTAGACATCCCGGCGGCCATCAAGGACAGAATCTCCAATTCGCGATCGTTCAACGGGTCCAACAAGGCAGGGTGCCCGCCGTCGGGCGACATGGCTGGTTCAACATCTCCGAAGGCGGCCAACAGCTTCTGCTTAAACGGCGCCGGCTGCAAAGCCACCAGCAGGTCCTTAACCGGTTGGCCGGCATCCACAAAGAGCCTCACATACCCCTCCCCTTCCGCCAGGCGCACTGCACGCTGCAGGTGTTTCACTGCCCGGCCCGTCTCGCCGCACGCGGCATGAGCCACCGCCTGCCACACGATCGCCTCCAGAACCAATCGCTGCCGGCCGATCGGTTGGTGCAGCCGTTCAATATTGACCAGTAGGGTCAGCGCTTCTGCCGGGCGATTCTGAGCAACAAGCACGCGGGCCACTGTAAAATTGACCAGCGTCAGCTCATACGATGGGGCATCCTGCGGCGCAAACCCACAAGCAGCGGCCCACTGCACAGCCGCATCGAGTTCGCCGCAAGCCAACGCCAGCCGCGCCCGCAGAGCATCCACCATCCCCACCCCCCACACCGGTGAAGCTGCCCGAGCGAGAAGCCGGCCCTCCCGCAGGGCATGCCGCGCACGCGTCCACTCGCCGCGCGCCGTCCACAAAATACCCGCATCCAGCAGGCCAATGGCCAGGCTGTACGCCTGCCGCCATTCCCGGCAGAGCGTAATCCCATGCTGTAACTGCGCGGCAGACCGATCAAGCTCATTCCGTTCGCGAGCAATGCGCGCCAGCGCAATGTGGGCAAAACCAGTGAAGGGATTGTCGATTGACCCCGTGTGCCGGCGGGAAAAGTCCAGAGCCTCCTGATAACTACGCGCAGCACGCGAAAGGCGGCCCTGGTCGAGATATATTTCAGCCAGGCTGCACAGGTTAAAGGTGGCGCTAGAAACATCACCTATCGATTCACACCAGTCGACAGCGTCCCCGTAAGCCTGCACCGCCTTCGTCAGCTCTCCGCCATAATTGTGGCTGTTGCCCAGCACCGCCGCCGTACGCGATCGCAGACCCATCCACTGCGGCGGTAGTGATGCCAGCGCCTGCTCTGCGAAAGTTTCGGCCGCCTCATGTGCCCCGGCGAACATAGCCGCGTAGGCGCGTTGGGCAGCGACGAGACCGCTGATCGTTTGCTGTTCGCAGGGCTGCGTGCGCTGGCTCAACGCCGCAGCCGTCTGCAGGTATGGTTCGATGGCCTCTTCAGCGCCGGTCAGCGTTAAGGCGCAGGCATAATAGATATTGAGAAACGGCCGCTGCTCAAGCAGCTTTCGCGGCAGCTGCTCAATCCACTTCTGCACAATGGCCGCATCTTCCCTCTCCAGAACAAGCGGCGCAGCTTGCTCGATCAACGCCGCTGCCAACACGTAATCGGGCGCCGCCAGCGCGTAGGGCAGCGCCTCTCGCGGCCGGTCGTCTCCCGCCAGCCGGCGCGCGGCAGCCCTTTGCAGCGACGGCAGCAGCCGCGGCTCCGTCTCGCGCAGCCGCTGTCGCAGAAACTCGGCAAAAAGATGGTGGTAGCGGTACCACCGGCGTTCGTTATCCAGCGGCACGAGAAAGAGATTCGCCCGTTCTATCTCCGCCAGCAGATCGGCGGCGGGCAGCCGTTCTTCCGGATCGACGGGTGCGCGGGCCTCCCCTGTCTCCAAACCCCTGACATCCAAGAGCGCCGCACACAAATCAGCATTGAAACGGCCTAAAATCGAGGTGCGCCGCAGAAAATGCTGTACCGCGCTGTCCTGTCGCGACAGCACTTCGTCAATCAAGTAATCGGTAAGCAAGCGGTCACTGCCGCTAAAAGCTGTCACAAAGTCGGCCTGCGAGACGTTTGCTGCCGGCGACTTCAGCGCCAGAGCCGCCAATTGTAGGCCGGCGGCCCACCCTTCCGTGCGTTCGGTCAGGGTGGCGATGTTATCGTCTGTGCAATTGAGCTGAAGCAGTTGGTTGAGGAAGACGGCTGTTTCCGCCGCCGAAAAACGAAGATCTGCGGCGCGAATTTCACGAAGTTGGCCGCGTGCTCGCAGCCGCGAAAGATGCAGCGGAGGATCTTCACGGGTGAGTAGGAGCAGCTGCAAGTTAGGCGGCTGGTGATCAAGGAAGAAGTCAAGGCTGTCGAAGATCGCGGGCAAGACAATTGCATGGAGGTCGTCCAGCACCAACAGCAGCCGCTGCTCACAAGCCGCGATATCGTTCAGTAAAGAGACCAGCAGTGGTTCGATAACCGTCTGCGAATCATTTTGCAGACTGGTTTGGGCGGCAGCAGCCAGGCCAGGCACGGCCGTTTGCAGCGCAGCTATCATATATGCCCAGAAGAGATGAAGGTGATTATCCTGACCATCCAGCGACAGCCACGCCGCCCGCTGATCTTCTTGGGCCAACCACCCGCTCACCAGGGTCGTCTTACCAAAGCCGGCCGGCGCGGAAACGAGCGTAACCAATCCCGCCAACCCCTCGTCGAGTTTCGCAAAAAGGTGCGGGCGAGGAACGAGAGACGGCCGTAGTTTTGGAACAAACAGCTTTGTTCTCAGGAGACTGTTCATCACGCTGCTGATTATATGGGCAAGGCCCGGGCTTGACGAAGACCCCAAACCAATCGTTTTTCATTTATAATGCGTATGTGACGGAAACGCTGCTGCAGACGCGCTTGTACCTGCGGACCAAACGAAAGCTTTTCTGAAGCGGATGACGGGCTTCGATCTCCCGGTTCAGGCTGTGGCTGCAGGTGGGAAGAGTTTGTTACGTCCAAATCAGTAAGCAGCCACACCCTCCGGGAAAGGAGCTTTGCGAATGAATATCGCCATAGTATATGACAGCAGTACGGGGACTACTGCCAGCGCGGCAGAAGCGATGGGCAGGATGTTGGAAGCGCACGGCCACCATTGTCAGGTGCAGTCAGTAAGAGAGGCGGACCCGGCGGTAGCGGCGGAAGCGGATCTTATTTGCATCGGCAGTTGGGTGCAGGGACTGTTCATCATCCGCCAAAACCCCACGGGGGGAACGATGCGCTTTATCTGGCTTCTGCAAAATATTGCGGGTAAGAAGGCCGTTGTATTTTGCACCTATAAGCTGGCCATTGGATCGACACTGCGCCAGATGGCAGAATCGCTGGAAGGAAAAGGGGCCAATGTGGTGGGACAGTTCAAGTATCGCGGCCCTGATCCTGACAAAGATTTCGCCTCCTTTGCCGCATCCCTGCGCTGATGGGCCCGATTGCCCGCGTTCGTACAACCTGCCATCAGGGTCAGCCGCCGCAGAGATCGGTTCAGGCCGGCATCATGCTAGATTGAGAGAGTGGGAAATGAATGACACAGACAACGTTGTTAAGATGGCATACGCATACAACCATCTGAGAGAGCCTATTCTTCGTTCTGCGTTCCAGGCAGTGCGGTTCCCGCCGGGGAGCCGGGGGCTGGATGCAGGATGTGGCGCCGGCCTTCAGGCTGTACTGTTGGCAGAAGCTGTGGGATCAGAGGGACATGTTACCGGGCTTGATTTGTCTCCCGAGCTGCTGGTTCACGCGGAGAACGTCGTGAAAAAGGCTGGTTTGTCGGAACAGGTGTCCTTTCGCAAAGGAAGCATAACCAACCTTCCCTTCGCTGACAATGCCTTTGATTGGGCATGGAGCATGGACCTGGTCGGCTACGCACCGATAGACCCATTGCCGTGTGTGAAAGAGCTTGTCCGGGTCGTAAAACCAGGCGGCATCGTGGCCATCCTCGCCTGGTCCTCTGAGACGCTCCTGCCCGGCTACCCGCTGTTAGAGGCGCGCCTCAAGGCAACCCGTGCCGGTATTGCTCCTTTTGCTGCGGACAAAGAGCCAGAGTCACACTTCTTGCGCGCGCTGGGTTGGTTCCGGGAAGCCGGCCTGCAGCAGCCGGCCGCCTTAACTTTTGCCGGCGATGCTTTTGCTCCGTTGAGTGGCGAACAACGCTGTGCACTAGAGGCGCTCTTTGAAATGCGCTGGCCGGGCGTAGAATCGGAACTGACACAGGAAGAATGGTCTGAGTATCAGCGTCTCTGCCTACCTGAATCAACAGACTATATGCTGGATCAACCTGATTACTACGCCTTCTTCACTTATTCTATGTTCCGCGGCGTTGTCGCCTCACGGACATAGCACCTATGGAGATAATCAACTAATAACAGCTACGATTCCTGAAGCACATAGAGATCTGCGAGTCGGTCTGGTGAATGCCACTCTGACCACTGTTATGTCTGATGGTCAGCCGCAAACCACGCCAGTTTGGTGTAATAATGTTGCTGTCCAGCAGGGGCTTTATTCGCTGGACAATGCTCAGCTTTCTTTCGACAACAATAAGAAGCGTACTGAAGGATTGTGCTGAAGTCAATAGGGCACGCAACACCGGAAACAACCAGTCTGTATGATAGGCAGGGGGTATCCAATAGTCTGTGTAAACCCCTGATTTCATCCTAGAAATCTGTCCTATCTTCAAAGCGCCTAACCAACTTTGAGTAGCTGTGACCGGTTTCGAATGGGCATCATTCATTGTACGCGTTGTCCCCCCATCCCCATCCGCGCTACAATCTCTATGATGTATAAACCACTCAATGATTCAACAGGTAACCATTGACCATGCCCCTGACCTTTGATCTCTCCCTGGACGAACTACAGACTTACAACGGCCGTAATCCACGCCCCGCCGATTTTGACGCTTTCTGGGATGACGGCTTATCCGAAGTACGCGCCATCGACCCTCAGGCAAGCCTGGAACCAGCCGAATTTCAGACTGATTTCGCCGACTGTTTCCATCTCTATTTTACGGGCACCGCCGGCGCGCGCGTTCATGCCCAACTGCTGCGCCCGCGCCAACCGGCCGACGGTCACCCGGCCGTGATCAAATTCCACGGCTATTCCGCCGACGCCGGCAGCTGGTCAGAAAAACTGGGCTACGTCGCCGCCGGTTTCACCGTAGCAGCCATGGACTGCCGTGGTCAGGGCGGCCTCTCCGAGGACATCGGTGGCGTAAAAGGGACCACCCTGCGCGGCCATATCGTGCGCGGTCTCGATGGCCCGCCGCAGAACATGATCTTCCGCCACATCTTCCTAGACACCGTGCAGCTGGCGCGCGTGGTCATGGGCCTGCCCGATGTGGACGAGACACGCGTCGGCGTCTATGGCGGCAGCCAGGGCGGCGGCCTCTCCTTGGCCTGCGCCGCGCTGGAACCGCGTATCAAGCAGGTTGCGCCGCTGTTCCCCTTCCTCTCTGATTACCAACGCGTATGGGAAATCGATATGGATGAAGCGGCCTACGAAGAGTTGCGTTACTATTTCCGGCGCTTCGACCCGCGCCACGAACGAGAAACAGCCGTTTTCACCCAGTTGGGCTACATCGATGTACAGCATCTCGCCCCACGCATCCGCGGCAGCGTGCTCATGGCCACCTCCCTGCGCGACACCATCTGTCCTCCCTCCACGCAGTTCGCCGCTTATAATAAGATCGTGTCCCCCAAAGAAATGGTCCTCTATCCCGACTTCGGCCATGAAGATTTGCCCGGCTTCGAAGACCAAAGCTTCCAGTTCATGCTGGCGCTCTAACAACCGAAATGGCCCGTCCTGAATCGATTCAGGACGGGCCATTCCGTTTTCTGTTTTCCGTTGTTTTATGTTGCCTGTTATTTCCCCGCTACATACTCCGCAGCCAACAGCGCACTGCCTAACTGCACACTGACCAGCTTCTTGATCGGAACCACGCTGTACTCAAGCTGGCTGTCAAGCGCATCATTGATCTTTTCGAAAGCAGTGACCGCCTGTTGGTGGGCGGCCAACAAGGCCGGCGACTCGCCGGTCGCCGCGATCTGGGTTTCAATCATGCGAATGAGCATGCCCAGGTTGAGAAACACCATGTAGAACTGCTTAATCGCCAGACTATCCAGCTTCTGAGCCACCGTCGCCAACTCTTCCGTCGCTTCCGCATTCTTCGCCCAACTCTCCTGCCCGGCCAGGTACGGCGGAATCGCCTTCATGAAACTCTTGATGGATTCGGAGAAAGGGGATGGTTCAGTTAACTCACCCTCAACGCTATTGTACAGAGACTCAATCAGGCCAAGCCCTTCCCTCGTCACATTAAGCCCACTCAGAATCGCCTCCCGGCGCACCATATCCGACGGCGACGTATCGTGGATAGCAGCGGCGTCAAAATAGGCCATTTCACAGATCAAGGAAAAGGGATCGCAGAACGTTTTAGCATAATCAAAACTTGATGTCCCGCCGCTGATCGCCTGCGTCGGATCGACGCCTTGCTCCTCCAGGAAATCATACGCATCGGTGATTGCCGGCGTATTGAAGATGGCGTCGGCGAACTGCTCAACCCAAACGACCTCCGGTTCACCCAGGTGCAAGTGCAAATCCTGGCTCTCAACCAGCGCATATAAGGGGTCGTAAAGAGGCGCCGCCGCCTCAGACATATAGAAATAAGCGCCGCCAAAGCCCGCATTGTGCAGGGAGTAGATAAAGTCAGGCTGCGTTTCCTCAATAAGGGTCATCAGCGCCTGGGTCTCGGGCAAGGGCGCGTCAAACTGCAGCCCCTTGTACGAAAGGGGGAATGTCCATTCGATCTGCAGGTGGCTGGGCGGCCGGTAGTAATGACGGCCGTAATTGGCGATTGAAAACGGCCCTTTGAACCAACCTTCATTCAGCCGCGTGCCGTCCGGATCGATAGCCTTGATGAGATACCAGGTAAAGCCCAACGATTCACGAAGGGCATCATCCTCGGCCAGGCGGCGTGAAAAATACTCCAGCATCATACTGCCGATCGGTTCATTCGGGTGCGGCATCGCGAAGATAAGGCCTGTTTTGGGGCCGCTGCCGATCTTCATCGCCTCAATCAGATCGCCCTGGCGCGAATAGCCAATAGGCAGGAGCTGCACAATATCGGGAAACTCCTCCGCCAATTGGTGGGCGCTCTGATTGAGTTCATCAACCGTCAAGAAAGCGTCATAGTCAGGGACATCGGCAAGGATGTCGCTCAGCGCTTGTTTTTCCATGTCTGTTGCTCCTCGTATAAGATGGTCAAAAATGCTGCAGTTTTGATCAGTACACAGGATCTATATACTCTGTGATTTTCATTCATGATGGCGCGCCGCATCGCCGCACCAGGCGCTCAGCCGTTCAGCCGCGGGTCCAGGGCATCACGAAGCGCATCGCCGACAAAATTGATAGCCAGTACGGTGATCATAATCGCCATCCCCGGCGCGATAGCCAGCATCGGTTGGCTGCGCATATACTTCTTCGCCGTGCTCAACATCGCGCCCCATTCGGCCGTCGGCGGCTGCGCGCCCATACCGAGAAAACTCAATGCCGATGCCGCCAGAATAGCCGCCGCAACGCCAAACGTGGCCTGAACAATCACCACGCCGAGTGTATTCGGCAGAATGTGGCGAAAAATTATCTGCCTGTCCGACGATCCCAAAGCGCGCGCAGCAATAACATACTCTTCTTCGCGCAGCGATAAGACCAGCCCACGCACCAGGCGCGCATAGATAATCCAGCTCACCGCCCCCAGGACAATCATCATATTGGTCAGGCTGGGTCCTACAATCGACACGACCGCGATAGCCAGGATCAGGAAGGGGAAAGCAAAAAGCAGATCGACCAGGCGCATGATAATCTGATCGACAACGCCACCGTAATACCCACTGATCGCACCCATCACGACGCCGATGCTGCCGGCAATACCTACGACGATGAGCCCTACAGTTAGCGAGATACGGCTGCCATAGATAAGACGGCTCAGCGTGTCCCGGCCCAGCTCGTCAGTACCCAGAAGATGGCCGGGGGACAGCGGTGGCTGCAGATCGCCGCGAAGATCCATGGCATTGGGATCATACGGCGCGATCCACGGCGCAAAAATAGCGACAAGGACCAGCGTGGCCAGAATAATGAGGCCTGCCAGAGCCAGCGGGTTGCGCACAATCTGCCGCCATACACTCCCCCACAGGCCAATGGGCTTACCCGAAGACAGGATTGATTCCGATTCAAGTCCTATTGCTGCTTGTTCGCTCGCGGTTGATGTTTCCATAGGGATCATTCAATTGTAGCGAATTCTGGGATCAATCATTGTGTACAAAATATCAATGAGCAGGTTGACGATCAGAAAGGTGACGGAAAACACCAATACCGTCCCCATTATCACGGGATAATCACGGCGAAAGATGGCGTTAACCGCCAGCCGGCCGATTCCCGGCCAGGCAAATATCGTCTCGATAATGACTGTGCCGCCAAGCAGACCGGCGAACTGGATGCCCAGGATAGTCAGCAGCGGGATCAACGCGTTACGAAAACCATGTTTGAACACGACCCGCCTCTCATGAGCCCCCTTGGCCCGTGCCGTGCGCACATAATCCTGGCCTAGAACTTCCAACATACTCGAGCGCATGATTCTGGTCGCCAGGCCCAGCAAACCGAACGCCAACGTCACCGCGGGCAAAATCAACGCCTTGGCCTCGCCCACAAATGTACCGTCTCCCCGACCGGAACTTGGCAGCAGTCCCAGCTCTAAGGAGAACAACAGCATGAGCATGATGCCCAACCAGAACGAAGGCATCGAGACGCCCACCAAAGCGATCCCCGTACTGAACATATCAATAACTGTGCCGCGATAAACGGCCGACAAGATACCGAGAGGAATCGAGACCAGCAGCACCAGCAGCATGCCGGCGGCCGCCAGTTCTATCGTCGCCGGTAGACGGGACAAAATCTCTCCGCTGACCGGCGCCCGCGTCATGATCGAGTCACCCATATCTCCGCGAAGCAGCCCTCTTACGTAAGTGAGGTACTGCACTGGTAAAGGATCGTTAAGCCCCAGCTCTTCTCGCAAACGATCGATCGTCTCTTGATCCGCACCGCGCGGGTCAAGACCATAACGCGTCGAGATCGGGTCGCCCGGCGCCACATTGACCAGCATAAAGGTGATCAAAGAAACCCCGACCAACAAAGGGATCAGAAGTAGGATTCGAAACAGAATATAGCGTAGCAAGGGTCCCCCTGCATACACCGCGGGGCCGGCTGGCGAAAGTTCAACCAACCGGCCCCGGGCATTTCAGATAACAACTTGTCTATTCTTCAACCCAAACGTTATTCTCTTCGGTAACCAGATTCTCAAACCACATCGTGCCGCCGAAGTCATGCACATAGGAACGAGACGCACTGAAGAAATCATGGAAGCCTAGAGACGTTCCCCAGTATTGACTGTAGATCTCTTCTGTCGCCTCTTGCAGGACAGCATCTCGCTCAGCCGGATCGCCTATCGAATTGGATTGATCAAGCAGCGCATAGATCTCCTCATCACTATAGCCCAGAGGAGAAGCAAAGGCGCCTCGACCCCAAAGACTATTCGTTCCACCATCTCCACACCAGCCGGTCATCAAGAAGATCTTGTCCGCGCCAGTCTGGAAATCTTCGACGTACGTGCCGACTTCAACCGTCTCTACCTGCGCATCAATGCCAACTTCCTGCAGCTGCGTGACAATCGCCGCGGCAAACTGTGCATTGGTATCCGAGTTGAAAACTTCCAGGGTGAGCGCGAGCGGTTCGCCATCCTTGTCCAGAATGTTATCACCATCACTGTCTGCCCAGCCCATCTCAGCAAGCAGTTCCTTCGCCCCTTCGGGATCATAAGGGAAATACTTATCGAATAAGGAAGCCACATAGCCCGGCACACCAGGACCGGCCGTGCCCGCGCCGCGGATAGCCATACGACCCATCACGTTCTCGTTGATAGCCTCGCCATCAAGCGCGTACGATACAGCCTGCCGGAAGCGTTGATCGCCCCAGACCGGATTGTTCATGTTATAGATCAGCTGCGCCTGCACCGGGCAGCCGCCGCCATGAAGGACAAAGCGGCTGTCTGTTTCCAGACGATCCAGTTCAGGGGGCGGTACCTGCCACAAAATATCCACTTCCCCATTTTCAAAAGCGACGAGCGCTGTCTCACCATCCGGAATGACATGGTAGACGACCTGGTCCAGATACGGCTGTTTCCAATAGAGGTCGTTCCGCTCCAGTGTAAGCCTCTCGTCCGGCCTGTATTCAACGAACTTAAAGGGCCCTGAACCAATCGGGTTCGTGCCGAATTCTTCGCCCAACTGCTCCACCGCTTCCTGCGGCATAATCCCGGTCTTTGTCAGACCACGCCCACGAGAGAACAGGAGCGCGTTGGGTGCATTCAGCGTCAGCTTAACCGTATAATCATCCAGCGCCTCCACCGACTCGAAAGTCGCCTGCAGATCGGCCGGGGCAGCTGCGCCCTCGGTTTCAAGATGTCGCAAAATCGAGTAAACGACATCATCAGCAACCACCTCACGGCTTTCGCCTAGAGGGAAAACTTCATTATCATCATGCCACATCACGCCCTGGCGGAGATGGAAAATGATCGTCGTATCGTCTTCCCACTCCCAGGAAGTGGCCAGATCGGGAATGATCCGGTTCTCCAGCCCATCGGTGCGGAACAGCGAGCTGAAAATATTGGAGGCCGCATACCAGGTGCTGTCCTCGATAAATATCGGATCAAGCTGTGTGATTTGCTGCATCTGGCGATCGAGTGTTCCGCCAAACTTCGATGCGCCTGCCGGGTCCGGCGTTACGGTGATGATCTCTTGAACCACCTTGGTAACAACTTGTTCGACGACCTCCGGTGTGCCCTCAACGATGACTGTCTCTACAACAGTCTCCTGGACAATACGGGTCACTTCCTTTTCTACTTCTACAATTTCTTGAACGACCTGGGGCTCCGCGCTGCCGCAGCCAACCAAGAAAACGAGAACAACAATAATGGCCAACAGGTGCTTAAGTTTCATCCTTTACTCCTTCTTCTGGGTTTACCTGTCATTAACCGTCGACAATCTGGAAACTGGGGATCACCTCAGGTGCGCACTTCAATGTGCCGCTCACAGAGCAGTACTTCTCCAGCGAGAGCTGGATCGCATCCTCAACCGCCTTCTCACTGATATCCGAGCCTTCAATAATGTAGTCGACATTGATGCTGCGAATGCCCCGTGGGGGACCCTGCTCCATCTCTCCCGATACATTGACTTCAAAACTCCGGACATCCTGGCGTTTCCTTTGCAGAATGTCGACCACCCCCATAGCAGTACAGCTGCCAAGCGCCACCAACATGAGTTCTAACGGGTTCATGCCGGTACCATTGTCTTCATCCTCTGAGGAAACTACTACCGAATGTTTGCTGCTGTCGACTCCCACAAATTGTCGTGCGCCAAACCATGTTACCTTAGCATTCGCCTGCATTTTCAGCAACTCCTTTTGCTACCATTCTCGCGCCCTATTTTTGCGCCTACTGACGAGGTTGCACACACAGTTCTTGCCGTCGACATGATCCGTGGGAAATGTCTGGCCCAGCCGGTGAAGCTCTTCGAGTTCAGCTTCCATGCGCTGCATCACAGCGATACACTGCGCGATTGAGTTGGCTTTCTCTTCGATGAGATCCAGAACAAAGCGGCAGGGCGCTTCTTGCTGATCCCGAAGGGCCAAGATCTCTTTGATATGGGCCAATGAAAAATCAAGACTGCGCGCGCCGGCAATGAAATTTGCGCGATCGACATCATGGTCATCATAATCCCGGTAACCGTTGTCAAGACGCCTTGGCGGTGGTAATAGACCGATCCCTTCGTAGTAGCGAATCGTCTTGGGGCTCAGTCCCGTACGCTGGGAAAAATCATTGATCTGCACTCTTCACCTCGCGTGGATCATTGTATACCTTCCAGCTACTGGAAGGTCAAACGTGCTGCGGGGCTGCGATTATAGCGAGATCGCAGCTTCCAGGAAATGGCCCCGCGTCATCTCAGCCACGGCCGTCTCCGGCTGCACAAAGAAGCTCGTAGCCAACCCGCTGACGGCCGGCTCCATCGCCCCATGAACGCTTCATAGGACTTGCCACTTTGCCACGAATCACGCATGTAGAACCTCCTCTGAAAATGGTGTACAGCACGGCACGCTGGCTGCGTTCTACATCTGGATAGAGCAGCGCTGGTAGAGAAGGCGCTTCGCACCACGGACGCGACACCATCACGCCCTACAATCAGCTGCCTACAGCTTGCTTGCTTAACGCTCGAGCAAGTAGCGGCGCACCATCAACACCGAACAATCCGCATAATCAGCGATAATGTCCGGAATGGAGCCAAAGAGGAAATTGCGAATTCGCCATTCATGGGAAGCGCCGATGATCACCAGGTTATACCCCCCATTGTCCAGGAAATACTGCAGGCGATCGGTCAGGTTTTCCGCCTGCTGCACATGATAATGAACACTGTCATAGCCGCCGACAATCGGCGCCACCGACTGCTTCATTTTTTGCCGTTCGAGATCAGTGTCAACACCTGGTTGGACAATACGCAGCAAATGGATCGTTGCCCCCGTAGCCTCGGCGATGCGCACTGCATACTCAAGCCCCAACTGCGCATGCGGCCCGCCGCCCCAGGGCAAAAGAATGGCGTCTATCTTCTGCAGGCCACGATCCTTCAAAACAGCCACATCGGCCTGCACACCGGCGATAATACGCTGCATCGAACTGTTGTAGATCTGGCTGACGCTGAAATCACCCTGCCAGCCCATCAACAGCATATCCGCCTGTCGATAACTCGTCTCGGCGATAAGGCTGCCGAAGACGTCATGAGCGACATCAATGACCGGTTCGATTGTCGTCTGAGCGACCGGTCGATCCCCATTCACGGCCGTTCCGTCACCATTTGATTGATTCGCTATCTCGGCGATGGTGCGTTCGATGGGTTCCCGCTCCGCGAAACGCTCACGCGCCTCCGGCAGCGGTGTCTGCACAGGAATACTCACCAGATGCGTACCAAACACCATCCCTCCGGCGTTCTTGCCCGTCGCCAGGAACCGTCCCATGCGCAGTAGATCCGCCGCGTGTTCCGGGTTGGCCAGGGCGGCCACGATCCGCTGTGGGGCTGCCGGATCGATCAATCGTACCGCCGGCGTCACGTCGCCCGTTGGCACCGCTGCAAATTGCTCGGCCGGCTGCATAAAAACGCGCCAGCCGTTCGTCGCCAACTGTTCGCGAAACAAGGCCAGTCCATATGTTATATTGACGCGCGGCCGGCTCCACGTGAAGTAAAAAAGTAGGCTCACGCCGATCAGCCCCAGGATGACAGCCTGGGCCAACAGGCCGGAAAGCAAGATGATCGCCAGGCAGCCCAGCGCGGCAAACACCTGCAGAAACGGTGTGCCCGGCACGCGAAAAGTGGGCCGGAACCAATCAGGCCTGGCCACGCGCAAAACGATGCAGCCGATATTCAGCGCCGCGTAGCTGTACAGCTGCAAAACGCTGGCGATCTCGGCCAATGTCTCCAGATTATCGATGGCCAACAGCAGGAGAGCCAGGACGCCGGTCAGCAGGATCGCCCGGTAAGGCGTCAGCCGTTTGGGGTGAATTTCATTCAGCCACTGCGGGATCATATGATCGCGCGCCATGGCCAGGTTAATGCGTGAAGCCGCCATTATGCTGGCATTGGCCGACGACGTCGTGGCCAGCAGCCCGGCGAAGATCATCACCGCCGCCCCAAGCGGTCCAAACATCTGCCGCGCCGCTGCAGTCAGCGGCGTATGCGTGCTTTCAATCTCAGCCTGCGTGAACATCCCCGCGGTCACCAGCACAATAAGCACATATAAAACGGTCACCAGCGCCACAGAGCCGATGAGTGCACGTGGCAAATTCTTTGAGGGATCTTTGATCTCTTCAGAAACGGCCGCGATCTTCACAAAGCCCAAAAAGGAAATGAAAACCAGCGCCGTCGCCGCAAACACCGGGCTGGCGCCATGGGGGAAAAAAGGATCCAGGTTGGCGGCGTCCATATTAAAAAACCCGCCGATCGTATAGATAGCCAGGATCACAATCAGGGTCAAGACCACCACGACCTGCATACCGCCGGACTCTTTAGCCCCGATCACATTCAAGGCAGTCAATAGAATACCGGCACCAACCGCCCCCCAGATTGGGGCGATGGGAAGGAACTCCGACAGATACTCCCCCACCCCCACCAGGTAAAAAGCGATGGCGAAGGTTAGACTCAACCAGATGCCGATGCCCGATATAGCGCCAAAAGCGGGTCCCAACGAACGCGAGACAAAGAAGTAGTCGCCGCCGGACGTCGGCATGCCCGTCGCCAGCTCCGCCGCGCTGGCGGCAGTGATGATACAAACAACACCGGCGATTATATAAGAGAAGATCGCCGCCGGTCCGGCCATACTGATCGCTATGCCGGACAACAAGAATATACCGGCGCCGATCATCGTGCCCGCACCAATGGTCAGGGCTGCCCAGAAACCAAGTTCACGACGGAGATCTTCTTGTACTGCCATAGAAACACCTGCTCCAGAGTAGTGACTAAGGGAGGAAGAAAGTGATTGGTGGAAACATCTCGCCAACACGCATTCACTAACGAGAAATATTGTGACCCGATCGCGCCGGAACGGCAACTATTTCACGGTGAGCGCGCAGGCTGTCGTGGGAACGCCGGGGTCTTGCTGGCGCCAGCCAACTTTTGCTATTGGGGAACAATCTGGCCAACAGGGGCTCCTATAAATGACTATGCGAATGACCGGAGCCCTGCCTCTCCCCCATGCTGCAGTAGGTCACAAAAAAAGAACCGATCTCTTGACAACAGCAAAAAGATCGATTAGTATATTTACAAATAGACTAGTTGAACTTGTACTAAAGGGGTTATCGTGGCTAAATCCACATTTATTGGCCGCAAAAAAGAGCTTGAACTGCTTGACAGCTTGTGGTCCTTACCGCGGGCTACTTTACTTATTCTATACGGCCGTCGCCGAGTTGGCAAAACACGTTTGTTGACCCACTGGTTGAACCGTCATGAAAAGTACGGTCTCTACTGGATGGCCGAGGCGACGTCCGCCCTCGAACAGCTGCGATCCTTCTCCCAGGCCATCATTCACTTCATCGATCCTGACACGCCGACGCCCGAAGATTTCACCTACTCCACCTGGGAACAGGCGCTGCGCCAGGTCGCCCTGCACGCTGAAAAAGAGCGTATGGTGCTCTTCATTGACGAGGTGACCTACCTCATGGATGTCAATCCCGGCTTCATCGGCATACTGCAGAAAGCATGGGATCATTGGCTCAGTGATTCGAACCTCATGCTGGCCCTTTCCGGTTCACAGATGGGGTTGATGCAGAAAAAGATCCTGGCCTATGACGCGCCGCTTTACGGCCGTGATACCGCCCAGGTTCGCCTTTCCCCGATGCCGTTCAGCGCCACCAAGAAGTTCTTCCCTGAATACGGCGCCGCCGATCGTGTGGCCATTTACACCATGTGGGGCGGTGTCCCCGCCTATTGGGAACGCCTCGACCACGATCTGTCGGTGATGGAAAACCTGCAGCGCCAGTTGATGCCCTACCAATCGTGGATGATTGATGAATCACGCACCTTGCTGCAAGACTTCATCACCGAGCCGCACAATTACGTCGCCGTACTGCGCGCCATCGCTGACGGCCTGCAGTCCCTGGGCGAGATATCGGAGCGCGCCGGCCTTTCCGGCAACCATACCTCGTTCTACTTGAGCGTCCTACGCGATGCCGGTTTTGTGCAGCGCGAAGTACCCATCAGCCAACTGGGCCAGGATTCGCGCCGCGGCCGCTATTTCGTTATCGATCCCTTCCTGCGCTTCTACTACCGCTTCCTCGCCGCCTTCCAATCCAAGCTCGCCCTGGGCCAGCAGCAGCAGACCATTCACGCCATCGAAGAAGCACTGCCCCAATTCATCGAAGCCAATACATGGCAGGAGCTTTCCCATACCTGGCTTCTGGAAGCGAGCGCCAACAGCGAATTCCCCGTACCGGTCGAAAACGTCGGCAGCGAATGGAAACGCAATTTTATGATCGATGTCGTCGGCCTGGACAGAAGGAGCAAAAGCATCGTCCTTGGCGACTGCTTCTGGCGCGAAGAACCGGCGGGCCTGGAATCAATTCAGGAGCTGGTGCGCAAGACCGCCTCCGCGCTACCCGACAATGACGCGTGGAATGTTTATTACGTCATATTCTCCGCCAGCGGCTGGACAGTCGAGGCGGAAGAAAAGGCGCAGTCACTCATCGACTCCGCCGCTCTGCGCCGGCGCCGCAGCTGGAACCCGGTGGGTATCCGCCTGGTGGACCTGCAGACTTTGGACAATGATTTAGATCGCTGGGCGAACGGTTAATCACCCGCATGACTGGAGGCAGTTCCTATAGAAAGGATTCCAACATAAAAAAGACCATGTGATTTGGGCAAATCACATGGTCAGGGGCGATGGGATGTTACTCTCCATCTGTGTATGTATTATGTAGATTATCATCTAAATGGTAATCTCGTCAAGCTCTTCTTACGCTGTCGCCCCCAATTTTCGCTAATCGCATATCTTTTCGGTCATCAACCGCCCCTGCTCGTGGTGGATCGGTTTAGCGCCTCTTCTCGACGGTGACCGGCCGTTCAGCCTTCCGGCGCTGTCCTTTAACTTACTTGTTAGCGGCCAGCGCTGGGGAACTGAGCAAAGGATTGCCAGAGCCCTAGAAGCAAAAAAGCCAGTGCTGCAACACTCGCTTTTTACGCTTTCTTTTATTGATTTAACCGCATACTCCGCTGGTTCAGGTGCTGCAACACCTTCAGCGCGAAGCCCCTTAAGTGGGGAGGGGGATTTTGTATCTCCCGCGCGGTTTCTAGATGCACATGGAGGATAACACAGGCCGATCTCTGTGTCAATGGATCTAAACAACTTTTTGACGATTTAATGCGGATATACAGGGCGCACCATGCTCCCAGGGGGCATATATAGCAGTACGCCGCCTGGCGGGCAGTTTCTCCGGCCCGGCTGAGGTGAACCTATGCGCTCTCCGTGTTACTTCGTTGACCTTCAACGTCATGTTTGGCCAGGGAACCACCGGCAGCACGCGGCGGTTGTTCCGGCTATCCACGCACAGGTGGTGCTCTGTGTTCGCGTATGGACGCGTCCGGCAGACCCTCCCAGCAAATAATAAACGCCCAAAAGGAACTGGCCCGGCGCCGGAAACTTGCCGGCGTCACTTACAAACCACCTGCGGTGCGTAATGCGGCATTCGGATTGCGGAATGACGTTCCCAGCTCGACGTCTTCCGTCAGCAGCGAACACTCTTCATTGCGGCGTTCGCCAATTCCGCACGCCGAGCTCCGCACGCCACGTTCAGTTCCCCGTTCCCAACTGCTAGTTCTCCCTTCCCAGTTATCTGTTCGTCTCTCCCCTACCCTTGCTGCTTACTGCCTGGACAAGAACCACCGCCACCAAGGCGCTGCCTTAGACGGACCCTATCGTCTCTACAAGATTTTGCAGACAGTGGACCAAAACGGCCGTGGCTGGCTGGCCAATACGTGGGTCGAAGCGCTGCTCACCCGAAAAGAGAGTCCCTTCGCTATTTACGGCCGTCGCCAGTTGAAGATCATGCTGCGCCGCGGGGAAGGGCTGTTCTGGCAGCGCGTGAAGAGCAAAGGCGAGATGCGCATTCGCCTCATCTCACGCGCCAAGCTCGTCGAAGCACTGCTCTCCGGCTCGCGGCTGCGCGGGCGCGAAGTCACCATGCCCATCGTCTACCTGCTCGGCCGTGGCCGCGGCCGCCAGGCAGCTGTCAACGCAGCCCTATACGCCGCCGTCCATGCCGGCCGGCTGCGCTATGATCAAGGACCACGCGGTGAGAAAAAACCGCGCCCCATCAGCCGCGCCGCGCTGAAAAAACTGGCCGGCTGCTCCCGCTACCGCCAGCGCAGCTACGAAAAGCGCATGAAAATCTCCGTGCAGCGCAACGTGCACATCCTCGGCGAGCACAGCGACTATAAGTTAGCGCGGGCCCGCCAACATTTCCGCCTACCCGCCTACAAACACATCGATTTCAAGGGCACGATCAACCGCCACCGCCGCGGCGCTTCCTACATCGCTGTGCGTTTACCGAACAGCTACCAGATACCGGACAACATCGTCACCATGCAGTCTCGGCGACAGCGTACAATCAATCGTTCTTTGGACGGCCTCTGCCATATGGGCAGCGGGGGCAGCGGCAAAGAAAAGATCGTACGCCGTTACCACCGCTGCGCATCATCGGCCGTCCGTGCCAGCCAGCGCGCCCCGCATACGCCTACCTACTGGCCGCTCAGTCACAAAGGCAGCGCACACCTCTGGCAAACCCTGATGCGGGCCAGCAGTGCGGAAGCACATCCTGGCCCATTGCGCTCGCAGCAGCGACCCTATGGCGGACTCCCTACAGCCCAATCAAAAGGGGGTGATCTCGATTAGAGGGTTTATTGGGCATTAACAAAGATTACGAGATGGCTCTTTGCTCCCCTTATAGCCATCTCGTGAAAATTGGGTACCATTGGCTTAGATAAAGGACACTGGCTATGAGTGAAAAGAAGACGATCGTGCCGGTTGAGCAGAAGATCGTCGAATTCTACGAAGATAAACTAACAGCCGTGCGCCTGGCTGACGGCGAGGTATTTGTGCCTATTCGTCCCCTGTGCGACAACCTGGGTGTTACCCTCGCCGGGCAGCGCGAACGCATCAACCGTGACCCGGTCCTCTCAGAAGAAGTGACCTCCGTAAGTGTAACACTTACACAGCAGGCACGGGAGATGATCTGCCTGCCCCTCAAGTACATCCCCGGCTGGCTCTTCGGCATTAATGCCAACCGCGTCAAACCGGAAATTCGCGAGCGCTTGATCATTTATCAGCGCGAATGTTACGAGGTGCTTTCCGAAGCCTTCCAGGAAGGCCGCCTGACCGCCGATCCCGCCTTCTCGGATCTGCTGGACAGCGAGTCACCTGCCGCCCAGGCATACCATATCGCCAGAGCGATGATGGAACTGGCGCGCAACCAACTGCTGTTAGAGTCGCGGCTTGGTGCGCACGACGTGCGTCTCGACGATTACGAAAAACGGCTGGAAGGTATCGAATCCACCCTCGGCGATCCCGATCGCTTCGTCACCCCCGACCAGGCCAGCCAGATCAGCCAGGCGGTCAAGACAATCGCTATGAAATTGTCCAAGAAATCGGGGCGCAACGAGTACGGCGGTGTCTATGGCGAGCTGTACCGCAAATTCGGCATCACCAGCTACAAGCAGCTGCCCGCTGCCAAGTTCAACGCGGCCATGAAATGGTTAAACGAATGGCGTGAAAGCATAGAAGGGGACATCCCCTTCTAGCCGGCCGCGCGAAACGACTTAACACGTCGCGCTGCTTATCCCAGGTTCAACGCCTGGCTGATCGGGCCAAAGATATTATTCCAATACTCCGGCAGCAAGAAATAGACGGTCAGCACCACGGCGCCTATGATATAGAGGGCCGGGTAGACCCATAAGGTGTAGCTGTCGATCTTGCGCGCCCGCTCCTCTTTGCCGTTTAGCTCAATACGGCGCAGGTATACATTGAAGGCGATCACAAGCGCCGTTACTACAAAGACGCTGGCCAGCATCGCATCCAGGAAAGTCAGGTACCCCAGTCGCGGCAGATCATCGGATATGGTGAAATTGAAAGCCACAAAGACCAGTAGATTGGCGCTGGTGACGTCGATGCGCTTCGAATAATCCTTCAAAAAGAAGGTGAAGTAGGAGACCATGATGATCAACAGCGTAGGTAGAAAAATGCGCATGACGTAAAAATTCAGATGGCGGTGTGCCTGGAAGCCGAAGGAGAAGCGCGAACTGGGCACGGAGCCCAGGCCGTCTTGGCTTGAAATCTCCGTAGTGTACTCTGTTACCTGCCATTCCTCTTCGCCCAATTGATCGCCTAAGGCACTCAACTCCTTCGGCCCGACAAATTTGAAGTAGGTCTGCGGGTAGAGCGCATCGACATGCAGATAGAACTGCTGCGTGTCAAAGGGAAACGCGCGAAAATTGAAATCCGGTGCCTGCAGCGTCGTTGTGAAACGCTCGAAATAGCGCATATCCCCATTGGCCTCCACAATGATGCCCTGGTTTTGTATCCAGCGGTTGTTCTGCTGGTTGAAGATCGTGAAGGCGGGCCAGATCAGGTTTTCGTCGCTGACCAGCCTATTATAGCCGGGGCCGATAAAGGTTTTGAAGTCACAAAGACAGTCGTCCGGGTTAAAGGCCTGCGTGTCATCGTGCCAATCCATTTGCAGGTAGTAGACCCCGCCATAATTTTCCGACTGCTGGTCAACGCCGGTTATCTGCTGTAGTTCAGCGAGAATCCGCACCGGCTGCGCGCCGGACACCAACTCGCGACCAGTTGGTTCCGCTTCGCCGGTCAAGACTGCCGGGGCATTTGTCCCCACGACCAGGCGGTATTCGCCCGCCGTATACGCCCCTTCGTCATCCCATGCCGTGACGATGAGGTCGAAATTTTCGGTCAACGCTGAAATACGAACTTCCACAGCCGCACTTCTCTGCTGTCCTGTCCCGTTGGCCAAGCGCAGCGTGCGCCCGCTGTAATCTTCCAACGTCAACACCGGGACCAGCGTGCCTGAAGTCGCCTCGACGTAAGCGTAAAGCGTCTCGCCGCTGTCTATATGGGGAATGGTATAGGTCCATTGGTGCTGTGCGCTCGTCAATTCACCTCGGATCTCCTGCACGGCCGTGGCGATGTTCGATGCCTCTTTGTCCAGATAGGCGATATTGTCCCCTGTTGATACCGCCCTACCCGTCAACACCTCCGGCGCATTCAGCCCGACCACCAGCTTGTAATCGCCGGAGGTTTCATTGGTTAGGGCGCCCATCGCCAGCAGGAGATACTCGCCATCTTCGGGGATCTGGTAAGCAAAGGCGGCCGTGGAATCCCCGCCGAAATTATCATTGGCGATCAGAAAGTTGCCCAGCAATATCTCCTGCATCGCCATCACTTCATCGTCCCCTGCTGCAATCCGCTCCGCCAATTCAGCCCGCATCTCGACCAGGAGTTCGTCCGTGAAGACATCTGGCGTCGAGAGAAACAAGATCGGGTCCAGGTTGCCCGACACATTGCTCAGCTCCACATACAGGGTGTCCCCCTGCTTCATTTCAGGCAATATAAAATGCAGCTTCTCGTCATTGAAAAGCCGTCCGGTCAGGACCTGCACTTGTCCGGGTGCCTCATTTTCCTGCGCCGCTAAAGAAAGTGGCGCGGCGATCAGTACGAGCAGCAGGATCGCCGCCAACAATCTCAAGGATGTTCCGCCTCGGCTTCTGCCGCCTATTTTTAAGAAAGCTGTCATGGTCTATTCTCGCCAGATCGCCCGCGCTCAACTTTTCTGGCCCCCTAAGTTGAAGCACGTCGTCCATGTTGATGAGTTATGTCTACAGGAAGTATGATACCAGAAACGGGTACGTTGGTCAGCACAATGACTATTGGTTTTTTGTCCGCTGCTCTCGGCGCGACAAGGATTTCGCAGCTAAGAATGGGCTGAACCGCTGGCCAACTCACCGAAAGACGCGCTGTTCAGCGGCAGGTGAATCGTAAAACAACTCCCTTCACCCGGCTTGCTGAGCAGCTCCAGCGTGCCGCCGTGCGCTTCGACAAGATCTTTTGCAATGGTCAAGCCCAGCCCCAGACCCTGTGGGAAACGGCGGTGCGCCTGGCTGCGGTAGAAGGGATCAAAAATCAGTTCCTGCTCTGCAGGATCAATCCCTGGTCCCGTATCGCAAACGGCGATGTGCACCACTGCCGCGTCAGCCGCGGCGGTCACGATCACCGCGCCGCCTTCCGGCGTGTATTTGATCGCATTGCTCAGTAAATTACCGATTACCTGGTTCAAGCGGTCAGGATCGGCCGTGATCGTTGGCAAATCAGCGGCGATATCCGCCTGCCAGGTCAACCCCTTTTCGCGGGCCACCGTGCGCCAGGGGAGCAGCGAAGGCAGCAGCCATTCATTCAAGTCGACCGCACGCGGTTTGATCTGCACCGTACCTTCCACCTGACCGTACAGTTGCGACAGGTCATTGAGCAGCGGCTCCATGTTGGTCACGGCACGCTCAATACCGGAAAGTAGTTCATCGCGCACCTGTGGATCGTCCCCCGCCCCCTGTCGCAGCACATAGGCGGCTGTATGGATGGCGCCCAACGGCCGTCCCAGCTCATGCACAATATTGGCCAGGGATTGGCGCCGTATCGCTTCCAGCAGGCGCAGGCGCTCGGACAGGATGTTCACCGCTGCCGCCAATTCGCGAATTTCCTGCGGCCCTTCGATAGGCACCGGATCGATGGTCTGTCCGTTGGCGATAGCCACCACCGCTGAGGCTGCCTGTTCGATAGGCTGGCCCAGCCGGCGCGCCAGCCACCAGCCCAAAAGGATGCCCAACAACAGCTGCAGCAGCAGCGCGCCTGCGATCAGGTAGCGCATACGCTGGAACTGTTCGGCGGCGCCGGCCAGCGTGTTGGTCACGCCCACAATGCCGATCAGCTCTCTGTTGATATCCTGCACCGGCACCAAAACAATCGCCCGCTGTTCTACCAGGCCATAAGTGATGACCAGGTTTTCTTCGCCCGTTATCGCGGTTTCCAGGGCGGATTCGCCGGCAAGAGAGGCGACATCAGGTCCGGCGAGCGGTTCATTGGAGGCCACCACCGTGCCGTCTGGCCCGATCAGGACAACCTGCTCATCCACGTAGATGCTCACCCCGTCGATAAAGCTCTCCGCCGCGCCCACATTCTGCAGCAGTTCCGGACGGCCGTTGACACTCTCCGCGATAAGATTCGCTTTGACACTGATGTCCTCCGACATCTGTGTCAAAACAATCTGCGTCTCCAGCAAGTAGATCAGAACCAGGCCGACCAGCGGCACGACGACCAGGACCGGCAGGAGATGGCTGATGATGAAACTAGTTTGCAGAGAGCGCATCAAGCTTCCAAGTGCGGAGTTCAGAATGGGGAGTTCGGAATTCCACAGCGCCCATTCCGAATTCTGCGCTGATTATTGTGGCACCAGTTTGTACCCCACGCCGCGCACATTCACAATCCGCTGCGGCTTATTAGGATCCAGCTCAATCTTTTCGCGCAGCCAGCGAATATGCACATAGACCACCTGTGGTTCGCCGAGGAATTCAGCACCCCAGGCACGGGTGATAATATCATCCACGGAGATTACAGTTCCCGCGTCCAGGGCCAGGGTATGCAGGAGGGCGAATTCGCGCGCGGTCAACTCCACAAGTTCGCCGGCCACGCTGACTGTATGGGCGGCCGGGTTGATCACGATGTCGCCAATGGTTAAAACCTCCGGCTCGGCGGAGGCTGCGTTTTGCCGCTCGCTGCGCCGCAAGACGGATTTCACGTGGGCCAGCAGGACATCAGGGTTAAACGGTTTGGTGATATAGCCATCCGCACCCATTTCCAGGCCCAGGATGGTGTCCAATTCACGGCGGCGCGCGGTTACAAAGATGACCGGGATGTGATCATGCTGCTGGAACTGGCGCAGCGCTTCCAGTCCGTCCATGCCCGGCAGGCCGACATCAAGCAGGATTAGATCCGGCTTGTCGCGCCTGGTCAGCGCCAGCGCATCTTCAGCCGATCCGGCCGTACTCGTGCGGTAGCCGGCCTGCTCTAACTGCAGGCTGAGGCTGCGGCGCAGGAGTGCATCATCATCTACTACCAGGATATGTTTGGCCATCAGGTATGCCTTCTTGAAAAAAGCGTGCGCAGATTTTACTTGATTTTAGCCACAGGCGAAACAGGCTTGACTGCGGATTGCAGATTGCGGAATTCAGAATATAGTTCTTACCATGACAAATCCGCAAAACCAAACGCCCTTCGGCGTCGGCTCTGAAGTCGGTAAGCTGCACAAGGTTCTCGTCCACCGTCCGGACCTCAGCTTGCGCCGGCTGACCCCGGCCAATCATGATGAACTTCTCTTCGACGATCTATTATGGGTCGAACATGCGCAAATTGAGCACGACGCCTTTACGACGATCATGCGCGAACGCGGCGTCGAGGTCTACTACCTGGAACAGATGATGGTGGAGGCGCTGCAGGCTCATCCGCAGGCGCAGCAGCGCATCGTTGAACGGGTGATTACCCCGCTGACCGTAGGGATGTCACTCTATGACGAGCTCCATGAACTTCTGTTGGATATGGCGCCGCCAACGCTGGTTAAGCATCTGCTGGGAGGCCTGACGAAAGCGGAAACAGAGAGTATGTATGATCTAGGCCCGGCCGAAAAGACCTCCTTGATCGCCGCTGCTTCCGATGAAGATACGTTTCTGCTGCCCCCCCTGCCCAATTCACTCTTCACCCGTGATTCCTCCTGCTGGATCTACGGCGGCGTGACGCTCAATCCCATGTATTATCCGGCGCGGCGTGCGGAGGCGGTCAATGCCGCCCTGGTTTATCATTATCATCCCGCGTTCCGCGCTGCGCCTTTTGAGTTCTGGTATCCGATGGACGGCCGTCTGGACGACTATCAAGCGCTCGATTTCGGCCACGCTTCCCTGGAAGGAGGCGATGTCATGCCCATCGGCAACAAGACGGTGCTCATCGGGATCAGCGAGCGCACCAGCCCGCAGATGATCGAGGCCATGGCTGAAACCTTGTTTGCCCGGGAGGCGGTCGAACGGGTGATCGCCTGCCAGATGACCCGCGATCGCGCTCACATGCACCTGGACACCGTCTTCACTATGCTCGATCGCGACGCAGTGACCATCTACCCCAAGATCGTCGATAGTATCAAGGCGTACAGCCTGCGCCCTGGCAATAAAGCGTGGGAGTTCGACATTACAGCGGAGAAAAGTTTCCTGGACGCCGTGGCGGACTCGTTGAACTGCAAGAAACTACGGGTCATTCCCACCGGCGGCGACCAGTACCGCCAGGCGCGCGAGCAGTGGGATGACGGCAACAATGTCGTCGCCCTGGAACCGGGCGTGGTCATCGCCTACCGCAAAAACACGCATACCAACCAGGCTTTTCGTGAGGCCGGTATTGAAGTGTTGGAAATCGATGGTTTCGAACTTGGCCGCGGCCGCGGCGGCGGCCATTGTATGACCTGCCCGCTGCTCAGGGATGGTCTGTAGGACGCAGTCGCGATCGCTTCCTATCCGTAGCCGCGCAGTGCATGCGCGCAGCGCGTTGCTGTGACAGGATAATCAGGGTATTGAGATTGACTGTATCCTTGCCGGTTGAATGGTGAGCAATGCCACGATCAGAAAGGGCCCCATCGCCTAACGATGGGGCCCTTTTCCGACGGTTCAGTGGGGAAATGGCCGTCTGCCGTCAAGAATGGGGAATTCTGAACCAGGGTTCAAGGCAACATTCAATATCCTTGCCTACCCGAGAAGTGAGGCGCCGAAGAGCAGGGCCATACCGAGCAGGCCCAGACCCTGGCCAATGATCGCCGTATCCCAAACGGCCGTATTGAAGTGACGATTAGACACAAGCGCGTAACCGATCAACGCCAGCGCCATGCCCACCATCCATAATCCGGCGGCCGCCAGCAGCGGCACCGCTAAGATAACGAGCAGCCCGGCCAGAACAACCCCAGTGATTGCTGCAACCATAGAGGGGCGCGGCAACCCTGTTCCTGCTTCGCCTGCGGTCAATTCATTTTGTTGGATATGTGTCGTCATGCGCTTACTCCAATCTTGCAATGTCGTGCTATGCCATTATTTTGCCCCAGAAACGGCGTGCGGAATGGTCGCCCGGCGTATCCTTTTCTGACCACTACCCTACGCAATCTACGTACACGGCCGTTTGCGACCATATCTCACCTGATTACTGCCTCGACGGCCGTATACAAGCAGCGCCGAATTGTCTATAATGAATATGGATAGATCAGGGGATTAGGACGATTAAGTAGAGGGCCCGAATTATTTCGGGACGGGAGACGGGGGCTGCACATGCCGTCACCCTTTTTTGGCAACTGTATCAAGAGCAATATGGTTTCTGTAGAGAACAGCATTCGCCCGCTGGCGCATCTTTGCCAATGGTCCGAAGCGGGTTGTTCACTTATCAGCAAGCGGGGAGCGATCCGGTAACGTCTCCGCGCTTTTTGTTTTGCATCAATGCTCTCTTCATCGCTGCGTGGCGGTTTTGCGAGCCGGCAAAACAGTGGAGGATATTGGCGATGAAAAAGCAGGAGCATTGTAAGAGTGACGAACACACTATTTCCAGACGCGAGTTTCTAAAGGCATCGGCCGCCACCGGCGGCGGCGCCGCAATGTTAGGCGGTTTTCCATGGCCGCAAACGGCCGTGGCCGGCACGGAGGGAGCAGTAGACCAGGAATCGCTCATTGAGTCTTTCCTGGCAGAAGGGACAGGAGATATTTTCTATGTAGATGCGGTTGATGGCGACGACAGCCTCCACGGCCGTACAGTCTATGGCCCGTTCAAAACCATTCAACATGCGATCGACCAGGCGTCTCCTGGCAGCATGATCTGTGTCCGCGACGGAATCTATAATGAACTCATCAGAGTCAAAAAGGAGAAGGCCGGAACTGCTAAGAATCCAACGATTATCACCGCTTACCCGGGTGAACGGCCCGTCATCGACGGCCGTGCCGGAGCTGAAGGTATAAACACAGGTCTCCCCGCTGATTGGGAAGAAAAAGAGAGTCCGGACAATTACGCCAACTCACGGTATAAAGCCGAATACAGTTTCGAGGGTCTTGTCAGGATTGAGAGCAGCCATGTCCTGTTTCAGGGATTCAAAATTACGCGTTCGCTAGGCGTAGGTTTGGCTGTCGGACGAGAAGACTGGAATAACGTAAATTCCATCAAGGGAGTAATAGTTCGCGATTGCGAAATCTGCAACTCTCGTTATGGGGGAGTGCGGCTTAGAAACTGCAAGGACTTAGACGGTTATGATACAGCCGGATGCATCGTTGAAGGCTGCAATATCCACCGCAATGGTAACTTTGCTCCGTATCCACGAGAGGGCGAGCCAGAGCAGAATTGGCCCGGCGCTCTTAATATCGATGATTGTGAACGAATTACGGTCCAGAGAACAAAAATCCACGAAAACTGGGGTGAAGGACTGGTTGCCGATTCGTCAGCCAACGGTGCAAAATACATTGATATTGTCGACTGTGAATTTTACGACAATTATCGCGCCCAGATCTACCTGCACGCGGTAACAAATGCACGCGTGCAGCGCAATCTGATCTATCACACCAAGAATCCCGAATTTCCTTTCTCCGAAGCATTCCCCTCCCGTGGCGCGGGCATCAACATTGCCCCCGCAGAACCCCAGTATGAGCACAGGAAAGAAAAGAAGCTGATAACAACTAATGTCGAAGTTATAAATAATGTGCTCGTCGGCAACGGCTGGAATATAAAATTGTCAAAGCGTCCGTCGAAATCAGGGACAGTCAAGGACATCAAGATCATAAACAACACCCTGGTTAACGCGATAAAGAACAACAAAGATCAGGAACCTGTTTCAATTTACGATGAACAACCAAACTACGATGGAAAGCGCGAATTGAAGAACAACCTGGTCCTGCAAACTGAGGGTAAAACCCAGAGCGGACCTTTAAAGGGCTGGGATTGTTCGCACAATGGCTGGAGCAGCGCTCCCGATATCGGTCACAAAGAAGGGGATTTTATCGGCACGTTGGCGCTTGTGATGAGTGATGCTCCGCTGCAGCGCGGTTGCGTGGATCCCGCCTGGTACGGCATAGCATCCGCCACCGCACCAGGTGTCGACGGAGCAGTCCCTTGGACAAGCTCAGAAAAAAGTGTTTGGTCCGATGTTGATTTCTTTTGCCGCAAACGGGATACAACGCAGCCAGACAAAGGCGCATTCGAATATGGCAAGAGCGCCTGGCCCTGGAGGGATTGGAAGCGCATCTCCCTTCCCTCTCACTATTTCTCAGCCATCGTCTTAGGGCAAAATGCGAAATTCACCTGGGACTACACCAAGAAGAAATTTGAAGATCCCAGAGAGTCTCATCTGGAGTTGCTCGGGATCGCTCTAGATAACTCCTTATGGCGCTCTTTCCAGCGTGTGCCAGGTAACTGGAACCAGGAGTGGTGGTGGCTGGATAGAGAGCAATATGAGAGCCTGGCGACAGGCGAGAACAAGGATGGCACGCTGTCGCTGTTTGCGATAAGAGAAGATGGCAATGTGCAGCATTTTAGTCAGACTCGTCCGGCAGTGGACCCTATACCGAAAGGCAGGATCTGGTACTATTGTAAATGGGGTGTTAATAGCAACTCATTTCCATCGAGTTTTGGTCCATTTATGTCTTTGACCGTGGGTAAGAATAAGGACGGCCGTCTGGAAGTCTTCGGTGTAAAGAAGGACGGCACGCCGTGGCATACCTGGCAGCGGGAAAGCGGCTGGAGCGACTGGGTGCTTTTTCATTCCGAAGACCAGCAGTTCAAGAAGCTGTTCGCGGCACAGAACAAGGACGGCCGCCAGGAGATCTTCGGCCTGGCCGCCGACGGCTCCGCCTGGCATACCTGGCAGCGCCAGCCGAACAGGGGCTGGACCGTCTGGCGGCGGCTGCACGGGCGCGATGACAAATTCGCGAATCTGGCCGTGGGACGGAATGAGAACGGCAAGCTGGAGGTTTTCGGCATCAAGGAAGACGGTACACCGTGGCATACCTGGCAGCGCTGGGATCCCGAAAAGAGCTGGAGCGACTGGGTGCCTTTCCATTCCGAGGTGCAGCAGTTTAAAACCTTCGTTGTGGGTACGAATCACGACGGTCGGCTGGAAGTATTCGGACTGGACAAATATGGCTCTGCCTATCACACGTACCAGAAGCGGCCAAACCGCGACTGGCATCCCTGGGAGCGGCTGCATACGCGCCGTGACCGGTTTGTCGAGCTGGCCGTGCGCCCTAACATAAGGTATATCAAAACAGATATTATCAAGTCGATTGATCTTGATGGTGATGGAGAGAAAGAAGGATATACTGGGAAAGAGCGGATCTTGAAGAATGGCCTGGAGGTCATCGGTCTCAAAAAGGATGGATTGTTGTGGCAAACCTCTTGGCTAGGAGAAGGTACTCAGTCGGAGGCAATGACACGGGAGGCGGTTTAGTTTTTAACCCCTAGCCCGATAATCGTAAGTCAGGTGGTCGATCAGTGACTGCCTGACTGCTAGAGTGCCAGACTATTTGATTACGCGGCATGCTATAATGCCGCCATGCAGATCACCCGTAAGCATCTCATCCTCTATGCATCCGGGTCGCTGGCAACGGCCGTTTCCTACCAGGCCTTCGCCACCTACGTCCAGTTTCTCTATATCGACATCTACGGCCTGAGAGCGGCCTGGGTGGGCATCGTCTGGGCCATCTACGGCGTCTGGAACGCCGTCAACGACCCGCTGGCCGGTTATTGGTCCGATAAGACCCATACGCGCTTCGGACGCCGTATCCCGTGGATAGCGGCGCTCTTCATCCCCCTCTCGGTCACCTTCTACTTCCTCTTCGTCCCGCCTGAGGGCGTGACCAACACCGCCGGCATCCCCCTGCTGCTCTACTTCCTCGCCTTCGTGCTCGTCTTCGATCTGCTCTGGTCGCTGGTCGTCATGAATTGGACCGCCCTTTTTCCGGAGATGGTGCCTGACGAAAAGATGCGCGCCGAGGTGTCCGGCTACCGCGAGCTCTTCTCGCTGGTCGGCCTGCTGATTGGTGTGGCCCTGCCGCCGCTGATCGCCGGCGAAGATTGGAGCAATGTCAGCACGGTGGCCATGATGATCGCCGTAGTCACGGCCGTTTCCTTCGGCGTCTCCCTGCTGGGCAGCCGCGAGCGGCCTGAGTTCCAGGAAGATGAGCCGCTCTCCTTCATGGAATCGATCCGCTTCACGATGACCAACCGGGATTTCCTCTATTTCCTGGGCGCCAATCTCTCCATCCAATTCGTCATGCTGGCTCTGACCTCCACCATTCCCTTTTACGCCAAATATGCGCTGCGCATCCAGGCTGATACAACCATTGCCGGCATCACCCTCGATCCCGGCCTGCAGAACTCCCTGCTGCTGGCCGGCGCGATCGTTATGGCCCTGCCCGGCATGCTGCTGTGGACGGTGGCTGCCAAGCGCGTTGGCGCCTGGCGCGCCCTGCGCATCTGTATGCTCACCTCGGCGGCTATTCTCCTGCTCTTCTTTTTCCCACAGAGCTTTCTCAGCGGCTTGGGCGTCACCGCTCTCTTCGGCCTCAGCCTGGCCGGGCTGCTTATGCTCACCAACCCGCTCATTGCCGATATGGTCGATCAGGATGAGTTGAACACCGGCGTACGGCGCGAGGGCCTCTACTTCGGTATGAACGGCTTCGCCATCCGCTTCGCCTTCACCATCCAGGGGCTGCTCACTGCGGCCATTCTCACCGGCAGCGGTTATGTCGCGCCGTCAGAAGAGGTGCTCTATCCGCCGCAGCCGCAGTCGGCCGTCCTGGGCATTCGCTCCATGATCGCCCTCTTCCCCCCGCTGGCGCTTCTCCTGGGATTCTTCCTGCTGGGCAAGTATTCCCTGGTTGGCCGGCGCCTGGACGATGTACAGGCTGATGTCAGCGCGCTGCACGAACAGAAAAGGGAGGCCCTGGCCGGCGCTTCGCCCCCCGCGAGCAAGTCTCTGCCTCGCTGAGAACCAGCGTAATTATGGGAAGTACTACTATGCGAAGTTCTGTTGTTTCTGATTGGAGAGTGACCGTTGGCTGTTGACCGTTCCCTCTCACTTTCGTCCTGTATGGCCAGCAACATGGATTTTGTCGGCCGTTCGCTGGCGCCCTATCTCGCCCAGAAGCTGGCCCGACCCGTCAGATTTGTGGCCGATATCCCCTGGCAGGAGCGCGAACGTCGTTTTGACGGCGGCACCATCCAAATCCTCTGGATCTGCGGACTGCCCTACATTCAGAAAGCGGCCGATCCCGCGGCGCGGACAGTCCTTATTGCCGCGCCGGTGATGGCCGGCGCCCGTTACGCGGACAAACCCGTTTACTTCTCCGATATCGTTGTGCACAGCCGCAGCCCGTACCGGCGCTTCGCCGATCTGCGCGGCGCGACCTGGAGCTACAATGAACCCAACTCCCATTCTGGCTGCACGACGATCCGTTATTATCTGGCCAAGCGCGGCGAAGGGAGTGATTTTTTCGGCCGTGTTGTCCAATCGGGATCGCATGAAAACTCACTGCGCATGATCCTGGACGGCCGTATCGATGGTTCGGCGATCGACTCGACGGTTCTGGAATTGGAAATCGCGCGCCGCCCCACCCTGGCCGCTGAGCTTCGCGTGCTTGACTCGATCGGTCCCAGCCCCATACCTCCCTGGCTGGCTGATTCCCGCTTGCCCCGGACGCTTCAGGATGGGCTGCGTCAGGTCTTTTGCACAATGCATCATGACGTGCAGGGGCGCCAGATCCTGCGCAGCGCCCGCTTGGCCCGTTTCGTGCCCGTCAGTGACAGCGACTACGATCCGCTGCGTAGAATGTCCGCAGAAGCTGCCGTGGTGCAGTTCCCGCCTGAATAACCTGTTCAAAGAAAGTGGCTGGCAGCGGCGAAATTGGAGAGGTTTCACCGCCGGTTGCGTCCTGCCTTAGCGGCACAGCCGGGAACGACGGTGCTTTGGATTGATGGGGAGCCAGGAGATGTGAAGTGGCGTAATCAAGGCGCAGAATTAAGCGTTCAAATCTGCGCGATTGTTTGCCGGTTTACCCGTGATACGGCCGCCCGAACCCACGTAGCCGGCCGCCAAAGCGGCCTACAAGCAGCCAAAACGGCTGTCTTATGGCCGTGTTGGCACTGAATTAATGTTCAGTATTTGATTCTGTTATACTTGCGGTAATTCGATTTCCCGCGAGATCGATTCGCTGTAGTGCGGCCGTTTGCCCTCTTGAAAATAGGCGATCAGCCCCATCGTGTAGATCCAGCGTTCGATTTGGGCCAGCGATTTGGCGCGCACTTCTTGCTGGTAGATGTCGCGTGTCAGATCCTGGTATTCGGGCGGCAGGCGCAGTGTGCGCAGCCAATATTTTCCCTGGAAGGTTTTCTTGCGCGCCGCTTTGGCCACATCCATCGCTGTTACCTGTTCCAGCGCTTCGTCGAATTGGAATGGGTCGCGTGCCTTGCCGCCGCGCGCCTCTTTCTGCTGCCGCGCTTCTTCTTCCGCTTTTTCTAGATCGTCAAATGGATTGTCGAAACTCACGCCTTACCTCCCGTGTCATTATGGATGGTGTCAACCAGGTGCCAGTAAGCGGTCGTCGCCGGGGATTCCGGCGCGTACTCGATGACCGTCTGCCCGCCCGATGCCGGCGCCTCAGCGACGCGTACCGTGTTGGGGATGGGCATGGTAACCAGATTGCCGTAGGTCTTGTTGAGCTGCTGCAGCATGCTGCGCGTTAGGCGCAGGCGGTGATCGACGAAGGTGGGCACTATCGCCTTGATGGCGATTTTGATGCCGCTCGCCTGGTCGTCGAGGATATCGCGTGTATGGCGGCCGGCGGCCGAGGTGCTGTGAAAATCCGCCTTGACGGGTACGATCGCCGCGTCGGCGAACTGGTGCACCGCCTCCTGCAGCATATCCAGCGTCGGCGGGCAGTCGAGGATGATGTAGTCAAAGACTTCGCGCGCCGGGCCGAGTCGTTCATCGAGGATTTCCACCATGGGCACGACGCCGCCGTTGGCATCACGACCGCGAATCTGGGCCATGACCATGTTCACGGTCAATTGGCTGAGCAAGGTTTCCTTGGCGCTGCGTAAATGATCGCTGGCCGGCAGGACGAAGAGGTTGGGGCGCGACGGGCCGCCATCGGCGCTGCGATCTGCGGGCAGAACATTGTCGCGCAGCGTACCCTCTCCGGTGAGCACATAGCTCAAACAACGGCCGTCCGGCGAAAGACCCAGCGCGCGTGCGGCATCCCCCTGCGGATCCAGGTCGACCAGCAGGACGCGGCCGCCGCTCTCTTGCAGCCGCTGCGCCAGGCCGCAGGCGAGGGTGACGGCCGTTGTTGTCTTGGCCACGCCCCCTTTTCGATTCTCTACTGTAAACACTTTCGCTGTCATAAACCCGCTCCTATTCGTGTATGAACGTACACGCTATGTGTATGGCATGTTTCTAAGTATACACGCTCGTACACGCGTTAGCACCTCTGCTCTCTTTGTTCACTAGCTCTACTTTATGTACGAGCGTACACGCCATGTGTATGTTGTAGTATCTAGCGTACACGTTCATACACGTCTTGGCAACAAAAAAGCACGCCCTCTGCCCTGGCCGGCATGGGGGCGTGCTGCGATCAACAGGAACGCAAGGCGATTGAAGTCTGCGATCTCCCGTCGGCTTGGCGCATTTCCTACGGGGCCTCCAGCCCATGCGCCTCCAGCAGCGCCGTAGCCGCCAGCAGCTCCTTCGTCGGTCCATCGGCTACGATCCGCCCTTCATCGAGGATGATCAGCCGCGGAAACAGGTCACGAACCAGCCGCATATCGTGTGAACTGACCAGCATGGTCACCGGCATCTCCCCCAGCAGATTGATGATTGCCCGCCGGCCGCGCGGATCCAGCCCGGCCGTCGGTTCGTCCAGCACCATAATGCCCGGATCCATCGACAAAACAGTGGCCATGGCCACCCGCTTCTTCTGGCCAACGCTTAAATGGTGCGAAAGGCGCTCTTCAAAGCCCTGCATGCCTACCTGCTGCAAGGCGACGGTGACGCGCCGCCGCACTTCTTCCTCCGCATACCCCATGTAGAGCGGGCCGAAGGCGACATCATCAAAAACGGTCGGCGAAAACAGCTGATCGTCAGGGTTCTGGAACACCAGGCCGACACGGGCGCGGATGATTGGCAGGTTCTCCCGCGTCATCGGCAGCCCGCAGACCGACACTGGTGACTTTTCATCCCCCAAAAGACCGTTCAGATGCAGCATCAACGTGCTCTTGCCGGCGCCGTTGGGACCGACCAGGGCGACCTTTTCGCCCCGGCTGATCGCCAGCGAAACGTCTATCAATGCCGGCTGTCCATCGTGGTAGCTGAAAGAGAGGTCATTGACCGCCACCAGCACATTCTGGTTGCCGCTGCTCGCCTCCGGCGGCTGGGGTGGAGCGGTGGTATGTACTACAGGCATGCTGACAACTCGCCGCGCAGCGCCTGATGGAGAGGTGGGTACACCGTCCGGGCGATATCATCTGTTCTGGACAAAGCTTGTTTCCTCATAATAAGCGGCCGATTCCCTGCAAGACAAGTATCAATAAGGAGGCCAGAGCCAACGCGCGCCAATCATAGGGCGTCATATGGTGCGGGTTCATGGTCAGCAGCTCCCCCTGATACCCACGAGCCAGCATCGCCTGGTAGACGCGGTCGCTGCGCGCCAGGCTGCGGCCGAACAACTGCCCGACCATGCCGCCGGCCACCGAAGCACGCCATACCAGGGAATGGCCGTGTTTCTGCCCCGGCAGTTGGGCGCTGCGTGCCGCACGCGCGCGCAGCAGGCGGTTCGCCTCATCCACCAGGACGAACAAATAGCGGTACATAAAAGCGAGGATCGCCACCAGGATCGCCGGCACGTACAAATGGCGCAGCGCGTGCAGAATATCGGGAAAGCGGGTGGTCGCCGTCAGAAGAATCGCCATCTGCACCGAGATCCAGCTGCGCATCACGATGCTCGCAAAGCGGATCATGCCCGCATCGCTGATCGTCAAACCCCATGGCCCCTGCCAGATAACCTGGCCGGGCAGGGTAAAAGCGACGCTCACCGCCGCCAGCAGGAACGGCAGCAGCAGCAGAGCGCGCTTGAGCACAAACCAGGGCTCGATATGCGCCAGCAGCGCCAGGCTGATCACGAACCCCCAGGAAAGCATATAGGCCAGCCAGGCGCCATCCGGCAGCAGCGCCGTGGAAATGATGAAGCCCACGCAGATCAGCACCTTCACCCGCGGATCCAGGTCGTGGACCCGCGTGCCATGCTGCTGGTAATGATCAAAGGTATTAAAGTGCATAATGCCTAGTTCCCAGTTCTCTGTTCCTTACGTTTTCTGTTCCCTGTTCCTTACGTTTTCCGTTTTCAATCCTCTGGACACGCTCATGATGATGAGAAATACCACGCCGGCGCCCACCAGACCGGCGAGAATGGTCGACAGCGGCGTTTCTCCCGCGAAGGGCAGGGTGTAGTCGGGTAACAACGAATACGGCGCTTCCTGCGCGGATTCCGAGAACCCGGCCATTTCGGCGACCCATTCCAGGCCGTCCGGGTGTCCCGAGGCGAACGGCGCCATCAGCAGCAAGACCAGCACCGCGATCAAACCGAGGATGAGCCAGCTGCCCTGCGCCGCAGCGCTTGACTCTTCCAGGACGGTGGGCCGCGTGCGGCGGATGAAGGCCAGAGCGGCGACCGTGATTAACGCTTCACCGACGCCGATCAGCGCGTGAACGCCCAGCATCGCCGGCAGGGCCACCGCCAGGCTGGTCGTCCCGCTGAAAGCGAGCAGCAGCGTCGTGACCAGGGCGGCGGCCATGATCGACAGCCAGGCGGCCACGGCCGTGACGCCGCTCTCCAGGCGCGCGCCGCGCCCGCTGCCCAGCCGGTATACCTGGTAGCCGACAAAGCCGGGCACCACGCCCATGATCAGGATATTGGCGCCCATCACAACCAGCCCGCCATCCTGGAACAAGAGCGCCTGCAGGGCGATGACCGCCGTCATGGTCAACAGGCCCAACCAGGGGCCAAGGGCGATGAAAGCGAGCGCGGCGCCGATAAAATGGCCGGACGTGCCGCCGGCCACCGGAAAGTTGATCATCTGTGCCGCGAAGATAAACGCGCCCATGATCCCCGCCAGGGGAATCAAGCGCTCGTCCAACCTGTGCTGCGTCGCCCGCACTGCATAAGCCAGCATGCCCAGGATCAGCAGCCAGCAAACGGCTGAAACAGCCACACTCAGAAAACCGTCGGGAATATGCAGCAGCGCCGCGATGGGGTAGGGGGTCATCCAAATACTCCTTGGACAAAGCTGGTCAGCCTGTCAGCTGCTCAGCCTGATCCGCTTGACAGGAACGGCAGACGCCGGGCAGGACCAGGTGCTGCAGTTCGGCCGTAAATCCGTAAGCGGCCGATAGGTGAGACACCAGCTCCTGTAGGTCCTCGTCGTGCAGCGTCTGTTCTTGCCCGCAAACGCGGCAAATCAGGTGATGGTGCGCTGCGGGGCCGGCCACTTCGTAAACCGTCTCGCCATCGATCTCCGAGGCCGTAGCCAGCTGTAGTTCATGGAAGAAATGCAGCGTCCGGTACACCGTCGCCCGGTCAATCGACGGCGACTGCGCGTGCACGCTGTCGTAGACAGCATTCACGCTGGCGTGGCCGCCAATCGCGCACAACGCATCCATGATAATCTGCCGCTGCGGCGTCAGCCGGTAGCCCTGCTCGCGTATACGTTTGTCGTAATCGATCTCGTTATGGGACAAAAAACGCTCCTTATTGCAAAGATTTGCAGTTGCAAATCTATTATAATAAGGAGCGGGGGCGTTGTAAAGGAGAGGAACTTCTCAGCTTCTCAGCTTCTCAGCTTCTCAGCTTCTCAGCTTCTCAGCTTCTCAGCTTCTCAGCTTCTCAGCTTCTCAGCTGACCGCTGACTAGCTCTCAAGTGCACTGCTGACAATCGCCTGCGCTTCTTCCTGAATCTGCTGCAAGTGCGCCGCGCCTTCAAAGCTTTCAGCGTAGATCTTGTAGATTTCCTCCGTGCCCGATGGCCGTGCGGCGAACCAACCGTTTTCCGTGACCACTTTCAGACCGCCGATCGGTGCGCCGTTGCCCGGCGCATTGGTCAGCTTGGCCAGGATCGGCTCGCCGGCCAGCGACTCAGCCGTCACCATTTCGGGCGCAAGGTTCTTCAATATCTCTTTTTGCGCGCGGCTGGCCGGTGCGTCGCTGCGTTCATAGAGTGGGCTGCCGAACGCATCTTCCAGATCCTGGTAGTGGGCGCCCGGATCGCGGCCGGTTACAGCCGTGATCTCCGCCGCCAGCAGATCCATGACGATGCCGTCCTTGTCCGTCGTCCATACCGTGCCGTCAAGGCGCAGGAAAGAGGCCCCGGCGCTCTCTTCGCCGCCGAAGCCGTACGAGCCATCCAGCAGCCCATCGACAAACCATTTGAAGCCGACCGGCACTTCCGCCAGCCGGCGGCCCAGCCGCGCCGTCACGCGGTCAATCATCGAGCTGGAGACCAGCGTTTTGCCCACCGCCGCGTCTGCGCGCCAGCCGGGCCGGTTCTGGAACAGGTATTGAATGGCCACCGCCAGGAAATGATTGGGATTCATCAAGCCGCTGCTGCGGGTCACGATCCCATGCCGGTCGTAATCAGGGTCATTGCCGAAGGAAATATCGAATTGATCTTTGAGATCGATCAAGCCGGCCATCGCATAGGGGGAGGAGCAGTCCATGCGAATTTTGCCGTCCCTATCCACGGTCATAAAGCTGAAAGTAGGATCCACATAAGGGTGGGTCACCTGTAGATTCAGCCCATACAGATCGGCGATGGGCGCCCAATAATCGATGCCTGCGCCGCCCATCGGATCGACGCCGATCGCCAGCCCCGCCTCGGCAATCGCTGCCATATTGATCGCCTGGTCAAGCGCGCGCACATAGGGCATCACATAATCATGAAAATGAACATTCTCCGCCCGCAGCGCCCGTGCGTAAGGCATGCGCCGCACATCACGCAGGCCGCCGGCCAGGATCTCATTCGCCCGATCCTGGATCACGGCCGTTGTCCCCGTATCAGCCGGGCCGCCTTGCGGTGGATTATATTTAAAGCCGCCATCCTCCGGCGGGTTATGCGAAGGTGTGATCACCACGCCGTCAGCCAGGCCGTCTGACCTGCCGTTGTTATAAGTGAGAATGGCGAAAGAAACCGCCGGGGTAGGCGTATAGCCCGCATCCGCCTGGATCATCAGCGGCACATCATTGGCTGCAAATACTTCCACGGCCGTCGCCTGCGCCGCTTCCGATAGGGCGTGCGTGTCCATGCCCAGGTAAAGCGGGCCTGTATATCTCGCTGCCTGGCGGTAGTCGCAGATCGCCTGCGCAATTGCCAGGATATGCTGCTCGTTAAAGCTGCCCTTGGTGGAGGTCCCCCGGTGTCCTGACGTGCCGAAAGAGACCTGCTGCGCCGGGTCAGCGCCATCAGGCGTAATCGTGTAATAAGCAGTCATCAGCCGCGGAATATTGGCCAGGATTTCGGGTGGGGCGGGCTTTCCCGCCAATTCATGAACAGACATAGGACCTCTTGGTATTCAGAATGTGGGCGCCGGCAGGCGCAATGCAGCCTGCCGGCGCCCACAGTTCAGTTGATTATGCGCTCAATCCATTGTCGCAAAAACGGCCGTTCCGCACAACGCAAAACAATCCAGTCAATATACTTCGCATAGTAGTAATAGCCTGTTTCTATAAACGCACCCGTAAAATCCCACGAATACCAGCAGCCCGACCGAGAACCAAACAGTAATCACCATGCCGCTTCATTCGCGCCAACAAACCAGCCCACACAACGCCCTCAGCGGCAGGCCCCCATGCCTGCCAGGACATGCCACAGGGCAGGGCGAATGCGCCGGTTTCTTCGCATAGTATTCAAACTAGACATGCCTAAACTATACCTGAAAAACCCGCCATCACGACCGGATCACATGCACCGGGTGGCGTGACCCTAGAAAAGCAGAGACATCAAACAGGGGAATAAACCCTCTCTGCGCTCTCTGTGTCCTGATCGTGCTCATCAAGCCGCTGTCCACTGAACAGTGAAAACCGCTTACTCCCCCTGATAGCCAGCCAACCCTATGTTACCTACAAACTGCGGCAGTTCCCCATGCCCCAACTGCTGGCGCACCGCATGCGCTTCACCCGTATGGAACCAGTAATGGTAGGTAGTGCGCAGCAGCTGCGTGCCGATATTCTCCGACAGCGTCTCATGCCCGCCGATAGCGGTTTACATGGTTGGACCATCAAACAGCCGACTATGCGTCCTGAACGTGAGCAAACGATGACGGGTTTAGTTGCTGAGGCGAAATGCAACCCAACTTGCTAAGTCTCGTCCAGGACCGGATGGTAGATACAGGAATCGAATTGGCAGCTTGAGATCACCAGGATAGATATCTTAGCGGTACGCCTTCAAACATTGTTCTTCCTGAATTGGTCAAATGACGTAAATGCCTTCGGTCAAATGATCATTTCAATGCGCTCCCATTCATTGTAGAATACTAGTTATGGTACGATAACCGTTCCACTATCGGCCGTTCTCCTTTGACTGTGGCCCATAGATAAACTCGAGGACTAGGCCTTCTTCGCTGCTATGACGCTCGATATTGCCCTTACCTTACTTATCATCCTGGCGGCTCTGATCCTCTTTGCCACAGAAAAGCTGCGTGTGGATGTTGTGGCTTTGCTCGTCCTCATTTCCGTCGGCGTTTTGGGATTGATCCCACCTGATCAACTGTTCTCCGGTTTCTCCAATTCGGCCGTTATTACTGTCTGGGCGGTTTACATGGTCTCCGGCGGTCTGTTTAAGACCGGCGTGGCGGACACGATGGGCCGCGCTATTCTCAGGGTCGCCGGTGACGGTGAAGGGCGGCTTATCGGAACGATTATGCTCACCGTGGGCGTGATTTCGGCCTTTATGAACAATGTTGGCGCGGTGGCTATGTTGATGCCAGGGGTGATCGGCATTTCGCGCCACACGAAAGTGCCCGTTTCAAAAATGCTCATACCCCTTGCCTTTGCCTCATTGATGGGTGGCATGATGACTTTGATCGGCACGCCGGCGAATATCCTGGCCGCGGGCATCCTGACCGAAGCAGGGCTGCCCAGTTTTGGTTTTTTCGAATACACCCCCATGGGTGCGGTCGTCCTGGTCACGGGCATTGTCTATATGATCTTGATCGGCAGGCACCTGATTCCTGTGCGCGAGGGCGCACGAGGCAAAGAGGACATCGACCGCCTGCGTGGCTACGTCACCGAGGTGCACGTGACAGATGCCAGTCCGCTGAATGGCAAGACCCTACTTGAATCCCGCCTGGGTGAGGAATACGATTTCAATGTACTGGGCATGCAGCGTGAAAATGGCGACCAGCCAGCTTTGCACCGCGACACGTTGATCAGGGCCGGCGATCTGCTGGCCGTGGAGAGCTCGGCTGCTAATCTCATGGCTGCCAGAAAATCGCTGGGACTGACGATAAACGTGAATCAGGAGTTGGACGTTGACTTCCTGGAGCCGCGCGACATCGAAGTGTTTGAGGCCGCCGTCGCCCCAAATTCACATCTCGTCGGCCTGAGTATGGAAGAGGCTCATTTTCGCGACCGCTTCGGCTTCTCAGTGCTGGCGGTTTCTCGCCAGGGCGAAGTTATCACCCAACATCTGCGCGACATGCTCCTGCAAGGCGGGGATATGCTGCTGCTACAAGGATCGAAGTACCGCATTGACGAACTGCAAGAAGGGCGCGATCTTATGGTGCTGGTGCCGATGGAGCACGAGCAGTACCGCTTGAACAAAGCGCCGATCGCCGTCGGGGCGCTGCTGCTGGCCATCGGGATGACGATCTTCGCGGGCATGGATATCGCCCTAGCCATGGTCATCGCGGCGATGATCATGATCCTTTCCGGCGCGCTGACAATTGAAGAAGCGTACGAGAGCGTGGATTGGCGTACGGTTTTTCTGGTGGCGGGAATGCTGCCGCTGGGCATGGCAATGGCTCAAACGGGCACGGCCGAATTCCTGTCCAATATCGTTCTTGGCATATTCGGCCCTTTCGGACCGCGGGCCGCCCTTCTCGGGATATATCTGCTGGCAGCGCTGATCACGCAGCCTATGTCTAATGCGGCGGCCATCGTACTGGTCATGCCTATCGCCTTGGACACCGCCTTTGGACTCGGCGCCAACTACAAGACCTTCACCATGGCTGTCGTTATCGGTGCAGCCACCAGCTTCCTCACGCCTGTGGGCCATAAGGCGAATGTGCTCATATTCGGACCAGGCGGCTACAAATTCACCGATTACGCGCGCGTAGGGGCGCTGTTGACAATCATTCTAATCATTATATCGATGATCTTTTTGCCCATTTTCTGGCCCCTTTTCCCAGAATAATCACGCTTCAGAAAAAAGAATGGAATTCAATATTGTTTCTTCCAAATCGATCAATTGACATATATGCCTTTGGTCAAATGATCAGTTCATTTCGCTTCTATTTCTGGTAGAATGAATCTAACAACCGGATATTAGCTCTTGTTTCCGCAAGGTAGAACGCTGCGCAGTAGGCAACGCGCCCCAGCATCCTTTCGCCTCTAGCTGTGGCCTAGTAGAAAAAGCGAGGTCGAGTTTGTGCAGGGAATAAATTCAGAAATGATCACCCGATCCGAAACAGATCTGGCCCTGATCGTGGAACAGGTGGCACTGGCGGTTCAGACCAATGCGATCATCTGCGTTACACATAGCGGTGCTCTGGTCCAACATCTGGCGAGACTGTCACTCCACCCCCGGTTGGTAGCGACCACTGTAAATGAGGAAACACACGCTTTACTGACGGAAGCTGGTTTAGAAACCATTCGTCTGCCCCTATACGCGGCTGATAAGTACAGCCAGGTGCGACATGTTCTTTCTGTTGCTGCCAGGTCAGGGAAAATCTCGACAGGTGATTTCGTCATGTGCGCCATTGGGAGTCATGTCTATCCTGAAGAAGGCGATCTCATTGTCCTCACCGATGTAGATCCCGGCATCGAACGATTAGTGATTACGGACCTTGTTAAACTCACCGATGGTATCCGCCCAAATGTTTTGGAAGCTGCACTTGCAATCGCCTGCCAGATCGGGCGCGTCGTACGCCGCGGAGGTGGGCGCATCGGGGCGATCTTTCTCTTGGGTGATTCCGTCAATGTACTAGAGGGATCGAGACAATTAGTTCCCAACCCTTTCCATGGTCATGAGGAGCATCTCCGGCGTCTGACCAACCCTGATATTCATGATGCGTTGGTGGAGTTCTCTAAACTTGATGGCGCCTTTGTTGTTCGCGGAGATGGCTTTATACAATCTGCGGGCGTGTTCTTAGTGCCAAATGATGTCGAGCTGCAGCTGCCCGCGGGCCTGGGAGCACGGCATACAGCCGCTGCAGCTGTTACAGCGTGTACAACTGCCACAGCCGTCGTTGTCTCAGCCACTGATGGTAATGTGCGCGCCTTCTCGGACGGCCGAATGGTGCTGCAGATGGATCCTGATGTCCCCTACGGACCTGTCATGTTTAATGAACAGGCGCGGCAGTCATGATTGCTGTTTTGTCTAGACGTGAGTTCGCATAAATGATTTACAGGCCTCTCGACCAAGACCTCCTGGACCACTTGAGAAGTGCGGCTGGTGCCGGACCAGTGCTAATTCTTACGCATGATAATCCAGACCCGGATGCACTGGCCTCTGGTAAAGCGTTTGCAACGCTGCTCAAATCAGCCTGGAATATCCCCAGCCGGTTGTTGTACAGTGGGTTGGTTCTGCGGGCGGAGAATCGGGCTATGCTCAATCTTTTGACTGCCGAATGGGAACACAGTGATATATTAGCTGATTTGGATCAATATTCATCTGTGGCCCTGATAGACAGCCAACCAGGGGCAGGAAACAATCGCTTGCCCACCAGCACCACCGCCCAGATCGTCATTGACCATCATCTCCCTGTTCGCACAGCGTTAGAAAAGGTGCTTTACGTTGATGTCCAGCCAGAAATAGGCGCGTCAGTCACTCTGTTATATCAATACCTGGAGGCTGCAGGCGTAGAGCCTGATTCAGATCTGGCAACGGCCATGTTCTATGGTCTCAAGACGGATACGCGCAGCCTGTCACGCGGCACATCCCCAGCAGATATAGCTGTATACCTAAGACTCTTAGAACAAATTGATCACAGTAAGTTGATTCAAATTGAACAGGCTGGATTATCGAAGGCGTATTTTCAAGCATTTAGCCAGGGATTGCATGCAGCGCAGGTTTACGACCAATCCATCGTCGCCAATTTGGGGACGATGCATCGCCCGGACCTGGCTGCGGAAATGGCCGATTTGCTGGTCCGACTGGATAGTGCGCGGGCCGTGCTTTGCCTTGGTATTCATGATCAGACCCTGCATCTCTCCATCCGTACCGAGGCCATGGGACAGGATGCCGGTTTGCTCGTGCAGCAGGTGATTGTTTCTCCAGGGAAAGCGGGTGGACATGGCACGATGGCAGGCGGTCAGGTGCCGCTGGCCGGACAGGATGTTGACGATTTAGTGCAGGAGATCGTACGCCGTTTTTTGAAGATCATGGGGGAAATGGGGGAGGGCGAAAACCTTTGTTGAGGCAGCAGTCTTGATTTGGCTGTCTCGCGCAAAACACCGGTATGTCCTGGCCAGATTTAAGTGGTTGTTCCTGAGGATTTTTGCGGGCTCTTTCTCTATTGCCAACCAGGCTTTGAAAGCAAGATAGGCTATTTGTTGCACGAAACATTCCGTCATTACGCCGATGTGAAGCATACCGGCATCAGATATGCTTAGATTACGAGGAGGAGTTATGTTCTGGGATCAAGATTTTTGGGTCGAAACCTTCAATGAGATTCAGTCCAGCCTGGCTACATGGCTGCCAGCGATACTGGGTTCTCTATTGTTGCTGCTTTTTGGTTGGTTGGTTGCCCGTATCGGCCAGGCTGTTGTCTTCCGCCTTCTGCGCCGGCTGGGCTTCGACCGCCTTGCCGAGCGCACGGGAATCGCTCAAGGCCTGATCAATATAGGGGTGCAAAGCACGCTGTCATATTTGTTGGCGCGCATCATCTATTGGCTGATCCTGATCTTCTTCATCCTGCTGGCTCTCGGGGCGCTGGGCTTAACGGATGTAGTCACCTCCGCCCTGAACAGTTTCTTCGCTTTCTTGCCCAGGCTTGTCGCCGCCACAGCCATCTTCCTGATAGGCGCCTTCATCGCCCGTATCGTTGGAGATGCCGTTACCGCTGTGTTGTTACGGTCCAATATGCCGAGCGGCCGGGTGATGGGCCAGGCCGTTCGTTATAGTATCTTGCTCGTAGCGGTGATACTTGCCCTGGATGAGCTTGGCGTCGAGACGACTATCTTGACGACGATCATCATCATCACGGTTGCGGCCGTCGCCTTTGGTTTAGCCTTGGCCTTTGGGCTGGGTAACCGTCATTTGGCCCATGGCATTATGGCTGGCTTCCACGCCCGGGAGGAATTCAGCCCCGGCCAGACGATCTCTGTTGACGATCTCAGTGGCCGGTTGGTACGAATAGGAGCAACCAAAGCCCTTCTTGATACAAGCGAGGGGCAGATCTCACTACCGAATGTCGTGTTGATTGACGAGGTGGTGCGGCTTGGTGCGGAAGATGAACCGCCTGTGGTTAAGAACCAACAAGGGGCAAACGAGACACAGGAAGAAGCCGGTTAATGAGTGATAGTCAGGGCCAACATATTAACGCCGTTGATTATGCCACCGGCCAACAAACAACGGCCGAACGCGAGGCAGTTGAAGCACACTTGGCTGACTGCCTTCACTGCCAGGCTGCTGTAGAAGCTGTGAGGCAAGTAGATGCTGAGTGGAGTAGCCAAAACACACGGGCGCTGGTGGGGTACGTGGCTGATTTATTAGTCAGTACAGTCGTATTGGTTGCTCCAATTGCCAGTCAGCTTTCTCAGCCGCCACCACCTCCAGAACCAAATGAGAAAACGGCCGACCCGCCGTTTTTTGAGCCTCTGCGCGTCCTGCAGCCGCACGTCGCCGCCGGAGCGCGCGGCATGCGCCGCTTTGTCGGGCGGTTTGGGATGGTTCTGCTTTTAACTACTATCGTTCTGCTGCTTCCCCGGCCCGACGGATTGACTGCAGCCGGACAAAATGCCCTGGCGGCGTTCGTCTTCACCGGCAGCATCCTGGCCCTGGAACCGGTCTCGCTGCCGATTGCTGCCCTCATGGTCCCCCTGGCCTTGGTCGCTTTGGGTGTAGCGAATACGACGGAGGCCTTCGAGCCCTTCTCTCGCCCAGTCGTTTTTCTCATTTTGGCCAGCCTATTCATCGCCGAGGGGCTGCGAAAACATGGGCTCACCCGCCGTCTCGCCTTCCAAACCCTGGTAGTGGCCGGCGGGAAAGTATCGCGCATCCTCCTAGCCATCATGCTGATCGCCGGTCTGTTTTCAATGTGGGTTGAGAACACGGCGACAGCCGCCGTCTTGATCCCCGTAGCCCTCACCGTTGCCTCCCAGGTTCCCGATCCACAAAAGGCCAAAGGATTATTGATCTTATTGGTCATGGGAATCGCCTATAGCGCCAGCTTGGGTGGAATGGCCACGGTGATGGGGGCAGGCTCCAATGCAGTCGCCGCCGGCTTCTTGGGAGAGATCGCCCCCTTTACTTTCGTAGATTGGATGGTCTACGGCGTGCCGGCTTTCCTCTTGCTATTTCCGGTGACCTGGCTGCTGCTTCTAAAAATGATCAAAGTAGACGTCGACCATATCGATGTTGAGACCGTCCGCCAACAACTGCAAGAAATGGGACCAATGTCAGGCGCCGAGCGGGAGCTCGCTGTGGTCATGCTGGTGACCATCATCCTGTGGGTGGGTGGTTCGTTCCTTGAACCAGCGTTACGCTTACCGAGCACGCTACTGGCGCCAGCCATGGTAGCCGTAATGGCTGTATCTTACCTGGCCATTCGCAATATCATTAACTGGGAAGATATTAAGGGTGTAAGCTGGGGTATCTTTTTTATGATTGGCGCAGGTCTTGCCCTAGGGGCCGCGCTGACCCGCTCCGGAGCCACCGATTGGGTTGCAGAGCTGATTCGCCCCGTCGTTTCCGGTCCTCCAATGTTAATTAGCATTCTGCTGTTGATCTTTATTTCAGCCCTGTTAACCAATGTCATGAACAATACCACCATTGCCGCCGTTTTCGTGCCCATCCTCATCAGCCTGGCCCTGACCGATCCAACGCTCAATCCCGTATTGCTGGTTTTGGCCGTCACCCTGGCCACGACTTTTGGGTATTCCTTGCCATCGGCGTCCGGTCGAATGGCTTTAGTGGGCGCCAGCGGAATTGTCGAACCGCGGGACATGATGCGCTACGGTCTGGTGGCAACGGTGATCAGCGCCTTTATCCTGGGCTTGTCCTTTTACCTCATTGCCGCATTGAATTTGATTTAGAGGAGGGTGATAAGATGCGCATCCTGGTCGTCGGCGCTGGAAAAGTAGGGACACAAGTTCTGCGCCAGCTTAAAAAAGATCCTTCCATGACAATTATTACATGTAGCCCGTATGAGAAACCTTATGCCGTTCAAGAAGGGTTGATCCCCGCAATTGATATTCAAGAGACACTTACACCACTTACGCTGGGCTACGTCTTGGCCCAAGCCAGGCCAGATCTCATTCTGCTCACCAGTTCTTCTGAGGATTTTGGACTCGGCAAGGCGCCTGGCGTGGACGTTATGGTCGACTCACTCAAGAGGGAGCTAGCGTCTATCTCCAGGGTTCCCTTAATTGAGGTTGCCCGGGGTTCTAGCTAGAATCATGCGTACTCATTCGAAGATGCCCTGGTAAACATCACGATGAATAATCTACCGCCATCCGATCGCTGCACCATACGACGCGTTGGAAGGATTCTTGACAAAGTCTACCCAGCCAGAGATTGTGGTTGAAATTGGCAGCTCGATGTAAGAAGGGATTTACACAGAATACGGAATACGCCGATTCAACAACAGTCTCGGCAAGCAAGAGTTAACCTCCAGTTTTTCTACCTTTACCACGGCCGTCACACAGCATACAAAACCGCATCAAGCCAGCAAGAAATATCGGTTGCTCGAAATCGTCCTGCTCAATAGGACCCCCATTTCCTCCCGCCGCAAAAACAACCCACACGCCGCCAAAAATCCCAGCATATCCAACACGTTTTGCAAACAAATCAAGCACATGTACACTAATTTGCAATGAACAATCAATACGTCCACGGCTACGATCCCAGGGAAAATATCCGTCTTCAAGATCAAGCCGCTACGCTTGTCGATCTGCTGCATTCAGACACCATCTATTCAGGGGGCAGCAAAGTCCTGGAGGCCGGCTGCGGTGTCGGCGCACAAACCGTTACGCTGGCCAAAAACAGCCCGCAAGCCGCCATCACCGCTGTTGACATCTCCGAAGAATCAGTCGCCGAAGCAAGGCAGCGCGTTGAAACGGCCGGGTTTACCAATGTCCACGTCGAACAGGGCGATATTTTCAATCTGCGCTTTGCGCCGGACACTTTTGATCATCTGTTCGTCTGCTTCGTCCTCGAACATCTTGCCCGGCCGCTAGAAGCGCTCACCGCGCTCAAACAGCTGCTCAAACCGGGCGGATCAATCACGGTCATTGAAGGGGATCATGGGTCCGCCTATTTCTATCCCGACAGCGCCCAGGCGCGCAGGGCCATTCAATGCCAGGTTGATCTACAGAAGCAGGCGAGCGGCAACGCCAACATCGGCCGGGAGCTCTATCCGCTGATCAGACGCGCCGGATTCGACGATGTGCACGTTTCGCCGCGCATGGTCTATGTCGATGGCAGCCGGCCCGAGCTCATCGAAGGCTTTACCAGGAACACCTTTACAGCGATGATTGAGGGCATACGCGAATCCGCTGTCGAGGCCGGCATGATCGAAACGGCCGAGATCGAGCGCGGCATAGAAGATCTTCTTCGAACGGCCGAACCTGACGGCGTCTTCTGCTATACATTTTTCAAGGCGGTTGCCGTAAAGCGATGAACAGCCAACCCTTTGCCGGCAGCACGTATGAATCAAGGCTTGTCACCCAACCGGGTACAAAAGCGCAGGCTGGTATCCTGCCCACACAACATGCCCCACTGTGTTACATCGTTGAAGGAGCTCTCACATGAACGTCTATGGCGAACATTACCGTACAATCTGGCTCAAGGAAGCGGATCCCCGGGTCGTGCAGATTATCGATCAACGCCATCTGCCGCATAAGTTTGTGGTAGAGGATCTGATCACCGTCGACGACGTGGCCCGCGCCATTAAGGATATGCACGTGCGCGGCGCCGGCCTGATTGGCGCCACGGCCGGCTTCGGCATGTACATCGCCGCCCTGCACGCCCCGGCAGACGCCTTTATGGCCTCGCTCGCCGCTGACGGCGAAAAACTAAAAGCGACCCGTCCCACGGCCGTTAATCTCGCCTGGGCCGTTGACCGCCAGTTGGAAGCCATCGCCGCCGCCGGCGATATCACTAACAAGATAGAAACAGCCCTGGCCACCGCCCAGATCATCGCCGACGAAGACGCCGAGTTCTGCCGCCGTATCGGCGAACACGGCCTCGCCCTTATTGAAGAAATCAGCGAACGAAAAAACGGCGGGCCCGTCAACATCCTCACCCACTGCAACGCCGGCTGGTTAGCCTTCGTCGATTACGGCTCCGCCACCGCTCCCATCTACGCCGCCCATGACCGCGGCTTGGACGTGCATGTTTGGGTCGATGAAACGCGCCCGCGCAATCAGGGCGCGCGTCTCACCGCCTGGGAACTGGGACAGCATGGCGTCCCCCACACCATCATCGTCGATAATGTCGGCGGCCATCTCATGCAGCATGGCCTGGTCGACCTGGTTATCACCGGCACCGACCGCACCACCTATACCGGTGACGTGGGCAACAAGATCGGCACCTATCTCAAGGCGCTGGCCGCTTACGACAATGACATCCCTTTCTACACCGCTTTGCCCTCATCCACCTTTGATTGGCAGATGCGCGACGGCGTCAAGGAAGTTCCGATTGAGCAGCGCGACGGCCTGGAAGTGCGCGCCATTCAAGGACTCCATGAAGGCGAGATCAAGCGAGTCCTGCTCACCCCCGAAGGCAGCCCCGCCGCCAATTACGCCTTTGACGTCACCCCGGCCCGCCTGGTGACCGGCCTGATCACCGAACGGGGCATCTGCGCGGCCTCGGAAGAAGGCGTACTAGCTTTATATCCGGAGAAACGGCCGTAACACAGAACCAAAGAAATCCTCTGTGATCTCTATGTCCATTGATCAACCTGTCAGAAAGCCAGACAAGGAAACAGCCATGACAACCTTACCCAATGATCTGCACGTCCCCGGCCTCTCAGGCGATCGCTTCCACGTGCAGTATCAGATTACAGGAACGGACGCGGAAGTTCGCACCAAAGCCGGCAACATCACCGTTGAACAAACCGTTGAATTCCCGCCCCAACTCATCCCCGACAGCAACCTCCTGACCAGCCTGGTCGGCCAGATTGAGCAGTATGAACAAATTGAAGCGGGGCGTTACACAGTTACCATCAGCTACGCCGTCGAAACCGCCGGAACCGACTTCCCGCAGTTACTGAACGTCATTCAAGGCCTCTCCAGTTTGATCCCCGGCATCACGGTGGAAAAGATGACCTTCCCGGAGAGCCTATTGCGCCTTTACAAAGGACCGCGATTCGGGCCGGATGGCTGGCGCAGGCTGCTCGGCGTGAGCGGACGGCCGTTGTTGGCCACGGCGATTAAGCCGATGGGACTGTCCATCGACCAGCTCGCCGATATGGCCTACAAGTGCGCTCTCGGCGGGCTTGACATCGTCAAGGACGATCACGGCATCACCAATTTGCCATTTTCCTCTTTTGAAGAACGCGTCCCCCGCATTGCCGAAGCGGTCGCCAAAGCCAACCGGCAAACAGGCCTAAACTGTCTTTACGCCGCCAATATCACCGGTCCCGCCGCGCAGATCCTGGATCGCGCGCTCTTCGCCAAAAATGCGGGCGCGTCCGCACTGCTCATCGCCCCTGCTTTGACCGGCTTTGACGCCATGCGCGAAATCGCCGAGGATGACCGCATTGCCCTGCCGCTGATGAGCCACCCCACGGTCACCGGGAATTTTGTGCACAATCCAGAAGGTGGCTTCTCCTACTACGCCTATTACGGCCAGCTGCACCGTCTGGCCGGGGCCGATTCGCCCATCTTCGTCAATTACGGCGGTCGTTTTCCGACGACCATGGACGACTGCCGCGGCGTCATTGCCGGCTGCAGCGTGCCCATGGGGCAGATCAAAGCAACGATGCCCTGTGCGGGTGGGGGGATGAAGTTCGAGCGCGTGACTGAACTGCTCGAGATGTACGGCGACAATGCGATCTTCCTGGTTGGCGGCGGCCTTCACGCCAGCGGCCCCGATCTCGTCGAGAATGTGCGCCAATTTGTCAGCCTGGTGCGCTAAAGATGGTTTTCACAGAAAAACTTTCCTTCACCACCAACGGCGACTTCTACGCGCTCAACATCACCGATGACGTGCGCCATGTTATCGCGGCGTCCGGCATCAGTGAAGGCGCGGTGCTCGTTTATTACACGCATACCACCGGCGCTGTTCTGATCATCGAGCACGAGGTCGGTATTCTGGTTGATCTGCAGGACGTGCTTGAAGGCATCGTGCCCGCGGCCTATGCGTACAAACATCATCTGCGCGGCTATGATGCCAACGGCGCCGCCCACGTGCGCACAGCACTGCTCAACGTTTCCGTCACTATCCCGCTTGCTGAGGCCGAGCTGCTGATCGGCAGCTATCAAGAGATCGTCTTGGTCGACATGGATCCACAAGAGCGCCCGCGCACCGTTATCGTCCAGGTCATGGGAGAGTGACCATGCACCGCATCACCCGTTTCGTTTTCTGGTTGGACGGCGCCGTCGTCTCCACCACGCCCGATCAACAGCTTCTGCCGGGGATGGCTGACCTGCTCGACGCTGTCCAGCATCGTTTTGAGCTGTGGTTGGTATCCAATTACCCGCCCCAACAGACGGCCGTCATCATCGAAAAAAATGGGCTGTCCACATGGTTTGCGGACACGGCTGTCTACGCGCTCTCTGAGCAGCCCGCGGATCACCAGGCGCTCTTGCAGCGGCTGGTAGATGCCGGCGTGATCACCCCCGCTTCAAGCCTCTGGATCGACCCCGATCCTGTCCGAACCATGCTTGCCATCCGCCAGGGCATCGACGCCGGCATCTTCGTCGACAGCGCGCGTCTCTACCGCGACTTCGGCCTGTGGGGATTCGTCTAGCCAAGCTGCTGCCCGCTCCTTTTCGCCGGAACAAAACGGCCGTTTGCCGGAAAAACGAATCAACACGCTGTCAATAACCCGGCCGTTCCAACAGGCAGCGCTGTGCTGTAGTTGCTACATTGATCTGGTTGAAAAGCAAAACCCGGCGAAACGCCGGGCAATTCGTTACACTGAACGCATAGATTTCAACAGACGCTTGGCTACGCTCTCATTAGCCGTCATCCTGCATCCGCTCAACGATTTCCTGGTACGCTTCCGGCACTTTGAGCCCTGGCTTGCTAAACCAGATAGGCGCGTCAACCCCAGAATAGAGCAAGATGTTTCCCCACGGATCGAAGGCTCCCGTGCGTACAATCACTTTCGCCTTGGCCGCCATTTCCGACAGGATCTGCTGGTGAGGAATCGGTACATGCTCGCTTGCGGCAAAAAGCTGCTTCACCGTATCCAACAGCGGGGGATTATTCTCAGCCATTTCTGCCGCGTACGATACAGTCTCCGGTATAAAAGCATCGTTGATGGCGGTCAGGACAGTTTCCAAATCAGGGACATCCTGCACAATCGCCAAATCGATCCGCCATGCGTCACTCGGAATCGGGAACCCAGCGTCACAAACTATCATCAGATCGCCGTGTCCCATCGACGCGACAGCGTGACTAAGCTCCGCATTTAACAGTTTCCCACGTTTCATTTGCTTTTCTCTCCTTTGCAATTCTTGTTATCCATACTTTTCGGCGTAGAGTTGCTCCACCTGCTCGCTCGTACCCAGAGATGGAATGACGCCCAGGCGTGTACAGGCGATGGCTCCGGCACAGTTGGCATACTTAACAGCTTCCACGAGCGGTTTACCCGCAGCCAGGGCCACAGCCAGCCCAGCATTAAAAGCATCCCCTGCACCCGTCGAATCAACCACGTCTACCGTCAGTCCTGGTACTTTTTCCACCCCGGCCTCAGTCAGGACAAGGGCCCCTTCATCACCCAACGTAACGATCAGGTTTCCGACCCCATAGCTGCGTAATTTCTTCGCCAGCACATAGGTCTGCGTTTTATCATCTGGAGGTAAGTCCAGCAAAATGCGCAGTTCGGTTTCGTTAGGCGTGAGATAGTCGATGTTCGCAAAAACCTCGGGTGGCAGCGGTTGCGCCGGCGCCGGATTTAGAATCGTCTTCACAGCATGTTTTTTGCCAAGTTCCATGGCCCGAATGGCAGCCCCGGCTGGTATCTCAAGAACCGACATCACCACGTCGCTGCCCGCGATCTGATCTTCGATAGTCTCTGCGAAAGCGGCGTCCATTAGCTCATTGGCCGACATATCTAAAATGATGCCGTTTTCCCCGGCCTGATTGAGGATGATGAAACCAACACCCGTCGCCATCTGATCGCTGATCTGCAAATAGCTGGTATCAACCCCTTCAGCAGCATACAGATCCGTGGCGATCTCTCCAAGTTTGTCGTTGCCAATAATGCCTGCAAAATAGGAATTCGCACCCAGACGCGCACTCCCCACCGCCTGGTTGGACCCTTTGCCACCCGGCCCCATGTCAAAGTCGGAACCAAGCAGCGTTTCCCCAAACACGGGCATACGGCTCGTACGCAGCGTCATACCCACGGCAAAACTTCCAACAATCGTAATTATCGGTTGAGTCATAAATCTCCTCCTTATCGACATCTACCCCGTAACCGCTGGGGCTTATCCACCTCAATTCTTTAGATGGGTGCTCTGGCCCATGGCGCAGGCCAGAATGGGTTCTTCTTCAGCTTCCGCCCGGTCAAATTCCCCGGTGATTCGGCCTTCATGCAGCACCAATATGCGATCACACTGCCCGATCAATTCCGGCAGCTCAGATGAGACAACGAGTACCCCCGCGCCTTCTCCCGCCAGTTTCTGAAGAATGCCATAAATCTCCGCCTTGGCGCCAACATCTATGCCGCGTGTAGGCTCGTGCAGGATGAGAATCGCGGGGCCGGTAACCAAACTGCGGGCCAGGATCGTCTTTTGTTGGTTGCCACCACTCAATGTCGCCATTTTCTGGTTTAGGCCAGCTACGCGAATATCTAGTCTTTCTACATAATCTTGCCCAACGTCGTCAATTTTCGGCCGGCTCAACACACCGGCCCTGCTGACATCAGCCAGATTGGCAGCGACAATATTCTCTTTGACACCCATCAAGGAAAGTGCCCCTGCTTCGCGGCGGTCCGCGGGTATAAAAGCCAACCCATGAGTTATCGCTTGTGCTGGAGAATTGATCTCGATAGCGGCACCCAAGACTTCGATTTCGCCGCTGTGTTTGCGCAGCCCGAAACAACACTCAACCAGGTCGTCTTTCCCGGCGCCCGGCAGCCCTGCAATACCCAGTATCTCGCCCTTGCGCAGCTCAAACGAGATATCCGCCAGCTGCCCATCGCTGCCCAAGTTCTTGACTGCAAAAAGGACTTCGTCCTGGACACTTAAGTCGCTGGTCCGCTGGTAAAGGTCATCCACCACACGGCCGACCATCCGCCCGATGAGCTCGTCAACCGTGATTTCATCAGCGGGCACTGTGTCAATGTACTGCCCATCACGCAAAATTGTGACGCGATCCGAGATGGCAAGAACTTCTTCCAACCGGTGAGAAACATAAATAATGCCAACCCCGTCAGCCCGAAGCTGTCGCAGCACTGAAAAAAGGTGTTCACTTTCCTCTTGCGACAATGCCGAATTTGGCTCATCAAGGATCAATACTTTCACCTCACCCGAAATCGCTTTGGCAATTTCGACCATTTGCTGCTCCGCCACCGCCAGACGCCCCACGGGTTGTCTCAGATCAGCGCCCTCCATACCCAGGCGGGCGAGTACGCGGCGGGCAGTGCGGTCAAAACCGTTCCTATTTACCAGGCCAAGTGAATGAGCCGCAGCTGCGGCATTTAGCGAAATATTCTCCGCAATATTCAGATTCGGGCACAGCGCCAGCTCTTGATAGACGACACTGATGCCCATCTTTTGTGACGTGTAGGGATCAGGGATCTTGCAAGGCTCACCAGAAAAGATGATTTCACCATCATCCGGATGAAGTTCTCCGGCCAGGATATTCATCAAGGTTGATTTACCGGCGCCATTCTCCCCAACGACTGCATGTATCTCTCCTCGATTAACAGAAAGACGCACTTCATCAAGCGCCTGAACCCCAGGGAATCGTTTGCTGATGCCGTTTAGCTGAATGATGGGATCTTCCGTATTCGCCATGAGAAGATAGTTCCTTGTTCTGTCCCGGTTGGTGGCGCAGTATACTGCGCCACCAACCGGCATAGGTAACTATACCTTGCTATTCACTGAGATACTTATCAAGATTGGAAAGGTCAATAACCTCGATACCTGTATCGACGTCACTCAACATTTCCCCACTCAAGAACTGATACAGCATATTGACTGCTTCATACCCCTGGCGCTCAGGTGCCTGGCTGACGCTGCCGGCGATGAATCCTTCCTGAATGAGCTCCAAAGTGGCCGGTAGTTCGTCAAAACCAACCACGGTCACCTCGTCTCCCAGGCCGTTGCGTTTCACATATTCGCCCGCCGGCGGGGTGGAACAGCATTCCAGCGAAAGGATGCCGGCAACCGTCGGATTGGCCAACATCGCATTTTCGACATTGGCGTAGATCTCCTGAGGTTCCGTTCCCGTATTCACGGTCGTCAATACATTGATCCCCGGATATTCGGCGAAGCCTTCGCGGGCGCCGGTTTCGCGGTCGATCGACCATTGCGCAGCGGCATCGAGCGTTGTGATGATCACATCACCCTCGCCATCCATCAATTCGGCCAATACTTTCGCAGCTTCATAACCTGACGTGACCAGATCCTGCCCTGCAAAGGCCAGGCGGTTGCTCTCGGGGTTGTCCGTGTTGTAGGTGACAACTGGAACGCCCTGTTCGATCAGGCGGTTGATGAAAGGCGCCAGAGCATCCGTGCTAACTGATGAGATAGCAACGCCATCCGCGCCTGCTTCTACCAGACTCTCCAGTTCAGCCAGCTGCGCTTCCGCGTCAGCACCAACCGGACCAATGAACTCCGCTGACACGCCCAGTTCGGCCGCCGCGTTCTCCACACCGGCCTTCAGGAATGGCGCGAATTCATTGGAGACATCATGATAAGAGACATAGAATTTCAATGTCTCGCCGCTGTCAACATTCGCCGCAATGTCGGGATCCAGCGGGAAGTCGGCAAGGGTAGTTCCCGCCATCTCCTCTTCTGCAGCCTCTCCATCGCCACTGAGATACTTATCAAGATTGGAAAGGTCAATAACCTCGATACCTGTATCGACGTCACTCAACATTTCCCCACTCAAGAACTGATACAGCATATTGACTGCTTCATACCCCTGGCGCTCAGGCGCCTGGCTGACGCTGCCGGCGATGAACCCTTCCTGAATGAGCTCCAAAGTGGCCGGTAGTTCGTCAAAACCAACCACGGTCACCTCGTCTCCCAGGCCGTTGCGTTTCACATATTCGCCCGCCGGCGGGGTGGAACAGCATTCCAGCGAAAGGATGCCGGCAACCGTCGGATTGGCCAACATCGCATTTTCGACATTGGCGTAGATCTCCTGAGGTTCCGTTCCCGTATTCACGGTCGTCAATACATTGATCCCCGGATATTCGGCGAAGCCTTCGCGGGCGCCGGTTTCGCGGTCGATCGACCATTGCGCAGCGGCATCGAGCGTTGTGATGATCACATCACCCTCGCCATCCATCAATTCGGCCAATACTTTCGCAGCTTCATAACCTGACGTGACCAGATCCTGCCCTGCAAAGGCCAGGCGGTTGCTCTCGGGGTTGTCCGTGTTGTAGGTGACAACTGGAACGCCCTGTTCGATCAGGCGGTTGATGAAAGGCGCCAGAGCATCCGTGCTAACTGATGAGATAGCAACGCCATCCGCGCCTGCTTCTACCAGACTCTCCAGTTCAGCCAGCTGCGCTTCCGCGTCAGCACCAACCGGACCAATGAACTCCGCTGACACGCCCAGTTCGGCCGCTGCATTCTCCACACCGGCCTTCAGGAATGGCGCAAATTCATTGGAGACATCATGATAAGAGACATAGAATTTCAATGTCTCGCCGCTGTCAACATTCGCCGCAATGTTAGGATCCAGCATAAAGCCATCGCTGTCCGGCTCTTCGGCTGGTTCCTCGGCCGGCTCTTCCATGGGTTCTTCGACTGGTTCTTCAACCGGCTCTTCCATAGGCTCCTCAGTCGGCTCTTCCATAGGTTCATCGGTAGGTTCTACAGCCGGCTCTTCTACAGGCTGCTCGACCGTTTCTGCCGCGGGAGCGTCCGCTCTGCCACAGGCGCTGATGATAAATGCCGCTGCCAGCAGAACTAACAGTACTTTCAACACACTTCTATATTGCTTCATTTCAAGTTCTCTCCTTCATCATTGTGAGCACACGTTAAATCAAAGAAAGCCTTACTCACTCCTTATAAAATCACGCAAGAAACGCTTCAAATACTTTTCTGCACCTCCTCGCCGCCGGCGATACCTTATCGGCCTCGGCGGCTGCTAGTCCATTTATCGAGGCCCACTGCGAGAATGATAATTGCCCCGATGACTACTTCTTGCCAAAAAGGTGAAATACGCAGCAGGACCAAGCCATTACGTAGAACACCAATGATAAATACGCCAAGAATGGTCCCTGGTATGGTTCCTTCACCGCCACCCAGAGATGACCCCCCGACAATTGCCGCAGCGATCACGTCCAATTCCAGCCCCACTCCGGTACGGCCCGCCTGACCACTGGGTAGGAAGGCCAGACTCAAAATACCTGCTAGGGAACTGAGGAACCCCATGATGATAAAAGCCCAGATCTTTATGTTGTAGACCTTGATGCCCGAAACACGCGCTGCCTTGGGACTGCCACCAACCGCGTAGATCTTGAACCCAAACGTCGTTCGTGAGAGCAGGAACCAGCCTGTAATAGACACAATGATGAAGAAAATTAACTGCATGGGGATCAAGTTGAAAAGCTGCCCCTGCCCCAAATAGTAGAACGCCTCCAGTGTCGCTGCATCCGCGCCGGATGAAGCGTTGATCGTGACCGGCTGGCCGTCGGTGATCACCAAGGCTGCGCCACGAATCACACTCATCATTCCTAACGTTGTGATGAACGATGGCAGTTTGCCGTACGTAGATACGAACCCATTGATAAATCCGATGACGATTCCGGCGCCCAACCCTACGATTAGAGCGGGCAGAAGACTCCACCCGTCAACAATAAACATGCCGGCAATCAGCCCACAGAATGCGTAAATGGACCCGACTGAAAGGTCGACCTCGGCGGCGATAAGCACGAACGTCATACCCACTGCCATAATACCCAACAGTGAGATCTGCCGGCCTACGTTAAGTAAATTGCGTACGGTCAAGAAGGACGGTGTTGTCTGCCACAAAATTAGACACATTAGCAGCAGTGCGATAAGAACCCCTGTTTCTCGTGCGGAGAAGATCTTTCTTAATCTGTCACCTAGCGTCACTTGTTCCACAGCATCAATCTGTGCACCCGGCACTTGTTCGTTCATCTCTTCATCCCCGGCTCCGTAAGGTTTTTCTTCTCAAACGCTGTCGCAGAAAAGACTGCTGGAAAACTGACCACAACGGTTATTCATCCACATGTTTTAACGGCTGCGAAAAGCGCCAACATGACTCTTTCAATTTTCATGTGCGTCGCACTGCTCAAAAACAGATCCTCGACTTCAACAGAGTCTCATAGGAATCATTGGAGTCAGACTACTGATAGCTTATCAGTTCTTAGTTGAGTAAACACTGGGACAAAATCAAGACTCTGTCCTGTCATATCCGGCATAGAACACCTGTCAAATATGACAGGTTGATCATCAGAAATGCCGATCTCATTGGGCGGGTGAAATTAACCTGGTAGCGAAGTATAATCTGTGGAAGACCCTCAATTGCCAGGCGCGACTGGCGTTCCCACCGTTAACGGACTGCGTGATGGCGGCAAGATGATTCACGACGATGAATGTAGGAAAAGTCGTTCAAAACTCATTTCCAGCAGGCTTTAAGAACCCAACGATTCTTTTAGTCGACGATACCCCTGCCAACCTCGACACGTTATATAGCTACTTTGAGAGTCTGGGCTTTGAAATCATGATGGCCCAGAATGGCCCGACCGCCTTGAAACGCGTTGCCTATTTCAAGCCGGACATCATTTTGCTAGATGTGTTGATGCCGGGAATGGATGGCTTCGAAACATGCCGGCGCTTGAAGGCGGATGAGGCAACGAAATATATCCCCATAATATTTATGACGGCTCTGAATGACACGGTTCATAAGTTACGTGGCTTTGAGGTCGGCGCTGCCGATTACATCACCAAACCCTTTCATATTGAGGAAGTTTTCGCGCGCGTCCAGACGCACCTGGCCGTTCGTAATTTGCAGGCTCAACTGCAAATACAGAATGAACGGCTGCAAATTGAAATTCAAGACCGGCAGAAAACGGCCGCTGCCCTTCAAGAAGCCAACGAACAACAGGAACTGCAGGTTAAGCGGCGCACCGCTGAGTTGGCCAAGGCCAATGCCAAACTTGAAGCGGAGATCGTGGAACGTCGTCAGGCTGAAGCAGAAAGCCGTAAACTGGCGACGGAACTTGGAGAACTCGTCCAAAGTCGAAACAGTGAATTGGCCGGACTCTACAAAGTGACAGCGCTCGCTGGCAAATCACTTACCCTTGAAACCATATTGGCTCGCGCCTTGGAGGCTGTGCTGGAGTTAACACAACTTCAGCGCGGCGCCATCTACCTGGCAGAGGAGCCATTATCGTTGGCGGCCCAGGTTGGTTTTTCCGGCGACGATGATGCTCGCCTTTTAGGGGATGAACTGGCCGCCAGGATTGTAAGTCAAGATCAGATAATAACCGCTGACTTAACGCCACCTCCCCACGTTGTTCCAGATAGACGGGTAGGCTATTTTGGCGTGCCTATCCGCGCCGGATCCGGCGTACTGGGAGCATTGAGCGTCTACACGGATTCTGCCCATGATCTGGCCGTCGATACGGATCCCATAACCCTTTTGACAGCCATCGCCGATCACATAGGCATCGTCGTTGAAAGCACGCGGCTACGCCAGGCAGCCGAGCAGGCGGCCATGCTGGAAGAACGCAGCCGGCTCGCTCGCGAACTGCATGATTCCGTTACCCAGCTTATGTATAGCATCAACCTGTTTGCTCGGGCTGGGAAAGACGCCTACCGGCTAAACAACGCCACACAGGGTGAACTGTATCTGACCCGTCTCGAAGAAACCGCCCGGCAGGCACTGAAAGAACTGCGCCTGCTGCTCTTTGAACTACGCCCGCCGGAGCTTGACCAAGAAGGGTTGGTTGGTGCCCTGCAGCTGCGGCTCGATTCGGTAGAGGGACGCGCCGGTGTCAAGACACAGTTGTTGGTCGAAGAAGAGGCTGATTTACCAGAAGATTACGAGGAATCGCTTTACGCCATTGCTCAAGAAGCTCTCAACAACGCATTGAAGCACGCCAACGCGACCGCGATAACTGTTCAACTGCAGGTTAACACGGCCGTTGTCCAACTGTCTATTGTCGACAACGGGATAGGTTTCGGACCTGACTCCGGCAAAAAACGGGGCGGAATGGGCATGGCCACAATGCGCGAACGCACGGAGTCGCTGGGAGGAGAGTTTGCAGTTAAATCTGCGCCTGCTCAAGGTGTCTCGATTCAATTGACGCTGCCTGCAGCGCCGCCTGGTAAGGAGCAAATCGCAAGTGGACACTAACCAACCAATCCGTATCCTTGTTGCTGACGACCACCCGGTTGTACGCGAAGGCATGGCTGCCATGTTTAGCAATATCCAGGATCTAGAGCTGGTCGGCGCTGCTGAAGACGGCCTGCAAGCAGTCGCGATGGCGGCGACACTTCAGCCGGACGTTATCCTACTGGATTTGGTGATGCCGCGAATGGACGGGCTTGAGGCGATCCGTGTCATCAAGAAGGAGAATCCTGAGGCCAAGATATTGGTGGTAACCAGTTTTACGGAAGATGATAAGGTGTTTCCCGCGATCAAATCTGGCGCATTGGGCTATTTGCTAAAAGATGCTCCGCCCGAAGTCTTGCTGCAGGCGATACGTGATGTACAGCAAGGTGAGATATCTTTACACCCAACGATTGCCCGCAAGCTTATCGACGAAATCAGCCGCCCCTCTGCGCTGCCGCCAACCAACACACCTTTGACAGAGCGCGAGCTTGGCGTGCTGCGGCTCGTCGCACAGGGCCTCACTGACAAAGAAATCGCCCAACAGTTGACTATCTCCATTCGTACGGTTCGATTTCATATCAGCAATATATTGAGCAAACTGCACTTGGCCAACCGGACGCAGGCCGCTCTCTACGCCTTGCAAGAGGGTCTTACTGCGCTGTAGCTCTCGCGCAAAGAAGCATCCGACCCTTCACGGCAGTACCGATCCTGACACCAAATAATTGCAAGCCGCTTGTGACGAAGTCACAGCAGTCAGACGAATACCCAGCGGGGAACCCTATGGTCAATTCATTCAGTAATTTCAGGGTAGGCACCAAGATTTTGATTGGCTATGTTATTGCCTTGTTGTTAATGGGCGCAGTCATTCTGATGGTCCTTCTCCGTATTCAGGCGATCAACAGGACGGTAACAGATCTGGCTGAGAACCTGGCCGCTGAGCAGCATCTGGCGGATCAAGTTGTAGCTGATGTTTGGGCCACGCACTACTACGCCCTGCAGTACATGGATCAGCAGAATCCGGATGATCTCGAGCGCTATCGTGCCGAGTACAATAGTTTTAGCCAACTCCTTGAACTCGCTGACCAAAATATTCGCAAAGCAGAAAGAGTTGAACATCTAGAAACCATAAAGAGTGGTATTCAGACCTATGGGGATGATTTCACTGATGTGATCAATCTGCTCAACGAGCGCAATCGAGACCTGCTGGTCACGCTGGATAAACAAGGGCGGCTGGCTGACATCAAGCTGGAACAAATCCGGGCAAACTCCTTTTTCTCTGAAGATGCGGACACCTCGTATCAAGCAGGAAACGTCCAGCGCGAACTGCTGCTTATGCGTATTGCCGCTTTTCAATACCTTGAAAGTGGTGACACGTATTGGATCGACGAATTCAATCGTTCCTATGAGAACGCACAAATCTCATTCCAGAAACTTGATGAAGCTTCGCAAAATCCCGCCTATGGCACAATGGCTCAAGATGCAGAAACGGCCGTTGACACATACGCGCTGAGTTTCATAGAAATCCAAGATAACTTCAGCCAACAACAACAGATTGTTACCCAGCGGCTAAACATCGTTGGGCCAGCCATACGTCAGGCTGGTGCAGCGATCTCCAACGACGTTGCTACCGATTTCCAATCTGCTGCCGCCGCGACACAACGGATAGCTTCGCAAACGCAAAATCTGCTGCTCTTGACCATGGGCCTGGTCATTATCGCCGCCCTTGGGTTTGGATACATTATCACGCGCAGTATTACCCGTCCGCTCGATCAGGTAACGACCGTCGCCCGTCAGATTGCAGAGTTGGACCTACCCCAACTAACATCAGAAATGACCGCTATCGCGCAAGGCGATTTGACACGCCATCTGACTATTACGACACGCGTCCTATCGATAAGATCCGATGATGAGATCGGCCAGATGGCAAGCGTATTCAACGCCGTCATTCGGCAGCTCCAACAGGCAGGATTAGCCTTCGGCGAAATGACGACCAACCTTCGGTCGCTCACCCAGCGCAATGCGCAGCTGTTTGCACAAGCCCAGGCGGATCGCCGCGCGGCCGAAGCCGCGAGCGAAGCCAAGAGCAATTTCCTAGCGAACATGAGTCATGAGTTACGCACACCGTTGAACGCCATTTTAGGTTATACGCAGATTCTAAGACGTGACTACAATCTACCAACCACGCATGTAGAAGGTTTATCCGTCATTCAGGGAAGTGGTCAGCATTTACTAACCCTGATTAACGACCTCCTCGATCTCGCCAGAATAGAATCAGGGAAATTATGGCTGCAGCCGACGGTCGTGCATCTACCAACATTTCTAGACAACGTAGCGGGCATGATGTCACTGCGTGCTGACGAAAAAGGGCTGCAGTTTGAAGACAAGCGTGGTTCATATTTGCCTGAGGGAGTCGAAGTCGATGAAAAACGACTCCGTCAGGTTCTGATCAACCTGCTGAGCAACGCGATCAATTTCACCCACCAGGGTTCAGTTTCGCTGCAAACCGAAGTTGTAACGGTCCCCGCCAACCATTCCCAGAATGGAAAAACAGACGGCGGTACAAAGCGCATCCGTTTCATCGTAGCCGACACAGGCGTTGGCATGGACCCCGAAAATTTCGAGACCGTATTCCAGCCGTTCGAACAGCTAGAAGCAAACACAGTCAACAGTGGAGGAACAGGCTTGGGGCTGTCCATTAGCCAGCAGATAATACAGGGCATGGACAGCGTGATATGTATCGAGAGCGAGCCCGGACGTGGCAGCAAGCTGTGGTTCGACCTAGATCTACCTGTTATCGAAATTGAACCTCCGCAAAAAACATCCACATTCCCGGATATCGTTGGCTACGAGGGAACCAGACGTACGATCCTCATTGTTGATGACAGGCAGCACAACCTGTCGCTGTTGGAAGGGCTCCTTAACCCGCTTGGTTTTCAGACGTGCACAGCCAATAACGGGCAAGACGCCGTCATTCAGACCATCCAGAACCGCCCCGACCTCATCATCTTGGATCTACTCATGCCCGTCAAATCAGGAACCGAAACGCTGCGCGAAATCCGGCAGCATCCTGAAATCAGTGAGATCACGGTCATCGGCACATCCGCTGCAGCCATTTACGATCCGACGGAAGATCACGAATTTGATGCCTTCCTGGCGAAACCTGTTGACTACAATCAATTAATCGAGCTGTTGAGCGACTGTCTGACCATCGAATGGATCTATGGCGATGACCAGGAGGGAGTCCATGGACAGGGGACAGACCGGCAAGCCACATCGCTAACTAATCTGACGCCGCCGCCGTCTGAAGACCTGCATGACCTCTATGACCTGGCAATGAAAGGGAATATGCCTGGTATCTACCGGCGCGCGGCTGAATTAGAGAAGGGCGACCCAAGCTACCTGCGCTTCATACAGCAGTTGATGCTGCTCGCAAAGGAATATGACGAAGATCAGATGCTGGCGTTTCTGGAACCATACATCAACGGCCGAACCAGGGACCAGCAGCTTGTTAACTAAAGGTGGTTACCGCAGCAGCTATACGGTCAGTCCGCTGCTGCTTCCCGCAGCGCTTCGCCAGTAGACAATCCTGGCAGTTGAAGCCCAGAGTAAGAGCGCCATGACGACGGCGGAACTCAGACACCAGGCGCAGCTCGCGCCGATGACAAAGGGCTCAAGAAACGTAAGATAGATTGAGAAAACTGTTCCCAGCAGAACAAGCACCCACAAGCCATGAATGCTCCACGGCCTGAGGTCAGCGGGGCCATACAAAGCACACAGCCATAGACAGCCGATAGCCACATAGCCAACCACCCCCAGGACGCCCACCGGAATCACCCCAAACAGGGTCGCGTAAGGGCTCTGCTGCACAGTATTGCAATGCCCGACCGGGCCACAGACAGCCCTGCTTTGTGTTATTTCCACAAAACTCAAATAGAGGGCAGCGAACAAGCCTGCCATAATCAACAAGCTGATTGACCAATTCGGCCAGCGTTTCCGTGGCATGGGCCCGCTGCGGGCCACCCGCCCGACGGCCGTCACGAGCGAAATCAGCAGCCCCAACAGTACAATGACAGCCAGGCTATTTCCTGACAAGTCCTCCCTAAATCTCTCCATCGGGGCAAAGGTCATTGGTGCAGCCGGGGTCTGTGCTGCAAGATCCGCCGCTTCCGGCTGGTGGTTAGCAGTCGTATCTTCACCCGCAGCCGCCAACAATCCGTAGTTGGCCAAATATTGATCCAGTCTTGGAATATCCGGCCAGCCAACGCCGCCGTTGGCCAGACCCTCTTCAATGAGACCGGGCAATCGGTCCGGGATTTCCACGGCGCCGACCAAAACAACATCATCAATCACAAGGGTTGGCACCCCACGACGATTTTGCGGAACCTCAAAGCGATCAACGGCAGCCTCATAAAGCGCCTGTCCTTCCTGGCTGCCGCTGCTGATCGCCAGAATAAACAACTGCTCGCCATATTGTTCCTTGAGCGGCGAAATGCTCTCCGCCATCACCGCCTGGCAGTGTGTGCAGGAGGGAGAGTAAAACAACAGGGCATGGACGACAACATCGCCGCCTTGAGCCGGTACACGAACCAAGGCCAGAAGTCCAAGCAGCAAGGGAAGCAGGCTGCTTCCCACGAGTAAATCACGCATCATCGGTTGGCCCAAGGCGAAGCATTTTGTCACGATCTTTGAATGCGCCCCAATCCATCTGCTTCACCAATTGGACGAACTGATTTTACTATGGAATTGGAGTGGTTCAAATCTCTCCCCCTGGTCAGCCAGCACGACAATCAACTTCGCATCGGCCGTGTTTGAAACTGCTGCATGTGCTCTCCCGTCAAAACAAAACGGCCGTTTGCCAAAAAACACGAATCATCCCGCCGGCAAGAATTCGGCTGCTCAGACACGCAGTGTTGTGCAGTGCTTGCTAACTTGAGCTGGTCGGAAATGACGCCATTTGAAATAATTTTTCATATCGTCCCCTTTCTTATATGATGGAGGCGCGACGGAGGATTTCCGGCACAGATATTTTTGCAGTACACCCTCAATTCAATAGTAATCGTCAGGCGCAGTACAATGGTTAATGAACAACAGCAAAGACAACAAAACAACTTTGACATGATCTGGCAGCGTTTTCCCGAGCGACATGTCAGCAGCTCCTCCGTCTGGTGGTATATCATGCTGATGCCGGAGCAAGACCAGGGCTATGGTCCCAAGCAGGCCATGTTCTCATTGATATCCATGGCCGGCGATTCCTACATGGTGAACGATCAAAAACATGCCGGGTTTAGCCGCCGGATCACACAGGTCGGAGACGAAGAGCATCTCAATACAACCGCCCTGGGCTGGTATTTTGATGGTCGTGAGAAGCATAAACATCTCATCCACGAAGGCTGCCCGGCTGTCCTCTCCCCACAGGGCTCTATCAAGGCCTGGACAGAAGCGGAAGACGGCAGGAAAGTTGGTGGGGAGTTCAGCGCGTACGGTGACAGGCCATTCGGGATGCGAGGCGAGTTTTCCGGCAGCAATGGCAGCGCTTGTTTCGAGGCCTGGGGCGATCCCGATTCCGATACCGGCTCACCGGGCTTCGTCTATGACTACGACTACAAGGTAGGTGGTTTTCACGTCGTATCCTGGCGCCATTTGCGCTTTACCGGTGAGATCACGCACCCTAACGGGACCGAATCAGTGCAAGGGATCGGCTACTTTCAAAGAGTCTGTTTCAATATTCCCTTATTCCCATGGAAATGGATATGGGCCGCGTTTGCCGATGGCAGTATTTTTTCATGCACCATTCCTTACGCTGGACTTCAGTTTCTGAGAAGGCGGGATCGCCTCTATCCTGACGCGCTGGAAAACGCCACGCTCCCGATCATAAATGGCGGGTTCTTTCGCTGGGCAGGCGCGCGGGAGCCGGTCAACTTCACAAAGTCGAAGGTAACGCCGTCCTCCGGCAATGGATATCCCATCTTCACCGTCGAGTGCACGTCGCCAGGTGGCGATTTCATTCGATTCAAGGTTGTCCCCTACAGCCATCTGCAGTACCTGCTCAAACGGCCGGTCCTGGGTGGTCTCGGAAATTCCTGCTTCAATTACAATGAGTTCCCCTTCCAAATTGCTGAGCTGGAAGGAGTCATTGACGGCACAGTGATTAATCGTGAGACCCTGGGCGAGGGGTTTGGCAACTGTGAATATACCTGGGGGCTGTTCCTGTAGCGCCAACTGCCCACGCCTCAAACAAGAGACTTCCTTCGCTGTCCTCAAAGATTGACCCTAATTCATCGTTCATGGCCATAACCGCACGCCCTTTCGGGAAGGCAGTTCTAGTAATCAGCTGCGTCAGATCGGGAATGTCGGTGTTGTTCTCAAATCGCAGCGTTCGGAGCCTCCTGTCTGGCTTCTTTATAATCAACTGCCACCACTGCAGGGGCTTGCTCCGCCAAAGGATCACGACGTCACCCTATCTCCGTGTTATAATGCCGGCGCCACTTGAGACTCTTGCGGATCAATATTCATGAACACGAATGCACTCATTCGGACCAAACTTCAACGGCCTACTATCGATCCTGATATCTTGCCACGATCCCAGTTGATAGCGAGATTGGAAAACGGCCGTTACCGTAAACTCACCCTCATCTCTGCTCCCGCCGGCTATGGCAAGTCTATCTTGGCCGGCATTTGGGCCGGCGAATGCGCTTGCCCCGTAGCCTGGATCTCACTCGACGAAAAGGACAACGAGCTAGACATTTTCGTCAGCTATTTGATATGCGCTGTCCAGACAATCTTTCCCGATTCCTTCCCTGAAACAGAAGAGCTGCTGTCCGGACAGCATCTGCCCTCCTTGGATATGCTCTCCACGCGATTCATAACTGAAGCCTTATCAATTCCTGAACCCTTCATCATCATGTTGGATGATTATCATGTTGTCACGAGCCGGGCGATCAGCCACCTGGTAAACACATTGATTCAATACCTGCCGGCCAACATGCACCTGGTGATGACGACGCGCCAGGATCCCCCACTCGACATCACCAATCTGCGGGTCAAGGATCAGCTGACAGAAGTAAGGCTAACCGATTTGCGCTTCAGTGCCGCGGAAACGCAGCAGTATTTAGAGAACAAACCGGGCGATCCCCTGGCGCCCGATCTCGTCCGGCAGATATTCGAATACACTGAAGGATGGGCGGCCGGTTTGCGCCTGACAGTATTGGCCATGCGCAATCAAAGAGATCAGGCGCTCTTTCTAGAGAACTTTCAAGGATCGAACCAGTACATAATGAGTTATTTGCTCAGCGAGGTTCTTGCCCAACAATCCCTGCCCATTCAGAATTTTCTTCTGCAAACAAGCTTGCTTGACCGCTTTTCCGCTCCCCTTTGTGATGCTCTGTTGTTGATCGAGGATAGGTTTACGAATCCCGTTAGTCAGGAGACGATCGGAATATTACAACAGGAGAGTCTATTTCTAATCCCCTTGGACCAGCAGGGGGAATGGTACCGTTACCACCATCCTTTTCAAGAGCTGCTGCGCCACCAGCTTACCGTCCGCTTCTCAGCGTCGGAAATCGAAGATTTGCACCTCAGGGCAAGCACCTGGTTAGCAGACCAGGGGTTTATCGAAGAAGCGCTGGACCATGCCTTTTCAGCCGGCGCTGTGGTTCAGGCGGTAGAAATATTTGGTCAGGCAAGGATCGAATTGATCCGCCAAACTCAGTGGCAGCGCCTGGATCATCTGCTGCGTCGTTTTCCTCCCGAGATAATCGACCAGTTCCCTGAGTTGTTAACGGCCGAAATGTGGCTCTTCTACCAGTACAACCAATATTCAAAGCTGCCCGCTGTCTTTACCCGATTAGAACAGCTCTTTAGCCAAAATCCTGCAGGAGGAACAGAGTTACAGCAGCTTCTTGGTGAAATGAATGTCCTGCGCAGCCTGTTGCTGTTTTACGCCATGGATATCGACGGTGTTACCGCTGGTGTGCGGCAGGCATTGGAGCTCACAAACCCAAAACTTGGGATCGTACGAGTCCTGGCCAGGTTGGTATTGGCCGCGGTACAGCAAATGGCCGGCGACCTCACCGCTGCATATGAGACGATCTATCAAAGTTTCGAGGAACCCGACCAGAATAATGTATTAAGAGCGTCTGTCTTGGTTACCGCTTGCTACATTAGCTGGATAGCCGCGGAGCTAAACACCTTGCAGCAAAATGCCACCCAGGCGATCATTCTGGCCCATAAACCCTCTTCTCCGGGCATGCTTGGTTATGGTCACTATTTCTTGGGCATGGCGGCCTATTGCAAGAACGATCTCGCCGTGGCTGAAGAACATTTTACATTTGTTAATCAGCGGCCATACGCCACCTATGACGACAGTTTCGTTCATGGCGCCTGTGGATTAGCTTTGACGCACCAGGCAAAAGGGCGTGAGCAAGAGGCTCTCAATGTCCTTGATGAGGCCATCGCCTATTTGTTGGCAACGGGTAACAGCGATATGCTGGTGATATTGCAAGCATTTCAGGCGGAGCTCGCCTGGCGGCAAAAGCAGCTCTATAAAGCCGTCCAGTGGGCACAGCAGTTCGCTGCCCCGCCCCCGTTGTCCCCGATGACCCATTTCTATGCCCCACCTATGACGCTGGTCAAAGTGTGGTTGGCTGAGAATTCAGCCGCAAGCCTGGAAAAAGCGGCCGGATTATTAGCCCAATTAAAAGGGTTTTTGCAGGACACGCACAACAGCGTGTTCTTAATTGAAACCCTTGCCCTGCAGGCGCTCAGCCAACAAATGGCTGGCGATGAATCCAGCGCATTGAAAAGCCTTGAACAAGCGCTGCTCGCGGGCCTGCCGGGACAATTCATTCGTCTGTTTGTGGATCTAGGACCCGCTATGAGCGAACTCTTAACCAGCCTGGCCGTGGATGAACCGGAATTAGCCGGCTTTAAGAGGAGCATCTTAGAAGCCATGCCTCCCGCAAATGGCCAGGTGCAAAAGTCATTGGCCAGCGACGACAGCCACCAACTAATTGCCGAATCACTAACCAATCGCGAGATGGATGTTTTGTCGCTCTTGTCTCAACGGCAAACGGATAGGGAGATTGCTGGCCAACTCCATATTTCTCCTCATACCGTGCGCACGCATGCCAAAAATATCTATGCCAAGTTGGGTGTCGCCAATCGGCGACAGGCGAGCGAGCGTGCCCAAAAACTAGGCTTAGTTTCCAGCCCATAATCCCCCAGAGTCATTCAATCTCCTCCAATTAAATACCTCATTTCTCCCTCGAAATTAGGGATGTGCCAACCAAGATTCAGTGACATGATCAGGTAAGAGGTCATGTCAATCCAGGAATGAGCTCATAGGTGGGGATGTGCCATGTCAGAAGTGCAGAATTGGTCCAAATTTAATTTGGGTACGCCGGCAAACTACCGCATTACTGTGCGCGGTTTTCTGGATCAAAGCTGGTCAAATCAGTTAGGGGGTATTGCTATCCAAAATGCGAGCACGGTCGACGATACGCCGGTTACTGTTCTCCAGGGCAATCTGATCGATCAGGCCGCCTTATTCGGTGTGCTGAATAACCTTTATGGTTTGGGTTTTCCTATCATGGCAGTTGAGTGCGATCCAGTGGAGAAGCATGTTTTAGAGGAGAACAGGAGAGGAGAATAGGATATGAAGAATACCCCCGCTGAGCTCAGATGGCTTGGGGGCTGTAGGCGCCTACACTGTTTTAGTCGCGGGTTCCGTCCGCGATTCCCAGCAGATGAAGATGTGCATCCTCGCCTGCGTTTAAAGGACCAGTATTGAAAAGGAGATATCAATGAACAGATCTATGTTTTGTCTACTATGCATCATGATCCTTGCTTTAGCCGCTTGTGGCGGCAGCGGCGCGGAATCAGAATCAATTACCGGCACCACCTGGGAATGGCAGGCGTTCCAGGATACGGCCGATGAGAACAATATCAGCGTACCCGATCCCGCAAATTACACGTTGACCCTGAATGAGGACGGCACAGCCAATATCAAGGCCGACTGCAATCAAGTGAGCTGGCCGTATGAATTAGACGGCAGTAGTCTAACGTTTAATACGCTTGGCCCATCGACTTTAGCTTTTTGCCCCGAAGGGTCACTGGATACCGTGTATCTGCAGCGCCTGGGTGAAACGGCAACCTATGTGACATCTGAGGGGCAGCTCTTTCTCAATATGAAAGCGGATGCCGGCAACATGGTCTTCAGCCCCTAAAGGTGAAGAGCCCGTAACTCACCAATAGTGAGCAAACTGCATGGTCATTCCTGTTCGCAGGAATGACCATCTTGAAATCTAGTTAACCGTACACTGAGCTTATCGATCCAAGACTTCTTGTACACCTAATGAGTGAATCTATATGGACAATCAAACAGAAAGTAACCAACCTCCAAAAGATAACAAAAACACCATAATTATCATTCTCATCGTCGCCCTTGTGGCGGTCGTCATAGGCATCCTGTTTTTGCTGTTTGCCAGTTTCTCTGGTGGCAGCGAAGGTTCGGGACCTGATGAGGGCGCAGAACTACCGCCGCCGGCGGTTCTCCCACCGCCCGTAGAAGCGACGCTCGTTCCGCCAACGCCAGAACCGGGCGATCCCGTAGGTCTCGTGATTTCCCGCGCCGGCGTCAATATCCGCACCGGTCCAGGTCTTGAGTATCCCGTCATCGGCGTAGCGCCATTTGGCTCAGAGTCTGAAGTAGTAGGCGCCAGTCAGGACGGTACCTGGTGGGTTGTAAACGTGCCCGTATCTGTGAACGGACAGGGCTGGGTCTCAAACGAATATGTTGAGGTTGAAAACGGCGATAGGGTCCCGGTCATTCCGTCGCCGCCAATCCCCACCCCGGCAGCTACGGCCACCCCCATACCTACACCTGCCCCTGAAATCGACTTCAATGCCGGCCGCACGACAATCAACGCCGGCGAAAAAACCACCCTGAGCTGGTCCGTAGAAAATATCGTCGCTGTCTATGTTTACCCGGTTGGTGACAGCTTTGAGAATTATCCGGAAGTTGGCCAGGGCAGCCGGGAGGTCCAACCCTTTATCACCACAACCTATGAACTGTTGACGTTCAATCGCGACAACACAACCAGTGCTGAGCGCATTGAAATTTCCGTAATCAACGGGTTAACCAGTGGGCGCTGGATTCTGCAATCCTACAGCACGGACAGCAGCCTAAAAACACCCTTGCCGGGAACTGAAATCACGGCTCGCTTCGCTGCCAACGGCGACTTGAGTGGATCTGTTGGCTGCAACAATTACACTGGTGGTTTTATGGCCTTTGACCAGACCCTGCGTATGCGCAATATCAATTCTAGCAAGGTCTTTTGTCCCGAACCGGAAGGGATTATGGAACAGGAAGGTGAGATTTTAGCCTTGCTGAACCGCTCCTCACGGATGGCCATCAGTGCCGGCCAGCTGGAACTCTTTGACAGCAGCGGCAAGCGGATCATGGTTTTTATCAACGGTTAGCCAACACCCCCGGTTTACGCTGGACGAGACTTCCCCTTTGCGACAAGCTTATATGTCGCAAAGGGTCCTTTTCTAAAATGGTCCTTTTTCAATAGGAGTAAACAGTATGAAGCAGAAAAACAAAACAATTGCACGAAAGGTTTCCACGCTCGTCTTGATGGCGATCCTGGCCTTGGTATTGGCTGCCTGTGCTGGTTCCGATCCCGAACCAACTGCCGTTCCTGATGTGGAACCAGAACCGACAGAGATGCCCCCTACAGAAGAGCCGCCCGCTGAAGCGCCTGCAGTGGAGGAGAACGCTTCTCCTCTAGACGCGATGGCGCATTCAGTAGACCCTAACCTGGTCAACAAGACCTGGGTTTGGGAAAGTCGTGATCCAAATGGCAGCAGTTCTGAGGCAATTGAAATACCTTATCCCCAAGACTATACATTGTTCTTCAATGAGGATGGCACTTTCGCAGCCAAAATGGATTGCAATACCGGGTTGGGTGAATATGCCACAGCAGGCTTAGAGTTCGACCAACACAGTATTTTCATGCAGCTGGGCCCGATGACAATGGTCGCCTGTGAAGAAAGCTCGTTCGCGCCGCAGATGGGACAGATGTTCGGCCCAGCGCAAAGCTATGAATATGAGGAAGATGGGAAGGTAGTGAAGTTCATCTGGGCCGCCGGCGGCCCAACTGATTATTACCGCAGCGTAAGCGACGTAGAGCTGCCTGATGCAGAAGAAGGTGGGGTTGTCGGCGTCGTCACAGCGCCAGATGGCGTATACTTACGCTCCGGTCCGGGCACCAACTATCCTTATGTTGGCGCCGCACCTTTTGAAGAAGAAGGAACCATCATCGGCGTCAGCAAAGATGGTCTGTGGTGGCTGGCTTCTGCGCCCAATCTGCCGGAAGGTGAAGTTTGGGTAACAGCCGAATGGGTTGAAGTGACCGGCGGCGAAAATGTGCCGGTCGTTGCTGCCCCGCCCCTTGAACCAACGCTGACCAACATCCCCTGGGAGTGGGTTTCGACAACCGATCCGGCGCAGGGAACAGTAGCTGTAAATGATCCCAGCCGCTACATTATTCTCTTCAATGAAGATGGCACTGCCTTTATTCAAGCGGACTGTAATAGTGTGCAGGCAGCATACACAACCGACGGCGGCCATATAAACATCACACCCGGCCCATCAACCATGGCCGCCTGCCCACCGGACTCGCTTGACAGCCAGTTCCTGGCGCGGTTGTCAGCGGCAGTGATCTACTTCATCGAGGGTGGTAATCTATACCTCGACCTGCCGGCAGACAGCGGCACGATGCGCTTTGTACCGCAGGGCACACCACCACCGAATCCCGATGCCCCGGCTGAGGAAGGGGATGGACAAACTTTCTATCTCATCTCCTACGGCGTACCAGGTGAAGAACAAGCATTGATCGCAGGCACGCAAATCACAGCCAGTTTTGCTGACGATCTCGTGACCGGCAGCGCCGGCTGCAACAACTACTCCGGCCAATTGACGCCGGCAGATGATCACTTCACTGTCGGCCCGGTTATTACCACACAGATGTATTGTGGCGAACCGGCAGGCGTGATGGAACAGGAGCAGTCATATCTGACAGCATTAGAGGCGACTGGCGGCTTTACGTGGGAGCAAACCCGCGCGCCTGATGGCTCCCTGGTGACAGAAGGGCAGCTGTTCTACTTCTTGCCCAGCGGTGCTGCCGGTGTCTTGAACTTCTCAACATCGCCTCAATAGTTGCGTCGACCCATCAGCCATGGAATCCTCACTTTCGTGGGAATGAAGAACGCAGCTGGTCGTTGACAGGGAATTAACCGTATCTTTACTTGCCCAGGAGCTTCGTTTGCCTCTGGGCAAGTTTATTATCTGCGCGTTTGGCAGTCTGGCTGAAGGGCTGTTCTAGTCCACCCGAAATCGCCATGCCGCCAGGGCCAGCAGCAGCAAAGCATAGCCAATCAGAATCAGCACAACTGTACTCGTGGCTTCTAATCCCTGCCCGCGCACCAGGATATCTTTATGAATAATTGGATAGATATCCCGCTGCGCAAGCGTGGGCCATAAACGGCGAGCCATATTGGCATCAGGTGCTGCTGGTGAATCTTTTCAACCACCATTTTCGTGCGGATAGGTGCCGGGAGACCATAGCCGAAAACAGCCAGGCGATAGTTACGCCTGGGCCATGGCCATGATCTTGGTGACGCTGCGCCAGTTGCGCGCAGTGGTGGGAACGCCGAGGGATTTTTCTATTTTGGCGGCGAGTTTTGAACGGCCGATTCCCGCCGGGGCATGTAGGTAGAAGACAGCGCCACGCAGCGCATATTGTTCATCATCCGCTCGCAGCGCTTCCAGGGCCGGTAGATCGGGATCCGGCGGCGGGGAAGCCAGGAAGAATAGGTTCAGGCGGGTGGGCTCGGCTTCCCCTTCGGGATAGGGATTGGCGTCTATCGCCGCCTGCATATCGTCGCTGGTCAATAGAAGCACGGCTGGCTCGAAGCCATACGCCTCGGCTATCACGGCGCCGATATCGCTTCTGAGCTGTGAAACATCTTCACGCGCGCTCTTGAAAACCACATTACCGCTCTGGATGTAGCTCCGCACATCCAGGAGGTCCAGGCCCTCTAGAAGCGATCTTAACGCTTTCATGGGCAGGATATGCTTTCCGCCAACATTGATGCCGCGCAGCAGGACTATATAAGTATGCATAAGCGAAAAAGATTGTACCAGTATTTCGTCCGGCGATTCAATGCCGCCACGCGACGGCCGTAGGGCCCTAAAAAAGCCCGGCTGTTACTAGAATCGCTCTCAGAAGACGTCGCCAACAGAATCCCACCGTTTTCCTTAACTTGCCCCACGCCTGAAACAAGGGGGGGGGTATTTGCAAGACCCCCAACAGAGTCCAATCCCGGAAACATTCCAGAGGTGCAGCTATAAATCAAACACGTGATTTTGCATGGTCCATAGACAAGGTAATTTGAACACTCCGCAGAAGCAGCGCGCATAAAACTAATGGGATCTATCTGAATTGACCGCTGTTGGGCGATATGCAAAAACCCGTTTATTCAAACGCTGCCAGCCAGGCCATGATATCGCCTAGTTCCTCATCCGTAATGTATTCATGATAGGTATTGGGCATCGTATCTACCCACTCACCGGGCGGCAAATAGGCCGCGGGCAGGAAGATAGATTCGAGGACGTATTCCTGATTTGTGGTGGCCTGGCCCGTATATTCAGGATCAGCGATGCGCAATTCGCCGCGCTCCATAATTGGCGGCATCTCTGCTGTTGATGCAAATGGCGGCCCATAGCCGACAACTTCTTCATCCGCATGACAGTGGAGACAGCGGTATGAGTTCGCCGTGATTCGCCCGCGAGTATCATTCCCTTCGGCAATGCTCATGCCCAGATCAAGTTCCACCTCCGGCGTTGGCTTTATATCAACCGGGAGAACGGTGTTGTCGGTCAGGGTAAGCAAAAATGCGATGAGATCCTCCAATTCTTCCTCGCCAAGGTACCGCGAACCAAGTTTATCCATCCTATTCGGATACCCTGGCGTGACATAGGCCGGCGTATCCATGATCGACTGGCGAATATATTCCGCGGCCGAAAGCCCGGATACGCGTTCTCCTGCGCGGGCCGCAATGCCCAACATCGATGGCCCGGCATTGCCCTTGGCAGTTACGGTGCCATCCAACGAGTGGCAGCTGCTGCAGGAGCGTTCAGGCGTGTAACTGTCATGCGCCCCACCATTATAAAATATCTCGCGCCCTCTTTCCTCGGCGGTCAGTTCTGGCTCGGGCGTATTTGTTGGCGGCGCTTCCGTAGGAGGTACGTCCGTTGCGGCAGGTGATGGCGATGCAAGCGCTGCGGCCGTTGGCTCGGCCGGCTGATCCGGCGCGGGTTCAGACGGTGCCGCACTACAGGCGACAACGAGGGTGGAAGCAAGTAAGACAAGCAGGGTACGCATATTTTCCTCCAGAGCGGCACTAGATTTTTTGAAGATTGCTTTCGTGACTGGACGCAAACCAAACTGTGGTCGATGATAATATCATAAAATAAACTCACTGCAATTAAGATGGGGCGGCAAACAGGGCTTTTCCAAAGTCGAAAAAGATATAAAACGAAAGAACCTCAATCTGTTATTATGGGATTTGCTCAAAAACCAAATAACGAAAGAGGTTCTCATGCAAGATCATATCACATTGGAAGGCGTTTTGTCGGATGGGGTTGTCTTTGATATTCATGCATTCATGGAGCATTTGCAGCAGGTCAGCGACCAGCGGAGCCGGCGAGGGATACGATACTCGTTACCATATCTATTGAGCATCATCGTTTTGGCCAAGCTTTGCGGGCAGAATAAGCCCAGTGCAATTGCCGAGTGGGCGAAACTGCGGGAAAAACAGTTGGCAATCGCCTTTAGCGCCGAGCGGCAGACAGTGCCCTCACTCAACACCATACGGCGGACACTGGCAGAGACAGTCATAGCTGAAGAGTTACAGACAGTCTTCAATCGCTTCCTGCATCAAACCTATGGCGGTCAGCAAAGCATACTGGTCACCCTGGACGGCAAGACATTACGGGGGACGATTCCAAAAGGAGAATCCAGTGGCGTGCACTTACTGGTGGCCTATCTTCCCGAAGAAGGGATTGTCTTGATGCAGGTGGCAGTAGAGTGCAAAGAGAGTGAACTGACTGCAGCGCCACGCATCTTAACATCTTTGGACCTCAGGGGGCGTGTTGTGGTCGGTGATGCCCTGTTCACCCAACGCAACTTGTCGGCCCAGGTACTCTATGAAGGTGGCGATTACTTGTGGTTTGTGAAGGGCAATCAGCCGCGTCTGAAAGAAGATGTTGAACAGTTCTTCGCACCAGCAAGAAGAGCGCTCGGTTGGCATGCACCAGAACTAGTACGGGGCGAGGCACAGACAACAGAAAAGGGGCATGGACGTCTGGAGCAACGGACTCTGACAGTAATTGCGGATGACAGCGGATTTATTGACTGGCCTGGTCTGCAGCAGGTATTCAAGTTGGAGAGAAAAGTGACTGAGATGACGACTGGCGTCATTTCCATTGATGAGGTCGTTGGCATCACGAGCATGTCACCGGAGAAAGCATCTGCAAAACAACTATTAGAGTGGACGCGGAATCATTGGGGTATCGAAAATGGTTTGCACTATCGCCGCGATGTTACCTTGGATGAAGATGGGACTCGTATGTCCAACGATTATCTGGCCGAAGCAATGGCCGTCCTAAACAATTTCATCATCGGCCTAATGAGCAAGCTTGGTTTTCGCAATCTGGCATCAGCTCGGCGCAAATTCGATGCTAAGTTTACCCTTGCCCTATCGTCATATGGCTGACTTTGGAAAAACCGTGGGGCGGCAAATGTGCTCAGATTCACCGGCTGCCTGTCCGACAAGGGAATAGCCGTCATTCTGTGTAAACGGTAGATGCCACCTTTGCTACGGCCGTCCCCACCATCGCCAAAGCACCCGATCCAGCAAGATATCCCGGCTGACCAAATCTAAGGCAGCGAAAACCTCGTTGACAACGAGGCTGCTCTACTGCTGTTGCAGTCTATCAGCGAGGCTGCGCCAGTACATTCCGTACAGCATCAAGCGCACTATCCGGATCCTCCTGATGAATTTGATGCGCGCTTTCCTCTGTGAGAACAAAACGGCCGTTCGTTGACTTCCCCACCAATTACCGGCTTTGCTCTATCCGGAACTGCTGGAAAGCAGCGGCCGAATCGCCAAAAGCAGGATTGCGCTTTCCCGATCCAATCACCACCAGTGGCATCTCGCCAAACGATTCGATTGCCGCAGCGGGGGCGAGGGACGGATAGTGTGGACGGCAAAGCAAGCTGGTATCTAACGGCTACGAGTCAAGCAAAACGGCCGTTTTTCTTTACTTCCCCAATAGGGTCGATCATCGGTTTTTTGAACATGGCCGCGTAATTACAGGCAATTTCACTCGATTGTGCTCGCCTCGATACTCGCGTTTCCATGTTACAATCGACCAGATTTTCAAGCCTGGAGGGTATATTCATGAAGATAGCGAGATGGGTCGAACAGCGCATTGTACTGCCCGGTGATTCGGAAACAGATCGATCGCGGAAGCTGATCGGTGCCGGCATTATGGGAGTATCTTTTTTCTTAACAGTGGTAAATGCAATACGGCTTGGCGCGACGGGTTTGACGGAGATCGGTCTGATTCAACTGATGCTTGCAGCGATAATTCTAGTTTGCTTCCTCGTGATTCTGATCGTTCCACGCGCGTATTCTTTGGTGGCCTTTGTGGTCCTTGTTTCTACGCTCTTCGCCAACCTGCCCGGTCATCTAATCACTGGTGGATATACCTCAGGTTTATGGATTCTGGTTTGGATTATTCTCGCGCCGGTTTTAGCCCCACTTTTCCTAAGACGAAAATCGGTCATCGCTATTTCACTGGCTTTCGTGTTGACTGTAGTCCTAGCGGCCGTTTTCGAATCGCAAGCGCGAAGTCAGATGCCCGAACTTGAGCCCGAATTCGTCACAACAGCGGCATCTTTCAATATCATGTTCACTGGACTGGTTGCCGCGGTCACAGGCCTCTATCTATTTGATCAAATCGAGCGTTATCGCCAACGATCGGAGAGTTTGCTTTTGAACATCTTGCCAGGTGCAATCGTGGCGAGGCTCAAAGATAGTAAACAAGTTATCGCTGACGAGTACGACGATGTGACAGTATTGTTCGCCGATATTGTTGATTTCACAACGATGTCCTCCGGCGTGGCTCCGGCGGAGGTGGTTGGAAAACTAAACGAGGTATTTAGTGAATTTGACCGGCTTGTCTTGCAGCATGGACTGGAAAAGATAAAGACAATTGGTGATGCCTACATGGTAACAGGAGGATTACCTGAGCCGCGAGAGGATCATTGCCAGGCCGTGGCCGCTTTCGCCATTGATATGTTGGAAACGATCGCGAAACATGAATCCTGGACTGGCGAACCAATGCAAATTCGAATTGGTATCAATAGAGGTCCCGTTGTAGCTGGCGTTATTGGTGAGCAGAAGTTTATCTACGATTTGTGGGGAGACGCTGTTAATGTCGCCAGCCGAATGGAGTCCAATGGTCTCCCCAATCAGATCCAGGTTACCGAAGCTGTGCGCGAGAATCTTGACGGCCGATATCAATTCGAAGAGCGAGACCCCATTTTCATCAAGGGCAAAGGAATGATGGTCACTTATCTCCTTGAAACTTGATGTCCGGGTAAGTAGCCGGCTTTTTTTGGACATCATCGATCCTGCTCTTCTGTCGCACTGTTTGCTTCTAGAACCGAACCCCCAAATGCAGCGATGATGAGAAAATGTGTGTAGGAAGCTGGGCTGAATCCAGCCACAATACTGTGTGTAAGCTCACAGTATTGGGAGTAAGAAAAACCACCGTTTTTCTTTCCTCGCTTGCATGCTCACAAACATTGAAAAACCTATTATAAAAGCTATGCAAAAACAGCCCAAAATCATCTATTGGCTATGGGGGTTGCTGGCTGAAAAAAGTTACACAGAATTGTGGATTACCCCCCCCCTTAGAATTAGTCACGCCCAAGCCGGATGCAGCCAGAAGCATCGTGTATAATGGTCGTCAAAGTTCAAACAGACATGATCGCCGATCGTTGAAGTTCAACTGTGACTGGAGAGTTCCATGCAAACTGCTCGTTACGTTCGCCTGTTCACTGATGCTTATGGAGAAACCCACTTTGAGGACCTGAAGGCTCATTTGAAGCCTCAAGATTTCGCCCCGCCGGCTGCGCCCCTAAATCTGGCCAATTTCCACCCCGTATCCGCTAGCTTCTGGCTGGGGGCCCCTGGAGATTGGAAGGGCGATGCCCCCCACGCGACACCGCAGCGCCAGATCTTCTGCACCGTTGAGGGGGAATACGAAATCACGGCCAGCGACGGCGAGGTGCGTTGTTTCCCCCCGGCAGCGTTCTATTCCTGGATGATACCACGGGCAAGGGGCACCAGACACGCATAACAAATGAAAGGGGAGCCATCGTCTTCGCCGTCGCCGTTGCCGACGTAGTGGATGGAGGCAGAGCTGTCTAGTAAGAACATAAAGCCCCCGATCCAGCAAGAAATACCGGTTGACCAAATCTAAGGCAGCGAAGATATCGTTGACAACGAGGCTGCTCTACTGCTGTTGCAGCCTATCAGCGAGCCCGCGCCAGCACATTCCGTACAGCATCAAGCGCACTGTCCGGCTCCTCCTGATGAATCTGATGCGCGCTTTCCTCGGTGAGGACAAAACGGCCGTTCGTTGACTTCCCCACCAATTACCGGCTTTGCTCTATCCGGAACTGCTGGAAAGCAGCGGCCGAATCGCCAAAAGCAGGATTGCGCTTTCCCGATCCAATCACCACCAGTGGCATCTCGCCAAACGATTCGATTGCCGCAGCGGGGGCGAGGGACGGATAGTGTGGACGGCAAAGCAAGCTGGTGCCCAACGGCTACGAGCTAAGCAAAACGGCCGTTTTTCTTAGCCGAATCTGGTGAATCCAAAACCTCTGGTCTTTCACTTCTTGTGGTCACAAAACAGTGCTGCTTCATCGGTTTTCTCCTGCCAATTAGGGTGTTTCTATCGAACCACTCCGCCCCAATGTGTTTCCTAATTTACCGCGCGTGGCGACGATGAAGCCAACGGCAGTGAGTCCAATCAATACAGCATTGATCGTCAATAGCCTTGTATCAAAAGTCGAAGCGAACGCTAACTGCCCGTTCTCCACGGAGGCATTTACCAACAGAGCCACCGTCCAGAAGTTAAATGCACTGTGAAATATATATCCGGCAATGAGCGAGCTGCCGCGGCTCTTGTTGTAGACCCAGGTCATCATAAAGGACCAACCGACTTCGGTTACAACAAAGAAGGGGAAAAAGCGCATGCCGCCCATACTGGTCTGGGGACTTTCAGGATTAAAGAACTGTGGCAGAAACCACAAACTGACAAATAGACCCAGTATTAGCGTTCCTAGCAACGAACCCCATTTGCCCTGCAGCGCCGGCAAGCCAAACCCGCGAAAACCGAACTCGCCCACATTATCGCTGCCCAGCGGCAGAAAAAACGAAACGGCGATAAACACGACCTGACCCAATGACTCGGCACTGAGGTTGAGGAAAGCGGCATCTGGCGCCTGCCCGCCCAACAAGATGTGGATGGCAATCGCCCCCAATGCGATGACGCCAGGCAGAAATAGGGCCACCAACCATGTATACCAGGGCGCGCGCACCCGCACCATGCGCCTCAAGAAATTCGTCAGGCCTTCTCTGCCGCCTACCAGGGGTGCCATAATTAGCGCAGTCAGCAGTGGAACGAAGAAAAGATGCGACGGCTGGCCACTAGCGTACCAGGGTATCCAACCGAGAAGCAGTGTAAGGATCACATAAACCAGAAAGGGGAAACGCGTAATGATCGCACGGATCGGGTTTTGAGATTGAATCGTATCCAGAGAAGTCAGATCTGCTGCCATGTTAACGCACCTTTGCGAAGCTGGAGGCCCAACTATTCTAGACCCGCTATATGACTATGAGATTGTACCCGATTATCGTGCCTATCGTTAGAATAAGTGGGACATTTCCGGTCTCAAATGTAGAGAGAATTCGCTGTGTCAATATAGCCTGTGTCGGGCGGCTTATCGATGCAGCCTGCGCCGGATGGTATCCGTTATTCTAAGTAATTACACGATTCTGCGAGCAAGAAATAACCGCCACTATGTCTGCCTGGTCCCCCACCAACTGCCGGCTTTGCTCTATCCGGAACTGCTGGAAAGCAGCGGCCGAATCGCCAAAAGTAGGAGTGCCCTTTCCCGATCCCATCACCACCAATGGCATCTCGCCAAACGATTCGATTGCCGCAGCGGGGGCGAGGGACGGGTCGCGTGGACGGCAGAGCAAGCTGGTATCTAACGGCTACGAGTCAAGCAAAACGGCCGTTTTCTTTTCTCTTACCGAGGAACTCTCGATTAGCCTAACTCTAACCGCCCCGCCTGCTGCTCAGCACCGGATCGCCATTCCAACTCTATTTCCAGGCTGTTTTTCGGGCCTTTCTTACTGCTTTCTTCTTCAGCCTTTACTTCCAGTGTGACCACGGCCGGTATGGTTAAGGTCAACTCATCCGCACCTTGGCGTAGGACCACTTCGCCAACTTCTACCTTGTCGGCTAGTTGGCGCAGAAAGGCTGCAACGTCTGCCCTATCTTGCTTCTCTTCGCTTTTGAATAAGATGACTTCCTTGCCCATCGATTTGCTCCTTTGCTAAGACGTCAGGTGAACACGCTTTGCGCGAATTATTGGCTGCAGGTTGCGCCCGCAAACGGCCGATTCCCCAGCAGTATATCATAATCGGGTGAACGTTTACTGGACGTTTAATTCAGCTAAACAGTCACAGTACTAAATAGAGAATGCGCACTCAAAGCTGCATCCTATTGCAGGGGTGCAGAACCATTTGAATTATCAGAGATTGAGAACGGTTGGGCCATACGATCAACGAAAGAACGAAGTGGGAATGGCGGGCGAACCAGCTGGAGTGAGGGGTTTGGCGCGTGGTAGTGATTGCTGGCTAGCTGATGCGCCCGTACGGTTGGTGGGATGACAGTGAGGGTGCGCGCCCGTTGGGCGCGTCACGACTTGCCAAGTCGCCCTGTTGGAGAGTGATAGGGGTCAGTTCAATCGACTTGATTACCGTTCGCTGCCGTTAAGTGACAACCACAGCGCTTCATCGAAGTCGTTCAAGGAAGGCAGCACAATATCCGCGATCCCCAGCCGTTTATCGTCGATGATCTCCGGCGCCGGAACGCAGATACAGGTCGCTTCGGCCGCTTTCGCCGACAGCACGCCCCAGATCGCGTCTTCAAAGATCAGGCACTGCCGCGGCGGCACGCCCAGTTTCTTCGCCGCGCTGAGATAGACGGCCGGATGCGGCTTGCCATACTGTTCATCAAATGCCGAAGAAATCGCGTCCAGGCTGTCGTTGATGCCCAGGGCGGCGATGTTCGCCTCGATAATATTGCAGGAGGAAGAGGAGGCGATGGCGATCGGGATCGAGCGCTCCTTGAAAAAAGCCACCGTCTGCAGCGCGCCCGGCATCGCCCGGCCCTCCGCCTTGATCAATTCGATCGTACGCTCGATGACCAGATTCGTCACTTCATCGATCGTAAGCGTCGACCACGGCTGCCGCTCGTACAGATTGGCGAAGAGCAGGTCGATGCGCATGCCCTGCATCTCCTGGAAGTACGCCTGCGAATAAGCGATTCCCGCCTCGTCAAAGACGTCCATCGTCGCCCGGTCCCACAACGGCTCTGTATCAATAAGCAGGCCGTCCATATCAAAAATAACCGCGTTGATCATCAACCTGCCTCGATGGCGGGCAGCTGTTCGCTCACCCACGCCTTAACGCCGGCGGCGTCCTGCTGCTGCAGGGCTCCCGCGGCTGTTTCTTGTGCCTGTTCCGTGCTTAACGAGCGGATGATCTCTTTGGCTGTCGGGATAGCAGGGGGGTTCATGCTGAATTCATCCAGACCAAGCCCCAGCAAGATCGGGATCGCCAGCGGTTCGCCGGCCAGTTCGCCGCAAAGGCCGACCCATTTGCCATGCGCATGCGCCTTCTCAATCACCTGCTGGATCAAACGCAGCACCGCCGGTTCAAAGCCTGAAGCCAGGGGCGCCACAGCGCTGTTCGTGCGGTCGGCGGCCATCGTATACTGCGCCAGATCATTGGTGCCGATGGAAAAGAAATCGACGACATGGGCCAGCTGATCGGCCATCAGCGCCGTCGATGGAATCTCCACCATCACCCCGATCTCCATTTGTTCAGCGACCGCCTGCCCTTCGTTGATCAGCTCTTCACGGCACGCTTCCAGCAGTGCGCGTGCCTGCTGCACCTCACCCACGGTGGCGATCATCGGGAACATCAGTTTTAGATTGTTGCCCGCCCCGGCGCGCAAAGCGGCGCGCAGCTGCGGTTTGAATATCTGCGGATTGGCCAGGCAGAGGCGAATCGCGCGCACGCCTAGGAACGGATTATGTTCTGCTGGCAGATCGAGATAAGGCAGCTCCTTGTCACCGCCCACATCCAGGGTGCGTAGGATAACCGGCCGCTCGCCGAATTCTTGAGCGATCGCCCGGTATGCATGGTACTGCTCCTCTTCATCGGGCAGATGGTCGCGCTCCAGGTAGAGGAACTCGGAACGCAGCAGGCCAACCCCTTCGGCGCCGCAAAGCAGCGCGTTTTGCACGTCGCCCACCGAGCCGATATTGGCTACCACTTCCACCTGCCGCCCGTCAAGCGTCACCGCCGCTTCCGATGCCCGCGATTGCGCTTTGGCAGCGACAGAAGCATTCTTCGCCTGGCGGGCGCGGTAAACGGCCGTTGTTTCTTCGTCCGCATTCAGCAGCACATCGCCCAGACTGCCGTCCAGGATCATCGTCCTGCCCCCGGCAATAAGCAGCACCTCTTCCCCGGCGCCCACGATCGCCGGCAGCCCCAGCCCGCGAGCCAGGATTGCCGTATGGGAGGTAGCGCCGCCCTCGGCCGTACAAAAGCCGAGCACGTACGATTTATCGAGCGTGATCGTATCTGATGGCGTCAGATCCTGGGCCACGATGATCGACGGGGTGTCGAGATCACGCGCCGGCGCATCCGTCGCATTCAGCAAGATGCGCAAAACACGGTGGGACACGTCGCGTACATCAATCGCCCGTGCGCTCAGATAAGCATCATCGAGCGATTCCAGCATCATCGCAATCGCTTCCGCCGCCTGGTGCAAAGCCGCCTCCGCATTAAGGCACTCTCCCTCGATCTGCCGCTTTACCGCGCTGTGCAGTTCAGGGTCATCAAGCATCATCCCATGTGCTTCGAAAATCGCCGCGTTCTCAGCCCCGCTTTCCGCGAGAGCCAGGTCATATAACGTCTGCAGCTGTTCGCGGGCGACCGCGACAGCCTCTTGGAAACGCTGCCATTCTGCCACCGGATCATCAACCGTGCGTGATGTTATCTGTAGTTCTTCTCTTCTGAACTGAAAAACCGGCCCGATAGCGATTCCCGGCGAGGCCGCAATGCCCGACACTTCTTTCACCTGACTCTCTCCTGATCCTTGGGTTCGTTACTCGTTACGTTTCACCAAAATTCTCATCGACCAACTGCTGCAAAGCGGCCAGCGCCTCATCGGCGTCCTCCCCTTCGGCATCGATCGTGATTTCCGAACCCTGGTGAACGCCCAGCGTCAACACACTCAGTATGCTCTTCGCGTTGGCCGAACGGCCGTCGTACGAGACGGTGATATCACTGGCAAATGAAGCCGCTTTCTTGACGAAAACTGACGCCGGACGGGCGTGCAGGCCGACTTCATGTTGAACAACAGCGCTAATTTGTGGCATCGTATCTTCCTTTCCGGTGACCTGCCTACATCAGCAGCAGCACCGGCGCCTCCAGGGCAGCTTTGAGATCGGCGATAAAGTAAGCGGCGACAGCGCCGTCCACCACGCGGTGGTCGGCTGCCAGCGTGATCTGCATAATCGGCCGTACAACCACCTGGCCATCCTCATCCGCCACAACCTGCGGCTTCGTCGTGCCCACGGCCAGGATAGCTGTCTGCGGCGGGTTAATAATCGCCGTAAACTGCTCCACGCCGAAGGGGCCCAGGTTAGAGATTGTAAACGTGCCGTCACGCACCTCTGCCGGTGAGAGCTGGCCCTCGCGAGCGCGCACAGCCAGGTCTTTCACCTCGGCGGCGATCGCGGCCACACCCTTATTCGCGGCATCACGCACGACCGGTACGATTAGGCCATCTTCCAGGGCCACGGCCATGCCGATATTCACAGCATCAAAGAGCCGGATTTCCGCCTCTCCCGTCTCGCCAGTCGATTGGAACGAGCTGTTCAGCCACGGATGGCGGGACAGCGTCACGGCCACAATCTTGGCCAGCAGGGCGGTCGCTGAAATACGCGCGCTGCCATCTTTTTCAGCCTGCGCGTTCAACTGCGCCCGCGCTTCATTGAAGCGGGTCATGTCGATGCTCGAGGTGAAATTGATATGCGGGACAGATTGGTAGCTGGCTGTCAGCCGTTCGGCGATTGTGCGCCGCTTGCCTTGCAGCGGCACCGCCTGGTAGCCCAGCCCGCTCTTCACGGCCGGTATCGTAACCTGCGCAGCCTCAACAGACCTCGCCGCCATGGCAGCTGCAGCCTCGATTACGTCATTCGCCTGGATACGGCCGTCAGGGCCACTGCCCATGACCAGTTCCAGAGACACATTCTGTTCGGAGGCCACGCGCTTCGCCGCCGGCGTCGCATACACCTTGCCGGGACGGCCGTTGGCGCCGGCCGTCTGGGCAAGCTGCCCTTCGACATCCTTCTTGGTGACTTTACCGCGCGGGCCTGTACCCGTAACGGCCGTCACATCAACGCCGGACGCCTCGGCCAGATTGCGCGCTACCGGTGTAATCGGTACTTCCCAATCCGTCTGGGCGACCATTTCACGGGGCGCTGCCGGCGCTGCCGGTTCCGCTGCTGCTGGCACGGCCGGTTCAGCCGAATCGGGCAGCTCTTCGCCCGGATCCAGAATATACGCGATCACCGTGGCGATCGGCACGGTCTCGCCAACCTCGACGAGGATATTGGACAGAATACCACTGGCCGGCGCTTCCACTTCAATCGCCACCTTATCCGTCTCGATTTCCAGGATCGTCTCGCCCAGCTTGACTTCATCCCCTTCTTGCTTGACCCACTGCGCGACCGTCCCAGTCTCCTGGTCCATGTCCACTTTGGGCATAATTACATCAGTGGCCATCTTACACCTTCACCTGCACGATCTCGCGTGCCTTGGCTACGATATCTTCCACCTGCGGCACCGCGTTATATTCCAGGTTGCGGTTGTAGGGAATCGGCATATCCCGGCCGGCCAGGCGCACAATGGGCGCATCCAGATAACCGAACGCCTTGCTTTCCCCGATAATGGCCGCTAATTCGCCGCCGAAACCGCCTGTCTTCACCGCCTCGTGTACGATCAGCACGCGGCCCGTCTTGCTTACCGACTCAACGATCGGACCAGCATCCAACGGCCGTAAGGTGCGCGGGTCGATAATCTCAACCTCAATGCCCTCCTCCGCCAGCTGTTCCGCCGCTTCCAGGGATTTCTTGACCATGATCGAGGTGGCCACAATCGTCAGATCCCGGCCTTCTCGCTTCACTTCCGAGACGCCCAACGGAATCTCGTATGGCTCTTCGGGAACCGGCCCTTTCGTCTTATAGAGCAGCTTGTGCTCGACGAAGACCACCGCGTTATTGTCGCGGATCGAGGAGATGAGCAGCCCCTTCGCGTCGTAGGGCGAACTGGGCATGACCACTTTCAGACCGGGAATATGCACAAACCAGTTCTCCAGGCTCTGCGAATGATGTTCCGCCGCGCCCGTGCCCGAACCGGCCGGTGTGCGCAGGACCATCGGTACCGTCGCTCTGCCGCCAAACATAAAGCGTAGTTTGGCTGCCTGGTTCACCAACTGCTCCGAGGCCAGGGTCAAGAAGTCCATGAACATGATCTCGGCGATCGGGCGCATGCCGATCAGCGCGGCGCCGACTGCCGCCCCGGTCAGTCCCAACTCGGTGATCGGGGTGTCCAGAATACGGTCCGGTCCGAATTGTTCCAGCATGCCAAAGGAAGCGCCGAACGCGCCGCCATATTGGCCGATATCTTCGCCGATCAGGAAGACTTTCTCATCCCGTTCCATTTCCTGCGTCATTGCTTCGCGAACGGCTTCCAGGTAGGTTATTTCTCTCATGGTGCGTATACCCCTTCTTCAATGCTTTCTAAACTTGGTTCGGCGCTCGCTTCGGCGAATACGCGGGCCGATTCGATGGCGGCATACGCCTCTTCTTCAATCTTGTCCAGTTCTGCGTCGGTGAACATGCCGTCAGCGACGACCAATTTTCGATAGCGGCGGATCGGGTCGGCTTCCTGCCATTCCTCGATCTCTTCCTGCGTGCGGTAGCGGTTGCGATCGCTCTTCGAATGGCCGCGCCAGCGATACGTGTTATTGACGACAAGAGAAGGCCCGTTGCCGGCCCGGGCATGCGCAACGGCCGTTTCCACCGCCGCTCTCACCTCAAGCAGATTGTTGCCGTCGGTCGAAGCGCCGGGCATCCCGTAGTTCTCCGCGAAGCCGGCCAGCCGTTCGCTGGTCGTCCAACTGCGCGCCGGGAACGACATCGCATACTGGTTGTTCTCGCAGACGAAGACAACCGGGACCTGGAACAAGACAGCCAGGATCATCGATTCATGGAACGCGCCGGTCGAGGCCGCGCCGTCGCCAAAGAAAGAGATCAGTACGCGGTTGTCGCCGCGCATCTTCAGCCCGATTCCCACGCCGACAGCCATCGGCAGTCCCCCGCCGACAACGCCGTTGGCGCCCAGGTTACCGCCAGCCACATCGGCGATATGCATCGAGCCGCCGCGTCCGCGGCAGTAGCCGACTTCTTTGCCGTAGAACTCAGCCATCATCAGATTCAGGTCCGCACCTTTAGCGATGCAAAGACCATGCCCCCGGTGGTGTCCCAGGATATAGTCATCCGGGTCCAGGGTGCTGATCGAGCCAATGGCCGACGCTTCCTGTCCGATAGACAGATGCATCGTGCCGTGGATCTTACCCAACATATAACTCTTCTCGGCCTGCTCCTCAAATGCCCGCGTCTCATACATGAGACGCAGCATTTCGGCCGCTTCCTCTTTACTCACTGATGCTACTTTATTTTCAACCATACTCTGTACTCCATAGTTTCCCGGAACTGTTTTAACTCTTTCGGCCAAGCGGTGTGGTGAGGCTTCCGGGGAACGTTAGTTTTCCTCTACCTCCGCCAATTCGGCGATGGTCACACCATCTCTCTCTAAGACAGCTTCGGCCGTTTCGCTATCTGTAACCAACATATTGATATAGCCGCCGCGCAGCGCACCTAGAATCGCTTCCGCTTTTTCCACGCCGCCGGCCACGGCGAGCCGGGTGGGGATAGCCAGTAAATCAGGGGCCGTGATCCCGATCATGCGCTCATTAAAATCGCCGCCGGCCGGGTCCCCGTTCACGTCAAAGTGTATGCCGCCGATATCGCCCACAGCGCCGCTGTCGCGCAGCGCTTCCAGCGTTTCCAGCGTGATATGCCCCCCTTGATAAAGGCTGGAATAATCGGGGGCCAGGACAGTGCCGATGCCCAACAGGACGATGTCACATCGCTTACCTGCTTCGAGGCTCTCACGCACATCCGGAATACTGCGTATGGAGCGCGCCGTTGCTCCGTTTTCGACGATCATGGGGCTGTAAAGATAGGTCACCTCGCCGTCCAGTTTGCGGGCCATGATCTCTACCAGGGCCTGCGCATTAAAGGCGAAGCTGTTCGATTGTAAAACGCCGACAAGCTGCACAATCTGCACGGGCGGCGGATCAGGCACATCCAGTGCTTCAATCGTCGCGCTCACCGTTGTGCCCCAGGTGACGCCGCAAACCATCTGCGGTCTCAGCAGGGGGCTTAGCGCGCCGGCGGCCGTTTGGCCAAGCTGGCGGCGAAGCTTGTCGTAATTATTCCGCCGCTGTCCGGCCAGAACATGTGCGCTCTGCAGGTTAAACCGCTCCTGCAAAACTGCTTCCAGGCTGGGTTCAAAACGCAGCGGCCGGCGCACGTTGATCTCCACGATCTTCTTGTTCCTCGCTTCCGTGAGCATCCGCGAAACGGCCGATCGGGTCATGTCGATTTGCCGCGAGATCTCCGCCTGCGTGAGATCCTCCACGTAGTACATCTCAGCCACATCGGCTAGAAGTTCGTCTCGTTCATCCTGGCGCTGGTTTTTGCTCATCTACAACAGCTCATCATTCTCACTAAGGCCCGCCATTTGCTGAGGCCTGCACAAACGTGAATGATCATTTCACATTTGTAATTCTAGTCGAGGCGCGGCTATCCGTCAAATAGTGGCAGTGATTCACTATGGCTGCGCTAAACTTGCCATGCAGACCACTGGAAAACCGCCAAAAGTGCAGAAAAAAGCCCTCGATCGCTCGAGAGCTCATTAAGCGGAAAGGAGCAGCAGTCTATCCTGTGAATGAATTTGGCGTCTATTGTCCAGCAAACGTGGCGCCTGTCGCCCAAAAAACGTGGGGTAGGGGCAAGCCGGCTGGTGAGAAGACTGCGGGATAGGCCAGGGCAATTCCCAGCCGGCTTGCCCGCGATCCCTCAATCAATGCACAGCTTCTACGTATAACGGCCGTGTTCGCGCAAAGCCTCCAGCATCGCCGCATAATTCTCCGGCTTGACCGACGAATGAATCGAGTTGCTCGATGACAGAATATAGCCGCCGCCCGGCATCCCCTGTCGCAGCGCCACTTTGGTCGCCTCAATCACCTCATCAGGCGTACCAAACGTCATCAACTGCGCGCAGTCCACATTCCCTTTCAGCGCGATCCGGTCCCCGTATTGCGCCTTCACTTCGCCAAGGTCCATGCCCGCCTGCGGATCGATCGGATCGAGGCAGTCGATGCCTGAATCGACGAGCATATCCATGATCGGCCAGATATTGCCGTCCGTATGCTTGATCACGTAGAGCCCAAGCTCCTTGAAACCCTGTACAACACGGCGGAAACCGGGATAAAAAAGCTCCTGAAAATGTCTGGGCGACATCAGCAGCCCTTTGTTATAAGCGATGTCATCGCCGGTATAGACGATTTTCACACCCCGCGCGGCGACCTCTTTCGCCAGTTCAAGATTAACCGCCACCGACATCTCGACCAACCCTTTCACCAGGTCAGGGTCCATCACAATCGCCATCAGCAGATCCTGCATGCCCATGAGATAGCGCGGCAGCGTAAAGATATCATTCAGGTGGACGATAACCGCCTTGTCTCCTTTGTACTTCTGCACAGCGTCATCCACGGCCACAAACCGCGCCGGATCATGCGGGTCGGGCGGCGTGAATTGTTCGAAATCGCTCATGCTCTTGATAGGCGATTCAACCTCAATGCCGTGTTCCTCATTCGTATCCTGGGTGATGTAACCCCACTCACTGCGCCAGCGATTGTCGCTCACTCTTTCTTTCGTATAGATGGGATCGACTAGAATGGCATCATGTCCTGCCCATTCAGCAAACTCATTGTAGCTCTTGCACGCCGGGCAAAGCGCTTCGCGCACCCGGCGATCGACCAGCCACTCAAAATGCGGCACGCGGTCCGGTTCCTGCCGCTGCAGCACGCGAAAAATGCGTTCTTCTGAACTCATTTCAATCATTAGCGTAGTTCCTTTATGGCGTTAACCTGGCTTCCAGATCAACTCAGTTTATTCAGGTCTTCCCACGGCTCCCGCATTACATCGACCAATCCCTGGAATTCAGCATACCGCTCCAGGTAAAGCGGCGTGTTGGCCGCGATCGGCTCATGAACGCGAACGACCTTTACAGCTTCCTGGACAGCTTCCGCATAATCACGGTAGATGCCGGCGCCAATGCCGGCGGCCAGCGCCACGCCGCGCGCGCCCAGCTCATTGCCGTCCGGGACTTCCATCGGTACCTGAATCGTATCGGCGAACATTTGTGACCAGACCGGGCTCCGTGAGCCGCCGCCGGCCAGCCGTGCGCTGTCGATCTGACCGCCGGCGCCGCGCAGCTTTTCAATATGGCTCAGATGGCCGAAAACGACCCCTTCGAATAGGGCGCGCAGCAGATGCGCGCGCGTATGCCAGCCACCCACGCCGTAAAATCCTGCGCGCGCCGTCGGCTGCACATACGAGCCGTACAGGAAGGGGTGGAAGATAATGTTGGAACTGCCCAGGGGCACACTGGCCACCTCTTCGCTGCAAATTTCAAAGACTGAGACGCCGCGTTTCTTCGCTTCCGCGCGCTCGTCGCCGCAGCATTGGGCTACAAACCATTCCAGATTCGTCGCTGACGTAGCGCTGCCCTCGATGGTCAGGAACAGGTCCGGGTTGGCGAAAATCGTCGTCATAAACAGGCTGGGATCTACGATCGGTTCCTTGGTAATGATCTCATTGATGCTCCAGCTGCCCATGATGATGCACGCTTCGTTCGCGCCCACCACGCCGGAACCAATGGCGCTGGCGTCGACATCAAACATACCGCCGACCACCGGCGTCCCGACGGCCAATCCCGTCTCTTCGGCCGCGGCGGCCGTTACCTGGCCCGCCACTTCACTGCTTTGCTTCAGCGGCGGCAGCGCATCGTATACCTCTGAGAGGTCGTACAGATCCATCATCTCGCGCGAATAACACTTGTTGGGCACGTCCATCAGACTGGCGCCGCTCATATCGGTATAGTCGCCGCTGATCTCGCCGGTCAGACGATACTGTATATAGTCCTTAACCATCAAGATCGCGCCGACGCGCTCGTAATTCTGCGGCTCATGCTCTTTCATCCACACGAGAAGCGCCGTGGGCTGCGCGGGCCACAATGTTTGCAGCGTATACGGAAAAACCTGCGCGTGGAGGTCGCGCTCATTCCACGCATTGACCACGTCCGCCGCGCGTGAGTCCAATGATTGGATGCCGTTGCGCAAAGGGTTGCCCTGTTTGTCCAGCAGGTAGATGCCGTTGCCGTGGCCGGTGTTGCCGATGCCGGCGATCTCGTCCGCCCGCACGCCTGACTTATCCAGGACCTCACGGACGGCCGTGGCCGTGCTCTGCCATAACATCTCCATATCCCGCTCAGTCCAGCCGGGGTGGGGGTACTCCGTATCAGCGGCGCAGCTCGCCACCGCGATTTCCTTCCCGCTTAAATCAAAGAGAGCGGCCTTCGAGACCGTGCTGCCATTATCGATGCCCAAAAGATACTTGCCCACCGTTTTCCTCCATTCACGATTTTTCTAAATTATTGCCACGCGCCTGTGATATGAATCTAACCACCCGAAAGTCTAGGCACAGGATACGGAGAACTCTGAGGATTTCTCTGAGTCCCCTGTCCTTCTCCGCGCCCGCTCTGTCCGAATCAGTAGAACAGCTTATCCCGCGAACAACGGTTCCAGGAGGCCCTGCACGCCCGTCTCAACGCGGAATAGGTCGCCGGCCCACGGCTGGCTTTTCTGCTGCTCATCCGTGAAGCCCCAAAAGGCGCTGGTGACAAAGAGCTCATCCAACTGCTTGCCCCCGAACGCGAAAGAAATGACGTTTTCTACCGGGAACCGGATCTCGCGCTCGATCGTGCCGTCCGGATCATAGCGCGTCAGCTTCCAGCCGGCCCAATGCCCATTCCAGATAAACCCTTCCGCATCTACAATGAGCCCGTCAGGCATCCCTTCTTCATCCGGCACGCGGGCGAAGAGACGGCGGTTGCTGACGGTGCCTGCGGCCGTGTCATAATCATAGGTGATGATCTGGTTGTGGCGCTGGTCGGCCACATAGAGCGTTTTGCCGTCCGGGCTGACCCCGATACCGTTCGCCGTGGCATAACCCGTGTCAAGTTCATGCAGCGATCCATCGCTGTCCAGGCGATACAGGGAGCCCACAGGCCTGAAGGGATCGTCCATATCGACGGTTCCTACCAACAGGCGTCCCTGCCGGTCTACCGCGGCGTCATTGAAGCAAATAGCCAGGTTTCCCGGAACGGCCGTCCCGGCGATCGGCTCGTAGACATTGGTCGCCGGATCCCAGCCATAGATCCCGTTATGGGTGATGGCGATCCACCCGCCCGAAGCACGACGCGCCAGCGCGGTCACCGGCAGCTCCGTAGGATACGTGCGCAGCTCGCCTGTTGCCGGCTCGTACCGGCAGCTGGGCATGCCGCCCCAATCAACCCAATAGAGGGCATTCTCTTCCGGATCCCAGATCGGCGTTTCGCCCAACCGGTTTTTCGCGCTAACAAGATGTTCTGGCTTGTTCATGGTCATGCTTCCTTATTGTCTATGCTCTGAAATGGTCGTAAAGCTGGTGGCTGATCGGTGAAAGAGCCGGATACAGCTGTTGGTAGATCTGATACAGGTCAGCATATTTGGGCGCTAATTGAGCGTCCGGCTGGTAAACCTTTCCCGGCTTGTAAACGCGCTCAAAAGCATCTTGCTCATCCTTATACAGTTCAACGCCAATTCCGGCCAGGATGGCGGCGCCCAGCGGTGTTGCTTCTTCAACTTCGGGCACTTCGATGGGCAGGCCGACGACATCCGCCTTATTCTGCATCCAGAATTCATTGCGTGTCGCGCCGCCCACGGCGACCAACCGGTCAGGGTTGATGGCAGCGCCATCTTTCAGCGCCGTCACAATATCAAGAACCTGGTAATCCAGCCCCTCGATAATCGCGCGCAGCATATCGCCGCTCCCGGCGAAATTGCTCAAGCCCACAAAGGCGCCCAGCGAACGGGTGTCAACAACGGGGCAGCCGGCAGCCGACATATGGGGCAGGAACATAGTCCCCCGCGCCCCGGCTGGTGAAGCCGCCGCTTCCGCCATCAAATAATCCCAATCCACGCCCCCTTCTTTTTCCGCGCGCAGCTGCGCCGCCAGACCGTACTCTTTGCGGTACCATTCCAGCATGTCGGAAGCGACAGCACCGCCCCAAATTGTGTAGGTATCGCGCGCTACATGAGCCTCAACGGTCACGCCCAGCTTCTGTACCTTGGGGGTCAGGATGGGATCGGGGATGGTGACCAGAACAATCTCCCAGGTGCCGGTTACATCCAATACAACGCCAGGGGTAAAAGCGCCAACCGGCAGCGCGCCGCACAAGTAATCGTGCCCGCCTAGGACGACCGGCGTCCCTTCAGGCAGTCCCGTGACTGCCGACGCTGCTGCTGTGACCTCTCCTAGATAAGTGCCGCTGGGGTGCGCATCGCACATCAAGCGGCGATCGATACCGGCCGCCGCCAGCATCTCTTCCGACCAGTCAAGCGTGTTCTGATCAAAGAGCAGCGTGCAGGAGGCCATTGTATAATCAGTTGTCTTGCGCCCGCAGAGCATGAAGTTCAAGAAATCTTCGATCAGCAGCCATTTATCTGTGCGCGCCATGATCTCTGGCTCATGTTCTTCCATCCACAGGAGTCGCAGCGCTGTGCTGAAGCGCCATAGGGTATTGCCGCCAACGCCAAACGTTTTCTGGGCGCCAATATTTTCTTCCCACCACTTCAACTGCGGTGCGGTGCGCGGATCATGCCAGCTGATGAACGGATAAAGCCAGTTACCCGCTTCGTCAACCGGCAGGCCGTCCATGCCCATGCCGGTCACGGCGACCGCCTTGACGTTCCCCGGATCATCAAGCTGAGCAACCGCATCCTTCACCGCTGCCGCTGTCCCGCCCCAGATCTGCTCCGGCTGCCATACCGTCCATTCCGGGTGATCGGGATAGGGGTTATATTTCTCTGTCGGCCGTGCGCCGCTGGCGACGACGTTGCCGGCAAGGTCGTAGATCACACATTTGAGGCTTGTCGAACCCAGATCAATGCCCGCGAGATAATCCATGCTTCACCTCACTAAATTTCTTCTACTGGTTTTTGTCGTCGGTTTACCTGATGTTTGCCCGGACGTACTGCTGCTTACTGGGCGTTCAACCGGGCTTCTTTCTGTCATTGACCGTAGTTATACATATACAAATCCACCATATAATCGATCTGGTCTTCAGAAAGTATGATGGGTTCCCCACGCTGCATAGCCAGGTGCGTGATCTTGGCGATTTCCTCGACTTCGATCGCCATTTTTGTCGCATGTTGGGCCGAGTCACCGATGGTAAAGACGCCGTGATTTTGCATGACGATCGCTTTCGCACGGCCGATCTTATCGACAATTTCCTGGCCAATGTCTTCCCCACCAATTGGCGCGTAGCCGCCCAGCGGGATCTCGCCGCCGAGCATCCCACAGGTCGTCAGGCAGGGGGGGATAGGCTGGCCCAATACGGCGAAACTGCTTGCGTAGGTTGAGTGGGTGTGCACGATGCCAAAAACGTCCGGCATTCTCTGGTAGACGTACAAATGTGTATCCGTATCAGTCGAAGGATTGAGGTCCCCTTCGATCACCTTGCCGGCCAGATCAACCACCACCATACTGGCCGGCGTCAGGTCGTCAAAGGACAAGCCGCTTGGCTTGATTACAATCAATCCCGTTTCCGGGTCACGCCCACTTACGTTGCCGCTTGTCATTACGACCAGGCCGTATTTTGGTAAATCCTGATTGCATTTGCATACGCTTTCGCGAAGCTGCTCCAATAACATGTTATATCTCCAATCCGTTATGGGTTTTGCCGAAAGTTTTCATCAAAGATTTTCAGAACGCCGCGCGCGGCCGCCTCGTCGGTAATAAGCGCATTCAGGTAGCCGCCGCGCAGAGCGCCGTAGATAGGTTCTGCTTTGGCTGCCGAAGCGGCTACGCCGATTCTATAAGGGATTTGTAGGATCTCGGCCAGCGTCAGCCCGATGACGCGATCCGCATATTCTTTAGCGCATGCGCGACCCTCGAAGTCATACACATGGGCCGATATCTCGCCCACGCCCCCGCAGCCCTCGGCGATTTGGTTCAAGTCCTCGGCAGATAGGGCTGTGAACTGGACGAAACGCGAAGCTTCCGGGTCCACCGTGCCAACCCCCAGCAGCGCAATGTTTGCATGGCGGGCAATATCGAGAATATCTTTAACCGGCACCATCGAGCGCACTATTTCAGCATGTTCCGCTGTGTCTACAAAAGCGGGCGCGTGCAGCTGGTATGATTTGGCGCCCAGCCGGTCAGCCATATGGGTAGCCAAATAATTCATGTCGGATTCGATTTCACCCTGGATCGCGCCAAGCATCGGCACGACTTCGACCTGGTAAGGGCGTTTGGCGTCAATCGACTGCATGATGGCCTGCACGGTTGTGCCGGGAGTGATAGCCACAACGTCACCGTCTCGTATCTGTTCCAGTAAAAAGTCTGCCGCCACGGTGCCGAGGGCATTCAATAACGAACTACTGGTACTTCCTACGGCGGGAATGACTATTACGTCTTGTAATCCGAAAACAGCCTTCAGGCGTGCTTCCAGGTCAAACAGGTTTTGAAACGGGGTGCGGATAACAAAGTTGACGTATCCCCGTTCGCGCGCCTGTTGGAGGAGGCGGTTGACCTTGGGTGTGGATAAGTCCATGCGCTGCGCGATTTCCGCCTGCGTCATTCTTTCCACATAGTATTGGTTCAGTATTGTATTGATGAGTCGTATGTTCTCATATGTCGCCATGGCTGTAGCCTTTGAACATGGTGCTCGATTGACAGTCCCGGGTCCACTTGATGCCAGAGACCTCTGCATCAGCATTCACCAAAGCTCAATTGATTGAGCCGCCTACAATGTTAAGCGTCGGGTTCATAGTACGCCCGGCAGTGACTGGGTTCCAGAAATACGCGATTTAGCGCTTCACGGCCCTGGCACTCCTCTGCTAGAACGCCTGGGGGATTTCAGTAAAAGGATACGCGCCGCTTAGGACTTGTCGCGGTTACAAATCGCGCAGGTAGCTAAACCACTGGTGCGGCCGTCCAGGTATTGGTCACCAATTCGTCAACGAGTCGTCGCGCAGAGGCGGCCGCTTCGATCGGGTCCTGGTCAGGATGCATATGCCCCCACATCTCGACGCCCAGCATGCCCCAGAAACCGATCTCCTTCAGGGCCTGAAAAGTTTCTTCAAACGGGACGATGCCTTCTCTGAAGGGTATCCCGCGGATAACCTTGGGCGTAGAATCCTTGACGTGGACACCCAGCAGTCGATCCTTGGTCAATCTCAATTCATCCGGTGGGTAATAGCCGGCCGCAGCGAGATTTCCCATGTCCAGATAAAGGCCCAGCCAGGGGGAGTTGATCGCATCGATCACCGCCAGCGCCTGGCTCGCGTTCTCTACAAATGGTGTATCCAGGTTTTCGATACCCATCATCATCCCCGCCTGTCCCGCCATATCAGCGCCGATCCGCAGCCCATCCATGAAATTCGCCTGTGTCTCCTCATCACTCGTTTCATAGAAGACGTCATAAGCCATTACCTGCACGACGCGCAGCCCAATGTCTACGCCGAGCTCGATCGCCTTGTACAGGATTTCCTGCCCCTGCCGCCGAATCTCAGAATCGTGGCTGCCCAGCGGATATGAGCGATGAGCACTCAGGCACATGGTAGAGACCCGTACGCCGCTGTTGGCGATGGCGCGGCGCAGCGCCGCTCGTTCACTGGCCGGCCAATCCAGCCGCGCCAGCCGCCCGTCGCTCTCATCGATAGATATCTCCACGTAGTCATAGCCGGCCTCACCGGCTGCTGCCAGGCGCTCCTCCCAGGATAGCTCAGCGGGAAGCGCTTTTTCATAAAGACCCACTGGCATTTTCAACATAGATACTGCTCCACTCCTAAGTAAAAGAAACCCGGTTTTTGTTAAGTTTATAGTTCCGCGCTTGCCTCATGCAGAAAAACCGGGGTTCTAAGATTACACTTCACCAACCAACTGGTGGTTGATAACAACCGCAATGAGCAGCACGGCGCCCAAGGCAAACGTCTGCCAATAGGCAGGAATAACTGTCAGCATACCAACGGTCACGACGATGATAATGATCGCGCCGATAACGGTTTTCTCAACCTGGCCTTCTCCGCCGGAAAAACGCGTTCCACCCAGCAGCACGGCAATAATCACCCAAAGTTCCATCCCATCACTGGCGAGTGGATCGCCCATGGACATGAAGCTGCCCCGGGCCATGCCGGCCAGCGCCGCGGACACGCCAACGATGATATAGAGAATCCACACCCACAAAACAGGATTGATACCGGATAATTCCGCAGCGGTCTTGTTGCCGCCGATTGCTGCGGAATATTTGCCGATGACAGTCTTGCGCTGGACGATAATCAGCACGACAGTCACGGCAATGGCCACGAAAAATGCCGCCGGCAAGCCAAATAATACATCCTCGCGGGCATAATTGTTGATCCAGGCCGGCATCTTCTGGTCACCAATACTCCTGATGGATGAAAAGCCATCAGGCACAATCAGCAGGGCGATGCCCTTATAAAGGCTCAATGTGATCAGTGTAGCAATCACGGGCGTGATATTCAGTTTCATGACCAGGAAGCCGTTGATGAAGCCCATGATCAATCCGACCAATAAGGTGACAATCATTGCCGGAGCGAGACCAAAACCATTCAGTATTAGCCAGGCAAAGACGACGGCGCTTAAACTCATGGCACTGCCGATGGACAGGTCAATATACTCGGCGATCATCAAAAAGGTGAAAGCGCCAGCGACGGTTATGATCGGCACCGAGATGCGCAGCAGGTTGATGATGTTATTGGGATTGAGGAAATGCCCTCGCTCAAACAAATTAACTTCGTCCAATCTTACGACGCTGAAGACGACCACGACCAAGGCCAGAACAAAATAAATGTAGTATCGTTTGATGCTCTCTCGTGTTTTTTGCGATCGAGTTTGCTGCAGTGCCGCGGTCTCCGTGCTCATGTTTCCCTCTGTAGGAGTCATTTGATTCATGCTGATCCTCCTCAACCTTGCCTTCTTTTCAGAACATAGCTCTGCGCCATAATGGCGATGAAGACAGCGACGGCCTTAAGCGTGAACTGCCAGTCTGGTGACAACAAGAGCCCGGTTGCCGCCGACTGCACGGTCGATAGGATAAGGGCTCCCACAAACATGCCCAGAACCGATCCGAAGCCGCCGGCAATGCTGACACCACCTAAGAGTGAGACTACCAGGGCATCGAACTCATAACCCATTGCCCGGCTGGAGACTCCCGCTTTGAACTCAGAGGCCAGTAGGAGGCCGGTAATGCCGGCCAACAGCGAACTGAGTATGAAGAGAAAGGTGAGGTGTCGGTTTACTTTGATCCCTGAAAGGCGGGCCGCATCAGAATTGGCGCCGATGAAGTAGGTGAATTTACCGGACACGGTCTTTCTCTCAAAGATGAAAGCGATGATGACCAGGGCGATCATGATCACGACCGAGTATTTGACGGTCGTGCCTGGAACGGCCGCATTGCCGATAACGCCAAATACCTCAGGCAGGCTGGTATTGCGCTGGGCGCCCTGGGTGATGATCTGGGCGATGCCGCGGGCAACCATCATCGTGCCCAGGGTAACAATAATAGAAGGCACCTTCAGCCGTACGACGAAAAAGGCATTAAGTGCGCCGATACTCATGGCGCCGAGCAGCGCCAGGACAACCGCGACGGGATAGGGGAAGCCAAGCCCATTGGCCAGTTCATTCTGCGATACATTGGCTGCCTGGCTGAAATAGACCACCAACACGCCGGTCAGGGCGACGACGCCGCCCACCGACAGGTCAAAGTTCTTAGTGATCAGCAGAAATGTGACGCCGATACCTAGAATGACGATATACCAGTTGTTGGTGACCAGGTTGATAAGCGTTTGTCCCTGGGCAAAACCGGGGACAAAAATCCAGGCGGTGATGACGAGGAGCACGAGCACACAGAACATCAAGAGAACGATGAGCATCTCATTGCTGATTCTGGAGCCAAGGGAGCGCTTCGTTTGAACCTGTTCAGGTGTAGTAGTAGCCATAATTATTCTCCTCCCGTGACGATGTGGAGGATTTCCTCGCTGTCGACACCTTCGCCATTGGCCATTGAAGCCTTCAGGTTACCATCGAAAAGCAGGTAAATGGTATCGCAGAGATTCATGATCTCGGGCAACTCCGAGGAGCAAATCATGATCGATTTTCCCTCGTCGGAGAGCTGGCGAATGATGCTGTATATTTCACTCTTAGCCCCGACGTCGACACCGCGTGTCGGTTCGTCAAGCATCAGTAAATCTGCATCCGCAAATAGACATTTTGATAAAACCACCTTCTGCTGGTTGCCTCCGGAGAGCTTTGCCGCTTCCTTTTCCGGACTGTCGGTGGCGATATTTAGCTTGTCAATGTATTCGAGGGCAACGTCCCGTTCCTTTGAAGAATCTATCCACCCGATACGGGAGATATTCTTCATATTCATGACGGGAATGTTGCTGCGAATGGTTAAAATAGTAAACAATCCCTGGGATCTTCTTTCCTCAGGAACCAGGGCCAGTCCCGCCTCAATCGCCTTATCAGGAGAAGCTTTATATGGCTGGCCGTTTAAAAGAACCTCACCCTCAAAATCGTCGGCTCCATAAATGGCGCGGGCGAGTTCGGTCTTGCCAGCCCCAACCAGGCCGTAAAAACCGGCAATCTCTCCCTCGTGACATGTCAAAGGATATATCCTGTAACTTATCATTCGATAAGTTACGTACCTTGAGAACAACATCGGGGTCAGTACTCTCCTTGGGTGTGTATTCCTCAAAGACGGTACTGCCGATCATCATCTTGATTAGTTCTTGCCGTCCATCAACTTCCGATAGAGGCTTTGTATCGATATGCTTGCCGTCACGCAGGACGGTCACGTAGTCGCCAATCTCAAATATCTCGTCGAGCCGGTGAGAGATGTAGATGACGGTGACATTTTGCTCACGCAATTTCTGGATGATACTGAAAAGGCGTTCAATTTCGCCCTCGGTGATGGCTGCCGTCGGTTCATCCATAATAATGACGTCCGAATCGGTGGCTGCAGCCTTGGCGATCTCTACAATCTGCTTCTGGGCCACACTAAGAGTCGAAACTTTCTGCTGAGGATGGATGGACGGCTCGAGGCTGTTCATCACGGCGACTATTTCATTGATCTTATCCGTCTTTCTTATGAAACCGAACGTCGTGTCTTCCATTCCCAGGGTAAGGTTGTCCTCGACGGTAAGCGTGTCAACGACGTTGAGTTCCTGGTAGAGGGTGCTGACTCCTTTCTCTCTGGCGTCCTTGGTATCACTTGGTTCGTAATCTTTGCCGTTCAGGTACGTCACGCCGCTTGTTCTCTCGTACGCGCCGGTCAGGATCTTAATCAGGGTCGATTTCCCCGCACCATTTTCGCCCACCAGGCAGTGAACAGTATTGCGCTTGATGTCAAAACTTACATTATCAACCGCCCGCACGCCTGGAAAATCTTTTACGAGATCGCGGATCTCTAATACATTCTCGGTCGATGCCATTCCCGTTCCTCCACTGACAATCGATTTGCCAATTCCACACTGGGAGAGGGGGGTGACCCCCCCTCTCCCTTATGTATCTCGATAAGAGATACCGTTATGTTTGATTACTCAATGTTGGTTCCAAACTGCTCGTTCAACCACCCGGCTGCTTCTTCCTGGGGAACAGTCCAGGGATTGATATTGTAAGCCTTGTAGAAGAATTCCTCCGCGGGATCGCTGGTCGGTGCGACATCGCCCTTGGCGACATCCATGATCAGGTCAATACGTCCGCGAGAGGTCTCAACTGGCGGTAAACCCATCGACAGCTTAAGCGAGCTGTTGGGATCGTAGATCTGGTTGTACTCGACTTCGTCGAAGTCAACACTGGCGACGATCTCAGTTGTCGGTACACCATCTTCCATGGTGCCACGTCCAGCCTGGGTCAGGGCGGCCATCGTACCAACGGTCAGGTTCGAGGCTTGCGAGTAGATTATGTTGATCTCTGGGTGCTGGGTGACAAGGTCCAAGATAATCTGCTTGGCCGTATCTGGCCCAGTGCTGGCATCCTGAACGCCAAGATCGATGGCATCAGGGTCAACGGAGAGAACGCCCTCAGCAAACGGAGCGCCGCGCCCGGAGATAACCTCTGTGTGGTTTGGCCAACCGACCTGCACGAACGTGATGGGTGTATCGGGATGGGCTGCCTTCCACTGCTTGGCTGCTTCTGCACCCATTTCGAAGGAAATGCCGGCCTCGTCGCTGCGCGCCACGGGAATACCGGTGTCAGCTACAGGGCTGAAGAAGGAGGTCATAATCAGACCTGCGTCCAGCGCGTCCATGATGCCCGGGACAGCCGCATCAGGCTCCCAAAGCTGCATCGTGGCTGCGTCCATACCTTGGGCCAAGACCTGGTCCACATTCTGGGTCATAATGGCCCCGTCAGACTGGCCGTCAAAGGCAAATACCTCGGCGCCATACTTTTCGGCGGCATAGGCTGTTGCTTCGGCAATCTGTGCCTGATGGAATACATTGGAGAGGTCAGAAACGAAGAAGGCGATCTTCATGCCTTCGCCAACATCCGTTGCTTCTTCTTCCATGGCCGGTTCAGAAACTTCAACCTCGGCGCCAAACTGTTCGTTTAGCCATCCCGCAGCATCAGCTTCGGGCATCGTCCAGTAGGAGACGTTGTAAGCCTTGTAGAAGAATTCCTCCGCGGGATCGCTGGTCGGTGCGACATCGCCCTTGGCGACATCCATGATCAGGTCAATACGTCCGCGAGAGGTCTCAACTGGCGGTAAACCCATCGACAGCTTCAGCGAGCTGTTGGGATCGTACACCTGGTTGAATTCAACTTCGTCGAAGTCAACACTGGCGACGATCTCAGTTGTCGGTACACCATCTTCCATGGTGCCACGTCCAGCCTGGGTCAGGGCGGCCATCGTACCAACGGTCAGGTTCGAGGCTTGCGAGTAGATTATGTTGATCTCTGGGTGCTGGGTGACAAGGTCCAAGATAATCTGCTTGGCCGTATCTGGCCCAGTGCTGGCATCCTGAACGCCAAGATCGATGGCATCAGGGTCAACGGAGAGAACGCCCTCAGCGAACGGAGCGCCGCGCCCGGAGATAACCTCTGTGTGGTTTGGCCAACCGACCTGCACGAACGTGATGGGTGTATCGGGATGGGCTGCCTTCCACTGCGTAGCCGCTTCAACACCCATTTCGAAGGAAATGCCGGCCTCGTCGCTGCGCGCCACGGGAATACCGGTGTCAGCTACAGGGCTGAAGAAGGAGGTCATAATCAGACCTGCGTCCAGCGCGTCCATGATGCCCGGGACAGCCGCATCAGGCTCCCAAAGCTGCATCGTGGCTGCGTCCATACCCTGGGCCAAGACCTGGTCCACATTCTGGGTCATAACTGCCCCGTCAGACTGCCCGTCAAAGGCAAAAACCTCGGCACCATACTTCTCAGCGGCATACGCTGTCGCCTCGGCGATCTGCGCCTGATGGAATACATTGGAGAGGTCAGAAACGAAGAAGGCGATCTTCATCCCTTCTGTAGACATCTCAGACATCTCTTCGGCCGGTTCTTCGGCCGGTTCTTCGGCCGGTTCTTCGGCCGGTTCTTCGGCCATTTCTTCTACAGCTTCTTCCACAGCCGCCTCTACGGTCGGAGCTGCTTCTTCAACGGCTGCTGCTACAGTTGGAGCAGCTTCCTCTACTGCCTGCTGTACCTCACCGCCACAAGCGGTCAGAACAAGGCCGGCGAATAGTAACATGATTACAACTAAAAACAGGTTTTTCTTCATTGCGAAATCTCTCCTTAAATTTGTCAAACATCAAATAAAGCGTTGTTTTCCGGTCGATGTCACCTCCTCACACCCTCAACAAAAATCTCAAAATCGCGGGTGTCCCTCTTCTTCAGTTAATTTCCTTCCAATTAGTATCCGCTGACATCCTGTGCTAGCCCGTATACCACGACCTCGGTCACAACGCCGCCAGTGGTCAGGGCGCAGGTTTGGTAGACCATGTCCGCAAAGTGCTCTGGACGAACGGCGTATTCCTCTTCCCACTCAAAATCTTCGACGCCTTCCGCTGCATTTTGGAAGCCAGTGTTCGATCCGCCCGGTACGAGGAGCCCTACGGCGATGTTGTGGGGCCGCAGTTCGGTGTAAAGGCACCTGGTAAATGCATTGACGGCCGCTTTGGCGGCTGAATAAACCGACCAGCCCGGCCATGAACGACGGTCACAGGCGCTGGAAACATTGATGATCTTGCCGTAGCCCTGTTCCTTGAACTGCGGAGTGAAGGCCCGGCAGCTCCTGATCGTGCTGGTCAGGTTCAGATCTATGATCTTCTGGTTAATTTCGTCGTCCATCTCTTCTACGGGGGCCACCTTGAGCGCGCCGCCCGCGTAATTGATAAGGAAATCGACTTTACCGAAATTATCGAGGGTTTCTTTCAACGCAATCTCAAACGTCGCAGGATCAGTCACATCAGCCGCCAGGGCAACAACCTCTGATCCAGCTTCTCTACACACGCTGGCCGTGGCCTCGAGAGCCTCCACGTTGCGGTCGATCAATACAAGGTTCACCTGGTCTTCAATGGCGAACTTTTCCGCCGTGGCCTTGCCAAAGCCAGATCCGACACCCGTCATTACCGCTACTTTTCCTGCTAATGATTCAGCCATAATTGGTTTCTCCTTTTCTAAATTCCTTACATCACATTACTTTGAAACTGGGCCAATAATTTGTTCAGTTCGTTTTCATCAATCTGGTAGGAATGTTCCGGCCCGGGGAATTGTCCCTGTTCTACTTCTTTCCGGTAGCGCGTGAGCGCCTCAACGATAATCTCATTCAGGTCTATATATACTTTGAGGAAGCGCGGCGACATCTCTTTGTAGAGTCCCAGCATGTCCTGCGTCACCAGCGCCTGGCCGTCGCAGCTTACGCCGGCGCCAATCCCGATCGTCGGAATCGCCACGCTGTGGGTGATGATTTCAGCCAGCCGATCCGGTATACATTCAAGAATCAGTCCAAAAGCGCCGGCGTTGACGAAGGCGACAACGTCGGCGAGGATTTGCTGTGCGGAATCGGCCGTCCGGCCCTGGATGCGAAACGCCCCGGAGCGAACGATCTTCTGCTTGATGATGCCGATATGTCCCAGGACGGGGATGCCGGCGTCCACAATCGCCTTGACGGTTCCCCCCTGAGCGCTCGTGCCCTCAATGTGTACCGCATCCGCGCCGCCCTCTTTCATCAGCCGTACCGCTGTCTGTACAGCTTGATCGTTGTTCTCGTAGGAACCAAAAGGCAGGGTCGTAACCACCATCGAGTTGCCCGCCCCATTGCGTACAGCCTGGGTATGATAAATCATCTCATCAACGCTGACTGAAACTGCTCCGGGACGGCCGTTTCCTACCGTACCGACCGCATCACTTACCAAAATGATGTCCACACCGGCCTGGTTGATGAAGCTGGCAATTGGAAAGTCGTAGGCGGTGAGCAGGGTGATCTTCTCTCCCTGCCGTTTTTTCCGCCGTAGTGAAGACGGGGTTACCTTTCTATCCACACTCATCTAGCAAACCTCCTGCGGTTTAAGGTGAATGCTACGCTTCTGTGGATGGCGGTAAGATATTCTCGAGTTCATAATGTGGGCCAGGAATGATCCGCGTAGAGATCACTTCCCCGATCTTCGACGCGGCGCTTCTGCCCGCGCCCAGGGCTGTACGAACCGCCCCAACGTCGCCGCGAACCATCACCGTGACATAGCCGCCGCCAATGGCGCGCTTATTGAGCAGCTCAACATTAGATGCCTTAGACATCGCATCCGCCGCCTCAATACTGCTCACCAAACCAAGCGTCTCAATCATGCCCAGCGCCTGATTTCCAATTGCTTCAACATTTTTCTCGTTAGCCATCGCTATATCTCCTGAGATATCCGCCTAGATCCACTATTTCTTGAAGGTTGTTTTGCCCTGGAACTCCAGGGAATCCAGGATCCCAACAATCGCTGCATCAACGGGCGAGTTGTTATCCCATACGGCCGCACGAGCGGAGCTTCCCTGGACGACAACGACCAGTTCATCAGGCCCAACACCGACAATATCCTGGGCAATGTAGGGGAGGCCTATCGCCTTGCCTGTCTGATCCGCATCGCGAACCAGCATCATCTTGCTGTTTTCCAGACGAGGTTCTTTGACCGTACAAACTGTCACGCCAACTACTTTCGCAATCTTCATCTCAATCGCCTCGTTTGATAGCTTTACCCATCAGATCGATCAGCCTATTTACCGTGTTCGCGCTTGCGCCATCAGCTGCCTGGTTTGCCGGCGCCGCCGGGAGAGATGTTGGCCCATGCTGGCACCCCGACGGTTTGTTATACCTGCCGCCGCCGCTCCCCGACTTACTCACAGCCGGCGGCGGCGCTGCTGCCGGTCGGGATACCTGCGCCGCACTGTTAACCAGCTCTATATTCAATTGGCGAGCGGTTTCCCGGGCAAAATCAGTGAGGGTGACGCCGGTGCCAACCTCAAGTTGCTCAACGCCCCGCGCCGCTAGTTCCTCAATATCTTTTGCCGTGTAATAGATGGTCATTTAATTCACCTGCTCGGTGCTCTGCCTTCCAGCGCTTCAATAGCGGCGACGGCCGCATCGCGCGACTGCCGCACCGCGGACTCTGAACCCGAAATCATCAAACGGCCGTTTGCGCCGCTCTGCGTGTAATGGTTAAGTGTGATCCCGGCGGCCTTCTCAGCCTCATTTGCCGCCAGCACAATGTAAGCGGCCGGAACGACCTCGATCACGCAGAAAGTCTGGTAGGCCAAAACCAGCCCGCCGGCATTCCTGGCGTTGATCAACTGTGCTTGGTGGGGGTGAATACCAGAGACCATATTGGCGGACAGTACAGTCGGCTTGAGCCTGTCAGTTTCCTGCAAACCCATCGATTCAAGCGCTTTCTCGCCCGTGTACTGCACCGCTTCCTGATGGTTCGAATGAATTTCCAAAAATCCATACTGGCGCCCCATACTGAGATACCCGGGCTGTACTTCCGTCGTCTTCAAGGCGACGTCCATCACTTTATAGACCTCAGCTGCCGGTGACATCTCAATGAATATCTGCGCATCACCCACAACGGGGATCATGCCCAACGTGCGTTTACCAGTAAATGCAGCGTACTGCGGCTGCATGCGATCAACCATCACGTATGTTCGCAATTGCATCGTCATATCCTTTTTCTAAGATTCGTTCTTATTACCAGCAGCCTAATCCGCCGTGAGCTTAACAACCTGCACGCTGTCGGGGATTATCTTCTCCACATTACGATGAGGGCGGGCGATAACATGAACCGTGACCAATTCGCCGGCCGCCTTCGCCGCGGCTGCCCCTGCATCCACGGCGGCGCGAACTGCGCCAATCTCTCCACGAATATAGACGGTGACATACCCGCCGCCGCTCTCTTCCTGGCCGTACAACTGCACGCGCGCCGTCTTGATCATGGCATCCGCGGCCTCAATCGATGCCACCAACCCTTTCGTCTCTACCATGCCTAATGCGTTCATAGGGAAATCGCTGTTCACAACTTCGCTCCTTTCACTCAAACAATCGCTTGCCGATTCAATCGCTCAACGAGTTATTCTGACAATATATTGTGCGCAGCATTCATCGCTGCACTTGTATTCGTAGGCTGCCCAACATTCTGCAGCGCCGCACTGGTTGCTGTCAGCAGCCCCAAGACGTGGTTCTCATCCATTTGCGAAAGCGCCCCAACATCCAGATAGAATGAACCGGGGGTATCCATGCCAACCGCCTGGCTCTCTCCCGGGCTCATATTAGCGATCAGCTGTCTGATGAACTGCTGGCTGTCTACACCGGCGGGAATGCGAATATCGGTTCGCGGACCGAAGCAAAAGCGTGCGGAAGAATCACAGCCCGGGCACTCACGGCCGTCTATGGTCAGCGCAAGTCCCATCTCGCTCACGCCCCAGCGAACAGCTTTGGCGGCGACTTCAGTCGTCGGCGAAGAGGAAGAACCGCGATACGATGCGCTGGGGGAGGAAGAGGATTCGCCCCAGATATCAGCGATCGCCAGCCGGATCGCGCGCGCTGACGCGCGTGGATCGGGCGCCTCTCGTATGCTCCGTCCGCAAATCAGAACAGAGGGCGATAAATCAGCGAAGAAAGGGATCAGATCAATCGTCAAGCCGCCGGTGATCGTGACCTTATAGCCCATGTCAATCAACTGGCGAATCGTGGCTTTGTCGGATTCTTCCCATTCGCGGCCGGCTGACTGTGCATCCCATTCACGATGATAAACGATGCGGTCGATGCCGATCTGGCGCCATTCCGTTGCCCTGGCCACGATGTCACGGACGCCCGTGAGTTCCATCATCATCATCTTGTTGCGATCGCGCGCCACCGCGTACGCTTCTTTCACCGTGGCAATCGCCGCGCCGCCGATCACCGTTATGATGTCAGCACCGGCATCGTAAGCCATGGTCGCCTCGAGCCCGCCGACATCCGGCGTCTTGAAGTCAGCCAGAATCAGCTTGTCCGGGCAAATCTCGCGCATCGCGCTGATTGCCTCAAGTCCGGCAGCTTTACAGAGCGGCGTGCCAATTTCGAGAATATCTACTTCGTCTGCAACAAGCGCTGCCATCACCAGCGCCGGCGGCAGGGAGATGTAATCTAGAGCAACTTGGAGTTGGGGTATGTTGTTATTCATTAAATGAGCTTTGTTTGCGGCCTTATTGACGGGCCTGGATGGTGACACTCGCCGTTAGAGCATCTATCTTTGGCAGTAGGTGGGGCTTCTTTATTCTGCAAGATGATGACCAGTTTCAATCGCATAGTCGCTTTATCTTGAAATCCACGGCTGAAAAACTACGCTTGCCTTCCTGCAGACTTGATATTATTTCTCAATAAACACAACAATATAAAGATAATTATGAAAATAGCTTGACAATGAAATATATTTCAATACTTGAAAATAATATCAAGACAAACTATCCTTGTCAAGGATATTCGCCCAAAATGCCCTTGTTTTCGCTGGATGGATGAGTGAAACTGCGCTAAAGATGCGGTTTTTCGCCGTGGGGCCATAATCAGGCGAACGATCAGCACGGTTTCTGCACCAGATGAGGCGGCGACAATTCGCGGATCCGTTTTCAAGAAAGCACACGTTTGTTAGAGTTTGTAACAGTTGACGATAGGAGATGAATCAATGAAAGCAGTTATATTGACCGCTGCCGGCGGCACCGACATGTTGGAACTCGTAGAACTCCCTGATCCAGTCGTAGAAGGCCCTCAGGATGTTTTGGTACGCCTGCATGCGGCCGGGCTGAATCCGGTTGATTACAAACTGCGCCGGGTCGGCGGGTTCTACCCCGACCGGCTGCCGCTCATTCTCGGCTGTGATGGCGCCGGGGTCGTGGAAGCCATTGGCGATGAGGTGACAAAATTCGGGGTGGGAGATGAAGTCTTTTTCTTCAACGGCGGGATGGGCGGTGATGACCAGGGCAATTATGCCGAACTCACAACCATTCACCAGGATTACCTGGCCGCGAAACCGCAGAGCATCTCTATGGTTGAAGCTGCTTCTGTACCGCTCGTCTGGCTGACAGCCTGGGAGGCCCTGTTTGATCGCGCTGCGCTGCAAGCGGGCGACTCCATCTTGATTCATGGCGGAACCGGCGGCGTGGGCTATATCGCCGTTCAAATAGCCAAACAAGCGGGCGCCACCGTCTTCACGACCATCAGCAGCCCTGAAAAAGCGGAACTCGCCAAATCATTAGGGGCCGATCACTGCATCAACTATAAAGCGGAAGATTTTGCGGAAGCAGTTCTCAACTTGACGGATGGCCAAGGGGTTGATGTTGTTTTTGATGTCATTGGTGGTCCAGTCTTTGCCGCTTCATTCCCCGCCGCAAAAATCTACGGCGACGTAGTCACGCTCGATGAGATTGATATCAGCAAAGATCAGGCCGGCCTGGCCAAGCTGCGCAATCTCAGCCTGAGCTACGAGCTCATGCTGACCCCCATGCACTTCAAGATGCATGACGCCAGGGTGCGGCAGACCGGCATGCTCGAAGAAGCCGCCCGTCTGATTGATGCCGGGTTGATCAAAGTGGTTGTCACCAATACCTTCTCCCTCGAGGAAGTCGGCCAGGCCCATCAAATCGTTGAAGAGGGTCATTCAACCGGCAAAACCGTTATCAAGATCTTGTAGCGTGACCTGGCAAGCGCGGTCGCGACCGCGCTGTCATCAACGATCATAAATAGAGGAAACAGCAATGGTCAATTCGGGAAGAGCTCGCTTAAACCGCATGTTCAACACCTCCGGACGCTGCCTCGATGTAGCCACTGAGCATGGCGTATTCAACGAATACCAATTCTTGGATGGTCTAGAGGATATGCCCCGCGTAATCGCCCAGCTTGTCGAGGCCGGCCCAGATGCGATTCAAATGAGCATTGGCCAGTGCGATATTCTGCAAAATATCAGAGGCAAGCAGAAACCGGCGCTGGTGATGCGCGTGGATGTTGGCAACCCGTACAATCCCACGACCCATGATGTCATGTACAACATCCTGCAGGACGAACGCAACCCCATCTTGGGCGCGCTGCGCATGGACGCCGCCTGCGTTGTTTGCAATCTGCTGCTCATCCCCGGTGAACCCGATCTGCATCGCCAAACGGTCAGAAATATTGGGCTGCTGCGCAGCGAGTGTGACACCTATGGCATGCCGATGATGATTGAGCCGCTGGTTATGCGCGCCAATGATGCTCGCGGCGGATACCAGCCTGATGGCAGCAAGGAGCTCATTGTGGCCCTGGTTCGCCAGGCGCGAGAGCTCGGGGCGGATGTCATCAAAGCTGATCCCACCGACGATCCCGAGGATTACCACGCGGTCATTGAAACCGCGCGCTGTCCGGTTCTCGTGCGCGGCGGCGGCAAAGCTGATTTGAAATCCGTCTTTGAGAAAAGCTACGCCTTCTTACAGCAGGGAGCCAAAGGGCTTGTCTACGGCCGTAATATCTACCAGCATGCCAACCCGACCCAGGTCACCAGGGCGCTGCTGGCCATGGTTCACAATCAGGCGACCCCCGAAGAGGCCTGGGACATTTACCAGGGTGGGGGAGATTAACAAGAATTAGTTGACGTAGGGGCGAAGCGGCTGGCAATAAGAATGGTGTGACGTAGAGGCGAGGCGGCTGGGAATCAACCTGGCTGTCCGTCAATACCTCATCACCTGCCGCCTCGCCCGCAACTACTAATTATCAATTACCTACAACCGATCCGCCGGATATTCAAGGCCCCACTGCGCGCGAATCTCATCCATCGTCTTCATAATAGACAGCGTCTCGTCCAGGGGCATGACCGCTGATTCTATTTTGCCGTCGCCAATACAGGCCATCACTTCCCGCGCCTCGTATTCATAACCGACGAAGCCCTCTTCGAAGGGCATAATAATGATTTCTGGTTCCAGGCCGGCCCGGTGCAGCGTGATGCCCGATCCTTTGTACCATGGTTCATGCACGTCAATTCTGCCTTCTGTCCCATAAACGACCGCATCCTTGACATCATAAGAAACTTGCGACGCTACAATAGTTGCCAACTGGCCGGTCGGGAATTTGAGAATAACGGCCGATGTATCATCCGTGCCCGTCTCACCAATCGACGGCAGACCGGTCACCTGCTCAGGCGCACCCCATAAGCTGTAGGCCCAGGAGATGCCATAGGAATTCATGTCCAGCAAAATACCGCCGCCCAGGTTGAGATCGAAGAACCGGTTCTCCGGATCGAACGGCGGCGCCGCCAATGAATGAACCAGCATGCCCAGACTTTGACCGATAGCCCCCTCGGCGAGCAGATTACGGATATGGATATGAGTTGGCACAAAACGGGTCCACATCGCTTCCATCAAGAAAAGATTCTTCTGTCTGGCCAGGTCGATCAGCTCCTGCGCCTCCCTGGCGTTGGTGGTCATCGCCTTCTCACAGAGGACATGCTTCCCCGCCTCAAGGCACATGGTGACATCATGGTGATGAAATACACCCGGCGTGCCGACATACACGATATCGACATCGGGATCGGCGACCACATTTTCGTAGCCGGCGTACCGCCGTTCAATCCCATAGTCATCGCCAAACAAATCGGCCGTTTCCTGGCTGCGAGAACCAACGGCCAACAGATTGGCTTCCTCTGGGATATTATTCAACGATGAGGCAAATCGTTTCGCGATCTTGCCTGTGCCCAAAATGGCCCAATTCATTTTTTCCGTCATGATTAATCTCCTGAATTACGTTTTCTTCCTCTAGGCAACGATGTCTATCTGACCCAACAGCTTTGACAAATCATCCAAACTTGTGCGTGAGGTAAGGTCTAGACTGAGCGGGGTAACCGAAACAATTCCCTGCGCCAGGGCAAAAGCATCACTACCTTCTTCGCTGTAGCGTCCTTTTTGCTGCCGGTGCTGGAACTGCTGCGGCCCGCAAAATGGGTCCTTTTCTTGGTCCAACTGCGGCCGGTAATAGGCCAATCGATCCTGGTGGGTGACCATCCAGGCGCTCTCTCTTGTGGCCGCTGCCGGGATTTCAAGTTTCAATAAATCAACATCGGTCGGCATGCGTTTGCTAAGCATTCGTTCGGCAAGCAGCCGCACGAAATAGGCGGCTGCTGAGAAATCAACCGTCATGTCATATGCATGGTACTCGTTGTGATCTAGTTCAAGCGAAGCCGCTATAGCGGGAATGCCCAGTTCGGCCGCTTCCAACGCTGCGCCGATAGTCCCTGACACGGTGACGCACGATCCCACATTTTCCCCAAAGTTGATACCGGAAACAACCAGGTCAACCGGGCGCTTCGCCAGCTGCTGCACTGCGTGCTCCACGGCCAGGGCAGGCGTGCTGTTGGCGGCGAACGCCGGCCATGATTTCTCGCCGATCTGGATCTCTCGCTTGAATAGACTCCCGTCTCTACCCCCGTCTTGCGACCGGCTGCGCCCCATACTGGTCTGCTGCGTTCGCGGCGCGACAATCAGCAGTTCGCCCAGCGGATCCAGAGCGGCCACAGCCGCTTCCAGGCCCGGGGAATCGATGCCGTCGTCATTGGTAATCAGAATAAGGGGCGGTCCTGCTTTTGCCTCTGTCATCATCAATCAGGCGGGTTGGCTGGAACCGCTCGCCGTTTCCAACGCCTCAGCCAGTTCGGCGATGCTCTCAAAGACGATATCGGGCTGAATTTCGCTGCCGGCCAGCTCCTCCCACGTCATAACCCCTGACAACACGCCGATCGTGGCGATACCCGCCCGCTGCCCGCCCAAGATATCTGTGTTCAGGCGATCGCCGAGCATCGCTGTTGTTTGTGGATCGGCGGACAGAGCGTTCATGGATACCTCGAAAATCGCCTTTTCTGGCTTCCCGATGACAGTCGGTGTGACGCCGCTGGATCCCTTCAGCGCGCCGATGACCATCCCTGTGCCCGGGAGCAGCCCGTCCGGCGTCGGATAGGTGCCGTCCGTATTTGTCGCCACAAATTCAGCGCCGCCTAAAATGAGCCGCACGGCGATCGCTACCTTTTTGAAGCTCAAACCGCGATCCATGCCCGCGGCAACGGCGACTACCTCGCCCTTCGGCGGCTGCTCGCCGTACGAAAGATCGAAACCCGCGGCCTTGAGCGTGTCAACCAAGCCGCTCATGCCCACCGCGTGAACCGGGGCGCCGGGTCCATAGCGCGCTTTGAGATAATCGGCCGTGACTGTCGAACTGGTGAAGATACGACTCGCGCCCACATCCAGGCCAAATCCCGCCAACTTCATCACGTAGTCGCTCACCGTACGCGTATTGTTATTGGTCAATAACGCCCATTGAATCCCGCGCTGCTCCATGACGGCGGCAAAATGATGTAATCCGGGAACAGCTTCATCGCCTCGCCAGAGGACGCCGTCGCCATCGATCAATAAAGTCTTTACTGTACTCAGGTCCATGTTTTAGTCCTATGATTGGCCGTTTCCCAGCCAATTCGCTTAGAGAAGGGCGTTTTTCCCGGCAGCAGGTGAGATCGCTTGTGTCGCCTCGTCCAGGGCCAATACGGCTGCTGCTGTGCTGCTGTCGGTGATAAGATGATTGGTGTAGCCGCCGCGCAGCGCCCCCAAAATAGCCGGCGCTTTTGCCTGGCCGCCGGACACGGCCAGCCGCACAGGAATTGCCAGCAGATCCTCGACGGCGATGCCTACCAGGTGATCGTGGAACATTGTGTCAGGCGTGTTGCCCTCAATGTCGAAATGGTGCCCGCTGACATCCCCGACGGCCCCCACGGCCCGTAACCCTTCAAGCGTTTCGCGTGACATATGTCCACCCTGGTAAAGGCTGGAATAATCCTCATCTGTGATCGTCCCAATACCCAGCAGGGCAACATCACTGCGCCGGCCGGTGGCGATCGCCTCGCGCACATCTGGTATGCTAAGAATCGATCGTGCCGTATCAGCGTTCTCTACAATAAAAGGGCTGTAAAGATAAACCCCTTCGCCGCCTACCTCGCGCGCCATCGTTTCCACCAGCGCCTGCGCGTTAAAGGCGTGGCTGCTTGTGCCCAGAACGCCCACCAGCTGTACAACTTTCATCGGAATGGGAGTGGGTACCTCGAGGGCATCTATCGTGGCACTGACCGTTGTGCCCCAGGCGATGCCGCAGATCATTTGCGGCCGCAGCAAGCTGGCTAGCGACTGGGCGCCTACCTGTCCGAGCCGGCGGCGCAGTATGTCGTAGTTTGTTCCAGTGGGTAAATCCAGAACATTGACATCCAGGAGGTTGAAACGATCCTTCAGCGCATTTTCCAGATCGGCATTAAAGCGCAGCGGCCGGCGCACGCTGATTTCCACGATGCCTTTCTGTCTCGCCTCGGTCAGCATCCGCGAAACGGCCGACCGCGTCATTCCAATTGCGCGCGAGATTTCCGTCTGGTTGAGATTCTCTATGTAGTACATCTCGGCCACATCTGCGAGCAATTCATCACGATCGTGGCCGCGCCGGTATTTGCTCATCCTCAATCCCTCCATGCCTCCGTCTGACCAGCATAACGAGCGCAATAATCGTTAGCAGAAGGTAGGTAGGAACAAACAGCGCCTCCCTCACCCTCGCCGTCATCACCTCAAGAAAATCGGTTATTCATTAGAGCTTGCTTAGTGTTGACAAGCCATATTTTTTAGTGTACGATTATCACGATTGTGAACATTTACGTTCACAATTGTTACTTTAACTTAGAAATCACTGTAAGTCAAGAAGGATCCGAGCGCTTCCTTCTTGGTAAAAATAGCCGGCATTTTGTCGCAGGATTAATGTCACAATGAGCATCGCCGCGTTCTTGAAACCAGAAGCAATCTTGCTGGATGTAGAAGTAGAGAGTTCTGATGAAGTGATCGCGCTCCTCGGAACAGAGTTGTTAAAACTCGGGCTGGTCAAAGACAACTTCATCGATGCCGCCCTGGAGCGAGAGGCAAATATGCCCACCGGCTTGCCGCTTGGCGGCGATGTCAATGCCGCCATCCCCCACGTCGATATCGAATACGTCAATCAGTCCGCGCTTGCCCTGGCTACCCTTAGTAGTCCGGTCATCTTTCGCAACATGGTCGACTCTGACGAAGAAGTGCCGGTACAGCTGGTCATCATGCTGGCCCTCGACGCACCAAAAGCCCAGATCGAAATGTTGCAGCAAATCTCGTTCATTTTGCAGCAGCCTGCTGTCATCACATCCATTATGGAAGCGAAGACTACGGCTGATGTATTGGCTGCGGTCTCTGACCTGCAGCCCATTTAAAGGTGGTCAATAAGTTCTGTTATTGAAGGAATGGAGGAATATTTATGACAAAAACTGTTATTGTTTCTTGTGGCACCGCTGTCGCGACTTCAACTGTGGTGGCCATAGCGATTGAAGAGGCTTGTAAAAAAGAAGGCATTCCTGTTGTCGTCAAGCAGTGCAAAGGAACCGAAATCCCATCGTATTTGGATGGGGCGGATCTGATTGTTACGACATCACAACTGCGTTCTGATCCTGGTATCCCCGTGATCCAGGGCCTGCCCTTCTTAACGGGTATTGGGAAGGACAAGACGCTCGAGGAAATCCTCGACGTGTTGAGAGAGTAAACTTATTTTATTGGAGAGGCGACACGGCCGGGGACATGGTCACAGCTAAGGCAAACGATCGCCGTTGCCTGTTTGTGAATTCCGCTCTTTCAGCCGGTCAGTCATTTTTTAGGAGGCTTAACTCATGGACCTAGTACTAGAAACTGTAAAAGCGGTCGTTGACACCCTGGGTGCGACCGTTTTACTTCCCATATTTATCTTTATTTTCGCGATAATTCTGGGTACGCCGGTTGGCAAGGCCTTTCGTTCGGCCATTACCATCGGCGTTGCTTTCGTTGGTATCAACCTGGTAATCGGGTTGATGTGGGGCGCGTTATCCGACGTGTCGCACGCGATCATCGAAAATACCGGTATTGTGCGCGATGTCGTTGATGTCGGCTGGCCGGCAGCAGCAGCAGTCGCTTTTTCGACGACGGTGGGCCTGGCCGTCATTCCCATTGCGCTGTTGGTCAACGTTGTCTTGTTAATCCCCCAGGTTACAAAGACTCTGAATGTTGACCTTTGGAATTTCTGGCATTATGCCTTTGCCGGCTCGATCGTGACCATCGTCACCGGTAACTTGGCTATGGGCCTGGTTGCTGCCGCCATCTATTCAGCATTGATGTTGTTCCTCGGTGACTGGACTGCACGCGGTATTCAGGAGTTTTACCACCTACCTGGTATCTCCATTCCGCATGGTTTCACGGCGCCCATGGTCCCCATTGCCATCCCCATCAACTGGGTGTTGGACAGGATCCCCTGGGTAAAAGATGTTGACGCTGACCCGGAAGGTATCGAAAAGAAACTCGGCCCGACCTTTGGCGACCCGATGGTCATGGGCTTCTTCATCGGTATTGTCCTCGGTGTGCTCGCCTATTGGCGCGACTTCGGCGGTGATTTCTGGGTAACAGCTGCCAAGATCCTCTCCCTGGGTGTTACGTTGGCCGCGGTCATGGTCTTACTGCCCCGTATGGTTCGTATCCTCATGGAAGGTTTGATTCCGATTTCCGAATCCGCCCGTGAATTCATGTCCAAACGCGCCAGCGACCGCGAGGTCTACATCGGCCTCGATTCGGCCGTTCTCGTTGGCCATCCTTCAGCAATCGCCACTGGCCTCATTCTGGTCCCGATTGCTATTCTGCTCATGGTTATCTTGCCGGGCAATCGCGTCCTGCTCTTTGCTGACCTTGCTGTCCTGCCCTTCCTTTGCAGCCAATGTGCGCCATTGGCCAAGGGGAATATCGTGCGCATGGTTATTATCGGCACGATCTTAATGATAATCGGCTTCTACGTCGCTATGGCCCTCGCGCCCGTGATGACGCGCGTTGCCGGCGAAACCGGTTTCGAGATGCCCGAAAATGCAGTCTCGATCACCAGTATTGCTGACGGCTTCGTCTGGACCGCCCTGCTATGGCAAGAAGCAGCCGCCTTGATGGGTTGGTTGGGCATGGGTATCCTCGCCGTTATCGTCGGCGTCTTGTTCTTCCTCTTCAAGCGCAATGAGACTGCGTGGGAAGTCGCCGCTGGCGCCTCCCCGATCGAAGAAGAACCTGTTGCCATGGCTTCCGGTGACTAATCGTAGTAGATAGACTATAGTTTCTTGAAAAGACAGGGGGCATCGGCGCGATGCCCCCATCTTAACCCGGTAAAAGCGGCTGCACAGCTTGCCCGGGCCGTCACAAGCACGGCCCTACCTGGAGAATAGGATCAGAAGAAATGTTTAGAATAATGATTGAACAGATAATGGGTGAGGTCGGACGGCAGATCTTGTTCGCCTATGAAGCCAACCAAACCATCTTAAATCTCATTGTCGTAACCTACGGTCTGATCATGTTTATGTCCTGGTCCACGCTGATCAGGATTTATCGTCACATGGTGCTGCTCATCGCCGCAGAGGTCGAACAGAATCCCAATCTCAAGAAAACGAGCAAGGTCAGCAAGATCAAAAGCGCGATCGAGTTCCCCTGGCAGGAAGCTGTCGATGCCGCCTGGTTCCCGCTCGTCGCCAACAACGGCGGCGTAATCCCGGCCCGCAAATCAATCGCCATCATACAAAGATTATTCGACGAAGACGAATTGATCCGCCATGCCAAAGAAGTCATGGAAGGCGCACCTATTCGCAAGATCATGCCCAGCTACCGCAACATGGTCAATAGAGAAATGGAGCATAAGGGCGCCAAAACGCGAAACGCGTAGCACCTCGCCTTAAAGCAAACCAGCGAGCGACTGCTCTAGAAGAAATTTCAGTCAACAGCGGGATCGAATTCAACCCATCGCCGATATTGTGTGCCTGTTCATGCTGATGGTGCGTATGCATGCTCATAGTTCCGCGTAACAGCGATTTCTGATGACAAGCTGACCCCTGACAACCTGCCCGCTCCCAAATCCATGGTCCCAACATCACCGGTTTATGCGGCCTGTCGAAACCAGCTTGATTTTGCCGCAACTAACTGGCATATTACCCTCGTACAACGATCGATTGCCAAAATCAAGCCGGCAGGTCCGCTTCTCCGCTGGTTGAAAATTCTCTCAAAGGATGGGTCACCTATGGAAATTGGAATTGACAGCTTCGCCTCAATAGCACTGGACGATGATGCCGACCTGGCAGCTGCCGGCCGGGATGCTTTAGCCGCTCTACTCGAAAGAATCGCCTACGCCGACCAGGTGGGCCTGGATATATTCGGCATCGGGGAGCATTATCGTAAAGAATTCCTTGATTCCGCTCCGGCCATCATCCTCGCCGCGGCCGCTGCACGTACAAAGCGAATTCGCCTGGCCAGCGCCGTGACCGTGCTGAGCGCCGCCGATCCCGTAAGAGCCTATCAAAACTTCGCCACACTCGATCTAATCGCCAACGGCCGTGCCGAAATGGTCGTCGGCCGCGGCTCATTTGTCGAATCCTACCCCTTGTTTGGCCTCGATCTTCAAGATTACGACGCGCTCTTTGCTGAAAAGCTGGAACTTCTACTCACCATTCGTGACCATGAATTTGTCAATTGGTCAGGTAGATTCCGTCCCACACTCACAAATCAACCCGTCTACCCCAGAGCGCTGCAAGATCCCTTCCCTATCTGGCTAGGCGTGGGCGGTACGCCCGCCTCATTTGCGCGCGCCGGCACCCTGGGTTTGCCCCTGATGGTCGCCGTCATTGGTGGTGAAACGCACCGTTTTCGCCCCTTAGTCGATCTCTACAGACAGGCAGGGGAGCAGGCAGGCCATCCGCCCGAACAGCTGAAGGTAGGCCTCCACTCACTTGGCTATGTCGCCAACAGCACCCAGCAGGCCGTTGATGAGTACTATCCCGGCTACGCCGAAATGTTCACCAGAATTGGCAAAGAGCGTGGCTGGCCGCCGGTCACCCGCGCCCAATTTGATGCGCAAACCGGCCCAACAGGCGCCATCGTCATTGGCAGCCCGCAGGAAGTGGCCGGAAAAATCCTGCGCCACAGCGAAGCGCTCGGCGGCATCTCGCGATTCACCTTTCAAATGGACAACGCCGGCTTATCGCATGCTCAACTCTTACATGCGATAGAACTGATTGGTCAACGCGTCTCGCCGATCGTCAACAGATAAAAAACCAGGGTGGGTCATTCCGTTTTCTGTTGACGGTTGGCTGTTCCATGCTCCCTACTAGTCCACCGGAAACGGCAGCGCCTTTCCCTTCACCCCGGCGATAGAGTTGCGCACCGCCATCTGCGCCATGAGCGTCCGTGAAGTCACCGTGGCGCTGGCGATATGCGGCGTCACCAGGCAGTTGGGCAGTGTCAGCAGCTTATGCTCAGCGGGCAGTGGCTCCGGGTCGGTCACATCCAACGCGGCATAAGCGATATCCCCCTGGCGCAGCGCCTCGTACAGCGCATCACTGTCCACCACCGGGCCGCGCGCCGTATTGATCAGGATCCCAGTCGGCTTCATCAGCGACAGGGCGCCCGCGTCTATCAACCTTGTTGTCTCATCTGTCAAATTCACATGCAGGGATACAAAATCTGATTCCCGCAAAAGATCGTCGAACTCACGGTATTCGACGCCCAACGCCGCCTCCACGTCCGGCCGGCGAGAACGGCCGTAATAAACTGTTTTCATATCAAAACCGCGAGCGCGCCTGGCCACAGCCTGGCCAATGCGTCCCATGCCCACGATACCCAGCGTTGCCCCGAAAAGTTCCTGGCCCATGAACGACGTCAAGCCCCAGGTCTCCCACTGCCCATCCAAAACATAGGTGTACGCTTCGCCAATGCGCCGCGCCGCCGCCATCAGCAAAGCAAAAGCAAAATCGGCCGTCGCGTCCGTCAGCACCCCCGGCGTATTGCCCACAGCAATGCCGCGTGCCGCCGCCGCTGCCACATCGATATTATCAAAGCCCACCGCCACCTGGCTGATCACCTTCAAATTGGGCGCCGCGTCCATCAAATTGGCGTCAATTCGATCGGTCAAAAGACAGATCAGTCCGTCTTTATCAGCGAGATGCTGCACGATGACCTCATAGGGTGGGGGAAACTCCTCATCCCAAATGTCTACCTCGCATGCCGCTTCCAATTCCTCCCGCGCCGCTGGCGGTAGATGTCGTGTCACATAAACTTTTGCTTTCATACCTCTCCAATCGTTCGTCCCAACGTTTTCATCTGCAGCGCCGCAGTCCCAAATCCGCAATCAGATCACGGCTGCCGCTCGCACCGGCGATCCATCACCGCCCGCTATCTTTAACGGCAGCGCAATAAAGTACACATTCTCCGGCAGCAGATGTAGATTGATCAAGCTTTCCACAATGATGATATCGCTGTCCAGCAAAGCGCGGTGGACCAGGGTTACTTCCTCCAGGTCCTGAAGGGAAGCGACAGACGGCGACTCTACGCCCAGCAGCCAGATCCCCTTTGTCGCAAACCACGCGGCCAATTCAAGAGAAACGCGTGGGAAACTGGTCCGGAAATCATCCATCCCAGCGTGCGCAGCCCAACCCGTACGCAGCAGCACACGCGACCCACGGCTGATCTTTTCCGCCGCCGGACCGAGATCGGCCGTAGTAATCAAACTGTGCGGCTCCTTAAACGACAGGTCAACAACCAGCGCCTCGCCGACGCACTTCTGCAGCGGAAGCTGAGCAATCGTTCCCCCTCCATCCACGAAATGGAGCGGCGCATCCATATGCGTACCCGCGTGGCTGTAGATCGACAGATCCGTCGTGTTATAACAATCCTCCAGACGCTTTTTCTGCTGGATATCAAACCCACGCAGCCCTTTTTCAAATGTTTGCGACAGATCAACTATCTGCATCTCGCTGTCCCTTCCTAACTCAGCCTGAAAAACACCGTTATGACCCCGTTCCTGCGCGAACAGAATCGCTTGTCCGACCGCTGTTCACGCCATCTCATCCTACGTCCAGTTTTCTATTGATCACCGGTCCAGGGTGCGGACCGTGTTGGTGAGTCTGACAACTCGTTCAGCCAGGATATTGGCTACTAAGCGGCGCAGCAGCAGCGCCGCTTGGGGCGCTGCTTTTTCCATATGCGCCAGCTGATCCCGTGTCAGCCGGAACAAAATACTGTTTTCCTCGGCGACCACATCGGCCGTGCGTTCGCCGCCCAGGAAAAAACCGATCTCGCCAAGGATGCGCCCGCCGCCGCCCACCGTTTCCAGGCGAATAGAACTGCCGTCCGGCACAGCGAGGCGCACGGTTGCCGTGCCCTCGGCGAGAAAATAGAGGCTGTCTGCGGGCGTTCCCTGGCTGATAAACAGCATGCCGGCATCGACATTGAGCTTTTCGAAGTGGCTGAGCATCGCTTCCACGGCTGCTTCTTGCTCACCTGCTGCCGCCGTATGCCGTTCCTGACCGCCATGCAGTATCTCCGCGATCTGCCGGGCCAATATCGCCTCCGTTGTTGGCCCGCCTTCGCGCTGCCGCGCTTGTTCAGCAGCCAGGTGGGGTTTTATATCTTCCCGGTCGAGCAGGCGCGCTTCACACCATGCCACGCCATGATCGACGCTGTCGAAGTAACGCACGGCCGTATCCTCCCCGCTCAGGCCGCCTCGTTCCAGTTGTTCGCGCGATCGCTTATTGGCCCGGCAGATAACGATCGTGACGCCCCGCGCAGCGGCCGTTGTTTTCATCCTGTTGAGACTGATCAAAGCCGTAGAATCAAGGCCGTTGACATATGCAAAGTCAAGCACCACGGCCGTCAGTGGCGGCAGTTGATCATCACCCATACGCTGCCGCACCTTCTTCAGTAGAGAATCGGCCGTACCGAAGAAGATAAACCCCTGCAGCTGCAAAATGATGATCTCCTCGCCGTGCTCAAGAAGCAGACGCTCCTCTGGTCGCGAACGCACCACGCGGCTGTGATAAGTCGCGCCAGAAGATTCGTGGCGCACAACGTCGATCTGGCTGTAGCCCACCACAAAGAGAATCACCGCCAGCAGTAGACCGAAAGCGACCGCCTCAAAAAAGCCAACCAGGACAGTCACCAGGAGGATGGTGATCACAATAGCATAGTCGACGTGCGGCATTCGCGACCAGCCCTCGACAACCCACTCGACGATAAACGAGAGGCCTAACAAGAAGAGCAGCGCCCCCACAACGACTTTGGGGAAAAGAGCCAGGACAGAGGCGCCGGCCAGCAGGGCCAGCACACAAACGGCCGTTGACACCATGCCTGTCAGGCGATTGTTGGCGCCTATTCTATCGTTGAGAACGGAGAAGCTCAGCTGCTGGTAACCCACCAGACCGGATGCCAGGCTGGACAACATATTGGCTGCACCGGCGACGCGCAGTTCCTTATCAAGATCAATATCACTGTCAACGGCCAGCTCCACACCACCCGCATTCAGCAGCAAGCTGATCGTGCTTACCATCACGATGGCGGCGATTCCCGCTGCCTGGCTGAAGACGGCCGGCCAATAGACCTGGGCAAGGTCCGCCAGCCTGATAGGCTGCCACAAACCGTCGCCGGCAAATGGGCCCAGCAGCCAACCGCCGGCGCTCAAATCGGCGAGCGAACTGCCGCTGCCCCAGGCGATGAGGAAGAACAAGCCCGTGGATAGAAGCAGCATGACCGGCAGCACGAGATAATGATCAAGCCGGTTCAACACGACCATAATCACAACCGCCAGCAGCACGCCGGGCAGCCAGCGAAGGATCACGTCGCTCTGCAAGAGTGCCGGCAGCTGCAGAAGGGCAGGCGGCAAATCGGCCATCAGGCTCACCGCGCCGCTGATCAACAGCCAGCCGGTGGCAGCGAGGAAGCCGCCGACCACCGGATAGGGCAGAAATCGAGCCAGACTGCCCAGGTGAAAATAACCTGTGCCCAGGAAAAAGAGGCCTGTAACTAATGTGGTGATGGCGATAGTGACAACGACCGTGATGAAGGTTTCTTCGGCCGTCGAAGAAGCGGGCATCAACCCGGCAATCGCTGCTGACATCAAGGCGATGATCGCCGCGGGCACATCCTGGTTGCCGCCCACGAACCCCGGCCACGAGGTGAATAAGGCGACGATCGCCCCGCCTATAATCGCCCCTACCAGCGCGTAGCCAATGCCATAAGGGACAAAGGGCGCCAGCGAGCCCGCAAAAATCAGCGCGGCAAACGAAATCGCCAGGGCCACTTCCAATACCCCGATGACCACGCCCGACGTAATACTTGGGATCAGCCTCCTGGCTGTCGACTGCTCACTGCTCACTGCTGCCAAGTCCCATTAAACCTATTACCCCACTAAATCACCCGCCTAAACGCTGTTCAGGACGGGTCAAATTCCGTTGACTGTTTCTTGTTGACTATTGACTGTTCTTTATCGATCCAGCGCGGCGAGGCTGTTTGTCAAATGGGTCACGCGTTCGGACAGGATCTTGGCTGTAAGGCGCCGCAGCAGAGAAGCTGCCTGAGGATCGTCCAGTTCCATGCGCTGCAGGTCATCACGCGTCAGACGAAAAAGCGTGCTGGGCTCCTCGGTGACCACATCGGCCGTTCGCGTGCCGCCCAGGAAGAAAGCGATCTCGCCGACGATCCGGCCGCCTTCGCCCAATGTTTCCAGGCGAATAGATCTGCCGTCAGGCATCGCCAACCGTGCCGTTATCTGGCCGGAAACGAGAAAATAGAGGCTGTCAGCGGGCCTGCCCTGATTAATGAACAGCGCACCGGCGTCTAGATTGAACTCCTCAAAATAGCTGATCATCTTCTTGATCGCTTTTTCCTGACGCTCCGTTCCTTGCAGATCCTGCCCGGTCTTGAGTATTGTCGCCACTTGCTGCGCAAGCAGCACGGCCGGCGCCGCAGATTCTTCTCTTTCCAGCGTTTGATTGGTGGCCGGGGAAACCATCGCCGCTGCGCGGGCCAGCAGGCGACCTTCACACCAGGCCAGGCCATCGTCAATGTTCTCAAAATAGAAGACAGCCGTATCCCCGGCGCTCAACCCGCCCTGTTCAAGCTGCTGGCGAACCCGCCTATTAGCCCCACAGACAACAAGCGCGAAGGCGCGTCCCGCGGCCAACGTACCCAGCTTGCCGAAACTAATCATAGCCGTAGAATCAAGCCCGTTGACGTGTTCAAAATCAAGTACGACGGCCGTCAAAGGCGGCATCTGCACATCCACCACGCGTTCTCGTATCTGCTTCAGTAAGGAATCGGCCGTGCCAAAAAAGATGAACCCTTGCAGCTGTAGTATGTAAATCTCTTCGCCATGCTCAATCAGCAGGCTCTTCTCCAGGTGTGAACGCACCACGCGGCTGTGGTAAGTCGCGCCGGAGAGCTCATGGCGCACAACCTCGACCTGGCTGTAGCCCACCACAAAGAGAACAACTGCCAGCAGCAAGCCCAGGGCGACCGCCTGCAAAAAGCCGGCCAGCGCTGTCACCAGGAGAATCATGATCACAATCGCATAATCAATGCGCGGCAGCGTTGACCAGCCCTTGATGACCCAATCAACGATGAAAGAGAGGCCCAGCAAAGCCAGCAAGGCGCCGGCGATCATCGTTGGGAAGAGTGCCAGCAGCGATGCGCCGGCCAGTAGGGCCAGCAGGCAAACGGCTGCGGCGATCACACCTGTCAGCCGGCTGTCGGCGTCCATTTTATGGTTTAGGACAGAGAAACTAATCTGTTGGTAGGCCACCAGCCCGGCGCATAAGGCGGAGACAGTGTTGGCCATACCGGCGACGCGCAGCTCCTTATTGATATCGATATCAGCATCAATTTCTAATTCCATCCCGCCCGCATTGAGCAGCAGGCTTACCGTGCTGATCAGGACAACACTGGCGATACCTGCTGCCTGGTTTGCGACGGCGGGCCAAGAAACCTCAGCAAGCGCCGCTGGCGTGATCGGCCGCCATAAGCCGCCGCCAAAGGGGCCAAGCAGCCAGCCGCCGGCGCTGAGATCCGCCAGCGAAACGCCGCTCACTAATGCATAGGCGAAGAAAAGTATGAGCGCCAGCAGCAGCATACCCGGTAAAGCAAGATAATGATCAAAATAGTTGAGAACAAGCATGGTCACTATCGCCAGGAGAATACCGGGTAGCCAATGCGCGATCGTATCCACCTGCATAAGCGCGGGCAGCTGCGCGAGATTGACAGGCATATCAGCCATCAGGCTCACCGCGCCGCTGATCAACAACCAGCCGGTACCGGCCAGGAAACCGCCTATCACCGGGTAGGGCAAAAAACGAGCAAGATTGCCCAGTTCAAAGTAGCCCATGGCCAGGAAGAATAAGCCCGTCAATAACGTTGTCACAACGATAGCGGCTGTGACGGTGATAAAGGTTTCGCTGCTCGCTGCCGAAACGGGCATCAAGCCGGCGATCGCCGCGGCCATCAAGGCGACGATTGCCGCCGGCGCGCTCTGGCTGCCGCCTACGAATCCGGGCCAGGAGGTAAATAAGGCGATAATCGCGCCGCTGATGGCGAAGCCGGCCAGAGCATAGCCAATGCCATAAGGGACAAAAGGAGCCAGCGGCCCGGCAAAAATAAGCGCTGCGAATGAAGCCGCCAACCCAACATCCAGTATGCCGACCAGCAGCCCGGAGGAAAGCGTTGGAATTATCGCCTTAGGCTTTAATAGTGTGGATGTCATTCTGTTGGCTGTTTTCCGTTGATTATCGTTCCAGCGCCTTGACGGCGTTCGTTAAGTGAATGACCCGCTCGGCCAGAAGATGAACAACGATCTGGTGCAGGGCAGAAGCTGCTTCGGGATTCTTTTCCTCCAGTTCCTTTAGATCATCAACGGACATGCAGTAAAGCAGCCCCGGGGTGTCTGCGATCACATCGGCCGATCGGTCCTGTCCCAGATAAAAGCCGATTTCACCAATGACGCTGCCGCTTCCTGTCGTTTGCAGGCGTACGGCCGTTTGCCCCGGCCGTTCGATCTGTGCCGTCACCAGCCCCGACTCCACAAAAAACATATCGTCCGGTCTGTCGCCCATGCTGATCAATACCTGGCCCGCGTCGACATTCAGCTGCTGCATATGATCCAACAGAGCATTCAGCTGCGCCGCTTTCTCTTCCGTTCCTCCACCCGCGATTAGGATTTCCTGCAGCTGCTGCACAAGCGATGGCTGCGCTTCACCCAGTTTTCCGTCTGCTGCGTCCAGAAGCTGATCTTCACACGATTCCACGCCCTGATCGAGGCTGTGATAAATGCGAATGGCGCGCCCGTCATCATCCAGGTCGCCCTGCTGCAGCTGCGACAACACCCGCTCATTCGGCGAGGTGAACACCAGCGTAATCCCCTCATTCTCGATCAGCTGTTTCATGCGCGTGAAACTGAGCATGGCCGTGGAGTCGAGGCCCGTGACGCGCTGAAAATCGAGCACAATATAATCTGGTTTTACCTCGCCGGCATCGCTAATACGAGCACGCAGCTGGTTGAGCAGATTATTCGCTGTACCGAAGAAAATGAACCCTTGCAGCTGCAGGATATAGAGTCGATCTCCCAGCTCAGCCAGCAGCCGGCCCTGTGAACGCGGGCGCGTGACCCGGCTCTGGTATGATTCGCCGCTCAATTCATGCCGCACCACTTCCACCTGGCTGTAGCTGACCACGAACATAATGACCGCCAGCAGCAGACCGAGAGCCACGGCCTCCAGGAAACCGGCCACGACAGTGACGAAAAGAATGACCAGCACGATGGCGTAATCAATCTTGGGCAGCTTGAACCAGCCTTCAATCACCCAATCATAAAGAAAATTGAGTCCGAGCAGCAGCAGCAGCGAACCGATAACGGTCTTGGGGAAGAGAGCGAGCAGCGCTGCGCCGGCGATTAAGACGAGGAGGCAGATGACGGTGGCAATCAGACCGGGTAGACGGCTGCTGCCGCCCAGTTTGAAATTCAACGTGGAGAGGCTCAGCTGCTTATAGCTCACCAATCCCGCGGCCAGCCCTGCCAGCCCATTCGCTATGCCGGCGATCCGCAGCTCATGATTAACTTCCATATCACGATCCGTGGCCAGTTCCAGGCCGCCGGCGTTGAGCAGTAGACTGATCGCGCTGACCGCCATAACAGCGACAATATTCGCCGCCTGGCCAGCAATGGCTGGCCATTTGACCTGCCCGAGGGCCGCTGGCGTCAGCGGCCGCCACAGGGCATCATTTCCTTCGGGGAAGGGGCCCAGCAGCCACCCTTCAGCAGCCAGTTCAACTGTGGTGTAGCCGCCGATCATCGCCGCGGCAAAGAACAGCAGCACGCCGCCAACCAGCAAGGCGGGCAAAACCAAAAAATGATCGCTGCGCCGCGTGGCCAGCAGCATGATCAAAGCCAGCGCGAGCCCCGGCAGCCAGCGCATCAGCACCTGCGGTTCGAATAAGAGCGCCAGACTGCCGAAGCCGGCCGGCATATCAACCATCACACTCAGCGCCCCGGTGACAAAGAGCCAGCCGATGCCCGCCAAAAACCCGCCGACGACCGGGTAAGGCAGAAAGCGAACCAGGCCGCCCAGGTCAAAATAGCCCAGCACCCAGAAAAGAAAGCCGGTAAGCAGCGTGGTCACCGCAATCGCGGCGACCACAGTGATGAAGCTTTCCGGCGAGGAGCCGCCGGCCGGAATTTCGGCAGCGATAGTTGCGGCCATCACGGCCATGATCGCCGCTGGGACCCCCTGGCTGCCGCCAACCGTACCCGGCAGCGACGTGAAAGCGGCAATGATCAGGCCGCTGACAATGGTGCCCATCAGCGCCAGGCCGATGCCCTGTGAAACGTAGGGCGAGAGGCTTCCGGAGAAAATTAAGGCCGCGAAGGAGAGGGCCATGAAGATCTGCAGCAGGCCGATGATCAACCCGGCCGAAATGTTGGGTAGCAGGCGTTGTGTATTGTTCATTGGATGTCAGTCAATAATTGTCGGTTCAGCAGGCAGGTCAGCAGAGCAGCCATTCCGCGCTTCACTGCAAATAGTTTGACATGCTTCCAGCATGCACAGCCGGTTCAACCGGCGCGCCGTCTGACTAGCGGACCAGTTCCTCAGCTAATCACCAATCACTATCGCCCTGCGCAGCACTTCTGCCGGATGCAGCGCCTGGCGCTTGGCGCCATGACTGATCTGCTGGCGGCAGCTCGTGCCGGCGGCGACGATGAGCGTGCTGTCTTCAGCCTCGCGAACGGCGGGCAGCAAGCTGAGTTCACCCATGCGCATCGAAATCTCGTAATGCTCCGCTTCATAGCCGAAAGAGCCGGCCATGCCGCAGCAGCCGGAATCCACTTCAACCAGCGTATAGTTGGGCGGCAGGGTGAGCGCGCGAATGGCCGGCGTGGTGCCTACCAACGCTTTCTGGTGGCAGTGGCCATGCAGCAGGATATGGCGCGGTTCCTCGCTGAAGGTGACCGACAGCTGGTCATTGTCGGCCAGCTGGGCGACAAACTCTTCGAAGGTGTAAGCATGCTCGGCGACCATGGGAACGCGTGGGTCGTCAGGAAGCAGGTAGAAATAGTCGTCGCGCAGGGAGAGCAGACTGCTCGGTTCGATGCCCACAATGGGGATGCCTTGTTCGGCAAGCGGGGCGAGAACAGCCAGCGTCTGCTCAGCCATCTCTCTGGCCTCTTTGACCAACCCCTTGGAAATATAGGGACGGGCATCTCCCTCATAATCCGGCCATATCACGGCATATCCCGCCGCTTCCAGGAACTCTATCGCGGCGACGCCCACGACCGGCGTATTGTAATTCGTGAAAGGATCGTGGAATAAAGCGATTTGTGGCAGCGGCGCCGTGATGCCGCCGTTTTCTGTGCCCTGCTTCTTGGCCGCCTTTTTCTTATGTTTCTGGAACCAGGTGCGCAGCGATTGGCTGGCCAACGTGGGTAGAGCGCGCTTGTCGGTGATGCCCAGCCTGCGCATGGCGAGCCGCACCAGGCCATTACTGGTCACAGAATTGGCCAGCATCGACTGGTAGCCGGCCCAACTGGCATTCAGGCCGCCGATATTGGCGAAGAAGCGCGCGCGCCGCGGGACGCCGTTTGTCTCATAATAATGGGCCAGGTATTCAAACTTAATTTTGGCCATGTCGACGCCCGACGGGCATTCCGCCTTGCACGCCTTGCACTCCACACAGAGATCCATCGCCGCGTACAGCCGCTCGCCGGTCAGCTCTTCCGCTGGTAGAAGACCGGATAGGGCGGCGCGCAGCAGATTGGCTCGGCCGCGCGTGCTGTGCTCCTCGTCGCGCGTGGCCATGAAGCTGGGACACATCGTGCCTGTGGTCCGTTTGCGGCAGATGCCGGCACCGTTGCACATCTCCACGGCGCGGTCAAAACCGCCATCCTCGCTGAAATCGAGGTGCGGCGTCAAAGGAATCGTTTCGTAGCCGGGGCCGAAACGCAAATTCTCGGTCATTGGCCCGGCATCGACGACATTGCCCGGATTGAAGATGCCCTGCGGGTCAAATATCTCTTTCACCTGCCGGTACAGCTGGTAGAGCTCAGGGCCGAAGAAGCGTTCATTGGTCCAACTGCGCGCACGGCCGTCTCCATGTTCGCTCGATAATGACCCGCCGTATCCATGCAGCAAATCAACCGCGAAATCGACGATCTGCGGCATCTTTGCCACCTCGGCGGCCAGCTTGGCATTAATCAACGGCCGTATATGAATACAGCCGGCGCTGGCATGGGCGTAATAGGCGACTTCAGTGCCCAGGTCATTACAGAACGCTTCAAGCTTCGTCACATACTCGGCCAAATGTTCCGTTGGCACTGCTGCATCCTCGATAAAGGGAATCGGCTTATGATCCCCTTTGATCGACATCAGCAGCCCAAGACCGACCTTACGCACCGTCCACACATTCGCCTGCAGGGCGGGATCGAACGCCTCGGTCACCGCCGTCGCGCCCGCCTGCCGCTGTTCCAGCAGCTGTGCCAGATAGGCTGTCTTATCTTGCAGCTCAGCCTCACTCTCGCCATAGAACTCCGTGATCAGGACGCAGTCCGGCTGGCCGTGCAAGAAAGTCTGCAAAAGGCGCGCGTATTCAGGCACGTCGCGGCACATCGTCAGGCCCAGATTGTCCAGCAGTTCCACAGCGGAAGGGCCCGCTTCCAGCATCGTTGGCACGGCCGACAGCGCCGTGGTCAGGTCATCAAAGTGGACGATAGCCAGCGCCGTCATCTGTGGCAGCGGCACCAGGCTCAGCGTACATTCCGTCATCACTGCCAGCGTGCCTTCCGCGCCGCAGATAAGGCGTGACAGATTGAAGCGCGCATCATACGGCCATCGCCAGGAGAGCGCCGGATCATCAACAAAGCGGTCCAGGTTATAGCCGCCACAGCGCCGCCATTGGCGCGGTGTGCCGTCAACGATGATCTGCTGGTTCGCCGCATCGCTGACCAGTGTATTCACCTGGCGGTAGATCTCTCCCTCGCGGCCCGGCTTACCCAGGTAGCGATCGAGCTCGGTGGCGTCGTTCGTTGAATCATGCCATTCCAGCGGCCGGAACGTGGCCGTAGAGCCGTCGTTAAGAACAACCGTCGTTTCCAGAAGATGATCGGCCGTCATGCCGTAGAGAATGGAGTGGGCGCCGGTGGAGTTGTTGGAAATGATGCCGCCCATCGCCGCGCGGTTGCTGCTGGCCGGATCGGGGCCGAACTGCAGGCCGTACGGGCGCAAATAGATGTTTAAAGCATCGAGCACAATACCTGGTTGTACGCGCACCCACCGTTCTTCCTCGTTGAATTCCAGCACCTGGTCCATGTAGCGGGTCATATCCATGATCAGCGCTTCGCCGACCGCCTGGCCGGCCAGGCTGCTGCCGCCGGTGCGCGGGATCAGCGGTATGCCATACTTGGCCGCTAATTTCACGGCCTCCTGCACATCTTCGGTCGTTTTTGGGAACAGAACGCCATACGGCATTACCTGGTAAATGCTGGCGTCCGTGCTGTAGAGAACACGACTGTACGCATCCGTGCGCAGATCGCCCGCCACACGCGGTGCCAGCTCATTTAGAAATTCGGTCAGGGGTTCGTTGCTCATGCCTGCATCTCCTGCTGTTAACTGGTCAGGGCAGGATTATAAGCGAAGGGTAGGGGAGTGGCGAATGGGGAACTACGCGCTTACGGCCTGCGGCCTGGTGCGCCTATTGAATGGCCTGGCACCCACCTTACGTAATTTGTCGTAAGAACCAAGCCAACATTACGCCGATGTGGGCCAGACCGGCATCTGCTAGACTTTCTTTATCTTGTTGGGAAACTAGATGCGGTATGTTGCTGTCCGGAGGTAGAAGCCAAGGCCTGGTTAATAGGGTCACTGAAGTATCCAGGGGCAGCGCCTCTTTTCGACTATCTGGACGATTGCCGTAGGAGTGTTGGCGATGCTGCTCTAGAAAAAGAGAAAGAAACAACCTATATTAAGCCAAGAGGACTGGCCAAAATCGAGGCGGAACTGGCGCGCTTACGAGGCGAAAGACGGTCTGAAATCGTTGAACGACTGCAGGACGCCAAGGTCGGCGGCGACGTGATTGACAACACCGAATACATCCTTGTTCAAGAGGAATTAGCGCTCCTGGACGGCCGTATCTATGAGCTCGACTACATTCTCCGCCATGCTGAACCACTGCTCCCCGGTGAGGTCGACGGCATCGTCCGTCTTGGCAGCCTGGTGGTCGTGCAGCAGGAAGGCGCCGCCGAACTGGAGAGCTACACACTTGTTGGACCGCACCCTGCTAAACCATACCAGTGGCGATGATGTAGAGATAAGCACCCCGGATGGGCCAACGCGCTTTCGCATAGTAGCGATAGGCTAGTGCCCTCTCTTCAGCCGCCATAACGACTCGAATCACCGATATTGATGCTGGCCATTCCTGCAAGCATAAGCGATCAGCCGGCTTCTTGATGATCATCGAGCGAAGCGATCCCCTCGCGCAGGGCATACAAAGCGGCCTGCGTGCGGTTCGCCAGGTGCAGCTTGGCCAAAATATTGCTGACGTGCGCCCTGACTGTGCGTTCACTAACCACCAGCCGGTCGGCGATCTCCTGGTTTGTTAATCCTTCCGCCACCAGCTTCAATATTTCTACCTCACGCTGCGTCAGAGGTTCTTTCGTCAGGGGTGCTTTCAGCGGCTGCCGCAGCTCCAGCATAACCTTCTGGGCTACCATCGGATCCAGTGACAACTGCCCATTGTAAACATCCCAGATCGCCTTCAACAATGCTTGCGGAGATGAATCCTTCAGCAAATAACCCAGTGCCCCCGCTTTGATGGCCGGCAGCACATCTTCATCAGCTGCGAAACTGGTCAATACGAGAATTTTCGCATCGGGCATCTCGTTCCTGATCTCAGTGATAGCCTCCACGCCCCCTTTTCGCGGCATATGCAGGTCGAGCAAAATAACGTCCGGTCGTAGAGCGAGGACTTTTTCCACCGCTTCAACCCCATTGCCCGCTTCACCAATAAGGACGATCTCCGGCTCCGTCAGCAGCAGCCCGCGCACGCCGCCGCGTACCAGCGCGTGGTCATCCGCATGGAAAACAGTGATCTCACTCATCAACTACACCTGCTGAAGTGAATCCAAAATGTCGAGAGAGTCCGCGGGGTCAATGACCTGGTTGAGGTCCAGCGCCACCTCGATTCTACTACCTCCGCCAACTTTAGTGTCAATAGTCAGCTCGCCGCTCAGCGACTCGACCCGTTCCCGCATGCTCGTCAAACCCAGGCCGCCGCTGTCCCCCAACGCCAACAATCGAAATCCTTTTCCGTTGTCCGTAACCGTCAAAGAAACCCGTTCCTCTTGTTGGCTTAACACCAGGTGAATCCTGGTCGCAGCGGCATGCTTCAGCGCATTATTCAGCGCTTCCTGGGTAATATGGTAAAGCGCCTCTTCAACCCGGGCGGGCAGGGCGATCTCGCCCACGACTTGATAATCAACCTCAACGCCAACCCGTTTCTCAACAGCGTCAAATCGCTGCCTGATCGCTTTAACCAGCCCCAACTGCTCCAGAACGGCCGGGCGCAAATTGTGTAGTAGAAGGCGCATTTCGCGCAGTGCCTGCTGTGCCGTCTCCGCTACCTGTTCCATATACTCGCCCGCCATATCGAATTGATTGGCCCGCGAAAAACGCAAACTTGTCTCGGCATACAAGGTCAAGCTATACAGCGACTGCGTTACCGCATCATGCAGTTCTCTTGCCAGCCGGTTGCGCTCTTCAACAATCAATAACTGTTCGTTCTCCAGGCGCAGTTTAGTATTTTCTACGGCCGTCCCAATCTGATCGGCGACGGAGTCAAGCAGTGAAATATCCTCTTCGCTGTATGGCCGTTTCGATTTGCGATATACACTTAAAACGCCGAGCGTTTTCCCACGCGTGATCATCGGCACAGCCACATAGGCGCCAAAACCATGCCGGCGAAACAGCTCCGGGGTCTGCGGGTAGGCCGTCATATCGGCCACGATCAAGGGCTGCTGCTGCTTAATGGTCTGAGTGTAAAAACCGCTTCCGGCAGGCATAATCTGCAGCTGCTTCGCCAGATCCACATCAAATCCCTGGTGAGCAGCTAGAAAAACAGCGTCACCCCCCTCGTTCAACAGTTGGATGCTTCCCGCTTGCGCATGAACCGCATCCAGCACACGCAGCAGTGACTCGTCCAGTTTTTTTCTTAGTTCGATAGGCTCCGCCGCTACCGTCATTACGTCGTAAAGAGCAGACAACTTCTGTGTGCGGTCTACAACTTTGCGCTCCAAAATCTGGCGAGAGAGCACCCGCTCCGTCACATCGGCCACAACCAGCAAAAAGCCGGAAATGCCCTCTTCCTCGACCCAGGGTACAAAGGAAGCATCCCAATAGAACACGTTGCTGTTGCAGGTCAGCCGCAGACTATCCGCTGTTGCCAACGCCCCGTCTAGGGTGCGATCGATAAAAGACTGCAAAAGAGGCCCGGTTCCCGGCAGCAGATCGTAAAAATGTACGCCCGGCCGTGCCGTCCCCTGTGAAACACCGGCAATGTAGTTGAACCAAGTGGGATTGTAGCGGCGCAAGATCAGCTGTTCATCAAACAGCGCCGTGCTCATCGGCAATTTCTGGAAAAAGAGTTCCAGCGGATTCCCGTCAGATTTCATAATCTGATTATCTGTCTTTGCCGGCCGTGTGACAAACGATGCTCGAAAATGGCGCAGCGCTGCCCAGGTCTCAAAACAGCATACGGCCGTCGCCATACCCTTTTCGCACAGCAGCGGCCACGCTGCTGTGCGGTTGAAGAAGTGCGCCTACGAGAACAGATATGCTTTTTTTCTGAAAACTACACCAGATCTTGTCTTGAGAATGCTTGCCGCTTAGTTTCCGCAAAAATGTGGAAATCAAGCGCACAAAACACTAGCGTGACCCTTGGCGAGAATACTGCTGTGCGTTGTCCTTCGCTCCATATTCCCAGGGATCATCATTTGCCCAGGTTAGTTCGAGCGGCTTCAGTGACATGACCTCGAGCGTTTCATCACATTCCGGGCAGACCACAAGCTGGCCTTCTCTCAACCTGTTATGAAAACGGAGTGCGGCACTGCACTCCGGACAATCCGCCAGCCGCACGCTCGATGGCGGCGCCATCTGTGGGATCTCCTGCAGATCAGCGATCTGTTCATTGGCGGTTCTGTTCTCTTCCGCACGCTTTTTGTTTGTCGCTTTAGGGGGCGTGTTGAGCGCATGGCTGTTGTTTGCGGGAACCAGCTCCAGGGGTTTCCGCTCAGCGATCACCAGGGTTGCGCCACAGCGGCGACAAGAAAGTTTGCGCCCGACCTTCAATTTTCCGCTGAGATGTACAGGACCATCACACTCTGGGCAGAGAGCGATGTTACTGTTTGTCTGTTGCGCCATATCTGTTCTCCAATCGTTGCTTTCTTTGCTTACTGACCTTCATCATCTCCGTATTCCTGCCACTCCTCATCGTCAATGTCCGCTGACCAATCAAGGGAAAGCGGAGAAAGGGCTACGACTTCAACGAGATCGCTGCACATCGGGCAGGACACGAATTCGCCAAGTTTGGGGGTCTCATAGAAAAAGATAGGGCTGCTGCATCCTGGACACTTCGCGGCAATTGTTTGTTCTGTTTGTGTTGCCATGATCTTGTTTCCTTATCAATCAATAATACGGTTTGTCGTCATCATCCGTGAAATAGTCGTCACCCCAATCCAATACCAACGGATTAAGTCCGACCACTTCCAGTTTCGTATCACATTCCGGGCACAAGAGGGTCAATCCTACCTCCGGCGTTTCCTGAAAAAATATCCTGGATTCGCACTCTACGCAGCGCGCCAAGATCGCCTTTTTTGTTCTGTGAGACATCACGATAAGCTCCTGTTACTCTTCATGACCCGTCGCTCAGCTGCTAATGCCTCTTCAGGCTTGCTCTGATTTACCTGATTCTAGCCTGCATATGATCAGCGGAAATGAGCTATTTGACGCATTTACCATTGAACATTTGTCGTAAGCCGCGAAGTTAGGCGTTCCCTACCTCCACATACGGGAAGGGGCCGTAGAATGGGTACGGCCCCTTCGAGGCTGGCCAACTGTTGTGGCCAGCGCATATGGGAGGCCGGGATGGCGATTACCTTTCGCAGCTGGCATTTTGTGTAACAACCACCGGTAGAATGCGCCATCCCGGGTAACGCTTCTGCTTCTCCAAATTAACCAATCTCACTTTATACGCAGATCATAAAAGAAACTGCTGCCGTTGACATTGATCAAATGACCTAATTCTTACCCGATGTGAAATTTATTTACTGTCAATATCGCCGCCTCATCTCTGTCAGGTTCCGGGGCAGGATCTTGCCCTACCTACGTCATTTGTCGCGGCCGAGATGGGTCATCTCGCCAATGTATTCTCGACCCGGCTGGCGCATAATTAATGGGAAAACCTTTCTCAATCACCCGTTACTTAGCATAGGACTGCGAAAAATGCATGTTGCCTTGTTAGCTAATCTTCAAACGAATGCGCCTGTTTGGCCCGGCTTGTCCGCCGATCATTGGGACGATCTCGATTCACAAGAAACGATAGACGCTATTACGGCCGCTCTGGAAAAAAGTGGGCACGAGGTAACATTCCTGGAAGCTGATGCCGGCCTTTATGCGCGTCTACAGGAACTGCGGCCTGATATTTGTTTCAATATCGCCGAAGGTCATTTTGGCGATTCCCGTGAAGCGCAGGTTCCGGCCCTCTTGGAAATGCTGCGCCTCCCTTATACGGGATCCAGCGTACTGACCATGGCCCTGACTCTCGACAAACCGATGACCAAGCGCGTGCTTAGCCATCACAACCTGCCCACGCCCCCATTTCAGGTTTTTGAACGGATCCATGAAATGCTTGATCCTGCACTGCATTTCCCCCTCTTCGTGAAACCAAGCCGCGAGGGAACCGGCATGGGTATCAGTGCCGAGTCCATCGTCCATGATGAAGGCCAGCTGCGGAAACAGCTCTATCGCTTGTTCGATCGTTACGATCAACCGGTACTGGCCGAGCGCTTTATCGAAGGGCGTGAAGTGACTGTCGGCGTTATCGGTAACCTGCGTACGCCTGTCGCCTGGCGGCTGCCGGAGGATGAAGCGGCGGCACGCATATCACGCGGCCTGCATTTCTTTCCGCCGCTCGAGATCGATATGAGCCGCTACCCGGATGAGGAAGCGGGCGTATACACCGGGCGCATCAAGACCACGCTCGTCCATGATTTCCACTATCTTTGTCCGGCTCCTCTTACCGCGGACCAGATTGAAGAACTAAATTGGTTAACCGCGGCTACCTTCCGCATCACTGGCTGCCTCGATGTGGCAAGGGTTGATTTCCGCCTCGATGCGAGCGACGACGACAAACCGTACATATTAGAGATAAACCCGCTGCCCGGGTTGAACCCCGAGTATTCCGATCTGGTTATTGAAGCGCGCGCCGAAGGTTGGCGGTACGAGAAATTAGTGAACAGCATTCTTCATGAAGCAATTGAACGGCAGCAGATCTCGTCTGAAGAATTTATGGCTCCGCTGGTGGGCGTGTAGTTCTTGCAGAGATAACGCTGCGTAGAATAAATTTTAGCATTCGGACTATCGTATCCGTGGGGTGATGGGGAAATCTCGCCCATCCTGAACAGCTATCCTTTTCGGTAGAAGCTGTTCAGGACGGGTCACGGGTTGTTCCGTTTTCTGTTAGCTGTTGATTATTCCATCCCTTCGCGAAACAGACGAACCCCTTCCAAAATGCGTTCATAGGCGGGTAGAACCGCCGGCGTAGGATAGACAATAAGGTGGGCGGCGCCCGCCGCTGCGTAGCCGCGAAAGGCATCGGCTAGATCGGCGGCGGATCCGCCAAGCGGGTTCTCGGTCATACTGTCGGTCGTGCCCAGGTCTGGGTACGCTGCCTGTACGCCGGCGGTGACCGCCAGCGTACCTGGATCACGGCCGATTTCGGCGCATGCCTTTTGAATCCATCCAAGACGTTCGGCCAGTTCCTGCGGCTGGCCCAACCAGCAGGTATTCCATTGATCCGCATAACGGCCGGTCAAACGCAGCATGCGCGGGCCGCGGGCGCCAATCAGCAGCGGGATGCCCTCCGGCCGCGGTCCAGGAGGTGTGATCAGGCAGTCCTGTGCCTGGTAGAACTCGCCGTCAAAATCGACGCGCTGTCCTCTAAGCAGAGGCGCCAATATCTGCAAAGCCTCTTCAAAACGGTCCACGCGCCGCTCAAAAGGGTAGCCGAAAGCGTCGAATTCCGGTTCATGCCAGCCGGCGCCGGTGCCGAGGATCACACGGCCGTTACTGATTTCATCGAGCGTATGCGCCATTTTAGCCAGCAGGGCAGGGTTGCGGAAGGGGCTGCACAGGACCAGCGTGCCCAGTTCCACGCGGCTCGTCGCTTCAGCGAGCGCGCAAAGCAGCGTCCAGCATTCCCAGATGCCGGTCGTGTCCCGCGGATCTTCCTCGTTGAAGCGAAAGAGAAGATGATCAAAAACCCAGATAGAGTCCAGCCCACCTTCCTCAGCGGCCAGCGCCATTTCGCGCATTTCGCCGTAGCCGGGAGGGCCATCGCCGGTAACGAAACCCTGTGTGTGGTTGATGACAACGCCGATTTTCATGCGCCTGTGCTCCTGTTGGTGGTCACTGATTAAGTGACAGCGACAGCTGAAATGCTCCATGACATTATAGTCGGAATCATCTGATTCTGGCCAAGAAGGTGGGCCGGATCGCGAAGTCGCCCTCCAGCAAAGATCAACAGTCCTGGGCGAAATGACTGGGAATAACGCGGCGAGAGACGCGTCTTGTTCACCAGCCGCCTCACCCGGTTGTCTAAACAAAACGGAGTACTCTGTCACCAGAATACTCCGTTGAGAATCTACGTTCCTTATGCCCTTAAGGAAATACGAACTTCCTCCGGGCGGCAGGTATGATTAAGCGTCATCTTCCGCTGCTTCAGATGCCTCAGCCTCAGCGTCAACGACCGGCGCCTCTATGACCGCCGCGGCTTCACCTTCCTCGTGAACGGCCGTTACCCAGCTGTCCAACTCACGTCCGGCAACATCACGACCCCCCAGACCAAAGGCCAGGGCCGCCGCCAAAGCGACACCACCCAAGATCAAGCCAAAGGCGAGGTTAATGATCGAGTCCGCCAATCCCATCTGGCCCAAAGCCATAGCGGCGGAAAGCGCTATCACAGCGATCCGCGTGAAGATAGCGGCAAGCCGTTTTTGCGGCCAATCCGTGGCGTCGATGATAGAAACCAGAATGTTGGCCAGCCACAAGCCAAGTCCAAATATGACCAGGCCGACGACGATCTGCCAGGCGAAGTTCAGGAACTGGGTCAAGACCAAGGTCAGCGCCGGCATTCTCAGAATCGAGGTGGCGCCGAGCGCGGCCAGGATCATGACGCCGAGCAAAACGAGGTAACCGACTATCTGTGACGGGGTCACTCTGTCGGGCGCCGGCACCTGGGCTAAACCAAGTTTAGCCATGATATTGTTGAAGCCGATCCCTTCCAGGATGTTGGCCACCAGTTCTCCCAGCAGCTTGCCGATGAAGTAGGCCACGATGAGCATGACGCCGGCCATCAAGATCGCCGGAATGGCCGTGAATATGCTGGCCAACATGGCACTGAGCGGCGCTGTTAAAGCGGTCATTTGCAGCGCTTGCAGCGCGGCGATGACCACGGGGATCAGGATGATAATGAAGGTGAATAAACCCAACAGGCCGGAGAGATTCCGCTTGCCCAGCATTTTGCCCAGGCCGATGCGGTCACTGAACGCATCCGTGCCAGCAGCTTCCAGGAAGCTGGTGACGATGCGCGCGATGATTTTGGCCACAAACCAGCCGACGATGAGGATGATCGCGGCGCCAAGGATGTTGGGGATGTAGCTGAGGAAATCTTCGAACATGGCCGCCAGCGGCTCTACCAGGCTCTCCAGGCCGAGTACCCCCAGAATGGGCAGCAGGAAGATCAACCATACAAGCCAGTAGACCGCTTCCGACAAGGCTTTGGACAGCGGCATGCTGCCGGAACCTGTCTGGTCGCTGACGCGTTTATCGACACCGGCAGCCTCTAAGGCTCGCTTGGTAATGCCGCGCAATATGGAGGCCACGATCCAGGCGGCAACAGCGAGTGCGCCGGCGGCAATCAGGCTGGGTATGTAGGCGAAAACCGCAGCCAACAAGGCGTTAAGCGGTACGGTGATGGCGGTCAGTCCTAAGACGTCGAAGAAGAGCAGCAGGACAAAGAGCATCAGCAGGTAGTAGACGAGCTTGCCCAGCCCTTCTTCCACACCGGGGATGTTTTCTTCGTCACCGGCCCAGCCGGACGTCTTTTCATCAATGTTGAAATGATGAAGAATCTTGGTGGTCATCTTGCCTAGCCAGCGAGCAATCAACCAGCCGATAAATAATACCAGTAGGGCGCCCACCAGTCTGAGAAGCAGGGTTCCCAGTGCGGGGAGCAAACCCGATAATGTCGTTGTATCCATTCCTAATCTCCTTTATCTACTTGGGTAATCATTAAATAACACCAGATGATACCAGGAAGCGCGCAAGATGCACCCTCCGTGGAGCGCAGCACAGGGTATTTCGGAAGTCGGTTTTGCAGCCGCGATTTCCAAATCGCGTGTCGCTAGCCACACCACAACGCAAAAGGGATGTTGTAGGCACAACACACCGATTTCGGGCTGTCGAGCTCGCATGGTGATCGCGTTCGCTGTCTGAACCGTTTTCAGTGAGATTGACGGCATTCGCTGCCTTGTTTTATACTGGCAGCAAAGGGGAGGTGCCATAATGATCGCACGACTGTCAATGGGCGGGCTGTTTATTCTTCAGTTTCTTCTGCTTGGCTTGACGGCTGATGTCGCTGCAAGCAGAGATCCGCTCCCGCTGCCCATGTGGCAGGATGAGGTTCTTGTGTCCGGTGTGGCATCGAGATCGCCTTCTGCCCTGGCCCTGGACTCGAAGGGAACAGCGCATACGATTTATCAGAAATCGGAGAGCGAGGCACTGCATTGGGGGACAGGCAGCGGGGATGCGTGGGAAAGCACAGAAATCGCACGGGTCAGCACGCAGGGCCTGCACGTGGCGATTGCTGTCGATACGGCCGATACGCCGCACATCGCTTACACAGATGGAGATGAAGATGAACTGCTGTACGGCGTGCGCCAAGCAGGGCAGTGGCAGCTGCAGCGGGTGGCTCCGGCGGGAGAAGTGCTGGCGCTGGTCACGGGCAGAGACGACCGTCCGCAGTTGATCAGCGTCGAGCAGGGCCGGCTTATCTACCGGACGAAAGTAGGGCAAGATTGGCTTAGCGAATTTGTGAGCGCAGCTGGTGTGGACGTGGAAAACGCGCAGCTGGCGCTGGACAGCAGGGACCGTCCGCACGTGGCCTATACGGGAAGCGGGGGATCCTCTTACGCAGTCCGTCAGGAAGATGGTAGTTGGGCGGCCGATGCGCTTCCTGTTGAAGCGGTCGTCGGTTTGGCCCTGGCCCCGGACGACACGCCCAGCATCTTGCACAGCGAAGCGACGTGGGCCGGCTTCTACAGGTACCCTATCTACGACCTGACACTCTATGCCAGCGAATGGGTGAACGGCGGCTGGCAGGAGCGACACCTGTGTAGTGAGCAAGTCCTGGGGGGGTGGCCATACTGGGACGGGGCGGAAATCGCCGTCGGGGCCGGTGGGCGTGTGCATACCGTGTGTCGTCTGAGCTATGGGGAGATCCAATATAATCTGCATGTTGAAGCGGGGGAGTCGCGGAGCGAGTGGTTTAATTGGTCAGGAGGAGGGGCTATGAGTCTCGCTCTGGGCCCCAACGGCGAGCCGCGTTTGCTCACGCATAATGGGGAAGATCTAGTATTGTTGACGCGGCGGGTCTTGCTGTTGGAAAACTTCTCACTGCTACCGGTGGTCGGTACGGCCGCACAACCCCAGTGAGCATAGGTTGGTGCCCATTTCCGAAGATCATTCCCGCGGGTGCTGCGGATTCTTGTTCCTGTGCGATTTAGACTATACTAACACCTCATCTGATTCCAGATGGCGGCCAATCGGTCAGCTCAAAGGCTGAGCCGCCGGTTAACTGATCCGCTTCATTGCAGCGGCAGTGATAAAAGAGGAGGCGAGGCGATGAGTATAAACAAAGTCTGTATCGTAGGGGCATCGGGGAAGCTGGGGCAGTACATGGTGCAGCATTCGCTGGATCGCGGCTACGAAGTAGTTGGCGTCTGCCGCGAAAAAAGCGTAGGCAAGCTCGACCCCTTCAAAGGGCAGATCACCATCGTGCCCGGCCCTACCAACGATCGCGCGGTCATTGAGAAGGCGGTGGACGGCTGTGACGGCGTGCTCACCGTGCTCGTGCCCTGGGGAACACAGAACTATTCGACGGGAACCGCGCAGGCCGTCCTTGACTACGCGCGTCCCGACGCACGCCTCATATATTCCTGCGGATGGCATATCACCATGGATGGCCAGGACGTTTACTCATCGACCCTGAAGGCGCAGCTGTTCGCCGGCCGTCTATTCGGCCGTATCTTTCGCGTGATCGATATCGACGACCAGGAAGAAGCCTGCCGGCGCATATTTGCCAGCGACGCGAAATGGACCGTCGTCCGCGGCAGTGATCTGGAAGAAGGCGAAAGCCAGGGCCTGCCCGTCTGGAGTGAGCACGTCGGCGATCCCATTCTCGACAGCAACATGACCCGCCGTGTCGATTACGCTCTCTTCATGGTCGAAGCCCTGCAAAACGACGCCCTCATCCACAAAGCCCCCGCCATAGTCGGCTGCCAGACGGCGTCCGCGCTGGCCTACAAGGAATCAGTATCCGAGGATTAGGGGCGCCAACCTTTTGGAAAATTAGTAGAGAGTAACTGGGCGGGTGTCCGAAATATCGGATACCCCCATCCCCGCTGTCAACCAGCCGGCCTTGCCCGACCCAACCTGCAGCCAAACCGCCGCTCAACTGGCTGCCACACACGTCATCCAGCAGCACCTAACCGCCATTCCCGTCCACATTCAGGAAAATATCCCGCTCACCCACCATGATGGCGTTTCCATCGTCATCAATAGCTGGCTGAACATCAATCAGCATCAACGCCTCAGCGCCCTGGAATTCAATCTCGCCGGCAAAGTAGAATTGGGTAGTCAGCACTTCCTGTCCGCCCAGCCGCACTTTGACATGAATATGCCGCGGCCGCGGCTCATACAGGCCGGGCAGTACCGTGCGAAACATGTATTTACCATTCTCGTCCGTCCGCGTTTCGCCATAGAATTGGAAACCGCGATCGCGGCTTTCCGTGCCCGGATCATTCGGGTGGTCATAAACCCCTGCCGCATCTGTCTGCCAGATCTCAATCACAGCCCCTTCGATCGCACGACCGCCGGCATCATACACCGTGCCGCCAAATTCCAGCACCTCTCCGGCAGGGGAGGCCGCCGCGCCGGTCAGTGTCACAAGATCGTTGTCGCGATCGGCCGGTTTATCAACGGTATAGTACGGTCCTTCCTGCTGTGATGGTGTGAAGAACGTTACTTCCACAGGGTCAGGCGGTAGGGACTCAGGGTCGGACACGGCCGTTTCCACAGGAACCCCGGTTGCTGTCACCTGTGCTTCTTCAGCGCTCTTCTCAGGTGGTATGGCTTCCTCTTCGGTGCCGGTCGGCGGCTCTGTGGTTGCCGCCGCAGCCTCCGTGAGCGCTTCTTCACCGGCTGTCGAAGCCTCAGCCATTGCTGTGCTTTCCGGCTGCGCACGCTGAGCTACCTCGCCGGCCGGGCTGCCACAGGCCGCCAACATTACCAATAAAAGCAGCAGCATTGTCAAAATCGACAATCTGTTTATTGTCATCATAGATGCCTCGTCCTTCACTATCGCCACGAACCAGCTCAATTCTGTACTCAACCTAGCAAAACATCGCGCCCCGATCCCGTGCCGGTAACCCAATGCTCATCACTGCGACGCCTCCCATTTGCCAACCGGCATATGCTCAGAGTAACAAGTCGCAATCGGATTATTCACTGTTACCGTCCACTTCCATCTTCAGGCAACATTAAAAACCCGACCAATTCCATATGGTTTGTACTAAGCTCTTATTGGGCTGATGTTGGCTACTTTCCCAGACAACTGAAGTCTCTCCTTTCTAGGTGAAGGCGTCCGTGATCCCTCCTTCATGGGCGCCTTCGCACCCAATTGGCAATCGACATCCATCCATAAGCGGCCCCCACGCAGTCGTTTCCGACAAAAGCTGGAGACGAAACATCATACCGCGGCTTAGCTGCAAATCATGCCGGCAGCTGAAGTCAGCTAATATCAACCTGGAGAAGAAACAATGGAAATTACTAAAGAGACAAAAGTCTCAGCTATCTTGCAGGAGTACGGAGATATCGCTGATGTCATGGAAGCCTTCGGCGTAAAACGAGTAGGCCGCTACTCTTTTCGCAGGATGATCACCAAAGCCCTCACCGTGGAGCGCGCCGCTCAAATACATCGCGTACCACTTGATGAATTCATTGACACCCTGAACACGGCCGTCCTTCGCCAGGAACAGCATCGGAGCTCCGAGCCGCCATCACCCCCGCACTCTGACTGACCTCACACGCTATCTCGCGCTGGCGCAACGCTCGCCCAGGAGCCGGCAGTTAAGGTCTTGTCCAAGGCTGAATTTTGGATCATACTTCGCTCACCCTCATCCTCTAGCGATGAACCAGGTGGAAGACCTATGAAAATCCTTCGTTGGCTGTTAAGTGCTGTTATCCTCATCCTCCTGCTTGGGGCGATAGGACTGGTTGGCTGGGCAACCGTAAGTGCTCAGGAAGCGACGGAGCGTGCCGTTGCGGTGCTGCAGGAGAATGATATCCAGCGGGAAGATGGACATCTCCTGTTTCGGCCCGATTCCCCCACAGATAAAGGCCTGATCTACTATCCGGGCGGACTGGTTGATCCGGAAGCATATGCGGTTACCGCGCAGGGCATCGCCGACGCGGGCTATCTGGTTGTGATCCCCAAAATGCCCCTCAATCTTGCTTTCACAGGCATTAACCGTGCTGACGCAATCCGCGCCAGCTATCCGGAAATCGAGTCTTGGGTCATAGGCGGGCATTCACTTGGTGGTGCCATGGCGGCTGAATACGCCAAAAACAACGTGGACGCCCTTGACGGGTTGATCCTGTTCGCCTCATACCCCGCAAACTATGAGGATTTCATTGATTTCCCACGACCTATTCTGACCATATCGGGGTCAAGAGATCCAGGCGCTCCGCAGCAAGAGGCCTTCTATGAAGCGATTGCCGGTTCGGCCGAACGCTTTATCATCGAAGGGGGCAACCACCGCCAATATGCCGATTACAGTTTTCAAAAAGATGACGGCATTGCCACAATTTCCGCGGCGGAACAGCAAGACCAGATCATCGCTGCCACAGTCCAATTCCTGGACACACTGCCATAGCCTTCAACATCCCTGCATAGTATAAGGGGCAGCGTAGACACAAAGTCTCACGCCTTTACTGTTCAGCGCCGGGACCGCCGTCTGTCTGCGGCGCCATGTCTGGCGAGGGAAAACGCTCTTTTGTCGTCAGATACAAACCAACAAACCCGGCCGCGGCGACGGCCGAAATGACGCCCGAGGCATACCAGACCCAGTCGGGATTAGAGTTGTCCATGATCATCCCCGCCGCCCAGGGGCCAATGGAGGCGGCAACTGTCCAGGAAAACCCGAATATCGCCAGGTAACGGCCGCGCATGTCGGCGGGAGCGAAATTGGCGGCCAGCGTCTGTCCCTCCGGCAGAACGATCATTTCACCGAATGTAATGATGATCATAGCCACGACGAAGAGGGCGTATACGCTGACAAAGCCGTACATCGTCAGCCCGATCATGTAGAGGAGCGTCCCGAAGGCCATTAAGAGCATGGGGGCGAATCGCTTTAGCTTTCGCGTGAGCCAGAACTGCAGGATGACCACGATGCCGGCATTGATGGACATCAAGATGCCGTAGCCGCGGGCCGGTACGCCATGCACGTCGCGTAAATAGACGGAGAGCGTGTTATAGATCTGCAGGTAGGGGATGAGCATCAACATGGAAACGAGAATGAAGACGATGAATGTTCTGTCGGCGAAGACTGTGCGGTATCCAGCCAGGGTGGACAGCAGGGATTCCTGCGACTGCGCCTCCGTCTCTTGAGGTTTTGTTTCGGGCAGGAACTTATAGACGACAACGGCCGTGATTACGCTGGTAACCGCGTCCAGGATGAAAAGAAGCAAATAGGATCTTGTTGCCAGGAGGCCGCCAACTGTCGGCCCGACGATCCAGGCTAAATTACTGGCAACTCTCAGGACACCAAACCCTTCGGCCCGTTTCTCTTCGGGCAGTAAGTCGGCGACCATCGCCTGGCGCGCGGGATCGGCGATATTAGAGAGCAGTCCGGCAAAGACCGCCAGCGCGTAAAAAACATAGAGCGCTTCCACGAAACCCATCATCAGGCTGCTCAGCGCGCTGAACACGAGACCGAACAGAACAATGTTGCGCCGGCCGAATTTATCGGCAAGCGCCCCACCCAATAAGCTGCCAACAAAGCCGGACAGCGAGAAGATGGCGATCAGTATGCCGGCCTGGGTCATGCCCACATTGAATTTCTGGGTGACATATAAGGCAAAGAAAGGGAATATCATAGTCCCGCCAACCTTGTCTATGAAGTTGGCAGCGACCAGGATCCAGAATTCAAGCGGAAATTCCCGGTAAGTCGTTTTTACCCTGCTGAACATGTGCTGAATTGTATTATAAATTACCTGGTTGTGGCATTTGTAAGGGGCAAGGTAAAGAGGTGCATTTTTGCGTCTCTACGGATTGGCGGTGGTAACAATATTGCATTATGAACCACGCACAGGGTCGATGGTCCGGCAGTTATTTCGTTCCCAGTTCCCAGTTTTCGCCATTCCGTTTACAATTCAACCAACCAACATCTTTGCGGAGGGCTACCCTGATGGCAAAACGAATAATCAATATCGGCATAATTGGCTGCGGACTCATGGGTAAAGAATTCGCCAGCGCCGCCGCGCGCTGGCTGCACCTCGACCGCCTCGACTTCCAACCCCAAATCGTCGCCGCCTGTGACACCGATCTGTCAGCCGCGGCATGGTTCGCCGAGAACGTGCCCACCGTCCGTTACGCAGCGGCCGATTACCACGATCTCCTCGCCGACAGCAATATCGAAGCCATCTACTGCGCCGTGCCGCACAATCTGCACCAGCAGATCTACGTCGACATCATCAATGCCGGCAAGCATCTCTTCGGCGAAAAACCGTTCGGCATCGACCAGGCTGCCAACGAAGCGATCAATCAAGCGCTTGCCGCCAATCCCGACATCTTCGTGCGCTGCGTCTCCCAGTACCCCTTCTACCCCGGTGCCTACCAGATAACCCGCTGGGCCCTCGACGGCCGTTTCGGCGAGATCATGGAAGTCGAAGCCGGCTTCTGGCACAGCAGCGATCTTAACCCCCAGAAACCGATCAACTGGAAGCGCATGATCGAAATCAACGGCGAATACGGCTGCATGGGCGACCTCGGCATGCACGTCCTGCATATCCCTCTGCGCATGGGCTGGCAGCCGAAAAACGTACGCGCCTTACTCAGCAACATCATGCCCGAACGGCCTGACGGCGCCGGTAATAGGGTGCCCTGCCGCACCTGGGACAACGCCATCCTGGCCACACAGGTCGAAACGGCCGGTCAAGCATTCCCCATGCTCCTCTCCATGAAACGCATCGCCCCCGGCCACGCCAACAGCTGGTTTATTAAGATCTACGGCAAGCGCTTTTCCGCCGAATTCTCCACGCAGCTGCCCAAACAGCTGCGCACGCTCAGCTATTCCCCCGGCGGCGAGCAGGCGTGGCAGGTCATCGACACACCCCATAAATCCGCCTACGCCAGCATCACCGGCGGCATCTTTGAATTCGGCGTTTCCGACAGCATCTTGCAGCTCTTCGCCGCCTTCTGTGATGAACTGCTCAACGGCCCGCAGATGAGCCAACCCGTTGGCTGCGCCACCCCACAGGAAGCCGCCCAATCGCACAAACTGTTCACCGCCGCGCTCGCCTCGCAGCAGCAGGGGGCGGTGATCACGGTTGCAGAATAGAATAGCTGCCGCTCGGCAGGCTGAAATGATGACCCGCTGATTCCCTTTCCTCCTTGACAGTTCAAGAACATATGTTCTAAAATCGGCGCATAAGAAACTACTTATGCCTGCCTGTCATGCGGGCGACGACTGAGTTAGTAGAGAGGAGTGACCTTATGTACCCTGAAGAAGTATACGGCCGTGATCGGCGTTACCGTAAAATTATCCCTGAAGAGCAGCTGCGTATCTGGTACAGACGCTACTACCAGCGCGGCATGTCATTAAAAGAGATCGGCCGTCGCGTGGACGTCAACCCGCGTTATTTGTCGAAACTCTTCAAAGAAGCGGGGCTCCCTGTCACGTCCCATGTACATGAGCGCGTGTTGGAAGAGCCCTCCTGAAATCCGCAGTCCGAATTCGCCTAACTCGCTGCTGACCCGGATTCCGCCGTTACCACCGTATCCTCACCGCTGCTGCGAGAAGCGATGCGCTCGAGAATAAGCACGGCGCCCATACCCAGGGCGGCCAGGGCGAGAGCCAGTAGGAATTCCATCACACCCGCCTGCGTGGAGAGATCGGGCAGCACGTTGATCTGTCCGGTGACAATACGCTCGCCGTGATCGAGGATGAACTCACCGTTTTCATCCGTCATCCAGCTCATATCAACCTTCCACGGCCATACCTTGCGCAGGCTGCCCAGCAGCAGGCCGATCAGCACGGCCACTGTGTAATCATGATACCGCTTGAAAAGCCAGCTCAGGATCTGGGCGAAAGTCACCAGGCCGATAGCGGCGCCTATGGCGATCAGGCCCAGCGTGACGAAATCGCGCTGGTTCACGGCGCTGAGCACCGTCTGGTATTGGCCGAGCATGACCAGAATATAGGCGCCGGAAATGCCGGGCAAGATCATGGCGCAGCTGGCCAGGGCGCCGGTTAGCATGTAGAACCACCAGGTGTCCGGCGTTCGCGCGGGTACAAGGCTGACCAGCAGGTAAGTGCCCACGGCGCCGGCCAGCACCGCAGCGCCCAAACGCCAACTCCACTTCTTAATGCGGCCGGCAATAACGATCACCGAGGCGATGATCAGCCCGAAGAAAAAGCTCCACAGATAGACCGGCTGGTTTTCCAGAAAATATTCGAGCGCGCCGGCCAGTGAGAAAATTGCGGCCATAATGCCCAACCCCAGCGGGATCAGAAACCCCCAATTGATGAGCGAAAATGCTTCGCGCACGCGCAGATGGAGCACTGCCTCGATAAATTCCCGCTGCCCGATCGTTTTGATGGAGTTGATCAGCTCTTCGTAGATGCCGAAAATGAAAGCCATGGTGCCGCCGGAGACGCCGGGCACAATGTCGGACGCGCCCATAGCCACGCCGCGCAGAAAAATGCCGAACATCCCCAGGAGAGATCGACTGGGCCATCCCGCCTCTGTGGTTGTCTTATCGCTGTCACTTTGCTGCATAGTTGTTTCCTTTCACGACCGTCTGCGCTGAACTTATTCAAACAAAAACGTATGTATACGCATGATGCTTCGAACTGTCAATGGCCGGGTGGGGTGGGGCGCAAATTCTAATGTAGGCAGCGCCCGTACGTTACCACCGGCCCATCATGCCTGCCTCTGCGCCACCCGCTTCTCATACCAACGGGTTGTAGACCGTATGCGGAAACCAACAGCTTGGGCGGTGCGCCGCATGGCCAGGTTTTCGCTGCTTGTGCCTAACACCGCGTTGCTCACGCCGCGCCGCTTCAATTCGCGCAACCCTGTCAGCAGCAGCGCGCGAGCCAGCCCCTGTCGCTGGAATTTTCATGATCTTTCCCCCACAAATTCATTATTTCTACACACACTTGGTCCATACTATGCGTATACAGATTGTAAACACGAGGATTTCCGTAGCGCATGATGGCCTCATGTGCACGCAGCGGGCCATCATCAATAGAAATCACAGTATGGCACAGGGTCAAAAGATCAAACCTGCGTCAATCTGCGAAATCATTGATCATTCTGAAAGGAGTAAATGAGATGTTTTTCTTTAGAAAATTAACTGGAGCGTTCTTCTTAGGACTGCTTGTCTTAGGCCTCTTCGGTTTATTCGGCCGTAACGCCAACAGCGGTTATGATGCTGCTTACCGGCAGGGGTTCCTGGATGGCCAGCAGGCGGCAGTCGCCGGCAGTGAAACCGCCGCCGAAACCACCACGGTACCGCCCAGCAGCAGCACCGGCACGAATATCTACTATCGTGACCGGGACTTCTTCTTCCCCGGCTCGGCTGCGCTCCTCTGCCTGGTCCCCTTGGTCGCCTTCAGCATGTTATTCATGGGCATGGGCAAACGGCGCCACGGTCGTCACGGACCCTGGGGCCCCTGCGGACCCCGTGGCCCACGGAAACACGGCCCCTGGCAGCAAGAAGCGGACAGCCCGTCGGAAAAATCACCCGACGACATCGACGACGGCCCGGACGAAACCATCTACCACGCCTGACCGGCGCGCTTACACACCGGTACGTTTAATTTCTGTGTATGGCTCGACTTAGAAACTCGGTTTTTGACCAAAAGCACCTACGCTGACTCATAGGTTAAAACCGAGTTTCTAACAGGTTGTACCAATTTTGACCGCACCCTTACATACCGTCTACCTCGCCTGATACGCGCAAAGTACGCTAAACTAATGAACATGATCAACGACCTCATCTTGATCGTCGACGATGAACCGAAAATCGTCAAACTGGCTCGCGACTACCTGGAGCGCGGCGGCTTTGCCGTCACAACGGCCGTTGACGGCCCCACCGCCTTAGCCATCGCCCGCGCCGACAAGCCCGATCTCATCGTCCTCGACTTGAACCTGCCCGGCATGGACGGTCTTGACGTCTGCCGCCGGCTGCGCCGCGAATCCGATGTGCCGATCATTATGCTCACCGCGCGGCTCGATGAGACCGATCGCCTCATAGGTCTTGAGTTGGGGGCTGACGATTACATTGTCAAACCCTTCTCGCCGCGCGAACTCGTAGCCCGCGTGCGCGCTGTGCTGCGCCGCGCCCAGGGCGGCGTCCACCAACCCGGCCTCATCCGCGCCGGATCTTTGCATATCGATCTCAACGGCCATCGCGCCGCGCTGAACGATGAGCCGCTGCACCTCACCCGCATCGAATTCAAACTGCTCGCCATCTTAGCCCAGCACCCCGGCCAGGCCTTCAGCCGCCAGCGCCTGTTGGAACATCTGCACGGCCATACCCATGACGGCTTTGATCGCAGCATCGACGCCCACATCAAAAACCTGCGGCGTAAGATCGAACCCGACCTCGCCGATCCCACCTATATCCTCACCGTCTACGGCATCGGCTATCGCTTCAATGACGAGGTGAGCGCGTGAATCGAGGCGGGCCGTGGCAGAAGCACGATTACCAGCATTGGGGCAATAAGTGGAAAGATCACGATGGGCAGCAGTGGCGGCAGCCCAGCTGCGGCTTGTTCATCCGCTTCCTCATCGTCTTTGGCTTAATGGTCCTGCTCATCCTCGGCGGCATGGCTGCCCTGGCCTTATTATTCACCCGCGCCGCCGGCGGCGGCGACAGCATCGCTCCCTTAGTCTGGATCGGCAGCTGCGGCCTGGCCGTTGCCCTGCCCATCCTCGCCATAACCATCGCCAGCCGCGCTTACCGCCGCATCGCCACGCCCCTGGCCGATGTGATGGCCGCCGCTGATGCCGTTGCCGAGGGAGACTTAACCGTGCGCGTGGCTGAAGATGGCAACGACAACCAGTTCGCCCGCCTGGCGCGCTCTTTCAACCGTATGACGGCCGAACTGCAGCACTCCGACCAGATGCGGCGCAGTCTAACGGCCGATGTTGCCCACGAACTGCGCACCCCCCTGCACATCATTCAAGGCAACCTTGAAGGCGTCCTCGACGGCGTCTACGAGCCCACCGACGAGCACATCGAAGGCACCCTGGACGAAACGCGCATGCTGGCCCGTCTGGTTGATGATTTGCACACCGTTTCGCAGGCGGAATCAGGGCAGCTTTCCCTGTACATGGAAACCGTCCACGTGACCGATCTGTTGGCCGACGTCGAAACGAGCTTCAGCGGCCAGGCGGCCGTTAAAGAAATCGATCTCCTGGTTAGCTTTGACGGCAAACCGGCCGATCTCCTGGTTACCGCTGATGTCGATCGCCTGGATCAGGTCTTGAGCAACCTCGTCGTCAATGCCCTGCGCCACACGCCGCCTGGCGGGCAGATCTCCCTAGGGGCGGCGCGCGTCGATGGCGACGTGCAGATCACCGTCGCCGACAACGGGGATGGCATAACGGCCGAAGATTTACCCTACATATTCGAACGCTTCTGGCGCGGCGATGAATCGCGAACCCATGTCGACGGCGCCGGCGCCGGCCTTGGCTTAGCCATTGCCAAGCAGCTCATAGAGGCCCAGCAGGGAACCATAGACGCCATCAGCGCAGCGCACGAAGGCACGCGCTTCACCATCTCCCTCCCCGCGATTACTGAGAAGATTGATTCCTGAACTGCTTGATCGGCTGGCAGGCTTAAAGGCGGTACACGAATGAAAATGGCCAAAGTAGAAGCCGCGATACGTGTCACCCTCGCCTACTACCAGGCGCTCAACGATCACGACATCGCCGGCATGGTGCGCCTGATCAGCGACGACTGTACCCTCGAGACCAGTGGACCCGCCCCCGCCGGCCGTCTTATCTCCGGCAAACAAGCGCTTGAACAATATTGGCAGGCGTTCTTTACCGAGACGCCTGATGCCCATGTCGAAATCGAAGACATCTTCGGCTTCGGCAGGCGCTGCGTCGCCCACTGGCGGCAGGAATGGCTGGATTCGGCAGGCAGCTCAACCCATATCCGCGGCGTTGACATCATCCGCGTCACGGACGGCGCCATCTGTGACATACGTTCCTACGTCAAGGGGGGAAGCTGATCCGCCGAAAGGCTCTTCTGTAGACGCCGTCACGGCAGGAAGCCTAGTTGGCCGTAGAAAGTCTCCGCAAAATTCTTCCCTGTATGCTTCGCGGCAAGGTCGCGCATGCGATACGGGTCGTATATGGAATCCGTAGATGCTTGAACGATCCGTTGAATGCCCTCCGCGATCTTTCTTATATCGGTGACATCAACAGTCAGCCCTATTGCCCACGATTTAGCCGTACGGCCGATGATTCCCTGGTCAGTCGTCAGCACCGGCGTTCCCGCTGCGGCCGCTTTCAAGTTGACATTGCTGGGACCATGCTGCTCATCATACAGGGTCACCACAGCGTCCGCTGCCTGTAGATAAAGGGCCGCGTCCGCTTCAGACGCAAACCCATACCGTTTGATGATTTGCACAGGCAGCGCCAACGTGGCCTCTGCCGTAAGATCATCAAGGTCACGTTGGTAGCCCGGCTTGATATAGCCCACCAACAACAAAGCAACCCGCTTGACTACCGCTTCCGGAAGAAGATGGAGTGCCGCCAGAAAGCGGTCGATGTTCTTGCCGTGTGTCAGATGGCCGAATACCAGAAAGATCGTTCTGCCGCCGGTCTGCAGCTGCTGCTTCAACTGCTGCACATCATCCAATGAGGGGGTCTCCACGCTTGCTGCTTCAGGCAAATAGATAACCTTTTCCCCGCCTTCAAAGACGCCTGCCGTCTCTACAACACGCTCATCAATGACAAACAAGGAGTGCAGGCCGCTGTGCCGCAGCGCGCTCGCCAGGAAAAGCTTTTCACGCAGTTGCCGCGCCTTAAACGTCTCTACATCGCTCGCGTCCTCTGCCGGCAGATGAAAAATCGGCCGGAACATCAGCCCGGAGAAGCGTGATGGGCTGTGCTGCGGTCGCGCTAACAATGGCAGGTAGTGATCCATATAGGCGGCAGCGCTGTGTGTCGCCCCGAGCTTATGATGATACTGGTGGAAAAGCGCCCATTCGTAGTCTCCCGCAAACCTGTGCTCTTCGCTTGCGCTGAGCAGGCGGTAGAAATCGATCGACTGCCCATCGGGCCGAACGTAGAATGCTTCACGTTTTTCCTGTTCTCTTTCGCTGAGCGTGATCAGTTGGACTGCACCATCGCCGCTGCTCAGCGTTGAAAGCTCTGGATGAAGATCAAGGAATGGCCGGTCCAACAAGATCGTTAAACGGCCGTCGATCTCAAGGTTTCTCCACTGATTCGCCCAATGCGTCACAAAAGAAGCGGAATGACTATGATGCTGCAGCTCATAGATAAACAGATGGGGAGTTTTAGACATTGGCCCGCCACGCTCCATAGGCTGGATCTTGTTCCAAAATCGCCTGATACTGCGCCATCAGCGGTTTGGAGCCCAGTTGTTTTGCCGCCAGCCACATATACCCCGCCAGCCGCCAGGGGTCGAAACCCAAAGCCAGGGCAGCCTGAAACTCGGCAAGCGCGCGTACATGGTGCCCCTGTCCCAAGAGAACAAGCCCCGCCCATAGCCGCAGCGCCGGGTCTTCTCGGTAGCTGTTGCGATAATGCAGCACGCCGCCGCCCGCCTCACTTATCCGGGCAGGGGTTGAGCGCATGATTGCTTTATCGGCCGCCAGCCAATCCTCTAACGCTGAACACCGCAGACTCGTTTCAAATTCCGGCGCGGCGCTTCCTACCGTTCGAACAAAGAGATCCGCCCCAGTCGCAATCTCCGGCCACAGCGCCCGTGCCCGCTTTGGCCGCCCCATCATTGCCTCATAGACAGCATGGAGCTGCCTGGCTGCCTGCTCAGGATCAAACGTTTGCCGGGCATAGTCCGCCGCGTTCAGGCCCATACGCACGCGTTCTTCCGGATGATCATACAGATACGCCAGCGCCCGCACATATGCAGTTTCATCCTCCGCAACGATCCCCGTTTCTCCATCCAGCACAGTGGTCTGCGCACCCCCGTAAGCCAGAACTACCGCGGGGATACCCGCATAAGCGATTTCCTGCAGGACAAGTTCGGATGACGAGTAATTGTCTTCACAGAGCGGGTAACCGAATACGTCAAAGTCAGCAACAACCGGTTCAAGATCGGCCACATAGCCGTGGACAGCCAACCGCACCTCGTGCGCCTCAGCCTCTCGCTGCAAAGCGTGACCATCACCACTGCCAACAACAACAAATCGACAGGAGGGAATCCCGACCCTTGCACATAAGGAGACGAAATCGGGATGCATTTTCACCGGGCTGACGGTGCCGATATAGCCAATGGTAAAGGTGGGTTTTGTTGTCGCAACCGGCGTCTGTGGCATGCGCGAAAAATCGGCGAAATTGTAAACAAGGTCAGGCGGCTCGTTAAATACCGGCAGTTGCGCGCTGAATGGCGACGACACGACGATCTTGTCTGCAAAATCAACCAGCGCTTGCGTGATCACATGCGGCGCCGACAGCCCGCCAATTTGTACGCGCAGCAGCAGCCGTACAGGCTCAGTTAGCTCCTGCAAAAACGCGTACATGAGCGGCGTATTCCAGAAGTGCACGACGACAATGTCACTCTTGCCAATCGCTGCTGACCGCGCTTCCGCGTCCCCATAGTCGATGAGCGGTAATGCCGGTGAGACGCCGGTCCCTGGCCATTCAGTGGACAACGGCGCCAGCGTGAGAACCGAATGCTGAAACCGGGATGATTGCGCATTGGATGCACGAATGCTGTTCAGCATGGAACTTGCCGCACCACCCCCGCTGATGCGATAGATAACATGCAGAATGCGCGGCATTAAATCCCCCTCATAAGCCTTTGCAGACCTGCCGGAATCTGGGTGACATCATCGCCAACAGCCATCTCATAACAGGGCACACTCTCTGCGATCCGCGCTAATGAATGAAAAGTGGCGCGCGCGACTGAGGGTTGTAGGCGGAGTGAAACGGGTGACATTCTGGGCAGCATTTGCCAGGGTGAGACACGATGAAAGGCTGGGGAACGGACATCTGACGGCTTGGGATAGATGATCGCCTTCAGCGGGCTCTGCCTGCGCAGCAGCTGCGGATTGATCTCCTGAATCATCAGGAGCGCTTTTTCTGAACTTAGCTGCTGTTCGTTGCGAATATACGGTTTTAAGCCGGGGAATCGATCGAAGTCTGACAGGCCAACTAATTTCGCCGCATTATACAAACAGAAGATCGTGGGCGGCTTCTCAACAGAGACAAGACAGAAATCATCAGCGATATAGCCGAACTCGCTGCCCAGACAGGCCAATGCCGTTGTGGATTTACCGCTGCCGCTGTCTCCCACAAACAGGAACCCGCCGGCCTCCGTTCCCACGGCGCTCCCATGCACAATGACGTGTTCGTGTGCAGTAAGCCACCAGCTGAGTACGCGGAAAAGCGGCGCGGCCTGCCATGCCACCGGGTACTCTGCCAGATTCTCAAACCAGATATACCCCTCATTGTTGTTCATCTCCAGCAGGTGTAATGTGTTGGGGTGGACATTGAGCGCCATGCGGATGGTATCTGAACTTAGCTGAGTGCCATACAGAGGTAGTTCGGTATGAGAGATCTCAGCGGTGCCGCTGTCACGATACCATTTTAAGGGCGAAGGCGGTTTCGGTTCACCTGCCCAACAATGAATGACGAGATCGGCAGGCAGTGAAGAATCCTCGGCGGCATGAGCAAGCGCCGGATGGACGTAGTTCCATAACTGTTCTCTGCAGAGTTGTAGTTCAATGCGAAACTGATTGATGCGATAAACCTGCCGCATGATACCCTGTGTGCTGGCCGCTTCCTCGAAAGAATCGACCGTTGTACGAGCATACTCGGCAACAACGTCAGCGGGCAGTGATGGTAAGTGATGGACGGGTGAATTCATGTTAGCTTTGGCCTGTTTCTTTCACTACCAGTAGGTCCCCCGGTCGCTGCCCAGAAATTCAGGGCGATACTGTTCCGGCATATCAATCCAGTGCTCATTGAAATAGGCTTGTTTCCACTTACCGCGGCTTCGCCACCGTTTGCCGATCACGCCAAAGAGAATTTGCAGGGGCCCGCCGAGATCGATGGCGATTTTCCCTTGACGTTTGATATGTGCGGCAATGGGTATCGCATGTCCTGCGGCAGCGATAAGGGCAGCATCAAACGTATGCCGCTCGATTTTTTCGTACAGATACTGCAAAAACTCGTAAGATGTCCCAAACCGCTCCTGTGTTTTCGGGTCATACGTGTAGGGAAAGCTGATTGCCGAAACTGATGCCGGATAGAACCATTTCTTTCCTGTTTTTGACCATAACTGTTCAAACAGTTTTCTATTCGCTCGACTGGCAAGTAGATCTGAAAAAGGACACAGCAGAAGAATGTTTTTGCCCTCAAAAAGAGGGAGGTAGCATTGGGCATCGTTTGCGGGCGTCGATCGATCGGGCTGCATATCATGGTAATCGATACAGTCCGTGGTCAAATCATGGTAGTCAAACAGCTCCGGGGTCGGTGGACGAATTTCTGGATAGACGCCCAGGTAATCCAACTGCTTCATCTGCGATACATAGAATTTGTTAAATTCCAACTGGAATTCAACGTCCGCTGGAATCAGGGCCGATTGATCAAAGGCGTTGAAGATGAAATCATCTCTGACTACCTTCATGCTGGCCAATGCAGGATTGCGCTCGCAGATAATGGGATAGTTGAGTCTGTTGACTACCGACGCACTCAAGCGACCGGCGGCAAAGCCGGATTCTGTCTCAAGCGCATGATTGAGTGCTTCACGAAATTCCTGTCTGGAGGCAAGCGGTTTCATTGTGCCGTCGCTCTGCGCGCCAGCGCATCATCCCGCAGCCGGCTGAGGGTTTCTCTATCATTTTCTGTAAGTGGAGAAATGTCGCGCAGGGCAGCATCCGCCCACAGATACGCATGAAACCATTGGCCTTGCTGCAGGGCGAGCTCGGCGCGATGGGCAATCACCCAGGCTGGTGGACGGCCGTCTCGCCACTGGACATAGGTCTCATCATAGGCCCTGTCCGCTGCGACCGCTTGCGGACCTTTCATTGGAAACTGCATCTCATGACGCGGCATATGGGCACTGATATTTATGTGATGCGTCGTATGGGTGGCCTCTTTACCGAACCCAATATTTTGAACCAGGTTCTTCGCTGGGACAATTGTCAACCCCTGATGCAAAAAGCGCGCAAATGACCATTGGTAATCCCAGGTATCGACACGGCCGTTCACAAGATCAGCATACAGCGTCTTGAAACGTTCATAGTCCGCTTGATCAGAGTCATCGCGCAGCTGTTCGCGAGACGCCTCATCTGCCCACTGCGACATCCTGTAATCGTAATGCTGCCAGGCGCGCCGCCAGGTCGCCCATCCCCATACCAGACCATGGCGGGAAAAATGATAAGCATGCTGCTCAGATTTCCAATCGCCCAACGGGTTTGTCCCCGAGATCATCATAATCCGATCGTCATCTCTGTACGTTGTTAGAAGCGTTTCACAGAACTCGAAAAATGTAGGATCTGGCAGGCAGTCATCCTCAACGATGATAGCCTCCTGTACCTGGTCAAAGGCCCACGAAATTCCTGATGAAACACGCAGCCCGACCCCCATATTACGTTCGGCAAACTGGGTGACGATCCTGCACGGCCAATCAATCCCGTCTAACACGGAGCGCGCGGCGAAGCACCTCTCGGCATCTTCCTCGTCACCCGCTCTAGGGCCATCTGCAACCACGTATAGGGACGACGGCCGTGCCTGGCGCAGCACATCAAGGACCTGCCGCAGTGTGTCAACCCGGTTGTAAATGAGCAGAACAACAGGCGTATTCATGTCAGCGCTTTCACAATATCTGGGTAGCGCTGCAAATAGGGCCGGCCGGCGATATCAAGTTTGCCGGCAGCGCGCTTCAGTTCCACGAGCGCCGTCTCAAAGCGTCCTTGCCTCAGCAAAACCAACGCCGTCCAATAACCGAGATACGGATCGTCCGCAAAACTGTTGCGGTATTGAACAATGCCCCCTTCACCATAAGCAAGCAGCGTTGAAGCGTTAGCAATATGTTCGTCCGCTGCTGCCTGCTCTCCCGCATCATCCCCGTTCATGCTGGCAATAAACGGATCTGCGCAGTTCCCCAGCGCCTCAATGAAATAAAGCGCAGGGGTACTCGCCGTGTCGCCAGGCCACGCATGCCGCCGTTTAGGCTCAGCCATCAACCGCTCGTAGACCTGATCAAACTGCCGCGCCATGCGGTCACTGCTGAAGTTGTCCTTGATAAACGCCTGCGCCTGTTCGCCTAGCCTCTGTCGCAAATCGGGATCAGCATATAACCGTTCAATCGCCCGCGCATACTCGTCAGCCGAATGAACAACCAGGCCCGTCTCTTCATGCGCAACAAGTGCCGGAATGCCGCCGGCAGGGAATACGACAGGCGGGATGCCCGACAGCATCGCATTCTGCAAACTAATTTCTGAAGCAGCATACGTATCGCTGCGCAGCGGATAACCAAAGACATCCATGATCTCGAGCACGCTGCGCAGATTTTCCACGTAGCCGGGCAGCCGCACATCGTCAGTCAGGCCGGCCGCCTCTATCTCACTGATCAATGACCCATCACTATTGCCGCACCAGATGAACTGTTTGTTTGGAATATTAACGGCCGCGTTCATCGGTACAAAATCTGGATGCAGCTTATTGAAATTGAGTGTACCGATGTAGCCGATATTGAAAAAGTCATGCGGCTGTCGCTGCAGGCCGCTGATCCGGTCGAGATCAGGAACGCAAAAAATGGCCTGTACTTTCTGTTTGTATGCTGACACAGCGTCGAGATGCAGGCTTTCCGAAGAAGCAAGCACACAGTGGTCCGCGTAGGAAAGCAGCTGATCGGTAAGCACCTGGGGTGGATACTTGCCAAACACATGCGCATTCAGCAGCAGGCGCATAGCAGGTTTTTCCTGCCGCAGCCACGCATAGAGCGTCGGTGTATTCCAGAAATGAAGATGAATGATATCCGCACGCGACATCTCATCCTGGAAAGCCTGCTGGTCCGGTTCTACAATCAGTTCAAGGCCGGCATGTTTCGCCCTCAGCTGCGCGATCGGATAGATGGGCCGGCGTAAAACGACAGCGCGATGGCTGCCGCCTCTGCCCAGCTTCCCGTGGTAATTCGCCACGGATAGAAGTGCGCGTGTTGGGCCGGCGCCGGACAGCTGTTCAATGATGTGAAGTATCGTTGGCATTCCGGCGTTCTCGTTCTATAGACATTTTTGCGATGCGGAACATTTCACGGCGGTTCAGCACGCTGTCATGCGAGATATTCGATTCATGAAGCCGCTTATAGGCCAGCACATCTGGGATGACTTCACAAGGGACCTTGAAATCGCGTGCCCGTGTGAACCACTCTGTATCGCATCCGATCTGAAATGATTCATCAAACATCCCCAGCTCGTTGAACAGCGCCCGTTTAGCGAGCAGTACACTCGGCGTCCCGGCCAGCTGCGGCTGGTCGCTGCCGGCGCGTGGTCCAATGAATGAAAAGCCCGTCAGGCAGTACGCTGCCTGACGGGCTTGGGTCAGAGCCGCCACCTGGCGGGCAAGTTTGTCAGGCAGCCACAAATCATCATGATCAAGAAAGGCGATAAGCGCTCCTGATGCCGTTTCGATGCCGCAGTTTCTCGCGTTAGCAATGCCAGTTTCTGTTTGCTGCACCAGATGGACACCTGCGTATGATGCCGCCGCAGCCGCTGTCTGGTCTGTGGAGTGGCCATCAACAACGATGATCTCGAACGGGGAGAAGGTCTGCGCCAAGACACTTTCGATGGCCTGGCTGAGATACTTCTCGCCGTTGCGCACAATGATAATGACGCTGACCTGTTCGCCGCTCAAAATCACACCCTACTCTTGTTTCTGTTGAGGCCAACCAGCTTCGTCTACATCATGGATGGGATCGAGGAGCAGCAGGTCCGACATATTTGTATACGTTGTCAGGGCCGGCGGCTCAAATGGCCCCTCCGCGGGAGGCAGCGCATACGTCTCTTTGGAATCTGTTTCGATTGCTGCACGAGAAACTATGCCTTCTTCAGTGAGCTGATCAAGAAACAGCGCAACCGCTACCTGTACCTCTTGGAGTGGTATGCTAAAGGCTGCTGCCAACGCTGTACAGATTTGCTCGGTGGGAATGCCTGCGATCACCTCGCGCCAAATGAGCGTCGCTGTGGGCGACAGGCTGTAATAGTTACCTGTTTCCAAATGGATGATGAGGACTTCGCCACCAACCTCTTCATGGGCAACTTTGTCGTGGTTAATTTGGATAATTTCCATTTAAAGCAGATTTCCTCCAGGAAGCAGCAACAGCAGCATGAGCGGCCCGTTCGTGATTTCCAATATAATAAGGTAATTCTAGCAGCTTTCGATATGAAAGCATGAACCCTGCCGCGGATATTCTGGCACTATTTATGCAACCATTTCTCCATCTGGCAGGTTGTGAACGCTCGATTGATAATCCTGCCCGCCTGTTTTTCAGGAGGGCAAACAGGTAGTTTCCAGATCACTATCTAGCACGTCCTCGCAAGGTGGACAGGGTCAATTTCAGCGCATGACCAGGCACATGCCAGACGTGCGGCAGCTGCCAGCGCTGCTGTAGATACCTGGGAAACTCTTTTAGAGATTGGTAGGGTGGGGGGTCACCAGCCAGGCGTAGGTAGCGAAACCAGAGCCGGCTCATTTCGTTAAAGGGCGGCACGTTGTTATCCAGCACGCGCCGTTCAACCCGTTCATAGGCAGAAAGCGGCTGTCTGCTCAGCTGCTCCCACACCGGCTGCGGTATCGCCGTGCCAAGTTCATCGTGTATGTAACTCAGGACACTGCTCACCGGCTGCTGTAGCCGCCGTTTTTGTGCCTGCGCCAAGAGACGATCCCAATTGATCCCCCCGGCAAACGCATTGAGCAATGTTTGCGCTTCCCCGGCTCGGGCATAAAAGGACACAGTCTGTGCCCGCATCCCGTGGCTGCAGATGCTCAAGAGCTGGTCGGCCGTGTTCTGGACCGTGATCTGCGCGCCGCGCACGCTGATCGTCTGCGCCCCTTCCCAAACATCCTTGTCAAAACGCTGCCCACCATACTCCGGCAGCAGGCGCCAGTTAATGCGCATGCTGTTTCCCGCTCTATCCATAACGATCGTGTGTTCTCGCAAATTGTCGACCGGACGCCCTGCTTCCGAAACGGGCCGCCAGCCATGTTCATTGAGCAGATCCAGCGTCCGCTCGCTATCATGCGGGTCCACCAGGATATTGAATGCGTCGATAGGATAGAGCCCATACTCTGCGCCGCTCACCAGCAGCATCGCCGCCTCGCCCACCAGGATAACCCTGATGCCGGCGCTGGACAGCCGGCCCATGGCCGGCAGAACACGTTCGATCAGCATTTTGTTCTTGTACCAGGTGAACCGGCGGACGCCGTTGAATTTCGCAATAAGCGGATCATCGATCCCCACGGCCGTTAAATTATCCGCCAGCTGTGGGAAAAGGCGAACCGATTCGCGGTCCACATGACCCGACAAATCGACAAGCGATTTCCACACATGCCACGCTTCAATCGCGCTCTCGCCCTGCGTAAACACCGCCCGCAGCAGAAACGGCACGGCCGTTTGCTTCCCTAATTGCGACATACCAGGCACCAGTCCAAAAGAAGATTCACGCATCCAATATAGCCCGCCCTGCGAGCCTTGTCGATGGCAGAACGAAATAGCTATTGACGATCACCCTCCAGCAGCGACGGCCCATGATCACAAATTCACTCCCATTCAACCACCGCTGACCAGCACCCAAACAGGTCGGACCTGCAGAAAACCTAATACCCGGCTGCGATGATCCGCCGCAGCACAGTCTCCATCGCCTGCTGACTGACAACTACATGACCTTCTTGAGGGCGATCGAGATCGATGATAATCAAAAAGACGGCCATAAACGCAAGCGCATAAAGCACAACGGGGGTATAAGCGCGTCTCTTATCCGCGCTGCTGGCAATACCAACCAACAGAAAACTGAAAAACATGGCTGTGATTAGCAGCTGCCCATATCTAGTTGGCAGGCGGCGTTGAGCGGCCGTAATCCGCGACAAATGAACGTCGAACACCGCATTGATCGACTCCACGTAAAGAGCCATTGTTGGCGACTCTTCCCCTCCCAAGACATGCTCTTCAACGTCCAACCACAACGCGCTCTGAATCTCTTCCGAACGCAAAACTGATAATTCAAGTAGTTCAGGATTATCGGACGGGGCCAGGCGCACTTCCACATACTCTTTAAGAAGTTCCCGCGCCGAGCTTTGAGCAGGCTCCTCAAGATATCCAGCCCGCAGGAAAGCCGTTCCCACGGCATTGGCTTCAGTGACGACCAGGTCCCTGCGTGCAACATGCTGGCTAACAACCGTGCCGATCGTCATAGCCATTAGGAACGCCATCAAAGCCATCAAACCACCAACCAGCGAGCTGGTGACGCGGTTTTTTCCCATCGTTGGATCCTTTTCTCTCATCCAACGGCCAATACGAAACCCGATCTCGGCTATCAGCAAGAGCAGCGCCACGCCACCTAAATAGACCAACCCAATTGGCAAACCATCAAGAAACCTCATGCCATACCTCTCTATCTAGAAAACCTGCGTTCATACCCATTACTGGCCAACCCATACCCCGGGCAGCGGTTCGTTGAACCAGATCATGACAACGTTATCCTCCGCCGGCCAGTGTAGACCCCGTCAAACGCCCGAAACCTACTGCACAGCAGAACAACCCGCAGTAAACAAGCAATCGTCCTATCTGTCAGGTGACGAACATCATGGAAAGCACAGCGGAATGTAATAGGTAGGCACGAAAGTGCACTGACGGCCAATCGAAAACAGCAACGCCCTTGCAGACTACATTGACCATTGACGATTATTCATTGATCACTGCCCTGGCCGTTTCAGCGATCATCATGCCCAGACAGCCGTCAAACCGAATGCAGAACGCCGAAACCCTCGCTGTCGCTTCCCAAACAGATTCCCCAGGGGCTGCTTGCCGCGAGTTGGTCGCCGGCCGGAAGTGGGGGCGGGGGGGGCGTGATCATGTAAACAACCAGGCTTAGACATAAATTGTACAAATATTAAACAAACATGAGATAAACTGTACAATACCTTTACAAAAATAACATACTACCCTATCCTCAATACATGCACGCGGAAAAACAGTGGAGCCCGCCTGGGTAGAGAGGCCCCGCGCAGCTAACATGAGCAAGAGATCGGGTTGCAGAAAGAACCTGGCTGATTATCAAGGAGATTCGAAAATGAATACCAATTCGCGAGAAGGCACCATCCAGTTAGAGCGTAACAAGATTCAGGGAGAACTTGAACAGATGAGATACGAATGGCCGCAAGCGAAGCAGCCGGCCCATGTGACCGCCCCAGGCCGTACGTCCTCCGCTGTCTGGGCGGCAGCAGTCGACACGATGCTGACCGCCGGATCTGCGCTCATGCAGATGCTGCGGGAGGGAGCTCCTTCAGGAGAAAGCAACTTCAAGAGGCAGATGCTTTAGCAGGCAGATGCGCTACGCCGGCTGGAATCTAATCAATTGCCCTCGCGCAGCACTCACCGCCTCACCGCTTCCGCTGGTCACCGCCTGGTCGTAAATTCCCCGCTCGGTATTGTCTGCTGAGCGGTGGCCATTCCCCACGGCCGTCCTCAAACTCACCTTCGTGACCCCAGTTCCCAGCCGACTACCATTTTCAGAGTCACCCAAAGAACGGCCCAAATCGCACCCCGGCTGTGCCCCTGACGGCGGCATGTTGTGAAGAACTTCCCAATGTTGACAAACGTCCTTTTTATTCTACTATATTATCTAACGATCTTGCGCCACATGGCTGCAGAAGAAAACGCTGGTTCGCGGCAGAATAAGCGTTTCTGAGCCGCGCTAAACTGCTTGGCTGCCTGCCGGTACGCCGCCCCATATCCTATTGCTGGCTTTTTTGAACAGCTGCCGTTCGCACAAACGCCATGTCCATTATGAAGGCCGTATCTATCTGTCACTTAATCAATTTTCGAAAAGGAGAACGCAATGTCAATTGAAGAAAATAAGGCTGTGGTCCGTCGCTGGTACGAGGAAGTGATGAATCAAGGAAATGTGGAGGCCGTTGATCTGATTTGCGCCCAATGCGCTCCCAGCTTCGTGGTTCTCAAGGGGGTCGTCCCAGATGCCTCCGGCGGTCTCGATGGGCTGAAAGAGCTCGTGCAATATTTCCACGCGGCCGTTCCCGACGTGCAGATCAAGGTCGAGGATCAGATTGCCGAAGGCAACAAGGTTGTCTCCCGCATAAGCATTGAAGGGACGCACGACGGCGAATTCATGGGCATCCCCGCAACCAACAAGCCCTTTTCGGTCAAAGGCGTCAGCATCTGGCTGGTGGGCGAAGGCAAGCTCATCGAGGAGTGGGTCAGCTGGGATACCATGGGCATGATGCAGCAGCTGGGGGTCATCGGAGGCCCATAGCAGGCGAACAGCTGCTTCTCTTCACAGCGCGCAAAGATATTTTCCAGCACCGTCTCCGCGACAAGAAAACCCATTGATCAATCAATCCGACTGAGCTGATCAATGGGTCCTTTTTGAATAATAGGTAGGGGCAGGCCCCCGTGCCTGTCCGCAAGACCGGGCCGCCGGTCGTCTGTCACCAAAGGGCCAGCGGCACGGCCGTTCCAGCCTCATTGATAAGTTTCTATTGACTATTACTTATTGATTGTTGCCCACGCCGCCATTACAACATCCCCATGACACGCCTCAGGCGTACACCAGCAGGCCAACACAGACTCCTCATTTAGCGCCTGCAAAGCAGCCAGCACATCCCCATCCTCAGCCTCGATACGTTCCCACAACCAGCGCCGGTACAATTCGACAGCCTGCTCACGGCCGTATTCCTCCAACGTAAATGGATTCCCCAAAGCACTCGCCGGCAGTCCATACGCAGGCACCGCACGGCCGATATAAACAAACTCAGTTTCGCTCGTCGAATTCAAGTTGATCAATCTCATCTCGATTCCTCACCGTACGGCCGTCCGACGCCCATCAACTACGACTACCGACCATTAATTATTGATTCTTGCCCCGCCCCAATCACCGCTCCCTAAACACATGCCCAATATGCCAGCGCAGCGACTCATCCGCCGGCCAAAAATCCACATCCGCCGGTTTCAGCATCTCCCGCCCATTCAGCGCCGCTAGATGAGCGGGCAAATTGTACTCCGTCCGTAATTGCGGCGACGCCCGCACCACGTACCGCGTACTTACACCCAGTAGCCCCGTATCAAACGTCCAATGACACAGTCGGCATAGCGCCAGCCCATTTCGTGGATCATCATTCTGGTCCACGCGCCACGGAATAATATGCGCTGCATCCACCGCCGTATTTCCCTCCGGCGTGCGCATGCGTATCCCGCACAGCGCACAGCGATGTTCATAAAGGCGCGTCACCGTCCGACGGAACCCTTGATCCCGCGCCGGCGCTTCATAAGTCGTCGCCCTCTCCTTCGTCGCTTTTCCCTTCACCCGCTTAACCAGCTCCTGCCCGTACAGAAACGCTTGCTGATTAACAATCCCTTGTTCGGCCAGTCTCGTCTGCAGTGCCGCTTCAAAATATGTGCCGATCAAAGCCGCGCGCAGCAGTTCCCTTTCCCCCTGCTCCTGCATCTGCCTGAATAGCTCATCATCCAACCGCGCCCCGAACACAGCTTTGCGCAGCAGCCCTAGACTCGTAATCGCCCCACCGCTCCTGACCCGCTCTTCAAAACTTGGCCGTGGAAGCAGATGCCAGAACCCATCGCTTTGCAAATGCCACAAAGGCTTAACGATATCCGCTCGCTGGCTCGGCGGCTCCACGATCGACCAGTAAATATTAAACAGCTCGATCAAATCCTCATCAAATTCGATCAAATTAGCAGGGACCGCTCCCTCCGCAAAACGGTCCAGCACGGAAAGCAGCACTAGCGGCTTATGCGGCGCACGGAAAGTCGTGCTCGCAGTCCAATGGGCGGGATTGCGGTTCGTATGCAGGTTGGCGAAGCGAGAAACATAATCTGCGAGCATAGCGATTCTTGACAACAAGTATAGTCAAATAGAGAAGCTGGCCAATCATGGTCGACCACGATTGGCCAGTATGACGGTCGAGACGAATACGATATTGTTATCTCAGAAACAACCGTTCGCGAAAACTCCTGCTCAAAGGTTTGCTACTGATCATTGCTCTTGTAAGCTAGCTCGAAAACAATAGCGCTCCGCAAATGACCAGTCCGGTCAGGCTTTTCTTCGCGATGGTGACCAGCATAGAGCATTTCCCCTGCATAGCGAACATGACCTGATCGTTCGTACTCGAAGAGATGGATACTCTTCTCGTTTTCGGTAGCATCACGAATGGCTCGATTGCCACGCAACATTGCCATGTCCCCGACTTGCCCCTCTCCCGTGTATAGATAACTCTGGTCATCTGCTTGACCATCGTCATAGCCATATTCTTCCCCTTGCTCGCCTGAAAAGAGAAAAATATAGGGCATATTGGCAGGTGTACTGATACCACCCTGTCGCTGACCGCCAAAACGATCATGAATATCGATTCTCCGATAGATTTTGCCAACTTCGAGGTCGAAGGGCTCCTTTGGGTCCATGTTCATGACGTTTCTCCTACCCCCTTGGTTCTAGTCATCTCCAAACAATCAAATACGACTGTGTATCGCAGGTCAGCCACTTAGGCCACAATGATTTTGGCCGTTCACGTGCAGATCTTGGATTGTCCACTTTCCTAAATATACGCCAAGAGTTGGGTAGCTGCCATAATCAATTCTGGGTAATTGGGTGGGGTGTTTTTGTCACCGCAGTCCCACGATCCATCACTGGACTCAGAAGGCCTGACACGTCGAAAGCAAGGCAGCGTGCGTAGGTTTGCCAGACTCAGCTGCGGCACAAGTCACTGGGCAACAACCTCCCCGTGATCCGACCGCAGCCGCAGCACCGCCTGAAAGCCTTTCCTGGCGTCATTGCCCTCGCCTAACAGCATGGACGGCCGATCGCTATTTGTGAAGATCAACCCCTGGCCCGGATTGACCACGCCGAAAACCCGGGAGCTGCCCGCCTCCCGCTGCCACGGGATCAGGCACAGCTGATCTTCACAACCTGCAAGGGATGGCGCCATGATCGCCATTCGTCTGACCGGCCGTCATGCCCCTCACGGCGGCGGTCGCGCGCACGCCCACGCGCGCGTTTTTACTTGCTTCTTGCTTTTACTGTTTCTGTAGAAGCAGTAGTAAGTAGTAAAACTACTCCGCGTACGCATGCGCGCCCGCGCGCGAAAGGCCTGGTCTGCCTGCTCGCCCGGCCGAACCCGGACTTTCTCCGCCTTCTCCCCTGCAGGCAGCCCTTCGAAAACGGAAATTCTCCGATCTCGCTCCGCTGCCGCCGCTCTCACTGCCAGCTCACGGCCGTTTCCCCAGTCTGCCCCGCCGGTAACAACTTCCATCACGTTTGGACTTTCTCCCATCACGACTGGATTTTCTCCCATCACGACTGGACTTTCTCCCATCACGTTTGGACTTTCTCCCGCCGCAGCTGGATTTCTTCCCACCACGTTTGGACTTTCTCCCGTCGTTACTGGACTTTTTCCCGCCGCCGTATCAGGTTCCGCACCTCCCCGCGCACACGGCCGTTTCGCCACAGCGCCTGTGGATAAGTTATGTTTACCTGCGGTGGAAGAGACCGCCGTCACAGCAGAGGGTTCTACCCGCCCATGGTCGGAAAGTTCCGGCATAGGCTCAGACGCTACCGCTGCCGCCAGGGAGATCTGAGCAGCCGCATACCCGCCATGGGCTTTATCGCTCCTGCCCGCAGGGCGTTTCGTTCCCACGCTCCATCCCCGCGAACGGCCGTGATGCACCACCAGCCCCATCTCCTCCAGCCGCGCCAGCGCCTGGCTCACTGGTTTATCACTGTACCCCGTCGCCTCCTGCAGCTCGCGCGCCGTCAGGCAGCCCCTGTTCACCTGCAAAGCTGCGATCACACTCAACGGGGCCCCTTTCAAGCTGCGGATTAGCGCCGTCCATTCGGCAAACGGCCGTCTTTCCGCTTCCCCGCCCGCTGCTTCTTCATGCGTCATAATGCGCTCCCATGATCACTCAGGATTTCTCTAAATGCTGTGTGTCTACGCTGCGCCCTTTGTGTCCAACCCCGCTTCCTCCAATGAAAGCATCAGGTTACCAGACATGTCTTCAAATCATTAAGTTAGAACATATGTGCTGTCTATGTCAAGTAGGAAAAGGGGTGGATACCTGGCCGTCAATTGACTTTCTATTTCTGATTCACTTATACTGTCCCTACTCCTTTCATTTTTCAGGAAAGGAGCTGGAGCCGTCAGCAATCTCGTGCCCGACAAGACAGCAGTCCGCAGAACCAATACGCGTCAGCAAACACAGCGTTCTACTGCTGCCCGCTGCGGTCGGCCGCCGCAAATAGGAGGTCGATGATGCTGCCAGCAGTAAAAGCGCTCATTGAGCATTACCAACTCCAACCCCTGCCCGTTGAAGGAACCCTCTTTGCCAGTACCTACCGCTCCTCTCAGCAATTCCCCGATGGCACGCCCTTTGGCACCGCCATGATCGCGCTCTACTGCGACCAACCGCGCAGCGTGTCACTACTTCACAGGCTACCTGTCGACGAGATCTGGCACTTTTACGCGGGAGATCCACTGCGCCTCCTCCTGCTCTATCCAGATGGCTCATCGGAAGACGTGCTTATGGGCAATGATCCCCTGCATGGACATCGCACCCAGTTCATTGTGCCGGCCGGCGTCTGGCAGGCTGGACACATGCTCGCCGGCGGAAGCTATTCCCTATTTGGCTGTACCATGGCCCCCGGATTCACCGGAGATATGTTTGAAGGGGGTGTTCCTGATCAACTGATCCCGCTCTATCCCGACAGAGCGCACGATATCAACCTGCTCGGCTGCACGCACGACCAAACACGCATGCCCAAAGGCTTCGCTTCCTGATGCATGACCGCTCACCATTGAAAAGCGCCCCGCCCCGACAGCCGCCCATGCGCACGGCCGTCCCTCATACCGGCCAATGTCTGACGGAGATCAACAATGACCCAACCATCTGCTTTCAAAACCGCCGAAGGTGAAGCCGCCTTTCTCGCCGCCTATGACGCCACCATGACCCTGTGGCCCCTGCCCACTGAAGCATTCGATCTGCCAGGCCGTTTTGGCACGACCCATGTCGTCGCCACCGGTCCCACTGATGCCCCACCCCTACTGCTCCTGCATGGCTACATGAACACATTGACCATCTGGCTGCGCTACATCGCCCCCTTCAGCAAAGAACATCGCCTCTATGCCATCGACATCATGGGCCAGCCAGGTAGAAGCGTCCCCGCTGAACCGGTACGAGATGGCGCAGACTATGTCACCTGGCTCGACGAGCTGCTAGACGCGCTCAACCTCGACTCTGTCAACATGGCCGGCATATCCTACGGCGGCTGGTTAGCTCTCAGCTTCGCCCTGACCGCCCCCCAGCGCGTTCGCAAGCTCGTCCTTCTCTCTCCCGCCGCCAGTTTCCAGCCGCTCGTCAGGCAGTTCGCCCTGCGCGGCTTGCTCTCCGGACTCATCCCCACCCGCCGCACAATGAACTCATTCATGGGCTGGATGGGCCTCGACGGCGATTCCGACGACCCCGATGTTCAACGCGCCCTCGACCTCATGTGGCTCGGTGGCACAAACTTTCAAATGCCCCCCGAAACCCGCCGCGTCATGCCCGACGTATTCTCAGACGATCAACTGCGCGCCCTGCAGCCCCCCGTGCTCCTCCTCATGGGCGAAAACGAAGTCATCTATGACCCTGCGGCCGCCCTGACCCGCGCGCGCCGGCTCATCCCCAACCTCGAAGCCGACCTACTGCCCCACTGCAGCCACGACATGTGCTTCACCCAGCATAAAATCGTCACCGCCCGCGTCCTAGAATTTCTCAAAATGCCCCAACACACCCAACTAACACCCACGTAGCGGCAGTTCACCCGCCCAATACCACGCGCTGCCCGCCAACCCCATCCATCCACGCCCAATGTACGGGCAGGCCCTGCGCCGCAAAACAACAACGCAATCTCGCCCAATAATCCCTGCATCTTCCTGCCCATTACCATGCCTATGGGCGGTTCAAATGCACAAAAAAAGAGACGCCTCGAGGCGTCTCCTTCAATTTCGCATGCCCAATACCTGCTGCTATGATCCAGGGCACGCAAGCGCTAGCTTAGCTGGCGCGCGGTTGTTCTCATTGCAGACTGTCTCGTTCAGGCATCCACCGTCAACCCTCATCCGGGCCTGGCATCGCGCCCAGCTGCTGCATCATGCCCATGTTGTCCAACATGCCCCAATGTTCCACAAACTTGCCGTCCTCAATGCGCATAACGTCGAATACACCAACAGCGAACTGTCTGCCGCTTGGCGGAATACCCATAAACTCGCCCGCTTGCGTGCCGCTCCACGTCAGACGCACAAACACCTTGTCGCCTTCAGCGATCATATCCTCTATTGTGGCCTTGAAGTCAGGGAAGGCGCTGCGCATCGCCGCGGTGAGCACTTTGGCGCCCTCACGGCCCGGGGGCATTCCGGGCGGGAGTTCCTCATGTTCAACAAAATCCACCGCCATTAGCTCGTCTACCATGCTCATGTCTCCCCCATTGAACACTTCCTCGATCAGCCGGCGGACCAGGGCTTTGTTTTGTTCGATTGACATTACTTATTCTCCTTAAGATTAATTTCTTATTCTCGATACGAGCGCGCCCCAAGAAGGAGGACGTTCCCGCAGCATTATAGTATGATACTAATAATACATGAGTCCTGCAGAAGTACAAAACCTTACATCTCCACCGCACCTGCTGTATCTGCACCATCATCCCCGATCGCTGCGCCCGCTATCTGCCTGCCCGTCTCTCATCTCACCCGCGCCACAAAGCTCTCGCCGCAGCCGGTCAATCCACCGCGGCGGGCTGCTCTCGGGCAAAGTTTCATTCACTGGGATCGTCAAATGCCAAACCTGCAGCGGCAGTTGGGCGTCTTTCTACGCCCCGCGCAGCCACGCCACTACCTGCCCATGATCCGACCGCGTACGCGGCGCCGGCTCGAACGTCTGCGTCGCGTCGATCACATGGTCATTGAAAATCTGCACATAATACACTTCCCCGATGCGATCCGGATTCAGCCGGTACAGCTCTTCACTGACCAGGATCTGGTCCAGCGCCTCGTAGAAGCCGTTGTAAATGTAGGTGTAATAGGTGTCGCGGGTGCTTGCCCGGTTCTGGATCTCCTGCGCGCTGTACAGAAGCGTGTCCCAATACACCTCTTTGCGCTCTCTGCCATACCGGTAGTATGGTTTCTCCCCCGCGATCATCTGCGTCGTCACCGCCAGCGTCGCGTCATTCACATCCCCCAGCACAACCACCGGTCTGCGTGTGTCTGTAACCTCATCCAGGATCAACGCGCGCAGCGCCGCCGCTTCCGCCGCCCGGCGCACCAGCGATCGCGCGCTGCCGATCGTGCGGTCCAGCGGATTTTCCGCCGATTCTCCCGCGTAATACGTCGGCCGTTTTGATTTCAGATGGGCCACAAACACCGTCAACGCCACCGCCTCGCTCACCTGCACGCGCGCCTTCAGCACCGCCCGTGAAAAGCTATCCACCGGCACAGTCACCGGCGCGCCGTCCTCATTTTCAAGCAAGATCACCGCGCTCGCCGGGAAAGCGCTGATCGATGTCGCTTCCAGCACCGGGTAGCGAGAGGCCAGCGCCACCGCCGGCGTCATCGCCGGATTCTCTTCCTCATTCGTCGCCAGCACAACCGGCTCAACACCCTGAAAACGGCCGCTCTGCGCCAAAGCGTGCGCCAGCGCATCCCGGTGAAACACTTCCTGGAAACCAACGATATCCGCCGCCATCTCATCAAGCTGCCCCCCGATCCACGCCGTCTTCTCCGCGAACTCCTCCGCCGAATACGCCCGCGTCTCATAATAAGGCACGCCAGGATTGACCAGGTTATAGACATTGAACGTACACAAACGGCTGTGCGGAAAAGTCATGGCAGGATCTCCTTTATGGCTTGAGGAAATAATAACTGAAAATTGGCAGCTGGGAACTTCTAACTGGAAAACAGGCAAAACCCCACAGGCTGGCACCATGCCTGTGCATGGTTTGGTCCTGTGCTCATGTAGGGTCTGGTCCCCCGCCTACGTAGGTTCTGGTCCCCCTGCCTATGTAGGATTTGGCCCCCATACTCATGTAGGGGCTGGCCCCCGTGCTTATGTAGGGGCTGGCCCCCGTGCCAGCCCAAGGCGTTGGCATCCGGCAAGGAATGAAACAACTGACTGTTGAATGGCTGAACTGCCGAATCGTGAATGCGGCCACCCCGCCAGGTCACAGCCTATGTACCAGCGGCGGGCCAGATGGGCTGTTGGCAATAATGGCACGATGCTAAGAACCATAGATGATTGAATACGCTGTCCAACAGTCCGACTTTACCGTGTCTTATTGACCCGTAGCCGCAATTTTTCAACTGGCTGGATTATTATCCTCCGCAATCCACTATACGGCCGTCCCAAATATCTATATACTGGTAGCAAGGGAACAGCCTGCTGAAAACTATTTACTGATTACTGGACACGGGGAGACAAACATGGCCAGGAAACAGCTCGTTTTCAAATCATCGATCCTACTATTAGTGACCCTGCTGTTCGCCGGGGCGCTGTTGGGCTGCGGCCAGACGGCCGAACAGAACCCGCCGCCTCCCGCCACACTGACACCAGGACCGGGCACGCCGGAGGAAGTGTTGGCCGCCCGCCGCGCCGTGTTAGCCTTCCTGCGCGACGGGGCCAATGAATGTGTGCCCCCACCCGGCGTGATCTGGGAGATAAAACCGGCAAACGCCCCGCACGGATTCGATGTCTATCGCTTCGACAGCGAAGGCTGCCTGATGACCATCTCCTACCCGCTGCCGCCAACGGCCGAAACGCTCTATCACGTCACCCTGCATAACAACGTCAGCGGTTTCTGCTGGCAGGCCAATGTAGATGCCGAGGGCGCGATAGTAGACACCGGCACGGCCGCCGGCATGCTGCCCGAGCTCGCCAATGCTTCCGCCGCCTACTGCAAAGAGCAGGGCCACACCTACCAGGTCCAGGATCAATCCGACGGCCAGCGCTGCGGCGTCTGCCTGTTTGACGATGGCGGCAGCTGCAACGCCTGGGCCTTCTTTCAAGGGATGTGCGCGCCATAGAAAACGGGCAAAGCGGCAAGAATTTATATTGGGCAAGCGCACATCCCTTGACTAGCCCTTACGCCCATGCTACAGTTGTCGTTGGCGCCCTAGGCGACTATTCTGAGAGGAGGCAGTTGGATGTCTGAACTAATGAGTATCAAAGTCTTTGCTATCTCCGGTGATGTGCCATCACCTTCTCGGAGTGCGCCTGCTTACTGATCGTTTTTCTATTTAAGACTTCCAAGGCCGCAGCGCACTCAAATGCCTGCGGCCTTTTTTTGTCCCTGTTGACCGCCAACGGCCGTACTGAGCACCGATCACTAGAAACTGTTAACTAATCACCGGTAAGAACTATGTCTACAAATACGATAACAAACGAAACCAATCTCGATCTTCAGGAAACCGTCACCGACAACCGCCTCGTTGGTCTGTGGCGCATGCTGAAAGGGTACCGCGGCCTCTTCGTCGCCGCGACGATAGCGATCGGCCTGGCGGCCGTTTTCCAGGTCTCCACCTTTTACCTGATCCGCTACTTCACCGACGATGTGCTGGGCAGCGACGAACTGGCCCGCCGGCTCGTCTGGGTGGCCCTGGGCATCATCGCCCTGGCACTGCTGCAAGGGACCTTTACCTTCCTCAGCGGCCGCTGGGCGGCGAAAGCGGCGGAAGGGGTGACCGTGCGTCTGCGCGACTATCTCTACGACCATATTCAGCGCCTATCTTTCGCCTATCACGGTGTTACACCGACCGGCGAATTGATCCAGCGCGCGACATCCGACGTCGACGCCGTGCGCCGCTTCTATGCCGAGCAGGCGATTGGCCTCGGCCGCATCGTCTTGCTGTTCCTGGTCAACTTCACCGCCCTGCTCGTCCTGAACTGGCAGCTGGCATTGATTTCCGTGGTCGTCGTGCCCTTCTTGATCATCATCTCCATCTTCTTCTTCAGCCGCATCGCCGAACGGTACGAGGCGTTCCAGCAGCAGGAGGCGATTCTCTCCACGACGCTGCAGGAGAACCTGACCGGCGTGCGCGTCGTGCGTGCCTTCGCTCGCCAGGCGTACGAAGAGGAAAAATTCGAAGCGGACAATATCGAGAAATTCCGGCGCGGCAAGGACTTGCTCATGATGCACGCCGTCTACTGGCCGACGACCGATATCCTGGTCGGCATTCAGCTGCTGGTTGGCTATTACGTGGCGGCGATGATGACCATCAATGGCACGATAACCCTGGGCACCTACCTCGCTTACCTGGGCATTCTCACCTGGCTCTTGTGGCCGATGCGTAACCTGGGCCGTCTCATCGTCGAAACGACGCGCGGTATGGTTTCCTACAGCCGCGTGGCCGAGATTATTCGCGTCGAAGAAGAGCCGTTGGAAGAGGGTGATTACCAGCCAAATGCTCCCGTAAGAGGGGATATTCGCTTCACCGATGTCTGTTTCCTTTATGATGACGAGAAGCAAAACCCCGACGCGCCGGTGCTGAATAATGTTACCTTCACCGCAGAGGCTGGACAGGCGGTCGCCCTGGTTGGCGGCACCGGCTCGGGTAAAACGTCGCTGGTCAATCTGCTGCCCCGTTTCTATGACTATACGGGCGGCGGCATCTCCCTCGATGGCATCGAGCTGACGGAATACCCGCGCCACTACCTGCGTCAGAATATCGGCATTGTGCAGCAGGAGCCGTTCCTTTTCTCCCGTTCGATTCGTGACAATATCACCTACGGTGTCGAGCGCGAGGTGTCGGATGCCGAGATCGAGGAAGCGGCGCGCGCCGCCGCCATTCATGAGGTCATCCTCACCTTCCCCAAGGGGTACAGCACGATGGTCGGTGAGCGCGGCGTCACCCTGTCCGGCGGGCAGAAGCAGCGCCTGACATTGGCGCGCACTTTCTTGAAAGACCCGGCTATCCTGATCCTGGATGATGCGACCTCGTCGGTGGATACGGAAACGGAAGCGACGATTCGTGAGGCGCTTGAAGAGCTCATGCCTGGGCGCACGACCTTCATCATCGCCCACCGCATCCAGACCGTGATGACCGCCGATCTAATCCTGGTGCTCGAAGACGGCCGTATTGTCCAAAGCGGCACGCATGATGCGCTGCTGGCCGAGGATGGTCCTTACCGCACGATCTACAACCTGCAGGCGCAGATCGAAGATGAGCTGGAAGATGAGCTGGCAGCAGTCAGCTAACTGAATATTGAATACCGTTCACTGAAAACTGGAAACTGCTATGAGTGAAGAATATCTAGAAGAAGAAGAATTCGAAAGCGACTTTAACGGGCAAACAGTCCTGCGCATTTTGAAACAGGCAACACCGCACTGGCCGTACCTTGTTGGCTTCCTGCTGACGATCACCGGCGTGGCCCTTGTAGATGGCCTATTTACCTACCTGAGCAAGTTGATCATCGACGACGCGATTGTACCGGGCGACGAGGCGGCGCTGGTGCGCTACCTGACTATGTACGGTGGGCTGGTTGTTGTGCAGGCGGTGGGCGTCTTCCTGTTTATTTACCTGACCGGTATCCTGGGCGAGCGCATCCGCTACGATTTGCGCAAGACCCTTTTCAATCACCTGCAGGATCTCTCTTTCTCCTACTTCGACCGCACGCCGGTCGGCTGGATCATCTCGCGGGTGACCTCGGACACCGAGCGCATCGCTGAACTGGTGACCTGGGGCCTGCTGGATGTGACTTGGGGGATGACCAGTGTCGCCATCTCCATGGTATTCATGTTCCTGATCAACTGGCAGCTGGCGCTGATCGTCCTGCTCCTGCTGCCCGTGCTCCTCTATGTCGCCTTCCAGTTCAAGAAGCGCATCCTGGGTGAGTTCCGCCAGGTACGCCGTATCAACAGCCAGATCACCGGCGCCTACAACGAGAATATCAGTGGTGTGCGCGTGACCAAGGCGCTCGCCCGCGAAGAGAAGGATCTGCTAGAGTTCCAGGATCTATCCACGGATATGTACCAGGCCTCTTACCGCGCCACCTGGCTTTCCGCGCTCTTTTTGCCGGTGGTACAGCTGATCTCCGCCTTTGGCGTGGCCGCTGTGGTTCTGTTCGGCGGTTTGCAGGTGGAAAATGGCACGATGTCCATCGGTGAGATCCAGGCCTTTATCGCCTACATCATGTTCATGCTCTGGCCGGTCGCGGAGATGGCGCGTGTCTATGCACAGATGCAGCAGTCGATCGCCTCGGCGGAGCGCGTCTTCTCGCTCATGGACGCCGTGCCTGATATCGAGGATAAGCCGGATGCCCGGAACCCGCAGAGCATCAGCGGCGACATTGTCTTTGAAGATGTGGAATTCTATTACGAGAAGGATAAACCGGTGCTCGAAGATTTTAGCCTGGAAGTGAAGCAGGGGGAGACGATCGCCCTGGTCGGCCCGACCGGCGGCGGCAAGTCGACCATCGTCAATCTCTTATGCCGCTTCTATGAACCGAAAGATGGCGTGGTGCGCATCAACGGCGTCGATTACACCGATCTGACCCAGCAGTCGATCCAATCCCGCGTGGGTATGGTGCTGCAAACGCCGCACCTGTTCTCAGGCACGATTCGCGAGAACCTGCGCTACGGCAATCTCGATGCGACGGATGAAGAGATCATGGCCGCGGCGCAGCTTGCCGGGGCGCATGAGTTCATCATGGATCTGGAAAATGGGTATGACGAGGATGTAGGCGAGGGGGGTAATATGCTCTCCGTGGGGCAGAAGCAGCTGCTGAGCCTGGCGCGCGCTATCCTGGCCGAGCCGGATATCTTTATCATGGACGAAGCGACGAGCTCCGTGGATACACTGACCGAGGCATTGATCCAGCAGGGTATGGAAGCGGTGATGGAAGGGCGTACGAGCTTCATCATCGCCCACCGCCTGAGCACGATCAAGCGCGCCGACCGCATCCTGGTCATCGAAAACGGCCGTATCACCGAATCAGGCGCGCACAGCGACCTGATCCGCGCCAAGGGACATTACTACAATCTCTATACCAACCAGTTCCGCCGCGAACGAGAAGCGGTCTATGAAGAACTGGCCATGGCAGGCTAATACAACCAACAATCAAGGCAAAACGAAAAACTAGGAACGGCCGCCGTTCCTAGTTTTTCGTTCCCAGTTAGCAGTTCCTGTCTCCTGTTGCCCAAATAAACATCATATCTTATGATAGACGTACAGCGCCTCTTTTTTCTTTGTCCCTCAGCAAGCAAAAACGGGAGAAAACAGCATGAGTGATATCAACACTTTGTTTTCCGAGTTACTCGATACATTGGACGAGGAACTGCAGTGGCACCAGCTGCCGAAACTGCTCGGGCTGCTTGGCCTGCTGCGGCTGCGTAATGAGCTGCGCGAGAAGAATCTGTTTGACACCGAGAATCCTCCCCTGGAGAAGAACCCCGATCCAGAGAGAACGCCAGAAGATAAGGTGGCCTACCGCACCTATGATGGCTCGCACAATGATTTAGAATTTCCGCGCATGGGGGCGGCGGGAGCCCGTTTTGGCCGTAATTTCCCGCTCGACAAAGTGCATCCTGATCCGGTGCAGTTAATGGATCCCAGTCCCCGCCTGGTCAGCCGCAAACTGTTGACGCGCGACGTTTTTCAGCCCGTTGATTATCTCAATTTGACGGCGACGGCATGGGTGCAGTTCATGGTCCATGATTGGGTCGCCCACAAACAGGGAGAGCCGGCCGATAGCCATGAGATTCCGCTGGAAGCAGGCGATGAGTGGCCGGAGGACAGCATGCGCGTGCCGCGCACCCCGGCCGAACCGCCGGACAGCGCCGGCCCACCAACATATGCCAATGTCAATTCACACTGGTGGGATGCCTCGCAAATCTACGGCAATGACGAAGCGTCGGCCAGAAACTTGCGCGCCGGCTTTGACGGCAAAATGAAACTGGGTGATACCGCGCTGCTGCCGCTGGACGTAGATGGCGTCGAACTGACTGGTTTCTCCGACAACTGGTGGATCGGGCTGAGTATGCTGCATGCCCTGTTTGTGTCCGAACACAACGCGATCTGCGACCGCTTGAAGCTCGAGTACCCGGGCTGGTCGGACGAACGTCTCTTCCAGCAGGCGCGGTTGGTAAACGCGGCGCTGCTGGCCAAGATCCATACCGCGGAATGGACGCCGGCTATGCTGCCCCATCCGACAGTTGCCGAAGCACTGCGCATCAACTGGTCTGGCGTGGCCGGGGAAGATTTGCAGGAAGTCTTCAAGTTTCTTGATGATAACGAACTGCTCGGTGGCATTGTCGGCACTGAGCCCGATCATCATTCGGCGCCCTTTTCGCTCACTGAAGAGTTCGTCGCCATCTACCGCATGCACCCGCTGATGCCCGACGACTACGCTTTCTACTCCCTGGAGACGGGCAGGCAGATCGGGGCGTACACGCTTCCTGAAATCGCCTTGGACAATACGCGCAGCATTATGGAAGCGTACAGGCTGCGCGATCTCTTCTACAGTTTCGGACTTGCCCATCCCGGCGCGCTGCGGCTGCATAATTTCCCCAGACATTTACAGTTAATGACGAAACAGGACGGCTCATCTATTGACCTGGCGGCGATTGACGTGTTGCGCGATCGCGAACGTGGAATTCCTCGTTACAATGATTTTCGCGAGATGCTGCGCATGGAGCGGGTGGCCAGCTTCGCGGAGCTTACCGACAATGAAACATGGGCCAGGGAAATGGCAGATGTATACGGCGGCGATATCGACAAAGTCGATTTGATGACCGGCGTATTCGCCGAGCCGCTGATTGAGGGCTTTGGCTTTTCAGAAACCGCATTCCGTGTTGCCATCGTCATGGCCTCGCGCAGGTTGAAGAGCGATCGCTTTCTTACTTCCAGCTTCAATGATGAGACTTATACAGAAGTGGGTATGAAGTGGATCCGTGACAACTCAATGATCACAGTCCTGCTGCGTCACCATCCCGCGCTTGAACCGGCGCTGCGCGGCGTAGAAAACGCGTTCAATCCGTGGAACCGGATTGTGCCCGCGGCGATCAGTTAGCTGAAGAAGGCCACACCGGCTGCGATAACCAGGAACTTGTCACCCATGCCAGCTTGAAAGCGCATGATGTCATCTTGCTCTCGCAGTGGGCAGCACTGTAACCATCAACCAGAAGGAAACGATATGAAAGCGATTGTCTTTACCAAATACGGGCCGCCAGATGTCTTGCAGCTCCAAGAGGTCGAAAAACCAGTGCCCAAGGATAATGAACTCCTGATCAAGATCGCCGCGACAACGGTCACCGCCGGGGATTGTGAAATCCGCGGCATGACATTCCCGCTCTGGCTGTCTCTACCGCTGCGGGCCTGGCTTGGTGTCACGAAACCAAGAGGCACGACGATCCTGGGCACCGAGCTGGCCGGGGAGGTGGAGGCGGTCGGCAAAGATGTCACCCTGTACAAAGTAGGAGACCAGGTTTTTGGCTCGGCGGGGATGCATTTTGGCGCCAATGCTGAGTACATCACGCTGCCTGAATCAGTGGAAGATAGTGTGCTGGCCACAAAGCCGGTAAACATGAGCTATGAGGAAGCGGCCACGGTGCCGTTTGGGGCGCTATGTTCTAGCCAACCCTGGGCTGCCGCAGAAGCTTCGCGGGATGGGGAACAAGCAGGTGATATCGGCGGCGGCGAATCCGCAGACTGCTGATCTACTTGCCGTCAGGGACCTGATTGAAGCGGGAAAGCTGGTTTCCATTATCGATAGAAGCTACCCGCTGGAACAAATTGTTGAGGCCCACAGGTACGTCGAAACGGGGCGCAAAAAGGGCAATCTTGTGATCACCGTGGCCCACGACAATCCACCCGCGGCATAGCAAACAGAAACTGGGAACATGGGTTAGTTCCCAGTTCCCAGCTAACCGTTCCCAGTCTTCAGTTCATCAAACGTGTTGGTCGAACATGACTGGATTGCCGTCAGGATCGATGACGATGAAGCTGGCCGGACCTGTGGTTGCTTCATCCGCTTCACTCATAAGGGTCACACCCTCCGCTTTCAGCGCGCGCTGCAGGTCGCGGACATCGGTGAAAGAATCGAGCTGGTTGGCGTCCTGATCCCACCCGGGATTAAAGGTCAGGATGTTTTGCTCAAACATGCCCTGGAAAAGGCCGATGATATGATCGCCGTTTTTCATGATGAGCCAGTTTTGCGCGGCATCACCGCCAAACACCTGAAAACCCAACGTCTCGTAAAATGCTCGCGACGCTTCTAAATTCTTGACTGCCAAGCTAATTGAAAATGCACCTAATTCCATACCGGTATACCTCTTGTTCCACATGATTTAGTCACTGTAAGAAACTGTTTCAAAACACTCGATCGAGCGCCAAACGGCATATGAGAAGCTGGGTCACCCAGTTCCCAGTTCTCCGCACTTGTTTTTTTGTTCTCAGTTAACAGGCGCCTGCACAAGGCCCGTGCCGACATCCTCCGCTTCTTGGTCGGCCGTCAGCGGGGCCATTGTGCCGCTGGAGATCAGCCGCGAGATCAGCGTCAGGTGGTTGATCTGTCCCGTCGTGTCAAATTGACGCTGCGCCCACAGTGCGGCGACGCCGGCGACATGCGGCGTGGCCATGCTCGTGCCGCTGTAGCTGACCAGGCCGCCGCCCAGGCGGGCGGACAAGACGTCGACGCCCGGCCCAGAAAGGTCAACCTGGCTGTTGGAGAAGCTGGCTGCGGAGAAGCCTTCGCTTCCCTGCTGTAGAGCGCCGGCGGCGATTATGCCGTTGCTGGCTGCGGGCGGGGCCACGGCGATTTCATAGTCGGGACGGCTGCTCTCATTGCCCGAGGCAGCCACGATCACCGTGCCCTGCCCGAACAGATTGTTAGCCTGCACAAAGCGGGCGAGTTCGGAGAAGAGATTGACGTTGGAGCGGTACCCTTCCAGGGCGATTGAGGTCGCCGCGTTGATGGGCAGCCCCTGTTCATTGACCAGGTATTCGACGAAGCCGGGGAAGTCGATGCCCAGGGACATGGAGACGACATGAGCGCCTTCGTTGACCGCCCACTGGATCGCCTGTGAGATGCTTGTGGAAGAGCCGCCGCCTTCACCAAGGACCTTGCCGATCAAGGCGCGCCTGACATTCCTGGCGACGCCGATGCGCGTACCGTCGACATCCTGCCCGAAAATAGTGCCCGCGCAGTGCGTCCCGTGCCCGTGCGCGTCATTCTCTTCGCCATCGGTGAAGTTCATTTGCACCAGTTCGATGCCGGCAAAGGCGGGATGATCGGGTTGAATACCGGTGTCCAGGACGGCGACGGTGATCCCGCTGCCGTCAAAAGGGGAGAGATGGGCCTTGACGGCCTCGATGCCCCACGTATTTTTTGCCGTTTCGCTAGGCACCTCGCCGCCGCTGTCGAAATCAACCGGCTCGATCAGCTTCATGGGCATCGTGATCGCCATCGCCCGCGTGCGCGGATCGCGCCGTAGATCATTGCGCTCCGCGCTCTCGAGCTCCGCCTCCTCAACCTGGATCTCCTGCGGGCCAAAAGCGGCAGCGCCGCCGCCCAGGTTTTCCATCGGTGGGGCGACCATCGCTTGGCTGCGGATAATGGTGTATTTCAAGCCTTCGAACATGCTGGATCTCCTTGGGAATGAGCGGGTCAGCGGTCAGCTTATCAGCTGAGGTGCTGTTTTCGCGGCCCCTCTTTTTTATTGATGGTGCGCGCAGTTTCTATCATATAATAAGAATGTTATTGTATCAGCTTAATCGATCTGATAATGCGCTGTCAAATATGTGTGGTCTGTTTCTCACAAGGTTGCCGCGAATTGACTCTGGGAAGGGCTAGCGGTACGCGCTTTGCTGCACGACGGATAAAAACGGGTTTTGCAGGTGAAGAGATCGCGGCGGTCCGGTAATGCCCAACTATCGCTGCCGGCTGCACTAAATGAAGTATGTAGTGAGTTCACGCACTCCCTGCGATCCCCATAGAGTGACCCTTATGATACTTCTCCAGGACACGCAGGGCGCGCAGCGTATTCCAGCGGCTGGGACCGCCTGTTTTCTCCATATCGAAGTGCGTTTGCCCGGGATGTTTGGCCTGCACCGGCCAGGTACCGTCTTTGCGCCGTTTCGCCAGTAAAATATCGAGGGCATCCTGCATGCGCGGATCATAGGGGATGCCGGCTGTCTGGAAATAGGCCAGCGCGCGCAGAATGTCATAATACCAGCGGCTGGGGTAAGACAACATCAGCCACTTCTTGTTGATGATCTCCCCGGTGCGATCGGAGCGGAATAGACGGTGCTGGAGGATGAACTCGCGCGCTTCCGCTGCTGTTTTCTGCAGTTCCGCCAGGCGATACTGATAGCCATTGGCTGCATATGCCTCTATGCCTTCCAGGAGTGAGATTGTCGAATGCATTGAGCTGTGTACGGCGCCTGAGCGGTTGGCGCGGCAGTTGAAGCCGCCATCCGACATCTGCTGCGCGATCACAAAATCGACGACGGACTGCAGGGCGGTCTGCGCCACCTGGAAGTAGCAGGCGTAATTCAGAAACATGCCGTTGACGCAAACATCACTCTGGCTGATCGTTTTGCCGGGATTGATACCGCCATCTTCTTCTTTGTTCTCGCTCACGATCAAAGCGATGGTTTCAGCCGGGCTGGGGTGATCGGGCGGTAAGGCAAGATGCTTCAGGTCGAGGAGCGTGTAATGGCTGGAAATCCACTTGGGCTGGTAAAAGCGCTGTCCCCACTGCCCGTTCTCTCCCCGCGCCTGCAAGAAGCGCGCCCCCCAACCCTCCTTCGCGATTCGCTGCTGCAAGGCGGGTATGTCCAGGCCGAGTAGATCGCGGTTGACCTGGTATTGGATGGAGACATCCCCATCCAGCAGCCATTGAATAGTTTCTTCCTGATTCATGATCTGTCCCCTAATCGGCCGTTTTCAACCCTATTGTACAAGAGGGGCCGCGGCCAGGCTCACCGATCAGACGCAGATATCCCATTATCCCCTTTCTCGCGATCGCGTGCCCCACGCCTACGGGTAGATTTCGCCGGCGAACCAGCTGCTGGCCGGTATCCAGCCGTTGCCGGAGCCGCCCCAACCCTGGTTGACCCAGAACTGGCGGCTGTATTCGGTAGTTGTCCAGCACCAGATGAAGCATTTCTTGACCCGGCGCGACCACCATTGGTAGCCATAAGCGAGGGGGTAATGCTTCAGCCAGCCGGTACCGATGATCGCCGGCGTGCTGCGGTACATGATCGAATGGCTGGCGTAATTGCGCAGGCGTGTTTCCTTGACACCGAAGACATTGTAGTGCGTAACCAGCCCCGTGCCCGTGCGCCCCTTGAGATAGTCGGACGCCTCATCCATATCTGACGGGAAGGTGGGGGCGCTGCCGAAGGCGCACCAGGTGTCGATATGATCGCGAATCTCCCAGGTCACGTTCTTGATGCCTGCGTCCATTGTCTTCAAGGGTGCGCGCGCATTTTTGCCGTAGCCGCCGTTCTGGCGATAGAGGCCCCAGCGCGGACGCCAGTAGCTCCAATGTAGGGAGTCGGCCTGGTTGTCCGCCCAGCCGAAGAGCATCGTCCAGGCGGTGGCCCCACAGCCGCTGTGGCAGCTGGAGATGCCTGGCGGCGGGTAGAAGGACAGCTGGTAATAGTTGGTCTGTTCGCGATAATCCAGCCAAACCCAGGCGATCTGGTACCCCTGGACAGCCTGCGCATTTGCCGCACTGTTCGCCGTGGTGCCGCCGCTTTGCGCGGATACGACCGGCATGTAAGTGGCGGGCGCGTATTCGATGATCCAATAGGGCAGCACCTCCTCCCCACCCGCGGGACAGCGAATGATCACCTCCAGCGGGACCTCGGTGCCAGGCGTTGAGTCGAGGACGGTGAGCCGCAAAACCGGCTGCCCGCCGCGCGTGATCTGTTCTGTTTCTACAAGATCCGCGCCCGGCCCGTCAAGCGCGACTTCTGGCTCGTTTTCGCAGAGAAGCGGGATCCAGATGGTCTGCCCCTTGACCAGCCCTTCACCATATTGGCGGGCGAGATTTTCGATTTCCCAATCCCCGGCCGCACCGCGGCGCAGCTGTTCCAGCAGCACGCCATAGGAGGCGGTGTATTGGGATTTCAGTTCCGGCCACGATTGCCAGCCGCTAAGCTGGTATAGTTCTTTCTCGGGCCCGCTTATCTTGATTGTGCCGGTGATCGCCGGGTTGTCGTCAGACGGCCGTGCAGGATTGGGCACGTACTGGACGTCGGTCTGCGGCGGCGGCTCGTCGAGCCAGGCGGGGTCCATATCGCTTACTTTTACCGGCGGGCCGCCCAGATAAGTCACCTGGCTGCCCTCCCCGTTCTCGACGGCGTAATCGAGAGCGTCGAGTTTGTAGAACTTGACGGCGTCGTACCCTTCTTCTCCCGCTTTCTGTAGGAGTATTTCCGTGGGCGAGGACCCGCTGAAGTTCCAGTGACTGATGGGGAAGTCATGTTCGCCGCTGGCGATGATGATGAAGCCGCCAGGTGTGTCGCCGGCGCGGACGCGAAATTCGAAATAGGCGGGGCCGCTGATATCGGGCCGGAATAACGGCCGTGCCTGGGGATACAGCGCTGCATCTTCCCATCCGGGAGCGCCAGGAGTTCCGCGCACCGTTTCCAGCAGTTGGGCGGCCTGGCGCAGCGTAGTCCGCGGAATTTCGCCAAGCGGGATGTCCGCTTCATGGGCGAGCCAGAATTTATTGCCGCTCAGTGTCTTGCCGGTCAACGGCGCGCTGAACTCGATCCAATGACTTTCGCGCACAGCGCCGGCGGGGGATGTGGCGCCGATGAAGTTGGCGCCGGGCGGCGCGTAAGCATGTAGATGGTAGGTGGAGAAGGGGCCGTCGTCATCGGTGACCTCCAGCCCATACCACCCCTCTTCGTCACTGGTTGTTTCACGTATTAGCATGCCCTGGTCAGGGTATGCCTCGTTAGAGCCGAAAACGGCGATCCTGACGCCGGGCCGCGGCTGGCTTTCATCGCCCACGTCACCCGTATAGACGCGCCCCTGGAAGGTCCAGGTGTCGACGGCCGTCTGCGGATCGACCCCGGCGGCCGCTGTGAATTGTAGGAATAGGGACAGCAGAAAAAGGGTAAAACAAGAAACCAGTAGGAGTGTTAGACCGCGCTTGATTGCCATGTGACCCTCCCAAAATGTGCCCGGTTGAAAGTCTTTATTAAGGACAGCCAACCTGCTGCTCAGAAGAAAACGCTTGATTCAGTTGTTAAAAGGAATGTGTTGGGGAAACCGGCTCTCTAATCTCTTGAAGCCATTATAGATCACGACGCATTTGCATTTCAACTGCAAATGAGGAATGGGTAATAGGGGCGGTAGAGGCGCCTCATGGGTAGAGGTGCTTCATGGGTAGGGGCGCTTCGTGAAGCGCCCCATTTTCAGTCGTTCAGCGGATTGTCAAAGAAATCGACCAGGCCGCTTTCGAGATCGTATTCGGCGCCGGCGATAAAGAGGCCGTCCTCTTGAATGAGCTGTTCGAGGAGGGGGGATGCATGACGCAGCTGGTTGGCGGAGGCACGCACATTGGCGCGCACGGCATGATGCAGCAAGGCGCCGGGCTCAAAGCGTAGATTGGTTTCAAGCAGAGTTTCCACGGACGGCCGTATGCGGTCAACGATGGAGCGCAGGTTGGATGAGCGATTCTCGGGGCCCTGCTGTAGTTCTTCCAGCGTAGCCTGCACAGCGCCGCAGTGGGAGTGACCCATAACGACTACAAGCCGCGTGCCGAACTTCGCCGCCGCAAATTCGATACTGCCTACCAAGGAAGGAGCGACTACGTTGCCGGCGACGCGGATGACAAAGAGATCGCCGAGGCCCTGGTCGAAGATAAGTTCCGCGGGCGCGCGCGAATCGGAACAGCCGAGAATGATGGCAAATGGTTCCTGCCCGGCGACAAGCTCGCTGCGCCGTAGGTGCGCAGCATGTTCGCCGTCTTCGCGGATGCCCGCCGCAAAGCGCTGGTTCCCTTCGCGCAGGCGGAGGAGTGCTTCAGATGCTGGTAGCGTGGGCATTTATTCGTCGCTGGCGATCATCACATTGGAAGCCTTGACGAGTACATAGACCTCTTTGCCTACGGCCAGGTCAAGTCGCTGGCAGGAGCTGCTGGTGATGATTGAGGCCATCTCGATGCCGGGGGCAATTTCGACGATGATTTCGTCGTTGACCGCGCCTTCTTTGATCGACTTGACCGTGCCTTTGATGACGTTACGCGCGCTTAGTTTCATTTGACTGCTCCCTTTTTGATTCTTAGCATGATGTCGTAGGGGCCCACACCAACATTGGTTGACAAATCACATCATCATTTTAGAACACGTCGGTGCGTCTGGCAACGATAGAAGAAGGCTGATTGCAGCTGTTCAACTGTCAGAAATTGGCCTCTGGCAGCCGCGATATTCCTTTACACTGCGCTGTGGGCAGCTGAAAATGGCGCCGCCCTACAGAGGTAGGACGCCGCGCCCCTGATTTTGATATTGGCTGATTATCGCCTGGGCAACAACGTCTGCTGATTTGGCATCAGCGGGCATTCTAAAAGGTACATTCTCCCAGAAATCCGTGGCCACAGCGCCTGGTTTAACCAGCGTGAAATTAACGCTACGGTTCTCTTTTTGCAGGACACTGACGAGCGGCTCTAGGCCAGCCTTGGCGGCGGCATAGGCGCCTATTTTGGGCAGGACAAGATGGTCAACGTAGGCGCCGATAAATGCTGCCTGCCCATTTTCGTTGAGCAGGTGGATGGTATGACTGATCGCCAGGAAGGCGCCGTTGAGATTAGAATCAAGAACGGCCGACCAGCTTTCTAGACTTGTTTTGCTCAGCAGATCGGCGCGCATCTCACCAGCGGCATAGACCCATAGATCTATCCCGTTCGTCTGTTGAGCCAGGTCAATCGCGATATCTCTGATAGCGGTGCCGTTGGCAGCGTCGAAGTGATACCGCTCATGGACGCCATCCGGAATAGCTTCTTTATCTCGCGCGGCGGCGAAGACGCGCCAGCCGTCATTGTTAAGTTGATTGACAAGCGCCTGGCCCATTCCGCCGGAGGCGCCCCAGATTAAGGCATCATTCATTGTTTGTCTCCCATATTGTAAAACAGCCCTGCCGACCTATAGTCCTTACTTAAGAGATCAGAGTGGCAACTAGAATTTGATGGTAAAGGGGTTAAGGTGGTTGGTAATCGCTCTCGTTTTCCCTGAGCTCTTCTCACCAGCCGCTTCACCCCTCATTGCCGGCCAATAGTGACAACTTCCGCTGTTACGCAGGATTGGCGCGGGGTATGCCCTTGATCCAACCGAAGATGCTTCGCCGTTTAGCTCGTCCAACCTGATTTCCCTTGAAATGCGAAAGGCTGACCAAGTTCCCGTGATAATCCTGTAGTGTAAAATCTGGCGCGGCTGAATTGATAGCTGCTTTTGGCATACGCTTGACTCCAAACCCTCTGAGTAACTTAGCTAAAGAACCTCTTGGTGAATCCTACGGCCTGATCTAGGGAGGAATATAGCCCATACCCATCAATTTGTCAATATATTGTATATATTTTGTATAGAAAATAAGTCAAGAGAGGCTGGGGTGTTTGTGTGGTGGATGGCCTGGTGAGCCGTGAATGTTATCACCACATCTCTGCCAGGTAGGCGAGCGCCTCTTTTTCTGAGGTGAGCGGTTTGGGGTTGCTCTGTGCCGCTTTGCTCAGCAGCAGGTTCTTCGCCAGTTGGGGCAGGAGGGATTCTTCGACCCCCACCTGGCGCAGCTGCTGTGGCATATCGAGCTGCCGGATAAGTGCCTCGGCGGCGTCAGCCGCGGCGAGTGCCATGGCGCCATCGGTCCGGCCGTTTCGCTGAACCCCCATCGCTTCGGCGACGATTGCCAGCTGCTGCGGGGCGGCGCCGGCATTGAAGCGCATCGCGTGCGGCAGTGCGATGCAGTTGGCCACGCCATGCGCTACGCCGGCTGTACCGCCGAGCACATGGCCTGTGCCGTGATGAAGGCCCATGCTCACCGTTGCCAACGCCGCGCCTGCCAGGTGTGCTCCTTCGAGCATCTCGCTGCGCGCGCTCAAATTACTGCCCTCGGCTACGCAGGTTGGCAGGCTTTTGGTGATCGCGGTGATGCCGCGCAGGGCGGCGGCTGTCGAGAGGGAATTGCGCGTTACCGAGTAGATAGCCTCGATGCAGTGTGCGAGGGCGTTGACGCCGCTCGCTGCGCTCAGCCGCGGCGGCAAATCCAGGGTGAGTCCGGGGTCGTAGAGCGCCGCTCTGGGCGTAATCGCCGGGCCCCGTTCTGTGACCTTTCGCGTTGTCCCGTCCTCTTGCTGGTATGTTACGCCAAACACCGGCGTCATTTCTGAGCCGGCATAGGTAGTCGGGATGGCGATGGTGGGGATGGGTACTAGCCCCTGCCTTTCTGCGTGCCCGGATGCCAATTCAAAACTCACAGCTTTTGCCAGGCCGATGGCGCTGCCGCCGCCCAGGCCGATCAGGACATCGCAGCGGTTTTGCTGGGCGAGCGATGCCACTGCTGTCACTTGATCGTAAGGTACGTGGGCGGCAGTGCCAGCAAAGAGGGCTTTTACTTTCCCCTCTAGCAAGGCGGCGATCTGGACAGCGGTGCCGTTGGCCTGCAAATGGGGAGAGGTGCAGAGTAAAACCCGCTGCCAGCCAAAATCGTCGACGAGCTGCGGCAGCAGCTGCCTGCTGCCAGCGCCAAAGATGATTCGCTGAACGGCCGTATCGTAGATGAACTGCATCACATCACCACCATTATATACAAAATATATACAAAACATTGACAAATCGAATTATTGCTGTACAATTCTAGCATAGGAGTAGACAAATAAACAATCTTCTATCCCGCGGCTGGAACTGACGAAGGATATATGCTGGACCTCTTTGAGAGAAAAGTACGCTTGATAAGCGAAGGAATTAGCCCTGATGACGGAACACTGGACAGCAAAAGACATGCCGGATTTGTCCGGCAAAAACATAATTGTTACCGGCGCTAACAGCGGTGTGGGTTACAGTGCGGCGCGTGCTTTCGCCGCCAAAGGGGCCCATGTTGTTTTTGCCTGCCGCAGCCGCGATAAGGCCGAAGCAGCGGTCGCTGAGCTGCAGCAGCAAAATCCCGCAGCCTCTGTCGAGATCATGATCCTGGATCTCGCTGACTTGACCTCAATCCATGACTTTGCGCGCCTGTATGAGGCCAAGCATGAGCGCCTGGATATCCTGGTCAATAACGCCGGGCTTATGGCTATTCCCTACCGGCGGACGGCCGACGGGTTTGAGATGCAGTTCGGCACCAACCATTTGGGCCATTTTGCACTCACTGGGTTGTTGTTGGATCGCCTTCTGGCCACAGCGGCTGCGCGGGTGGTGACCGTGAGCAGTGGGCTGCACCGTGCTGGCATGATCGATTTCGACGATTTGCAAGGTGAACAGCGATATGACAAGCGTGCGGCCTACAGCCATAGCAAGTTGGCTAATTTGCTTTTTGCTTACGAGCTGCAGCGCCGGCTGAGCGCCGCCGGCCGTGCGGCGATCAGTGTGGGGGCGCATCCCGGGTATTCAGCGACCAATCTGCAGCAGGTGGGACCCAATATGGAGGAATCGACTTTGCAGCGCGGCCTCATGAAGGCCGCGAACAACCTTTTCGCCCAGAGTTCTGAGATGGGTGCCCTGCCTACGCTCTACGCGGCTGCGGCGCCTGATGTGAACGGTTGTGACTTCATCGGCCCCGATGGGTTCATGCGCATGCGTGGTTACCCGGTCAAGGAACTATCAAGTGATGCGTCCTACAGTGAAGCGGACGCGCGCCGCTTGTGGAGCGTTTCTGAAGAATTGACGGGCGTGCGCTTCGAGGCCCTGCAGCAAACGCCGGCGGCTGGCGGCGAACTGTGGCAGAGCTGATCGACAAAAAAAGAACGAAACTGCTAAAGGAGTAGCTTGGCATGTATAAAATGAATGGAACTATCATGGAGAATGATCAAAATCTTCCCCTGTACAACCTGAAGGCCGTGGTGCAGGAAACAGCGTTGAAGCCATCGACGATTCGGGCGTGGGAGCGGCGGTATGACATGCCGCAGCCGCAGCGTTCAGCGGGCGGTCATCGCCAATATTCGCAGCGTGATATTGACACGCTTAAGTGGTTGATCTCCCGGCAGGAAGAAGGGATGTCAATCAGTCACGCGGTCCAGTTATGGAAGTCACTCAACGGGCCTGATGCAGGTGGCCTGCTTGAAGGGAAAGACGCAGTGACAGCTAAACCCGTAGTGCGGGCTGTTACTGAGACCAGTACAGAGATGGCCAAGCTGCGTGAGAATTGGGTGGATGCCTGCCTGGCCTATGACCGTGTAGCGGCTGAACAAGCCCTGGTGCGTGCATTTGCGCTCTTCCCTCCCGAAGTTGTCACTGTGCAGCTTCTGCAAGCCGGTTTATCAGCTATCGGAGAAGGATGGTACCGGGGGGAGGTGTCGGTGCAACAGGAGCATTTCGCTTCGGCGATGGGCGTGCAGCGTCTGGAGATGTTAATTGCCGCTACCCCACCGCCTACGCAGCCGGGACGGATCATCGTTGCATCTGCGGAAGATGATTATCATGTATTCACGCCGCTGTTGTTCACTTTTCTGCTCAGGCGTCGCGGGTGGGACGTTCTCTATCTAGGGGCCGATATGCCTGCGTTCTCGTTAGCAGAAACAGTTGAACAGGTGAGCCCTGAAATGTTGATCGTATCAGCGCAAACTTTGTCCACCGCCACATCACTTCTGGACGTTACCTCTGCCTTGAGCGGCAGCGATACAATCATCGGCTACGGGGGCACTATCTTTAACATGATGCCCCAACTGCGCGACCGTATCCCCGCCCAATATCTTGGCCCCACGATTGAAGGAGCGGTCCCTGTTGTCGAGCGCTTGATACGGCAGCATGCTGCCAACCCGCCGTGTGACGCTGACTACTCATTTGGCGAAGCGCTGCAGCAGTACAGACAGCGGCGTGCCCTCATTGAATCCCGCATTTGGAGCAGCTACGCTGATTCCGCGGAGCCAACAAAACAGCTTTCGGAAATAAATCATGAAGTGGGGGGCATCATCACCGCGGCCCTGATATTTGGCGACAGCGATATCCTTAGTCGCGATATGGAATGGATCGCCTATTTGATGAACAGCTACAAGCTTTCGGAAGCGCAGGCGCAGCATTACATCGCCACCTACTACCTGGCGGCCGCGGCGCATCTAGACGGGCCGGCGCAGATCATCATTGATTGGCTGCAAGACCTGATGATCGCTGACCAGTAGCTGCTTTCTTGTTGTGATGACGCCAGGGACTATCTACGGTGCTATTTCTGTTGATGCGGAACAGGTAAGATGATCAAGATCGTTCTCCCCATGCTCCTCCTCGCCGCCGCGGCCGCCGGCATGTTCTGGCGTCTGGCGCCTGCGCGCAGCACGCTCAACCTGGCGAGTGGGGAGGTTCATTTCCCTTCCGTTTCCGGCTTCAATCTGAACCGCGATGAATTCTTTCTTCCTGATGATCTGGCCGGTGAATTGAATATTATTTTTGTGCCGTTTCGGCAGCGGCAGCAGGCTGTCGTTGACACCTGGGTGCCATTTGCCCAGGAAACAGAGGCTGCATTTCCTGGCGTGGTGTATTATGAGCTGCCGACAATAGATGAAATGCCGGCCCTGTCGCGGATGGTTGTCAATGAAGGCATGCGCGCCGGTATCCCTGACGAGACAGCGCGCCAGCGCACGATCACGCTCTACATTAATACGGACCGCTTTATGGAAGCCACCGCGATTTCTGGCAAGGATGATGTCCACATTCTGCTGGTCAATCGCAGCGGCGACATTCTGTGGCGAACAACGGGTAGGTTTGATGGTGAGAAGGCGGACTCTCTTTTAGAGGCGATTCAAGCGAATCGCTGATGGACTGCTAGGCCGATTGACGAAGCTGTTTCCAGGAAAAATTCCCGGTTTCTGGCATGAGCACCACTCAGTTTCAGGGAAATGGAGAGATTCTTCACGCGTGCCCCTGGTCGATCTGCTTGCCGGTTCGAGATGTGGAAAACGAGACGCCTCCCTCCGCTTTTTTGGAACCCGCTTTGATAGCATGGGATAGCGGCGACCTTTCGATGGCTGCCGCGCGCCTTCCACGGGCGTGTCGCCGATCTTGGCGGATATACGCACGCTTGGGTGCCTATCCAGGGGTAGGTCGCTGTGCAGTGCCTCAGGAAGAAACACCCCTGGATACCGGTATGTTCCTACAAGATAGGAAACGGCTTCCGCTTCGAAGGCATGTGTAAAGATCAGTATGGGCTGGGAGTTTGATTCTGCTGCTCCGTGCCTACTGCCTCAAGCGGTTTATGAATAAACCCATTACTTTGATAGCAGCGCGGGACCTTTCACGTCGGGCAGTGACTCTTCGTCCGGTATCGGTTGGTTGGGCAAAATGAGGCGCACCAGGCGCTCGAAGGTAAAGTAACTCCATGCCCAATTGACAAGCACCAGCAGGCGATTGCGATAGCCGACCAGCTGCATGATATGCACCAGCAGCCAGATGAGCCATGCCGTGAAACCGGTGAACGCTCTGCCGCCGATATCCGCCACAGCGGCGTTACGGCCGATCACGGCCATGGAGCCTTTGTCCCGGTAGCTGAAGGCGTGCAGTGGTTCGCCCGCTGTTTGCCGCAGAATATTCTGCGCCGCCGTTTCCCCCTGCTGCATGGCCACCTGAGCAACCATTGGCAGGAGGCTGCCGTCCTGCTCAAAGGCGGCCAGGTCGCCGGTGATGTAGACGTTTGGTTCCTGCGGTACCTGCAGGGTGGGCAGTACGGAGACAGTTCTGTTTGATCTCGTTTCCAAGCCTGAGCGGGCGGCGATGCCTTCACCGCCAACGCCGGCGGTCCAGACGGCCGTTTCCGTGGCAATGACTGTCCCGTCGGCCAGGAGAACAGCATCCGGCGTCACTTCGGCAACGGCCGTCTCCAGCAGCAGTTCCACGCCCATCTTGCGCAGCCGATCGGCCGCGTATTCGCCGAGTTCCGGCGGTAGAGCGCCCAACAGCGCAGGCGCCGCTTCGACCAGCAGCACCCGCGCATCTTCAACGCAGAAATTCGGATAATCCTTGGCCAGGGGGCCGCCGATCAGCTCCATTAGAGCGCCCGCATACTCGACGCCGCTTGGCCCACCGCCGATGACAACGAAGGTCAACAGGCGGCGCCGGCGCGCCTCATCCATTTCGCGGCTTGCTTCCTCGAATTTGGCCAACATATGATTGCGTAGATTGATGCCGTCGGTCATCGACTTCATGGTAAAAGTCGTCGACTGCGCGCCGGGGATATCGAAGAAGCGTGCTTCACTACCGGTGGCCATGATCAAATAGTCGTAGGGTACCGGGCCTTGTTTGGTCACTACCTGTTCGCCTTCCAGGTCCACGCGCTCTACCTCGGCCAGCATGAAATCAACATTATCCAACGGCCGTAATATGGTGCGCACCGGGAAACCGATTTGTGAGGGATCGACTTCTGCCGCGGCAACCTGGTAGAGCAGGGGCAGAAAAGTGTGGTAGTTGTGCCGGTCCAGGAGCAGGACTTCCACCGGCGCGTCAGCGAATGCTTTCGCCGCCGCCAGTCCGGCAAATCCCGCGCCCACAATGACGACGCGTGTTTGTTCTGTTCTCTTTGAGTACATACTGATTCCTGCCCCGCTTGTGCTTAATTTCACAAGTAATAGTTAGCTTACAAAATCAGCAAGTCAGAGGCTACGCTTTCTCATATTGCCACGATTCTGGAACGACCGGTGGTGCTCGCTTGTGTCTGTGGCTATGCGCTTTCGAGGCTGCTTGTTTCCTGATTCAAGTTATCGATTAAGTTGAGGATATCCTCGTCCTCGGGAATATCACTCATCGAACTGCCGTAATGGACATAGCGAGCGATGCCCTGCTTGTCTACCAGCACCTGCGCCGGCATACGGCCGAACTTGAAGAGCTTGATTTCCTGCCCGTATAGTTTGAGAACCGTGCTCTTGGGATCGGGAAAGCCGGCATAGGGGAGCTCATTTTCCGTGAAATAGTCGGCGAACTTAGCCGCGTTTTCGGGACCTAGAACCAAAACGGTTGTGTCTCGCTCGACGAACTGATCGTAGTCACGGCGCAACTGCGCCATGTGCGCTTGGCAAAATGGTCACATGAAGCCGCGGTTGAAAACCAGCAGCACATTTTGTTTGTCCCTGTAATCGGAAAGGGTGATCGTATTACCCCGGTAATCTTCCAGGGTGAAATCGGGCGCCGGTGCATTGATGGTGGCTTTTGGCATATCCGTAATTCCTGCTAGTGAAAGCGCGTTGTTGTCCCGCTTTCTGGTTGAATGATGCTATTACTATAGCGAAAGTCCAGAGAGCTGTCAATATATTGTACAGAATTTGTACAGAATATTCATTTAGCGATCTGGACTGCGGCAGCCGCCGGTCAATGTGGGGCTCATCCAGGTCTTTTTCTTCGCCGGTAGCTCCTCAGAGAGGATCGCCTATCTCATCCCGCTCTTTCTGGTCAATGTGCTGTGCGAGCCCTGCAGCGAAAAGTACGGTGCTAACGCGCCCTCATGTCGGCTTGCTGCTCTTTACTCTTGATTCTGGATGTCGGGATTCGGCAGTGGGATGATGACGCTGTCCTGCCCCGCGCTGCTTGCTGACTGCACCGCCAGACGCGCCCCCGTTTCCGGCTCATAGAGACCAGCATACAGCTGGCAGCCGGCGCCGGCGTCGGGTAGTTCGAGGGTGTGCGTATCCTTGATGATCTCATGTCGCAGCCACTGCTCCGTTGGCGAAGCTCCGTTGGCGGGGATGCTGTCGCTCTGGGCGATAATCTGGCCTCCTTCATCGAGGCAGTGGATGAAGACTTTGTAATTCTCCGCCAATCTGGCGTCTGTGCTCCAGTAGAGGGTGACGCTGAGCCGGTCAACGGCCGTTTGCTCAAGATCATACCCCTGCAGCCTGATCTGCTCGCCGAATTGAATGTCAAGCGGAGTCTGCGCGGTGTTCTCTTCCTGTGGGCTCACCGCCTCGGCCCGTCGCTCAAAGAGAAGCACCTCAATATTGGCGAAATCAGTTTTCACCTGCGGCAAATAGGGCGGCACCTGATAGACGAACTGCTCGACAAGCTCGTAGCGGCTCTCCTCGTTGAGCAGCCGGGCGAAAAAGTCGCATTCGACCGGATTTAGTCGGCAGACATGCTCATCTTCAAAGCGGGCGTACGTCTTGCGATCGACAACCAGGTACTCCGGTTTGCGCAGCTCGACGCCCTCCTCGCCCATATTCCACCCGGTGATGGGCGCGATATCTTCCTCAAACTTGAACACCTTCAGCGGGTAGTTGTCGACGACCCGGTTTTCTGTGGGAAGGTGAGGTGGGTAAAGCGTATATTCTGTCCGGCTGCCCGCTGGAATGAGCGCCGGCAGGGCGCGGCCGGCTGTGCTGCGGCTGTCATTGGCGAAGATCAGGATCACGCTCGCAAAGCGCAGGGCGGAAAAGAAGATGACGGCGACTGCGGCCAGGAGCAGCAGCTGCCGGCCAAGTTTATTGCCCGATATCTGGAAAGCGCGCCACAGATCAGCCAGCATCAGGGCGGCCAGAGCCGCCAGGAGAGGGTAGGCGGGCACCATGTAGCGCATGGGATAAAACTGGGAAAGGGCGAGAGGCAGCTCGAAGGCGATCAGGATCAAGATAATCGCCAGGTAGAAACGGCCGTAGTGGTCAATCTCTCCCTGTTTGAGTCTGGCCGCCAGGTACTTTGCTGCTTGAACGAGCGCCCAAGTGAAGGCCACGGCAAACAGCAGAAAAAGCAGCGGCCCCAGGCCATCCACCATTTTGCCCCATTGGCCGACAAGGCCCACCGGCCGCGGGCCTGCGTAGACGCGCTGGCGCTCAAGAAAGGGCAGCAGCTGTTCTATGTGCGAGGCGGCATTGATGATCGCGCGCGGTGTGCCGATGAAGAAGCCCAAGAAAGCGAGAAAATAGGCGAGGGCCATCCTGCCCGCCGGCCGCAGGAAATCGCTTCGCCATTGGGCCGCGCCGAACAAGAAGGGGATCAACGTGGCCGCCAACAGCAGGGATGCGCCGTTGTATTTACTTGATGCCGCCAACCCGATAGCAAAAAAGGCGAGGTAAAGCCAGATATTTCTTTGTGTGGCAACGAAGGCCAGCAGGAGCGCGGCTGCCAGCGTCACGAAGAAGGTCAGGTACACATCGACGATGGCGTGGTGGGCGATGGTCGCGAAGCCGCTGCTGAACATGACCAGCAGGGCGGCGACAAGGGCGGCGGGGCGTGACCTGCCTGCGGTGAGCGTCATCAGGGCGCTGAGAACGATCACAATCGTCCCCAATACGGCCGATAGTATGCGAATGCCGGCCATGATCACGAGATCGTCCGCCGTCAGCAGGGATAAAGCCTTTCCCGCTGCAAACATGGTGAAGAAAGGCAGCGTGGGATAGAAGACGTTTTGAGTAATTGAGTCCAGGCCATTGGCCAGGGCGGGCATGACCTGGCGCAGCTGCTCGTCCGCATGCCAGACAGCGGGCAGTCCCCAGGTTGCTCCGGCGGCTACGGCCAGCATAAAGATCAGGGCGAGCGCGCACAGGATGGCCCAGAAATAGTTGTTTAACAGGGAGTTGATTGTCTTCATGCCGCTTTTGACTGCTGCGCTAGCTGTGATTGGTCATGATACAGCCGGCCGGCAGTGGCTCTTCCGTGAATATGCCGTCAAGCCCGTTCGCCAGAATCTCGCTTACATTGCGATTGGACTGTCGCAGGAGGGGGGAAGGCTCACCACTGTGCCCGCATTGACGGAGGTCAATTCGATCTGCACGCTGAAGATGCCTTTGAACTTGAGTGGTTCGTAGGCGCCGCTGTAACTGCCGCGAAAGGCGACGGGATAGCCGCCCTCGGCGTCGACATACAGGTCGGCATCCTCGGCTGCCCAAAGCCCTGCGCCAAAGGCTTTCAGCTTTGGATCGCTGCTCGCTTTCGCTGCGGCAAGGAAGGTTTCGCCGTCGATGATGTAATGTTTGACAGCACGGCCGTTGAGCATGCTCTGGCCGGCCAATCTGCCGCGCGCCACATCTTTGCTGGTCAACATGGTCATCAAGCTTTGCGGGCTCATGTCGTCCAGGACAGCCGTTGCTTTAGAGGCGTTCGGCTTTACGCAGACGGGGAAGAAGCCGTTGACGACGATATAGGCGCCGCTGGACATCTTGTAGAGATCGACGGTGGAGGGGGTGAACAGCCCGACCAATGAACCACCGACCTGCGCCGCGATTTCGCCCAGCAGCGTGCCGGATACGCTGATCTTGCTGTTCTCACCGTCGATCACCAGGAGACCATGGAGGGTGCCCTGTGATGGCTGGCTGTTGATGAGGCCGTTGACGGATAGAGTGACCGTCGCCTCAAATGAGCTGAGATCGCCAATTGGTTCGATAGGAATGAAGTCAGCAGGGGATGTTGTGTTTATCACGGTTTGCTCCTTTTAGACGCCTCTTTCTCGGCTGCTTACCGTAATTGGAACAGAAAAGGGGTGTGGCGACAATGCCGCTAACGCAGGGCATCTTCTTTATCGCCGCCGCAGCCAGAATATGAATATGCCGGCCAGTAGTGCGCAAGCCAGCGGCAAGACCCAGATGGGCGTGTTCGAGGCCGAAGGTGCTGGTGCGGATGGCGCTGCTGTGGGCGTCGTTGTCGCCATTGGCGCGGCGGTAGGGGAGGCTGTCGGCGTTGGTGTGGCCGTCGGCGATCGTGTGGCCGTGGGCCTCGTCAGCGCCGGCCCCAGATCCGGGCCGGGAGAAAGACGGCCGTTTTCGGCGAGCAGAAATGCGGTCAGGGCCCAATAATCCTCTTCGGGCAAGACGCCTGGCTGCTGGGGCGGGTGGGTCTCTTCTAGGTAGCTGTGCAGCGCCGCTGAGGAGGTGAAACTTTGCAGCGCGCCCGGCTCGACGGCGACAGCCGGGACCACGGTCGGGATGGGGAAGCCTTCTTCTCCCGCACGGCCGCTGTGACAGCCGCGCGCCCAACAATTCTGGTGGTCCTCAACCCACGTTTCGCGAAACTCGTCGGTCAGCCCCTGGCCGCGATCCCCGTGGCAGGGCATGCAGTTGTAGAAATAGGAAACACGACCAATATCCACCTGGGTAGGATTCTCCGGCAGTTCAGGGATGGCCAGGTGATCTACTGTGGGAATAGGTTCTTCTTGCAAAGCGAAGAGCGTCGTGCCGCTGGTTTGGGCCTGCCAATGCGGCCAGGCGCAGCAGCCCAAGAAGAAAGCGAGCAGGGCCAGACTGCCGCCTAGCTGATAAATTTTGCGCTTGCTGCTCAACGCTGCCATCCTGGTTGCTCCCCTTATTTCGCTCTGCCTGGACCAGCAGGATAACGTTAAACCGTTTGGCGGCGGATGGCAAGTAAAAAAGAGCGGTTTCACGGGATGCGTTTGATGTTGACAGGTTTTTCTCCGCTGTTATAATGAATGAGTAATCAGTCATTAATTATTCTAGAACGTGGGCGGATGGTATGGCTCGTAAAGCTGATCCCGAGAGAAGAGAACAATATTTGCAGGCTGCCCTGAAGCTGTTTGTGCAAAATGGTATGCAGAACACATCAACGGCGGCCATCGCGAAGGAGGCGGGGAGTGCGGCGGGCACGCTGTTTCTCTACTTCCCGAGAAAACAGGAGTTGATTCAAGAATTGATTCTGCAGATCAGCAGAGAGCAGTCGGCCTACATGCAGTCGATCCTGGACCCACACGCTTCCGTTCGCGACACGTTCCAGACGATCTGGGAGGGATACTTCCACTGGTTCTTGCAGCATATGGATGCTTACCTGTATGTGCGGCAGATCATGGATTCAGGGATGGTTGTTGAAGCCGTCGCTGAAGAGACAACGGCGAATTTAGCCTACTATTTTGCAGCGATCCAAAAAGGGGTTGATGGCGGTGTTATCAAATCGTATCCCGTAGAACTGATCGGGGCCATTCTTTACCAGGACATTGTGGCGGTGATGAATTTGGTCAGAATGCAGCCAGACACGGCAAGCCAGGAAGCGCTTATTCAGGCCGGGTTTGATATTTTTTGGAATGGTATAAAGGTTGAGGAATAAGCGCTTTGGCGAATCAGGAAATCAGCGGTCAGCGGCCGCTGACCCGCTCTTTGGGAGGAAGTACCAATGACCCCTATTCAACTGCGCCTTGCCGGTGCGGCGCTCTCTTGTCTCCTCATCTTTCTTTCCGGCTATTGGCTGAACCGCCTGGGTGCGCCATACAGCACGGCCGTTTTGACGATCCACAAATTGATTGCGCTGGCGGTGCTGCTCTTTCTGGGTGTGACCGCTTACCGCAGGCACCAGGTACTCCCGCTCGGCACGGTTGAATGGATCGCTCTAATGACTGCCGTGCTGCTTTTCGTGGGCACGATTGCTTCCGGCGGGCTGCTGAGCACCGGCAAAGATCTGCCGGCGGCCGTACCGCGGCTGCACCAGGTTACACCCTTTCTGACGCTGTTGGCGACGGCCGCGGCGCTGTATTTACTGCTAAGCAAAGCGGCTGTTTCTGTGGCTTTGCTGAACTGATCGCTGGTAGATGAGACACGGCCGTTGGGCTGAACGTTCGTGATTGACAAAGCCGGGGTGCCAGCGATAATTGATTGATTCCCTGCTTAGGGTATTGAACCATGAGGAATTGATTGTGATAATCAACCGTTCCTCCCCTGATCAACAGGCAGCTGCGCCTGAAGACAAACGAGTATGCGTATGAGAGATCCTGAATACGACAGATTTGGTCCCTGGGTCCTTGAGATTTCAGAAGAGGATCCGCCGCCGCCGCTGTTCCTCCCTTATTTGACCAGGGAAGAAACACCGCTGTTCAGCGTCAAAATCCCGCGTAAAATCGAAAGGCGAGATGCCTCACCCGGGATGAATCTGTACGACTACATGGTCTCGCTCTACGAGGATGACCTGGTCATATTGCAGAGAGTCGGCGACGCTGTCAGGTCGTTTGTATTCCTCTACCGGGATGTGAAATACGTGCGCTTGGAAGAAGATCTCTTGAAGGGCAGCCTGTTCCTGGCTATGCCGGGCGAGCTGTTTCTGCTGCCCTTCAATACGGTGTCCAGGGACGCCATGCGGCCGCTCGTCGATCTGATACGCCAGCGGTACAGTGATGGGGGAGGGCAGGCGCCGGTCGGCGAGAAAAATGCCGTTGTACAGGGAGAGCTAAGTTACTATTTCAGTAGAGTACTGGCAAGAGAGCTGTCTCAAAATCCACAGAGCCGCTCCCTGGCTGTGCAGGCGGATACCCTTATCGGATCCTACGAAGCGGGCGCTTTGCGTCGGATGATGTTTGGCATGATCAGCAAAACATTGTTGGAGTCGATTCATCTGGGTGACGGCCGGGAATTGAAGAGCATCGGCCGCGGCAGACCCTACAAATACAAATGGCAGACGGTCCACGCGACGGAGACTACCTTTATACCTATCGCCAATATCAGCGGCGTTACCTGGCAGGCGGACCCCGGCAATGAGGCCGTCGTGAACTTGATCCTGGATACGCCCGGCGGCAGCATTACGTATGTCTTCACAAACGACAATCCATCACTGCCCGGTTACGAGCGCTATTTAACGGCCGTATCAGGCGCATTTCCCGCCGCGCAGACGCCGCAGCCGGCGGCGCTTACCTGAAGTTTGAGGAGCGGCATGACCCATGAAGAATTTATCACGGTAGGCCGCGGGCTGAATCGCGCGCTGCCTCCTTTTCGCCTTTACGAGAAGGCGAAGAAACTAGGAGTCTGGAATCCCAGCGACATTGATCTCAGCCAGGATGCGCGCGACTGGGCGGCGCTAACGGCGGACGAGCAGCAGCTTCTGCTGCATCTGACAGCGATGTTCCAGGCCGGCGAAGAAGCGGTGACTGTGGACCTGCTGCCGCTGATCATGGTTGTCGCCGGGGAAGGGCGTCTCGAAGAGGAAATGTTCCTGACGACTTTTCTTTTCGAAGAAGCGAAACACACTGATTTCTTCAGCCGCCTGCTGCAGGACGTGGCCGGCGAAACGGCTGATCTGCACCACTTTCATTCCCTCGACTACCAGGCGTTATTCTATGAAGCCCTGCCGCAAACGATGGGCGCGCTGCTGCGCGATAAATCTGCCGAAGCGCAAATCCGCGCCTCCGTCACCTACAACATGATCGTCGAGGGGGTGCTGGCTGAGACGGGCTATCATGGCTACTTCACCGTGCTCGACCAGCGCGGCATTATGCCCGGTGTACGCCAGGGGATCAGCTTGCTCAAACTGGATGAGTCGCGCCACATCGCTTACGGCGTTTTCCTGATATCGCGCCTGCTGGCCGTGCAGCCGGATTTGTGGGATCTGGTCGAAGCGGAGCTGAACCGCCTGCTGCCGCCGGCGCTGGGTGTTGTAGGCGATATTTTCGCCGCCTATGATCCGGTGCCCTTTGACCTCTCGCCGGACATCTTCATCGATTTCGCGCTGAATCAGTTTCAGAAGCGGGTGGATCGTCTGCAGAAGGCGCGCGGTGCGACCCTGGCAGAGGTGTACCGTGTGACGGATCAGGTGATTGACGCTGATGATGGCTAGCGCCGTCTGGTCATCCTGCGGCGTGCCTGCCGCGCCGTTTTAGTTCCCCACGATTTCAGCCAATAAATTGCGGTAGAAAACGTAATTCTGGTAAGGGACGACTGCCCGCACACGGCCGTCGGCCAGGGGAATGAATCCGCCATCCGCCAGGAGCGGCGGCAGCTTTTGCGCGAGCTCACGCTGGATAGACGCCTCATCCTGGCGCAGCACATCGACATCGATGCCGCCAACCAGGCGCAGCTCACGGCCGAATTCGCCGCGTATCTTCTCGTAATCCATCGCTCCAAGGTTCACTTCACACGCCCAGAGACAGTTGAACCCCCTTTCGACGACCAGGGGCAGCAGGGTTCTCGCATTGGCATAGGTCCGCAGAATGATTGTCTGCACGCCGTGGCGGCGCAGGACAGCCAACAGCGGTTCGTAGCTGGCGTCGACGAACCCTTCAAACATCGCCGGGGAGACGAGCGGGCCGCTGTTGCCGCTGATCGGCTCGCTAAAAATGGCGGCGTCGATGGACACCTCAGATAGGATGCGCTCGACCAAGCCGGCGGCGAAGGCGGCTTGAATCTCGAGCATCTCCTTGACCAGTTGCGGTTGATCGTTGAGCAGCAGGTTGACCTCAGCAAACCGGTCCCAGGCGGCTACACCCAGGGTCTGGTAGAGGCCGCGGTGCACCCTTAGCAGCAGCGCATCTTCGCTGTCAGCGTGCGCAGCAGCGAGGCCAGGCAGTTCGGCGGGCAGGCGGGCGGGATCATCCACGTTCAGGCTGCGGCTGTAGCCTGGCAGGTCAGCCCCTGTGTCCGGCCACTGCTTGAGTGTGCGGTCGGGTAGGAGATCTGGGGCCAGCTCGATCCGCTGGTCGATAGGGAATAGGGCGTCCAGCGGGGTGTTTTCCGGCATGCCTTGCCGCTGCCACGCTTTGATGACATCCGCTCTGATGCCCTCTTCGAAAAAGGGCACACGGTCAGGGTTTCCGTAAGCCATTACGTCACGAAATCGCTGGCGGCTGTTCATAGCATCCCCCCTATACCTTGCTGAGACGACGGGCGGACCGGCGTCCTGATGTAGATTAATCCTGCCCTTGATTATACCCTACCGTTGTCCCAGATCTATTGAAGTCGGCCGGACTTTCCCGGCCAGGTGCAAGGCGGGCGTTCGGATTCCACGCAGAAATGCGTTATCTTGGGCGGGTGGAAACGATCATTTTTGCGGCGATCATTATTTTCGCCTGTTTTGTGCAGGCGGTGGCCGGCTTTGGCCTGCCGATGATCGCTATGCCGGTGCTGGTCGGCTTGTTCGGCATCCATGCGGCCGTTCCGCTGATGGCGATCGTCATCCTGGAACTGCAGCTGCTTATGATCGCCCGCTACCGCCTGGCCCTCAACAGGCAGACGGTGTGGCGCATCTCGGCCGCGGCCGTTTTAGGCATCCCGATCGGCGTGATCTTTCTATCGCGTCTCCCAGAAGCGATCACGGTGACCCTGCTTGGTTTGATCCTCATCTCTTATGCACTCTACGCGCTCTTTAACCTGCCGCTGCCGCTGTTAAAGAATCCCCTCTGGGCCTATTGCTTTGGTTTTCTGGGTGGCATCGGGGGAGGCGCCTATAACATGGCCGCGCCGCCGATGATTATCTACGGCGACACGCAGCGCTGGAGCCCCCAACTGTTCAAGGGGAACTTGCAGGGTTACTTCTTGATCATCGGCGTCGTGGCGATCGCGACGCACGCCGCGAGCGGCAGTGTGACCGGCGATGTCTTGCGAAAGAGTTTGCTGGCGGTGCCCTTTGTCCTGATAGGGGCCGCGGCGGGCTTTTATCTGGATCGCTTCATTGATACGGCCGTGTTCCGCAAGATCGTGCTGGGGCTGCTGCTCCTCCTGGGGATTAACCTGGCTGTGACCTGGTGGCGGTAGGAGAGACGGCCGTTTGTTTAGAAAACTCGTGCTTCCTGCCATTTCTATGCCTGTGGCCGGAAATCACGCGGATGCCGAAACAGGGCCTGACCACCCATCATGTCACGGCCATTGTCCACGCAGGGCAGACAGAAGCAGGCGCAGGCGCACTTTTCCAGATTTCCAGAATGTACGCTGCCCCAGACCGTACTTACTCCCCATGATGATAATCTGTACCGCCAACATGGCTGCCGGCCGCTCAGCGAGAAGCGCTGATCGGCAGATAACTACGATAATCCGGCGCTGTGGTGAAACGTTGGTGGACGTAGACATCTCCGCTGTCATTGGTATCACCGGCGACCAGGTTGTCGGCTTCGGAAGAGAAGGCGACAACGCGTCCATCCGCTGTGATGGCGCTGTCCCAGGCCCATTGATTACCCTGGTTATGAGACGAACTTACCGAGACGCGGCTTGTTTCGCCGGTCTGGCGGTCGTGGAGGAAGATGTCAGTAAGGTTATTGGTATCAAGCACGTCCAGATTTGTGGCGTCCGAACCAAAGGTCACGTAACGGCCGTCGCCGGATATGGCCGGACGGTACGGATAAAGCGTGCCCTCGTCTTGTTGGATGCCGGCCGAGTTCACCGAGATGAGGGTTGTCTTGCCGTTCTGGCGGTCATGTACAAAGACATCGTTCGAGTCGTTCGTGTCAGCGTAGACCAGGTCGTTGGCATAGGACCAGAAGGCCACAAAATGGCCATCAGCCGATATGGCAGGTGAAGAAGAAGAATTCGTCCCCTGTTCGCCCGCCGAGTTCAGCGAGACCAGGGTCGTCTGGCCTGTCTGGCAGTCATGCACAAATATGTCAAACGCCTCGTTGACGTCACCGCTGACCAGGTTGTCGGCAGCGGACTCATACGCCACAAAGCAGCCGTTCGCAGAGATGGTGGGGGCATACGATACATCGTTAGCCTGTTCGCCCGCCGAATTCTCTGAGATGCGAGACGTCCGGCCAGTCTGGAGGTCACGAAGAAAAACATCCAGGACCTTGTTGGTGTCGCCATCGACCAGGTTAGTGGCCACGGATTCGAAAACCACATACCGGGCATCTGCTGAGAGCGCGGCGCCAAATGAGCTGCTGTTACCCTGTGCGCCTGTAGAGCTGAGGGAAACTCGCCTTGTTTTGATGGCGCCAGGTTCGTCATAGAGACCATCGTCATCTTCATCCCGGTCGTGGAGGAAGATATCAGACCACTTGTTGCTGTCACCACTGACCAGATTGCTGGCCTCGGAGACAAAAACTACATAGCGACCGTCGGCGGAGATCGCGGGACCGTAGGAGCCATGATTTGCCTGGCTGCCGGCGGAGTTCACAGAGACACGCGTCGTCTGACCAGTCTGGCGATCGCGAACAAAGATGTCAGATGCATCATTGGTATCGCCGCTGACCAGGTTGCTGGACCAGGATGAAAAGGCCACAAAACGGCCGTTCGCGGAGATGGCAGGTCCATCGGACTGCCCGTTCCCCTCTTTGTTGTCCGAATCAAGCGAGACGCGGCTGGTGATCCCGCCATCGCTGGCCTGAATGAATTTAGCCGGGTGATTACCAACGAGAGCGTATGGCTGCAGCGGCATGGGCATCTGATAGGCGCTCACGGCAACCAGCCAGCGTCCGGGGCTGAGATGATCCACCTGCACCATCTCCACGTTGTTCAGTCGATCGACATCTTTTCTCGCCGGCACGACATCAGAGGGATGTATCGGGTCGAGATCGCCGCAGCCCGGCCCATCGCCACCGCAGTCAGCTACGGGCAGGGGATCGAGCGTCCAGGGCAGGTGACCGGTGCCGTCGGGGCCGATCAGATAGAGGTCAAGATCATTGACCAGTTTTGGCGTCGTCTGCGACAGTGTGGGATCGCCTGGATAGTCATCCCAGGCCAGGGTGAACTTCAGCTGCCCGTTGAGATTGGCGATCTCTTGCTCGGTCAGCGACAGCTCGTAGAGATGCCTCTGGTATCCGTCCAGCTCATTCTCGTGGATAAGGCGCAGGGGCGCGCCAGGGCCGGGGTCGTCCGCAACGAGATCCACGGCGGCCTTGATATTGACCAGGCCATAGCCACTGGCGAAGTCAGGTCCTTCGTAGTAGAGCACCGGCCAGTTTGTGTCCGGGTTGTTCAGGTCGCGGGGATCGGCCGTGTCATGAACCAGGTCTTCGGCTGTCTGGATCAAGATCGCCTTAATGGTGGATGGCAGCGGCGGATTGACATCCAGGTTAACAGAAAACTGATCCTGGAACTGCTGCAATATGAGAGCGACCCCGCCGGTCACCATAGGGGCAGCTTCTGAAGTGCCTTGAGAATCAATATAAGCAGACTGCTGTGTCACATCGTCATAAAAAGGAGAAACAATGGCGGGCCAATTGTGGACAAACGGCATGATGTCTAACCCGGTGATCTTTTTTTTCCAACCACCAAATGCTTTGTATTTTGTCTGGCCCCATTGGCCAACAGGAACTGTGGTAACAATCCAATTATCGTTGGCCTTGCTTTCGAACTGGATAAAACCCCGGCCATCGGTGCCCTGGGCAGCGTCATCCCAACGCCAGTTGAAACGGCCTGCAGCAGAAGCGGGGCCGGCCGGCGTGCTCATTCTGTAACGCATGACAATCTGATGATCTGGATCACTATCGAAGTTGACGTTGTAATTCCAGCCCCAGGCATCACTGCCGCACGATTCCTGGGGAAGAAAGCCGATTTCGAAGTTCAAGGAGCCTCCGGCGACATAAGGGCTGCTAATTTGGCAGGTGGCTGGCGTCTCGAACCAGCCCTCGAGATCGCCGTCGGTATTAAATTCCCACCGGGCATCAAGAGAACCATCGCTTTCATCGATCACGCGAATATAGTCTATCTTCACCTGAATCTTGTCTTGATAGGTATCAAACTGTTTCGGGAGATGGTGCTTGCTGCCCGGAGCCATGACGTCGGGCTTGATACGGCCGTCAAAGGTGGGACCGAGGCTGCTTACATAGGTGCTCAGGCTGGCGTCATCGGCGTTTACCGATCCGACAACGATATTGTTTTTAGCCGGTGAATATATGGCGTAATATCCTTCTTCATTATCATGTTGGCTGTAAAATCCGTTATTGGCAGCGGCCCAAATCTGGGGCCAGCGAAGCTCAAAGCCGGCCAATCCCCGCACCTGCCGGTCCACGGCTGCCCCAGCATCACCGTAGCCATATACATACGCAGATTCCAGCATGGTATAAGAGTGGTTGCTCGCATCGATCCAATGCCCCTGGCTGCCGTCGTATGCCTGTCCCAGGTAGGGAGCTTCGTACAGTTCAGCCTCTGGCGCCATACCGCGCCAACGGCCCAGGTCGGCGGCATAGGGGCCATCCACGAAGGTGGCGCTGAGTTTACCATTTCCGGCCATGATGCCGGCCACGCTCGTGCCGTGCCTGTCTCCGTTGTCGCTTTGCGCCGGATCTCTGTAGACGCGTGAATTACCCTTGTCATCCTGAAAATCAGGATGCTCCTGATAGACCGCTTCCGATACCTGGAGAGTTACGCCTTTTCCTGTCAGGCCATCATAGTGGATAGTTGAAGGACCAATAACTGCCTGCTGGACCTCGTTGACGTGCATCAAGGCCCGGGACTCATCCAGCAGCAGGTCGGGTGGATACAGTTGACCGGCGACGTGGATGCCCTGTTCGCGCAGCAGCCCATCCAGGGCATCCGCTTCAATCTCAACCGTCCACAACAGCGGGGGCGTATCAAGCTCATAAGCGCTGGCATGACGGCCGAGAATGGTTTCCATCTCGTTCCGGGCGACATCTTCAAAGAAAAGGATACTTGCCCTGATAAGGCCATCCTCTGTCCGCGCCCGACCATCAAACTGCCCACGCTGCACAGCGGGGCTGGCCTTGTTTTCCGCGCGCCAGGGCGCGGCGGCTTTTATGCCGTAGGTTGAGGTTACTTCCCTGGTCAGCGTGCCAGGATCGAGGCCGGCGATGAATACGCGATCGCCCAGGTAGGAGACAAGGCGCACGCCCGCGTCCGACAGGGCGTCTATTTCAGCGCGGCGCAGGGTGCGGGTGAGTTTGATCACGGCGTAGCGAGTGCCGGCTGTGTCATAATGACCGGGCTGCAAAATAACATCCGCGGTTCGCAAGCGAACAGCGTGATCAGGATCCATGGCAGCGTGGGCCTGGCTGAGAAAGCAGACCGATAGAATCATGGACAATAAAATGACGGTCGTGCTCAACCAGCGACGGCCAATTTTCCAATCGCGCATGAGAAACATGATAGGTGTCCCCTCGATATGCAGGTGCTGAAAAGGCTCCCGTGGACTCCCTTTCGGTCAATAGCAGGCATTCCTTAACAGCACCCCTGAACGACCGAAGCTTCATCAATACGATCATTGTAACATATCTACCGTCGACAATGTCGGATATCACGAACGGGCATGCGGATTTCAGCAGCCGAGGATTCCAACCCCCCGTGTGGACAAGATCTGTCTATGCGGCCGTGTTCCGCAAGATCGTGCTGGGGCTGCTGCTCCTCCTGGGGATTAACCTGGCTGTGACCTGGTGGCGGTAGGGGTGTTTTTGGGCCGTTCCTTGACTTGGCCTAAAAAATATGTGACATCATGTAAGAACTGAAACCTTATCTTGGAACAATGCCTCAAATTAGCTGCAGCACGACCGCTGCTTCTGCCTAGATGCCGAATTTGATAAGACTTTCGGCTGTATCAACAATCGAATCCTCGACAGGCCGCGGCCGCCAACCCAGCGTATTCCTGAGCAGCGACGTCGAAACCTTCGCCCGCAGACCCAACTCCGGAATAACACGTTTGAGACTTCCGTCAAACACAGCGGCGAGACGCGGGACGAAATCCGGCATAACGCGTGTCGGAATACGATACCCGCGGTCGCCGAAATATTCCTCGAGCACAAGAGCAATCTCCTGCATCCAATAGAACTCGGATGTGCAGATGAATCGTTGGCAGGCCGCCCGCGGTTCAGTCATCGCCAGTAGATGGGCGCTGGCCACGTCGCGAACATCAACAAGGAGAAACCCCAGGTGGAAGCAGCAGGGCACTTCACGGCCGAGCAACTTGCTCACGATTGCCACTGATGCCGGTTTATGCCTGTCCAGCAATGGGCCAATGGTATAGGTTGGATTGATCACAGACAGCTCCAGCATCTTGCCCCCCGGCAGCCCATTGACAAACTCCCAGGCAGCGAGTTCAGCCATTGTCTTGCTTCTATGATACGCGCCAATCTTGGCCTCTAAATTCGACCAATCCGCTTCTGTGAAAACCCTGTCCTCCGTATCATGTCCACGCCAGACGGCGGCGTCCGACGACGTTATCACGACACGCTGCACACCCGCCTCGGCCGCAGCCTCCAGCACGCGAAGCGTGCCGTCACGCGCCGGCTCGATCCACGCATACTCATCCTTAGGTTCAATTGGCGCATTAGGCGAAGCGATATGCAGCACATAGCGGCAGTCGCGCACTGCATCCGCCCATCCATCATCAGACATCAGGTCGGCCGTCACAAAAAACAACCTGTCATCAGCATCCACATGCCGGGCAAAGGCCTGTCGCAGATTCTGCTCCCGTGAAGCTGTTCGCAAGGTGCCTCGAACGCAGTATCCCTGCTGCAGCAGCTGCAGTATACAGTGCATGGCAATATAGCCGGATGCCCCGGTTACCAACACAGTCGTATTTTCAAAGTCTCTATTCATGCTCAGCCCCCGTTCCTTACCGGTCGCCCCACCGGTGGCCACTCTTGCGGCAGCGCTTACCTGACAATATCGCTCCCCCACGGCCGTTATCCATGGCAGTCTAAACCCCCCGATCTGCCGTCCATTCCCCGTTAACAATTCCCCCGGTCATCCTCACCACCTGCAGCCTGCCACTTGCAACTTGCTGGTTTCCGGCCGTGGTCTCGCTGGTTCTGCGAACCAGGACGGTTCTTGAGCTTTTTTGACCGGTTTCTTGCTGTTTACCTAGAACATTACGCCACAGTCGTATGGCACAAGTTCTTCAGTCGTGTGCTCAAGAATCCTGTGTGGAGAATCTCGGCTGATGACAAATACCTCTTCGAAAAACCCACCCCACTTTGTGAACGTTACGAGGCGAACTTGGACTGAATCTCTCTCAAACGTCACTGAAGGTTCAAGATCCATTTCCAACGCCTTTTGCACTTGTTTGGATGTCATTTGCGATCCGAAGTCATTTGCCTGTTCAATCACTCTCTCAACCGCCTCACGACTGCACAGCACTGTTGTATCACTGTAGTTGGCGTGCCATCCGAGATAGAATTGATCGCCTTGGATTGCCAATAAGGCCCATTCGAAGTAGCCTTCAGCGCTTCCATCTGTCTCGACGTGCTGCAAGTAATCATGGCGGGGTTCCCCTGGCGCGTTTTCTAGCAAATACGCTGAATGGTTCGCGTAAGGTTCTTCCTCTTTCTGCCTGGCATAAATGATTGGCCAGCTGTCGCCAAAGTCATAGAAGTAGACGTAGTCCAACAGATGGTTGGCTGCAACCGATAGGTGAGTCAATACCGAGAAGTATTGGTTGACATCGAACTCCTGGCCATTCTTGCCGGCATCTGCTTCTTGCAAGTGCGCGGGAATTTCAACGCCTTGCGTGAGGGCTGCAAACGCATCCAATGTAGCCTGACAACTCGGTGATGGGATTCTTGTTGAAGCATAACGCTCAAGCGTTGGGCTGGTCGATGTGGGTGTAGAGATAGGTGTCGCAATGAGCGCCTCGGAAGCAGGAATGGCTTCTTGCCATAAGACTAATTCATCCTCATCCATAGACCCCAGCTTGTCAGACATCGCTAACTCCAATGCATATCTATTTCCGGCCAGTTCAAACAAGGTTGGGCCAATATCGCCGGTGCCGGCACTCCAGGAAATAAGCTGCTCCTGGCTGCCCTGGTAAACTTTGAAATCATAAAAGGTCATACTACGTGGAAAATCAGAAGAGGCGGGAGACGCTCTTTCCCCCAAAAATTCCAGGGTAACATCAGGAAAGTTGAGCGGTCGCCCCTGAGCAAATTGGATTTTTTCCCCATACATGGGCGGCTGCGTAGAGGTACGATTACATGCGGCCATCACAATGAGCAGCAGAACAGGGGTTAAAGCTGTTCTTGTAAACTGTTTGACACTATGCAAGGCCATTGTTCTTCTCCCCGCTAGAAACGCCGAAGTTTCGACAAAAAAGGTTCTGTGGCAATAAACATCTTTGTCGGATAGCCCCCACTGCTCCTACATATTACAAGAAATGAGGCGGCATGGAAAATCTGTTCAAATGGCTGCGCATGCGCCATTTCATCAGTCCCAAACTTGCGGTTGTTGAAGATGGCGCTCTATTTGCTGCGGGCGGCCGTATCGTATTCGGTTGACCGTTTGCACCGTTGAGTGGTTATAATAGACGGTCGTCGATCTATAATAAGGGCCACTGCTTGATAGTAAAAGCACGACGTGGGCGATAGCCCCAACAGCAAACAGGAGAGGAAATTAACCAAAATGGGATTCCATCCAATCAATCTCGCCATTCGTTTTCTGCTTGAGATCCTGGCTCTGCTCGCTATGGCCTATTGGGGCTGGACGCAGCATGACGGCCTGGCGCGTTTTCTCTGGGCCATTGGGCTGCCGCTGATATCGGCCGTTATCTGGGGTGTTTTTACCGTGCCGGGCGATCGCAGCCGGTCAGGAAAAGCGCCGGTTCCAGTGCCGGGGATTGTGCGTCTGCTGTTGGAACTGGCTGTCTTCGCCCTGGCAACCTGGGCACTCGTGTCCTCCGGGCTTCAGACTGCGGGATATCTATTTGGGATTGTTGTCATCATTCACTACCTGCTTTCTTATGATCGCATCGCCTGGCTGATAAAGAACTAGTTGGGCCGTCACTTCCCCATTACCAATACTCGCACGGCCGGCTAACACCCTCCCCGGCATGCTGCCGGCATCTTACCTACCATCAGACTGTGCCTTCAATCGCAGGCCTCTCACGGCCGTCCCTGATCCCTCGGTAAGGGAAGGCCCCGTGCCTACCCAAGCAATTGTAGGGGCACCTTTAACCGGTCTGCAGAATCTCGGTATCCCCCTCAATCTCCATCCCCCCAAATCGACTTTCGCCTTCGAAAAGCACTGCACCGGTCCGGTCGCTCAGCTGCACCACCACGGCTGCCGCGATACTCTCCTTCACCCGCGGCACCATCCCCTTTCCCGGTGTAGGCGCATGCAGCAAAGCCGTCACCCCCTGCACGGCCGTTATCCGCAATGTTTCCTTGCCGTTGTTCACAACGATCCTGACCTGTTCCCCGTCGACCGCGACCTCTTCCAGCTTAGCGCCCAGGTAGGTGGTGAAGCGGTACAAACGGCCATATACAAGCAGCCCGATGATAAAGCCGGGAAAAACCCGCCCATAAAAAGGAATTCTTGCGACAGAAGCTGTCAGCGAAACGCCATGCTCCGGGAAATGATTCGCCTGCACCCAGATCCACGTCTGCGGAAAATTACGTCCCCAATCCTTTTCTACATACCCGCGCCCCCCGCTGAAATCAACCGATGTTTTGCCGATAACCAGCTCGCCATCCAACCTGTGATCCAGGCTCACGACACCGTGATAACATTCCATTGGAAACCAGGCATACCAGCCCATAATGCCCGGCGCGCGCCAGCTAACGGGCCACGATGTTTTTTCAATGAAACGTAGGTGCCCTGACATTCCGGGCAGGTTGAGTGTCAGATAATCTGCAGCAAACAAATTGGGTCCCACCTGAACATAGAAATGCTCATTTGCCGCCCGAAAACTGGATACGGGATAGCGATGAAACGCGACATCATGCCCTTCTCCGTCCACCACCATCACAAAAGCCTGGTCCAGATGCGCCTGTGTATCCCGATAAATCCCCGGAATTACAGCCCATGACTGCGTTTCAGCGGCGTCCACCAATTTGAAATACCACCCCTCAAAAAACGACGCTTTGGCCTTCCGCCCGTGATAAATATCTGGCCGCAGCGTCTCAATAATCTTTCGTCTCAGCGTCATGCTTATCCTCTATCATGCTGCCGCTGCCGGACGCGCAGCCGAACCACCGCGGCCGTTTCCGAGCGCACGGCCGACAGATCAACCTGAATTTCATGGACAATCGATCGTTGTCCTATTGACCGTTGATCAGTCTCCCCCGGCCGTCTATCCCTCGACCGCCAGCTCATCCGCAATCAGCTCTGCCTGCTGCAAGACCGTATCCGTGGCCAGTTTCTGCATGTCGGGCGGGTATTTATATTGGCGCAGGATGCGCTTGACGATGACGCGCAGTCTATCGGCCGCTTTCCAGAGTTGTTTTTCGATGGGCTCTTCTTTGCTGTTGTTGTTTTTGGCCATTCATTGTCCCCAACTATTGTGCCGTGACTGTCGATTCAGTTTTCCCCTCAATAACGCGATACTCAACTAACAATATAAACAGGGATCATATGCTGTACAGCTGACCTTATGTCGAGTGAAAGCTTCCAACTCAATGTAGGCAATGATTGTACGACATGTGCTGTTTTTGAGCAGAGATTAGGTGCGCTTGCAGCAAATCGATCGCGATCAGACGAGAGGCAGGAGCAGCCAGCTTGCCGGCAGGGCGAAGAGGATGGTGTGGCCGAAACGGCCGAACTGCTGTCCGCGGAAGAGGGTTGGTTTGTCAAGCGAACCGGTATTCGCTTCTATGATAGAAGAAAACGTGACTGCGGGTTGGGATTGATCTGCGAAGGCATTGTTGGAATCCAGACGATTCCAACGACTCGTCAGCTTGCGAGGGCCTGACTTCTCACCCTGTTCGTATCAAGAAACCCCTGCTTGATTTTGTCGTAGCCCTGCTGGTTGAAGGGGCAGACCTTGATGCAAACGGAGCAGCCATGATTCTTTGCAAAATATGGGAAGCATTTGTCATTGTCGAGCACGGTCACCAGTCCGTTCTCATGCTCGATGGCCTGATCATAAAACGCATCCGGCGGGCAGTCACGAATACAGCGCTTACACGCTTCACAGAAATCCAACACCCACGCATGTTCGTCCCCTGCATAGAGCGGTAGATTTTCGATCTCAGTAAAGACAGCTGCCAGGCGCACGCGCGGGCCGTACTGGGGCGTGATCACCAACCCATTGATGCCGCGCCAGCCCAGGCCGGCTGCCTGGGCCATTGGCGGGTATAAGGCCATCCCGCCCAGGGGATGCCCGGCATGAGCGGCATATCCTCGCTGCCGCAGCCAACCGGCGATCCTGTTAGATGCCTGCCCCAGCTCATTATAGGTTTCATGCACCATCACGGCCGTATCGGGGTTGGGCGCCAGCTCCATGCGCGCTTTATCCATTTCCATCACCAGCACAATCGCCTCGGTATAGCGGATGGCGCAGTTCTTAAACACCCACGCCTGCGGCACGGATGCGAACCCAATGTCATCAACGCCGGAAGACCCAGCGAACTGGCGGAGTTCATCCAGCGTATCGGGATCGATGTGCTTATGCCCATCCGTGGGGTTTTTCTGTAGGTCAAAGAGCGATTTGCGAATATTGAGGATGCTGCCAATCATTTGCGGCGCTGATTTTGGAAAGCCGGGCAGGGGAGGATGATCCCCCGCCAGATCGATCCCCTCGCGGGGAATATCAAAGCGCACCGGGGAAATCTCGCCGCCCCGTGTCGCTTCAGGGATGTCCACAACCAGGTTCTCCCAGGAATCCAGGCGGTTCATTTGAGGTTTTAATAGGCGCTGTTTGAACGTATGGGCCAAGCGGGCTTTGACACTCATTCGTTTCCCTCTAGGTAAGTTCACGCAGATACGCGTCAAGGGCGTCTTTCAATTTCGCCGGTTTAAACCCATGCGGGCCCAAACCGCCGGCATGGACAACCCGGCCGTCTATGCCGATCAAGTAGAAGCGCGTTGGCCAGGCGGCGTAGGCGCGGTTGACGTGGTCATCCATTTCATCGACATAGGTATGGATACCATACTGCAGCGCGGCTGCGCACTCTCCGGCTACCGACCGGCGTTCTGCGATCGTTTGCGGATCATAATGTTCCATCGATGCCTTGGGATAGGGAAAAATGCGCTGGATGATTGGTTTGGTCAGCCGCCGCCCCAACCACCACCCATCGATGGGGTGCGCCTCACGAATATAAATACTCAGAAACTGGACGTCTGTATGATACTGCGCATAAATTTCCTGGATACCCACGGTACCCTTCACATAGGGTGGTCAGGTATAGCTGCCAAAGACCAGCACCACCGGTTTCTGCCCGCGAAAATCAGAAAGCGTGACGGCGTTTGTCCCCGAAATATCGGACAGTGTGAAATCGGGGGCGAGATCGCCGGCCTTTGGCGCCTTGGCATCCAGGCGCCGTTGGGTTTTTGTCGCCTCAAAGCGGTATTTGGCGATGAATTTCGCATCATTGAAAAGTTCCGAGATGATTGTCATGTCATGTTCCTATTGCAGCAGAATTATTTTTGGCCTACTGATTCGCTCCCAATTGAGGACAGCTTGTCATGGGAGTTGTGGACTGCGGCTATGGGTCATTCTGTCGTCAACAGCAGCTGCTTCCACGGGAATTCGGAATTGGGGCGCGTTTGGATTCCCCTTGAATCGGGATTTAATCTTTGCGTAACCGGATTGGCTGAATGGGCAGACCACCAGACAGACGGCGCAGCCATAGTTACTGTTAAAATAGTCGCGACAACTGTCATGATCAATGCACTGCATCCCCCCGTCACCGCGGGGCAGCGGTTGGTCAAAGATCGCATCAACAGGACATTGGCGAATGCATTTCTTGCACATGGCGCAGAAATCACGGATCCATAGATGGTCATTCGCCGTTTCAATGGGCAGGTTGCTGATATTGGTATAAACGGTATTGATTCGCAGCCGCGTCCCTTCTTGCGCCGTGATGAGCAGGCCGTGATAACCAACGGCTCCCAGACCGGCCAATTCTCCTAGATAGACGTAATCGGTGATGCCGCCCAATGAGGTACCCGGGTAAGCGGCAAACCCTTTCTTGCGCATAAATCTGGCCATCTTGTTGCCGATGACCGCCAGGTTCCGATAACCCTTGGCTACCTCCCGGAAAGCTTCGAAGCTTGGCGCATTGGCCAGTTCTTCCTTATCCATCTCCACGGTGATGACGATGGCATATTGATAGGGAATCCCTTTATGCTGGAAAATCGCATTAGGGGGCACCTTGACGTATTTGATATCTTTGGCGCCTTCATCACGAGCGCGCTTTTCCAGTTGGGCGATGAACGCGGGATCGGCCGTGTCCTGTGCCGGTTCGAATGTGCCATCATATAACTTCGAGCTCTTGCGCATGTTCCAGATCAATGGGCCCATCACCGGAAGGAGTGAGAGCGCCTGCCCGGGCGTCATGTCGGCGAATTTTGAGGATGCGGCCGCCTGGTCCGGGCCGTCAAAAGGTGTGCGCGGTTTAGATTCCGGCGCAGGCTGCACCAGCGTATCAAAATTCTCCAGTTCTTTGTCGAACTGTTCAAGCATGCTGTCCAGTGACGGTCCGCCGCTGCCACTACCGGGCATGAAGAGGGCGCGCACATGGTTGGCGATTGTCATGAGAATTCCCTGTCTTAATGTTACTAATCACTTGCATAAAGTGTAGCAAGGATTTTATTGCAAGTCAACACTAACATATGATAGGATAAGGGGGCATTTAGCGTGGGAAGGAAACGGCATATGCCCAAGATCGTGAAGGACGAAGATATCTATCGAGCGGCCATGCAGGTGGTCATCGAACGGGGCTACGATGGCGCTACGACCAAGCAGATCGCGGAGGCGGCCGGTGTCAGCGAGGTGACCTTGTTTCGCAAGTATGGCAACAAGGGGGAATTGATAAAGCAGGCCATCACTGCCCAGGCGAGCGACATCGATTTTGAGACGGCGGCCGTTCATACGGGTGATGTCACGGCCGATTTACTGCGCGTGGTGACCTTATACCAGGACACGGCCGACACAAGCGGCCAATTCTTCTACACCATTCTCTCCGAAATCCCCCGCCATCCGGAACTGAAAGATCTATTTGAGCTGCCTCTAGGCATGATGGGCGGCATTGGCCAAATGATCGCGCGCTATCAGGCGGATGGCGTCCTGGTCGAGGAGCACCCACTGCACGCTGTCGCCGCCCTGCTGGGACCGCTGATTATCACCAATATGCTCCGTGCCAATAGAATCAACGTCTCCTTTCCCAAGATCAACCTCCATGATCATGTAGAACAGTTTCTAAACGGCCGTCACTTACCCCAGGAAGAGGCCGCGGAGCTCCAGATCCAGCGCTAAGATCTGCGCCCCTTCAATCGACCCCGTCATGCACATCACCGGCAGGCCGGGCGTTAATAACCCCGCCGCCGCGGTCACCTCGGTCCTGGAAAAAGGGATGATTACCCGCGACCGGTAACGGCCGTTTATCAAGTTATCACCTGCCGTATCCGCCTGTTTTCAACCCCGCATAAGGAGCAAGACCGTATGTTTACGCCGCCTATCGACAGCGCTGTGTGACGCAGATCCTGGCTATTGGGCTGGTTTTTCGTTTATGATAATGGTGTCGATAGGTTGCGCTGGTGCAGGTCATTACGACCTGATAGTCCCTGTGTGGGATGGGAGGCCGCCATGTTTAGCCGGGTACGTGTGTCACAGATCTTGATGGTTGTTACGGTTCTGGTGATGGTTTTGCTGCTGCAGACGGGAGCACAGAGCGCGGCGGAAGAGATGCCGCCTGGCGCTGGGCCAAAGATTTATTGGAGCGACCGTGCGGAAGGGTCGATCCGGCGGGCCAATCTAGATGGCAGTGATGTTGAAAAGCTGCTGCAAATTGAACCCTATAGGAATCCGCGGGAGCTGGCGCTGGATATGAGGACGGAGAGGGTTTATTTCATATCGGAGGAGGCGTTTGACACGATGGTGATCTGGCAGATGGATCTTGAGGGGAACAACCTGCAAGACCTGATCTGGCAGGTGAATGACCCCAATTCATTGGCGGTTGACCGGCAGCGAAACCAGCTGCTGTGGTCTGATTCGGGATGGGATGTGATCGGCCGTGCCAATCTAGACGGCAGCGAACTGGCCGTCCAACTGGGGCCCGGTCCTGATGATGGATCGGACATGGCCCTCGACGCAGTTGGGGGGCAAGATAGTTTGGACCGAGGCCTGGGGCATATTTCGATCCAACCTGGACGGCTCTGACACGCAGGAGTTGGAGAGCCGGGTGCCGGATGGTCAGCCGGGCGTCACCATGGGTAGATCCGGCAGCGCTTCCGTGTTACCAACCGGTATCGCCGTGGATGGGGCCGGCGGCAAGTATTATTACACTGGCAGCAGGGGGGAACTGGGCACGAATTACGTTATCGCACGCGCTAATTTGGATGGCAGCGGAGCCGAGACCATCGTTCCGGAAAGCAGCGGCCGTTCGGGGGGATTGGCGCTTGATCTGCCGGCGGGAAAGTTGTATTGGACGGTTAGCCATCAGTCGCCACAAATCAAGCGCGCCAATCTGGACGGCAGCGGCGCGGAAACCGTGGTAAGCGGCCTGACGGGACCGCTTGGCCTGGATCTCGATCTTGTCGATGGCCGCCTGTATTGGGCTGATTGGGTGGAGCAGCGCATTATGCGCGCCAATATGGACGGCAGCGGGGTTGAGGAGGTTGTTGATACGGCTCCTCAACGGCCGCGTTACCTGGCTGTTGATGCGCAGGCCGGTAAGCTGTTTTGGACGGGCGATGGCGGCGACGCGGTGTGGCAGGCGACCCTGGACGGCAGTCATGCGCAGCCGCTGATTGGCGGCGGTCCACTGGGCACGCGGGGTATTGCCCTGGATCAAGCGTCAGGCAGGCTGTTCTGGATCAACGGCACGACGCAGGCGATCTCTGCAGCCAGTAAGGAGGGCGGGGAGGTGGAGGATATCATCATCCGCCGCCTATATGGTCCACGAGGGATCAGCGTCGACGAGATCAGGGGCATGATGTATTGGGTCGATTTTGAAACGGGCAAGATCGCACGCTCTAACGACAACGGCCGTCTCTACCAGGAATTGGTGATGGAGGGGCTTGATTTGCCGACCTCATTGGCGCTGGACGCCTGGCAGGGCAAGATGTATTGGACGGACGAGGGGCAGCGGCAAATCGGCCGTGCTAATTTAGATGGCAGTGGTGTGGAGCTGCTGCTGTCGGCGGCGGACGGCCTGGACCAGCCGGGCCACATCACCCTCGATTTGGGCGCGGGCAAGATGTATTGGAGCGATGAGGGCAGCGGGACGATCAGCCGCGCCAACCTGGATGGCAGCGAGATCGAAACGCTGCTCAGCGGCCTGCCGGCGCCCAGCGGAGTGGCGCTGAGCGTCATACTGCCAGACATTCAGCGCAGTTATGTTCCTGCAGCGCCTTAGGAGGGCTGCAGGCAAAAAGCCAGCAGCCTGGAATCTTATCGAACCGCTGCCTGATTAGCTTTTGATTTCCATACCGGCTTCCCGGACTGACTGTTGAGGGCTAAACGGCCGTCACTTACCCCAGGAAGAGGCCGCGGATCTCCAGATTCAGCGCTAAAATCTGCGCCGCCGGGAAGGAAGCGGGCCGTTTCCCCGGCGGGAAACGGCCGTCTTTCAGCCCACCGATCAGGTGGGGCGGCGCTTCAAGTTAACTTACGCCTTCTTCTCCATGCCAAACGAAGCGCGCACGCCGGGCAGCATGATGTAGACCAGGATCAGTGCATTCAAGATAATGCTCATGCTCACATCCGACCAGCCCGACTGGCCCAGCATGGACAAAAAGCCCACGAGCAGGTTAAAGATCGTAATCACGGCCAGGAACATCCACGCCTCCGGCCGCACATTCCACAGCATCTGCACCAACCACACATACACCCAAACCATCAAGCCCCACATAAGGGCATTCCACAGATTAAAGTCACGGAACGAAGCCGGGCCGATGAAATAGGGGATGATGCCCAATGCCTGCAGCAAATGAATGCCGGCAAAGACAGCCGCGATGCCCGCCAAAACCGCCAAAATCGTGGCCCCAAGCGGCCGTTGTTTACTCGTATCACTCGACATGATTCTTTCTCCTAAATAAACAAAGAGTGCACGGACGCAGCAATTCGCGTCCGCTGGAAAGTAAAAGTCGCCATCCTACCCCAACCAAATAGGCAGACAGCGGCCAACGATTATCCCCCCATTGCCAACCGAGGCAACAAACACCAAATCAGACCAGGTCACGCGTTCACAGCCAGCCACCGCCGTCAGCCTGTTTTCAGTTAACTGTTGACTATTGCCTGCCCCACAGCCGTCTATCCCGCCCTGATCTACAAGCAAAACTATCGCATCCCCCACGGCCGTCTCCCCGCCTCCGCGCCCTATTAGTCACTATCTATTCATCAATTCACTATTACCCATTTCCCCCTCCAAACTGCGCATGCATGAGCATATTTTAACAAAACCTATACAAAATATTGACAAATACAGAACAGTAGCTTAGGATACCTGTACACTGCCGGTCGTTTCTAACACGGCAGTGGGCTTGATAAACCGAAAGACAGGCTGCATAACGCGCCGACGAGGAATGAACCATGACCGAGACAGAAACCAGATTAATGCACCTATCCCACTACCCCAATCCCGTACGCCAGGCGCGGCCCGACACCCCTTACCGGCCCGCTCACAGCGGCAGAAGCGACGAAGACCAAAACGGCCGTTCTATGCCCAACTGGACCATTGGCCTCGCCATCTCCATGGTCGGCGCCCTCTTCCTGGTCCAGATCCTCTAGCCTCCGCGCCCACTTCACACAAAAAAGGCCCGCCTCACAAGGCGGGCTGCCAAATCCCACATTCGACCGACCACTCTGCCCGCCCGAAGCTACTTCATCAACCGCTCTGGTTAATTGTCTCCCAGCATGGCAAGGGTCGAGCTTTTTCGGGATGACTCATGTTTTTGAAAGCTTCCAAACTTCGCGGTTCCCAATTCCCAATTTTTAGTTCCCAGTTTCCTCCGGCCAGCTTTCATCAATCTCCCGCAGCACCGTATCCAGTTCCTCCCCTTCAACCCAATCCGCAACGCCCTTCCAAAAAGAACCCGCCCCCACCACGCCGGGCATCATATCGGATCCATCGAAACGGTATGAATCCGCCTCCAGGAGAACCTGGGCGATTTTCAAGTTGACCGGACTGTTGTACCATTCGAAAGGGACGTCCCGGTGTGGTGCGATGACCACGCCGTTTTCAATGCCAGGCCGGATCGATTTCCCCTCGGTGAAATACTTCATCGTTTCTCGCACCTCGGGCCGGTCGTTGAACATCGCCATGATATCGCCGGCCCCTAAAACGGGATTGCCAAATTCCTCGTCGATTGGTGGCAGAAAGAAGAAATCATAATCCACGCCAAACTGACTATCTTCAGGAAAGTACGAGGTGATAAAAGAGCCTTGACGATGCAGGTAGCATTCCGGTGGCTTCGAAAACATATGCATTGGGTTTTCATTAAACTGTTCAGAAATTATCGTTTCTGCTGCACCATAGGTGTATCGTTCGTTCATCCAGATTTCGGACATGATGCCCCAAGCCCGGCGAATTTCCGGTGAGTCGAAGGGCAGTTCCCCTGCAACCCAGGCATCATAAACTTCCAGTGGAGCCGTGCGCAGCAAAATATCTTCCAACCAATCGGTGCCCACCCAGCCGGTTGCCTCACCACTGTTGATACTGATGCACCAGGGGGTCGTACCATCGGCGGCAATTTGATCGCTGAGCTGCATCATTTCATCCCAGGATTCGGGAACCTGGTATCCCGCCGCATCGAAAGATTTCTTGGGGTACCAGACGAGGCTTTTGACATTGGAGGTATGCCAGATGCCGGCCATATGCCCATCCACCATCATCGCATCCAGCAGCGCCTGGTTGTACTGCTGCTGCAGATATTCTTCACTGAGAAAAGTGCGCACATCAATCACCTCGCCCTGCCGCACGAAATCGAACAGGTATCCCGGTTGGGGAAACTGGATGATGTCCGGGATGAGGCCAGACATGATAACATCATCCAACACCACCTCGAAATCCGCCCCATAATCAATAAACTCGATGTCGATCCCCGTTTCCTGCTCGAACTGGACTACGGATTGTTCGTAAGATTCAGTCCCCAAATTAGGGCCACCGATTTTTACGGTTGTGCCGCTGAAATCTCCCGTTGCTTCCTCAGCTTCAACCTGATCATCTGTTGGGGATGCGGGGAAAAATGCCCAAAGTCCGGCAGCTAACAGCAGCAAACCTAGAACAATGAATGCCCCCAGCAGCACTCTTTTAGAAGAGCGAGGTTGTTCTTCCTTTATCTCACTGCTGCTGGTGCGTTCTTCATTCAAGGGTGCGGAATCTTCTGCGGGATAATCTACCGTGGTGGGGGATAGGAAACTGCCATTGGGTCGCGAGGCGACAGCCTTATAAACGGCCGTTTGTTCCGCTCTGATCGCCTCCGCCAGATCGATTGTTTTCGGATCCGGCTCTAAATTCAATTCTTCGCGCAAGATGTTCCTGCACAATTCATATTGAGCCAGCGCCGCCTCGAATTTTCCCTGCTGTGCGAAGACGCCCATTAATTCCCGATGCCAATCTTCACGCAGATTATCCAAGGCCAGCAGTTTAGCAGCCGTTTCCTCCACAACCGCCGCATTACCGGCCTCCTTCTCCGTTTCAAGGTGCGCTTCCAACCCTTCCTGATATTTAGCCTTGTATGACTCCCGCTGCACCAGGAGCCAATGCTCGTAGCTGCGCGCATCCCTTACCTGCAGACCCTCCAGCAGCTCACCGCGGTATCGATCCAGATCTCCACCCTCAAAAGCGTGCACATCCAACCAGTAATCACCGTCGAAATTGAAGGCCACCGTTTTCCTATCGGCGATGATGTAGTCCGATCCCAGCTCTTTGCGCAGCTTGGTCAGCGTCCAGCGCAGAGCAGCCCGTGGATCATCCGGCCGTTCGAAAAGTAGATCAACCAGGTGCTCACGGCTGTGGGCTTTTTCAGTGAGCAGCAAATAAGCGAGCAGGGCCATTGGCCTGTAGCCAGGCAGGTCCCGCCGTTCATCATCTATTCCTATGTCGGGTGGCCCGAGGAGAGAAATTCGTAGCATCGATCATATTATCGTTTAATAATCGGATTTCTTCAAACAACGGTAGAAAAAACGGGCCAAACAACAGTGATTTCTTATATTGGACGACATCAGACAATCTTACAAAAAGGAGATATAAAGATGAAAGCAAAATCCACCGTTTTTCTTACTGTAGGTATCGTTCTTACAGCCTTGTTACTGGTTACTGTTGTATCAGCCCGTATGATGCCCACGCTCGCGCATACAGAATTCTTTGAAGAAATAAGTGCCGCCGAGGTTGAATCAGCTTCTGCCCTCTTTGCCGAGGATGCTGTGATTAACAACAATCTCACTGGTGACTCCTATGCAGGACAAGCGGCTATTGCTCCCCTCCTTGAATCCTGGGTCAATGACAGCCGTTCCTACGAAGTCGTCACCGAAAGTTCAGATGGTGACACCACGTCCATGATTGTTGAGGTTTCCGATCAAGGCTTTGTCTGGGCCCAGATGCACATGACCGCCCAGATCGATGATGGACTCATCCAGAACCTGGATATACAAGACATTCATCTGACCTATTGGCCCATGAATTGATTCAACATGAGTCATCCATAACATTGACCCACAAACATGACGCATCCCAAATCTCATCAAAGAAGAAGCGGTGGCGGAGTACAGTCTTACTTGAAGATGCTTCATTTATACCGGTCAGCGAAAAGACCATGGTAAATGAAACTGTCCGGTCACATGAAAATGAAGGCACCAGGCTGCTCCGCACCACCTATCATTACTTTTTTTCACACGGGCCAGGCACATGCAGTATGGCAGATGCTCGGACATCAATCTTAAACATTCAATGACGCTAAAAGCAAGGAGAAATTATGCCGCACACTACATGAGCAAGGCACACCGTCAAATGAATGACAATAGATGGCGCACCGCTGTCTTTGTCTCAAATTATTTACTAAGGAGAAATCATGAAAATTAAGAAAGAAGATATACCAGTTATAATGGAAGCGCCCGGAACAATAATGCGTAAACTTGAGGGTTTTGGAAATATGGATGCGATTTATCATCAGCTTCCAGCAGGTACTGATTTCACGCCATTGCTAAAAGGATTACCGAACGACAGCTGTCATGTTGCTCATTGGGGTTACATTTTCGAAGGCGCGTTTCGGTTTATTTATGATGATGGAACCGAAGAGGTATTCGAGGAAGGGGATCTGTTTTACGCTCCGGCGGGGCACACCGCAATTGTAGACAAGGACTTAAAGTTTATCGATTTTAGCCCCACAAAAGAGAACAACGAATTAATGGCAAACGTCGGCAGAGTGATGTCTGAAATGAGTCAGTAGAATCGAAGCAGTCGCTGGAGGTGCGCCGGACGCCAGCGCGTCTGGCGTCACCTCAATCTCCTCACCGATCCCGAGGGCAATATCATAGAAATTCAAAACTGGTCGTGAGATTTGGGATTTCGGATGTTTTCTGAAAAACAGGCAACCTCAATGAAAATGGAAGGCACCACAACAACCCAATTCAAGAGGTGCCTGTATGAACGAGATTTCCGCAAAAACAGTAGAAGAAATAGCCTTCGAGTCCAAGAATCGCCTTTTGGAAAACTCGGGATGACTCATGTCTTGCTCAATATAATCAACCTTGGGTGACACCGTCCAGATAGTAGAAATTGGTAGGGGATGCGCCAAAAAACTCTGAAGATTTTACGCCAAATAATTGTCGAGCTTACACTTTTGATTGATCAGTCAAAAAGTGTTTTTTGCTGACGTTTTTCTGACGGCCGTCACTTCCCCATTATCAATTAGCCATTACCAATTCCCGCACGGCCGTCTCCCCACCCTCACAGCCCCGCCAGCACCACGGCCGTTTGGGAATCATCGTCGCGGACACAGCCGTGTACGGATTTCAGTAGCCGGGGGCTCCAAATCCCGATATAACCAGTGCTCAAGCATCCGTAAACCACCCGCTGACGATAAATGTCTCTCAGGGCGGGTCAATACATTGAATTAGGTAGAAGGTCAGGAATGCAAATCGAAAATCGAGTTGGCGAATTTAAAATTGGAATTTGTTCAATCCTAGCTCAGCTGACCTATCACATCCATCCCACGATCGTCGCCTACATCAAAACTAGAAATATCGAAGAATATGATTACTTCAGCGACCTGTTTATAGATAGAGTTGAAATATCAAACTATCTGTTTAACGGCTCAGCATGTGTTTTCCCCGGAGTACGCCGCTATGTCGCCGGCCGGGGAAAAAGGCACAGCTACAATCCCACTTACCAGGCCATTATTGATGATAACACTTTCCCGCGACACATCTGGTCCTACCTGGCCAATGGCAAAGGTTACAGTAGCCCTAATTGGCGAGCAACAGGACTCAATGAGTTTGAGTTAGCGCATATATTTACGCACAAGGAATCAGAAATTGAGTTTGAAAAAGAGTTCTTCGACACTGTTGAACACGGCCTTCAGCCCTATAGCGACTTCACCTGCGCGGGAAATGTCGTTTTGCTGCCCAAGGGAACAGTACGGCCGACAGACAATTCAAGAGCAATAAAGTCTGCCTTTTATCTACGCTATATTGAGCTTTATGGGGAAGAACCCCTTATCGGCCGTTCCGGCTTCAAAGAATCTCTCGTACCAGAGTGGGCACGTGACCTGAAATGGAACCCGCCCTACCTGCCGTCCGGCTGGCGAGAAAACACAGAGCGTCTATTGGCCTACAGAACCCAAAGAATCACGCATATCATGAACAAATGGATTCAAGAAGAGCGCTAACGCGCATCGGCCGCATCATTAACCATTCAAGAATTCAACAATCAGCTATTAATGATTTACCCGCGGCCCCCATCCCCACTATGCTCGCGGCACGGACCAAACAATGAAGCAAAAGATCATCGATTACGACCAGGACGAAGTTGGCGACTGGCGCGGCATACTGGCCTGCGGGCACAAGCAGCACGTGCGCCACAATCCCCCCTTTGTTAGCCGGCCATGGGTGCTCACAAAACACGGCCGTCGTCACTTCCTCGGCTATGAGCTAAATTGCGAGCATTGTGATGAGGCAGAAAGCACCGCATAGCACCCCACGGCTGTCCATTCCCATGGGAGTATCCGAAATTCTGGCTCTTACTCAACTTTCGTGCTGTTTGGAAGACTCGGCGCAGGCTAGCAAGCGCGAAGCCCATTAGGCTTGAGTAAAAGTCACCGTTCTCGCGAATTCTCTGCAGCAGTTCGGTCATGAGCACGAAACATGCGGAAGAACCATAATTTCGGACACCCTTAGTGAACGTGTATCTCGAAGAAGACGGAGCCCCTACCCGATACCGTTTCCACTTTCTGACCCCGAGAAGTTATAGCACTTTTATCAGAAACTTCGTGAGGGGAGTATTGAAAGTTTTCGATCGCAATTGGATGTAAGGTTGGTTGAGCCAGTTTAATAGTGGTGGGGGAAATACCTGTGGGGTCCATGCAGCACAGCTAATCTTACAGTGAGTCATACGCTTTCACCAACTCAATGCAATCGCATTTTCCCAACAGTTGCTGTGGCGAGCAGCATCTGAGCCCACCTGCAATAAACCGATCGCGATCAGGCAAGAAGCAGGAGCAGCCAGCTTGCCGGCAGGGCAAAGAGGATGGTGTAGTCGAAACGGCCGATCTTGAGCGGGATGGCGCGGGCTTGCTGGGGGCTGAAGGCGCGGACTTCGGCGGCGAGGGCGATCTCTTCGGCGCGGCGCAGGGCGTTGACGATGACGGTGACCAGCAGGTAGTGCAGCCCTTGCCACCACTGCCGGCGCAGGCCGCCGCGCATGCGCAGGCTGCGCCAGACGTTCTGGCTTGAGCGGCGCAGGGCGGGCAGCAGGTTGACGGCGACGCCCATGGAGAAGCCGAGGCCGGGCAGACCGGCTCTTTCCAGGAGCCCGGCGACTTCACTGATGTCAACGGCGGATGAGAAGCCGTCGACGGCGAGGATGACGACCAGGGCGCGCAGGAGCATGTTGAGGCCCGCCTGCAGACCGCTGCTGGCGATGGGGAGGCCGAAGAGAATCTGGTCTGCCTGGCCGGCCCAGAGCATGCTGGGGATGATGATCAGGGCGGCGAAGAAGAGCCAGCGCCACTGCAGCAGCCGCTTCACGGCGGCGGGGTAGAGGGCGATATTGACCACAAGGGCCAGCCCCGCGGCCAGCGGCAGGCGGGCGGGGGGCATGAGCAGGATGAGCGCGAAGGACCAGGCGAGGATGGCCAGACGGCCGGCTGTGCCGATGGCCTGCCCTTTGTGGGCGCTGTCCCGGGCCGGCAGGGTGGTTCGCGTTCTTATCACCGGTAGACCGTCAGCTCGACGAGATCGCGTGGATTGAGCTTGCCCTCTTGATCGGGCAGCACCATGCGAAAGGTGCCGTCTTCTTCACCCAGGGGGCCGTCGACCTGCGCGTAGGCGACCAGCGTGTCGGGCAGGTTGACGAGATCGGGATCGTAGTTGACGCTGAAACCGTCAACGGCCGTTGCTTTGACCGCCTTGATCGCGCCGGCATCGTAGCCGGCATCTTTGAGCAGCGCGGCTAAGGGCACGCCTTTGTAGGCGACTTCGCGAAAAGTGGCTTCCTGCGCGCCCAGCGCCTGCAGATCGTCAACGGTGTAGCTCTGTTCGCTTTCGCCGTCGCTGATCAGCAGGCTGGCAGAGGGCGCGGCTGGTTCGGCCTGCGTACAGCCTAAGAGCAGCGCCAGAAGAAGTGCTGATAGTAGGGTGAACTGTTTCATCAAAATGGCTCCTTGTCTGGCGTCCCAGGTTTTTCCTGGGGCGGGTTAGATAAAGTCAGCTTTCCGGCACTGTCCGTTACGGCTGCGAGGGCACGAGCGTGGTGCCTTCAAGCCGCTCCTGCAGCGTGCGCCCGGCTCCCCAGGCTAACCAGCCGGCGGCGGCGCCGATGGCTAGATGTAGGGCGGCCAGGGCGAGCAGGATCCAGATGGCGGCGCCGCTGGGGATGCCGAACAGCCGGCTGCCGCGGTCCAGCAGGTCGAGCCAGATGACGAAGAAGTCGCGGCTGAAGAGCAGTAGGCCGGTGAAGAAGGGCTGGATCATCGTCCATAGGACGCCCAGGCCGGCGGCCAGGATGAAGCTGATGCGGCTGGGCCGTCCGGTGAGGGAGAGCACGATCTCGGCGATGCCGGCCTCGACGAGGATGGCGATCATGGGGCCGGCGACGACGCTGCCGATGCTGAACAGTTTGAGTACCATGGCGATGACGCCGATATAGAGTGTCGCCCCGGGGCGGGGCACGAAGAGACGGCCGATCAGGGCGATGGTGAGGCCGATGGCGGCGAGCAGCGCGCCGCTCATGGGCACGCGCAGCAGGTGCAGCAGGGAACCGAGGCCGATTTCCACCGCGCCCCACAGCGTTCCGAATACGGTTAAGATGACTAATTCACGGGTGGTAAATTTCATGCGCCGGCTCCTTTGTGGCGTAAATGGCCGTCCATGCGGATACGGCCGTTTTCAAATAAGATGATCCGCCGCGCGTAGCGGTGGACGAGTTTGTAATCGTGGGTGATCAGCAAGATAGTGACGCCCTGCTGGTTGAGCAGGGTCAGGAAGCCCATCAGGCGCTGCAGATGCCCCCAATCCTGGCCCAGGGTCGGCTCATCCAGGATCAGCAGCCGCGGGCGCAGGGCGAGGCAGGCGGCGAGGGCGGTGCGCTGCTGTTGGCCCATCGATAGGGCGAGCGGCCGTCTATCGCGCAGGGCCAGCAGGTCGGTCTCGGCCAGGGTTACTTCATGCGCCTCGCCGTTGAAACGGCGGTAGTTGCGCGGGCCGAAGGCGACTTCGTCGTCGACGGCATCAGTGAATAACTGCGCGGCCGGATCCTGGAAGAGCAGCGATACATCCAGCCCCGGCCGCGGCCGTTTCTGTCCTTCATAATGCAGCGAGCCGGCGGAGGGTTTGAGCAGCCCGGCCGCCACCAGGGCGAGCGTCGATTTGCCGGCGCCGTTGTCACCGACCAGGGCCACAAACTCGCCGGGGTAGAGCGCCAGGTCGAGCCCCTCGATGATTGGCCGGCCGTTGTAGCCGGCGGAGATCCCTTGCAGCGAGAGCAGGGGGGCGGCATTGTCGGGCGGACGGCCGTTGGGGACGAGCAGCGACTGCCATGAATCCAGGGGCGCGTCAACGGGGCGGCGCAGTCCCATGCGGCGCAGGAACTTGCGATCTTCCAGCACCTCGTTCAGCGGCGCATCGACGACAATGCGTCCCTCGTCCATGACCAGAATGCGCTCGGCCAGCCGGGCCACCTCGGCGATGCGGTGTTCGATGATCACGATCGTCAGCGCATACTCGGCGCGCAGCCGGCGCAGGGCGGCCAGGACGTTGGCCGTGCTGCTGACGTCGAGCGAGGCCGTCGGTTCGTCGAGGACAAGAATGCGGGGCTGCATGGCCAGGCTGGCGGCAATCGCCACCAGCTGCTTCTGGCCGCCCGATAATTCGGCGGGGTTGCGCGTGCGCAGGTCGCTGATCCCGGCCGCGTCCAGCGCCCAATTCACCCGCTCCGCCACCGCTTCTTCGGCGAGGCCCAAATTGCGCGGCCCGAAGGCGACATCATCTTCGACGCGCAGATGGAAGAGCTGCGTGGCCGGGTTTTGAAATACGGTGCCGATATGCTGGGCGAGTTCGGCGACGGAGTGGTCGGCCACTTCCAGGCCGGCGATACGCACGCTGCCCGTCATCTGCGCGCGCATGGCGTGCGGGATGAGGCCGCTGAAGACGCGCGCCAGGGTGCTCTTGCCGCAGCCGGAGGGGCCGTTGACCAGCACGCACTCGCCCTGCGCCAGATCGAGGTGGGGCACATCAAGGGCGGGAATCGGGCCATACCGCACCGTGAGATCGCGGACCTGGATCATGCGCCTGCTCCTGCCGCCTGCCGGATTTCCAGGGGCAGCACCGTGGCCCACGGCCACCGCTGGCGGGCCGCGGCCAGGAAGGAGGGGCGGATGACAGCGATGATGATTGGAATCTGGCCTTCGTCGATGTGGCGCAGGCCCGCCTGCAGCCCCTCGCCGCGGGCGAACTCCAGCGGTCCCAGCTCATCGATGAAGAGGATGTCGCCGGCCGGCAGGCTGCCCAGCAGCTGGTCGCCCCAGGCTAAAACAGCAGGATCGATCAGCCAGCTGCTCATCTTGATCCCGGCCTGGCCGGCGCCGCGCCGCACGCCCAGCCGCCGGCAGGCGCCGTGCGCTTGCTCGACCAGATCGATGCCGGTTTTTCGGCCGTTTTGGTAGACGGGAGGGGCAATGAGGCCGCAGACGCGCAGGTGGGCGGCGCGCGCTTGCTCGGCGAGCTGCAGGCAGTAGGTGGTTTTGCCTGACCCTGAGGGGCCGGTGATGATAATTAAGTGCGGGGGCTCGTCCCTTCCGCTTAGCAGATTCGCCAGCAGGTCAGCCGGCGCATCGACGAGATTCGACATAGCGTTTCCTTTCCAATTCCACCCCACGCCGCAGCGCGAGGTTTCGGGAGGTCACCGCGTTTCCGCGGGAACCCTTTGTCACAGGCTGCATTGATGACGTATGACCAACCTATGACTCGGCCAATCCACCTTTGCGCGATGCCTGAGGCGGAATGGCTCGGATTTTCTATTGTTAAGGCAAGCATACACCCGGCGAACTTGTTTTCCTAGTGACGAATGTCACCTTCCCCGGGCGGTTTTGATTTTCCATGCACCTGCGGCGGCAGGCGGCTGCCGAATGGGTTTTTCTGCCTGAAATCACAGACGGGGCAGAGGCCTGACGCCGATTCTCCGGCGAAACCGGCGCCGCAGCGCGGGCAGCGGCTTAAGGGGCCGCCGCGCAGCGTTTGCGGGCCGTTGAACCAATCAATTAAGGCCGGTGTACGGCCGCGCTGCAGGGCGCCGGGCTCGCACAAATCGATGCAGGCGGCGCAGTTGGTACAGGGGCCGGCGTCGAAGATGAGCGCATAATGGTCCGCTTCATCGATCGCGAACTGCATCGCCCCCGTCGGGCAGACGCGTTCGCAGCTGCGGCAGGCGTTGCAGCTGTCGCCGGCGTCGATCATCGAGAGGCCGAATGCATGCAGCGGCTCCTGGGAAAGCAGTTCCACAGGCAGGATCGATAGGGCGAGCTGCAGACGCTGCCGTTCCGCGGGCGGGGCCTTGCCTTCTTCGGGCAGATCTTCCAACATCAAGAGGCGCGCCGCAGGGGATAGGTCCTGGGGGCCCATGAAGGAGCGGAAGAAATCGCGGCGTGATTTGGCGGGCATCTTGAGTGAGCGGACGGTGCGCGAAGGCCACGCGTCGTTTCTGTTTTTCAACAGCGTCAGCGGCGAGCCACGGCCGTTTCTGCTGTTAAGCAGCGCTTCTGTCTGCGCCGCGCAGCGGCTTATCTGGTCCTGCGCCTGGCCCAGCGGGCAGGCGTGACAGGCGTCGAGACGCAGCAGGATATGGGTGACATCCAGGGCCAGCAGGCTCATGAACAGTGACGGCCCCAAGGCGGCGAGGCAGCCTCGGCTGCGCACGACCAGGTCGCTTTGCGGCGGGCCAATTTCCGCCGCTGGATGGTGGTCGCAGACGAGCTCGACGATATGGCGCTTTTCCTGCTGCGAGACAAGGGCCAGTAGTTCGGCGGCGCCATCACGGATGGTGAGCGCGCCTACTGGGCAGAGGCGCGCGCATAAGCCGCAGTTGGCGCAGCTTTCTGTATCGAGGGTGATGCTTGTCGTGCCCTCGCTTTGCTCCGCGGCCAGGGCGGACACCGGGCAGGCATCGACGCAGATGGCGCAGGTGGAGAATTTGTCACGGCTGTGCAGGCAGGAGGCTTGGTCGAGCAGCAGGCCGCTGCCGCCGGATTCGGCCAGTTCCGCCGCTGAGCGGGCCATGGAGATGAGGATGCTGGCCGCGAAATTCATGCTCATTTTCTCACCTGAAATAGACGGCGAACGGCGAGGAGCAGGACGGCGGCGACGGAGAGCAGGATCAAGGAATAGAAGACGGCGACGATGATCTGGCTGAGGTCCTGCCCGAATTTGGCGGCGCTGGCGCCTGCACGCTGCACGGCCGTCGGTTCACTTTCCGCCAGCAGCAGCGATGCCGGCTTGCGCCCTTCGCGGAAGAGGCGAATTACGCGCTCGTCTGCGCTGACCGGGTAGGGGGCGGGGACGCCGTCGCCGAGGGCCATCATCTCGCCCGCTTCGATCTGCTGGACAACCCCTTCACGGCTGGTGAACTGCGCCGTGCCGTCATTGACGTATAGCCAGGAGACGTCGCCCGGCACGTATTCCAGGGCGAAATCAGCCGCCTCTACGGCCAGTTCCGCGCCTTCCAGGTTGATCAGGAAGGGATCGGAACGGCCGTTGGCGCCCCATACCCAGCCGCGAACCAGGGAGAAGACGTCACCCTCCTCGATGGTCACGCTTTCCGGGGGGATGAACAGCCGGCCATCACCCCAGGGGATCGTGCGCAGGTCGGGCCGTGACCGCAAAGCGATTTCCTGCGGCGCGCCCCCTTTCAGCTGTACCGTCTCGCTCCAATAGCCGGGCGCTGTCACCTGGATAGGCCGCGCTTCCCCGTCAGCGGCGTTCAGTTCAAATTGGCCGTTGAGCGGCGAGACGTGGCCGCTGTAAGGTTGGCCCGGCTCGGCGAGCCAGGCGAAGGAGATGGGAGCGCTGTTTTCGTCGATCAAACGGCCGTGCAGCGGCGTGCCGGAAGTCTTGTTGATCAGGACGGAAGATTCGACGGCGGATTGTTCGAGGAGATCGAGTTCCTGCGCCTGGGCGGCCCAGCTGCCGCCGCTTTCTTCGTTATCGGCGGTCAGCAGATAGCTGCCCAGCGGCAGCCCGCTGAAGGCGAAGCTGCTGTCTTGCGCCGGCGCCTGGTTGTAAATGAGGCCGCCGGGCAGGGCAACGGCCAGGACGTCGCCGTCCAGGTCGATCCCGGCAGGTAGATCGGGTGAGGCCTGTACACGGCCGTTGATGCTGCCGTTTTCGACATAGACGGCCAGGGTCACGGGATCGAGTATGCCGGCCCCGGGGGGGATGGTGAGCGTCGTCGTCTCCGCCGATTGGTAGCGCCGGTTGTTGATCATGGTTGGCGGCACGCTGACGTAGTAGATCGTCTCGCGCTGGGTGAGGACTTCAACGTTGAGGTCGACACGGCCGTCGGCGCTGGTCAGTTCGCGGAAGAGACGGCCGCGCCAATCATACTGGCGCGCTTCTGCCTGCACGGGGATATTGTCTATGGCGAAATCTGCGCCGCCGTCGAGGATGACCTGCACCGGTAGAGTGGCCAGTTCGCTGCGATCGACGGTGACATGCCGTTCCGCCGTGGTTTGCGTGCCGTCGGGATGAACGGCCATGATCTGCAGGTCAACCTGGCCCAAGGGCAGCGCCGCTTCCGACGAAAAATGGCAGTCGGGACAGTTGACGGAGTAATCAAAGAAGCGCTCGCCGACCGTGGGCAAGGGTAAGTTCTCCGGGTTTAGATCGAGGTAAAAAATGAAGAAGCCATCCTCGTCAGGCTGCGTGGTCAGGCGCACAGATCCCTCATGGAACGAGTCGATTGTCAGCTGGACTTCAACTGCTTCCGGAGACCCTTCGGCGACGGTCACCTGGCCGGTGATTGGGATGGCGACGATATAGCCCAGCTTGCTGGCGTAGAAGATCTCGCCGTTGCTGGGTGAAATGATCATCAGCTGCAGCTCTTTTTGGGCAGCGACGAGGGGCGCCAGCGCAAGGCTGAATAAGATGAGCAGGCCGCCGGCGAAGAGGATACTATCGCGGCGTGTCATGGTGTCTGCGCACCTTCAGGGGGCGGGTCCCGTTTGAAGAGCGGGCACCAATGCAGGACAGCCCCTTGATCGTGACAGCCGGTCGCGTCGCAGCCGGTCTGGTTGGCTACGGCCGGAAAGTACTCGTTTGGCCGGTGGTGGCAGCGCCGGCAGTCAACGGCCGTTTGCAGATTGTGGGACGGCCAGGATGTCAAGGTGTGCGCGTAGCGGATGGGGATATAGCTGCCGTAAAAGCGTGAATCAGGGTCCAAATCCTGGACGATGGTCAGTTGGCCGCGGTCATGGCAGGCGGTGCAGTTGACCATGGGATGGCGCTGGTGATCTTCTACGGCCGCGCCTTGGGTGACATCATGGCACGCTTCACACGTTGCCGGTTCGCCGTGCGCGCCGTGACAGCGGGTGCACTCCCAATCTTGATGGACAGCGGAGGCTATCTGTTCTTCGATAACTTCAAAACCATGCCGCCCTTCGTGGCACTGCTCGCACAGTTCCTGGGCGTCTTCAACCTCTTGATACTGTTGGCTGGCATTGTCCCAATAGGCGATAGAGGTCATGAAAGAATCGCCGGATGGTTCATGGCAGATTTCGCAGCCGATGTCGTGCCAATCCGCTTTTTCTACAGGGATGCCGCCTTCCAGTTCGGGGCGTGGTTGGCCGGGAACCCGTTTACAGGAGGCGCAGTCGAGGGCCATTGGCGCGGCCGGCGCCAGCGGATCCCAATTCAGGGGTGATTTACAGCGCGCGCAGGTTGTGTTTGCCCCCTGGCCGTTGTCGAATGTGTCCGCATGCGCCGACTCCGACCATTCCGCCTTGGCGGCCAGCAGTTCTTCGGCCGTCGCCACGTGCGGGGTCGCCGTTGGCGCGGCCGGCGTCCCGTCCTGCGCAGCTTTGGCCGGTCCGGCGGGGGGCAGGGTGATGCCGATAAAGAGCAGCAAAGCCGCACCAAGGATGAGTGCGGCAAGTGAGAGGAGAAAGAAACGTCTGGCTAGAGATAGCATCAGCCGGTTTCCATGTGGGTTAGAAAACATGGGCGCGATTTCTCGCGCCCACGTTTACTATTCTAATGGGTTACTGGAGACCCAGCCCCGAGAACGATGCGAAGAACAGGAAACGGCCGAGTACCTCGGAAACCAAGACCAGCGCGAACGCTGTGTAGGCGTAGACCGCCAGGCTCGATTCATGTCCGGGTGTGGCCACATTGCGCACCAGGGTGACGGCCAACAATCCTGCGCCTATGAAGACCAGGATCAGGCGCATGATGAACACACCGCCATATTCAGTGATCACGTCACGCAGGGTGACTATCGCTGACGGCGCACCCGTATACATATAGGCCAGGTAGGCAGGAATGATCACGAATTCCACGCCCAGCAGGACGACCGAGGCGATCGCTATCCAGTAGAGTGCTGATCGCAGCATTTCGCTCTGCGCTTCGACATTGTCCGGTTTCTTGCTTCGACAGATAAGCATAGGTAGCCACATAGGCTGCCGAAACAGCCATAGCGCCCAGCAAGAAGGTGGTCGTGAAGAATGACGCCGGGGTGTACCACGTATTCCAGGTGGGCACCGTACGCATCATGTAAACATTCGACATGGCGTAGACGAAGAAGAGCCCGATCAGCGCCGCTATCACGGCAATGATCGTGCGCAGGGTGTTAGAGCCGATCTTGCGCCACTGCATGAGCGCGAAAAGTCCGCCGGTGATGGCGAACAACACGCCGGACAGGATCTCACGGCTCAACCATGAAGCCCCCAGGTTCGATACCGCGCGATAGGCGTTGAACGGATTTCCCAGGTGGAACAGCGAGGCAATGAAGGCCAGGATGATCACCGGCCCGATAGCCAGGAGAGCGCGGTCACTGAGCTTGTCGGCAGCCTCTACACCCCACTTGCGGCGTGCAAAGAAATAGACGACGCCCAGCACCAGGAAGGTGCCAACCGACATTTGTGACAGAATGGTGAAAGCAACTAGTGCCCATTCATTGACTTGCATATCACACCTCCTCCATGTTGGCGATCTTCGCTTCGGAGCCTTCGATATTAATGGCGTCCTTGTGCGGATTGATAAACAATGCCGGAAGCGTGAGGTTCGAATCGGGTAAGGGATAGACTTCAGCGGCTTCGTAGGTGCCGCCGATGTCGCCATACTTCTCCCTGAGCGCTTCGATGGTATCAAAATCGAGCGCACGCGAGGGGCAAGCAGTCACACACTGCGGCTTATCACCAGCATCGATCTTATCATTGCATCCGGTACATTTGCCCATTCTGCCGACTTCATCATTGTACTGCGGGCAGCCGTAGGGGCAGGCCCACTCGCACAAGCGACAGCCGATACATTGATCCTGATCGATAATCACAAGACCATCAGCTCTTTTCGTAATGGCTCCGGCCGGGCAGACTTCTTTACATATGGGGTTAACACAGTGATTGCAGCCCATGGAAAGGTAGTAGGCAAATGTATCGTTCAGGAACGTATCGCCAACTTTTTTCCAATTGCCGCCGGAGACTTCATATACCTTGCGCCAGATTTGGCCAACTTCCAGATCATATTTGTCATTACAAGCTGTTTGGCACGCTTTACACCCGGTGCAGGCAGTGGAGTCAAAGTAAAAAGCATATTGTGTACTCATATCTATTCTCCTTATGCCTTCTCTATCTGCACGAGGTTGGTATGTTGTGGATTACCCTTCGCCAAAGGTGACGGCCGCCATGAAGTCAGGGTGTTTATACTGCCCCCTTCATCCACGCCCTGCTCATTCGGCGCGTACCATGCCCCTTGCGGAATCGAGGTCACGCCGGGCATGATGCGCGGGGTCACTTTTGCCGGCAGAACGAGTTCTCCACGATCGTTATAGACCTTGATCATGTCGCCATGTTCAATACCGCGCGACTGGGCGTCCAGGGTGTTGATCCACACGACCTGCGGAGCGGCCTGCTGCATCCAGTCAACGTTTCCATAGGTCGAGTGGGTGCGTTGCTTGTAATGATGGCCGATCATCTGCAGCGGGTACGTTTCGATCAACGGATCAGATGGGCCTTCCCAGGTTGGCGCGTAGATGGGCAAACCGGAGATGATATCCCCATCTGGCAGTTCCCAGGTCTTGCTGATTTCATCGAGTCTTTCGGAGAAAATTTCGATGAGGCCAGAGGGCGTGCCCAATGGATTTGCGGTGGGGTCCTCGCGGAAAGACTTATAGGCGACAGGCGGGTCTCCAGGGTTCGTCTGCTTGAAGATACCCTGCTGTTTCATCGTGTCGTAATCAGGTAGGGCGGGCAGATTTTCGCGCGCCGCGGCATACATCCAACGCAGCCACTCTTCCTGGGTCCGTCCTTCAGTGAATTCCTGTTCAACCCCTAATCGCTTGGCGATTTCTGAGCAGATCTCATAGATGCCCTTGCACTCGTACATGGGTTCGATCGCCTGGCTGGCGAAAATCGCGTAGCCCATGGCGCTCGCGCTCCCCTGCGGGATCAGGTCATCCTGTTCCCAGTTGGTCAGATCGGGCAGCAGAATGTCGGCGTATTTGGCGCTGGAGGTCATGTGATTGTCGATGACAACGACCATTTCGCACAAGGTATCGTCACCCAATACTTCATCGGTCCGCGCATGATTCGAATGCTGGTTGACGAGACAGTTGCCGGCGTAGTTCCAGATGAACTTGATCGGGACGTCCAGCTTGTCTTTGCCGCGTACGCCATCAGCCAAGGCAGTCATTTCCTCGGCGCGATAGATGGCATCGGTCCATAAGAAGACGGAGATGGATGTTTCAACCGGGTTCTGCAGCGTTGGGAAACTTGGCGAAGGGGATGCTGTAGCCGCCTTCACGGGCGCCTGTGCTGCCGCCCTGGAGGCCAACCTGGCCGGTCAGGATCGCGGGCATGAATACGGATCGGCATGCTTGCTCACCATTGGCCTGGCGCTGGATGCCCCAGCCCTGGACATGGTAGGCAGGTGTGCTCAAGCCGATATCATGGGCCAGCTTCTCGATGACGGGGACCGGGATCCCTGTTATCTTGGATGCCCATTTTGGCGTCTTGACGACGCCATCCTCGCCGAGGCCGAGGATGTAGGATTTGTAGGAATTGTTGGGCGGGATACCTTCCGGCATATGATCTTCATCAAAGCCGACGGTATATTTGTCCAGGAATTCCTGGTCTACGAGATCTTCGGTGATCAGGACGTAGGCGATGGCGTTAACCAGGGCCGCGTCCGTTCCGGGGCGAATGGGAATCCATTGATCGGCCACAGAAACGGCCGTGTCGCTGTACCGTGGATCAATATGGATGAACTTGGCGTTGCTGTTGCGCATCGCCTGCTGCAGATCATAGATGATGCCGCCGCCGCTCATCCGGGTTGCTCCTGGGTTATCCCCCCAGAGGACGACCAAATTGCTGTTGACGATGTCGGCCATACTGTTGTTGCCCGCCCAACCGCCGAAGGTATAGGGACCTGCTGCGGCAATCTGGGCAGCGCTGTACGTGCCGTAGTGGTTGAGATAACCACCATATGTATTCATTAACCGTGCAAAGGGTGAAGCGCCAGGAGGCCAGCTCTTGGCCACAGCGCCACCCAGGGTGCCGGTCGCGTAATTGATGTAGATGGCTTCGTTGCCATACTCTTTGACGATGCTCTCGATACTATCGGCGATGGTATCGAACGCTTCTTCCCATGTAATCTCTTCGAAGTCGCCTGAACCACGTTTGCCCACGCGCTTCATCGGGACCTTGAGACGATCTGGATCATAGACACGCTTGCGGATGGTCCGGCCGCGCACGCAGGCCCTAACCTGATGCATGCCGTACTCATCATCGCCCGTGTTATCGGTTTCGACTCGAGTGATTTGGCCATCTTCAACGAAAAGGCGCAGTGGGCAGCGGCTGCCGCAGTTCACATTGCAGGAGCTCCAAACTACCTTTGCGCCAGGTGAAGAATCTTGTGCCGCCTGTAACCCGAGTGTCAAACCACCCCCAACTAACGCCGCACTACCGCCAAGCGCCGCGCTCCACTTAAGGAAGCTGCGCCTGGTCAGAACGGTGTTGTCGAGGGTCTCTTTGAGGAAATTGTTTTCACCCATGTAAGGCTTCTCCTAGCTAGAAACAACACACTATCTTGAAATCTTCCACAAATAAGCCGCCACTACGTTTCCCCATAAGCACCTCTGCCCTGTGTAAAAGATAAGTCTGATAGTCATCCACTAAAACGAATAGGTGCGACGATGCGCACGAATATTCTTGGGTTAGGATATGGCAAACGCCCCTGCGTCGCATCGCCCGGTGGAGCAATCTGTTATCACCCGACTGGGTGATATTGGCGAAGCAGATGCCTGGCAGCTGCGCCCTTGGCTCGATTTCGGGCCAAAGATGCGCGAAATGCCTGATCTCTGGGGGCAGAGAAGAGGGTCAATTAGTGAATTTTTGAATGGTTAACAGGGGTGCTTGGCTTGATGAAGGAAGGGCATGGAGCGGCGCGGCATGGCGCAGCAGCCAGGCGGTTATGCCCCTGGTCACCCGTGATCTGTGGGTCGAGATCTGCCTGGCTTTTGCTGTCTGTCTACTACTTCTTTCCCTGATCTCGATCGATTTCTAACCCGCGCCGTTGGGCTGCTCCGGCTAGGCAGCCGAGCGCCAAGTAAGCTGCGCCGCGATAGTAAGCGGTACGGGCGCTGTCGATCACGCGGTTGAGGAACTCTGGCCCCCAGAGCAGCAGATGATCGCGTAAGAAATCTTGCTGGGCTTCGAGATGCAGCTGCACTGTTTCTACATCGCCACGGCCGACCGCTTCCAGGCCCAGCGTGCAGAGGTGGGCCATGAAGGCCATTTCCAGACCGAAATGATCGTCAGGCTCCTTAAATAGATTGGCCGCCTGCAGCCCATAGTCGGCGTAAAGCTGGCGCACGGCCGCTGTCTGCTCTTCGAACACAAGCCCCTCAACGCTGAGATAGACGGATTCCCATGGCGGGGCGGGGAGGCGATCTGGTCCGATGAATAACTGCTGGTAATCTCTTTTTAGCGCCTTCAGTTCATCTTCCTGCCAGCCGGCGCAGAACTCCTGCAGGACAGCCAGGCCCGTGACCGTTGATTCATCTTCGGTGCCCAAAGGCCATTGTGCAAAGAGATCTTCACTGACCAGGGTATTGATGAACTCACCATTTGGTTTTTCATAGAAGACACGATTGAAGAAGCCAAAAGCCAAAGCTTCAGCGGTCAGGATATCGGTCCAGTTGTTGAGTGGTTGTGCGGCAGCGTTGTTTTCCATTTTTCTCACTTTAGTACCGGCGGCCCAATGGGGCCGCGGCGTTTCATTAATGCCAGCTTGTTGACCAATGCCGGTCGGCTGGCGGATCATACCTGTACCTGATTTAATGCGCGAATCAGCGGCGTTCTTATTCCTGCACGCTGCCTGGCGAATCCACCACTCCCAGGTTCCAGGGGTTGCCCTCGAAATGGCAGCGCAGGCAGTCGACCTGCAGACCGACGGCGTGGGATTGGTAGGAGTTCGTGCTGGTGCGGCCCAGGAGCTCGGTTGTGCGCCAGGTCGTCCAGCGCCCTCCTTCTTCCAGGGGGCCCACTTCCAGGCCGGAAGCATCGTGGCAGGCGACACAGGCCACGGCCGTATGTTCCGCGCTGTGCATCGTAATCGCCGCTTCTTCTGCGGCCTCCGCCAGGGCGGCATCATCCGACACGTCGTCCATACTCACAGCGGCATGGCACGCTTCATTGGCGCAGCTCGCGGCTACGCTGTGCGCGTCGTGACACTCGGTACATTCGAAATCGGCGTGCGCTTCATCACCCAGTTCCCGCCGGTGGCGGATCGTCTCCGTATCCTTGTGGCATTTCTCGCACTGTTCTGTGGCGCTGGCGACGGGCGCATATTGGCCCGCTGCCTGATCCCACCAGACGGGCAGCGGATCAGCCACCCCTTTATCCACCTGGTGGCAAACGTCGCAGCGGATATCGACCCATTCATTGACGGGCACCAGCGGGTTGCCGGCGGCGATGCGCGGCTCATCCTCAAAGGCGAATTTGCAGGACACACAGTTTGGCGGGGGGTCGATGACCGCCTGTGGGTCCCAATTGCGCGGCGCGTGGCATTGGCTGCAGTAGGTATTCGGCCCTTTGCCCAAGTCATACGTCTTGGCATGTGGGCTTTTTTGCCAATTGTCCCACTCCTCGTCCTGATTGGCCGGATCGGCCGTAGGTGAACTGACTGGCCCCGCTGACAGCGTTTCCTCTGCGGGCGCTTTGTTTTCCTGACAGGCGGTGCCGGCCAGGAGGAGTAGGAAGAATATGCTGATGACCGCTGTCCTTACATACATCTTTTCATCTCGCTAATTCACAGGACGGGGTGTATCGACGACCGGCAGCCACAAGCGATCCAGCCAGGATGCCGGCAAAACCGTAGGGCCAGCATAGCGGCAGCGCCGCTGGAATGCATCGCCCTATGGAGCAATCTTGTATCACCCAGGTGGGCGATATCTCGCCCGGAGCGGGATGTTTTGTCTGCGAATCAATAGGTTAGGCGGGCTGCCTGGTGGTATGGCCGCGGCCGTCAGGATCAATGGTCGTTGGTCAAGCGCTTCTCTACGGCGTAGGCTGCGGCCTGGGTGCGGTTTTCCAGGTGCAGCTTGGCGAGGATATGTTTGATATGGGTCTTGACGGTGTTCACCGTGATATTGAGTTCACGGCCGATCTGCGGATTGCTGGCCCCTTTGGCCAGGATGCGCAGTACTTCGATTTCACGCTCAGTCAGCACTTCCTCCGGCCGGCCGCCAGTTTGTGAGCGGTTGGCTGCGTTCTTGAGCAAACGGGCCGCCATCGCGCTGGTCAGCGCCGCTTCCCCCCGTTCTACGCCCTCGATCAGACTAAACAGCTCTGCGGCATCCAGATCTTTCAAGAGATAGCCAACAACGCCCAGCTGGATCGCCTCCTGAAAATGTTCATCCAGCTCCGAGGCGGTGAGCATGACGATTTTCGCCTCAGGCACCTGGCGGCGAATCGCGGCGGCGGCCTGCAGGCCGTCCCCATCAGGCATGTAGATATCCATCAGCACCAGGTCAGGCTGCAGCAGCTTGGCCATTGTAACCGCCTGCGCGCCAGATTCCGCCTGGCCGACAACGTCGAGGATGTCGGGCCGTGTGCTCATTAGATTGATTAAGCCCTGTCGAAACAGGCGGTGGTCATCGGCGACCAATACTCTCATGGGCAGCATGATATCAAGCCTCTGCGCGATAAACGCCTGCTGCTAGAGCAGCGGCAGCCGCAAATCGACCTTTGTGCCTTCACCCGGCATTGAGCGGATAGTTAGACTGCCACCGGCTATCTCAGCCCGTTCAGCCATGGTCTGCAGCCCGAAATGGCGGGAGTTGTCGGAGGGTAGAAAGCCGATCCCATCGTCGGTGATGGTGATCTCCAGACAGTCATTATACTCTGATAGCAGGACCTGCACATGGTCAGCCCGGGCATGCTTGCGAACATTGGCCAGCGCTTCCTGCACGATGCGCACCATTTGAACTTCAGCGAGGGGAGACAGCTTCAGATCGCTGTCGATCTCAGTTACTAATTCGGTCCTACTGCCAGTCTGCAGGCCAAATTCAGTCACGTATTCTTCCAGGGCGGAGACGATGCCTGTGCCGTCAGCCAGGGTCGTGCGCAGGCTGAGGATGTTCTCGCGCACATCCGCCTGCGCGATCTTGATGTTTTCGCGTGTTTGCTGCAGTTCAGCAAGCGCCTTTTCATACTCTCCACCGCGCACCAGGGCATCGAGTGTCTGCACTTCCAGGCTCAAATAGCCCAAAACCTGGGCAAGCCCATCATGCATCTCGCGTGCGATACGGGAGCGCTCTTCCAGGACGGCCAATGACTGCAGCCGGGCGGCCATGAGCGAATGCTGCAGGGCGATGACCGCCTGATCAGCGATGCTTTCCAATCCTGCCAGATCGGTGAGCGTGAATGATTGCGCGCCAAAACGACCAACCCACATGCCGCCGACCAGACGGCCGTCGAACCGCAGAGGAACGGCGGCCGCGTTCTGAATCGATTCCGCGACAGTCGGGCAGTTCCAGACCGCATCTGGCCCTTCGACATCCTGCGGATAACGGCGGGAACGCGCGGAGTTCAGTACCTGCAGCAGAGGCTCATTTTCAAAGGCCAGTGGTGGATTGATGACCTGCGCGCGATCCCCTATGGCGTGATACTCTAACTGCAGCCGGCCAGAATCATCCAGCAAACCGAAAGATACCGTATCACATTTGAGCAGATCCTGTGTTTGCCTGATGATGTGCAGGAGGACCTCGTCGATGTTCTCCATCCTGGAGATGCGGCGGCTGATCTCCACCAGGGCATCGAACCATGTCTCGGCCGTTTTGCGGGCGGTCGATGTGGCCAGCAGTTTGGCCATTTGCACTTGTTCACGTTCGACCCGCAGTGCTTCCTCGATGCGTTTGCGCTCGGTGATATCTTCCACCATGGCCACGAAATACCGGATCTGGCCGTCAGGATCGCGAACACCTGAAACAGCAACATGCGCCCATACCAGGGATCCATCTTTGTTATAGTAACGCTTCTCTAACTGCGCCGATTTGCGTTTGCCCTCGGCTATTTCGCGTACCAACTGCGCGCTTTTCTCTACGTCATCCGGATGCGTATATTCCAGGTAGACCATGCTGCGCAGTTCATCGGCTGTATAGCCCAGCATCTGCTGCAAGGTATGGTTGGACTGAATCGGCCGTCCATCAGGGGCCACGATATCCATGCCGAAGGGCGCCATCTCGAAAACTGTGCGAAAACGCTCTTCGCTTTCGCGCAAAATCTCCCGGGTCGCCATGCGCTGCTCTTCTGAGGCTGCCAGCTGCTGCTTGCGATTTGTCTCGAAAACATCCATCGCCCGAACGACCAGGATCGTCAAGGTGACAGCCGAGAGCATACGCCAGAACTGCACCGGCACGCCGGTCGCTGCCATTACCGACCTGTAATTCAGCCACGGCGCGATACCATACGGTGACTCGGGGACAATAAGCCCGGCAACAAGGGCATTGAAAAAGAAGATCAACGCTGCACCAAGCATCAGATTTCCGGCATTGTCAATCCCCGCTCTTGTGAGCGAGTTTCGTTGGCGTAAGAAACCGATACCGGCCAGGAGACAGCCTGGGAAATAGAGCAGATAGCGAGACCAGACGTCGATGGCGATAACCGGATCCTGGGTGGCCGAAACCAGCGCAAGGGCTGTCAGGAGCGCCGCCGGCGCGATCAGAATCAACGGCAAAAACCACAATCCTTTCGGCAGCGGGCCCACCTCACCGATCAAGCCGGCGCCAAAGCGAATGAGGAAAATCGCCGAAATGGGCAGGAGAAGTGTTCGCAGCCCCAGTAGAAATGCTTGATAAGGCCCGTCGGGCGTGGCCAGTAGAAACATATCGGCCCATTCGACCACGGCGTGGCTCAAACCAAAAGCGGCCAGCCAGGGCAGCTGCCGGCTGAGCGGCAGATCGCTCGTCCGGCGTGCTTCAAGCGCAGCCGCCAGGCCAAGACAGAAAAACGCGAGCCCGTAAATGAAATAAATCGTCAGCATGTAGTTGGAGGCGGTCTCTCGCCGCCCTCAGGCGCCAATGCGCAGATGTTACTGGCTGTGGATTCCAGGTTGTTGATCAGGCGCATCACAGCCCGTGTCTTCATAATCACCCATTGTACGACATGCGCCATAATTGAGTAGGGCTTGTTTCCCCTCATTGCACGAAGAAATTGGACATGGTGCGCTCTATAGGGGCAGACCATGTCATTGATTTCACGCGCGAAGATTTCACCGAAAGTGGACAGCATGATGACCTGATTCCTGCCGTTGGGGGGATATCATCCACTCTCGGACGATAAGCGTGCCTTAAGCCCGGAGGGGATTTATGTCTGTGCCGGAGGTGCCGCGGCTCAATATTTCCAGGCTTTGCTCCTGGGACCATTTATTTCAATGATGGGGAGTAAGACGATGGGTTCCGTATATGGGAATCCAAATCAAGAGGCTTATGCTTTTTTGACAGAGCTTTTTGAAGCCGGCAAAGTTTGGAGGCTGCCGGCTAGGACAGGAGTTGGCTGATCTGGCCGGCGTAGGCGGCGCTCTCGGGGTCGCCGGTCACGATTCTGATTTGCTCCGCAGAACCGATACCCAGTCCAAGCTCCACCGCCCGTGCGATCTGTTCCTGCTCAAAGATCTTGCCCTGGCTGACCTGCGGCGTCGTGCCGAACAGCCGCAGTATGGCTACGCCCACGGCATCGACAGCCACCGGATCGTTTCCGGCAAGCACGACTGAAGGGCTGACCATCCTGCCGCGAGCCGGCCCGCCGTCTACGAAAGCGTCAACGCCATCTACAACAATGAGCGCGGGTGCATAGGAGGTGTTCACCTCGGCGATCATCTGTCTCTGCTGCGCGGAATTGTGTAGTTCTTCCATGTAATTGTAGCTGCCCGTGCGAACTGTGCGGGCGACAAGACCCACGGAGTTTTTCAACGACATCGTGAAGTGCCCGCCGTAGCGGTGCGTCTTCAGATTGCAGGTCTGCACCACGCACTCGCTGTCGAGCAGAATCCTGGGCACGGCGAATCCCGACGGCCAGTGAAAATCGCTTGACTGCTGGACGACCCACGCCTGCTCATCCAGTTCATCAAAGAGCACCGTATCAAAGCCTAATTCGCCGGCAAGGTCGAACACACCTGTCTGCGTCAGGACGGCGCGCGTATCGCCCATGCCGCTGCGTTCGCCGACGGTGATGGCGCGCGCGCCCATTTCATTCATTTCCAAGACCAGGGAACGCAGGATGTCGGGGTGGGTGGAGGCCGGGGCGGCATCTGCGCTGTTGTAGTTCGGCTTGAGCAGCACGCGGCTGCCACGAACGGGGTTCTGCCCGAAAAGTTCAATGGCTCGTCGCACGCCCAGCGCGCGATCAGTTGTCTTGACCAGCGCCACTATGGCTGCCGGCACGGCGCTTGTGGGGGATGGCCGCGGGGTATCTTCAGCGATGTTTTCCACGGATTGCTGAGGGGGTTGGGCAGGATCGGTCGCTGTCGCCGTTGGCAGCGGCGATTGCGCCGGCTGGGGTGTTGCAGTGGCCGTTGCTGGGGCTGTCGTTGGCGGCTGGCTGATAGGTGCCGCCGTTGGATCGCCGTCGGGTGTACAGCCTTTGATAAGCGGCGCCAACACAACGGCGCCGCCGACAATTGCTAGTTGGCGACAAAATTCACGTCGTTTCATCATATGAGCTCCTTGCTCAGGCAGCTGCCTTTAAGACACGTGAGGCCCTCAGCGTGACCCACTTGCTGGGCTGTCCTTTCTCTTCTACGTCGACCCAGGTCTTACCATTATAGCTGTATGCCATCTTCCAGCGACCCTGCGCATCCCGTTGGCCGGCGATGAAGTCCAACCCATTGGCAAGGCGCGGATCACGGCCGAAATCCAGGGCGGTCAGCAGTTCCAGGTTCTGCAAGACGTCAGTGACATAGCCGATAGGGTAGCCGAAGCGGAACCAGCTGCGATTGGGCTTTTCGCTGTAGCCCATGGGGTAATCCGCCGCTGCCGGGTCTTTGCTCAATAGGAATTCCACGCCCCTTTCCATCGCCGCCTCTATGGCCGGCGTGCGCGCCGCTTGCGGCACCTTGCTCAGCGCCAGCATCGCCTTGACCGCGCCCCAGGCGCAGGGCAGGTGGTTATTGGCGCTGCATGTGAATCCGGGGCCGCTGTTGCCGCTGCGGTAGTAGCGAATGGGCGCTGAACGCTCTTCAGCGGGGGCGATATCCTGGCCGGTGATGCTGCGCGCCAGCCAATCCAGTGCCCCGTCTAGACGGCTGTCGCCAAGCCACCCCAGGTCAATCATCGCCGCTGCCAGGTTGCCCTGCAGGCAGTGGATCATGCCGGACGGCGTGCCGGTCATGCTGAATCCGCCAAAACGTGAGATGGCGTGCTCGAGGAGGTAGTCACAGCCTGCCTGGACGCGCGGGTCGCTGCCGTCCGCGCCAAGCTGCGCCAGAAAAATGATCTGCCAGGCGGAGCCGCGGTATTTGGGATAGTAGCCGGGCCCCAGTTCCACCCAATAGCCCTCCGGCGCCTGATTATCGAGAATGATTGGCACCGGGCCATGGGCCATGACATCGCGCCGGGCGGCGAGTACGTCGCCATCATCGGCCGGTCGTTCGAGTAGATCGGCGAGGGCGAAATAACGCACGCCGGGGTTTTCGGGATCGATTTCCAGTAGCCAATCGAGTGACTGCTGCCAGTTCATTTTTTACCCCCTTGTCGATAAGCGGCGGATCAAGCGGTATGGTGGCGACTAACATATCCAGGGCGTACACGGAGGTACGCCCCTACCCGTATGTGCAGAGGATGGTAAATGTGTTGGTATAGATTTACCATAGATTGGGGCGGCAAGTCAATGATCCGCAGTCGCGGAGCAGGGCTCTGGCAAGGCCTGCCGGCTGCAAAGCGGCGTCTGAGGTGAGGAAGCGTGCTCACCCATGTTGGCCTGCATCGAACCGCGTCATAGGCTGCTTTTAGCCAACCTTTCTTTGGTCACGTGGTCGTTTGGAGTCGCCGCTGCATGGTTGTATAGATCAGCGGAGTAGGGGAAAATCCGCATGAAATAGCGTCGCATCCCCAATAAGGCAGGTTGATGAAGCAACTATCCGTGGCATTTCAGACCGATAAGCAGCTCAGTACCTACGGCTCCCTGGCCGCGCGGGCGGAGGCATATGGCTTCGATGGCGTATCGGTCTATAACGATATGCTGTACCAGCCGGCATGGCTGCCGCTGCTGGAGATTGCCCGCCATACGAAATCGGTCAGGATTGGCCCAGCGGCCGTTAACCCGTTCACCTCGCACCCGATCAATATCGCCGGAAATCTGGCGCTGATCGATGCCGCCAGTAACGGCCGTGCGTACTGCGGTTTTGCGCGCGGCGCCTGGCTTGACTTCATCGGCCTTGACCCGCCCCAGCCGGTAAGCGCTCTGCGCGAAGCGTTGATCTGTGTACGCCATCTTCTGCGCCAGGATATAGAACCCCTGGCGGGTGACCACTTTCCGCTGCAAGGGGGCGATTCTTTGCGCTGGGAGCATATTCGCCCCGACATTCCCTTTATGCTGGGCAGTTGGGGACCAAAAACGATCGACGCCTGTTTGCCTTTTGTTTCCGAGATCAAGCTCGGCGGTACGGCGAACCCGGATGCGGCGCGGCAGTTGAAGGCTTCCTTGAAGCAGCGGAACGCTGCCGCAAAAGTGGTGTGTGGTTCGGTGACTGTGGTGGACAAAGACGGCCGTGCCGCTCGCCAAAAAGCGCGGCGCGAAGTCGCCCTATACCTGCCCGTCGTTGCTGAACTGGATACAACTGTGGTGATTGAACCGCAGCGGCTGTACGGCATACGCGAGGCGATGAAGCACTATGACGTCGATAAAGCGATTACCTATATCTCCGATGAGTTGTTGGCTAAATTCGCTCTGGCCGGCACACCGGACGATCTGAGCGAACAGATGCTCGACCTGTTTGCAGCGGGCGTCGATCGCATAGAATTGGGCACGCCGCACGGCCTGAGTTCAGAGAGCGGTCTGGCGCTGCTGGGTGAAATCGTCTTGCCCACTGTCCACCGTGCATTATCAAGGTGACCATGACTGATACGGATACATTTCAACTGTTTGATCTAGAGATAATCGTCGAAAAGATCGAGGGGCACTGTACGTGCAGTATGGCCGTTGGCGATCGTTTCTATCTGCGCAGCGGCAAACTCTCCATGCCTGATGGCCAGGATTTCTGTCTCTATGCGCTGCAAGCGGCCGTTCCCCTGCTGCCTGCCAAGCAGCGCCAGGGTCATCCGGCCGATTGGATGGAGACTGACACGCGCGTTGTCTGTCCTGACCCGGCATGTCGCCTGATCATGCGCATCGACCGCCTCGCCGAACGCACGCTGCATCATGATGATGTCAGCCCCATTCCCTGGGAAGATGACAAGTGAAGACTGGCGAGGTCGGCGCGCGTGATACGGGCAAGGGCGCAGGATGAGGCACGGCCCTTGGTGTGACCGCGGCTGTACTCTCCGGCGGCGTTACCCTGGCCGGTGCTGCCGCGCTGCTGGTTATGGCCTCAGATAACGAGGTGCAGGCTGCAAAAGATTTCCTCCATAACCTGAACGAAGGCGAGGCACGCATTCTCAATGCAAATCAAATGCCTTTTCCAGGTCTTCTATCTCCGCATCCCCAATGGGCGCGAGGGGGCCGAGCGTCGCTGAGTCGATCAATGATTTCGCGCTGAACTCGGCGACTTCCAAGCGGTCGAACGTATTCAGTACATTCGTCCCCGCGGCCAACAGGCAGTCATTTTGCACAACGATCACCGGCGTATTGATCGATATCATATCAGCCACCGTGTCCACTTCGGTATACAGTGTCTTGAAGGGGATCATGGGCACATCGCGCAGCAGGATGAAGCTTTCCGGGATGGTGCGCGAGTCAAATTCAGTCGCCGTGATCGCATAAGCCATGATATTAGGGCACTGCGCTGTCATCACGCTGTTGATCTCGGCGTCTTTGTCGTAAATCGCCTGGTGTAGTTTCACCGAGCGGCTGGGCAGTTTGCCCGCCTCGCGTACGCCGCTGCGTACCAGGACCACATCTTCAATCCCAATTGCCTGCCGGTCGACGCCCGTTGGGGTAATCAAGAAGCTGTTCTCGTCCAGCCGTGCTGAGACGACGCCCTCGGTGCTGATCATCAATTTGCGATCATAGGCGCGCGAAACGATTTCCACGATCTGCTGCCGCAGCTCCCGCTCGCGGCTGCTGTGCGTGGCCGGCACGAATTCCGGCAGTACATTGTGCCGCTGGTCGAACAAATTGAGCGCCGGTTCAGACAGGATGTTGATTTCGTCCAATGACTGCGCGCGAATGATCGTGCGCGCGCAAAAATCGAGCGTTTCCAGGCGCTGGAAAGCGTCGAGTATATTGGCGCCGCCCGCGGCCATGCCATGATTTTCAAGGATGACGATGTTATAGCCCTCGGCGAAGGTAGCCGCGATGTTTTCACCCAGCTTTTGGCTGCCGGGGAGCGCATAGGGCGCATAGCCCACCGGGCCGCACAGGCGGTTCGCCTGGGGGATGATGCGCGTCTCCGGCACTTCGCGCATAATGCTGAACGAGACCAGCGCCGGTGGATGGGCATGTACGACGGCCCGGAAATCAGGCCGCAGTTCGTAGATCCTGCTGTGAAAGGGGTATTCAATCGATGGCTTATGGGGACCGATGACTGTGCCGTCTTCCAGGACACACATAATATCTTTCGGCGTCAATTTTCCTTTGTCGATGCCGGATGGCGTGATCCAGATGGCGCCGCTGCTGTCCTTGATGGACAGGTTGCCGCCGCTGAGGGTGGTCATGCCGCTGTGGTAGATTCGATTCATAATGGCGACCAGCTGGTCGCGGGGGTGAAGTAGGTCAAAACGCATGGTAGGTTCCTTTGGTTAGCTTTCTACTTTCCTAGTTGGCTGTCTGCCGTAAAGCGCAGCAATCATTGAACCGCCTGGCGGCCAACGCTTCTTTGCCAAATAGGTTTTTCATAATCCTGGTAATTGAGGGGCAATCAAACAAGTCTGATGGTCGTTGTCCCACCCATCCTGGTTTCTAGCGCATTAGCGGGGAATTCGCCAGCTTTCAGATGGCTTGATCACCTTCTGCTTAGTGGAAGGAGGCGCCGGCGCCGCTGTTCATTGGAAGCGAGCTAGCCGAGGATATCGTTTACGACATCTTCGACGTGGTAGGGTACCTGGCCCTGGCGCGAGAGGCGGCGCACACCTTCAAGATGGTTGCCCAGGGTCACGACGGCCGGTTCTTCTACCAGTTCGCCGCGAATCTCTTTTACCTGGCCCAGCCCGACGCAGGAGAGCAGGCCGTTGCAGAGACAGCGTCGTTCGGCCGTGTTGCGCTCCAGCCCGCGGTTCTTGATGAAAGCGGTGGTCGGCCCGGCCGGGCAGCGTTGGAAGAGCGTGCGCTCTCCAGATGCGTCCGCTTTATTGAAGCCGCGCTGCTGCAAAATCCCGATATCACAGATGCGCTGCCGCTCGGCATAGACTTCGTCATCGGCAAGGGTGCCCGCGATCTGGACGACCTTGAACGAAAAACCAGTTGGCGAGAAGGTTGTTGTGCGCACCAGGTCGGCATCCGTGATGCCCTCTTTCAGCGAGGCCAGGATCGCCGCTCTGTACTCCGGCTTCATGCCTGATTCTTCCGCCAGGGCAAATGCTGTGCCGCACTGCACGCCGCAGGCGCCGGCGGCCAGCGCCTCCTGCAGCTTTGGTCCGCTGCCATATCCCCCGGCTAACCAGAAGGGGATCCCGACGGCACGAATGGCGGCCAGATCGGCTTCATCCCCGGCGCCATAAATGGGTTGGCCGAGCGTATCTTTGACCATGGGGCCGACCGGGTTGGCGTTGTGGCCGCCCGCCGTATGGTGCTCAATGATGAAGCCGTCCGGCGGCGCACTGTCGCTTTCGGCCAGCACTTTCACGAGGCGTTCCAGCGAGACGATGGCCAGGAAGGCGGGCGCTGCCAGCGGCCGGGCGGCCAATTTTCCGCCGGCTATCTGCCGGGGGTTGAAGTCGATCGTGAACGCTTCGCCGCTTTCGCGGTAGAGCATCGAAATCTCATTGGCGACCGCCTCGTGCTGCGCCAACTGCTTGCAGAGCAGGGGCAGCCCTTCCGGATTACCGGCGCCGACAATGACGCCGTCGACGCCGGCCAGCATTGCGCCATAGAGGACATAGATCAGGGGCAGCTCGATTTTGTTGAGAAAGTTGATGAATATATTGCCGGTGTGCCCCTCTTTGGCCAGCCAGACTTCGGCGAACCCGGTGGCGATCAACAGGGCGATCGTGTTGTCATCCAGCTTAAAGGGCACGGTTGTCCCGCCGGCGGCCGGGATGGGGAAACTCGTACGGCCGTCGTGCGCGCGCACAACCTGCATCGGGGCGCTGCGAAAGCGATCGCCTGGCGCTTTGCCCCCCTCGATGAAGTAGCGGTCACAGATATCGCCGCCGATCGTCACGCTGAATGTTTCATCGAAGGCGTTTAAGGCGCGCCGGGCATGGCCGCCGGGATCGCCGAGCTGCAAAAGCCGCACATAGACGACATCGAGCGCCGTACCGGAAACGGTGCCGGCCGTCTCGCCGGGGCGCTGCATGGCGACCGCGCGGGCGAGCCGCCAATTGGACACGTATACGCCCATGCCGCCCTGGATGAGCTTGATCTGTTCAAGATGTTTCATGAGTTGTTTGCCTTTGGCGTTTCTCCAGGAAAGCGCAGCGTGGTATCAGTGGGGGTGGAAGCGGCAGGGCTGCGTTCGTGTCTTAGCGAAACAGGACGTTCGCTGCAAACAGGGATTGACCTGATGACGTCCCCAGTATAACTGAACGGCCGTTTTTCCCAAACTGGACGACGGAACCCGGTTATTTCAACGACTGCCCAACAACTGTCTCATGTTATGATCGCCCATGTTTCAGCCGGCATTACACCTGCACGTACGGCCACTACGAGTGGGACAAGGTGGTTGACGTTACTTGAGTTTCCGCTGATGGACTGATTGTTGTGCCTGGTCAGCCCATACGTCTGTTGCCCGCTATCTGTTGGCTTCATCCAGCGCCTCAAAGCCATGATACGTGGGATCGATGAGTGTGGGCAGTGTGGTCATTGACTTGGCGGCCAGCTGCAGGTAATGGACAATTAGGTTTGTGGAGGAGAAGATGGAATATCGACTATTTGGACGGACAGGTGTGAAGGTGGCGCCGCTGGCCCTGGGTACAGCGAATTTCGGACGGCCGACTGTTGAAGATGAGGCATCCCGTATCCTCAACGGCGCCCTCGACGCCGGGATCAATCTGGTTGATACCAGCGACAGCTATGCAGGCGGTGAGAGCGAGCGCATTATCGGCCGTTTTTTGGCGAGCAGCGGGCTGCGCAGCCAGGTCTTCCTGGCCACAAAAGCGTATTATCCGACCGGGCCGGGCGCAAACGATCGTGGTAGTTCGCGGCTGCACCTGGTCACTGCCTGCGAGGGATCGTTACGCCGCCTGGGCGTCGATCATGTCGACCTCTACCAGCTGCACCGCCCCGATCCAGAAACGCCTATCGACGAGACACTGCGCGCCTTGGACGACCTGGTGCGCCAGGGCAAGGTGCGCTACATCGGCTGCTCGACCTTTCCCGCCTGGGGCGTGATGGAAGCATTGATGGTCAGCGAACTGCGTGGTTATGTGCGCTTTGTTTCTGAACAGCCGCCCTACAACCTGCTCGACCGGCGCATCGAGAACGAACTCATTCCCCTGGCCCAGGCGCACGAGCTCGCCCTGATCTCCTGGTCACCGATGGCCATGGGCATTCTCGCCGGGCGCTACGACGACGAAGCTGCTTATCCGGCGGGCTCGCGGGCTGCGCTGCAAGGCGGCATTTACGCCGAGCGCGTGACGGCGCGCGGCATCGACGTTGGCCGGGCGTTTAGCCGGATTGCGCGTGAAGCGGGTCTCTCCGCTGCGCAGCTGGCGGTACTATGGGTCAAGGATCAGCCGGGCATCACCGCGCCGATTATCGGGCCGCGCACGCTGGAGCAACTGCAGCATCTGCTGCCTCTGCTTGAAATGTCGCTGCCCGACGACGTGCGCGCAGCCTGCGACGCCCTCGTTCCGCCCGGCAGCGCCGCCGTCAATTTTCACAATACAGCGTCGTGGATGAGGGCCGCGGCCAGCTAGACAGCGTTTTGCATTGCAGCATCTCAGCGAATCAGTTCCTCAGGGGAGCTGCCATTGTGCAGCTCTGCTCCTTTCCCATTCCTTCTGTTTTCCGTTTTCGTTCTATCCCCAGCTGTTCCACGAGGTAACGTCCGCTGCCGGGATACGTTTGGCTGGCTTGAAGTCCTCCCCTTTGAAATAGGCGACGGGCAGCAGGGCGGTCTGGGTGACGTGTTTTGGGATTTCCAGGAGGTCGGCGACTTCTTGCTCGTAGCGTAGATGCAGGGTGGTCCAGGTGCTGCCCAGGCCGCGGGCGCGCAGGGCGAGCATCAGCGACCAGGCGGCGGGCAGAATGGAGCCGTAGAGGCCCGCCTGTTCGAGGACGCCCATGTTTTCGACGCGGCCGGCGATGCAGGGGATGACCATGACCGGCACTTCACCCATGCGGTTGGCCAGGTAAACGGTCGATTTGATCACCCGCGCGCGCTGCGCCTCGTATAATTCTCCACGGCCGCTGGTTGCGTTTTGTTCCAGGCGGGAGCGGGCGTAGATGGCGAAGGAGTCACGGTACAGCTCGCCGATGCGCGCTTTCTTCTCGGCATCAGTGACCACCATGAAATGCCATCCTTGCGAATTGCCGCCGGTGGGCGCCTGGATGGCGATCTCCAGGCATTCCTGGATGATTCGCGGGTCAACAGGCTGTTCGAAATCGAGGCGGCGGCGTACGCTGCGCGTGGTGGTTAGTAGTTTGTCGACGGTGCTTAGATCCATTTGCTGCTGTTCCTCTGTGGCGGCGGCCTGATTTAGTTCAGTTTTTGAACATGGTAGAAATAGTAACAGCAACCGCCACCACGACAAGATAGACGCCGCCAGCAGCAGGCGTAGATATGATAGATTGCGCAGGTCAAGACTTAGAAAGATTGGAGAAGAGGCGCCTGGTCTCTGGGAGTGCCGGCACCCTGCCGGCTTGTGTGCCGCCTGCAAGACGGCCGTCCTACGGAGTTTCCTGGCATCGGTTATAATGATGAAGGACGCTTACTGCGGTTAACGGTATCTGGTCTGCACTGGGGGTGTCATGGCAGCGCTGGTTTTGCGTTTTCTGGGTGGATTTGAGGCGATGTGTGCGGGGGAGCGCGCGGTGGGGTTCGAGTCGGACAAGGCGCGCGGGCTGCTGGCTTACCTGGCTGTCGAAGCGCGGCGTCCGCAGCGGCGGGAACTGCTGGCCGGTCTGCTCTGGCCTGACCTCACGGAGCAGGCGGCGCGCGGTAATCTGCGGCGCGTGCTGGCCAATATTCGCGATGTGACCGGCGATAGGGCAGCGGGCCCTCCTTTTCTGATCATCAGCCGCCAGGCCATTCAATTTAATGAAGAGGCTGACGCCAGCCGGGACACGGCCGTCCTTGAAAGCGCCCTGACCGCCGCGCAAAGACAGCGTTCCGGCACGGCCGATCTGGAAACGGCCCTGGCCGCCTATCAGGGGGATTTTCTGGCCGGGTTCGCCGTGGCCGACAGCGCGCCCTATGAACAGTGGCTGCTGGAGCGACGTGCCTATTACCGCCAGTTACAGCTGAACGGTCTAGACCTGCTGCTCAACCGCTGCGAGGCGCGCGGCGACTGGAGCGCAGCTTTGCAGGCAGCGCAGCGGCAGCTGGCCGTCGATCCCACCCGCGAAGAAGCGTACCGCCAGTCGATGCGCCTGCTGCTCCTGATGGGCGATCGCAGCAGCGCGCTGGCGCAGTACGAACGCTGCTGCGCGATCCTGGAAGATGAACTCGGCGCAGCGCCGGAAGCAGCGACACGCGCCCTCTACGAACAAATTCTGGACAAGAGCCTGGGGCAAAACGCGCCCATGACCTGGGGCGAAGGGCTGCGCGGCTATGAACTGCGCGAGCAAATCGGCAGCGGCGCTTTCGGTATCGTCTACCGCGCCTACCAGCCCGTCGTCGATCGCCAGGTAGCTGTCAAAGTCATCCGTCCTGAATTCGCCAACCGCCCCGATTTTATCCGCCGCTTTGAGGCGGAAGCGCGCCTGGTCGCCCGCCTCGACCACCTGCATATCGTGCCCCTCTATGATTACTGGCGCGAGCCGGACGGCGCGTTCCTGGTGATGCGCTGGCTGCGCGGCGGCAGTCTGCAGGAAGCGCTGCAGGAGGGGGAGTGGTCGCCCCAGCAGGTGGCCTTGCTGCTCGATCAGATCGCCGGGGCGTTAACTTATGCCCACCAGCGTGATGTGGTGCACGGCGACGTGCGCGCCGAGAATATCTTACTTGATGAAGCGGGCAATGCCTTTCTCTCCGATTTTGGCATCGCCCGTGACCTCTTGCAGCCGCTGCCCATCCCACAGACAGAAACAGTCTCCGGATCAGTTGTTGCCATTTCGCCGGAGCAGCTGTTTGGCAGCCCGGCCTCGCCGAAAAGCGACCAATACTGCCTGGGTCTGGTGCTCTACCAGGCGTTGGCCGGCCGTTCGCCGCTGGCCGGCAAGACGCCGCAGGAACAGCTGCAGCAGGTTGGCGGCGGGCTGCCCTTGCTCAACGGGCAGCGGCCGGAAATGCCCCCCGGCCTCGATGGGGTCTTGCAGCGCGCCACAGCCAACGACCCTGCCGGCCGCTATGCGGATCTGCAGAGCCTGGCCGCCGCCTTTCGCGCCGTTGTGGATGAGACGCGTGAGCATGCTGTTGAACATCTCGATCTGACCGGCGAGTTGGTTAACCCGTACAAGGGATTACGGCCGTTTATTGAAACAGATGCCGGTGACTTCTTTGGCCGTGAGGCGCTGGTGCAGCAGCTGCTCGCTCATCCAGGAATGGGGCCGCAAGCCGGGGAAGATGGCGCGGCGGCCCGTCTGCTGGCCGTCGTCGGCCCCAGCGGCAGCGGTAAATCATCGATAGTCAACGCCGGCCTGCTTCCCGCGTTACGCGCGGGCGCGCTGCCCGGATCCGCTTTGTGGTTTGTGACCGCGATGGTGCCCGGCGAACGGCCGTTGACCGAATTGGAACTGGCGCTGCGCCAGGTGGCGGTCTCCTGGCCGCTGGATGTCGGCGCGCAGCTGCGCGCCGGCGATCAAGGGCTGCAGACGGTCGCCCGCCGGCTGCTGCCGGCTAGAGAGAGCCGGCTCCTGCTGGTTGTCGATCAATTTGAAGAGTTGTTCACGCGCGCACAGGATCCCGCCGAAGTCGATCGTTTCCTGCGTCTGCTGGCCGCCGTCGCCGCGGCGCAGGACGGCAGTGTGCGTGTGGTGATCACCCTGCGCGCCGACTTTTATGACCGGCCGCTTTTGCACCGCCAATTCAGCCGCATCCTGCGTGACGGGACTGAGGTTGTCCTGCCCCTGACACGTACGGAACTGTTAGATGCGGTGCGCTGCCCGGCTGAACGGGCCGGCGTGCAGTTCGCGCCCGGTGTGGCCGAAGGCATTGTCGAAGAGGTGCGCGAGCAGCCGGGCACGCTGCCCATCTTGCAGTATGCGCTGACGGAGATGTTTTCCGAACAGGTAGATCGCTGCATTACCTGGGAGGTATACGAGGCCATCGGCGGCGTGACCGGCGCATTGGCGCGCCGCGCTGAAGGGGTTTATGCCGCGCTAGATGCGGAAGGACAGGCGGCGGCGCGGCAGGTATTTCTGCGCCTGGTGGCGCTGGGCGAGGGGAGTGAAGGCGCCGCGGCGCCTGACACGCGCCGTCGAGTCGCCCGGGTTGAACTGCTTGACCTGGCGCGTGTGGCGGCGGGCAGTGAGGGGGAAACAGCCGTGGACGCCGTCTTGGAGGCGTTCGGCGGCCACCGGCTGCTGACCTTTGATCGTGACCCGGAGACGCGCACGCCTACGGTGGAAATCGCCCATGAAGCGTTGCTGCGTGAATGGCCGCGCCTCTTTGAATGGTTGGAGGAAAACCGGGACGATTTACGTTTACAGCGGCGGCTGACCGCCGCCGCCGCGGAATGGGACGATGCGCAAAACGCTGCCGGCCTGCTGGCCAGCGAAACGCGGCTGGCGCAGTACAAGGCGCTCGCTTCCGGCGGTACGCTGGCCTTGACCGCCGCCGAGGAGGCGTATGTCGCCGCCAGCATCGCTGCCGCTGAGGTGCGTGAACAGCAGGCCCGGCGTACGCAGAGGATAGTGCGTGGGCTGGGTATCGGGGCCGGCGTCGCCGCCGCCGTGGCGATCATGCTTGCCTTACTGGCTTTCAATGCCCGCTCTTCAGCACTGCGCGAGGCGGCGGTCAACCACAGCCTGGTGCTGGCGACCACGGCCGAAGAAGCGATGGAGGCGGGCGAGACGGATCGTGCGCTGGCGCTCGCTTTGGCGGCGGTCAATATTGACGATCCGCCGCCGGAAGCGATCAGTAAGCTGGCCGCGGTGGCCTATGGCCGGGGCACGAAGGCCGTCTTGAGCGGGCACAGCGCCGGGGTGCGCGCGGCAGATTTTAGCCCGGATGATTCAGAGGTGCTTTCCGGAAGCTGCGCGCAGATGGGAGATGATGGCTCCTGCAAGCGCGGTGAGTTGATGCGCTGGCAGCCGGACACAGGGGAGGCGTTGATGCGCTGGCCGGGGCATGACGAGTGGGTAACGGCCGTGGCCTGGCATCCCAACGGCGAGCAGGCGTTCACGGGGGGCGGAGATGGGTCTCTGATCATCTGGGATATGGCCAACAACAGGGCCTCTGCCGGCCTGCAGCCGCACGAGGGAGCGATTAACCGGATCGTGTTCAGCCCGGATGGCTCGCTGGCGGCGCTGGCTTCGGCCGATGGCACAATCAGCCTCATCGATGTGGCCGCGGGTGAGATCGCACACCGCCTTGAGGGACATGAAGGTGCGGTGCTCGATGCAGCCTTCAGCCCGGACGGACAGCAGCTTGTTTCCGGCGCGGCGGATTCATTGATCATCTTGTGGGACGTGGCCGATGGATCGGTGATACGCACGTTCACCGGGCATGGCACCAAGGTGGTGGGCGTCGCTTTTGTGCAGGATGGCGCGGCGATCGTTTCGGCAGGCGATGATTTATCCTTCCGTTTGTGGGATACGGCCAATGGGGATGAACTGCGGATACGCGAGCGCGGCGATTATACGGAGGGCATGGCGCTAAGTCCCGACGGCCGTCATATCGCCCATTTTGTAACGCCGATTATCTATCTTTGGGATACGGGGCAGTTTGACGGGCCGCACGAGAAACTGTTTGCCCATGAAGAACAGATCCATGATCTCGCCTACAGCAGCGATGGACAGCATCTGCTGACCGCGAGCGAGGACGGCACGCTGCGCGTTTGGAATCTGGGCGGAAGTGACGACATCCAGCAGACAGTCTTGGGTTTCCCCGCGTTGGGAGTCGCTGTATCCCCCGATGGTAAGACCCTGGCGATTAACAATTGGGGCCCGGCGGTGACCTTGTGGGATGCTGTCGCAGGCGCCCCGCTGCGCACTTTGGGTGGGGTGAAAGGCACCATGGCACCTGGCGCGGTGGCTATTAGCCCCGATGGACGTTATGTTGTCGGCGCCAGCGGCGTCTACGACCAAGATTCCGACGAGGGCAGCGTGATCGTATGGGACCTGGCCACTGGAGAGGAGCGGTGCGATCTTCAGGGTCATCGCACGATCTTGCGTACGGTTACCTTTGGATCGCGCAACAGGATTCTGTCCGGCAGTATGGGGGATGAGAACAATGATCTGATTCTATGGGATGCTGAAACATGCGCGTCGCTGCGCCGCCTGCCGACCGATGATGATTCGGCGGGCGTTGATTTCAGCGCCGATGGCCACTACGCATTGAGCGCCAGCAATGAGCGTGGGATGACCCTGTGGGATTTAGAAACGGGGGAAGCGGTGCGCGTTTTTGACATCACAGGTGATGTTCTTTTGGACGGCGCATTTGGGCCGGATGATAAGAGTGTGCTGGCCAGCGGGATCAATGGGATTATCGTGCAGTGGGACCGCGAAACCGGGGAGGAGATCAACCGGTTTGTGGGGCATGACGGCGGCGTGTGGGCCATTGATGTCAGCGGAGACGGCCGTTGGCTTGTTTCCAGCGACGATACAGGGTTGATTATCCTCTGGGATCTGGCCTCTGGATCTGAGATGCGCCGCCACCATGCACATGATGGGCAGTCGTTCCACCTGACGTTCACGCCTGATGATCAGACTGTGTATTCCGTATCTACCGACGAGACGCTCGTCGCCTGGCATATTGGCGACCCTTCGCTGGAAGGGCTGCGAGATTGGATTGCCGGCAATCGTTACCTACGCGACCTGACCTGCGCAGAACGGGCGCAGTATGGGGTAGGGCCGTTGTGTAAGTAGGGCGATCTATGCGTTAGCTCCTTCTCGTTTTTGCGTCTGCGGGAATCCAAAGCAGGGCGCGCCACGTTCTGGTCGCGCCCGCGGTGCGCAGCGGCTTATCAAGCCGCTCTACAAGTCCATCCACCTTCTAGCCAATAACAATATGGTCTCCGATCGTTTTGCGAACGTTACTTGGACGTTTTGCGAGCGACGGCCGTCTATGCTGCGCTTACTTACTGTTTGAACCGGGCAGGGTGGGCGCTGAAAAAACTGTGCGCATGCGCTCCCCGGCCCATTCAATATTGAAGCCGCTGAGGGCTTCAAAGGAGCGATAGCAATGAAGATGAAGAAAAGTGCGTGGCTGGGCGTGGTTCTTTTCCTGTTGGCGGCCATGATCTTGCCGGCCGCCGTCGTAGGTGCAAAAGGAGCGGCGACGGTTGAATTCGCGGGCAAAGAATACCTGGTGGCCCTGCTTGTTCCTGGTGATTTGAGTGAACCGGGCGGTAATTTTCACGGACGAAATAGGGAATGGTTGGCGCTTGAAGAGGCGGATAATTCCTGTGTGACAGGCGAAAGCCTTGTCACTTCCAATATGAACATCAACAAGCACGGCAAAGAGCATGCCTGGGGCAAATGGGTTATCGAACCGGTCGGATACGAAGGAACCTGGGAGACGACGTGGCGTTCACAGGGCGACTACATCTATGCTGCCGGCCACGGCACGGGCGTTTTTAGGGGCATGACCATCAAGTTCACTTTCTACGGCGGCGGTGTTGATGAGAATGGCGACGAATATATGTCGTATACCGGCTCGATTCATGTGCCACCCAATGCACAGGTTCAATGTGAAAGCTGAGCGCAGCCAGCGCCGCTGCTCAAACCGGCATTTCCGGGGGTGCGGGCCGTGACCCCTGTCGCGGCCCGCACCGAAATAGATTTGAACGTGTCGTAGATTCTGCTTAGTTGTTTTCGAGACCGCGGCTGGTCTCAATGGAGGTCGATCATGAAGCACTTGATTTACGGACTGCTGGTTGTCTTGCTGCTGTTGGCAGCCTGCACACCGGCACAGGCGCCGGAAGAAGTCGTCGCCGCTTTGGGCGAGAATCTGAACGACGCTGATCTCGAAGGCGCGATGGCGCTCATCGCTGAGGACATGGTCTTTGACGTCGCAGGCGAGGAAATGCGGGGCGCGGACAATGTGCGCGGTATGTTCGCTGAATTAATCAGCGGCAATTTCCGCATCCAGTATGAATACCAGGATATCGATGGCAATACGGTGACCACAAAAACATCGACCTGGGGAGAGGGCATCCCGCAGGGGGCGGAGCCGAATGTGGCTGCCGAGACTTATGTCATCGAGGACGGCCGTATCGCCAGGATCACCTGGACCCCCACCGAAGAGACGCTGGCCCGGTTGATGGCCGTTTCCATGGTGCATGAACTGGGGGCATTGATCAACAGTGGTGATGCGGCCGGCGCGGCGGCGCTGCTGGCCGATGATGTTGTTTTTGATGCCGGCGGCGATCTGGATGACGGAAAGGCCGCGGTGCAGCGTATGTTTGAAGAGTTGATAGCGGGCGATTTCCGTATCGAGCAGGAGGTAACCGGATTCGACGGCCGTGTGGTCACCTCAAATACCACCACCTGGGGGGCGGGCATGCCGCCGGAAGTCGAGCCGCTGGAAGCCGTCGAAACATATCTCTTTGAAGACGGCAAGATAGTCAGGATTACCTGGACGCCCACCGAAGAGTCAGCCGCCAAGCTGGCCGCCGCGATGGCCGCATCGACGGAATAATCGCCAAACAAAAAAGGCCGTGGTTCATTCGAACCACGGCCTTTTAACATCTCGTCGCCCCTGACGATGGTGCTCATCTGACGATGAGTTACACAAACGCGTATTCAGAGTCGTACAGCACCGCCTTGATTTCAAGGGTGTCTCGGCGGATGCCGTCGTCGCGCTCGACCTGCTTGGCGATTTTCTCATACCCGTAAAGGATGGTTGTATGATCCCGATTGCCCAATCGGGCGCCAATTTGGGGCAGGGAAGCGTCTGTCTCTGTACGCGCGAGGTACATAGCGATTTGCCGCGGGTAAGCGATCGTGCGGCTGCGGCTGGAACTGGACATGGCGTCCTGGCTGACTTTGTAATAGCGGCATACGGCATCGACGACCTGATCGATCGTCACTTTTTCCGGCCGTCTTACCAGATCAGACAGGGCCATATTGACCAGCTCCGTATCGACCGGTTGTCCGGTCAGTTGTGAATAGGCCATTACCTTGTTGAGTGAGCCTTCCAGCTCACGAATATTCTTGCGGACGCGATGCGCGATTAATTCGATCACCGCATCAGGTACATAAATGCCGGAGTCATCCGCCTTGGACTGCAGAATCGCTTTCCGTGTCTCTAAATCCGGCAGCTGGATATCGGCCATCAAACCCCATTCGAAGCGTGATTGCAAACGTTCTTCCAGAGTGACCATCGCCTTCGGCTGGCGGTCGCTGGAGATGATGACCTGTTTGCCCTGGCTGTGAAGTTCATTGAAGGTGTGGAAGAGTTCTTCCTGGGTGCCTTCTTTGCCGGCGATGAACTGGATATCATCGATCATCAAGACGTCCGGCGTGCGGTAGCGTTCACGGAACTCGGCCATGCTCTTATTGCGAATGGACATCACCAGGTCGTTGGTGAAGGTCTCGGAAGAGATATAACAAACGACATACCCTTCTTCCTCGCATTTCTGGCCGATGGCGTGTAGAAGATGCGTCTTGCCCAGACCTACGCCGCCGTAAATGAAGAGCGGGTTGTAGGTTTGACCGGGATTCTCAGCCACAGACAGCGCCGCCGCATGCGCCAGGCGATTGCTTGAGCCCACGACGAAGCTGGCGAAATTGAATTTCTTGTTGAGCTTGCCGCCGCTGCCGTTAAGCGCCGTTGGCTGCACCCTGGCTGCTCTGCCGTTGTTATTCATTTGCCGGCCGGCCTCATTGGCGCCGCTGTGAATAACGGGCGGCTCAGCGATGATCTCATCAGACCAGACGACAAAGCGTAATTGGACAGCCCGGCCCGCGATAGCGGATAGCGTGCGCAGAATGGTGTCATAGAGGCGGTTTTCCAGCCAATCTTTGGCATAGTCATTGCGTACGCCAACGATGTATTCATCTTCTTCCTGACCTAACAGCCGTGCATCCTTCAACCAGGTGTTAAAGGTCGCTCTGGTCATTTGAAGTTCTAATTCACCGAGTGTTGCTTTCCAGGCTGATTCAGGTGACATAGCTTCCAATACTCTTAGCGCCTTCCGCCGGCGGAAACAAGGTGTAGATCATCGCCGGTAATGAAACCGCTATTTATCAAAATTATGTTGATTTACCTTATGCTACCCGTCGGATCTGTGGGGCTGGATGTTGGCTGCGACTATCAGTTTTGTGCCGTCTCATCAATTGAGGGTCTACTGCATGTTAGAACCGAGGCTCCCATGTTAGCGACTTATTTTTACCAGTATGTGCCTGACCCTTTTTCCTTCCAAACACCTCTGCAACGGGACTTTCATTCTAACATTTGGGCAGTGTCAAGGCAATGCAAAAAGGCTTAAAAGCTCGCCTGATTTAGAAATTGCCCAACCTTAAAAAATTCGAATTTTTTAAGGTTGGGGGCTTGACGGGCAACCCCTATACCCAGGTATAGGGGCTCCTAGAGGGGCCTTCCCCGTATATATGGTTATCTCCGGCAGCGGTTTCGGTGCATGTCCGGGCGTTTGCGGGCTCCATATGTGCTACTATCCCCCATATCACCGTGCCATACCCCACCTTAAAAACATTAGGCGATCATTACGCGACATAAGGCATGATAATGATGGGAAAAGAGGCGGCGCTACGTCAAACGCGGCTGAATTAAGGGCTGTTTTTGTCGCCCTCAGGGGTCTAGGGTGCGATAATTGTTCTCTGCTAATGAGCTTGCCCCGCGAATGCAAATTTGTGGGTCAGAAGAAGGAGTTAAATGAGATGGGTGTGAAAGCGAAAGTGGGCATTATCGGCTGTGGCAACATTAGCGGCGCTTATATTAGCGGCTTGCGCCAGTTTGAGATCATGGAAGTGGCAGCCTGTGCCGATATTGATATGGAACGGGCGCGGGAAACGGCCGAAACCCATGCCATCCCTAGAGCAAGCACGGTCGCCGAACTGCTGGCCGATCCTGAGATTGATATTGCGCTCAATCTGACCATTCCCGCCGTGCACGCCGCGGTGAGCCTGCAGGCGATCGCCGCAGGCAAGCATGTCTACAGCGAGAAACCGTTGGCTCTGAACACGGCTGACGGCCGTGCGATCCTGGATGCGGCCGCAGAACGGGATCTGCGCGTGGGCTGTGCGCCCGACACCTTCCTGGGCGGCGGCCTGCAGACCTGCCGCAAGCTCATTGATGATGGCTGGATCGGCGAGCCGCTGGCGGCGACGGCGTTCATGATGAGCGGCGGGCCGGAATCGTGGCACCCGAACCCCGTCTTCTTTTATGAAGAGGGCGCGGGGCCGCTCTTCGATATGGGGCCCTACTATCTGACGGCGCTGGTCCATCTGCTGGGCCCGATCCGTCGCGTCACCTCCGCCGCGCGCATCTCTTTTGCGGAGAGAATCGCGACCAGTGAAGCGCGTTTCGGCGAGCGCATTCCGGTGACGACGCCGACCCACGTGAGCAGCTTGTTGGACTTCGCCGCCGGGCCGGTGGGCACGATGATCACCAGCTTCGACATAATAGGAAGCGCGGAACTGCCGCGCATTGAGATTTATGGTTCGCAGGGCACACTCAGCGTGCCTGATCCAAACACCTTCTGGGGCCCGGTCAGGCTGCGCCGCGCCGGCGCGGAGGAATGGCAGGAGATGCCGCTGACCCATTCGCCCGATGTACGCCGCGGGATCGGCGTGGCCGACATGGCTTATGGCATCATTGACGGCCGTGCCCACCGCGCCAGCGGCGAGCTGGCTTATCATGTACTGGATAATATGGAAGCGCTGCTGGCTGCTTCGCAAGCAGACCGGCATATTCTGATCGAAAGCAGCTGTGCGCGACCGCAGCCGCTGCCGATGGGCTTGCTGCCCGGGACATTGGACAGCTGAGATTGGAAAACAGAAGACAGAAAAAGACAGAAGACTGCTAACTGTCCACCCGCCCAGGCGTTTGGCGGCATTCTTCACAGAGTCCGTATACTTCCAGCAGGTGGCTTTGCACTTCGAAATTAAACTGCCGGGCGAGCGATTGGGCGAGGGCGCTTTCCTGGCAGTTGTCGAAATCAATCACGCGGTGGCAGTGGGTGCAGATGAGGTGGTGGTGGCTGCCGCTGTCCAGCATGACGTAATGCGCCGCGCCGGTGCCCTGGTAGATGGGCCTGACCAGGCCCAAATCGCAGAGAAGGTCGAGGGTGCGGTAGACGGTCATGCGGCCGACTTTTGGGGAGGCTTCGCGCACCAGTGCCGCCAGATCGTCGGCGGTGATATGCCCGTGGCTGTCGACCAGGGCGTCGATAATCGCCTGCCGTGCCGGCGTCAGCCGGTAGCCGCTTGTGGTTAAAGCGTCTACTAAGCGCTCGCTTTGATCAGGCATCAGAATCGTTCCTCAGGCCCAGCGCCATATATAGCCGCGCTGGGGCGCGAACAAGAAAACCAACAGGAAAATTAGCGAAGCCACGAGCACCACGGCGGCGCCGGAAGCGATGTTCAAATAGAAAGAGAGATAGAGGCCGGTCACGCCGGAGAAGGCGCCGATCAGGGCGGCAGTGACCATCATCGTCGGCAGGCGGCGGGTGAGCAGTGAAGCTGTGGCCGCCGGCGTGACGAACATGGCCAGCATCAAGGCGATGCCCACAACTTGCAGGGCGGCGACGATGGTCACTGCGATCAGCACCAGCAGTAGGTAGCGTAAGAAGACTTGCGGCAGGCGCAGCGTCGTAGCCAGCACTGTATCAAAGGAGATGACCAAGAACTCCTTATAGAAAAGAAAAATGGTGATCAGGACAAGCGCTCCCAGGCCGGCGATGACCCAGAGATCGGCCGTTGATACACCCAGGAGATTGCCGAATAGGAAGTGGGCCAGATCGATGGTGTAGTTGCCGGAGGCGGAGAGCATGGCCACTCCCAGAGCGAATAGGGCGGCGAATACGACGCCGATGGCTGTATCCTCCTTGAGCGTGCCTTGTTCGGTGAGCAGGCCGATGCCGACGGCCGTGATCACGCCGAAGATCAAGGCGCCCACGGCCAGCGGCCAGCCAAGCAAGAATGCGATCACCACGCCGGGCAAAATCGTATGCGCCAGGGCGTCGCCGAAAAAAGCCATGCCGCGCAGGACGATATAGGTGCCCAACACGGAACAAACAACGCCAACAATAACCGCCGCCAGCAAGGCGCGGACGATAAAACTATACTGCAGGGGTTCGAGGAAGAAGTCGAATAACATGCCGGCGTCTCACTGTTCTGGTTCGTTGGCAGGGAGCAGTGAATAGTGGAGATTCCGCGGTCCGTCCGCTGATTTCCCCGTCTACTCCCCTTGGTCGCAGCAGGTATCAGCCAGCAGCACATCGCCGCCGCTGCCGACGCGATGCATGTGGCCGCCATAGGCGGCGAGCAGGTTCTCGGCGGCCAGCACATCTTCACCCGAGCCAAAAGCCACCAACCGCTTGTTGAGCAGCATGACGCGGTCGAAATGCTCGACGGCGAGGGTCAGATCGTGGGTGGCCACCAAGATCGTGACCCCGTCGGGACGCAGGCTGTCCAGGATCCTGAAAAAGCCGTCCTGGCTGGGCGTATCGAGGCCGGTCAGCGGCTCGTCCAGCAGCAGCAGCTCCGCTTCCTGGGCCAGCGAACGGGCGATAAAGACGCGCTGCTGCTGGCCGCCGGAGAGTTCGCCGATCTGTTTCTTGGCCAGGTGAGCGGCGTTAACCCGGTGCAGGCTGTCGCCGACGACATCCCAATCCTGGCGGCTTGGCCGGTGGAAGAGCCCTATCTGGCCGACGCGCCCCATCATCACCACATCCTCTACGGTAGCCGGGAAGCTCCAATCTACCTGGCTGCGCTGGGGTACGTAGGCGATGCAAATATGTTCGCCGGGGGCATGGCCGTAGAGGCTCACGTCGCCGCGAGTGGGATCGAGCGTGCCCACAATGAGTTTGAACAGGGTGCTCTTGCCGGCGCCGTTAGGGCCGACCACAGCGACGCGCTCGCCGCGCTGGATCTGGAAGCTGATATCTTCAAGGGCGAGGCCGGACCTGCCCCTGTTTTCCGAACTGCCGCTGTACGTGGCGTAGACGTGCGCCATCTCCAGGGTGGGGGAGAGCGGGTCGTGGTCGATGCCGCGGTAGTTAATCTGTTGTACAAGCTCTGTCATTTTCGTTCTGTCACTGGGAATTCACAGGCTGCGGCGGCAGGCCGCGGCCTGCCGCCGCATTATTGATATTTTGTCTCAATTCTAGCGGAGGCGCGGTATATGTCAAAGAGAAATTAGCCAACCGGCTGTGCAGGAATAATCGAATCCATACAAAATATGGACAATATATTGACAAAAATTTGAACCTTGGCTATACTACCGAACGAACGGTAGATAAGAGAGCCGTTGATTTGGATTATTATGCAAGCTTCTACAGCATCGAGAGAACGGGTTATTGATCGCGCCGGGCAGCTTTTTGGCGCTCGCGGCTATACGGCCGTTTCCATGCGCGATATCGCTGATTCGCTGTCTATGCGCCAGGCGTCCCTTTACTATCATGTGCCCGAAGGTAAAGAACAGCTTTATGTTGAAGTCGCGCTGCGTAATCTGCAGCGGCACCAACAGGGCATCCTCGATGCGCTTGCTTCCACTACGCACAGGAAGTTGGAGACCCGCCTGTGGGCTGTCGCTGTCTGGTTCATGGACACGGCGCCGCTGCGCCTGCTCAGTATGTTGGAGACTGATATGGTGGCGCTTTCTGAGGAACATGCTGACCTCCTGATTGGAAAGGCGCACCAGGCGCTGTTTTCCCCTGTGGCGGCGCTGTTCGCCGAGGCGCAGGAACGCGGCGAGATTCGTGCTGTTGACCCTGCACAGCTGGCCGGCTATTTCCTCTCCCTCATGGATGGCATCAGCTACTGCATGACATCAGGACTTGTTGATACAACGATAGATGTTTTGGTAAAGGATGCGCTGGATATTTTCTTAAAGGGCCTGCGGATATAGAGACCAGGCGTAACGTCCTGATATTGAAGAGCAACGACGACTAAGGAGAAGTATTATGACTATACAGCTAGACACCTGGGAGAATCGCCTTTTGACACTAGCCTATGCGCCGTTGGAGAACCGGTCGAGGAGTGAGGCATCCCCCTTTGTCGATCCCTCCGCACTTGATCTCGCCTATCGCAACAGCGACGAAATCACCAAGGAGCACAGCGCTACGTTTCATATGGCATCTTCGCTGCTGTCTGGCGAGCAGCGGCGGGCAATTCGTGCCCTGTATGCCTTTTGCCGGGTGAGTGATGATCTGGTAGACCGGCCGCAAGACGAGGATGGGACGGCCGTTGTTGATGCAGCCCGCTTCGAACGCTGGCGTCAGCGCTCGCTGAGCAGCCACCCCCCGCAGGAAGATCTGGTAGCGTCCGCATGGGCCGATACGCGGCTGCGCTTCAATATCCCGCGCCAGTATGCCGAACAGCTGCTGGATGGCGTGGCGCGCGATCTGGAGGTGAAGCGTTATGAATCATTCTCCGATCTGGCCGGCTACTGTTACGGTGTCGCATCGACGGTGGGCTTGATGTCGATGCATATTATCGGCTTTGAAGATGAGCGTGCCATCCCTTACGCGGTGAAGCTGGGTGTCGCTTTGCAGCTGACCAATATCCTGCGCGACGTGGCTGAAGATTGGGAAAACGGCCGTCTTTATTTGCCTCTCGACGAACTGGCTGCCTTCGGCCTTTCAGAAGCCGACATCGACGCCCAAATAAATGATGATCGTTGGCAAGCGTTCATGGCCTTTCAAATCGAGCGCGCGCGGCAGCTCTACGCCGAAGCGATGCCCGGGCTGGCCATCTTGGAACGACGCGGGCGCGTGGCCGTGGCCGCCGCCGCTGAACTATACCGCGCGATTCTCGATGATATCGAGGCGCATGATTACGATGTCTTCTCGCGCCGCGCTCATATCAGCAGCCGCCAGAAAGCGATACGCGTTCCAGGTATCTGGTGGCGTGCGATGACAGCGGGGTATTAACGGGAAACAGAAAACAGCACAAACATAAAACAGAACAGACAGAAAACGGGAAATAGGAATAGAAAACTGGGCGAGGTTGCGGAGCAGCAGCTGACCGGCCAAAAACGGAGAATAGAAAATGGCAGAAAAAGTAATCATTATTGGCAGTGGTTTTGGCGGGCTGGGGGCAGGGATTCGCCTGGCGGCGCGCGGGTATGATGTTGAAATCATCGAAAAGCTGGATAAGCCCGGCGGGCGGGGGTATACCTTTAAGAAGGATGGCTTTTCATTTGATGCCGGGCCGACGGTGATTACCGCGCCCTTTATGTTTGATGATCTGTTCGAACTTGCCGGGCGCAAGCGCGAAGATTACGTGGAGTTTGTGCAGCTCGATCCTTTCTACCGCATCTTCGATCACACCGGACGGTCCTTTGACTATAATGACGATACGGAGTTCATCTCTGGTCAGATTGAAGAGTGGAATCCGGCCGACGTGCAGGGCTACAAGGATTTCATGAGCACGACGCAGGCGATCTTTGAAAAAGGATTCGTGCAGCTGGCGGACAAGCCCTTCCTTAAGGTAGGCGACATGATGCGCGTGGCGCCTGACCTGGTCAAGTTGGGCTCTTACCGCAGCGTTTACGGCTATGTATCGCAGTTCATCGAGAATGAATTCCTGCGGCGTACCTTTTCCTTCCACCCGCTGCTGATTGGCGGCAATCCTTTTGATTCCTCCTCCATCTACGCCATGATCCATTACCTGGAACGGGAATGGGGCGTTCATTTCGCGATGGGCGGCACCGGCGCGCTGGTTGACGCGCTGGCGCAGTTGTTTGAAGAGATCGGCGGCCGTTTTCGCTTCAATACGGAAGTCAGCGAAATCCTGGTGGACGGCAGGCGGGCGACCGGCGTGAAGCTGGCTGATGGCACTGTTCTCCAGGCGGATCAGGTGATCTCAAACGCTGATGTGGCCCATACCTATCTCAATATGATCCCCTCCAAGGCGCGCGGCCTGCGCAACAGCGATACCCGCTACAAGCACCTCACGCGCTACAGCATGTCCCTGTTCGTCATTTATTTCGGTACAAAAAGGCGTTATACTGACAGCGGCCTGGCGCACCACAACATTATCCTCAGCGAGCGTTACAAGGGGCTGCTGCAGGACATCTTCAAGAACAAAGAGCTGGCTGACGATTTCTCGCTCTACCTGCATATGCCGACGATCACTGATCCGTCCCTGGCGCCGGAGGGGCATGAGACTTTCTATGTTCTCTCACCAGTCCCGCACCTGGGCGCCGATGTGAATTGGCAACAGGCCGCGAAGCCGTATCGCGACGCGATTATGCAGTTCCTGGAAGATAATTACCTACCTGATCTGCAGGAGAATATCGTCGTTGAACAGATGGTAGATCCGCGCTATTTCCAGAACACGTTGAACAGCCACCTTGGCGCGGCTTTCTCGGTTGAGCCGACGCTCACCCAATCCGCCTGGTTCCGCCCGCACAATCGCTCGGAGGATTTTGAGAATCTCTACTTCGTCGGCGCGGGTACGCACCCCGGCGCCGGTTTACCTGGCGTGTTATCATCCTCTAAGATCGCGGAATCGCTGATCGCCGGTGAGGCGCAGGAGATGCCTGACGTGGAGATAGGGCTTCGGCAGGCCGCAGCCGCAGTTTAAGACTTAGATTGAAGATTGCGCAGCGTAGTTCATTCAAGTCTGTGTGATTTGTGAAATCTGAGGTGTTTTTTGGAGGAGCTTATGATGGCGGATGAGAAACCAATGCCGACCATTGATGGGGAAGCAGGTCTTTCTATACTCAAGGGCCTGGCCCGCGACCGCTCTTTGCTGACCGCGATGGGCGGGATGCAGCGCGAATTGGGCAATATTTTCCAGATCACCATGCCGCGCTTCCAGCCGGTTGTGGTGGCCGGCCCAGCGCTTGCCCGGCAGGTGCTGGTTAGTGAGCGCGACAAGTTCATCTGGCGCGGCAAATCGGACCCGGTTGTCAAACTGCTGCGTCATGGCGTCCTGGTTGAAGATGGAGAAGCGCATGACCACCTGCGCGCCTGCATGGAACCGGCGCTGCGCCGCACTCCGTCGCTGGGCCATCTACCGGCAATGAATCGCTATACCGACCAGGTCATGGCCGGCTGGCCGGACGGCGGCGAAGTGGACATGTTGGTGGAGATGCGCAAAGCGGCGCTGCTCATTCTGTTGGGCACGCTCTACGGCACTGACTTCACCCCCTATATGGATGACTTGTGGGAGCCTATTTTACGGGCCATCAAATACATTTCCCCCGGTCCCTGGATCCTGTGGCCTGATATGCCGCGCCCCGGTTATAAGAAAGATCTTGAGAAGCTGGACGCCTACCTGTACGGCCTGATCGCCGAGCGCAGGCAGAACGGCGGCCCGCCGGATGATCTGATGGGGCGTCTGTTGAGCGCGCCGGGCCCTGATGGGGCGGAGCGGATGAGCGATGATCTAATTCGCGATCAGATGCTGACGATGCTCATCGCCGGACATGATACGAGCACGGCGATGCTTTCCTGGGCGTTGTACCTGATGGGCGAACACCCAGAGGTGCTGGCGCAGGTGGAAGAGGAAGTGCTGCACGTGTGGCTTGCGGAATTTGGAATGGGGGAAGCGGGCGCCGAGTTTGGCATTGGGAACGAGGATGCGCAGTGGACGGAGGCTATGCTGAACCGACTGACCTATTTAGACCTGGTGATTAAAGAGACGCTGCGCCTTTTCCCGCCGATTCACGTGGGCAACCGCTTCGCCGGGGAAGATCTGGATCTGGCTGGGCATAAGGTGCCGCAGGGATCGCGGGTGATGATGTCGATCTATTTGACGCACCGTGATCAGGAGGTATGGGAAGAGCCGCAGAGTTTCTGCCCGCATCGTTTTGACCGTGCCCAGCACAGGGAAGCGAGCGAACGACGGCCGTCTCTCTCTTATATCCCCTTCGGCGGCGGGCCGCGTAACTGTATCGGCGCCACTTTTGCGCAGATTGAAAGCAAATTGGTCCTGGCGCGTATTTTGCAGCAGTTCGAAATACAGCTGTCACCCGGCCAGAAAGTACGGCCGTATATGGGCGCGACATTGGAACCCCGACCGGGCGTCAAGATGTTCGTGAAATGGCGAGGATGAAAGAAAAACAGAACGCCCTGCGGGCACAAACGACCGGAAACGGAAAACAGAAAACAGGACGTCCGGCGGGCGGCAGCAGAACTGCACAGAGGCAGAGTCGCCGTGTGATAAATCCGCACTCCCGACTCCCGCATCCGAAATCTCTATGGACGCTGAGTTTCTCGCTGGCGGTGCTGCCTTTGCTGGCGCGGGCGGGGCGGGTCTACCGTGATATACCGCAGCTGCCGGCGCACGCCCATGCGTCGCGGCTGCCTTCGCTCTCGATCATCGTTCCTGCGCGGAATGAGGCGCATAACTTGGGCTGCTTGCTGCCTTCCCTGCTGGCGCAGGATTATCCGGGCGAGCTGGAGATCATCGTCGTTGATGACCATTCGACGGATGGCACGGGCGATGCTGTGCGCCGCCGTATGACCGCAACAGGCGAGAGAAACGGCCGCGCCGCTTCTTCGCCGAACAATATCCGCCTGATCGCGGCGCCGGAACTGCCCGACGGCTGGTTGGGCAAGCCGAATGCCAGTCACAGCGGGGCCGCGGCGGCGCGCGGCGACTACCTGCTGTTCACCGACGCCGATACGGTGCACGATGCAAAAAGCGCGGCCAGCGCCGTCGCCTTTGCCGAAGCGTACGGGTTGGACGGGCTGAGTATTTTTCTTCACCAGGAGACGCTAGGCCTCATAGACAGTACCGTCTTGATGGTCGCCTTTGCCGGCCTCTTTTCCGGGCTGCGCAGGTCGACGACGATGCTCAATGGCCAATACATTCTGCTGCGGCGCGAGGTATACGAACGCAGCGGCGGTTTCGCGGCGGTGCGCGCGGAGATGATGGACGATCTCGCTTACGGCCGTCTGCTGGCCGAAAAAGGGTACCAGGTGCCGATGATGCGCGGCGAGTCGTTGGCCGGCGTGCATATGTACGCTGACCGGCGCCAGATGTGGCGCGGCATCACGCGGATCGGTTCGGGGTCGCTGCGCTTTTCCGGGGCTGCGTCCCTGCTTCCGGCGATTTTTGTGTCCGGCTTGATGATGCCTTTGTGGGCCCTGTTATTCAACCGCCGTTCTGTGCGCGAGATCCCCAGCCTGTGGCTGGTTTGGCTGACTGCCATGCTGGGTTTTCTGCCCTGGTCCAAAAGATTGAACAATCAACAAGCAGCTAGAAATATAGAACAAGAAACAGAATGCCCTGCGGGCGCTGGGGACAGTCACCTGAAAACGGTGCTGCGCGTGCTGCTCGTTCCGCCGGCGGCCGTTTTTACGCAGCTGGCCTCAGCGTGGGGACTGCTTTCGCGTATGCTGGGTCTTGGTGTTTCTTGGAAGAATAGAAAGGTGTGAACTGCGCGGGGCGGCTGCTGAGACGCCGGCCCGCTGATAGGTAAATTATGACTTACTTTGATTTTCTCGGGATATTCTTGATCATTCCAATTGGTATCTTGCTCGCCGTCGCCCTGTGGGATCGCGCGCGCGGGCGGGAGATCCCGGCTGCCATGAGCGCCTGGCCGCCGGCGATGGCGATTCTCCTACATGTTGTGATCGCGCTCCTTTACACGACGGTGTGGGACAACTACCTGGTGGCAACGGCCGTCTGGTGGTATGACCCGGCGCTGGTGACCGGTGTGACCATCGCCTATGTGCCCATTGAAGAGTACACCTTCTTCGTGCTGCAGCCGATCCTGGCTGGATTGTGGCTGCTCTTCTTGCTGCGGCGGCTGCGCCTGCCGGCCGATCCCGCTGCCGGCCAGGCACCGGGGCCTGCCCCGACGAAACTGCGTGTGTGGTCGGTCATTGCTGCCGCCGCGATCTGGCTGGGGTCCGTTGTTTTGCTGGCCAGCGGCTGGCAGCCGGGCATCTACATGGGCTTGGAACTGGTGTGGGCGGTGCCGCCGATCGCCTTGCAGTTCGCTTTTGGCGCTGATATTCTCTGGCGCTACCGGCGGCTGGTGGGCCTGGCCATTGCTCCGTTGACTCTTTTCCTCAGCGCCGCCGATGCAATCGCGATTAACGGGGGCATCTGGACGATCAGCCCGCAGAAGTCACTGGGGCTGCTGCTGGGCGGCGTGCTGCCTGTAGAGGAATTCCTCTTCTTCCTGCTGACCAATACCCTGGTGACCTTCGGCGTCACGCTTGTCATGGCGCAGGCGAGCCACCAGCGATTTGCTGAACTACGCGCCATGATAGCCGGCCCGCAGGCGGCCGGCGAAGCCGAGCTGACCAGCAAGTGATCGCTCCCTTTCTGAACTGTTCCTGGCCGGCGTGATGGAGGCAGCGCTGTTTCTGATCGGTTACACGACCGGGGCCTTTTTGCTGGGCGCTCTGCCCTTCGCGGTCTGGATCGGCCGTGCGGCGACAGGTGAAGATATTCGCCGCTTCGGCGACGGCAATCCGGGAGCGACGAATGTGCTGCGCGCCGGCAGCCGCGGCGGTTTCCTGTTGGCGCTCATCCTGGAAATCAGTAAAGGAGCGCTGCCAGTCGGCCTGGCCTATCAGCAGTGGGGCATCCAGGATTGGCGTATTGTGCCCATCGCCCTGGCCCCGGTTGCCGGTCACGCCTTCTCGCCATTTCTGGGCGGCAAAGGGGGTAAAGCGCTGGCTGTCGCTTTCGGCGTTTGGATTGGTCTCACGCTGTGGACGCTTTCCTCAGCGGCGCTGCTGCTGCTGATCTTCTGGCGGCTGATTGTCGCGCCCGCCGGCTGGGCGCTGCTCCTCGCTCTGCTCTGCCTGGCCCTGCTGATCCTTCTCTGGTTTCCCGATCCGGTCTTCATGGCCATCCTGGCCGGTGAAACATCGATTTTGCTGTTCAAGAGCGCGGCGGATTTCCGAGAACGGCCCCGTTTGCGCCGCCGTAAATCAAGCGCATAATCACCCCATCAAGAAAGGCAGAAGCGGATACAATTGGCGGCGTTGAATGAGCCGTGGAGCGCAATGATGGATCTCAGTAGACAGGTTGATACAAAAGTTAAGCGGTTGGACATCGCTGTCCTGGTGGGCGGCATCCTCTTCAGCTTTGCGTTTCTGGCCCTGATCTGGTGGGCCGGGCCAAGATTGGATGCCGTTGAACTGCTGCCCGATCAGGGCGCATCCTGGTACTACTGGAAACTGCCCGACCCTACTTTCTGGAGCCGCACAACCGCCTGGGTCTTCTATCTGGCGCACCAGATCGCTTTCTGGGGGTTGATTTACTATTCGCAGAAGCATATTAAGCGTTACAGCACCGGTCTGCATAGGGTCAATGTCATCGCCCTGGCCATGAATGCTTTCTTCATCGGCCTGCATTTCCTGCAAACCCACCTCTGGTACGATGGGCTGGCCCAGGATGTCTCCATCTGGAGCTCGCAGGTATCGGTGATCATCATGCTGGTCTGGATCCTGCTCATGGAGAACTCGCGGCGCGGTCTCGTCTTCGGCAAGAAAGCGCCCATTTCCAAGGAAATTACCCACTTCGCACGTAAATACCACGGGTATTACTTTGCCTGGGCGACCGTCTATACCTTCTGGTATCACCCGATGGTCAGCACCAGCGGCCACTTATTTGGCTTTATTTACATGTTCTTCCTTTTCCTGCAGGGCAGCCTCTTTTTCACGCGCGTACATGTTAACCGCTGGTGGACGTTTGCCCTGGAGCTTACCGTGTTGCTGCACGGCACCTTTGTCGCTGTCCAGCAGGGCAACGGCCTGTGGCCGATGTTCGCTTTTGGCTTCGGCGGTATCTTCATCATTACCCAGATGCACGGCCTGGGACTTTCGCGCGGCGTGCGCGCCTTTTTCATCCTGCTTTATGCCGCCCTGGCGCTGTATGTCTACAGCGGCCGCGGTCTGTCCACCATTCACCAGGTCACCTGGATACCCATTATTGAGTTCCTGGCTGTCCTGTTGATGGCCCTGCTTTTTGGCGGCGGTTTGTGGCTGGCCGGCCGTATGAGAGGGCCGGAGGTGGCGGCGGGGGATTGAGAACGGGGAACGGGGAACACTGTGACCGCGGTATGCTGCTGCGCGAGGGATTGACGGCCGTAATGGTTGACCGGCTGCTGAAAAGTGAACACGGCAGGCACGCCATAACTGCACAATGACAGGTAGAAAGGATAAACCTATGAATGAAGGGGCTGCCGCGGGCTCGGGCCTGGCGCAATTTGAGAATCAGCGTTATTTGAACTTGGAAACGTACCGCCAGAGTGGGGAAGGGGTGAAGACGCCGCTGTGGTTTGTGCTTGATGGCGGCACGCTCTATATCCGCACCGGCGGCGATTCCTGGAAAGTGAAGCGGATGCGCGCCAACCCGCAGGTGAGCGTTGTGCCGTCCGACTCCCGCGGCAATCCGGCCGGCAGCTGGGTTCCCGCGGCGGCCGAATTGGTGGCTGATCAGGCACGCACGCAGCAAGTGATTGCTCAACTCAACAACAAGTACGGGGTCCAGGGGCGTCTCTTTGATCTGTTCGGCCGTGTACGCGGCGGGCAGCTGGCGACCTGGGCGATCCGCGTGAATGAACGCGGCGCTGGCGACCCACAGTAGGGAGAGGTCAGCCTATGTCTAAGAAATGGATGCTGCTTATTGGCCTGCTTGTCGTTTTGGGGCTGGCTGTGGCCGGATTCGTCTATTGGGCGCAAACGCCGTTGGGCCCGATGCCCGAGGCGCTGGCGGCACTGGAGACGGACAGCGCGGTACGTGTGGAGATGGAGCCCTGGTACGTTTTTGCGCCGCAGGATGGGATGCCAAACAGCGGCGTCATCATTTATCCCGGCGGGCGCGTCGATCCCCGATCCTACGCCCCGGCGGCGCGCGCCCTGGCAGAAGTAGGGTATCTGGCGGTGATCACGCCGATGCCGCTCAACCTGGCCGTTTTTGATTCCGGCGCGGCGGCCGAAGTAATCGCCGCTTACCCGCAGATTGAGCGCTGGATTGTGGGCGGCCATTCGTTGGGTGGGGCGATGGCTTCAGGATATGCGCAGGCGAATGCGGATGTGGTCGATGGCCTGTTTCTGTGGGCGTCCTACCCGGCGGATGATACGCTGGCCGCGCGCAGCAAACCGGCCGTTCTTTCTATTTACGGCAGCAATGACGGCGTGAGTACGCCCGAGGATATCGAGGCCAGCCGCGCCGATCTGCCGCCGGGTACACGCTGGGTGGAGATTGCCGGCGGCAATCACGCGCAGTTTGGCTGGTACGGCGAACAGCCGGGCGACGGCCAGTCCACGATTTCACGGGAGCAGCAGCAGGCGCAGGTTGTCAGCGCAACGGCCGAGATGCTGGAGCAGCTGGCGGCTGAGGCAGCGGGCCGATAACGAAAAAAACAGAAAAAAACAGACGGAATAGAAAACGGGCAGGATAGTAGAGCCGCAGCTGGCCGCTGACCTAACCCTGCCGCGCGTTATAGACGAGCGCCTGGCTGGCGGCGAATTCTTTGTAGACGGCAATCGCCTCGTCGCGCAGGACGTCGCCGGTGATGGCGATGCCCCGTTTTTCCAGTTCGCTCCGCCACTGGGGGTGGGCGGGCCCTTCGTCAAAGCCGGTGATCGCTTCCAGCTCCGGGCCGTCGCCGGCGATGACCATCGAGCGCACGCCAGACCACAGAACTGCGCCGAGGCACATCGCGCAGGGGCGCCAGTTGACCACGATCTGGTGCGCCGGCAGCCCGGCCGCGCCTAAATCGTAAACGCCGAGCAGCTGCTGGGCCACCGAGATAGCCATCACTTCCGCGTGCGCCGAGGAGCAGTTGAAGGGCACGACGCGGTTGACGCCGATGACCACCAGCCGGCCTGATGCCTGCTCAAAAATACCGGCGGAAAACGGGCCGCCGCTCTTATGCTGGAAATTCAGGCGCGAAAATCTGATCACCGCCGCCATACGATCTTCATTCGTCGGGAAAAACTCGGGCAGCTGGTTCAATTCATCAACCGCCCAATCGGGTAAGTCGAGGTTGAAGCTGGTGTTTGCGCTGTTAAATCGGGTCATGTGAGTCGTCCTTTATTGCAGGCAAGCAGTTCAGTTGGTCAGCGGGTCAGAAAATCAGCCGGTCAGCTGCCGCTCTACCCCTCTGCAACTGTGCCGAAGAATAAGGCAATTGAGGCCCTTTGTCGAATGGACAATTGGTGATGGGAATCAATAGAACACGAGAAAATTCCGTGTTGGAGGTGGGGAGTATTCGCGCCGTGAAGGAAGGTTAGCTGTTTGCCTGAAGCCACTGCCAGTAATTTGGCTGCAGACCGGCGATCGTGTAAACGCCAAGCCCCTTCACGGCCGATTTACCGACCTGCGTCCCTTGTCCCAGGATGAGCCAGGGGAGGAGCGCTTCCCAGTCTGCCGACTGGAAGGTGGCCGTGCCTACGAGTCCCCCCACCGGCGTCTTCTCTCGTTTGCGGCCCGACCAGATCCAGAGATCGATCCACTCTGTTTTATTGGCGAGCAACCGCACCTGACTGGCCAATCCGTGAAGATATTTCACTTCTTCTTGCGGACGGCGTTCGCTGTTGGCGAACTGGCGGCCGAGATCATCAATGCGGTAGAGTAGGCGGCGAAAAAGTACCGAGAAGTCAGGAACTCGTAGATTGCGCCCTTTTTCGACGAGGCGCAGCGGGCTGTGGAAGTTGATCCTCAATTCGCCGTTATTTTGCTGCAGATGCTCATTCAGGCGGCGTGCGTGCGGAGCGACATCGGCGAAAGATACGGGCGCTGGTGCGATTTGCACCAGCGTTTCGCCGCTTTTCAGCAGATGGTGGCATTCGCCGGTCAGCGGGTTGTGGGACCAGATCTCGTTGAGCCGGAAACGCCCTTTGCCATCGTGTCGTCCGGGTCCGACGCCGCCGCTGCCGATTTGATTGGCGGCGAGGACAATATAGGGGAAATACCGCCAGCCGTCGCCAAAGAGAGTGAGGCCGAAGGAAAAGGATTCACCGGCCGCCGCCACTTGCTGCGGCGGCTGCGGCGGTACGATGGCATAAGCGCGGACTACACTGCCGGGATCCACTTCGGCGGCCAGCAGCCAGCAGACGGGACAGCGCGCGGCATGTTCCGGCGTGGGCTTGAGACCGCGCTGCCGTTGGGGACAGGTGGCGTTGAGCATCGTATTGGCCAGGGCATTGCGCAGGTTGCTGCCGGCGTAGTGACGGCCGAGAATGAGATCGGACTCGGCCGTGGCGTCGAAGCGGAGATGGGTGAAGGTGAGGGACGTCATGTTACACGGCTTCGTCGGATACCCGCTCGTACAGCGAATAAGAGCGGCTAGATTTCTTTAGACGATAAGGCAGCACAATATCACGTGATATGCGTTTCGGTCTACTGCTCGTGTAAATATTGGCGTTGTCCCACTTCATTGTTGGATCGCAATCATCGACACGCTGCATCAAACCATAAACAGGAAATTGTTTTGTCGCCTGTGTAAGCAGCGTGTAGCCATCGATATCGGATATCAATTCTGGCTTGCCCATTACTTGCACAAATCCGCCACGTTTACCAAGGTAAGTGAGATTAAGCAGCCATCGCTCTAGCTGCTCAAGCTCATCAGCCTTTGTGCCCAGTGCCAGGTGAAGAGAATCAGGCAAGTATACATACTCGCGATAGCCGATAGTTTTTTGGAAGGGGCCGGCATCTGCGGAACCAGCCGTGGCTGGATTACGGCGCTTCCTCAGAATCCTGGCAAACAAATTCGTCACCACCACTTGTTTAGGCAATTGAATCCCAATTTCTAGTGTTCGCAAAAGGGACCAAGCGTTTTCAGCTTGAGCGAGTCCGTCGACGCGGATAGCGACATCTAGGAGCGCCACTTTGATCGCATATGGTGAGGGTGAGAGCAAACTCTTGCCGCCGGAGGACGTTGCCCATGAGGGTCTGAGGCTGAACAAAGTTGTTGGCTGGTAGACTGCTTCTAACCAATTCATATCAAGTCCATCAATTCACTGGAATGTTGAATATCCAGAGGTATTTTGCTAATCGTTGTAATTCAATTGGTAAGGCTTGCCCTCGGCGATGATACTGCTCAACTGCTGAGCATATTCATTGATTGAATCGAAAGAATGGGCCGATAGTGAATTTGGGCGAATGCCATTTAGCGTGTCGCATAGGCCGATAATTTCTTCCCGGTATCCTTCTTTGAGGGGGCTCAGCGTAGGCGCCGGAACGACATCTTCACTAACCGCGACGACGCCGCGAACATCTAGGATGTGGGGGGCCTGCGTATTTCTCATTGCTCCGCCCGGCTCAACCAATGTGTACAGTAGCGCCTCCACCAATGCTCTGAACCGCGCTTGCCGTTCATCTTCAGCAATGACATATTCCTGGGTGATATCATTGAAGCCAATTCGCGCGGCTTCAATGTTGGCTACTAATGCATAGATACCACTGCTGGCGGGACGGTGGAAAATCGCCTGGCCTAGATTAGCTTTTCGCGTACCTTCTTCGCTGTCTGCCTGCCGTTTTTCATCGCTGCGTTCGCTGGCATACTTTACATGGAAGTAACTGTCAGAGCGTGTATTTTGCGGCTGGCCGATCACCCAGCCGAATTCTACAACAGACTTGCGAGGCAGCGATTTTGAACCGGCAGTGATTAGATTGCCCAGCATATCGTCAATCGCGCAGGATTGCAGCATGAGGGTTAATGCTTCAGCGTCGCTTAATTTCTCGGCCTTAGCCATATACGTTTGATCGGCGCTTATGCGGTTCGCATTAAAGGTGCGGCACGCAGAGCAAAGCGCCAGTTCATTTGAGATAGCAATTTTGTGCAGATGTTCAGCCAATATATGTTTGATCATATCGCCTGAAATCGCATTGACGTTTTTCAGTTGACCCTCACTATCTACTATGTTGACCATGCGGGTCTGGATTTGGTTGCCTTCACCTCCTTCATTGTTGAGTGAGTGCATGTCTAGGACTAGTTCAGCGGACAGGGACAAAGCGTAATATGTATTCACTTGAGATTCTCCTTAATCTTCGCTTGTTTCGTTTTCTTCACTTGCTTGGCGCGGCACACGTGCATAGCCGAACGCAACGAGTAACTTGGCTATGACATCAGAACCATACCCGTCAATTAGGCGCGTGATCTCTTCAATATCGCTGGTCTTGACACTCCTACGATAGGGGCCTGGACGCTTCTCCATTACCTGAGCATTTTCAGCATTGTAATTGTGCAGAAAGTCGCTCAAGGCAGCGATGAAATCAGTTGGGTATTGGGATTGGCGTACCAGGTCACGCCCCAGGCCATAGCGCACATCGTAACGGCGATCTCCTTGAGATTTTCGGTACTGGGCAGTCACAGTGCTTTGCCGGATCGCATAGGCAATATTGCGGAAGCCCTCAGACTCCAAAATAGGACTTAGCTGCGGGTTGTTGCTCATAATCAGTCTCCTCAGATTTTCAACATTCAATTTGCGTGGTGGGAAACCACTCTTTTTTTCTCCCTTAGATATAATCCAACTGCTGTAGGCAGTTGTAAAGTCAAAGAATGGATCGAGATTGTCGGCGACGATGAAGTCGCGATAGCGTTGTAGCAGGTCGATTTCTTCGCCTTTGTTTTCGGCAAATTGATCAACGATACTCTCGTGTTCTTCCAAGATGTCATGGAAGATAGCCACATCTTCCGGCTGGCGAATTTCCACCCAGCCGGGTAGATTGAGGAACGAGATGTTCATTGTAGCGGCGGCCGTTCCCAAGCTCTTGTAGAGGACAGTATGAAATCCCCGCATAAAACTAGATGGTCGCTGCACGTCGTACGTGGCGCCTAACAGTACGCGCTCCTGTTCGGTTGCTGTCTTCCACTGCGCTGCTTCCACACGTTCGATAAATGCTTTCAGGTAACGAGTAATTGTGAAAATATCAGAGCGTACGGCCGTTTCACTAAATCGCATCTTCTTTCTAAACTGTTGCTGAACTCTGCGGTTAGCCAATAGATCTGCCCGCCCAACAGCCGGAACATAGGTTTTGCGATCGTCAGAGCCTTTTACTCTTCCTGTAACAGCCGTATGGTAAAAGCCAACAGCTTTTAGCCACTCCATCAACCAGAAAGTCTTCACGTTTCCCAACCCAATGCCATTAGGCAGAGGTTTGTTAATACCCTTACCTTGGGCTGGATTAAAAAACTGGCTGGCGGTGGCTGTTTCTGGCCATTTGTATGGCTTGGCCAAGGGTTTCCATGCCTCCTTGACAACAGTGTCCAAGTCATTGGGTGTTTGGCTAAACAGGGTGCACAGCAGGTGGCAGACAGAACCTGTTTCTCTGGCATCATTCACATTGATCCACCGTACCATCAGATTGTTATAGCCATTAATCGGCATCGGCGGGGCATTGAGCAGCCTGAAAATATTCCAATGTTCGTGTGGCGCGGCAGGCAGAAGATCGAAAGGAAAACTTTCGTCATCGCCAATATGGTATGCTCGTTTGAGCGTGCCTTCTAGCTCTCTGTACGCCGCAAAGAAAGCGTTCTGCTTCTCGCTTTCTTGCGCGTAATCAACTACGACAAAGGGGTTATCGGGAAGATCGGGCAGCGCTTCGCTATTTTTCACAGTGCGCAGAATTGGCGCAAGCGTAAATGGTTCTGTTCCCGTTTTGGCCTCATCCAAGTCGATGGCCGGTGTCGTATGGATTTCATAGTAATGGCCAAAATCAGACTGCACGATTTCTGGCTGCGCCACTCCCTGTTGGTGAAACAATTGCTCCAGCAGGCGGATAAACCCGGCTGCCACCAGTTCATCAGAGAAGGTTCCGGTTGTTTTGTCAATATAGAATTTACGGATCATTGTCGACATCCCTTGGCAAATAAAAATCAGGCTGCTTGAATTAAGCCTTAATCTGCTTTAGCTCTTGCTCCCTATGCTGGTTCCTGTCTGATCGGCAGTGCGCAGGGCGCGGACGAGCAGCATGTAGCAGCATACAGCTATCTCATCACGCACATCAAGTAAGAAGTTACTCTCGAGAAAGTCTGTTGGCAGCATGGTAACATCAATTGCAGGGTGTGCCCGCGCACCCTGGCACGCCGCCTGGATTTGTCTGGGCAGCAGCAGCATAGTTTCTTCAATCTCTTGCTGCTGAGTGGGTATTAGCTGGAAACTGCCCGGCTGTGACGAGAACGGGGCGTGGTGGCGGGCTACGGCTGTAAAGGCAGCCCTCAGCAGCGGTTGATACTTATCTTTGTCGCCAGCGGTAAGCGCCTGCATAAACTGCAGGGAGGCCAGGGCGCTCTCTACAGCATGATTTGGCCGTTTGCCGCGCATCTTCCTGTTCTTCTCAATGTGGTATGGATTTTGTGGATCGTAATCCGTATGGGCTGCGGCATCTTGCGGATTGGCCATCGGTTTGCCGATCGTCTGTTGCCATTGATGCGCCCAATCTTGCCAGCCCTGGCTTAATTTACCTGCATCATGTACGGCCATCAGCAGGTGCGCCATCTCGGTGATAATACCTGGGTGCCAATTGTATGCTTGCTCCAGCCGGTGCGCCGCTGCGCTGAACGCATCCAGTGAGTTTTCCTCAAATGCTTGATGAACCAGTTCAATGTGGCGAAAGTAGCTTTCCAGCCTATAGCTGTATGTTTGATATGCTTGAACAGCGGCCGTGTCCGGCATGGCGCTCTCATATGTATCGCCCGGATACAGTGTTAAACCCAATTCAGTAGAGTATCCAACAAGCGCCGGGTTAATGGCATATAGCGGTGCAATTAGATCGTGTTTGGACGCGACGTTCTTGAATCCGTAATTGATTGGTCTGTTGCCTTGTAGTTCCTCATCTTCCATATCTTCGACCAGCTTCTGGACTAACCACCCATGATGGCCTTCATCGAAATCGGGATCAAGGGCTTCATTTGCTTCCTGCCACTGCTGATATTTGCCGCGCAAGGTGCCGGGATGCAGTGAAAAGCTGTCTGCCTTGAAAGGTGAGTCCCTTAGCTGGTCGGGATCGTGATGAATGACGACGGACACGGATTGTATATTTCTAATGAGCCTGAGTATTTCTCCCCGGTTTTTCCCGCCACGCCATGCAGACCTGACCGCAGTTAACCACTCGAATTCTGTCTCGAAGACGCCATTGAGAATCTGGTTATCACTCTTGGTATGCGCGTAGTTGATCAGTTCCTGCTCGTCGGCGAAGGCAAGATGGCGATCCTGGTTCACACACAGCCACTCCCAGGTCAGATCGCATTGCCGTTTAGCTTTTTCTCCATGATAAGGTGCATAGGCCTTGTCATCTAAAGGGTACACATAAACGCGCCCTGATTCGCCGTGATAACGGGCGCAGCGCCCGGCGCGCTGCAGCACCGAAGCGGCCGGCGCCAATTCCGTATGCAAAACAGCGCAGCTCATATCCAGTCCCACTTCCACAACCTGTGTTGCCACCACAATGAGGCTGTCGATAGAATGTGAGTCTGAGTCCTTGCCAAATTCAAGACGTACAAAGGATTCGATTTCCTGCCGATCCTGCCTCAGGAAGCGGCTGTGCAGCAGGCGCACGGTTACACCATCTACGTTTTGATCGCGCAGCATAGTATAAATAACTTGTGCGCGCTCCACCTGGTTGCATACGACGAGTGTACGCGGCTTATCATTGGTTTGTTCAAGATGCGCCCGCAGAATATTGGCAACGGCGGTTTCGCTCGCAAGTGTTTTATTGTTCTCATTCTTTGACGTCATTGGGGCGGCCGTCGTGTGATATCGGCGCTCTTTCTGCTGCGCCGGAATTTCCGCTAACATTTCTTCGGTCAGCAGAAACGCTTCGGCGTTGAGGTAAGCAGCTAGTTTCTCCAGCATCTCAGCAGAAAAAGTTGCCGTCATCAGAATAAACGGACTGATCCCATTCAAGGTTTTAAGCATCTGCAAGGTTGTTGGTAGTGTTGAGTCGGGGTCAAATAGATGGAATTCATCAAAAATCAGGTAACTGCCTACAAAGGCTCCCGCATTCAAATTTCCTTTGCGGGCCGACAGACTATGAGGAACCATCAGCCAACTGCTTAATACTTGATCAATTGTGGCAAATGTCAAGTGTGCGCGGAATTCGCGATCGTCTGGATACTCGCCTGTTTGGCGACCGACTTCTATCTCCCGGCCATATTTGCGTTGGTATCTCTCGGCCTGCGTTTGGGTCTCTTCGGTGAACTGGTTGGCCAATACACGCATAGGAACAATATATACGCCCTTTTTGGGAAAATCCTGCCAAGAACCGTCCCAAAAAGTATCTAAAAAAGGGGTCAACGCGGCCCGTGTTTTCCCAGATCCGGTGGGCGCTTGCAGGATGATAGATTTCCCACCTAAAACAAGATCCCGTACACGTTCCTGGTATTTGTAGAGTTCCATGATCACGCTTCGAAAAAATCTACTGCTGCGGAATTGCCAGGCGCTTCGGCCTGGCGTGTCACGTGCCAACCATATTGTTTCGCCATTGCTCGGGCTTCGCCCATTATCGTTTCACGCAGCTCTGCCGGCTCGAGCACCTCCACGGCGGCTCCCCACCCACGTATCCAGGGCAGCATCTCGCGCCATTCGGCTACTTGCGTTATCCAGATGCAGTCGCCGTTTTCTAGGAGCTGCGCCTCTTCTTGATTGGGATGCCAGAGATCTTCGAGAACGCGGCGCACGGCCGTTTCCCCCATGAAGCGCAGCTTCACTGTCACCAATTCGCCCTCGGCCGACCAGATGCCCCAGACATCGCGTACAAAGGCTGATTCATTAAAGTTGTCAGGTGGGATGATGGGCTGCGTGGTATCGCTCGCTTTCTCGATACGAGTCAGCTTGAAGGGGACAACGCGCTGCATCGTTTCGCTGAACCCTACCAGATAAATACCCTCGCTCCACAAGGAGGGTTCCAACAGATAGGGGCTGACCAGGTGGATAGTTGATTTGCGTGATTTGAGGCCGCGGTAGCGAATGCGGATCTTGCGCTGCTCCACCCAGCAGGAGACGACTTTTTCCAGTATGGTGGTCGCTTCATTCCTTTCTTCCACCTGTGGGATGAACTGCGTCGATCGCAGCAAACGATCCATCAGAGGTTGGTGCAAGACGAGCGCCACGGAGCGCAAGACACTGAGACTATGGGGGTTGGGCCGGCGGGTTTGCCGCGCCGCACGGCGTGCCATCAGGTAGAGCATTGCCGCTTCCTGAACAGTGACCGGCAGCTCGGATAGATATTTGGCGCGATCGATTTTCCAGCGACCGTGTTCAATTTCAATGAAGGGCACGCCCTTGTCCGTCAAGAGCTGCCTGTCCTTGTAGATAGTCGTGCGGCTGCCTACTTCGACCAATCCGGCCATCTCTTCATCGGTATAAGCGCCGTAGAGATACTTCTTCTCCAGCTCGCGCAGCCGCTCTGCTCGCCCCAATCCTCTGCTCATTCGTTACCTCTTTGGATGAGTATACATGGTATGTTGGCGAAAAATGGAAACAGAAAGAAAAATGCGCTGCTACCCCCGATTGTTGCAGGCAAGGGAATTCCCCTACCGGCCATAAGTTGGTTTCCGGCGAATATGCTCGGCTGTGCCGCGTCTGCTGCGCCACGCGGTGAGAACCAACGGCTTCTTACGGCTTAGGATCGTGGTTGTTCTCTCCAGACAGGTGGGTGATGGAGGTGTTTTGCCGTGCGCTTTTGGAGATATCGCATTTTCGCAGCGTAATCAAAATTGCTCCGGCACGATGAACCTCCTTTCCATGCTTGATTATATATGAAATGTCACTACTGGTCAGGTTGCGCTGCGCCATCCGCTGCCGAGCATGCTCTGTCAGGACTAGGCCAGCCAATGCGATAGGTTCTGTTTTCTCCTGCATTGTTTTCCTCTATTTAAACCAGTAGATACGGCCGTGTTCATCCTCTGCTGTTAGGATGCCGGTCTTCCCTTGCAGAACCGACAGATCTTTAAGAACCGTGGCCCGCGTCACGCCCAACCGCCGGGCCAATTCCGACTGCGTGATACCGTTTCGCTCTTGCTTGAGCAGCTCGCCGATCTGTCGCAACCGTTCTTCCTTCTTCTGTTTGTTTCCGAACATAGGGCACCTCCAAAAATGTTCTCTTTTGAAGAATGCCTGACTGATGTTTCCAGTACGGAAACAAGAAAAAAGCGATTTGCGAAGTCATATCAACTGGCACTGTTTCCATTTTTCGAAAGGAGGCATGGTATTGTGTTGTGGGGGCGTTTCTACATATTGTGCCCGGCCCGCCTGGAGCCAAGCGCCGGCACCAGGCGGGCCAAACGTCCGGGGACGTTCATCACCTGTTGGAGAGAATACTATGCCTATCATTCAAGATTTGATCGCTGACCAGTTTGGCTGCCATGTCGGCAAGTACAGCGGCCGTTTGAAAGTGACTAAGAAGAAAGAGGTTCTGGCGCAGGCGCCTTTGATGCACCTGGAAAGCGTAACTATCAGCAGCAGCGGGGTGAGCATTTCGGCTGAGGCGATTCGCGCCTGCACGGAGTACGGCATACCGATTCATTTCTTGAGTGGAACCGGTACGCCTTATGCCAGTCTCTACAGCGCCGGCTTAACGGGCACGGTGCTCACGCGGCGCGCGCAGCTGGCCGCTTATCACGACATGCGCAGCGTCAAGTTGTCTCTCGCTTTCGCCGGCGGCAAAATTGAAAATCAGTCTAGGCTCCTCAAGTACGTGGCAAAATATCGAAAGGAAACGGATGCCGAGATTTACCGCGAACTGCGTTGGTTGGCCGGAGAAGTGATCGACCACATGGAGGAAATCTGTACGCTAGATTTCATAGCAATGCGCGATGACTGCACCATTCATGATATTCGCGGACAGCTGCTCTCAATAGAAGGGCGCGCGGCGCAGAAATATTGGCGGGCACATAAACTGCTGCTGCCCGAGTCACTCAACTGGCCTGGTCGCCAAGGTCGCGGCGCACGAGATCCTTTCAATAGTGCGCTCAACTACGGCTATGGCATTCTTTACAGCCAGGTGGAACGTGCTTTAGTGCTGGCAGGGTTGGATCCGTTTGGCGGCTTCATTCATGTTGACCGGCCAGGCAAGCCCAGCCTCGTTCTGGACTTGATCGAGGAATTTCGTCCCGTGGTCGTTGATCGCACCGTGCTAGGATTGGTTAACAAGGGCTTTATGATTAAACAGGATGAAAAAGGATACCTGACGGAAGCGACACGGCGTAAGCTGGCGGAGCGAATTCTCGGCCGTCTCGATTCTGGAGAGCGCTACGAAAAAAAACGACATACCTTGCGCAGCATCATCCAGATGCAGTCCCGGCATATCGCCACCTATCTGCGTGGCGAACGGGACATGTACAACCCTTTCCTGGCTGGCTGGTGATCACGGCTGTTGTTGATGCACTGTCTGCTCATTTATGACATTCCCGATGATCGTAGTCGCGGCAAGATCGCCGATGCCTGTCTTGATTACGGGCTTGATCGCGTGCAGTACAGCGCTTTTCAGGGCGATATCTCGCGCAATTATCAGGAAGAGATTTTTTTGAAAGTGACCACGCTCTTGGGCTCCCGGCCGGGCAAAATCCAGATAATCGCTATTTGCGATACGGACTGGGGCCAACGCCTGGAGCATATCGTGGAAGAGGGGGAAGAAGGATGAGCATAGCAGAATTCAGCGAACAGACTGATTATCTGTTTCGTGTTGTTGACCTGAAACAGTATGTGTACTGCCCGCGTATTGCCTATTTTCAGATTGTTCTGCCACGGGTCCGGCCGATTACGTACAAGATGGAAAAGGGCATCGTCGTTCAACAGCAAGAAGAAGGGCGAGAGCGGCGGCGCAGCCTGCGTGCCTACGGTTTGAACGACGGTGAGCGATCGTTTAGCGTGCCACTCTCATCGCCGGGACTTGGTTTATCAGGAGAACTTGATATGCTGATCGAGACGGAAACGGAATTGATAACGGTTGATTATAAACTCTCCAAGCGTACCGGCAGTCACTTCAATCTGCAGCTGATGGCTTACGGCCGTTTGTTGGAAGAAGTGTATAGGGTGAGGAAACCTGTGCGGCGTGGTTATCTTTACCTGATCCCGGAACGCAAGAGTGTGGCGGTGACTTTTAGCAAAAACCTACGACGTCAATTGGAGGATACGATCGTGCACCTTCGCGAGATTGCGCAGCTAAATCTTTTTCCGGAAGCGACGAGACAAGTGCGTAAATGCGTGGATTGTGAATTCCGTCGTTTTTGTAATGATGTGCGTTAGTGGGTTGGTGAGGGCGTGGAGCAACGGAATGCGTCAGTGTCGAACTGCTTGCGCCCCGTTCGCAAATCAAGGGGCATTCGATACAAGATGTGTTTTGCGAAAATAACGGCCGTCAGCGGCCAGAACGTCTTGTTCCATACAAGAAGTGACCGGCGAGAATGCGCAGAGAGTCACGTTTCGGCAATAATGTGGCATCTGAGCCATCTTTATGCTAGAAATCGAGTTGGGGATTACGATTGGCACCGACCCGAAAGAGGGTACTGAAACAATCTTAAGCGGAGGATATCACGACACCGCAAACTACGATTCATTGGCACCGACCCGAAAGAGGGTACTGAAACATAGTCAAGCCAATGAGCCGCCAAATTAGGCTCATTGATTCATTGGCACCGACCCGAAAGAGGGTACTGAAACACAAGTCCACAACCTGTAGAGCGCACCATCGTGCAAAGATTCATTGGCACCGACCCGAAAGAGGGTACTGAAACATGCATCTATGGCAGACAAGATGCCCGTGCCCATCAGATTCATTGGCACCGACCCGAAAGAGGGTACTGAAACATACTTCTTGGGCCGTGAGATCTGTTAGCGCTGCTGGATTCATTGGCACCGACCCGAAAGAGGGTACTGAAACATCCACCCGGTCCAGGAGTTTGTCCACCCGGTCCAGGATTCATTGGCACCGACCCGAAAGAGGGTACTGAAACATTGAAGGGGTGTGTCTGCCAGCGAAAGCTGAACAGGATTCATTGGCACCGACCCGAAAGAGGGTACTGAAACAGGGATTATCCCTGGGTGTATCAGAGCGGTTCTGGGATTCATTGGCACCGACCCGAAAGAGGGTACTGAAACAGAATGATGGAGCCCTGGGTGTCCAGATTATCTGAGGATTCATTGGCACCGACCCGAAAGAGGGTACTGAAACAAAACTTTCTCAGTATAATCGTGCAGCTGGTAACAAAGATTCATTGGCACCGACCCGAAAGAGGGTACTGAAACTACATGCGGCCATGTCAGAGGTGGCGGCGAAGGTTGGGGATTCATTGGCACCGACCCGAAAGAGGGTACTGAAACGCATTTTACATTCTGGCTTGTCATACTTCTTGTTAGATTCATTGGCACCGACCCGAAAGAGGGTACTGAAACTCTTCAAATGGCAGGATGTTGTCTGATACCAGTGCTGATTCATTGGCACCGACCCGAAAGAGGGTACTGAAACTTAACTGCGTAAGTTCTGTTATCCATATTTCGTTATGATTCATTGGCACCGACCCGAAAGAGGGTACTGAAACATAAGGGCGAAGGGACAATGTTATGAGAGAATTACAAGATTCATTGGCACCGACCCGAAAGAGGGTACTGAAACACAAAAGCGGCGCGCCTGACATCGAATGTTGCTATTGATTCATTGGCACCGACCCGAAAGAGGGTACTGAAACTCAACGATCATCTCTGCGATTGTTCCCGACTGGACGATTCATTGGCACCGACCCGAAAGAGGGTACTGAAACACGACGGCGGCGGCCCGGTGACCGTCACCGTTTTACGATTCATTGGCACCGACCCGAAAGAGGGTACTGAAACTTTGATAGGCCATTCATAAGACTTCTTCACAATCTCGATTCATTGGCACCGACCCGAAAGAGGGTACTGAAACCAAGTATCGACACGGGAAGAGGTGGCTGCGGATGCTGATTCATTGGCACCGACCCGAAAGAGGGTACTGAAACATCCGGGCAACCTCGACAAACTCGTCGAGTGCCTTAAGATTCATTGGCACCGACCCGAAAGAGGGTACTGAAACTTCTTTTCGCCTTAATTGGACTTCTATACATTGCCGATTCATTGGCACCGACCCGAAAGAGGGTACTGAAACATAAAATACTGCCAAAGGCAGGCGGGGCATACGATGATTCATTGGCACCGACCCGAAAGAGGGTACTGAAACATACTCTCAGACGGGACTCTATCATTGTATACCTGGATTCATTGGCACCGACCCGAAAGAGGGTACTGAAACAAGAACCCGCCATCCTCATCGCTAGATACGCTGCCGGGGATTCATTGGCACCGACCCGAAAGAGGGTACTGAAACACCATGTCATTATGTATAACGGCCGCTAAAACGGGAGATTCATTGGCACCGACCCGAAAGAGGGTACTGAAACCAGCTGTGACTGGCTCTGTGGTCTGGACAATAGCCAGGATTCATTGGCACCGACCCGAAAGAGGGTACTGAAACATGATTGGGCCGGCGCAGTTGATTCGCCGCTACCGGAGATTCATTGGCACCGACCCGAAAGAGGGTACTGAAACCTGTGGGGATGACATCATACTTCTCTTGCTTTATGATTCATTGGCACCGACCCGAAAGAGGGTACTGAAACGTAGTATTGCGGAACACCGCGCACGACATGGACATCAAAGATTCATTGGCACCGACCCGAAAGAGGGTACTGAAACTAATTTGGCGGCGCATTGGCTGGGCTATGAGTAGTGGATTCATTGGCACCGACCCGAAAGAGGGTGCTGAAACTCTTGTAAACAGCGGACCACATCGGCCTCGGTGAGGATTCATTGGCACCGACCCGAAAGAGGGTACTGAAACTAAATGTTAACAGCCGGCCGCCTGTTACGCTCTCGTGATTCATTGGCACCGACCCGAAAGAGGGTACTGAAACTTGACTGCATAGTCTCTGTTATCCATGTTTCTTTTGATTCATTGGCACCGACCCGAAAGAGGGTACTGAAACTCGCCCGCGCTGGCTGTTTTTGATACTCTAAATCGGCGTCACTTTGAATGAGGATGATCACGAAAAACAGCGTCAGTAAGCTGTTAATCCGCTAAGGTTGGGAATCCCACTTTAGCGGAGAAGGAAATGATCACTGTGATAGACCGAGAGAGAATTAGACGCGCCTACTTCATCGAAGGCAAAACGATGCGCCAGATAGAACGAGAAATGCATCATGGCTATTGGACGATACGTAAGGCCTTGGCATCGGCTGAGCACCAACCCTACACGCTAAGTCAGCCAAAAGCGGCGCCGAAATTAGGTCCGTACAAAGAGAAGATAGATAAACTGCTGGAACAGGAGCGCAGCCTCCCCCGCAAACAGCGCTTTACGACGCACAAGCTATATGAACTGATGGAAGCGGAAGGGTATAGTGGCAGCGAATCCAATCTGCGCCGTTATGTGGGCAAAAAACGGGGCGAACTGAAACGACCCCCGATCTTTATTCCCCTGCAGTATGAGCCTGGTCAAGATGCGCAGGTCGATTGGGGAGAAGCTGTCGTGATCATGAAGGGGGAAAAGGTGAAGGCACAATTGTTTGTGATGCGCTTGTGCTATTCACGGCGCACCTTCGTGATGGCCTTTCCCACTCAGAAACAAGAAGCTTTTTTCAGTGCCCATATGGCCGCCTTTGACTTCTTTGGCGGTGTGCCGCACACGATTACCTATGACAACTTGAAGGCAGCCGTGGACCGGATCCTGAAAGGACGGAACCGTCAGGAGCAAAAGCGCTTCATAACATTTCGCAGCCATTATCTTTTTGAAAGCCGCTTCTGTACGCCCGGAGAAGGGCATGAGAAAGGGAGTGTGGAGCATGGGGTCAAGTATGCGCGGCAGAATTATCTCGTCCCCCTACCTGAGGTGCGCGATTATGCCCAGTTGAATGCCTGGCTGCGAGAACGATGTCTGCAGGACGACCAGCGCCAGGTCAGTCGCCAACCGCAGTCGATAGGTGCCATGTGGGCCGAAGAGCAACCCCATTTACGGTCGTTGCCGGCCACCGACTACGCCGGTTACATCAGTCGGGAAGTGAAGCTGAATCCCTATGGACAAGTTACCTTTGAAACCAATCGCTACTCCGTTCCCGCGGACAAAGCACAAAAGCAACTGACCTTGCGCGCTTATCCCTTCCGCATCGAGATCGTCAAGGGGACGGAAATTATTGCCACACATCAGCGCAGTTACGAGCGCAAACAGGATATTCTCAATCCCCTTCACTATCTACCCTTGTTAGCCGAGCGGCCAGGCGCCTTCAACCACGCCCAGCCTTTGCAGCAGTGGCGGAATAGTTGGCCGCCCCTCTATGACGAATTGCTGCTGCAACTGAAGGAGAGTCAGAATGAGCACAAAGCGATACGCGAGTTTATTCAAATCCTACAACTCCATCTCGACTATGATGCTTCTGTGGTACAAAATGCCATTGAGAAAGCACTGACAGAGAAAGTGCCCCATCTGAACGGGGTGCTATTTTGTCTCAATCGGTTGCTCGATCCAACGCCAACTTTCAAGGCGTTAGACTCACTGCCCCAGCCTCATCTATCACAGGTGGGACAAGCCCCCTTAACGTTGCCCCAATATGACCAACTGCTGCGACAGGTAGACTCATGAGTTACGCACAATTAGAACAACAACTCACAGACCTGCATCTGGCTTCTATTCGCAAGCAGTACCAGACGTTAGCTCAGCAGGCAGCTCAGGCCAACTGGTCTTTTGAAACCTATTTGGCGCAGCTGATTGACCAGGAATTCCAACGACGGACGATGAACCGCCGCCGGCGACGCATCAAGGAAGCGAAGTTCCCGCTCTTGAAAGAGCTAGCTGATTTTGATTACACGGCCATTCCGCAATTAAGTAAACAACGCGTTCTATCCTTGGCGGAAGGGGCCTATCTGGAACAGGCGGAGCCGGTGATCTTGGTCGGTAATCCTGGTTTGGGTAAGACACACATTGCTACTGGTTTGGCCTTAATTGCCTGTCGCCAGAATCATCGTGTCCGCTTCTACACCGTGACCCAGTTGGTCAATGAGTTAGCTTTAGCCCAACAGGAACACCAACTGCCCAAACTCCTGGAAAAACTGGGCAGGCACAAATTGCTGGTCCTAGATGAATTTGGCTATGTCCCTTTTTCACCAACTGGGGCGCAACTCTTGTTCCAATGTTGCAGCCATTTGTCTGAGCGTACCTCGCTCATTATTACCACCAATCTCCCCTTTGGTGAATGGGTTTCGGTGCTGGGTGATGAACGTTTGACCAATGGCCTTTTGGACCGTCTAACTTTTCGCAGTCATATCTTGGAGTTTGTGGGGCAGTCCTATCGTCTGCGACAACAACTCAATCTTCAAGGTGTAGACAAGGAGGCGAACCTATCGACTGACGAACCGCTACTCCCTACTTTTGACTCGCCAAAAGTAGCAAAAGCGAGGCTCCCCAACCCTTCGTGACGCTGTTTTTGATGCACAAGTGACGCTGTTTTTGGCGATCATCATTTTTTGTATTTATTGGAGTGACGCTGTTTTTAATGATCTTTTGACGCCGTTTTTGGTTGTCAAAAACAGCTGGCTGCTGATACGCAGTCCTCAACCAGATTCATTGGCACCGACCCGAAAGAGGGTACTGAAACGGCGATAGTCGGCTTTGTTACCAGAACTCGATAGGATTCATTGGCACCGACCCGAAAGAGGGTACTGAAACAGAAAATAAAGGCCGGAAAAAGCGAGAAGTACAATCGATTCATTGGCACCGACCCGAAAGAGGGTACTGAAACGCCGATGGCGAATGGCTTGAGCATGATGGTGAACTGGATTCATTGGCACCGACCCGAAAGAGGGTACTGAAACCTTAATATCGCGGTGATCATCGTGGCGATGATTACAGATTCATTGGCACCGACCCGAAAGGGGGTACTGAAACCCAGATGGACCATATATCTGGCATACCACCAGACCAGATTCATTGGCACCGACCCGAAAGAGGGTACTGAAACTTGACTGCATAGTCTCTGTTATCCATGTTTCTTTTGATTCATTGGCACCGACCCGAAAGAGGGTACTGAAACATCAGCGTATCGTCGTTTCCAGGATAAGCTGATTGAGGATTCATTGGCACCGACCCGAAAGAGGGTACTGAAACATCAGCGTATCGTCGTTTCCAGGATAAGCTGATTGAGATTCATTGGCACCGACCCGAAAGAGGGTACTGAAACTCTACCTGGACGGCATCCGCTTGCAGGTAATCCGAAGATTCATTGGCACCGACCCGAAAGAGGGTACTGAAACGGCATCGATATTAGTTTCCTTGATGATTTACTCGACGATTCATTGGCACCGACCCGAAAGAGGGTACTGAAACCACACGCTGTTCGGATTAATCAGGTTCTGGCAATGGAGATTCATTGGCACCGACCCGAAAGAGGGTACTGAAACACCAGGACGGGAATGTATTCCGGCTGCGCATCCGCGATTCATTGGCACCGACCCGAAAGAGGGTACTGAAACCGCCGTAGATAGACATAGGTGAAGCCTTCGTCCAACGTGATTCATTGGCACCGACCCGAAAGAGGGTACTGAAACACGACTACATATTCGTAGGCGTGGAAGGCAAATCGGATTCATTGGCACCGACCCGAAAGAGGGTACTGAAACCGACATCAAGATCCACCGTGCTGTCAACCTCAAGCGATTCATTGGCACCGACCCGAAAGAGGGTACTGAAACATATCACGAACACTATTGGTATAGACATACATGCCGATTCATTGGCACCGACCCGAAAGAGGGTACTGAAACTGGTATCACGGCTGTGGGTGTGGCGCTGGGCGCCGTGATTCATTGGCACCGACCCGAAAGAGGGTACTGAAACTTCCCAAGTCAGCTCAAAGGTTCCCTTCTGCGGCGTGGATTCATTGGCACCGACCCGAAAGAGGGTACTGAAACTCGCCCGCGCTGGCTGCTGATACGCAGTCCTCAACCAGATTCATTGGCACCGACCCGAAAGAGGGTACTGAAACGGCGATAGTCGGCTTTGTTACCAGAACTCGATAGGATTCATTGGCACCGACCCGAAAGAGGGTACTGAAACACAATCGCAGTTTAGGAGGGTCGAGGAAATGCAGAAGATTCATTGGCACCGACCCGAAAGAGGGTACTGAAACCTGCGTGAGCAGACACATCGATACCGTTGTCCCCACGCGCGGGCGTGCTCTTGCCGCTTCGCGGAGCGGCCCTGTCCTGTGGGATTCCCGCTGTCCCGCCACGCTGCCATTTTACAACCCGCATAGAATTGTCTATTATAGTAGACATAACGACCAAGTTCGGCCGTTTGGAAATGCCGGCGGAGAAGCTTATGGAAGATTGGCAGCGTGTGCTCTGGGACAAAAGTGTTGAACTACAGACGATTCAGCTGAATCCGAATGCGGCGCTGCAGGCGGCTATTTTTGCTGACGGCTTTGTGCCCGTGGAAGCGGAGTTCTGGTATACGGTTGATGCCGTTGAATACGCGGCGCAGGCGGCGGAGCAGTTGAGCAGCGGCGAGCGGCGCGTCTATTATGCGCTTGTGCCGGTCTGGTCGGATGTGCGCTGGTTTATCTATGAAGCGCCGCGCTTCCAGATCGTGGATGTGATCGACCAGCTGCCCACCCATCCTTCGAAACAGTATGAAACACGGCCGCTGGCCAATATCAGCGACCTCGTGATCCACCACACTGTTTCCGCCGGCGATATTGACACGACGATCATCGCCGAGTTCCATGTCCTGTCGCGTGATTGGCCGGGCATTGGCTATCATTACGTCATCGACAATGCCGGGCGCATCGAGCAGGTGAACCACCTTGAGACGGTGAGCTACCATGCCAGCGGCGCCAACAGCACCTCAGTCGGCATTGCCTTGAAGGGCGACTTCTCCGATTCACCGCCCCCGCAGTCGCAGTTGGACGCCGCCGAGTGGCTGGTCGACACCCTGCGCGGCAGGTTGGCGATCAAGCATACCCTCGGCCATAAAGAAGCGTTGTCGGCGGCTACCGAATGTCCCGGCGACACCTGGCCGCAGTGGAAGAACGAGGTGGTCTGATCGCGGACTGCCGCTGTCCTGCCAGCCTTCCCATCCATAATCACCCGCGCGGCCGTCGCTGTCTCAATATTGTGAAATACAACCAGCCGAAACGGCCGAAATCGTGGCACATTGGGTCATTGACGCATACTTAATACTCCTCTACAATGGACGTCACTTCAGCCTTGGGGGCAGGGGACGCCGTTTTTTGCAGACAATCGACCGTAGACGAGCAAAGATTGAGCGGCATTAAGCCGCGCAAAAATAACGGAGGATAGAAGATGAGCAGCAAACTTTTCCCAGAGAAGAGTCGTCATTTATTGCGCATAATTCTAGTCGCCGGCCTGTCGGCCGTCTTAATGCTAGGGTTAACCATGTGCAGCCAACCTGCGGAAGCGCCTGCCGAAATGGCTGAAGAGGCGTCCACCGAAGAAGAGATGGCTGAAGAAGAAATGGCCGAAGAAGAAATGGCCGAAGAAGAACACGCGGATGAAGAGATGGGCGATGCCGAACATGCGGACAGCGCCGTACTGGCCATCGAACATTTCAGCGTAATTGAAGGCACAACCTGGTCCGGAGCGCATGACCGCGCCGGCCAGCGTATCGCCGAGAAGTACCCCAATGTTGACTATATTTTTCGAGAAGAAGTCGGACCTGATCTCACTGTCCCCTATGCTGAAGAACTGATCGCTTCCGACGGAGCGACCATCGTCATCGGCAATGCTGAATTCATGGGGATGCCCCTGGTCGATATCGCTGAGAAATACCCGGACGTCTATTTTGGCTCCGCCATCACCAGCGATCTGACCACAGACCGCAATTTTATCAGATTCTTCCCCCGCCAATACCAGGCCCTGTACCTGGAAGGGCTGTTGGCCGGCGCGCTGACCGAATCCGGCAATATCGGCATCGTCTCCGCGTTCCCCGGCGTGCAGGTTATCCGCCGCCAGAATGGCTTCATCCTCGGTGTGCAGGATGCGGCGGAGATGCTTGATAAAGATATCAATATCTACGTGAAATATGTCGGTGATTGGTTCCTGCCGCCGGAAGAACGAGCTATCGCCGAGACGCTGGTCTCCCAATATGATGTCGACGTGATAACCCAGCAGACTGATTCCGGATCGCCCCTGGATGTCGCCCAGGAGCAGGGCATCTGGTTCATCGGTAAGGATATGGATATCGTCGGCCATTACGGCTGGTCGGATACGGACACCGTAGCCGTCTCCTTCGACACGCGCTGGGAAGTTCTCTACGAGCATATGCTCATGGAGCAGATGGCCGGGGAAGTGAATCCGGAGACGGTTCTTTTCCTGGGCATGGATGATGCGATGGAACTGGCCGACGGCACTGTGCTGCCCACGGTTGATATCATGAATGATGGCAAGGTAGGCATCGAGGCGATCAGCCCGGCCGCTGTGGGCTCCATCCCACAGGAGATCATCGACCTGGTTGACCAGCGGCGCACGCAGATGATCGCGGGTGAATGGGATCCCTTCACCGAGCATGCGTTCATCAGCAACGGCACCGGGTTGGAGCTTGACGGCACGCCCATCCCCGCCGCCGGCAGTGAAGTCAAAGCGGCCGGTGAAGAAGCCACCAGCGAATGGCTGCTTTCGCAGTTCAATTTCGATTTGGAAGGCGTGGAAATACTGGAATAGAAACGACCTGAAAAACCTCTGAGGTTTCGTGAGTAGGGCCGGCGATGGAACCTGCCTCAAGAACCTCAGAGGTTGAATCGGCTAGCCCTTATCGATCATCTGGTTAACAAACAGTGCTTCTAGATACGGTAAAACCCGGCGATGTAGTCCTGGAGGCGCGGGGGATCACAAAGCGATTCCCTGGCGTTCTGGCCAACGATCATGTTGACTTCACCATCAAAGTAGGTGAAATACACGCCATCCTGGGGGAGAATGGCGCCGGTAAATCGACCCTGATGAAGATCCTCTTCGGGCAGTACCAGCCTGACGAGGGACAGATTTACCTGGCCGGTAAGCCGGTGACTTTCAAATCACCGCTTGACGCCATCGATCACGGCATCGGCATGGTTTACCAGCACCGTAAGCTGGTGCCCGCGCACACGGTCATCGAAAACATCCTTCTCGGCAATCCAAATGCCGGTAAAATCCTCGACCTGAACAGGACGTCGCAGGAGATTTACGATCTCTGCGACCGGTATGGCTTCACAGTCGACCTCAATGCGAAAGTGTGGCAGCTTTCCGAAGGGGAAAAACAGGTCGTCGAAATATTGAAGACGCTCTATCGTGGCGCGGAAATTCTGATCATGGACGAACCTTCCTCCGCGCTGACTCCCCTGGAAACGGAAAAGCTGCTTTCATCCATCGAGGTTATGGCCGCCAACAACCTGGCCATCGTGCCCTTTATTACCCATAAGCTGCCCATCGTCTTGAGAATCAGCGATAGGGTCACCGTCCTGCGCCAGGGCAAGGTTGTCTCCAGCGTGGAGACGAAAGACGCCACTGAGAAGAGCCTGACCGAGGAGTTGGTGGGCAGAGACGTTATCTTCAGGATTGAGCGCGTTAAAGTCGATCCCGGCGAAGCGATCCTCACCGTAGACAATCTTTCGGCGCGCAACGATAAGGGGCTTATGTCGCTCAACGGCGTCTCCTTCACTATTCGCGAAGGGGAAATCTTCGGCGTCGCCGGTGTTTCCGGCAATGGCCAGACGGAGCTGGTGGAAACGCTGGCCGGCCTGCGCAAAACGGAGACGGGGCAGGTGATGATGGCTGATGAAGATATCACCCATGCATCCACTTACCGCTGTTGGCAGTTGGGCATGGGCTATATCCCCGCCGATCGGATTCACATGGGGTCTATTCCCGATTTTTCCCTCGTCGAAAATACGACCATGAATTACTACTTCGATAAGGATTTTTATCGCAATGGCTCCCTGGACACCAGGCGTCTGCGCGCGCTCACCCGCGAGTTTATCGAGGAGTATGACGTCGCCGCTCCCGGCCCCGATGTTGTTGCCAAAACATTGTCCGGCGGTAACCTGCAGAAGATGATCCTGGCTCGTGTGCTCTCGCGTAACCCACGCCTGGTGATTGTCGATCTGCCGACCCAGGGCCTGGATATCGGGGCGACGGAATTCGTGCGCAATAAATTGATCGAGGCCAAACAGCAAAAAGCGGGCATTTTGCTGCTCTCAGAAGACCTCGATGAAATTCTGGTTTTAAGCGATTGGGTGGCCCCGATTTACGAAGGGAAGTTCATGGATATTATCCCCGGTGATCGTGCGAATCGAGAAAACGTCGGCGCGATGATGGCCGGCATCAAAGCGGAGAAAGAAAGTTGACCATCGGCGATTACAAAATCAGGCTGCAAAAACGATTGACCCTGTCCGGCTGGCAGGCGGCCATGATCTCGATCCTGGCGATCGTTGTCGCCCTGGCGTTGTTCAGCGTCATTTTCATCCTGGCCGGGGTCAATCCCTTTTTGGCTTACCGCGAGATATTTTCCTACGCTTTCTTCAACCCTTTCGGCCTGCCGCTGACGATGAACCGCTTTGTCTTCCTTTTGCTCTGCACCTATGCCTTCATCATTCCCTACCGTGCCGGGCTGTGGAATATCGGCATGACCGGGCAGCTTTACGCCGGGTCGCTCGCCGTTTACGGCGTGCTGCTGGCCCTGGGCGCCGATAAATCAGCCACCGTCCTGCCGCCGCCAATCATCGTCCTGCCGCTGCTGCTGCTCGCCGCCGCTGCCGGCGGCGCGGCCCTGGGCGCAGTGGCCGGTTTTCTCAAGGGTAAATACGACATCAATGAGATCGTGGTGACCATGATGTTGAACTTCATGATGTTCTGGCTGGTTTCCTTCATGATCAAGGAGGGAGGCCCGTTTATGAACCCCGGCGGCCGGGGGGAGAGCTTCGAGCTGCCCGACTCCCTGCAGGCGCCCCTGACGATGGGCGTCCCGTTTACGATCTTCCTCGCTTTGGGCGCGGGCTTCCTGCTCTACTACATGTTTGCCAAGACGAAAATCGGCTATGAGATCAGGGCGTATGGCAAAAGCGCGACGGCGGCCGAATACGCGGGCATCAGTACGGTGAGGATTCCCGTCCTGGTTTTCCTGCTGGGCGGCGCGCTGGCCGGATTGGCCGGCTATCATTATTTTGCGGCCGTGCCCGGCGTTTTCAAAATCGCCAGGAATTACGGCTTTTTCGGCGATCTTGCTTTTTACGGCATCATCTGCGGCTTGATCTCGCAGGGCAATCCCCTGGCTTCGATTCCCGTGGCCCTGCTTTTTGGCGGCCTCTCGATAGGCGGCCGTTTTGTGCAGGGTAAACTGGGCATGAACTTCGGGCTTGATTACGCGCTGTTAGGCGTTCTAATGATCACGCTTGTCGCCTTCCAATTCTTTTATCGCACCAAGATCGTCATTGAAAAGAGCAGCAAGGAGAGCATAGATGCCGGAGTTCTTAGCTAGAAGTCTCGATGCTTCAACGATCTTCTTGATCGCCGGCCTGGGGGAGCTGCTCGGCCAGCGATCGGGCATTATCAACGTCGGTATCGAGGGTGTGATGCTCTTCGGGGCCACCCTGGGTTTTATCACCGCGCAGACGACGGGCAGCTATATGCTCGGCTTCCTGGTCGGCATCGCCGTGGGCGGCCTGCTCGGCCTGCTGCATGGCTTCTTCTCGATCACGCTGGGCGGCGACCAGGTTGTCAGCGGGATGGGCATCTGGATCCTCGGTTTTGGCCTGACCACCTATATCGGCAGCCCGTACACCGGCCCGCTGGGCATGGAGAGAATCCCGACCATTTTTGGCCTGTCCCCTTTCTTTTTCATCGGTATCGCCCTGGCAGTCTTCATCTGGTTCATACTTTTCAAAACCAGTCTCGGCCTGCGCATCCGATCCGTGGGTGAAAACCCTGCGGTGGCCGAGGTGTCGGGCATCAGTGTGGCCAAAACGCGTTATCTCACGGTGATCAGCGGCGGGATGCTTATGGGTTTTGCGGGGGCGATTTACTCCCTCGATTACAACCCGGTATGGAGCTACAACTTCTTGTTAGGCTGGGGGTTCATCGCCCTGGCCTTGGTTTTCTTCTCTATGTGGAATCCGCTGATCTTGATGGCCGGCTCGCTGCTTTTCGGCACGCTGTGGCAGCTGTCGCTCAATCCGCAGCTGGTGCTGCCCGGCGTTCTGTCTCGCTATATCTGGCGTATGATTCCGTTCGCGATCACGCTCGGCGCGCTGCTGCTCATGTCGACGAGCTGGTTCCGCTCGCGCTGGGGCGCGGCTAAACCGGCGGCGTTGGGACAGCCGTATGTGAAAGATTGAGCCGGCCGCGGATTGGGGAGTTTAGACTACGGGGTGGCGATTTGCCGGGGGGTGGCGTCAAGCAGCAGCTTTCGACTTGGTGTATGATATAGGGTGTGGACATTGCATGGCTGTGTTGATGAGCGGGCTTCTGTAGACGCCCCTCAGTAGATTGCTGGCTGTAACCTCTTGGGTGAAATCGAGGGATTGTTTTCTCGATAACGATGACCACTGATATCGCCCTCACCTTACTGATAATCCTGGCCGCCCTGGTTCTCTTCGCCACGGAAAAGCTGCGTGTGGATGTTGTGGCCATGCTCGTCCTGATCGCCGTTGGCGTCCTGGGGCTGATTCCGCCTGATCAACTGTTCTCCGGTTTTTCCAATTCGGCCGTTATTACCGTCTGGGCGGTTTACATGGTCTCCGGCGGCCTGTTCAAAACAGGCGTAGCGGATTCGATGGGGCGGGTTATTCTCAAGGTGGCCGGAGACGGGGAAGTGCGGCTCATCGCCACGATCATGCTTACCGTGGGCCTTATTTCAGCCTTTATGAACAACGTTGGCGCGGTGGCGATGCTGCTGCCGGCCGTGGTCGGTATCTCGCGGCAGACGAAAGTGCCCGTCTCCAAGCTGCTCATCCCGCTGTCGTTTGCTTCACTGCTGGGCGGCAAAATGACGCTGATCGGGACGCCGGCGAATATCCTGGCCGCCGGTATTCTCAGCGAAGTGGGGTTGGAAACGTTCGGTTTTTTCGAATTTACACCCATGGGCGTGGTTGTCCTGGCCACGGGCATCATTTACATGGTCACGATCGGCCGCCGCCTGCTGCCTACGCGCGAAGGGGCGCGCGGTAAACAGGATATCAACCGCCTGCGCGGCTACGTCACCGAAGTGCGCGTCGCCCCCGGCAGCCCGCTGAACGGTAAGACGCTGCTCGAATCCCGCCTGGGTGAGGCGTATGATTTTACCGTGCTGGCCGTGCAGCGGGAGAACGGCGACCTGCCGGCGCTGCACCGCGACACGCTGATCCGCAGCGGCGATCTACTGGCTCTGGAAGGCTCGGCGACGAATATCCTGGCCGCGGGCCAGACGCTGGGGCTGACAACGGCCGTAGATCAGGAAATGGCGCTCGAATTTCTCGAGCCGCGCGATATTCAGCTGGTCGAGGTCGCCCTGGCCCCCAATTCATCCCTCATCGGCCACAGCATGCGCGAAGCGCAGTTTCGCGAGCGCTATGGCTTCACGGCGATGGCCATTTCCCGCCAGGGCGAGGTGATTACGCAGCGCGTGGGCGACATCATATTGCGCGCCGGTGATATGCTGCTCCTGCAGGGATCACAGTATCGTATCGACGAACTGCAGGAAGGACGGGATTTCTTGGTCATGGTGCCGGTGGCGCATGAACAGTACCGCTTGAGCAAGGCGCCCATAGCCATCGGGGCGCTGCTGCTGGCCATCGGGCTGACGATTTTCGCCGGCATGAACATCGCCCTGGCCATGGTCATCGCGGCGATGATCATGATCCTCTCCGGCGCGCTGACGATTGAGGAAGCGTACGAAAGCGTGGATTGGCGCACCGTTTTCCTGGTGGCGGGGATGCTGCCCTTGGGCATGGCGATGGCTGAAACGGGGACGGCGCAGTTCCTGGCTGATGTCGTTCTCGGTATCTCTGGTCCTTTCGGACCGCGGGCGGCCCTGGCTGGGATCTACCTGCTGGCGGCGCTGATCACACAGCCGATGTCCAACGCGGCGGCGATTGTGCTGGTGGTGCCTATCGCCCTGGATACCGCTTTTGCGCTTGATGCCAACTACAAGACATTTACCATGGCGGTGGTTATCGGCGCGGCTACCAGTTTTCTCTCGCCGGTAGGGCATAAGGCGAATGTGCTGGTGTTTGGACCGGGGGGATATAAGTTCACCGATTACGCGCGCGTGGGCGCGCTGTTGACGGCCATTCTGTTCCTTGTCTCAATGATCTTCCTGCCTCTTTTCTGGCCTCTTTTTCCGGGTTAGGCGGTGACCAGTGGGTAGTCTGCAGTGCGCTGGCTGCCCGACAGTTTGTTCACATGCTATCGAGAAATTCCTGGCAGACTGCATACAGCCCTCTGATCGTTTTCAAAGTGTCCTCACAGCGTGCGTGTCCCTAAGCGACGATTGCAGCTGCGGCGCGGCTGCGGCCGTTTTCTGTGAGCAGCAGCTGCCCGTTATCGCGCTCGATGAAGCCGGCGCGTTCTGATTGGCGAACGACGCGTTGGGCGAATTCAGGATCCCAGCGCAGATGCTCGTAAAGATGCTCGACGCTGCATTCTTCCTCTTCATCCGGCGTTCCCTGGTGGTTGAGCAGGTGAATGGTCAGCGCGGTCTGGGCGAATGTCCAGCGCTGGCTGCGCTGGCGGCGGGCCAGGGCGAGCAGCCCCTGCCGGGGGGCGAAGAGGAAGGCGAGGGCGAAGAAGATGCCGGCCATGGTAGCCATGGAGCCGGCGATGGAGGCGTCTAGGACGCGCGCCATACAGAAGCCGAAGATGGCGCTCAAGGCGCCGATCAGTGCGCTGAGACCGATCATGCGCGGCAGGCTGTCGGTTAGCAGGTAGGCGGTGACGGGTGGGGCGATCATCAGGGCCACAACGAGAATTGAGCCTACGGCATCAAAGGCGCCGACGGCCGTGATCGAGACGACAGCCATCAACCCGTAATGAATGAGACCCGGCGCGAAGCCCAGCGCGGCGGCTAGGCCGGCATCAAACGTCGCCAGCTTCAACTCTTTGTAGAACAACATGATAAAGAGGATATTGAGCAGCAAAATGCCGCCCATGACATAGAGCGAGACCGGGCCGATATCCCTGCCGCCGATGACCAGGCGGTTGAATGGTGCAAAAGCGAGTTCTCCCAGGAGCACGGCGTCCACGTCCAGATGAACATCGCCGGCGTAGCGGGAGATCAGGATCACGGCCAGGCTGAAGAGCGCCGGGAAAACAAGGCCAATGGCGGCGTCTTCCTTGACCAGCCCCGTACGGTGCAGCAGCTCAACGAGGGTGACCGTGAGTAAACCGGTCAGCGCCGCGCCGAAGATGAGCAGCGGCGACGTGAGGTCTTGCACGATGAAGAAGGCGATGACGATGCCCAGTAGGACGGTATGGCTGATGGCGTCGCTCATCATCGCCATGCGCCGCAGGACGAGGAAAACCCCTGGTAGGGCGCAGGCGACGGCGACGACGATGGCGATGAGCTGGATCTCTAGTTGAAAACTGTTCATGATTCTTATGCGGACTGCGGACCGCGGATCGCGGATTGGGCGCGTTCTTCCGCAATCCCAAATCCCAAATCCGAGATTTCTTTGGCTTCTTTCATTCCTTCCTCCGTCAAAAGCCACCCGCCATCTACCTCTTCGGCCCAGCCGCGCCGCTGCAGTTCGCGCAGCGAGCGCTGAACGCCGCCGCGGCCTAGATTCATGGCGCGCAGGACGTTGATATCGTGCGGGTGCTGCTTTTCATGCTGGCCGGCAAGCTGGTAAAGCGCTTCGAGCATCGCATCGACACGCAGTGACTGCCGGCTGCGCCGCTGGCGGAACCAGTTCCAGACGAGCCCGCGGTTCGGAGCAAAGAGCAGGGAGAAGAGAACAATGACGCTGGCGCTGAGCACGATGACCGGCCCGGTTGAGAAACCAGCGGCGGTGCTGCTGATTACGGCGCCGCTGACGCCGGCCAGCACGCCGAAAAAGCCGGCCAGGGCGACCATCACGCTCAGGCGATCGGTCCATTGGCGGGCCGCTGCGGCGGGGGCGACGATCATGGCGCTCATTAAGATCACGCCGACTGCTTGCAGGCCGATGACGATGGCTGTCACCAGGAGCGTGGTCAGTAGGATGTCCAGGGCGCGCACGGGAAAGCCGAGCGTCGCCCCAAATTCACGATCAAAACTGAAGAGCTTGAACTCTTTCCAGAAGATGCCCATGATCAGCAGCGCCAGACCGCCGAGCAGGCCCATGAGCAGGACATCACTTTGCAAGAGCGCCGCCGCCTGGCCAAAGAGAAATTTATCCAAGCCGGCCTGGGTAGCGTCGGGCCAGCGCTGTACGAAAGTGAGCAGCAGCAGGCCGAAGCCGAAAAAGACGGAGAGAATGAGGCCCAGGGCGCTGTCTTCTTTGATGCGTGTATAGCGCACGACGCTGAGCACCAGCAGCATGCCCAACCAGCCGGCGATGGCCGCGCCAAGCACGAGGACCAACGACGATTTGCTGCGCGTGAGCATGAAAGCGATGACGATGCCCGGCAGCGCGGCATGCGAAATGGCATCGCCCATCAGGCTTTGCTTGCGCAGGACGGCGAAGCTGCCCAGCGCGCCGCTGACGAGGCCGAGGATGCCCGCGCCCAAGGCGACGGTGCGCAGGGTGTAGTCGAAGAAAAGATCGTTGACGAGCGAGGTGAGGTCCATCTTAGATTGCGGATTGCGGGTTTGGGACTGCGGATTTCTGACCGTTCCCGCTGCCATTCTGGCCTAGAAAAGCGATACGGCCGCCGTAGGTGCGGCGTAGATTCTCTTCGGTGAACACTTCTTCTACCGGCCCGCTGGCGATGCTGCGCACGTTGAGCAGCATGACCCAGTCGAAATATTCAGGCACGGTCTGTAGATCGTGATGGACGACGACTACCGTTTTGCCGGCGGCGCGCAGCTCTTTGAGCAGGTTGATAATCGCCCGCTCCGTGGTCGCATCGACGCCCTGGAAGGGTTCGTCCATGAAGTAAATCTCGGCGTCCTGCACCAGGGCGCGGGCCAGGAAAACGCGCTGCTGCTGCCCGCCGGAGAGCTGGCTGATCTGGCGTTCCGCGTAATCACGCATGCCCACTTTGTCCAACGCCTGCAGGGCCATCTCTTTTTCCGCTTTGCCAGGGCGTCTGATCCAGCCCAGAGCGCGGTAGCGGCCCATCATGACCACGTCGAGGACATTGGTGGGGAAATCCCAGTCGACGCTGCCGCGCTGCGGCACATAGCCGACGATCCGGCGCTGCTGTTCGTAGGGTTTACCCTTGATCAGTACGGTGCCGGCCACCGGTTTGATCAGGCCGAGAATCGTCTTGATCAGCGTGGTCTTGCCGGCGCCGTTGGGGCCGACGATAGCCATGAGCGTGCTCGGCGGCACGAACATGTCGATGTCCCAGAGTACTGGTTTTTCCTGGTAGGCGACGGTCAAGTCTTCGACTTCGATAACGAAATCATTTGATTTGGGACTGTGGATTGCGGATTGTGGATTTGTCGTAGTCATGTGAGTTCTCAAAAGAAATTAAGTTAAGCACGCGGGTTTATTGACGCTGCGGCCACGGCGAAGTGATGCCTTAGAAAACCCCGCGTGCTATTGGATAGTTTTATTCACCGAGTAGGGCGTTGACGATGGTGTCTACGTTGTGGCGGACCATGCCGTTGTAGCTGCCTTCGGGCGTGTCAGGACTGCCCATAGCATCGGAAAAGAGTTCGCCGCCAATCTGCACGTCGAATCCCTGGGCGCGAACGGCCGCCTGTACCGCTTCAACAGTGCGCGGGGACACGGAGGATTCGACGAAAATGGCCGGGATCTCGTTCTCAGCGATGAAGCGGGCTAGTTCCTGGACGTCGGAGGTGCTCGCTTCGGAGGCGGTGCTGATCCCCTGCAGGCCGCGTACGTCGAAGCCGTACGCCTGGCCGAAGTAGTTAAAGGCGTCATGGGCGGTGATCAGCACCCGTTTGTCCTCAGGCACGCGCGCCGCCTGTTCGGCGACATAGGCATCCAGCGCTTCGAGCTCGGCCAGGTAGGCCTGGGCATTGGCGGCGTACTCATCCGCATGCTCGGGGTCCAATTCTGATAGGGCGGACTGAACGGTTGTTGTGGCTTCCATCCAGAAAGCGACATTAAACCAGACGTGGGGATCGTAGAAGCCGGCGAATTCAGGCGGGGACTGCAGGTTGTCGGGGTCGATGCTTTCGGCGACGGCCACTGTGGTCACGTCGGCGCCGGACATGCGCTCCAGTACTTCGCCCATCGCCGCCTCCAGATGCAGCCCGTTGTAGAAGATGATGTCCGCTTCCTGCAGGCGGTTGACATCGCCGGCGCTGGCCTTGTAGAGATGGGGATCGATGCCGGGGCCCATGAGGGCGGTGACTTCGACATGCTCGCCGCCGACATTTTCAGTGATATCGGCGATCATGCCGATCGTGGTGACGACGTTGATTGGCGCATCGTCGGCTGTTTCGCTGGTCGCCTCGCCGCCACAGGCGGTAATGGCAAGAATAATGGTGAAAGCCAGAAGGCTCCATTGTGTAAATTTCCGCATGGTAAGAACAACCTTATCAGTCAAAATTTGAGACTGCTTCCCCGTAGATCGGCTCAATTCCATCTATGAGCTAACTAGAAAATTAGGCAAGCCTAAATTATTATATATCATATTAGATTATTGTCAAGTGCAGGCGCTTGCGGCCGGTGGCCGGCTTGTCTAGACCAGCCAGCCGTCTGCAGCTGCCCGCGCCCAGGCACAGCGTGCGCGAACTGGTTGTGAGTAGAACGAAGAGGGGTGGTTCACATACTGGCCCTACTTCATTTTGTCCAGGGGCACGAACCCTTCGCCGAAGGCGCGCTGACCGATGCTGATGGTGACGAAGGCTTCTGGATCGACGGCGGCGACGATCTCCTGCACTTCGCGCATCTGCGAACGGTAGATGGTGCAGGTGATCATGTAGCGTGTGCTGCCTGTGTAGCCGCCCGTGATCGGCCAGTAGCTGACGCCGCGGCCGAATCCGTTGATCAGGGCGCTGGACAGCTTCTTGGGGTGATTGGTGACGATGTTGGCCACGCGAGTGACGCTGGCCCCTTCGAGCGCGAAATCGGCCGTCAGCCCGTTGACGATCAGGATCAGCAGGCCGTAGAGAGTGGTCTGCCAGCCGAAGACGAAGCCCATGGCCAGCAGGATGAGGCCGTCGGTGTAGATGAAGGATTGGCTGAGCGGCAGGCCGGTGCGATTCTGGATCAGACGGCCGATGATACCTGTGCCGCCCATTGTGCTGCCGGTGCGGAAGACGAGCCCGGCGCCGAACCCGCCCGTAAGCCCGCCGTAGATCGAACTGAGCAGCAGATCGTCGGTGAGGGGAAAGGGTTCGAGCACCTGCGGCATGAGCCAGCTGAATAGATCGGTGAAAAGGGCGAAGAGGATTGAGGCGAACAGCGTGCGCCTTACGAAAGGCCAACGGCCGAGCTGCTGGAAGGCGAGGGCGATCAGCGGCAGGTTGAGGATCAGGAAGAGCGTGCCCACGGGCCAGCCGGTGTAGTTGTTGATGATCAACGCAATGCCGGTGAGCCCGCCGGCGGAAAGATTGTGCGGGGCCAGGAAAACGGCAAAGCCGAAGGCGGCGATAAGCGTGCCCAGGATGAGCAGGGGCAGGAGCTTAAGTTCGTTTTTGATATCGCTGCGATTAAGTTCGGGCATGGGGCCTCCATAGAAGCAGGGCTGTAAAGCTGCTGGGCTGCAGCCGCTTGCTGCTGTTGATTGCTTTGGCAAGAATTATAGTCTAGATGGTGCGCGGTGGTAGAGGGATAGAAATGTGACTGTGCAGGAGACGGTGATAATTGTAAGCAGCGAACTCATTTTCAAAGCAGCGGCTGCCAGCAGCTTTTGGTTACAGCCCCGTATGGTCTATAATGCTGGTGTATTTATCTTATGAGATGACGAAAGGCGCCGGCAGTTCTCTGCCGGACTGATGACTAGTGAGCGAGGAACTGACGCCGATGAGTGAGATTGTTAGCATTGTTTACCAGCCGCAAGATCGTGAATATGATGAGCGGGTGGGCGATTTTATTCGCCTGCCGCTGCAAGAGGCGACGTTGGTGGCCGGTCATGGCATCGACGGTGACCGTAAGGCGGGGCGTAATCCCAGCCGGCAGTTGAATATCCTCTCTTATGAGTGGCTGGAGGAATTACGGCCGTTGGGCTACCAGGTTGAACCGGGTTCGTTCGGCGAACAGATTGTGCTCAAAGGGCTGTCTTTGCAGTCGCTGCAAGCAGGCGACCGCCTGCGCATGGGCGGCGAGGCGCTGGTGGAGATTACGAAACCGCGCACCGGCTGTATTCGCCTGGAGGCGGCGCAGGGGCAGAGTAATGCCGCCTTTGACGGCCAGGTGGGTATGATGGCCAAAGTGGTCAGCGGCGGCGTCATTCGCGTGGGCGATCAAGTGCAGCAAACAGAAGGCGAGTAGCACGGAGTAATAGATTGTTGTGATAGGGAGACTTGATTATGGAATATGCAAATGAGATCATCATTGACCTGCCGCGAGATCGCGTGCTCGAACTGTTTGACAGCACCGAGAACTTGTACAAGTGGCAGGATGGCTTGCAGAGCTTTGAACACATCAGCGGTGAGCCGGGGCAGGTCGGGGCGAAGTCGAAGATGCTCTATGATATGGACGGCCGTCAGGTAGAGATGATCGAGACGATCACCAGCCGCAACTTGCCGGATGAATTCTCAAGTACTTACGAGGCCAAGGGCGTCTACAACGCGGTCGAGAATCTCTTCTATGAAGAGGGCCCCGACAAGACGCGCTGGGTCGCCAATCACGAATTTCGCTTCAGCGGCGTGATGAAGATCATGGCTGTGGCCATGCGCGGCTCTTTCCCCAAACAGACGCAGAAGACGATGGAAGCGTTTAAGGCATTCGCCGAAGGGTATAACGGATAACTGAGAACCGGCAAAGATTAACTAAGAACGGGTAGGGTTATTGGCTCCCCCTGACATATCGACTGCTGACAAACTGACTGGCTAAAACGCCAGCCCGTAGCAGAAACGATTTTGCGGATCGACCGCGGCTTTTAACGCTTTCAGGCGGGCGAGGGTCTCGGGTGAGAAGGCATGAACGACTGCCTTCTGCGCTTGCGGGCCTTCGATGAAGTTGGGGTAAGCGCCGGTCAGGTGCGGTTTCAGCGCTGCTTGGAAGCTATCATTGTGGGCGACGGTGAATGCGTACGCTTCCGGGGTGGGCGTCATTCCCAATGTTTCTAGAATCAAAGATTCCTGGCGGTGATCGACAGCATTGCTGGCGGGATCAAGGCGCCCCTTGATGCCGCCTACGTGGCGGACTTCGCTGAAGATGAGCGGCGGCGGACCGCCTGTGCCGTACGTGTATTGGATCAAGCTATCCACGACCTCATCGTCGAGCCCATCGATCCAGACGCCGCTGACGAAGCCGGGCATCGGATCTTCCGGGTCCTGGCTGATCTGGGCGACCTGTGAGAAGGGCATGGGGCCGAGGAAATTGGCGATTGGCTCAGGGCCCTCCTGCCATGTCTGAAAGTGGGCTTCCGCTTCCTCCAGCGGGCCGCAGTAGCAGGCGCGGACCATGATCACCGATTTGCCGCGCAGCATTTCAGGGATGAACGGCAGCGGCGGCATATTCATCAAGATCACGGAGGTGCTCAGCTCTTCAGGCGCAGCGGCGATCCAGGCGCGGTAGCGCTGCAGGATGTCGCGGGCCATTTCGGCGGGGTAGATGATGCTGCCGCCGTAGACCATGGATACGGGGAACAGGTCGATCTTCATGCTGCTGACCACGGCGAAGGTGGCGCGGCCGCCGCAAAGGCCCCAGAAGAGATCACTGTTTTCTGCGGCAGAAACGCGCTGCTGGATCCCCTCTGCGGTTACTACGTCGAAATAATGGACATTGTCAGCGGCCAGGCCATATTTGCGCACCAGCCAGCCTATGCCGCCGCCCAGGGTGTAGCCCACGGCGCCGACGCCCGGAGAGGAGCCAAGCAGGGGGGCCAGCCCGACTTCCTGCGCCGGGCCGAGCACATCACCCCAAATAGCGCCCGCCTGGATAACGGCCGTTTTTTCCTCAGCATCGATCGTAACGCCGTTCATGCGCGCCGTGTTGATCAGCAGGCCGCCGTCGGCGCGCTGGATCACGCCGTGGCCGGTGGCCTGCAGGGCGACGCCGATATCTTCTTCATTGGCGAACTTGATCGCGGCGGCGATGTCATCGGCTGTGGCCGCTTCGACAACCAGGGCGGGAAGCTGCCCGGCGAAGGACAGGTTCCAGGGCATACGCGCGCCGTCATAGCCGTCGTCGCCCGGTTGGTACGCCGTCCCTGTGAGTGGTTCCTGCAGTTGAGAGAGGCGGCCACCTGCAAATGTGACCGGTCTTGAATCTGCCATTGGGTTGCTCCTTTACTGACTGCTTTGGTTAGATAATAGTATTATAGTCACTAAAGCCGCGAAACTGCAAAGTCGCAGAGTGAAGGGGTGGCAGGCTGTCCGCTGAAAGGCTAATCGCTGAAATGCTACTCAATCACGACGACAACATGCGGATCGGCGAGCGGCGGCAGCTCTATTTGGACAGCGCCATCTTTCCAGGTGTAGGTGAGGGGGCGGCGATCCGGAGCGAGGTAGACCTGTCCGGGGGCGGCGGCGCGGCGCACGGCGAGCGACAGACCGGCAGCGGCGGCGGCTTGATCGACGTGCTGGATCGGCTGCCAACTGCGGCGCGGTTGGAAACGAACGACATGCACGATTTGCCGCGCCGGGCGTTCGCCATCGACCGGCTGTTCGTGAAGCGTCATCTCTACCCAGCCCGGCGCCTTCACTTCGAGCAGGCGAGGAGGCAGAAATCCAGCCAGTAAATTGCGCAGCATCACGCGGTATGCCCAGTAGTTATGGTTGCGATAGGCGCTGAATAGCGGTGCGGCCAGGTAGAGCACCTGCGCTGTGCGTACGGCAGCCGGGGATCGCAGCGTCTCGCCGGCCGGCGCGTGCTGGTGGCTGATGTAGTGCTCCCAGGTACGGTTGAAGAGGGCGGCGTGCAGGTCACCGAAGCTGATCGCGCCCGCGTCCGCCGACACCAGGTGGGCCTGATCGTAAAAGACATAGTCGTAATCGTCTGCCAGCTCGCTGTCTGCGGCCAGCGCCTCATCCGGCCGTATGTAGCTGGGGACGGTTGGCGCCAATCCCCGGTAGGTGACCGGCACGCAGGCCAGCTGAAACTGCCCCGTTTGTGGATCGAGGGCGGCCGTTCCGCTGAGGATTAACCTGCCGCCTCCGGCCATATAGGCTTCGATCTTGGCCCGCAGCGCTTCGTCCAGCTGCGCGCCGCCGGCCAGCAGGATGAGGCCGTAGGGTGACATATCCGCCTGCGCGTCGATGAGATCGAATTGGATGCCCAGTTCCAGAAACAGTTGGGCGGCGCCTTCGACGTCGGGGCACTGCCCGCCTATCCCAAGGTTCTCCTCAGCCAGCGGTCCCACAGTTAGCAGGGCCGCTTCCGCCGTGGGGCGCGCCTCCGCCAGCCACGGTTCGAGTGCCTCGATCTTGGCGAAATGGCTGCCGATGAGCCGGTAGACGGCGGGGTCCAACACGCCGTTGGGATGCAGCTGGTCCCCCACGCACACGCTGCCGCCGGCGCCGAGGATTGTGCCGCCTTCGTAGTCCAGCTGGTCGCGCGTCTTGAGGCCGCCGAAATCTCCCCACATGGTGTGAAAACGGCCGTTCATGCCCACAAACGGTTTGCCATAGGTGCGCGCCTGGCGGGCCATCAAGGGAAAATGCAGATATCCCCACTCACCGGCCGTGGGCAGGCTCTCCAACTCGAAATGCGTCTGGTAGGGCAGCGTCTCGCGCATGTCGCGGTTGATTGTGTTGTTGTAGCAGATCGTGGCCTGCGGCAGTTTACGCTTGACCAGACGGCTGGTTCGTTCAAAGAAGGTGAGCATCTTCTGGCGCGCGTAGCGTAGAACGGCAGTGTCGTCTTCAGGATCGATCCCGGCGGCGCGCATCTGCTCAATTCCCCAGGGTGAATAATTGGGCTCGGGATAGCAGATATCGACCCACAGCCCGTCCGGCGCGTACAGATCGCAAATCTCTTCAACCTGGGCCAGGAAGTAGGCGCCGTAGCCGCTGTCAACATCCATCGTGCTCCAGCCCCATTCACCGGAAAAAGTGGCACGTGTTTGTAGGCGGCCGCTTTTGTCTACAGCGATCCAGTCGGGATGCAGCTGTCCGGCCAGGTCATCCCAGAGGAGGGAGACATAGACCGGGGCCAGGATGCCCGCGCCGCGCAGCGCTTGCAGCTGGGCGCCAAGCAGGTCAAAAGAGAGGTTTGGGTGCGTTGTGCCTACTTCTGTCGGGTAGTAGGCGTAGCCGTGATGGCACTTGGCGAAGATATTGATTGAACTGACCCGCGCCGCCTGCAGCGTGGCCACGAAGGCGGCCGCGTCGAATTGTGCGCCTACGTCTGTGCAGGCGGGCGACGTGTGAAAATCGAGGTGGACCTGGCGGAAGGGAAGGGGGCGTGTACTCACGGGGTCATCCTTTGCTCGCTTCTTTGTGTTGGCTTCTTCAGGCGCACTGCTTCTGTTGTTGGGCAGACGGCCGTATCGCCGGCCAGAATTCTAGCACGATTGCCCATCTCCCATTTAGGGATGTCTGGCTTGATTTGATCAGCCGTCATTCTTCGCCAGCAGCTCGCTGCCGGCCTTGCGCATTTTGCCCGTCATGACCAGGAAGCTGCCCAGGACGGTAATGAAGGCCAGGGCGATTTTCGTGGGATCGACGATGGGCGTCACTGCAACCTGCCCGTTGGGTTCGATGCTGATCACAGCTACGGGGCGACCGACCGCTGTGCCGCCACCGCCGCCGTTGGCCCCGGCCCCGCCGGCGCCCATTGCGGCGACGATTTCGGATGCCGTGATCACGGTTGTTTCGCCGCTCTGCACTAGCTCGCCGAAGACGCCTTCCGCTGAAGCGGCTGCCAGCATGCTCCTGGTCACCGCGACGCCGCTGTTCACGTCGTTGTTCATGTTATGGTCTACCTTGCTGTCTTCTGTCTGCATCTCATGCCTTCCTTTTGGAGATTAGTTGATGAATTGTTACGCCCGAGAAGAGGAAGCTCAGCGAAAGCAGCGCCACCTGTAAAATGCGGGTCGTGTCCTGGACCGGCAGCCGCCGCCGGCTGCCGCCCTCATGCAGCTCCACGGCCACGGGCCGGTTCCAGACCCATTGTGCGAAGGGGAAATGGAAGGTGAGCGCCTGGGAATAGGGGGTGACGACGACCGTCTCGTTGTTGGGCCGCTGAATCTCGACCGCGGTTCCCGCTTCTGTTGTTAACTGGATGAATTTTAGGGACATGCTTCCTCCTTTGGTGAAGATCATAGATTTCGCGGCGTTTCGCAGATCTGATTGAAGGCATCTGGGCAATCTGTGTGGCCCATGATTTTCATTCGTGTCTGCGCGCCGCGTCCGGTGTGGTTTCCTGGTTGCTGAGCGGCTGTCTGGAAAATTGAAAATCAAGAAGGCGGTGGCGGGTGATGAAGCCTGCTTTTTCGATGGTCTTGCGGGAGGGTATGTTCTCGGCCGCGCAGGAGCAAATTGGTTCCGCCCCATGCGTGTAACAATGCTCCTTGAGTTTGGCCAGGAGATAGGAGCCGATACCAAGACGGCGGTGCTCCTTTGATGTGATCATGCCCAGATCCGCGTAAGGAAACTGGCTGGCGCTGATGCGGCATTCGCCGACGCCGATCAGCTCCTGCTCATTGTGCAGGATGAAAACCTGCGCGCGCTCAATCAACGCCCTGGCATAGTTCAGGCGGCTGCCAAATCCTTCCTTGATCGCTTCCGTATCTTGGAATTCATCGTTACGGGCGTAAAACAGCGCCAACTGCTCAGTGTCGGCGGGCGTGGCCAGCCTGAATTGTGCGTGGGGAAAGTTGTTCAGGGCCGGCTCGACGCGACTGTGCTCTTCAAACAGATAGCTTCTGACCGCGACCTGCGCCTGGTGGTCGAGGCAGTGGGAAAGATAGGCGGGTTCGAACGTGCCGGCGCTGGCCGTTTGCACGAGATCGCTGGCGACCACGAAGCTGAATAGATCGGAAGCCGCCGCCAGGAAGGGATCACTGATATAGAACTGCAGCAGGCGCTTGTCAGCGCGAGCGGCGAAGTAGCCCGCAGCTTGGCCATCGAGGTTGATCTGCCAATGAGGCGCCTGGCCAACAACGGCCGTTTTCCAGTAGGCATCCATTGGGAATATCAGGCTGCGTAGATAGGCCTCTTTTAGCGAGGCGATTTGAAGCGGACTTTCCAGCTGTTGGACTTCTATCATACGCATGATTATACGGCATAAAATGCCTTGACCGTTGTGATAGGTGCTCAGGCGGTTGCTCATGCGAGCAGCGAGAAGACGATGCGCAGGCCCAGGGCGATCACGATCAGGTTGCCGGTAATGCTGGTCAGGCGCTGGAATTGGGGTGAGAGCCGCTGGTTGGCCAGCGAGCCCAGGCCGGCCAGCAGCATCTGCCAGGAGAGGGAGGCCAGCGCGGCGCCAAGGACAAACAGCAGGCGATCCAGGGGGGTGACTGTCGCCCCGGCATCACGCCCCAGGATCAGGGCGGCGAAGTAGGTGATGGTCAGCGGGTTCAGAATGGTCAATCCGAGAAAGCGCAGGTAGATGCGCCACAGCGATTGGTTGTCTTCGGCGGCGGGCTGCGATTCCTGGCTGCTGTTAATTTGCCACGCCTGCCGTAGGCCGTAGGCGCCCAGGGCCAGCAGGACGATCGCGCTGGCGATCTGCAAGAGGGTCGCATATGGGGCGAGCGCCATGGCCAGCGTCGCCCCGGCGATAACGGCCAGCAGGGCATAGATGAAGTCGGCCGTTGCCGCGCCTGCGCCGGCCATGGCGGCGGCGGGGAAGCCGCGCCGCAGGCCCATGTCAACGATAAGAATGGCGATGGCGCCGACGGGTATGGCGATACCGTAGCCGGCTAATACACCTTCCCAAAATGCGTTCATAGTGACTTCTCCCGATTTTCTTTTTCCATGCTTCCGGCCGCCTATGCGCCGCCGCTCCGTGATTATAGAGGAGCCTGCGCCATATGGTGAACAGCCGTGGCGTCGAATGCGCTGCCAGCAGTGGATTGCGTACGATATTACCCAAAGAGTGATAGAATGAAGGGCAATGAACAGCGAATTTCCTGTTGAAGGCATGGAACTAACGCATATTCTGGTTGTCAGCGACCTGGAACGAGCCAGGGAGTTCTACCGCGATGTGTTGGGCGCCGCGCTGCATGGTGACTATGGTGGGACCTCGAGCGTTTTCAAGTTCAACGGCGCCTGGCTGCTGGTAGTTACTGGCGGCGAGCCGACCCCCGACAAACCGGCCCTGTCTTTTGTCCCGCCGGATGATCCTGATCGTGCCAGCCATGCCATGACCATCCGCGTACCCGACTGCCAGGCCGCTTATGAGACGCTGCAGGCGCGCGGCGCGTTCTTTCTGACGCCGCCTGTGAACTGGGGATATGAGATCCGCGCCTTTTTTCGCGATCCGGATGGACATCTATTTGAGATCAGCCAGATAGCGAACAGGGACGGCTAGATAGAACAGAAACGAGTCATGAGAACAAATAGGAAAGCGTATTGTGCCCGAAGATATTAGTCGTTGGATCGAAGAGAATTTTCGCGTAGACAGCAGTATCCAGCAAAATCTGCTGTACTCCCTGATCGCAATCGTCGCTTTGCTGATTTTGCGACAGATCGTCAATTTCATCGTGCGCCGGCGTACTGATGACGCAGCGACGATTTATCGCTGGCGGAAGGGCACGGAATATCTGGGGCTGGCCTTGAGCGCAATCGCGCTGGTCCTTATCTGGCTGCCCGATGTCACTTCTCTGGCTACCTACCTGGGCCTGCTTTCAGCGGGGTTGGCGATCGCTTTGCAGGACCCGATCACCGATCTTGTCGGTTGGATTTTTATTATCTGGCGGCGTCCTTTTTCGGTGGGAGATCGCATCGAAATCGGCCAGCATGCCGGCGATGTGATTGATGTGCGCTATTTCCAGTTCATGATCATGGAAATAGGCAATTGGGTGGATGCCGACCAGAGCACCGGCCGCGTGGTGCATATACCAAACAAAATGGTGTTCACGCAGGCGCAGGCCAATTACAGTAAGGGGCTTACCTATATCTGGAATGAGATGATTGTGGATGTCACTTTTGAAAGTGATTGGGAAAAAGCGAAAGGAATCCTGCAGGCGACAGCGGTGGCTAACGCGGCGCATATGCGGCAGTCGGCCAGGGAGCGGCTCAAAGAATCTTCCGGCACCTATTACATTAACTACGATAAACTGACGCCAATTGTTTATACCAGAGTGATTGAAAGTGGGGTGCGCCTGACGATTCGTTATCTGTCGGAACCGCGCCAGCGGCGCAACACGGAAAACGCGATGTGGGAAGATATCCTGAGAGCGTTTGCGGCCGAGCCGACGATTGAATTCGCCTACCCGACGGAGCGCCGTTTCGTCCATGCGGACGAGGGACCGCCTGCGCTGCGGCCGGACGCGTATTATGGCGTACAGACGCCGCCGTCCGATGACCAGGAGCTTTGAGGCTAGGGAGATTGGCTCGCCGCTATCCAGTGGGCACGAGAGACGGAACCAAAGCGCGCGACACAAACCAAGAATAGTTCACCGTTTCACCGCATACGTTGACAGGTATCAGGCGTAGTTCCAGCGGCCGGCGATACGAGCCTGGGGTAACCTATCTGCCTAGACATCGTTTCAGCGCGCATGCTACAATGTAGCTGGTTTCCTGGCTGTCCCCAGATTTTCCGCTTATGGCATGAGCCGGCATTGCTGCCCGATCAGGAGCTGAAAAATGAACAATCGTCGCGCTGTCCTACTCGCTGTCCTTTCTTCTCTGGCTGCTTTGCTCTGGATGTTTGTTATGCTGGGAACGGCCGCGCCCCAGGCGGGGACCTATGTCGTTGACGACGACGCCGACGATCCGGACGCCAAGCCCGGCGATGGATTGTGTGAAACGGTATACGGACTGTGTACGCTCCGTGCGGCAATAGAAGAGGCCAATCTTGATGGTGTGGTCTCGACGATTCATTTCGCGGGGCCGATGTCGATCAGCTATCCTACTTTGCCCCCACTTACGGAACAGTGGACAACGATTGATGCCAGCGATCAATGGAATGGCGCCTGGCCAGGCGGCCGTCCCGGAGTCAGCATTGGCGGCGCCGGCTACTGGAACGGCCTGCTGAAAATCCATGCTAAAGCGATCACCGTGCGTGGCATCGAGTTTTCAGGTTCAGGCAGCGTTGGCATTCGCATTAACGGGGGTGATTTTAGTACCATTGGCGGCACGGAAGCGGGGCAGCGCAACGTGTTCTTGGGTGGTACAGGGATTGAAATAGATACGCAGGGCGTCAATCATACCGTGGTGGGCAACTATTTTGGCACATGGAATGGCGACGCCCCTGTTTCCTCGACGACTGGCGTTGAGATTCGTGCTGACAATAATGTCATCGAGGGCAATCTCTTCGGCGGCCATTCTTACGCCGCTATTCGTGTCTGGGGCGGTAAGAACAACCAGATTCGGGACAATATCATCGGCGCCAATCATGTCAGAAACAAACCGCTGCCCAATAACGTAGGCATAGTTTTGGAGAGCGCGACTGGCACTGTCATCGGGCCCTATAACTTCATCGCCGGCAACAGCAGCCATGGCGTGGAGATGAGACATTCAGACGAGAACGCTTTCTTCGGCAACCGGCTGGGGGACAATTTTACCTTCGGCAACGGTGGCGACGGCCTTCATGTTTTTGTGTCGCACAGGAATCAGATCGGTATTTCTCAAGGCAATGTGATTGCCCGGAATGGTGGGAATGGCGTCCATATCTATGGTTCAGGCGGCAACAACATACGGGGCAACGCCATTATTGATAGTGGGAAGGATGGGATCCTTGTTGCTTCCGGCGAGGAGAATCGCATTGGCGGTCCCGATTTGCAGGAGAAAAACAGCATTGAAGGCAGCGGCGCCAACGGTATTCATTTGAGCAGCAGCAGCACCATAAGCACTGTCGTCTCCGGCAATGATATCGGCTTGAGCAGCGGGGCTTTTGATGCCGGCAATGCGGAGCATGGGATCCTGATCTCGGGCGGTTCCAGCGGCAATCTTATCGGCGGGGCGCAAGCGGAAGGCAACCGCATTGGTTTTAATGGGGGAAGCGGAATTTTTCTGACCGGCAAGGATACGCAGAATAATGTTGTATCGGGCAATGTGTTAGGAGCGCCGGTAAATTGGGGATGGGAAGCGCCCAACGGCAACCACGGGATTGCGATTTACGACGGCGCGCACCATAACTGGATCGGTTGGGCGAATACGATCGTCGCCAGCAGTTGGAGCGGCGTAGCTATCGTTAACAGCCACGACAATGTCGTCTGGTTCAACCGCATCGGCAGTGACGGCGCCGATGTGACCTGGGGCAACAAGGCTTATGGGGTTCATGTCGTCAACAGCCCCGATAATGGCATCTTATTTAACGAAATAGCTTACAGCGGCGTGACCAACAATCGCGCCGGTGTCCGTGTTGAGAGTGGGGCGGCCACGTTTAACAGGATCAATACAAACAGCATCCATGACAATGGGGGGCCGGGTATCGAACTGCGCGACGGCGGCAATATGGGCCGCGGTGCGCCGGTAATCAGCCAGGCCAGCTGCCAGGGCCCGGTGAGCGGCACGAGCTGTCCCGGATGCCTGGTGGAGATATTTTCAGATACGGCCGGCGAGGGGAAGATTTTTGAGGCGGGCGTGATGGCCGACGCGACGAGCGGCGCTTTTACCTGGAACGGCGCGCCTAACGGCCCTGAAGTGACGGCGACTTCAACTGATGGCCTGGGGAATACGTCACCCTTTTCCACAGCGGCCTCCGTGGGTTCTTGTAACAGCGCGCCAACGGCCGCTTTTGACGTCACGCCTCCCGAGGGCCCGCATACCGTCTCCTTCCAATTTGACGCCTCGGCCAGCAGCGATGCGGAAGATCCCGACTCAGCCCTGGAAGTACGCTGGGATTGGGAAGATGATGGCGTTTTTGATACTGGCTGGCGTACCAGCAAAACTGCCGCGCACCAGTTTGCTGCAGGCGCTCTTTACACCACACGCCTCGAAGTGCGTGACAGCCGCGGCCTAATTGACGCGGCGACGAAACAGGTTCACGTCACTGAGCTGGCGACCCCGTTCCAATCATTTGCTCCGGCGATTTTTAGATAGAGGGTGGGCGACAAGCGAAGCGGCGGTCACTATGCTTGAGTCCAGGCTGGGAAGCTTGACGCTCCATGCGTGGATATGGACCCAGGGCAAGGAGACGGTATGAGTAAGAAAAAGGTAGAGATTCCCCAGGATAAGCTGGACGCTTATGATCGTCTGATCGCGGCAAACCCGCAGATCGAACGCAAGGGGGTGACCAATCCCTACACATCGGTCAACGGGCATATGTTCACCCATCTTTCCAAGACGGGAACGATGGGCTTGAGGCTGCCCCAGGAAGCGCGGGAAGCATTCCTGGAAAAGTACAATACGACGCTCTATGAATCCTACAGCGCGATCATGAAGGAATATGCGGCCGTTCCCGATGACCTCCTGCCCAATACAGAGGAATTGAAGCCGTATCTGGACATGAGCTATGCCTATACCCTGTCGCTGAAACCGAAACCGACGAAAAAGAAGAAAAAATAGCTGTCAGCTGGCGTCGCTTCTCACGTTTTCCGCGATGCCGGGTGCTCCATCTTCATGTAAACACCGCCCATTTCCAGTTCATCAAGCATCTGGCGCAGCCGTTTTTCTTTTGTGTCCTGGCGTTTGGCATGGTTGATCCAGCCAATGTAGTCATTTTGCTGGTAGGCGGGACGGGCCAGGTAATCCTGCATCAGCCCGCGCTCTTCGAGCGCCTGCCGGACAAAATCGGGCATGGGCTGGCGCGGCCGTTTGAGATTGGATAAATCTGCGCCCATTCTATCCGGGCAGCATGTTGATGGAGAGGATGCTGCCTTCGGGGTCTTTGAACCAGGCGCTCTTGCTGCCATCGTCGGAATAAGCCACGCCGCGATCGTCCCACTCGGTCCCAGGCATTCCCTCATAGACTTCAAAGGTCACACCACGGCTGATTAGTTCTTCGGCCGCTGCGTCTATATCGTCAACAAACCAGCCGGCAACGGTATGATCCGCCTGAGTCGGCGTTTCGCGGGTGTAAACGAAGAGCATGGTGCCGCCACCACACTGAAAGGCCGCGCCGATCGGCGTGCCATCGGGGCCGCTGGGCATGGACATCGTTGATTCTGTAAGACCAAGTGTCTGGCCGTAAAATGCACGCGCTCCTGCCAGATCTACACAGGGAATGGCTACGGAAACAGGGGAATTCGCTAGCATAGGGAAACCTCCATAATTGCTGATCGTGCTAGAAGGATAGAACGGTATTCTGTGGCTGTGATTTAGAAGACAGACAGTGTTGGAATAGAGTGCCACGTTGAGAACGTGTGATTTAATTGTATTATACCATATAATTGCTGCCATCAAGAACCGATATCTGAAGGTGATACAAATGACAGAGACAAACAGTGTCTATTTATGCGCGCCAGTGAATGCCTTGGTGGAGGGTATCTACGAAGAGAAGATCCCCTTTTCGGAGGTGAAGAAGCATGGTGATTTTGGTCTGGGGACGTTTGACCATTTAGATGGTGAGATGATCATGTTGGATGGGCAGATTTTCCAGATCAACGCCGACGGCCGTGTGCGGCAGGTGGGTGATGACGCCTTGACGCCCTTCGCCTGCGTCACTTTCTTTCACCCGCAGAAAGAAGCCATGCTCGAAGGCGACCGCGACTATGCAGATTTTCTGGGCTGGCTGGCGGGACTGCTGCCCTCGCCAAACCTCTTTTACGCGCTGCGCATTGACGGCACATTCTCCTATATCAAAACACGGTCGGTGCCCAAGCAGGCATGTTACCGTCCGCTGGTGGAGGTGGCCGCCGAGCAGCCGACCTTCGAATTTGAAGATATTCAGGGCACGCTGGCCGGCTTCTACACGCCGGATTTCATGTCCTCGATCAGCGTCCCCGGCATGCACCTGCACTTTCTTTCTGTTGACCAGCAGCATGGCGGACATCTGCTGGAGTGCCGCCCGCACCAGGCGCGCGTCTGCGTGCAGGTGCTGGACGATATGGAGTTGGGTCTGCCGATGAGCGACGCCTATCTGCAGTGGGACTTTCATCGCGATATCAGCCAGGATCTGGACAAGGCGGAAAAATAGGCCGGGTGGTTGTTAACCACCCATCGGAACAGCGCAGCCACGAGGTGCTTGATTAGGTTTTGTTGGCCATAGGCCGATTTGCAGCCGGGGCGTGCGCCATTCCTCTGGTCGGCACCCCCATCTTAGGTATACTTCCAATCGGCTCTGATTTACCGGCGGCGCCCGTGCTTTGCCAGGTAAATCCAGGGGCTGTCTTGATCCTTGATACCAACCGAAGCGCTATTAACCAGCAAAGAGCAGGAGTCATGCCACATATTGTTGTCGTAGGTAGTTTGAATATGGACTTGGTGGTGGAAGTGCCGACTATTCCTCAGCCGGGCGAGACAGTGCTGGGCGACAATTTCGCGACTTTTCCAGGCGGTAAGGGGGCCAACCAGGCGGTGGCCGCCGCGCGGCTCGGCGCGCAGGTTTCGCTGATCGGCCGTGTGGGCAGCGATGCTTTCGGTGACCAGCTTCTGGCCAGCGCGCAGGATGCCGGGATCAACGTGAGCCATGTGGGCCGCGACCAGACGGCGGCCACGGGGGTGGCTATGATCGCGGTCGATGCGCAGGGTCAGAACAGCATCGCCGTCGCTTCCGGCGCCAACTTCTGCCTGACGGTTGATGAGGTGCGTAGCGCGTGGGCGGCGCTTGACGATGTAGACCTGCTGGTGATGCCCCTGGAAACGCCGCTGGATACGATCAAAGCGGCCGTTGATCTGGCCAACGAATCAGGCGTAAGGGTCATCCTCAACCCTGCTCCAGCGCAGCGGCTGCCGGCGCAGATTTTGGCCGGTGTGCATGTCCTGGTGCCCAACGAGCCAGAAACGGCGCAGCTGACCGGCATGCCGGTCAATACTGCGCAAGAGAGCCGGGAGGCGGCCCGGCGGCTCTTGACGCTCGGTGTGGGCCATGTGGTGCTGACCCTGGGCAGCCGCGGTGCGCTGGTCCTCGACAGCGGGCGGGAGAATGGCGGCGCAGCAGAAGAATTTACGCTGGTTCCTGCCCGTGCCGTAGAGGTCGTAGACACCACCGCCGCCGGTGATGCCTTTGTAGCCGGCCTCGCCGTCGCCCTGGGTGAAGGAAAATCGCTCGTCGAAGCAGCGCGGTTCGCCAATACAGTTGGCGCGCTGGCGGTCACCAAACAGGGCGCGCAGCCGGGCATGCCGACGCGGGACGACGTGGAATTATTGTTGGCTGAAAAATAGATAGCACGGCGAGGTGGGGCGTGATACTGTGCGCTGTGCCATCAGTAGCTGGTTGAAGGAAAGTATTTACCGTGGAATGGATCAAAGAGTTATTTGGCGTAAGCAAACCGATCATCGCTATGTGCCATCTTCGCGCACTGCCTGGCGATCCTGATTATGATCCTGAAAAGGGGATGGATTGGATCGTTGAGGGCGCGCGCGCGGATTTGCGCGCCTTGCAGGAAGGGGGCGTGGATGCGGTGATGTTCTCCAATGAACACAGCCTGCCTTACCTGACAAAGGTGGCGCCGGTCACCACGGCGGCCATGGCGCGTGTGGTCACTGAACTCTTTGACGACATCAGCATCCCCTTCGGCGTTAATGTCCTCTGGGATCCGATGGCTTCTATCGATCTGGCCGTAGCCACCGGGGCTGCTTTCGTACGCGAGATTTTTACCGGCGTCTACGCCAGCGATTTTGGGGTGTGGAACACAAACTGCGGTGAAGTGGTCAGGCACCAGCACGCGGTTCATGGCCAGAATGTTCGCCTGTTCTTTAATATTGTTCCTGAGGCAGCCGCCTATCTGGCCGAGCGCGACGTAGCCGACATCGCCCGTTCAACGGTCTTTAATACGCGGCCGGATGCCCTTTGTATTTCCGGCTTGACGGCGGGCGCGGAGACGTCGACCAGTGTGCTGCAGCGTGTGAAAGAGGCCGTGCCGGAAACGGCCGTTTTTGCGAACACCGGTGTTAATCTGTCAAATATCGAGCAGCAGCTGGCCATTGCTGACGGAACTATAACCGGGACGACTTTCAAACGGGATGGCTATATCTGGCATGAGGTGGACGTCGACCGTGTGCGCGCTTTCATGCAAAAAGCAAATGAAGTGAGATAACAGGCAGGGGCTGCGCCGGCCGTTTAACGAATTGAGGCAGAAAGATAAGGTAGGGTTAATGATGGGCGTTATTCATCGATTTAAAGGCATCTGGGGAGAAGAACTGCTCTGGGAAGGCGCGCGTACGCGCACCTACAGTCAGGGCGCAGTCGGCGCCACGGAGACCTGGTTGATTGGCAAGGCGGAGGGCGCTCAGAACTTCGCGATGAGATATTACGAACTTAAAGAAGGGGGGAGCTCTCGCGAGGAAGATCACCCTTATGACCACGGCGTTCTTTTTACGCGCGGCGTTGGTGAAGTGGTCGTGGGTGAAGAAGTTTTCGCCGTTCAGCAAGGGGATGTCGTCTATATTGCCCCTGACGAACGCCACCAGATAGTGAACGGCGGCGAGGAACCCTTAGGCTGGCTGTGTGTCATTCCTGCGCGGCGCAGCAAACAGGGGAAGGTCGTTTGGTCGGAAGAAGGGCTGACTGATCTCCAGGAGACTTAAGCGCAGCCCCTGCCGTGACTGAACAGTAAAACAGAGCTGCCAACCGTCCAAAAGGTTGGCAGCTTTTGATCCAGGTGTGAGTAGGGTGCGCGGATCCCGGGGGGCGACAACGGCGTAGGGGCTGACTGGCTGAAATGCCTTGCCGCTGGCTACTTTTTCCCTAGAGGAACGATCTCCACATGGGGGAGGGCGCGGCGCAGATCATCTGAGCGGAGAATGACCGTTGTGCCGCGCACGCCGGAGCCAATGGAGATCTCTTCCGGCGCAAAGACGGCGGGATCGGCCAGGATGCGCAGGGGCTGCGGCAGGCCGAGGGGGGAGACGGCGCCGCGTGTGTAGCCGGTGACGCGCAGCATTTCCTCTTCGCCGGCCGTAGTCAGCCGTTTTTCGCCGAGCGTGCGCCGCAGCGTCTTCCAATCCACTTGGCCCGAACCGGCCATCAGCGCCACTATAAACTGATCAACCGACAGGCGAAAAAGCAGGCTGCGAATCACCTGCTGCGGCTCCTGGCCCCGTTCCTGCGCCGCCTGTTCCAGGGAGTTGACCGGGCCGGCATGGCTGAAGGTGCGGTAGGGGATATCCAGGGCGTCAAGCGCCTGGGTGACCGGGGTGCTGATTTCATTCATGAAAAAGATTATAGCGGCCATCGAGGTGATTGCGAATGCGCATGATGCGCTATACTTACTGCTGCGCAAATCGTGGCGCTGAACGGAGAAGAATGACCCATGTCCAGACCAGCGATTGATCAACAAGTCACGTTTCTATACACACGCGACCTGGCGGCAACGGCCGTTTTCTACGAAGAGGTATTGGAACTGCCGCTTGTGCTGGATCAGGGCAGCTGCCGTATCTACGAGACGGGCGGCGGCTGCTTTCTCGGTTTCTGCCAGCGGGATGAAACGCCTGAGGTCCCGTCCGGCGTGATCATCACCCTGGTAACGGCCGAAGTAGACGAGTGGTATTACTATCTGCTCGACAAGGGGCTTGCCTTCGAAAAACCGCCCGCGCTGTATCCCGCCTACAATATCTATCACTGCTTCCTACGCGACCCCAATGGCTACCTGCTGGAGATCCAACAGTTCCTCGATCCCGCCTGGCCGGCAAAAGCGTCATGAAGGGCCGCTTCGCCAGGCGCTCTGCGTTTTTTCCTGACTTTATTCGGCCGCTGAATTGTCCACCCCATTGTGATCCCGCTCTTGCGCCCTGCTGAAGCCGTAGTAATGCGTGAGCACATAGTCGCGGGTGCCGGCCATGTCAAATCGATGGGAGAGATAAGCCTCGTCGAATACCGTTCGCGTATGCAGGCAGCGCAGCTCCTTGTTATAGACGGTGGTCAAGACGCCTTTGGCTCTGGTGAAGAAATCCCGGTGTTCGCCGCGCTTGAAGCGGTCATCCCACATCACCTGGCGCAAACGATCGCTGCGGGCGATGAAGAAATTGGGCACGATATCAAAAACCGGCAGCCCGCCGATCATGCTCCCCGGCGGCAGCGTCGCCTGCGCTTCCGTCGGATATAGAGGCAGCTGCTGGTAATCCATGATCTGGAATAAGGGCAGATTGACCACTTCGCCGCCCATGATATCGATCTGCGGCTGCGCTTCCATTTTGGCCAGGGCGCCAGGTAGGTCTGTTTGCCGGTAAAAAATAAAATCGTCGTCTAGAAGAAGGAAGTAGGGCGTCTTCACACGGCGCACGCCCTCGTTGCGCCCCGCTGAAAGACCACTGTCAAAGGGCATGGTGATTGTCTCTGCCCCGGGTTGAATTTGCGGCTGGCGGCTGTCATCAACCACGATAAGCGGCATATCCGGATAAAAACGGCGTATGCTGGCCAAGAGGCGCTGTAAGTCATGTGGGCGTTCGAAAGTCTTGATCACGGCTGTCAGCCGGGAATTGAGCGGCGTTTGATCCACGGGCTCCGGCGGGCGCAGCTGATCGATGGCGTGCTGCACGCCCAGCTCGAGAGCGATTACGGCGTTGTATAAGGGGCGGCCAATCAGGCGCCCGGGGCCGTCGACAAATAGACGTCCCAGGATGTGCTGGTTCCGCTTGGGAAATAGATGATCTAATTCATTTTCCAGCATAGCGCTTCACAGTATCTGACCAGGAAAACAGCGTGACGATTCAGTCACATTATAGGGGAACGATGACCGCCGTCAATCAGGCGACAGCGTGGTCAATCTTACACTGTTTATGGTTGGCGAGGTGTATAATTCAGTATCATGGAAACAAGATGACATCTTTGCCGCAGCGAGAAAAGAAACAAAAACGGCCGTCCTTCAGCGACGGCCTGCTTCACGGGCGCAACGCCCTGCTCGATCGCCTGGCCGGCGCCGCTCAGCAGCAGGTGCTGAATCCCATCGCGCTGGAAGACGCCGCGCCGCCGCCGGCCGATCTGGCCGCTGCGATCAAGCAGACGCTGGCTGATCTCAAAGCGGCTGTGATGGAACAGGACGGCGCGAAGGTTGATTACGCGGCGCTGCGCGCCAGCCCCGCCTACAGCGCCTATCAGGAGAAATATCTGGCTAAGCTGCACCGTTTCCAGCCGCAGCTGCTGCCCACCACAGAAGCGCGCCGCGCCTTCTGGATCAACCTCTACAATGCCCTGGTGCTCGATGCGGTGATCTCATTTGATATTCACGACTCAGTCACCGAAGGGAGGTTGGGCATCTTCTCTTTTTTCCGGCGCGCCGCCTATAGGGTCGACGGCCAGCGCCTGAGTCTGGAGGATATTGAGCATGGCATCCTGCGTGGAAATCGCGGCAACCCTTACGTGCCCGGCCCTCATTTTGCCGCCGCTGATCCACGCTGCGCCTATGTTCTGCCGCTTGACCCGCGCATCCATTTCGCCCTCAACTGCGGCGGCATCTCCTGCCCGCCTATACGCTCCTACGCAGCGGATAAGTTAGACGTTCAGCTCGACCTCGCCGCGCGTCATTTCATCAACGGCAGCGTGCAGACCTTCCCCGATGCAGGGGAGGTGACTTTGTCGCAGATACTGCGCTGGTATGAAGGGGATTTTGGATCAGGCGAGGCGCTGATTGACTTTCTCATTGCGCACCTACCCGACGATGCGCGGCGTACCTACCTGGCTGATGAACGCGGCGCCTACCGCTTCAACTATACGCCTTACGACTGGCATCTCAACGGCGTGTAGGGCGCGCGGATAGGCGAGAGGGCTGGTGCCCATCCCCGCCTGCAAAAGGGCATCGAATCCCAGCCGCTGCGCTCCTGCAATCAATGGAATGGAGATGCTAATAGAGGAAGGGCAGCAGCTTGCGCACGCGCTGCTGGTAGGCGGCGTAATCGCTGAATTTATGGTTGAGCCATTTCTCTTCGCGGCGTGATTTGATGTCGAAGAAGAGGAAAAGAACCGCGGCCAGCAGGAGTGAAATCACACTGTTGGACAGGAAACCCCAGCCGAAAGCGCCGAGGATGATCCCGCTGTAGATAGGATGGCGCACGATTTTGTAGGCGCCATGCTCGACCAGGTTGGCGTCATCTTTAGGGTGGGGCACGACGTCCAGGTTACGGCCGAGACTGGCCAGGCCGGCCAGAATGAGTAAACCGCCAACGCCCATGAGCAGCACGCCCAGCGCACGGCCGATCATGTCCCACGGCTCCGGCCAGCCGCTGTATTGGCGGGTCAGCGCCGGCGCGGCGAAGATGAGGGCGAAGAGGGCGAACTGCAAAACAACGTACCACTCACCCCGTTCTCCTTTCCACCATCTGTTATTCATTGCGTCCTGCACCTTTGTTTACTCTTGTACCAGTTCCGCTGATTGTAAGCCAGACACGGCTGTTTTACGCGTATGATAACGGTTTCTTCAGCTAAGCAGGCTCATCCGGGCATCGTTCGCGAATGGCCGCCTTGATCGCCCGGTTAAGATTAAACCGGCTGTCCAGAAAAGCTAGAATGGCGCCGGCGGCGGCCGGGCTGTTTTCATAGCCGGGTATGAAGTGGGGCAGGTGAACGGCCGTTTCTGGAAAAGATCGCTCGAAACGACGCGCCGCGTCGAAAGGGTCGGGCTGTCCACTTTCTGACGTTTCGATTAGCGCCGCCAGGTCCAGCAGGCGGTCCACGGCATGTCCCTGGATGAAGCGTGCCGCGCTCAATTTCTCGCCGCGATGGTAACGGCCGAGACCGATATACAGATTGGTCAGCGCCTCATTGAGCAGCCACTCCGCAGACGGGGGTGCCTGTGGGGCCGGCAGCGCGTTCCCGGCCAGCGGCACGGGCAGACTGAACCCTGCCGCCTGCCAGACGAAACGGCCGCCGCTAAACGGGATACGGCTCAACTCTTCTGGTTCAAAAACAGCCATCTCAGCGAAGATACCGTCGGCGAATAACAGTTTGTAACCATCGGCCGTATTCAAAAAAGCGTAGGTGACCGGGGCCACCCGCTCCAGCCAGAAGAGAGAGTCTAAAAACTCAGCTTTGGCGCCAGGTTGGGCGATGACGAAGAAATCGAGGTCGGAATACGCATCCAGTCGATCCAGCTCCGCGCCAACGGAGCCCAGACCGATCAGGGCCAGTCCGCGTCCTGTTTCAGCGACAGAGCGCGCAATCGCCTCGAGGCGTTCTAACAGGTGATCCGGTGTGGGCATACAGCGCGTCTAATTCCCGACCGGCGAGGCCAGGCCATAAATTTCATTCCGGTATGAGCTCAAGTTTCGAATTATAGATTGTGGATGTGCTTCTACCACCTTGACACTCTGCTCCCGTTCCCGATTCTAGCACAGCTTCCTATCATCAAGGCGGAGTTATGAAGCCAATGCATAAGCCACGGCGGCATCTAGTTCTAGTTGGCGGCCGCTGGCCCACGCTTCGGCCAGCGCATCAGGGTCCAGGGATTCGCGCAGGGCGGCCACTTCGGTGTCGTACTCCATATGTTCGTCGGACAGCATGTCAACATTGATCTGCTCGCGCAGCGCTTCGGCGGCGCCCAGCAACGTTCCCGCCTGCTGCATACGGCAGTCGTGGGCGGCAATAAAGCCAAGGCTCTCCAACTGGTTGGCCACGGCCGCCTGATGACCGAGGTCCTGCCATTCGCGTATTGTACGGCGGAAGATGGCTGCGGCAGCATCGTCATCCCCCTTACGGCGGAGCAAATGGCCGAGTTCGCTCTCAGCCATAACGCGAAAGTTGCGGCTGCCGAGTCTGTCAAACTGTTCTCTGGCCGATACCAACAATTCTTCAGCTTCATCCAATTCGCTGCTCTGGCTGGCAAGCCTGGCCAGGGTTATGATCTGCAAACCGTTGATAAACGGGCTCGATCCATCCGCCATCAGCGCTTTGGCCCGTTCTTTCAGTTTTTGGGCCGCTTCCAAATCGCCTTGCTGCATTTTGGCCATGATCATATTGCCCAGGGGCATGCCCTGGAGAGTTTTCTCACCCATCTTTTCCATCATCGCCAGCGCTTCAGCGGCTATGTCGTAAGCCTCTGGATCGTTCAGGAAGGTCAATGCCAGGGATTGCAGCGACAAAGCCATGGCTAACAGCTTGCTGAAATGCCGCCGCCGGGCCCTGGCGGCTGTTGCCCGCAGCGTTTCCGCAGCCTCAATCTGGCGTCCTTCTCCAATTTGTAGATTGCCCTTCCACAACAGCCCTTGCAGCAGCAATATCTTGCGAACGCGGGCTGCGTCACCGGCCGCCGGTTCCATATCTTCAACTGCTTGCAGCGCTTCCGACAGCCATTGCTGCGCTTCCACTGCTGGCCCATCGAATACAAAGAAAAGCGGCAGCCTGGTGGCCATGGCTAGGGCGCGTTCGGGGTCTGTTTGCAATGCCCACTCCATGGCCGTGCGCACATTGTCAATCTCCGAGCGCGTCCGCTTAACCCAGGCCATCATCACCGGCGATCCAATGGCTGAGTAAAGAGAAAGGTGTGTCTCATCGGAACCGATTGGCACGCCATCAAGGACCATGTCGGCGAAATAGTCAAGATGGCGCTTGCGCGCAGCCGGCCCTTCGCCCACTTCGAAAAGCCGTTCACGGGCATACTGGCGAATAGTTTCCAGGAAGTGAAAGCGCGCCTGGCCTTCTTCATCTTCCATGCTGACGAGAGATTTATTGACCAGGTTAGCTAGGAGATCCATGACGTTTAGAAACCCGGTTTCTAACTTGACCACGGCCTCCGCTGCTTCCAGCGACCAGCCGCCGGAAAAGACACCCAACTGCCGGAACAACGCCTGTTCGGCCGGATCAAGATAGTCGTAGCTCCAATCGATAAGCGCGCGCAGCGTTTGCTGCCGGGGCAGCGCTGTGCGGCTGCCGCCAGTCAGCAGGCGGAAACGATCATCAAGGCGCCCGGCCAGCTGGTTAGGTGGCAGAAGCTTAGTCCGCGCCGCGGCCAGTTCGATGGCCAGGGGTATGCCGTCCAGGCGGCGAACAATACGGCCGACGGCGGCTGCGTTCTGGGACGTGAGGGCGAACCCGGGGCGTGCCGCCTTTGCGCGATCGATGAACAGCTGCACGCTCTCAAACGTTTGTAATTCCTGACCATCGGTTACATCACGGTCGGGGACATGCAGTGTGGGCAGGTGGTAAGTTGTCTCGCCAGGGATGCCCAGTCCTTCGCGGCTGCTGGCCAAAATGGTGAGGCGTGGGGCCGCGGCCAGCAGTTCAGCCGCCAGCTGCGCGGAAGCTGCTACAAGGTGTTCGCAGTTATCGAGGATCAGCAGCAGCTCCTTGCCGCGCAGGTAGTTTCCCAACACTTGCGCTAGTGGCATAAAGGCGTTCTCGCTCAATCCCCACAATCCGGCAACGGCCGTAGACACAGCGGCGGGGTCGGCCAGTGGGGCCAATTCCACCAACCAGGCGCCATGCGGATAATTGTCTTGCAAGTCGCCGGCCACCTCCAGCGAAAGACGGGTCTTACCCGTACCGCCGGGTCCGCTGAGGGTCAGTAGGCGCGTTTCAGAGAGCAGGCGAATGACCTCGGCCTTTTCATGGTCGCGACCGACGAAGCTGGTTACTTGTTGTGGTAGATTTCCGGCTACTGCCGCTTCCGTACGCAAAGGGGGAAAATTGGCCGGTAAATCCTCAGCTGCCAACTGGTATACGTGTTCCGGATGGTTCAGCCCGCGCAGGCGCACATCGCCCATATCCTTGAGGGTGACCTGCTCATCCAGGCTGTTGACCAGGACGGCCGTTGCACCCGACAGCAGCACTTGCCCGCCGTGACCGATGGACATGATCCGGGCGGTGCGGTTAACGGCCGTCCCAAAGTAATCTCCGGCGCGCAGTTCTGCCTCGCCTGTATGTAGGCCCATGCGCACGCGGATCTTATCTGTGGCAATAGTGGGCCACTGAGCATCTAGCAGCGCCCGTTGGGCATCCAGGGCGGCTGATAGCGCGGCTGAGGGAGAGGCGAAAGCGGCCATCATTCCATCGCCGGTGCTCTTGACAACCACGCCGCCATTGGACTCGACGGCCGTTTGCAGCAGTGCATCATGTTCGGCCAGCGCCGGCCGCATAGCCGCCCGGTGGCGATCCCACAAGGGCGTACTGTCTTCGATATCCGTAAATAGAAAGGTGACCGTACCGGAGGGCCACTCCTGGTTGACTGTCATTGTGTCCTCACCATGTGGTTTGTCGTCTATCAGCAGTGAGTGGCGGAGGCTAACTGCTGCTGAGCTCAAGCAGCAAGGAGTCGGCCGTTTTCCATAGGCCCAGCTCGCGCCCACGCGCTTCGGCGGCTGCGGTCACGTCCGGTGGCAAAGAGGCGCGCACGCTTTCTAACTCTCGACAGGCAATTTCTTCAAACCAGCGCGAATTGCTGATGTATCCATACTGCTGCGCCATGCTGTATAATTCGACAGCCTTTTCGCTGTTTTTGCTGTCAGCGGCGAGCAGCGCTGCTGCCGGCAGACAATGCATCATCGGTGTGATGGAACGGGCGTCAGCTGTCGAACGCAGCGCAGTTATTAGATAAGCATGCGCCAATTCGCGGTCTCCCTGGGCACGAGCGACATAGCTCAAATTCGCCTGGAGGACAAACTGATAAATATGCTGCACCTCCTCTGCGAGAACTATGCCCTGCGAGAGATAGCAGTTTGCGCCTTCAAAATCTCCTTCGGCTAAGGCAATGTTGCCCAGCGTCATCAGCGCCCAGCTCTGCTGTGTTAAGAACCCTTCTTGCCTGGCAATTTCCAGGGATTCAGCTGCAATTGCCTTCGCTTCGGCATAGCGGCCGAGATGGAAGTCTGCCATGGCCAATTGAAAGAGGCGCCCAGAGTCCACGAATTGACCAAGGCCTTGCTCCATTTCAAGCACCTGTTTGGCAGTTTCTTGAGCAATAAGGAATCGGCCGTCAAAGATCAGGGTGTAGGAAAGAAGACTCATGGACATGATCTCGCCGCGGCGGTTACCCAGCTGCCTGAAAAACTTGAGGCTTTGACCGAATAGTACTTCTGCCTCTGCAAAGCCCCCTTGATGTCTGGCAACCATGCCTAGTTTCAGAGTCGTATTGGCGATGCCGTCTGTATCATCCAACTGTCGTCTTATTTCCAAGTTGTCACGCAGGTGATCCTTTGCCTGGTCATAGTTACCGAGGTTCAAGTAACAATCGCCCTGCAATCCCAGAGATTCCGCCTCGCCCCAGCGGTCATCCAGTTTCTGGAACAAGATAAGTGCAAGGCCTGCGAGGCGTAATGCTTCTTTCAAGTCCCTGAATCCTGCGCTGTGGGCCTTTTTAAGGTAAATAAAGGCTTGTTCACGAGTTGTATCCCGCCCAGTTTGCGCAACACGATCGAGCATACTTTGGCTCCGGGCTAAAACTTCCTCTTTTTGCTCCACGCCGCTGACAAATTCAGACTCCCAGGCCAGTATTTGGGAATATATAGCGAGGCGCGTTGCATCATCAACAGGTGACTCTTGCAGTGATCTTGACAGACCGTCTCCGGCCAACTGGCACGCCTGTTGGCCGTCTGCCAAACGGGCTTGCCAGAGATAAAAGCGGCAGAGGCTGTTCAGCCCTTGCGCCAGCAGGTCACCGTCCCCCTGCCTGGCCGCCCAGCGCCAGGCAACCTGGACATTATCTATTTCAGCGCGCACCTCGGCAGCAGTTTCCTTCTGCCGTGCCCCAAGCCAGTCCGCTTCCCGCTTTTGGAGATAGCCACAGAAATAAACGCTGTGCTTCTCACGCACTTCCTGTTCATAAACGCCGTTTGCGCTCAGCTTGCCGGCGCCGTATTGGCGCAGCAGCTCATGGATGTGGTAGCGATCTTTTTCCCGATCGTAAGAGATCCACGATTTGTTGACCAGGGTAATCAGAATGGGCAGCGTCGCGCCGGCTACTGCTACGGCTCCCGATCGTGTGAAGCCGCCGCGGAAGACAGTCAGTTCCTGGAAAGCGCGCTTTTGTTCAGAAGTCAACCTTCTCCAGGAGACATCCAGGGCAGCCTGCATACTGCGATGTCGCGGCGCTACATCATGGTGTTCGCTGGTAAGCATCTGCAGACTCTGTTCGATTTCCGCGCCGATTTCGGACAACGGCAGCAGGCCGGCCCAGGAGGCCGCAAGCTCAAGCCCTAAGGGCATGCCCTCCACCAGCCGGCAGATGTGCAGGAGGTTTTCCGCTTCCCCTTTGAGAAGGTTGAAATCGGGATCTGATCGTTTGCAGATATTCAAGAATAGGTGGGCGGCGGCGGAGCTGACGACGGCCTCGTCCGCAGGGATTTCCGTTTGCGCTATCTCAAGGCCGTGCAGCGGAAAAAGCTGTTCGCCGCGCAGCAGTAATCGTTCGCGTGAAGTAACCAGCAGTTTGATCTTTGCCGCCCCTTCGCCTATTTTCGTCAACAACACCCGTCCATCCAGGATATGTTCGAAGTTGTCCAGCACCAGCAGCATCTGTTGTTGGTGAAGGTAATCGAGAATCTGTTGGCTTTCGGTCTGTGCACTCTGCCCTCTGTCTTGGAACTGGAAGCCCAATGCCGCTGCTAACGTGGCCACGATCTCAGCCGCCGAATCAAGCGAAGCCAGAGGGACGAAGAAGATGCCGTCTGGGAATGCGGGTACCTGCTGCTCGCCATCACCGGGCTCGGCTGCCGTCAGTGCATTTCTGGCTGCTTCCAGGGCCAGGCGTGTTTTGCCGATGCCTCCAGGCCCGACGATGGTGATCATACGCACCTGGGGATCGGCGAGAAGTTTTGCCAGCGTAGACAGTTCTTGCTCACGGCCGATGAAAGGCGTTCTCGCCTCCGGCAGATTGTGCCTGGTTCCGCTTTGCTGCTCTGCCTCGGACAACAGCCCTAAATGCCGCGCGCGAGCGACTGCTTGCGCTCGATTCTCTACGCCGAGCTTGCCGTAAATCTGGCGCACATACCATTTCACCGTGCTCAGCGCAATGGTCAGCTCCTCGCCGATTTGGCGATTGGTTAGCTGATCACCGATAAGGATCAGTATCTCTTGTTCGCGTGGGGTGAGCGGCTGCACCAGGGGAAGATTCTGCACGTCACGACTGTTCATACGGGTATTATACCTGATTATACGACAATTCCCTCCCTCTTTCCCTCCCAGGGGGTGGGTGACGGGGAGTTCCCGTTCCGCTATGGTGGTAGTTGAGTCGCACAGCCAGGGTTGTTCCAGTCGCATGGCAGACCCACAGAAATGACAGGCGTCTCAGGAGTGAGTCGATCGTGCCTAGATATCTTGTTGAACGTTCTATTCCCCGTGCCGGCGAGTTGACGGCGCAGGAGTTGAAAGCCATTGCCCAACAGAGCATGCGCGTTCAACAAGATATGGGCGCGGCGATTCAATGGATACGCAGCAGTATCACCGCTAACAAGATGATTGACTTTTACGTCGCTGAGAACGAAGCGATTGTTTGGGAACATTCCCGGCGCAGTGGGCTGCCTATCCAGCGAATTTCAGAGGTGTCAGCCGTTATTGACCCTTCGCAGGATGCTTCCAGCTAGGCAGCCTGAACGAGCTTTCTCCGCGGAAGGTTGGTGACCGTCGACATCCCGATCCAGCCAGGGGGGTGTGATTTATAGAAGAACAGCGTCTGATTCAGTATTAGTAGTAGGAGAAATCGCAGTGAATAGAGTTAAAGGATATGTTTTAGGAATTAGTTTATTGGCAATGATGTTCGCCCTTATCTGGGGCAGCGTGCAGATGGCAGAAGCCAGCAGAAGGGCCAAGCGATCCCCCAGAGTACAGAATGTAGGTGTGGAGTGGCATCCGCAGTCCGGTGAGGGCGAAGTGCTCGGCGCCAGGGCTCACTTAATGCGCACTCGCACCGGCGTCAAGGCTTCGCTGCGCACAAACGAACTCAAGCCTGGGAACGTCTACACGCTGTGGTGGATTGTCATCAACAATCCTGAGAACTGTGCAGCCTACCCGGAGCCCTGCACGTCGGCCGATATTCTCGGCAACACCGAAGCGCTGCAGGCTGACGTGACCTATGGCGGTGGCAAGATAGCCCGCAGCAGTGGAAAAGGCAGGTTTGCCAGCCATCTAAATGTAGGTGAGCTCTCCAATTCCTGGTTCGGAAACGGTCTTGACAGTGTGAGTGATGCTGAGTTTCATCTGATTATTAATGACCATGGACCGAAGATCCCCGGCCTGGTAGGCAATATGCTGCATACCTACCGCGGTGGCTGCACCGATGATAGTCTGCCGCCGCCCTTCCCGGAAACGGCCAAGGCCGACGGCATCCCCGGTCCCAACACCTGTCGTCTTTACCAGGCTGCCATTTTCCAACGCTAGCATTGTGAGCTCCTTGGAGGGTTCGACCGCGAACTCTCCAAGGGCAGTAAACCTGCCAGAGCATTCAGTTTTCACTCCATCAACTCCCTTAGTTGGCAGGTAACTATTCTGGTTCAGCGGGGCCCGTACGACTGTGCGGGCCTTTTTGAAGCAGAAGCATAGGCGTGGTCAAAGACCCGGGTTTTTCGCACGTAGTAGACGTAACAAAAGGAAGCCAAGCTATGACTCCAACCCGTTCTTCTATTAGTGGCATCGTGATTATGGCTATGGTTTTAGCTGTGGTAGTTGTGAGTGCGCTTGTCGCCGTCTATTTCCGCACACGTGGGGAGCCGGCGTTGGCTGCGTCTGTGACACATCCGGGCGCCGTTTCTCTAGATGAAGAGCTAGCGGCCGTTATTGCCGGCGAAGGCCTGGCGCTGCTCTTTCCGGGCCCTATACAAGATCCAGCCATGGTCGATTTGGGCGAAGCATTGTTCTTTGACAAGCTGCTCAGCGGCAACCGCGATATCTCCTGCGCGACCTGTCACCATCCGCTGCTGCACGGCGGTGACGGACTGTCCGCGCAAACGTCGCCGTCGGCCGTTGACCTAAGCCGCCTGGTGCCGGAATCGGTGCCCAGCGGTTTGCCAGTCTGGGATTAGGCGACCAAGCAATGCTGCCAACCTTTCATCAGCGCATGAAGGATGCAGAGTTAGCGAACATCATGGCCTGGATAGAATCCCTGGCGTAGGGGGTGACCCCTGTGCTGCCTGGAAATGCTATAATGAGAGCAGGTCACCAGCAGCCACAATGGCGGCCGCTATACAATGCTCAAAAAGGTGTTTCTGGCGCTTGGCCTTTTCCTCCTAATCCTGCTCGCCGCTGCGGCGCTCTACATCTATACGGCCGTGCCGCCGCTCCCACCAGGCAGTGATCAGATGATCGATCAGGCCCTTAGCTCCGGGATGCCGGAACTGGTGACCGGCCAGTCAGGATTCGCCCAATCGGGTGAGATTGATATCTGGTACGAGATGATCGACCCTGAGGGCCCGCCGAAAGGGGCCATCTTGCTCATGATGGGCATAGCGGCCGATGGGCTGGGCTGGCCGCCCGCTTTTCTTGATGCCCTGGTTGGCGCCGGTTACCAGGTGATACGCTATGATCAGCGGGGCACGGGGATGTCTGATTGGGTCGAAGCGTGGGATAGTAAGAACCCTTACTCCCTGCAAGATATGGCCGCGGATGGCGTGGCTGTTCTGGACGCTCTGGACATCGAGCAGGCGCACCTTGTTGGCATTTCCATGGGCGGCATGACCGCCCAACAGATGGCCATCAATTATCCAGATAGGGTGCTCACCCTGGCCTCAATCATGTCATCTTGCGACATCGTTGATCCCGATCTGCCGCCTATATCGACGGCCGTTGTCGGCGATCTGCTCAAGGCTTCCCTGAAATATGGCCTCATTGGAACCGAAAGAAACAGGATCAAACAAAGCATCGCCAGCCGCCAGGCGTTGATGGGCGATACGCCCTACGCGCTTGACACAGAATTTATTGCCGAGTACGTGCTCTATACCCTGCGCGAGCGCCGCGGTTTCAATCCGCGGGTGTCGGCGCAGCATAATGCGGCCGTCCTGGCATCAGGTTCGCGGTATGACCGGCTGCGGAATCTAGAGATACCGGTTGTAGTGATCCACGGCCGTTCCGATCCCTTCATCCCCATTGAACACGGCGAGAAATGCGCCGATATGATCCCTGCTGCCGAAACCGTATGGGTTGAAGGCATGGGACATGATCTTCCTGATGTCTACATGGAAACAGTTGTAAACGGCATCCTGACCAATCTGGAACGGAGCAGCTATTTGAAATAGCGTAACGATTTCTGGTCAATTGATAGCACGCATGTCAGAGTCATTGGCGTGCTAAGAAACGGCCGGTGTGGCTGGCCGCGATTTGTGTGAGCATTTCCGGCGTGCCCTGCGCGATCACATACCCGCCCGCATCACCCCCTTCCGGCCCCAGGTCGATGACGGTGTCAGCCGCGTCAATTACCTCCAGATTGTGCTCGATGACGATCACCGTATTCCCGCCGTCCACCAGTCGGTGCAGCACATCCAGCAGGCGCTGGATATCGGCGAAATGCAGCCCTGTCGTTGGCTCATCTAGGATATAGACTGTGCGGCCCGTGGCATTGCGGCTCAACTCTTTGGCCAATTTGACCCGCTGCGCCTCTCCGCCGGAAAGGGTCAATGCGCTCTGTCCCAGCTTGATATACTCCAATCCCACATCATATAGCGTCTGCAAAATGTTGGCGATCTTGGGGATATGGGCGAAGAATTCCAGCGCTTCCTGGACTTCCATGTCCAGAACCTCGGAGATGGAACGGCTGCGATAGGTCACTTCTAAAGTCGGCTGGTTGTAACGAGAGCCCATACAGGTGGCGCAGGTCACCCAGACATCGGCCAGAAAGTGCATTTCCACCCGCTTACGGCCGTATCCCTGGCATGTTTCGCAGCGGCCTCCCTTGACATTGAAGCTGAATCGTCCCGCTTTGTAGCCCCGCGCTTTTGCTTCCGGAAGGCTGGCGAACAGCTTGCGAATTTCACCGAAAACACCAACATACGTGGCAGGATTGGAGCGCGGCGTACGGCCGATGGGATCCTGGGTGATGTTGATCACCTTGTCCACCTGCTCCAGACCTTCCAGCGTTTCGTAGGGTCCGGGTGCCGCCTGGGCATTGTGCAGGATCCGGGCCAGCGCCGGATACAGCGTCTGGCGAACCAGGCTGCTTTTACCTGAGCCGCTGACGCCGCTTACCGCGCAAAAGACGCCCAGGGGAAAGGAGACATCGATATCCTTGAGATTGTGTAGTCGTGCGCCACGAATGGTCAGCCAGCCGTCAGGTTGCCGTCTTTCTTCCTGGGGACTGCTGACCTGGCGGGCCCCGGATAAATAGCGGCCCGTTAGCGAATGGGGGTTGGCCATCACCTGCTGTGGTGTGCCCGCGGCCACCAATTCGCCGCCCAAAATGCCCGCGTCCGGGCCTAGATCGATGAGCCAGTCGGCCGCGCGCATCGTGGCCGCATCATGTTCGATGACGACTACCGTGTTGCCCATGTCGCGCAAATGCAGCAGCGTTTCCAATAAGGCGTGATGATCGCGTGCGTGCAGGCCGATCGAAGGTTCGTCGAGGATATAAACGACGCCCACCAGGCCGCAGCCCAACTGGCTGGCCAGGCGAATGCGCTGCGACTCGCCGCCGGAAAGGGTGGGGGCGGAACGATTGAGGGTTAAATAATGCAGGCCGACGTTGAGCATGAACTGCAGGCGGTCGGCCACTTCCTTGACCAGTTCTACGGCCACTTCCTGCTGCTCGGCCGGAAAGCGCAGCCCGCTGGCCCATTCATAAGCGTGGCCGATATTCAAGTCCAATAATTCCGGCAGCCGTTTCTCGCCGACGGTAACAAAGCGCGCTTCCGCGCACAATCGTTCGCCGGCGCAGGTGGGGCAGGTCTGGCGGCTCATAAAACCGGAAAGGAAACGCCGCCGGTATTCAGAACGCGTCTGGCGGAAGAAGCGGGTGATCTGCGGCACAGCGCCTTCTACGCCGTGGCTCATCTCGCCGGAATAGTTGCGCTTCTCATTCTCGAATTTGAAATTGAACTGCTCCCCTGCAGAACCGTAGAGCAGAATCTGGCGAAAACGTTCCGGCAGCTCCTGCCAGGGCAGCGCCAGATCGGCGCCATATTTCGCGGCGACGGTGTGGATAATCTGATTGGTCCAGGAATCCTTCTTCTTGCGTATCTCGCCATAATAGGGTGAAGCGCCGTCAAGCAGACTCAGCTGAGGGTTGGTGATGATCAAGTCAACGTCAACCTGCAGCTGTTGGCCCAGGCCGTTGCAGTCGGGGCACATACCGAAGGGAGAATTGAAGCTGAACAGGTTGGGGTTCAACTCCGGGAAGCTGATGTCGCAGTCGGGGCAGGCATTGTGCTCGCTGAAAAGCATCTCGCCGGGACCGGAGGCCGTATCGTCCAGGTCAACCAGCAGCAGCCCCTCACCGGCGCCTAAAGCTGTTTCCACGGAATCGACGAGCCGTTGGCGAAATTCAATATCCGCTTCAGCAGGCACCACCAGGCGATCGACGATCAATTCGATAGTGTGCTTCTTCGTTTTTTCGAGCTGTGGCAGGGTTCCCTCGAGGGTCAACATACGGCCGTCGATGCGTACGTGCCGGTAGCCATCACGCCGCGCCTGGCCCAGCAGCTTGCGCTGGCTCCCTTTGCGCCCGCGCACTACCGGCGCCAGCAGCTGGAAGCGGGTACCCGGCGGCAGGGCCAATAGTTGGTCACTAATTTGCTGCGGGGATTGGGCGATTACGGGACGGCCGCAGGAGGGGCAGTGGGGTGTGCCCAGCCGGGCGTAGAGCACCCGCAGGTAGTCCATCACCTCGGTGACCGTCCCCACCGTTGAGCGCGGGTTGCGGCTGACCGTTTTCTGACCGATAGCGATGGCCGGACTCAACCCGGCGATCTGGTCCACTTTCGGCTTTTCCATCTGGCCCACGAACTGCCGGGCGTAAGAGGAGAGGCTTTCCACGTAGCGGCGCTGCCCTTCCGCATACAGTGTGTCCATGGCCAGAGAGGATTTGCCGCTGCCGCTGACCCCCGTGACCACAATGAAGCGGTTGCGCGGAAAGGTAACATCGATCCCTTTGAGGTTATGCTGCCGCGCGCCGCGAATGATGATATCGCCCGGATCGGCAAAACCATTCCTGGTGACCAATATGGTGTGAGCACCTGTCTCTTGCGTCGCAGCGCTGCTGCCATCACTATGTTTGCTCATGTTTTGCCCCGGATAAGCAGGAAGTGGGTCTATCCTGAAAGGCAGCTGCCGTAGCTTTTCGCTGCCCAAGCGCAGTATTCTTGCCGCCTCCCATACCGTTGAATAATACCATATTTAGAACAAAAATTCTAGTGACAATTCGGCGATAAGACGGCTGTCTTTTAACAGCTGCATGACCAGGACAATGCAGCTGCGGACGAAGATTGCAGCGCATCCTTACGGAGCTTTGCAGAATCAATAGGGACTCGTAGGGACGATGCAGGTCGGTAGTCCCCTCGCCTGGCGATATAACCCCATCACGACCTGCGCTGCCCGCGGATTCGTCCAAATGCGACCGTATTGGGCTGACTGCATGGCGCGCTGCAAATGCGCTTGACAAATCTCGCCCCCCGATCTATACTGCATGCAAAGTACTTTGAAAAACAAAGTACATTATAATTGAAAGCGTGGGTGGTCCTCGTGGATCGACTGCCTTCAATCTCAAATCTAAATTGAAAAGGGGGCCAGCTGTGTCAGATATGAATGATTTACGGGATGTGGAGCGCCGCGCCTGGACGCTCTATTTTGAAGACGGGCTGTGGGATATCTTCTTCGGCCTGTTGTTCCTGGGTGGGGGACTGCGTTCGCTGACCGGTAATCTCTGGTTCTACCTGCTGATTGGCGCCGGCGTTCTGATCCTGATTCTGGGCAAGCGTTGGATAACGCTGCCCCGCCTGGGACAGATCAACTACAGCACGCAGCGCAAGGTGCGCACGAATGTCGTACGTTTGGTGGTTCTGGCGGTGATGATTTTGACGGTCGTTGTCTATTTCATGGGCATCAACGGCGCGGAGACGAGCGATATTCCAATCGGTTGGGTATTTGTGTTTATGGTGCCCGGCGTCTTCTTGCTGATGGCCTATATGATGGATTTCACACGATTGTATGGTTACGGGCTTCTCGTCGCCGGGTTCATGATCGTTACTGAACTGTACGGCGATCCGGCGGCCGCCTGGGCACAGATTGCGGCCGGCCTGGTGCCGTCGTTGATAGGCGTTGTCCTGTTGGCTCGTTTCCTGCGTCGTTATCCAGTCGTTGATGAAGAGGCGCTGGCCAAGGATGGGCATAATGACCTCTCCTGACAATGAGGGCGGGCAGCTGCATCCGCTGGCCGGCATCGACCGCACCATTCACTCGCCGGCGCGGTTGATGATCATGACGAATCTCTATGTGGTGGAGAGCGCGGAGTTCATCGCCCTGATGAATCTGACCGGTCTGAGCTGGGGCAATCTCTCCACGCATCTCAGTAAGCTGGAAGAAGCGGGCTATGTAGACATGGAAAAAGCATTTCGCGGCAAGAAACCGTACACGATGGTGCGTCTCACCGCTGATGGGCGGGCAGCATTTAGGCGCTACAAGGAGCAGATGCAGGCGGCCTTGAACGATCTGCCGGACTGACCAACAAAGAACAAAAAGCAGAAAGAACTGAAAATAAAAAACAGAGCTGCGAGGTTTTGCGAAGGGTCTTGTGACCGCTGACCGCCGACCGCTGAAATGCTATACTCTGCCCGGAGGCGGCACAATGAGCGAGCCGGCCGTTTCTGCATCCAGCCGTGCCGGCGCCGCCTTCTTTACGCTGCGTGATACGCTGCTGGCTTTGGGAATGTTCGCCGGTTTACGGCCGTTTGGCCCCACGCCGCTGTCTTCCCCTATTAGATTGGGCAGCCGGGTATCACCCTGAAGAGATTGAGGATGATAGAGTGACAATGCGGAAACCAAAACTGTTCATCACTGGTATCAATGGCAAGATCGGGCGTATCCTGCATGCCGGTCTGGCGAACGACTATGATATCTGGGGATTGGATATCGCTGCCCCTTTTTCAGGCCATGTTCTGGCGGCCAGCATAGACGATTATGCGCAGGTGCTGGAGGCTTTTCAGCGGGCGGCCCCTTTTTCCACGCTTATCCATTTGGCCGGTGATCCTGATCCCGAGGCAGCCTGGGAGTCGCTGCTGGCCAACAATATCGTCGGCACGCGCAATGTCTTTGAAGCGGCCAGGGAAGCCGGGGTCAAACGGGTGATCTTAGCCAGCTCGAGCCATGTGACCGGGGCTTACGAGGGATTCGACCCCGCCCTTTATCTGCACAAACAAGCTGACGAACTGCCTGATCCACAGCCCGTCTCGGTAAGTGATCCTATTCGCCCGGACAGCGATTATGGCGTCAGCAAAGCGTTCGGCGAGGCGCTGGCGCGTTATTATGCATCCCGCTGGGACATCTCGACGATCTGCCTGCGCATTGGTGTTGTGCTGGCTGACGACATCCCGCTGGGACATCCCTGGTTCAAAAGAGGATGGTTAAGCCATCGCGATCTCGTGCAGTTGGTGCAGCGCAGCATCGTATCTCCTGTCGATTTCGGCATTTACTACGGGATGTCGAATAATACAAACGGCTTCTGGGATATCAGCAATGCCAGGGCAGAGCTTGGTTATGAACCGTTGGATGATGCGGCCGGCTATTGGAATGCGGCGTGATCATCTCGCCAACTTGAAGGCCGTTTTGCCGAAACGGTCCGGGTGCCCCTTCTTGGCGATTACGGGATATGCTGCATGCTCATCGTTCTTCGTTCTTTGCGGGCGGCGCTGATCGTACGCGCCAAAACGGCTGTGGTCACGATAGCCGCGCCGGCCATAGCTGCTGGGCCGGGCTTTTCACCGAGGAAGAGATAGACCCAAAGGGCGAGTAGAACCGGCGCCAGGCTCTCGATAAGCACCGTTTGTATGGCGCTGAGATGCTTGATGACCAGTGTAATGATCAGGAAGGGAATCCCCAGTTGGAAAATGCCCAGGAAGAGAATGATGCTGAGTTCGCGCGCATTGACCGGCTGGTCGCCCAATAGAATGAAGGGCAGGCCAATTAGGGCGGCTATCCCATTGCCGAGCAGGACTGTTTCTGTTGGCGAACCATCTTTCTGCATGCGCAAGGCGATGAGCATCAGGGCCATGCAGATGCCGCTGAAGATAGCCACTAGGTTGCCCCAATAACCGGTGCGCGTCAGTTCACCGCCAAAGAAGAGCAGCATGCCGCAGGCGACAGCGATGATAGTCAGCCAGTCGCTTCTTGACGGCCGTTCTCCCAGCAGCCAGATACTGAAAAGAGCGACCCAGATAGGGGCCGAGAACTGCAAGAATACGGCGTTGGCGGCCGTTGTCCATTTCGTCGCCTGCACAAAGGTGATGATCATCAATGCGTAACATACAGCGCCGCCGACCTGCGCGCGTGACCAGGTGAAATTGGGGCGGCGCAGGTAGATCAAGACAACGCCGACGGCGATGATGCTGCGTGCGCCGTTGAGCGCCATGGCGTCCCACCCTGACAGCTTGATCAGCAGGCCGCTGGTGCTGGAGAGGACTATGGCGATCAGTAGGGCGGTAATAGATTTCAGGCGCGTGTTCATGAGGGCTCCGTCGCGTCGTGCGACGCAGAGCATAGCACATTGTTGTTGTTTATGGTGTTAACTGGTTGGCGGTACGGCAGCCTGAGGGCCGCGGCGTGCTGAATTGATTTTCGTACAGCACGCCGTGTTGTTATTTAGGGCAGGGGGTAGCAGTTACCGCTGCCATAGATGATGGAGTGATCGGCGTTGGCCACGCGGGCGCACATGGCTGAGGCGCCGCCCGGACGATCTCCCTCACCATAGCCGGTAAACGGCCGTGGCCCCCCATAGCGTATCCAAGGGCCGTTGCCGGGCACGCCCGCCTGGGCTTCGGCCACGGTGTCGAAGTAGAAGTGTACATGTTGGCCCGGCAGCTGCTCGGTGTAGCCGCTCGTCGAATAACTGACAACATAACGGCCGTCCTGCAGCGTAATGCCGCTGATGGTCACTGACAGGGCGGCAGGCGCTTCCTGGGTGGCGGTTGCTTGCCGTGGGTGCCGCGGTTGTCGCCGTAGGAGCGTAAGTCGTCGCTGTCGGGGTGTAGATTGTCGCTGTAGGCAGTTCCGCAGTCGGGGGTACATCTGTTGGCGGCGCTTCCGTAGGGGGCGGCGCGGTTGTCGCTGCGGCTGGGACCGCCTCAATGATGGCGCCTGCTATCTCGGGCAGGCAGCCGGTACACGCTTCCTGCCAGTAAGTGTAGCTTGTTGATGCCCTGGTGATGGGGTTCTGGGAGATCAGGGCGCGTTCCACGCGGTCAACGACGACCTCTTCCCCTGCGGGGACGAGAAAACTGTCGCCGATGGTGCACAGCCCGGCAAAACAGGAGATGCGCACATTGTCACTTTGCTCCAGGCCAAGATTGATGGCCATCGCCGCTTCATCAGGCAGTTCCTGGGCCAACAGACGCGCGGCGGCGCGTGCCGGTTTCGCGGCGGCCTCGACAGCGGCCTGCAGGGAGCCGAGTAGATTGTCTCCCCCGTCCAGGAGCAGCAGCGTATTCCCTTGTTCCGGCTGGCGCAGCAGGAAATCACCTGAGATCAGGGCCAAGACGTTCTCCGCACGGGCGTCGGCAGGATCTTCCGCCAGTTCGCGTATGTCCAGGCTGCTCAATTCACCGACCTGGATGATGCTGCCGTCTTCCAGCGTGAATTCGGCCGTGCCGCCTTCGCCGGTGATGATCTGCGTGCCGGCTGTGATCAGCGAATCGGGATAAGCAAGCGTTTCTTCACCCTCATTGACCACGGAAACGTCGCCCTCAATTGCAGCGAAGGCGCCTGTTACGGCGGGCAGGTCGGCTATGGCCGTTGGCGTCTCCGCCGGTTCTTCCGTGGGCTCTTCCAGCCGTTCCTCTGTTGGCTGCGCTGGTTCTTCTGTCGCCGGTTCTGCCGCGGGGAGATCGGTCGCGGCCGGTTCCGTTTCGGCAATGGCTGCCGCCGCCGGATCGCCGCTGTTCCCGCCATCATCGCGTATGAAAACTGCCCAGATGCCGCCCAGCAGCAGAAGCAGGGCCAGCGCGCCGCCGGCGATATAGAGCCAGCTCCGTGAGCCGGAAGCGGCAGGCGGAGGCGCTGCTCCCGCGCCGCTGTCGACGGTGCTGGTACTGATACCGGCCAGCGCTGAAGTGGCGACGCGTGGTTCAACGACCGTGCTATCGGGATCGGCCGCGTTTGTGGTGCCGTCAGTTTCCACAAGCGTTGCGCCCGCCAGGTCGGGGTTACGCAGGGCGGCGGCGAATTCAGCCGCTGTCTGGAAGCGGGCGTCGGGATCCTTAGCCAGCGCTCTGTTGGCGACGGCGACCAGGCTTGGTGGGATGTCAGCGCGCAAATCACGCAGGTCGGGCACAGGATCGGTGATGTGCATCATCATCAGCGTCATGGCTGAATCAGCATTGAAGGGGGGACGGCCGCCCAGCATCTCGAACAGGGTTACGCCTAACGAATAGATATCGGTCCGCGGGTCAATCTGTTCGCCTTTGATCTGTTCCGGCGACATATAGCGCGCCGTGCCCAGGATGGCCCCGGTGGCCGTATGCTGCGTGCCGCCCATGATCTTGGCGATGCCGAAATCCATGACGATCGGCGTGTTCTGCACGTTGATCATGATGTTGGCCGGCTTGATATCACGGTGGACGAGCCCCTTCTTATGCGCGTACTGCAGGCCGTCGGCCGACTGGGCGATGAGTTCTACCGTTTCATCGACACCCATCTGCCGGTCAGAGCCGCGCAGCCGTTTGAGGCGATCCTGTACTGATTCGCCGGGCACATATTCGAAGACGATATAGTAAGTGTCACCGTCGTTGGTAAAATCGAACACCTGGATCAAGTTGGGGTGGCGTAGTTGGGCGACGGTCGCCGCTTCTTCCTCGAAGCGGCGCACAAATTCGGGATCACTGGACAGGTGGGGATGGATCAGCTTGACCGCCACTACGCGCCGCAAATTGGGGTCATTGGCCTTGTACACGGCCGACATGCCGCCCTGGCCCAGGAGTTCTGTGATTTCGTAGCGACCGCCAAGGGTTTCGCCTATCCAGTCTGTTCGCGCCATAGGATTTGTACCTCTTTACAGCCTGTCCTTCAGCAAGGACCTGCCCCTTTGTCTTACTGATTTGATTTTGCTTAGCCGGAAAAGCAGGTCTGACTCACGTAGTTTATTTTCTTTGCGGCGGTCTTGTCAAATAATAATACGTTACACTATAGCAGATGCGCCCAGGATCGGCGAAAATGGACGGCGAAAAGCGGGGGGAGCGTCAATATTGAGGAATGTTTCTGCTTGCAAACTGTTTGGATGCGCCAGGCCCCGGCATGCTCGAGCCTAGTTGATCTTCCACAACCAGGCGTTGTTGTAATCGCACTTGATGCCGCCGGAACGGTTGACGGCGATGAAGGCGACAAAGCCTTCTTCAAAGCCGGCTTTGCCGTTGACTGTGCCCAGATAGGTGCCGTTGCTGTAGATATTGAATTCCTGGCCGCGGCCGATGACAACCAGGCGATTGGTGGTGCCCGATTTCCACTCGAAGCGGGGATCGATGCCGTTGGCGTAGATATCGGTGACATCGCTGAGATCGACGTCTCCGGCCACCTGTTCGGCGAAGAGGACATGTCCTTCGGCGCCGCGCGTCAGGCCGATGATGTACTGGTTGGGCGATTCTTCTTCGCCGTCAGAGCGTACGACGAAGCCGCAGCCGGACTCGGCGAATCGTGATTCCCAGGTGACGTCGGCGGCCATGACGAAATCCTGGGCGACGGTGAAGGCGTTGCGATTGGCGAAGGCGGTGCCTTCGAATTCGGTGACTTCGAGGCTGATCGGCGGGTGGGTGAAGCCGAGTTCTCCCTGGCTGGGATCGACACCGAGCATGGCGAGCTCTTCCTGGATGGGCGCCAGCGCATCGGCTGTCGCGGCCTGAGCCGCTTCATTCGCCTGCGATGCGGCGGCGCTGGTCGCCGCCAGTTCAACGGCGCGTGCGGTGGCGGTCGCGCCCGCTTCCTGCAGCGCGGGATCTTCAGGAGGTGGTCCGGCATCTGCTTCTTGTTCCGTTTCAACAGGTTGTTCGGCGGTCTCGGGCGCCGGCGCTTCGGTTGGTTCAACGGCAGCTGCGTCGTCGTTCTGGCTGGCTGGGGGGCTTTCTGCGACGGCGGATGACGCCGTCGTGGTTGAAACTGCTTGCGCGGTGAGTTTGCCTTCGAGCTCGCTGATCCCTTCGTTCGACTCACTGCCGCAGCTGGAGAGGATAACGATTAACAGAAAACAGGCAGCGGAAAACAGAAAACGGAAGACGACTAACTGGGAACTGCGACCCGGGAACTGGGAACTAGGAACTGTCATCCTGCCACCTTGTTTTTTTGCCACACTTGAGCGCTTTCTCATTTGACGACATCCTTACGTTTTTGCACAAACATGGTTAGGATGAACAAGACGATGATGATCGCCAGTTGGGCAGCCCATGTCTTGAGGATCATGCTGCGGTAGGCGCTTTCGTTGCTCTTGTCTACGTAGGACCAGCCAAAGCCGGGCTCAAATTGGCGAATAAGTTCCTCGGCGGGTAAGACGGCCGATTCGACGGCGATTCGCCGTTCAACCTGCGCCCGTTCCGCTGCCAGCGCCTGCTCCTGGTACGCCTCAACCTGGGCGCGGTAGAGGGCGACCTCAGCCCGATACGCCTCCATCTGCACATCAAACGCATCCTGCACCCGGCTCGCTTCATCTTGCCAGGCGAGTACATCTTCGCGCCACTTGGCCTGGGCGATCTGGTCGGATTGGTCCTCCGGCTCCACTGGTTGGGGCGGGATTTCGGGGCTTGGCGGTTCAACTGGTTCGACGGGCGGTTCCGCGGCGAAACTTTCGGGCACCGGCTCGTCAATCACTGGATTGTAGAACTGGCCTACGCCAGGGAAGTTGCAGCTTTCTTCGCGCAAGACATTGGTGCCCATGCAGCGGCAGTTCTCATCCTTGAATTCGAGCGTCATCGCTTCCTGCGCCTCATCGTCCAGCTGCCAGCAGGCATCGGCAGCCACGTCGGAGCCGGAGCCGGTGATGCCCATAAAAGCCTGGAAGGCCCAACGGGTTGAGATCGGCGCGGTGACGGCCGTGGGCAGGGGGACCAGGGCGCCGCCCAGCACGATCTGCGGCAGCATGAAGAGGACGACGATCATCGGCGCGGCGTTGGCATTTGGCGCTATGGCGGAAGCGAAAAGCCCGAGCATCATACCGGCCATCGTGGCCAGGGTCAGCGTGATCAGCATGAGCAGGAACTCGAGCGCGCCGCCGGGCATGTCAAAAGCGATGTAATGGACAGCCATATAGACCAGGGCAGCATACACGGAGAGCAGTGCCGCCACCCATACTTTGGACATGATATAGGGGAAGAGGCGCAGGTTGACCAATCGCTCCCGTTTATAAACATCTTGCTCTTTGACGATCTCGCGCATTTGCGACAGGCCGCCGACCATGACGCCGTAGACGGTGAGCAAGAAGAGGGTGATCATGACGTTGGGCATTGATCCTTCTGTAAAATCAAAGGGATCGCGCCCCAGAACAAGCGCCAGAATCACGTCAAGCAGGCTGACCAGGATCGGGGCGGCCAGCATGAGAATGAGGCTGAAGCGATCGCGGGTGAGAATCTTGATATTGCGCGAGGAAAAGATCTTGAACTGCTGCCAGCCGGAAACCTGGTGTTCGCGCTTGGGGCCGGGCGTCTCGCCTGCGGCATGGGCAGGTTCCGTCGGGGCGAGATCCTTTTCCTGGAGCGGTAGGGAGATGTATTGTTCGTAAGCGGGGTTGCTGCTGTAGCGTTTCGCCCATTCTTCCGGCGATCCTTTGGTGGGATCGTCCAGGATGTTGTAGATCTCATCAAATTCAATGTCGCGCGCATGCCGATCGCGCTCGGAGCGATACTGGTCGAAATAGGCCAGCGCCTCATCAGGCGGGCCGAACCAGGCGAGGTAGCCGCCGCGGGCCAGGAAGGCGACCTTATCGGCGAGCATCACGTTCTTTGTGGCGTGGGTGATCAGCACGATGGTACGCCCCTGGTCGGCCAGGCGGCGCATGAGCTGCATGAGTGATGTTTCCGTGCCCGGGTCGAGACCGGACGTGGGTTCATCAAGATAGAAAAGCCCTGGTTTTGTGAGCAGTTCAACACCGATAGAAACGCGTTTTTGCTGGCCGCCGCTTAGGCCGCTGATCTGTACATCGCTGCGGTGGGTTAGATCAAGGTCGTCCAGCACCTCCTCAACCCGTTTAGCGCGCTCCTCCTTGGAGGTGTCAGGCGGCATGCGCAGTTTGGCGGCGTAGTCGAGCGCCTGGGCGACGGTCAGCTCCATATGGATGATGTCACGCTGCGGCACATAGCCGATATCGTTGCGAATGGCATCGAAATTTTGATAGACGTCAATTTCGTTGACATACACCGCGCCATCGGTGGCCGGGCGGTAGCCGGCTACCGCGTCAACCAGCGTCGATTTGCCGCCCCCGCTTTGGCCGACAACGACGATGAACTCGCGCGGCTGGAAGACCAGCGAGATGTTCTGCAGGATGTTGAGATCTTTACGCACCCATTTATTGAGATTGACGGCTTCGACACGCAGGTCGCGGCTTTCATCATATTGGGCGAGTTGATCCTCACCCATGACGAAACGATAGGAGCCGATGCGGATGGCGTCATCAGATTTTAACCACACGTCGCCGTCAATGCGCTTGTCGTTGATGAAGGTGCCGTTGGAGCTGCGCAGATCGCGGGCGCGATAACGCTGGCCGACGCGTTCTACCTGTGCGTGGTAGCGCGAGACGGTGGGGGAATCGAGGACGACGTCGTTGCTCGGATCGCGGCCGATGGTGACCGCAGTTTTTTCCTGGAACTGGATGGCGGCTGCGCCGGCGCCGGCGGCGCTTTCCAGCGGGGAGACGTAGATCATGGTGACCATGCTGCCCGGGTCAAGACCGCCGATGCGTAATTTGTCGCCATCGGCCAGGCGCCTGGGTGCGTTTAACGGCCGTCCTTCGAATAGAACAGGATTTCCGGCTTCAGCGAAGGGCACAAAAAGATAGCCGCCGTCGGCGCGTTGGAGTTCAGCGTGGTGGCGGGACACGATCTTGGAGCGAATGACGATGTCGTTATCCTCAGCACGGCCAATGGTAATCGTTGATTTCTCCAGCACCTGTCTCTGCGGCTCATCACCGGCTATGGCGATTTCCAGGGCGGGCGGAATATCGACGATGTCCGGCGCTTCTTCGAGCATGGATTCATCGAAAAGCAAGGTCTCGCCAACGCCGACCGCGAAGCCGCCGCTTGATGTTGGCGGCGGGTCGGGGAGGGAAGGTTCAGGCGCCGGGCTGGCATCTTTTTGTGGGGCGGCGGCGGGCTTATCCCCGGCGATCGGCAGCGCTTCGGCCAGATTAACATCTTGTTCGAGCATGGTTGCGTCCGGCGGCAGCGCTTCATCGACACTTGGAGAGACAAACGTGAGGGTGATTGTTTGCCCAAGGCGGATTTGATCACCATTCTGCAGGATACGGCTGCCCTGGAGTTTGTCGCCGTTGATGAAGGTGCCGTTGCTGCTGTTCAAATCTTTGATGCTATAGTGATTATCCTCGACGGTGATCTGTGCATGGCGGCCGGAGACGGCCGCGAATCCGATCACAAAATCAGCAGTGGGTGAACGACCGATTACGACGGCCGTTTGCCCTAGCTCCAGGGAAGTCTCCGGCAGCGGGCCCTCTTGCAGTACGAGTTTGCTTTCTGGTAAGGAGATGTTTTCAGAATTCACAATCACTTCCTATCTACCTGTTGAGTCATTTACCATCTAAGTAATCGCGAAATTGGCCGCTAGGCTGCGTCCGGGCGATGCCTGGCAGTTGTAAAATAGCATAGTCCAATGAGAAATATGTCATCTGGCTGGTGGCATCAGACGCTCAAACCCGCTGCTGCATTATCCGCCTGGCAGGGCGATTGTTGGTATGGCTGGTATATCCGGTACTTCAGGTATCTCAGGTATTTCCGGTATCTCGAGAACGCCGGTGGGTATTACGGGTGGCAGCAGTGTGCCTGCAATATCGCCCAAGGCGGTTGTGGGCGCCGGACTCGTATCAGCGCTGGCGGGCGGAACTGCTCCCACCAGCGTTGCTGTGGCAGTCGGCGTTGGTGAAGCGGTGGCCGTAGGGGCAGCGGTTGCGCTGGCCGTAGGGGGTGCGGTTGCACTGGCCGTAGGCGATGGCGTTAGGCTGGGCAGCGGCGTGTCCGTGGGCGGCGGTGCGGTTTCCGTTGGATCAGGCGGCACGAATACAGGCGTGGGCGTGGGGTCCGGACCGCCGCAGGCAGTCAGCAGGAGAAACAGAATGGGTAGATAGATGGCGCATTTTCCCATGTTGCCACTGCAGCCTGCCAGCTAGGGTGTTACAACCTTCATTTCGTAATTGCCGAGTTTAGGCGTGCTGCCGGCGGAGACTTTGATGAAATAGGACTTGTCTTTCTTGAGATCGCATGTCACCTTCTTGTCTACAGATCCTGGCGTGTTAATGTGGCATTTACCGTCGCCGTCACCCGGCGCGTAACTTGGTTGGTCGGTATCGACGAAGATCATGGCGCTCCATTCCGTGTCCTTGGGCAGATTCCTAAGATGCAGGGTGTGCGAGCCGCTCTTGTTTGGCTTGAAGGTGTAGTAGTCAGCTTTGTCGACATTGGAGAGAGAGCTCTTGCAGTTGGCGCCGGTTTGCGTATGGCCGCGATTAGAATGGTATTCATCTCGCGGGTTTTCGCTGGGCGGCACACAGAATGGGGCTACTGAACCCGCTTTCTGTACGGTGGGCAGGTAAGCTTTTTTCGCGCCGGTTGTGGCCGGTTTGTAGCAGGCGGTGACGGTGATGTCGTCCATCAGCATCCACTCTTTTTGTTTTTCCGGCGCAGAGGGCAGTGAACCGTCGGTAATGTTGAAGAAAAGCACGGCTGCCCACTGCCCAGACAGCTCGTTGACCATCCCTTTGGTGGTAGAGACGACTTCCATTTTCCACAACTGTTCTGATTCAGAAACTTCCCAGGTGCCGACGAAATATTTATCCGGTTCATCCAGGCGCAAGTACCCATCCTTGTCCAGGAGCCACAACTCCCCATAGACAAAATCTTTGCTGTTTCCGAGGTCTGTGGCCCGCCAATATTCGACGGTGACCTCGGTAAGATTCTTGGGCATCAGGAAGCCCTGGACAAACATATCCCATGTTGGGGAGGGATCGGCGGCATCACCGTCCTGGAAAACAAGAGAATAGCCATCATAGGCCCAACCTGGAAAATCAGGGCTGTCTTCGTGAAGGTAATAGACGATCGGTTCGAGGAAGACCCAGGGTTCGGCGGTGCCGGTGCCGTCGCCAAATTCGAGAATATTAAGCTGGGAATTGGTAATGACATTGCTGCAAGCTGTGGCGCCGGTCAAGGAGTGGGTTTCGAAGCTGGTCGTGGCCAGCGGGATTTGGATCGTTGACGGTGGGGCGGGCGAGCCGCTGCGCGCGCGGAGCAGCGGGCCAGATGCCGGTTGTTCGTGCATCACCAGCCAGCTCTCGACCATTCCGTTCGCCATGCCGGAACGATTGATTCTGGCCGGGGAACTGTTCTTACTCAGGCTGACGGCCGTTTCCGGCGCTGTTTCCTGGGCGAGGGTATAGCTGGCGAGCATCGCCAACAGGAGAACAATCAGGAGTAGAAAAGCGTATTTTCTGCCAAGTATCTTTGCCTTTGACATGAAACTATCCTCCGATCGTTAACGCGCAATACACAGGAACTTGACAATTAAGGCGTCACGAAGAATGCGCGCTCAAGAAAATATGTTGTCTGCCCGCTTACGGCGGTTCGGCCGTGTATTTGGGCTTCGGGTCGCTGCCGCCGCTGCCGCCGCCACCGCTGTCACCGCCGCCATCACCACCACCGCCGTCGCCACCACCGTCGCCATCCGGCGGCGGGGGAGGAGGAGGCAGCGTTGGGAGCGGTGTGGCCGTCGGCGGAACCGGTGTCAGCGTAGGGGCAGCCGGAATGGTGGCGGCTACGGGGACGCTGTTCATAGCCGCGGCGTTCAACGGCTCGGTTACGCTGGCGGCCAGCCAGGCGCGACGGCCGTCGGCCAATTCTACGTTGTACCAGGTGCCGTCTCGATTACTGGCCAATACGGCCGCTTCTTCATTGGCGAAAATGGCGCCGGCCGTCGGGTAGATAGTGCCGGGCCCGCTGCGCAAGTTTGCCGACGAGACGATGACCCGCACGGCCGCCGGCTGTGCGGCCGGCACTGCTGTCGGTTCTTCTGTTGGTTCCTCCGCCGGTTCTTCCGTTGGCGGCTCTACTGATGGCTCTTCCGTTGGCGGCTCTACTGATGGCTCTTCTGTTGGCGGCTCTTCTGATGGTTCGTCGGTTGGCTCTGTATTTACAGCGGCAATAATCGATTGCGGCGTTTTTTCTACGGTCTGTTGTGCTGGGTCGTCATCCGCGTCCAGCGGCGGTTCATCCGCTTCGACGATGGCCGGCCGCGGCGTCTCACTGGGCTGCGGCGTTTCTGTGGCGATGTCCGCTGCGGCAGGCAGCTCTGCTGCCGGTGCGGTTGCTGTGCTGTCGACGGCTGCCGCAGCTGCGACCAGCGCCTCGCTGCCGGCTGCGGAGGGTTCTTCTTCGCCGCCGCCAAGAAACTGGCTGGCGATAAATCCGCCGCCCACCAGCAGCAGCAGCGCCAGCAGGGCGATCGCCCATAGTGGGAGCTTGCGCTGCGTTTCTTTTGTTGGGGGAGGAACAGTTGCGGCTGGTTGTGTAGGGGGCGAAGCTGCTGCTGCCGGTTCGATGACAGTTGCATCAACAGGCGCCGCGGCAGCGGCTGTGACGGGCACAGCTTCAAGGCTGGTCTTATCGGCGGCTGCCGCCTGATCCAGGCCGGCTTGCGCCTGCTTGCTGAATTCGGCCGCGCTGCCATAATCCGGGGCGACCTCAAGCACGCGGTTGAACGCAGCCAGGGCAGCCGCCCATTTCCCCAGCGCCAGCGCTTCCAGGCCCGTCCGATAATCATCGCCTACCGTATCCACGCTTTCTTCGGTAGCGGTGTCTATCGCTGTCTTTGCGGTCGGCGGTTGTTGGGCGCCCGGCGGCGGCGCGCCGACCATGATCGGCAGCAGTACCGACGAGGTCGTCGGTTCCATGCGCATGGCGATGGTCATGGCTGTAGAAAAATCAGCGACGCGTGCGTAGCGACCGGCGGGCTCTTTGGATAAGGATTTTTGCAATATGGGATTCAGACCGCTGGGAATCGGGTGTTTGTCGAGATCGATGTCGGGTGGGGCGACGTTGAGATGCTTGTACATCATCTGCGCCGTATTGCCTGCGAAAGGAAGCGCGCCGGTCAATGCTTCGTAGACGACGACGGCCAGCGAATATTGATCGCTGCGGCCGTCGATATCGTGGCCGGTGAACTGTTCCGGGCTCATATAGGCGGGAGTGCCGATGAATCCGGTACCGGTCAGCTGCGTGCCTGAATCCAGAACCTTGGCAATGCCGAAGTCAGAGAGAAAGGCGGAGCCACGACTATCGAAGAGAATGTTTCCGGGTTTGATGTCGCGGTGGATGATCTGGCGGGCGTGCGCAGCGGTCAGCGCATCTGATATTTGTTCTGTGGCTTTTACCAGCTCGGCCAGGTTGAAGCTGCCGCCCAATATCCTGTCGCGCAGTGTTCCGCCATCCAGGAGGCGCATGATAATAAAGGGGCGCCCTTCGCTTTCGCCGACGTCATAGATAGGGACAATATGGGGATGCTCCAGATGGGCGATGACGCGGATTTCTTGTTTGAAGCGGGTGGAAAATGTCTCATCTGCGCTGAGATAAGCGGGCAGCCATTTTAAGGCTACATCACGCTCGAGTTCGCTGTCCCAGGCGCGATAGACAGTACCCATGCCCCCGGCACCTATCTTTTCCTTAATCTGGTAACGCTGGACGATCTCGTTTGCCATCTCGCCTCAGTCCGAGGAATAGAAACTCTGATTCAGACGCTCTTATTTCGCAGGTACCTACGCAAAACAGTTCTCATTTTTCTGCAGTAATGTGCACGTCAGTATATCATATTTCCCGGCTCTTTGCGTAAGAGAAAATCTGCTCATAGAATTGTGGGAATTAACAAGCGAAGCAAATGGTCGAACCATCAGTTTATTCGACGCTGCTTCCTGGCAGCAGACAGCGCAAGGCGCGCTGAGCGGCTGCCGGTGGTTGGGTGTTCAGGCAAACATGAGGCCTGGAGAATAGCGTGGGGTTCGACGGGTGGTAACTGCTGACCGATGAATTCGAACCATGCCGCCAGCCCATTTTCGCAGCCGGAGACGCTGCTGCATATGCTGCGCACGCATGCCGATCAACGGTCTGCTCAAGCAGCTCTGACATTTCTTGTCGACGCTGACGGCGAGCATGAGCAGGAAGCTTTGCAGCTGACATTTGCCGAGTTGGACCGCCGGGCACGGGCCATCGGCGCTGCGCTTCAGGGGGCCGGCTTCGATTCTAATCAGCGAGCGCTGCTCCTCTATCCCCCAGGGCTTGAGTTTACTGCCGCTTTCTTCGGCTGCCTCTATGCCGGTGTGGTGGCCGTTCCTGCTTATCCTCCCCGTCTCAACCGGCCATCGCCGCGTATCCAGGCCATCGCCGCCGATGCTGAAGCTTCGCTGGTGCTGACCACTGACAAAATCCTGCATGGTCTAAAAAGGCGTTTTGAACATATCCCCGACCTCGCCAATCTACAGTGGCTCAGCACGGAGGAGATAGGTGACGACCTGGCCGGTGAATGGCGTGATCCCGCTGTAGTCGACAGCGATCTGGCTTTGCTGCAGTACACATCAGGATCGACTGGAGCGCCAAAAGGGGTGATGCTCACGCATGCCAATGTGCTGCACAACCTGGAAGTGATCCGTCACGGTTTCCAGGCTGATTCCACGGATGTCGGTGTGTTCTGGCTGCCCAGTTTTCACGATATGGGCTTGATCGGCGGCATCCTGGAGCCGATCTATATCGGCGCGCGCTCCGTGCTGATGGCTCCGGCGGCTTTTTTACAGCGGCCGGTCCGATGGCTGGAGACGATCTCCCATTACAGGGCGACGATCAGCGGCGCACCGAACTTCGCCTACCAGATGTGTGTGGACAAGATCTCGCCGGAGCAGCGCCAAGCGCTTGATTTGAGCAGTTGGAAAATCGCTTTTTGCGGCGCGGAGCCGATCCGGCCTGAAACGCTGGATGCATTCAGCGATACCTTCGCAGCGCACGGTTTTATGCGGCGGAGCCTGTACCCATGTTATGGCCTGGCAGAAGGTACGCTGATGGTGAGCGGTGGTGACGGGAAGGCGGCTCCACTGATCACGGATTTCCAGGCAGCGGCACTGGCTCAAGGAGAGGCGCGGACAGCCGCTGGCGGCGAAGAGGCTGCAGTCGCTCTGGTGAGCTGCGGACGCGCCGGACTTGGACAGCGCCTCGTGATCGCCAACCCGCATACGATGACAGCCTGTGTCGACGGCGAAATCGGCGAGATCTGGACCGCCGGGCCGAGCGCTGCCCAGGGCTATTGGCAGCGGCCGCGTTTGAGCGAGGACACATTCAAGGCTTACCTTGCTGACAGTGGGGAGGGGCCGTTCTTGCGCACGGGTGATTTCGGTTTCTTACGAGCGGGTGAGCTGTACGTTACTGGCCGTCTGAAGGATCTAATCATCATCCACGGCCGTAACCATTACCCGCAGGATATTGAATATACGGTCAGCGAAAGCCACGATGCGCTGGAACCGAATATGGGCGCCGCTTTTTCTGTTGTCGTAGAAGGTGAAGAGAAACTAGTTGTTGTTCACGAGATGACGCGCCGCCGGCGCAAGACGGCAATTGAGGAGATCCTGCCTGCGGTGCGCACTGCTGTGGCGAGCGAACATCAGATTCAGCTGCATGCCCTGGTGTTGATACGGCCGTTGTCGATGCCCAGGACGACCAGCGGCAAGATCAAGCGGCATGCCTGCAAGCAAATGTTTCTGGATGGTACGTTGAAGGCGCTTGGTGAATGGCGGAACAGCAGGGAACGGGGAACGGGGAGCAGGGAACGAGGAACGTGGAACGGAGGGGTTCACCCTGCGAACCTACGGTTGATGTTCGCGGTTGGCTGGTGCAGCGCCTGGCGGAGCAGCTGCAGATGGGGACGGAGCAGATTGATGTCAGACGGCCGTTGGTTGAGTTTGGCCTGGACTCCGTGCAGATTGTCGAATTGGTCGCCGAATTGGAGGGGCTGCTCGGCCGTTCGCTGGCGCCGACGCTGGCCTGGGATTATCCGACGATTGAAGCGCTGGCGGCACATTTGATGGAAAACGAAGAGGTGCAGGCCGGGCGCACAGCAGTTCCGAATTCTGAATCGCAGATTACGCGGGCTAACGAGCCTATCGCGATTGTTGGCATTGGCTGCCGTTTCCCCGGCGCTGAAGGGCCGGATGCGTTCTGGCGGATGCTGCTTGACGGCTGTGATCTGATCAGCGAAGTGCCTCGGGAACGGTGGGCGGTTGATGCTGCCCATGAAGATGGGCCGGAGCGGGCTCCTGGTAAGATGAATACGCGCTGGGGCGGTTTCCTGGCTGGGGTGGATCAGTTTGATGCTGATTTCTTCGGCATCGCGCCTCGCGAAGCGGCGCGCATGGACCCGCAGCAGCGCCTGCTGTTGGAGGTGGCCTGGGAAGCATTGGAACATGCCGGCATTGATCCCAGCGCGCTGGCGGGCAGCAGGACCGGTGTTTTTGTGGGCATCAGCAGTTATGATTATTCGCGCCTGCAGTTCAGTGATCTGGATCTGATCGATGCCTATGCGGGAACGGGCAATGCACACAGCATTGCCGCCAACCGGCTCTCTTATTTATTGGATTTGCGCGGGCCGAGTGTGGCTGTTGATACGGCCTGTTCTTCTTCGCTGGTGGCCGCACATCTGGCGATGAACAGCCTGCGTCTTGGCGAGGTAGATGCAGCGCTGGCCGGCGGGGTGAATCTGATCCTGTCTCCGCAATTGACGATCGCTTTTTCACAAGCGCGGATGATGGCCGCGGACGGCCGCTGCAAAACATTTGACGCCGCCGCCGACGGGTACGTTCGCGGTGAGGGATGCGGCGTTTTGCTGCTCAAGCGGCTTGCTGATGCTGAACGGGACGGCGATCCCATCCTGGCGGTGTTGCGCGGATCAGCGGTGAATCAAGACGGCCGTTCCAATGGCTTGACCGCTCCCAGCGGAGTGGCGCAGCAGGCGGTGATCCGCGCTGCTCTGGCTGACGCTGGCGTCGGCGCCGGGGAGATCAATTTTGTCGAGGCGCATGGCACGGGGACGCGGCTGGGCGATCCGATTGAAGTCCGCGCACTGCAGGCGGTCTTTGATGAGCAGGCTGGCGAGCCGCTGATTGTAGGGTCGGTGAAAACGAATATCGGCCATCTGGAGGCGGCGGCCGGGGTGGCAGGCTTGATCAAGGTTGTTCTCTCGCTGGCGCACGAAACGATCGTGCCTCATTTGCACCTGCAAGAGATCAACCCGCATATCTCTCTGGAGGATTCACGCCTGGTCATAGGTTCTGGTGTCCGTGCCTGGCCGCAAACGGAGAGACCGCGGCTGGCCGGTGTGAGCTCATTTGGCTTTGGCGGGACCAATGCGCATCTGGTCGTGAGCGAAGCGCCGCCGGCAGGCGCGGAAATGGACGTGGGGAGTGCGCGATCGGAGCCGCATCTGCTGCTGCTGTCGGCGAAGAACGGCGATGCGTTAAGGGAAATGGCTGGACGCTATGCGGATTACCTGGCTGAAAATCAGGCGGTTTCTCTGGCAGATGTTTGTTACACGGCGAATACGGGCAGGGCGCATTTCGAAGAGCGGCTGGCGGTTGTTGGCGCCACAGCCGGGGAGATGCGGCAGGCGCTCCTGCACGAGGCGGCGGCTGCTGCCGGCGCCGAACCGCGGCCGCCGCATTTGATTGCCTTTCTCTTCACGGGTCAGGGCGCGCAGTATGCGGGCATGGGACGGCGTTTGTATGAGAGCGCGCCTGTTTTTCGCGCCGCGCTGGATCGCTGCGCCGCGATTCTGGATAAGCTGCCGGATCTTGCCGGCAGTGCCGGGCCTCAAGTAAAGCAATCGTTAATTGAAGCGCTGTTCGCGCCTGAAGAAGTATCGTTGATCGACCAGACGCGGGTGACCCAGCCGGCGTTGTTTGCCATCGAATACGCCCTGGCGCAGTTGTGGCGTTCCTGGGGAATTGAGCCGGCTGTCCTGATTGGTCACAGTGTAGGTGAATATGTCGCCGCCTGTACAGCTGGTGTGATCAGCCTGGTGGATGGGCTGCGGCTGGTGTCCGCGCGCGCTCAGTTGATGGATAGGCTGCCGGCAGGTGAAGGAAGTATGGCTGCTGTTTTTGCTGCTGAGACGCAGGTACGGGCGGCAATCGCGCCGTTTGAGGACCAGGTGGCCATCGCCGCGATCAATGGGCGCAACAATATCGTTATTTCCGGCGTGTCAACAGCGGTCACGGCCGTTATTGAGACATTGGCCGCTGAGGGTGTGGAAACACGGCCGTTGACCGTTTCCCATGCTTTTCATTCGCCCTTGATGGCGCCCATGTTGGATGCATTTGAAGCGGCCGCCGCCGGCTGTGATTTCAAGCCGCCGCAGATACCGCTGGTTTCTAACTTGACGGGGGCGCTGCTGGAGGAGGCGCCTGACGCCCGCTATTGGCGAGAGCATATCCAACGACCGGTGCTCTTCGCCGGCGGAATGGCGGCCGCGGCTGAAAGTGGGGCGACGATCTTCCTGGAAATCGGCCCGCAGCCACATCTGACCGGCATAGCAAGAAGGAACGCTGCCGATGCGGCTGTTGACCAGCGTGGGTCCGGCCCATCTGCGCCAGCCGTGTTCATGGCCTCGATGCGTAAGGGACGGGATGAGCGGCAGGTGATGTTGGACAGCCTGGGGCAGCTTTTTGCGTTTGGCTTTGATCCTGATCTGGCTGGTATCTATCCTGAATATAATTCGCATAGTGACTTTGGTTTACGAAGAATTCATCTGCCGACTTACCCGTTCCAACGGGAGCGCTTTTGGTTGGATGTGCCGCCGAGCGTTGGAACAAGGCCAGCTGTGGCGCAGGCAGCGCCGGTGGGGGAAGCGGGTGAACCGCTCCGTCTGCCGCTTGCCGTGCCCTTGTTTGAAGCGCGGCTTGATTTTTCGGCGAGCAGCGATGCTGCCGGCCTGCTGCGAGACAATGTGATTGCTGTGGCGCGCCTTTACTGGGGAGATGGCGCCCATGAGATCGCGGCCTTTGAATTTTCCAGCGAGCCGGTTGGCCAGCCGCTGCGCGTGCAGACGTCGCTGAGCGCCAAGGGCGATAGGTCAGCCGCTTTTGAGTTGTTTGGATCTGACGGTCAGAGTGATCAGTGGCTGCTGCTGGCCCGCGGTGATATTCGCCGCGGAGAGGACTCTGATCCAAATCTGCGGGTGACGCTTGACAGGAAGAATGGCCGGGAGCGAGGCGCCCATTTACTGGCTGCGCCGGCGGAGAGCCGTGAGAAGCTGCTGTGCGGCTACCTGGCAGATGCCCTGGCCAGTGTCCTGGGTCTTGCCCAAGGCGTGCAGGGGCGGATGCGGGTGGACCGGCCGCTGGATACATTGGGCCTGGATTCGCTGATGGCCCTGGAATTGAAAAACCGCCTTGAGCAGGAACTCGGTATCGAACTGCCGCTGGTCACCCTCCTGGGAGGTCCGACTATTGAGGAGCTGGCAGCGATGTTGGCATCCTCTCCGCTCAACGGCGACGATGCATCTGAGCCAAGCTTAGCGCCGCTGTCCGAGGTCGGGCAGCCTGCCCCGCTGTCCTATGGTCAGCGGGCGATGTGGGTGCTGCAGCAGCTGATGCCGGCGGATATTGCGCTTAATGTGGCAGGTGCGGCGCGAATGCTGGGGCGTCTGGATGTGCCGGCATTGGAACGGGCGTTTAGGCGGCTGGTCGAACGGCATGGCGCTTTGCGGACCGTGTTTTCGGTCAGCCACGCGGGAGAGCCGGTGCAAACTGTGCAGGAGCTGATCGATACGCCCCTCTTACAGATTGATGCTGCCGCCTGGGATGAGGATCGTGTGCAGACGTTCCTGATGCAGGAGGCGTACCGGCCGTTTGATCTTGAACAAGGCCCGCTGCTGCGGCTGGTGCTGTTGAAGCAGGGTGAAGAGGAACACGTTCTGCTGCTATCGATCAGCCACCTGGTCACTGATTTCTGGTCGATGTCGCTGCTGGTGCGTGATTTGTACGGCTTCTACCGGCAGGAAACTGGGAACCGGGAAATAGGAACCGGGCATTGGGAACTTGCTCCGCGTTCCGATCTGCAAATGTCTGATTACGTGCACTGGCAGGCGGAGATGCTAGAGAGCACGCAGGGGAAGGCTCATCGCGATTATTGGCTGCAGAAGTTGGCGGGAGAACTGCCGCGTCTTGATCTACCGGCTGACCGGCCGCGTTCTGCCGCGCAGCGCTACCGCGGCAGCATCGCCAGCCGGCATATTGGCCCGGCGCTTAGCGAACGGCTCAAGGCGCTGAGCCAGGAACAGGGCGTTACGCTGGCTACGACGCTGCTGGCCGCGTTCCAGACGTTGCTGTTCCGCTATACGGGACAGCAAGATTTGCTGGTTGGCTCTGTCATTGCCGGTAGGGAACATCCAGCTCTGCTGGAAATGGTTGGCTATTTGATTAACCCGGTGGCGCTGCGTGCTGATTTTTCCGGCGCGCCCTCGTTCACCGCTTTCTTGGCCCAGGCCAGGCAAACGCTTCTGGAGGCGATCGCGCACCAGGATTACCCGCTGGTGCGCCTGGTGGAGGAGCTGGCTGCGGACGGGATGCGGCGGATGGAGCCCAGCCGGCCGCCGCTTTTTGAGGTGATGTTCATCATGCAGCGCGCACAGGTGCTGGGGGAACAGGGATTGAGCGCTTTCGCCCTGGGTGTGCCGGGCGCGCATCTGCAGATGGATGGCCTGACCGTGGAATCAAGGCCCCTGGGCGGGCTGCCGGCCCAATTTGACCTGACGCTGATGATGGCTGAACTGGATGGGGGCTTGACGGCCGCTTTTCATTACAACGCAGATCTGTTTGAAGCATCTACGATGGCGCGTATGTTGGCTCATCTGGAGGTGCTCCTGGAGGGAATCGCCAGCGACCCTGAGCGGGCAGTGGATCAGATACCGCTGCTGACGGCTCGTGAAGAGCGGCAGTTGATCGTCGATTGGAACAAGACGCCAACGGCGTATGCGCGTGACAAGACGCTGCACCAACTGGTCGCCGAGCAGGCACGCCGCACACCGCAGAAAACGGCCGTTTCTTTTGAAGGGGAAAGCTGGTCGTATGCGGAACTCGAGCAGCGCGCTGAATGGCTGGCTGCCTATCTACGGGGAGAAGGTGTCGGGCGGGGGACGCTGGTGGGCCTCTATGTGGAACGATCCCTGGAGATGATGGCCGGGCTGCTGGCTGTTTTGAAAGCGGGCGGCGCCTATATTCCGCTGGACCCTGATTTTCCTGATGAACGAATCAGGTTGATGTTAGAGGATGCGGCGCCGGCCGTGGTGCTTACGCAGGAGGCGCTGGCCGGCCGGTTGGAAGGGGTGGCGAGTGCGTTGGTTTGTTTGGATCGAGAACAGGGAACAGAAAACGGAAAACAGAAAACGGAAAACAAGGAACTGGGAACTGGACCGGGGGATCTGGCGTATCTGATCTACACGTCGGGGTCGACGGGACGGCCGAAGGGGGTACAGATCACGCATGGCGCGGCGGTGAATTTCTTGCGTTCGATGCAGCGTGAGCCGGGGATCGAGCCGGGCGACCGGCTGCTGGCGGTGACCACGCTTTCGTTTGATATCGCTCTATTGGAACTGTTCCTGCCCCTGATCAGCGGTGCGGAAGTGGTTATCGCTTCGCGTGAGCTGGCTGTGGATGGCGCGCAGCTGCAGCGCGTTCTTGATGATGCCGCTGTTACGATGATGCAGGCGACACCGGCCACCTGGCGTTTGCTCCTGGATACGGGTTGGCCGGGAAAGGGAGATTTGACGGTTCTGTGTGGGGGTGAGACGCTGCCGCCTCGTCTTGCCCGGGCGCTGCTGCCGCGCTGCCGGGCGCTGTGGAATCTGTATGGCCCGACAGAGACGACCGTCTGGTCCACGATCTGCCGTGTGTCTTCGGCCGCGGAGCCGATCAGTATCGGCCGTCCCATTGCCAATACGCAAATCTATCTCCTGGATGAAAAACAGCAGCCTGTGCCGCTGGGCGCGGTGGGCGAGCTGTATATCGGCGGCGCCGGCGTGGCGCGCGGCTATTTGAACCGGCCTGACTTGACGGCGGAACGTTTTGTGCCGGACCCCTTTGCCGGCGGGAAAGACGGGGCGAACGGGCAAGACGGGACGGATGGGCAAGCACGGGGGCTTGCCCCTACGGATACGGGTACGGGTATGGGTGGGGCGATGATGTATCGGACGGGCGATCTGGCGCGCTATTTGCCGGATGGGCGGCTGCTGCATTTGGGCCGCGATGATTTCCAGGTGAAGGTGCGCGGCTATCGCATTGAACTGGGAGAAATTGATGCGGCTGTCGCCCGGCATCCGGCCGCTGCTGATAGTGTGACCGTGGCCCGGGAAGCGGAGGCTGGTGATACACGTCTGGTGACTTACTGGATTCCCGCGTCCGGGCAAGCGGCGGTGTCAACGGCTGAATTACGCCTGTTTTTACGAACCTATCTGCCGGATTATATGATTCCGGCCCAATTTGTGGCCGTGGAAGCGCTGCCCAAGACGCCCAATGGCAAGATCGACCGCCGCGCTCTGCCGCAGCCGCCGGCGACACGCGGTGGCTCAGGGACGGACTATGCGCCGCCGCGCAGTGCGCTGGAGCGAGAATTCGCCGCGATGATCGCCTCTGTGCTCGGCCTGGAGCGGGTTGGCATCTTCGATAATTTCTTTGACCTGGGCGGCGATTCCCTATCGGCGGCGCGGCTGGTGTTCCAGGTGCGGGAACGCTTCCAGGTGCAGATTCCGCTGCGCCAACTTTTCCAGCAGCCGACCGTGGCTGGGTTGAGCCTGGCCGTTGAGAACGGCCGTCTGTTCGCGGATAATGGCCGGGGTCAGAACGGCAGGGGCTTGTTTGATGCGATCAGTAAGGCGGAATTACAGGCGGATGCGGCGGGTTTGATTGCAGATTTGGGAATTCAGCGTTTGGAAGCTCAGGCCATTCCACATGGCGCACGCCGCAGGCCACATGCCATTCTACTGACTGGTGCGACCGGGTTCTTGGGGGCGTATTTGCTGCGTGATTTGCTGCGTGAGACGGAGGCGACGGTCATTTGCCTGGTACGCGCGCAGTCCGCGGAGGATGGTTTGCAGCGCATACAGCAGAATATGGCTGCTTATGATCTGTGGGATGAGGTGCCGGCGAGCCGGATCGAGGCTCTGCCTGGTGATCTGGGACGGCCGTTACTGGGCCTGAGCGAGGCGCGTTTCGCGGAACTGGCGCAGCGGGTTGAGGCGATTTACCACAACGGCGCGATGGTTAACTTCGTTTATGCCTATCGTGACCATAGGGCAGCCAATGTGCAGAGCACCCGGGAAATCTTGCGACTGGCTGTTTCAGGGCAGACACGGGGGGACGGGCAGACACGGGGGTCTGCCCCTACAGGGTATACGGCGGTGCATTTCATTTCTACGTTATCGGTTTTTCACAGCGGGCAGCATGATGATGGCCTGTTGTTCAAAGAAGACGCCGATCTGGACGCGCTTGACGTGCCATTTGGCGGCTATGCTCAGAGCAAGTGGGTTGGCGAGAAGTTGGTGATGGCGGCGGCAGCGCGCGGCGTGCCGGTAACGATTTTCCGTCCGGGTTTGATCAGCGGGGACAGCAGGCGCGGCGCGTGGCACACGGCCGACATGATGTCGACCATGGCCCTAGCCTGTGCGGCCGCCGGCGCGGTGCCCGACCTGGCGGTGGCCGTGGACATTGTGCCCGTTGATTACGTCAGCCGGGCTATCGTCGCCCTGGCCGGCCGTCCGGCGAGCGCGGGCCAGATCTTCCACCTGAGCAACCCGCGGCCCGCCTCTTTTGAGGATCTGCTGGCCTGGATGGCAAAACATGGGGTACCTTTACGGAGAATGCCTTTTGAGCAGTGGCGCGGCCGGATGGTGGCGCTGGCAGTGCAGGCGGCTGGTGAAAACTGGAACCCGTTCCTGCCCCTCCTGGAAGAAGTCACGGCCGAGCAGGTGTTCATGCCCGCGGTAGCATGCCGCAATACGCTGGATGGTCTGGCCGCCGCCGCGGAAGAAAGCGGCGAGCCGCCGCTCATTTGTCCCGCGGTTGATGCCCAACTGCTGGACATCTACCTTGACTTTTTCCGGCGGCAGGGCCTGCTGCGTATCAGCCAGGAGGTCGAATAGTCGTGAATGACGGGTGCAGCGGCACACAGCAGCGAGAATCGGATGACTGTTTCCTGGTTTATCAATTTTGAAACGCTGGTGCAGCCGCGACTGCGCCTGTTCTGTTTTCCCTTTGCGGGCGGCAGCGCGGCCGTTTTTCGAAGTTTCGCCGCCGGACTGACGCCGGAGATCGAGGTATGGTCGGCGAATTTGCCGGGGCATGGATCCCGCTTACAGGAAACGCCGCTGGTAGCGTTGAAAATGGCGGCACAGCTGCTGGCGCAGGCGCTGACGCCGCTCAGCCAGGGCTGCCCGTTCGCCTTCTTTGGACACAGCATGGGGGGGCTGCTGGCATTTGAAGTGGCGCGTATTTTGCGGCGGCAGGGGCAGGTTTTGCCGCACCATCTCTACGTCTCGGCGATAGGCGCGCCGCAGCTGCCACGTGTCCATAGGCAGTGGCCTTCCATGCCTGACGCTGAGCTGGTGATCGAATTGGGTAAGTATAGTGGCCTGCCCGCGGAGTTGTTGGCTGAGCCGGAGCTGCTGGCGCTCTTTCTGCCGGGCCTGCGGGCGGATTTGACGATGGTCGAGACGGACGTGTATGTGCCGGAACGGCCGTTTTCTTTCCCGATTACCATTTTTGGCGGCGATGCCGATCCCCTGGTGAGCCAGGATGAATTGGCGGGCTGGAAAGAACAGACGCGCGGAGCGTTCCAGATGATCCTCTTTGAGGGCGATCATTTTTTCCTGGATGCGGAGCAGCCGGCGATCCTGGCCGCTGTGGCTCGTTCGGGCACAGCGGCGCCTATGCAGTAGCTGTCTTGCACGGGCAGCATGCCACGATGCGCTTTAATACCCGCAAGGGTAACATTTTCAGAGGAGATTCCATGAGTGAGTCGAATAATCAATCGTCGAGCTGGCGTTCCTGGCACTATATGCTGCTGTGGGCTGTCGTGCTCATATCCCTTGGCTTGAACGGCTATCTGGTGTACAGGCTGTACAACTTCCAGCAAGAGGCGCAGCAAAGTATGAGCGATGTTGAGGGGATCTCGGAGATGTTGAAAGCGGTGGAGACTGTGCAGATCGAGAATGTCGATGTGCCGATTTCGATCGACGAAACGTTCCCTATTTCGCTTACCGTGCCTTTCAGCGATACGTTCGAAGTGCCGATCAAGACAACGATCCCCATATCAACCTCCATCAAAGTCAACGAGACTATCGTTGTGCCGATCAATGACGTGGTGAGCTTGAATCGGAATGCGCAAATCGTGATTTCAGTTCTGGGACAGTCGATCCCCGTGGATGTTCCCATTCGGGCTGACATACCGTTGAATATGCAAACCAATGTGCCCATTGATCTGGAGGTGCCGGTGGATTTGGAAGTACCGATTGATTTATTGATCGAGGTGCCGGTGGATACGGAGGTGCCGATCAATGCGGAGGTGCCGGTGCAGCTGGATTTCCCGGTAACGATCCCGCTGGACGAGATGGGACTTGGCGAGCTGCTGACACAGGTGCAGGATGGCCTGCGTATGCTGGCTGAGCTGCTGGACGCGCAGGCCGCAGAGAATTGAAAAACGGTGCGTCAAGGCATGGCGGCGCTGGGGGGGAGGCAGGCACGGGAACCGGCTTCAGCGCGCGGGTAAACACGGTAGAGGTTGTGTTCGGGCAGGATGCAGGTCGTCTCGAGCAGCGTCGATGCGTCGTAATACTGCTCGCTGAGGGATGCGAGATAAAGCGGATGTGAGCCAGAGGCGGCTTCGACCAGGCCAGCGACCAGGGCGGGATCGAAGTGGAAGGGATCGCTGGTAGGCCAGCCGAGTATGGTTACATCGGGGCGCATGTTCTGCACGGCGGCGAAATAGCGCAGCACGAAGTATTCGTCGGTATCGGTGTACCAGTGCGCGATAACCTGCGATTGGGGGGGCAGGTTGGCCAGCGTTTCGCGGCCGAAATGCAGCGCTGATAAATCGCCGCGCTTATTGGGATCGACGTAGTAGGCGAGACCGTCGCGCACGCCGCTGCCAACCTGGGGCACGCCGGAAGCAGCTTCTGTTATTCCGGCGGCGCGCATCAGATCGGGAGCTGCCGCGTAGAGCAGCGGGGTGAGCAGGATAGGTAAGGCGAGCGCGGCGTAGAGAAGGCGGCGGCGGGATTCGGGCCATGCCTGGGTGGCTAGATGGGCGGTGCCCATGCCGATGGCCACGGCCCAGAAGAGATGCGCACCGAGAAAGAAGGCGAACTGGTCGGAAACGCGGTAAATAAGGCCGAAGAGTAGATAGACGGTATAGAAGGCGAGCGCTTTGGCCCACAGGGCGGGGTAGAGGCGGCGGCCGTTCCACCATCCGTAAATCCCCAATAAGACCCCGACGAGCAGGAAATTGTAGAAGAGAAAGATGAGGTAGCCGGCGATGCTTTGCAGCAGGGCGCCGGGCGAGATGGCCAGGGAACCTTGCAGGAAGGTGGCCCCGGCGGCCGGCCCCAGGATTTCACGGAAGGGGAAAGTGCGCAGGAGACGCAGAAACTGGACCAGGTAGGGCAGCAGGCCGGCGAGAAAAGCGAGCAGCAGCCAGAGCAGTTGAACGGGCCGGCGGATGTAGCTGCGCGGGGAACGATGGGCGAGCAGCAGGTAGAGCGGCAGGGCGAGCAGGGCCAGGCCGGCCAGCAGGTGGTTGGAAATGCCCAGGCCAAGGACGAAGGCGGCGGCCAGTAAGGCGGGAAAACGGCCGTTGATTTCGTAGCTGTCCAGGAGATAGACGGCCAGCAGCAGCAGGAAGGTGAAGAGGGTATAGACTTCCGGGGTCACGGCGTGCCACCAGAAGGTGTGGGAAACGGCCAGTGCCGCCGCAGCGAGCAGTGAGGCGGCATGCGATCTTGTGTGGCGCACGACGAGCAGATAGAGCAGGGAGATGGTGCCGGCGGCGAAGAGGGCGGAGATGAGGTTCACCAGCCAGAGCGATCGGCTGCCGGGCATGGCACGGACGAGCGTGTGTCCAAGCATCACATACAGTGGGTGGTCCCAGGCGGCCACACCGAGGCGGGCGAACGGGTAAGGATCAGCCGCGAAGGGCGTATCAACCATTTCGGCGAATATGTAAGATTCGGCCGTGATCACTTCTCGCTGCAGGCGGATGCCGTCTCCCCAGGCGAGGGAGGGTTGTAGGGTGAGCATGTAGAAGAGAAGGGAGAGTAGGAAACAGAGAACGGAAAACTGAAAAGTGAAAACGGGGAACTGGGAACCAGGGGACGCATCCCGTTCGACATCATCTAGTTCCTGAGTTGGGGAAGTTTGCGGTTCAATGGGCATGGGATAGAGTAATCAACATGGTGATAGTGTATATGATACTGGTCAGGAGATAGCAGTCAATGACCTGTTGTTTTACGGCAGGGCTGACATGATGACCTGTCTCGTTACCGGCGCGACGGGGTTATTGGGCCGGCATCTGGTTGATACCCTGGTTGAGGCGCGGGTCGCGGTGCGTGCGTTTGTGCGGCGGGGCAGTGATGTTCGGCGCCTGGCGCAGCAGGGGGTGCAATTGGCGTGGGGAGATGGCGGCGACCTGGCGGCGATAGGGCGCGCGGTGGCCGGCGTGGACGTGGTTTTTCATGCTGCCGGTTATTTGACGGCGAATGCCCCTTTTGCCGTGGATGATTCAGAAGAGGATGCGCTCTACCAGGCGGTGAATGTCGATTTCACAGAGGCTGTGCTGGCGGCGAGCGTGCAGGCAGGGGTTGAGCGATTTCTCTATGTCAGTTCCAGCAGCGTTTATGCGCCGGACGCCGCGGTACCTACGCCTGAAGAAGGGTCCCTGGGACCAACCACCGCTTACGGCCGTTCCAAACTGGCGGCTGAAGAAGCGGTACGCAGTTACCAGCAGGGTGGGCTGGCAGCGACAATCGCCCGCCCGCCGCTGATTTATGGGCCGGACGACCGTTATTTTACCCCGCTGGCGCTGCGCTTGGCGCGGCTGCCCGTTTTGCCGCTGGTGAACGGCGGCCGGGCGTTGATGGACTTGATTTACGCGCGTGATGTGGCGGAGCTGTTGTGGCGGGCTGCAACACGGCCCGAGGCGGTGGGGCGTGTCTACAATGCTGGACCGGGGGACCCTACGTCACTGCGTGCCCTGGTGGAAAGCTACCGGGCGCTGACGGGCCGCGGGCCGCGCATCCTGCCGGTTTCGCCTGCGCTTGCCGGGCGTACAGCATGGCTTTCGCAGCTGCTTATGGGGCCGGTCATGCCCGAAGCGCGGGCCGCTCTGTCGCCCCAAGGAGTGGCGATGATGGCCCGTGATCTGCACCTCTCGATGGACCGGGCAGCGGCGGAATTGGATTTCCGGCCGCGTTACGATCTAGAAAACGGCCTGCGGGAGACGCTTGGCTTGTGATGTCGTTTTTTGCGATCGGGTGTCTCAACCGGCCAGGGCGCGGCGGAACTCGGCGACGTTGGCGGCGATAGGCTGCGGACCGCCGAAGATGGCGCTGCCGGCGACCAGGACGTTTGCTCCGGCGGCGGCGATTTGCGCGGCGTTGGCTGTCTTGACACCGCCGTCCACCTCAAGATCGGCCGTGGAGCCGATATCGTCCAGCATGGCGCGCATCTGGCGGATCCTGGCCGAGCTGGCCGGGATATAGGACTGCCCGCCGAAACCAGGGTTGACGGACATAATCAGCACGAGATCGACGTCGGGCAGAATATCTTGCAGGCTGCTCACGGGGGTGGCTGGATTGAGTGTGACACCGGGGCGCATGCCCAGTTCGCGGATGACTTGAATGGTACGGTGCAGGTGGGGGCAGGTCTCTACGTGCACGGTGAGGATATCAGCGCCGGCGTCGGCGAATTCGAGCAGATAGCGGTCCGGCTGCTCGATCATCAGGTGAACGTCGACGGTGGCGTCGAATTGGTCGGCGATCGGCCGTATGGCGCGCGCGATCAGCGGGCCAAAAGAGATGGCCGGGACGAAGTGACCGTCCATGACGTCGACGTGGATATAGTCGGCGCCCGCTTCCAGGGCGGCGGTGACCTGGTCACCCAGGCGGGTGAAATCAGCGGCGAGAATGGAGGGAGCGAGCTTGATCGGGTTCATAGCAGATTTTCACACAAGCGTGCCCTTTGGATGTGGACTATCCATCACCCGCAGCACACTGTGTATCCAAGCATAACGCAGCCGCGGCGGCTGGGCCAGCCGATGTCGCGACTCTCTGTGCCGCTGCTGGGATTGTTTGTACGGCGTAGTTGGGGCAAAGCTGATTTGCTGAAATGGGGGCGGGCTGATAGGCTGATGAACTGACACGCTATGAATACGTTACGAGTACCGGGAACTTTGGATTCTTTGCACGCTGTCGGCGAGTTTGTGACGGCGGCGGCCGTGCAGGCAGGGCTGGACGAGCATGCCGCCTATGGCCTGCGCCTGGCCGTGGATGAGATCGCCACGAATGCGATTGTGCACGGGTACGGGAAAGCGGGGCAGACAGGGGATCTGGCGCTTACTGCTTACCTGGCGGATGATAGGGTGCGTGTCGTCCTGGAAGACAGCAGCCCGCCTTATGATCCGAGGCAGACGCCGCCGCCGGATGTCTTAGATAGGGCCCCGGAGGAACGGCCGACGGGTGGTTTTGGCGTTTACCTGGCGCTGCAAGGAGTCGACGCTTTCCGCTACGAATACGTGAATGGTATGAACCGCCACATTTTTATGATGAACAGGACGAGTTGATGGATATCGAAATCGAGGAAGGCGCCGGCGTAACGGTGGCCAGGCTGGTTGGGGAAATGAACAGCAGTACGGTTGAAATCGTTCAGAACAGCCTGCTGGAACTCGTTCAGCCCGGCTGCAAGATACTGCTGGATATGAGCGGCGTGACCTATATCTCCAGTGTGGGGCTGCGCGCCCTACTGCTGCTTTATCGACAAACCAGCCATGAAGAAGGACATATCGTGCTCTGCGGGCTGACGGAGATGGTTTACGATACGATGTTCATCACCGGTTTCCTGGAATTCTTCGAAACGTACGATACCTGCGCGCAGGGCAAGAAACAGTTAACGGAAAACGAAAATCTGTAGTTATGCAGCGCTGCAGTTTTGTCCCTTTAGCTGGTCAATAGGTGGGCATAAGGTCGCCTTAAGGATGGGGAGCGGGTTTTGTTGTATCCTATCTTTGCTCATGTCATATGCCTCCTTTATGTGCTTGAAGCAAAAGAGCTGTCCGCCCGGGCAGCTCTTTTCATTTCTACAGCTGTCAGCATGTCAGCGATTCGGACGCTGCGCAGCAGTGTAATTTTGCTCCTTGAGTTAGCCGATAGGTGGGCATAAGGTTCGCTTAAAGATAGGGAGCGGGTTTTGTTGTATCCTATCTTTGCTCATGTCATATGCCTCCTTTATGTGCTTGAAGCAGAAGAGAGCTGTCCGCCCGGACAGCTCTCTTCGTTTTTATCCGCTGAATGCCAGATATCTCTATCGAAGCGCTACAGCACCCATTTGCCGTCGACAATTAGCTGCCGGCCGTCCACAATTAGTTCTACGTCCGGCTGCACGAAATCATCATGCAGGTCCGCCTCTACTTCTCCGCCCATGTGAATATTGTCGCCGATGGCGATATGGACGGTGCCCAGGATCTTTTCCGCCTCCAGGACGTTGTCCGGCTGCACGGCATTGGGATTGGTGCCGACACCGAGCTCGGCAAGATTGCGCCGTGCCAGGTGCAGCGGATCGTCGCTGCCTAGATTGATCAACGCCCGGAAATGATCGCCGACTTCGCCGCCGCCGGTTAGATCGACAACAAGGCCCTGTTCAATCGTGAAGACCATCGCTTCGGTCAGGCCGGGGTACCATCCGGCGGGGGCGACCAGGGTGCCTTCGCCGGTGCCTTCCAGCGGGATCACGTATGATTCGCCCGCCGGTAGATTGCCCCAACGTTCAGGATCCTGCCCGTACAGGCCGTCATCAACATGTCCGGGACGGCCGTGAATGCTGAAGCGGAGATCGGTGCCGTGCGGGGCGCGTACGATGACCTCCTCGCCGGCGGTGAGTATATCGGCGAAGCGGCGGCAGTCGGCGGCGACCTGGTTGTAGTCCACGGCCATTGGCCCGCCGGGGGCGAGCATCTGATGCGTAAAGCCGGGCATACTGGCCACGCGCACGCCGGCACGGGTGGCATTTTGCCGCGCATCCGTGTGCGAGAGGGAGTAGGATGTCAGGGCCAGGAGCACATCCGCCTGGCGCATCTGTTCGGCCGTTTCGGGATCGGGTTCTGTGCCGTGCCCGCCGGTGGAGAGGAAGGATCTGAGAATCACCTCCGCTTGCGGGAATTGTTCGCGGGCGATGTCGCAGATCAGGCGCGCCAGAACGGGGCGTTCCAACGCTTCGGTTAATGCGGGCAGGGGGGCCTGCTGCCATTCGCCCAGCCGCGGCACATCGCTGACGACGAGCAGTTTGTCGCCGGGCTGCATATTCATGTTGACGCGCAGCATGTCGACTACGCCGGGGGTAATTATCTCTTTGTCAGGCCAACTCATACGATTTCCTTGTTGTCTGGCTTGCCAGCTGAACCATTGATTCATTGACAAGCTTATTGCTAATAACCTGGTGCGCCCATCCGGCGGCAGAAGTCAATGAGCTCGGGATGGATGTAACGGCCGTTTTCTTCGATTTGCATATCATCCAGCCAGACGGAGGGATTGAGCACGACGCCGTCGGTATGTGATGGCGACCCATAGTCAGTGGCCCCGACGCCAAACTGCATGCAGCCAAAGACGCGCTCATCTTCCAGGATGCGGCCTGTGGCGCTGGTCACGCCGGGATTAAAGCCGTAGCAGGCGTGGTCCATCAAATAGGAGTGCGGATGGTTGAAGCCGGCCAGCCAGCGTTCAAATGTCAACGCTTCCGGGCCACCCGCGATCTTCTTGATATAGCCCCCTTCCAGGGTCAATTTCACCGGCGTACGCAGTAGACCGAGTTCAGAGGGCGGCCAGATTGCGGCATCGAAGATGAGGGTGCCTTCATAGCTTTCGCGGAAAGCCATGAAGCCGGACTGTCCGCCGAGCATCTGCGGGAAACCCCCTTCGGCGGGCGGTTCTTCCCAGAAATGGTCTCCCGCCTTGTCGACGGTCATGCGCATATCGGTGCCTGCTTCCGTGGTCAGGCGCACCGTTTCCGCTGCCTGTGACTGTTTGTACAGCCACGCCTTCATCTCATCCATCGGCTCGTAATTGACACGGCCGATGGTGCGCACCATCATATCGACGTCCATCCCGGTCAGTTCAACGTAGACACAGCCGTTGTTCACGGCCGCGTGGTAGGCGGGGCTGTATAACTGGTAAGCCACGGCAAAGTTGTACCAGATTTCAGCGTACTGTGAAGCGCCGAGGACCGGCTTGGGTGGCTCGACCATCGGTTCATCGAGGGTATGGTAGTTGATCAGGGTGGGCACGCCGCCCACGGCATAGACGGCGGCGGCCGTGGCGCGGGCCACGCGCATATCGGACGCGCTGTCGGCCGTGATCAGCACCTGTTTGCCGGCGGCAGGGCGCAGCTCGGTAACCAGCTTATGGGCCGCTTTATTCAGTTCAAGATAAAGATACTCATCGCGTGGTTCACTGCCTAGTTTAAAGACCATGGGTCAATACTCCGTTGTTCTTGATCAGCCGGCCATTATTTCTTCAATGGGCATGTAGTCGATGTCGAAGCCAAAGTAACGCGGGCCGGCCGCTTCATTGAGCCCGAACTCGGTACGGAAGGATTCCAATCCCTTGATGCCCACGGCGACGATCGCGTCCCCTTTGTCGATTAATGTATTGGTGGTTCCTATCCCATTCTCCTTATAGGCCAATGTTACGAGGTCGGGACTGCAAACCCAGGGCTTGCCGTTGAGCCAGGTAACGTGGTTCTCATTCTTAAACCAGACATCGAGCGTTTGCCCTTCATACGCTCCCCTGCCGCTGATGTGGATCGTACCGAACATATAGCCGTCGCGGTCTTCCCACTCTTTGCCGGTGACGGTCCCTTCAAAGAGCCGCCAGCCGCCGGTGTGGGCGATGGCCGCTTCGATAGGATCTTCGCCGCTTTCTCTGGCCTGACGCATTGCCTTCCCCAATGCGAAACTCTTGGTCAAGGTCCCGCGAACGAGAATATCTTTCATTTCATTGCCCGGCAGCGGTGTAGCGGCGATGGTGGTGTTGCCATAAGCGGCCAAGGCCAGCATCTTGCCAATGCGCTCCAGCATGTGCGGGTTAACAGTATAGTTGACGATGGCTACATTGCCCCAGCTGTCGACGCTGGCGAATGGCCAGCTTGTTTTGCCATAAAGAAAGGGTGTGCCCTGCATTTCGTCGGGGATGGCGCGGCCGGCATAATCGCCGTCAACAACGGGAATGCCCAGACGCGCACCGGAAACGAGCGGGGCGGGCGTGTTGCCGGCGCCTAATTCGGCGGCAACGATGCAGCCAATGGCGCCTTCCAGTTGTTTTTCCAGCTCTTTGATCGCTTCTTCCATTGAGCGGTCGCCGTATTTTTCCACCAGGCCCACCCGTTTGATTTCGGCAGCCGTTTCTTCTGAGAGGGGGGCGATCGTTCCCATGCCATAGGGCGTGACCGTCCACACATCATCCGGGATATCTTCTGCATCGACCCATTCCAGCGTGATGCCCTCGGCAAGCGCATCACGGAGCATTGTCATGCCCCATTCAACGCCGCCGCCGCCGCCGGTGCCCATGAAGAGGCAGCCTTCGACGAAATCCTGGCAATCTTGTACTGTTTCTAATTTTCCATACGGCATGATTGTTCTCCTTTTAATACCTCTGAGGTCTGATGGATAAGGCTTGCTGACGCAAATGAAGTGAGATCTCAGAGGTTTGGCTCGCTGTTTACATCATTGACGAGATGACAGGCGACCGGGTGGCCGCAGCCGCTGTCATCGAGGGCGGGTTCTACCTGGCTGCAAATGGGTATGGCCACCGGGCAGCGCGGGTGGAAATTACAGCCCGGGGGTGGATCGGCGGCGTTGGGCACGCTGCCTTCCAGGATGATGCGCTGCTGGCGGTGCTCTTTGGCGACGGTGGGCATGGCGCTGAGCAGGGCCTTGGTGTAGGGATGCTGCGCACGGCCGTCGAAGATCGCCTGCGCATCATCTAATTCAACCACTTTGCCCAGATACATGACGGCCACGCGATTGCTGATGTGCTGCACGACGCCCAAATCATGCGAAATGAAGAGATAGGTCAGGTTCAATTCCTTCTGCAGAACCTGCAGCAGGTTGATTATCTGCGCCTGGACGGAAACATCGAGCGCCGAGGTTGGTTCGTCGAGCACGATGAATCTTGGATTGGTGGCCAGTGCGCGGGCAATGGCGATGCGCTGCAGTTGGCCGCCGCTGAATTCGTGGGCATAGCGGTACATGATATCGCCCGGCATGCCGACCTGCTGCAGGAGTTCACGCACGCGATCTTCCAGCGCATCACCGCGCAGATCGGTGTGCGTCTTCAACGGTTCGGCGACGCAGTTGAAGACGGTGAAACGCGGGTCGAAGGAGGTGTAGGGATTCTGGAAAACCATCTGCATTTCGTGAAAGAGCTGCTTGGTGGTCTGCTTATCGGCCGTGGCCGTATCGAGACCGTCAAATAGAACCTGGCCGGAAGTGGGCTCGGTCAGCCACATGATGGTGCGTCCCAGGGTTGTCTTCCCACACCCTGATTCGCCAACCACGCCCAGCGTCTCTTGTTCGTTGATGGTCAGATCGACGCTGTCCAGGGCGCGTACATGCCTTTCCTGGCGGCTCAGCCAACCACTGCGTGATGTGAAAGTCTTGGTCAGGGAACGGGTTTCCAGCAGGGGCGGTTGTTTATCGCTGCTCATGCTGCCTCCTCGTATAGGTGACAGGCGACCCTATGGCCCTGGTCATTTATGAGGATGAAGGGCGGCGGCTGTTCGCGGCAGATGTCCATCACGGCCGGGCAGCGCGGGTGAAAAGGGCATCCTGCGACAGGCTGCAGACCGTCAGGGACGTTGCCCTTGATAACTTGCAGTGGTTGGCCGTGCGCAACATTATCGGGCAGGGCGGCCATTAAGCCCTGCGTGTACGGATGTTTGGTCTGGTAGAGAACATCGTCGACGATGCCAGATTCAACAATGCACCCGGCATAGGCCACGGCGACCCGTTCGCAGGTCTCGGCGACAACGCCCAAGTCATGGGTGATGAGCAGGATGGATAATCCTTCTTTTTGCCGTAGTTCTGAAAGCAGGGTCAGGATTTGCGCCTGGATGGTGACATCGAGAGCGGTTGTGGGTTCGTCGGCGATGAGCAGCTCGGCGCCGGAGGAGAGGGCCATGGCGATCATGACCCGCTGTTTCATGCCGCCACTGAGCTCAAAGGGATAAGCTTTGTAGATGTTTTCGGGATCGGGCAGACCGACTTCATCGAAGAGGGCCAGAGCGCGCTCTTTGGCTTCTTTTTTGCCGGCGTCGCTGTGCTGCCGGATCTGGCGGGTGATCTGGTTGCCCACGGTGAAGACGGGATTGAGTGAGGCGGTAGGATCTTGAAAGATCATGGCGATACGGCCGCCGCGCAGATCCCGCATCTCCTCTTCACTTTTCTGCATGATGTCTTCGTTGTTGAAGGCGAGACGGCCGTTTGCAATGTAGCCCGGCGAAGGAACAGCGCGCAGCACAGCCAGGCCAGTCACCGATTTTCCGCAGCCGGACTCGCCGACAAGGCCGAACATTTCGCCGGCCTGCACGGTGAAGCTCATGCCGTTTACCGCATGTACCGTGCCGGCGTAGGTGTTGAAGCGGACGACTAATTCTTCGATTGATAGGATAGGGTCGGTCATAGTGATTAACGTCCCGGAATCTCTGAGATCTTAGTTCTTTCTCTGAAGTGATTTCATCTTGCTGGCCTCAGAGGTTCTAGCGGCTGATATCAACAGCGCGCCGCGTGCGCGGATCGGCGGCATCGCGAACCGCGTCGCCAAGTAAGTTGAAGGCCAGCACGACCAGGAAGATGGCCAGACCGGCGGAACCGGCGTACCAGGGGCGTTCCAGGAAATAGATACGGCCGACGCTGATCATCGTGCCCCAATCGGCCGTTGGTGGTTGAACGCCTAAGCCAATAAAACTGATGGCCGCGCCGATTAGGATCGCCGAACCGAGATCCATCGTCGCCTGTACCATAACTGGCGTCATCACATTGGGCAGAATATGCGTCGTGATGATCTTCCAGTCGGGCACGCCGATGCTGCGCGCCGCTTCAATAAAATTCCTCTCGCGCAGCGAGAGCGTTTGCGAGCGCACCAGCCGCGCGTACCAGGGCCACCAGGTAAAGGAGATGGCGATCATGGTGTTGATAAAGCTGGATCCCAGGGCGGCGGCCAGGGCAATGGCCAGCAGCAGCGGCGGAAAGGCCAGGAAAATGTCCGTGATGCGCATCAGCAGATTGTCGATCCAGCCGCCATAGTAACCGGACACCGCGCCCAGAGGCACACCGACGATCACGGCCAGGAAGACGACCATGAAGCCGATGGCCAGCGAACTGCGCCCACCGTAAAGAATGCGCGCCATCACGTCGCGGCCCAGATAATCTGTTCCCAACGGGTGATCCAGGCTGGGCGGGTTAAACTTCTCAAGGATATTGGGGTCGCCCAAGCCCTGTTCTGCATAGGGCGTCAGGAAGGGCGCGAAGATCGCGCCGAGAATAAAGACGGCCAGAATGATCAGGCTCAGGATCGCCAGAGGATCGCGCCGGAAGGCGTTCCACATCAAGCGATATTCGGAAATCTTCTCGCGCTCGGGGAGTTCGTCCTCGGTTACCTGCAGGTCAGCGATTGTTGATGCCATGGAATTCTTATCCTCCCTACTGCAGGGTTACCCGCGGATCAATCATCGCCTGGACGATATCAAGCAGCAAATTAATAAAGATATAGATCACAGTCATGATCAGGGTCACGGAGACGATCACCGGGAAATCGACGCTTAGGACAGCATTTGTGACATAGTTCCCCAATCCGGGCCAGGAGAAGATGATTTCAATCAAAATGGCGCCGGTCAGCGAATAGACGAAGGCCAGTCCCAGGGCGTTTAGCGTGGGCACAATGGCATTCTTTAGCGCCAAAACAAAGAGAACGGTGCGCTCTTCGATGCCGCTGATGCGCGCCGCCTGTATATATTTCTCGTTCAATACCTCGATTATCGTGGAGCGGGTCATGCGAATTGCCAGGCCGATTGGGTAGGTGGCCAGGGCGATGGCCGGCAGGATGATGTGCCAGGAGGCGTCCCGAAAGGCCACCCAATTGCCGGTAAGGGCGGAATCAACCAGGTACATGCCGGTGATAGTCTCAATGGGATTCGATAGAGAGACTTCTGTCGATAGGCGCGCGCCCAGGGGCAGCAAATCCAACTGCCGGAAAAAGAGCAGCTGCAGGAGCAGGCCGAGCAAGAAGGCGGGCATAGAGACGCCGGCGATAGAAATGAGGCGCGTCAGATGATCCAGCCAGCTGCCCTTGTTGGCGCCCGAAAGGACGCCGAGTGGAATGCCGATGACGACGGCGATCAACATACCAGCCAGGACGAGCTCCAACGTCGCCGGCAAGAAGGTCTTGATATCGGTCAAGATCGGCTGCCGTGTGGTCACCGACGTGCCGAGATCGCCGTTGACGATGCCTTCCATGTAGCGCAAATACTGGACATACAGAGGCTTGTCCAATCCCAGTTCAATAGTCGCTTTCTCGATCTGTTCTTTAGTCGGATGGGAGCCGACCCAGGCTGCTGCCGGATTGGAAGGCACGACCCGGGCAATGATAAAGGTGACGATGGAGACGCTGAGCAGGACAAAGACAGCCATCATCAATCGTTTAAGGATGTAATCGAGGCGCTGCATTAGATCTCCTTGCCAGTAGAAACCGGGTTGTCGGTCAAGAAAGTTCTGACAATCATCAGGAAAAACCCGGTTTCTCTACGCATAGCGGTCCCAGTCGGTGAGACTCTGCCAGGTCACCTTCTTTTTTGGGCGCATCGGCAGCTGCTTTTTTGGGGCAGCGTGGCCGATGGCGACCATCATGTTGGGCGTGAGATTGCCGGGCATATTGAGGATTACGCGCACGGCTGCCGTGCTAAAAGAGGTGACCGGCCCCGATCCCAGGCCGATAGAATGGGCGGCCAACATCATCGTCTGCATGATCGTGCCCAGATCGATATAGGGCGCGACATCGGTATCTGAGAACTTATTGGCGGCGACGGCATCCCAATCGATACAGATGAGGATGATCGCCTGCGGTTCCTGAAACATGCCGGGGGAAACCATGCGCAGCAGCCGGACGAGCCGTGGATCCTGGACGGCAAGGAAACGATGAACACGTTGGTTGCCGCCGACCGGGGCCCAGCGTCCCGCTTCCAATATTTTCTCCAGCTGTTCGCGTTCGACAGGTTGATCGGTCATGTTACGGATGACGCGCCGAGATTTGATGACATCCAGGGTGTTCCGGCTCATGATACGCTCTCCTCCAGGCCGTTCCGCTGCACCAGGTAGCGAGCGACCGTGACGCACAGATCGTCCAGGGATTCTGTGAATGCGTCTTCATCATTCATGATGATCTGCGCATATTCGGTTTTGTCCAGGGTGCTGGCGAGCATTTTCTGCATAGGGGGTGAGACATGCTCGATAATGAAATCGCGCAGGATTTCGGCGCCGGTGAGCAAGCGCATTGGTGCATAGTTACAGGGGTCCTCCAACTGAGTGCGGGCGGAGGTAATGAAAAAGGTGAACAGTTCCAGCGCCTGATCCTCAGTGAGCATCATTTTTTCAGACATTCTTGACCAACCTTTTAGAAAGTTGGCAGCTTTCCTCATGGATGCCCGGTATCCCAGGCGGAAAGAAAGCTGCCAACCCTGCTGCTAAACTAGCGGCTCATGTCATAGAAGAAAGCCACATGCGGGTAGGCGGGGTTGTCTACATACCCTTGTAGATCGGCCCGTGCCACGTGTGTATTGGCGACATCGTAGAAGAAGACGGAGACAGCCTCATCAACCAACATCTCCTGTGCTTCGATGAACATTTCGGTCGCCGCTTCGCGGTCGCTGCCGGAGATGGCGTCGGCCGTATCGATCAGGGCGTCGAACTCTTCATTCTTGTAATAGCCGAGGTTGAAGAGCGTTTCATCTTCTGTGCGGTACATGTTGTAGAGCCAGCTGATGGGCGAGACGAAGTCGGGCCACCAGTACATGGCGAAGATGTCCTGGGCGTTTTCAGGATCTGATTGGCCCAATTCCCACTGCGCTTCCCAGGTCATTGGCTGAAGTTCCAGGTTGATGCCTATTTTGGCTAGTTCCGCTTTCCACAGCTCGCCAACCTGCTGTTCGTCGAGGTCGCCGGTGGCGTAGGTGTAGAGCAGGTCGAAGCCACCGTCGGGGTAGCCTGCTTCGGCCAGCAGTTCAGCCGCTTTTTCAAGATCGTAGTTGTACTGCATTAGATCCTTGCTGTGGCTCCAGATGCCGTCCGGGATTGGCCCATAAGACTGGGTCGCGCGCTGGCCCATGACGGCCTGGATGAATTGTTCATAGGGGAAGGCGTATGAGACAGCCTGGCGTACCAGGGGGTCGTTCAGTGGCGGTTTTTGATTATTCAACAATCCGACAAGGTTTTGGAAACTGGTATTGGTGTAGACGATCACGTCATCGCGGGCGTCGAGGGAATCGAGGTTGTCGGCGGGGATGTCATAGGTGAAGTCGGCCGTGCCCGCTTCGAGCATCTGCTGGCGTACGACAGGATCCTCGGCGATTTCTAGGACGATGGTGTCAAATTGTCCATCGGACCAGCCGCCCCAGTAATCTTCGTTACGGGCCATCACGATACGCGCGCCGCGTTCGTAGTTTTCAATGGTATAGGGGCCGGTGCCGGCGCAGTTGCCTTCATTGAACCATTCATGGCCTCCTTCTTCATATGCTTTGGGGCTGTACATCCAGGCGGCGTAACCGGCGGAAGCGATCAGGTCCATTGGCGCAGGCCACATAAGGGTGAATTTGAGCGTGTATTCGTCAACCGCTTCAATGGTCTCGACCGGCGCCCAGATGTAAGAGGAACCGGCGCCGAGTTCCATGGTGTTCTCGATGGCTGCTTTCGCCGCCTCGGCATTGAAGGGCTCGCCATCCTGGAACATGACGTCTTCACGGAGGGTGAAGATCCATTCCGTATTCTCCTCGTTGGTTTCCCAACTGGTGGCCAGCTTGGGGCTGAGCGCCTCAGCAGCGCCTGGTTCATTGTAATAGGTCAGCGTTTCATAGCAGTTGGCCATGATCACCAGGTCGTTGGAAAAACTGCTGGCCGGGTTTAGATCTGGGAAACTGGTTGGGTGGGCATAGACAAAGACGTTTTGCGCGGTTTCTTCTTCAGCTGGTGCAGCTTCTTCTTCGGCTGGTGCAGCTTCTTCGGCCGGTGCTTCCGCTTCTTCGGCCGGTGCCGCTGGTTCTTCTACAATGGCCGCTTCACCGCCGCCGCAGGCTGCCAGCAGGACGGCTGCCAACAGCATGGTGATCAATAGGATCAGGGTTGTTCGTTTGTTGTTCATGTGCTTCTCCTCGTAATGAATCATAGGTCTAAATGTTTCTTCTTTATTGGTGGCGCTGTGTGGCCACCGCCTGCGGCACAACGATCAGGTGCAAATCCTGCCCCATAAATACCTCCTCGCCGGTCAATGGCGTTCCTAATGTTCCCAGGGTGATGATCAGATCGGGAAAGACGGCCGTTAAACGGCCGTCTACGGTCAGCTCCGTGTAGCGCTGGCTGTAGATCAACTGCAGCTGCCGGTTGTCGAGATCGCGTAGTTCAATACGGCCTGTTGTCTCCTGTCCTTCTCCCTGCCAGCTGATTCTGGTGACGGTGGCGAAGGTGGAGAAGTCCCAAGGCAAAAGCTCTTGCAGGGCGGCGACGGTGGCTTCTCCGCCATCTTCATTGGCGGCGAGCATAACCTGGCCGACATGCAGCGCGCGGCTTACCAAGGCGGGATGAACGGCCGTAGGCAGCAGCGGGCCGGCCGCGGCAGCGTAACTCTCTTTCTCCATGATTGGCAGCGAGGACAGCAGCTGCTGCAGCTCCGCAGGGCGGCCGCGCCAGCGATGTTCGTGATGTCCCTGTCCGTTAACGAAGCGGCCGGCCAGGCTTACGCTGAATGTTTGCGCAGCGGCCGTTTCCTGCCAGAAGCTGAGCAAGTTGCTCAATGAGGCGGGATGGTATGCGGCCGGTATGCCGCCATCCAGCAGAGGAACACCCAGGAATCCGGACAGCTCCCAGCCGAAAACGGTATCGACCGCCCCCAGACCACCGTTGACCAGCGCTTGAATGTCTAAGCCCAGGTCATCTTGCAGCATCTGTACGGCGCGGTGCGCCTGGCGGGGATGGATCTGGTGGGTGTCGCTGTCTGACGTATGGACCGGCATGATCACGGCTGTAACTGCCCGGCTAGGCAGGGCAGCTGCTTCGCTGAGGTGCGCTCCCCCTTGCGCGGCAGCTAATTCTCCCAGGTAAAGGCCATCTTCCAATTTTCCGCCGCCGCCACAGCCCAACACGGCGCCGCCGAGAACGGCTGCTTCCATGGTCAGCGTATCTAGATTGCTTATTAAGGCCACTATCATCTCCTGGAATCCGCCGCAAAGAATGGCGGACGGTTAACCACTATAGACAGCGTAACCGATCTGTAAGGGTGGCGTCTACGGGGAACAACGATGAAAGCGGCAGGGGGGATTTGTCCACAATGGATAAAGCGGCCAGGGCGGCCGGTTGTCAGACCCAACGGAGCGGCAGCGGCTAGCTCTCAGATCTGTGCCTGTCGCCAGCGTGCAGCCGGGTCAGCTTTGCGGCCAGGTAAAATGCCAACTGCCGGTCCCCTTCAAAGGGATCGATGCCGACGATCTCTTCGATGCGCCGCAAGCGATACTTCAATGTCTTGGGGTGGACGAATAGATCTCGCGCAGCCTGCTGGGAGTTCTGGTTGGCGTCGAAATATGCTTCCAATGTCTTCACAAGCTCGGTATCGTTGTTGCGATCATAGGTGATCAGCCGGCCCAGTGTCTGCTCCCGCCAGCGGTTGACCTGCGATTGGTCGGAAAAGCGGCTCAGTAGGACATAGAGAGCCACATCTTCATACCAGATGATTGGCGGCTGGTTGGCCAGCCGTTCGCTGACTTGCAGAGCGGCCGTCGCTTCCTGATAACTATGGCGCAGCCCGGCTACCGTTTCGTAGAAATTGCCAAGGGCGATCGAAATCGATAATTCACGCAGGGTGTCGGGCAGGCTGTCGCTGATCTTCTTGGCCAGAGTCTGGGCAGCGCGCTGCGCCTGGGTCAGCGGCATTTCGGCCGGAAAATGGGGAATGACCACAATGCTGTCGCTGCGCTCTACGACAATACTTTGCGGATTCTCGCTCAAGACGACGCGCGAGACACCGCGCAGGAAACGCTGCTTGATGCGGTGAAAGTGTTCCTCGCCTTCATCCAGGTGGCGCAGGTAGTACGCTTCAAACTGGTTCAGATCGACCAGCATGACCACGCGCTTGTGCAGGAGATCCCAACCGAGGGAACGGCCGCGGGCCAGAATCGCCTCCACGGAATGAAAATCACCGGTGAGCATGTCATCGACGAAGTCCCGTTTGAGCCGCCGCTCCGTTTCCAAGACTGCCCGCTGTTTGGCGAGTTCCAGCGAGGCGACGGTGGCCGCCTGCTCGATCGCCATCAGATCCAGCGAATTGGCCGCCTGCTGCGGGTCTAAGACCAGGACAAACCCCTCACTTTCTCCTTGCTCGCCGGCCATGAGGGGGGCGAGCCAGCGGCCGCCGGCCTTGTGCCAGAGCAATCCCTGGCGCACCGCGCGCGCCATTTCTTGGCGTAAATCATCCTCGTCTACCTGCAGTGGACGGTTGTCTTGCAGCGGCGTGCTGGCCAGGACATCGCCCCATTTGTTGATGATGGCTACTGGTCGATCAATCAAGTCATGCAGCGCATCAACAACGGCCGTCAGACCATCTCCGCTCAAGATCAGACCAGTCAGGCGGCGGTGGATCTCCTGGGAGCGCTGCAAGAGAAAACTCTTCTCATGCGTGATCGCCTGGACCAGTGGGGCGATTATCGTGGGATAGTCAACGGACTCCTCTACTTCAATAAGCGGCAAGCCTGATGTTTCCGCTTGTTGGATGACCAGGGGGTCGAGCGCATCCTGTATCCCCTTTTGGAAAACAAGGGCGGCGCAGCCATGTTCGGCGAGCATTTTGATATTGCTGATTTGCAGCGCGGTGTCGTTTCGCAGCGCGTAGAAGCTGGTCAAGAATAAATGATCTTCTGTTTTCCAAAATGACTCCCAGGGCGCTTCCAGGATGTTGACATGGTGGATCTCGTTATCCAGGTGGCGAGCGCCGGCCAACAGCCGTCCCTGCTGCAGTCCCCCGATATCCAACGCTTGTTTGACGGTAATCGCCATAACTTGACGGTCCTTTTTGTCCCGATCAAATGGTACGCCACTATGGCGTGGTTGCAAAGAGGGTACAAGCGGGAAAAGCAGACCGTTGTATAATAACACTCGCTTTATCCACGTAGCCTCAAATTCGTGTGGTGGCGAGCGTGCTGAATTGTAAGTCATAAGCGGGAGAAAAATCATGGATGTTTTAACAACGCTGGCAAGTTTGTCAATGTTGGTCTTTGTAATCTGCAGTATGATGGCGATGGGCTTGAGTCTTACTACTGCTGAGATCGTCACGCCGTTGAAGAACAGGAGCCTGGTGATTAAGTCGCTGCTGGCCAGTTTTGTGCTGGTGCCGCTCCTGGGCTTTGTCTTGACGCTTGTTCTTCCAATAAGCGAGGGGGCGGCGACAGGCATCATCATCGTCGCCTGCGCCGCCGGCGCACCTTTTCTACCCAAGCTGGTGCAGGTGGCCAAGGGAGATGTGGCTTTTGGCGTGGGTTTAATGACCTTGTTGATGGTATTGACGGTCATATACATGCCTATTGTTTTGCCTCTGCTGCTGCAAGGGGTGGAAGTCGATGCGTTGGCCATCGCCGGCTCGTTGTTCTTCCAGATGCTGGTTCCTTTGGGGATCGGCCTGTTCATTAAGGCACGCTATGAAGAAACGGCCGCTCACCTTCAGCCGACTTTCGCCCAGGCTTCGAATATCGGTCTGATTGCGCTGATGGTCTTGGGGCTAATCCTTGGTTTTGACTCTATTCGTCGGCGCGTTTGGTTCCTGGGCTATCCTTGGTTCGCTTCTGTTCATTATCGGTGCTTTCGTTATCGGCTATCTGCTGGGTGGCCCAGGTAAAGATACAAGAGCGGTTGTCTCGTTGGGTACGGCGCAGCGCAACCTGGCGGCAGCGATGATCGTGGCCAGTGGTAACTTCACTGATCCCGACGTGCTGACGGTGGTGATGATCGTGGCTATTATTGGCCTGGCGCTGTTGATGATCGCCGGTGAGTGAAATGGGGAAGAGGGCGGAAAGCACGGCCGTAGCTGCGGAATAGATTTGGCGCAGCGTGGGATGCTTGACACCATGAATGAAGAACAACAGAAAGATGTTCAGGAAGAGATCCACCAAATCGTTGCCTCGGCCCGGGCGCTGGGCGTGGAAATGGATGAGGAGGAAGCGGTTCAATGGTTGACATCTATGCGTGGCTATCGATCAGAGCGACAATGATCCGCAGGTAGATCGAGAACGGGATATTTTCGCACACCGCGTTGTTCTCTTAGATTTCGATCCCAGCGATCTGGAACGGGTGCGCCGGGTGGCGGCCATTGTCGAGCTTGAGGACCGGCCCAACGTGGAGACGGCGATCGCCCTTTCCGGCAGTTCCGCCCAGTCACAGGTGCAGGCTTTTCCCGGAGATTTCGATTATTTCGAACGCGTGAATATCAAAGCGGGCTGAGCGCACGGCCGCCTGCCGGTTATTGGGCGATGTCATTCGTGAGAAAGCGCTGCAGTCAGCCAGGGGGCCCGGCTACCAGTTAATTGAGGTGCGCTTCGGTACCTTACAGCATGCGGTCATTCGCGGCGAGAAGAGGCTTAAGCCAGGATCATCGATCACCTGGTCCCCACCAGAAATTGAGGATGGGCATTTTGATGTGCTGACCCCGGAAGGGGCGGTGATGACCATTGATTGGGCATACGCCTGCCAGGAGCCGGGCTGGTGCAAGCTGGATTGGGTGCTTGTTGATCCAGGCTGTCCGCGCGCGATAAAAGCGAGCAATATGCTTGATGCCACCTGGGAGGACGACGAAGGCACGATCCTGCCGCTTGATGGGTTCATCGATCCCTATTATCAAGAGGTGTACCTGGATGCTGATTCTATCCCCCTATTTTGTAAAATCTCCGGGCAGATGGACCCTGATGCACTGCAAAAATACGTGTCACAGTTGGAGCTGGAGGTTACCAAGTACTCACAGGCGGAACATGCGAATTACGGCAAGGTGAGCAAACGCCTGTACAATATCTTCCGCCTGACCGGCCGATTCGAAGAGGCGGCTTATGTGCGTGAGTTATTCGATGAGCCGGCGGCCCTGCTCTACCAGGTGAGCGCGCTGTTGGATGGGTTGGTTGACCTGGGTAGCAGTTCTGGCGCTATTGACCGTGAGACGCTGGTCTTACAGGCTGACGACTTGATTCGCAGCGTTACGTCGGCGGCCGAGGGGCCCCTGGAAACGGATTTGGTGATGGCACTGCTGCGGCTGCGTGATGATATCACGGGGCATAAGTCGTTGGGCGGCGCCTGGGAAAGCACACTGCGGGATATGCAGCGTGATATTGACAGTCTGGTGAATAGATTTTTCGAAGGGCGGCTGCGTGATTTTCCGGGCGTGAGCGAATATCTGGATTTGTTAGATTGAGGGTATTGATGGTTGGTTGTTGTGTGAGTAGATGGCAGTTTGTATCGCAGAAAAGTTGAGTATGGGATAAATGGCACGAAAGAAAAAGAAGAAACACGGGAAAGAAGAAAGCGAAGACAAGCCGGGCAAAGCGGGGAAAGATAAGCCGCAGGTTGAAGAGCAGCAGGCTCCTGCGTCAGAACCAACGGATGGGCAGCAAGCGGCCGCCGCAGCGTCAGCGCCGGTTGTGCCACCGCAAACGCCGAAACCTAAGCCGTATGGCGAAGTCATTACCGGTGAGGCGGTTACACAGGAAGGTTTGTTTGCCGTCCATCATGTGGGCAGTAAGTATTATTTTGAGCTGGCGCCGGATGTGTTGGGCAAGGATATGATCTGGTATGCGGAGTTTGCCGAAGCGCCGTATGGCGTTGCGGCTAATCCAAAGGCGCTTGGCAGCCGCATTGTACGCTGGGAACGAGTCGATGATCGTATCGAAGTACGAGATATGACTGGTTCTTTGCGCCTGCGCCCTAATTATGCTGTCGCGTCAGCGCAGGTAGCGCCTGACCCCGAGGACCTGGCCATCAAGGCGGTGACTTTTCCGTCGATTCTGTACAGTTTCCCTGTTGTCGCTGAAGGGGAGGGAGAAACGGCCGTCATTGATGTCACCGTTTTTTTTGCCAGCAATCTGCTTGATTTTGATGTGACCCCGGTTCTCAAAGGATCGGGTTACATGGCGACCACGCCGGATCCGGTGCGCAGCCGGATCGAAAAGATCGGTTCTTTCCCCAAGAATATCCTCGTTCATGGGCTGATCACTTTCCCATTGATCAGCGGCCCGAGCAGCGCCGCCTCAATTGTTATTGCTCACAGTCTTGTCCTGCTTCCTGAAAAGCCGATGCTGCCGCGCAATTACGACGCGCGCGTAGGCTATTTTACGACCGACTTCGGCGTCGTAGATGCCGATGACGCGCCGGGGATTGTCGCCCGGCAGTTCATTTCACGCTTCCGGCTGGAAAAGAAAGATGTGCAGGCGGCGGTGTCCGATCCAGTACGGCCGATCATCTTTTTCCTGCCACCTGAGGTGCCGGAGAAGTGGCGGCCCTATGTGCGCAAAGGGGTTGAAGATTGGCAGCCGGCTTTTGAAGCCGCGGGCTTCAGCAATGCGATCCTGGCTCAAGACGCGCCACATAGCGCCGAGGATCCTCATTGGGATCCGGCCGATGCGCGTTATTCAGTCATTCGCTGGGTGCCGCAGCCGTTCGCCAATGCAATGGGCCCGCATCTTGCCGATCCGCGAACGGGCCAGATTCTCTCTGCGCATGTTATCTTTTGGGATGATGTTTTGAAGGTGGCCGAAACATGGTATTTCAGCCAGGCCAGCGCCGTGGATGAGCGGGCGCAGCGTCTGCCGCTGCCGGATGACTTACTGGGTGAGATCGTGCGTTACATCGTTTGCCACGAGGTCGGCCACTCGATAGGCCTGCGCCATAATCACCGCGCCAGCCAGGCATACAGTACGGAACAACTACGCGACGCGGAGTTCGCTGAAGCGCATGGGCCGGTGGCTTCGATCATGTCTTACGGTCGTTTCAACTACGTTACCCAGCCGGGGGATGACGTGCAGCGCCTGATCCCCATGATCGGCCCCTACGATACCTTCGCCATTAACTGGGGATACCGCCCCATAGCGGGGGCGGATTCGCCGCAGGCGGAAGAAGCGACGTTGAATGAATGGGCGGCGGCGGTCAGTGGGAATCCCTGGCTGGAATTCGGCGGCGAAGATACGAAAGCGGTGGTGGATCCAACGGTGTTGACGGAGAATATCGGTGCCGACCGGATTGAAAGCGCGCGCTTGGGCATCGCCAACCTGGAGCGCATGCTGACCTTTGTTGTTCCGGCGACAAGCCGCGAGCATGAGGGCTTTGATCTACTCAGCCGGATGTACAAAGCGATCATGGGCAACCGCACGACCTGGCTGGTGAGCGCGGCTAAAGAGTTGGGTGGTGTCGTCGAGCGGCGCACATTGGCCGCCGGCGAAGAACCGTTCCAGCGGGTGCCGGCCGATCGCCAGCGCCAGATTCTCGCCTTTCTTCTTGAAAATCTGCGCAATGCCCAGGCTTTTTTGCGCCCGGAGATTGTCAATCGCATTACGCCTCTCAGCGCTATCAAGCCGGTCATGGACAGCCAAACGGCGATCCTGGATGCGATGTTGGCCGGGGGCGTCTATAAGCAGATTATGGATGCGTCAATGTTGGAGCCGGACAAAGCGTACCAGCTTGCTGACTACTTGACGGATATGAAGGATGGGCTGTTTGCCGAGCTGCGTGATGAAGAACCTGTCATCGATGCGATTATGCGGCCGTCTCAGCGCCACTTCTTGACTACGATAAAACGCCTGCTCGCAGCCTATGAATCAACGCCCGATCTAATGCTCTTGGCGATGATGGGAGCGCTGGGCATCCCCGATGAAACGTTGGATTATATGCTTTCGTCGGGGCAGGGAACTGATTTTCGCAATGCGGCGCGCACGATGCTGCGCGAACTGCGTGGAGAATTAACGGCATGTTCTTGCGCAGGTAAGCGAGTCCACAACGAAAGCCCACCTGGAAGATCTACTGCAGGAAGTGGAGCAAATCCTGTCTGGCAATGTTGCGCCGCCTGCCGCGGCGTCGTAATTTTTAGTCCAGCGGTTAAGAACTGTTCATCATCGTGCCAATGGCACTAGACATAGGAGAAAACTGATGCCAACTTACCATCGTACACGATTCATGATCCTGTCCGGATTGGGCGCATCCCTGATTATGGTTGCTGCGCTTGTCCTCGTTTTTGCCGGGCCGGCTGCTGCCGGACCGCAGGCTGATTCAATGGCCTTTCTGCCGTATGTGTCCAGCCCTGCAGCGCCGCCGGTGGACGCCTATGAAACGGACTTTACCGATAGTATCGAACCCTGGAAGGCTGTGCGCTGGCAAACGGGTGCAAGTTTTGACGTTGATCACAATGGCGCTGGTTACCTGGACCTGGAAGTAAATACGAAAGAGCATTACGCCATTGTTTCACCCCTGATTGCTGGCCCGACGGCGCCGTATAACATTCTCTTCCGGGCCAAGCTGCATGATCGCAAAGATAAAGCGCAGTTTGGCGCGATCTTCGGCGCTGATTGGAATGGCGCGCCGTGCCCTGGCGACAACAGCGATGGCTGCTTCAACCAATACTATGAAGTCCGCGTGCGCTACCGTGATGTCAATGGCGAACAGTACCTGGAATACCGCATCTTGCGTATCGATGGCCATGACGAGAATAACATCGAGCAGATAAAGGACCTGGTGGAATGGACGCGCGTCGAAGGCGCCAATGCCGACGATTGGAATAAGTGGGAAGTTCGTTACGGATCCAGGGGGACAATAAGGGTCAGGGCTAACAATTTGGAGCAGGTAGAGTCAGCGAGTGACAGCAAATACACCTCGTCACGTTACTTTGGCCTCTATGCCAAGGCCGGCGAAAATGGCGATACGGACGCCAGTTTCGACAAGTTCAGTATCGTGAAAGAGTAGCAGTGTAAGGGATGGTCGGCAGTGCAGCGTCTCAGCTGGCTGCTGACCGCCCGTTTTTTTTGAGGAGGGATAACTTGGCCGACGATCTAGAAACTGTCGTGCACATGCGCGACGTAACCAAGCGTTTTGGTGAAGTCGCCTGGTGGCGTTTGCGCCGGCTGATGGCCAGGGAATAACGAAGAACGGAAGAAACAGAAGAACGGAAAACTGTGGTTTAGGGCTGGCTGTTCTGTTGGCTGTCTCTGCGGCGGCGGAAATAGAGGACGCCGATTAGCAGCGCTGTGGCCACTCCTCCCAGGAGAAGGTAGCGCGTCGTCTGGTCGCTTTCCTGAGAAAGCAGGGCAGCATGGGGACGCAGCGTGGTGACCAGTTCTTCAGCGACGTCTACGGTGTTGGGGCTGGTGAGGATAGATACGCCGTCCAACTGTGCTTTGAGTGAATCGAGCAGGTCGACAATCTCCTGGACATCCCCCTCGGTACGTACCTGTACTGTGACTTCTAACGCCGGATTCGCCTGGCGAAGCTGCGGGACCAGCGGGACAACAAATCCTTCCACAATGGCCGGCCTTGTCTGCTGGCGTTGGACCTGCAGCACAAAGATATCAACGAACGGGGCAATTTCCACGCCGTGCGATAGGGCAAAATCATGATCGGGGCCAAAGGCCAGCTGCAGTCCATAGGTATCGGCCAGCTTGCGCATCTCTCTGATGCTGCCTACAGGATCAGCTTTTTCTCCGGCGGGCGTTGTCTGTCCATGTTCCAGATTGTAGCCGATGATATCTATTTCAGCGGCCATTTCCGGCAGAAGCTGTGTTGCTTCCTCCACGGACCGGAAGATGACCATTTTACGCCCGGTAGTGATTGCGGCCAGCTGGCCAAACTGGCTGGGGTGTTCGATGCGGGCGATGTCTTCGCTGTGCGCCGCCCGGTTGAACAAGGGGATCAGCGGCGGACCGATGCGCATGTCCATCCAAAGATCTTCGACTGAGGAGACCTGCTGCGTTTCGCCGGCAAAGGCGGGTGCAAGAGCCGGGATCAGGGCAGACAGAATCAGCGCCAGGGTGAGCGCCAGGAAAAACGGAGAAGAAAACTGCTTACTGGATGACATCAATCGCCCCCCTTAGCGCACTCTGAACTGCTCGTATCGATCTCGATTATATCCTTAACTGGCGCAAATTGAGAGTGCTGTGTGGAACGTTTCTTGTGTTCGCTCTTGTGGCCGCGATTTCCCAATCACGTACTGCCAGCCACACCAGGCTGCAGCGTTGTGATCTCGGATTATTGAGAAGCCGTGGGGACTACAGATCGCGTGAAGTTTAGCCTGAACAGGGGAGAGCCAGGAACCAGGCGATCCGGCGGTTTAGCGAGGCTGAAGAATCAACATGCGCTTGGCACGGTTGCGTTTGCGCTGTTTGACGATGAGCAGCTTCTCTTGCTTTATGCGCTTGTCCAGTCGTGTGATCGTGGTTGAGGCGCCGGCGACCATCATTTCACCCTGCGGGGCGAGAAGGGCCGCCGCTTCCTTGATCAGCGCGTAATTAGCCTGCGCTCCTTCACCGTCATCCAAGATGCCCAGGATGAGATCGGCCGCGGCGCTGCCGTCCGGCGGCAGGCCGGCTTGGCAGTTGAGCCTGAACTGATCTGCGGGGCAGCCGTTGGCCGTCAGGTTGCGAGCGGATGCGCGCAGGGCGAGAAGATCGCGGCCGGTCAGCGTCATTGTCTGTGGGGCCAGCAGTTTCCACAAGGCGACGGGAACATGCCCCTGGCCGGGATTGAAGAGCAGGGCATGGCTTGTCGGTTTGCCGGCGCGCTCCGCTTTCTTCTGCAGCGCGGATAAGAGTAGTTTTGTCTGGTGGCTGAGTTCATCGAATTCGGGCACCCCACGAACTGTTTGCATCGTGAGACGCAGGCCGTGGAAATCGATATCCAGGTGGTCGCGATCGTAAACGCCGCGTTCAAAGGCGTTCTCTGTCATCGACTCTTCTGATCCGGCAGCAGGCAGAAAGCGATAGTGGAAGACAACATGTTCAGCGCCATCTTCGCGCAGCAGCAGTTCTATATCAGGACGATCCAGGATCTCGGAAGCGGGGGCGGCCAGCGGTGGGACAACGACGATGGCGGCGACCCCCTGCGGCCTCAGCAGGCGCCGGGCGCCAAGCAAGAAGCTGGCAATGGCGCTGTGACCCGCCTTACCGGGAATGTTAGAGAGGAGCAGGTCGAACCCATCCTCCTGCACATCGTCACAGCCGAGGCTGTTGTAGGCCATGACATTCGCGAGATCGTTCCGCTGCGCGTTCCTCTGGGTGAAGGCGACGGCCAGAGCGTCACGGTCAACAAGATGGACCAGGCGATCGGGATCTGTTTTGGCGAGAGAAAGGCCGAGCGGGCCATAGCCGCAGCCGAGATCCAGGACTTTGCGCACCTGCGGCGAGCCGGCCAGATCGCTCACCGTGCTAAGCAGAAGGCGTGTGCCGGCGTCTAGCTTGTAGCTGCTGAACAGCTCCTGCGAGACGCAGAAGCGCAGCGTGTGGCGGTGGTAGTTGAGGGTGAGTTCTTTATCAGAAGCGAGGCTGTCTAGATAGGCCGGGCTCGCGGATACAGCTGCAGGGTTCATCGACGGATCATACCACAGGGTGCTGGATAAGGCGGCATTGACAGGCGGCGAGCAGCGTGAGATCAGGGCTTGCCGGGAATCACGAGACCGGTTTCGTAGGCGTAGACAGCGGCCTGGGTGCGGTTTTTCAGGTTCAGTTTGATCAGGATGCTGCGCACATGGCTGCGCACCGTGTTCACGCTGATAAACAGCGTTTTCGCGATTTCCTCATTGGAACAGCCGCGGGCCATTTCGCGCAGCACATCCAACTCACGTGCGGAAAGTACAACAGATCCCATTTTGGGCGCTGTTGCTGCGTCCCTTGCCAGCGCAGCCATCATGTGCGTCGGGATTACCAGTTGTCCGCGATTAACAGCATGGATAGCGCTAATCAATTCATCCGGCGAAGAATCCTTGGATAGGAAACCGGCCGCTCCGGCCTGCACAGCCGCGGCCATATGGCTCTCACCGCCCAGGCTGGTCAGGACGACTATGCGCGCCTTTGGGTTGTCGGCGCGAATAGCGGCGATGGTCGCACGGCCGTCCATGCCCGGCATCACCAGATCCATTAGGATAACATCGGGGCGCAGATGAGCGGCCAGATCCATGGCCGCGACCCCATCTGCCGCCTCGCCCACTACTTCAATGCCGTAACGCTGTGTCAACAGCATACGCAGCCCCTGGCGCACGACGGCGTGATCATCAACGATCAGGAGGCGGATAGGATCACTCACCGTTCGCGCCTCCCGTCTCATCCGGCAGCAGCAATTTGATGCGCGTGCCCCCGCCAGGCGTGGCATCGATGGCCAGATCTGCCTTTAGCGCGCGGGCGCGGCGGGCGATCTGGGCCATGCCCATCCCCGGCTCTATCTTTTTACTGCGGAAGCCGCGACCGTTATCCCGCACTTCCAGCAGCAGTTTGTCGCTGCTGCGACCCAGGGAAACAGTCACCTGCGTGGCGGCGGCATGCCGCAGGCTGTTGTTCAGCGCTTCGGTAATGACGTAGTAGAGCGATTCCACCACGCCGGCCTCCAGGGTAATCGTTGAATCAAAATGCAGCGTCGTTTCCATGCCCAGCCGCTGCTCGACGCGTCGTAACCGGTCTTTGAGGACCATTTCCAGCCCATCCTGCGTGGACAAAGCGAGCGGCCCCAATTGGTAGAGCAATACACGCATGTCACGCTGCGCCAGCAGCGCGTTTTCTTCAATCCCTTCCAATGAATTGGCCAGCAGCTCGGCGTCGCACTCGCGCAGCGCTTCGCGACCGGTGCGCGCCATGAGGGTCAGGCCGTAAAGCGTCTGCGTGATCACGTCGTGCAGGTCCTGAGCCAGCCGCTGTCGCTCGGCCAGGGTAGCTTCGCGCGCGGCCTGCTGGCGCAGGCGATCTTCCAACTCCCAGCGATGCAGCGTGCTGGCAAATATCTCAGCCGCCGTGCGCAGGAGAACGATCTCATCTTCGCCCCAATGCCTTGGCCGTTTGACATCATCCAGACCGACCATGCCCCAAAATGCACCGTCGACGGAGAGCGGCAGTAGTAATATGGAGAGCAGCGGGTCCTTTTGATTGTGGAAGATTTGTACCGTATCCGGATTGGCGGCGAAAACGACGGCCGTTGGCCCGCCCACAATGTGACCCTGGGCTACTGTTTCGCGGATTTCCAGACCTATAGAAGACCACGGTACATGCTGGTTGCGCTCTACGGGCAGGTGAGCATAGACGCCAGGGGCACACGCTTCAGCATACAGGCGCAGGCAGAGCAGCTGCTCATGATCCATGAAGTCCTGGACGACATAGGCGCGGCCGGCTTGCACAACCGCAACCAGAAATGCCAGGGCTTCGTTGAGCAGCTCCTGGCGTTGGGTAGGGGTGGAGGCGGCGCGCAGTAGCGTTCGTGAACAGCCGGCGAGGGCATTCTGGTAGCGGCGTGGAATTTGTGCCGCATCAGCGACTGCATCTTTGCTGCCCTGGCTTTCCTTGATCATGATGACGTTCCTGACGCGGCTGCCACCTGGCGGCGAACCACTGCGTCGCGCTCTTTACATGCATATTAGCATGTTCGGCGACAATCTGCCTGTACCAGCGGCAACAGCGGGAACTGCGCCGCTGCATTCATCGTATACCAAGCATGAATCATCCTTCTGGATGATTGGACAGCGCCTTGATCGTGCTAAAGTGTAACTATAGTATGCGCTTAGGGTGTGAGCAAGTTTCTGCTGCAACAAAACAATAGGAAGGAATGAAAACCGCTCTTTCAGCAACTGGGGAACCGATCGTCGCCGGTGACGGTATGCCAGAGACCGCTACCTGCGCACACTGTAAATGCAGCGTTACCCTGCGCAAGCGGAGCCTGATGGGCGGCGGCGTCACCTATTTCTGGCGTCATAGTGACAACGGCCGTGTGCCCTGCCGCGAGCGGGCCAGGCGGTTCAGTCAGGAACAGTAGCCCAGCACACGTCAAACAGCGGAGATAATCCTTTTATAGTCTGTAAGTAAGTAGTTGGTTATGGCGGCGCAGCAATCACCTGTGCGTCTTGCAAAGAATCATTTACAAGGAGAATTCAAATGGCAAACAAGAATCGTAATTTAGTCGTGGCTTATTTTGATAATGCCGCTGCGGCCGATGATGCGGCCCAGCAGCTCAAACATTGGGACAAAGACGACGACGACATCAAGCTGGGCGGGATGGGTATCGTTACCATGGAAGATGGCGAGCTAAAGACGCACAAAGTCGGGGCCCATGCGGCAGGCACCGGGGCTAAATGGGGTACTATCCTCGGTGCGACGGGCGGCTTGGCAACCGGGATCATGGCCGCGGCCGGGATCCTGACCGGCGGCCTTGGCCTGATTCCCGGCGCCATTGCCGGTTTGGCGGTTGGTGCGGGTGCGGGTGCGCTCTTTCACAAGAAGATCGGGATGACCGATGCTGATCGCGCGCGTCTTGAGGATCACCTGAAGAATGGCGGTGCTGCGCTGGCCGTCATGGCCGATGATTTCGAGGTGGAGCCAACCAAGGCAGAAATCGCTGCGCTGGGCGGGGCCGTTGAACATTACACGCTCCCCGATGATACGCTGGCAGATCTTGATGAGACACGCGCTGCCGTGGACGATGCGCACGACCAGGTCACTGAGCATCTTGCCGACCAGCCGGTCGAAGTGCAGGAGCAAGCGGCGAGCATGCTGGTTGCCGCACCGGCGATGGGTGCCGCGGCGGCCGCCAGCCTGAATCAGGCAGGTATCGATGACGTCGAGGAACTGCAGGAAACTGTGGCCACAAAAGAAGGGCGCGCCAAGGTAGCTGAAGTCACCGGCGCCGACGTCGACGATGTCCACGCCTGGGCGCGCGACATTGACCTGAGCCGTGTACGCGGTCTTGGCCCGCAGTACCGTAAGCTGCTCAACGCCGCCGGCGTTGCCACTGTCGCAGATCTGGCAGCCTATGAGCCTGATGAGCTGGAAGGGCTGCTGATCACGGTGAACGAGGAAGATCACATTGTCACCAGACTTCCTTCGCTGGATACGGCGACCTATTGGGTACAACAGGCGCAGGAGCTGCCCCCATATCTCGTAGCCATCAAAGTGACCAAAGCTATGATGACTGAAGACGATTACAGCTGGCATGCAAAAGAAGGGGACGATCCACACAAGACCAAAGCGGATGCCGTCATGTTCAACCGCAAGGAAGGGTATGAAGTGGAATTGATGGTGCAGAAGATCTGCAACCGCTTTGGCTTCGAGACGGTTGACGATGTCAAGCGCGTGGAAGCGGTCATCGCCAACGACCTGCCGGGCAATGTACGCAGCCAGAAGAATGTCTATGCCTGGCTCGTGGATTACTTCGAGACACATTAGGCTGCACGGCCAACTGCCGGCGCGGCTGTAAAAGCAGTGAGGTTTATGGACCTGGCGACCTGTGCGGTCGCCAGGTCCTGAATGTTTGTAGGTAAATAGTATTGCCCTCTGGCATGAGTCAGAGCGGCCGGCTGTCAAAGCTATGGAGGATATTGATGGGACGTTTAGTGAATAGACATGGTGTGATGTTTTTGATTCCTTTGATGGCTGTCGTTCTGCTGAGCCTGGCCGGCGGATCGGCGCGGGCGGAAGATGCGCAGTGGCGCACCCGCTTTTGGAATAATACCCATTTTGGGGGTGACCCGGTGGTCGAGCGGCATGATAATGCGGTTGATTTTGATTGGGGTCAGGGTTCTCCTGCCAAGCATGTCGATGACGACAACTTCTCCGCCAAGTTCAACCGGCGCGTGAACTTCGCGCCGGGCACCTATCGCTTCAATGCCACAATGGATGACGGAATGCGCGTTTTTCTGGATGGCAATGTGATTATCGATTCCTGGACGGACAGCCAGGAGCACTCTATCACGCGCGACATCACTGTCAGCGGCGGAGAACATGATGTGAAGGTGGAGTATTACGATGCCGGCGGCGCGGCCGTGGCCAAGGTGAACTGGCAGCTGATCCATCCCGAAGGACAGCCGGGCGGCAGCGGCGGCGGGCAGTTCTTCCCCAACTGGAAGGGGGAGTATTACAACAACACGACGCTCAGCGGCGCGCCGGTATTGGTGCGCGACGATCGCTACCTGAACCAAAATTGGGGCACCGGTTCCCCCGCGCCGGGCGTGATCGGCAGCGATAATTTTTCCGTGCGCTGGACACGTACGCTCAATGAGAACCCAGGCAATTACCATATCACGATGACGAATGATGATGGCGCGCGCTTGTGGATCAACGACCAGCTGCTGATTGACAACTGGGCAGTCCAGTCGCCCAGCACGCGCTCGGTTGGTTATTACCATCCCGGCGGAGCAGCCAACGTGCGCGTGGAGTATTTTGAACAGTCGGGCAACGCCATGATCGATCTCCATCTGGGTGAGGAGACGGTCCAGCCTGTGGTTCCGCCGTCAACGGGAACGGGTGGCCAGGCTGCGGCGGGCAGCTGCCCGCCGCCGTTAGGCCTCAGCGCCTATGTCAATGTCAGTAGTCTCAATTTCCGCAGCGGACCGGCCGTACAGTTCCCAGTTCTAGCCACTTTGACGGAATGTACCGTGGTGCAGCTGACCGGTTACCGTAATCCTGTAGAGGCTAGCAGCCCCTGGGTGCAGGTGATCTTGTCCGACGGCCGTACCGCCTGGGCCAACGCCAACTACCTGGTCATGGGTGAGCCCTTGTCGCAGATGACCGTCTTGAGCGATTAGGCGCAGCGCAACAAGCGTTGCAGTGTTCAAATTAGGCGGTAACAGTCGGGGTGGTTTGCGAACCGCCCCGACACCGCATACGCATTAAGAGGAAACCAGAATGACACAGCAGAAGAAAAGTGACGCCAGCAAACCAGACTATGTGCTCACCCTCGAGAAAGCGTACGGCCCGCCGAGCGAGGAAGGGTTCGGTAGCGCCGTTTTCTTTGCGCAGTTGGATGAAGATGGCGATTTTGAAGAATTGGCCCGATCTACCTACCAGCAGTTCGTTGGTGATAAGTGGGAAGCGTGGGGCGAAGAAACGTGGATGGCTCCCTGGAAAGAGGTCTACGTACGCAAGGCCGGGACCAAGCATGATGTGCAGAAGGAACTGCAGGGCATTGACGACAGCGACGCCGCCATTTCCGTGCCGCTGATCCTGGAACTGATCGAGAACCCAGCCGAGGCCGTCAAGGCGCTGTCCACGGCGTATGACGATCCCGAGGTGAGCGATTTGCGCGTCTACACCATCGGCGACGGCGAGGCGATGTCGGGCCTGCTGCTGGCCGGTCTGCGTGAGAAGGGTGAGGCGACGCTGCTCGCGGTGCTGATGGACTGACCGGGCCGGCGCGCGGAAGGGCGCTCAGCCAGCGGGTCGCAGCCAACGAGACTGGGCGAGATCATCCTTTTGGATGATTCTTTGCCGCCGTAAGATACTCCGTAGGTCTGGTTGTATACTATGATCGTAGACGTAGTGTGCCGGCTTCTCAGCCGGCGGCTAGATGCCCGTAGAAACTGCGCTTCCCATGCCACATGAGGTTAGGGAATTAGTCACCGTGAGGAATAGAGGATGGACATGACAACTGGTGTAACAAATTCAAGAACTGTGCGCATCATTATGATAGGGCTCGCCTTACTGCTGGCGGCCTTCGCGATCGGCGCCTCGACAACCCGGGCCCAGAGCCTGGACTGTACGGCCAATAGCTGGTCCGTACAAAACGAGACGGAACTGAATGAGGCGATTGGCTGTTTCAACGGTAAAGTCACAGCGGGCAGCTACACCATAACGCTGGCCCAAGATATTAGCCTGGCGAGCAGCACCACGATCGTCTACAACGGCACCTCCGGCGTGGAGCTGGTGATCGAAGGCGACGGCCACGCCGTGGACGGTCAGGACACAGCCGGGGTGCGGCCGTTCCAAGTCGCCGTGAATACCACGGTGACGATGAACCAGCTGACGGTGACTGGTGGCAACATCCCGTCTGACAAGGGCGGTGGTGTATACAATGATGGCACGCTGACCATCAGCAAAAGCACCATCTCCGGCAACTCCGCCTTAGCTGGCGGCGGCATCGAAAATCGTGGCACATTGACCGTTTTCAACAGCACCATCTCCGGTAACTCCGCGTCAGGTTCGCCTGGTGGTGGTGGCATTGCAAATGGCTTTGGAAGCATGCTTACGCTCGACAGCGTGACCATTTCTGCTAATTCAGATACCTCAGCCACCGGCGCCGGAGGGCTTTGGACTGCTAACGCCACTGCCACGCTGCGGAACAGCATCCTCGCCGGTAACTCAGGGAATGATTGTGTGGCCCTCACTGGTGTCTCTGTTACAGATGGCGGGCATAATCTGGTGCTCACACAGGTTAACTGTGGCCTGACCAATGGGGTAAACGGCAACATCGTAGGCGTGCCTGCACAACTTGGCCCACTGGCGAACAACGGCGGCGGGACCTTCACGCATTCCTTGCTGGCCGGCAGCCCGGCCATCGACGCCGGTGACACGCTCGAGCCCACCGACCAGCGCGGCCAACCCCGCCCGTTCGGCCTCGCCGATGACATCGGCGCCCTTGAGTTGCAGACTTGTTATGTCGACAGTTGGTCTGTAGCCAACGAGGCGGAGCTGAACGCAGCCATCGCCTGCTACAACAGTAAGACGGCCGCCGGCAGCTACACCATCACGCTCACGCAGGACATCCTCCTGTCAGACAGACAGATAGACAGATCGACAACAGCCATCGACAACGCCACGGCCGGCGTGGAGCTGGTGATCGAAGGCAGCGGCTTTGCCGTGGACGGCCAGGATAAGTTCGATGTGCGGCCGATCACTGTCCAGGCCGACACCACGGTGACCATCAACGACCTGACCGCCACCGGCGGCAATGTCCTCGTCGGCAGCGGTGTCGACAGTAGAGGTGGCGGTATTCTCAACCGAGGGAATCTCACCCTCAACCGCAGCACCGTGTCCGATAACGCGACTGAGACCCGGGGCGGGGGACTGGCCACCCAGGGTGGTACGGTGCAGATCAACGACAGCACCATCGCCAACAATATTTCCGGCACCCCCTCTAATCCCGGCAACGGCGGCGGCATTTATAATGATAACGGCCAGGTGACGATACGCAACAGCACCATTTCGGGCAACGAAACCGACGGCTTTCCCAGCATGGGCGGCGGTATCACCAATTATGATAATATGACGCTGGAAAGTGTGACCATCACGGAGAACGGCGCGTCAGACGGTGGAGGAATTTATTTCAACGCGACCAGGCCCGTGACCCTGACGATCAAGAACAGTATTCTGGCCGGCAACGGGTTTGCCGATTGTTACTTTAATACCATTTCTGGCGGCGCGACTATCGACGATCTGGGCTACAACCTGGTCCAAGCAGACGACCAACTCAACCCCTGTGGCTTTGTCGGTGGGGTGAACAACAACCTTGTGACGGTCCCCTTCCTTCTGCCGCTGGCGGACAACGGCGGTCCGACCGAGACTCACGCCCTCGCCTTGGACAGCCCGGCCATCGACGCCGGCGACAGTAGCCTGCCCACGGATCAGCGCGGCGTCGCCCGGCCCCAGGGCGCGGCCGATGATATTGGCGCCTATGAAAGCCAGGCTTGTGATGAAACTTCCTGGTTCGTAACCAGGCTGAGTCAGTTGGATGCGGCGATTGAATGCTTCAACGCCAAGACCAGCCCCGGTATCTACACCATCAATATCACGCATGGCTTTCCCGCGGTGGCGAGCACGACGCCCATTGACAACAGCACCCCCGGGGTGAGCCTGGTGATCGAAGGCAGCGGCAATTCGGTGGATTGGAATGGTGATCTAATCCCCGGTACACGGCCGTTCCTCATCCAGGCCAACACCACGGTGACGATCAACGACCTAGCGATCAACAATGGCAATGTAATCGGCACGGAGCGGGGCGGCGGGATCCGCAATCTGGGCAATCTGACGCTCAATCGCACCATCATCCGCGGCAACCGCGCCGAGAACAACGGCGGCGGGATCAGCAATGTGGGCGAGCTGGTGATCAACGACAGCACGATCGCAGGGAATGAAGTTCAGGGCGGTTCTACTGGTGTGTCGGGCGGCGGCATCGACAATGTGGGAAGCCTGACCATCAGGAACAGCACCATTTCCGGCAACACGAGCAGCAATGACGGCGGCGGCATCAGCAACGGCGGCACGCTCAACCTGGACAGTGTAACTGTAACCGACAATACAGCTTTAGGGGCCGTCGATGGCGCGGAAGGCGCCGGACTACAGATGATTGGTTTTGCCGCGGCCACATCCCGGAACAGTATTCTTGCCGGTAACTCGGGTGCAGAGGATTGTGATAATCTTTTCGGCACCATCACCGACGGTGGCCATAACCTGGTGCAGACCCAGAATAACTGCGGCTTTGTCGATGGCGCCAACGGCAGCATCGTCGGCCAGGATCCGCTGCTGGGCCCCCTGCGCAACAACGGCGGTCCGACCCTAACCCACGCCCTGCTGACCGGCAGCCCGGCGATCAGCGCCGGCGACACGGACTTGACCACCGACCAGCGCGGCATCGCCCGGCCCCAGGGTGGGACGGATGACATCGGGGCGTTTGAAGTCGAGGCCGGCACGATCATCATCGAGAAGAAAACAGCGCCGGCCGGCGGCACAGGCTTTGGTTTTACCGATAATATCGAAACACCGAATGCGTTCACCCTCAACGATGGTCAGAACAAGACCTTCCTTAGTGTTCTGCCCGGTTCGTACGTCGTGACGGAAGACCCGCAGCAGGACAGCTTCTTGTCTGCGCTGCGCTGCGACGACGGCGCCAGCCAGAATCCCTCGACGGTTGACCTGGCGGCGCGGGAAGCAAACATCAAGTTGGATCCGGGAGAGACAGTCATCTGCACCTTCACCAACACCGAGGATGACCATATCGTCATTGGTAAGGTAACGTTCCCAGCTGGGGGCACAGATTTCGACTTCAGCGGCGATCTGGGCAGCTTCACGTTAGACGACGGCGATGTGGAAATACAGGCGGTTGAACCAGGGACTTTCACCATCACCGAGCAGGATCCGGGCCCGGATTACGACCTGACCGCGCTGGAGTGCGCGATCATTGACTCCCAGAGCGGCATTAGCTATGTCAGCGGCGACCTCAACACCGGCAGCGTGGAACTCACGCTGACCGGCCCCGGCCAGACCGCCTACTGCCTCTTCGAGAATACCGAGCGCGGCAATATTACGATCGTAAAAGAGGCTGACCCATCTGACGGGACCGAATTTGACTTTACCCTGGGTGGGGATGCGTCTGAATCCTTCGCGCTTGTCGACGGCGACAGCCAGGACTACCTCCTGCCGGTGGGGGTTTACGTCATCACCGAGCTTGTGCCCGATGGCTGGGAGAATACCGATATTGTTTGCGAATACGGCGACAGCACGGTCACTTACAACTTCGGTGAATCAGAGGCGTTCGTTGCGCTGGCGCCCGGCGACGACGTCACCTGTACCTATTACAACGAGAAATCGGGCAGCATCAGTATCGTCAAAGATGCCGACCCGGCGGACGATACGGCGTTTGAATTTGCCATCCTTGACCAGTTTGGCAACGGCGACCTCTTCATCCTGCAAGATCCATCGGACCCCTCGTATACGGCGAGCAATGTCCGGACCGGTCCTTACCTGGTAGCGGAACAACCGTCTGATGGCTGGGTCGTGAGCGATATTGCGTGCCAATCGACGCTTGGCAGCTCCAAGTTCTACAAGTCGGTAGCCGAAGGAGTGCTGGAGATCGATCTTGCGGGCGGCGATGATGTCACCTGCACCTTCAGCAACCGGGAGAAAACTGTACAAATCACCGAATCTTTCGCAGTGACGCGTGTCGAAGAAGGTAAGCTGTCCGGAGAGGGCAGCCAGGCCTGCTACTGGCTCACGCTTTCCGCGCCGCCCCTTGGCGGCGAGGTTGTGGTTGACATCGGCCCGCCACAAAACGGGCAGGTGAAGTTGAATAAAAAATCGGTCACTCTGAATGACAGCAACTGGAATAACCTGTCGACGAGCGAGCGCAGCAATTTCGTCTGCGTGCGCGCCGTAGAGGATCAGATCGATGACGGCGGCGCGCCGATCTGCCGTGACGGCAACAGCGACATGGTGGGCAACGGCGCCCTTGTGCCCAATAAAGAGTGCGGCGATCACACTGATGACATTCCGCACAGCATCGCCAACAGCAGCGTGCCCGGCCTAACAGCTTTTGAGCGCAAGCAGCCCAATGGCTCGTTTGCGCCTGGCTCAACGATTCAGGCACTGATTGAGGACGACGATACGGCCGGGGTGATCCTGACTGAGTCCTATGCTGTGTCTGATCTGGATGAGAATGGCACCCCCACCGGCAAGGCCTGTTACTGGGTGAACTTGACCAGCCAACCCATGGCGCCGGTCACTATTGATGTGAGCGGTGTCAAGGTCGACACCGCCCCGGCGCAGATAACGCTTGACGCTGGGAACTGGGATACACTCGATCCACAGGTAAAGAGCAACCAGGTCTGTCTGACGCCACAAGACAACAGCGTCATCGAGCCTGACGGTAATTTCTGCGCCCCAAAGAACAGCGATATCTTCGGCCGTGGCGGGAATGCGGGGCAGATTTGCGGTGACTACCTTGGCAAGGTGAGCCACACGGTGACCAGCGGCGACAGCACATACAACGGCACGAGCAACATCGTTACCAATGGTCCGAATCTCGACAGCGATGAGACAACGATTGACGTGCTGATCCGCAATGAGGACGCGCCTGCGTTGAACACAGCGCCGGCTACGATCAGCATCCTGGAAGGGAGTTCCGCGAGTTACGAGGTGTCATTGACAGCACAGCCCGACGGCAGCGTCAAAGTGAGTGACGGCCGCAAGACGGCGACTTTCACGGCCAGCAATTGGAACCAGCCCGAGGTGTTCACGACGTCGGCAGCGCAGAACAATGCAATTGACGGCACGCGCCAGGAAGCGATTCACCTGCAGGTAGGTGGCAGTGACGCCAACTTCCAAAGCATCACGCCCGAACCGGTGCTGGTGACGGTGGTCGATGACGACAGTGCAGGATTGCTGTTTTCCGCGGCGGAAGTGGCAGCAGTTGAGGGCGGCAGTGAAGGCGCCTATACGATGCACCTGACCAGCAAACCGCGCAGTAACGTTACGGTCACGCTCTCGCCCGACAGGCAGACGGCCGTGACGCCGGCGACGCTGACCTTTACGCCAACAAACTGGCAGCAGGCGCGCACGGTGACGGTTAAAGCGGTGGACGATCTGGTTGCTGAAACAGGCGACCAGTCGGGTGTGATCGCTCATGCTGTTAGCAGCGCCGACAATGACTATAACAATCTGCCGGGCGGTGAAGTGGTTGCCCGTATCGCTGACAATGACACGGCGGCAGTCTTGGCCAGCGCCTCCAGCCTGGAAGTCTCCGAAGATGGCGCAGCGGCCACCTATCGTCTGCGGCTGCAGAGCGAGCCGGCAGTGCCCGTTGAGGTACGGCTCCTGGGCGGCGAACAGCTGCTGGCCAGCCCGGCAAAGCTGCGCTTCACGCCCAGCAACTGGGACCAGGAACAGCAGGTTACCGTGCGAGCCGTCGATAACGCGATTGACGAGGGCGCCACGGTTGGTGGTTTGTTGGCCTACAGTCTGAGCGGCGACGACGTCTACGCCAATCTCGATGTTGAGGATCTCCTGGTAGTTATCCAGAACAATGACAGGGCCGGCGTGGTCATCAGCCCGACTGAGCTCAAGCTGAGCACGGGCCAGTCCAGAGAGTACAAAGTGCACCTGGCTTCCCAGCCAACTGGCGATGTGGCCGTATTTCTTGAGCCCGGCAGCGGCCTGCGGCTGGGTACACCGCCTTGTGATGCGGAGGGGGGTCAGTGCCTGCTCTTCACGCCGCAAAATTGGGCTGCCGGCCAGCGGGTGCGTGTGACCATGGAGCAGGCTCTGGAAGGTCGAGTGAAAATTGAGCATGGTGCGGCCAGCAGCGATCCCTTTTACCAGGATGTCGCCGCGGCCAGTGTCAATATCTATGGGACCAGTATGATTGAACTCTTCCTGCCGGTCGTTCGGCGGTAGCGCCTGGCTGCGCAAAGCGCACAATGAAGGCGAGACCGGTCGCGTTTATACAATCGAGTTCAGCGCGAGCTACGGCGACGGTGAGAGCTGCCCGGGAACGGTGGTGGTCACCGTGTCCGAGGACTGCAAGACTGATGCCGTCTTCAGCGGTCAACGATACGACGCGACTCAGATTTTTGTCGATTAAGTTCTCCATAATAGGGGCGGGTCTTGTACCCGCTCCTAATTGACAAGGCAAAGGAATGCTTGGCGGTAACCCTATGCAGTCTGCCCAGTCTAAATCACTGCTGAATTTTTTATAAGAGAGAACAGTTTTTCGAAATAGAAATAGCAATATTAGCAATGGATAGGGTCGGTCTTCCAAACCATAAATATCCATGTCGTTTGCCAGCACTATTCGCTGGCTTTTTTGGGCAACGCAATCGGCTGGCCCGCAACAAGGCAAGCAAAGAATGAGAGCGATAGGTTTATGAACAATGCTAGGAATTGCGTAGCCGGAACATATTCCGGTGAAAATGCTGATGGTTGGAACCTGATGCAAATGAATAGAATTGGTTTGTCAAGCCTACTGATTATACTTTTGCCGCTGGCTGCCTGCCAGGATGTATGTGAATCCAACGGCCGTATCGCTGGTGCGGTCCGCCGGTAGAGTCACGCTGGTTGGCTTTTTGCGTAAGTGCTGACCCTGCCGCGACATGGTCGCGCTATTTAACCGATATGATAATTCATTTGGCATAATATTTGACATTCAGAGGAAACACGACATGAAAAAAAGGACTGCTTTTTTTATCTTACTAGTTATGGTGGTGTTGGTCATCTCCGGCTGCCAGGACCAGCAAACGGTGACTCCCGCAAGCACGGAAGCGGCTGAGGTGCAGGCGACAGCCGTGCCCGCACCGACAGCTGAAGAATCTGTCGCACCCACGGCCGAACCGGAAGTTGAGCCCGCTGCAGACGCTGGTGCACAACCAGCAGTGGGCACCGCCGGAGAGAGCACCTTGCCGGAAGATGTCAATGCCCAGTTGGACGCTTACCTGCAATCGCAGGTCTACACCGAGGGAGGTGACCCCGTAGGCGCAGCGCCCGGTCTGGTCCTGTATGTACAGACGCCCGACGGTACCTATGTGAACGCTGCCGGTGTGGCCAGCCTCGAAGACGGCACGCCCATGCAGCTAGATGATCGTCTGGAGATTGGCAGCAATACCAAGTCGATGACGGTTGTCTTGCTCATGCAGCTGGTAGAGCAAGGCCTGATCTCGCTGGAGGATCCCCTCAGCCAATGGCTGCCGGAGCTGGCGGCCGCACTACCCAACAGCGACCAGATCACCATTCGCCAAATGGCCCAGCACACGGCCGGCCTCTGGGATTACGCCGATGATCTCATTGGCGATGGCGCCAGCGACCCGGTCGCCCTGGAAGCCGCGTACACGCCCGCGGAAATGGTTCAGTTTGCGGCCGACAATGGCACGCCCTACTTTGCCCCTGGCGCGGAAGGGCAGTGGAAATACAGCAACACCGGCTATGTCTTGCTGGGCATGATCATTGAACAGATCACCGGCCAGGCAATCGGTGACCTGATGCAGACCCGCATCTTTGATCCGCTGGGCATGGAAAGTGCCGTTTTTATTGAAGGCGTGCCACAGCCTGGAGAGATCACCACGCAGGGATATTATTGGCTTGACGACGGCGAACGCGTCAATACGACGAACTGGAATGCGTCGCAAGGATGGGCGGCCGGCGCGGCCGCCATGACCGCCGCGGACCTGGCGACGTATGGCCAGGCGTTGGCGGCCGGCGAGCTGTTCCAGAACACGGACACCCTGAGCGAGATGCTCACGTTCTACCCGCCAGCGCAGTTCAGTGTACTCGGCCCCTACGGGTTGGGCCTGATCGACTTTGCCGGTGACGGAACAATGTGGGGGCATGGCGGCCAGACGCTGGGTTTCCAATCGCTCTGGTACGTGGATCCGGCGAATGATATCGTGGTCGTTGGCCTGACCAACTCGGCCACCTATTCCGCTAACGCATTCATGAATGTCTATCAAATTCTGACGGGCGCCGGCGCGCTGCCTTTCACTGCTGGAACGCTCATGCCTGCCGGCGGTTTTCTTCCATCAAATTGGACATGGATACGCTTTGACAGTCCGGATGGCTCCACCGAAGTGGATGCAGCCGATGGTCTGGCAATGAGTTTGAGCAAAGACCAGAGTGCGATTACGATTAGCGCTGAGTGTGGCAACACTGTTGGTACGTTTACGGTGGATCAATCGTTCGGCATTGACTTCGACATCGACGCCTCCACGCTCAAGTGCGATGCTGACTCCCCGGCGGGACAGTTTGTGCAATATCTCAACGATGCGGTCTCGTGGCGTTTTGATAATGGCGGTCTGATCATTGACCTGCCCGAGTATGGCGGCTCACTGGTGTTCGAAGTTCCCCAGGCAGAGTAGGCAACCAGCAACACGGAGCGTTTAGCTCGTCGTTCTGCCAGATAGAGAATCGGGCAGATAAGGCCGCTGCAAAGATGAACCCTGCCCGGCTCGCACGCCATGAAGCGAGCCGGGCAAGCCGACTACTGCCCGGCATTCGAGCGTCGGGTTTTCTATATCATAAGGATGCATATGATGAAACCTCTGGGTGTAACTGTTCTCTTGATCATGACGCTGCTGTTTGCTGCCGGCTGCCAGGACCAGCAGGCGGCAGCGCCGGAAAGCGCCGAGCCAACCACAGAGCCGGACGACAGCCGTTCGGCCGTTGTCGAAGCGACGGCCGTGCCCACCGCAGAAACGGTCGAAACAACCGTTGATCCCGTTCCGCCGCCGGCTGACGAGGCGTACGACCTGCCTGCGGAATTGAGCGCCCAACTGGATGCTTTCCTGCAGTCGCAGGTTTACAGCGAAGGCGATAATCCGGAAGGCGCCGCGCCTGGTCTCGTTTTGCTGGTCGACACGCCGGACGGCCGCTACTTGAATGCCGCCGGCGTGAGCAGCCTGGAAAACGGCACACCCATGCAGGTCGATGACCGCCTGGAAATCGGCAGCAACAGCAAATCCTTCGTCATCACCGTGCTTATGCAGCTGCAAGAAGAAGGTGTGCTTTCCTTTGACGATATGCTCAGCGACTGGCTGCCGGAGTTGGCCGCCCAGATTCCCAACGGCGAGCAGATCACGCTGCGCCAGCTTGCCGCGCACACCTCCGGCATATGGGATTATGGCGACCCTATCATCAGCGAAGGGGCCAACGATCCGGCCAAACTGGAGGTGGGTTTCACGCCGCAAGAGCTGGTGCAGTACGCCATCGACAACGGTACGCCGGATTTCGCCCCGGACGAAGGGTGGAAATACAGCAACACCGGCTACATCCTGCTGGGCATGATCGCGGAAAAAGCGGGCGGCCTGCCGCTGGGCGAGCTGCTTCAAGAACGCATTTTTGATCCGCTGGACCTGGAAACGGCCGTTCTCATCAATGGCGTACCGGAAGCGGGCTCGATCACCGATGGCTACTGGTACATGGACGACGGCACGCGTCTCAACACCACCAATTGGAACGCCTCCCAGGGCTGGGCCGCGGGCGCCAACGCCATGACCGCCGCCGATTTGGCGACTTACGGCCAGGCTTTGGCCGCCGGCGAACTGTTCCAGGACCCGGACTCCCTGGCGCAGATGCTGGCCTTCGATGATCGGGCGATGTTAAGCGGCGGCGCGCCCTTCGGTCTCGGTCTGATTGATTTTGGCAGCGGTTATTGGGGGCATGAAGGGCAGACGGCCGGTTTCCAGAGTCTTTGGTATACCAATCCCGAGGGAAACATAACTGTGGTTGGCCTGACAAACTCTGCCGCCTACAGTGCCTATGGTTTCTTGAACGTGCTGAATATCCTCGATGGCAGCGGCGCGCAGCCGTTTTTGCCGGTGACCCTTTTGCCCATTGGGCAGCAATACCCGGGCCTGGCCCCCTCCAACTGGGAATGGAAGCAGTTTGCCGGCGCATCCGGACCAACCGACATTCCGCCCGGCACGACCAGCGCTCTTGCCAGCGACGGCACTATCAGGGCATCAAGTGAGGCGTGCGGCATGGCGGCAGGCACTTTTTCCGCCAATGCACAGGCCCAGATTTCTTTTGACCTGGATGCTGCCGGTGTTACCTGCACTGGCGAAGAATTCCTGCCGCAGCTGCTTGATCTTCTCTCAACGGCTGATACCTGGCGCTTTGAAAACGGCGGCCTGGTCATTGCCCTGGAGGGCGATGGCGGTGAGCTGGCCTTCTTGCCCGCGCCCCCGCCAGAGGAAGACGTGGCCCAAATATCCTGCCCGCTCTTCGATCTACCTTATCCGCGCCCGGAACCAGCCTACAGCGGCAAACTGGCCCGCGATTTCACACCCTTTGCCGAAGCCCTGGCGGCCTACACGGCCGATGATGCCGCCGCGCGGGAAGCGCTGGTCATTGGCAAGACCATCCCTGAACTACAGGCGCTGATGGACAGCGGCGATCTGACCTCGGTCGAGCTGGTCGTCTACTATCTGGAACGCATCCAGCGCTATGACGTGGACAAGCTCAATTCAGTGCTGGAACTGAACCTAGAAGCCCTGCAAATTGCCCAGGCGCTGGATGATGAACGGGCCGCGGGCGCTGTGCGCGGCGACATGCACGGTATTCCCGTCTTGCTCAAAGACAATATCGCTACCGGCGACCAGCTGCATACGACTGCGGGCGCGGCGGCGATGCTGGACTGGGACCCCAGCCGCGATGCCTTCCTAGTCAGCCAACTGCGCGAGGCCGGGGCGGTCATCCTGGGCAAGGCCAACCTGTCTGAATGGGCCAATTACATGGATTCCTGCATGCCCAACGGCTTCAGCGCCAACGGCGGACAGACGCAGAACCCGTACGGCCCCTTTGAGACCCATGGTTCCAGCAGCGGGTCGGCCGTTTCCGTCGCCGCTGACCTGACAACCGTCAGTGTGGGTACGGAAACGCAAGGCTCGATCATTGAACCGGCGATCATCAATTCCGTGGTGTCCCTGAAGCCGACGAAGGGGCTGATCAGCACTGATTATGTGATCCCGCTGCTGCCTCAGCAGGATGTGCCCGGCCCCATGGGACGTAACGTGACGGACGTGGCCGTGCTGCTCAGCGCCATGACTGGCGTGGATGAAAATGATTTTACCACTTCGGCCACAGCCGACCTGGTCGGGGTCGACTTTACGCAGTATCTGAACCCGGAAAGCCTGGCCGGGATTCGTGTCGGGGTACCGATCTGGAATGAAGAAGCCTTTCAGAGCTATTTCGAGGAATTCGATATCACTGATGAAGCGCAGCAGCAGTCGCTGCGTGATGCGTCGGATGTGCTGAATGCGGAGGCGCAGAAGAGCATTGACGTGCTGACCGCTGCCGGCGTGGAAGTTGTGGAAATACCAAACTCGGCCGTGCCGCCGAATCCCAGCGATATCGGTTCCCTGCTGGAATTTGGCTTCCAGCGAGCCATTAATGTGTTCCTGGCCGAGCTCGGCGACGAGGCACCTGTGGCTTCCCTGGCGGAAATCATCGCCTTTAACAACGAAGATCCGGCCAATCGCGCCCCCTATGGGCAGGATTATCTGGAAGGATCAGCGAACACGGCGATAACGGAGGCTGAGTTCGCTGATAAGGCGCAGCTCGCCAACGGCTCGGCCCGCAACGGGATCGACATCTTCTTCAGGAACTACGAGATTGATGTTGTCGTTTCCAAGTTGGGCCAGGCCTATGCGCCGGCCGGCTATCCGGCCCTCACCGTCCCCGCCGGTTATGAGGAAGACGGCACGCCGGCAGGTACCGTTTTCACGGGTCTCCGGCTCTCGGAACCGCAGCTGCTGGCCGTGGGCTACGCTTACGAACAGGCGTCCCAGGCGCGCGTCGCTCCTGATCTGGAGGCGACGATGGCCTTGATAGCGGACATCTCTGGAACGACCGCCGCGGGTCAAGCGCCGGCTGAAACGGCCGGTGAGACACCCGTTGCTGATCCTTCCGAAGCGCCGGCATTGGCGGGTATCTTGGGCAGCTTGAGCTACGCCGGCCTCTTCCCCGATGGGCCGATTACGCTCGTGGATGGCTACGCCGCCTATGATGACGGCAGTTCGGGCACGCCCTATGTGCAGCTGATGGATCAACTGATCGCCACCGGCGACCTGGACGGCGATGGGACTGAGGATGCTGTTGCTCTGCTAACTGACAATTCCAGCGGCAGTGGTAACTTTGTTTATACGGTCGTTGTTCTTGATGCGCTGGCCAACCCAGCGCCAACCGAGGCGCTGATGATCGGTGACCGTATCCAGGTGAAGTCGCTGGCCGTGGACGGCGGCCAGGTTGTCGCAGACCTGGTAGCGCAGGGACCGGACGAACCGTTGTGCTGCGCAAGCTGGAATGTGCGCAAGGTCTTCGCGCTGGAAAACGGCCAACTAGTGGAGCAAAGCAGCGAGGACGTCAGCAGGGTCTCTATTGACGACCTGAATGATACCATGTGGCGCTTGCTTGACCTGAACCGCGATCAGGAACCGGCGCTGCCCGACGACGCAGTTACCCTGCATCTGCAAGATGGCATCATCAACGGCTTCGGCGGCTGCAACGATTATCGCAGCACGGTCAGCAGTGGGCCGGAGGGGCTGAACAGCCTCGTCGTCGGCCCTATTGCCACGACACAGAAACTCTGCCCTGGGCCGCTAATGAACCAGGAGACGGCTTATCTCACGCGGCTGGGTAACGCAGGCTCCTGGTTCTTTGATGCCGGCCACCTCGTGCTCTCTTATCCCTTTGAGGATGGGACAAATGGTCATCTGGTCTTCGAATCACAGGCGGGTGGTGCAGCAGAGAGCTAAACCCATGATCGGTAGGATGCTGCATGCGCATCCGTGACGGCAGCAAGGATTTAGGTCCTCCAGGGAGATTGTTGATGAGTGCATTAATGGGGCTGCTGATTGGTATGGTGATCATTGGCTTGAGTTCCGGTTTTGTTATTTGGATCGTGGGTAAGTTCGGTCTAGGACTTGAGGTTGACGGCTTCGGCAGCGCCTTTATCGTCGCCATTGTCATCGCTGTCGTGGGCGGCGCTATCACCTTGCTGCTTGCCGCTGCAGGTGTGCAGGATGGCGACGGCTTAATCGGCGGCATCGTCCATCTCATCGTCACCGCCGTTATTCTGTTGATCAGCGCCAGGTTCCTGCCCGGGATGAAAATCGCCGGTTTTGCCGGTGCACTGCTGGCGGCTGTCGCCATCGGTGCCGTTTATTGGCTGGGCGGCCTGGCGTTAGGCATGATCGTCTAAAAAGCGGAATGGAGTGTATAGAATGCGGAATCGCCCTGCATGGCATTTCGCTTATGGAACCGGGAGAAAAAACATGAGCATAAGAATTCCATTATTGACCCTAATTGCGTTGATACTGGTCACCTTACCGGCGAAAGCCTACGAGATTGAAGATAGAACGCAGCAATCTCAGATAAGCAATGTGGAAATGGATTGTCCATTTGGTCTTCCTGAAGACGAAGTCGTGAATCAGACAGTGGTCTGCGGAGAAATGTCGGTCCCGGAAAATTGGCAAGATCCGGGCAGTCAGGAGGTCACTATCAGTTATGTTGTCCTGAAGTCACCCAGTCTCTCCCCCTTTTCTGATCCGGTTGTCTATCTTGAAGGTGGGCCGGGCGCATCTGCCCTGGCGGGCTTGCCCTTGCTGCAAAGCACCTTTGCCGATCTGCGCCAGTACCGCGATATTATCATCTATGACCAGCGGGGAACGGCATTTAGCTCCCCGCTAATCTGCCCGAAAGATGTGCAGCAGCAGCCGGTAGAGACCCCGGAGTCAATCGCGGACGCGGCCAAAGGTGTAGAGAGTGACATTGATGATCTATTGGTTAATGCGCAAACACTTTCTGCCTACCAAACGGCCGTGAACTGCGCTCCCTACTTTGAAGAACAGGGCATAGACCTTTCGCAGTACAGCACCGCCAACAGTGTCCAAGACTTGATTGCCTTGATGGATGATCTGGATTATGAGCTGTATAACATTTATGGCATTTCCTACGGCACAAATGTCGCGCTTGAGTTGTTCCGCTATTACGAGGAAAACGAAGGAGTAGATTTGCCGGCGCTGCGCAGCGGCATTATTGACGGCAATGTGCCGCCCAACGTTGATACGCGCGGCGGGCAGGCGTTGAATGTGCCGAACAATATCTTGCGCGTTTTTGAGCTGTGCGAAGCCGATGAGACGTGTGCCGCCGCCTTTCCCGACATCCGCCAGCGGGCGATTACCCTCATCCAACAGGCTGCGCAAGCGCCACTAGAAATCGGGAATGAAACGATTGGCGTCGACGACCTGCGCAAACTGATGGTGAACGCTCTGGTTTTCAAGACGGAGGGAAGCAGTACCGTTGTGGGTGTGGGCGCGGCCTATTTGCCGCTGATGATCTCTGAATTGGAAAGAGGGGTTGTTGATACTTTCGTAGGGCTGCGCGACGGCGCCCTGCCTCCTAAACGTGACAATGCTTCAGAAACTGCGGCAAATCCGTTTGGCGTGATTGCCACTGAAACATCCTCGCTGGCCAATGAGGCGCGCTCTCTGGCCGATGAAATTGAGGCATTGAGTTTGCAGAGTAAACGTGCGGCCGATGCCCTTGCCAGCGAGCAGCCGCTGCCTGAATATTTCATCGCTGAGCTGAGAATTGGCGTCTCCAAGATGGACTACCTTTCAAGTCTGTTTTTTCCGGCCGCGATTGAGTCTGCCCTGAGCGGTGAACGAACACAGGAATCTCTTCTTCGTGTAGCCAGTGCGATCGGTGACGATCTGGCGGCAGTCGTGCCGCTCATGACTGATGAGGACGTTGCCAGGAGTTTCGAATTATTGCAGGAGATCTCGCCAACCCTGAAAGTTGTAGATGACATCACCAATGGTGTGATCACCTGTAACGATCGCTATGCTTCCTTTGATCTGGAGGCCATCTTTGAGGGGTATCGCGCCTTTGATGTCCCGGAACTGGTCAACAAAGTTGATGTGGCCGTGAATGACAAGGTTGCCTGTGAGGCATGGGGATTAACGCCGGAGGATACCGGGTTGACCGAGCCGGTGGTCACGGATTTGCCTATCATGGTCTCAAACGGCTCCATTGATGCTGAAACGCCGGTGGAGTGGGGTGAGGGGGCGGCTGAAGGTTTGGAGAATGCCTATTTCGTCACATTTGCTTACGCGCCGCACGGGGCCAGCACACAGTTCGCCTGCGGCCCGGCCGTTGCCACGGCGTTTATCATGTACCCGGAACAGCAGCCTGATGACAATTGTGCCAATAGCATGTTGGAGATTTTCCCTTTCACGCTGCCCGATCAAGAATAAACCTTCACTGATAGCCGTGTGTTCGCGGTAGAAGGGATCATGCTGAGCGAATAGTCTATTGCTGCAGCGTGACCCAGATTTCCTGGCCTGAAGAAAACATCAGACCGGATCACGGGGATTCGATGAGATCAAATCCTGAATTCCTGTGACCCGGCCATTCCCGACCTGAGCGGCAAAGTGGCCGTGGTTACAGACACTAACAGCGGCCTCGGTTTTGAATCGACAAAAGAATTGGCCAAACAGGGTGCGACCATCGCAATGGCCGTGCGTAATATGGCCAAGGGTGAAACGGCACAGGCTGATATTCTGAAGGAAGTTCCGCAGGCGAAACTGGAGTTGATGGAACTGGACAATATACTAAGAGCAGGCATGTGGGAGTGGTATGATGACAGAAAAGGAATTGTTTAATGAATAGGAAAGCATTGATTGGCGGTGCACTAAGCATTTTGGCTGCACTGGGTATCTATAAAGTAGTTAGTAATAGACAGGGCAGCGAGGCTGTGCCGGATGGAAGCTGGACCACGGACGATATGCCGGATTTGAGCGGCAAAGTAGCCATCGTGACCGGGGCCAACAGCGGCATTGGTTACGACACGGCCGTTGCCTTCGCCGAGAAGGGGGCCACGGTGATTATGGCCTGCCGCAGCCTGGAGAAAGGGCAGGCGGCGCTTGAGCAGCTCAAGGGCGAGGTGCCCAATGCCGACGTGGTATTGATGCAGCTGGACCTGGCCAGTCTCGATTCGGTTCACGCGTTCGCCGAAGCGTTTGAGGCGACCTATGATCGCCTGGATCTGCTGATCAACAACGCAGGCATCATGATGGTGCCTTACGGCGTGACGGAGGATGGTTTCGAGCGCCAATTCGGCACCAATCACCTGGGCCATTTCGCACTGACTGGGCTGCTGATCGACACGATCCTGGCCACACCGGGGGCACGCGTGGTCAATGTGAGCAGCACCGGGCATCGCTTTGGCACGATGGATTTTGACAATTTGATGTTTGCAGGGGGTGAGGGGTACTCGGGACGCGCGGCTTACGGCCGTTCCAAGCTGGCCAATATTCTCTTCACCAACGAGCTGCAGCGCTGCTTTGAAGCGATCGGCGCTGATGCCGAGGCTCTTGCCGCCCATCCCGGCGTGTCCAATACAAACCTGGTTGATCATCTGGCTGAGGGCTGGTACATCAAGCCGTTCGCGCCATTATTAATGAATGGAATCACGCAGAGCTCGGCCATGGGTGCACTGCCCACCATTCGCGCCGCGGTCGATCAAAACGCCAGAGGCGGCCAATATTATGGTCCTGACGGCTTTATGGAACAGCGCGGCTATCCGGTTATCGTGCAGTCAAATGACAAATCGCACGATCTTGCCGACGCGCGGCAGCTGTGGGATGTTTCGGAAGTATTGACCGGCGTCAAGTTTGACGCGCTTGATTAGATAGACAGAACAAGATTTTGATCAGCAGCGCCGATACGTGCATAGCCTACTTTCCCAGGGAAGTGACCCGACGGTGAAAGTTTCTGGCATTTTCCGCCAGGGATCTTTCCTGCTTATATAAGTCGCCGCCGACGAGGTAGATGACCTGCGAGCCATATACCGCAGCTATCTCTGGAATTCTATCGGCGGTGATCCCGCCGCCCGGCGTGGGGAAGATCGGCCGTATGCCGGCCATGGGCACGGCTGCCCCGGCGGCGATCGCTTCACACTCCTCAACACTGAAAGAGAATCTGCCGCCGAAATTGGGGAAAACGGTGGCATCGGCGCCGGCCAGGCGCACGATCTGGCCGAAGAGTGCGTAGTGAGAGATGCCGCTGCTTGGGGAGGTGACGAAGCTGCCTATGAAGGTGGGATGGCTCATGATGGGCAGGGCGATCTCATCATCATCGGCCAGCATGCGCATGGCGTCAAAGCCGGATAGCCCGGGGGCAGCGAGCAGTGCGCCGGCGCCCATTCTTTTGACCATCCGTGCGTTCTCACGCATGCGATCGGCCGGGCCGGTGATGTTGGGCATGTAAATCACGTTGAAGCCCGTCTCGCGGTTGGCCCTGGCGACGCCCGCGACGCAGGCGCGCACGCGATCCTGCAGGGTGCAAAATGGCTGGTCCGCCAGGCCATGATCATCTTTGATGATGTCGATGCCGCCTAGAGCGAACTGGTAGCAGATCTCGCCCAGGGCGGCGGCGCTCAGCCCCATGGGTTTGATAGCGGTGCACAAGATGGGGCGATCTGGGACCTGGAGGAGCGCGCGCAGGCCTTCAATCCCGAAGCGCGGCCCTTTGAACGCCGCGAGGAGCGTTGGCGGCAGAGCGAACCTTTGCAGACGAATGCCGGGCTTCAGGCTGATATTACCGAATAAGACATTCAAGAATTGGGTTAATTCAAAGCCGGTGATTTCCAGGGGATAAGTTACTTCCACCTCAAATAGATCGCTGTCCAGCGCTTCGTAGGCGCTGATCTGGCCCACGATATGATCGGGGATATCTCCCGGCGGCAGTAGATCAAATGGGAATTCCACGGATTGTTCAATGCAGAGCGCCCGCGCTTTTTGTAGAGCGGTGGTTTCATCCCCTTGAATCTGGTACCAGACTTGAAAACGCTCTCCTGATAAATTGACGGTGGTTGGGACTGGCATGATAGGCTCCGATTCTGGCTGTGCTGTCAGCTGCTCGAGACGCGCGGCGGATAGATCGTTTGGTTGATAGGGTGATTAAGGTCCAATCATATATGATTTTGCGCCCGGCCGCCTTAACTGCGCGCGCATTTGTTGTACGCTTCCAGCGCGTTTGTTAACCGTGTGATCCTGCTCTACGGGTGATAAGATTGCCCGTCCGGCTGTTGGGAGGAACGCTGTCGACGTTGTAGAATGGTTCTGCTATGCAGCGCATTGATATTTATCCGACACACAGGCATGCTACGAAGGAAAACGGCAGTTTTCTGATGCGGGCGGGACGGCCGTATCCTTTCGGCGCCAGCATCGTGCCCGGCGGCATTAATTTCGCCGTGTTCTCGCGCCATGCGACGAGCTGTACCCTGGTGCTCTATGAATTGGGAACGGCCGAGCCGTTGGCCGAGATTCCCTTTCCGGAAGAGTTTCGTATCGGCCATGTGTTCCATATGGTCGTCTTCGATCTTGACTACGAGCGTATTGAGTATGGTTTCCGCATGGACGGGCCGTACCAGCCGCACAAGGGCCACCAGTTCGATCCCGATATTGTGCTCTTGGACCCGTATGCCAAATTAATCAGCGGCCGGGACGTGTGGGGACGAGGTGAGCGCAGCGGGGACAGCGCGGACTACCGCCAACCTTTTCGCGGGCGCGCTGTGTATGGTGATTTTGATTGGGTGGGTGACCGGCCGCTGGAGACGCCGCTGGAAGATCTGGTCATTTATGAGATGCATGTGCGCGGCTTCACGCGCCACGCCTCGTCCGGGGCTAAATACCCGGGCACCTATGCGGCCATTCGCGAGAAGATCCCTTATATGAAGGAATTGGGCGTCAATGCGGTTGAGCTGATGCCTATCCATGAATTTGACGAACTGGACAACAGCTTTGTTAATCCGCAGACAGGGGAGCCGCTGGTCAATTATTGGGGCTACAGCACCGTCGGCTTCTTCGCGCCTAAGGCGGGGTATGCGGCTACGGGCGCGATGGGCATGCAGGTAGATGAGTTTAAGGCGTTGGTGAAGGAACTGCATCGCAGTGGGATTGAAGTGATCCTGGATGTGGTCTTCAACCATTCGGGCGAGGGGGAAGAGGATGGGCGCATGATCAGCTTCCGCGGCCTGGATAATGCGACCTACTATATGCTGCAGCCAGACGGCCGTTATCAGAATTTCAGCGGTTGTGGCAATACGATGAACTGCAACAATCCGGTTGTGCGCAATATGGTGCTGGACTGCCTGCGCTATTGGGCGGCCGAATACCATATTGACGGTTTCCGCTTTGATCTGGCTTCTATCCTGGGGCGTGATGCGCAGGGACGGCCGTTGGCCAATCCGCCGCTGCTGGAGGCGCTGGCCCACGATCCCATTCTAGGCAAATGCAAACTCATCGCCGAGGCGTGGGACGCCGGTGGCTTATACCAGGTCGGCTCTTTTCCCGCTTATCAGCGCTGGTCGGAGTGGAATGACCGCTACCGCGATACCCTGCGCAAATTCCTGAAAGGGGACATGGGCCAGGTGCAGGAGATGGCGATGTTGATCCAGGGGGCGCCGGATATGTTCTCCGATCGCGGCCCGACCGCTTCCATTAATTTCATCACAGCGCATGACGGCTTCACGCTCGCCGATCTCTTTTCGTACAATGAAAAGCATAATGAGGCCAACGGGGAAAACAACCGGGACGGCCATAATGTCAATTACAGCTGGAACTGCGGCCATGAAGGGGCGAGTGATGATCCGGCGATCAACAAACTGCGCCGGCGCATGATGAAGAACGCGGTGGCGATTCTGCTGGCCAGCCAGGGCGTGCCCATGCTCTTGATGGGGGATGAAATCGCGCATACCAGACAGGGCAACAACAATGCTTACTGCCAGGACAATGATCTGAACTGGTTCGATTGGACACGCCTGGGCGACCCTACGGACGGCCTGGTTGAAGGAACGGGGAGCGGGGCGGATATGTTTCGATTCGTTCGCGGCTGTATCCAGTTCCGGCATGCGCACCCAGCTCTGCGCAGCCGCCGCTACTTCCAGCAGCGGGAAACGGCGGGCGGCGGTTACCCTGATATATCCTGGCATGGCGTCGAGGCGTGGAACCCTGATTGGTCCGCCGGCAGCCGGACGCTGGCCTTTATGCTTGCCGGAGACGAGCCGAATGCCGCATTAGGCGCTCGTGGTTCGCGGCTGGAGAACCTGCCGAAGGTCTCGACCCCCTTTATTTACGTAGCGGTGAACATGCATTGGGACGGCCATGTTTTTCAACTGCCGCGGCTGCCGGTCGGCCGTCGTTGGCACCGTTTTGTTGATACGAGCCGCGAGACGCCGCAGGAGATCGTCGAGCCGGGCCAGGAAGTGATGCTGCGCGATCAAGAGCAGATCACTATGGGGCCACGATCCGTGGTGATTTTAGTTGGAAAGTAGCACCTGTGCGCAGCGGGAGGCATTCCGCATTCCAAACTCCGCATCCCATATTCAATCATGCCTGTAACCTACGCCAATATCCTTGTTATCAGTGACGACATGCCAAGCCTGGCTGCGCTGAATGACGACCTGCGCGCGCTGGCACGATATGCGGTGGTGGAGACCAGCTCGCTGGCGCAGGCTGAGAAGCTGGCACAGGAATCAGCGTTCGATGTTGTGCTTCTGGATGTGAGCATGAAGCAGCAGTGTGCTGATCCTGGGAAGTTCTTCACACGCTGGCAGGATCGGGCGCCTACGCCGGTTATCGTCATGGGCCGTGTGGAAGATGCAGCGGTGCTTACCGACTGCGTATCTAAAGGCGCGGCGGATTATCTGCTGCTGCCCAGTAATGGGGTGCTGCTGCAGGCGCGTATCCAATCACACCTGCAGCGCAAACGGCTGCAGGAGCAGGCGCTTGCTTCGCTGCATGCCTTTAATGAGGTCGAGAAATTGGCCGACGATCTGCGGCTGGTAATTCTGCCGTTGGGCATCGCGCTGTCGGCGGAGAAGGATTTTTCACGCTTGATCGAACGCTTCGTCATGGAGGCGATGGATCTGTGTCATGCAGATGGCGGGTCGTTGTTTTTGCGCACCGATGATGATCAGCTGCATTACGTTGTGGTGCGCGTCAATTCATTGGGTCTGGCCTTCGGCGGCACATCGGATCAGGTGGTGCCGTTTATGGATTTGCCGCTGTATGATGCGCAGGGCGCGCCGGTCCTGGACAATGTAGCCACCTACACTGCGCACGAAGAACTGCCGATCAACATCGCCGATATCTACAGCGAAGCTGATTTTGATTTTTCAGGTACGAAGGAGTTCGATGCGCGGAATGATTATCGATCGATCTCCTGCCTGACGGTGCCCCTGCGCACCAGGCGCGTGTTGGGCGTCTTGCAGCTGCGCAATGCGCAGGATCCGGATACGGGGCAGATTGTGCCCTTTGGCGCCTACCAGCAGTTGGTGGCTGAGTCATTGGCTTCACAGGCCGCGGTGGCTTTGCAGAACCGGCGGCTGCGTCGTCGGGAGAGCTCGCTGCTGCGCTATAAACGAGAATTAGAAATCGGCCGTAATATTCAGGCCGGCTTTTTTCCGACCACGCTGCCGCAGCCACCCGGCTGGGAGATCGCGGCCCGTTTCTACGCGGCACGCGAGGTGGCCGGTGACTTCTATGATGTCTTCGCCGCGCCTGATGGGCGGATCGGCCTGGCTATCGCTGATGTATGTGATAAGGGCGTAGCCGCGGCACTGTTTATGGCCCTGCTGCGCAGCCTGCTGCGTGCTTTTGTGCAGCAGTATTATTTCCAGAGCGCGCAAGCTCAGAGCGAGGGGCTGCCTGAGGGGGCACTGGCCGGGGCGCGCGCTAGGGAATTGGCCCGTAGGGATGAGACGGCGCTGCTGGATGCGATTCACCTGACGAACGCGTATATCGGCAGCAACCATGCGGACACGCATGTGTTTGCGACACTGTTTCTTGGCATTCTTGATCCTGTGTCGGGCCGGCTGGTTTACAGCAACTGCGGGCATTTGCCGCCGGTGCTGCGCAGGGCAGACGGCCGTGAACAGCGCCTGATGCCTACGGGCCCGGCCGTCGGCCTGCTGCCGGATGTGCAATTTCGTGCCGAAAAGGTGCATCTGGATGTGGAGGATCTGCTGTTTGCTTACACAGATGGGGTGACGGAATCGCGCAGCCCGCAGAATGAGATGTTTGGCGAAGCGCGCCTGGCGGCACTGCGTGAGGCGCATGATGGGGACGCGGCAGAGACTTTGTTGGCGGCGATTGAAACGGCCGTGCGTGACTTCATCGCCGGCGGTGAGCCGTCCGATGATTTGACGATGCTGGCGGTGAAGCGGCTGGGGGAACAGCCAACAGCCAATGATCAATGATCGGGCGCATGTCCGATCCTGACTATAGGTTACAGTGAGGAGCTGGTTAAGTAGATGATAACAAAGAAGATCGCCCCCTTTGGTTCTTGGGAATCTCCAATTACGTCTGAATTGATCCTGGCCAACACGGTTCGTCTGGGCCAGTTGGCAGTTGATGACAACGCGCTTTATTGGACGGAGGGACGCCCGAAGGAAAAAGGCCGGAATGTGATTGTGCGCTGGACCGCGGCTGACGGCTGTGAGGATGTGACCCCGGAGCCATTTAATGTGCGCACGCGGGTGCATGAATATGGCGGCGGCGATTTTAGCGTGCGTGACCGCGTCGTCACCTTCTCCAATTTCGCTGACCAGCGGCTTTATCAGCAGCAGCTGGTTCGTGACGGGCTGTTTGAGCGGCTGAGCGACCGGGCCGGCGTTGACCAGCAAAGCCCGGACAGCGGCCCGCAGCCGGTTACGCCGGATGAGAAACTGCGCTTTGCTGACGGCGTCTTCGCGGAAGATGGTCGTTTTATCTGCGTGCGCGAGGATCACCGCGGCGAGGGGCAGGAGCCGGTTAATACGCTTGTTTCGCTGGCTCTGGACGGGCAGGATGCGGGACAGGTGCTGGTTTCCGGCAACGATTTCTACGCGACGCCCCGTTTCAGTCCCGACGGCAAACGATTGGCCTGGCTGACCTGGAACCATCCCTATATGCCGTGGGACGGCACCGAGCTTTGGGTAGGTGAGTTCACAGCGGACGGCGCATTGGGTAACGCGCAGTTGGTAGCCGGGGGTGAAGAAGAATCTGTCTTTCAGCCGGAGTGGTCGCCCGATGGCGTGCTGCATTTTGTTTCTGACCGCAGCGGTTGGTGGAACCTGTATCGCTGGCGCGAGGAGCAGGTCGAGGCGCTCTATCCAATGGAGGCTGAGTTCGGGCGGCCACAGTGGGTGTTCGGCATGCGCATGTATGCATTTGCCGGACGCAGTTCTATCCTATGTACGGTTGATCAGAATGGAAGCAGTTCCCTCGCTTTTTTGGATACGGAAAACAGTCGTTTGGAGCCTCTGGAGCTGCCGTTTACAGCGGTGACGGATCTTCATGTTGATGGGGAAAATGCTTACTTTGTAGGCGGCGCGCCTGATGTGCCGGACGCCGTTGTCTGGCTGGACCTGGCGACTTTAGAGAGCAGCACCCTGCGCTATTCCAGCGAACCTGTAGTGGATGAGAGTGTCCTGTCGATACCGCAGGCGATTGAGTTTCCGACGGCTGACGGGGTGACGGCGTTTGCTTTTTACTACCCGCCGCAAAATGGGGCGTATGAAGCTCCGCAGGGGGAACTGCCGCCGCTGATTGTGGAGAGTCACGGTGGGCCGACCAGCGCTACCAAGGCGGTCTTTAACCCTTGGAAACAGTATTGGACGAGCCGTGGCTTCGCCCTGCTTGATGTGAATTATGGGGGCAGTACGGGATACGGCCGTGCGTACCGGCAGCGGCTGAACGGGCAGTGGGGCATCGTTGATGTAGAGGACTGTATCAACGGCGCGCGCTACCTGGTCGAAAAGGGGTTGGCTGACGGATACCGCCTGGCGATTCATGGCGGCAGCGCCGGCGGCTATACTACGCTTTGCGCTCTGACTTTCCATGATGAATTTGATGCCGGTGCCAGCTACTTTGGCGTCAGTGATATTAAGGCGCTGTTGCAGGATACCCATAAGTTTGAGTCGCATTACGATCACAGTTTGCTCGGCCCTTTGCCGGAGTCGAAGGAACTCTATTACGAGCGGTCGCCCATTCACTTCGCAGACCAGATCAGCTGCCCCTTGATCCTTTTCCAAGGTCTTGATGATCCGGTGGTGCCGGCAAGTCAGGCGGAAATGATGGTTGAAGCGGTGAAAGTGAAGGGGATTCCCGTGGCCTACCTGCCTTTTCCCGGGGAGCAGCATGGTTTCCGCAAGGCGGAGAATATCAAACGTATGCTGGAGGGAGAACTCTATTTCTACGGCAAGGTGTTCGGTTTTGAACCAGCCGATGAGATTGAGCCGGTGCCTATCGATAACCTTTAGAGATTTGGAAACCCGGATTTTGCTAATTGATTTATGGGAGCGTATGTCGCTACCAACCGCCGGGTTTCTTTATGTTTTTTTGGCGATGACGTAGCCGAAACTGAGCCAACGGCCGTTGTCGACAGCGATGGTGCGCGCTTCGCCCTGGGAATCCTGGCGCGCGGTGGGATCGTAGCGCGCGTATTCCTCCCACCACAGGCGGGCATCAGGCGCATAATCCGCTTCGAGAATCTCAAACCCTACAGAGAGGACGGCTTCCTCAGTTTCCTGAATCGTAGCAAAGAAGTCAGTCAAGGGATGTTCGCCCTGCGAAACTAAGGGGAGGAGATCGGCGGGTATTTCGACATCGAGATGCATAGGTTCAGCGAGGGCGAGTAGGCCGCCGGGGACCAGGATGCGGTGAATTTCGGCCAGGGCCTCGCGATAGGCGCTTTCACCCTCGAGGCCGCGCAGCATTTCCAGGGCAGTCGATGTATAGACATAGGTGAAAGAACTGCTGGCGAAATATGTGGCCGGCACGCCAACCTGGATGCCCAGCACCAGGTCCTCAACGCCCCAGGCGCGCGCATTGTTTGTCAGGTGATCGACGTGCGGCTTCCCGTCCTGGCGATCGTTCCAGGGATCGATGCCTGCGACGAAGCAGCCATATTCTTTGGCCAGGAAGCAGCTCTGGTAGCCGCGGTTAAAACCGACGTCCAGCAGTTTTTTGCCGGGCTGGACGTCCAGCTTTCCCGCCAGGAATTCAGCCAGCTTCAGGCCGCCGGGGCCGCTGCATTGGGCGTAGATGGTTTCCAGGTCGGGGTATTTATCGGCTATTGGGTAGCTTGTGTTTGTCATGGTAGGTGCTCCTCGGCAGCTGCATGTGTGGTATCCCGGGTCGTCAAGCGCGCGATCACCGCGCGGCTGCGGCATCCACTTATCTGTTCAGGACCTGCAGGCTGTCTACCTTGCCCTGGGCCATGGCTTCCAGGAGCAGCCCGAACTCGTCCAGGCGCTTGAAGTAGAGCGCAGCATAGTTGCGTTGGCGCTGAGTGCCGTTGAAGAGATAGTAGTGCAGGCGGTCGAAGCCTTCAACTGTCTCCACGCGGCTGAGGGCGTAGTCGACCAGGCGCGTGGTAGCAATGTCGTCCTGTGTGGCTAGAGCTTCCATCAGGAAGTCGACGGCGCCGGCGGTGCCCGATGCGCCAACAGAGACGAAGTGGTCAAAACGACCGTTGGTTTGCTTGCTGCTCATGGCAAATGCTCTCGAAATCGGCAATAAAAAAAGCGCGGCTTAGCGGCCGCGCTGTCGTGCAAAAAAGGATCTCTTCTGGCTTGGTATCAAGCGGCAGGAACCTTCCTACGCAAGCGCGGCGCCGACCGGGGTTCCAATGAATCTTTGTACGATAAGCCAGTCACTGTAACCATGAGCCTGATGATAATCGCATGGGTGCCGGCGGTCAAGTGGTTTTCGTTTGCTCGCTGCCATCGCTTGCAGAAGCGCCAACCCCTCAGGCTCACCGATCCGTCTGCCTTCTACGAGGCATCATACGGATTTTTGGGTGTGCGGTCATTGGAGAGTGACCCCATGTCGCGGGCGATGATGAATTCGATGGCGTCGGCCAGATGCTCTTCGGCGATATTGTAGTCTCCCCGCTCCTCGCGCAGTTTGTGCGCTTCGAACAGCACTTCGGCGTGGCTGGAGCCGGGCGGCGGGTCGAACTTGTAGCTGGCGAGTTCGTAGAGCTGGCCCAGCGGATCGCGGAAGTAAAGGGAATCCATGAAGCCGCGATCGACCTCGCCTGAATGCTCGACGCCGCGCTCCGCCAATCGTTTCGCCGCCTGCATATAGGTGGCGCGGGAGACGTTGAAGGCGATGTGATGCAGGTTGCCGATGCCCTGGGGGTTGGGCGTATCGTCGGTCTGCCACATTTCGTTGGTAAAAATAGTGATCAGGCGGCCGTCGCCGGGATCGAAATAGAGATGGTTCTGTGAGGGCACATCCAGATTTGGCTGCTCGAAAACAAAGGGCATTCCCAATACGCCCTCCCAGAAGTCGATAGATGTTTGGCGGTCGGCGCCGATGAGCGTGATGTGATGGACGCCTTGTGTTTGGATTTTATTCATGCTTCATACCTCGTGTATTTAGTTTGGCTTGTTTCTGAGGGGCAGACGGGTGCTTAACGAACTGCCTCTCACTTGCTGCATTACCTTTATCATTCCTGCGCTGAAGCGCATGATCAATCAAGGAGTTGTTTAACGATCTGTTGGCCCTGATCCAGTTCATCTTGAACGATCGTGTGGGCCATGCCGGGGTATATTTTCTCCGTGACCTGCGCGCCCAGGTTAGTGAGTACGGCCGTTGTTTCTTGCACGCGGGCCAGGGGGATGTGCGCGTCGATGTCGCTGCAGCCGATGAAGACGGGTGTGCCTGCCAGCGAGCCTGGATAGCTGCGCGGCGTGTCGGGCGGGCCGATGAGACCGCCGCTGAAAGCGAGCAGGCCGCCGTAGCGGCGGGCGTTACGTGCTGCGAATTCGGAAGCGAGGCAGGCGCCCTGTGAGAAACCGGCCAGGATGATCTTATCGGCGGGTATGCCGGCCGCTTCGATCTGGCTGACCAGATCGCCGATCGTTTGCAGGGCGGATGACAGGTAGGGTTCGTTATTGGCGATGGGCGCCAGGAAGCTGTAGGGGTACCAGGAACTGCCGGCTGCTTGCGGCGCCAAAAGGGTGAAGCTCTCACCGGCCAATTCCGTGCCCAGCCCCATGATGTCGTAGGCGGATGCGCCACGGCCGTGGATGAGGATCATGGCCGCTTCCGCTCCAGCCAGCGGCCTGCCGGCGGTAAGGATCTGCTGGCCCTGGTGCGGGCCCTGGTTTTGGTTTTGTTCACTCATTTAGATCTCCAAGGTTTTGCTGCTGTTTTAGTCTTGCGAAGTTGTAGTTTCATTTAGACCTCAGGGGTTTTGCTGCTGTTCTGGTCTCGCCAAGCCGTTCAAGAAACCCCGGAGGTCTGGATGGGGGGCAGCCGTTCGCTAATACGTGCGCGCTGCGGTTCCAACCAGGGCGGCAGCTTGAGATCTGTGCCCAACGCGCTGCGCGGTTCATCGTAGAGAAAGCCAGGTGCGTCCGTGGCGACTTCGAAGAGCACGCCGGACGGAGCACGGAAATAGATGGAGTGGAAGTATTGGCGATCCTGGACCGACGTGACGTTGTAGCCATCCTGGCGCAAGGCGGCCAGGTATTCCAGCTGTTCTTCGTCGTCCACGGTGCGGAAGGCGATATGGTGTACGGAGCCTGCGCTGAGACGGCCGAAGGGCTGACCGGCTCTTTCCAGCAGGTCGATGGTGTGTCCCGTGTTGTTCCCGGCGGCGTGGAAGCGGTGTCGATTGCCTTCCTGCCCGGCGAATGTGTAGCCCAGGGATTTCGTCAGCAGATCGGCCGTGCCGGCTGTTTCCGCTACCCACAGCGTGACGCTGTGAAACCCGCGCAGCGCGTGTTCGCTGGGAATGGGGCCGTCCTCCCAGATGTCAATGGCTGCCGGGCCTTCATCGACAATGAGTTCAACGATCATGCCGTCCGAATCCTGGAAGGGCAGTACGTCGGCCCCGAAGCGTTTCTGCAGTTGGCCAGGCGTGACGCCATGAGCGGCCAGCCGTTCTTGCCAGTAGTCTAAGGAACCGGGGCGAATGGTATAGGCGGTGGCTGCCACCTCCCCGTTGCCACGCTGGCCGCGCACGGCGCCTGGCCAGGGGAAGAAGGTGAGGATGGTGCCTGGCGTGCCGGTCTCATCGCCGAAGTAGAAATGGTAGGTGCCGGGATCGTCGAAATTGACCGTTTTCTTGATCAGGCGCTGGCCGAGCAGAGTGTGGTAAAAGTCGATATTGGCCTGCGGATCGCCGGCCATGGCTGTGATATGGTGAATGCCTTGAATGGGTTTCATAGTCTGTGGCAGTCCTTCTAATTTGCACTATTCAGATGGCGGCTGGTTGTTGGCCGCGGCCAGGCCGAGTTTACGACACAGGGCAGACAGTTGTTCCTGCTCGTTTTCGCTAAGGACGCTCATTGTATCCACGATGCCAGCCACATGGCGTGGAAAAATGTTGGCGATAAGCGTCTGGCCTGCGGGAGTGATCTCAATATCGATGCAGCGGCGATCCTCTTCGCGCCGCTGCCTGGTCACCAGCCCGCGCTTGACCAGATTGTTGATTACTAGCGTCATATTGCCGCCGCTTTTTAGGATCTTGTGCGCCAGCTGGCCGGGCCGCAGTGGTCCCAGGAAATAGAGCGCTTCCAGGGCGCCAAACTGGCTCATGGTGAGATTCTCTGCCTGCAAGTGGCGGTTGATGTGGTGGGTAGCTGACTCGGCAGCGCGGGAAAGCTTGATGTAGAGATCAAGGGCGGCTACTTCTTCAGGTGTCCCCTCATACTTGGTGCTCATAACTGAGAATCCAACCATTTATTTTGACATCAAAATATTTGATATTGAAATATTAGCAAAATTTGAACCAATGTCAAGGAATTCTTCGTTTGTGAGAGCGGGGTTAAGTGATCACGCGTTAACGAGGACGAGGCCGGCGCGCGGGGGGAGTGTGAGCGAGAGCCGCTGTCCTTCGGCGTGGTAGGTCGTTTCTTCGGCCGGCCACGCCTGGATATAGGTGGCGGCGGAGCCGGGTGGTAGGGGGAGATCAACGGCCGTCGCTGAACTCCCGGCGTTAACCAGCACCAGTGCTTCATACGGTGCGCTGCCGTCGGGTATGGCCAGGACACGGTGGAAGGCGTAGACCTGATCATGCGCATAGAGAGACTCGAAGGTGCCGCGGCGAAGGACGGGCAAGTTGTGACGCAGGGTGGTGAGCTGGCGGTAATACGACAGCAGATCGATGTCCCAGCTGCCTTCCTCATGCCAGGGGAAAGCGCCGCGGCAGTAGGGATCATCTGCGGCGGAGAGGCCGACTTCGCTGCCGTAATAGATACAGGGCGCGCCGAGCATGGTCATTTGTAGGAAGACGGCCAGACGGAGGGCGCTCTTGTCTTCGCCCATGATCCATAATGCGCGAGCGGTGTCGTGGCTGTCGAGCAGGTTCAGCTGGGCGTAGTTGATCTCCCAGCTGTAGAGGGCGTACATGCGCTCAACGGCGGCTGCGAATTGGGGCGCGTCAAACGGCGCCAGGTCATATTCGCTCTTGTGGTAATCGAGCCGCAGCGTTTGCGCGGCGGTGAAGTTGAGCACAGGGACAGTGAACTGGTAGTTCATGACGGCGTCAAACTGGTCCCCTTGCAGCCAGCGCTGGGCCGGGGTCCAGATCTCGCCGACGATGTAGGCGTCGGGATTGGCGCCTTTGACCTCGGCACGAAAATCGTGCCAGAATTGGTCGTCGTCGATTTCTCCTGGGACATCGAGTCGCCAACCGTCGATGCCGAATTCAATCCAGTGGCGGGCGACGCCTAACAGGTAGTCGCGCACGCCGGGGTTATCGGTGTTGAATTTGGGCAGGGCGGGCAGGTTCCACCAGCTGACATAGTTGTGCGGGTTGGCGGCGTCATGGTTGTACGGCCGTAACGGCCAATCATTGACGAAGAACCAGTCGATATAGGGAGAATTTCCGCCGTTTTCCAGGATGTGGTGGAACTGCCAGAAGCCACGGCTGGCATGGTTGAAGACGCCATCGAGGACGACGCGCATTTGACGGCCGTGGGCGGCATCCAATAGTTCGCGCAGGGCATCGTTGCCGCCCAGCAGCGGATCAACCTGGTAGTAGTCGTAGGTATGGTAGCGATGGTTGGAGGCGGAGCTGAAGATGGGATTGAGATAGAGTGTGTTGACGCCCAGAAACTGTAGATACTCGAGCTTGTCGACAATGCCATGCAGATCGCCGCCCTGGTACCCCTGCTCTTCAGGCGGGCTGCCCCACGGTTTGAGACGAATGCCGCGCGGATGGCGCATGCGCGGGCTGCGGGAAAAGCGGTCGGGAAATATCTGGTAAAAGACGGCGTCTTTGACCCAGTCGGGAGCGTGCGGCGTGTGGAATTCGGAATGTGGCATCATATGAACTCGGGTTTGGGATTTCGGAATGCGGAATTATACGTTTCGTGCCCGATAAACCAAAATGCTCGTTGTTAGGGGATGTCATGACCCCAGGCTGAAGCGAGTTCAATAGCTCGCTGCCAGCGCTGATAGCCGCTGTCGCGTGACTGCGTGTCGAGCTCGGGATCGAAGCAGTCATAACTGCCCGGGAGAGGGGGTAGGGCGTCGGGAGATGGCCAGATATCCGCGCCGAGGCCGGCCAGTAAGGCCGCGGCCCAGGCGGTGGTTTCGCTAAAGGTCGGCCGCAGGACGGGAATGCCCGCAAGATTGGCCTGAATCTGACAGGCGAGATCGCTGGCGGAGAGGCCGCCGCCAACCAGCAGTTGTTCAACGGAGACGTTTGCTTCTGTATCAATCGTCTCCAGAATGGTGCGCACCTGGTAGCCGACGGATTCAAAGAATGCGCGGGCAATATGGCCGCGATGGTGACCCAGGGTAAGGCCAAAGAGCGTGGCGCGCGTGTTGGGATTGTTATTGGGGATGTCCATACCGGTGAAGGCGGGCACGAAGAATACGCCGCCGGAATCGTCGACGCTTCCGGCCAGGAGATCCATCTCTTCGTATTCGTCGAATAGGTGCGCATTGTCGCGCATCCAGCGTATGGCCGCGCCGGTGACAGTAGTCGGCGCTTCGAGGCAGTAGGTTTGCTCGTCGCCCAGGTGCCAGGCGCAGTATACGTTGATCAGTTCCTGCTGCGGCGCCTGGTCGCCGAGAAATACCTTGATGTAAGAGGCGGTGCCGTGCGTGCATTCGGCATCGCCGGGCCGGCGGCTGCTGTGGCCGAAGAGCGCGGCCTGCTGGTCGCCAATCATGGCGCGCACGGGGATTTCCGCGGAACGGCCGTCTGATCCCGCTGCCCGCAAGACGCCGAAATCGTGCAGCGTTGGCGTCGCCTGCGGCAGGGCATTCTCTGGTACGCCGATCCAATCTAACCATTCCTGCCAGTATTCGCCGCTGCGGAAATCATACAGGCCCATGGCCTGGACGAGCGATGTATCCATGGCATGCTCAGATGGGTGACCCAGCGCCCTGAGCAGCCATGCTGCGGAGAGACCCAGCTGCAGAGAGCCTTCTTGGGCAGCAAGGCGCAGCTGCTCTTGATGGCGCATGCGCCAGACGAGGTGCACGGCCGTCATATAGGTGCCGGGCGGGTAGCCCAGCCGACAGCGGGCCTGGGAGGCGAAGGGCAGCTGCTGGATTTCCTGCAAAATTGACGCGGTGCGCAGATCTTGCCAGGTAATGGCATTGCCGATGGGCAGGCCGCTCCGCCTGTCCCAGGCAAATTCGGTGTTGCGCTGGCTGGTAATACCACAGGCGACGATCTGCTGAGGAGCGCAGCCTGCCTCATCAATGGCATCTGCAATGGCGCCGGAGACGCTTTGGGCGACCGCATGAGGGTCCTGTTCTACGTAGCCCGGCTGCGGATAGAGCCGCGCCAATGGGCGGTAGCCGCGGCCGCACAGACTGCCTTCATCATCGATTATTATCGCTTTGCTGCCGCTTGTTCCCTGGTCGATACCAAGTAGAAATGTGGAGGACATGATAGTTAGCCAGTCAGCCGCTTCACCAATCAACCTATCAGCTGTCTGGCTGATCTGCTGATTGGCTGGCTGACCTACTCAATTTTTCTCCTGAGCCAACAAGTCGCTAAGGGCGTGAAGTACGTAAGTCGGTTTGATGGATGAATCAGCCAGATCGGTTTCACTGGTTGCCCCGGTGAGCGCGAGCGCGCCGGCCATGCCCGCATTCAGTCCCATTAGGACATCCGTCTCCAAACGATCGCCGATCATGATGCATGCCGCCGGCGGGCGTTCAGCGAGACGTAAGATGGTCTCGGCCATATAGGCGGAGGGCTTGCCGACGACCGCTTCTACCCTGGTATTCGTGCACGCTTCAATGGCGGCGATCATGGCCGCGGCGTCAGGCTGGCCGCCCCCCGGGACGGGGCAGTAGCGATCGGCGTTGGTGGCAAAAAAACGGGCGCCGCCGCTGATGGCGTCAAAGGCGATCTGCAGTTTGCGGTAGTCAAAGGTACGGTCGAAACTAGCGATCACGGCATCAACCTGGCGGGCTTCACCGGCCATTTCAAAGCCTGCTGCCGCCAGTTCCTCGCAGAGCGACGCTTCGCCGACAACAAAGAGGCGCGCGCCGGGTATCTCCTGGCCTAGAAAGTCAACCATGACGGAAGAGGAGTTGACGACGTCTGCCACCGGGGTGGGCAGCCCCAGGCGGGTTAATTTGGCGGCGTAGCCCTGTCTGGTCTTTGTCGGATTGTTGGATAGGAAGAGCGTTTGCCTGCCGCTGTCGCGCAGTGCCGTGATCGTTTCCGCAGCGGTTGGCAGCAGCGCATCGCCGAGATAGACGGTGCCGTCGAGATCGAATATGTAGACGTCGTAGAGGTGGTTCACTGCTGGCATGGACTAATCCTCACCTGGCAACGCGGTGCGAGCCAATACGCCGGGAGGGGCGTCGCTGCTTGCAAACGGCCGTAAGCGCACGCAAAAGGTGTAGTCACCGGGCGCGATTATGTAGGATGGCAGCGTTGCCGGTCCGCAGCTGGCGCTGCCCAGCCCCATTTGCATGAGATCGAGATTGAGGATGGTTTCGGCGCGCGCCGTTAATTCATGCGTATGTGCGGCGGCGAATAAATCATTTGCTGTGAAATGACTGGCGCTGGCTTCCATCAGCGGCATACCGGCGGCCAGCAGGCCGGCCCCCGCATTGTTGGTCAGGGCAACCCAGCGTACATCACTGCGGTTGCCGTGCTCCTGGGGCAGGATATACGGTTCATATTGATCGCTGACACTGCTGCTGTAGCGGCCAACCAGGGCGCCGCTGCTGCGATCGCGATAGTTCTCGAACGGGCCGCGGCCAAACCAGGTCATCTCTTCAAAACCGGCGGGCAGCATCATGGTCATTCCGATGCGCGGCAGCGGGGGCAGCCCATCATGCGTCGATAACCGATTTTCCAGCAGTAATTCGCCATTGCCCAGGATCGTGATCGTCTGCTCGTAAGCCAGGGCGTCCGGTGATGCTGTCGAACCGGCGCGCGCGCGCGTGTGAATGACAACTTTTTGTGGCGCCGGCTGCTCGATAACTATCTCCGCGACCTCATGATCTAAGTTGTCCAGGCCGGCTTTCAGCCATTCGGTAAGCAGCTGAGGCCGTTCGCCGTCAAGCTTTATGCCGTCGTTGTCGGTCGGTGCGCGCCATAGGTTCACCGAGGGAGCGGAAGCGAACAGTTGGGTATCCTGATAGGTCCAGGAAACGATCCTGCCGTTGGTTCTGTTGAAACTGAGTTGGAAGCTGTCACCGCTTACAGCGACCATTTCGTCTGTTTGCTTGAGTGTCAAAGTGGGCAGAGAGCTGAGACGTACGGGCTGCGGGGTGGGCGCCACGTAAGGCATGAGGAACTGCGCCGCCGCGACTTCGTGCCCGGCGCCGGCCCACGGGGTCTCTTCGGCCAGCGTGAAGCGCAGCGTGAGGAAACATTCAACGCCGGGCCGCAGGTCCGGATTATCTACAGGGATGGTGATGGTCTGCTGCTCGCCAGGAGGAATGTTAAGCGGCGGCAGTGTGCCGGTTTGCAGCGGCTCCCCATCCGCGGCTAATTCCCATGCGGCGGCCAGGGCTTGCAGGTTGGTGAAGGCGTATTCATTGCTCACGGACAGCTGTCTAGCAGCTAAATCGAGGGCCTTTACCTGGACCGGCTGGTAAACACTTTTTACTTCATAGAGCGCGGGGTGGGGGGTGCGGTCGGGCCAGATAAGGCCATTTATGCAGAAGTTGACATCATTGATGGTGTCGCCGAAGTCGCCGCCGTATGCCCAGTAGTCAGCCCCGTTCTCGTCAGTTTTTAACAGGCCCTGGTCAATCCAATCCCAGATGAAACCGCCCTGCAGCGCGTCATGGGTGCGGATGACCTGCCAGTATTCGTAGAGTGCGCCGGGGCCGTTGCCCATGGCGTGGGCGTACTCACACATGATTAGGGGCCGGTCGCTGATCGGATTACGGCCGTATGCTTCGATCTCATGCACGTGTGGGTACATGGGACAGACGATGTCTGTGGCCAGAGAGCCTTCTCCCCACGCCCGGCCATCGCGGTGGCTGATCGCCCCTTCATAGTGGAGCGGTCGCGTAGGCTCAGCGCCGCGAATCCAGCCGGCAAGGGCGTCGTGGTTGGGGCCATAGCCGCTCTCGTTGCCTAAAGACCATAGAATGATGCAGGGATGGTTTTTGGTTCGCTGCACCATGCGTTTGCCGCGCTCGACGAAAGCGGTTGTCCACTCTGGGTCGCGGCAGAGGCTGCGCTCAAGGGCGTGTGCCTCGATGTTGGTCTCGTCGATAACGTAGAGCCCGTATTCGTCGCACAGTTCGTACCAGCGCCGGTGCATGGGGTAATGACTGTTGCGCACGGCGTTGATGTTAAATTGTTTCATCAGCAGGATATCGGCGATCATGCTCGCTTCGCTGATCGTCTTACCGTGGCGATCATCATGCTCGTGGCGGTTGACGCCTTTGAGCAGTAGGGGACGGCCGTTGAGCAGCAGCCGTCCTTCTTTGATTTCTACCTGCCGGAAGCCGATTTTGCAGCTGAGATATTCCAGGGCAGTACCACGGCTGTCGCTGAGCGTGAGAAGGATGGTGTAGAGATTGGGCGTTTCGGCCGTCCATTTGCGCGGGCTGTGCACAGGCGCCTGCAAAACGAGCGATGCCGGTTCGCGGGAATTCCGGGCCAATGCTTTCGAAACGGGGATATCGAAAACCGCCTCACCCTGGTCGCTGAACAGCTGCATGGTCAGCGTGCAGCCGTCAGGCGTCTCTTCCGTGAAGGATTCAAGATCAGCATGCAGTTCCAGGACAGCGTCTTCGTATGCCGCATCGAACAAAGTGCGCACGGCATAATCGGCGATCTGAATCTGGGGGCGGGCGACTAAATAGACATCACGATAGATGCCGGCCATCCACCAATGATCCTGATCTTCCAGGTAGGAACCGTCGGACCAGCGGATGACCATCGCCGTCAGCTCGTTTTCTCCCGGCGAAACGATACTGGTCAGATCGAATTCGGCGGGCAGGCGTGACCCCTGGCTGTAGCCGACGAACTGTCCATTCACCCAGAGGTAGAAGGCAGACTCAACGCCTTCGAAATTAACAGCGATGCGGCTTTCGTTCCACGCTTCGGGGATGGTGAATGATTTGCGATACAGCCCGGTGGGGTTGTCTTCCTGGGGAACACGTGGCGGATCAAGCGGGATGGGCATTTTGACGTTGGTGTAGATTGGTTTGTCATAGCCTTGCAGTGTCCAGTTGCCGGGTACTGCGATTGGATCCCAGGCCAGGGTATCCAGTTCGCCGGTGAAAAAGGCTTCGGGAACAGCGTCCGGGTTGGGCAGATAATGGAACTGCCAGGGCCCGTTCAGCAGTTGGAAGCAGGGAGACGTTGTATCATGTCCGCTCAAAGCGGATTCGGCCGTTGGATATGGGATGGCGCGCGTATGGCCAGGCCGTTTGTTGATGGCCACGACCTGCGGGTTTTCCCAATCATTTGGCTGCAGTTTGCTGGTTCTTCGGAATGGCAGCATGGTACGTTGGTTCCTTGAAATAAGTCATCAAGCCAGTCAATTCTGTCCCGGCTGGCTTGATGAAACGCTGAAAGGCTTTGTTTCTATTTGGATGATCCCAAGGTTAGTCCGCCGATAAAATAGCGCTGCAGGAGAAAGAAGACGACCAATGTTGGCACAGCAGCCAGCAGCGCGCCGGAGACGACCAGCGGCCAGTTAGTGACGAACTGCCCCTGCAGGCTGGATAGACCGGCGGTTACTGGCTTGAGATTGTCATCTTGAATAAGGATCAAGGCCCATAGATAGTCATTGAAAATCCAGGTGAATTCCAGCACGGCGATGGCGGCGATGCCGGGAAGAGACAATGGTAGGGCAATTCGCCAGTAGGTGCCAAATTCGCTGGCGCCGTCAATACGCGCTGCGTCAAAAATCTCTCCCGGTAGGGTGCGCATGAAATTGCGCAAGACAAATGTGCAGAAACCGAGCTGAAAGGCGATGTGGATGAGGATCACACCCTGATACGTGTTATAGAGACCAACCCGGTTCATCATCAGGAACACGGGCAAAAGCAGAATCTGAAAGGGCAGCATGGTGCCGGCTACGTACATAAAGAAGACGGGGCGGTTGAGGCGGAAACGGTAGCGCGCCAGGGCAAATGCGGACAAGGATGAGAGAAAGATAGTCAAGACCAACGCCGGAATAGTGATGATAAAGCTGTTGAGCAGGTAGCGGCTGACATTGCCCTGCGTCCAGGCGTCAGCATAGTTCTGGAGGGTGAGTTCCTGGGGGATGCTCCAGAAACCGTTGAGGCTGATATCGTCCATCGTACGCACTGACGTGATGATAGCGCTGAAGAAGGGCATCATATAGATCAGGGTAAAGACGACTAAGAAAATATAGAGGGTGAGGCGCTGCCAGCTAAGCCCCTTTTTCTTCTTGCCGGTAACGGCATGAGTCGTATGGCTCGGAGCCAGTGCTTCGTCTGGTAGGGTCATGCGTCTACTCCTTAATAATCCAATTCGTCGCGCATTACACGCCACAGGTAAATGACAATGAAGACGAAGCTGATGGCAAAAAGGATTACGGCCGTGGCCGCTCCTTCACCCATCTTATAATTGTTGAAAGCCTGGATGTACATCAGGTTGGCCAACACACTGGTTGAATTGGCCGGGCCGCCGCGGGTCATGATTTGCACCAGGTCAAACGCGCGTAAGGAATCAATGACGGAGATGATGATGACAATGGTCGTAATTGGGGCCAGCATAGGAAAGACAACAAACCGGAACGTTTGCCAGCCGTTGGCGCCGTCCACCGTGCTGGCATCGAGTATGGTGGGATCGATATTTTTTAGACCGGCGACATAGAGGATCATAATATAGCCGATTTGCCGCCAGGAAGCGGCAATAATGATGCACCAGATGGCCAGATCCTTGTCGGCCAGCCAGCCAGGCGGATCCTCCACGCCGACGCTGAACAGAAAGGAATTAATCAGGCCGTCGCGCGGGTTATAGACCCAAGCCCAGATTAGGGCGACCACGGCGAAGGATAAGACCTGGGGGAGGAAGATGCCGACTTTGAATACACGGTCGCCGCGGATATCGCGGTTGAGCAGCATGGCCAGGAACAAGCCTATGGCCACGGGCACAGTGATGAAGACGAGAAGCCAGCGCAGATTGTTGACGAGCGAATATTGGAAGGCGGACGGTATCCTTTTACCCAGGCTGCCGAACAGTGATTCAAAGTTTTTCAGGCCGACGTAGGTTATTTCCGGAGAGATGCCGTCCCAATCAGTCAGACTGAGGTAGAAGGTATAGAACATGGGGGCGATGATCCATACCAGGTAAATGATCAAGGGGCCGATCAGGAACATGTATGGCACCCAATTGATCTTGCGTTTGGGCTTGCTTCGCGTGGGGGGGAGGTCGTGGCCGTCATGGTGGGTTGCCTCTCAACTGGCGTGAAATGCAGCCGGTTTAGGACCACATTTCACGCCAGTGAAACTAGCGACTACAGCTTACTCGGAATCTTCGACGAAGATCTCCAGACGAGTAGCTTCCATCTCGGCAAGGATGTCATCAATAGCCTCCGGGTTGTCCCAAAAAGCCATAAAGCCGTTCATGCCGACGTCCGCCATTTCCGGCGTCGTGTCACGATCGTAGAACTGCATAACCAGATCTGCGCTTTCGATAAGTTCAATGCCTTTTTGAGTCATCGGCGGGTAGAGATCACGGTCGACGCCGCCGTGGACGGCGATACGACCGAGATCTTCAACCATGACTGTTTGCGCTTCGACGCCGCCTAACCAGGCCAGGAACTCTTTGGCCCCTTCGGGATTCTGTGCGGCGTTGGCGATGAAGTAGCCATCTGTGGGGGCATCTTCGCCAATCGGTACGGATGCATCGATGATTGGGAATTGGAAGAAATCGACATCATCGACGACTTCTTCGGCAACACTATCGAGAATGAATTGGCCCATAAGATACATGGCGGCCTCACCCTGGTTGAAGGGGTCCATGGCTTCTTGCCAGCTGTAAGCGGCGGCATCATCGATGAAGCAGTTATGCTCAAACAGCTGGTTCCAGACGGTGAAGACTTCCTTTACACGTGGATCCTCATAGCTTTCTTTGCCCAACATCAGGTCGCGATGGAATTCAGGACCGTTGACGCGCATGTTCAGATAGTCGAACCAGGCGGCGGCTGTCCAACGGAACTTGGTGCCGATGGTGATTGGAATCACGTCGTTCTCGTTCAATGTGTCGCAGGCGGCCAGGAGTTCATCAAAGGTTTCGGGCGGTGCGATGTCATACTCGTCAAATACGGATTGGCGGTAGAACATGGCCCACCAGTACCAGTTGGAGGGTAAGAAGTAGGCGCTGCCGTCTACTTCAGACATGGCACGGAAACCCTTGGGGTAATCTTCGTTCCAGCCTTCTTCTTCCCAGACATCGCTGATGTCCATAATCAGCTCTTTGTCGATGAAGAAGCGAGCGCGATTGCCGGCAAACCAGGTCATGACATCGGGCGCCGGATCGGCGACCAGATAAGCACGAATTGCTTGTTTGAAATCTTCATGGTTGACGATGGAGTGCTGGAGCTGTCTATCTGGATTGGCCTCGTTCCACATGGCGACGAGTTTTTCATCTACCGCGCGGGGTTCGGGATCGCTGTTGTAGGAGTTGTAAATGATCGGCTCCGCTGGGACATATTCGGTCTCGGTCACAGTTTCGGTGACGACCTCGGTCACGGTCTCCGTTTCAGTTACAACGCGCGTTACCTCGACGGTCTCACCTTCTTCAATGATTGTTTCAGTGACCACACGAGTGACTTCAACGGGCACTTCAACGACTTCAGGTTCTGCGGGGGCGGCACAGGCGACAAGGGCCGCAGACAGAATGAGCAGGGAGAATACAAGAATAAGATTTCTATGCGACTTACGCATCTTCGTCTCCTCGTACGTTAGACGTACTGTATAAGATTGAATTAGCAGGTAAGATAGGGGGTGAGAGTGCATTTTGTTTGCGAGCAAATCACTATCACCCGGGTACGTGGAGGTCCTTCCGCGTACCCTAAATTTTCTTCCTTGAACACCTTTCTTTGTCTTCTACGCTGAATCAACACCTCCTTCTTGAAACACGACAATACATAGTTAACGATTTGGCTCAAAAACGGCCGTTGATCGACGGACGATCAGTTCGGCGGGTAAACGAATTTGGTGGCTCGGGGCATCTGGTTGGTCAATGCTTTGAATGAGCAGTTTGGCCGCTTCACGGCCGATCAATTGAAAATCCTGGCGGAATGTGCTCAGCGGCGGCTCAAGAAAAGCGGCCAGGGGAATGTCATCGACGCCAATCAGTGAGAGATCAGTAGGCACGTTAAGCCCCAGGTCTCTCGCCGCGCGCAGCGCACCAGCAGCCATAAGGTCATTCTGGGAGAATATGGCGCTGGGTAGATTACCGGCCGTGGCCAACTGCATCAAGGCGTCATAGCCAGATTGGGCGGACCAGTTCCCTTCAATCACCTTTTGTTTCTGCAGCTTGATCCCGGCTTCAAACAGGGCGCGTTCGCATCCCTGGCAGCGATCTTGCGTGGCATCCTCGCGCATGGGCCCAGTAATCATGGCGATATCACGGTGCTGTAAATCAAGCAGATGGCGGGTCGCATCATACCCGACCGTGACATCTTCGAGGGCCACAGAATTGATCCCGCCTTCGCGCGGCCGCGCTCCGAGAAAGGCAATTGGAAAGTCATCTGGCAGCTTTGTGTGCCGTTCGTCCGCATAAGGGTTGATGACAAGCAGTCCATCAACGCGGCGGCTGGTTACCAGATCGCCGGCCAATTCAACAAAGGAAGAAACGTCAGGTACTGAAGAAGAGAGCCAGAAGTATCCATGCTTGCGCGCTTCGGTCTCCGCACCATTGATGAGACTGGCGAAGGTGAAGTCGGTGAGGTTGGGAGCCAGACAGGCGATGGTGCGACTGGTGCCGCGAGCCATAGAGCGGGCGAGGGCGTTGGGGAAATAACCGAGCTCATCGATGGCAACCATGACCCGCTCGCGCGTTTCCGGCAGCACACGCTCATGGTCATTGATGACGCGCGAGACGGTCTGATGGGAGACGCCTGCTTGAGCGGCGACATCGCGGATTGTAACCCGGTTCTTAGCCACGCTCGAATTCCTGGTTCGCCAAAGGCTATTCTGTCAATCGTAAACTATGGCCGGTCAATAGTAATGAGGCCATGTTACCGGTCATGTGACCGGTAACATCAGTTTAATGACTTCCGCTTTGATTGTCAAGTGGGAAATCAAAAAACGGCGTGCCAGTAGTTCTATTGACACGCCGTGAAAGATTCTTGTGCCAGCCAGGCTTTACCAGCGTTGGTGCACTTCTTCGCGAATCAGTTCGTCGTAGATCGCTTCGACCTGCGCCATTGTTTCTGGCGTGAGGGCGGGGAGATCGGCGGCCTGGGCGTTATCAATGGCCTGTGTCCGGTTCTTGGCGCCGGGTATGGCGCAGCTAACGGCCTCGAACATCAGGATCCAGCGCAGGGCGAATTGGGCCATCGTGGCCCCTTCCGGCACCAGAGGACGCAGGCGCTCAACCGCTTGCAGCCCGTTTGCGTAATCGACCCCGGAGAAGGTTTCGCCGACATCAAATGCTTCACCGTGGCGGTTGTAATTGCGGTGGTCATCGGCGGTAAAGACAGTTTGTGGGGTCATCTTGCCGGTGAGCAGGCCGCTGGCGAGAGGTACGCGGGCCAAAATACCGACCTGATTCTCTTGGGCCAGCCTGAAAAAGAGCTTGGCGGGACGCTGGCGGAAGATGTTGAATATGATCTGCACGCTCTGCACGTTGGGGAATTCCATCGCTTTGATCGCTTCTTCAACCTTTTCCACGGAGACGCCATAATATTTTATCTTGCCCTCCTGCACCAGGCCGTCCAACGCGTCGAATGTTTCCGGCATGTAGTAAACATCGGTGGGCGGGCAGTGCAGCTGCACCAGGTCCAGCGCTTCTACATCCAGATTGCGCAGGCTGCGCTCAACAAAAGCGGTCAGGTTCTGGCGGTTGTAGGCGGGGGCAACGTGGGGGTCCAGCCGCCGTCCCGCTTTGGTGCCTACATGGACCTGCTCGGAGCGCTCTCTCAGGGCCTGCGCGATCAGCCGCTCGCTGCGACCATCGCCATACACATCGGCAGTATCGATGAAGTTGATGCCTTCGTCAAGGGCGGCGTGAAGAGCATCGAGTGCATCCTCATCGCTCACATGCCCCCAATCCGCGCCCAGCGCCCAGGCGCCAAAACTAATTTCTGATACCTGCCAGCCGGTTCGTCCAAAACTTCGATAGTTCATGATTTAGCTCCATCCTCTTTACTATGCTGAATGATGTCGTTGCTGTGTAAATCGTCCGCGGTGATGTCCTTTCCGGGTGAAAATTGACCGCCGCGACTTTCGTTGTGGATAATACCGCTTCCTTTCTGTACTTCGGTAAGAGTTTATCCTACAAGGCGTATGATGACATTTTCAGCGACAGGCAATTAGCGGCTGTTCTTTCAGTTTTTATGATAGCGACTGGTGCTGCCGCTTATGGATTACTGGTGCTGTTTTGCTGTAGACCGGCGTTTTGGGCCGGGGCGATGGAGAAGACGAGATAGCCGAAGAAAAGGAGCAGGGCCAGTAGGCCTGATATGGCTGCGGTTCTTGGCTCTCCCAGACTTGCCCAGACATCGCTTACCAGAGACAACGGCCGTAGAAATAGATCCCAACTGTTCCAGCGCAAGAAACGGCCGATAAAGACACCCAATCCACTGATCCCCAGGACCAGCAGAACGAAAAGCCAACCAGCGGCGCCGCCAAAACGAGAGCCAACCAGCCCCTGCATCATGCGCAGGGACACGAAGGCCAGAAACAGGCCCAGCAGCGCGTAATTGAGCAGCAGGATCAGGTCATACCACAGGGGGACGGGATCGATGGCCCGCAGGTGGATCAGATCGGTCACCAGGTAGGGTGCGTTGGGGAAAAAGAGCAGCCAGATGAAGGCCGCTGCCAGGGCGACAAACGGCCGTTTTTGCCAGCGCACAGCCAGCCAGGCGAACAGCAGCGGCAGCCAGGCCAGGAGCAGATTCCAAACCAGGAACGTATAAGCGATCTGCCCGCTGTACAGCATGCGCGCGGCGACCAGCGCGACTGAAAACAGGGAGATTATCGCTAGAGCGATGAACATGAACCACTTTTGCATAGCGTTACCCTCACGGTCTGCTAGCTGCTTGTTGGCGCGGGACAGCGCACTTTGAGATGGCCAAGATGGACGGCTGCTGCCTGCGGCGCATGGAAACAGGCCAGCGCTTGATTGGCGCGGACTCTTGCCCGGTGATAGGCGCGCCCATCCATCCAGCCGTCGTCGGCAAGCATGGACTCATAACGGCCGTTTAGATTTTCGCTCAGGAATTCATCCATCCTGCTTGTGCAGTCGTTGCCATAACAGTACGGCAGGTTGATTAACTGGTCGTCTCCCTCAATCTCATGCCATGCGGCCACCAGGTCGGGGACGGCGTCGTCAGATAGCCCCGCCAGGTAAGACACATCGAGATCCCCCGTTTCGCGGTAGCGCGCCAGGTTGTGGCGTACGATGAGCGCGTCGGGGTTGATCAGGTTGAGTGTGCCCACAAAGCAGAGGATCACGACCAGGAAACCTGGAGCAAAACGCTCCGGCGCGAGCCATAGCGTGACTAGAAACCAGATTAACAGCAGGCCCAGCCACAGCTCGAAGACGAGGACGTAGAGCCGCAGCTCTGTATAGCCATAGGCTTGCTCGTAGAGGCGCATGCGCCAGAATGCGGTGCCCAAGAGCAGCAGCACCAGGCCGATGAGAACGCTGCTGAAGCCGTTGAATCCCTTGATCTGCTGCTTCGATTCGCGGCGTGTCAGCCAGTTAAGGCCAAGGATCAGGGCCAGTGACAGGGTGGCCACCAGGATTAGCTCAAAGAAACCGCGCCGCGCGTAGTTGGCGTAGGTGAAGCCGGCGCGGCTGATATTGTCCTCGCCGCCAAAAAGGTAGCGGAACTGCAGCAGGATAAAGACCAGGAAAAGAGCGCTGACCAGGAGCAGGATCGTCGTCGTTTCTGTTGAGCCGATTGAGAGACGCAGCGGCAGGTGACGGGCCGCACGTTCGATCCATGAGTCATCATCTTCGGCAGGATGCAGACCACGAAGGATGGCGGCGGCCATGGCGCTGGCTGCAGGAATCGCGATCAGAATGGCGAAGATCCCACGCCCTACATAAGGTGCCAACAGGGTGATATCCGGGCCCAGCATGCGCTGCAGTGTGGCGCTGAACACCAGGTCGGCCGAGCCCAATAGAAGGGTGAAAACGATGATCACCGGCAGGGCCAGAACAGAGCCACGCAGTACTGGAGCCAGCGCATGCCCGCGGCCGCGCCTTCCGCTCAGGGGTTTGATATTCGCCCTGGCAACGACGTCTATGCCGTTGAGCAACTGCCTTGCCATACGCCACGGCTGGGCCAGGATGCCGGAGAGCGGCAGGTCAATGGCCGTGCCTGCCGCATAATAATAAAAGATAAAAGTGAGCAGCCCCAGGGCAGCCAGGATGTTGAGTAAAGTCAAGAACGGGTTGGCGCGCAAGAAGACCATGACCGCGAAGAAGAGCAGCGCCGGCCATAACCACAAGTTGCGCCGCGCCGCATGGAGTCTTTCGCGCCCTCCGCTGAGCAGCAGCGCCGCCAGGAGGGCGATGATGAAAATGAACCAGGAAATACCCAGCGGCACGCCGATGAACAGCCACTGCGCCAGAAGTCCCAGGGCCACCCCCAGCGGTAGCAGGTAGGCTAGGGTGTGCTGCTTTTGTGACGGCTCGTTTTCATTCATAGACGCTCCAGAGATAGAAAGTAGTAATCAGTGAACAGCCGGCAGTGACGATCGAAAACAGAACAACGATCACCGCTACTCTAGCCTGACTGCTGCCGGCACGGCGACCGCCTGAGGCGCCAACCTGAAGCACTCAGGTGCTTGACCCGGGTCGTCGTTTGCGATAAGAAGAAAGAGGCTGGCTTTTTCTAATGACCGTACGGCTGGTTGGTAAGCGCAGGGGAAGTTCACCTCTTCGGCTGCTTCCATGATGGTAGAATTGGGCTATGTTCAATTGTTTGATTGTTGAAGATAACGAAAAACTGCGCCTGGCGATGAAAGCGGGCCTGCAAAATACGGGACAGGTCACCGTGATAGGCGACTGTGAGACGGGGGAAGCGGCCGTTGAGCGCTGTCTTGCCGAAGCGCCTGATGTAATCCTGATGGATGTGCAGTTGGCGGGCGCCATGAACGGCATCGAAACGGCCGTGGCTGTCCGCCGCGAATATCCGCGCCTGCCGGTGGTTTTCTACTCCATTCAGGATGATGACGCCTATTACCGCGCTTTCCGCCAGGCGGGCATTCTCAGCCATTATGCTTATGTGCGGAAATCGAATTTCCTTCTGCCGCAGATGGTGCTGCCGCTGCTGCAAGATGCCGTGAACGGGCGCAGCTACATTGATCCTGATGTTGAATCCCGTGTGCAGGAAGTGCGTCACAAAGATGAAAACGCGCCCCTCGATCTACTGGAACCGAATGAGCGCCAGGTGGCGCTGCTGCTGGCCCAGGGATTGAGCAATCAGCAGATCGCGCAGCGGATGGGTTTTCGCGACAAGCGGACGATCAGCCGCGTTAACGGCCAGATCTATGCCGCCTGGAATCTGAACCAGACGACCGGCGATGAAAAGGTCGCTCGCACGCGGGCCGTGATCATCGTCAACCACGGCCGGCTGCTCACCTGGGACGGGGATGGAACCGTGCGCGCGCAGGACGATCGCGGTGAATGGCAGGTGTGGCTGCCGCCCCAGGTATGACCGGCAGCCCGCTTTTTGATTGGGCCATCCTGGCCGTCTCCCTATTCAACGCCATCCTGCTGGCCTGGCTGGGCCTGACTGTGCTGCTTAACTCGGACCGCCGCCGCTGGGGTATCTGGGTGGCCGGCGGGGGCATGCTGCTGGGATCGGCTTTCTTCATCAGTCACTCGGCGCTTTTGGGGCTGGGCTTTATCAATCTCAGCTGGGATACACTCATCTTCTGGTGGTCGCTGGGGCTGCTTTCCGCGATCACGCTGCCTTTCCTCTGGTATGTGATCATGCTCTGGTACGCGGGTTATTGGACCGATAGTGAGTCCCGCTTGCACCGCCGCCACCGGCCGTGGCTTATCCTTACCGCCGTTTTGCTGCTGTTGGGCGTTGCCGGCATCATCAGCGCCGCCGTCTCCCTGGGTATCGATTCACCGCGATTCGGCAGTTGGTTCTTATACTTGCGCAGTTCCGAAAGCGGTATTCCCCTGCTGGTGATCGGTTTCTCTTTCTATATGCTGTTGAGCATCGCCCTCTCCATCGACGCCCTGCGCAACCCGGGCCCCTCGGAGCGGGTGATGGGTCTCCTGGCACGCCGCCGCGCACGGCCGTGGCTGGTTGGCGCCTCGCTGGCCCTTTTCTTTGTGGCGGTTATTGTTACCGTGGCCTTGTTTTGGGTCGGGCAGCTGTCGCGCCAATCGTTTCTTTCCGAGGTGTATGCGCAATCGGATGTAATGCTGGCTGTTCTGGACCTGCTTGTCACTTCGCTGATCGCGGTAGTGATTGTCTTGTTGGGCCAGGCTATCGTCTCTTACGAAGTCTTTACAGGAAAAACGCTGCCCCGCCGCGGCCTGCGCCGCCAGTGGCAGCGCGCGCTTATTCTCGCCGTGGGCGCCGGCGTCCTGTTTTCCGCCGCGGTGACCCTGGAGATCCCGCCCATCTACGGCCTGCTGCTGGCGGCTTTGCTGATGACTTTGTTTTATGCCCTGGTCAGCTGGCGCTCCTACGTGGAGCGGGAGCGCTTGATGGATAATTTACGGCCGTTTGTGGCCAGCCAGGGACTATATGACCGCCTGTTCATCCCCGCCGGCCCGGCAGGCGTTGATCTGGCTGCCCCTTTTTATGCTCTCTGCCGGGATGTACTGGATACCCGGCGCGCCTACCTGGCTGCTGTCGGGCCCCTGGCAGCGCTGGTTGACAAGCCGCTCAGCTTCCCGCCTGCCGAGGATGCCGATCTGCCGCCGCTGTATCCTTTCCTGGGGCAATTCAGCGGATCGCAGTCGGAACCGCTGTCCATCGATCCGGCTCTCTATGGCGGTGCCGTGTGGGCCGTCCCGCTGTGGAGTGAACGCGGCCTGACGGGCGTCTTGATGCTCGGCGAAAAGCGGGGTGGCGGCCTATATACTCAGGAAGAGATAGAGATCGCCGCCGTTACCGGGGAACGCCTCATCGATACCCTGGCCGGCGCGGAGCTGTCTCGGCGTCTGATCGATCTACAGCGCCGGCAGCTGACGCAGACGCAGGTCGTAGATCAGCAGACACGCCGTGTCCTGCATGATGAAATCTTACCCGATCTGCACGCGGCGATGATCCGCTTGAGCGCCGCTCAGGCTGATGGGGCGGTGGATAATGAAGCGCTGCTGGCCCTGCTCGGCGGTACCCACCGGCAGATATCCGACCTGCTGCATGAACTGCCGCTGACAAGCGCGCCGGAAGTGGCCCGCTTGGGCTTGCTGCCCGCTTTGCAGCGGACCGTGGCTCAGGAATATGCCGCTTCTTTTGATGCTGTTCAGTGGCAGGCGGCGCCGCCGCTGGCTGAACGGCTCGATGAGCTCTCTGACCTGTCTGCCGGCGTGATCTATTATGCCGCCCGCGAAGCGGTACGCAACGCTGCCAGGCACGGTCGTGATCCGGCTGCGGAACGGCCGTTTATCCTTACGATCAGCGCCCGCGAACCCGCTGGACAAGATTGCATCCTGCCCTATGATGATCAGGAACTGCAAATTATTGTCGAAGACAGCGGCCAGGGTCTCCCTGTCAAAGACTCCCCGGTCGCAGAAGGCGGCCAGGGGTTAAGTCTCCACAGCACCCTGATGGCCATCATCGGCGGAACGCTCACGGTGACCAGCAGCAGCGGCGATTTTACGAGGGTAACCCTGGCCTTTCCAGGCTAGGTTCGCGGCGGGCCAGGCGGCGCATTGTTTTGAGTATTGGTTGGTCTTGTGCCGTTCTCTAAAGATCGTGCCGCTGCTTATAGATCGCGAGTGTTGAAGCTCCACAAGGCGAAAAGAAGAAACAGGATCATATAGAACACGCCGTAATAGATCATGAGGTCACTGGGTTGGGAGCTGATCGAGAAAGGTCCGGCAGCGAAGGGTGAACTCGCCAGCTGCGGTTGGAAGATCGACTGCGCTTTTTTCCACAGGATTTCACTGGGCATGATCAGGCTGGTGACAATGCCGATGTTCACGGCCGCTTCGTTGCGGAAGAGTGCGCCGATCTGTTCGATCCAGCCGCCGAGGAAGGCGATGGCGTAGAGTGTGAAGGCGAATACCCCGTTGGCCAGCGTGGAGAGCCGCGTGCCGCCGGCGATGGTCAGGGTCAGGATGATCAAGGTCTGTAGGATCATGAGGGCGAGGCCGTAGGGGATGTTCTTCAGCGAATAGCCGGCGCGTAGATAGACGATGAGCATCAACCCGCCGGCCAGGAAGATCGTGTAGACGATCAGCATTAGAACGTAGGCCAGCCATTTGCCCATGATCAGTTCCCAGCGGCGCACTGGTTTGGTGAGCAGCGTATCAATAGTGTGCGAGTCGATTTCGCCGGAGATGGCGGCCACTGAGATGAGCACGGTAATGACCATGACTAATAGATTGGCGGCGTAGAGGCCGGCCATCAGCAGAAAGCCGATGACGAGTTCTCCCTGGGTGCCACCGGTGACCTGGTCTTTTTCCATTTGCAGATAGACGTAGTGAAAGGCGACGGCGAAGAGCAGCAGGAAGGCGAGGCCCATGATCAAGGCGACGATGAGGATGCGGCGGCGCTGCGCTTCACGGATGGTCAGCTCGGCAAAGATGAATAGGCTCATAGGGTGACCGGTTATCCTTCCCCGGCATCTTCGCCGACGATTTGCAGGAAGCGATCTTCCAGCGAGAGCGGCGTGGGCGTGAATTCGTAAAGCGTGTGCCCCTGTTGAATGATCCATGCAGCTATTTGCGGCAGCTGTTCTTCATCGGCCAGGCGCATGGTGATCCGGCCGTTGGCGCTTTCTAAAGCGACCTCGGGATCGAAATGGGCCAGGCCGTGCAGAAGCTGCGGCGTCGGCTGCCCGACGCGCAGTATCACCTGGAATGATTCTTGTTCGAACGCTTCTATCGTTGAGGTCTGCAGCACCGTTCCCTCGCGGATGAAGGCCACGCGGTCGCAGGTTTTTTCTACTTCGCTCAGCAGGTGTGAATTGAGAAAAACAGCCGTGCCCCGTTCGCGCAGCCCCTTGATGATATCGCGCACCAACCGTCTGCCCAGCGGATCGAGACCGGAGGTGGGTTCGTCGAGAAAAACGAGATCGGGGTCGTTGAGCAAGGCCTGGGCTAGACCGATACGCTGCAGCATGCCTTTGGAAAAATCCTGTAATTTGCTGTTCGCGCGGTCGCTCAGGCCGACCAGGGTTAACAGCCGGGGGATGGCTTCACCGCGCTGCACTTTGCTCATGCCGTAAAGATTCCCGTGCAGATCTAGAAACTCGGCGGCGGTCAGCCACTCATGGAAGCGGAAATGCTCCGGCAGGTAGCCGATGCGCGCGCGTGTCAGGCGGTCGCCAAGCGGTTCGCCCAACACGGCAGCGGTCCCGGAAGTGGGGTAAGTCAGGGAGAGCAGCATCTTGACCGAGGTGGTTTTGCCGGCGCCGTTCGGCCCTAGAAAGCCAAAAATCTCGCCGGCCTGGACTTCCATGGTCAGGTTGGCGACGGCCACTTTGCTGCCAAATTCTTTACGCAAATTGCGCGTGGTGATCACTGAATGCATATTCGTAGTCAAACAGCCTCAAGCCGACAGCCGGGTTGCCACTATGACCACTGCCCGGCTGTCGACTGGTAGACTACCTGACTATTCGATTTTATTGTAGCGATTGCGCCAGGTTTAGCAGGTCATCCGTGCTGCCCTGCGTGGAGAGCAGGTAGATGATGCCGTCCTTTTGCCACATCAGCGCGCCGCCGCTGCCGTCCATTGGTTTCAGAGCTACGCCGCTGACGCCGTCTACGGTTGTCTCGCTGTAGGTGACCATCTCGCTGGGAATGGGCATTAACAGGGTGCCGGCCCAGTCGATATTTTGGGCGATACGGTGCGCTTCACGCGGTTCGGTGCCCAGGACTTGTAGTACCGCTTCGCCTAGAGCCTGCGCGTCGGCGTTCTCAGGATAGTTGACCATTGGGCTTGGCGCTTGTAAGAAGGTGAGCTCTTCGCCCCACGCCTGCTGCACACCGGGGAAAACGGTGACCTGAATGACGGCGCCGTCAAGGTTGTCGGGAAGCAGCGTGGGATCAGCGCCGGCCGCTTCCATGAGCGCTCTGGCGGCGGCAAGATCGATCTGCAGACGGCCGTCGCCGCCGTCAATGACGTTGATCTGCGTAGGATCGCCCAGGGCAGCAATGGTTCGCACGTTTAGCCCGGTCTCGATGCCTGCTTCGGCGAGGGAATCGACGGCAGCTGCTGCGCCTGGTTCATGTCTGATTTCCAGTTCGCCCGGGGCCATCCCCTCTTCGGCCAGCTGCTCGAGTACCGCCAGCTGCCCCGGTGAAATGGAGATAGGCGCGAATTTCTGCACGCGGAAGAGACCGAGAAAATCATTGGCTGTGGCGCGAACGACTGGGAAACTGAAGAGAATGGCGATGAGTAGAACAGCCGTAAGGCCGAAGGCGAACGCACGTTTTCTATGCATGGATTGGCCCCCGTTGTTTAATGCGGGCTGCGGGTTGCGGGTTGCGGCATGGGACTGCAGGCGTGAGAAGGCCGCCGATTTGGATGGCGTCTCTGTTGGGGCAAGGATGGACAATTGGCTCAGAGTCTCTTGCAGTTCCTTTTCTTGTTCGTTCATGTTCTTCCCTCTTGCAGTCGTCACGCTGCGTGGCAGCCTGACGCTCGACTATCGGCGGCTGGCCTATACGGCTGTTTCCTCATAAGCGCTGCGAAATGCGTCACCGGCCCGTTTGAGCAGTGTGCCCACAGAGCCGGGCGCGACATCGCAGGCGGCGGCGCATTCGGCGTAGCTGAGCCCCATTTGGCGCAGCAGCAGCAGCTGTGCCTGGCGTTTGGGCAGGCGCGCCAGGGCGGCACGTACTTGCGCCTGCTCCTCTCGTTGGGCGACTACCTGCTCGGCGCCGGGGCCGCCCCCTGGATCGGGCAGCAGTAGTGTGTCGCGCTGCCAGCGCCGTTTTCTGGCTTTCAGGGCATCGTAGCCCATGTTGGTAGCCACGCGGTAGAGCCAGGCGCTGATATTCTGTTTACGGCGTGGCAGTAAGAAGCGCTTGCGGAAGGCGTGCTGGTACAGTTTTACAAACACTTCCTGGGTCAGGTCTTCTGCCTCAGCACGCGTGCCGACCAGGCGGTAGAGCAGACCATACACGCGATCATAATGGCGATCGAAAAGGGTTTCGAAGGAGTCCGTATCGCCTTGCTGGATGCGCTGCAAGAGCAGACTGTCGGTTATCGTGGTCACATCATCTCCGCTGCTCACTGTTTTCCACCCTTCTAAACGACATGATAACGGTTTTTGTGACAGGCGGAGGAGCTGTTAGCGATAACAGCCAATAGAAAACAAGAAACAGAAACCGAAAAGCGTGTTGCGGTCAGTACTCGTATCTTCCACTGGTCCATTTGAACGCATTATAGCAGCCAAATGCCAACAGTTGGTTTCAACCTGCGATTGGCGTCGAGTTTTCTCGGAACCTAGGGTTCAGTTTGTTGCTTGTTAGCGATTGGCTATTGATTATCAATAACTGGGGGGCGTGGGGTTGCCGACGAACCAGGTGATGTAGACGAAGATGCCAATCAGCGTGGCCAGCATGTAGAGGGCATAAGAGACGCGCATGAATGCTTTGTAGTTGTCGAACTGCAGGAACTTGGGCATAAGACCGTTGCCGCGCAGGGTGACGAAGAGACCGAAGATGAGCGCCGTCAAGCCGGCAGCGGCGTGGATGCGCGTGGTCAGCAAAGCGGTGTCCGACAGCCCGCCTGGATTATCGGGGTGCACGACGAAGTCACGGAAAGGCAGGATCATCATCCACAGGACGAGGATGGCGTTGATGATCGCTGCTGTGGTCTGCGTCATGCGGTGCGCGCTGTACTGGCCGCGCATGGCAAGGAAAACACCGGTGGTGAAGAGGGCCGCCACAAAGAGGCTGACGACCAGGGTCATGTCGGCGGCCCAGTTGGCGCTTGTGCCCAAAAAGCCGGGTTGGTGCAGCAGTTCGTTCATGATAATCTCGTCCATTTCGCGTAGTCAATATGTAATTGAAGTTACAGGTGCTACGAATTACCATACAATAGTGGCAAATGGGCGGTGCTGCAAGGGACAGGGCCGGTGGCGCGTCTGCAATTGGGGACATTGATGGGGCTGTTCCTGGTGGTTGGTGAGATGAGTTCGCCCACGAATGAATTCGCGGCCAGCACAGAAAACTTGCTGTGCGCATGTTGTGAAGCGGACAGTCGCGATGAAGTAGGACTTCGTCATACTAAAATAGTGAGAGGCTTAGGCGCTGACAAAGCGAGGTGTTTTTCATGATATTAGATGTAGCGGACCAACGGCCGCAATTTTCGGGAGACGAGGCGATTGAACTGGCTCAGCATCTTTTTGACTGCACGGCCGTGACGGTGCGGGAACTGCCCAGCGACCGTGACCAGAATTTCTACCTGGAGACGGCGAGCGGCGCGGCCTATGTGTTGAAGATCGCTGGATCGGCCGACGAGGAAGCGGTTCTTGATTTACAGAACCGGACTATGCTGCATCTGGGCGAGCAGGGAGCGCTGGCGGGTGCTGTTCCCGGGCTGTGTAGAACAATCATGGGTGATCTGATGGCAGCGGTGGCCGGAGAGAGTGGGCAGGTGCATTTTGTGCGTCTGCTCGAACATCTGCCGGGCGTGCCCCTGGCGGAAGTGGGACCGCAGTCGACGGAACTGCTGCTTGAATGCGGGAAGCTGCTGGGGGAGTTGGATGCCGCTTTGCTCGGTTTTAGCCATCCGGCGATGGGCCGCAAACTGCATTGGGATTTGGCGCATGCGCAAGAAACTATTACGCAGTATGTGGGGCACATCGGCGATCCGCAGAAACGAGCGCTGGTGGATATGTTTCTAGAACGTTTCCTCTCCGAGGTGGCGCCCCTGCTGCCGGAGCTGCGGCGCAGTGTGATTCACAGCGATGGCAACGACCATAATTTGCTGGTGTCGGCAGACACGAGGGCGCCGCGACATGTGGTAGGGCTAATTGATTTTGGTGACATGGTCTATTCCGGCATCATTTTTGAACCGGCTATTGCTGCGGCGTATTTGATGATGGACAAAGAGGATCCGGCAGCGGCAGCGGCGGCGGTTGTTGGCGGCTACCATGCGGTGCTGCCCCTGACAGAGCAGGAAGTCGCCTTGCTGCCGGCGTTGATCGCTATCCGTCTGTGCATCAGTGTTTCACTGTCGGCTTACCAAAAAGTGCAGGAACCGGAGAACGCCTATCTAACTGTCAGCGAAAGGCCGGCCTGGGAACTGTTGACGTGGTTGGCGGCGCTGCCCCCGGGCCTGCTGCACGACCAGCTGCGTACGGCCTGCGGGTTGGCGTCTGCTGCTGGGCAGGAGACGCCGCCGATGAGCAAGGAAGCGATCCTGGCCGGGCGCGAAGCACACCTGGGGCCGTCGTTGAGCCTATCGTATGAGAAGCCGCTGCAGATTATGCGCGGCAGCGGGCAGTATCTCTACGACGAAAATGGGAACCCATACCTGGATGTGGTCAATAATGTGTGCCACGTGGGGCACAGCCATCCGCGTGTGGTAGCTGCGCTGGCGGGGCAGGCGGCGCTGCTGAATACGAATACGCGCTACCTGCATCCCAATATCGTGCAGTACGCCGAGCGCCTGTTGGCCACCATGCCGGAACCTCTGGACGTCTGCTTCTTCGTCTGTTCAGGCAGCGAGGCCAATGAACTCGCTTTGCGTTTGGCGCGCACCTATACGGGTGCGGAGGATTTTATCGTGATCGACGGCGCCTATCACGGCAATACGGCGGCGCTGATTGATATCAGCCCTTATAAGCATGATGGGCCGGGTGGCAAAGGGGCGCCGGCGCATATCCATACGGCGATGATGCCCGATCCTTACCGCGGGGTTTATAAGGGGTACCAGCGCGAGATAGGCAGGCGGTACGCAGCGCATGTTGGTGAATTGGCACAGGCGGTGCTGGATGCGGATCGCGGACTGGCCGGCTTCATTGCTGAACCGGTGCTGGGCTGCGGCGGGCAGATCGTTCTGCCGGCGGGGTATTTGCAGGACGCGTTCGCTCATGTACGTGCGGCGGGCGGCGTTTGTATCGCTGATGAGGTGCAGGTCGGATTCGGCCGTGTAGGAACCCACTTCTGGGGTTTCGAAACGCAGGGTGTGGTGCCTGATATTGTGACCATGGGCAAACCGGCAGGCAACGGGCACCCGCTGGCTGCTGTGGCTACCACGCGTGAAATCGCCGACGCCTTCGCCAATGGGATGGAGTATTTCAACACCTTCGGCGGCAACCCGGTTTCCTGCGCGGTGGGCACGGCCGTGTTGGATGTGATCGCCGACGAAGGGCTGCAGGAGAACGCCCTGCGGGTCGGGGCAAGTTTACTGCACGGGCTGGAAGCGTTGAAGGAGAAGCACCCACTGATTGGCGATGTGCGCGGGCTGGGGTTGTTCATCGGCATCGAACTGGTTCGCGATCCAGATACCCTGGAACCGGCCGTGCAGGAAGCAAGCAAAATTGTGGAGCGCATGATGGCGCATGGCATCCTGTTGAGCATCGACGGGCCGCTGCATAATGTCTTGAAGCTGAAGCCGCCGATCGTCTTTAATAGGGAGGACGCCGATTTCCTGGTCGGTACGCTGGATAACGTGTTGGCTGGAGACGATGTGTCCTTTTCAGGGAGCTAATCGGGGGGATGGGCCATTGCGGTCACCATTGTTCCTAACCTTTCTACCGCGCGCTCAACAGGGTAGGACCAGACGGCCGCGTTTAGGCGGATATAGTTCGCGTATTTGTCTGTGGCCGAGAAAAGATAGCCAGGGGCAATGGTGATCTTGTTTTGCAGGGCCAGCTTGTACAGGTCGAGCGAGTCGACATTTTGCGGCAGCTGCACCCAGAGGACGATGCCGCCGGAGGGACGGGTAACACGCGTTTCAGGCGGGAAGTAGCGCGTCACCGCCTGCGCGATCAACGTGACGTTCCTGTCGTATTCGCGGCGAATATGCCGCAGGTGGTGGTCATAGCCGCCGCTGGCCAGGAACTCTGCAACCGCCATTTGCGACAGGGTTGCCGTGCCTGCGTTGGCTGTGAACTTGAGCCACTCTAATTTGGCTTTGTAACGTCCCGGGGCCACCCAGCCGACACGCAGGCCACCACTGATATCTTTGGAAAAGGAGGAACAGAGCATGACCAATCCCTGCGTATCGTATGCTTTGGCTGTCGAGGGGCGCCTGTCAGAAAAGTAGATTTCGCCAGAAACGTCATTTTCGATCAGGGGAATGTCATGGTCTCTCAATAACTCGACCAGTTCTTTTTTCTTGTCATCCGGCATGCAGCTTCCCAACGGATTATTAAAATTCGAGATGACCAAAACAGCCTTGATCGGGTTATGTTCGATGGCGAATTTCAAGGCATCGATGCTTAGGCCGTCGCGCTGGTGGGTAGGGATTTCGAGCGCGCGCAGCCGGTGAACTTCCAGGCTTTGCAGCGTGCCGAAATAGGTCGGTGATTCTATAGCCACGATATCACCCGGTTCGCAAATTGCATGCAGGCACAGGTCGATCGCTTCGATTGCGCCAGACGTGATCACAATGTCTTTGGGTGAGAATTGACAGCCGGACCTTAAGGCACGCTGGGCTATTTGCACGCGCAGCTCTTCCAATCCCGGGGGAAGTTCGTAGCGGTGCAGTTCGCTGCCTGATTGACGGGCCAGGCGGGCGATGATGCTGTTCATGCGCTTGGTTGGCAGCAGCCCCACATTGGGCATCACGCCGCCTAGCTGAATCAGATCGGGATTGAGCATATCTCGCATGATCATCATCATCAGTTCGTTGATACTGACATGACTGGGGTCGGTGCCTGACGACAGCGGTTCCGGCTCGGGGAGCTGGTCAAATTCTGGCGCGCGGACGTAGTAGCCTGATTGGGGACGCGCTTCGATCAGGCCCCTGTTTTCGAGGACGAGGTAGGCCTGTAGGACGGTGCTGATGCTTACGTCCTGCTGTTTGCTCATCCGTCTCACGGAGGGAATGCGGTCGCCAGGGCGGTAGGTCCCCTCTTGAATGAGCGCCGCAATGCGACCGGCGATTTCTTCGTACAAAAATGAGCTTTGTGTCCCTGGTAAGGTCATTTTTCTCCTCAATGACAAAAAGCAATACAGTTTACGGCACAGAAAAGCAGTACAGTTGAGTCTATCACAAATTGTACTGGTTACAATTGCTGATTTCTGCATCTGTACTGCAAAGTCGTATTCGGGGATAATTATCCTATGATCGGCCGTTGTAGCGAAAGGAAATAAGCATGATTACAAATGTGGCGTCAAAATCCAGCATTCACCTGCATCAGCGGGATTACCAGCGGATAAATAAAGTGAAGCGGGGTTCCACCCTGTTTTGTGACGACGGGATTTTGTGGGTAACGCAGGCCGGCGATCGTAACGACTATATCTTGCGCCCGGGTGACAAGATGGTCGTCTCCCACCGCGGCAAGATTTTGGTGGAAGCGATGCGCGAGGCTGACTTCCACATTGCATAGACGGTGGTCTGATTCAACCAATCTGTAGTTACAACTGATCCGATCCACAGAGAACGGTAATTGATGGCGGCCTTCGGGCCGTCATTTTTTGTTCCGGCTGCCCATGTAGTTCATTGCGTAGGGGAGTGGCGGCGGGAGCGGCGCTGGTGGGAATCGTCAAGATCAACAGTTCAGCCGCCTCACCCGCGGCTGGGCTATCGCCGCATGGTCCCAACGACAACAGCGCGGGAACTTTCGTGGATGATCTGCCGTCTTTTGAGATAGAAGGCGGATGAAAACCATTCGCGGGAGAAGTTGAGCATGAAGAAGTTAACGCCTACCCTGTTCTTTGTATTTGTTCTTTTGATCGCCGCCATGTTGGTTCCAGCAGTGCAGGCGCAGGATCCTCTTCCAACGCTACCTGCTGAACCGCTGCCGCCGCTTGATAGTCAAGCGTCTATCTGGCGTATGGAGGGCCTGGAAATCCCCTATCAACACGTTGATGTGACGATAGAAGGGCAGGTGGCGACGACGCACATCGAGCAGCTGTTTCGCAATGAGGGGGAGTGGCTGCTGGAAGGGAATTATTTCTTCCCGCTGCCCGCCGGCGCGGCCGTTTCACAGCTGACGATGTGGGTGAACGGTGAGCCGATCGAAGCCAAGATCCTGGACAAAGAAGAGGCGCGCTCTATCTACGACGAGATCGTGCGCCAGCTTCGCGACCCGGCGCTGCTCGAATACGTGGGCAACGACGCTGTGCAGGCCAATGTCTTTCCCATCCCGGCTGGTGAAGAGCGGCTGATTGAGATCTCATATACGCACCTGCTGCCTGCCGAGAACGGATTGATCCAATATCGCTACCCGCAAACGGCCGATCTGTACAGCAATGCGCCGCTGGGTGAGCAGAGCATCCGTGTAGAGGTAAACGCGGACGATCCGATCCGCACCATTTATTCGCCCAGCCACCGTGTGGCGGTCAGCCGCGACGGCGAATTTCACGCCGTGGTTGGTTATGAAGCGAGCAATGTAACGGCCGACCAGGATTTCGAGCTTTACCATACCGTTTCTCCGGAGGCGATTGGCCTCAATCTGCTGGCCTACCGGGAGCCGGGAGACGATGGTTTCTTCCTGCTGCTGGTGACGCCGGGATTGGAAAGCGGAGAGACTGTTGTCGCTAAGGATGTTTTGCTGGTGCTGGACACCTCGGGCAGCATGGAGGGCACGAAGCTGTCCCAGGCCCAGGAAGCGGCCGTTTATGTGGTCGAGCATCTGAACGCGGATGATCGTTTCAATATCGTTTCCTTCAGCACCGGCACGGACCTTTATGAACGGGATCTGGTACCGGCGGCGGAACCGGGCGATTTTAAGCGGTTTATCAACAGCCTTGATGCGGTGGGCGGGACGAATATCAGTGAGGCGCTGCTGGAAGCGGCGGCGCTGGTGGATGGTGAACGGCCGGCGACGATCATCTTCCTGACCGATGGCCTAGCGACGGAAGGCATTGAGGATACGGGGTTGTTGTTGGAGACCGTGGCCGCGCGGATGCCGGATAACGCACGCCTTTTCGCCTTTGGCGTGGGCAACGACGTGGATACGCTGCTGTTGGATACATTGGCCCAGGATCATCGCGGCGTGACGACATACGTGCGTCCTGGCCAGGAGATCGACGAGACGGTGAGCAGCTTCTATGCCAAGATTGGCTCGCCGGTGCTGACCGATATCAGCCTCGACAGCGGTGATGTGCGGACCAGCCAGGTTTACCCCAGCCAACTGCCTGATCTTTTCGCCGGTTCACAGTTGGTGCTGGCCGGACGCTACCGGGATGACGGCGTGGAGACAGTGACCCTGCGCGGCACAGTGAACGGGCGCGAAGCGGTTTTTCAATTTCCTGAGCAGCGTTTTCTAGCGGAAGGAGGCGAGCCGTTTGTCCCCCGGTTGTGGGCGACGCGGGCCATCGGGCAAATGATGCAGCAGATTCGCCTACATGGCGAGGACCCGGAGCTGGTACAGAGCATCGTTAACCTGAGCACCCGCTACGGTATCATCACCCCCTATACCAGCTTCTTGATCGAGGAGGATGATATCTTCGCGCAGAGCGGGGGAGAACCGGGGATGATGCGCGAAGCTGAAGAGGCGCTGGCGGCGCCGGCCAGCGTTTCCGGCGTACAGGCGGTGGACCGTGCAGCGATGGAAGCGGAGATGTTCGCGGCGGAGGCGCCGGCCCCCATGCCTACGATGGCAGCTAAAGGGGCGTCCGACGGCGGCGCGCAGCAGCGAGTGGCCAGCGCCGGTGATAAGACGTTCTTCTTGCGCAGTGGGGTTTGGGTGGACAGCGCTTTCGAAGCGGCGTCTGGCGAGCCGCTGGCGGTACCCTTTGCCTCGGCCGCCTATTTCGATCTATTGAATGCGTGGCCGGAGGCGGGCGCTTACCTGGCGTTGGGTGAAGAGATTATCGTCGTGCTGGGAGAGCAGGCGTATGAGATTACGGCCAGTGCGGCGGAACCGGTAGGAAATCTGCCGGAGCCAGGGGAAGCGATCCCGGACGTGGAAACGCCTGAAGGGGTCAGCCCGGCGCCGGAGAGCGGCGTGCCGCCAACGGCCGGACAGAGCAATGAAGCGCCTGCCGCCGGGCTGCCGGTTTGCAGCGCGGCGCTGGCGATGCCGCTGCTGATTCTAGGCGGGTTTGGGATGAACGGCCGTGTCTGGCGGAAGCGAGAGTGAGCCAGGCCGGCGGCTGCAAATCGCCGGCTGACGACTCTGCCAGGGAATATCTCCAACCCGTTCGGGTGAGGAGCGCGCTGAATTGCTTTCGCCGGGTGTCACTGTATGCAGCAGCCCATACTTAGCGAGTTGGTAAGTAAATGCGTGCCTGGGTAGTCACCTATGCTAGCGTAACTGATATCGCGAATGTATCTCTAGAGAAGGTGAATAACTATGGGTAGTTTTGCAACAGAAACGACGATTAATGCCGCGGCTGATGCGGTGTGGGAGGTGTTGTCTGATATCGGCAGTATTTATGAATGGAATCCCGGCGTGATCCAATCGCAGGCGACATCGGACACGACCGAAGGATTGGGGGCAACACGCACCTGTGACCTGGGCGGCGACAACTTTCTGGATGAGGAAGTAGTGGCCTGGAAGCCAGGCGAGCAGTTGACGATGCGGATTGTGGGCACGAATCTGCCCTTTGAAACGGCCGATGTTCGTTTCTATCTGCGTCCTGAGGGAGACAAGACAGTGGTCATCGTTTCGCCGGAATACAAGCTGAAATTCGGGCCAGTGGGCGCCTTGATGGATCGCTTCTATGTGCGCGGCACCTACCAGAAAGGGATGGATAATCTGTTACAAGGGCTGAAAGAATATGTTGAGAAAAATGTGGTGGAGGGGCGAAGCGACAGTGCGGCAGCGTAGCGATCCAGCCTGACAGGCTGCTGACAGCTGACCGCTTAAGATTTTGGAGTGAAGTAGGGCTCGAGGTCTAGTGACTTGTAAAGGCGGGCGCGAAAATCTTCGGGCATACTCGGCTGCGGCAGCGTGTGGTAGAGATTCAGGGTTTGGTTTGTGGTGTCGATGACCACGCGGCAGTCGTCGCATTCGCGCATGTGGCGTTCGATTTCGGCGCAGACGGCGTCGGAGGCTTCGCCGTCAAGGTAGAGGGAGATGTCCTGGAGCATGTGCTGGCAGTTTTTTTCGTGCATGTTGCGTTCCTCTAGCCTCAGGCTACGGGCTGGTTCTGGTCGGCGAAATAGACGGAGAGCAGTTCGCGCAGCTGCAGCCGTGCGCGGCGCAGGCGCGTTTTGACCACATCTTCACTGACGTCCAATGTCTCGGCCGTTTCACGCGTCGTCAGCCCTTCCAGTTCGCGCAGGACAAAGACACTGTTCAGCGTTGGGGAAAGTTCGCCAAGCGCCTTTTCCAGTTCCAAGCGCACTTCTGCGCTGTCGAAATCCTCTTCCGGCAAACAGCACCAATCGAAGAATTGTTGGGGCACGGTATACCCCTCTTCGGCATTATCCATGGTGTTTTCGACGGAGACAGCTTCCTCTTTCGGTTCCCGCCGCAGGCGCATCATGGCATTGTTATAAGTGATGCGGTAGAGCCAGGTGCCCAGCTCGGAGCGACCTTCAAAGGAGTCGATTGACTTAAAGGCGTTCAAGAATGTCTCCTGGACAACGTCTTCGGCGTCCTTTTCATTTTGCATGAGCCGTAGGGCGAGCCGGTAGAGGCTGGAACCGTACTTTTCAATGCACAAGGCACAGGCTGATTTGTCACCGGCCTTCACTCTGGCCAGAATTTCTTCATCGGTTATGCTATCACTCATTGGCAGGATTATAGCAAGAAATGCCTGCCAATGAGGTGATGCTGTCTTATTTGTTTAGATGCAGGCTACGTAGAAAAGTGACAGGATGGCTTGTGGAACGCCGAATTGGTATGTTTCAACAAGTGATAGATCTTTATTGGTAGGTGAGAGACTATGTCACTTTTGGATGGTGGAGGCATCTAATGAGTAGGTGATCCATGGAAATAGTCCAGAAGACTGAACAAAAAAGATATTGGTGGCGCGATGAAGCACAGCAAGAAAACAGCTGCGCCATCAGTTGCGGCCCCGGCCACGCCTGCCCACAGTGCCAGGAAGGTACTTTGGCTTATGACGGGTTGTTCATGCTCACCTGCCCCGTTTGCGGCTATGTTGCTGAAAGCGGCGCCTTTACCTGATAATATCCTTGCGGGGGCGTGCCCTCCGCTTCAATAAGCTAGTTAGGAGTGAGTGATTATGAAAGCAGCGGCAACCTGGGACCATGGATTGACATTTGAGGGAACGGCCGGTACAGGATTCACGGTGAATATGGGTGGCAGCGTGGCTGCCGGCGGCGACGATGATGGGTTCCGGCCGATGGAATTGATCCTCACCGGTCTGGCCGGCTGCACGGCAATGGACGTGATCTCTATCTTGAAGAAGAAACGGCAGCAGGTTACGAATTTCCAGGTGACGGCCGAAGCGCAGCAGGCGGACAGCCACCCGCACGTTTTTACCGATATTCACCTTCATTACATCGTTGAAGGGCATAACGTTGATCCAAAGGCGGTCGAACGGGCCATGCAGTTATCGGAGACGCGTTACTGCCCGGCGCAGGCTATGTTAGCGGCGACTGTCCCGATGACATTGAGCTATGAGATTGTTGAAGCTGAGTCTGTCTCGGCGTAAGAGTTGGCGAATAGACCTTGAGGTTGGAGGATAAGAAATGGAAGAGACGATGGCCAATTTAGGATTTAATGTGCAGCTGCAGGTTGATTTTGCGGAGGCGGAAGCGCGCGTGCGGGAAGCGCTGGGCGCTGAAGGATTTGGCGTGCTCACCGAAATTGATGTGACGGCGACCTTGAAGAAGAAACTCGACGTAGATTTTCGGCCGTATAAAATTCTGGGAGCGTGCAATCCGCCGCTTGCCTACAAAGCATTGTCGGCCGTGCCGGAATCTGGTCTTTTGCTGCCCTGCAACGTCACGCTGGCCCAGGGAGAAGATGGGGTCATTGACGTGGCGATTATCAATCCCGATGTAATGCTCAATATCGGCGATCTGCCGGAACTGCAGCCGGTGGCTGATGAAGCCCGCGAACGTTTGCAGCGCGTTGTTGACGCCCTACAAGCATAAGCCCGCGCACTCCGCGAAAGAGAAAAGCTCCTGATGTCACGAATCAGGAGCTTATTGTATTGTAGGGTAAGCGTCTGTTTGCAGCTGTGAAACACCTTCAGCAGCCGGTTCACTTGTCGTCTACGAGAAGGTCTCCGGACCAGGCTAGCTGGTGAGCTTCATTGCCTTGAATTTCGCAACCTGTTCTTTGATCGCCCTTTCCACCGGCAAACGCTCCATGCTGGTCGCGCCGTAGAAACCATTGATACCGGGCATCATCTTCATGGCCCTTTCGACATTCTCCGGCTCATCAAATGGACCGCCGTGGCAAATGACCAGGATATCCGGTCGCAGTGCACGGGCAGCGTCCTTGATGCGGTTAGTTGTTTCCGCGGCTTCTTCCAGCGTCATTGCCGCTGTCGCGCCAATCGTGCCGCCGGTTGTCAATCCTACGTGGGCGACAATCATATCCGCTCCGGCTTTCACCATCGCCTGAGCCTCCTCCTCGGTGAAACAGTAGGGCGTAGTCAATAGATCCATTTCGTGAGCCAGACCGATCATTTCCACTTCCTTGTCATACCCCAGACCGGTGGCTTCCATATTCTCGCGCATGATGCCGTCAAATAGACCCACGGTGGGGAAATTCTGCACGCCGGAAAAGCCTCTCTCCTTGACCAATTTCAAGAACTGCGGCATTTCTCTGAAGGGATCGGTGGCATTCACGCCCGCCAACACCGGCGTCTTCTTGACGATCGGAAGAACCTCTCCCGCCATCTCCATCATGACTTCATTTGCATCGCTGTAGGCGAATAATCCGGTGAGAGAGACGCGGCCCGCCATGCGATAGCGGCCAGTGTTGTAAATTACAATCAGGTCAATCCCGCCCGCTTCCTCGCTTTTCGCTGATATGCCTGTCCCGGCGCCGCCGCCGATGATGGGGATGCCCTCCTCAGCCATCTGATACAAATTCTTTAGTATTTCGCCTCGTGGTATCGGCATGATTAGCCTCCTCTAGAAAGCATATCTAATAATTCTCTTGCGACTTCGCCTGAAAATTCAGGATCATTTACATCCTTGTCTGAAATTACAACGGGAATATTCGGATTGAGTTTGCTTTGTAATCCGTTGACGAAAGCCTGGTTTGCTTCAGGCCACCAGAAAAGTTCATCGGGATAGTCAAGTTCGGAAAAGCCGCCCATCGGGATAAAGATCTTCACAGGGCCCTTAGCGGCATTGAGCTTTTCGGCAAAAATCTTGCCCATTTGCTCGTTTTCCTTGGGGTTCGTCCGCATCAGCGAAATATTCGGATTCCAGGGGTAAAACAACCGGTCTTTATATTTTTCGGGCACCGTCTCCATACCCCAAAAATTACACATGTCAATGCACGCTGGGGTAACGACCTGTGGAATCCCAACTTTTCCGGCCGCTTCCAGGCGTTCACTTCCGGCACTCAGCACCCCACCACAGATTTCATCCGCCCATTCGGTAGTGGTCAGATCTAGAACAGCGGTAAAAAAACCGCTTTCGATCAACGTTTCCATGGTCTTGCCGCCTGTTCCGGTGGCGTGGAAGACAATCACTTCGTACCCGCTGTCCTCCAAAATCTCGCGGGCATGTCCAACAGCCCTGGTGGTATTGCCGAACATGGTCGCTGCGATCAGCGATTTTTCATCGATCTCTTTCTCAACTTCACCGCTGACCATGCCGCAAACGGCGCCTGCCGCATTGCTGAATACAGTTCTGCTGATGCGGTTCAAACCAGCAACATCCACAATAGAGGGCATCATGACGATGTCGCTCGTGCCCACGTACTCGCTGGTATCGCCGGATGCTATCGTGGATACTATCAATTTGGGGACACCGATAGGTAAGGTGCGCATGGCGCTGGCGCCCAAAGCAGTCCCGCCACCGCCGCCCATCGATATGATGCCATCGAATTTTCCTGCTTCATAATAGCGCGAAACGACTTTCGCAACGCCGTTGGTCATTACGACCAGTGCTTCGCCACGGTCAGCCTGCTCTACCAGCTTAGATAATTGTTCTCCGCCGGCCTGAGCTACTTCTTCGGCAGTGACATCCGGTGTAAAAGGAGGTTCTCCCAATACCCCGACGTTGATCACAAATGTGTCACAGCCTCTTTTCTCAATTTCGTCTTTAAGAAACTGGTATTCCTGTCCCTTGGTGTCCAGCGAACCAACTATGGCGATGGTTTTCTTCATGATGCCTTCCTAATTTCCAAACATGTCTGCCAACAATAGAATCTCCGGAGTGGGGGCCAGCATCCGCTTCATCGTAGGGCGCACGCTAATTCAGCCATTAGGGAATGGACCATCAGCGGTGGCTTGACTCCGCTAAGAGCGCAAACTGGCCCACGGTTCTTCATGAGCTACTTCTACCACAACGTACCCGTCTTCGCCGATACATGGGCCCAGAATTGCCAATGATTTGAATGGTTTATCGGAAATATTAAAAGTGGCGTGAACCACGTCAGGTCCGATAAAAACGGAATCTCCCTTTTTTAGTAAGCGCTTATCTTTGCCGACATACTGCTCCGCCTCGCCCTCCAGTATGTAGATCACTTCTTCCTGGCCGGGGTGTCTGTGAAAATCATGGCCAAATCCGGGTTCTACAGTGGCTTCCAGGACAGTCAGGTTCTCTGTGCCGGTGTTGGCTGGTCGACTGAACCATTTGATAGTGCCCCAGTCAAGTTTTTCTTGTTGCGCTTCGTTGGCTAATACAAATTTTTCTTCCAAGATGATCCTCCCTGGTTGTTTTCTTGTGAGCTCTCTACTCTGATTGCTCGGTGTGATTACTAACTATAGCGCTTGAGCATGTTCATCCGTACGCTTTGGATGTGCGCCAGCATCAACGCTTCCGCGCGCTGCGCATCGCCGGCAATGATCGCTTCGGCAATATGGCGATGTTCGGCCGTGCCGTCAATGATATACTGCTGGTTGGTGTATTGATCCGTGACCGTACGCAGGACGCGATTACGCGCCCGCATGACGATGCTGCTCAGATATCCGTTGGGGCAGTATTCAGCCAGTATCTCATGGTAGACCGTGTCGGCCCTGGACCACGCCCCACGGTCATCCTCTTGCGCCGCTTGCTCCATCAAATTTAACGTCTTCAACAGCTTCTCTTGCGCTTCGGGTGGCAGCTTGCCGGCGACAAGGGCGGCTTGATTCGGCTCCAGGAGCATGCGCACGTCGACGGAATCTAGGGCCTCCTGGAAAGAAGGAGCGGCAATCGAGATGGAATGACCGGGAATTGTCTGAATGATGCCTTCCTGCGCCAATCGCTGCACGGCATGAGTAACCGGCGTGCGGCTGATGCCCAAAAGCTGCGAGATGCGATTAGTCGAGAGGGTATCACCAGGTTGGAAGCCGCCGTGGCGTAGAGCATCGTACAGGCGGAGGTAAGCTGCGTCGCTGAGGAGGGCATCTTCTTCCACTATTGGCCCCGGCTCGGAGGCCAAGTACCGCTCTAGTTTCTTATTGCCATTACCAGGCATACATCCAATTCCCCGGCTGATTAGCTCCTGAATAGGCCATGATAATCAAGCTGTATTCATATTGAATACAGCTTGCATTCAATATGAATTGTATGGAATTTTGGGTGGCTGTCAAGAGAATTGGCGTGGTTTGAGTTGACTGATTTTGCGGACCCTGAGATCTTGCACTGCCTGGTGATTGGACCGCCTCAGCCGATCTCTAAAATATTTCATTGATACTGTATGCGAATTGGAAGCACGGGGAATTGGCGCTCTTTGCTCACTGAACGCAAAAGGCTGTAGACAATTGGTGAGTGTCTACAGCCTTTTCACTTTCCCCCTCAGAGTGGTTTCCCAATCTGGGTCAGTAATAGCAAGTTGTTAATCGGTGAGGCGCGCCAAGACGCCGCTTGTTTCCATGATCAGGTATTCGATACCGTCCATTGATGCCATACGATGCTCGAGATTCAAGCGGCAGTTAGCTGTTCACGGATGGAACGCTTAGTTCCAATCAACCCTGCTTTTCTTGCGATCGTTTATGTATTTGTCGATAGCCACTGCGGCGATTACACCATCGGAGGCAGCGACAACGGCCTGCTTGATATGTGTGCAGATCAAGTCACCGATGGCGAAAACGCCGGGCACGGCCGTCTGCATATTGCTGTCGATAATCAGGCATCCTTCTTTCGTTGTATCCAACTGTTCCATCAGGTAATCTGTGATCGGCTGTCCCCCTTGCAGATAAACGAAAGCGCCGCTTACCGGCAGTTCTTCCTGTTCCCCACCACGGGGCTGCACGCGGACGCCGTCCACTTTGCCGTTGCCGGTGATTTCCTTTAGGCGCGTTCCAAGCCGCAGTTTGATCTTCGGGTTGGCCAGCACTTCCTCGGCCAGATCGGCGCTTGCTTTGAGCGCCGGCGTTGGCACAACCAGGTCCACGTTTGAGGCGAACTTGGTCAAGAACAGCGCCTCTTCCAGTGCCTCGTCATTGTTGCCGATGACGGCTACATCCTGATCACGAAAAAAGGCGCCGTCGCAGGTGGCGCAGTAGCTCACACCCCGGCCCAGGAATTCAGCTTCGCCAGGCACGCTGTTTGTACGCCCCATCGAGCCTGTGGCCAGGACGAGCGCCTTGGCGCTGAATGTGCCTGTTCCGGTGATGACTGTCTTAATCTCGTTGGAGATGTCCACGCCGACAACCTTGTCGGTCAGGAATTCGGCGCCGAATGACTGCGCTTGGCTGCGCATGATCTCCACCAGCTGCGCGCCGCTTACAGGGCCGGGCACGCCGGGGTAGTTGCTGATCTTGGCGGTGATGCCCAGTGCGCCGGCGGTCAACCCTTTATCGATGACGAGCGTTCGCAAATCGGCGCGTGCTGTGTAGATGGCCGCTGATGCGCCGCCTGGCCCGCCGCCGATGATGATCACGTCATAATTGTTATCCATACCTTCAGCGGACATACCTAAACTTAAATCAAAGCTCATTGTTACCCTCACGTTGGAGAAACCCGGTTTTATGTGAAAACTGACCGGCACTTCTCCCCTATAGAAACCAGGTTTCTTGCGTTGCTTCGCCTACTTTACGCGAGTGCTTCCTGCATTTTGGACAGCAGCATATGTTCCGGCACCGCGCCTTCAACATGGGTGTCTTCATTGATCACAGTGCGCGGCACGCCCATGACGCTGTATTTCATAGAGAGATGGGGGAATTCATTCGCCTCCACCATATCGGCCGTTACCAGGTCGCTGGCCATGGCCATCTTGTGCGCCATCAAGACCGCCGGCGGGCAGTAAGGGCAGGTGGGCGTGACGAATACCTGAAAATGTACCGGCTCGGTCAGGTCGGCCAGCCACTGCTTCGTTTCGGCGGCCAGCTCGTCGCTTTCTCCACCGACCATTAAGATGTCATGGATGAGCGAGCTAAATTCGTAGCCGGAAGGGATGCCGTAGTAGCGAATGCCATAATCTTTGGGCTCATCGCCACCGGTCATGACTACCGTGGCCGGGATTTTGTCGATGTTGTACTGCTCGACGATCTCTTTGTCTGCCACAAAGTCGTACACTTCCAAAGTGATATTGTCTGATAGGGCGGCTACTTCCTCGGTAATCTGGCGGGTTTCGCGGCAGTATTGGCATTCAAATTCCTGCGAAAAGACGACGAGTTTTACGGGCGTTTGCAGCCCGGCGAATTCATTTTGCAGATGTTCTTGATCTTGTTCACTTAATAAGGCCATTGCTTGTTCTCCAATCATAAAAAAATCGGCCGTTTGGCCGTGTCACTTCTTTAGATGCAATTATTGAAAAAAGGTGACAAACCCCGGTGAGTTGGTAGAAAAGCGAGCGAGCTTTCTTAGCGATTTGATCCAATTTGGGTGCTGAGCAGACCGCTCACGATCCTTCTGGTAAAATTGCCGGCTATGTCTGATCAACCCATTGTGTTGACGCCGCCGCTGGATGAAGAAGTAGTAGAAACAGCTGAGAGTAGTGCCGATTTTCAGCCGGGACAGGTGGCTTCGATAGCTGCCGGCCATTTCACGCACGATGTTTACAGCGCCTTTCTTGCGCCGCTGCTGCCGGCTATTCAAAGCGGTATGGGGTTAACCTACACACAGGCGGGCAGCCTGGCGATTTTTTCGCAGATTCCGAGCTTGCTTAACCCGTTCATTGGCTATATGGCTGACCGGGTCAGCGTGCGCTATTTTGTCATTCTCGCACCGGCGATTACAGCTACGTTATTTAGCAGCATTGGTCTGGTGTCCAGCTATGCCGCGCTGGCCTTGCTGCTCTTTGCGGCCGGGATAAGTATCGCTGCTTTTCATGCGCCGGCCCCGGCGATGGTTGCCAAAGTGTCGGGATCGCGTGTGGGTACGGGAATGAGTATTTTCATGGCTGCCGGCGAACTGGCCCGCGCTGTTGGCCCACTCTTTGTTGCGGCGGGTGTGGTCTGGTATGGTATGGACGGCATCTGGCGGCTGGCGGTTTTTGGCTGGTTGGTGTCCATCTTCCTCTACTTCCGCCTACGCAAGGTACCGGCGACGCCGCGCGGACAAGGGCAGGCATCACTCAGCGAGTTTTGGCCGCAGGCCAGGCGTGTTTTCCCGCCGCTGGTATGGCTGCTGAGTGGACGGATATTTATGATGGCAGCCTTGACCACTTACCTGCCCATTTTTGTGAGCGATGAACGCGAGGGCGGTCTGTGGTTGGCGGCGGCTTCGTTGACGATCTTGGAAGCGGCCGGTGTGGCGGGCGCTTTGCTTTCAGGAACGCTAAGCGACCGTTTGGGACGAAAAAGGGTGCTGCTGGTGCTCTTGATAGCGGCGCCCATTCTCATGCTTGCTTTTATCTACAGCCCTTCCTGGTTGGCCTTTCCCCTGCTGCTGCTCCTGGGTCTGGCGGCGATATCGCCGCAGCCGGTGCTACTGGCAACGGTCCAGGACCAGTTCCCCAGTAATCGGGCGCTGGCCAATGGGACGTACCTGGCGCTCAACTTCCTGGTGCGCGCCTTTGGTATATGGATTGTCGGCCAATCTTCCGATGCGTTTGGCTTGAACGTCGCTTTTACGGCTACGGCCTTCCTGGCGTTCATCAGCGTACCAGCCGTGTTCTTTCTTCCTGACAAACGGCCGCAAACAGCCTAGCGGAGGGCAGCGGTCCCCGATTCTTTCCAGGGTATTCGACAATGACCAGGACTGCGGCCTCTCGGAAGGCAGCGGTCTCAGGATCACTTTTTGATTGGATGTCACCTATGGTTGTTTTCTGCATCTAAAGAGTTGAGGCCTTACTTATGGGCCTTATTAACTTGAGTAGATTTGGAGAATAAACAATGGATATGGTAATTGATTTTCCCGGCGGACTGCGCGTTGATGCTAACTTCGGCCCTTACACGGTGCCCACCGATCAGCCGGGACCTTACGGCAGCGGCTCCGCTCCCACACCTTTCGCTACTTTCCTGGCGTCCATCGGCACCTGTGCCGGTATTTATGTATTGAGCTTCTGCCAGCAGCGCGGCATACCGACTGACGGCGTACGCATTTTGCAGAGCCTGGAAGCGGACCCGCGCACGGGTATGGTGGCTAAAGTGCTTCTTGACATTCAGCTGCCGCCGGAATTTCCGGAGAAGTACCGCACGGCCGTCGTTCGCGCCGCCGATCAATGTGCGGTGAAGCGACATTTCGAGAACCCGCCGCAGTTTGATGTCTTTACAACCAAGACGGAAGCTGCTGATGTCCCGGAAACGGCCGTTGTTGACAAAGTAAACGGTTCAGCAGGGAACTAGCCGTATGCCATTTGATTGGACACAGATAGCGGGGGTGCTGGTCGTTTTGTTCGGCGCCGCCTTCATGTATGTGCAAATTCGCCACCGTCCGCGGGCGACAAAAGAGGTGCAGACAGGCGCCGATTTGCAGCAGCGGATTAGCGGGAACAGTTATACGCTGGTGCAGCTCTTCGCTCCATTGTGAACGGCCTGTAATTTTGCAGAACCCATCGTGAATGGGTTTGAGGAAGAGATGGCAGGTAAAGTTGATGTTGTGCATCTGAATCTGGTGAGCGCGGTCGGCCGTGAGATAGGCGGACAATATGGCGTCAAGGTTGTGCCGACGACGCTGTTGTTCAACCGCGATGGTGAATTACTCACGCGCGTGAACGGCGTGCCTAAAAAAGATGAGCTGATCGCGCAAATCCGTTAGAAGCGTGCGGCAGTACCGTCGGGCAGATACACTTCTTGGGCAGCCGCTCTTGGGCAGCCACGGGGGGGCTGCCCCTACTATTGTTTTGGCCGTATTGCTGGATATGTATTGGAAGCCGGGCTTTCTTGGAAAGCCTGGCTTTTTGTTTACCTGATCTGGCAAGAAGTCTGGCCACTTCTTGGCGGTGGACGGGAAATAGATGAGAGGAAGTTTGGCAGCACTAGAGAACTGCGGCCGCGGCTGGATAATCAAGGCAAAAGGAGAGTGAGCATGTTATACGCGACAACGAATGTACTACAGGGCTATCAGATTACCGCGTACCTGGGCGTTGTTTCCGGGGAGGCGATTATGGGGGCTAATGTGTTCAAGGATTTCTCGGCCGGTATGCGCGATATCGTCGGCGGCCGTTCCGCTTCCTATGAGCAGCAGCTCAGCGAGGCCAAGCGTATCGCCATGGCTGAGATGACAGAAAGAGCAGAGGGATTGGGCGCTAATGCCGTTATCGGCATTGACCTTGATTATGAAACGATTCGCGGCTCGATGCTGATGGTCTCGGTCAGCGGCACGGCCGTCGTGGCCCAGCGCTAGGAGGACGAGTGATGATTATTACGACGACCTCTACCATTGACGGACACCGGATAGAAGAATATCTCGGCGTTGCTGCCGGGGAAGTGATCCTGGGCGCCAATATGTTCAAGGATATTTCTTCCAGTTTCCGCGATATTTTCGGCGGCCGATCCGGTTCGTACGAAGATGTCGTGGTGAAAGCGCGCGAGGCGGCGCTGGCTGACCTGGTGGCGCGCTGCGAGAAGCTGGGAGCGAATGCGATTGTGGGCCTGGATATTGATTATGAAACGATCGATCGCCGCAACAGCGAGGGTGGTTCGAGCAGCAGTATGATGATGGTTTCGGCGAGCGGTACGGCCGTGCGCATCACCTTGTAACCGATACAGGAAATCCAAACAATCGATCCTGAACTGCTTGCATACGGCCGTTCGTTCAGTCTCAGGGTGATCCGGCACAAGGATATCCAATCTTTCCGGCGACCCTCCCCGCACGCTTGTTTAGACCCACTTCCATGCATACCAGACGATCATGCCATTAAACAGAAAGCCGGCAGCGATCAGAAAATTGTCAAAAGCAGACGGGTAAGGCAGGCCGATAATGTTGAAAACAACGAAGAATATGGCCACGATGATGCTTGCCCAGCGAATCGCGGGATACGGCAGCGTCAGCGACAGGACAACCATCATAATTGGAATGAACATGACGACTGCAATTCCGAACCACATTGCCTGAGACGGCTCCATACCTTCGATCTTTCCCGCCTCGAAGTCGCCGGCAAAGATGCGCAGCACGTCGCCTAGTAGATAAGTCAGCATCAAGGCTGCCCATAGAGCTGAAAGAATGATCCTCACCGGTTCCATATTTATTATCTCCTCGGAAAACATAGCGAAACGTGGCATGTTCCGTGCGCAAGACGCCATCATGCGCTTTTGTACCTTTATTAGATGACGGGTTTTCGTTCACCCTGTGTTTCTGTGTACAGCCGGCGATGGTGCGGGTCGTCAAGCACTGGGCTGCACCACGGTTATTACGATTTTTCCCCTGGCGTGTCCTTCTTCAAGATAGCGCATCGCTGCGGGCGTTTCGTTTAGCGGGTAGCATTTATCTATGACCGGCACGATTTTGCCCGCCTCTAGCAGTTCTTTCACGTAGGCCAAATCTTCCTTGTTTGGTTCGGCGGCCAGGCTGCCCATAGTGATTGATTCGCTGCGCGATTTCAATGGTCCCAGGATCATGCCTTCGAAAATCTGTTTCATCGTGCCTCCCGTACAGACGTACCTGCCTCCGGGAGCGAGCGCGCGCTTATAGTCTGACAGCGAATGATAGCCGTTAGCGGCGATGATCAGGTCGTATCGCTGGCCGTTCTGGGTGAAATCTTCCTGTGTGTAGTCAATGGCATGGTCGGCGCCAATCGAGCGCACCATGTCCATCTTGCCCGTGCTGCAAACGGCCGTAACCTCGGCCCCGTGTGATTTGGCGATCTGCACGGCAAACGTGCCTACGCCGCCAGACGCACCATTAATCAGCACTTTCTTCCCTGGCGCAATCTCCCCTTTGTCGCGGAGCCCCTGCAGGGCGGTGACGGCCGCCATTGGCACGGCTGCCGCTTCTTCAAAGGACAGATTGGCCGGTCTTATTACCAGGGCATCTTCAGGCGCACAAACATACTCGGCGAACCCGCCCCAACCACAGCTGGATAGATCCCCGAAGACCTCATCACCCACCTGAAATTCCTTGACGCTGCTGCCGACCGCTTCGATCCGGCCCGCCACGTCAGCGCCGAGTATTTGATTTTTTGGTTTTAGAAGTCCTGAGGTGAAGCGGAGAAAGAATGGGTCCCCGGTCAAGAGATGCCCGTCAGCCGCATTCGCCGACACCGCATAAATCTTTATCAGAACTTCATCCGCTTTGGGAGAAGGCTTCTCTACTTCACTCAATTCAAGAACGTCGGGCGCGCCGTATTTTTGATACACAATTGCTTTCATGAGGGTTTCCTTTTCAATTTTGTTCAATTGGATCCTCTCCAATCTACTGGTTATCGATGGTCAAATGCACTTCTCTGCCTGGCTCGCAGTAAGTCGATTTACGGCGAGCAAGGGCATGCCTAAATCACGGATTTTTTTGAACAGCCCGTGCAGCGCCGCCTGATCGGCCATGGGGCCAGTCAAGAGCGTATCACCGGTCTCGTCTTGCGTGACAGTCAGGCCGCAAAACCACGCGCTCCACTGCGGGTCCAGGTGACCTTCGAGCCTGATTTGATAGGCTGTTGGCTGGTTTGAATCAGTTCTGTGGCTGCGCTTGTTTGACATTACCCTGCACCTGTTGTGGCTGTTCATTACAGGTAGCATAGGTGAAAATGAAGTTGAATACATCCTCCCACAGGAGGAGAAGGGGGATGAGATCGTGCAAAGTGGGGCGCGTTATGACAGATCCAGCGCTTTGCTGCGGGCGATCGCTTGAAACCGATTGTTCACCCCGAGTTTGCCATAGATATTCTTGACATGCGTCTTGACGGTGGTCACGGCGATTACCAGCTCTTCCGCGATTTCCGGGTTGGAACGGCCGGCGGCTAAGAGCTGCAGCACGTCGCGTTCGCGCGGCGTCAATGGTTCGAGCAGCGGCTGTGCGCCGGGCAGGTAGGCCCTGTTTTCGTCTTTTTGTTTTTCATGCTCGAATACGCCCAGCAGCCTGGCTGTATAGTCTGGCATAATTCCCTGCGCCGCCGCTGCGGACAGGAGCTGAGCCATCGCCGGTCCTTCATCGATGAAGAGACGGATAAAGCCGCCCGGCTCTGCCCGGGCCAATGCTTCATCGATCATCCGCACGGCCGTTTCTGTTTCGCCCTGTGTATAGCGGGCAGCCGCTTCAAGCGCCATAACTTTCAACCGTTCATTCTGCCACCCTTTAGCCGCCATTTGTTGGCGCAAAGGGGCCAGGATGGCCACAGCGGCGGCACTGTCTCCCTGGGCCAGGCGCAGGCGGGCGCGGCTGATGGGGAGATCGTTCCGCCCCGCCAGATCGGCGGCTGCTTCCAGCTTGCCCTGCCGCAGCAGCGTCACCAGCTGCGCGGAGGCAATCTCGGGAAGCTGATGGTTGAAATGGTGCTGGCGCGCGGCCTGTTCAGCCCTGGCCAGCAGCTCCGCCGCGCCGGCGGCATCGCCGCGGGCAAGTTTCAGGCGGGCGAGCAGTAGTTCCCCGGCGACGAATCTGTCACTGTTTTCCATCTGTTTCGCCAGCTGAACGCCCTGCTGCCCGAGTACCTGGGCGGCATCCAGGTCATTCCATTCGTACTGTATGCGCGCCAGGCCTAGATACGCTTCGCCGGTAATCGGCGGCGGCGGGTCGCCTGCCAGCTGCAGTACGCGCTGGTAGCTCTCGACTGCCTGGGGCAGCTGGTTTTCTGCTTCCTGGATTGAGCCCAGGCCGTTTGTAGCCGCCAGGGTGACAATGATATGTCCTATCGCCTGGCTGATGGCTATCGCTTCACGATAGGCCTCGCCCGCTGCGATACGCTCTCCCTGGAGTTGGTAGGCATAACCAAGCGTCCAGGTGGTGGCCGTGCGCACGGCCAGATTATCCGGGTGCAGATACTCCAGGGCGCGGCGCGACTGGACAAGAATTGCTTCACCATCATGCCGGCTGAGGGCCAGGGTGGCTCGTATGGCGGCGATATGGCCGATTGTGTCACGGTTCTTGTCGTCTAACGCTTTGCCTTTGAGAGCAGCTTCGGCCGCCGCGGCTTTCTCTTCGACGCCGGACAGCTGGCCCACGAACAGCAGCGCCGAGCCGTAGATCACCCACAGCGACGGCCGTGCGTCAAGCGCCGCGGTGGGCAGTGATTCCAGCCACTGCAGGACCGGGTCAACCGCGCCACGAAACAGCAGGGGCATGCCATTCCCTTCAACCAGCCGCGCGGCACGATCAATATCCTGCGCCGTGGCTGCGTAGTGAAACGCCTCGATATCCAGGCCATTCTCTTCAAACCAACCGCTGGCGCGCGTGTACAAGCCGGCTGTGTCATCTGCGGCGCTGCTCTGCTGTAAACGTTGGCGCAGAAAGTCGCCAAAGAGATGGTGATAGCGGTACCAGCGCCGTTCATTGTCTAGAGGGACGAGGAACAAGTTCGCCTGTTCCAGAAATTCCAGGGTCTCCTGTCCGGAACCGGTGGGGTCGCGCAGCACGGCATCACAAAGCGGGCCGCAGAGGCGGTCGAGGAGGGATGTTCGCAGCAGGAACTCTTGAACGTTCGCCGGCTGCTGCTGCAGCACTTCTTCAACCAGGTAGTCGAGCACGAAACGGTGGCTGCCGGTAAACGATCGAATGAACCCAGCGGCGTCTTTATGGCCGCGCATGGAAAGGGCGGCTAACTGTAGGCCGGCAATCCAACCCTCAGTGCGTGTTTCCAGGGCGGCGATCTCTTCTTCTGAGAGGTCCAGTCCCATTACCTGGTTGAGAAACCCAGCCGCCTCGGCAGAAGAAAAGCGCAGATCGGCGGCACGCAGCTCGCTCAATTGGCCGCGGGCGCGCAGCCGTGCCAGCGGGAGATTTGGATCTTCACGGGTGGCGATAGCTAGATGCATCTGCGGCGGCTGGTGCTGGATCAGAAAGGTGAGGGTATTGTCCGCGGCCTGGTTATCAATAAGATGGTAGTCGTCAAGGACGAGAATGAAGCTGCCGGCGGCACTACTAAGTTCATTGAGCAAAGCCGTTAGGATCGATTCCGGAGGAGGCGGCTGCGGAGATTGGAGACCAGTCATTATGGCTTTGCCAATATCTGGCGCGATGGTTTGCAGCGCAGCAACGAAGTAGATCAGGAAGCGGGTGGGGTCGTTGTCTTCTTCGTCCAGTGACAGCCAGGCGACCGGGCGCCGGCAAGCGGCAGCCCATTCGCTGGCCAGGGTAGTTTTGCCAAAGCCGGCAGGCGCGGAGATGAGGGTCAGTTTGTGCCCAAGATCGAGGCCCTGATTGAGCTGTTCGATCAGGCGCGGCCGGATTACCAGGTTCGGCCGTAACGGCGGCCGAAAATGTTTTGTGCGCAGCATCGTCTCTGGCATACGGAGAGTATACAGTATTAGATGTTGTTTGCTGGAGCGGCCGGTAAATAGCCGCCAGATTATGCGCGTTTCTGATACTGCCCGTATCGTTCCAGCGCTTCAACCATGGCGATGATGTTTTGCGGTGGGACATTCTTCTGAATGGTATGTACCGATGCCAGAATGTAGCCGCCGCCGGGCGCCAACTGCTCGATAACCTCACGGACCTCTTTCCTGACCTCAGCCGGCGATCCAAAAGGCAGCACCCGCGTCGTATCAACCGCACCGCAAAGCACGATCTCTTTGCCGAAACGTTTCTTCAGTGTGCTGAGATCGCTCATTTTGCCGGCCGATGTCTGAATTGGGTTCAGGATATCGACGCCGATCTCGATCAGATCGTCGATCAGCGGGAAGATATCCCCATCGGAGTGAAAGAAAACCTTTGCCCGCGTACGCTCCTTGATGAAGGCGATGTATGCGGCGTGGATTGGCTTCAGCAGCTGCCGGTACATGCGCGGTGAAATCAGCAGGCTGGCGGAGGTGCCCAGATCGTCGCCAATCTTGACGATATCGACGTTGTCACCAAGTTCCTCCAAGACATGTCCCATCAATGTCCGGCAGTGCTCGGCGCATCTGTTGAGCAGATCGACGGCGAAGTCGGGCCGCACGGCCAGGTTCAGGAAAAACGTCTCCATTCCCTGCATATGGATCGCCCGCTCAAAGGGGAAAAGCAGCCAGGGTGTGGCCATGATCGCGTATTGGTTGTCGGCTGCCAGGCTGGCGGCGCGCTCCTTCATGCCGGCGATACGCGTGGGATCGTTCATGTCCGGCCAACCGGGATAGGCCGCCAGATCGGCCGCGGTCGTAGCATCCGCCAGCGGGTGGATACCGGGAAACCAGACGCCCGGTTCGATCTCGATCTGGCCGATGCCCCAGGAATCGACGCATGGTTCGCCTAGCGCGCGCATCTGGTTTTGCGCCTTGTTGGCAGCGGGATGACTGTCGAATACGCCGCGTACATCACTGCCGAGTCTGCGCATGGTTTCTTCGTCAAGATCGGCCGTGCCCAACTCGGGCCAATCGTACAGGTATTGGTCAGGCGCCTCGATTGCAAGCGCTGCTTTCAACCGTTGGTAGGCGGGCATCTGAATGCCAGTCGCGTTCCCGGCGCCGATAAAAAAGGGCACCCGGTCCGGTTCTTCATTATGCATTGCGGTCCATACACGTTCACGGGAACTCATCGCTGACATCATGCACCCCCTTCAGGTGGGATCAGTAAGGGTATAATCTTGTTTCAGGTACCTATTGCCCATTTGGCATCCAGCTAACCGGCGCCTGCGCGCAGCATTGCTGCGAATTCGTTGGGCATCTCTGCTGCCTCAATGGCCTGCGCCGCCATCTCCACATCGTATTCGACGCGCACAAACTCTGTTTGCAATGCTTTGCCGTCTGCGGTGAGAATGACAAAACAGGCGCGCGGGTCATGGTCCTTGGGTTTACCGACGCTGCCCGCATTGATCGCTCTGCGCCCGCTGGGCAGTGTGCGATCGTACGGTTTGTGCGTGTGTCCGCAGACCATCACATCAGCGCCCACAAGATCGCAAAGGCGCTCGATGCTGCCGGCGGGCCGATCTTCATAGAGGTATTCATTGATGCGCCGCGGGCTGCCATGCACCAGGGTCACGCGTAGTTTCTCCAGCAGCAGCGACATCGTCATCGGCAGGCTGCGCAGATACGCTTTGTTCTCGGCCGTTACGTTGGCATTGGACCAGGTGATTGACTGCTCCCCAAGAGCCTGTGCCTGCGGTGTGCGGTAGGCGCAGCCGCAAGCGTCACTCCCATGACCTACACCCTGATCATAATTACCCATTAAAGTTGGGATGTTATGGTGACGTACGAAATTCACCACGGCATCGGGCTGTACGCCGTAGCCGACCAGATCTCCGAGGCAAAAGCGTCTTTCTAGCCCTCGTCTATCCATTTCAGCCCAGACAGCTTCCAGGGCGGGCAGATTGCCGTGAATATCGCCAAAAATGGTTATCTGTTCCATCAAGCCACGTATCCTCATTCCCTTGACTGTTGGTAATTGTGCACCTGTCCGCCGCTAATATCAAGCATCTTTTCTGATCGCAGCCCTGCTCAGCGATTGGAGCTGCCGGCCAACTTGGCTACCATAACAGGGTAGGCAGATCAGGAAAGGGTTTGCGAGGTGGAGAATGATAAGGAAATCTTATGGATGAGTGCTTGAGTGATAAGTCAACGGTGGATGAGATTCGTGAGCGGTTCGACCGCGACGTGGCGCGTTTTTCTAATCTGGAAACGGGGCAAACAGCGACCGTAGATGCGCCGCTGGCTATGATGTTGATCACGCAGGCCGCGGCTGCGGCCACGCCTGCGATCGACCGTGTGCTTGATATCGGGTGTGGGGCGGGCAACAATACGTTGAAGCTGCTTGAAGCGGCCGGTCCATTTGATTGTGACCTGGTCGACCTGAGCCAGCCGATGTTGGATCGGGCGCGGGAACGCACCGCGGCCGTGAACCCGGGCCGGATTGAAACGTTTCAAGGGGACTTCCGCGGGTTGGCGCTGCCGCAGGCGGGCTACGATGTGATCCTGGCCGCGGCCGTTTTGCATCACCTACGCGACGATCAAGATTGGGAAGCGTCATTTCGCAAGATTTATGACCTGACCGCGCCTGGCGGCAGCGTCTGGATCACGGATCTGGTATCCCATGAAACGGGATCAGTGCAGGCACTGATGTGGCAGCGTTACGGCGACTATCTGGTTGATCTGGGTGGCGAGGCATACCGGGATAAGGTCTTCTCCTATGTTGCCCGGGAAGATTCACCGCGGCCTGTCACGTACCAGTTGGATCTCCTGCGACAGGTTGGCTTCACACGGGTAGAACTGCTGCACAAGAATTCCTGTTTCGCTGCCTTTGGCGCGGTGAAAGATGGTGACTGATGGTCGATGGGGAATCAAGTGGGCCTGGGCAAGGCGGTGATGGCCGAGGGCCCGCGCCGCTTGAAGCGCATCGGGGCGACAATGGCTACCGTGCGATCTTATTCTGTAGAAGCGCATGGTTTGTACGAGGCCGCGGGCTTCACGACGTATGAGCTTTGCGAACCGTGGAAAAAGATAGTGTGAGCGAGCGTGCTGAGGCGGCTGAAGATCAAAGATTGTGCCGCCAGTTTTCTGAACTGCGCGTGGAACCGTTCAGAGATGAAACAGAGAGTTTATGAAAATAGCTGTTGGTTCAACTAACCCGGTCAAAGTTGGCGCTGCGCGTTCGATCGTTGAGCGTCTATGGCGTGATGCTGTCATTGGCGGCTACGACGTCGAGACTGGCGTGCGAGCGATGCCGATGAGTGATCTGGAATGCCAGACCGGCGCGCGGAATCGGGCGCAGGCGGCCCGCCAGTTGGCCGCGGCCGATCTCGGTATCGGCATCGAAGGCGGCGTCCACGAAGAAAATGGTATGATGATGCTTACCGCCTGGACCGTGATCGTAGATGGTGACGGCCGGGAAGGTATTGGCGGCAGCGGCCGTATTCCGATTCCTGAGGCACTCGCCCGTAGAGTCCGTGCGGGGGAAGCATTGGGCCCTGTCATGGACGATGTGTTGAACGACCAAAATATCGGGCGAAAACGTGGGGCTGTCGGTGTTTTTACAGCCGGCCTTGTATCGCGCCAGGAGGCTCTGGCCATAGGTGTCGCTTACGCCATGGCGCCCTTTGTTTCGCCCCAGCTATATCCTTGAGCCATCGCCGGTATTTGTGTTGGAATTGCTGCGCAAGAATCAGATATCGATTGCCCTCCTTTGCCCTCATAATGGAGAGAAATCTTCATTGACAAGAGGTCTAAATGCAATCTTCAACACTTACTGGAACGACGGAAACGTTAGAATTGGAGGCGTATGGTCACAAATATGAACCACTGCTGTGCGGGACGGCGCGCACCTCTATGAGCCGCGCACGGCCGTTTTCAACAGACGCTGATCGCTGGCAAGCGATTATTGAGCGCGTACCACAGGCGGATGGCCATTTCTTTTACGGAGTGGCAACGACCGGTATTTACTGCCGGCCGGCATGCGCCTCGCGCCTGCCCAACCGTGAAAATGTGCGCTTCTTTGACGATCAACAGCTGGCTGAAGCCGCAGGATATCGCCCCTGTAAGCGCTGCAACCCGCAAACGCCAGCAGAAGAGGACGCCTCCGTGCGGGCGATCATCCACGCCTGCCGGCTTATTGAAGAGGCGGAGCAACCTCCGTCCCTGGATGAACTGGCCGGCGCCGTTGGGCTGAGCAAATATCACTTCCAGCGGTTATTTAAGAAAATCGCCGGCGTCACGCCAAAACAGTATGCGGCAGAAAAGCGTGCCCAGCGTGTGCGGGATGAATTGCAGAAGGACTCAACGGTGACTGACGCGATCTACAATGCCGGTTTTGAATCAAGCAGCCGCTTCTACGAAACGGCCGTTTCTTCGTTGGGCATGAAACCTGGGGAATATCGTAAGGGCGGGGCGGGTCTGTCCATCCGTTACGCTACTGCCCAATCCTACCTGGGCTGGATTTTGGTTGCCGCCACCGGCCAGGGCATTTGCAGGATTGATATTGGTGACACGCCGCAAGATTTGCGCGCCCGTTTGCAAGACAGCTTCCCAGGGGCGCAGCTGCAGACAGACGATCCCCTTTTCGAAGAAAAAGTGAAGCAGGTGTTGGCCTTTCTTGAACGGCCGCAGCAAGGGTGGCAGCTCCCTCTTGATATCCAGGGCACGGCATTCCAAAGGCGTGTCTGGTCGGCACTGCGCGAGATTCCGGCAGGGGCGACGGCCAGCTATGGCGATGTGGCCGCGCAAATAGGCAAGCCAACAGCGGCGCGCGCCGTGGCTCAGGCATGTGCAGCTAACAAGATCGCCGTGGCTGTTCCCTGCCACCGCGTGGTGCGCAGCGATGGTCAAATAGGCGGCTACCGTTGGGGTGCGGCGCGCAAAGAATTGATCCTAGAGCGAGAAGGTGAGCCGTAAAGCAAAAAGGGTTTCGCCGGGCGCAAGATGGCCGGCGAAACCCTTTTTAGTTCCAAAGAGGCTTTAAGCCCTACGGCATAGATTCCGGATAATATTCGTTCTCTTTGCGGTACTGCCACATCGAGGACCACTTCATAATATCAAGGATAACGCCCAAGGCGACCCACAGCCAATCCCAGCCTGCTACGCCCATGGGAGCTGACCATGCCAGCATATACATGACGGTCGTATAGGGAGCAATAACGATGCCCAAGAGGGGCAAGAACCAATCACCCTGCCATACGATGTCCCAGCGTTCGCTGAAGATCCAGGCGAGAATGAGGAAGATACGCGGCGCCATGCCGATACCTAAGGCCAATAAACAACCACAACCTAATCCAATTAACATTTTTCCTACCTCCTGCTATTGCAGAGTGGTGCACCGGAATCCCAAACAACTGCATCCTTGAAGTCGCATCCCTGGAATGATTCCGAAAAGAGGGAAAGAGCAGCGAAGGTGAGGGCCGGTACCCAGCCAATAATTGAATATGATCATAAGGTAGGCGATGCGTGTTGTCAAGTCAAGAGCGTTTGACGTGTATGCTCGTCAGAAGGAAAAAAACTCTCTAAACGCAGCGCTTGAACAGTGGCATCGAGCGGTGTGCCAAAGGATGTGAACGTGGAAAAAGCGATATGTACGGATGTTGAGACATAGTTCAAGGCTCATTACCGGCAGTCCGGCGCTCATATCAGGCGGCACTGCTTCGGCATTTGGGTCTGTGATCTACCTGTACGGTGAAGGGGTTTTGCGGCTGCAGCACGATATACACGGACTACTGAAAAATCAAAAACCGGAAGCTGTTTTTCTCTCACTATTTGTAATGCCGCCCCAATGAGATATAGTATTTTCTGGGAGTCCCGCATCAGTTCTTTTGCTTTTTTATGCTGGATTGGCCCAGAGGAAGTGATGGCAGAGAACAGTGAACAAGAGCAAAGTGAACCCGTATTAGGCGACAGCACGCCCCGACGCGGCAATCGGGTGAGCGAAGCGAGCGCGCGCGCTGTCATGTCGGCGCTGGGCTGGAAGATAGTAGGTGACGTGCCGGATGAGCCGAAGATACTGCTTGTCGGCGCGCCGCACTCCTCTAACTGGGACTATTTTTTCACTGTGCTGACCATGTATTCTCTGGGTGTTGATCTTCATTTCGTGGCCAAGAGATCGCTCTTCGATAACCCGCTGGGCGGGATCATGACCTTCACGGGTGGCGTCCCGCTCGACCGAAGTACATCGGATGGCTTTGTCGAACAGATGATCGAAGAGTTTAATAAGCGCGATACCTTTATCCTGGCGATTATGCCTGAAGGTACGCGTGGCCCAGCCGAGTGGCGCAGCGGCTTCTACCATATTGCCGAGGGCGCAGGCGTGCCGATCGTGCTGGTGATCTTCGACTATGGCAACAAGCTGATGCACCTCGGCCCCACATTTTGGCCCTCCGGGGATTACGAAGCCGATCTGGCCAAGATTCAAGCGCCCTTTGAGGGCGTACGTGGTAAGAACCCCTACTGACCGAAACTGGAGGTCACAGGCAGCCCCAGAGGAACCTGCACAGCGCGTTCCTTCTCCTGCTGCGCCTAGTGGTCTTGATCCTGGCCTTCCGGCGATCGCTGCACCGAAGGTGCAGCTGACGTCCTTGTTCTATTGCTGGCGTCGGTTGAAGTTGAGGGTGCGGCGTCCGTACCGATAGAGCAGCGTTCGTAATGAATCCAGGACTTTGAATTTTGCGGCCAGCCAACCCAACCGCAGCTGGCTGGCTGCGCCTGGCGGCGTGAGGTCATCATCTAGCGCGTAGCCGAGATCAGCCAATAGAGTTCCGGCCACCGCATCTGAGAGCTGTCTCTCGAAGGGTGACAGCTGGGTTTGCCAACGGCCGATACTGCCGCTGTGCAATGTTTCCTGCGCTTCCAGATGGGCATCAAAACCGCCCCCTTCACGGATGGCGGCCGCTTGAAAATTGAGCATACTCGCCTCGTATGGCTCGTCCAGGAAGGTGCAGATTGTCCGCAAGACATTGTCCGGATCCGTGACAAGTTCTTCATAACGAACTTCGCTGTACTTCTGGCGGCCAAGCTGCGCGCCAGCCGCCTGGCCCGTCTGCACATTGCGCACCCAGTTGCGCAGCAAGTAAGAGAGATCCATATAGCGCTTTTCATGCCCCCACTTGGCGCGGGCGGAGAGCGCCGCGTCACGGCCGTCGCGGATCACGTGGATGAACTGCGCCCGTGGGAATATGGCCCGGATCTGGGGTATGTACTGTATATACAGGGGGGTCTTGTCTCCCCAGCGTGCTGTCTGCACGGGTGATTGCAGCCGGTAGAGTGCATCAAGGACAGCAGGTAGGGTTGGCTGGGTGAGTGCGTCGTAAAAAGCGTCTGGACTGACGACAATGCCGCCCCAAAACCGATTGAGCTGTCCGATGCGCCTGAGTAGTTCTGCCAATTCGTCACGGTCCATCGGCGTTTCTGGATCTGTGGCTAAGAAAGGTAGGAAGCCGGTTTCGTCGGGTACGTGGAGACGGGGGTGACTGCTGAGCATGAAGCGCAGCAGCGTGGTGCCGGAGCGAGGGTGGCCGATGATGAAAAACGGCCGTAATGTGTCTTCGTTCACAGAGATGTCTTTTTTTCCTCTATCAACAACGTCGTATTCCCGGCAGCGCGTATCCAACGCGCATGGTGAGCCCCTGATTTCCTCCCGGACGAAGAGGTCTTCCGAATCGATGCAGCATTCAAAAGAATTGTACGGTTTCTTGGCTGTAATGTCCTGAAAAGGATCTGTCTCACAGCCTGGACGCTGACGTCTTCCCCGTGCCGCTTATTTAGCGGGCTTGACTCTTACGTTACGTAATAGTTTACAATACATCTCATGGAGACGATAAGTAGCAAGTATACAGTCAGCCGGCTGGCCAAAATGGCCGGGGTGAGCGTACGCACGCTGCATCATTACGATGCGATCGGGCTTTTACGGCCGTTGTCGCGGACCGCGGCGGGCTACCGTCTGTACAGCGAGCAGGATCTGCTGCGTTTGCAGCAAATTCTCTTCTTCCGCGAGCTCGATTTCGCCCTGGCTGATATCCGCCAGATCCTTGACGATCCCGACTTCGATCCCCTGGCTGCCCTGGCGAGCCACCGCCGCCAACTGCAAGATCGAGCGGCGCGTATCGGCCGTCTGCTGCATACCATCGATCGCACAATAGCAAAGATCACGGAGAATGATATGAACGAGAAAGTAACCGATGAAGAACTTTACGCTGGATTCACGGATGAACAGCGGGAGCGCTACGAACGCGAAGTGCAGGAGCAGTATGATCCCGAACTGGTAGCTGAATCAAACCGGCGCGTGCGCAATATGTCTAAGGAGCAGTGGCGGGCGCTGCAGCAGGAGGGGGAGGATATTCATCTCGCCCTGGCTGGCTCAATGGATAGAGATCCGGAAGATACAGAGGTTCAGGCGCTCATCGCCCGCCACTATTTGATGATGAACCAGTACTATCCGGTCTCCGCCGAGATCTACCGCGGGTTGGGGCAGATGTATGTCACCAATGATGAGTTCCGCGCCTTCTACGATAAGGTCAAGTCCGGTCTGGCGGATTTTATGCAGCCGGCGATGGCCTACTACGCGGATCAGCTGGACAGCTGACTTTGCCGCCGCCTGAAAAGACAAACTAGGAGAACATCATGAAGGTTTCTGTCTACATCGCTGTAAGTCTCGATGGGTTTATCGCCCGCCCCGATGGCAGTCTGGATTGGCTGCCGGGTTCTGACCCGAACGCGGAGCCTGCAGCGGACAGCGCCGCCGAGACGGACGACAGCGGCTGGGGCGCTTTTTGGGATTCAGTCGACTGCCTTGTCCTAGGGCGTCTATCATTTGAGAAGGTTTTGACATTTGGGGTATGGCCTTATGAAGGGACGCGGGTGATTGTCTTGAGCAGGACGATGACTGATGTGCCCGAAGAATTCGCGGGTCAAGTAGAAATCTATGCCGGCGATGAGCACGCCCTTGTGCAAAAGCTGGCCGCGGAAGGACACGAACGGCTCTATATTGATGGCGGGCAGACGATTCAATCTTTCCTGCGTCTGGGGTTGATCACGGACATGACCATCACGGTCATCCCTGTTTTGATTGGTGAAGGGATCCCTTTGTTTGGTCCGCTTCAAGAAGACATACCGCTCACACTGATTAAGAGCGACGCCGCTGCGAACGGGTTTGTACAGTCCCACTATGAAGTAGGGCATCAGACGCCGTAGACTGCCCTTAGGCTGACAGCGATCCATGACTACCTTGCCCGGATCTCCGCGCTGGAGGCGGGGGCAATGATTGGTTCGCAGGCCAGATTGGCCAGGGTTGGAGGCCGCTATCTATTTCTATAGAGAAACGCCCAGTAGTCCGCGCGTGATTTGAAAGCTGGCGTTGTTCGTGCTGCTGAGTTTTGGGGTCATGGTCTGCGAGAGAACGCCCGATATCTGGGCCAGCAGCAGGGCGAGGCGCTGCTGTGGTTCGCCGGTCAACAGCGCGTCGATGTCGGCACGGAACGGCCGTGAGACAGCTGCGTCTGATGCCGCCTGCAGTACAGGGATGAGCGGGTGGCCCTGCCGGGGGCGTGCGCTGATTATGGCCAGTATCAGTTCCACGCCTGCCGCACCCAAACCGCTCATCGTTTCACTCCACGAAGAAGTGGGATTTGCCATCAGATGACAGCCCGGCTGTCTTGCCTGCTGGGCGAACGACAATGTCGGGGGCGTGTTCTTCTCCAGCGGCAGCATCTGCTTGAACGCCGCATTGGTGGCTAAGGGATCGTTGGCGGGCAGTACCAGAATCCCACCACCGGCCGCCACTTGTTGGGCGAGAGCGGCCAGGGCGATCGCCGACTCTTCGTCAATATCCCCGTCCGTCATCAGGCCCAGCCGCAGCGCGCTGAAACCGGCCGTGACAGCCTCAGGCACCGGCAGCGTCTGGCAGTCGACGGCAAACCAGGATTGAATCCTGGCCAGCACGCGCTTGATGCCGCCATCCGCCTGCACGCTCGCCCAGCCAATCTTTTGCGGGTCCAGTCCCGCTTCTCGCATGCGCAGGCGCCAGAAATCATTATGGGATATTTCGCAGCCATGTTCCAGCAGCAGACAGGTAGCTGTCAATGGGTGTGCCAGGTATCCCAGCACGGTGTCTACGAACTCCGGCTCGATCGAGCTGCCGCAGCCTTCGGTATGCACCAGCGCTGCAAAGCGAGAAATGCCCTGCGCTTTGCCGACTTCCAATTCGTTGAGCTGCTGCGCCGCCAGCCGCGCAACCTGCCCGGAACAAAGACTGGTCGGCAGAACGAGGCCCACGCGGTCACTGGTTATCCTGCCACCTGTCACTCTGCCGCCCCGCCATGAGAACCCGGCCGTTTGTTCGGGCGCATTGACAACCAACGGCCGTCCATCGGGCAGCGGCTGCACCGTGCTCTGATCGCCTGTGGCACGGCCTGCGCGCGGCCAGTTGCGCCATATCTGCACCTGGGAATGGCCCGCTTCTTCGCCGGCGCTGCGCTGTCCTGAGGCTACAGCCAGCGCTAGATCACGCGTTTCCGCTGCCAGCTTGGCCAGCGATTCGCCATCCAGGTAGGTGCCGGCGTTGACATCCATTTCCTCGGCCAGTAGCGCATACCGCGCGCTTGTTGTCACGATCTTGATCGTAGGTACGAAGGGAAAGTTGGTGATTGAGCCATTGCCGGTGACAAAAAAGATGAGGTTGCAGCCGGATGCGACCTGGCCGGCGATGCTCTCCAAATCATTGCCCGGGCTGTCCATGAAATAATACCCCGGTGCGGTCAGCCGCTCGCCGTAATCGATGACCTGGTCGAGCCGTACGTCGGGGTGGCGCTTGGCAGCGGCGCCCAATGACTTGAGGTAGATGTTATACAGGCCGCGATACTTGTTGCCCCCGGTCGGATTGCCGTGGGCGGAGTGCCCGTGCCAGGCAGCCCTCTCCTGGAAACGCGCTGCCATCTCCAAAAAACGTTCGGCTGTGGCTGCATCCCGTACCTTCTGCAAAATGTAGGTTTCCGCGCCAATCAGTTCGTCCGTTTCAGCCAGAACGGCCGATCCGCCGGCTTGAATCAGCTGCTTGCCCACCTGGGCGACCAGCGGGTTGCCGGAGATGCCGGAAAAGGCATCTGATCCGCCGCACTGCAGGGCGATCTTGAGTTCGCTGAAGGGCTGGGGCGCGCGCTGCCCCTCGTTTGCTATCCGCAGCAAGCAGCTGACCATTTTTTTTGCCAGCAGCATATCCACAGTGTATGGTCCGCGCAGAGACATGAATCTAAGTGGCACATCATCCAGCGGATACCCATGTCGCCCGGCATAGTTACGAAGCATCTCATTAGTCACGCCGCTGCTGCCGGCGTCCAGGAGCAGCACAGCCCCTACATTGGGATGTACTGCGAAGCCGGCCAGGGTGCGCAAGAGCAGCTCTTCGTTGTGGCCGCCGGCGCGGCTCCCTTCCGTGTGCGTCACGGCCACGACACCATCGACATGTGCATAGGCAGCGGCCAGCGGCTGCACCGCTTTTTCGAGCTGCCCCACAAAGCCGTTCACCAGCGCGTTTGTTCCCAGCAGGACCACCATGTTGCGCGTGCCTACGCCCCGTTTCCCAGGGCGCTGCACGCCCATAAAAGTGTGTCCACTCGGCTCATGGGGCAGGGCGGGCGCGGGTTGGAATTGGCTAGTCTCAAAATGAACGGTGGTCAAGTCATCGGCGAAATTGGGCGCGGCGGGTAGATCGAAAACGGGTGAACGGCCGCTTAGTTCCTTGAGAACGCCAGCGTTACAAACGTATTCCCCTGGCGCGATGTCGCGCAGCGCCCGGCCGAAGATCATGCCCCATGAGAGCAGGGGATCTCCCTGGGGAATGGCCCGCACGGCGAAACGGTGTCCCTCCAATACTGTATGGCTGAGGGCAAACTGGCTGTTGGGCCCGGCGATTTCCGTTCCCGCGGCAAGCGTGCGAATGGCAATCGCACAATTATCTCCCGCCGCCGGTAAACGGCCGATCTTTTGAAAATCAATCATTGCCGCCTCGTCAAACAAATGAGATTATACCGGTATGGTAATCTCATTCTAGCATTTAAGCATGTCAGCGATCAGCCGACTCGTTTCCCTGGAGAGAAGGATATGGACTTTGATTATTGCCTGCAGCAAATGGCCAGTAACGCGGTGCGGATCCGGGCGTTGGTAGATGGTGTGAATGAGCAGCAGGCACGCTGGAAACCAGACCCACAGTCGTGGTCGATTCTGGAAGTTGTTTGCCATCTGCTCGACGAAGAAAGAAAAGACTTTCGCGTGCGTCTTGATTTCACGCTGCGTAATCCTGGTGGGACGTGGCCGCGCATAGACCCGGAAGGGTGGGTGACGGAGCACAACTACAATGAACAAGATCTCGCCCTTTCTCTGCAGGAGTTCCTGGCAGAGCGGGAGGCGTCATTGGCCTGGTTGGAAACGCTGGTAGATCCGGATTGGGATACGACCTATGACGCGGATTGGGGGTCGATAACGGCTGGCGACCTGTTTGCCGCCTGGGTGGCCCACGATCTGCTGCACATGCGCCAATTAGTGGCGCTTCATTGGCTCTATACGGAAAAACAGGTGGATCCTTACAGCCCGCATTATGCCGGGGAGTGGTAGTCAGCGTGGCTCTACGAACCTTCCTGAACGATGAAACCAGCGGCGTTCTGCGCATTGGCGGTTCGCGCATGGCGCTGCTGGATATTGGAGCAGGTTTTTGGGGGCTGCGTCGCCAAATGGAAGCGCTGGTCGGCCGCCAGCTGACGGACAATGCGCTGCAGCAGGCGGGCGCCAATGCGGGCGCTTCATTTGCCCGCACCTTTGTACCGCAGGGTAATGCAGAAACGGCCGAGGCTGCTTTCCGCGACTGTGTCGAGGCTTACCAGGCGTCCGGCTTCGGTAGATTCGAAATACAGATGTTGGAGTGGCCGCTTGGCCGCGTGCAAGTACGTGGGCACGACACGTTTGAAGCGTGGATGGTACAGCAGCACGATCAGCAGCCCGATCAGCCGGTCTGCGTTTATACCGCCGGTGTTCTGGCCGGCTTTGTCAATGCCCTCAGCGGGCGCAAGGATGTTGTTTGCGTGCAGCATCTCTGCCAGGCGCTGGGCGAAGAAAGCTGCCAGTTTGAACTCCTCCTCGCTTCTGAAGCGGAGCGAGCCGATGTGGTTTCCGATGATGCCGAGCCCGGCATACTGGGGCTGTTGATTCCACCAACGCGGCCGCAGGAACTCTTGTCCGAATCACACGAACTATCCACGTTGTTGGATATTTCACAGAGCATTGCCTCTACCTTGGAATTGGAGCCTTTGCTAGATCTCATTCTCGACCAGTTCAAAGCGCTTGTCGCTTATGATGGAGCAGCTGTCCTGACGGTAGATGAAGCCTCAATACAGGTGCTGGCTTATCGTGGGCCCATTCCCCAAGAAGAGGCGCTTGCCCTGCGTTTCCCGCGCGACCAAGCCGGTGCCAACCAATTGGTCATCGAACGCCGCCAGCCGGTCATTATTCCGGATGTCCGTGATGAGGCGCCACTGGCGCAGGCGTTCCGAACGATGGCTGGCGAGCAGTTAGACAGCACTTTCGGCTATATCCGTTCCTGGATGGGTGTGCCGCTGATCAGCCGCGGCGAAGTGATCGGCATGTTGAGCCTCGACAGCAGCCAGCCCAATGCCTATACGCGGCGTCAAAGTTTGCTGGCGCGCACCTTCGCCGACAAGGTTGCGGTGGCCATTGAGAATGCCCGGCTGTATGAAGAGGAACATGAGCGGAGGCGCGAACTGCAGACCCTGTTGGATGTAGCTGCAGCGACCGGCAGTTCGCTGGATCTTGAGGAGATGCTGAGGAGAACGCTGGATCGCCTCGTCGATCTGGTTGGCGCTTCGCGGGCCGGCGTCCTTCTTGTCCGGGAAACGTCGGGCCAATTGGAACCGCTCATGATCCGTCCGGAGCGCCAAATCGCGGCGGCTGATCTTGCCCAGTTGGTTGGCGCCAGCGAAGAGATCTTGGCGGGCGGTGTGCCTCTTTATATTGAGCCGGATGAACAGAAGGGGTTTGTTGAACCCGGTGCCTTTGTTCCACTGCGCACGCGCGGGCAGCCCATCGGTCTGCTCGCCATTATCGGCGTACCGGCAGGCCGCTTCAGTAAAGGGCAGTTGGCGCTCTTTAATTCAATTGCCGATCAGGTTGCCGTCGCCGTGGAAAACGCGCGCCTTTACGAGCAAGCGGAACAGGCGGCCGCATCGGCAGAACGCAACCGGCTGGCCCGCGACCTGCATGATGCGGTCAGCCAGACGCTTTTTTCGGCCAGCCTCATCGCCGAGGTACTGCCGCGTCTGTGGGAAAAGAATCCCGAGGAAGGGCGGCGGCGGCTGGAAGAGCTGCGCGAGTTGACGCGCGGCGCGCTGGCCGAGATGCGCGCCTTGTTGATGGAGCTACGGCCGTCGACTCTGGCAGAATTCTCATTGGTTGACCTGCTGCAGCAGCTGGCCGAAGCGACAACCGGCCGTTCCCGTCTGCCTGTCGAGCTGCATGTTGAGGGAAGCCAGCAAACGCTGCCGCCTGAAGTGAAGATCGCTTTCTACCGCATCGCACAGGAGTCTCTGCACAATATCAGCAAGCATGCCGCGGCCGAATCGGTGACCATGCGGCTCAGGCAGGAGCCGGCGTGTGTGCAGATGCAGGTTGAAGACGACGGCCGTGGCTTTGACACGACTGACATCCCGCCCAATTCATTGGGGGTGGGTATTATGCGCGAACGGGCGGCCGCTGTTGGCGCTGCATTGACTATCGAGAGCGAGATTGGCACAGGCACCATGATAACGGTGCGTCAGCAGTTGGAGGAAGCCGACTATGGGTGAGGAACAACAGATTCGAGTGATCATCGTTGATGATCATGCGGTGGTGCGCAGCGGCCTGGCTGCTTTTCTGCTGGCTTTTGATGATCTGCAGCTGGTGGCGGAAGCGGGCGGCGGTGAAGAGGCGGTGCGCTTTTGCGGCCATGAAGATGTGGATGTTGTCTTGATGGATCTGGTGATGCCCGGCATGGACGGCGCTGAAGCCACTCGCGCCATTCGTGCAGAGTGTCCTGGTGTGCAGGTGATCGCCCTGACCAGTTTCAAGGAAGAAGATTTGATCCAGCGGGCGCTGCAGGCCGGGGCGATCAGCTATTTGCTTAAGAACGTGACAGCGGATGAATTGGCCGAGGCCATCCGCGCTGCCCATGCCGGGCGGTCCACGTTAGCGCCGGAGGCGACGGCCGCGCTCATTCACGCCGCCACCCAGCCGGCCGAGATGGATTACGAATTAACGCCGCGCGAATATGACGTACTAGCCCTCATGATAGAGGGGTTGAGTAATCCAGAAATCGCCGAAAAACTGGTGGTTAGCCGCTCGACGGTCAAATTTCACGTCAGCAGCATCCTTTCTAAGCTGAGCGTCAACAGCCGCACAGAGGCGGTCGCCCTGGCCCTGAAGAAGAACCTGGTCAGCTGACCAGGGCTGAGCTCCATCCCCTGACCAGTCTCGAAATCCGCCACTCTGCCGGTGTGCTTTGCGGCGTTTCCCCCTATCCTGATAGTAAATAAGCTGCGGACTGCCGTTCATCAGTCCCTGGAGGATTGCTATGCTGCGACCATTCATATTTCTAGCGCTGGCTGTTATTGTCCTCATACCGGTGCTGTCGGCGGTGGGCCTACAAATTCAGCCACGGCCGTTTCCACCATATACGCAGACGACGCCTGGCCTATTGGACACGGTGCCGCTGCCGGAAGATCTACCGGCCCCTGTGGCGCGCTACTATCAGGCGATCATGGGTGAGCGGGTGCCGGTCATAGAGTCGGCCGTGATCAGCACGAGGGGGAAGCTGCGCTTTGCCGGCATCCCTTTTCCCATGCGCTTTCGATTTACTCACGATGCCGGACAGGGGTACCGGCACTACATCGAGGCAGCGGTATTCGGCCTTCCCCTGTTGAAAGTGAATGAACGTTATCTGGACGGCCGGGCGCGCATGGAGCTGCCGGTGGGCGTTATAGAGAATGAACCCAAAATAGATATGGCGGCCAACCTGGGCCTGTGGGGTGAATCTATCTGGCTGCCCTCCATCTTCATCACCGATCCACGCGTCCGCTGGGAAGGGATAGACGAGACGACAGCGCGGCTCATTGTGCCCTTCGAGACAGGTGAAGACAGCTTCACCGTATTCTTCGACGCTGAAACCAGCCTTATCAAGCGCATGGAGGCGATGCGTTACAAAGAAGCGACAGATACGGAAAAGACGCTGTGGGTGCTAGACCCTCGCGGCTGGCGCGCGTTTCACGGCGTTCTTGTGCCCTCTCCGGCGACCGTGACTTGGGGTGATGAGGATGTGCCCTGGCTGGAGGTCGATCTTGAGGAGGTCGCCTACAACGTGGATGTGAGCGACTACATCCGTCTAAAAGGGCCATAAGGAATCTGATCATGATGAAAACTTCCAAGATGGTGGCACTGCTGGCTTCCCTGGTGGCTGTCATGGCCGCCGTCGCTGCCACAGCCGGCTTGTTTTTGCAAGGCGGCGAACCGTATACGTTTACCACCCTGCACGACCAACCAGTGCAGATATACGGCCAGGGACTCTACCAGTTTGACACACTGTTCATCGGGGCAGGATATAAAGGTCAGGATGCCGTGGCACTCTTTCTGGGCGTCCCGCTGCTCCTGTTTTCTGTTGTTAAGTACCGCCGTGGTTCGCTGAGCGGGCATCTTCTGCTGACGGGAGCCCTGGGTTATTTTCTCTTCTCTACGCTTCTATGGCGCTTGGCGCCGCCTACAATAGGCTTTTTCTTCTCTACGTGGCCCTCTTCTCGGTCGCTCTCTTCGCTCTTGTCCTGGCATTTTCAACAGCCCTCCGCGATCTAGCTGCGGTTGGCCAACCAGATATGCTCCCGCGCCGCAGCCTGGCTGGCTTCATGGTGGCGGGCGGTCTGGTCACGCTCGTAGTCTGGGGGATGCCGCTGGCCGCAGCAGCGACCAGTGACGCGCCGCCCGATAGATTGGACAGCTATACGACTATGGTCACCTACGCTCTTGATCTGGCGATTATCACACCCGCCACGTTTCTCTGTGCCTGGCTGGTCCTCAGACAAGACGCTATTGGCTATGTGATCGCCGCGCCCTTGTTGACGCTCATCGTCTTACTTGCTCCCCAGATAGCGCTGAGTACCTTTTTTCAGCGGAGCGCCGGTGTGCCTTTTTCCACGGGAGAAATGGTTGGTCCTATTTCCGGGTTTGTTCTGCTCGGCATAGCCGCCGTGTGGCTGCTTGCCAAGCTGCTGCGCGGTGTCCCAGCTTCTTGAAAAACCGGCTTTCCTGGCCAGCTGGCCAGGTGCAAGACTGCCAAATTGACCAGCGCTAATGCTCTCCAGATGCCTGATGGTTCTGGAGAGCGTTTGTTTTATAGTGCAGATATTAGGATTCACTAGAGATAAGGATATGGATGTCTTGCTGGCTGATGATCAAACGAAAGTCCGCTCTGCGCTCCGTTTACTCTTGGAGCAGGAACCAGGCTTCCGGATAGTAGGAGAAACGGCCGATGCAGCCGCTCTTTTACAGGCGGTTGGCATCAAAGCGCCCGATTTCGTGCTGCTCGATTGGGAACTACCAGGCCTGAATCCTGAACAGCTGCTGCGTTTGCTGAATCTGGGTTTTCCGTCGTTGAAGGTCATTGTGATGAGCACGCAGCCGCAGGCTGAACAGCAGGCGCTTGCCGCCGGCGCGGACGGCTTTCTGAGCAAGAGCAGCTCGCCGGACCATCTCCCGGCAGTCATACGCGGCCTATTTCGTGAGGTACCCAAGAAATGAGCCGGCTTGTACGAATCGCCGCTGCGTTTTCTTTGCTCATACTTTCGACTGCTTGTACAGCAGGGCTCAGACAATGGCCGTTAGCGGCATTTTCGGGGACATCGTTGGCTAATAGGAGAAAGAAATGATCGTAACAAGAACCGCGCTAACGCTGGGCAAGATCTTCCTAGGCGCACTCGCATTCTTTGCCGGCACGCTCCTGGGCGGCATGCTGGCCGCTTTCGCGGGAATGCCCATTCCCGCGCTGCCGGCAGGGGCGGATGCAGAGACGCTGTTGTGGTTTCAGCTGCTCGCCGGTGTGGTGTTCAGCGGTACGCTGGCTCTTGTCTCGCGTGGGCTGGCCGGCGGATTTCTCTTCCGCGGATTTGCGCTGGCTCTTTTCGGATGGATAGCATACAGCCTCAACACCTACCTGGAAGCGGCCATCTTCACCACCTATGAGGCTGGCTCTTCTTACACGATGGTGATGCAGCTCTGTGCAGTAATGGTCAGCAGTGCGGTTATCGCCTGGCTTTTCCCTTCCGCAAAGGGGGGTGGGTCGATTGGGACCACCGCTGGCGCTTCTGTCGCACAATTTTCGCCGGCGCAGTGGGCGGTGCGCCTTCTGGCCGCCTTATTGGCTTTCCCGGTGATTTACACGGTCTTCGGTTTATTGGTGCTTCCGTTTGTTCTTACCTACTACGAACAGCAGATGGCCGGCCTGATGCTGCCCGGCTGGGGGGAGATACTGCCGACCCTATTCCTGCGCAGCCTGCTGTTTCTACTCGCCTGTCTACCGGTGCTAAGTGGTTGGCAGGGAACACGGCTGAACCTCTTCCTCACCCTGGGCAGCGCTCTATTCATCCTGGTTGGCGGGATATATATGCTGCAGTCCTACTGGTTTCCACTCACGATGCGCATCGTGCATGGCCTGGAAATTATGGCCGACTCGTTCGTCTACAGCGGCGTCCTCGTCATTTTACTGCGCAGCCGGGCCGCCGATCGTGCGCCGGGAAGGCGTCTACGTTATGCGGGCCGTCAGCACCACAAGATTCAAATTTCATAAGTCATTGGGGAGTCCAAGATAAGGAGATCGCACAATGAGTATATTATCTGGTAAGCATGTTGAGACAACAACGTCAGGACAGAACACCCTGCCTTTCGGCAGCCGCTGGGCGCGCAGGGTTGGATTATTCGCAGCGGCTGTTTTGGGCAGTATTGCCGCCCTTTTGTCACTGATACCGGTAATCCTGCTGCCCATCAGCACGGCCGTTCCCCCGGTGGCCTACGTGTCCCTGGCGCTGGTAAGCGGCGGTCTGTTCCTCTTGTTTTTTGTACGCGCGGAAACAGTACCGGCGCGCGCGGCCACGCTGGCAGGCCTGCTTGTCGTTTCCCTGCTGGCTGTGCTGCTGTCGCAGATGTTTGCCGCCACGCCGCCTATCCTGGGCACGGACGGCCAGCGGCTGCCGGGCAGCATTGCTGAATTGACGGCCGTCGAACTGAATGGGACCCGGCAGTGGATCACGATTCGCGGCCACGATACGGAGAAGCCCGTACTCCTCTTTCTGGCCGGCGGACCCGGCGGCAGCCAGCTCGCCGCAACGCGTAAAATGCTCGGTGGGTTGGAGAAAGAGTTCGTTGTCGTCAACTGGGAACAGCCCGGTGCCGGCAAATCTTACCACGCGGCGGACTTCGCTTCGCTGACTCCCCAACGCTATATTGACGACGCTCATGCGCTGACGCTTTATTTGCGCCAGCGCTTTGGTGAAGAAAGAATCTATATCCTTGGTGAGTCGTGGGGAAGTCTGCTGGGTGTATGGATGGTACAGCAGCATCCGGAGCTGTACCATGCGTTCGCCGGTTCAGCGCAGATGGTCGCTTTCCTTGAAACGGATACCTACGATTACAATCTGGCGCTGGATCTGGCACGCAAGCGGGGAGATACAGGCAAGATCGAGGCGCTGGAAAAGCAGGGGCCGCCCCCTTACTATGGAGATGGTGTGGCCTGGCCAGTGATTGAATATATCATGTACTTGAGCAGTTATATGAACAGTAACCCGGCAATCACCGGTCCCGGTTACGATACAATCGGCGACATCGCCGCGCCGGAGTACGGGCTCTACGACAAGGTGAATTACGTGCGCGGCCTGCTGGCTGCGATGAACGCCCTTTGGCCGCAGCTGTGGGAAGTGGATCTGCGCGAACAAGCGCCGCGACTGGAGGTGCCCATCTATCTGCTGGAAGGGTGGCACGATGTGAACGCGCCGCCGGAACTGGCCGAAGATTATCTGCAGCGCCTGGAAGCGCCGCATAAGGAAATCGTCTGGTTTGAACATTCGGGACACAGCCCGTGGGTCGACGAGTCACAGAAGGTTGTGGACGTGATGGTCAATACCGTATTGGCGCAGACATACCCGTAGTTTGAGTAGTGCTGAACGCCGGCGCCCATGCTGTTCTCGGCAAAGTTGGCGCCGGCATAGAGGCCGAACTTCAACAGGATTCTAAATAGCAGCTGCTGAGTTGTTATGCTTTATTTTCCGGAAGTAGTAGAGGAAGAACCGGAAGGTGAAATCCTGTCTAAATCGCGAGGATCGATTCAAGCGACAGGCGCCCGGCAGCGAGCGCTTCTTTGTTTGTTTTCGGCAGCTGCTTGACAGCCCATTCAGCTTTCGACGCCTCTGATCGATTGCCCACTTCTTGGCTGAAGATCAGCGATAATGGCCCGCGGCCGCGTAGGTAGCGGGCCGCTTTCACGCCGCCGGCCTTGTGTTCAGTGAAGCGGCGCTGGACGTCGGTTGTGATCCCGGTATAGAGTTCGCCGCCGCGCGTGCGGATGATGTAGAGATGCCAATCTTTCATCAAAACTGCCTCATTATGCTATTGTAGTGGGACCCTGATCTATTTGCTATGCTTGCCTGAAAATCGCGGGAGTGAACTGTATGTTTGAATCACAGACAAGACCGATTGTGTACACGCAGTATGAACACGGCCGTCTGGCGGGGATCCTTGCCCGGCAGTGGGGAAATGAAACATTCGCCCGCCCGGCGCTCGAATTCGATGCCTTTGCTGCCGGCGTGACGCTGCATGATTGGGGATACGGCGTCGTTGATAATCTACCGCTCGGCAAAGCGTCTGAAGATGATTGGTTGGTGGTCATGCGCAATGGCGTGGACAAGCGGTTCGACGATCCAACGACGGATATCGTGGTCAAGCTGCATCTGCGGCGGCTGCTCTCAATGCATGCCTCGGCGGAAAGGGAGACGCTTAGTGCCCAGATAGACGAACTCGTCGATACACGCCTTGCCGAGAGTGGATTATCCCTGGAGAATTTTCGGCGCGCGGACAAAATAACGCAGCTCTGCGATATGATCTCATTCAGCTACTGTTTTGAATTCCCCATCGAACGTACCTATGAGGTATTCAGCCGGCCCGATGCGGCGGAGACAACCGGGATCACCTTTGAAATCCGGCCGGGTGGGGAGGTCATCGTCGATCCCTGGCCCTTTGCGGTTCCCGATATTTCCGGGATCCTCTATGCCTTCGAGCGCCAGGGGTATCCAGAAGCATTAAACCCACGCGTGATCCCTTTCTCTATTCGCAGATTAGCCGGCTGATGTAGACAACAAAATGCTGTCGCAGGAACGGCTTGCACAGCGTATGCACGCCTGGGCAGCAGCAGTTCGCTGTAAAGAAGGGGTCTAATCCTTCAGCTCATCGAAATAGGTCCAGCTGCTCAACTCCGGTGGTTGGAGGCCCAGCTGCGTCATAGTGGTCATGATCTGGGCCCGGTGTTCAGTGGCATGGCTAATTGCCTGGGTAAGAATGATGCTTTTGGGCACATCACGCGGTGTGCCATCCCAGTTGATTCGCACCGTATCCGCGGCAGACACCTTTGACGCCCACTCAATCAAGCCGGGGCCAGTAGTACGCAGTGATTCTATCATCTCCCCGATGGCCAACGGCGGTGCATCTTGCGGATGGCGGCGCGGTTGCCCGGTACTGATGCGAGAAAAGTAGGATTGCTCCGCCGCAACGATGTGTCTCAAGGTGTCATGGATGGAGCCATAGGTCCCAGGGATGGTGGCTTCCAGTTGTTCGCCGGTTAACTCCGCACATCGTTCAAATAGACGGAGATTTGCCCAAAGGTGATGGTTGAAGAGGGTTGTGAGTGAGTCGGTAGGTTTCATACAAGTGCCTTTTGATTCTAGAGATTCTCCAGGAAATAATCGCGAATGCGCTCTTCCATATAAACACGGTCGGCCAGGCTGCGCGGTGAGTGGCGTTCTTCGGGGAAGAGCATCAGGTCATATGGTTTGCGCGCGGCGATCAAGCTGTTTATCAGCCGCGCGGTGTGCCGGAAATGGACATTCTCGTCGATCAAACCGTGCACCAGCAGCAGCTTGCCCTGCAGCTTGTCCACATGCGCCATCACGCTGCCCTGTTCGTAGCCTTCCGGATTACGCTGCGGCAGGCCCATGTACCGTTCTGTATAGCAGGTGTCGTAGCCGTCATAATGGGTGACCGGCGCGCCGGCGACGCCAACTTTGAAGGTGTCCGCCGCCTGGGTCAGGCACATCAAGGTCATATAGCCGCCGTAGCTCCAGCCGTAGATGCCGACACGGCCGGGATCGGTGAGCCCCTGTTCAACCAGCCAGCGCACGCCGTCTACCTGATCCTGTACCTCAATGCTGCCCATTTTGTGTTTGAGCGGCGCTTCAAAAGCGAGGCCGCGCCGCGCGCTGCCGCGGTTGTCCAGCATAAAGACAAGGAAGCCTTGCTGAGCCAGGTATTGGGCGCGCATATTGACGACCGGCATCCAGCCGCTGGTGACCAGCTGCGCATGCGGGCCGCCGTAGACGCAGACGATGGTGGGGAAGGGGCCCTCGCCGGCGCTTGCCGGTGGGTGGTAGATGGCCCCGTGCAGCGGCACGCCGTCGCGGGTGCTGAGCTCTACCAACTGCGGCGCAGGGAGAGCCAGCTCTGCCAGACGCGGATCGGCCGGTTCGTAGATCGTATGCAGGAGACTGTCGTCGCTCAGGCTGCGCAGTGTGACGACCGGCGGCCGGTTCGTGCTGTGGTTGGTGTCAATGAAAGTTTCGAAGGACTGATCGATGACTACGCTGTGAATGCCCTCTTCTTTCGTGATCCGGCGCGGTTCCTCGCCTTCAAAGGACACGGCATAGAGCTGTTTTTCCAGGGGGCTTTCCTTGGTAGCCAGGAAGTAAACGACCTGCTCGTTTTCATCCACGGCGACAAGTTCATCAACCATCCATTCGCCGGCAGTCAACGGCCGTATCACCGTGCCGTCTGCATCCAGGAGATACAGATGCATGAAACCGGAACGCTCGGAAGCCCAAATGAAGGCAGCGCCATGTTCGTCTTGTTTCTTCAACGGCCGGAACATCTTGTGTAGATTGATCCAGACATCGCTGTTCTCTTGCAGCAGCATGCTATGTTCCCCGGTCGACGGATCAAAAAGCAGCAGATCGAGGCGGCTCTGCTCGCGGTCGAGGCGTTGGGCGGTGAGACGGCTGTCGGGCAGCCAATCGACGCGTGCCAGATAGATATCTTCTTCGCTGCCCAGATCCATCCATACGACGTCGCCGCCCTCCAGATCGACAACGCCTAACCGTACCCTGGCGTTTGGACCGCCGGCAAAAGGATAATGATGGTCTTCCTGCGCGCCTTCGCCGACGAACGATTTGCCCTGGTGCATGATGCGGTAGACGGGAATATGCGTTTCATCCACCTCGGTGAACGCGATCCGGCGGTTATCTGGCGACCACCAGAAGCCCATGTAGCGGGCCATCTCTTCCTGGGCGACGAATTCAGCCAGCCCATGTGTCCTGCCCGTACCGCGGGCACCGTGTGTGATCTGGCGCGGTTCGCCACCCTGCGCAGGCACGACATAGATTTCCGCGTCCTGCACGTAGGCTATCTGTTCTCCGTCCGGTGAAAAACGGGGGGAGAGGGTGGGGTGCTCTGAGGCGGTGACGACGGCGCGTAGATGGGCGCCGGCACCATCCTGCACGTAGACGCCGCCCATCAGCGGCACCAGGATACGACCGTTTTCATGCCAGGTGTAGCGCGTAATGCCCAGGCCGCGCTGCCGCTGCCGCTCGCGGCGCAGCGCTTCTTCCAAGGAGACATTTTCCTCGGTAACCCCTTCCGCCGGGGGGAGGACCAACAGATTACACTCGCCCGTCTGCGGATCATGCAGGCATAGCTGGCGCGTCAGACTGCCTTCTTCGCTGAAGAGATAGGCGATATTACCATCATGAAAAGTAAAACTGCCGGGAACGGCCGTGCCGGGCAGAGGGTAGGCGGCGACATCTTCAAGGGTCAGTGGGATTTGAGTCATGGCTTGGACCTCTTCGGGAAAACTGTTATGGCTTCTTGTTAATGATGGGGCATGGTGTGACCAGACCCGCACCGATAATTGTAACGCAATAATAGAGGTTGATGGTACGATACCGGATAATGAGAGCTCGCCGCCGCCAGGCTGTGTGAAGTACGGGAGAAAAGAGATGCCCCTAGAAAATGAACTCAGCGCACCCGTTGACTTGTGCCGGAAAGACGGCACCCTGAACCCACAGGCCATCGGCTGGTCCAGAATGCCGCTGCATACCTGCAATCTGCGCGGCCGCTGGCCGCGCAAGAAGCGCTGGAACTACTGGGCCGTGACCAGCGAGCGCTATCTTTTCTCCGCAACGGTGAGCAATGTCGATTACTCGGGCCTGGTTTTCGTCTATCTGGCTGATTTCGCCAGGGATCTTTTTTATGAAACGACGCTGATCCTGCCCCTGGGCCGCGGCTGTGAGTTGGCGGAGACGGTCAACGCCGATGTGCATTTTGTGGGCAAAGGGATGCACGTAGACATGACGCAAACGGAGAAGGGTGTTGACTTAGCCGTGGCGATTGAGGATTTCGAAGGGTCGCCGCTGGTCGCACAGTTCACGATCAGCGTGCCTGCCGGACATGAAACGCTCAATGTGGTCATTCCCTGGGACGAGAAAACGTTCCAGTTCACCAGCAAGCAGAACACGCTGCCCGCCGAAGGCATGGTCACCTTTGGCCAGGAAACGCTGCGCTTCAGCGGTAAACAGAGTTTCGCCTGTCTCGATTTCGGGCGTGGTATCTGGCCGCGTGACTGCGCCTGGAATTGGGGCAGCGCTTCCGGCCGGCAAGATGGGCGTACGTTGGGATTGAACCTTGGTGGCCAGTGGACGGATGGCACGGGCTATACAGAGAACGGCATCTGCGTGGACGGCCGTTTAAGCAAGATCTCGGAGCCGCTGTGCTGGCAGTATGACAAAGAGGATTTCATGCGCCCCTGGCGAATCACCGCACCTTCGGGCAGCATCAATCTCACCTTTACCCCCTTTATGGAGCGGGTCGCTGCCAGCGACCTGTGGCTGGTGAAATCAGAAGTGCACCAGATGTTTGGCCATTATGATGGCACGGTCAGCACATCCGCCGGCAGCATGATTGCTGTGGCCGGGCTGCTCGGTTGGGCGGAAGATCACGTGGCGAAATGGTAAGGCCGCTTCTACTCCCATAATCTCGAAACTATGTTTAAACATGATGCCTGCTGGCTTGGGGCTGGGACGTCAATGGCCGCGGGCAGGTGGTTTATTAATACATATTATGCTATCTTATATTTGTTGAATATAGCTGCCGCACAGTTCTTTGAAAATGGAGACGTCCCATAAGGAGATGTGACATGAAAAAGATGCAGTTCCATATTGATCCCGCCGATCTGGTGGGTGACGACGCCGGCTTTGTGCCCGTGCCGTCGCGTTTCGATTATAAGCCGGGGGACAGCGTCTATTTCTGCCTCGAGTCCGGCACAGAAAAACTACCTGTGCGTGCGGCAGCCCGTGTCAGGGCAGGGGGAAAACGGTTTGGAAAACCACGGCTGCTGAAAAAACTGTTGGCGGCCACGGGGGATGACTGGCGTCTGGAGTTCACAAAGCTCCCGGAAATCAAGAAGGCGGATGAAAGCGACGAAGTAAACGTGCAGCCCGGCTTTTCGCTGAAATCGGTGTTGGACAACCTGCAGCCTTTTGACCTGGTCGTTTACCTCCCGGATGACGCCGCGACCTATGGCTATGCGGGCGGCGAGCATGGCAATGTGCCCTGCGAGGATCTGGCCAACGATATCACCTGGCATGAGGGGTATCTTGCAGAACTGGCGGAAACGAAGAAAGCATGCGAGAGCGTGGGCGCAGGCGGCGGTACGGGCAATGGTGGGGGCACTATTGGCGGTGATGGAGATGACGGCGGTTTTGGTATCGGCGTCACCCTGGACGTCGATACGGCGGAAGAAGGGTCGGAAGTGTGCGAGTTTATTGATTTTTCGATTACGATTGCCGAAAGAGACCTGGCGGATGCCAAGAAAGAGTATGCTGAGCGCTGCCAACGGCCGTCAGTTTAGGCAAATACCACACAAGTGCGCATTATATCCTATATAATACATACTTGTTAAGAGCGTTGGGTTGGCCCCGGCGCTGGAAATTAGCCCACACTGCCGTTGGGGCAGGGGAATTGTCCTGGCGCTGTTCGGCATGCTGCTTTCACATGATGCCGGCTGCAAGGGCGAATCAATGGACGGGTTCTCGACGCTGCCTGGATTCTGAAACTGTTCAGAAAGTGCTTTGCGGCACACTGTATGCATACAGTAGACGCCTTGCCGGTGTGTGCGAGGCGACTGCGCCCCGACATATACCGGGCAGGGAGCAGATGTCGTTCTAGAAGTGTATACTTAATTTAATTAATATTAGTATAACTATGAAAAAGTGTCCGGGGAGGAAAATTGACACGTTTTTGTCCTCTACTGCTGCAGCCGGCACAATTAGTGCAGTTATCTCTTGTACATCGCCGTAAATTGGCCACACCTGGAGGAATGGATGGACAGTAAAGCGCATTGGAATGGCGTTTACGCGGACAAGTCGCCTGACCAGTTGACCTGGCACCAAGAAGTCCCCCGGCCGTCGCTGGAACTGATTGCCGCCACGGGCATCGCCGCTGACGATGCGATTATAGATGCCGGCGGCGGGATGTCTTTTCTGGTAGAGGCGCTCCTGGACGCCGGTTACCAGGATGTGACGGTGCTGGACATCGCCGGCAAGGCGCTGGACAGCAGCAAGGAACGATTGGGAGAGCTTGCTGGTGACGTCACCTGGCTGGAACGGGACTTGCTGGCGGCCGGTTTACCGGAAGATAGGTATGCGCTGTGGCATGACCGCGCTGTTTTCCATTTCTTGACCGACGACGAAGCGCGGCAGCAGTATGTAGCAACCGTGCGGCGGTCACTGCAGCCAGGAGGACACGTCATCCTGGCAACCTTCGCAGTTGACGGCCCACAGCGCTGCAGCGGGCTTGATTCCGTGCGCTATGGCGCGGAAGAGATCGAAGCCGTATTCGGAGATGCGTTCCGCCTGGTTGGCACGGTTGATGCGCTGCACCATACCCCGTGGGAAAGTACGCAGAGATTCACATATTTTCATTTGACTGCTGTAGAAAGCAGTGCTGATTGAAGAAGCTAAAACGGGATAGGCGCGGCCTCCCCCGATTAAGTCCCTCTTCTATTCCAATTTCCCGCCCTTGGCCCGCTGCTGTGGCGGAATCACGGGTTCCATTCCCTGGCCAACCACACAGTTATAGAATTCTTGGGCAGCATATCCCCGGTCAAAATCCAGTCCCTCAACCAGTGCAACAGCTCGGCGCATCATCGATATGAGCATCAGGGGCGAGACCTATCACAGGTATTAGCCGAAAACATAGTAGATCCCGATGCTGTCGGATTGTTGCTTTTGCGAGGGACGGGCTATAATGTGTTATCATAAACAGCAATCGCGCCTTTGTGGCACTTTTTGCCGCTTCCCAGGAGGAACCATATGCCCGAGTATACAACCGCCAGCCGCTGGAGTTTGCAGGATTTACTGCCTGATCCGGTTGAAGAATCGTTAGAAGCCGCGCTGGGCGATCTTGAAAACAGGGTGACCGCTTTTGAAGGGCAGCGAGATACGCTCAACGACGATATCGGAACAGAGGCTTTCATCGATCTCATACGCCAATATGAGGCCATTGTCGATCTAAGCGGCCGTACCGGCGCCTATGGCGAACTCTGGTTCTCTGAGGATACACAGCACCAGGCGGCGCTCAACATGCGCGACCGTATCAGAGCCTCCCTGACCGAAGCCGGCAACCGCATCCTCTTTTTTAGTCTGTGGCTGAAAGAGCTGTCGGACGAAACGGCCGGACGCCTGATCGCCGCCACTGACGAATACCGCTACTTCCTGGAATCGGAGCGCAAATTCAAGCCGCACACACTGCGTGAGAGTGAAGAGCAGATTATCAACCTCAAGGACGCCAACGGCATCGAAGCGATGATGAATCTGTACGAAATGATCACCAGCAAATTCACATTCACCCTCGAGGTTGATGGTGAGAGCAAGACGCTGAACCGCGACCAAATGGCTTCCTATTACCGGCACCCGTCGCCCGATGTCCGCGCCGCCGTCTACCAAGAGCTGTACCGCGTTTACGCTGATAACAGTACGCTGCTGGCCCAAATGTATAACCACCGCGTGCGCGACTGGAAGAATGAAGGGGATTTGCGCCAATTTGGCCAGCCCATTTCCTACCGCAACCTGGCCAACGACCTGCCGGACAACGTGGTAGATACGCTGCTCGACGTCTGCCGCCAGAACAGCGGCGTATTCCAGCGCTATTTTCGCTTGAAGGCGGGTTGGCTGGGCATAGACAAGCTGCGCCGCTACGATATCTACGCCCCGCTGGCCGCATCCAGCAAGGAATTCTCTTACGGCGACGCCGTGGAAGTCGTGATGGACAGCTTCGAACATTTCTCTCCTCAGGTGGCGCAGCTGGCCGAACGGGTCTTCGCCGCCGATCATATTGATGCCGAAATACGCCCGGGTAAACGGGGCGGCGCCTTCTGCTATGCCGCCTCCCCCACCCTGACGCCCTGGGTTTTGTTGAACTATGCAGGCAAGGCACGCGAAGTGGCCACCATGGCCCACGAGCTCGGCCACGCCGTTCACGGTATGCTTGCCGCTGATCATTCGCCGCTCAACTTTCACGCCCCACTCCCCCTGGCGGAAACGGCATCCGTCTTCGCGGAGATGATGCTGACCGATCGTTTATTAAAGGAAGAGAGTGATCCCGCTGTGCGCCGTGACCTGCTGGCGGCAGCGATTGATGACGCGTACGCCTCGGTCCAGCGCCAGGCGTTTTTCACGATATTTGAGCGGGACGCTCATGCGATGATCGCCTCCGGCGCATCTGTAGCTGATATTTGCGCTGCCTATATGGACAATCTGTCCGCACAGTTCGGCGATTCCCTGGAGCTAAGCGAAGATTTTAAGTGGGAGTGGATTTCCATTCCCCATATCTACCGTGTGCCTTTCTACACGTATGCCTACAGTTTTGGCCAACTGTTGGTACTTGCCCTTTACCGCCAGTACCAGCAAGAAGGGGATTCTTTTGTCCCGCGTTATTTGAAACTGCTTTCCTATGGCGGTTCCGCTGAGCCGGTGAAAATACTGCAGGAAGCTGGTTTCGATGTCGCCTCCCCCGAATTTTGGCAAGGCGGCTATGATGTTCTCTCCGCGATGATCGACACGTTGGAAGAGCTCTAAGGAACTGCCTGCAGAAAGAAGAACCCGGTTTCCTGGTCTCTTTCAGTTGTCCTGTATCGTCCCGGGTTCTCCACTCAAGCGACCGTTTTTTGTGGATTTATGTTTTATTTGTGCATCACTATACGAAATTATAGTACCAAATCCAAGCTTGGCGATCCACGCACGCTCTGAGAAAAGGTTTGTCATGAAAGAAAAACCAGCGACGGCCGAAACATATCACGCCTTCTTGTCCAGTGTGCCTAATGTTTGCCGGGTTGACGCCGGCGGCGCGATGAATAACTGCAGCCGTATCTAGGCTAGTTTCCATTGCGATTTAGACTATGGCGCGCATTTGCCCCTGGGATCTTGAACCTTTCCAATCTAATCATCAAGGACTGAGCCCTTTACCCAAGGCGGTCAGGTTGTTGGCGATAACGCCCCAGCCAATCCAGCGTTCGAAGCCATCGTGACCACGGTTTCGGCAGCGCTCGAGTCCGTACTTGCGCTTGATGACGCTGATCCGACCTTCGACGCCGGCATGGAATCGCCGGCCACGCCAGAACCAACCCTGCCGCTCGTATTGGCGACGCGTCTCTGACTTGCGTCCAGGCTTGGGTAGAACGATTCGTTTCACACCCAGCTTAGCCGCAAAAGCTTCATTGCTGGCGGAGTGTACACCGCGGTCGGCGCTGGCCTGTCTTGGCGGCCGGCCGAACAGCTGAATATGCTTATCAAGCGTCGGCTGCCATTGAGACTCATCGGCTGGATTACCATCTAGCACCTCGTATTGAGCGATGAAACCGCCTTCAACTTCGCCAAGCCAGACCTTGTGCCCAAATTCAGTGTCCTTATTGACTTTACCCCGCCGGATGATGTCGCTATGCGGCTCAAAGATGCTGACTAGTTTCTCTGTCGGCGGCACTTTCTCGCCGGAGAATACCCGGCGCACAGTCTGGTCAATAGCCTGGTGTGTGCGTGGTAGGAAAGTTTGCAGAGTCTCGATGAGGCCGTGACCTTCCTCTGCAACCTGCTTTTGCAGCTCGTCCAGCACCCGTTCTGCCTGACGAACCGTCGCTTGTGTCGTCTGCACCAGACGCTGGTAATGGGATTTCATCTGCTCCCGGCTACGATGACTCAGCCCGGCTATGTGACGGGCGGCTCGCTTCGCACTGCGCTGGCGGTTGCGGAACATCGCTTTGCTTAGCTTCGTTCCTGACCCGAGCAGGGCCTTGGCCCGGGTCAAGGTCCTGCCGAGCACGCGCACACTGTCGGCTAACAGGCGGCTGTCGGTGGGATGGTGGATGGCCGTTTCCACCACCGTGCCATCCATGCGTAACTTGCGGCCACGCGTCAGCTTGTTATCGATGGCCAGATTCATGATGCGCTGGTTGAAAGCCTGCAATGTCTGTGGCTGAATGAGATTGGCCCAACGGCACAGCGTACTCTGGTCCGGCGTGGCCTGCAGATAGACCCGGCAGAATTGACGCAGCACTAAGCTGTCGGCAACTCGCAACGCGGTTTGTTCATAGCTCCAGTCGTACAGGTGTTTGATAGCCAGCATACGCAGAACGACCTCTACCGGCGTCGACTTCCGACCGGCGGTCATGGTATTAGGATAGCGTTGCGCAAGGTCATCACGAATCATGCAAAACAGCTCGTCGTCATCTAGAACTTGGTCAACGGCAGCTAGTTCAGGGCTCATCTTGATGGTTAGACCAGGAATTCGATTGAGAATGTTGTCCGCTTCATGTTTGTCGATTAGCATTGGAGTGGGCCTTTTGTGATTCTGGTTTGTTTGGTCGCTTACCAAAATTACTTTAAGGCCCATATTCATGCAATTTTGCAATGGAAACTAGGCTAAGAAGGTCTTTCTGGATTCCCCCCCCGTTATCCTCATCTCTCCCAATAGAACGGCCGAAGACGGTACGACACAAGAACACCATAAACCACAACAGCGCCGCTGCCTGAGGCAGCGGCGCTGTTGCGCTAATTGGCTGGTAAAAAGTTAGGGAGCCTTGCTCCTGCGTTGTTCAGACAAACAAAAGCAAAGTCGCGCTAAACTAACAGGCTAAAAAATAGGGATGTGGTTTCGGCGAGGCCAGGGGCAAACATCGGCCCGATAATCAAGTCGATTAACCAGTAAACAACGCCAATGGCGATAGCGGCGATGATCGCGCCCATGAAACCTTTGACCCTGAGCCCGGTAACAAACTTGTCAGAGATCATCAAGACGATGGCCGCAACGATGATGGCGACTAACGCGCCCCAGAATCCGCTTTGCGGCAAGAAGCTCAGGAAGCTGAGCAGCCAACCAATAATGCCGCCAACAATAGCAATCACAATGGCCGCAACGATGGCGCCATTGAAGCCGCTGACTTCCATGCCAATGCCAAGTTTACCGACAATCCAGATGACAACAGCTGATACCAAGAACAGAATGATTAGATCAAGAAGAATTTCCACAGTTAAACCTCCTTAGGTCAAACAATTTGTAAAAACGTCTGAACAACAGTAATCCGATCCTATCACTCAAAACACTTAAAGACGAAAAAAGATTCGGATCAAGCCAGCATAGATTTTGCCATATCGCTGCCATACAATACGTGACTTCGCAACGGAAGGTTGCTTTCCAGCAGCGATACGCGCATGCTCTCTGCCAGGTATTGCCGGCACAGAAACGCATGCTGCGAAGGATTCCGATCTTGTGCAAGCAGGACCGCAGGGTTATTATTCGCCCATAGACTGTCGCAATCTACGACCTTATTTGGTGAGCAGCACGTATTGGGCTCTCCCTCTCTTGCGCCGGTATCTAGGACATGATACGGCGCTGAAGGCGGCCCAAGGGAGTGCACATGGCACAAGCCTGGTTTTTCAACATACCCACACATGGACATATCAACCCTACCCTACCGCTGGTGCACGAGCTTGTCCAGCAGGGAGACGACGTAACCTACTTTGCCGGGCCGCGCTTTGAGGAAAAGATACTGGCCACCGGCGCCGCGTATGGCAGCTATGGCGACGGCTACACCTTCGAGAAGTCACGCACAGTGGCCCACACCGTTCTTCAGGGCAGCCAGCTAGCTGAAGCGACCAGAGCGCTGCTGCCGCAGGTATTGGCCGCTGTGGAAACGGAACGCCCTGACTATTTACTCTTTGATATGAGCGCGCCCTGGGGCAATATCGCCGCCCAGCGCTGCGGTATCCCCGCCGTGGCCAGTTTCCCGCACCTACCTTTTAGCTGGAAAACATTCTTCAGCGATCCGCGCATCTTCAAGAAAGGGTTTGACAGCCTGCGGCCTGGCCAGGGTTATTACCGCGCGCTGCAGCGGCAGACCGCCAGGCTGGCCAGGGAACAGAACCTACGCAAACCATCGGAAATCAATGTACTCTCCAGTTCAACCGAACTGAATATCGTTTTCTCTTCGCGCTATTTCCAACCCTATGAAGAGAGTTTCGACGACTCCTATCACTATATTGGCCCGGTAATAAACAGGAACCGCCCGGATGACCCCCTGGAGATAGATAAGCAAGCCGGTCAGAAATTGATCTATATCGCAGTGGGCACCCTCTACCAGGCCAATAAAACATTCTTTCAACACTGTCTACAGGCATTCAACGATGATCGCTACCTGGTGATCATGTCGGTGGGCAAAGCGGTAGACCCCGCCGGCCTGGGACCAATCCCCGACAACTTCACCGTCGCTCAATTTGTGCCGCAGCTCGCTATCCTAGAGGAGGCGGATCTGTTTGTCACTCACGGCGGCATGAACAGCATCAACGAGGCGGTGATGGCCCTCGTGCCGATGATCGGCGTCCCCAACACGATCGAGCAGGCGACGAACGCTTTGCGCGTCGAGCAGCTGCATGGCGGACTGTACCTGGAAACGGAGTCGCTGGACGCCGGCAGACTACAGAAAGCCGCAGAACAGGTCCTGGCTGATCCGCGGGTGCCGGAAGGGCTGAAAGAGATTCGCCGATCCTTCCTGGACGCGGGCGGCGTCAGCAGCGCCGTGAAGACGATCCAGGCATTTAAGCAGGGGCACGACATCGGCTAGCCGGCCAGAGAGGCGCGCATCAAATAGGCCTTGTTTCGGAATACGTGTAAAAACCTGCCGTAGAAACTGGCCAGATTAGCTGCCTCCGTTAATTCACATCATATCTCCCCGTGGCTCCTGTGTCTTGATGTAATGGCTTGAACTCGATGAGATTCCACATCCTTAAGATCTACGGGGTCCATTCGCCGTTAGGCCGATTGGCAAATATGACGACCCAACACAACGATCCTAGCATCCTCCAAGAAACAATGTTTCGACTTGGTGCCAGGCAAGCGTCATTGTCGATGCGCGTCTCAAACAAAGAAGCGGTGCAGAGCACTATGGCAGCGCCCCGCACCTGAAAGCAAGAAAGTCTATGTTGCGTGCATAGCACTCGCTTGGAAGAAGAGGTTACTTCTCCTTCGCCTTATGGATCTTTATGTTGCCTCCACTCAGCTCCGTGCCACCATACTCGTCATCGCCGAGGTTATCCTTGTTGTCATAGTAGAGGCCATTGTCATCCCAGATCCTGATCCGGAATTCATCTGGCTTGCCGCCGCCGAGGAGGTCGGCATCGGTGGCGGTGAGCATGAACTTAAAAGAGCCCTCGCCGTTGATCGTGCCCACGCCCTTGTACTTGGCATTGGCCCCGGCGATGACCAGCCAATCGTAGCTTGAAGAGTGGAAGTTGAGATCCCCGGCCTTAAACTGGAACTCGGTCTTGCCGGTAGGCACAGATGCTCCTTTCTTGTACTTGGAGACGAAACCAAAGTTGGCCTTGCCTTGTGGGTTTCCCGGGCAGCGCGGGCAGGCGTCCTGCGGCGACCAGATCCAGCCGCCGCCGGTGACAAAGCCGCCCTCGGGGTCGTAAACGACAATGAAATCGGCCGCCGTCGCGTTGTCGGAACCGCCATCTTTGTCGCTGACCGTGACCATCACTGTGTAGACGCCCGGTAAATCATAGTCTAGCGATATGCTGCAGGCGGTTCCTGTTACCTCAGTAACTGTAACCATGTCCTGGCCATCGCTATTCATGTCAAAGGTGCAAGTATAAAATTCATCAAGAGATCCTGCCGGATCGCCGAAGGTCACGTCGACAGTGGAGGATGCCTGTTCATTGATATTGATCGGCTCAACCCACGGTACCGTCAGACTGAGAATTGTTGGTGCGACGTTATTGATAGTGACATCGGCCGTGTCCGTGTCGCTCTCGCCATAGTCGTCGGTGACCCTGAGAGCCACCGTTACTGACCCCGGGCCGTCCAGGTTGGCAGCATCGAATGGTGGCGAAGGACCGGTGGCGTCGGTGTTGAAGGTTACGCCGTCGAAGTCCAGATCCCACTCATAAATCAGGGTAGCCGGGTCCTGCTCTTTGTCCGCTGATCCGGAGCCGTCGAGCGGGACAGAGCCGCCTTCGTCCACGTAATAGGGACCGCCGGCTTCGGCCGTGGGCGGCGTGTTCAGCTTGACAGTCACTATAAACGTATCAGTATGCGCGCCGTCGTCGTCATCCTTCACTGTGACCGACACGGTGTATTCACCCTCATCGGCATAGGGGTGCAGCAGGTCAAAGCTTTTGTTGACTTGAACGATGTCCAGTTCCTCGTCGTTCACGCTGTCGCCCCAGTTCACCCGGCCTGTCCATTCATCCGCGCCGGGATCCGTGAAGGGGATGTTCGGCCGGCTGAAGACGCCCTCCTGCACAGGAAGCAGTGTCTCGTCGAGTCCAGCTTCGAAGCTGGGTGCGACGTTGTCAACCACCAGCCCGAAACTAACATGGCCTTCAGCGCCGTAACTGTCGACGGCCGTGACAATCACTGTCTGGCTCTCATCCGGCCCGTCGCTGCTGTCAAATGTCCAGTTCCAGGTACCATTTTCACCGGTAATGCTGCCCACTGAAGCAGAGAGCGTGACCGTATCCCCATCAGGATCACTGTAACGTCCGCTGTTACTGTCCGGCTGGCCTTCGTCGACGGTGACCAGCCGGCTGTCGGCCGTTACCTCTGGCGGGTCATTGATCAGCGTATTGGTGAAGGTGCAGGTAGTTTCATCATCGGCGTACAGGGTCACCGTGACTTCATCTGTTTCTGGAGGCGGGTTCTCGCCAGTGCAGGTGGCGGCCACCGCCCAGTGATCCGGATCGGGCGGCGTTTCGCGAATGAAATAGGTGCCCGCTGCGAGCGCATCGTAGGTCACCGACCCACCATCAGCCAGCGTCGTCGCATAATCGACAAACTTCTGGATGCGGTGGCTACCTACTTCAACCACGATGACGCGGTCATCCCCATCGACGGCCACGTCATATGGGACATTGAGTTGAGCTCCGCCGCTGTCGCCGCCCCATGCGGTGAGGAAGGTTCCGTTGCTGTCAAACTTCTGGATGCGGTTGTTGCCGGTGTCGGCCACGTAGACGTTGCCTTCGCTGTCGACATCGATACCTTTCGGGCCATTGAAGTCACCGCTGTAGCTGCTCCATTGGGTGATGTAGTTCCCGTGACTGTCAAACTTTTGAATGCGGTTGTTGCCGGTATCGGCCACGAAGACGTTACCCGCACCGTCAACGGCCACGCCATATGGGTAGTAGAAATCGCCGTCTCCGCTGCCCTGGCTATCCCATTCTGCCTGAAGCACCAGGTTGTTATCGAACTTCTGGATGCGGTGATTGTAGTAGTTGGCTAGGTAGACATTGCCGTCAGCATCGAGTGCTATGCTGCCTGAGCGAACACTGGCTGCGCTGGCCAGGAACGTCCCATCCCGGTCGTATTTGCGGACGCCTTTATCGTCCATGATGAAGACGTTGCCCTCCGCATCGACTGCCGCGTCCGCTGCGTATCCAGCGGTGAAAGGCCATTCTCCCAGCACATAGGTACCGCTGGGGTCGAACTTCCAGATGCTGCTGTGGCGGCTTGGTACGTAGATGTTGCCTGCATCGTCAACACCAACGCCCTTCGGGTACCAGAAAGTGTTAGAATCTCCCCAACCACCTACCTGGCCAATCGTCGTGAAGGGAAATTCTGTTGAGTCGCTGGATGTGTTGGTCACCTTTTCGATCGTCAGTGTGCTTGTCGCCTGTGGCAGGTTGAGTTTGGTGTCGTAGAATGTGCAGGTCACATGCTCGTTGTCCGCCAGCGTCACCGTGGCCATGTTGACGCCTTTTTGCCAGTTGTTCCAGCTGCCTCCCGCCTCGTTACAAGTGATGTCTTCCACCGCCCAGCCGTCAGGCAAGATCTCGCGGACAGTATAGGAACCAGGGTCAAGGATGTCGTAGGTCACCGATGTGTCCTTAGTAAGCGTATCTGCGAAATCGACAAACTTCTGGATGCGGTGGCTACCTGCTTCAACCACGATGACGCGGTCATCCCCATCGACGGCCACGTCATATGGGACATTGAGTTGAGCTCCGCCGCTGTCGCCGCCCCATGCGGTGAGGAAGGTTCCGTTGCTGTCAAACTTCTGGATGCGGTTGCTGTCCGTGTCGGCGACGTAGACATTGCCCTCGCTGTCCACGTCGATGCCTTTAGGTTTGTTGAGGCCGCCGCTGTAGCTGCCCCACGTTGTCCAAGAGCCACTGTTGGCATCTCGTTTCTGAATGCGGTTGTTGCCGGTATCGGCCACGTAGACATTGCCTGCGCTGTCTACGGCGACACCGTACGGCCAATTGAACTCACTGTCTCCGCTTCCAAGGGTTCCCCAGTCCGTGATGTGATTCAGATCGTTATCGAACTTCTGGATGCGGTGATTGTAGTAGTTGGCTAGGTAGACATTGCCGTCAGCATCGAGTGCTATGCTGCCTGAGCGAACACTGGCTGCACTGGCAACGGGGCCCCCCTCAAGGTCGTCATAATTGTATTTGCGGACGCCTTTATCGTCCATGATGAAGACGTTGCCCTCCGCATCGACTGCCGCGTCCGCTGCGTATCCAGCGGTGAAAGGCCATTCTCCCAGCACATAGGTACCGCTGGGGTCGAACTTCCAGATGCTGCTGTGGCGGCTTGGTACGTAGATGTTGCCTGCATCGTCAACGCCAACGCCCTTCGGGTACCAGAAAGTGTTAGAATCTCCCCAACCACCCACCTGGCCAATCGTCGTGAAGGGAAATTCTGTTGAGTTGCCGGGTTGATCGGTGGCTTTTTCGATGGTTAGCGATGCCGTGCCGGTTTGAGCGGTGGCCGAGGAGGAAAGGGCGCTTAGAAGGAAAACCAATGAAAGAATACAGAATACAAACACGGCCGTGCCGAACCAGCGACGGCCGTCGCTCCGATCGCGTGTGGTGAATGACATATCTTATGCTCCCTGGGCGTTCGGGTGGTGGAAAGGCTCCGGGTGGCTCCGATGTCGTCTGCGGCCGGCTCTACCTCGGGCGCCCACAACACATAGCGGATGAAAAAGATTACCTTATATTATGCCACAGCCACTGTCTGGCCGATAGTGACGAATGTCATGTTTTTCCGACGAACGGCTCCTGCCGGATGCTGATACTAAAGCAATGCTGGCTCTGGAAAATTAGATGTGACTCTGCATCGGAGCACATATGCAGAAACCAACCAAAACTGTTAGTTCCGATTTGTCACCTTAGCCCGCGCGTCTTTTTGAACAGAAAGTTACGGTATGGAAAACCAGATGCAGTAATTAATTCTGTTGTCGCTAACAACTCACCAACTGCAACGCACGTACGATTAGCTTAACGTCTCTGTCACTAAATACCAGTGGTCTGGCGAGTTCTTTGGACTGGCAATGTACTGTAGCATATTGGGGGAATCGAATACTATCCTACCCCCGCCCTGCTTGATGAAAATGCCATCATAATAGTGCTCACCAGGGGCATCATTAACGAGAAGGCAAGCGCCTTTTCCTTTGAGTTGGGTTACAGCAGCATAGCTGCGGTTGTCGGGTGCAAACGTTGGATTCCAGGCAAGGTCATACTCACCACATGGTACGCCATTGATAAATGGCGACCATCGACCGTTAATGCAACCAGCAAACCCCACCTGTCGCCCATCCGGGCTGAATACTGGTCTATCTTGTTCTATTGACTCGTAAGGACCGAACTCCTCATCGTCAACGATAATAAACCAATGATCGTCGCGCTTTGCCGCATATGCAAGATGTTCGCTATTCGGGCTAAAAACAAGGTTGACACACCTGTTATATTTCCTCCCATGTTCCCCGTTGGTGACGACGGATTCCCTGTGCCTATAGCTAATCATGAGCCATTTCTTTGCCTCCACACCTACAAAGGCCAAGCGCTGACTGTCAGGGCTAAAATTGAATAGACCGAACTCCTCTCGTCCAAATGAATGGTAAGGACCGATCAACTGGTCATCAGCAGCCATATACCAACCATCATCGCCTTGTGCATAGTAAGCGATACGTTCGCTGTTCGGGCTGAAGACTGGTCCGACTGCATTCTTAAAACGTTGTCCTTCTTCTCCATCGATGACGATAAACCACTGCCCATCCTGCTTGGCCATATAGGTCGTCCGCTGGCTATCGGGGCTGAAATGGGGATTGTCTACCTGATCATAGAAGGGTCCCTGCTGGCCATTGACCATGACACATTGCTTGCCATCAACGGATGCTTTGAAGGCCAGGGAGGTGCCGTCGGGGCTGAATTGCAGTGTATCCCCGATCTTGTCGCAGGTGCAAAGCAGGTTCTCGTCGATAAACACGGAAACGGTATTCTTATCTTTGGTGTGGACCGCATAAACGACCTGTTTGCTGTCAGGGCTGAAGGCAGGAGAGCATGCGATGAGTCCTTTATAAGGGCCATGCTTCTTGTTATCAATAATTAAGAATTGCCCTTGAAAATCTGAGGCACCATAAGAGACCCGTCGACTATCCGGGCTGAACGTAAGGGTATCAAGTAAAATGCTTGGGAACAATTCACCAGGTTTTTGATCAACTTTCACGCAGGACAACTTCAATTCGTCACTGGCCTGGTATATATAGGCTATATGCCGATTGTCTGGACTTATTCTTATCTGGCCTAGTTGCTTACGGGAAAATCGATAAATGTTAAAAACCGCCAACGAAATAAGCGTTTCATGCGGCGCGGTAAACAAACAACCTTCATTAACCAGGGCATCAGCCGCCGCATAAACGATGTTGAATTGAGCCGGGAAAACGGGACTAGTTTCCTTTGAGGATTAAGACTTACTCTAGACAGGCTTAACCCAGAAATGCGACCCAAATTCAAGCACAGTATAGCCGGAAGTCAAAAAGTGAGTCAATAGAAAAACCCGTCGTCGGCAAGCGATCAGACTAAATAACCGAAATAATTGCTACTATGCAATAGAGAGCAGGTAGCAGGCAGGACAAAACACCAGTCGGTTGACCGGCTGAACAAAAAGAAAGCAAATGCTCAAGCTGTTGGCGGCCAGCGGCTACGAGGCCAAATACGCTGGCGATGACGCAAAACGTGACCACAATGCAGACAGCGCAGCGCTTTGTCTAGCGGCGATGGTGACGATTCCGGGGGCGAAGCCGATGCTGATGGGCGCAGCGGCAGCTGCTGGCGAAGTAACGATAAGCGACAGCGCAGACCAGGGGCGAAGAAGCCATAATAGCGCACCTTGACAAAGCCTTTGGGCAGCACATGCTGCAAAAAGCGACGGATAAACTCCGTTGCCGCCACCGTGCAAGTGCGAGGCTTACCGGTTTTAGAAGCAAAATAGCGAAAAGTGACTTTTTCGTTTGTCAACTTGAGGATACGGCGATTGGAGATGGCAACGCGGAAGATATACGGAGCCAGATAGCGTAAAGCCGTTCCCCCATCACCAACCGGCTTACAATGAACCACCCAAGATTGTTGCCATACCGCCGTCGGAACCTGGCCAAAGAGCGGTGTTTGTTTGAGTGCATCGCGGAACTTGGCGCGAAACAAGACAGACAAAGCCCGCACCGGAAGCAGGAAATTGTGCCCAGTTGATTGCCAACTGCCATTCTTAGCCAGTCCACCTCCTGGAACGAGGAAATGAACATGAGGATGATAGGCCAGATTGCGACCCCAAGTATGTAAGACACCAATCATACCGAGCTGACCGCCAAAAAAGCGTGGGTCTTGGGCCAATTGCTGGGTGGCCGCTGCCGCAACGCGGAAGAGCAGATTATAGACCAGTTTTTGGTTACACCGCGCTAATGGTCGCAGTTCAGCAGGAAGTGTAAAGGTGAGCAAAAAGTAGGGAACGGGCAAAAGCAGTTCTTGCTGGTGCAGCAGCCATTCCTGACCAGCCTGATGCTGGCACTTGGGACAGTGACGGTTTTGACAGGAATGATAGCTGTATTGGGTTGTCTGACAATCCTCGCAGGTATAGAGATGTCCACCGAGGACTTCTGTGCGACAGTTGATAATATCATCCATTGTCCGCCAGTGACTGGGAAGAATTTGCTCCTGATACCTTTGTTGATAAGCCGATCCATGCTGGCGCAAAATATGAGCCAGTTCTACCATGATGCCGACTCCAATTCTGACGAGAGGTCAGCCATCAATTGCTCTATGACGTCAACAGCCCTGGATTGGGCATTACGCGTCAGATGCGTGTAAATGGCTGTCGTCTTGGGGGATTTGTGACCCAGGTAACTTTGGATGACCCGCAAATTGACGCCTTCCTCTAGCAAGTGAGTGGCGTAAGAATGACGCAAGGTATGCACTGTGGCTTGCTTTTGTAGACCGCTCTCAGCTACAGCCACTTTGAAAGCCCGCCCTACACCGCCAGTATCCATGGGCTGCTTGGCGTGCGGTTGCTGTCGCGCAGGGAAGAGCCACTGTGGGTGGCGATGTGTGTATTTGATACTCTAAAGCGGCGTCACTTTGAAAAAGAATGATCATGAAAAACAGCGTCACTGCGCTGTAGTTTCGCTAAGGTAGAAAGATCAATCTACCAGAGCGGAGAAGGAAATGATCACAGTGATAGACCGAGCAAGAATCAGACGAGCCTATTATCAGGAAGGCAAAAGCATGCGGCAGATAGCCAGGGAGCAACAACATGGCTACTGGGCTATTCGCAAAGCGCTTGAATCAGCCGAGCATCAGCCATACACATTGACCAAAGCAAAGCCGGCGCCCAAATTGGGTCCATACAAGGAGAAGATAAACGAACTGTTGGCTGAAGAGGCCAAGCTGCCGCGGAAACAACGTTACACAACGCACAAGATCTTTGAGCTGATGCAGGCGGAAGGATATTCGGGGAGTGAATCTAACCTACGCCGCTACATAGGCCAACGGCGGCGAGAACTGCGGCGGCCGGCGGTCTTCATACCGTTGAGCTATGAACCAGGTCAGGATGCCCAGGTAGATTGGGGTGAAGCACAAGCAATCATCGGTGGCGAGCAAGAAAGCGTGCAGCTCTTCGTAATGCGACTGTGTTATTCCCGGCGATTATTTGTCATGGCCTTTCCGCGACAGAAACAGGAAGCATTCTTTACGGGACATGCCGAAGCCTTCCGCTTTTTTGAAGGCATTCCTGAAACCATCACCTACGACAATCTCAAGACAGCGGTAAAGAAAGTCCTGAAAGGGCGTTCTCGGCAAGAACAAGAACGTTTCATCACCTTTCGCAGTCACTATCTCTTTGCAAGCCGCTTCTGCAACACCGGACAAGGACACGAGAAGGGAGGGGTCGAGCATGGTGTGAAATATGCCAGGCAGAACTATCTGGTGCCACTCCCCAACGTACGGGACTATGCCGAACTAAACGCCTGGTTGCGAGAGAAATGTCTGGCTGATGATGCAAGGCAGGTAGACCGGCAACCGCAGCCAATTGGCGAGATGTGGGCGGAAGAAAAAAAGCTGTTGCGACCGTTACCGGCAACAGATTTCCCCACCTGCAGCAGCCGCGAGGTGACCATGAACCGTTATGGCCAAGTTGTCTTCGAGACCAATCGTTACTCCGTCCCGGCCCACAAGGCACAAAAACAGTTAACGCTGCATGCTTATCCATTCCGCATTGAAATCCTCAATGGACAAGAAATAGTCGCCACGCATCAGCGCTGTTATAGTCGCCAGGAAGATATTCTCAACCCCCTGCACTACTTACCCCTTCTGGCACAGCGTCCGGGCGCTTTTGAGCATGCAAAGCCATTACGGCAATGGCGAGAAAGTTGGCCACCACTGTATGATGAGTTGTTGCTACAGCTCAAACGACAGCAAAGCGAGATATTGGCAGTGCGTGAATTCGTGCAGATACTGCAACTGCACAATGAATTCGAAGCGGAGCTGGTACAGACGGCCATCACTCAGGCAGTGAGCGAAGGGGTTGCTCATTTGAGCGGGGTTCTCTTCTGTCTCAACCGTTTACTCGACCCAACACCTGAGAAAATGAGTTTGAGCAATGTTGTGCCAGAGCCTCATCTGGATAGTGTTGGTCAAGCGGCGCTTTCAATGTCTCAGTATGACCGCCTGTTACGGAAGGTGATGGCATGAGCTACGCGCAATTAGAAGAACAGCTCGCCGACCTCCATCTGGCTGCCATAAAGAAACAGTACCGTCCGCTAGCACAGCAGGCAGCACAGGCCAACTGGTCTTTTGAGACCTACCTGGCCCATCTTATTGACTTGGAGGCGAACCGGCGCTGGCGGAATCGCCGTCGGCGACGTATCCAGGATGCGAAATTCCCCTTGCTGAAGGAACTGGCCGACTTTGACTTCACGGCCATCCCACAACTAAACCAACAGCGGGTTCTCGCCCTTGCCGAGGGCATCTACCTGGAACAGGCTGAGCCGGTGATCCTGGTTGGCAATCCCGGATTAGGTAAAACACACATCGCCATCGGTTTGGCCTTGACAGCTTGCCGGCAGGGACATCGCGTACGGTTCTACTCGGTTACCCAACTGGTCAATGAACTGGCCCATGCCCAAAAGGAGCATCAACTGCCGAAGTTGCTGGCCAGGTTGGCACGCCACAAATTAATCGTTCTCGACGAATTCGGGTACGTGCCCTTTTCACCGGTGGGGGCTCAACTACTCTTTCAATGTTGCTCTGCATTAACGGAAAAGGTGTCGCTCATCATTACCACGAACTTACCATTTGGTGAATGGGTCCAGGTGTTGGGGGATGAGCGGCTAACAAGCGGGCTCTTGGACCGCCTCACTTTCAGAAGTCATATCGTGGAATTTGTTGGTGAGTCCTATCGATTTCGACAGCAGATGGTCTTTGAAGAAGAAGGAGAGTGACGCCGAATTTGAAGATCTAGTGACACCGTTTTTGATGATCTGAATGTTTTTATGAAGTGTGCAAGTGACGCCGTTTTTGATGATCTAGTGACACCGTTTTTGGTTGTCAAATACAGATGTGTTTGCCATTGCTGACGCAGCAAGGTCAGGGTACTCTTTGGCAGGGGGACGTAACGGTCTTTGGCTCCTTTACCCTGTCGTACATGCAACAGAAGGCGTCCGCTGTCAATATCCGCCACCTGCAATTGCACGCCTTCCCCTAGACGCAAGCCACAGCAATAAATGGTGGTCAGGCATACCCGGTAGTGGAAGCGACACAGGTACCCCAACACCTGGCGTACTTCCTCACGGCTTAACACAACTGGTAGCTTTTGGCTTTTTGGTGGCCGAACCAGTTTGAAGGTCACCCACTCTCGTTGCAATGTTTTTTCGAAGAAGAACTTAATGCCACAAATGGCGATGGTACAGGCGCTGCGCGATGCTTTTTCTCGTTCTTGAGGTAGAGAAAGTACTGGCGTAATTCCTCTTCGTCTATCTGGTCAGGCGCCTTACCATGATAAACAGCCAGTTGGCGCACGGCTCGTAAGTACGCTTCCTGAGTTTTCTCGCCCAGACCACGCAATTGCATGTCCTCCAACATGCGTTGTCGTAAACTTGTCATGAGTCTATCTCCTTTAGTTAATATGGGTTTTTGTAACTATTGGAGATAGTACTCGGTTTCCTTTGGGGTGTAATGGGGGAAAGAGATGGCGTTTGCTGTCTGCTCAGCGCGTAGCGCTTAGTTCAACAACTCTTTATTTGTTTGGCGGTTTAGCGAAGGCTTATATTCAATATTTGGGAAGTTTGCTTCAGCCATTCCCATGCTCCCTTTTGGCTTAGCCTACTCTCTGTGAATAGTATAGCATGGATCGAGAAAGATTATTCTGCGCCTTCCTGTAATTTCTTGCAAAAGTGTGCGACTCTGGTGCCAAGGAGTAGGCAGCCGAATAGATAATTCGTCAACTGCGTCTATGATTTACCCAGGGATATGGTCAGCATATCCAGGTAATTCAGATCGAGGCGCCACGCTTTGGCCAGGTAAGGGCTTGCCGGGGCGATGCGAATGGCGCCGGCAAGCTGCAGCACCAGGTCCAGGCTGCCGGCGATATTGATCTTACCGGTCAGGAATGCGTCTTCAGGCAGGATCAATCCGTTGATTAGGGCCAGCCAATCGCTGCTGCTGGCCGTGATCGTCACGTCCGGGCGCTCCGCATAACCCTCCATGAGCCGCGGTGGTTGGCCAGCGGCAAGGGTCAGGTACGCCGCCTGTGCCTGCGCGCCAAGAATGTCGAACTGCATAACGGCCGTTAAGCCGGCGGTCATTCCCTGCGCAGCCCGCTCGGCAAGAGAATCAAACCAATCCACAATCGTGACATGCCCACCATTCGGCTGGCTGCCTATCTGCAAGCGCAGCAGATCCTGGCCCACGTGCAATACCGCGAAGCGGGGCAGCGGCCCATTCTCTATCAGCAAGTGATGCGTGAGATCCTCGGCAACCATCTTGAACGAGATATCCTCGCTGCCGGCATTGTTCCACAGAACAATCGCCTCTTCATTCGCCCGGCGGACACTGCTGCGATGATAGCCGCTCCCCGTGACGAGTTCACCCAACGCCCTGATCTGTTCGCTGGACAGCGACAGTTCGTAGGCGGCCAGCAGCCCCGGTTCCTGCATGATTGCCGGTAGCTTGCGATCCAGACGCTGCTTAACCCAGGTGTCAATCTTAAACGCACGCACCAGACGCCGGCAGGCGGCCAATCGATAGTCGCCCGTCAAGAGCAGAGGTTCCCCGGTGACGGTTACGACCAACGGCTGAGCGGCCGTTTTCGCCGGTACGGAGACCTTCAACGTCGCTGTTCCAGCATCATAATCAGCAGCCACCGGTACGGGCTCGCCGCCTACGGTCCCCACAACGGCCGTTTCTGCCACAATCCCGCGAAAGTGCAGATCAAAAGAGCGTTCAGCCGGTAAGAAAGCACTTTCCCCCTGCACGGTATCGACAACAACCTGCCAGCTGTTTGGCGACCACGCCTGGCGGATGGGCGTATGGCAGTAGGCTGCCAGGCCATCATCTTCGTAGAGTAAGAACGCATTGTCAGCGCCGGGGAAAAAATGAATGGTGAAGGCCTCTGGATTCTCTGTATCACTCCAGCCGCCGCGCACGGCCAGGGGCACAATGGCCCCTGCCCTGGCAAATACGGGAATATCTTGCAGCCCACCGTACAGCGCGTACCAGCCAGCCCCCGGATAGCGGGCAGCATCAAAGAAATCGAACCAGTCCCCTTCCGGCAGCCAGACGACCTGGCGGCTCAGGCATGTTTTTTCATCCGCCGGCGCATTGAAGGGGGCGATGATAAGCTCGCTGCCGAAGCAGTATTGGTCGGGGCAGTGATAGGCCGCTTCCGACGCCGGATAGGCGTGGTACATCGGCCGCACCAGCGGGATATGTTCCGTGTGATTGCGCCAGGCCATGGTGTAGAGATACGGAATCAGCGCGTGGCGAAGGCGCATCGCCGCCGACGTCACCGCTTCCGTCTGTTGATCATACCCCCAGGGGCGGCGCTCGTGGAAGGCGTTGTTGGTACAGTGCAGTCTAAAAATGGGGCTGAATACGCCGAACTGCACCCAACGAACAAAAAGCTCCGGCTCTTCGACGCCGCCCATATGACCGCCAATATCATGGCTCCACCAGCCATAATTCACATTGGCCGCCGTCGCCGTGAAGTAGGGCTGGAATGCCAGCGATTCCCAGCTAACATGAGTATCACCAGAAAAACCGATGGGATAGCGATGATTGCCCAGGCCGCCCCAGCGCGAGAAGACAAACGGCCGTTTCTGGCCATCTCGCCCCAGATCGTAGAAATGCAGATGATTTAGCCACCACAGTGGATCCAGGCCGGCGGTATTGGAGGCCGTCCCCTGCTGCCAATCCATCCACCAGAAATCAACGCCATCCGCTTCATAGGGATGGTGCAGCAGCTCGAAATAGGCGCTGGTATACGAGGGATCGGCGATATCAAAAGGCAGGGGCACTTTACTCTCTGCATCGCTGCCCAATCGTGCCGCCATCGCCTCATACTGCGCTTCATGCGGGTAAAGCCCATCGGCAGGATGTAGATTCAGGGCGGTTTTCAAACCGCGCCGGTGCAGTTCACCGATAAAAGCAGGCGGATCAGGAAACAGCTCACGGTTCCACGTATACCCGGTCCAGCCGCTGGATGCGTTGCCTGTGTCCGTGATGTGCCAATCCATATCGATGACACAAACTGAGAGAGGCACATCATGGGCGCGAAACTCATCCATCAAGCCCAACAGCTCCCGCTCACTGTACGCCCAATAGCGACTCCACCAGTTGCCCAGTGCATAACGGGGCAGCAGCGGCGCGGCGCCGGCCACGGCGCAGAAATCAGTGAGACATGCTTGATAATCTCGCCCATAGCCGAAGAAATAAAGATCAAGCGCTTCCTCCACTGCCCGGCGGGGCGCCAGCCACCCCTGGTCGTCAAAGACGAGGCTGCGGCTGTCATCATAGACAGTCCAGCCCTGGCGCGACAGGAGCCCCTCTTCCAGAACCAGGGCGCCATCCACATTATCCAGCGTGCGCGCAGTCCCCAGAAGATTCAGGCTGTCTTGCTCGCCAAAGCGCCAGGTGGCAGCGCTTTCCTTGAGGGTGATCGACAGCGTCGCCGCCGCAAAGCCGGCATCGCTGATCTCATAGTGAAGCAGTAGATACTCAGTTTCGATCGCCAGCCGGCTCTCCTCACGATGTACATCGAACGGCGGCACCGGCTGCCGGCGATACCAGAAGGCCTGGCTGGGCCGATCTTCGAAGCTATCCGTGGGGCTGAATTCCAGGCGCAGCAGCCGCGGCGACAGCAGCGTAAATCGTGCGCCCGGCACAGTCACGATGGCCGTGTTGTGCGCGGCCCCCTGGAATTGAATGGGAAAGGATTCAGTAGTAACCATGCGGTCTGCTCCCCTTATCTAGCCAACCTTTTGCAGGCTATTCTTGGGCGACGAAGCGCTTCATCCTGTCCAGTTTAACACAGTTCGCCCCGACCTACCGGCATGGAAACAACAGCAAGAACGACCACCCATTTCGTCACAACGGCAGCGACTCCCTTGCTCATCCTCCTGGATTCAGCGAGTTCGAACGGCCGTTTCGCTGTACCGTGTGCCAGGGATTTACAGAACGTGGTTCTGCAGCCGCGATTTCGCAATCGCGTATAGCCGGCCACACGAGAACCCAGAAGGATTTTACGACTGCAGTAAGCCATGTCTTCAGTGACAAACGGGCTTATAATGCGCAGCAAACAGTTCAGACGGCAGCACAGCATACGCCCGTTTCTTCTAAAGGCGGTAACTTACGGGAAGTCCATGTTATCCAGAACCACTTTGCGCAATCTAACAATCCTGGCCGGCAGCGCCACGTCTATCCTGGCAGCTATGGCAATTTCTCCTGCCCTACCAGAGATGGCGGAAGCTTTTTCAGGCACCCCCAATGCGGATTTTTTGGTCCGGCTCACGCTGAGTATGCCGGCTCTCTTCATCGCTGTCGGCTCCCTTTTTGCCGGCGATCTTCTGGATCGCTGGGGACGCAAACCCGTCCTGATCGTATCTTTGCTTCTCTACGGGCTGGCGGGAACAGCAGCTTTCTTCATGGACTCTCTTTCTGCCATCCTGGTAAGCCGGGCCTTCCTGGGATTGGCTGTTGCCGGCATCATGAGCGGCTTTACGACGCTCATTCTCGATTACTTCGAAGGTAGCGAACTCAACAGATTCCTAGGGCTGCAGGGCGCCGTCATTGGTATGGGAGGGATGGTATTCCTCTATTTGGCCGGACTCCTGGCTGATATCGGCTGGCAGTACCCCTTCCTCATCCACCTATATGCCTTCCTGGTCCTGCCCGGCGTACTCTTGTTCATCGATGAACCGGAGAAGGCCGCCGTTGATTCAGATGCGCCCATTAAGAAAGTCTCCTTCCCCTGGCGCAAATTCGCCCCGGTATACGCTACAGCCTTCGTTGGCATGGCCATATTCTATATCTTCCCCGTACAGATCCCTTTCTATCTGGCGGCTAACGGTGGGAGCAGCAGCAGCCAGATCGGGCTGGCCCTTTCTCTGCAAACCCTCGCCTCGGTAATATTCGCCCTGCAGTACCAGCATCTCAAGGCTCGTTACTCATTCTATGCGATCTTTAGCTTTGCTTTCCTGACCTTCAGTATCAGCTACTTAATCGTTGCCGCTTCAGCAGCATATGCCATTGTCACCATCGGGTTGTTCATCGGCGGCATAGGCATTGGGCTGTTCCCGATAAGCAGCAGCGGTTGGCTGGCTGCCCTCGCCCCCGCCGCGGTTCGTGGCAAGGCTGTAGGGGGGCTGACCAGTATGTTTTTTCTGGGTCAGTTCTTTTCACCAGTCATCAGCCAACCTCTGGTCAGCCGCATAGGATTCTCGGCAACATTTGTGTTGACCGGCGCTGCGGCGCTGCTCATCGCCCTGCTGTTCGCCGTAGGGGCGGCCAGGCAAAAACAGGCGGCGGTCCCGTTGGTGGACCCAAGCAATTAACCACTGTCCGGCAGGATCTTCCAGGCGTATTCCGGGAAAAAACCTGAATCAATCTTCGGGGATATCTCCCTTCATCAGTTTGCGATAATACCACGGCCGTCGCATGATCGCCTGCGTGATCGGCGGCGGCGGATCGGGTTCAAACGAGGGATCGCCGGGCTTTTTCATCCACTTATAGGGCAGATAGCGCACCTCGCCTGGCTGCTGCATCTCGACCAACGCCTGCAAGGTGTCGCGCAAGACGGCCGTTTGCCCGGCAGCATCACCCGGCCGGCCGAGAGTTGCCCCCAAAGGGTGCTCGATACCCACCAGGCGCGGCACGCTCTGGGCCGCTGTCCACTCAGGTATCGGTGAGAGCGCTATTGTGCTTATGCCCGCCGCTTCAATCTCCCGCTGCACCAATCCCACGGACCGGCAGCAGAAAGGTCAGACGGGCACTAAGATCACGGCGTCCACATCCTGGGCGGTTAAACCGGCAATGATCGCCGGTACGCTTTTTTCCAGCAGATCCCGGGCATCCAGGATATAGCCCATGAAGGAATAATGCGCGCCAGCGGAACGGCCGACCAGCCCCTCATCTACCAGTTCCTGCAGGCGCTGCGAGGGCAGCACGCAGTTCAGATCCTGTTCCGCGAATTCGCTGTTGATATGCAGGTGGCAGATGCGCACATCCTTCTCCGTGGCCGTACGCGGAATGACGCGATAAGAGGGATCTCCCCACCACGGGTTCTGCCGCTCCCCTTCCTGGTCGAATGGCTCATCGTCAAGCATGGCTATCCCGGCGGAGCTGATAAAGGCAACAGTACATTCCGCAAGCGGTTTAGGCAGCGGCGCCCAGGGAATCGGCCGTGTGGGGTCTGCCTCCCGCTCGATCCATGATCGGGCAATGCGAGCCGTCGCCCGACCGCAGTAGGCGTAAGAATTCACTTCTGTCGTCATCATGCACCCCTCAACCCTGATAGCAGTCGTTTGTCTATCAAGCATGATGGCACGGCCGCTACAGCTTGTCAAGCGCCTGTTGAACAGCGTGGGCAGCGGCCTCAGGAAGAACCAGACAGTTTCTCCCTTTGAGGCGTGCGCAGGTTAATCGAATCTCTGACATGCTGGCCACAGCTTGACGGCCGTCACACCCTCATCGACAATTGCGCGGTGGACATACGTCTAAAATCAAAAAGCCGGGCTCACCTGGCGATCGCGCTGCTGGCCCTTTTGGGTGCTCTCCTCTTGATTGTGCTAAGTCTCGATCTGCGCGCCGCACCTGCAGTGCCTATCACAGAGGTCAATACGCTGGCGGGAAGGGTGCAGTTCTCTCCGCCTTCCGGGTACTATGAGCGGGCCCTCAGCATCAGGATCACCTCCCCTGACCCCGATGCAGCCATTTACTTCACAACAGACGGCTCTGTCCCTACCCCTGAGAACGGCACGCTCTATACCACACCTATCCAGATACCGGACGATCAACCGCGGGTCCACACCATACGCGCGCGCCCGGTTTTGCCGGATGGTGACCTGGGCGACGTGCAAAGCGCCACCTACTTCATCAACATAGAAACAGACATCCCCCTCCTTTCGCTAATCGTTGATCCGGATGATCTCTGGAGCGAAGAATCAGGCATTTTTGCCAGCCCGCACAAGCGCGGCCGTGAGTGGGAACGGGAAGCAGAGATGTTCTACTATGATCCACAGGAAAGAGAGGGGGTCCATGCGCCGGCCGGTGTGCGCGTACATGGTGTAGGCAGCCGCGCCTATGACAAGAAATCAATGCGCCTCTATTTTCGCGATGAATATGGGCTGCCCGCCCTGGAATTCCCGCTGTTTCCCGATGCGGACATCGAGCGCTTTGAGGAGCTCGTTATCCATGATGGCGGCCAAGATTTTCCGGCTGTTTCCGCCAACGGCACGCTGCTGCGCAACCAGGTAGCCGGCAACCTTGCCCGGGAAGCGGGCGGATATGCGACCTATACACGCCCCACCCTGCTCTTCCTCAATGGCCAGCTGTGGGGCATCTACAATATCCGCGAACGGATCAGTGATCGGTACCTGGCGCAGGAGTTTCAAATCGAAGACGCTGATCTGTTGGGCGGCTTCGAAAACTCGCTCAGAGCTTCCTCTGGAGACCGTGATCATTGGCTTCATCTCATGGAGTATCTAAAAGCAAACGATCTGACCGACGAGGAAAACTATGCGCATGTCCAGACGCAGATGAACCTGGACAATTTTATCAACTACGTGGCGATCCAGATCATTACCGCCAATGCCGATTGGCCGCACAATAACCAGAACAAATTCCGCGATCGCGACAACGGTCGCTGGCACTGGATGTTTTGGGACAGTGATTACACGTTTGGTCTGATCTCGGTCATTTACATTGACAAAGATATGTATGAACGTGCGCTTGATCCTGAGGGAGAGCGGGGCCAACTGAGTTCGATGCTGCTGAACAAGCTGCTAGCCAACCCAGAGTTCAAGAACAAGTTCCTCGCCCGCCTGGCGGATCTTTTGAATACAGTTTTCACGTCGGAGAACATGTTGGCAGAGATCGATCGACATGCGGCCGCGTTGGAAGGGGACATCTCCTATGAGACGCGGCGCTGGCCCGGATCCGGCGACTGGGACGCCAGCGTTGAATACATGCGCGAATTTGCCCGCCAGCGGCCGGAACAATTGCGCAGCGAGACGATCGAAACATTCGATCTGCCCGGCACCGCGCAGCTGACGATTAATCCGCCGGACAGCGGCAAAGGGTCGGTCAGCATCAACGGCGGCTCTCCCCTGCCCAACCATGATTTACCCTGGGAGGGCACCTACTTTCAAGAGGTGGCGATTACGCTGACCGCCATCCCTGATCCCGGATACCAATTCGCGGGCTGGCAGCCGGCGGAACTGGCCCAAACGCCTGAATTGACGCTGCCGGTCAGCGGCGATCTGACGATCACGCCGAGCTTCGTGCGCAGCGAGGGGGAAAATGCCGCCCTGGCTGGGTCCGTCAACTTCAGCGGGTACGGCCGGGACGGTACGCTCGCGCCGGAAGAAGGATTGGAGGGAGATTGGATAACGCTGCAAGTGCGCGCGCCGGGGGGCGTCGATTTACGCGGCTGGCGGATCACCGACAATGACTCTTTGACCGCGCGAGATGAGGGATCATTGATCCTCCCCGATAACCCGGCGCTGGCCAATCTGCCGCTGGGCACGACGATCCTGCTGGTGACAACGGAGACGCCGCATAACGACCGGCTCTTCGCGGAAGATGATCTTTCACCAATGAACGGCCGTCTGCTCCTCTACGCCGGCAATAATAATCTAGACACAAAGAGTGACCCCTGGTTTGCGATCGGTGAGAACGATACGCTCGTACTCCTGGCGCCCGGGGCATCAGCCGCTTTTGCGGATGATCTGGCTGTCGACTTCCTTGTCATTGGTGAAGGGAGCACGGCCGTCACCCCGGCTGACTTTGGACGCTAGCGCCGCAGCTGCTTGCCAGAGCCTTTCCCGATCGTTGGGCGGCCGTTTAACCGCCAATATCGACCGTCGCCAGAGGCAGTATGCGATCAGCCTGCTCGACGCCGGTGGTATCCCAGACAGGAAGGCGTTCTCCTGTCTCCAAGAGATACAATCCCACATTAACCTGGTAGCTGCCGGCCGCTAGATCAGCGGGAAGGATCAACTGGCGTTCATCGCTGACAATCTGTCCAGGCTTCCACGCAGTGGTAGGGAAGCGGTTTTCGCCCGGCATGCCGTCATGGGCAGCCACAATCTGGCCATCCCCATCCATCAGGTGCACAAATACCGTGTAATCTTCCGGCGGGGAGCTCAAAGCATCCCAAAAGAGCGTGACATCCCACGCCTCGCCAGGAACAGCCGGTGAAAACTCAAATGAATCGAGCAGGATCGCGTCTGCGAAACGAGCGCCTGCGGGCGTCGCCTGGCTTCTGTCCGCGTAAGGCGGCGCGTTAACATAGCCCAGAAACACGCGATCAAGAACACTGTCGTCCCCATCGCGAACAATCGGCCAGTGCCTCTCTCTCTCATCACCGTCGCGCCAAAAGACCTGTAGGTCGTAGGCACCCAAAGGCAAATCGGCCGTCGTCGGCACACGGATGCGTTCAGGGATAACCTGGCCAGGCCGCCACCACTCGCCAGGGAAACTACGCGGCGTCCACTCTTCACGCCACGCCCACACCCACCCATCATCAGGCGCGCTGAGATGAACGACGGTGGTAAAGCCATTCTCAAATGGCTGAAGCGCCTGCAAGTAGAGGGTCAGATACAGATCGTCGCCCGGTGTGATCGTCTGTGGTTCAAAGCGGTACCCAACAAGCGCGAAGCTGTCGTTAACAACGGCCCTAAGCGTTTCCTGGTCACCTTCGTCAAACTGTGAGGGCGCATACTCCCAAACGGTGAGCGGCGAATCGGCGGCATAATCATTCCGAAAACGGGTGCGGACCTCGTAGCGATCCTGGAACCAGGTCGTGCGCGTTATATAGTCCCAGGCGAGGCTGTTTTCAGAAACGACAATGTCCGGCACATGACTGAGCAAAAGCGCATAGACATCATCGATATTCTGATCCCGGATCTCCTCCACCACCGCCGGGAGTGTCTCCCGTTCACTGAGCAGACCGACGCGCAGCGGAGCATAGAGAATCACGTCCGGGTCGCTGTTTTGGCGAATCCAGGCCGCCGCTTGCGCCTGCAGCTCCGCCTGCAAGACAGGTCGCGCGCTGTAGAGCCCCCACAGGTTTGCCAGTGAGACAAGCAGCAAAGGCGCCACAAGAAGCAGTGGCACAAGGAGAGATGCACGCTGCTGATCGACAGCCAGCCCGTCCGATGCCAGCAGCTTTCGCGAAAACCAGGCCGCCCCCAAACCGGCCAGGGCGACCGCGGTCACCGCGGCAATCACAGGCGCGGTTGTGCTGCGTCCGATGACACCCGCCACAGTCCAAAAGATAAGCAGGACGAACAACATCTGCCCGCTTGTAGGAGCGCCTGGCATCGTAGGGGTGCTTCGCGAAGCGCCCCTACCTGTATTCTCCACATGCGGGTCGCCGCCAGCCGTGTCCCAGGTCCAGACATCCCACAGCCCAGCCAAAATGAAGGGTAAGAAAAGCCAGGTGAGCTGCTGCCTGGCCAGGAGGGCGTAGCCGCTGCGCAGCCAGAGAACGGGATCGGCTGTCGCAGGGCTGCCGTAGCGCGGGTTCATCAAAATGCCCCAGAGCAGCGCATAAGCGGCCAGAATAGTGAAGGGCAGCCAGCTGGCACGGCCGTTGTAAACGTCTATGGCCAGCAGTGATAACACGAAAAGGATCGTCGCGGCGTCAAAGTGAATACCCAGGAGCAGCATCAGCAGGAGAAGCTTGAGCCAGACAGCCGCTGACGGGCGTACCGGCAAAGCGCCAGGCAGAACGGTCAGCGCCAGGGCGGCCCAGCCCAAAGCGAGGGCCCAGGAGATTTCACTGCCGGTAGTCGCGATCAAAAGGGGGCTGAAGACAAGCAGCACGGAAGCAGCAGCCGCGGCGATCGGCCGGCCAACCGCGCGGAGAGAGAACAAGATCAAGACGGCCGTAACACTCCAGCCAAGCGCACTGCCGGCCAATGCGATCTGTGGAGCATAAGATCCGCCGGCAGCCAGCAGACCAATAAGCAGCGGCGATTTGGTCAGTGTGCCCGCCGCAAGCGCCGGCGCGCTGCTGGCAGGCAGGGCAAACTCCGCAGCCACGCTCCGTGCCGCCTGCAGCGTGAAGAACGCTGAATCAGAGAAGAAGGCGCCCCAGCCGAGAGAAAGGAGAAGCGGCACACAGAAGAGGGCGATGCCCAGTATCAGCAGCCAGGCATGACGAGATGGGTTAGTTTGTGCCATTAATTGATATTGAAGCGCAAAAGCTGATACGGTGCAAAAAACCTACGCCATCAATTAAGCAGCAGCCATAGGCAGCCTAATTCTCTTCTGTTGTAGACAATCCAGTCAGGTGCAGGCCCGCGGCCTGCACCTGACCAATTCAGCCGATGAGCGGGCGCGGCTATTTAGCAAATAGAACCGGCAAGAACACGTAGCTCATTGGTGGAGCGATGTACTCATAGGCGCCCATATCGGGGAGCGCGTCGCGCAAGTTGCCGTCGAGGTCGCTAGCCGGCGCGCCTGACGGCGTGCCGGCGTCAATGGCCGGCGATCCGCCCTGCAGGCGATAATCGCCACCGGCTGCGTCAACGAACAGCGGGTCCTCATCGATATTGCCCGTGCCGCCGCTCCAGCCCTGCACATCGGAGTAAGACACATCGAAGCATGTGGGGCAAGGCGGGTCAGCCTGCAGGTTGAGCGCATTGTTGACCATGATGCTGTTGACAACGGCCACTGTGCCGGAGAGAACATGTATCGCCTGGTCGCCCGCCGGATTATTGTCAACAACGGTGCTGTTGAGCAGCGTCACATCATCATCCTGCCAGAGCAGCATAACATTGGCGATATTGCTGCTCGACACATTATCCGTGAAGAGGCTGTTGACAACAGTCGTCTTCGTATTGAAGAGGGAAAATGCGCCCGCGCGCCCTGGAGCTCTGTTGCCGCTGATGACACTGTCTTCGACAAGTAGAGTCAACGGCCCGTCATCACCTGCGGCACAAAGCGCGCCGCCGTCGCCCGTTCCAGCGCTGTTGTCCTTAATAACGACGCGCCGTATCTCGACGTTAGAGTTCTGAATCTTGAAACCCCCACAGCCGTTGCCAAAGGTATTGTCATCTTGCCCCATACCGCCGGTGACCGTAACGTCTTCGATGATGACGTCCGAGTGGTCGCGAATCTCAATCGTACTATCAGCATCGTTCCCATCAATGATGGTGGGCGTCTCGCCGCCGGCCGTCCAGACACCCGCATCATTGCTGTAACCGCCGCGAATCGTCCGTAGGATACCATTTTTCATCTTCACGTTTTCGACGTACATGCCGCCGGTGATGAGAACTTCATCGTCGGTTCCAGCCTGCGCGGCAGCGTAATCGATCGTCTTGCATGGTGCGGCGGGATCAGTGCAAACACCCGTATCGGCGCCGGCAGCGCCATCAACGTAACGTGTGTTCGGTTCCGCTTGCAGCGGCGCAAAGACCAGGACCATCGCCATCACAATCATCAACAAAACAAGAAAGGTGCGCCTGGCGCGATTAACGACAATCTGATTCATAGGGACCTCCTCTTTCTAGGGATTGACTGATCTAATTGGATCCAGTTGGCAAAGGTGGTGGGTCAGACGATAGGCAGCCTCCTTTTTCCAGGTCCCGTGCCCGCAAGCACGACACCCAAAGAGAACTGGGGATCATGTGAAATGAAGTGGGCAAATTGGCGAGTTACAACATGAAGAGCGTTGAGAAACAGCTTGACAGGAATGTTGATGCGGCTAACGGCCGGGAGGTGCAGAAATTCCGCATGGCTACCTGGCGCCCACAACCTAAAGCAAATGCTCCCTGACAATAACAAGACAGGCCTTGATCCCGATGACGCGGCGCCAAGAAGACGCCGCATATTCACAGTATAATCATTTCAGGGCCGGAATCAAGAGTCGTGGGAGAGCATAAAACGGCCGTGCCCACACGGACACGACCGTCTTTATTTAGTTGAGCTTCGCACATGCGCCAGACGAAGCAGGTTAAAGTTCTGAGCCAGCTAGTGCAGTTTCAATCAATGGCAGCATCAATTCATTAAATCGATCCGGCACAACGGCATCCTGGCCCATCCAGAACTCCTGGCCACCCCGCAAAAAAGTGGGCGTCATCATCTGGCACGTATAGCCAAAGTCATAATACTGTCCATCTTCCAGGATAAAACGCAGCTGGTAAACTGCCGGGCATGGGGCAGGTGATCTGAGCGGCATGTCGGTATCTAGCGCCTCGACCAGGGCGGCAATGAGTTTCGGACTGCCAATTGTGTACTGTGTTGTGTAACTGGCACAATCAAGTTTACAAACCTCAATGCCGACGGTTTTGTGCAAGTCGGCCGCCCGCACGATGTTTATGGTGTCGGATGAGACAGCAGCCGCTTCATCTGCCGACACTCTGGGCAGCGACCATGCCGAAAGAACCTGGCCCAAGCAGTCCACGCTGCCCTCCCAATGGATTCCAGCATCGGCGTCATCCAGGACAACGTAGTAGACGATCGAATCAGGCGCCATCACAGGGTATGAAATCGTGAGGACACAGCTATCGGCCGTCAAGCGGTAAGCGCCCTCGCCGAGAAGATCATCTACAAGACTATATTCCGTTGACCAGTCAGCGCTGCGACCAGGAAGCTGAACATCATATTCATCTGTCAAATAAGCTATCGTCGCATCATGCGCCATTTCTACCCCTGCAGGCAGCGGGCCGATCACGGGCACTGCTGCAGGCGTTGTTGGGACCGGGTCCATTTCTGATGCCGGACTACAGCCGGCGAAGAGCAACAGACCTGGAATGAATAACAAACGAAACCATTCTCGCGGCCACATTTGACACAGGGCTTTTTTAAGCATCTTCCACCTCGTTTCACGGCGAAAACCGTGATACTTCTGATACTATTACCATATCTTGACACACCCTTGTTGTCATCGGCGGGATGATGATTATTGTCTCAACGGAGAGCCCATCGCAGGTATTCCTGTATCCACGCCTGTTGATGAAACTTACAACAAATGTTGTAGGCTAGGTTGGCAGCCCGCCAGGAAAAAATCCAGAAACCCAGCACCTACATTGGACAATCAATTATTGCGCCTCGATATGGTCGTGGCTTAATCTCTCACCAGACCAGAGCAGTATCACGGAAATATGCACTATTGAACGACAGCCGCCTGCTCACTTGGTCTGCCACTCAACTTCAAACATCCCTTCCGCATCATCGCCCTGGATCACAATATAGTTCCACCCAGCTTCACTGCAGGTAATCTCCACTGCATCACTCTCTGGCTCGACGATCTCCTTTTCCCAGAGAACCTTATTTTGAGGATCGACTATTTCGAGGCAGATCAATCCTTTTTCTACGGCAATGTCATAAGACAGTTGAATGGTTTGATTCGGCTCCAGATCGACAATATACACCTCGTCGCCCGTGAACTGGTCAAAGCGATAACTGCTTTGACCAAGGGAGTCGCTGCCTACCCATCCAAGTCGTGTTTCTCCATTGGCGCAGCCCGCAATCAAAAAAACCACTAAACCAAGCAATCCGCTAAACGTAATAACCCGATACATGATTGGCTCCTTTTCCACTATTGCCCAAGAGATCCATGAATGCCGGACGAAAAGGGCATCTTTTGTTACTGCTCGTGCCCATGCGCCACGCTCTCAGCGCAGGGAGCCGCCTCGCGTAGTTCACCACCATGATATGCTTCAAGCGCTGTGCGCACGGTACCCGAGGCGCCAGTTGCAGCTTCGACGCCAAATTGTTTGAAAAACTGGATCGCCCGGCCACCCATGCCGCCGCTCAACATGACATCTGCTTTTTGATCATGAATGAACTGCGGCACCTGACCCGGCTGGTGAGCTGCATAATAGGGATTTTCAATCAATTCTACAGTCTGGATTTCATGCCCCTCCATGTCCACCAGGGCGAAATAGGGGCACCGTCCAAAATGATTGGCGACGGCGCTATCTAGACCCTCGCTTGTCTGTGATGAAATTGCGATACGTGTCATTTAGTCCTCTCTATTTATCAAGTTTGTCAGCTGTTCAGCCGCGACATAACCGTCAACTGTAATCGTTTGCGAAACGACGCCAGGTAGTTGCGCAACAGCCTGTTTGATTTGCTGAACCAGATAAACGGCAAGCGGGCAAACTGGTGATGAAGGGCGAAAGACATAGGTCACCTCCCCGTCTTCAGTTACGGCCAGGTCTTCAACCAGACGCATTCGCACGACGTCAGCCCCAGTTTCTGGATCAATGACCAGACGCAGGCGGGCAACGACCCTCTCCCTCAGCTTCTCGCCTGGTTCACAGCTCATCGCACACACTCGTTTTGCAGAATCAATTCCATGCTTTCCCAGATTTCGTGCAGAGCGCGGCTGGCCGGAGAATCTGGGGCAAAGTGGGTGACCGGCTGCCCCTGCACCATCGCTTCAGTTACGGCCAGATCGAAGGGGATATTGCCAACGATTTGAATGTCTTGCCCGTGGCAAAACGCCTCAACAGCTGCTGCGCCGGCAGGATAAATATCAGCCTTGTTGATGCAGACCAGGGTTTTGAGTTTAAAGTGTACGGCCGTTTCCAACACGCGCTGCATGTCATGCATACCCGCTGCGGTTGGTTCGGCTACGATGAGAGCCAAATCTGCGCCGGAAGCGGCCGAAATAACCGGGCAGCCAGTCCCAGGCGGGCCGTCCACGAGCACCAGGTCATACGCCTCATCCATCGCCAAAAGCCTTGCCTGCTGCTTCACCAATGTGACCAACTTGCCGGAATTCTCCTGCGCCGGGCGCAGCGCCGCATGGCATATCGGCCCGTACCGGCTTTCAGATCGGAACCATTCCCCCACAACCTGGTCATGCATACTGATAGCGCCTTCCGGGCATTGGTACACGCAGGCCGCACAGCCATCACAAGCGATAGGATCCACCACAGGTAAATCAAGGAGCTGCGCGTTGAGTATGTCTGATTCGGCATGATGACGATCAACCAGCCGCTTGAATTGTGGCTGGGATACGTCGCCAATCGCATCAAAGCGACAAACCTCCCGACAGAGACCACATCCTTTGCAGATATCCCAATCAATCATGGCGAACAGGCCTCCGCGAAACGTTTCACGGGTGATCGTCCTGGGCGCTAATACCAGTTCCAGATTGGAGGCATCCACATCGGCATCAGCGAAGATGGTGCGAAGTGATCCACCATTCAAAGAAATCAGGTGGGCAAAGGCGGCGGCAATGGTCGTTTTGCCGGTACCGCCTTTGCCGCTGAGGAGCACCAATTGTTTCATTGGATTGCTCCTACTACTGGTGACGGTGCAACCTGCTCAGCAATTTGACTATACAGCGCCTGGAAAGCGTTTTCATAATCTGGATGGATATCCAGCAGCGTTTTCCCTTGGGCGATCCCCGCCCCAATTTCCCTTTCTAGCGGAATGCGCAGCAAGACAGGCAGGTCAACTTCCTGGCAGTAAGCCTCAACATCCGTATTACCGATCCCATCACGGTTGATGATCAGCCCGGCGGGGATGCCAAGTTCCTGGGTCAAAACGTATGCCTGGCGCAGATCATGCAGGCCAAAGGGGGTCGGCTCCGTAACCAGAAGCACATAGTCGGCCCCACGAATAGACTCAACAACGGGACAGGACGCGCCGGGTGGCGAATCCACGATCACAACCTCAGCGGCTAGATAGTCGCGCCACTTTTTTAGCTGGGCGATAACAGGAACTGCCATCGGTTCGCCCACATTGAGCAAGCCATGCCCGAAGTTGATCCCGTCCGGTGATTGACCCCCTTCTAGAAGCCCCATCGTTCGCGGCGCTTCTGTGATGGCTCTGTCAGGACAGACCAATGTGCAGCTGCCGCACCCATGACAGAGTTCTGGGAAAACGAGCGTTCGCCCGCCCAGGACAACAATCGCGTGAAATTGACAGACGTTCGCGCATTCGCCGCAGCCGGAGCAAAGCGTGTCATCTACCTGCGGGATCAGCATCTCGACAGGCTTGTGGTCCAGGAGGTTGGGCTTGATGAAGATGTGGGCGTTTGGTCCCTCAACATCACAATCGAGACAGGACACCGAATAGTCTCCTCTGGTGAGCGCTTGCGCGAGCGCAGCAGCGACGGCCGTTTTTCCCGTGCCCCCTTTTCCACTAGCGATGGCAATAATCATGGATGATACCTGCCTAGTGATGCATCTCCTGGCCGGTAGCCGTATCGACCCGTTCCAACTCATTTGCCAGGAATTTATAGAACAGCTCCGCAGGCGTACCGCCATCGGCGACAAAAGCGTGAATGCCTGCCGCATCGAGCGCTGCGAAAGCGGTCGGCCCATATCGTCCGGAGACTACTACCCCCACACCATTGTCAGCCAGAAACTGAACGACTTGCGCGCCGGCCCCGCCGCGCGCAGCAGCAGCCGGATTAGATTCTACTTCCCAGTCTCCGGTTTCGGTGTCGAAAAGAACAAAGGCGTTGCAGCGCCCAAAGCGTGCACAGAACGGGGTGTTGTCTTCTCCATCTTGTGAAGAAATTGCTACTCTCATCATCTTATCTCTCTTATCTAAGTTGGCGCCATCGGTCTTTGCCACCCATAAGCGCTCGTCATGGTTTTGCTAGGCCGGGAATGAATCGAGCCGTTCACGCTCTGCGACGGCGTGCTCTTCTTCGGCCGTTTCTATTGCGTCCACAATCCAACTCGCTTCCGTCCATGCTGATGTCTTTATCAACGGTTCACCCAAGAGCCAGGCCATAGAGATCGCTGGAGCGTCATGAATAACGCCAATCGGTTCAATATCATGCTCGGCCAACTTGCTGCGCAAGAATGTTTCCGTCAAATCATCACCCACCTTATTCAAAATGAACAACACGCCCTTAACATTGGCATCCCGGTACATCTGGTGAGCCAGTTTGATCAGGTCAGGATGTTCCAAATGGGCGGTTGCCGGCAGCCCGCCTGAATGCAGTTGGTCAACCATTTCCTTCATATTGATGGCCATTTGCACAGCGGCTGTCGTCGGATCAACAACCACAATAATCCAGTCGAGACTAACGATATTACCTCTGGCCGAGTCTTCAAATCCAGCCTTGAAATCCACCAGGGTGACCGGCTGGCGGCCTTCATACGTGGGGCTGAAATCACGCGCTATTTTGGCAATTGGCCCATCACAGCCGGCACCTGGCCCTTTATTTCCCATCTTCCCAGCAATAAAAAACTGGATGCCATCTGGAGAACATCTGCAGTAGTACGGAGGAAGATCTTCAATAGATACCTCTGCTCCAGCCAGGGGCGTGGGATCATCCACCGGGCAAGTAACCGCTCCTCCGCTAAAAACCATACCACCATAATGATCGAGTAAAGGAAGCGGCGGTGACTCAATCCCCATCGCCTGTGCTAAGCCGATATTTGTTGAATCAGCGTCCAACACACAGACTTCATAACCAGATTTTCTCAGCGCTTTTGCCAGCAATACAGTTACGGTACTTTTCCCGCTGCCCCCTTTACCAAACAAGCCGATCCGTTTTCCATTGAGTATTTCTTCTGTTAGCATAATTGTTTCCTTCACTCCACCAATCTTTGCGGGACCAGCCTAGACCATTGAAACAGCTTCTCCAGCCCCCAAGCAAGCCGATCTACCGGCTTGACCTTGTCATTGAGCCTCAAACTGTTCCATCGCTTCGAGGGCCATCGAACCGTAAACAACAGACGGACCGCCGCCCATCAAAATGGCAACGCCAATGGCATCCACAATTTCTTCATGCGTAGCGCCTGCCTTGAGCGCATCATGGACATGAAAGGCGATGCAGCCATCACAGCGAACAGTGATTCCGATGGCGAGAGCGATTAGCTCTTTGACCTTGGCGCTCAACGCGCCATCAGTCGAGCCAGCCTTGTGCAGTTTCATGAAGCCAGCCATGATGTCTGGATTCTCTTGACCATACCTGGCCATATTGGCCTGAACCTGTTTGTAAAACTGAGGGTAACTATCTACCATGACAGATATCTCCTACCTCGTCGTTGATTTGATTTCGTCTATTGTTGGACAAGAGGCTTCTCCAGGCTGCCAGCTTCAAAAATCGCAGTTTCCAGTGTCTTGGCCGTGCATCCCTTCAACAGAAAGGCATCAGCACCAGCCTTGAGTAGTTCAGTCCGATACGCTGGATAGATGGATAAGGCGATGACTCTGATCTCTGGCCAGCGTGCTTTGATCAATCGTGTGGCTTGGAAACCGTCCATAACCGGCATTTTTATGTCCATGATCACGACGTCGGGTTGGTGTTCTCCAGCCATTCGCACCGCCTCCTGACCATTCACAGCCTCCCCAATTATCTCGACTGAAGGCGTGAAGCTCAGAAGGGCTATCAATCCCTGACGCGTTGGTTGTTGATCATCAGTGATCAAAATACGTACACGTTCACTCATAGGTTGCCACCCGACAATCTCCCCAAAAATATGACAACTGCAGGATACCGGGAAACAGCAGCGCTGTCGTCGGCGAAATGATGATTTTGCACTCAACAAAAAGACCGCCTATTGGCGGTCGTTCTCCACAACGGTTGATGGCCTCTACGACAAAAGTTGTAGGTCTATTCGGCCCGGGAATCGGGTATATTCATGTCATCTATGCTCAATCATTGTCTAGCGATGTTAGCCCTTCCCGCAGAGCATAGAGCGTCGCCTGAACCCGATTAGCCAGGTGCAGTTTACTCAGGATATGGCTGACATGTGTTCGGACCGTTACCTCGGCGATGGTCAACTGGTCGGCTATCGCTTGATTGCTCAGTCCTTTGGCCACAAACCGCAGGACTTCAACTTCACGTTCTGTAAGTGGGTCTGGCGTTTGTGGCTGGGGCGACGGCTGCCCTAGTTCTTGCAGCACTTTCCGGGCGATACTTGGGTGCAGCGACGGTTCACCTCGATGCACCTGTCGAATGGCCCGCACCAACTCTTCCGGATCAGAATCTTTGAGCAGGTATCCCAGTGCACCGGCCTTAATGGCAGGAAACAATTTGTCGTCCGCAGCAAAACTCGTTAATGCCAGAACGCGCGCCTCGGGCTGGTGCGCTGTAATCTGCCGCGTGGCCTCAATCCCATCCATATTGGGCATGATGATATCCATAAGAATCACATCGGGCTGAAACGATTCTGCCAGATCTACGGCTTGTTGTCCGTCGCCAGCTTCGCCGATGACCTCGATGTCATCTATTTCGGCCAACAGGGCGCGCAATCCTTTGCGGACAATGACGTGATCATCAACGATAAGCAGCCGAATTGGTATCTGCGTCATGATGCACACTCCTCAACTAGAAATCTATTTCCACCTTCAGAACAGTTCCTTCTTCTGCACCGCTTCGCAAAGTAAAACGCCCGCCAATATGCTCGACGCGTTCTTCGATGCCGCGCAGCCCTACCCCACCGCTTTGCCTGGAGATCGCCGGATCGAACCCGCGCCCATCGTCGCGCACCGCCAGAGAGAACCCGTTATCCTCATAGTGAAACTCAACAGTCACTTCTTGTGCCCCGGCGTGTTTAACGATGTTATTCAGAGCTTCCTGTACGATACGATAGAGTTCTTCCTCAATCGAAAGTGGCAGACGTGTTTCTTCCCCATCCACCTGTAGGATACTCCGTAGGCCAGAGCGAGCCTCTACTGTTTCCAAGCGGGTTTGTACAGCAGTAACCAAACCTTCTTTTTCCAGAACAGGAGGGTGTAATTCAAAAATCAGCAGCCGCATATCCATCATGGCTTCACGCGCCATATTGCGCAGCTCTCGCAGATGATTCCCTGCCACCTCTTCTTTTCCGGCCGCAAGCGCCATCCGTGTGGCATCAGCATAGAGCGTCACACTGTAAAGTGCCTGGGTCACCGAATCGTGCAGTTCGCGAGCCAAACGCTGGCGCTCCTCGATTACGGCCAGCTTTTCCGCTTGCTGGTGCAGTTGAGCATGCTCAATGGCAATAGCCGCCTGATCGGCAAAAAGCTGCACCACCTGAATATCCTCATCCGCAAATCCTCCTGGTTTATTCACAACATCCAGCACGCCCATGATTGTGTCATCTACACGTAAAGGGACCGCGAGTAATGTTCTGAGGTCGCGATTGTGGTGATATGCCTGCAGTTCACTCTCCGGATCATTGAGAAACAGCGGTACTCCTTGCTCTATCACCAAGCCGGCAAATGATTCTCCCAAAGGTATACGATCTAGAATGGGAAAGGGTTCACCAGCACTGCTTGTTACCCGTAACCACGCTTCATCCTCCAGCAGCAGTACTGCGCTGCCGGTGGCGCCGGTCAGTTTGAGAGCCTCGATGCAGACAATTGTTAATACGTCATCCAACGTTGTGATATGCTGCAGCAAAGCCGTGGTAACACGCTGGAGGCTTCCGCCGGCGTTTATCAATAAGGCGGTTTGTTGGCGTTCGGTCATATCTTTTCCGGTAGCAATAACGTATTCAGCGACACCGTTACTGTCGACAAGCACCGTATTGGACCAGGAAATCAGCCGGCGACGGCCGTCTTTTGCGACCCAGTAGTTTTCACTCTTATCGGAAGAATGCGTAGCAATCAGTTTGGCAAAACCAGCCTGAACCACCTGTTTCTCGTCTGGTATAAGAAACAGGTCCCAGAACAGTTTATTCTTTACTTCATCAAACGAGTAACCGGTCAACTCTTTACAAGCGCGGTTGAAGCGCATGATACGGCCGTCCCGGTCAAGGATCACAATGAGCGTATCAGCCGTATCAAGAATAGCCTCAACGAGACGACGCTCTGCTTTCAGTAAAGTCTCTGATCGTTGATATTCATCAATCAGACCGTGAAGTCCACTTGATTCATCCATCAGGGTTTTGCACAATCTTCATAGACTAAGTCAGCTCCAGCCACATTATAACTCATAGGGCCTGGCCAAGGTGATCAAGTGGAACAGCTGGGCCTCCACGCCCGTGCGAAGAACATCATCGCCTCGGGTTGTGTTCAGTTTGGCGGGGAGGTCTGTCCAGAAGAACGAATGACAGATAGTCACTCTTGATAAACTAACAAAAAGGCGCGTTTAGGAACCCTGCATAATCGTTGACCAGCAGGCGCGTTGGCGGTACATCTTCTTCGATCTCCGGGAAACGGCCGATGGGTGCGTAGAAACGATTATCCGTTTTGTCGTCGTTGACTGACGACACCTCACCCACCAGAACGCGCTCCCGCTCTCCCCAGAAAGCATGGTAGAGGCCGGGGACAAGGGTGATGCTGTCGCCGGGCCGCAGCACCTTCACGCCGCCCGCTTCAACGCGCTGCTCGATGCCGTCCATCCGTACGTAGACATCTGTTGTGTCCAGTTCAGCGGACTCCGTTGAATTGTAGAGCTGCACGACCAGATCGCCCCCACCCCGGTTGATGATGTCCTCACTCTTTTTCCAATGGAAATGCAGCGGCGTCTTCTGATTCACATCGACGATCAACAATTTCTCGGCGTAGATTTTGCTCAAATCCACGCCCGAAGGATCCCCATTGCGTAGGGTGAACAGAACCAGACCCTGTCGGTCAAACTCCCCTAAGCCAAAATCGGTGATATCCCAGCCAAGCCCATTATGCACGATTTCCGATAGATCCGCAGAACTCGCCTGCCACTCCGCCGCGGTCCAGTGCGCCCAGCGCGGCAGATGGAATTGGTGCACCTGGCAAAACGCCTCAGCACTGTGAACGATCTCATTAATTCGCGATCGTTTCATCGCTGTTTTCTGCACGCTCCACGTTCCGCGGCTGTTTATCGCCATGGTACTGGTAATAGCTGACGCGAATATTACCGTTGTATAGTTTGCGCACGCGGTTCGGCCGTGATCGTTTGAAGTAGTCGGGGAACTTATCGTCCGCGGTCAGGATATAGACCGACCACCCTGTTTTCTTGCGCAGCATCTTATTGAGTGTGATGTAGATGGCGTTGATTTCGCGGTACTCAGACATGCGACGGCCGTACGGGGGGTTAGAGATCAAGATGCCGTACTGCTGGTCGATCCACAAATCATGGATATCTTTCGTCTCAAACTGGATATCGCCGCCTACGCCTGCTTTCCGCGCATTCTCACGCGCGACACCAATCGTGTACTGATTATTATCATAACCGATGATGTTCAGCTCGCCGCCCGTATCTACAGCCGCTCGCGCTTCCTCACGCGCGTTGTCCCAGGCCACCTGGGGCACCGCCGGCCACTCCTCGGAAGCAAACGTTCTATTCAGACCGGGAGCCATATTACGGCCGATCATCGCCGCTTCAATCAGAATCGTGCCCGCGCCGCACATCGGGTCCAGCAGCAAACGGTCGCGGTTCCAAAAACTAAGCTCAACCATCGCCGCGGCCAGGGTCTCTTTCATCGATGCTTCCCCGCCAACAGCACGATAACCACGCTTATTCAGACCTGCCCCCGTGGTATCGATGGTCAACAGCGCCATGTCCTTACGCACCGTAACCTGAATCGTGAATACCGGGCCCGTTTCTGCGAACCAATCCACGCTGTACTGTTTCTTCAGCCGTTCCACAACCGCTTTCTTAACGATAGCCTGGCTGGTGCGTTCGCTCTGCAAGGTAGATTTCACCGTCCTGGCATTGACCGTGAACTTACCATCGCGCGTGATCCACGCTTCCCAGGGCAGTGCTTTTGTCCGCTCGAACAGCTCATCAAAGGACATCGCCGGAAACTCACCCATCTTGAGCATGACGCGATCGGCGCAGCGCAGCCACAAATTAAGCCGCGGGATATCGGCGACAGTCGCCTCGAACTCCACACGACCTTCACTGACACGCAGGTCTGTAAAACCCAGCGCAAGCACCTGGCGCTTGACGAGCGCCTCCAGACCAAATTTCGACGTAGCAATCAGGGTTATCGTTTCCATAAAGGTTATTGTACCCTGTTTGTGCGCCGGCAGTAGGACCGCCGGCATCCCGGCCGGCTGCGACAGCCAGGCCGCCTGGAAAGCGGCGCCGCCCAGAGACATTGGGCCTTCACACCCTTTCTATCCGACCTTCATATCCTCTTCATACCTGAACGCTATGCTACCTTGTAAATGACACAAACGCGCCTGGCAGCCATTTTTCAACCGGCGCCGGCGTTTTAGCAAAGGATATGAGGATGAATAAACGACAGAACAGAAAAAAGCAGCTTGTTTCTCGCCGCACTACTAGTAATGGCACTGTTTCTGGCGGCCTGCGGCACGGCCACCGGTACCGCATCCGCAGCAGAAACGAAACCAGCCACCGTTGGAGAAACGGCCGAACTGGTTGAAGAAGTCGCTCAAAGCGTCGAGATCCAGGAAACGACGGTAGACGATGATCCTATTGGCAGCGAACCCGCTCCAATAGTTCAAGAAGCCCCGGTCAGCGGCGGAAATGAACAGAATGGCCCGGGTCAAGGCATCCACATCACCCCGCAAGGTGACCTGGGCGACGATGAAATCGCTGCCCTACTATATATGCGTGAAGAAGAAAAACTGGCCCGTGACGTTTATCTGGCCATGTATGATGTGTGGGGCGTCCCCATCTTCGCCAATATCGCCGGCAGTGAACAGGCGCATATGGATGCCGTCGCCAACCTGATCCAGGCCTACGGGCTGCAAGACCCGGCAGCGGGCAAAGCAGCCGGCCAATTCGAGAACGAAGACCTGCAGGCGCTCTACAATCAACTGCTCACTCAGGGGCAGCAATCGCTCGAAGCCGCCCTGCTGGTAGGCGGCGCGATAGAAGAGATAGACATTCTCGACCTGCAGGAACGCCTGGCACAGACAAACAATGAGGCCATCATTCAGGTCTACCAGAATCTACTTGCCGGATCAGTAAACCATCTGGGCGCCTTCTCCATGAACCTGGAGCGGCAAACAGGGAACGCTTACCAACTGCAGTACATGAGCCAGGGTGCGTATGAAGCGCTGCTTGGCGAAGCCTCTGGGCGGGGAACCGGGGCCGGCGGCAGTAATGGCGGCGGCCAGGGCAATAACGACGGAGCCGGCAGCAGCGGCCAAGGGAATGGCGGCAATGGCCGCGGCCAAGGAAACAGCAGCAGCGACGGCGGACAGGGTCAAGGAAACAGTGGTAACGGCCAGGGCAAGGGGAACGGCCGCCAGGGCCAGGGCAATGGCGGCGGCCAGAACACTCAATAAACAGCTTTCTCGAGCAGGCAGCTGCTCTTAGATACCCTCCTTAGAAAACAGCAGGCTCCCTATTTTTGGGAGCCTGCTGCCATTCGATCCTCAAGGTAAGGAGAAGAAACAGAAAACTGCGGACGGGTGTATGTGTCCGAAACAGCTGCTTAGCTGACCAACTTGGCGTTAAGCACGATCTCAGGGCCGCCGGCCAGCGCTTTGGAAACAGGGCACTTTTCTTTCGCTTCCTGCGCAAATTTCTGGAAATTCTCGTCATCCAGACCATCTACCACCGCCTCGACATCCAGCACAATCTTCGTGATCGTCGGGCCCGCTTCCAGGTAAACGGAAGCCTGCGTATCAATGCGCGTGGCGACGAACTCATTGTTGGTCAGGATAGCGGAAAGAAACATCGAGTAGCAGCCGGAATGCGCGGCGCCGACCAGCTCTTCCGGATTTGTGCCTGTGCCGTCGGCGAAACGGCCGGCCCAGGTGTAGGGTCCTTCATAAACGCCGCTTTCCAACTTGAGCGAACCGCCGCCCTCTTTTAAGGTGCCTTCCCAATGTGCATTCGCGTGACGTATGGTCATGATCAATTATCTCCTTACCGGCATTTACCAGCATTGTGTAACAGGATAGAGTGAAGCTGCTTTGAGCCCCACGTTATTTTAGCAAGGAGAAGCAGCCAGCGACAAGGCGCACTCAGTAAAGGAAAGCAGCGGTTGTGCTGCAAATAATCATGACAGACTTCGAGTAGGCAAAGATAAACGAAACTGCCCTCCTCTGGAGCATATCGCTGGACCCAACAACAGCTAGTAGTACGGACTATTATCACTACACGAAATAACATATCTCTGTTGTTATCTATTGTTCTTGCCTGGGTTCAGGGTAATAATTCACTCTACTTATAGAAAGGACGAACTGATGAGTGAAAGCCCACTGTTACTACCCAACCCGCGTTATCTCATTCGCGATAAAGGTTCGCTGACACTGGACGGCGAGCGTTTAATCGTCATAGACGGCGCCCACGCGCCGGCGCTGCGCTTTTCGGCTGTACGCCTGCAAGAAGCATTGGCCCGCGCCGGCGTCTCCTGGGACGTCGCCGCCGGTTCCCATCTGCCGGTAGAAAAGATCGGCGTCACGCTGGATGTCACGCCAGGATCGGTGCGCCATATCCAGGGATATGAAATGACGATCACCCCCCGCGCGGTTCACCTGGTAGCGCAGACGCCGGCGGCTATTTTCTATGCGGTCATGACCCTGATCCAGCTGTTGGACCAATACGGCCGTGTCCTGCCGACCATGCGCATCCTCGACTGGCCCGACTACCCCAACCGCGGTGTGATGTTGGACATCAGCCGCGACAAGGTGCCGTCAATGGAGACACTTCGCGACCTGGTTGATCTGCTCGCCTCCTGGAAGATAAACCAGCTGCAGCTCTACACGGAGCATACCTTCGCTTATCAAAAACATCCTGCCGTCTGGGCCGAGGCCTCCCCCTTGAGCGGCGCGGACATCCTCGCCCTGGATGCGCTTTGCCGCGAGCGCTTCATCGAACTGGTACCCAACCAGAATACCTTCGGCCATATGCGCCGCTGGCTGGTTCATGAGCAGTACCGGCATCTGGCTGAATGTCCCGACGGCTGTGATACGGAGTGGGGCCATTTTGACGAGCCGTTCACCCTCTGCCCCGGCGATCCCGGCAGTATCACTTTGGTGCAGGACATGCTGGACGAGCTCCTGCCCCATTTCCAGAGCCGGCAGGTAAACGTCGGTTGTGATGAGACAGTCGATCTGGGCAACGGCCGCAGCCGCGAGGTCGTCGCCGAAAAAGGGATCGGCCGTGTTTATCTTGATTTCCTGCAAAAGATCCGCCGCGAGGTACGCATCCGCGACCGCACGATGCAGTTCTGGGGCGACATCATCGTCGCCCACCCTGACCTGGTCGCCGAGCTGCCGCGTGACATGATCGCCTTGGAATGGGGATATGAAGCGGATCACGCTTTCCACGAACATGGCGACATCTTCGCCCGCTCCGGCATCCCCTTCTATGTCTGCCCCGGCACCTCCAGCTGGAACAGTATCGGCGGACGCACGACAAACGCCATCGACAATATGCGTAATGCCGCCGAAAACGGCTTAAACCATGGCGCGACCGGCTATTTGAACACTGATTGGGGCGACAATGGCCATTGGCAGCCGCTGCCTGTCAGCTATCTCGGCTTCGCCTACGGCGCCGCTTTGGGCTGGCATTATGAATCGAACCGCGACCTCGACATCGCGGCAGCCACCGGCCGGTTCGCATTCCGCGACAGCCAGGACATTATGGGCCGTCTCGCTTACGATCTAGGCACAATTTGTGACACATCCGACATTCGCCTGCATAACGCCACGATCCTCTTCACCCTGCTGCAAACACGGCCGCATGAATTGGAAAAGCAAAAAGAAAAGCTGCTTGCCGGAGACCTGTCTAATCCGACGGATTTCGAACGCATCCGCGAGCGCATTGATCAGGTCATAGCACCATTGGACCAGGCCGAGATGGATCGCGCCGATGCCGAACTGGTGCGCGCAGAGTTCAGCTGGGCGGCGGATTTACTGCGCCATGCCTGCGACCGCGCCCTATGGCTGCTGGACGGCGCGCCGATGCCCAACAAGAGCCTGGCCGCAGAAGCGGAGGAACTGATCAACCGCTATCAGATTCTGTGGCTGGCGCGCTATCGACCCGGCGGCTATGCCGACAGCGTGGCGCTCATGGAAGCGATGCACGCGGATTATCTGCAGGATCATGGCGCGCAGTCACCGCCTGCAGCCAACCCGTAACGGGCGCGCTGCTCACAACTGAATTCGGGGCTATAACGATTGTCCTGCGCCCAGGTCAGAACTGCCTGGCTGTCCAATGCTGCGTCCCATACTTTCATGACGCCATCCTCAGCCGCCGTGCGAATGTCGCCAGACGGCATGAAGACCGCTGTATGCACGATACCATCATGTCCGGCAATCTGGCGCAGCAGGTCTCCCGACGCAATCTCCCAGATATTCACCATGCCATCTTGCGCGGCGGAGACAGCATATTGGCCCCCATCCTCAACGTCGAGGCTCATCACGCCGCTAGTATGTCCATCAAAGCGCTGCAGCACTTCCCCCTTATCAACATCCCAAAGGCGCATCGTCGTGTCGATCGAGCCTGACAACAACCGGCTGCCGTCAGGCGTGAATGCCAGAGCAATCACGGGCCCATCATGCCCCTCAAGACGCATTACTTCCTGCAGCGTGTTAGCATCCCAGACAACGATGCCGGTATCCATTTTGTCTGGATCGATCTCCGCTGCGGCAAAGCGGAAGGTACCCATACCAGCAGCGAACGCCTGCCCATCCGGGCTAAAAGCCACGCTGTTGATCGTGTCTGTCGGATTGGTATAGCGAAAAAGGATCTCCCCTGTCGCAACATCCCAGAGGATCAACTGCTGATCGTCCGCAGCTGATAGAAAGGAACGGCCGTCGGGGCTGAATGCCAGGGCATGGATGCGCTGCTCATGCCCTTCAAAACGGCGGATCTCCAGTCCGTCCACCACAGCCCATAAAATCAGCTCACCACCATCAGTCGCGGCCAGCAGATGCTCTCCCGTCGCATCAAAGGTCAGGGCCGTCACATCGCCCCGCCTCTCAACCAGGTTACTGCCTTCAGGCATGGGTAGGTCAGCCAACACCACACCGCTGGCGGCATCGATAAGGCGGATCACCTGGTTCAGCCCCAACGCCAGCAGGCGGTCATCGGAACTGGCCGCCGCACTGGACAGGAAGTCTCCGGAGTCAATTTGCTCTCGCAGACGGCGATCCGGCAGGTCCCAGACCCGCAGCGTGCCGCTGCTGCTGCTGGAAACGGCCGTGTTCTCATCCACGACATGCACATCCAGTGCGCGCCCATCTTTGCCGATAAAGCTGTGCTGCAGCTGCTGCGTCGCGATATCCCACAGCATCACCGATCCATCCCGCGAAGCACCCAACAACTGCGAGCCATCCTCGCTAAAATCGAGATTGAATAGCCAATCTGTCAATCCGTCTAGCTCCCCGATCTGCTCGCCGCTCTGCACATCATACAGGCGAACCGTGTCATCCTGGCCGCCGGCGGCCAGCATCTGGCTGTCAGGGCTAAAGGCGACACCGAATAAGACGCCATCCAACACCTGTACGCTATGCAGCACCTCACGGCTGGCCACGTCCCAGATGACGGCCGAGCCATCCTCAGCGCTGCTGGCCACCAGACGACCATCAGCACTGAATGCGACGAGAATAACCTGCACGTCAGGGTTATGAACCAGTTCGCTCAACAAGTCGCCACTGGCCATGTCCCACAACGTAGCTGCACCACCTTCCGTGCCGGCGACTGCCATACGGCCGTCTGCCGAGAGAGCCAGGCTGTTCACATCACCCGTAGGATTCTGCATGCGCCGAATCACCTCCCCGCTGGTTAGATCCCACAAAACCAGCGTGTCATCATAGGAACCGGAGAGCAGCCGCTCGCCATCCGGTGCAAAGACCACATCACCGAGGGAATCACTGTGTCCGCCGGAAAGAACCATCAGCTCCTTACCGCTGTCCATATCCGAAATAGTTACTGTAGCATCATCACCGCCGGAAGCGATACGGCGCGTTAGCGGGTGAACATCCATTGCCCAAAGCCAGCCGCCGCCGGTCTCGATACGCCGCTGCGTCCCCGGCGTCATCGCCGCTTCATAGAGAAGTTCGCGGGCCAGCGCCGGGGGATCAGCGACGTCGTTAGCGGCAAGCGCCAGCATCAGCGCCTGGTCGGTATCATCATCAGCCAGCGCCGCCTGCGCCCCTGATGCCAGGGCAAGGCTCTGCGATTCCAGGGCGCTGCGTTGGGCAAGAGCCGCATTCTCACCCGCCTGCTGCCAAGCGAAAAATGCCGCCGCCGCCAGCAGCGCGGCCACTACCAGCGCTCCGGCCAGGAACAACGCACGTTTGCGCAGGCTGTGCGCCGCCTGCTCTCCCTCTTCGGCGCGCATGCGTTCCGTCTCAGCCAACTGCTGCGCCGTTTCAAGTTCACGCTGGCTGCGCGCCGCCTCTTCCGCTTCTCGCCGCCTTCTCGCCGCCAGGCTCGCTTCCAGAAAATCGCGCTCATTTTGCGTGAGAGCCACGCTCGTCCCCTGCCGCCATACCTCATACTGGCTCAGACGGGCGCCGCGCAGCAGATACCCCTCATCCCGATCCGCCTCCTCCCACTCGATGCTGGACCCTGCCAGCAGGCGCTCCAAACGCACATCATCCCGGCTTTCTTCCAGCCAGGCCCGCAGGCGCCCCCACTCACGCAGCAGCGCTTCATGGGCTACTTCGACCGTCGGCTCGCGCGTAAGCGGGTCGCGATCAAAGATCAACAGGCGCGCTTCCGCATACAGCTCAACGGCGGATTGCGGATTGTGGCCTGCGGATATAGGGACATTCTCCAACTGCGCGCTTTCATGCAGCCCTTGATTCTCTCGCTGCCCACTAGATTCAAGCGCAAGCTGGCTGAGTTCGGACATCCGTGCGCGCCGTCTGGTGTCCTCCACCCCCTCACCAAGGGTCACCAGACGCAAGAAGAACTGGCGCGTCGCTTCCTGTTCTTCAGCGGAAAGGCCCTCGTAAATCTCCTCGGCGCGCCGTTCCAGGGCGCCGGTCACCCCGCCTATTTCCGCATAGCTGCGCTGCCTGATCACACCAGCCAGGCGCGCAGCGAAGAGCTCGGTCAATGCGTACTGCATCAGCGGCAGGGCGCCCACCTGATCATTACTGTCAGCGATGATCGCCGTGACAACGCCCTCTTCAAAACGCACGCCGGCCCGTTTCGCAGGCTCTTGAATCGCCTGCGCCAACTCTTCGCGTGTGAGCGGCAGAACCAGCTCCGTGTGCGCCTTAAATAGTTCAGCGATATAGCCAACTTGCAGCGGGCGGTCGTAGAAATCAGCACGCAAGGTCACGACCACACGCAAAGGAGCATGCGGATCAGCCAGCGCCTCCTGCAAACTGTCCAGAAAATAGTCGCGCTGCTCGTCACCGGCCAGCGTAAACAGTTCCTCAAATTGATCGATTACCAGGAGCAGCTGCGCATTCTCTTCGCGGGGCAGGATGCGGCGGATAGTGCGCAGCATGCCCCGCCGGTCACGCTCCATCGGAGCGACCAGGCTGGGCGGCGGATCGACGGCGATGGGCCACAGCGCCAACTCTAACTCTTCCAGCGGGTGTGTGCCTGGCGTCATTGTGGCCACGTACCAGTTCTCCGATCCGGGGAGCGCGCCTTCGCGCAAAGCGGGCACCAAACCTGCTTTGACTACGCTGGATTTGCCGCTGCCGCTGGGCCCGACAACGGCGAGGAAACGGCTGCGGGCAAGATGGGCGATCAAGCTGCCGGTAAGCAGGTCGCGGCCGTAAAAATCCCTTGCGTCCGCCTCCCCATAGGGGCTCAAGCCTTTATACGGATTGGCGATCTCTCCTCCGGCAGCGGCGGTGTCGATCACAATCTGATCGACGCCGCCAGGCGTTTCATCAACGCTGCCCACCACCCCCCTGAAAGCGGCGGCCATCTCCAGAGCGCTGCCATAGCGATCTTCCGGCTGTCTGGCGGTGGCGCGCTGAATAACCGCATCAATTCCCAGCGGCAGATCGGGCCGGGCAGTGACAACCGGCGGAAATGAGTCGTTCGTATGACTTTGCATGACCGCCAGCATGGACCTGTCCGAATATGGCTTCTCGCCGCTAAGAAGTTCATAGAGAACGGCACCCAAACTGTAAATATCCGTCTGCGGAGTGACGGGCTCATTGTACAGTTGTTCCGGGGAGATATAGTCCGGCGTGCCAAGAAACTCACCTTCTATGGCCAGCAGCGAATCGCCATGCAGATCTGTAGCGATGCCAAAATCGGAAAGGTACGCATAGCCCGCTTCATCGAAAAGAATATTGGCCGGCTTGATATCACGATGGACAACACCCTGTCGATGGGCGGCATGCAATGCCGCCGCCAATTGATCGATCAGCAGATGCGCGCGCGAGAGCGTCCAGGGTCCATCTGCCAGGGAATCGGCAAGGCTGCCGCCGCGCAGAAAGCGCATGACCAGGAATGCACCTTCCGGTCCGCGCCAATAATCGTACAGCGGTACGATATGCGGATGTTCTAAACGGGCGATGGTCTGTGCTTCAGCCTTGAAGCGGCGGATGAATTGGGGGTCATTGGCAAAACGGCGGCGGATCACTTTGACGGCCACTTCACGGCCGATCGACGGTTGAACAGCGCGAAAGATTTCACCATAAGCGCCGGCGCCTATCGCTTCCCTAAAATCATAACCGCGCACACCCTGAGACGCGCGATCATCCAGACGCAAATCACCGGCGAGGATCTGTTCATACATGCCCGTCGTTCGCGCCGACGGCGCCATGCCCAATTCTTCGGCCAGCAGGCGGCTGCACGCTTCATATAAAGCCAATGCTTCACTGCGGCGTCCGCCGCGCGCCAATATCTCCATGAGCTGGCGATAGGCGCCTTCGCGCAGGCCATCTATCTGCAGCTGTCGCTCCGCATAGGCGCGCGCCTCGGGGTAAGCAGTGCGGCGTATTGCGATCGTCGACAATGTTTCCAGGGCGTCCAACACCTTGCGGCGGTATGCTTGGCGCATCACTTCAGACCATGCCTCAAATTCGTTGCTGTCATCCAGGTAAAAATCAGCCAGAAAATCACCATCGTACAGAGCCACAGCTGCGGTAAGGGTCTCATAACAGGTGATACAGGTTAGCAGCTCGACATGTTCATGCGCCTGGATCTGAACCAGCAGATCATCAAAATCTCTGGTGTCAATGGCCACGGCCGCTTCAGGATTGAGCTGGATTGTCTGGCGGTTGGCCACAACCAGGGGAACGAGATCAACAGGGCCTTCATCCTCGCAACGGGCGCTTACTTCAGGAACAGCCCGGCGTAAATGATAGAGCACCTGCCGTAGATTCTGCCGCGCGGAGGAATCGGGCATACCCGGCCATAACAAGGTCATCAGACGTTCTCTGCGATGAGCCATTTGCGGTTCTGCGGCTAGGAGGGCAAGCAAGGCCAGGACTTTTTGCGTACGAAATGCTGTGATCTCTTCGCTGCCGCGCATGACGCGGAGGTGGTCAAACAAACTGATTGTCAAATCCATGGCGTGCTCCTTTCTTTTCGATAGAAGTCCATGTTAAGGCGAAAAACGGATGATCGCGGGAATGTCTACGCTTTGCTGTGATTTGTTTACGGTAAACGCTCTAAAGGCGTTATCAACAAGAGTCCTGACCTCATACACGACTGGCCAACGCTCATCTGATGACACGGCGCAGCGGCACAAGCCTGTGGGGCGCTGCCCGTTCTAAACATCCGCGGCTGAAATGCTGACGAAAAACGCCTTTCTGTTAACGGCCAGGTGACGCTTTGTCAACGCGTAATGTGGACACTGTCCCTACATCCGGGGCACTGCCCGGCAAAGTGTTCATTCAACAAAAGGACAACGATCATGAACGGCAATTACGAATGGCAGCAGCAGCAGACGAACCAACGGATTCAAAAGCGCATGCAGGAATCACAGCAGCATCGCATGAGCAAACAAGAGAAGAGCTCTCCGCGTGAAAGCTCGGCGGGCAGCATCTTTCGCATGCCTTTGCGCCTGGTAACGGCCATTCTCAGCCTGGTCCGCTGATTCCAGGAGAATCGACAGATGATTGATCAGTGCGGGCTATAGCGCGCTTACTCGGAACCATCCGTGCCACCTCAATGATCCGCCAGTATGTCTGCAATTTCAGATGCAGGTTTTTCTTCAACGGCCGTTTGCGGCAGCACCAGCAGGTAAGTGATCATTTCACCCTTGCCTTTAATCGGCATCGGCGGCCGTTCTACAAACTCATACTGGCCTACCAGCCTATCCTTAACCCCGGCCGTGACATGGATTTGGTTTTCGACACCGGATGATTCCATGCGGAAGGCGGTATTGACGACATCGCCCCACAAGTCATAGATGAACTTGCGGTGGCCGATAACCCCAGCGACAACGGGACCACTGTTGATACCCACGCGCAGACAGATCTGCTCGCCGTTCCAAGCGCGATATTTCTCAACCGCCTCCAGGAGCTCAATAGCGAAGGCGGTCACCGCCTCACAATGATCGGCACGCGGCAGCGGCAGCCCGCCGGCGACCATATAGGCATCCCCTATCGTCTTAATCTTCTCCAGGCAATGCCGGTCGGCAAGATCATCGAAATCAGAAAATATCTGGTTCAGCAGGCCAACCACTTCAGCGGGGTCAGCATCGGCACTGAGACGGGTGAAATCCACAATGTCAGCGAACAGCACAGTGACCTCTTCGTATCCCTCGGCGATGATACCTGGATCGAGCTTGAGCCTATCAGCGATAGGCGCGGGCAGAATATTGAGCAGCAGGTCATCCGCCTGGGCGCGCGCCATCTCCATGCGCCGGAACAGGTAAAGGCTGGGTAAGAAGATCATCGCGCTGAGCGCAACCACATTGAGAAACCCCAGGGTCAGCCGCACCCAGGGTTCGATCAAGGGCGCCGAGGCGGCAGCAGCAGGATCAAGTGCGGTAGCGGCGGCGGCACAGACGATGAGCAGTAAACCAAGGATTGAGCCTGGCCATATACCGATCAACAGCAGGCAGCTGACCGGTCCGAACAAGGTCCAGATGCTCTGCATAATGCCTGACTGGTAGCCGCCGATGGCCAACTGCACCAGCCAGGGATGAACGGTAACCACCGCAGCGGAAACGAAGACAAGCCCGTAATAATGTTTGGGTGAAACGAACAGCCAGGAAATGGGAATGAGCATAAAGCAGCCAAGCCCGATATGAAGCCACATCGCTGCCCGCGACCCACCCATATAATGCAGTCCGGCATAGAGAAAGGCCAGCACCATCCCCGCAATACCAGCCAGGATGGCAGCGATTTTTTGCTTGCGCAATGTATCGGAATCGTTCTGAAAGCTCAGCTGCTCTTCCAGATTAGTCAGGAGTCTCACACATACCCCACGGTTCAACAGCGCAGCCAGGACGCAAATCGGCCGTCTAAGACGGTCTGCGAATAAACTTCGCTTCTAAAAAGCAGATTTCTCGCAACGGGACCCGGCAGAAGTCACACAATGGATCGTATTATACCATATACATTATGGGGTGTGCCGCCAGGAGGCACGCAGACCATCTCACCACAGCAGCAGACATGGACAGCAGTACAATGCTTCTTTCTCGTGGACGGACAAGGGACGAACCACTAATTCGCCTGTTCGCAGGGGCAGCGCGCAGCACTCTAATTCAACCCGGCCTCGCGAGCGCGGATGGCAGCCTGCGCGCGATCGGCTACCTGCAGCTTGTTGTAGATATTGGAGACGTGATTACGCACGGTTTTCAGGCTGATCGACAACTGCTCAGCGATCGTGGCATTACTCTCGCCGCGGGCAATGAGCTGCAAGATCTCTCGTTCACGATCGGTCAGTTCCGGGAAGATATCACCGCCCGTGGTCCCGGTTCGCGTGCCGGCGAAATAATTCATCAGGCGTGCAGCGATGGCCGGACTGAATATCGCTTCCCCCTTGCCGATAGCGCGGATGGCGCGCATCATCTCCTCTTCATCAGCATCCTTCAGAATATAGCCACGCGCCCCGGCGCGCAGCGCGGCGAAGACGGAGTCATCATCTTCAAAGAGGGTCACCACCAAGATATGAATCTGCGGATCTTCGGCCGTCAAACGGCGCGTCGCTTCCAACCCGCCCCCTTCCGGCATCTGCAAATCCATCAGAACCAGGTCCGGCTTTGTGGCAAGCGCCTGTGCCAGCGCATCGGCGCCGCTAGTCGCCTCACCAGCAACAATAATATCGGGCACCGACTCTAACAGCGTACGCATACCTTTGCGGAAAAGCGGGTGGTCGTCGGCAATTAAGATTCGTAATTCGTTCATAGCATTTCCGGAAATCAGCAGCCGGCACTCCCGCTGCTTAGCCTACCGGCAGCAGGGCGCGGACGCGCGTACCACCTTCGGGAATAGATATGATGGTACACTGCCCACCCAGTTCCTCGGCCCGTTCGCGCATTGATACGAGGCCAAGGCCGTTCCTATTTTGAGCACGGCTGTTCAAACCAATACCATTATCGATGATTTCCACCTGCAGGGATGGATCGCCCAGGCCGTCGTTCAACGATAATCTTAACAGACAGTGTGAGGCGCGCGCGTGGTGGGCGACGTTGGCCAGCGCTTCCTGGATGATACGATAAGCAGCCACTTCAGCGGCCGCCGGCAGCGGCGGCAGTGCCTCGGGCGCTTCCACGGTCACCTGCAGCGGCGGGGCTGTCGCCTCCCGGCCATTTCTCCCTCCTACCTTCTGGATGCTGCTTTCCATACCATCGTTCCAACGCGCCGCCTGGCTGCGCACGGCGGCCGCCAATCCTAACTCATCCAGAGCGGGCGGGCGCAGTTCGTAAACCACACGCCTGAGATCGTCAATCGTAACTCGAATATCGACACGAAACTCATCAACCAGCGCCTGCGCCGCTTGTGGATCATCGTCGATCAGGCGGCGTAAGACGCCTGACTGCAGATGAAGCGCGGCCAGAGATGGACCCAGACCGTCATGCAGATCACGCCGCAAACGCCGCCGTTCCTCTTCACGCGTCGTGACCAGCTGCCGGCGCGAACGCTGTAGATCACGGGTCAACTGCACGGCATGCACGGCCGTGCCCGCCTGGCGAGCGATATTGCGCAGCAGACGCTGGTCAGCCGCGCTCAAACTCTCCCCCCGCGCGCGCGGCGCTACGTCCAGACTGCCGATCATCGTCCCCTGGTAAAGCAGCGGATAGGTGATCAAATCAGCCGCCAGCCTACCGTAGGAAGCAGCTGTTGATGGACCATCCTTTTCCTCAATGGAAATCGCAGCATAAGGGAGCTTCAAGGTCTGGGCCACAGTTTCAACCAGTGCCGGATAAACCATATCAGCTGTCATCGTCCCCTGCAGGCGCTGGCCGAGATCGGACAGAACCTCAAAAGGCTCATCTCGCTGGCCGTAGAGCAGGCGGTTGATGCCTTGCTGCAAGCGCTGGCGCAGGGGCTGGAACAGAATGGCGACGACGCCCGTGGCCACAAGGGCTACGATCCAATTGCTTTGTGTCTGCAGCAGGGCCCCGACACCACCGACAATCAGCACATAGAGGAAAACAATTGCGGCCGTCAGCAGAGTGTAAACCAGCGTGCGGTTGATGATCAGGTCAATGTCGTAAAGATTGTGGCGGGCGACAGCGATGCTGGCGGCGGCGGCAATCCCCAAAATCGTCAGGCTGGTCAAGGCGATGCTTAGCTCACCCACCAACGGATTACCTGGAAACCCGTACCAGATGAACCCGATCACAGTGAAGACCAGCACCATAATCATTCCTGCATAGACCAGCCACTTCATCTGCTCCCGTTCTACCCCGCGCGATCGTCGAAAGCGGCCAATAAGGGCGGCGACAGAGACGATGACGACCAGGATCAGCAGCAATGTAGCGCCATTTAGAACGCCTTCCAGGAAAGCGGGCGCCACGTCAAAACCCAGTGGATTTGGCCCAATTCCCCAACTTTCCACTGGTCCCGGATGCAGGGCCAAACTGATGACAATAGCCACGATTGACAGTGCAGCCACCCAGGCGATCGGCTGCCAGCGGCGCGAGGGCAGCTTGCCATTTGGAAACAACAAGAAGACAAAGGTCGTCGGCAGAAATATGGCCGGCACCCAGACCCAGGTATTCAACCACGCAGCAAACGCAGCCCCGGGAAAAGAAGCACTGCCCCACAACACCGACCCGAACATGTGATATGCGGCGGCAAAGCTGCTCAGAACCTCCAGCAAGCCAACCACAAGCAGGATCCAGCCGATAGGATTCTTAGGCCGGTGAGAAATCACCAGGGCGCCCAATATGCCGTAGACAGCCGCTCCAAGCGGTGACATAGACTGGTGGGAAAGCAACGTCCGTGTATCACCGGTGACGAATGAAAAACGCAGCGACAGCAGCAGCGCTGCTGCTGCCAAGGTGACTATCAGCGCGACAAGCAGCCAGGCCAGGCGGCCGGGAAGTGGACTGACATCACCTGCTGCATCAGCCTCGATCACCGCAGCCACGAGAGCTTCAGCTTGTTGATCAGATTGAGAGAGCGTGGTCATGTTGGATATTATAACACCTTTTCGATACCAGATTGCGTACTTGGGATATTACGCACTTCTGACAAGAAATCAGCGGCCAGCTGATTCGCAGCACCGCTTCTCACCGCTGCGCCGCTGCCGCGTCCAGCCCATGCAGATAAAGCCAGACCGCTTCCAGCTCTTCATCGGTCATCAGGCCGTAATGCTGCCACGGCATCGCGGGGCTCAACTGCCGTCCATCGGGCGTGCGTCCGGTGCGTAGGGCAGTAAAGAAATCCGCCTGTGACCAGCTGCCGAGTTGGCCGGATGGTCTCAGATCAGGCCCAGGCGGCGGCCCGGGGGGCGCATTCGCGGGATCAATACCGCCCAGGTCGGGGCCGTGGCAGTCATGGCAGCCGCCGATGAGCGTCAGGTATTCGCCGTACTCAGCTGTGGCGCCTGCCGGTGGCGCTTGCCCGCCCACAGCAGCATGATCGATGAGGTTAACGGGCAGCGTATTGTAAGCCATAGCGCCGAAGATGATTGTGCCGGGCAAACTGAGCCGGCGCGCGGGCAAAACATTGTCCACCGGCGGTGCGGCCTGGATATAGGCAAGGATCGCCGCCAGGTCCGCGTCGCTGAGATATGCAAAAGCGTTGGACGGCATGCCGCCGAGAATACGGCCGTCGGGTCCGATACCGTGCCGGATAGCGCGCGCCCAATCTTCATCACTGTACACGGCACCAACACCACCCTGCCCCGCGGTCAGATTAGCGGCATAAATCGTGCCGATCGTGGGATCGTCAATGGAGACAAGCCCTCTCAGGTCCTCACCATGGCAGCTCGTGCAGCCGCTAATTGCCACTGCCAGATGCTCGCCGCGAGCAACATCAGCCGCATCAGTAGAAACAGCCACTGTTTTAGCGGTCACTTCAGGCGCATTGCTCAAGCGGCTGCGGGTCGTGCCGTACAGACCGACGCCGCCGATCAACAGCAGGACAGCCATTACCAACAAAGCGATACCAATCCATTTCAAAGCTTTTTTCATGATCTGTTCTCCTCCAGGAATAAGGCGGCAGGGCTGCAAAACGGCAAAGTCGAATCCGAAATCAATCTACTCCACGATCCGCAATCCCACATCCGCAGCCAACAACAATCTACCTAACCAAATGGCCCAAATAGGCCCGGCGATCGCGCCGATCAAGAAGCCAATCATGACCAGGGGATGCTGCTGGCCGGCTGCGTTCCAGCCAATAGCCGTGAAGATATAGCTGGCGCCGAAGATGATCAGCAGCCAACTCATGGTGGCAGGCACTGTTTGCCCGCTGCGCGACAAGAAGCCATTCACCATCGCCCACAAACCGATGACGGCACCCATCACCAGGATCAGGCCGATAGACTGCTCAAATCGCACCACCCTGAGCACCAGGAGCATTTGGGCGACCGCGAAGACCAGCATAGCGCCAACGCCGGCGACAGCGGAGATCAGACTCAACGGCGCGTTGATTGGCCTATGCAGCTGATGTAAGAAGAGCGCCAGGGGGATAAAGGACAGCACCCAGATCACGCTGATAGCATCATTCAACGGCCCAAAGAATGCAGCGACAGCGAACATCAGGATCAGCGTCAGCGTGCTGGCGATAGATGTGATGCCGTTAATCACGGCCGACCAGCCGGCAAATTGGATAAGTGTTGTCTCATTCATGAAATCAATCTCCTTAAGGTTGCAAAATGGTAGGGCTCAATCCGTAGTCCGACGTCACAGGATTAGCATCGAGCGCCAGATGGATGGGAATTCAAAGGGCAGCTTTCGCCAGCTGTCGCCGTAATCGGCCGAATGCCACACCTGCCCGGCGGTGGTACCCGCGTAGAGATGGCCCGGCGCGACCGGATCTGTTTCCAGGGCGATGGGCATCTGTCCCATGGGATGCGCTTCCCAACCGATCGCCTGCCAGTCGGCGCCGCCCGCAGCGCGGTAAAGATATGCCTGTGGCTGTTCGCCATACGCCTTGCCCGGCCCAGGCGCAGCAGAGAGATACCAGATTTCCGGACGCTGCGCATCGGCGGCGCAGGCCACACCATAATGCTTGGCCAGCCCCGCCTTCATCTTCTGCCATGTTCGGCCGCCATCCCGGCTGAGCGAGGCGCCGCCGCCGGTGCCGCCCGCTTCGTAAACCCAAGCCCCATTCACCGCGTGAAATTTCAAACTGTGGCAGTCGCGCAGGGCGCCGTTCAGATGGGATGACCAGGTACGACCGCCATCCACGCTGCGCACGGTAGCGCCGAACTCGATGCCGGCCAGCAGCAGATCAGGATCACTTGGCGAAAGGGTGATCGCCTGCACATAGGCCTGCCAGGGCCTTTCCGCTGGGGAAAACCAGAAGCGGCGGTTAGGGATGTCACGGAAACCCGCCAGTTCATGCCATGTCGCGCCATAATCATGGGAAATGTACACAGCGGCCGGTCGGGTGCCGGCGTAAAGCAAACCTGGTTGATGAGGGCTGGCGGCAACAGCCTTGACTACCTGCCCATCCAATCCCGCCGGCTGCCAGCTCTGGCCGCCATCCTGCGAACGCAGCAGCCCACTTCCCTGCGTGCCAGCATAGACAACCGCGGGGTCGAAGGGATCGGCAGCCAGGCAGCGTACATCCTGGCCTGCCAACGAAAACTGTACCTGCCACCGGCCCTGCGCGTCGCAGCCAGCATGGCCGATTCCTGCTTCGCATGTGACCAGAATGTGTTTGTTTTCCATACCATCACTTTACCGCCAGCGGCATTCTTTTACCTGAGGCAGGAGTCACGTTTGCAGCGGGGAATATGCCCGGCAGCCCATTGGGAAGTTGTCCCGCCGGCTTCGGGACGGTTTCCCACCGGGAACAGCGGATAAGCGATGAAAGAAAGCGATCAATCCGCGCTGCCGGGTGCAGGATCGACTATAATGGAGGGATGGAAGATGAACTAACCAACAACGAAGAAGGTAAACAATATACCACGCCTGAAGAAGCGCAGGCGGCCATCAGCCAACATCAGGATTTGAGTGGGGCGGATCTGAGCGGCCTGGACCTGTCCGGCGTGAAGCTGACCGGGCTGAACGCCGCCGGGATCAATCTCAGCGAGGCTGACCTATCAGGCGCAGTCATTGCCGCCGCCAATATGGATCAGATCAATTTGAGTGGAGCCGAACTTGACGGCGCAGTCATCGCCGCCGCCAACATGGCCGGCGCTAATTTTCGCGGAGCCAATATGCGCGGGGCCAAGGTGCAGATGTCCAACCTGGACAGCGCCGACTTTACAGGAGCCGATTTGACCGGCACCCTGTGGCTAGCCGCCAATGTCAGCGGCGCCGACTTTAGCGAAACGAAGATGGCCGGTGCTAAGAGCAGCGGCGTGTCCTGGCTAACCAGCAAGACAATGCCCGCCGACCTGCCCGTGCCTTTGATCTCTACTCCCCGCTGGGCGCCTTTTGCTGTCCTGGGCCTGCTCGGTTCTATCCTCGCTTTCCTCTTCTTACGCAAACGGAGAAAGACGGAAATCACAGTCGTAGAAACCGATCTGTAAGGCGCTCCCAACAATGTTATTGCTGATGAACTTGGCGCTCACGCAATTACCGCGTATCATCTTTCTGAACCGAAATCAATTCTAATCCCAGATCACGTATCCGATTGATAACACCGAACAAGGCGGGCTGATCGACAGCTGTCAGCACGATCAACGTTTTTCCATTGTCGAGATAGACAACTGAGTGACCTTCAAACCAGCGTAACCACCGTTCATCTAGACGACCGTTTACGTAAATGTGATAAAAGGCATTCGTGTTCATGATGCAGCCACTTTGGCGGTCAGGCCAGACTCTGTGAGACATCGCCCGGCATGGTAGTGTCTCGTGATTCGATTTGCATTACCGCGGGGATAAGCAACCCGCATATGGCCATTAGAATGCAGAGCAGCCCGCCAAATAAGAACCATACTTGAATAGAAAACCGGTCGGCTATCGGACCTGCAACTAGAAGCCCAATGGGCACCATCGCAGCACCGACACTGTTCAACAGCGAGAATATCCGGGCCTGCATATCAGGTTCAACAATCGCCTGTATCATGGCGTAGAATGGCCCCATCGTCATCGGCGTCATAATCCCAACAAGCAGCGAGCCAATGACTACCAGCCATAGAGCGGTCGAGGGTGCTGCCGCAAAAACCAGCGTACCAAGACCCATGCCCATCAATCCAAGCATGGATGTCACGATATTGCGCTTGAAGCCGCCCCACGCACCCAGGACTGCGCCACCAACAAACATGCCGATTCCCATAGCTGACTCAACCCAACCTAGATGGATGGCGCTGCCACCGAAGTACTCCTTCACTAGCAGTGGCATCAGTGAAAAGGCGGGGATGATCGTGAAGTTAATGCCGACGGTCATCAGGCTGATAATCAACAGGCCCGGCCAGCCAATCACGTAACGCAGTCCGGATTTGACGCCCTGCCATATTGTTTCCTGCCCGTCATCCTCTGTGATGTCGGTGTGTCGAGCCGGTTGTGGAATGGGAGTAAATAACAGAGGCAATATGGCGAATAGGGCTGAGAAGACATCAATTGCCAAAATGCCCTGCATGGGCAGTACGCCGAGAAGCAGTGCACCCAGCGGCGCCGAGATGACATTTAGACCGCCATTGAGCATCTGGTTGATCCCTTGGATACGGGTCAGATGCTCAACCGGTACCATCAGCGACGTCGAGGCCGCCATGGCATTGGTGTGGAACGATCCAAATAATGCACGAAGGAACATCACGACATAGATATGCCAGACTTCAACAGCATCCAGGGCAAACAAAACCGCCAGCCCAATTGTCACCAACATGATAGCGGTGTCAGATACCAGCATGATCCGGCGGCGATCCCAGCGATCAACAAGTGTGCCGATGAAAGGGCCCAGTATCACATTGGGCAGTAGCCCTACCAGTGAAGCTGTTGCCAGAACAGTCACTGAGCCAGTTTGAACCGTCAGGTACCAGATCAGTGCGAACTGAACAAGCTGGCTCCCAATAATTGAGATAGCCTGTCCACCCCAGATGGTAAAGAAGCGCGTTTTCCAGGGTATATTGTCGTTAATAGAAAATTGTGTAGCCATGAGAAAAGACTTCCTGTTTCACTATGGAGAGCTGGAAGCGTTGATCAAGCACGATGTGCTTCTCGCTCAAGAATGGAATTCGTGAAGCTAGAACCCCAACTCAGTGAGCCAACTTGACAAGCTCTCTTCTCTTTCTTTTCTCTCGGTCCCATTCTCGGAGGGTTTACCCAGGTACTTCTCAGAAACGATTTGTCCATCCAGCATAAATAGCACCCGCTCTGTCCTTGCCGCCACCCTGACATCATGCGTCACCAGCATGATGGTTGTGCCGGATTTATTGATTTCTGCCAGCAAATCCATGATCTCGCCGGCGGCCTTTGAATTGAGGGCACCTGTGGGTTCATCACCAAACAGGATGTCAGGGTTGTTGATCAATGCACGGCATATGCCAACGCGTTGTAACTGACCGCCTGAAGCCTGCGTGATATCGTTGTCCGCAAGATGCCCTATACCGACCTGTTCCATTAACGCCTCTGCCCGCTGGTCGATCTGATCGTGGCTTCCCTCACCTGCCAGATAAGCAGAAAGTACGATATTATCAAAGATAGACAGGTTCTTCAGCAAGTGAATATGCTGGAAAACAAATCCCATGCCCGTCAGGCGGGCTTCTGACAATTCTTCCTCAGAAAGGGCAGTGAGATCCTGGCCATTGAATAAAACGCGCCCTGACGTTGCTCTATCCATACCACTGATGTTGTACAACAGCGTAGACTTACCGGAGCCTGACGGCCCCATCACGGATACAAACTCGCCTGGCTCTATAGTGAGATCAACATCAGACAGAACGGCGAACTCATTGTCTTTTCCGATTACAAAGCTCTTGCATAGTTGTTGTGATTCCAGTAATGCCGTCATTTCTTGTTCTCCTTGGTCAGAGCTCTTACGCAATTGTTGTGATTCCAGTAATGCAGTCATTCTTAGTTCTCCTTATTCCATAATCATTTCGGCGATATTGGTTTCTTTGATCCCCGTTCTCGTACTCAAGAAGGTTGTGGCTGCGACTGTAACCATCAGGAGCAGGGGATACATCACATAAGCCTGGAGCGGGTCAATCACGAACCTGATGCGCGACGCGCCCAGCAGCGACCAGACAACACTTACCAACTGCTGCCCTAACGTATTTGAGAAAAGCGTTCCCAGCAGAATACCGAATGCCAGCAGGAACAGGGCTCTGGTGAGATATTGAGTTCGGATATTCTTTAGTGAGAAACCAAGGCTCCTCATGATCGCAATCTGATTACTGTCTTTGGTAATGAGCATCATCATGAACAGCGATGTGATCAGGACAGATACGGCCAGTCCCACAACCACCGTGACCACGGTCACTGTCTCGAGCTGTTGAACGGTATTTCCCATCGTCTGTGAGACATACCCTGCCATATCGGTGACACGTGCCGGGCCAAATATCTGCGAGTACTCCAACACTTTCTCATCGATGTTGGCATCTGCTGCCAGGTCCAGGTTGACGGTATACCAGAGCACACTCTGCGGATTGTAGGGCAGCGTGGCCTTAGCTGTTCTACCGCCATTGGTCACATCCTGATAGAAACCGCTGACCACCATCTCGCGTTCCCGCCCCTCAATGACGAGTGTGATGGGTTCGCCAATCTGTTTATCCATTTCCCTGGCATTGAGAAAAGAGAGTGCAATCTCATTCTCCTGTTGTGGCGCAGTTCCTTTCACATAGTCCAACGGGAACAATGAAAAATCACCGGTTTCAATATTGAGGCTATCCAGGGTGCCGTCACTCTGCATGATTGTGAATTGTGACGTCACCAGAGGTGATAGTTTCGCTACATCAGGATCATCTGTTAGAAAGGCGACTGTCCTATCGAATCTGTCTGCAACGTCCTCGGATTGACGTAAATCGACTCGAATATCACTCTGCCCGATGCCCATGTACGAAATGAATGTCGGTGATTGAATCGTCGTCAGGAAATGGATCGGGATAATGATAATCACCGCGCAGAAGAAGAAAACGAAGGCCAGCAATCCATACAAGCTGAAGCGCTGTATGACATCACGAACGCCAAGATATGCATTGATATTCAATACCCTGCCCCGCTTGAGAGTGAGCATCGGGATATCCCTCATGGATTCGCCAATACTACCAGAGCGCAGCGCTTCAACGGCTGAGATACGATTGAATCGTCTCAGTATGACCGCACATGAGAGGGTCACAATCAGGAAGATGCCGGCAGCTGCTGCCAGGGGCAGTGCCGTTTGCAGCACACTCTTTGACGCACTCCCGATATATAACAGAACATTGGCGGACAGCACGTGGTTCAGCAGCAGTGAGGTCAAGTAACCAAGCAATACGGCAGCCGCACCCATGACCACATACTTGGCAAGATAGAGTCGCCTGATGTCAGAGCGTGCGATGCCGATTGCCTTCATAACGCCGATCTCCTTGGTGTCTTCTTCAATGGTTGCCAGGAGCGTAAAACGCAAACTTAGGATGGCAATGACGATAAGCAGCAGGCTCATCAGAATCACCACACCGGCGACAAGTCCGTCAGATAATCCATTAAGCGTTTTGAACAAACCCTGATCGACGGCTGGCCCAGTCTTGGGTAAATCCGATGCCTGGTATGCGGAGGCAAATGCGCCGATCTGACTGTCATCAAGGAGCAGGAATTCAACCAGATACTCGGTATCATCAATGGTTTCTCTCAGACTGGCGAACTCTTGCTCGTGAATCAGGAAGCGTTTGGAATGAATAATGGCCGGGTTCATCTGAGAGTCACGGCTGAAGGCGGCAATGGTGAAGACCATATCCTCGGCACCCGTATTTACCCGAACCACATCGCCAATTGCCAGATCCTGCTGCTGACTGTAATACACAGGAACCGCGATTTCTCGCGGTGCGAGTTGGATGATCTCGTTATCCAGATCCAGCAAGAAATCAAAACCTTCATTCTGGGTCACGAAGCTGATATCCATGATGCTGTTTTCTTCAGGGTTCTGGCTCTCTCCGAAATAAAGATTGGAGCCATCCACGGTGATCATCTCGACCGTCTGCTGGTCAATGACCAACTCATTGGCGGCTGTCCAGCTGTCGATCTGAGCCTGGTCGAGCGGCCCGGCATGCATCTGCACGAAATGAGGCGTATTCGCTCTGGTAAACAGAACATTCAGGGAATTACTCAATTCAATAATCAAGTTTGTGCCGCTGGCTACCAGTAAGGCCGCCATGAAAATGAATGCAAAAACCACGATCGTTATCAGTTTCTTCCGCAGAAAATCTTTCCTTAACATGCGTCCAATAATCATAAGTCTGTCCTTTAATGTCGGTGGGAAGTACCATCATCAGCAGTGTATGATTTATCGGGGCATCAGTCGCCTATCGAAAGATAGGTTTAGAGATAGGGATAGGGGTAGGGAAACAAAAAAAGAACTGATTGCTCAGTTCTTTTGAGGTGCCGGAAGGCCAGGAGAGTTAGAGGAGCCCTAATTCCTGGGCGCGAATGGTTGCTTGCGTGCGATTGTTGACACCTAGTTTCTGCAAGATATTGTGGACATGCCACTTGACCGTCCCCACTGTGACAAACAGTCCGTCCGCGATTTGTTGATTGGTTTTCCCGCCCACAATGAGGGCAAGTATGTTCAACTCCTGCTCAGTCAATGGTTCAGGCAGCTGCGGTTGAGCGGGCCTTTCAACCCGCGTAAGCGAAGCGGCGTCATCCGCTGATTTCTGTTGGCCTAGAATGGCATCGACAAGATCGGGTGCGGTCGCTCGAACTTGTGGAAGCAGTTCAAGCACAGGTGCCTCATCGAGAAATATGCGAATGAATCCCTCAGGTGCAGCGATTTCCAGGGCCTCGGACAACCACTTCAGGGCCGTTGGGATGTCTCCTTTATCTTGATAAGTGCGAGAAAACAGGAGCTTGATTTCCATGCTGGCCCGCAATCGTCCTTCGCGGCGTGCATCGTCCAGCAAAGGCTGCAATATGGATGGCGCTACCTCGGATTCTGCGCTCATGAGTAGATAACGGACCAGCGTAAGTTCTGCATATTCGAATGGGGAATCAGGCCGGCTGGCTTGATATGCTTTTGCCCATTTATCCACAGCCTGCCGTTCCGCCAAAAAGAGCTGCATACGTGCCTGGTAAGCGGCCACGACCGAATAGACTCGCTCCACATCATATCCCTCGATGATAGCATTCACCTCATCAAAGGCGTTTAAGAATCCGGCCGTGTTGCTCTGGCATACTATCAAATGGACATAAAACGCCATACCGGCAATCACGTGATCCAACTGCATCCCCTGACGTGACAGCGCAATACCCTCATTAAGGTATTGTTCGGCAGAAACCAGATCATTTCTCTCCAAAGCAATACCGCCAAGCATCGATAACGCTAATCCCAATGGAGGAAATCGCTGACCTTCTGCCAGATCAAGCGCAGTACGGCAGGCTTGCTCGGCAAGATGCAAGCGCCCCTGGTCGATCAATACCTGGGCCGCCGAACACCGGGCGTGAACGGCGAGGTGCAGCACACCAGCTAATTGCGCTTTATCACTGGCACACAGGAAGTTCTTTGCTGCATCGTCAGCCTGCCCTGAAAGTTCATTGGCCAGACCAAGGCTGAAATGTGCGCGGGCATGCGCCATGTGATCGGCGCGAGGTAAACGTGACTGGGCAAACGTGATGAGCTCAATGGCCTGCTGCACATCACCACGAACAGCGGCTATTGATCCGCGATACAACGCAACTAAAGCGAGCAGGTTATCGACTTCCGCTGAGGTTTGTTGTGCTGCCAGATCGGTCTCCGCCAGGGCGATGAGTTGTAAGGCATCATCAAAACGGCCTGATAGGTACAAAACAAATGCTGTATTCAAACTCAACCGGGGTCGATTGGCAAAGACTTGAGCGGGGAGTTTTTCAAGCCACGATGAGTACAGCACCAGATTACCACTCGACCAGATAGTCTCTTGCTGCAAGGCGACGTCAATCATATCGGCCATAAAGTCAGGATCGGCACTGTCCAGCGCATAGGTCACTGCCTCAAAGATCATGTCGTTGGCCTCATGCCAGGCAGAGGCCTTTTTGTACAGCTCAGATGCTTCTTTCTTGCTCAACTCTGTAAGGAGCGTATCAGCAAATAAGCGGTGATAACGGTACCAGACACGCTCATGATCCAGGGCAACAATGAACATGTTTGTTTGTTCCAACTGCTCAAGGATGAATTGACTGTTGGGGCTGCCGGTGACCGCCTGGCAGATATCGGCATTAAACCGCTTTAAAACGGCTGTCTGCACGAGGAACTGGCGAACTTCTTCATCCTGGCTCTGGAGGACTTCATCGGTGAGGTAATCCAACACAAAGCGGTGGCTGCCGCTGAACGTGTCCATAAAATCCTGATGATCTGGTAGGTTTTTCAGCACAAATCCTGCCAATTGTAACCCGGCGATCCACCCTTCAGTCCGCGCCTCCAATGTGCTGATCACCTCTGATTCCAGGTCCAGTTTCATAGAGTGAGAGAAAAACTGCGTCGCTTCATCCAACGAAAAAAGTAAATCATGCATGCGAATCTCAGCCATCTCACCACGCGCTCTAAGTCGAGACAGTGGTAGAGGCGGGTCTTCACGCGATGTTATAACCAGATGCATTTGATGCGGCTGATGCTCTACCAGGTTGAGCAAGGCCTCGTGTATTTCCGGGTGGCTGATCATATGATAATCATCCAGCACCAATAGTATGTGAAAGTCCAGGTCGGCAATGTCATTGATCAGTTCGTTCAGAACGGTGATTATTGGAGGACTCTGCGCCATCTCAAATAGGCTAAGAGCACCAACCCCGATTTCAGGCGCTACCTGTTGCAGCGCGGCGATCACATAGGAAAGGAATCGGATGGGTTCACTGTCAGCTTCTTCAAGAGAGAGCCAGGTGATCCGATCATTAGATGTGTCCTCAGATTGAAGCGAATGTATCCACTCGCAGGCCAGGTTCGTCTTACCATACCCTGCCGGTGCTGTAATTAATGTGAGTTTGCGCTGGATACGTTCATTCAGCTGTTCAATGAGCAGTGATCTAGGGACCATATCTGGTCGCCGGTGGGGAATATGGAGCTTGGTCTTTAGTAGTGGTGGTGCAATTTGGAGATCTGCCATCACTGCCTCACTGTCAAAACGATTTACGGTAATGCTCTGCAATATTAGGCACCTGGAGTATCTCCCATTTTTGTGCGAAATTGTACAGCAGAAATTACACTATTTTACCTAGGCGTTATGAGGCATAAGCCACCTACCCTATTCGACGATCGGTAGATTAACCCTGGGGCCAGATGCCCTCCGTAGGGGTGACCAGCCCGGGTGAAACGGCGGTCGGGTAGCTACTGAGTAATGAACTCGAGAACAGATTTTAGCACATCGCCGCAACTCTTCACTGTTTCGTCTGTTTTCGTCAACCTACAACCTGGCAAACCCAATCGCGGGTTGACACTGGTGCGAATCTACCGCAGAGATAATCCCAGCTCGAGATATTCATTAGTTTGCTCACGGTGCGTATCGAGCACTCTTTCCTCGTCACGACTACCTTTCGGCCGGCCCAACTTCTTGCCGCTTGCTTTAGCAGCAGCCAGTCCTCGCTTTGTGCGCACTGAAATGAACGCGCGTTCCGCTTCTGCGAATGCGCAAATATGCATAGCGCTCCTATATCTGCATTCTCCGGGCCACGAACAAGAGATGAGCTCCCATGCCCAACAATTCCGGCTGCGTGCAGATTTCTAGTTCCAGGGCCTTCAACTTTTCCCACGCCGCGTGCCCATGATATAGGCTTTTGTCGATCGTATCCGTCAGCGTTGGCGTCGAGGCCACTTCTAGTAATTCAAAACCGGCAGTCTGCAGCACGGCCGTCATTTCCTCAACCGTATAGAGCCGTGTCCTGGGCCCCATACCGCAGGTTGTCTCGCTCGATTCAGTGATGGCAATGGCTTCATCCAGCAGCCCCTGGCTCAGGCGCAGACGCATAAAGCCAAATTTGGAATCGCAGCCAAGCAGGAGAACGGCGCCCGATTCAGCGACGCGCGCCAGCTCTTGAATGGCCTGGGGTCCTTTATCAAGCGCATAGGAAACGGAATCGCCGACACAAACAATGAAGCTAAAGGCCTCATCGTCAAACTGGTGAAGCTCGGTGATATCCCCCTCCAGCAATTCGATCTGGCCAGCTAATTCCGCTTCCTGAACATTGGCCGCCGCCAATTCCAGAATCCCGGGTGAAATATCAACCAGCGTCACCTTCCGGCAGCGCTGGGCCATCAGGATAGCATTGATGCCCGTGCCTCCCCCGGCGTCCAAGACTACATCAGACGGCCGTAGATATTTCAGAATGAATGCGCGCGGAATTTCCGTACGCATGGAAGGGCCCTTCTCCGCGCGATCCTCCTCCTCAGCTACAGAATCATAAATCTCTCTTACCGCCTGCGGATCATATGTCACAACAGTTCCCCAAAACATGTAGGGGCGCTTCACGCGCCGGGCCGGCACGGTGAGCGCCCCTGCAAATCGGATACAGTTTTTAGTTCCCAGCTAACAGCTATTCTTCGCTGTTATAGATCGTCTCTACGGCCGTTTCTGCGCCAACGAGCTGTTTCATCAATCCGTTATCCTGCGGCAGAATCGTGATTCGCGTTTCGCCCTTGAGCAGGTTCTCCGTCTCCAGGATCTGGAACAGCGCCTCGGCCACTTCCGGATCCGCAGAGATCTTCTGCAGCGCCTCGCCTACGATCTTCGGCCGCATCGCTTCCGCCTGGGCAAAAGCGACGGCCGCCTTACGATCGGCAGCGCTGGTGATCAGGTTGACACGGTTAGCGCCGTCCTGGCGAATAGCCGACGTCACCTGGCGCAAACGGTTGACCACCTTCTCTTCAATCTGGCGGATCATATTCGCATCGCGAAAATGCACCTTACGGATATAGACAGAACCAAGTTGATAGCCCCACTCTTCCGATTTCGGCGACACCTCGGCGCGAACGGCGCGGCTCATCACATGCCGCGTCTCCAGCATATCATCCAGAGGCATGTTGCTCAGCGTACGCACGGTGGCGCTGCTCACATTAGCGGCCAGCGAACCGCGCGGATCCACATTCTTGAACAGGAAAGCGACCGGGTCACTGACTTTCATCTCATACCAGACGCCGATACCCATTGGAGCCCCTTCTTCGGAGTTAACCGGCAGGCTGCGCTGGTAGCGCTGATCGAGGCGTGTATCCAGCACATGGCGGTCGCCCAGCCAGCGAATGACAAACGCCTTCGGTCCCATCTTCAGCCACAACAACTGCAGCCCAGGCTCTTCGACGACGAGCGCTACTTTGCCAAAAAGGACATAGACATGCGCCGTTCCTTCTTCAACGATGTCGTAGACGCCGAACAGGCGCAACACAGCGCGAAACAACGGTTCCAGGAGCAAAAAGATTACAAAGGTGATCACAAGCGCCGCTAGAAAATAGATAAAACTGCTCATTTTTCCACCTCCAGAATCGCATGCTGCGCTGCTTCATATAGACCCAGGCGCACATTACGCAGATAGGCCGCCAGGGCTTCCGGCCCGTGGCTCTGCAAAACGCGCAGCTGTTCAGTCAGCGACAGCAGCGGTTCTACCTCAGCCTGCGCCCTAAACGTTTCGATCTCCACCGCCCGTTTGGACTGCTCGATCGTCTGGTCCGCCTCAGCCTTGGCCAGGCTGATATCGGCGTGCACTTCATTGTGCGCCGTGTTGATCGCCGCCAAAGCCGACTCTACCTGCGGCGGCGGGTCGATACTCGTGATCAGCGAAGCGTCCAGCTCAACGCCGTAGCGCGCCGCCGAGGAAGCACATTCCTCTTCCATATAGTCATTGATCGCATCCAGGTTCTTGCGCAGGTCATTGATCGATACCCCGGCGAACAGCCCGGCATCCATTTCATCAATAGCAGCGGCCGTCGCCGGCGCTTCAAAGCTGGCGATACGCTGGCGCAAGATGGCGATGAAATAGCCCATTACATGCACGATAGGCGTCTTCACACCAAAAAGATAAGCGTATAGATTACGTTCCGCGGGACGGTAGCGAATCTGGCCCATGAGGCCAATATTCAACTGGTCCTTGGTCACTGCCTCCAACTCCGTACCGTTGCGATTGGCGCTGGGCGTTTCCGGATCAAAGGCCATATTGATTGTTTCCGTAGCCACGGACACCTTGTGCACACTCTGCCACGGCCAACGGAAATAGGGGCCACCAGGCGTAATCACCTGTACCTGCGGATATTCATAGCGCTCGCGATCCTTCTTATTCAATGGGTCGGAAATAGGATCATCAAGCGTAGTCAAATCGCCAAGACGCTGCGCCTTACCGAAGCTGGTCTTCACCGCGCGTTCGTTCTGGTCCACGGTATAAAAACCGGAGAGCACATAACGCACAAAAAACCAGAGGATAATACCCAGCAAAATGCCGGCAGAAACAGAGAACATAATTCAGCCACCTCCATAAGCCGCTGAGCGAACGGGGGGAATCCCCATCGCCGGGCTCGTTAGCGAGAACAAACATCTGGGAGCGCCGCCTCCCCGGCGGCAGCCTGAGACAGGTACCGGCAGACATGCCGATGCTCCTGATGCTGCTACTACTCTATACGTATATCATAGTGGATTTGTTTTGAGGAAGGAAGGAATATGAGCGGTAACAGGGTAACCATTGCCACGGCTGTCTGCAGCCATCCCTACTGTCCTTCAAATCCTGCGCAAGTGATCATCAATCGCCTGGCGCACACGGTCATAGAGTGGATCACATGCTTCAGGCAGGACAGGACCCAGCCATTGAACAGAAGCGAGCTGCTCCTCGTAAAATGGCGGCAGGTGGCCCAGGGCACAGCCGGAACCACCGTAGGGATCAATGGTGGCGAAAAGAACCCGGCCAATCTTATGATGCAGAATGGTGGTTGCGCACATCATACAGGGCTCGAGCGTCGTATAGAGCGTCATATTGCGCGCATGGTCCCAAAGTCTTGGCGGTACACAGGAAATCGCCTCAATCTCCGCATGGCGGCGGGGGTTATAACCAGGCACCCAGATACTGTTCTTACCTTCGGCGATGATACGGCCGTCTAAAGCAATTACCGAGCCAATCGGCAAATTCCCCTGTGCTTCAGCCAGCAGAGCAAGTTCGACTGCCCTTTCAAACTGTTTAAGATCATTGTCCGACAGGGAATAATCCATGATCCACCTCTACGCTGCGGGTTCGTCCAAAATCAGAATAATCCTGTCAGGAATGACAATAATCAAGAATATTCGGTGTGTCTTTTGCAGATTCGACAAACTTGCCAGCCGGCACCTTGGCTTCCTGGAATTTGTCAGTTCATTAATCTGGTTACGTTGAAATGTCAACACACCCTAGAGACGGCCGTACTCGCGGCACATACAATTTCGTTTGCAGCAGGTCGCCAACCACAATAATTCTATACTGGAAAGGTCAAAAGCTTGACAGAATTTGTCAGGCTTTATGCTGATGCCCCACAGTTATGACGACATTTCCCTTTTTCTGTCCCGTTTCGACGAACCGGTGAGCCTCTACAGTCTGTTCCAGCGGGTACTTTCTATCGATAATCGGCTCGAGTTTTCCTCCCTCAAACAGTTCTTTGATGAAGAATAAATCCTCTCTCGTTTGGCTTGCTGATTCAATCTTCAGTTTCTTGTTACTCGTCAGCGAAACCCACATGCCGAGAGCAATATGTGAGAGCCCGGCGTAAGCTAAAAAATAATAGCCATCCGGCTTTAACAATTTCAGCCGGCGCGCGACAGAACGCCCGCCGACCACATCGATTATGAGGTCATAGGATTCATCATGATTGGCAGTGTAATCTTCCTTTGTGTAGTCAATGACATGATTGGCGCCTATGTCGCACAGCATGTCTAGTTTTTGCGGGCTGTCCACGCCGGTTACTTCAGCCCCAAAGTGCCGGGCAAGCTGTACCGCAAAGGTACCAATACTGCCCCCAGCACCGATAATCAAAATCTTTTTTCCACGTTGGACAGCTGCTTTTCTAAGAAAATGGAGGGCCTCAAATGCGGCTGTCGGAACGGCAGCGGCTTCTTCATAGGTTAAGTTTGTAGGCTTGGCAGCCAGTGCACCTTGTGTGTCATTAGGTTCTGCAGGCAAACATATGTACTCAGCATATGCGCCAAAACCAAAACCGGTGGTTCCGAAAACCTGATCGCCCTTCTTAAAGGATTGCACATCCTTGCCAACTTCTTCGACTTCCCCGGCCAGTTCTTGCCCCAGTATGGATATTCTCTTCGGTCTTAAGAGACCTGCATATAGCCGTACGGGGAATGATAACATCAGCGGAAGTTCGAGCCGGCGCATCTCACAGTCCCCGGCTGTCACACTTGTCGCCTGAATCTTTAT
>CAVYDY010000004.1:0-437078 GCA_963767495.1 uncultured Chloroflexia bacterium
AATTATGAACGATCCTTTGCAAAAGAAACCTAAAGATAGTGGCGAAACGGCGTCAAAGGCGGGTTTCTATCCCGCTCTTGACCGGTTCAGCGCGTTCTCTGACGGCGTCTTTGCCATTGCGATCACGCTGCTGGTGCTGGAGCTCCCTGTTCCGCCCTTGGACGTTCCGCTGGGCCCGGCGCTGCTGGAAGCATGGCCCGACTTCCTTGGCTATATCATGAGTTTCGCCTATATTGGCGGCATCTGGTTGACTCATGCTGGACTAACCAGGCTCATGAAGCACGGGGATACCGTAGCCAACGGTTTGAATCTGCTGCTTCTGCTGCTGATCGCCCTCATCCCTTTCTCGACAAGCCTCATGGTCACGCACTTGCCCACGCCACAGGTTGGCGTCGCGGTGTTCCTATATGGCATCAACGTTCTCTTCGCATCCCTGACCCTCTCTCTGCTTATCCGCTACATTTCTCACGAGCCTTCTCTAGTAGCGGACGATATCGCGGATGAACAGTTACGGCGAATCACCAGGCAGCGTTGGATCTCGATTGGCGTGAATTCCGTTGCCGTTGCATTAGCGCTGTTCGTCCCGTTCATCGCTGTCGCTTTGTACCTCATCCAAACTGTTTTGCTGCTGGTCTTTCCACTGGTGGGGATGCGCCGGCACCCAGGGCACAGTTCACAAGCGAACGCATGACGACGCTGAGCAAGGTCACACCAGCTGACTGTCAGGATGGCGAGGGAAGCTGGCCTGGAAATACAGCCGTAGCCCGAAATACCGCAAGACGAAGCCGCGGTATGATCGACAGTCCGGCGCAATGAAAAAGGAGAGGTCTGTTAAGGAATGGACTCACCTGCCGGCAGGACAGAGGTTGACCTGAAGAAGGATTCTGTCTGTAATGCTTGTTATTGCCTTTGCCTTAAGCCGAGGGAGAAATAAAAGTGACCGAAAAAACCGCTGCTGAGAGAAGTACACCCAGCAGGCTTGCGCGCTATCTCCCTATCGTAGCCTGGCTGCCCAATTATGACCGGACGTGGCTAAAAGGGGATGTCATCGCCGGGCTGTCCGTGTGGGGTCTGATGGTACCTACATCTTTGGGGTACGCTACTATCAGCGGCGTGCCGGTGCAATATGGCCTCTACGCCGCGGCGCTGGGCCTGATCTTTTTTGCCATATTCACGACTTCAAGGCAGGTGACCACCGGACCCAGCTCATCCACGGCGGCCGTTTTGGGCGCGGCCGTGTTAGGCGTTGCCGCGGCCGGTTCTGATGAGGCCGTTGCCCTGGCAGCGAGCATTGTGTTCGTGGCAGGGCTCCTCTATATCATCATGTTCCTTTTCAGGATGGGCTGGATCGCAGATTTCCTGTCCGCGGCCGTGCTCACCGGGTTTATCTTTGGCGTTGGTATCAATGTCGCCGTTGGCGAACTGTTTAAGATCACCGGCACGGAGAAGTCTGGATCGAACACCTGGCAGAAGGCGTGGGCTTGGATAACCAGTCTGGATGAAGCCAATATGACAACTGTGGTTGTGGGCGTGTTGGCGCTCGCCCTTGTATTCGGTGTCAAGTTTTTCGCGCCGAAAGTACCCGGCGCGCTGCTGGCGGTCATTCTAGGCATTGCGGCTACGTTGCTGCTTGGTCTGGGTGACATGGGCGTCGAATTGGTTGCCCCGGTACCCCAGGGGCTGCCCAGCTTCGTGCTGCCCGACCTGGCCCTAATCATGGATAACCTGGCGTTAATTGTTGGTGCAGCCGTTGGTTTGCTGTTAATCGGTTTTTCGGTAACCACGGCTGCTGTGCGCGACAATGCCAACAAACATAATTTCGAGGTTGACATCAACCAGGAGATGTTGGCCCAGGGCATGTCCAATGTCGCCTCATCCTTATTCCAAGGCATATTTGACAATGCCAGTCTTTCCAAGAGCCCCATCAACGATGAGGCAGGCGCCAAATCGCAAGTCTCCAACCTGGCTCAGGCCGCGTTTATCATTTTGACCCTCTTATTCCTGGCACCGCTCTTCGCTTACTTACCCGAAGCGGTTTTGGGCGCTGTCATCATCGAAGCGGTCGTAATGGGCATGATGGATGTGGGCGAAATGAGGCGGATACGCCATGTAAAACGGTTCGAATTTATTACCGCAATGCTTGCTTTATTGGGAGTCATGACCTTCGGTATTCTACAAGGGATTTTCATCGGTGTAGTTCTATCCATCATCGGGCTGGTGGCCGTTTCCGCATATCCCTACATTCCCGAATTGGGACGAAAACCAGGCAGCGATGCTTTCTTCGATTTAGAGGAGCACCCGGAAGCTGAAACGTATCCGGGTCTGAGAATTGTGCGCTTTGACGGAGGGTTGTTTTTTGTCAACGCCGGCGCGTTAGGTGATCGCTTGCGAGATATACGTGTCGAAGCCACGGATGGGTTGGACGGGGTGATCCTCAGTATGGAAGGCGTCAATTTTATTGATACTGAAGGCGCCGATGTGCTGAAGAAGATTGCCTTAGCCGGCGAGGCCTACAATATCGACCTGCACCTGGCGCGGGTTAAGCCGCAGGTATTGGCTGTTTTACAGCGAGATGATGTTGTCGACGTGATTGGCAGCGACCATATTCATCACGACATCGCAGCTGCGGTCAGTATGCATTTGAGCAGGCATTCTTTGAATTAAGGGTATTCTAGTGAGCCTATTGGAAAGGGTTAAGCGAAATCGGGTTCCTGATTAGAATTTAAAAGCGTAGAAGAACCCGATTTCGTCTAGGTTTGGAAGTTCGTTCCTCTGGAATATTTCAAATGACGAACTTCCAAACACTTACAGAGCACAAGCTCTTTCGTGAGATTCCTCCAATTAACGAGCTGCAGGGAAAACAATGACATTAGAGGCTCAACCAACAACATCCACAAAAGCAATGCCCGAAGCACCGAGCAAATTATCGTTGTGGTTCCCTGCGGCGGAGTGGATTCGCAAATATGATTGGGGCAAGAACCTGTCGCCGGATCTGATCGCGGCGATTAGTGTGGCGGCCCTCCTTATTCCCGAATCGATGGGCTATGCTACGATCGCCGGCGTGCCGGTGCAGATGGGCCTGTACGCTGCCCCGCTGGCGCTGATCGCCTATGCTTTGTTTGGCGGCTCACGGCTGATGGTCTTTGCCGCCGCTGGGGCAACGTCCGCCATTTCGGCCAGTCTCGTGGCGACGCTCTCCGGCGGCGACCAAAGTATGGCCATTACCTTGACAATTGCCCTCGCTTTAGTCACAGGGGTGGTGTACATCATCGCTGGATTGGTGCGCTTGGGCTGGATAGCAAATTTCATGTCCAAAGCGGTGATGGCCGGCTTTATCCTGGGCATGGCCATCCAGATTATTGTGGGGCAGTTGGACAAAATAGCGGGCGTCGATGCTGTTGGCGACAGCACGGTACAGGAGCTGTGGTCGCTGCTTTCGCAGTTTGGCAGCTGGAATTGGACGACCATGCTCATTGGTATTGGCTCTTTGCTGCTCATCTTTGCCATCGAACGTTTTATACCCAAATTACCGGCGGCGTTAACGGCCGTAGCCCTTTCATCCATTCTCGTGGCCATCCTTAACCCAGACATCGAACTCGTGGCCGCCATCCCGAGCGGTCTCCCTTCCCTGAGCATTCCCACAGGGATTGACACCTCAACCTGGCTTGACCTGCTGGTAGCGGCCGGTGCGGTTATTCTGGTGGGCTTTCCTGTGGGGTGGGGCACTTCGGCCAATATAGCGGAAAAGACGCACGATGAATTGGATTCCAACCAGGAATTTCGCGCTTATGGCGCCGGCAATATCGGCGCGGGGTTGATGGGCGGCATGATTGTCACGGGCAGCCCGTCAGCGTCGGCGGCGGCGACGGGTTCCGGTGCTAAATCGCAGATGGCCAACATCTTTCTGGCCGGGATTATACTGCTGACGCTGGCCTTCTTTGCGCCGCTGTTCCAATGGCTGCCGGAGACTGTGCTGGCGGCCGTTATCATTACCGCCATGTGGGAATCTGCCAGCCCCAAGAAATTGATGACATTGTGGCGTATTGACAAGGTGGACTTTGCGGCGGCATTCATTACCTTCATCCTGGTGCTCTTCCTGGATTTGCTGCCGGCGTTGATTGTGGGCATCGTTTTGTCGATTGTCTACATGATTTACGGAACGAGTTTCCCGGGTCGTGCCGTATTGGGGCGGAAAGAAGAGACAGGTAATTTTGAAGCGATGTCCTGGCAGTACGGCCGTCGCCACGGTACAACGCATTCAGATGCCAAGCCGGTTCCCGGTGTCATTGTTTACCGCTTCGCCGCGCCGATCATCTTTTCTAATGCCGAGGCGTTCGAGAAGACGGTCAAGAAATTGTTGATTGATGCCGGCGCGAAGGACGATCTACCGCACACTGTGGTTATCGACTGCGAAGAAATAGCCTATATTGATTCGACCGGCGCAGCGGCTATTAAAGGCTTGCTTGCATATGCGCAGCGCTATGAGCTTGAACTGTTTCTGGCACGTGTTCATGTGGGTACCCATAAATTGCTGGAATTGACCGGCGTTCTAGATGAACTTGGTGAAGAGCGCATATTTGCTACAATTCACAGTGCCGTTAGCATGGTTGCAGCGCAAGACAAAGAAGGATAAACGTGTTGGAGACTTGGGCTCTGTTGAAAAAATCCTGACCCTAGTCACCAGGCAGAGGCATTTAGTACATGAATGTTCCCTGGGTTTCGTTGATACTATTAGGAGTTGCTGCCAGTTTCTTGCCCCTGCAATTCGGTCTGGAGATTGCTCTGTTAGGTAAGAGTAACGGTCTTAGAAAGAGTTCCAGCTTAGTCGGCGGAATCACCTTGTTCCGAATCTTTCTTTTAGTTGCAATTGGCCTGATTTTCACCGGCTTGCTAGAAAAAATCAGCACGTTCCTCGCCGATATCTCTGCTGCCGCAAGTACGACGCTGCACCAATTGCACCTGGCTGTTACTTCGGGGCAGCACGTTATCTTTGATGGTCTGCTTATTGCCGCTGGCGTGATGTTATGTCTTCGGGCGTACGGTCATTGGCGAAATCGCACACAAACAAAAGACGCCAAAGAAAGCGACTCCTCATTTTCTGAACGTTTTGGAGATAGTCCGGGCGGGCTGCTCACGCTTGGCTTCGCCTGGGTGGCAGTGAGCCTGAATCAATGGCTTTTTACAACGGCCGCTCTCGGCCATATCCTATCATTATCAGAACACGCAACGCGATTTCTTGCCACATGCCTGTTCTTACTGATGGCCAGCCTTATGCTCTTGCTGCCTATTGTGCTTTATCTGATCGGCCCGGGAAAGGCTGAAGTAGTTCTGGAGAAAGTAAATAGTTGGCTTAATGAGGCAATGCCTATCGTCGTTATAGTTGTTCTGTTTGCTATTGGTTTGTACTTCATCATAGACGGTATCGTGGGCCTGATGAATTATCCGGCTGGCCAATAGTGCTTGCTGTCGCCCTTCCTATCGCCACCCTTCTTGCCTGCTTGGGGATGCTAATGATGTCGCAACAGGAAAATAGCTACCAAAGCAGACTTCATTTAATAAGGGCTTAGCTGACTATGTTGGCGTTCTGACACCTGGACTGTCTCGGCCGTTCGCTGTAAGATCTGATTGAATTAGTCAACCAGCTCGAAGAGCGAAAGATAGGTATTAAAAGCCTGCAGGATCTAGTTGACATCACCTCACCCGCCGGCATGCTGGTCTTCCACATCTTCGGCGCCCTGGCCGAATTCGAGCGCAATCTCATCCGCGAGCGCACCAAAGCCAGCCTGGCTGCTGCCCGTGCCAGAGAAAAGAAAGGAGGAAGGCGCAGGGCGCTAAATGAAGAACAAGTCCAGCGCCTATATCAACTCTACGACGACACCGATACTGACGGCCAAAAGAAATACATTATCAAAGAGTTCTGTGAAAAGATGGGTATTCTAAGATCTACGCTCTATTCGTACTCAGGGACACGAAACATGCCTAGCTGGAACGGGTAGCCAATCTTGAGAAAAGAATTACGCATTGACCGTAAAAGCCTAGTAGTGCAGCTAGTTTTTAGCTTCATGGTTCTGATACTCCTTACCACACTAGCAGTCGGGCTGCCGGCCATTTTGCTAATCCGCAATCAAGTCGAACGCCAAACTTGGGCACGCGTAAACCAGGGCAGCCATGCGACCGAAGCTCTCTACGCTGCTTGGCAACGTAGAATTTCCGATTTTGCATTACTGACATCGCAGCGACCAACCCTGAGCCAACTGCTGTCTCAGGAACAGGAGACAACATTAGCATACTATCTTCAGACGCTTCAAGAAGAAACCGAGCTGGAATTGATACTTGTCTGTGATCCAGACCAAAATCCAGCCATTCAAACGAGCACCGCCAACTCCACCGCTATATGTCGCTTGCAAGACCCAACTGGGCTACATGTCATCCCGTCGGGAACATCTCCCCAAGTCTGGATGATGGCTGCACATCCTATTGGCGACGAATCTACTGATTTAGGCCGGGTCGTTGTAGGTATGTTGCTGGACGACGAGTTCTCGAGACAAATGAGCGCCCAAACCAGCCTGGAACATACGTTGTTGGTAGATGAAAACCCTGTAGCCAGCAGCTTTGCCGGAGGCGCAGCAGCATGCTGCACAGCTATTCGCCAACCAATTGATAATCCTGCAGCCGATATTGCCACGATGCCCGCATTATTTGAACAGAACAACCGTCCCTACTATTCCACTCGTCTCGTCCTGTCTCCTCCTGGCCTCATCGATGAGATAGCCTTGGACGTAGCCGATGTTATAGCGACAGAGCGCAACCTTACCTGGATACTGGTGGGTAGCATTATCCTGGTAGCGCTGGCCGGGTCTGTCCTGGGTGTGGCAGTGGCTCGTCGTATTGGCCGACCATTGACACGCCTCACTCACGCCGCCACAGCGATAAGCACTGGCGACCTGACTACATCGCTATCTGTTCCATCGCAGGTGCGTGAAGTAACCCTGGTTTCTCAGGCGCTGGAAAGCGCCCGTGTTGACTTGCAGCGTACGGTAAACGAACTACAACAAGAAAGAGCCTGGACCGACCATCTGCTGGAAGCCATAACTGAAGGGATCGTGGCCCTGGATGACAGCGGCAGTATCACTTTCTTCAGTCCCGGCGCAGAACGAATAACCGGCTGGAGCCAAAGTGAGGCACTCAACCACACTTGTGATGAACTTTTCCACCTGGCACAGACAAGCGACTCCTTCAGCCAACACATTCCCCTGCCCGGGCAACAAAGCAAGATCCTGCTGGAAGTGGAAGATGGTCGTCAGATTACTCTGGGAATTACTAGTGCCCAGTTGTCGCCACCGGATACCGATGAAACTGGTCTCGTTTTAGTATTACGCGATATTAGTGAAGCTGAACTCATCCATCGCCTACTTGGGGGATTCCTGGCCAACATCACGCACGAATTTCGCACACCCCTCTCTGCTCTAGCTGCGTCCACTGAGTTGCTGTTAGACCAGGCTCCCGATCTCAGTTCGGCCGAGTTACAAGAATTACTAACTTCCCAACACATGGGCATCATCAGCCTGCAAACGCTAATAGATAATTTGCTAGAAAGTGCCAGCCTGGAAGCCGGCCACTTCCGTGTTTATCCTCGCTCATCTGACCTGGGAGAAATTATTGCCGAAGCAACCCACATGACCCTACCATTCCAGGAAAAATATGGGCAGTCGCTGGTTGTCGAGCTGCCGGCTACAATTCCACTGGTACTGGTCGATTCACACCGGATTGTACAGGTGCTCGTTAATCTGCTTTTCAATGCAATCAAATACAGTCCGGATGAAACGAAAATCACTCTCGGCGCAATGGTTAACCAGGGTTGGGTGCGTGTAGCCGTCTCTGACCGGGGACCAGGTGTACCGCCAGGTCGACAAGACGAGTTATTCTACCAGTTTGTCCACTACGACGCAGACGATGCCAAATCCCGTCACGGAGTTGGGCTAGGACTCTCGGTCGTGAAAGCAATCATAGAAACTCACAATGGGCAAGTAGGCGTTGAAAACCGTCCCGGCGGCGGCGCCGTCTTCTGGTTTACACTACCAGTAATTGAGGAACAGGATACAGAATGAAAGCTTTAGTTGTAGAAGACGATCGCGTGCTGGCGGATCTAATTGCCTTCACACTACGGCGCGAAGAATATCAGGTAAGCCTAGCCTATGACGGTGAATCAGCTTTGCGACAATGGCGCGATAGCCGGCCGGACGTTATCCTGTTGGATCTTAACCTTCCGAAGATAGATGGGTTCACCGTCTGCAGCCGAATTCGGGCCGAGGACGATACGCCCATTATCATGCTCACCGTGCGCGATGAAGAGGACGACATTGTACGCGGCCTGGAGTTGGGCGCAGATGACTATATCCTGAAACCGTTCAGCCCTCGCCAACTGGTAGCCCGAATCCAGTCTGTCTTACGCCGCGCCGGCAAAGCGCATGCACCGGCTCTTTTTCACGCCGGCGATCTGACACTTGACAGTAACCGGCGAGAACTGCTAATTGATCACGACAAGGCCATCCGCCTGACCTCTCTCGAAAACCGGCTTCTCCGCTACTTGATAATTAATAAGGGCCACATACTCACCCACGAGGCGATCATCGGCCAGGTCTGGGGACCTGAAGGCGGCGACCGCGACATGCTGCGCCAACTCGTCCGGCGACTGAGACGCAAAATTGAACTTGATCCTTCTCGGCCCGCTTACATTGAGAATGTGCCTGGCCGCGGCTACGGTCTGGTAACTCCTGATACATGAGATGATGCTGATTCATTTTCCTACTGCTCTCATTTTGCGACTATAACGCCTGCGCTCATTTCCACGCTATCACCGCGAGGTTTGTCACAGCCTTGTCACAACTCTGTCACGATATTTGTCATCCCTACCTTGTAATTTGAGGTTAAGTTTGATCAGATAGGGTTGCGGGAAAGCTCCCTCCCTGAACTTGCACGAGAGAAACGCAACTGGAACACGCTGATCTAACTTAGGGCAATGCCTGGGGACGATTTCCTCTTTCTACCCCTCGGTCCCGGCATGGTCCGACAGGCACTCAAGATGCGCCGCACCTTGCACTTGAGTGAAAGCAGAGAGCCGCTCCCTTTTTCTCAAAAGGGGGCGGTCTCTCCAACGACCTTAACGACATTTGAAGCTGCTTATGTATCAACCCTATCTTGCATCATAAGCCTTCAATGTCTCCAGAGCCCGATCGGAGTGATGTATCGGCCGGCTGGGAAGGAGAAATGATGGCAGCTGCGGCTCAAATGTTGGTTTGTTTGCCAGATAGCGCTGAGGTTTGTGATGTGCGGGAATATGCCCAATACCTGCGCGGCGTGCTGGGAGGACGGATCTGCTACGAGCCAATGTTATCCAAAGAGGACGCCGGCCGTATCAGGCAGGCGTCAGCCGATTGTGATCTAGTCGTTTTCGGTGAGCCGGAACAGTCGTGGCTCGATACGTTGCTCACTGGGCGGCCTTGTGATCAGGCCGTTGCTAAGTCGTCGACATCCTTTTTGCTGGCGCGTCGGCCGCGCTGGCCAATTAAGCATATTCTCCTGGTCCTGCGGATCGAGGAGACAGACGAAGCAGCCGCTGCTTGGTTGGCTCACCTGGTTCAACCAGGTAAGACGGCCGTTACCATTCTCCCCCTTGTCCCTTCTCCCCCGGCTATGTATAGCCTGGGAAATCGTGTGCAAACTGGGCTGGACGTACTCCTGTCACCCAACACATCTTCGGGAAATTACCTGCGTTACGTTGCTCAACAACTCAAGCATTGGCAGATAGATGGAAATCTGCACCTGCGCCAGGGCGATGCTGACCGGCAGATTCGGGATGAGGTGGCGGAAGGAAATTATGACCTGGTTTTGATTGGTGCTGAGCCACACGGCCGGTTCTACCGCGCTCTGTTGGGCGAAATGGTCAAGCCTATACTACGCTGGATTGATCGACCGCTGCTGATCGCGCGGCCACCCCATCTAGATACCAAGAAAGGCTGTGGTGTCGTGCCGAAGAGAAAAAGACTATCAAAGGAGATTTATCATGGGACGTGAAATAGTGTTGTTCAAGAGTGAAGAAAGAAAGGAGCTGTCTGCCGTAGCTGTCTTTTTGCGCCAGCTGGCCGATAAGCTGGATAGAAACGAGGTTATCTTGCGCCAGGGGACAGAAGAGATCGTACTAAACATTCCCAACAATGTTGTCCTTGAACTCAAGGCGGAAGAAGAAGACAAGAAAGGCAAGATGAAACGCACGCTAGAAGTGGAGATTGAATGGATAGACGGAGATGAGTCCGGCGGCGAGGTTTCTTTGGGATAACGTCGATTGAATTCTCCCGGAGGCATTGAGCTTTCGGGAGGATCGGAAAGGTTTGCTCTTTGAAGAAGTCTGCATTCGGCTTCTACATGGATACTTGCTGAATAAGGCCAGAGGGAGTCAAAATGAAAAACATTGGCCAATCTATGAAGCACGAGGTCATCTCCATCCCCGTTACAGCCAGTATCAGAGAAGCAGCGGTCTTGTTTGTTGAAGAACATATTGGAACGCTGCCAGTAATCGATGAGGAAGGAAAGCTGGTGGGCATCTTACACATTCGCGACCTGCTGGAGCTGGTAATGCCTTCCTTTGTAAGATTGGTGGAAGATTTCGACTTTGTACGCGGTGATTTCAGCGTATTTGAATCTTTGCTTCCACCCCCAGAGGTGTACATCCAGCCGGTGAGTTCAATCATGGTTCCACCTGTTTTCGTGAGAACCGAAAGTGGTTTGCTGCGGGCCTTTGCCATCATGAACAGCCACAATTGGTATGATATTCCGGTTGTGGACGAAGATGGTCGCTTAGCGGGCCTTGCCTCGCGAGTGGATGTTGGGACAGCTTTACTGTCCAGCTGGAGAAATTCTACGAAGGAAGGGGCCAAGTGATAGCATCGACTCTATCCATTCTGATTTTTGTGGCTTCGCTTGTTCTGATTTTTTCCGAAAAGATTCAGCGTTCCATTGTGGCCACGGTCGGTGCAGCTCTCATGGTCGGAGTAGGAATACTCTTTGGATTCTATAGTGAAGAAGAAGCCATTGCCGCCATTGATTTTGAAACGCTTGGCCTACTCCTGGGTATGATGCTCATGGTCGTTTTGCTCCAGCAGACCGGTTTTTTTGAGTATCTGGCTATCATGGCTGGGCGGTTGTCACGCGGCAATCCAATACGTTTGTTTATTCTATTAGGCACGGTAACCACAGTGCTTTCAATGGTCCTAGACAATGTGACAACCGTTGTACTAATTGCCCCTGTAACTATCTTGATTTGCGAACTATTGAGTATTTCTCCAATCCCTATGCTAATTGGTGAAGCATTACTTTCCAACACCGGTGGGGCAGGCACACTGGTTGGTGACCCTCCTAATATCTTGATCGGTGCAGCGGCACCATTCACCTTTAATGATTTCCTGATCCATTCATTGCCGGTTGTGGCAGTCACCTGGTTGCTGGTGTTGTTATTATTGCTCTGGCTATTTCGCAAAGATCTTAGACCCATCCCAGGGTCAGATGAGAGGGTGAAGAAGCTTGATCCAGCGAAGGCCTTGAACGAGCCCAGGTCAGCACGTCGCCTACTGATAGTATTGGGCGTGGCTATCGCATTTTTCTTTTTACATAACACGCTCCATATAAGCCCTGCGTTTATCGCGTTGGCAGCCGCGGGAGCTGCGTTACTATGGGTTCGCCCTGATGATGTCTCCCAGACTTTCGAGAAAATCGAATGGGTTATATTGATCTTCTTTTCCGCCTTGTTTGTGATGGTCGGAGGTCTAGAAGCCGCCGGTGTGATGGAGCAGCTTTCCCAACTACTAATGCAGGTTAGTGATTCCCATCCAATTCTGTTGGGTGTAGGGATGATGTGGACGGTGGCTGTGCTGTCGGCTCTTGTGGACAATATCCCCATTACCATAGCTCTAATTCCCGTGATAAAAAACCTTGGCTTGGAAGGGATCGATGTCACACCGCTCTGGTGGGCCCTGGTTTTTGGGGCTGGTTTTGGTGGAAATGGTACCATTATTGGTTCAACGGCAAATATCGTCGTGGTATCACTCTCAGAAAAAACACGCACTCCCATTACTTCTGCATTATGGAATAAACGTGGTCTGCCGGTGATGATCCTCGCCTGCGTGGTTGCCAGCCTATTGTATGCGATCTTCTTTCCTTGGTTTGCTGAGAGTGCGGGTTAACCAGCGCCTGATTTCAGGCAGTGGCGGTGGCATATGAGCTTCAATAAAATATTAGTTCCCTTAGATGGTTCTGAGTTGGCGGAAGCGGCGCTAGCTCCGGCGCTGGCCTTCGCGGAAGCGCTGTCAGCCGATGTTGTTCTCCTAAGAGTTGTCGTCCCCCTAGCTATCAAACTTGATCCAGATCTGTATCAGAACGTCATTGCAAGAGCACAAAAGGTAGCTAAAACCTACCTGAATTCGATTCAGTCTCGATCGGCATTTTCTTCCGTATGCCTTGAGGGCGAAATTGTGGTTGGAAAGGCAGCCGAATCGATAATTGACTATGCCCAGGAGAACGAGATTGATTTGATTGTGATGTCCAGTCACGGCCGTTCCGGCATAAGCCGCTGGGTTTACGGAAGTGTAGCCGACAAAATCTTGTATCATGCCACATGCGCCACTGCCGTTATCCACCCCCAGGTAGAAACAATACCGTTTACCCATAAACGAATTCTGGTTCCCCTGGACGGCTCGCCTCTGGCAGAGTGTGCGTTAAAGCCGGCGTTGAAGCTGGCTCAGGCGGTGTCAGCGGAACTGATGTTACTGCGGGTGACGTTCATGCCGCTCTTACCTCCGGGACCGGTACCAGGTTGGCCCGGAACTGAAGTAGTGATGAATGAGGACGAACAGGAAGCCAAGGCATATTTGCAGCGAGTGCAGGACTCCCTGCCAGATGCTCCTATCCAACTCCACGTGCATATCGCCACCAGCCCCGTTGCCGAAGCCATCATTGATATGGCCGATAAACTACAGGTTGATTTAATCGTCATGTCGAGTCATGGTCGTTCCGGATTAGGTCGTTGGGTGTTTGGCAGCGAGACCGAAAGAACGCTGCGCGGCGCGCATTGCACCACATTGGTTATCCGCTAACAGGCTCAATAACGTATGATGCATAAACGATGGTGCTAGGCCGACTGGCAGTGCCATGAAGAAGAATGGCTAAGGCGTAAATTAGGCCCGAAACTTCTGATCACGTATGTATCGAGTTCTCTGATAACTCATTGAAGAAGCTGATTATTCGATCTGATACAGAACGGGAAACTTTATGCTTAGATCGCACTCAAGCAGGGCTGGTAGACTCTCTTCCAGGACTCGCAGGTGTTTATGAAATTTCATTAGTGCCTCATCTCACAAATGAGTTGAGATAGGGCGGTACTTTTTCTGCCAAACATAGGGATGGCGGTGATCATTCCAGTATTTTGTACTCTTAACAATTGAAGAACGAAGTGTAGCCAAATCCTCAAAACGGCATCCTGACAAAGCCAGGGATCGCAAGGTCTTCCACCAAGGTTCGATCAAGTTGAGCCATGGCGCATAAGTTGGCTGAAAAAGAAACCGGACTCGTCTATGGGCCAATGCCCACAATTGCACATCCATACTGCGGTGGATGGAAAGGTTGTCCAGAATCAATATCAACTCATCAGTAGGCCATGCTTGAACTATCGAATCGAGAAGTTCAATGAAATCCAGGCTGCGGCGTCGCTCTCGACACAACGTAAGGGCCTTGCCCGTACTTGGTTCGAAAGCGCCAAAGACCCACACTTTCGCACGACGGCCATAATCAGGTTGTAATGGTGGTCTTTTGCCCTGAGATGTCCAACGTCTTGCCGGATATGTCTTGGCCGATACAGGTCCCATTTCATCAAGGCAGATGACATGTGTGTGCGGTGGTGGCTCTGTGTAGTAGGCTACGATGGCCCCCTTTTTTCCACAAACTGTGGGTCGGGCCGTTCGGTGAAATAGGTCTTTTCCTGATACCAGCGCAAGCCTTCAGCCTGCAAAATACGTGCTAACTGTGCCCTGGAGACACCGATTTGGTAATTACCATGCAGGTAATCGACTAAGCGATCTAATGTCCAGTGTCCATATGGCAAGCCCAGTTTGTCAGGATTTGTTCGTACCAAGGCGATCATTGTGCCTCGTTCCGACTCATTGTAGGTTGGTTTACGACCGCTTCTGGGCTTGTCTTCAAGTCCGGCGATACCTTCTTTGTCGAATCGTTTGATTCGCAGGTAGATGGACATCGCACTACGGTCTAACTTATCGGCGATTTTTGCCACTGGTTCTCCTTGATGAGCCAATAAAATCATTTTGGCTCGCTCAACGATTCGATGTGATTCTGTCGCTGAGCGACTTAACTTTTCCAATTGACTTCGTTCTTCTTTTGTTAATGTTCTCAATCTGATTCGTTTGGGCATTTCGACCTCCTCGAATCGGATTATAATCTATTATGAGATGAAGCAATTAGTTGCCAGAGATGGCGTTGTTTACTTGAGCATATTGCTTGATAGCTGCTCGGTTGAGGTATTCGGTAATGACGGTTGTATGACCCTTTCCAGCCTTTTCTTCTTTGATTCAAGCCGAACTAGCATAGCTGTATCCATGCCTGGTGGTGATGCAATGAACCAAATTCTTGATGTCTGGTCCATATCATAGACTAAGAGCCGAGGCAAGACTACGGTTTCGAAGCTGCTCCATACGGGACAAAAAGGTGGCATCGTGAGATTATCACCAACCCCTGGGAAGTATCCACACAAAGTCGCACATCCTAGAAGGTCTGTTGCACAGACCCCCATGTTATACTGTTTTGAGAAAGTGACGGGGCTGTCGATGGAATGCGGAATACCTCTCCTCATACTTGCACTCATAATCGGCTATGTCGTAATAGGGTACGCACCGGACCTGTTGGTGCGGGGTTTTCAGGCCGTTACCAGCTCCATTTCGGATAGTGGTGCATTTGCCAGCGGGTGCATTGCTGGATCGTTGAGCACACTGCTTCTGTTCCTGCTTGGCGAGAGATATCTGTCTGCTGCCAGCGAGTGCGTCTTGATAATTGTCATCGTCGCTGCTGGGGCGACAACTGGGGCCATCGCCGGAATAATCTGGGCCCTTATTATGGATAGATACGTCCGAACATGTGCCAGCTATGGGGCTGTGGGAGGTACAATCGTGTTTTTGATACTCTAAATCGGCGTCACTTTGAATGAGGATGATCACGAAAAACAGCGTCAGTAAGCTGTTAATCCGCTAAGGTTGGGAATCCCACTTTAGCGGAGAAGGAAATGATCACTGTGATAGACCGAGAGAGAATTAGACGCGCCTACTTCATCGAAGGCAAAACGATGCGCCAGATAGAACGAGAAATGCATCATGGCTATTGGACGATACGTAAGGCCTTGGCATCGGCTGAGCACCAACCCTACACGCTAAGTCAGCCGAAAGCGGCGCCGAAATTAGGTCCGTACAAAGAGAAGATAGATAAACTGCTGGAACAGGAGCGCAGCCTCCCCCGCAAACAGCGCTTTACGACGCACAAGCTATATGAACTGATGGAAGCGGAAGGGTATAGTGGCAGCGAATCCAATCTGCGCCGTTATGTGGGCAAAAAACGGGGCGAACTGAAACGACCCCCGATCTTTATTCCCCTGCAGTATGAGCCTGGTCAAGATGCGCAGGTCGATTGGGGAGAAGCTGTCGTGATCATGAAGGGGGAAAAGGTGAAGGCACAATTGTTTGTGATGCGCTTGTGCTATTCACGGCGCACCTTCGTGATGGCCTTTCCCACTCAGAAACAAGAAGCTTTTTTCAGTGCCCATATGGCCGCCTTTGACTTCTTTGGCGGTGTGCCGCACACGATTACCTATGACAACTTGAAGGCAGCCGTGGACCGGATCCTAAAAGGACGGAACCGTCAGGAGCAAAAGCGCTTCATAACATTTCGCAGCCATTATCTTTTTGAAAGCCGCTTCTGTACGCCCGGAGAAGGGCATGAGAAAGGGAGTGTGGAGCATGGGGTCAAGTATGCGCGGCAGAATTATCTCGTCCCCCTACCTGAGGTGCGCGATTATGCCCAGTTGAATGCCTGGCTGCGAGAACGATGTCTGCAGGACGACCAGCGCCAGGTCAGTCGCCAACCGCAGTCGATAGGTGCCATGTGGGCCGAAGAGCAACCCCATTTACGGTCGTTGCCGGCCACCGACTACGCCGGTTACATCAGTCGGGAAGTGAAGCTGAATCCCTATGGACAAGTTACCTTTGAAACCAATCGCTACTCCGTTCCCGCGGACAAAGCACAAAAGCAACTGACCTTGCGCGCTTATCCCTTCCGCATCGAGATCGTCAAGGGGACGGAAATTATTGCCACACATCAGCGCAGTTACGAGCGCAAACAGGATATTCTCAACCCCCTTCACTATCTACCCTTGTTAGCCGAGCGGCCAGGCGCCTTCAACCACGCCCAGCCTTTGCAGCAGTGGCGGAATAGTTGGCCGCCCCTCTATGACGAATTGCTGCTGCAACTGAAGGAGAGTCAGAATGAGCACAAAGCGATACGCGAGTTTATTCAAATCCTACAACTCCATCTCGACTATGATGCTTCTGTGGTACAAAATGCCATTGAGAAAGCACTGACAGAGAAAGTGCCCCATCTGAACGGGGTGCTATTTTGTCTCAATCGGTTGCTCGATCCAACGCCAACTTTCAAGGCGTTAGACTCACTGCCCCAGCCTCATCTATCACAGGTGGGACAAGCCCCCTTAACGTTGCCCCAATATGACCAACTGCTGCGACAGGTAGACTCATGAGTTACGCACAATTAGAACAACAACTCACAGACCTGCATCTGGCTTCTATTCGCAAGCAGTACCAGACGTTAGCTCAGCAGGCAGCTCAGGCCAACTGGTCTTTTGAAACCTATTTGGCGCAGCTGATTGACCAGGAATTCCAACGACGGACGATGAACCGCCGCCGGCGACGCATCAAGGAAGCGAAGTTCCCGCTCTTGAAAGAGCTAGCTGATTTTGATTACACGGCCATTCCGCAATTAAGTAAACAACGCGTTCTATCCTTGGCGGAAGGGGCCTATCTGGAACAGGCGGAGCCGGTGATCTTGGTCGGTAATCCTGGTTTGGGTAAGACACACATTGCTACTGGTTTGGCCTTAATTGCCTGTCGCCAGAATCATCGTGTCCGCTTCTACACCGTGACCCAGTTGGTCAATGAGTTAGCTTTAGCCCAACAGGAACACCAACTGCCCAAACTCCTGGAAAAACTGGGCAGGCACAAATTGCTGGTCCTAGATGAATTTGGCTATGTCCCTTTTTCACCAACTGGGGCGCAACTCTTGTTCCAATGTTGCAGCCATTTGTCTGAGCGTACCTCGCTCATTATTACCACCAATCTCCCCTTTGGTGAATGGGTTTCGGTGCTGGGTGATGAACGTTTGACCAATGGCCTTTTGGACCGTCTAACTTTTCGCAGTCATATCTTGGAGTTTGTGGGGCAGTCTTATCGTCTGCGACAACAACTCAATCTTCAAGGTGTAGACAAGGAGGCGAACCTATCGACTGACGAACCGCTACTCCCTACTTTTGACTCGCCAAAAGTAGCAAAAGCGAGGCTCCCCAACCCTTCGTGACGCTGTTTTTGATGCACAAGTGACGCTGTTTTTGGCGATCATCATTTTTTGTATTTATTGGAGTGACGCTGTTTTTAATGATCTTTTGACGCCGTTTTTGGTTGTCAAAAACAGTACAATCGCCTCTCCAATCTCTTTTTTCGTCTTCATTTTCCTAGCGATGTTGTTCTTTGGTGGGTGAACTTTTCTATTGAGGCATGGAGACGCCTACATTATTACAGAGGTGCAGAACACTGACCTTTTGGCGTCATTCCATTTCGAAGCAGGCGCTGGGCTGGTGGATGTTGACCGCTTACAATTGGTGCCGAGCAGATCGCATGCTCAAAAAACCGCTGGAAAAACCACTGTCCTCCTTCGTTTATAGTTGTATTAATACATCTTAAATTAAGTATAAGCCCTCAACAGCGGACGAGGCCCCTGCCTCCCTTCTGTCTGCTGTCTGCTGGCTGCTACTGCTTTGTGGCTGTGGGAACGAAGGACGGCAGGTAGAAGGACAGGAAAGTTAATTCGCTGCTGCCACTGATCGTCGTTTCTGGGGCATCCGGCGTGGCGACAAGAACATCATAAACGCCCACTTCTTCGCTCAAGCCGCCGCCTGACAGGTATCCCCTGCCCTTAACGAAATAGAGAAAGAGATCTTCTCCTGCGGCGGGCATCTCTACCGTGGTTTGGCCGCCGGCGGGCAGCACAGCGGCTGAGAGGCGCGCTCCGGCTACATGGTCATCCGTCGGCCCATTTAATCCTATAATAGGATACACAACAGCTTCACCGCGTACATGGGAAGGCATATCCACCAGCTTTAGCTGCTCGTAATGGGGATCAAGGCCCATGTAGCGCGGATCGGCTGCGTACCAGATCTGGATGACGCGCGTCTCTTTGTCAGAACGATTCAGCTCCTGGTGCTCGATATAGGCGCCGGAAAACATGCGCTGCACTTCGCCGGCGCGAATGACGCCCTTGCCGCCGGTCGTATCCTCATGATAGAGCTCACCCTCGATGACATAGGTGAAGATCTCCAGGCCGCGATGCGGGTGCCACGTAAAGCCGTTGCGCGGGGCAATGGCCGTCATATGGGCCGTGAGCATGCCGCTGAGCCGCTGCAGCGGGCTCCAGCCGCCGACTGCGAAGTGGCTGGTCAGCCAGTGCACGGGATGGACCGTAGGAAACACATCGGCTTTATAGAAGTTTAGCCCGCGCTCCAACTGCATGCGGCTTTGGTCAACAATTGTGCTGTAGGGATCTATCATTGCCTGACTCGCTTGTTGCTAAGTGCTGTTCTGCGATCAGCGTAGCAAAAGCAGTCGCTGCAAACCCTGGATATGCGACAACTGCTCATAAAGCGGGCAGCCGCTGCATGTGAACAGATGGCGTCCCGCAGGGAAGCCCAGACAAAGAGCGAGAACTTTCATCGCTGCCTGAGCGTTGGTGTCGGGTTGAGCACGTGGCGCTATACTCGGCGCCTTCTGACTATGCTGATGAATAAACTCGCTTCTCTTCTTAGTTTCGGCTTTCTGGCAGCGACGCTGCTGGTGCTGAGCGGCGGCTGTGCCGGTGAAGCGCAGGTCGCACAGCCGGCCACGCCGATCGGCCATGAAGCGGCACAACCGGCGGCGGAGGCCATAAGCGTACCGACAGTCCCACCGGTTACCTATACACCGCCCGCCCCACCCCCAACTCCCGCGGCAACGGCCGTTCCCACAGCCACACCTGCGACCGCCGCCGAAGATACGGCCGTGCCGCCCTTCTTCTACCGCGCGGCCGATCCCTGCGGCCTGCTGCTGCCGCTGCTGTCCACTTATGACGAACCGCTGGTCAGCTCCCTCTCAGCCGACGCAGCAGCCGTGCAGCCGGTCATGGCGCTGCTGCCGGAGACCGCCCAACCGGCGCTGCAGCGGCTCCTGGATGCGCCGCAAACGGTCGGCCTGGCCGCCTACCGGGTCGGCGATGAAGCGAACGGCGTTTATCTTAATGCCGGGGCGCCGATGCCCCTGGCCTCGGTGGTTAAGGTCCTGCACCTGGTCGCTTATGCGGAAGCGGCTGCTGCCGGCGAGATTAACCCCACGGAGACGGTCACGGTCGCCGATCTGGACCGCTTCTATCTCCCCACCCTTGATCTGCGCGCGCACAGTGAGGCGCTGGATGATCTGGAAGACGGAGGCCTCATCTTTGGCCAGCCCGCGCAGCTGCTGCTGGACGGAGTGGCGCGGATGATGATCGAATACAGCTCCAACGCGGCCACAGATTATCTGCATATGCGGCTGGGACAAGAGGCCATCGAAGAAACGGCGCAGCTGCTTGATCTGGGAAGCCAGACCGCGCCCTGTCCCTTTGTAGGCCAGTTTCTGGCAATGGCCAACCATACGCGGCCGCAGATCGACGGCCGAACGGCCGTTTTGGGCTATGTGGAGGATCCGGCGCGCTACGGGGATGAAGTGGTGCAGCTGACGGCCGCTTTTAGCGAGGATGCCGCGTTCCACGATGAAGCGATAGCGTGGCGGACAAGCACGAGACGGCCCAGAGGCTCTACACAGCGCCTCTTCAGCGAACAGCTCAATGCACAGGGTTCGGCCGCCGATTACGCCGCCTTGATGGCACGCCTCGCCTTGAACGGCCTAAGCAGCGGCGAGAGCAGCTTCATGGTCCGCCGCCACCTGGAATGGCCGATGCGTTTCTATGACAATCAGGAACTCTTCAGCAACCTGGGCTACAAAGGGGGCTCCTTACCCGGCATTCTGACCACCGTCTACTACGCTTATCCATTTGGCGAAACAACCCCGCTCGTCGTGGCCCTTTTCTACCGCGATCTGCCCGGTGCGACTTACCAGTCATGGCGCCGCACACAGGCACATGATGAATTCGCGCGTTGGCTGCTCTACGAACCACAGGCGATTCCGGCCCTACGTACGCTCCTCCCCCAAGAGCCATAGACGAACTCCCAAGCGGAGATCACGCGCCGCGCGCAAACAAACACGCCACAAGCATGGGCGAAAGTTGACATAATTACACGCTATATGCTAATCTTTTGGGCAAGAAATTAGCGATGGAGAGAATAACATGAAGAGACCAACGACTTTCAAACGGGAATTGGGATATGCTGTATGGTTCATGCTGCTGGTAGCCGCTCTCTTATGGGCAGTGACGGCCAGGGCGCAAGAGGCTGAGGAATTCGAACCACTCGCGCAGACGGACGCGCAGTGCGGGTTGTTGGTTTATGATTGGAATGGTCTGGTGACCGAAGATGAGCGAGGATTCCCTCGTCATAAGCCGCCAACAGCCAATGGCGATTGGACCCAGCCCATCAACTACGCTGATGGTACATTTCATCTGCGCGTACATATCCGCAGCCAACCTGTCGCGCAGGATATGCAGCTAAACTTCTGCACCTGGCAGGATGGGACCTCCCTTGAGAACTGCGTGCATAAGGAGCCGGTCTCCGGCAGCAGCGGCAACATTGTAACCTGGTCTGAAGATGTCGATGCGGGATGGAAAAAGGACGGGAAACCAATCGAATGGTCGCGTGCTCGCTTCAGGGATGGCGTAGCCATCAAGAACAGCAAGAACCAACCGGTTAGCGATCTCGTGGGCTGGGACTGGAATGGGGAAGACCCGGCGGAGTGGTATCCCATCAACTGGCGCTTCACCGTGCATGTCGTGCCGGAGGGATCTACCTTTGCCGGATGGGACGACTGCCTGGGAGCGCCAACGGCCGTTTCTCTGGCTGCATTTGATGGACAAGACCCCGCCAATCGTTCCATTGCGACAGTCGCCCTGCTGCTCGCCGTTTCGCTGGGCGTCCTTACCCTGTCCGCTGTTGTGACAAGCATACTGCGGGTTGAATCGTCAAACGACTAGTCTGTCATCTTGCGAAGGGGAGAAAACCATGGGAAAAGAGAGCGGGGACAAAGGAAAGAAACTTGGCTTGGTGCTTGGCGGCGGCGGCGTGCGCGGGCTGGCCCATGTCGGCGTATTGAAAGTATTGGAGGAGGCCGGCGTCACAGTTGATCTGTTGGCCGGCACCAGCATGGGCGGCGTAGTTGGCGCCCTGTACGCGGCGGGCATGACGGCCGAACAGATAGAACGGGAGGTCATGGCGCTCTCGACAACCGCTTCACTGCGCCGGTTGATTGATATTCGCCCTTCTTACCGCGGCCTGGTGCGCGGCGAGCGCATCTACAATCTGATCGCGGAAACGATCGGCGCCGAGATCACATTCGCCGACCTCGATCTACCCCTGGCGATGGTGGCCGTAGATGCTGTCAGCGGTTGTGAAGTCATCTTGAACAGCGGAAAAGTGGCGGATGCGGTGCGCGCCACGATTTCGGTGCCCGGTATTTTCAAGCCGGTGGAAGTGGATGGTATGGTGCTGGTCGACGGCGGCGTGCTTAATAATGTACCCACCGATGTGGCTCAAAAGATGGGCGCCGACACGCTCATGGCCGTGGACGTCATGCCTGATTTCAGCCGTAATACGCCCGGTCAGCCGCTGGTCGAACTGGCCATTGACCCCCCGTCGCTGCCAACGTTTTTGCAGGAAGCGATCCACATTGAATATATCATGATCAGCGCCCTGACCAGCTGCAAATTGAAGGCCCACCCGCCGGATCTGCTGATTCGCCCGGACATCTCTTCGCAGGTGGATCTGCTGATGGGCTATGATCGCGCGGCGGAGGTAATTGCCGCCGGTGAACAGGCGACAGCCGCCGCGATCCAGGAGATTCTCGCACGCTTGTAGGGCGGCCTGTCAGACCGGCGCGCTCATGCGGGCAGCTCCAAGGGTCCACATCGTGCTGAGAAAACAATGTGAATGATCGCGTGAACGGCCGTCCAGGCGTGCATACGGAGCAGGGTCAGCGGCGCCGCTGTGGGTTCTCATACGCTTCCAGCGCCAGCAGAACCGCGCCCCAACGGGCGACATCTGCGTCCCGCGGCGCGGCGACCACTTTTTCGGCGGGCAGCATGCGTGCCGCCAGAGTGGACTGCCGGCGCATAGCGGCCAGCGCGCTGTGTATAGGCTCCAGATAGGCATCACCGGCATTCAGCACGCCGCCGCCCAGGACTACCTTCTCAACATCATAGCTCATGACCAGCAGCTGCACGGCGCGGGCCATGCCTTCGGCAGCGTCCTCGATGGCCTGGCGCGCCGCGAACTCTCCGCGCTGCGCCGCGGCGAAAACATCTTCGGCCGTGCCGCTGCCATCAAGCCAGCGTCGAGCGATGGCAGGACCGGCCGAGATAGTTTCCAGGCAGCCGTGCAAGCCGCAGGCGCACAGGTCGCCAGTGGGATCAAAGGTTATGTGACCGATTTCACCGGCCATGCCATGAGCGCCGCGAAAAAGGGTACCTTCTACCACAAGGCCGGCCGATATGCCGGTGCCTATGCTCAAATAAGCCATATGCTTCACCGGCGTCCTGTCTACCAGCCAGCGGTAAGCGCCTAGGGCAGCGGCGCGCACATCATTCTCCAGGGCGACGGGCACGCCAAATCGCGAGGAAAGCGCCTCGCCAAGCGGGTATGTTTGCAGATTGAGGTTGACCGCCAGCTGCACGATCCCGCTCCGCGGATCAACCATGCCGGGCACGCCGGCGCCAATGGCCAGGAGATCGCCGGTCATTCTACCTGCCTCGGCCAATGTCTCGACCACGACGTCATAGACAGCGTCAACCAATGCCGGCGGGCTGCTGATCACCGTTGGCGCGGCTCCCCGCCCCACCACATTGAGCAGTTGATCAACGACGAGCACGGCCGTTTTTGTGCCGCCGATATCAAGACCGGCGAAAACCGCTTTCGCGGGATCGCTTGGCTGCCGCTGCGTTTCCGGGGCTGCTGCTTCAAATGATTCCATTTCTTGTGATGCCGTCCTGACCGCCCTCCGCATGGTTGTTCCCAGCAATCCAGATGAACTTTGTAAGTTCATTTAACTTACTTTCCAGTATAGGGGATCGCTTTTCGCCTGTCAAGGAAGTATCCTCGATCTTCGCGTCCAGGCGTCTTCAAGAGGTGGTTGGGAAGCCGTGCTTTCCCAATCAGGCCTTGCTGTAATGCCAGAGGAATTTGCGGCTGCAATGGCCCAGCCTGCCTTCCTGCTCTAAAATAGGGTGATGATCCGTAATCAACTGCGTATGCGCTACAGCCCTTTCCTCTTCCTGAAACGGCTCGTTGTTATCCAATTCTTCTTCGCCCTCCTCCCTTTTCTGGCCCTCCTCGCTTTGTCCCTGTTCCTGGGCGATGTCAGCACGCTCTATGAGCAGTTCGCTATTGCCCGCTCGATTTCATTCGAGTTCTTCGTGACGCTGCTCAGCACCCTCCTGCAGCTGCTGATTTTGGCCATCGCCTTCCTCACCTGGTATTCCCCGGTGTATGTCGCCGATCCTGAGCAGATCGTGCATAACCGCGGCAATATGTTGGGCGTCGCCTACCTGGCCAATACAGCGGCGATCACGACTATCACGGTCAGGCAAGGTTGGCTGGCGCGCCGTATCGGCTACGGTTCCCTGACGATCGAAGCGAGCGATACCTCCAGGAAAGCGACTATCAAGGATATCCCCGACCCGCAGCGGCATATGCATCTAATCTGGGACCTGGTGCAGCCGGCCGCCGACGAGAACGACCTCTTCGCCACCGCTTCGCCAGGAGAATTGATCCGCGCCGGCGAAGGACAGTACGTGGAGTTCAAATCCAGCCTGATGTGGGACTACCGGCAGCAGCGCATCAACAAAGAGCTCTATCTACCGGTGCTGAAGAATACGGCCGCTTTTATGAACGCCGCCGGCGGGTTCGTGGTCATCGGCGTGGATGACGACGGCCGTATCCTGGGGCTGGAAGCGGATTTCCAGGCGATGCGCAAGGGTGATACGGATGGCTTTGAGAACACGTTCAATAATGCCTTCAACAGGATGATCGGCGTTGAGTTCCGGCAGTTCGTTGATGTCGTCTTTCCGGGCATCGAAGAGAAAACCATCTGCCTGCTGCGCGTACGACCGTCTGACCAGCCCGTCTTCATGTCCTACAAAGGGGACGAGAGCTTCTATATTCGCGCCGGCAATGCCAGCCAACCCTTATCCATCAGCCAGGCGGCGCGCTATATCGGCCGCCGCTACCAAAACGGACAGACCTAATGTCACGGAGAGCGCATGCAGCAGCAAATCGATTTCAGCAGTTCCATACCCGGTAATTTCAGCTGGCTTAACCCGCCGGCCCACTTCCAGGTCAACAGCGGGCTGCATATCACGACCGACCCGGGAACTGATTTCTGGCAGCGCACCCACTACGGCTTCCGCAATGACAACGGGCACGCCCTGCTGGGCACATTTAGCGGCGATTTCAGCATGCAGACGCATGTGCGCTTCCAGCCACAAACCCGTTATGACCAGAGCGGGCTGCTGGTGCGCCTGGATGAGGAGAACTGGATCAAGATTTCCCTTGAATATGAAACCACAGAACTGAGCATGCTCGGGTCAGTGGTCACCAATCTCGGCTATTCCGACTGGGCGACGACTGAGGTCGACAGCGCCGCGCAGGAAATGTGGTACCGGATCAGCAAGAACGGCTCCGATTTCTTGCTGCAGGCCTCCTACGACGGGCGGGCGTGGCAGCAGCTGCGCATCACCCACCTGCTGGCCCCTATTGACGCCATACAGGCCGGTCCGTACGCCTGTTCGCCGCTTGAAGGCTCTTTCAACTGCACCTTCACCTCGCTGACTGTTGCCGACAACCAGTGGAAGCCCGAAGGCTAGAACCAGCTCCCCGCTGATGCTCAACACTGCCCGCGCTCAATTCCTCGCCGGCATCCGCGCCGAGCTGCCGATCACGCTTGGCGTTCTGCCTTTCGGACTCATCTACGGCGTCCTGGCCATTTCCGCCGGCATGTCGCCGCTGCTGGCCGTGGCTTCGTCGATGATCGTCTTTGCCGGTTCAGCGCAGTTCATCGGCGCGGAGCTGATCGGCGCCGGCGCCCCTGCCCTGGTGATCTGGGTTACCACGTTCGTCGTCAATCTGCGCCATCTCCTCTACAGCGCGGCGATGGCGCCCTACGCGGCGCACCTGCCGCGCCGCTGGCAGTTTCTGCTGGGCTATCTGCTGACCGATGAAGCGTATGTGGTTACAGCGCTGCACTATGACCCCGACGAGCCGCCGCTGAAAAACCAACATTACTTCTGGTTTGGCGCGGGGCTGACATTGTGGACCGCGTGGCAGCTGTCGACGTTCACCGGCGTCCTCTTCGGCACACAGGTACCGGCCAGCTGGTCGCTCGACTTCACATTGGCCCTGGTATTCATCGGCATGGTCATCCCCCTTTGCAAGTACCGGCCCAACCTGGCGGCGGCGCTGGTCGCCGGCGCGGTCGGTGTGCTGACCTTCACCTGGCCTTATCGACTCGGTCTGATGGCCGCGGCGCTCAGCGGCATCGCTGCCGGCGTCCTATTTGAAAGGCGGATGAGCAGCGAGGAGACAGCGCGATGAGCGACTGGATCATCATCATCGGCATGGGCGTGATCACGCATGCCCTGCGGCTCTCCATGATCGTCTCTGCGGGACGATTGACGATCAACGAGTCGCTGCGCCGTGCGCTGCGCTTTGCTCCGGCGGCCGTTCTATCAGCCATTATCCTGCCGGAGATGCTGCAGCCGGCAGGCGCACTCGATGTCTCGCTGGGCAATGAGCGTCTGCTGGCCGGGTTGGTGGCCATCGCGGTTGCCTGGCGCACGCAGAATATGATTTGGACGGTGACGGTTGGGATGCTTTTTTTGTGGCTGCTGCAGGCCGTCGACTGGACCATCTTCAGTCAATGGTCCAGTCTCGTCCCCTGGCTTGTTGGTTGAACCGTTGGCCAACGCCTCCGCTAGCCCGATAAGGAACGCCGAACTGGCACGCACAGCGTCCTGATCAGCGGTCGGCGTCTAAACAGCGTACGGTTCGCTGCCCTCCGCTAGTAAGCTGGTCAAGCTGTCTCCCAGGAGCCTGGCCGCGGCGCCGGCCTGTTCAGCCAGTTTCGCACCGCTGCGCTGCGGACGCGTTTTTCCGGCGTCCGCTTCGTTGTTCTCCCGCGGGAGCAAGGTCGCTGCCGGTTCATCCTGCAGGATATCCGGCCCAAATCCTAATCCTTCCAACTGAACCGCGCGAACGGCGCCGGCTCGGTCTTCCCTGTCTGGAATATGTTGATGATCTGGCATCTCTGACCTCCGTTAACTGATGACGATACCATGGTAGCATGGCAGCGTGACAGGAGCGTGACAGAATGAAATGGGAGTTCGGAAATTATTGTAGGGGGAATAAAGAGACCCCGATCGATGCGGGGTCTCAGGCGCTGCTGCTCACCAAGGCGCGCAGTGACTCAGTAAGTTGTTTTGCTAGCGTTGTTTAGCGATTACGGCCGTATTTCTCATGGCTGGATACCCAGTCCGAGGAGGAAATCGCCGAGGCCAGGGAGATCTCGCCGGCCAGGACGACAGCGGCGATGATCTCAGCCAGTTTCTTGACCTTACCCTTGCCGGAGCAGCCCATCAGGCGCAAGCATTCCTGCTGCGTAGCCAGACCGGTGCCGCCGCCGTAGGTGGCCACAATCAGCGAGGGAATAGTGATCGCGATGTAAAGATCCTTTTCCGGCGTCAGATCGGTGTACATGATCGCCGCCGAAGATTCGGAGACATTGGCCACGTCCTGGCCGGTGGCGATGAAGATGGCCGTGATCCCATTGGCCGAGTGGGCGCCGTTGTTGTTGGCCCCGGAGAGGATAGCGCCCACGTTGGAGATGCCGGCATGGTAGAACAGCGTTTCCGGCTCGACGCGCATGTGCTGCAGGAGCACATCCCGCTTGACAACTGCTTCGGCCGTCACCCGTTTGCCGCGCGTGTGCATGATATTGACCTGCGACGCTTTCTTGTCCGTAGCCAGGTTCGATTCCAGGTAGAAATGCTTGATACCCGGATAATTATCAATGATCCAGCTGCAGGCGGCGAAGGTGGCCCGGCCGACCATATTCTGGCCGGCGGCGTCGCCGGTCGTGTAGTTGAAGCGCAGATAGGCGAATCTGGCCGCCGTATAGGGATCGATGTAGAGCAGTTTGGCGATGCTGGAGGTCGCTTCCGCCTCCTCGCGAATCTTGGGCAGGTTTTCGTTCACCCAGTTGATAAACTCGCGCGCCTCACGCGCATTCTCAAAGACGAAGACGGGCGCACGCTGCATCGCGTCGCCAACTACGCTGCACGTCACCCCGCCGGAGAGATTCAGGATCTTCATGCCGCGGTTGTAGGAGGCGACGAGCGTTCCTTCGGTGGTGGCCATGGGCACGATGAAATCCCCCTTGGCATGTTCGCCGTTAATCGTGACCGGCCCGGCAAAACCGATGGGAATCTGGGCCACACCGGTGAAATTCTCGATATTGCCCTGGGTTGTGTGCGGATCGAAGGAGTAATGGGGCAGATGCTCCATTTTCTCGCCGCTGAACGCCTGCACAAATTCCTGGCGGGCGCGAATCGCCTCGTCGCTGTAATCATCCACGCGGTCGCGCGGGATGGTCGTTCGTTCAGATTCTTCCTCGCTGATCGCCCCATCTACCTTGAGTTTCAGTTTGCCAAAGGGATCGGAATCGAAGTGCACCTCGATGCGATGCTTGCCCAGCGGCAGCGGGTCGCGCACAGCGACGATGTCGAGCTCCCGGCGCAGCGGGAAGTCAAGCGGGTCGGCTGCCAGATCGGCGGCCCGCAGTATGCGGCCGTCTGCGAGCTCCAGGGTGACATGATCCAGGGGCACCTCCTGGCCGTCGAAACTGACCCGGGAGAGGCCGGTGATCGTGGCATCACTGAGGCGGTTCTTGACGGAAAAGCGAACGGTACCGTTCTGGTTTTTCAGACTGCCGAACGTATAAAGCTGTTTCAAAATCATGCTGGGAATCGCCAGGGCCATGGTTTTTCTCCTCACTATTGGGGTTGTTTTGTCGGGACTTCGCGCGATTGTACCACAGGGCGCAGCGCATGGCGGCAGAGTTTTGGCGCGCACCTGCCAATGTGCCTGTATGCCAGCGGCCGTGATTTCCAATCTCGTCTTGTAAGCCGCAGTGGTGCCCGTTGTTGATCACGCAAGGTAGACCCGGCGCGAGTGAGCAAACCTATTTGCGGATAAGCGGCAGCCATATGTGCTCGCCTGGCGCCAAGCCTGTGCGACGAGGAAACAGGAAGCCTCCCGAAACCTGATAATTTGAGCTGCCCGCGCGGTTGGTCGCCGGCTGACCGACAACAGATACCACCCCGAAATGTGCAGAATCGGCCGTCCCGCCGCCGCTGGTCACATAGCGCTGCACGCCGGGCGTGGATGACGATTCCGCCGCTACCACGCCGACCGTGATTAGCAGCAGGGCGAGCAGGATCAGTAGAAGTTTGTGCTGCATCATTTGCTTCACCATCCTAATCAATGTCGATGAATAGGGCGACAGACCCGTTCGTTTCATCGATTGGCCCGGCCATTTTGCCCACCACGATCTCGCCCGCTGCGCTGCTGGACAGCGCCATCTGACCGTTCAGCGACAGGGCGATCTTGTCGCCGATTTCCCCACCGCGGATAAGCGCCAGGCTGCTCATATTGACTTTCGGCGCCAGGCCGCCGGTGATAATGACAAGATAGCTGCCGGGAATGATCTCACCAGCACCCTCGCTGAACTCGACAGTCTCGCTGCCATCTTCAAAGGCAACGGTCTCGGCCGAGACCGCCTCCTTGGCGACGCCGATGACTGCGTTGAGATTATTGGCATCGATCTTCTCGACGGCCAACATTGGCTGATCATCTTCTGGTGAAGAGGCTACACCAGCCATGGCCACCAGGTCACCTGGCTCAATAGACGTGCTGCCCAGGTTGACGACTAGCGATTGGTTAGCTGCCACGCGATCGGTGTAACTTCGCGCACTGATGCCGCCGCTGCCGCCAAAGTAGGCATCATAATGGCTGCCGCTGCCGCTTACATACAATCCTCGATAGCTGCTGCTGAAAATACGCGCGCCGTAGCCCTGCTGGCTTGCCGGGTCGGTTCCGCGTGCATAGAGACCCTTGCCCCCCTCAAAATAGCCACCTTCATTGTAGAAACTGTAGCTGTTTGAGGTATCGCCACGGCCGTAGACGCCGACGCCCTGGTTGCTCTGGCCATAGACGCCAGGGGCCAGGATATTGGGATGAGCGCGGCTGCCGTTGCTGTAGCCATAGACACCTATGCCGTTGGTACTGTAGAAGTAGCCGGCGTAGCCGCGATTGGCATTGCTCCCACCGTCAAAGCCATACACAGCATAGCCGTCCTGCGTCTGTCCATAGAGGGCACGGCCGTTTTCAGCAAGACCATAGACTGCATTTCCGGTCGTCGTCTGCCCTGAGATTGCCCCACGATTGAAGCCTAAGGCATCGTTATTCATTTGCACATCAAGCAGGTAGTTATTCGGAATGGCGTTGGCTGTGCCTTTAATAATCGCACCCGGGCGCAGCGTGTGAGCCATGGGCGCCGGCAGCAGCTCCTGGCGCGGCGTGAGCAGCTCGCCATTGACCTGCTGGGCCAGCCACAGCTCTTCCCCGTTAAAGATGTCGGTCACAATGTCCAGGCGGACTTCAAAAAGGCCATCTTCAGCCGTGATACTGCGCTCGCCGCTGTCCCAGAGCAGCGTGCCGCCATTCTGGGCGTTGTACATCTGGAAGCGCATGCTGAATGTGCCGCTGAGCGGCGCGCCCTCCTCATCAGTGAGGAACCCTTGATAAGTGATTGCGTCACCAATCGTCGCTAACGGCGCGAAAAGAGAAGCCGCGGAACCGGCGCCGGCCAGATCAGGCCAATAGATTCCCAGTCCACCGAGCAGCAGCAAGGCGGCAGCGGCAGCGAAAATTTTGAAACGTGCGTTATTGGTCATCATGTTTTCTCCTTATAGTGAGTCAGTATGGTGAGTCAATCAGCAAGCAGCTGGCCGGCGGTCAGAGCGTGCCGCACGCCGTCACGGCTGCCTTGTTGGAAAGTAATTGTGGCCAGCCCGAGCTGGAATTCAGCTGAGTCCGGCTGCCATTTCAGCGCCTGTTCAAACGCACTTCTCGCCGCCGGCAGGTTCCCGGCCTGCATATGCGCCCAGCCCAATATGCCATAGGCACGGCCGTCCGTGGCGTCCAGATCGACCGCTCGCTGGGCATGCATGCGCGCAGCCTCTCCGTTGCCGGAGCGCAGGGCGAAATCAGCATATTTCTGGTGGGTTAGGCCGATCGTCGGCGCGAGGTCAACCGCCTGATCATAGGCGGCGTAGGCCCATCTCGCTTTTTCGGGCGTTTCCGGCGCCTGATGCGCATAAATGGCGGCAAGCTGCGTATACAGCACGGGATCAGCCGGGCGCAGCGCCGCCGCCCTGCCCATCGCCCGCTCAGCCTGTTCAAATTCGCCTACTTGAGCGGCTGCCAGCGCCTCAGCGACATGGTAGGTTGCGCGCCGGGGCTGCTGCTGCACGGCCGCTTCATACGCCGCTAGCGCCAGCGTAGGATTACCGTGGACCAGCGCCCGCGTACCGCGCCAACTGTGCATATCCGCCAGCATTGGCCGGACATTGCTCTGCCAGACAGCCCAACCCAATAAAAAGACAGCGGCTGTGAAGACAGCGCTGCGCATCCAGAGGGGCAGGGGCGCCCCTGCCCTCTTTCCCTCGCCCGCTGACGCGGCGGTGACGACTGCCAGCAGCAGCCAGAAGAGCACGGCCGTCGCCGCCACATCAAACATGAACAGATTACCGGCAAGCTGGGCGCCGGCAGCGGCCATACTGGCCGCCAGCCACATTTTCGGCAGTGACTCCCTATTTGCGTGTGCGCGCGCGTCATCCGGCGCCGCCAGCAGGCGCTTCCAACCCGCCCACATAATCAGCGTGATGAGACCGATGAAAATAATCAGCGCTACAAGGCCATGATTAAGCGACCAATCCAACAGCCAATTGTGCGCGCGATCAACCAGCACGCCGCGCCCTTGATAGTAAACGAGCTGCGGCGGATAGACCGACGGGAAGTACAGCTCCAATGTATCCGCGCCGTAGCCTAGCCAAAGACGCGGCCAGAGCAAGCTGAGCGAGGCCTGCCAGATCGTCCAACGGGCAGCGATCGAATCCCCGGCGGCGAGGCCGCGCTGCAGGATCAGCAGGAGCAGGGCCGCCAGCGTGGCCAGGCCGGCCAATCCGCTCGTCCAACGAACAGGTCGCGACCAGCGCGGCGCATGCTGCAGCCAGATGAAGATTCCCATGCCGGCAGCGGCGGCAATCCAGGCGGCCCGCGCCCCTGTCAGACCAATGACCAGGATTTCTGCACCGAACAACAGCAGATACGCTGTGCGCTGCGGCTTCCCCTTTGTTGAGCGGGCGGCAGCGAGGGTAAGCGGCAGCAGCATCGCCAGGTAGGCGCCGGTGAAGTTAGCGCGGCCAAGCGTCGTCGTCAGCGGGGTGCGGGCGTCGCTGAGAACGGGCAGCGGCTGCCAGCCCGCCGCCTGCGCCAGGGCGAGCAGGCAAATGGGCACGGCCGTTAAGATGATCACCGTCAGCAGCTGGCGGCTGCGCCGGGCATCAATTTCCGCTGCCACGCAGTAGAAAAGCAGCAGGTAAGTCAGCTGGGTCAGCATGCCGCCGGCGCGGTCAATTGTGCCAAAGATAGCGACAGTATGGTGGCTGCTGAGCAGAGTCGCCAGCAGTAGAATGAGCGAAAGGAAGAGAACAAGATGACGGATCGGCGCGGCGAGCGCTCTTTGCCGTTGTCCAGTCAGCCGGCCGCCCAGCCACAGCAAAGCCAACAGCCAGACCAGGGTGCGCAGAAGCCACACCTTTGACGCTTCAAACTGCTGCTCAACCCAGAAATTGACGAACAGTGGGGTAAGCAGCGCGGCCAGCAGCCAGATTGCCTCTTGCCACTTCTGCAGGGGATGTTCAGTTGAATCACTCTGCAGCATACGCGACTTCCTTGTTGTCAAATAATGGGCGAAACGGCCGCCGGTCGACCGCCACGAAAGATGGCGGCACACGAAACTAAAGCTACCATATTAATGTATGACAGATGGTGTACGCATACAAGCCGGGGACGCAGATTTTAATCTGCATGGCAGGGCGGCAGAACCTGCTCAATACGGGAACTGCGCGGCGGCTGGTTCAATGCGGTTGGTCATGTGGTGCCGGGCGACATGCTGGGCTGGCACAAAACGAGACCCGCGGACGGGCGCTGAAAGAGCGCCGGCCAAGCGGCGCTCTTTCTATAGATAACCCCCACCAGATAGGGTCAGGCACGTATGCAGCAGGCGGAGAAAACCACCACGATAAGCTGCCGTTTGGCGCCGGGAACAGAACCTCTAGGAATTACTTTTCTTGTATGAGCGTACGGTCGCGCTCATCACATGCAGCGACAGAATCGCTGCAAGATGCCTTACCGCAGCCGCGGAATCTTTTCATCTAGCTTTCTAATTGTCTTCGTCAGAATTGGCCGTCAGGCGCGGTTCCAGCCGGTTGAGCTCCAACTCGACGAAAGCCAGCATCGCCTTCATATCGTTGAACCCTTTCTTCTCGCCAGTTACCGCATCTTCCAGACTGAAGCGCCAGTTTACTGAGCCGCCGGGTTCGCGCGCGCCTGCCGACCAGCAGCGCAGCCAATATGATTTATACGTGGGCGGCCCGTTTGAACGCTCTTCCACTACGGCTTCTCCAGTAGTTCCACAATCATCTCCCTTTAGTCTAAAGATTGTGCGTACAAAAATCGTGCGAAGTGGTGTAGAATTTCACGAGAAACCCCCAGTTCTTGAGATTGCTAGCGATCCGAGACGAGTAGAGTGGTCCTTGATGAACGGACACTTGAATATGCGCTTCCTAGGGGCGCCGGAGATTCATATTGATGGGCAGTCGAACATCCTGTTTGCCCATCGCAAATCCTTGGCGCTTCTGTGTTACCTGGCGGTCACAGGCAAACCCCATTCACGAGCGCAGTTGGCCGGTCTCTTGTGGGGAGAGGCGACGGAAGCGAATGCGCGGGCCAGTCTGCGTAAGAGCCTGGCTGAGCTGCGCAGGCTGGTCGGATCGAATCTGCTGATCTCGCGGCACGAGATCGCGTTCAACCGGGCGTCTGGCTATTCGCTGGATATTGAGCAGTTCGATCGCGAAGCTCAAGCAGTGAAGAATAGTCAGGTCGATGGCCTTTCTCCTACCAGTGCTGCTGCAGCGGGCAAGAGCGCGGCCCTTTACCGGGGTGATTTCTTGGCCGGATTCCATGTGCTGCGTGCGCAGGCATTCGAGGAATGGATCCTGCTCGAACGAGAACGGCTGCGCCTAGCGGCGCTGCGCATGCTGTATACGCTCGCCGTACACGCGCTTACCCAGGCACAGTACGCAGAAGCAGTCGATTATGCGGAGCAGGTCCTGGCACTGGAACCATGCCACGAGCAGGCGCGGCGCCTGCTCATGTCACTGCTTGCGCTCAGCGGCCAGCAGACGGCGGCTCTACGCCAATACCAGATCTACCGCCAGGTGATGGCGGATGAGCTTGGTCTGGAACCGGACGATGAGACGACGGCCCTTTACGAACGCATCCGCGACAGCAGTGATACTGAAGAGGAGGCTGAGCTGGAGCGCCGGCCCGTGCAGCGCCCGCCAACGTCCTTGATCGGCCGCCGGCATGAGTTGGACGATATTCTGGCCCGGCTGCGTGATCCGGGCTGCCGGCTGCTGACGATGATCGGGCCGGGCGGCTGCGGCAAGTCTCACCTGGCAAGGGAGATCGCGACCGCTTATCCTTTGCAGACCGGTGCAGTCGCCGGAGAGCCGCCGAAGGTATTCTTGATCTCTCTGGCGTCATCCGCTTCCATCGAATCGCTCACCCCTACCCTGGCGCAGGGCACCGGCTTCTACTTTTCGCAGGAGAGCGAGCCGTGGCGACAGCTGCTCTCTTATCTGCGCCACCAACATGCCTTGCTGATCCTGGACGGCTGTGAAGCGCTGCTTGATCTGCACGAACCGGGCCTGGGCAGTTTTGTCGATCTAGTGACCGATATTCTCACTACCGCGCCCGGGATAACGATCCTGGCCACTTCTCGGATCAGACTTCATCATCCCAGCGAGTTTCTCTTCCCGCTGGCCGGTATGGCCTATCCGCAGCTTATGCCGGACAACGCCAACGATCTGTATGCGTATGACGCCGTGCAGCTCTTTCTCTGGCAGCTGAGGCGGGTTCAGCCAGATCTGGCCCCTTCGGCGGAGGATCTGCTGGCAATCGGCAGGATATGCCGCTTTGCGATGGGTTTGCCGCTGGAAATCTTGCTGCTGGCCAACTGGGCACGGCTGCAGGCTCCGGCGCTGATTGCCGCCCAATTGACCGGCGCGATCACGCATCGTGCAGATGGCGAGGGTAATGGGCGGGGGATGGGTTCGCTGACGAGTGACCTGCAGCGCAGCCTGGCGCCGATTTTCGACCACTCCTGGAATCTGTTAACGGCCGTTGAACAACGCACATTGGCCACGCTGTCCATCTTTAGCGGCGGATTCATGTATCAGGCCGCTCATGAGGTATGCGGGGTCAGCATGCGCGGGTTGATGGCCCTGCAGGACCAATCGCTGCTCAGCCGTACAGAGCCGGCCGGCACGGCGGGATCCGCCTGGCCGCAGGCCGCACGCTACATCATCCACGACCTGCTGCAGGACCTGATTTCAAAGAAAGCGCTGCTGCGTTCTGAACGCGAGGATGCGCGGGAAAAGGTCGCCGCCTATTTCATGGCGCAGTTGAGCAGCTGGGCGGCCGGGCTTGAGGACGGCCGTGAACAGGAAACATTGGCCCAGATGGACAGCGAAAGCGTCAATATGCGCGCGGCGTGGGAGTGGGTGGTCGACCAGGGGCGCTTTGACCTGATCGACCAGGGCGTGGACGGCCTGTGCCACTTCTACAGGCGGCGCTTTCGCTATCATGAGGGGGAGTCGGCGTGCCGCACGGCCGTGCAGAGCCTGACCGCGACCACCCCTGATCAGCGGCGTGTGCTGGCCAAAGTTCAGGCGTGGCAAAGCTGGTTTACGGCCGATCATGCACAGGCAGCGGCGCTGCTGCAAGACAGCCAGGCCGCGCTGGATCAGCTGGCGGCCGCCGGTGAAGAAGTCCGCGCGGAGCGGGCCCAGGTCTTGTTCATGATCGGGAGGCGACTGCTCGCCACCGATCACGCGCTCAGTAAACCACCGCTAGAGGAAAGCCTGCAGCTGTACCAGGCGTTGGACGAGGCATGGCACGCAGCGACCATCATGGCATACCTGCATATCCAGAGCTGGAAAGCGGGCGCGTACGAGGAAGGCAGTGAAATCGCGGAAACATGCCTGGCGCTGTACCGTGAGATCGGCTGTATGAGCGGCTATGCGGCCGTGCTGGGGGACCGCGGCATCGGCGCACTGCAGGCGGGTCTGGTGGCGGAAGGATCGCGGTGGATCGAGGAAAGCGTCGCCATTCTAGAGGAACTGGGCGATCAGGTGGGCATCGTCCGCGGGCTGTACTTGAGCGGCATGGCCTTCGGCTTCAACGGCAGGTGGGAGAAAGCAGGCCGGCAGCTGCAGGCAGCTGTTACCCTTGGTGAGAATCGATGCGATTTCATCGACACCATCCTGATCGCGCTGGCGATCGTGGACACACATCGCGGCCGCTACGCTGAGGCGCGTGATAATGCCCTTGCCGGCCTGGAGCTGGCTAGGGCGCTGGACAACCAGATGTGTATCGGCCGTGCGCTTACGGCGCTCGCTTTGACGTCTCTTGGCGAAGGTGAGGCGCAGCAAGCGGAAGAACTGGCCGGTGAGGCGGTGACGGTGTATACAGCGTTCGGCCAGAAGACGGAACTGGGCATGGCGCTGGCCGCTCAGGGGTATGCCGCCTGCCGGCTGGGTAATCCAGCCGCAGCGCAGCCGCTGTTCAACGAGGCATTGAGCCTTGCTTCCGCGCATAAGGACCAGATGGCGCTGGCCTACGCCTTCCCTGGCGTCGCATATTTGCTTTCCTTCGTCGGAGAGGAGGCGCAGGCAATTGAGAATTACGCCCTCGCCGCGCAGCATCCCATTATCGGCAAGTCGGCCTGGTTTGCCGGTGTGGCTGGCAGGCGCATCGATGAAGCGGCGGCAGGACTGCCGCGGGAGATTGCTGACGCGGCGAGAGAGCGCGGCCAGGCGCATGATCTGGGGGCGATAACGCGAGCGCTGATGAGTTGAGCGCTGCGCAGCAATTTCTGCCAGCTGGTCTGCTGGACAACAAGCGCATGAAGGTATGATATGAAGAATCTGCGAGCGGACATCCATCTGGTTGAGGACAGCCAACTTAACTATCAGCTGCACATTCCGGCGCAAGCGGAGAAGGAAGGTGATCAGCTGTGGCCGGCCATTCTCTTTTTGCACGGCTGGGGCGAATCGGGGGATGATGGTTCGGCCGTTTTAGAAATAGGTCTCCCGGCCTACATCGCCGACAAGCCGGAGTTCCCCTTCATCGTCATCGCCCCGCAGAGCCCCTGGTTCACCTGGTGGCCGGAGCTGGCCGGCAGCCTGGATCAACTGTTGGAACAATGTCTGGCGGAACTGCCCATCGACCCGCAGCGTCTCTATCTGACCGGGCTGAGCATGGGCGGGTTCGGATCATGGTACCTGGCCGCCAAGTGGCCGGATAGGTTCGCCGCCGTAGCCCCTATTTGCGGCGGCGGTTACTGGTTCCACGGCTTTCCGGAGCGGGCAGCGGAACTAAAAGATACGGCCGTTTGGGCCTTTCACGGGGCGCTGGATGACATGGTGCCGCTGTCGGCAAGCGAGGAGATGGTAGCCGTCCTACGTGAGCATGGGGGCGACGTTAGGTTCACGGTATACCCGGATGCGGATCATGATTCGTGGACGGAGACGTACAATAATCCGCAGCTTTACAGCTGGTTCCTGCAGCATGTGACAGCGTGAAGGCTGTAGCGGCCGTCTAACCGCCGGCCACTTTGCCGCCGAGCCAACCGCCGGCCAAAGCGAGAATGACGCCGGCAATCCCCCATAGGGAGATACCGCCGGAGACAGCGGACAGCAGCCAGATAACGGCCGTAATAATGCCAACCATCAGTCCATTCTCAGCCGGCCGGGCCTGCGCCTTCCGTCCGGCCAGAAGACCCCCCAGGAATGTACCAACCGCAGCGAATAGACTCGATATCCCCGGGGCACTGCTGGCGGCAAACTCATTGATCAAAGCGGTATCCGGCGCGCCCTGTACCTGCAAGCCAAGAAACCCGGCGTAGACCGTTACCACGCAGAACGAACTGCCATAGGCGACAAGCAGGGCAACTATCACGCCCAGGAGCACCCAAACCCAGCTGATTTTGGACAGGCTAAAGGACATAGGTTCCTCCGCTTTTCTGAAGATCAGCGACCTGCCGCTTCGGGCGGGCGATCATCTCCAGCGCTGAATATCATAACATATTTCATCGAACCTGGCGCAGTGTTTAGCGGCACGGCGCCGGGGCAAAGGCGGGGATCTGCCCTGCCCAACGAGGTAATACTGCGAATAGCTAGACGCCGTCGATCGCTATGCGCCGGCGGCCGTTTCCGCGGTGTCTTGATCGAGATGCGTAAAACCAAAATAGGCCATCTGTTTGCGGTAGACATCAGGGGTGTTTTCCCAATGCGTTGAGCCGAAATCGTCGGGACGCCACGAACGGCCGTCACTGAGCAGATAGTCATAAAACGCCGGGTAAGATTGGAAGATCTCAATCACACGCGGGCGCAGCCGCAGCCGCGTCTCACCGCCGCTTTTCTGGCGTTCGAAGAACAAGCTGTTGAAAGGTTTCAAGCCGTGCACGCGCTCATCGGGCGATTCGGCGATACGCCGGCCAAAGGCCATGAAGACGCCCCGCTCACTCTTAAGATCAGAGCCTCGGACGGCATCAGCAATCTGCTGCTGCGACAAGTAGTTTTCAGGATGTTTAGCAAAGTGGCGGTAGAGATCGAGCTGGCCCGGCGGGATCACCAGCCGGGTAAGAATCTCGTAGATGGCTTTATCATCCTGCAGAATCTCGGCGATCAGTTTTTCTTGCTTGCTGGCCGCCGGCGCCTTTCGCTTAGTTGATTTCTTGCCCTTTGGTCGCGCCGCCTTGGCAGCAGCCGGTGGCTCCTGCCGCGGCATCTCTTTCCACATGCTCCCCCATAAGAGGGACTGCGTAGAGATGGAAAGATCCTCCTCACGGCCGTCTTCTTCATAACGCACGCGCATGGTGGCTTCTTCGATGGCGAGAACTTGATAACGGCCGTGGCGGTTGCGATATTCTTTGCCTATTTCAAATGGGTGATCCATGATGGCCTCCTACATCGATTATCTTGTCGTTCGCATCTGAATATGCACGTCTTCTACGGAGCCATGCTCATCTTCAGAAACCCGGCTGTTGTGCACAAGGCGATAGAGTCACTCTCCTGTCCGGTCTCAATAGATCCAATGAGTTCTTGCACGCAGGCTACTTTTCCAGGGTGTGGCTGCCCAGATCTTCGGCTATCAGGCGGAACTGCTCGAGGGCTGCTTCCAGATCTTCGACGATTTCGACGGCGATGATGTTTGGGTCGGGTAGATTGTCGGTGTCTTCTAGCGATTCGTCGCGCCGGACGGAACAGCAGTTCCAGAGACGTTGCATGATGGCATATGATTGGTTAGACATTTCAGCTACCCCATAATTCTTGTAGGGGCGCATCGCGATGCGCCCTTTCGTCGTGAGGTAGGCTGCCGGCGGGCGGTTCGCGAACCGCCCCTACACCAACCGCATCCCCCATACGTTCGTAGTATTCGCAAATGGAAATCTATTCGTACGCTTCATCCGGTTCCTCGTCTTTGAGCATGGTGTAGAGGCGCTGCACGGTGCTGATGTAGAAGCGGTTGACGTCGCGCGGCACGTCGATCATATTGCTGGTCAGGTGGCAAATGTTGCAGGTCTCGCCAAACTCGCGCCCTTCCGGCGTTTGAATCTGGCGGAATTCCGTCCCGCGTAGCGCAAAAGGTCGTCAATGGTTTCCCGGGCGCGTACCTCGGGTGTCATAAGTCTCCTGGTCCCGACCGTGACAGCGATACGGCCGTGTGTGAGCATCCTATATGCCTGACCTTGCTGATTGTATTACGAATCAGGCCTCTGCGTCAGGGTAAGCGCGGAGGATGTGACATTCGTCAGCGCATGTTGTGACATCTGTAAGGGTGGCACCGGGTTCGGCGGCGATGATGCGCGTTATCAGGATCTGTTTGCGCAGCGCCGTTTTGCCCACCAGACGGCGAGTAGGGCCGCGGCGCCGAGGGCCAGGGCGATGACTCTCTTGCGCTTTCTGGCGGCTTTGGGCGGTTCTTCAGCGGCTGGCTGGGTCTGCGCGGCGGGGAGTTCGTCGAGAAGGGTGACGGTGCCGCTGCTGCCGTCGACGCGGATGAGATCGCCGCTCTTGATGCGCTGTGTAGCCTCGCCGGTGCCCATGACGGCGGGGATGCCGTATTCGCGGGCGACGATTGAGCCGTGGGCCAGGGCGCCGCCGATGTCGGTGACCAGCCCTGTGGCCTGGGCGAAGAGAGGCGTCCAGGCGGGCGTGGTGGTCGGGCAGACGAGGATGGTGCCGGCGGCCATCTGCTCAAATTCCTCGGGGGAGCGAATGACGCTGGCCGGGGCAATGACCTGCCCGGGGCTGACGGCGAAGCCTTCCAACGTTGGCCCTGTGCCGGCGGCGCGCGGTTTGGGCTCGAACATGGCCATGTCTATCGGTCCAAACTTCATACGGCCGTCCAGGGGCACAGCCACAGGCGGATCAAGACGTTTTTGCTGTTCGCGCAGGGCGCGCCGTTCGGCGGCGAGTTGAGCGAGATCAGGACGGGACTCCCCTACCCCGCGCGCGGCAGCGGCGGCGCTCAGTTCTTCGGCGCGCAGAAAGAAGACGTCTCCGGCTGTTTCGAGGGAGCCGGCGGCGGCAAGCCGTTGGCCGAGTTCGAGGGCGAGGCGGCGGCAAGCCGTTGGCCGAGTTCGAGGGCGAGGCGGCGCAGGGTGGGCCAGGCGGCGCCGACGTAGAAGAGCGCTTCCTCGCGAATGGGCGCGTAGCGCTGCGCCCAGCCGAGCAGCTTGCCGAAAACGAGGCGCTGCAGCGGGGCGAGCGACTGATAGGTACGCGCGGTGAGGGCGTCGCGCTGTTGGGCGAGCTGTGCCTGACGCGCGCGGGCGTTCCATTCAGGGTGCTGGACGGCCGTTTTGAGACTGAGCAGCACGGGCAGCGGATCGTCGGCCAGCGTGGGCACGGCGAAGTCGAGATTGTAAACCTGGTGGCCGTACGTTTCCAGGTAGGCCTGCAGAGCGGCGAGGACGGCCTGCCCTTCGGGATAAGCGGCCAGGATTTGCTGCAGCTGGTCAGCGGGCGCAGCGGCGACAGCTTCGCTCAGCGCCGCGGAGTCACGGATTTGGGCGGCGATATCCTCCATCTGCGCCTGGGCGTCCACCGCTTTGGAGGGGAAACCCCACAGATAGGCGCCGCTGGTCGGCGGCGTACCGTCCTCCTGCAAACGGCGAGCAGCCACCTTGCGCAAATAGGCGTCAAGGGCGCTGTCGGTGATGCGCGCCATGCCCAGCGGTACGGCGGCGGCGAACCAGTAGACGGCATCCTGGTAGGCGAGTTCGCGAATGCCGCGCAGCAGCTCTTCGTCGGAGCTCTCTTCGAGATCGCGCGCTTTCCACGCCGCGACAGCGGCCTGATAGGCGGGCAGCGATTTGTCCCGCCAGCGTGGGAAGAGGTGGCGGATCATTTTTGGCAGAACCACGATATAGATGCGAAGTACATAAGGAATGAGCTTGGGGCTGATTTCGAAGCTGGCCAGGCTGTAGGCGTAGCCGTTGTAAGTGGTGGTAAACGGCGGCTCGATGATCTCCCAAATATTGATTTCGATGCCGCTGAGCTCGCTCATGAAATCGGCGAAGGCCTGCATCGATTGGTCAAGCCCTTCCTGCAAATAGAGCTGGTCAAAGAGCGGGGAAAGGGGCTCGGGCATATGCTCGACCACCTGGCGGCGCATCCAGACGCTGTCCGGGCGCAGCGGTTCCCAGCGCACATCCTGCAAGGGCGCGGGCGGCAGATTGGTGATCGGGCGGGACTGCAGGAGCGAGATTTCGCTGCCGGCGGCGGCCCATTCGATGTCCTGGGGGACGCCGCCGAAATGGGATTCGACCTGCAGGGCGAGCGCAGCCAACGCCTCGCCTTGCTCCGCGGTCAGGGCGGCTTGAGCGCGCTGCGCCGGGGCGACAGGCCGGGTGGTGGTACCCCCTTCCGCGGCGGGCAGGATCATGATCTCTTTGCTGCCGGGCGTGATCTCTTTGACGGCCATGGTCTGGCGATCGAGGCGCATCGTGTCGGGCGTGACCTGGCCGGAGACGATCGCTTCGCCGAGGCCGTAGGAGGCGTTGATCAGCAGTTCGCCGCGGTCGCCGGTGGTGGGGTCAGCGGTGAAGAGAATGCCGGAGACTTCGGCGGGGGCCATCTGCTGGATGATGACAGCCATGGAGAGGGCCTCACTGCCGATGCCCATGCGGCTGCGATAGGCGAGGGCGCGCGCGCTCCACAGACTGGCCCAGGATGCTTTGACGGCGTCGAGAAGCGCCGCGGGACTGCTGACATTGAGGAAGCTGTCCTGCTGGCCGGCGAAACTGGCGTGGGGGAGATCTTCGGCCGTTGCTGAGGAACGGACGGCGACGGGAGACGCGCCCAATGCGCTGCAGGCGGCAAGCAGGGCTTCTTTGATTTCATCGCTGATCGCGGCCTCGAGAATGAGCTGCGTGATCTGCAGTGAGGCGGCGCCTGCCGATTCAGGATTGGCGGCGGTCACGGCGGCGGCGAGGTCGCCGATCAGGTCATGCAGCTCGTTATCTCGCAGGAAAGCGTCGTGGGCGGCGGTGGTGAGGACGAAGCCGCGGGGGACGGGAAAACCGGCGGCGGCAAGTTCACCTAGGTTGGCGCCTTTGCCGCCGGCGGTGGCGATATCGGCCTGGGTGAGGTCCTGCAGCGGGATTATGATGGTCATTGCGTTGGCTCCTCCGGAACTTGAGAATAAACGAAACAAGTCACCGTCAACCGCTCGCCTTCGATGGTGCGCAAAGCCTCAGCGTCGGGCGTCTATGATGCCGTCAAGTGCTTCAGGTCGTTTCCTGCCGCCATGCCTGCCAGTAGGAGGCGAGGCGAGCGGTGAATGTGCGCGGGGTTTCGGCGTAAATCTGCCGGCCCAACGGCCGGGCCGCTTCTTCGAGGGCGCGGCGGCGGCGGTCGATGAGCGCCAGCAGCGTGGTCAGGTTGGCTTCAGCGGCGAAGAGGGCGGGTTCGGCAAGCAGGGTTTTTCTAAGCTGGACGAGGTCGTGGGCGTCGCCCAGGTAGTCTGAGAGCTGGTGCAGGTCTTCGGCCAACTCTGCAAGCAGCCGCGGCTGCTTGCCGTTCAGGATATCCAGGTGGTGCCACAGATATTTGACGCGTTTGCGCCACTCGTGGAAGTTGGCCGGATCGGCCGGATCGGCATAGGCGCGCGCCATCCCCTTACGGCCGCGCTTGTAGACACGCCGCAGACCCCCGGCAAATGCGCTGAAATCGAGGCTGCTGAGCGGCAGTTGGTCTATAGGGGCCCGTGCCGCTTCCATCTGTTGGGCGACAACGGCCGTTATATCCTGGTCAACGAGTAAATCATGGACTATCTGTTTATGCCGTACTGCCAATTGGCGACGAATTGGATCGAAACTTGCCGGCGAAACGACCTCCGCATAGCTTTCCGCGACTGCGTCGAGGGTCAATACAAGGACCGTGCTGTCGCGCGCGGGGGCCAGCACGCGGCTGGCGTCACGGTAAAGGCGGTTCTGACGGTGGAACCATGCTTCCCCCGTTTCCTCACGTACCAGGCGCAGGGCGGCGCGAATGCGCTTGAAGCTCTTGCGCGCCTCATGCACCGCCTTTTCGGGGGTGGGCTGCGGATCGATCATGAGGCCATGGACGTACGCCACCTGCTCCAAGATAATGCGGCGCATGCCCTGCTGTGGGGTTTCTTGCCGGTCTAGTTGGTAGGTCAATTCGTGCTGCATGGGTCACCCTGTTTGTTGCTGATAAGGCAAGTATATAGCAAGTTTGGTAGGAGGGCCGCAGGGAAAGGCCCCCGTGCCTCTCCGCACTACGCATGATCTGCACCGGCCGCGCGGCAGGGATGCCGCGTCTGCAGAACGGGCCGTCCCAGGACTACAGGGTGATCAGGATGATCGCGGCGAGAGCGACGGCAACGCCGATCCATTGGCGGCTGCTGACCTGCTCGTCGAGTACGACTTTGGCGAGGAGGACGGTGACGGCCGGGAAGAGGGAGGCGAGGACGGCGGCGATGTCCAGACGGCCCAAAGAGCTGGAGAAGGCGAAGAAGGCGCTGCCGCCAACATCGAGCAGCCCGGTGACGACCATGAGCGGGAGCTGGCGGCGTGCGATAGCAAGGCTCTGGCGGCGCATGGTAATCATGATGATCAGGATGAAGATCAGCGATGAGGCGCGGCCGGTGACCAGCGGCCAGAGGACACTGCGCTCGCTGATCGTGCCAACGATGATGAAGAAGCTGCTGAAGAGCAGACCAATGAGCAGAATGACGCTGAGATCGCGCCAGCTGACTTTGCCGTGACTGCCGCTGCGTGTGATCAGCCAGATGGAGAGCAGGGCGAGCAGGATGCCGATGATCTGGCTGGCGCTGGGCAGCCCTTCGGTGACGGCGCTGAAGAGGACGGGGACGCTCGCCGTGACAACGGCCGTCAGCGGCGCGACAATGCCCATACGGCCGCCGGCCAGCTCGCGATAGAATTGAACCAGGGCGAGCGTGACCAGAATCCCGCCGAAGGCGGCAAGCAGCAAATCGGCCGTTGGAGGCAGCGCTTCGCGAACGATGAGCAGAAGCAGCAGGAGAAAGATAAGGCCGGCAAGGCGAGAAACCAGCACCACGGAATAGGCGTCATTGTGGCGCGCGGACAACCCGCCACCAAAATCGCCGGCTCCCCAGGCGACTGCCGAAGCAAGCGCGGCCACAATGGCCATAATCTCGATATTCATAGGTTATACGTTGGGCAGTTGGCCCCTTTCCCAGTTCTCGTGCGCGGCGCTCAGTTTTTCGTTTTCTCTTTTCTGTTCTCTATTTCCTGCCGCCACTTATCCCAGTTGGCGGCGCGGGCGATCTTGCCGCTGGAGGTCTTGATCAGCCATTTGGCGCCGACGAGCTTGACGAAACTGAGCGTGACCGTGCTTTGCCGGGCAACTTCCTGACGGATGCGTTTGCCGATCGCTTTGCGTTCCGCCTTGTCCTCTGTGCCCACTTCGGCGACGGCAGCGAGCAGCTCGGTGCCTTCCCGCTTGTCGTAGACGCCGAAGACGACGGCGCGGCCGGCATGCACGCCGGGTACGCCGTTGACGATGGCCTCGATGTCCTGCGGGTAGACATTTTTGCCGGCGTTGATGATCAGATCCTTGGAACGGCCGATAATGTAGACCTCGCCGCCGCTGAGGTAGCCCATGTCGCCGGTGAGGTACCAGCCGTCTTGAAAGGGCTGCAGATCAGGACGGCCGTAATAGCCGGTGAGCATGCAGTCGCTCTGCACAGCCAGCTCGCCAACCTGCCGGTCGGGCAGAATCTCGCCCCGCTCGCCAACAGCGCGAACGGCCGTGTGCTTGATCGCCGGGCCGCAGGACACCATGACTACGGCGTGCGGATGGTCGTGGGCAGCGGGAACGGCCGTGCGCCGCTCTTCCAGGGCGATCCTATCCACCACATCACAGCGCGCCCCTTCGCCGGGCGGCGTCTGCGTGACGCCAAATGTATTCTCGGCCATAGCGTAGCTGACGGCCAGCTGCTCCGGCCGCGCGCCGATACGCCGGAACCGTTCCAGAAACAGGTCGTGGCTGTCCTGGCGCACAGGCTCGGAGCAGTTGATGAACATGCGCATACCGGCCAGCGATACACCTGCCAGGTCGCGGTCACGTACGCGGCGGGCCATATGGTTGTAGGCGAAATTGGGCAGCCAGGTCAGCGTGCCCTGGAACTGGTCGATGGCCGAAAGCAGCAGCGCCGGATGGCTCACCCAGTCGAAGGGTGACATGAGCGCCAGCGGTATGCCCTGCATCAGGGGCAGCAGGAAACCGGCGATGAGACCCATGTCATGGTAGAGCGGCAGCCAGCTGACGATGACATCATCAGCAGCCAGGGCGATCGCTTCGCTGTAGCTGGCCAGCTGGTTCAGGACGGCCGTATGGGAGAGCGCCACCCCTTTTTGCAGGCCGGTAGTGCCGCTCGAATGCTGCAAGAAAGCGATCTCGCCCGGATTAGGGGGCGTGGGCAGCGCTGTGTGACCGCTGCCGCCGCTGCTTTCCAGAGCCCGGGATAGGGCGCGGGAACCGTAAACAGCGCAGCCGACCTGCTCGTCAAGCAGCGGGGCCAGATCGTCCGTGGTCAGGATCAGGCGCACGTCGGACAGCGCGACCAGCTCGGCCATGTTTTGCATGTAGATCTGCGGGGCCAGCTTTTCGGTCAGCGTAGGAAACATGGAGGGAACAGCGCCGGCCAGCATCGCGCCCCAGAAGGCGTAAATGCTTTCCAGGTTCTGCGTGTGGGCGATGACCACCAGATCGCGCGGGGCGACGCCAAGGGCCAACAGCGCATCGGCGTAGCGCTGCGCGGCGGCCCGAAAAGCCGCCCGGCTGATATGCTGCGGCGCGGCGCCGCCGGCGACATAGATAATGGCGTCACGGGCCGCCTCGCTGCCGTCTAAAGCGGCGGCGTCAAGCAGCGTCCGGTAGGTGTCACGATTGGCCAGGGAGAGCATGGGCGAGGTCGGGGGACGGCAATGCCGGCGCGGCTAGGCCATCTTGGGGTCGCTCATCACGCGCGCGACCATTTGATCCAGCGTATCCATCTTGCTGACCGTCAGATCGGCGTCCGGAATATAGACGTCGAACGCCTGCTCGATATAGACGCCAAACTCGGCCAGGGAGAAGGAATCCATCAAACCGCCGGTGATAATCCCTTCGTCATCTTCCAATTCATATTCGTCGTCGCGGATCAGTTCGCGGACGATAAAATCTCGCAGCTTTTCTCGTAGTTCAGACTCACTCATTCAGTCGTTGCCTCTTCTGTGGAAATCCGATCTTCCATTTACTCCGCATTCAATATGCCCGGAGCGATCAACTCCGCAAGCTGTCTGGAGCCCTGCGGGGTCAGGTGAACCGGCGTGTCCGTGAACTCCTCAGGCGCGATCGCGTCCCAGAGGTCCAGGTAGATCCACGCTTCGGCAGCCGTTTTTTCAGCCAACAGCCGCCTGTATTGATCGTATGCCCAACGCGGGTAGAAGGAATTATAGCGAAGATCACTGTTCGTGCCGCTGCTAATGTAGATTGGCTCATTGACCAGCAGCAGCGGCAGCCCGGCGGCCATTTCCCGCCCGGCATCGAGGACCTCCCAGGCAAGATCCTGGGCGGTGAATTCGACCGGTTCCTCGTACCCCTGCCAGCTGATGTCCGCTTCGAAATCTGAACGGCGCAGCGGAATCTCGTCGGGTATGTATTGGTCGATGCCGGTGGCGGCCCAGGAGAAGCCGTAGAGCTGCAGGCGGATGAGATCAGCCAGGCCCCGCCGACGGCCGACGACGGTCTGGTCGAAGAAATCGGGATCAACGAAGCGCGGATCCTGTTCATCGAGCAGCAGGTCGTACGTGTCGATTAACGGCCGTATCCTGTCCGGGTTCTGCTGCACAATGGGCGCGAAGAGCTGTTTGTCACGCGGGAAGGATTCCAGGGTGACCGGCCAGAGGATGAGATCCGCGTCGCTGTCGCGGATGGCGTCAAGGAACATCAAATCCTTGGTCAGCGACATCACCGGATAGGCGAGATTGTAGACGACAACCCGCCTGCCGTCGTCGCGCAGCAAAGCCATGTCGTTCAGCTGCCCGGCCAGCGTGTCCTCATTTTCCAGGAACCAGCCCCAGCCGGCGGAATCGCCAATGAGCAGCACGCGGTATTCGTCCTCCGCTTTCTCCGCCTGCAGCTCGTGGCTGGCCAGCATGGCGGGTAGATTGAAGAGGCTGAGGTTGTAGGCCAGGGCGCTGTTTTCACCATAGGGGAGGCGCTCCCGGCCGGGCAGCAGCCAGTTGTAGAGGCTGAGACGACCGAAGAGATCAGGCGGCGCGAAAAGGGCGAACAGCAGGTTGATCAGGAGGAACAGCACGGCCGCTTTGCCCAACACGCGCAGCGGGACTCCCCAGTTGATGGCTCTCTTGCTTTCTTCCATGAGCAGCTACCCTCCCATCCCGAACAGCTTGGCGAAGGTCTGCAGGGCCATCTGCGGCGTAGGCATCAGGAACCAGACCCAGCCGAGGACGACATACTGGAACGTGAGGAACCAGGTGAAGAAGGTCCAGGCCCGTTTTTGCCACGGCTTCTCTTTTAGACCGCGGTACCATTTGCGCGTGCGATCGCTCCACTGTTTGTGGGCGAAGAGCGCCAGGGCGTGCCAGACACCCCAAATGAAGAAGTTGATCGTGATGCCGTGCCAGAGACCGATGACGATCATCGTCGCCAGCTGGGAAACGAGGACGATCAGAGTTGGCGACGGCCGTGGTTTGCGGCGCAGCAGGCTGCGCGACAGCGGCGAAAAGACATAGAAGCGCACCCAGTCGCTGAGCGTGATATGCCAGCGCTGCCAGAAACTGGTGATCGTGGTCGCCAGGTAGGGGCGGTTGAAGTTCTCGGGCAGGCGAATGCCAAACAAGATACCGAGGCCGATGGCGATATCGGTATAGCCGCTGAAATCAAAGAAGAGGCGAAAGGCGTAGCCATAAAGCAGCAGCCATAGACCGGCGGTTGAGTCAGCCTGCATCCCGTTCAGCGGCGTCAGGGACATGCCCTGTGCCAGGCCGTCGGCGATGACGAACTTCTTGAACATGCCGCTGAGAATACGCGTGCCCCCTTCGGCGAAGCGCGCGCCATCCAGGCCAACCATCTCCGGCAACGCGCGCAGATCGCCGAGGAAACGCTCGGCACGATCGATCGGGCCGGCGATGTAGGCAGGCGTGAAGAGCACATAGATCACGTAGTCACGCAGCGAGAGATCAGGCAGAATGCCGCTCTGGCGATCACGGAACGTATGGATGAGGCGGAAGGCGACGTAGGAGAAGCCCAACCAGGCGAGATCGCTCGGCGCGGCGAGGGAGGCGTCCTGCCCGCCCACGCTGCGCCAGACGGCGGCCAGGCGCTCGGCCACCGGATCCCACTTGAGGATGATCAACAACACGACGATGATCAGAACAGCCGCGTTCAGCGCCCGTTTTGACGCCGCTGCCTTCTGACGGCGCATGAGCGCCAGGAGTAAGAATCCCAGGGAGCCGAAGACCGCAGCTACAGCGAGAGGCGGCGGCGGCCGATCGGCCGTTATGCGCACATCAAAGGCAAGGTAACGGTTAAGGGCCATAGCGACGACAATCAGACCGATGACCAGCAGCGTGATGCGGTCTTCGGTTCTAGATGTTGGCGCTGCGACCTGCGGATCGTCCTGGCTATTCCCAGATCCAGATTCCGAATTCCCCGCGCGCGTCAGCCACCAGCTGGCCACCGTCAGCAGGACCGTCGTCGTTTGCAGGATGAAGCTGCTGAAACGGACGGGGAGCGAGGGCTGCAGCCAGTAGATGGCGGCGACGCTGCCGATAAGCAGCGCCCAGCTCCGGCCGCGGCCGGGGACGAGAGCCGCGTAGAGAAAAGCGGCGCCCACCAGAACGAGGATGAACAGCAGATCAAGTGTCACCGGCGCTCAATGACTCCAGGTAGACGGCATGTAGTGACATCAAGGCGGTCAGATCACTGACCGGATAGCCGCGTTCAAATGATTCAGGATCTGTGTAATCGTTGCTGTCAGCCATGGTCATGTGCACCTGGTCGCCACCGAGGCCGCGTCCGGGGATGATGCTGGCCACATGGTCGAAGTCCCAGAGCGGTAGGTCGTAGTCAGCCACGATCTGGCGAATAATCGTGTTGTTGCGATCACCGGGTCCTTCGAAGCGATCCGCCTTGGTAGCCATAATGGGCACAATGCCGTACTGCAGAGCGGTCTCAACCAGGGCGCGCATATTGTCGTCAAACGCTTTCTCAGCGCCGGCGTCGTTCGATCCGAGCCGGATGAGCAGCACGCTGGGATTGTGCAGCCGGATTTCACAGTCCACCATATGTTCGTTGGGCTGGCACCAATCTTTGTTGGCCCACAGCGGATCGAAGAGCGACCAGGCATGCAGGCCGATGCGCGTGGCCACGCCGTACCGTTCGAATGAACCGGCATACTGATCAATGGCCGGCTGCAAGTAGGCATACTCCCCCAGCTCATAGGGGCCGGAATCGAAGCGAGTCAGGTAATGGGGTGTGAGGGCGACGCTGTCGCCAATCTTGGAGAAGGCATTGGGATTGCGGCCGAGTTCGCGGCCGAGGGCGAAGGTCTGGCGAACGCGCTCACGCACGGCGGGCGACATGACGATGATTTCATCCAGCGGTATGCCGCCAACGTCAATGGGGGCAGGCGTGGCGGTAGGGGTATCGCTGGGCGTCGGAGCGGGCGTCTCCGTGGGTGTGGGCGTCGGCGTGGGGGTGTCTGTGGGAACGGCCGTTACCGTGGCGGTCGGCGAAGCGGTCATGGTCGCCGTGGGCGGCGCCGTCGGCGTGATGGCCTGCAGGGCGGACGCTGCCGCACCCGAAGATTCAGCGGTCTCATAGGGTACGACGACGAGGCTATCACGCGTTGGCGTTGTTGAAAAAACCTGTCCGATTGCTCCCGGCAGCTCGACGGCCGTGCAGCCATTCAGAAAAACAGCGAGGAACAGCGGCAGCAAGGCCGCCAGTCCAAAACCGGGGGCGTGAAAATGAACTGCTGAGCGGTTGACCTGCTGACCTGCTGATTCGCTGCGAGTCTGTTTCGCCCGCCCGCTCAAAATCCTTGGTAAATCCATTGCGGTGTGCTGTCGCTCATCATGATGATCAGCAGCAAAACGATCAGGCACAACGCCAGGGCGAGAAGATTCTCACGCGAGAACAGCGCTCTCATTTACGGAGCCGCCTCGCCGCACCATTTCCACTCACCATCCTCACTGACAACAGCGTAGGAGCCAAGTGGGAACTCGGTATCTTCGGCGCCATAGGTGGCTACATATTTGCCCGAACAGCTGACCACGTCGCTGTCGCCAACGCGCTGGCAGGCCATGCCTTCAAGCCGCACATCACTGACGCTCTCAAACGTACGCGCTTCCCGTTCCAGAACGCTTTCCATGTCGGAACAGAGAAGCTGTCCGACGGTGTTCGCGTCCCCTTCCGCTTTGGCCTGTAAATAGCTCTCCACGGTCACCACAGGATCGCCGGCCTGCGATCCGCCACAGGCCGCCAACAGCGCCATCATGAAGAGCGTTATCAAAAGAAGTCTGGCTAATTTCATGGTCATATACCTACTGCTTCACTAACTTGATGCCTACATTTCCGCGCATCCTGCCCCAATCCTGCTACTCTGTCTCCGGCGCTACTTCCCGCCGAACTTCATCAAGGATCATCAGCACGGCCAGATTATGTACCGGATAACCGATGGACATCAATCCGGGAGAGGTGTAGTCGAGCGGTTCCAGGAAAGTCAGGTGGACATTGTCAGGTCCCAGGCCGCGCCCCGCCAGGGTGTTGGCCAGCAGATCAAACTCCAGCAGCGGGACCTGCAGCTCGGCGGCTACTTCGCGAATCGCCAGGTTGTTGGCGTTGTCCGGTCCTTCAAAGCGATCCGCCTTGGTGGCCAGGATGGGCACGACGCCGTTGGCGATCAACGATTCGATCGCCTGCTTATAATTGATCTTGAAGCCGCCGGGCGCCCCGGCATCATTGGAGCCGAGGAAGACGAGCATGATGCTGGGATTGTTCAGTCGCAGTTCACAGGTAAGCACATCTTCGTTCGCCTGGCAGAATTCCTTGTCAGCCCACAAGGGATCGAAGACGGACCAGGAGTGCAGGCCAACACGCACGCTGGGGCCATAGCGACCGAAAGATCCTGCAAACTGGTCGATAGACGGCTGCAAATAAGCGTAATCACCCAGGGTGTAAGTCGCCTGATCCCATTGGGCCAATGACTGCGGCGTGGCGATGAGGCTGTCACCCAGGATAGAGAAGGTGTTGGGATTACGGCCGTAGGCCTGTCCCTGGGCATAAATGGCGCGTACATTCTCGCGCACGGCCGGGGACATCAGGATGAATTCGGAGGCGGGCATCATGTTGATCGCCCTGTCGGGCGGCGGCTCCGCCGTTGGTTCCAGGGTCGGTTCGACGGTCTCCGTAGCCACGACCTCCGCTTCCGGCGCCTCGGTCGGCGCCTCTTCGCCAGCTTCCTCAACTACCTCCGGCTGGGCCGCTTCCTCGAGCGGGGGTTCCTCGGGTAGTGCGGCGGTCGGCGTTTCACCGCGCAAAGTAGGCGTCGGCGGGATCACCTCAGTCGGCCGTACATCCGGGCCGGTAATCACCTCAATAGTTGGCGTGGGATCTGGCCCGGAGCTACCGCAGGCGCCGAGCAGCGCACCTAGTAAGAGTATCCCCAGCAGTTGAAAAATGATTGTTCGTTTTTCCATCATTCAAAAAAGCCGGAGGCAAACCGCTCCGGCAGTATGGCTATGTGGTCCTTGCGTTACGAGCGCGGCAGAATGATTTCTGCAGCCAGCCAATCGAACGGGCTAAACCCATGTTGTCCTTGCCAGCAGCACCCGGTGCAAGTGCGGCCGGATCAACAAGACATGGTTCCTATTGAAAGACGCAGTGTACCTGGCTATTTCTGGGCAAGTATAACCTCTTTCCATATCGTATCAAGAACCATGAGAGCGGTCAGGTTGTGTACCGAATGTCCCCGCTGGAACGCCTCGGGCTGTGTGTAATCGTGGGCATAATAAGTCGTCATATGCACATTATCCTGGTCCAAACCACGCCCGGGAAGAGTCCCGGCGACAAGATCATAATCCCACAGCAGCAGATTGTAATCAGCGGCAATCTGGCGCAGAAGGTTGTTGTTTTCATCGCTCCCCTCCCCGCGATCCGCCTTGGTGCCGATAACGGGGATGACCCCCTGCTCTAGCGCATAGTCCACAGCCTGGCGGATGCTTTCCTCGAACAATGCGGGCACGCCGTAATCGTTCGAGCCCAGACGGATCAGCAAGATGCTCGGGTTGTGTAGGCGGATTTCACAGGGCAGCGGTGCCTCATTGGAGAGGCACTGCGTCTTGTCCGACCAGGTAGGGTCAAAGAGCGTCCAGGCATGCAGCCCGACGCGCACACTGACACTGTCATGGTTGAACGAGCCCTGGAAGAAATCAATCACAGACTGCAGGTAGGCGTATTCACCCAGGTCATAAGGACCCCCGTCGAACCGTCCCAGGAAGAAGGGAATTTCCGTCGTGCTGTCGCCGGCCGTGGTAAACGCCCGTGGGTTGCGTCCCATTTCCTGGCCAAGCGCATACGTCCTGCCGGCCAACAGCAGCGCCTCGTCTGAAAAGAGGATGAAATCCCCCTCCGGAATGTTATTGACAGCGACAAAAGCGGGTTTCGGCACCACGTCCGCCGCGCTGCCAAGGGCGGCCTGAATCTGATCCAGGGGCACCGGCGTGGGCAGAGAAAGCCCCGGAATGGTCAGCTCCTGGCCGATATCGAGCACATCCGGGTCGCGCATTTCATTGGCCGCGATAATCGCCTCCATTTCCACGTCGTAACGCAGGGCAATACCCAGCAGCGTATCCCCGGCGCTGACGCTGTGCACCACCGCCTGCGTGGGCACGGGGCTGGGCGTAGCCGTCGGTAACGTCGAGGCGGCGGTCGCCGCGAAGTTAGGGACGGCCGCCGGCAGCTCACTGGGCGTCATCGCCGTGCGGATGATGGCGAAGGCGACCATGACAATGGCGATAAGAGGCAGTATGACAGCAAAGATGCGGCGCATAGGTTTCGGCGGGCCGGTCACAATCAGGCTGCACGCTACTTCCGGCCGCGGCGCTCCATTCTACCGCAACTTGGGCGGACATCCCCTACGAAATCGAATTTTGGACTCGACACATGGCAGGCTCTCTGCTAGAATAGAACGCATGTTCTACTCAAGTATCATGCATGCACGAGGCAGGCGATGACCGCAACCTATTTTCCGCAAGATGATGATTGGTATGCCGTCGAGTGGGCTGACGAAGATGGGTACACCGAGTATGTCCAGGCCGGCAGAACGATCCCGATTGACGTGATCACGCTGGGCGCTGTATTGCTGATCGTTATTGCCCTGACCGCCGGCCTTAGCCGCCTGGATTTCGGCGAGCGCGCGGTGGAAATCTCGCCGGTGCAGGTGCAGGATCAGGCAGTTGAAGAAGCGCCCGCAGTTCCCGTGGCGCCGCCGGCCGCCCTGCCCGCTGCCGAGGCGTTCATGATTCCCTATGTCGACTATATCCTGACCCAGGGCCCGCACGGCATGTCCTACGGGCATTATGCCATTGATCTGGCGGCGGGCAATGGGGAACCGGTGCTGTCGCCAATTAACGGCCGTGTTTCAGCACTCTACGTCGACGGCATCGGCAACCCGACGCTGGTGATCAGCAACGAAGCCTATGAAGTGACCATGCTGCACGGCAATTACAGCGTGCAGGCCGGCCAGGAAGTGGCCATCGGGGAGCAGGTAGGCACGGAAAGCAACCGGGGCAACACGCGCGACATGGCCGGCAACTCATGCCGCAACCGCGACTGCGGCTACCATACGCATCTCAATGTCTATGACAAACGGGCCGGGCGAAATGTCAACCCCCTCGATCTCCTCAATACCGTCAATTGAGACCGCTGGCGGTTATTCTGAAGCGCGATAGGGTAAATGGAGCATCGACTTATCAATCCGCGCTACAACTATAATTGATAGCATTGTATTTCCGGCGGCCTGCCGCCGCAATTGACAGCGAGTGCGCCCTGGTATCCTACCGGGAGCTCCAGCGACCGCAGCGACCAATTCGCCGCCTCAGCGGCGCTGCCGCGAACAGCGAGCAGGCGCGCCTCTTCACCGGGGGCCAGGCTCACATCGAAGGCATCCAGCGGGTAGGAAAGTCCCTCCCCAACCGCCTTAATGAACGCTTCCTTGCGCGACCAGCAGCGGAAGAAGGCGGGTATCTGCTCCTCCTGCGGCAGCGAACGGAGGGTCTCCCGCTCGCCAGGGGAGAAGAAGCGCTCAGCAATGGCCACTGCATCAGACATCTCCCGCTCCACCTCCAGATCAACGCCGACCATCGCCTGCAACGTAAAGGCAAAGAGCACGATCCCGCCGGAATGGGCGAGATTAAACTGCAAGTCGCTGCCGTGTAAGAGTGGCTTACCATATTCACTATACGAAATTTCCAGCACAGCGGGTGGCTCTGAGAGATAACGGCCGAGTAAGTCGCGCAGCATCCCCCGCCCGGCAGTGTAAGCATTGCGATCGCGCTCAAAATGAAAACGATTCGCTCGCTCACGCTCATCCTCAGCCAGCAGCGCGGCGTAATAGGCGAGGTCCCCCGCCGGCACATCCAGCCCGCTTTGCCACACATGCACAACGGCGCGGCTGAGTATTGGCTGCCGGGGACCAGTTGGCCAGAGGTTACTCATCAGAGATTAGCAGTTATCAAAATCGGCTGCGTAGGATTCGCGGTTCGCAAGAATCAGCAAATAGCAGCCGCGTTTTACGACTGTCAACGCAGCTCGTTAATCTGCCGGCGCAGCGCCTCGGCCGCCAGGCGGGCTGCGCCGGCGAAATCGCCGACCATGTCAGCGTAGAGGATGCTGCGGCTGGCGCTGATCACGGGACCGGCGACCTCATCCGGTCCATAACGTACGGCCGCTTGCAGACTGCCCCCCTGCGCGCCAATGCCGGGTATGAGGAAATTGGCCGCTGGCGCCAGTTCACGGGCCGCGGCGAGCTCCGGTGGATAGGTCGCGCCGACCACATACCCCTTGTGTCCTGCTGTCGGCCACATCTGGCTCTGGCGCAGCACCTCAGCGGACAGCCCTTCCCCGGCGCCCAGGTCGCCCTGGAACTGGGTGGCGCTGGGATTGGATGTACGCGCCAGAATGTAGACTGCTTTGTCCGGACGCTCGCCAATCAACGGCAGGACCGCCTCCTCACCGACATAGGGGTTGACGGTAATGGCATCAACGGACCATTCATCAAAAAGACCGAGTCCCCAGGCAGCCTGTGTATGGCCGATATCACCCGTTTTGCAGTCGAGAATAACGGGAATGTGGTCGGGGATATAGGCGATGGTGCGTTCCAGGGCGATGATGCCCGCCGCGCCCCAGGTCAAATAGAATCCGAGATTGGGTTTGAAGGCGCAGACGAGATCGGCCGTGGCGTCGATAATCGCCTTATTGAAGGGCAAGATGGGTTCGTCCCATTTCAACACATCGACGCGCAGCCTGGCTGGATCGGGATCGAGGCCCACGCAGAGCCAAGAGTTATTCTTTTCTTGAACAGCTTGAAGTTTCTCGAGGTAGGTCATGGCCCCCTATTGTAATCGGCAATCTGCGGGCGGGCATCTATTTTCGGCGGGATATTCGGACATGAAGGCATGGTGAAGGCTCAGCGAGCACAGAGGCTGTGACGGGCGCGCAGCGGGCTTTACTGCGTCTGCTATCTCGGCAAGAGGATCCAAAGATTTCGCAGCCAGTATAGATGCCGTCTATGCTGTGCGGGCGGGCCAGCGAAACTGCCCTCTATTTAGGCGGCCCGGCCAGATAGTTGAGACAGGGGTTGTAGGTCGGGGAGAGGCGAACGCGGTAATCCACGGTTTCGCCGGCGCGTCTCGTTTGCAGCTGAATAACGGCCGTTTCCTGGCGAAGTATCCAGGCAAGGCGATCGGCGTATGCGCCTTTCAAGGAATCGCCGTAATAAATGATTGTCGTATCTTCAACGGGCTGCGCGTGCGGCGCTTCATAGACCGGCTCAAAGCCATACCAGGCGAGATTCTCTGCCACCTGCTGGTAGAGCACATAATCTTCACTCTGAATGGCTACACGAATTGGTGAGTCGACAGCCGTGTGCAGCGCCGGCTCGCCGACAAGCTCGTGCAGCGTGGCCTGTGCCAGGGCGAAATCCAGCAGCTGCACCGCCTCGCCGCTGGCGGGCACCGTCCACGCCCGCAGCGCTTCCTGCGGCAGAAGCAGGCTGCGCACGCTGTAGCCATCCGCTTCGGACAGCAGCCTGAGCAGGGTCAGCGCCTCGTCAATGGCTAGATCGCTGTCAACGGCCGTCCACAGTGCCCGAGCAAGCGCCGGCAGCTGCGCCACTTTCTCCGGCGAACCGCGCACCTCCTGCCACAAGGCGCGCAAGATCTTCTGCTGGCGGCGTCCGCGATCGAAGTCACTTGTGCTGCGCCGCGAGCGCGCATACCACAGGGCCAGCTCGCCATCCATCGGCTGAACTCCGTAGCTGAGTTCAAACAGCTCCCAGTTTTCTTCGACCGCCGGGTCAAGCTGCGGCGCCTTCAGCCGCCAATCAGTGACCGGGCAGTTGACCACGACATCAATGCCGCCGAGGGCATCAACAATACGTTTGAAGCCGTCAAAACCTACGCGGACCGTGTAGTCTATACGCAGACCGAGATTGTAAGCCAACGTCTCCTTGAGAAGCGTCCCACCCTCTTGCGCGCCGTGCGGGTAGGCGAGATTGATGCGCTGCATCGTCCAGCCGGGAATGACAACATAGAGATCGCGCGGCAGTGAAAGCAAAGTCGCCCGCTTCGCCAGCGGATCCACTGCGACTAAAAGAATGCTGTCTGTGCGCCCTCCCCGTTTGGGGCCGGTATCGTTGCCCAGAAGGGCAAAGAACGTGACCCCTTCGGACCCCTGCAAAAGGGAAACGGGGGTAGGTACGGGAATCTCCGGCGTCGGCAGGACCGGATCCAGCGGCGCGTAGGTCGGGAGCGCTGCGTCGACTGCGGGCTGCAAGGTGGCACTGCTGCCCGGCAGCGGCGTGGAAGCGTTATCGGATGGCGCTGTGACGGAGCTATCGGTTCGCGCCATACCAGAACCACGGGATGGCAAAGGGGTAGGGTTGCTGGGTGACAGTGCAGCTGGGCTGTGGGGCGTCGAAACGGCAGGACTATAGGGCTGCGCTGCCAGATCAACGGCCGGCGCAGGTTCGGCAGCGCAGGCTGTTACGAAAAGCAGTGGCAGGAGAGGAACCAGTAGCAGGAGAGAAGAAGAGAGGAAACGGCCGGCGCTACACGCTATCATCTTCCTTACCGGCGTGAGCCCGAGCAAAAACAATTCAGGAAGCCAGCAGTTCAATAATTAATAGCTATCCCGTTCTTCACCGCGCCAGGCGAAGCGTTCGACAACACGGCGCACGGGGCGGCCCCACCGTTTCTCCTCCACGACACGTTCGCTGACTACCGTGATCACACGGCCGTTTGACGGCTGCACGGGCACGATGGCGCTTTCTTCAACGGCGGGAGGGTTCTTTTTGCGCGGGGACAGGGACGGCCGTTCCATCGTCGATACACGGCGCTGCAAGTAGACCAGACCCGCCTCAGCCAGCAGTGTCGCCGCGCCGACCGCTACGGTCACTACCAGGGCTTTCAACTGCGGCGTCGCCATCTGGCTGTCGCCGATCTGCAAGGGAGATGGCGCGCTGATGATCAGTGCGCGCTCTTGAAGCTCTGCGCCACAATTTCCACAGAAACTGTTACCCGCCGGGTTGCCGGAACGGCAAATAGGACAAGTCTGGGATGCCACGTCTCTTTCCTCGCTAGAATGCATATCGGTAGAGCATGCATTTTGCCTCAGAACGCGCGTTCTCGCAAGGAGCATTTCGGCAGCACGTCCACCTATCCGCGGGCATCGAGACCGCGAGCAGAGCCTGCCATCGCCACGGAAATCTCGTCATCCTGCAGGTCGATGCCAAAACCATGCATGCCGCCGGAGGCCAACTCTTCCTCTCCAAGTACGGCTTCCGGCTCACCGACACCGTACCTGCCGCATATCTCATCGAGAAACCGCAAGCAAAGCCCTGCGGCCCATTCAGCGGCGGGGATGCCGCCTGGCGAATTGAACTACTGCGACCAGGAGAAGCAGCAGACCAAGTCCTGAAAGCCAGCCGCGCGGCCCGCGCGGATCGAGCCAGGATATTGGCAGGCGATCTGGCTCAAAGACGGCCGTCATCGTTTCGTTGCTCGTGAGCAAGAGCGTCACCGTTTCCTGGCGGCCGGCTTGCGGGCCCTGCCAGGAGACAAAGTGATAGCCAGGTTCAGCAACGGCAGTCAGCTGCAAAGGAACATCCCGAAAATAAGCGCCCGTAAACGGCGTACCCGGCAGCGGCAGCCCTTCTACCAGGATGTGCCCACCCGCTGGCTCATTAACGTCCAGGGTCAGAAACTGGGTACCACTGAGCGCAAAGGCCTCGACGAGATGTTGGCGCACGGCCGGCGGCCGATCGTGAACATACTGTTGGATATAAGCGACCTCATCCTGCCAGGCAGGCAGTTCCTCTACGGCGGGACGGCCGTTGTGATGCGCTTGACTCACGAAATTGTCCGCCCACCAGGCGGCGACCGGCCAATGAGCGCGATGACGCTCTATCTCAGGCGCGATATCTTCTGCAAGCTCATCCACGAGCAGCACCATCCGCTCCGGCTCAAACGTCACATTCAGATGATGGGCAAAGCGCTGAATGAATTGATTCTTGAACGTCTCGTTCGTCAGCAGGGCAGTGAAAAGCGTATCCAGGTTCATGATATCCTGCAGCATATTCGTATGCGGGTGGCCAAGGCCGCGATCGAGATCGTAGACCAGGAAATCCCAGCGATCATTTGGGGGCTGCGCACGCCAGACCTTGCGGTTGCGGTGCCAGCTTATGTTGCCCATATAGCTTTCGGCGATGATGTAGTCGATAAAGTGATCGGTGTTGAGACGTGTCTGCACCGCCGCATAATTTTCTGGTTCGGCCAAGTCATGGCCTTGGGCAAATGTTGCCAGCTCCTTATAATCGCCGGCGTCGCCGTGCAGAACATTCACGTCGCTACCGCCAGCGTTGTGATCATATCCTACAAACAGCAGGTCGAGTTCCTCGGGATCGGCATCATAGCGCGTGACCAGATAGTCTTCATTCTGTTTCTCACGAATATGATGAATACCAAAGTAGCTGCCGTTCACAAACAACAAAGCGGGACGAAAAGCCTGCGTGCCCAGCTGCATATGGCCGGCCAGCGCTTCCTGGCCAATCGCATCACGCAGCATCGTTCCAGCCCAGTCGTCGCTGCCGCTGCGCAAGACAAACGCTGCATACTCGTTAAGATCCTGATCCGGGAAAAGCGGGTAAGTGAGGCGTTCGCCATATCCAGTCTCTTTGATAAATACCGCCACTGACTTCTGCGGCAGGCGAACGGCCGAACGGCCGTACAGGCGGATGGAAGCCTCTGCCTGAAACCCTGACGAGCCGTCCGCTTCATAGAGGGCAATAGTCGCCGGCCGCTCCCATTCCCGCCGTGCGTCGATATTTTCATCGACATAGATGCCGCTCACCGGATCCCATAGGTGTGCCGGATCAATCGCCAGTGAGATGATCGGCAGCTGGGACTGCTCGCCGATAATGATTGTATGCGTACTAATGGAGCTGGCCAGCAGGCCGTCGGCAAAGGCGCGGGCTCTGACAACAGTCGTTTCCGTGACTTCTATGGGTTCTGCATAGAGGGGCGAATCAGCCTGCGGTTTCGAACCATCCAAGGTATAGCGGATTTCAGCTGCCGGTTCCGGCGAACTCAATGCCACCTCTTGGGGCCCTTCAAATCGTCCTCCCGGCTGAGAGAATCTCGGAACAGGCGCCTGCATCGCACTTGGCACGGACACACCTTCATTCATGTGCCCCGGCGTCGGCTGCTGGAAAAAGGCCCACTCTGGCACGCCATCCGCAGTGCGCCCAAAGGAGGCATCCGCCGCTTGATCGCCAAAACGGACCATATCGACCAACCGGCCGTCAGGATCGTAGAGGGCCACTTCCTCGCCGTCCCGGCTGAGGCGAAAATTGGTGTGAACGCCGCTGTCACGGCCGTCGGCCCAAAACAGCATGTACCCTCCGGCCTCCAGGATCGTACCGGGCGGAATAGACCACTTCACAGGATCCTGAATATCGTCAGTCAGCGTGAAATATCCGAGATCGACGGCTTCCTCACCCGTGTTGTAAATCTCTATCCAATCGGCGAAGGCACCAAAGTCCGGGTCAACAATCGTTGAACCATTCGCGGCCATGATTTCGTTGAGCAGCGGCCCCGACTCTACTTGAGCCTCTGCGCCCGGGACCAACAAAACAGACTGGAAGACGAGTGCTGCCGCGAGTAGCGGCACAGTCCTGAGCAATCGAGATAGTGTTCGGACAAAAAGCATCCACCCATTGTAATACAAATCGAATCCCAAGAACGCCAATCACAGCGGGCCTTAATTGGTTTCTACCAGGGAAGCGTATCCAATGGCCTGGTTATCTCTCAACTCCCCTATTGCCGGCAGGGCTCAAGAAAAAGAGACGAATACGAAGCTCTTCTGAACCTGACCTGAGGCAAGGGAACCGTTCACAATTTCGTGTCGACAATTGAACAGCAGCCGATTACACTTGTCTTCATGACTACCGCGAACGACGATCTTTCTATCACGATATACGACACGGCTGATCCGCAGCTGCGGCGCCAGATCCACGAGGCGATTAAGGCGTTCAATGACGAAATCTCACCTGCGCACAAGGAGATTCGGGCAGCAGGCGGGCAGGCGTTGAATATCGCCGTGCATGATGGAGCCGGCAGTCTCGTCGGCGGTCTGACGGCCGACACCTATTGGGGCTGGCTGGATATAGATGATCTGTGGCTGCGTGAGGCGCACCGGCATCAGGGCATTGGCACGCAGCTTCTGGCGGCGGCCGAAAACGAAGCCCGGCAGCGGGGATGCCGCCGGGCCATGTTGAAGACTTTCAGCTTTCAAGCGCGCGAATTCTATGAGAAGAACGGCTATCAAGTCACCGGCCGTCTGAACGATTATCCACCCGGCGAATGCTTCTACTGGATGTGCAAAGAGCTCGACAGTTGGCCGCCGGCGCCATGAATCTTGAGCGCGGGCAGCCCCTCAATTCGGCCCATGTGCCCAGGCACCCATCCAGCGGAAACGACTGCGTCACCTGTTAGATAGACAGGGCCAGTTTGTGCGCGCGGCGCCAGACCACTAACTGCCTGAAATCCCGCATCATCCCTCTCGACAGCCTCGACCCTGTGGCGGGCCGCTCCCTATTTGACCAACGGCCGGTACTGCTGAGTCAATGGATCGGTCTCACCCAATAGGGTAAAGATCGCTTCCATCAAATTCTTGGCCTTCATCTGCCCGCCTGGCGTTTCATGATTGAGGGCAACCAGCAGGCTGTAGAGCGCCGCCGATGTTTCGCGGCGCAGCATAGCCGAGGCGGCCTGCACATACTGCGCCTGCGCCTCGCCGCTTCCGCCGACATTGCGCCCGCCGGTGCAGACGAACTCCGCCAGAGTCAACAGGCGGCCCGCTTCCGCCGCCTGGGTCCCGGCGGGGAATCCGGCGAGCAGCTTCTGGGCCTTGCAGCCGTCCCCCCTTTCAGCGCTTTGCGTGCTTCCTGCAAACGCTGCGCCGGATCGGAGGGTGGCGCCTGCTGAGGGGCGGGCGCAGGCTGCGCGCTCCCTTTCACGCGGCCCAGGAATTGGCGGACCATGCCTTCCGGCTGCGCGCCGACGAATTCATCCACCACACGGCCGTTGCTGAATGCTTTGACGGCGGGAATTCCCTGAATGCCATACTGCATCGATAGACCGGGATTCTGGTCGGAATTGACCTTGGCCAGGGTAAAACCGCTGCCTGGTTCATTGGCCAGTTTCTCCAACACAGGGCCCAACATACGACACGGCCCGCACCAGGGCGCCCAAAAATCTACCAGCACAGGTTCGCTGTACGAACGCTGGATGACATCCTGCTCAAAATTACTCTGTTTAACTTCAATTACGCTTTCGCTCATACTGTTTCCCCACTAACCCACAAGGGTGAGACTCTTTGACACGACAATACGCGGGCTGTCTGGACGGCCGTGACCTGCTTTGCTAGGCAGGTTCCCTGAGTCATAACCTGTCCCCATTCTTACGACCATTCCGAATGATGCCCGGAAAACGTACAGTTTAGCAGACGAATGTTAGAGAGACGTTGGCGGGGAGGAGCAGGTCAGCGGCCAGCAGCGAACTGCTCGCTCTAACACAGTTCTGATAGTGTTGTCGTACAATAGGGCTTGGCGTGGATTAGGTGTGCGCAATGCGCGCTTATCCCCGTAAGGAGACCGTATGGATTATAAGGACTATTATCAAATCCTCGGCGTGAGCAAAAGCGCCTCGACGGATGAGATCAAAAAAGCATATCGCAAACTGGCGCGGAAGTACCATCCAGATGTGAACCAGGGCGACACGGCGGCTGAAGGTCGCTTCAAGGACATCAATGAGGCGAATGAGGTTCTGTCCGATCCCGATAAGCGGCAGAAATATGATCGCTTTGGCTCGGAATGGCAGCGCTTCGAGCGCGCGGGCGGCAGCGCCCAGGATTTCAATTGGGGACAGTGGGGCCAGCGCGCGCCCGGCGGCGGTGGCGGTTATACACAGACAATTTCACCCGAAGAGTTCGCGCAAATGTTTGGCTCAGGTGGCGGCTCGGGCGGTTTCTCCGATTTCTTTGAGACGCTGTTCGGCCAGGGCGCGGGCGCGGGACGTTCCAGCTCCGCTGGCTTCGGCTTCGGCGGCAGCCCCGGCGCCGCGCAGGCGATTCGCGGGCAGGATATGGAACATGCGGTGGATGTGACGCTGGACGAAGCGTTCTACGGTACGACGCGATCGCTGCAGTACAGCAACGGCCGTACGATCCAGACCAAGATTCCGCCCGGCGTGAAGACGGGATCCAAAGTGCGTTTGAGCGGTAAGGGACAGCCCGGCGCCGGCGGCAAAGACGGTGACCTATACTTGAAGGTCAATGTCCTGCCGGACGAACGTTTCGAGCGCAAAGGGGACAACCTCCACGTGACCGCTCCTGTAGACCTGTTTACCGCGCTGCTGGGCGGCAAGATCGACGTGGCCGGACTGGACAAGACGGTGAAACTCTCTATCCCGCCGGAAACGTCCAACGGTAAACAGTTCCGACTGAGCGGCATGGGCATGCCCAAACTGCGTAAGCCGGAAGAACGGGGAGACCTGTACGCCAAGATCAAGGTCATGCTGCCGGAGAATCTTTCAGAGGAAGAGAAGGAACTGCTCGGGCAGTGGCGCGAGCTGCGGGGATAGTCCGTTGAAGGCGTCAACACACGTTTGCTGAATCGCTGTGCTGCTGAATGCTGAGTCGCTAAACTTCGGATACAATAGGGAAAGTTGACCCGCCATTCAGGAGTGCTTGCGATGAAGAGAGAACTTGTACGTAACTGGATGACCGCCGACCCGATCACGGTCAAGATTGAGACGAGCCTGCCGGAGGTTCACCAGATCATGGTCTCGGAAGAGATACGGCGCCTGCCGGTGGTGGATGACGAGGGGCGTTTGATCGGCATCGTCACCCTGGGAGACGTACGCGGCGCCCAGCCTTCACCAGCGACTTCGCTGAGCATCTGGGAAATGAACTACCTGCTCACCAGTCTCGATGTTGACAAGATTATGACCCCCGATCCAATCACCGTCCACCCCGATCAGACCATCGGAGAGGCGGCGCGGATCATGCTCGAAAACCGGATCAGCGGCCTGCCGGTCACGGAGACCGACGGCTGCCTGGTGGGTATTATCACTGAGTCCGACATCTTCAGCATGGTCGTCCTGCACGAGTGGAGCGAAGAGTACGCCGAAGATCGGGAAGAAGAGTAGGCGTCTCTTTGATGTCCTCACAACTGATCAGCCACATAGAAATCACAAAGCTGAATATCGCGCGCAAAGCGCCCTTTCGCATCGCCCTGGGTACGTTGACCCATGTGCAAAACATCCTGGTGCGCGTTGTGGCTGCGGACGGCCGCTGCGGGCTGGGCGAGGGTTCGCCTGTGCCGACAATCACAGGTGAAACACAGGCCGGGAACTGGGCCATGGCGCCGGATCTGGCCCGCCTGCTCATTGGCAAAGATGCCCTGGAAATCGAGGCCCGCATGCGCGAACTGGACAGCGCGCTGTTCGCCAATCCGACATTGAAAAGCGCTTTTGATATGGCGCTCTATGACCTGGCGGCTAAAACGGCCGGTCTGCCGTTGTATGCCTTTTTGGGCGGTGAGAAGCGCGTTCTGATCACCGACGACACGATCGGCATCGATACGCCGCAGGGGATGGCCGCCAAGGCGCGGGCTGTCCTTGACCAGGGATTCACGACTGTGAAGATCAAGCTGGGCACAACATACGAAGATGACCTGGCCCGCGTGCAGGCGGTGCGTGCGGCGATCGGGCCCGACACGCTGCTGCGTATCGACGCCAACCAGGGATGGGATGTGGCGACGGCCGTTCGCCTGCTGAACGATCTGGTCCCCTATCATGTGCAATACTGTGAAGAGCCGGTGGCGTATTGGAATCTGGCCGGGCAGCAGCAGATTCGGCGCAGCACCCCGATCCCAATCATGGCTGACGAATCGCTCTTTGACCAACATGACGCCTATCGTCTGGCCGCGGCGGGCGCCGCAGATTATTTCAATATCAAGCTGTCCAAGAGCGGCGGTATCAGCAATGCGCTCAAAATCGACGCCGTGGCCGAAGCGGCGGGCATTCACTGCCAGTTGGGCTGCATGTTTGAGACGCGGCTGGCAACCAGCGCCGCCGCCCATCTGGCCAGCGCACGGCCGAATATCCTCTTCAGCGATCTCGACTCCGCCACTGGACATGCCAGCGACCCCGTTCTTGGGGGTATCCAGTATGACGGGGGCAGAATCACGCTGCCCGATGCGCCCGGGCATGGCGCCGATATGGACCCCGCCTTCCTGGCCGAGATGGATTCTATCGTGATCGACGGGTCCTAGACGGGGGTGGCAGCTAAAGGCGTCCACCGTCAGCCCAGACAGCCAGCGCGTCCAGATAGTTCATCGCCTGCAGAGGCTGCCGCTGCAGACCTAGGGCGGCGATCACCGTTGTCAAACTCTCCTCAGCCTGTTCGGCCGTCACACACGCGCCGTCAGGGAGCGCCACTGTTTCCAGGGCGATTGAGAAGATGGGCTGCGGCTTCTTAATCAACGTCATTTCCACCAGAACGCGGCCGTCTGCCCCCTGCCATAGACGAATTTCACGCCGTTTCAACACCCGAATGAGCGGGCACCCGGCGAATTTGAGCGCGGCGATCAACGACGCACAGTCCGCCGGGCCATCCGGGTAAGGCGCCAAAGTATAGCCAGCCGCCACCAGTTCTTCCGCAAGGAAGCCCCAGCTTTGCCGCGTCAAGGGGAAGCTCACGTATTGCGCGGGGTCTTCCCGCCACAGTTCAAAACGGCCGTGTTTGTCCAGCAGGCGCTTGAACTTAAGAGTGCCCAGCTGGTCCTGGCGCACCTTGAGATTCACATCCCGATCGGGCAGCCAAATATAGAGGTCCGCGAGCTGATGAGGCGCGAGATAGCCGTCAAGGGTGGCGTACTGGTCGGCGAACGCCGGAGTCACCAATCCAAATCCGCGCCATTCCCAATGTGTACCAGCTGCCATGATATTCCCTATGAGCGCCACCTTTCAAACGCCATTGGCCGGCAGGATACAGGCGCTCATCCCGTACGCCCTGCCCAAAGCCGCCTAGCCGCTGGGTTGTTTGAACTGCTGACTCACTACCCCTCGCGCCCCCGGGCAATGCGCGCCTGAAGTTCTTCCGGCCAACTGCCGGGATCATCGGACGGATAGATAGCCAATTCGGGTCCATTTTGATTGAGCAAGTCGCGCATGCGGCAGCCCAATATCTGGCGCGCGGCGGCCAGGCCGGAACTTGTGGCCCCGGCGACGCCGTGACCCAGGGTGCTGGCGCCGGCCATGTAGAGACCGTCGATGGCGCTCTTGGTGGGGAAGGCGCCCGGCCCGACCTGTCTCCGCGTCTTGTCGATGCCGTAGAGATTGCCGCGCGTGGCGTTAATGAAATGCTCGTTGGTAAGCGGCGTGCCAAGGCTCCAATAGACGACATGCTTGCTGATGCCCGGCACCCGTTTCTCCAGGAATTGAAACATCTTCCAGGAAAGCTCTTCTTTCAGGGCGTCATAACCGGGGGCATGCTGGCCGCTCGGTTCGCCGGCCCATTCCTCAAAGGCATCATAGCTGACGAAGGTAAAGGCTTCGCAGGTGTGGTGTCCGTGATGCATCTTGGAGGGATCCTTCAACGTGGTCACGGTCAAGAACATCGCACCCGGCGACTCCGCCTCGAGCGCTTCCGCTGAATGCCCCTGCCTGTACAGCCCGTCCACATCTTCATGGTCATAGAACCAGAAGTTGCCGGAGTCCAGCCCGGCAGCGCTGAGGTCCATATCCACAGCGAAGAAGAGACTGATGCAGGAGGTGGAATAGGTGGCGCGATCGACTTTCTTGGCCAGCTTGGCCGGCAGCTGCTCACAGCCGATCAGCCTGCCGAAGGTCACCTCCGGATCGGCATTGCTGATCACCGTATCGGCACGCAGGTCTTGGCCATCAGCCAAGCGGACGCCGATAACTCGACCCTCTTCGATCAAGATTTTTTCTACGGCCGTTTGCAGTCGAATTTCGCCGCCGGCCCGCTTCAGAGCGCGAACGAAGGCGCGCGGTATTGCGAACGCCCCACCCCGGGGATAGTAGCCGCCGTCAAAATAATGGCGCGTGACGCCGGCATGTACGAATGCGGAAACCTCCGAAGGCGGAATGCCATAATCACCCGCCTGGGCAGCCAGGATCGCCTTCAACAGCGGGTCGCTGACATATTTCTCAATCAAATCCTGCCCGCTGGCGCGCGCCATGCGCAAAACGGAAACAGCATCGCCGGCGGCGCCAACGGCATCTGTGGGACCTTTCACGCCTCCCAGCGCAGCCAGGCTGCTCATCAAACTATCCACGGCATCCAGGTATCCGTCGATGCCTTCCGCTTCGTCGGGGAAACGCGCCTTCAGGCGGGCGGCGTAGTTGTCCTTGCCTTTGGGAATATCAAAACGTTCATCGCCGATGAAGACATGGTCGTAGCCATCAGGGTTCAGCTCGCAGAACTCCAGGTCCTGGGAGACGCCAAGCCCTTCATAGATTTTGCGCAAACGGCCGCCTGGTGCGAGACCGCCGATATAGTGCACCCCGGGGCTGAAGCGATAGCCATTGAGTGTAAAAGAATGCGTCCACCCTCCAGGCACATCGTGCTGTTCCAGGACCAATACGCGCTTACCCGCCTGCGCCAGCGGAACCGCCGCGGCTAATCCCCCCGCACCGGAGCCAATTACGATAACGTCATAATCAGTGGTCATAGGCAGCTGCATTCCCTTCTGTCTTACACTCGTTTTCAATGCGTCAAGTATAGTTGGGCACGCGTAAACAGGCGAACTGCGGCCCAGAGCGGACCTGCCGCCTGTTGGCCCCATATCCCGCGACAATGGCGTCCGCTAGATAAGCATTCACGACCTGCTATAATCGGCGCGATTGATGAAGCGCATGCGTAGTGACCAGCAAACGAGGCAAGGAAGATATGACCGCAGCAGCAGAAGGGAAGAACCTAGCCAGCCACCCCGACGTGGCCTCCAATCTGGCGCTCCTGGAGATTTGGCTGCAGGCGAGGATGGCCTACAGCGGCGTGCCTGGCGTGGCCGTGGCTGTCGTCCATGATCAGGAGTTAATCTACTCCAGGGGATTCGGCCATGCCGATGTGGCGGCGGGGAGAGAGGCAACGGCCGATACGATCTTCCGCATCGCTTCACACTCGAAGCTGTTCACGGCGATCGCCGTTATGCAGCTGCGCGATCAAGGGAAAGTGCGTCTGGACGCGCCACTGTCCGACTACCTACCCTGGTTCACACCAGGCGATGATTTCCCGGAGAGCCCCCCGGTTACCCTGCGTCAGATTCTGACGCATACCTCCGGCCTGCCGCGCGAAGCGGGATCCGGCTATTGGATCGATTTTGAGTTTCCTACGACAAATGACGTCATCGAACGGATGCCGGATCTGGGTCAACGACTGCCCTCAGAGACGAAATGGAAGTATTCGAACCTCGCGCTCACCCTGGCCGGTGAAGTTGTGACGGTCGTTTCCGGACAGAGCTTCGAAACATATGTGCAGACTCATATCCTCGAGCCGCTGGCTATGCGCAGCACAAGCGTGGTTTTCCCGGCGGACCAGGAAGAACGGCTGGCAACGGGGTATGGGCGCAGAATGCCTGACTTGATACGGGAAACGCTGCCTTTTGTTGATGCGCGGGGCATGGCGGCGGCGACCGGCGTTTCCTCAACGGTCAACGATATGGCGCGTTTTGTTTCCTGGCAGCTGCGGCTGCGCGATTCTGACGACAGCGAGCTGTTGAAGGGGAGCACGCTGCGCGAGATGCAGCGACCGCAGTGGGTGCAGCCGGATTGGAAGAGCGGTTGGGGCCTCGGTTTCGGCATTGAACACCTGGCGGATCGCGACCTGATCGGCCACAGCGGCGGCTATCCCGGCTATGTGACGCGCACCCTAATCAGCCCCAAAGAAAAAATCGGTGTGGTCGTCTTTACGAACGCCCTGGACGGCGAACCGTTCATGATCAGCGAACGTATCTTTGAATGGCTGGCGCCGGCGATCAAATCAGCCGTTAAGGGCGAGAAAGCGGCTGAAGCGGACCCGGCGTGGGCAGTCTTTGAAGGCACCTATCGAGAGCGGTGGAGCGATATGCACGTACTCTTCCTGGACGGTAAGCTGCAGATGGTCTACCCGGCGGAACCGAATCCGAAAGAGAATGCGTACACGCTGGAGCCGGACGGTGGAAGGAGCTTCATCCTGCAGGGAGAAGGCGGCGGGCCGATCGCCGAACCGGTTCTCTTTGAACTGGGTCCGGACGGCCGTGCGGCGCGGGTCAGACTGGGTGACAATTGGATGGAGCGGGTTACTTATTGAGCTGCCGGGCAGCCTGCTAATGGCCACTCAGCATCGAAAATTAGTAGTATGTTTATGATGCGCTGTCGCAGAGCATAAGCGGCTATAATAGTCTGAATCCGCCGGCGTGTGACGAGCAGGCTGGCTGAACGATAAAAATGGAACGTTTCAGACCCTTGGGGTGAATGCCTCAGGGGTCTTTGTTTGGTAAGCAGGAAGGAATCATGAAACTGGGCATTGTCGGCCTGCCGGGAGCAGGCAAGACCACCATCTTTAACGCATTAACGCGCGGCGACGCACCGACGGGGCAGAGCATGGGCGGCCGTTTTGATGTGCTGACCGCTATAGTGGATGTGCGTGACGAGCGCGTGGATCTACTAACGCAGATGTTTAACCCGAAGAAGAAAACGGAGGCGCGGATTACCTATACCGACGTGGCCGGTCTAAAGAAAGGAGCCGGGGCAAGCGGCGGCATAAACGGGACACTGCTCAATCACCTGACAGCGATGGATGGCCTGGTGCATGTCGTACGCGCTTTTGAAAGCGACCTGGCGCCCCATCCCGACGGATCGGTTGATGCACAGCGCGATCTGGAAGTGTTGGACATTGAGTTCCTGCTAAACGATCTGACCGTCGTCGAAAAACGGATCGAGAAGCTGACCGACGGCTTGAACCGCGGTATTTTCCAGAGCAATAAGGCGGAAGTACAGGCGGAGCTGGCCCTCTTTGAACGGCTGAATGAGGCGCTTTCCGAAGAACGGCCGCTGCGCGATCTCGGTCTGAGCGAAGAAGAGTTGAAGGGGCTTCGTGGCTACAGCCTGCTGACGATCAAGCCGATGCTGGTCGTAGTCAATATCGGCGATGACCAGTCGGAAACGGCCGTTGATTACAGCTACGATATGAGCATGGTCACCAACCTGCGCGGCCGTCTGGAGATGGAGCTGACCCAGTTTGGCGCGGCCGGTGATGATGATTCGCTGGCGATGTTCATGGATGAGTATGGCGTCGAGGAACTAGGGCTGGACAAAGTGATTCGCCTCAGTTATGACTTGATGGGTCTGCAATCCTTCTTCACCGTTGGTGAAGATGAGGTGCGCGCCTGGACGGTGCAGCGCGGTGCGTCGGCCGTGGATGCCGCGGCGACCATTCATACCGACCTGGCCAAAGGGTTCATCCGCGCCGAAACAGTCGCCTATGACGACCTTGTGGGTCTTGGCGGCCTGCCCCAGGCACGGACAGCCGGTAAGCTGCGGCAGGAAGGCAAAACGTACGTCGTACAAGACGGCGATGTGATCAGCATCAAGTTCAATCTATAGATTAAGCTGTTGGAAACCGGGTTGTTTGAAGAAGCCCGGTTTTTTGTTCCCATGCAGATAACCTTCACACCCATTGGCCTCATCCACAGCCCCTTCACCGATCTGGCCGATATGCCGATCCAGCCGGCCAGCGAAAACAGCGCGCCGGGAACAGTAGAAGTCTTTCCCCTGTTCGCCGCCGGATTAAAGGATCTGGCCGGTTTTTCCCATATCTACCTCATTTACTATCTACACAAAGCGAAACCCGCTGAATTGGTCGTCACGCCTTTTCTCGACAAGGAATCACACGGGGTCTTCGCCACGCGCGCGCCCAGCCGGCCGAACGGTATCGGGCTTTCTCTGGTCAGGCTGCTCGGTGTCAGCGGCAATATTCTCCACGTTGGGGATCTCGATGTGCTTGATGGCACGCCGCTGCTGGACATCAAGCCGTACGTGCCGGCGTTTGAGGGAACAACCGGCGTGCGTACAGGCTGGCTGGATCAGAGAGAAGAGACCATTCGCGGACAGCGATCGGATGATCGCTTCAGCGCCGGGTCCGGCGACAAGGCTGACCGCGATGCCGGTGGCTGCAAACCTCCGTCTGATCCGTGAAAGCAGGCTGGCAGCCTACCGCCCCAAACCAGTCAGCCCTGGCGCTTCCTCGTATGTAATTTCGCCTGTTCCAGCCGGTAAGCAGCGGTAGTTTCAGGGCGAATTGACAATGCGCCCCGCGCCAGCGCAAAGCAGCAACCCATTTTTTTACATGAGCCGCCTGGCGGCTGCGATGATGCGCGCGACGTTGGGCAGCGTTTGATCTTCCAGATGGCGAGCGTAGGGGATGGTCGTCTGTGTACAGACGCGCGCGTATTTCAGGGGAATACCCGCTTCGAGAAGCACTGCGGCGAGCTCCCCGGACAACCCAAAGGTTTCGTAATCCTCATCAACCACCAGCAAACGCCCGGTGTGGGCCACAGCGCGGCGCAGCGCCACCTTATCCAGGGGCGTAACCGTACGCAGATCTATAACTTGGGCCTCAATGCCCTCTTGGGCAAGCTGCTCAGCAGCGGAGAGGGCGCGGTGCACGCCGACGGCGACGCTGACGATGGTCAGATCATCCCCATCCCGGTGATGGACCGCTTTTCCCAACGGCAGCGCCTGCCAGCGGTTGGGCACCTGCCCGCGCGCACCCGCCGCTGGCACGTCGAACTGCACCGTCTTGCGCCCGCCATACCCCATCGCCTCCAGCCACGTTTCGGAAAGGAGCTTATGCTCCAAGAAAACGACAGGCCCCTCGTGGTCAAGGGCTGTCAACAGCAGCCCACCGGCATCGGCCGCTGTTGCGGGCACAACGACCGTCAATCCGGGGATGTGGGCCAACCAGCCCCACCACGACTGCTCATGCTGCCCGGCGTCGCCGTAGCCACCGCCGCAGGCCGCGCGGATGACCAGCGGCACACGCCATTTGCCGCCGGAGAAATAGTCAATCTTGGCCGCGTGATTCACCAGGGCGTCCATACTCACGGCCAGGAAATCGACGAGCAGCATCTCGACCACCGGACGCAGGCCGGCCATCGCCGCGGTGACCGCCGCGCCAAGAAAGGCGCTTTCACTGATTGGCGTGCTGCGTACGCGCTGCGGGCCAAAGCGAGCGTAGAGATTAAGTCGAGACGCCTGAACATCTTCGCCAAGAACGATGATCCGCGGGTCATCTCCCATCGCCTGGGCCAGGGCATCGTCAATCGCTTCACCAAAACGCATGGTTCTCATGGTCGGCCGACCATCTCTTGTAGATCGGCCAACAGGGGCGCCATCTCAGCGGCCAGGGCGGCGGCCGTCTCCTGCTCCAGCTGCTCAACCCGCACCCGGTCGATCTCCAGCAGCTGCCGGCGGGTCAGATCGACGGGATCGCGCCCGCTGTGATCGCGGTCGACGGCGGTCTGGCGCAGCATCCGCGCTAATTCGGCACTGGTGCGCGCCCGGCCGCGGAAGGAATCCCCTCTGATGCGCGTGAGCGAGCGCACCAGGCTGCCCAGGCCATCCCGTCGCTTGCCCTTGGCCATGCGCAGCAGTGGATCGCCGAGGAAATGGGCATGTGGACGGGTGCAGGTTGCGTGTAGAAAGGCGGGCCCTTCACCGGCGCGGATAGTCGCCAGCAAACTTCCGGCAGCGCGCCAGACGGAGAGCGGATCGTTGCCATCCACGCTGATAGCCGTCATCCCAAAGCCGCGCGCCCGTTCAAGCGGCGTACTGCGCGAGGTGCTGTCTGTGCGGGTGAAAATGGCCCAGCCGTCATCCTTGCATATGAAGAGCAGCGGCAGCTGCCAGACGGCGGCCAGGTTGAAGGATTCCATGAGCATGCCTTCGTTGAGCGCCCCTTCGCCGAAGAAGGCGAAGGCAGCCGATCCGGGCCGCTGCAGCTGGCCGGCCAACGCGAAACCGGCGCCGGCCGGCCCTGCTGCGCCGACGATGCCGGAGGAAGCGGCGAGGTGTTCGGGCGAATAGAGGTGCATGTGCCCCCCTTGGCCGGCGCACAGCCCATCGGGACGTCCCAGCAGTTCAGCCATGAGGGCGTAGGACGAGACGCCGCGCATGACTAGCGGCGCCGTGCCACGATGATCGAGCGCCAGGGCATCCCCTTCCTCCAGATGATCGAGAACGCCGGCGACAATACCTTCTTCGCCGATGCCCATATGCATCTCACCGGAGATGTAGCCGTCATCCCATAGATCGCTGACCAACTCTTCAAAGAGCCGGCTGCGCAGCATCTGGCCATAGAGATACCAGAGATCGGGATGCATGGTTCTCCGTCAGGAAGCTTCGCCCACTTGACGCAAAAACACGTCTGTCAGAAAATAGATGCGCGCGCCAACGATCAACTCGTCGTCAAGATCATAGATGATCACCATCGGCACCTTTACCTTCCGGCCGGTGGCCGGTACGCCGGCGAATTCGCCGATATGTTCGCCGTGCAGCTCACCTTCCACAACCGCCTGGTTCTCGCTGTAGGTCTTATTGACGGTCAGAAAACGGCCGTTGAATGGAACGGTGTAAAAGCTGGCGATCATCTCGCCGATGGCTTCACGTCCAATCACCTGCTCACCTGTTCCCATCATCTTGTAGGTCGCTTCTTCGTGCACGGCGGACAGGTCACCGTCATAGTACACTTTCATGACTGCCTGGGTATTTTCAATGGACATATCAGCCTCCCGTTCTTTCACCGACCGCAAACGGCCACTACCTGGGTTATTGGGCATACAATAACAGGTATTGACCGCCGGTGTCAAACCGACTGAGCTGTGAGGCGTTCAGGGTGACGGGATGCTTAGAAGCGTCCGGTCAAATGCGCTCAGGTCGTGAAGCTTCTGGGAGACGCCGTCCGGATCGCGCTGCAGGGCATCCTGGTTGTTGCCGACAAGCGCAATGACATGACCAATGCCCGCCGCGTTGGCGGCCTGGATGCCGGAGAGCGCGTCTTCAACCACAATACAGTCGCCCGGCGGTAGGTTCAGGCGTGCGGCCGCTTCCAGATAGAAATCAGGCGCCGGTTTGCCGGCCATTGAGCCGTCGTCATAGACGATCTGCGCCAGATCGAACCAGCGCTGAAGGTTGAGCTGCTCGATGAAGAACTGCACATTGGGCCAGGCTGAAGCGGTGGCGATGGTATGGGGGATGCGCTGTTCAACGAGATAATCCAGCAGGGACTCCGCGCCAGGTGAGAGGCGGAATTCGCTGCCCTGCTCCAGACAGAGCCGGCGGTAAATCGCCTCCTTCTTCTCGGTCAGCGCCGCCACCTGCTGGTCACTCAACGATTTGCCCCTGAGCATTTCCAGGGTGTAACGGCCGTTACGGCCGTGCACATCTTCAGCCATCTCAACGGCGCTCAACGGATAGCCACGCAGCTCGTTGGAAAACTGGCGCCAGGATTGCAGCTGCAGGGCATTGTCCCACCACAGCACACCGTTGAAATCAAATATCAATCCACGAAATTCGGTCACACCAGCTACTCCCGTATCAGGCGAAGAAACCCGCCGCTTGCCGCATCATGTATACTGTATACCGTTCGCGACGCCAGAACCAATCGAAATAACCGCACCACGAGGATCAGCTATGCATCAGACATCCACGCTGTCAGCAACAGAACTAGTCCCCGGACGCCCATTTAGTGACCCTGGGCACACCCTTGCAGATATGCGCATCATGCGCAAAATGGCGCGTCAGCTGGTGGACGTTTATGATGATCCGGTGGTCTGTGATTTTCAGCAGGGAAAACGGCCGGTCTGTAAATCCGACACGCGCGGCAGGTATTTCCGCATCTACTATATTCAACCTGGGCTGCTCTTTGAAACGCACAATCTGACCGTGGTCGGCTTCTTCGGGCAGAAACGGCAGGATGCGGACGTACGACCGCTGCTGGAAGCGGATAGGCGCTTCGAGGAGACATTTCACGATCATCCGGGTCTGCTGAGCCTGAGCACGGTGCGCCTGGCCGGCGGTGATTTCGGCAATCTGGTGTTGTTCGCATCGCCGGAGGCGAAAGATCACTGGAACTTTAATCCGCTTCACTACGAGCTTGTCGCCAAAATCTCGCCGCCCTATTATCGATCGATACGCTTGAACAACGCCCTCTTACCCAGGGGCCTTGATGGGGTCGATGATCTGGTCTTGCAGCGCACGCGCTACATTGACTATGACAGCGAGCCGGTGTGGCGGGCGGTTCGGTCGTCGGCCTGAGCTAGATCAGCAGCTGTCCGCGGGGATTTACGCCGGTCGGACGCTCAGGACCGGCGCGTCTAGGATTCTGAGAAAGTGAAACGGCCGTTAACCAGGCAGCCCCGCGAAGGAAAGCAGCAAACCGACCAGCGCCGCGCCCGCCACCAGCCAGATGGTGCTGACCTTGAAATAGAAAAGGAGAACGCGGCCGGCAGGATGAAGCAGGCGCCGGCGACAAACAATCCTCTCCAGCCGCGGCCGGTGACCACCTCATCATGCAGCATCGCTATGTGCGCCGTCGGGCCGCCAAACGCGGTGAATCCCAGCTTGGTGAATAGAGCCGCCAGTTCGGACAACGACGCTGGTTTCTGTTCAGTTTCCAAGAATGTCTTTTTGTTCTGGCCCGTCCCCTCGCTGCTTTCTCCAGCATGCCAGTAGGTGAGGGTATAGTAGCAAGAAGCGGCGCACTTTTCAAAGGGTGTGGCAGCGGGATACAGAGGATAGAGGGGCGCAGCAGGAAGCGTTCAGCCATTTGGGCTGACGTCATACCCGCCTGCTTCAGATGCGCGTCACCGCCTGCGCGATCAACGTGACATTCCGTTAACTCCGTACGCACCTGCTTCAGATCCTCTGTCGTCGACCTGTTGGACCCGCGCCAGATTTGTCATCACAGCGTTGGGAAATTCTCGCTGTTCTCGCTATTATTAGGGCGATGGTCCAACCTGAGAGCGTGAGCCTACCTCCCCATTCAAGGCGTCTTTATCCGTGGCTGTAGCGAGGATAGTGTGAGTACGAATCAAGCAAACGCGGAAACAAGTTTTTCCTCACGCATAAAAGCATTCTTCCCAATCACTTCCTGGCTGCCGGCCTATGATCGCACATGGCTGCGGGCCGATCTGCTGGCCGGGGTCACGCTGGCGGCGTTCACCATTCCTGAGGCGATGGCCTATGCGGGGCTGGCCGGCCTGCCGCCGCAGGCGGGCCTGTATGCAGGTATCGCCGCGCCGCTGCTTTATCTTCTATTGGGCACGTCGCGCCAATTATCAATCGGCGTCACATCGGCCGTTTCCATTCTGGTCGCCTCCGGACTTGGCCTCCTCGCCGCCGGCGATCCGGCACGATACGCCGAGCAGGCGGCGCTGCTGGCGCTGATGGTTTGTGTGATCGCCCTCATCGCGCGCGTCCTCAAACTGGGATTCCTGGTTAACTTCATTTCCGAGCCGGTACTGATTGGCTTCTCTTCCGGGGCGGCGCTGTATATCGCTTCAACACAGCTGAGCAAGCTGTTCGGCATCAACGGCTGCCACGGCGAGTTCTTTGAGCGCATCGCCTGCGTTGTGACCAATCTCGATGAGACCCATATACCGTCGCTGGTCCTGGGATTGATCGCCATTACCGTTCTCCTGCTCGGCGAGCATTTCTTGCCCAGCCTGCCCTGGTCGCTGATCGTGGTGCTGTGGTCGATACTGATGATCGGCTTCACCAATCTAGGTGCGCAGGGCATCGCCATTGCCGGAGACATTCCGCAGGGGCTGCCCCGTATTGAAGTGCCCGCCTTCAATTTGGCGGACATTCGGCGGCTGCTGCCCACGGCGCTGGCGGTTTTCTTGCTGGCCTACGTGGAAGGGATGAGCATGGCGCGTAACTTCGCCAGCAAGTATGGGTACCGGGTGGATTCTAATCAGGAACTATTGGCCCTCGGTGTGTCCAACCTTGGCGCCGGATTGACGCAGTCCTATCCGGTAGCCGGCAGCATGTCACGCACGGCGCTGTCTGACAGCGCGGGCACAAAGACACAATTAGCAGGCGGCGTCGCCGCTATTTTGATCGCGGTCGTCGTCGTGTTCTTCACCGGCATCTTCAGCCAGCTGCCGGAGCCGGTTTTGGCGGCGGTGGTGATCGCGGCGGTTAGAGGTTTGTTCAAGCGGGAACAGCTGCAGCATCTCTACCACGTGCGGCGCAGGGAGTTCTGGATAGCGATCATCGCCCTGATGGGCGTGCTGCTTTTCGGCATGCTTGAAGGGGTCATGATCGGCGTGATAATTTCCTTGCTGGTGCTGGTCGGCCGTGTTTCTCAGTCTCGCCTGAGCCTGCTCGGTCGTGTTCCGGAGACGATACGCTTTGCCGATATTCGCGACCATCCCGAATACCATACGGTGCCCGGCCTGATGCTTATTCGCGTTGATGAAATGATCTTCTTCGCCAATGCGACGCCGATCAGCGAGGAGATCGAACGGCTTGTCGCTGAGAGTGAGGATCCGGTGCACGCGCTGCTGCTTGATTTGGAAATGAGTGAAGACCTCGATATTTCATCGACGATCATGCTCAGAGAACTGCACGGCACCCTGGCCGAAAATGACATTCGCCTGATGCTGAGCCGCGTCAGCCCGGATGCCCAGACACTGCTGGATCGCAGCGGGGTGACGGCGATCATCGGCCCTGAGAATTTCTTCCCACGCGCGCTGACCGCCATCGCCGACTATTTGCAGGAAGAAGATATTCCCCTGCAGAATATCAAGGGGCTGACCGCGGTACTCATAAACGCTCTTTCTGACATCTACGAGACGATTGCCAAGCGAACAGACAGCCCACAGAAAGAGGAACTGCAGACAATCGTCGAGGATCTTGACAAGCTGGCTGAAGAGTTGAATCCGGCTGCTGAAGCTGGGGAAACGGCCGTTGGCGACGAAGAATCTCGATGATTGTTTCCGCCAACAGGCACCAATCATCGCGTTGCGCACTGTCCAGTTGACATAAACCTCGCAGATCTCGCTCAAAATACAGCCAGTGCCAGAATCGCAGACAACCCTCTGAGGTTCTTGCTGTGCAGCGCTGGTGACCCGCAACGATTCCGGTCATCTCGCGGCGCAGGGTTTGGTGGCGGTCACCCGCTTTGCAATGCAACTGCCTTGTGGCAGAATGAAGCTATGAGTGCCGGGGATGGGAACGCCCCATCGAGAGTACCTGTCGAATCGGAAACGCGTATCCGCCTGCGGCTGCGGCTGCCGGTGGTATGGCTGGCGGTTCTGCTGGCCGGCGCGGTGCTGCTGCCCGACCGGATCTGGACGACGCTGCTGATTGGCTTTGGCGGCCTTTTCCTGGTCGCTTTCCTCTGGGTATGGCTGCTGTCGCGCGGATTGAGCGCCTCCCGGCGGCTGCGTTTTGGCTGGGTGGCGGTGGGCGACCGGCTGCAAGAGGTTTTCAGCATCACCAATCATTCGGAGGTGCCGGCGCTGTGGGTTGAGATCGTCGACGCCTCGAATGTGCCCGGCTACGAGGCGGCGGTCGTGCGCAGTCTCAGCCCGCGCGACAGCACGCAGTGGCGTGAATCGGCCGTTTGCCTGCGCCGCGGTCTGTTTCACCTGGGTCCGTGGGAGATTCGCAGCGGCGATCCCTTCGGCATCTTCACCCTTACCATTCGCTATCCGCAGCAGCAGGAAATCATCATTCACCCACCGATACAGGGCGATCTGCTGCTGCCCCTGCCCCAGGGCAAGAGCAGTGGGCGGGCGCGGGCGCGACAGCACGCCTGGCAGGCGACGATCAATGCCGCTTCAGTGCGTGACTACCGTCCGGACGATCCAACCAATCGCATCCATTGGCGCAGCAGCGCGCGGCGCGGTGAACTCTACGTCCGCCAATTCGACCTCGATGCGGCCGGCGACATCTGGATCCTGCTCGATTTGGAAACGAGCCAGCAGTTGGGCCAGGGAAGCGCCGAAGGTACGGAGGAACATATGATCTTGTTGGCGGCGTCGCTGGCGGTGCGCGCGCTGAACCAGACGCGGGCCACGGGATTGGTTGCCTACGGCGAACATCCGTGGATTATGCCGCCGGCGACCGGCCAGGGACAGCAGTGGAAGCTGCTGCGCGCCCTGGCCTTGATGAACGCAGACGGTGAGCTGCCGCTGGCGGCGGCGCTGCGCGACCTGAGCCGCATCGCCCAACGGGGCGCGGCAGCGGTGATCATCACTCCCTCGGCGTCGACGAGTTGGCTGCCGGAATTGAACAGGCTGGCGCGCAGCGCCGTTTTTAGCAATGTGATATTGCTGGACCGGCCCAGCTTTGGCGGCGAGGGAGCGAGCGCGCCCATTGGCAACGCGGTGCAGAGGCTTGGCTTTAACGCCGACATCGTTTACGAGGGAGATGTGGGGCACTCCGTGGATGCGGAGGGACGACAGGGATTCTGGGAATTCAAGGTGACCAGCCTGGGCAAGGTGATCACGGTGCGGCGGCCGGAGGAGCCAGCCGGTTCCTGAGGGAATCGGTTGAGACAGCGATGCTGCCTGGAGCTGGCATCTGGTTCTGGAATCGCTTTCGACCCAGGGAAGGGTGGCTGTCTTTGATCCTTCTTTTCCTGGTGGTTGGCGTGCTGATCGCGGCCATTCTCGATGTTGGCTGGGTAGAGGAAGATGGCGTGATCGTTCCGGCGGCTATGCTGGGACTGCTGATGGGTGTGGTGCTGGCCAGGCGGCCGCATCCGGCCTGGCTTGCTTGGCTGTTGATCGCGCTCTACGGGCTGCTGATCGTGGGACTTACGTTGGGCGAGCTGTGGCCGCCGGCGAGGCTTCTGCTGTATGATTGGCCGGCGCTGCGCCTGTACTGGTTGGAAAATGGGGCGCTGTTTTGGGAGCGCGGGTCCTCCTGGGTAACGGCCGTTGCCGTGGGCGGGCGCAGCAACGAGACGATCACCTTCGCCATCATCATGGGGCTGCTCATCTGGTTTCTCACCGCCTATCTCGGTTGGAGCGCCTACCGCCAGCGGCAGCCGCTCCTGGGCCTGACGCTGATGGGGCTGCTGATCGCGATCAACGGTTATTATGGGGCGGCGCCGATTGTGTGGGCGGCGGCACTTGTGGGCCTGGCGGTGATCACGACGGCCGTTTTTCATTTCGCACAGTTGGAACAGGGCTGGGACAGGCGTCTGGTCGATTATTCTTCACAGATTAGAGTCGACATTATCCTCTTTGCCTCCGGTATCGGTTTCACCCTGCTGGCTTTCTCTTTTCTGCTGCCTACAGTCAGAATGAACCGCCTGGCCTCTTTCCTGCTGGGCAATGATAGCATAGCCGCGCTTGAGGATCGGCTGGACCAGTCTTTTAGCGGCATCGATGTACCGCGTGAACGGCAGGTGCCGGCGGGGATGCCGGGCGGCGCCGGTATCCTACCCCGCGCCTTCCTGGTGGGCGATGCTCCGGAACTGCAGAAGATCATCATGATGACCGCCAGCGCGGAACTGCTCGATGGTCCCCCTGGGGCAGCCCTTGTTGATGCCGCCCATTGGCGCGCGCTGAGCTATGTGACCTACAGCGGGCGCGGCTGGTCCCTAGCAGAAGCGCGCGAAGAACAGTATACGCAGGCAGAGGTCCTGCCGCTGGCTCCGGTGGTGAGCGCCATGCGCATCCGCCAGCAGGTGCATTGGCGGTATGACAATCGCATCGTGCGCTACACGCTTGGCGAGCCGCTGCTGCTCGACCACGCGGTGACCGGCTACTGGTACGATCTCACAGATCTGGTTCGCGTCACTGGCGCCGGGCATAACCAGTATGAGGTCCTTTCACGGCTGACGGCGGCGACGGCGGATGAGCTGCGTACGGCCGATCTGGAAGCGGTGCCGCCGGCGATCATGCGCCGCTACCTGGCACTACCGGGAGCGCTGCCGGGCCGTGTTCATGATCTGGCGCGGGAGATCGCCGGCGAACAGCCGACTCCATATGATCAGGCGCTGGCCCTGGAGCGCTTTCTGCGCCAATATCCCTATTCGCTGGAGGTAGCCTTTCCACCCGAGGGAGCCGACGTCGTTGATTTTTTCCTGTTCGACCTGCAGGAAGGATACTGCGACTATTACGCGTCGGCGATGGTGGTCATGGCGCGCAGTTTGGGTCTGCCGGCGCGCTTCGCCAGCGGTTTTCTGGCCCAGGAGCCGGATGAAGAGGGCGTGCAAACCGTGCGCCAGATCGACGCCCACGCCTGGGCGGAAATCTATTTCGCCGGCTACGGTTGGGTGGAATTTGAGCCAACAGCCTCTTTCGCCAGCCCGCACGCGCCGCGCATCAGGGAGAGCAGCGATCCATCAACGGTCGAGCTGCCGGATCCTGATGTGCAAAGTGCGCCCCTACCGGAGCGGGCGCCGGTGCAGGAGACATCCGCCAGGTCGTGGGCGATCGCCATCATGGGTGTGGTCGTGCTGCTTGGCGTCCTATTCTGGCTGCGCCGGCGCCGGCAGCGACCAGAGCAGGACGAGATACAGAGCGCCTTCAGTAAACTGCAGGAACAAGCTATTGCCTTGGGGCAGCGGCCGGTCCAGGGGCAAACGCCGTACGAATTCAATGCCCAGCTGCAAGAACGACTGCGCGGGTTCGAGGATGGTTCCAGACAGGCGCGGCAAGCTGAGGAAATCAGCGGACCGGCGGAGAGATTGACGGCGCTCTTTGTTGAACACCAATACAGCGAGCAGCCCCCGGAGCGCTCGCAGGAGGCAAAGAGGCTGTGGCAGCGGATGAAACGGCCGCTGTGGCTGCTTCGCGCCGGGCAAATAGTTGGCTCAAGCAGGACTGGTGAAAAGGATGGCTCGTAGATTACCTGGTAGGCTGTTCGCTTGGACTACGACCCTGACTTGCAATCTGATATGCTTGCGGCGAAGATGAAAAACTGCTCAGGGGAGCAACATAGTGGTTCCTGCTGCGTAATAATAGATTGACACAAAATGACTGGTACCCTCTGTGCATAACTCCCCCGATAGACCTTTGCCGGCCATCAAACAATGGCTGCTGCTGCCGCTGATCCTCCTGATCCTGCTGGTTGGCTGCGGTGATTCGAGCTCCCCGCTGGCGACGAGCGCTCCGCCAAGCACGCCGACGCTGAGACCGGAAGTGATCGCGGCGCCGCCGTTGAACACGCCTCCACCAGAGGCAGCCACGCCGCCACCGGCGCCGGCCCAGGATACAGGTCTGATCACGCCTGATAATCAGCTGATCCGCTACACCGGCCGCATTGATTTCAGCGACCCCAGGCGGCCGCGCTTTGATTGGCCGGCGGTGACGATTGAGGCGGCTTTTGAAGGGTCGTCACTGACGCTTCTTCTGGAAGATGGTAAGAACAGTTATGACGTCTTGATCGACGGCCGTCCCTCCGTCCTTCGCACCTCCCCCGGCCAGACGCGCTACCCGCTGGCGCAGGGGCTGGGCGGTGGAGAGCACAGGCTGCAGCTGACCAAACGGACGGAAACTTTCTACGGCACACCCGCTTTTCTGGGCTTCGAGCTTGACGCGGGAAGCCAACTAAGAGCGCTGCCGCGGGAAAAGGAACGGCGCATTGAGTTTATCGGCGATTCAATCACTGCCGGGTACGGCGTCGAGGGGCAGTCGCCCACCTGCGTCTACAGCCCTGAGACGGAAAACGCGGCGCTTACCTATGCCGCGCAAACGGCCGAACAACTGGACGCGGCCTACAGCATCGCCGCGATTTCCGGCGTGGGCGTGGTGCGCAATTACAATTCTGATGGGGGCATGTCGGCAGGCACGATGTTGACCTATTACGGCCGTACGCTGGCCAACGAAGCGGTGGAAGATTGGGTTTTCACTGATTGGGTGCCTGATGCAGTAGTAATCAATCTGGGCACCAATGATTTCTCGACGACTCCACACCCGGCCGGCGAGGTCTTTCTCAGTGGCTATACGAATTTGATCTTCAAAGTGCGCGAGCGTAACCCGGAAGCGCACATTTTCGCCGTGGCCGGGCCGCTGATGGTCGGGCCGGCGGAGGATACAATTCGCAGCGTGGTCACGCAGATGAATGAGCGGCTGGGCGATGAACGGGTGCATTTTGTGCCCATTGAGAACAGGCTGGAACTAACGGCCGTTGATTTTGGCTGTGACTGGCATCCCAATGAATCGGGCCAGGCGAAAATCGCCGCGCAGCTGGCGCCGGCGATGGCCGGGGTATTGGGCTGGTGAGGCACAGCGGACGGTGGCAGCGGGCTGCAGACGATAACTAGAATAGGAGTTTCAGACGGAGAATGCCCCAAAGGATGTGCCAGAAGAAGTAGTAAACGAGACGAAAGGCGTACATCGTTAAGAAGTCGTAACGCTTGAAGAGCGCCAGCTGGGTCACGTTGATCAAGAAGATGTGCGCGGCAATGAAGGCGGTTACCCACACCGGGTAGGACCCCAATCCGCCGATCACCGTTTGAAAAATCGGCTCCAGCAGAGCAACAAGGAAGATAACGAGCCAGACGATTCTCTGAAAAGGAAGACCGGGGAAGACGGCCGTCAGCAGCAGCAGGAGGAGCGTCAGCGGCAGCAAGTGAAAGAGCACTTCCACGACGAAGCCAATCGAGGGGTAGAAAAGCAGCGACTGCGGGTACGGTCTGTTGATATTCTCAGGAAGGACAGCGCGCGAGTCGACAAGGATCATCGCCGTGGCGAAAAGGACAGCCAAGCCGGCGGCGGCCAGAAGCCCCTCAGGCATCGCCTGCGCCCGGAAGATGGCGAACCAGCCGCGGCGTATGAGGATGGTGAGCAGAAAGAAGCCGAGGACGCTGATCAACAGGATGACAACCGGCGGATTGAAAGGGCCAAAAAAAGGCGCGTAGAGCGTGCTGCCGCGAAAATAGAGGGCAGCGGTGCAGACCAGCGCCACCGCAGCTATCGTGAAATAGACGACGTATTGTGCCTTCTCGTCAACAATCGCTGCCCACATCTCGCGCAGGTCCCTGATCATCAACCACGCTCAACAAAGCATGAATCAGTATAGGGATGCGGACCAGCATGCCGGTCCGCATCCCCCGCGGCGTTTGCCGCTCTACTTCTCAATCAAGACAAAATCATCAAACTCAAAGAGCGGTCTGCTCTGGTCGAAGGGCGACAGCCAGATGCGTAGACGCGTGTCCGTCGTCGTCCCGCTGAAGCCTTTGGTCGTGAACTCCACCTCAAACTGCTGCCACTCCGTCGTCAGATCGAATTCGGTGCGGTTGTTCAGACCGTAGTTGGTGTACGGGGATCTATCTTTATGGATATAGATGGAGATATCCTCACCGCCGCTGGAACGGGCGGCCAGACGGAGGATGTAGGCCGTGTCCGCCTTTAGCAAGAAACCCTTTTGGTAGAGCTGCACATTCCTGCCCGGTACGATGATGTCCACCAGCGCGTTGGCGTCACATTGATACGGATCGGCCGCCGGTTTGCTAACTACGCTGAACAGGGCCGATTCGTCCGTATAGAATTTCCAATTCGCCGTGCCGTCTTCAAAACCAGGGTTCTGCAGCAGGTTGCCGGGCACCGGTGGGCTGCAGCTGCCCGCCGCGTCTTCCGTATTGACAAAGGTGCAGGTCACATCCGCGCCGTCAGCCAGGTTGACCGTGACACTGTCCGCGCCCGTCTCGCCGCTCGTGCAGGAGACGGCCGTGCGGTAGCCGGTGACAGCCGTTTCCGTCACCGTATAGGGGCCGGCGTCCAGCCCGGGGAAGGCTTGCTGGCCGCCCGCGGCGGGGAGCGTGAACGCCCCCAGGTCGCCGCTGAAGGACCAGTCAGAAGCGGGAACCACACCCACAACCTCCTTGACAATGGTCAGCTTGGCCGGCACGATCTCACTGTTGGTGAAGGTGCAGGTCACATCCGCGCCGTCAGCCAGGTTGACCGTGACACTTTCCGCGCCCGTCTCGCCGCTCGTGCAGGAGACGGCCGTGCGGTAGCCGGCGGCAGCTGCTTCCGTCACCGTATAGGGGCCGGCGTCCAACCCGGGGAAGGCCTGCTGGCCGCCCGCGGCGGGGAGCGTGAACGCCCCCAGGTCGCCCGTGAAGGACCAATCAGAGCCAGGTACCGTGCCAACCACCTCCTTGACAATGGTCAGCTTGGCCGGCACCGGCGGTGTCTCTGTATTGACAAAGGTGCAGGTCACATCCGCCCCTGCGGCCAGCGTTACGCTGACACTTGCGCCCCCGGAAGCACCGTTCGTGCAGGAAACAGAGGCGCTGTAGCCGCTGGCAGCCGTCTCCGTCACCTGATATGTATCCGCTCCCAGATCGTTGAAAACCCGCTGGCCGCCCGCGGACGGCAGCGTGAACGCCCCCAAGTCACCGCTGAAGGACCAATCAGAGCCCGGCGCCGCGCCGACTACTTCCTTGACGATGGTCAGCTTGGCCGGGTCCGGCGGCGGGCCCGTGTCTGCGGTGAGGACGACGTCATCGAACTCGTACACCGTCCCGTCCCGGTCGTACGGCGCCAGCCAGAAACGCAGGCGCGTGTCCGTCGTCAAAGAATCGAAGCCGCTCGTCGTGAACGTCAGTTCGAAGACCTGCCATTCTGCGCTCAGGTCGAGGGGTCCCGTGTTCAACCCATAGTTACTGTACGGGGATTTGTCCTTGTGCAGGTAGAGGGCCACATCTTCCCCGCCGCTGGAACGAGCCGCAAAGCGCAGCATGTAGTCCGTGTTCGGCTGCAGGGGGAAGTTCTTCTGCGTGAATTGAACATTGCTGCCCTGCTTCCGGATCCTCACCTCCGCGTTGGCCTCGCACTCGTAGGGGACGGCCGCCGGTTTGCTAAGGACGTTGAATGACGCCGAGGCGTTTGTATACAGCCGCCATGACGTCTCACCTTCTTCAAAGCCGGGGTTCTGCAGCACGTTGCCGGGCACCGGTGGCCGGCAGTGCCCTGCCGAGGTGTCCTCGGTGTTCACGAAGGTGCAGGTTACATCTGCGCCCGAACCAAGATCGACGGTGACGCTGGCTGTCCCCGAACTGCCGTCTGTACAAGAAACGCTCGTTTCATAGCCCGCCACGGCCGTTTCCGTCACCGTGTACTCACCAAGGGCCAAACTGCCGAACACCTGCTGGCCGCCTGCCGCCGGCAGCGTGAACGTCCCCAGGTCGCCTGTAAACGACCATGCCGAACTGGGCACCGCGCCCGTTACCTCCTTGACGATGGTCAGCGTGGCCGGCACGATTTCGCTGTTGCTGAACGTACAGGTCACATCTGCGCCCGAACCGAGATCGACGGTGACGCTGGCTGTCCCCGAACTGCCGTCTGTACAAGAAACGCTCGTTTCATAGCCCGCCACAGCCGTTTCCGTCACCGTGTACTCGCCAAGGGCCAAACTGTCGAACACCTGCTGGCCGCCTGCCGCCGGCAGCATGAACGCTCCCAGGTCGCCGCTGAAGGACCAGTCAGTAGCGGGAACCACACCCACAACCTCCTTGACGACGGTCAGCGTGGCCGGCACGATTTCGCTGTTGCTGAACGTACAGGTCACATCTGCGCCCGAACCGAGATCCACGGTGACGCTGGCTGTCCCCGAACTGCCGTCTGTACAAGAAACGCTCGTTTCATAGCCCGCCACAGCCGTTTCCGTCACCGTGTACTCGCCAAGGGCCAAACTGTCGAACACCTGCTGGCCACCTGCCGCCGGCAGCGTGAACGCCCCCAGGTCGCCCGTAAACGACCATGCCGAAATGGGCACCGCGCCCGTGACCTGCTTGACGATGGTCAGCGTGGCCGGCTGCGGCGGGCCGGTCGGGTTGGCCGCGCCAGGCGAACCGCCGTCGTCGGGACTCACCGCCCAATTGGCCACATCGCTGTTGTCGAGCGCCGGGTCGAGCAGCGCCAGTGACGGCCCATTTCCATCCGGCTCCGTAGGCCAGTCACCTTCGTCATCATAGTCCACCACATCGACGATGTTGCCGTAGGCGTCGAAGAGGGTCACCTCTTCACCGCCGTTGCTCAGTTTGCCGTCGCTCCATTGGAAAACCTGGTAGCCGCTGCCGGCATAGCTGCCTTCGAGAATGGTTAGCACGATGATCTCGCCCGCATCGATGGAGGAGCCCGGCGGGAAAACGAACGTAACGCCGTCTGTGCTGAAGCCCGAGAGATCCACAGCCTCACTTTCGATGTTGATTAGTTCCAGGAACTCAAAGTCGTCGCCTTGGCTGTCGCCCGGATTGTAATGCAGCTCGTTGATGACGATTTTGGGAATGACTATCTCTTCAAATACGGCTGTGTAGGTGGCGCTGCCGTCCAGTATGATGGAAATCTTCGGGTCTGTTTCTCCTGTCTCCTGCCAGCGTACGAACTTCCTGCCGTTCGCCGGCGCCGCTTCCAGCGTCAGGGGGATGGTTTCGAAATACGCTCCCGTATAACCGCTGCCCGGCGCCGCTACGCCGGCCACCAACACCTCGCCATCGCCGATCATGTTGACCGTCAGGTCAGCCATGCCCGGTAATCCAGATAGCTATCGAGATCGTCGATCATGACAGCCGGACGGAGATTGCCGAAATTGCGCAGACCAGCTATTGCGACTTCCAACGAAGACATGGATGACGGCTGTCCCCAGCGGGCAATGTGCGCCGGCATTTCTGGCGCGATCCCCGCCTCAAACCAATCTATCATGCCGTTGACGCGCGCCGGATCGTAGGTGATATTGATGTGACTGGCAAAGCGCTGCACAAAGTCATCCTCGAAATGCGTGTTTTTCATCAGTTGACGAAGCACCTTGGCATGGTAGAGGACTTTCATATCACAGGTCCTGCAGGTCAGACATAAAGGAGAAAGTGCATTGTCATGACTCTGCCGATCTTGAAACCCCCGTCAGCATCATAGAGCAGCCAGCGCCAGCGACCGTTGTCATAGGCCCGCCAGAAGCGAATATTATTGTGCGGCCAATCTGTGTTGTTGCCGTAAATCTCAAGGAATGTAATAGTTCATGAACTCTTCGAGATCGACCTGGCTGGCCACGTAGTCGTAATTAGCCGGGTCGGTCAGATCATTGTTCTTGATGAACTCGTAGAGTTCATCCCAGATATCCAGGGATCCGGCATCGAGGTCGCGATAGATCCTTGAGCATATCGAAGTCAGTGTCCTCGTCGAGATCGTAGTTTTGTTCGACGAAGGATTCATCCGCCTTGTCGCGCAGGTTGTGGATGCCGTAGTATTCGCCGTTGAGGAAGACGACCACCGGCCGGTAGGCCTGGTAGTCGATGTCCATCATATCTTTGACCAGGTAATGCTGTAAGGCATCGCGGAAGAGCGTGCGATAGGCATCGCCGCCGGAGTTGCGCAGAACGAGGCGCTTGTAGCTGTCCATCGGCTTGTCCGGCAAAATCTCATAGTCGATATCATTGTCGCCATATTTGCGCCGCGTCTTTATCTCCAACGATTTGCGGATCTTGGAGCGGGTGCAGTTTCCGTGAATCTCGAACCCGAGATCCTGGGCCACGACCCGGCTGCCGTCCGTCTCGAACATTTCCAGGCTCGCCGGCCGTTCCCAGGATTGAAACCAATTCGCCGGTTCGTCGTAGCAGGGGCCGTCGATTCCGTTTTTGCCCTCGACGTAGATGCCAATATAGTCGTCATATAGATGATCTGGATGGGTAGCGATGGAAATGACCGGCAGGTTGTTGCTAACGCCGATGAGATAGGTATGGCTGGCTGGTGGACTGTCCAGCTTGTCCGGCGAGACCAGACGCGCGCGGATGACCGTCGGAGTCGCCACGGGAATGGCGCCGGTATATTCGTCTGAATCCGCCGTGGGGACTGAGCCGTCGGTGGTATAGTGGATCGTGCCCGTAGCCTCCGTGGTGGATATGGTCACATTTTGCCCCGCGCTGTAGAAACCGCCCGGCGGCGTGAGCTCCGGCATTTCGGCCAGCGCCGTATCGGCAAAACCAGTCGTACTATTGGATTCGCCCGGCGTGGGCTGGTCGTAGTAGACCCATTCCGCCCCGCCGTCCGTCTGGCGACCGTAGGAGATATCCGCCAACAGCGCATTGCCGTCGCGCATGTCATAAGTCACGGCATCGACCACGACGTCGGATGGGTCCAACAACGTCAGCTCGTCACCGCGCATGTCGAACTTGAAGCTCGCGTGTGTGCCTTTGGCGTCTTCTTCGTCCGCCCAGATGATTACGCTGCCCTTGGCCGGCACGGTGAGCGTCTTGGGCACCGTCCATTCGAACGGGTCGTCGATCTTGGCTTCCTTGTATTTCAGGGTGTAATCTTGCAGATCCACGGACGAAGCGCCGTCATTGTAGATCTCGATCCACCCCGCATAGTTATAGAAATCTGTCTCCAGCGTCGTCGAGGCGTTGCCGGGCATTATTTCATTGATAAATAGTAGTGGGGTTTGCGCCGCCGTCTGTGGAACACTGAGCACGAGAATTAGGAGCAAGACAAACAAACTGCTTGATAGTACGATTGGTCTTCTCGACATGGAACAAAATCCCTCCTCTGCGCCCAAGGTAGTTCCTACCAGATTGGCGCAGCCCTAACTAGCGACAAACAAAAATATGCTACTGCATGTGATCTTGAGAGCCTACGCCAATTCTAAGCACCCGTCCTCCTCGCGACATAACCAATAATCAATAATCGATGGCTGCAGCAGGCGCTGTTACAATTATCGCGGCAAATGCTTACGTCTTTTCTTACAGGGAGTTCTTGACCGGGAGATTCTAAGGACAGCTGCAGGTTTGTGCCGCATTTCGTCTTAAGGGGGGCTCTTGAGGTTATCTCATTGACGGGGATGACGCAGCTGCGGTCGAGTTGAGTTTGCTGACCCTGGCCCTATTCCAGAGCACTTAGGATCACGCTGCGCAACTGCCCGCGCTCGGCGGCGTCTAAACAGCAAAAACAGATGCGGATCTTGCCGTTGGTGACCTTGCTCGGGTACGCCGTGTTGTTTATCTGCGGTAAGGAAACGACGTCGTTCTGGGCGCGGACGTAGGAGTTAATGCCTTGCTCTTGGATAATTACGGAACAGAATCTTGCCGGCTGTCTTCTTGCTGACCTCGCTGCTGCCCCTGCAGTTCGCGGATTCGTCTCTGCGAACGCAGCAGCGCCAAGAGCAGGATCAGGGCCACAATGGTGACGGCAACAACGCCGGTAGATTCCGAAAGCGAAACCGTGACAGGGTTGTAATGTTCGATCCGCTGAAGCGGTTCCTCATCTAATGATTCTTGCTCAATCATCTCAGACTCCAAGTAGTTTCACTCCCATTGCCAATCAACAAGCGGTTGACTTACAGTGTATTCTTTGCAGATCGGCCATTACAAGTGATCTTCGGCGCAGCTGGAAGCGACGAATGTCATGCCCAGGGCTTTAGGGCAGACAGCGGCTGCCAACTTCATGAAGTTGTGGGGAAGGAAATCAGATTCTTTCTGTGGCTATGATTGGACCAGGAGGCCGCGGCCGTCGCAGTCCGGGCCCCTATCTGTTGTGAGAATCAATGGGACCCTTCGAGCTGTGTCTTAAGCAAAACAGAATACCATAGCAAGCGCAGAGCAAGAGATAGTAAAATAGAAGAGAGACAAACGCAAGAAGACAACAGAGCGTCAACAGCAGGTACAAGGAGCAACGCCACTCTCCAGATCGCGAAAAAGCACGAAAGCAACGCAGAGAGACTGTTGGCCGGCGCATCAAAGCTGCGACAGTAAATCAGAAACAAGAGCTATATTCGCAACTAACGGTAGAATGCACATATAATGATGTCATAGGATGCGCACCAATTACCGGAGCATTCGGCAGCCACTCACTAGAAGTAAAGGCAATCAATGGAAAACCAGAACGACAATAAAGTTTACAACTCACGGGAAGATTTTGATATTCCGGAAGTATTCCGGCGGGCGATGGAAGAAGCGGGCTGGCGCGACGCTAACAGCGGCGGCGGTGATGGCGGCGACGGGGGTGATGGCGGTGATGGTGGCGATGGGGGTGATGGCGGACCGAGACAGCCGTTTCCTTCCCAACCGGAAAGCCGGCCGCGTTTGAATCGTTCCCTGTGGATATTCGGCCTTCTCTTCCTTTTGATGGTCAGCTTCAACTGGTTCGTCACCGTCTACACTGATTGGCTCTGGTTCCAGGAACTCGAGTATACCAGCATCTGGCGCACGCAGTGGATGGTGCGCATCATCGTTTTTGTTGGCGCCTTCCTAATCGCGACATTGATCTTGTTGGGCAACTGGCTGCTGGCTCGCCGGCGCGCTATCACGGCAACCTCTCCCTTTAATCCGCAGTTCCTGACCAGCGGGGGTATCTCCTGGCTGATCACCGGCGTGGCGCTGTTCCTGGCCTTCACTTTCGCCAGTACAGCGGCGAGCCTGTGGGAAGAACTGCTGGTCTATTTCAACAGCGGTCCTTTCAATATCAGCGATCCCATTTTCAGCCAAGATGTTGGCTTCTATGTTTTTGAACTGCCCATCTACCAGTTCGTCCAGGGCTGGTTCATGTCGCTCTTCTTCGTGGCCTTGGTTGGTATCATACCAATTTACGTAATTAACCAGCTGCCCGACATCCAGCGTGGGCGCTATCGTATCCAGGATGCACCCGCGTTTCGCAAGCATCTGGCCATCCTTGGCGGTATCTTCTTGAGCCTTTGGGCGCTTGGTTACTACTTTGATGTGTACGATCTGCTCTACTCGCCGCGCGGCGTGGTATTCGGAGCAAGTTATACGGACGTCAACGCCTCGCTGTGGGCGCTGCGCGCGCAGATGGTGTTCATGGCGTTGACCGCCATCGCCGTATTCTATAACTTCTTTCGTATCAGCATTAAGCCGCTCCTGGTCACCGGCGCGCTGTGGCTGGCGGCGACGTTTATTCTGGGCGGCATCTTTCCCGGCCTGCTCCAGCGCTACGCGGTGGAGCCGAATGAATTGGAGCGAGAGCGGATCTATATCGACTATAACATTGCCTTCACCCGCGAAGCGTTTGATCTCGAAAAAATCGATATGCGGCCGTTTGACAAGGTGTCCGAGTTTTCGCAGCAGGATCTTGAGTTGAACGAAGAGGTCGTCAATAATGTACGCCTGTGGGATTACCGCCCTCTGCAGCGCACCTATGAGCAGCTGCAGGAATTACGGCCGTATTACCAGTTCAGCGAGATTGATATTGACCGCTATGAAATCGACGGTGAAATTCGCCAGGTAATGCTCGCCGGGCGAGAACTGGACAAGGAAAATCTGCCGGCGCCCTCCTGGGTCAACCGCAATCTTGAGTTTACCCACGGTTATGGCGTGGTCATGAACCCCGTGGCCAGCATCACGCCTGACGGGCAGCCTGAGTTCTACATCCAGGACCTTCCGCCGCAGAGCAGCGTGCCGATTGAAGTCACGCAGCCGGAAATCTACTACGGCGAAATCACCAATGACTCGGTTTTCGTGAGCAGCGCCCGCGAGGAGTTCAGCTATCCCAGCGGCAACGAGAATGTGTACAGCTCGTACCAGGGCACCGGCGGCGTGCTGTTAGACAGTTTCATGAAGCGCGTGGCGTTTGCCATCCGTCTCGGCGACGCCAATGTCCTGCTCAGCGATGAGATTGACAGCGGCACGCGCATCCAATTCCACCGCCAGATCCTGGAACGCGTGCGGAAGCTGACACCATTCCTGGATATGGATCGTGATCCCTACATGGTGGTCACCGATGAGGGCCGTTTGGTGTGGATCATCGATGCTTATACAACCAGCCGCAGCTACCCCTACTCCACGCCGGCGCCTTCCGGACTGAACTACATTCGCAACTCGGTGAAAATCGTCATCGACGCATATAACGGCAGCGTTGACTATTACATCGCCGACACCGAAGACCCGATCATCAAAGCGTATGACCGCGCCTTCCCCGAGCTCTTCCACCGGCTCACCGAATTTCCGGAAAACCTGCTGGCGCACATCCGCTATCCGCAGGATCTTTTCGATATCCAGGCCGAACAGTACCTGGCCTATCACATGACTGATACGCGCGTCTTCTACAACAAGGAAGATCTGTGGGCGATTCCCATGGAGATATTCGACGGCGCCGAACAGACGATGGAGCCATATTATGTTTACTTACGCCTGCTTGAAGAGGAAGATCCGGAATATCTACTGATCCAACCGTTCACGCCGGCCGGCAAACAGAATATGATCGCCTGGATGGCAGCGCGCAACGATCCGGGCCATTATGGTGAGCTAATCGTCTATGAACTGCCCAAGCAGGAGCTGGTTTTCGGCCCCCTGCAGGTAGAAGGGCGCATCGACCAGGAGCCGGAGATTTCGCAGCAGTTCTCACTGTGGGACCAGCGCGGCTCGCGGGTCATTCGCGGCAACCTGCTGGTGATTCCAATTAATGACAGCTTTGTCTATGTGGAACCCATCTACCTGCTGTCGGACACCAGCGCCCTGCCCGAGCTCAAACGCGTGATCGTGGCCAGCGATACGCGAATCGCCATGCGTGAAACGCTCGGAGAAGCGCTGCTGGCAATGCTGGAGCTGGAGCCGCAAGGCGCTTTTGAAGCACTTGGTGACGACACAGCCGCGGAGGAAACGGACGAAGCAGTGCCGCGCCCGACGCCCAGCGCGCCGCTGCCCTCGGATGCCACGCTTGATGAGCTGGTTGAGTCGGCAAATCAACATTACGCTGCTGCCGAAGAGGCGCAGAAGGACGGCGATTGGGCCACATACGGGCAGGAACTTGAAGCCCTGCAGAGCGATTTGCAGCGGCTGCTTGAACTGACAAATAATTAGTAATTGAACAGCCGCATGGTTGAGTTGTTGGTGGCGTACAACCGCCACCAGCAGTCCAACCATTTGGCCACTAACTATTCGTATTGACTTGACCTCTGAGATAGCACTTACCCTCGCCGTTCTGCTGGGCGCGGTTGTTCTGTTTGTCACAGAAAAAATCCGCCTGGATCTAACAGCCCTGCTTGTCATGGTGGTGTTGGCCATAACGGGTCTGGTCACGCCGGCGGAGGCGCTGTCCGGCTTCAGTAATCCGGCAGTGATCACTGTCTGGGCGGTCTTTATCCTCAGCGCCGGCCTGTCACGCACCGGCGTGGCTGACGCGGTCGGGCGGCGAATGATGCGCGTAGCCGGCAAAGGAGAGGCACGGCTGCTGATCGTCATCATGCTGACTGTGGCTCTGCTCTCCGCCTTTATGAACAATGTCGGCGTAGCAGCGCTGCTGCTGCCGGTAGTGATCACGATCGCGCGCAAGACGGATATCCCGGCTTCGCGTCTGTTGATGCCGATGGCTGTCGGTGCACTCCTCGGCGGTATGACCACATTGATTGGCACGCCGCCCAATATCCTGGCCAGCGAAGCGCTGTTTGCCGCCGGCCTTGAACCCTTTAGCTTTTTCAGTTTTACGCCCGTCGGCGTGAGCGTCTTGCTGGCCGGCATCTTTTTCATGGTGCTCTTCGGCCGCCGCCTGCTGCCGGACCGCAGCCCGATGGAGGCGCTGGCGCCGACAAGAAATGGGGCGTCACCGGCGCCGCGCGATCTTTATGAATTGGAGGATCGCCTGGCCCTGATCCAGATCCCGCAGGGCAGCAGCCTGGCCGGCAGGAGCGTCGCCGAATGCCGCATCGGCCGTGCGCTGGACCTGACGATTCTGGGCGTTGAACGGTCGGAAGGCAAGGTACTGAAAGTCAACTCAGACACGAAGCTGGATGAAATGGACTGCCTGCTGGCCCTCGGCCGCCTGAACCGCCTGGAGGCGCTCAGCCAGACCCCGTTTCTGGTCATTGAGGAATGGGAGCTGGCACTGGAGCATCTAGTATCCCCGAACGTTGGGCTGGCAGAGTTGACAATCGAGAAAGATTCGGTGTTTGTCGATAATACATTGAAGCAGCTGGCAATTCGCAACCGGTACGGCTTCAATGTACTTGCCGTGCAGCGCGGCGGGCGGAATTACCACACGGATCTAACGAACCTCGTCCTGGAAGTGGGCGACAAGATGTTGATGCAGGGGGATCGCAGCGTGTTGGCAGCGGTGGGACAGGAGGAGGCCTACGCCGGGAGCTTGACGCTCCATCGGCCGGACGGCGCCCTGACCGCAAGTTATGGGCTGCAGGAATGGCTGCTGGCTGTGCGTATTCCAGCAGGCTCGTTTTTGCACGGCCGTACCCTGGATGAGAGTGATCTACCGGCCACGTTCGGTCTCTCGGTGCTGGCCATCGAACGGCAACAGGAAAGCGTGAAGACGGCCGATAGAATGACTTTGCAGGCGCCGATTTTGCTGCCCGATGCGCAAACGGTTCTTAACGCTGGCGACGTGATCTGGTTGAAAGGACGGCCGCAGGACCTGGAGATCGTACGCGGCTTACAGGACCTGAACATCCAGCCGCGGATGGACGTGTCCAAGGTGGAGCTTGAATCGACGGCCGTGAGTTTGGCTGAAGTGGTCCTTTCTCCACACTCGCGGCTGTTTGGCAGCACGCTTCGCGAACTACATTTTCGCGAGAAGTACGGATTGAGCGTACTGGCGATCTGGCGTAACGGCCAGGCTTACCATTCAGGCCTTGGTGACATGGCGCTAAAACCGGGTGATGCTCTCCTCCTTTATGGCGCACGCGAATCGATAGCCCTGCTGGACGGGGAATCTGATTTCGTGGTGCTCACCCGCGACCTGCCGGTCGCCCCCAAGCGTGAGCGCGCGCGCATCGCCCTACTGATCATGGCCGCCTTTGTGCTGGTGGTGCTGATGGGCTGGGTGAATATCGCTGTAGCCGCGGTGAGTGCGGCGGCGCTGATGGTGCTCAGCGACTGCCTGACGATGGAAGACGCTTACCAGGCGATTGATTGGCGTGCTGTGTTTCTGATCGCCTGTATGCTGCCGCTGGGCATCGCCATGGAAACCAGCGGTACCGCGCAGTTCTTGGCGAACAGTATGGTGCAGATCGTTGGCGGTTGGGGCGGCATCGCCGTGCTGGCCGGCTTCTTCCTGATGACCAATATCGCCTCACAGTTCATGCCCAACGCGGTGGTCACGGTGCTGATGGCACCGATCGCGATCAATACGGCGGCTGATCTGTCGCTCTCCCCCTATACCTTGATGATGGGCGTGGCCATCGCCGCCTCGGCGAGCTTCATGAGCCCTGTCGGTCATCCGGCGAACATCCTGGTTATGGGTCCAGGCGGCTATCGCTTCGTCGATTTCGTTAAGGTGGGCATTCCGCTGACGCTGGTCGTGCTGTTGGTGACACTGATCGTGCTGCCGATTTTCTGGCCGTTGTAATTGACCTCGGAGGTCTTTCCTTCTTGCGACACCTGGTGTATTTCGCGTCGAAGACCTCCGAGGTTTGCTTGTACTTCGTACTAAGGAACCGGGATGTAAATACGCTCGGCGCCGTTCATTGCTGATGTGTGGGAACAAATACCTGCCATCGTCCAATTGGCCGCTGTCTTGGCGTCAACATAGGCGTCTCTATCCTCGACGATGGCGCTGACGAACTCATGCACCATGTGTGGATGTGAACCGCCGTGCCCGGCACCCTGGATGAAAGAGGTATGTTCGTTGTCTTCCCCATAAACGCCCCCCGTCGTGAACGGGGCGATCTCTTCGGGCAGCAGATGGGCGAAGTCTGGAATCTCGATGCGTTCCGCGTCCTCGAAGTCAGAATAGATAACGGCGCCTTCCCCGGCCACCTGTTCCCACTCGAATGAATGCTTCGTGCCATAGACGTCGAAGCTCTCGCGGTATTGGCGAATCGTGTCAAACAACGAGCGCGTTACTTCGCAGGCAAGATCGCTGTCGCGCAGTTTCATGGTCGATGTTTCCACCGCGAAGGGGGAATCATACTTGACCGCATATTCTTCCCTGATGCGGCCGGAACCATGGCAAACGACATATTCAGCGGTGGTGCCTGCCAGTGCCAGCAGCGGGCTGACAGCATGCGTCGCATAATGCATGGGGGGGAGGCCGTACCAATATCCCGGCCAGCCGGGTAAGCCCATATTCTGCTGGTGTGATCCGCGCAGAAATTGGATCTTGCCGATTTTTCCGCTTTCTACCAGTTCCTTGGCATAAAGAAACTCGCGCGCGTAAACGGCCGTCTCCATCATCATATATTTCTTTCCGGTCTTCTCGCTTTCCCTGGCAATGGCAAGGCATTCCTCAACGGTCGTGGCCATAGGAACGGTACAGGCCGCATGTTTGCCTGCCTCAAGCGCCGCCAGCGACATCCAACCATGGTCGGCAATTGGGCTGTTGATGTGGATGGCATCTACGTCTGGATCAGCAAGCAGCTCTTCATAACTGGTGAAGCGCCGTTCGACGCCAAAAGCATCGCCAATCTCATCAAGCGACTGCCTGCTGCGCTGGCAAATAGCGTAAAGCTCCGCGTCAGGATGGCGCTGGTAGATAGGAATGAACTCCGCGCCAAATCCGAGACCTACAATAGCTACCTTCACTTTAGACATGTCTATTCTCCTGTCTCATAAGACGCGGTCGATAAACTCGCGGTCATGAACCTCCACGGGCACTTCCATCAATTCCAGGATGCCCTGCGCGACATGCGTCGACAAGCGGCGGAATGATTCTTCCCCTTTCTCTTTCGTCGAGCGCAGCGGGTTGCCAATGACACCGCTTTCGATAAATTCGTGGTGATCCATGGGGAACGTGAAATAGGTATACCCGTCAAACTCCACATCCGGCATCCCATCTTTTTTGGCGAAGGTTCGCGGCAAGAAATCAGGGATATGCGCCTTCGTGTGCTCGGCGCGATCCATACGCACGAATTTGTCATTCCAGGCCAGGTCCTGCGAGGTTTCCAATTCGCTGGCATGCCAGCCCGGCGTCTCTTCCGGCGGGTTCTCCATCAAACCGTCGAGGATACCGTAGTAGCGTTCCATGTAAGGCTTGATGAACCCGATCAAAGCGCCCGTTTCATAGCGCAGCTTGCGCAAGATAGGATCGACGACCTTGACATTAGAACCATGACCGTTCATGAAGATGATACGGTTGAAGCCGTGATGAATCAGACTGCGGGCCGTATCGTACATGATAGCCAGCAGGGTACTGCTGCGCATCGTGATCGTGCCGCGCCCCATGCCGGGCCGGTGCATATGCTGCGGCGAATAACCCATCCAAATCGGCGGCGTGTGCAGGACGCCGATCATTTCCGCCACCCGGCGCGACATCTCAACGGCCGTTACGGTGTCCGTGTAGAGCGGCAGATGCGGTCCATGCTGCTCCAGGCTGGCAACAGGCACGATGATCAGATCCTTCCGGGCCAGATATTCATTGATATCGACGAAGGTAAGGTTGCCAATATCCCAGGAAAGAAACTTCGCGCGAAATTCCTCATCGCCCTCGGTCAGGTGGGGTATATCTTTATAATCTCGGCCGTTTTCGGCAATCATCATACTACTCCTTTGGTTCTTTCAGCTTATCAGCCTATCAGCCTGTCAGCCAGTCAGAAGCTCTTAATACAATCTTGATTTCTCGAAACCCATCGTCAGGCAATCCCACGGCCGGCCCAGAACCAACTGTCCGGCCAGCTGACCCCCCGACCATGAGGGTGTTCGATTGCCAGGCTACTCTCCCATCAGCTCAACAAACAGTTCCGCGATTTCGCGGCCGAACTGCGGATCATTGACGTGGCGTTCATAAGTTACAATTGGAATCTCCTCACCAATATGTGCGCGTAATGAAGCCAGAAAGGCAGCATCCGCTGGTGGGTCCCAAAAGGGTCCGCCGGGCACATTGGGGATCGACAGACCCTGTGTGGGCACGGCCACGATCACAGCCGCTTCGGCCAGATTCAAGCGCTCGGCCATCAACTCGCCCAAAGCCATCATCTCATCATACGATGCGCGCACGAGCGTATACTCCGGGTTATGGTCATACACCGGTCGTTCACTCAACGCCGCCGGAACTGTACCGGCGTTCCATACACTAAAATCGATGCAGCCGGGCACGACTACCTGCGGCAAACCAAGTTGGCCGATGCGTTTGAGACGATGCGGCCCACCGTCATGAATGCCCCCCACCATCGGATCGTAAATCTCATTGGTGGTGAAGTCGATCACGCCCACGAACTGGCCCATTTCCGCCAGTTCTTCCATCGCCGGCCCGCCTACGCCATTGGAGTGGAAAATCACCGCCTCGTAGCCATGTTCGGCGAGGTATTCCTTGACCGCCATAACGGCCGTCGTCGTATTGCCCAACATCGTCACGGCCACATACTTATCCCCGGGTTCGGGCGGTGGCAGGCCATGCCCATCTTTCACCATGCCAGCGACGGCGGCGGCCACATTATCAAACACCGTGCAGGCGATTGGATTAAGTCCCAGGATATCAACGACTGAATGCACGACCATCATATCGCTGGTTCCCACAAGCGGTTCAAAAAAATGGTAGCCGGAGGCAATCGGTGAAACCAACACCTTGGGCACGCCGACCGGCAAGACCATCATCGCCGCCGCCCCCATTACCGCGCCCTCAGCACCGCCCATGCTCACGACAGCTTGTAGCTTCCCCGCCTCGTAGAGCGAAAGCGTCAATTTCTTCAGCGCTTCACGCATGCCGTCAACCGCCCGCCCGCGACTGCCCGCACCGCGCAGCGCCTCAATCGTCGTTCCGCCGTAGGTCGCTGCCTCAGCATGATCGATGTCGGGCACAATGTTCAGGGGCTCACCGAGGATACCCGAATCTACCACGGTCGTGGTCAGTCCCAGTTCCTGCAGCCGGTCGCGCAGATATTTGATTTCTGGCCCTTTTGTGTCCAGGGTGCCAATCAGTACAACGTTCATAATAGATTCGGAGTTCGGAACGCGGACGTCGGAATGAATTCCCCACTCCGAATTCCGAACTCCGCAGTAGACCTAGCAGCCGATCAACGGCAGGAGCGTATCGGCTGTCGTCTTGACCAACCAGGAATAGAATGCTTCCGAGAGCACGCCAGAGCCATGGTCAACGATGAACTTCAACTGTTCTTCCGTCAACTCTTTCTCGGCCGCGGCTGTGGCCTCTGAATACTGATTCGCCGGGGTGCGATCGATAGGTGCGACAAATTCAACCGTCAGCGCCCCCTGATAGCCAATCTCCTTCAATGTCCCCACGATGTCGCGCCAGTTCAGCGCGCCAAGGCCGGGAGCCATACGATTGTTGTCAGCCACATGGAAATCAAAGATTCTGTCGCCCGCATTGAGAAGCGACTGGCGGAAATCCGCCTCTTCGATATTCATGTGGAAAGCATCCAGGCATACACCCACATCGGGACCAACTGCTTCAGCGAGGGCAAGCGCCTGATCGGAACGGCTGATAAAATTCGTCTCGAAACGGTTCAATGGTTCCAGAGCAACGCGAATTCCTTCCTTCTGGGCATGCGCGTTGATTTCCTTCAGCCCTTCCACCGCCCAGGCCCATTCTGTCTCCGGATCCGACTGGGCAACTACTTTGCCCACTTCCGACGGTACGATACTCATGATCTCGCCCTCGAGCTCTTTGACCATCGTCACGCAGTCCTTCAGATATTGAATCGTATTGGCGCGTCCTTCTTCACTGGCCTGGATCAGATCCAGCCCGGTGAACATCAAGCTGATCGCGCCCCAACAACGGACATCGTTTTCCTTCAGATAGCCCAACACTTCCTTGTTGTCGTACTTGTAAGGCTCTCCCCCGATTTCTATCGCTTCATAACCATATTTTGCCAGGCGGCGAATGGTTACTTCAATAGGTTCGGCGCGCATCCAATTGTGCATAGAAAGAAACATCTTACTTTTACCTCCGCTTCATATGGGATTACAAAACAATTTCTTCACCCAACAGGCGGCGATTTTCTCGTCGCCTGACGTTCCAACTACCTGACTGTCGATCAGCCAGCCAGTTCTTCATAAAGGCCCACCACTTCAACGTCGTAATCTGCGGCATAACGCGCCAACTGGGCAAGCGTCGCCGGATCTTCGCAGAGTAGTCTCACTGCCCCGCTTCGCTGCGCGTCTGCGAGACGCGCGCGGCTGAGCTTCTCAGCCATCTCCGGATTGCTAAACTGTAAATAGGTGCTGCCTACCGGGTGCGCGCGATCGCGCCGCCAGAAGAGCTCAACCAGGTCGCCGGCGGTCACGGCTGCAGCCAGAGCACGCGCGGATTCATGACGATCCGGCACCCTTACCGCGTGGGTCGGGTCCACATAGGCGGTGATCGCTTCCGCCTTTCGACGGCCGTCTCCCACATGATTCCCGCTGACAAGAAAGTCACTGACCTCGACAACTTCGACGCCGTCCGGCATTTCGAGGCCGAGGCGCTCTTCCATGCCCTGCCTGAAGGCATAGGCATCACCGGCGCTGAGCACCAACAGCGTCTGCGCCCCGCTCTGCTCCACTTCGTCGAGCGTCGCCTGCACCAACGTTGCAGCGAGCTCCGGATAGCCAAGCGAGTGGGCGATCAAGCCGTTGTTACGGCCTCTGCCCACCAGCACCGGCTCTACATCCGCTTCTTGCAGCAAGCTCAGCGCCGCTGCCAGCGCCGCCGGGCGAAGATAGGCTGCCGCATCGCCAACGAACAAGGCATACGTGCCCTGACCGCTTGACGCTTCGGGCAGTTGTTCGCTGTAGGGATTCTCATAAGTCAGCAGACGGTGTTGGGCAGACAGGACGCCATCAGGAGCAAGACCATCGTTAACCAAATGCGCGCGAACCGCGGCAATAGACTCCTCAAATGGCTGGCTAAAGACACAATGGGCGCGGCTGTTGCCGCCGTCAACCTCGCTAAACATGATCGCCACGGTCTCGGCATCCCAACCAATCAGATCGCGTTCCTCAGAGGTAGCGATCAAGGCCATTCCATGAGGCGAGTATGTCTCCAGCATGGTATAGAAGCCAATGGGCGCAACGTGGGCGCACATCAAGCAAAAACGGCAGTTTTCTAGTGTTTCTACAGGATCTTGTAAAGGCATAGATTCCTCTCTGAACTCCTAAAAGCCGACCTTACCGGGATTCATGATCCCTTTGGGGTCAATAGCATCCTTAATCCGTTCCATCATTGGCCAGGCGGGTCCGTACTGGCGGCGCATAAAGCGCGAGAGTTTCAGGCCCACGCCATGATGTTCATTGATCATGCCGCCGTTGTCCAGTACGGCTGTGATCGCCGTATTCCAGACGCGGTTATGCAGGCGAATCGCCTCATGCGCATCCTCCGGGGGGTTCTCGATAATGAAACGCGTGTAAAGCGAGGCTCCCCAATGGAACCAGTGCGAGAAATGGCCGATGAACTTGATATCCCATTCGGGATAGGCGTCCAGGACAGCCTGCTTCTCAGCATGATAGAGATCCTCCAGCTTATCAAATGTGGTGATCGTCTCCGTCGTGCCGTACATCCAGGGGAATTTCAGATTCTTCGGTGGATAGTAGAAATCATAACGATGATCCCACCACTTCTCACCTGGCGCGCGCCCCAGATCCTGTGCGTTCAGCTTCGCACAAATCTCCATTGCTTTCTGTTCCTGCAAAGCGGCCAGGTCGGGGTCGCCGTCGAAGCCCATCACCATATAGGCTCCCTGCAGTTCGTACCCTAGGATCGCCTTCACCCGTGAAGCAGTCTCGGTCGGATCATAGAGCCGGATGACCATCGGATCCAGCCGCCTGGTCATGATCTGCCGCCCCGCTTCCAACGCATCACTCAGGTTTTCAAACACCATCGCTCTCAACAGCCGTGTTTCCGGGATATATTCGACCTGCATCGTCGCTTCGGTGATTACGCCAAAGACACCTTCCGATCCGAGGAACAGGTGGAAATAATCAGGCCCGGCGGCATGGATGGGCACGTTTCCGGTGCGGATGATCTCGCCTGTGGGCAGGACGATCTGCATGCTCATCACCAGTTCTTCCGATTTGCCGTACTTGGTGCTGATCGTTCCCGAGCCGCGCGGAGCCAGGTAACCGCCCAGCGTGGCACAGTTGGATGAAGCGGCATAATGGGGCAGCGTCAGGCCCTTTTCATTGAGCGCCCATTCCAACTGCTGGCCGTTGATACCTGCCTGCGCCGTCACCGACAATGTCTTCTCATCGATCTCGATGATGCGGTTCATACGCTTCGTATCCAGCAATATACCGCCAAAAACGGTTGCTGCGCCGCCCTGCGAACCGGAACCGCCCCCCCAGGGCACCACGGGGATGCGGTAATTGTTGGCCACGCCTAGTATGGCGGCGACCTCCTCAGCCGAGCCCGGATGCACAATGTAGTCCGGTTTTGTCGGCTGCTCTCCACGGTCCAGCCACATCTGCGGAAGCCAGAACCAATCAGTCGCATAGACCAGGCGATCGCTTTCACGCGTAGACACATTCCCTTCGCCCACGATCTCTTCGAGTTCGGAGCGAATCATTTCATACTGCATAGTTTTTGCCATAGATTACCTGCCTATTATTTGGTAGCGACCATCCTGTAGAACGCCTGGGCAAGCCCACCTTGTTCCTACCAGCATCGCTTACGCTCCATTCAAAACTACGTCTCCGCCTGGTAAAGTGCCGATAGATCATCATCCGCGGGCGCCGGGGTGATGTGACTCCAGGCGATATAGCCGATCGTTGAAGCCAGCAAGAGATAGAACCCGTACCGGAAAGCGGGAAAGAACCAGGGTTGGAACATGCCGATGATCCCCAGAACAATCCCGGCAATCAATACGTACTCAATGATGCGGAAAATGCGGGCCGACACACGGCCGTTCAGCTTGTAGGCCAGGAACCAGATGAACGAAGCATAGAAGAGAATGATGGCAATGAAGATAAACAAGAATTGAATGCCGCTGTACAGCGGGTTCTTGTTTAGCTGCTCTTCCGAGATACTGTTGGTGATCATCGGCGCCACAAAAATACCCAACAACAGCAGCACCACACCGGTTATCGGCAGCCACTTCGGCACCGGACGGGTCGTTGATTGAAATTCTTGTTCTTGTTCTTCTTCCATTGCTTATCTCCTGTCCAAGAACCTCGGAGGTCCTGGCGAAAAATTGCTCGCTGTCGCCTTCTGAGTAAGACCTCCGAGGTTAAGCTGCGCTCACGTCTAGTACTTGATATCCACGTGCCGCTTTGTGTCGTTCGATTCAACGATCGCATCACAAACCACGGCCGCTTTATAGCCATCCACGAAGGTCGCGCCATGCGGGCCAACTTCTTTGTCATTAACAATGCAGTCGAGCAGGTGCGTGATTTCGTGCACGAAGGTGTGTTCCCACCCGATCGTATGGCCGGCCGGCCACCAGTTCTCCCACCAAGGATGGTCCGGCTCTGTGACGAGCACGTTGCGGAAACCTGACGTCTGGCTGGGTTCTTCACCAACCCAGTAGACATCCAATTCATTCATGCGCTCAAGGTTGAAGCTAATCGAGCCTTTTTCACCGTTGATTTCGAATGTATTGTGATTCTTGCGACCCCCGGCGAAGCGCGACGATTCAATCGTGCCAATGGCGCCGTTCTCGAATTCAACCGCGGCCACGAAAGCGTCGTCGACGTCGACCACGCCCATACCTTCCGCGCCGTCCAACGGCCGTTCCTTAATGAAGGTCGTGTTCATCGCTGCGATGGACTTCACATCACCGACCAGGTAATGAGCCAGGTCGATCACATGCGCGCCAAGGTCGCCAATGGCGCCGCTGCCGGCCACACTCTTGTCCAGCCGCCATATCTTCGGGGTGCCGAAATGAGGCATGACCCATTCCTGAAGGTACGCCCCACGGAAATGGTATATCTGGCCCAGGGCGCCACTGTCTATGATGTTGCGCGCCAGACGAATCGCCGGCACGAAACGGTAGTTGAAAGCCACCATGTGCTTGACGCCCGCTTTTTCCACGGCATCAAGCATCATCTTCGATTCTTCGGCCGTTCGGCCAAGCGGCTTCTCACAAAGGATGTGTTTGCCCGCTTCAGCGGCGGCGATACAGGGCTCCGCATGCGAGTCATTCGGCCCACCATTGTCAAACAACTGCACATCGGGATCGTTCACCTGGTCGCGCCAGTCGGTGGTGTACTTCTCATACCCGTAACGACGCGCCGCTTCGGCGACTGCGATTTCGCTGCGACCGCTGACCGATACCATGCGTGGTATCGCCGGCGGCGGGTACATCATATAGGGAATGGTGCGAAACGCATTGGAATGCGCCTTGCCCATAAAGGCATAGCCCAACATGCCTATGCCAACTTCCGGAATATCATCGCCGGCGGCCGCACCGGCCATCGAGGTAAATGATTGTGATTTTTCGCTCATCTGCTTACTTCCTTAATCTTTGGATTGGAAGGCATCATCAAACAAAACATCTGACGGCACCAGGTCCAACTTGCGCACCAGCGCCAACGCTTCCGGCGCACCCTGGTCGCGGTTCATGCCATTATCTTCCCATTCAATCGAGAGGGGGCCTTCATAGCCAACATCGTTCAAAGCGCGGAAAATGCGCTCGAAAGGCACGCCTCCCCGACCGGGCGAGACGAAGTCCCAACCGCGCCGCGGATCGCCGAAGGGCAAATGGGAAGCGAGGATGCCGTTACGGCCGTTCAAATTGCGCACCGATTCTTTGACATGGAAATGGTGAATGTAATCCGCGAATTCATAGACGAATTCCACCGGATCGACCATTTGCCAGTAGAGATGGCTGGGATCGTAGTTGATGCCAAACGCATCACGATACTCTACCGCTTCCAGGGCCCTTCTCGTCGTCCAGAAATCAAAGGCGATCTCGCCCGGATGCACTTCTAGAAGGTACTTGACGCCGAACTCATCGTAGACATCCAGGATCGGATTCCAGCGGTCTGCAAAGTCCTGGAAGCCGTCCTCGATCATTTCCGGGGGAACCGGCGGGAAGCCCGCCAACGTATGCCAGATTTTCGAACCGACAAAGCCGGTGACATACTTGGCGCCAAAAGCGGCGGCAGCGCGAGCTGTGTTCTTGATCTCTTCCGCAGCGCGTTGGCGCACACCTTCGGGATCGCCGTCGCCCCAGAGACGAGCAGAAATGATGCCCTGATGGCGCTGGTCAATTACCCCATCGGCAACACATTGGCCGACGAGATGTGTGCCGATGGCGATGCAGCTTAGGCCGTACTTATCCAATATCTCGCGGCGGCCTTGGACATACGCATCATCTTCGATGGCCTTGTCCACCTCGAAATGGTCGCCCCAGCAAGCGATCTCCAGACCGTCAAAGCCCATGGCGCTTGCCTTTTGGCACATCTCCTCAAAGGGTAGATCCGCCCACTGCCCTGTAAATAATGTTACTGGTCTAGCCATTGTTACCTCCAAAATGATTGCGGTTAGTGGCGTGCGGACAGCGGATTACTGCTGCTCCTCACATCGACACACACGCCGCAAAATGTTAAGTAAATCTGCAAACAGGTGATGTGGGACACGGATGCAAGTTCGGCAGCTGCCCAGATCCGGTGTCCCCAATCCTAATTCCCACATCCTCTAACGAAGGACGGCCTACGGTGCCCGATTGTGCTTCGACGTCTATTTCATCTCTATGATCAAGCTTAACTTTCATAGATAACGACCCTCGGGATGAGATTGTGGCGGGCAACCTGACACGCTGGCTGCACCTGCCGGATCATGCAGTGCGCCAAATCGCCCAATACGGTCTCGCGTCAAGCAAGCAGCTGCCGCAGGAAGACCAGCCCATCCGCCGCCAGCTGATCCTGGCTCGGGGCCAATTTACGCCAAATGGCCGCCGCCTCGGCGATTGATTCAACATCGGCTGTAAATGACTCGATCACCACCGGGCCATCGTAACCAATATCGGCCAGCGCCGCCGCCACTTCGTTCCAGGTAACATGTCCCGAGCCGGGCGCGCCGCGATCGTTTTCACAGGCATGTAGATGTACAAGCCTGCTGCCCGTATGGCGGATCGCTTCGCCCAGGTCCTTCTCTTCGATATTCATGTGGAACGTATCGAGCATGATGCCGCAGTTCGGGTGGTCAACGAGATCAACCACTTCGATGGCCTGATTATGGATATTGATGAAGCTCGTTTCAAAACGGTTAAGCGGCTCGATACCCAGAACGACGTCGTGGTCGGCAGCATAGACTGCCAATTCTTTCAGATAGCCGACGAGCACATCTACCTCTTGCGCCCGCTGCTCAGGGGTCGCCTTCCATTTACGCCCAACGGACGAATAGATCGGCCCGACTAGGTTCTTGGCCCCCACCTGCTGCGTCACCTCAATGGCCTGCCGCAGATAGGCCATACAGTTGGCCCGGATCGCCTCGTCGGGGTGCACCAGGTCACGGTCCGGTCCCATGGCCGCACAACAGCTGACATCCAGACCATACGCTTCGGTCAATTCCCGCGCGCGATCGTAATCAAAATCACCGATGCTCTCCAGCGGAAATTCGATCTGGTCGAAGCCCGCGTCAGACACCTTGGGAACCAACGCTTCTAATGTCTCAGTCGTCAAGGGTGCTGTCCACACCCACGTATTCACCCCAAATTTCATCCTTTTTTTCTCCAATTACACATCACGTGCAGCTCCAATTGCCCCAATCTACAAGCCAACAAACCGGGCTGCGCCACGGGCAGCAGCCCACTAATCTACGCGCGCCAATCGCTAAACGCGGTTGCCGGCGCTGTCAAAGAAATGCAGCCTCTCGCGAACTACCTCAAACTTGATCTCGTCACCAATCTTAAGCGGAGTGGTACCGGCCACAAGACTGACCAGGGTCTGTTCACCCGACTGAATGTGGATGACGGTTTCGACACCCAGCGGTTCAACGAGAACAACACTGCCGTGATATTCGCCCTTGGGATTGGGGAGAATATCCTCCGGACGGACCCCCAGCGTGAACGATTCCGGCAGCGCATCGCTTGCCCCATCCAGCGGCACTTTGATCGGGCTGTTCACAATATGTGCAGACCCGTTTTCACGCACAGCATCGATCAAGTTGATGCTGGGCGAACCAACCATTTTGGCTACAAACACCGTCGCGGGGCGGTCGTAGATGTCGTTCGGTGTGCCAATCTGCACCAGACTGCCCTCATTTAAGACGCCAATGCGGTCAGCCATGGTCAGTGCCTCAACCTGATCATGGGTCACAAAGAGAGTCGTGCTGCCCTGCGTCTTCTGGATGTGTTCCAATTCAACCCGCAGCGTCTCGCGCAGCTTGGCATCCAAATTAGAGAGCGGTTCATCCATCAAGAATAGGCGTGGGTCCCGCACAATGGCCCGTCCGATTGATACGCGCTGCATCTCGCCGCCGGACAGCTTCGCCGTCTTGCGTTCAATCAAGTGCGTGATGCGCAGAATCTCACACGTCTCTTCAACACGGACCTTGATTTCATCTTCGGGCAGTTTGTGCACCGGTGAACGCAGCGGGAAGGCGAGGTTGTCATAGACCGTCATATTCGGATAGAGCGAATATTGTTGGAACACCATGGCGACATCACGGGAAGCAGGCGTCAGCGCATTGATCGTCTGGCCATCAAAGAGAATCGCGCCCTCATCTACCTTGTCTAGTCCAGCAATGAGCCGCAGCGTGGTTGTTTTCCCCGCGCCCGTCGGGCCAAGCAAGACGAAGAACTCGCCGTCCGCTATCTCAAAAGAGACATCGTTAACGGCCGTGACATCCTTAAATCTTTTAGTGACATTGTTCAGCGTTACTTGAGTCACGACGTCGCCTCCAAAGAAATCGCCCTTTCATTGTGCGGGTCAAAGAAACGAACCATTTCGGGGTCCAGATCAAAGACAATATGATCGCCAATTTCATGACCGTGACCCCGGTCACCGCGAATATGCACCATCGCATCGAGGTTGTCCGGTTCCATGGCCACATGCATCATATTGAAGGCGCCATGCAGATCACTGGCGTAGACCTCCGCCCGTAGATCACCTGAGCCATCAGCATGTGCCGCCTCGGGACGGAAACCCAATACTACGTCGCTGCCCGACAGCTGCGCTGCCAAGACAGATCGCCACTCATCCGGAACTTCATACTGATTCTCACCGGGCAGATGAACGACGCCATTGCTGTAATTCCCTTCGATGAGATTCATCCCCGGACTGCCGATGAAGCGAGCTACAAAAAGATTGGCCGGGTCATAATAGACTTCGTGGGGCGTGCCGACCTGCTGCACAACTGCGTCCGACATGACCACAATGCGGTCGCCCATAGCCATCGCTTCGATCTGGTCATGAGTCACATAAACGGTGGTGGCCTTCTCAGCGATATGCACTTTCTTGATATCGGCGCGCATCGTCTCTCTAAAATCCGCATCCAGCGCGCCCAACGGTTCATCCATCAGAAACGCCGACGGTTTGCGCACCAGCGCCCGGCCCAGCGCGACGCGCTGCTTATCGCCGCCGCTCAAGTTGCCCGGCTTCAAGGGCAGCAGGTGTTGAATTTGCAGCAGATCCACCACATGCTTCAACCGCCTTTGGATGACTTCTTTCGGGGCCTTTTGCGCTTGCAGGGGAAAAATAACATTCTGCTCCACCGTCATGTGCGGATACAGGGCGTAAAGCTGAAAGACAAAGGCGATATCGCGTTCGTCCGGGGTAACCCAGGTAACATCCTGCCCGCCGATATAGATCTTTCCCCCTGTCACTGCTTCCAGGCCGGAGATCATACGCAGCGTCGTTGTCTTGCCGCAGCCCGACGGCCCCAAGAGGACCACGAACTCGCCATCCTCAATCGTCAGATCTACCGGCTGTACGGCCTGAAAATCGCCAAACTTCTTTTCTACTTGCTTAAGTTTTATCTGTGCCATAAGTGTAGTCCTGGGAGATGCCAGCTCTTACAAAAGTGGCCTCTCTATTATCGTCCAGTTACTGCCTGATCGCCCCGAAGGTCACACCGCGTAGGAGGTGTTTGCGTAAGGCAAAGATAACGATTAGCACCGGGATGAGGAAAGCCAAGGTCCCGGCAGCGATTGCCGACCACTCAATGCCGCCGCGACCGAGCATCGTTGCGATGGCTGGCGGCGCCGTACGCGCATTCTGGCTGGTCAGCATCAGGGCAAAGGCATACTCGTTCCAGACGAAGATCAGGCTGAAGACTGTCGTCGCCGCAATACCGGTAGCCGTCTGCGGGAGGACAATCTTGTAAAATGCTTGAAAACGGCTGTATCCATCCACCATCGCCGCTTCCTCATATTCGAGGGGGATTTCATCAATGAATCCCTTGAGCAGCCAGACCGTCAGCGACAGGTTAAAAACAGTGTAGATGAGAATCATGCCCAGGTGCGTATCGTGCAGGCCAACCTGGCGATACATCAAGAAGATCGGAATGGCAACCACCACGGCGGGCAACATACGCCCGCTGAGAATAAAGAAGAGCAGATCGCCCTCACCCGGCACGTTGAAGCGACTGAATGCGTAAGCGGCGAATAGACCTAGGGTCACCGAGGCAATCGTCGCGCCAAAGGCGATAATAATCGAATTCGTGAGGCGCTTGGTAAAATCACTGGGCCCGTTGATGCTCTGGCCGCTGTTCAGGGCCACGCGGTCAAAGATACCCATCTCATCGATTCTCGCCTTACCCTCAGCCAGTGCTTCATCGCTCAACTGCGAGCGGTCGGTGAGCAAGAACACAAACCCTTCCAATGTGGGTTCAAAAAGCAGTTTCGGGGGCAGAACAACATCGGTGCGCGATTTGAAAGCTGTGATCGCCATGACGAATACCGGTACAAGCAGGACAATGGCGACAATAATTAAGAGAACTGCCCGGATCTTCGCGGCAATCCGCGCCTTCGGCTGCACCTTATCAACACGGATGCTTTCTGTAACCGGTTCTCGCGGGCCGGTTTCTTGGAATGAGGACATAACTATCCCTCCTTGGCCTTATTCAAATTGCGGATGTAGAGATTGCTGATGGCGATAACAACGATCAGCACCATATAGGCAAAGGCACTGGAGCGGCCGGTCTGGAACTGGCCGAGAAAGGCTTGCTGGTAAATCCTGATCGCCACCACCTCCGTTTGCCCGGCAGGGCCACCGCCGGTCATGCCCATGATAAGATCAAATGATTTCGTAAACGCTTCAATCGTCCGAAAAAGGACGGCGATGAGCAGCAGAGGGGCCACCTGCGGCAGCGTGATCCGCCGGAACTGAAACCAGGGACTGGCGCGATCGATGACGGCCGCTTCATATAGATAATCAGGAATGGCCTTTAGGCCGGAGTAGATGAGCAGGGCGACGAACGGGGTCCACATCCAGACGTCGACAAGGATCACCGCCCACAAAGCCAACCCCGGCATTGGTTCGCCGGCAAAACGGCTGGCCAGCCAATCCGGCGCGCGCGCCGGATCCGAGAAACCGAGCAAATAATTGAAATAGCCAAAGGTCGGATTGTACATAAGCTTCCAAAAGAGGCCTACAACAACCGGGGAGAGCATCATCGGAATCAAGATGATCGTGGTAACGATACCGCTGCCTGTAAACTGCTCGCGCAGCAGCAGGGCAAGGATAAATCCCAGGACCAGCTCTAAACCTACAGACAGAAAGACATAACGGCCCGTAATCGAGAAGGATTCCCACAGCGCCTCCGAAAAGAGAACGCGGTTGAAATTCTCAAACCCAACCCACTCTGGCGCCTTAAAAACAACAGCCGAATAATCGGTAAAGCTGAGGAAGAGGCTGTAGGCCAGGGGAAAGACGTTAAAGGCGATCAGGATGATCAGCGTGGGCCAAATAAACAGACTGGCCAGCGAACGGTCGCTCATGCTTCTGGATTGTTTTTCCTGAATAGGAGCTGGCGCCGTGCTCCCGTCCGCCGATTCTAGACTTGATGTAGACATAATCTCACCATATGGTGTCTTCATTGAAGTGGGAGACCGGCCAAACTGCGGTCTCCCACTGGCATCTTTTTCAACGCCGCCCAGCTGCCGTTGGGACTAGCTCCTGAGCGAAACAGTGACTGTTGCATTCAGGCAGCCATCTCAAAGAGGCTTTCCGTTCAGGCGGCCATCAAAGATTCTGATCCTTCCTATTCCAGGAAACCGGCATCGCGAAGCAGTTCGGCCTGCGCTGCGGCAGCTTCATCCAAAGCTTCCTGCGCCGTGCCCTCGCCGCCAATCACGTACTTGGCAACGGGATCGCGATAGGCGAACAAGAGTTCGTTGAAGATGGGGATATTGTAGAAATCTTTGACCATGTTCATCGTCTCGGCAAAGGCCGCGTTGTATGGCGTTTGTTCGAGGAAAGCCGGGTCAGAGAGTACGGCCTTGTTGGCGGAGTAGCCGCCAAGGTCGCCCCATTTCTTCTGAACCTCATCCGAACCGAACCACTTGATGAAATCAAGCGAGGCTTGTTTGCGATCGTCATCGATGAAGTCAATGACGCTGATGCCCTGGCCGCCGAGTGAGGCGAACTGATCGCCGTCGGGGCCAGCCGGGTTGATGAAGTAGCCCAGGTTTCCAGCATATGGGCTGATCTCGGAGTTTTCCAGCGCCGGGAAGAAGGCGAAGTAGTTCATGCCCATCGCCGCCTGGCCGCCGATCATGGCGTCGTTTACTTCAGCGAAAAAGGCGTTGCTCATGCCCGGAGGCTGGCAGCATTCATACAGTTCCTTGTAGAACTCGAGTGAGGCGACCGCTTCTGGGGAATTGACAGAGCCTTCGGGATTGAAGTTTCCATCGTGCCAGTCAGCGCCATAGGAGAACATCATATTCTGGGCGCCCATGACCAGCGCGTCATAGTCAACCTGGGTGTAGATAGCAGATCCATAGAGACCTTCGTCAGGACGGGTGAAGAACTTGGCGATGTCCATTAATTGATCCATCGTTTCCGGCGGAGCAAGTGGATAGCCATATTCCGCTTCAAAAGCAGCCATCTCATCGGGATCTTCGAAGAGATCCTTGCGATAGACCCACCCATTGGCATCGCCCTCGGTGGGGTACGCCCAGTAGGTGCCCGTTCCTACCGGATATTCGCCGTAGTAGGTCAGGGTCGCTTCCGTCACTGTGTCCGTCAGTTCATTTTCGTTCATGAAGTCGGTCAGTTCCATGTAGTGGCCCTGGCTCGAGGAGGTGCCGATCCATTGGCTGTCACCAATGACCATATCGTAATTGGTGCCTTGGGCTGCCATCTCGCTGTTGAACAGCGTGCCAAACGATCCCCATGGCTCCTGAATGACGTTCACCGTAACGCCGGCTTCCGTCTCGTAATCCTTGACGAGTTCTGCCAGGTAGTCGGCCGGATCCCACTGCGCCCACAGAATTGTGAGCTCATCGACGGCAGGCTCCGCCGCGACCGCTTCTTCTACCGCCGCTTCTACGGTCGGTGCTACTTCTTCCACCGCTGCTTCTATCGTCGGTGCCACTTCTTCTACCGCTGCTTCCACGGCCGCGGCGGCAGTCGGAGCCGCTTTTCAGCCGCCTGCTGAACCTGCCCTCCGCAGGCCACCAAGGCCAACATAAACATCGCAACTAATAGGAATAGAATTTTCTTACCAATCATCTGATTTTTACCTCCTCCTTATAGGGAAGTTACTAATTGCGTTTCAAACAATACTCAACGCTCCCCACGGCATATCATTCTCCAGACAGTCGCATCACCTCCTTATTTAGATCTCCGGGGCCGGCAGCCGCGGGCTCATTACAAAACATATATGGCATTCACACACCCTCCAGACACAACGGAGGTCTAGAAACCTACTTATAAATCAGCTGGTCAAACAAGTTCTCGCGCAAGCTTATCAAATGCTCGCGCATGATCTCTTCCGCCATTTCGCCATTTCGCGAGGCAACAGCCTCAGTGATCAGACGGTGTTCGGCCGTTCCATTCTTCAACTGCTCGATCTTCAGGTCATTCTCAACATTGGCATATTGGTGGATACGATTGCGCATCTGCAGCGCCATCTCACCCAGAAGCTGGTTGGGACACGAGGCGCTGATTGTTTCATGCCAAACTGTATCTGCCTTAGCCCATCCTGATCGATCGCCACTTTCCGCGGCGCCTTCCATATGTACGACACAGTTCCACAATAATTCAACCTGTTCATCGCTGACGTTTTCGGAAACCAGGCGCATCATAGCCGGCTCCAACAGCAAGCGAATAAAAAGAACATCCACGACATCTTTGAAGGAGCGATTAGCGATACGCACCGCGCGCCCGGGAATAATTTCCACAAGCCCTTCCTGCGCAAGTTTCTGCAGCGCTTCACGTACCGGCGTACGACTGATGCCCAACAGTTTGGAGAGACGATTTTCTGAAAGGGGTTCGCCAGGGGGTAGATTGGCGTTACGGATGGCATCCTTCAGGCGCTCATAGGCGACCTCACGCAGCAGGAGTGTCTCCTCGTCGCTAAGTTTGGCTTCATGCTGCGTTATGTAACGTTCCAATGCGTCCATAGGGCAGTTATATCAAGTGCGGTATCAACATACCGTCGATATGCAACCTGTATACAATCCGTATTTCAGTATAGTTGCAGGATAGTTTAATGTCAAGACCCATTTGAAATCCGTTTCAGCCGCGCGGGATATGACGATCGTAGGCATTTGCATCCGCTGCGGTTCCAGTCAGAACTGCTTAGTCGCCATGCACGGTCTCTTGTATACTAGGGCACAATTGCGAACTACTTGACTGACCTAGTTCGCCGTAAGGAGTAAAGCGCATGAAGATTGGCTTCATCGGATTAGGCATCATGGGCGGCGGCATGGCCGCCAACTTGCAAGACACCGGTTATGACCTGGTTGTGCACAACCGCACGGCCGAAAAGGCACAACCCCTGCTGGATGACGGCGCCAGCTGGGCAGCCAGCCCAGCCGAACTGGGGCCGCAGGTGACCATGCTTTTCACCGTCCTCGCCCATCCCGACGCCGTTGCCGAAACGGCTTTGGGCATAGAAGGGTTTCTCGATCAGCTGCCGGAAGGAGCGCTGTGGATCGACTGCAGTACGACCAATCCTTCCTTCGCCCGGCGTATGGGTGAGCAGGCGGCGGCGCGCGGCGTGCGCTTCATCGATGCCCCGGTCACCGGCTCGAAAGAGGCCGCGGCCAAAGGCGAATTGACCTTTCTCGTTGGCGGCTCCGAGCAGGATCTTGACGACTGCCGCCCCGAACTGGAGAGCATGGGCCAGCGCATCATCCACGTAGGGGATTTAGGTATGGGCACCGCGCTGAAAGTGGTCTTCAACCACCAACTTGCGGTGGCGATGGCCTCTTTCGCCGAAGGAGCTGTGCTCGGCCAGGACCTAGGCATCCCGCAAGACACCCTTTTCGATATACTTCTGAGCAGCCCTGTCGTAGCCCCCTTCGTCAAATCCAAACGGCCGAAAATGGAAAGCGGCGACTATGACGTCGAATTCCCGCTGCAGTGGATGCAAAAAGATCTGCACATGGCCGCCATCGCCGGATTCGAAAGCGGCGCTGCGCTGCCCCTGGGCAACGTGGCCAAGGAGATGTACAGTTTGGCTATGCGAAGCAGTTTTGGCGAAATGGATTTTTCCGCCATCTACCAATTCTTCTACGAAGAGTGGGACGTGCCCGACTAGCAGAGCGGCACATCCGCCACGGCGATTTCAAAGCCGTAAGAACCCGGTACGGTGGCCGCCAACTGTCGCGACTTCACAAACAGTGTGATCCCGGCCAAATGCTTGCGCATGATTCCTCACATCAGACGCCGGCCCACAATCGGCGGGCTTCACAACAGCCCTGATTCATCCTTAAAAAAGGTGGACTGATCCGCCCTTCCCTGATAAACTTCGATCCCGGTGCAAATGATGAAAAGAAGCGTTGCGTCGGCGAAACAAATGCTGCTACCTGCGGCACATAAGATAGACAGCAAGCCTGATCCTTCTGGGGATCAGGCTTTTTTTGTGTCTGTCGCCAGCGCCAAAAATCACAGCCCCATTCCATTTCGGCTTTATTTAGCAAACCTAGAGGAGAGTCACCCATGATCGATCAAGTGTTACAACCATTAGTTGACCTGGAAGCGCTGGCACAGGAGATAGAATCGCTGGAGAGCAGTTTCGCCGGCATGGATATCCTGTCCGTTGACCAATTTGACCGCGAACAGCTGGCCTATATCTTCGCCCGCGCACGGGAGATGCGTGAGATCGTGCGCCGCGTCGGCGGCGTGGACCTGCTGAAAGGGCATGTGCTTACCTGTCTCTTTTATGAACCAAGCACGCGAACCAGTTCCTCATTTATCGCCGCTATGGAGCGGTTGGGCGGCTCGGTCATTCCGATCACGCAGGGCGTGCAGTTCAGTTCAGTCAGCAAGGGGGAAACGCTGGCCGACACGATTCGCACGCTGGAGCAGTACTCCGACGCCATCGTCCTGCGTCACCCGCAGACGGGCGCGGCGCAGCTGGCCGCTGATTACGCCAGCGTGCCGGTTCTAAATGCCGGCGACGGTACGGGGGAACATCCGACGCAGGCGCTGCTCGATCTGTTCACCATCCGCGAAGAGCTGGGCGTCGTGGACGGCTTGAAAGTGGCCATGGTCGGTGATCTGCGTTACGGCCGTACCGTGCATTCGCTGACCAAGCTGCTGCTGCATTTTGACATCAGCCTGCGCTTCGTCTCCCCTGAGATCCTGCGCCTGCCGCTGAGCATCATGAACGAGGTGATTGACGCCGGCGTCGATGCCCGCGAGACGCATGATGTGGCCGACGTGATCAAGAATGCAGACGTGCTCTATGTCACCCGCGTGCAGAAAGAACGCTTCTCCGATCTCTCCCAGTATGAAGAAGTCAAAGACCAATACGAAATTACCCCGGAGCTGATGGAAGAGGCCAAAGAGAAGATGGTAATCATGCATCCTCTGCCCCGAGTCGGTGAGATCCATTACGCCGTGGACGCCGACCCTCGCGCCGCTTACTTCCGCCAGGTACAGAATGGCATGTTCATCCGCATGGCGCTGCTGGCGGCGGTGTTAGGCAAAGCGTAATCGCTGCCCCTCGACAAAAACGAAAAGCGAACGGCCGATAAACGGCCGTTCGCCTACTAAATACGGTTCAAATCGGCTGCCTGGTTCGCGAACCAGCGCAATTGTGCTGCGACAGCACCATCCAGGTTCCAATCCGCAGCTGCCAGCTACACTCCTCCCCAGGGAACAATAGGTTTACATAATATCCGATGGTCACTGGTTTGCACCCTCTAGTCCGCCGGCAAACGGGGAAGTCACCCATGACGAACGTCACCTAAAAGACGTGCTCTTTGTCATTCAACCCCCCTGCCCACCTGCTATACTGTAAGTAGTTGGTCACTTAACGCTTTTATTAACAAGCTCAACGACAAGGGGAGTGAAATGTTAGATACACCAAGAGAGCCAACTTTGAATAGCAAGATGCCCACCGGCATCTACCTACTGCATGATCCGCTGTTGAACCAGGGCACCGCCTTCTCTGAGGAAGAGCGCGACCGCCTGGGGCTACGCGGACTGCTGCCACCGCGCGTCATCAGCCAGGATACCCAGGCGGCCCGCGTGATGGAGAACTTCAACAAGAAGCCTACTGATCTGGAAAAGTATACCTACATGATCGATCTTGAGGATCGCAACGAGAATCTATTTTACCGCGTGGTGATGGACAATATCGAAACGATGATGCCGATCATCTATACGCCGACGGTAGGACAGGCATGCCAGGAGTTTGGCCACATTTTCCGGCGTCCGCGCGGCCTTTATATCTCAGTGAAAGATAAGGGGCGTATTGGCGAGCTGCTGAGCAACTGGCCGTATGAAGATGTACGCGTCATCGTCGTCACCGACGGCGAACGCATCTTAGGTTTGGGTGATTTGGGCGTCAGCGGCATGGGCATTCCCGTGGGCAAGCTCTCCCTCTATACCGCCTGCGCGGGCATCCATCCCAGCACCACGCTGCCCATTGTATTGGACGTAGGCACGAACAATAAAAGCCTGCTCAAAGATCCGCTCTATCTGGGTCTGCCGAAGCCCCGCGTGACCGGTGAAGCGTACGACGATTTTGTTGATGAATTCATCGTTGCCGTCAGCGAACGCTTCCCACGGGCGACGGTTCAGTTCGAAGATTTTGCCAACCATAATGCGTTCCGCCTGCTGCAAAAATACCGCAACAGCATCTGCACTTTCAACGATGATATCCAGGGCACGGCGAGCGTCACCGTGGCCGGTATTCTGGCCTCCCTGCGCCTGACCGGCAACAAGCTCCGCGATCACAAGTTCCTCTTCCTCGGCGCGGGCGAAGCAGGCATCGGCATCGCCGAGCTCCTGGTCACAGAGATGAAAGCGCAGGGCGTCAGCGCACGCAAGGCGAAGCAGTCGTGCTGGTTCTTTGATTCCAAGGGACTCGTTGAAACGACCCGCAAAGACCTAGTCGACCACAAAATCCCGTTCGCGCACGAACATGCGCCAATGACCTCTTTCCTGGAAGCGGTTAAGGAGCTGAAACCGACAGCCATCATCGGAGTATCCGGCCAGCCACAAACCTTCACCAAGGAAATCGTAGAGGAAATGGGCCGGCTGAATGAACAACCGATCATCTTTGCACTCTCCAACCCAACCTCCAAATCAGAGTGCACGGCCGAACAGGCCTATACCTGGACCGAAGGTCGCGCAATCTTCGCCAGCGGCAGCCCATTCGACCCGGTCACCATGCCCGACGGGCGCTACCTGGTTCCCGGCCAAGGCAATAACAGCTACATCTTCCCCGGAGTCGGCCTGGGCGTGACCACAGTCGGCGCCAAGCGGGTGACGGACAGCATGTTCATGGCCGCCGCCAAATCGCTGGCGCAGCAGGTGACCGACGAAGACCTGGCCCTCGGCCGCGTTTACCCGCCGCTGACCAAGATCCGCGACGTATCCGCGTTCATCGCCGCCGCCGTGGCCCAGATCGCCTATGACGAAGACCTGGCCACAGAGCCGCACCCGTACAATCTACTGGCCTACGTCAAGGAGCAAATGTACCAACCCGACTACATCAGTTTCGTTTAGACAGAGTCGCCATCCAGGCGATTGTGTGGAGGCAGGGGCGAGTTTTGGCGACTGGCCCCTGCCGACAACCAAGGGCCGCACATCAAACACATGAGTCGTTGATTATCAGGAAAGCAGCTATGACGATCAAGCGCATCGATCTGAGTGAACCAGAAAGCCACCATACATATTCCAGCTGCGTCGTCGCCGGCGACTTTGTCTTCACCTCGCATATTACTGGCTTCTTTGACGATCAGGGGAATCTAGTCGAAGGCGTTCCCGGCCAGGCAGCACAGTGCTTCCAGAATTTGTCGGCCATACTGGCTGCCGCGGGCGCGACGCTGGCTGATGTGGTCAAAGTCACCGTCTATCTGAAAAATATCAATGATTTTGAGGCGATGCGCGAGGTCTACCGGGGCGTGTTTAGTGACGGCTATCCGGCGCGTATGACGGCCACCAGCAAATTCTTCGACCCGCGCTGCCGGCTGCAAATCGATGCCGTGGCCTACAATCCGCAGAAGTAGCCCAACTTCCTAATAAGCAGTTCCAAAGCGTATTATTCGTAAGCCAATACTTCACGAATCGTCAATCGTGCAGCATTGCGCGCCGGTAGTACGCTGGCGATGATGCTCAGCGCCAGCACGGCGAAGAGCCAGATGATATAGCCCCGCGGTGTAAACACAGCATCAACAGGGGCGCTGAATGCGACCGCCATTAGCTGCAGCAGCAAGTAGCTAAAGGGGAAGGCCAGCAGCGCGCCAAGAACCCAGCTGATGAAGCCGATGGTGGCCCCTTCAATTATGACTGAAGCGATAATCGCCGAGTCCACGGCGCCGATGGCGCGCATGACGCCGATTTCGCGCGTGCGTTCCAACACATTCATGCCCATGGTACCCATCAAGCCGATGCTGCCCACAAGGGAAGTGAGGATGGCCATCATCATCAGGAAGACTATGAGGACGTTGATGCCGGTGGCCGCCTGCTCCAACGTGGCGCGGCCAGATTCGACGAGGCTGACCAGCAGCCCCTGCTCGCGCAGCCGTTGGTCGATCAGGCGAGCCGTTATCTCTTCTTCTTCGCGGGAGGTGTCGTCGGTCATAATGCGGAAGGAAGCGGCCTGGTCGGGTGAATTGGATAGGCGGGAGAGCGTGTCAAAAGTCGCATAACCGAAGACGCCTTCGATCATATCGGTGAAGCGGAACACACCGCCGACTTCCCACGCCTCAGCACGGCCGTCATTGATGCTCAGGCGCAGCATATCGCCAGGTTGAATGTCGGGGTACTCCTTGTAGATCGCGTCAGCGACGATCACCACGCGGTCATCCCCCGGCTGCAGCCAGCGGCCGGCGACCATTTCCGGATCGATTTGGCGGCTGTCTGCCGGCGGGCCAACCAGGGTAAGGTCAGCGACCACGCTGTCGTCGGCGTTAAGAATCTGCGCACCCGCCCCTGACCAGCCTTCGATGTCAAGGACGCCGTCGATCTCATAAACCGCCTGCTCAATGCGCGGGATGCGATACGGTCGTTCCATCGTTAGCGAAACGTCGGCGGCGAAATGCTCGCCCAACTGGTTCAAGAAACCAAGCATCGAAGCGCGCACGTTGAAAACGGCGATAAATACCGCCCCGGCCATCACCAACGTGAACAGGGTCAGCGCCAGCCGCCCCTTCCGGCGGAACGTATTGCGAATGGAGAGCATAATCGGCCGTGACACCCAGCGCAGCCGTTCGCCAAAACGGGCCAGCATTCCTGGATCAGTCGGCTGCGCGCCCATGCCGTCATCACTGATCGCGCGGCGAACCGTCGTCCGTGATCCGTGCCGCACCGGAAAATAACCGGCGATCAAGGGGATGCTCAACCCACCCAGGATCATGGCCACCAACACCCAGGGCGTAAAACGATAAGGCTGCAAAACAATATTGATCTGCTCGGCGAGCAAGTTTATCAAGCCATAGCTGGCCGCGATCGAGAGAGGGACAGCAACAATCAACGCGACCACGCCAAAGGAGAGAATCAGCAGCAAATACATCGTCTGAATCTGAAAGCTGCGCGCGCCAACCAGCTTCATCACCCCGATCTGCCGCAGATGCTGGCTCAGCAGCGCATTCAGCGTATTGGCGATCAACGATCCACTTAGAATCATCACCAGGACGCCTAGGGCGCCCATCACGGCCAGCATGGCCGATACCGTCGAACCAAAGGGGTGTTCATTCGTCTTGCCCAGAATCGAGCGGTAGACATTGCGGCCGCTGCGCTCGATCTTATCTTCAACCCTGGCGGCGACCTCTTCGATATGCGCGTCATCATCGCTGTCGCCATCCACGGTGACCAGCAGGCGGTTGAAATCATGCGGCTCGCCCAACCAACGCAGCGTTTCCATGGTCACATAGACCTTGGGCAGGGCGGCAAAATCACGCCCGGAGCCTGCCTGATCGCGCACGCGGCCAATCAGTTCCATCTCGCGAATCGTGCCGTCGGGCAGTTCCATCATCAAGAGATCACCGATCTCGTAATCGTTGATGTAGAAGTTATTCTGCTCGATCACGAAGTTTCGCCGCCCGGGATAAGGTTCCCCGTCACGCGGCAGGCGCTGGCTGACTGGCGAATCAGGCGCGTCTTCCTGGGCGACGACATTGTGGCTGATCCACTGTTCGCCATCCTTACTCAAGCGCACGCCGACGAAATGCTGACCTACGGCGTTTTCCACTCCGGGCACATCGTTGATCGACTGCACGAGCCCATCGTCAAAGGGATCCATGACCATCTCGATATTCGCCGGGTTGATCGAAGCGTAGCTGACGTTGATATCCTCGCCGATGACAGCATAGGTGTTGCCGATCGTGCCCACAGCGAAGACGCCGACGGCGATGGAAGCGACCACCAGCGCTGTACGCAGTTTATTGTCCCACAGGTCAGCGGCGACTTTGCGCCAGCGTGGGCGCAGCAGTTTCGATTTCTTGCCCATCAGCCGGCCGCCTCTCTCTGCGACACATTCTCAGCCACACGCTCGCTGGCGACATCACTGAGCGCTTCCTCAGCGGCGGGAGAGCTGGTCACCAGTTCCGTGAACAGTTCACGTGGCACAACTGCCAATTCAACCGGCGCATCTCCCGCGGCGCATACACTGGCCATGGAATCGCCGCCGCGCAGCAGTTCCACCTCACCGAAATACTGCCCCTGTCCCAATCGGGCGAGGCTCGTCACCCGGCCGCCGGGGCTGGTGAGAACGACTTCCACATTACCTTCGACAACCATGAAGAAGTTCTCTACCGGTTCATTCTGGCGCAAGATCGTATCGCCTGGTTGGACAACACGCCGCTGCGCTTCTTGCGTCGCCCGCAGCAGCTGTGGGTGATCCAGCATCGGCAGGGCGGCGGCGACAGTCTTGTCGATGATTTCGCCATCGGCGATGATCACCGTCTGGTCGGTACGCCGTGTGAGCGTAGGATCGTGGGTGACAATAGCGATGGTCTTGCCACGATCGGCGAGTTCGCTGAACAGCTGGATGATGATATCCGCCGAGCGGGAATCCAGATTGCCGGTCGGTTCGTCAGCAACGATGATAGGCGGGTCGGTGGCCAGCGCGCGAGCAATGGCGGCGCTCTGCTGCTGGCCGCTGGAAACTGAGGCGGGCAGTTTGTCCGCCTGTTCCTGCAGGCCGACCATGCGCAGCAGCTGCAGGGCGCGCTTCTCCCGTTCCGACGGCGGAACCGCGTCCGTATAATCCATGGGCAGCATCGTGTTCTCCAGCAAGGTCAGCATCGGCAGCAGTTGGAAGAATTGGAAAACGATGCCCACTTCACGCCCACGCCACAGGGAACGCTTGCTTTCTGACATGCGGTAAATATCTTGGTTGGTGACCAACACCTCGCCGCTGGTCGGGTGATCAATGCCGGTAATCATATTGAGCAAGGTCGATTTTCCGCTGCCCGACTTGCCGACAATGGACACGAACTGCCCGTAGTTGAGCTGCAGATCGACGCCGTTCAAGGCCACGAATTTTCCGGCGGCGTTCTCGTACGTTTTGACCACGTCACGCAGGATGATGGCCGGCTGGCCGTGCGCGGCGCGATTCTCCCCAAGCCAATCGTATACGGACGCGCCGGCGGCGGGAACAACCGCGGCCATTTGCGGCAGATCAGCGCCAATAGGCGCGGTCACCACAACCGGCGCAGGCTCAACAGGCGCCTCATCGTCAGGATCGAGGACCCCGTCGACAATGCGCACCTTGCGCGAAAAGCGGCGCGCCAGCCCGTGATCATGGGTGACCATGACAATCGTCTGTCCCTGGGCCACCAGCTTTTCAAAGATGCGGAAGATCGTCTCCGCGGTGACCGAGTCAAGGTTGCCGGTTGGTTCATCGGCCAGGATCAGGGGCGGGTCATTGACCAGGGCACGAGCGATGGCCACGCGCTGCTTCTGGCCGCCGGAAATATGGGCGGGCAGCTTGAAGGCATGCTCTGACAGCTCGACGAGATCGAGCAGTTCCATGGCGCGTTCATAACTGATCGTGGGCACGTACTGCCCGGTGAAATCCTGCGGGATCATCACATTGTCGACCAGGTCGAGCATGGGCAGCAGTTCAAAGGATTGGTATACGATGCCCACGTTGTCGCCGCGCCACAGGGCGAGCTGGTCTTCGCTCATCCCATTGACAGAAAGCGGCGTCTGGACACGGCCGTTCTGCCCTTCTCCCTGCGCGGTATAGATGACTTCGCCAGAAGTGATTTCGCTGACGCCGGAGATGACATTCAGGAGGGTTGTCTTGCCGGCGCCTGACTTACCGACGACGCCGAGGAATTCACCCCGGTGAATATCGAGGTTGATGTCGGTCAACGCCTGAAAGCCGCCGGCGGCCGATTCGTAGACTTTGTGGACGTGACGCAGACGCATCAACGGCGCCTTCTCATCTGGTCGCACTGCGGCGTCTATTTCATTGTGGACGGCCGTTGCTGTCACACCCATCTCATCACTCTGCACTTATCATCGTCTGCTGGGAGGGCCGCCTTCTTGGCGGGAGGACACAACAATCTGGTCCCTCTGACCCATGCTCATGCAGCCAGCTTGGGCCGCGAGCTTCACCACAGCAGGATTATAATGAATTTAAGGGGATTGTGGAATCAATCGACTGCAGATATTAGATTTGGGACTGCGGACTGCGCGATTCGCGCACCGTGATCCCGCTGGTGGGGCGTTTCGCAATGCACCGCTGCACGAGAGAATCCAATCACAATCCCAACTGCGGCAGCAGTTCAACGTAGATTCCGCCGAAACCGATGGCGATCAGCAGCAGGCCGGAGGCGCGGGTGAGCACTTTGTAGTTCTTCGTCGTCCAGCCGATAAGTTGGCGCTGGAAGCGGGTAGCCAGGAAGGGTAGGATCACCAGGGGCCAGCCGAACCCCAGTCCGAAGAAGAAGAAATAGAGCAGGCCGTCAGCCAGATCGGCGGCGCTGTTTGTGCCCAGCAGAAAGGCGCTAAGAATAATCGGTCCCGCACAGGGCAAAGTCATCGGACCGAGCAGGAGTCCATAAACGAAGGCGCCGACGTAAGGGTTACGCAGCACCGGCGTCTGTACGGTTTGAAGGCGGTTAAAGGGGTTGCGACCAGTGAGCATGATCAAACCCAGCAGTATGACCACGCCATAAATAGTGGGCAGCAGAATTGGCAAGAGCGCGCCAAAGGACTGCTGGAAGACAAACAAGAGTCCACCGACGATCATCATCATCGTCAGAACGCCCATGAGGACGAGCAGACCCATCCACTTCATGGCGCCTTGCGAGCGTTCGTCGTTGGCGTTCGCCGCCATATAGGCCAGCAGGCCAGGATAGAGCGGCAGGATGCAGACATTGGTCAGAATGGCGGCATTGCCGAGGATAAATGCTTGCAGATATTCAGACATAGTTCTCTTCTCAAAAGCCCGAAACCCGGTTTCTGGCTAAAGACGTGCTCCCCACTTGTTCAATTAGGAACCCGGTTCTTGGGTGACTGAGAAACCGGGTTCCTGGTTCAATATTTAGATGGGCTGGATGCCCAGGTTCTTACGCCGATCAGCCTTGTTCCGCCTGGATTTCGGCGACAATGTCGGCGGCTGAATGGATGCCGGTGGAAAGCTCTCCGAAACTACCATCAGGACGAATCACGAAGTGGGGCGTCGAGGGGGCATTGGTGATCGAGCGGCCAAATTGATCCGCCAATCCTTCCAACAACTCAACATTCATTACAGCGTAGTTCCAGTCGAAACCATTCGACTGGGCGTAGGCAGCCAATTGGTCAGCAGGCAAATTGGTTTCCAGGCTGAGCGCCAGGAATACCACGTCGTCGCCCAACTGTTCCTTGGCCAGTTTCACCTCGCCCTGCTGCTTCTTACAGTTGCCACACCAGGTAGCCATCGGCTCGACAAAGACCGTTTTGCCCTGGAAATCAGCCAGGGAGAACACCTCACCGCTGACTGCGTTGGTCAGAGCAACAGTTTGCCAGGGCGCCAAAGTGGCGGCAGCCATGTCATCCTGACCCTCCTCCGCCATATCGTCGTCGTGTCCTTCTTCTTCCATACTGTCCATGTCGTCGTCATGGCTTTCTTCTTCCATGTCGTCCATGTCCTCGTCATGTCCTTCTTCTTCCATATCGTCCATATTGTCCTCATGGCTTTCTTCGTCCATGTCGTCCATGTCGCTGTCATGGCTTTCTTCTTCCATATCGTCCATGTCTTCGTCATGGCTCTCTTCTTCCATGTCGTCCATGTCCTCGTCATGGCTCTCTTCTTCCATGCTGTCCATATCGTCCTCATGGCTCTCTTCCGCCATCTGATCAGCGACAGGGGCCTCGGCGGCAGGTTCTGCCGTTTGTTGGCCGGCGCAGGCAGCGAGGATGAGCATCAGAATTAGGGCAAATGGGATTAACAGTTTTTTCTGCATCTTACAGCTCCTATTTTTCTCTTGTGTTTTTCGCAATTCTTCCGGGAACAGTCAGTTCCCGACGTTCAGGCGTGGAGTATACAGGGCAGTTATTGAGAGAAAATGTGCTCAGGATTACAAAATGCTTACAAAACCGGCAAACGCTCACGAGCGGGAGAGGCGGACCACTGCTCCACCAGGCCAAGAACTGCGGAAATTCGATTACCGGACCCGTATGCCATCATTTGCGGCGCCTGCAACGAAACTCACCGTGCTGCGTATTGAGAAATGCAGGCCGATACTTATGAGTTTAACACCCTGGACAACCGATCAGTTGCTCAGCATGGCGCCGGATGCTCTCCTTGCCCGCGCCGCCGAGAAAGCAGCCAACCCGCATGGTTGGCTGTCCCTTGGTCGCGCCGGGCAAGTTTTATGGGGCGAGTTTCCAAACCGGGACAAGGCGCCCTACCGCGTTGTGACAACACTGCCCGATATTGCGCTGCTGTGCAGCTGCGCTGCGCGTAAGCGGCCCTGCCGCCATGCGGTGAGCTTGATCGTGATCGCCGCTCGTGAGAAGGAAGCATTTATCGAGAGGACGCCTCCGCAGTGGGTGCGCCGCCGCCTGGACGCCCTGCGCGCGCTGCGCACAACCAGCAGAACGGCCGAAGACGCCGCCGCTACCTACCAGGAACAACTGCAAACCGTCAAAGCGGGCATGCGCCAGTTCGAACGCTGGCTGAAAGACAATGTCCATCGCGGCCTGGCCGGCCTGCCATCGCAGCCGGTCGTCCAGTGGAATGAAATGGCCTCCCGATTGAGTGAGGCGCAGGCGCCAGAAACCGCCGCGGAACTGCGCGAACTGCGCAAGAAAGCCGGCGCCCGGCCAAACTGGCCGCAGGAAATCCTGCGCAGTCTCGGCCGTTTCTACCTGCTAGCACAGGGCTTCGCCACCTACGACGATCTGCCGCCGGAATCACAGGCGGATCTGCGCGGCGCTGTGGGCTGGTTCGCTGATCCCGCTTTTCCGGGTGAGGAGACGGTGCGCGACCAATGGCTCGTATTGGGCACCGTGCACGCCATGCAAGGAGGCCACAATTTGCGCCGCACCTGGCTCTATGGTCTCGAGAGCCACCGCTTCGCCTTCATCCGCCGGCGATCAAAGAAAGAGATCGTGGAGCCCGCTCTTTTCTACGGCACGGTCCTGGACGCAGCCATGCGCTTCACACCCGGCGGTTGGCCGCAGCGCGCCTCAATAGACAGCATGGCGTCAGCCAGGTCACATAATGCGCCGGTCCACGCCTACGAATCGCTGCACAAAGCGAGAACCAGCTATGGCAGGGCGCTCAGCGTCAATCCCTGGCTCAAACAGTTTCCGCTGGCCCTGAGCGGCGTGCGGGTTGAGATGGAGGGCGGCCACTGGGTGCTGCGCGACCGGGAAGGGTATGTCATGCCCCTGCCACAGCCCTATCTTTACGGCTGGCATTTGCAGGTGTTAGGCAGCACCGCCGGCAGCGTGTTGTTTGGCGAATGGGACGGCCGTCAGTTTGCGCCGCTGAGCGTCTACCATGATCAGATGTGGCGAACTTTGCGCATCCTGCGGGGTCAAAAATGAGCGCCTGGATGGAAATGGAACGGGTGGTTCTCCTGGGAACGCGGCGGGAAAGCGTGCAGCTCCCGGAGATCGCTCCCGCACTGGATCAGCTGCTGTCGACGCTGCAGAACGAGGAAGCGGAACACGCCTTGTTGAGCGCCGCGGGCACCCTCGATCTCTACGAACAGATCGGACGTGCGCTGGCGCGCCTCAAGCCGGAATCAGATCCAGCGCTGCCGCGGGAAAGGCTGCTCCCCTGCCCGCCCGAGGCGGCGAGCCTGCTGGCGCAGATGCTGGACAGTTCACTGCGCCTGCTGCTCCCCGAGTTTCTGAATGAACTGCAGAAAGCAGGGATGCGCCTGCCGGAAGTTCTGCTGCCCAATATGCTGGCCCTAGGAATCCAGCGATCGAAAAGTCGTTCGCTCATCTTGCCCGTACTCGGACGGCGTGGACGCTGGCTGGCCGCTCTCAACCCAGCCTGGCAATATGCCGCGCTGAATCCAGCCAGCTGGTCGAGTATTCGCGCCGCCTGGGACGAGACTGCCGTGGGACACCGGTCGTCCCTGGTCGCCCAACTGCGTGTTGTCGATCCGGCGCAGGGCCGGGCGCTGGTCGAAAGCACCTGGCGCGGCGAAAATGACCAACGGCGGCTGCCCCTAATCAAACAGCTGGCCATCGGGCTGTCCATGGCGGATGAACCGCTGCTGGAAGTAGCCCTGGATGACCGCAGCCGCATGGTACGGCGCAATGCCGCCGAACTGCTGGCCCACTTGCTAGGGTCCCGGCTGTGCCAGCGCATGATCAGCTATGTGCCGCGCTATCTGGCCTGGACTCCGCAGGAGACCCGCAAGATCACGGTGAGCCTGCCGGATGTCAGCGCGGCGATGCGGCGCGACGGCATCGTCGGCAGCAACAGCAAGGTCGCCGCCCGCGTACGCAGCCAGGAGATCATCCAGCTGGTTGGCGCCGTTCCTCTGACCCATTGGGAAGAGGCATGGCAGGCGGATCCACGGTCCGTCGTCCAGGCGATACCGAGCACGTCCTGGCCACGCACATTGACCGCCGCTCTTTCGACGGCCGCCCAACGCCAGAAAAACGCCGTTTGGGCGCGCGCCTTGATCGACGAATTCGAGATTACGCCGCTCACTGGGAAACTGATCCCGGTGCTGGCAGCCGGAGACGTCTACCGCCTTACGACGCGTGCGCTCGGCGAGCTGGATTCAGCGGAACTGCCCAGGAACGGCACCCTGGTTACGATCATGCGCCGCTGGCCCGGCGTCTGGGACGCGGCCCTGGGTGAGCAGCTTGTGCGCGCCTTCAGCGGCCATTTTCAGCTGACGAGGGATGCGAAGAACGCCAACAACACGGTGCGCGAGGTCTTTATGAAACTCGCGCGAACGGCCGATCCGGCGCTGCTTTCCTTCGCCGCCGGCTGTCTTGGCGATCTAGAAGCATTGGGTTGCTGGCGCAGTACGGCCGTTGAGTTTCTGCACATACTGCGCTTCCGTCGCGATATGCTTGCGGCGCTGAGAACAGAAGAACGGAATGAACGGAAAACATAAAACGGAAGCAACAGAAGAGAAAATGCACCGGCAGCGGTTCAACCCTGCCCAGCTTTCCCAGGAGAAGTGATCGATGAGCAACGAAATCCTTCGCGCACATGCCGAAGTAGCCTATGCTGAAGAACTATACGAATTAGAGCAGAGTGACAGCCGGCCGCGGCCGGCGAACTGGCGCATGTCGCCCTGGGCGGTGGCCACCTATCTATTGGGGGGCACGCTGGACAATGGCTTCGAGGTGAGACCGAAATATATCGGCAACGGCCGTTTGATCGAAATCGCCATCGCCACGCTGACCACCGACCGCGCCCTGCTGCTCATGGGCATCCCCGGCACCGGTAAGACCTGGGTCGCCGAACACCTGGCGGCAGCCATTTCCGGCGACTCTACACTGCTCGTTCAAGGCACAGCCGGCACCAGCGAAGAGGCGATCCGGTTCGGCTGGAACTACGCCAGCCTGATCGCGCATGGTCCCTCTGCCGAGGCGCTGGTGCCCAGTCCAATCATGATCGCCATGCGTGACGGCAAGCAGGCGCGCGTCGAAGAGATGACGCGTATCCCTGCCGATGTGCAGGACGCCCTGATCACCATTCTCTCAGAGAAGATCCTGCCCATCGCGGAGCTAAACCAGGAAGTGCAGGCGACCAAAGGTTTCAATGTCATCGCCACAGCCAATGACCGCGACAAGGGCGTCAACGATCTTTCGAGCGCCCTGCGCCGCCGCTTCAACACCGTCGTCCTGCCGCTGCCAGCGACGGCCGAAGAGGAAGTGATCATCGTGCAGAAGCGGGTCAGCGAACTGGGCCAGACATTGCAGCTGCCGGCGGAAGCCCCTGCTCTGGAGGAGATTCGGCGCGTGGTAACTATTTTCCGCGAGCTGCGCGGCGGCGTGACCGCCGACGGCAAATCGAAATTGAAATCACCCAGCAGCACCTTGAGCACGGCCGAAGCGATCTCGGTGATGAACAGCGGTCTGGCCCTGGCCGCCCATTTCGGCGACGGCACCGTGCGCGCCGGCGACCTGGCCGCCGGCCTTGTCGGCGCCGTGGTCAAAGATCCGCTGCATGATTCCGTGATCTGGCGTGAGTACCTGGACACCGTTGTGCAGGAGCGGGAAGAATGGTCGGACCTCTACCGCGCCTGCCGCGAATTGGCTTAGCCAGCCCCGCGCTTGGGCACAAGAAGCATGATGCCAGCTTCACAGCCAGTTGGCATCTATTGATTATGCACCGTGACTTTTCCATGACCAGGCCATGACCTCCGGCACATGCCTCATGACCATGACGGCCGTTACTATACAGCCACGGTTTTCAAGTGGAAGATCGACAGAGCAACTCGCCGTCACTTGCTCGCGTATTGAACAATGAGGCATATGAATAGGACGATCGCCTGCCCAGGTGGTTCGCGATCGTCAGCGGAGGCAAGCTGTGACCCAGGTAATCAATTCCCCAACATCTCCTAAACAACGCCTACTCGTCCTCGATGTCCTGCGTGGATTCGCGCTGCTGGGCATCTTGATCATGAACATTCAGGGCTTCGCCATGCCCTTCGCGGCTTATTTCAACCCCGCAGTCTATGGCGATTTGACGGGTATCAACCGCCTTGTATGGCTGCTCAGCCATGTTTTCGCCGACCAGAAATTCATGACCATCTTCTCTATGCTCTTCGGCGCGGGGATCATCATGATCACCAGCAAACTGGAAGGGCGCGGTGAGTCTTCTCTGGGCCTTTTCATGCGCCGCAATTTTTGGCTGCTCATATTCGGCCTGGTGCACGCCTATCTGTTGTGGGCGGGCGACATCCTCGTCGCTTACGCCGTCTGCGGTTTCATTGTCTACTGGTTCCGCAATTTGCAGCCCAAATGGCTCATCCTCCTCGGTATTCTCGCTCTCGCCGTGCACGCGGCCATCATGACGATGGGCGCGCTAAGCCTCCAGTACGCCCCACCCGAAATTTCAGCCGAGCTGACGGCCGACTGGCAGCCTCCTCAAGCGCTGGTCGACGCCGAGGTAGCGGCCTATCTGGGAAGCTGGTCACAGCAGTTCGCCGCCCGCGCTGCGGAGAGTGCGAGCGTGCACACCGGCGGTCTTTTCTTATGGGCGATCTGGCGCGCAGGGGGTCTCATGCTCATCGGCATGGCGCTCTACAAATGGGGCGTTCTGACCGGCCGGCGAGATAAGCGGTTTTACAGACGCCTGGCGATCGTCGGTCTCGGCATCGGTCTGCCGCTGGTCACCCTTGGCGCGCTGCTCAATATGAACAGTGGTTTCGCCGTGGGCTTCGCTTACTTCGGTCCCGGCTACCAGTTCAATTACTGGGCCAGTATCCTGGTCAGCCTCGGCTATATCGGCGCCGTCACCTACGGCGTGCAGGCCGGCTGGCTGCCGGGTTTGCAGAGGCGATTGGCGGCTGTCGGCCGTACCGCGCTCAGCAACTACTTCCTGCAAACCATCCTGGCCACTTCTATCTTCTACGGCTTCGGCCTCGGTCTATTCGGCGGCATCGAGCGTTGGGGGCAGCTCATAATCGTCTTCGCCATCTGGGCGGTGCAGCTCATCATCTCCCCACTCTGGTTGAAGGCATTCCTTTTCGGTCCCGCCGAATGGCTGTGGCGTTCACTTTCCTACATGAAATGGCAGCCCATGCACATTCCGCAGCCGGAGCGGGCGCCCGGCGTCTAGACCAGCAGTTCTATCAATGGCGCAGAAGGTACGGGTGCCCTTTCCTGCGCCTTCTGCGACTTTTGCATTTAATTGGCGTACTATCTTACAGTGAGACCTTTCGAAATGGTGGCTGCACAACAAAGACATTTCATATTTGGCGTCCGACATCATGGGCCAGGCTCAGCACTGGCTCTGCGACAGGCGCTGGCCACGCTTGATCCTGACCTGATCCTGGTAGAAGGGCCGCCGGATGGGAACGAGATGATCCCCTGGCTGAACCACCCACAGATGGCGCTGCCGGCGGCGATGCTCATCTACCGGCCCGATCAACCGCAGCGCGCCTCCTACTATCCCTATACTGATTTCTCGCCGGAGACGCAGGCGATTCGTCATGCGCTGGAACACGGCCGTCCCGTGCGCTTTGCCGACCTGCCGCAGAAATATCTCATGGCCAGCGACGCCCGGCCGGCCATGCCCAGCCAGGATGTGTTCCAGACTTTGGCCGAAGCCACCGGACACCGCTCCTACGAAGAATGGTGGAATCTGGCCGTCGAGCAGCGGCGCGACAGCCGTGAACAATTTACGGCCGTCCTGGAATTGATGAGCGCCCTGCGTGAAGAAGAAGCGCCGCAGGGTGAAGAAGGGTCGCCGGGGACTCTGTGGGCCGAAATGCGCGAGGCAAGCATGCGCCAGGCGATCCGCGATGCGCTGGCCGAAGGCTGCCAGCGCATCGCCTTTGTTTGCGGCGCCTGGCATGGCTCTGCGCTGCTTGATTTGGCGAATGAAAACCAGGACCGGCATCTGCTCGATGGTTTGGCTGAGGTAGCGGTCGAAGCAACCTGGGTCCCGTGGACATACGGGCGTTTATCGATGGGCAGCGGTTATGGCGCCGGCATACGCTCCCCAGGCTGGTATGACCACCTGTGGAGGCGTGCCTTGGCCGGCGACTCCGTACGCGATACGGCAGCCGGCTGGCTGGCGCGCGTCTCCTCACTGCTGCGCGACGAGGGCTTCGTCGCCTCACCGGCCCACGTCATTGAAGCGCTGCGCCTGGCCGAAGCGCTCGCCGCCCTGCGCGGCCTGCCTTTTCCCGGCCTGCCTGAACTGAATGAGGCGACTATTGCCGTCCTGTGTGGCGGCGACCAGGCGCAGATGTCCTTGATCAGGCGCAAGCTGATCGTCGGCGAGCGTATGGGCATGGTACCGCCGAACACACCCATGGTGCCGCTGCAGCGCGACCTGCTGCGCCTGCAGCGGGAACTGGCCCTGCATCCCGATCCCGAACCGGTAGCGCTTGCCTTGGATCTGCGGGGAGAGCTGGACCTGGCGCGCAGCCATCTGCTGCACCGCCTGCGCCTCCTGGACATCCCCTGGGGCGATCCGGGACGGCGGCTCAGTCAGCAAAACACGTCGAGTGAAAATTGGAAGCTGTTGTGGCGTCCCGACTTCCCCGTACGCGTTATCGAAGCGAGTCTGTGGGGCAACACAGTGGCCGAGGCGGCATCGGCATGGGTGGATGACCAGGCGGGCCAGATCAGCAAGCTGGCCGAGCTGACGGCACTTCTTGATCGCGTCATTCTCGCCGACCTACCTGAAGCAGTGGCGGCAATTGTAACGCGTATTGAAGATGAATCGGCGGTGAGCAGTGATATCCCACACATGATGGCCGCCCTCCCCCCGCTGGCGCGTATCCTGCGCTACGGCTCGGCGCGGCAGATTGACCAGCAGATTTTGCAGAAGGTCGTGGACAGTCTACTGACGCGCATCTGCATCGGCCTGCCCAGCACCTGCGCCGCTATGGACGACGATCCGGCGATGAAGATGGCCGCGCAGCTGTCCCAGGTGACCGGCGTTGTGCACACGCTGCGCGATCAGGAACTGGCGCGGCTGTGGCATGAAGCATTGTTCAGCACGCTGGAGCAGGCGAACCTGCACGGCATCCTAGACGGCCGTGCCAGCCGCATCTTGCTTGACGATGATGCCCTGACCTCGGAGGAGGCAGCCAGGCGAATGGAGCGCGCTCTGCGCCGCAGCAGCCTGGTCACCCTGTCCGTCGACCAGGCCGCGCAGTCGGCCGCCTGGCTGGATGGCTTCCTGGAGGGCAGCGAACTGCTGCTGATCCACGACCGCCGCCTCTGGCAGCTGTTAAACAATTTCATCAACGAACTGCCGCCCGACCGTTTTGTGGAGATCCTGCCGCTCCTGCGGCGCGCTTTCACAAGATACTCCGATGCTGCGCGGCGGCAGCTGCAGGAACGCGCCCGGCAGGCCGGCGATGCCCCTCTGCCCGAAATGCCCGTTTACGCTGAATTCGACCACGAACGGGCGGAGACTGTCCTGCCGCTGCTCGCCGCTCTGTTGGACGCGGACGGCGAAGCCAGCTAGCGATTCCCGCGGCCGCGGGACGTTTCAAACGCGCTGCTTTGGTCATCCCTCTGCGCAAAAGGGATTTCGCGGCGGCGGGAAGCCGCCAGGCTGGGCCACATTTCGGCATTTTGAGCGAGCAGCGGTATACTGATCCGCGCTTTGTGACCGGCCAGGCATGCCGCAGATTACGACAAAGCAGACAGGAATTCAGGAATGCTCTTACTCGACCAACCCTATGTATCCCCTTTCTTGCGGCAGACCATCGTTGCGTACGATCTGCCGGTCATCGCTACCAGCCAGTCGGCGGCGCTCGACCTGCCGGCCGGAACACGGCTGGTAGATGAAGAAACGGCTGTCAATGCCCTTCGTAACGGCGAGGCGCGACTGCTCTATAGCAACTCCGAAAACAGCCTGGACTGGGCCGCGGAGAAGCTCGCTTTCAGCGATGTGCCGCGGGAGATCGCGCTGCTCAAAGACAAGGTGCGCTTCCGCGAACTGCTGGCCCCACTCTACCCGGATTTCCGCTTCAGCGCCGTGACCGCGGGCGAGCTCGACAAACTTGACGTGGCCAGCCTGCCGGTTCCGTTCATCATCAAACCATCTATCGGCTTCTTCAGCATCGGCGTCTATAAAGTGAGCGCGCCGGAGGAATGGCCGCGGACGCTCCGCGCCCTGCAGGCAGATATGCAGGAGCTGACGGCCGTTTTCCCCACCCAGGTCCTGGACACAACCACCTTCATCATTGAAGCCTGCGTGCCCGGTGAGGAGTACGCCATGGACGCCTACTATGATCATGACGGCGAGCCGGTGATCGTCAACGTCTTGCAGCACCCCTTCTCGTCAGCTGATGACGTCAGCGACCGCGCCTACATTACTTCGAAGGAGATTGTGCGCCGCTACTTGGATCAGTTCACGGCGCTGCTGCGCGAGATCGGGAATCTGGCCGGACTCCATGACTTCCCTGTACACGCCGAGGTGCGCGTTACAGAGATGGGTGAGATCGTGCCCATCGAAGTGAACCCGCTGCGCTTCGGCGGCTGGTGCGCGACCGATATCGCCCATTTCGCCTTCGGGATCAATCCCTACCTGATGTTCCTGCGCCGGCAGCAGCCCGATTGGGACAGCATCCTGGCCGCCAAAGGGGATGAAGTAACCGGGCTGATCGTGCTCGACCGGTCAGCGGAGCTGGCCGCGCTCGATATCGTCGGGTTCGATGCCCAACGCCTGCTGGCAAGGTTTACACGACCGCTGGATTGGCGGCCGATTGATTTCCAGCAGTACCCGGTCTTTGGCTTCTTGATCATGGAGACAGACAGCAGCGGCGACACGGCCGAAATCGACGCCATCTTGCAGTCAGATCTGTTGGAATTCATCCAACGAAGCTAGCGGGTCACACCAACTGTCCCGAAAACTAATCTGGCCTTGGTTCTTAGCGGGAGTCTGCGCGACAGTCAGGCGCATCGGCAACTACACGAAGTCAGCACACCTCATCCACGTCAGCCACTGGCAGCTCAGCGCGGGCGGCCAGTTCCTACGGTTCCGTTGTCACCCTGACCTTCATTTTCCCAGGCTCCGCCCCAAACTATCTACTCCGCCGCTCAGCAAACGGCCGCTCATCTCCTGGCAGATTCCATCAGAGAGTCACCAGCTTTGCCGGTTAGGCAGGGCCATGAAATCATGACCTTTCTCGTGGCCGCCATCTGATAATACTATATAATGGCGTCGTTCCATTATTGCAGTTCAGCCCTTCGCTGGGCGGCACCCTTGTTCACAATCAGCAGTGCCCTTGTGTCGCCAAGGTGACAGGAAAATCGCCGGCCCTGTGTTACATTCAAAGAGTTACTATCTAAAAACTGGAAGCTGAGAAAATATGGCTCAAGAGAAACTCACAACGCAAGCGGATGAAGGGGAGCGTGGTTCCAAGGCAGAATACCAAACAGTGTTGGCGGCAGCGGAAGAGGCTGAGGCGCGCTATGATCACGAAACGGCCGTCGCCCACCTGACGGCCGCCCTCGCGCTGCCCCAACTCACGACGCTGGAAACGCTCGACCTGCTGGAAAAACGGGCAGCCGTCTACTTTCGCTGGGGGTTCCGCAAACAGGCGCTCGACGATACCCAGAAGACAATCGACCTGAGCCGCCAACTCGGCGACCGGGCGCGCCTGGCCGAGGCGCTGGCATTGCACTGCTATCGTGTCGCTTCCTCCAATTTCTTCTTCCTTCCCCAGGAAGTGGTTCAAGAAGCGGAGGATCTCGCCCACGAACTCAACGATGATCGCCTGCTCGCCTACACCTACCTGACGCAGGGCCTGATCCTCGGTAGTTCTGACGCGAACGCCGCCCTGGCCGCTATGCAGAACGCACTGCAGTACGCTGCGCAGACGAACGATGACGCCCTGTATCTTGAGGCGAAACGGCAGCTCACCGGTCAGCTGGCGCAGTATGGCGACATCAAAGAAGCACAGGAGACCAGCGCAGAACTGCGCAGCCTGGCCTCGCAGCGAGGCGGGCCGGAACATCAAACGGCAGCTTTCTTCATTTCCGCTTTTGCGCAGACCGATCTGGCGTTGATGCGTGATTACTATGACCGAGCGCTGGCCGCTAACCGGACCTTTAACAACGTGCGCATATCCCATCTGATAGCCAACAATGTCAGTCTGCTGCTGTCTATGTTGGGCATTTACGGCCGTGCGCTGGCCCTCGCCCGGCAGGCAATTGAGGACGCGCAGCGTCTGGATGAAGAAGTTGATGTCGCCAACGGTATGGATGGTCTGGCCAGGGCATATTTGGGCAGAGGGCTGATCGATGAGGCGCAGCGTACCTTTACGGATGCCCTGGCAATGCTGGATCAGGAGGCTCCGGCCGTAGCAAGCTACCTTTATCTTGGTCTGGGCCACGTCGCTCTGGCCCGCGGGCAGGCGCAGAAAGCGATCGCCTATTTTCACCAGGCCATGGAGGCCGACGAGCTGCTCAGCGCCACTGCCAGCGGCGAAACTGCCGCCGCCTACCTGGCGCTTGGCGACCAGGAGGCTGCGCTCGAGTTTGCGCAAAAAGCCATGGCCAGCCTGGAAGCGGGTCTTTTCGTACAGGACTATCCCCTTCAGGAAGTGTGGATGCGCCAATACCAGGTCCTCTCGGCCATCGATGGAGAAGAGGCTTTCGACGCTCTAAATAGTGCCCTAGCGGTGATGTTGGGGGCGATTGAGAATCTTAGCGACGAAGGCTTGCGGCGCAACTATCTGAACAAAGTGGCGATCAATCGGCAGATTACGCTCACCTGGACTGCCGAAGCGGCGCGGCGCGGTATCCCGCTGGATCCCTTTACAGCGCATGAAGCCCCGGAAAGCAACCTACGCGAGCAGTTCCGGCGCATTGTCGACATAGGCGCGCGGCTGACGGCCCAGCATGATCCTGATTCACTGGCCGAATTTATCGTCGAAGAATTCATGGAGATGAGCGGCGCCGAACGCGTGCTGCTTCTCTTAGAGAACGAAGACGGCACGCCCCGTGTTCACGCTGCGTTTAATCCTGAAGCAGCGCTTGATCTCGCCCAACCGCTGTTGCACACCCTGCGCAAGAACCGCCAGCCGCTGCTGCGTGTTGATGTCGGTGCAGTTTCGGAGGGCAGCGTACCTCAACTGCACCAGCGCTCGTTAATCGCCCTGCCCCTCATCGCCCAGGGGCGCTTGCTGGGCATGCTGTACGGTGACATGCGGCAGATATTCGGCCGTTTTGATGAAGCCGATCTGCACTTGCTAAGCATGCTGGCCAACCAGGCCGCCTCCGCCCTGGATAATGCCGCGTTGGTGTCCAACCTAGAAGAAAGAGTAGAAGAAAGAACGGCCGACCTGCAAGAAGCAAACGAGAGCCTGGCCGAGCGAAACGATGAACTGGCGATTATCAACAGTGTGCAGGAAGGATTGGCAGCGGAACTTGATCTGCAGGCGATTTTCGAAATAGTCGGTGAGAAACTGCGCGAGATCTACCCCGGTGACGACATTGCTCTGGAAACCTTTGACGCGCAGATCGATCTCTTCACGTCGCGCTATCTGCTGAAAGGCGGCCAACGTTTATCGCCGCCGCCCTACGCACCGGGCCCATTTGTACACCGGATCATGTCCTCTAAGAACGCTCTCTTGATGCACTCGCCACAGGATTTCGAAGAGAAGGGAGCCTCCGTCGTTGAAGGCACCAGGCCCGTTCTCTCCGGCCTCTACGCACCGCTGCGCATTGGCGATCGCTTCGTCGGCTTCGTGAGCATTGAATGTCTCGAACATGAAAATGAATTTGATGTGTCAGATGTGCGCCTGCTGACCACCCTGGCCAACAGCATGGGCATCGCCCTGGAAAATGCGCGCCTCTTTGACGAAACGCAGCACCTGCTCGATCAGACGCAGCAGCGCAACGCCGAACTGGCCGTGATCAACGCGGTGCAGGAAGGGCTCGTCGCCGAGATGGACATGAAAGCCATCTATCGTCTTGTCGGCGACGAACTGGCCCAGATTTTCGACGCCGATGCGACGACCATCATTACCATCGACCAGGAGAACGAGATGACCCATCTCGTCTATGGCATGGAAAACGGCAGCTACGCCACGCAGCAGTCCTATCCGCTGGACAGCGGCGGTTTGACGAAGCGCATCCTCGATTCAGCCCGGCCCTTGGTGCTAGGCACTGTCGCTGAGGCGGATGCTTTAGGGGCCAGCGTGGTCGACACCAATCCGGATAATCCTGACGAGGAAATCACTCAGTCCTACATGGGCGTACCGCTGTTCTCCAGCGGCGAGGTCGTCGCCGTAGCCGCCATCCACAGCTATCAAGAGCATGCTTACGATGAAACTTCACTGCGCCTCTTTACGACGATCACAAACAGCATGAGCATGGCCCTGGCCAATGCAAAGCTCTTTGGCGAAACGCAGCGCTTGCTCTTGGAAACGGAATCACGCAACGCTGAGCTGGGCGTGATCAACGCCGTGCAGGAAGGGCTCGTCGCCGAACTGGAGATGCAGGCCATTTATGATCTGGTCGGCGATAAGATAAGAGAGGTTACCGGGGCCAGCGTGGTCATGATCGTTTCCGTCGATCCGCAAGCAAGTATGATGAGCGAACGGTATGCCTTTGAAGAGGGCACCAAGCAAGAAACCATGCCGTCGGTACCCATCGTACAAGGGAGCGCCTCGGAAACGGCAGTCCGCACACGACAGCCCGTTCTCTCCAGTACCAGGCAGGAGATAGCGACTTATGGCAATATTGGCGTGGTACCTGGGACGAAGGCGCCTTTATCGACGCTGTGGGTTCCAATCACCATCGGCGATGAAGTCAAAGAGCTAATCAGTATTCAAGATCTTGAACATGAACATGCATTTGATGAGTCCGATGTACGCCTGTTAACGACACTGGCCAACAGCATGAGCGTTGCCCTGGAAAATGCGCGTCTCTTCGACGAGACGCAGAGCCTGCTCGCCGAAACGGAACAGCGCGCCGCTGAACTGGCGATCGTCAATATGGTGCAGCAGGGGCTGGTCGCTGAACTGGATATGCAGACGATTTACAGCCTTGTAGGCGACAAACTGGTCGAGATATTTGCTGCCGACGCTACCGATATCGGCCTCATTGACCGGGAGAATGAGGTCGTCAATTGGGTCTACGGCTTTGAGGATGGCCAGCACTTCAACCTGGAGTCGTCTGTCCTCGGCAGCGGGCTCACCGCCGTTGTCATCGAGTCGCGGCAGCCGGTCGTCACCAATTCACAGCGGGAAGCGGTTGAGCGCGGGGCCATCTTCAGCACTCTCGGCAAGGACAGCGATAGCGAGGAATTGACCGAATCCTATCTCGGCGTGCCGCTCATCGTCGGCGATGAGGTGATCGGCCTGGCAGCGATCCAGAGCTACCAGCAGAACGCATATGACGAATCGGCCGTTCGTCTTTTTACCACGATCACGGGCAGTATGAACATGGCCCTGGAAAACGCGCGCCTCTTCGAACAGACGCAGGAGCTGCTCGCCGAAACTGGACAGCGGGCGGCGGAACTGGCGCTGATCAACAGTGTACAGAGCGGCTTGGCCGCGCAGCTCGACATGCAGTCAATCATCGATCTGGTAGGCGACCGTATCGTGGATATCTTTGACGCCCAGGTCGTGACTATCAACCGCTTTCATCACGAACACCAACTCAACAACTATGTCTATTCATATGAGGATGGTGAAAGGCAGGCGATCGATAGCCGGCCGATTACGCCGTGGCTTGAAGGCTTCATCAAGCGGGGACAACCGCAGATGGTCAATTCCGACCTTGAGACACTGCGCCAGCGCGGTGAGGTAGAGACGGTCGCCGGCCGGCCAACGCAGGCCTTCATCAGCGCGCCGCTCAAACGGGGCGATCTCGTCACCGGCTATATCAGTGTGCAGAATGTCGTACATGAGCACGCCTTCGATGAAGGCGACCTGCGCCTGCTCACTACCCTGGCCGCCAGCCTTAGCGTCGCCCTGGAAAATGCACGCCTCTTTGACGAGACGCAGCGCCGCGCGCGCGAAATGGCCGCACTGACTGAAGTGGGCAGCGATATCTCAGCCACGCTCAATCTGTCCGATGTCCTGGAACGCATCGCCGACCATGCGCTGGAGCTGCTCGATGTCAGCGACAGCGCCCTCTTCCTGCCTGATGAAAGCGGCCGGGAAATGCGTGGTTTCGTGGCGCTGGGACCCATCGCTGAACAGGTGCTGGCCACGACCGTTCATCCCGGCGCCGGCATCCTGGGCCACATCTGGCAATCTCGCGAGGCGGAACTGCTCAATGATGCGGACAGCGACCCGCGTGCAGAGACGATCGAGGGCACAGAGAAGAATGAAGATGAACGGATGATGGTCACTCCCCTGCTCTCCGGCAGCGACGTGGTGGGCCTGATGGCGGTATGGCGCACCGGCGAGCCCTTTGATGAGGATGATTTGCGCTTCCTCAACGGGCTCTCTCGACAGGCGGCGATTGCGATTCAGAATGCACGCCTGTTCAGCAGCGCCGAAACCGCCCAGGCACTGGCGGAACAGGCCAACCAGGCCAAGAGCACCTTCCTGGCCAATATGAGCCACGAGCTGCGCACGCCGCTTAACGCGATCATTGGTTTTACGCGCATCGTACAGCGCAAAGCGCGGGGACAGCTGCCCGAGAAGCAGATCGACAATTTGGGCAAGGTGCTGAGCAGCGGCGAACATCTGCTCAGCCTGATCAATACGATTTTGGATATCGCCAAGATCGAAGCGGGGCGTATGGATATAGCCGACAGCAAGTTCCAGGTTGGCCCGCTGATTGAGGCGACGACGGCGACGACACAGCCGCTGCTCGCGCCAGGCGTCGTCTTGGAAAAGGATATCGCCGCCGATCTACCGCCGGTCATTTCCGACCAGGACAAGCTGAAACAGATCTTGCTCAACCTGCTGAGCAATGCCGCCAAGTTCACCCATGAAGGTTCCATATCCGTGCGTGCCCGCGTAGGGACGCACCCGCGGTCGGACGCTGCCGACGGCGGGGCGCTTCGCGAAGCGCCCCGCCTGGCCGCGCCTTACCTGATCATTGATGTGATTGACAGCGGAATCGGCATCGGCGCCGATGCTCTGGAGCGCATCTTTGAGGAGTTCCAGCAGGCGGATTCTTCTACGACGCGCCAATATGGCGGCACGGGGCTCGGCCTGCCAATCAGCAAGCATCTGGCGCAGTTGCTGGGCGGCGATTTGTCGGTGAGCAGTGTTGAAGGAGAAGGGTCAACGTTCAGGGTAATGATCCCGTTTGATCGTGAGCAGAAAGTGGTAGACAGCAAACTGTCGGCAGATAGCCAGCCCGACCCTGGTTCTGGTTCTCAGCGCCCGGTTGACAGATCCCAGTTAATCCTGGCCATCGATGATTCGGCCGATGCGATCTATCTGCTGCAAGAAGATTTACAAGAGGCGGGGTTCAAGGTAGCCGGCGCGCAAACGGGCGCGGAGGGCCTGCGCATGGCACGGGCATTAAGGCCGTCGGCGATCACGCTCGATATCGTCCTGCCCGACATGGACGGATGGCAAGTGCTGCACGGCTTGAAGACAGACCCGCACACACGCGACATTCCCGTGATCCTGCTGACAATTGTCGACAAACGGGCGCTGGGCATGCAGTTGGGCGCCGCCGACTATCTCGTCAAACCGCTCGAGCAGGAAGCGCTTCTGGAGGCTCTACAACGGCTGATGCCGCAGGGGGATGTGCTGCCGGCGCTGCTGGTCGTTGATGACGACGCGACTGTACGCGACATGGTGTGCCAGCTGCTGGAAAATGAACCCTATCGGCTGCGCACGGCCGTTGACGGCGTCGATGCTTTGCAGCAGATAGAAGAGGAGAAGCCGGATGCCATCCTGCTCGATTTGATGATGCCGCGGCTGGATGGCTTCGACGTCCTGGCCAAACTGCGCGAGGACAAGGCAACCGCGCTTATCCCCGTCATCGTTCTCACCGCCAAATCATTGAGCGCCACGGAAACGGCGCTGCTGCGCAGCAGTGCGCGCCAGATCATTCAAAAACAAGGCCTCTCCGTCGAAGATCTTGTGGCCGAACTGCAGCGAGTGCTCAAGGCATAGCCACGTTGTGCGCCAAGGAAACCATATGAAGAAGATCCTCATTGTTGAAGATATTGAACTGAACACAGAACTGCTGATCCAGCTTCTCGAAGATGATTACGAGCTGATTACGGTCGTGGACGGCGCTCAGGCGGTAGCCAAGACCGCCGAAGAACGGCCGGATCTCATCCTGATGGATATGTCCCTGCCGGTGATGGATGGCTATGACGCGACAAGCGCAATTAAAGCGATTCCCGACCTGGCAGCAATCACGATCATCGGCCTTTCGGCCCACGCCATGAGCGGCGACCGTGACAAGGCGCTCGCCGCCGGCTGTGATGATTACCTGACCAAGCCGCTGGACGAGGAGCTGCTGTTTGAGAAAATAGAACAGTATCTGGCTTGATTATCAGTGTTTGAACTGCTGGATGCTCCTTTCTGACCAGCAGACGGACCAACGTACGGACAGGCCGCCCACCTATGCGCGAAATACCTTTGATTCTCATCGTTGACGACGAGCCTTTCAATGTCGACTATCTCGAACAAGAACTGGAAGACCTGGGGTATGCAACAGTGAGCGCCATGGACGGCCAGGAGGCGCTCGACCAGGTCGCGGCTGCCGCGCCGGACATGATCCTGCTTGACATCATGATGCCGGTTATGGATGGCTTCCAGGTCCTGGCCCATCTGAAGGCGCATGACGCCTGGCGTGATATCCCCGTGGTGATTATTTCGGCAATGAGCGACATAGGCAGCGTCGCTCGGGGCATTGAATCCGGCGCCGAAGATTATCTACCCAAGCCGTTCGACCCTGTGCTATTGGAGGCGCGTCTGCATGCAGGGTTGGAGAAGAAGCGGCTGCGCGACCAGGAGATAGAGTATCTGCGGCAGGTGGCCTTTTTGACAGCCGCCGCTGAAGCGATTGAAGAGAATGCCTTCTCCCCAGACTCCTTGGAGCCGGTAGTTGCCCGCCAGGATGCGTTGGGCAATCTGGGCCGCGTCTTCCAGCGCATGGCCGAAGAAGTTCACGCGCGGGAACAACGCCTGCAGCAGGAGATCGCCCAGCTGAAACTTGACATGGTGGAACGACAGGAAGCGGCGTCAGAAACGGCCGTCGTCTACCTGCCGATGGACCGCCGCCAGGCGCTGGCTGCCGGCAGAGAACTGCCGTCACGGGCGCGCGGTGCGGCGCTTTTCGCCGATGTTTCTGGATTCACACCGCTCACCGAGGCGCTGGCCGCCGAGATGGGTGGGCAGCGCGGTGCGGAGGAATTGGTGCGGCAGCTGAACCGCGTTTTCGATGCGCTGGTGGCCGAGGTACATGCGTTTCGGGGCAGCGTCATTGGTTTCAGCGGCGACGCGATGACCTGCTGGTTTGACGAAACGAACGACGGCGCGGACATTCCGCCGGCGGCCCAGCGCGCCCTGGCCTGTGCGTTGGCCATGCAGGAGGCGATACGGCCGTTTGCCAGCCTGACAAGCGGCGGTCAGACGATCAGTATCGACATTAAGGCAGCCGTGGCCGGCGGCAGCGTGCGCCGCTTCCTGCCCGGCGATCCCGGCACCCATGTCTTGGAAGCATTGGCCGGACAGGTACTGGATGCAGTCGCCCTGGGCGAACATCTTGCCCGGCCTGGGGAGGTAATCGCCACTGTCACCCTGGCGGGCAGCCTGGGCGACTCTTTGCAGCGCGGCGAGGAGCGGGGCGATGAGGAACGATTTGTCGTAGCAGAAGCGATGCTGGTCCCGGTTCCGCGAACACCGTGGCCCGATCTGGCGCCGGAAGCGATCAGCAGCGAACGGGCACGGCCGTGGCTTCTGCCAACTGTATTTGAGCACGTGCGCGCCGGACAGAGCGATTTTCTGTCGCAGCTGCGCCCGGCAACCGCTTTATTCATGCACTTCGGCGGCATCGACTATGATGGTGACGAAGAAGCAGGGGATCGCCTGCACACTTTTGTGAGCTGGGCAGAGAGGAAACTACTTGATCACGACGGGCAGCTGCTCGATCTAGTGATCGGGGACAAAGGCAGCTATCTCTATGCCGTCTTCGGAGCGCCGGTCGCTCTGGAGGAGGATGCGGCGCGCGCGGTTGCCGCGGCCTTGGCTTTACAACAGCTGCCGGACGCGCTCGACTTCATCACCGATACGCGCATCGGTCTGACGCGCGGTCTAATGCGTTCCGGCGCCTATGGCAGCAGCACGCGGCGTACCTACAGCGCGCTGGGCGATGCCACAAATACGGCAGCGCGGCTGATGATGGCCGCCGCGGAAAATGACATTCTTGTCGATGACGCAGTCGCCGCCGAGGCGCGGTCTGAATTTGAATTCGAGGCGCTGCCACCGATTGAGGTTAAGGGGAAGGAAGGGGCTCTGAATATCCACCGTCCGCTGCGCGCACGGTCGCGCGCCGCACTGCGCCGCGATCTCGACCAGCTGCCGCCGCTGCAGCAAACGATGATCAGAACGGCGAGCGTTCTGCGCGGGCGCTTTGACGAAGCGTGGCTGGCCGCTCTGAGCACTGATGAAACAGCGCGCGCGCAGACGCCCCATCTTCTGCGTGCGTTGGCCGAGCAGGGCGTGCTGCTGGCTGAAGACGGCCGTTATCGCTTCAGTGACTCGCTGCTGCGCGAAACGGCGTATGAAACAATGCTCTTCGCCCAACGCCGTCAGCTGCACCGCGCGGCTGCCGAATGGCTGGAAGCAGCACACGCCAGCGACTTGAGCCCCTACTATCAGGATCTTGCCTATCATTGGGAACGCGCTGAAGACAGCGCCAGGACAATCCGTTATCTTGAACTAGCCGCCATCCAGGCCCGTGAAAACGGCGATCTCGAAGCCGCGATGACCTATTTCGAAAAAACAGTGAACCTGCAGAACGTGGAGTGACACGAATTCCGCCTTCATTTCGCCAAGTGGCAGCAGTCTTTCGTTCTGTATTCCTTCTGTGCTTCGGTTTCTGTTGCCCCTGCTTTTCAATTCGTGTTCCTTCTATTTCCTGCTGATCGTTTGTTGCCCATTCCCAGTTCACCGTTTTGCGCTATAATTGCTTGTTTGTTCCCGTTCACGGGATACTTCTATGGATATTGAGTTTCTGAATTTCATTGCCGCCCTGGTCATTATCATTGTCGCTGCCAAGTTCAGCGGCTATATCAGCACCCGCCTGGGCCAGCCGGCGGTGCTTGGCGAACTGCTGGCCGGCATCATTCTCGGCCCCACGTTTCTCAACATGCTGGGCACCTGGCCCGTCTTCCAAGAGGATGAGCATCTGGGTGAAGTCATCCAGCTGATGGCTGAAATCGGCGTCTTAATGCTGATGATGCTCGCCGGTCTCGAACTTGACCTGGGCGAACTCCTGGGCTCTGGCAAGGCCTCGGCCCTTTCCGGCTCGCTGGGCGTCTTTGTTCCGCTGTTCCTGGGCATCGGTACCTCTCTGCTCTTCGGCCTCGGCCAGAGCGAATCGCTGTTCATGGGCCTGGCGCTCTCCGCCACCAGCGTCAGCATATCCGCGCAAACGCTCATGGAACTCAATGTGCTGCGCACGCGCGTCGGCCTGACCCTTCTGGGAGCGGCTGTTTTTGACGATATTCTGGTCATTCTCTTGCTTTCAGTCGCCTCGATTTTCGCCGGCGGCGGCGCCGGAGATCTCAACAGCGTCTTTTTTACGCTCCTGCGCATTGTCCTCTATTTGGGCGGCGCAATCCTCGTCGGCTTCTATCTGCTGCCCCGCCTTACGAGTTGGGTCGATCGCCTGCCGATCAGCCAGGGAACGCTCGCCTTCGTGCTGGTCGTCACGCTGCTCTTTGGTTGGGCCGCCGAAGCCATCGGCGGCATCGCCGCCATTACCGGCGCGTTTCTGGTCGGACTCTTCCTTTCACGCACGCCGCAGCGCCACCAGTTGGAGGTCGGGATATCTTCGATGGCTTATGGCTTCTTCGTGCCCATCTTCTTCGTCAGTATCGGCCTCGCCATCGATCTGAGCGCGATCAGCGGCAGCGCGTGGATATTCGCCATCGTGATCACCATCGTGGCCGTGATCAGCAAGATTCTGGGCAGCGGCGGCGGCGCACGGATGAGCGGTTTCAATTGGCTCGAATCGCTGCAGTTGGGCATCGGCATGGTCTCTCGCGGTGAGGTGGGCTTGATCGTCGCTTCTTTCGCCCTTACCAGCGGCCTGCTCAGCCAGGAAAACTTCTCCATTGCTGTCTTCATGGTTATTATTGCTACACTGGTAACGCCGCCCATGTTGCGCTATTCTTTCACAAGGCCAGACCCACAGCCGGTGGATACGACCGGTTGATTTTGAAAGGAGATGCTAGATGAATTACCTGGTTATGTTGGTGGTCGATGAACTTGAACACTGCCCGGCTATTTTTGATGCCTGGGAGGAGATAGGAGTCACTGGCGTCACCATTCTGGAGAGCACGGGCCTGGGCCGCATTCGCCGCGCTTCCGGCTATCGTGATGATCTCCCCCTGATGCCCAGCATACGCAATCTCCTGCAGGCGCAAGAAGAGCATCACCGCACGCTGATGGTGCTCGTCAAAAAGGAAGCCACCATCGACAAGATCGTCGCGGCCACAGAAAGCATAATCGGTGATCTGAATGAGCCGCACACTGGTGTGCTGTTTGTGATGCCAGTCTTACGAGTGGTTGGTATTCCCGGCTGGGACGAGTAGGCAGCCGTCATCAGAAAACAGAAAGATCTGAAAACAGCGCCGAAACGGTAGGCCCGCTGCCTAAGCGGCTGGCGGTGGAACTGGCTCCCTGCCCAGTACAGCGTCGATTTCCGCCATCTGGGCTGGCGTGAGCGGACCAAAGGCCATCGCCCCCGCATTTTCCTGCACCTGCGCAACCGATTTGAAGCCGGGGATCGGTACGGTGAGTGGGCTTGCGCCCCATATCCAGGCCAATGCGCCCTGGGCCAACGTACGGCCGTTGCTGGTAAGAATCTCACGCACTGCCTCCAGTCTGTTCAGCCATGCCGGGTTGACCGCGCCATTCTCGAAACCATCAAACCACATATCCGGCACGCCGCGTACATCATTTCCCGCGAAGCGCGTGTCGGGCGTAAACTTGCCCGTCAGGATGCCCATGCCCAGGGGCGCGCGGTTCAGACTGCCCAAGTTCAATTCATCGCAGAGATGCAGCAGTTCTAAATTGCCCAGAAATACATTGAGCTCCTGCTGCACCACACCGCAGTTCGGCCCGTCAGCAAAAGAGCGCACCGCGTCAACGCGATCCGTGCTCCAGCCATAGGTTCGGATCTTGCCCTCGCTGACCAAATCCTCCAAGATCTCGCCAACGCTCACGGACCTATCGATATCGTACCCCCACGCATGCAGCTGGTAGACGTCGATATAATCGCTGTTCAAACGCTTGAGGCTCGCCTCGCAGTCCGCGCGCACGTGGCTGGCGATATCCGAGTGTTCCTCGTCATCTCCGTATGGCCCGACCTCCTTGGCCAGCTCGTCGACATCGTAGCCGAATTTCGTCGCGATCACCGCCTGGTCGCGGCGTCCTGCGAGCGCCTCGGCAAGGATGCGCTCACTGTGTCCACAGCCATAGTTCGCCGCCGTGTCGAAAAAGAAAGCCCCCGCATCCAGCGCAGCGTGAACAGCGCGGATTGACTCCTGATCATCGATATCACCCCACCCGGCCGGGCTTCCCATAAAGTTCCAGGGGCCACCAATCGCCCAACAACCCATGCCGGTTGCCGATACTTCTATTCCCGATCGTCCCAATACGCGCTTCATGGTTATCTCCTTGTGATGACGCATCAGCCACCGTAAACGCACGTTCCTTTGACGCGGTAGGATACCGCGGCTGCGGACTCTGCATCCTGGATCATAATACTAGATCACGCATTGACGCAAGTTGATTCGGGCGTATAATACGACTTAATCCTGGTCTAGAGCGGCGTTGCGCCTGCGGATGCGTTCTCAAGCTGACCGCCTGTCTAGCTGGCGGTCTTTCCGGCGGCGCGCTCACCAGTAAATCGAAAGACAAAAGGTAGCCATGATAAGAAATTTGCTTGGAAGCGGGCCAGTTCAACCATCACATTGGACTGATACTCTCCTGGATGAGAAACGCCTGATCGGTGATCCGCTCGCCGATGAAGTTATTCGCCGTGTTTTTGAAAAGCATGACCTGGAGCGCATTAACGCGTTGATGGCCAGCCTGGTCAGAAACGACGAAATCGTTCGCGCAGAAATGCCCCAGGAAGTCCGAGATTATCTCGACAAGAGCGATCATTGGCCGGATTGGGCGGACTCTGAGCTGATCAGACAGGGTGAGGTTTTCTTCAACCTGCACTGGCCGCTGGCGGTCACCCTCTTATTCTGCGCTTCGCTGCCGCGCGCCTACGGGGCTCATCGCGGGGCGCAGGTTCTTTTCCTGACCCAGCGGATGACCAAGCATGTTCACCGCCGTATCTTTGAAACCGCGCAGTTTCTCCTGGATGTGATGGCTCCAGGCGGCCTTAGTCCAGATGGGCGCGGCATGCGTTCGGCCCAGAAGGTACGGCTGATGCATGCAACGATACGCCATCTCATTCTCCATGACCCAAAATGGAAGGGCCGTTGGCGCGCGGAATGGGGCGTTCCGATCAACCAGGAAGATCTGGCCGGCACGTTGATGACTTTTTCATGGCAGATTCTCGATGGTCTGAGACGTTTTGACATTCCGGCCGAGCCTGAACATGAGGAGGCTTACCTGCATGCCTGGAAAGTAGTCGGGCACATCATGGGGGTAGATCAGGATCTGCTGCCGGCGGATATTTCTGATGCCAACAGCCTGGTGGCCACCATCTCACGCCGGCAGATGGGAAAAAGTGTCGCCGGCGTAGCCCTGACCCAGGCGCTGCTGAAGTTCATGGAACAACAAATACCCGGCACCCTGTTGGATGACTTCCCGGCGACGATCATCCGCCACAGCATTGGTCCGCAAATCTCCGATATGCTGGCGGTACCGCGCGCCAATTGGACAGACGTCCTGCTCAATGCCGAGATAGCGATCTATCGCACGCTGGGCAGACTGCATTTAGGCAAGAGCCGGTCAAGCAAGGTCCTGGAAATATTGAGCCACGCCGTCGTTCAAGGGCTGGTCGATGTGGAACGGGGCGGAGAACGGGGGTTGTTTAGCCTGCCCGACGGCTTGAGAACGCCGCTGGGCTTAGAGTTAGCTGAAGTTCAAGCAACAGGAGCTGTAGAAATGGCTGAAAACAAGAAGACGAAAATAGCGATTTTGGGCGGCGGTGTGTCGGCGATGACAGCCGCCTTCGAATTGACAAGCGCTCCTGATTGGCAGGATTCGTACGAGGTAACTGTTTACCAGATGGGCTGGCGGCTTGGCGGCAAGGGGGCCAGCGGTCGCAATGCTGAGATCGCCGACCGCGTGGAAGAACACGGCTTCCATTTCTGGTGGGGCTTCTACGACAACGCTTTTAATCTCATGCAGCGCTGCCATGAAGAACTCGGCCGCTCGATGGCGGAGCCGCTGGCTGCCTGGGACGAGGCCTTTAAGCCGTTTGATGTGTCTGTGGCCCAGTACAAATTTGGCGATCAATGGCACCCCTACCCGATGATCTTTCCGCGCAATGATCTGACGCCGGGGCAGGACCTGGACCGGCCGTACCCGACCCCTGCTGAGAACCTCTGCTTGCTGCTCGAGCAGCTGTACGAGGGGATCGGTGATTCGAAACTGGGCGGTATGGAGATCGAACTGCCGCGCGCAATCACCGCCCTGACCCGCCTTCCATGGTGGAGAACGGTGATCAAAGAGGTTGAGAAAGACCTCGGCATCGTGGCCAGCAACGCCGGCAGCGTTCTGCTGGGCATCACGGCCAAACTCGCCTGCCAATCGGCCGGCATGACCTACGCGCTCAGCAGCAAAGTGCGCTATGAGATCATCGATCTCTTGTTGGGTGCCCTTATGAGCGGATTGTGGCAGGTCGTGGGCGATGACGTGGAGGCGGAAACTGACTTCGAGACCTTCATCAGCTACTGTTCGGCCGATTACGCCGTTGCCATCGTCCGCGGCATGATCAAGGACGACATCATTGGGCAGGGCTACGATGTGATCAACGATAAGGATTTTCGCCAGTGGCTGGGAATTCACGGCGCCAACAAGGTCACTTTGAACTCTTCCATGGTGCGCAATGTCTACGACATGGTCTTTGCCTATGAAGACGGCGCCACCCCCAGCATCGAGGCGGGAACCATCCTGCGCATTCTCTTTCGCAGCCTCTTCACCTACAAAGGCGCCTACCTGTGGCGGATGGAGGCCGGCATGGGGGACACGATATTTGGGCCCCTCTATCAGGTACTTAGAGCGCGCGGGGTAGCGTTCAAATTCTTCCACCGCGTTGACAAGCTCAAGCTGGCTGCCGATGGATCCCATGTGGAAGCCATCGAGATAGGGCGCCAAGCGACGATTAAGGGCGGCGGGCCGTATGAGCCGCTTACCCCGGTCAAGCAGCTCCCCTGCTGGCCCAGCGAACCGCTGTACGATCAGATCGTGGAAGGGGATGCGCTCAAGGAACGCAAAGAGCTCGCCGGGCAGGCTGTGGCCAAGTACAACCTGGAGTCGTTTTGGACGCCATGGGAGGATGCCGAAAAACTCACGCTGAAGGTTGGTCAGGATTTCGACGAAATCGTACTCGGCGTATCGCTGGGATCGATTCCCTATTTATGCAGCGACATGCTGCAGGCTGAAGGTAGAAAATGGGATAAGTGGCGCAACATGGTCAAACATGTGAAGACCGTCCAGACCCAGGCCTTCCAGGTATGGATGAAACCGGATACGGCCGGCATGGGCTGGTCGCTCTGGCGCCATGGCATGATGGGTATGGACGGTTATGATATTGGCGAGGATCTAGTTGATTCTTGGGCTGATCTGAGCCACTTGATTATCCGTGAAACGTGGCCTCCGAATCAGAACGTGAACCATATCGGCTACCTGGTCAGCGTTCTGACACCGTCGGGGCAGCTGCCGGATAAATCAGATCATGAGTTCCCCTGGCAGCAGTTTGAACGGGTGAAAAAGAACAGCTTGCAGTTCCTGCGTAAGAATGTAAGGCCGTTGTGGCCAAAGGCGGCCGGCAGCGAGGAGCACCCCGATGGGTTGAATTGGGACCTCCTGGTCGACCTGCAGGAGCGCGCGGGAGAAGCGCGTTTTGACGGCCAGTTTTGGCGGGCCAATATCGACCCATCAGAACATTACGTGCTATCCGTCGTGGGCAGCAGCCAACACCGCCTGCGCACCGATGAAACGGGCTGTCACAATCTTACCATCACGGGTGACTGGATCAAGAATGGAGCCAATGCGGGATTTGTGGATTCGGCCGTGGCTTCCGGGATGCAGACGTCCCAGGTCCTGACCAAACGGCTGCTGGGGCAGCCGACGCCCAAGAAGATCTATGGCTGGCCGGACGCCGTCTAAGCGCGTCCAAATCTTTCCTAAGTCGTCTCTTGTTCTTTCAAGGCGCGCTGAAGGTCGCCGGACGCTCCCAACTTCATGAAGTTTTCGACGGCGATGCGGAGATATGACTGCCTCTCAGGGTCCTCGGGAGGCAGATGACGGCCGATGGCGAAATGAGCCCGGGCCAATTCATAGGGCATGGAGAATTGGGTGGCAAAAGCGATCGATTTCTGCCACGCCTTGTAGGCTTTCTCCGTCTTCCCTTCAAGCCAGTCTAGATTTCCCTGGTAGAGCCAGGCCGCCGGTTTACCTATGGGGAAGATTCTGCAGAAACCATGGAGAATTTTGCACGCCTGGCGAGCGCCCGCCTTGAGTTCTGGAAGCAGCGCCGGATCGAGAGGGCTGCCTTCCGTCGTTTCCACCTGGAGCGCTTCCCAGGCGAGGATATACGCTTCGGCGACATTGGCGTTGGCGCTGAGCGTGGCAAACCCGGGAGATGCCTCTCCAATGGAAATATCGACGCCCCGGATAGTCTCCAGCGCCTGTTGGGGCAGGCCCAAATACCAGTAAGCCAGGGCCAGGGAACCAACTATGTGCAGGTTCTCAAGCGCATTGGCAGCTTTCGCCTGTTCAAGAAATTCCGCGGCTTCATCATACCTGCCCAAGCGAATCAAAGACTTGGCCGACATCCACAAGCCCCACGCCTGGTGCTGGACATTCTCATTGCGTTGGGCCGTCTGGTAAAGCGCCTGGCCCAGCGCCAGACACTCGTCAAAGCGGCCCGTGTAGTAAAGGGTATACAGCTGCACGTTGACTGAATCGCCCCACCCGCGCAGGTCGTTGATGCGCTCATACTTGGCGATGGCCTGATCGGCAGAGGTTTCCGCGCGTCTCCAGTGGGCCATGCCGCTGTGATAAACGGCGATTCGAATCAGCACATTACCCAGAACGGAAGGATCGTTGAGCTTTTCCGCGGCGTTCATGGCCAGCCGGGCATACAACTCAGATAGTCTGTCGCCAGGTAGGAAGGAGGCGATCACACAGAGCGTCGCGTATCCTTCTGCCAGCGGTCGGGAAAGGCCGGCCAGTTCGGCCAGGTTCAAGCCCTTCAAAGTCGCATGGACGAAGGGCAGCGTGTCATTGGACACGTAATAAATGAAGCCAAGACCGTGATAGGCGCGGGCCGATTCGAGCAGCGCATCACCAGCTTTCGCTCTGTGCAAGAATCTAGAAGGCCAGAGGCGATGTAGGGTCTGTGTCCCCAATTGGCCCAGCAGCGCCAATGATAGGCTGGGTCCGGATTGGGGGATCGGCTGATTGAGCAGGCCGGCCGCCTCCTCATAGTAAGTACGCGCGGTCATGATGTCGCCAAGTCCTAGATAGCCGTCCGCGATCTTTCTCGCCCATTCAGCCCGTTCAAGCGCACTGCTTTGCAGGCCGGCAGCTGCCGCCAGTTCCCGAATCTCGGAGAAGAAATCAATAGCTTCCTTATTGGCGTTGTCGCGCAGCGCCTGCTGCCCCGCCTTTTCCAGGTAGCTAATAGCCCTGGTCGTTTCTTCAGCCCCTCGCCAATGGTAAGCCAGGAGCGGGTAGAAGGGACCGAGATCTGCCGCGTAGCGCGCTTCGTACCATTCAGCGGCACTGCGGTGCAGCCATTGGCGCTGTGAAAAGGTCATCAGATTGTAGACGACCTCCTGGGTGATGATATGTTTGAACAGGTAAGCCAGTTCCGGCTCCGGCGCTTCCAGGGCAGTGATATCCAATTGATCGAATTTCACCAGCTGGTCAGGTAGGACCGGCGCGATCGATTGATCAGGGTAGATATTGCAAAGGACCTGGAATGCGAAAATACGGCCGATCACGCTGGCGACTTTTAGCGTCAGCTGCTCTGATGCGTCGAGCTGATCAATGCGGCTGGTAATAACCCCCTGAATCGTCGCCGGAAAATCAATCGTATGATGGGTGGCTGACTGATCAGCCAGTGTGGCCTGCCCATCATCTATGCGTATGGTGCCGGTGTCGCGCAGAGCATACGCTATCTCCTCGCTGTAGAAAGGATTGCCTTCCCCCTGATTGAGGATCAGATCAACGATCGGCTGGGGGAGGCTGTTCACGCCAAGCCGGCGCAAGACGAGGAGAATGATCTCGTCAGGGGACAGCGACGATAGACTGATGCGCTCGGCCGCTCCTTCAGCCAGGAGCGACTCCGCTTCCTTCGCTTGAGCAGCGCCTTTGACCATTGGACGCGCAACAATGACGAGAAGAAGCGGAGAAAGCGACTGGCGAACTTGAGCCGCCAGCGCCCAGGAGGCGGAGTCCAGCCAATGGGCGTCTTCCAAAAGCAACACTAGGCCAGACGACTGCACAATGGTGCGCGCCAATAGATTGACGAGCAGATTACGCGTGCTGATGGCCCGGGCTTCGCCAGCCATATTCCCGGTCAGCTCATTATCCGCGAAATTGGTGGGCAGGACGGCGTTGAGCAGGGGAGCCAGCTGCCTGATCTCCGGATCATTCGGCAGTTCTGCCAGAATCTTGTCCTGGCAGGCGGCTGGGTCACTGGTTTCGGCCAGGTCAAAGATCGTCCGAAAAACTGGGCGCCAGGCATAGTAGGGCGTCCCGCGTTCGATATCATCTCCCGCGCCGAAGAGTATGGGCAGGCCGCAGGCGCGGGCCTCTTCCAGGAAGGCCATGGATAGTCTCGATTTGCCTATTCCGGGATCGCCTTCGATGATGACGGTGCCGCTCCGCCCATTTTGCAGCGCCGCCAACTGCGCCGAGAGAGCAGCCCGTTCTCTGGAACGGCCGACCATCGGCGTCATGAACGGTGCAGTCGCCCCCATTTCCAGCCCCTGCTGCTTGCCGCTGAGCAAGTAGAGCAGTCGTGGCTCGGCCACTCCCTTCAAGGGAACGAATCCCAGCTCATCGTATGCATAGCGAGCAGCTGTAACCTCGAACACCGCTGAGGAAACAACCGTCTGTCCGGGACTGGCGGCAGACATCAGACGGGCACCGACATTGGCCTCGCTGCCCAAAACCCCGTACGTTTGACGCATGCCGCCCCCAAAAGCACCGGTATACAGCATCCCTCGGCTGATGCCTATACGAATATCCTTGATGAACAGCAGATCAGCAGGGAGGGCCTGCAGCATGAGGGCCGCTTCCAGGGCGCGAGCGGGATCATCTTCATGCGCCCTTATCGCGCCAAATGTGGCCAGCAGATAACTGCCCTTGTCGCCAGTCGTCAGCTGCAGCAGGACCCCTTCATATCGCGAGAGGATCAGTTGAACCGAGGAAACGAAGCGGTCAAGCCGTGATTGAACATCATCGTCATCGTCATAATCGAGTCCACTGAAGCTGAGATAAAGAACGACGACGGATGGACGCAGCTCGGCGAGGAATGCGCCCTCGGCCATGTTCAGACGCTCGTAGACCGGCGCCCATAACCACCTGCCGGTGACGTCTTCCGTGAGATCAGGGGTCTCAGCCCAGGGCCATTCAGGCACCGCTTGGCGCAGCTCGCTGACGATGGCAAATCGCTGGAAGTCATCATCAATTCGCCACGCTTGAACCTCTAGACCTGGGCCCAATAGATCAGCGATCTCCTCACCCACAGCCACTTCATCCTGGCTCAAGAGACTTTCGGCGGCGCTGACCCGATCAAGCAGGCTCCCGGCCAGGATATCGATGCGCTGCATTTCTGGGCGACCAACATCGAAACGTCGAACGGCACCGGCAGCGACAGCTACTTTAATATGCAGCGAGATAGTTTTGTCACTGGGCAGCTGGATGGCGCGGAACTGGCCGATGGTTTCCTGCATGGCAAAAGCACAGGCAGCGGCACGAAAGGGCGCCGCCTGGCCGCCGGACGGATTCCCTGCGGGCTGATCGTCAAACCAGCAGGTGATCGAATCTCCATTGAAGCTAACAACGCTGCCATGGTGATTATGCACGCAGTTGATGAGTGCCCCGTAAACGCGATTAAGCCAGCCGGCAATTGCTTCGGCGCCGCGCTGGGGCCCATATTCACGGGCCATGAGCGAGGTCAGAACGCTGAAACCGGAGATGTCAGCGAACAGGACGGCGCCCCAAGCACGCTCCGGAAGCGCTTCCCCGCGGTCCAGGGCAATACGGCGATCGATCGGTAAGAAGGCACTAAAGGATTTCATAGTCTGTGTGTGAATTGTGTTTGCCAGACGGAATCACGATCAGAGTGTCGGCGATTTGATGCGACAATAGACGCCCTATTGTGGAGGCATTGTAGCACACTTGTGCATGACTGATTGAAAACGGAGAACTCACATAGGAAGTCGTTGACGGCTGCCTACCCACGTAGTACTATCTTATGATTAACGGTCGCTGCTGCTTGTACGGCCGTTTGTGCCCACCGGGACGATTTTGTCCATCCCGCTGTTGGAGAACCTGTATGAAAATTGATGACGGAAAAGTATTGGCCGCGCGATACGGTATGTTGTCCGAATTTGCACTGCTCATGGCCCAGGCTGAAGATCTGGAGCAGCTGCTGCAGAAACTGACCAGCAACATGAAGTGGCTGCTCACCTTCGATCGCTGCACCGTCGCCCTGCGCAATCCAGACAACAAAACCTACTGCTTGAAAACACTGTTGGAAACACGGCGAGGGGTGTCCGATGCCAGTATCGACCTGATCCCACTCAGCGATGGTCTTCCCGCCGCCGTAATGAGCGAGGGCATACCACAACTGCTGGACGAAAAACAGATCGCCGCAGGCAATATCTACAACCCGGCCGATCCCACGCTGTGGGACGGTTCACTGGCGACGATCATGTCACTGCCGCTGCATGCGTACGGGGAGACGCTCGGCGCCCTGACCCTGGCGACCACGCGCTCTGATGGCTACGACGCTGAAGATATGAAGGTAGCCAAGACCGTAGCCACCCATCTCGCCCTGGCCATTGAACGCTGGCAGCAAACGGATCGCCTGCGTGATGCCAACCAGGAATCAGCGCGGCTCGCTTCGTTTCCGGAGATGAATCCGCGGCCGATCATTGAATTGGGGCGCGACGGCCGTATTCTCTATCTCAATCCCGCCGGGGAACAGATCATCCCCAACTGCCGCCATGACGGGCTGAACTCGCCGCTGCTCGCTGATTTCGCCTCTATCGTCGATCAGCTGAACAGCAATGACGGGCAGCCGGTCGTCCGCGAAGTTCAGCTTGACCAGGTCTGGTACCAGGAACTGTTCCATGTCGTCCCCAACAGCGACAGCATCCGCTGCTTCATCACCGATATCAGCGAGCAAAAAAACGCCGAAGAAGCGGCACGACAGCAAAGCGAGTATCTCAGCGCCCTACACGAAACAACCCTAGGCTTGATCAGCCGCCACGATCTCAATGATCTGCTGCACGCGATCATCAATCGCGCCGGGCAGCTGCTGGGCACTCCGAATGGCTTTGTCTTCCTGCTTGAAGAACAGGACAACGAACTCGAACAGAAAGTAGGCGTCGGCATATTTGAATCGGTGAACGGCTATCGCCTGAAGAAAGGGGACGGCCTTTCCGGCCGCGTATGGGAAACGGAAGAAGCGATTCTTGTCGAGGATTACAACACGTGGGAACATCGCGTGGCCAGTTCCGAATTGAGCCTTATTCGCGGGCTGATGGCCGTGCCGCTGCACTCCGCCAACAAAGTAGTAGGCACCATCGGCCTCGCCTATGAGCGGGATTCAGAACTGCAGTTTGATGAAGCCAAGGTTGAGTTGGTCGGCCGTTTCGCCGAATTAGCCTCCATCGCCCTCGACAATGCGCGCCTCTTCACTGAATCCAAGGAACAAGCGCGCCGCCTTGGCCTGCTCAACCAGATGGGTCGTGAAATGAACCGCGCCTCAACGCATGAAGAAATCCTGGAAGTAGTCACCACCTATACTCCACAGATAGTCAGCGCTGACCGCGTCAGCGCCGCCCTGCCCAGCGGCGATGGCGAACATATGCGTCTCTTCGCCGTGGCCGGCGACCACAGCATCCTGCCCGTTGGCGACGAACTGCCCATCGACGGCTCGCTAATCGGCCGGGCGGTCCGCGAGAAACAGCTTATCTGTACGCCTGACTTGAGCGACATTGACACGCTTGACGCGCGACAGCTGTCCGCCCAAGGACTGCGTTCGGCGATCAACGTGCCCATGATCGCCGGCGATCGCGTCGTCGGCGTATTGAACGCCGCCAGCAGCCAGGTTGGCGCCTACGGTGAGCGGGACGAAGGGCTGTTGACACAGATCGCCTCGTTCGTTGCTGCGACGGGCGACAATATCCGCCTCATCCTCGATGCGAAGGAAGCGCGCGCCGCCGCCGAAGCGGCTAATGAAGCGAAGAGCGCCTTCCTGGCCACGATGAGCCATGAAATCCGCACGCCCATGAACGGCGTCATCGGCATGACCAGCCTGCTGCTGGATACCCAACTCGACGAAGAGCAGCGTGACTACGCGCTCACCGTGCGCAACAGCAGCGACGCCTTGCTGACGATCATCAATGACATTCTCGACTTCTCCAAGATCGAGGCCGGCAAAATGGATATCGAGATCGCGCCGGTCGATTTGCGCGAGTGTATCGAAAGCGCGCTCGACCTGCTCGTCCCCAAGGCAGCCGGCAAAGGGCTCGATCTCGCCTACATCATCACCACAAATACGCCCGAACATCTGCAAGGTGATGTCACCCGCCTGCGGCAGATCATCGTCAATCTGTTGAGCAACTCGGTCAAGTTCACCGAAAAAGGTGAAATCGTCGTCACCGCCAGCGGATCTCCGGTCGAAGAGCAGGCCGCCGGCAACGGGCAAACTTACTTCTACCACATCTCCGTACGGGACACCGGCCTGGGGATCCCCGCCGACCGGCTGGACCGCCTCTTCCAATCCTTCAGCCAGGTAGACGCCTCCACCACCCGCCGCTTTGGCGGCACCGGTCTGGGCCTGGCGATCAGCAAGCGCCTCAGCGAATTGATGGGCGGCACGATGTGGGTAGAAAGCAGCGGCATACCCGGGGAGGGATCAACCTTCCATTTCACATTCCGCGCCACCGCTGCTGCGCACCCAGACGAGGACATGCTGCATGAAGAGCTGCCTGCCCTACGCGGCAAACGCCTGCTGTTCGTGGATGATAATGAAACCAGCCGCCGTATTCTTGCCGCGCAGGCGGAGTCATGGGGGATGAGCTGCCGCGGCAGTGAATTCCCGGCGGAGGCGCTGGGCTGGATTCAGAGCGGCGAGCAGTTCGACATCGCGATTCTTGATTACCAGATGCCTTTCATGAACGGCGTAGAATTGGCCAACGCCATCCGCCAGGTGCGCCCCGCCGAAGCGCTGCCACTGGTCATGCTCTCCTCGCAGAGCCGGCGCGAGCTGGATACCGGCGACCTCGATTTTGCCGCCTATCTCACCAAGCCGATCAAACCTTCCCAGCTGCATGACGCGCTGGTAACGGTCCTTGCCGGCCATTTGAAACGCACGGGACCGGCTCCTCAGAAGTCAGAATTCGACGCACAGTTGGGAGAACGGCTGCCGCTGACCATTCTGCTGGCCGAAGATAACGCGACCAACCAGAAGCTGGCCATACGCCTGCTCGGCCGTATGGGCTACGACGCTGACATTGTGGAGACAGGACTGCAGGCCGTCGAGGCCGTTGCCGCCGGCGCCTACGACGTGGTCTTGATGGATTTGCAGATGCCGCAGATGGACGGCCTTGAGGCGACGCGCCAGATTCGCCGCGCGGGCAGCGATCCGCAGCGCCCTTACATTGTGGCTATGACTGCCAATGCAATGGCCGGTGACCGCGAGCGCTGTCTTGCCGCCGGCATGAACGACTATGTGAGCAAACCGGTGCGCGTCAAAGCGCTGGTTGAAGCCTTGACGCACGCCGGGGAAACGGTACAAGAACAAAACGGCCGTTCAGCCGAATCGCTCGAGGAGCTGCCGGCGGAGGCGGCGACACCAGCGGCTGCCCCTCCCCCTCCGCCGAGACGCTGGACGTTGACGCGCTCAACAATCTACTTGACACTGTCGGCGGCGATCTCGAATTTCTCGCCGAGTTGGTCGAGACGCTGCTGGAGGATGCGCCGCTGCTGCTCGCCGACATGCGCCAGGCGGCCCAATCCGGCGACGCACCCGCTTTGCGCCTGGCGGCGCATAGTCTAAAATCCAATAGTGCAGATTTTGGCGCGATGGCCTTGAACGCCTTGTGCAAACAGCTGGAAATGATGGGAAAGGATAATCAACTGGATGGCGCGCTGCCGCTGATTGACGAGGCGGACGCCGCCTTCGAAGCGGCCAAGCCGGCCCTGTTGGCCCTGACTGAGAACAACTAACCGCTAGAAAACCTGCCAGGTCTTGATAGTGGGCTGCAGCGCAACTACGCCCATAAGACCTGGTAGTTATGGTTACACGAAATACCAGGAGATTCGATGGACGAAAAGCAAACCGGTCACATTCTTGTCGCTGATGACAACCGCATGAACCGTATGAAACTTTCGCGCAACCTTGAGCAGCAGGGGCACACCGTAGCCACGGCCGAAAACGGTGAAGAGGCGCTGGAAATGATGCTCGACGCGCCGTACGATGTGCTTCTGCTCGACATTCTAATGCCCAAGATGGACGGCTACCAGGTATTGGAGAAAATGAAGGATGATGCCACGCTGCGCACCATCCCGGTCATCGTCATCTCCTCGCTCGACGAGATCAACAGCGTTGTGCGCTGCATCGAAATGGGCGCCGAGGATTATCTACCCAAGCCATTCAACCCGGTCATTCTCAAAGCGCGCCTCGATGCCAGTCTGCGTCGAAAACGGCTGCGCGATCTTGAACAGGCGTTTGTGCAGCAGGAAGTAACCCTGCGCCAGAATGAGAAGCTGGCTACACTGGGCAAGCTCAGTGCCGGCATGGCCCACGAGTTGAACAACCCCGCCGCGGCCACCAAGCGCGGCGCGGCGCAGCTGCTGGAGCGTTTCGCCGGCATGCAGGCGATCTACCTCAAATTGGGATCGCTTAGTCTCACCCAGGAGCAGGTCGATACCTTGATTGCGCTGGACCAGAAGGCGAGCGAAAGCGCAAATAATCCAGCCGAGCTCGACGCCCTGGCGCGCAGCGACCGCGAGTCTGACCTGGAAATCTGGCTTGAGGATAATGGTATTGAAGATCCCTGGGAAGTGGCGCCTAATCTTGTCGACCTCGGCTACACGGAAGCGGAGCTGGGCAGCCTGGCAGAGCAGTTCACTGCCGATCAGCTGCCCGCTGTTTTCGGCTGGCTGGACAGCACCTTCGCCATCTACGGCCTGCTCGAAGAGGTTGGCGAAGGCGCCGGCCGCATCTCGGAACTCGTAAAAGCGCTAAAATCGTACAGCTATCTCGATCAGGCGCCGGTACAGATGATCAATGTCCATGAGGGGCTGGACAGCACCCTGGTCATTATGCGCAGCAAGTTGAAAGGCAATGTCACGGTCACCCGCGCTTATGATGCTGAAATGCCCTACATTGAGGCGTACGGCAGTGAGCTAAACCAGGTATGGACCAATCTGCTGGATAACGCCATCGACGCCGTCAATGAACAGGGCGCGATCGCGATTCGCACTTCATTTGACGACCGCTGGGTAATCGTGGAGATCGAAGACAATGGGGAAGGCATTCCCGATACGGTCCTGCCCCATATATTTGATCCCTTCTATACGACCAAAGAGCCGGGCAAAGGAACCGGCATGGGCCTGAATATCAGCCACAATATCGTTGTTCAACAGCACAACGGCCGTTTCGAGGTCCAATCAGAGGCAGGCCAGACCATCTTCACGATCCGCCTGTCCCGCGAAGGCATAGGCGCCGAGCAGGCGACGGGCTAACAGGCCGGCGGCCTGCGCTGCGACTTACTTCTTGCTGTAGTGCCGTTTCACTTTCACTTCAGGCAAATCTTTCATCGCCTTCTTGGTAATGTTTAAGTAGACGGCGCCGTCGTCGACCTTGTCAATCAAGTCCAGGGGCACGCTTACTTCCCGTTTGCCCCACAGATGTCCCTTCTCCAAAACCAGGTGCGAGATATGTCCGCTGTTGGAATCGATGATGAACTCGTCGACAATGCCCACCTGACCATCCGTCGCGTGAACCGGATCGCCGCGGTGCACGGCCAGTTCGCCGGCAGGAACAACTTCCACGTCCACCGGCTGCGCCTCGTAATCCATCGTCACATAAGGTGCTTCCCACTCGCCCCCCTGAAACTCAGGGTAGACGGGAACCCCCTCCACAAAATGCGTCTGATTGAACTGGTCCATTGATGTAATATCTGCTTTGCTGCAATCGAGCGTGATCGAATCATGATCCGTGGCCACAACATGCGCCAGTGGCACCGTACGATCATCATGCTTCGATAACTGGACCACAACGTGCGTGATGCTCTTGCTCACCGGATCGATGATGACGGCCGCTGAAGTACCAAGGGGACCATCCGTGCCATTTACCTGCGCCTTAAGAGGAATATCTTTCATGCTAACTCTCCATGTTTGCTAACGTAACCAGTGATATGACCACCCCAATGCCGCGGGCCGCAGCCCCATTTTCAGCATCTAGGAAACCACATCATTCCAATTTGCGGCCAGGAGCGCGCCCAGTTCGCCCGCCTGCACCGTTTCCACACGAATTATTCTGATGCTTTTATCGAGCGGCTCAGCCATCCATGCGGAGTTCGCACCCTGCGCAACACGCATGACGCGCTCCACAACGCCATCACCAGGCAGGCCGCTGAAGTTCACCTTTGGCACCGCCGGCTGCATCCCGTCCGTCACGCCAAAATCGTCGCTGGTCATTGTCGCGGGCCGTTCCACGCCGGCCGATTGAAGCAAATAGACAGTCTCTTCTGACTGCAGCGGATAACTGTTACTTTTCGCCTTCCTGATTTTGTGTTGCGCACTAGATTCTCTCCATTCCGCCTCTCCCTGTCAACTGCTCCCCCATTACCCAGCACTGCTGCCGTCTACAGCCCGGCCGTATCATCACGCTGCAGATACCTGACGCTGCTGCCAGGTTGGGCTGACAACTCCGCTCTTTGCGCTACAATAGGCTTCATCAAATAGTATCCATATTATGCCGAAACAATGCACGATTCTGAACTTATCATTGCCCTCTTTCTGCTGATTGCCGCCGTTGTCACCGGTCTGGGATCCAAAATCGGCCGCTGGTACATCAGCATGCCCATGGTCTTCGTCCTGGCCGGCATCTTGGTCGGCCCGCGGATGTCAGAAATCCTTTCTGTCTACCCCGCCTCCGACTTCGTCCAGCTACTGGCAGAAGTGACCCTGGCGCTGATTTTGTTCGCCGACGCTTCGACGTTAAGCCTGCGCGAGGCAAGCGACGATGCCCAGCTGCCCGGGAGGCTGCTGGCCTTCGGCCTGCCGCTGACCATCGTTCTCGGCGGCATTGCCGGCAAGATTCTCTACCCTGAGCTTTCGATCGGCTACGCGCTGCTGATCGCCGCCATTCTCGCCCCGACCGACGCAAGCCTCGGCCTGCCCGTCTACACAAATCCCAGCATACCTGTCCGTATTCGCCGCGCGTTGAATATCGAGAGCGGCCTCAACGACGGCATCGCCTCTCCTATCGTGCTGCTCTTTCTCGCGCTCACGCTGAGCGAGGAAGGGATCACGCTCGGCAACTGGCTCAGCGACGCCGCGGTCGAACTCTTCGTGGCCATTCTCGTCGGCCTGGCCATCGGCGTCGCCGGCGGCAAATTTCTGGAAACGGCCGTTGACCGGCGTTGGACTTCCAGTATGTGGAGCAAACTGGCCATCTTCGCCGTTGCCCTGGCCAGCTATTTCCTCTCCGTCGCCCTCGGCGGCAACGGCTTCGTCGCCGCTTTCGTCGGCGGCATCTTTTTCGGCCACGCTTCCCATCACAAATTGGCCGAACAAACAGAATTCACCGAGGCCAACGGCTCACTGCTGGCGATGCTAGTGTGGACCATCTTCGCCGCCATCTTCGTCACGCCGGAACTCCTTGACTACGCTATGAGATTCGATGCCAGGGCAATCCTCTACGTCATATTGAGCCTGACTGTCGTGCGCATGCTGCCCGTGGCGATCAGCATGATCGGCAGCGGCCTGCGGCGCGATACCGTGTTGATCATGGGTTGGTTCGGGCCGCGCGGCCTCGCCTCCGTCGTCTTTGCCGTGCTGGCCGTCGCCAAATTTAGAGAATACGGCCTGGTGCCCGAACCCCTGGCCACCGTGGTCACCCTGACCATCATGTTCAGCGTTTTCGCCCACGGTTTCTCCGCCCAACCGCTTGTCAACTGGTACGCACGTCGCCTGGAGGAAGCGGAAGACGGTCATGTGGAACTTGAAGAGATGCCCGAAATGCGGCCCCGTTCCCGGATGTTGACTGCGCAGAAGGATGCGCACAAGTAAGGTCGCTGCCGTTCTTTTGCAGCAAACAGCCCATAGGGCCTGCGGACGTCAACATGCAAAACGCCTTAGTAGGCTTCCAGCCTACTTACCCTGCTAAACGGTGGTTTGCGGCCACCGGCGGCAGACCACCAGCAACGACCATCAGCGCTGGAATGACGCATGACCAACATCACCCAAATTCGCCCCGCCGCCAAGGACAACCAGCCGGCCATCAAACAGCTCATCCGCGAAGGGGGCATCAATCCGCTGGGCATCGACTATCCGCGTTTTCTCGTCGCCGTTGATGCCGCCGGAACCGTCGTCGGCTGCGGCCAGGTCAAGGAACATGGCGACGGCTCACGCGAACTCGCCTCAATCGTTGTCACCCGCGACTGGCGCGGGCGCGGCATCGCCGGTGAGCTTATCCAGGCGCTGCAGGAAAAGCACGGCTCCCCGCTGTGGCTCACCTGTATGGACCGCCTCGTCCCCTTCTACCAACCTTTTGGCTTCACGCAGATCACGTCAGGCCGGGAAATGCCGCCCTATTTCCGCCGCGCCGTTCGCCTATTCAAGCTCTACCAGGCGCTTACCCGCCACAAAGGAATCTTGGCGGTCATGGTCTGGCCTGGCGCGGAAGAATGAGCCGCTGTCCTCGCTAAGAAATCTAGCCAAGCGACAAGTAATAGGATATCATAATATATGTAAACGCTCGTCGCCGGGGATGCTGTCCATCCGCTGCCCGACCGTTCGCCTTGCCCTATGTGAACTATCGATGCACCTATCAGCCGCGAAGCGATCAGAACAAAACGCAGCCGCGGCCAGAGCTTACTAATCACAACCACAAGCGGCGTTTACGTTGTCAGCACCAACCGTGGTCCAAAGAGGAGACAACAATGAGCAATCAAGGCCGTCCACGAAAAGCCGAAACGTGTGAGCACATGGCTCAGGTAGTGCAGGGCATCGCACCTAACACCCCAGAAGGGTGCGAAGAATGCCTGGAAATGGGCGACAGCTGGGTGCACCTGCGTCTGTGCCTGATCTGCGGCCATGTCGGCTGCTGCAACAATTCAAAAAACAAGCACGCCAGCAAACATTATGAGAGCACCGGCCATCCTGTCATTCGCTCCTTCGAACCGGGCGAGAACTGGATGTGGTGCTACGAAGATGAGGAATTCATCGTCCCCAAGAAATAGACGAGCCGATGGCCGACCAATTCACAGACGCGCCGCAGATGCCCGATGGCTACGCGGACAAACTACGCCAGGCGCAGGCCAGCCGCGCCATGCAGGGAGAACGGCGCGTTATCACGCTGCTGTTTTGCGACGTGACCGGCTCCACGGCGATGGCTGAAAAGCTTGATCCGGAAGAGTGGGCCGAGATCATGAACGAAGCTTTTCAATACATGATCGCCCCCATCTACACGTATGAAGGAACGGTGGCCCGCCTGATGGGCGACGCCGTCCTCGCCTTTTTCGGCGCGCCCATCGCCCATGAAGATGATCCGCAAAGAGCTGTCCTGGCTGGATTGGATATTGTCACCGGCATCGAACAGTTCGCCGCCGAAATTGAAGCGACCTACCGTATGGCCTTCAACGTACGTGTGGGTATCAATACCGGCCCGGTCGTCGTCGGCGAAATCGGGCCCGATCTCGCGGTGGAGTACACGGCGATGGGCGATGCGGTCAACCTGGCCGCGCGCATGGAGCAAACGGCCGAACCGGGAACGGTGCAGATAGCCGAGAACAGCTACCAGCTGGTTGAACCCTTCTTCAACGTCACCCCACTGGGGCCGCTTGCCGTCAAAGGCAAGGCGCAGCCGGTGAGAGCGTACCGCGTCGACAGCATTGCCGCCGAGCCGGGCAGCCTGCGCGGCCTGTCCGGGCTCGACTCGCCGCTGGTCGGCCGTGAAGCGGAGCTGGCCCAACTGCGCCAGATCGTGAGCGCCCTACGCGAAAGCGAGCGCGGCCAGATCGTGTTCTTGACCGGGGAGGCGGGTCTGGGCAAGAGCCGCCTGATCGACGAACTGCACACCTACTGGCTGGCCACGCGCCAGGCGACGCCGGATGGCTGGCGGCACTGGGAACAGATGGCCGCCGTTTCCTTCGAAGCCTCCCGGCCGTACGGCATGATCAAGCACCAGCTGCGCAGCGTCTGCCATATCAGCGATTCCGACACCGATGAACAGGCCCGCGGCAAGCTCGCCCATACAGTCAGCGTGTTCCCCCCTGCCCTGCAAGAACGCCTGAATCTCCTCTACGCCATCCTGCTGGGCATCGGCGGCGAAGAATCTGAACTACATCCCGAAGGGGAAAACTTCAAACGAGAGCTGTTCGACGCGATGCTGAAGGCCAACCGCCTGCGCGCCGCCGACCAACCAACGGTCATGGTCGCCGACGATATTCATTGGAGCGATCCCGCATCGACTGAGGAATTGGAGAACCTGCTCAAACTGACGCTCGATCTGCCTATTTTGTTCTTGGCCATCATGCGACCCGAGCGAGACAGCGCCGCCTGGGCCATGAAAGAGCGGGTCGCCCTTGACTATGCGCCGCAGTTCTCAGAAATCAACCTCCGGCCACTGAGCAGCGTTGAAAGCGCCAACCTGGTCGACCAGCTGCTGCCTATCGAGGATATGCCCACTGCCGTACGCGAGATGATTCTGCAGCGCACTGACGGCAATCCTTTCTTCATCGAAGAAGTCATCCGTTCCCTCCTGGACAGCGGCGCCTTGCAGCAGTCGGCGGGTGAACTGCACTGGAATCCGGGACAATCAACAGCGCAGATCTCAATCCCGGGAAATGTCCAGGCCCTTCTCGCTGCGCGCATCGACCGCCTGGAAAAAGATTCGCGGCACACGCTGCAGCTGGCCGCCGTAATCGGCCGTAATTTCTACCGCCGCGTGCTAGATACGATCAGCGATACGGCCGCCATTCTTGATGAACAGCTGCGCGAGTTGGAGGCCCTGGCCTTTATTCGCGAGGCGGCCCGCCTGCCCGAAGTGGAGTACGCCTTCCGCCATGCGCTTACCCGCGACGCGGCCTATGCCACGATCCTGCGCCGCCGGCGGCGGCAGTTCCACAAACGCGTCGGAGAGGCGTTCGAGGCGCTGTTCCCCGACCGCCTCGAAGAAGAAGCGCACCGCCTGGCCGAACATTTCAGCGAGGCGCTCATTCTGGACAAGGCGCAGCATTATTACACGATGGCCGGCGATCATGCGGGTCGTCTTTACGCCAACAATGAGGCGATCGAGCATTACGGTAAGGCGATCCGCCTCGCTCGCGACAGCGGTACGGACCAGCAGCTGGCCCGGCTCTATAAGCGGCTGGGTCGTACTTACGAAGCGGACGGCCATTACGACAACGCGCTGGCCATGCACAAGGAGATGATCGCACTGGCCGAGCAGCGCGGCGCTCCCTCATTGAAGCTGCAGGCGCTGCTATCGGAAGCAACCATCCGCGGCACATTTACAGACAAATTCGACGCCCGCAAAGGGTATGCGCTGTCCAACGAGGCGCTGACTCTGGCGCGCGAGCTGGGCGACGCGCGCGCGGAATCCAAGGCGTATTGGAATCTCTCCCTGCTGGGCACCTATGCGGTCCAAGATGTCCACCAGACCATCGAACACGGCGAGCAGGCGGTATCCATCGCCCGCAAGCACAGGCTGCGCGAAGAACTTGCCTACGCGCTGCATGACCTCGCCCGTCCCTATGCGATGGCAGGTCGTCTGGCCGACGGCCAGATCGCTTTGGAAGAGGCGGCGCAGCTGTGGCGTGAACTCGGCCGTTCCAACATGGTTGCCGACAACCGCACGACGCTGGCTGAGAACCTGAATCTGCAGGGAGATTTGCTGAACGGCATCAACAAGTGCGAAGAGGCTTTACGGATAAGCCGCCGCACAAGCAGCTATTGGGGCCAGGCATACGCGCTGGCGACAATGGCGCCCATGCTGCTGGAAATCGGCCGGGTTGATGAAGCGCTTGCCGCCTGGGACGAGGGGCTTGATGCCGCTGAACGGGCCAACTTCTCCGCCCCGCAGGTGTATGCCCGCGCTAATCTCGCCTTGAGCTACGCCTATCTTGGCGATCTTGAGCGCGCCTTCCAGGTGACGGATCAGGCACAGCGCGTCGTCGAGAACTTGAAGATGCCCGCTTTCTCCAGCCTGCCGCAGCTGACCTATTCCTATCTGCACGCCTTAAACGGCAATGAAGAAGAAGCACGGCGTCTGTTTCCGTCCAGTATCTACTCCCTGACCATCGCCAGGTCCGAACCAATTCTGTTTGGCCTGGCAGTTTCCACGGAACTGCTAATCACCCTCGCTGAAGAAGATTTCGCGGCGACGCTGAGCGGTGTCGATCAGGCACTGCGTGAGGCCAGGCAGAGCGGCCTGTCACTGCTCATCCCGGAACTGCAAATGATCAAAGCCCGGGCGCTGCACGGCTTGAATCGCATCGATGAGGCGGCGCAGCTGCTCGCCGTCGCCGCGGAACATGCGCGCTCTTTTGGCGCGAAGAGGACTTTGCTGCCCATTCTCAGCCTGCAATCGCAGGTTGAGCAGGAGCAAGGCAATGAGCCTGCCGCAGCCGCCGCCCGGGCGGAAGGCCAGGCAGCAGCTGCCTTTATCGCCGGGCAGATCAGCGACCCCGATCTGCGCCGCAGCTTCTGGCAGACGGAGACGGCCGTACGGCTGAATGACGGCGCTGCCTGAACCACTCCCACACATCAAAAACCAGCGACCTCATGCAAATCCGATCAACATAGCATATAATAAGATTTTGAACGCAAGCATCGGAGAATCCCAACCATTGAAAAGCCTCGCCAGAAAGACAACTTTCTTTGCCGCCGTCTGCACCCTGCTGCTCCTCGTTGCTGCCTGCCAATCAGAAGCGCCGGCCGGGGATGAAATCGCCCAACTACCGGCAGCAGAGACACCAACGGCGGCGAATACAGCCGCTGCCACTCTTGAGCCCACGGCCACAGCCACAACCGCCGCGGCGGCGAGCGCTACGGCGACCGCCCTCCCCCCTGCGTCGCCAACCAGCGTGCCGACATCAACGCTGCCGCCCGATCCAACAACCGCGGTCAAGCCCACAGATACAAGAGTACCACCAACGCCCGAGCCGATCGTCCCAACACGCACACCGGAGCCCACAGCGCCGCTTCCCGAATGGCTCGTCTACCTAAATCGCTTCCGCGCAATGGCCGCCCTATCCCCGGTGACCGACTGGGAGCCGTACAACCAGGGCAGCGAGCTGCACAGCTACTATATGGTCACGACTGACAGCGCCATCGCCCACAGTCAGGATCCCGAGCACCCCTTGTTCGATGCCGCCGGCGATCAGGCGGCGCGCAATGGGAATCTATTCGCTACCAGCCAGCTTGATGCCAACTTTGTCTGGAGCATGAATTTCTGGGCATCCGCTCCCTTCCATCTCATCGGCATGCTCGATCCCAAACTCAGCCGCGTCGGTTATGGCGATCACGTAGAGGCAGCAGGCGATGTGAATATGGCCGCGGTTCTGGACATTGGTTCTGACACCGGACAGGACACCAGCACAGAATTTCCCATCACCTTCCCCGGCCCGGACAGCAGTACCTGGATCGTGCGCCACAGTCTCTTCGAATGGCCTGATCCTATTGGCAGCTGTCCCGGTTTCTCCCGCCCATCCGGCGCGCCGATCGTTCTCTTCCTGGGCGATGGCTCGCTCACACCGCAGGTCGCCTCACACCGCCTGGCTTTGGGCGACAGCGTGCTGGAAACCTGCTTATTTGACGAGACCAGCTATCGCAACGCTGATCCCTATGCTGAACAGGTCGGCCGTACCATCCTGGATCTCAATGACGCCGTGGTGATCATCCCGCGCCAGCCCCTGGCCGCCGGCGAAACGTACACTGCCCAAGTCACGGCGGACGACCAGACCCATACGTGGAAGTTCCACACCATCAAACGACCTGACTGAACCCTGCTTGCGCAGGAGACAAGTTCACGGACCCGGACGTCAACGGCCGGGTCATTTTGTTTTCCGTCAGCTGTTTTCTGTTGATTGTCGACCGCTAGCCCGATTTCGGAACCAGATCCTCATACTGCGGATGCCGTTCAATATAGGCGCGGATAAAGGGGCATCGTGGGATCACTTTCAGATCATTGTCGCGGGCGTAATCCAATACATAACGCGCCAGATAGCTGGCGATGCCATGCCCTTTCATGGTGAAGGGCACCACCGTATGTGTGAAAATGATCTGCGTCGGGCCCAACATCACGTAGTTGACGCGGGCCATATGATCGTCCACGTGCAGCTCAAAACGCTGCGCTGATTCATTCTTGATGACTTCATACTCGGGGGAAGATTCGCTCATTCTTGGTTCTCCAAACTGGGGTTTCGTTCTCAATGACGGCCGTATCGCGCATCTGCCCGCGCCTTCGCCTTCGCCGCCTCAATCTCACGGTCGCGCGCCGGCGCCTTCGTCACCAGACTGTCCAGCAGCCGCTGCGTCACCTGCGCCACTTCGGAAACCGCCGCTTCAAACGCCGCGTCATTCGCCTGCGAAGGAATGCGAAAGCCGCTTACTTTGCGCACATACTGCTGCGCTGCGCCCAGCACTTCCTCTTCCGTTGCCGGCGGATCATAGTTGAACAAAGTCTTGATATTGCGGCACATCCTCACGCTCCTGACCAACAGTAGTATAATACAACGGCTTCCAACTTTACCCAGTTCACGCCAGGATGCAAGGGAAGTGGGGAATTCGCATGGCAGGGGGCGGCGTCGCGAGACACGCCTTGTACCCTGTTGTCGTCTTATGCTGCCTATTGATTGTTGATCAAGGCGTCGGCCGCCGCCAGCCCCGACAATACCGCCCCTTCCACACGGGGGCCGCCAAAAACATCGCCGGCAAACAGAAGCTGCGGCCGTCCGGGGATCTGCACGGTGCGCTGTTCCACGACATCCGTAGGAATGCTGTACTGCCAACGCTCCAGCGTCCAGGCGTTCACCGGCGCTTCGAGCCAATAGGAAGCCGCATCCAGCAGCAGTTCCGCCACCTGCTGATCAGCCGTTCCCCAATGCTCCACACTGAACTGCGGTCCGGCATGGATCGTGACCGCGAAGCTGTCTGGCGACACGCCCTTCTGCCTGTTATCACCGATAAAGGTGATTGGCTCGCCATGCAGCTGCAGGCCGCCCGGCGGAGGCAGCTTGCTCGCCTCTTGTAGTTCAACCAGCAGCGCCAGGCAGGGCGCGTAGCTGATTGAGTCAAATTGCGCCCGGTATGCTTCTGGGAGCTGGCAGCCGCCGGCCGCCAGCAGATCCAGAGACAGCGGCAAGGGCGGTGTCAGCAGCAGAGCACGGCCGTCTATGCTGTCACCCCCGCCTAAAGTCAGCCGCCAGACATCATTGACAACCGCCGCGGCTTCCACGTGCCGGTTCACACGCACATCAAGCCCAGCAGCCAAGTAAGCCGGGATGCTGTCCATCCCCGGAACGCCGCGGTAGCGCGGATACCCATCCTCGCGTGTCCGGCCCGACGCCCGCGTAAACCCCCTGCTCCACAGACCGGCGACGCCGACGTCCAGCCAGTCATCAACCATCCGCCGGAAACGCGGCTCGCGCACGGTGAAGAACTGTGCGCCGCTGTCGAAACGGCTGCTGCCGGCCGTCCGTGTCGCCATTCGCCCGCCAACTTCTGCCGCGGTCTCCAGGACGATCACCTTATGCCCATGCGCGCGCAGCTCCCGCGCCGCCACCAGGCCGGATAGTCCTGCACCAACAACAACAATAGGATCAAATGAGTTTGTCATCAATCAATGTATAGAAACAGTAGGAACAAAAGACAGAAAACGAAGCGTTGATCTCTTGTCTTGCACGCTGCGATCCGGAATCAGAATTCCGATTTCCATAACCACCTTCAGTCCAGGTTCACCCTACGCAGCCGCAGCGCATTCATCACCACGCTGAAGCTGGAAAATGCCATCGCCCCCGCGGCCAGCATCGGATGAAGCTGGCGCAGGAAATCGGGCGCCCAGGTGAAGGGCGCCAAAATACCGGCGGCGATGGGAATCAGGGCCACGTTATAGCCAAACGCCCAACCCAGATTCTGGTGGATATTGCGCATCGTCGCCTTGGACAGGGTAAGCGCTTGGGGCACGCTGCGCAGATCGCCGCGCATCAAAATCACATCGGCCGTTTCTACAGCGACATCCGTCCCTGTGCCGATCGCCATGCCCACATCCGCCTGCGCCAATGCCGGCGCATCGTTAATGCCGTCGCCGACCATGGCCACGATCCGCCCTTCTTCCTGCAGCTGCTTGACGTAGGCCGCTTTCTCGCCGGGCAGCACCTCGGCAAAGACGCGGTCTACGCCGGCCAGCCCGGCAATTGCCTTCGCCGTCGCTTCATTGTCGCCGGTCATCATCACCACGTCGAGGCCCATCTCCTGCAGGCGTTCCACCGCCTCACGCGAACCCTCCTTGATCGTGTCCGCCACGGCGATCAGCGCCGCCGCCTGACCATCAACAGCGAGCCACATCGCCGTCTTCGCCTCCGCTTGCAGCGCCGCCGCCTTGGGACCCAGGCCGTTCATAGCGACTGCCTCACGCTCCATCAGACGCTGGTTGCCCAAGAGAATGTGTTTGCCGTCCACGGTAGCCGCAATGCCAAATCCGGCAATGCCTTCAAACGTATCCGGCATGCGCAGGGCCAGCCCCTGCTCCTCAGCAGATCGCACGATGGCCTCGCCCAGGGGATGTTCCGAACCGCGTTCGGCCGAAGCGGCCAGCTGCAGGAGATCGGCGCCGTCCAGAGCCGCCTGCTCGCTGAGCAGCACATCGGTCACCGCCGGTTCACCGCGCGTAATCGTACCCGTCTTGTCGAGGACAATCGTATCCAGATCATGCGCCTGTTCCAGCGCGGTGCTGTTGCGGAACAAGATGCCATATTCGGCGCCCTTACCCATACCCACCGTGATCGAGGTCGGTGTGGCCAGCCCCATGGCGCATGGGCAGGCGATAACGAGCACCGCTACCATGCGAATCAGCGCCTGCACGGGATCACCCGTCGTCAGGTACCAGATGGCGAAAGTGAGCAGCGCGGTGATGATCACGAACGGTACAAAATAGGCGGCCACGCGGTCTACCACGCTTTGGATCGGCGCCTTGCTGCCCTGTGCCTGTTCGACAAGAGTGATGATCTGCGCCAGCGCCGTCTCTTTGCCCACGCGCGTCGCTTCGATGGTCAGCATGCCCTGCTTATTGATCGTTGCCCCGATCACTTCATCGCCGGCGGCCTTACTGACCGGCAGGCTTTCGCCGGTGATCATGCCCTCGTCTACCGCCGAACGGCCGTCCACGACGAGGCCGTCCACCGGGATCTCTTCCCCGGCCGTACGATCACCCGATCACCGACCAGCACCTCTTCGACAGGCACATCAATCGTCATGCCATCCCGCTCTACGCGCGCCGTCTTCGCCTGCAGGCCGGCCAGCTTGCGAATCGCCTCGCTCGTCTGGCCCTTGGCCCGCGCTTCGAGCAGTTTCCCGAGCACAATCAGCGTAATAATCACCGCCGCTGTCTCGAAATAGACATGGGTACCCAAAGCGGTCGAGCCCATGGCCAGAGCGATCATCACGGCGATACTGAAGAAGTAGGCCACTGAGGAGCCCATCACCACCAACACATCCATGTTGGCGCTGCCGTTGCGCAGGCTCTTGTAAGCGCCGACATAATAATCCCACCCGACATAGAACTGCACCGGTGTGGCCAGAGCGAGGAAAAGCCAGTTGACCCACGGTTCGTGCGACCACGCGCCCAGCAGCCCGAAATCGCGCGCCATGCTCAAGACAAACAACGGCACCGTGAAGATCAGGCCGACCAGCAGCCGCTTCTGCTGGTGGTGAATCTCTGCCTCGCGCGCCGCCGCTTCAGCGTCTTCCATCACCTCGCCGTCGCCGCTGTCGACGACGTCATACCCCGCCCTGCGCACCACGGCCGCCAGTTCAGCGCGGGTGGTCACGCCCGGCGCATACGTAACCGAAGCCTTATTGGTTGCATAATTAACCGTCGCTTCAAGCACACCGTCCGATTTGTTCAGCCGCCGCTCAATGGTCGACGCGCAGTTGGCGCAGGTCATCCCCAGCAGAGGCAGTTCTACAGTCGCCGTAGGCACCTTGTAACCAGCGCGCTCCACGCGAGCGATCACAGTTGCCGTCGCCTCCCCCGCGCTGACCAGCGCCGGATCATAGGTGAAGGTCACCTTCTCACTGGCATAGTTAACCGCGGCGCCGCTGACGCCCTCCACCTTCTTGGCGTTGCGTTCCACCGCCGCCACGCAGTTGGCGCAGGTCATGCCCAGCACAGGCAGGGTAATTTGCTTTGAATCACTCATTTAACAGCCTATTAGCTTGTCAGCGGTCAGCACCTAACCTGAAGAAGCAAAATTCCTTCACAATGGATCAGTGCCGACTTGCGTTGGGCACGTTCCGTGCCCATGCCGCACTCCGCGCAGCCAAACCCACAATACATAAACAGAAATCAGTCAATCTGCATCAACTGCTGCGGCGGATAGTTGATTTCCGTCAGCAGAGATTCAATCGATTCCCACGTCGCCGGCGCATCCCAGGATACAGTCACCTGTTTGCTCTCCTGTTCCGCTTTCACACTGCTCACGCCTTCCAGGTCGGTCAGCTCAAGTTCAATCGTGCTCGTGCAATGCCCACAACTAATACTCGGTACCACAAAAGTTTTCGTCGTCATAATTTTATTCTCCATCTATCTCGCAGCCGCGGCATCGTTGCCGCGCACATTTTCTAGACCTCCGAGGTTTACGAACTTACCCACAGGCAGAAGGTTCCGCGAAGCTTCGGAGGTTTCTGTTGATCTTCGCTTCACCGCTTGTTCGTCACCGCGAACACACTGGTTATTTCTTCCAGCACCCGCTCGCGATCATCCGCATCTTCGCCGCGCACGGCCGTTGTCACGCAGGTATGCAAATGATTATCCAGGATAATCGTATTCACCTTGCTCAGCGCCGCCTGCACCGCCTGAATCTGCTTGATCACATCAATGCAGTACTGGTCTTCTTCCACCATGCGCGCGATGCCGTTAATGTGCCCCGCCGCGCTGGCAAGCCGCTGTTCAACCCCCTTTTTCGTCGCTTCATCCATCATATGACACCTACTTATCCCTACCCCCCAGGGGGAGGGGGTAAGTTGAGTATAGACCATTCCCCTTCCAGAAACAAGCAGAGACGCAAGATCTTGCCTCACTCTCAGCAAGATCATGCGTCTCTCTCACGGACGCGCCACCTATGAAGGGGCGAAGCACGCCGCCCAGCAGCGGCTGTGACTTCCGCTACAGCGTAATGACCTGGTCCGGCATGTTTCCCGCCAGAGCCGCGTAAAGATCGGGGAAACAGCCGACCTGCACGCCCGCGACCGTATTGACCGTATGGCATTTCCCTGGTTCCGTGCGGCCCGTCCCATCAGGCGCGCACCAGCGCGGTTCGCCCTCCGCCAGATTACGCTCCAGCGCACACATATCACACATCATCAGAAGCATGCCCGTATCGGCGGCAACCCTGGCCAACCGCTCGCCAATTGGATCGCCCTGGCGCAGGATGAATGTGTTGTCGTCGAAGAAGAACATGCCCACAACCTCGACCCCGTGGGTGCCTGCTTCCAACTGCGGCAGGATCATTTGTCCCACCTTGTAACTGGCGGCGCGTGGATTGGCGAATACATAGGCTACTTTCATGATCATCCTCTTCTTGATTAGATTGCTGCTATTGCCGGCTCGGATTGTGGGGACGGCCGTCTGTATCTGCGAGCGCGATCCCATCGTATCATAGGATACACTCATCACTAAATCAACTCACGGAGCGCGGCCAGACTGCCCAGAGCAGCACGCAGATTAGACAATCCAGGCACCTGAGTGCTTTCATTGACCACGGCAGACTGCTAAGATGCTTCTTTGACAAACAACTCAGTTCAAGGAGAAACAGAAATGGCTGGAAAACTACTCGCTGCAGGCATCATCTTACTTATCACCGGCACAATCGGCCGGCTGTACGCCGCCAACTATACATACGTAGACGCGGACAACATCCTGCGCGACAGCGCATGGCTGCCGATCGGCAGCCTGATGATGCTGGTTGGGGCTGTTTTGCTGCTGGTTTCGGCCGTGCTCTATGGCGTCACCTATGTAAGAGGAACGGGCTAAGCACAGCCCTCGATCACCGCTGCGCCCATCTCTTGACAAGCCACCCGATCCGGCTACCATCCCCCAAAAAAGGAGAGCGCAATCGACAAAGCTGACAGCATGCGGGCAGCCTGCCATCCGCGGACTGCTCGTTTTCCGCTTTCAGTCTTCCGTTGACTGTTAACCGTTGGCATGATCACCCTACCTGGCCTCATCGACGTCCATACCCATCTCCGCGTGCCCGGCGGCGAGCACAAAGAAGATTTCACGACCGGCACCGCATCCGGCCTGGCCGGCGGCATAACTATGCTCCTGGCCATGCCTAACACCACACCGCCAATCACAACCGCCGAGGTACTGCGCAAGACGCGCGCCCAGGCGGCACAGGATATTCTCTGCGACGTCGGTCTCTTCGCCGGCGCCAGTCCCGAACACACGGCAGACCTTCCTGACCTGGCCCCCGGCGCCGCTGCGCTCAAGATCTATCTCAACGACACTTTCGGCCCGCTGCGCGTGGAGGATGTGCCCACCCTGCGCGCCTGCTTCCAGGAGTGGCCGCGTGAACAGATGATCGCCATGCATGCCGAGAAGCAAAGCGTCGCCGTGGGCATTGGTCTCGCCGCCACCTACAACCGCCCGGTCCATTTCTGCCATATCAGCCGCCGCGAAGAGATCGAACTCATCGCCGATGCCAAAATGCGCGGCCTGCCCGTCACCTGTGAAGTGACGCCTCACCACCTCTTCTTTGACGAAGCGGACGCCCTGCGCCTGGGAACGCTAGGCGACATGCGCCCCGTTCTGGGCACGGCCGACGACGTCACCGCCCTGTGGCAGCACATCAACTACACCGTCGACTGTATCGCCACCGATCACGCGCCGCATACATTGCAGGAAAAAGGATCGGACACCCCCCCACCCGGCGTGCCCGGCGTAGAAACCTCACTGCCGCTGATGCTCACCGCCGTCGCCCAAGACCGGCTCACCCTCGAGCGCCTCATTGAGCTCATGCACCACAATCCGCGGCGCATCTACAATCTGCCCGAGCAGCCCGACACCCGCGTCGAAGTAGACATGACGCCGGCCATCATTCGCGGCGCGGAAACAAGAAGCAAGTGCGGCTGGTCTCCCTTCGACGGCATGGAGGTTGCCGGCCGCGTGTCGCGTGTCGTCCTGCGCGGCAAAATCGTCTACGAAGACGGCCGTGTTCTTGCTCAACCCGGTGATGGCTGGGTTTTGTAGCGGCCAGGAATGGTGGCAGGGATGTGGCTTGAGCTCTTTCCGGCTGCCACTCGCTGCCCCCAGACAACCCAAAACGAAGAATCGAGCAAGGGCAGAGAGTGCCCTTGCTCAATCTTCAATCATTCACTGGCCAGTTCTTCCCCAAACCAACGCGATCCAAGGAATATCTATTTATCCATCGCTGTCTTGCGCAAAGTAATCGCAGAGCGTTGCATCATCAAGAACTGTTAGGCCCGCCTGCCTGTCCTCAGGATAGGTGAAACTGTCGCTGTCATGATAGACAAGGCCATGACCAGGTATATTTATATTCCATCCAATGCCGACCCAATGGGCAGATATGGGATTGTCCTCTTCCGTAGCCGGCGGCTCCCATTTTACCTGTAGGTTGATATGGTAAGTACCGTTGAGCACCTTATCGGGATTCCCCTCACGATATATCATGTCAGTGCCATTGACGTGCTCATTTCTTTGTAGCAAGTTGCCATCTCTGTCATGCCGGTCCTTGATGCGGGCGAAAGCTTCTTCGTGATTCCAGAGCCAGAAATCACCGACTCCGATTTCTCCGCCGCAGTAAACCAGTGGATAATCAGAAACCACGTGATAATGCTCTGGGGGTTGGGATCGCGGGGCTGCAAAAGCAGGAACCACCATTGCGGCAAGCATTAGTACGAGTATGAATAGAACCATTATCTTTTTCATTTGAATTCTCCTTTTTTGTGCAAGTGACCCTATCTGTCACAGGGTTTTCAATTTGAACGCTATTCTGAAATCTTGATATGACACACTCCTTTGCTGTGTATTCCACTGCCTCACCAGCCAGGTTCTCATTCCGAGACTCTCTGTTCATATGCCCCGCTGGTTCAGTTTTCCCGCCGCCTGGCTGCCTGAGAAACTTCACGGCCGGCCGTACCGGCAGGATTGACCTCTTTCCTAGACTGCGGTTTTGATAGTCACTATATGCTGTCAAATATTCTGGTTAACGTGGGGTCTGTTTGAACGGTCAAGGGTGCCGATTCGTCTTATCAGTGCCGCCACAGCTGTTACCGGCATAAACAGGATTCCTCCTACCGTATGAGAAGGATTTTCACTTGCCCTGTTATTACTGCGGTTCAAAGAGCGATGGCTCTCAGCTTCATTGATTCTTGTCTGTATTCGTTCATTTACTTGCTGGTTTTGCCAACTGTAATTGCCGTTCATTTTGACCTCCGCTTGGTCCGAAAATTGAATGTCATGTCAACAGTATCCACAACAGCCGTTTTCAGAACGTTTCATTGCCGTTACCAAATATGGCCATACCGTTACCATTTGCTCCGTTGGTAACGACTTTGTGTTAACCTCAAGTAGGCGAACAGGTTCTTGTGCAGGAACTGGGGGGATCTGTTTGGCTAATCTCTAATTTGATAAAGGATACAGTGGATGGAACAATTGAATATCACCCTCTTTGGCCCGCTGCAGATTTTCCTAGACAATGAACTGGTCTCTGATTTTCGTACGAAAAAAGTGGTGGCCTTGCTTGTATACCTGGCGGCCGAACCGGAGAGAGCACATCGCCGGGAAACACTGATGACCCTGCTGTGGCCAGGCATGCCTGAGACCTCTGCCCGCGCCAATTTACGTCAGGTATTGTTTCGCCTCAAGCAAGCGATGTCTGATTTTGTGGTGGAAGACACGGCCGTTCCCCTACTGATCACCAACCGCCACACCATCCAGATAAATCGGGCTGCCCCTGTTCTCGTCGATTCAGTGCAGTTTGAATCTCTTTTGAGCCAGACCCGGAGCCACGACCACGTTGACCTCTTGACCTGTCACACGTGCAGAAGCAACCTGGTCGCCGCGGCCACGCTCTACACCGGGCACTTTTTGGCAGACTTTTACTTGGAAGACAGCAACGAATTTGAGGAGTGGGCAGAAATCAGGCGGCAAGGAACCATGCGGAAAGCACTGGACGCGATGGATATCCTGACCACCATCGCCATGCGCCAACAGGCCTATGCTGAAGCTCGTATGCTGGCTGAACGCCAACTAGAAATTGACGACTTGCGCGAAAGCGCCTATCAGCAGTTGATGGAAATCTCGGCGCGTAATGGCCAGCGCAATGAGGCGCTGGCTGTCTACGAGAAGTGCCGCCGCCACCTCATGGAAGAGCTGGGCATGGCCCCAGCCAAGCGCACGACCACCCTCTACGAGCAAATCCTGGCCGGGGATTTGCGGTTCGATTCTGTTCAAGAACAAGGGGCGCGTGGCTATGAACTACAGGATGAGATTGGCGCTGGCGCTTATGGGGTCATTCATCGCGCCATACAACCTGCTATTGGACGCGAAGTAGCGGTCAAGGTAATTCGTCGTCGCTACGCCAATGATCCTTCTTTTATTCGGCGCTTTGAAGCTGAAGCACAAACAATTGCCCGCCTGGAGCATCCGCACATCGTCCCTCTTTATGATTATTGGCGCGATCCGGAGGGAGCGTACCTGGTCATGCGGTTGCTGCGTGGGGGTAATCTACTAACCGCATTGGCGGACGGACCCTGGCCGGTCGATCGTACGCAAAAATTACTTGACCAAATCACACCTGCCTTAGCCGCTGCTCATCATCATGGTGTTGTCCATCGCGATATTAAACCGGCCAATATCCTGTTTGATAAGAGTGATAACGCCTATCTCTCAGATTTTGGCATTGCCAAAGATTTGCACAGCGATCGTCAGTTCACGATGGAAGCTGGTATTATGGGCACGCCTGATTACATCTCACCAGAACAGCTGCTGGAGGAAAGGGTCAGCCCGCAGTCGGATATCTACAGTTTGGGGGCGGTCCTTTATGAAATGTTGACGGGTGAGAAGCCATTCCCAGATGCGCCGATGGCGACGGTCATTCAGAATCATCTATCGACCCCATTCCCGCTAGTCTCTGAAAGTCGCCCCGACGTGCCGTCACAGATTGATGAAGTAATTCAACAAGCCACCGCCAAACGGCCGTCTGACCGGTACGCCAATGTCATGGAAATGGCGGCGGCCTTTCGCTCGGCTGTGCAAGGTATCTCTGGAGAGCCGGCAGCACCGGCTGTCACCCCCGTAGTTGAACCGCTCTACAACCCCTACAAAGGTCTGCGTTCATTCCAGGAAGCAGACGCTGATGACTTCTACGGTCGCGAAGGGCTTGTCGAGCAGTTGATCGCAGGCGTGGCCGATTCGAGGTTCCTGGCCGTCGTCGGACCCAGCGGCAGCGGCAAGTCCAGCGCAGTCAAGGCTGGACTCATCCCGGCACTGCGCAAAGGGGTTATTCCCTCTCGCGACGATCAGGCTCGTTCGGACAAGTGGTTCGTGACCGAAATGACACCGGGCAGCCATCCCCTAGAAGAGCTGGAATTGGCCCTGTGGCCCATTGCAGTTGACCCGCCACCATCGCTGGTCGAGCCGATGCGCCACGATACGCGCGGACTCTCGCGAACGATTCGCCGCATTTTGCCCAACGAAGAGGGCGCCCAACTTCTGCTAGTTATTGACCAGTTTGAGGAGCTTTTTACGCTAGTGGACGATGAGGAGCGGCGGGCCTTTTTCATCGACAGCCTGTTGACAGCCATCCGCGACCCGCGCAGCCCGCTGCGCGTTGTCATTACCCTGAGGGCTGACTTTTACGACCGTCCTCTGCAGATGCAGAGTCTTGGCAAACTGCTGAAGGAAAATACGGCGATCGTTTTACCTATGCCGGCCGCGGATTTGACCTGGGCTATCCGCGAACCGGCGCGGCGCATGGGTGTGCGGCTGGAACCGGGCCTAGCGGAAGCCATTGTGGCCGACATCAGCGACCAGCCCGGCGGACTGCCCCTTTTACAATTTGCCTTGACAGAGTTGTTTGAGCAGCGCCAAGATGGGCAAATGACGCGTGCGAGCTATGAGAAGATTGGCGGCGCGACGGGCGCGCTGGGGCGGCGGGCAGATGAAATATATGATGAACTCGATGAAGCCGGGCAGGAAGCGACACGGCAGCTCTTCATGCGTCTGGTAACCTTGGGAGAAGGGGTTGAGGATACCAGGCGGCGAGTTCTGCGCTCAGAAATTGAATCGGTTGACGATAGTCAACAGTCGGTGGTTGATGAGTTTGGCCAGGCGCGGTTGTTGACTTTTGATCATGATCCGGTCACGCGGGAGCCAACAGTGGAGGTGGCGCACGAAGCTTTGCTGCGGGAGTGGCGCCACCTGCGTTCCTGGTTGGATGAGAGTCGCAGTGATGTGCGCACCTTACGCCTGCTGTCCCTAGCTGCGAACGATTGGCAGGGCGGTGGACGAGATGACAGCTATCTGCTCCGCGGTTCAAGACTGGAACTGTTTGCCGGTTGGGCAGCCGGCAGCAGCATTGTAATGACTGAGAGCGAGCGCCAATTCCTGGACGCCAGCATCGCCTGGCGGCTGGAACGGCAGACCCAGGAAGAAGGCCGGCGGCAAGAGGAGCTGGAGACGGCTCAGAAGCTGGCCGCAACGGAGAAAGCACGGGCGGAAGCTGAAGAGCAGAGAGCTGAAGAACAAGCGTTAGCGGCCCAAGGTTTCCGCCGGCGTTCTTATGTTCTGGGTGGTGTATTGGTAATGGCCGTCTTGCTGGCCAGCGCTGCCTTCTTTTTTGCCCAGCAGTCGAGCGAGAATGCCGCCGAGGCCCAGGACAACGCCCAGCTCGCGGCAACACGAGAGGCCGAGGCCGTGGCTGAAGGTCTTCGTGCCGACAATCAGCGGGATGTCGCCTTGGCCGCGGGAGTTGAGGCTGATGGGGCACGGGTGGCGGCTGAAGAACAGGCTAGAGTCGCCTTTTCCCGCGAGCTGGCAGCTGAAGCCGTCAGCAATCTGGCCGAGGATCCACAGCGCAGCGTACTGCTCGCACTACAGGCTCTCAGCACAGCCCATACCCAGGAGGCAGAAGAAGCCCTACACCGCGGCATTCCCAATCTCAGGCTCCTGCAAACAATGGTTGGTCATGAGGACGGTATCTCTGACCTGGACTACAGCCAGGATGGTTCTCGCCTGGTGTCCTCAAGTTGGGACGGCTCGGCGCGGGTTTGGGATACGGCGACCGGCCAGGAAGTGCTTGTGTTGGGCGAGCCAGAAGAGACAATTGAAAATGTGGCTTACAGCAGTGATGGTTCCTTCATAGTCACTGGGGGCCCTGACATTGACAGAACGCTGGATATAGCAAGAATGTGGGATGCAGCCAGCGGTGAGCTAATCGCTGCCTTTCCCAATGACAGCGACAATCCATATTCTGACTGGAATATCGGTATGGACATCAGTCCTGATAGCAAAAGCGTAGCTGTCAGCGACGGATTTGGGCGGGTCACATTGTGGGATGCAGCCACGTTGACTGAACGCGCCACTTTTGACATGAGTGAAACAGATGTGGCGCACGTCAAACTGGCTTTCAGCCCCGATGGTTTCCGTTTGGTTATGTTGGGTGCCCTTGAGGACGACAATAAAGTTATCCGAATTATCGAAGTTGATTCGGGTACCGAATTACTGTCAATTGAAGACGTGGGTAATGACTTCGCACTCAGTCCCGATGGCAGGCGATTATTGGTTGGTGATCAAAACGGCCGGGCAGTGCGTTTGTGGGATCTTGATGCCATGGTTGAAATGGATCGTTATCCAGCTTATGCAACGAATGAAGTTGGGGGCCTGGCGTTCAGCCCGGACGGCGCGCGCTTTTCAAGCTATACACGAGATCTTTCCGGTGTTCAGATTTGGGAAACCGAAACGGGTCGCGAGATAATGACGCTGCCCGCTCACCGCGGCCTGATGTCGAACATTCTTTTCAGTCCGGATGGCAGCAGTCTGGCTACCACTGGCCATGACAAATTTGTGAAGGTTTGGGACATCACTCCCGCGCGCGAACTCCTGACGGTACAGCCATTTATCGAGGATGACTGGGCGGAGGTTACCAGTATCGCTTTCAGTCAGGACGGGACCATGCTGGCGGCAGGCGGAATTGTTGGTGGGGTTTCGTTGTGGGACCCGGTCACGGGGGAAAGTCTGAACATGCTGGAAGGGCATAACGATTTTGTCGGTGGTTTGAGCTTCAGTCCCACTGGGGATCGCCTGGCCAGCGGCAGTGATGACAGCACGGTTATGATGTGGGACACCACAACAGGTGACCTGCTGTTCACGCTGACCGATCATGAGGATTGGGTCAACAGTCTGGTCTACAGCCCGGATGGGGCCACCATTGCCAGCGCCGGCAATGATGCCCAATCGTTTGTATGGGATGCGACCAGCGGTGAAGTTCTATATCAATTCCCACTACCGGATCGGGCCTGGGGTATCGCCTACAGTCCAGACGGCACGCTGTTGGCCACCGGGTGGTTAGGAGGCGTGGCTGTTCGGGATATGGCTAGCGGGCAGACTGTAAGCGAAATCGATTACGATCAGAATGCTCTCCATGTGTACTTTTCAGCTGACGGATCGCACCTGATCACCGCGGGTGTGGATGGTATCGTGAGGATCTGGGAAGTGGGAACAGGGCAGCTGGTGCAGGAGATTAATGCGGACCAACAAATTCTGCAGGGATCGTCTGTCAGTCCCGACGGGAGTATCGTTGCCACGGCATCGAATGGAAGTGACGTGCGGCTGTGGGATTATCAGAGCGGGGAGCGTAGGCTAATCTTGGAGGGGGCCGGAGAAGGCGTGACCTTGGCCGAATTCACACCGGATGGGCGGCAGTTGGTAACGGGCGGCTTTGATGGCAACGTGCGCTTCTATGTCCTGGCAGTGGATGAATTGGTAGACCTTGCCGAATCCCGTTTGACGCGCTCATTGTCGGAAGAGGAATGCCAAGAATACCTGCATGTGGATGCCTGCCCGGCTGAATAGACGGAGGCTGTTTGACGTCACCAGCGATGGGATTTGTCATGTCCCATTTCGCGGCGTGCATAAACTGCTGGGGACTATCTGTGCCTGGCAATCCATACCGAGTCTTACCAGCGTGTTTCTTGAGGAAACGAATCAGCGACCAGCCGGTCGGCGATGATCACCCACGTGGATTCACGCTGTCCTACATCAGGCACTGCCAACCAGCGGCAGGCGGCGCAGCATGCCGGCAAGCCGCAGCGCATCGCGCGGCACGTATTCGGTGATTCCCAGACCGACCACATCGAATTCCTGGGAGACATCGGCCAGCAGGCGCACGGCCGTTTCAACGCCCAATCCGTTCGCTGCCTGCCAGATCGTTGAACTGAACGCCGCCGGCTCCAGTACATCGAGGTCGAAATGAATCGCCACGCGTGACGCGCCACATTCGCGCATCCACTGCAAGACGACATCACTGCTCGCCGCAACCTCGTCAACTGTCGCGTTGGGTATCGTCACGCCAAAATGGGTTTGCACAGCGTCCAGTTCATCGACAGCGGCGCGCAGGCCGGTAAACAGCAGCTGAGCTGGAACCAGCGGACGCGTCACCTCGGCGACAAACGCCGCATCGCCCAATCCCAGCAGCGCGCTGAGCACCATCGAGTGAAAGTTAACGTTGCGATCGTCCTGCTGTGGCAGCGCCGTGTCCGGGTGTGCGTCCAGCCACAAGACAGCCAGGTCGCCGTCATACCGCTCGTTCAGATAGGCGACCGGTGCGAAATCCACGCTGCACTCGCCGCCAAAGACGACGACGCGGTCCGGCTGACGCCTTTCCAGGATACGCCGCGCCTCACGCGCCTGCGCCAGCAGTACCTCGCGGGCGAAGATGCCCTGTTCAACCGTGTGGCCCTCGCGCCCCAGGCCGATCGTGACCTCTTCAACCGCCGCACTCGAAGGTGGCGCCAACCAGGCCAACAAACGGCCGCCCAGGTAATAGCCGGGCTGCTCTCCCCCACCCTGCCACTGCGGCATCAACAAGCGTAGCGTCAATCCGTCGTCTGCATCTGCTGTCGTTTGCATAGGCATCTCCCACGCCTGGTGGCATCAACGTCACGGCTTTACGCAGCAGTGGAATGGATTCCGCGGCTGGATGAACCTGACATGATGAATCAGGCTTTTGGCGCCAGCGGACTAGCGGGCAGCCAGCTTCGCGCCTTCGGCCGTGTCCTCGATCTCGTACCCCAGCTCACGAATCTGCTCACGCAGCGCATCCGCCTCAGCCCACCGTTTCTCCAGCCGCGCCTGATCCCGCTGCTGAACCAGGATCATGACCGCTTCCGGCGCCGCCTCCTGCGCCGGCTGCCAAGCCGCGAGGTCCAGTCCTAACACTTTATCGAAGGCCAGTACAGTCCCCTTCTTGACGGAATCAGGCAGATCACTTTTTGCCAACTCCCAGGTCACTGCCAGCGCGCGCGGCATATTCAAATCATCGTTGATCTGTGCCGTGAAACTCCGCAGGAAGCCCGCATCGGCCGTTCCCGGCGCGCCCCATGCGTAGACGGCCGTGCGCAGCCGGTTCAGCGCCGTTTGCGCCCCTGCCACGCCCTGCCAGTTGAAAGTCAGCTTCGATCGGTAATGACCGCCAAGGCAGAAGAAACGCCACACCAGCGGCTCATACCCTTCATCAAGCAGCGTCTGCAGGCGCAGGAAATTGCCGGCCGATTTGCCCATGCGCCCCGCATCCGACAGCTGCAAGAAATAGCCGTGCATCCAGAAATTGGCCAGGTTGGTGCCGTGACACGCCTGCGTCTGCGCGATCTCATTCGGATGGTGCACCATGATATGATCTTCGCCACCCGTATGGATATCAAAGAAGGGGCCGAGATACCTGGCCGACATGGCCGAGCATTCAATGTGCCAGCCGGGGAAGCCGACGCCCCAGGGGCTCTCCCATTCCATTTGCCGCTGTTCATCGGGCCGGCTGAACTTCCACAGTGCGAAATCGGTGGGCGAACGCTTTTCAGCCATCTCTACGCGCGCGCCGGCCTGCAGTCCCTCGATATCCAGGCGCGCCATACGGCCGTATTCCGGCATTCTGGCCGTATCGAAATAGACGCCGTCAGACGTCTCATACGTATATCCCTGCGCCTCAATGCAGCGGATGAAATCGATCTGATCCTGGATATGGTCCGTGGCCCGGCACCAGATGTCCGGCTCCAGGATATTCAACGCGCGCAGGTCATTCTGGAACGCCTCCGCGTAGAGTTCGGCGATCTCCCAGGCGGTCCGGCCCGTGCGCCGCGAACCGGTCTCCATCTTGTCTTCCCCCGTGTCAGCATCGGAGACCAGGTGCCCCACGTCGGTGATATTCATCACGTGGGTTACCTCATACCCATTGAAGCTCAGAACGCGCCGCAGGATGTCGGAGAAGATGTAGGTGCGTAGATTGCCTATGTGCGCGTAATCGTAGACCGTCGGCCCACAGGAATAAAGACCGACCTGCGGCGGGTTCAATGCTTCGAATTCGCGCAAGCTGCGCGTCAAGGTGTCATATAAGCGAAATTCCATCCATACCTTTCTAATCCGCCAGCCAGGTCATCAAGCCGCCAACGTCGCTCATAACAATGAAGAAGAACAAAACAATGCCAACGAAATAGGCGTACACCTCGCCACGGCTGATGAAATCCGGCACACCCTGCCACAGTTTGGCAACCGCCAGCGCAATGGCAAAGGGCGTCGAGGCCAGCACCATAAACATCAACACCATGACCGGCATATAGAGTAGAGAGACCGCCCCGGCATCCTTCGGATCAGGCTGGCCATAGGCCGGCAGGTGACCCACCTGAACCGCCGCTGCGATGACAAAAATGGCGAACAGCAGCAGCCATATGAGGGGAAGGTAGATCAGGATCTTGAAAATCAGGTGCAGGAGTCTCATGCCCCAGCGTTCAGCGATGCTCTGTTTTTTGGGTTCCGGTGAAGTCATGGGGTAACAAGCTCTCTCTTCGTGCGATTCAACGAAGAACCGATGGTTGATGCTTTCTTCTTGTGCTTTTCGTGCCCTGAATATACTGCGGCTTGCAGAAAACTGAAAGTCCGCTGCCCGATTTTCATCGCGGCATCATTGCCGCCCAACGGCCGTTCATATGCCGCCGCCTAGTACTGAATCACCTGCGGCACCAGCGGCACCACTTGCGTGACCCACAGCCTCATATCATCTATGCCGAGATGCCCTTTGTATACCCGCTTCTCTTCATTGATCCGCATGAGCGTTTCATACATCACGACGTAATCTGAATTGGCCACCTTCTCCACCGTATCATACGGCGAATCAACGAGCAGCCTGGCGAATTTCGGGCCAACCCATTTCATTCTTGCTACATCGGTTAGTTTCGTCAATACCAGCAGCGTACTCTCGTCAATCTGCTGCGCCTCCGCGAACGCGCGTCTGCTCTCGGGGGTGAGCACGTGCGGAAAGAGCTGCTTGGTCTGCTTGATGCCGGCCTCCTGCAGTCTGACCATGACCGCCGCATCGACGCCCGGAAAATCCGAAAAAGCGATCGGCTTCGGTTCGTAACTGTTCACCTCCCGCCGCAGAACGGTCAGATAGTCGACTGGCAGGCCCGTCTCAGCGGCGAAGGAGGCCACGGCCGTTTTCGTCTTCAACGCTTTTTGCAGCTGCGCCAGATTTTCGATGCCATGCTGCCGCAAGCAGGCGAAGCGCGCGTCAACATCGTCCAATAGAATCTGCTGGCTGGGCAGCAGGCGGCCGGTGGTGATGATCTCCTTTAGCCGCTCAACCGTGAACCTGCCTAAGTCGATAGTGTAGCCCGTCTCCATGAGACGCCCTCCGAAACCGAACAAAGATCTTGCCGATCGGCGCAGATTATTTGCCGGATCTGTGAAATCTGCGCAATCTATGATTTTCCCTCAGGCAAGCCCGGCAAACAAGTCAGCGGCGATGGTCCCGCTGCATACCTTACTGACCGGGCCAGTCATCGTTGCCGCAAAATCCCTGTCAAACGCGATTTTGATCTCGCCGCCTGGCATATGCACAGTGATTTGTGCGTCGCAAAGGCCCAGTTTGTGGGCGACCGCCGCCGCCGCCGTGCTGCTGCTGCCCGAGGCCAGCGTATATCCCGCGCCCCTTTCCCATATTTCGATCTTGATATTCGATCGATCAATCACCTGCATGAACTGCACGTTGGTGCGCCGTGGAAAGCGCGCCTCCACCTCGATCAGCGGGCCATAACGCAGCGTTTCTTCTTCCTCCGGCTCCTGTTCAGACAGCACGACGCAATGTGGGTTGCCCACCGTCGCCGCGCAAAATACCAGGTCACGGCCGTTGATCAGCAGCGTTTCCCTAAGCACCTCGCGCGGCGGACCGTCCACGGGAATCAGTGCGCTGTCGAAACTAACCCTGCCCATCTCGACGGTCACCAGACGGCCGTCCGCGCTCAGCTCACAAACCACGGCACCGCCAGGCGTCTCCACGCTGAAGAGGCGCTCAGCACTCAATCCATCATCGACGAGCGACCGCGCAAAAATACGCAGCCCATTGCCGCTCTTCTCAGCCTCACTGCCGTCCGGGTTGAAGATTCGCAGCCCAAAATCGCACGTCTCGCTCGCCGACGGACCCAGCAGTATCCCATCAGAGCCGACACCATAATTACGGTGGCAGATCCGGCGGATCAGCGCCGGCGAAACTGTTTCCGCCAGATCGGCGGGATGAATCACGATATAATCATTTCCCAGCGCATGATATTTGCTGAATCTCATTGCTGCTCATCCTCTTCTCCAGCGCGCCACCAGACCGCGCCGCTCACCCCAAGTGTACACTAAATACCCTCGTTTGCTGTCCTAATTCCGGCGACATTATGTCAATTATTTTTCCGGTAGCAGCTGCCAGCAGCACGTCCAAAACCAGACCAACACATGCCACAACATACCGGAAACGTTATGTCAACATTGCAATAATTGTACGACAAAGCCGGATTTTCTCGCACCCAGACAGCTCCTCGAAAAAACCGTTTTCTAACAGCGCTGCAACTTCCTGGCGAGGCGCTGCGTAGTAAAGGATAATGCACATGCCAACAAAGGATACCGCATAGATGTTTGATGCAGAGGAAAGAACGCGCCGCTGGCGGCTGGTCCTCGGCCAGGATCCGGACAGCGAACAAGGCGGCGGCGAGAGCGGCGAAGGGCAGGAATCGGCGGACGGACTCTCCCCTGAGGACCAGGCGCTCGATCAGGCGCTGGAAACTCTCTACGGCGATGGGGATGAGGGCGATCTCAGTGACTCAGCGCCCGACCTCGCCCGCTGGCTGGGGGACATCCGCTCCTATTTCCCCGACAACGTGGTGCACATTATGCAGCGCGACGCCCTACAGCGTTTCAAGCTGCGCAACGTCCTCGATCAACCGGAACTTCTGGCGGCAATAGAGCCGGATGTCCACCTGGTAGCCGATATCCTGGCCCTCAACAAGGTGATGCCCGTGCAGACGCGTGAGTCGGCGCGCGACGTGGTGCGCCAGGTCGTTGAGGAGATGCGTGAGAAGTTGACGTACCCTCTGGAACAGGCGATTAAAGGCAGCCTGAATCGGGCGACACGCACCCGGCGGCCGCGCTTCAAAGAGATTAACTGGGGGCGCACGATTCACAAGAACCTCAAGCATTACCAGCCGGCGCAGCAGACAATCGTGCCCGAAACGCTGGTCGGCTACGGCCGTAAACGATCGTCGCTGCGCGATATTATCATCGCCCTGGACACCAGCGGCTCTATGGCCACATCGGTGGTTTACGGAAGCATCTATGCCGCCGTGCTGGCCACGATTCCCGCTGTCTCCACACATCTGGTGATGTTCGACACCTCAGTGGTTGACCTGACCGAAGAGATGAGCGATCCGGTCGATCTCCTCTTCGGCATTCGCCTGGGCGGCGGCACCAATATCGACCGCGCTCTCGCCTACTGCCAGAATCTTGTGTCACGCCCGCAGGATACCGTGCTGGTCCTGATCAGCGATCTTTTCGAAGCAGGGAACAAGGAAGGGGTCGTGCAGCGCCTCTCTGACCTAACGGCCGGCGGCGTCAAAGTGGTCACCCTGCTCGCCCTCAATGACAAAGGGGCGCCCCGCTTCAATCGTGAGATCGCCGGGCAGCTGGCGGAGCTCGGTCTGCCCTCCTTCGCCTGCACGCCCGATCTTTTCCCCGACCTGATGGCCGCCGTCCTCGAAGAGCGCGATCTGTTCCATTGGGCGGCCGTCAACGACGTCGTCACCGCGCCCGATAACTAGGCATCCACGAATCCACAAACTACTGCCCAACAGAGGCGCAAGATTGTGCATCCCCACAAGATCGCAAGTCTTAACGTCTCTGCGGCGTCTAGCCGATGTGGAAAGAGCCCTAAAATCGACTTGAGAGCTCTTCGTCCTTTGAACGATCTTTACCGGCCCGGCACTCTACATTGTATCAGCGCCTATGGGAATCAAGGGCCAAATCGTTGATACAATAAAAGGCCTCAGCCAAGATAAATGTCAACGACTACGGGAGGTAGCTGTTGACGAAATCCAGGACATTCTGTCTGTCCATACGGAAAACGCCGCCGGTACCCCTGCAGTTTCCGTTCAGACCAAAAGAAGTTACGCCACCGACCACATTGCTGTCGTAAATGAAATTCGGCCCACCCGAATCACCAAAGCATGTCCCGCCGGTTGAGTGGTTGTTGGACAGAAGAAGCGAAAAATCTCCGGTCGAGCCGGGTGCGTTTATGGCGTTCAGCTTCGGGTTAGCAAACATGCGCACTTTGTCTGCTGATTCGTATACCGGGCTGATGTACTGCAGTCCATAGCCGACTGCCGTAAACCACAATTCATGCTTTCCTCGCTGCTTCGCGTATTTATCGAGTTCGTCAGCCTCCGGCAGTACGCCAAATTCCTCAATGGGCACGCCGTATTCATCAGTAACGACACCAGGATCTTCAAGAATAACCACGCCTACATCATTGTAGAAGAAAGGCGCAGTTTCATAGGACGGGTGAGCATGCCACGAGACTGCTTCTACGCTGTTGGGTCCCGAGAGAGGGTAATTGTTGTCGCCATTTTCGACATCCGATTCGATAAAGACACGCATGCCCGTGAAAGGCTCATCCGGGTAATTTGACGTGCAATGACCAGCGGTCAGGACAACGGTCGGCGAAAGCAAGGTCGCACTGCAGCGGAAGGCTGGTGCTCCACCGACTTCCATTAAGAGCAAAACCACATGGGGATGGCCATCTTCGTCCAGTTCGCCATTTGTAATTGCCGACGCGCCGGCAACTATCCCCAACATAAAGACCAGGACGACGGCCGTAACGATCAATAAGCTTTTCTTGTTGTTCATTCGAAATCACTCCTCAATCATCATTTGTAGGTTACCGGAAGCCTGAATTTCTGCTGCAGCCAGCAGGCGCAGCACAATGAGGCGCGGTAAGCGGCCAACAAAACCTGGTGATCAGCCTTCTGACAATAGGCAACACCTCCTTTTTTTTGAACAATGAATCTTGGGTGGCTCCAGACACCGCTCAGTAACTTGAGCTTAGCAGCTATCGACAATTTTGTCTATTGACTTTTATCAGGCTCGGCCTGCCAGGTTGGCTACTCTGCGTTCGTCGCTGCGACCCCACTCGGGTCCCAACTTCTCGCTCACCTACGCACCAAAATATCGATCCAGGAAACGCAGGGTCTGCTGCCAGGCATCTCCCGCGGCGCCCGGCTGGTCGTAGTTTTCCTCGGTAAGAAAAGCGTGCCCCACATCGGGATAGATCGTGATCTCGTTCTCAATGTCCAGGCTGTTCAGTGCCGCCTCAAATTCGAGCACCTCTTCCGGAAAGATCGTGTTGTCTTCCTCGGCAAAGATACCAAGGACGGGCTGATCGTTCGTCAGTGGATAGAGGAGCGCCGGTTCGGTCACGACAGCTCCGTAATAGAGGATGGTCAGGGCGAGATTCTCCGATTGGCGCAGGCCGAGCTGCAGGGAATGACCGCCGCCGAAGCAGAAGCCCATGGAAGCCACGCGATTGACATCAACCCCGTCCAGGCTGCGCAGGTGAGCCAGGGCGCTGTCCATATCCCCTTCTACCTGGGCAGTAGGCGTGCCCAGCCGCAGCCAGAGCGCACGTGGAATCGTGCTGGCGAGCTCCCCGCGATACCCGTCCGGCGCGAATACGACGTACCCTTCCTCGGCAAGCGCATCGGCCAGGATCGTGATGCCCTCGTTCAGACCCCACCACTCATGGATCAGTAGGACTGCCGGATACGTTCCCGGCTCCGACGGTGCGCTCAGATAACCAAGTAGTTCATTGCCGTCGCTGTCGGTATAGGAGACATTGGCAAAATCGGCCGTCTTGTCACCAGTAAGCGTATCCCAAACGAACATGCCGCCCAGGATAATAACCCCGGCGAGAATGATGAGCCCGACACCGATACCAATTCTACGCAGCCAAATACGCGCTGTTGATTGTTCTTTCATTCATTCTTCCTTTGTCTGATTGCAGTCTGCCACTTGTCCCCCATTGTAGTATGAGCGTCTGTAAAAGCCGCAGCACTTCTCAAATGATACTGATATTGAGGGCAGCCATCGCGCAAACTGAACGAGGGCGACAACGAACGCGAGGTCACCTGACTGGAGCTGTCTAATGACCGGGCGTATGTCGTGCTTGTCGCCCAGGCAGCCAGGCTCGCTGCTGCCGGCGCCGCTGCTGGTGATTCCGGCGGCCGTTGGCGTTCGCATGTGGATAACCGTGCCGGCCATGGCGCGGAATGCGCAGCCCGCCTCTCAAGCAAGCCATTTCGCACGCTTGCTTGATGCTGCACGAGACGCCCCTGAGCGGGCGGATCTGGACCCTAGAAGCGTACCTATGCTCGCTTTTCCCGCTTAGGAAAGCCCTTGCGCCGCACGGTTTTTCCAAAGTCAGCCATATGACGATAGGGCAAGGGTAAACTTAGCATCGAATTTGCGCCGAGCTGATGCCAGATTGCGAAAACCAAGCTTGCTCATTAGGCCGATGATGAAATTGTTTAGGACGGCCATTGCTTCGGCCAGATAATCGTTGGACATACGAGTCCCATCTTCATCCAAGGTAACATCGCGGCGATAGTGCAAACCATTTTCGATACCCCAATGATTCCGCGTCCACTCTAATAGTTGTTTTGCAGATGCTTTCTCCGGTGACATGCTCGTGATGCCAACGACCTCATCAATGGAAATGACGCCAGTCGTCATCTCAGTCACTTTTCTCTCCAACTTGAATACCTGCTGCAGACCAGGCCAGTCAATAAATCCGCTGTCATCCGCAATTACTGTCAGAGTCCGTTGCTCCAGACGTCCATGCCCCTTTTCTGTTGTCTGTGCCTCGCCCCGTACTAGTTCTGGTGCATGCCAACCGAGCGCTCTTCTTGCTGGTGCGAAGAACTGTTCAACATCTTCTTTCAGACGCGGCTGATTGCCCTTCACAAACCACAAGTAATCGCCACCTTCATAGAGTACCTGGGCCGACAAGTTGCGTTGGGTGAACAGGGCATCACCGACCACAACACGCCCCCTGAGGTCCAAAGATGTTAAGATGCGTGGCGCTGCAGTCAGTTCACTCTCTTTGCACTCTACTGCCACCTGCATCAAGACAATCCCTTCTTCGGGAAGATAGGCCACCAGTAAGTGCACGCCACTGGATTCTCCTTTTGGAATCGTCCCCCGTAATGTCTTGCCGTCCAGGGTGACCAGTATGCTTTGCTGACCGCCATAGGTTTGATGCAGGAAGCGATTGAAGACTGTCTGTAACTCTTCAGCTATGACTGTCTCTGCCAGTGTCCGCCGTATGGTGTTGAGTGAGGGCACTGTCTGCCGCTCGGCGCTAAAGGCGATTGCCAACTGTTTTTCCCGCAGTTTCGCCCACTCGGCAATTGCACTGGGCTTATTCTGCCCGCAAAGCTTGGCCAAAACGATGATGCTCAATAGATATGGTAACGAGTATCGTATCCCTCGCCGGCTCCGCTGGTCGCTGACCTGCTGCAAATGCTCCATGAATGCATGAATATCAAAGACAACCCCATCCGACAAAACGCCTTCCAATGTGATATGATCTTGCATGAGAACCTCTTTCGTTATTTGGTTTTTGAGCAAATCCCATAATAACAGATTGAGGTTCTTTCGTTTTATATCTTTTTCGACTTTGGAAAAGCCCTGCCTTGCGCCGGCGCTGACTTAGCCTCGTTGTCACCGTTTGTTATAATCAGAGTCGTTTCGTAAAGACAGACAGATTCCATAGCTTGAAAATCTGAGGTATCCTGGCCTCATTTCTGGAGTATTTATGCTGCAATCTTTTCCGTCGGCAGACGAGCAGGTAGCGGCGGCAACGGCCGTCTTGCTGGACACCTTCCCGGTTGATTCCGCCGACATTCGCCAAGTTTTTATGCCCTACCGCATCTGCCCCTTGGGGGCGCACATCGATCACCAGGGAGGGCACGTGCTCGGCCGGACGATCAATACAGGCACGGCGCTTGTCTACGTCCCCCTGGACAAGGCAGAAATTCAACTGGCCAGCCCAAACTTTTCCGGCTCGATCACCTTTCCCATCGGCACGGCGGTGCAGCCCGATCATTGGGCGCGATATGCCCAGGGCGCCGCGCTGGCACTGGACAAGAATTATGCGCTGAGCAGAGGGTTTGCCGGCGTCAGCAGCGGCACGCTAATTGGTGCGGGTCTTAGTTCTTCGGCGGCGGTGGGATTGGCTTACCTGCAAGCATTGGCCGACGTGAACGATCTGTTCCTCGGTGATACAGCATTGGTGGAGCTGGATTACCAGCTGGAACACGCGCATCTGGGCCTACAGAACGGCATCCTCGATCAAAGCAGTATTTTGTACGGGCAGGAAGATGCCCTTGTATACATTGACACCCGCTACCGGCAAATACGCCTTGTGCCCGATCCCCCGCAGACAGAGGGTGTGGGCTGGCTGATCATTCATTCGGGCATCGCCCGTGAGTTAACAAAGAGCGGCGGCTACAATAAGAGCGTCGATGAATGCCGCGGAGCGGCACAGTGGCTCTCCCCGGAAGCTATCGTGCTGTCTGACGTGCCCCGCAATCTGTTCGACGATCACGCTGCAAAGATGCCTGATCACCTGCGCCGCCGCGCGACCCATTTCTTCGGCGAAGTGGATCGGGTCAGTGACGGCGTGGAGGCGTGGGAACAAAATGATATCGGCCGTTTCGGCGCATTGATGAACGATTCTTGTGCGAGCTCGATTTATCAATACGGGTCGGGACAGGACGAAATCATCGCCCTCCACGAAATTGTCAGCGGGGCCAGCGGCGTCTTTGGCAGCCGGTTCAGCGGCGGCGGCTACGGCGGATGCGTTATTGGGTTGGTCGATCGCGCACAAGCGGAAGAAGCCGCAGCCCAGATTTTGGGAGCATACCGTGAGAAGTTCCCCGAACTGGCCGATAAGGCAGCGGTCTACCTGGTTGAGAACGGGGCGCACGGTTGAGCCGGAGACCACTCACGGCTGTTCTGCTGGCCGCCGGTCGGGGAAAGCGGCTGCGCCCTTATACGGACCGTATGCCAAAACCGCTGCTGCCGGTAGACGGCCGTCCTACGCTGGATTTCGTGCTGACCGCGGCGGCAAACGCCGGCATCCAGACGGTGATCCTTGTGACGCACCATATGAGCGGGCAAATCGAGGAGTTCGCCGGTGATGGCGCCGCCTGGAACATGGCGGTCGTCACCTGCCGTCAGCCGAAGATGTTGGGAACCGCCCATGCTTTGCAGACGGCCGTTTCTGCTTACCCCACCCTGTTTGCCTCAGAACAACCGTTTATTCTAACCGCTACCGATTACATCCTGCCGCCCGACTACCTGTCCAATCTATCCGCCGCCCACGCAGCCGGCAACACAGATATGACCTTCAGCCTCAAGAAACTGCCCCGCGAGAAGATTGTGACCAGCAGCAGCGCGCGCTTCATGAGCAACGGGCAAATCGCACGAATCATCGAAAAACCTGCTCCCGAGGAAATAAACAGCCCCTATTCTGTCTCGCTGACCTTCATTCTGCCGGGCGCCGCTGTGGATTACTTGGCAAACATGGAGCCATCAATACGCGGCGAATATGAGATCCAAAGCGTGATCAACCAGATGCTGGGAGTTGGCTTCACCGCGAGCGGTTTGGAACAGGAAACGCCCCGGGAGTGGAGCATAGAGCGCGACGGCGCGGTCATTTCTTGAGGCATCTCATGGGCAGCCAAGCAGGGATCATACAGGCTTTGATCCCGCGCCGCAGCTCTCCCCACTCTGATCAAATTATGGTACTATAGCAGTTGGCTTGGCCCTATTCGATTCGGCCCAACCGCAAAGCAGATATCCAAAATAGTTTAACAACCGGAGACATCAATGAGACCACTAAAAGAAATGATACCCGCCGGCGTTATCACCGGTGACGACGTACAGAAAGTATTTGAATACGCACAGGCGAACAGCTTTGCGCTGCCCGCCGTGAACACGACGGGCACGAACAATGTCAACGCGGCGATGGAAACGGCCGTTAAGGTCAACGCCCCGCTTATGATCCAGTTTTCCAGCAGCGGCGCTCTATTCTACGCCGGCAAGACACTGCCCAATGACAATATGCAGGGCTCGGTAGCCGGCTCTGTCGCCGCCGCCATGCACGTGCACGATCTGGCGCCAAAATATGGCGCTTACGTCATGCTGCATACCGATCACTGCCCGCGCAGCCGCCTGGCCTGGCTGGACGGCCTGCTCGACGCCGGCGAGGAGTTCTACAAAGCAAACGGCATTCCGCTCTACAGCTCGCATATGATTGATCTCTCCACGGAGCCGATCGAAGAGAATATCGAGACCTGCAAAGCGTACCTGGATCGCATGAGCAAACTGGATATGACCCTCGAGTTTGAGCTGGGCATCACCGGCGGTGAGGAAGACGGCATCGACCATTCCGACGTCGACTCCTCGCGCCTCTATACACAGCCCGAAGATGTCGCTTACGCCTACGAAGAATTGAGCAAGGTGAGCGATCGCTTCACCGTCGCCGCTTCCTTCGGAAACGTGCACGGCGTCTATAAGCCAGGCAACGTCAAATTGACGCCGACGATTCTACGTGATTCGCAGATCTACGTGCAGGAAAAATACGGCACGGAAGAAAAACCGATCTACTTCGTCTTCCACGGCGGTTCCGGTTCCTCGCCAGAAGAGATAGCCGAGGCGATCAGCTACGGCGTGATCAAGATGAATATTGACACCGACACCCAGTGGGCGATGTGGGACGGTGTGCTAAACTATTACCGGACGAATGAAGCCTACCTGCAGACGCAGTTGGGCAACCCGAACGGCCCCGATGCCCCTAACAAGAAGTATTACGACCCGCGCGCCTGGCTGCGCAGCAGTGAAGAGTACTTCGTGGCCCGTATGGTGCGCGCCTGTGAAGAGTTGAATAATATCGACACATTGGGATAAGAACGTTTAGCTGGGAACTGAGAACGGGAAACGGTTAACGATTGAGGCCGCCGGCTGGTTTGTTTGACCGGCCGGCGGTTTTTTGTAACGCATGAAGGTGACTTGTGGCTGTGCTGCTGACTGACCAGCGTTGTGCTGCTGTTCTGTCGATTGGGAATAGGCAGCCATCTGCAGGTCTATGCAGCTATAAGGCAATGAAATGAGCTCCTATCTTGATCCTATGCTGGACAGTATGCAAGCGGCCGCCGATCCTGAAAATGCGCCGGGAATGGCCGCCTATTTGCGCGATCAGTTTGCCTGCCTGGGCATCAAAACGCCTGTCAGACGCGCACTGTTGAAGCAGTTCCTGGCCGCGTATGGTCTGCCGCCTCTGGAAGAGCTGCCCGCCGTTGTTGAGGAATTGTGGACGCTGCCCTATCGTGAATATCAGTACAATGGGATTGATATCCTGCGCAAAATGCAGAAGAAGCTGACGCCGGAATTTGTGCCCACGCTGGAATGGCTGATCCTTAGCAAATCGTGGTGGGACACGGTCGATCTGCTGGCGAGCAATATGGTAGGAACGATTTTCGCGAGCTACCCGGAGGTGCGACAAACGGCCGTCCAGCGCTGGCGCGCCAGCGAGAATATCTGGCTGCGCCGTACCACGCTGATTTTCCAACTCAAGTATCGGGACCGCACCGATGTGCCTCTGCTCTTCTCGCTGATCGATGAGAATCTGACCGACAGTGAATTCTTCATCCAGAAGGCGATTGGCTGGGCCCTGCGCGAATACTCCAAGACCGATGCGGCGGCCGTTCGTGACTTCGTAGGCAAGCGTGAACTATCCCCCCTGGCCCATCGCGAAGCACTCAAGTGGCTCAACCGGCAGATGAATCCCTAAATGCCTCGACGATCGAACTGGCCAGCAAGAAAAGGATTTCCCACCATGAGCGTATTCTTGACAAGCAGCGTGGTATGCTGCTCTATGATCGCGAAGGAGCACACGCTTGTCGCTAGATAACTTCATCCGTCTGATGCCCAAAGTTGAGCTGCACGTCCATCTCGAAGGCTCGATCCGGCCGGCGACCTTACTAACCCTTGCCAAACGCAACCAGGTCGATCTGCCGGCGAACAGCGTTGAAGAGCTGGAAGCGTGGTACCGGTTCACCGATTTCGATCATTTCATAGAGGTCTACTTTGCGATCTGCAACTGCCTGCGCACGGCCGATGATTTCGAATTGATCACAGCCGAATTTTTGCGCGGCCAGGAAGAGCAGAATATTCGCTACAGCGAGGTGATATTCACGCCGTTTACGCATTACGAACATGTCGCATTCGATGATCAGCTGGCGGCCATCAACCGTGCCCGGGCATGGGCTGCTGATGAATTAGAGGTGACGATGGGGCTGGCGCCCGATATCTCGCGCAACGTGCGGCCGGTCGCTCACAGCATGTTGGTCGCCAATTGGGCTGTGCAGAAGCAGGGACAGGGGATCATCGGTCTGGGCCTCGGGGGGCCGGAAGTCGATAATCCACCGGAGCTCTTTACGGAAGCGTTTAACCTGGCCTTCGAAGCCGGGCTGCCCAGCCTGCCCCATGCCGGCGAGACAGAGGGGCCGGCGAGCATCTGGGGTGCGCTGAATGCGCTGCACGCAGTGCGCATCGGGCATGGTGTGCGCTGCCTGGAAGATTCTGATTTGGTGCGCGAACTGCGCGAGCGCCAGGTGCCGCTGGAGGTTTGTCCCAGCAGCAATGTCTGTCTCGGCGTCGTGCCGAGTCTTGAGGAACACCCCCTGCCCCGCTTACTGGATGAGGGGCTATACGTGACCATCAACTCGGACGATCCGCCGATGTTCAATACGACCCTGACCGACGAATACCTGCGCATCAGTGAGACCTTCGGCTTTAGCCTCGAACAGATCAAGTCTTTGGTTATCAACGGCGTGCACGCCACGATGCTGCCGCCCAGGGAACGCAGAGTGATGGAAGCGGAATTTGTAACTGAGTTCAATGAGTTGGATTGGCGATTGGGGCCATCGATGGGAGCGTAGGAGCGGGGAAGCATTATGAACAAGATCAATCGCGTGGCCATTCTGGGCGCTGGGGGGTTGGGAGCAGCGTACGGCAGTCGCTTTTTGAACGCGCCGGGCTTTGAGACTGATTTTATCGCGCGCGGCGAGCGGTATGAACGGCTGCAAAAAGAGGGTCTGGTCGTCAATAATGTGCCTGTCGACGTGTCGCCCGTTCATCCTGGGGATGAAACAGCGAAAACGGCCGATTTGATTATCGTCGCCCTGAAACAATACCACCTGGCGAATGCTCTGCCTGACCTACGGCCGTTCGTCGGCGAGCAAACCACGATCTTGTCAGTCATGAACGGCCTGGACAGCGAAGCGGTCCTTGGCGAACGGTACGGCATGGACAAGATGCTCTACGCCATCGCCCTGGGCATTGACGCCGTACGTGAGGGGAACCGCATCGATTATTCGGCCGGCGGTAAGATATTCTTCGGCGAACCGCAAAACGATGCGCCCAGTGAACGCGTCCTGCGTGTCCAGGAAGCATTTGACCGCGCAGCCATTCCGGCGGAAACACCGGCCGATATGATGTTGACCATGTGGCGCAAGTTTATGATCAACGTAGGCATCAACCAGGCGTCGGCCGTTTTGCGCGCGCCCTACGGCGTTTTTCAGGGGGATCCCGCCGCGCAGGAGATCATGGAATCATTGATGCGCGAAGCGATCGCCGTGGCCCATGCCGAAGGCGTCCACCTGAGCGAAGCGGATTTACAGGGTTGGTATGATTTCCTGAACACACTTTCGCCGGACGGCAAGACATCCATGCTGCAAGATGTCGAGGCCGGCCGCCAGACCGAGGTAGAGATTTTCGGCGGCAAAGTGGTCGAACTTGGCGATTTGCACCAGCTACCCACGCCGGTCAACCGCACTATCGTCAATGCGATCCGTGTGCAGGAGCGGCGCAGCCGTTAGCGTGCCCTTTCTCAAAAAGCCGGTTAGCCAGATTCGGAAATTTGGATACTATAGCTGCCTCGTTAGCGAATCAAGAGTGACTAAATGACTGAAGAAACAGCATTAGTTCCCATTGAGCAAAGAACGGTCGCCTTCTACGGTGACGAGATCGTTGCTGTGCGCGCAAAGGACGGTCTTGTCTACGTCCCCATGCGCCCGATTTGTGATCTTCTGGGCGTTTCCTGGTCATCGCAGCAGAACCGGATCGGCCGGGATGAAGTCTTGTCGGAAGCGGCGCGCAGTATCTCCGTGTTCGTAACGAACACGCAGGGGCAAAGTCAGAACCGGACAATGCTCTGCCTGCCCCTGGACTATGTTAGCGGCTTTCTCTTTGGGCTCAATGCGAGCCGTGTCAAAGAGGATATTAGAGACAAAATCATCCGCTACCGCAAAGAGTGCTACCAGGTGCTGGCCGAGGCATTCTACGAAGGACGGCTCAATCCGGACAGTGACTTTGAGGCGCTGATTGCGGGTGATTCCCCGGCGGCGCAGGCGTACCGTACCTTTCAAGCGCTTGCGAAACTGGCGCGCCACCAACTTGTCCTGGAATCCCGCCTCGACACCCATGAAGAGAGAATCGAACAGCTGGAAACGATCGTCGGCGATCCCGGACGATTCGTAACGCCCGACCAGGCAAGTCAATTGAGCCAGGCGGTTAAGACGATCGCTATGAAATTATCCAAAGCGAGCGGCCGCAACGAGTATGGCGGCGTCTACGGGGAGCTGTACCGCAAATTCGGCATCACCAGCTACAAACAGCTGCCGGCAGCCAAATTCGACGAAGCGATGAAATGGCTGAATGAGTGGCGCGAGAGCATTGAGGGAGACGTTCCCTTCTAGGACACAGCAGCGGTTTATGCAAAAAACGATCATAGTCACCGGCGCCACGTCAGGCATCGGCAAAGAGGCGGCGCGCGAATTCGCCGCGCGCGGAGCGCAGGTTGTCGTCGTCGGACGCAGCGCGGAAAAGACGCGGAATACGGTCGCCTGGATAGGCGAGAAGACGGGCAGCAAGCAGGTAGATTACCTGTTGGCCGATTTCTCGTCTCTAGACGAAGTACGCCAATTGGCCGCCCAGTTTTCAGAGCGATACGGCAGCTTGGACGTGTTGGTCAACAATGCCGGCGCCGTCTTCCTCAGCCGTCAGGAAAGCGCCGATGGTTATGAGATGACCTTCGCCGTCAATCACCTGGCACCCTTTCTGCTGACCAATTTGCTGCTGAGTTCTCTGCAAGAAGCTGCGCCGGCGCGCGTCGTCACCGTCGCTTCTGACGCCCATGAAGGGGCATCAATGGAACTTGACAATTTGCAGTTTGAGCAGGGGTATTCGATCATGAAGGCGTACGGTCGTTCCAAGCTGGCCAATATTCTCTTCAGCTACGAACTCGCCCGGCGTCTGGAAGGCAGCGGCATCACGTCCAATGCGATGCATCCTGGCTTTGTTTCTACGGGCATCGGCAGCAATAATGTGCCCGGCTGGGCCGGCGGTCTATTTCAGCGCGCCACCAGCCTCTTCGCCCGCGACGCCGCCAAGGGCGCGGAAACGATCATTTACCTGGCCGATTCGCCGCAGGTGGCCGGCGTTTCGGGAAAATACTTCATGGATGAGCAGCCGATCCAGTCCTCGCCAATCACCTATGACGAAGCGCTCGCCCGCCGCCTGTGGAAAGAAAGCGCGGCCATGGTGGGCCTCGCGGATATCCCATAGAGCGGGAGCAAACACCCGCCGGCAGTGCGTACAGCAGCCGCCCAAACATACTCTCATTGACATAACCTTCATTTTCCTGGGCGAATAACCCACGAGAAACCTACGCTGCCCCCCAATTTTCGGACAGGTGATAGCTGGCTTAAGCCGCGATCTGCGCCATATCCGCGATTGATACAATGGATCGCAGGTGGGTTTATTCAACCTAGACATTAGATGCACAAACGTGCACATGGAGGTTACCGAAACATGAGTAACGTTAAGAAAAGTCTCCTTCTAGTTTTTGTTCTCCTACTGACAATGGTTCCCCTGGCGCTGGCACAGTCCGCGCCCGTTAACACGGTGGCCGGCGTTGCTGATAGTGACGGCCGTTTTGATACCCTGGCCGCAGCGGCTGCCGCGGCCGGCCTCACCGATGACCTATCCGGCGGCACATGGACCGTCTTTGCCCCGACCGATGAGGCGTTCGCCAAACTTGGCCTCACAGCGGACAACATCGCTGAAGCCTATACGGCCGAAGAGCTGGCCGATCTCCTTCTGTACCACACGCTGAAAGGGGATAATTCGACTGCCACATTGAAGACCATGCTGGGCAACGTAACCATGGCCAACGGCGGATTGGCCGGGCTGAAGTTCTACGAAGATGCGCTCTACGTGAACGACAATGCGAAATTGATTGAGGAAAATGTGATCGTTGACAACGGCCGTATTCACGTCGTCGACAATGTCATCCTGCCGCCCTGGCCGCGTGTTGAAGATGCACAGCCTACGGTGCAGGAAACGATACAGGCGATCGCCGCCAAGGTCGTTGAGGCGGTGCCTGAAGCGGCCGAACCAGTCGCTGAAGCTGTTGAAGCGATCGCGGACGCGCCGCCGGTGACCTCCGTGTCGCCGAACAGCATCGCCGGGCTGGCCGTGGCTGACGGCCGTTTCAACACGCTGATCACGGCCGTAATTGCCGCCGATCTGTTGGATGATCTTGTCAGCGGGGAGTGGACCGCCTTCGCACCTACCGATGCAGCGTTCGCCAAAGCAGGCCTGAATGCCGACAACATCACCACCACCTACAGCCAGGAAGAACTGGCTGATCTGCTGCTCTACCACGTCATGAAGGGCAGCAATTCAACCGCCCAGCTGAAAACGCAGCTAGGGAATGTGACGATGGCTAACGGCCAGCTGGCGGGTCTCAAATTCTACGAGGACCACCTGTATGTCAACGACGATGCGATGATCATTCTCGAAAACATCGTCGCCGAAAATGGTACCCTGCATGTGGTTGATAATCTCATTCTGCCACCCTGGCCACGCGAGTAACGACCACCATACACAATGAGCCGTCTGGCGCTGCATACAGCCAAACCCTGGACGCATAAGATTCATTCAGAATCTCGTCCTTAACCAACCCACCCTATTGGCGGTATGGCAAGCAGACTCGACGGCAGCTGACGTTCTGTCCGGGGGAACTATCCTGGACAGAACGCCTCTTCTATGGCAGGTTAGTCGAGAAACTGTAGGGCCCGACACCCGGAAATGGCAGGGTGTCGGGTCTTTCAATTGACATTACTGACGGGGTACGCCAATTCCAATTTCATGACCTTATTACAGCACCGCGCCTAAAGCGGTTAAAATAGGGGCGTGATGCCAACCCTTGACCGCCGCTACACGCCTTTTCTGGCTGTCCTCATCTACGCCCTCTTCGCGGCTGCGCTGACCTGGCCCGCGCTGGCCAATCTTGGGTCAGCGATCCCGGGCAATGAGGGAGACGCCTTTGTTCACTTGTGGACCTATCACTGGGTCAAGGATGTCCTGAGCAGCGGGCAGAGCCTTTTTTTCACTGATCGCCTCTTCTATCCGCAAGGGGTCGCGCTCTACACCCATAATTTCGCCTGGATGAATATTGCCATGTGGCTGCCCCTGCAGGCGCTGGTGGGCGGGACAGCCGCCTATACACTGGTCTACTTGTTGGTCCTGGTCTCTAACGGCACGGCCGTCTATTTACTGGTGCGCCACCTGGCAGCCTTCGAGCCGGCCGCTTTCCTGGCCGGCTTCATCGTCACCGGTTGGCCGTACATCATCACCCGCTTCAGCCAGCCCAATCTGATTTTCATCGCCTTTGTGCCTTTGGCGCTGCTGGCGATGCACCGTCTGACGCTGAGCAGACGCTGGATCGATGCGCTCTGGTTGGGGCTGGCCGTGGCCGGTATCGGCATCAGCCGCTACCAGATGCTGATCATGAGCGCACCACTGCTGCTGCTGGCGGCATTCTACTGGCTGTGGGAAGGGCCAGACGAAACGAGGCGCCGCTCCTTTTTTCAGCTGCTGGCTGCCGCCGCGTTGGCGCTGCTGCTGTTGGCGCCCTTCGCCGGGCCGGTCATCCGCTTCCAGATGACGCGCGAATTCGCCGGCGATATTCTGCGCGATGAGGCGCAGTGGGGCGAAGCGGACCTATTGGGCTACTTCTTGCCCGGACTGGGCATGCCGCTGCTTGGTACGCTGGCGGCCGAGCGCTTTCCAGATATCTTGACGCACACGCCAATCGGTCTGATCACCCTGACCCTGGCCATCCTGGGCCTCTTCGCCCCAAGACGTGACAAATGGCTGTGGGTGAGTATGGCCCTGCTGCTTCTGCTGCTGGCGCTGGGCCGCGTGCTGACGGTCAATGGCCAGGTGCTGAACCCCCTGCCCTATGCATGGCTGGAAGACAATCTCTTCATCGTTCAGCTGATCCGCTATCCATCCCGCTTCTCGGCGCTGCTGGCGATCCCCATCGCGGTACTCGCCGGTTACGGTGTGCTGCTGCTTGGCAAGCTGTTATCCATGCGGGCGACCTGGGCAGCGACAACCGTCCTGGCCATCCTGATCGCCCTGGGCTATCGCGTGCCTGAATACCCGCTGCTGCCTCTGGAAACACCGGCCTGGTATGAAACGCTGGCCGAAGAACCAGGCACATTCGGTCTGGCCACAATTCCCTTCACGCGTACTTTTGACGAGTTCGCCATGACTTACCAGCTGACGCATCAAAAACCGCTGGTCGCCGGGCATGTCTCCCGCCCGCCGCGCGAAGCGTATGATTTCATCAATGAAACGCCGTTTCTGACGGGGCTGCGCGAACGCTCACCTGTACCGCCGCCGAGTGATGATATTTCCGGACAGTTACGACCGTTGGCGGCGAACAATCTGCCCTACCTGGTCATTCACAAACGTTTCCTCCCGCCGGAGCAGACCAGCCAGTGGCGGCGCTGGATGGGCATCGCGCCATTCCATGAAGATGAGGATCTGCTGGTCTATCCTACCGCGCTGCAGGCCGGGGTAGATTATCGCGTGGAAGAGACGGCCGTGCCGGGCCTCGCCTATGTAGCGGGGCAACTTCATCCTAACTCGATCGGCATCGGCGACCCACTAAACGGTGTCACCCATTGGTCAGTCGGGGCGGAAACGATGCGCGACTGGACCGCCTGTTACGAGCTGCGAGACGCCGCGGGAAATTCAGTTGAAGAAATCTGCCAGCCGCTGCAGTTTCCGGCGCAAAGCGGGAACGGCCAGCAGCTGGTAAGCGCTCCTTTCAGAATCGCCCTGGCGCGTTCCCCCAGCCAGGGAACCTACCAGGTCAGTGTGCGCCTGCCGGCGGGAGGTAGTCAGGACAGTAGGCGTTTCGAGATTGGTCCACTTTATGTAACCAGCGAGGGACGCCAGTTTAGCAGCCCCACGCCTGAAACATCAGCGGCCATATCCTTGGGAACGACGGTGGCGCTGGTTGGCTATGACGGGCCGCGCCTGGGCAATCAGAGCCTCGACCTAACGCTGTTCTGGCAGGCGGTCGAGGAAATGGACATCTCCTATAAGTTCTACGTGCATCTCTTCGACAGTGAGAGCGGCGAACTGGCAGCACAGGTGGACACTGTACCCCGCGATTGGACCTACCCCACCAATGTGTGGCATGCCGGGGAATATGTGAGCGACCGCTTATCGCTGCCCTTGTCGGCCCTGCCGCCGGGCACCTACCGTGTCGAAGCAGGCATCTACCATCCGGATACCGGCGAACGGCTGCCGGCGATTGGTGCGGACAGCGTACCGCTGCCAAACAGTTCGATTCCTTTGGGCGAGGTGACCGTAGGGAAATAGCGGATTCCGCGCAGGATTGCGCCGTGGCAGCATCGAATGGCAGCCATAGGTTTCATCTACATCCCCAGAACATTGATCGATCAGCCAGATGCATTTGTTGAGAAGCATGAATTGGGCACAGAGGACGCTGAGAAGACCCGGTGGACAAGAACAGACATCCTCAGCGATCTCTGTGCCCCTCCGCGCGCGCTATGTCCGGTGAATAGGCTGTCCCGGGTCACAAAGACAACGGCTGCTTAGTACGGCTTATTCATCACCGTCCGCCGTACACCAATATTGAAGTTCAGCGCCGGTGGTGGGGTGATAGACGTAGTTGAGCCCGGTGAAGCCGTGGCCGCCGATGAACTGATTCTGAGGACCGCGTGCAGCGGGCAGCTGGTATAGTTGGGAGATCAAGGGATCGGTTTGTCCCGGCTCAGTCACCCAGAGACGCAGAGCGCGTTCGTTGTCAGACGCTCCGTCGCTATAGTCGGCATGGAACGACAGATCAGTGAAGCGGATCGCCTGCTGCGAATCTTCATCGGCTATCGTGATGGCTTCCTCCCGTTCGATAGGCACGGAAACGCTGAGGCGATAGGCTGTGTGGCAGGTAATGGACGAGGCGCGGGCGGGCCCCGCTTCGCTCGCCGATTGGCAGGCGGCGAGGAACAGTCCAAGTAAGAGTAGTAATCTACACATGATAATCACCTCTCTCTCGAATGAATACGTTGCGGAATTGTACACGCTTCCGCGCATTTGGGCGGATAGGAATTGGAGAAATGATGCAAGAACCGCGACGTGAAAAACGGCCGTCTGCTTTGCAGAACTATGTGCATATCATCGGTGTGCACTACCCAGAACTGCAAGGGGCTGACGTGCGCATGGTCGCGCAGGGAGGGCAGTTTAATGATGCACTGATCGTTGACGACAAGCTGATCGTCCGTTTTCCCCGCTACGCTGAAGGGGTGGAGACGATGCGCCGCGAAGTTGCTTTCCTGCATGCCGTTCGCGGACAGACAACGCTGCCCATTCCCGATCCCGTGTATGTCAATCTTAACGATGCCCCGCTGGGCGAAGCGTTCATGGGATATCGCCTGCTGGCGGGCAAACCGCTGTGGCGAGCGGCCGTTCTGGAACAGACCGACGAGCAGATTCTGGATCGGTGGGCGCAGCAACTGGCCGGTTTCCTGCGCGAATTGCATGGCATTACCGCGGAGGCGTTCGTCGGCGCGTGGACGGTCGTTGATGGGCTGGAAACGTGGCAGACGATGTATGATGATATAGAAGGCAGCTCTCGCCGCTGATGCGCCTGGACGCCCGGCAGGCGGTAAGCGCCCATTTTAAATCCTTCTTGGATGACTCTGCCTTGAACCAGTTCACGCCGGCGCCGCGGCATGGCGACTTCGGCAGCGGCAATATTCTCACGGATGAGCGGGGCATAGCGATCAGCGGCATCATCGATTTCGAATTCGCCGCTATCGGCGACCCCGCATTGGACATCGCCGCGCTGTCGACATTAGGAGATACGTTGTTCGGCCGTTTTGCTGCCGCCTACCCTGCCATTGAGACGATGCTGCCTCGCGCCCGCTTCTACCGCGGCACTTATGCGCTGGCCGAAGCACTGCATGGATTCAAGAACGGGGATCAAGAGGCGTTTGAAGCGGGGATGGCCCTATACGTCTGATGGGTGGCGGCGGCCGCCCAGAATCAGCTGCTGATAGTCTACTGTTCGCTCTCCGCCGGCAGCAGCAGCCCGGCCAGGAAGGCGATGATGGCCAGGACAGCCGTCAACTGCAGGGCCAATGCCAGTCCTATTTGATCAGCTGCATAGCCAACAAGCAAAACACCCAGGGAACCGCTGAAGAACATGAAGCCAAGGGCGAGTCCCGAGGCCATCGCGCGTTGTCCGGGCAGCAACTGCTGAACCATCAAGACCAGGACACTGTGTGGCATGCCAACAAAGAAACCGGCGGCAAGCAGCAGCGCCAGACGAATGACGTCGGTCGCATCGATGTAGAGGACCACGGGGATGATCGCGGCAGCGGCGGCGATCAGAATCACGACACGGCCGTTCCAGCGATCAGCCAGTATGCCGCCGGCAACGCCGCCCAGCGCAGAGCCAAGCATGAAGATACCTGACATGAGCCCAACATAGCTGGCGCTGTATCCTAGTTCCGTGAACAGTTTCGGAGCAAAGGTGATCGCGGAGAGGCTGATCGTGCTGGTACATAAGATAATGATGCTGAGCAGCAGCGCCCGGCGATAAGGCAGGCGACTCTGACTTTGCGGCGCGCTTGCTCCCTCACCCGGCCCGGCGGCCGGTTCGGCGACCTGATAATCGGCAGTCAACCATTTCCAGGCGCTGATCGTGGCCGTGAAGGCGGCCAGTGGCAGAATCACGTAGGCGGTCCGGCCGAAGTTCTCTAGTAGGATGCCGGCCGCTACCGGCCCGACGAATAGACCGAGCTGCCCCGCCATGAAGAATATCGACGTGGCCTGGGTTCGATGCGCAGCACTGGCCTGGCTGGCAACCATGGTGCCGGTTGGGTGAAAGGCGCCAGATCCTAGACCGGCCACCGTTAGGGCGGCCAGAGCCGGCCAAGGAGGTAACAGCGCCGCTGCGGCATAGAAGAAGACCATCCAACTGACGCCGCCGATAACCGGCCAGCGTGGACCGATGCGGTCGGCCAGACGGCCGAACAACGGCTGTGACAGCGCGTTGCCCACATTGTAAAGCAGGAGGACGATGGCGACCTGCACATTGCTGAGGCCAATAAGGAGGGCCAGGATGGCGACCAGCAGCGAACGGCTGCTGTTGAGGACATCAACGAAGAAATGTCCGTAGGCAACCGCCTGGTATTCTCGATTCTGCAGGTAGCTTGCTTCTGTTACAGCCACGCCGTCACGCTCATGCTTGTCCGCTAATCCGCGCTGCGGGCCTGATTAACGGCCGTTTCGCTGCGCGCCACATTGAAATAGTAAAAGAGGCCCCAGATGACGGTCACGATTAGTGAGGTGATTGCGGAAAAAACCGTTACTTGGCGCGCATCGAAGCCTGCCGAATCCATCAGATGACCGGCGACGTAGATGGAGATTGACTGCGTCAGCGTCAGTGCGGCGAATTCGAACGCGAAAACACGACCACGGAAACGATCGGGAACGATCATCTGCAAGAGTGCCGCCGAAAAGACCCATATTGTCCCTGACCCGAGGGTGCGCAGCATGGCCATCAGTAAGAAAACGGCGAGAGTGGGCGCCAGGCTCAAGCCATAGATGCCTGCCGTCAAGGAAATGAACCCGAGTAGAATACCGAGCATCAGCTTCCTTGGTGCGTCGCCAAGCCAGCGGCGCATGAATATCGGGCCCAAGCCCGTCCCCAAACCGGTGACAAAATAGATGACGCCCAAGGTCGCCGCGCCTGTCGCCGCCAGATTCAGGCGCCGCCCTACCCCGGCAAGGTCATTTTCGAAGTATTCGTTGGCGTAGGTCACCTCCAATACGTTGATCGCCCCCCAGGCAAGCGAGCCGCCCGCTTTGGCCAAGCTGATCACAAAGATGAACTTCTCAGAACGCAGGTAGCGCATGCCATCAATGAACTGCAACCAGCCACCGGACGCTTGATCAGGGAAGCGTTCCCGCTGCGGTAAGACGATGCGCGAAATGAAGAAGGCAGACAACAGGAAGGTCAGCGCGTCGGCCACAAAAGCGGTTTCAATGCCGAATATGGCCGCCACTGCCCCACCGGCAAAAGCGCCCAGGGCTAACATCGTGCTCCAGGTAAATGAGTCGAGCGCGTTCGCTGTGACCAGATCCTCTTTGTCCACGATATTGGCGATAACGGCCGATTTCGCCGGCGTGAAGAGCGCGCTGAGTGTGAACTGAAAGAAGGTAAGGACGTAGAAGAGCCATATCTGGTCGGGGGAGCGAATAAGCAAGAAAGACAAGACTGTCGCCGCGCGCAAGAGATCGGTCAGGATCATAATACTGCGCCGGTTAAAGCGGTCGGCAAGGACGCCGGCTACGGGACTGAATAAGAAAAGGGGCAAAAAGCGCAGTAGAAAAAGCGTACTGACTGCCAGGCCACTGTCCGTTAGACGGGTAATAAGCTCAGCGGAGGCGATGAGGTTAAACCAGTCGCCCAGATATGAGACGACGCTGCCTAACCAGAGGTTGCGATAATTAGAATTGTGACGAAGAAGAGTGATGTATTCGCGCATGCGGGCTTGTCAACAATTCAGCCTCTCAACATCTCAGCAACTGGCTGACTAGCTGTTAAGCTGACTAGCTGATAAGCAAAACAAAAAAAGGTCTCTTGGCAATGACCTACTCTCCCAGGGGGCTGCCCCCCAAGTACCATCGGCGCTGACGAGCTTAACTGCCGGGTTCGGGATGGGACCGGGTGTCTCCTCGTCGCTCAAATCACCAAAAGACCTGATTAAAAACGATTTTGTTAAATGAAAATGAATAAGATGATAATCACGTGTTTCGCACACGCTGCTAAAATTCCAAAGTCTCCGTATCATACTCAAAGTAAGCCCTCGACCATTAGTACGGCTTAGCTAAATACATTGCTGCACTTACACACGCCGCCTATCAAGCTAGTAGTCTCCTAGCGGTCTTACTCCATACGGATGAGGGATCTAATCTTAAGGCGAGTTTCCCACTTAGATGCTTTCAGCGGTTATCTCTGCCAGACGTAGCTACCCAGCGATGCTCCTGGCGGAACAACTGGAACACTAGAGGTCTGTCCACCCCGGTCCTCTCGTACTAGGGGCAGCTCCTTTCAAATCCCTTACGCCCACAGCGGATAGAGACCGACCTGTCTCACGACGGTCTGAACCCAGCTCACGTACCGCTTTAATGGGCGAACAGCCCAACCCTTGGGACCTTATCCAGCCCCAGGATGCGATGAGCCGACATCGAGGTGCCGAGCCAGGTCGTCGATATGAACTCTTGGACCTGACTAGCCTGTTATCCCCGGAGTAGCTTTTATCCGGTAAGCCACGGCCCTTCCACTCGGAACCGTGGGATCACTAAGCCCGACTTTCGTCCCTGCGCGACTAGTTAGTCTTGCAGTCAAGCTCCCTTGTGCCTTTACACTCTACGGCTGGTTTCCATTCAGCCTGAGGGAACCTTTGGGCGCCTCTGTTACTCTTTCGGAGGCGACCGCCCCAGTCAAACTACCCACCAGGCACTGTTCTCACGCCGGTTTACGGTCGCAAGTTAGAGCCAAAACTTAACCAGGGTGGTATTTCAATGGCGGCTCCACCGAGACTGACGTCCCAGCTTCAAAGCCTCCCACCTATGCTACACAGATTAAGCTCTAACTCAATGCCAAGTTGTAGTAAAGCTTCACGGGGTCTTTTTGTCCTGCTGCGGGTAACGCGCATCTTTACACGTACTTCAATGTTCGCCGAGTCCTTCGTTGAGACAGTGCTTCTCTCATTACGCCATTCGTGCGGGTCGGAACTTACCCGACAAGGAATTTCGCTACCTTAGGACCGTTATAGTTACGGCCGCCGTTCACTGGGGCTTCGGTTCAAAGCTTTGCCTTACGGCTAACCTCTCCCCTTAACCTTCCAGCACTGGGCAGGCGTCAGCCCCTATACATCGTCTTGCGACTTAGCAGAGACCTGTGTTTTTGTTAAACAGTTGGAAAAGCCATTTCTCTGCGGCCTCCGTCAGCTTCGCCTATTGACTAACCAACAGAGGCCCCCCTTCTCCCGAAGTTACGGGGGAATTTTGCCGAATTCCTTAACGAAGGTTCTCTCGATCCCCTTGGTATACTCTACCCACCTACCAGTGTCGGTTTGCGGTACGGTCACCTAAATATCAACGCTTAGAAGTTTTTCTCGGCAGCTTGGCTCAATCACTTGCGGCTCTATTGGCACCGCCATCACGCTTCAGGATCAGTGCGCGGATTTTCCTACGCTCGTCATTTCCCTAGACGTTTGGCACCTCAATCCATTAAGAGGCTGACCTACCAGACTGCGTCCCTCCATCACTCCATTCAGGTGGTTCTGGAATATTAACCAGATGTCCATCACCTACGCCTTTCGGCCTCGGCTAAGGCCCGACTAACCCGACGCGGATAAACCTTCCGTCGGAAACCTTAGGTTTACGGGGAACATGTTTCTCACATGTTTTACGCTACTCATGCCTGCATTCTCACTTCTGTATGCCGCAGCTGTCCTTTCGGTCAACCTTGTATCTCATACAGAACGCTCTCCTACCACTCCAGTAACTTAATACTGAAATCCGTAGCTTCGGTGCTATGCTTAAGCCCCGTTACATTTTCCGCGCAAGAGCGTTTGACCAGTGAGCTATTACGCACTCTTTAAAGGATGGCTGCTTCTAAGCCAACCTCCTGGCTGTCTAAACACTCTCACCACGTTTCCCACTTAGCATAGACTTAGGGACCTTAGCTGGCGGTCTGGGCTGTTTCCCTCTCGACTATGAAACTCATCTCACATAGTCCGACTGCCGTGCTCTAGAGTATAGGTATTCGGAGTTTGGTTAAGGTTGGTAAGCTTGCGCCCCCTAGCTCATCCAGTGCTCTACCCCCTATACTGAACGCACGACGCTAGCCCTAAAGCTATTTCGGAGAGAACAAGCTATCTCCAAGTTCGTTTGGCATATCACCTCTACCCACAGATCATCCCCTAATTTTGCAACATTAGTGGGTTCGGCCCTCCACGAGAGATTAATCTCGCTTCAGCCTGTCCATGGGTAGCTCACTTGGTTTCGTGTCTAATTCCAGCGACTGAACGCCCTGTTCAGACTCGCTTTCGCTACGGCTCCGCCTGTCACTAGCTTAACCTTGCCACTGAAATTAACTCGCAGGCTCATTCTCCAAAAGGCACGCCGTCACACATTGCCCCGAAGGGCCATAGTGCTTCGACCGGTTGTAAGCACACGGTTTCAGGTTCTATTTCACTCCCCTTGCCGGGGGTCTTTTCACCTTTCCCTCACGGTACTAGTTCACTATCGGTCGTCAAATGTATTTAGCCTTGGGAAGTGGGCTTCCCGGATTCCGACAGGGTTAGCGTGCCCCGCCGTACTCAGGTACCTCGCAAGAGTTCATCCAATTTCGCATACGGGGCTGTCACCCGCTATGGCCAGACTTTCCAGAATGGTTTTGCTATCAGATGAATTTGTAACTCCTATAATGCAAGGCCCTACAACCCCGCAACCATATAGGTTACGGTTTGGGCTTCTCCCATTTCGCTCGCCACTACTTTGGGAATTGTTTCTTTTCCTGAGGTTACTAAGATGTTTCAGTTCACCTCGTTCCCTCTGCTATCCTATGTGTTCAGATAACAGTACCAGGGTATCGACCCCTGGTGGGTTTCCCCATTCGGACATCCCCGGATATTACACCTGTACACGGTTCCCCGGGGCTTATCGCAGTGTACCACGTCCTTCTTCGGCATTTGACGCCTAGGCATCCACCGTGCGCTCTTAGTAGCTTACACATATGATACGGAGAATTTGAAATTCTCGCTCGTATATATATTGTTTTACGTGTGTGCTGTGTACGTTACGATTATCATCGTTATTCAGTTTTCAAGGTGCGATCCAACAACAAAGTAAGCTGCTGGCCACTGTCACCTAGAGTGACAGTGGCCAATTTCCTACGTATTCGTTTGATTAAGGTGCAACAGAGACAAAAAAAGCTGGCACACAACCAGCAAGACAAGTCAGGTGTGATGCCTTTCCAAATTATGTCGTCTGGTTACGTTCCATTAAACTCACTCACCGGCAGCGCCGGCAGCCAACTCACTAGCCAGTGGAGATGAGGAGACTCGAACTCCTGACCCCCGCCTTGCAAAGGCGGTGCTCTCCCAACTGAGCTACATCCCCTTTTAAGGTTGGTAAGGTGGGCCTGGTTGGACTCGAACCAACGACCTCTCCCTTATCAGAGGAACGCTCTAACCGGCTGAGCTACAGGCCCTCATCCGCTGACGCGGAAAACAATTTGGCCTGGCCAAACCGTTTTTGGTTTGTAAATGGACTTTAACAACTGAAAAGTGATAGAAACGTAGCAATCTTGCACAGTCACTCTCCGAAGAGAATGCTTGACCTAGAATTTGATCATGCCTCGCGGCACAATCGGAATCCATAAAAGGAGGTGATCCAGCCGCAGCTTCCGCTACAGCTACCTTGTTACGACTTCGTCCCAGTTACCGACCCCGCCTTGGGCAGCTGCCTCCCGTTAGGGTTAGCCCACTGACTTCAGGCGTTGCCAACTTCCATGACGTGACGGGCGGTGTGTACAAGACCCGGGAACGTATTCAACGCGCTGTTGCTGACGCACGTTTACTAGCAACTCCGACTTCATGCAGGCGAGTTGCAGCCTACAATCCGAACTGAGACCGGCTTTAGAGGATTGGCTCCACCTCGCGGTTTCGCTGCCCATTGTACCGGCCATTGTAGCGTGTGTGTAGCCCAGGATATAAAGGCCATGCTGACTTGACGTCATCCACACCTTCCTCCGGCTTATCACCGGCAGTCTCGTTAGACACATATAACTAACGACGTGGGTTGCGCTCGTTACAGGACTTAACCTAACACCTCACGGCACGAGCTGACGACAGCCATGCAGCACCTGTCATGGCTCCCCGAAGGGTCGGTCACCTTTCGGTTTCCTACCACCATGATGTCAAACCCTGGTAAGGTTCTTCGCGTAGCCTCGAATTAAACCACACGCTCCGCTGCTTGTGCGGGTCCCCGTCAATTCCTTTGAGTTTTAGCCTTGCGGCCGTAGTCCCCAGGCGGTCAACTTAACGCGTTAGCTGCAGCACAGGAAGGGTCAATACCCCCTACGCCTAGTTGACATCGTTTACGGCTAGGAATACCGGGGTTTCTAATCCCGTTCTCTCCCCTAGCTTTCGCATCTCAGCGTCAGGAATGGCCCAGAGAGCCGCCTTCGCCACTGGTGTTCCTCCAGATATCTACGCATTTCACCACTACACCTGGAATTCCACTCTCCCCTACCATCCTCGAGTTATCTAGTTTCGAACGACCTCTCCCAGTTGAGCCAGGAGCTTTCACGTCCGACTTGAATAACCGCCTACATGCGCTTTACGCCCAGTAAATCCGGATAACGCTCGACCCCTACGTTTTACCGCGGCTGCTGGCACGTAGTTAGCCGGGCCTTATTCCTGGGGTACCGTCCTATCTCTTCCCCCAGAAAAGGAGTTTACAACCCGAAGGCCGTCATCCTCCACGCGGCGTTGCTGCCTCAGACTTTCGTCCATTGGGCAATATTCCTTGCTGCTGCTACCCGTAGGTATCTGGTCCGTGTTTCAGTACCAGTGTGGGGGGCCACGCTCTCACGCCCCCTACCCGTCTTAGCCTTGGTAAGCCGTTACCTTACCAACAAGCTGATGGGACGCAGGCCCCTCCCAGAGCGCCGGAGCTTTAGTCATTGCTTTCTAAACACAATAACATCCGGGGTATTAGCCAGCGTTTCCACTGGTTGTCCCCCTCTCTGGGGCAGGTCACCAACGCGATACTCACCCGTTCGCCACTCTCACCTTCAGACGAATCCAAAGGATCCCGTTCGACTTGCATGCATTAGGCACGCCGCTAGCGTTCATCCTGAGCCAGGATCAAACTCTCCATAGAAAGTTTGTATCCGTTCGTTTTACGGAACTATTTTAAAAATTGACTTGTTTGACACAAGAATTGCTATTCGATCGTTTCTATCACTTTTCAATTGTTAAAGTACAGGGCGCTCTCAAAATCTATTCGCTAGATTGTTTGATTGCCCAGCAATACGGGACAAAAAACGGCCTCCAACGTGAAAGCCGTCTGGTACCTCGCATTTGCTATTCGTTGTTGTCTGAGTGCTTCACTTGTTAGTAACGGCACTCCGTCTGACAAGATCACTAGTGTATCACACTATTTCTGCTTGTCAAGTATTTCATTTGGCATTAAAAAACGGCTCCGGTTGGAACCGCCCACCTAATGTCTGAAATGTATTGTGCGGCTTCGCGCATCGCTAACGGCACATGTTTTTAAACAACGATGGGAAGTATAGCCATCGCATATGGGCCTGTCAACTATCTGAGAATCGCTCTCATAAAAGGATCTAATCCTTGCGCAGGGGGTGAAAACAAAGGGGGAAACGGCCGTTCTTGCACCCCGGCCGCTGACCCTTCCTCTATTGTAGATCGCCATAGTTCGCGCCCCTGCAGGCAGAGCCATCTCCTGGTTAGCCGGACGGCAGCCAGTTCAGGCAGCGCCTGGAGTCCCCCTACCCTACCACCGGAATGATCGCAGCTGGGATCGGCAGCAGAGAGCCGGCACCCCATACGGCCACTTCCGGGCGACTTACATCCCCCCTTGGCTACGCCCTGTGCAGCACGGCAAACTTTGCGTCTCTGCGGGCAGCGCGATTGCGCAGGCGGACGGCTGTACAGACAATATGAGCGGTACGCACTTCCTTACCAAAGGCGCGCCCCCAACAGCACAGTTTTGCCGGTCGCGCAGATCCATCATCGACCTAACTGCCCACGTACGCCAGTCCACAGCCCAGATCCCCGCCAGGCATTTCCCATAGAACGGCCGAAACAGCCGTTTTGCATAGCAGATGCATTTCGCCGTTTAGCGGGAGCACAGCAGCCAGCCTCCCCCGAAAACAACGACGCAGCAGGCTCCCTTCTTATAATAGGAAAGCTGCTGCAGCCGTTTCGCAGTAGACCACAGCTTAATTCTGATCAATATACGAAAAAAGTGGCGGCGAATGCCGCCAAAATGGGGCGAATAGATTATTAGCTACTCATAACTATTAAAGGCTTCCTGGATGCTTTTGCGCATCTGATCGAGGCTCATTTCGCTGCCCTGAAAATCGCCGGCGGCCAGGTAATGATCGAGCAAAACCAGGCCGAGGCTGAACGTTTCACTGCGGCTGGCGCCGAAAGCGGCATTCAGCGCACCATGGGCCCTGCCGAGCTCGATCACCTGCTGCGGAGACACACGCACGGACGTCCACTTCTCCTCACCCTCTTTCGGCGGCAGCGACATATCCCACAACAGATAGAGTGAATCCATGTCAGTCACGCCTTCCGGGATTTCGCGGTTGCGACCGGCGACAGCCCGTCGCAGCGCCTCCAGGCGCGCCGTCAGAATCGTGATCGTCAAGTCAGCAAGGTCAGCACGCGCAAGCCCATCAGGCAGCCGGCTGGCAAGAACTTTCATCAGCGCCTTCTCATCAGGGCGCAAAGCGACATAAACATTCTGGCGGCTGACTGTGCGCGGTGGACGACCCCGCTTTGGCTTCTCCTTGAGCAAAGCCGCCATCGTGGCGGAATCGTACTCAACTGGTTCCGTCTTGTTTTTCTTGCTCATGTGCGCGAACTACTCCGCCTGGCGATAACCGGAATGGTTCGCCAGGAATTCTTCGACAAACGGCCCATTCACCTGAAAATCATCAGTGGAAAGAAGCTCTAGGCAGAGGTGCAGCCCAAGCAGGCAAATGCTGCGCGGGTAGCCGCGTGTTTCCTGCCAGATGGGCATAATCGCGTCGTCGGTAAACAACGGCTGCAGTTTACTATCCCGTCCCGCGGCCAGCAGCCTGTACTCGATGAGGGACTTGGTGTCATCAGGCGTCAAGGGATCAAGCGAGGATCGCGTGGCCACACGATCATTGAAGTCAGGCACAGTGCGCAGCTTTAGGTCAAGCTCAGGCCGGCCAAGCAAAATCAACTGGTACGCCTTCCCCCCTTTGGGATCGCGGTAGTTCAACAGACTGCGCAGGGCGAGAAACTGCTCCTCTTCCAATTCATGCGCTTCATCGATGATCAACAGCGGCAAGATACCTTCCTCCGCCTTCTGGGTAAGGAACGTGCGCAGTTCATTCATCTGGTGCTCAGTCGCGCGCCGCGTGCGCAGCCCAAATTCGGCAGCGATGCGGCGCAAGAGCAGCAGGCCGCTGCGCTTCGGCGGCTCATCGACACGCGCGGGAATAAAATCAGGTCGCCTTTGGTAGCGGCTGAAAAACCAGGAGGCCAAAGTCGTCTTGCCGGTCCCCACCTCGCCAACCACGACGGACGCACCCTGCGCAGCCTCAACCATATAGCTGACTTTGGACAGCGCCCGCCTAGTCTCCGTCGAGAGGTACATGAAGCGCGGATCCGCTTCAATACTGAATGGCGGCACCACCATACCAATGCGGTTCCAATTGGGATTGATGCCGCTGATACCAATGCTGGTCTGCAAATCAATTGCCATAACTTATCCCCACGGCGCCAGCAGGCGCTGATTATCTTCCATGTAATGGCTAGATTGTAACAACGATAGCGTTTCAATACAAGCCGAGCCCATTAGATCGTTGACATCGCCATTCTATTCTGCTAGACTGCCGATTATGGTATAAATCTGGCAATATAGGCATATAGATGCTATATTTTCACAATGTATAGCCTATTATGAAGCTGGCATTCGCGAAGAAACGGTTCAAAAAGCATTGATTTAGCCGCTATGAAGATCAGTGGAGTGATGATTATTGGAAGCGCAGCAGGGGAGAATGGCACCCCTGGCGTGAGGTCAACGAAGAAATGGCGACGGCCGCCTGAGTCGCGCGGCCGTTATTGCGCCTGCTAAGGGCGCTAGAAAAGACAACGGCCAGACGCCGCCACGTCTGGCCTACATTCATACACCCGTAAGCTATACCTCTGCTTATGTGCCGCCAACACGAAAAACAGAGCCCCTTCATTGGGGAGGGGGAATTTGTATCCCTTTTGCATAGCTCACTAGCTAGGTATGAGCATAACACAGCCGATCTACGATGTCAACCAGGCAGTAAGGACATTATCGGGCTGTTAACGGAGCAGACTTCGGCCGCCGCCAATGGCCGTAGATGCTCCTGTTATGTCTACCTGAAAGAGTGGCAACGCTTTGAAAGAGAAGCAGCCAGCGGCCGACCGCCATCGGATCCTGGCGGATGCACAGCAGCTATTGATGGCCCGGCGCGCCGCACTGCGCCAGGCCAGGAAAGGGAGCAATATCTCCCCGACGTTCGCTGATCCCGGCCGCTCCCCCCACCCTGAACCAGACAAATCCAATCGGACAACTTCGCTCGCTGAACTGGCCGCGGCAGTCGACAGCCTTCCTCCCCATTTGGGCTGGGGCAGCAAGGCACAAACGGCTGTCTTGCGCGCCGCAGCACGGCGGCGCCGCAGCACACCATCGCCGGCCGATGAGAAGCCGGCCTGGTCAACGCCTACAGCACCATGCCCACCGAGAGCCAACGCACCGGACGAGCGCAGCGAGTCCAACTTCTCCGCCGACGGCCGTATTTCTCTGGCGCCGTCGCTGGGACTGGCCATTCTGCGCCACAATCAGGCGGCTGCAGCCCGCTTGTGGCTGCTGCTGCGCGCCCTTGATCAACAGGGGCGGGGCGCGATCTCCCGCGAACACGCACACAGCGCCTTCACGGACAAAACATCGGCGCTGCACATCTGCGGACGCCGCCATCTGCGCAACCTGCTCAACGCCGGCAGCGGACTTTTCTGGGAAGTGGACGACAGGATGATCTGGCTGCGATCGGCTGTGCATGTGGCGCGTTCACTCGGCGTTGCTCATTTTCGCGGCCAGGACGTGGCCCTACCGGTCAAGGCGCTCACCGGCGGCATTGGCGCCGTGCGCGCTAACCTATTCGCCAGCTTCCACAGCGGGCGCACCGCCAAACCAATCGCCAGAAAGACCCTGGCCAGAAAATGCGGCGTGGCTCCGCGGACACAGCGCCGCTATGACCGGCTCAGCGGCGTAAGCAAACAGCGCAATTTCGCGCGTGGACCGCAGCTGGGCAGCGAGGAGGCGGAGGAACAGGCAGTCTACCAAGGGGCGGCCTCCTTCACCTGGCGCGAGCGGCGCAGAGGAAACGACGACCACAACAGGCGCTTTTTAGCCTGGCAGTTACCAAACAGCTATCAAGGACCGCATGCCCGACTAGGGCGCGGCCGGCAAAAACGTCACAACAAAGCCTTGGCAGACCTGCTGAACATAGGGACAGCGGGGAACGACCTTGGCCAACATGACGACCTCGCCAAGAGGTATTTTGCTGACGCTCGCGCCGCCGTTCGGGCAGTGGACAAGCCTGCTCATGCTGTTTACTGGCCCGACATCAAGAGCGGCGTCTGGCATTACCTGCTGACACACGAAAAGAGAGCGGTTCAGGCGGCCGATCGGACCAAGGAGGCAGGTGGCGCGTGACGGCACACGCTGTTTTCGTGCGGAAGAAACTTGCCGCCCTACTAAGGGAATAATAAATATTCCCCTTGATAATTCTGTTTGCCGCGAAAGCAAGCAAGCAGCAAACCATTCTGCTGCTGCTCACACCTACACCTGTTGTTTTTTCCTGTCCACAATCTCGGCCAGGCAGGAAGAAGTGTAAAACTGGCCACGTTACCCATGCTTTTGCTGATTATCGTGGTAAGATCGGGGGATGAAGATCAGCAGACTTGACCTCAAATTTCTGTCCTTACCTGAAACCATTGCTGCTTACCTGCTGCATGGCCCGGATGGTTATGTGCTGGTGGAAACGGGGCCAGCATCGACACTAAGCACGCTCAGAGAACAACTGGCCCTTCACGGGCTTGCTCCCGGCGACCTCAATCATGTTCTGGTCACGCACATTCACCTCGATCATGCGGGCGCCGCAGGTTGGCTGGCCCAGGAAGGGGCGCAGATCTATGTGCACGAGGTAGGGGCACCCCATTTGGTCGATCCTTCCCGTCTGTTAGTTAGCGCAGGGCGGATCTATGGCGATCGCATGGATGAGTTGTGGGGAGAGACCGTCGCAGCGCCTGCGGATAGGGTAACGGCCGTTAAGGATGGCGACCTGATTGACGTTGCCGGACTGCAGTTCACAGCGCTCAATACGCCTGGCCACGCCTGGCACCACCATACATACCGTCTGGACGACATCGCCTTCACCGGGGACGCCGCCGGGATTCGCCTTCCGGCAACGGATCTGGTCGATTTACCGGCACCGCCGCCAGAGTTTAAGCTGGAAGTATGGCAGGCGACCATTGACCGGCTGCTTGCTGAGAATTTCAGCGCGATTTATCCGACGCATTTCGGCCGCACCGAGGATGTTCGCGGCCAATTAGAATCGCTGCGCAGCTTGATGGAAGAAGCTGCAGAATTTGTGCGCCTGCGTATGGTGGATGGCGAAGATCGCGACGCAATTGTCTCTGCCTATATCGACTGGAGTCATGAGCGCATGCGCGCCAACGGTCTCTCCGACTACAGTATCGAACAGTACAATGCCGCCAATCCGCTGTTTATGTCAGTGGATGGCATCATGCGCTACTGGCGAAAGAAGCTGGCGCGCTAGAAAACTGGCCACATGGCCAGTTCCCGACGCTGAACCTGCGCCATGAACCCCAAATCTCTTCCTTACGTCTCCCTGCTGGCCCTCTTCTTTGGCACAACGCTCATTGTTTCGCGTTTCAGCGTAGGCCAATTCGCATCGCTGACCTTTGTTAGCTTGAGGCTCCTGATTGCTGCCGGCTGCTATGTGCTGATCTTTGCTCTCAGCCGCCGTAGGGTATGGCCGCGCGATCGCCAGACATGGCGTCACGCGCCTATTTTGGGCGTGGTGGGGACTGCCATCCCGATGACGTTTATTGTTTCTTCGCTGCAGTACCAATCAGCCGGTGTTACAGCGCTGCTGCTGACGGTGGCGCCGGCTTTCACGGTGATTCTGGCTCATTTTCTCCTGCCGGAAGAACGCCTGAACGGCCGTAAAGTGTTTGGCGTGGCACTGGCAATCAGCGGTGCGGCGGCCCTGGTATTGCTGGGTGAAAGTGGTTTGCCGGATGTGGCTGAAGCCAATCCCCTCGGCTATGCGCTGGTCATCACCGGTATCTTTTCAGGCAGCGTAGGGGCAATTTATGCGCGGCGCTTCATGCGTGATATTGATGCTGTCGATGCATCCAGCGTGCGTATGTGGACGGCCGCGGCGGTCATCCTGCCTATCGCCTATGTCGTAACCGGCCTCGATCTCAGCCAGGTGACGACCAGCGGCTACACGGCCCTGATTTATGCCGCTCTGATCGGTACCTTTGGCGGCATGTTGTTGGAATTCAACATCATCCAGCGCTTCGGCGCCACTGCCTCAGCGATGGCCGCGAATCTGATCCCGATAGTGGCCATGATTGGCGGCTGGCTGTTCCTCGGCGAGCAGATCACGACCGGTATGATCATCGCTATGGTCCTGATCATCGGTGGCGTCACGATCATCACGCGCAGCGAAACCGAGCCCCTGGCTGATCTGATCGAAAGCTGATCCAGCACCACCACTTAATTATGCCCTGCTCATAAAAAAAGATGGGCATGACACGAACCGCCTGGGCCCAGGCGGGTTCCCGGAATACCACAAGAAAGAGGACTCAATTTGCCACACAGTAACGCAAGTTTTCTACCGAACTGTGCCCCGCTATCCGGGTGATGCTGTGCTATACTGCCCCCATGATCCTACAGGATGCGGAGGCAAAGTTGATGAAGATAGCAGTTGGTTCAGATGAGTGCACGCGAATGACCGATCTGGTGGTCGAGAGCCTACAGGAACGTGGGCATCAGGTTCTTCTGTATGGTCCGCTGAAAGGCGATCAGCAGCATTGGCCGGCGGTGGCCAGGCAGGTGGGTGAGGCGGTAGCCGCGGGTGAGGCTAACGAGGGTATTCTTTTCTGCTGGACAGGCACCGGGGTCAGCATAGCGGCCAATAAGGTGCCCGGCATCCGCGCCGCACTTTGTGATGATGCGGAAACGGCGCGCGGTGCCCGTTTGTGGAACAACGCCAATGTGCTCTGTCTTTCCCTGAGGCGTACGTCAACCGTCATCGCCGGCGAAATCCTGGATTCTTGGTTTGCCACAGCGTATGAAGCCAATGCGACTGATGACGCCTGCCTGGCGCAGATTGCGGCACTTGAAGCCAGTTACTTCTCTCCTCGCCAGTAATCAGCGTGTATTCCTTTATCGACTGAGCAGCCTACATTCGCCCCTGGTCAAATAAGCTCATTTGTTCTATAATCTTAGGCATGGAAGCGATGCAAAAATTACAGGACATGGCGATCCATATGGATCTGGAGCCGGCCGAAGAACTGCGCCGCGCGCCGGCCAGCCAAGTAGCGCCCTGCGGAATCGTGGTTGAAGAGAAGCCGCCGCCTGGCCGCAAGAACCGGCAGGCCAAAATGGAAGATCTGGGGGTGTTTCATGCTGTGATGCCGGGCGGCAAGACAATTCCGCTGATGAAGACCCTGCTCACCTCTGCCTGCGAGCGCAACTGCCACTACTGCCCCTTCCGCGCTGGTCGTAACTTTCGGCGGGTGACCTTTAAGCCGGAGGAAATGGCACAAACCTTTATGGATATGCACCGTGCCGGTCTGGTGGAAGGGTTGTTTCTCAGTTCGGGTATTATCCAGGGTGGCCAGAAGACGCAGGACAAGCTGCTTGATACGGTGACCATCCTGCGCCAGACCCATCAGTTCCAGGGGTATGTGCATTTGAAGGTCATGCCCGGCGCTGAACGAGATCAGGTCAGGCGGGCGATGGGATTGGTCGACCGTATCTCGGTCAACCTGGAAGCACCGAATGCCGGCCGTTTACGCACATTGGCGCCGCTAAAACGATTCGACGAAGAGCTCTTGCAGCCTCTGATCTGGGTGGAGGAGATCCGCCAGAGCGAGCCGGCCCATCTGGGCTGGAAAGGGCGTTGGCCATCGACGACGACCCAGTTTGTGGTTGGGGCGGTCGATGAATCGGATCTGGAGCTTCTGGCTACCTCGGAATTCCTCTTCCAGAAGCTGCGGCTTGGCCGCACCTACTATTCCGCATTTAGTCCGGTGCCGGATACGCCTTTGGAGAATCGCCCGGCGGAAGATCCGATGCGCCAGCATCGTCTCTATCAGGCATCTTTCTTGCTGCGTGATTACGGGTTTGACCTGGAAGATATGCCGTTCAGCCAGGGCGGCAACCTACCGCGAACGGCCGATCCCAAACTGGCTTGGGCGCAGGAATATTTAGCGGACTCCCCGGTGGAACTCAACCGCGCCGCTAGAGGGGAACTGCTGCGCATCCCCGGCATCGGCCCGCTGGGCGCTGAGCGCATCTTGAACGCGCGCCGCCAGGGCGCCTTGCGAGACGTCACCCATCTGCGCCAGATCGGGCTGCGTACCAGCCCCATGGAGCCATTTATCCTGCTGGATGGACGGCGGCCGAGTTATCAGTTACGCTTGCTGTAGTTCTCGGTTCTCAGTTATGTCTGATTCCCATTTCCTACTTGACCCGATCACTGTTTCCTGGGATAAGTCGCCGCTCCTGGAGAAAAAACCGCGCTGCCCCGATCGTTTTACCTGGCTGGGCCGGCAGTTCGAAATCCTTGAGCTGTTGGGCGAATGGCGGGACTATCGCCGGCGCGGTCGCATGGCCAGCACGATGCGTCCGGAACGTGTCAAACGGGCCCGCCTGCGGGGATCGCGCGGCGTCGGCCGTTTCTATTTTCGTGTGCGCGTCAGGGGGGGACGAATCTATGAGATCTACTTCGATCGTGCAGCGGCAGGGCAGGATCCCGCTGTGGATGGTTGGTTCATCAGCCGGTCACTCAGCGAGGACGGACTTTGAAAGATGCGAAGTGTCAACCCCGGTTGACACTTCGCATGAAAAACGGGTTGACGGGCAGCGATCGTGAACGACGATGCGGCTTGTCAACCCGTTGTGCGTTTGGCTGCTGAAGGAAGCTCATCTGCCTGCAGCGGATGCGCGTATCAGCTGAGTTCCTGAGCGGCGGCGATCCAGCTGGCCGCAGTCGCCTCGTTCACGCGAGCGATCGCCATCAACTCTTCTGTGCTCAGCGCGGCCAGGCCGGCGAATGTGGTGATCCCGGCCGCCTCAAGCAGCTCTGCTTTCTTCAGACCGACGCCCTTGATTGCCGTGAGATCGTCGGCAGCATCGGCATTGAGTTCTTCGACGATATCGGACAGATCTTCGTACTCGATAAGAATCGACAGGTTGGCCGCCCAGGCGGCGATCAGGGCCAGCGCGCTCCAGGGGCCGATGACCAGGACGCCGAAGATGCCGGACCACAGCGGAATCGACAAGAGTGTCTTGTCATTCTCGTCTTTGACCGTGATCTTGCGCACCGTCGCTTCTTTGATCAGCTCCTGTACCTTGCCGACCAGTTCGTCGCCGCTGACCTGGATTTTCTCCTCCCACTGCTTCCTGCTCTGACCGCTTCCGCCGGTCTCGAATTCCTCTTCGATGTTGATCGTTTCTTCGCTCATATTGTTCATTCCTCGTCTTTAATGCCGGCAGCACAGCCGCCGAGATAATTGTTCTCTCAACCGTCTATACGCGTATAAGCTGCAAGAGTTGCAGGGGGTCATGTATGCTGAACCGCTTGCTGGATGCTTCTGCCTGAAGGGGATGCACAGCACGCAGCACGTGCGATGCCGTGAAGGGGGCCAGCCTACCGCCGTAAAGCCTAGTGAGCGGGTCGGGGCATGCCGATCTTGGGGTGGGTCATTCTTGGCTTCTTGTTGGCGGGGGACCGGCCGCAAAGCGTTTTCTGACTACCGTTGAAGCGGCTGAAATTCGCCGTACACGCTATTTAAGCGCTTTTAGTAGACTTTCCACGTCTTCTTGTATTAAACGCAGCAGGCGCACGATTTCTTGCTTCTCAGCCGCGTTTTGCGCCTGGGGAAGCACGCGGTGCAGGTGTCCGCGCGCCCAGACCAATCTTTGCACGCTGTTGGGTGTGGGATCGAGCGCTGCGATCAGGTTGTCTTGCTCCGCCCATGATTCCGGGGCCGGCGGATCTGCAGCAGCCTGCGTCGCCGCCTGGACGACCGGTTCTATGCCGTAGTCGGGATCACGAAGCAGGCGCATCGCTTGGTGTACGGTCAGGTGGGGGAGATCTTTGAGCAGCCGTGCTACCTCGCGGATCTCCTTGCTGGTGAGATCGCCGGCCACGCGGGCGCGGTGCAGGGCGCGCTGCTGCGACGGCCGTAATCCCTGGTAGACGCGCGTATCCCTCTCTGACAGCGTGCCTTCGCGAACCGCTTCTTTGATCTCGTCCGGCAGGTCCAGGAGCTTGATCAGCTGGTGGATGCGCTGGCGTGAATAACCCAGCCGCTCGCCCACTTTGGCCCAGGTGATTTGCGAGGCCCATGGCTTGTCGGAGGGGATTTCTTCTTGGCGAGCGTGATCAAGTTCTTCTTGCAAGAGATCGCGAAGCCGGATCATGCCCGCAGCGCGATCGACATCGTTCAAATCTTCGCGTTGGATATTCTCCACAATCTGACGCACAAAGCGGGTTACTACATTGTAATCACGGCGGCGCACGATGGCGGGGATCGTTTCCAGGCCGGCCATTTTGGCTGCTCGCCAGCGGCGTTCTCCGTGCACAATCATGTAGACATTCGCTCGCACTTCAGTCAACTCAATAGGCTGAATGACCCCATCCTGGCTGATACTGGCGCTCAATTCTTCCAGGCTTTCACGGGGAAAGGTGCTGCGCGGCTGGTCTGGATCAGGTTGGATGGCGTCGATGCGCACGGCGACGAGCTGCAGGCCGGCTGCCTGCTCAACATCGTCGGGTGACGTGAACAGCTTCTCCATTTCGCCGCTGCGCGGCGCCGGCGGCTGCGAAAGGTTGATCCTCGGACGTTTTTTAGCCATAGCTGCTGTTCTCCAGGATATTGGTGGCGATTTTGCGGTATCCTTTGGCGCCCGGCCCGCCTGGATCGAAACTCATAATGCTCTGTCCGGCGACTGCGCTCTCGGCGAAGCGCACGGAGCGGCGAATAACCGGCTCGAAAATCTTAATCCCGTCGCCATACTGCGCGCGAATAGCGTCCTGAATGTCCTGGGCCAGGATCGTGCGCGCGTCGGCCATGGTCAGAATGATGCCCTCGATCTCTAGATCGGGATTGAGCCGCTTACGGCGCACCGTCTCGATGCTGGAGAGGATCATGAAAGCGCCGCGAGCCGCCAGGTATTCAGTCTGGATCGGGATGACGACGCTGTCGGCGGCGGTCAGCGCGTTGATCACCAGCAGCCCCAGAGAGGGGTTGCAGTCAATGAGGATGAAGTCGTAGTCGGGCGATATCTCTTCGAAGAGGCGCGCCAGGACTTGTTCGCGGCTGAGCGTATTGATCAGAGCCACTTCCACCAGACTTAGTTCCGGCTGCGAGGGCAGCAGGTCAAACCCTTCGTCTGTCTCGTAGATCGCTTCACTCAAGTGGCCGTCCAGGCCGTCAACTTCCGCTTTCAACGCGTCGAAAATGGTCGGCGACAGTTGTTCGGGATCGAAACCGGCATGCTGGGTCAGATTGCTCTGTGGATCCAGGTCGACCGCCAAGACACGTTGGTCCATGCTGGCCAGTGCGGCGGCCAAAGAGATGGTTGTGGTGGTCTTGCCGACGCCCCCTTTTTGCATGGCGATGGCGATGATACGAGCCATTTGTCCTCCGTGTGGCGCGGGTCGGGCAACTGTCAATCGGGAGCGCCCTTATCCCGCGTAAACGATAACACGAAGGGTGATCTGCGTCAAAAGGGCAGAGCATCGCAGCGTGACAGCGGCTCAGCCGATCAGTGGTCAACTGGCGGCCGGGCCCCTGACTGGCTGACCTGCTGTTTTCCCTCAATCTGTGCAACATTGTTATAGATTTGGCCCTGTGTTATAGTGGGCGTGACGCACTGTGTTATAACCGCTTAGCTCATGCTGGAGGGGCGGCCGGCTGTAGAGCGGCCCCCATTGCCATGCGCGGAGGAAAATGAACAGCAAACCGGCGTTTCAAACAACGGATGTCTTTGATTTTGTGATCATTGGATCGGGTTTTGGCGGTAGTGTCTCCGCTTACCGTCTGGCGGAAAAAGGGTACAGTGTGCTCGTGCTCGAGCGCGGCAAACGGTATAACGCCAAAGACTTCCCCAAAACTAATTGGAATATCTTCAACTATTTGTGGATGCCTAGCCTGCGCTGTTTCGGCTTCCAGGGCCTGGTGTTCTTCAAGGATTTGTGGCTCTTGAACGGCAGCGGTGTCGGGGGTGGCTCGCTGGTGTACGCATCGACCCATATCAAGCCTCCTAAGGCGTTTTTTGAGGGCGCGGAGTGGTGTGATCTGGCAGATTGGGAAGCGGAGTTGGATCCATATTACGAAGTCGCCAACCGCATGCTGGGCACGGCCGAAAACCCTCGTTTTTGGGCCGCTGACCACCAGCTGTATGAGATATCAAAGGAGCTGGGCAGCGAGGCGACCTTTAAGCCGACGCCAGTGGGTATCTATTTTGGCGAACCGGGCGAGATGAATCCGGATCCCTATTTTGACGGCGAGGGACCCGATCGGGCGGGCTGTATTCACTGCGGCGGCTGCATGGTCGGCTGCCGGCACAATGCGAAGAATACGCTGGACAAGAATTACCTCTTTTTGGCCGAGAAAATGGGCGTGCAGGTGTGGCCGGAGAAAAACGTCCTGGATATACGGCCGTTATACGGGCCGCAAACAGGCGCGGCCCGCTATGAAATCGCTTTTGAAGGCATCACAGACTGGTTCATCAAGCGCAAAGGGGCCGTTCGCGCCCGCAATGTCATCGTCTCCGGCGGCGTGATCGGCAGCGTGGATCTGCTTCTAAAGTGCCGCGATGAGACGCGATCCCTGCCATTTCTGTCCCGCCGCCTCGGATACCGTGTGCGCACGAACAGCGAGGCCCTTATGGGCATCACCGCGCGCGAGCATGATATCGATTATTCCCAGGGGGTTGCCATCAGTTCTGCCGTCTGGGTCGATGAGGAAACCAGCGTCGAACCGGTGCGTTATCCGCCCAGTTCCTCTTTCATGCGCAATTTGACGGTGCCGCTTGTTTCCTTTGAGGGCGGCTTGCTGCAGCGTCTTCGCCAGGTTGCCAAGCACGCCGTCAGCCACCCCAAGGATTTCCTGGATGTGCGCATTCTACCCCGTTGGCCGGAACGCAATACGATTCTGCTGGTCATGCAGACCGCCGAGAACCGAATGCACCTGCGCCGTGGACGAAGTATCATGACGCTATTCCGTAAAGGTCTAATCTCTGAAGTGGATCAGGAGAACCCGATTCTTTGCGCAGTTGAGGCGGGTCGTGAGGTCGTTGAACGCTTCGCCGCCAGGGTCAACGGTGTGCCCTGGGTCGGTATCAATGATGTCCTGGATACGCCAAACACCGCCCATATCCTGGGCGGGTGCGGTATCGGCGCCGACGAGACCAGCGGCGTCATCGATATTGACCACCAGGTCTTCAATTATCCTGGTCTTTTCGTCGCCGACGCTTCGGCCATTCCGGCGAACCTGGGCGTCAACCCCAGCCTGACCATTGCGGCAATGACCGAGCGGGCTGTGAGCCGTATGCCGGCAAAGCAGAAGGCGGGAGCCGTGCCGCCTCTACAGCGACCGGTGGGATTGGATATGATACAGAATACCGAGGAAGGGCGGTCATTCTTGAAGAAGGTGGCTCCTTTTACCATATTGCTGGCTTTGCTGCCTCTCATGTTTGGCGCATTCCAGTTGTTGAGAAGGAAAAAATGAAGCAGCAAACCACAGTAAATAATGGGAACGGCGAGTCCCCGCTGTTGGCTACCGACGGCGCAGCGGGTTCGCGCACCGAGATTCCTTTCACGAATCCGGCGACCGGCGAACAGTTCGGTAGTGTGGCGGAGGCGACAGCGAGAGAAGTGGCCAGCGCACGCCGTGAGATGGGCGCGGCGGCGGCCGTTTGGTCCGCCAAACCGGTTGAAGAGCGCGTGCGTATACTGCGCAAGCTGCAAGAAGTGATTATCGATTCGCTGGACGAGATAACGGCTGTTATCAACAAAGATCATGGCAAGAGCCGCCAGGAAGCGCTGGCCGAAGCCTTCATGACAGTTGAAAAGATGCACCTCTACTACAAGCAGGCACCTGAGTGGCTTGCCCTGCACAAAGTGCCGCGCGGCACCACTTTTCTGCTTTCCCTCGCGCGCCGCTATTACAGCGAGTTCATGCCCTACGGCGTGGTTGCAGTGATTGGACCTTGGAACTATCCCTTTGAACTGATAGTGCCCGTTATCTGTTCGGCGCTGCTGGCCGGCAATGCGGTGATGGTCAAACCATCTGAGGTCGCCGCGGCGACCGGGGTGATGATCGAGAATCTTTTCCGCCGCGTGCCCGAGCTCTCCCCCTTCGTGCGCTTTCTACACGGCGGGCCGGATGTTGGCGCGGCGCTCGTACAATCACGGCCAGACCTCATATTTCTGACCGGATCGGTCGCCACCGGTCGAGAAGTGGCCATGACTGCCGGCAAGTTGATGATCCCTTTTCTCTGTGAGCTTGGCGGCAAGGATCCCATGATTGTCCTCGACGATGCCGATGTGAAGGCCGCCGCGAAATGGGGTGTGTGGGGCGGCGCGGCATTCAATACGGGACAGTCTTGCGTCGCCGTTGAACGCATTTACGCTGTCAAAGAAGTCTACGACGAATTCTTGGAGGCGGTGATCGCCGAAGCGAAGAAGGTCTCTATCGGCTACTCTCCGGAGAAGAAAAATCCCTACAACATGGGGCCGCTGACGTTTGAGCGCCAGATCAGAATCATTGAAGATCATTTGCAGGATGCTCAGCAGAAAGGGGCGCGTATCGTCTACGGCGGCACGATTGACGGTATGTTCATGGAACCGACTGTCGTCGTCAATGTCGATCATACCATGAAGCTGATGATGGAAGAGACGTTTGGGCCGGTGCTGCCAATAATGAAGGTCGATGATGAGACCCACGCCATCCAACTGGCCAATGACAGCAAGTTTGGCCTTGGGGCCTATGTATGGAGCCGCAATGAGCAGCGGGCGCAGCGTATTGCTGAACAACTGCAGGTAGGTGTGGTCAATATCAACGATGTGCTGGCTCACTATGCGGTGGCCGAATTGCCATTCGGCGGCGTCAAGATGTCGGGAAACGCGCGAACGCATGGCAAAGAAGAAGTGATGCAGTTCACCCAGCCGCGGTCATGGGCCGTCGGCCCGCCGCCGCTGCCTTTCGATCCGATCACGATTCTTCGTTCCAACAAGCGCTACGGTATGACGAAAGCGATCGCTCACTTTTCGTTTGGCGTCACCCCGCAGCAGCGGCTGCAGCCGCTCACTGAGTTCCTGGATGAGGGCGGTCGCAAGCGGAAACTGGGAACCGCAGCTGCAGTGGCTGGGGCGGTGGGACTGTTGGCGGCCTTTGTCCGCCTGCTTTCACGGCCGCGCGACGCCTAGCCGCAGGCGCTGCCAGGAGAAACAAAAAAGGGCCCGCAGAGCGTACAGCGCTGCGGGCCCCTTTTCTTGCCTACATGGCAAGCCTACGTGATTAGTTGGTTGACGGCCGTTCCTGCAGCGTCAGTGAAACTGTTTCCACCTGGCCGTCGCGCAGAATCGTCAACTCTATCGTCTGTCCGACGCTGGTCTGTTCCACGATATAGCCAAGCAAGTCATCAAACGAGCGGATCTCCTGGTCATCAATGCCGATAATGACATCGCCGGCGATCGTGCCGGCTGCATCCGCGGCCTGCAGCCCTGCCGCTTCGGCCGGCCCGCCGGTGATAACATCGCCGATGGCGATGCCGCGCGTGCCAGCTTCAAGCCCCAGGCTTGCGGCCAGGTTGTCATTCAATTCCGAACCGGAAATTCCTAACCACGGTGTGGATACAGAGCCGCCGCTAATCAACTGCGGAACTACCACAGCGACGACATTGGACGGTACAGCAAATCCGACGCCGGATGAACCGCGCACAGGCGATTCAATGGCCGTGTTGACGCCGACAACCGCGCCGCTCAAGTCTAACAAGGGCCCGCCCGAGTTGCCGGGGTTGATGGCCGCATCAGTTTGAATGATATTGGGGATATTGTACTGGCCTCCGCCTGGCGCTTCCGCGCCGGGGAAGAGGCGATCTAGACCGGAGACGATTCCCGTGGTCAGGGTGTTCTCCAGCCCAAAAGGACTGCCGATGGCGACCACGATCTGGCCAACACGCAGCGTGTTTGAGTCTGCCAGCGGAAGCGGCCGCAGCTCGCCAGGCGCCGCATCAACCTTGATCACCGCCAGATCGGAATCCGGGGCGGTGGCCACAATGTTCGCATCCATTTGCGTGCCGTCGGCAAAGGTGACAACGATATTATTGGCATCAACGACCACGTGATTGTTGGTGACAATGTGCCCGTTATCGTCATAGACGAATCCTGATCCTTGACCAAGATCCAGACCGACATGTACGACCGACGGACTAGCTTGCTCGAAGACGCCGATAAAAGCCTGTTCGTGTTCGAAGTAGTCGCCCGCCAACGCCGGCGCCACTTGGGGGCTTGCTGCAGGAGCCGCGGCAACGTTCGGGACCTGCTGGTCGACTGCCGGCTGGGTAAGCGCGACGGGGTCATTCTGTGCAACCGGCACAAGGGCCGCGTCATCGGCGCCGAGCCCGCCGCAGGCGGCCAGCAACAGTGCCAAGATAGATAATACGATAATATAACTAGGGTACTTCATGTTAAGCATTCTTAACCTCCGTGGGCTATACGTTGATAGCGTGGTGCGGTTGCTGAAATCATACGAGTCTGCTGATAATCCTATGATTCTCTAACATTGAAGTTAAGAAAGTATAAAGATGAGCTAAAGGGAAGATTAAGATGGCGGGAGGCAGCGAACGGCCGCAGTGGGCGGCGAACGGTGGTCAGTCGATCGTTCGCCACCACTGGGTCAAATCACGCATGCCCTGGGCGTTAAGCTTGTGGCCGGTGTCATATTCGTTGTAATCCAGCCGGGCATTTGCTTTGCGCAGTGTTGCGGCGCAGCCGAGGGAACGTTTGTAGGGGATGCGTTCGTCTTCACGGCCGACGGCCATGAAGATAGGCAGTTCCTCGAGGGCTGCCAGGTTCTGCGCATCGGTGCAGGCATCGGGGATAAAACCTACCAAGCCGGCAATCGCCTGGGTGATGCCGGGATGTCGCATCGCCGTAGCGTAGCTGACGGCAGCACCCTGGCTGAAACCCATCAGGTAGATCTGCTCTGGATCGGCATTGTAGACGCGGGGCAGGGCGTGCAGGAACTGGGCCAGGGCGGTTACCGCGGTATCGAAGGTGGGCAGTTCCGGCCAGATGCCGTATTCCTGGTAAACCCAGCTGAAGCCGCCGCTCGGTTCGGCCAGCAGTCCACGCGGCGCGATTTTCAACCAGTTGTACGGGGTCGCGTTCTTGAAAATCCACATGACATCTTCGTTACCATATCGGCCGTGTAACATCACCACGGTCCTGTACGGGCCGGGTCCGGCAGGTTCTAGCACTTTGTGAACCAGTCCCAGTTCGGTCAATAGGGGGCCGCTGTCGATAAGCATCGGATTGGCGTCAGACATCATGTCGTTTCCCAAATGGCAATTGTGTGCGCCTGCGGCGCAGCCAACAACAAGGCAAAAAAAATGAGGTGGCTGAAAGACTGGCGTCTGACAGACCACCTCTGGGGGGGGAGCCAAAAAAAGTATAGCAGGTATCAGACTTTGTGTCAATAAATTGATAAAAATGGTTTCTTGACATTAAATCAGGCGGCCTTGGCCCGGCAGAAGGCCGCCTATTTCCCGGATGGTACTGCCCTACCTGACTATCGACAACTGTGTCACAATTGTGCGCTCAGGAGTATTTCTATGGAACAATGGATTAACCGTGAAACAGTATTTGGGGGGCGAATCTTCAACGTCGAGGCGGGTGAAGCGATGTTGGATGACGGCCGTCTAGTGCAGCGCGAAGTGGTCACTCATGATGGCGGCGTGGCTGTGGTGCCCATATTGGGCGACCAGGTGCTGCTCATACGCCAGTTCCGCATCGCCATCGATCAGTTCATTCTTGAGCTGCCCGCCGGACGCCGTGAAGGATTAGAGCCGCCCGACCACCGCGCCGCCGCCGAGCTCGAAGAGGAGATCGGTTATCGTGCGGAGCATATGCAGCTGCTCGCCTCTTACTTTTCTTCGGCCGGTTTTACCAATGAGCGCATGTTCATCTTCCTGGCTACCGGGTTGACCGAGGTCGGCCAGGCGCTGGAAAGTGACGAGGAGATCGACATTGTGCCTGTGCCGCTGGCTGCTGTCGATGGTCTCATCGCTTCCGGCGAAATCATCGACGCCAAGACGATCATCGGCCTGCGCGAACTACTGGCCCGTCCGCAGCTGCTGCAAGGGAGTGGGGTAGGAGAATGACGGCCGTTCACGAAAGAGAATTCCGCGTGCGTTTTTACGAGTGTGACGCCTACGGGCATGTCAACCATGCCAACTACCTGCGATACATGCAAGAAGCCGCCTTCGATGCTTCGGCCGCTGTCGGCTATGATTTTGACAGCTACGCGGCATTAGGCTGCCACTGGTTGATCATGCAGTCCGGTATTTCATATCTGAGGCCGCTCCGCTTTGGCGACAGCCTGACGATCAGGACCTGGGTGTCCGACTTTCGGCGCGCCACGTCACGCCGCCTCTATGAATTTCGTATTTCTGGTAGTGATGACCTGATCGCCGAAGCGTACAGCGACTGGATTTTCGTAGACGATGAGAGCACGCGCCCTACGCGCATCCCGCCGGAGATGGTCACGGCTTTCACGCCGCCTGGTGGGCTGCAGTCTGGCACGGTGCGTGTCCCTTTCCCCGAGTTTCCCCCGCAGCCGGCCGGCACTTTCCGCATGCGCCGCCGCACGCGCTGGTCGGAAATCGATGGCGCCGGTCATGTCAACAATGCTGCCTACCTGGCCATCGTAGAAGATTGCGTGATGGAGATGATGGTGGCCACCGGCTGGCCGGCCGCCCGTTTGCATGCCGCTGGATTTGGCATCGTCGCTCGGGACTATCGGATCCAATATTTGGCCCCAGCCTATCTCGATGAGGAACTGGAAGTGGCCACCTGGGTTTCCAACGTCAGGCGCTCTTCGGCCACACGCCACTATACGATCAACCGTATCAGCGATGGGCAGCTGATTGTTCGTGCACAGGCGTTGTGGGTATGGGTGGATTTGAGGACGGGTCGACCAGTGCGAATCCCCGACGATTTCATGGAAGCGTATGCCGATAATGTGGCGGATAGTTAGGGTCCCTGGCCTTCACTGCTCATGAAAAAACAGGCATTCTGCGCGCATTGTCCAGCTGGTACACGAACTCCTGTCCATCTTCAACCGCCAATAGACGATCTCGGGCCGCTTCATACGCTGTGTGTGCCGCTGTACTTTCCGGATTTTCTTGCAGGTCGGCCAGGGCGGCAAAAGCGGCGGCCAGCGCTTCGTCCAATGGGGCGGCGGCGCGCTTTGCATACATTGCCGCTCGTTCAAAACTAGCCGCAGCGCCCTGAACAGCCGGTATAGCCAGAAGATGCGCGCCCAGCATCCAGTAAGCGCGCGAAAGCGGCAGGGCCCCTTTGTCCAATTCCAGGGCCAATCGCAGATTGAGCCGTGCCGCATCCCGTCCCGCCGCAACTTCCAGCGGCCGCAGCGTGATGCTTGGTTCGTTCCATCCCGGCCAGGTGAACGAAGCGAGGTTGTAGGAGAGCTGCTTGGCGGCGCAGCGCAGGGTTCGCGCTTCATGCATATCGATCGCCGCCGCTTCTTCCGCCCGGTCGGAGCAGTATTGAATGCCCGCACGGCCGATCGCCACCATCTGCGCGATCGCCTTCTGCTGCCAATACAGCACCTTCACTAGCTCATGGTAGGCTTCGGCGACGAGCAGCGGATCCGCCTGCTGGTTAAGAAACTCAACAGCAGCAAAGGTGTCTGCTTCATCCAGGCAGTGCAGTGCTTGCTCAACCATTTGACTCCCCATTGATCAACCTGGGAACGCCGGCGTTCCCGCCGGCATCCGCTGACATCTGCTGCCGGGCTGGCGGCGGTCCCATGAATCGCCCACCAGCAGCATTAGGCGAAGCGCACGGAATAAATCGGTGGCAGGTAGTTCGAAATCACGTTCCATGAATCGCCGCGATCCCTGGAGAAGAAGAGATTGCCCGTGGTAGTGCCGAAAACGAGCGTATCCCCGCTGATATCGAGGGCGTGGCGGAAGGTGATGTCAAAGCAGCCGCTCTGCGGCAGTCCTTCGCGTAGTTCCTGCCACGTTGCACCGCCATCTTCAGTACGACCGACAAAAAGGGCGCCATCCACAGCCATGCGCTGGTCATCACTGATGCCGGGCACAACCCAGGCAGTGCGCTCATCGCGCTCATCGACGACGATGGGGAAGCCGAAATAGACTGATCCGCCCGCCTGTGAAATGTCGTGCCAGGTCTGGCCGCGGTCGCTGCTGCGGAAGACGCCGCAGTGATTTTGCTGCCACAATACGTCGGGATTGGCGGGGCTGACCACAAGACAGTGTGGATCGTGGCCGTATTCGGCGTAGGGATCAGGTAGATAATCGGCGCGCAGCCCGAGGTTGCGCCCATCCCAGGTCTCGCCGCCGTCGAGTGATTCGTAGACGCCCCCAACACTGACCCCGGCATAGAGATGGCGGCTGTCTCGCGGGTCGACAACAATGCTGCACGTGCCCGCCTGGTCACGGCCGCCGCCAAACCAGTTCTTCTGGCGTGATGGATGGTTCCACAGCCCCTCCAGCAGCTGAAAACTTGCGCCGTCGTCATCGCTGACAAAAACGCCGCCCGGCTCGGTGCCGATGTAGAGGCGTCCCGGCTGGTCGTCGCCGCCTGGCGTCAGCGTCCAAAGATAGGACGCCTTTGCCGGTGTTTCCGCGCCGTCCTGCCATACGTCATAGGCCATCGCCCCTTCCGGATAAACAGGCGCGGGCACTTCCTGCAGCGTTTCTCCGCCGTCTGATGAACGATACAGTTTGCCGCCCCAATGCCCATGATCGGCGCAGATCCACACCGTATCCGTGCGCCGGTCGACGGCCGCATAAGAGATCGGCACACCGGGCAGCGCTTCATGAACAACCCGCCAACGGCCGTCCCGCTGCTCCATCACGATGAAACCCTTGCGCGTGCCTAGAATCAATCTGTTACTGCTCATACTGCCTCCAAGAAGTTAGCGACTTCGGCACGAACAGGCCGCACGGCCACTCTTCCGTTTTCTGTTCCTTCTGAACTCTGTTGATTGTCATCATCCGCCTGACAATGCTTGAAAAATGAAGACCTGATCATCTGGACCCACCTTGTCGCTGAGCGTGACACGGTGGTGAATCAATTCCTGATCGAGGAAAATATTGACATGTTTGCGCAGCGATCCGCGGTCGTCGATGATATAGGCGGCCAGGCCGGGATAGCGTTCATCCAGAGCATCCACCAGCTCGGCCACTGTTGCGCCGCTGATCTCTTCGCGGTCCGCAAGATCAGGAAAATAGCGGGATAAATGTCGTGTGAATCGTACCTGGGCCATGGGTCGCCTCTATAGGGCCGCAAAGTTGCAGAGCCAAAAAGGTGCAGGAATCAACTGCATGCCTGTCAACGGCATTCCCTTTTTCGTTTTTTGTTCCTTCTGTTTGCTGTCTTTTGCCAGCGCCCTGCGGACCGTACCGGGAGGGCTGAGATCGTTATCGTTATCGAGGACGGGGCCGGAAGCGTTCTTGCTCATAATTGGTCCTGAGTTTAGCACAAATGTTCTATCACCGTCAATATCATTTTCGTGTTTTTCACACGGATGTGCTGCTTGGTGAACGGCGTTCGGGTGAGTGTATGGTGTCCATACCGCCGGTCCAGATCCGCCCATGCTACGAGTCTTCCAGGAACTGACGCCTGTATCGTTCGCTCGATGAGGACCATCTATCGACTCTGCAAGTATAGTTCATATTGAATGACAGTATAATCAGTGGGGAAAGCAGTGTCAATTGAGCAGAAAAAATCAACGGCCGTCTCGCGGGGGACGACCGTTCTTCATTTTCTTGAGACCGCCGCTTGACGATATGAATGGCAAGTACGGCCGTCTGGTCTTAGACGGAGTCGGAGGTGTAAGGGTGTCGGTGATGCTGTCGAAAGAAGACGAGGAAAGTTGATGCTGTCGGGTGGGGTGGGGGAAATAACTGTAGTGTGGAAAGGAGGAGGCGATACGGCCGTCCGCGCCCGGCTGCGAGGGCAGCCAACTGCGGCGATCTTTGCCTGGAGGAGATCATCTTGCCATTCATGCGCCAATGGTAAGATAGAACATATGTTCCTGTCAAGGGCAATCTAATGATTGCTTGGGACCTGTGAGCAGACAGCCGACAAGTGACCTACGGCTCCAGCGGGTAATCCCACGAGCGCGGCCGCTCCAATGCTTCCCAGTCGCGGCGCAGGATACTCATTATCACAGCATCATGCCAACGGCCGTTATGCAGCGCGTGTTGGCGAAGGGTGCCTTCGATGCTGAAGCCGGCCTTTTGAAAGGCTCGCTGGGCGCGTACGTTGCTAGCGCCCGTATGGAGCCAGACGCGGTTGATATTGATGGAGCCGAAAGCAAAATCAAGGGCTGCATTGACGGCATCGCTGCCGAATCCTTTACCCCAGCGTTTCTTGTCGCTTATCGCAATGCCCAATTCCGGGCCGCTGAGCTGGCCGTCGAAATCATACAGGCTGACCACGCCGATGAATGCCGAACTGCCTAATGGTGAGATGACGAAGAAATACTTGCGCATAGTCCCGCCGCACACAATCGTCTCATACCATTCCTGTAGATCGTCATGGCTTTGCGGCAGCATTGCGCCGCCGAACTGGTCGACGTCGCCATCGTTGACCGACAGCCACTGCGCGTGCAAGTCTTCCTGCTCCAGGGCGCGCAGCCAGACCCTATCTCCACGCAGCAGTGGTTTGTCGCAATCAATCATGGAGTCACGCCGGGCCAATTGGGAACTGCTCTATTCATCCAATGGATAGTCCCACGAGCGCGGACGGACCAGCGCTTCCCAGTCGCTGCGCAAGATGCTCATCAGCAGCGAGTCTTGAAAATGGCCGTGCTGCAAGATATGTTCCCTGATCGTGCCTTCGACGCTGAATCCCGCATTCTGAGCGGCGCGCTGGCTGCGTTTGTTCTGCGCGCTGGTCGTTACCCAGATGCGGTTGATGTCCAGCGATCCGAAAGCGAAATCAAGCATCGCATTGACCGCATCCGTCCCCAATCCCTGTCCCCAACGCGCCTTGTCACTGACAAAAATGCCGAGTTCCGGCCCGCCGAGTCGACTTTCAAAGCCAAACAGCATCACTACGCCCAGGAATTCAGCGCTGCCGATAGGCGAAATTACAAAGAAGTACTTCTGCTTCTCGCTGCCGTGCACTCTCGTCTCGTACCAATTCTGTACATCACGCATGCTTTGCGGCGCTCTGTAGCCGGTGAAATGGGCGACATCTCCATCGTTTACCGCCAGCCAATGCGCCTCTAAATCTTCCTGTTCAAAGGCGCGCAGCCACACCTTTTCGCCTCGTATCAGCGGCCTGTCGTATTCAATCATTGGCAGTCTCCTGAGGAGAGTTTAACCGAGAACCGGGAAATTGGAACTGAAGATGCAGCGAAGATGTCGCGGCTGTAGACTGGAAAGAGTGCGCCGCTAGCCGCTCAGAACAAGCAGATTACCACGCCCTGCGCGCGCCCAGCAGGATGCCCAGGCCGCCGATGATCAGGAAGGCGGGCCAGATCAAGCCCCAATCGAGGTTAAATAGAAACGCCGAGGCGACTAGTGTCAGGATCATACCGCCGGCGATGGCGCCCCAGACATCACGCGTCATCTCGCCCGTTGCGCGCATGCCGTCCCATGCTTTGCTGAAACTGCCGATGGCCGGAATCATGATGAACAAGGCCCACCAGTTGTCGATGCTGAAACTGGTGACATTGTTGACCAGAAAGATGACACCCAGGCCGATCAGGATCACGCCGGGCAGCCAGGCTTTCTTCTTGTCGCCGCTGCTGTCCCGCTGCTCGCCTGTTGTCTGTGCGGTCGTGCCGTCGGTGCTGGCCGTGTTCCTGCGCGCATACGCAGCCTCGGCCGCGGTCAGCTTTTCCTTTTCTTCGTCTTTGAGAAGCTCAATATTGTCGTCAACCGGCTCAGAAACGGCTGTCGTCTTCAACTCGTCGTGCTCGTCGCTCATGCTCATGTCTCCTAGTTGACACCCAGGCGCGCCCGCACCTGGTCATGCCATGCCTCGTTACCCAATACGGAATCAAGCGCATTTGGTTGCAGCTCGCTGGCAAAGTGAGTCAGCCGATCAGCGGTTAACCCTTATGCAACCCTGTGTTCCACCATCATACAGCGATTCTGAACCACATCTAGTCCCGCCGCGCGCGCTTTGGCCGCCGCCGTTTCATTGGCGATGCCCGACTGCATCCATACCGCTTTGGCGCCGATGTCGATCGCCTGATCAACAAAAGGGGGCACATTTTCGCTGCGTTGGAACAGCAGCACCAGGTCAACCGGCTCCGGGATATCGATGAGGGTAGGGTAGGCGCGTTCGCCCAGCCCCTCCTCTGCATAGGGGTTAACGGGAATGATGCGATAACCCTGCTGCTGTAAGTAGGCCGGTACATAGTAGCCTGCTCGTGACGGCCGTCTGGAAAAGCCTACCACGGCGATCGTCTTTGTTTCGCGTAGTACCTTGTCAACTGGCTGATCTTCCATACAATTCGCCTCCGCGCGACAGTTATCTTCCTCATTAGACGGCATGACATCCTGCGCATCTTACGCCCACCAACCCACATCTGGCAAGATAATGGCAGCTTGGCGGAATGCCATTTAGCATGCGGCCTCTTGGCCGGCGCGAAGACCCGACCGCTTCCCGCTCACGGTGCCTAAAAGTAGAAAGGTGCGGTCAAAATTGGTGTGACTTGCTAGAAACTCGGTTCTAGCCTGTGCGTCAGTGTCGGTGTTTTCGTTCAAGATCCGAGTTTCTAGGTCGAGCCATACACAGAAATTAGGCGCCGCGAGCAAAGTGATTACTTTCCTTCGCAAATGTTTCTGGTTATAATGTTAGACGGAAGAGGTCCGTACAGCGGGTTATTGCAGGGCGCTCGAAATCAAGTACTGGGCCGAGAAGGTTTAAGACCATCGGTCCTCCCACCTTTGATGGCCAAACTAGTTACATAGGAGATACGCAAATGCAAAACTTTGGCGCAGATATAAGCAGCTATGGTGTTGAAAATCACGGTATCGTTAATCCGGGTACCGTCTACTGGAACTTGCATACCCCCCAACTCTACGAACAGATCACACAGCGGCGTGAGGGTATGTTGGCCCACCTGGGTCCCGTCGTCGTTCACACCGGTGACCACACCGGCCGTTCACCGAACGATCGCTTCGTCGTCAAAGAACCGACCACCGAGGCTGATATTTGGTGGGGCAATGTCAACCGTCCCATCTCGCAGCAGCATTTCGACCGTCTGTATCGCAAAATGATCGCCTATATTCAGAACCGCGACATCTTCGTTTTTGACGGTTATGCAGGCGCCGATGATCGTTATCGCATGCCAATTCGTGTTGTCAATGAATACGCCTGGCACAATCTTTTCGCACGCAATATGTTCATCCGCGAGTTGGACACGGAAAAGTTGGCCCACCACGTGCCGCAGTTCACGGTGATTGATATGCCGCGCTTCCACGCCGATCCGGAGACGGACGGCACGAACAGCCAGACTTTCATTCTGGTTGATTTTGGCAAGCGGCTGGTCTTGATAGGTGGCAGTGAATACGGTGGTGAGATGAAGAAGAGTATCTTCTCCGCGATGAACTACTATCTGCCCAAACGGGGCGTCCTCTCTATGCACTGCAGCGCTAACTACGGCGACAGTGAAGAAGACACGGCCCTTTTCTTCGGCCTCAGCGGCACCGGCAAAACGACGCTCAGCAACGACACCAACCGTACGCTCGTCGGTGATGACGAACATGGGTGGAGTGATGACGGCATCTTTAATTTCGAAGGTGGCTGCTATGCCAAGGTCATTCGCCTCGATCCCGAAGGTGAACCGGAAATCTATTCCACGACGCGCCGCTTTGGCACGGTCTTGGAAAACGTGGTCATGGATCGTGATTCGCGTCAGATAGATCTGGATGATGCCACCTACACCCAGAACACGCGCTCCAGTTACCCGATCAGCCACATTCCGAACGCCACGCGCACCGGCAAGGGTGGCCATCCCAAGAACGTCATGTTCCTGGCCGCTGACGCCTTTGGTGTTTTGCCGCCAATCAGCAAACTGACCCCTGACCAGGCGATGTATCACTTCCTCAGCGGTTACACCGCCAAGGTGGCGGGCACGGAACGCGGCGTTGTGGATCCGATTCCAGATTTCAGCGCTTGCTTTGGCGCCCCCTTCATGCCTCTGCATCCCGGCGAATACGCCAAACTGCTGGGCGAAAAGGTCGCCGAACATGATTCGGCCGTCTGGTTGGTTAACACTGGTTGGACCGGCGGCCCCTTTGGCATCGGTTCGCGAATGAAACTCGCCTTTACGCGCGCCATGATTACCGCCGCGCTGAACGGCGATCTCGATGATGTGGAAACGTATACCGAGCCATTCTTCGGCCTGCATATCCCCACGTCCATCGAAGGCGTCCCCGACGAAGTTCTCAATCCGCGAGACACCTGGGAAGACAAAGAGGCGTACGACGCTCAGGCAGCCAAGCTGGCGGCGATGTTTGTTGAAAACTTCAAGCAGTTTGCAGACGGCGTGCCGCAGTCAGTCGTTGATGCCGGTCCGCCGCAGGCAGACGCAGCGGAATAATCATCTCCGCCTGCCCGTTTAGTTAGAAGTGAAAAGCCCCCGGACAAATAGATGTCCGGGGGCTTTTCTTGATCAGCAGGGTAGGGCGAATCCTAGTGTCCACCCTTCTTCGCTGCTAGATATGCAGGTTGTAGAGCGCCCCGTATTTTTCGCGCAGATAGCGCATATACGGCTCAATCGTCAGCGACCCGCCGGTGATGCGCTGCACAAGCTCGTCAGGCGTGAACTTACGGCCGTGTTGGTAGATGTTCTCGCGCAGCCAGCCGTGCAGCGGCGCGAATTCGGCGTGTGCTATCTGCTGCGCCAGCTCCGGAAGTGCCGCCTGCGCCGCTTCGTAGAACGCGCCGCTCATGATATTGCCCAGCGTGTATCCTTGAAAGGCGCCGCCGACGAGTCCCCAATACCAGTGTACATCTTGCAGCACCCCGTTGATATCATCGGCCGCGCAAAGACCGAGATCGTTTCTATAACGGGCGTGCCAAGCCTCCGGAAGGTCCATGACAGACAGCCTCCCTTCCAGCAGGGCCAGTTCCAGGTCAAAGCGGATCATAACGTGCAGATTATAGGTCAGCTCATCCGCCTCGGTACGTACTAGGGAGGGTTCGACCCGGTTAATGGCGCGGTGGAATGCGGACAGTGATACGCCGCATAGCTGATCTGGGAACTGGGCCTGCAGGTCGGGGTAATAATGGGACCAGAGTTCATGGGAACGGCCGACGATGTTTTCCCACAGACGGGATTGGCTTTCATGGACGCCGGAGGAAGCGCCGCCGGCAAGCGGCGTTGACTCCAGCCCTTCGGCCACGCCCTGCTCATACATCCCATGCCCCGCCTCGTGCAGCGTGCTGAACAAGGCATCTTTCAGGTCGTTGCCGTTGACGCGCGTCGTAATGCGCACATCATTGATTGAAAAGCTGATCATAAAGGGATGGCTGGTCAGGTCCTGGCGGCCGCGGTTGAAATCGTATCCATAGTCGCCGATTATGCGCAGCCCAAAGTCAAGCTGCTCGTCCGGCGGGTAGCAATCAAACAGAAACTCATCTTCAGGCGGTGTCTGGGCGGCGACCGCGCGCGCTAACGGCACGAGCTCTTCGCGCAGTTCGCCAAAGAGTCCGCTGATCGCGCGCGCCGTCATGCCTTGATCGCTCAAGTCAATCAACGGATCGGCCGGATGTTCGCAGCCAGGGAAACAATCCGCCATTTGCAGGCTCAATTCGATGGTTTTTTCCAGGTAGGGGGCAACGGCGGCAAAATCGTTTTCCGGCCGCGCTCTGTTCCACGCTTGAAAAGAATCCGCGCCATGCTGCAGCACTTGGGCCTGCAGGGAAGGGGGGACGAGGATCGCCCGTTCATAATCGTGACGCGTGATGCGGATCAGGCTGGCGTCGTCACTTTCGTAGGGCAGACTTTCTTCAAACAGCCGTAGTTCATCCAACAAATGACCGACCGCTGCGTCGCACAGTTTCTCGTGCGCCAGCCGGCTCAACGTGGCCATTTGCCGGCCGCGCGCTTTAGAACCGCCTGCCGGCATATAGGTCGTCTGGTCCCAGGCCAGCACTGCTCCGGCCGATTCCAGGTCGCTGATTTCGCGCAGGCGCAGTTTTAGCTCCGCCAATCTCTTTTCCATGATCATTCTTTTCTCTCCGCACAGGGCAACCGGGGGTGGGGGCATCCAGGACCACCAGTTTGTCAATGTACCCTATCCTATCCGCAGATAGTTGTTAGTCAAGAAGAAGCCGGCTGTTTGGCAAGTCAGCCTTGCCAAACACACGGCTGTTCTGCGGGAATGTTCAACGGCGGAATCACGACAGCAGTACGATCTTCCCTCTGACCTCGCCCCGTTCCAGCATCTCCTGCGCCAACGCGATTTCTGCCAGCGGCAGTTCAGCGCCGATGACGGGATCGATCTGCCCGGCAGCCAGCATCACAAACAGCGCGGCCATGCTTTCGCGGTACCAGGCGGTGTCCTTTTGGGCCATGGTGGGGGTGCTGCCATAGAATGTGGCCCGTTTGCCGTCCGGCTTCACCCTATACCAGCCGAGCCTGGCCAGCGTCGGCAGCACGCCTATCTTGCCGCTGTCCTTGGCGCTCAGCATGCCGTAGCTCAGTAGACGGCCCTTCTTGCGCAGCAGCCCGTAGGAACGAGCCATCGTCTCACCGCCAACCGGGTCACAGACAATATCGATGCCATCAGGGTACAGCTTGCGGACGGCCGCCGCGAAATCCTGACGGCGATAATCAATCGCCACAGCGCCTTCAGCGCTGACCAGCGGCAGCTTATCTGTCGAGGCGGTGCCCACCATCTCCAAATCCAGGCAGCGGCCCAGCTGCAAGAGCGCTGTGCCCACGCCGCCGGCCGCGCTGTGCACCAGCACCCGTTCGCCCGGTTGTGCCGCGGCTTTGTCAACCAGCAGGCCGTAGGCGGTCAGGTAATTGAGGATAACGGCCGTCCCCCGCACCGCATCGACGCCGTCGGGCAGTGGTACAAAAAGTGCTTCCGGCAGACAAACGTGGGTGGCGTTCGCCCCGAACTTGGGCAGCAGTGCAGCGACCACCTGATTTTCGTGTAGCGCAGCGGTTCCCGCGCCTAATTGCTCTACAAGTCCCACGAGATCATAGCCCGGAGTGAAGGGCAGCTTGGGCATCAAGGGATAAGATCCGCGCCGGCATAGTACATCGGCAAAGGCCACGCCGCTGGCCAGCACTTTCACGAGTACCTCGCCTGGCCCCGGCTCCGGCACTGTTTCTTCCCCAACCACCAGCATCTCCGGCCCGCCAATGCCCGTCAATCGCGCCGCCATGCGCGCGCGCCGCGCGGACCGTATCGCCTCGTGCTTCGTTTCCACTACAATCGCCATGTTCATCTCGCCCCGGGAAGCCTGTCAGCTCCTGCCTTCTTCCTATTTTTCTTTTTCTGCCGCCCGCTTCCTAATTCCGCAGATTAAGCCGCTCGACGGCCGCCGTCACTTCCATCTCGTAAAGCTCTCCACTGTCGGCCATTCCCGGTGGGAAATGCCCGCTGAGCTCACCCCAGACAAGCCCGTGCCAGCTGCTCCAGATGAGCATGGCCACGACGACCCCGGCCGCAGGCACATCCTGCGGCAGATGCGGCAGCAGCAGATCGATCGCTTTGCTCACACTAGCTGGAATCTTCGTGTAGACCTGTGATATTCGTAGTTTTCCTGCCCGCGAAGCGTCGCTCAAGACTGTACCTATCGTTTGCTGCACGCGGCCGCCTGGCTCCACGGTGCGCTCGCGGGGCGCGTGATAGCCTGGGATTAGTGTGCCGTAAATCAGCTTGTAATCCTCAGGGTGGGCAGTGGCCCAGGCACGATAAGCGCCGGCTATCGCCCGGAATCGTGACGCATAGGCTGTGCTATGCTGTTCTTCGTCAGCGGTAATCATCCCCTCGGCCAGGGCGTTGTAGGCATCAATGATCAGTTCTGTGACCAGTGCGTCCCGATTCTCGTAGTAGCGATAGAGCGCCGGCGCGGTCATACCCATTTCCCGTGATATCGCCCGCAGCGACAGCGCGGAAGCACCGACTTCCGCCAGCTGTCGCCTTGCCACCTCTTTGATTTCCAGCAGCGTATCCTCGCGCTGCTGTTCCCTTCTCGTCATGTCCATATGGTACTCACCGCAAAGAGTTAACACTGTAAACTAAGTAAACAGTGTATACAATATCGATCAGCCTGTCAATACGGATGAGCAAGTGCGCCAGTACCGGGCCGCTGTGCCAGTAGGTTCAAGATTGCAGGTCACTGATCTGTAACGTTTACAAGACGATAGCCGCGTAAGCTGTCTGTTATGTCAGCAGGTCATCTCGAAATGTTTCCCGCCTGGTTTGAAGTAAACAAGGAGAAAATCCAATGCACAACGTAGCGAAGATTATCGGAATAGTTGTGGTCGTCCTCTTAGGGTTGATTGGTGCAGTTGCGATTGGTTCCACTGTGCTTGCCAGTTCGCGGATGAACAAAGCGTACGATGTCGCCGTCGAAGCGATCCACATTCCCAATGACCCTGCCGCGCTCGCGCGCGGCGAATATCTGGTCAGCGGTATCTGCACAGACTGTCATGGTCCCGATCTGGCCGGGGAGGCGATGATCGAGGAGGCGGGCATAGCCACCATCTATGCCCCGAATATCACGCCCTCGGATGCCGGGGTGGGCCACTTCAGCGATGTCGACTACGTGCGCGCTATCCGCCACGCAGTCGATCCCGACAGCCGTGGCTACATGATTATGCCCGCTGAAGTCTTTATCAGCTGGAGTGCGGAGGATCTCGGCGCGACCATCGCCTATCTCAAATCTATGGCGCCCAGCGACAATGAAACCCCGCCACCGTCGCTTGGCGCACTGGGCCGCATTTTGTTCTCTGCCGGGATGTTTGGCGATATTATTCCAGCGGCCTACATCGACCACGATCGCCCTTTCACAGAGATGCCGCAGATCGGTGAAACGGCCGAATACGGCGCCTATCTTGCCAGCGCATACTACTGCGACATGTGCCATGGACCAGACATGCGCGGTGGGCCGCCCCCGCAAAACCAGCCTGAGCTCGGCGACATTCCCTCCGCCCTGCATGCTGCTTCCTGGTCAACTGAGCAGTTCATCACTACCGTCACCACAGGCGTCAAGCCGGACGGCAGCCAGCTCGATGGCGAACGCATGCCCTGGGAGTCAATCGCCAAAATCAACGAGGATGAGTTAACGGCTGTTCATCTCTATCTACAGTCATTGGCCGAGTAATAGACGGGGAGGGTGGTCCAAGTTGTAACGATCCGGTAACGACCGTTGTCAATCATCAACGCAGCTGCCGGTGTACCACTAGAGAAAACCAATCACCCGTCTGTTGTGCAGACTTCACCCTTTGAAGCGATGAAGCGGCTGCCACAAACCATTTTCAAAGAAAAATTTCAAGTGATAAAGAGAAATTCGGTGATGAAGATCTTCAGGTCTTTATGGAGCAGGAAATGCTCGAAGCTGAACCGCCAATGGAGAATGTGGGCATGGTCTTCCTCTCACCGGGCAGCGCTGCCTATACCGCGCTGGCCCTAGAAGCGGGCAATCATGTGCTGTTGTGATTCCTGCCCAGCGCGTAGAATGAGATGATGCCGCACTTTATTCTGGGCATGATGGCCGAAGCAGCCGTAAACTAGATATTCAATTTTAGAGGGTGCGTGGCCCTTTCCAAGTGCCTTGCACCGGGGATATAGATGAAACGTACAACGATTCTTGCCTGGGCGCTGTGCCTGTTTTGCATTTCGCTGGCCACGCTGGGCATGTTCTTCTGGCTGCGCGAGCAGGGGGATACGCTGGTTTTGTCCGAGCTGCCGTCGAGGCTCGGCTGGGGCTGGGCGATCCCAGTTGTCTTTTCCATAACGTCGGCAGTGATCATCGCCCGGCAGCCCGGCAACCGCGTAGGCTGGCTGCTGATGCTGGCTGCCCTGGCGGGCGCCCCAGAAGCGGCCAAAGAACTCTTTTTCGCCGAGCCGCGCACGGCACTGACGCCCGGCCTGTGGCCGCTGCTGTGGCTCGACACATGGGCCTGGATCCCGCTTATCTTCTCCATCATCCTCATTCCGCTGCATTTTCCCAGCGGACGGCTGCCTTCGCCGCGCTGGCGCTGGGTTAACTGGCTGGCCATCACCATGTGGATTTTCTTTATACTTTTCGTGGCTTTCGGGGATGAAATCGGCCCGATTAACCATGAGTGGCGGTTGAGCAATCCGATTGGCTTCGTTTCGGCCGACAGTTTTGAGGAAGGCGCGCTTGGGCCAGTTTGGATGGCGGGCTTGCTGGTCATCACGATCGGCAGCGTCGCTTCCTTGATCGTGCGTTACCGTCGCGCGGGGCTTATCGAAAAGGAGCAGATCAAGTGGCTGCTCTACGCTGCGGCCATATTTGGCATCGTCTATGCGATCGCCGTCATCGTCAACTTGGGCAGAGAGGAGTGGGGGGCCGGCTTCTGGCTGGATCTGTTCCTGGTCTTGTCCATCCTGGGGCTGCCCGTGGCCATCACCATCGCCATTATGCGCTACCGGCTCTTTGATATCGACGTCATCATACGCAAAACGGCCGTCTATGTCATCATGACGGGCGTTCTGGCGCTGGTCTATTTCGGCAGCGTCATCCTGCTGCAAGCGCTGTTCGGCGTTCTCATGGGGCAGCAGTCGACGTTGATCCTGGTCATCTCCACGCTGCTGATTGCCCTGCTCTTTTCCCCCCTGCGCAGGTGGCTGCAGGGCGCCATCGACCGCCGCTTTTACCGCCAGAAATACAACGATCAACGAGTCTTAACTCGCTTTGCACAGACCGCCCGCGACGAAACCAATCTGGATAACTTGACCGCCGAGCTAGTCACCGTCCTGCAGGAGACCCTGCAGCCCCAAACGATCACCCTCTGGACCGCCCCGCGAGCAAACAGGGAGCCCGAACCCCAGATAAGCGCCGATTGACGGATGGCGCAGATCGCTCCCGCAATCCGCAATCCTCTACCACTCGCTCAACTTCCAAATCTCCGGCTGCCAATCTCCCGCCTCACGGCCGATAGTCGCCAGAATACTGATCGACTGTTTTAGCTGGGCCATCGCCTCTTCTTCCTGGCCAGTCGCATGGAACAGATCGGCAAGATTGTTGTGTATCGCCGCCTCCCAATGGCGGTCGCCATACCGCTGGCAAAGCCGCAGGGCTGTTTCAAACAGCTGCTGTGCTCCAGCGTGGTCGCCTGCGGCCGTTTCCGCCAGGGCCAGATTGTTCGCTGAGGTAATCTCCATGCTCATGAGGCCATATGCTTGCGCCAGGTGGTAGCTCCGCGAGAAATGCTCGACCGCTGCGTCCAACTGCCCATCATGGCGGGCAAGGATGCCGCGAATATTGCGCAGCTGTGCTTCTGCCTGCGGTGAGCTGGCCAGGGATCCGGCTCTGTCCACCAACTGCCGCGCCTTGGCCAGATCGCCGGAGCGATAAACCGCGTAGCTCCAATCCAGGTACAACCAGGCCAGCTCATCCGCTGTAGCCGCCTTCTGCGCTGATCTCTCTGCCTGTCGGAAAGATTGTTCCGCTGATCCCCATTCACCACGGCGGTAATAAACTTGCCCGATTTTATGCTCCAACTGCGGCAGCTGCTGCGGCGCGCAGGTTGCGGCCGCGCGTTCAAAACTGTTAAGCGCCGCCGAGTATTCACCCAGGCGTACCTGTAAATCACCACATATTTCGTGTAGAGCGCAAGGCTCGGGGTGACCAAGGGCCATCGCTGTCAGAAAATGCTGCAGTGCTTCGCGATTCGCGAAGAGCGAGCGTGCATAATCGCCTGCCTGGAAGTAGTATGCCGCCGCGCTGCGGTCCATGCCTGCCTGCTCATAGTGCCCGGCGATGCGCGCCGAAATCTCACTCGGTGTTTTTTCCGCCGCGCCATGCTGCGTGGCCAACGCCTTGGCTACGCGGCGGTGCAGCAGCCGCTTTCTGGCCAGACTCATCTCTTCCAGAATTAGATCACGCAGCTTGTGGTGCGAAAAATCGTAGTCGAGATCAGGAGGCTCCTCGATCAGCAGCAAATGCGCCAGGGCGGCTTCTAGCGCGGTGATTGTTTCCTCGTCGCTGCGCCCGCTGACTGTTTGCAGCAGCTGGAAGCCGCAGGCACGGCCGATTACCGCCGCCGTCTGAAGAATCTGTCGTTCAGTTTCCGCGATCGCCGCCAGGCGTGAGTGGAAAAGATCGCGAACCGTCGGCGGCATATGCCAGTTGCTATCTGGAATTTCTGCCACCTCAGGTCTTGTTTGAACATAGGCGGCTACCAGGAAAGGCAGCCCTTCCGTCTCCGCATAGAGGCGCTCGCTGAACTGGTCGCCCTCTGAAGCTATCGCTTCCCTGCCGTAGGCGGCGACGATTTCAGCCACCATCCGCGGCTGCAAGCGCGCCAGAGCGACCCTGGCCCCCATGCCTTCACGACGCGCCTCGGCCAACAGCGAACGCAGCGGGCTGCTGCCGGTCAGATCGCCGCTTCTCCAGCAAACGAGGAGCAGTGACGGCCGTTCACGCCGCCGGCGCACGAGAAAAGCCAGTAGATCGAGGGAGGCGGTATCCGCCCACTGCAGGTCATCCAACCAGAGCACCCCCGGCTGTTCGCCGCTCAATAGGGCATCAAGCACCCGTCCCAAGCCATCGAAGAAGCGGCCCTGCGCGCCGGGCCAATCCAGGGGTGGTGCGGCAGGCAGATCGGGAATATCATCTTCCAGCTCCGGCAGTAGTCGCGCCGCCTCGGCCAGGGCCGCCGGAGGCAGTGTGCTTAGCAGCGCGGCAGCGTCCGGTCTGCGCATACCACTGCGCATAGCCTGCACGAATGGAGCAAACGTCAGCTGCGTTTCACCGGGGTAGCAACGTGCACGCAGGATGCTGGCCCTTCCCAGCCCGTCCAGGAATATTTCTGCCAGCCGCGTCTTACCGATGCCCGCTTCGCCGGACAACACAAGGAAACGGCCGTCCGGGCCCACCTGATCATAAATCTTGTTCGCCGCCGCCAGATCCTTCTCGCGGCCGACAAAAGGAATCGCCGCCGGCGTCTGCCTGGACCCGGCAGCCTCTGTGGCAGCCAGTGGGGTAGGGGGCAGTTCAATCTGCGGCGGCGTCAATCGATCTTCCAGCACCGCTTCGTAGAGCGCCGTTGTTTCCTCCAGCGGGGCCACGCCCAACTCTTCTTCCAGGAAGCGTACGCAGCTGCGGTACTGTTTCAGGGCCGCAGTGCGCTGCCCCGTCCAGGTATAGAGCTGGATCAGATGGCGGTGTGCTTCTTCGCGCAGCGGGTCGAGCTGCAGCCATTTCTGGGCCAGGGGAATCGCTTCCTCGAAAGCTCCTGCCAGCTCCTTGGTCTGTACCACCAGTTCCAACAAAGCAGCGAATTCGCGGCGCAAATATTCCGTTTGCTGCAGCTGCCAGTCGTCGAACTGGCGGCTGTCTCGCAGGTAAAAGCCGGCTAGAAAATCATCCCGGTAGAGAGAAATAGCCGCTTCAGCCCGCGGTAGACAACCGTCGCAAATCCCTCTTGCGTGCCCGTGTTCCTGGACGGCCGACAACGCTTCCTGGAAGGCCAGCACATCACACCACACGCTGCCCAAGTTTACGCCTAGAGAATCTCGGCTGATCAGCAGCGCCCCCTCACCGCTATGCTTCTTCAGGTCGGACAGCGTACGTCGCAGAGCCGCTTTCGCTCGCCGCTCGTCCGACTCTGGCCACAAAAAAGCGGCCAGCATATCGCGCGACAAGCGTTCGCCGGACAACGTCAACCGCGCCAACAAAGCTATCGCCTTCCGCGTGTCGGGACTGATCACATTTTCCCCGCGCTCAATGCGCGGCGAGCCTAGAAAGAACAGATTTAGATGTTTCACGAGTCGCCTACCACCATGAGATAATACAAACCAGTATTCATTTTATACTACTTTAGTTGCCCGTAATCGTCCAGAATGACCGCTATGGGGAATCTCTGTAACGTTCAGCAGACGCTCTGAAGCTACTAATACGTCATGTTCGCCCAAGAACGATTTCTTAAGTTGCATAGTATTATGATACAATCTCGATACCGTTTTGTTGATAGCGGAGTAACCGGCTGTGAAAAACAACGATGAGTGATAAACGAAAAACCATCCTTGCCTGGTTCTTGTTCGGGTTAATTGCTTTCAGCGCGGTCGCGCAGCTGCTTTTCAATCTGGCAAGCCTATCCGCTGCGGCCACTCTGTCTGACGTAATAAACTCGGTCGCTTGGAGCCTGGGTCCCATCGTCTTTGCCGGCGTGGGCGCTTTGATCATCTCGCGCAAGCCTCGCAATGTGATCGGGCTGCTGCTCATACTCCCCGCGCTGGTGTTTGCCATCCCGGTACAGAGCTATCTCGACCAGTTCTCTACCGTTCCGGCTGACCCTTCACTGCTTCTCTTCGGCGCGCTGTGGTTCGGCGCCTGGGGCTGGCTGCTGCTGATCATGCCTGTCCTTTTTATCCTGGTCCTGTTTCCAACGGGCAAGCCGCTGACGCCTCGCTGGCGTTGGCCGATCTATTTGGGTTTGGGTATGAGTCTCGCATTCTTCTTCTTTGTCACGTTTGCGCTGGAAATCGGCCCGGTCGAAGGGGATCCGTGGCGGGTCTCCAATCCGATTGGCTTTATCCGCTCGACGTGGTTTGATGAGTATTTGCTCGGCCCATGGTTTGTCTTGCTGCCGCTGTTGACAATTGTCTGTGCCTCCGCCATTTTTGTGCGTTTCCACCGGGCAGGAGCGGTGGAACGAGAGCAGATCAAATGGTTGTTCTATGCCGGCGCATTTTTCGCGCTGATCTATGTCCCTACCTTCTTGAACAGTTCGATATCCGATAATCTATTGCTGAATTTCCTGTTTATTCCGGGCCTGTTGACCATCCCAATCGCCATCGGCATCGCCATTTTGCGCTACCGCCTCTTCGATATTGACATCATCATCCGCCGCACGCTGGTCTATGGCCTGCTGACCGCGCTGCTGATAGTGATCTACTTTGGCTTGGTCCTTGTCGCGCAGTCAGCGTTTGTGGCCGTCACCGGGCAGGAAAGCCCGCTGGCAATCGTCATCAGCACGCTGCTCATCGCCGCACTCTTCAACCCGCTGCGACGTGGCATTCAAGGCTTTATCGACCGCCGCTTCTACCGCCGCAACTATGACGCCGCCCTGGCACTCGCGCAGTTCGCACAGACGGCGCGTGACGAAGTGAAGATCGATGCATTGGCTGCTGATCTGCGGCAGGTCATTCAAGATACGATGCAGCCGCAGTCAATTACTATTTGGACAAAGAAATGATGCGATTTGTGACCTTTGTTTCGCGGCTGCTGTTAAAGCCGGAGGAAATGAATTAGTTGATGAGTATTCGCGCCGTTGCCGCAAACGAGCAATCTCCGACCTGGCAGAGGATCCTGCCTGGGATTTGCCTTGTCGCCACGGCCGTTTTGGGGCTGATTGCTCTGCTGCTTTTCTACCTCAACCGCCAGACGGTCGTGCCGCCCTCCTGGGGTTCGCCAGGTGGGGCACGCGGCAGCTTGTTTGAATGGGTTGGCATCATCGGCCAGGCGCTCGTCCTGACGCTCGTTCCCGCACTGCTGGGATTTCTTATCGTCAGCGAGCGTCCGGGTCAGCGCGTCGGCTGGCTGCTGATTCTTATCGGTCTGATTGGTGCCGCAATGGTCGCGCTTCAGGAGTGGGCCATCTATGGCGCCTTCACCACCAGCAGCGTTCCCGCAGCGGGATTCGCCGGCTGGATAAGCAACTGGGCCTGGATTGTGCTCTATGCCGGCGTGCTGCTCATGCTGGCTATCTTCCCTGACGGCCGTTTCTTATCAGCACATTGGCGCACGCTGATCCTTTGCTCGCTGGCGCTCTTTGTACTGCCCATCTTCGTGCAGGCCAGTCTGACCACGCCGATGGTCTCCGCTTTCCAGATAGACAATCCCTTCTTCTCCTTCGCCAATGAAGGCATGCTTTTCCTTCTGTTCAACCTCGGCGTATTCTTTATGCCCCTGACCATCCTGCTTGTTCTGGGTGAGATCATCGCGCGTTATCGTCGCAGCGCAGGTTTACAGCGGCAGCAGATGAAATGGCTGCTGGCGGGCATTGCGCTGATGGCCGCGATGGTAATCGCCGGTCTCTCGCTGAATGCGGCCGGCTACGTGATTGGCGATGTGATGGTCAGCGCCTCTTTCTTGGCGCCCCTGCTGGGCATCGGCATTTCCCTCCTGCGTTACCGCCTCTACGACATTGATATCATCATTCGTCGCGGGTTGGTTTACGGGCTGCTGACAGCCGTTCTAGTCGCCATCTACTTCGGCGTCGTTCTGCTGGCTCAAACGACATTCGTTGCCATTACGGGCCAGGAAAGCCCGCTGGCCATCGTGGTCAGCACGCTCATCATCGCCGCCCTGTTCAACCCGCTGCGTAAGCGCCTGCAAGCCTTTATCGACCGCCGTTTCTACCGCTCCGGCTACGATGCCGCTCTCGCCCTGGAACAGTTTGCACAGACCGCTCGCGACGAAGTGGATCTGGAACATCTAACCGCCCAGTTGGGGCGTGTCATCCAGCAGTCGATGCAGCCAGAATCCCTGAGCCTGTGGCTGGTGTCTGAGCCCGCCATACACGCGGAAAACCAGGGGACTGATCTCACGACCAAGTGAACTGACTCCAGGATTGGCACATCTAACAAAGACTTTCGTAACGTTTGGCAGACGTTCAAGAAGTAGACTGAGGGCACGATGACGACTTTAGGATCATTCTGGCGTAGAGGCATCAGGCGGCAAACGATCGCCGAGGAATCGGTGGCCATTGCTCAGGCGCAGCCCGCATCGGATATCGAACAGCCCCAGATCGAGATAGCCGCCAACGATCCCCTTCTGGCCTATCTACAGAACGCCAGCGGTGTTGTTGAGGTCGATAATCTGCTGTTGGAATCAGCCGCTGTCGATACGCTTCGCGCCGCCGGCATCACGCTGATCGTGCCCCTGGTCAGCCAAGGCGAACTCATTGGCCTGATCAACCTCGGGCCGCGTTTGAGCGAGCAGTCTTATTCCAGCGACGACCGCAAACTGCTCAGCGACTTGGCCACGCAGGCGGCGCCGGCCCTTCGTGTCGCCCAGCTTGTCGAAGAACAGAAAGTGGAAGCGGCGGAGCGAGAACGAATCGAGCAGGAATTACGTGTAGCCAGCATTATCCAGCACACGTTGCTGCCCAAAGAGGTGCCGGATGTGGCTGGCTGGTCAGTTTCGGCCTACTACCAACCCGCGCGGCAGGTGGGCGGCGACTTCTATGACTTCGTCCATTTTCCCGACGGCAAGATCGGCTTCATTGTCGCTGACGTGACCGACAAAGGCGTACCTGCGGCGCTGGTCATGGCCACGACGCGCAGCATTTTGCGCTCTGCGGCAGAACGTCTTGTCGATCCCGGCGCGGTTCTGGAACGCACTAACGATGTTCTATTCCCGCAGATCCCGCAGAAAATGTTTGTTACCTGTTTCTATGCGCTGCTTGATCCGGCGACTGGACATGTGAGATTTGCCAATGCCGGCCATGATGTCCCTTATCGATACACGGCCGACGGCGTTGTTGAGCTGCGTGCCACGGGCATGCCTCTGGGGCTGATGCAGGGGATGACATATGAAGAGAAAGAGACGATGCTGGCTCCCGGAGAGCACGTACTTCTCTACAGTGATGGCCTGGTCGAAGCCCACAACCCGCAGCGCGAAATGTTCGGCTTCCCGCTGCTTCAAGATCTGATGGCCGATCATGTGGATGGCGATACGCTGAACGACTTCTTGCTTGAAGAACTTGCTCGATTCACTGGGCCGGGATGGGAGCAGGAAGATGATGTCACCCTTGTCACGCTACAGCATGCGGCTCCCACCGCTGCCACCGGCAGCGGCACGACTGCGGGATGGCGTAAAGTAGACCAGTTTGAAGTAGCCAGCCAGCCCGGAAATGAACGCCAGGCGATGGAGCAGGTCGCTGCCGCCGTCAGCGACCTGCCGATGAGCGACGTGCAGATCGAACGCCTGAAAACGGCCGTTGCTGAAGCGACCATGAATGCAATGGAACATGGCAGCGGATTTGATCCCGAGAAGCCGGTGCTAATCAGAGTTACTGCCAACGCCGCAGCCGTGAGCGTGGCTATCAGCGATCAGGGTGGGGGGCGTCCAATAGACCGTGAAGCAGAAGCGCCTGACCTGAATGCTAAGCTGGCCGGCAAGCAGACGCCGCGCGGCTGGGGCCTCTTCTTGATTGAGAATATGGTAGATGACCTGACTATCACACAAGACGACTCGCATCACACGGTTGCCCTGACGGTGCTCCTGGACAGCGGGAATGGAGAACAATCATGACTTTGACGAGAACTGAGTTTTCAGCAGCTGCTGTACAGGATGGCGATAGGGCGATAATTGAACTCACGGGCGAGATAAACGGTTTGGCCGATGTTGAGCTGGCCAGCGCCTACGCCGAAGCGGAGGCTTCCGGTCCCTCGCAGATTACCCTCGACTTCAACCAGGTCGACTATATCAACAGCACCGGCATCGCCTTGATCGTCGGTCTGCTGGCCAAGGCACGCATGGCGCAGATTCCCCTAGCGGCCGTTGGCCTGACTGACCATTACCGCGAGATATTCACCATCACGCGCCTATCTGACTTCATCGATATTCGCTAGCACGCAGTCCTGCGGAGATTTCCAGACTCTTCTTTACATTTGGATTTTCGCGTAGACTGACAAGGAGCACTGTATGCCCAATAGTCTAAAGACCAACATTCGCAGAACGGCCGGCACGACTGCCATAATCGACATTTCTGGCGATATCAACGGCTATTCCGAAGACGCCCTGATGGCCGCTTACAATGAAGCCAGCAGCGACGCCACAAAAGTCATCATCCTCAACTTCAGCGATCTGGACTATATGAACAGTTCCGGTATCGGGCTGTTGGTAACCCTGCTCATTCGCGTCAGGCGCCAGCGACAGCGGCTCCTTGCCTATGGACTGAACGATCATTACCAGCAGATCTTTGAGCTGACGCGCTTGAATGAATCAATCGTCATCTTTGACAGCGAAGAAGCAGCGCTGGCAAGCATCGCTGCCCCAGTCTAATGTTTGCAATCGGGCATTAGCAGCTTCTCGAAAGCAGCTGCGCGTTAGGGCAAGGTGGTTGGGAGTCAACCAGGCTATGCGTCAGCTTCCACCGCCCGGCTGCCTCGCCCATATGCCTACGCGCACACTCACGCCGGATCCGCTATAATTGGCGCGATTCGCTAGCACGCCGATCTCCTACCATGCAATACGATGCGATCATTGTTGGCTCCGGACCTAACGGCCTGGCCGCGGCGATTACGCTGGCCAGGGAAGGACTGCGCGTGCTCCTGCTGGAGGCGCGAGAGACCATCGGCGGTGGGCTGCGTACGGCCGAACTGACGCTCCCCGGCTTTCATCACGACATCTGCTCCGCTATTCATCCCCTGGGCATCGGCTCCCCGTTCTTCAAGAGCGTTCCCCTGGCTGACTACGACTTTGAGTGGATCCAGCCCGATATACCTGTGGCGCACCCATTCGACGACGGCACGGCACTGGCTCTGCTCCGCGATCTCGACCAGACATCGTTGACGCTTGGGGAGGACAGAATCGCCTATTATGGTCTTTTTGCGCCCCTCGTTGAAAACTGGGACAAGCTGGCCGGTGAATTTCTGGGGCCGCTGCGCCTACCGTCCCATCCTTTGCTCCTAGCTCAATTCGGCCTGCGCGCCCTCTGGCCGGCCTCAAGAGCTACGCGGACCCTCTTTCGATCCCCAAGAACGCAGGCGCTTTTCGCTGGTTTGGCTGCGCACAGCATGATGCCTCTTGAGTGGCCGATCACGGCCGCCTTTGGCCTTGTGCTGGGCACGTTGGCCCATGTCGCCGGCTGGCCGCTGCCGCGCGGCGGCGCACAATCCATTGCCGGCGCGCTTGCTGCCTATCTCGCCGACCTGGGCGGCGAAATTGTCACCGGTCACGAGGTGACCTCTCTGGCGGAGCTGCCCCCGGCGCGCGCGGTGCTGCTTGATCTCACACCGCGCCAAATACTGCGTATAGCGGGCGAACTGCTGCCTGCCGCCTACCGCCGCCAGCTGGAGAAATATCGTTATGGACCCGGTGTTTTCAAGGTTGATTGGGCGCTGGACGGCCCGATTCCCTGGACGGCTGCTTCCTGCCGCCGCGCGGGAACTGTTCATCTGGGGGCCGAGCTGGTGGAGATAAGTGAGAGTGAACAGGCCATCTGGCGGGGAGAACATGCCGGCACGCCTTACACGCTCGTCGCACAGCAGAGCCTCTTTGACGCCGCGCGCGCGCCGGCCGGCAAACAGACCGCCTGGGCCTACTGCCACGTGCCGCACGGTTCCACAGAGGACATGACCGCACCTATTGAACGACAGATCGAGCGCTTCGCTCCCGGGTTCCGCGATCTCATTCTGGCCAGGAACACGATGAACACGCGGGATTTCCAGCGCTATAATCCCAACTACATCGGCGGCGACATCAACGGCGGCGTGCAGAACTGGCGCCAGCTCTTCACCCGGCCAACTATGCGCCGCGATCCATACAGTACCCCGCTGCCCGGCCTTTTCATCTGCTCAGCTTCCACACCCCCAGGCGGCGGCGTTCATGGCATGTGCGGCTATCACGCGGCTCAAAGCGCACGCAGCTGTTTCTAGACCAGTACTGCTGAAGCTTCAATCGAATACAGCGCGGACTCCTCTGGAATACGAATTAGCCACTACCGTCCAATGCGTTTCATTTTCCAGCAGCAGCTTTGTTAGATCCAGCGCTCGATAATTGCGCTTCTCAATAATATCCAGCAGCAGCGCCATGTTTGTAATCATGGCGCCTTCCTGATCGCCTACTGAAAAGAATAATTTAACTGGGAGCCGCGAACTATTAGCGGCGAATTCTTCTTCATACGTTAGAATAATCTTGTCATCCCACCAGATAGACGGGCTCAGGATCATATAGCGGCTGAACAAGTCAGGTTCATCAAACAGCGCGTGCAGCGCGCAAAGACCACCCAATGACCATCCGGCAATCGCCCGATCCTGCGCATCGACACGATACTTGCTGTCGATTAAGGGAACCAACTCATGACGGATGAAACTCAGGAAATCTGAAGATCCGCCGGATGCTTGCGGAAGTTCTGTTAAGGGCAATCCATAGGTTTCCGTGAAGCTCGCCGGCCACTCCTTATCTTCGGTAGGCGTGTAATCGCGTGCACGAAGCGCCCACAAATCCCCCTCAATTTCCGTGGGGTAGGCGATACCAACGACGAGAATTTCCGGCAGTTCGCCATAGATTTGCATTGTGCGCAAGAGTTGGGTGACCAAACCAAAATGCCAGTTGGCGTCAAGCACATACAGAGTGGGATAGGCGTCAGTGGATTCGGGATAATTCTTGGGCTTGGCGACCAGGATTTTGTACGTTTGATCAACATAAGTCGACGGCAGCAGATGCACTTCCGTGTTTGGGATTGTTGCCAGCTCATTGTTCTTCTCTGACATGCGAAGGTGTCTCCTGGTTTGATACTGTAGATGCTTGTTATGAGCGGCTTCCATTCACGCTGTCAGAAAGCTGACAATCCAATGGGCGACGTGTTCGTTATCAGGACGACCGTTTTCCAGGGAGCGCACGGCCGTTTCCTGCAAGTCCGGCGAGGGCATGCGCCAGCAGTTGGTGGCCGAAGCAAATGCCCACCAATTTGATGCCAGCCTTGTCGCCGCTGCGCACAAACTGCATGAGTTCGCCGATCCTTGGCTGGTCATCATAGGTCCCATTGACGCTGCCGCTGACTAGATAGGCGTCACATTTGTCGACCGATGCCGGGAAGTGACCGTTGTTGACCTCGGAGACGACATAGTTCAACGGCGCCTTGACCTTCTCCAGAAAGCGGATATAGGTGTCCACCAGGGAGCCGCGCCAGTTGATATGGTCTACTGTAGGGATGGCAGTGCATCCAGAATACCCAGTCTCACTGCTAATTTTCCGCCGGCCGGACGCTATGGCCGCTGCCTGCCACCCAGAAACAGTGCCACTGAGACAATCACACCCAGGCCAACTGCCAGAAGGATTGCCAAGGGTAGGGGAGGCCCACTTTCCGCCTGCATACCAGTGAGAGTCACCGCCACCGCGTCATTGGCGACCAGCGAAATATTGTCAAAACAGCCGGAAACGCTGTCAGGAGACTCAACGTTGGTTGCCTTGAGCAGGACTTCAACGGACTGGGCGACGCCGGCCACACTGTAGGTGAAACTTTCCGGTGACGGATTCGTTGATGGTTCGATAGTCACGCTGTGCGTGACATTGGCAGTTCCGCCGGCGCAGTCCGCCGAGCTGTAGAAATTGGCGGTAACGGCGGCCGTATCGCCGCCGCTTGCGCTCATGTCGGCCGACAGCGTCCAATTACTCGCCTCCGCCGGTAGGGGGTTGCACTGATAATAGCTGGCGTCCCCAGAATCGGCGAAGAGCCGGGCGGCGCCCGCTTCGCACTCGCCGCCTTCCTGGCCCATTTCACCAGTTCCGCTGAGGATCGTCCACTCGTTTAGGCCGGAATCAAAGCCGCCATCTCTAACGAGTTCCAGCGCCGCGGCTGCAATTGCAGCGCCGCTTATTAGCAGTGCCGTCGCCACTATCAAGCTGATAATTCTCTTCATGATATGTTTCTCCTTTCACTGCGCGTACGAACTTGGTGGAGACACCGTCCAGTTTATCCCAATTCGCCCACTCTGTATAGGCGTGGATGGCGCGAGCAGAGCCCAGGCATGGTCAGGAACAGGCAGCGGATTGATCGCGGATACCACTGTGCTGCAGGACGTTGTTCGAAGAGATGTGCGGCAGCTGTTTTCGTATAGCTGCTATAGATTCAGTCAATCTTGCGTGTCCTGCTGCGCCTGCGGTCCGATCTGGCGATGTTGTACCACATACTTTTGGACCATCGCCAGGGCAATGCGCGCGATAATGACCGCGATGCCTACCGGGGCCAGGGCGACGGCGCCGGGGACCTCTTCCGGTGCCTTCAGTGCTCCGCGCCGGGCTGACCGATTTCCACGCCGAATTGTTCCGCCAGGAGCCGCCGGTAGGCATCCGGGTCTACCGGCCGTTCCAGCCGCTCACCGTTTCTTGTACTGATCAACGTCTGCTCCGCTAATGTAACACGGCCATCTTCAGTGGCCATCGTGCAAACGCGCCGCTGTGTGAAATGGGAGTCGGGCGACGTCTGATGGTAGGCGCACATTGGCGCGAAGTCTGCGAGCTGTCGCGCCTGCAGCGCAAACCTGTACTGCCTCACCCAGCGCCCGTCGTAGCTGCGCTGCCAAAGGGTGTGGAAAGCATTCTCTTGCTCTATCCGGTAGGCGCGTAGCCCGTCCGGCTGCGCTTCACCAGGCCTGTCCAAACGCAGCGGCGAGTTGAAGCTGTCGCCAAAGCCTACGTCGACCAGCCACGCAGCTTCTGTCGCCGCGGCGCCGTCCGGACAGCGCACGTGCAGCGCCAGATGATCGAAATCCGCGCCGAGCCGGCCATCTGCTCCGGCGACCTGCGCGGACAACAGGCGTACTTCGAAGCCCAAAGTCTCCAGCAGCCAGGCGAACAGCCCATTCTGTTCATAGCAGAAACCGCCACGCCGCCGCCGTACGATTTTGTCGTATAGCGCTGCATGATCGAGCGTGATGGGGCGGCCTAGATGGATATCTAGATTCTCAAAAGGCACGCTGCGCAAATGAGCCAGGTGCAGCGCGCGCAGGGTGGCGGCCGTCGCAGCCGTTGAACCCGTATACCCGATGCGCGCCAAATAAGTGTTTCTTTCCACTACCGTACCCCGTCAAGCAGAAACTCAGGCGGCAAGCGCCGTTCACAAAGGCGGCTGCCAGCCACATGGCCCGCCTGGCAGCTAGCCGCGCAGCGACAAGACATACGCTGCGCCAAAGAGCAAGACGAAGGCCAGGATCATCCAGCCCAGGACGGCCGAATACTTTTCAGGATCAATTTGCCCATCACGATCCATCTTGCGAATCAGCGGAAACAGCCGCCAGTAAAAGGAAGCGATCGCAATCGACAGGGCGAGGGCAGTCAGGGTCAAGGTGCGTTCATTCCCCGTGAAGAGGATAACCAGCAGCAAACAAATGAAGATCAGCTTCGACCCGGCGATCCAGTTGACCAGATAGCTGGTGAAATTGTGTATCTCAGGATCTTGTTTCGACGTTTCCCACGCCTTAAAAACGCCAACACTGTTCGCCAATTTTGAATCTGGAAAAAAGTAGAGCGCGATGATATTGGTCGTCTCCAGGATAAGGAAGCCAACAATTAGCACTTTAATGAATGTCATACAGACTCCGCTTTATTGAGGCAGGTTGTAACAAATTCGGCGATATTCGCCACCGCTTCTTGCGTTTCAGGCAAGACAGCCACCATCTGAAAGACGTGGAACATCCCATCCCACACTTCCAAGGCGACGTCGACACCCACCGCCCGTGCTTTCACGGCAAAGCGCAGCGCGTCATCCAGCAGTATCTCATCAGCCCCGACTTGAATCAACAGCGGTGGGAAATCGTGCGGATTTGCGTATAGCGGCGAGATGTAGGGCGTTTCCAGCGCATGGTCCGCCGCATACATCCCGGCATACTTCTGCAAGCTCTGCGGATCGAGCACGCGATCCGCCTTCGCCTTCTCCTGCATGGAGGCTCCGCTGAGCGCCAGATCTGTCCACGGGGAGATGCAGACAGCCCCGGCCGGCAGCGGCTCTCCACTATCGCGCAGGGAGGCCAATAATGCCAGAGCCAGCCCGCCACCTGCAGAATCGCCGGCGAGGATGATTTGGCATGGCTCGACGCCCTGTGCCAGCAGCCAAGAATAAGCCGTCCTAACATCGTCGAGGGCTGCCGGATATGGATTTTCGGGTGCCAGGCGATAGTTGACGGCTAGAGCACGCACGTTGCTGGCCGTCGCCAGCCGAGCGATCAATTCGCGCTGCGTATCGATTGATCCCAGGACATAGGCGCCGCCGTGTAGGTAGAGGAGCACGCCCGACCCTGCGTCAGGCGGCGCAATCCATTCGGCCGCTACGCCGTCCACGGTGAGCGGCCGGCACTGAATGTCAGCCGGCAGCCGGGTGAAACGGCCGTTTCTCGCCTGTCTCGCGCGCTGCTCCTCGACGGAGCCCTGCGACCAGCCGCGCAGCTGCACCGGCAGCATTAACTTGACGATCCTGGCCAGTAGACTCACGTCAGCTGCCTCTTTTCACTGCCGGGTTCCGCTGCCCTGCCCACACTTTGCGGACTAGGCTCCCAGGGCAAAAAACATCGGGCTGAAATAGGGGATCAACCAGACCAACCAGACGAAAATGCTGAACTTGTGGAACTTCTTCAACGCTTCCTCGTTGCCTCTCACGAGGACGACAAAGGCCCAGACGGTGTGGACGAGCATGAGCAGAATCGCAATCAGCCCGGTGATGCCATGAACGTCATAGGTCATGCCGCCAACTGCCTCAAACATCATTCCTGTACCCCAGGTATCACAAACAAGCCCAAGGACAAAAAAGGCGAAGTGCCACCACTTCAATTGTCCTGACAGGCGCTCGCCCCAGACTCCGATGGTGTAAAACAGCAAAGCCGCACCCATAATAATGCTCGCATTCTGATCCATACCGTTCAATACTCCCGATTACTTTGATGCTCAGATGATCACAGCCGCCCATTTTAGCCCAATCAGGCGAATAAGGAACGAAAACAATTTCCGGAAAATAGGGCTCTTCAACTGTGTGAAATCATCCGGCGACAGCAGGAAGATCCCTCTTGCTTCTGAATGTGTCATGTGGCCGGCAATACGCGATTGGGAATTCGCGGCTGCAGCACCGGTACCTCAAATACCCGGTGTCACCTTGCCGCTTTCTATTGTAGGCCGGGCAGTGCGCGATATAATAGCGCGATGCTTGATCTAGCCAATTCCCACCGTTCCATTCGATCCTTTACGTCCGAAGATATTGACGATGCGCTGCTGAATGAGCTTCTCTACAGCGGCCTGCGCAGTTCCAGCGCCGGCAACATGCAAACATGGTCCGTGATTGTAACCAGAGAGCAGGCGCGCAAACAGAAGATGTACGAACTGCACGTGGAGCAGGAGATGATCCTCGAGGCGCCGCTTCTGCTCACTTTCTGCGCCGATCTTTTCCGCATGCGCGAATGGATACGCGTTAACAATTCGAAACAGAGCTTCGATGACCTGCTGGGTTTTCTGACAGGCACCGTAGACGCTGTGATCGCCGCCCAGACATTTTGCTTGGCAGCGGAGTCTAAGGGCTTGGGCATTTGCTACCTGGGGACAACCTGGTGGGCGGCCCGCGAGATCATCGAGCTCCTCGACCTGCCGCCGGGCGTATTCCCCGTAACAGCCGTTGTGCTCGGCCATCCGGCCGAAGATCCCGCCCTTCGCGACCGCCTGCCCCTGGACGTGATGGTGCACCAGGAGACATACCAGCGTCTGTCGGATGAGCAGATTCGCCAGGCGCATGCTGAGCGCGCGCAGAAAGCGTGGGAGCGCTACAATTCCGTGGAATCAGTGCGCGTCAAACTCGCCGAAGCCGGGATCAACAGCGTCACCGATTACTACACCTCAGAGTTCAAATATTCCAAAGAACTGCACCGGCGGGTCAGTGAGATGCTGCTGGAGACCCTGCAGGAACAGGGATTGTGGCTTTAGGCCAACGGCCGTTGCCTGTCACAGAGCGGGAAAACAGCCGCCAGCCTTCTAGCGTAACGCCAGCGCCCCGGTTCTGGGGCCTACCAATAACAGCTCTCCCCTGCTGCCCGGCAGAGGCCAATAGCGTATGAACAAATTCTCGGCCATGGTGATCGCTCTGGTCCTGGTCGACAGCCTGCATTTCGTCTTTGCCCGCCTGTTACAGCCATATCTGCCGCCAACCACAGCTTCTTTTTATTACATGACCCTGGCGCTGGTCCAGATCGCCATATTCGCCGCCGTAACCCGAAAGATAGATTGGCGCGTATTCCGCGATAATGTCGGGTTTTTTCTGGTCATCGGCTTCCTGATTTCCCTGGCCACGTCGGGGAGTTTCGCCGCCGTCAGCTATATCGACCCCGGCACCGCCTCTCTGCTGGCGCGCATGGGCACCATTTTCGCGCTGGGCTTCGGCATTTTCTGGCTCAAAGAGCGACTGGATCGCGGCGAGAAAATCGGCGCCGCCCTCGCCGTCGTTGGCGTTTTCATCATTAGCTTCCAGCCAGGTGACCGCAGCAGCACGCTCTGGTTGGGCACGCTGCTTGTTTTGGCTTCTACCTTCAGCTACTCGCTGCATGCCGCCATTGTCAAGCGGCATGGCGGGGAAATCGACTTCACCAATTTCCTCTTGTTCCGTATGCTGACCTCCTGCCTGTTCCTGTTGATCTTCACTGTCGGGCGCGGCGAGATGGTGCTGCCCTCGGCGCGCGAGGCATGGCTGATTCTGCTGCTGGCGGCCACGGTGAATGTGACTATCAGCCGGTCACTCTATTATCTCGTTATGCGCTGCATTGATTTGAGCATCCTGACCATCCTGCTGACGCTCAGCCCGGTCATCACCATCCTCTGGTCATTTGCCTTGTTTGGCGAATGGCCGACGCCGCAGAGCCTGTTGGGTGGAACGGCCGTTATCATGGGCGTTGTCCTGGTCACCTGGAGCAGACGCGGCACCTGATCCCCACAAGTCGCGCCTTGCGCTGCGCCCTCCACCTTCCTCCCTATCAGACAGTGCATCCACAAGCTCCCTGGCCTCAATTCCGCGGTCAATAGGGCAGGGGATGTAGCTCAACGTCGTCCCGATAGTGCTTACAGCCCAATATGTCGTATATTGCCAGAAAATGGAGTAATATCTAAGTAGATTAATATCGTATTATTTATTGTGCACGGATAGAAATCCCGTACAGGAACGACAATTGAAAGAGCCTGTATGAGGCGCCCCTGGCTGCGCGCTGCTGGGGCGGTACCCGCTGCAGGCGAGAATTTTGGCTTAAGTAGGAGAAATAAGTATGCAACGTGGAAACAAACGGATTGAGAATCAGATGGGCAAAGCTGCGAGCCGGGGAAGCGGGGTTGATCCGGCGCGGCTTTCTGCAAAAGGCATGACGGGCAAGTTACGCCTGCTGGCGACAATGCGCGGCAGGCGGGTCCGTTCATTCCTGGGACTTCTACTCGTCCTACTGGCGCTGACCGGCTTGACACAGGTAAGCGCGGCAAATATGGCGGCGGAATCGGCTGTTCGGACGACAAACTTCTCCGGCGGACACAGCTGGAACACCTCTTTTGATGCGCGAGATTTGGCGGTAAATGCCCCGCAGCGTGTGGCCGCCATCGTCCAAAAGGGAACGCTCGTGCTAAATGGAGACAACAGGATTATTTCAGCGGTTATCGATGAGGCAGGCGGCTTTGCCTACTTCGGCACCGATACCAGCCCAGGCACCGTCATCAAGGTGCGCCTGTCAGACTTTACGCGCGTCGACACGGTGACGCTCAAAGAGGGGGAAGACAAGCTGGCGTCGGCTGTGATTGACACCGTCGCCGGATTCGCCTACTTCGGCACGAACACCAGCCCGGGTATCGTTGTGAAGGTGCGTCTTTCCGATTTCAAACGTGTCGGCGCCCTGGAGCTGCCGGCTGATGGTGGCAATGTGGCCCTCAACAAGCTCACCTCGGCGGTCATCGACCCCGGCAGCGGTTTTGCCTACTTCGGTACCGATACCGCTCCCGCCAACATCGCCAAGATACGCCTCAGCGACTTCACGCGTGACGCGCAGCTGCCCCTAACCGAGGATAATTTCAGCACTGCCGTGATTGACCTGACCAAAGGGTACGCCTACTTCGGCACGCGCACCAGCCCGGGCCAAGTAGTGAGGATTAAGCTGTCCGACTTTACCCGTGCCGCGACAATAACTCTGAGCGATGGTTCCGGAGCCGATCAGATCGAGAAGAACCTCGCCGCATCGGTGATCGATCCCGCCAAAGAGTATGCCTACTTCGCCACCGACAGCTCTTCAGGCACCGTGGTGCGCGTCGACATCAGGGAAAACAACTTCCAGCGCACAGCAGCGCTCAATACAACGCCGAACCCGGCGGGCCGCATCAAATCCGCGGTCATAGACCCAGCAAATGGAAAGGCGTATTTCGGAACGCAGCCGGACTCCGGATCTGGTTTGGTGATGAAAGTAGATCTGCTCACTTTCTCCAATGAGGGCCAGGTGACCGCAGGTGGTCCCCTGTGGGCAGGCGTGATTGACAACAGCCGCAGCTTCGCCTATTTCGGCACCTACGAGATCCCGGCGCGCGTGTACAAAATCAATGTAAGTACGACGGATTTTGCCAAGGTTGGCGAAATCTCACTGAATACGGCCGCCCAGAATCTGTGGGCAGCGGTGATTGACCCGAGCGCGGGGTACGCTTACTTTGGCGGTTATCAAAAGCCGGGTACAGTGACGAAGGTGCGCCTTGCTGATTTCAGCCGTGTGGCCACGCTCAAATTCAACAATACGGAAGACGGAATTCTCTCGGCCGTCATTGATACGACCAATGGCTTCGCCTACTTCGGCACCAGTACCAATCCCGCAAGCGTGGTCAGAGTACGGCTGTCTGACTTCACCTATGCGGGCGCCGTCAAGCTCGAGCAGGGGGAGGAAAGACTCACCTCGGCGGTGATCGACACGGCAAATGGCTTCGCCTATTTTGGTACGGATACCAGCCCGGGGAAAGTCATCAAGCTAAACATCTCTCCCAACGATTTTAAGCGGGAAACGGCCGTAACACTTCAGTCGGACGAGGATGAGCTCACCTCAGCGGTGATTGACACAGCCAACAGCTTCGCTTACTTCGGCACGTATACCAGCCCCGGCAAGGTCGTCAAAGTGAATGTGGCGCCCAACAGCTTCGGGCGCATTGCGGCTGCGGAGTTGTCTACAAATGAGGACAAGCTCACCTCGGCAGTAATTGACCCGGCTCGAGGCTTCGCTTACTTCGGTACGAACACCAATCCCGGGCGCGTTGTGGAGGTCGATGTGAACCCGAACAATGCCTTTACCAGGAGAGGCGTAACCCCGCTGACCATCAATCGTCTCTCCTCGGCCGTCATCGATCCGAACAGCGGCAAGGCGTATTTCGGCTCGCAGGAGCAGTCGGGCAAGGTCGCCGAGGTGGGTCTCAGCCCGCTGGTGCAGCAGTCGGCGATCACGTTTAAGAATGGCGAAAACTACCTCACCTCAGCCGTCATCGACACCGCAAAAGGATGCGCCTACTTTGGCACCGGCTACAGCGAGGCCGGTGACTTTGACAACAATTTCCCGTCATCAGGCCAGGCCAAATTCGTGATCAAAGTCCAGACCGGCGCCTGCAAGGACGAAACGACGACGACGCTTGCCTCGACCCCGAATCCATCCACTGCGAACCAGCAGGTTGTATTCACCGCCGAGGTCAGCGCGGGGACGGGAACGCCGGCGGGGCAAGTGATCTTCTCTGAAAATGGCGCCCAGTTGGCCACCAGCCAGCTCAACAATGGTACAGCGACGTTTGCTACGAGCACGTTGTCTCCCGGCCCGCACACGATTGTGGCGACGTACATTGGGGACGCCACCTTCGACAGCAGTGCCGCCAGCCACACGCATACGGTCCTTGACAACAGAACCAGCACAACGACGACGCTGGGGTCCAGCCCTAATCCATCCGAAGTCGGCGAGCAGGTGTCTTTCACGGCAAATGTCAGCAGCGCCACCGGCACGCCGACCGGCAGCGTGACCTTCACGGAGGGCAGCGCGACATTGGGCAGCAGCCAGCTCAACAATGGCGTGGCGACGTTCTCTACGAACTCGCTGAGTGAAGGGGACCACGCCATCGTTGCCAAGTATGGCGGCGACGCCAGCTATGCTCCCAGCAATTCGGCCGCGCTCAATCAGACGGTCAAACCCTCCGGTGGCACGGGGCCAGGAAATAACGTAGTCTTCATGCCCATGGTCGTCGCCCCGTAGGGCATGGTGCGGCCACGGTTGGCAGGTGGCGTAGTTTGAAAACGGCCGTTTCCCTGATCGTGGAAACGGCCAACGCCGCAGTTGAACTGCGCGCCTCGCCGCCGAATTGATCGCCGCGATGCAGTCGCAAAGCTAACATCTCTGAGCTCTTTTGCTTCAAGATCTACAAAGAATCAGTGACCAGACCACAGAGGTGTAGACCCGGGGGATAATCGATGGAGAATGATCAGCAAGACGGCCGTTCACGCAAGAACATCCAGATTGGCAGCCAAGTAGACATTGTGCAGAAAAAGGATCAGCGCTCAGGCGAGTTGACGCGCGGTACGGTGCAGAGAATCCTCACCAAATCGGCCACTCACCCGCACGGCATCAAAGTACAGCTTGTCTCAGGAGAAGTCGGCCGCGTCAAAACCGTCTATCCCTAGAACGGCCCCATCCCAACGCGTCTTTCGTTGGGACCAGACGGCCAGCCAGAGCGCCGGTCCTGCCACAGATCTTGGACTCCCTGCCGCCATGCCCGTCTTACGCCAGCCAATGCGTGACCAGCGGGCCCCGCCCGCCATAAACTGGATCCGTAAGCGGCAGCGGCACCCGGGCGATATTCTCCAACGCCCACGGCCGTTCACTCGCTTCCCCCCGGCATAAATCCCAGCGCTGTCCGCGCGGGTATGCGCCGACGACCAGCAGGTCGCCGCTGCTGCCTAAATTCTTATGCCCCACGCCGGCCGGGATCACGACAACATCACCCGCCTGAACATCAATCCGCGGTCCGTTCTCGCCGCCAAAATGCACGCGTGCCGAGCCGCGGGCAATGGCCAGCACTTCGTGCGCCGTGCTGTGGTAATGATGAAACGCGTAAATGCCGTTGCGCCAGCTGCTTCCCCAATTGTTCTCGCTGAAGACGCGCTCGCAAGCGGCGGCCGTTTTGCTGCCCGTGACATGTAGTGCAGCAGAGTACACAAGCAGGGGCAGGGTGGGGTTGTTAGGAATACGGCCGTCGTCCCCTAAGAGATAACTGGTTAACTGCGCTTCGAGAATAAATGTCTCCACGGTGCGGTTCCTTCCTAGCTTTCCAATGTTCGCAAACCGCTACTGCGACTGGTCTACCTGATTCGCGCCTATCCCAACTTCCGGTCGATCCTCTTCCGGATCGTCCCAACCGAACTGCTGCGCATAAAAATCCTCGCCGGACAGCCCGGATGCTCCCTGCAGTCCATACAGCAGGTCGCGGTTCGCAGTCGGGTCAAATGGCACATGCTGCCGCCAAACAGCCGCGGCTTCTTTGCCTTCGAAAGCGTCATGGACGCGCTGGCGGTGTCCCCACAACATGTCAGGAGGCAGCTCATCATCAGCAAAAAAGCCAATGGCCAGGACTTCCTCCTCCTGGGCCAGCAAGGTCCCGCTAACCGTTTGTGCAGCGAACAGAATGATTAGATTGACCCAGGCCTTTGCCTCTGGAATGGAATAGATGCCGATCAGGCGCTGCAGCCGCACGCTCAATCCCGTTTCTTCAGCGGTCTCGCGAACAGCGGCCTGTGCGGCCGATTCGCCTGGCTCAATGTGTCCGCCAGGCAAACACCAGACGCCGAAATCAGCGCGCCTGGTAAGCAGAATGCGCTCATTATCGAATATCGCGACATTGACGCCAACTTTCATGAGTTCCAACCCCACTCTTGGCGGGAAAGCGATCTGATCGTCACTACCCCGCCGTCAGGCAGCCAGCAGCCGCTGCACAACAGCCGTCGCAATGCCGATATCCTGCACTGCCACGCCCGTCAAATCGGCGACCGTGATCTGCTCCGCGTTCGTACGGCCCGGAACATCTCCGCTGATCACCTGCCCCAGCTCAAGCAACTGATCCGCCTCCAGCAAGCCCGCCTTAATCGCCTGGTAAATCTCTCCCCGTTCCAGGCATTGGGGAATGCTGTCGGCTGCCACCAAATCTGCCCGTGCCAGAATCTGCCCTTCCAGCTCCTGCTTGTGCGGCACATCACTGCCCACGGCCGTTATATGTGTGCCCGGCCGGACATAGGCGGCGTGCAGCAGCGGCTCGCTGGCCGGCGTTGTCGTCACGATCAGATTGCAGCTTTCCTGCAAATCGACCGTATCAAGCGTCATCTCCACCTGGAATCCAAGCGCCGCCATCTCCTCGCGGTACGCCTCAAGCTGCGGCGCGCCCCGCCCCCACACCAGCACGTCCCGGCATGCGGTCACCTCGCGCAGATGCTGCAGCTGCAAACGCGCCTGGATGCCCGTGCCCACGATACCGATTCTGTGCACATTGTCGGGGGCCAGGTATTTGGCGGCGATCGCCCCGGCAACGGCCGTTCGCGTATCCGTCAAATACCCCTCATCCAGCAAGATCGCTGCCACTTCCCCCGTTTCTTGGCTGAACAAGAGCATCATGCCGTTGCTGGTCGGCAGGCCAAGCGCCGTATTGCCATAGAAGCCGGAGGCGATCTTAATAACGTAGTACGCCCCGTCCTGCACATAGCCGTACTTAATATGCACTTCTCCCTTATCCAGCAGCAGTTCGCCCACCGGCGGCACCACTGCTTGTCCCGCTGAATAGCGTCGAAATCCTTCTTCGATGGCGGGAATCAGGTCGATTTCCGGCAGCACTGACAGTATCTGGTCAAGCGTGTAAATATTCATCATCGTTGCACTCTAATGGGAGTTCCGTACTTCTGTTATGGCCGTTGTTCTCTATGATACTATTTCCTGCAGCGTTTCTAGGCTGATATTGGCCCCGCAGAGCACAATCGCCGCGCGCGCGCCTTGCAGCTGCTCAGTCACCTGTAGGAACGCGGCGATGGCCACCGCCGCCGACCCTTCAATCAACATATGCTGCGCGCCCATAAACTGGCGCAAACTGTCCGCGATTTCTTCCTCAGTGACCGAAATATAGGCATCGACATAGTCGCGGCACAGAGGAAATGTCATCGAGCCTGCTTCCACGCCGCCCGCCGTGCCGTCGGAAAGGGTGGGCAGCGAGGGCAGATCTAGTATGTCGCCGGCCGCCACCGACAGCGCCATCACCTGCGAGTTTTGCGGCGAACAGCCAAATATCTGCAGTTCGGGTCGCACACCCTTTACATAGGAAGCGATGCCGCCGATCAAACCGCCGCCGCCCACGGAAACGAAAACGGCGTCAAGGTCGGGCAGCTGCTGCAAAAGCTCCACTCCGATCGTGCCCTGTCCGGCGATGACCAGCGGGTCATTGTAAGGCGGCACGTAGGTCATGCCGTGCTCAGCGGCAAAGGCGCGCGCGTGATTTTCCGTCTCGATGCTGTCCCTGCCAAAGGTGCGAATTTCCGCGCCCAGCCGCCGGATCGCTGCCAGCTTTGTCTCTTCAGCTGTCTGCGGCACAAAGACGATGCCGCTGGCCCCCACACGCTGCATCGCGTAGGTGCAGGCCGCGCCATGATTGCCCGTGGAAGCGGTCACAATGCCCCGTTCGCGCTCCCGTGCGGACAGCGACAGAATCTTATTCATCGCCCCGCGCGCCTTGAACGAGCCGGTATGCTGCAGGTTTTCGCACTTGAAATACACCTCAACGCCGCTGCTCTGGCTGTAATAGGCCGAGCGATCGAGGATCGTCTCGCGTACAAACGGTCGTATTCTCTCCACTGCTGCAGGCACCATCTCGGCGGCATTATATGATTCGCTCATGAGACTCCTTTGGTGAGCCAGTCAGCCGGTCAGTTGAAACGCTATGCTGCCATCTCCACTACCAGCTCATGAATCCGGTCCAGTGCCGCCATCAGGTAGTCATGGGGCAGACCGAAACTGACGCGGATGAACTTATCCATGCCGAAATGGTCGCCGGGCACAATCAGGGTGCTCTTTTCCAGGCGCAGCCGCTCCGCGAATTCGCTGGAATTGATCGCCAGGTGATAGCGCACAAAGGCGATCGCCGCCGCGCCGTGCGGGGTGAGTGAGAAGGTGTTTTCATGGCTGTCCATCCATGCTTCCAGCACCGGATAACCCTGCCGGATATAGCCGCGCGTGCGCTGCAAGAGGCGCGGGCGCACTTCAGGGGACAAGGCCAGCGCAGCCAGTTTGTTCGACAGCATGGTGGCGCTGATCGTCGTGTACTCATGCCTGGCCCAGGTATCGTCGATCGTATCGGTTGGGCCGGCAACCCAGCCCACGCGCAGTCCCGGCATGCCGTACGCCTTGCTCATGCTGCCCACAGCCATGACTTTCGGATAGCGACCGTAGAATGAAGGCGTCTGCACATCGGTGAGCCGTTCCGCGCCGCTGTATACCTCATCGGCGAGGATCCAGGCACCTACCTTGTCTGCGATGCGGACGATCCCGTCCATCTCCGCCTCAGTAATAATGCGTCCTGTCGGATTGTTGGGGTTGCAGACGGCGATGAGCTTGGTATTAGGAGAAACGGCCGTCTCCAGCTCATCTAGATCTGGCGCCCACGCCTGATCCTCGCGCAAGTTGAAGGTCTTCACCTTTAACCCATGATTGCGCGCGATCCCCCAAATCTGCATGTAGTTAGGCAGCATGATCACAATTTCGTCGCCCGGTTCCAGTAAAGTGCGTGTAGTGATATAGTTTGCCTCAATCGCGCCCACCGTGACCAGGACATTATCCTCGTCCGCCCCGTCATACAGCGCCGCAATATGCCGGCGCAGCTGCGGGTCGCCGTTGACATACGGATAATTCAGATCCGTTGCCAGCAAATCCGCTATCAAGCCGCCGTCATCTTCCAGCAGCTCGCGCAGCAGGATTGGATGCACGCCGCTCTCGGAGAGGTTGTAGTCAACATCCTGCTCGAAATGGGACATCATGCGTTCCATAACAAAAGGTTGAAAAGTCGTCATTGAATCTTCCTTCTTTTTTGGCCGGCAGATGCCCGTCGTAGACTGCATTGGCCGGCGTCTGTCACCGCTCCCTAAGCGAGATGAGCGCGCAGCAGCCTATTTACAACGTCCGGCTGTTCAAGGTTGGGCAAATGAGCCGTCCCTTGTATTTCCACGCCCTTTGCGCCGGGAATTGCCTCCACCAGGTAGGTGCAGCGCGCTATGACGTGCGGGAAATCGAGATCGCCCCAGATAACCAGCACCGGCAGCGCCAGTTCAGATACCCGTTCATAGGCTGGAGCCGGCTCGACTTCCTGTTCAAGCTCGGGCATTGCCAGCGCGATACCGTTCATGTCCAGGAACAGCTCGCGCACCGCGCCGCCGACGCGGCCAGGCGCGCTTGTCGGCCCGTCCAGCCAGAACTGCGCTTCAATCTCGTTGATGCGCGCCATATCGCCCGCTTCATCCGCAGCCTCCAGTTCCTGGTCCAGCGCTTCCACGCCGGGCGGGTAAGCGTCGGGCGACGGCGCGCCGCTTACTGCCGGCGCGATCATTAGAAGTGCACGCACCCGCTCCGGGTAGGCGAGGGCGAAATCTATGGCCACACGCCCGCCTTGAGAACAGCCGGCCAGCGCCGCTCTGCGTACGCCCAATCCATCCAGCACCGCCTGCAGATCGGCCACGTCGGAAAACGGTTCATCTGTTGTTGTCGCCTGCCCAAATCCGCGCCGGTCATAAGCGACTACCTGATAGGTATCGCTAAGATCCGCCATCTGCGGGTGCCACATGCGCCTGTCGGCCACCCCCGCATGCAGAAAGATGAGTGGTTCGCCCGCTCCTACCTGTTCACCCGCCAATACGGCCGTTCCATTCTCGATCGCAAAGCTTTCTCCGCTCATACAAGCGCTCTACTCGAAAGCATATTCAAAAGCATAGTGATGCTCACCGTCATCCTTGCTGATCGACATCTGACCGGAAAGTCCCGCCAGTTCAGCCGTCCCTGAATCCGGCACAACTTCAAGGATGAGCCGGTTCTCGCCACCCTGCATCACGCCGAAATGCTGCAGCACGAATGTGCCGCTTCGCCCCGCCAACACGCCGCCGACTCGTTCCAGGGCCACATAGCCGGCCGATCCTGCAGCTGCCCCCATCGCGCTCAACATCTCACCCTGGCTGGTCGCCGCCAGATCGCCCGCAAATATCTTGTCGATAGACAGCCGCGCTATGGGAACGGTCTCGCTGCCTGACGTATAGGGATCAAGCGGGCGTAACGTTACCTCGAATTTGCCTTTAGCTAGCATATGTTCTCCTCTGCAGCTATTGTACGCTGTCTGCGCAGAATGCCATCAGTTCGCTGTTTCCGGATCACGATTATAGGACATGGGGAGCGATCGTGATACTCGATTCTTCGCCTGACGGCCGTCGCCTTGTCGAACTGCTGCATGGAGAACTGTTCACCCTGGCGGAAAACATGCCGCAGACGCGAAATTCCTTTCGCGCGCCCGATAACCGCAGGAACAATACGGAAAATCCACGGCTTAGTCACCCCAACGAAAAACAACAGTTGCTTGACAAACTAAAGATATTAGTTTATAAACTACGTATCTTAATAAAACGGAGAGAGTGATGAAAACAACCCGGCACACAGAAACCCTGACCCAGCTAACCCAATACAGAATGGTCAATATGTATTTCGTCGACGAAGAGGACGGCCTGACGCTGATCGACAACGGCATGTCTGGCAGCAGCAGCGGTATCATCACCGCCGCCGAACAGCTCGCACGGCCGATTCGGCGCATCACACTCACCCACGCCCATATGGACCACGCCGCATCGTTGGACGCCCTACGCCAGGCACTGCCTGATGCTGAACTTGTCCTGCCTGAGCGCGCAGCCCTTTTTCTGACCGGTGACACCAGCCTCCTGCCCGGCGAGCCTCAGGTGCCCCTTCGCGGCAATTATGTGACTGCCGCATCCATGCCTGACCGTACCGTCGCCCCCGGCGGCAGGATTGGCTCGCTGCGTGTCGTCGCCGCGCCCGGCCACACGCCCGACCAGGTTGCCTTCTACGACGAACGGGATGGCACGCTCATCGCCGGAGATGCATTCCAGACCTTAGGTGGTTTCGCCGTCAGCGGTGTCATGCGCTGGCGCTTCCCGCTGCCCGCACGGGCGACCTGGGATCTGCCGACGGCCGTGCGCACCGCGCACGCACTGGCCGATTTGCAGCCAACCTGCCTGGCCGTGGGACATGGCGCGGTATTGAAGAACCCGGGCGAAGCAATTGCCAGGGGTATTGTGGAAGCTCAGGGGAAGATCCATGCCCAAGCGCAGACAACTTAACAAGGACCGCGTCCTGGCGGCGGCTGTTGACCTGGCTGAACAGTCAGGCGGGGTAGGGGAGGTCACCCTCACTTCCCTGGCCGCCGCGCTCGATGTGCGCGTCCCTTCCTTATATAACCATGTCGATGGCCTGCAGGGGCTGCATGACGATCTTGCCCTGTTGGCCGGCCGTTTGCTGCTGGAGGAAATTCGCCGGGAGACCTTCGGCAAGACCGGCGAAGCGGCGCTGCAGGCGATGGCCCACGCCTACCGCTCATTCGCCCATGCCCATCCGGCGCTCTATCCGCTGACCATCATCGCCCCGGACGGCAGCGAAACGGAGCGCACAGCCCTCGCCCAGGAATGGCTGCAGCTGCTCCTGCTGACGATGTCTTCACTCGGACTGCATGGCGACGAAGCGCTGCACGCCATCCGTGCCTACCGTTCCCTGCTGCACGGCTTTCTCTCTCTCGAATCCGGCGGCGGCTTCAAAATGGATCTCGACCGCGATCAGAGTTTTGACTATCTCATCAACACCTTCCTTTCCGCCCTCTCCGAGCAGCGGTAAGAGGCGCCTTGGGCGCTTCGCGAAGCGCCCCTACCATGTCTGTAACTCTCATTCAGTTTTGGCATTGAGTTGACAATAGAGCGAACTGAAACAAAATCTGTCCCAACTCCCAACTCCCAGCTCCCAGCTCCCAGCTCCCTCTCCGTCGATTGATCAAAGGGATTCCGTCACCTTATCATTTCGACTCCCCACGTCTGTTGGGTTACCATAAGCCAAGGCTCTATGTCGAGCCTGGGTTTGCTATGCCTGACATACAAGCGCTGCTTGACAGCTTCCTATTCCGTCTCGAGTCGTTTGACTGGTTCGATTTCCTGGATCTGCTCCTGGTCACGGCCGCTATCTACATCCTGCTGCAGCTCCTGCGACGCAGCCAGGCCACCTTTGTCCTGCGCGCGGCGCTGGTGCTGGCCGGCATACTACTGCTGGTCAATATCTTGTTTCCCCTGCCAACCTTCAGTATCTTCATTAACCTGGCCACGCTGGCTATCCTGATCACCCTGCTCTTCGTCCTGCAGCCGGAACTGCGCCGCTGGCTGGATCGTTTCGGACGCAGCATCGGCTTTTCCTTTGGCGGGCGGAGCAGTATGGCTGCCAAGGTGATTCCGGAGTTGATGGCGGCGGTGGAGAAGCTTTCAGACAGCAAGACCGGAGCGCTTATCGCCATGGAGGGCGCGGTGCCGCTCAGCGATGTTATCGCCACGGGCATTCGCCTGGAGGGCCAGGTTTCGGCCGAACTACTGCAAACCATCTTCTTCGACAAGACGCCCCTGCATGACGGCGCCGCCGTGATTCGCGAGGATGAGATCGTCGCCGCCGGTTGCGTTCTGCCGCTATCCGAGCAGATTATGCACAGTTGGCGCCGGTTGGGCACGCGTCACCGTGCCGCGCTGGGCTTAAGCGAAGCTACGGATGCGCTGACGATTGTGGTCAGTGAGGAGACAGGCACAATCTCCGTTGCTGCCGATGGCCATTTGAGGCAGGATCTCGATCGCGCGCAGCTGCGCCAGGTACTGCGCGATTTCTACGCGCGCGGCCTCGATGTCTCCGGCAGTGAAACATGGCGCTTCTGGAAGCAGTGGCATTTTCCCGGGCCGCGGGCGCTGTTTGTCGATATGCTCTATTTGCTGGTGGCCTTTCTGCTGGCCTTGGTGGCCACGACGGCCGTGCGCGCCTCTAATGATCCCATCGTCACGGGCAGGCAGGAAGGTGTGCCGCTGCAGGTGATTGGTCTGCCTCCAGATACGACGCTCGCCGCCGATCCGCCGCGAACTGTAGTTGTCGAATATCAGGCCCCCGCTTCGGAACTGCCCAGTATCGGCGTCACCACCTTCCAGACTGCTATCTCACTTACCCAGGTGACGACCGGCTTCACGCGCGTGCCTGTCGAAGTGACCACGACTTCATCTCTGGTCGATGTCTTGGGCACCGTCCCTGCCGAAGTAGATATCAGCGTAGCCGCGATTATCAGCAAGACGATGCCGGTCACCGTGCGCATTGACGATGCCGACACATTGTCCACCGCCTATGAGATCACCGGCCAGGGCGTGACCATCCCTACGGAAGTGGTTGTTACCGGTCCTGAATCTGCGGTGGACAGTGTCGCCTACGTGGGTACCAGTATTTCTGTAGAAAACGCCACGTCGACAGTGCGCGCCCAACGGCCGATATTCGCCTTTGACGAAAGATCCAACCGCGTGACTGATGTGACCATCGATCCCGATGAAGCGGCGGTTACCGTCGTCATCCGCCGGCGTATCAATGCCAAAGATGTTGGCGTGCGCGCCGTGACCACCGGCTCGCCCCCTGAAGGGTATTGGCTGAGCGGCCTGACCGTTGAGCCGGCCGGGGTGACGATTCAGGGCAATCCAAGCATCATCGCCGAGAGCGGCAGCTTTATCGACACTTTGCCCGTCGATCTCAGCGAAGCGGTCGGTGAAATGGTCATTGAGGTGCCGCTGGAACTGCCCGGCGAAATACAGGCGGTCGACAGTGCCGGTAACGCGCTCACCAACGTCGCTGTAACCGCGCTCATTGCCCCGCGCAGCGGCGATCTGTTGACTGAAAGGCCGGTAGAAGTGATCAACGATCGGGGTAATCTGGCCATTACGCTGGATCCGCCGGAAGTAGAACTGCTGCTCAGCGGCCCGCTGCCCACCTTGAATGAGATTGAGCAGAATCCGGCGCTGGTGCGCGTGGTCATTGATGCCTTGCAGCTGTCGCCTGGACGCACTGTGGAGATTACGCCGGAAGTGATCGCGCCGGAGGGCATCCTGGTGCAGCTGATCGACACGGCCGTTCTCGTCACCACCGAACCGTAAGAGACCCATCGTACCCGCCCGCAGCCGGCCAGGCAGTATTCATGGCCGGTCCGCGCCCTTGATGAAAGAACCCCCGATCGACATGACTCTTTCTCTCAGAATCATCTGGCTGCTGCCGCTCTCTCTTCTGCTCTTGTCCTGCCGCGCCCAGCCGGCAACCCTGAATGCGCCTCAGCCTGCGCCAACGCAGCTGCCGGGCAGTAATACCGTGCAGCCGCTCGCCGCCCAGCTTTCGACGCAGACGCCGCCGGCCACGCAGATGGCCGTTCCCACGGAGGCGCCCACAGAACCGGTCGTGCCAACCAGCACCCCCACGCCGGCGCTGCTGCCAACGGTCACCGTCATCCCCACAGCCACACCCACACCCGATCCATACGCCGCCTACGGCATCGAAGCTCTGGCCGCGCGGAGCTACGGCGGCGGCAGCTTGCAGCTCATCGAGCGCTTGGAAAACAACGAAACATTCGCCCGCTACCTGATCAGCTACCCCAGCGACGGCCTGGAGATTCATGGGTTCATGAATGTGCCCCACGAGGGTGCTAAATTTCCCGTAGCCATCGTCTTGCATGGTTATGTTGACCCCGACGCGTATCAAACGCTGGCCTACACCACCCGCTATGCCGATGCGTTGGCGGAAGCCGGCTATCTGGTCATCCACCCCAATTTGAGGGGGTTTCCCCCTTCGGACGCGGGTGAAGACGCCTTTCGCAGCGGCTTGGCGGTCGATGTTTTGAACCTGATTGCCATCATTCGCGAAAAGAGCAGCGACCCGGAAGGCCCGCTGCGGCGTGCCGATGCGGAGTCCCTTCATCTTTGGGGGCACAGCATGGGCGGCGGCGTCACTTTGCGCGTAGCCACGGTCCTTGGCCAGCCCTACCTGCGTGCCGCCGTTCTTTATGGCGCGATGAGTGGGGATGAGAAGCAGAATTACGAGAAGATCTTCCAATGGAGCGACGGCCGTTCCGGGGAGTTTGAACTCGCCGCCCCGCCCGAATCGCTGGCCGCCATCTCACCGATCAACCACCTCGACCGTATCCAGGCGCCAATCAGCATCCATCACGGAGAGGCCGATGAAACAGTGCCGGCTGCCTGGTCGGCCGATCTCTGCGCGCGCCTGCAGGAACGTGACCATCCCGTCGAATGCTTCACCTACAACGCCGCCCCGCACACATTTTACGGCGCCTGGGAGGAATTGTTCAACGAGCGCGTGATCGATTTCTTTGATCGTTACTAACGAAACAAAAACAGAGAACAGAAGAAACAAAAAACAAAAGACAAAAGACATCCTGGCATCAAGGCAATTTTCCGTAAGGGAGAGGCGCCCCGCCTGCGGCCAAGCCGCGAACTACTACTTTAGCCCATCCAGCGCCATTTGCGCTTCATCGTATCCCGGCTTGATAGCCAGCGCCCGCTTATACCCCGCCCGGGCCAGGTCAAGATTGCCCACCGCCTGATTGGCCATCCCCTGATAATAGTGGGATTCTTCCACGTGCCGGCCGCCATCGCTGGACATCACCGCCGCCGCCAGCGCCAGCGCCTCATCCGCGCGCCCGCTGCGGATATAAGCCTCGTACGGTTGGAACTGGTACCACAACATGCGCGGAGGCAGGCCGACTACGCGCGACTGATCAAATGCTGCTGCTGCCGCATTGTACAGCGCGGCATCTTCATTTAGTTTGCCTAGTTCAGTCAGGCCGGCGCCCAGGTTGAACCAGGCGAAAGCGTCATCAGGCTGTTCAGCAGCGGCCGCTTCCGCTTTCATGGCCACATGCTGCCACATGCGTGCTCTGTCGAGATAGGTTGGGCCCACTATCTCGTTGATCGCAGCCTCCTCAAAGGGACGGTAGACGAGGATGAACGTTTCGTTGAACTGTGACCAGCGGAAGGCTAATTCCTCATAGGCGATCGGCCGTCCGCTGCTGTCCCACGGCCCCAAGTAGGTGTCCAGCGATAGGAACTGTTCTTCTGCGTCATCATAGCCGAAAAGGGTCAAGTAATGCCCCATCCAACCCTGCCAGGCGTCTGGCTCGTAACCCTTCTCTACGATCACCGGATATCCCGCCTCCAGCAGCCGGCGCAGCAAATCGATGTCACCGCCGCGAAAAACGGCCGCCTGCAGCGCCGTTTCCTCGTTTACATAGGCGACCAGCTCTTCAGGGCTCACGTTGCGGTCGTCATAATGGGGTTTGAGGTGCGCGGCGATGTCTAACTGGCTGATGGTGAGGCCGTAGTAGTCAAGCATGACGCTCATGTTGGCCGGACCGCAGTTGTTGAACTTCTGCGGCACGACGGTCAGTCCCGTGATATGCGCCTTTTCGGGCGGCGGCGCGGTGGGAATTGGCGTGGCTGTCGCCGTTGCTGTATAGGTTGCGGTGGGAGATGCGGTCGGCGAGGGCGTGCTGCTGATCACGGCGGCTGCCTTGGTCACACGCGGTGTCGCCGGCGCTGCTGATGGTTGGGATTCAGTCGCTGTTGGTGCCGCTGTCTTGCTGGCTGCCGGCGGAATCTCCCCTGTCGCCGTGCTGGAAGCGAGCAGTTGGACGACGGGAATGGGTGTGGCCGCGCTGACCTCGATCGGTGCCGGCAGGGCGGTGGGCAGCGGCGTGCTGATTGCGCGCAGCACCTCTTCCGGCAGCCGCCCGCGCACCTGGCCGGGCAGGGCGGAAATCAGCGATGGCAGCAAGAGCGCCAGCAGCAGCCCGCTCAATACACCGGTCACGGTGATAAATATCAGGAATTGTCGGTGACGGCCGTTCATGCCCGGCTATTATACAACAACGGCGATGATCTCCGTTTTGCGCCTGAGTCCTGCCGGTTCTCTGCCGCCTGACGCTCAGCTAAGTCCAACGTCGCCGCCCTGCCACCCCGCTTGAACGAACAACGCCGCGTCTTTCTGGGACGCGGCGCTGCCGGAGGAGAGGAAATGAAGAATCAATCTGAGTATGTTGTCCTATATTCTATTGACGGGTCGTCGATTGAATTCCTTACCTGCATTACGAAAACATTGCGCAAAAGTTGCTTCGTGTCAGCAAACCAGTTCCGTCTGGCAGTCGTCATCGCTCTCGGGTGCAAGGCTGGGCTTCTGACCTGACCTGCTGTCAGCCTGACAGGTTACGCCCCCGGGATCGTCTCTGCCAGGTACCCGTCGATTTGCGACTGCGTCATCGGCCCGCGATGAACGGCCGTGATCTCTCCGTCGGCATTGATGAAAAAGGTCGTCGGCAGCGTGCGTCCTACCCCATAATTCTGTGATGTCCCATTCCCTTCATCGAGCAGCTGCGTGAAGCTCAGCCCGAATTCATCAACGAAGGCCGCTACCTCGGGCGTCGCCTCATCCTGATTCAAGGCCAGCAGCGCCAGGCCATCCGCCTGCCGCGCCTCATAGGTCGCCTGCAGGTGAGGCATCTCAATGCGGCAGGGTCCGCACCAACTTGCCCAGTAGTTAATAATCAATGGTTTGCCAATAAATTCGTGTAGCGAAGTATAATTGCCTTCAAGATCGGCCAAAGTGAAGGCATAAGGCAGGTCACCGGCCTCCAGCGGCGGGCCGCCGGTAGGCAGCGACCCATGTGCGGCCGCGTCATCAGCGGAGGCCCTCTCCCCCTGGCCGCCCGTTGTGGCCGCGGGTGAGACGGTGCTGATCAATACGGCGCCAATGCCCAGTAGGAGGACAAACCCGCCGATTATTGCCAGCCAACCGCGATTCTTATTTTTATGTTCTGCGTGTGATTCTCGTGTAGACATAAGATCCTTCTCCAGGGAGCTGTTTGCTTGTCATATGCCGCTTTGACGCGGCAGGGTGGCCTGTGCTTACCCTCGATTGGCTGTTTCTCAGGCTGGAACGGCCGTAGTATTGCGGTTATTTTCAGTAACATCGGGTCAATACACAACTATATGGGAGCTGAATCTGGGGAAGAAGCAGTCGATCCAAGGCCGATACTGTTCGTCACAGTGAATACGAGACGCGTGCGCACGCTGGAAACATCCTGCTGCAAGTACTGCCACTCTCCAACCGGCAGCTTACCGGAACTGGTCAACGGTGTCTCGACGTTGGTTGCCGGTATACGGATGGAGAGTGTCGCCGCCGTAGGTGGCGTCACAGGCATCTATCTCGATCAACTGATGCAGATGGATACCGAAGTAAGCCCCGAATTCATCGGTGCGGATGTGATGTGGCAATATCTGGGTGGTCAGGAAACGCCGGTGAGGGCGTCATAGTCGGCATCCTCGACTCAGGTATTTGGCCTGAACACCCATCAATGTCTGATCCTGATCCATTAGGCAATTCCTTTCCGGCGCCTCCCGGTGGTCCCTTCGACTGCGACTTTGGCAACACAGCCTATAACCTGAATGATGCGTCGTTCACCTGCAGCAATAGACTGATCGGCGCTTGCAGTTTCATTGACACCTACAAGGATGTTGGCGGGTTCAGCTGCGTTTGCGGCAGGGGACAGGGTTGGGGAGGGGACAGTAGCCGCGGCGCCCGCGGCGATCAAAAAAGTGGCGCGCTTTCCGGTCATGCTGCTTCATTTTTGCGGCTTTTGAAACGGCCGATCGTGGTCGATATAGGCCGCTGTGCAGTTCGGCCGTTCAACGATCAACTGTGCCCTTCAAACCGTTCCCATGTTCGCGCCAACTCTTCAACGCGGAATCTCGCCGCGGCGTGGACATCAGCCGCCGCTCGTCCGGTCAAGACTTCCAGCCCTTCATCCACATTGCTCACCGCCCAGATGTGGAACTGCCCCGCTTCGACCGCTTTGACTACGCCCACACGCAGCATCAAATCCTGCACATTGGCTGCCGGGATCATCACCCCTTGCTCCCCGGTCAATCCCTGTTCGCGGCAGACATTGAACCAGCCTTCGACCTTCTGCGTCACGCCGCCGATCGCCTGGATCTCGCCCGCCTGGTTGACCGAGCCGGTGACGGCGATGCCCTGGTTGATGGGCATGCCCGCCAGGCTGGAGAGCAGGGCGTATAGTTCTGTTGAGGAGGCGCTGTCTCCCTCGACGCCGCCGTAATTTTGCTCGAATGTGATTTGCGCGGAGAGTGACAGCGGCAGTTCCGTCGCGTACATGCCGCCCAAATAACCGATCAGCGTCATCACGCCTTTGTTGTGGATCGGACCGGTTAACTGCGCTTCACGGTCGATTTGTACCACGCCTTCTTTGCCCACGTAGGTGCGCGCCGTCAGCCGCGATGGATGGCCGAAACTATGACGGCCGATCTGCAAGACAGCCATCCCGTTAATCTGCCCGACTTCATCACCGCTGGTGCTGATCAGCTGCCGCCCCTGCCGCAGGCTCTCGCGCATGCGCGTCTCGATGCGATTGTTCAGATATTCGCGGTGGTCGATGGCTGTTTCTACATCGCTCTCGCTGACGATCTCGTGCCCCGCTTCCGTGGCCCAATAGGTGGCCTCACGCACCAGATCGGCGACATGGCCGAAACGCGTGCTCAGCTTGCCCTTCGTGCCCGCCAGCCGCGCCCCGTACTCAATGACCCGGCCCACCGCCGCCTGGTCGAGATGCAGTAGATTTTCTTCGAGAACGCGCGTGGCGATAAAGGTGGCGTACTCCAATTCATTTTCCGGCGTACGATCCACGCGCTCATCGAAATCAGCCATGACCTTGAAGATCGTCGAGAAATCTTCATCCAGTTCATTCAGGTTGTAATAAAGACCTGGCGGTCCGATCAGGATCACCTTGATATCGAGGGGGATCACTTCCGGGTCCAGTGTACGCACTGCCGTTCCGCCCCTTGTCGCCGGGTCGTCTGGCCGCACCACCTCGCTGACCAGGGTCCGCTTCAAGCCTTCCCAGGCGCCGGGCGCGCTGAAAATATCGCGGGCGCGAATGACCAGGTAGCCGCCGTTGGCCGCATGCAGCGCGCCGGCGCGGATGAGCGTGAAGTCGGTCACGATCGCCCCGCCGCGCCGCGATTCATGTTCCACCCGTCCCAACAGCCGGGGCAGGGTGGGATCAAGCTCGACAATCACCGGGGCATGCCCCTCCTGATCATTGTCAACCAGGATGTTGACCTGGTAGCGGCGAAAGCGCTCCGGAGTTTCCGCCGGGACGCCGCTGGAGCCGTTATCCTCATCTTCCTCAATATCACGGAACAGGTCGACATTGTCGATGATGTCCTGGTGCAGCATATCCAGGTAGGCCAGCACCTTCTTGTGCTCAGCATACAGCGCCTTCAACTCCGCCACCGCGCCGTCGACGACCGAGGCCGCCACCCGCCGCTGCAAATCTTCCAGCTCCTGCCTCGCGTTGATTTCTAACTTGCGCGCCCGGTGCACAGCTTCGCTCAAATCATGCTGCAGGCGGTGATTCGTTTCGGTCCAGGTATCCTTCTGCGCCTGGTCGAGCGCGTTGTACTGTTCGGCCGTCATTGGCTGGCCATCCTGCACCGGCGCGATCTTAAATCCTTCCGGTGAAGGAATGAGCGCAGCGCCCTGTTCGCGTGCGCTTTCTTGCAGAACCAGAAACAACTCTTCTCGCTTGCGATCCAGGATGTGTTGGACCTCCAACACCGCATCGCGGAAGCTCTGGTTATCAAATGCGCGGGCGATCTCGCCGCGCAGCTGGTGGATCAATGTCTGCAGAGAATTGGAGAACTCCAGGGCATCGCCGGGGGGAAACGAGATCGCCAGCGGCTTGTCCGGCTCGGCGAAGTTGTGCACGTAGATCCAGTCCGGCGCCGCCTTGTCGCCGGCCGCCTGCGATTCGACAAAATGTTGGATTGCCGTGGTGCGGCCGGTGCCCGATTCGCCCAGGACATAGATATTGAAGCCGGCGCTCTTCATGGCCAGACCAAACTCGATCGCGCGCACCCCGCGCGGCTGCCCGATGATGCTTGTTGCTGGTTCGACCTCCGCGGTCGTCTCGAAGCTGAGCATCGACGGATCATAGGAGCGGCGCAGCTGGTTTGGACTGAGTTCAGTGGACATAATCGTTCTCCCTCCCGCAGCTAGATCAAGCTGCGCGAGTTATGCTTGGTTAGCAGCCAGTGATTGAATGGTCTCTATTCTAGGAGATGCCGCGCAAACAATCAACGCCGGCGCCGGGCGGTCCATTCCCATGGTTTTTCCGAAGCCAATTGCGCAGCCGCGATTTCCCGATTACGATTTGCCTGCCACAACTGTGCGAAAGCGTGGTTCTGCGGCTACAGCGCGCCGATCTCAGGCTGTTGAAAAGCTGTTCTTTTCCGGCCCCCACAGCTTGCAGCTGCCCGACGAGGTTGGCAACGGTAAGACCATAACTGCTTTCTCCCCCCGATGCTCATGGGCTCATTTTCGGCCGCGGCCCGCGGCCCGATCTGGGAAATGGCCTTGATGGTTGGGAGTGGAAGCTGTATAAATCAACAGAAATAGCAAGCCAACAGCCGAATTTCCGGTAAGTGATGCAAATCAAAAGCGTAGATTGGAGAAGCATCTTCTCCGTTCATTCATTGACCTATACAGTCCTCGGTGTCTTGTGTGCCGTCGTCGCACTCAAGGGATTCATGATGCCCAATCATTTCCTGGATGGTGGGATTACCGGGCTTTCAATTCTGGCCTATGAATTCACGCACATAGACATCGGCCTATTCTTGATTGTATTGAATCTTCCCTTCATATACCTGAGTTATAAGAAGCTTGGGGCCACGTTTGCCATGCGCTCGCTACTGGCTATTGCCTTGCTGGCCGTCTTGATGACCTACATCAACATTCCCGTGGTTACCACCGACAAAATCCTGATTGCGGTTTTTGGCGGCATTCTGATTGGGCTGGGGACCGGCCTGGTCATTCGCGGCGGTGGTATGATTGATGGTTTGGAAATCATTGCTGAGTATACCAATGAAAAATCAGGCTTCTCAACCAGCGAGATTATTCTAGTTATCAATGCACTCATCTTTTTGCTGGCTGCGTTTGGTTTGGGAATTGAGACAGCCATGTATTCTATACTGACCTATTTTGCCGCAACCAGAACGTCGGACTATGTGGTAGATGGCCTTGAACAGTATACTGCCCTGACAATCGTCTCCAAAGAATATGAAGCCGTGAAATCGATAATCGTTAATGATTTCGGGAAGGCAATTTCCGTATACAAAGGAGAGCGGGGATATCTTCCTGGCTCTTTTTATGAAAACCACGACTGTGATATCGTCATGACTATCGCCACACGTCTTGAGATACATCGAATTAGACAGGCTGTCATCAGACTGGATCCCGCGGCGTTCATGTACGTGCACAGTATCAAGGAAGTTAAAGGCGGTATTGTCAAGCAGCACCGCGAACACTAGCCTAATCATAGCCCTGGCCATCAAGCGTGCCGGTCCTTCCGGATTTCCCTGTCAGAACCACTACCCGTCATCCAGCGCCTGCCGATCATGTCGTGACACTGATTGACGACCGGCTGTGCAGGAAGGTCGCCAATCCCGGTCTTTCGCCAATCCGCTAAGTCTGCGATCCAGGACCTGCTATAATGCCACTATCATACCGTAGACAAAACAAAAGGTGAGCCATGACGCATCTTCCCCGTTTATTCTATCTACTGGTCGCGCTGTTCTTGTTTCTGTTTCTGCCGTCCGCGCTGGTGCCACGCGTATCCGCCGCCGATGAAACGTGGCGTGGACGTTATTGGAACAACCGCGATTTGAGCGGCGACCCGGTCTTGAAGCGTGATGAAGAAGCGATTGACTATGATTGGGGTGGTGGGTCGCCAGGCGGACAGGTGGACAGCGACGATTTCTCAGCGCGGTGGACGCGCACCATCTATCTCACTGCCGGCACCTACCGTTTCAGCGCTACTATGGATGACGGCATGCGCGTCTGGATTGACGGCGCGTTGGTGATTGATGAATGGAAAGACAGCCAGGTGCGTACCGTGGCCGTCGACCTGCCGATGACAACCGGCGAACATGATATTGAAGTGCAGTATTACGAGGCGGGGGGTACGGCCGTCGCCAAATTCTGGTGGGGAGCGGCTGCCGGCGCGCCGGATGCTCCGCTCAACCGCTGGCAGGGGCTCTATTTCAGCAACCAATATCTGGGTGGCCCGCCTGCGTTCACGCGCGCCGACAACGCGATCGATTTCAACTGGAAAAGCGGTTCCCCCTGGTCGACGATCCCTAATGATCACTTTTCGGCGCGTTGGACGGGCAACTTTGACCATACGCCGGGCCGCTACCGTTTTACGGCCGTTACCGACGACGGGGTGCGCCTCTGGGTGAACAACCAGCTGATCATCGACGCGTGGCACAACAACCAGAACGTCACCTACCAGGCGGAACTGCTGCTGCCCGGCGGCACAGTCCCTCTGCGCCTGGATTACTTCGAAAATGAAGGTGCGGCGCTGATCAAACTCACTGCTGCGCAGATTGGGGAAAGTGCAGGCCAGCCGCCGCCCACGCCGGTTCCCACGCAGCCCGACCTGCCGCCGGCACAATCGGCCATCGTGGTCAACGCCAACTGGCTCAGCGTGCGCTCCGCGCCCGCCGTTGCTGACAATGTCATCACCGCCATACCGCGCGGGGAGGTGGTCACGCTGCTTGGCCGTAACGGCGGCTGGGTCAACGTGCGTTTGGCCGGCGGCGCTGCCGGGTGGGTTGGTTCCAGCTATCTGGCCAGCCGCACGCCGCTGGAAAGTCTGCCGGTGATTCAGTAGTCAAAGAACCGATCGAAGATCGCGTGATACCGCTTGGATCGCGGCAAGCCGACGAAAGCGCTGTCATGCCGCGCCGGAATCGCAGAAAGCAGCGTTGCAGCATATACCTCTGAGTAACTCACAATCAATGCGTAATTTCGTGTAGGCATTCTGCTCACGATAGCGCTCCTGCTCCTTTTCGGGCTTCACGGCAGGTGCCACAGGACAAAACCCGCGCGTCATCACACGAAAACTAGCCAGTCGAAGCTAATTAAGCATATAATAGTCGAGTACTCGCGGCCTTGCACAGGGGCACCATCAGCCCATTTTCAGCAGGTATGAGAGGCCAGAGCTCATGTTTTTCGTATAGAAAGCGACCAATGCAGTGCAAGCTGCCGACAATTAGGAGGTCTTGTCTCATGTGTGCCGTTCGACCCGCCACGGAAAATACCTTGTTGGCCGTTGGCAACACGCCGCTGGTGCGTCTGCATAAGGTAGTCCCCGCCGGGAGCGCTGAAGTGTATGTCAAGCTGGAGTTGGTGAATCCTACCGGCTCCTACAAGGATCGCATGGCGCTGGCTATGATTGAAGAAGCGGAAAAACGGGGCGATCTACGGTCCGGTATGACCGTTGTTGAGTACACCGGCGGCAGTACAGGCTCTTCTCTCGCCTTCGTCTGCGCGGCGAAAGGGTATCATTTCCACGTCGTTTCTTCCGATGCCTTCGCCCAGGAAAAACTGCGCACGATGCTGGCATTTGGCGCGGAACTGGAGCTTGAGCCCAGTGTGGACGGTCTGATTACGCCCGATCTGGTGCCGCGCATGATCGCCCGTGCACGCGAATTATCCGCACAACCAGGCACCTATTGGACCGATCAGCTGAATAATCGTGACTCTTTGGTCGGCTATCAAGGAATCGGCCGTGAGCTGTTGGCCCAACTGCCGCGCATTGACGCTTTTTGCGGTATGCTGGGCACGGCGGGCATGGTCATGGGCGTTTCTTCGATAGTGCGCGCAGCGCAGCCTGAGGCGCTGATTGTGGCGCTGGAGCCGGCGACATCGGCCGTTATTTCGACCGGCGTGCCTGGCACCCACCATGTCGAGGGTGCCGGTATCGGTTTCGTTCCCCCATTATTTGATCAAGACGCTGTCGATCAGGTGCGCGCCGTCGATGAGGGGCAGGGGCGCGAGATGGCTCGCCGTCTCGCCCGCGAAGAAGGGGTCTTCTGCGGCGTTTCCAGCGGCTGCAATGTGGCCGCCGCGGTACAGCTCGCCCAGGAGCTCGGCCCGGGCCATACGGTCGTCACCGTAGCCGTCGACAGCGGTCTGAAATATCTCACCGGCGACCTATTTCTCTAGCTGAGATTCAGTTGCAAGGACGGCGTGTGTTGGTGAAAGAGCTGCCGTTACTCAGCGGGCGAAATCAAGTAACCTTGTCGAGCCCCGCCGCTCAAAAAGTCAGGTCGGACACATAGCGGAACAGCCGATCAAGCTCCATCTCCAGTTGGGCCACACTGTTGCAGCGGCCGCCGATCATCAGGGTAACATCCGGCCGTATTTCGCCGTGCAAGAAACCGGCGCACGCTTCTCCTTTTAGCCAGGCGTCATAGTCGCCGGTCACGCGCCAACCGGGGGGCAGCAGCGGCGAGTAACTGTAGACGACATCCTTAAAGGCGATGCGCATCTCGTTCATTTCTTCGCGCATGTCATTAATGTCGGCCGTAAATCCTTTAGCGTTCGCTTCGTGGCGTGCTTCCCAGGCGGCGATTACCGTGATGTTCTCGCTCATCTTCTTGCTCTGTGCCACGTATGAGATGAATGGATTCGCTTCTTCCTGGTCGGCATTCTCTGCGTTCTGATCCTGACTCTCCGGCCAGGTGACTTCGCCTTCTTCGTTCATCCACAGGACGCAATCCGACTCAGGTGTCTGCCGGCCACAGGAAGGACAACAGCTTGGATCCACGTCCTCGCGCCAGCCCCTGTAGTCCTGCCACAAATACTTGGAAGAGTGTGGCTCGACGAAACGCCAGATAACAGCTGTATCAGGCGAATCATGCGCGCTGCTGACCCACCACTGCTCGCATCCTTTGCAGGCGTTTATGGCGGCAATTACCGTAGCTGCGGGCGCGCTGTTAGCTGATGAAGCTTCTGCGCTTCGACCGGCCAAAAGCGCGTCACGTATTCTTTGGTGCATCCGTTCGGTTGAATCTGATAGCAAAAGAGTTCATTCCTTTCCCACCAAGATTGGCATATCGTAACCAACCGGCAGTGGGCGAAGAGACTTTTTTAAGTGAGGTCCTTGAGATCGGTAGCCAATCAAGGGACGACCCCTCTGTATCGCCTCGTCGTTCTATTTCGATGGGTTTGCCGTTGTTCTGGGATTCAGAAAAGCGCCAAACATGGATAGCTTACGATATTAGTATAATTATAAGATAATAAAGCTGATGTGTCAACTAGGCGAAGCGTGTGGGTTGTTTTCAGTGAAGCTGTCGTTGGCCAATTGTTCAGTGAAGAACGTCACGTGCGAACGTGACGTTCTTCACTGCCGGAATCCCGTCTGATCTGCTATGCTATAGGGTAGCAGGTCTTGATTGTCGTTCTATGCTGGATTCTGCCCCTGCGGACACCCGTCATTGTTCGCAAGGGCGAGTGGAGAGCACTTTCTAGTCGGGAGGTAGTCAAATGTCTTACAAAACATCACAGCGCAGTTTCTTTCAACGTCTTCTGGGCAAGCCGATCACCACCGCGCCGGCGAATGCTGCCTGTTGGCAGGTTGACGGGACACAGGTGCTTGTCGATCTTGATCGCGCCACAGAATTAGGCGTCCCCTACGGCGCGATCTGTCTGGACGGCGAGACGCTGCCCACGAAACTGCTGGTCATGCGCGATGAGCAGGGCGAATATCGCGCGTTCGAGAACAAATGCGCGCATGGCGGCCGCGGACTTGACCCGGTACCCGGTACCGAGACAGTCTGCTGCTGCAGCATGGGCAAGTCTATTTTCGACTACGATGGCCAGGTGCTGGCCGGTGGAGCCAAGGGGCCAATCCAGGTCTTTCCTGTCTCGCAGGCCGGCAGCCAGCTGACCATCGATCTGAATTAGCGATCAAAGAGGCCCGGAATGGACGAGAAGATGCTGCCGGACGAGGAACTGAGCGAGCTGTTGGCTCAATTGGAAAGTCCTGATCGTGAGACACGGCTGGCGGCAATCGAACGGCTTACCCGGGTGGGGGATGAGCTAGCGCTGGAGGCGATGCGTGACCGCTTGCGCCGCGTCAGCCGCGAGCACCAGGCGCTGATTATCGCCATCGGTACGCTGCGCTGGCGCCTTAGCGGCGCGGAGTATTCCAGCCTCGATCACCATTGACCGCAGCGCCTGATTCCTCCGGCGCCGCTGAGTGAAAACGTGCGTGAAGATCATGCCGGAGAAGTAGCTGATGGAGATGAAGCGGCCGCCCGTGGCGTGGCTCCTGGCGTCGGATGAACCCTGGACGCGCCTGCGTACGCGCATTGACCTGCTGGGGCAGGGTGACGATGATGCGCCGGTCACGGCCGATCGCCGGGCGATGCTGGCCGATAGCCGCCTGCTGGGGCTGCAGGAGATCGCCGCCACCTGGCCTGGCTATGCATTGAAACGACATAACGACGCCAGGCACCCGCTTCATGCGATCACAGTCCTTGCTGATTTTGGGCTGCGCGCCTCTGATGCCGGCATGAATCCGGTCATTGAGCAGATTCTGGCCCGCCAGGATGCAGAAGGACCCTTCCTGACTCATCTGCGCCTCTACAAGCGCTTCGGCGGCCTGGACGGCGAATACGATTCCTGGATGCTCTGCGATACGCCGCTTCTAACCTATGCTTTGCTTGCTTTCGGCCTGGTCGATGACCCGCGCGTGCTGGCTGCCGCGAGCCATCTGCGCGCCCTTGGCCGGGAGAATGGTTGGCCCTGCGCCGCTTCACCAATGCTGGGCGGCTTCAAAGGGCCGGGACGGCGCGACGATCCCTGTCCGATTGCCAATCTGGCGGTGCTGAAAGCGCTTTCCCAGATTCCGGGCTGCCTGGACAGCCCCGAGGCACGGCGAGGCGCCGAAACCCTGCTGCGCCATTGGCATGATTTTGCCCAGGCGCGAAATCTCGCCGAAACAGAAGCGGCGTATAAGCCGCGAAAACTCTTCTTATTTGGCGTTGGTACTGATTTTCGCAAACTGAAATACCCGTACGTCTGGTATGACATTCTCCATGCCGCTGATGTGCTCAGCCGCTACCCGTTTGTACAAGACGATCCGCGCTTCTTGCAGATGGTGGAGACAATAATGGGGCAGGCAGATGAGAACGGCTGTTTTGCCCCCACTTCCATGTATCGCGCCTGGAATGGTTGGTCGTTCGCTGACAAAAAACGGCCGTCACCCTGGCTAACGTTCCTGGCCTGGCGCATCACGCGGCGTCTCGAACGCCCGCCAATTTCGCCCCAAAAAAGGGGTGGTTTGCCTGCAGTCTAGTTGATGTGTATAGGCGTGTACGCGTGTATGTTCGTACACGTGTCTTGTCCTAGGCGTTGAGGAACTGTGGGCGTTTGCACACTGCTTCTTCGTATGAATTTCGCGTAGAGAATGGAACTATGGACGACAAAACGATCCTGATCTTAGGCGGATATGGCAATACCGGCCGGCTGATCGCTGAGCTGCTGCTGCAAGAAACGGCTGTTCGTGTCATTCTGGCCGGCAGGCAGCTCGATCGCGCCCGGCAGCTCGCCCAGTCGCTCAATGAGCGCTTTGCCGGCCGGCGTGTCGCTGCTGCCTATGTTGATGCCGCCCGGCCGCAGATGCTGCTGTCGGCGCTGGATGCTGTCCAAATGCTCGTTGTCGCCTCGGCGACCTCTGCCTACACGGGCCAGGTCGCCCAGGCGGCACTAGACGCCGGCGTTGACTATCTGGATGTCATCTATTCAGGGCAGAAACTGCAAATTCTTGACCGGCTGGCGGCGCAGATCGCGCAAGACGGCCGTATATTTATCACAGATGGCGGTTTCCATCCCGGAATGCCGGCGGCGCTTATTCGCCATGCAGCGCATGATTTCGACCGCATGCTGGAGGCCAGGGTGGGCAGTGTGATCAAGATCGACTGGGCTGCTTTGCAGTTCAGCCTCAGCACGATGCAGGAATTCGCCGCTGAATTTCTCGACTTTCAAACGGTCGCCTACAAGGACGGCGCCTGGCGGGATATCGGCCTGCGCGGCATGATGGTCCCGGAGACGATGGAATTCACGCCCCCATTCGGCCGCCAGTACGCTGTCCCCATGTTTCTCGAGGAGATGCGCGCCATACCTGTCGAATTCCCCACGCTGCGCGATACCGGCTTCTACGTGGGCGGATTCAACTGGTTCACTGACTGGCTGGTTTCGCCGCTGGTGATGGGCGGCCTAAAACTCGCCCCTCGCAAAGGGCTTGCGCCCCTGGGCCGCTTATTCACCTGGAGTCTCAAGCGGTTTTCCAGCCCGCCCTACGGCACGCTGCTCAAGCTGGAAGCGCGCGGTCTCAAGAACGGCCGCTGGCAGGCCATCGACCTCACCGTTGAGCACGCAGACGGCTACTATCTTACAGCCGTTCCCGTGGTCGCCTGCCTGCTGCAGTACCTTGCCGGTGCTTTCACGACGCCGGGTCTCCATTTCCAGGCACACATCGTCGAGCCGCATCGTTTCTTGCAGGACGTAGCCCGCATGGGCGTTCGCGTGAGTCGGGAGTACCCCCTGGCCGCGGAAAACAACGAGTAATTCGTGTAGCCACAGACAGATTCGTCTAGTATCTGGCGGTCTGGCCGCAGGCGCTGCCATGGCAAAGCAGTATGCGGGGTCATTCACAGGTCGGCCACCCAGCCGCGATTGCCCAATCGCGCACATCCGGCCACACCAGGACGCTCAGGATATTGCGGCTGCTGTACGGTAATCTCAGCTGTTTGTACAGCCGGCAGTCCGCGCGGATTGCTCTGGCCCGCCCTGCCGATCTGGGACACAATTGCTTAGCGAATTAGGCCAAATGCAGCGCCTGGAGGTCATTATGTCTGTGATTACGAGATACGTGGAATTATCAACGCGCGGCGATGCGCAGATGCTACAGATTACCGAATTTATCGCCAAGGCCGTGGCTGAATCGGGGCTGAGCGATGGGACGGTGACCATTTTCTGCCCCTCGGCGACCAGCGCTGTGACCACGATAGAGTATGAAGACGGGTGCCTGAGTGATTTTGAGCGCCTGTTTGATGAACTGGCTGATCCGGCGCGCCACTACGACCACAACGCCCGCTGGGGAGATGGCAACGGGCACAGCCACGTACGCGCAGCACTGCTCGGTCCCTCCCTGACCATCCCCTTCATCAACGGGATCATGACCCTGGGTACTTGGCAGGAGATCATGTACGTTGACTTCGACAACCGTTCCCGCCAGCGGCGGCTGGTCGCCCAGATAATGGGTGAGTAGCCGCACGCAGTGTAGGAAGCCCTGCTTCCCGCCTGCCTATTCGGTTTCGCTTCACGCGTGATATTCGTATAGCCAAGATCAAGCCGCACACGCCTGCAGATCTAGCCGACCGGCAGGGCGCTTCCCTCGCGGCTGTGTCTGGCTAAGCGCCGGCGCCGTTCGGCTCAGCCGGATGCTCGGCTTGCGCAGCTGCGCTTACGGCCGCTGCCACCTCTTCAGCGCGCATCTGTTTCAAAAATGGGCGCAGCGCCAAAATAAGAAGTCCGACGGCGCCGACGATCACCACTGCCACAGCCATGTAATTGATCGTCTGTCGCTCCGACGCCTCTTCCAGTTCTGCTGATAACCCTTCAGTCAAATTCTCGTCCATCAGATGCTCCACGATCTCGCGACCTTGCCGCCGGTATGCATCCGGCGGCTCTGCCATTCAGGCGACCCACTCAACTGGGATCGAGATGAACCGTCTCGTTGACATGCCCCTTCAACTGGCACTCAGTTTGCGTACCGTTATTCGTCGGCAAAATGCTGATATTTTGCTTCTTCCCACCGAGTTTGGCGGAAACCGTCAGCATCCCACCCGATGCCGTATACTTGGCGTTTTCGTCAGTGTAGCTGTTAAGCGTCAGGCAGCAGCTGCCCAGCTTGGACGACGGATTTTCATCCGCTAATACCAAATGGATGGTCAGATCGCCGTCATAGCCCAACACATTGATTTTGCCGTTGATTCTCACTTCGTAGTCTGAAAACGCCGCGACTTCTCCCTGGCCAACTTTAATCCAGACAAACTTATTGACTTTAACATCCACGTTTTGGCCAACAAAAGCTCCCTTGGCCACATAAGGTTGTATACGCGCCATTAACTTGTACTCCAATACCTGCTTGTTGAGGCCAGGATTTACACCACGTGAACTACCCAGCACGGATCGGATCATATTGTAACGCTATCTCAACGTATTCCAAACGCCCTCAGGTGAGGACCCAGGGCTTTTCCAAAGTCGAAAAAGATATAAAACGAAAGAACCTCAATCTGTTATTATGGGATTTGCTCAAAAACCAAATAACGAAAGAGGTTCTCATGCAAGATCATATCACATTGGAAGGCGTTTTGTCGGATGGGGTTGTCTTTGATATTCATGCATTCATGGAGCATTTGCAGCAGGTCAGCGACCAGCGGAGCCGGCGAGGGATACGATACTCGTTACCATATCTATTGAGCATCATCGTTTTGGCCAAGCTTTGCGGGCAGAATAAGCCCAGTGCAATTGCCGAGTGGGCGAAACTGCGGGAAAAACAGTTGGCAATCGCCTTTAGCGCCGAGCGGCAGACAGTGCCCTCACTCAACACCATACGGCGGACACTGGCAGAGACAGTCATAGCTGAAGAGTTACAGACAGTCTTCAATCGCTTCCTGCATCAAACCTATGGCGGTCAGCAAAGCATACTGGTCACCCTGGACGGCAAGACATTACGGGGGACGATTCCAAAAGGAGAATCCAGTGGCGTGCACTTACTGGTGGCCTATCTTCCCGAAGAAGGGATTGTCTTGATGCAGGTGGCAGTAGAGTGCAAAGAGAGTGAACTGACTGCAGCGCCACGCATCTTAACATCTTTGGACCTCAGGGGGCGTGTTGTGGTCGGTGATGCCCTGTTCACCCAACGCAACTTGTCGGCCCAGGTACTCTATGAAGGTGGCGATTACTTGTGGTTTGTGAAGGGCAATCAGCCGCGTCTGAAAGAAGATGTTGAACAGTTCTTCGCACCAGCAAGAAGAGCGCTCGGTTGGCATGCACCAGAACTAGTACGGGGCGAGGCACAGACAACAGAAAAGGGGCATGGACGTCTGGAGCAACGGACTCTGACAGTAATTGCGGATGACAGCGGATTTATTGACTGGCCTGGTCTGCAGCAGGTATTCAAGTTGGAGAGAAAAGTGACTGAGATGACGACTGGCGTCATTTCCATTGATGAGGTCGTTGGCATCACGAGCATGTCACCGGAGAAAGCATCTGCAAAACAACTATTAGAGTGGACGCGGAATCATTGGGGTATCGAAAATGGTTTGCACTATCGCCGCGATGTTACCTTGGATGAAGATGGGACTCGTATGTCCAACGATTATCTGGCCGAAGCAATGGCCGTCCTAAACAATTTCATCATCGGCCTAATGAGCAAGCTTGGTTTTCGCAATCTGGCATCAGCTCGGCGCAAATTCGATGCTAAGTTTACCCTTGCCCTATCGTCATATGGCTGACTTTGGAAAAACCGTGGGTGAGGACCGCCTCGCTCATCCTCTGACCAGGTTGGCCGGCCGTTTTCTGCGCAGGGCTTCGACAATTACCCCAAAGCATCCGATCCTGCCGGCCTGCACCTGTCCTCGCCGCCCGAGGAGCCCGCCGCCGCCGCCCGCTCCGTGTGGGCGCCCTGCCGTCCGCGCTGTGATCGCCCACCGCGCCTCTGAATCCTGCTATACTGTAGAGAGTGGGCGGCTGGTTGCTCGCCGCGTTGAGTGCTTCAATACACCTGAAGTCCACGCATGGTGTGGGTCATACGATCAGGAGCAGACGATAATGGACAGCAGTCGTGAGAAAGAAATTGTCATTCTGAGCGGCGCGCGTACGCCATCCGGGCGTTTCATGGGCGCTCTCAGCAGCCTGCGGGCTCCCAGCCTGGGCGCGGCCGCCATTGAAGCGGCCGTAGACCGCTCAGGCGTCGATCCCGCGTCTATCGCCGAGGTCATCATGGGCCTCGTTATTTCCGCCGGGGTGGGGCAGGCGCCTGCCCGCCAGGCAGCACTGCGCGCCGGTCTGCCCACTGCTGTAGGTGCAACGGCCGTTAACAAAGTGTGCGGGTCGGGCCTCAAGGCGGTCATGATCGCCGCCAACGTCATCGCCGCCGAAGAAGCGGAATTCATCGTGGCCGGCGGCATGGAAAGCATGTCCAACGTCCCCTATCTGCTGCCCAAAGCGCGTCAGGGGCTGCGCTACGGTCCGGGCGTGGTCGAAGACGCCATCCTGCACGACGGCCTCTGGTGCAGCTTTCAGGATTGGCTCATGGGCAGCGGCGCAGAATTCATCGCCGAACAGTTTGACGTCAGCCGCCATGAAATGGACGCATATGCCCTGCGCAGCCACGAAAAGGCCGCCGCGGCGACCGCCGCCGGCGCCTTCACCGCCGAGATCGTGCCCGTTGAAATCGTCGGACGCAAAGGAGACGTCACTCATATCACGGCTGACGAGACGATTCGCGCAGCGTACGACGAAGGGCAGTTTGCGCTGCAGACATCGCTGGAACAGCTGGCGAACCTGCCGCCCGCCTTCGCCGCCGACGGCCGTGTGACCGCCGGCAACGCGCCTGGCCTCAATGACGGCGCAGCAGCATTACTCATCGCCAACCTCGCCGCCGCCCAACGCCACAGTTTGCAGCCGCTGGCCCGCATCGCCGGTTACAGCCACGCCGCCGTCGACCCGCAGTGGATATTCGCCGCCCCTGCTAGATCCATTCCTAAACTGTTGAAGAAAATCGGCTGGACGGCGCAAGAGGTCGATCTCTTCGAACTAAATGAGGCGTTCGCCGCCCAGGTCCTGGCCAACGGCGTTGAGATGCGGCAGCAAGGGCTGGCCTGGGAGTGGGACAAAGTGAACGTCAACGGCGGCGCCATCGCCCTCGGCCACCCCATCGGCGCCAGCGGCGCCCGCATTTTGGTCACCTTGCTTCACGCCTTGCAGCAGCGCGGCCTCAAGCGCGGCGTCGCCGCCCTCTGTCTCGGCGGCGGTGAAGCGGTGGCCATGGCGATCGAAAGGGTGTAGGAAAACTGGTATCTGCGAAGGGTCGCGCGAAGGACCGCCGCCCTTTATGCGCCGGCGGATCATGCCGCGTATTCGCTGCCGCAATTTCCGCTCTTTCCTAATTAAACCCTCCGCCCGGGCTGCTCATTGATCTGCTGCTGCCTTAGCTGCGGCCAATAGGCGCGGTGCAGCTGCATCCCTTCTTCCTCCAGGGTGGGGCCTTCGACGGCCGTGGTCCGGCTGCCCAGGGCCAGGATATCGCGGCTGGGGATGGAGAGGTCGCTGCCCACCAATTCGTATAGCGCTGTGGCGCTGCAGCCGAAGACGATGCGCGGGATGCCGGCGGCGTAGATGGCCCCCGTACACATCGCGCACGGCTCGGTGCTGGTGTAGAGGGTGCAGCGGGCCACTTCTTCGGCGCTGAAGCGGCGTCCCGCTTCACTTACCAGGTTAATCTCCGCGTGCCGTGTCTCGTCGTTGTCGCTGTGCACCGTATTGACGGCCGTCAATACAACCTCCCCGTCATTAACCAGCAGCGCCCCGAATGGATGGTCCCCGTTGCTCACTGCCTCGGCAGCCAGGCCAAAACAATCGCGCATAAAATCAGTGTCTTCTTTTCGACTCATCATCTCACCTCATCGTATCTGCCAATGATGCAGCCAGCAGGTGACTGCGCCACCCAAGTGTAACCCCTTTCCTGCCGCCATCCAGCAGCCGCACCATGTGGCCCGAAAACCTCAGCGCCTCAGGACCCCACTGCTTCCTCGATGTGCTCCCTGTCCAAAGCTCCCCTGTTAGACTTCCAGCACTTGTCCTGTCTCTCATTCAAGTTCCCTGGCATAATTATGCCTTAACAATCAAGTTCCAGGAGGAACTCATGCCCCGACCAACAAGCAAGACTGAACTTCAGGCTGCGATTGCCAAAGAGCGCGGCGCTCTAGATGCGTATCTGGAAACCCTGACGGCCGAACAGCTGGTCGCGCCGGACATCGTCGGCGAATGGTCGCCGAAAGATGTACTGGCCCATCTCGTCGCCTGGGAACAGATGTGTCTCGGCTGGTACCGCGCCGGCCTGCGCGGTGAACTGCCGGCGCTGCCTGCGCCCGGCTTCAAATGGAACCAGACGCCGGCCCTCAATCAGCAGATTTATGCGCAATACCGTGACCGTCCGCTGGACGAGATTATGTCTCTATATGCCGCCTCCTTTGACGAGATCACGGCCGTCATTGCGGATCTTGCCAACGACCTGCTCTTCACGCCTGGCCAATTCGCCTGGACGGGCAAGAACACGATGGGCACTTATTTCGTTTCGGCGACGAGCAGCCACTACCTATGGGCCAGGAAAGAAATCAGCAAAGGGTTCCGGGCCAGGGCAAAGGCGGATTAGCATTGTGACAGCCCCAATCCACTATCAGGTCGGCATCCCCGAGGCGCTGCGCGATGAAGCGGCTGAACTCTATGACGGTGCGTTCGGCGCCAAATTCGCCCTTGCTGTGCCCGCCCGGGAGAAGCGCCTTTCGCTGCTGGCCGCGTCATTCTGTTTGCCGTTCGCCGTAGTGGCGGTTGCCGGCGCTCGCCTCGCCGGCCTTGCCGGATTCAGCACGCCGCAGGGTTCGTTGACCGGCGGCATGAGCGGCAAACAGCTGTTCCAATATCTGGGTTTGTTCAGCGGACTGCGCGCTGCGGCCGTCTTCAGCCTCTATGAACGTCAGAGCGAGCCATCACAGCTGCTCATGGACGGCATCGCCGTGCACCCGGAGATGCGCGGACGCGGCATCGGCACCCAGCTGCTGGACGAGATCAAGCGCATCGCCGCCGGCCGTGGCTTTAGCAGCGTGCGCCTCGACGTCATCGACACCAACCCCGGCGCACGCCGCCTCTACGAGCGAGAAGGCTTCATCCCTATGAAAACAGAAGCGTTCGGTTACCTGCGCCGCATACTTGGCTTTGGCGCAGCGACAACGATGATCTGCAAAGTTCCAGGGGAGACGACACGGCCCACAGTCCCATGAATCAGGATCACAGATTGCGCTCAATCCAACAGAGTATTCTGCGTGATCTGTTGTCATCCATACAGGAGCAAAATGAATCAAGAATCAACCAATAACACGCCGTCGATATTTTCGCTGGCCGGCAGCGTAGCCCTGATCACCGGTGGTAACGGCGGATTGGGCCGGGCGATGGCCCTGGGCCTGCTTTCCGCCGGCGCAAAGACGGCCGTAACTGGACGCAGCCCGCAGAAGAACGCCGCCATGACACAGGAACTCGGCGATAGAGGCGCCGTCTTCGAACTCGACGTACGGGATGAAACGGCCGTTGAACAGACTATCGCGCAGGTGGTCGCCCATTTCGGCCGTCTCGACATCCTGATCAACAACGCCGGAAACGGCGGCGGCGGGCCGGTGATGGAGATGCCGCGCGACGTCTGGCAGGCGGTCATCGACACCCACCTCACCGGCTCCTTTCTCTGCGCCAAGCATGCCGCCAGACAGATGACTGCCCAGGGAGACGGCGGCAAGATCATCAATATCGGCTCCATGTATTCCATTTATGGCACAAACGGCTTCGTCGACTATGGCGTCGCCAAGGCGGGTGTCCTCGGCTTGACGCGCGGCCTGGCCATCGAGCTCGCCGAACATGATATCCAGGTTAATGCCATTCTGCCCGGCTGGTATGACACGGCAATGACCCACGAAACCTATCGATCCGAACGCGGCGAGGAGATCCGGCGCAAGACCCCGGCCGGCAGGTGGGGGCAGGGTGAGGACATCGCCGGCACCGCCATTTTCCTCGCTTCGGCGGCCTCCGATTTCGTAACCGGGGCGAGCATTCCCGTCGACGGCGGCTACCTGATCATGAATTGATTCGTGTAGGCACGCGTGACTAGGGCGTGTATTGCTGCTAAAACTGACCTGAAACCAGCGTCCTGCTGTGCCGTCCAGGAAAACCTTGTGCACCCATTGAAATCGCCCTACGCGGCCCGCCAATCATAATAGAATGTTGCTACCGCCCGGCCGGAATTGAGCTGGCCTGGGGCAAAGGAGAACAGCCATGGAATTCAGTTGTGATCTCAAAGAACTACCGGACCAGCCAACCTTGACGATTCGCACCAGGGTGCCCTCTAAAGAGCTGCCGGCGATCTTGGGCGCCTCTTATGGGGCGATTATGGAGTACCTTACCGCTGCCGGTGGAGAGCCCGCCGGACCCCCATTCGTCGCCTACCACAACTTGGATATGGCCGATCTGGACGTGGAAATCGGTTTCGCGGTCTCCGAAAAGATGGCGGGCACTGATGCCATTCAAGCGGGACAGCTGCCGCGGGGCAAGACAGCGAGCTGTGTATTCATCGGCCCTTATGTTGAGTTGGTCAACGCTTATACGGCGCTCAATGAGTGGGTTGACGAGAACGGCTATGCGCCGACCGGCGTGGCCTATGAGTTCTATCTCAACGACCCGGGCGAAACGCCGCCCGAGGAGCTCATGACCCAGATCGTCTTCCCGCTGCAAGACGGCTGAAACCGGTACAATGCTGCGGCCCTTCTGCCGACAGCCCGGCCATCGACGGCGTCCATTTCAACGCGCCGAACAGCTGCCCCGCTGCCGATCAGCGCGGCCTGGTCCGCCCGAGGACAGCGGCGTCTACTCATGAGCGTAGTGGACGGGCCGGGATATCCTGTGTCCAAGTTCCGCCGCAGGACATCCTGACCTGCTGACCGCTGACCCACCGATCCCCGGACGCTCTTCTGACGTGGTATAATGCCCCGAAAGAAAACCCCGGGGAAAGATAGCCATGCGACTATTGGCGATTGTCAGCGGCGAATACGGCAAAAGGCATCTGGCGAATATTCGTGAGCATGGGCCGGCAAGCTGGATCATCAGTGAATGGCAGGCGCCGGCCGTCTTGCCGCCGGTCATCGACTATCCGGAAGATTACCTGCCGGAAAATTTCGCGCCTGCCGATCTCATTCTCTCCTTTGCCGAGTTGAAGGGCGTGGCTGAGCTGCTGCCCGACATCGCCGAGATGTGCGGCGCGAAGGGCGTGCTGGTCGCCGTGGACAATGAAGCGTGGCTGCCCAAAGGGTTGGAGCGCCAGCTGCACGGCTGGCTGGCCGACATCCATGTTGCCTGCGCCACGCCCAAACCGCTCTGTTCGCTGACTGAATCTGCATACGGCGTGGCCTTGAAGAAGATGATGCCCTATGACTGTCCCCAGATCAAGGAGTTTGCCCGTTATTTCGGCCGCCCTGACCTGCACGTCACCGTCGATGAAGAGACTAAGCGGATCACGCAAACGGCCGTCAAACGGGATGCTGTCTGCGGCTGCACACGTTACGTCGCCGAACAGCTCATCGGCGTGCATGTCGATGATGCGATCGAAAAAGCGGGCCTGCTGCACCACCATTTCCCCTGCCTGGCCAGCATGCAAAAACTCAACGACTTCAATCACGACACGCTGATGCACGCCTCCGGCCACCTGCTGCAAGAGAATATCGCTGTGCAGATCGCGCCTTACCGTGACATTCAGTATGTCGTCCCTGGAAAACGCAGCGAGTGAAGAGTCTCAACGCGGCAAAATCGCACTGCTGCAGGTTGACCGTTCCGCAACCTGGAGACCCCATTCCGAATTCGGAGATCCGCATTGAATAGGGCCCGCTACCCCCTCTTCTTTCTCGCCGTCCTGGCCCTACTATTCGGCATGTGGGCCGGCCTGCTGCGCATTGGCTGGGGCTGGCCCTCACTGCGGCCGATGCTGGCCGCCCTCCATGGCCCGCTGATGATCTCCGGCTTCCTGGGCACTCTGATCTGCCTGGAGCGCGCCGTCGCCGCCCGCCAGCGCTGGTCCTATCTGCTGCCTTTGCTGGCCGGTCTGGGCTCTTTTCTCCTGCTGCTTGGCGCCGGCGGCAGCGCCGGCATCCTTCTCATCTGTCTTGCCGGTGTTGGCCTGGTCATCCTCTTCCTAACCCATCTGCGCGTCCATCCCGCGCTGCACACCGGTGTCATGGCGCTTGGCGCGCTGCTCTGGCTGGTTGGCAATCTACTCTGGCTGGCCGGACGGCCGTTTCATCTCGCCGTCTGGTGGTGGGCCGGCTTTCTCATCCTGACCATTTCCGGTGAGCGGCTGGAATTGAGCCGCGTAATGCGCCAGCCGGATCGTGTAAAGGGGTTGTTCGCGGCGGCCGTGGCCGTATTCCTCGGCGGCCTGCTGCTCACCCTCTTCAACTACGATTGGGGCGTGCGGCTCACCGGCATGGGCATGATTCTCATCGCTGCCTGGCTGCTGCTGTTCGACCTGGCGCGCTTCAATATCCGCAAGCCGGGCCTCACCGGCTATATTGCCGCCTGCCTGTTCAGCGGCTACATCTGGCTCGCTGTCGCCGGCGCGCTCGCTCTATGGGCCGGTGCCGTTTCTGCCGGCTTTATCTATGACGCCATCCTGCACGCCATCTTTCTTGGTTTCGCGTTTGGCATGATCTTTGGCCATGCGCCGATCATCTTTCCCGCCGTTCTGCAGTCGCCGCTTCCCTACCATCCCCGCTTCTACCTGCCCCTTCTGCTGCTGCAAATCACCCTGCTGCTGCGTGTCGCCGCCGATCTCTTCATCTGGCCTGAACTGCGCCAATGGTCCGGGCTGCTCAACGCGCTGGTCCTGCTGCTCTTTCTGGGCAGCATGATCCTCTCCCTCATCCAGGGCGCCAGAGAAACGGAAAACGGAAGCCAAGAGAACTGAAAACTGGGAACCGCGTATGGCTCACCCGTCTCTCAGCGCCTCCTCCACTGCTGCCTGCGCGTGGATCGCCGTGGTGTCGAAGAGAGGAATAGTGGTGTGTTCCTGCTGGACGAGCATCACGATTTCAGTACACCCTTCGATGATGCCCTGCGCGCCTCTGGCCCGTAGAGAGGCTATGATCTCCAGAAACTGACGCCGCGACTCATCGCGCACGATGCCCAGGACGAGTTCATCATAAATGACGCGGTGCACGATTTCGCGCGCCTCCGGCGGCGGAACGAGGACCTGAAGGCCATGCTCCTCGCGCAGACGACCGGCGTAGAAATCTTGCTCCATCGTGAAACGTGTACCCAGCAGTCCGATCCTTTGCAGACCCTGCTCCTTGATGCGAACGGCCGTGGCGTCGGCGATATGCAGCAGGGGGATGCTGATCGCTGCTTCAATCTGCGGCGCGACTTTATGCATGGTATTGGTGCAGATCAGCAGGAAATCCGCGCCGGCCGCCTCAACCTGGCGGGCCGCCTCGCTTAACAACTCTCCCGAGGCATACCAATCGCCGCTCATCTGCAGGCTTTCAATCTCCTGGAAATCGACGCTGACCAGGGCGATCTTGGCTGAATGCAGAGCGCCCAGCCGCTGCTTAACACCTTCATTGATAGCGCGATAATAGAGTGCCGTGCTCTCCCAACTCATGCCGCCGAGTAGACCAATTGTATCCATAGATGATGCTCCAAAGTTCATTAGTCTATCAGCTTAGCAGCATTTCAGTGGGTCAGCAATTAGGCAGGCAGCTGTTGAGAAATTCAGCAATCAGCTGTGTGGCGGTCAGGAACTGCGTCCGGGCTGCTGCGAGACATGCTGCAAGAAATGAGGTAAACGGATATGATATCTGCAAGAGTGCTCAAGCACCGATATCAACCGCGGGAAACACTATTTGTGCCGGCTGACCGTTGACCAGCCGCCCGCCTGACGCGCTTACACACAGGAGAGTGACATGACAGAGATCGTTCGTTGGGGACTGCTATCGACAGCCAATATCAACCAGGCGCTGATACCGCCCATTCGCGCGTCTCAGCGAGGGGAATTGACCGCCGTGGCCAGCCGCTCGCAGGAAAGCGCCGATGCCTATGCTGCCGAATGGGATATCCCGTTGGCCTTCGGCAGCTACGAGGCGATGCTGGTTTCCGATGCGGTTGACGCCGTCTATATCAGCCTGCCCAACCATCTGCATGCTGAATGGAGCATCAAGGCGATGCAAGCGGGCAAGCATGTGCTCTGCGAGAAACCGTTCGCATTGACGCTCGCCGAGGTAGACCGCGTTCGCGCTGTTTCTGAAGAGACGGGCATGACGATTGCCGAGGCTTTCATGTATCGCCACCACCCGCAGACGAAAATCGCCGCCGAGTTCATCCGCGACGGCGGGCTGGGCGAGGTGACCGTCGTACGAGGCGTCTTCAATTTCAAGATGGGCAGCCGTGACAATGTGCGCCTGGCGCCGGAGATGGGCGGCGGCTCCTTGTGGGATGTCGGCTGCTATCCGCTTAGTATCGCCCAGTTCTTGCTTGGCGGCGCACCGCAGTGGGTCTTCGGCGACCAGTGGCTTGGCGAAGAAGGGGTTGATGAACTGTTCACGGGACAGATGCATTATGAGGGTGGGCGAATGGCCCAGTTCAGCAGCGGCTTCCGCACGCCTGAGCATGCCTATGTTGAGGTTCTGGGAACCAACGGCCGTCTCATTTTCAACAATCCCTTCAAGCCCAAACTGAGCGGCGATGAACTATTCTTCGAAGATGAAGATGGCAGCATCGAACAGCTGGTAGTGCCGCAGGCGGACCTTTATCTGGGTGAGGTCGAAGATTTGCAGGCGGCGATTCTGGACGGGACTGAACCCTATCTCTCGTTGGATGAGACGCGCGACCATGTAAAAACGATTCTGGCGCTCTATGAATCGGCTGCCAGCCGCCTACCTGTCGTGCTGGACTGATTATCTAGAAATCCGGTTTCTCACTGCGCAAGGGCAGCCCGGTTACTCACGAACCGGGCTCTTGTCCGGGTTTGATGACGCTCTCTGACTGAACGGCCGTTTGCTGCTCATCCAGACTCTTCTTGATCCATTTGGCGCCGTAGTTGCCGCCGAAGAAGACGACAATGAAGATCAGGACGATGATCGCCCAGGCCACGTTGGAGAACTCAGTGCCGTAGGCGCCGATCATGGTCAGCATAATCGCGCTGGGCATTCGGCCGATGAAGTTGGCGATGAAGAACTTCCCGGCGGAGATGCCGCTCAGGCCGCCGACGAAGTTCATGGCATCGGAGGGGAATATCGGCAGCAGGAAGGCGATAGTGAAGAACACTGTGCCTTTTTCGTTGGCCACGCGCTCCCAATAGTCAACCGTATCGTTGTCAACAAGGCGGTAGACCAACGGCCTTCCCGCCCACCGCGCCAGGAAATAAGCCATCTGGCTGGCGAAGACGGTGAAGCTCAAATTCATGATCAAGCCCCAGGCGAATCCGAAAACATAGCCGCCGCTGATCGAAACGACATGACCGGGAATGAAGGCGATGAACACCTGGATCATCTGCGCGATAAAGAGGACGAGCGGCGCCAGGATGCCAAAGCTGCGCAGGTATTCGCCAAACGCATCCTGATCGCTGACGAAGACGATCAGCGCCCTGATCTCGTCCCACCAATACCAGAAAGCGACGGTGATCAGAATGAAGATGGCGACGACGATCAGCGAAACGGCGATGCGCCGGTTGGTCGGGGATTTGACGGAGTCGTCATCCGCGGCTGCTGCCGGGACAGCAGCGGGCTCATCTGGCGGCTGGCCGATCGGAACCGGCTGGCGCTGCGTCTCTTGCTCTGAACTAATGGTCATCACCTTCACCCTGCGACCTTTCATCGCAGAAAACGGTCGTCGTATCATCTGCCAACAATAAGCGCCAGAACGGCCGTCGGTTGTACAGTCCCGCTAATCGTACAAAGAGCGCCACCGCTTGGCAAATAGCTGGCCCGATTATGGGACAGAGATGAATACGCCGCAGGCTATGATTCCAGGAAGAAGCGTAGGGCGTTGGGCAGGCGGCGCGCCCAGGCCGCTTCGTTATGACCAGCCCACTTTTCTTCCACATAGAGGAATTCCTTACGCAGGCGAAATCCCTTGCGCACGAGGATCCGCTTCATGCGGCGTACGCTGCCATAAGTGCGCCTCGAACGGGCCAATTTGCGGAACGACGTGATTGAACCACCCTGTTCGCGCGTGCCGACGTCAAGATAGATCTTCCCAGGCACATATGGTGCGTTTTGTACATAGTCAAAGATCGCGCCCCGGGCAAACCAGAGGGCGGGGCTCATCACGCCGGTAAAGCCGAATACGTGCTCCCGATGAAAATAGGCGTAAAGAGTGATCAAGCCGCCCATCGAGGAGCCCATGATGCCCGTATGCTTGCGATCGGGCAGCGTGCGGAACCCGGCATCGATCAGCGGTTTCAGCGTATGGGTAATAAATGAAAGGTAGGAATTGCCCTTGCCGCCTCCGCGCACTGGATCATGGAAGGGGCTGTATTCATCCAGGCGCGTTTCGCCGCCGTTATGAATGCCGACGACGATTGCCTCCAGCCCGGATTCCGCGGATAGGGACTGCATCGCTTCATCGACGCCCCATTCGCCGGAAAAACTCGTCGCCGCGTCGAACAGATTCTGGCCGTCGTGCATGTAGAGCACGGGATAACGCGCTGTCGAAGACTCATAGGATGGGGGCAGGTAGATGAGTACGTCCCGCTGCGTATCCAGCTGCGGCATGTAGAGATCGCGGGCGACCTGAACATTGCCGCTGACGTAGTGGCCATGCTCCGGCGCGTGCTGGGTGTGGTATGGGTGCCAGGTTACGCTCTGCAAATAGTCGCTCCGCTTAATAATTGGCTAAACAAGCGGGATATTGTCCAGATTTTTGCAATAATGTCCAGAGCAAACTAACTGTGGAGCGTAGACATGAGTGAAACTCAGGACGAAGCTGACAACCAGCGTGATCTGGACCGCGACGAATGGACCGACGCCGAGCGGCAGGCGGAGCACAAGATCCGCATGCGCTTCGAGTATCGCGATCTCATCGAAGACTTGATTCAAGATGGACAGGATCGCGGCGTCTTTGACAACCTGAGCGGCAAGGGAAAACCGCTGGACCTTGGCTCCAACCTGTACGAGGGAGACCGCAAGCTGGCCAACCAGTTGATGAAGGAACATGACGTCGTGCCGCCGTGGCTGGCCAGGCGCAGCCAAGCCGCTGAGGCTGCTGACGAACTGCGTCAGGATTTTGACCGCCGCTGGCGGCGGCACGAGCAGGCCTACCGCCTGGTGCGTGATGATGGGCGGCGCAAGGCGTTGGCTCTCAGTTGGCGCAGCCACTGTCGTCGGTGGGAAGCGGAAATCGTCGAGGTCAACACCCTTGTTGATGAGTTCAACCTGCGCCGGCCTATCAACGGCATGGAGCTGATCAAACTGCGCTTGAATGATGAGTTGAAGCGGGTGGGAGCGCGCAGGGAATTGGCGGGGGAGTGAGCGTTGAGCCGTCATGTTGTCCACGGCCGTCTATTTGTTGATCCAGCTACTGTCAAAATCGAATAGGTGGTCGCATCCATCGTTGCTTCTGATGGGCGCTGCTCTGCACGTGCCGCCTCTCATTCCTCCCCGGCGCGCCAATACACCATGCAGCAGAATTACTTCGTGTAGTACCCTTGCATGGTAATCGCTGCTGGACCTCATCGCCAAAATCAGCCGCTGCTGTCTCCAACGACGAATTTGATTTGACAACTATCTAATCATTGGCTAGAATATGATTAGATAGTTGTCAAATTGATTATTGGAGTACATCTATGAAGAAACGTGAAATGGCGCTGGCGATCCAGCAAGTTGTCGATGACGCGGAGGGAACTGATTTTGAAAAGCTGGCCGCCGCTTTTGATGAGGCGACGTCGCTCTTTATCGCCGGCAGCGAGCATGAACTAGCGCTGGCACGGGCATTGGCTGATGAGGAAACGGCCGTCAAGGAACAGATCAAAGGCAATGTGATGCGCGCGGCGCGCGAGATTTTTGGTGAATGCTATACGCTCGTCAGCGGCGAGCGTGGTGAGAAATGGAATGAATAAGATGAACTACGAAGCGAATCTGCAGGGGCGCGCCGATCTTTTTAAGGCGCTGGGCCACCCTGCGCGGCTGCTTATCCTGAACCTGGTCAGCGCGCAGCCGCGGCACGGCGAGGAATTGGCCGCAATCCTGGGGCTGACCCCGGCGACGGTATCCCACCATCTGAGCAAGCTGACCGCGGTTGGCCTGCTGCGAGCGGAGAAGGAGCAGTATTACCAGATGTACTCGCCGGATGGTGATTTGCTGGAGAAGACGCTGGCCGAAATGGTGCGGCTGCCGCAGCCGGGCCTGACGCGCAGCGTGGCCGAAGACGCCTATCGTGATAAGGTGCTGCGTACCTTCTTCAAACACGGCCGTCTGATCCAGATCCCGGCGCAGCAGAAGAAGCGCCTGGTGGTGCTAGAGCGTCTGCTGGAGGAGTTCGAACCGGGACGGCCGTATCCTGAGCGCGAAGTGAACCATATCTTGCTCGATTTCAATGAAGATGTGGCCACACTGCGCCGCGAGATGATCGATCACAAAATGATGACCCGCGAAAAGGGGATCTATCAGCGGGTGATTGAGTAGCGCTCTTTGCAGTCAATACACGCCTGATACGAAATATGTCGCCAAACCGTGGTTCCTGGTCGATCAGGAACCACGGTTTCCATTTCCAGACTGCTCTTGAACGCCAGTTAGGTGCTCGCGCAGCTAGATGCTCACCGGACGCCCCGCGGAGAAGTATTGACCAACAAAGCATTCGCGGTTACGATCCCCCAATCCGGTAGGATGGCGCGAGGGATCTGTTGATCCTGCTCCGCCGCCTTTTCCGGACATTCTGAAGTTCAAGCGTGATGAATCAGTCTGGCGATCCCACTCAAGCTCCTGGAGAATCAAGAACTGTGGCTGGGTCTTTGCTCAAGAAGGCCATGGCGTCGCGCCGGCTGGAAGCGCTTGAATCCCTTGAAGAACTACCTGGCGATCCTGAGACGCCGCTTTCCTACTCGCAGGAACGTTTCTGGTTCTTGCACCAGCTGGATCAAACCGGTCACGCCGGCAATATCAGTCTGCTGCTGCATCTGCGCGGGTATCTGGACGAAACAGCGCTCGAAGCCGCCCTGCGCGCGATACAGCAGCGGCACAGCGTCCTGCGCATGATCTTTGCCGAAGAAGACGGCAAACCAGTTGCCCACGTCGGGACCTGCGACGAGATCTCTTTGCAGATTGTTGGCCTGCCGTCCCCCGATAGAACGGCCGAAATATGGCGGGAGCAGCCGGTCCGCGACTTGATTCATCAAGCGCTAAAAGAACCCTTTGACCTGGAGCGGGGACCGCTCTGGCGTGCGACGCTTGTGCGGCTGGCTGATCAAGAATATCTCTTGTTCTTGATGATGCACCATATCATTGGTGATGGCTCATCCTGGCCTATTGTGGAGCAAGAACTGGCGGCCTTATACGCCGATTTCGTGGCCGGCAGATCACCATCACTGCCCGATTTAGTGCTGCGCTACGGCGACTATGCCCGGCGGCAGCGGGCGCGTGTGGAGCGCGGAGACCTGGATCCACAGCTTGCCTATTGGCAAGACCAGCTCGCCGCTGTTGAGACTTTACAGCTCCCCAACGACTTCCCCCGCCCGCCGCTGCGAACCCGGCATGCTGCTGAAGCAGCCACCCTGCTGCCGGCCACGTTGCGTGAGGCACTGCACGCCCTCAGCCGGCGCGAAGGCGTTACCGAATTCATGAGCCTGCTGGCGGCATGGCAGCTGCTCATGGGGAGACATTCCGGCCAGGAAGATGTGGTCGTCGGCAGTCCAACCGCCAACCGCAGCGAGGCCGGCACAGAGTCGATGATTGGCTGCTTCATCAATAACCTTGTCTTGCGAAGTGACCTGAGCGGCGATCCGTCGTTCCTCGAGCTGCTGCAGCGTGTCCGCATGGTCGTCTTGAACGCGTTGGCCAACCAGGATATTCCCTTTGAAAAGATACTGCTGGAGCTCCAGCCGCAAAAACGTCTCAACCAGACGCCGTTCTTTAATGTCTTTTTGAATCTCCTCAACCTGCCCAGAGCCACCTATGATCTACCCGCGTTGAAAATGACTGTGCTGCCACAGCCGCACATCAGCGCTAATTTCGACATGACGCTCTATATCAGGGATATCCGCTCTGAATCGATGGGCCGGCAGCCAACCGCGCTGCGGCTGGTCTATGACGCGGATCTATTCAGCGCGGCACGGATGCAGGAACTGCTTGCCCAATACGTCTGCCTCCTGGAACAAATTGTGACTGATCCTGGCAGGCCGATTTCCGAGTACTCCTTGATGACCGCACAGGCGGCGAACCTGCTTCCTGATCTCCGCGAAGTGCTTCCTGAACCCCGCTTCGAACCAATTACGACCCTGATACGCGAATGGGCGGATCGCACGCCCTCGGCAGCCGCCGTAGAGATGGCAGGTGAGACCTGGACCTACGGCCAGCTGTGGGAAAGCACCCTCGCGCTGGCGGCTTACCTGCGCTCGCACGGCGTACAGCGCGGCGACGTTGTCGCCATCACTGGACCAAAAAGCTTTGGATTGGTCAACAGCATAATTGCTGTTCTTGCCGCCGGTGGGATTATCCTGCCTATCGATCCCAATCTGCCGCTGCAGCGTCGAAGCCTCATGCGACAGGAAGCAGGGGCAGGTCTGATCCTGATCGCCGGGGAAAAACAGACGGAAGAAGCCGACGGGCGGGATGGCGCCATCCTGATTGATCCAAGAACGGGCAGGCCGCGCAGTAGCCAGGCGGCGGTTTCGGCGGACATGCTGCCTGAAATGCAGGGAGATGATCCCGCGTATATATTCTTTACCTCCGGCAGCACCGGTGTGCCCAAGGGGATCCTCGGGACCCATAAGGGGCTGGCCCATTTCTTGGATTGGCAGCGCAGGCAGTTCGAGATCGGACCTGGTGACCGCGCCAGTCAATTGATTGGATTGAGCTTTGATGTCGTATTGAGGGACATCTTTCTTGCGCTAACGAGCGGGGCAGCGCTTGTTCTCCCGGGAGAAGGTCAGCTGTATGATGCGCGAAAGCTGATCCACTGGTTACGGCGGAATAAGATCACCTTGCTGCACACCGTTCCATCGCTGGCGCAGCTGTGGATCGCTGCGGCAGAGGAAATGGAACCCGGCGCCGCCCACCTGGATGATCTGCGTTGGGTCTTCTTCAGTGGAGAGGCCTTGAATGCGCCGATCGTCCGCCAATGGCGCGACGCCTTCGGCCGGCGCGCCGAGCTGCTAAACCTTTACGGACCCACGGAAACGACGATGGTGAAGACCTGGTTCCAGGTTCCACAAGATGTCCTGCCGGGCGTGCAGTCCGTGGGATCGGCTATGCCAGATACGCAGGTGCTGGTGATCAACGACGGCCGTCTATGTGGCATTGGCGAGTTGGGCGAGATTGTCATTCGCACGCCTTTCCGGACGCGCGGCTATATTAACGCCGTGGAAGAACAACGCCAGTTCAGGAAGAATCCGCTCCGTGACGATGAAGATGATCTGCTCTATTACACGGGAGACGGTGGACGCTTCCGGCCGGATGGGATGCTGGAAATTGTCGGGCGCCTGGACGGTCAGATCAAGATTCATGGCGTACGTATTGAGCCGGCAGAAATTGAGGCAGTTCTAGAGCAGCATGAAAACGTGCTGCAGAGCGTTGTAGTCGTCAAAGAACAGCAACAGTCGAAAACACTTGTCGCCTTTATCGTGGCCGGCGCTCCGTTACCGTCGGGAGAACTGAGGCGCTATGCCGGCGAGAATCTGCCGGCGGCGATGGTGCCGGCGGCTGTCGTGCAAATTGTTGAATTACCGCTGTTAGCCAACGGAAAAGTAGATCGCAAGGCGCTCGCGCGCCGTCCACTCGATGTGGTTGACCGGCCCGCAGAAGCGGTCGCGCCGAGGGATGAGACCGAGGCCGCTCTCGCCGAAATCTGGTGTGATGTATTGGGCGTGGAGACGGTGGACATTCATACCAGTTTCTTCGACGCCGGCGGCCAGTCGCTGCTGGGCATGCAGCTTCTGTCCAAGATCGAACAACAGCTTGGCAGCCGCCTGCCGCTGAATCTGCTTTTCACAGCGCCTACGATTGCCCAGTTGGCAGCTGAATTGGATGGCAGCGGAGTGTCAAACCCGGCGTTTACCCTGGTGCCTATCAAGCCGGAGGGAAAGCGATCCCCTTTGTTCGTGCCTCATGGAGTCTATGGCGACAATCTGGCGCTCACGCAAGTTCTGCCGCACCTGGAAGCCGACCAACCCGTCTATGGCCTACAAGCGATTGGCCTGCATCCTGATCATGCGCCGGATCAAAGCATTGAGGCGATGGCTGCGCGCTATATTGAGGCAATGAGATCGGTGCAGCCACATGACCCTTACTATTTGGGCGGGTACTGTTTTGGCGGTGTACTGGCCTACGAAATGGCCGTCCAACTGCAGAGAAGGGGCGAGCGCACCGCCTTGCTGGTAATCATCGAAGGATCGGCGCCCAGCGCATTTCATGACCAGGTACCTATCTACCATCCGCAGGTGCTGCAAACCATCGGTTACACCATCCTGGCCCGGATGCAGGCAAACGCGGCCAATGGCAGCCGGCGCGCCAGGAAGCGCCGCCAACAACGCCTGGGTCTCAGCCGGGATCAGCTGCCTGCGGCGGTAGGCGTCAACCTGGATGAGGAATTGGACAACCTGGCCGATGGTGATGCCTGGCGACCTGAATTCCAGCAGCGGCTGCGCGCGATGCATAAGAGCCAATCGCGCGATTATTCCCCACGGCCGTTCAGCGGTCGGGTGACCCTTATTCGCGCGAGATCGGCGCGCTTCAAACGCCTTGTGGCCACCTCATTTGATCCATATCGCGGCTGGAAAAATCTCGCTCAAGGGGGCGTAGAGCTGCGCTTCGTCAACGGCACGCATCACTCAATCCTGGTAGAACCAAATGCGGAGCAGTTGGCCCGTGAATTGACCAATGCCCTGAACGACGCGGGCGCCGCAGCGGGCGATTGGGCGAACAAGTGATGAATACCAGGACAATGGCCTGTGAATCTGTTGTTCCTAGAGGAGATGTAGTATGAGCGTATTAATCAGGGAAATCGTAGAGGAAGCCGTCGTTGAAAATGGGGAACGTACGGCGCTGCTGGCCGTGGACGGCCGCCAGGTGACCTACGAGGATCTGCTGCGGCAGCTAGATCATACCGCGCAGCAGCTCCGCGCACTCGGTATTGGCCGCCAGGATCGTGTGGCCATCGTTTTGCCGAATGGTTTGGAGATGGCGCTGGCCTTCTTGAGCGTGGCTGCCGCAGCCGCCGCGGCGCCGATGAATCCCGCCTACCGGCGCGCGGAATATGCATTCTATTTGGCAGATCTGCAGCCGAAAGCGGTCATTGTACTGCCTGACACGCAGCCTGAACTCCGCCTGCTGGCGGCTGAGATCGGTCTGCCGCTGCTCGAGCTCAAACCGGATCTGTCGGATGCCAATGTCACCATAACGTTCTCCGGTGAGACCGCGCAAGCGGCAGCCAGTGACGGTCTACCGCGGGCGGACGACACTGCTTTGATCTTGCACACGTCGGGTACCACCTCACGGCCGAAAATGGTGCCGCTGTCACAGGCCAATATCGCCATCTCGGCGGCCAATATCGTGACCACGTTGGGTCTCAGGGCGGCGGACCGCTGTCTGAACGTCATGCCTCATTTTCACATCCACGGCTTGATGGCCGGCCTGATGGCGCCAATGCGCGGCGGCAGCAGCGTTGTCTGCACACCCCGTTTCGATGCCGTCAAATTCTATGCATGGATGGACGAATATCATCCGACCTACTACACGGCCGTACCCACCATGCACCAGGCGATCCTAGAACGAAGCGACAGCTGCAGCGATACGATTGATCGTTCCGCTTTGCGTTTCATTCGCTCCTCTTCAGCCTCCTTGCCTCCGGTGGTCATGGCTGACCTGCAGGCGACCTTTGGCTGCCCGGTCATAGAATCGTACGGCATGACAGAAGCGGCGCACCAGATGGCCAGCAACCCCATGCCGCCCGCGCCGCAGAAGGCGGGCACAGTCGGCCTTGCCGCTGGTCCCGAGGTGGCGATCATGGAAGAAGATGGATCACGCCTGCTGCCCGTAGGCGAGACCGGCGAGATTGTGATTCGCGGCGCCAATGTGACCGGAGGGTATCTGGAAAACCCACAGGCGAATGAAGATGCCTTCACAGAGGGCTGGTTTCGCACCGGGGATCAGGGCGTTTTTGACGCCGACGGTTACCTGTCAATTACCGGAAGGCTCAAAGAGATCATCAATCGCGGCGGTGAAAAGATAGCGCCGCGGGAGATTGATGAGGTGCTTCTGAGTTATGAGGGTGTCGTACAGGCGGTCGCCTTCGCCATTCCGGATCAGCGCCTGGGCGAAGAAGTCGGCGCCGCGGTGATCCTGGCTGCCGGTGCAGATGTAAGCCAGCATGATTTGCAGCAGTATGTCGCTAAAAGATTGGCCGACTTCAAGGTGCCGCGCAGGATATTGTTCGTCGATGCGATACCAAAAGGGGCGACCGGAAAGCTGCAGCGCGTCGGTCTGGCCGCTCAGTTTGGCCTTGAAGATGGGCTTGATCCTTCAAGAATTCCACCGCCTGCGAAGAACGCTGATCCAGAGATTATCGATTTCGTGCGCGGCCAGTGGATGGGTATCCTTCATCTGGACGCTCCCCCCGCAGACAAGACATTTCTGGATATGGGCGGCGATTCCGTACAGGCCATGCGCCTGGTCAGTCGCATCAATGAACTGATAGGAATCGACCTGACGATAGTTGATCTATTCAATGCGCCGACCATCGCCCATCAGGCGCTCATTGTCGAAGAGAAGCTGTTGGCCGGCCAATGGAATGACGCGACCTCGTAAACAGGTTCGCTCAAGAAAGAGAGACAAAGAGCACGCCGCTGCCGGCAAGGATTTCTTCAGGAACATGTGATCAGAAAAGCGCCGGAGCCTCTGCGGCAGCCGGCGCTTTGCAGGCGAAGTCAGGAGTCCTCACAGACTATTTCTTGGAGATCTTGTCCCAGGTATCGCGCAGGGTGACCGTGCGATTGAAGATCGGTTTGCCCGGTTCCGAGTCGACGGGATCGACGAAGAAATAGCCCTGGCGCATGAACTGGAAATGGTCGCCGGGCTGCGCTTCAGCCAGGCTGGGCTCCAGTTTGGCGTCGGTCAGGATCGTCAGCGACTCCGGATTGAGATTGCTGATAAAATCTTGACCCTCCTCGTCGGTCTTATACGGGTTCTCACGGGTGAACAAACGGTCGAACAGCCGTACTTCGGCGCTGAAAGCCTGCGCGGCGGAGACCCAATGAATGGTGCCCTTGACTTTACGGCCGTCTGGTGAGCGCCCGCCCTTTGATTCAGGATCATAGGTGCAGATCAATTCAACGACATTGCCTTCCTCGTCCTTGACGAACTCTGTGCAGGTCACGTAATAAGCGCCCAACAGCCTCACCTCACGCCCCGGGGCCAGGCGGAAATATTTACGCGGCGGATCCTCCATGAAGTCGGAACGCTCGACGTAGAGTTCCTTGGAGAAGGGCACAACCCGCGTTTCTTCGTTTGTCTTGTCCTGCGGGTAGGTGGGCACCGGGAACTCCTCGACAATGTCGTCGGGATAATTTTCGATGGTGACCTTCAGCGGATCGAGAACCGCCATCGCGCGCGGCGCGCTGCGGTTCAGCGCTTCGCGGACCGAAAACTCTACCATCCCAAAATCGACGGTGCTGTTCGCTTTGGCCACGCCAATGCGGCTGTTGAAATCCTTCAACGCTTCCAACGTGTAGCCGCGGCGGCGCATGCCGGAAACGGTCGGCATTCGCGGATCGTCCCAGCCGTCAACATACCCCTCGTTGACCAGGCGAATGAGATTGCGCTTGCTCATCACCGTATAGGTCAGATAGAGCTTGGCAAATTCAATCTGCTGCGGGTGGTAGATATCGAGCTCATCCAGCAGCCAATCATACAGGGGGCGGTGGTTCTCGAACTCCAGCGTACAGAGCGAATGGGTGATCCCCTCAATGGAGTCGGACTGCCCGTGTGCCCAATCGTACATCGGATAGATGCACCATTCGTCGCCGGTGCGGTGGTGAGTGGCGTGCAGGATGCGGTACAGGACCGGGTCGCGCAGATTGATGATCGGCGAGGCCATGTCAATCTTGGCGCGCAGCACGCGCGAGCCGTCTGGAAACTCACCCTCTTTCATGCGGCGGAACAGATCGAGATTCTCCTCGACGGAGCGCTCGCGGAAAGGACTGTTGCGCCCCGCTTCGGTGAGCGTGCCGCGGTATTCGCGAATTTCCTCGGCGCTGAGGTCGTCCACGTATGCTTTGCCCGCGTTGATCAGCTGGATGGCATATTCGTACAACTGCGGGAAGTAGTCGGAGGCGAAGAACAGTCTGTCTTCGAAATCAGCGCCAAGCCACAGAATATCTTCTGTAATTGAATGGACAAACTCCTCTTCCTCTTTGATCGGATTCGTATCGTCAAAGCGCAGGTTGAATTTGCCTCCATACTGCTGGGCGACGCCGTAGTTGAGCAGGATCGACTTCGTGTGACCGATATGCAGATAGCCGTTCGGTTCAGGTGGGAAGCGCGTGTGCACACGGTCGCCGAACTTGCCGCTGGCCAGATCCTCTTCGATTGTCGCACGGATAAAATCCGAGGTTCCTGTTTCTTCACTGTTCGTCTGTTTTTGTTTGCTCATTTTATGTGCCTGTTTCACGCATCCATGTCTGCCAGATCAGTGCGTGTATAAGTTCAGCCGTTGGGGCCGACTATGCTGATACGCTTATTGAAGGAGGAAGTATAAGCGATGCCGGGGTGAATGCAAGGATGCACCGGCCGACATGGGTGTTTGCTTCGCATTGACAGCGAAGGCGGCCGTTGCTAAACTTTCATGTTTGGTTTCCAGGGTGCCTGAAAAACGCGCCCTGACAGCCGATAATTCTGGAACATTTAGGAGATTTAGGAAATGAGAAGAAATGCTCGTGGTGATGGGCTTGTGTCGCCGATTCTGGTCGCTCTGCTTGTAGTGGCCGGCGCATTCCTGTTGGTTGGATTGGCCTTTGCCTCGATTCCCCAGACAGGGGCGGTCGCGCAGAGCGGCGAATCAGCCTATCTGCCCATTCTGACCGCGCCGCTGCCAACACCCACGCCCGGTCCACCTCCGCAGTTTGTAGAGAAAGTGGATATTCCCAAGGCAATGTGCCCTAATGACGCCGATTTCAACACGACGTCAGGCCATATTTACATCACCAATAATTTCAGCGACAATGTCTCGACATTTAAGGATCGCCAGTTCTTGACCAATATCAACACCGGCGAATGGCCATCCGTAGTGACCAACGACACGGCGTCTGCGCGCGCCTGGGTCACCAATCTACATGAAGGTGTATCACTGATCGATGGCGGTGTGCAGGTCGGCTTCGTGCCCAAGGATTATGAACCGTATGCCGCTGCTTTTAATCCCGTCAATGGCTATGTTTACGTCACCGACCTGGACAGCAAGGTACAGATCATCGACGGCGACCAACTGCTGACCACGCTGGCCCTGATCGATCCTGATACGGGCGGTGATGCCGGCGCGATGCTGCCGGTGGTCGCGGACCCCTACACCGGTCTGGTTTACGCGGCCAGTTTTTCCCACGGCTTCCTTTATGTGTTTGAAGGCACCAGGCTGATCGACAGCGTGCGCCTTGGGTGGGGACCGTCAAACATGGCACTGGATGCTAAACGGGGTTGGCTGTACGTCGCTCACGGCTCCCCCAACGAGATCTATCCGCATGAGATATCCGTCGTCGATGTGGCGACGCTCACCGTGACGCCCATTGATACACCCAGCAGAAGGGCGCAGGACGTGGTTGTTGACCCCATCAGCGGTATTGCCTATGTGACCAATCCCTACGATGACTATGTCACTATTTTGCGTGGGACGGAGCGTCTGGGCGAAGCCCCGGTGGGCGACCGCCCGTGGGGAACAGGCGTTAATCCCAATGACGGCCACGTCTTCATCACCAACCGTGACAGCCGCAGCGTCAGCATCTTTCGCGATGGCCTGCTGTTGACGACGATTCCCACGGAAGGGCTCGACCCGTACGCTGTGACCGTCGATACGCTAAATAACGACATCTACATCGCCAATCGCGGCCGCCAGGACGGCAACTTCGACTGTAAGCATGCCTCGGTGAGCATCTTGCATTAATGAACAGTGGAATAGAAGCGGCCGTCAGCCGGCAAAACCGCTTGCCGAAATCGGGTCACACCAGTTCAGGCGGTAGCGAGAATGATCGTCAGCGGCAGGCGGAAAAGGCTGCGCCGTTCTTCTTGAAGGATCTGGAATCCGGCGGCGCTTAGGAGCGGCGCAGCGGCGATGGGACGGCAGTCGACGAGCGCCGGAAACAGGTCATGCAGCGACCAGTAGGCGGCTGACACGGCCGTCCTGGCATGTGTGGAAAGCGTGATCACAGCCAGCCGTCCCCCTGGGCGGACAACGCGCCGCACTTCCGCCAGCAGCTGGTGCTGATCCTGCAGGTCGAACAGTTCAAGGGTGAAGCTCAGAAAGACGGCGTCGCAGCTGTTGGCGACCAGGGGCAGCCCCAGCCCGTTTCCCCGCAGAAGCGCTACGGCCGTGCCGCCGCATTTCGCCACGTTGCGCCGCGCCTGCCGCAGCATGCCTGCTGAGAGATCGAGCCCGATCGCCTGTCCATCACTGCCCACCGCCGCCGCCAGTTCGCAGACGCTCTGCGCCGTACCGCAGCCGATTTCGAAGACAGTTTCGCCCGGCCCGGCAGCCAGCAGGTCAAGCGCCTCGCGGCGAAACGGCCGTTCGCTGACCGTCAGCCAATCATAGCTAGAACTTAGTCGATCGTAAGTCGCGCTCATAGCCGGTCAAATGCTCAAATGCGCTGGCGCTCAATATAAATACACCTGCACATTGTCCCCTTCATCGCTGATATCGATGACCAGCGGATCCTGAAGATTGCTGGTGTCCATCTGGGCCAGGATTTCGGCGGCCATATCGATCTTTTCCCGAACATCTTCATTCGGCGCCTGCGAACGGGCCACACGCAGCGCCTTGTTCATCGCCTGTGCCGGGAAGGGTAGGCTGATCCGGAAATCTGTGCTGTCTTCGCTCTGCACGCGAACATGCAGCCAGGGGGAGTCTTTGCTGAAGAAGGTAATCAGCGCCGTAATCGCCGCGAAGAGCGTCAGCGGCCAGAGAATGAAGAGACGCACAAAGCGCATCAGGCCGCCCATGCTGCGTGTAGTCAAGAGCAAAGAGCCGCCGGCCAGCATGCCCATCAGCGCTGCGCTGAAAGGTTTGCGCCACGACTGCCCGCGCGGCGGCATCTTGGGCCAGGTCATTTCCGGTGACTCCAGGGGATCCGGCTCCTCCGTCTCTTCGACAGCCTCCAGCAGTTCATTCGCTTCCTCGGCGGAAATCGTACCCTCTTCAACCATGTTCAATATTTTGTCTCGTTCCTCATCCATAGGCTGCTCCTGGCTTGCTACCGGTTTACTATTTCAGCGGCCTAACTCACCACCGCCGGGCTGCGCTCCAACATACGTCCAGCATGTTTTGTGTTCTCAGCCTGCGAACTATGCGCAGGCCTGAAATGCTGAAACGCTGACACAATCGCCTCTGTTCTCATTATACAACGAAAAACGAACAAATCTGTGCCGCTTGTATCTTTACTCGCCATCAGAGCTGTGGTAGATTGTGCTTATGAACAAGAGAGCGATTCTTTCCGTATATGACAAGACAGATATCTGCGATTTCGCGCACGAATTGGCCGGCATGGGCTGGCAGCTGATCGCCAGCGGCGGCACGGCGCGCATGCTGCGCAAAGTCGGCCTGCCTGTGATGGCGGTGGCCGAGGTGACCGGTGCGCCGGAGATGCTCGGCGGCCGGGTGAAGACGCTGCATCCGGCGATTCACGGCGGCATTCTAGCCCGCGATCTGCCTGAAGATACGGCCGATCTCTCCGCACAGGGCATCCACAAGATCGACCTGGTGGTCAGCAATCTTTATCCCTTTCAGGAGACGATTGCCCAGCCGGATGTGACGGTGGAGATGGCGGTGGAGCAGATCGACATCGGCGGCGTCACCCTGCTGCGCGCGGCGGCGAAGAATTTCGCACGCGTGCTTGTCGTCTGTGATCCCGATGACTATGCGCGCGTTCTGGACGCGCTGCGTGCGGACAATGTCAGCATGCAGCTGCGCCGCCGGCTGGCGACCAAAGCATTTGTCCATACGCGTGACTACGACACGGCGATCGCCGCCTATTTTGAAAGTGCCTATTGGGGATAAAGATCCGCACGCCGCAGTCCGCAGTTCGATAGCTTAGCGTTTTCCTTGAATGAACGCGCATTTTCCTCGCGTGAAAGTATAAAGGGGTGGGAGAATTTAGGATGAGTAACGAGATTGAACTACGGTATGGCATGAACCCGCAGCAGAAAGAGGCGCGGGTCACAATGACCGGCGGCTCGCCGCTGCCCTTTGAAGTGCTCAATGGCGCGCCGGGTTACATCAATATCCTCGATGCGCTCAACGCATGGCAGTTGGTGCGCGATTTGAAGATGGCGCTCGCCCTACCTGCTGCCGCTTCCTTTAAGCATGTCAGCCCGGCGGGCGCGGCTGTTGGACGGCCGCTGCCGCAGGAACTGCGCGCCGCCTATTTTGTGAATGACCTGGAACTGTCGCCCCTCGCCGCCGCCTATGCGCGGGCCAGGGGCGCCGACCGCGTCTCTTCTTTCGGCGATTGGGTCGCCCTGAGTGATACGGTTGACCTTGCCACGGCCGAGTTGATCCGCCGTGAAGTCTCTGACGGCGTGATCGCGCCCGGCTATGAGCCGGAGGCGCTGGCCCTGCTGAGCAAGAAAAAGAAAGGCCGCTACTGCATCCTGCAGATGGATGCCGCCTATGAACCGCCCCTGCTTGAGAAGAAAGAGATATTCGGCATAACCGTAGCCCAGGAGCGCAACACCTATTTCCCGCGGCCCGACGATCTGACTGATATCGTGACCCGCAGCACCGACCTCACCGAGACAGCGCGGCAGGACATGATCGTCGCCCTGCTGTCCCTCAAATACACGCAGTCGAATTCCGTCTGTTTCGCTTTTGACGGGCAGTTGATCGGCATTGGCGCCGGGCAGCAGTCGCGCATTCACTGCACGCGCCTGGCGGCGGCGAAGGCGGACGCCTGGTTCCTGCGCCAAAATCCACGCGTCTTGGCGCTGCCCTTCAAGGAGGGGATTGGCCGCACAGCCCGCGATAACGCCATCGACCAATATCTTCAGGAAAGTCTGCCCGCGCCGGAAGAGACCTTGTGGCTGGAGAATTTCACGGCCGTTCCGCAGCGACTGAACCCCATGCAGAAGCAGTACTGGCTGGCTGAGCAGGGCGGCGTTACCCTGGGCTCAGATGCCTTCTTCCCGTTTAGAGACAGTATCGACCGCGCCGCCCGCAGCGGCACGCGCTATGTCGTCCAGCCCGGCGGCTCCATTCGCGATGCCGATGTGATCGCCGCCTGTGATGAGTACGGCATGGTCATGGTGCTGACCGGCACGCGCTTGTTCCACCATTGATTCCCGGACGTCTTGGTGCAGACACCTCGCCCACAGCAGCAATTCTCAAACCCCCGCGGTCTGCCGGCCGCGGCGTTGAATTGAGGAACCTCGAAGAGGTTATGGTGACCTATGTTTAACAATCAAGCACAAGAAGATTTCGAAAGACAATACCGCCGTTCCTTCTTGCGAAAAATCGGCGCCTATTTGCAGCGCCAGAGCAATGAACTGCTGGAATATGAGGAAGTACGCCGCCAGCTGCCCTTCCAGGGGCAGCGTGATATCGGCATGGATACCATCCCGCTGGACAAGGTCGTGGGCAGCGTCGGCCGTTACCGTGATTTTGATCGCGCATTCTTGCCCACGCAGCGGCAGACAAAGGATCGCTGGATCAGCATCAGCCGCGCCCGCTATCAAGACAAGGAGCTGCCCGCTATCGACGTCTACAAATTGGGCGATGTCTACTTCGTGCGCGACGGCAACCATCGCGTGTCCGTGGCCCGCGAGCGCGATCAGGCCTATATCGACGCCTATGTCACTGAGATCGATATTCCGATTCGCCTGACGCCCGATATGGATATTCGCGCCGTCGTTGAGAAGAAGAATTACGCCCAGTTCATGCAGCAGACCGACCTGAACCGCCTGCGGCCTGATTCCGATCTGGAGATGACGGTCAACGAGGAATACGGCCGTCTCCTCGCCCATATCGACGCCCACCGCTATTACCTCAGCCTGGAACACGGCTATGAAGTCCCTTACGGGGAAGCGGCCGTTTCCTGGTTTGACAATGTCTACCTGCCGCTGCTGGGGCTTATCCAGGAGCACGGCCTGGATAAGGACCTGCCCGGCTTCACGCTCACCGATCTCTATCTATTCGTCAGCGAGTACCAGTGGCTGCTGCGTGAAGAGGATGGTGAGGAGCAGCTGGAGAGCGAAATCGCCAAGCTGTCCGAGGTATACCAGGCAGCGCGTGTGCAAGAAGTCTTGCGCTACATGCGCCGCCGTAACTGGATCAGCCAGATGATCCTCGATCAGGAGCGGGAAGCCTTCATGGCGCAGACCAACCTCGCCGAAATTCGTACCGGCGTGGATATCCGCCTCAGTTTCCCCGGCAAATACCGCAACCTCCTGCGCCATGTCGAGGCGCACCAATACTACATGGCCCTTGAGCGGCAGGCGACTGTGCCCTACGACGAGGCGATCGCCTCTTTCTGTGACAATATCTACCTGCCGCTGCGTGAGCTGGTGCAGGACCAGCACCTCGCCGACGATTTCCCGCGCCGCACCGAAGATGACCTCGTGCTCTGGGTATTGGATCACCGCCAGGATTTGGTGGAAGCGCTCGATTCGCTGCCCCGGCCGGACGCCGAATAGAAAAACCTCGCAGCGCTTAATGCGCAAACCATGCTGCAGGCTAGGAAGCAAAAAAAGTGGCGATAGGCCAGGGACGAACCGGGGGCCTATCGCCGTTGCTGTTTGCCTGGCCCGTTTGATGAGCGCAGGAAGGAACAGGCTCCGCCATTCATCTTCACCTCGGCGAAGAAGGCAGTACCCGCCTCGCATTTCTGGTGGGGACACCCCGTTGATGAGCGTGGACACAGCCAACCGCACACCCCTGTTGTCATTCCTGTTGTTAGGATTGTTCCTGTTGCGCGCGGAAGCCGGTATGAGCCTGCCCCAAGGCTATTGTCGCCTTTTTCCTGACGGCGGGCAAGCTGAGATCGGCCTAATAATCATATAAATAAAGCGCGAAATTTCGCCGCGCGCGCCTGCGGCGCGGATCAGAGTCTCCAGAGCTCAGAGGGCTCAGAGACCAGAGATGAATGGGGACACAGCCAACCGCACACCCCAGTCGTCAAGCCCGAGGTTAGGATGGTTCCTGCGGCGCGCGGAAGCCGGGCAGTAATTTTTATTATGATAGTACGATCCACCCTTGATGATACGCCCAAGGGAGTTGTCCCCCGCCATCTCCTCACGGCCGTCAGCGGCCCAGGGCTGCGCATACGCATTGCCCTCTTCATCGGCCCAGCGCGTGCGGCACCATTCCCACACGTTGCCGCTCATATCGAGCGCGCCGCACGCAGCGGCCGCGGACGGGAAGGCGCCTACCGCTGAAGGACGGCCGATGCCCGTTTCTTCAGAATTGACGATGCCGTCAGACCACGTTTCGCCCCACGGATAGGTACGGCCGTCCGTATGGCGCGCGGCCCGTTCCCACTCCGCTTCCGTAGGCAGGCGGTACGGCTTGCCCGTCGTCTCCGCCAGCCAGGCGGCGTAAGCTGCTGCCTCATACCAGCTGATACCCGTGACCGGTAGGTTAGGGGATGAAAGCTTCACTTCGTTCCAAGAGCGCGGTTCTGTCCAGCCTTCGCTTTCTCTAAACTGCCACCCTTCGACCGTCCAGCAGCGCTGCCATGCTTGCCTGTAGCCGCCGTCTTCATGGAAATAACGGTATTGGGCATTGGTCACCGGGTAGCGGGCGATGGCGAACGGTTCCGCTACGGTGACTTTCTGTTTTTCTTCGCCCATCAAGAAGGTCAGCGCTTCCGTGATCGGGATCAAGTCGGGTTCAAGTGTCGTCACGCCGTCGCGTGGATCGTCGAGCAGGCCCAGCGCATCCCCCGCGCTGACCCGCCGCTGCGCCGGCTCGTCAGGATCACAGATGACCCGAAATAGCTGTTTGCGGTGGGCGCGGTGTTTCGGGCCATCGGTATCAGCTTCCCCGCTCAACAGGCGCCCGGCGGCATCCTGGATCTTGACCCTATCACCGCTCAGCATCTCGTCCAGCAGATCAGCGGGCACATCGACCGGCACCTCTTCTCCCGTCTCTACAGTGCCGGCCAGCTGCACATAGGCAGCCAGCTGCTCACGGCTCAGCCCGGCGAAGCGCGCGATGTGCCTTTCGCTTCCTGCTTGATCCTCGGGCGGGTAAGCCAGCATCTGCGCCAACAGCGCGTACTGCTGCCCGTTTTCCAGGTAGACATCCAGCAGGCCGCCGCTGCGCTGTGACGGCGCCGCGTCTGCCCCCCGGTCTTTTCCGGCATGTCCTCATCTGCGTCATCCCTCTTTGCGGCCGGCGCATCCCTCCGGCCGCGCAGCAGATCATCCTCGCTGTCAATGCGCTTGCTGAAACTCTCTTCGAGCAGCTGCACGACCAGCGGATACTGCCGCCAAAGCTGGTACAGGTCAGGATACTGCGTCTGGATGATCACCGTCTTGGCCAGCAGCGGCCAGGCGATGCTCTTTGCCGGCAGCCCCCCTTCTTCCACCGGCCTTTTCTCTCTTTCCAGGGCGATCTGCTGCAAAAGATGGAAAATATTGAGCGCTCGTTTTACCTGGCGAGGGTTGGGATAAAGGCCGTGGGCGAAGACTTGACGCGTGATCTCATCCAGCGCCGTGTCCAGGCCGCCGATAAAGCCGTCCAGACGGCCGATCGCCAGCGCCGGCAGGTGGAAAGGAATCTGCACGATCTTCTGCAAGTAGCTGTCGCCGCTGATCGGCAGCTCCTGGCTGCGGTCCGCTCCCTGGTGAAAAAAGTGACCGTAGCGCGCCTCAATGCCCCGGTGCACCACCTCACGGTCCATGCCCAGGACGAAAACGACGCCGGGCACCTCCAGGAATAGTTTGATCGCTTCCAGCACCTCGATCGCCTTCTCCGGCAGGCAGCGGTCGAGATCGTCGACGAAGACGATTAGCCGCGCTTCTTCGATCAGGCTGACCGCCTCCTTGAATGTATCTTCGAACTGCTCCATGTGAAAAAGTTGACGGCGGCGGTAGCTCATGGTCTCCCGGCTGACCGCCGCCGCCGCTTTCTGGATGTCGTCGATTGGCGTATCGTCACCGCCAAGCAGTTTCTTGATCTGCGGGTAAAGGCCCGCTGACTGCACCGTGGCCGCCACCTCCACACCCGCCTTACCCGTATGGCCTAGCAGTTCCAACCAGCGGATGTCCCGCTCGCCCTTCTCGCTCCATTCCGACGCCTGGTAGATGCTTTCTTCCAACCGCTCCAGCAGCTTGATCAGCCGTATCTGCTTCTCGGACGTTGGATTGCTGAGAACCGGCCGTTCTTCAGGTAGTTTTTCTTTTGGCTCGTTCTCCCTCGGGTAGAGGGCATGTATCACGCGCAGCATGAAAGAACGCCACAGGACATCCTGGCGGTCATATTTCCAGGCGGTGAACCAGATCGTGCGCACCCGGTGCCGGCCGGCTCCCGCGATTTCCGCGCGCAGCATGCGCATCAGGCTCGTCTTGCCGCTGCCCCAGGCGCCGAAGATGCCTACGGTAAGCGGCGTTTCGGCGGTGGTGAGAATGTTCTTCAGGGCAGGACGGAAATCACCGAAGTTGAGATTGTCGTCTGCGGAATCGGATATGGCGTTGTCGGTTAGGAAGCTGCTCATCATTTCCCCTTCTGGAACGGCTAACGAACAGCGTCTATTATGCCATGACCGCGGCAGCTTGGGAAGACACGGTCTCCCCGGGAAATAGTGAGCCCCGTAGACGCGGCATGCCTGCCGCGCGGGCATGGTTCCCGCGCAAGGAAAGCTGACAATGCAGCCGTCGCGCTCCCAGACCGGCTCTTGGACATACGGCCGTATCGGGCTATCATGACGATCTGATAATTGAAGGTGGCTTCGCCGCCGCTTGTATACCTGCCAGGAGTACCTATGATCAATTCAACCGCGAAAGAGGAAACGATCTTTGCCAACCCAACCTGGTCCGCCTTCGTCTTGTTGGTGACCATTCTCTCCCTCTTCAATACGACACTGCTGCTGATCCTGCCTCTGCCCCTGGATGCGCAAATCGTCTTGGGGCTAGTCAATGGCACCATCAGCCTGATTCTGTGGGCTGACTTCTTCTATATGCTGCACGGAGCGGCCAACAAACGCTACTTCATGGTTCACGATCGCGGATGGTTAGTTCTGCTGGGCAGCATGCCCTATCTGCGCATCCTGCGCCTCATCTGGTTCTGGTTGGTCCTCCGCGAAAACGGCCGGACATTTCGTGAGTTCTTGTCGCGCATCGTCATCAAGCGCAACGCCGGCGGCACGGTGCTGTTCGTCCTTTTCACCGTGATCGTCGTCTTTCAATTCTCCGTGGTATTCATGCTGAATTTTGAGGAGACGAGCCAGGGTGGCAATATCAACTCCATATCCGATGCCTTCTGGTGGGCTTTTGCCACGGTAACAACCGTTGGTTATGGCGATCGCGTGCCGGTGACCAACGGCGGTCGCATCGTCGCCGTTGTCCTCATGATCCTGGGTATCGCCCTGTTCAGCGTTATCACCGGCTCGCTGGCTGAATGGTTCAGCGTCCGGCCGGGCGCACGGACTACGTCTCAGCGCCAAGAGGAAGGGGCCATCAGCAGCGATGCTGTCGCCGAAATTAAGCAGCTGCTTGTCCAGCAGGAGAAAACGTATCTACAAACGGTCGACCAGCTGACAGCCAGGATCGCCGAATTGGAAGCGAGCCTGGCCCAGCGCAAATAGCCGGCCAAAGACCGCTGTTGTGCCTGGTATGAGTGCAGCTGGTCGACGGTCTGCTAGGGTCGCTGCACACAGTACCTCGCAGCTCTTCTTCAGCAAACCAATAGACCAGAAACAGGCGCGCATGAAAGAGCTGCGGGGTTTAGCGTTCCGATGCCGCCGTGATCAGATTCAATCTGTCCCTTCGGCCGTTTCTGAGTTGATCATCTGGACCGGGAACGGATCGGTCAGACTGCCCACTGTCAGCGTGCGGTGCGGGAAAGGAATCTCGATGCCGGCTTCGTCGAAGGCCGCCTTGATCTCTTCTTGCAGACTGTTCTTAAGACTCAAATAGTTCTCTTTCAGCACCCAGGGTGAAAACTGCAGCTCCTGTGCCGAGTCACCAAAGCCCCTGAAAACGAACAGCGGCCGTGGCTCCACTAGGCTCAGGGGGTTATTGTCCGCCAGTTCAATAAGGATATCCCGTACCTGGCCGATGTCCTCCTTATAGGCGACGTGAATGACGAGGTCCAGCCTGCGAATCGGGAACTTGGTCAGCGTCCAGAATTCCGACTTGATCAACATCTCATTGGGCAGGCGCACGAACGTATTGTCAAACTTGCGCAGTTTCACGGAGAGCATATCAATCTCGAGCACTTCGCCGACGGTCGTGCCGACCTGCAGCAGATCGCCTACTTGAAACGGGTCTTCGGCGATCAGAAAAAGGCCGCTGATGAAGTTTGACATCGACGTTTGCGCCGCGAAGGCGAAGGCGATGGTCAGAATGCCGGCCGTCCCCACCAGGATGTTCAGATCGAAACCGAGCTGGTTGAGGGCTGAAAGGAGAGCGACCGCAATGATGCCGTAGTTGACCCCGCGCTGCAGGAGCATCAGCCGGTGGGCGTCAAGCGACCCTTTCATCATCTTAACAACAAAACGGCTGGCTACGCGGGCCAGGATGACGCCGGCGACAACAATGATGATCGCGCGGATGATGTTCATGACCTGTGCTGAGCGCATGAAATCGGACACGGTATTGGTTAGTTCTTCCATGATGTTCTCCAGGCTGGTAGCTGTCCAGTGGTCATCCCGTCACTCGCTGTGAGCTGCTGCGAAAACAAGGTCAGATCGCGAGGCGATTAGGATAAGCTGCAGTCTCTGTGCATTCTGTGAAGTTCTGGTCAACTGTCTGTTTCTAGCCGATTCCGGGCAGGCTCAGCGAGCTGAAGGCGCGGACAAGCATGCCTTTATGCGCGATCTCTCGTGGCCCGCTGACCAACGCTGCCTCCGGCACGGTGCCTCCGGGATCTTTCCCGAAGCTAAATTCAGCCTTTTCCTCGGCTTTGCTCTGTACCATGGTCACAGATTCAGTAAAAAGCCATGCGTTCGGCGTTTCGAATAGGGACAGGTAGGGCACGGGCAGGTTGAGGCGCTCCACGTGCAGGGGCTTTTCGGCAACGTTCTGAATATGCACGAGCGTGGTAGCCCAATCCGCCATCGGAACAAGGTTCTGCTCGTTCAAGCGCGCGAAGGTTCGGCTTGCATAACATGTTTCCCCCTGCATAGGGGAAGGGCCGAACCAGGTGTCGGACGGCCGTTGAATCGGAATCTCAAAGAAGGGCTTCAGCGGATCGCCGGCGGCCAGGGTAAACCACAGCGGTGTACCTACGTAGATGGATGCAGTTTCGCCGGCCGGTACCGTCAGTGGTGCGAAGGGCCGTGAGACAACGGAACGGTCGGCCAGGGCGGGCAGAACGGCCAGGCTGCCGGGTGCTTCCTTAAATACGAAGCGGGAAATCTCAGCGATTTCATCCTCGTCCAGGCTCGGATTGCCGTAGGCGAACTTCAGTGCGGGGTCGTCGCCCGGTCCCTTCACTTTATGGTGAGCGACGAGCAGTTCGCGTTCTTGTCGTTTGATGGCGATATGCAGGAGATCAACGCGCCATTCGGCCGTTTCGCCCACATCCAACCTGAATTCGCCCCACCATCTATTTCTTGATTCATTCATCCCAACTACTTTTCCTCACCACGCTGCAGGCCTGTGAAGCCTACTTGATCAGTCGCGCCAGACGGCCGGCTTGCGCAGCCAACTGCCGCCGCCAATGGCAAGCTATAGTTTACCACTGAATAGGAGTAGACAGGCAATAGCGGAGTCAGCCGGAAAACCCCGCAGATCTTGCGCTGGATTCAAGGAGCTGCCCTGCGCGGTTTAGAGGCTGTGCAGGGTAGGTGAAGCCAGTCTGCTTTAGCTCTTGCCGCCCGGCGGCATTCACCTATAATTCATTTTTCAGACCATCGGTTCGTATGTGAGAGGCAGGGCGTGGCGGAGAAAATCGGCCGTTACGAAATCATTCGCGAAATCGGACGTGGCGGCATGGCCACAGTCTATCTCGCCTTCGATCCCCTTTTCCAACGCCAGGTGGCCGTCAAGGTGCTGCCGCGGCAGTTTACCCACGATCCCCAGTTCCTGACACGATTTAGACAAGAAGCGCAGACGATCGCCGGTCTGGAGCACCACGCGATTGTGCCTGTCTACGATTTTGGCGAAACGGACGACGCGCCTTTCCTGGTGATGCGCTATATGCCGGGCGGCTCTCTGCGCCAACGGATGCAGGGTCAGCCGCTAAGCCTGACTGAGACAGCGGCCATTCTGGATGCGCTGGCCTCGGCCCTGGACCTGGCGCATGAGCAGGGCATCATCCATCGTGATATCAAACCGGATAACGTACTCTTTGACCGCTCCGGGCATCCGTTTCTGGCTGATTTCGGCATCGCCCGCCTGGCTGATGCCACGGGATCGATGACGGCAATCGGCACGCCGGGGTATATGAGTCCGGAGCAGGTACAGCGTGACAAGGAGCTGGACCGGCGCTCCGATGTCTATGCGTTGGGGGCGATGGTATTTGAGCTGTTGACCGGGCAGGAGCCCTATAAGGCTGATACGCCGGTGCAGCAAATGATGGCTCATGTGCTGGAGCCGGTGCCCGACATCCGCGACAGCAATCCGATGCTTCCCCCGGCGACACAGCTGATTGTGGACAAGGCGATGGCAAAAGAGATGGCTGACCGCTACCGTACGGCGGGCGACCTGGCGACGGCCGTTGATAAGCTGGCGGCCGGCGATTCGCCGGCAACAGCCGTGGCCGCGGCAAGCCAGGAGACGGTGATAGAACCCCTGGTCACTGCAGCGGAGCCAACCATGCTCGATGTCGCTGTCGAACCGGATCCAGGAGCAGCCGTGTCACAAGACGGCGGCGGGAGCCGGGATGGTTTGCCGGGTTGGGTGTGGGCCGTAGTGGCGATCCTGCTGCTGGGCGCGGCTGGCCTGGGCATCTGGGCTGTGATTGGTGGGCGAGATACGGCCGGCACAGGGCAGACGCCTGCGGCGCCCCTGGTTGTGGAGGCGGCAGCGACGGCGACAACGGTGGCGACGCCTTCGCCGCTTTCTGAAGCGATTGCTCCGACAGTGGCGCCCACGGAGCCGGCGGTCCCAACCACGACAGCGCGGCCGGCTGATCCGCCAACCATAACCTCTACCCCCCGGCCGGCCTACCCCGTGCTGGCCGGTACCGCTTTGCCGCCGCCTGCCGCTGCTGTTGTGCCCGCCAATGCTGAACAGGTTGAACAGTTGGCGTACTGGGGGAAAGGAAATGTGTTCAAGACTGCCTATGCGCCGGACGGCCGTCATTTTGCCGTGGCCGGGGCACTCGGTGTCTATATTCATGACGCGGTGACGATGGCTGAGCTGGCCCTGCTGGCAACGGACAACATGGTCCTGGCCGCTGCCTTTTCACCTGACAGCAGTTTCCTAGCCATCGGTATGGAGGGCGGCGCGGTTCAGCTTTGGCAGTTGAGCGATGGCGCGCTGCTGCAGACGATGGACGGACATATCAGCAGTGTAAACAGTGTCGCCTTTGCGCCCGACGGGCAGACGCTGGCTTCAGGATCTAACGACGCGACGATCCGCCTTTGGAAGGTGAGCGACGGTCTGCCGCTGCGCACGTTTGTAGGGCATGACAGCCTTGTCAGAAGTGTGGCTTTTTCGCCTGACGGCGAGACCCTGGCCTCAGGCTCTACGGATAAGACGATCAAGCTCTGGCAGGTGAGCGATGGCACGCTGCTGCAGACGCTGCCCGATCATGAAGCGCGGGTGACCAGTGTCGCCTTCGCACCGGATGGTCAGACGCTGGTTTCGGGTGCTGAAGATGATACTGTCCGGCTCTGGCAGGTGAGTGATGGCCGGCTGCTGGATACGCTGACGGGCCATACAGACACGGTTTCCAGCGTCGCTTTCGCGGCGGATGGGCAGACCTTGGCCTCGGGTTCCTATGACAAAACGATCCGCCTGTGGTCGGCCGTCGGTGGCACGCCGCTGCAAATTATCGAAGGGCATGAAGCGCGCGTGCGCAGCGTGGCCTTCGCGCCGGATGGGCAAACGCTGCTTTCCAATGCAGATGAGACAGTCCGCCTGTGGCGTACGAGCGATGGCTCGCCGTGGCAGCTCTTGGACGGGTTTTCTGTGGAACTGTTGGGTGTCGCCTTTTCGCCGGACGGTGAGACGGTAGCCGGGGGATCGGGGAACAGCATGGTGTTCTTGTGGCCGGCGAGCAGCGATACACCGCCGCAGCTGCTCAGCGGACATATTGGCGCTGTCTTCAGCGTGGCCTTCGCGCCGGACGGCGAGACGCTGGCCTCAGGCTCGGTTGACGACACGGTCCGCATATGGCGCGCGCAGGACGGCCTGCCGCTGCAAACGCTGGAAGGGCATGAGGATTCTGTGCGCAGCGTTGCCTTCGCGCCGGATGGGCAGACGCTAGCTTCGGCATCCGGCGATAATACAGTTCGCCTCTGGCAGGCCAGTGACGGCGCACCGCTGGCCGTTTTGGTAGGGCATTCCGACGATGTCTATAGTGTGGACTTCTCAGCAGACGGCGACCTGTTGGCCTCGGGCTCCAAGGATGAAACGATCCTTTTGTGGCATGTGGTTGATGGCACGGTGCTGCAAACGCTTACCGGACATACCGGCATTGTGGAGAGCGTGGCTTTCTCAGCGGATGGCGACCTGTTGGCATCCGGATCAGGGGACGGCACGATCCGGCTGTGGCGCGTGAGCGACGGGCAGCTGCTGCAAACGTTGGATGGGCAGTCAGGCTCTGTGCGCAGTGTGGCCTTTGCGCCCGATGGGCAGACGCTGGTGTCAGGGTCATGGGATGGTGTCGTGCGGCTTTGGCAGGTGAGTGACGGGCAGCTGCTGCATATGCTTGAGGGACACACGTACGTTTTGGCCGGGGTGGCGTTTGCCCCGCATGGAAAACTGTTGGCCTCCGGATCGTGGGACGGCACTACCCGTCTGTGGGGTATTCCAGACGGCGAATGAGGTGATCCCGGCCGGGAACTACGCGCCGTAAAGCTCGCCGGTCTTCCAATAGCTGCGCAGCAGAAGAGTCAAGCAGGGACCTTCGTGGTCTGGTCAGTGAACTCGTAAATGGGGGATGTGGACGGCCAGCGCGTCGGCAAATCTGGCGGGGGCGGCGGGATCCATGCGCAGGTAGAGAGAAGGCTCGATCAGCTCGTATTCCATGAGCAGGAACTCCTCGTCGTGGCGTACCAGGTCCACGCGGGCATATAGGGGCTGCTCATCCAAGGCGTCGAGCGCGCGCTGTCCCGCTGCCAGCAGGCGCTCTTCGGCGGAAACGGCCATGATCAGCCCCCCATGTTCCTCCTGCACGCGAAAATCACCGTTGGCCGGCGTCTTGAGAATGGCATGGCTGAAGACTCCGTTGAAGTAGATCAGCGAGTATTCCCCTTCGCTGCGAATGCTGGGCATGAACGGCTGGGCCATATACGGCCGTGCGCCGAATACTGCCTGCAAACCGGGGAGGAAGGATTCGAGCTCGGCGCGCGGGACGCGGAACGTGTTGCCTGCATTGGCGCTTATCAGCGGCTTGAGAATGATTTCTTCCGTGTCATACGCTAGAAAATGGCCGACCAGTGCTTCACGCCCACTCAGACACTCCTCGAATGACGTGGGTACGATGGGCACATCTCTGAGCGCCAGATCGTGCAGGTATCGCTTGTCCAGATTCCAGCGGATAAGAGAGAAGGAGTTGAGCAGCGTGGTTTCAGAACGCGCGATCTCGGCCACCGTTTCCAGAAAGCGGGCCGGCTGGTTGTGATAATCCCAGGTGGTGCGAATAATCACCAGGTCGTAGGCTGACCAATCCGCGTGCACGGTCCAGGGAACGTTGTCAACGCGCCAGCCGCGCTCGCGTAGCAGCGCGGCGGCAAGTTCGTCATCGCTGACGTAGTCGCCCATATCGGCGATGGTGAGGAATGCGCAAGTTGACATAAAATACAATCCTGAAGACAGAATAGACAGTAAACGGGTAGTCTACCAGAGATGCCAACCGTTTCTGGAAACTGGCATCTTTCCGCAGTTACGTCTGATCCTGTGAGTAGATCAGAACGCTGTAAGGCCCGATGGCGATGGTCGCCTCACTATCAATGACGTTGAGATCATGCGCCTGAATAGCGGGGAACTGCGCATCATACTGCCGGTCGCCGCTGTTGAAGCGCAGGCGCCAGCTGCCATCGAGCGGGAAGGCCAGTCTATACGCCTCATGCGCCTGGTTGGCGAAGTTGGCCACGATGATCACATCGTCGGCCGGGCCGCCGAATTCCCAACGATGGCAAGCGATCAGCTTGTTCTCATTGTCGAGATGGGTGACAGTCACCTGCTGGCCGCTGAGACCGCGGGTCAGGCCGTCCCGGTTGCGGCGCAGCAGGATCAGATCGCGATATAGGCGCACGATGCCCGCGTGTGTGAGCTCCTTGGACCAATCGAGGGGGTCGCGGTCATCGAACCAGCCGTCTTCCAGGAACTCCTGTCCCTGGAAAATCATGGGGATGCCCGGTGCGGTGAAGACGATCGCCGCCCCAAGTGTCGAGCGCTGGCGGGCGAAGAGCGTGTCCGCTTCCCCAGGGGCGATATCTTCGGGCACGCGCGCTTTGCCGTTGGCCACTTCATCATGGGACTCGGTGTAGATGACGCGGTTGAAGGCGTCGCCCTCATAGCGGAACTGGATCGCGTCAGCAACGGCCGTCATATCGCGCTGCGCGTCATCGGCGGCGATCACGGCCGCACGGATAGGATGGACGAAACGCGCATCCCACTGCGTATCAAACCCGGCCCCTCCTTCCGGCGTCGGTTTGGTGACCTGGCTGTTGTCGCGCAGATCTTCAGCGATGCTCAGGCACCACGGCCGTCGCAGGTCGATCTCATCATTGACCCAGCGCAGCAGCCCCCAGCCCTCGGGAATGTCGCTGCCCGGATCTTCGTCGTGCCCCTGTACATTGCGAATGTAGGAAGTGGCGTCCCAGCGCAGGCCGTCGACCTGGTACTCTTCCAGCCACATCAGCGCGTTGTCGCGGATATATTGGCGCACTTCAGGACGGCCGTAATCAGGGCGTGTGTCCGCCCAGGGGGTCGTCGAGCGCCAATCATTATAGAAGTAGATGCCGCCTTTGCCGTCTTCCTGCCAGCCGTCGAACTGCCACAGGTCGAGATCCTGCGGACCAAAATGGTTGTAGACGACATCTAGGATTACGGCGATGCCCTGCGCATGGGCGGCGTCGACCAGCCGCCGAAAAGCGGGCGGGCCGCCGTAACTATTGGTCACCGCAAAGGGGTGGGCGGGGTTGTAACCCCACGAATAATCACCGGCGAATTCAGCTAGGGGCATAATCTCAATGGCATTGATGCCCAGGTCGCGCAGGTAGGGTATTTTTTCGGCGGCGGCGTCAAAACTGCCCGGACGCTCCGTCGTGGCGCCGTTGAAGGTGCCGATATGCAGTTCGTAGATGACCAGCTCGTTCCACGGAGACAGCCATGGCGGCGGCGTCTCCTGTGCGCCGGCATCGGCGCGATAGACGAGGCTGTTGCCCTGCCGTGGATCAATGGCCCGCGCATACGGATCATTGCGCAGCATGCGCGATCGGCTGCTGTGGATCACATACTTGTACTGGTCGCCGGCTCCGGCCCGGCCGACCGTGGCCGACCAATACCCGTTCTTTTCACTGACCAATGCATCCCGTTCCATCGACCAGTTGTTGAAGCTGCCGCTGACAGTGACCCGTTTGGCATGCGGCGCCCAGACGCGGAACGTCGTCCCCGCGCCGTTGGGCAGCGCGCCCATGCCCGTGTGCCTGGCGCTGTTCGCCAGGCCGGTACTGCGGCGAATGGCGGACCATCCGCGGTAAAGTGGTTCACGCCACTTGCTTGTTTTGTTTGACATAATCTCATCTCCTCCGCCAAATGCAGAAGTGCCTGGCGGTTCTGCGTTTCGCATAATGGGGAGTGCCTACGCGCCTTTGTGCCCGATCCACAAGTGGGTGATCCAGCGTCCAGAAGTCGATCTGTCCCACATATGCCGGTCGAGCGCATTGTTTCGCGGTTTTCTGGCGCCGAAATGTGCTCGTTCCTGACAAACCCCCAAGGCGAACGGACGATATGATACAATGGAGAAATCGCCGCGCCGAGCGATATGCAGTGTATTCTCAGACAAACAGGCATATGATAATACCGACTCAAAGATAGAATTCAGGGAAGCGGGGAGGCGTTATGAAACAGAATCACCGGCAGTGTATTGTTGTGCTTGTAGGAGCCGGGCTGTTTGTTCTCGGGCTGCTGGGACGTGGTCAGGGTGACCGGGCGATTCTTGCTGAGACGCTTGAACAGCTGGCATATCTCCCTGTGGTTTTCGCCCCCGAGCCGGGTCCGACCGCGACGCCCACTGCCTCAGCAACGGCCAGCGCCACGCCGGATGAAACTGCGACTGCCACGGCATCAGCGGTGCCCACCGGGACAGCCACGCCAACGGAAACAGCGACTGCGACCAGTACCCTGACCCCGACAGCAACCAGCACCCTGACCCCGACAGCAACCAGCACGGCGCTGCCCGGCCAGAGCACAGCTTATATGCCCATTATCGCCGGCCCGCCGCCTCCGCCGTTGGCGGTGCCTATCGCGGTTTCGCTCGAGCCGCCGGTCGATTTTGCGGCGGAACGGGAGAAAGCGTGGGAGGCTGGGCATGATTTGGCCTTTAGCAAGATCGGATTTCATATTCAGCTGTTCGGCGAGCGCGCCGGCTTGCAGAGCTACATCGAGGCCCTGGATGGGGCCGGCGTGCCGGTAGTCTTGAAGTCGGCCAACGACGCCGAGTACCTTTATTTGACGCAGGAACTGGCAAAGGTGAGCGGGGTAGAGCATGTACTCATTTATCGCGATGCTACCTTCGGGCGCGATATTCCTGATTACGATCTAGACCCGATTACGGCAGCGCGTCTGAACTGGGCGGAGAATCGCCGCGTCTTCCCACCGGAGCTGGACCCGGGGCTGGTGTGGATGGAGACGACCAACGAGCCGGACCGTACGAAAGCGGCCTGGCTGGCCGAATTCGCCCTGGAGCAGGCCAAAATGGCCGTCCGCGAGGGAGCGCGCTACGCCGCGTTCGGCTGGTCGGGCGGCGAACCGGAGCCGGAGCATTGGAAATCGGAAGAGATGTTGGCCTTCCTGCGGTTTGCGGCGCAGCATCAGGATCAGGTTGCCGTGGCGCTGCATGAGTACAGCTTTGTCAGCGAAGATATCGGCTACGAGTATCCCTACCTGGTCGGCCGTTTGCAGGCACTGTTCGCTGTGGCCGACAAACATGGCATTCCGCGGCCGACGGTGCTGGTCAGCGAATGGGGTTGGGAATATGATAATGCCCCCGCGCCGCAGGACGCGATGTCTGATATTGAATGGGCGGCCTGGTTATACGCTGCCTACCCGCAGGTAAAGGGCGCGGCGATCTGGACGCTGGGCAAAGGCGGCGGCGAGTTTGGCAGCATTGACGAAGATGTGCTGCAGTACCTGGCGCCGTTGAGTGCCTATAGTGTGAGCAACTATTTTCTCTATTCGCCGGGAACACGGCCGGTCGACCCTGGTGCGCTGGCCCCCGCTTGGACGCCGGTCACACCCACGCCTTCACCGACGGTTGATCCCGCCCTGACGCCCACGGCGAGCGTCACGCCGATGATCTCACCTACGCCGACGATCACGCTGACGCCCTCAATCACGCCAACGGTTGACCCGGATAACCCGCTGAAGAACGGGTCCTTTGAAAATGGCTGGCATGATATTGAATTCGGCAACCAGCGGCCGAAGTCATGGGCGATCAGCTGGGTGGAGCCGGGTGATTTTCTCTATGATTCACCCGATCCGGCAACCGGCATCTGCGAATGTGTGCATAAATTGGCCGAGCAGCTGCCGGTGGAGGAGCAGCCTGGCGGGATCGATCCCCTGATCCTGGATGGCACGGTGACATACAAGCTGTTCAGCGGCCAGGCATTCGGCACGCAGTTGAGCCAGACGATCAGCGGATTGGCGCCAGGGTCAGAATACCGTTTGAGCGTGCCCCTGCGCCTGCACAATTACGGCGATCCTGATGCTTACGGCGCGGAAGCGGGGGTATGGGTGGACGGCGTCGGCGACTGGTCGAATGCGGAAGATATGGGCAGCCGCGTCTGGTGCAAACATGAACTGACCTTCACCGTGCCGGCAGATGGATCGATCGATATCGATGTGCGCGTGAAGAGCAAACGGCCGTTGGTGAAGGATTTCTTCATCGATGATCTGCGCCTTGTCCCGTCATCCGCGGCAAGCTCGCACCCGCAGTACCCGCTTTGCGACGCCACGCCCGACCTGCAGCGCTACCGGCCATATGAGGAGCTCAATTGGTTTGAACGGTGGCTGGCGGAGGTGGGATCGCGGATCGCAGATTTGGGACGGTGAGGCAAGGTATCGATAGGATGCAGGCGACCGCTACTGAAAATCAACCGCTTGAGCAAGCTTCCAGCCTGCGTGTTTGTTGTCAATTGGTGGCTTCCAGCAGCTGGTCGAACTTGGTAGCGCGGTTCATGTGAACGGCCGATTGCAGAACCATTTGAATTGAGAGGGGAAAGTGATGAAGGGCTATTCTTATTATGCGGTGCGCGGCGTTGTGCTGGCGATTGGTCTCGTCTACCTGTTCCTGATCGCCTGCGGCAGCGATGAAACGGCGGACGCGCCCGCCGAAGCTATGGATCCAGACATCGCGGACATCATTGAAGAAGCTGAGCCTGCGGAGGTGGGTTCAGGTGGACAGCCCACCGCTACAGCCGCAGCTGTCGCTCCCACGCCTGATTTTGGATCCATTATCTATGACGTCCCACAAGAAATGGTTCGCGCGGAGGAGGTGCAGATCATCCTGCTGGTCAGTCCCTCCGAGGAGGTGGATCTGCGCGCCGCGCTAGAAGCGGAGCTGGCAGAAGTGGGGCAGGAGCCGGGCAATGTCACGGAAGCGACGGTGAAAGTGGCCAAGCGCATGTCGGCCTCATTAACCAGCGCGCCGTCAGATGCCTTCGAAATCGTGCCCCTGCAGGCCGCTGATGAACAGCCTATCCGCGAGGATGAACCAACGCAATGGGAATGGACGGTCGTGCCCTTGTTGGGCGGCACGCACCGCCTGATCCTGCGCATCGATCGCCTCGTCGAGCGAGATGGCGTTTCTGAACTTCTCAAGGAGGAGGTTCACCGGGATGACGTGACCGTCGATGTGCCGGTCAGCATGCGCCTGCAGGACGCCTGGGGCAGCTTCGATATTAAATGGTTGGCCGGCGTGTTTATCTTCCCTCTTTTCTTCTATATCCTGAGCCGCCGCGACGGCAGCAAGGAGAAAAATGAGGGATAGGCGGAGGCGTATGGGACTGCCACCAGGGCGGTGTTCCCATGGTGCGGCAAACTCCCGTTTCCGCTCGCGGTGCCTGCGGCGCGGATGCCGCGCTTACGATTCTGCCGGCGGCTGGGCGGCCAGCCGGGCGGTGATATCGGCCAGGTCAGCGCGCACTAATTCAATGTGTGGGTAATCAGGCTGGCTCTCGATCATCGCCTGCAGCGGTTCCAGCCCATACCTGAATTTGACCATCTGCGCTTCCGCCAGCGCCGCCTGTTCCGGCGCGTCGATTTCTTCCAACGAACGAGCCAGGTAGTAGCGCGACTGCAGGTCATATTCGGCCGTGGGCAGTGTGCCCTGCGTAGCCGCGGCGAATGATTCGGCGGCCTCTTGGTATTTGCCCTGCCGGTACTCGCTCAGACCCAGATGGTAGAGATACAGGGCGTAGCCCGGCGCCAGATCGAGGGCACGGCCGTATGCTTCCTCAGCGGCGGGGAAATCCTCCTGCGCCAGGTAGACATGCCCCAATGTATTGTAGACCGGGTGGGCGCGCGGATTGAGTGCGATCGCCGTCTGCGCGTCCCGCTCCGCATGGTTGAGCTGCATATTGGCCAGCAGGATCATGGCGCGCAGCTGGTAGGATTCCCAAAAATCAGGCCGCGCGGCAATCGAGCGGTCGACGAGATCGAGCGCGCCTTCCAGGTCACCGTGGCGAAAACGGCTGTTGGCCATGCGAAAGGAGAGCGGCGTCTGGTAGAAGCGCAGCATCGCCAGCAGGAAAACGGTCACGCCAACGCCCATCAGGGCAGCGCTCGTTGAGCCATTGGCCAGGCCGAAACTGATGCCGGCGATGGCCGGGATGGCGATAGCCAGGGCAAGCAGGCGCAGCCCCCATTTGGCGCCGCGTGTGCTCCACAAAAGGTAGGCGAAGAGCATGAGTCCGATCAGGACAGTCATCGTGATCCAGAATGGCCAGGGGGAGACGATGACGGCTACCGCGCCGACCAGCAGAATGGCCAGGCCGAGCGCCGTGGGCAGCAGCATGGAACTGCGCATTTCCTGCTTCATGTTCTGGCGCACCGATTTGCGCTTGCGCGGGTCTACGGGATCAATGGTCGACACGTGACAGCTCCAGATGAACGATCAGCGTTGGCACGGATTGGCCAAGCGATAATCTATTCAATCGTTGATTCTCTTCCTAATTCAGTGCCGCAGTAGCGCACGGCCGTTTCGGCCAATATCTGCGCCAGGTCATAGACGGATTGTAGATCGACCCATTCTTCAGCGCTGTGCAGGCCGCCGCCAATCGGGCCGTAGAGCACCGTTTCAATGCCCGCCGAGGCCAGGATCGCCGCGTCGGTCCAGAAAGTGGCGCCCGTATGCGGACGCTGCTGGCCCAGCCGCTGGGTCACAGCGCCGTCCAGCGCCTGCACAATGGCCGCATCAGGGCTGATTTCAAAGGGATCGCGATCGAAAGTGGCCTGCAGTTCTCCGCGGAAGTCGGGATCGTCCGCCGATAGATGGTAGAGGATGTTCTGCAGCTCGGCGGTCGCCGCGGAGACAGGTTCGCCGGGCACGGTGCGCCGCTCGACGGTGAGCACACCCTTCGCCGCGTAGACGCTGACCTCCGTGCCCCCTTCGATGAGCGAAGCATGCAGCGACGGCGGGCCGACAAGCGGATGCGGCCAGCGCCGGCGCAGTTCCTTTTCCAGAATGTCCAGGCCGGCCAGGAAGCGGCCCATGTGGATGATAGCATCGATGCCTTCGTCATATCGGCTGCCGTGAGCGGCACGGCCGAAAGTCGTGACCTCATACCAGATGAATCCGCGATGGGCGCGGCAGACGTTGAGATCGGTCGGCTCGGTGACGATGGCGGCGTCAGTCTGCAAATGTTCGACGAGATCAGCCGTGCCGATGCTGACCGTCTCTTCATCGACGACGAAGGCCAGCTGTAGATCGCCGGCCAGCTTGACGCCGCCGTCGATCAGCGCCTTGGCGGCGCCCAACATGGCCGCCAGGCTGCCTTTCATATCCTGCGCGCCGCGGCCGTATAGACGGCCGTCGCGAATCTCAGCGCCGAACGGATTCTCCATGCCGTCAACGCCGACGGTGTCCATGTGGCCGTTGAGCATCAGCGAGGGGCCGCCGCCGCTCCCTTTCAGCGTGCCGACGACATTCGGCCGTCCCGGCTCAACTTCGTAGATCGCTACCTCGAGACCGAGGTCGGCGCAAAAACCAGCGATAAGGGCGGCGATTTCCGCTTCACCGGCATTGTTGGGGTCCAGGGTGGGATTGGTGGAGTTCGTTTGCACCATCTGCTGCAAAACGGCCGTGATGTACGTCTGATCGTGTTGGATATCCATGGTTGCCTTAGTCAGAGCTTCTCATTAAGTAAACGGTTTCCAGCGCACAATTGTACCTCAGCCTGTTGATCTGTCCTGTTGAAACCGCCAATTCTAAGCGGCCTGTGACTGCACGTCTCGGCAGATCGGGCTTTTAAGGTTCCCGGGGCAGCAGGCAGTCAGAATTCCAGGATTGCCCTGCCACACAGTCCGGCAAATGGCCGGCCGGCCGCCAAACCTCGTTTGACAGCCCGCGGCAAAAGATTGACAATCAGGAGCGGTTCCGGAACGGCAGGCGGTTTGCCTGCCGCGGGACAAGACTATGCACACAGGAATGCTGAAGTAAGATGGACGAAAAGATCAATATTCCCGGTTTTCGCCGCGTGCCGCGCACAGGCGTCATTTATGTGATGGGCAAGGCGAGCGAGCGTGGCTTTCACTATGACAATATGCAGTGGGCTAACCTGGGCCAGGGTGCGCCGGAAACAGGCGCCATCCCCGGTGCGCCGCCGCGCATCGACACCGTAAGAATGAGCCCCTCCAATCACGAATATGGCCCGGTCATGGGCCAGGTTGAGCTGCGGCAGAAGGTCGCCGATCTCTACAATGAGCTCTACCGGCAGGGCAAGCGATCCCAGTACACCCACGAGAACGTGAGCATCGCCGGCGGTGGGCGCGTGGCCCTGACCCGGCTGGCCGCCGCCCTGGGCCAGATCAATATGGGTCATTTCTTGCCTGACTATACCGCCTACGAGGAGCTGCTGAGCGTCTTCAAAGCGTTCACCAGCATCCCCATCTTGCTGGAGCCTGACTATCGCTATCACATTCCACTGGAGACGCTGAAGCGCGAAATATTGGGCCGCGGCCTGAAGGCATTGTTGGCCAGCAATCCCTGCAACCCCACGGGGCAGCTCGTGGAAGGCAAGGAACTGCAGCAGTGGGTGCAGTTGGCGCGCCGCTACCGTTGTTCCTTCATTCTCGATGAATTCTATTCTCACTATGTCTACACGGGGAAAGCGGCGGATGGCCCGAAACTGGTGTCGGCGGCAGCCTACGTGGAAGATGTGAACAGCGATCCATTGATCCTGGTTGATGGCCTGACCAAAGGCTGGCGTTATCCCGGCTGGCGGATCAGCTGGACAGTCGGCCCCAAAGAAGTGATCCAGGCGATCGCCAGCGCCGGTTCTTTCCTTGACGGAGGCGCCAACAATCCATTTCAACCGGAGGTGCTGAGCCTGCTGGATCCGCCAGGTGTGCTGGCAGATGCGGCGGCGCTGCAAACCCATTTCCGCGCCAAGCGCGACTATGTGCTCGAACGCTTGTACCGCATGGGAATCAGCGTAGAAGCGGAGCCGGAGGGCACTTTTTACGTATGGGCCAATCTCTCCCAACTGCCTGATCCGCTCAATGACGGGATTCGATTCTTCGAGGAGGGATTGAACGAACATGTGATCACAGTGCCCGGCGTCTTCTTCGACGTGAACCCGGAACGTCGCCGCACCTACGCGCGCTACCGCAAATACTGCCGGATCAGCTTTGGTCCCGATATGGCCGCCCTCGAGCGCGGGTTGGATAGTATTGAGCGGGTGATCGCAAAACACAAGTAAGTGTGGAATGCGGAATTCAGAGCGGGGACTATGCCGCATTCCGTACGCCACACGCCGAATCTGACAGATGCCTATTCTAACCGCCGTTGAACTGGGCCATTCATTTGGCGCCGACGATCTTTTTGAGGCGATCAATCTTAAGGTTGACCGGCGCGATCGCGTGGGGTTGGTCGGCCCCAATGGCTCGGGCAAGACGACGCTGCTGCTCGATCTTTCCGGCATCCTGACGCCGACGGCAGGGCAGGTGCATCGCGGGAGCGATCTGACCCTGGGCTACCTGCGCCAGGAGGCGGTGCTCACCTTTGCCGGTCAGGAGAACACGGTCTACGAGGAGCTGCAGACCGTCTACGCTGATCTAGGTGAGATGGAAGCGCGGCTGCGCGAGCTGGAAGCGGTGATGGCGGCGGGGGAAACGGCCGTTGAGATTTTCGACCAATACGGCGCGCTGCAAGAAGCGTATGACCTGGCCGGCGGCTATCGCTACCATGTTGATATTCAGCGCGTGCTCACCGGGCTCGGTTTCCCCGAATCAGAATGGCAGACCCCACTTTCCCATCTCAGCGGCGGCCAGAAAACGCGCGTTCTATTGGGCCGCCTGCTCCTGGAAGAGCCCGATCTACTGATCCTGGATGAGCCGACGAACCATCTCGATATGCCCGCTGTGGAATGGCTGGAGCGCACGCTGAAAGGTTGGGCCGGCGCCTTGATCGTGGTCAGCCATGACCGTTACTTCCTCAATGCGGTGGTCAATCGCGTCTGGGACCTGGAAGGGGGCAGACTGCGTGCCTACAAGGGCAATTACAGCAGTTTCTTGGAACAGCGCCAAGCGGCCTGGGAGCGGGAAATGACCCTGTTCAGCGCCGAAAAAGAGCGCCTCGAGAATGAGCTGGCCTTCGTGCGCAAACATATAGCCGGAGGCAAGACAGATATCGCCAAGGGCAAATTGAAGCGGCTGACCCGCGATATTGTGCTGATCGAAGAGCTCGGCGTCAGCGGGCGCGAAGGCAAGAGCTGGTTGGAGATTGGCGGACGCGTCCGCACCTTCAGCGCCAACGAGGCGGCGCGGCGTCTGCGCGATTTGCGACCGCCCAACGTGGGACCGCCGCCCTTGGCGATCCGGCTGCAGGCGGAACAGCGTTCGGCGCGCAGCGTTCTCAGGGCGCGGGAGTTGTACGTGGGCTACGAAGGATCGCCGCCGCTGTTCGGCGGGGGGCCGATCCAGGTGAACCGCCAGGATTGTATCGCTTTGATCGGACCCAATGGCAGCGGCAAAAGCACGATGCTCAAGACCCTGACTGGGATGCTGCCGCCGCTGAAGGGATGGATCAAGTACGGCGACGGCGTGCAGGCGGGCTACTTCGCCCAGGCGCATGAACAGTTGAATGATCGCAGTACCGTCCTGGATGAACTGCTGGCGCACAAGGCGATGTCACCGGAAGACGGCCGTAACTACCTGGCCCACTATTTGTTCGTGGGCGACGATGTCTTCAAGCAGATAGGCGACCTGAGTGGTGGTGAGCGGGCGCGGCTTGCCCTGGCGCTTCTGGCGGCGGACGGCGCAAACCTCCTGCTCCTGGACGAACCTACCAACCACCTGGATATCCCTTCGCAGGAGATCCTGCAGAGTGTGCTCGCCAAATTCGACGGCACAATTATCCTGGTGACCCATGATCGCTATCTGGTCAACCGGCTGGCCAACCAGATCTGGGAGATCGAAGGGGAGCGGATGATCGTCTACGAAGGGAGCTATGAAGATTATGTGCGTTTCCGCTCTGGCGAAGAGGAAACGCTCGCCGGAGCTGGCAATGTGCAGAGCCTTGACTGGGTCGATGATTATGCGCCGCCCCCGGCCAGCAAGAAAGAACAGCGCGACCAGGCCCACCGCCGCTATGTGCTGGCCAATGCGCTGGAAGATGCTGAATTTCGTTTGCAGCTGCTGACGCTGCAGCGGGATCAGGCTGCCCAGACGGGTGAAGAGGGTCGGGCGGCTGATCTTGCGCAAGAGATCGCCGTGGTGCAGCAGGAATTGGATGACCTGAACCAGGAATTGGAAACGCTGGTGGCATGAGGAGTCTGGAACGATGGCGAACAAACGCGCGCGTGATGACGGTATAGCGCCCGGCATCTACCGGCCGGACAAACTGAACTGTATCACTGATGTGCCCGGCGTCCGTGTAGGGCAGGTGACCCTGATTGAGGGCAGCGATATTCGCACTGGTGTAACGGCCGTTTTGCCGCATGATGGCAACGTCTACCAGGATCGCGTACCGGCCGCTGTGGCCGTGGCCAACGGCTTCGGGAAATTGACGGGAACGACGCAGCTGCAGGAACTGGGCGAATTGGAAACGCCGATCATTCTGACCAATACGCTTTCTGTTCCGCAGGCGGCGAGCGGCCTGATCACCTGGACATTGGCCAAGAAAGGCAACGAGACCGTGCGCAGCGTGAACCCGCTGGTTGGCGAAACCAATGACGGCTATCTAAACGACATTCGCCGCCGCTCAATCAGTGAGGCGCACGTCCTGCAGGCGATCAAGCAGGCGCGCAAGGGCGCTGTCGCTGAAGGGGCTGTTGGCGCGGGAACCGGCACCGTGTGTTTCGGTTGGAAAGGCGGTATCGGCAGCAGTTCGCGCCGCCTGCCGGGCGATATGGGCGGCTACCGGCTGGGCGTGCTTGTGCAGAGTAACTACGGCGGCCAGCTGCAGATCATGGGTGTGCCGATGCATGATCTGCAGCTGCCGGAATCGGTGGACAGTGCTGATGGCTCGATCATGATCGTGATTGCCACCGATGCGCCCCTGTCTGATCGCAACCTGCGCCGCCTGGCCGAGCGCGCCTTTGCCGGCTTGGCGCGCACCGGCTCTTCCATGTCCAATGGATCAGGTGACTATGCTATCGCCTTTTCAACAGCGTCCACCGTGCGCCGCACAGCGGCACGCAGAAGACAGGCCGGCCGCTTTGTCGAATTGGCGAATGAGAACATGTCGCCACTTTTTCAGGCAGTTATAGAATCAACAGAAGAAGCCATCTATAATTCCCTGTGGGCGGCGGTGACGATGACCGGCGCGCGCGGCCGAACCGTGTTCGCCCTCCCAGCTGCCGATGTCGTCAGCCGCCTGCGGCGGCGCGGAATTGTTGGCCAATTGCCATAGGCATGCCGGCGCTACTCTGGTACGCTAAGGTCCGGTAGGGGGCATACCCAGGTGCGGGCCCTGGACAAAGACAAGGATCTGCCCTGACTAGACGATTGAACAGATGAGTATTGACGGGGATTTGAGCATAACCTATACAGGACACTCCACCGTCTATATCGAGATGGACGGCGTGACCCTGCTGACTGATCCGCTGCTGCGCAAACGTGTGGCTCATCTCGGCCGTCTGGTGGATGCACCCGAGCCTGCCGAGTGGAATCTGGATGCGGTTCTGATTTCACATCTTCACTGGGATCATATGGACCCGCCGTCGCTGCGCATGGTCGGTAAAGAAACGCGCATCATCGCCCCGGCCGGCGCGCGCACTTATTTACGGCGGCGTGGCTTCAAGAATGTCACCGAAATCGGCCGTGAAGAACAGATCTACATCCGCGGCGTGCGTATCATGGCCACACAGGCGGATCATGCGGGTAATCGGCCGCCGTTCGGGCCGAAACTGGACAGCGTCGGTTATATCATCGAAGGCTCTTACCAGGTCTATTTCGCCGGTGATACCGATCTGTTTCCTGAGATGTCTGATCTGGGCCGCCGCAACCTGTTCGCTGCTCTGCTTCCTGTCTGGGGGTATGGCCCGACGATGGGGGCCGGTCATCTCGACCCGTATCGCGCGGCGCAGGCCCTGGAATATTTGAAACCGGAAGTTGCCATACCCATCCATTGGGGCACCTACTGCCCGATGGGCATGAACTGGATGCAGATGCCGTTTATGCACCACCCCCCGCGCGCCTTCGAGAGTCACGCCGGAATCATCGCCCCGGAAGTGAAGGTCGAGATATTGGAGCCGGGGGAAACGTATACGCCGGCTGATTATTACTCGAAGGATGCCGCCGCGCTTTCCAATTAGCTGCTTGGCGCTTCGGCAAGACCGCCCGGTTGGCCCGGCCATTTCGCGCCCTGGTTAGGACAAGGTTCTCAGCCGCATAGTCCACGGCGTCATGACCTTCAGACGCAGAGTTCTCAGGTGGGTTTCGAGCGCCTATGTCAGCAAGTTGCCGGGCATGTAGTCGACAAAATTCAGATAGGTGAGGCGCAGTGTATCGTCGCTAATATCGATGCGCGTGATCGAACCATTGTTTGACTTGAGCCAAATGTGACGGTCGCCCGAGAACCGCGAGCCGCGGGGATTGATGCCGAAGATGGTTTGCAGGATGGACTGCGTGAAGCCGCCGTGGGTGACAAAGGCCACATGATCGTCAGTGCCGCCGTGACGGGCCATCACTGCCTGCATCAGGTCCGCGGCTCGCAGCAGCGCCTCATCCTGCTCTTCATACGGCCGGTTCCACCAGCCGCTTTCATCCAACGATTCGGGCAGAACGAGCTGCGGATAGGTTTCCTCGAAGAAGCTGCGTCCCGGTCCCGGCAGTCCTTCTCCGATGCCGGTTTCCGGATTGGTCAGATAGATCCCGCCCCTTTCGTGAATCTCCGGCCAGGCAACCAGGGGCAGGTTGAGTTCACGGGCAATAGGCATCGCCGTCTGCACCGCGCGCTGCATCAGGCTGCAGTAAAGATGAGTGATGCGCAGACCTTTGTGCACGGGGCCGCCTGCAAACGGCGCATCAGATGGCTCTCTTGACACGCGTAGGTAATCGGCGAGGATATCCGCCTGGATCTCTCCTTTTTCGGTGAGCAGGGGATCGGCAAAACGGCCGTCGCTGCCGCCCGTACGGTACCATAAGGCGTTGTTCTCTGATTGGCAGTGGCGGATAAGGTATAGTTGCATGGTGTGTGGTTCTCCCAAGGGGGTAAAGCAAACGCCGGCTATTTTCGGTCAAGCGCGGATGGAAGTCAACCCTCAGAAACAAGCGGGGATCATTCATCCCGCCGCATCGCGCCGGTAGTGGCACATCCCGAGACTGTGAACTGCCGGGATGCGGTGCCTTTACAGTGTGGCCAGATAGCGCGCCTGGGCGGGCCAGTTGACGGGTTCGAGACCGTTGAAACGACCCTCGTCTTCATCGAGCAGAGCGCGCAGTTGATCGCCGCTGCAGGTAGCCAACTGGGTGTAAGTGTAGATCCCTTTCTCGTTCAGGTAATCTTGCGTCCCGGCATCGATGCCGTGAATCCTCGTCAAGTCGTCAGTTCTATCCGGTCGCCGCGACTTCAGCTCGCTGAACTGCGGTTTCTCAAAGGCGAGCAGTTCCGCCTTGAGCAAATCATATTCATCATAATAGTAGTCGATGATCTGGTCGGGATCGGGTACCAGCCCGGCATCGGTCATGATGCCCAGATAGACCTTGCCCGCATAGCTCAGGATGCTGATGCCCATGCCCAGCCGGCCGGCTTGGGGCACCCAGAACATCATATCCTCGATCTCACTGCCGGCTAGGAAGAGGGGCATTGGCGGGCCGGGGACATTCGTCAATACGGTTGTCGCTTTGGTGGCGAAGACGGTCAGAATGAGACTCTGTACCTCGGCCGCTGACAGGCCCATCACATTGAGAATGCCCAGCGCGACGGCCGCTTCCGCAGAGTCTTTCAGAGCAGCCATGCGCCGGCTGACTTCGGCCAGTCGCTTCATTGGATCGGCGATACCGACGGGCAGGGACAGGAAGACGAGGCCGAATTTATTGCCCAGTGTGCCCATCTCCTCTTCCGTGCGCATATTGACGGGAATGATCGCGCGAAAATCATCGGTTGGCCGGTTGTGTTCCAATAGATAGCGGCGTAGGGCGCCGCTGACCGAGGCGACCATGACATCATTGACCGTGGAGTTGGTCAGATTCTTGACGATCTTCACATCACGCAGCGGCAGCGGTTCCGACCAGGCGGCGCGTTTGATAACGCCCAGTTCTCCCTTAAATGGCGTATCGGGATCTGGCTGCAGCAGCAGCAGCCGGCTGGTTGCATAGCCGGCGTCGACGCCCTGCTGCATGCGGCTCATGGTTCTGTTGAGATCGGAGACCATCCGCCAGCTTTCTTTGGCCGCGCGGCCCGTTAGGCGGGTAGCTGTTCCCGCAGCCGATCGTCCCTGTTTGTAGAGAGAGCCAATCGTGCCGCCCAGCCAATTGCCCCCCTTCTCATCCGCTTCGCCCCCTGCAACCGCTGTGGGGCGCGGCGCGTCCGGTGTCATATCGGTGAGCGAGAGCAAAACATAGACGAGGGCCAGGCCATCGGCGATGCTGTGATGGATACGCACAATCAGCGCGGCGCCTTCCCCGTAATTTTCAACGATGTGTACCTGCCAGAGCGCTTTGGATGGGTCCAAGGGGGTGCTGGCCAGGTCGCTAACCAGGCGCTGCAAAGCCACCTGATCACCCGGATCGGGTAGGGCCACGCGATGCACATGCGCGGCGATATCAAAATGGGGATCGGTCACCCACTGCGGCTTGCCGATCGGCAGGCGCGGTTCCTCTATGCGCTGTCGAAAGCGATCAAATTTGAGCCAGCGATGCTTCACTACTGCCAGGAAATGTTCCGTGTTGATCGGCTTCTTGAAGGTCAAGACGCCGGAGATCATCATCAAGTTGGTTGGATCATCCATGCTCAACCAGGCGGCATCAACATTGCTCAGCGGTTCAGACTTGGGGGCCATAGATTCCTCTCCTCTTGAAATGCCGAAGACCAGACGTAGAAACGCCAGAAAGATGTTACGAATAGTGGGAAATATCCCGAGCATGGTTAAGTATACCCCAATCGGGACGTGAAATGGAAGATGCCCCGATTGTTCCTGCAGCAGCTGCGGCGCGTTATCGAGCGGGCGGAATTTGCATGCCAACAAGGTGTTCCGTGCGGCTGTGGAAGTGCAGGCGCCACGTCTCGCGCAAGGAATGCTCGACCAGTTCGAAATGGGTGATTGCCGTATTGTTGGACCATACTTCACAGCGTCGCCACGGCCCGATGTTGAAGACATGGTCAAAGGTGATTTCGATGACGCCCCCGTGGCAGACCGCCGCGATCTTCTTCCCCTTATAGAGGTCGATCATCTCTTCGATGAAGTTGCCGACGCGAATGCGGAAGTGCATCAGACTTTCGCCCATGTCACGTTCGGGGGTGATGGAGGAAAACGGCCGTTCGCTGCCCCAAAAGTCGCTGTATTCCGGCAGATTGTCGCTGGGCCAGGCGATATGATCGAGGCGGTTGTTGCCCACTTCGCGCAGCCGGTCGTCAAAATAGAGGGGCATATCATAAGCGGTGGAGACCCGCTCCGCCGTCTCTCGCGCCCTCAGCATGGTGCTGCTGTAAATGGCGTCCAGCTCTGGGATATGCTCGGGCATCCAACTGCCCAGCGCGTCCGCCTGCGCCTTGCCCAGGTCGGTTAACCCTTCATCGAGATTTCCCCGACTCCAATCCTTTAGATTGACATAACTTTGACCGTGACGAATCATGTAGAGGTCCATACTATCTTCCTGTTATTCGTTGGCTGGTTTCAAGGCAGCGCAGCAGATTATTGAAAGCTGAGTATAATGAAGAGCAGGCCCTTAGCCAACCAATAGAGAATCTAGGTCTCTTGACCGTGGAGGATAACAGCATGTCATTATTATCGCGCCGTGAAGTGGGGAGCTATACCGTCGATATTTTCAGGAGCACCGCCTCCGATTTTGCGCGCACCATCCGGCTGACGCTGCTTGGCGGGGAGCCGAATACCATCTATATGCGCTTTGGCGGGACGCTTCCCGCCGAGATCATCATCACCACCAGCGACCTGGCATGGACGGTCCATTTTCCCGGCGATCATTACGATGACATTTTGCACCTGCTGCAAACGGAGCATCCCGTCTATTTCACGGCCTATGAATTCGCGGGACCGATACAGTTCGCCGGGCTGACGACGGACGAGGAGCATACCGGCGAGGGATTCCGTGACGCTGACCTGCCTTCCGGTTAGCCATTTCCCGGCCAAGCGTTTTCGCTCTTTTTCTCCAGCAGATCAAGTCACTGTGGCATCGAGCGCTGCGTTCATGATGGTGGCAGCAGCAGCTGCTGGTTGGCTGTGAAGAATTGGCGGTAAGTGAGCCAGACCGCCGCCAGGCCGGTGAAGGCGGCCGCGCCAATGAGCATGTACATGACGATGATCTGCAGCTGTACCGCTTCCAGCGGGGCTGCTCCGGCCAGAATCATGCCGGTCATGGCGCCGGGCAGTTGAATCAGGCCCACCGTCTTGGTGCTGTCAACGATGGGCGTCATTCCGGCATGCAGTGACGTGCGCAGGTAAGGGTGGGCCGCTGTGCGCCCGGTTGCTCCCAAAGCCAGCGCCGCTTCGATCTCGGGAACACGGCCGTTTATCTCATCACGCACCCGTCCCATCACCAATGAGCAGACATTCATCGAATTGCCAATCACCATTCCGGCGATGGGCACGATCTGCTGGGCGGTGAACTCAAATACGCCCAGGGCCACCAGCAGCCCCAGCGTCAACGTCGCCCCGAAGGCGATAGACAGCAGGGCCACGCGCCCTGAATTCGGCACCCCGCGCCCCCGTTTCCCGGATGTATAGCCGGCAATTCCAGTCATCACGGCCAGCAGCGCCAGGATAACCGGCGGGCTGTCGATGGCGAAAATCAAGGTGAGCGCATAGCCGATGGCGATGAGTTGGACAAAGGCGCGCGCTGAAGCCATGAGGATGTCTTTTTCCAGATCCAGATGCTGCCAGCGGGAAATCAGAGCCGCCAGCAGCACCAGGACAAGCGCTGCCAGGATGCGCGAAAGCTGATCGAAAGGGATGGATTCAAACATGGAAGCTCCTTGGCATGAGCCTGTCAGCCCATCAGCCTGCCAACCTACTAAGCCGAAAAGCTGACAAGCGCTTCATTATTCAAGGTTGCCGGCGGCGAACTCAGCCGTCTTATGGTCGCTGCCTGGGCTCAAGAGCTGCTGCGGTGTGCCTTCGTCTGCGATACGGCCGTCCATGAGCAGGTAGACGCGGTCGGCGACTTCATTGACCTCATCCATATAATGGGTCACCCAGATCACCGTCAGGCCCAGTTCCTGGCGTAGTTTGCCGATAGTCTCGCGTATATGTTTGCGGGCGGCTGGATCCAGGGCGCTGGTTGGTTCATCGAGAAGAAGGCAGTCGGGCCGGTTGGCCATTGTGCGCGCGATGGCGGCCCGCTGCGCTTCACCGCCTGAGAGCTCCATAACGCTGCGCTGCGCATAGTCCGGAGGTAGATCGGCGAGAATGAGCAGGCCGCTGATCTCATCTGTGCTCAGCGTAAGGCCGTCCAGCCCCGGGCCGTAGGCGATGTTTTCGGCGACGGTGCCGGGGAAGAGGGCCGCTTTTTGGAAGACCATGCCCAGACGCCTGCGCAGTGCCAATACGTCGAGCGTGGTGATATCCTGCCCATCGAGGAATATGGTGCCTGGCGGTGGTTCAGTCAGCCGGTTGAGGGTGCGCAGCAAGCTGCTCTTGCCGCTGCCGCTTGGTCCAAGCAGGCAGGCGATCTCCCCGGCCTCCACCGTCAGTGTGACATCCTGCAGTACCGGACGGCCGTTGCGCTGCAGGGAGAGGTCCTGTACCAGTAGACGAGGGGGAGTCTTGTCTGTGCTGTTCATAGATTGCCTGGCTGCATACGCCCACACAACGGCGCAGCGCAGCAGCGATTGCTGCTCTGCTTGGAGTGTAACGTAATCTCACAGTTCACGTCCACTGCAAACGGCCGAAGCCCGGAGGCATCGTGTATCGCAGCGCCTATTGCGCAGCAGGGGCGTGTCCTGCTGTAGGGGCGCATCGTGCTGTAGGGGCGCTTCGCGAAGCGCCCAAAACCCAACGCCTCAGGCGGCTCACCCAAACCAAAAAAACATCGAGGGCGTCACTATGGACGCCCTCGACAAAATACCAGCTACTATGCCCGGGAAGAGCTCTATTCGGTCTTCAGTTTATCGATGCTCAGATCATCATCAGGCACATCCGCATCCTTGTTGCTGAGCTTGCGAGCGCCGAGCAGCATAGCGATGCCGCCGAGGATGAGGGCCAGCGGCCACAGTTTTCCCAGCCATTCCAGAGCGACCATGAATGGTCCTTCAATCAGCAGGGCGCCGCTGATAATGGCCATGATCGCCGCCGGGATGAGCGGCCACCACTGCGTCTCGTCTGTGAAAAGGGCGGTGAAGATCGTGATCAGCACCCAGCCCATAGCGAAAGCGCCCATAAATACGCCGCCGCTGAAGTCACCGTCGCCTAGGTCCAGGGGACCGGCGATCAGGACGATGCCTGTTCCGATACCGGTGAGGATGCCGCCGGGAATCATCAGGCCGCCTTCGCGGGTAACGACGCCCCAGGCGAGGAAGAACAGGCCGAGACCCAAGACGAAGAAAATGGCCAGGCTCTCCAACCCGGGCAGGTCAAAGAACTGGTTCAATAAGAACAAGAGCCCGATGCCTATTAACAACAAACCGCCAATCCACTCGTTACGTTTCTGATTCATGATCTTGCCTCCTAAGCAATTGATTTCTTAACGATATACACCTAGCATAGCGAATTCCGCTCCCGCTGTGATGTGCCAGAGGTCACGGCGGGGTCATGTTCCGGTTGTATGACCAGCGAATGAAACAGAAAACGGAAAACGCGCGGCTACGTCTGGATCTTGCATCTCTAAAATATTATAATAGAATACTGGCTGTAATCAATTGTAGACCATAGGTTGAGCAAACAATGGAGAGTGTTATGAAGTCTAAGCGATTGCCCTTGTTAATATCACCCGTTCTTGTTGCCCTGTTCTTCGCTGCTGCGCTGGTGGATTGGCTTCTGGCCTCGGAATCGACGGCTACAATGGCCGCCAGTGACCTGGTTGTCGTCGCTGATACGACAGCGACAATGCAGCCGGAATTAGCTGCCCTGTCCAACGCCTGGCCGGGCACTGTTATCTCTGCAGATTCTCAAGATCGCCTTTTCCATCTCTTGCAGTATAAGGACAGCATTCGCTACGAAGGGCAAACAAAAGATGTTCAGCAGTTTGGCGCCTGGCTCAGTGAGCTAAAGGCAGCAGGTGGGGGTGATTGTGAAGACGCCATGTTTCAAGCGCTTGCCGCCGCGGCGCGGGGCGCGCCAGACAGCCGCGCACTGCTGCTAAGTGACTCGGCGCCACAGGGCGACCGCTCAAAATTCGCTTTCATTATGAATAAGCTGATTGAACGCGGTGTCCTGGTCTATCCGGTTATTTCCGGTTGGTGCGACGGCGCCGAACTCTCGCAGACCGCCATGTTTTCCCTGGCGCGTATGACCGGCGGCATCGCTCATATCCATGGCGCAGATGAAACCGAAACCGCGGCGCGAAGTACGCTGGATCTCATGCCCCTTGAGGACACCATTCTTGTGGCCAACACGAGCGTGGACGGTGTGCAGGTCTACCCCCTGGTGGTGGACAGCACGGCCACAACCCTTGGCGTCGACGACCAAGTTTGCTCCCCGACCTGGTGCCTGACCTGTACATTGGCCGTTCAAGGTGCGACGTCGGTCGTGGAGACAACGTCCGCTATCAAGTTGATGGTCAAAGACCCCGACGGCAACCTCCTGAAAGCGGGCGATCCAGGTGTAGAGGTGCTCGAAACATCGAGCGGGACCTCCTTTATCATCGATGTGGACGAAGTCTATACGCCCACCTCGGCCGAGATGTCCGCTACCTGGGAAGTTATTGTGCAGGGCAGCGGCGATCATGTGCTCAATGCGGTGGCCGACTCCGCTGTGCACCTAGATTATCTGGGCAAACATGTCTTGCCGGCCAACAAGGAAAGGTTGATCCGCGCCGCGTTGTCAACGGGATCGGGTGCGCCTTCCGTAGAACCCTCAACTGTGCAATTCGCCGTGAAACATGCCATGAATGGCAAGGTCATGCCCATTGATCTATTCGACGATGGCCAGCATGGAGACGGGCAGGCCGGCGACGGCATCTATGGCGGCCCGGTCACTGTTAAAAGAGGGCTTTGGTATTTGGCTGCAAAAGGCGAACTGAGTGATGGCGGCGCTTTTGAACGCATGGTTGAAGTGCCCATCCGCGTCAAAGGTTTCTCGGCGAGCCAGCCAAAGGATCAGCAGCAGGTTGCCGGCAACAGCAGTACTGTCCAGTTCCAGGTGACCAATGATGAAGTGAACGCGCTGGCCCAGGTATCTAGCAAGGTCTACGAGGTAAGTGTCGACTCCTTGTTGGGCTGGTCAACGGCCGATGGTGTGCCAGAATCAATCGTCCTGGCTCCAGGCGAAACAGAAACGATCAATGTCTTGGTCGAGGTGCCGGAGGGCGCGGATCTAGGTGATGTTGAGGAGACATTCCTGACAGTGGTGGAGTCCAATGATATCGGATCCAGCGATACGGTCACGGTGAAAACAACCGTCGTTGATAAGATGGCCGTCTATTTGCCAGCGACGATTGGTGATTGAGCCACAATTGCGCATATGTGGCCCGATACGTCACATGATGGAAACCTGTGGCTGCGGACTCCTTTCGCGCCGCAGGCGCGGGATCAAGAATCACTTGGCGCGTACAGGGACATGGACGTGATCCCGGTAGGGCGGCACAGTGGGCCGGCAGAAGACCCTGGCGCCTCTTGCATGGGATGAACTGACGGCTATATCAGGCCCATATCGCGCGCTTTGAGCGCGGCCTGGGTGCGGTCGCGGACGCCTAGTTTGCCGAGGATATTGGTGACATGGTTCTTCACCGTACCTTCAGCGATGAACAGCCGGGCGGCGATCTCCTTGTTGCTGTCACCTTCAGCGACCAGGGCCAGGATCTCCAGTTCACGATTGGAGAGGGGTTCGACAAGCGTCTCCTCTTGGGATACGGCCGTGTTATCGAGCCGGGCGAACTCGGCGACCAGTTTGGCGGCGATATTGGGCTGCAAGAAGGAGTTTCCGCGCGCCGTGGTGCGAATCGCTTCCACCAGTTTTTCTGAGGAGACATCCTTCAGCAGATAGCCGACCGCTCCCGCGCGCAGGCCGTCAAAGACATGGTCGTCATCGTCGAAGGTCGTCAGGATGATCACGCGGATGGATGGAAGCAGCTCTTTCAAACGCCGCGTGGCGCTGACGCCGTCGAGAACAGGCATGCGCAGATCCATGAGCACCACGTCCGGGTTCAGCAGCTCTGCCTGCTGCAGCGCTTCCTGGCCGTTGGCCGCTTCACCGGCGATCTCCAGGTCGTCATAGATGCTGAGCAGCGTGCGCAGCCCTTCGCGAAAGAGTGCCTGATCGTCAACCAGCAGAATGCGAATACTCATCGGTGTACGTTAGCCCGTTTCCACGGGCGAAGAGAAGGTGACCGCCGCCGGCGGGTCTGCCGGCAGCGAAATGGTCAAAACAAAACCGCCGTCCGGCGCGGAAGCGACATCCATCTCACCGGCGAGCATTTCGACGCGTTCCTGGATGCCCAGAAGGCCGTACCCCCCTTCATAGACGGCCGTCGCCCCGTCGCCGTCATCGGCGATTGAGAGACCGACCTGTTCTGCGCCGCTGTAATCGATGCGGATCATGACCCGCGAAGCGCCCGCATGCTTGCGCACATTCGTCAATCCTTCCTGCGCCGCCCGGTAAAGCGTGAGCTCCACTTTGGCATCGAGATCTACCGGCTCACCCAGAACAAGCACCTCAACGTCGACGTCGCTGCTTTCTGTTTCCTTGGCCAGCAGCGCGACCGCTTCCGGCAGCGAATGGGATCCCAGCGGCGATTCGCGCAGTGCGGCCACTGATTGGCGGACAGCAGCTAGGCCGTCCTGGGTGAGCTTCTGCGCTTTCTCCAGCGCTTCCTGCGCTTTCTGCGGATCGCTGTCCATCACCGCCTGGGCGGCGCGGATCTGTACATTGACCACGGTGAGATAATGGCCGAGATTGTCGTGGATCTCGCGGGCGAGGCGGTTCCGTTCCTTGGTGCGCGCCAACTCTTCTACCTGGGTCGAATAGGCAGAGAGCTGGCGATTGGCTTCTTCCAGTTCGGCGGTCAGCGCTTCCGCATCCCGGCGCGCCTGCTGCTCCGAATTTACCAGACGGGTGAAGACAACAACGAAAATGATCGCCGGGCTGAGCGTCAGGGCAAAGAAGAGCGCTTCCTGCACGCGTCCTTCCAGGACGAAGGGGATGGCCAGACCGGCCAGAATAGCCAGGTAGACGATGCCGCGCTGCCACCAGTGGGCGAGATGCTCGGTGGCCAGAGCGGCCACGGGCAGGGATATCAGCCAGGCGCCGGGGCCAAGCAGCGTAATCGTCAGCGTGGACAGGGTCAGTTGGATGGCGAAATAGGCGACGGTGGCCCAGCCTGAGTGGTAGCGTTCGAAGTATTGGTCGGAGCCCCGGGCCAGCAGCAGGTAGACGACCGTCATCACGAGGGTGACCACCAAGACGGGCAGGGAAGGATTGGGCCACGCATTGCTCAGTCCGCTGATGACGCCGACTATGTAGCCGATGACCACAACGACGATCAATGAGATGTCGGCCGCGTCGAGCTGCTTGATTTCTTCCTTAATCCGCTGCATGTGAACCCTAAGATAGTGTACCAAATTCTGAATGATGATCATCCTATGAAATTGTGCCATACTTACTCAAGTTCAGCTTCCCCTGCTGCGGCGACCTTCTTACCGGTAGAATAATGGTGGGGCGCCGCACGTAGGCGTTCGATTTCGGGTGATTTGATGATGGCGCTTTTTGTTACAGGGCTTGTTCTGCTGCTGCTGATGGTCTTGAATGTGGCCGGGCGAGTCACGGGACTCTCTTTCCTCACTGATGCATTGTCAGGCTTGTCGCAAATCCTGGACGTGAACAGTGACGCCCTGCTGCCGCTGATTTCCCTGCTTGGAACCGCTATGATGGTGACAGGCTACGTTCAGCTACAACGCAAGCGGGATCGATGAGGGGGCGTAGTGGAAAGCGTGCACTATGATGGAGTGGCGAGTAGGTGATTTATGAATGACCAGTTTATTTTGACGCCTTTCTTTTTGGATGAGCCGTTGGCCGGGGTCGACGATCTGGCAGGCGCCGATTGGATCGTCAACCGGCCGCAGTTGGCGGAGGGTGAGACGCAGGCGCGTATGGCGGCGCTTTATGAACCGTTGGCGGGGGCTGTAGAAACGGCCGTGCGCGCGGGGCAGCGACCGGTCAGCGTGGCCGGTGACTGCTGCGCGGCGCTGGGTATGATCGCCGGTCTGCAGCGCGCCGGCCTTGACCCGAAGCTGATCTGGTTTGACGCCCACGGCGATTTCAATACGCCGGAAACATCTCCCAGTGGTTTCCTGGGCGGTATGCCGCTGGCGATGATGGTCGGCCGCGGCGATCAGACGATTCCGCTAGCGTTGGGCCAGCGCCAGTTCGACGAAGGCCACATTACGCTCACCGATGCCCGCGATCTTGATAGGCTGGAAGCGGAAGCCGTCGCTTCGTCCATGATCAACCATTTGGGCCTGGTCAGCGATCTGGAGCGGGCGCCGCTGCCCTGGGGGCCGCTGTGGGTCCATTTTGATATCGATGTCATTGACGTGGATGAGGCGCCGGCGGTGAGCTACCCGGCCGCAAACGGCCCTTCAGTAGAGGTGCTTGGCGATGTTTTTCGCTATCTGGCGGCCTCGCGGCAGGTGCAGGCGGTTTCCGTTTCGCTGTGGAATCCCGCCCTGGATGGCGCCGCCGCGACTCGAAATGCGGTGTTGAAGCTGCTACAATTACTTCTCGAGTAGGCAGTGCTCACAGGCCGACCAGCAGTCTATCAGCTTGCAGCGGCTGACGATAATCTTGTCAACTGATGATGCTGCGGAGGGAAACGCATGAATCAACTCAAGAAAGATTTCACGACAGTCACCATTGCATTGATGGTGGTCGCCTTGGCGATCAACATCGTAGTAGGCACCATCGTCTTTCAACTGAAGATACCCTTTGTCTACCTGGATTCGATCGGCACAATTCTGGTCGGTCTTGTGGCTGGGCCCTGGGCAGGGCTGGCTACGGGCGTATTGACCAATCTGCTCTGGGGTATCCTGGGTAATCCGGGCTATGTGCCTTATGCGCCGATAGCCGGCGTCATCGGTCTGATGGCCGGCTGGTTCGGCAGCATGGGCTGGTTCAAGACCTGGTGGAAATGGCTGCTCGGCGGCGTAATCACCGGCCTGGTCGCCGCGCTGCTCTCCGCACCAATCACTGCTTATGTCTATGGCGGCGTCACCGGCGCCGGGACCGACTTGATTACGGGCATGTTCCGGGCGACAGGCGCGAGCATCATGGAAGCGGCGCTCGGACAGGGTTTGATCACCGACCTGATCGATAAGACGCTCTCTTTCTTTGTTGTCTGGGTGATTATCAAGGCGCTGCCGGAAACCCTTCTGTCCCGCTTCTCCCGTTCCGAAAATGTGCTCGACAGCACGGACGTCGATCTGGACAGTATGCTCGACGACAGCAGCACAGGACAAAGCTAATTGACGGCAGCTACCCTCTACATTGACAGGGACCGAGGCCTGCAGCATCTGCACCCGCTGACGAAGCTGGTCATTTCGCTGTTCCTGATCGTGCTGGCGCTGGTTCTGCCCGGCCTGTGGGGGGGCTATGTGGTCTTTCTCTTGGGAATTGTGCCGCTCGCGCTGTGGGGCGGCATCTTGCGGCCGTTGTGGAGCGCCCTATGGAAGATCGTGCTGCCCTTTGCCATCTCCATGTTCGTCATCCAGGGGCTGTTCTGGACGGATGGCACGCCGGTAGCGAGTTTCGGCCCGCTGTCCCTGAAGTCCGAGGGGCTTGTCTTTGCGACGCGCATAACCGGCCGTCTGTTGGCCATCATGGGCAGCTTTCTACTCTTCTCCCTGGGTACGCGGTCGGATGATTTGATGATCTCTCTAGAGGAACGCGGCGTTCCCAACAGCATTACCTATATCATTCTCTCTACTATTCAGCTGGTGCCGGGCCTGCAGGCGCGTGCAGGCAAGATACGGGATGCGCAGCGTGCGCGCGGCCTTGAAACTGAGGGCAATATCGTCCAGCGTTTGCGCTCGATGCTGCCGCTCGTCGAGCCGCTCATCCTGGGCAGCATCATCGATGTCGATGAACGGGCGATAGCCCTGGAGGCGCGCGCCTTCAGCAGCGATATCGCCAAGACCTTCTTCCGCACCGTTGACGACCGGCGCTGGGAACAGATCCTGCGTTGGTTTCTGATAGCGTTGGCCTGCCTGTTGATCCTGTTGAGGCTTTTTGGGCCGCTGATCAGCCGCTTTCTTGGAGACGGCGGATGATTGAACTGGCAAATGTCTCTTACGCCTACCCGCAGGCGACCGCTCCCGCGCTGCGCAATATCACATTGAGCGTTCCCGAGGGGCAGTTTCTGGCCGTTGTCGGCGGAAACGGAGCCGGCAAATCGACGCTGAGCTATGTCTTGAGCGGCTTCATCCCTCACCATTTCAAGGGCACGTATCGTGGAACGATAGATGTTGCTGATATGGACCTGCCGGCGAGTTCGCTCGGTGAGATCGCCGGCCAGGTTGGGCTGGTCTTCTCAAATCCATTCAACCAGATCTCCGGCGCCCGTTTCACCGTTGAAGAAGAAGTCGCTTTTGGGATGGAGAATCTGGGTCTGCCCCGTCCGGTCATGATGACCCGCGTTGCGCAGGCGCTGGAAACGACTGGTCTCACAGACGTAGCGACACGCAGCCCCTATGCGCTGTCGGGCGGCCAGCAGCAGCGGCTGGCCCTGGCCTCGATGCTGGTCATGCAGCCGCGCCTTTTGGTGTTGGATGAACCGACCTCACAGCTGGATCCGATGGGCAAAAAAGAAGTGTTCACTGTGCTCGATAAACTGGCCGCGGAAGAGGAGATGACCGTGGTGCTGATCGAACATGAGCTGGAATGGATCGGCGATTTCGCTGACCGCGTGATCGTTATGCATGAGGGGCGCATCGTGAAAGACGGCGCGCCTCGGGAGATCCTCGCCGATGAATCGCTGATTGCGTTGGGCGTGGGCAATACAGCCTACACAATGGCAGCGCGGCAGGCGCGCGAGCAGGGTCTGGTAGAAAATGAGGGGCCTCTGCCGGTGACACTGGATCAGGCGATCGCCTTTTTCGAGGATTGATGAGACCGATACCGCAGACGATTCAGACGCAGCTGGCATTGCTGCTGGCAGCATGGCGTGATGACGGCGCGCCGTGGGTACGCGTCGGTGAGGTGCATGCGCGCTACCGGCAGCTGATGTTGTCCAGCCCAACGACGGCCGTCTTTGATGAGCAGATGGATGACTTGATCAGCCGTCGTTATCTCAATACAGACGATTCCCGCGTCGATCTGAGCGATTGGGGCCGAGACTGCCTGTTCAGTATGGGCGAAGCGGCGGCGGCGAACGTGGAGAGCCGCGCCGCTTATGATCGCTTCACAGTACGTGGATGGCAGAAGCTCTTACAGTTCGCCGCGCGCCTGCCCACCAGATATGGCGCGCGGCGCGGCGACTATTTTGTGTACGTGGTGCTGCTGGATCATCAGGTCCAGCGTCTGCGCCGCTTTCGCGAAGCGAACCGCAGCCGGCAGGTCGGGTATCCCGCCTATTATGTGGGCATGTCCAGCAACAGGCCCTTGCAGCGCTTCCGTAATCACAAGCGGGGGCACAAAAGCAGCCGCTATGTGCGCACCTACGGGCTCTGCCTGACGCCGGAGCAGTATGCCCATTTGAACCCGCTCGATCGGGTTGGCGCGCAGCGGATGGAAGAGGAATTGGCCGCCGATCTACGCGGCCAGGGGTACGGGGTGATGGGCGTTTATGATGCCCGCATCCTTGACCGGGCTGAGTACGCTGAAGCGGAAGGATAGAGACATCTTGCGGAAACCGGGAGTTGATACGGCCGTTTGAAGCGATCGACCGAGCTTCTAGGAAGAAGCGCATAGAGTGGAATTGATGGAAATCGTTGTTGAAAATGTGACCTTTGCCTATTCGCCGGAAGTGATCGCCCTGCGTGATGTCAGCCTGATCATAGAGCCGGGTGAGACGGTGGCCATCATTGGCGAGAACGGCGCCGGCAAATCGACGCTGGCCAAACATTTCAACGGCCTGCTGCACCCGTCGGAAGGGCGGGTGATTGTTGGCGGTTGGGACACGGCCGGCTACACGGCGGCGACTCTGGCGGCGCGTGTAGGTTTTGCCTTTCAGAATCCTGATGACCAGTTGTTCAAGCGTTCTGTGCAGTCGGAAGTGGCTTTTGGTCCCCAGAACCTGGGATTCACTGATCAGGAAGTGCAGTCGGCCGTTGCCGAAGCGCTGGCCCTGACCGGGTTGGCCGATGATGCTGAGACGCACCCGCATGATTTGCACAGTTCGCAGAGGCGATGGGTGGCACTTGCAGCGACGCTGGCCATGCGTACGCCGGTGGTCGTCATCGACGAACCAACCATTGGCCAGGATGCGGCCGGCGTGCAGCGCCTGAACGCGATCATCGAGCATCTGCACGAAGACGGCCGTACCGTGATCGCCATTTCCCATCATATAGATTTCTGCGCGCAGAATTTCGCCCGGATCATCGTCATGGCGCAGGGCCGGATATTGACCGCTGGCCCAGCCGAAGACGTGTTCAGCGAGCAGGAGTTCCTAACCGAAGCGCACGTCGAGCCGCCGCAGATCGCCAGGTTGGCCGCCGCACTGGACATGCCGCGGGGCATCATTGACATCGAATCCTTTCTTGAAGCACTGCGGGAGGGCTAGCGCATGGTCTACACATTGGGCAACCTGATCGTCGATTTTCTACTCTACATAGAAGGATTTCCCGTTGAGGCGCGAGCGCTGCAAGGCGTCTCCCATGTGGCGATTGGCCCGGGCGGCGCCTGCAATGTGGCGATTATGACTGCGCGCTTCGGCCTGGACGTGGCCGGGCTGGGCGAACTTGGCGCCGATTATTTCGGCCAGATTGTGCAGGATGGGCTGCAAAAAGAAGGTGTGCGCATTGAGCACATCATCGTCAATCAGATGGGTGCTACGCCGGTGGCCGGTGTCCTGGTTGATCCGCAGAGCGAACCTGGTTACCTCGGTTTTCCAGGCGAGCCGTCATTAGCCGAGCTGCCGCCGCGGTGGCACGCTTTGTTGGCCGGCGCGCGGGGGCTTTTTGTTGACGGCTGGATTGAATATGCGGCGATGGCCGGCGTGGTCCTGGAAGCGTTGGCTGCGGCGCGCGAGGGGGGCGCGACAACCTTCTTTGATCCCGGGCCGGGGAACCCGCGCCAGGACAATGCGTGGCATTGGCCGGCGGCCGCTTTGGCTGATGTCGTGCTGCTGAACGAATTGGAGCTTGTCGCGCTGACCGGCGAAGCGGATCGTGACCTCGCGGCGCGGAAACTACTGGATAATGGCGCGTCGTTGGTCGTCGTCAAACGCGGGCCGGACGGCGTCGTGCTCTATACGGAAGATGAAGTCCTGGCCCAGCCTGGCCTGCCGGTGACGGCGGTGGATGCCACAGGCGCCGGTGACAGCCTGGCCGGCGCGGTGATTTTTGGCTGCCTGAACGACCTTTCGCTGGAGGCGTTGGGCCGGCTGGCCAATGCAACGGGAGCGGCCAAAGTACTGAAGATCGGTACGGGACACCAGGTTCCGCGAGAGGCCGAAATTAGGGCCGTTTTGGATCAGTTTGATCTAAAGGTAGCAGGGTGGTAGGCGTCCGGTGGTCACCGGTTCTGCGCATTGCCGTCGGCGTCGTGCATTGGCGGCAGCTCACATAGGCTGCTCATCGATCATGCGTGATGAACCAGCCTGGTGGGCACTGCCAAGGAAGTCGAGCAGCAGCTGACGCCCGTCCTCGGCGTCAACTATCCTCTGATACGGCAGTACGGCGCCGCTCCACCCTTCCGAATGCCACGCTGCGCCGTCGGGCAGTGCATCGCCCGTCCAGCCTTGCGGCGCCGGATAGGCGGTCACGTAGAAGTAGGGGTCGGGAATGCCGCCGTCGCCCGTGGAGAAGCCGAAGTTCATCTGCTCATCCGCATAGTCGGGATTGTCGGGGTCTTGACCGGGCACTTTGCGACCGGAGAACCAGACGACGGCCAGGTCGAAATGGTGCGGCCAAAATTGGACCGGGCTGGTTTCCTCCCGCTGGCTGTGGCGGAACTCTTTGAGGATGGAATCGATCTCAATGAGTGACTGCCAGTAATCAAACACGGCCGTCTGATCATACACTCCATCCGCTACCCCAGTGAACTCTTCCTGATCATATGCCGGAAAGATGTCCAGGTCAGCCAGGGCGGCCAGCGTCTCTTCTTTGAACACCTTAGGCGATTGGCCGCGCAGGGAAACTTCGCGCAGGTCGCCGCGGCTGGTCCTGATCAGCAGCAGATGGCGGGTGAGGTCAAACGTCAATTCGTAGATTGTGCCGTTTGCGGCCCTTATTGGCGTCGTGGTCAGGCCGGTGGCGGTTGGACGCAGGCTGACATGCCACCAATGTTTTTGCGGGGGCGTGTTGAATAGGCGAATTCTCCTGACGAACTGCGTATAGCCGGCGAGTGTGTCGCGGGTTGCCTGCCATTGTGCCAGCGGCAGCGGTTGAAAGCTGGATGCCATGTGAAGATTCCCTCCAGGGTATTTCTCTATATGAGCGCTTCCCCTTAGACGCCTGTGGATCCTTGGTTCTTACGCCCCGCGGTGGCAGATCGGCCACAAGAAGACAGAGACTCTGTCCCGGTCACCTGCCTTTTGCGCGCACGGTCTGGCTGCCAGGCATTCACCTGGACGGCCATCGCGATGTACTTGGCCATTGGATCGGGGATGGCTCGGAGGGAGCCAACTTCTGGCTGGGCGTGGTCACTGACCTGCAGGTGTGATCATCCTCTGCGCTGTTTTGGCCGTAACCCGCCTATGCCTGATCAAAATTATCGCCGTCCGCCTCTAGCGCATCGCACCCGATTTTGGCTCATTTACCTATCCCGGAGCATTCGTTGGTATCCTGTCACCAATTTCGCGATCCCGTTCATCTTACTGTTCTGCCTCTCTTCGCTCGTCTGATCCACAGTTCCCCTCAATCCTCCCGCCGCATCATTCTTTTCTTATAACCGATCATCCTTTCAGGGCATGACCATGTAGTTCCCCCCTGGAAGAAACAGTTCTTGATACGGGTTCGCAATCTCTGCCCCACCGGCATCCCGCAAGGGGTAATCAACACTGCAGTCGTTGAGGAATTCATCCTCATTGAGTCTCCTATAAAGATGGTTGATGAAAATCTCGGACTTCAAATCAGGATCTCCCTTCCGGCCCCGACCGTTATCCTGCACCTGGACCCAGAATTCATCACCGATATCAACCAGATCCGGCAGACTAGGATAATCAAATTCGGTCACAGTACCGCTGATAACGGCCGTTTTGCCATCCACCTTTACCCGCAGGCAGTCAACCTCCCCTTTCACCAAGAGGTAGTTGACATTCTCGTTATTCTTTCCGCTCACCAGGGTGACCTTGCCCTTGACCTGACCATTGACCACCCGTGCATTGAGCTTGAACGTTTCGTCATATTCATCTTCGCCCCCGATGGGGTCGATGAATTGATACAGGCCGTGTCCTTTGGCCGATGCACCTTTTCCCTTGGCAAGAGTGGAACCAGGCACCGCCACGAGCACAACCAGCAGAGCGATCAACAACAAGAGGTAATACTTGTTCTTCATTGTTTGACTCCCATGTCTAAAACAACTTTTTCGCTGTCTATTCCCAAAGCCAATATCTGGGGGATTGGCGACCCTCCGAATCAGACGAGCTATTCGCATTATAACATACCGAATCAAGCCTTGGAACCCCCTTTGGTAGCATCCTATTAGGGTAATCCTATGGCCCTGTCCAAACCCTCCCAGCCTCCTCCCCAACACTTTGTGGCGGGCCGCCCAGATCTGGCATGAGCTGCCAATAGTGTGCGCCTCGACTGGCTCTTAGCGGACAATAAAGCTAGTACGCGCAAGGCTGTCCTGCCAACGGCCGTCCTGCCAACGGCCGTCCTCCTTCCACGTTCTCAATATGACTACATAACGCTTACTGCTTTCCATTTACACTTTTTGGCCTAACCAGGCCCTCGATTTCCAAGCAGCTGCCCATGGAGCAAGACAGATTGGCATACTGTTGTCGCTTTACCTTTCAGTCTATCTCCTTGGTCAATATCCCTAGCGATAAGTAAAAGGAAGAACCGTGCGTGGGACTATGCCTGGCTGGCAGGGAGCGGCGCTATGGCATAAACTACCCCTGTAGTCGAAGGCATCAGGTGAGGGAAATCAGCTGTGATTCGGTCCGCTTCCATTCAGTTCAACCCGCGGAGCGAGATAGGGATTCTACGACGACAACAAGGTCGCGGCGGTCGGCCCAATCGCGCGGCACAATTGACATGAACGGACTCATTCAAGTATGATCGAACGGCACTCGTATGGAAAGTGAAACAGGACGTATTTTCCCCAGGGTAACCTTAACTGATCTGGCGGCGATCCGGGGTTATGTGCGCGACACGGCCGTTTCTGGTGGCTGCAAACCGTCCATGATCGCTGAGTTTGTCGTGGCCGTGAATGAGGCCACGGCCAACATCGTGCGCCACGGCTACCGGGACGCAGCGGGGGATATCGAAGTGACGGTTGTCTGTAGGAGCGAAGCGGTGATCGTAGTGCTGTGTGATCAGTGTCCACCCTTTGACCCGACGCAGGTCGCCGCCCCAGACACGACGCTGCCTCTGGCGGAACGGCCGTTTGGCGGTCTGGGCGTGCACATGATGCGTGCCTATTGTGATGAGCTTCGCTATCGTCCCCTTCCGCGCGGGGGGAACGAGCTGACCCTGCTGAAGCGCTTGTCGTGAGCAGTGAACGATAACCAGTTGTTTTTGAGGAAAAAGAGTGACTAAGGTGAAGGAGGCAAGTCGTCATGCTTAATGTAACAGTTGATACGGCCGAGGGGCGTGTTCCAGTAACGATCATGCGCCTGGACGGGGAATTGGACGCTTCGAACTACGCGTCATTGATCGCCCAGACACAGGCGCTTTACGCCGCAGGGACACGCGATCTGCTGGTTGATCTGGAGAATCTGGAATTCGTTTCCAGCTCTGGCCTGGTAGGGCTGCACAGCATGGCCCTGGTCATGCGTGGTGATACGCTAGAGGATGCCGAAGAGGGCTGGGGCGCTATTCGCGGTATGTCGCGCGACCTGATCAAGGCGAACGAACCGGAGAAAAACTACAAACTGCTCAAGCCGCAGCCGCTGGTGCGCAAGGTGTTGGATACCTCCGGTTTCAGCGATATCTTCCCGGTCTTCGACGATGAAGAGACGGCCGTTGCCTCGTTTGAATAGAGGCGCGGAAGCAGCGCTGCTCTCCCCAGGTGCCGGCGCGATGGGCAGGCGATGAAGAAGATTTCGCTGCAGGGATTCGGCCTGTTCAGCGACGTGGCCAGCCGCGAGTATTGCGCGGCCGGCAGCGTGATATTTCACGCCGGCGATTTTTCGGACCGGATGTATATCGTCATTGAGGGCGTGGTGCGTCTCACCCAGGACGGCAATGAAATCGATGTGATGACCGCCGGCGACCTGTTCGGCGAGATGGGGATGGTGGAGAACCGGCCGCGCAACGGCACGGTGACGGCCGTCACCGACTGCGCGCTGATGCCCATCGATCGCCTCCATTTCGCGGCGTTGGTGCGCCAGCATCCCGGCTTTTCGACGCGCGTGATGGCCATCATATCGTCGCGGCTCAGCCGGCGCACAGAAAGCGAAGTCACCCGCCGCTCGCTCGAACGCGAACTGGAAATCGGGCACAAGATGCAGCTGTCGCTGCTGCCGCAGAAGACGCCGCAGTTCGCCGGCTGGCAGTTCGCCACGCACTATGATTCGGCATGGCGCGTTGGCGGCGATTTCTACGATTTCATCTGGCGCGACGATGATCCGCAGCGGGTTGTCCTTGTGATCGGCGATGTCACCGGCAAAGGGGTGCCGGCGGCCCTTTACATGGCCGTGGCGCGGACGTTGATTCGCGCGGAGACAGGGAAAGGGCAGTCACCGGCGCAGGTCATGCAGCGCGTGAACGAATTGATATTGAGTGACAACCGCTCACCCCTCTTCCTCAGCGTGCTTTATGCGCTGTTGGATTTGGAGACGGGTCTGCTCACCTACGCCAGTGCCGGCCACAATGCACCGCTCTGTTTGCGGCGGGCGGACGGCGTCGTAGAAGAACTGCCGGCGCAGGGCTACCTGCTCGGCGCATTCAGCGGTGTCACATTCAGCGAAGAAGAGACTGTTCTGGCCGAGGGGGATGCCCTGGTGCTCTACACTGATGGCGTCAGCGAAGCGCGCGACGCGGAGGGGCGCTTCTTCGGCGAAGAACGGCTGCAGGCCGCCCTGGCTGCCGCCTCTGACGGCAGTGCCAAAGAAATCGTGGCCGGCGTGGTGACGGCCGTGGAGTCATTTACCGGCTCTGTGCCGCAGGCGGATGATCTGACGCTTCTAGTCGCCAAGCATGTTCAAGCGAGTACGTCATAGCGCGCGGCAAACCTTCGAAGTTTGCGCTCGATGCGATAGAATAGCCGCATGAGTGAAAATCGACTTTACGCGGTGACTGATGATGGCGTCGAACTGCTGCCACTGCCGGATACAGCCAGCAGCCTGACCACGGTTTATGCCGGCCTGGCGCTGGGTGTTTATTCGGCGATGCGCACCTACGAACGCAATAAATTCCTGGAACTGGACGCTCACCTGGACAGAACGGAACAATCGATGGCCCTGCTGCGCTGGGATTACGAGCTGGACCGTGAACGCCTGAAGTGGGCGCTCGATACGGTGACCTCCGCCTTTCCAACTGACGCGCGCGTCCGCTTTGATATTCTCAACCAGCCGGCCCGCAGCCTGGGCACGGAGAGCCGGGAACTGATCGCTCTGACGCCGTTTAAGCAGTGGCCAAAACAGCATTATACCGAGGGCGTGGGCGCTGATTTCGTACCTGATATGGTGCGTGACGAGCCGCTGGCAAAAACGGCCGAGTTTGCCGAGCGCCGCAGCCGGATGCTGCCTTCGCGCAGCCAGTTCCACTATGAATACCTGCTGCTGGACGAATATGACAATATCCTCGAAGGCACGCTCACCAATTTCTGGGCCGTGCGCGACGGCGTGGTGTGGACGGCCGGCGAAGATGTGCTGGAAGGCATTACACGCAAAATACTGCTCGATCTGATTCCAGGGATGGGCATACCCGTCATTGAGCAGGCGGTCAACAAGCGGGACCTTTCGTCGCTGGATGAGGCATTTCTCAGCGGCTCATCGCGCACCATAGTTCCGGTGACGCGAATCGCCAGTTACGAGATCGGCAGCGGCCGTCCCGGACCTATCTCCAGGCAAATTCTACGCGCCTACCAGGCGTATGTGCGCGATCATATCAAGCCGGCCCTGTAGAATGCGCGGACGGGGGTAGTAAGAAGCGCTGCAATCGGCGAAGCGGCCCGCTTGTTAAATCATACAGTTTGTGTCATGATTTGTGACTATGGTTGATGAATCACTTTCCCCGTTGGAATCCTTGGCTGTCACACTGCATGAGATCGGCGCGATCCGCTTTGGTAAATTCAAACTGCACAGTGGCAAGAAGTCGCGCGTTTACCTTGATCTACGCGTTCTGGCCTCCTTTCCCGAGGCGCTTCGCCAGGTTGCCGGTGCTTACCGTTCCGTGCTGGAATGGCAGGAATTTGATGTCCTTTCTGCGACGCCTCTGGCCGGCTTGCCGATTGGCACGGCGATCGCCCTCGATATGAACAGGCCCTTGATTTACCCGCGCAAAACCGCCAAGAGCTACGGGACCGGCAAAACGATAGAAGGCGTCTATGCGATCGGCGATACGGCCGTCGTGATCGACGATCTGATCACCAGCGGCGACAGCATTGTGCAGACGATTGCCGCCCTGAAAGCGGGCGGCCTGCACGTGACCGATGCCGTGGTGCTGATTGATCGCGAGCAGGGGGGCGCTGAGAATTTGCAGGCCGAAGGATACCGGCTTCATTCAATCATGTCTTTGCCCTATTTGCTGAGTGTGCTGTTGGAACAGGAGCGCATCAGCGAGAAGAAATATAACAAGACGCTGGATTCACTCAGCTAGGAGGGCGCTTGACCTCGGACCTCACACGCGGTACGTCTCATAACGTTCTGCGTTATACCGGCAACCCGCTTGACGTTATGTTCGCTCCCCGCAGTGTTGCCGTGATCGGGGCATCCGAGCGCAAAGGCAGCATCGGCCGTACGGTGCTGTACAATCTGATCCACTCCCCCTTCAAAGGTGATATTTACGCCGTTAATCCTCTTTATGTATCGATTCTGGGATTAGAGGCTTACGCCCGCATAGGCGATATCGCGCAGGCGGTCGACCTGGCGGTTGTGGCCACGCCTGCTGACGCTGTGCAGAGCGTCGTGCGTGACTGCGCGGAAAAGGGCGTTAAGTCGTGCGTTATTCTCTCCGCTGGGTTCAAGGAGACGGGAGCGCAGGGCGCGGCCATGGAAGAGGCGGTTCTCGCTGAAGCGCGGCGGGGCGGCGTGCGCCTCGTTGGCCCAAACTGCATGGGCATTATGAATCCCTATCATGGCCTCAACGCAACTTTTGCCGCGGGCATGGCCCTCAAAGGAAACGTAGGCTTTGCCAGCCAGAGCGGCGCGCTGTTTACGGCCATCCTGGATTGGAGCGTTCGTGAGAATGTGGGTTTCAGCAGTTTCGTCTCCACTGGTTCGATGGTTGACGTTGATTGGGGCGACCTGATCTACTATTTCGGCGACGATCCGCGCACGAAAAGCATCCTTATCTACATGGAAACGATTGGTGATGCGCGCTCATTCTTGTCGGCCGCGCGCGAAGTAGCCCTGACCAAACCGATCATTGTGATCAAGCCGGGCCGCACGCAGGAAGCGGCGCGGGCGGCCGCGGCGCATACGGGGGCTGAAACCGGGGATGATGCGGCGATTGGCGCCGCTTTTCGCCGCTGTGGTGTGCTGCGCGTCGATACGATCGCTGAACTGTTTAACCTGGCCGAGGTTCTGGCCAAGCAGCCCCGGCCGCTTGGGCCTAACCTGACCATCGTGACCAACGCGGGCGGCCCCGGCGTCTCGGCCACCGATGCCTTGATCGGGGCCGGCGGCAAACTGGCTCCGCTCTCTCCTGCGTTGAAAAAGGCGCTTGATGAAGTGCTGCCGGCGCACTGGAGCGGCGATAACCCCATTGATCTACTGGGCGATGCGGATGCGAAGCGGTTCCAAGAGGCGATCGCGTTGGTGGCCAAAGACGCGGAGAGCGATGGACTGCTGGTGATCTTGACGCCGCAGGCGATGACCCAGCCGGCAGAAACGGCGGAAGCCTTGAAGACCTTCTATGACCGGCCGGCCGGCTACCCGTATGGCAAACCTGTGCTGACGAGTTGGATGGGTGGTAAGGAAGTCGCCCCGGGCACGGCCGTCCTCAACCAGGCCAATATCCCTACCTTTGATTATCCGGACACCGCGGCACGCCTCTTTACATCCATGTGGCGCTATCAGAAGCGCCTGCGCAGTCTCTACGAAACGCCTCATCTGCCGACAGGGGCGGACGAAGCGTCGTTGAAACGTTTCCTGACCGGCGAGATGATCAACGAGGTGCGCGAGAGCGGCCGCACGATGCTCACCGATTACGAATCGAAGCGTATTCTGGATGCCTATGGGATTCCCGCTGTTGAAGAGCATCTGGCGCTCAGCGCCAGCGAAGCGGTGGCACGGGCTGATGAATGCGGTTACCCGGTCTTTCTGAGGAGCTATTCGACCGCAGAGACCGAACAGACGTTGCGCGAGCAGGCGCAGCTGCGGCTTGAGGATGCCGAGCATGTGGCGCGCGCGTTCGCGGGGCTGGAGGCGCTGTCGCAGGCTGATTTCGAGGGCGTGCTGGTGCAGCCGATTCTGGAACTGGACAAGGGATACGAGGTGGCGCTGGCCGCCTATCCAGATGCTCAATTGGGGCCGATACTGCGTTTTAGTCTGGGCGGCTATGCCGGCAGCCTGGTGGAAGACAGCGACCTGGGCCTGCCGCCGCTCAATTCAACGCTGGCACGGCGGATGATGGAGCGCACGGCCGTTTTCCAGGCGATGCAGAACGCCGGCGACATTGACTTGACGGCGCTTGGGGATCTCCTGGTGCGTTTCAGCCACATTGTGGTGCAGCAGAAATGGATCAAGCGTATCACCCTGAACCCGCTGCTAGTGACACCCGCGGGGCGGATCGCGCTGCAGGCGCAAATGGTGCTCTACGGCCAGGACATCAGCGAGGAGATGCTGCCGCAGCTCGCGATTCGGCCCTATCCGACGCAGTATGTCGATGCCTTTCTTAACCGCGACGGTATTCAATTTGTGATCCGTCCGATCCGCCCGGAGGATGAACCGCTGCTGCGTGATTTTCATGCCAGATTGTCGGAAGAGAGCGTCTATATGCGCTATTTCCGCGCCTTTGAGCTGGGCCAACGAGTGGAACATGAGCGCCTGACCCGTCTTTGCTTCATAGATTATGATCGCACCATCGCCCTGGTGGTTGAATGGCGCAATCCCGAGACGGATGAAGCGGAGCTTGTGGCGATTGGTCGCCTGACGCGCATGCCCGACCCGCAGGAAGCGGAGTTCGCCATGCTCGTGCGGGATGATTTCCAGGGCAAGGGCCTGGGTACGGTGCTGCTGAAACGCCTCTTGCAGGTCGGCCGTGATGAAGGGATCGACCGCGTGATCGCCTACATGCTGGGCACCAATGTGGGCATGATCAACGTCTGCAAGAAGCTGGGTTTTCGCTTTGAACGGGAAGATGATCTGTTGAAGGCGATTATTGATCTCGATGAGGCCCAACCATCAATTACCGATAGCCAGTCATCAGCAGTCGACAGCTAACACCATGAATGGTCAGAAGATTTCAGCCGCCGCGTGGCGGCGATTTGTTCTCGGGCGGCAGGGGCTGTGGCCGGGGCGGCGCTGGAGCGGGAAGGCGGGTACGGCTGAGGCGCTGGGCCAGGTGGAAGCGGTGCAGATTGACCCGGTATCGGTCGTTGACCAGAGCCATGATATCGTGCTCTGGGGCCGTGTCCGCGATTATGAGGCAAACCATTTGCGCGCGCTGGCCTACGAGGAACGGCGATTCTTTGATTATGGGGGCGCGCTCTATTTTTACCCGATGGAAGAACTGCCTTACTGGCGCGTGGCGATGGCGCGGCACAAGCAGAACGGCCGTTGGTCTGAGTTCATGAACGCTCACGGGGCGCTTCTCGACCAGGTTCGGGCCGAACTGCGCGAGCGCGGGCCGCTGCGCAGCCGCGAGATTCAGGGCAAAAAGGTAAATGCCTACCGCTCGGGCAAAGACAGCGGCGTCGCTATGTACGCGATGTGGATTTCCGGTGAGCTGATGACCTACGGCCGTCACGGCCGAGAACGTATCTATGATTTCGCCGAGAATATCGCGCCGGCTGACGTGCAGTATACGGCCGCTGCGGAGACGGCCGAAACCTATTTCCTGCGCAAAGCGGTGGCCCAGCGCGGACTGATGAATGGCCGTGCTTTCCGCGCTGTTATGAAAGAGGTACGCGACCGTCCGGTCGATCTCAACGAGGCGCAGGCGAAGCTGGCTGAAATGGCGGAGGCCGGCGAAATTGACGCCGTGCAGATAGAGGGTCAGCGTGAAACCTTCTTTCACCTTGCGCAGGATAGGGGCCTTTTGGACACGGTGAGCAGTGGTGGGATACCGTCTGCGTGGCAGACCGTGGGGCCAGACACGGAAGAAGAAGTCACCTTTCTTTCGCCGCTGGAGTTTGTCAGCGTCCGCCGGCGGGCGTTGAAGCTCTTCGATTTCGACTATATTTGGGAAATCTACAAACCGCTGGAAAAGCGTGTCTACGGGCCCTACACGATGCCCATCCTCTATGGCGACCAGCTGGTGGGGCGCATGGATGCGAAACATGAACGGCCGTCGCAGACGCTGCTGATCAACGGCCTCTGGCTGGAAGAATGGTTTCAGCCGGATGATGCCTTCGTCGGGGCCCTGAACAAAGGGTTCGCCCGCTTCATGACCTACCTCGGCGTCCAGCGCCTCGACACCGCGGGCATCCGGCCAGACCATCTTCGCGCCGGCGTTGAGCAGGCGCTGCCTGGCGAGGCGGTCCGCTGACTGCTGAATGGCTTCTTCAAGGAAACAGCCTATGAAACTGCAAAACAACATCGAAATTCCGCTGGGCATCGTCTTTCGCCCCGAACGTCCTCCCGAAGAAATGCCCGCATTTGCGCGGCGCGCCGAGGATGTTGGCTTTGATGAAGTGTGGATTTGGGAAGACTGCTTCTACAGCGGCGGCATCGCGCTGGCGTCAGCCGCCCTAGCGGCCACAGAGCGTACCAGTGTGGGCCTGGGCATCATGCCCGCCGTGGCGCGTAATGCGGCCTTCGCGGCGATGGAAATCGCCACGCTGGCGCGGCTCTACCCCGGCCGTTTCTTGCCAGGCTTTGGCCACGGTATTGCCGCCTGGATGCGCCAGGTAGGCGCTTTTCCCAACTCACAGCTGGCGGCGCTGGAGGAAGTGACCGTAACCGTGCGCGCCATCCTCGCCGGCGAGCCCGTGACTTTTGCGGGCACAGAGGTCCAGCTTGCCGATGTGCAGCTGACCCATCCGCCTGACCCTGTTCCCCCCATCTCGTTGGGTGTTCGCGGGCCGAAATCATTGGCGCTCTCGGGCCGGTCAGCCGGCGGCACGATATTGGCCGATGGCTCGCCCGCGGCCTACGTCGCCTGGGCCAGGGAGCAGATAGAGAAGGGCAGGCGAGAAGCGGGCCGTGACGACGCCCATCGCCTGACGGTCTACGCGCTGGCCTGCGCGGGAGAGACAACGGAGGAGGCGCGGGAGGAACTGCGTCCAGTGCTGGCAGCATCCCTCTATCCCGGCTACCTCGACACCCATCTTGAGCCGCTGGGCATTCTGCCCCAGGTTGAAGCGCTGCGCCAAAGCGGCGACATGGCCCACTTTGCCGCGCAAATGCCTGATCAATGGATCGACCAGCTGGCCCTCGCCGGCACGTCTGACGATTGGCTTACGGCCGTTGATCGCTACGTCACAGCCGGGGCTGATGCGCTCGTGCTGGTGCCGCTGCCCGGCATGGGGATTGAAACGCTGGATCTGTTCGCAGGGCGGCTGGCTGCGGATGGAGACTGAAAGAATGTGCAGGATCACACTGTTTAGCAGCTTATCAACTACGGAGGCACAGCAATGAATTTTGGCATTACCAAGACAATCCCCGCCGGCGAAGGCCAACAGGCGGTCGATGCACTGTACGACGGCTCTCTGTCGGCGTATGAATTTCACATGGCGGGAACACCTTCAAAATTGAAGGTAGGCCACTACGTCTACACGATTTTTGGCGACCAGTTGATTGGCCGGCTGCGCATCAGCGAACTGATCCCTGGCGCTGTCAACCCCAAGTCGGGCAAGCCGCGCACCTTGATCATGGTCGCCGCACCAGGCGAGCGGTTGGCGGAGCCGGTCGCCAAGAAAGGGCATCGTGGCACGCGATACACCGAAGGCGAGGATTGGCCGGCGTAGCCGATGTCGTCCAGCGAAAGTATTGCCGTGCTCTCTAGCCGCATCGATCGTCAATGCTCTCGACGGTGATGCTGCGCAGACGGATCGCCTTGATCAGCGAATTGTGTAAACTGCCCAACGTGGCAGTCAGGCGGTTTTTCATCGTTATTGTTCTCGGACGCTGTTTTCTAATTCTCGAGAAAGCTCACGCTGTAGGTTGTGCCGCCAACGCTTCAAGGATGCCCGCGCAGCCGCCGGCCCGCAGGTACTCGGCATGGTCGTTGATATCTTCGAATTTCCGGCCGGCAATTTCGTAACACTCGAACTCACAGTTGCTGGCTTCTACAAAGCGATCAATGATTACCTGGCCTTGTGGTTCGACGGAACCCAATTCCATGGTCCACGCCTCACTGCTGTCCAGGGCCGCCAGCCAGATCGCCGCGCCCAATGCGCCGCAGGCGCCGCCGCTCAATCCGAGGCCGCCGGCGAACCCCGCAGCCATCAGCACCTGTTCGTCGGATGCGCCCATCACTCTGGCCACTTCGGCGGCGCAGCTCAGCGGCGGGGTTGGCGCATCAGACGTCTTGTCGGAGAGCGTGCTGTCGATTTCTTCCAACACTTCCGGGGCAAAGGAAGCGATGATGCGCATGCAGCCGATTGGGCCACCCTTTAAGAAGAACTTCAAGCCCCCTGAGTTCTCTTTCATGTTCAGGCCGATGATGTCGACACAGTTGATCCTGCCGCCTGCGCGCGCGCGGAACTTCTCTACAAGCCTCTGTGTCGTCAAGACGGCCGCCGCTTGCGCCTGCGGTCCCGTACCCAGACGTTCATGTGCCTCGGCACCGGCGGCCAGCGCCGCGCCCCAGAGCATGCCGCACTGGTAGCCATGATTCAAGATGCCGCCCGCCAATGGCGCGGCTGCTTTTTCTTCCGCTCTTAAAGGGTGATCGAAGGAGTCGTCAACGACGCTCATGACGGTCTCTGATCAGGTTCCCTCGCGAAGAAATGTACGAATCGTGCTGATCTTTGTGCCTTTGAAAGCTGCTTTGCTCATGCTGCCACCTCCTGCTGACAAGTATACCCGCAATACGAGCATGAGATCATCCTGGTTGCATACAGCGCAGTTCAGGCGGCCTGGCGACACGCCGCATGGCCCGCAGCGCGCCGGCTCATCCGGACAGAGGGTCTGTCGGGGACACGTTCGACAGCAGTTCCATAGTCGTCCGTGATGACGACAATATCCTGCTCGCCGGCGGCAAGCGAACGCGGCCGTCTTTGCCTGGGAATCAACAAAGACGGCCGCGTTCGCTTATGACCGGGACTGTCGGCTTGCGGTCCAGCTACGCTCTGCCGAGCGCGGTGTACGCTGCCAGCTCCAGTTCGTAATAGTCGATCACCCGTCCCGGATCGGGAACGAGCCCGGCGTCGGTATTGATGCCGCACATAATCTCGTCGTTGTAGCTGACGATGCTGATTCCCAGGCCGAGATTGCCCGCCTGCGGCACCCAGCCCATCATGTACTTAAGCGGGCTGCCGGCGAAGAAGCGCTGCTCCCGCGGGCCGGGGACATTGGTCAGCACGGCCGTCGCCTTGGCGTGATAGAGCCGGAAAGCGAGATTTTCGACCTCTTTAGGGAACATGCCGGCGGCGTTGAGCAGGCTAATCGCCACCACCGCTTCCGGCGATTCCTTCAGCTCCTCCATGCGCATATGCACGAGTTGAAAGCGTTCCTGGCGGTCGACGACGCCGATCGGTAGTGAGAGAAAGACGAGGCCAAAGGCGTTGCCCAATTCAATCTCCTCGTCAAAAGGGCGCAGATTGACCGGGATATAGGCGCGGAAGCTGAGACCGGCCGTCTGGATGCCCTCTGCTTCCATGTAGCGGCGTAGGCCGCCGGCGATCGCCGAAATCATGATGTCGTTGATCGTGCCCCCGAGGGCGTGGGCTGCTTCCTTAACGTCGCTGAGCGGGGCAGGGGCGGACCAGGCGACTCGTTTTTGTGAGGTGAGCGCCCCTTTGTAGAGGGTTGGCGGATCGGGGAGGCGCAGCGTGACGAGGCCGAGACGGGCGGCGAAATCGGCCGCGGATCGGGCAGCATCGACGGCTCTTCCCGGGTCCTGTATGGCGGAGACGTAGGCGCGCGCGCCGCTGACGCTGAGATTAACGGCAGTTTCCGTTAGCTGCGTCGTGCTGCGCATAAGCCCGCTCAGCGGCGAAAGCAGACCGCTCAACAAGCCATTTGACGCCTTCTTCCGCGCCGCCGACGGCGGCTGTGGAACCGGGGCGTCAGCTGATTCGTCAGTCATGGAAAGCAGGATGCGCATCAGGGCAATGCCGTCGGCGATGCAGTGGTGGAAGCGCGTGACGACCACATAATCGTCGCCAAAATTCTCTACAATATGCATCTGCCACAGCGGCTTGCTGTAGTCCAGCGGCGTGCTGATCAGGTCGCTGACCAGCTGCTCGAGCGCCTGCTGGTCGCCCGGCTCGGGCAGCGCGATGCGATGAATATGCGCCTCCAAATCAAAATGAGGGTCCAGCTCCCAGCGCGTCGGCTCCCAGGGCGCCGCCGGATCGACAACGCGCTGGCGAAAACGGTCGAAGGCCAGCATACGTGCCGCGATGGTGCGCATCATGCGTTCGTAGTCGGGCCGCCCCCCGTAGACCATGATCGTCGTGATCATCATCAAGTTGGTGGGCGACTCCATTTGCCACCATGCATTGTCCACATTGGACATCTTTTCTTGTTTGAGCGACATAGCTGCTTCCCTCCCGGATGACAAACCCGCGAATCCAGCCGCCCTGACTTCACCGGTTATGCCGGCCACCATGAAGGTATCCACAGATGCCTTCAATCAGATCTGCGAACGCTGGTACCCGCTGGGTAAACCTGCGGAGTTTATGATCCGTTTCAAATGAGAGCTGGAAATCACCGAGATTCTCTCCGCGCTTTCCATATCTAAAACTGAAAAGGTCCGGCGGCCCGCCGGCTTTGTCGCCGCGCTTTCCTGACCGCCAGATCGCTAATAGATCTCAGGCACAAAGGTCTGCTCATCAATTGGCGGCCGGATATAGCCGGTTCCTTTCTTAACCGGTGGCAGCTCAATCGGATCAGGCAAGATATCCATGTACGGTATCTGATCGAGAATATGATGGATGCAGTTCAGACGCGCCCGTTTCTTGTCGTCGGAGTTAACCACGTACCAGGGCGCCTGCTTGATATCGGTATAATCAAACATGCGATCCTTGGCCTGGGAGAACTGTTCCCACTTGTCCCGCGAAGCGATATCCATCGGGCTCAGTTTCCAGCGCTTTCGTGGATCCTGGGAGCGCTGTTGGAAGCGGTTTTCCTGTTCATCATCGCTGACTGAGAACCAATATTTCAATAGAATCATACCGGAGCGCACCAGCATACGCTCGAATTGGGGACACGAGCGCAGGAACTCCTGGTATTCTGCCTCGGTGCAAAAACCATGCACCCATTCAGTGATGGCGCGCGTATACCAGCTGCGATCAAAAAGTGCGATTTCACCGGCGGCAGGCAGATGGGCTACCCAACGCTGGAAATACCACTGCGACTTCTCACGCTCAGTGGGGATACCCAGGGCAACGACACGCACGACGCGCGGGTTGGTGCGTTCCGTAATGCGCTTGATTGCGCCCCCTTTGCCGGCGGCGTCACGCCCCTCGAAAATGATCGTCGCCTTCAGGTTTTTCGTGCGCACCCAATACTGCAGCTTGACCAGTTCCTCCTGCAGGCGCAGGAGCTCTGATTCGTAATACTCTTTGCGCAGCTTGCCGCTCTTCTTATAGTGTGGATCGGCCGTCTCGTTTCCCTGGCCATTGCCGTCGCTGACAATTACTTCTTCTTTCTTATCGCTGCTCTTTCCCATTTTCCCTACCTGCCTTCCTCACAATACAAAGATCAACACAGCCTGGCGGGCGCCAGACGATCCTACGAGCATTATAGCATAGGTTTCTGCGCTGTGGTCTGCATGGGCAGCAAATCAACCGTAGATACTCGGCCGACCCGATGGATGCCGGCGAGGCGTTTCAAAACAGACGGGCGTCACAGTGATGGCTGCTGAAGCACGATGCCGTGCTACACCTTCTGCGGCTTCAGATAGACGAAGCGGAACGGCGCGAAATGTTCTACAAACTGCGGCCGGAAGTTCAGCCCGGCCGCCGGAAGCCAGTGGAACCTGATGCTGTCCGTGGTCGAGTCAAAGAACTGTACCACGGGCACGGGGCCCACGGAAATCTCTTGCTGACCGCTTGGCGGGTAGGCGACGAACAACGGGTGTGTGTTGGAGGTGTTCATTGGTCCATATCGCAGCAAAGAATTGGTCGATCATGAAGCGTGCCGGCCATGAGCACTGGTCAAATTAGCCGCCGGTGAAAGGTACTGTCTCAAAGAAATCAGAGGCTCATCGCGCAGCCGTCGCTGCGCGGGTCGCTGCCGCCCCAGAGCACACCGCTGTCACGTTCGCGAACGATGATCTGACCACGGCCGAACATGGCGCGATCGTAGCCGGAGACTGCTTCCACGTCGTGCCCCATCTCGGCCAGCGCCTGCAGCGTCACCGGGGGTATCCCTTCTTCGAGGGCGACTGCGGCGTCAGCCAGACCGTCCTTTAGGTAGAAACGGGGTCTATCCAGGGCCGCCTGTGGATCTAGACTATCTTCGATCATATTCAGCAGCACCTGCACATGTCCCTGCGGCTGCATGAAGCCGCCCATGACGCCGAAGCTGGCGAACAGCGTTCCGTCCTCCTTATGCGTCGCCATGGCGGGAATGATCGTGTGGTACGGCCGTTTGCCGGGGGCCGGGGCGTTGGGATGTCCTTCTTGCAGCGTGAAATTTCGTCCCCGGTTGTGCAGCGTAAAGCCCCAGCCGGCGGGCACGATGCCCGTACCGAAGCCCATATAGTTGCTGTTGATCAACGAACAGGCGTTGCCTTCACTATCGACGGCTGTCAGATAGACGGTGTCTGCCCCCTGCGGCTGACCGTGGACCCGCTCGGGATTCGCCTGCCGCCGATCAATTTGCCGCCGCCGCTGCGCCGCATATGTGTCGGACAGCAGCGCATCCAACGGAATCTGGTTGAAGACCGGATCGCTCACGTAATGGCGCGCGTCGGCGAAGGCGAGGCGCAGCGCCTCGATTTGCAGGTGCAGGCGCTCCGGCGAGAGCGGCGGCATGGCGGCGATCTCATAACCGGAGAGTATGTTCAGGGCTAACAGGGCGACGAGACCCTGGCCGTTCGGTGGGCATTCCCAAATACGCAGGCCGCGGTAGCTGGTTGAAATGGGGTTCTCCCAGGAGGTCGCGTGGCCGGCCAGATCTGCTTCATTCAAGCAGCCGCCGCTCTGCTTGACCACCTGCGCCACGGCGGCAGCGATATCCCCTTTGTAAAAGGCGCGCTTGCCGCCCAGAGCGACGGTCGTCAAGGTACGCGCCAGGCCGGGATTGCGGAAGAGCTCACCCGCTCGCGGCGCACGACCGTCGATGGTCAATTCACGGCCGTTGGCGGCGCTGGAAAGCTGTTTCTCGACCCCTTCCTCCCAGTTGTGAGCGACGAGCGGCGCGACAGGAAACCCTTCATCGGCCAGGCGAATCGCCGGGGCGAGCACCGCCGGCATGTCCAGCCGGCCGAATGCATCTACCAGATCGCACCAGGCAGCGCAGGCGCCCGGCACCGTGACATTGTAAGCGTGATAGGGCGGCAGCTCTTCGCCAAAGCCATCCTCGCGCAGCCGCCGCATCGTCAGCCCCTGCGGCGCGCGGCCCGAACCGTTGAGCGCGTGCACCTTGCGCGTTTGCGCTTCATAGAACAGGGCGAAACAATCGCCGCCGATTCCGGTTGAGGTCGGTGCCGTGACATTCAGCGCGGCAGCCGCGGCCACCGCCGCGTCCACGGCGCTGCCGCCGGCGGCCAGCATCTCAAGACCGGCGGCGACTGCCAGCGGCTGTGACGCTGCGACCATGCCGCGCCTGCCTAAAACGGGCGAGCGCCGCGATTCGAAGATCAATTCTGATGCCATGTTCGGTCCTTTCCCTCAGGTCTAATAGGCGCCAAGCTGGCGTAGTCGATCATCGCTGATGCCGAAATGGTGCGCGATCTCGTGGATGACCGTGTGTCTTACCTGGCTGCGAATGCGCTCGAGATCGCCGCCGCTGACCAGCTCGATGGGGCCCTGATAGAGCGTGATCGTATCCGGCGCGACCAGATGGTAGCCGGACGTGCGTTCGGTCAGCGGGATGCCGCGGTAGAGGCCCAGCAGCAGGTGCCCGCGATCCAGCCCCACAGAACGCAAATCGTTGGGGCCCGGCCAGGTGTCGGCGAGCACTTCGATGTTCTGCAGCTGTTCCTGGAAATAGGTTGGCAAATCGGTGAGCGCCTCGATGATCAGATCCTCAAATGTCTGGCGAGGCAGCCGAGGGTAGCTGCTGCCCGCTTCTTTCATCAAGCCAGCACCTTGTTGAGAAAATCGATCACAGCTGGATAGAGGACGAGCTTGTTCTTCAGCTTGGCTACGCCGTGCCCTTCATCGTCAAAAACGAGGAACTCAACCGGCACCTGGCGCGCTTCCAGGGCGCTCACCAGCTGCTGCGCTTCGCTCAACGGCACGCGTGGATCGTTGGCGCCGTGGACAACCATCAGCGGCGCCGTGATCTTGTCGACGTGGGTCAGCGGCGAGACGCTTTGCAGGAACGCCCGATCCGTGGCGAGGCTGCCATATTCAGATTCGCGATGCAGCCGGCGGTAGCCGCTGGTGTTCTCGAGGAAACTGACGAAATTGCTGATGCCGACGATGTTGACGCCGGCCGCCCACAGGTCGGGGTAGGCGGTGAGTGCGGCCAGGACCATGAAGCCGCCGTAACTGCCGCCGTAGACGACGAGACGGTCGCCGTCGATGCCTGGCTGCTCGCCAAGCCAGCGCGCCGCGCTCGCCAGATCCGCCACGGAATCCATGCGCTTCTCCACATTGTCCAGGTTCATATATGCGTTGCCGTAGCCGGAAGAGCCGCGCACATTCGGGGCCAGTACCGCATATCCGTGCTGCACCACATACTGGATCAGGAAGCGAAAATCTGGTCTGAACTGGCTCTCCGGCCCGCCATGCACGAAGAGAATCGCCGGCAGCGGAGTATCGGGATCCGCCTGTTCCGGCCGGTAGAAAAAGGCCGGGATTTGCAGATCGTCGAAGGTCGGGTAATGGATTAAGGTCGGGTTGATGAATTCGCTGACCGGAATGCCGCCGTGCGAACTGTCCGTCTTGCGCAGCAGGGCGTCGTCTGCCGGATCAAGGTTCCAGATGTAGACGTCTGAGGTTCGCGTCGCGCTGGCGTAGCTGAAGGCGATCTGCTGCGAATCAGCCGAGAAAACGATGTTGTCGGCGAAGGCGCCGATGACGCCGGGGCGTGTGGAGGGCTCGGGGGCGGGGCGGGCCATGCCAGTGGCCAGGTCAATCAATTCCAGGTAGCTGTCGCCGTCACGATTAGTCACATAGGCGAGGTAACGGCCGTCCGGCGATTGGGCGAATTTCTCTATATCTGCATTGGGCGCCACGAGCGTTTCCCAGGATCCGCCGGCTAGATCCAGGCGGGTGATATGCAGGAAATCGGAGTCGAGATCGCTGGTCACATAGAGATAACGGCCGTCTTTGGCGTAGGCGATGGCCGTGAAAGCCGCCGGACGATCCACAGGGTCAAGCCGCCGCACCAGGCCGTCGTCGAGATTCAGTTCAAAGAGCTCATGTTCGGCCGATTTCGCCTGGCGGATGAAGGCGACGCGGCTGCCGTCCGGGGAAAAGGTGGCGTTGACCAGGTAACCGACCTCGTTATGCTGCCAGATCATCTGCGCCGGTCCGCCGTCAACCGGCTGGCTGTACAGGTCAAATATCGCCGGATCGCGTCGATTGGCGGCGAAGAGCAGCTGGCCGCTCTCGGCCGACCATTCGCCGGGAATATGCATCGCTTCTTCGAATCCTGCGGTCAGGAACTGTTCTTCACCGCTGGCTGTGTCCAGCAGGGCCAGCTGCGCTTTTTCGCTGCCGCCGAAATCATAGCTGTAGAGCAGGCGGTTGTCGCCTTCTACAGGAGAATAGCGTAGATACAAGACGCGGTCAGCGGAGAAAGTGAGCTGCTGCGGCCAGGAAAAGAGATCGTCGTCCCCGCTGAGCTCGACCTGCCACGCTTGGAACTGGCCGGTGATATCACTGGCGAAGGCCAAATAACGGCCGTCGGCGGAAAAAGCCGGGTGGTTGGCCCAGCGGATGTTGATGTAGCGGTTGAGCGGGTAGGTCATGTGCTTCTCCAATGGCGGCCAGCTGCCGCCTCTGATCGCGTCGATGCCGGCTCCATATTTTACGTTGAATCAAATAATGATCAAAAGATGGTGAGCGATTTGCCAGGCCGCCCTACAGCCAGCATGCCATGTATTAAACTTCATAAAAGCGATGCAGGCCGCCGCGGTCAACCATCAACAGGGTTAGACTGTGCTGCATAAGTGCCGCCGTGAAAAGGCGCTGCTGGGCGCTGTTTTCCTCGGGCGTGTGAAAGAAGACGTGCGCGAAGGGCCACTCGCTGCCCAGCCAACTGATCAGCGTGTCCAGAAGGTGGCGCTCTAGATCGCCATCAAGGCGCGAACTACGTACCCAGAAGCGCGCCATCGCATCATTGGCAGCAACAGCCTGCAGCTTCGCCGGGTTGCCCGGGACGAGTTCGCTCAACGGCCGTATATAGACACAGCCGAGGCAGGTTTCGCGTGCGCGGTCAAGGACGGTGTAGGTGAAGGCCGTGCGCTCCTGTTGTTCGCGCCAGTGGAACTGCAAATCCTTCAGGTTGTCCTCCAGGGTGAAATCGTCAGCCGGCCAGGAGGACCCGCTCCATAGGCGCAGCTGCCGGCGGCTCTCCATGACTGCGTCGTAGTCAAGCGCAGCATGCGCCGGGGTCAGCGGTTCGAGCACAATGCGCAGCGTCTCTGGTCCGCTTGGAATCGGTTGGTCAGAAGGAAAGAATTCACTCATGTTTCTCTATGTCAATGTTTGCGTAGATTTGCGCAGCTTGTTCATGATTCTTGCTGCTCCATGCTTCTTCTGCACCTGTGGGCACGCCGGGCAGTGACCTTACCGCCTTGGTTTGGGAGGGTCGCCGTGCAGAGGCTAGAAGAGCTGGAAGTGGCGCGGGTCAACGTGACGGCTCTCATGCGCCAAGACGGCGTTCAGCAGTTCAATGGCCATCCTTGATTCAAGCGTTACCCCGGCGCGGACACCGACACAGGGATCGTGGCGACCCTTGACCAGCAGGAAATCGATCTCCTGCAAATCCTTGCGCACCGATTCTTGCGGCTTGACGATGGAAGAAGTCGGTTTGAAACCGACGCGGCAAATGATGGGCATGCCGGTGCTGATGCCGCCGATCAGACCGCCGTGGCTGTTGGCCTGGTAGCCAGCGCGGCGAATTGGATCATTGTTTTCGCTGCCGCGGCGGGCCACCACCTGCAAACCGTCCCCAATTTCGACCGACTGCGCGGCGTGCAAGCCGCCCAACGTGCCCATGAGGCGCAGCTTGAGACTGTTGTAGAGGGGTTCGCCGGCCAGCGGCGGCACGTTAACGGCCGTGACTTCGACCAACGCACCCAACGAATCGCCGTCGATTCGCGTTTCCTTGATCAGCGCCGCCGCTTCGGCGGCGAAATCAGCGTCCAGCGTACGGATTGCGTTTCCGGCCAGCCGCCCTTCGATGTCGTCCAGCACATCCGCGGAGACGCGTTGTTCATCGGAAGCTGACAAACAGGCGCTCAACTGGTCTTGCAGCGTCGTTTTACTCTTCAGTGGACCGACCTGCACGATGGAGGAGATGAAACGGGTGCCGAACAGCGCCTGCAGATAGAGGCGAGCGACGGAACCGCCGATGACATCGGAAATGGTGGCGCGGTAGCTGGAACGGCCGCCGCCGCGAATGTCGACATGGCCGCCTGACTGGTGATATTTGACCAGGTCCGTGTGTCCCGGCCGCACCTCGCCCTGCGGCCCCGCAAACTGCGCGTAGTGACCAGATCGCGTGCCCGTGGAGAGCACCAGGGCGCCGATCGGTTCGCCGGTGGTGAAGCCCGCCTGGTAGCTCCGCGTGGCGAATTCAGCATCACCTACAGCGGCCTGGATCTCCGGGCCGGCCAGCAGGTTGTCATGGTTTTCCTGATAAATCCCGCTGAGCAGAAGGACCTGATCTTTTTCCTGGCGCGGCGTGCCATGCCGCGTACCGCCGGGCCGCCGGCGGTCAAGGTACGCTTGAATGTCGGCGCGCTCCAACCTGAAGCCGGGCGGGCAGCCGAAGACGATCGTCGTGATTCCCGGGCCGTGAGATTCACCCGCGCCGGCAACGGAAAAGTATGGTCCACCGAGTATTTCCATGGGGCAAGTATAGCAGAAGATAGGGATTGCGGAATTTGGACTATGGATTGCGGCGTGCACATCGCGACCCGCCGCTGCTGCGACGCGCACATCCGTTCCCCGTTCCTTAATTCTTGTGTTTTGCGGCTGCCGACTGTTATTCCGCAAACTGGCGCAGTGCGCTGATATGCTCCTCCACGCTGCTGAAGCCACAGCCCATGGTGTTGATGGAGAGATGGGTTGCGCCGGCGGCGCGCCAGTCGTCGCGCTGCTGCATGAGTTCGGGCAGGCTGTCTTCGCGCCAATGCAGGCGTGGCTCAAGACCGATGTCTGCACGGGAACGGCCGTAGCGGGCGAGCTGCTCATCCAGCTGGGCGAGCGCCGGGGCGGCCGCGTCGGCGGAGCGATAGCCGGGCATCCAGCCATCTCCCATCCTGGCGATGCGCCGCAGGACGGCGTCGGCATGGCCGCCGAACCAGATCGGAATCGGCCGCTGCAAGGGCAGGGGGTTGATCCCGGCGTCGGGGATGGTATCCCAACGCCCCTGAAACTTGACCAGCGGCTCGCTCCACAGTTTTCTAAGCAGCGTCACCTGTTCTTCCTGGCGTTTGCCGCGCGTGTGAAAATCCTGGTTCAGCGCCGCATATTCGACGCGGTTCCAACCGCTGCCGATGCCGATGCGCAAACGGCCGTCGCAGAGCACGTCAAGCGTGGCTGCCTGCTTGGCGAATAGCGCCGTTTCACGCTGCGGCAGGATGAAGACGCCGCTGACAAACTCGAGGTTTTCCGTTGCGCCGGCCAGGTAGCTGAAGAGCAGGAAGGGCGAGAAGAAGGGGTCGCGATACGTATAGGGGCCCTGCCAACCACCGGGACGATCAGGGTTGGCGCCGAGGACATGATCGTAGGCCAGTATATGGCTGTAGCCGAGCGCTTCGACCGCCTGACCATAGGCGCGAATGGCCGCCGGATCGGGGGGGAATTCAGTCTGTGGGAAAACGACGCCAATATGCATGAGATGATCTCCTTGTCTCTGTTTGTCCGGGCAGTGATAGCTGAATGATACTCAAGAAAATTCGTGTAGTCAATAGCTGTCGTGAGATGAGCCAGGGCTTTTACAAAGTAGGTTAAGGAACAAAAAGACCTTTCACCTTTAAGATGTAGGTATCAACAAACCATCTTAATAAGGAGAAAGGTCATTATGGATAGTAACATAATCCCGGCCTCGGATCATGACAACTTAATCGATATTGGCAGCTTGTATGCCGAACTTGAAACCTTGGAAGACAAGCGCCATGCGAAAGGAAAGCGCTATCCATTAGCTTTGGTGCTATTGCTGATGGTGCTGGCCAAATTATGCGGCGAAGACACGCCATCAGGAATTGCTGAATGGGCGCGCCTGCGCACAAAGCAACTGGTCAAGTGCTTACAGCTGAAAAGACAAGCCCTGCCGTGCCATAACACATACCGTCGTGTATTGAGTGGAGCGGTCGATTTGTATGAATTGCAGCAGGTGACAAGTCGCTTTCTGACCCAAGGGCTCAATCAAGGCCAGAGCGTTCTTGTCGCGATAGATGGCAAGACCCTGAAAGGGACGATTCCCAAAGGGCAATCAAGAGGGGTGCATTTGCTAGCTGCTTATCTTCCTGCAGAGGGGATTGTTTTGATGCAAATGGCCGTTGATAGCAAAGAAAACGAGATAAAAGCTGCACCAAAGCTACTTCAGACGCTCGATCTCCGGGAAAAAGTGGTGCGTGGTGATGCGATGTTGACCCAGCGCAAGCTGTCAGCACAGATCGTGGATGCAGGTGGCGACTACCTATGGATTGTCAAAGAGAATCAGCCCCAACTACTCGCGGATATTCGGGAAGTGTTTGACCCACCACCGTCTGGATCAGCCTGGTCCCATGTGTCACGTGACCTGCGTATGGCACATACGATTGACAATGGGCACGGTCGCACAGAAAAACGCACTTTGACAGCCAGTTGTTTTCTAAACGACTACGTTGAGTGGCCTGGTCTTGCACAGGTTTTTCGCCTGGAGCGGCGCGTTATCATCCAAGGGACTGGTGAGATTCGGCATGATGTTTCTTGCGGATTGACCAGTCTGTCGCCCGACTCAGGCCAGCCTGAACGTTTGCTCGAATACATGCGCGACTATTGGGGTATTGAAAACGGGCTGCACTACCGCAGAGACCGGACAATGCGTGAGGATGCCACACGGATGTCACATCCAATACTTGCACAAGCAATGGCAATCATCAACAACTTGGTGATTGGCCTTGTTAGGTGGCGTGGCTATAACAACTTGGCAGCGGCTCGCCGCTTCTATTCCGCGTTTACTGAAGATGCGCTGGACCTGCTGCTTACTTCTCATTCGTAAAATGTAAAAGCCCTGTGAGATGAGCCCTTGCTTCCAGCCGCGCTGGACGCCGGTGCACCAAGGAGCGCGCGGTCGCAAATTGAGGCGACAAGCGGAGACGAAGGCAGCACCGGCGACTGAATAGAGAACAACCCTTTTCGACTGAACATTTTTGGACTATCTGCTGGTCTTCTCACGTGCCAATGCTTTGATCATGGCCAGGGTTCGAGTAGGATGGGTAGTCTATGAGTCCGATGGTTGATTTGTCGCACTATCCCGACGTCGAACTGCTGCTCAACGATCTGCGCAGCAGAGTTCAGGTTGTCTTGGGCGACGCGTTCGTGGGCATGTACCTCTATGGGTCGCTGGCCTCCGGCGGTTTCGATCCGGCGCGCAGCGATATTGATTTTGTCGTGGTCACGCGTGACGAGCTTCGCGCAGCGATGATCGATCAGCTGCAGCAGATGCACTGCGAGCTGTGGGCCGGCGAGCAGAAATGGGCCAGGAAACTAGAGGGACAGTACATCCCGCTGGCTGAGCTGCGGCGCTACAACGCGCAGGGGCCGGCACTGCCCACGGTGAATGAAGGTAAGTTCTATCTGGCCGGGCAGGGGAGAGATTGGGTGATTCAACGACATGTTTTGCGCGAACATGAAGCAGTTGTCGCCGGGCCGTCAATGCGCGCGCATATCGATCCTGTTGGCGCTGAGGAAATGCGCGACGCGGTCACGGCCGTCCTGCAGGAATGGTGGGCGCCGATGCTCGATGATCCTTCCTGGCTGGAGGACCGTCCTGACTACCAGGCCTTTGCCGCGCAGACGATGTGCCGCGTGCTCTATACGCTGCGCTTTGGAACGGCCGTGTCAAAGGCGGATGCGGCGCGTTGGGCGTCAGCCGCCCTGGATGAAGGTTTGCGGCCGCTTATCGAGACGGTGATGGCCTGGACGCCTGGTGATCCGCCGCTTGGCGTTGCTGAAGCGGTGCGCTTCATCCGGCTGGCTGTGACGGAAAGCGCGGCCCGGCCCTAGGGGATCGGTTCGATGTTGATCGGGCTTTCGTTGCGTGGGTTGTTCACTGCCGTTGATACCGCGTATGCCTCCATTTCTTCCGGCGGGTAAGGGCGCATGAGATGGAAGGCATCCCGCGGGTTGTCGCCGGGATCGAGCCACATGCTGTAGTCGGCGGGATCGATGATCACCGGCATGCGGTTGTGGATGGGGGCCATGAGTTCGTTGGGCGTGGTGGTGAGGATGGTGCAGGTCTCGATGACGCCGCCCTCGGTATCGTGCCATATTTCCCACAGGCCGGCCAGGCCGAAGATACTGTCGCCGGACGGCCGGATATAGGTTGGCTGCTTGCTCCCGTTCAGTTTCTGCCATTCGTAGAAACCACTGGCCGGCAGCAGGCAGCGGCGGCGCTTGAAGGCGGCGCGGAAGGAGGGTTTCTCCGCGGCGGTTTCTGAGCGGGCATTGATCATGCGCGAGCCGATGGCCGGGTCTTTCGCCCAGGAAGGAATCAAGCCCCATTGAAAATAGGTCAGCTGGCGCGCGCCCTGTTGATCCAGGCGAACGGCAGCGACCGGCTGCGTCGGGGCGATGTTGTATCGTGGCATGATGTCATGACTGACTTCAACGCCGAACTGTTCGGCAATGGTAGGCCCGGGGGCCAGTAGGGCGAATCTTCCGCACATAGGTGATACTCCTTGGGAAAAGCTGGTCAGCAGCCAGCCGGTCAGCCGCCGACCTTCTCTATTCTACCACGGTTGTGGTGGATGGATTGCACGCTGCTTGATACAATCCGCTTTGTCTTGTGGCTCATTCGTGGGAAGGTGACACATGGAGATCAAGGGCAGTTCATTTCTGGTCAGCGGCGGTAGTTCCGGACTGGGCGCCGGCTGTGTCAGGCGCCTGACGAGCGACGGCGCAAATGTGATCATTGCCGACATCAATGAAGCGGCCGGCATGGCGCTGGCTGAAGAGATCGGCGAGCGGGCGCTCTTTGTTCGAGTGGATGTGACGGATGAAGTGACCGTGCAAACGGCCGTGGATACAGCCATCACTAAATTTGGCGAACTGCGCGGGGCGATTGGCTGCGCGGGAATCGTGTATGGCGAACGTCTAGTTGGCCGTGATGGCGCCCATGATCTGGCCCGCTTCCGTAGGATTCTGGACGTGAATACCATCGGTACGTTTAACGTTATGCGTATCGTGGCGGCGGCGATGCAGACGAACGCGCCGCTTCAAGGAGAGCGCGGCGTCTTGATCAATACCGCCTCGGTGGCCGCCTTTGAGGGGCAGATTGGACAAATCGCTTATGCCGCCTCCAAAGGGGCGGTCGTGGCGATGACGCTGCCGGCGGCGCGCGAGCTGGCGCGGTCCGGTATTCGCGTTGTGACCATTGCGCCCGGCATTTTCGACACGCCGATGATGGCTGTCTTGCCGCAAAAGGCACGCGAATCATTAGGACAGCAGGTGCCGTTCCCGCCACGTCTGGGCACGGCCGAAGAGTACGCGGCTCTGGCCGCGCATATTATCGAAAATCAAATGTTAAACGGCGAAGTGATCCGCCTGGACGGCGCGATCCGCATGGCGCCGAAGTAGCGAGATAAGGGTAGGAGCCGTTCGCGAACGGCCCCTACTACCAGGAGATTTCAATGACAACGTATTCAGTGGAAAAACACCAACCAGCAGCCAACACGATTCGCGGCCTGTCGATGGACGGGGTGCAGAGTGCCAACAGCGGCCATCCCGGCATGCCCATGGGCATGGCTGATGTGGCGACCGTCTTATGGTCTGCTTTTCTGAAGCATGACGCCCAGCACCCGGCGTGGCCGGACCGCGACCGCTTTATTCTCTCGGCGGGTCATGGTTCGATGTTGATTTACAGCCTGCTGTATCTGGCCGGCTATGAAGGGATGACGCTGGATCAATTGGCGCAGTTCCGGCAGTGGGGTAGCTTGACGCCCGGCCATCCGGAACGTAATCATTCGCCCGGTGTTGAGATGACGACTGGACCCCTGGGCCAGGGTATCAGCAGCGGCGTCGGCATGGCGCTGGCGGAACGGATGCTGGCCGAGCGTTTCAACCGGCCCGATTTTGAGATTGTTGACCACCACACCTACGTGATAGCTGGTGATGGCGACATGATGGAGGGTATTACCCACGAGGCGAGTTCGCTGGCCGGCCATCTTGGCCTGGGTAAACTCATCGTGTTCTACGATGACAATTCGATCAGTATTGACGGCTCGACGGAAATCACATTCACCGAAGATGTGCTGGCCCGTTTTGAAGCCTACGGCTGGCATGTGCAGCGCGTTGACGGGCATGATCCGCTGGCGATTGTCACCGCGACAGAAGCAGCAAAAGCGGTAACTGATCGGCCGTCCGTCATTGCCTGCCGCACCTTGATCGGCTTCGGCAGTCCGCACAAGGAAGGGACGGCAAGCGCACATGGCGAGCCGATTGGCGCGGAGGAAATTCGTCTGACCAAAGAACGGCTGGGCTTGCCACCTGACGAAAAGTTCTATGTCGCCGACGGCGCCCGGGAACTTTTCGCCCGCGACGGCAGCCAGTACGCGGCATGGCAGCAGCTGTGGCACGCCTACGCCGAAGCTTTCCCAACGGAGGCGATGGCCTTCCAGGATGCGATGGCCGACAAGCTGCCCGCGGGCTGGCAGGACTATTTACCGGAGTTTGAGGTGGGCAAAGCATCGGGCACACGCGTCTTTTCCGGCCAGGTGATTGCTGCCCTGGCGCCCCATATTCCGACGCTGGTCGGCGGTTCGGCTGATCTCACTGGCTCGAACAAGACAGCGATCCCGGATACGACGGATGTGCAGCGTGATGATTTCAGCGGCCGTTACATCCGTTTCGGTGTGCGCGAGCACGGTATGGGCGCGATTATGAACGGGCTGTCGCTGCATGGCGGTTTTCGGCCGTTCGGCGGCACCTTCCTCGTCTTTTCTGATTACATGCGCGGCTCGATTCGCCTGGCGGCTATCATGGGCCTGCCGGTCATCTACGTCTTCACGCACGACGGCATCGGCGTCGGCGAAGATGGTCCGACGCACCAGCCAATTGAACAGCTGATGAGCCTGCGTCTTATCCCGCAGCTGACGGTGATTCGGCCTGCTGACGGCACGGAAACATCCTATGCATGGCAGGCAGCTTTGCAGAATGATGATGGGCCGACGGCGCTCATCTTGAGCCGGCAGAGCGTGCCTACCCTCGCCGAGACGAACGAAGAGGCCCTGCGCGGCGCCTACATCTTGCGCGATGTCGAAGAGCCGCAGGCCGTCTTGATCGGCACGGGTACGGAACTTCAACTAGCGGTTGAAGCGCAGGAGATGCTGGCTGAACGCGGCGTGGCCGCGCGCGTTGTCTCTATGCCTTCCTGGGAACTTTTCGACCAACAATCGCAAGCGTACCAGGAGAGCGTCCTGCCGGCGCAGCTGCCGGTGATTGTCTCTGTAGAAGCGGGCGTCACCGATGGATGGCAGCGGTACGTGGGCGAGCAGGGCCTGGCTGTTGGGCTTGACCGTTTTGGGGCTTCTGCGCCGTTCCAGGTTGTCTATGAAGAACTAGGCATTACCGCCGCGGCAGTTGCCACAGCGACCGAAGCACTGCTTGCCCTGGAGTAGCAGCGTCGATGAAAATCAGCGGTCGCCGGGCGCTTGAGGCGGTGCAGCCCACGATCCGGCTACCTGGTTCACCCGGCTGCAGTTGACTATGCTGGAATCTCTGAAGAGTTTCATTCAGGATCGCGTGATCAAGTTTTTCAAGGAGCGTCCGGCAGCGACGCTCCTTGGTATTCTGGTGCTTATCGCCAGTTTCTGCGGGGGAACTGTCATGTTCGGATCGGGGCCTATCCGAACCGTTGAATGGCTTTTCTTTCCGTCCAGGTATGTGGCGACGGAAACCGGTGATGCCGGCGACTGGTACCGGGTGTACACATTCGATCCCCCGCAAAACTACTATCCTGACGATTTCAAGGGTGAGGCTCAGGAAGCGTTGATCCAATTGATCGACGAGGCGCAGGACTCGATTCATGTCGCTGGATTTGAATTTGAATTGACGCCCGTAGCCGAGGCTTTGATTGACGCCCGCCAGCGAGGCGTTGACGTCAAGTGGTACACCGATGATGAACATGGTCTCGAAGCGGACGGCGAAGATGGGGGCGGCCAATTTGAGATGATGATCAAGGCCGGTATCCCCGTGCGTGATGACGAACGCGACAGCCTGATGCATAACAAGTTTTTCGTCTTCGACAAAGAGATCGTGTGGACGGGTTCGACGAATCTGACGCGTAACGGCATGTTCAAGAATGACAACAATGTGATTGTCATCGAATCAGAGGACCTTGCCGCAAGGTACGATAAGCAGTTCTCAGAATTATGGCAGGGCAAGACCAGTTCGGAGCGGCGTTCACCTATTCGGCGGCAAACGACCATGGTTGAAGATACGCCGGTTCTGGTACTTTTTTCGCCGGAAGATAACGCGATGGATTTGCTGCTGCCGTTGGTCAGGCAGGCAAAGGAAAGCGTGCATTTCATGACTTTCGCCTTTACGCATGATGCTTTGGGCGAAGAGCTGGTCAGACAGGCACGGCGCGGCGTCGATGTGAAAGGGGTGTTTGAATCAAGAAATACGAGTACGGAACACAGCGAGATACACCGCCTGTACTGTAACGGCATTGATGTTCGTGAAGACGGCAACCCGGCGACGATGCACCACAAGGTGTTTGTTATCGACGACAAGATCGTGGTGACCGGCTCCTACAATTTTTCGAATAATTCCGAGACCAGTAATGATGAGAATATGCTGTTTCTGAACAATTCGGATATTGCTGGGACCTACCAGGAAGAGTTTGCGCGGGTCTGGGGGGAATCCTACCTGCCGAATGAGGCGGAGATCATCTGCAATTGATCAGCGCAGCGCGCCGCGCGCGGCAACCGGCCAGATTACCTCGATTTCGCCATCACGCATACCGACAAGTTCATTGAATAGGTTGACCACCACGCAGCAGTGGTTGGGGATAATGGTCACTTTGTCTCCAATCTCGGGTCTACGCTCACAGGCGGAGAAATCGACGAAGCCATGCTCTTCGGATTGGTGATAGATAGCGGCCTGCGGATATTCAAGGATCAGGCCGAAACCGTCCAGCCCCATCTGATCGGAGGAGAACGTCTTGCTGCCGCCGTCGATGATGCCGCGTTTGGCCGTCGGGCGGCTGACTACTGTGCAGATCACGGTAAATGCACACTGCTCAAGCGACACACCGCCGCCATACAGCGTGTAGCAGTCGCCAAACAGGTACATGCCGGCGCGATGTTCATTGACAGCGGGATGCTTGTGCGCCTGCCACAGCGTATTGGTGCCGCCGCCGCTGACCAGGGAAATGGCTATGCCTTCCGCGCCGAGCAGCGTCCGGCACTGTGCCACAAAGTGATCGCTGGCATCACTGGTGGGATAGGTCATCAAGCCGCCAAACTGCAGCCCATCCGCCTCCACGATCGCCCTGGCGAGGGCGGCCGCTTCCTGCGGCGTCTGCACACCGCAGCGGTGGGCGCCCGAATCAAATTCAACGAGTACGGTCAATGGGACGCCGGCCATCTGTGCCGCCGATGAGAGTCCTCCCACAGTGGTCAGCGAATCGGCGGTGACACTGAGTTGTGCCCTGCGCATGAGGCCGGCCAGACGGGCCAGTTTCGTTCCGCCGAGTATGTTGTAGGGCAGGAATATCTCCTTGATCCCGGCGTCGATCATGACTTCCGCTTCACCCAGTTTCTGGCAGGTGATGCCCACCGCGCCGGCTTCCATCTGCATCTTGGCGATGGCGGGGATTTTGTGTGTCTTGATGTGCGGCCTGTTGGCGATGCCGTGCTGATCAAGGTAGTGTTGCGCGCGCACGATATTGGCTTCCATGCGATCCAGATCAACGACGGCGACAGGTGTGTCCAGCGCTTCGATTCTCATGCTTCTTCGTCCACTAGGGCGACGCAGTCAACTTCGATGAGCATACCGTGCAGCAGCCCGGCCTGAACCGTGGTGCGTGCCGGGAAGGGCTCGGTCAGATATTCGCGGTAGATTTCGTTCATCTCTTGAAAATCAGCCAGATCGGCCAGGAAAACACCCGTGCGCAGGACGCTGGCCCAGGAGGCCCCAGCCGCCTCCAGCAAGACTGTAATATTGTCGAAAACTTTCCTGGCTTGTTCCGCGAAAGCGTTGCTGACCAGCTGGCCATCCTGGTCAATAGGACCCTGGCCTGAAATGTAAACAGCCGTTCCACTGCCAATGATCGCCGGGGAATAGACCCCCTGCGGCGGCGCGCCCTTTTCAGCGATGACTTGTTTTCTCATGATGAGTTCTCTCCCTATCTTTACGTTGTTTGCAGCAGCCGTATTATCCAGCCGCCGCGCTATTTTTCAAGGAAATCGCAGGCATAGGCGTAATCATCCAGAACGGCCGTTATCTGGTAGGCGATCATTTTTCGCGGATCGTTTACCAGCTGGCCCTGGCGTATGGCGCGCGCCTGGGCCGGCAGATATTGGCTGAGCAGCGGCAGGGGAATCGGCGCGGTCGATAGGTTGTTCAGCAGCTGGTTCAGCGCCGCCTGTACGTCGGGGACCGGCCAATAGTAGCGGATACGGTCGCTGAGACTGAACTGGCGAGCCAGGAACTGCTGCCGTTCATCCCCTGGATAGTAAGGCTGCCAGTAGCCTGGGTTGGCCAGCATCGCATTGTCAAGCACCTGCCGAATATGAGAGAGCGTAATGCCCTCGCCGCCGCCAAGCCACGCTTCTTCGATTTCGGCCAGGGCGAAAATCGCCTCGCGAGAAGCGAAGGTCAGCGCCGGACCCACCTTCAAAATGGCGAATTGATCCTGGACAAGGCTGCGCAGGGCCGGTCGTGTCTGGTAATCGGTAGAGTGCGCTTCGAAGACGAGGTTCTCGTAGCCTCTGATGGTATCAGAAAGAGCGGCGGCCTCTTCTGGATCATAGTCGAAAAGGGACTCACTCCCATACTCAACGCCAGGTTGGACGACAACGCCGATCACCCGCTGCCAGGCATCGTGCAGACTAAGTTCCTCGAAGGCGGCGCGTGTCGCGGCAATCGTCGTCTCCGCCGCCTGCGGCGTGGTAACCTCGGGCGCCCCTTCCTCTTGATCATCGACGCCGCCAGGAGCGGGCACTTCGGTGCCGATGATGTAGAGAGGCGGTCCGGCTGTTCCGCCCATCTCGCGGAAAGTAGCCTCGGCAACCTGGGCAAGGTCGGCGGCGCGAGCAGCGATGATCTCGGTTGCTAGGGGCTGCTGCCCATCATTGGCGCAGTTCATGCTTGTATCGAGGTGTATCTTCGTGTAGCCAGCCTGAACATAGTCACGCACCAGAGCCCGTGATTTCTGCATCGCCAGGGCCGCAGGTTCGTGCCGCCACGGGTTAGGTCCCAGGTGATCGCCACCGGCAATAAGTAGTTCCGGGGGCAGTTCATGTTTGATGGCCAGGCGTCCCAGGGTTTCCATGAAATCGACGGGCGTCTGCCCGGTATAGCCGCCGAATTGATTCACCTGATTGCAGGTGGACTCAATGAGCAGCGGCGCATCATTCGCCCGCGCATGGGCAAAGGCGGCATCGAGCACGAAAATGTTCGCCGAACAGATTGAGGTGATGCCGCGGGCTTCGCCCCGCTTTTGGGCGGCGATGATTTCTTGGAGCGGTGACTTTTTCATCAGGATGATTCCTCGTAGAGTCGCAGGGCCAAGCGCGCTTCGGCCAGGGTTGGTTGGGCGTCTGTGCCCCCGGACGCGCGCGTGGAGAGCGAACCGCAGGCGCAGGCCAGGGCCAGGGCATCTTCCAGGGCATAGTTGTTCAAGTAGCCATAGAGAAAACCCGCGTTAAAAGAGTCGCCGGCTCCTGTCGTGTCGACCACGTCCACCGGCAGCACGGGCGCGCTGACACTTCTGCTGCCCTGGCGGGCCAGGCCGCCCTCGGCGCCGAGCTTGACGGCCAAGGTAGGCACCTGCCGCGCCAACTGATCAACGGCCGCTGGTAGATCTGCTTCGCCGGTGATCAACAACGCTTCGTTCTCGTTTGGGAAGAAGAGATCGAGATGGGGCAGCACGGCGGCCACATCCCACAGCCCGGCGGGGTCCCAATTGGTGTCTAGCGACGTGGTGCGGCCCAGCGCCCTGGTGCGTGCGAAGAGGGCCGGTAGGTCGGGGCGCAGCGCATCGAGGAGGAAGTAGCTGCCCACGTGCAGATGGCGCGCCTCTTCCAGCAGCGAGCGGTCGATTTGCTCAGCGCGCAAGAGGGGCATCGTGCCGGGGTAGGTGAGGATGGCGCGGTCGGCGGGACGGGAGAGGATGATGCTCATGCCGGTTGGGACGGTGGGGTCCACGATGCAGCCGCTGATGTCGATATTTCGTTCCCGCATCGCGTCGAGCATGTAACGGCCAAATTCGTCGTCGCCCACCAGACCGATGAAGGCCACGCTGAGCCCCAACCGCGCCGCACCGCAGGCGCTGATCACGGAAGAGGAGCCAAGGGTCAGCCGCGCATCGTCGACTAGTTTCTCTGCCTGGCCAAATTCGGGGGCTACGTCGGCGCCGCGCAAGATCAAGTCAGGGTTGATTTCGCCGATAACTAGTAGATCAATCATGGCTAATAGCTCTTGTACCAGCCCTCTGGGGCGATTTCAGAGAGATCTGGATAGAAGTTGGCCCAGGGACGGCCGTGCGCATCGATGACAGCAGTCAGGCGTTTCATGCGCTCAACGGCGGTCGTCTGCAGGAAGTCGATTCTGTCCGGCACCTCCAGCAGCGCCGCTTCGGCCCACACCGCGCGGCCGACCAATACGCCGCTGGCGCCGTTCCGGCAGGCAACGGCCGTCTGCCGTTCAAACTCTTCAAAGGTGACGCCGGCGCTGAGAATGATCCAGGGGCAGAGCGAAGCAGCGGACACGTCGCGGCACGCTTCCGCCCAAACTGCTTCGTCCATTTCGTCGGCGATATTGACCGGAAATTCAGCTTTGAGCACGTCCACGCCAAAGGGAGTCATACGCCGGGCGGTCTCGCAGACGACCACGCGTTTTTCGGCCGTAGGCAGCTTCTTGACGTCGGGGTCCAGCGAGAAGGAGAGCGGTTCCAGGAAGAAGGGCATATCGTAGCGGCGGCACAGCTCACCCACTTCAGCCACCAGCGCCTCCTGCTCGGCGGCATTGGGCGCATCTGGGTGGTAGTAGATGAGCAGTTTTACACCGTCTGCGCCCATCCTCGCGATTTTCTCCACGCTCCAGCCGGGAAGGATCTGGCTTTCACGGGCGGTAGGGTCGCCCGTGTAGCCGGTCTTCTCCACGGCCACGAGCAGGCCGCAGCCGGGGGCGATGGCGTTGGCCGCAACGGCCTGCCCAGCGCCGTATTCGGGATCGAGCAGCACGCCCGATGAGACCGGCGACATCACGGCCGTCACGTCCACCTTAAACGCCGCCATCTGCTCATAGGTTACCGATGCCGGATCGTCGGGACTCAAGGCACGCTGTAAATTGCCGCGATGGTCCAGCGCAAACATCACCAGCCGCCCGCCCGGCGTGGCGCATTTCTGCAGCCGGTTCACTTTTCCAATCGTTATGTTCGTCACGCTTACCTCACTATTCTTCTATTTCGATGACGGAGAAAAACCGTGTTGGCCCGATTCTTCGGGGGCCCATGCTGATCTGCTCCATCTCCTCCAACTCGGCGATGCGTTCCTCAAAGAAGATCGGGTGCTTGTCGAGATTGGTGATTACAAATTCTACCAAAGAGTCGGCTGGTGCGTCCTGATCGTCTGCCGGGTAGGTTTCGAAAAAGGCGAGATCCACGCGATCGCTCTCCAGGTAGGCCGCATAGTAGTAGGGCCACATCATATCCCAGTCTGTGAAGACCAGCGCATTTTGCGGAAAACCGGCGACTGTCGCCGCAGCGATCTGCTGCAAATGGGAATCGTACTGCGGATATTCAGCGAACTCAAAATCGACCTTCCTGTTCATTACGCCCTCCTGCCGCGGCTGCAAAATCGGCCAGACAGCAAAGGCGAGAATAAGCAAAGCGAGCAGGAGATCAAGCGCGCCATTGTTCACGGTACGGCCGCCGGCAATCTTGCTCACTACCCGTGCCGTCAATTCGATCAGCGCCCCCAGTCCGGCGACAGCAAACAGGGCGAGCAGCACGTAGCTGGGAATGTAGAAAACGTAAAGATCCCAGATGTCGTAGTTGAAGAAATAGAGGAGCTGGATGAGCAGCGCTCCGAGCAGCAGCGCGGCAGCGGCTGTGCGACGCAGCATCAGCCAGATCGCGCCCGCGCCGGCCAGCAGGATGAGCGGCAGCGTGAATTCTTGTCCCAGATTGGCCCAGTAGTCGGCGGCCAATTGGGTCATGACTTCGCCACTATTGGTGAACATCAGGTGTTGAAACTGGCGGCCCTGCCAGCCGAAGAGTAGATGTTCCAACGGATCGTCGATCTGCGAGGCTTCGTACCCCCAGGCGCTGCGCGATGGTTCGATAACGGCATTGAAGTAGCTGGCAGTGGGGTCGTTCCACTCAATCAATAGGAAGATGAGCACGGTCAGCGCCAAACCTGAGAGAGCCCCTGACAGCGCGCTCTTCCACATTGGCCAGCCGCGATTCCAATGCAGCAGCAAGAAGAGCAGAACTGCCGGCGCCAGCAGGGCCACGCTCATATGCACGCCCAGGCTCAGCCCGCCCAGCAGGCCGGCGGCGAACAGGGCCCATTTGTCTCCGCTCTTGTCCCAGAGCAAGAGCATGAGAAGAATGAAGACGAAGAAGGCCGCGCCGGCTGTATAGACTTCGGCAATCAAGGATTGGGACCAGAACGTAGCGGAAACGGCCAGGGCGAGCGCCCCGGCGGCGGCTGCGGCGCGGTAGCCGCTCAGCAAACGGCCGCACAGATAGACGCCGGAGACGGTCAAGGCGCCCATCACGGCTGAAAACAGATTGACGCGGTAGGCGAACTCACCCAGCGGCAGCAGGGTAAACAGCCTGGCCAGGGCGAGAAAGACAGGATAGCCGGTGGGATGGGTGCTGCCGAGTAGATAGGCCAGCGTTTGAAATTCCCCGCCGTCACCCGGAAGCAGGCCCGGTGTGATGGTACGGCCGAATAGACCCATGGCGAACCCGCCAACGATCAAGGCCGAAATGCCGTCCATCCAGGTCAGCTGTGTCTCGCGATGCGTCGAATCTCGCCTAGCGATTTCCTCAGTCATCATTCAGACCGGAATCTGATCAAGCATTGATAAAGTCAGGCAGATAATCCCGCTGCGCCTCGGCCATTTCATCAAACATCTGGCGAATTTCTTCCAGAGAACAGACCGCCGCGGTCAAGGGATCCATCATCAGGGCATGCACCGCCGCTTCACGATCTTCTTCGAGGACGGCCGTGGCCACCAGGTCGTGAAAAGCCATATGCTGCGCGTTCAGGGCGGCGAGCTGCGTGGGCAGGGGGCCAAAGTGGGTTGGCTGCACCCCTTTTGCGTCCACCAAACAGGCCACCTCCACGATCCCATCCTGAGGCAGGTTGTCAATCAGCCCGGTGTTGGGTACGTTGCCGTGCACAACGACCGGAACACCAGTTTCCATGGCCTCAATGATTATCGAGGCGAATTCCTCGCCGCGTTCCATATCGTATGCTACTTTGCCGGCCAAATAGTCGCGCAGGAACTGCGCTGATTCCTCCAGCCAGGCCGGCCAGTTGTTGGCGTAGAAGCCACTTTCGCCGACGTAGCCGCCGCGATCATATTTCTCGACCAGATCGGGGCGTTTGCGAAAATAGGGCACATATTCGGAATCGTGGCCGCTGCCCTCGGTGCAGAAGGCGCCCAGATGGCGCATGATCTCAAAGCGGACGGGATCTTGATCGTAGATTTCAGGGTTGTGCGATTTCTCATTGAGCAGCGGATAAAGATCTTCGCCGTCGCGCTCGAGCTGCACAAACCACGCCTGGTGATTGATACCCGCGGCTCGCCAATCGATCGCTTCGTACGGGATAGCCAGGTACTCCGCCATAGTGTGCGAGGTGTGTTGGATCGAGTGGCAGAGTCCGACAATGGGCAGAGTTGATGCGCGTACCCCGGTCAGGACGGTGAGCGACATGGGATTGGTGAAATTCATGACCAGACAGTTTGGTGCCAGCTCTTCGATGTCGGCCAGGATGTCGAGCCAGTCGGGCAGCGTACGCAATGCCTTAAATAGGCCGCCGGGGCCGATTGTGTCGCCGATGCATTGGTCGACACCATATTTGAGAGGGATGTCGTAATCATGGCGCACGTTCTCACGGCCGGCCACTTCGATTGTGTTGATCACGTAGTTTGTGCCGGGCAGCATCTCACGCCGGTCGAGGCTCGCTTCAACTGTCCAGTCGCTGCCGCTTTCTTCGATCAGCTTCTTGGCTGCTTGAAAAGAGAGGTCCAGCCGGCCCTCATGGACATCGACGAGGGCGAATTCGCCGCTTGATAAGGCGGGCGTGGCCAGCACGTCGCGGATGATCTCGGTTGAAAACTCTGCGCTTCCTGCGCCGATAATGGTTATTTTTGGCATGGTTATGTCTCCTTATCGCCCCTCAATATGGGGCTGCTTTTGGCTATCAGGTCAGTGATGTCTGTACTTGTGGGTGCGCCTTCCATGGGGCCCTGCCGGGTGACGGCGAGCGCGCCGGCGGCGTTGGCGAATTGGCCAGTGCGCGCCAGGGACCAGCCGGCCTGCAGGCCGTAGACGAAGGCGGCGTTGAAGCAGTCACCGGCGCCAGTGGGATCTACTTCGGGCACGGCACAGCCCGGTATATCAAGGCGACCGTCTCTCGAAAAAACCGAGGCGCCTGCCGCGCCTCGTTTGAAGACGACGGTTCGCTCCTGCCCGTTGAGCAGGGCGGCAGCAGCGGCATCGTCATCGTCGAGGCCGCTGAGTAGATGTGCTTCTTCAATCGTTGGCAGCAGAAGATCGGTTGTTTCCAGGTAGGGTGCCAGCACCTCTCGTGCCTCAGCCACGGGCATCAATTCAGGACGCAAATTGGGGTCAAGGCTCAGCTTACCGCCTGCCGCCTTGGTGAAGCGCACTGCTGCCGCGCACGCTTCACGGCAAGTTTCGCTGAGGAAGAGGGTCGAGCCGGAGATATGCAGCCAGGCCGCGTCCGCGAAATAGGTGGCCTCCATCTGCCCTGCGGCCAGTTGAGCGGCTGCGGAATGGCGCAGATGGAAGACGAACTCCCGATCCCCGCCGGCCGCATAGGCGATGAAGGCGATGCCGGTCGTGTAGCCTGGCGCTTCCTGCAAATAGACTGTATTCACTGACTCGGCTCTAAGACGCTCTTGAAGCTGTCGCCCGAAGGCGTCGCTGCCGACGCTGCCAATGAAACCGGCAGGCAGGCCTAGGCGGGCAGCGGCGACGGCGAAGATAGCCGGCGCGCCGCTGGCGAAGGGACCCTCGAAAATACCAGATTGATCGAGCGGTGTGTTTTTGTCGGGGCGCATGATTTCCACCAGCGCTTCCCCGATGACAATGATCTGTGGCATATGCTAAATCCTGTTTCTTCCCCCGCCGCCTCCTCGTTGGCAGCAGACGGACAGCGCTACTGCCAGGGATTCTGTAGACTGTGGAAAGCCGGTTCGTTCAATAAGACGTGTCATGATGAGTGTCCGCGATCACTCACTCTGCGACGCAGAGAAGTCATAGTCTTCAGGTTCTTTGTCCGGTTCAAAACCGGGATTGATACGCAAACGGCCGAGTGCGCGATCGGTTACATATTCCACATAGCCGCGCTCCAGGGAACGTTTATAGGCGTCGGCAATCTGGTCTGCTTTAGCGGTGTAATCGATGACCAACACCAGTTTGCCGGCGTCAACCCACTGGTTGAGGATCTCTTCCCGTTCGGCCGTCCACTCCGCCGGACTCGCTTCATGGTCGCGCGGATAGCCATAATAAAGGTCTTCCACGCCAATACCCGTCATCTCGGCCAGGTAGTCGGGATAGATGACACCCAGTTCTTCCGCGTTTTGCGGGAAAACGCCAAAGCCAGGCTGTTTTTCGCGCGCGTAACGTGTGAAATCGAGAATAAAATCGACCATTTCGCGCGAAGCTGTCTCACGGCCGTCGCGCTCTTCGTAATACTGGTAGGCGTCGACGCGATCCAGGTAAACGCCGTCGAAACCGAGCGCGATGATATAGTCAAGGTAACTGTCGGGCGTGCCATAAATGATCTCCTGCCATTCCGGGTCCCAATAGCGCACCCAATAATCGTCAGCCCAGGTGGCGTCCGGCTCGTCCAACCACCCAGGGGGATCATCGGCCCATTCCGATTGCCAATATTCCCGGTAGGTTTCTGCCTGGCCAATGCTCATGTAAGCCAGCAATAGCTTATCGCCCCCTTCGCTCTCCTTGAGCGCTGGAATAACGTCCGGGGAACTGCCGGCAGCGGAGATGCTTACCACGGCGAGATCAAAGGCGGTTTTGCCGATTCGCTGCGAATTCGGCCGCTGCAGTTGGTAGAGAAAATCGTCTACGGCAAGCCAATCCTCTTGATTGCGGACTGCGGATGGTGGTTTGCGGATATGATCTTGCTCCTCCGCTGCCGCCTCGGGCGCTGGTTGGGCGGCCTCGGAGCTGCCCGGCAGTTCGGAAGGCTGGCTGCAGGCGAGCAGCAGGCATGTCAGAAACAGAAACAGCAGGAGCAGCAGCGGGCGAACCATGTGCCTTATCCTTTCAGACCGGAGAGGGTTATACCGCGCACGATCCAGCGTTGGGAAATCAGAAAGACGACCAGGATCGGCAAAATAACCAGAACCGATGCCGCCATACTGAGCTGCGTTTGGTTAGAGTGTTGGGTCGTATACCAGGTCAGGATAATCGGTAAGGTACGTTTGCTCTGTTCCGTCAGCACGATCAGCGGCCACAAATAGGCGTTCCAGTTGAACATGAAGGTCAACATGCCCAGTGTCGCCAACGCCGGCCCTAACTGCGGCAGCACGATAGACCAGTAAATACGCCATTCCGAGGCGCCATCAACCCGCGCTGCGTCCAACATCTCGCCGGGGATAGACATCGAGAATTGACGCATCAGGAAAATGCCGAAAGGTGTGATAGCCGCCCCGATCATCAGCCCCGTCAATTTGTTGAGCAGGCCCAGCTTAGCCAGAATGAGGTAGCTGGGAATCATCGTCACCTGGAACGGAATCATCATCAGGGCTAATACAATCCAAAACCAGAATCGGCTTCCTGGAAACTTGAATTTCGCAAATATGTAGCCGAAAAGCGAGCTCGTAAAGAGAGCTGTTGCCGTGTTGACAACCGCGATTATGGCGGAGTTGCGATAAAACAGCATGAGAGGAAGCTTGGGATCGTTAAATATGGTTCTGTAATTTTCCAGCGTCGGCGCTTCCGGCCAAAAGGTGGGCGGTATCTGGCGCACTTCAGCCCCTGTCTTAAATGAGGCCAGGATCATCCATATGAAAGGTGTGACAGCCACGATACTGCCCAGAATGAGGACGACGTAGACGCCGATTCTACCGAAATTGATCCGTCTTCCAGGACGGTGATGCTGCTCAGACATAGTCGTCGTTTGCATAGGCTAGTACTCCCAATCAGATTGCAGCATGCGCGATTGTACTTGTGAGATCACGAAGATCATGGCGAACAAGACCGTCGAAACGGCCGCGGCCCACCCCATCTTCTGGAAACGAAACGCATTATCGTAGATATCAATAACCATGACGCGCGTCTGCTCGTTAGGTCCGCCTCCCTGGGTCATTACCTGGATCACATCAAACACTTGCATCGCAGAAATCATGGTTAAGATCGCCGCTAAGTAAATGGTCGGTTTCAACAGCGGCAGCGTTACGTAACGGAACATATTGAACCCGTCGGCGCCGTCAATCACCGCCGCTTCGCGGATGGTGTCCGGAATAGACTGCAGCGCAGCAATAAAGATGATCAGGTTATAGCCGATATCCATCCACAGATAGGCGGCGATGACGCCTAGTAAAGCCACCGGTATCCCGAAAATGACGAGCGATTGGTCGCCCATCCAGTTGATGGCCGTAAGCTGCCCGGTAACTTGGCTGATAAGGGCATTGAGGATGCCGCGCTGTGGATGCAGGATGTAGCCCCACATGATGGCCACGCCAACGGCTGAGGTGACGATAGGAATAAAAAAGATGGTGCGGAAGGCGACTTTGAAACGGACGTGCACCGATTCGATCATCGCTGCCAGCGGCAGCGTAATGGCCAGATTCAAGGGCACAACGAGAAAAGCAAACAGCCACGTCGTCTTGACGCTGTTGTGGAACTGCTGCACTTCCAGCGGCGCATCCGGGCTGAAGTTGAACATGTTGCGAAAGTGCTGCAGGCCGACAAAAGGATTGTCACCCCCCAGCCCCAGAATTGGTCCACCTTGCCTCCGCGCGCTGTAGTCGAAAAAGGCCAACACAAAGGCCCACACGATGGGCAGCAGCGTCCAGAAGGCCATATACAACAGCAGCGGAATCAATGCGGATGCCAGAAACTTTTTCTCAGAAGCATCGCGACCGCCGCCGAAGTTAAAGAACCTTCGTCCGCTGCCGCTCTGGTCCTGGCTTATCGAAACATCTGTGACCTGGCTCATAGGCGTCTCCGTACCAAGAAAAGACCTCCGAGATCAGAGACCTCGGAGGTCTAGATGAAAAGACTATTCGAAAGTTTCACCGACTTCGCGATCGATTGTTTCTAGTGTCTCCTCCAGCGTGGCATTGCCCTGCAGGAAGTTGAGGATCCGCGGATAGGTGATTTCGTACCACACGAGGTCGCGATCCGGGAATGCGCCTGAGAATTGCGCGTTGGGGATAACGTCGAGGAACGGCCCGAAATGGGGGAATTCCGCTTCCAGTTCATCGCTGGCCGCACCGCTGGCGTTGGCCACCAGAGCGGGCAGCGTGCCGGAGGCCAGATTCCACTGTACCGCATGTTCTGGATCAAGCGCTGCGAATTTGACGAAATCCCAGGCGGCATCTTTGGCCGCGCTGTTCTCGGAGACCGTCAGACCCCAACCAGAATCAGCAACCAGTGTGTCTTCTCCTGCCGAAGGCAAGGGAACGTACTGCGTCACGTCAATTACGTCTGGATAGTCTCCGGCATATTCGGGGACAACCCACGGCCCGACCAATCCCATGGCGCTGCTGCCATCGAAGAAGGACTCGCCTACCCAGTTGGATTCATCGTTGTACAGGACCGGATCCACGATCCCTTCGTCGACCATGCGCTTCATCAATTCCAGCGCCGCCTTGCCTTCCGGTGTGTTGACAGAGAAGCCATCATCAGTCAGGTATTGGCCACCATTCTGGAGAATGAGCGAGTAGAAAGTTGCCGACATGCCGTCGGAACCGGTGAAGTTATAGCCCGCGCGGGTCATAACGCCGTCCTGCACCGCGGTCATGGCCTTGGCATCTTCGATAAACTCATCCCAATTGGCCCAACCCTCAGTGATATCACTGATTCCGGCCTCTTCGGCAACGGCTGTATTAACCAGCGTCGCGCCGTACTCGATGTTGAATTCCTGCGGCACGCCGTAAAGGGTATTGTCGCAAGTATAGCCGCCAATCTGCGCCGGGAATATCTGCGCCTCGGCATCAGCCATGGACAAAACGCCATCCGGTACGGCGGCCAAGTTGCCGCCCTCGGCATAGCTGCAAACCCAGGAACCGAACATTTGCATTACGTCCGCCTCAGTTTTCGCTGGCAGCGCGGTCTGCAGTGTCTGAATATAGGAATCATAGTCGAAGGTTTCGAATTCAATCGTTACATTGGGATTTTCAGCCGTGTAGGCGTCAGCCAGGGTCTGATATCCTTCATTAAAGGCATCGTTCTGGTGCGTCCAGACGCGAATAGTCACAGCCTCTTCGGCAGGCGCGGCTTCTTCGGCAGGTGCAGCTTCTTCGGCAGGTGCAGCTTCTTCGGCCGGGGCTGTGTCACTGGCAGTGTCTGATCCGCCACATGCGGCCAATAACATGCTGCCAGCCACTAACAAGGTCAGTAATAATAGTAGATTCTTCTTGGAAATCATCTTGTTTCCTCCTCAAGATTGAAATCAATTGGGAAAAGAGTTCGTTTCAAAAACAGGGACAGGTCGAATAGTCACCTCCTTGATTCGGATTGTGGCCGCTGTCTATTCATCCTCATCGAGATAGATAACGGGCACTAGATTGCGCGGATTATCAGGGTCGAGGCCCTTGGCCATCGACCGGTAGTAGGCGAGTAACTGCAGCGGCGGCAGATAAAGAACGGGCCGCGCCCAATCGGGTAAGTCTTGCGGCAGTGAAATCTGCCAGTCGCATGCCGCCTCTGAGGCTGTCGGGTTAAGCGCCAGCGTCGCTGCGCCCAGCGCTTTCATCTCCTGCAGAACCTTTTTCTCCCGTGCGTTTCCCTGGCGTGAAAGCAGGCCGCTGATCAGTGATTTTTCAGTGGCGAGCGACATCGGTCCATGACGGTACTCGAGAAAATGAAAAGCGCTGCTGAAGCTGAGCGACATTTCAGTCATCTTGAGCATCGCTTCGCTGGCTACGCCATGCTGGTAGCTCGTGCCGAGAAAGACGAGGCGATCGTAGTCGAGATTGCCACCGAGCTCAGCCATCAGGGGTTCGGAATCTTGCAGCAGCTGGTCGGCCGCGGCAGGCAGCGCCTCGCTGGCGCTGATGTCTTGCCCGCCCAGTTTCGCCGCCATCAGCTGGGCCAGGAATAGCATGCTGGCAAACGATTTCGTCTGGGCGACGCTTTGCTCCTGGCCGGCGACTGCTGGCAGGACCAAGTCGGCGGCGAGGGCCATTGGAGATTCCGGATAGCAGGTGATGCACCAGTTGGCGCGCCCGCCGTGGCGGCGAAACGCTTTCTGAGCCAGTAGGGTCTCGGTTGTTGTGCCGGAGCGCGACGTAGTTACCAGCAGTGACTTTTCAGCTCCCTGTAGGACGCGCTCGGGGAAAAGCAAGAACTCCGAACCGGGATGCGCCCTGGACGGGATGCCCGTCTGCGCTTCAAACAGGGATGCGGCGGCCTCTGACAAATAGTAGGTTGAACCGCAGCCGGTGAACAGCACGCGCTCAACGCCCATGTCTTTCCAGGCCTCCAGCAGTTCGTCCTGGCGGGCCAGGAAAGCGAGCCGGGCATCTTCCCAGGCGGCGGCCTGCTCCTTGATCTCTTTGTATGTATGTGTGCCTCTGTCAGCCATTTATCCTCCGCTATTAGTTGAGGTTTAGTACGCGTATAGCGTTGCGCCGGTATACGTCTTCCAAAACGTTATCCGGCAAATACAATCCATAGATGGACCAGCGCCCTTGAGCGGGAACGGCGCCGGGCCCATAGTCAAAATAGTCATCGTCCGACTCCAGGAAGCGGTAGTAGGTGTGGTAGGTGGGCAGCGAAGGCCCGGCATCAGTGCCAAAGAGGATGCGGCTGCTGTAGTTGAGGAAGAATCGGCGCGCCGCGTAAGGTTGGCGGCCCAGTTCGCTGATGCGAGCGCTGATGTCAACATAGTAATTGGGGTAGCGGTCGAGCATGCCGGCCACCCAGGTGAGATTCTCGGAATAGCAACCCACATGCGCGCCGACAAAGGTTGTTTGCGGATGGCGGGCAACGAGGTTTTCCAGCTGGTTCATGATCGTCATGAAAGCGGGGAAGGGTGGGCTGGGAAAATGCCAGTCGGGATGGGCGCGCAGTTCTTCCCAGCGCTCGTTATTGGCGTCCAGGGGCAGGAAGAAAGCGACGGGGTCAGCGACATGGATGATCACCGGCAGCTTGAGCGCGGCGGCCGTCTGCCAGATGGGATCGAGCCGCGGGTCATCGACGGCGGCGAGCTCTCCCTGTGGGTCCCGGACGTGCAGCCCGAAAGGTTTCCATATTTTGAGCCCCTGGGCGCCCCAGCGGGCTTGCTCGCGCAGCCGGCCGGCGGCCCATTCACCGAAATGGTTCCCCTGCTGGGGCCATTGATCCCAATCGACGCCGCCAAAGATGAGAAAACGTTCCGGCGCGCCCTGCTTGAAATGGTCGAGATGGCGCTGCAAGATTTCTTCGCCCCAGCCGCCATCCAGGTCGACATAGGCCGTGATATGGGCTTCCTCCAGGCGGTCGAGCAGTTCGGGCAGCGGCCGTTCGTCCCAGCCGCCGCCGAATGGATGGGCGAGGTGATTGTGCGCGTCGATGACGGGGAAGCGCGGTGTGGCAACGGTTGTTTCCGGCACAACCAGCTGTGATACAGGTGTAAACTCATTCAGCGACAGTTCTTGCATCCCTAGACCACCCGTTGTGTTCTGTTAACTTGCTCTTCAGATGCTCCCAAACATCAGTCTGTAGATGCTGCTTGATGTCGTGTCAGCAGAACTAGCGGGAGAAACTGCTTGACTTAACTAATGCGCACTTCCACACCCATCTCGCGAAGCGCCGAAACGGTTGTTGAGGGGGTCTTGTCATCGGTGATAACGATGTTGGCGCTGGTCACCGGCGCCAGGAAGACGCTGCTTACGCGGTCAAATTTGCTGTAATCGGCGACAATCACACAGTTGGGCGCGATGCCAAGGATAGCGCGATCGGTGACCGCTTCCGGTAAGTAATCGCTGGTTAGGCCGTGCACGGGGTCAATGCCGCGGATGCCCATGAACGCATGATCGGCGCGGAACTCGCGAATCGCCTGCTCGGCAACGTGACCCACCATCGACTGCTCGCTGGCGCGAAACATGCCGCCGATGACGATAATCTCGGCCGTACTCAGCGCCATTTGATTGACGACAGGGAGGGAGTTCGTAATCACGGTAAGGCCGGACATATTGAGCAGATGCGGCGTCATCGCGCCAACGGTGCTGCCGCTGCCCAGGAAGATCGTATCCCCTTCCTGTACCAGGCCGGCTGCCAAACGGCCGATGCGCATTTTTTCTTCCGCGTGTTCGGTGATGCGATCTAAAATGGGAGGCTCGACCGGGGCTGGTTCGAGGCGTAGAGCGCCACCATGTGTGCGCTGCACCCATCCTTCATCCGCCAGCTGTTCGAGATCGCGGCGGATGGTAGCCTCGCTGACCTCAAGAATTTCATTTAGTTCAGTGACGCTGATCTGCCCTTGTTCTTCGACGATCTGTCTGATTTGGGACTGCCTGGCTGACTTGAGCATAAGCTACCTTTATTGCGCATATTCTGCTAATAAATGAGCATTTAGTTGCATCATAACGGATCTGAAAACAAAAATCAAGAGCAAACACGCAAATACTTGCAATATTGCGCAAGTATAAACTTGTTTTCGACATTCGCAGCTGCGGCAATCCGCTGTTGTCGCGTGCCCCTGGCGCGGTAGGGATACCGTGTCGCCAGGCGCGCGTGGGCGAGTAGTACGTTCTCCACCAGCTTGATCGGCGCGTCTTTCCGTGCCGCCAGGCGCGCGTGGGCGAGTACAGGCGTTTGTTGGAGGTTTGGGGCTGCGCCATCCATCGCGCATGCGGGGATGCTGCGTTTAGGTGCCGGCGCGCTGCAGCTGGCTGCGGAATGCGCTGCGGTTGACGATGACGAATACGATTGTGGCGGCCAGCGCAGCGAAACCGGAGAAGTAGAAGACGGACTTTGGTCCGTAGGCATCAAAGAGGAATCCGCCGGCAAGTGAGCCAAGCGCAGCGCCGAGTCCCATAACAAGGCCGTTGAAGACGCCCTGCGCGGTCGCGCCTAGGCCGGGCGGGGCGATCTTGGCCGCATAGGCGACACCGGCGATCCACATGAGGCCGAAGGTTGGCCCGTGCAGCAGACTGATCAAGAGCACCTGCCAGGAGGCTGTCATGCTGACATAGGCAAAGGCACGAATTACCGTGAAAACGAGGGAAAGGGCGAGGAGGAAAGGGGAACTCCAGCGGGCCAGAAGGCGCTGCGAGTAGAGGAATATGGGGATCTCGCTGATCGTGGCCATAGTCAGGGTCAGTCCCATGATCACGGCGCTGGTGCCCAGGCTGTCAAGGTAAAGGAACAGATAGTTGAGGATGATGGTCAGGCTCATGCCCTCGATCAAGGCCACGGTCAGAAAAAGCAGCCAGGATCGGTTGGAGAGCAGCAGCCGCAGCTCGCCCCAGAAGTGCGCGCCGGCGGCGGAAGGGCTCATGGGCAGGCGGGTGCCGATGAGGAAGAGCAGGAAGAAGACGATCAGAGAGCCGGCGAAGGCCCACGGCATGCCATAAGCGGCGATGATCATGCCCGCCGCGGCGCCGCAAAGGCCCCACCCATAGGAGCCCCAGACGCGCTGACGGCCGTAATCACCGCGCCGTTCCTTGCCCAGCTGCTCCATGACAGAATTGTCTACCAGGGGCAGGATGGGCGCGAAGGCGAAGGCGTAGAGGGCGACGACCGGAATCAGGGTGAGGAAGCCGGTAGCGCGGGTCATCAGGAAAACGCTTGTCCAGGTCCCGGCGATAGCCAACAGGAAGAGCAGGCGATGGCGGCCGGTGGCATCGGCGACCATGCCCCAGATCGTGGCCCCGGCCATCGTGATCAGCGGGACGATGCCGGTCAGGAAACCTATCTCGCGGCCGGAGAGGCCGAGATCCTGGTAATAGAGGGTCAAGAAAGGCACCAGGAAGGCCAGAGCGCCAAAAAAGAGAAAGTAGAATGCTTTTGCAACAGCCATATCGCCCGGACAGGGATGCTCCTCAATAGATTGCGGCAAATCAGAACGGCTGCTGAGATCGCCGGTAATTCACTGGCTCAAGGCTGGTTATGCCGCCTAACAGGCGGCGTTCCCACGTTGGATAGGGTCCCCAGCATGATGTTTTCCACGGGAGGCTGCCCCCAACGATATCCGCATAATCCGTTGAACCGCAAAACAGACGGTAACTATAGCGGAAAGCTCGGCGGCGTCCATAGCATCTACTCAACGGGCCGGCCCCAGATCTCCAGCTCACTGATACAGGTGTCATCAAACTCCCACCCGGCTATCGTCTCTCCGATTTCCAGCCGCACGGAGTTGGTCACCATAGCAGGCACGACACCGCCGGACAGCTCCAATGACTGCAGGCCGCGCGTGTCAAGCAGTTCCCAGTCGCCCCAGGTCTCACCGTCAAGGATAAGGGTCAGCGTTCGCACGCGGTTGTTGATCTCGTAGAGATAATCCTCGGCGTCAAATCCATTGGCTACCTTGATCGCCGTTATTTCCAGCGGCGCCGAAAAGTCGAACTGCAGCCACTCGCCGGTGCCCGGTCCGTCTACCCCCTCACACCAGGGACGCGAGAGCTGCCCATCAACGGCCGACCAGCCATAATATGCGCCGCCTATGTCACCCACCAGGTCTGATGAGCTGGTAGTCAGGGCGAATGGGCTGAGATTGCGCGCCTCACGGGTCCGCGCCGGCAGCGTCACCATTTCCTCTACGCTGACGACGCCGGGCACCGCTGTCAGCTCACCAGACAAGATGACCTGTGAGGCAGTCCACGCGGCGGCCGTAAAGAGCTGGCGAATTTCGTTTTCCGGCGCGCCAATATCGAACCACTGCCCATCGTCACGGAGAAACTTGTAGGCGACGAGTGACCCATGCGGCTGGCGGAAGATCAGCCCCTGCCATCCTGCAAACTTTCCAAATCTGCTGTCCGGCGAATCATTCGGCGGCGCTTCCTGGCCCGCCTGAGAGCCTTCGACGGCCGGGACGATGCCGCCGGCACAGCGCCAGTTCACTTCGGCGAGGCCGGTATTGACGTCGACCACGCAGGCGGGATTGCACCCTTCCTGGCGGGTGCTGAGACTGAGCCACCAGGTGCCGGTATTGGGATTGCACAGATGGGCGGCCAGCAGATCGCCGGCGTCGGCACAGTCGCTTTCCTGGGCGCGGGCCAGCGCAGATTGGTAGGTGAGGCTGTTCCCTGTATAGGTATCGCTGCAGATTTTGCCTGGCGCTTCTGAAGAGAGCGGTCTTGTTGTAGGAACAGCCGTCGGCGCAGTCCAGACGGCAGTAGACTGCGGCCGTGCCAGGGGCGATAAGCCTTCCACCGCATCAATCGGGGTTGCGGTTACGGAAACCGTCGGCCGCGCCGGGTACGCTTCGGGCGTCTGCGCGGATGGCGCTGCGCCGGTGTCCAACACCCAGGAAGGAATACCGGCACAGGCCGTCAGTAAGATGGCGCTCGCCAGTATCAGTATGCCTGTAAGGAATCGTCTCGTCATCACTACCTATGTCTTTATTGTGTCGCTCTCCAAGCAGGACGTCAATAAAATGGTCTGAGTTCCCAGCGGAAATGAAACCCTAGGGGCCCTCCTGTTCAACATGCCGCGGCACCGACCGGTGATATCCTCTGTCAAATTGACTATAATGATCCGAAGATGCATGAAGATAGAAGTAAGCTGAGGAAGAACAGGATGGTTGATGGAAAATTGACGTCAGAAATGCGCATGGGCACCGTCTCTCTAACCGTGTCTGATTTGGCGCGATCAATCAGTTTCTATGAGGCATCAATCGGTCTGCGGCTGAACGGCCGTGCCGGAAACGAAGCCTCCCTGGGCACGGGCCGGCGGGAGCTGCTGCGTTTGGTGGAAGAACCGGGCGCCCGCCTCGTTCCGCGGCGCACAGGTCTCTATCATTTCGCCCTGCTGCTGCCGTCGCGGCAGGCGCTGGGAAACGCGCTGCGCAATCTGATCGCGACGCAAACGAACCTGACCGGCGGCGCCGATCACCTGGTCAGCGAGGCGCTCTACCTGGATGATCCCGACGGCAATGGCATTGAGATCTATCGCGACCGCCCGCGCGAGGCGTGGGAGAGACGTAACGGGGTTCTGCAGATGGCGACGCTGCCGCTTGATTACGAGGATATTCTGTCCGAGGCGGATAGTGAACAGGCGTCCTGGCGCGGACTGCCGGCGGACACGGTGATGGGGCACGTGCATCTTCATGTCAGCTATCTGGCGCAGGCGGTTGAGTTCTATGAGCAGGTGATAGGCTTTGAGTTACAGATGCAGTTGGGCGATTCGGCTGCTTTTCTTTCAGCCGGTGGTTATCACCACCACCTTGGCCTGAACACGTGGGCCGGGGTAGGCGCGCCGCCGCCGCCGGTGGGTGCCGTCGGGCTGCGCCACTACATCGTCGAGCTGCCGGATGAGGCGGCGATCGCCGCGCTAATCGAACGCTTGCAGGAAGCAGATGTCTCTTATGAGAAGGACGCCAATGGTGTGGCTGTGTATGATCCGTCGCGGAACAAGCTGATTTTCGTGCAACGATTGTAGTACGGGTTGTTATCTGGCGACGTTCACCGCAGCTATAGGTTACGATTCATCACCGATGATGCGGGCGACGAGCGCGTGGTAATCCTCGGCGCCGGCGCTGCGCGGGGCGAATTCGTAGATGGTTTTGCCCACGCCCGGCGCTTCGGAAAGACGGACGTTGTAGCGGATGGGCGCGCAAACGCGGCTGTGGTAATACTCCAACAGCATGTCGTAGATCTGTTGTGATTTCTTGACGCGGCGATCCATGAAGGTGGGCAGGATGTAGGAGAGGCCGAGCTGCTGGTGATACCGTTGGATGGCGCTCAGGGAGATGCCGAATTCGCGCAGCCCCTGCAGGGCCATCGCCTCCAGGGCGACCGGGGCGATCACTTCATTGACATAGAAGAGGGCATTGATGGTCAGGGAATCCCAACCGGGCGCGGTGTCGACGATGACGTAATCGTAACGGCCGTCCAACTTATTCAGCGCATCACTCACCGTCCGTTCGCCGCCAAAATCTTTGCGCGCTATTTCGCGTTTCAAACCGACCAGATCACGTCCGCCGGAGAGTAGCCAGAGCCGTTCACGCGCCGGGACAATCGCCTCCTCGGCGGTCACATTCTGCGCTACCAGGTCAGCCAATCCCGCTTCCGTCTTGACGCCCATCGCTTTCGCCGCCTGGCCCTGGGTGTCCATGTCGACGAGCAGCACCCGCGCGCCTAGCTCAGCCAGCCCGGCCGACAGATTCACGGCTGTGGTTGTCTTGCCTACGCCCCCTTTCGATAGGGCAACGGCCATCTTGCGCATGATTAGGCTCCTTGGATATTGGCTGATCAGCATATCAGCTTGCCAGCGGCTGCTTCGCGCTGGCAGGTCGTATTGAAGCCGCTGAGATGCTGACAAGCTACCTAGAAAAGTTGTCCTAGAATGGTGGGCAGTATAGCATACCTAAATTGAGTTCTCAAACAGCTATGAGTGATTCCCTGACCGCCTGGGTACAACGTTATCGCCTCATCATTTTGATGGCTGTCGTGGCCCTCGGTGCCTTTCTACGTCTATACAAGATCGACACGCTGCCGCCCGGCGATGGCTATGATGTCGCACAGTATGGATTGGACGCCCTGCAAATCCTGGATGGTGCGCGCCCGATTTTCCTGGCCGCAAATTTCGGCCGCGAGGTGCTGTTTAGCTACCTGGTCGCTCTTGTCTACGTGTTCAGCGGGCCGGGCGCTCTGGGCATCCATCTCAGCTCCGCATTGATCGGCATCGCCACTATTCCGGCAGTTTACCTGGCGGCGCGGCAGCTGCTCTTTGACGAAGCGGCAACAGCCCGCGTTTGGGTGCCGCTGCTGGCCGCGCTGGTAACGGCCGTATCCTACTGGCATATCAATTACAGCCGCGCCGGTCTGCGCGTTATCTGGGTGCCGCTCTTCGCGGCGTTGATCACGGCCGCCCTGTGGCACGGGCTGCAGCGCGGCAGCCGGACCTCTCTGGCTGCTGCCGGCATCTTATTGGGCCTCAGCCAATACACCTACCAGGCGGCGCGCCTGCTGCCGCTGCTGGTCTTGGCCGGTTTTCTGTTCACCTACGCATCGCGCCGTTCCTTCACGCGGCGTGATCTGGCCGATATGCTGCTGTCCTTCGGCCTGGCGCTCCTTGTATTTGCCCCGTTGGGTCTTTTCGCTGCCCGGCAGCCGGAGATCTTCAATGATCGCCTGCGCCAGACAGCCCTGCTGGATCAGGAAGGGCAGCTGGCGCAGCAGCTCTCCGAGATTGGCGCGCAGACGCTGGTGACGGCGCGCATGTTCTTTATCGAGGGGGACAGTGAACCGCTTTATACCATCCCCGGACGGCCGTCATTGAACCCGTTCCTGGCCGCGGCCTTCCTGGCCGGCATCGCCGCGGCCCTCTGGCGCTGGAAACGGCCGGCTGCCCTCTATCTCTTGGCCTGGCTGCTGCTGCTGACCGCGCCGGCGATGATCGCCGACCAGGCGGCGACGGCCAAGCGGGCCCTGGGCGCTCTTCCAGCGGCGGCCATTTTGATCGCCGCCGGTTTGACCTTGCCCTACTTCTTTCTGCTGCGAGGCGCGGGCGATCGCGGCCGCCGGTTGGGCAGTGTCTATGCGCTGATCATGGCGTTGGGTTTGATCGTGACGGCCGTGATCACGTTTGAGGATTATTTCCAGCGCTGGGGCCAGGACAGCGCCTTGGCTGCCCATTTCGAGCGCGACCACACCGAGATCGGCCTGGCAGCCGGCGCCCTGTCTGCGGACGATGCGCTGTTGATCTCGCCCTTCCCGGCGAGCCACCCGGCGATCCAGCTCAACAGCGGGCGCCATCCCGATATGCGCAGCTACGACGGGCACCGCTGCCTGATCATTTCCGACGGACAGGATCAGGCCGTTCATTATCTCATCGTACCCGGCGAGACGGAAACGAGCCTGGAGCAGCTGCAGATGATCTTCCCCGGCGGTACGACAACGACCGGTCCGCAGCGCCCCGATCGCCAGGAACCCTACTACGAGGCGTTTCATGTCCCGGCTGGCGAAGCGCCGCATCTCGATCTACCAGACGAGGTCCTGCGCAACTGGGGGGACAAAATCGAGCTGCTGGACATCGCCGCCTCGCCGCCGCAGGCCGCACCCGGGGAGCAGGTTTCAATAACAATGACCTACCGGGCAGCGGCAGATATGGGCACTGACTACACGGCGTACATCCATCTGTTGGGGGAGGCGGGTGAGCTGTTGAGCCAGGTTGATTCGCAGCCGTGCGGCGGCGCGCTGGCCACAAGAACGTGGAGAGAAGGGGACATCATACGTGACACGGTCCAGCTCTCTATCGCGGAGGGGACACCGCCGGGCAGTTATGAAGTGGCAGCCGGCTTCTATACTTGGCCGGATATCACGCCGCTGGCAGTGAGCAGCCGGAACGAAGGGCCCTTGACGCTGCTAGATATCAGGTAGAAGTTGGCGAGACGGCGGTCGTTTCGGTCGTCTCAGTTGGCGGCGATGTCTGATCACTATTGCCGGCAGCATCGACGCCACGACTGCGTGTTGCCTGCCCATAATTTAGGCGGCTCTTGATCCCATGCAGGAATCTTTCATCTTCTTGGGCGGGCCAATCATAAATGACACAGGTGCTGCTCAGTTTATCGTGCCATCCCTGGCGGCGGTCATCGATAAGCACCCAAAATAGTCCCAGGAACAACGGTAGAGCGGCGAGTAAGAAGGTAACATAGCGGCGCGTACTGCGGCCAAAAGTGAGCATTGTGCCATCCATTCGTACGACGCGTACACCCATTGTTGCTTTGCCAACGGTCATTCCCCCCGTGACCGTAAGCAGTGAGATGTAGTAAATGAAGAAAACAAAGTAGAATGAACCTGCCGCTGCCAGAATCGGCAGCAGGTTGGTGAGAAAACTGCTGTTCTCTATCATGCTCTCTATGGTACTGCCGAAAATCTGGTCGAGATTAAAGAAACTCACAATCAGTTGGAAGGCGAGGCCCGTGATGATGAGTGCCGCGGTAACCAGCAGCACGTCGATCAACAGGGCGATCAGCCTGGAGATGAAGCCGGCGTACTGTCCCTGTAAGGTTGAACTACTTGGCGCTGTCTGATTGCTGCTCATCGGCTGCGGTATCTTCCATTTCTTTTAATTCGTCGGGCGTGATACCGGCCCAGCGCTGGACCTCAGGCGGTGGTGCAGGCAGGTCATGCCGCGGTTCGCGACGCAAGATTCTGCGTGCGATTCCTTCCAATACATTGTCGGAGGTTACTGTGCGCTCGCGTACTTCATCGCGCACGCCGGCGGCCAGGCTGAGACTCTGCTGGGCAACCAATTCGTGCAGCTCTGGGTTGTCGGCCAATCTTGAGATGAACTCGTCAACGATTTCTCCGTAGGTCATCGTGGCCAGCCGCCTGCTTTCCGGTTCTAGCTGCCGGCCGAGATTGATCCAGCGTGAAAGGCTGTCTTGTCCTCGTTCTACCATGCCGTCGACCCGTTTTTCTACCCGCTTAGTGACCGGTCGGAAAAGAAAGAAGTTGCGAAATGGCTTGCTGACCGCGTTGGTGACATCCAACGTGGTTTCGGTAAGTTGGGCGGTCAGGGCGATGCTGCGGCCAATCATATTCTGCGTGTCGAAGATGAGGCCAACAACGGCATAGCGCAGGCGATCTAGCTCATCTTCGTCAACCGCGGCCTGGCCGTCATTCGCGGCGCCGGACTTTGTCTGCAGTTCGGCTTCGTACTGCTTCAGACGGCTGAGAAGTTGGTCGCCGCCTTCAACCACGCTGCCTACGACAACGGCCGTCAGCAGGCGAATGTCATAAATTGCAGCGTCCTGCGCGCTGACTGCGGAAGGACCGCTGGTCACCTCGCGGTCACTGTTGTCGTCAGCGCTGCTTTGATCCCCCTGGGCTGCTGCGCCCGCTGCATCGTCGCTCGAAGCGGCTGCTGCTGATTGCCCATCTCCAGCCCCGGTGTTGTCTGCTGAATTTGTACCGGCAGGCGGTTGTCCGGCGCCGGTGAGCGGTTCAGAGTCAGAGGTAGATGTCATATTGTCCGGCTCACTCATAGGTGCTTCCTACCATGCCTGATCAAGGCGCGTGCGACCAGGTCAAGGCAGTATCTATTGTCACGCATGTTGTGCTTGTCGTCAATGCCGTTTGTTATGTACGCGGGGATTTTCCAGGGCCCGCCGTTTGCCAATCGGCGTCTGATGCGAGGGAATATGCTCAAGCATGTTGATCTGAATCGAACCGCTGCGCCGGATGCTGGTAGCTATGGGGAAGACGTGTGGCAGCGAAGAGTTTCTACTATTCTTATAATATGGGAGCGTTTGATTCCATCGAATCTGGCATGTTAAAATAAACGGGTAGTCGCTCTTGCACAAGTAAATCATGATAAGATTACAGATGATCGTACCGTCCATGACGGTGGGCGATTTGCCGTGATGACGTCTTCCAGACAACTTGGTTCAGAGCCATTTCCGGCGCCGGTGCTGCAGCAAGACGGCATGAGCAGGGAAGGGTTAGCTCTGGCGGTCCAGGGTAGGTATGTTCAGTCGGCAGAGCGGTGATCGGTTGATCACCAGAGTGTTGCGTTTTCACTGTTAGTTATAAGGAGAGTGTCAAAATGGGTATTATGGGAAAAATGATGAAGAAGACGGCCACCGGTTTCGTCATAACTGCGGCAACGAGCGTGGCGGTAAGTTCGATATCGAATGTGCTAGGCTTGTCCGATTCCAAGGTGGGCAAGATTTTGTCCGTCGGTATCCCGATGATGGGATTGCTGGCCGCCGATGACCCGAAGATCACAGATGCGCTTTTCAAGGAGTCTAAGAAGAAGAACCGCAAGAAGGACAAGAATAAGGACGAAGCGGAAAAGGACTTCTTCAACATATTCGGCGACAAAGGCAAGAAGATGAATAAGGAAATCGCCGAGGAGACGGGGGCCACCGAGGAAGAGGTTAACGGCGTGATGAGTCTGTTCATGCCAAGCTTCATTGACGCCATAGCCGAAGAAGATCCAAAAGATGAGAAAGCGTTGGGCAAACTCTTCAAAGACGACACGGAAGAGGCGAAGAAGAGCAGCCCCAGTTTCGCTAAGATGGCGATGAAGGCTGTATTCTAGCCAACTATCTGGTGCAAATGGCGCGTTAGTCATGGTGTGGACTGGCTGTTCGCTGCGTAGAGCGAGCACACTGGAAGACGGCCGTTCTCGGCGGGGAACGGTCGTTTATGGCCTATTTCGCCAATGGCTCCGCCCACGCGCCACACCCGCCGCCGCCGGACTACCCGTACCGGAGATATTCTAGTCGAATCCCGCTGACCACGCGGACTAAACTACGTGGTAGAGTGCAGAACGGCCGTCTCAACCGGCGACGGCCGTTTTTTTGTTTTCCGTGGAACAGCACATGATATATATCTTCGACCATCCATCATTCCCCGGATCAAATATTAGCGCCCGTCCCAACATATCTTGACAGGAAAATCAGCAAAGGATATCATAATCACCAATATGACTGACGGTCAGTCAGATTGGTAATATGGTTCTGTGGTTACGGCTACAACTAGCGTTCTCGAAACATTAATCGCAGGAATATCAAGGGTAGGTGCATGGCACGAACCGCAAAAAAACCAGATGAACGGCGCAGCGAGTTAATCGCCTGCGCGCAGAAGCTCTTTTACAGCAAGGGGTATGAAAGCACGTCAGTCCGCGACATCGTCGATGAGGCCGGGGTTGCCAAGGGGACCTTCTACTATTACTTTGACTCCAAACAAGCGATTCTGGAGGCCACAGTTGATGAACTAGCCGCCTATGCAGTCGTCCTGATGCGCAGCACCGTGGATGATCAAACGCTAACCGCCACTGAAAAGTGGATCCAGGCGCTGCGTGGGGTCGGCAACTGGAAGACAGAGCGCAAGAGCGAAATGATCGCCCTGATGCGCATGATGCGCGCACCTGAGAATCTGCTCCTACAGTATCAGCTGCGCAGCAAGATGCTGGAGATGGTAACGCCGGAGCTGACCAGAATTGTAGAGCAGGGGGTTGAAGAAGGAACGTTTGACACATCGAATGCCGCTGACGCGGCGGAGATAGCCCTGGCCGTCTGGCTGACGCTTTCCGATGTGCTGACCGACACCATCCTGAACCCTGAGCGATTCGAAGATCCCGCCGGTCTGGCGCGGCGCAAAGTCGCTTCCGTACAAGGAGCCAGCGAGCGCGTTCTCGGCGCGTCACCTGGTTCGCTTCCCATCATGGATGCGGCGACTTTTGATATCTGGTTCGTGGATAGTGACGCGACAGAAACGGAGAAGACATTATGATGAAATATATCAAGCTCGCGTGGCGCAATATGTGGCGCAATTGGCGGCGCACGTTGATCGCTTCCGTCGCCATTGTGCTTGGTCTGATCCTGCTTATCTTCATGGATGCGTTGATTAGAGGCTCTGACGAGGCGATTTACGGAAATGCGGTGCGGCTCTACGGGGGCAATGTGCAGGTCCACGCACCCGGGTTCCGAGACAAGGCAAAGCGTCTGCCGCTGCTGCCCTTGGAAAACGGTGATGTCGTCGTTGCCAAGGTCAATGAGAAACCGAATGTACTGAATGCCTCCAAGCGGATCACGACCGGGGGCATGGCCAGCAGCCGCCAGAACGCACAGCCGGTCAGCATTACGGCGATAGAGCCGGAGGCGGAAGCGGCGGTCAGTCTCATCGCTGAGAATATCACGAGCGGCCGTTTTCTGACGGCAGACGATGGCGACGATATCCTGATCAGCGAGGAACTGGCAGACGTCCTCGACGTGTCCGTCGATGACCGGATCACGCTGCTTGGACGGCGCAAAGATGAATCGATGCGCCAGCGCACGATGACCGTTGTCGGCACCTTTAATCTGGGGATGGGCGACGCCGAAAAAGTACTGGTTTACATCAACCTGCCGGTAGCGCAGACATTGTACAATCTGCGCGATCAAGAGACGGAAGTAGCCGTCACACTGGAGCAGATAGGGCAGGAAGATGATCTGATCGCCAGTTTGCAGCCGGAATTGCCCGGCTACGAAGTCGATTCTTTCTATACCCTGCAGCCGGAGATCCAGCAGGCATTGGCCACAAAGAGCTCTTTCACCGCCGGCCTAGGCTTCATCGTGCTGCTGATGGCCAGCATTGGCATCCTCAACCTGATGCTCATGGCCGTCTATGAACGCACGCGTGAGATGGGCATGCTGGCCGCACTGGGCATGAAGGGGCGGCAGTTGATGAGCCTCTTTATGTTGGAAGGCACCTTCATTGGCGCTTTCGGCGCAATCGTCGGCTGTACGATCAGCTATCTATTGGTTTTGTGGGCGGGCAGCACCGGGCTGGACTACAGCGCACTGGCCGGCGATCTGAGCAGCGGCGGCGATGTATATGCGCTGATGGGAAACGTCATCTATCCCAGTATTCCGTTGGCCAATGTTATCTACTACGGTATCGCCGTGGTAGTAATCGCCGCCATCGCGTCGTTAATACCCGCCTGGCAGGCATCGCGCAGTGAACCGGCCGAGGCGCTGCACCATATCTAGCGCTGAATAGCCAAGCCCGCGAGGTCTTCACTTTCCCGACCTCGAAGTCCTTGAGATTGAAATGGAAAGCAACACACTCGATGTAAAGACCTGCGAGGTCTTTAGAAAGAGTTTTGGAGAGTACTGTGGCACTAAAAACACTTTGGACGATTGGTTTCCGCGACCTGATTCGCAATCGCCGCCGCACATTTACGACGATGGTAGCCGTCGCCCTGGGTATGGTTGTCGTGCTGCTCATGGCCAGTATGCTGGCCGGCGTTTTCGACAGCGCTTTGCGTGACAATATCCGTATCACAACAGGGCATCTGCAGCTGCGCGCGGACTCCTATGAGGTCGAGAAGATGAGCTTGCTTGCCCAGGATCTAATGCAAGATCCGGGAGCCCTGGCTGCCCAGGCGGAGGCTATTCCTGAAGTGGAGACAGTCGCGCCCGTGCTCTGGGCAAGCACAGTCTTGAGCACGCCGCGTGAATCGGCCGGTCTGCAAATCTCCGGCATCGATCCTGACGATGCGTTTCATGAGCCTATCCGCCAGGGTATCGTAGAAGGGGAGTATTTGGCCGCCGATGCCCGCGGGCAAATTCTGCTGGGCAAACGGCTTGCTGATGACATGGAAATTACCGTAGGAGACCGCGTCAGCCTGGCTACGGGCAATGCCAGCGGCACCCTGGAGGAAGGGATCTTTGCCGTGGCCGGCATCTACAATACCGGTTTTCCCAGCTACGATCAGAACACGATCATCATGCCGCTCGTCCAGGCGCAGTCGTTCACGGGCACCGGCGATCGTGCTAGCAGTATCATCATCATGCTCAATGATCGCGAAGATACAGAGGCGGTCGCCGCGGCCATCGCTGGTCCCGACAGCGCTGTCTACACATGGGAAGACTTGAACCAATTCCTGCTGCAGACCATGCAGGCCGGCGGCGCTTTCTATTATGTCATTTACATGATTGTGATTCTGGTTGTGGCGGTATTGATCGCCAATACCCTGCTGATGTCAGTCTTTGAGCGGACGCGCGAAATGGGTATTCTCGCTTCGCTGGGCATGAAGCAGCGGCAGATCATGTCAATGGTGCTGATGGAAGCGGCTATTCTGGCCCTAATTGGTATTGCCTTCGGCCTCGTGATGGGCATTGGCGTAGTGGCCTATATGGCCAGAGTCGGGTTTGATATTGGCGAAGACACGGCCAGTATGGTTGAGGGCATGGCCTTCAGCAGCAGGATGTACCCGGCGTTCGCGCCCGACCAGTTCGCGATCCTCTCGCTTCTGATGCTGGGCATTGTAATCCTGGTCTCCATTTACCCCGCCTGGTATGCGGCGCGAATGGAGCCGGTAGAGGCGCTGCACGCACTTTAATTTATCATAGGAACCTGGTTCTTATTGTTGAATAATGCCCATATGAGCTGGGCATAGACCGGGTTTCTCTAGTTAGTTAGTTGGAATTGAAACATGGAAATCATCAGATTAGAGAACGTCACCAAAGATTATTCGATCGGTGAGGTCACGACCCGTGCGCTGAACAACGTATCGCTGAATATCGAAGATGGCGAATTCACGTCCATTGTCGGACCCTCAGGTTCCGGCAAGACAACGATGCTGCAAATCATGGGCTGCCTGGACCTGCCGGACATGGGTAATGTATTCATCGAGAATCGCAATGTGAGCGGGCTGAAGAAGAACGCGCGCGCCGATCTGCGCAAGACGATGATCGGCTTCATCTTCCAATTCTTCGCGCTCGTGCCGGTGCTCAGCGCCTATGAAAACGTGGAGCTGCCGCTAATTCTGAACAATGTCAGCGAGAAAGAGCGCAAGGAGAAGGTGCTTCACCTGCTTGATGCCGTGGGCTTGAGCCATCGCATTGATCACCGCCCCGACCAGCTGAGCGGCGGCGAACAGCAGCGTGTGGCTATCGCTCGTGCGCTGGTTACTGACCCGCTGCTTGTTCTGGCTGATGAACCAACAGCCAACCTGGACACGGAAAACGGCAAACAGGCGATGGATATCATGAAGAAGCTGAACGTAGAGACGGGCACCGCCTTTATATTCGCCACGCATGACCCGCGCGTCGTTGAATATGCCGGGCGGGTGGTGCAGATGCGCGACGGCGAGATTGTTGATGGTAACGCCGCGCTTGATATCATGGAAACGGCCGATTAGTTGAGACACACCGGCATGCTGCCGGCAAACAAGTAACAACGCCGCCATCGCGGCGGCGTTTCCTGGTGACCTATGCTGAAATACATCAAAATGGCCTGGTTGAATACGTGGCGAAACTGGCGGCGTACGCTGATCGCCACTGTGGCCATCGTGCTGAGCCTGGTGATGCTCATCTTCATGGAAGCGTTCATGGACGGCTTCGACGAGGCGATCTACGGAAATGTGGTCCGATTGTACGGCGGCAACGTATTGATTCACGCACCTGGCTATCGCGAGAAGTCGACCAGGCTGCCGCTTCTGCCGCTCAATGACCCAGATACTGTCCTGGAAATGGTCAGGTCTGAGCCAAATGTCGTCGCGGCGTCAAAACGGATCATCACCGGCGGCCTGATCAGCAACCGCGACTCCTCGCAGGCGGTCAGCATCACCGCCATCGACCCGCTGGTGGAAGCCCCGGTAAACCTCGCCGCGGCGAACATGAGCGCGGGCCGTTTCTTGCTGCCTGAAGACAATCACGAAATCGTCATCGGCCAGGCGTTGGCCGACCAGCTCGAAGTGAGCGTAGGCGATCGCGTTTCCTTGCTAGGGCGGCGCAAAGATGAATCGATGCGACAGCGCACGATGACTGTCGTCGGCATCTTTGACCTGGGATTGGGCGAGGCTGAGAAAGCGCTTCTTTATATGAACCTGCCGGCAGCGCAGACCCTGTACAACCTGCGCGGGCAGGAAACGGAAATCACCGTTATTCTGCGTGATATTGGCCAGGAAGGGGCTCTGATCGACAGCATTGCGCCCCGGCTGCCCAACTACGAGGTCGATTCGATCTTCAGTCTGCGCCCGGAATTTGCCGAGGCGCTGGCCACGGATCGCGCCTTCGGCGTTGCTCTTGGTGGCATCATGCTGATCATGGCCGGTATCGGCATTCTGAACTTGATGCTCATGGCTGTCTATGAACGGACGCGAGAGATGGGCGTCCTGGCGGCTCTAGGGATGAAGGGGCGGCAAACGATGGGGCTGTTCGTGCTTGAGGGTGCATTCATCGGCGTGACCGGGGCCGCCATTGGCTGTCTCGTCAGCTGGCTTCTGATGTCGACGCTCAGCCGCTCTGGTATCTATTTTGGCTCGATGATGGAGAACGTGGACGAGGCGGGTGAGATCTATGCCCTGATGGGCGATACGGTCTACCCCGCCATCACGTCGGGAACGATTATCCAGTATGGCCTGGCCGCCGTCCTTGTGGCTGTCTTGGCTTCAATTATTCCTGCTTGGCAGGCCTCGCGTAAAGAACCGGCGGAGTCGCTGCACTTCGTTTAGCGAGAAAGCCCTAGACCTGCGAGGTCTTGGGAACTATCTACTCAAGACCAGGATCGGAGAAGAGCTCGCAGGTCTTGATGGAGACATTTATGGCAATCAAGAAATTCATGTCGATGGCATACCGCAGTGTTGTTCGCAACGGCCGTCGCAGTGCCTTGACCGCGCTGGCGGTCGCCCTGGGGCTGGTCGTCGCCATGTTGATGGCCGGTCTGATTGAAGGGATGGTTGCCAACTCTCTGGCCGACAACATTCGCGTGACCACGGGTCACTTGCAGATACGCAATGCCGAGTACGAAGTTGAGAAGGCAAGCCTGCTCTCTCAGGATTTGCTGCGTGATGGCGAGGAACTGGCCGGCCGCATTGAAGCGGTTGACGGAGTCGCTTCCGCCGCACCCGTATTATGGACCAGCGGTCTATTGAGCACACCGCGTGAATCGACCGGCATCGAAGTGGTGGGCATCGATCCGGATGATGTATTTCACACGCCAATCCGCGAAGGAATCGTCGCCGGCGAATACCTGCAGGCTGACGACCGGGGAACGATGCTGGTCGGTAGAATCCTCGCCGATCAGATGGAGATCGTGGTCGGGCAGCGGGTCAGCCTGGCGGCAAGCAATGCCAACGGAGAAGGTCAGGAAGGAATTTTCACCGTCGTGGGGCTGGTTGATACAGGATTCCCCGGCATTGATCAGAACCGGGTGATTTTGCCCCTGGCACAGGCACAGGCCTTCAGCGGCGTGGGGGATCGCGTCAGCAGCATGATTGTAATGCTGAATGATCAAGAGGACGCCGAAACGATGGCCGCTTTGTTTCGGGGAGAGAACACAACGGTTAAGACATGGCAGGACCTAAACAGCATCCTGCTGGACAGCGTGGAAGCAGGGCTCTTTTTTTACTACATCATCTATGTGATCGTCTTCCTGGTCGTGGCGGTCATCATCGCCAATACACTCCTGATGTCCGTGTTTGAGCGCACGCGCGAAATCGGCATTCTGACCTCCCTGGGCATGAATGGGCGCCAGATTATGCTGCTGGTGTTGTTCGAAGCGATCATTTTGGCTGTTTTCGGCGTCGCCGCCGGGCTGATCTTGGGGATGGGGGCGGTCACCTATATGGCGGTCGTCGGTATCTCGCTGCCGGTGGAAACGGCTGCGTTGGTCGAAGGCATGGCCGTCGGCACAACGCTGAAAGGGGGGTATGCCCCCGGGCAGTTCTTGATGCTTTCGCTGCTGCTGCTGATTGTGGTAGGCGTGGTATCGATCTACCCGGCGTGGTATGCCTCTAGATTGGAGCCTGTGGAAGCGCTGCACGCGCAGTGAGACCCCAATAATTCGTGTAGCACTGCAATACAAGGCTGTTTACGGCTGATTTTCCCGTTGATTGCCTAAAACTGTGTCAGCATCCTTCAACCACCAGATACCGGTGCACTCGGGAAGGATATTTGAGCCGCTTTCGGCGACCTGGTCGCCTAATTCATCACCAAAGAAGAAACGGGCCAGGGTTTCCGCCTCTTCAGGCGATTCAAACTCGTAGTCAGTACGGATCCAGGTCGACTGAAAGCCTAATTCCTCCAAGAAAGCGAAGTAATCGAGCATGAAATCCGGGGGGTGGGGCTCTATGAAGCCGGTACCCATGGTTTCTAGGATGATGATTGTCCCGCCGCGCCGCAGCAGACGCGCAAAACGGCCGAATACGTCGCGCAGCGGCTCGCGCCAAGGCTCTTCCTGATCCAGCGCCAGGTAGCAGAGGCTCCAACCAGAGACAATCAAATCGGCCGTTTCAGGCGGCAGGGGCAGCTCACGATGATCGGCCGCGGCCAGCCCCCAATTCCTGTGCGGGCCGCTCTTCAACTCCTGTGCGGCGACGGCCAGCATCGCCGGTGAAATGTCGAAGCCGTAGACGGCCTTGGCCAGCGGCGCCAGGATCTGTTCCAAACGTCCCGTTCCCGCGCCCAGGTCGATGACCAGACGGCCGTTGGGATCGATTATCTCTTGCAGCGCCGGCAGGATATTGCCCTGGTAATCTTCGTGTGACACCAGGTCCTGGTACTGCTGCGCCTTCTGGCGGTAAATTTCGTTGTATGCTGAACTATCCATGGTGCTGTGGATGATAGATTGATCGCCGGCTCCTGACAAATTCCTGTCCTGTCCGTGCACCTTACGCTTCTGTCCTCCCTCATTTGCAGTTATATTGATCAGTCGTGAGTTGATCTATGGGCTGCAGCAAGAAACAGCGTCAGCAAGCGGGTTGATCAGCTTTCTACTCCGCAATATTCTAGTCTGCGGGGTGCTGACTTAATTTGACGTTGAGCGAACAGCTTCTGTCTCTTTCAACCAGTCAGGGGATTCCATGGCTTCCAGCGACTGGTGGCCGGAAGTACACGAATACCCGAAATAGACAAGAAAGGGTCATCAAACTCGTTGACATATGATGGCATTTCATACTGGTATGTGGTTTGAGTGCTGCCGGCCGTATTCATCCCTATCTATCCTCCGTTTTATGGACACGTGCGCCCACCCCACAAGAACTGGCCGAAAAGCGTCTAAAGCCAGTGCGGAAACCCAGTACGGAAATCAAAATCCGAATTACTCTTGAACTGATAAGTTTCCGGACTGTATAATGACAGCATGTACATTGGCTATGCACGCGTCAGCACTGATGACCAAAACCTCGCTCTGCAAGAAGATGCACTAAAGGAAGCCGGCTGCGAAAAGATCTTCTATGACAAGGTCAGCGGTGCCAAGTCGGAGCGACCAGGGCTTCAGGAAGCTCTCGATTTCTTACGCGATGGGAAAGATGTTCTGGTGGTATGGCGGCTGGACCGTCTCGGCCGTTCGCTGAAAGATCTGATTGAATTAGTTAACCAACTTGAGGAACGAAGGATAGGCTCTAAAAGCCTGCAAGACCCGGTGGATACAACATCACCTGGTGGCGTGCTGGTTTTCCATATCTTCGGCGCCTTGGCGGAGTTCGAGCGCAATCTTATCCGCGATCGTACCAGAGCTGGTCTCGCATCTGCCTGGGCGAGGGGCAAGAAGGGCGGGAGACGTAGGGCGCTAGATGAGAAACAAGTGCAGCGCCTGTATCAACTCTACGACGACACCAGCCCCGATGGCCGCAAGAAACACACCATCAAGGAAATCTGCGAGATGATGGGCATATCGAGATCAACGCTTTATTCGTACTTGGAACAACGAACTGCGCTGGCGCAACAAAAATAATTAACATCCATCAATGGGTCCCTGTCGCATTTTCTGAACGGATATTTGTGTAGGGCGGGCTGGCTCTGGAAACTGCCGCCGGGGAAAGCATTTATTGTTTAGTAACGGCGCCGCCGCGCCGTAACCTGGTGCGTCACATCATGAGCCTTTCTTCTACGCGACGCTATAATATGCTACACGAGATCTTAAAAGTACAGAAATGTGCTAGACGATTGTCACCAGAAAAGAGGAATCGCCAGTTGTACTAAGGGTCACGCCGAGTGATTTGATACGTCATGTCCACACTTGAATCCCAACCAACACCCGCGCCGTCAGAAGGCAGTACCTCCGCAATCACTTTGACCAAGCTGCAGCGGCCGCGTGTCGGGCACCGCCTGGTTGCGCGCCCCCAGCTTATGGAGCAACTAAATGCTGCCCAAAGTCTGACGCTCGTGGTCGCCTCAGCCGGCGGTGGCAAAACAACGCTGTTAAGCACGTGGTTAGAGACCTGCAACCTGCCTTATGCCTGGTTGTCGCTGGATGAGCGTGACAACGACCTGGGCCTCTTCACAACCTACCTGATCAGGGCTTTGCGGGCGCTGTTCCCGGTGGTCGACAACACGCTCGCCGCCGTGAGCGGGGTGACCCTGCCATCCCCCGATACGATTGCGCGTACTCTGATAAATGATCTGGCGGCCGTCGAACAAGACTTCATTTTGGTTCTGGACGACTACCAGGTCATTCGCAATCAGACGATTCACGACCTCATGACAGACATCCTGCTGCACCCACCCCGCACCCTGCACCTGGTCATCGCCAGCCGACGAGATCCACCTTTGCCGCTCGCCAGGCTGCGAGCACGTGGCGATGTCACGGAATTACGCAGGGTTGATCTATGGTTCACAGCGGAGGAAACCAGACGGTTCCTGGTGGAGTGCATGAAGCTGAGTCTCGACGAGCGGGCCATCTCTGTATTGACTACCAACATCAGCGGCTGGCCGGTCGGCTTGCGTCTGCTCGCTTTGTACCTGCGTCAGCAGCCGACGACTATGCTCGCGGCAGACACCCTGGGCAAGAACCCCTACGTCATGGACTATATGACGGCCGAGGTGTTGTCGCATCTGCCGATTTCCATCCAGGAATACCTGATCAAGACCTCCATCCTCGATCAATTGTGCGGTCCACTGTGCGAGGCTGTGACGGGCATGTCTGAAAAGATGGCCAGCGGCCAGCCCATTCTGGAATGGCTGGAGCGCACAGATTTTTTCCTGACGCCCATGGATGATCAGCAGCACTGGTACCGCATACATGACATAGTTCGACAGTTCTTGCGCGCGCGCCTGGAACAGATGCACGGCTCAGCTGAGATTGCGGCCCTGCACCTGCGGGCCAGCGCGTGGTATGCTGCGAACGGCGACCTGGATGAGGCGCTACGGCAGGCCGTGGCAGCCGGCGATATGGTGGCTGTGCTACAGATCGTGGCACAGCATCGTTACGACTTGCTCAATCGAAGCGAATGGCAGCGCGCAGATCGCTGGTTGGGCATGTTTCCGCGTGAGGTGATCGACGAACAGCCGGATCTGCTGCAGATTGAGATCTGGTTGAAATTTATCCGCAATCAGCCCGCTGAAGTGCCAGCACTGCTTGAGCGCGTCGAGGCGCTACTCCCTGCCCTGCCACCCGAAAGGGCCAAACGCCTGCAGGGGGAAGTGGATGCTCGCCGCGCCGGCCTGTTCTATTTTGGCGGTGATTTTGCGCGCAGTATTAAGACCGCCCAGCAGGCTCTGGAGAAACTCCCGCTCAGCGACAGCTATCTCCGTGGGTTCGCGCGCGGTTACCAGAGTATCAGTTACTTGGCGATTGGAGATCTGACGCGGGCCTATGCGACGTTCTATCAGCATGGCGAGTCCGTTCAGGAGGACAGCCAGATTGCCCTGGCTGTCATGGCTTGCTTCATGCATTGGCTCGCAGGGGATTTAACGGGCATGGTGCAAGTCGCGCGCCATGCCGTTGACAACAGCGCTCTCTCCGATGGCACCGAAACTGCTACCTGGTCGCGGTATCATCTCGGACTCTATCATTATCAGCGCAACGATCTGACTACCGCCGAGAAATTCCTGCTGCCGCTGGTCATGCAGCCCCACATGCCGAGTTTAAACTGCTTCTTGAACAGCGCCATCATGCTGGCCAGAATCCGTCAGGTACAGGGCAGGCCGGAAGAAGCGCTGGAAATTGTTGATCTAATGATTTCGTTTGGGCTTGAATTGCAGAACGAAGTAATGTTGTTCAACGTTCGTGCTTTTCAAGCAGAGTTGGCGCTGCGGCAGGGGTATCTGGCGGCAGCCAGCCAGTGGGCAGAGCAATATGGGCCGTTTAGACCCTTGCTGACAGCCAATCTCTTTGTGCCGCCCGAGGTGCTGGCGCTGATTCTGCTGGCGCAAGACACGTCAGTAAGCCGGCAGCAAGCTCGTGAACTTTTGGCCCGCATGAACGATTTTTACAGTTCAATCCATTACACGACAATCCGCATTCGTGTCCTGGCTTTGCAGGCGATGCTTTTCAGCGCGGAAGGCGACGAGCCACAGGCACTGGCGACTCTCTCCGACTCGATTGCCTTAGCTGCTCCCAGCGGTTTCCTCCGCCTCTTTGTCGATCTGGGCCCAGCGCTGAAGGAGCCGTTGCAGAAACTGGCGCGCCAGGGGGTGGCGCCGGCGTACATCAACGAAATCCTCGCGGCTTATGGCCCAGACGAAGCGTCGCCCATTGTGGCGCAACCACTCACCACAACCCCAGGTTCTGCGCTGCTGACCAATCGTGAGCTGGACGTCCTGCAACTGTTGGCAAGGCGCTACACCGACAAGGAAATTGCAGAAGCCCTGTTCATCTCCCCGAAAACAGTAAGCACCCATATCGGCCATATGGGTGACAAGCTCGGCGTACGCGGCCGGCGCGCCATCGTCGAAGCCGCCCAAGTCCATGGGATCCTCGCTGACTGATTTCTAGTTGGGTGCGTTATACGGTCGACGTGCTGCATACGCATTCACCCAACACGCAATACGACATCATAAATAACCATCCAAGCACTCAGTAACTGCTAGCTCTGCGTTTCCCTCCTCATCAATATCAGGAATTTTTCAGGAATTTATCCTGATGTGCCAACGCGCCATCAGGTGTAAGCTCGTACTGACTCATTTACTGATTCGAGTTTACCGGTGTCATAGGAATATTATCTGTGCCTGAACCTTGTGGACTTTCCAGGATAAAACTTAGCGGCTCGTTCGATGTGAATTGGGCCGACTTCTTCGAAGACATACAGATCCATGAGCACTTGGAACAAGGAGCCGTCCACAGCACCACTCTGGTCGTATATCCGCGCGATCTGGAAGCCTTCCTCGGAACTCTTCACATGCTGGTCGATCGGGGCTTCCCGGTGCAGGCCTTCGAGTATCGGCAAGCTGGAGTAGATAAGGTTGATTGGCAAAGTGGTTAATCAGACGGCGCTAGCTGGGATCATAAATGTGCTTTGCAACCTGCGACTTCCGTTCTGCCTGTCGAACGTGTGCTCCACGAGCATCGCGCAATGTAGTCAATGGACTTGCGTGTCTCAACCCAGGTGGGCAAACGAGGTTCGGCAATGAAGCTATTTCAAGATATGCCGGCCACCTACCACATATGTGTTTACGGTGGTCTGGAAAGCAGTTGGGCGGAACGCCTTTGGGGCATGACGTCTGCTCCTATTGAAGAAGCCGGCGATCTGAAACAAACAGAGATGGTTGGCGAAGTCGCCGATCAAGCCGTGCTGGTCGGCATAATTAATGCCCTCTACAACCTGGAGCATACCATTGTGTCCGTCGAACGTTTTGCTCCCGATGAAGATCCTTGCCTGAACGACACAGAGAGGGAAACCTAACTGGTCGTAGTTGGATTGGTCACAAAGTAAAGGCGTGATGGTAACGGCTGCCGCGCAGCGTCTTTATTAATTCAAACTTGTTTTATTGAGTAATTTAGCAGCCACAATCAGGTGCTTTGCACCATAGTGATATTGACAAGGAGAAAATATCATGGGTAATGAAGACAATGGATCAGCTGTGTACAAGATTGTAGCCTTGACTTTTGCCGGTGAAGATGCCGCAAAACAGAATCTGGAGATGATCAAAGATTCGGGCATCCTGGAAGGTTTTAAGATCGAGGCCGAATGCCTCGTTTCCCAGGACGAGAAGGGCAAAGTGCACATCCACGAGCCTGGCCACGGCGGCTGGGGCGCGGCCGCGGGCGCGCTCGTTGGCGGCACATTGGGTCTTCTCGGCGGTCCCGCGGCCGTTTTGGCTCTGGGCGCCAGCGGTGCCGCCATCGGCGGCGCGGCGGGTCACTATTGGGGTCGCGTTGTTCCCAAGGAGGATCTAGAGGAACTCGGCGCGGAACTGGTGCCCGACAGCTCGGCGCTGCTGCTGCTGCTGGAAGACCAGTATTCGGAAGCGTTGATCGACAGCGTGCAGGGCTACGATGCCACTGTGGTGACGATGACGGTTGGTGATGAGCTCTCGGGCGAGATTGCCGATTTTGCCGCCGGCTATGTGACGGATGCTGACGGCAATATTGTCGCTGCCGCTGATGCAGGCGTGGCTGCCGATGCCGAAGGGGATGTTGTGGCCGCTGGTGAAGAGATTGTCGA